>CAWJQF010000016.1:0-29916 GCA_963844915.1 uncultured Acidimicrobiia bacterium | reverse complement strand
GTTGAGAACGATTCTCGGCAAGATGCCTTCTGACCAGGGGATTTCTGGAGCGGGTGACGGGAATCGAACCCGCACCACCAGCTTGGAAGGCTGGGGCTCTGCCGTTGAGCTACACCCGCGAGTTGCCGTCAGGGTAGCGGGCTCGTCAGCTCCGATCCGGTTCGCTCACCGACGCCGGCACCGACGTCGAGACGGTCGGATAGGGGGTGGTCGGGCAGATGTGCTCGGTCAGCACGTCGTCGGCGGGCCGTGTCGCGGCCGCGATGCCACGGCCGCGCAACGCTGGGCCGACCCAGAGCAGGGCGAGCGCGAGGATGGCGACCGCCGTCCAGGCGATCGTCGCCCGGGCGCCGATTGCCTCGACCATCGGACCGGCGACGCCGTAACCGACGGCCATGCCGAGCATCGTCAGCACGGCCATGGCGGCGAACGCCCGCCCGCGCACGTCCTCGGGGACCGACTCGACGACGAGCACCTCGCCGAGAACCAGCTCCGGTCCCATCGCGATGCCCCACACCAACCAGCCCAACGGCAGCAGCCACGGTTCGAGCGCCACGACCCCCATCACGCATGAAGCGGCGTAGATCGGTGCGGAGATGACGAGGATCGTCGCCAAGGACAGCCGGAAGCGCCGCCCGCCGGCCCATCCCAGGCCCAACGTCGCCCCGATCCCGTAGGCCGCTACCGAGATCCCGTACCAGGCGTCGGCGACGCCGAGATCCTCCTCGAACCAGATGATGGCTGCTGCCATCACCACGGCCACGGTTGCCATGACGATCGTCCAATAGAGGATCAGGCGGCGCACGAGCCGCGTGCCGAGGAGCACGCGGACGCCGTCGAGCATCGAGTCGAGCCGCTCGCGAAGTCCCTGCCCGGCATTGGCCGCTTGGCGTTCGGCGACGGAGCGGTCGAGGCCGCGCAAACCCGACAGCAGGAGTACTGCGACGACGAAGGTCACGCTGTTCAGCAGCAGCGCTTGCCGCGGGCCGACCACCGTCACCGCCAGCGCGCCCACCGCCGGTCCGATCGTGTACGAGATCGATTGCACGAGTCGCCGCAGCGCCAACACCTGTTGCAGGTCGCCGTCGGCATGCTCGGGGACCATCGCGTCGAACGAGGGGTTGTCGAGCTGACCTCCGGCCCGGGCTAGCACACCGAACACGATGACCAACCACAGCGGCTCGACGGCAACCGCGACGATGAGCAGCGCGGCCCGGATGAGGTACGACCAGAGGAGGACGCGGCGGCGGTCGAAGGAGTCAGCGAGCATCCCACCGACGACGCCGAGGACGACACCGGCGAGCAGCTCGGCCATGAACGTGAGGGAGGTCGCCAGCGGCGACGACGTGCGGGCGTAGACGTAGAGCGGCAGGGCAACGGTGGTGATGCCGTCGCCCAGCTCGGAGACGAACTGGGCCGTGACCATCCGCCGGAACTGGGTGCGCCGCAGCGGGCCGAGTACGGCCAGGCGCGTCGACGGCATGCTCATCGGCGCCGAAGGTACGGCATCGCTAGCTTCCCGGAGCGTGTTGTCCGACGCTCGCGTCCGTGTGCGTGCGCCCGGTCGCGTCAACCTGATCGGCGACCACACCGATTACACGGGCGGGCTCGTGTTGCCGGTTGCGATCGACCGCTTCGTCGACGTCGAAGGGCGACCAGGTGGGGACCACGTGGTGCTCACGTCGGACCAGTTCGACGCTGCCGCCGTCGTCCCGCTCGACGTTCCTGCCGAGACGGTCGGCCAGCTCGAGCCCCCGTGGGGCCGGTTCGTGGCCGCCGTCGTGGCCGAGCTGCGGCCGGCCATCGGCTTTGTCGGCACCGTGGCATCCACCGTGCCGGTGGGTGCGGGGCTGTCGTCGTCGGCGGCGCTCGAGGTTGCCGTTGCTGTCGCGCTCGGTGCGTCCGACGACGATCCGGTCGCACTGGCGCTCGTGGCGCAACGGGCCGAGCATGCCGCTCGCGGCGTGCCGACGGGGATCATGGATCAGCTCGCCTGCATCGCAGGACGCGAAGGCCACGCCGTCCTCATCGACTGCACGACGCTGGCGGTCACCGCCGTGCCGTTGCCCGCAGACGTCCGCCTGGTGGTCCTCCACTCCGGCCAGGCGCGCGACCTCGCCGCATCGGCGTACGCCCAGCGCGTCCGCGAATGCGCCGCCGTCGAGGCGGAGATCGGTCCGCTGCGGATCGCCAACCTCGCCGATGTCGACCGACTGACCGATCCGCTGCTGCGCCGGCGCGCTCGCCACGTCGTCACCGAGAACCACCGCGTACGGGCCGCCGTCGAAGCGCTGCAACGCGACGACGGCGCGGCCGTCGGTCGGCTGATGGGGGAGAGCCACGCCAGCCTTCGCGACGACTACGAGGTCTCCACGCCCGCCATCGACGACCTCGTCACGCACCTCGCGGCTACGCCGGGGGTGCTCGGGGCACGGCTGACCGGCGCTGGCTTCGGTGGCTGTGTCGTCGCGCTGACGGAGGCAGGCGTCGAACTCGGCGGCGGCTGGGTACTGCGGGCCGTCGACGGCGTCGGGCGGGTGGAGGCGCTCGCAGACGGCGCCGTACGATCGCCCAATGACGACCGATGACCACGGCGTGCTGCTCGTCAGCCTCGATGGTGCGGTGGCCACCATCACGCTCCACCGTCCGGATCGCGGCAACGGCCTGACCACCGAGCTGAAGGAGCGGCTGCTCGACGCACTGGCGAAGGTCGGCGACGACGCCTCGGTGCGTGCCGTGGTGCTCACCGGCAGCGGCCGCGCCTTCTGCGTCGGTCAGGATCTCGGGGAGCACGCCGACGCGCTGCGCCGCGACGCGAGCACGGCGTTCGAGACCGTCGAGCGTCACTACAACCGGATCGTCACCTTGCTGGCCGGCATGCCGAAGCCGGTCATCGCGGCGATCAACGGCGCATGTGTTGGCGCTGGGCTCGGCTTCGCACTCGCCTGCGACCTGCGCATCGCTGCGGACACGGCGAAGTTCGGCACGGCCTTCACGGGGATCGGGCTGACGTGCGACTCGGGGCTCTCGGCCACCCTCGCCCTCGCCGTCGGCGCGGCCAGAGCCAGCGAGCTCGTGCTGCTCGGAGAGCCGTTCAGCGCCGAGCAGGCGTTGGCGTGGGGTCTCATCGGTCGCATCGTTCCGGCGGATGAGCTGGGGAGTGCCGCGGCCGAGCTGGCCGGGCGGCTGGCCGAAGGTCCGACGGCGGCGTACGCCGAGGCCAAACGAGCGCTCGCCGCAGCACGGTTGCCCTCCCTCGCAGACGTGCTGCGCGGCGAGGCCTCGGCGCAAGCGCGCCTTGGCATGACGGCAGACCACCAGGGCGCCGTCGACGCATTCCTCTCCAAGCAGCAGCCGCGGTTCAGCGGCCGATGACGGAACCCGAGCTCTCGGCCCTCTACGAGGCGGATGCCGCGGCGCGCGCCATCGGCATCGAGCTCAGCGAAGTGTCGGCCGGTCGAGCCGTACTCCGGATGCGCGTGACGGAATCGATGATCAACGGGCACGGGCTCGCCCACGGCGGCTACGTGTTCCTGCTCGCGGACACGGCCTTCGCCTACGCCTGCAACAGCCACGGCCCGCCGACCGTCGCTTCCGGTGCCGAGATCACGTTCGTCGCCCCAGCGCGTCTCGGTGAAGAGCTGGTCGCTACGGCCGTCGAGCGGACCCGATTCGGCCGCAACGGCATCTACGACGTCACCGTCGATCGCGCCGATCCGACAGGCGCCACGGTGATCGCCGAGTTCCGCGGTCGCAGCCGGGTTGTCGCACCTCGACCATGACGTAATCGCACGTGGGTCGTGACGTACTTTTGGCGGGGTGAGGGAACGTGTGGTCGCGCTTGTAGTTGGCGTCGCCCTTGTGACCGCCACGGCCTGCAGCGAGGGAGGCGGCCCGTCCGCGGGGCGCTCCGCAGCCGCCGCGACGGACCCATCGGTCGCGTCGTCGAGCACGTCGACAACGTCGCCCACGACCGAGAAGAAGACCACGACGACCACGCGCCGGACGACTGAGGCGACGACCACCACGACCACGACGACCACGACGCCGCCGACGACAGAGGTAACCACGACGACCACGACGCCGCCGACGACCGAGGCGACGACCTCGACGAGCACGTCGACGACCGTTGCTGCTCCGCCATCTACACCGCCGCCGACGCAACCTCCAGTGCTGGCCGGCGTGCAGGCGCAGCAGCAGAAGCTCAACGAGCTCTTCTACGGTCTCGGGCTTCCGGGATTGACCGTCGATGGCGACTCCGGTCGGCTCACCGAGCAGCAGCTGTGTGCCGCCCGAGTCGCCATGGGGATGCCGATCAGCCGTGCCGACATGGAGCCGGGTGGTCCGGAGGAGCAGACCTTGATGGCGGCGACGTCGATCGGCATTCCGCCGACGGCGCCGACGTGGGCCGGCAGGTGGGTGCTGATCGACAAGACGTGTCAGGTGATGTTCGTCGGGGAGGGCGCCGACCGGCTCGTCTTCGTCTTCCAGACCTCGACGGGATCGCCGGGCTACGAGACGCGGGATCAGGACGGATCAGCGGTGTTCCGCTACGACCCAGCGCGCAGGAACAACGGCTGGCACAACAGCTACGACTATCCCGTCGGCGCCGACAACCCGCTGAACGGCAACATGTACAAGCCGCTGTACTTCGACAACGGGCAGGCCATCCACGGCGCCAACAACGTTCCGACGAACCCGCGCAGCAAGGGGTGCGCCCGGCTGCACGTGCCACAACAGGATGCGTTGATCAGCTGGCTCGGACTGCAGGAGGTCGGCCAGCAGATCTACGATGCCGGCCCGATCGGGCTGATCGTCAACGCCCAAGGTGATTACTGAATCGTCCGAACTGTCCGTCGCAATCGCCCGTTGTGAGGCGATCCTGAAGGACAGAAGCGGGTCGGGCTGCCGACGCGGACGTGTGAACATCGCGACCGGGCGATGACATGAGCATGTTGCTGCAACTCCAGAACTGGCCACGGGAACGGCTCGCCGCCCGCGTCAGCGCGGCGTCCTACGGCTCGGTGCTGGTCCTCGCCGCATTGGCAGTCGTCACTGCGGACACCGTCGGCGACGGCTGGGGATGGGAGCTCGTCACGGGAGTCGGTGTGGCGACCTGGATCGCCCACCTGTACGCGGAAGTTGTGGGGGATCACCTCCGCCACGTGGCGGCGCACGAGCGCCACGAGATCTGGCGGGCGATGACGGACGGGTTCCCGATCCTGCTCGCCACCGTGCTCCCGGCGATCACGCTGCTGCTTGGTCGGCTCGACGTCCTCGACCCTGGCGTGGCGCTGTGGGTCGCCGTCGCCGTTGCCTTCTTGCAGCTCGTCGGTCTCGGCGCCTTCGTGGGCAGCCTGATGTCAGGGCGTCACTCGAAGACCTGGCTGTATGCCGCGGTGACCGCCGTGTTCGGACTGCTCGTCGTCAGCCTGAAGGTCGTCCTCGGACACTGAGACCGTTGCGCCGGGTCAGTCGGGCTCCGCTTCCAGCTGCTGCCGGGCCTTGGCGTTGGCGGCGCGATCCTCCTCGGAGACGGTCGGCCACTCGAGGGGGAGCGATCCGATCGTGTCGACGAGGATGCGGGCGACCATTGCCTGCATCACGTGCTTGTGATCTGCCGGAATGACGTACCAGGGCGCCCAGTCGGTGGACGTCGCGGTGATGGCGTCCTCGAACGACTGCATGTACTCGTCCCAGTGCGCCCGCACGGCGACGTCGCCGGCACTGAACTTCCACAGCTTGTTCGGGTTGTCCAGGCGGGCCATGAAGCGGCGTTTCTGCTCCGTCTTCGAGACGTGCAGGAAGAACTTGACGATCTTCGTCCCAGTGCGGTCGAGATGCCGCTCGAAAGCGTTGAGGTCCTCGTACCGCCCGGCCCAGAAATCGGGGCCGCGGTCCCCGGGCGGCAAGTTCTGGTTGTCGAGCCACTCGGGATGCACGCGGAGCGCGATCACCTCTTCGTACTGGGACCGATTGAAGATCCCGATCTCGCCGCGTGCGGGGAGGGCCTTCGAGATGCGCCACAGGAAGTCGTGATCGAGCTCTTCGCTCGAGGGCTGCTTGAACGACACGACGTGCACACCCTGGGGGTTGACGCCGGACATGACGTGCTTGATGGTCGAGTCCTTGCCGGCGGCGTCCATCGCCTGGAAGACGACGAGCACGGCGTAGGTGCTGCTCGCCCACAGCAGCTCTTGCGCGTCCTGGAGCTCCTCGATGCCGTCGGCGAGGATCGACTTGGCAGCGGCGTCCAACTCGTCCGCCGAGAGGCCGTCGTACGCACCGCCGCCCGTCCACCGCGTGTCGCGTCCCGCCAGGTCGGCGTTCGCTCCCGGAACGACGCGCAGCTGATCGATGATTGGACGGCGTCCGGTGTCGCCGGCGGCGCCTGCTGAGGTCGTCGAGGTCATCGCGCTCCTTCGGGATGGAAGCGGCGCAGGCCGAGCTTGCCGAGCTCCGCCAGGACGAAGTATCCGGCGACGGCGATGAAGCAGACCCGCCACTGCTGGCCGTCGAGCGAAACGGTGTCGAGGATCCTGTTCAAGCCATCGATGGTGGTGGCGAGGAACGTGAGGACCAGTGCGGTGAGCACGAGCAGGTTGAACCGTCCGTTGGCGAACGTGTCCCGGTGGAGGATGCTGCGATACGGATCGCGCCACTCGAGCGCGGCGACGATGTGCAGCAGCGAGATGGTGGTGAGTCCCATCGTCGTGGCCGTGATGAGGTCGTAGCGGTCCTCGGCCCACGCGACGACGATCAGCGTGCCGACGGCGATCAGGAGGCCGGCGAAGCCCAAGCGCACACCGAGCGCGGGGGCGATCACCGGTTCGGTCGGCGACCGCGGTCGCCGCTTCATCAGGCCCGGCGTCGGCGCGTCGAAACCGAGCCCGAACGCGAGCAGCACGTCGATGGCGAAGTTGATCCACAGCACCTGCAGCGGCAGCAGCGGCGTGCCATTCGCGATCTCGAAGATCCCGGCCCCGAGGAAGAGCAAGATGAACCCGGCCAGCATGATCATCTGGACCCGGATGTACTTCATCAGGTTGTCGTAGAGGCCCCGACCGCCTTCGACCGCCGAGACGATGGTGGCGAAGTTGTCGTCGGTGAGGATCATCTCGGCGGCGTCCTTGGTGACCTCGGTTCCGGTGATCCCCATCGCGACGCCGATGTCCGCCCGAGTCAGCGCAGGTGCGTCGTTGACGCCATCACCGGTCATGGCAACGATGTTCCCCTGCTGCTTCAGCATGCTGACCAGCCGCACCTTGTCCTCCGGCGCAACGCGAGCCACGACGCCGATGTCGCCCACTTGCGCCGAGAGCTCCTCGTCGGAGAGCGCGGCGAACTCGGCGCCGGTGAGCGCGCGCCCCTCGATCCCCAGTTGCCCGGCGATGGCGGCCGCCGTCGTGGCGTGGTCGCCCGTGATCATGCGCACGCGGATGCCGGCGTCCTTGCACAAGGCGATGGCGTCCTTGGCCTCCTTGCGGGGCGGGTCGACGATGCCGACGAGCGCCAGCAGCTCCAGATCCGTGATCAATGCCAGCAGGTCGCTCGCCGGGTCGAACGACGCAGGGTCGAAGTCGCGCCGCGCGACCGCCAGCACGCGCAGGCCCTCGCTGGCCAACCGGTCGTTCTCCTCGAGCACACGCGTGGACGCGTCGCCCATTGTCTCCGCCGACCCGTCGGCGTTCATGTAGCGCGACGAGCGGGCGAGCAGTACGTCGGGAGCTCCCTTGACGAAGCAGCGCACGACCTTGCGGCCTCCGTCGTCCATCTCGTGGAACGTGGCCATCAGCTTGTACTCGGCGTCGAACGGCACCTCGCCGAGGCGCGGGTAGGTGCGCCTCGTCTCGTCGATGTCGAGCCCGCCCTTGGCGGCCAACACGACGAGCGCGCCCTCCGTCGGGTCGCCGATGCACGCCCCGTCACGGATCACTGCATCGTTCGCCAGCGCCATCGGCAACATGAACGGCTCGAGCGTGCTGTCGCCGGTGCCGGCCACCCGCATGATCCGGCCATTGGTCGAATAGCCCTCCCCGTCGACGTTGAACCGCCTCCCAACGATCACCAGCTGGCGGGCGGTCATCTGGTTCAGCGTGAGGGTGCCGGTCTTGTCCGAGCAGATGGCCGACGTCGAGCCCAGCGTCTCCACGGATCGCAGCCGCTTGACGATGGCGCCCTGTTCGGCGAGTTGGCGCGTGCCGACGGACAGCAGCATCGTGACCACCGCCGGAAGGCCGGTCGGGATGGCGGCGATGGCGAGTGTGATGCCTGTCAGGAACAGATCGTCGA
The DNA here is from genome assembly GCA_963844915.1 of uncultured Acidimicrobiia bacterium. Classification (GTDB taxonomy): domain Bacteria; phylum Actinomycetota; class Acidimicrobiia; order Acidimicrobiales; family Ilumatobacteraceae; genus JALZMG01. The sequence goes on along the minus strand of CAWJQF010000016.1, from coordinate 21,624 downwards.
AGTCCTCGCCGCGCGCCAGACCGAGGATGATGATCAGCACCAGGGCGGCCGCCGCCATGATCGTGATGATCACGGTGAGCTGATCGAGCTGCTTCGTGAGCGGGGTCTTCTCCTGCTCGACCCCGCTCAGCATCCCCGAGATGTGGCCGACTTCGGTGGACATCCCCGTCGCCGTCACGATCATCTCGCCCCGGCCTCGAGTCACCTGCGAGTTCATGTACGCCATGTCGATGCGGTCGCCGAGCGGAACGTCCGTGCCCTCGACGGCCCCGAGGACCTTGGAGACGGGTGTGCTCTCGCCGGTGAGTCCGGCCTCCTCGATCTCGAGGGTCGCCGCGACGAGGACGCGACCATCGGCTGGCACCTTGTCGCCGGCCTCGAAGCCGACGATGTCACCTGGCACGAGCTCCTCGGCCGGCAGCTCGACGAGCTGGCCGTCGCGCCGCACCCCGGCCGTCATGATCAGCATCTGCCGGAGTGCAGCAACGCTCTCGGCGGCCTTGCCTTCCTGATGCAAGCCCATCACCGCGTTGACCACGGTCAGGCCGATGACCACCAAGCCCGTCGAGATCTCCTGCAACGCGACGATGCTGACGATGGCGGCTCCGAGCAGCACGAGCTGCATGAGGTCGCGGTACTGACGCAGGAAGGCTCGCCAGCCGGGCTCCTTGGCCTCCTCGGCGAGCTTGTTGGCGCCGTACCGTGCCCGGCGCTCCACGACCTCGGCGGTGCTCAGGCCGACGGCAGGATCGACATCCAGCCGCTGGCAGACCTCATCGGCCGAAAGGCGATACCAATCGACCTCGCCTTGAGTCGTGTCGCCTGCGGTCGTCGTCGTCGCCGTCATGACTGTGCCTCTCGTCCATGACCTGTCCGCTGCAACTATGACACCGGCGGTCTCCTGGAGAACGTTCAGCCCAGGGCCACGCCTTCCACGGAGGCCGACGGGATCGGTTCCGGCATCCGCACCATCCGGAACGAGTTGATCAATCCGATGAGGGCGGCGAGGATCGGGATCATCAGCGCCACCTGGAGGGCCAGCGGCCTGGCATCCGTGTTGATGCGGATGATCTCTTCCTGGACCGGCTCGGGTTGGCCGACGAGCACCTCCTCCAACTGGGTGTTGCTCATCAGCTCGGCATCGTCCTCCAGGGCCGCGGCGACCTGCTGTTGCTCGGCGGGGGAGAGCACCGAGCTGTCCTCGGCCATCTTGGTGAACGCGAACGAGAGCGTGGCCAGCATGATGGCGCCGGCGAAGGCCAGACCGAACGACAGCCCGAACGATCCCGCCGCGGAGTTCACACCGGCGGCCTCGCTGATCCGCTCCTCCGAGATCGGGGCCAGCGTGTAGTTGTTGAGCTGGGACACCAGCAGTCCGAGCCCACATCCAGCCACTGCGAGCGACACCACGAGGTACCAACCCGAGGTGGCGCGCGGCACGATCGGGATCAGCGACACCATCCCGATCAAGAGGAGTGCGAAGCCGAAGCGGATGATCGTGCTCGGGCGACGGTCACCTGCCTTCCTGCCGGCGAGCATCGCCATTGCGAACATGCTCAGCGACAGCGGAGCGAGCGACAGGCCCGTCTCCATGGCGTTGTACTCGAGCACCATCTGCAGGAAGATCGGCAGCGCGATCATGGCGCCACCCAGGGAGATCTGCTGCATCATCTGCTGGGAGATGCCGATCCGGTACGGCTTGGACTTGAACAGCTCGGGATCCAGAAGGACCGGCTTGCCGCTGCGTTTGCGGTGCACGAGCCAGTACGCCAGCGCCGCCATTGCGACTGCGCCAATGACCAGCACCCCACCGACGTACTCACCGCCCTCCTGCCAGACGAGGATGCTCAGCACGATCCCGCCCATGCCGAGGACGGAGAACACGGCGCCCACGACGTCGATCCCACGGGAACCGGTGTAGGGGACCTCGCGCACGATGCCGATCCCGCCCAGGACGATCGCGATGACGATCGCCTCCAGCAGGAACCCGACGCGCCAGGACAGGTACGTGGTGATGAAGCCTCCCAGCAGTGGTCCGACCGCAGCGGCGATCGCTGCCGCCGCGCCGACGAGTGCGTACACCCGCTTCTGTGCGGCCCCTTGGAAGTTGCCGTGGATCAAGGACTGCATGGCGGGGAGCAGCAGCGATGCACCGAGACCGCCCAGAATGGCCCAGAAGATGATGATCGCCCGCAGGTCCTGCGCCAGCGTCATCGCGATGGCGCCGATGGCGTAGCCGAGGAGACCCAACACGTAGGCCTTCTTGCGTCCGATGAGATCGCCGATCTTGCTGCTGATCAGGATGAACGCGGCGGAGATCAACGCCTCCAGGGCGATCGCCGACTGCACACCGCTGACCGTGGTATCGAGGTCCCGGACGACGGACGAGATCGAGACGTTCATGAGCGACGTGTCGACGACGAGCACGAACATCGCCATCGCCAGCAGCACGGCGAGTTTCTGATTGCCCGTGCCCTCCGGTGGCTCGGCGGCCACCGCGTCCTCGAACCCCTCGCTCAATTGCTCTCCCTTCGTCCCGCAGTATCGTCCGCTCCGCCCACCAGTGCGAGCCAGGCAAGTCGACGGGATTGCGAACGTGTGGGACGATGGACGAAGCCGTCGGAGCGACGGAGATGGGAGCAGTGGTGACGGAAGAATCCGAGGCGATGGGCCCGGTCAGCTATCTGATCGTGGAGTTCCCAGGCAACAAGATGACTGGTGAGGGCTTCCAGGCGCTCGTCGATCTCGTCGATCGGGGGGTGATCAGGATCCTCGACCTCGAGTTCGTCACCCGTGACGACGACGGATCGGTGACCGCGTTGTCATTGCAGGAGCTGGGCGGCGGCAAGTTCGATCTCACGGTCTTCGAGGGGGTCTCTTCCGGGCTTCTCGACCAGTCCGACTACGAGGACGCGAAGGAAGCGATCAAGCCGGGATCGTCAGCCGGCATCTTGCTCTTCGAGAATCGGTGGGCGACGACGTTCGTGCAGGGGTTGCGAAACGGGGGCGCGGAGCTCGTGGCCGCCGGCTACATCCCGCTGGCCGACCTTGCCGCTTCGCTGGACGCCACCGAGGGCTGATCCCGTAGTTCCGAGTCGAGCGAGAAGGAGAACGTCATGCCAGGACTTTTGCGAGGCGTTGCCCGTACTGCCGTCGTGGCGGGAACGGCGACTGCCGTGTCGAACCGTGTCTCCCGGCGACAGGCCAACCGGTGGTCGGATCAGAACGAACAGCAGTACGCCCAGCAACCCCAGCAGCCCCAGTACTACGAGCCGCCGCCGCAGCAGTACGCCCAGCCCGCGCCGGCTCCGGCCGCGCCCGACCCGATCCAGCAGCTGAGGGAGCTCGCCGCGCTGAGGGACCAGGGGATCCTGACCGAGGAGGAGTTCGCCGCGCAGAAGGCGAAGATCCTCGGCTCGTAGTACGGCGGTCCGCAGATGCTCTTCCTGTATCGGCCACGCCAGACCTGGATGCCGTACTCGCTGCCGCGCAACCAGACGCAACAGGCTGCTTACAACCGGCAGCTGCAGCAGCAGTTCGACTCCACCCGGCGCGTGCCGCCGGCGGTGCCCGCAGCCGCTCCACGCGATCCGATCGCCGACCTGAAGGAACTGGCCGCGCTGCACGCTTCGAACGCGCTGACCGACGCCGAGTTCGAGACGGCCAAGGCGCAGTTGCTCGGCCAGTGACGTCGAACGAGCACCGGGCCACGACGTTGGTCCGTGCGCTGCGCGCGGCCATCGCCCACGACCGCCAGACGTTGCAGGAACTGCTCACCGACGACGTCCGAGCTTGGAGTCCGGCGCTCTCGACGGCGTCGCTCGACGAGCTGTTCAACGAACTGGATCAACGCGACGAAGCGTTCACCGACATCGAGTTGGACGTCGCTCCGCTCGACGTCGGCGGCGACTACGCGTGCGTCGAGTGGACCGTCGAGATGACGCACAGTGGTACCACCGTCATGGCCGACGACGTGACCGTCGAGGCATCAGGCATCCGGGTCACGTTGCACGGCGCCACGATCGCTGAGTTCCTCGGCGATCGGATCTGCTCGGTGCGCCAGTACTGGGACGAGCAGACGGTGCTCGAGCAGCTCGGCGTCCTCGGTCGCGACACCTAGCGGCGTCACGCCCCGTGCTCGAACGGCTCGACCGGGGCGGCGGCTGTCTCTTCGGGTGCCGATGACGGCGTCACGCTGCGCTGCCACGGGATGATCGCCAGGCCGATGAGGATCGCCGCCGCGGTGATCAGCCACGCCCAATTGACGTCGAGGTCGATCGCCGCGCCGACGGCGACGAACAGCCCGGCCACCACGGTGATGACGCCGAGGACGGCAGACAACGGGTCGAAGGGGTGACGACTCATCGCATCAACCTCCGGGAGTCAGGGTCGGCAACTCGAGCACGACGCCGAACGGTGTGAGCAGCAGGTCTCCGGGGAGCAGCCGGAAGTCACCGAGCGAGGTGGGAATCACGGTGACGCCGTCGCGCTGCTCGGTCGAGCCGGTCAGCACGGTGCCGTCGAGCTCGATCACTGCCTCGCCACCGGCCAGCACGAGCTGGCCGCTTCGGCTGAGCACGACGCCCTTGGCAACGATCCGCTCCCCGCCGAGAACGGGCGGGTCCGGTAGGTCGGGTGGTTCGGGGCGGGCGATTCGTCGGTACGGCTCGACGGTGATCTCGCCTCGCCCGACACGGGCGAGGACGACGACGTCCGGCGTCCCTTCAGGTCCGAGCGCGAACGTACCGTTCGGCCGTTCGACGTCGCCCACCTCCACGTCGCCGTTGTCGACCGTCGCCTGCACCTCGACCGAGACGTCCGTGGCGGCCGAGATGCGGACCGCGCCGATGGCGGCGCGGGCGTCGACGGTGACAGGCGCCGATGGAGCGTCGTCGACGGAGACGTACACGGTGCCGATGACGACGTGCTCGCTGCGATGCGAACCACCCGGCGTGTCCGACCCGACGTGCACACCCTCGTCGCCGAAGAGCGCATCGGGCTCCAAGTCGATCCTTGCGGCCTCCCCGGCGACGAAGCCGGCGCCGGCGAACGCCGCTGCGGGAATGATCAGCCAGAGTGCCCGTCCCGCGAACGCGCCGACGAGGAGGCCGATACCGCACACGATGGCCGCGCTGCCGAGCCACTGCTCGGGATGCAGCCGGCCGCCGTTGACCTGGTCGATCAGTGCTCCGAGCGCGGCCACGACGACGGCGATCCCGAGCGTCAGCCGGCCGAGGATCGACGGTGGCCGCCGCACGCGCCTGCGCGGAGTGGCGGTGGCGGCCACTTCCGTCGCAGGCGCGGGGGGAGGGGACGCCGACGATGTCGTCGGGGTGGCGCGGCGTGGAGACCACAGCGCGACCGCGAGTCCCGCCAGCAGCGCGAAGACAGCCACCGGTCCGTCCCAGAACCTGAAGCCGGTCGTCAGCGCGAGTGGCAGGCCGAGCACGAGCAGGATCCCGCCGGCGACGCGCGCCCACCGTCGATCTGTGTCGCGGCCGACCACGAAGGCCAGCCACAGCGCGCCGTACACGAGGATGCCGACTCCGCCAACGAGCGCCAGCAGCACGAACGCGATGCGCACCCAGAGGGCGTCGATGTCGAACCGGTCGGCGATCAGCGCGGCGACGCCGCCGAGGATGCGGTCGGGCGGATCGTCCTGACGGATCGGTGCCGGGGAAGGTGCAGGTGCGGCGTCAGCCGGAGGCGGGGCGAGCTCCACAGCAACGACGGTACGGATGGTCGCCGCCATGCGCCATCGGGGATGTCCCTGATCGATCCCCGACCGCACCGCCAGCTGGGCCGGGCGACCCCTGATGGTCTCGGGGGGTCGCGGCGCGAGAGACTGGCGTCGTGCGTCGAGTGGTCGACCGGCTCCGTGTCCAGCGCAGTTCGGATCGCCTCCTGGCGGGTGTTGCCAGTGGCTGGGCCGCTCGCTGGGGGGTCGAGCCGACGGTCGTCCGCGCCGCCGTCGGGCTCCTGACGCTGGCCGGTGGCCTGGGCGTCGTCATCTACGTGGGCGCCGCTGCGCTGTCGACGGACGGTCCTGCCGGGCCCGCATCGCCGCCGTTGCCACAGCGCGACCGGTGGCGTCGCGAGCTCGCGTTGGGTTTCGCCACGGCGGCCCTGCTCGTCGTCTGCCGCACGATCGGGTTGTGGCCAGGGGACGGGATCATGGTGCCGGCAGCGGCGATCGCGCTCGGCATCTCGATCGTGTGGTCGCTCGGCGGTCGATCGAGGCCGACGATCAGCGGCTCGGTGGTTCGCTTGGTGCGCGTCGTCGTTGGTGTCGTCCTGCTCGGTGCCGGTGTGGTGTCGCTCGCCAACCGCACCGGCGGGTTGGCAGGGGTCGGTGCTTCGGCAGGCGCCATCGCCGTCGTCATTGGTGGACTCGCCGTCTTCGCTGCGCCGATGCTCGGCCGCCTGCTGCGGCGCCTCGATGACGAGCGCGCGGCGCGCATCCGCGAGGACGAGCGGGCGATGCTGGCCGCCCACCTGCACGACTCCGTGCTGCAGTCGCTGGTGCTCATGCAACGCACGTCCGATGCGAGACGGATGGCGACGATCGCCCGCCGCCAAGAGCGCGAACTGCGGGCGTGGCTGTACGGCACGACCCACGACGGTGAGCCGACATCCCTGCACGCCGCCATCGATGCCCTCGCCGTGGCGATCGAGGCAGATCACGACATTCGCGTCGAGGCCGTCGTCGTCGGCGACCAACCGCTCGACAACGCGGCGCGCGCGCTCGTCGCGGCCGTCCGCGAGGCGGTCGTCAATGCGGCGCGACATGCCGACGCCGAGCGCGTCGACGTGTTCGTGGAAGCCGACGACACCGAGCTGATGGCGTTCGTCCGCGACACCGGCCGGGGCTTCGACCCGGCCGACGTCGCCGGCGACCGACGAGGCATCAGTGAGTCGATCGTCGGGCGCATCCAGCGCCTGGGCGGCAAGGCGCTGCTCACGTCGATACCCGGAGCCGGAACGGAGGTCGAGCTCCGCGTGCCGAGGCCGCGCCGATGACCGTGCGCCTCGTCCTCGTCGACGACCACGCCCTCTTTCGCGCTGGCGTGCGAGCCGAGCTCCTCGCGCTCGGCGGCCGCATCCAGATCGTCGGCGAGGCCGCCGACGTCGACAGCGCGGTGGCGCAGCTGCGCGCCACGGCTCCCGACGTCGTGCTGCTGGACGTGCACCTGCCCGGCGGGGGCGCGCCGCAGGTCATCGCCGCCGTGCGGGATGATCCGTCGCCGCCACGCTTCCTGGCACTGTCCGTGTCCGACTCTGCCGAGGACGTCATCGCCGTCGTGCGGGCCGGAGCTCGCGGCTACGTCACGAAGACCATCGACGCCGCCGAGCTGGCAGCCGCGATCGAACGGGTCCATGACGGCGACGCCGTCTTCTCGCCGCGCCTGGCCGGCTTCGTCCTCGATGCCTTCTCGGGCGACATCCCCGTACCGAGCGACCCCGAGCTCGATCTGTTGACGGCGCGCGAGCAGGAGGTGCTGCGACTGATCGCGCGTGGTTACGCCTACAAGGAGATCGCCAGCCGCCTCCACCTGTCCGTCAAGACCATCGAGAGCCACGTGTCGGCGGTGCTGCGCAAGCTGCAGCTGAGCAACCGCCACCAGCTGACTGCGTGGGCGAACGCGCGGCGCCTCGTCTGATCTCGCCGACGGCTGAACCGGCGGATCGGTTCGCCTGACTACGGTGGCGGCAGCGCCCGGGGCGGGGGTGAGCTCGGGAGGTCGCAATGCCCGCACGATCCGCCTCGACAGCGAGCCGTCGTTCGCGGTTGCGCATCGCGCTGGCGTTCACGCTGCTCACGGTCGCTGCGCCCCTAGCGGTCAGCGATCGGGGTCTCGCAGCACCACCCGCCCAGAGACTGCCCGCGATCCTGACTGCGGGCGAGCTCGACGCCCTCACGATCCCCGACATCCAGGAGCGCATGTCCGCCGGACAGCTCTCATCGACCACGTTGACCCTGTCCTACCTCGCCCGCATCCGTGAGGTCGACGACGAGCTGCACGCCGTCCTCGCCGTGAACCCACTGGCGCTCCTGGAGGCCGCGCGCAGCGACCTGCGCCGTCATCTCCAGGGGCCGCGCAGCGCGCTGGAAGGTGTCCCCGTCCTGCTCAAGGACAACATCGATGTGGCGGCAGGACGACCGCTGCCGACCACCGCTGGATCCCGGGCGCTGCTGCGCAGCCGTCCGGCGGACGACGCAGGGTTGGTCAAGCGGCTCCGGGCGGCCGGCGCGGTGATCATCGGCAAGGCGAACTTGTCGGAGTGGGCCAACTTCCGCAGCACCAACTCGTCGAGCGGGTGGAGTGCGGTCGGCGGGCTGACCGCCAACGCCCATGTCCTCGATCGCAATCCTTGTGGCTCGTCGTCGGGTTCCGGCGCGGGTGTCGCCGCGTCGCTGGCCCAGGTGGCGATCGGTACGGAGACCGACGGGTCGATCGTTTGCCCTGCCGGCGCCAACGGCGTCGTCGGGCACAAGCCCACCCTCGGATTGGTCTCGCGTGCCGGGGTCGTGCCGATCTCCGCTGAGCAGGACACTGCGGGCCCGATGGCCCGTCATGTCGTCGACGCCGCGCTCACCCTCGCTGTGCTCCAGGGCTTCGATGGGGATGATCCGACCACCGGCGCAATCCCGCCCGATCAGCCGAGCGAGTACGCCCTCGATCCCACCGCGCTCGACGGGGCGCGCATCGGGGTGTGGCGGCTCGAGACCGGGTCGCCGGAGACCGATGCCATCACGGAGCAGGCTGTGGACGCCCTCGTTGCCGCCGGTGCCACGCCCGTCGACGTTGCGCTGCCGTACCTCGATGTCGTCGACGAGAACGAGTTCCCGGCATTGCTGGCCGAGTTCAAGCGCGACATCAACGCCTACTTGGCCGAAACGCCCGGCCGCCATCCAGCCGACCTGGCGGGACTGATCGAATTCAACGAAGCCGACCCGGTCGAGCTCGAGTTCTTCGGTCAGGAGCTGTTCGAGCTCGCTCAAGCGGCGCCATCGACGGACGACCCCGTCTACCTCGCGCAGCGCGAGGCCGCTACGAGCGCGGCTCGAGCGGCGATCGACGAGACCCTGGCGGTCCACGAACTCGACGCCATCATGGCGCCGACGAACAGTCCGGCGTGGGTCACCACGCTCGGCGAGGGCGACGCATTTCTGTTCGGGTCGTCGAGCCCAGCCGCGGTGAGCGGATACCCGAACGTCACCGTCCCGGCCGGGTATGTCGGACCGCTGCCGGTCGGCATGTCGTTCTTCTCGACGGCGTGGGCCGACGGCGACGTCCTCAGTCTCGCCTACGCCTTCGAGCAGGCGACCGACGTCCGCATCCCGCCCGAACTGCTGCCGACGATTGGGCCCTGACCGGGTCCGCGTCAGCGAAGGTCGCCGTAGAAGTTGCGGAGGTCGGCCAGCAGCAGGTCCGGGGCGTCCTTCGGAGCGAAGTGGCTGCCCCGGTCGTGGCGGCGGAACTGCACGATGTTGGCGTGATCCCGGTCCGCCAGCTTGCGGATCGTCTGGAAGTCCTCTGCGAACACGGAGACGCCGGTCGGAACGGTGGTCGGCTCGGTCGGGTGATCCGTCGCGTGGGCGTCCTCGTAGTAGCGGCGGATCGACGATCCGATCGTCCCGGTGAGCCAGTAGGCCGACGCATTCGCGAGGACGTAGTCGAGATCGGTCCAGTGCCGGAACAACTGGGCCACCCACGCCACCCAGCCGGCGGGGGAGTCCTGCAGGGCGTAGCTCAGTGTCTGGGGTTGGGCCGACTGGTAGGCGTTGTAGGCGAGGCCTCCGCCGCCGGCGAACTCCTCCAGGAACGCGAGGGCGGCTGCGTCCTCGGGTGTGAGATCGGCGAACTCTGACGGATCTCCCGACGGGAACGAGAAGAGCTGCGTCACGTGCACGCCGACGACTCGGTCTGGGGCGACACGGCCGAGCTCGGGTGAGATCAGCGATCCGCCGTCGTTGCCGTGCGCCCCGTAACGGTCGTAGCCCAGCCGGTCCATCAGTGTGGCCCATGCCTTGGCGATGCGCTGTGTTGTCCACCCCGGTTCCGTCGTGGGACCCGAGAACGCGACGCCGGGTACCGACGGGACCACGACATGGAACGCCTGCGACGGATCGCCACCATGGTTGCGAGGATCGGTCAGTGGCCCGATGAGGTCGACGTACTCGAAGACGGACATCGGCCAGCCGTGCGTCACGATCAAGGGCAGCGCATCCGGTTCGGGTGAGCGCACGTGGAGGAAGTGGACGTTCTGGCCGTCGATCGTCGTGGTGAACTGAGGATGCGCGTTGAGCCGCGCCTCCTGGGCCCGCCAGTCGAAGCCCGTCCGCCAGTACTCGACGAGGTCCTTGACGTGTTGCATCGGGACGCCGTACGACCAGTCGACTCCCGGCAGTTCGTCCGGCCAGTTGGTCCGAGCGAGGCGTGTCGAAAGATCGTCGAGGTCACTCTGGGCCACCTCTACACGGAAGGGCTGCACCTGCGCTTCATCGGTTGCGACGGTCATGTTGCTATTGTGGAACGAAGTGCTTCGCTTCGCAATAAGACACATATCACTCCGATGGTGATTGCCCGGGGACCGCGCCTGAGCGGCCGCCAGGAGCAGGCTCGCCGCAACGACGCGGCGATCCTGGCCGCGGCGCGTGCAGTGTTCGTCACCGACCCGGACGCGCCGATCGCAGCCGTCGCGGACCACGCTGGGGTGAACATCAGCTCCCTGTACCGCCGCTTCCCGAGCAAGGAGGAGCTGATCCGCCAGCTGTGCAGCGACGGGCTGCGCAGCTACATCGAGATCGCCCAGGCCGCCATCGACGACGAGGGCGACCCTTGGGATGTGTTCGCCACCTTCATGCGGCGAATCATGGAGGCGGACAACCACGCGCTGACGGTGAGGCTGGCCGGGCGCTTCACCCCCAACCAGCAGAACCTGCGCGATGCGGCGCGGGCGTTCGCCCTCAACGAGCACCTCGTCGCCCGAGCGAAGGCCGCCGGCGTCCTGCGAGACGACGTCGATGCCAACGACCTGACGTACGTGTTCGAGCAAGTCTCGTGTTTGCAGGCGCCGACACCACGGCGCACTGCCCAGCTGCGGTCCCGCTACCTCGCGCTGCACCTCGACGCGTTGCGGGCTCCCGGACACACGCCGTTACCCGGACCAGCGCCGACGGCAAAGGACGTGGCGGCCCGCTGGCGGACGCGCCCGTAGGTCCGCATCGGACGTGGCCTGCGGTGACTCGGGCTCACGGCAGTGCGAAGTCGTACTGCTCCAGGATCTCCTGACCTGCGGGTCCGTTGACGAAGTCGATGAAGGTCTGAGCCGTCTCCGCATTCGCGGACGTCGACACGACGGCAGCCGAGTACTCGACGAGCGCGTTGAGGTCCGGCGGGATCTCCACGATCTCGGCATCACCCGAGAACGACATGTCGGTCGCGTACACGATCGCCGCGTCGATCGTCTGGTTCTCGACGAGGTCGACGAGCTCATCCGTCGTCTCGGCATCACTGGTCGGCGTCGCCGTGACGCCGGCGGCGTCGAGAACCCGCCGCGCGTCCATCCCGCACGGCGCCTCCTGCACGCACAGCCCGAGCTGCAGATCCGGATCGCCGAGATCGTCGACGCCGGTGACGCCGGCGGGGTTTCCTTCCGGCACGATGATCGTCATCACGTCGGTGGCGAAAACGACCGGCTCCGAGCCGGCCAAGTCGGCCTCGGTGAGTCGGTCCATGTCGGCGGCATCGGCAGAGGCGAAGACATCGGCCGGGGTGCCGTCGACGATCTGGTCGGCGAGCAGGTTGGAGGAGTCGAAGTTCGTGTGCGGAACTGCGTCCTCGTACTCCGACTCGAATGCGAGCGCGATGTCCGTGAACGCATCGGCCAGTGACTCGTCGGCGAAGATCGTGATGTCTCCCGTCGCCGAGCCGCTCGGCGCAGCTCCGTCTGCGGAAGTCGTCGCCGACGGCGCCGACTCCGCCGGAGCGGCTCCGCCCGCCGCCGTTGTCGCGGTGGTCCCGCCGTCGTCGCTGCCGCACCCGGTCGCAACGAGCGCCAGCGCGGCGATCGGAGGCAGCCAACGTCGCGTGTTCATGGCGCGACCGCTGGCGCACACGCGGTCGCCGCGGCTGAGTCTGACTGGCTTGCCGAGCATCCGGACTCCCCCTCCCTACGTGGCGTGCGGGCTGGCCTCCGGCCGGCTGCACTGAGGACGAGCATAGGAAGCCGCAGCCGGTACCCGCATCGTCCAGTTCGGACGACGCGTAATTGGGGAGGAGCAGGTCACCTGCCGCTCGGCGGTGCAGCAGCAGGCGGGACGTGCGACGTGTCGAGGCCGAAAGCCTCCAGGAGTCGGACCGCGAGGTCGGCGAGGTCAGCGCCCGGCTTGGTCGGCGCGGCGAGCAATGCCTCGGTGAGTCCGCTGATCGCCGTCAGCGTGGGGACGTCCGTGAAGCGACCGCTCTCGTCGGACTTCGTGCGTGGTGCCGCGATGCCGACCTCTGCGACGACGTAGGCACCCTGCCAGGTGAGCGTCTGGGCCATCGCCCGCCGGGCGTGCTCACCGCCGGACGTGCCCGCACTGATCAGGCCCACTGGCTTGCGATAGAGGTTGCCGGAGCCGACCAGCCAGTCGAACGCGTTCTTCACGGCACCGGCAACGCCGCCGGCGTACTCGGGAGCCGCCACGAGGACGACGTCGGCGCCGTCGATCCGCCGTTGCCAGTCCACGACGACTGGGATCCGTTCGTCCTCGCGGTCGGCATCGAACGCCGGGAGCTCGGCGAGGCGCTCGAAGTCGTCGATGACGGCGCCCCGCTCGCGAGCGAGCGACGATGCGACATCGATCGCCGCCCGATTGGCCGATCGTGCCTGCAGGCTCCCGCAGACGGTCAGCAGGTGGACGTCGGGCTGTAGCTGGTCGTTCATCGCCTCATTCCACCTCGTCGCGTCAACTGCCGTGGCGGGCGGCGAGCGCCGCGGCCTCGGCCCGTGACGAGACCCCGAGCTTGGTGAGGATCCCGCCACGTAGGTGGTGACCCAGTTGTACGGCACACCCAGGTCGGCGACGACTTCGTTGGACGCCTTGGCGATCTCTGCCAACTCGGCCTGGCTGAGGCGCGGCACCCTTGATCTCACGTTCGATGATGAAGCGCTTCATGTCCCTGTTCTCCTCATGTGTTCGTGTCGCCTCCCCATGCGGGCGAACGCTTCGAATGGGTGACCCCGGCCCTGCCGACCGATGAGTCCGCCGCTCGACTGTCGTCCGAACTCTCGTGGCTGCTGTCCTCGGCCTGCCCGGGTTCACCTCCGAGACCATCGACGTCGGCGCGGTGTCGCTGCACCACGTGCGCGGCGGTGATGGCCCGGGACTCGTCCTGCTGCATGGCTTTCCGCAGGACTGGTACGAGTGGCGCCATCTGCTTCCCCGGCTCGCCACGGCCTCGACGGTCGTCGCCGTCGACCTGCGTGGTGTCGGCGGTTCCGACGCTCCACCCGACGGCTACGACGCAGCGACGATGGCTGAAGACGTTCACGGCCTCGTCGAGCGGCTCGGGCTCGGGCCGGTCGACGTCGTCGGACACGACATCGGCGGCATGGTCGCCTACGCCTTCGCCCGCCTGCATCCGGCGACCACGGCCACCGCAACCGTCATCGAGGCGCTCCTGCCAGGCGTCGAGCCGTTCGCCGACGCCGAGCTGGACGTGCCCCTGTGGCATGGCGAGTTCCACATGATCCCAGCGCTGCCCGAGACGCTGGTCACTGATCGCCAGGCTCCGTACTTCCGCTACTTCTTCGACATCGGGACGCGCCGCGACGATGTGATCACCGACGACGACGTCGCCCACTACGCCGCGGCCTACGGCGACGCCGCCCACCTCCACGCCGCCTTCGAGATGTACCGGGCGATCCCCGCCAACGCGGCGTTCAACGACGCCCACCGAGACCCGATCGACGTGCCGCTCCTCCTCGTCGGTGGAGAGCATGTGTTCGCGCCTGCGCACGAGGCCGTCGCCGCCAACCTCCACGCCCACTTCGGATGGGCGGACGTCACGGTGCGTGCCCTGCCCGACGGGCAGCACTACGTCATCGAGGAACGACCCGACGACATCGTCGCCCTCGTCGAGCCGCACATCGGCCGAGCCGGCCATTCGTCATCCGACAGCTGATGCAGGCGCGCTGCCGATGAATACCGTGTGTCGATCACTGCCCGGGTTGGTTGAGGTTTGAGGGGGCTGCGATCAGCGCACTCGTGTCCATCGGACGGGCGAACACGGTCCTGTATTGCGCCCGGTGGCACGAGACCGTCGAGTTCTACCGGTCGGTGTTCGAACTCCCCGTGGAGTTCCACAACGATTGGTTCGTCGAGTTCCGGCTGACGTCGTCCTCGTTCCTGAGCATCGCGGACGCGGCGCGAGCGACGATCGGCGCGGTCGGTGGCCAGGGCGTGACCTTGACCTGGATGGTGCCCGACCCGGATGCGACGCGCACCGTGCTCCAGGAGCGCGGGATCGAGGTGACGCAGATCGAGAGGCGGTGGGGAGCGAACGTGTTCTACTGCCACGACCCGGAGGGCCACAGGATCGAGTTCTGGTCGAAGTCGAACTGACGCGAGCAGCCGTGGCCGTCGTCAGGTCGGTTCGACGAGGAGCTCGTTGACGCGTTCGCTGACCGGCCATGACCCGCGGGTCTGGTTGCACAACACGGTGCACGTGTACCGGTCATCTCGGTGGTGGGTGGAGACGAACCCGACGCCGGCATCGGCTCCGAGCAACCGGACGGTGTTGGCCGAGTCGTCGAGCCAGAAGCCGAGCCCGTACTGCATCGACATCTCCGGCACGTCGCTGCGCGGGCGCACCATGTCGGCGACGGTGTCGGGCGAGACGATCCGCCCGGCGAACAGGGCGTCCCAGAGGGTGTGGACGTCGGCCGCGGTGCTGTAGATGCCGCCGTCTCCGTTGCCCCGCACCGGGAGGTGGAGGACGTTGGTGCGCAGCCCGTCGTCGTAGAGGTAGCCGAGCGCAGCGCGGCCGGGCAGCTCGTCGGATCGTAGGTAGGCGGTCTCGGTCATGCCGGCCGGCCGGCAGACGCGTTCGTCGACGAGATCGTGGAACGGCACACCCGCGGCCCGTTCGGCGAGCAACGCAAGCACCATGTAGCCGCCGTTGCAGTAGTTGAAGCGCTCGCCCGGCTCGAACTTCATCGGGTGGCCGTCCAACACCGCGAGGAACTCCTCGGTGGTGGCGAGCCCGTGGACCGGCACGGTCAGCACGTAGTCGTTGTTGTCGTCGAGTTCGTCCTCGTCGAGGTAGTCACCGATCCCGGAGCGGTGGGCGAGGAGCTGCTCGACGGTGACCCGGTCATCGATCAGCGCGAGGTCGGCGCCGAGCAGCGACCGCGCGGTCGTGTCCAGGTGGAGCTCGCCGCGCTCCACGAGGCTCATCACCGTCAGCGCAGTGAGCCCCTTCGAGCCGCTGGCGATGCCGAACTGCGTGTCGACGTTCGTCGGGATGCCGAGACCGCGGTGCGCCAGCCCGTACGCCCGTTGCACGGCGGTGCGGCCCTCGAGGTCCACCCGGACCACACCTGAGAAGCCGACGTCGGCGGCGATCCCGTCAACGAGATCGGCCATCGGGTGTTCGACGCCCAACGGTCCGGTGTCGTCCTGGCCAGGCATGCGCCCATCATGACGGACCGCCCGCGCCGAGACGTGGAGAAGGCCTGGAGATCACCGACGACTGGTGCCGTCCCTAGCCTTGTGTGAAATGCCGCGCACCGATCGAGCGTCTCGCGTCGTCGCCGCTGATCGAGCGGCGGTCTATGCAGCACTCGTCGATCGGGAGGCGCTCGAGGCGTGGCTGCCGCCGCAGGGCATGACCGGCAGGTTCGAGCGATTCGATCCGCGCCCCGCAGGCTCCTACCGGCTGGTCCTGACGTACGCCGACGCTGCTGGCGCCCGCGGGAAGGCCACGGCTGAGTCCGACATCGTCGAGGCTCGATTCGTCGACCTCGTTCCTGATGTGCGCGTCGTCCAGGAAGTGGATTTCGTATCCGACGACCCTGCCTTCGCCGGCACGATGACCATGACCTGGGAGGTCACCTCTGTCGAGGGAGGGACGCGCGTCGACATCACTGCCGATGACGTGCCGGATGGCATCTCCGCCGAAGACCACGCGACAGGACTCGCTTCGTCTCTTGCGAATCTCGCCGCGCATCTCGAGACGTAAGCCCTCCCCGCTGGCGATTTGATCTGGCGGCTCCTTCGGGCGGCGAACGGGCGAGCGGCCCCGCATGATCGGCGCGCCACGGCACGCCCTCTACGGGCGTCTATCATGCCCCCTTGGGGGAACGTCGCCGGGCTCGTTGCTCCGGGTCACCTACAGGTCTATGGTGGATTTCGCCTTCAGCAGGGAGGGTGACCGCGTCAGCTTCGACGTTTGGAATCGCCAATGCCCGACCTGTTCGAGTTGCCCCGCCTGTTCATCACGAACTCAGGCGCAGTGTCCCGTCTGGAAGTCGCCGGCGAGCTCGATGTGGCCACCGCCGGTGCCCTGCGTGATCACCTCGAGCTGCTCGTCGAGTACGGAACCGGCGACGTGGACGTCGACATGGGCGATGTGTCGTTTTGCGACGCCGCGATCATCACGGTCCTCGTCGCGACGCGACAGCAGCTCGAACGCACGGGCCGCGGCCTCCACGTCATTGCTGTCTCCCGACCGGTCGAGCGGCTTCTGGAGCTCACCGGTTTGAACGCGATCCTGCTCAGTTCGATGGAGAGCCCGACTTCGATGGCCGGCCCTCATGCACTTGACCGATGTGCGACGTCGCGGACCCGGCCAGAAGCGGACTCCAGCTCGTTGACGGAAGGAGAACGCGATGTCGATCGACAAGCGCGTGAACGGCTCGTGGGCTGAGCTGACCCTTCGGCGCACCGTGACCAACGGCGAGACGAACGTCGTCGTCGTGGGCGACTTCAACGACTGGTCACACGACGCGCACCCGATGAGGGGCGGGGCGGACGGCTGGACGTGCACATTGCGCGTGCCAGTCGGCCGACGGTACCGATTCCGGTACCTCCTCGACGGCAAGCGATGGGAGAACGACTGGGAAGCCGACGACTACGTCGACAACGACTACGGCGGCCAGGACTCCGTCGTTGACCTGACGACCAAGCCACACGGCTGATAATCCGATCCGTCCCTGATGGTCAGGCACGCCTGGTGAGCGGTCGGCTCACGTTGTGGTGCGGCGTGCGGTGAGCCAGGTTCCCCACCCGGCCTCGGAGGTGGTGCCCTGCCAGGTTCCGGGCAGCGCGTTCAGCACCTCGGCGGGTGGGAGGTAGATCGGTGTCTGCTCGCCGTTCGTGCTCACCCACAGCAACACACCGTCGTCGACCAGCACGCGGGCGACTTCGGCTGGGAACAGGAACATGTTGATCAGCGCCACCACAGCCGCGGATCCGGTGCGCAACGGGAGCGCAGCGGCATCGGCCTGGATCTGGCGCCCCACGACCGAGGAGCGTCGGAGCATCTCCGCTGACAGCTCCAGCGAGACAACATCGTGAAAAGCGCTCCGAAGGTCGGTGGTTGCGTTGCCGGTTCCCGAACCGACCTCAACGCACAAACCGCTCGGGAAGGAACCTCCACGGTCAAGCGCGTCTGCCAACGCCTCGTGACGCTCTGGCACGTCTCGCCCGCGCCAGCCCGACGCCAGCGAATCGAACATCGAAGCGATCTGCGCGGCCCGTTCGGGCGTCCACGCGTCACGGTCGAGGGCAATCGCGCGTGTCAACTCGCGCATCGGACGAGCCGCGTCGCCCCACTCCGGGCGTCCAGGCTGCTCGGGGAGGACCCTCGGCAACTCGGTCATGCTCACCGCGCACCCCTCGTCGCAACGCCGGCGTGATGGCGGCAATCGACGCACGCCTCGGCTGTCGCGCTCGACGGCATCCTCCCAGACTGCCCGATCCGCCGTCCGAACAGCGTGTCGGCGTCTCCGCAGCGTACGTGCGGTCAAAGGTGGGCGATGAGTCGGTCGGGGGTGATGGGCAGGTCGCGGATGCGGATGCCGGTGGCGTCGTGCACGGCGTTGGCGATGGCAGCGGCGGCACCGACGGTGCCGACCTCACCGATGCCCTTGGCGCCGGCGGGGCCGAGGGTGTCGTCGTGCTCGTCGATCCAGGCGACGTCGATGGTGCCAATGTCGGCGTTCGCCGCGATGTGGTACTGGGCGAGGTCGTGGTTGATGATGTCGCCGCTTGCCCGGTCGATGACTGCCCCCTCGTGGAGCGCCATTGACAGACCCATGGTCATACCGCCGACGAGCTGGGAGCGGGCGGTGACGGCGTTGAGGATTCGTCCGGCGGCGAACACGCCGGTCATGCGGGGGACGCGCACCTCTCCGGTGTCGACATCGACGTGGACCTCGGCGAACTGGGCCCCGAACGAGAACCCGGCGACCTCCGGCTGGTCTCCGATGTCGTCGCCAGAGGAGACCTCGGCCGTGAGGCCGGCGTCCGGTACGCCTTGGGCCGCTCGTTCCTGCACGGTGTCGATGGCCTTGCCGATCGCCCACGTCCACGACGCCGTGCCCGTGGACCCGCCGGCGATCATCGCCGTCGGGAGGTCGCTGTCGGCGATGCGCAGCTCGACCTGTTCGGGGTGGACGACCGCGCGTTCGGCGGCGAAACCGAGCAGTGCGGTACGGGCCCCGGTGCCGATGTCGGCGGCGTCGATCTCCACCAGCCATCTCCCGTCCGGTCGGAGTGTGGCGCGTGCGTTGGATGGCGCGGCGCGCGCCGGGTAGATCGACGATGCGACGCCGGTCCCCACGAGCCAACGCCCGGTCCGGCGCCGGCCGGGCCGCCGCCGGACGTCCCAGCCGAACTGGTCGGCACCGGCGCGGAAGCAGTCCACGAGGTGTCGCGACGAGAAGTCCAGGCCGGACTCAGGGTCGGTCAAGGGTTCGTTACGGATGCGCAGCTCGATCGGGTCGGTGTCCAGGGCGACGGCGAGCTCGTCCATTGCGCACTCCAAGGCGAACACCCCTGGTGTCTCGCCGGGGCCGCGCATCCAGCTGGGCGTGGGCACGTCGAGCGCCACGAGGCGGTGGGTGGTGCGCCGGTTCGGCGCTGCGTAGAGGTGGCGCGTCGCCACGGCGGTCTGCTCGGCGAACTCGCGCATCGTGGAGGTCTGTTCCCAGACCTCGTGGCTGATCGCGGTCAGGTCGCCGTCGGTGGTGGCGCCGAGGCGGAGGCGTTGGATCGTGGGCGTGCGGTAGCCGGTGACGCTGAACATCTGGCGGCGGGTCACGGCGAGCTTCACCGGTCGGCCGACCACGCGGGCGGCGAGAGCTGTGGCGATGGTGTGCGGACGCACGAGGCCCTTAGCGCCGAACCCGCCGCCGACGTAGGGGTACACGACGCGGACGTCGGCCTGCTCGATCCCGAACGTCTTCGCCAGCGCCTCGCGGGCCCACTGCGAGCCCTGGATCGAGTCGTACATCGTGAGCTGTCCGCCGTCCCACCACGCCACCGTGGCGTGGGGCTCCATCGGGTTGTTGTGCTCTTGCGGCGTGGTGTAAGTGGCGTCGATCGAGACCGGGGCAGCGCCGAGGGCGCCGTCGACGTCGCCGATGATCGAGTCGGTGTCGAAGTTCGGGTTGACGACCTTCGGCGCGTAGAGCCGGGGGTGGTCTGTGCGCAGCGTGACGTCGTGGTCGGCCTGCTCGTATTGGACTGTGAGGTCCTCGCCGGCGGCGGTGGCGGCCTCGAGGTTCTCGGCGACGACGATGGCGACGATCTGGCCGTAGTAGGACACGTCGTGGGTCTGCAGCACGGCCAGCTCGGCGTCGTCGCGGCCCGGCAGCTCCGGCGCGTTGGCGGCCGTAATGACGGCCACGATGTCGGGCCGTTCCAGGATCGGTGCGGCGTCGACGCCGATGACCCGACCCTTGGCGATCGTCGAGATGACGACCACGCCGTAGGCGACCCCGTCGGGGACGTGCTCGAAGGCGTACCGAGCGCGCCCAGTCACCTTCTCCGGGCCGTCGACTCGACGCAGGTCGGACCCCGTGCGGCCCGCCGGGTGGGTCTCGAGAACGCTCATCGCCCGACCACCCCGGTGACGGTGCCGACGACGAGGCGGCGCACGAGCGGCACCTTGAACGCGTTGCCCGGCAGCGGTGTGGCGACGGCCAGCTCGGCGTCGATGGCGGACCCCACCGTCTCCTCGGTGAGCGGGCCGCCGACCAGGGCGGCCTCGGCGGTGCGGGCCCGCCACGGCTTCGGGGCGACGGCGCCGAGCGCCAACCGGACGTCGACAGCACGGTCGCCGTCGGTGACCACCGACGCCGCGAGCGAGGCGAGGCCGAACGCGAATGACGCCCGCTCGCGAACCTTGCGGTACGCGACGCGAGCGGCCTCGACGGCCGGCGGGACCTCGACGGCCTCGATCAGCCAGCCCGGCTCCAGGACGGTGTCACGGTCCGGGCTGTCGCCGGGTAGCCGATAGAGGTCGTCAATCGGCATCGTGCGACGGCCGTCGCGGTACGCACCACCACCGACGCATCCAGCGCGACGAAGGCCACAGCCATATCCGACGGATGGTTGGCGATGCACGCCTCGGATCCACCGACGATCGACAGGTTCCGGTGATCTCCGTCGGTGCCGGGCAACCCGACCCCGGTGAACGCTTGTTGCACGGCTTGCTGGCGTCCTGGAAGTATCCGCACCGGGTGCGCTGCAGCAGAGTTCCCGGCGATCGTCGCCATGTTGCGGACCTGCCCCGACGCACCCGCCAGTAGGGCCATCGCCAGCAGCGGGTGACCCCGACGGACGGCGGGGTGGCCGGCCACGTCACTGTTGCGGGCCGGCCGCCAATGCGCAAGCCGCCGCCGTCGAGCTCGTCCACCGTGTCAAACCCAAGCCCGCTGACGTCGACGAGCATCGTCGGGCGGATGGCGCCGAGCTTCATGAGGTCGACGAGGTTGGTGCCGCCGGCCAGGTATGTGGCGCCATCCGTCGACGTCACAAGCTCGACGGCCTCGGCCGGGTCGGTCGGGCGGGCATACGCGAACGGCCTCATCGCCCCCGCACCTCGGCCACCTCCAGCACCGCGGGGACGATGTTCACGTATGCCCCGCAGCGGCACAGGTTGCCACTCAGTCGTTCTCGGACCTCACCCTCGTCGAGCACAGGATGAGCGGCGACATCGGTGCTCACCGCCGACGGCCAGCCCCTCCGAAGCTCGTCGAGCATGCCAACGGCCGAGCAGAGCTGACCGGGTGTGCAATAGCCGCACTGCAGCGTGTCGTGATCGACGAAGGCCCGTCGCAGATCGCTCAGGTCGTCGCCGCCGGCGAGGCCCTCGACGGTGGTCACGTCATGCTCGTCGACAGTGACCGCCAAGGTGAGGCACGAGTTGACCCGGCGGCCGTCGAGCAGCACCGTGCAGGCTCCACGCTGCCCGTGGTCACAGCCCTTCTTCGAGCCGGTCAGGTCGAACTGCTCGCGCACGAGATCGAGCAACGTCACCCGATGATCGACCGTCACGTCACGACGCTCGCCGTTGACCACAACGCTGATCGTGCTGCTGTTCGAGGACACCTGCTGCATTC
>CAWJQF010000015.1:0-306000 GCA_963844915.1 uncultured Acidimicrobiia bacterium | reverse complement strand
CGCACTTCTTCCAAGTGCGTCTCACGCTGCGCGTCCGACCCCAATGAGCTGCTCCGGCAGATGCAGAAGATCGCCCGGGCGATCATCGACCAGGAGAAGCCAGCCATACGTTCTACGGCCTACAGCTCGCTGTTCCGACGATGCGGCTGGTCTCGCCAGCGCTGCAGCGGCGCGAGGAGAGCCTCGGGCGACGGTGCCGGAATTGCTCGTCCTCGGTGAGAACACCCTGCTGGGGACCGCCAACCAGATGTCCTAGAGAAAGAGGTCCGTCGTGGCGACGAACTACGAGTTCCCGAGCGCCGTCGAGAGCGGACGCGCTTCTTCGACGGGCAGTTCCTGCAGGACCAGGACTTCGTCGACGAGCAGTCCTACCACCTCGACCGCCAGCGCCGGCACAACCGCCGTTGCACGTCTCGGGCATCGCCGAAGGGCTCACGCACCGCCCCCTGGGGAGAACCGTGTGCGAGTCAGCGAGGGGACGGCCATCGACGCCGATGGCCGCCAGCTGGTGCTGGCCAAATCAACGCCGGTGGAGCTGCCGGGCGAACGGTTCAACAACACGAACGGCATCGAGCTGTACGTCTCGTACCAGCAAAGCCCCGAGGACCGCCAGAGCACCGAGGGCAGTGAGGACTTCACCCGCTGGCTGGAACGACCGCTGCTGCAGGCTGTCGCGCCCGGCGCCACCTACGAGGGCGACACACCGCCAGTGCTGTTGGCCAAAGTGGACCTCGACGGTGCTGGCCGGATCACCGTCGACGAGTCGGTGCGGACCTATTCCGGGGTGCGCCTGCCAGGCGCAGCCGCCGACGCTCCCTCGCTGCGGACGATGCCGAGCGGCGCAGTGTCACTGACCGGTGACCTGTGGATCAGCCGGGGCAAGCTCCGGCTCGACACTGATCAGCAGCTCGTGTTCGCCACCGGTGACGGTGACATGCCCACCCAATTGAAGATCCAGTTGGCGGACGGCTACGGCATCGGGATCGACACGATTTCGCTCGTCTATGCCGCGCAGCGCAGGCACTCCTGGCGCGATCACCGTGGCAACGAACGCATGATCCTCTCCACGGCCGAGACCGGGGGACTCGGCGTCTTCGGCACAGGCCAGTCAACGTTCGCCGGTCGGCTCAGGGCTCCGAGCATCACGCTGTGGCGAAGTTCATCGGAGCCGAGCGGAGGCAAGCAGCTCTTCCTGGAGCTGTACCAGGACGACGACGCCCTGACGGTGCCCGAGGTGTACCCGAGCATCCGCTTCCACCACGGCCGCCGGTACTGGCACCGCATCGAGGCGCAGCGAGACGGGTTCCACTTGAAGGACGGCGACCTGGACAGCGACGCCTACACGTCGATCACCACTGGTCCACTGCAGGCCCCGAGCGTGCAGCTCCGGCGCAGCGCGTCAGAGTCGACCGGAGGCAAGCAGCTGTTCTTGGAGCTGTACCAGGACGACACTCGTCCCAACTCAACGGTTCCCGAGGTCTACCCCAGCATCCGCTTCCACCACAACAACCGGTTCTGGCACCGCATCGAGGCGCAGCGAGACGGGTTCCACTTGAAGGACGGCGACCTGGACAGCGACGCCTACACGTCGATCACCACTGGTCCACTGCAGGCCCCGAGCATGCAGCTCCGGCGCAGCGCGTCAGAGTCGAGCGGAGGCAAGCAGCTGTTCTTGGAGCTGTACCAGGACGACACTCGTCCCAACTCAACGGTTCCCGAGGTCTACCCCAGCATCCGCTTCCACCACAACAACCGGTTCTGGCACCGCATCGAGGCGCGAGCGAACGGCTTCCACTTCAAGGACGGCAACCTCGACAGCGACCGCTACTCGTCGATCGTCGCCGGCGACATCTACACCACGGGCCGGTTCTACTTCGAGCCGGTGTCGAACTGGGGCACCGAGCCGGAGTTCGGACCCGCCGATCAGCGCAGGTACTGGTACTTCCGGCGAGACCGCTGGAACGTCAACGACCTGCGGCCCGGTGGCGTGTCCGTCCACGACTCGGGCATCCCCTACCCGTCCGACGTGCGGCTCAAGCAGGACGTCCACGAGATCCCCGATGCGCTGGCCCGCGTTGGTCGGCTGCGCGGCGTGCACTTCTGTTGGAACGTCGAGGGTCTGGCCCACCTCTCACGCGACATCGAGGCGACCACGACCATGGGCCCCGACGCCACGCCCGAGGAGAACGAGGAGCTGTGGCGCGAGCTGCGCGACGTCCGCCATGCCCAGCTGGCGGGTCGCAACATCGGCCTGCTCGCCCAGGAGGTCGAGGACGTGGCACCCGAGCTGGTCCACACCGATGCCAACGGCTTCAAGAGCGTCGACTACGGCCGGCTCACCGCCGTGCTGGTGCAAGCGGTGAAGGAGCAACAGTCCCTGATCCGCGACTTGAACGCCCGGATCGCCACCATCGAGCAAGGAGTCTGAACCATGCACGACCACATCGCCGCCCGCCTCGACTCGCTCCGTCGGGAGTACGACACCGGCCAGAGCATGCTCGCCGACCTCGAGGACAAGGCGCTCGACCTGCGTCAAACGCTCCTGCGGATCGCCGGCGCCATACAGGTCCTCGAGGAGCTGCTCGCTGAAGTCGACGCCTCACCGAACGGCCACCTGGACTCTCCAGCCCATGAGGAGCCCGCGACAGCATGACGTGAACCTGACTGGTCGCGTCGGGCCGGTGGTCCCCGACCGTCCTCCGGGCGCGCCAGACCTCCCATGCTGGACGCCGTCGAGACGGTGCGTCTCACCCGACGGCGCGGTCAGTGCTCGCCCAATAGGCCGCCGAGCTACTCGCCGATGCCGCATCCGACGTCCTCGCGTTCACCGCCTTCCCCAAAGAGCACTGGAAGGAGATCTGCTCGAACAACCCTCAAGAACGACTGAACAAGGAACTCCGTCGCCGCACCGACGTCGTTGGGATCTTCCCCAACCGTGCACGGTCGTCCGGCTCGTCGGCTCCGTGCTCCTGTGAGATGAACTCACCGATCGAGTTCGAAGCGATCCTCGCCGCCCGAACCGTCACCGCGGAGGAAGCAGCGTGAAACCCGGCCTCCACGATCGCCGTAGAGCCACGATCACAGATCGGCTGGCACCAGACACCGGGCCGATGACAGGCTCAATCATCAATCAGCAGCCCTCCACGATTCGGGGGGAGGCCCACCGGCACTGCCTCGGTGGTGGATGCTGCGATGCTTGATACATGAAGTGATACCTCCGATCAGCGATCCGTCGGCATCTCGCCGGTCGGCCGAAGGTGGTCGGGGAACCGATCGGTCAGAAGGTGTTTTCGGTATCAGTGATGTATCAGTTTGATACGTATTTCGCTGTGTCGGCTCGTGTCAGCTCGTCCGACAAGCTCGGCAAATGCCCAGCTAGACGGCACTTTCCGGCACGAGCCGGAACGAGGCGGAAGGCCCGCAGAAGCCCTACGGATCAGAAGGTTGGGGTTCGACGCCTCCGAGAGAGCGGCGAGGTCGGTACTTGGTGCCGGACCTGGCGAAGCGCCGATCCGCCTCGTGAAGCAGAGGTCCGGCTCGCTCTCGGCGTCGCGCGCATGGCCGGCTGCGGTTGGACGCGTCGGAGGTTGGCGACGCCCTTAGCCGGTGGTGCGACGGACGGTCTCGAGACCGACGATCTCGACGTGGGGGACGCCGTCGCTCTCGATGGCGAGCTTGACCGGCACTCCGACCATGAACCCGCCGGACATGACGTAGCTGCCGTCGGGCATGACCTCGAGCGGCATAACCCGCGAACTGATCCGCAGCTGTAGGTCGCGCCCATCGCGTACGAGCGAGTAGCCGCCCTCGTAGTAACCGAGAAACGGCGCGATCGCGCTGGCATCCACCGGTCCGGCCTGACGGCCGAGCTGGCGAATCTCGTCGAACGCCGAGGCGGCGTCGGCGAGGACCTTGTCGGGAACGCCGACGTTGAGTCCCAGCTGCTCGCTCAGCAGGAGATTGAGCACGTAGGTGTAGAAGAGGTTTCCGATTGGGGTGGAGGTCATGCCGTTGAGCACGACCAGGCCGAGGTCGTGCTGCGGCAGGAAGCCGATGTACGACGCGAACCCGTCGATGGCACCGTTGTGCCAGATCAGCGACGAGGAATCCTTGTACTGCTCATTGAGCCAGCCCATGGCGTACCCGGCGCTCACGTAGTCCGGATCGAGCTCTCCGGGGGCGGGGGTCGTCACATGGGCTTTCCAGCATTCGGCGAGGTTGGCGGCCGACACAACCTGCCCGCCATCGACCGAGACGCCCTGCCGTAGCTGCAGCCGCACCCAGGCCGCCATGTCGCGCAGGCTGGCCAAGGCCCCGCCGGCCGGGGTGTGGCTCCCGATCGGTCCAAAGGGCAGCGTCGTGGCCTTGGACCGCAGGTCGAACTGGTTGCCCGTCGCGTAGTCGACGACCAGACCTCGAGGGTCATCCGCGATCTGCGCTCCAGTCATGCCGGCCGGCGCGAACAGACGGTCATGCATGGCCTGCGTATACGCAGGTCGCACGTCGGCTGGCGCAATGCCCGAGGCCAGGAGGGGGAGGTAGCCGCCGACGGCGTACAAGGTGTTGTTGTAGTAGAACTCGGCGCCCGGCTCGTTGATGACCGGAAGGTTGACCACCGACTGCAGCAACTGTTCGGTGGTCGGACCACCGAAGCGCAGCGACGTCGACAGCGGCTCGCTCAGACCCGACGCCATGCCGACCAGGTCGCGGACACGCAAAGCGAGGGTGAGCTCGTCGGTCGGCGCGCGGAACCCCGACCATGCATCGATGACCGGTTGATCCCAGCCGAGCGTGCCCTCGTCGACATAGGTGGCCAGCAGAGCCGCCGTCATCGACTTCGTCGTCGACCCGACGCGGAAGCGCGTGTTCCTCGTCACTGGGCGCCGAGGCGCGAGGCTGCGATCACCGAACGTCGCGCTGTGCAGTACCCGGTCTGCGCTGACGACCGCGACGGCAGCACCGACCAGCCGCATCCGCTCGAATGCCGACTGCACGGCGCGGTCGAACTCCTGCCAATCAACCGACGAGTCCTGTGCTCGTGCCGACGCGCCCGAAGCCCAGAACGGCGCCGTCCCCGCAGCGACTCCGGCCGCTAGCAGCCCCTGAACAAAGGCGCGCCGAGGCACCTGCGACATACCGCCCGCGCGGGAGGACCTAGCAGCGCTATCGGACTCCACGGCGTCTCCCTTTGTCAACGAACCGGCGACCGGCCCTACGGCGAACGGTAGCCGTCGGCAGCGACACCCCCTGCCGGGGCGCTCGTGTTCGGGTGAGCCGCCGGGCCGGTTACCAGCCCGGAGCGCTGTCGATCGCTTGGTCGTCGATGGCGTCAACGAGCTGGGTGTGGTCGATGGTGTTCTGTTGGGCGTAGGCGGTCGCGAATCGTGCGAGAGCGTCGGTGAAGCTGCGGCCTTTGCCAAGGTAGGCGTCGATCGCTGCGGCGTCGCCGGTGGTGGCGTGGGCTCGGGCGAGGACTCGACCGCACTTGATCGCGAACGGTCGCAGCCACGGGGCGACCTGATCGCCGGAGGGGACCACTTTCATGTCCCGGAACGTGCGGACGTAGAAGTCGATGCTGCCGGCGCTGGTCCAGCCGACGAGGATGTCGGTGGCGGACTGGATGAAGCGTCGTCCGACCGTCACCCGTTGGCCGTGGTGGGGGTACCGGCTGGCCCCGAGGAATGGTTCGTACACGGCCGGGCCCGCCTGCTTGAACTGCAGGAGGAGCACGTCGTCGGGACGAGATCCCTGCAACGCGACGAGATAGACGCGCATCCCAACGCTGCCCACCCCGACGACCTGGCGGATGAGGTCAACCAGCGAGTAGCGGTCCAGCAGGTACCGCCGCTCCTCGGGCAACGAGGCGCGATAGCCGGCGAAGACCTCCTCGACGAGTGGCCGGTCGATGCGGTCCTCACGAATCCGGAACGGGGGCGCCTCGATCAGCCGGACCTCACCGGCCACCTCCTCGGTGAGCTTCCTCGCAGCACGCAGATTGGATCGTCTGCGGGCGCGCTCGTGGATCCTCGCCGCGATGTCGGCGCGTTCGTCGGCGACGACAACCTCGAGCAGATCGTCGGCCGTGATCTGGTCGTACCAGATGTCCAGGAACCGCTCATTCGCATACTGCGAGATCCGCGTCCGGTACGCCTCGAGCGCAGCACGCACCGCCCGATCACACGCTGCACCCCCCAGGTCCAGGTCGCCGGCCAGCACGTGGAGGCTGGTCACCATGCGCTTGAGATCCCACTCGAACGGACCAGGCAGCGTCTCATCGAAGTCGCGCAGGTCGAACGACAGCCGTCGTTCCGGCGTCGCCCACAACCCGAAGTTGAGCACGTGCGCGTCACCGCACAACTGCACCATCAGGCCGCTGTGGGGACGTGTGGCGAGATCGGCGGCCATCACCGCAGCAGCACCCCGGTAGAAGGTCCACGGTGACGCCGACATCCGGCCGTGACGGATCGGCACCAGATCCGCGACCCGCATCTCGTTCTGCGCGAGCACGGCCCGCAGGGCATCACGACCGGTCCAGCCACCGTCCCAATCGCCGGCCTCCTTGCGCGGCAACCGCTGTCGCGCGGCCCGCCCCAGCTCCCGCCGCTCCGCCACGGACAACCGAAGCGGAACGCTCCCGCTCATCGCGCCGTCACCTGGGTCCTGCCTCAACGGCGCCACGCCCTGACGGCCCGCTACTGGCGGGCGTTGCGCTTGGCTTGCCGGCGAGCCCCAGTCGAACGGGTTGACGCCGCACGTTTGCGCTCGATCGGTTGACGCGGCTTGCTCCGCGGCGTGGGCGCAGCAGGACTGTCGTCGCGGGCCGGGCGATCACCTCCACCGTCTTTGACCGTCCCACGTGTGGCAGCCAGCCGCTCGGCGCGAAGGTCGGCCGCGCTCCGGCGAGCCGCCCTGGCCAGGCTGCTGCTGACCCTGGCGAGCGCATCCTCGAAGATCTCGGCCTTCGACGCGCTCCGACGAGGTCCGGCGCTCACGATCCCTCGCCCACCGGCTTCGATCACTTGATCACCGGTCTCCCGCCGATGCAGCGTGACGAACTTGTCGCGGGCCCGGCGCGCCCGAGTGTGCAACTCCACCAGTTGATCCTCATCGAGCTCACGCAACCGCGGCGGCTGCGTCTCGGCGATGAGCGCACGTTCCTTGTCGGTCAACGACGTCACGGTTGCCTTCGCCACATGACCCTCCTCGACGTCCGGCGCGCAGCACGAGTCACGGCCTCGTCTGCTCCGGCCCATTCTGCTGCCTCAGCCCGTGGGCCGCGCGGCCCGACCTTCGGCTGCGGGGTGCCCGCGTGGGTGACGGTGTACCGTGCACCGTCCCCGTCGAGGCGGACCGGGAGGGAGCAGCGGGTGAACGGGCGAGCGCCGAGGGTCAGGTTTGGGGTGGGCGTGCTGCTCGTTGCGTTCGTCGGCGTGCTGGCGTCGCAGGCCGTCAACGATCTCGCGCGCGCGCAGCCGGCGCCGCCGTTCACGGTCACCCCCGGCGCCCTCGAGTTCCCGCCCACGCAACCGTTCGCCAGCGCCACCGTGCCACTTCAGCTGACGAACACTGGAACGACACCGCTCACGTACACGTTCAGGCTCACCCAGGACGTCAGGGGCCAACTGGCCATCTCGGGGTGTGAAGGGCCGGTTGAACCCACGCAGCTCTGCGTCGCCAACGCCGTGTTCACACCGACATTCGCCCGAAGCCCGGTGTCCGGGAACCTCCGTATCGAGGCCGCAGGGAGCACCATCGACGTCCCAGTCACGTTGCGCTTCACTCCCCTCGCCCCTGACCCGACGGTGCCGACGGAGGTCGACTTCGGTGCCGTGCGCAACGGCACGTCCGCCACGCAGCGGCTCACCCTCCGCAACTGGTACGTCGATCGGGCCGACATCACCAGCGTCTCGTTCCCGCCGGGGAGCCGGTTCGCAGTCTCCGCCACGACGTGCACGCCGTTCGTCGAGTCAGGTAAGTACTGCGACGTCGACCTCACGTACACCCCGGGAACCCACGTCGGGCCCGACGCAGACACCCTGACCATCATCGGCCCGTGGGGCGCTGGCGGCGCGACGTCGTCCGAGACGTTCTCGGTGCGCGCGACGGGCGTGGCGAGCCCGATCATCTCGGCAGTCCCGAGCTCGTTGCACTTCCCGACGATGCAACAGGTGGGGACGACGAGCGCGCCCCAAGACGTCGTCGTCACGAACGTCGGCTCGGCGCCGCTCGACCTCTCGGTCGTCGTCGGCGGGGTCCCGCAGGAGTTCCAGGCGACGGGCTGCGACGGCGAGACGCTCGCGCCCGGCAGCCACTGCACGGTCGCCGTCGCCTTCGCACCGCAGTCGCCTCAGATCGCACCTCGCGACGCCGTCCTCGCCCTGAACGACGTGCGGGTCTCCGGCGTGACGGCCGGCGTGGGGCTCACAACCGGCTACGTCCTACCGCTCAGCTTCGAGCCATCGACGGTGACGTTCCCGGACACGCGGTTGCGCAGCACCAGCGCACCGATGACGATCACGGTGAAGAACTCGAACGTGAGCGAGACGCTGATCGACAAGGTCGCGAATTTGGACCCCTACGACTACTCGCTCGTGAGGACCGATTGTGAGCGAGCCCTGCCAGCGGGCGGGACGTGCGAGATCGTGGCCACCTTCCATCCGACGGCGACGGGCGACAGCAACCGAAGCGACATCCTCATCGTCCTCGAGTTCCAGGGTCAATCCGTGCAAGAGCGGATCCCCGTGCGTGGGATCGGTCTCGACCCGGCGACCAACCGACCGCCGACCGCCGTCGACGATGCCGGCAGCGTCCGCGCTGGCGCCACCGTCACCATCGACCCACGCGCCAACGACAGCGACCCTGACCCTGGCGCGACCCTGTCCGTGCGGGCGATCGTCACCCCGCCGTCGATCGGCACGGCGACCGTCGCCGCCGACGGCACCATCGCTTACACGGCGCCGCGCATCGTCGCCTCGGGCACGGTCATCACCATCGTGTACTCGGTGTGCGACGAACAGGGAGCGTGCAGCACGGCGACGATCCGGATCACCGTCACCGTCCTCAGAGGCATGCTCCCGGCGACCGGCGCCGAGACACCGTGGCTCGGGATGTTGGCGGTCGTCCTCGTGCTCGCCGGGGTCGTCGCCCGACGGGCGGCGCGCCGCTGAGCGAGGGTCAGCTGGCGGCTGTCGACGCGGGGGAGTCGGTCGTGGCGGTCTGCGTGAGTCGGTCGACGGCGAGGACGACGAAACGGCCTCTGCGCCGGCGCAGGCACGCGGGCTACGTGCGGCGTAACGTCAGCGCGTGTGGTCCGGACGGGGGTTCAGGTGAGCGAGGTATTGGACCGGCTCGTGGTGCCCGAGGATCTCTACAGCGAGGCCTACTTTCGGGATCCCCACACGTTCTGGGCTCGACTGCGCGCGGATCAGCCGATCTTCCATGACACGGTGTGGGATTCGTGGATCCTGAGCCGCTACGCCGACGTCGAGGCGGTGTTCAAGGACCACGAGCGCTATTCGAACGCGACGTATTCGTCGAACACCGGTGAGGTGTTCGGCCGGACGTTGCTGGAGATGGACGGCCGCGACCACGTCGTCCGACGCTCGATCGTTGCGCCGGAGTTCGTCGGCCGGCGGCTCCAGGAGCTCACCGACCTGATCGACCGCAACGCGCGCGAGCTCATCGAGCCGTGGTGCGCGGACGGGCAGGTAGAGCTGGTCGACGCGTTCACGACGCGGCTGCCGATCAACGTGATCGTGGACATGCTGGCGCTGCCCAAGTCGGATCACCGCCGGTTCCGCGACTGGTACACGGCGATGATGAACGGTCTCGGACGCACGGGCGAGCGAGCGGCCGGACGCGCCGCCCATGCCGAGGTCTGCGCCTATGTCCACCCTCACCTTGTCGAGCGACGAGCCTGCCCCGGCCCCGACCTGCTGTCCAAGATCGTCCATGGGGAGGCCGAGGGTCAGAACCTCACGATGGACGAGATCGAGAGCTTTGTGTCGCTGATGCTCGTCGCCGGCGGTGAGACCACCGACAAGGCGATCGCCAACCTGTGGTGGAACCTCCTCTCGCACCCTGAGGCCTTGGCCGCCGTCGCCGCCGAGCCGGACCGCCTCGATGCCGCCTTCAGCGAGTCGATGCGCAAGGACGGGCCGGTCCAGTTCGAGGACCGCTTCACGACGACCGAGGTCGAGTGGTACGGCACCACCGTCCCGGCCGGCGCACGGGTCCGCGTGTGCGTGGCATCGGCCAACAGCGACGAATCGGTGTTCGCCGACCCCCGCCGCTTCGACATCGATCGGCCCGACCTGTGGCTGCAGCTCGAGCAACGCTCCGGCACCCGCAGCGCTGACGGGCGCACGGGCCACCTCGGCTTCGGGATCGGAAAGCATTTCTGCCTCGGCTACGAGCTCGCTCGCACCGAGAGCGTGATCGGCTCCCGGCGGCTGCTGGAGGTGATGGGGGAGCCGCGGATGCTCGACGCGCCGTGGCCGACGTTCCGCGGCGGGTTCCGCGCGGTCTCGTCCCTGCCCATCGCGTTCGTACCGAGCTGACCACCCGTCGGCGTCCGAACGTCAGCTCTGGATCTCCGTCGCCGTATCCAGGATGTGCCACACGATGTCGTCTGAGCCGCGGAGCCCACGTGTGTACGTCTCGGCGAAACTGCTGCCGTCCTGCCCGACTGGATCGGTCCGCCGCCATTCAAAGGCGCAAACCCGCTTGGCGATGCGCCACTCGCCGGCGCGGCGCTCGAACCGGTCGACGTACCGCAGCCCGGCGACCATGTCCTGCTCCTGCCCTTGGGCATCGTGGAAGCGGTGATAGGCCACGGCGTAGGTCTCGGCACGCGCGACGTCGTTGGCAAGGTCGAGGTCGATCAGCATGTTCCCCAGGAAGTGGTTGGTGCGATCGAAGCGCTGCAATGCCGGGCCGACGAACTCGATGAACCCGTCAACACCGCCGATGTAGCTGCCGTGGTCGTCGGTACCGTCAGACCAGTAGCA
Source organism: uncultured Acidimicrobiia bacterium (assembly GCA_963844915.1). Taxonomy (GTDB): domain Bacteria; phylum Actinomycetota; class Acidimicrobiia; order Acidimicrobiales; family Ilumatobacteraceae; genus JALZMG01. The sequence goes on along the minus strand of CAWJQF010000015.1, from coordinate 294,991 downwards.
CGATCGCATCAGCTCGAGATCGAAACGGTCGGCAGCTCGCGAATACGTGCACAGCACGCGCTGGATGGCGCGCTCGGCCAACAGCAGCTCGATTTCGTTGCCCATCACCGACTCCTTGGTTTCTGTTGCCTCCGTGTCCAGTTCCATCATTGCGGCACTCCTTGGTGAGGCTTCGCCGCAGGCCGTGACGGGTACTTCACGTCGCACGAGAGTGAGGTGAATCATGGCGAAGCTGTCGGCCAAGAAGCGGGCCGCACTCGAGCCGTCGCAGTTCGGGTTGCCGGAGAAGGCTCGTACCGAGAAGGCGCGCAAGGAAACAGGGAACTACCCGATGCCGGACAAGGGTCACGCCATCAGCGCCGTGCGTCTCGCGAAGAAGAACCACAAGGACGGCAACCTCTCGAGCGAGGACTATGAGCGCATCGCGCGCAAGGCGAGCAAGATCCTCCAGGACGACTAACGGCCCGCCCATCAGAAGGTCGGGAGTCGACTCGCTCCGAGCGCGCCAGGAAGTTACCGCGATCTAGCTGGTGTGATTCCCTCCGAGGCGAACGCATCAACGATCTGCTCGCTGTTCGTGATCCAGGCGAACAACAGCTCCATCGTCAGCATCGACGCCTCGTGGTTGGAACGCGCGAGTCCGGCACCGATCGGCTCCGCGACGGCGTCTTCGACGACGATGCAGTGGAAGTCGCGCGCCATCGCGTCGCGCACGGTCGATTCGACGCACACGCTCGTCGTTGCGCCGACGACGATCAGCGTCTCGACACCGCACGCTCGAAGCTCGTTCTCCAAATCGGTGCCGTGAAAGCCGCTGTAGCGGTGCTTGTCGACGACCAAGTCGGTGTCGGCTGGCGCCAACTCGTCGACGATCGCGGTGTTCCAGGTGCCGCGCACCAGGATCCGACTCGGTGTGCCATCGGGGGCGATGACCCGATCGCCGGCACGCAGGGGCACGTGCTTGAGCCACGTCGGCGATGTTGGAAAGCCGGCATCACTGAGATCGTCGGAGAACCCCATCCGCAGGTAGCAGACCATCGTCCCGGCGGCCCGCGCCGCGGCGAGCACACGCTCGACCGCCGGCACGATCGCCTGAATTCCCGACACGTCGATCCCAGCGAGATCGAACATCCCGCCGCGAGACGCGAAGTCGTGCTGCATGTCGACCACGACGACCGCTGCGGTCGACGGCTCGAACGTGACCGCGTCTCGGCCGCGCGGCAACCTGGACCGTCATCTGTCACCCCTCCAAGGTCGTCGACAACCGTACGACCCCGCCGTAGGACTGCCCGAACTTCGCTGATCTGCGATTCGCTACCATCTGGACATGCGGGGGGACGGGGAGTCTCGTCGGCGCGTGCTCGGGCGCCGCTCACTTGTCGCGATCCTGCTCGGGTTGCTCTTCGCCAATTTGGCGATGATCTCGCTGTGGAGCTGGCGGACGTTCGCCGATTCCCAAGGTTTCGCCGACGTCACCACCGACATGCTCAATGAGCCGGCGGTGCGCGAGATCGTCGCCGAGCAGATCATCGACGCCATCCAGGACCAGGAGGCGGTGGCGCATCTTGCGGTGACCGCACGGCCCGCACTCGAAGTGGTGGCCGAGGAGCTCGTGGCATCGGACCGATTCCAGGGCGTGCTCCACACCGGGGTCCGCGAGCTGCATCGGGCGATCGTCGAGGGGCGGCGCAGCCGTCTCATCGTCAACGTCAACGACGCCACGCCGCTCGTGCGCCAGAGCCTCGAGCTCATCAACCCGGAGCTCGCCCAAGCGCTACCCGACGATGCTCTCGAAGCAATCGTCGGCATCTCCCAGAGCACGCCGCTCGACACGGCGATGCGGGTCTCCTCGCTTGCCGGATGGCTCATCGCGCCCGTTGCCGTACTCGCCGTCGGGAGCTTCGTCGTTGCCGTTCGCAGCGCCGTCGACCGCCGTCGGGCGCTCGAGGTGATCGGACTCGGGTTGGTCGCCACGGGGGTCGCCCACTTCGCGTTGCTCGCGGCCGGCCTCAACGTCGTTGCCAGCGTCGGCGAGACCGACGGCGATCGCACGGCCCTGCGGGCGGTGTATTGGAGCGTGACCAGCCTCCTCAACGTCCAAGCCAAGGTGTTCATCACCATCGGCACCGTGCTCGCCGTCGCCGCCGCGTATGCCGGCACGGGCGAGATCCGCTCACGCCTCGGCATGCTCCGCGACGCGATCGGGCGCGGGTTGCAGCGGCCTGGGTGGCGAGCCGCCGCGTCGCTCGCCGCCATCGCCGTCGGGTTCCTCGCCATGCGCTGGCCGGAGGCGACGACGTCGATTGCCATCCGCACCGTGGCGTTCCTCGGCTTCGTGGCCGGCGCCATCGGCCTGCTCGACGTGCTCGGCTCCGTTGACTGGGTGCGGGAAGGCTCGATCCCCGTCCAACGCACGGCGCGGCGCTTCGCCATCGGGATCACCGGCGCGATCGCGGCCATCACGGTGACGCTGCTCTTCGGCGGCCTCGCCTTCGCCCGGGCGTTGCGGTCGCCCAGCACCGACCAACCTGAGATCAGCGAGACCGGGTGCAACGGCAGCCAGGAGCTCTGCGACCTCACCCTCGCCGAGGTGGTCCTCCCCGGCACCCACAACTCGATGGCCGCCACCGCCGACGACTTCGTCGGAGCGCGCCAGACCGCCAACGTCGGGACCCAGCTCGCCTCGGGCATCCGCGCCTTCATGCTCGACCTCCACTACGGAGTGGACCGAGACGGGTACGTCCGCTCCGACCTCGCCAGCCGGGCCGACGAGGAAGCGGTGAGTCAGCTCGACCCCGACGATCGTGCCCTCACCGAGGGTGTCGAGGCGTTCCTCGGCGCGCCGTCCGAGGAGCGGCAGGTGTACCTGTGCCACCTCTACTGCGAAGCTGGCGCCGCTCGTGCCGTCGACACGTTCCGTGTCATCGACGACTACCTCCGGGAGAACCCCAACGAGGTCATCGTGCTGATCCTCGAGGATTACGTCGACCCCGCCGATGCCGTCGACGTGCTGAAGAAGAGTGGTCTCGGCCGCCACGCGCTCCGGTGGGATCCCGACGATCCGCTCCCGACGCTGCGCGACATGATCGAGCGGCACCACAACGTGCTCGTGCTTGCAGAGAACGAAGGCGGGGCCGAGCCGTGGTACGTCCCGGCCTACGACGCGATGGAGGAGACGCCATTCCGCTTCGACAGCCGCGGTGATTTCTCATGCGAGGAAAACCGCGGCGTCGAAGGCAATCCATTGTTCCTCGTCAACCACTGGGTCACGACCGGCGACCCGGTCGATGCGGGCGTCGTCAACCGGTCAGAGGTACTGCTCGACCGCGTTCAGGAATGTGAGGAGGAGCGGGAACGCCGGCCGAACATCATCGCGGTGGACTTCTACACGCAGGGCGATTTGTTCGACGTCGTGGCCGAGCTCAACGCGAGCGGTTGAGCCGACTCAGCTGTCGACGCCGTCCCCGACGAGGGCAACCAAGATCGCGACGAGCTCGTCCGGACGGTTCTGGGCGACCATGTGGTTGGTGGCGATGCCGTGATAGCGCCACGCCGGAGACGAGCGAGCGTGCTCGGCGGCAGCCTCGAAGGCTGCAGCACCCGGCGCATCAGCGACGTCGGCCGTGGCTCGGATGTAGGTCCGAGTGAACGCGTACTCCTCGAGCGGGCGTGGTACGGCAACGGGCTCGATGAAGCAGCGGATGGGGTGGTCGACCCGGCGGGCGTCGGCGAACGCTGCTTCTTGCGGATCGTCGTACGTCCGCGGAGCGGGTGGAACGAGCCAGGGTTCGCCGAGCCGGATGGGTCCCGGGGGCGGGCCTCCGACCAGGCTGCTCACCGTGTCGCCGTCAGCGGGAACGAACGCGTCGACGTAGACGAGGTGCGCAACACGTTCCGCGAGATGGGGGAGCGCAGCCGTCACGACGGCACCGCCGTACGAGAAGCCGACGAGGACGATCTCGTCGAGATCCTCGTACAGCACGTGGTTGACGACATCGGTGACGTGCGTGCTCAGCCCGACGCCTGGCCCGGTCAAGTGCACGCGCTCACCGATGCCGGTCAGGCTCGGCGTGAACGCTTGGTGTCCAGCTGCCCACAACCGGCGCCGCACGAGGTGGAACCCGTGGGCCCCGCTCCACGCCCCATGGACCAAGACGAACTCCGCCATGGCGGCGACAGTAGGTCGCTGATCCGCCGACCAGCGCCGACGGCTGGGATCATCGGCGAGTGGACACGCGTGAGCGGTACCTCGCGTTCGCCGAAGTGGAAGCGGCCGGCTCCTCGGCGACGTACGAGCGGCTCGCCCTCGCCGTCGCTGACAGCCCGGCCGTGCTCGACCTCCTCGATCGAGCTGCCGCCGTTGAAGCGCCAACCGAACCTGGTCTTCGCCGCCGCTCGAATCCTCGGCGCACCGATGTCCGATCCTCAGGGGTTCGGCGCGTTCGTCGAAGCGAACTGGGACGAGGTCGCCGCGATCATCCGGACCCGCGCAACCCAGACGAACGAAGCTGCCCGTACCGGCACGATCCTGCCGGTGATCGCCGCGATCGAAGGCCCGGTCGCACTGATCGAGGTCGGTTGCTCCGCCGGGCTGTGCCTGTACCCCGACGCGCCTCCGGGCTGCCGCCTCCATCGTCGCGTCGCGAGCCCACCGAGCTGCTTCGCGGCGACCTCGAGGACACCCTCGATGCCGCGCTCGCGCTCGTCCCCGACGGGGCCACACCGATCGTGTTCCACTCGGCGGTCCTGTACTACGTCAGCGGGAGGCCGGCGTCGATTCGCCGCCCAACTCGACCGCCACGGCGGCCTCGTGTGGGTCTCCAACGAGGCCCCAGGAGTCGTGGACGGCCTGACCACCAACCTCCAGCCGCCGGCCACGGCGACCCGCGCCGCGTACTTCGTCATCGGTCGCGGTCATCGGGCCGTGGGGATCGCCGACACGCACGGCAGTTGGATCAGCTGGGCTTGACCACGGCGAGAACCAGTCCAGATCTTGCACTCGTCCGGCGGGCGCTGGTCGTGGATCCTCCTCCCATGATCCCCACGAGCACGAGCCGTGCGACCGACCTCCTTGCCGCGGCGTCGAGCACGCGGTGCTTCACACAACACCCACCGGGCGGCCCGCAATGAGGCCGTTCATGATCATGGGTCTGGTCCTGATCGAGGTCGCGCTCTGGCAGTGGCGCGTGGCCGTGACCGGTCGCAATCAGTTCCTGCGCGGCGCGCTGCTCGGTGGTGTCGGCGCCATCATCCAGATCACCGTCGTCATCCGCCTCGTCGGTGACGTCGGCAGCGCGGCGAGCATCGCCGGCTACGCCGCTGGCGTCGCGCTCGGCGTCGCCGCTGGGGGCTTCCTCGACCGGCGAGCGACACCCCAGATGCTCAAGGTCCAGGTGATCGCCCGTCGGAGCCACGGCCTTCCCGACGGACTTCGAGACCGGGGATGGCCAACGACCAGGTTCGTCGCGCAAGGTCACGTCGAGGAGCTCGACGTCGTCCACATCGCGATCGAGGAGCGTCTTCTTCCCGACTTGGAGGAGGCAGTCGACGAGCTGGCCCCGGACGCGGGGTGGATCATCGAGCGCATCGTCCGCGGACGCGGGCTGGAAACGCGGGTCGCGGCATGAAGCGCCTGCCGACCGGAACGCGGCCACAATGGCCGCGTGAGTCGAAATGCCGACTACTGCCCGATCGCGTCGGCGGTTGACGTGCTGGGTGACCGCTGGACGCCGCTGGTGATCCGCGAGCTGATGGTCGGTGCCACCGGATTCAACGAGATCCACCGCGGGTTGCCGAAGATGAGCCGATCGCTGCTCACGGACCGACTGCGCATGCTCGAGCGCAATGGGATCGTCGTGCGTCACTCGTCAGGACCGGGCAAGCCGGTGCGGTACGAGCTGACCGCCGCGGGTCAGGGTCTGACGCCGATCGTCTGGGCGATGGGCCACTGGGCCGCGGAGTGGATGTTCGGCGATCCGACGGACGAGGAGCTCGACGGTCTGTCACTGATCTGGCGCCTGCACCAGCATGCGGTCCCCGATCGAACGCCCTCCGATCGGACGGTCGTCCACATCGTGCTGACCGGCCATCGCGGTGCGCAGGGCTGGCTGGACATCAACGAAGGCGCAGCGACGGTTTGCAAGACGGACCCGGGCATCGACATCGACCTGGCGGTTCAGGCCGACAACCGGCAGATGCACCGTTGGCTGCTCGGCTTGGTCCCGTTCGACTCGCTGGTCTCCTGCGGCGACGTTCGCCTGCTCGGCCCGGGACGCCTGGCTCGTGGCTTTCCGACGTGGTTCGACACGTCCTTCTTCACCGCGGGGTTGCAGCGCGCGGAAGCCCGGAGAGCGCAAGCACCCGACCTCGCCTCGTGAACGCGAGCTGAGGAGTCCCAACTGTCCGTCGGAATCGTCCATTGTGAGGCGATCCCTACGGACAGAACGATCGGTTACGGGCGTCAGAACCGGTGAGGCCGACCCGGCAGATCTACCTTGCCGCCTGGCCGGTCAGCGGCCGGCGACCCGGCCGACGAGGATCCGGCGGGTGCGGGCGCCGGTCTTGGAGAAGATCGACTTCAGGTGGTCCTGCACGGTGTGCTGCGACATGAACAACGCCTCGGCGACCGCCTTGGTGTCCGCACCGGCGACGAGCAGGTCCAGCAGTTCGGTCTCCCGCGGAGTCAACGCATTGGTGCGGGCGAAGAGGTCGAGCCGCTCGGCAGGTGAGCACGGCTCGATCGAGACGGCAATGTCCTGGTCCGCGTCCGGACGATCGGATTCGACTCTCGCCGCGCGAAACGTCAGCCACACGCCGTCGCGTAGGCGGACGCGCGACGTCGGAGGGTGATCGTCGATGCCCGCCTCGACAGCAAGCAGCTGGGCGGACACGTTGTAGGCCCCGGCGGGGACCGGCCGGCGGTCGCCGTCCGGTGGAAGGAGCGCCCGCAGGTAGCCGTCCGTGTGCGGAGTCTGGGCGATGACGTCGAGGGCCGGCGACAACACCAGGACGATCGGTCCCGGTCGGTCGGGCACGCTCGCCGGTTGGCCGAACGTCAGGGCGAGGCAGCGCCGCAACGCGGCGGTGATCGGTGCCGTCGACCGAGCTCAGCCGCTCGAGCTCGTGGTCCCCGAACGGTGGTTCGTCGAGCGTCCGCCACAGGTCGAGCCACCCCCACAGGCCGTGCTGGTCGCGGAACACGACCGTGGCGACGTCACCCACGCCGATGCCGGCGAGCAGCTCGCGGTGGAGCAGGCTCAGGTCGGGGTGCCCGCTCGTCACCCGGTGCAGCGACTCCGCCGTCGTCTCGAGCGACGTCCACCGGTTCACCGTCGTGAGGTACCGAAGGCGGATCAGCCGCGGCAGCGCAGCCACCGCTTCGCTGGGAACGTCCGCCAGCGGCGCGATCGCCACCTCGGTCGCCGGGTCGGTCACCGCCCAGACATACGAACCAAACGATGCGAGTCGTCGCAGCTCATCGACGAGTGCGATGCGCAACGGGCGCTCCTCGGCGATCTCGGCGCACAGCCGATCGATCCGCCCGTTCGCCACGACCGCACGCTAGGCGCGCTCGCAAACCCAACTACTTGGGATGGCTGTCATCGAAGCTGGCGTTCACAATCCGTCGCATGAGCACCTTGCACATCGACGTTCAAGTCAACGACCTTGCGGCCTGGAAGGCCGGCTTCGCGGAACATGCCGAGAGCCGCCGTCGTCTCGGAGTGCGCGACGCCGTCGTGCGCCATCCCGTCGGCGACGACAAGCGGCTGCTGATCGACCTCGACTTCGACACGACCGCAGAGGCGAACGAGTTCCTCAGCTTCCTGCAGCGGGAGGTCTGGAAGGACCAGCCGATCCTCGCCGCACCGCCGGAGGCGTCGATCCTCGAGCCCGTGCCGCTCGGCTAAGAGAGCTCGGACAGCGGCTCGATGTTCTTGTTGTGGTGGAACACGTTCTCTGGGTCGTACTTCGACTTGATCTCGGTGAGCCGTAGGTAGGTGGCGTCGCCGTAGGCCTCCCGAACCCGGCTGCTGTCATCGTCGGCATCGAGGAAGTTCACGTAGCACACCGGCGCGGTGTGGTCGGAGCGCGTGGAAGAACTCCCTGGCCCACTCGGTCTCGGACGGGCCGACTGACTCGTCCTCGGCCGGGAGCCAGACGGCGTCGATGGTCATGTGGTGGGCGATGTCCCGGCCGGGATACGCCGTGGCGTCGCGGGGACCGGGCAATCGCGCCTCCCAGATGAAAGATCGCCGCGTAGGACCTCGGCGACCTGGCGCGAGCGGCGTGGTCGCGCGATGACGTCGATGACGTCGTCGGACAGGCCCTCGAGGGTCGGTGGCCTTCCAGTAGTAGTGCCATCCGTGAGGGACGGTGTCGTCGAGGCCGCTCTGGTGATCGACGTAGTGAGTGGGTCCGACGCAGGTCGACGAGCGGGGTCCCGAACCGGCGCAGCGAGCGAACCGCTCGCTCCCCATCCTCCTCCGTCCGGCGTAGCAGCACCCCATCGCGATTGCCGGCGGAAGTGCAACGCGGAGTCGATCACCGAGAAGGCGGATCGTGCCCAGCCGGATCACGGTGCCGAGCTCGTCGGGCGCGTCGGCGACGAACTCCCTGTAGAAGCGCATCACGTCGGTCGTGTCCTCCGCCGCCCAGAAGACCGGTCCGGCAACGACGGCGGGACCGACAGGATGCAACGCGAACCGGAACGAGGTGACGACGCCGAAGTTGCCGCCGCCGCCACGGAGCGCCCAGAACAGGTCGGGGTGATCGTCGGCGAGCCCTGACGATGTCTCCAGCTGCGGTGACCACCTCGGCTTCGATGAGGTTGTCGACCGTGAGCCCGTGCTTGCGCATGAGCCAGCCCAAGCCACCGCCGAGGCTGAGTCCTCCGACGCCGGTGTGGCCGATGATCCCTCCCGTGTGGCCAGTCCGTGGGCTTGCGTCTCGTGGTCCACGTCTCCCCACAGGCACCGCCGTGCACATTCGGCGGTGCGGTTACCGCGTCCACCGAGACGGCGCGCATCGCCGACAGGTCGACGACGATCCCGTCGTCACACACTGCCGTCCCGGCCACGTTTGCCCTCCGCCGCGCACCGCGATCTCGAGGTCTCGTCTCCCGGAAGCGCATTGCCGCAGCCACTCGGCGGCCCCGGTGCATCGAGCGATCAGCGGGGACTCCGTCGACCCTGCCGTTCCACACGGCTCGGGCATCGTCGTAGCCGGCATGCTCGGCGGTGATCATCCAGCCCCGGAACCCGGCGATCTCTTGTGCGTCATCAAGGCTCGTCGCTCATCTGGGACATCGCATCGCCCATCGACGGGCCGCATCGAGAAGTCAGCGATCTGACTCCGCAGTCAGGAATCTGGACTTCACAGCGGGCCGCAGCTCGCGACACTGCAATCGTGAGGACTTACGGTCAGTACTGTCCGATCGCCCGCGCGCGGAGATCTTCGCCGAGCGCTGGACCCCGCTGATCATCCGCAACCTGCAACTGGGCTGCGAGACCTTCGGCGAGATCCTCGAGGCGCGCCCGGCTCTCGCGTACCCTGCTCACGCAGCGACTCAAGCAGCTCGAACGACTCGGCATCGTCGAATCAACGCCGAAGGCTCAGCCGCGGTCACCGCTACCGGCTCAGCGACTCTGGCCACGACTTGTTCAAGTCTGCGCCTCACTCGGCGAATGGGGTGCCCGATGGCTCGAATCGCTCCCGAGAATCTCGATCCGTTCTCACGCTGTGGTCGATGTGCAACACGCTGCGCCGAGATCGGCTTCCCTATCGCGCGTCGTGATCAGGTTCGACTTCACCGGCTGGACGTCGCCACGAGCGGTACTGCTGCTGGTCGAACCGGCGAACCGAGATCTGCAAGACGTACCCCGGGCTCGACGAGGACCTGTACGTCACCGCCGAGGCCGAAGCGTTCGTCAAGTGGCACGCCGGCCAGCTCGCCTCGGCCGACGCCGTTCGTGACTCGCGCATCCGGCTCGACGGTCCACGTGGCTCGTTCGGGCGTTCCCGACGTGGAACGCCCGCAGCATGTTCGTGCTGTCATCGAAGCTGGCGTTCACAATCCTCTCATGAGCACCTTGCACATCGACGTTCAATCACACCTTGCGCCTACCCTTCGCGGAACATGCCGAGAGCCGCCGTCGTCTCGGAGTCGCGACGCCGTCGTGCGCCATCCCGTCGGCGACGACAAGCGGCTGCTGATCGACCTCGACTTCGACACGACCGCAGAGGCGAACGAGTTCCTCAGCTTCCTGCAGCGGGAGGTCTGGAAGGACCAGCCGATCCTCGCCGCACCGCCGGAGGCGTCGATCCTCGAGCCCGTGCCGCTCGGCTGAGCACGAGCTCTGTGGAGGCTCACATCGAGCCCGTCACGGACCTCGTCAGTGCGAATTGACCTCTTCGGCCGAGCTCACTGCGTCGCCCGGAGGGTTTTCACGGAACCAATCGACGATCCCCGACATGTGCGGTTCGAAGTTGCCGGGATACGAGACGTTCAAGACGCCGGCGCGGGTGGCGCCTCGGTTCTCGAAGTCGTGGATCGTCCCGCCCGGCACGAGAATGAACGAACCCGGCGTTCCATCGATCCACCGATCGCCCACGAGCACGCTCATCGTGCCTTCGAGCACGTAGAACGTGTCGTCCTCGGGATGGCTATGGGGCCCGGGGCCGGTCGTGTGGGGCTCGAGCCACCACTCCGAGATCGAGTAGCCGCCGTCCGTCTCACTCTCGTCGGCCTTGAACACCGCCTGGATGCGTCCCATGTCGTAGCGGCGCCCTTCACCCGGTGCGAGGACCACCGACGTCCGTTCGGACTCGCCTGCCATTCGTGCCTCCTTCGCGTTCGGGGTCCACGGTACGGGCGGAAGCGGGGCCTCGTCTTGAACGAATGGAGGTCGCGAACACGCTGCCTAGCCTGATGCCGCGACGACGAGGAGGTGCCGGTTGCCGCCTACACGCTCAGCTGGTTGGGTCGATCCCGACGATTGCCGCCTCGACGACTTCCGAGCGCTCGTCGAGCAGGCGACCGACCTCGCCGACTACCCGCTGGCCGACGCGGTCGAGCAGAACGTCCTGGTCTACGGCGACCGCTTGCGCGCGGCGAGCCGCGCTCCCGACGCTCGCCTCGCCGTGCAGGCCGAGCTCGCCAGGGCACTGCTCGACGGCCCCGGCGTGCTGATGTTCAAGCAGGCGTTCGAGACCTCGGTGGTCGACCGGGCGACGGAGCAGTTCGAGGCGATGATCGCCGAGCAGAAGCAAGCCGGCGTGACTGCGGGTGACCACTTCGCCAAGCCGGGCGCCAATGACCGGGTCTGGGGAGCCCTCGACAAGCTGGCGCTGCAAGCGCCAGAGGTGTTCGTCGACTACTACGCCAACGACACGTTGGCGCTGATCTGCGAGGCGTGGCTCGGACCGGGCTACCAGATCACGTCCCAGGTCAACGTCGTCAACCCCGGTGGGCAGGCCCAGGTGGCGCACGCCGACTACCACCTCGGGTTCATGTCCGTCGACCAGGCGCGCGCCTATCCCGCCCACGTCCACCGCTTGTCGCCGGCGCTCACGCTGCAAGGTGCGGTGGCGCACTGCGACATGCCCGTGGAGACCGGACCGACGATGTATCTGCCGTGCTCGCAGCGATACGCCGGGGGCTACGTCGCCTGCCACCTTCCCGAGTTCATCGAGTACTTCGACGGGCACTACGTGCAGCTGCCGCTCGAGAAGGGCGATGCCGTGTTCTTCAGCCCGGCGCTGTTCCACGGAGCCGGCACCAACCGCTCCTCCGATGTGCGGCGGATGGCCAACCTGCTGCAGATCTCGTCCGCCTTCGGCCGGGCGATGGAGAGCGTCGATCGCGTCGCGATGAGCAAGGCGCTGTTCCCCGTGCTCGCCGAGCGGATGGCGTCAGGCGTGAACGAGCGATCGCTGCGCAATGCCGTCGCGGCGTCTGCGGAGGGGTACGCCTTCCCGACGGACCTCGATCGTGATCAGCCCGTCGGCGGTCTCGCGCCCGAATCCCAGGCCGCGCTGGTCTGGCGGGGGCTGCGCGAGGGCTGGGAGGTCGAGACGTTGGGCAAGGAACTGGATGCCCAACAACACCGCCACTCGATGGCGTGAGGTCTGTCTTCACAGCGTGAGGTTCGCCTTCACGCAGATGGACGTGTGGCGCCGAACGGCGGCGCCGCCGACCACAAGGAGACCGTCATGATTCGCTTCCGCACCCTCGCCGCCGTCGCTGCCGCCGCCGTCAGCCTCAGCGGTGCCGCCCTCGTCGCCGGACCCGGCAGCCCTGCCAGCGCCGCCGGTGATCCCGTCGTCGGCAAGCAGGTGCTCGACCTGCTGTGCAGCGCCCAGGGCGGCACACCGTTCTTCACGCCGATGACGATCAGCCGCTGCCAGGAGGCGCGGGCTCGTGACGGCTTCGAGCTCGAGCAGTTGATCTGCGAGGGCCTCCTCGGAGGCACGTTCGAGAGCGTGTCGAGCCCGGGCCGGCCCAGCCGGGTCAACTGGTTCTGCTTCCACGGCCCCGTCGCTTCCTGACCGCGGGTTCGTACCGCGTGACGTCCACCATGCGGGCGAGGTCGACACGGATCGCATCGAGCGACGTCGCGACGGCGCCGCCCGCTCGGGCCTGGATCAGCACGTTGCCGAGGGCCGTCGCTTCGACCGGTCCCGCGGTGACGGGCCGGCCCGTGCGGTCGGCCGTCAGCTGGCAGAGCAGGGTGTTCTGTGACCCCCCGCCGACGATGTGCACGACGTCGACCGGTCTGTCGGCGAGCTCGCCGGCTCGCCCGATCGTCGTCGCGTATGACGCCGCCAACGAATCGACGATGCATCGAATGATCGCTGGCGGCGTCGTTGGCGGGGTGTCGCCGCCCGCCTCGGCGGCCGCCGCGATGCGCGCCGGCATCTCTCCCGGCGGGATGAACATCGGGTCATCGACGTCGATGAGTGAACCCGGCGGTAGCGCCGCGGCGGCAGCGAGCAGCGTGGCGAGGTCCTGTGGTTGGCCCGACTCGGACCATGCCCGCATCGATTCCTGCACCAGCCACAGGCCGCACGTGTTGCGCAGAAACCGGGTGCGCCCGTCGACGCCGCCCTCGTTCGTGAAGTTGGCGGTCCGGCTGGCGGCCGTGATGATCGGCCGGTCGAGCTCCAGCCCGACGAGCGACCACGTGCCACTCGAGACGTAGGCGAACTGGCGGTCGACGGCAGGAACCGCCACGACCGCCGACGCCGTGTCGTGCGAGCCCACCGTTGTGACGACGGTGGACGGCGGCAATCGCAGCTGCGCGCGCAGCTCCTCCCGCACGGCGCCTCGCACCTCACCCGGTTGCTCGAGCGGGGGCAGCAGCCCGCCCGGGAGTCCGAGACGCGCCAGCAACTCGCTCGACCACTGCCCGGTGCGGGCGTCGATGAGCCCGGTCGTCGATGCGTTCGTCGCCTCCGTGCGCAACTCGCCCGTGAGCCAGAACGCCATCAGGTCGGGGAGCAGCACGACGTGGGCGGCACCTTCGAGACGGCCGCTGCGCTGGTCGGCCACGAGTTGGTACAGGGTGTTGAACGGCAGGAACTGCTGGCCGTTGATCGCATAGAGGTCGGCGGTGTCGACGGTCCGGTGGACGTCTTCGATGACCGTGCTCGTGCGGCCGTCGCGATAGGCGATCGGCTGGTCGACGAGCTGTCCGTCGCCGTCGAGCAGGGCGTAGTCGACGCCCCAGGTGTCGACGCCGATCGACTCCACGTCGGGAAATTCGCTGGCCAACTTGCCGAGCCCATCGATGACGTCCTCGAACAACGTGCGAATGGGCCACCGGAGATGACCGTCGGACTCGACGAGTCCGTTGGGGAAACGGTGGATCGGCCGGAGGGACACCATGCCGCGCTCCACGAGGCCGGCCATCACCCGACCGCCGGATGCTCCGATGTCGACCGCGGCGAAGACCCGGCGCGGCATGACGACTCAGCGCAGGAATGCCGCAGCCACACCGGCGTCGACCGGGAACAGCAGACCCGTCGTGTGACTGAACTCGTCGGAGGTGATGGCAGTGACGGCATTGGCGACGTGGTCGGGCAGGACCTCGCGCTTGAGCAGCGTGCGCTGGGCGTAGAACTGGCCGAGTTGGTCCTCCGGCACGCCGTAGACGGCCGCCCGCTGGGCGCCCCATCCGCCGGCGAAGATGCCGCTGCCTTGCACGACCCCGTCGGGATTGACGCCGTTGACCCTGATGCCGTGCTCGCCGAGCTCGGCGGCGAGCAGCCGGACCTGGTGGGCCTGATCGGCTTTGACGGCGCTGTAGGCGATGTTGTTCGGTCCGGCGAACACGGCGTTCTTCGAGCAGATGTAGACGATGTCGCCGCCGACGCGTTGGTCGATCATCGCCCGCGCCGCGGCTTGGGCGACGAGGAAGCTGCCCTTGGCCATCACGTCGTGCTGGAGGTCCCAGTCGGCTTCGGTCGTGTCGAGCAGCGACTTGGAGATCGACATGCCGGCGTTGTTCACGACGAGGTCGAGCCCGCCGAAGGCTCGAGGAGTGCGGCGTCGATCGCCGCGACGACCTGCTCGGCGTCGCTGATGTCAGCCCTGATGCCGACGGCGACGTCGTGGTTGCCGATCTCCGCTGCTGCCGCCTCGGACTTGGTGAGGTCGAGGTCGGCGATGACGACGCAGGCACCCTCGGCAGCAAGTCGAGTGGCGATCGCCTTTCCGATGCCGCTGGCCGCGCCCGTCACCAGCGCGATGCGCCCGGCGTGCGAACGGGGCTTCGGCAGCCGCCGCAGCTTGGCCTCTTCGAGGGCCCAGTACTCGATGCGGAACTTCTCGCGCTCCGAGATCGGCGCGTACGTCGACACGGACTCTGCGCCGCGCATCACGTTGATCGCATTGACGTAGAACTCGCCCGCGACGCGGGCCGTCTGCTTGTCCCTGCCGTAGGAGAACATGCCGACACCAGGCACGAGGATGATCGCCGGGTCGGCGCCGCGCATCGGCGGCGAGTCCGCAGTGGCGTACCGCTCGTAGTAGGCGCGGTACTCGGCCCGATAGGTCTCGTGCAGCTCGGTCAGGCGTGCCAAGGACTCCTCGAGGGAGGCCGACGCGGGAACGTCGAGCACGAGCGGTCTGACCTTGGTGCGCAGGAAGTGGTCCGGGCAGGAGGTGCCGAGCGCGGCCAGGTCGTACAGCTTCTCGCCGGCCAGGAACTCGAGCACGACGTCCGTGTCGTTGAAGTGACCGACCATCCGCTGGTCGTGCGCAGCGATGGCGCGCAGGTGGGGCGCCAGCGCCGCAGCCTTGGCCCGGCGCTCGACCGGATCCAGGGCCCGACGCGCGTCGACCGCTGGGCCGAACGGCTGTGACTTGCCGCGGGCGTCGAGGTAGGCCTGCGCCGTCTCGATCATCCACCGGCTGTTGCCCTCTGCCTCGTCACTGGTCGCTCCCCAGGCCGTGATGCCGTGCCCACCGAGGATGACGCCCACGGCATGCGGGCTGGAGTTGGCGATCGCCGCGATGTCGAGACCGAGCTGGAAACCCGGGCGCCGCCATGGCACCCACACGACGCGGTCGCCGTAGATCTCTTTCGTCAGCTGCTCGCCATCGCTGGCCGTCGCGATGGCGATACCGCTGTCTGGATGGAGGTGGTCGACGTGCGCCGCGTCGACGAGGCCGTGCATGGCCGTGTCGATCGACGGTACGGCGCCGCCCCTGCCGTGCAGGCAGAAGTCGAAGGCGGCGACCATCTCGTCCTCCCGCTCCTCGCCGGGATAGACGTCGACGAGGGCGCGCATCCGGTCGAGGCGGAGGACGGCGAGACCATCCGCCGTCAGCGTCCCGAGATCGCCGCCAGAACCCTTGACCCACAACAGCTCGACTTGCCGGCCGGTGACCGGGTCCCGCTCGGAGCCCTTCGCCGAAGCGTTGCCGCCGGCGTAGTTCGTGTTGCGCGGGTCGGATCCCAGGCGGTTCGACCGGGCGAGCAGCTCCTGCACGACCTGGTTCATGTCACCACTCTCATCGCTTGGTCTGCCCGCAACTGGGCGCGGAGGTTCCCGATTTCGAGAACCTCCGCGCCCAGAACGTCACGGTCACCGCTCATGGGAGGTGGAACACCTCGTCGAGCGCCTGCATCTGGTGGTCGGCCGCGCTCCCGCCCTCGACGAAGTACGGCGCCATCAGCGCCTGCCATCGCTCGTTGACCGGCTCCGACTGCATCGCTCGCACGGCATCACCGAGCGTGCCATCGGTCTCGAAGTAGCCGAACAACGTGCCGTCTCCGTCGAGGAACAGCGAGTAGTTGTGCCAGCCGCAGCGGTGCAGCGCTGCACGCATCTCCGGCCACACGTCTCGATGGTGCGCCCGGTACTGGTCGAGCACGTCAGGGCGTACCTGGAGACGGAAGCCGATGCGGTTCATCGCGGTTGGTTCATTCTCCGACGTTGCTCTCGTTGTAGACCGTGAACGGTCCCATGACGATGCGCAGGCCGTTGTCGCGAGTCGGGTCGACCTCGATCGTGTACTCGCCCATCCGGCCGGCCTCGAACGTGGCACCCTCCTCGGCCGTCAACTCGCCGGTGGCGATGGCGTGCGCGGCGTAGAAGGTCGTGTAACCGAGATCGACGAAGCTCCACAGCGCGAACTGCGGGGCGCAGCCGTTCTCGGTGTACGTGCGCATCTCATCCGGCAGCCCGAGTCCGGACACCTTGACGGTCTCGCACAACCCCTCGTCCTGCATCGCCTTGGCGGCCGCCGCGATGCCGACGGTGGTCGGCGCCATGATCAGCTTGAGGTCCGGGTGGGCGTCGATCAGCGCCAGCGCCTGGTTGTAGGACTCGTCGGCGTCGTCGTTGCCGTAGACCGTGTCGACGAGCTCGAGCGAGGCGAAGTCGGGCTCGGCGAGCACCTCTTCGAAGGAGGCGATCCAGGCGTTCTGGTTCGCGGCGTCCGGGGATGCCGAGAGGATGGCGATCTCGCCGCCCTCGGGGCCGAGGATCTCCGTCGCCATGTCCGCCATGACCTGTCCGGTTTCGTCGAAGTCGACCTGGGCGACGAACAGGCTCTCGCCCTGCCCGGACGGAATCGGTGAGTCCCAGGCGACGACGGCGATCCCAGCATCGGCCGCCTCCTGCACGGCGGGTTCGACCTGGTCGCCGGCGTTGTTGGAGATCATGATCGCGTCGACGCCTTGGGTGACGGCGTTCGTGACGAACTCGATCTGTCCGGTGCTGTCGGTACACGAAGCGGGGCCGACGAACTCGGCCTCGCTGACGCCGAGCTCGGTCGCCGCCTCGATCGCGCCCTCGTTGGCCTGGTCGAACACGGCGATGCCCGTGCACTTCGGGAGCAGGATGCTGGAGAAGTCGCCACCACCACCGCCGCCACCGGCTGCGGTGTCGTCGGCGGCCGTGGCGTCGGGTGCCTCGGTCGCGTCGGGGGTCGTCTCCTCCGCGGCGGTCGTCGGTTCTGCGCCCGCCTCAGAGGTCGCGCCCGCCTCCGTGGTTGGCGTCTGATTGGTCGCGTCCGGCTCAGCGGTGTCGTCGTCGTCCCCGCCGCATGCGGCGGCCGCTAGCACGAGCACGCTGGCCAGCGCCAGCGAGAGCTTGGACAGTTTCATCTTGTGGTTCCCCCTTTGGGTTGTGGTTGTTCGATGCGATCGCACTGACGCCTCATGTCCCCGCCGGTTCCGTCGATGTCGCCACCGCCGATCCCGGCGGTCTGCTCCTCGCAGCAATGGCCCGGCCATGCAGACGGTCGATGCCGTTGCGAGCCAGCACGGAGCAGATCAAGATCGCTCCGATCACGCCGGTCTGCGTGTTCCCGCCGACGTTGGCCAACCCGAAGCCGTTGCGGAGGTTGAGCACGATGAGCACGGCGAGGGCGACGCCGCTCATCCGGCCCGAGCCGCCGAAGATGCTGACGCCGCCGAGGAGGACGATCGTGATGATCTCCAGCTCGAACCCCGTCGCCAGGTCGCCGCGGACGGTGCCGAGGCGGGCTGCGAACAGCACGCCGGCCAGCCCGGCGGCCAGTGATGACGCGAGGAACAACCCGAAGCGGATCCTGACGACGTTGACCGCTGAGTAGCGGGCGACGTCCGCGTTGTCGCCGATCACGTAGAGCACCCGCCCTGTTGCCGTGCGATCGAGCACCACCCACCCGATGGCGAAGAGGACGATGAAGATCACGACCGCCAGCGGCAGCGGGCCGATGAGGTCCTGCTGGCCGAGGCGGTCGAACCAGCTCGGGTAGTCGCCGATCGACCGGTCCTCGACGAGCACCCTGGCGGCTCCTCGCCAACCGATCAGTCCGGCCAGCGTGACGACGAGCGACGGCAGACCGATGCGAGCGATGAGGAAGCCGTGGATCAACCCGACGACACCGGAGGCGGCGAGGGCGATCACGATGGCGGCGGCCAACGGCACGTCGTGCTCGTGCAGCGAGGCGAGGACCGCCGCCGACCATGCCATGACCGCGGCCACCGAGAGATCGATCTCGCCGGCGATGATGACGAACGTCATCGTGACGACGACGATCACCTTCTCGATGTGCAGCTCGAAGAGGTTGACGAAGTTGTCGACGCTGAGGTAGCCGCTCGACTGGGTCACGTTGAAGATGACCGTCCCCACGAGCACGGCGCCGAGCAGCAGGTTCCAGGTGTTCCTCCACGCCCACTCAGCCATGGCCCGCTCCTTGTGGAATCGCGCTCGATGACGTGCCCGGCTCACGTCCTGCTTCGCTGACGATCTCCTCTCGGGCTCTCGCCCGGAGGCGTCGCCCGAGGGCGACGTCGAGCAGCACGGCGAGCACGATGAGCGCACCGAGGATGGCGTCACGCCAGAACTCGCTGATCTGTTCGACCCGCACGAGGCTCTGGTCCAGCACGGCGATCAGCACGGCACCGAGGAACGCGCCGACAACGGTCCCGGATCCGCCAAGCGTGCTGACGCCGCCGACGACGGCGGCGGCGATCGCCGCCAGCTCCAGCCCTGACCCCGCGGTCACGTTGATCGTGCCGAAGCGGGCGACGTACAGGAACCCGGCGAACCCCGCCAGCCCGCCGGCGACCATGAAAGCCAGCAGCTGCACGCGGCTGGAGCGGAGACCGGCCTGACGCGCCGCTTCCGGGTTCGATCCGACGGCGTAGAGATGGCGGCCGGCGCGGGTGTACAGCAGCACCAGCTGGAGGACGACGACGATGACGAGCGCCATCACGAACATCGTTCGCACCTGGTAGTCACCGATCGTGAACAGCGTGCTGCTGGGCATGTCGACGAGCCACTGCGGAAGGTCGCCGGTGGCGATCGTCTTCCCGCCGGCGTGGTTGACGAGCAGGCTGCGGTAGATCGCCAGCGTGCCGAGCGTGACGATGATCGACGGGACCTTGGCGATGGCCACGAGCACGCCGTTGACGAGGCCGAGGAGCAGACCGATCGCGACCGCCATCGTGACCGCGAGGGGCGCAGGTAGACCCTGGTGGTTCGACAGGTACTCCGATGTCAGGTACGCCGAGACCCCGACGATGGCACCGATCGAGAGATCGATGTTCCGGGTGATGATGACGATCGACTCGGCCGCGGCGAGGACCGCGGTGATCGAAATGGCAATCAGCAGGCGGCTGATGAAGCGGGGACTGAAGTAGTCGTCGACGACGAGGGAGAACACGACGAAGGCGAGCACGAGCACGGCGACGAGCGACAGCTCCTTGACGCGCTCCGGGCGCAGCCATTGGCGGCGCACCCGCGTGCGGACCGGGACGGCGATGGCGACGTCGCTGACCGTCACTGCGCCATCGCCCTCATGCCACACCAACCGCGGCGGTCATGATCCGCTCCTGCTGCAGCTCGCTGCCGGCGAACACGCCCATCTGGTGGCCTTCTCGCATCACCAGCACGCGGTCGCTCATCGCCAGCACTTCGGGGAGGTCGGAGGAGATCAGGATGATGGCGACGCCGGCGCGGGCCAGCTCACCGATGAGTTCATGGACATCGGCCTTGGCGCCGACGTCGATGCCTCGCGTCGGCTCGTCGAGGATCAAGACCGATGGCTTGACGTCCAGCCACTTGGCGAGCATCACCTTCTGCTGGTTGCCGCCGGACAGGTTGGCGACGGGTGCGGCGAGTGATGACGCCCTGATGTCGAGGCGATCGCGATAGATGGCAGCGGTCTTTCGCTCGGCGCCTCGGTCGACCAAGCGCCATCGGTTGACGAAGCGACGTAGGCCGGCCAGCGTGATGTTGCTCGTCACGGACTGCGGAAGCGAGAGACCGAGGCGGCGACGATCCTCGGAGACGTAGGCGATGCCGTGGCGCATCGCCTCACGGGGACTGCCGATCGAGACGATGGCGCCGCCGCGCTCGATCGTCCCTTCATCTGCCGGGGCCACCCCGAACAGGGCTTCGGCGACTTCCGTGCGCCCGGAGCCGACGAGTCCGGCGAAGCCCAGCACCTCGCCCTCGTGAACCTCGAAGGAGACGCCGTGAAAGGCCCCGCGCCGCCCGAGGTCGGCCACCTGCAGCGCAATCGCCCCCGGATCGTGTGGCACGCGATGGAAGAAGTCACTCAGCTCCCGGCCGACCATGTCGCGGATCAGCGCCGCTTCGGTGACCTCGCCGGCTGGCCGGGTCGAGATGTGTGCGCCATCGCGGAAGACCGTGATCCGGTCGCTCAGCTCGAACACCTCGTCGAGCCGGTGGCTGACGAACAGGATGGCGACGCCTGACGCGGCGAGGCGGCGGACCTGGCGGAACAGCCGCTGCACCTCGAATGCCGACAGCGCGGCGGTCGGTTCGTCCATGATCAGGACCCGGACGTCACGCGACATCGCCTTGGCGATCTCGACGGCCTGCTGGGCGCCGACGGTCAGCCCTGAGGCCACGGCGCGGGGATCGACGTCAACCTCGAGCTGGCCGAGGATCTCCGCGGCGCGACGGTGCAGTTCGCGCCAACGAACGATCCGGCCACTGCCTGCGGTGCCCATGAAGATGTTCTCCGAAACCGTCAAATCGGGGAAGACCTGCGGTTCCTGGTAGATGCAGCTGATGCCGAGGGTCTGGGCGTCGGCCGGTCCGCGTAGCTCGACGGGTTCGCCGCTTGCGGTGATCGTGCCCGTGTCCGGAGTGACGAGGCCGCTCATGACCTTGATCAGCGTCGACTTGCCGGCACCGTTCTCGCCCACGAGCGAGTGGATCTCACCGGCACGCAGGTCGAAGGAGACGTCGCGCAGCGCGTGCGTCGAGCCGAAGCTCTTGGAGACGCCATGCACGGCGAGTGCTGACGCGCCGTCAGGTGCTGGGCTCACCTCATCGCGCCTTCTCGCCAGCGGCTGCTGAGTTGGATCGTTTCAAGCTCATGGCAGCAGAACGTCAGGCTCCCCAGCCGGCCTGCTGCCCTCCGACACGCTCGGAGCGGATCTGATCGCCATAGCCGGACCGCCGGTACGCGTCGATGGGGTCCGGATCCAGGCCGGCACTCAGCCGGTACTCGGCGAGCAGTGGCCGCACGTCCGTGTTGTACGCGTCCATCAAGACGGCGTTGGCCTGGAGCACGTCACCAGCGCGCTGCGCACGCTGCAGCGCATCGACGTCGACGAGCAGTGCCTTAGCCGTCGCTTCCTGCACGTTCATGACGGACCGGATGACGGCAGGAATCTTCTCCTCGATGTTGTGGCACTGATCGAGCATGAACACCACGCCGGCCGCTGGATCCACTGCCCCTGCAGAGACGATCTCGTGCATGATGCGGAACAGCTGGAACGGATCGGCGGCACCGACCATGAGGTCATCGTCCGCGTAGAACCGGGAGTTGAAGTCGAAGCCGCCCAACTTGCCGAGCCGCAAGAGGGTCATCACGATGAACTCGATGTTCGTGCCGGGAGCGTGGTGCCCGGTGTCGAGGATGACGTGGGCCCGCTCTCCGAGTGACACGCAGTGCGCGTACGCGGTGCCCCAGTCAGGGACGTCCGTCGTGTAGAAGGCCGGTTCGAACAGCTTGTACTCGAGCAGCATGCGCTGGTCGTCGCCGAGCCGCTCGTAAGTCTCGGCGAGCGCGGCGGCGAGGCGGTGTTGACGGTCGAGCAACGAATCCTGGCCGGGATAGTTGGTGCCGTCGGCGAACCACAGCTTGAGGTCTCGCGATCCGGTCTCGTCCATGATCTCGATGCACTCGAGGAGGTGGTCGACCGCCTTGCGACGCACCGTTGGCTCCGGGTTGGCGACGCTGCCGAGGCGGTAGTCGTCGTCCTGGAAGACGTTGGCGTTGATGGCACCGATCCGCACGCCGTGATCCGCGGCGTGAGCGGCGAGCTTGCCGTAGTCGTCGACCTTGTCCCACGGGATGTGGAGCGCCACGGATGGCGCAGTTCCGGTGTGGGCGTGGACGCGGGCTGCGTCGAGGATCTTCTCGTACGGGTCGCGCGGTACGCCCTGTTGGGCGAACACCTTGAAGCGAGTGCCCGAGTTCCCGAAGGCCCACGAGGGCAACTCGATGGCCAACTGGTCGAGCCCGGCCGCGACTGTTGGACTGATCATCATCGCAAGACGTCCCCTCGGCGTTCGCCGCGTTCTTGAATCGTTTCACAACCCTAGGGTACGATCCGGTGCGATTGCAAGCGCCTCTTCAACCTCGCGCGTGGCGAGCAGTCCCGAGCACGTGATGGCGGGTATCAAGGACGTCGCGCGTCGAGCCGGGGTTTCGGTCGGGACGGCGTCGAACGTCCTCAACCGCCCCCACCTCGTGCGCCCTGAGACACGGGCTCGGGTCGAAGCGGCGATCGCCGAGTTGGGGTTCGTGCTGAACCAGCCGGCCCGCCAGCTGCGCTCCGGCAGCAGCACCACGATCGCCTACGTCCTGCTCGACGCGAGGAACCCATTCTTCACCGACGTGGCGCGAGGCATCGAAGAGGTGGCGAGCACCGAGAACCTGACGCTGTTCCTCTGCAACTCGGACCTCGATGGGCGAAGGGAAGCGCAGTACCTCGATCAGTTGCTGATGCAACGAGTGCGCGGCGTGCTGATCACGGCCGTCGATTACGCGAACAAGCGTCTGCGCGCCTTGCCGGCAAATGGGGTACCGGTGGTGCTCGTCGACCGTGTCTACGACCCGACCGTCGAGGCAACTGGCGACGGTTGGTGCAGCGTCGGCGTGCACGACGTGGAGGGTGGACACGTGGCGGTGACCCACCTCGTCGAGCGTGGTCACCAGCTCATCGCGTATGCCGGCGGACCGATGAGCACCCCGCAGGTGGCAGATCGGCTGGCGGGCGCTCGGCGCGCAATGGAGGAGGCGGGGCTCGACGATGACCAGCTGACCGTGCTCCTGACGAACGCCTTGACGGTGGACGAAGGGCGGCGGGTCAGCCAGCGCATCCTGGGACTCCCCGCACGGCGACGTCCGACGGCCGTGTTCTGCGCCAATGACCTGCTCGCGCTCGGCGTGCTCCAGCACATGACGCAGAACGGCGTAGCGGTGCCCGAGGCGATGTCGATCGTGGGCTATGACGACATCGAGTACGCCGCGGCGGCGGCCGTCGCGCTCACGTCCGTCAACCAGCCGCGCCACGAGATCGGCCGTACTGCAGCGCAGCTCCTTCTGGAGGAGGCGGCAGGCCATGAGGGCCACCAGCACCGCCACGTCGAGTTCAGTCCTGAGCTCGTGGTGCGAGCCTCCACGGCGGCCCCACGAGGTACGTCCTCGGCCGGCCGGCGCGGCCGCCGCCGCGAGGAAGTGTGAGCGACCCGACCCCTAGACGCGCTCGACGGTCTTGCGCAGCCAGTCGAGCGTCACCTCGTTGAAGCGGTCGGGCGCCTCCATCGTGACGAGGTGCGGCGCGCCGGGGAACACCACGAGCTCGGAGCCCGGGATCGCCCGGTGCAGCTCCTCCGAGGCGGCGACCGGCAGGAGGTAGTCGAGCTCGCCGACCGTGATCAGCGTGGGCACGGTGATCTCGCCGGCGCGGGCCCGCAGGTCGTAGGAGAGGTTCGCTTCGATCTGGCCGAGCAGGCCGTCGTAGGTCGCCGGGTTCGCCTTCATGTGATCGCGCACCGCCATCAGACGGTCGAACTCGGTCGACATGAAACGCGGGCTGAAGAGCAGCGGGAGCGTCGCGTCGTAGTAGAAGTCGACGCCTCCTTCGACGAGGAAGCGCTTGAGCAGTCCGAGGCTGTACGCGGTGTACCCGACCGTGGCGAGCCAACTGGAGTGGGCCTGGACGCTCAGCACGCGGTCGGGGTGGTGGATGGCGAGATGCAGTGCGATCGCACCGCCGAGTGACGACCCGGAGAGGTGGCAGCGTTCGATGCCGACAGCGTCCAGCAGCGCGACGGTGTCGTCGGCCATCTCGGCGACCGTGTAGGCGCCCGCCGGGGTGTCGCTCTTCCCAGCCCCTCGGTTGTCGAAGATGAGGACGCGGAACTCCGACCGATACGCCTCGACCTGCGGCATCCATCGGGTGCCGTCGGCACCGGTCCCTCTGATCAGCACGATCGTCGGCGCGCCTTCCTCGCCGAACAGCTCGTAGTTCAGCTCGAGATCTTCTGTGATGCGGGCGCGCGGCATGACGGATCACCCTTCTCGTGGGGACGCAGGAGCGGTGTGAGATCGAGCGGCGCCGCAGCGTTGCAGCTCGACGGCCACGGAGATCAAGAACGGTTCGCTCCATGGGCGTCCGGTCAGCTGCACGCCGATCGGCAATCCGTCTGCATCGAACGCGACGGGCACCGTGATGGACGGAAGCCCCGCAACGTTCTGCGGGACGGTGTAGGGCATCACGGCATCGCGAAGTGGAACGGTGGTGCCCTCGAGGTGGACCACATCCGGATCGGCAGTCGTGGTTGGCCCGGTCGCGCCGACGAGCGACACGATGAGGTCGACCGCGCCGAGCGCCTGCAGGAACATGGCGCGGTCGGCGGCAGCCTGTCGCCGCGCGTCGAGGTACGTCGAGATCGACACGTCTGCAGCGCGTTCGAGTCGGCCGCGGACGTCAGCCCCGTACGTCGCCGCCTGCGCCGGATAGGTACCGAGCACCGACGTGTGCACGTCGTAGGCCTCCGCCATCTGCAACGGGACGAACGTCTCGTAGAGGGACTGACCGTCGGGGAGCTGCACCTCGAGTCGTCGGGCACCGAGCTCGACCAGCGCCTCGGACACGGTGGTCACGGCGGCGAGGCGTGTTGCGTCGGGCGGGCGACCCGATGGCGAGTCGGCGACGGCATATCGCACCGCGCTCCAGGCCGGCGCGCCGCCAGCAACCTCGAGCGCCGGTGCTTCGAGCGTCGGAGGATCGGCCGCGTCCGGGCCGACGACCGCGGCCAGCGCGGCGTGGAGCAGCGTGGGGTCGCTCGTCACGAAGCCCGGCGAGTCGAAGCTCGGGGCGAGCGGAACACCGCCGGTCCTGCTGATCCGGCCGAGCGTCGTCTTCAACCCATACACGCCGCAGAAGGAGGCAGGGATCCGGATCGAGCCGCCGGTGTCGCTGGCGACGGCGAGCGGAACCATGCCGGCGGCGACCGCCGCGGCCGAACCACCGCTCGATCCGCCAGCGATGCGGTCGAGGTCCCACGGGTTGCGGGTCGATCCTCGCTCGGCGTGCTGGGTCGTGATCCCCCAGCCGAACTCGTGGGAGCGCGTGGTGCCGACGACAACGGCGCCGGCGCGACGCAGCGCAGCCACGATGGCCGCGTCAGCGGTGGCTCGCCGACCGGCGAGCACGACCGATCCGTACGTGACCTCGGTGTCCGCAACGTCGAACAGCTCCTTCACGCCGATGGGTACGCCGTGCAGGGCGCTGCGGGGGTGACCTTGCGCCGACTCGACGCGGAGGTCCTCGGCCGCTCGTTCGGCGCTCTCGTCGAGCGTGACGAATGCGCCGATGGCCGAGTCCAATCGGTCGATCGCGTCGAGGCTGGACCGCACGGCGATCGTCGGATCGTCCGTCAGTGACGAGGTCGACGTCACGGAAGCAGCTCGGGTACCGACTGGTATCCGGCACGCTCGAGCGACGGTGCTCCACCGAGCACCCAGATGATCACCATGTCCTCGTCACTGGTGCAGCACGCGGAGTGAGGGGCATTGCGCGGCACGTACACGACGTCACCTGGGCTGATGTCGTAGATCTGATCGCCGACCCGGTGCCACCCGTGGCCCGAGAGCACGATCACGATCTCTTCGGCATCGGGGTGCAGGTGGTGCTCGTGCGTACCGCCGTTGGCTGGATAGATCGTCTGCCCGACGCCGACGAGCTCGGAGCCCTGTCGCGCCTCGCCGACCAGCCAGCGCACGTCGAGGTGGGCGAACGCGGTGCCGGACACGTCGGCTCGCTCGGTCGTCTCGGCCCGGACCACGAACTCTCGGTTCACGCTGCCCTCCGCCCCCATGTGGCTCGAGGTCCTTTCGATCAGCGGCATCACCTGGCCATCACTCCTGGCCTTGACCGCAACAACGCTATATTATAACATTCTGCGCGGTCAAGAGGTTTGGGGGATTGTGAACAGGTCGCCAGCCACTTCCGCAGCCACTTCCGCAGACGTGTCGGCCGTGCGTTCCGAGCCGTTGACCGGCGACGAGCTGCTCCGCTTCTACTCCGATGGGTACCTGCGCCTCGGGCGCGTGATCGACGACGACACGATCGATCGGCTGAAGGGCGTGATCGCGGCCCGTCGAAACGTCGCCAACGCCGAGATGGATCTCCTCGATCCGCAGATCTGGCCGGAGGCCGAAGGCGGTGTCCCGCAGGAACCTGGCCGCAACGTCTCGTTCTTGTTCAACCTGTGGCGCGAAGTGCCGGAGTACCGCCAGCTCGTGATGGACGCCCGGTTCGGCGGATGGGCAGCACAGGTGCTCGGGGCCACGGCGGTGCGGGTGCTCGAGGACAACGCGCTGACCAAGGATCCTCGCTCGGGCGGTGAGCTGCGCTGGCACCAGGACTACGCGTACTGGCCGCTCGGCCAGCCGAACGCCGTGACGATCTGGATCGCCCTCGACGACGTGACCGCCGACAACGGCGCGGTACGGATGGCGTCCGGCAGCCAGGTGCTCGGCGAGCGCCTGCCCGCCGTGTTCGGCACCGGCGCGACCTACTTCCGCGACCGCCGTCCTGCTGCGGTTCGACCGATCGGTGAGCCGGAGGACGAAGGGCTGCGCGTCGACGTGATGGAACTGTCCGCCGGCGAGGCGACGATGCACCACGCGCTCGACGTGGCATGCCTCTGGCCCGAACGTGACGGACCGCCCGCGTCGAGCTGCCGTCGCCCGCTACGTCGCCGAGGGGACCACGTGGTTCGGAGCGGCTCGCTACGAGTTCAACTACACCGACGAAGAGGTCGGTCTCACCGTCGGCGACCGGATCGGGGGCCCCTACTTCCCGCTCGTTCCCACGGAGACGCCGTGACGGGGGCGGCGATGCAGCGGATCGACGGCGGCCGGGTGCTCCCATGTGCGGACCGGACGGTGATCGAGCGAGGGACGGTCGTGCTCGACGGCGACCGAATTGCGTGGGTCGGCTCGACCGACGCCCTGCCGCGCGAGTACGCCGACGTCGCGTCGATCGACGCCAGCGGCCTGACGGTGCTCCCGGGTTGATCGATGCACACATGCACATCAGCTTCGGCGAGGCACGCAGCGAAGAAGAGCTGTCGATCCACACGCCAATGGCGTATCGGGCGATCCGCGCGTCGGTCGACGCGGCACGCGTCTTGCGGGCGGGCGTGACCACGGCGTGCGATCCGGGTGGGCCCCAGGGCATCGCCACCGCCGTGCGTGATGCGATCGAGGCCGGGCTGGTGGAAGGTCCCCGCATGTCTGCCGCCGGCCGACAGATCACCACGCAGCAAGGCATCGGTGACACGCTGCCGCGTTGGCTCGGGCCGGTGTCGTCGGCGTTCGGCCTGCTGGTGCACGGCGCCGACGAGATCGTCCAGGAGATCCGTGACGAGGTCAAAGATGGCGTCGACCTGATCAAGATCGCCGGCTCGGGACCCGGCACCGCGGAGTTCGGTGCGTTCACGCTGGCCGAGCTGCGCGCCGCCGTGGAGGAGGCGCACCGATTGGCGCGACCGATCACCATCCACGCGCGGTCACGACAATCCGTGGCGGACGCGGTGGAGGCAGGGTTCGACTGGATCATGCACGCGTCGTACATGGACGACGCCACGCTCGAGCGCGTCATCGAGCGCGACATCCCGCTCGTCCCGGCGTTCACCCTGCTCGTGAACAGCCTCGAGGCTGGCGCCGGCGTGCTGCCGACGTCGGGCGCCGACGCCATCCGTCGCGAGCTCGACGCCGCCGTGGCGATCCTCACGAAGGCGGTCAGCGGCGGGGCAACCCTGATCGCTGGATCGGAGTCGGGATTCGCGGTCACCCCCTACGGACAGTGGCACACCCGGGACGCCGAGCTGTACGTCGAGCTCCTCGGGATGAACGACCACGATGCGCTGCTGTGCCTGACGCGCAACGCCGCCCGTGCGACGCCCCGCCACGGCGCCGACGTCGGAGTGTTGGCGCCGGGCAAGTTCGCCGACGTGCTGCTCGTCGACGGCCGACCCGACGAGGACATCCGCGTGCTTGCCGACCGTTCCCGACTCCGCGCCGTGCTCAAGGGCGGGGAGCCGGTCGCCCTGGCCGAAGGTGACGCGGACCGACCTCGGCCACGCCTGTCGTTCGAGCGCACCCGCATCTACACGAACGCGCCGTTCGAACGGTCGGAGCCGACATGACGTCTGACATGACGTCGACCGAGGCACTCACCGACCTGCTGTCGCTGCGCGGTCGCACGGCGATCGTCACCGGCGCGGCGCAGGGCTTCGGTGCGGCGATCGCGACCCGCCTCGCCGAGGCCGGTGCGAACGTCGTGATCGCCGACCGGGACGCCCACGGTGCCAAGGCACAGGCAGCTCGACTGACGGCGGGTCGGTTTGCAGCACATGCCGTCGAGGTGGACATCTCCGACGAGGCCTCCGTCTCGGCGATGTTCGACGGCGCTGGCGACGTCGACGTCCTCGTCAACAACGCCGGCGTCTTCTCGAACGCGATGGCCACCGACCTGACAGTCGGCGAGTTCGACCGCATCCTCGCCGTCAACGTGCGTGGCACGTTCCTGTGCTCGCGCGAGCTGGCCCGTCGCTGCATCGGCGCCGGACGTCGCGGGACGATCGTCAACATCGCGTCGGTCGACGCGCTGGCACCGTCGTGCGAAGGCCAAGTGCACTACACGGCCTCCAAGCACGCCGTCGCCGGGCTGACCAAGGCGCTCTCGGTCGAGTTGGCGCCCCACGGCGTGCGCGTCAACGCCGTGTGCCCCGGCGCGTCGATGACCGAGGGTGCGGTGGCCTTCGTCCAGGCCGGCGCACCCGATGGCATCGACCTTGCGGCCCAGTGGGCCGGCATCGCGTCGCGCACGCCGATGGGCCGGCTCATCGAACCGGACGACGTCGCCCGGGCGGCCGTCTTCCTCGCCTCCGATCTGTCGGCGAGCATCACGGGTGTGCTGCTGCCCGTCGACGGCGGGATCCTGTCGCAACCGCTCGAGGGCTACAGCCGCGAGTCCGAGTCCCCGACGCAGGACGGCTCGTGAACCAGGCGGCGCCCCTCCTCGAGTCGGCGACGACGACGACGCATCTCGAGGTGCGTGACGTCGCCAAGTCGTTCGGTCCCGTCAAGGCGCTGCGCGGCGTGTCGTTCTCGGTCAGCAGCGGCGACGTGCTCGGGCTCCTTGGCGACAACGGTGCCGGCAAGACGACGCTGGTCAAGTGCCTCTCGGGCATCTTGCGGCCGGACCACGGTCACGTGCTCATCGATGGCGCCGAGGTGTCGCTCGACTCGCCGAAGGCAGCCCACCATCTCGGCATCGAAACGGTGCACCAAGACCTCGCCCTCATCGACACGCTCGATGTGACGGCCAACCTCTTCCTCAACCGCGAGGACGTCGCCGGCGCCGGACCGCTGCGGGCGTTCGGTTGGATGCGCAACCGGCGCATGCGCCAGCAGGCCAAGGAGATCCTGGACACCCTGCGGATCAACATCCCGTCGGTCCGCGCTCCGATCGAGCGCCTCTCGGGAGGCCAGCGCCAGGCCGTGGCCGTCGGACGTGCTGTCGCCTGGGGTCAGCGCATCGTGCTGATGGACGAGCCATCGGCGGCGCTCGGTGTCGAGCAGACCCGTCTCGTGCTCGAGCTCGTGCGCACGTTGCGACGAGCGCGGCGTCGTGGTCGTGTTCATCAGCCACAACATGCAGCAGGTCATGGAGGTGTGCACGCGAGCGGTCGTGCTGCGCCATGGCGTCGTCGTCGCCGACGTCAACGTGGCCGACATCAACGCCCGTGACCTGGTCGACCACATCACTGGCACCCGATGAGCCGGCACCCGATGAGCCGGCACCCGATGACGCGAGATCCGTTGAGGAGGTCCCCATGGCAACCCTGCTGATCGGCTACGACGTCGAAGCGTGCGCCATCGGCGAAGGCCTGGCGTGCCTCGGCGCCCATGGCATGGGTGAGGCGATCGACCGCACGTCGACGGCGAAGGCGCTGGACGTCATCCGTCGCAACCACGAGACGTTCGCCGTGCCGGCGACATTGTTCGTGTGCGGGCGCACGCTCGTCCACAACGTCGGCGTGCTCGAGCAGTTCGTCGATCACCCGCTGTTCGACATCCAGCAGCACACCTACAGCCACACGCTGCTGAAGAACGACCACTGGAAGGGCGGCACGTTCCTCGCCTCACCGCCCGAGGCGATCGACCAGGAGATCCGCCAGACGAGCGAAGCGCTCGAGCGGCTGCTCGGAGTCGAATGCATCGGGCTGCGCACCCCGCACGGTTACCACCTCGGGCTGACCGATCGCCCGGAGATGCTCGCCGTCCTGCACGAGCGGGGTATCAAGTTCGTCTCGTCGTGGGCGCGCAATGCGGAGGGAACCAACCCCACGCCGCTGTCGGTCCAGCCGTTCTGGTACGCCGAGCAAGGCTTCCCGGACCTCCTCGAGATCCCGTTCCAGCACTGGCTGGATGGGACCTGGTTCGAGGAGTACGGCATCGAGCGCGGCGCCGAGTTCGCCGACGTGTTGCGCCAGGCGATCGACGAGATCGTTCGCGACGACCTGGTGTACGGCGCCTGCTTCCACGACTGGGCGCAGCTGCGCTACCGGGAGACGGAGACTGGTTGGGTCCGGTCGCTCATGGAGTACGCCCAGGCGAACGGCACCGAGACGTTGTCGTATCGCCAGTACTACGTGCGTGAGAGCGAGGCCCGCGTCCCCGCCTAACGCCCCGAATCTTCGAGCCGCGGGCCCCCGGGCCCTCAGACGGTGCGCCGCCCAAACGTGGCTGGACGTCGCGCCGGAACCCAGTTCATGCCACGAGGGAGCACCCATCCAGGGGCCTCATCACCCGTCAGGAAAGGGGAGGACATGCGCAACGGCAGGCGGATCCGAGTAGGGGCAACCCTGCTCGCCGCCATCACGCTGGTCGCCGCGAGCTGCGGCGGCGACGACGACGACGACAGCGCCGACACCGACGCGGCCGCGACCACCGCGGCGGCCGACACCGCGACCACCGCGGCCGCCGACACCGCGACCACCGAGGCGTCCGGTGCCACGGAGCCGGCCGGCGGCGGTGAAGGCGGCGGGACCATCGCGTTCAGCTACGGCAACGAGTCAGCCGGCATCTACCCGATCGTCGCCGAACCGGCGCGCATCCAGGCGGAGTCCCGCGGCTACGAGTTCGTCGAGGGCTCGGCGAACGGCGACTGCGACAAACAGGTGCAGGACGTCGAGAACTTCGTCGCCCAGTCCGTCGACGCGCTCGTCGTGCTGCCGCTGTGCGGCGTCGAGCCGTTGACGCCGGTGCTCGAGGAAGCCAGCGCCGCAGGGGTCAAGATCGTCGGCTACTCGACGGAGGTGCCGAGCGGTGACGCCGCCATCGTCTACGAGAACGTCGCCGGCGCGGAGGCGCTCGCCGCCGAGGCGATCCGCTGGTTCAACGAGGACTACACCGGCGACAAGGAGAACTTCAGCTGGGCATTGTTCACGTACGACCAGTGCGGGACGGCATGCACTGATCGCACCGATCCGATCCGGGCGGCCATCGTCGAAGCAACCGGCGTCGAGCCGCTCGAGGCGGAGGCGGTCGACGAGACTGCCGGCCTGGAAGCCACGGAGACGTTCCTGCAGCAGAACCCCGACCTCGCCATGGTCATCGGGATCAACGACGCCGGTGCCCTGGGTGCCTACCAGGCGATGCAAACGGCGATCACCAACGGGCGTGACCCGGAGACGATCTTCGTCGCCGGCATGGACGGGCAGATCGAAGCGCTCGAGCTGCTCGCCGAGGGCGGCGGTGAGAACGGCATCTACCGTGCCAGCGGCGCGCTGATCCTCGACGACCTCGGTCGGGCCGTCGCCGACCTACCTGCGGACCTTCTCGAGGGCGAGACCGTCACCGTGCTCGAGCTCCCGTACGAGATCATCACGCCGGCCAACGCGGCGCGGGCCCAGGAGATCGTCACCACCTACAACCAGTTCACCGGAGGGTGACCGGGAGGACGCACCACACCCATGTCATTGACTGAGCAGCCGAACGTCGCTGCTGACGATCCCGACGCCGCGGAACGCGCGTTCCGCGGCGTCGGAATCGAACCCGAGCCGACGCGCCGGCGATTGGCGTCATGGTTCCTGCACCAGGGCATCGTGGTCGCCCTCGCTGCAGAGCTCCTGTTCTTCTGGTCGCAGTCCGAGAACTTCATGACCACCAGCAACATCGAGCTGGTGCTCGTGCAGATCTCGGCTGTGGCCGTCGTCGCCGCGCCGCTCGGTCTGCTGCTCCTGAGCGGCTACATCGATTTCGCCGTCGGGTCGACCGCCGGGTTGGCCGGCGCGGTGATGGGCCTCTACCTCGACGAGCAGGGTGGCAACCCGGCGATCGGCGTGCTCATCGCGATCGCCGTCGGAGCAGGCGTCGGCGCAGTGCAAGGTGCGTTGTCCACGAAGCTCACGCTCTCGCCGATCATCATCACCCTCGGCTTCTATACGGCCGTGCGCGGACTCGTGTTCGTCGTCAGCGATGGCAAGGTGACGAACCGGTTCGGGCAGGCGTTCCAGGACATCGGTCGTGGCGAGGTGCCGGGCATCGGTGTGCCGATACCGGTGGCGATCGCGGGGGCCACGCTGCTGCTGGCGTGGCTGTTCCACACGCGCACGAAGTGGGGCCGCCACGTCGTCGGGCTCGGCGTCAACGCCGAGGCCGCGCGCCGTGCCGGCATCAGCCTCAACGTGCTCCCGTTCTTCTGCTACGTCGCCAGCGGCGCATGTGCCGGCCTCGCTGCCGTGATCATCGCCGCTCGTCTCGACGCCGCTCCGCCGACGCTCGGCGATGGCCTCGAGATCGACGCCCTCAGCGCCGTCCTGCTCGGCGGCGTCGCCTTCGGCGGTGGTCGGGGATCGATCGTGGGTGTGACGGCTGGTGTGCTGTTCATCGGCTTCCTCAACAACGGCCTCCTGCAGATGGGCGCGCCGCCGTTCTGGATCCGGGTCAGCTCCGGCCTGGCCCTCGTTGCTGCGGCGGCGCTGGAAGGCACGAGCCGATATCTCGACCGTCGCCGGACGGGAGGCGCAACATGACGGCGCGGCCGCTCGCCGACCCGGCCGCCGGCCCCAGCGGTCAGGGGTCGATCCAGGACGTCATCGAAGCCGAGCTGCGGGAACGGATCCTCGTTGGAGACATCGAACCCGGAGGTCGGATCAACGTCCGCCAGCTCGAGCAGCACTTCGGCGTCTCGCACATCCCGATCCGCGAAGCGATCCACCGCCTCGAGGCTGAAGGCCTTGTCGTCAACGTTCCCCGCCGCGGTGCCATTGCTGCTGGCGTCTCGCTGAAGGAGCTCGACGAGATCTACGACCTGCGTCGCATCCTCGAGCCCCGCGTCGCTCACCGCGCCGTCGACGCCATGCAGGACGATGATCTCGCCGCCCTTACAGCGGCGTACGACACCCTCATTGCCGCCGAGCAGGGGGCCGGCGCCGTCGAGTTCTCGGCGGCGCACTGGCAGTTCCACTGGCAGGTGCTGCGGCCGGGGTGCACCAACGAGATCAGGCGCCTGCTCGAGAAGCTGTGGCGGATCGCCGACCGCTACGTCCGACTGACTCGTGGCACGGCGGTCGATGTCGCCCACGAGCAGCACCATCAGCTGTACGACGCGTGTGTGGCCGCGGACGGAACGACCGCGGAGACGATCCTGGAGGCGCACCTCCACCTCACTGGTGATGCACTGCGCGCCGAGTTGCACCACCGGGGCCTTCAATGATCGTCGAGGTCATCATGCCGAAGGTCGGCATGTACGAAGACGACGTCACGCTCGTCGAGTGGCTCGTCGCGGACGGCACCGAGGTCGCCATCGGAGACCCGCTGTTCGTCATGGAGACCGAGAAGACGGAGACCGAGATCGAGGCCGAAGACCCCGGGATCCTCGTGTGCGAAGCACAGGCCGGCTACCAGGCACCGATCGGCAGCCGCATCGGTTACCTGGCGTCGACGGATGCCGAGGCGGTGCAGCTGCGCGCCGGTCTCGGCGGCACATGACGATGGATCCATGACGAGGGACTCGTGACGATGGATCAGTCAGAACTGCTCGCCGCGTTCCAGGCGATGTTGCGCGTCAGACTGTTCGAGGACCGCGTGCGGCGGGAGTTCGGCAAGGGCGACATGCCGGGCTTCGTGCACACGTACGTCGGTGCCGAAGCGGTCGCCGTGGGCGTGTGCGCCCACCTGGCAGACGCGGACCTGATCACGAGCACCCATCGTGGGCATGGCCACTGCCTTGCCAAGGGTGTTCCGATCGCGCCGATCATCGCCGAGCTTTACGGGCGGGAGACGGGCCTCTGCAAAGGGCGTGGCGGCTCGATGCACGTCGCCGACTTCTCCAGGGGCATGCTCGGTGCAAACGCCATCGTCGGCGGGGGGATCTCACTCGCGGTTGGCGGAGCACTCGCCGCCCAGACGCTCGCTGACGGCCGTGTCGCTGTCTCGTTCTTCGGGGACGGTGCCTCCAACCAGGGCATCTTCCACGAGTCGTTGAACTTGGCCGCGATCTGGCGACTCCCGGTCGTCTTCGTGTGCGAGAACAACGGCTGGGCCGAATCCACACCGAGCTCGTACGCGGTGTCCGTCGAGCACATCGCCGAGCGAGCTCATGCCTATGGCATCCCCGGTGTAACCGTCGACGCGTCTGACGTGGAAGCCGTGTGGACCGCCGCCGGCGACGCCGTCGCACGAGCCCGTCGTGGCGATGGGCCGACGTTGCTCGAGGCGCGCATCCATCGCCTCGGTGGCCATTACGTCGGTGATCCGGAGGCCTACCGCAGTCGTGAGGAGCGCCGGCTGGCACGGACGCACGACCCGATCGAAGCCGCTGGCGAGCGTCTCACCGCCATGGGCGTCGACGTCGCCAGCCACCGCACTCGTGTCGAGCAGGCAGTCGTCGCCGAGTTGGATGCCGCGTTCGCCGACGGTCGTGCAGCGCCATGGCCCGATCCCGAGGAGGTCGAGCGCGATGTCCTCGCCGGTTGAGCGCGCTCCCAACCCGAACAAACCCAACCTCCGTGAGAAGAGCTTCCTCGAGGCCGTCCGGGACACGCTCGCGCATGCCATGCGGGCCGACCCCACCGTCATCGTGCTCGGCGAGGACATCGCCGGCGGTGCCGGTCAGGGCCCGCCGCTGGAGGGCGCGATGGGTGGGACCTTCGGCGCAACGAAGGGGCTGCTCGAGGAGTTCGGCCCGCGACGAGTGAGAGACACGCCGATCTCCGAAGCGGGCTTCGTGGGCGCCGCCGTCGGAGCTGCGATGTCCGGACTTCGCCCGATCGTCGACGTGATGTGGGCCAGCTTCACGCCGTACTGCTTCGACCAGCTCGTGAACCAGGCCGCCAAGATGCGCTACATGTCCGGCGGGCAGGCAACGATCCCGCTCGTGCTGCGCATGGCCGCCGGTGCCGGACTGCGCGCCGCGGCCCAGCACTCCGACACCTTCTATCCGTTGTTCACGCACATCCCGGGCCTCAAGGTCGTCGTGCCCGGCACGCCGGCAGAGGCAGAGGGCCTGCTGCTCGCCGCCATCGACGACGACAACCCCGTCGTCTTCATCGAGCACATGGCGCTGTATCGCGAGCGCGGGTTGGTGCCCGCCGAACCGACGCCGATGGCGCTCGGCCAGCTCGGTGTCGTGCGGCCTGGCGGTGATGCGACGGTCGCCTGTGTCGGGCAGGCCTTGAGGGCCGGCCTCGACGCAGCCGACGAGCTCGCTGCCGGCGGCGTCGACGTGGAGGTGATCAGTCTCCGAACCCTCAGCCCGCTCGATCTCGATGGCCTGACCGCGTCAGTCCTTCGAACCGGCAGGCTGATCGTCGTCGAGGAGAGTCCGCCACGGTGCTCAGTCGCCGCAGACGTCGCGGCCAGCGTGACCGAACGAGCCTTCACGACCCTGCGACACCCTCCGCTGCGAGTGACCGCGGCCGCGTCGCCCGTCCCTTTCAGCCCGGTGCTCGAGGATGCGTGGCTGCCGACAGCGGCCCGCGTGGCGACCGCGGTGCGCACCGCCGTCGGCGAGTGACAGTGCACACCCACACCCGGGGCGATCGCGACTACGAGCTCGATGACGACCGCACTCGGGTCGATGTCGACCGCGCTGTGGAGCTTCCTGTCGACCCAGGCGTACTGGGCACGCTGGCGACAGCGGTCGGACGTGGAGGAGCAGCTGCGATCGGCATGGCGGGTGGTTGCGGCGTACGACGCCCACGGCATGGTCGGGTTCGCCCGGGCGATCTCGGACGGTGTCGCGCTCGCCTACCTGGCGGATGTGTACGTGGAGGAACGAGCCCGTGGTGACGGCGTCGGCGTCGAGTTGATCAGCACGATGATCGACGACGGGCTCGGCCCGCGCATGAGATGGATGCTGCACACTCGCGACGCGCATGGCCTGTACGAGCGCTTCGGCTTCGGTCGCCCGGACGAGACCTATCTCGAGCGGCCGGGTCAGCTCGGCTCGAGTGCTCGCTGACGCAGCGGGAGCCACGCGAGGACCTGCTGGATCTCCCGGTCCCACAAGCCCCACTCGTGCTCACCCTCGACGAGGGAGGTGGTCACGTCGATCCCGGCGGCGGTGCAGGCCTCGACGAACTGCACGTTGGAGTCGAGCAGGAGATCGTCGGTACCGCAGCCGACCCACAGCGCCGGGAGCGATGCCGGATCGGCCTGACCGACCAGCCACAGCAGATCGTCGGGTGTGTCGCCAACTGGCTGGTCGCCGAACACTCTGGCGTACAGCTCTGGATCCTCCGGCCGGGGAGGCAGCGTGCGGAGGCGTTCCAGGTGCAGCGCACCGGACAGGCTGGCCGCTGCGGCGAAGCGCTCCGGCTGTCGCAGCGCCCACTTCAGCGCGCCGTACCCGCCCATCGACAGACCGGCGACGAACGTGTCATCGCGGCGCGTCGACACCTTGAAGAACGTGCTCACCAGCTCCGGCAGCTCCTCGGCGAGGAACGTCCAGTACCGGCCGCCAGCCGCCTGGTCGGCGTAGAAGCTGCGATGGACCTGCGGCATGACCACCGCCAGTCCCAGCGGCGCGACGTAGCGCTCGATCGACGTCCGACGCAGCCAGATCGTGTCGTCGTCACTCAGGCCGTGGAGCAGGTAGAGCACCGGCGGCGGGCCGTCGAGCTGGCGACCGGCCATGCCGATCTGCGTCGCCGTCTGTTGCGGCAGCAGCACGGTCATCGTCGTGCTGAGGCTGAGCGACTCGGAGAAGAAGTCGCACCGCAGGTGCGCCACCGTCAGCTGCCGCCGAGCTCGAGGAGCTCGCGGTATGCCGCCTCGATGTCGTCACGCAGGTCGGCCGGGTCCGCCACGGCGACGGGATCGACGAACAGCCCCATGTCCAACCGACCGGCATAGGACATCGTGGTGAGGTTGAACGCCGTGCCTGCCAGCGGACCGAACGGGTAGTTGCCGTCGATGCGCGAGCCGGCGACGTAGAACGTCGAGCGCCCGCCGCGCAGGTTGGACGTGGCGAAGTCCATGTGCGCCGACTGCGAGCGGGCAATCCCTGTCACGAGCGACGTTGGGAGCAGGTTGGCGACGCCGGCGAGTCCGGCCAGAGCGCCGCCGCCGCTCACACCCGCCCGCTTCGCACGCATGGTCTCCTGGATCGCTCCGAACCGCTCCCCGGGGGCCATGGGGTACGCCGGCACCGAGATACGCGTCGGCGTGAACGCGTTGCCGCCGATGTCGCGGTCGGTGCGCGTGCTGACGACGAAGCTGGTGTTGAGCGATGCCAGCGCCACGCCACGCGCGTCGTGATAACGGATCGAGCCATCGATGGCGCCCGTCACGAACCAGTCGTTGAGCGTGCCGCCGAGGTTCCTGGCGGCAGACAGCACGTCCTCCAGCGCGAACGTCAGCAACTCGAGGCGGCGGTGCCGTGAGCGCGACTTCCACAGCGGCGAACCGTTGCTGCCCTCGCGCTCCGGCACGGCCTCGTCTTCCTCCGGTCGAGCCGGAGTCGAGCCGCTCCCGAACTGCGACGTGACTTGGCGGACCGAGCGCACGACGCCCTGTGCCGTGTCACGCGCCCGCAGCGGATCAGCGCCGAGCATCGCCACCTCGCCGAGGACTCGCCGGGCGATCCCGGCCTGCCGCCGCATCGTGTGCGTCACCGTGTCGCGCAGCGAGTCGACGAGCGAGTCGCCGCCGTGTGCGGAACGGTCGGCCTCCACTGCGCTGGCGACCACTGCATCGAGGTCGACAGCCGGAGGCGCCGGGCCCTTCCGCGTCGGCTGCAGGAACGCCTCGGCGATCCGTCCGGCGCCGATGCCATCGGCGACGGTGTGGTGGATCTTCCACACCAGCGCGCCGCGGTCGAACTCCAGCCCCTCGATGGCATAGAAGACCCACAGTGGCCGGGTGCGGTCGTAGGGATCCTGGTACAACGTGGCGACGAAGTCGAGCAGCTGGCGTTCGTCGCCCGGCGACGGCACCGCGACGGGGCGCACGTGGTAGTCGAGGTCGAACTCGGGATCGGGCCGCCACACCGGCGGGCTGAATCGACCGATGCTGGGCACGACCCTTTCCCGCAACCGCGGGATCTCGGCGACGGTCGCCGCGATCTGGGCCCGGAAGTGTTCGATGTCGAGCGGCCGGTCGAGCAACATCAGTGTGCCGCCGCTCGGGTTGAGCCACGGGTCCTTCTCGACGTTCCACATCAGCGCCTCGGCGTCGGACATCCGCCGCTCGAAGCGCTGCTGGCGTTGCGGTCGCTCCTTCGCCACGGCGGCGCTCACGTATCCCTGCCGGGTCGGCGGTCGGCCTCCCGCGTCGGGTCCCCCCGGTAGCCGGGCGGGAACGTCAGGGCGAGCTCCTCGGGCGTCGGCGTCCTGCGCTCGCGTGCCTCGGGCGGGAGCTGGTCGACGATCGCCGCCATGATCCGTTTCGTGTCGGCGTCGAGGCTGCGGTGCATCAGCTTCACCGGACCGCCGATGCGCACTCGGATCTCCGGCCGCTCCGAAAGGCTGATCTTCGGCAGGCGGTGACTGCGCGGCCAGACCTTCTCCGTCCCCCACAGTCCGAACGGGATCACCGGCGCGCCCGTTGCCTGGGCGAGACGGGCGGCGCCCCAGCGCCCCTTCAACACGGGGTCGAAGAACGCCCGGCCGCGTCGGATCGTCCCCTCCGGCGCCATGGCGACCGCCTCGCCGGCAGTCAGTGCCCGGATGGCCTGCTCCAACGGCTCGTCCGAACCTGTTCCTCGATCGACCCGGATACCGCCCGCCAGCTTGGCGAAGAACCCGATGACGGGAGCGTCGAAGACCTCCTTCTTGCCGAGGAAGCGGAACGACCGTCCCGTGGTGCCGAGCACTGCACCGACCACCGTGGCGTCGAAGTAGCTGCGGTGGTTGAACACGACGATGACGGGTCCATGGTCCGGGATGTTGTCGACGCCATCGACGTCGAGGCGCACGTTGGCGAGCAGCTCCGGTCGCTGCAGCGGGCGCGTCCACTCCTGTAGCTCGCGTCCGGCGACCTTGAGCACGCCCTCGGGCAGGTCGAAGTGGCGCAGTGGCCATCCCTTCAGTCGGGCCAGCGCGACGAGTCGGACGTCGGCGTTGACGGCGACCGGGTGGCCGACGGCGTCGAGGAGCGGGCCGTCGTAGTAGCTGTCGCTGTAGGCGTACGAGGAGCGCAGGTTGACGCCTGCCTCGGCGGCCCAGTCGCGGACGGCCTCGAGCTTGCCCCGTCCCCAGACGAGCGGTCCATCCACTGCGCCCGTGTAGGAGCCGTCCTTCGTCGCCCACCGCGTGGCGACGACGGCGTCAAACCCCAGCCGCTCGGCGAACGGCGCGACGAGCGGTTCTGGACTCGTGGTCGCCATCACCAGCAGCCGACCTGCCTGACGGTGCTCCTCGATCACACCCGGGGCGTACGGCTGGACCTCCTGCTCGAGCTCCTCGGCGGCCGCCTTGGCGGCATCTCGCACCAGCGCTTCGGGCCATCCAGCGGTGGCGCGGGCGGCCAGCCGCGCCGTCTGGGCGGTCAGCGCCGTCTCCCCGAGAGCGCGGTAGGTCGCCGTGAGGAGCGCTGCGCCGGGGAGTGAGCGAGTCTGGATGCCGGCCGCTTCGAGCCCGCGGGAGAACGCCGGCGCGGACGGGCCGCCGATGATCGTGCGGTCGAGGTCGAAGATGGCGGCTGCCTGCGGGCGACGACGGTTCATGGTGATCCCTCTCGCCGCGAGCGTACGACGATGCCGATGGGTATCTGGGCGCCGTCTCTGCCAACGGCCCTTCCGGGCGCCGTTTCTGCCAGATGCCGTCGGGATTGGCGCCCAGTTCGGTCGGCGCGGCTCGGGCGGCGCCCTAGCGTCACCGGCCGATGGCGACCCGCGACGTGCTCGAGTCCATCGCCGACCAGGCCCGCGAGGTGGGCCGCGGATGGTCGGGTCCGGACGCCGACCCGGGGTGGGCGCTCGTCGGGGCCCTTTTCCACGCGCTGGCCGACAACGAAAGCCTCCTGGAGCTGGCCGCAGAGATCCCGTTCGACCGCCTGCCGGCCCTGTTGTTCGTGGCCAGCGTGCAGCGGGTCGTTGCCGACCATCCCGACGACCCACTCGCTCGGTACTACCCCGGACCTGGCCAGCAGCCGATCGACGTCGCGTTCGCGACGACGTTGCAGCGCTTCGCGGCGACTCGGGCGAACGAGTTGCGGCATTGGTTCGGCCACCGCTACCAGATGAACGAGGTCGGCCGGTCCACGCAGATCGCCCTCGCTGTTGGTGTCGTGCAGCGCATGGCACCCGCGCGGCGTCTGGCACTGATCGACGTGGGCACCGGCTCGGGACTTGGGCTGCACTTCGATCGCTACCACGTCGATCTCGGCGCCGGTCGCCAGTTCGGACCGCCCGAGTCACCGGTGCAGCTGACGAGCACGGTCCGCGGAGACCCGCCGCTGCCGCCAGGAACGCCCGAGGTCGCCATGCGGATCGGGATCGACGCCGCGCCGATCGACCTCGACGACGTCGAGTCGCGGGCCTGGCTGGCAGCGTGCATCCCACCGACCACTGACTCCCAGCGCCGGCTCGACGGAGCGATCGAGGTCGCCCGCCGCGCCGCGGTGCCGATCATCGAGGCGGATGGCCCCGAGGCACTCAGTTCAGCGATCGCAGGTGTGCCGGACGATCTGCTCGTGGTGGTGACCGACAGCTACACCGCCGTCTTCGTCGACGACGCCGGACGGCGGGCCATGCGCACTGCCGTCATGGATGCCGGTCGCGACGTTGTGTGGATCGCCCTCGACCCACTCGTCCCACTCGGTACGACGGCCGATCGCTGCGTGCAGGACATCCCGGTCGACCGGCAACTCGTCGAGCTCAACCGCACCGGCGGGGTCTTCGCCGTCCTGTCGTTCGTGGCGTCGATCGGCGGCACCCGTACCGAACGAGTGCTCGCTACCGCCCACCCGTCGGGCACCCAGATGACGTGGCTGGGAGGTGGCCCGTGAACTACGTCGTGCGCCGGCGAGCGACGACGACCGGGATGATCCGCTCGGCCTTCTCCTGGTACTCGGCGTACCTCTTGGCGAACTGTCCGTAGCAACCGGCGATCCGATCGATCGCTACGGACAGTTCGGTTGTTCGGGCCCGGGCCGCTCTTTGGGAACTGTCCGTAGCGATCGAGTCGTTGCGACACAGATCGCGTACCGGTTGCTACGGACAGTTCGCTCTTGCATGCCTCCCTTGGAGGCAACCAGCGCGTACTCGCCGTTGTGCTCCACCCGCATCAGCGGTGACTTACGGAGCTTGCCGGTCTTTCGGCCGCGGGTCGTCAGCAGGACCACCGGGAGCCCGGTGTCCATGAACGTGTTGCCCTCACGGCCGCCGGTCCGCTCGTAGGTCTCGACCTGCTCGCGTACCCAGGACCAGGGACTGGGCTCGTACTCACCCTGGGGAGACATCGCGTCCAGCCTTGCAGTTGCCGGACCTCAGGTAGCGGGCAGGATCTCCACTTGCGTGTGCGCGCCGCTCAGCTCGAGCAACCGGCGCACGGCGCTCTTCGGCTCGGTCAGCGACGAGCATTCGAGCCACAGGGTGCCGTCCTCGTGGGCGACGGGGACGGTGGGACGGCCGCACGAGCAGCGGGGGTTCTCGCGCTCGGCGGACTCGATGGTGAGGAGAACGGTCTGAGAGTCGACCATGGCGGGTCTCCAGTTCTTGAATATTGATACGATCTGTCTCGAATCATAGCAAGGCGATCGGTCAAATCAATACGGGGCGTCTCGAATTAACACGTACGAAACAACGGACGAGCCCCTCCGCCGTCCAGGCCGGCCACGGAGCCGCAAGGCGCAACGCGCCATCCTCGATGCGGCGCGCGAGGCGATCGCTACGGACGGGTTCGCCAACCTGCGCCTCGAACACGTCGCGGCGGCGGCCGGCGTCGGCAAGGCGACGATCTACCGTCACTGGCCGTCGAAGGAGGCCTTGGCGCTGGAGGTGCTGCTGGAGCTGGCTGCCCCGTACCTCGAGGTTGCCGATCTCGGCGACACACGCGCCGAACTGCAGAAATCGGTCGACAACGCCGTCCGCGGCCTGACCAAGAGCCCGTACGGAGCCGTCATGCGGGCGCTCATGTCGCAGATCGCCACCAACCCGGAACTGGGCGACGCCTTCCGTGAGACCGTGGTCGACGCGCGACGCACCGAGATCGCTCGGGTCGTCGAGCGGGGGATCAAGCGTGGCGACCTGCGCCCGGACACCGACGGTGGAATCGCCACCGAGCTGCTCATCGGTCCGGTGTACTACCGGCTCGTCTTCGGCGGCACGCTCGACGGTCGATTCTCCCGACGCGTCGTCGACGCGTTCCTCCGTGGCTTCTCCACCCGCCCGGCTGAGTAGCGGAGGTCAGGGGGTGTCGATCGGCACGCCGGCGGTATCCGCGGATTCCAAGAGCGTCACACCCGGGTCGCTGACGTCGTGGGCGGGGGTTCGCTCACCAGATCCGACGCCCTGTACGAACGCCAAGTGGCCGCCGAGATAGCTGGCTGCCAACACCAGCCCGCCACCCCCGAGACTCCACACCATGCCGCGCAGGTGATGACCCCGCCGTCGGGCCCGCCACGACAGCAGGTACATCACCGTCGCGCCGGTGTTGCCGACGGCGTGGGCCGCGGCGACGCGCCGCACGGCTCGCCCGTCGGTCGTGCCGAATTCGGCCAGGCCCGACGCCACGGTGGGTGGTACGGCGAGCAGACCGAGCCCGAGCAGGCGGGTGGCTGCTGGTCGTGAGCGGCGCCCGCCGACGACGTCGAGCAACCCGGCGGCAACCCAGCATCCAATCGGAAGATCTGTCAGGGCCGGGTGCAGCGCGTGGCCGAGCCAGTCTCCGCGCAGGGCGCGGCCGAGGGCGCCCTCGCTGGCCTTCGTGGCCAGCGGGTCGATGGCCGCGACGACGGCATCGAGGCGTTCCTCGCTCTCCAACTGGGCGACCCCGGCCCGCACCTGTGCACCCGGCGAGGTTGCG
Organism: uncultured Acidimicrobiia bacterium; assembly: GCA_963844915.1. Taxonomy (GTDB): domain Bacteria; phylum Actinomycetota; class Acidimicrobiia; order Acidimicrobiales; family Ilumatobacteraceae; genus JALZMG01. Next base: position 250,951 of record CAWJQF010000015.1, on the reverse strand, counting down.
TCATCAGTCATGGCGTTGCTGGCATCGCTCATGTCACGGCTCTACCACGGATCGGCGCCAGGCATTCCGGTTGATGTCCCGAACCGCCGGTGCCGCCTCGCTCAGGGCGCCGGCAAGAAGTCGACGAGCAGCGCGTTGACCTCCTCGGGCCGCTCGAGCTGCATCCAGTGGCCGGCGTCGTGGATCTGCCGTCAGCCTTGCGGAGCGAACTGGCTCAACGTGAACACCGCTCCTTGCGGATCATGGACCACCGCCGACCTCGTCCACATCGTGTCGATCGGGCCTGACAGATCCGTGGCGCCGAGCCGCAGAGCAGTGGCGAGGCTTTCATCTCGATCCGCGACGGCGAACGTGACGTGCCAGTTGGGTGCCTCTTCGGCTTGCAGCGGTGCGAGCCACCCGATCGCGTCGGCGAAGCCCGGCGGAGCGTTGATGCCGTCCTGCCGCTCGTGGATGTCCGGGTCAACCGTCGCCGCAAGGTGGTCGCCGTAGCCGGGCCGCCGCCACATCGTTGCGCCTTCGCCGCCACCGAAATCGAGCTCGTCGGCTTCCCAACCGAACACGTCGGCGTAGAACGTCTTGGCCCGGGCTGGGTCATCGGTGTGCAGGTCGCTGAAGTTCCACGAGCCCGGCGCGTTCACGAGCTGGGCGCCGAGCCGCCGGCGTGCCTGCCACAGGCGGAACGGCGCGCCGGTCGGATCGAGCACACCGGCCCAGCGGCCGCCTGGCCCAGCGTCCTGCGGTTCACTCGTGACCCGACCGCCAGCCCGGCTCACCGTCTCGGCAGCAGCGTCGGCGTCGTCAACGGCGATGTACGTGTTCCACGCAGCCGTCGAGATCGGTTCCGGCATCCCGATCCCCGCGACATCCTGGCCGTCGAGGCGAGCGATCAGGTAGTACCCCGGCAGATCGGGAGGCATCGCGTTCTCGAACGTCCAGCCGAACAGCGAGCCGTAGAAGTTCGACGTGGCGTCCTTGTCGGCCTGCTCGAGGTCGAGCCAGCAGGGAACGCCAGTTGGATAGGTCCTCACGGCGCGCGGAGGCTAACGGCGGCGGGGCTCGGCATCAGCGCCAAGGCCGTCGCCCACCATCTCTCGCACATCAACGACAAGGGGCTAATGGGACCTGGCGTGGGCGGCACCTAACGTTGCCCGATGGCGCTCCGCCAGTACCTGATCGAGGAGGTCGCTCTCGACTGCGCGGAAGGGCTGCTCAGTCGCCGCGAGGCACTTCGACGGCTGGGGTTGCTGGGCGTCAGCGTGGGGGGTGCGGCGACGCTGTTGGCGGGGTGCAGCGATTCGGACGACGCGGGCACAACGTCTGGCGCGACGCCGAGCACGACGGTCCCGTCGTCACTTGCGACTACGGGTGTTGGTGGCGAGGAGATCCGGTTCCCAGGGCCGAATGGCGAGCTGATCGGTGTCCTGGCGCCGGCGTCGCCGGTCCGTGGTGCGGTGCTCGTCATCCATGAGAACCGGGGCCTCACGGACCACATCCGGTCGATTCCCGCCCGCCTCGCGGACGACGGCTACACGGCGCTGGCGATCGATCTCCTGTCGGAGGAAGGCGGCACGGCCGGCCTGCCGAGCGGCGGGGATGCCACTGCTGCCCTGGGCGACGCTCCGCCCGAGCGGCTGATCGCCGATCTGCGCGCCGGGCTCGACGAACTCGAGCGTCAAGCGCCGGACGCCAAATTGGCAGCGATCGGATTCTGCTTCGGTGGTGGAATGACGTGGCAGCTCCTGGCCGCCGGCGAACCTCGACTGTCGGCCGCCGTTCCGTTCTACGGGCCGTTCCCCGAGGGCGCCGCGCTCGACGGCTCACCGAACGCCGCCGTGCTCGGTATCTACGCCGAGAGCGACGGCCGCGTGAACGCAACGATGCCGGCCGCCGAAGCCGCATTGACGGCCGCCGGGCTCACCTACGAGCTGCGCGTCTTCGACGGTGTCGGGCACGCCTTCTTCAACGACACAGGAGAGCGCTACGACGCCGACGCGGCGGCCCAGGCATACCAGGCGATGCTCGACTGGTTCGCCGCCAACCTCGCCTGAGCTCGCGCGTTCGAGCCGGTGGGGTCAGGAGGCCTTGGCGGCGCGCTTGCGCGGCGTACTGCGGCGCGACTTGCGCCGGCCACCGCCCTTGGCGGCTTCGACGCTGGCTTCCAGTGCTGCCATGAGGTCGACGATCTCCGCGCCCTCCGGCTTCTCGGGCTCGGGTTCGACGATCTCCTTGCCGGCGTCCTTCGCCTCGATGCGCGACCGCAGCTCCTCCGTGAAGGTGTCGTGGTACTGCTCGGGCTTCCAGTCGCCGGCGAGTGCATCGATGAGCTGCGTTGCCATGCGCAGCGTCTTGGCGTCCGGCTTCGACCGCTTGCTCGGCACCTCCTCGATGTCGGCGCGTGGCACGACCTCGTCGGCGAAGCGCATCGTCGACATCGCCAACGCGCCGTCGAGCGGACGAACCGCCGACAGGTATTGCTTGTTGCGCATCACCACGGTGCCGATGGCGACTCGGTCTCGATCCTCCATGGCCGCCAGCAGGAGCTGGTACGCCTTGCGCCCCGGCTCACCGTCGGGCGCCAGCCAGTACGTGCGCTCGAAGTAGATCGGGTCGACCTCCTCGAGCGGCACGAAGTCGGTCACCTCGATCGTCTTCGTCGACGCTGGACGCAGCTCGTCCAGCTCGCCCTTGTCGAACGTGACGTAGCGCCCCTTGCGCACCTCGAAGCCCATCTCGATGTCCTTGTTGTCGACCTCGCGGCCTGACTTCTCCGACACCTTCTTGTTGCGGATGCGGGCCCCGGATTTCTTGTCGAGCTGGTTGAAGTGGACGTCATGATCGTGCACGGCGGTGTACGCCTTTACGGGAACGTTGACGAGCCCGAAGCTGATCGTGCCGGACCACATGGGACGAGGCATGTGCAGCGTTCTACCCGCTGACGTGGCCCGCTGAACCGACCGTGGTCGGTTCAGGACTCTGTTTCAGGACACTGGTTCAGGTCTGCGGTTCGAGCACGAAGATCGGCACGTCTCGCGACGTGATGCGCCGTCGATACTTCGGGAAGCCGAGGTAGACGTCCCCGGCGCCGCCGAAGATCGTCTCGTACTCCGCGCCGTCCTCGACGCGCCGGGCGGTCACGCTCGTGTGCGTGCCGTTGCGCTCCATCGAGGCCTGCGGGTCGTGGTCGAGGTTGTACGCCCATCCGGGGTTCGTCGCCGATCCCCAGCGGGTCGCGATCACGGCTACTCCGCCGTCCACCGGCAGCCCGACGAGCGGCACGGTGCGTGGGTGACCCGACTTGGCACCCGTCGTCGTCAGCATGATGTTGGGGACGCCGGCGATGATCCCGCTCACCGTGCGGTGGCCGAGCACGCGGTACAGCGCCTTGTCGAGATGGTGGAACGTGTGGCGGAACACGCTCGCCACGGGTCGCAGCGCGGCGAAGCGCTGCATGGTCCGCTGCACCCAGTTGGCCTGCTTGGGATGCGCCATCGCACCATCGTGACCCGTTCCGGACGCACGGGCTTGGAGACGCCCTGCACGTGAGGTGGAGATCTGCCTCGACGACGCTCAGACGTGCTGTTCGAGGAGGCCCGTATCGACGTCGTAGAGGAAACCGCCGACGGCGACGGAGTCCGGGACGAGCGGATGAGCACGCACCCGCTGCACGTCCTCGCGCAGCGCGGTCAGCTGGTCGGCGACGACCTCGAACGATTGCCACGACGCGTCCTGCCCGCTGGCTTCGCTGACCTTCTGGCGGAGCTCCTGCTCGGTGTTCGACGCCACTGCACAGCGCGTGTGCGGCACGACGAGCACCCGGTCGACGCCGAGCACGTGGACGCCGAGCACGAGCGCGGCGAGTGCGTCGTTGGTGACTCGCCCACCGGGATTGCGCAGGATCTTGGCGTCTCCCGCCTCGAGACCGACCATGCGCAGCGGGTCGATGCGCGAGTCCATGCACGTCACGATGGCGACGCCGGCGTGGGCGACGCCGTCGAAGCCTCCGAGCTGGAATGAGTCGGCGAACCGGCGGTTGGCGGCGAGGAGGTCCTCGAAGTCGGCGGACACGGGCGGGAGCGTACGAGCGCAGCGGGCGAGTGGGCCCTTGGTGGCGTGGTGTCGATGTCCCCGAATTGGGGGAGAAGCGTCACCGTGCAGGCCTCGACCGTGGGTGACGTCGGCCCCGAGTCCGATCGCTCCCTGGCCAAGCGGCGGGCGCTCTACGCCGTGTCGACGACCGTCGTGACGCTCGTGATGGTGCTCGGTGTCGTCGACGCGTTCGGTTGGTTCAACGTGTTCGGGGTCGACAGTGCTCGCGTCGAGGCGTCGGGGGGCGGCTACCTCCTGGACGTGCAGTACACGTCGGTGTCCCGTCCGGCGCTGGCCAGCCCGTTCGAGATCACGGTCAGTCGCGAGGGCGGGTTCGACGGGCCGGTGACGATCGGCGTGACCCGGACGTATCTGCAGATCTGGGACGAGAACGGCCTGTTCCCGGCGCCGTCGGCAGAGACCGTCAACGGTGAGTGGCTGCGAGTGGGAGTTCGACCCACCCGTCGGTGACGAGCTGATCGTGTACTACGACGCGCGCATCGAGCCGGCTCAGCAGTCGGGGCGCGGTGGTGCTGTGGCCGTGTTCGAGGACGACGTCCCCGTCGTCGAGGTCGACTTCTACACGGAGGTGCGTCCCTGATGGAGATCATCTTTCGGGCCACGGTCACGTTCGCCGTGCTGCTGTTGCTGACGCGCTGCCTGAAGCGCCGATCACTCGGTGAGATGGCGCCGTTCGAGCTGTTGCTGCTCGTGACGATCGGCGACATCGTGCAGCAGGGCATCACCCAGGAGGACTACTCGCTCACCGGCTCGGTCGCTGGCCATGATCGACGTTCGCGTTCTGGATCACGGTCCTGTCGTACGTCACTTGGCGCTGGCGCCGGGTCGGCCGGGTTGTCGACGGCGTCCCGCTCGTCATCATCCAGGACGGTCAGCCGATCGAACGCACGCTGGCCGCCGAGCGGATGCCGCTCGACGAGGTGTACGAGGCGGCCCGCCAGCACGGCATCGACAGCCTGGCCAAGGTGCGAGTCGGCGTGCTCGAGCCGAGCGGCAGGATCTCGTTCATCCAGTTCGACGAAGCGGAGAAACCGTCCTAGAAGTCGCCGCCACCGCCGAAGTCGCCGCCACCACCGAAGTCGCCTCCACCGAAGTCGCCACCACCGAAGTCGCCACCGCCAGCCGCCACTCCAGTCGCCGCCGCCGTCGCCGCCGTCGCCGCCCTCGTTGATGATCGTGGTGTGTCCGCCGTAGCCCCATCCGCCGAAGCCTCCGGCCAGCAGTGACCCGAGCAGGAGGCCGCTGAAGAGGCCTCCGCCGGTACCGCCGAACCACCCACCCTGGTAACCGCCCGGATAGCCCACGTACGACGGCTGGCGGTCGTCATCGAGCGTGACGGCCGGTTCGCCGTGTGGTCCCACCGACTGCAAGTCCGTCGGTGGGGATGGTGGCTCTCGTCCCTGCACGATCGCCCGTACTCGATCCATCGAGTAGTTGGCCTCGGCGACGACGCGCTGGACGCGGACGAGATCGACCGGTTCGTCGGCGTACTCGAGCGCTGCCTGCGCGGCTCGATACCGACTGACGGCGGCGTTGTAGTCGCTCTGTGCCGCCGGATGCAGCTCCACCTCCGGCTCCAGCCTCACGACATCGTCGGCGAGCACGGAGAGCTCGGCCTGCAGCAGTTGACGGTCCGCCGCCTCGGCCCGCGCCTGCTCCTCGGCCTGGGCCTGGCGGCGCTTGCTGTTGCGCCACACCCAGTACCCGATCGCGGCGGCACCGACGACGAGCAGGATCGGCAGCCAGATGGACGTGCCGCTGCCACCATCGCCATCGCCGGACTCACTGCCGCCGCTGCCTGACTCGTCGGCGGCGACAGCCCCGCCCACGAGTCCGGCGAACTCGACGAGGACCGAGGTCGTGTCGTCGCCACCGCTGTCGAGCGCGTCCGTGGCGAGCTGGCCCGCTTCCCCTGACGGCAGCTCGCTACTGCCGGCGCGGAAGCTGTCCCCGACGACGACGCCGTAGGTACCGGGACGTCCGACGGCTTGGCTGAGCTGGCGAGCGACCTCGGCCGGATCGCCGCCGGCCACGTCGGCTGCCGACTCCGGCAGGACGGCGATGTAGATCGGGGTGTCGGCCTCGCGGATGGCGTCTCGCACCTCGTCCGCCTCCTGTGTGCTCAGGGCGCGCTCGGCGTCGGGGTCGACGTAGACGAAGTCTTGGCGCAGCTCCTCGGCGACGGTGTCGAGCCCGTTTGCGCGAGCGACACCGGCCGCGCCGGCGGCCACCGACAGGACAATGACGAGCGCGGCGCTCAACAACCGCGTCATGGGCTCACCGTATCTGGATGGGCCTATCGTGCCCCGGTGCCCACCACTGTGACCGCCACCGAGTTCTCAGCTCGTGACGACCTGCCCGACTGGCGTTACATCGCCGCAGTGATCCACGCCGACTTCCGGGCCGGCTCGTTCGGGGCTGCGGCGAGGCTGGTGCAGGAGATCGCAGCAGCCGCCGATGCCGCCGATCATCATCCCGACATCGACCTCCGCTATCCCGACCGCGTTCATGTCGCGCTGACCACGCATGCTTCCGGCGACCTGACAGACCGTGATCTGGCTCTCGCCGCGCAGATCTCCGAGCTCGCCAGCCGTGCTGGCGCGACGACCGAACCGCTGCTCCCGCAACGAACGGAGGTCGCCATCGATGCCATGGACATCGACGCCGTCTTGCCGTTCTGGCGGGCCGTGCTCGGCTACATCGACGACGTCCCACCCGGCTACGACGGGCAGGTCGTGACGATCCGTGATCCCGCCCGCATCGGTCCGCCGTTCTGGTTCCAGCAGATGGACGAACCGCGGCCGCAGCGCAACCGGTTCCACATCGACGTCGTGTTGCCCCATGACGCCGCCGACCGCCGCATCGCCGATGCGCTCGCCGCGGGCGGACACGTCGTCACGGATCAACACGCCCGTTCGTGGTGGGTCCTCGCCGACGTCGAGGGCAACGAGGCGTGCGTGTGCACGTGGCAGGACAGGGACTGAAGTTTGGGCTGGTCGCCGCTCAGCTGCACTCCGTGCAGTGGACGTCCTCGACCGGCGTGCCGTCGGCGAGCGCGGTGACCCAGTCGATCAGCGGAACGCCGTTGACCGCCTCGGTGTAGAAACGATCCGACGTGAGCACCGTGTGCTCCGATCCCGGCGCGATGTAGCTGTTCAGGACGACGCCACCCTGCTCGATCTGCACCTCGTTGGCGTCGATCAACGCCAGTAGGTCGTTGCCACCGAACCCAGCGAGTTGCCCGAAGAGGGTTTGCACGTTGTCGTAGGCGTAGTCGTGGCGGGCCAGCACCATGCCCGGAACGTGGAGACCGGCTTGCACGAACAATCCCGGCAAGCTCCATTGCTCAACCGCCAGGCCCTCGGTTCCTGACCAGTCCGGGATCGTTCCGGCGGTCCCCCAAAGGGCCCCGATCCCCGCATTGATCGCGGGCTGGTCCGGGTACGAGCCGGCTCCGTCGGCCAGGACGGTGACCGATGCGCCGGGGAGGCGGTCGGCGGCGAGGCCGGCGTACAGCGGTGCCGGCGCCGCCCCGGCGCTCTCTCCTGCAACGACGATCTCGGTCGCATCGGGGAAGGTGCTGGCGAGCGCATCGAGTGCTGCGGTGCCGTTGACGAAGCCCTTGTGCTGCACCGTCAGCGTTGGGCTGTACGGCGTGGTGACCGTGCCGAGGTGGAGGTCACCGGTGCAGTACGGCACGTACACCATCGACCACTCGGCGAATGGATTGCGAGGATCATCCAGATCGAAGATGCCGGGCTCCGAGCTCGGATCGTCGCCCGGCTCGATGGACGACTGGTAGGTGTCGCTGTCGAATGCGCACGTCCCCTCGGTGAAGCAGGCGCCACCGCCCTGGAGGAAGAACACGACGCGTTCGGGGTCCGCCTCACGCACCCAGAACGCGAACTCACTGCCGTCAGCGCACTGGCAGTCGCCGCCGGGGACGACGCGCTCCCAACCCTGCGTCGCGACCGTCTCCGGCGCCGGGACGCTGGGCGGATCGGTACTGGCTGGCGTCGTCGTTGCTGGTGTCGTCGGTGGCGTCCTCGGCGTCGTCGTTGCTGGCGTCGTCGTTGTCGCCGGCGCGACGGTCGAGGCAGCTTCGAACGGTGGTCGCCGACCCTTCCCCGCCACCGCCACCTCCACTACAGGCTGGCGCGAGCAAGATCGCGGCGGTCAAGAGGAGCCGTGTCGTGCGCGTGATGCCCCACGTCTACCAGGTGCGCGGCGGCGTACGCTCGCGGTCGGAGGGCGCATGATCTTCGAACAGCACTACCTGGACTGCCTGTCTCAGGCGTCGTACCTCATCGGCGACACGACCACAGGCCGCGCCGTCGTGGTCGACCCGCGGCGCGACATCTTGACCTACCTCGAATCGGCCGCCGAGCACGGACTCACGATCGAACTCGTGGTGGAGACGCACTTCCACGCCGATTTCCTGTCCGGACACCTCGAGCTGGCCGCCGCCACGGGCGCCGAGATCGCCTACGGGTCGGCAGCCGAGACGGAGTTCGAGTCACGCAAGTTGGCCGATGGTGAACGGATCGACCTCGGCGAGGTCGTGCTCGAGGTGCTGCACACGCCCGGGCACACGCCGGAGTCGATCAGCGTCGTCGTGTACGACGGCTCGAGCCCAGCGCCGTACGGCGTGCTCACCGGCGACGCGCTGTTCATCGGCGACGTCGGCCGGCCCGACCTGCTCTCGTCCAAGGGCGTGACGAGCGAGGACCTCGCCGGTCAGCTCTACGACTCGCTCCACGACAAGCTGCTGACGCTGCCGGACACGACGCGTGTGTACCCGGCGCACGGGGCCGGATCGGCGTGCGGCAAGAACCTGTCGACCGACACGTGGTCGACGATCGGTGACCAGCGGCGGACCAACTACGCCGTGCAGCCGATGGAGAAGGCGGCGTTCGTCTCCGTCGTCACGGACGGGCAGAGCGCGCCGCCCGCCTACTTCTCGTTCGACGCCGTGCGCAACCGCGAGCTGCACGACATCCTCGACGAGACGTCCCGCCCGCCGGCGCTGAGCCTCGCCGAGGTCGTGCGGCGCCAGCGGGCCGGCGCCGTCGTGCTCGACACCCGCGACCCGATCGAGTTCGCCACCGGTCACCTGGTCGGCTCGATCAACGTCGGCCTCGGCGGGCGCTACGCCGAGTATGCGGGCGGCGTGATCCAGCCCGGCGCACCGATCGTGCTGGTGACGGATCCAGACCTCGAGGTCGAGGCCAAGAACCGACTCGCCCGCATCGGTTTCGACCGTGTGGTCGGGTATCTCGCCGATCCGCTCGAGGCGCTCAAGGAGCACCCCGACGACGTGACCCGCAGTTCTCGCCTCACCGTGCGGCAGCTGGAACTGGGGCGGGCGAACGGCGAACTGGCCGACCTGCAGCTCGTCGACGTTCGCCAGCCCGGTGAGACGGCGCACGGCATGATCCCGGGCGCGATACCGATCCCGCTGACCCTGCTCAACGAGCGCCTCCCGGCGCTCGACGCCTCCAAGCCGACCGTCGTCTACTGCGCCGGCGGCTACCGCTCCTCGATCGCCGCCAGCCGGATGGCCGCCGCCGGATTCACCGACGTGTCCGACCTGCTCGGCGGCTACACGGCCTGGACACAGTTGCAGGAGGCCACGTGATCAGGAGGCGGTGACGGGTGGTGGTCGTGCCGTTCACAGAGCGCCGGCAGGTCGCACTGGTACTCCAAGTATTCGTCTCTCGTTCGGGTTGGCCCCCGGGTGAGCTGACTCCGAGGTTGGTGGTCTGACGATCGAGATCTAGCCGAGCGCTGGGCGAAGACGTGGACCAGCGCCGCGACACGTGCGATCGCCAACGGGAGCTAGCCGAGCTCGTCGATGACGTGCGACCGTCGTGCGACTCGCCGGCGAGCGAGCACGGGCTTGGCGATGACTGGTCCGGTGGGTGGCACGTGGTCACGGTGGTGGGCGTGGCTCCGCATCGCTTGTGGGGCCTTCGTGGTGGAGGGTGCCGTCGGGTCGGCGCAGGGTGATGGTGCGGTCCGGTTTCAGGGTGAGGGTCCAGCCGCCTTCGTGGACGTGGTGGTGGTGCCGCTCGCACAGCGGCAGCAGATTGTCGAGGTTCGTGGCGCCGAGGTGTTCCCACCAGGTGACGTGATGGATGCGGCAGTCCTCGAACCGCACCCCACAGCCGGGGAACCCACAGGCCCGGTACATCGCCCGCAACGCCCGACGCTGCTCGGGGGTGGCGAGACGCCGGGTCCGGCCCATGTTCAACGGGACCCCGTCTTGGTCGAAGGTGATGGGGGTGATGGTGGCGTCGCAGCCCAGCCGGCGGACGGTCTCGACGGGGAGGGGTTGGCCGTCACCGGTCTCACACACCGTGTGCTCATGGGGTCCGTCACGCATCGTGCGGGCATCGGTGAGCAGCGGTGAGGTCGGGGATGCGGTGCCCGGTGGTGCGGGCGCCGGTGATCAACCCGACCAGGGCGTCGGCCTTCAAGTGGTCGAAGTCGACGTCGTCGCCTTGCAGCTGGGAGCGGGCCGTGGCGACGGCGGCGTCGAGAGCGCTGGCGATGCGGGCGTCGGTCTCGGGGTCGACTTGGAGGTGGGTGTGACACATCCCCGTCACCCGATCGACCCAGCGCCGCACACAGCGCTGCTGCTTCAGTCGGTCGAGCTGGGACACGCCGTCGTCACGCTGACAGGACCCGACCCAACTTGCTCATCTCCCGTTCGAACGTCTCCACCGCCATGACCGAAGCAGAGCGGACGACGGCTGACTGCAGATCCGTGCAGTTCGGCTCGGGCGGCGTCACCCAACTCGCCGGCGAGGCGGGCCACGGCGTCAACATGACCCGCCGACATCCGCCCAGCCGCCAAGGCGTCATGCACCTCGGGCAGCTGCGCGCAGACCGTGGCCCGCCGAGCCGCGGCGTCAGCCTCACGGGCCGAGCGCCGCCCACCGCCGGTCAACAAGGCCGAGGCCGGCTCACACGACCCTTCGGAGGCGAGCCGGGCAGCGTGGACGGCGACACGGACGTCGAAGGCGTCCAACCAGGCCCGCACCCGCTGCGACAGCGCCACCAACGAAGCGAGACCAGCGCGGTCACAGGTCGCCGGGTCGGTGTCGGCGAGCTCGCCGACCAATGCCACGACTCCGGTGTCGTACATACGTTCAGCATACGTACGTACGTTCTGAAAGTCAAGGGTTATCTGGATGGTTCATCGAAGTAACACGCCCGCCACAGACAATTGCAAGGATGTTGGGCGTGAGCACTTCACCGACGGTTGCCGAAACGGTTGCTCCGCTCGTCGAAGCACTCTTCGGCCCCGACACACCGGTTCGTGTCGAGTTCTGGGACGGGAGCCATCTCGGCCCCTCGGTGCCACCAGCGCCAGGCACGCTCCGTGTCCGTTCAGCCGATGCCCTGCGACGCATCGTGTGGAGCCCGGACGAGCTCGGCCTGGCCCGGGCGTACGTCTCCGGTGACCTCGACGCCGACGGGGATCTGTTCGGGATGCTCAAGGCCATGCTTCGCGTGACGCGCAAGGGCATGCGGCTCGGGTGGTCGGCGTTGCCCGATGGGCTCCGGGCGGCGCGACGGCTGGGGCTCGCCGGGCGCCCGCCGCCACCGCCGCCGGAGGAGGCCCGCCTGCGCGGCGGGGTGCACTCGCTGCGCCGCGACGCTGCGGCGATCGGTCATCACTACGACGTGGGCAACGACTTCTACCGGATCGTGCTCGGCCCGTCGATGGCGTACTCGTGCGCCCGCTTCGCCGAGGAGGGGATGGACGTCACCGCGGCACAGGCCTCCAAGCACGAGCTGATCTGTCGCAAGCTCGGTCTGCCCGAGCGGCCGGGCGCCCGGCTGCTCGACGTCGGCTGCGGCTGGGGATCGATGGCCATTCATGCAGCACTCCACCACGACGTCTCGGTGGTGGGCATCACGATCAGTCGTGCCCAGGCCGACCTGGCTCGCAAGCGAGCCGCCGAGGCCGGAGTCGGCGAGCGGGTCGACATCCGCCTCCAGGACTATCGCGAGCTCGGCGGCGAGCAGTTCGACGCGATCTCGTCGATCGGGATGTCGGAGCACGTCGGATCGGCCCGATTGGCCGAGTACTACGGCATCCTCCACGACGCACTCCGGCCGGAGGGCCGCTTGCTCAACCACGCCATCAGTTCGGTCGGCGGCTCGAAGATCGGCCGCCGCTCGTTCATCGGCCGGTACGTCTTCCCGGACGGAGAGTTGATCGACATCGGCGAGTCCGTGCGGGTGATGGAGCGAGCAGGGTTCGAGGTTCGTGACGTCGAGTCGCTCCGTGAGCACTACGGCAAGACGTTGCGTGCCTGGGTCGCCAACCTCGACGCCGAATGGGACGCCGCGGTCGACCTCGCCGGCGAACGCAGGGCGAGAGTCTGGCGCCTCTACATGGCCGCCTCAGCCGTCAACTTCGAGGCCGGCCGGATCAACGTTCACCAAGCCCTCGGCGTCGTCACGAGCGCCGACGGCACCAGCGGGATGCCGCCGACGCGGCGCCGCTGGGATGGGCAGCTCTAGTCCTCAGGCGCTGTCGGCCGTTCCCGGTGTCGCGCCGAGCAACGAACGCGCGCCGTCCGGGTCCGGCTCGAAGCCGGGCGTGTCACGGCACAGCTCGACCATGATCCCGTTCGGGTCGAGGTAGTAGAGCGAGTGGCACCAGCCGTGGTCGAGCTCCATGTACGGGTCGATGCCCGCCGTGGTCATGCGCGAGCGGACCTCGTCCTGGCGGGCCTCGTCGGCGGCGAAAGCGATGTGGTTGACCCACACCGGCAGCCCGTTGCCCTCGGAGATCGCGCTCGTCCATCCGTCGCGCTCACCGACACCGTGCACGTCGAAGAAGGCGAGGCACGACCCGTTGCCGAGGTCGTAGAAGACGTGGCGGAAGTAGCCGCCCTCCGGGAACTCCTGGAGCTCCGTGTGGACGAGCGGGAAGCCCATCAGGTCCTCGTAGAAGCGGTGCGTGGCGTCGATGTCCCTGCAGGCGTAGGCGACGTGGTGGAGGCCGGCCGGCCGGTCGCTGGGCATGGTCGAACTGTACGGTCGAACCATGCCTCGGTTGCGACAGGTGCACCGTCATGAGACCAACGACGAGCTGACGCTGCGGATGTACGACGAGTTGTTCGGGCCCGATCGCGACCCGGTCGACGAACCGGGCACGGCCACCGGGTCGCCGGGCGACTGGTGGACGGTGTTCGCGCTGTCGCCCGATCTGATGCGCCATTCGGTGCAGGGTTTCGTGCTCTACCGCAGCCGTCGTCGTCAGCTCGATCCCGCGTTGCGAGAGCTCGGTCAGACTCGCGCCGGGTGGCTCCGCGGCAGCCAGTTCGTGTTCTCGCAGCACTGCAAGTCGTGCCGCACGGTCGGCCTCAGTGACGAACTGATCGCCGCCATCCCGACGTGGTCGACCTCGCCGCTCTTCGACGACCGCCAGCGCGTCGTCCTGGCGTACACCGACGCCCTCGTCGCCGGCGACGGCCGCGTGCCCGACGCATTGTTCGAGGAGCTCCGTCGCCATCTGTCCGACGTCGAGATCCTCGAGCTGACGTACATCACGTGCCTCTACGAGATGCACGCCGTCATGAGCCGAGCGCTGCGTCTCGAGTTCGATGACCGCGACGATCCGATCGTCGAGGTGCCGGGCGACGCGTCATCGCTTGCCTAGGGCACCGGATCGCGTCGTTCAGAGGTGGAGACCCGGTTCGGCACCGGCGGGCGCTCCAGCGCCCTCGCCGGCCGCATCCAACATCGGGTCGTCCAGCGCGTGCTCGCTGTACGCCGAGATGAGGTGTGACACTTCGACGTCACCCTCCACGAACTCTCGAACCTGTCCGAACAGCACGTCGGCCGTTCGGGTACGGCGCTGGTGTTGGCGGAGGTGCTCGGCCCACGTCTCGACGACGAACGTCTCGACGAATCGATCGGTGTCGTTGAGGTCGCGGAACAGCCCCCACCGCTCGGCGCCGCTGCGTCGTCGGTCGCGCTCGATCTTGCGCATCGCTTCGGTGAACTCGCGCTGTGACGCCGGCGGCACCCGATAGGCGACCGTCACGAGCACCGGCCCGTCGTCGCCGTCCGGCTCGAGCATGACGATCGGCTCGGTCGCCGCGGCCGGTCGCAGATCGAGGGAGTGCGCGACGTGCAGTCGCCAGCGGAAGGTCGTCGCGGTGCCGACCAACAGCAGGCCGGCCGGGATCAAGTTGGCGGCCAGGAGGCTCCACGCCGCGATCGCTCCCCAGATGGCGCTGCCAATTGCAATCGCGCCAGCCAGCACGAGCATGTACGTCCCCATCCCGCGAGCGCGCACCCACCACGGCAACGCGTGCTGGGACGACACGTTGAGGGTGACCGTGGCGGTCGTCCAGGCGCCGCCGGCGACGAACAGGACGGGCGCGATCAGCCAGGCGGACGGTGACACACCGATGGTGACGAGTGCGACGGCGGTGATCAACGATGGAATCACGACGAGGTGGTCGACCGGTGCGAAGTCGAGCCGCGGCCGCAGCACTGCCGCGGCGATCGCGCCGATTCCGAAGCAGGCCAGCATGAGCCCGTAGACGCCGGAGCCGAGGCCGAGGCGATCACGCACGATCGTCGGCAGCAGCGCTTGGATGGCGGCGGCCGGTCCCATGAAGGCGATGGTGCGCACCAGCACCGCCCGCAGGGCCGGTGAGTTGACGCCGTATCGGACGCCGGCGTGGAGCGCGCCGCGCAGCGACTCCGTCGACAGGCGGGCCGCGCTGTGCTCTGGCCGCCACCACAGCAGCACGCACAGCACGCCGAGGAACGACGCGGCGTTGACGACGAACGCCCATTGCGCACCGGCCGACGCGACGAGCGCACCGCCGAGCGCCGGGCCGATCGCCCGCCCAACGTTGAACGTCAGGCTCGACAGCGCGACGGCCTGTCCGAACTCCTCGGGTGGCACGAGGTCGGGCTGGATGGCCTGCCAGGCCGGGCTCATCAACGCCGCGCCGACGCCCAGTGCGAACGTCAACGCCAGGAGCAGCGCCGGAGTGATGAGGTCGGCCATCGTCATCACCGCCAGCAACGCCGCGCAGACCAGCATCCACGCTTGCGTCGAGATCAGGACGGCGCGCCGATTGAAGACGTCGGCGATGGCTCCCGCGGGCAGCCCGAGGAGCAGGATCGGCAGCAGGCTGGCCGTCTGGATCAGCGCCACCAAGGTCGGCGACGTGGTCAGGTCGCCCATCAACCAGGCCGCGGCGACGACCTGGAAGAACGTGCCGATGTTGGAGCCGAGCTGCGCGGCGAACAGCGCGGCGAAGACGTGGTAGCGCAGCGGCGCCCACGGCGACCGCCGTGGCACAGCTGTCGACGCCACGACGCTCATCGTCGGTGGAGGTTATTCCGGGGGTCTTCTGTGGTTTCGGCCCGTTCGTGCCGATGAGCGCACGTGCGCTTTCTGCGCGTCGCGTCGCTGGTCACGGGCATCGCCCTCGTCGTCATGGGGGTGGTCGAGCTCGTCGACCGTCGAACCGAGCTGCGCACCGAGCGGGATCGCCGGATGGAGACAGGTGCAGAACTGGCGGCGACGGAGCTCGACGCGGTCATCACGAGGATCGGCGCCGGCCTCAGCGTCGCCTCCGCGGAGGTGGGGCTCGATGTCCTCGCGGATGCGCTCGCCGTCCCGGTGTGCAGCGTGCGCGACGGGTCGGTGACGTGCTCCACGACCGAGGTGCAGGGCGCGGACGACCCGGCGGTTGCGGCCGCCGTCGAGGCGTCGACGGCGCGAAACGCGCCAGCTGCGGTCGCCACGATCTCCGATGGCGCGACGTCCGCGACCTCGATCGCCGTCGCGGTGGACCAAGGGACCCGCCGCCTGTACGTCGTCTTCGACCCCGTTCAGGTGCTCGCTGCCTCGGAGGATCTCGATGCGGAGCTCGTGCCGCTCGAGGACGAGCCGTTGTTCCAGGCCCGGTCGCTGGACGGTCAGCGACGCGTTGCCGCACCGTCGATGGTCGAGTTCGAAGGCGGACCGTGGGCGGTCCGGGTGACGGCTCCCGACGACATCCGCCTGAGCGCCGGCGAACGATGGCTGATCGGCGTGCAGCTGGCGCTCGGCACCGTCGTGGCGATGCTGGCGCTCGGTGGGCTGCTGGCGGAGCACCGGGCACTGCACCGCCGGGCAACCACGGACGGGCTGACGGATCTGCCGAACCGCGCCGAGTTCGAGCGCCGCGCCGGTGAGCTGCTCGGGCGCCTGGGGCGTGACGGCCGTCCCGCTTGCCTGTTCCTGATCGACCTCGACCACTTCAAGACCGTCAACGACACGGTGGGGCACGACGCCGGTGACCGCGTCCTCGTCGATGTCGCCCGGCGGCTGCGGCAGACGGTGCGCAGCTCCGACCTCGTCGGCCGGTGGGGAGGCGACGAGTTCGTCGTGCTGATGCCGGGCATCGGTGACCCGAGGGCGGTCCCGGCCCGCGCCGCGACGATTGCGAACGCGCTGGCCGGAGCGCCCGCCATCGGCGCCATCACGCCCGAAGCGAGCGTCGGAGCCGCATTGTTCCCTGCCCACGGACAGCGGCTCGATGACCTCATGCGCCACGCCGACCGGGCCATGTACGCGGCGAAGGTGCACAACACGACGCACACCGTCCGCCGGTGATCTGGGCGGGATCTCCGCCACCGGCGCTGCTGGGCGGGATTCCTGACAGCACCTGGCACAGAAGCCGCCCAACATGTCGCGGCCGGACAACCTCCCGTACGATGGCACGTCGTGGCGAGGCCGCGCGACGCCATGACCACCAAGCTGCAGGGCTTCGGGACGACGATCTTCGCCGAGATGTCGGCGCTCGCCGTCGCCACCGGAGCTGTGAACCTCGGTCAAGGATTTCCGGACAGCGATGGTCCTCCAGAGGTGCTCGACGCTGCGGTCGATGCGATCCGCTCGGGGGTCAACCAGTACCCGCCGGGAATCGGCCTGCCCGTGCTGCGCGAGGCGGTGGCCCGCCATCAGCGGCGCTTCTACGGACTCGAACACGATCCCGACACCGAAGTGCTCGTCACCGCCGGCGCCACCGAGGCGTTGGCCGGCGCACTGCTCGGGCTGCTCGAGGAGGGCGACGAGGTCGTCGTCTTCGAGCCGATGTACGACAGCTACCAGCCCTGCATCGCGCTGGCCGGAGCGCGCACCGTGCCGGTCCTGCTCCGCCCGGATGCCGATCGCCAGTACCACTTCGATCCCTCCGATCTGCGGGCGGCAGTCACGCCGCGCACACGTCTGATCATCCTCAACACGCCGCACAACCCGACCGGCAAGGTGTTCGACGCGGAAGAGCTGGCGCTCGTGGCGGAGGTGGCCATCGAGCACGATCTGGTCGTCGTGACCGATGAGGTGTACGAGCACCTCGTCTTCCCCGGCGCCACGCACGTGCCGATCGCCACGCTGCCGGGCATGGCGGAGCGGACCTTGACGATCTCCTCCGGCGGCAAGACGTTCAACACGACGGGTTGGAAGATCGGCTGGGCTTGCGGGCCGGCAACACTCGTCTCCGCGGCGCGTGCCGCGAAGCAGTTCTTGACGTACGTCAACGGCGCACCGTTCCAGCCGGCGATCGCCGCCGGGCTCGACCTCGGCGACGACTTCTACGCTGCGCTGGCCGCCGATCTGACGGTCAAACGCGACCATCTCGTCGCCGGACTGGAGGCCGTCGGCTTCACGACGTACCGACCGGAAGCGACGTACTTCACGACCGTCGACATCCGTCCCATCGACCCGGCCGGCGACGGCATGGCGTTCTGCCGTGCCCTGCCAGAGCGTTGCGGGGTCGTGGCCGTGCCGGCCGAGGTGCTCTACGCCCGCCCGGAGCATGGCCGTCACCTCGTCCGCTTCGCCTGTTGCAAGCGCCTCGACGTGCTGGACGAGGGGATCCGCCGCCTGAAGGAGCTAGGTCGCCCATGAGCATCGGTGAGCGCCGCTGCGCAGCGGCGGCGGCGAACTCGGCAGGCGAGCATCACCGAGCCGTGACGTCAAAGGAGCTGACGTGATCGTCGCCGCGCTGCAACACGACATCGAGTGGAACGACCGCGAGGCCAACTTCGAGCGCCTCGCGCCGATGATCGCCGCCGCGGCGGGCGCGGGGGCACGGCTCGTGCTGTGCACCGAGACGTTCTCGACCGGTTTCGCCGTCGACGTGCCCGACCTGGGCGAACCCGAGGGCGGCCCATCTTCCTCGTTCCTGGCGGCGCAGGCTGCGGAACACGGCATCTGGGTCGGCGGCACCTGCCCGGAACTGCCTGCCGATGCGACCGACGACGACGAGGACCGGCGGCCGTTCAACTCGTTCGTCCTCGCAGGTCCGGACGGCACCACCCATCGCTACCGCAAGGTCCACCCGTTCACGTTCGGTGGCGAGGAGAAGTCGTTCCGTGCGGGCGACGAGCTCGTCACCATCGAGATCGAAGGGCTGCGGATCAGCCCGTTCGTCTGCTACGACCTGCGCTTCGCCGACGAGTTCTGGCAGCTGGCGCCGACCACCGACGTCTACCTCATCCCGGCCAACTGGCCTGAGAGGCGAAGGCTGCACTGGCAGGTGCTCCTCCAGGCAAGAGCGATCGAGAACCAGGCCTATGTCGTCGGCGTCAACCGGGTCGGCGAAGGAGGCGGCTTGTCGTACGCGGGGGACAGCCGGATCGTCGATCCTGTTGGAGAGCTGCTCGCCACCGCCGCAGGCGCCGAGACGATGCTGCTGGCCGACATCTCCCGCGATCGCGTCGCCGAAGTGCGTGACCACTTCCGGTTCCTCCAAGACCGGCGGTGACGCCGGCCGCTCCGGCGGACGTACCTGCCGGTAGCGTCGAACTGGTGGCAGGCGGCTCGATGATCGCGGCCAAGGGCCTGGTGAAGCGCTTCGGCGATTTCGTCGCCGTCGACGGGATCGACGTCGAGGTCCAGCGCGGTGAGGCCTTCGGCTTCCTCGGTCCGAACGGCGCCGGCAAGTCCTCCACGATGCGGATGATCGGTTGCACGTCACCGGTGTCCGAGGGTTCGCTGCGCGTGCTCGGGATGGACCCAGTTCGCGACGGCCGGCGCATCAGAGCGCGGCTCGGCGTCGTGCCGCAGGCCGACCAGCTCGACAACGAGCTGACCGTAGAAGAGAACCTCGTCGTCTACGGCCGCTACTTCGACATCCCGCGCGCCGAGTGCCGCCGGCGGGCGGCCGATCTGCTCGAGTTCGTGCAGCTGTCCGAGCGGGCGAAGAGCAAAGTGGAGCCGCTGTCAGGCGGGATGAAGCGCCGGCTGACGATCGCTCGGTCATTGATCAACGACCCGGACCTCCTGCTGCTCGATGAGCCGACGACCGGATCTCGACCCCCAGGCGCGCCACGTCTTGTGGGACCGGCTGTACCGCCTGAAGCAGCAGGGCGTCACGCTCGTGCTGACGACGCACTACATGGATGAGGCCGAGCAGCTCTGCGACCGACTCGTCGTGATGGACCGGGGACGCATCGTCGCCGAGGGCTCGCCACGCCAGCTGATCGAGGCGCACTCGACGCGCGAGGTGCTCGAGCTGCGCTTCGAAGCAGGCACGAACGAGGCGCAGGCAGCGTCCGTCGAAGGGATCGGCGAACGCCTCGAGGCCTTGCCCGACCGCATCCTGATCTACGCCCACGACGGCGAGAAGGCGCTGACCATGGCGCACGACCGTGGTGTGGTGCCGGAGAGCGCGCTGGTCCGGCGCAGCAGCCTCGAGGACGTCTTCCTCCGCCTCACCGGTCGGTCGCTGATCGACTGACTCGAGTTGACCGACTGCGATGTCGACGCCTGCTGCCGTTCGGGTCTGGGAGAACAAGTTCGCGACGTACCGTCAGATCTGGAAGTCGAACCTGCTCGGCAGCTTCCTCCAGCCGCTCCTGTACCTGCTCGGGATGGGTGTGGGCGTCGGCGCCCTCGTGGATGCGGGGCCGAACTCCTCTGAGGTGCTCGGCGGCGTCGAGTACGTGTCGTTCCTCGCCCCAGCGCTGGTCGCGACGACGGCGATGATGGTCGTCGCCCAGGAATCGATGTGGCCGGTGATGGACGGCTTCATGTGGAACAACGCGTTCCGGGCGATGGCCTCGACGCCGCTCGCCCCAGGTGAGATCGCCGCAGGTGTCGCGCTCTGGCATGCGACGCGTGGAGCGATGGCGGCGACCGGGGTGGCAATCGTGCAAGCCCTGTTCCCGCAGACCCGTTCGTGGGGACTCGTGCCGGCCGTGGGGTTCGCTGTGCTCACTGCGCTGGCGTTCGCGCTGCCGATCACGGCGTGGTCGTCGTCGCGCCTGACCGACGTGTCGTTCCCGGCGATCATGCGCTTCGCCATCATCCCGATGTTCCTGTTCGCCGGCGTCTTCTATCCGATCGACGAACTACCCGGGTGGCTGCAGCCCCTGGCGTGGGCCACGCCGCTGTTCAACGGCGTGGAGCTGTGCCGCGGCGCCGTATTGGGAACACTGGACGGGCCGGAGGCGCTCCTGCACATCGCGGTGTTGGCGGCGTACGCCACGGTCGGCTACGTGATCTGTCGACGAACGTTCGCGCGGAGGCTCGGGACGTGACGCAACGTCGCTCTCGCTCGCTCGAAACTCGCTCGCTCGAGTGCGCCTCGTCGCTGGCGCTTCCCTCGGCGCGGTTTGTATCGAGTCGGATCGTGGCTCCATGACCGCCGCGACCGTCGACCGGGTGACGGGCGGACTGCGCATCATCCCGCCCGAGCTGCTGGCCTCGCGGCGCGCCCACCGTCTGGTCGAGCGCAGCTTCCTGGTCAACCGCCGGACGTGGTTGATCATCGTCAGCGGGTTCTTCGAACCGCTCTTCTACCTGCTGTCGATCCGCATCGGCTTCAACGAGCTCGTCGGCGACGTGGAAGTCGGCGGCCAGTCGGTGCCGTACGCCGAGTTCGTCGCCCCCGCCTTGATGGCCGCCTCGGCGATGAACGGCGCCGTCTACGACTCGACGATGAACGTGTTCTTCAAGCTGCGTCACGCCCGGCTGTACGACAGCGTCCTGTCGACGCCACTCGTCCCCGCCGACGTGGCGCTCGGCGAGATCGGCTGGGCGGTGATCCGCGGCTTCCTCTACTCGGTGGCGTTCCTCATCACGATGTGGGTCCTGGGGATGACCGGCTCACCGTGGGTCGTGTTGTCGTTGCCGATCTGCGTCCTGATCGGCTTCGCCTTCGCCTCCGTGGGCATGGCGCTGACCACCTACATGCGGTCGTGGGCCGACTTCGAGTACGTCTCGGCCGTGACCCTCCCACTCTTCCTGTTCTCGGCGACGTTCTATCCCGTCTCGAGCTACGGCGACTGGGCGTGGGTCGTCCAACTCAGCCCGCTGTACCACGGGGTGGCGCTCGTCCGAGCCGTCAACCTCGGGCAGTTCTCGTGGTCGATGCTCGCCCACGTTGCCGTGCTGGTGGCGATGACGATGGTCGGGCTCGTCGTCGCCTCACGGCGCATCGCCGCGCTGCTGCTGAAATAGTGCACGTGAGCAACTCCAGCAACGAGATCCTGCCCATCCCGTGCACCAGCACGTTCGATCTGCCGGGGTACCGCATCGAGCGCCAGATCGGACTCTGCTGGGGCGTCGTCGTGCGCAGCGTCGGCTTCGCCAAGGGCTTCACCGGGTCGATTCGCGCCCTGCGCGCCGGCGAGGTCAACGAGTACACCGCCGTGCTCGAGGAGGCGAGGCGTCACGCCCTCGATCGACTCATCGTGCACGCTCAGGAGCTCGGCGCGAACGGCATCATCGGCGTGCGGTTCGACTCGTCGGAGATCGGCAACAACATGAGCGAGATCCTCGCCTACGGCACCGCTGTCGTCGTCGTCTCGGCCTGACGTCGTGACCCCCGGCTCAACGGCCCCCGGGTCAAGGCCCCTCAGCCGACGCCAACGGGCGGGCCGTATCCTGAGATCCATGCTCTTCCGCTCGAAGTCCCAGATGGTGTCCGAGGCTGACGCCCTTCCGGGTCGCACCGACCAGACGATGACGGTCCCTGAGACCCACTTCGTCAACGGGCACCCGCTGCAGGGTCCGTGGCCGGAAGGGATGAAGACCGCGGTGTTCGGCCTCGGTTGCTTCTGGGGCGCCGAGAAGATGTTCTGGCAGCTGCCCGGCGTGTACTCGACGGTCGCCGGATACGCCGGCGGCTACACGCCCAACCCGACGTACGAAGAGGTCTGCTCGGGGCGCACGGGGCACGCCGAAGTCGTGCTCGTCGTGTACGACCCGGCGGTGATCACCTTCGAG
The DNA here is from genome assembly GCA_963844915.1 of uncultured Acidimicrobiia bacterium. GTDB lineage: Bacteria > Actinomycetota > Acidimicrobiia > Acidimicrobiales > Ilumatobacteraceae > JALZMG01. Next base: position 228,570 of record CAWJQF010000015.1, on the reverse strand, counting down.
CAGCTGCTCAAGTCGTTCTGGGAGGATCACGATCCGAGCCAGGGGATGCGCCAGGGCAACGACGTCGGCACGCAGTACCGCAGCGCCATCTACTACACCGACGATGAGCAGCGTGAGGCCGCGGAGGCGACGAGGAAGACGTTCGGCGACGCCCTGCAGGCCGCCGGCTATGGCGAGATCACGACGGAGATCGCCCCGCTCGGCGCGTTCTACTACGCCGAGCCGTACCACCAGCAGTACCTCGCCAAGAACCCAGGCGGCTACTGCCCCCTCCACGCCACCGGCGTCTCCTGCTCGATCGGCTGAAACCCTCGTTCTGTCCGTCGCGATCGCGTCACAACGATCGATTTCGACGGACAGATGCTGTCCAACTGACGCAAATTCTGGGGTCCTGCACGGGTTCTAAGCTCCTCGCTCTCCGCTGAGCGGGCGCCCGAGGAGGATCCGAATGGGACGACGAGGGTACGTATTCGTTCTGCTCGCACCGTTCGTCGCGGCGCTCGTTGCCGCGCCGACCCGGCCCGCCAGCGCCGAGCCGGCGACGGTCACGATGGCGGGCAGCTTCCAGGACGAGTTGGCGTGCACCGCCGACTGGCTCCCTGAGTGCGCGCTCACGCAGCTGAGCCTCGACCAGGACGACGGCGTATGGCAGGCGAGCTTCGATCTGCCCGCAGGGAACTGGGAGTACAAGGCCGCGCTGAACGGCTCGTGGGTGGAGAACTACGGGCTTGGCGGTGAGCGCGATGGCGCCAACATCGCGCTCGCCCTCGAAGCGCCGGCGACCGTCAAGTTCTTCTACGACGACGTCACCCACTGGGTGACGGACAACCGCTCCTCGGTCATCGCGACGGCCCCGGGCAGCTTCCAGAGCGAGCTCGGCTGCGCAGCCGACTGGGATCCCGGCTGCCTGCGGTCGTGGCTCCAGGACGCTGATGGTGACGGCGTCGCGAAACTCTCGGCGTCGTCACTGCCGCCGGGCGACTACGAGTTCAAGGTCGCCATCGACGAGGGCTGGGCCGAGAACTACGGCCTCGATGGAGCGCCCGACGGCCCGAACATCCCGTTCACCGTCGAGGCGGCAGGGGATGTCGTGGTCCTCAGCTACGACGTCGACACCCACGTGCCCAGCGTCAGCGTGATCCCCGCTGAGCCCGTGGACGACGCGGCGCTCGTCCGCGAGCCCGTTCGCCACCCCTTCGTCGACGAGGTCCTCTACTTCACGCTGCCCGACCGCTTCAACAACGGCGACCCAGCCAACAACTGCGGTGACTACGCGGGGACCTGCCGTCCCGACGGCGGGCAGGAGGAGGTCCTGACCCACGGCTACCTGCCGTCGCAGAAGGGCTACTACCACGGCGGTGACCTCGAGGGTCTGCGTAGCAAGCTGTCGTACCTCGATGCCCTCGGCGTGACGTCGATCTGGGTGGGGCCGATCTTCGCCAACCAGACGGTGCAGTCGGACACCACGGACCTGTACGGGCATTCGGCCGGCTACCACGGGTACTGGATCCTCGATTTCCTGCGGGTCGATCCACACCTCGGCACCAACGAGGACTTCGCCCGCCTCGTCAGCGATGCCCACGGGCGCGGCATCAAGGTCTTCATGGACATCGTGACGAACCACACGGCCGACGTCATCCAGCTCGAGGGCAACGCGGGCTATCGCAACACTCGCGACTTCCCGTATCGCGACGTCAACGGTCAGCCCTTCGACGATCGCGACTTCGCCTACAGCGGGCAACCGGACTACGAGTTCCCCGAGGTCAACCTGCAGTCCTTCCCGTACACGCCGGTCGTTCCGCCTGGCAGCCCGCCGAAGAATCCGGCCTGGCTCAACGATCCGCTGCTGTACCACAACCGCGGGAACACCAGCTTCACGGGCGAGAACTCGTTGTACGGAGACTTCTTCGGCCTCGACGATCTGTGGACCGAGCGTCGCGAGGTCGTCGAAGGGATGATCGACATCTACTCCTTCTGGATCGACGAGTTCGGCGTGGACGGCTTCCGTATCGACACCACCAAGCACGTCAACATGGAGTTCTGGAAGGCGTTTGGGCCGGCCATCCTCGACGCGGCGGAGGATCGGGGCATCGACGACTTCTTCGCCTTCGGTGAGGTGTTCGACCAGCAGTTCGGCTCGCCGTTCATGAGCGAGTTCTCGACCGAGGGTCAGCTTCAGGCGACGATCGACTTCGGCTTCCAAGTCGCCGCCCGGGGGTTCGCCTCGCAGAGCGCGCCCACTAACAACCTCCGCGCGTTCTTCGAGTCCGACGACTACTACACCGACGCCGACAGCAACGCCTACGCCCAGCCGACGTTCCTCGGCAACCACGACATGGGCCGCATCGGTTACTTCCTCCAGCGCGTCGACCAGGTCGGGGCGAGCGACGCCGAGCTGCTGGCACGATCGCAATTGGCACACGCGTTGATGTTCCTGGCCCGCGGCCAGCCGGTGGTCTACTACGGCGACGAGCAGGGCTTCACCGGCGACGGGGGTGACAAGGACGCCCGCGAGGACATGTTCGCCAACGAGGTGGGGACGTACGCGGACAACGACCTGATCGGGACGGACGAGACGTCGGCCGACGACAACTTCGATCGCACCCACCCGCTGTTCCGGACGATCGAGGACCTCGCCAGGGTGCACGAGCGTCATCAGGCACTGCGGTCGGGCGCGCAGATCCACCGCTACAGCTCGGATGGTCCCGGCGTCTACGCCTTCTCCCGCATCGACCGGGACGAGCGGCTGGAGTACGTCGTTGCCCTCAACAACAGCGAGGCGGCACAAACCGTCCAGATCCCGACGTACTCAGCGGGTGACGCGCTCTATCGCCTCATCACCCCGCGTCCCTCGCCGAGCGCAGGCGTGCAACAGCGGCTGCGGACCGCAGCCGACGGCTCGCTCTCGCTGACGGTGCCGCCGCTCGGCTTCGTCATCTACCAGGCCACGGATCCCGTTCCCGCCTCGCCGGCGGCGCCTGCGATCAACATCGTCGGCCTCGAGCACGGCCAGACCGTGTCGCTCGGGACGACGCAGATGGACGGCCATGCCGTGGACCAGCGCATCGAGGTGCGCGCCGACCTCGACACCGACGCGATGGCTGAGGTCACGTTCGCCGTTCGCGAGGGGGACGGCGACTACGTGCCGATCGGCACCGACGACAACGCGCCCTACCGGGTGTTCTACGACGCCAGCCACCTGCGAGGCCAGGACGACGTGAAGTTGTCCTTCCGCGCCATCGTCAACGACCTGTCCGGGCACCTCGCCGCAGACGAGGTCGTCAACGTCGGCGTCGAGTTCCCTGCACCGACGGCACCCACGACGCCGTACGCACTGATCCACTACAACCGACCGGCCGGCGACTACGGCGACCACACGACCGGCAATGCCGCCGACTTCTGGGGGCTCCACCTCTGGGGCGACGCCATCGACCCCGCCGAGGCCACGGACTGGACCTCGCCGAAGCCATTCCTCGGAGAGGACGAGTACGGGCGCTTCGCCTTCATCAAGCTGGCTGCCGACACCAGCCCGGTCAACTTCATCGTCCACCGCGGCGACACCAAGGACCCGGAGAACAGCCCGGACCGCAGCTTCGATCCGAGCGCCACGCCGGAGATCTGGCTGCGCGAAGGCGACGTCAACGTCTACACGTCCCAGGCCGAGGCGCAGGGCTACGCCACCGTCCACTACGGCTGCGCGACCGACTGCGCCGGGGTGACGATCGATGCCACCAGCGATGGCGCACCAGTCGCCACCGCCGCGCCGCCGGACGCGATCGACGACTACGGGGCGGTCTTCCGGCTCGCGCCCGAGGACCTGTCGGGGTCGCTGACGGTCGCCATCAGCGACGACGGCGTGGTGGACATCGCGGGCCAGGTGTTCACGCCGACGGAGACGCCATCGGCGTGGTTCGAGCCCGGTGAGCAGGTCGTGCATCCCTCGCGCGGCGCGGCCCAGGACTTCGCCACGATCCACTACCGCCGCCCCGCAGGGGACTACGGCGATCCGACCAGCACCGACTTCACCCAGTTCTGGGGGCTGCACGTGTGGACCGGCGCGGCGACCGAGACGCAGTGGCCGGACCCGGTGCGCCCGAGCGGCTCGGACACCTTCGGCATCGAGTTCCAGGTCGATCTGGTCGACGGCGCCGATCAGCTCGCCTACATCCTGCACCGTGGGGACACCAAGGATCCCGGGCCCGATCAGTTCCTCGTCTTCGACGCCTACGGGCACGAGGTGTGGCAGCTCCAGGGAGCCGCTCCCGAGGCGCCGTACGTCGCGCCACTCCAGCGCTGACACCTTCTGTCCGTAGCGACCGCCTCACAACGAGCGATTGCTACGGACAGAACGTCAACTCACGTGAAGCGCGGGTGAGCAACCGCGTACCGTGGCGGCATGCCACATCCTTGACGTCTGATCCCTCGAGAGGCTCGACCTCTGGCCCGGCGGTTCGTCGCCTGGGCCTTCGTCGGCGAGGCCGTGCCGATCTATCCGGTCTACGTGCTGCTGTTCGTGGACTCCGGGATGTCCGACGGTCAGATCTCGACACTCCTTGCGATCTGGTCGGCTGTGGGCATCGCCGCCGAGGTGCCGATGGGTGCGGTTGCGGACCGATGGTCCCACCGGAATGCGTTGATCGCCGGCGCCCTCCTCCAGGCGCTCGGCTACATCGCCTGGATCCTCGCCCCGGGATTCACGGGATTCGCCATCGGTTTCGTGGTGTGGGCGTTGGGCGGCGCACTCGTATCGGGATCGTCCGAGGCGCTGCTCTACGAGGGCCTCACCGCCGCCGGTGCCGCCGACCACTACGCCCGCGTCCAGGGGTGGGCAACGGCCGCCGAGTTCCTGGCCTTCATCCCGGCCGTGCTCGTCGCCACCGCCCTGTTGCCGATCGGTGGATATGCGGCGATCGGCTGGGTGAGTGTCGCGGCGTGCCTCGCCGCGGCGGTGCTCGCCCGCCGCCTGCCGTCGGCCCCCGCCACGGCCGACCTCGACGAGGATGACGGCTCGGGCACGTTGCGGGCCGGGCTGCGGGAAGCCATGCAGCCGACCGTCGCCGGAGCGGTCATCGCACTCGCCGTGATCGGCGGTTTCGACGCCATCGAGGAGTACTTCCCCCTGCTCGCCCAGGACTGGGGTGTCCCGACCACGTGGGTGCCGATCGCCGTGCTCGTCGTGACGATGGCCGGCGCGCTCGGCGCGGCGCTCGGCGGACGGTGCGCCACCTTCAGCGGCATCCGCGTCGCGCTGCTCACCGGCGCGGCGGCGGCTGCGCTGGCGGTGGCGGGTGTCGCCGCGGCGGTTGGCGGACTCGTCGCCCTCGCCGCCTTCTACCTGCTGCACCACTTGGTGCTCGTCGTCCTGGACGCCCGCCTGCAGGCGCGGATCGAAGGGCGCGCCCGGGCGACGACGACGTCGGTCGCCGGCCTCGGAACGGAGATCGTCGGGCTCGGCCTCTTCGGGGTCTGGGCGCTCGGCCACCTGGCGCTCGTGACCGTTCTGTGGTTCGCCGTCGCGGCCGCCCTGCCCGTGATGCTCCGACCATCGCGCCGTTCGGCAATGATCGGAACGGAAAGGAGGTCCGATGAGCGATCCGATGAAGCAGGCCTGGTCCGAGGTCGGCGATGAGTTCTCGTCATTGGGGCGGCTGATGAAGGACCGCTACCAGGCCGCTGGTAGCGACGCCGAGGCGGCCGTCGACGACAGCACGAAGGCCGCCGGCGCGGCCTTGCGCGATGCGTGGGACCGGCTGGTCACGGCGGCGAAGGAGGTTGGCGACCGCACGGCCGATGTCGCCCGCGACGACGAGCTCCGCGATGAGGCCAAGCGAGCGGCGGGCAAGCTCAACGACGCCCTGTCGGCGACGGTCGACCTGATCGGCGATCGCGTGGGCGGCTTGTTCAAGCGTTCCGACGATGCTGTCGGAACGACGTTCGAACGGACCGTGTCGGAACAGACGTTGTCGAGACACACACCGCCGAGCCGCCCGCCCCTCCGTCGCCATCGGCGCCGGCCGGCGAAGTGCCGGCATCCGCGCCGACGTCGGACGACGCTCGGCAGTAAGGCGGCGCCGCACCAAGGCCGACCAGCCGCCAGAAACCGGACCATTCGATCCTGTGCTCGCCTAGGGTTGGGCGCCGCGGGAGCGGACGAGGGAGGTGAACGGTGACGGACTTCTATGTTTCGGTCAACTCGTTGTACTCCCGAGAGCGGATGCGGGAGATCGTTCGAGATGCCGAAGTCCGGCCGCTGAAGGCGAACACGGCGATCCTGGGCGGCTATTACTGGCTGTCGCAAGCGCTCGGCTGGTACCTGCACGGCGACCAGCCACCCGTCAACGCGACCTTTCCGACGTTCGCTGCCTGGTCGGCGCAGAGCCTGCGCGCTGACGTCAACGCGGACGACGAGGAGGACGAACACGGCGACGACGACGAGGCCCCGAAGCCCCCTCGTGAGCCACGCGGTCTGTGGCCGGGGCGTCGGATCTACGACCTCGTGACGCGTGCCGTGATGACCGACCGCGGCGCCATCGCGCGGAACATCGCCTGCGGGCAAGCTGCCATCTTCGAAGAGGTGGGCCACGCCACGTGGCTGCTCCTCAAGGTGACGCTCGACGCGGTGGACGCGGGATCGGTCGACTGGAAGGACACGTGGACCCGATACACCAAGGGTCTCTTCGCAATTCGTGAGGAGATCGACGAGAGCCGTCGCCTACGGGGGTCGGTGAGTCGTTTGCTGGAGGAGGACGTCCCGGTGCTCTCGCATGCGACCGAGCCGTACTTCCAGGTGCTCAAGCACAACGACGAACTGTCGGAGAAAGAACGCGCAGAACGGATCCTGCTCGGCAACATCCGCCTCCTCGCGTACGAGCAGCGCCGCCTCCAGCCGGTGCTCGAGCGCAATCTGGAGCTCCTACCGAGCGCCCTCCGTCTGCGTGTGGTGACGGAGTGGTTCGGACGCGACAACCTGCGCACGAGGGCGGCGACCCGAGCGTTCCAGATCGCCCAGCCCATGTTCCCGCGTATCGAGGAAGGGTTCCAGATCGCCGCCACCCGACACGTGTACCGCATGATCCTGGGGCAGGAGGTGCTGCGCTTCGGGGCTGACATTCCGCTTCCGCCACCCGCCCAGCCACTACTCCGAAAGGACCAACCGGCAGACGATCAAAATCGTTACGCCGAAGGCGACTGCTTCCCGTACGACTTGCAGACCCTCGAATACCCGGCCTTGTGGTCGGAGTGGCAGCACCACGACCGCTCGTTCGGCCAGGGTGAGCGCACTGCCGTCGACAACTGGCTACGTCTCCCTGAGCGGTTGAACTTCATCGTCAATCTCTTCCGCTCCCGCCAACAACTCTGCGCGCTCTACGCGCCACCGGCGGCGACACCCCTGTCGCCGCCGGCCTCGCCGGTGCTTGGTCCGGTGCGCGTGCAGCATCTCGCCGACGACTCCAGGGCGCAGCTGCAGTCCTTTGCCACACAGGCGGCGCAAGAGTTCAGGAGCGGGTCGTGACAAAGGTTGTGCAGCAGCCCGACTTCTTGGCCGGCTTCCCCGACTTGCATCTCCAGGTCGATCCCGAGGCGAAGCCGGTGGTCGAGGCGGTGGCGGAGGATGTCATCCGCGCCTTGCCCGAGCAGTCGGGCCGGCGCAAGCCACCGCCACCCCCACGCTCCGAGCTGCTGCCTGCTGTGCTCGTCGAGCTGGCCAAGGACATCAATGCGCGGTCGATCAGCAAGCAGGTCCAGCGGTTCCTCCTCGGCGGCACAGAGATCAACCCTGTCCTGGAGCGCGAGCACGAGGTCGTTCAGCGCGCCCAGAACTTCTTTGACGACAACGGAGTGGTCATCATCACTGCGCTCTTCCACGCCTCGCTCCCCGAGGCGTACCTGGGAAGGCGCGGCGTGCAGGTCCTGGACATCACCGGGGAGCTGTGGCGGAACTGGACTCGGCGAGCGCAGGAGACTGGACAGTTCCTGATCAACGTGCTCAGCCCGACCCCGCGCCTCTGGCGACGACAAGACGACGAGCCTGACCGCTGGCCAGTTCGGCGCCATCAACTGCCGGCGTGTCCGCCTCGTCCACGAGGCAATCCGGTGGATGGTGCTCGACACCGCACAGCACGAACTTCCGCCGCCGCGCACCCAAGCGGACCCGACCGCCAAGCTCAGCACGTGGGACGACCGCTTGGAGGAGATCGGCCTGCACGCTGGAACCAGCAAGCCGCTCAACCAGGAAGACCTGCTCGCGACGCTGGGCACGTTCACCACCGTCGTCTTCGACGCACTCGACCGATTCGGCATCACCTCCAGCAAGGACGATCGCGACGCCTTCTACTTCCTGTGGAACGTCGTCGGCTGGCACCTCGGCATCGGCGATGCCGAAGCCGTACCGGCACCCGCCACACCGCTGCTCGACCGGTTCCCGAAGAACCAGGTGCTACCGCTGTCCGTCGAGCAGCTGGACGCGAGCTACAGGCACCTGGCCGCGAAGCTGCAGGAGCCCACACCGCAGGGACGTCGCATGGCAAAGGCACTGATGCAAGAGCTGGCGTATCCCTTGCCCGACCGTCTGCGTGGCGCTCCAGCGTTCATCGCCCGCTATCTCCTCAGCGAGGAACATGCCAACGACCTCGGCATCGAGCAGGGTGGCTACGCAGAGCTGGTGCTCAACTCGACCGGGCTGCTCCTGAGCTGGTCCCGCGTGGCCCGTTTGAACGGCGTCAGCCGCGCGGGCATCGGTCTGCTGTCGCAATACGTGACGCAGTTCGCGGTCCGGGCGTTCATCAGCCAGGCTCGCTGGAGCGAGCGCGGCCTCAAGATCGACCCACAGGTGGCGAGCAGGTGGGGGATCGACCTTCCGCCCAAGCCGCCACTTCCGCCGCCGACTTGACATCCTCTGGCGGGAGCGGGTCATGACGGGGCGGGTCTTTCTTTTCACGGACATCCAGCGCAGCACGCGACTGTGGTCGGACCACACCGCAGCGATGGCCGAAGCGGTGTCCGAACACAACCGGGCGATCGCCAGCATCGTCGCCGACCACGACGGCGCGGTGCTGAAGAACACCGGCGATGGGGTGCTCGCCGTGTTCGACGACGGCGCCATCGCCCTCGTCGCTGCCCTCAACGTGCAGCGGTGGCTGGAGACTCGCGTCTGGACCGGCGTGGGACATCTACGAGTACGCATGGGACTGCACCTCGGGGAGCCGGTCGTGCTCGACAGCGGGGAGCTGACCGGCCCGGTCGTCAACGAGTGCGCCCGGCTCCACGCCGCTGGGCACGGAGGCCAGGTGCTGATCTCGGAGCGTCTGGCCACCGACGTGGACTCACGCCTGCCGCCCGGATGCTCGCTGCGGCCGTTGGGCCGCCACACGCTGCCCGACCTCCCACCGAGCGACGTGTACCAACTGTGCCACCCGGACCTCGCTGCTGACTTCCCGCCGCTGCGCACCGCGGTTGGATCAGAGCTCGATCTCGTCGGTCGATCGAGCAGCTTCTGCGGCCGGGATCGGGAGCTCGCCCACCTGGCGTCGCTGACGGCGCCGATCGTGACACTCGTCGGACCAGGTGGCGTCGGCAAGACCCGCTTGGCGCAGCTCGTGCTGGCCCGTCGGGGCGTGGCCCACGCCGACGGTGTCCGCACCGTCGACCTCAGCACCATCACACGGCCGGACGAACTGGTCGCCGCGATCGCGACGAACTTGCGCATCGAGCACAGCGCGGGCTCGTCCGATGGGGACGAGCGCTCCGTGCAGCAGCTCGCCAACTGGCTGGCGACCAAGGACGTGTTGCTGCTGTTCGACAACTGCGAGCACCTGCTCGACGACGTCGGCCGACTCATCGAGGCGCTGCGGGGCACGGCCGATCGCCTGCGCCTCCTGTGCACCAGCCGCGTCGCCCTCGGGATCGATGACGAGGTCGTGCACGTCGTCGCGCCGCTCCCGGTGGAGGGCAGTGCGGTCGATCCGTACGGCTCGGCAGCCGTCGAGCTGTTCATCGACCGCGCCGGGGAGGTGCGACCCGGGTTCGATCCGGACGAGGCCGAGCTCGCGGCGATCCAACGCCTGTGCCGCGATCTCGACGGTCTTCCCCTCGCCATCGAGCTGGCGGCCGCCCGCCTCGCCGTCGCCGACGTCGAAGGCGTGGCGTCGATCCTGACCGAGCTGCCGAGTCGAACGGCCGGCGAACGTGGGCAACCGTCCTCGCGACATCGGTCGCTCCACGAGCTGGTGGCGTGGAGCTACGACCGCCTGACCGAGGACGAGAAGGTCCTCTTCGGTCGGCTCTCGATCTTTGCCGGCCCGTTCACCGTGCGGGCCGCCGCGCACGTCTGCGCCGGCGAGCGTCGACGCCTCGACGACGTTCCGAGCCTCATCGGCCGCCTCGTCGCCCAGTCGATGGTCGCCCGCACACCGTCGGCTTCGGCGCTGCGGCTGCTCGGACCGATCCGCTCCGTCGCCGCCAGCCTCGTCGACGACGACGAACGCGAGGGCCTGCGACGGCGCTTCGTCGAGTGGTACGCGCAGTGGGCGGTCGAGGCGTCGCTCGAGCTGCGCAGCGCCGACGAGGAGCGGGCTGCCATCGCCATCGCCGCCGAGTTCGACAACCTGCGGGCTGCCCATCGGATCGCGCTGGACGACGGAGACGAGGAGCGGGCGGCGGCGATCGTTGCGGCGCTGCTGCAGTTCGCCGTGCACCGTTTCCGCTTCGAGGTGGCCAATTGGGCAGAGGCGTCGTTGCGTCGCCCGCGCACTCCGGACGAGGTCCGCCCGTTGCTGCACGGGCTGCTCGGGATCCGCGCCTGGATGCGTGGCGAGCTGGCGGACGCCCGCCGACACGCCGACGCCGGCGTCGAGATCGAAGACCGGCTCGGCGTCGACGGCGCCGTCCACCTGCGGCTCGTGCGCCTCGCCGTCGCCGGCTACGAGCAGCGCTACCAGGACGCCTTCGATGAGTTCAACATCGCCTTCCGGCGGGCCCGGCAGCTGGAGGACCCGGTTTGGCGGATCGAGGTCTTGGTCTTCTCCGCCGTCGGGATGTGCACCCAGGGTGCCTACGACCTGGCCGGGCAGATCGCCCAGCGGGCCGCCACGCTCGCCGCCAAGGTGAACCACCCGACGTCGCTGGCGTGGACGCGCTACGCCGTCGCCCAGAGCGTGTACCACGACGAGCCAGAGCTGGCCCTCGAGCTGCTCGATGAGGCGAGCGACCTCGTTCGCAAGGTGGGCAACGAGTGGGTGCTCGGTTCCGTGAAGGTCGAGATGGCCCGGCAGTACCGGCGGGCCGGACGGCTGGTCGAGGCGGCCGTCGCGTTGCTCGAATCCCTCGAGCGATGGTCGCGCGCGGAGAACTGGAGCGAGCAGTGGCGGACGATCCGCGAGTGCGCGCACGTGTGCGGCCAAGTCGAACGGTACGAGGACGCCGCTCGATTCCTCGCCGCCATCGACGCCGCGAACTCCGTGATCCCGCTGGCACCGAACGATGCCAGCGAGCTGTTGCTCCTGCAGGCCCGTCTCGACGAAGCGCTGAGCGAGGCGCGTCGGCGAGCCGTCCAGGAACACGGACGGATGCGCGCCATCGTGGCGCCGAGCGAGCTCGTTGCCCTGGCCCAGGACGCCATGCGCTTCGTCGTCCGCCGCGAGGAGCGGGTGAGTCCGACAGCGACGTAGGTCTGGAGCTCGGCTCGCAAGCAAGTTGCTCACCTCGCCCAGAGTGGACAGCTCAGCCCCAGCCGTGGGCCCGGACGTCGTCGCCGTCGGCGTCGAGCGGCCGGCCGGGCCAGCGCAGCGCGCCGGGCGTCGCGCTGAGTCGTGCCACGAGCGCCTGCATCGGCGTGCCATCGACGTCGACGATCGTTCGGCGGGCGAGGAAGTGCGGATCGCTGGCGATGTCGGCCATGTCCATCACGGGACCGGCCGCGGCGTGCGCTTCCGTGAACGTGGCGACGACCTCGTCCAGCCGCCGCGTCGCACACCACGCCGCCATCGCCGCCTCGACCTCCTCGCGGTGGGCAGACCTGCCCTCGAACGTCCGGAACCGCTCGTCGGTGTCGAGGCCGAGCAGCTGCATCACCCGCGCCGCCACAGAATCGCTGCTCGTGGACACCGCGACATAGCGCCCGTCGCGGCAGCGGTACGTGCCCCGCGGAACGCTGTACGGCAACCCTGACCCGAGCCGCGGCTGGCGTATCCCGGCAACGGCGTACACGGAGGGCAACGGACCCATCAGCTGGAACATCGTCTCGAGGAGATTGACGTCCACGACCTGACCTCGTCCCGAGTGCAGGGCGACCATCGTGGCGAACGCCGCGGCGAGGGCGGTCACTTCGTCGGTCAGCGCGATCGGTGGCAGCAGCGGCTGCCCGTCGGGTTCGCCGTTGATCGCGGCGAACCCGGACATCGCCTCGGCGATCGTCGCGAACCCGGGCCGCGACGCGTACGGACCGTCCTGCCCGAACCCGGTGACACGCGTGACGACCAACTGGGGGTTGCGTTCATGGAGCACATCCGGCCCCAGTCCGAGTCGCTCCAGTGCGCCCGGCCGGAAGTTCTCGACCAGCACGTGTGCGTTGTCGAGCAGCCGCAGCACGAGGGCTCGGTCCTCGTCGTCCTTGAGATCGGCGACGACGGTCCGCTTGTTGCGGTTGGCCAGCTTCCACCACAGGCCCTCGCCGTCGCGCTCGTCTCGCCACGCCATGTTGCGCAGGCTGTCGCCTTCGGGTCGCTCGATCTTGATGACGTCGGCGCCGTAGTCGGCCAGGTACCGGGCACAGTTCGGCCCGGCAAGCACCGTCGAGATGTCGACGACGCGCACGTCGGCGAGCGGCAAGGTCGAGGAGGTCATGACAGCATCGTCATGACAGCATCGCCGTCAGCTCGCCTGCGCGCAGCTGCGACGCATACAACCCGTCCCGCCGCAAGAGCTCGTGGTGCGTGCCGACCTCCACGATCCGGCCGGCGTCGAGGACGGCGATGCGGTCGGCGTTGCGGATCGTCGAGAGCCGGTGGGCGATGACGATCGCCGTGCGGCCGGCCAAGGCCGAATCCAACGCGTGTTGAACCTGGACCTCGCTGTCGTTGTCGAGGTGGCTGGTCGCTTCGTCGAGGATCATGACGGCGGGATCCTTGAGGAGGAGCCGGGCGATGGCAACCCGTTGCTTCTCACCGCCCGAGAGGCGGTAACCGCGGTCGCCGACGACGGTGTCGAAGCCATCCGGCAAGGCGGTGATCGTGTCGAGGATGCGGGCGGCGCGACACGCCTCGACGAGCTCCTCGACGGTCGCGTGTGGCCTGGCGTAGCGCAGGTTCTCTCGGATCGTGTCGTGGAACAGGTGGGGATCCTGGGCGACGACGCCGATCGTCGACCGCAGCGAGCTCAGCGTCAGGTCGCGGACGTCGAGACCATCGAGCCGGACGGCGCCACCGGTGACGTCGTAGAGGCGGGGGATCAGCGAGACGAGCGTCGTCTTGCCGGCACCGGAGGCCCCGACGAGGGCGACGGTCTCACCCGGCGCGATGTCGAGCGTGACCCCCTCGAGCACGTCGACGTCCGGGTCTGCGCCGGCTGTCAGCTGCTGCTCGAGCGAGGGAATCGCCGTGTCGGCGGCCGGCGGGTAGCGGAAGCGGACGTCGTCCAACGTGACCCTGCCCTGCGGCCGTACGAGGTCGACGGCGCCGGGTCGCTCCTGGATCGCCTCGTGTGCGTCGAGCACCTCGAAGACCCGCTCGAAGCTGACCATCGACGTCATCAGGTCGACGCGAGCGTTCGTCAGCCCGGTCAGCGGCTGGTACATGCGTGTGACGAGGGCCGCGAGGGCGACGAGCGTTCCTGTCGTCATCTGCCCCGAGACGACGAGGTGGGCCCCGACCCCGTAGATCGCCGCCGCACCGATGGCACCGACGAGGCCGAGGGCGACGAAGAAGACCCGGCCGTACATCGCGGAGCGGATCCCGGCGTCGCGCACGGCGACGGCATGTTCCTCGAACGCGGCGTCCTCGCGGCGGTGGTCGCCGAACAGCTTGACCAGCATCGCTCCGGCCACGTTGAACCGTTCCGTCATCTGCGTGTGCAGCGAGGCGTTGTGCTGCATCTGCTGGCGTGAGATGTCCTGCAGCCGCCGGCCGACTCGGCGCGCCGGGATGATGAACATCGGCAGCACGACGAGCGCGAGCAGGGTCAGCCGCCACTCGAGGGCGAGCATGGCGATCAGCGTGGTGGTCAGCACCACGACGTTGCTGACGACGCTGCCGAGCGTGCTGGTGACCGCCGTCTGCGCGCCCACGACGTCGTTGTTCAACCGTGAGATCAACGCGCCGGTCGGCGTGCGGGTGAAGAAGGCGATCGGCATCCGCTGCACCTTGGCGAACAAGGCCCGGCGGAGATCGCAGATGAGACCCTCGCCGACACGCGAGCTGCACCAGCGCTGCAACACCTGCAGCGCGGCGTCGCCGAGGGCGGCGAGCGCGGCCGCTGTCGCCAGCCACGTGATCATCGCTCGGTCGCCAGATGGGATGGCGTCGTCGAGAATCGCCCGCACGACGAGTGGAGGAACGAGCGCCAGGATCGCCGCCGCGAAGATGGCCACCAGGAACAACGCGATCATGGCGCGGTAGGGCCGGGCGAACGACCAGATGCGGCGCAGCGTCGCCGACGTGACGCGGGAGCCCTTCACGTCACTGGCGTCACGTGGGCGCAAGGCGTGGGGCGACATCCGCACGAGGTGAGGCTACGGACGCCGACGCCGCCCGTACGATGCGCTGGTGGCGCGAACCCCCCGGCTAGCCGCCGTGCTCGGCACCTTGGCGTTGCTCGCCGCGGCGTGCGGTGAGTCGGGCGTCGAGACCGAGCGGGCCGACGCTGCCGTCACGCCGTCGACCGGTGCACCGGTGACGGATCCGTCGGCGACGGACCCGCCCGGGACGGACGCTCCCTCGTCGACGACCGAGGCCTCCGAGGGGTCCAACAACTCGACGTTGCAGTGGGAGGAGCTCGATGAGGGGCTCGAGACGGCCACCCTCGAGGTGCCGGTCGACTACGAGGACCCGGACGGGCCGACGATTGACCTGTTCTTGGCCCGCCGTCTGGCCGACGACCAGGAGAACAAGATCGGCTCGCTCCTCGTCAATCCCGGCGGGCCCGGATTCGGAGGGAGCGACTTCGCCCTGTTCGCCGACCAGGTGTACGGCCAGCCGTTGCTCGAGAACTTCGACATCGTCGGCTGGGACCCGCGTGGCACGGGGTTGAGCGATCCGGCGATCGACTGCATCGACGACTACGACCAGTACTTCGCGTCCACCGACGTCACGCCCGACGACGACGCCGAGCGCCAACAGATCATCGATCTCGCGGAGGAGTTCACGGACGCCTGCGAGGACGCCAACGGCGACATCCTGCCGTACATCGGGACGAACAATTCGGCCCGCGACATTGACTCGATCCGCCGCGCCCTCGGCGAGGACAAGATCAGCTACTTCGGATTCAGCTACGGGAGCGAGCTCGGCGCGACGTGGGCGACGTTGTTCCCTGAAACCGTGCGGGCGGCCGTCATCGACGGCGCCGTCGACCCCAATGCCGATCCCCTCGAGAGCAGCACCCAGCAGGCTCAGGGGTTCGAGGGCACGCTGACGACGTACCTGGCCCAGTGCAGCGCCGACCCGGACTGCGCGTTCCACAACGGTGGCGACGCCGAAGGCGCGTTCGATGCGCTGATGCGCTCCCTCGACGAAGCACCGATCCCGAGCGAGCCGGGCCGTCCCGATGTCAACCTGTCCGTCATGCGCCAGGCCTATGTGCAGGCGATGTACGCCGACAGCTTCTGGCCGCAGCTGTCGGAAGCGCTGGCCGACGCGCAGAACGGCGACGGCGCGGGACTCCTCGCGCTGTACGACGCGTACTACCAACGACATGAAGACGGCACGTGGGGTAACGAGCTGGAGGCCTTCCAGTCCATCAGCTGCATGGACCAGGTGGAGCGGCCGACGGTCGAGGAGTCGGACGCCGACGCCCTCGTCGTCAACGAGGCGGCGCCACGGGCGTCGCCGTTCACCACCGGTGATTACTTCTGCACGTTCTTCCCGGAGGCGATCGATCCGCGCATCGAGATCACGGGTGCCGGCGCCGGGCCGATCGTCGTGGTCGGCACGACCGGCGACGCGGCGACGCCGCTGGACAGCACACGGGCGATGGCGGCGGCCTTGGAGGACGGGCGCTTGATCATCGTGACCGCCGACCAGCACGGGGGCTACGGAGCCAACGACTGCGTCTCCGATCTGGTCGACGACTACCTCGTCGACCTCGAGGTCCCACCGGCCGAGAGCCAGTGCTGAGTCGTTCTGTCCGTCAGAAACCGTCGTTGTGAGGCGATCCTGAAGGACAGGTCGGGTCAGGACGTCGTCAGCGTGGCGAGGTCGCGAGCGGCGTACTGGTGGTGCCACCACTCCTCGTCCATCACGACGTGGAGGCAGCTGACCACGGTGTCCTCGGTGGGCGGCGGGTAGCCGGCGGTGTCGTTGCGATGCCGGGGCGCGCGCAGCGTGGGTTCGTCGACGGTTGTGAGGTAGTCGCGTACTTTCGCAATGCGCCCGGCCCGCACGTCGAGCACCTCGGCGAACGAAGGAGCGGCGCCCTCGTCGATCCCGAGGTTCGCCGCTTCGGCGGTGAGGAACGTCGGGAGGATCCCGATCGGGTGATAGGGGTCGGCCTCGCCGAGCACGGTGCGGCTGAACCAGCCGTCCGTGACGAAGATCAGGTGGCGCAGCGTCTCCACGAGCGACCACTCGCCGTCGACGCGTTGGTGCAGCGTGGGTTCGGGGAGGCGGTGGGCCAGCTCGATCGTGGGTTGCCACATCGCCTCGACGGCGGCCCAGCCTTCCCGTAAGCCATCCGGGGTCGTCGCCCGCATCGCCACACGCTCCGGGTGCAGGCGGTCGAGCTCGGCCTCGACGAGCGGGCCGACGTACACGCCGTTCACCTTCAGTGTGCTGATGATCCCTGACAGCTCGGTGTCGACGAGCATCGCGTCGGTGATGCGGGCGCCCGACAGGTTGACGTCGTGCATCCTGACGTCGGAGAGATCGGCGTGGGTGAACCGGGCGCCGCGGAACTCGTCGCTGTCGCGCACGTCGAAGGGCACGTCGCCACGCTAGGCAGCAGCTCGGTTCCGCGATGAGTGATGAGTGCCGATACAGCGCTCATCGCTCATCGCAGGCTGCTCACCGCTCACCGCTCACCGCGCACCGCTCACCGCTCACCGCTCACGGCGCACCGCTGCAATCAGTATCCTCTTATCGGTGCGGGTTGGTCCCTACGCAATCGGTTCGCTCGACGTCGTCGTCGACCGCATCCGTCGCGCCGACGCCGACGGGTTCCCGATCGTCTGGACGCACCAGGCGACGGGTCTCGATCCGTTCGTCGCCATGGCGGTTGCCGCGCGCGAAGCGCCGCGCATCGAGGTCGGAACCGCCCTCGTGCCGGCGGTCCTTCGCCACCCGCAGGCGCTCGCCGCCGAGGCGCTGACCGCGCAGGCCGCGCTCGGCGGCCGGCTGACGCTCGGCGTCGGGGTGTCGCACCCGCACGTCGTGGAAGGCCGGCTGGGGCTGTCGTACGAGCGTCCCGCCGAGCTCATGCGTGAGTACCTCGAGGCGCTGCTGCCGCTGCTCCGAGGTGAGCCGGCCAACGTTCACGGTCGACGATTGACGATGGTCGGCGGCCTCGACATCAGCGGCGTCGATCCGCCCCCGGTCCTCATCGGCGCGCTCGCGCCGCACATGCTGCGCCTCGCCGGTCGCCTTGCTGACGGAACGATCACCGGAGCTACCGGCCCGCGCACCCTCGCCGAGCACGTGGTTCCGTCGATCACGAAGGCCGCCGCCGACGCTGGCCGCCCAGCGCCACGCGTCGTCGCCGCGGTCGTCGCCTGCATCACGGACGATCCTGACGGCGCGCGGCGCCGGATCGCCGAGACCTCCAAGCCGTACACCACGATGCCGTCGTTCAAGGCGATGCTCGACCGGGAGGGCGTGGCGAGTCAAGTCGACATCGGCCTGATCGGCGACGAGGCAACCGCACGGGCGAAGGCTGAACGCTTCATCGACGCCGGCGCGACCGAGCTCGCCATCCGCGAGTCGACCGGCACGCCCGAGGAGGCAGAACGGACGCGCGCCTTCCTCAAGAGCCTGCTCACGGAGGGTTCCCCATGATCATCCTGCTCTACACCGTCGTGCCTCGGGGCGAGGCCCAGCGCGAGGCGCACGAGGAGATGACGCGGAAGATGCAAGACCTTGCCGAGGCGACGTCGGGATTTCTCGGCGCCGAGTTCTTCGCGCGTCCGGACGGCGGTTCGTTCGGCGTGTTCCGCTTCGAGGACGAACAAGCACTGGCGGCGTGGCGCGACCACCCGGATCACGCCGAGACGCACCGGCGCGGCGTCGAGGAGGTCTACGCGACCTACCAGGTCGAGATCTGCCAGCGGGTTCGCGACGCCAGCTTCACGTGGGAGCCCGCCGCGGGCTGACGCTCGGGGCGGCGGGACGGGACGGTCAGGCGAGGCGGGCGGCGAGCCAGTCGGCGATCATCGCTTCGAGCGGTTGGGCGTCGGGATGCTCGAACTGCCGAGTCGACAGCATCGTCGTGCCGAGTCCGAGACCGTCGAACACCTCCAGCCGGCTGTGCTGCGCATCGCCGGCGAGGTAGGCGTCGACCGTTGCGCGCAGGCCCTCCGGGTCCTCCTGCGACACGAGGCCGAACAACGGCACGTGCTGCCGGCCGACGGCTTCGAGGCAGCGCCGCTCATCCCGTGCCGACAGCAGGACGATGGCGCGCAGCCGCTCACTGCTGGAGATGGCGTCGAGCGCGTCCGCGGCGGTGTCCTGCTCGGCGCCCAAGGCGAGCCGCCGCGGATCGATCCCAGGCACCGTGGCGAGGTGCTCGAACGCGGCGACGACATCGAGCGCGACACGTTGGCGCTGGCGGGGCGTCATCCGCGCGTACGACATCTCGCCGCGGCTGGCCCCGCGCCCGTGTATGTCGATCCGCAGCGATGCAACACCTCGCTGAGCAAGGGCGGCGGCGACTGCGGTATAGGCGTCCCGCTCGTGCCGCGACGCCGGGACGAGCAGGGCGCCCGGCACCTCGCTCGTTGCTGGGTCCGGCATCGACAGCAACCCGCCGATCGGCCAGCCGTCGGCAGCGGCGATCGCAACCTCCACGTCCGGGCTCATGGTGGCAGCACCTCGGCGAACCAGTCGACGATCGTCGGTTCGAGCCCAGGATCGAGCTCGAACAGCTGGTAGCCGATGGCCCCACCGGCGTACTCGACGAATCGCGTGTGCCGGCTCGACGATGCGTCGTAGAGGGTGCGCATCGCCGCCGACGTGACGCGGTGGGCGGTGCTCGTCACGTAGAGCACGTCGACGCCTGGATCCGTGAGGTAGGCCGTCTCCGCCGGCTCGACAGGCCGGTAGCCGGTGAGCACGACGATGGCGCGGACGCGACCATCGTCGGCGGCGGCTCGTACAGCGTGCTCGGCGCCGTGGATCACGCCGACCGCGCCGAGTCGCTGGGCGTCGACGCCCGGCAGCGCGGCGAGGTGGTCGAACGCGGCGGCCGCATCGCGCCACCCGGCGGCGCGCTCGTCGGCGCCGAGCTCCATGTACGTCCCGCGGTTGGTGCTCCTCCCGCGCCCTCGCCAGTCGAGGTTGAGCACGGCGAACCCCCGCTCGGCCAGTAGCCGCTCGAGCCGGGCGAAGACGGCCCGATCGCTACGACCGGAGTGCAGGAGCACGATGCCCGGCACCGGGTGGTCCCGTCGTGGGAGCCACCGTGTGCCGTAGAGCTCCCAGTCGTCGCTCGATGTCAGCGTGACCTCGTCGACGCTCGTCGTGCGATGGAGCCGGTCAGCGAGCCAGTCGGCGGCTCGCTCGGCGGTCGCGCCGTCGACGGCGCCGACGAGCAGCGCGGACCCTTCATGGCCCGAGGCCAGGTACGCGTCGACGACACCCTGAAGCCCTTCGCGATCGGCCGGATCGGCGACGGCGAGGAGCGCCAGCTCGGGCCAGTCCGCAACGAGCTGCACGGCGTCGGCCGACAGCGGGCTGCCGATGATCGCGACTGCCTCGATGCCGCCCGTCTCGGCGACGAGCTCGAGCGCAACCTCGCCGGCCGAGCCAGCGCCGACGACCGCAACCTGACCACCCGCCGCAAGTTCGATGAGCGTCGATTGAGCTTCCTCTGGTGTCACGGCGAGCCAGTCGACCTCGCGCCGGCGCAGGGCGTCCTCCAGTGGAAACCCGAGGAGGGCAGTGTCCGACTCGACCGCCACGACGACGGGCAACCGGGGCATTTCGTATACTCTATTCGACCGTATGGGGTTGGCAGGGAAGGTCGCCATCGTCACCGGTGCTGGGCGCGGCCTCGGCCGTGAGTACGCCAAGCTCCTCTCCACAGAGGGCGCCCAGGTCGTCGTCGCCGACGTCAACGCCGACGACGCGAAGGCCACGACGGCCGACCTGGAGGCTGGTGGCGGGGAAGCGCTTGCTGTCGCTGTCGATGTCGCCGACGAGACGAGCACGCTGGAGCTCGCCGCCGCCGTCGAGGCGAGGTTCGGGCGGGCGGACATCCTCGTCAACAACGCCGGGATCTGGGGTGACCTCGAACGCCACCCGCTGCTGTCGGTGCCGGTCGACTACTGGGACACGGTGCTCGGCGTCAACCTGCGCGGCCCGCTGCTGTGCACGCGGGCGATCGC
Organism: uncultured Acidimicrobiia bacterium; assembly: GCA_963844915.1. Taxonomy (GTDB): domain Bacteria; phylum Actinomycetota; class Acidimicrobiia; order Acidimicrobiales; family Ilumatobacteraceae; genus JALZMG01. The sequence continues at coordinate 207,830 of CAWJQF010000015.1, read as the reverse complement.
TCCACTGATGCGCGCCAACAGCTGGGGTCGCGTCGTCAACATCTCCTCGATGGGGGCGTACATGGTCGCCGGCGTCTACGGCGTGAGCAAGCTTGCGCTCAACCAGCTCACGTACGCGCTGGCCAGCGAGCTCGGCGGCGACGGGATCACCGTGAATGCGGTCGCGCCCGGGACGATCGCCAACGAGGCCTCGCGCCGTCAGGTTCCCGAGGCGGGATTCGAGAAGCTCGTCGGGGCGAGCCTGATCAAGCGGGCCGGCACGGCCGAGGACATCTTCGGCATGATCCGCTACCTCGTCGGCGACGACGCCGGCTGGGTCACCGGGCAGACGTTCCTCGTCAACGGTGGCTTCAACACGCGGCTGTGACAGGCTCCCGGACCATGCCGACGACCGCGACGATGACCGGCGGTGAGGCAGTTGTCGCGGCGCTCGAGGCGCTCGGGGTCCGCCATGTGTTCGGCATCGTGAGCGTCCACAACCTCCCGATCGTCGATGCGATCTCACGCTCCTCCTTCGTCACGATGGTCGAGATGCGCCACGAGCAGGGCGCCGTACATGCTGCCGACGGCTACGCCAGGGCAACAGGGGGCATCGGCGTCGCGCTCGCCAGCACCGGTCCGGGAACGGCCAACGCGATGGGCGGGCTGTTCGAAGCGCACTTCGCCTCCTCTCGCGTGCTGTTGCTCACCGGCCAGGTGGAGACCAGCTCGTACGGCAAGGGGCGGTCGACGCTGCACGAGGCCGAGCGCCAGATCGACATGCTGCGCACGGTTTGCCGGTACGTCGCCCACGTCAACCACCACGCGGCGGTCGCATCGACCGTGCTGGAAGCGGCGCGCGACATCACCAGCGGGCGTCCGCAGCCGGGCGCCATCGAGGTGCCGATCGACCTGCAGTACGCCACCGGGGAGGTGCGCGTCGGTGCCCCACACCCTCCCATCGTGCAGGCGCCTGCCCAGGCGCCGCTCGAGCGGGCCGTCGAACTGCTCGCCGCTGCCAGCCGCCCACTCCTGTGGGCCGGCGGCGGTGTGGTGTCCGCCGGCGCGTCTGCCGAGCTGACGGCACTGGCCGAGCGGCTCGGCGCGCCGGTGCTGACCTCCGTGGAGGGCCGCGGGGCGATCCCCGAGGACCATCCGCTGGCGCTCGGTCCTCACGGCGACCTCAGCGTGCTCGATCCGGTGATCGCCGAGGCGGACGTCGTGCTGGCCATCGGGACCCGATTCCAGTTGGGCAGCAACGTCGCCAAGGGTCTCTCGATCCCAGGACGTCTGATCCACCTCGACGCCGACCCCGGGGTGATCGACCGCTTCCATCCGGTCGACGTGGCGATCGTCGCTGACGCCAAGCTCGGCATCGAGGCGCTCCTGGATGCCCTCCCAGCTGACCGTCGCGCAGATGAAGCGTTCGTCAGCCGGGCCAAAGAGGCGAGGGCGACGGCGGAGGCCGAGGCGCGGGATGCGATGGGGCCGGACCACGAGAAGATGGTGGAGATCGTGCGCGGCGCCCTGCCCCGCGACGCCGTCGTCGTCAAGGACGCCACGATCTCGTCGTACGTCTGGGCCAACCGGACGCTGCCGGTCTACGAACCGCGCACCTCGATGCGACCGGTCTCGATGGCGATCGGGCCGGGCTTGCCGTTGGCGATCGGCGCCTGCATCGGCTCGGGTCGCCGCACGCTGGTCGTGCACGGCGACGGTGGACTGATGCTCAGCGTGGGCGAGCTGGCGACTGCCGTCCAGCAGGAACTGCCGCTGATCACGTGCGTGTTCAACGATCGGGGCTACGGCATCCTTCGCTTCATCCAGGACCTCACGCTCGGGGGCCGGCGCTCGGCCGTCGACCTGGTGACGCCGGACTTCGCGGCGCTCGCTCAGTCGGTCGGGATGGCGGGAGAGAGCGTGACGACCGTCGACGCGTTCGCCACCGCACTCGGTCGCGCCGTCGAGCGCGGTGGCCCGACGCTGATCGACGTCGACATCACCCAGATGGCGGCGATGACGATCCGCCCTCAGCGCCCGTCGGCCCGACGGCGCTGAGCGCGGCCAACCGCGGGTCGGCCTCGTCGACGGCGTCGATCTGCAACGCGCGTAGGACCCGCGACACGCACGAGTAGAAGCTGATCGTCAGCACCAACTCGACCAGTTCACCGTCCGAGAAGCGCTCGGCGAGAGCGGCCCACGTCTGATCGCTGACCTCCAGTTCGAGCGTCAGCTGGTCGGTGAGGGCGAGCGCGGCCTGCTCGTCGGTCGTGAAGCGGGTGCTCTCGCGCCATCGACCGAGCTCCTCGAGCTGCTCGACCGAGATCCCGTGCTTGACCGCCATGTCCCAGTGGGCGATCCACTCGAACGGTGCGGAGGTGAGCTGCGCAACGCGCATGATCGTCAGCTCGCGCAGCCCGCGCGGCGACGCCGCGTCCTGCCGCAGCGGCCAGGCCAGCGAGGTCCAGGCGTTGAGCATCGCCGGCGCCTTGCCCATTGTGCGATAGAGCAGCGGGACGTCCCGCCCGGCGTTGCGGAACACGTCGAAGACCGCCGCCAGGTCGGGGTCGGTGATGTCCGCGGCGACGGGCGGCACGCGAGCGGTGGTCATAGGAGGCGGAGGTACCGCTCGGCGTTGCCGCTCATCAGCTTGGTCATCGTCGAGTCGCTCACCCCTTCGGACTGCCACGCCAGGACGACGTCCGTCGAGGTCGGGAACTTGCACTGATCGTGCGGGTAGTCCGACTGGTACATGATCGCGTCGTCGCCGACCATCTCGATGATGCTGCGCACCGTCGCCGCGCCCTCGTACAGCTCGACGCCGCAGAACACTCGGCCGTCGTGGAGGTACTCGAGCGGCGTGCGCTTGCGCGTCGGCAGCGACGGATGGAGGTAGTCGGCCTGCCCCTCGAGGCGCACGAGCCACGAGGGCAACCAGCCGCCACTGCACTCGGCGAAGCCGATCTTCAGCCCCTGGTACTCGTCGAACAGCCCGGACAGCAGGAGGTAGCTGAGCAGACGCTGCGCACCCCACACGTGGGCCGCCGAGCGAGCGACGGCGATGTGGCCCCACACGTCGCGGTAGCCGGGGAAGTACGGCGGCTCGTAGAAGAACGAGTGGTGCAACATCGGCAGCGCGGCGTCCTCCATCGCCCGCCAGATCGGGTGGAGGTCGGGGTCGTCCACGGGCGTGCCCTCGGGCAGCACGACGGTCACGGCGCTGACGCACCGTTCGCTCGAGAGAGCGGCGATCTCCTTGGCCGCCCATTGCGGATCGAAACCGGGCGCCAGGATCGTCGCCCGCAGCCGCTCCGGGTCGGCCGAGCAGTAGTCCACGATGTAGCGGTGGTAGGCGGCGTAGAGCTCCTTCGCCAGGCTCGGATCGAGCGCGGTGGCGGCGGTCGAGAACGTGCCGGGGATGATCAGGTCGACGTCGCGGCCCTCGCGATCCATGTCGCGCAACCGGCCTGCGGCGTTGCGCTGCGAGACGCCGGGCTCGGGGGGCTCGACCACGTTCGAGCCGATCTTGCCCTTCAGCGATGGCACCTTTCCCTGGTCGGCGCCGTCGGTGGCGGGCTTCTCACCCATCGCCCGCTTGTACGGGTACGGGCTGATGCTCAGCCCGACCCCATCACGCATCGGGAACTCGTAGGGTTCCAGCTCGGATCGCCGCGCGGTGAGCTCGGCGCTGCCGTAGTCGTACAAGACGTCGGCCGTCGGGCCGACGTGGGTGTCAGTGTCGAGAACTCGGTACCCCTGCCGCACCGAATTCAGCATACTCTAATACGAAGTGAGTGATCTGCTCGAAGGCATCCGCGTCGTCGAGTGCGCCGTGCTCTTCAACGGCGACACGGTGGGGATGTGGCTCGCCGACATGGGCGCGGACGTGATCAAGATCGAGTCGCCGGGACAGGGCGACTACCTCCGCGACATGCTCGGCCAGATCGTCCCGCACCACAGTCCTGCCCACCTCCAGGTCAACAAGAACAAGCGCAGCATGACGCTCGACCTTCGCCGCGAGGAAGGCCGCGACGTGTTCTGGGACCTGTTGCGCACCGCCGATGTGTTCGTCGACGGGTTCCTCGCCGGCGCCTGCGACGCCCTCGGCATCGGCTACGAGCGCCAGCGGGAGATCAAGCCGGACATCGTCTACTGCCACTACTCCGGCTTCGGTGCGACCGGACCGTACGCCCGCATCCCCACCCACGGGCAGATGATGAACGCGCTCGCCGCATCCGTGCCGCTGGAGACCGGCGGCGACGGCCTCGTGCGCGAGCACGCGTCGACGGAGCCGATGAAGGGGACGACCATCGGCGGCGACGGCACCGCAGCAGGAGCAGTGCACGCCGCGCTGCACGTCGTCGCTGCGCTGGTCCGCCGGGCGAGCACCGGCCAAGGGTGTTACCTCGACGCCGCCGGATCGGACGGTGTCGTCGCCCAGGGGTGGATCGGCGCGACCTATGCACTCAACAACGACCGGATCACCGACCGCACCGGGCTGCGCCAGCCGGGAGACATCGAGCGGACGAGCGCCAAGTACAACTTCTACGAGACCGCCGACGGACGGTACGTGTTGTTCTGCGCCATCGAGCACAAGTTCTGGCAGCGGTTCTGCGTGGCGGTCGATCGCCCGGATCTCACCGGCGGCAACGACGTGGGCGACTCTCCGGTCGACTTCGCCCACCGCGACGAGCCGCTGCGGCGGGAGCTGCAGGCCATCTTCAGCACGCGCAGTCAGGCCGAGTGGGTCGCCTTCGCGGGACCACCGCCTGCCGCTCGGTCCCGCCCATCAGCGCGTCGCCGAGCTGCGCGACGATCCGCAGATCAGCGCCCGTCAGATCATCGTCGAAGGAGAGCATCCGGCCGCCGGCGCCTTCACGTACGTGGGCGAACCGGTGATCGTCGACGGCACGTCGTACCGCCTGCGCCGCCCTGCTCCGTCGCTCGGTGAGCACACCGACGAGTTGCTCGGCGAGCTCGGCCGCACGGCCGAGGACATCGCCACGCTCAGAGCCGAGGGCGTGATCGGGCCATGACGTGATCGGACCATGAGAGGAGACCGTTGATGACCGAGCGCGGAGCGCTGTGGGACGCCGAGGTCCAGGGTCGTGATCCGACCGAGGCGCAGCGCATCGCCAGCGAGGCACTGCGCAACGAGTGGGCGCGGGTGTGGGAGCTCCCCGTCAGCTACTACCGCGACCTCTACGCGGGCGCCGGGCTCGGTCCTGGTGAGCTGCCTCCGCTCGACGAGATCCCGCGCACGGACAAACCCGCGCTGCGCGTCGACGAGGCGGCGCACCCGCCGTTCGGGACCCACCGGGTCGTCGGGTTGGAACAGGCGATCCGCCTCGGCTCGTCGACCGGCACCACGGGCGCGCCGACGATGATCTTCTTCGGTCCGAACGACCTGGAGGTTGCCGGCGTCGTCGGGGTGCGCAACATGTGGCGTCACGGCGTGCGGGCCGGTGACCGGTACACCCACAGCTGGCCGCAGGGGATCTATCCGACGAACGTGACCGGCGGGCGCTCCTACGTGACGCTCGGCGCGTTGGAGATCGCCGTCGGGCCGCCGTTCACCGTCGACATCGCGGCCGAGCACCTGCGGCTGTGGCAGCTGTTGCGACCGACGGCGTTCATGATGACCGGCTCGCAGCTGCGCACCTACGAGGAAGCGGCCGCGGCGACGGGTATCGACCTGGCACCGCTTCTGGACGGCGCGATCCTCGTGTTCCTCGAGGCGGCGTGCCAGTTCGCACGGCCTCGACAGCGCGTCGAGACGGCGTATGGCGTGCAGATCCGCAACATCGGCGGGGCGTCGGAGATCCCGGGGTTCGCCACGACGGACTGCGCCGCCCACGCCGGCCTGCACGTGGCCGGCGACCACTTCGTCGTTCAGGCGTGTGATCCCGCGACCGGCCGCGAGGTGCCCGACGGAGAGCGGGGCACGCTTGTCGTTTCGGCGTTCGGCCTGGACGCCCTCTTCCTGCGCTACGACCTGCAGGACATCGTGATGGTGTCGCGAGGACCGTGCGTGTGCGGCGAGACGGGACCCCGCTACACCCTGCTCGGGCGCCACGCCGACGCGGTCGAGATCGACGGGCGGATGTTGCTGCCGCTCGACATCCACCTCGCGCTGGAGAACATCGAGACCGACGGACCCGAGTTCCAACTCGTCACGGGCGGGGAGGGACGACTGCAGCTGCGTGTCGAGGCCGACGACGGACGCGGTGACCACCTCGCCGCTGCGCTCGAGGAGGCGCTCGGCGTGCCGACGGTGGTCGAGACGGTCCCGATCGGCAGCCTGCCGCGCTCGAGCTTCAAACCCCGCCGCGTCGCCGGGTAGCCGCCGCACGGCGGGGCTTCGCGGCCGGCGCGCCTTCCGGCACGAGGTAGCGAACGACGGTCTCGAGGTGCCGGCGCATGCGTCGCTCGGCCGCGTCCACGTCTCCGTCGAGGATCGCCTCGGCGATGCGCTGATGGGTGCGGTGCACCTCGGACGCCGTCTCATCGAGTGAGGGGGAGCGAGGTGAGAGCGCGCCGGTGACCTGGGCGACCACCTGCACGAAGAGACGCATCGCCGGATTGCCGGTCAAGTCGGCGAGCAGCAGGTGGAAGTCGTGCGTGGGGAGATCGCCACGCGCGCGGCCCAGTTCACGCGTGCGCTTGATGTCCTCGACCTCGTGGGCCAGGTGCTGTTTGATCCGCTCGGCACCATCGGGCGTGAGCCGCTCGGCGGCGGCCCGCACGACCTCCAGCTCGAGAGCCATACGGGCCTCGTTGATCTGCCCAGGTTCGATCCGCAGGAACTCGAGGTGCAGCGCAACGGTGCGGATCACGGCCTCGAGATCCGGAGCCGCGACGACCAGGCCTCCGCCGGGCCCGCGGCGCATCTCGGCGACGCCGTGGTGGTCGACGATGCGCATCGCTTCGCGGAAAACGGCGCGACTGACGTCGTACTTCCCGATGAGGTCGGCCTCGGAGCCGAGCACCTGCCCTACGGGCCAGCCGCGCTCGATGATCTCGTCCTCGATGCGCTCGGCGAGGACCTCGCCCAGCTTTCGCCCATCGGTGCGAGCGTTCTTCATCGACCGCTCCCGTCGAGGCATTGCCGGACGTTATCCCGACGAGTTCGCGTCGCTACGGGACCGCGACCCGATCACGCGGACGCGAGCACCGCCGCGGCATCCGGGCGCTCGGTCCAGCGGAACAGCCGTTCCGCGTTGCCGTGCGTCATCGCCGCGACGTCGTCATCGGGAAGGCTCTTCAACGCCTGACCGACGTCGCGCTGGCTGTGCGGCCACGGCGTGTCGGCGTGCGGGTAATCGCACTCCCAGAGGATGCGATCGACGCCGATGTGGTGGCGGGCCTCGACGCCGAGCTGCTCGTCGATGAAGCAGACCCAGAAGTTGCGGCGGAAGGTCTCGCTCGGCGGGACGTCGGCCATCTTGGCCCAGAACCGGTGCTTCTCCCAGGTCCGATCGGCGCGCTCCAAAGCGAACGGCACCCACCCGATGCCGCCTTCCGACATCGCGAACTTGATCGTCGGGAAGCGGTGCGGGATCTCGCTCAGCAGCAGGTCGGTCAGCGTGATCTGAGCGTTGACCGGAGCGAGCGCGATCTCGACCGCGTACCCGCCGTCGGGCGACGGCATCCGGGTCTGCCCGCTCGTGCCGATGTGGATGCAGATCGCGAGGTCGGTCTCGGTCACGGCCTCCCACACCGGATCCCAGTGGCGGTCGTGGAACGAGGGCAGGCCGATCGCGTACGTGCTCTCGGGGAACGACACGGCGCGCGCGCCCTTTTCGGCGCACCGTCGAACCTCCGCCGCGAACGCCGGCGGATCCCACAGCTGCCCGATGATCATCGGGATGTACATCCCGGGCACCGACGCGCTCCACTCGTCGAGCATGAAGTCGTTGTACGCCCGCACGCAGGCGTCGGCGAGCTGCTTGTCGTTGGCGGTGAGGAAGCGGACTCCGGCGAAGCGGGGGAACGTCGGGAAGCAGACGCTGCCCCTGATGCCATCCAACAGGAGGTCGCGGGCTCGGATCACCGGGTCGTAGCAGCCCGGGATCATGTCCTCGAAACGCACGGGGTCCATGGAGAACTCCTTGTTCTCCTTGCCCGCCACGGCGTTGAGGCCCATGGTGCCGATGCGCTCGCCCTCGAAGGCCCAGTACTCCCGGCCGTCGGCTTCGACGACGCGCGGGCCGGCCTCCTGGAAGCGTGCCGGCAGCCGGTCGGTCCAGACCGCTGCGTGCTCGATCACGTGATCATCGACGCTGATCAGGTCGAGGCTCATCCGCGTAATATAGCATACTGAAATATCGCGGCCGCTCAGGGAGGTGCACGTGAAGGAGGGGTTCCGGTTCATCGACACCGACACCCACGTCGGACCGAACGTCGAGACCCTCGAGCAACACGCCGGTCCGGTGCTGCGGCGCCGCTGGGATGAGTTGCGGCCCTATTACCAGCAGGTCACCGAGGGCCATCACCTGAGCATCGATCCGATCCCGTTCAAGCGTGACCTGAACACGGGCTCGGACATCACCCAGACCAGCGCCGGCGGTGCTGGCGCGGACATCCCACTGCGCAAGGCGATCTCGCTGAACTACACGGAGAAGCCCGTCGCCGAGGTGAACAACGCCAACTGGCAGGGGCGTCTCGAGGACATGGACCGCGAGGGCGTCGACGTGCACCTCATCTTCCCGGCGACGTTCTCCACCGCTGCTTCGGTGTTCGACACCGAGATGCAGACCGAGCTCTACAGCGCCTACCACCGCTACCTGTTCGACTACTGCGGGTCGGTGCCAGACCGGCTGAAGGCGACGATCCTCGCCACCGGAGCAGATGCGGAGTGGTCGGCGGCCGAGATCGCCAGGCTGGCGCCTGAGCCGTGGGTGTCGGCCGTGACCGTGGTCCTCGCCGAGGGAGTGCCGGCCGACGACCCGTCGCTCGACCCGATCTGGCGAGCGATGGACAATGCCGATCTGCCACTCGTCCACCATTCGTTCTTCTACGAACCGCCGTACTTCCCCGGCTACCGCGACATCTGGGGCAATCTGGCGATCGCCCGGATGGCCGCGCATCCGTGGGGCGCGCAGCGCCTCCTCGCCTACGTGCTGCTCAGCGGGCTGTTCGACCGCTACCCGAACCTCCGCATCGGGTTCTCGGAGTGCTCGGGCGGCTGGGTCGGCGGGTGGCTGAACCGCTTGGAGTACCAGGCTGACTACCTGGCGGCGCGGCTGCCGGAGATCAAACGGACGCCGCTGGAATACGCCCAGGAGGGACGGATCTACTGCGGCATCGAGCTCGACGAGGGTCCGGCCGTCGCCCGTGGCGTGGCCGAGGTGGTCGGTGAGGGAGTGCTGATGTACTCGTCGGACTACCCGCACGGCGGCTGCCGCTTCCCGCAGTCGACCGACGTCGTGCTCGCCTGGCGCGAGGCGCTCGGCGACGATCATCTGCGGCGGATCTGCAGCGAGAACGCGGAGCGCTTCCTCCGCCTGGACGGTTGAGCGACCGACATGGCAGTGGACCTCGAACAACGCCTCGCCGAGCTCGGCATCGTGATCCCCGATCCGCTGCCCGCCGGCGGCCTGTACTCGTCAGTCGTCATCGACGGTGACATCGCCTTCGCTTCCGGCACGGTCGCTGTCGAAGGCCCTCCCTTGAAGCTGGCGTTCGCCGGCCGGCTCGGCGAGGACCTGTCACTCGAGGACGGCAAGCTCTCGGCCCGCGGGGCGATGTTGAGCACGCTCGGCAACCTCAAGGGCGCGCTCGGCGACCTGTCGCGCATCGAGCGCTTCCTGCGGCTCGTCGGCTACGTACGCGCAACGCCCGAGTTCACCGGTCCGCCGGCGGTGATCGATGGCGCCTCGGAGCTGCTGCGCGACCTGTTCGGCGCCGACCTCCTGCCGGCCCGAACGGCGATCGGTGTCGCTGCCCTGCCGGGGGGTGCCAGCGTCGAAGTCGACGCGATCGTCAAACTGCGTTCGTGATCAAGTCTGACTTGCACGTTCTCTCGTGGGTCGACGGCGCGCTCGTGCCCCCCGGCGCGGCGGCGATCCGTCCCGAGGACAAGGCGCTCTCCGGCATCGGTGTGTTCGAGGCGATCAAGGTCGTCGACGGCGCGCCATTCGCGCTGCGCCGGCACCTGGCCCGGCTGCTCGTGTCGGCAGCACCTCTCGAGCTGCCGATCGACCTCGACCGCGTGCACGAAGGGATTGCCGCGGTCCTCGCCGCGATGGATCGCACGGAGCCCTCGCGTCGCTGGCTGCGCATCACCGTCACAGCTGGGCCCGCGGCCATGGCGACGACCGCTCCGCCGCAAGACCCGACCATCATCGTCGCAACGTCGCCGATGGCGCCGTGGGGGCCCACGACATCGGTCGTCGTGCTGCCCTGGCGACGCAATGAGCGGGGCGCGCTCGCCGGGCTGAAGACGATCTCATACCTGGAGAACGGGATGGGCCTGCGCCACGCCGCCGAGCGCGGAGCGGAGGAGGGGATCTTCGCCAACACCGTCGGCAACCTCTGCGAGGGATGCGGCACGAACGTCTTCGTCGTGCACGACGGGGAGTTGGTCACTCCGCCGCTGACGGCCGGCTGCCTCGCCGGGGTGACGCGAGACCTCGTGCTCGAGTGGGTACCGGGCATCGCTGAACGCGACCTGCCGATCGAAGTGCTGGCGACGTGTGAGGAGGCCTTCATCACGTCGACGAGCCGCGATGTGCACCCGATCGCCTCGATCGACGGCCGCACACTTGCGGAGGCACCCGGGTCGATGACCGCTCAGGCGATGCGCGCCTTCGCCGAGCGGGCTGCGACCTGCCTGGACCCGTGAACGTGGATCGCCGCCAGGTCCTGACGTACGACGCGCTGCTGCGCGAGCACGCCCGCAGCCGACCGCATCAGGTCGCCGTGGTCGACGGTGGCGTCTCGCTGCGCTACCCCGAGCTCGACGCGCGCGTCGATCGCATGGCTGGCGTCCTCGTGGAGGAGGGCGTCGTCGACGGCGCGCGGGTGCTGTGGCTCGGGCAGAACTCCTTCCGCATGCTCGAGCTGCTGCTGGCGTGCGCTCGGGTCGGGGCGGTGCTGTGCCCCGCCAACTGGCGCCAGAGCGCAGCAGAGCTGCGCTTCGTCATCGACGACTTCACGCCGCGCATCGTCGTGTGGCAGGAGGAGGAGATCGGCGACGCGGTTCGCGAGGCGCGGAACGGAGCGACCCACGACGCTCGCTGGATCCGTCACGACACCGACGCCGCTGATGGGTACGAAGCCGTCCTCGCCACGGGCAAGCCACCCGACGAGCGCGATGTCGACCCGGGCAGCGGCCTGCTCGCGATGTACACCGCGGCGTTCGCCGGCGCCCCGCAGGCGGCCGTGCTGTCGCACACGGCGTTGCTGTTCCAGGACCTCATCCTCGGCCGGATGCAGGACGTCAGCGACGCGTCGGTGTTCCTCAATTCAGGGCCGCTGTTCCACATCGCGACGTTCGCCACGACGAGCGCCACCTACCACCACGGCGGCACGAACGTGTTCGTCCGGCGGACGGATGCCGAGGAGATCTGCCGCCTCGTCGAGTCCGAGCGGTGCACCCACGCCTTCCTCATGCCGCCCACGATCGACCAGATCAGGGAGCTCAACGCCGACGGCCGCTATGACCTGTCGAGCCTGTGGGACAACCCGGATCCGCAGCGCTATCGCAGCGGGATGATCTCACCGATCGGCAGCCCGTGGTTCGAACGCCCAGGCGGCTACGGCCAAACCGAGGTCGTCGGGCTGACGACGCTGCGCGGGCTCGGCAGGGAGTCGACGGGCGCAGCCGGCCGCCCTGCCCCGGCGAGCACGGTGCGCATCGTCGACGACGACGGGCGTGAGGTTGCGCCGGGCGAGGTCGGCGAGATCGTCGTGCGCGGGCCGACGGTGATGGTCGCCTACCACGACCGGGACGACCTCAACGCGCAACGTGGGCGCGACGGATGGCACCACACCAACGACCTCGGCCGGCGCGAGGACGACGGCTCGCTGTCGTTCGTCGGGCCGAAGGCCCGGCTGATCAAGTCGGCGGCCGAGAACATCTACCCGGCCGAAGTCGAAGCTTGTCTCCGCCAGCACCCGGCGGTGCGCGACGTGTGCGTGATCGGCGTGCCCGACCCACGCTGGGTGCAGTCGGTGCGGGCGGTCGTCGTGGCGGAATCGGACGTGACCGAGGACGAGCTGATCGCGCACTGCCGCGACCGGATCGCGTCGTACAAGAAGCCGCGCTCGGTGGTGTTCACCGACGCCCTCCCTCGAACCGCGCAGGGCATGGTCGACCGCGACGCTGTCGACGACCGGTTCGGTGGGGGCGGCTACCCCGGCGCCGGCTGACGATCTGGACGTTCTGTCCGTCGAAACAGTTCGTTGTGACGCGGTTCCGACGGACAGAAGCGTTCTACCCGAGTCGCAACGAATTTAGTATCCTCATAATCGTGGAGTTCGGTTGGTCCGAGGAGGACCTGACCTTTCGCAAGGAGGTGCGAGCCTTCCTCGACGCCGAGCTCGGCGACGCCTGGATCGGCAGCACCGCGATCCTCGGCTCGCCGGAGAACGTCGACTTCAGCCGACGCTTCGCCGCCGCACTCGCCCAGCGCGGTTGGCTGACCCCGCACTGGCCGATCGAGCACGGCGGCAACGCGGCGTCGAGCTGGCAACACGCCATCCTCGGCGAGGAGCTGTGGTCGATCGGCGAGCCCCGTGGGCCGCAGTACATGAACGTCAACTGGATCGGGCCGTCGATCATGCGTTACGGCACCGAGGAGCAGTGCCGCTATCACCTTCCGCGCATCGCCTGCGGTGACGTCATCTGGTGTCAGGGGTTCTCCGAGCCCGAGGCCGGATCCGACCTCGCGGCGCTCCGGACGAGAGCAGTCCGCGATGCCGACGAGTACGTCGTGAACGGCCAGAAGGTGTGGACGTCGTACGCCTCGGTGGCCGACTTCTGCTACCTCCTCGTCCGGACCGGCAGCGAGGACTCGGGTCCTCGGGGCATCACGGTCCTGCTCGTCCCGATGGATTCGCCGGGACTCGAGGTTCGCGACGTCGGCTCGGTAGTCGGCGATCACGCCTTCCACGAGCTGTTCCTCACCGAACTGCGGGTGCCCGTCTCGTGCCGGCTCGGTCCGGAGAACGACGGGTGGGAGGTCGTGCGCCAAGCGCTGTCCTACGAGCGCGTCGGCGCGCCGCGCTGGGCGCGAGCACAGCACGTGCTCGAACAGGTCGCCGCCTGGGCCCGCCAACACGACCAGCTCGACACGCCATGGGTGCAGGAGCGTCTCGGCGAGGCGCGCGCCGCGACCGAGGCCGCACGCCTGCTGTTCTACGTCGTCATCGACGAGCGCGAGCACCAGCTCCCGCCGTCGCCCAACGCCAACGTGGCGCGCGTCGCGATGGTCGACGCAGAGCGGCTCGTCGGTCGCCTCGCCGCTGATCTGCTCGGCCCGGCCGGGCTCGAGAGCGGCACGATCGCCGACAGCGCTCTGCGCAAGTCGATGGCCGCCGGCGTGGCCGCCGGCACGTACGAGATCCAGTTGAACCAGGTTGCCCGGCGCGTGCTCGGGATGCCCAAGAGCTGACCGGCACCACGATGCAGTTCGCGCTGGACGCCGACCAGCAGGCCGTGGCCGACGCCGTCGAGCGGATCCTCGATCACCACGCCGGCCCTGCCCGGGTGCGCGCACTCGGTGGCGACCAGCCGCGCTACGACCACGAGCTCGTCGGTGTGTTGCGGGACCAGGGGTTCCTCGGGTTCCACTTCGGCGAAGGTGCCGGACCGCTCGAGGCCGCCCTCGTCGTCGAGGCGGTCGCCCGTGCCGGGGGCGTTGCGTCCGTCGGCGCCGAGGCGTTGATCGTCCCTGGAGCACTGGCCAGCGCCGACCTGTCGCCGCCCGTGACGATCGCCAACGCCGGCTCGACGACGCCGGTGCGCTTCGCCGCCGACGCCACGACGCTCATCGCCGTGGAGGACGACGAAGCGGTCCTCGTCGAGCTCGGTCCGGACGACACCACGCCCGTGCCGAACAGGTTCGGCTTCCCGATGGCGACGGTCCACCGCTGGAACGGCCGCTCGTGCGGGTCCGGGTCGGCCCGGGTCGTGCGGGCGTGGTGGCGGATCGCCGTGGCCGCCGAGATCTGCGGGGCGGCCCGCGCCGCGCTCGACACGACGGTCACCCACGTGCGCGAGCGCCACCAGTTCGGTCGCCCGCTCGGCTCGTTCCAGGCCGTGCAGCACCGGTTGGCGGAGTGCGAGGTCTTGACCCAGGGCGCCAGGTGGCTGGCGTTGGAGGCGGCGTGGTCGTGGGCTGACCCCCAGCGGGCCGCTGCTGCCGCGGCGCAGGCGCTGCGCGCCGGGGAGCGGACGTTCTGGGAGACCCATCAGCTCTCGGGCGCGCTGGGCTTCGCCGTCGAGTACGACCTCCACCTGTGGACGATGCGCTTGCCGGCGCTGCGCGCGGAGCTGCTCTCGATCGGCCAGCCGGCGTCGGCGCTCACCGGCGTGCGCTGGAATAGCTAGGGCCCATGAGCGACGAGCACCTGGACCTCTCCTACGACGCCGAACAGAACGCACTCGCCGTGTCAGTTCGCGGTGTCGTCGCCCGATCGCTCGAAGCGGTGACGCAGGCAGAGGCCGACGAGCGGCGCGGGTACTCGCCGGCGTTGTGGAAGGGATTGGCCGAGCTCGGCGTGCTCGGGCTGGCCACGCCTGAGGGTGGCGGTGGCGCGCAGGAGATCGCCGCGGTGATGGAGGTGCTCGGCGAGGCCGCCGCGCCCGGCCCCCTCGTCCCAACGTTCATGGCTGCCCAACTCATCGGCGAGCCCGAGCGCAGCCGGATCGCCAGTGGCGACAGCATCGCGTCGGTGGGAACGCCACCGCTGCTGCCGTGGGCCCCGGTGGCTGACGTCTTCGTCGAGCTGGCGGCGGATGCGGCGTGGGTCGCCCGGCCGGCAGGTGATGTCGAAGCCGTCGAGACACTCGCCGGCGAGCCGTGGGGACGCGTGCAACTGGAGCGGGTCGCTCCGGTCGAGGATGCAAGCCGTCGACGGGGGTTGGTGATCGGCGACGTCGCCGTCGCGGCCTACCTCGTCGGCGCCGCTGATCACCTCGTGGCGATCACGAGCCAGTGGCTCCAGGACCGGGTGCAGTTCGGTCGTCCGATCGGCCAGTTCCAGTCGCTCGCCCATCCACTGGCCGACGTCGCGATCCGCACGCGTGCAGCCCGCGCCCTGACGCGCATCGCCGCGTTCGCCGCCGACAGCCAGGATGTCGAGGGCGCAGCTTCGGCGGCGGCCACGGCACGGCTCTCCGCCACTCGGGCGGCGGTCGACGCCGCGTACCGGGCACACCAGTCGTTCGGCGCCCTGGGCTACACCGTCGAAGGGCCCGTCGCACGGGTTGGGCAACGGGCGCGCCAAGTGTCGTTGCACCCGCCCGGACCGGCCGCGGCGCGCCAGCTCGCGCTGGCGGCCACCGGCCTCTGACCAGATCCACCAAGCAAGGGGGAATCACAGCATGGAAGTCGATCTCACCGCCCCGCTCGAGGGCCTCGTCTACGAGAAGCGCGACCACATCGCCTACATCCGTCTCAACCGTCCCGAGCGGGGCAACGCGCTGCACGCCAGCATGATCGAGCCGATCAAGGCGATCTGGGCGGAGGTGCGCGAGGACCCGTGGATCCGCTGCACGATCATCACGGGCACGGGCGACCGGCACTTCTGCACCGGCGCCGATCTCGGCGCCGTTGCTGCTCGCGGCGGCGTCAAGGCCGGGAAGGGCCCGCTCGCCGAGGAGGTCCACTGGTCACCTCGTCACAACGCCGTGTGGAAGCCGACGATCTGCGCCGTCAACGGGCTCGTCGCCGGTGCCGGGTTCCACTTCGTCGTCGACTCCGACATCGTCGTCGCCTCCGACCAAGCCTCCTTCGTCGACACTCACACCAACGTCGGGATGGTCGGCGCAGTCGAGAACATCGGTCTGGCGAAGCGTCTGCCGCTCGGCTCGGCATTGCGCCTGACGCTGTGCGGGCGGCACTACCGCATGCCGGCCGAGCGGGCGTATCAGCTCGGGCTCGTCGACGAGCTGGCGCCGCCGGACAAGGTGATGGAGGCCGCCGAGGAGATCGCCGGGCAGATCTGCAAGAACTCGCCCGCCGCCGTGTCGCTGTCGATGCAGGCCGTGTGGAGCTCGGTCGAGATGGGCTACACGAACTCACTCGAGTACGGCTGGGCGCTGCTGCGCATGCACTGGGACCACCCAGACTTCAAGGAAGGGCCACGAGCCTTCGTCGAGAAGCGCGACCCCGTGTGGGTGACCGGAGAAGAGCAGGCGGAGGCGAACAAGCCGGAGGCGAACGAGCCAGCGTCGTGAGACGAGCGTCGTGAGACCGTTCCTGTCGGCTGAGGAGCAGGCGTTCCGGACCGAGGTGCAGGCGTTCCTCGCCGCGCACGGCGACGTCCGTTCGTTCTTCGAGCACGAGGGTCAGGCCGACGTCGACCAGCGACGGCTCTACCACGCCCTCGGCGAGCGCAACTGGCTGGCGATCGGGTGGCCGCCGGAGGTCGGCGGTCTGGGCAAGCCACCGGTGTACGAGTTCATCCTCTGGGACGAGATGGCCTACGCCCGCGCGGCCCGGCCGCCGATCGGTTCGGGGATCGTCGCCAAGACGATCATCGCCCACGGAACCGACGAGCAGAAGGAGCGCTTCCTGCCGGGGCTTCGTCGCGGCGATCTGTCCTTCTCGCTGGGGTACTCGGAGCCAGAGGCCGGCTCCGACCTCGGCGGGCTGCGCACGAGGGCCGTGCGCGACGGTGATCGATACGTCGTCACGGGCGAGAAGCGTTGGACGTCGGCAGCGCACCGTGCCGACTACCTGTGGTTGCTGTGCCGGACGGGCACGCTGGAGAGCAGGGCGCGGGGGCTGACCCTGCTCATCGTCGACCGGCACTCGCCCGGGATCTCGATCTCGCCCATTCCGGCGATCGACGGCGAGCGGTTCAACGAGGTCCGGCTCGACGGTGTCGAGGTGCCGGTTGCCAATCGCATCGGCGACGAGGACGGAGCGTGGCAGCTGATCGTCGACTCGCTGGCGACCGAGCGCCACGTCCAGTTCGCACCGCGCCGGGTGCGTCGCGACTTCGAAGAGCTCGTGGCGTGGGTCCGTGCATCGGGTCTCGACGGGGATCCGGTCGTGCGGCACCACCTTGCCGGTCTGGCCGTCGAGGTCGCCGAGGTCGAGGCGCTCACGCTGGACATGCTGCAAGCCGTCCAGGACGGCCGGTCGGCGGTCGTCGAAGCGGCGTCGAACAAGTTGTGGGGCAGCGAGGTGTGTCAGCGCGTCGCCCGGCTGGCGACGGAGCTGGGCGCACCCGAGGCGCTGGTCCGCGGCTGCGAGCTCGAGTTCCTGTGGCGTCAGACGATGTCGGAGACGATCGGCGGCGGAACGAGCGAGATCATGCGCGGGCTGATCGCCCGCAACGCGCTGGGACTCACGGCCAAGTCCTGACCCGCGCGAACGCACCGGTGCGTCCTGCCCGGGAAACGGTTTTGAATCCCGGTCAACACCGTTTTCGAGGGTGAATCTGCCACAAAACCTCCGCGAGCGGGCCGCTCGCGAGACTTTGGCAAATTCACCCTCAGAAACGAGCTTGACCGGGATTCAAAACCTGGTTCCGGACGACGGCGTTGCTCGTGCCATGCTGGCGCGGTCACGCCAGGCGGTGTGTCGCCTGTCCGGTGCGGACGAGGAGGAACGCCACCCCATCGGCGCCGACGGTGAACCCGTAGGTCTGGCCGGCCGGGATCGCCACGGCGTCGTTGGGTCCCAACGTCGTCGCGGTGTCACCGGCGCGGAGGTCCATCGAGCCGCTGAGCAGCACGAACAGCTCGCTGTGGCTGTGGCTGTGCGGGTCGGCGACGTGGGCCGGCGGGAACGTCACGTGCGAGGCGAAGAACCCGCACTCACCGCTGACGAGCCCCTTGCGCTTGATCTGCCGGGCGACCTCACGCAGGTGCTCGGGGAGCTGCTCGGTGGCGGCCGGGTTCGTCCACTCGAGCTCGTCGAAGTGGGCGACGGTCAGCACGTCACCGGTCGCCACGACCGGCTGGCCGGACTCAGTCGGCACCACGTAATTCAGTATACTCTAGCGAGATGCCGGTCGAGACGGCTCCGATCCCGGCCCTGCCGGAGGTGAACGCCGCAACGCCGCTGGCGGCGAGCCAAACCCCCCGGCCTGCGTTCCAGATCACCCGCCGGCTCGTCGGCGCCACCCGCTGGCCGCTGTTCCTCCTGACCGCGATCTACGCCCTCAACGTGGCCGACCAGTTCGTCGTTCCGACGCTGTTCCCGTTGCTCAAGCAGGAGTTCGGCCTGTCCGACAGCGCGCTCGGCGTCCTGTCGTCGAGCTACGTCATCGTGGTCATGCTGGGCACGGTGCCGTTCGGCTACTTCGCCGATCGGTTGCGCCGCACCCGCGTCATCGGCTGGGGCACGGCGGTCTGGGGCCTCGCCATGATCTGGACGGGCGCGGCGTGGAGCTACGCCAGCCTGCTCGGCGCGCGTGTGGTGCTCGGCGCGGCCGATCCGTGCGACAACCCCACGTCGCAGTCGCTGATCGCTGACTACTACCCGAAGGTGCAGCGCTCGAAGGTGATGAGCGTCTACCAGACCGGTCAGCTGCTGGGGATCCTGCTCGTACCGATCGCGGCGGCAATGGCGACGGAGTGGGGATGGCGTTCGGCGTTCTTCTTCCTCAGCATCCCGGCGTTCATCGTCGCCATCCTGGCCCGCCGGCTTCCGGAGCCGGTGCGTGGTCAGCAGGACCGGATGCAGCAGCAACTCGAGGCCCGCCTCAGCAAGCCGTCGAGGTACGACACGATGCCGGGGCGTCAGGCCTACCGCGAGCTGTTCCGAGTCCGCACGTTCACGCTGCTCGCCGTGTCGTCCGGAATCGGGGCGCTCTTCTACGGAAGCATCGGAACGTGGTCACCGACGTTCTTCGTCCGCTACCACGACATGTCGGTCGCGCAGTCGGCCACTGCGATCAGCCTCCTCGCCCTCGGTGGCCTCGCCGGGGTGCTCCTCTCCGGGTGGCTCGCCGACTACCTGACCTTCCGTGGCTTCCGCGCCGGGCGCGTGCTCGTCGGCGGGGTGGCGCGTCTGCTCTCGCTCCCACTGTTCGCGCTGACGTTCCTCATCAGCAACACACCGCTCATGCTCGTCATGTTCACGCTGGCCGCGATGTGCCTCGTCGCGCCGCAGGCTCCGATGAACGCGGCGCGGGCGGATGTGCTCCACGCCCGGCTGCGTGGCCGGGGCACGGCGATGGACGTGGTGCTCCAGAGCGTCTGCGCCGCCATCGCTCCCACCCTCGTCGGCGTGCTCGCCGACGCGTACAGCCTGCAGACCGCGTTCCTCGTGCTGGTCCCGCTGATGGGTGTGTCCGGCATCCTCCTGCTCCTCGCGATACGGCCGTACATCCGCGAGGAACGGCGGCTGCGCGAGATCGTGCGCGCCGAGGCGATTGACGACGAAGGTGGCGGGCCTGACGGCGAGCCGGATCCAGAACCGACCGGCAGCGACGGTCCCGGAACAGGTGGGGCGGTGATCGAGCACGGCCGTCTCGTCGAGGCGACCGCGGCCGGCGGCGATCTGCTCACGGTCGACGGCTGCGACCTCTGCTACGGGCCGATCCAGGTGCTCTTCGACGTGCACTTGCGCGTTCCGGAAGGCGGGGTGCATGCGCTCGTCGGGCGCAACGGTGTCGGCAAGACGACGTTGCTGTGCGCGATTGCCGGTCTCATCGATGCCCAGCGGGGCCGCATCGAGTACGCCGGCATCGACCTCACCGGGGTGCCGCCCGACCAGCGTGTGCGGCTCGGGATCACGCTGATGGCCGGCGGGCGCTCGACGTTCCCGACGCTCACCGTGCAGGAGAACCTGTGGATGGGCGCGTACCCCTTCCACCAGTCCGACGCATTGGTCCGCCAGCGATTCGACGCGGTCCTCGAGGTGTTCCCGCAGCTCGCATCCCGGCTGCGCCAGAGCGGGGGCACGCTCTCGGGCGGCGAGCAGCAGATGCTCGCGCTCGGTCGGGCGTTGATGGCGGGCCCGAGGTTGCTCCTGGTCGACGAGCTCTCGCTCGGACTGGCGCCGCGTGTGATCGAGCAGCTCCTGCCCGTCGTGCGGTCGATCCGCCAGCTCGGCACGACGGTCGTCATCGTCGAGCAATCGGTGTCGGTCGCCCTCGAGGTCGCCGACACCGTGATGCTGATGGAGCGCGGAACGGTCACCATGCTCGGTGACGCCGCAGCGCTCGGTGACGGTGAC
Organism: uncultured Acidimicrobiia bacterium; assembly: GCA_963844915.1. GTDB lineage: Bacteria > Actinomycetota > Acidimicrobiia > Acidimicrobiales > Ilumatobacteraceae > JALZMG01. The sequence continues at coordinate 187,485 of CAWJQF010000015.1, read as the reverse complement.
GAGCTGGTGCGGACGATGATGGGCGGGGTGACGGCGTGAGCACGGACTCCCTCGATCTGACGATCGCCACCGTTCCGGCCGGGCGCGACCGGTGGGCTCCACTGTTCTGGGCGGTCGTCGTCATCGGCATCATCACCGGGTTCGCGCTCGGCGTGCGGGAGATCATCGATCAGCCTCCGGTGACGCTCAGCGACGTGCGCGTCGGCGACGACACCGGAGGCGCGCCGAGGGTGCAGGTGCTGGCGGAGAACGAGTCCTCCACCACCACGTACTGCATCGAGGTGACCATCTCGGCGGTCGACTCCGACGGGCTGACGCTCGCCGAAGCGGTCGCCGCCCCGACGAGGGGCGAGCCGGTGCTCGGGCCGGGCCAGAGCATCAACCTCTCCGCCGAGCTCACCGACTTGACACCGCAGCAAATCGATGAGGAGCTCGACGAATACCTCGCCTTCGTCACTTCTCGACGCTGCCTGCTGACCCCTTGGAGGAGGAGACCATGGTCATCGACAGCGACGCTCACATCAACGAGTCGCTCGACGCGCTCGCCGAACGACTCGACGAGCCGTATCGCAGCCGCGCGCCGAAGTTGGTGGAGGACACGCTCGGGCTCACCCGGATCCTGATGGAGGGCCGGCTGTACCCCGACCCCCGGCTGCGCCAGCGCCACACCCGAAAGGTGCAGGGCAAGGATCTGGGCGGCACCCATCGCGGGGCTGCCAATCCCCGGGCCCGGCTCGACGACCTCGACACCGACGGCATCGACGTGCAGGTCGTGTACGGCAGCCTCGGGCTGGCGGTGTCGACGATCCGCGATGCCGAGTTCGCCGTCGCCTTGGCTCGTGCCCTCAACGACTACTACGCCGAGTTCTGCGCGACGGCGCCGAACCGGCTGGCACCGATGGCGGCACTCCCCGCGCAGGATCTGTCGGCGGCGGTCGAGGAGTTGCGTCGTGCGGTCGTCGAGCTCGGCCACCTCGGGGGCACGGTGCCACCGAGCATCGCCGGGAAGGAGCTCGACGACGCAGCGCTCGCCCCGCTGTTCGCCGAGGCCGCCCGTCTCGACGCGCCGATCTCGGTGCACTGGGGCAATGGCTCTCATCTGCCGGCAGCGGGAACCGAGCGCTTCGACACCCACTTCATGGTGCACGCCATCGGGCATCCCTTCGAGCAGATGATCGCGATGGCAGCGATCCTGTGCGGCGGCGTGCTCGACGATCATCCGACGCTGCGCGTCGGGTTCCTCGAAGCCGGGTGTGGCTGGGTGCCGTACTGGGTCGAGCGCCTCGAGGAGCACTACGAGCGTCGCTCGGCCGAGATGCCCCGCATGTCGAGATCACCGGAGGAGTACCTGGCGCAGGGTCGCTGCTTCGTCACGGCTGAGCCCGATGAGCGACTCGTGCCCGAAGCGATCGAGGCGATGGGCGAGACGTCGGTGATGTACGCCTCGGACTACCCGCACAGCGACAGCAAGTTCCCGTACTCGGTGAAGGCCGTGCGTGAGCGCGACGACATCGACGAGGAGACGAAGGAGCGGCTGCTCGGCACGAACGCCCTGCGCTACTACGGACCGCGGCTGGAGCAGCGCATCGGCTGAAGCCCCAACTGTCCGTCGAAATCGTGCGTTGTGAGGCGATCTCGACGGACAGAACGAGGATCAGCCGAACCCGGCGGCGGGCACGTCGACGCGCATCGTCACCACCGACCCGATCGGTGGCGCACCGTCGGTGACCTGTGATGCCTGCTCGGTGTAGAGGCACGTGAACAGCGTTCGCCCGTCCTCGCCGCCAAGCGCACACGCGAACGCTCCGGCCGGCGCTGTCGACACGCGCGCGGTCACCGCGCCGCCGCGCTCGACGCGCAGGAGGGCGCAGCCGACCGGATCGCTGACCCATAGCCCTCCGGCGGCGTCGAGCGCGATGCCGTCGGGGATGGCGGCTCCGAGCTCGGCGAACGCCCGCCGTTCACCGAGCGAGCCGTCGGCGCGCACGTCGAACTCGGTGATGCGGTTGGCCGCCGACTCGGCGACCAGCAGCGTGCTCTCGTCGGCGGTCAGCTCGCAACCGTTGGGGAAGTGCAGATCGTCGGCCACGGTGCTCACCGCGCCGCCGGGCTGCACGAGGACGAGCGTGGCAGGTGCGGCCGGCCCGCCACCGAGCAGGTCGTAGCCGAAGTGGCCGACGTAGGCGCGGCCCTCCTGGTCGACGACCATGTCGTTGCAGCGACCGACGGTCACCTCGCTCAGGTCGGCGACGATCGTCAGCTCGTCCACCTCGAGGCGGAGCAGATGGCGGGCGCTCATGTCGAGCACGAGCAGCTCGCCGTCGGGGCTCCATCCCAGGCCGCCGGGTCCGCCGGGCACGGCGACGACGCTCCGCACGTCACCGGTCTCGGAGATGGCCACGACGCGGCCGGCACGCTTCTCCGAGAGCCACAACTCACCGTCGTGCCAGCGCGGGCACTCCGGGAAGGCCAGCCCGTCGACGAGCGTCTGCAAACCGGTGGTCACGCGTGTCTCCGTCGACGGTGGGGCGTCCTTGCGGGTCGAAGAAGAAGAGTATACTCTTGTGGCGGCCGGGCGCTCTCGTGTCGTAGCGCCACGATGGGGGAGGACATCAATGGTTCCAGGCTGGAAGAAGGCCCGACTCGTCGTCGCTGCAGCGGCGCTCACCACGGTGATGGTGGCGTGCGGCGATGATGACGACGACGGAGGCAGCGCGGCCGAGACCACCGCCGCTGGTGCGGAGACCACCGCAGCAGAGGCGGCGGAGACGACCGAGGCCGCAGCAGAGACCACCGAAGCGCCCGAGACCACGGCTGGGGAGTCCGACACGACGGAAGCGTCGGACGACACGACCGGCGGCGGCGGCGGCGAGGTGGAGCAGACGATCAAGGTCGGCTTCGCGTGGGCCGACGTCTCGGCCTTCGAGCAGGTCAGTCCGGCGTTCGGCACCGGTGATCCCGAGGAGCAGATCATCGCCGTGCTCGACGCGCTCCACGCCGATGGCACACTGCCAATAAACGGGGTCGACGTCGAGTTCGTCCCGGCAGCGCACGATGCCATCGCGGCCGACGCGCAGCTCGCCGTCTGCCAGCAGTTCGGCCAGGACGAGCAGGTCTTCGCCGCCCTCGCCGGCCGCGACTTCCCGGACGGCGCCGAGTGCATGGCGAGCCGGTTCAACACTCCGATCATCAGTGTGAACCAGATGCCAGAGGCCCTGTACGCGCAGGCCGGGCCGAGCCTCTTCACCGTCAAGCCCGACGAGACGACGATCCTGACGGCCTTCGGCAACTGGGCCATCGAGAACGGCTACCTCGAGGGCAAGACCGTCGGCCTCTACTGGGAGACGCCGGCCCAGGCTGCGGTCGACGCCCTCAAGCAGATCCTCACGGACGCCGGCGTCAACATCGCCTCCGAGGTGCAGTCCGGTGGGGAGGGCGTCGGTGCCGAGCAGGACGCGCTCGCCGCACAGCGGTTCCAGGCCGACGGCGTCGACATGGTCATCCCGATCGTCGGCAGCTCGAGCATCATCAACTTCACGTCCGCCGCCGCCGACCAGGGGTACACCCCGGCTTACATCGACACCGACTGGGCGTCGCATCTCGCCGACGTCGCCACCGCGGCCTATGCGCCGGGCCAGTACACCGACGTGCCGGCGTTGGCGAGCGTCCGGGCCGGTGACCTCTCCGTCGGCCTCACCCCGGAGGCCGAGGAATGCCTCGCCAACTACGAGGACTTCTCCGGCAAGACGATCGCCGCGCACGACTCCGGAGCAGTCCGGTGAGTACACCAACGTCCTCATCACGTGTGACCTCGCCAACCTGATGGTCGAGGCACTGACGATCGCCACCACCTTCGGTGACGCCGACGCCACCGAGCGCAGTGACGTCACCCAGGAACAGTTCCAGGCAAGCGATCGAGCAGATCACCGACTTCCACGGTGCGTACTGGGAGACCGTCAGCTACTCGCCCGACGATCACAGCGGTGCGAAGACGGGGCGCCAGGTGCGCTGGAACCCCGACTGCCCGTGCTGGGAGCCGGACGGAGAGTGGGCGCCGCTGCCGTTGTGACGCCCTCCTGAGTCGCAGGACCGTCTCGGGACGGCCCTGCGATGAGCGATGAGTGGTCGAACAAGGCACGTCGCTCATCGCGGGCGAGAGCGGGATACTCGCGGTCATGGTCGCGTCGACGAACGAGACGTCCACCCGTGAGCAGGCGCCATCCATCGAGCCCCTGCTCGAAGTCGTCGCCGGCGCCGTCGAGGAGATCGAGCGCGGTCGGCGGCTCCCTGACCGTGTCGTGTCGGCGCTGAGGGACTCGGGGATCCATCGCCTCGCCGTCCCCCACGAGCTGGGAGGGATCGAGGCACCCGTCACGGAAGCGATGGACACGTTCGAGCGGCTGGCCGCCGTCGACGCCAGCACGGCGTGGTGCGCCGTGATCGGTGCCGGCAGCAACCTCTTCGCCGGGTACCTGGCACAGGAGGCAGCGCGGGTGATCTTCGCGGATCCCGATCAGGGCAACGCCACGATGTTCGCTCCGACGGGACGGATCGTCCGCGATGGTGATCGGCACCTGCTCAACGGCCGATGGTCGTTCACGAGCAACTGCCTGCACAGCGAGTGGGCCGGGCTCGGCGCGTTCGTCGAGGAGCTGGACCAGACACCGCGAGTGGCGTTCGTCCCGCTCGAGCTGCTCGAGATCGAGGACACCTGGGACTCCGCCGGCCTGCGCGGCACCGGCAGTCACCACGTCACCGCGACCGACGTCCCCATCGGGCTCGACCGGTGCTGCACGTTCGCTGATCGACCGTGGCCGGCGGGGACCATGTGGCGGCTGCCGATCTACTCCGTGCTCCTCCCGACACTGACCGCGGTCCCGCTGGGGATCGCCCGCGGCGCGCTCGACGAGATCGCCCGTCAGGTCCGGGAAGGGCGTACGGCACGGCGCGGTCAGCTGGCCGACGATCCCGTCGGCATGGCGGAGTACGCCAGCACCGACGCACGACTGCGGGGAGCACGCGCCGCGCTGCATGAAGCCGTCGACGAAGCGCGGCGGCGTGCCACGGCGGGAGAACTTGTCGACCGTGTCCTCCAGGCCCGCATCCTCGTCGCCTGCCTCCAGGCCTGCGAGACCGCCGTTGCGGCAACCTCGGTCGCCCACCAACTCGGCGGCGGCGCTGCCGCCTACGCAGGCAGCCCGCTGCTGCGGGCGCTCGACGACGTGCAGGCAGCCCGTCAGCATCTGCTGTTCTCCCACAAGCATCTGCCGGAGCTCGCCAAGCCGCTGACCGGCCTCGACGCCACCTACCCGCCATTCATCCTCTGAGCGGGCGGTAGGGTCCGCCGGGACCGACGTCCGCGAGGTGCTGCCATGCTGCTGCGTGCTGTTGTCGCCCTTGTCGCTGCCGGGCTGGCCACGGCCGCCCCTGCGCACGCCAGGGACCGAGAGCTCGGGACCAGCTTCCCGGCTGACTTCCCGGTGATCCTCGACGCGTCGCTGGGCACCCCGCTCATCGGCTTCGGCTCCGACGAGGGCCCGATCGCGCGCACACCCGTGATCTTCCTGCACGGCAACAACGACACGCCGTTCCCGACGGCGTGCAACCCTGTGTACGGAAACCTGCACGACTTCGCGGAGTACTTCCTGCGTCGTGGCTATCGGCCGTCGGAGTTGTGGGGCCTGGGTTACCAGGGCGATCAGTGTGACTTGCCCGCGGACCAGACGATCCGCTCGTCGCTGGCGCACACCTCGGCGGCGAGCGTCCCCGACCTCCGGCAGTTCGTACAAGCCGTGCTCGACTACACCGGCGCGACGCAGGTCGACATCGTGGCGCACAGCCTCGGTGGCACGGTCGCCCGGGAGTGGATGCGCCAGGACAACGCGTACGCCCTGGTGCGAACGCTCGTCACCGTGGCCAGCCCACACCATGGGATCATCAGCTGCTCGCCCTCGCCGCTGAACTACTGGCAGTTGCCGGGTTCGGGCGGGTTCGTCCCGACGAGCGCGGTGTGCGTCGAGCTGGGCGCGACGGCGACGCCGTTCCTCAGCGCGCTGAACGCCGGCGACGAGACGCCTGGCCCGACCCGCTACCTCACGATTCGCTCCGGCGACGCCGACTTCGTGTACATCTCCGCCGCCGACGGCGCCTTCCCGGCCGTGCCGGCGCTCGACCGCAACGGCGCACCGGCCGACTTCAGCCAGAGCCCCGCGCTCGCCGGAGCGACGAACCTCACACTCGAGGGTCAGGGGATCTACGACGAACCGCTCGGCACCGGCCATCTCGGGATCTGGAACTCGCCCGAGACGTGGCGGGCAACGCTGTCGTTCCTGCGCCGCAATCATCCATAGATGAGCTGGTCGCCGGACCCCGCTGCGCTCCACGGTCGTGTTGCCGTGGTGGCTGGTGCGACGCGAGGCGCTGGTCGGGGAATCGCCGCCGCCCTCGGAGAGGCTGGTGCGACCGTGGTCTGCACCGGGCGAAGCAGCGCCCGCGGCGGGCTGCGCTCGGACTACGAGCGGCCCGAGACGATCGAGCAGACCGCCGAGCTGGTCACCGCACTCGGCGGGACCGGTGTGGCCATCCCCGTGGACCATCTCGATCCGCAACAGGTCAGCGAGTTGGCGGAGCAGCTTCGAGTCGAGCACGGCCACATCGACGTCCTCGTCAACAACGTCTGGGGGGCCGAGCGGCTGAAGGGCGGACCCGCCGATTGGAACACCCCGATCTGGCAACACGACCTGGACAAGGGCTTGCGCATCGTGCGGCTCGGTGTGGAGACCCACCTGATCACGTCCCACCACCTCCTGCCGCTCGTGGTCGATCGGCCGGGCGGGCTGCTCGTCGAAGTGACCGATGGAACCGCCGAGTACAACGCCACGCAGTACCGGATCTCGGTGTTCTACGACTTGGTCAAGGTCGCCGTGAACCGGTTGGCGTTCTCACAAGGGCACGAGCTGGCGCCGTATGGCGCGACCGCAGTGGCGATCACCCCGGGCTGGCTGCGCTCGGAGATGATGCTGGACAACTACGGCGTCAGCGAGAACGAGTGGCGGAACGCTCTGCAGCCCGATCGGCCCGACGGGCTGCCCACGGCACCGCCCGGCTTCGCCTCGTCGGAGTCGCCCCGCTACGTCGGTCGTGCTGTCGCTGCGCTCGCCGCCGACGCCGGCCGGGCGCGGTGGAACCAGCTATCCGTGAGCTCCGCCGAGCTGGCCCGCCAGTACGGCTTCACCGACGTCGACGGAGCTCAGCCGGACAGCTGGTCCACGGACTGAGTGATCAGGGCACGTTCGCCTGGAACTGCACGACGAGGTCGGAGAAGGCAACTCGGCCGACCTCGCCGTCGCTCCCTGCGAGCACGGACACGACCAGCTCGTTGCCGGTGGCCTTCAGCGTGTTGGCATCGATCACCTCGTGCCACGTCCGCTGCGGCGTGGTGTCGAACGTCTGGGACAGGACGGCCTTGTTGTTGATCTGGATCACGACCCGAGCCGGGATCTCGACCGGATCGACGCGGAACATCAGCACGGCCGGTGAGCCGGGGTTCACGGCGGGGAAGCTCAGGTTCGGGAAGTGGCGATCGTTGAGCAGTTCGCCGGGCAGCGTGAACGATGCGTCGCTGACGACGGTGTAGTCGGCGATGGTTGGCATTGGAGTGCTCCTTCTGAGGGGTTTGGTCACGACGCGTTGGTGGTGCGTCCTCGTGGGAGAAGGCGTGACGCTCGTGTGCCGCGGGTGTGCCGTCAGTCGGATCTGGCGATGAGTTTGGCGAGACCGCTGAGTCTCCACGGCATGAACGCAACGACCTTCACGGACGTCACCACGGTCGCCGTACCGGTGACCGATCAGGACGCTGCAAAGTCCCTGTTCGAGCGTCTCGGCCTCGAGGTGCGCTCGGACTCCGAGCTGCAGCCAGGCTTCCGATGGATCGAACTCGGGCTGACCGGCGGCGGCACGACGATCTCGCTCGTGGCCGCCGGAGCGGAGCTCCCGGCCGGCATCGACACCGGCATCCGACTGATGACGCCCGACGCGCGTGCCGCCCACGCGGCCGTGGGCCAGCTCGGCCTCAACGCTGGCGAGCTGCTCGACTGGGAGACGGCGCCGCTGATGTTCTCGTTCCTCGATCCCGACGGCAACCGGTTCTATGTCGCCGAAGCAACGACGAGCTGAATCGCGCAGCTCCGTACGCTCGCCAGGTGCATGTCGAGACCGCCTCGCCATCGGCGGAGTACCCGTCGTTGCTGCGCCTCGAGCGTGAGCGCCTGCTCGCCCTGCTGGCGTCGCTCGACGACGTCGATTGGGTCCGCCCGACGCCATGCCCGGCATGGGACGTCGCTGGTCTGTGCCGGCACCTGCTCGGGGACGACCTGTACGTGCTGTCGCTCGTGCGTGACGGTCACCGCGGGACGAACCCGCCGCCGGAGCTCGACGAGGCGGGGTTCATCGCCTGGATCGACCGACTCCAGGCGGATTGGGTCGATGCGTCACGCCGGGTCAGTCCTCGCCTCGTCGTCGAGCTGCTCGGCTGGCTCGGGCCGCACGTCGCATCGGCCTTCGAGCAGCTCGATCTGCGGGCTGTCGAGGCCGACGTCAGCTGGGCGAGCGATCGGCCCGTGCCGCAGTGGCTGGAGGCGTGGGCCTACCCGTACCGCCTCGCCTCGATCGACGCCTCGTCCGGTTCCACCGTGCGGATCGACGTGACCGGTGCCGTCGAGCGCCGCTGGTGGATCGCCCGTGGCGACCGGTGGGAGTTCGCAGAAGAGGCCGCAGGTGACGTCGTCGCCGCGGCACGTCTCGATGCTGACGAGGCGTGGAGGTTGTTGACGAACAACCTCCCACCCGATGCCGCACTGGACATCACGGGAGCTCCGGCGATCGTCGACGTGCTGCGGCGGACGCGGGCCAGCATCGGCTCCCCCGACTGACCGATGATTCTTGCCGCGCCCCGGTGTCGATACGTATGACGGAGCCCCTCAACGTCCCGAGGCCGTCCCGAAGGAGGATGAACCGCAATGAAGCTGCCGCCGATCGTGTCGCCAGAGGAGTGGGAGGCAGCCCGCCAGGAGCTGCTGGTGGAAGAGAAGGCGCTCATGAAGGAGCGCGACGCCCTCGCCGCCAAGCGCCGGCGGATGCCGTGGATGGCGGTCGACAAGGAGTACCGGTTCGAGGGGCCGACGGGCCCGGCGAGCCTCGGCGACCTCTTCCAGGGACGACGCCAGCTGATCGTGTACCGCGCGTTCTACGCGCCCGACGTCACGACGTATCCAGCGAGCGGCGGCGCGTACCCCGAGCGGGCCTGCGCCGGCTGCTCCTTCGTCGCTGACCAGGTGGCCCATCCCGCCCATCTGAACGCCAGGGACACGACGCTCGTGTTCGTCTCACGGGCGCCCCAGGCTGAGATCCGGGGCCTGCAGGAGCGCATGGGGTGGGAGCACATCCCCTGGTACTCCCTCACCGACGACTTCGACGCCGACTTCGGGGTCGACCAGTGGCACGGCACCAACGCCTTCATCCGAGAGGACGGGCGGATCTTCCGCACGTACTGGATCCACGACCGTGGCGACGAGCAGATGGGCAACACCTGGAACTACCTCGACATCACCGCGCTCGGGCGGCAGGAGGAGTGGGAGGACTCGCCGGAGGGTTGGCCGCAGACACCGCCGTACACGTGGTGGAACTACCACGACGCGTACGAGATGTAGTCCCAGGCGCGGGTCAGACGCGGCCGGCCGGGTCGAGGGTCGGCGCGGCGGCCGTGCGGGAGGCGACGGAGGCGCCGAGGTAGACCTCGGCGACGCGGGTGTCGGAGTCGAGGATCGAGGGTGGTCCTTCGGCGATCACCTTGCCGGCGGCGAGCACGTAGAGGCGGTCGACGAGGTGGCGCATCAGCCGGACGTCGTGGTCGATGATGACGATCGTCGCGCCGAGGTGCCGGCGTACGTCCTCGATCGTCTCACCGAACGCTTCCGTCTCCCGCGGCGTGTACCCCGCGGTCGGCTCGTCGAGCAGCAGCACGTGGGGTTGCAGCGCGATGACACAGGCCAGCTCGGCCATCCGCCGCACCCCGGTCGGCAGCTGTGACGAGGGGCGGTGGGCGTACTCCTGGAGGTCGAGCAGTTCGAGCACCTCGGCGGCGCGCGCTGTCCGGGCCCGTTCGGACCGCACGGATCCCGGCCACCCGATCATCGACGGGACGAGCCACGACCGGTGGTGTCGCTCCAGCGCAACGGACACCGATTCGAGGACGGTGAGGTCGGCGAACAGGCGAGCCTGCTGGTAGGTCCGGCCGAGGCCCAGACGAGCCCGGCGGAAGGAAGCCAGGCGGGTCACGTCTCGGCCGTCGAGCTCGACACAGCCGTGCTCTGGTCGGAGGTTCCCGGACAGGACGTCGAACAGCGTCGTCTTCCCGGCTCCGTTCGGACCCATCAAGCCGAGGACCTCACCGGCCGCGGCGTGCACGGTGACGTCGTCGACGGCGCGCAGCCCGCCGAAGTTGACACGGATGTCCTTCGCAGTGAGCGGGGCGGCGGAGTCTTCGGCCGTCGCGGTGACGCTGGACGCGAGACCGGCACGGATGCGAGCCCGCGACCCGTCACGTTCGGAGGGTTGGACGTCCGCAGTCGAGGCGACGCCTGCCGCCGCGTGCCGGCGAGAGGCGAACCTCACGAAGCGGTCGCGGAGCGCGAACACCAGCGTCGCCAGCCCGCCGGGCATGAGCAGCAGGATGAGGATCACGCCGAGTCCAGAGGACAGCAGCGCATAGCCCTCGCCGAGCAGTCGAGGGATCCCTTCGACCCACAGCGCGCCGAGGACGGCGCCGGTCGCCGATGTGATCCCTCCGAACACCGCGATCACGACGAAGCTCAGTGATTCACCGGGCGCGAACGTCTGGCTCGGGTCGGAGGCGAAGTTGATCAGCAGGCCGCCGTAGAGGAAGCCGGCGAGCGACGCGATCGCACCGGACAAGGCGAAGGCGGTGAGCTTCACCCGCCACGGCACCAGCGAGAGGCTCGCCGCCGAGGCCTCGTTGTCGCGGACGGCGAGCATGGCCCGACCAGGACCGGTGCGGCGCAGCCGGTACACCATGAGGATCACGATCAGGAGCACCCCGAGGCAGAGCCAGTAGTAGCGGTTCTCCTCGTTGAAGTCGATCCCGAACAGGGTCGGGCGCGGCAGCTGCAGCGAGCTGCCCGTCTCGGGCGACATGTGGACGAGCCAGCCCTGGAAGAACAGCCAGCTGGCCACGGCGAGGGCGAACCCGAGCGTAGAGACAGCGAGGAACAGACCTCGGAGCCGCAGGGCCGGAAGACCGACGACGACGGCCACCGCGGCGCCGACGATGATCACGATCGCCGCGCTCGGCGAGGTGGGGGATGCCGAGCTGGTAGAGGCGCCCACCGACGGCGGCACCGACGGCGGCGAAGGCGAACTGGCCGAGTGACACATGGCCGGCGAAGCCGGTCAGCACGACCAGTGACAAGGCGACCAGCGCGATGAGGACGATCGTCGTGAGGGTCACCTGCAGCGACGGCCGGACGGCGAACGGGGCGAGCGCGGCGATGGCGATCACGATCGTCAGCACGACGACCCGAGCGATCCGTACGAGGGGGAGCCGCGACTCGGCTGGTGTCAGCGGGCGGACGGCGGTCGTCAGCGTCCAGTCGGCGCCCTCGCGCATCTGCCGGCTGCGTCCGAGGCCCGGCTTGAGCAGCATGCTGAGCAGGATCACGATGGCGAGGACCAGCTCGAGCACGCCGCCGACGGGATAGTTCCACAGCACGAGGGCCTCGACGATTCCGATCGCGATACCGCCGCCGAACGATCCCCAGATGCTGCTCAGCCCGCCGAGCATCGACGCGCCGAGCGCCCGCAACAGCAGCGCCGGGCCGAGTGCGGCCGACAGCGTGAGCGGGCGGGTGGCGCCGATGAGCACGGCTCCGACGCCGGCGAGCAGGCCGGCGATCACCCAGATGCCGAACGACACGCGCCCCGTCGGCACGCCGGCGAGTCGGGCCGCTTCCGGGTTCTCTGCGGTCGCCCGGCTGGCGCGCCCGAGCGGGCTGCGCCGCAGGAAGACCGTGACGGCGAGTGCGCACAGCGGGGCGACGATGAGGATCAGCAGCTGGCCCGGGCCGAGCACGAGCGTGCCGATCGTGAGGTGCCAGTCGAACGGGGTCGGGAAGGCCTTGCCCGTGAGGTCGCCGCCCCGGGGGATGAGCAGGCTGAAGCCGAACAGCGCCTGCGCCAGCGCGATGGTGGCGACGAGCATCGTCAGGCGCGGACCGCGCGAGAGGGGACGGATGACGAGTGACTCAGTGAGCCCGCCGATCGCCGCTGCGCCGACCAATGCGAGCACCAGCGCCAGCCAGTACGGCCAGCCCTTGTTGATGACGAGGATCGGGATCAACAGCGCGGGGAGCGCGCCCATCTCACCGGCGGCGAGGTTGAGCACCCGCGACGTGCGATAGACGAGCGTCAGACCGATCGCGATCAGGGCGTACGTGAGGCCGTTGACGAGGCCGAGGATCACCACGTTCAGTGGGATCTCGAAGTCAAAGATCGGCAACGTCAGTGCTTCCAGCACCTGGCTCCCCGGTCGGTTGCTCGCGCGCCCCTCACCGCCTAGGGTATTTAGCACACTTTATTCGGCGTCGGTCGGCGAGCGGCGCGCGGCAGTGCCGGGCGCCCCGACGACGAGGAGCGTGATGTGGTCGACGAGTTGACGATCGGGATCGCCGTTCCCGACCTCTCCGAATACGTGGCGCTCGACCGGTCGTGGGGCATCGGCGATCCTGAACAGCAGTGCATCGCCGCCGTCGAACGGTGTCGCGGCGACGGGCGGATCCCGATCCACGGTCGTGATCTGCGACTGGTCTTCGCGTCGTACCGCTCGAACCAGCCCGCGGAGAAGGTTGACGCCGCCCGCCGTCTCGTCGACGAAGGCGCGTTCGCCGTACTGGGCGGTCGCGACTTCACGGACGGTGCGCTGTGGCTGGCCGCGGCAAAGGTTCCAGTCATCGACGTGAACGCCGTGCCGTCCACCACGCTCGAGCTCGCCGCGCCGTGGCTGTTCACGCTGCGGGCGGCGCAGGACGTCCTGTACCGGTCGTTCGTTGCGTGGGCGCACGCCGGCGGTCATCTCGATGGGCGAGTGATCGGCATCTTCTGTGATCGCCTGACGCGCCAAGCGACGGCCGCGGCCATCGACGCGCTCCGGCGACTCGGGCACGACGTTCGCACGGTGATCGACTCCGACGGCATCGGTGTCGGGAGCGAACACGACGAGTCGGCGCCGGCCCGCTTCGCTGGCGACGGCGTCGACCTCTTGCTCGGTTTCGTCGGCGGGTCGAGCTGGATCAACACGCTGCGGGCGGCGCAGCGCATCGGCTATCGACCGCAGCTGCTCGACCTGGAGACCGGAGAGCACACCAACGACGTGACCGCTCAACGGTTCCCACCGGACCTCTACAACGGCACACTCGCGCTCACGATGAGTCGCGTCGGCGACGTCGCGGCTGCACGTCCACTCGGAGCTGAGACCGCCCGCGCGCTCGAGGCGTACGAACGCTGGCGAGCGGTCCCGGACGCGTCGGCTGACGCGATGCCGTCCGGGGAGTGGTCGAACGTGCTCATCACGAGCGACCTCGTGACGCTGCTGGTCGAGGGCCTGCGGTGTGCCGGGCCGGACCCCGAACGCGCTGCGTTGGTGGCCGGCCTCGAGCAGCTGTGCTCCGTGCCGATGGCCAGCGGCGCCGACGTGACGTTCGGGCGCGGCGAGCACTGGGGGTTCCGCGCCGCGCGCACGATTCGCTGGGACGCCGATCGCGGCGCGTGGACGGCGGTCACCGACTTCGACTGGCCGCTGGCCTGCGAAGTAGGACGGGAGGCATGACGATCTCGCTCGAGGGACAGACGGTGGTGCTGTTCGGCGCCAGCTCGGGTCTCGGCTTGGCCACGGCGCGGGCAGCACGGGCGGCGGGTGCCGACGTCACGATCGTTGCCCGCGACCGGCAACGTCTCGACCATGCGCTGGCTGAGATCGGCGGTGACACGCGGGCGGAGTCGCTCGATGGAGCAGACGCCGGAGCCGTGCAAGCGCTGTTCGACACGTACGACCGCATCGATCACGTCGCGTCGTTCACGGGTGAGCAGCCGAACGCCAGCGTCGCCGACACCAACCACGAGATGTACCAGCGAGCGATGGACGCGCGCGTGTGGGCAGCCCGCAACCTGTGCGCCGCCGGCGCACCTCGGATGCCACCGACCGGGTCGTTCACGTTCTGCTCTGGCGTCTCCGCGTTCCGTCCCCGTGCCAACCGTTCTGCCGGCGCGGCGGCGACGGCCGCCGTCGAGTCGTTCGCCCGGGCAATGGCTGTCGAGCTGGCTCCGATCCGCGTCAACTCGGTCTGTCCGGGCTCGTTCGACACGCCGGTCCTCGACCGGGCGTTCGGCGACCGCAAGGACGAGGTTCTCAGGCCCTACCTCGACCAGCTGCCGCTCGGCCGCCTCGGCCAGCCGGAGGAGCTGGCCCACGCCATGCTGTTCCTGATGACCGCGACGTACGTCACCGGCACGGTGCTCCATGTCGACGGCGGCGCGCTGCTGATCTGAGTGGGATGGACGCGATGACCGATCCTGCAGAGCTCATCCGGAACGTCCAGCTGCCGAGCGGCGACCTCCTGATCGGTGATCGCTGGGAGGCCGACACGAGCGGCGGCCGGCGCGAGCAGATCAACCCGTCGACGGGTGAGCCGCTGGCGAGCGTGGCGATGGGTGGCCCGGCGGAAGTCGATCGAGCGATCGACGCCGCGATCGCTGCCTTCCCCGAGTGGTCGCAGTGGGCGCCGGCGCGGCGGCGTGACGTCTTGGACGAGCTGGCTCGCCTCATCGATGCCAACGACTTGCACCTCGGTGTGATGCGCTCGTTGGAGACCGGCGCGCCGTTCAAGCGGCGCCGAGGTGCGTCGCTGGCGGCCGAGTACGTGCGCTACAACGCTGGCTGGGTCGACAAGCTGGAGGGGGCGACCGTGCCCACGTCGGCCGGTCCGGCGCTCGACTACACGCGGCTCGAGCCGTACGGGGTGGTCGCCGTGCTGACGCCATGGAACGGCGGGATGGTCTCACCGGCCATGAAGGTCGCGCCGGCGCTGGCCGCTGGTAACTGCGTCGTGCTCAAGCCGGCCGAGCTGGCACCGCTCGGTCCGCTGCGCTTCGCCGAGCTCTGCCTGGAGGCCGGTGTGCCTCCCGGCGTCGTGAACGTCGTGACGGGCGGTGCCGATGCCGGCGCCGCGCTCGTGGATGATCCGCGGGTCTCCAAGATCAGCTTCACGGGCGGTGGGGCGACGGCGCGCCGGATCATGGAAGCTGCGGCGCGCAACCTCACGCCGGTCGTGCTCGAGCTCGGCGGCAAGTCGGCCAACGTCGTGTTCGCCGACGCCGACCTCGATGCGGCCGCCGTCACAGCGGTCCAGGCCGGCCTCGTGCCGACGAGCGGACAGGGCTGCGTGCTCCCGACCCGGCTGCTCGTCGAGGACTCCGTCTACGACGCCGTCCAGGAGCGAGTGGTGGCGCTCACCGAGTCGCTCGTCGTCGGCCCACCGTTCGACGACGGCGTCCACATGGGTCCTGTCATCGACGCGGCCAACTGCGCGCGGATCCTCGCCATCATCGAGCGGGCGGCGGCAGGTGGTGATGGTCGCCTGTTGACCGGTGGCGAGCGGATGGCCGGCGAGCTGGCAGCGGGCTACTTCATTCGGCCGACGGTGTTCGGCGACGTCGACAACAGCAGCGACCTGGCACAGAACGAGATCTTCGGTCCGGTGCTGTCGATCGTGCGGTTCCACGACGAGGACGAGGCGGTTGCGCTCGCCAACGGCACGGCCTACGGGCTGGGTGGCATCGTGTTCACCAACGACCTTCGCCGCGCCCACCGGCTCGCCGCCCGGCTCGACGCCGGGTCGATCGGGATCAACGCCTTCCCGCCCATGCCGCCGAGCGCGCCGTTCGGCGGCGTGAAGCAGAGCGGCTTCGGGCGCGAGGGCGGCCGGGCAGGGATCGACGAGTTCCTCCGCCAGAAGAACGTCTACGTCTCACTGGCGTGACGGCGCAGGCGTGACGACGGCGTCGACTTCGACCGGCCGCTACCCGGTCGCCGCGATGGCGGCGATCGTTCTCGCCTCGCTCGTCGTCCTGATGGACACGACGTTCATCGTCCTCGCCCTGCCGGAGATCTCTGCAGATCTCGGCGCCGGCGCCGAGTGGGCGATCCCGGTGTTCCTGATGGCGATGGGCATCTCGCAGCTCGCCGCGGGATGGGCAGCGGAGCGCTTCGGCCAGAAACGCCTGTTCCTCGCCTCGGCCGCAGGCTTCGGGCTGTTCGCAGTGGCGGTGGCCGGATCCCTCAACCTCGGCTGGTTGATCGCTGCCAGGAGCTTGCAAGGTCTCTGTGCCGGGATGATCGTCCCGCTGGCGACGTCACTCGCGTTCAGCATGTTCCCGGAAGGCAAGCGGGCCACGGCGGTTGGCATCTCGGGCACCGTGGTCATGCTCGGACCATTGATCGCTCCGCTGCTCTCAGGCTGGGTGCTCGAGGCGGCGAACTGGCGGGTGCTGATCCTGATCGACGTGCCGTTCGCAGTCGCCGTGGTCGGGTTGGGAAGGGCCAAGCTCCCGCACGATCCGATCGAGCACATGTCGCGAGCGCGGCCGTTCGACACGATCGGGCTGGCGCTCGTCGCAACCGGGTTGATCGCCATCCTGCTCGGGTTCGGGCAGGCGGACAGCTGGTCGGCGCTGCTGACGGTCGTGGTCTGCGCCGGCGGGGTCGCGCTGCTCGGTGGCTATCGCCTCCACGCGCGGCGCACGGCGCATCCGCTGATCGACATGTCGGTCTTCGACGTGCCGGCGTTCCGGCTGGTGCTCGGGATCGTCGCCGCCGTCGCCGTGGCGCAGTTCGCCCGCACCGTCTTCATCCCGCTGGAGCTGCAGTCGTTGCGCGGGCTGAGCCCGCTGGAGACCGGGCTCGCGCTGTTGCCTGCCGCGGTGGCCAGCGCGGTCGCGATGCCGCTCGGCGGGCGCTGGACGGACCGCACCGGAGGACGACCGCCGGTCACGCTCGGACTCGTCTTCGTCGTGACATCGTCCGTCGCCTTCGGCGCGCTGCGCGTCGACACCCCGCTGGTCCTCGTCATCGCGCTGATGGTCGTGAACAACGTCGGGATCGTCCTGTGCACGATGCCGCTCGTCGTGATGGGCCTGTCGGCGGTGGCCAGCCGGCTCGTGCCGCAGGCGTCGGCGCTGCGCTCGCTGACTCGGCAGGTGAGCGGCGCACTCGGCACCGCCGTCCTCGCCACCATCATCACGGCCCAGGTCGGCGAGCTGACGTTCACCACGGCAACGGACGCCGAGCTCGCCGATGCTCAGGCGGCGTACAACCGTGGCTTCCTCGTCTCCGCCGGAATCGCCGCCGTCGGCCTCGTGCTCACTCGCTTCCTGCCCGGTCGCGAGGAGCAGTCGCAGCCCAGGCTGCTGATGGAATGACGGGAATTCAGTATTCTCTTTGTTCGTGGACGACATCGTGAAGGTGCAGCGCAACGTGACGTACGCCGCGGCGGCCGAGGCACTGCGCGCCGCCCTTGCCAAGGCCGAAGAGCTCGGGGTCGGCGCCGGCGTCGTCGTCACCGACAAGCAGGGCGAGATCGTCGCCGCCGGCAAGACCGAGCGCGCCGGCGCGAAGGCATGGCGAGGCGGATTGATGAAGGCGACCGCCGCCGCTGGACTCGGCCGCTCGACGGAGGACTTCCTGGAGCAGCGCCTGAAGAAGGACGAGGTGCTGTGGCGGGCGATGAGCGCCAACCCGGAGACGTTCCTCGTCCCCGGCGGCGTCCCGCTGATCTATGACGGCGTCGCCGTCGGCGCAGTTGGCGTGAGCGGCGGCCACTACGCCGACGACGCCAAGGTCGCCCAGGCCGGAGCGGACCGCTTCGCCGAGCTCGCCGCGGAGGGCGGCGCATGACGTCGATGGCGTTCCCCGGCCACGCAGGCCGCGGCTGGCCGCTCGCTCGCTGGCGCTCGCTCGCTGGCAGCATCGCAGAGGCGCACCAGTGATCGCACCTGCGGCGGCCGTCCACTTCGACCATCACAGCAAAGAGTTCGCCGCTGACCCGTGGCCGACGCTCGCCGAGCTTCGCCGGGACTGCCCGGTCGCCCGCAGCGACCGGTACGACGGCTTCTGGGTGCTGACTCGGTACGAGGAGATCCGACAGGTCGCCCTCGACGACGAGACCTTCTCGTCCGCCGAGACGATCCTCGTGCCTCCGAAGAAGAACGCCAAGCAGAAGTCCATCCCGATCGAGATGGACCCGCCCGACTTCCTCGAGTACCGCAGGCTCCTCCATCCCATGTTCTCGCCGGCGGCGACGGATCGTCTCGCACCGGTCATCGAGCTCTTCGTGCACCGTTGCATCGACGACTTCATCGAGCACGGTGAGGCGGATTTCGTGCACGACCTGGCCAACCCCGTGCCGGCAATGGTCACGTTGCACAAGCTCGGGATGAACGTGGACGATTGGCGGCGCATCTCCGAGCCGATGCACAAGACCGTCTTCATGCGCCAGGACAACCCCGCTCGGGCCGGTGTGCTCGAGGAGCTCGCCTGGATCGCCCAGACGATCCGCGAGACGATCGCCGAGCGGCGCGCTGTGCCACGTGACGACATGATCACGTACCTGACCCGCGGCGAGGTGTTCGGCGAGCCGGTCTCGGACCATGGGGTCCAGGAGATGGTGATGCTGACGCTGCAGGGAGGCCTGGACACCACTGGGTCGGCGATCAGCAGCGCCCTCATCCACCTCGATCGGGACCGCGACGCACGGCAGCGCCTGATCGACGAGCCCGAGTTGCTGCCGTCGGCGGTCGAGGAGTTCTTGCGCTTCGAGTCGCCGCAGTTCGCGCTGGCCCGCACCGCCAAGCGCGCCACGACGATCGGTGGTCGGGACATCCGAGCCGGCGATCGGATCCTCCTCGTGTGGGCGTCGGGGAACCGCGACGAAGAGGTGTTCGACCACCCGGACAAGGTGCTGCTCGACCGCTCCCCGAACCGGCACATGGCTTTCGGGCTCGGCGCCCATCGCTGCCTGGGCTCCAACTTCGCCCGCCGCCAGATCCTGCTCACGCTGCGGACCGTGCTGCGCCGCATGCCCGACTACGAGGTCGACCACGACCGCCTCGTGAAGGCCGAGACGATCGGCGTGACCTACGGGACCTTCTCCCTGCCCGCCCGGTTCACGCCCGGGCCGCGGCTGCTGTCCTGACGCGCTGGGCGCCCTGGCAGGCACGATGGCTGACGAGCCGTTCGTCGACACCCACATCCACTTCTGGGACCACACGGTGGAAGGGCTCGAGTGGGCGTGGTTGAAATCCGGCTACACGTTCAGGCGTTGGGAGGGCTCAGACGAGCTCGACGCGCCGCGCTACACCCCGCCAGAGTTCCGCCTCGAAGCCGCGGGCAGCGGACTCGCCGCTGCCGTGCACGTGCACTGCGCCCACCCGATCGACGACCCGGCGACCGAGACGGGATGGCTCGAGGCGGTGGCGGCCGAGTACGGAACACCTGAAGCGATCGTCGGTGGCTGCCTGCTCGGACGCCCGGATGCCCCGGATGTCCTGCGACGGCACGCCGCGCACTCGCGGTTCCGCGGCGTCCGGGATTGGGAGTCCCCGACGCACCTCGTCGTCGGCGAGATCGCCCCGGCGATGGCTGTCGCGTCCGAGCTGGACCTGTCGGTCGAGCTGCGGCGCAGTCACGAGGAGTTCGACGTGCTCGATGAGGTCGCCGCGCGGTGGCCGTCGGTGACGGTGGCGCTGAGCCACGCCTGCCTGCCGCTCGACCGGTCGCCGGCGGACCTCGCTGCGTGGTCGACGGCGATGCGACGGCTCGCAGTGCGGCCCAACGTCGTGTGCAAGATCTCCGCCGTCGCCGGTGCCTCGGACCCGGACTGGACACCGGCGAGCATCCGCCCCTGGGTGCTGTCGTGCGTCGATGCCTTCGGCGCGTCGCGCTGCATGCTCGGGTCGAACTTCCCGGTCGACCGGCTGTTCGGCTCCTACCGCGAGCTCATCGACGCCTACCGCGAGGTGACCGCCGAGCTCGCCGCCGACGAGCGCGAGGCGATCTTCCACCGCACCGCCGAGCGCGTCTACCGCCTGGAACCCGTCGCCTGACGCGAATTTGATACCGTTCTGTCCTTCACAACCGCGTCACAACGCACGATTCCGAAGGACAGAACCCTCGCTTCAGGTGCACTGCTCGCCGAGGATCGTGATGCGGTGCATCAGTCGTTCGGCGGTGTCTCCGTAGTCGTGGATGGCGTAGTGCATCGTGCAGCGGTTGTCCCACATCACGACGTCGCCCTGGGCCCACCGGTGCCGGTACACGAACTCGGGTCTCGTGCAGTGTTCGTAGAGGAACTGCAGCAACGGCCGGCTCTCTGCCTCGGTCATGCCTTCGAAGTGCGGCACTGACTCGATCCGCCCGATGCCGAGCGCCTTCCGTTTCGTCAGCGGGTGGGTCCGCACGACCGGGTGGTACGTGACGACGTCGCGGCGCTGCCCGTCGTCGCCGACGACCGTTCCGGTGAAGGCTGCCCGGAGTCCCGCCAGCACGTCTTGCATCCGCTCCGACAACGCCTCGTAGGCGGCATACGCGTTGGCCCACATCGTGTCGCCGCCGAAGTCGGGCAGCTGCTGGGCCGCCAGGATGGCGATCGGCGGTGGATCGTCGAAGTAGGCCGAGTCGTAGTGCCAGTTCTCGGTCAGGGTCTGCGCCTTGCCCATGTTCGTGACGCGCAGGATCGCCGGGTATCCGGGAAGCGCATGCGGGGCGAGGTACGGCACGACGAGCGGTTCGCCGAAGCGCTCGCCGAACGCCTGTTGGTCGGCCGGTCCGAGGTGCTGCCCGGGGAACACAAGGACGCAGTTGGCGAGGAAGGCGTCATGGAGGGCGGCGAACGTCTCGTCATCGAGCGGACCGTGCAGGTCGATCCCGGTGATCGCCGCGCCGATCGCCGGGGACAGGCGGTGGATCTCGATCGTGGCCGTCGCTGGCATGGCGTCCTCCATCCTGCCGCTCAGCCCTCGGCCAGGCGGCGCTCGACCCACAACGGTCGATGCATCACCGGGCGTGGTGTCGGCACCGCGTAGTCGGAGTGATAGCTGATGTCGACCACCGCGCCTCCCTTGATGACCGTCGACACCGTGGCGATGTTCTCGATCCTCGCCAGTGGGTCCTCGTCGAGCACGATGATGTCCGCCATCTTGCCTGCGGCGAGTGAACCGATGTCTCGGTCCTGCCCCATGAAGCGGGCGTTCTCCAGCGTGGCGATGCCGATCGCCTCCATCGGCGTGAAGCCGCAGTCGACGAGGAAGAGCAGCTCCCGCTGCAAGCTCAGACCCGGGACGGACAGGTACGTGTCGGATCCGGCGAGCAACGGGCCGCCCTCCTCGCGGTGGCGGCGCAGGAGCGCCTGGATCTTGCGGTAGCCGACACTGAGCTGGGCGAGATCGTCAGGATCATCGATCTCGTACAGCTTCGACGTCGCCCAGATCGACCTCGCCTCGTCGGGCACGTACGCAAGTGACGGTTCCTCGGCGAACAGGGTGTCCTCGGTGGCGAACGTGTCGCGCCGAGCGCTGGCCATCCGCCACCACCCTGACATCGTCGGGATCATGGCGACGTCGCGAGCGGCCAGCATGGTCACCAGCTCACCCGCACGGTGTTCGTTGATCAGCGCGTACGCCTTCCGCTCGGCCACGTACTTGGCGTAGATGTCCCGTGCCTCGAGGGTGTCGAGGTCGACGGTGATCCACGGATCGATCGTCGCCTGCACGAGACCACTGGCGTGTTCGAGTCCGTCGATCCCGGCGAGCGCCGCCTCACGAGCGTCGGTGGCCCGGAGGTGACCGGTCACCTTGAGCCCGAGTTCGTGCGCGGCCTCGACGACCGGGCGGAGCAGTTCGACGGGCAGGAGCTCCCGCACCTTGATCGCGATCGCCCCCTTCTCCGCGAGCAGCGGAACGACCTGCCGCGCCATCTCGGCGTCCTCGAGCCCGATGAAGTGGTCACGTCGCGGCGGCGGCACGTCGAGGCCGTTGCCCGTGTAGAAGATGCGAGGGCCGCGCACCGCTCCGGACTCCACCTCGTCACTCGCCGTGGCGATCCACTCGACGTCGTTGCCGACATCCTTCACCGCGGTGACGCCGTGCGCCAGGAACAGCTCGCCCATCCACTCGAAGTAGTGGACGTGGACGTCGATCAGACCCGGCAGCGCGAACCGGCCGGTGGCATCGATGACGGCGGCGTCTTCAGGAACCTCGACGTCCTGCTGGGCACCGACGCGCTCGATGCGCTCGTCGTGGATGAGCACGGTTCCGTCGGTGATCGGCGGCCCACCGTGGCCGTCGATGATCGTGGCGCCGACGAGCGCGGTCCAGCCATCCGTCGCAGCCATCACCGCTCCCAGCTCAATCCGTCGTCGACCGAACGGTGGACGCCGGCGCCCGTCCCGGCGTAGACGGCGGTGCCGTCGTCGGCGAAGGCGTAGACGGTGCGGCTGGCCAGTCCCGCTGCGGTCGTGGTCCACGTCGCGCCCTGATCGGCGGAACGCACGACGCCCTCGCTCGTTGCCAGCAGCACGGACCCGTCCTTCGTCACACCGATGCCGTAGCCCTTCGCATCGTCGAGCCCGGGCGTCACGTCGTGCCAGTCGTCGTCAGGGTCGAGCCGGAACACCCGTGCCCCGCGGACCGCGGCAAACACGCGGCCGGAACCGTCGACCGCCAGCCCGTAGACAGCAGCGTCAGGCAACCCGCGCCCGGCCTGGCTCCAGGCGCCGTCGCACCAGCGGTACACGCCACCTCCCTTGTGCCCGCCGTCGAGGTTGCTGGTGGCCGCGGTCAAGCGACCGGCGGTGTCGACGACGAGGTCGTGGACCGTGCGGTCGGGGAGCCCATTGTTGGCGGGCGTCCACCGCACGCGATCCCCGCCGGACCGGAACACGCCGTCGCCGTTGGTGCCAGCGACCACGTCTCCGTCAGTGTCCACCGCCAAGCCATAGACGTCGAGGTTCGTCAGCCCATCGTTCTCCGCCCGCCACGTCGCGCCAGTGTCCGTGGACACCAGGCAGCCCGCCGAGGTGCCGGCGAGCACCCGGCCGTCGGACGTGAACGCAACGCAGTAGACGGTGCGTTCGCCGAGGCCCGTGTCGGCTCGCACCCACGACCGCCCCCCGTCACCGGAACGCACGAGGCCGTCTCCGGTGCCGCCGTACACGGCGCCTCGAGCGGCGGCGACAGCGAACACATGCGCCGCGGTGAGGCCGGTGGGCACGGGCGACCACGACGCGGCGCCATCCGTCGAACGCCAGACGCCGTCGTAGCCGCCGGCGAACAACGAGCCGTCCGAGGCGGCCGCCAACGAGAAGATCCGTGACGCTCCCATGCCGGTGTTGGCGGCCGACCACGTGGCACCACCGTCGCGGGTGCGGAACACGCCGGCGCCGGTTCCAGCGAGCAGGGTGCGGTCGGTCGTGACGAGGAGGCAGTGGACGTGAGGGTCGCCGAGGCCGGTGGACGCCGGTGCCCAGCACTCGCCGTCCGAGGACCGCAGCACACCATCGCCGTTGCAGCCGGCGTACATCGCCGAGCCGTCGTCGGCGAGAGCGTGGACGGTGACCCTCGCGAGGTCCGTCCCGGCGACAACCGTCCCGTCCCTGCGGGCGGTGACCGCGTAGATACACGTGCCACTCCGACCGCGGTCGACCGGCGTCCAGTTCGCGCCGTCGTCCATCGATTGCCACATTCCCTCGTCTGCAGTCCCGGCGTACAGACTCCGACCTTCCGCCAGTGAGTAGACGGTGCCGGCCGGTCCGGCCGCGACGCGCTGCCACGAGCGGCCGCCGTCGGGCGAGCGATGGAGTCCGTTGCCGTTCGTGCCGACGAGCACGGCACCCGATGTCGTCTGGAGGACCGCATTGGTGCTCAGCTCGGACAGCTCGGGTACCGCGCTCCACGCACCGGGCCCAGACCGGACGACGCCCGCGGCGAACGTGGCGCCGAGGATCTCGCCCGAGCGGAGTACGGCGAGCCCGAAGAACTTCGGCGGACCAGCGAGCGCCCGCACCGTCACTCCAGGACCTCGGCGACGCCACCCCGACGGGCATCTGCCCCCGCCTCCAGCCGGCCGTCGTGCCAGCCGACGACCTGCGCGCCACCGAAACCCTCCGGACCGGCTGGTCGCGCTCCTGCCTCGGGCATGGCGGCGAGCAGCGGATGACCGGGCTCGAGAGCGACCTCGCCACCGAACAGGACCTTGAACCGCGGCGCGTCGATCGCCTCCTGCGGCGCCATCCCCTCGCCGAGCATCCGCACGAGCAACTGGACCTGCGCCTGCGGCTGCATGAACCCGCCGGCGACGCCGAGCACGTAGCGCAGGCCTCCACCGTCGTCCGTCACGGCGGCCGGGATCGTGGTGTGCGGCGGCTTGGCGCCAGGCGTCGGAGCTTGCCGCAAGGCGCGAAGCATCGTCGCCCGGTTGCCGATCGGGCCGCCGATCGCCGCCACGCCGAGATGGCTGCCGAAGTCGCCGAACACGCTCGTGATCAGCGACGCTCCACGGCCGGCTGCGTCGACGACTGCGACGTACGTGGTGTCGCCGCGTGCGGGGCTCGGCCTGGCCCCGATCGCCGACGGGTCGAAGCCGGCGCGGCGCATGCCTTCGCGCACGGCGTCCAGTACGGCGGCCCAGTCGATCGGCAGCGCCGCATCGATGTTCGAGATCGCATCGATGACGGCCAGACCTTGCGTCGGCCGGTCGAGCTCCCAGACGACGTGCCCGGCGAACGGCGCGGAGATCAGCGCCATTTCCGTCGTCCGGTGCCGCGCCAGGTCGTCGCGCGACAGGTAGCCGCCGTCGGCGGCGACGGTACCGACCACGCCCTCGCTCAGCACTCCGTCGTAGAGCGCGGAGGCTCCCGCCGCCGCAAAGGTGCGCATGCAGCTGGCGAGCGCGGGATTGCGGACACGCTGCCCAGTGCCGACCGGTTCGCCGCCCGGTACGTACAGCGGCCCGAGGACCGGATCGGAGCCGATCTCGGCCGCCGCGCGGGCGGCAGCGGCGGCCAGGGTCGGGCGTACGTCGAAGCCCTCGTCGGCGAGGGTGATCGCCGGCTGCGCCAGTTCGGCGAGGGAGCGCGTGCTGAACCGGGTCACCGCCTCTTCCAGGAGGCCGAGCGCACCGGGCACCGTCGCGGTCCGGCCACCCCGCACGGGAACCGCGTCGAGGCCGTCCGCGGCGAGCGCTTCCGTGGTGAGCGCGAGCGGCAGCGCGCCGGCGCCGTCGAGCGCCACCGGTGGTCGACCTGGCTCCACGACGATGAGGAACGCGTCTCCGCCGACGCCGGCAGACTGCGGCTCGACGACGTAGAGGACCAACGCAGCGGCCACCGCTGCGTCGACCGCGTTCCCACCGTCGCGCAGGACCTCCACCGCAGCCGCGGTGGCGCGAGGATCCGACGTCGCGGCCGCCGCGGCTGTCACATCCGCAGGTAGCGCTCGGCGTTGTCGCACATGATCTTGCGCATCCGTTCCTCGCCGAGGCCGGACCAGCCGAGCACGACGTCAGGGGAGTACGGGAACTCGGCCTGGTTGTGCGGGTAGTCGGACTGGTACATGAGGACGTCGTCGCCAAGGATGTCGCAGATCGACTTGGCCAGCGCCTCACCCTCGTAGAGCTCGATCCCGCAGTAGATCTGACCGCGCCGTGCGTACGCGATGGGCTCGTCGGCGAGTTCGGGAAGGGCGTGGCTGAGGTACCGGGCCTGGCCGGTGAGACGGATCAGCCAGGCTGGCAGCCAGCCCGCACTGCACTCCGAGAAGCCGATCCGCAGCCGCGGGTACTGGTCGAACAGGCCGCTGAGGACCAGGTAGGCGACCAGTCGTTGGGCACCCCACGGATGGGCCGCGGCACGGGCCACGACGACGTTGTCCCATACGTCGCGATAGCCGGGGAAGTACGGCGGCTCGTAGAAGAACGAGTGGTGGAGGAGCGGCAGGTCGTGCTCGTCGAGGGCGCGCCAGATCGGGTGCAAGCTCGGATCGTCGACGGGCAGCCCCTCCGGAAGGACGACCGTGACCGCCGCCGCCCACGGTGCGTCAGCGAGACGCTTGATGTCACCCGCGGCCGCGTCGGCATCGGCAGCAGACACCGGCACCGTGGCCTTGAGGCGAGCAGGATCGACGGCACAGTAGGCGTCGAGATAGCGGTGGTAGGCGGCGTAGATCTCCTGTGCCAGCGCGGTGTCGAGCGCCGACACGGCGTAGGCGAACGTCCCAGGAATGATCAAGTGGACATCGACGCCTTCCCGGTCCATGTCGCGCAGCCGGCCCTCGGCGTTGAGGTCGTTGACGCCCGGCTCGTACGGCGGGCGAGGCTTGCTGACGCTTCCCTTCAGCGGGCTCTTGCCGCCGCGTGTCGCGGCGGTGTCCGCCGACGGCTCGCCCATCTGGCGCTTGTACGCCATCGGCTCGATGCTCAGGAAGTGGCCACCCTCCGTCTGCGGCTGGTAGTACGCAAGCAGCTCGTCCCAGCGGGCGCGAAGTTCGGGGCCGGCGAATTCCTGAAGCGTCTCGATGCTGGGACCGACGTGGGTGTCCGTGTCGATGATGCGGTAGCCCTGCTTCACCACATTGAGTATACTCTAAGGGCCGTGGAGCCCGAGCGTTGACCGAGCCGTTCGTCGACGCCCACGTCCACTTCTGGGACCACTCGGTACCGGGGCTGCGGTGGCTCTGGCTCGAACCAGGCTTTGATCATCCCCGCCTGAAGGGCACCCCCAGCCTCGATGCGCCGCGCTACACGACGGCGGAGTTCGTCGCCGAGACCGCCGGCTCCGGGGTCGTCGCCGCCGTCCACGTGCAGGCGGCCGCGTGGTCGGACTGCCCGACGCGAGAGACCGAGTGGTTGGAGGGTCTCGCTGCTGACACCGGTTGGCCATCAGCGCTGATCGGTTCCGTCCGCCTCGTCGACGACGACGCCGCGCGCGTCGTGATGGATCACCGCGCGTCCGACCTGTTCCGTGGGGTGCGCGACCTGTCCGTGCCGGTGGACCGCCTCGTGGACCCGGCACTCGTCGATCGGTTCGCCGAACTGGCGCCGCAGGCCGGCACGGTCGAGCTGATGGTCACCCACGAGCACTTCCCGCAGCTGGCACGGCTCGCCGACCACGCCCCGTCTGCGGTGCTCGTGCTCGGCCACGCCGGCCTGCCGGTGGAGCGCACGGCCGAGTACCGGAGCACTTGGCAACAGGCGATGTCCGCACTCGCCGCGACGCCCAACGTCGTCTGCAAGATCTCTGCCCTCGCCAGTGGGTCCGACCCGAACTGGACGGTCGAGTCGCTGCGGCCGTGGGTCCTCGGCTGCATCGACGCCTTCGGCCCGAGCCGGTGCATGCTGGCCAGCAACTGGCCGATCGACCGGCTCCACGGCAGCTACCAGCAGCTGATCGACGCCTATCGCGAGATCCTGGATGAGCTGACTCCCGATGAGCGTGCCGCGCTCTTCCACGGAACGGCCGAGCAGGTCTACCGGCTCACAGTGCGCTGGTGAAGCTGCGCGGGAACCGGGTGAAGCTGCGCGGGAACCGCTTCAGTCTCCCGTGTCGTCGGTGACGTCGTCCACGATGCTCTCCACCGTGTCGCCGACGTCGTCGACGATGCTCTCCACCGGGTCCTCGAGGCCGGGCTCGTCGCCGTCGTCGTCGCTGCAGGCGGTGGCGGTCAGCGTCATCACGGCCACCGACGCACATGCGATGCCAGCTCGTTTCACGTTCATTTCGCTCCTCCAAGTCCGGTCGGCCTCGCACCTACCCACCACGAGCACGGGGCATCCTCCCGAGGGACACGGCAGAATCGGGACGTGGTCGCTGCGTGGCCGTTGACCGGCCGGAGGGAGCAGCTCGAGCTCCTCGGATCGTGGTACGTCGACGGTGCCGTCAGTGGCGCCGTCATCACCGGTCCACCGGGTGTCGGCAAGACGCGGCTGGCCGAGGAGGTCCTGCGCTTGGCCGCTGCGGCTGACCGGCCGTGCGCTCGCGCCGTCGGCCATCCGGCGACCCAGCCGATCCCGCTCGGTGCGTTGGCTCACCTGCTTCCGGCCGACCTGGTGCCTGGCATCGGCGTGGGTGAGGAGGAGCGGGCCACGCTGTTCCACGCCGCTCGTGCCGGCCTCGCCAAGCGGGCCGACGGCCAGCGGCTGGTACTGGCCGTGGACGACGTCGACCAGCTCGACCGGACGTCACTCGCACTGCTCCTGCCCCTCGTCGCCGAGCGTGTCGTGTTCTTGGTGGCGACGTTGCGGTCGGGCCGCGAGACGCCGGCGCCGTTGGCGACGCTGCTCAAGGACGGTCAGCTCGAGCGTCTCGAGCTCGGGCCGCTCGACGATGAGCAGATCAGCGTGCTGATCCACCGCGTGCTCGACGGCCCGCTCGACACGCAGGGCCTCGCCCGGCTGACTGCGCTGTCCGGTGGCAACCTGCAGATGCTGACCGAGCTGATCCGCGGCGCGCTGGCCCGCCACGCGCTCGTGCGGGACGGGAGTGTTTGGCGACTCGGTGAGCTGCCCACGACGTCGGGGTTGCAGGAGCTCGTGGCCGAGCATCTTGCCGGCACCGACGAGAACGGTCGGCGGGCGCTCGAGGTGCTCGCCGTCGCTGGCCGCTTCGGCCTGGCCGATCTCGAGGAATGGTTCGAACGCGGTGTGCTCGAGGACCTCGAGGATGGTGGTCTGGTGCACGTCACGACTTCGGGACGCCGCACCGAGGTCGCACTGGGCCACCCGCTCTACGGTGAGGTGCTGCGGTCGCAGCTGCCCGTACTGCGCACGCGCTCCATCCAGCGCCAGCTCGCCGATCGGCTCGATGCGCACGGCATCCGCCGGCGGGAGGACCTGGTGCGAGTCGCGCTGTGGCGGCTGGACGGCGGTGGCGAAGTCGAAACGCAGCTGCTGCTCCCGGCGGCTCGTCTGGCGTTGGCCGGCCGGGACACCGCGCTGGCCGTTCGGCTGGCGGAGTCGGCTCGCGCAGAGGGTGCCGCGGGTGAGGTAGCGATCGTCCTCGTCGAGGCACACGCCATGGCCGGCCGGTCTGCTGCAGTCGAGGAGGTTGTCGACGCGGTGTGGGACAGCCCTGAGCTCACCGATGCTCAGCGCGCTCACCTGACCCGCCGGTTGGCCGACGTCCGCCTGACCGCGCTGCGCGATGCCGACGGTGCGCTCGATGCCAACGCCCGCGGGCTGCAGCGAGTGACCGACCCGGTCGAGCGGGCGTCCCTGCTCGCCCACCGGGCGTCGATGCTGGGAACGAGCGCCCGACCGTTGGCGGCCCTGGAGGCTGCGGCCGAGGTTCCCGCGCAGAGCGCAGCTCGCGTCCGTGTCGAGCTGGCGGCTGCCCGTTCGAACGCGCTGCTCGCACTCGGACGCAGCGCTGAGGCGGTGCAAGAAGCACGCGCCGGCCTGGCCGCGCAGAGCGAGCTCCCTGAGTGGTTGGCGCGCCGAGGGCTCGCCCAGCACCTCGTGAACGAGGCCCACGCGCTTGCCTATGTCGGCTACTACCGCGATGCGGCGGCCGTGATGGAACCCGCCGCCGAACGAGCGCGGCAGTCGGGCGCGACCGGCGCGCTGATCTGGTTCGAGATCGTGCTCGGCGAGATCGAGCGCGACCGCGGCCGGGGGCTGTCGAGCGTCCGCCACTTCTCGTCAGCGGCGTCACTCGCCGAGCGAGCTGGGCAGGGTGCGACGTTGGTCTGGGCGCTCCTCGGCATGGTCCAAGGTCATCTACTCCGAGGCGAGGACGACGCCGCCGAGGACGCGCTGCGTCGAGCCGACGCGGTCGGCTACAGCCCGGTCGGCACCTCGACAGACACCCGCGAGCGCGCCGTTGCGTGGCTCGAGGCGAGCAGGGGTGACTTGGTGGCGGCGCGTCGGCGGCTCGTCCCGATCGCCGATCGCATCGCGGAGGACGGTGTGCTGGTCTTCGAAGCGGCCCTGCGCCACGATCTGGTTCGTTTCGGTGACCCAGCCGCGGCCGCCGACCGCCTCCAGGAGCTGGCAGGCCTCATCGATGGCCCGCTCGTGAAGGCCATGGCCGCCCACGCCGTCGGCGCCGCGCAGCGCGACGCCGATGCGCTGCTCAGCTCGCTGGATCAGTTCGAAGCCATCGAATCTCTCGTGCTCGCAGCAGAGACGGCGGCCGACTTGGCTGACGTGTTGCGCCGAGACGGCGACATGCGTGGCGCCGCGTCGGCGATGCAGCGGATGGCTCGTCTCGCTGAACGGGCCGAGGACGCGCGCACGCAGCCGCTGCGACGCGGCACCGGGGTCGAGCCGCTGACCGGCCGCGAACGGGAGGTGGCGCTGCTCGCTGCGAGCGGGATGGCCACCAAGGACATCGCGTCGCGGTTGTTCCTGTCGGCACGGACCGTTGACACACACCTGGCGCGGATCTACCGCAAGCTCGGTGTGGCCGGCCGCGCCGAGCTCGCCGACGCGCTGGACGCCCCGATGTCACCCAGCTGAAGTTGCAACGTCAGCCGCCCGATGCGCCAGCTGGCTGTCGTCGTCAGGCGGTCGGGAGTGTGACGCTCGCCTCGGCGGTCAAGGCCAGGAACGTCAACGACTCCTGGAGATAGAGCTGAACCTGGTCACCATCGTGGGCCTGATAGCCGATCGAGAGGTCCTGACCCAGGTGCAGCTCATAGTCGCCGCCGCGTCGGGAGACCAGCAGTGCTCCGTCGAGGGCGGGCGCCCACAGCGCCTCGCCGTCCTCCAGCAGTCGGTCGACGTGTCGGCGGATCGGGTAGCCGTGATCGGTGGCCTCGGCGAGGGCCGTGTAGACGTCGGCCGACAGCAACAGGCTGTACGGGCCGTCGACACCGGCGAGGCGTAGTGCACTCAGGGCCCTGGCGACGGTGTCGGGAACGTCACGAACGTCGGGCGGGAGCGGCACCGGTGGATTGGAGCTCCCGGGAGCGATGCCGGGGATGCCTGCGGCGGTCGAGCCGTGGAGGATCGTGTGGTCCTCGGCCAGCGCGATCTGCTTGGCCGCGTCCTTGACCGGCTGCCAGTCCGAGTCCTGCGCTCCTCGCTCGACGTCGTCCACCGCTTGACGGCTCACGCTGAACGGCACACGTAGCTCGATCACGTGCTGGACGTCGCGCATGTGGGCGGTGACACCATCGGCTGGTACCTCGATCGGGCGAAGGTGTCCGGTTCCGACGGCCGCCAGCGCGACACCCGACGGCCCGACGACGTCGACGACCCGGCGGCCCGCGACGTAGCGAGTGAACGTACGGCGCGCTTCATCCTCGATCTGCGCCCACGCGGCATCAGAGATCGGGGCGAGGTCTCGATGCAAGTTGTTCATCGGTCATTGCTCCTTGTCGCGGGGTCGTGGTCTGAGGTCACCGATGCCGAGCGAGCCGTCGTCCTCCGTCGCCGGTGCCGGCGCGGTGCTGGTCGACGGAGGCTCAGGGTCGGTGGGCGCGGCGAGATCATCGAGGAAGTCGGCGGTCGGTACGAAGAAGAGGGTGCCAGTGACCGCCCGCGAGAAATCGAGGATCCGATCGTGGCTTGCTGGCGGCTTGCCGAGGAACATGTTCCGGAGCATCTCCTCGATCACGCTCGGCGTGGCCGCGTAGCCGATGAAGTAGGTGCCGAACTCCTGGCTCCCCACCGCTCCGAAGGCCATGTTGTCGCGCAGGATCTGACGCTGGACGCCGTCGGGTCCGATGATCGTGTTCAACGCGACGTGGGAGTTGCTCGGCTTGATGTCGTCGGGCAGCTCGACGTTGGACAGCTTCTGGCGCCCGATCGCTCGCTCCTGCCCTTCGACGCTCAGCGCATTCCACTTGGTCAGGTCGTGGACGTACTTCTGGACGATGACGTAGCTCGAGCCGCTGAAGGCAGGGTCCTCCTCACCGACGGTGACGGCTGCGGCCGCCGCCGATCCCGTGGGGTTCTCGGTGCCGTCGACGAAACCCAGCAGATCGCGGTCGTCGAAGTACTTGAAGCCGTGCACCTCGTCGACGACGGTGACCGCGTCAACCAGGCGGTCCATGATCAACGAAGCCAACTCGAAGCAGAGGTCGTGCCGCGTGGCGCGGATGTGGAACAACAGGTCTCCAGGTGTCGACACGGCATGATGGCGCTGGCCGCGAAGTTCCACGAACGGGTGGAGCTCGGCGGGCCGTGGCCCAGTGAACAACCGGTCCCAGGCATCGGAACCGATGCCGGTGACGAGCGCCAGCCCTGCCGTCGGCACCCGGAACCCGACGGTCCGTTGCAGTCCCGACAGGTCGGCCAGGAGGTCGCGCGCGACGTCCTCTGCCCCTTCGTCGATGGTGGCGACGAGGAAGATCGACGACGCCGTGAGCGGCGTCAGCACCGCCTGCGGCTCTTGCAGTCGCACCGGTTCGGACTGTGGCGCCGAGGTCACGCCGAGGTTGTAGTCGAAGTAGGCGTTGTCGCGATGCACCGGCCCGGCATCTGGCACGATCAGATCCGCCCGCGAGGCCACGGAGATTCGAGTGACGATGAGCAACGACGGTTCGGCGCAGCGGCCGGCAGAGACGGGCTGGTTACCTGACACACCGGTCGACGACACGTTGCTGCGCCAGTTCTTGCACAACCAGGCCGAGGTGTGTGACGTGATCGCCGAGGGCTTCGCCGGTGACGTGGTGCGCACGCCCGAGGTCGCGCTCGCCGCCAGCTCTTGCGTGGTGCCCTACTTGAACGAGGCGCTCCTGTTCCGTCCTCTGCATGACGGTGATGACGGGCTGCTCGATGAGATCGAACGCTTCTTCGCCGCCAGTGCGGCGCCGAGCTGGGTGCTGCTGTCGGCGTGGCCGACCCCGCCGCTGAGTGGTCGCGGCTGGCAACTGGTCGGGCACCCTGCCTTCGTCGTGCGGTCACCAGGAGCGTCCGTGCCGGCGCCGGCTCCGAGCGCTGTCACGGCGGCGGTCCGGTCAGCGATGACGGTGGACGATGTGGCCGCGGCAGAGCGCATCTTCGTCGAGGGCTACCCGATCGAAGAAGGTGCCGGCCGCCCAGGCGCCGCCCTTCCCGGCTCGCTTGCCGGCACCGCCGTGTCAGTGCGCATCGCATCAGCCGATGGCGTGGACGTCGCCGTCGGAATGGGACACGTGGCGCACGGATGCGTGAACCTCTGCGGCGCGGCCACGTTGCCGGCGGCGAGGCGGACCGGGGCCTGGGGTGCACTCGTGCGGGCTCGGCTGCAGGACGCCGCCGACCTACCGGCTGTGGCGTTCACGAGCGACTACTCGCGGCCCGGATTCGAGCACCTCGGCTTCGTCAGCGTCCTGCGCTTCACGATGTGGATGCAATCGCATCGGTAGATGTCATGCCGTCCGGCGAAACACGAGCAGTGCGGTGTCGTCGTGAACCGTCCACGACCCGATGAGCTGCGCCATGACGGTGTTGCACACGTCCACCGGGTTGCCGGCGTAGAACGCTGCCGCGCAGGCGCTCGAGGCCGACGTCGATCGACTCACCGCGGCGCTCGATCAGGCCGTCGGTGCAACAACCGACGGTGGTGCCCGGACGCAGCTCGCGGACCACGTCGACCCGGGGCGCGAACGAGCGGGCACCGATGGGTGGACTCGGTGAACACGCGACGAACATCGGCTCGTCATCGGGCGTGGCGATGATCGGAGGCAGGTGTCCAGTGGACGAGCAGGTGAAGATCGAACGGTCCGCGGCGATGGTCATGTAGAGGACGGTCGCCATCTCGTCCGGTTCGAAGTGCGCGAACTTGCGGGCCAGGCGAGCCAGCGCTTGGCCCGGGCTCGTCGACTCGATGGCGTAGGCGCGCAGCGCACTGCGCAGCCGACTCATGACGATTGCTGCGCGTAGGCCCACTCCGGCAACGTCCCCGATGACGATGCCGACCTGACCATCCGGGAGGCGGAAGACGTCGAACCAGTCACCGCCGAGGCCGAAGTCCTCGGCAGACACGAATCGGGCAGCGAACTCCAGGCCGTCGAGCTCCGGAAGCTGGCCTGGGAGCAAGCTTTCCTGCAAGGTTCGCGCCGTGAGCCGCTCCGCCAGCACCTCGTGATCACGGACCAGGCGGGCGATCCGAGACGCCTCCCGCTCGAGCACGCACAACGTCATCCTCGCTGAACGTTCTGTGCTCGAGCGTTCCGATGTGCATCACGCCGAGCAGTCGCCCGTCGGCGATCAACGGAACACCCAGCATCGAACGTATGCCCTTCTGCCACAACATCGGGTTGACGACAGTGCGAGGACCGACCTCGTCGATCGACACCGGCGCGCGCCTCGCCGCGACCTGCCCGGCGAACCCCCTGCCGACAGGCACCCGGACGCCCTGATGCACCTCGTCCTCGAGCCCATGCGCGGCGCGGGCGACGAGCTGAGAACCGTCACCGTCCGCCAGCAGGATCGCCGCCGTGTCGGCCACCAGCAGCTCGGCGACGCG
Organism: uncultured Acidimicrobiia bacterium; assembly: GCA_963844915.1. GTDB lineage: Bacteria > Actinomycetota > Acidimicrobiia > Acidimicrobiales > Ilumatobacteraceae > JALZMG01. The sequence continues at coordinate 152,917 of CAWJQF010000015.1, read as the reverse complement.
GTCCAACAGCGTGCGCAGCAGGTCGTGCCGCTGCAGGTGCGCAGCCTCAAGATCCGCGGCAGCGTCGAGACCGTCGAACGAATCCATCCCCATCGTCAACCAGTCTTTCCATCGCGGAGCATCCGCGCTCGCGGCACTACTTCCGACGCCCGCGCCGTGGGCCTGTCAGCGGAAGGAGTGGGATTCGAACCCACGGAGGCCCGAAGGACCTCAACGGCTTTCGAGGCCGTCCCATTCGTCCGCTCTGGCATCCTTCCGGTCGGGGAGGCTACCGGTCGGGGATTCGGGTGCTCGTCGCCGTTCGGAGAAGAACGCCCGCAGCAGGTCGCCGCACTCCGCTGCCCGGACGCCGCCAACGACCGGCGGGCGGTGGTTGAGCCGGGCGTCGGCAGGGACGTCGTAGAGGCTGCCAACGGCGCCGGCCTTCGGGTCCGTCGCGCCGAAGACGAGCTGGCCGATGCGTGCGTTGACGACGGCGCCGGCACACATCACACATGGTTCCAGCGTGACGACGAGCGTGCAGTCGTCGAGCCGCCAGCGGCCGAGCGCGCGAGCGGCGTCGCGCATGGCGAGCAACTCGGCGTGGGCCGTCGGGTCGGCGAGCAGCTCTCGCTCGTTGTGGCGCCGGGCCAGCACGTGGCCGTCACGTAGGACCACGGCGCCGACGGGAACGTCGTCGTGGTCGAGGGCGAGCCTGGCCTCCTCGAGGGCCAGCGTCATGGCGGCGGTCACATCCAGCGGAGGGAGTGGGATTCGAACCCACGGTGGGTTGCCCCACACACGCTTTCCAAGCGTGCCGATTCGGCCGCTCTCGCACCCCTCCCGGGTGGCAGCAGGGTACTGCCAACGCTCGTCCGTCGGCGTGCCCGGTAACCTGGCACCACTCGCCCGTGGGCGGTGAGGTGACGGTCGGGTCCTGTGCAACGGGTGCCCGCGAACCAGGTCAGGACCGGGAGGTAGCAGCCTTCAGCGGTACCACCCGTGTGCCGCAGACCGCCTGGCCGTCGCCTCACCGCCCACGTGCGCGATGAGCGATGAGTGGTCCTAGGGCGCACATTGCTCATCACGTCGCCGGGCTCGTCAGTGAGATGAGCGATGAGTGGCCATACGGCACTCATCGCTCATCGCGGCGTTCAGTCCGGTCGGTCGGCTCCGTGGCGCTTGGCCGCCAGCTTGGCGGCGCGCTCGGCGAGGCGGGGCTCACCGACGGCGACGGCCCAGTCGTCGAAGGCGTCGGTCGGCCCGAGCCACTCCCACTCGTCGACGGAGCCGACGTCGATGTCGGTCTCCAGTGTGGCGATCCGGCGGAACAGCAGGGCCTGCTTGAAGTCCTGGCGCAGGGCGGTCGACAGCTTCGCCGCGCCGCGCAGCCCGGGGACGTCCCACTGCGCGGCGCTGTCGGGAATGTCCTCGAAGTGTCCGTAGCGGCCCAGCACGGCCGATGCGCTCTTCGCGCCCCACCCGGCGATGCCGGGGAACCCGTCGGCGGAGTCGCCGACGAGGCCGAGCCAGTCGGGAACCGACTCGGGCGGCACGCCGAACTTGGCGACCACTGCCTGCTCGTCGATGTACTCACGCTTGCGGCGGTCGTACTGGATCACCCGTTCACCGCGCACGCACTGCCCGAGGTCTTTGTCCGGCGACACGATCACGACCTGCTCCACCCGCTCGTCCGCTGCGGCGACGACGGCGGCGGCACCGATCGCATCGTCGGCTTCGTGGGTCACCATCGCCCACGTCGTGACACCCATCGCCACGAGCGCCTCCTCGACCATCGGGATCTGCTCCAGCAACTCCGGCGGCATGCCGGCCGACGACTTGTAGCCGGCCCACAGGTCGTTGCGGAAGCTCTCGATGATGTGGTCGCTGGCGACAGCCACATGCGTGGCGCCCTCAGCGATCAACTGCAGGGTCGACCCCAGGACCCCAGACGTCGCGGCGTACGGCCCGGCATCGGGCTCCCGGGCCGCCCGCCCGAAGTGCTGCCGGAACAGCTCGTAGGTCCCGTCGACGAGGTGCACCTTCATCGGGCTCGCCTCACGGCTCGGTCGGTTCGGTCGAGGTGGACGATCCGGCGAGCGAGGCGGCAACGGTGTCGACCGCCGACCACACCTCGTTGTCGGCGTAGCCGAGGGAGAACAGGGCAACGCCACCGAACCCGGCGTCCACCGCCCGCTGCATCCGGAGCTGTGCCCCGTCGGCGTCGACGTAGTTGACGTGACGCAGCTGCGTGCACGACGTCGTGCCGTCATCGACGACGAGCTCGTACTGGAACGACCACTCAGCGGTCGCCGGGTCGTACGCGGGCACGCCGCCGCGGCGCTGCGCCAGGTCGTCGACCGAGCGATTCGTCACGGTGGTAACCCCTTCGGCCGAGGTCGGGCACGTGCCGCTGACCGAGATCGGCCAGTTGTAGCCGTACAGCGGCACCCCGAGGACGAGCTTCGACGGGTCGCCCGACGCGGCGCTGGTGCCGGCGATCACGCGCTCGACCCAGTCGAGCGGTGCCACCGGGCCCTCGTCGGTGCTGGCGTTGGAATAGTCGTAGGCCATCACCCGGATCGAGTCGACGAGCGGCGTGATCGCCGCGTAGTCGTAGACCCAGTAGCCGCTGTCGTCGGTCTGGCCTGCGTCGTAGACGGGCGGGATGCTGACCGTCAACGTGCGACCCTCGGCGTGCAGCCGATCCGCCAGCTCGCCGACGAACGCCACCCAGTTCGGTCGCGTCGCCGCCCACGACTCCTTGCCGTCGGCGAAGGCGAACTGCTCGTAGTCGATGTCCAAGCCGTCGTAGTCGCCCTCCGCAGCGAAGTCCACGAGGGCATCGACGTGGCGGGCCCGCTGCGCCGGATCGGCGAGGATGCCCGCCATCACTCCCGCCTCGGTGCGGTCGAAGACGGACGGGATCACCGGCACGCTGCGCCGGCGCGCCGCTTCCATGAACTCCTCGGTGGCGTCGGCCGACGCCTCCGGCTCGATCTCGATCGTGTCGACATCGGTCGCCCGGAACCACAGGGGCGAGACCTGATGGAGGGTGTCGGCGCGAGTCTGCAGTGTCGGCAACGCGTCCTCGAGCGTCCAGTAGGGCGTCCAGGCATGCACGTTGAGCACGCCAGGACGTCGCGGTGGCGCCTCGTCGTTGTCACCACCGAAGACGACGATCCCGACCAGCACGAGCGCGGCCAGCGCGGCTGCGATCGCGATCAGGCCCGTCCGCCATCGTCGTTCCTCCCCACCTGGCGGCGTCGCTGCCTGTCCGCCGGTGCGTGGACGGGTCGGCGGCGGTGCCGCGGCGACCATCGCGCCGAGGTGCTCGGGCGTCACGTCGCGCAGCGACGGAATGATGTACCGCCCCGCGGCCGGTTCGATGTTGACGAGGTTCGGCACGGCGACGACGACGCAGCCGGCTGCGGCCGCCGACGTCACGCCGGTCGGGGAGTCCTCGATGGCGACGCACTGCACCGGGTCGACCCCGAGCTCCGTGGCGGCCCTGACGTACGGCTCTGGGTGGGGCTTGCCGTTGGTCACCGTGTCGCCCGTGACGACGACTTCGAACCGGATCGGCGCCAGCGCCTCGAGCACGGCATCGACGAGCGGTCGCCACGACATGGTCACGAGCGCGCACGGGACGCCCTGGTGGTGCAGTTCGGAGAGCAGGCGCCGGGCGCCTGGCCGCCACGGCATGCGCTCGCGGATCCTCGCCAGGACCCCGGCGTGCAGGCGCTCGACGATCTCGGTCGGCCCGAGCCGCACGCTGCCCCGGTCACGCAGCACCGCCGCGGCGTCGAGCAGGTCGAAGCCGATGATCGAGCGGGCGTCGGCCTCGGTCCAGCGTCCGCCGAACTCCCTGACGAGCTCGAGCTCGGCCGCCATCCAGTACGGCTCGGTGTCGACGAGGGTGCCGTCCATGTCCCACAGGACGGCCGCCGGCGGGGCGCCGACGGCGGTGGCGGTCGACATGAACTACTCCTGGACGAGCTCGATCAGCGTTCCGAAACTCCCCTTCGGATGGATGAATGCAACCGTCGTGCCTCGGCTCCCGGGCCGTGGCGCATCATCGATCGGCGTCGCCCCTGCGGCCTTCATGGCCTCGAGCGCCACCGCGCAGTCATCGACGCGGAAGGCGATGTGATGGATTCCCTCGCCGCGCTTCTCGATGAACCGGGCGACGGGCGAGTTGTCACGGATCGGCATGGACAGCTGGACGTAGCTGTCGGCGACGCGCATCAGCGCTTCCTCGACGCCGTCGCGTTCGACCACTTCACGATGGGCGACGGTGGCTCCGAACGCCCGCTCGTAGTAGTCGATCGCTGCATCCAGGTCGGACACCGCGATGGCCACGTGGTCGATCTCGGTCAGCAGCATCGGTCCATCCTGGCACGTAGACGGCGAAAAACCCCGTTAGGAGTTGCGCGCATCGAACCCAGTTATCCGCCGTGGCGGCGGAACAGCGTGATCCGGTCCTCGCCGATCCTCGCCCGCTTCTCGGGGTCGTCGATCCCGAGGCCCTCGCGGTCGGCGAGACACAGCACGCCGATCTTGCCTTCGTGCTCGTTGCGGTGGATCGAGCGGGCAGCCGCGCCGACCTCGGTCAGCGGGAACACGGCCGACAGCAGGGGCTGGATCCGGCCCTGGTCGATCAACCGGTTCGCCGCCCACGCCTCGGCGTAGTTGGCGAAGTGGCTGGCGATCAGCCGCTTCAGCTTCATCCAGAAGTGGCGGTTGTCGAACTCGATCATGTACCCCGACGTCGCCGCGCACGTGACGACCGTGCCGCCGCGCTTGCAGACGAAGATCGACGCGCCCATCGTCTGGCGGCCTGGGTGCTCGAAGACGATGTCCGGGTCGTCACCGACGAGCTCGCGCACACGCTTGCCGAAACGCCGCCACTCGGACTCGTCCTGGGTCACCGGATCGGACCAGAAGCGATAGGCCTCGGCCTTGCGGTCGATCACGGCCTCGACGCCGAGCTCGTGCAACAGCTCGGCCTTCTGCGGCGACGACACGATGCCGACGGGAGTGCCGCCGCCGTTCAGCACGTACTGGGTGGCGTAGCCGCCGATGCCGCCGGTGGCGCCCCACACGAGCACGACGTCACCCTGCTTCATGCGCGCTCCGTTGCGCCCGACGAGCATGCGGTAGCTCGTCGAGTTGCACAGCGCGTTGACGGCTGCCTCCTCCCACGTGAGGTGCGTCGGCTTCGGCATCAACTGGTTGGCCTTGACGACGGCCAGGTCGGCGAGCCCACCGAAGTTCGTCTCGAAGCCCCAGATCCGCTGGTTGATGGCGAGCATCGAGTCGTCGTGAGCCGAGGGATCCTGGTCATCGAGCGAGTTGCAATGGACCGTCACTCGGTCGCCGGGGCGCCAGTTGCGCACTGCCGATCCGACCTGCAGGATCACGCCCGACGCATCGGAGCCGACCACGTGGTACGGCAACGCGTGGCGGGCAGCCCACGTGCTCTCCCGGGCGTACCGGTCGAGGAAGGCGAACGTCGGCAGCGGCTCGAAGATCGAGGTCCACACGGTGTTGAAGTTGATGCTCGACGCCATCACGGCGATGTAGGCCTCGTCGGGAGCAAGCTCGGGTGTGGTGACGTCGCCGATGTGGAGGCTCTTGGCCGGATCCTTCTCCGCCGATTCGATCTCGGCGAACATGTCGATGTCCTCGCGGCGTACGTAGGCAGCGCGGTAGTGGTCGGGGATCGGTAGCGCCGCCAGCTCATCCCCGCTCGCGCCGCTCTCGATGGCCGTTCGGATCCGGTCCATCCCGTCCATCGGCGCGAAACTACCCGCCGGTAGGCAGGCCGTCGGACCAGGCAAGTAGCCTGCTCTCATGCCAGGTTCGTTGATCGTCGCCGGCGCCCGCACCCCGATCGGGAAGCTGTCGGGCGCCTTCGCCTCCATGTCGGCTGCCGACCTCGGCGCGGTGGCAATCGCGGCGGCGCTCGAGCGTGCCGGCGTGGCGCCCGACGAGGTCGATCACGTCGTGATGGGTGAGGTGCTGATGGCCGGCCAGGGTCAGGTGCCGAGCCGCCAAGCGGCCGTCAAGGCCGGCATCCCCATGCGTGTGCCGGCGGTCAACGTCAACAAGGTGTGCCTGTCGGGCCTCAACGCCATCTACCTCGCCGACCAGATGATCGCTGCCGGCGACGCCGACATCGTCGTTGCCGGGGGCATGGAGTCGATGACGAACGCGCCCTACCTCGCCGAGGGTGCCCGTGGTGGCTTCCGGTACGGGAACGTCGAGCTACGCGACTCGATCATCGCCGACGGGCTGTGGTGCGCGTTCGACGCCTGCCTGATGGGTCTCGGCACCGAGCGTTACACGGCCGCCGACATCAGCCGCCAGCAACAGGACGAGTTCGCCGCACTGTCGCACGAGCGGGCAGCCAACGCGATCAAGGACGGTCGGCTGGCCGACGAGATCACTCCGGTGTCGATCCCCCAGCGCAAGGGTGACCCGCTGGTCGTCGAGCACGACGAGGGCGTGCGTCCCGGGACGACCGCCGAGAGCCTCGCCGGTCTGCGTCCGGCGTTCGACAAGGACGGCACGATCACCGCTGGAAACGCCAGCCAGCTCAGCGACGGTGCCAGTGCCGTTGTCGTGATGTCCGAGCGCGCTGCCACGGAGCGGGGCGTCACCGCGTTGGGCGAGTTCGTCGCCTACGGCATGGTCGCCGGGCCCGACTCGGCGTCGCTGTTGCACCAGCCGAGCGGCGCGATCATGGCAGCGCTCGACCGGGCTGGCCTCGGGATCGGCGACGTCGACCTCATCGAGATCAACGAGGCGTTCGCCGCCGTCGGCCTCGCCTCGATGACAGACCTCGGCGTGTCGCCCGACGTCGTCAACGTCAACGGTGGGGCGATCGCCCTCGGGCACCCGATCGGGATGAGCGGCAACCGGCTCGCCTTGACGCTGCTCCACGAGCTTCGCCGGCGCGGCGGGGGCGTCGGCGCCGCCTCGTTGTGCGGTGGAGGCGGGCAGGGCGACGCCCTCATCGTGCGCTCCCGCTGAGGGCGCTCACCATCTCGGGCTCGCCGAACCTTCGTGTCATGCGGGTCGGCTCGCAACCAAGTTGCTCGCCTCGCCTGTCGAGCTCGCCCTCCGCGTCCCCCGAAAACGCCTGGGGCACCACCTGCCGAGCCGGTAGCGGGCGGACGGGCCGACTCGTTGTGGTGGTGCCCCAGATCAGGGAATCGGTTGCGGGAGGGAGTCCGACGATCCGATTCCGTTATGTGTCGATCACGTTACAGAAAGATACTTGAGCATGTCAAGTAACGCCCTGCCCGTCATCGATGATCTCTGTTCTATCCCATCGGGCCGTGGCACCAAACATTGTGCGGCTCAAATTCCGAGGTCGGGTGACAGCCGGAGCCGACGGTCCTGCTCAGGCGTCTGCAGGGACCTCGCGGCGTCCCTCGAGGGCCCTCCCCAGCGTCAGCTCGTCGGCGTACTCGAGGTCGCCTCCGACGGGCAGGCCGCTGGCCGGCCTGGTCACCCGTAACCCGAGCGGGCGCAGCAGGCGGGCGAGGTACATCGCCGTCACCTCACCCTCGGTGTTCGGGTTGGTGCAGATGATCACCTCTTCGATGCTCTCTGGATCGATCCGGGTCAGCAGCTCCCGGATCTTGAGCTGCTCGGGACCGATGCCCTCGAGGGGACTCATCGCGCCGAGCAGCACGTGGTAGCGGCCACGGAACTCGCCCGTGCGCTCGACGGCGACGATGTCCCGGGACTCTTCGACGACGCACACCACACGGGGATCGCGGCGGTCGTCGGTGCAGAACGCGCACAGCTCGGTGTCGGTCACGTTGAAGCAGCGCTGACAGAAGCGGACCCGCGCCTTCGCCTCGGTGATCGCCGTCGCCAAGCGGGCAACGTCGTCGTCGGGGATCTTGAGCAGGTGGAAGGCGATGCGCTGGGCCGACTTGGGGCCGATGCCCGGCAGCCGGCCGAGCTCGTCGATGAGCGCCTGGACCGGCGGTGAGTAGACCCCGGTCAACGCTCGCTCTTCCTGTCGATCACCTCTGCGCCCGGAAACGCCTGGGCCAGCCGGTCGAGCGCGCTCGGCCCGGGTCCGGCGTCGACGAGCTCGTCCGGGTCGATCGGCTCGTCCGTCGGGGGCGCCGCCGCCGCCACCGGCTCGCCGCTGACACCCAGCTCGATCTCCACTCGTCGCCCGGTTGCCGCCGACCATTCCGCTTCGACGGCTGGGCGGTGCTGCTCGCACTTCGTCCGGTGCGTCTCGTTCGGCGTCGCCATCGTCACCGTCGAGCCGCCGACGTCCACGACGTCGACGGGCGTGTACAGCGCGCGCACGAGCCCTTTCAGCGCCGGGCGGACGACCTCGTCCCACTCCTTGCACGCCGTCTCGAGGTCGAGCGCGCCGACGTCCGGCAACGCGGCGTCCTCGGCTGCCGCCACGGGTGCGGCAACGGTCACCGGCTCGGCCGGCGCGGAGGCAACCGCTCGACGAGCCCGGCCACCGAGCGCGGCGCGTCCGGTCGTCGGGTCGACGGGCGCGGTGTCCTGGATGCCGGAGGCGACGGCTTGCTCGAGCTTGGTCAACCGGGCGGCGATCGCAGCCAGATCCGCGCCGTCCGCAGGCGGCGGCGTCGTGACCTGGACGAGCCCGACCTCGACCAACACCCGCGGATCGGGCGCGTGGCGCAGCTCGACGAGGATCTCACCGAGCCGCTCGATGGCCCGCACGAGCGCCGCCGGCCCGACCTGCTTGGCCCGCGAGGTGAGCTCTTCGAGCTGATTCCCGGAGAGCTGCACGAGGTCGGGCGCCATGAGCGAGAGGAATCCGTCGCGCAGGTGTCGGATCAGCGCCTCGGCGATCGCCCGTGGCTCGTGCCCGGCGTTCACCGCTTGCGCCATGGCGCTGAGGGCTCGACCGGGATCGTGCTCGATCATCGCGTCGAGGAAGGCGTCGAACGGCGGAGCGTCCGAGGACAACGTGCCGGCACTGGCGATCAGCTCGAGCGCCGACAAGGTGTCGCGAGGCGAGCCGGCACCTTGCGCCAACGCGGCGTCGATAGCAGCGTCGTCGAGCTCGAGCCCAGCATCGGCGATGACCCAGCGGACGTGCTCGGACAGCGTGTCCGGCGGCACGAGGTGGAACCGCAGGTGCTGCGTCCGGCTGCGGATCGTCTCGCTGACACGCTGGGGGTCCGTCGTCGCCAGGACGAACACGACGTGGGGTGGTGGCTCCTCGAGCGTCTTGAGCAGCGCCGCCTCGGCTGGTCGGGAGAGCATGTGGACCTCGTCGAGGATGTACACCTTGTGGCGGCCCGGCGTGCCGAGGGCCGCCTTCTCGATGAGGTCGCGCATGGCGTCGACGCCGTTGTTGCTGGCGGCGTCGAGCTCGTGGACGTCGTAGCTGACGCCCCGCTCGACGGCGAGGCACGACTCGCACTCGCAGCACGGTTCGCCGTCGATGGGGCGTTCGCAGTTGAGCACCTTGGCGAGGATGCGAGCGGAGCTCGTCTTGCCGGTTCCGCGCGGGCCGGAGAACAGGTAGGCCTGCCCTTCGCGCCCGCTCGCCACGGCGTCGCGCAGCGCCCGGACGACGTGGTCCTGGCCCTTCAGTTCGGCGAACCGACGTGGTCGGTAGCGGCGGTACAGGGACGGCGAGGCCACGCGGCGAGCCTACCGAGGGGGTGTCACGGCGTCCGGTGGTGCCCTTTCGCGACACGGCCCCCAACTACCGTGTTGCCGTAGTGCTGGTTCGAACCGGTGTTTCGCGTCGCGCGCTGCGACTCATGCTCGCCGGCGCGGCCGCCGGCTTCCTCGTGTTGGGCGCCGGTCAGCCGGCGCCGTCGGTTGGCGCGCAGTCACCGATCGAGACGGACCCTGCCGAGGGTGAGGAGCTCAGCGCACCGCCGACGGAGATCTTCCTGCGCTTCGAGGAGGCGGTCGGCGACGCGCAGATCTCGATGGGCTGCAACGGCAACCCGTTCACCTCGATCGAGAACCCACCGAGTGTGAGCGACGACGGGCTCACGGTCACGGCTGCCCTCCTCAGCCCGCCGCCTGCCGGTGATTGCACGGTGGCGTGGTCGACCACGCTGCCGACGGGGGAGGCAGGCCAGGACGGATCGTTCGCCTTCGAGCTCCTGGCATCTCCCGTCACGACGCCTGGGCAGACGACGGAGCCATCCGACACGACAGAGACGTCGGTCCCGGCCGACGACGAAGACGAGGTCGTCGAGGAGGACGACATCCGAGACGCTTCGGAGGTCTCCGACGGCGCGATCTGGTTGGGCCAGGTGCTGTCGACGTTCGGTGTCGCCGTGCTGTTCGGCTCGCTCGTGCTGATCGTTGCGGCGTGGCCAGAGGGGCCGGAGTACCTGCTCGCCGTGCGTTTCCTGCGCTCCGTGTGGGTGCTCGCGCTGGTCGGGACGTTGCTCTACGTCGTCGCCCTCAGCGCCGCCGTGCGAGACGAATCGTTCGGCAGTGGCCTCAACCCTGGCGGCTGGCTCGACCTGTTCGACGCCGGGGTGGCCGGGCAGGCCGCACTGGCCCGGCTGGTGCTCGTGATCGCCAGCGCGTGGGTCGTGCTGCGGCCCGAGCGGGTCATCGACCCGACGACCCAGCTGCCCGCCATCGCCATCCCGACCCTCGCCGCCGTGACGCTCGGCTTGTCGCGCACGGCCGGTGACCTCGCCGTGCTCGGCGTCATCGCCGGCATCGCCCACGCGCTTGCGATGGCCGTCTGGATCGGCGGGCTGCTGTTGCTGGCCCGGGTCGTCCTGGCGGGACCGGGGGAGGAGGACCTCGTCCATGCCGTGCGTGGCTTCGGGCGGATCTCCGGACCGGCGATCGTGATCACGGTCCTCAGCGGGCTCATCCAGCTGTACCGACTCGATGGCGGCTCGCTGTTCAGCGAGCGCCACGGTCAGGTGCTGCTGATCAAGACCGTGCTCGTCGCCCTCATGCTGTTCATCGGTCTGACGGCCCGGCAGGTCGCCCAGACTCGCCTGACCCGCGCCACGGAGCTCGGTCCGGGAATGGCCGACCGTTTGCGCAGAGCGTTCGGGACCGAGGCCGTGATCGGGGTCATCGTCATCGCCCTCAGCGGTTGGCTGCTGGCGCTCGATCCCGGCAAGCTGCCTGAGGACGAGGGTGCGGACTACCCGATCAACGAGCAGTTCGTCGACACCACCTCCGGCATCGACCTGACTGTGTCGTTGCGACCTGGACGCGTCGGCATGAACGACGTGCGCGTCGAGGTCGACGCACCCGAGAGCGACCTCGCCAACCTCCGCGTCACGTTCGTGCCGCCCGCCAACTCGTCGGCACGGACCATCACGCTGCCGATCCCGCTGAACGGGGCGGGGATCGCCGAGACCACGCCGGGTGGTGGCATTCCGCTCGACGTCGCCGGCACCTGGAACCTCCAGATCAGCGCGACCACACCGACCGGCGCAGTGGACACCGCCGGCGGGCGGTTCGACGTGCGCGCCGCCGACGGCTCACTGCCGAGCTCCGACATCGGTTCGGCGCCGACCAACCCGGCGATCACACCCGCCACGACACCAGCGCCATCGACGACCGCCGGCGGTTAGTCACCGAGCCAGGCCGTCGCGCCCCCGCACATCTGGGCGCGGACGTTCTCATCGGGTGATCTGGGCGCGCACGTTCTCGAATTCGAGAACCTCCGCGCCCAGATCAGCCGACGGCGCCGGCGACGACCTCGTCGAAGGCGACCGGGTCGGCGACCTCGAGCTGGTCGTAGCGGCAGCTTGTGGGCTCGCGGTCCGGGCGCCAGCGGACGAACGAGACGCCGTGGCGGAACCGGCGGTTCTCGAGCTGCCCGAACGTGACCTCGGCGACGAGCGCGTCGGTGGCGGACGTGCGGATCGGGACCCAGGAGAGGTCCTTTCCGGCGTTCCACCGGCTCGTCGCCCCGGGCTTGCGACTGACGTCCTGCTGCTGCCACTCCGCCCAGTCCTGCCACGGATGGCTCTCCATGGCACCCGCCGTCCGTGGCTCGAGCTCGGCGAGCAGCTCGCCCCGGAACTTCACGCTGAACCCAGCGGCCACGCCGACGTGCTGCAGGCGGTCCTCGTTGTCGTACAGGCCGAGCAGCAGCGACCCGACGCCCATCCCGTCCTTGTGGATGCGGTAACCGGCAACGACGCACTCGGCGGTCCGCTCGTGCTTGACCTTGACGAGCGTCCGCTTGTCGGGTTGGTACGGCTCCTCGAGCCGCTTGGCGACGATGCCGTCGAGGCCGGCTCCCTCGAACCGCCCGAACCACTGCTCGGCCTCGGCCCGATCGGTACTCGCCGGCGTGAGGTGGATCGGTGCCTTGGCGGCCGCCAGCAGCTCGGCGAGTCGGGCGCGGCGGTCCGACAGCGGGCGTTCCAACCACACCTCGTCATCCATGGCGAGCAGATCGAAGGCGATGTACGACGCGGGCGTCTCGGCGGCCAGCCGGCGGATCCGCGACTCGGCCGGGTGGATGCGTTGCAGGAGCGCATCGAAGTCGAGTCCGTTGCCGTCGCGGTCGGCGATGACGATCTCACCATCGATGACGCAACGGGTCGGAAGTGCACCGCGCAGCGGATCGAGAAGCTCGGGGAAGTAGCGGGTGAAGGGCCGCTCTTTACGGCTGGTGAGCTCGATCTCGTCGCCGTCTCGGAACACGATGCAGCGGAAGCCGTCCCACTTCGGTTCGAACAGCCAGCCGTCGCCCTCCGGGATCGTGCGCGTCAGCTTGGCCAGCATCGGCTTGAACGGTGGGAGCAGGGGCAGATCCATGACGCACCCATCATGGCGGGAACCGGCGACCCGTTCCGTACGTCGGAGCGGCATGAAGTCACGATGGATGATCGCTCTGGTTGCCGCGCTGACCGCGGCGGCCGCAACTACGACGGTGATCGCGCTGTCCGACCGAGGTGCCGAGGAGGCCGGCGCGAGCCCCGACGACTCGGTACCGGGTGCGCCATCAGGAAGTGGTGACGACCTGCCGGATCGGTCGGTCACCGTCAGCGGGCACGGCACCGTGGAGGTCACGCCGGACACGGCCAACGTGTCGATGGGCGTGCAGGTCAGCGGCCAGGATGCCGACGAGGTCTTCGCCGGCATCGAGACGGATTCGAACGCGCTCGTCGACACGCTGAAGGGCCTGGGAGTTGCCGAGGAGGACATCCGCACGAGCAACCTCAGCCTCTATCCGACCTACGGCAACAACAACGAGATCACGGGCTACCAGGGATCGGTCAACGTCGACGTCACGGTCCACGACATCACGCGGGTCGGTGAGCTGCTCGATGGCGTGCGCGGGTTCGTCGGGCCGGAGCTGACGCTGGGCGGCATCTCGTTCAGCTACGAGGACCCAGAGGCCGTGCTCGCCCAGGCCCGCACGGCGGCGATCGACAACGCCCGTGTGCGAGCCGGCCAGTACGCCGAGGCGGCCGATGCTGAGGTCGGCGGGATCATCCGCATCGTCGAGTCGTCCGTCCCAACCCCGGTCTTCGCCCGCGACTTCGCCATGGCCGAAGGCGCCGCCGCCGACGCCTCGATCCCGGTGCAGCCTGGCACGCAGGAACTGGCCGTCGACGTGTCCGTGGTCTTCGAGATGACGTGACCTGCGCGTCCTGTTTGTCGGAATCGGCCGTTGTGAGGCGGTTCCGACGGACAGAACGAGGCCCGAGCGGTCGAGCCGGTCGCCGCAGTAGCGTCGACGTCGTGACGTCAGGCATGCAGGACAAGCTCGACGACCTGTTCAAGCGACGCGAGCAGGCCCACCATGCGGGGTCCCCGCGAGCGGTCGAGCGCCAGCACGCCAAGGGCAAGATGCTCGCCCGGGAGCGCATCGACTACCTCCTCGACGAAGGCTCGTTCAACGAGGTGGACCTGCTCGCCCGGCATCGCGCCCACGCCTCCGGGCTCGAGGAGCGGCCCTACACCGACGGTGTGATCACCGGCTGGGGCACCGTCGACGGCCGCAAGGTGTTCGTCTTCTCGCAGGACTTCACGGTCTTCGGCGGGGCCCTCGGCGAGGTGTTCGCCGAGAAGATCCACAAGCTGATGGACCTCGCGTTGAAGGTCGGCGCGCCCGTCGTGGGGCTCAACGACGGCGCCGGCGCGCGGATCCAGGAGGGCGTCGTCAGCCTGGCCAGCTACGGCGGGATCTTCCACCGCAACGTGCTGTCGTCTGGTGTCGTACCCCAGATCTCCGTCGTCCTCGGCCCGTGCGCCGGCGGCGCCGTCTACTCACCGGCGATGACGGACTTCATCTTCATGGTCCGCGAGTCCTCGCACATGTTCATCACCGGCCCCGACGTCGTGAAGACGGTGACCGGCGAGGAGGTGACTCTCGAAGAGCTCGGCGGCGCGATGAGCCACGCGTCGAAGTCCGGCGTCGCCACCTTCGTCGCCGCCGACGAGAAGTCGTGCCTCGACGACGTGCGCGATCTCCTCGCCTACCTGCCGCAGAACAACATGGAGGAACCGCCGCGCGTCGAGACCGGCGACGACCCGGAGCGGTTGTGCCCCGAGCTGCGTGACCTCATGCCGGACAGCCCCAACATGCCGTACGACATGCACAAGGTCATCCAGAGCGTGCTCGATGACGGCGACTTCATGGAGTACTTCCCGCACTGGGCCCGCTCCATCGTCTGCGGGTTCGGACGCGTCGATGGGCGCACCGTCGGCATCGTCGGCAACCAGCCGATGGTGCTCGCCGGCGTGCTCGACATCGAGTCGTCGGAGAAGGCGGCGCGCTTCGTCCGCACCTGCGATGCCTTCAACATCCCGCTCGTCACGTTCGTCGACGTGCCCGGGTTCCTTCCCGGTGTCGACCAGGAGTACGGCGGCATCATCCGCCACGGCGCCAAGCTGCTGTACGCGTACTGCGAGGCGACGGTGCCGCGCATCCAGGTGATCACGCGCAAGGCGTACGGCGGGGCCTACGTCGTCATGAACTCCAAGTCGATCGGTGCCGACCTGGCGTTCGCCTGGCCGTCGGCCGAGCTCGCGGTGATGGGTCCGCAGGGTGCCGTCGAGATCGTGTACCGGCGCGAGCTCCAGCAGGCGGCTGACCCTGCGGCGCGACGCGCCGAACTGGTGTCGGAGTACACCGAGCGCTATGCGAACCCATATGCCGCCGCCGAGCGGGGGTACGTCGACGACGTGATCGACCCCGCGGAGACCCGCCAGAAGGTCGTGGCGGGGCTCGCCATGTTGCGCACCAAGCGTGAGGAACTGCCCCGCCGCAAACACGGCAACATGCCGCTTTGATGGGCCGGCGCTCTGCGCCGGCCGTGCCTCGCTGCGGCTGGCGCCGCGACGCTCGGCCTGACCATCGGCGCGCGCTGCGGCACGAACGCTCGGGAGCTCGCGTGGCCGGCGGCTTCGCCGCCGGCCGTGCCTCGCTGCGGCTGGCGCCGCGACGCTCGGCCTGACCATCGGCGCGCGCTGCGGCACGAACGCTCGGGAGCTCGCGTGCCGGCGCTCTCGCCGCCGTGCCTCGCCGCGGCTGGCGCCGCGACGCTCCGGCCTGACAGCCGACTCGTCGGCGCTGACGACTCAGCCGCCGAACAGCTGGCCGATGTGCTCCAGGGCCTCGGCCCGCTGCGCTTGGCGATCTGCTGACGCCGCTTGCGCTCGGGCCGCACCCAGCTCGAACGGGTTGAAATCCTGGTCGCATTCTGTGCTGGGCGCCGGCGTCGTGCCGTCGAGGAGGTACTGCGAGACCGCCTCGTCGGCGCACGCCGACAGGAAGGGTGTGGTGTGCCCCCACCCGTTGACGGTGAGCAGCACGGAGTTCGGTAGCAGTTCGTCGACGATGGCGGCGCCCTCGTAGCGCGTGGCCGGGTCGAACCGGGTGCTCACCACGAGCACCGGGTTGGACGTGGCGTGGTCGAACGGGCCCATGTACCGGTCGTCATCGAACCCGGACCACACGGCGCACGGGCTCGACGCCCACGTCCAGATCCGGCCGAAGTAGCCGAACCCCGCCTCGGCGGCGGCGCCAGCCGCTGCCCAGGCGGCATGGCCGTCGGGGTTGTCACTGTCCGAGCAGGCGACTCCCGGGAACCCCTCGAGGAAGTTCGGGTAGCGCGTCTCCCGCGCGCCAGCGTGGCGGCCCTCGCCTGATCGAGGGCGTCCAGCATCGCCAGGGGGTCGCCAGCCTCGATGGCAGCGAGGAACTCGGCGAAGAACGACCAGCCGAACGAGTCGTACAGATTGCCGAGCGAGAAGCTGATGAGGTCCTGGTACGACGCGAGGAACAGCTCACCGGTCTCGGGGTCCTCGAAAACGATCGGCCCATCGGTCTGCAGCCGCTCGACGAGAGCGGCGTAGCGGTCCGCCGCGCCACCCGAGAACGCGCACGACGTCCCTGCCTCGTCGCACAGTCGGAAGAACTCCTCCAGCGTCGCCAACGCGCCGGCATCGCTGCGTACCCGAGTGGAGAACGGCTGCGTCGCCGCCTCGTCGCCACGCCCCGTCGTCCAGGCGATCGGATCGAGCACGCCGTCCACGACGACCGACCCGACCTTGCTCGGGAAGAGGTTGGCGTACACGACGCCGAGGAACGAGCCGTACGAGTAGCCGGCGAAGTTCAGTTCGGCGTCGCCGACCGCTTCGCGCAGCAGGTCGAGATCTCGCGCGACGTCGGCGGTCGACATGTGATCACGGATCTCACTCCCCCGCCGCTGGCACGCCTGATCCAGCTGCGTGTCGAGCTCGGCCACCAGTGCCTCCTCGTCGGGTGTCACCGGGAAGGCGAACGGGGCGAGCACGCTGAACGACTCATCGAGCGTGCGGAAGCAGCGCAATGGTTCGCTGCGCATGATCCCGCGTGGGTCGAAACCTACGAGGTCGTAGCGTTCGCGCACCTCGTCGCTGAACCAGAACGGCCCGACCCCCAAGACGAAGTCGACGCCGGATCCGCCCGGCCCACCCGGGTTGAGGAAGATCGTCCCCAGCTTGTGCTCCTGATCGGCTGCTGGCCAGCGAGCCAGTGCGAGTGAGATCTTGCGGCCGTTCGGCTGGTCGTGGTCGAGCGGGACGCGGAACGTGGCGCAGTCGAAACCCTCGGTGTCCTCGCCGGTACACGGACGCCAGGACACTCGAGGATTCGGCGCCGCCGCCCCTGTCGGCGGTGCGACGGCCGCGCCGACACCGACCAACCCGACCACGAACAACGCAGCGAACCGTTTCACCGGTGCTCCTCTCTCACTGCGACGAGGGGGTGCGTCGGCGACGCTAGCTGGTATCTCGGAGGGGTCGTCTCGACTCCACGTAACCGGACTGGACGCATGACGAGAACCGTCCTGGCCGACGATGCGTAGAGCGGTGGGGGCACCGAAGGAGGGTACGGATGGCCGACTGCCGCCTGCTGTTGCGGCCGCGACTGCTCGAGCTGGCTGGGGAACGATGGACACGGCGGGTGGTCACGCTCGTTGCCGGACCAGGGTTCGGCAAGTCCGTCCTGCTGGCCCAGCTGAGCGCCGAGAACCGTCTCGCTCCGCGTGGTGCCGAGCTCGTCGTCGCCTGCTCGGGAAGCGACGGTTCGCCGGCAGCATTCCTGGGCCGTCTCACCGAAGCACTGGACCAGGCCGCGAGCACGTCAGCGGCCACCAGCCCGGCGCCGATCAGCCTCGGCGCGCTGCTCTGCGAGCTCGCCCGGCGCTGGCCACTCGGCGTCTGCGTGGTGATCGACGATGCCCACCACATCACGGCGACCGCGGAGGGAGGCCGGCTGCTCACCCAGCTCGTCACCGAAGCACCTCCGCCAGTGCACTTCGTGCTGGCGTCGCGCCGCCCAGTCAAAGGGCTCGCTTCGCTGCGCGCCCGCGGGGAGGTCATGGACGTCGGCGAGCGGGAGCTGGCCCTGTCGTCGGCCGAACTGCGGGAACTGGCCACCATCCACGGCACGGACCTCGAGGTGATCGCCCGCAGCGGGGGCTGGCCAGCCGTCGCCTGCGTTTCCGCCGCGTACGGCATCGACAGCGCCGGCGACTACGTGTGGGAGACCGTCCTCGAGCACCTCGACGAGCGTCATCGCCGGGTTCTCGCGGTGGCGACCGCCGTCGGACCGTGCGATCGCGAACTGCTGCGCGCCGCCGTCGATGCCGGCGACGAAGGAGATTTCGACCTGCTCGCCGAGCTTCCACTCGTCACGGCGCGCGACGGCGAGTTGGTCGTGCACGATCTCTGGCGACGCACCGTGCAGGACGCGCTCACCGACGACGACCGGCGCGATGCCGTGGCACGGGCGGCCGCGGCGCTCGTCCGGCGGGGCGACTACGACCGGGCACGACGGCTGTGCGCGTCGCACGAGCTCTGGCTGGAGGCGATCCACGTCCTGCGGGCGTGCTGCCGCCACGGGTACCCGGAGGTTCGCCCGCACGTGCTGACCGCATGGCTGGATGCGCTCCCTCCCGAGCGGCGCGAGGAACCGGACGGTCTGTTCCTGCGCGGTCTCGTGGCACGGATCAACGATCCGTTCGGGCCCTCCACGACCGACCTCCTCGAACGGGCTGCGGCCGACCTTCGTGCGGCGGGCGACACCACCGGCGAGATCACGATGATCAACGAGCTCGCCTACGTCCTGCGCATCCAAGGGCGCTCGGCGGAACTGCCAGCGCTCGTCGCCAGGGCGGCCGAGCTGCAGGCGGTCGGGCAGCCGGGGGCCGATGGCCTCGTCGCGATGGCCCGCTCCGTGTGTGCCGAGATGATCGGCGACGTGCCGGCAATGCTCGCCCCGCTCGACACCATTCCCGTCGATGCGCTCAGCGTCGACTGGCAAGCGTTGTTCGCCTTCCGGCGCATGATCTGCCACCTGACGAGTGGTGACGAACCGGCCATGCTCACGTCGGCCACCCGCTGCACCGAGCTCGCTGGCGACATGACCATGCGACATGCCGCCGCGCTGGCCCACTGGTACGCCGGCGACGTGGGGCCAGCCGAATCAAGCCTCGACGACATCGTCGCCGACTCCCAACGCAGCAAGGTCGACGGCGTGGCGCTCGGTGCGTTCGCGACGATGGTGCTGGCGTCGACCGGACGGGTCGACGAAGCGAGCGGCCAGTTGACCATGACCGAGGCGGCCGCCGGCGATGGTCCGATCGTGCCGTTGATGCGCGGCTACCTGACGGGCATCCGCGCCCTCGTCGCTGCCGCGCGCGGCGACGACGCGGCGGCCCGCACCGTCCTGGAAGCGGCGCTCGCCGACGCGCCACTCACCGACCCGGTGGGGTGGCTGTCCGCCACTCGTTGGCTGCCGCTGGCCTACGTCCTGGTCCCTTCGTGCCGGTCGGCCATCGAGCAGCAGTCTGCGGGCGCGATGCACCTGCGCCGCTTGGCCGTAGCCCGTGCGGTTGTCGCGGCCGACGGCGGTGATGCCCTCGACGAAGGTTCGCTCGACGGCGTCAGCTCATCCGCGATCGTCACGGCCGTGCCGGTGCCGTGGGCGATGGTCCTCGCCGCCCGGCTGCACGCCGACGGTGATCCGGCCGGCCTCGACCTCGCGACGTGGCTGCTGACGCGGTTCGGTGCCGCAGCCCGCGACGCCTTGCGGCTGGCCGCCGACCACCCACGCGTCGGAGTGGGGGCGCGCAAGCTGCTCGCCGCCGTTCCGGTCGCGCCAGGCTCGGTCCGGGTCGATGTGCTCGGCCCCACTCGGCTCCACGTGGAGAAGGGCGCCGGTGCGGACTGGCAGCGCGAGCGGGTGCGCTCGCTGCTGCTGTACCTCGTCGTCAACGGTCCGTCGCGCCGGGAGTCGATCTGCGACGCGCTGTGGCCCGACCTCGAGCCGGCGGCAGCCGACCGGAACCTGCGTGTGACGCTGTCGTACCTGCAGCGCGTGCTCGAGCCGGACCGTCGTCGCGGCGAGGCGCCGTTCCTGCTGCGCCAGGACGGGACGACCGTCGTGCTCGCTGGTGCGCCGCACGTGGTCGTCGACCTCGCCGAGTTCGAGCAGCTCGTCGCGCGAGCGGAGGAGTCGGACCGCCGGGGCGCACCGAGCGTCGCCCGGCAGCAGTACCGGGCGGCGCTCGAGCTGTGGAGAGGTCCGTGCTTCGCCGACGTCGCCTACGAGGAGTGGGTGCAGCCGGCCCGGAGCCGGCTCTGTGGACGCTTCGTCCAGGCCGCGGTGCGGACCGGCGAGCTGGCGCTGGCCACCGGAGACACCGCGGCGGCCCGTCGCGCCGCCCACCATGCACTCGCCGTCGACGACTGGTCGGAGGCGGCGCACCGTGTCCTCATCGCCGCCGCGCTCGCCGACGGCGACCACGCCGGCGCGGCACGTGCCGCCGTGGCCTGCGACCATTTGCTCACCGAGCTCGGCGTCGTTGCCGGCCCGGAGACCCAGATGTTGATCCGCCGCCTGCGCGTGCCCGAGCCGGCCGTGGCGTAACTATCCCCAGCGGAGCCCGTCGTCGGGATTGAGGCCGAGGGACAGCTTGCCGATCAGCTCGTGGGCGAGGAACGTGTTGCCTGGGTGGAAGCGGCCCATCCGGACGTCCCGGAACAGCTGCTCGAGTCGGTTGCGCTTGAACGATCCCGCACCACCCGAGAGGTCCATCGCCGTATCGACGATCTGGTAGGCGTTGTTGATCACCGTCTGGCGCGTGCTGACGAGGCGCACGGGCCAGTCGGCGTGGTCGACACCGTTCGTCCAGTCGGCGGTCGTGCGCTCGAGCAACGCCTCGGCGGCGTCATAGGCCATCCGCATGTCGGCGACGGAGTGCTGCACCTCGGGGTGGTGAGCCATCGACCGGGTGAGCGCCACCGATGTGCGCTGCGGCATCCGCTCAACGGTCATGTCGAAGGCCCGCCGCGAGGCACCCAGGTACACGGACGCGAAGCCCATCAACGCCCAGGCGAAGATCGCCACGTGGAACAGACCGGCGCCGGCGAACCCGGCGGGGCACACCAACGCCACGAGCTCGTCGGGCACGAACGTCCTGTTGAGCACGGTGTCCTGGCTCTGCGTCGCCCGCATGCCGAGCGTGTCCCACGTGTCGATGATCTGGTAGCCCTCGGCCTCGCGTGGAAGGAAGCCGTGGATGATCTGCGGAGCGGCAGGATCCGACGCGTCCATGGCGTGGAATCCGCCATACGTCCACACCGGCGACAGGCTCCCGAAGATCTTGTGCCCGGTGATCAGCCAGCCGCCGTCGGTCCGCTCGGCCTGCGCGCTCGATGCCAGCAGCGGCATGTCGTTGCCCGCCTCGCCGTGCAGCGCGGCGAACACGGCGCCGTCGGCGGCCTTGTCGAGGATCCACTTGCACGACTCGTCGCCGGCCTTGAGGAGGTCGGCAGCGACACCGGTCCAGTAGATGTGCATGTTGACGGCCAACGCAGTGGCCGGGGCGACATAGCCCAGGCGGCGCATCTCCTGGGAGTAGGCGTCGAGGCCGTAGCCCTTTCCGCCGAACTCGGTCGGGATCGCCAGATCGAGGAAGCCGGCCTCGCGCAGTTCGGCGAAGTCCTCGTCGAAGAACCGGTTCTCCCGGTCGTAGACGGGGGCTCGCTCGTCGAAACGGGCCAGCAGCTCATCGCT
The DNA here is from genome assembly GCA_963844915.1 of uncultured Acidimicrobiia bacterium. GTDB lineage: Bacteria > Actinomycetota > Acidimicrobiia > Acidimicrobiales > Ilumatobacteraceae > JALZMG01. The sequence goes on along the minus strand of CAWJQF010000015.1, from coordinate 131,385 downwards.
GAGCGGGGACGCGCCAGTCCCAGGGGTTGTCGTGATGCTCATGGTTTCTCCTCGTGAGAAGGGTGATGTGACGCCGGGCGTCAGCCGGTGGGCACCGCTTCAATGCGCTCGACGGGGACGATGACGTCGGCCGGGATGCCCAGCCGGGTCGCTGCCTCGATCAAGGCCTCGGGGTTCGGTGCCTCGTAGAGGCAGTACGTCTTCTTCCGGTCGGCGGACAGGAAGGAGTAGAGCCAACGGATGCCGACGGCGTCATTGACGAGCGCGATGCCTTCCCGATCGAGCTCGTCCGGATCGAGCTGCTCGGCGTAGTTGCGTTCGATGACGTACAGCGGCACTGCTGCCTCCTCGTGGCCACGCCCCCGCCCGCCGGGTGCGGCGGGCAGCGTTGCGTCGCCGCCGGAACGCCACACTACGAGTCCGGCCCGTTCGTGTCATGACCAGGACTCATCGTTCCAATCGGCCGGCTGCGATCGCCGCGGCGGGTCTATGGTCAGGTCTGACTATCGGGTCACAAAGGGCGAACGCACGAAGGGCGCAGGCGCGAAGGCGAAGACATGTCGGATCGGTTCACCGTCACCGCGACGATCGTCGCCGCCGACGGGGTGCCGATCGTCGGCGTCGAGGAGCTGATCGACGCCCATGCCGGTCGACGTCTCCCGGCTTCCGACGGGCGACTCGTGGCCTCCTTCGACGCGTCGTCCCAGGCCGTGCGGGCGGCCGTCGAGCTGCAACGGCTGGCCGACGGCCAACCGAACGGGCGACGGCCTCGCGTCGGGGTCGCCGCCGGTGACGTGACCTGGCAGGGCGAGGAGTGTTTCGGCGCGCCGGTCGTCACCGCCGAGCGGCTCCGCGCGGCTGCGGTGTCGGGTCAGGTGGTGGTGACGGGGCCCGTGCGGGTGTTGGCGGGTGATCGGGTCGGTCTCGAGTACGAACCGTTGGGGTGGCTGACGCTTGCCGACGTCGACGAGGTGGTCGAATCGTGGGCCGTCGGATGGCAGCGGTCGACGACACCCGCCGCGCCGAGTGCCCCGCCGCCGATGGCGCGGGCGTTGACCGGCTCGGCAGGTCCGCCGTTCGTCGGCCGCAGCGAGGTGCTCGACGCCCTGTCGACGGAATGGACAGCCGCGACGGTCGACACGGGGCGCATCGTGCTGATCGGGGGCGAGGCCGGCACCGGGAAGACCCGCTTGGCGGCCGAGCTGGCGCGACGCCTCCACGCGACGGGCGCGGCGGTGCTGTACGGCACGTGTGACGACGACCTGGCGCTCCCGTACCAGCCATGGGTGCAGGCGCTCGATCCCGTTGTGCCGATCCTCGTCGCTGCCGACCGGCAGCTGGCTGCCCGCCTGACCCCGCTCGTCGCGCTGCTGCGCAGCGCCGAACGCTTCGTCAGCCTGGCCTCCGGGCGCACCGGTGCCGATGCTGAAGCGGAGCGCTACCGCCGGTACGGCGCGTTCGCCCAGCTGCTGGAAGCCTCGACGTCGACGTGGCCGACGCTGCTCGTCCTCGATGACCTGCACTGGGCAGGCGCGCAGACGCTCGCGCTGCTGCGCCACCTGCCCCGCCTCGGGCTCCCCCGCCGGCTGCTGATCGTCGCCACGTTCCGCGACACCGGTGACGAGATCACCGAACCACTCGCTTCGCTGCTCGCTGACCTCCGGCGGGTCGACGGAACGCGACGCATCGGCCTCGGGGGGCTGGACACCGACTCCGTGGTGCGCTTCGTCACCGCCGCCGCCGGCGGATCGCTCGATGCCGACCTGCGAAAGGTGGCCCACGTCCTCGCCGAGCGGACCGACGGCAACCCGTTCTACGTGGGCGCGCTGTGGGAGCACCTCATCGCTCGCGGCGCTGTTGTCGCCCGCGACGGCGGGTTCTCGGTCCGCTCGGTCGCCGCCGCCGGGGACGTGCCCGACAGCGTCCGCGAGGTCATCGCGGCGCGGCTGGGGCGACTGTCGCCGGTCGCACGGCGCCTCGTCGACCTGGCCGCGATGGCCGGCATGCAGGTCGAACAGGCCGTCCTCGAGCTGGCGGCCGGGACCACCGGAATGACCGCCGCCGACGTGTCCGCCGGCACCGAGGAGCTCGTCGCTGCCGGACTCCTCACGTTCGTGCAGGGCGCCCGTCCCGCATACCGCTTCTCGCACGCGATCGTGCGCGACACCGTGGCCATGGCCGTCGCGCCGGGTGGGCGACCCAGCCTGCACCTCGCCATCGCCCGCGGGTTGGAGTCGGTGCACGAGCCTGATCCACGCCCGATCCTGGCCGACCTGGCTCGACACTTCGGAGCCGCCGTCCCGGTCGGGCCGACCGACCGGGCGGTCCAGTACGGGCGGCGGGCGGCAGGACAGGCGTTCCGTGCGGCGGCGTACGACGAAGCCGTCGCCCACCTCATGGCCGTCCTCGAGCTCCCCCTCGAACCGACCGACCGCGCCGATCTTCTGGTGGACCTCGGCCTCGCCCACCTGCGCGACGGGTTCTACGAGCCATCGCTGCGGACGTACGGCGAGGCATTCGAGCTGGCGGAGCAGGCCGGTGCTGTCGATGCCGCCGCGGCCGCCGCCGTGGGCTTCGAGTTGGCGACCCACTTCCCTGGCCTGCCGGGCGGCCCGGCCGTCGAACTGATCGGTCGGGCCATCGAGCTCGCCGTCGACAGCCCCATGGTGGTGCGCACCCGACTCAAGGCGTCGTTCGCCCGGGCGCTCGCCATCGCCGGCCGCACCGAAGAGGGCGTCGCGATGGCGGAGGAGACGATCATCGACGCCCGCACGATCGGCGATCCGGAGAGCCTCACGGTCGCCCTGCAGGCGCTGCAGACGGCACTCGACGATCCGTCGCGTCGCCTCGCCGTCTCCGACGAGCTGGCCGACCTGGCCGCCGCAACGGGCGACGCCTGGGGCGCGTGCTACGCCTCGGCCAACCAAGTTCGCGCCCTCGTCCAACTCGGGAGATTCGACGAGGGGAAGGAGGCGCTCGAGCGTCACCGCAGGTTGAGCGCGCCCGGGCGGTTTGCCACCTACGAGTTCATGACGACGGCGTTCGACGCGATCTTCGAGATGGCCGACGGTCGGTTCGCCGAGGCGGAGGCAGCTGCGGCGCGAGGGCAGGAGCTGGCGGAAGCCAGCAAGAGCCCGTTCGGCGAAGGCGTGTATGGCCTGCAGATGTTCGCCCTGCGCCGTGCCGAAGGCCGCCTCCACGAGGTTGCTCCGGTCGTCCAGCTCCTCGCGCGGTCCGCTGACGACGCGTCCGTGTGGCGCCCGGGTCTCGCCGTGCTGTACGTCGAGCTCGGCATGGTCGACGAGGCGCGGGACGTCTTCGAGCAGCTGCTGCCCGACCGCTTCGCCGCGGTGCCGCGGGATGCGATCTGGCCGGCCTGCGCTGACGTTCCTCGCCGAGGCGGGACTGGTGGTCGGTGACTCGGCGGCGCTGCGCGTCCTGTACGAGGAGCTGTTGCCGTGGACCGGGCAGACGTTGCTCGTCGGCTTCACGACCTGCTTCGGGCCGGCCGACCGGCTGCTCGGCGCGCTTGCGGCCAGGTTGGGGCAGTTCGACGATGCCGAGCAACACTTCAGCGCGGCGATGGAGGTCGCTCGACGGTGTCGCTCGCCCGTCTGGATCGCCGAGGTCGAACGTGACCGGGCCGCTGTCGGTCGCGCCGCGCCGGCGGTCGTCACCTTCCCGGACGCGCTGTCCGAACGCGAGGTCGAGGTGTTGCAGTACGTGGCGACCGGGCTGTCCAACCGCGAGATCGGCGGGCGGCTGTTCATCAGCCAGAACACGGTCGCCAACCACGTCCGGGCGATCCTCCGCAAGACCGGCTGCGCCAACCGCACGGAGGCTGCCGGCTACGCGATCCGCCATGACCTGCTCGATGCCTGAGGTGTCGAGCGTGACGATCGTCTCGAGGCGGGTTACCTGACAGGTCATCGCTGTGGCGACGTGGTGTCGTCATCGTGGACGACATGACCAACGACGAACTGCATGTGATCGACACCTACCTCCAGACGTGGAACGAGACCGACAGCGAGAAGCGGCGCCAGCTGATCGCCGACTCGCTGGGCGCCGACCTGTGGTACCGCGACCCCCTGCTGGAGGCCGACGGCCTCGAGGCGTACGACCAGATGATCGCCGCCGTGCAGGGCCAGTTCCCTGGTCTCGTGATGCGCCGCACGAGTGGAGTGGATGCGCACCGTGACCTCGTCCGCTTCACGTGGGCGCTCGGTGTGCCGGACGCTGAGCCGGCGTTCATCGGCTTGGACGTCGCCAAGTTCGACACCGACGGCCGCCTGCACCGCATCATCGGCTTCACCGGCCACGACGTGCCGGCCACGGACGCCGAAGTCGCAGCGGCCTGACGATCGTCGTCTTCCCCGATGCGCGATGAGCGATGAGTGGTCATGGAGCGCACATCGCTCATTGCGCTGGAAGGGCGCCCCAGTAGGTTCCAGCCGATGGCCACGCAGAGCGCGATCGGCTCGATGCTCCGGGATTGGCGGGAGGACCGTCGACGCAGCCAGCTCGACCTGTCGCTGGACGTCGGGGTGTCGACCCGCCACCTGAGCTTCGTCGAGACCGGCAAGGCCAAGCCGTCACCCGAGCTCGTGCTCGCACTGGCCGAGCACCTCGAGGTCCCGCTGCGCGAACGGAACACGATGCTCATGGCTGCCGGATATGCCCCGCGCTACCAGCACACGCCGCTCGAGGACGGTGCGATGACCGCCGTTCGGCAAGCGCTGAGGCAACTGATCGACGCCCACGACCCGTACCCCGCCGTCGTGGTCGATCGGACGTGGGACATCGTGATGTCCAACCGCGGTGCGCAGGCATTCCTCGACGGCGTCGCCCCCCACCTCATCGAGCCGCCGGCCAACGTGTACCGCATCACGCTCCACCCCGAAGGCATGTCCCGCCGGGTCGAGAACCTCGACGAGTGGGCCCACCTCCTCCTTGCGACGCTCGACCGCCAGGTCGCCGTGACGCGGGATCCCCGGCTGCGGGCGCTGCTCGACGAGGTCTCGGAGTACCCCACCGTGCAGGGGCTCGACGCCTCGTGGAGGACCCGCTCCGACGTGCCGACCGTCCTCGTCCCCATGCGGCTGCGCCTCGGGGACGGCGACAGCGCACCCGTGCAGTCGTGGTTCTCGACCAACACGTCGATCGGGACGCCCGTCGACATCACGCTCGAGGAGCTGCACGTCGAGCTGTTCCACCCCGCCGACGAGGCGACGGCAGCGATGGTGCGGGCGCAGAGCTGACGCCCGTACCATCTTCGACGTGGAGCTCACGCCGGCGGCGTCGAACGAAGAGGCAGCCGCCATCGCAGCAGCGCTCGAGGTGCTCTGGCCCCGCCCGGCCGCCGAGGTGTCGTCGGACGCCCGCCGCCCGTCGGTCTGGCGGTTCAGTGGCCGGTGGTGGAGCCAGCCGATTCCACTGCGGCGTCCGCGCCCATGGACCTGAACGATCCGCTGTCGTGCCGCTCGAGCTGACGACCGTCGCCGACGATGCGGCGACGTTCCACGAGGGCGTCCACGTCGATCAGCTCGACGGGCTGGCGCCGGACACCGAGTACGAGCATCGCGGCGTGGCGTTCCGGACCCTCGTGCGCCCGAGCGGCGTGCTGCGGTCTCGCTTCGCCACGGTCAACGACGTCCATTTCGGTGAGGAGGAGGCTGGTCGCATCGACGACCGGCCCGACGGTCCCATCAAGCGTCCGCCTCCTGGCGCGCCGCCGTTCCCGGAGACGATGAACCGTGCGGCCGTCGCCGAACTGGCCGCCGCCGACCTCGCTGCGGTGATCGTCAAGGGCGACCTCACGAGCGACGGCACCGACGAGGAGTTCGCCGCGTTCGAGCAGTGCTATCGCCAACCGTTCGGCGACCGCCTTCACGTGGTGCGCGGCAACCACGATGCTCACCGAGGTCAGGAGGAGTACGCCGGAGACCAGTGGATCGAGCTGCCCGGCGTCGCCGTCGCCTTGCTCGACACGGCGATCCCGTTCTCGGCCACTGGGCACCTCACCGCGGCGCAGATGGACTGGCTCGACGCCGGTGCTGCGGCGTCGACGGTGCCGGTGATCGTCATGGGCCACCACCAGCAGTGGATCACCGGTCGGCGTAGTCCTGAGTACTTCGGCATCGATCCCGACGCCAGCGACGCGCTGAGCGAGGTGATGTTGCGTCGGCCTGCGCTGATCGCCTACACGGCGGGCCACACCCATCGCCACCGTGTGCGGTGGATCGACGGCCGCATCCCCTCGATCGAGGTGGGTTGTGTGAAGGACTTCCCGGGCACGTGGGCGGAGTACCGCGTGTACGACGGTGGTGTGCTGCAGGTCGTCCATCGCGTCTCGTCGCCGGAGGCGCTGGCATGGAGCGAGGAGTGTCGGGTGCTCTACAGCGACTTCGGCGTCGACTACGCGGCGTATGCCATGGGCACGCTGGCTGATCGCTGCTTCGCCATCTCGTTCCGCTGAGCGCGCTGGTAATCGGCGGTGCTGCCGCAGGTACCGTCGACCGACATGACCTTGCAGTTCGATGTGGCGGCGGCGGCCGTGCAGGCTGCCGTGGATGCGGGCGCCCGCTACGCCGACGCCCGCGTGATGGAGCGCCGGCACGAAGCGATGTCGGCGCGCAATGGCGAAGTCGAGAGCGTCACGCAGGACGAGGACGCCGGCGTCGGCGTGCGTGCGCTCGTCGGTTCCGGGTGGGGTTTCTTCGCCACTCCTGACCTCACAGAGGAAGGGGCACGGCGCGCTGGCCGGGCAGCGGCTGAGGTGGCTGCGGCGAGCGCTCGAGTCGCGCGGCAGGCCGGTGCGCTGATCGACCTCCCGCCGGTGACGGGGTCCTGGGCGAGCGAGTGCGTCGTCGATCCCTTCACCGTCGGGCTGACCGAGAAGGGTGACCTGCTCGTGCAGGCGACGGCGACCATGCGCGAGCACGGAGCCGACATCGCCGAGGGCCTCTATCAGATCTGGGACACCGCGAAGTGGCTCGTGTCGAGCGATGGACATCGCATCGATCAACGCATCCGCGAGTGCGGGGCCGGGATCATGGCGACGGCGATCGGCGATGGTGAGACGCAGCGGCGGTCGTATCCGGCCGCCCGCGGGCAGTACGGCACGCGCGGTTGGGAGCTCGTCCGGCAGATCGACCTCGAGGCCAACGCCGCCCGCATCGGCGATGAAGCGAGAGCACTGCTCTCGGCTCCTCCGTGCCCGAGCGGCGAGACGACGTTGATCCTCGGGGACGAGCAGATGGCCCTGCAGATCCATGAGTCGGTTGGCCATGCCATCGAGCTCGACCGGATCCTCGGCTGGGAGGCGGCTTACGCGGGCACGTCGTGGCTCGATCTCGCCCAGCTCGGTGACCTGCAGTACGGCTCGGAGCTGATGAACATCACGATCGATCCGACGATCCCCGGCGCGCTGGGGTCGTTCGGCTTCGACGACGAGGGCACGCCGGCGACGTCCCACGATGCCGTGCGCGAGGGCCGGTGGGTCGGCGTGCTGTCCGGTCGCGACTCTGCTGCCGTGGCGGGCCTCGATTACGCCGGGAGCGTGCGCGCCGACGGCTGGGCGCGGCTGCCGATGGTGCGCATGACGAACGTCGGCCTCGAGCCGGGGCCACACACGCTGGAGGAGATGATTGCCAGCACCGACGACGGGATCTTCATGGACACCAACCGCTCCTGGTCGATCGACGACAAGCGGTTGAACTTCCAGTTCGGGTGCGAGATCGGGTACGAGGTGAAGGACGGGCGTCTCGGGCGGATGCTGCGCAACCCCACGTACACGGGGATCGGTCCACAGTTCTGGCGCTCGATGGACATGCTGTCGTCGGAGATCGTGCCGTGGGGCACGCCCAACTGTGGCAAGGGCCAACCGGGCCAGATCGGCCACACGGGCCATCCCGCCGCGCCGGCCCGCTTCCGCAACGTCCGCGTCGGGGTCCGGGGATGAGCGGCGACCCGCAGGCGATCGCCGCCGAGCTGCTCGAGAGGGCGGTCGAAGTCGACGCCGCGGCGGAGATCGAGGCGTCGGTCGACACCAACCAGGTCGCGCTCACCCGTTTCGCCAACTCGGTGATCCACCAGAACGTCGCGGATGACACGACCCGTGCCCAGCTGCGGCTCCACCGTGACGGCCGGACGGCCTCCGGCTCGACGACCCGTGTCGACGACGAAGGCATCGTCGCCCTCGTCGAGCGGACGTTCGCTGCGGTTGCCGTCGCGCCCCTCGATCCAGGATGGCCGGGGCTGGCCCCGCCCGCCGCGTCGGGCGACGCGGTTGCCGTCGACCCCGCCACGGCAACCGTCACGCCGCAGCACCGTGCCGAGGTCGTCGCCTCCTTCGTCGATGCGGTCGGCGAGCTCGAGGCGGCCGGTTACTGCCGCAGCACCCATAGCCGCCGCGCCCTCGCCAACTCGGCGGGCCAATCGATCACCTCCGAATCCGCCGAGATCGCCGTCGACGGCATCGCTCGATCGACCGACGCCGACGGCGTGGCGCGGGCCGCCTCGGGTCACCTGTCGGACGTCGACGGCGGCGCGCTCGGCGCTCGCGCCGCGGCCAAGGCACTCCGCGGCGCGAACCCGGTCGAGCTCCCGCCCGACCGCTACGAAGTGGTCCTCGAACCGTCCGCCGTCGCCGACGTGTTGATGTTCCTCGGCTGGTACGGGTTCAACGCGAAGGCGGTGGAGGAGCGGGTCTCGTTCGTACGGATCGGCGAAGCGCAGTTCGATCCGGCCGTCACGCTGGTCGACGATGCGCCGGCCGCCGGCGAGGCGTTCGACGCCGACGGCACGCCGACGCGGCGCACGACGCTCATCGATGCCGGCACGGCACGGTCGCTGACGCACGATCTGCGGACTGCCGCCGTCGTCGGCGCCGAGTCGACGGGCCACGGCGTGGGGGCACCCTCCTTCGGGGCGCTCGCCCGGCACCTCTGCCTCGTGCCCGCTGACGGTGGCGTGGTTGCCGAGGTCGAAGGGCCGATCGTCGACGCGACGACGGCCGAGCTGGTCGCTGGCGTCGAGCGGGGCATCCTTGTGACCGATCTCTGGTACACGCGGGTGCTCGATCCCCGCACGCTCGTGGTCACCGGCCTGACCCGCAACGGCGTGTGGCTCATCGAAGGTGGCGAGGTCGTGCAGGCGCTGCGCAACTTCCGCTTCACACAGTCGTACGCGCAGGCGTTGATGCCGGGCTCGGTGCGCGGCCTCGGCCGCGTCGCCCACGCGATCCCGGGCGACACGTACGCGGCAACTGCGCCTCGCTGGATGGCGCCGGCGATGCACCTCGCCTCGTGGAACTTCACGGGTGGCGCCAGCGGATAGGTCAGGCACTCACTGCACGGACGGGTGCAGTGTCGGCACGAACCCGCCGCGGAGCGCGGCGACTGACGTCGGCGGTGTGAGGACGGTCACCGCGCCGGTCGGACGCGGCGCGGTGTCCTGCCAGCCACCGAAGCCGAACGCCCAGCTGCGATCGCCGACGACCAGCCGAGGCACCTTCTCGACGACGATGACGGTGCCGTCCGGCAGCTCCTCGGCGCCGGCCGTCCACGTCAGCCGGTCACCAGCCCGTTCGAACCCTCTGCCGCGGCGGTGCCGCTCGACGACCAATCGAGCGTCGAGTTGCTTGGCGAGCAGCGGCTCCGCGGCGGCAAGTTCGGAGCTGACGGCATCTCGGTAGCTGAGGTAGTCGCCCCGGCGGCAGGTCGCACACGGCCGATGTCCCGCTGCCAGCGCGACGGCGTCGTCGAGGAAGAAGATCGGGGTCCACCGGCGTGGCGCGTCCAGTGGATGTCGCCATCCACGGAACGACGTGCGACAGACGATCCACAACGCACTGCCGTGGTGCCTCACGACGGCACCCTGGTCGTCGACCAGGCAGCCCCGGTTCCCCGTGAACAGTCCCCGTGCGGCGTCCGCGCGGAGGTCACCCCACGGGTCGACGCGGTTCCGGCGTGGCATTGCAGGCCCTTGCTGCGACGTGGGGCGACGCGCGCCTAGGCGGCGACCTGGGTGTTCTGGCCGGCGACGTCGACGACGGCGTCACGCCGGGCAGCCTCGTCCTCATTTGAAGATCGCATGACCGGCAAGTTTCGACAGCGGCGCACGTGCCGTGCAACAACTCGCAGACATCCCCATCGACGGCGGGGGACAACGACGGACGGAGAGGGGCATCTCTTGCATCGAACACGGACACTTGTCGCGCTCGGCGCGGCCTCGGTCATCGCGGCGACTGCGATCGCGCCGTCGATGGCGTCGGCCCAGAGTGACATCGACGAGTTGCTGACCGGCTTGAACTCACCGAAGGGGGTCGCCCTCCTCGGTCGCGACGTCGTCGTCGGCCAGGGCGCGTTCGGGCCTCCCGATCCGGTGCTCCTGTACATCACGAGCGGCCGTGACCGGGGCGCCACCATCCCGGTCAGTGATCCCTCGACCCTCGTCGACGTGGCGATCAGCCCGGTCGATGGCACGGGGTGGGTGCTCAACACCCGTGAGTACCAGGCGACCGATCCGGACCCTGTTGACCAGGAAGGCAACCCGACCGAGTCGAACGCCTACGGACTCACGATCGCGCCGAACGGTGACGCGCTGGTCGCGGACGCCGCGGGCAACGACATCATCCGGGTCACCCCCGACGGCGATGCGTGGACGGTCGCGCGGTTCGACGTCGAGGCAACGCCGACAGACCATGTCGGGGATCCGACCCTTCCGCCGATGATCGACGCCGAGGCCGTGCCGACCACCGTGACGTTCGGGCCCGACGGCGACATCTACGTCGGTCAGCTGAAGGGCTTCCCGTTCCTGCCTGGCACGTCGAACGTGTGGCGCATCGACGCCGACGCCGCCGGCGGGCGGTGCTCGGTGAACACTCCGACCTCGGAGTGCGGGGTGTACGCCGGCGGCCTGACGGCGATCCAGGACATCGCGTTCAACACGGGCGGTAGCCGCCTCTACGTGCTCGAGCTCGCCGAAGGCGGCGTGCTCGAGTTCGAGGCCGGCTTCGGGACCGGTGAGTTCCCGGACGCAGTCCTGCTGGAGCTCAGGGGAAGTCGGACCAGGGAGCTCGCTGCCGGCCAGCTGTCCGAGCCGGGCGGCATCGCCGTCCACTCGACCGGCAACATCTACGTCACCGACGGCGTCTTCACCGGCGGCCGACTGGTCCGCATCTGACCAACCGGGCGTGATCTGGGCGGGAATCTCGCCAGCTGCTGGCTGAGATCCCGTCCAGATGTGGTCCTGGCAGAGATCCCGCCGAGATGCCCAGTGCTGGGCGAACGCGCGGGGTCCGCGCTCGGTGTGACACCCCACGCGCATGATGGCCGGCATGGTCATCCTGCTCGTAGGTCTGCTGGTGGGCGCAGCGCTCGTCGCCGCGGCACTCGGCGGCTACGCGCTCGCTCGCCGGCACCTCGAGGATGCACCTGCCCCGACGATCGACGAGACCGTGGCCGATGCCGTCGAGGCGGCGATGGTGCAGCTGTCCCATCGCGCCGCCACTGACCGTGACGCAGCGGTCCGCGTTGCCCTCGAGCACGCCGCCGTTCTCTCGCGAGAGCAGCTCGGTGCTGCTGCCTCCACGATGACCAGCGGTGTGCAGACCGAGCTGCAGCGTCTCGGCTCGTTGGTCAGCGAGCTCGGCACCGCCAGCGCCCAGCGCTTCGGGCAGGTCGACGAGTCACTGCGCGCCCATGCCGAGGTCGCCGGCGCGCTGTCCGACTCCACGAGGTCGCTGCGCGAGGCGCTGGCCAATCCCCAGGCGCGCGGTCGGTGGGGCGAGCGAATGGCCGAGGACGTGTTGCGTCTGGCCGGTTTCACCGAGCACGTCAACTACCGCAAGCAACGTCAGCTCGAGGGATCCAACCTGCGGCCGGACTACACGTTCGAGCTCCCCAAGGGCCACGTCCTGCACATGGACGTCAAGTTCCCGTTGGCGTCGTACCTGCGCTACCTCGAGGTCGACAACGAGGTCGAGCGCCAAGCGCACCTGAAGCGCTTCCTGGCCGATGTGCGGTTGCGCGTCAAGGAGCTGGCCAAGCGGGAGTACGCCGCCGAGAGCGGGCGCCCGACCGTCGACTACGTGCTGCTGTTCCTCCCGAACGAACAGCTCACCGGCTTCATCCACGAGCACGACCCGAGCCTGCTGGACGACGCGCTGACCCAGCGCGTCGTGATGTGCTCTCCGCTGACGCTGTTCGCCTTCCTCGGCGTCATCCGCCAGGCCTTCGACAACTTCATGGTCGAGCGGACGAGCGACGAGATCCTCCAGCTGCTCGGCAAGTTCGGCCAGCAGTGGCAGAAGTACTCGGAGTCGACGGAGAAGGTGAAGCGCCACTTCGACAGCGTGCAGCGCGAGTTCGACCAGCTCACGGGCACGCGCCGGCGGGCCCTCGAGCGGCCGCTCCAGCAATTGGAGGCATTGCGTGTCGAGCGCGACCTCCCGGTCGACGGTGAGCTGTTCGTCGAGCCGAGCGAACACGACAACGTGCGGGAGCTCGGCGCATGACATCGGGGTGGGTCGGTCGTAGCGTGCGAGCGAGTGAGCGCCAGCGAACGAGCGGTTAGCACCGGCCTGCGTGGCCGGGGAACGCAGTGACGGATGGTGGCTCCATGACGCAGCCGGCCTTCGACTTCGGGGACGAGGCGCTCGACGACCCGACCAACCCGACGTTCACGGTCGGGGAGCTGGCCGACGCCGTCAACCAGGCACTGCGCCGAACGTTCAACGACGGTGTCTGGGTGCGCGGTGAGATCCAAGGGTGGAACGAACGCGGCGGGCACGCCTACTTCAGTCTCGCCGACGACACGCCAGGGCGTCAGGCCGTGGTGCGTGTGCAGTTCTTCGCCCCCGCCCGCCAGCGCCTGCGTCCGCTGCTCGCCAAGCACCGCTTGCGCCTGGGCGACGGGATGAAGGTGCGCATCTTCGGGTACCTCGACTTCTATGCGCCGGGCGGGCAACTCGGACTCAAGCTCGCCGATCTCGACCCGCGGTTCACGCTTGGTGACCTCGCCCAACAGCGCGATCAGGTGCTGCGCAGGCTCGCTGCCGACGGGGCGCTCGACGCCAACCGGCGGCACCGCCTCAGTGCGGTCCCGTTGCGAATCGGGATCGTCACGAGCGCCGGCACCGCAGCGTGGCACGACTTCCACGACGAGTTGCGACGCAGCGGACTCGGGTTCCGGCTCCTGCTCGCGGACACACGGGTGCAAGGCCCTGAGGCCGGGCGGCGAGTGGCCCGCGCCATCCGCGCGCTCTCCACGCACGCGACCGCTCACCGCAACGACGACCAGGGCCTCGATGTCCTCGTCGTGATCCGGGGCGGCGGGTCGCGCAACGAACTGGCCACGTTCGACGCCGAGCCGATCGCTCGCGCCATCGCCGAAGCGCCGATCCCCGTCCTGACCGGGCTCGGGCACGAGATCGACCGCAGCGTGGCGGACGAGGTCGCCCACACGTCGCTGAAGACGCCAACGGCGTGTGCTGCGGCGCTCGTTCAGGCCGTCAGCAGCTACCTCGCGGGTGCCGAGCAGCGGTACGCGGGGATCGTCACGGTCGCCGCCGACCGCCTGCGCGGGTCCGATCGTGACGTCCTCGAGCGTGCACACCGCGTCGCCCGACGCACCCAAGCGGCCGTCGAGCGGGCCGACGAGCGCCTCGCCGTGCGCATGACGCACCTGCGCTCGTGCGCGGTGCGGCCGTTCGCCGCCGGCGACGTCCGCTTGGCCCAGGCGTCCAGCCGGCTGGCGGCACGACCTCGTCAGCTCCTCGCCGCCGAGGAGCGCCACCTCGACGCGCTGGCTGCCCGGATCCGCGCCCTCGATCCCGTCAACGTGCTGGCGCGCGGCTGGACGATCACCCGTCACGCCGACGGGCGCATCGTTCGTTCGCCGGACGACCTCGACGTCGACGACGTCCTCATCACTCAGTTCGCGGCAGGGACGAGCACCAGCCGCGTCATCTCCGGCGAGGACGACGCATGACCACCGATGATCGATCCACCCAGGACACCGGACCGGGCTACGCCCAGGCCCTCGACGAGCTCGATGGCATCCTGCGCGAGCTCGAAGGCAGCGACGTCGACGTCGATCGCCTCGCCGACCGCGTGGCTCGGGCGACAGAACTGATCGCCATTTGTCGCCAACGCATCGGCGCCGCGCGCCTCCGCATCGACGAGGTCATCGCCGACCTCGATGGCGGGGAGGAAGAGCGCGGCCACCCGTAGCCTGGCGCGGTGCAGGTGAGTGCGCCGGCGAGCTTGGGCGCGATCGCCCGCGACACCGACGTGCGGCTCGACGCGCTGCTCGACGAGCAGCGCGGCGAAGTGGGAATCGGTTGATACCGATCTGGTCGGTGTGTTCGACGAGATCCGGCGAATGGTCCGCTCGGGCGGGAAGCGCCTTCGCCCGGCGTTCTGCTACTGGGGGTTCGTCGGCGCCGGCGGAGATCCGGGAGATCCACGGGTCATCGACGCCGGAGCTGCGTTCGAGTTGATGCATGCGTTCGCGCTGTTCCACGACGACGTGATGGATGACTCGGCGAGCCGCCGCGGGGCCGCCACAACGCATGCGATGTACTCGTTGGAGCATTGCTCCAACGAGTGGGCCGGCGAATCGCGGCGTTTCGGGGAGGGCGTTGCCATCCTCGTCGGCGATCTGGCGTTCGTGCTCGCCGACGAGCTGATGGTCGGTGCCCCGCCCGAGGTGTGGCGGCTGTGGAACGAGCTGCGCATCGAGCTCAACGTGGGGCAGTTCCTGGACATCCTCGGATCGGTGCAGCGCGACCGGCGGCTCGACAAGGCCGAGCGCATCGCCCGGTACAAGAGCGGCAAGTACACGATCGAGCGACCTCTGCACGTGGGTGCGCTGCTGGCCGACCCGGTCCGAGGTGCCGAGCTGCTCGGTGCACTGAGTCGCTACGGCCTACCGCTCGGTGACGCCTTCCAACTCCGTGACGACGTCATGGGCGCCTTCGGCGACACCTCGACGAGCGGGAAGCCCGTTGGCGACGACTTGCGCGAAGGCAAGCCCACGCCACTGCTGGCGCGCGCTGTGGCGAGCGCTCGGCCCGAGCAGCGCGAGATCCTGGACCGAGTCGGCGACAAGGACCTCGAGGAGCGCGACATCGCCGCCATCCAGCAGGTGCTCATCGACACCGGCGCGCTGGCTGCCGTCGAGTCGCGCATCGTCGAGCTGGCCGCCGAGGCCGTCGCCGCGCTCGACGCGGCTGACCTGCGGGGCGGGCCCACGCGTGAGCTCACCGACCTGGCCGCGTACGTCGTCGGCCGCGCTGTCTGATCCGTGCGCGTCGCCGTCGTCGGCGCCGGTCTGGGCGGCCTTTCGGCGGCCGCCTACCTGGTCGGCGATGGGCACGACGTGACCGTGCTGGAGCGAGGCAACCGCCCGGGCGGGCGGGCGGGGCTCATCGAGCGCGATGGCTTCCGACTGGACAACGGGCCGGCCGTGCTGACGATGCCGGGTCTGTTGCACGACGTGTTCGCTGCAGCGGGACGTGACATGGCGTCGTACGTGCGCTGCAAGCCGGTCGATCCGATGTATCGGGCGAGGTTCGCCGACGGATCCGTGCTCGACGTGCGTCATGGACGCGCCGCGATGGGTGAGGAGATCGGCCGGTTCGGCGGACTCCGGGCGGCGGATTCCTTCGAGCGGTTCGCCGACTGGCTCACAGAGCTCTATCGCGTCGAGATGCCGAACTTCATCGACGCCGACTTCGACTCGGTGCTCGATCTGGCGCGTCGGTGGCGGGCGGCCGGACGACTTGCCGCGCTCGGTGGGTTCGGACGGCTGCGTCGCAAGATCGCATCGTTCTTCGACGACGAGCGACTGCAGCGCGTGTTCACGTTCCAGTCGCTGTACGCGGGCGTGGCGCCGTACGAGGCGCTTGCGCTGTACGCCGTCATCACCTACATGGACTCGATCGAGGGGGTGTTCATCCCGGAAGGTGGGATGCATGCCATCGCGACCGGCCTCGCCGACGCGCTGACGGCGGCCGGCGCAGAGGTGCTGCTCGACACCGGTGTGCGGCGCATCACGCGCGCGAGCAACGGGACAGTGACCGGTGTGGAGCTGTCAGGAGGCGAGCGCGTGCGAGCCGACGCTGTCGTGTGCAACGCCGATCTGCCGGTCGCCTACCGCACACTGCTGGACGGCGTGGATGCACCGAGGGTCGCCCGCCGCGGCCGCTACTCGCCGTCGTGCCTGTTGTGGGTCGCCGGGGTCCGCGGCATGCCGCCTCGCGAGGCCGCTCATCACAACCTGCACCTCGGCCGTCAGTGGGACGAGTCGTTCCGCTCGCTGATCGGCGATGGCGAGTTGATGGGGGACCCGTCGATCCTGGTGACGCTGCACTCGCTGGACGACGAGACGCTCGCGCCACCAGGCTGCTCGACCATCTACGCGCTCGAGCCGGTTCCCAACCTCGACGGGCGCGTCGACTGGATGGCGAGGCGCGAGGAGGCCGCCGACCGTCTGCGGGCCCACGTCGCCGCGGCCGGCTATCCGACCGACGTTGTCACGGAGGAGGTCTACGACCCGCTCGACTGGGAAGCGATGGGCATGGAGCGCGGCACGCCGTTCGCCCTGGCCCACACGTTCCGTCAGACCGGGCCGTTCCGGCCGCGCAACGTCGACGCGCGTGTGCCCGGCCTCGTGTTCGTCGGCTCCTCGACCGTGCCCGGTGTCGGGGTCCCCATGGTCCTCGTGTCCGGCAAGCTGGCGGCGGCGCGGGTGAGACGCATGGAAGCGGCCACTCGGTGAGCGTCACGCTCGAGGTCAGCTACGCCGAGTGCAAGCGTCTGAACAGGCGCTACGGCACGACCTACTACTGGTCGACGATGGTGCTGCCGAGCGTCAAGCGTCCGCACGTCCATGCCCTGTATGGGTTCTGCCGCCACGCCGACGACATCGTCGACGCGACCGGCGACGTGGGTGTCGAGCGCAGGGGCGCCGCGCTCGCCGACCTGCGCGATCGGTTCTTCAACGACCTCGAACGCGGACAGTCCGACGATCTCGTCCTCAAGGCCGTGGTGCACACGGTTCGCGCCTTCGACATCGATCCGGAGGGTTTCAGTCGCTTCCTGCACTCGATGGAGATGGATCTGACGGTCGAGCGCTACGAGACCTGGGAGGACCTGCGGGGATACATGGATGGCTCCGCCGCCGTGATCGGGGAGATGATGCTGCCGATCCTCGAGCCGGCGGATCTGTCGGCGGCGACCGGGCCCGCCCGCGCTCTCGGTGAGGCGTTCCAGCTGACGAACTTCCTGCGCGACGTCGACGAGGACCTCGACCGTGGTCGCCAGTACCTGCCCCAGGAGGACTTGCGCCGCTTCTGCGTCGACCTCGCCGCCCGCCGCTGCACGCCGTCGTTCATCGAGCTGATGCGCTTCGAGATCGCCCGCTGCCGTGAGCTCTACCGCTGTGCCGAGGTCGGCATCGCGTTGCTTCCGGACCGGTCGGCGCGTTGCATCCGTGCGGCGCACGACCTGTACGGGCGGATCCTCGATCGCATCGAGGCGCAGGGCTACGACGTGTTCGCCGCCCGGGCCCGCGTTTCGACGCCGCGCAAGCTCGCGGTCGCCACTCGCCACCTCACGGGACGGGTGCGGGCCTGAACGGTTCGAGGCGCTGGACCGCGGTCGCCACGGCGGCGGCTGGGGTCGCCGCTACCGGGATGATCGCCACACCGCTGGCACGACGCGGCAGCGCATCGCGGCGACGGTGGGCCAATCTCGTCGTTGGTGGTCTGGCCGCGACGACAACCGCCGCGGCCGCGCGCAGGTGGGGTCCGTCCCGCGCCGCGTCTGCAGGGGCCGCGATCATCGGCTGCGCGCTGGTCGTCGAGCGCGCCGGGACCGCGACCGGCGTCCCGTTCGGGCGCTACCGGTACAGCGGTCGCCTGCGACCGATCGTGCTCGGCGTCCCCGCGGCGGTACCGCTGGCGTGGTGGGGGATGGGCCTACCGGCGCGAGAGGCTGCCCACGCCGCCCTCGGCAGGCGGACGACACCTGGTCTGCGTGCGGCCGCCGGCGCGGTCGCCATGACGGCGTGGGACCTGTTCCTCGATCCGCAGATGACGGCCGAGCGCTATTGGCAGTGGGAACGGCCCGGCCACTACCGCGGCATCCCGCTCTCCAATTACGCCGGCTGGCTGGTGACCAGCGCTGGCTTCATGTTGGCGCTGGAGCGGCTGCTACCGCCGACTCGAGCTGACCGGTTGCTCATCGCCGAGTACGCCGCGATGAGTGCGATGGAGACGCTCGGATTCGCCGTGTTCTTCCGCGATCGAACCGTCGCGCTGGTCGGCGCGATCGGCATGCTGCCGTTGGCCGTCATCTCCTTGGTCCGCCGTGGCTGATCGCGCCGATGTCGTCGTCATCGGCGCCGGCGTCGGTGGCCTGGCCGTGGCCACGCGATTGGCCGCCTCCGGCCGGCGCGTCGTGGTGTGCGAGCGGCGCGACGTCACGGGCGGCAAGTTGGCGTGCCTGCGGCGCGATGGGTTCAGCGTCGACGTCGGGCCGTCGTTGCTGACGCTGCCAAACGTGTTCGAAGAGGTGTTCCGGATGGCGGGTACGTCGCTGTCGGAGCACGTCGAGCTCGTCCGCCTCGACCCACAGTTCCACTATCACTGGTCCGACGGGTCGTCACTCGTGGTTCCTGACGGGACCGAGGCGACCGCCGCGGCGTTCGAAGGGCTGGCGCCCGGTGCGGGCGAGCAGTGGCGACGGTTCGACGAGCGCGCCGGGCGGATCTGGGAGATCGCCGCCCGAACGTTCCTCGCCGGGCCGATGGGAGGGCCGTGGCAGCTGGCACGTCGCCTGCGGTCGCCGGCCGATCTCGTGGCGATCCAGCCGCACCGCACCCTGCACGGCCTGGCCGCAGCGCACTTCACGGACCCCCGCCTCGTCCAGTGGGCCGGCCGGTACGCCACGTACTCGGGGTCGTCGCCGTATCGCGCTCCTGCGACGTTGGCGTGCATCGCACACGTCGAGTCGCATCACGGCTGCTGGTACGTGCGCGGAGGCCTCGACGTCCTGCGCTCGGCGCTCGAGTCGGTAGCTGCGGCAGCGGGTGTCGAGATCCGGGTCCGGAGCGAGGTCGTGAGGATCGCCGCGGCGGGACGCGTCACCGGCGTCGAGCTGGCGGACGGCACGAGGATCGAGGCCCCGGTCGTCGTCGCCAACGCGGATGCCGAGCGAGTCCACGCGAGCCTGCTGCCTGATCGGCGGGCGCAGCGTGCCGTCCGCCGCGCCGGCCGCTCGACGAGTGGCTTGGTGATCGCTGCCGGGGTGCGCGACCGGACCGCGGAGATCGGGCATCACAACGTGTGGTTCGCGTCCGACGATCGCGCGGAGTTCGCTGCCCTGGAGGCCGGCCGCATGGCTGATGCGCCGACGATCTACGGATGCGTCTCGGCCGTGACCGATCCGTCGCAGGCACCTACCGGCGACGAGAACTGGTTCATCCTCGTCAACACTCCGCCGGGCATCGGGCTCGACGCCGCGGCCGAGCACGATCGCGTGCTCGATCGGCTCGCCGCTCACGGCGTCGACCTGCGGCAACGACTGGCGTGGTCCGAGGTGCTGACACCGGCGGACTTCGAGTCGCGCTACGGCGCGCCCGGCGGCGCGATCTACGGGACCTCGTCGAACGGCCGGCGGGCCGCGTTCCTGCGTCCGGCGAATCGGACACGCTGTCGTGGTCTGTACCTGGTCGGTGGCTCAAGCCATCCGGGCGGCGGCTTGCCGCTCGTGGCGATCAGCGCCCGCATCGTCGCTGATCTCGTCGCGTCGGATGACCGGTGATGCGTGTCGGCCTGCCCGTCCGTGCGCTGGCAGTGGCCGCTGGCCTCACCCGGCTGGTCCGTGCGGCCCGCCGGCGCCCGCCGATCGAGTCGGCCACGCGGGATGTGGACGTGTCGATCAGTGTCGTCATTCCGGCCCGCAACGAGGCCTCCAGGATCGGGCCGCTCCTGGAGGCGATGGCCGGGGCGCCGGGAGTCACTGAGGTGATCGTCGTCGACGACGAATCCACCGACGGCACAGCGGGACTGGCCGCCGGCGCAGGGACCTCCGTCATCAACGGTCGCCCGCTGCCGGCGGGATGGGTCGGCAAGGCGTGGGCTCTGCAGCAGGGTCTGGACGCGGCGCTCGGAGAATGGGTCGTCACGCTCGACGCTGACACGCGGCCGGATCCCCGACTGCCGACGGCGCTGGTGGCGTGCTGCGAGGAAAACGGTCTCGATCTCGCCACGGCGGCCGGGGTCTTCGAGTGTCCGAGCGCGCCGCTGCGGTGGCTGCATCCGGCGCTCTTGACGACGCTGCTGGTGCGGGCCTCGCCATCGGGTGGGCCGGTCCATCGACTGATCGGCAACGGTCAGTGCATGGCGTTCCGTCGCACGACGCTCGTCTCGGCCGGTGGGTTCGGTGCGGTCGGACATCACACGGTCGAGGACGTGGCGCTCGTTCGCTCGATGGCCTCGGCCGGCTTCGCGGTTGGATTCCTCGACGGGTCCTCGTTGCTGTCCGTGCGGATGTTCGAATCTGCACGCGAGGCGTGGCGCGGGTGGGGGCGTTCCTTGTCACTACCCGGTGTCGACCCCTGGTGGCGGCGCACCGGCGATGTCGCCACGGTCGTGGTCATCCAGGTCCTGCCGCTGCTTCGGCTCGTCACCGGCCGCGCCGACCGTCTCGACGCAGTGCTGCTCGCCACCCGACTCGGCACGCTGATCGGCACCCGTCACGCCTACCGGAGGCGCGGCGTCGCCTACTGGCTGTCACCGCTGGCCGACGGTCCGGCAGTTGCCGTGCTCGTCAGCGGCTTGCTCCGTCGCCGCTCGCGCTGGCGCGGCCGCACGTACTGAGTCGGGTACGGTAGCAAATCTCAACAGGCCGTTTAGGAAACCGCAACAGAGCGGTAAAGATGGTGGGATGCAGGTCAGGCGTCGAGGTAGGCGATGGTGCGATTGACGAGCGCTCCGGCGTGACGCAGCACAGTCGGCACGTCCGCCGAGCCGGGCAGCGAGTCGGCGACCGAGTCGGCGCCCGGTACTCCCTTGGCCAAGCGGGCGGCGATGCGAACGGCGTCAGCGACGACCGAGGGGTCAGCGCTCCACAGCGCCTCGAATCGGCGTCCGCGTCCATCGCGATCGTCCGGGGCGAGCTCGACGGCGACGACACACGCCGAGACGGCAGGACTGGCGGCGATGACGGCCCACTCACGCAACAGGGGATCGTCGCCGGGAACCGCAACCTCGGCGGCAGCTCCTCGAGGCATACGACTGCTCGCGAAGTCGGCGAACACCACGGCCCACGAGGCCGTCCGAGCGAGCTCACGCCACCGTCGTTCGCTCTGCCGGTAGAAGCGCTCGCGCTGGAACGCGCCGATCAGCACGGGCCGGCTGGCCTGAGCGAGGCACTCGTCCTCGATCGCTCGGCTGGCGGCGTCCATGGCCGGCTTCGACAGCACCTGGACGGCCTGCTCGGGCCACCGGCGGCGGAGCCCGGCGAAGATCGAGGAATCGGCTTGATCGGCGGCGGACCGAGTTCGCGCGATCGCCGCCTCCAACGACATGCCTGCATCACGGTCATGCTGGACCTGGCGGATCTGCGCGATGTGCCGAGCGCTGTAGCGGCGATGGCCGCTCGCTTGCCGCGCCGGGACCGGGAACCCGTACCGCTGCTCCCACATGCGCAGCACTTCCGGGCTCGTCCCCGTCTCGGCAGCAACGGTGCCGATCGTCAAGTCCTCTTGCGATGTCGCCACTGCCCGGAGCGTATTGGGGCGCGATGAGCAGCGTGCTCGATCGCGCGACCTCGGTCGGCGCCCGCGTGGACAACGTGCTGCGATGCTTTGTCGAGGAGCAGGCGAAGGCGCTCAGCGGACTCGACGGGCGCCTCGGTGCCCTGACGGTCGAGGTCGCCGATCTCGTCGCCGCCGGCGGGAAGCGGTTGCGGCCGGCTTTCGTCTACTGGGGGCACCGAGCGGCGGGCGGCGGCGACGAGGAGGCCGCGGTGCACGTCGGCGCGGCCGTCGAGATGCTGCACACGTTCGCCCTGCTGCACGACGACGTGATGGACCGTGCCGACACCCGGCGGGGGAGAGCTGCTGCTGCGCATGCCTTCACCCGACAGGCGTTCGAGCGTGGAGCTGCCGACCCAGCCTGGTTCGGCACCAGCGCAGCGATCCTCGCTGGTGATCTCGCCTTCGTCTGGGCGGACCGCCTGCTCGACACCACGCCCGCCGGCGCGGCCGCGGCTGCTCGCCTGCGGGAGGTGTTCACAACGCTGCGTCTCGAGGTGATGGCCGGCCAGTACTTGGACCTGTGCCTCGACGGCGGTCCGCCGGCCGATCCGGAGACCGCCTGTCGCATCGCGCTCTTGAAGTCGGGCCGGTACACCGTGACACGACCGCTGCAACTCGGGCTGGCCATCGTCGACGACGTCGGCGCGGACCTCGAGCGGGCGCTGCAGACGTACGGCGATGCCATCGGTGTTGCCTTCCAGCTGCGCGACGACATCCTCGGTTTGTTCGGCGACCCGGCGCGGACGGGCAAGGGCTGCCTCGATGACATCCGCGCGGGGAAGCGGACCCTGTTGATCTCCCGCGCCCTTGCCCTTGCGGCGCCGGGCGAGCGTCGTGTGTTGGACCGCGCGCTCGGCGACCGCAACGTCGGGGATGAAGCGGTCGCGGCGTGCCGCGACATCGTCGCCGGCAATGGCGCGTTGGCCTCCGTCGAGGAGCTGCTCCGTTCGGGCCACGACGCTGCGGTCGCAGCCCTATGCATCGTCCCGGACCCCGCGAGGTCCGCGCTGTGCGAGCTTGCCGCGGCGGCGGTGGGACGGGATCACTGAGATGGACTGCGCGGTGGTCTTGTTCACGCGTGACCTGCGGCTGCACGACCACCCGGCGCTGGCAGGCGCGCTCGGCGACGCGGATCTGGTCGTCCCGCTCTTCGTGCTCGACGACACCCTGACCAAGCAGTCGGCGAACCGCACGGCGTTCCTCCTGGAGTGCCTACGTGACCTGGATTCGCGTCTGCGCGACCGTGGCGGCGCACTGGTCATCGCCCGTGGTGACCCGGTCGCCGAGACCATGCGGATCGCAGGCGAGCACGGCGCGAGCGCGGTCTACCTGTCGAGCGACGTCACGCCCCATGGTCGACGACACGAAGAGCAGCTCGACGCGGCGTGCCACACACAGCGGCTCGCCCTGCATCGCTGCCCGGGGGTCACGGCGATTCCGGCCGACCTGCTGCATCCGCAGGACAGTGACCACTACCGCGTGTTCACGCCGTACTGGAGGGCATGGCAGCGGGCGCCGCGCCGCGCCGTGCACTCCGCACCGCGACGGATCCGCGTTCCGAAGGGGCTGGCACGAGCACACCTGCCGGAGCTTCGTGAGCTCACCGATCAGCGGCCATCGCCCGACCGCGCATCGGGTGGCGAATCGGCCGCACGCGAGCACTTGCGCACCTGGACGGCGTCGCGGCTGCACCGCTACGACGAGCTGCACGACGATCTCGCCGCCGATGGCACATCGCGCGTCAGCGCCGACCTGCACTTCGGTTGCATCTCCGCACTCGAGCTCGTGGAGCGGCTCGAAGGCCGAGAGGGCGCGGATGCGTACCTCCGCCAGGTCTGCTGGCGCGACTTCTACCACCAGGTACTTGCTGCCTTCCCACGATTGGGATCGGACGACTACCGGCCGAGCGGCCAGCGTTGGCGGCGGAGCGAGGCGGATCTCGCGGCGTGGCAGGCCGGATGCACCGGGTACCCGATCGTCGACGCCGGGATGCGTCAGCTCCAGCAAGAGGGTTGGATGCACAACCACGCGCGGATGATCACGGCGTCGTTCCTCGTGAAGAACCTTGGGCTGGACTGGCGCCATGGGGCGGCGCACTTCATGCGCTGGCTCGTCGACGGGGACGTCGCCAACAACTCCGGGAACTGGCAGTGGGTGGCCGGCACCGGCAACGACACACGGCCATACCGCCGGCTCAACCCGCTGCGCCAGGCCGAGCGATTCGATGCGGACGGCGACTATGTCCGCAGGTACGTACCGGAGCTGCGACCGATCGAAGGTGGCGACGTCCACCGCCCATGGCGCTTGGATCCCTCCACCCGCCGCACCATCGCCTATCCCGAGCCGGTCGTCGACGACCCGCGGTGACGTCAGTGATGACGTCAGTGATGACGTCTCAGGCGGTCGGCTCGAACGTCACTTCGACCATCGGTGCAGATGCAACGAGCTCGTCGATCGGTGTCTGCGACCGGTACCACCGCGCGCTGAGATCCTCCAGGACACGCCGACGGGTCGACGCTTCCTCGACGGGGCGGGCGTGCGCGCTGAGGTCGACGTGAGCACGTTGCTTGAGGTGAACCGTCAGGGCGGGCTCGGCCATCAGGTTGGCCAGCCAGTCCCGTCGTCCCGGCGTTCCGGTGATGAAGAATCGTCCGTCGACATCGAGCATCCAGATCTCGATCCTCCGCGGCTGACCCGTGCGCCGACCGGTCGTCGTGATGTCGACGGTCGGGTCCTCGCGCAGCTCGTCGCTGACGATGTCCACGAGCCAGAAGCTACGGCGCGGCGCAAGTCGTTGGCGGCGACGGCGTTGGTCCAGACCGCCGCCGGGACGCCGTCGGGGCGGGTCAGGAGCGCGCCGTCGCCGTTGACACCGATGGCCCGGGCGGTCACGGCGTCCAACGCGCGGATCGTCACGGGCGCGGAGCCCGGCGGAAGGGCGAGCATCGTGTCGTAGCCAGATGGTCCGGTGAACAGCGTCCATCCGGGTGCGAGCAGATCCAGCGTGGAGATTGCGCCGGAGTCCGCCGGAAGCCAGGCATGCCGCAACCGACCCCCGAGGTCCGCGCCGAGCTCGCCGAGCACGGCGCGGCGACTGCCCATCGGATCGGTCGAGCGGGCGATGTTGTGCTCGGCAACCACGCGCCGCTCGGCCTCGTACGTGGCGAGCAGGTCCGACGACGCCCAGCCGCGTAGTACCCAGGACAGCTTCCACCCGAGGTCGTAGCCGCTCTGCAGGGCGGTGTTCATCCCGGTGCCACCGCGCGGTGTCACACGGTGGGCGGCGTCGCCCACCAGGAAGGTCCGCCCGACGGAGAACCGCTCCGCCAGCTGTCCGGGTGAGTGGAACGATCCGATGCGCTCGATCTCGGGCTGCAGGTCGGCGAATCCCGCACCGACGCCGATCAGCTGGCTGAGGCGGCGCGGATCGAGGTCCGCTTCGTGCTCCACCTCGGAGGGTCCGTAGATCCACCGGTCACCGCGACCGGCCGGAAGGAACAGGCCGGGAGCGTCCGGCGTCGTGACGGCGTACAACGCGTACCGGACGCCGCCGAGCAATCGCGCCAGCGGGGCGTGGAACAGGACCTGGGTTCCGCCGTACGCGCCTTCCCGCTCGCGCATCTCGACGCCCAGCATGCGGCGGATCGAGCTGTGGGCGCCGTCGGCGGCGAGGAGGTACTGGGCCCGGACGCTGCGCCGTTGCCCACGCCCATCGTCGAGTGTGATCTGCATTCCGTCCACGGCTTCGTCGACGGCGACAACCTGCGCGCCCAGCTCGAGTCGTGCCGTCGGCAGCGAGTCGACGTGCCGGCGCAAGACGTGCTCGAGCCAATCCTGCGGGACGACGGCAGGTGCGCAGGGACTGATGACGGCCGCCTGCTGGCGCGTGGGATACCCGACCTCATGGGCGCGGCCGTGCTCGGCGCGGGACAACGTCTCGCACTCCCACAGCAGCACGTCGGCATCGATGGCGCCTGCGAGGACCTGGTCTTCGAGGTGCCAGGAGCGCACGAGCTCCATCCCGCGCGTGCTGACGGCGGTTGCGCGAGGGAGGTGCGGCGGCTCCACACGCTGCTCGACGAGCAGGGTGTCGACGCCGTAGCGCCCGAGCGTGACCGCCGCGGCGAGGCCGGCAGGACCGGCGCCGACAACGAGAACGTCAACATCGAGGGGGATCATCGCAACTCCATCGGACATGATGTCTTTCGAACGACAGCATGTCTTCCAATGGACATCATGTCAAGTGAAATGTAGAGTTGGGCTCGAATGGCCGAGCGCAAGTACGAGCAGCGATTGCGGGCGGAGTCCGCCGAAGCCACGAGACGGCGCGTGCTCGACGCACTGGAGCACCGCCTCCAGGAGGCACCGACGCAGCCGATCAGCCTCGAGGAGATCGCCACCAGCGCCGGCGTGGCACGCTCGACCGTCTACCTGATCTTCGGCTCCCGGGCCGGACTGTTCGATGCGCTCGCCACAGACCTGTGGGAGCGAGCGGGTTTGGCCCGGCTCACCGAAGCAGTCGCCGACCCGGACGCCCGCGAGCACCTGCGCGGCGGCCTCCGCGCCGGCGTGGAGATCTTCGCCGCCATGCGCGACGCAGCGAACGCGCTGTTCTCGATGTCGTCACTCGATCCGGAGTCCGTCGGCGGCGCGATGAACCGCCTCGAGGTGCGGCGCTGGGGCGGCATGTTGCACCTCGCGCGGCGACTGGCGGAGCAGGACCTGCTGCGCGACGACATGACGACCGAGGACGCCGCCAACATGCTCTGGCTGCTCGCCAGCTTCGGCAGCTTCGACGCGCTCTACAGCGGGCGCGGCATGTCGAGCGACGAGGTGGCCGACGTGCTCATCGCCATGGCCGAGCGTTCGCTGTATGCGGAACCGCTGTCGCCGGCGTAGCCGGGCGGGCGGTCGTCAATCGATCCCGATCAGTACAGCCAGGGTTCCTTCAGGTCGATGAACTCCATGTTGCGGCTCAGTTCCTCGAACTCCCGCATGGCGTCGACGAGCTCAGCCGGAGGCTCACGCTTCTCTCCCTCGCGAGCCTCCGCCTCGCTCGTGAAGTAGGCGACCTCGACGTAGCGGTCGGGACCAGTCCAGACCCGAAGGCCGCCGAGCAGATCCGGCCGCAAGCCCGTGCCGTGCTGCTCGAAGTGCTCGTCCATCGCCCGCATTCGATCGCGGCTCACACCGTGGCCCTTCATGACCTGCACGAACCCAGCGTCGTCCGACCCGCCGCCCATGAACTCGTCGACATCCTCGGAGTCACTGAACGTGACGTCGCCGTCGAACGCGGCTTCCGTCTCGCTCCACCACTGACCTTGTTCAGGGCGGGAACTGTTGGCCTGCGCCGCCGCCGCTGACTCGAACCGGGCGAAGCACACCGCCCTGCCGTCGTCGGCGACGCCAGCAGTACTCCCGAGGAAGCCAGCCGCACTCGGCCGCAACTCGGATTGCCATCGATCCATCTGCCGGTGCAGCGCCTCCCGGTCGGCGACCTTGCCCTCGATCACCTGCACGAACATGCTCACCCCCGGCTCGCTGGCGAATCTTCCAGAAGAACTTTGCCAGAGAGCAGCACGTTGAGGTGACCGCACACCTCGCGGCCGCGTCTTCGATCGATGCCCAACTGGTCGACCTGGCCGCTGAGGCGTTGGAGACGGGGTCGTGGCAGGGTCGTGGTGTTCGGTCCCTGGCCCATTGGTTGACGTGGCAAGCAGGCATCACGCCGGCGCACGCCGTCGAGGTTGTCCGTCTCGCCGAGGCTCGCCGGTCGCACCCGCACGTGATGGCTCGGTTCGCCGAGGGTGAGTTGTCGATCGATCAGGTCGCGGTGGCAACGAAGTCGCCGGCCTACCTGGACAGCCACTTCGCGCAGGTGGCGACGGCAGCGACGATTCCCCAGCTGCGGCTCATGGTGCGCGCCGCTCGGCCGATCTCCCTCACCGCGGTGCACACGCAGCCGACCGCGGAGGCGTCGATCGCGACGGTGCCGGGAGAGTGGTTGCGGTGCGAGTTCGACGACGATGGCCGATACCACGTGCGTGGCGAGTTCGATCCCGACCATGGCCGCGTCATCGACGCCGCCCTGAGCGAATGTCGGGACGCCTTGTTCCACGGCGGGCCGCGCGACGTCTCGTGGAGCGATGCACTCGTCGAGCTGGCCGAGCGCTCGATCGATCACCAGACGGCGCCGAGGCGTGACAAGTTCCGGGTCAACTGGTTCGTCGATCCGACCGATCCGGTGCCGGCCCGCTGGACCGATGGGATCGCCATTCCGGACTGGCTGCGGGAACACCTGCTGTGCGATGGCACGGTCTCGCCGACGTTCACGGCATCCGGTCGTCCAGTGTCGGTTGGACGAAGCGTGCGAGACCTGCCGGATCGCACGAGGCGGCTCGTGTTGCGTCGCGACGGCAAGTGCCGGGTTCCGAGCTGTACGCAGACCCGGTGGTTGCACGTCCACCACGTCGTCCACCAGGCAGCAGGCGGCGGCCACGACACCGCCAACCTGGTCGCGCTCTGTCCTCACGATCACCGCCTCCATCACCGCGGGCAACTCGGGATCGCTGGCAACGCCGATGACCCGGACGGGCTCGTCTTCACGGACGCCGACGGTCGGGTGATCGACCCCGCGGCACACCCGACGAAACCAACCGGGCCGCCACCATCGCCGGCCCGTCCGTATCAACATCCGCTCGGCGAACGCCTCCAGCACTGGGCGCTGCTGTATCCCGACCCACCCAGACCGGCGGCATGACGCTCGAAATCGACCACGCGCCAGATATGGAAACCGTGTAGTCACAGCAGGTCATGTCCGACCGCAGCGTCATCACGTACAGGTGGCGCGGGGAGTTCTCGAACGTCGAGATCCACGCGGTGCATGCTGAGGCGTTCGGGACTCGGCTGTACGAAGAGTCGGAGTGGAACTGGATCGAGCAGTGCGAGCGCTACAGCCTCGGGTGGGTCGTCGCCCGCGACGGGTCGCGTTTCGTCGGCTTCGTGAACGTCCTCTGGGACGGCCTCGTGCACGCCTACCTCGAGGACGTGATGGTCTCCGCCGAGGCGCGCCACCGGGGTGTCGGCGTCGGTCTCGTCCGTGCCGCTCGCGACGGCGCCGGAGCTGCGGGGTGTGAGTTCCTGCACGTGAACTTCGACGAGGAGCTGCGCACGTTCTACATCGACGCCTGCGGGTTCGCACCCACGCTGGGCGGCCTCATGGAGCTCAGCGCATAGTTCAGCGGATAGCTCAGCGGATAGCTCAGCGCATCGCGAAGCGCAGCCCGACGAAGCTCATCAACGCGCCCGTGGCGGCGGTCCGGCGAGCCCCGTCGACGACGAGTTGGCCGAGCGGGAAGGCGACGTAGCCGAGCTGGATCGCCCGCTCGATCGAATGTGTGGCGGCGTAGGTCGCGGCGCCGGCGCCCATCGCCATGCCGAGCGATCGTGGCGAGACGACCGCCGCCACGCCGCCCAACGTTGCGACGGCCCGCCCACCGCGGAAGCGGGCGAAGACCGGCCAGGCGTGTCCGACCATCGCCGCGCCGCCTGACACGTACGGCAGCCACCACTGCCCCTCCCGGGCGCAAGCCCGGCCGACGGCGGCGGCCAGGCAGCCCTTGGCGATGTCGCCGACCAGCACCGGAAGCGCGCTCCTTCGCCCGAGTGCCTCACGGGCGTTCCACCAGCCCGGGTTCCGATCACCGACGGTCCGCAGATCGACGTCTTGCGCACGGCTGACGAGATCGGCCGTCGGGAACGACCCGAGCAGGTATCCGACCGCCGCCGCGCCGGCCACACGAGAGAGCACGGCTGCCAGCATGTCGAACGATGACCGGCATCGCGTCGTTCCACCTCGTGCAGGAGCAGCGCGGCCTCCGAGCGCTCGCCCGGCTTGCCACGGACCGCCGCCCGCTGCGACACGTTCCCGGTCTGACCTTCTGGCGCCTGCTGGGAACGGGTCGTGGGTCGAACACGGCGACGTCGATCGACTTCCGGCGCAGCGCGCTGTTCGCCGTCTGGGAGAGTGAACACGACCTCGACGTGTTCCTTCGATCGTCGGCGATCGCCGATCGATGGACGCGGGCCGAGGAGTCGTGGCACGTCCGGCTGCGGGCGCTGAGCGGACATGGATCGTGGCGCGGCTTCGACGTGCTGCCTGCGTTGCAGGCGGGAAGCAACGCCGGTCCGATCGCCGTCATCACCCGGGCCAGCGTGCGCTGGCAGGCGTGGCGTGCGTTCACCCGCGACAGCTCGACCGTGAGCGCCGACCTCCAGCGCGCCGAAGGGTTGCTCGGGGCGCTCGGCATGGGCGAGGCGCCCGTCGGCCGGCTCGGCACGTTCAGCCTGTGGCGCAGCGCCGACGACGTCGCCGCGTTCGCCCAGTCGTTGCGCCATGCCGACGTCATGCGCCGCAGCCGCGCGGAACGCTGGTACCGCGAGGAGCTGTTCGCCCGGTTCCAGCCGTACGGGAGCACCGGCACGTGGGACGGCATCGATCCGCTGCGGACGTAGCGGGCGCGAGACTGCGCCATGAGCGGATTCGCACCGGAGATCCTCCGTCAGCGGTTGGTCGTCGAGGGGTACTACACGCGCGACGACGTCGACGAGGTCGCCGTCGAGGAGTTCCTGCACGGTGTCGCCGCCCACCTCGATCTCCGCTCGTACGGAAGACCCGCGATCTTCGCTCCGTCCGGACTCGGGCGGGAAGAGAACCAGGGCTTCGACGCGTTCCTTCCGCTGATCGACTCGGGCATCAGCGTGTACGTGTGGAGCGGACCATGCTTCGTCTCCGCGGTGTTGTTCACCTGCAAGGTGTTCGACGACGACCGCGCCGTGGCCTACGTGAAGGACTTCTTCGGCCTCACGGACTTCGACCACCACGCGTTCTAGACGGAGCGGCGCCCTGGCCGCTCACCTCAGTCGGAGAACGGCTTCTGGTCGGCGGCGCAGACCGTCCCCGCCGGCGGGGCCTCGAGCTCGACGAGGTACTTGACCCGCCACTCCTCGATGCACGTGCTGTGGTCTTTGCTGCTGACGTGGCCGTAGCCGTCGTGGGTCAGCAGCACGGCGTTGCCGAACCTCTCGGTGACCCGCTCCGCGTTCTGGTAGCCGGTGTTCGGGTCGTGGAGGGTGCCGATCACCAGGATCGGTGTCTCGGTCGTGGCGTCCCACGGGCCGGCATAGCGGTCATCGCTGTGGCCCGGCCAGTTCGACGCGCACGGCGCCCAGAGCCACCAGCCTTGGATTGCCCCCTCCCACCTGCTGACCTGGTCGAGCTCGGGGATCACCGTGGGCCAGTCGGTGGAAGAGACCTCGGCTGGACCGTCGAGGCACGAGATGGCCGACGACTTCGTCGACTCGGCCCAGCTCTTCGGTGCCTGCCACAGCTGGGCTGCCGTCTTCAGTTCCGAGGCGTCACCATCGGCGGCGGCATTCAGCTGCTCGGCCCAGGCCGGCCACAGGTTCGGGTTGCGCAGGTTCGAGAACGAGCTCAGCTGCAGATCGCTGTAGACGAGCTCGCCCGGCGGATTGGCGTTGGGTGCGGGGATCGTTCCCGTGCGCAGCGTCTCGAACAGCTGGTCCACGCGCTGTGCGGCGGTCTGACCGGGATGGCCGGCGAGGGCGCAGCGGCTCGGGCCGGCTTCGTCGCAGAGCTCGGCGAACGCGTCGAAGACGTCATCGGTGGACGACGCGTTGTTCGCCGCCCGAGCCTCGGCGCTCGCCGTGTACTCGACTGCGTCGACGATGCCGTCGAGCATCATCGCCCGCACTCGCTCCGGGAACATGTTGGCGTAGGTCTGGCCGAGCATGCTGCCGTACGAGAAGCCGACGTACGTGAGCTGGTCCTCACCCGAGAGCTCCCGCAGGTGGTCGAGGTCGCGGGCGGTGTCGGCGGTCGAGATGTGCGACAGCAGCTCGCCCATCTCCTCGCCGCAGCGCTGCGCCAAGTCCTCCATCTTCAGCTGGAAGGCGGCCGACTGGTCGTCGGTGTATGGGACGACCACGTCCCTCCAGAACGCCGCCTCCTCCGCGTCATCGTCGAAGCAGTGCATTGGGGAGCTGCCGTGCGTGCCACGCGGATCCCACGAGACGATGTCGAACCGTCCATCGCCCGACTCCGACAGTTCCGAACTGCTATCGAGGACGCTACCGACCCCGGTGTCACCAGGACCGCCGGGATTGACGAACATCGACCCGATGCGCTCGTCGGGCTTGGTGGCCGGATAACGGATGACGGCCAGCTCGATCTGCTCGCCGGTCGGGTCGCTCCAGTCGAGCGGGACGGGGACCTTGGCGCACTCGAACCCGGGCTCGCAGGGCTCCCAGTCGATGCCAGTCCCGGTCCCGGGGCCGGTGGTCGACGGCGCGGCAGTCGACGGTGGCGCGGTCGACGGTGCCGCGGTCGTCGCGGGCGCGGCGCTGGACGGCACAGCCGTGGTCGCCGCCGATGGCACATCCGTCGGATCGTCGCCGCACGCCGCCACGACCAGGGCCAGGGACAGGACGGTCATCGTGGCCGCCCTCTTCGTCGTTGTGCGGCCGCGCACTCCCTCTCGCATGAAGGGCAAGAGTCTGGGCTTGCGCTGAAGCCGCGCTGAAACCAGATCAGCCGCGACCGCACAGGAAGGCGACGGCCTCGTCATCGTTCAGCGCCGCGCCGCCGGCGACCAGTTGCTCGAACGTGGCCTCGCCGAGCTCGGCACGGGCCCTAGCGACACCGTCGAGCCACTGGCGGCGGTTGTTCTCGACGCTGCGCGCCTCGAAGATGCCGGCCACGGTGGCCACGTCGGCGGCCGGCCCGTGGACGAGCAAGTAGGCGGCCATGGCGAAGATCTGCCAGCGACTGGCGAGCTCGCTGGTGCGGGCGAGCTCGTCGAACACCTGGCTGACCGCCGATGCGGCGATCGGGCCGGCGGACGAGCCGGCCAGCTCGATCTCGACCCTCGCTCTGGCCAGCTGGATGCGCAGCCACGTGAACCGATCGCGCACCGGTGCGGCGACCTCGGCAGCCTCGTCGAGCAGCTGCCGGGCCTGGTTCGGGTCGCGCTCGACGAGCACCAGGGCGAGCACGCACAAGGAGGACGCGAACTCGCTGGGCTGACCATGGGCCCGGCACAGCTCGACGGCGGCGCGGGCCCGCCCCTCCAGATCCTCGGACGTGCTGTAGTGCCTCGTCAACACCCCGGCCCAGGTAGCGAACGCGGCGACGTCGGCTGCCCCCTGCGACTTCGCGTCCGCGGCCAACTCGTCGTATGCGACGGCCGCAGCCGCCGGATCGCGCATGGTCAGTAGGTCGGCTTTGATCCCTTGCGCGGCGAGCGGGACGGGCAGCGCCCACTCGACGGCAAGCTGTTCCGCTTCTGCGATCTGGGCCAGTCCACTGCTCAGGTCACCGCGGAGGTGCGATTCGAACGCGACGATCGCGATCAGCGTGAGGGCGACCGGCAGCTGGCGCTCCTTGGCTGGTTCGCACACCGCCTTCGCCCATGCCACCGCCTCGTAGTCGAGCCAGTAGTACCCGAACTGCAAGGCGACGACCGAGATCCGGCCGGCGAGCTCGATGTCGTCGGCGCCGAGGCTGCGCTCGAACGCAGCCCGCACGTTGGCGACTTCCAGCTCGTACTGCTCCAAGGCGATGTCCTCCTCGGGACCAGCGGCGAGCGCGGCAAGGGCCTCCGCCAGCTCGGCGTAGTGCTCGGCGTGAGCGTGCCGAGCAGCATCGCCGCCGTGTTTGTCCAGGAGCTCGGACCCGAAGTGGCGCAACGTCTCGAGCAGCCGATAGCGGCGGGCGTGCCCGACGGTGACGGGTTCGACCATTGACCGATCGACGAGCTCCACCATCAGGTCGCTCACCTCGTCGCGATCGAAGCCTTCGACCAGCAGCACCGTGTCGGCGGCTCGCAGGTCGAATCCGCTCGGGAACACCGACAGCAGGGCGAACCCGAGGCGCTGGCGGGGACTGAGTCGCTCCAGCGACCACTCGACTGCGGCGCGCATCGTTTGGTGCCGAGGGGTGCCGCGTCCTGCCCGGCGCAGCCCGTCGAGGCGTTCCGTCAGGGACGCCAACAACCCCTCGGCGCCCAATGCCCGCACGCGCGCCGCGGCGAGCTCCACGGCCAATGGCAGTCCGTCGAGACGCTGGCAAATCACGCCCACCACCGCGTACGCCTCAGGGCCGATCTGCTCCCCGGCATCGGCGGCGCGGCGCAGGAACAGGTCGACGGCGCCGCCGGAACCCGCGACGCCGATGGGCAACGGCTGGACGGGCCACACCTGCTCTCCGTCGACGTCGAGTGGTTGGCGGCTGGTCGCCAACACCACCACCGGGGCCGGGCGGCGCAGAACCGTGGCCACCATGTCTGCTGCCGCGTCGAGGACGTGTTCGCAGTTGTCCACCACGATCAAGCCCCGCAGCCCTCCATCGACGGCCCGCGCCAACTCCTCCAACGCGGTACCGCGCCGAGTCGGGCAGGCCCAGCGCCTGGCACACCGCAGTCGCCACCCCTGACGGCCGACTCACCGGCGCGAGGTCGACGAACCACACCTCGTCGGAGGGGTTCGCGGCGACGGTCTGGGCGACTTCGAGCGCCACTCTCGTCTTGCCCACCCCGCCCGGCCCAACCAACGTGATCAGTCCAGGTGCGGCGACCGCTTCCCCCAACCGTCGTAGCTCGTCCGCGCGCCCCACCATCGTCGAGGCCGGCCGCGGCAGGCGATCAGGCGCGCGGCCAACGGCTGGCATCGCGGAGCAGCCTCGACGCCCGAGATGATCGCCGCATCGAGGGCGAACAGCTCGACGCTCGGTTCGAGACCGATCTCCTCGCCGAGCCATGTGCGATAGCGGCGGAACGTGCGTCCCGCCTCGGCGGTCCGCCCGCTCCGCGCGAGACCGAGCATCAGGGACCGCCACAACTCCTCGCGCAGCGGATGCTCGGTGACGGCCAGTTCACCGGCGATCACCACCTCGTCGTACCGTCCCATCGCCAACAGCGCCTGGAGCAACAGCGCCCAGGCTCGCCCGTGCAGCTCCGTCAACCGGGCGATCTCGGCCTGCCCCCACGAATGATCGACCACATCGATCAGTACGGGTCCTCTCCACCGGGCCAGCGCCGAACGCACGAGCCCGACCGCCTCGCCCGGACGCGGCTTGTCGAGGGCGACCTGGGCGGCGGCCACCTCCCGCTCGAACTCCACTGCGTCGACCGTCACGCCGCCCATGTCGAGGCGATACGCCCGTGCTTCGGTCAGGAGCCGGTCCCCACCGAGTTGCCGGCGCAGATAGCCGACGTGCGCCTGCAAGCTGTTCGCCGCGCCCGCCGGCGGATCGCTCTCCCAGACGGAGTCCAACAACTGGCCCGATTCCAACGGATGACCGGCGTTCAACACGAGGCGGATCAACACGTCGCGACGGCGCGCACCGCTGATCACCACCTCACGGTCCCCGACCGTCACCGACAACGGCCCCAACAGTTCGATCGACAGCCGCTCAGCCACGGAGGGCGACCGCCCGGCCGGGACGAACCTCCATTGCCCGCACCCTACGGTGTGGACCTGTCTCGCGAAGGCTATGGTAAAACAGTAGTAAAAAGGTACTGTCAAGCGGTACCATAACGACCGTGGACGTTTCGCCGTTCCCGTATCAGGGCCCACTCGATCCGATCCTCGTGCGCGGCCGCGATGAGCTCATCGCCGACCTCGTCGAGCGAGTGAGTGAGCACCGCCTCACCGCGCTGCTCGGACCGCGCCGCTTCGGCAAGACCAGCGTCCTGCGCCGGGTGGCCGCCGACGTCGCCGAGGCAGGCACGATCGTCGTCTGGGTCGATCTCTACGAGGTCTCTTCGATGGCCGATCTGGCCGCCCGCTTCGACATGGCCCTCGCGCCGGCCGGTGCGGTCGACGAGCGGATCGGGCGGCTCGCCGCCGGAGTCGAGCTCAACCTCGGGCTCGTCCGCATCGAGCTGCGCAAGCCGGCCAGCTCTCGCCCCGATCCACTGATGACGGTGCACGCCCAACTGGACGTCATCACCAAGCTCGCCGCGCAGACGCCCGTGCTGCTCGTGTTCGACGAGTTCGCCGGCATCGATCGGGTCCATGGCGCAGCCGGACTGCTCCGAACCCACCTCCAGCCGCACTACAACCGGCTCGGCATCGTGTTCGCTGGGTCGGAGCCATCGATGATGCGCACGCTGTTCTCCGACCAGCAGCAGCCGTTCTACGCGCAGGCTGACCTCATCGGCATCCTTCCGCTCGACCGCGCCGATGTCGTGGCGATCGTCATGGACGGGTTCGAGCAGACCGATCGGCAGGCCGGCAACCTCGGCTTCCGCATTGCCGAGCTCACCGGCGGCCACCCTCAACGCTCGATGCAGCTCGCCGATGCGGCGTGGCGTCTCGTGCCGCCGGGTGGCACCGCCGACGATGACACGTGGGCTGGCGCGCTCGCCGAGGTGCGTGGTGCGTCGTCGTCCGGATTGGAGCGCCTGTACTCGTCACTGCCCGCCCGCGAGCGCGACGTCTTGCGCATCATCGCCTGGGGTGGGAGTCCGTTCGGTGCGGCCGCCGAGCTGTTCG
Source organism: uncultured Acidimicrobiia bacterium (assembly GCA_963844915.1). Classification (GTDB taxonomy): domain Bacteria; phylum Actinomycetota; class Acidimicrobiia; order Acidimicrobiales; family Ilumatobacteraceae; genus JALZMG01. The sequence continues at coordinate 94,980 of CAWJQF010000015.1, read as the reverse complement.
AGCTGAAGAACGGTGCCGCCCAGCACGCTCGCCAGTCACTGCTCGACTCGGGTCACCTGCACGCCGAGAACGGCCGGACCGAGCTCGTCGATCCGATCTTCGCTGACTGGATCAGGCAGCGCTTCCCGATCTGAACGATTCCAGCTCGGCTCGGCCTCCAATCGGCGCACGTGCCGCGGCACGATCGGCACCAGCATCCCGAACGGCGCGCCACCGAATCGGTGGTGCAGAGCGTGTGCGTCCGCGAGGCGATCGAGGACGACGATCCTGCGGTCACCGAACATCCGGAGCCGTCCGTGGATGTACACGTCGTGGACCAGTGCGTAGGTCGCGCCGTACGCCGTGATGCCCAGGCCGATCGGCACGAGCTCGGACCAGCTCGGCGCATTGAAGCCGACCCACAGCCCGAGGCACACAACGGCAGCGAAGATCACGGGGAAGGCGTCGTTGGCCTCGAGCCCTGCCGAGGTGCGGCGGTGGTGGCTCCGATGCAGCCGCATGCCGATGCCGTGCATGACGAACCGGTGGGTGGCGGCAGTCAGCGGCTCCATCGCGGCGAATGCTGCGGCGCCGAGGACCCATGCGGTCACGACGTGACTGTAGGCGGGCGTCAGGCGGCGCCGTACCGGGCCAGCGCCTCAGCGATCGACGATTGGGCGACGCCCGGCTCGGCGGCCACAGCTTCCAACCACGGGGGCCGGAACACGGCGGCCACCGTGATCGGCTCATCGAGGCGAGAGCTGGCCACGGCGAGGCGGACGAACGCGGCGGCGTAGTCGGGCGGCCGCAGGTCGCGGCTCAGTTCGGCGAGGGCGTACGGATCAGGCGGGCCGTCGCCCTGCGGCAGCATGAAGAAGCTCTGCGATGTCGGGAACGTCGCACCGCCGGCGAGACCCGGACCGTCCGTCAGCACGGCGCCGACGACGTCGGTGGGGCGAGCGCCGGCCAGTTGGAGCGCGATGTAGGCGCCGAGACCGCGGCCGAAGACGGTGGCCCGCCCGAGCGCGGCGAGGGCGGCGTCGGCGTCAGCCAGCAAGAGCTCCGCCGTGTAGCCACCGCCGGTCGGGATCGTCGACTCGCCGTGACCCGTGAAGTCGAGCGCGACGACCGGTCCGGCCCACCCGTCCAACCACGACGGCACGTCGGCCGGCGAGCGCTCGCCGAGCCCGTGCAACAGCAGGAGCGGACGCTCGTCGCCGGGCCGCAGCTCGTGCAGCGCCAGGTCGACGCGGTTGTGACGCAGCATCCTGAGGGCCGCGCTCATGGCGGGGTTCCCAAGTGCTCGAGCACCATGCCGGCGACGAGGTCCGGCTGCTCGATGTGCACGAAGTGGCCCACGTCATCGAGGATCTCGCAGCGCCCACCCGGTGGCAGGAACGCGAGGACGCGCTCGGGTTCGGTGCCCCAGCCCATCATCTCCGGTGCCCGCCCGAGGATGGCGAGGAACGGCGCGGCCAGTCCGGGGAGGCGCAGCACCGCCCACTCCGGTCGCCAGGGCCCGAACCCGCCGAAGCGCATCGTCGGATCGATCTTCCACCGCCAGCCGTCGGCGTCGTTGCGCCCGCCGATCGTGACGAGGTATTGCAACCAGGCGGGAGACAGGCGCGGGTTCCACTTGCCGCGTCGCGCGGCGAGCTCCTCGAGGGTCCCGGGCCGGCGTTCGGCGTTCGCCGTCCCGCGCCGGTGCTCCAACCAGTCCGCGATCTCGCTGGCGATCATCTTCGTGCGCGTGTGCTCGGCGACGTCAGGGATGCGGCTCTGGTACGGGATGCCGTCGAGGTTCACGATGTGCGAGAACCGGTACGGCTGTGCGTCGGCCAGCTGGATCATCATCCCGCCGCCCTTCGAGTGCCCGATCACGGGGACCGGACGGCCGGGACTGATCTCGTCGAACACGGCGAGCGAGTCGCGCAGGTCGGCGTCCCACGAGTACAGCGCGGCCCGATCGCTGTCGCCGTGTCCGCGCTGGTCCCAGCTGACCACCCGCCATCCGGCGTCGGCCAGCTTCGGGGCGAACACGTCGAACGTGCGAGCGAAGTCGAACCCACCGTGGACACAGAGCACCGGCGGCGCGCCCGCGTCGCCCCACTCGTAGGCCGCCAGACCGAGACCGTCGGCGTCGATGCGCCACGTCCTGTCCGGTGCCCGCGCGCCCGGAAAGGCGATGACGCGATCTGGAGACGTGCCTGATGCGGCCGGCGAAGGCGCTGGAGCGCCCGCCGTGCCGAACCGGGGCTTCACTTCTGCACGACGCGATCGACCACCACCGGCCGGACAGTACGATGCGGCGGTGCGATCGCGGGTGTTGGGCGCGACCGTCGCTGTGGCGGTGCTCCTGGTCGTCATCGCGGCCTGCAAGAACGAGGACCCCGACGTCGCCGCCGATCAGACCCTCCCGGCGATCCAGACGACGAGCACCTTCCCGACGACGCTCCTGACGACGACCACCCAGCCCCGGTTCTACGAGGTCCAGCCCGGCGACACCCTCTTCGACATCGCCAAGGCGCACGGGCTCCCGGTCGAGGCGATCATGCAGGCCAACGGCATGACGGACGCCAACGTGCTGCTCGCCGGCCAGGTCATCCAACTCCCGTTGGCCACGGAGTTCACCACGACCACGTTGCCGCGACCGACCACGATCCCACCGTCCACGGCCCTCCCCCTGGTACCGACGCTCGCTCCCTAGACTTGCCGCACGTGACGTCGTTCTGGCCGCGCTCCGACCACTGGAGCGTCAAGATCCCCCTCGACACGCCCCACCGTCGCCTCCCCCAGTTGGCAGAGCGCGGCTTCGTCGCGCTTGGCGACGCCGACTTCACGGTTCCCGAATCCGAGTACTTGGCGCTCGAGTACATGGACTGGAAGAGCGGTGGCGACACCAACTTCGCACCGATCGCCTCAGCGGACGGCGAGCTCGACTGCCGCGGCTTCTGGGACAAGGGCAAGACCGACAAGGACGCGCTGTGGACGTCGAACGCCGCGCTCGTGCCATCGATCCAGCGGTACGTCGACGGCGTCGGCGCCAACTTCGGGCGTGTCCGGGTCATCAAGCTCGAGCCTCAGCAGCGTGACGAGGCGATCCGCTCGGTCCACCGCGACGACAACAACCGCTTCAACCCCGATGACGAGGGTTGGGTCGTCCGCTCATGGCTCGAGCTGACCGACAACCCCGACAGCTACATGCTGCTCATGGACAGCGATCCCGAGGGGCTGCCGGATCCCGCCACCGAGGTCCGCTTGCCGCTGCATCGCGGCGCCCGGTTCGTCGTCGACACACAGCGGCTGTGGCACGTCGTGGTCCACCCGGGTGATGCTCCCCGCTACGCGCTCATCACCAGCTTCGAGTCCAGTGACGCGCTCGAGGCCTGGATTGACCACGAGCGACCGCGGGTTACAGTCTGAGCCTTCGTGCGGCCCTGCGGGACCGCCAAAGCCCATGACTCCGCCCATCCCCGGTACCTTCGATCCGGCCACTGTTCCACCACGGCGGCTGTGGATGAACCGGGGCCCGCACCTCAGTCCTGAGGGCTACCGCCCCGTGGCCGTGTTCGATCCCGGCCTCCCGCCCGGCGTCGCCTTCCTCCGCTCACTCGGGCGAGCCGGCGTTCCCGTCATCGCGTTCAGTGATCGCCGGAGGGACGGTGGGCGATTCTCGTTCCACGCCAGCGGCGTGCGCAGTTGCCCGTCGCCGGCTCGTTCCGATGAGTTCACCGGGTGGCTCACCGACGAGTTCCAGCGCGGTTCGATCGATCTTGTCGCCCCAACCTCGGACAACGTCAGCTTCGCGGTGGGCGAAGCGCTCGCCCGACTCGGGCGCAAGAGTGCTGACGCTGGCCATGCGCCGTTCGAGGCGGTCCGGACGTCGCTGTTCAAGGGGCGCTTCGCTGAGGCGATGGAGGAGGTCGGATTCCCAACCCCGCCCTCGGCGATGCCGGTGACCCTCGCGGAGGCGCGTGCCGCTGCCGCCGAGCTCGGTTACCCGTTGATGCTCAAGCCACGGTCGCACGTCGGCATCGGCACGATGCGCGGTGCCGTCGTGCGATCTGACGACGAGCTGGGGCGTGGGTTCGTGCCGTACTCCATCAACGCCGGGAGCTCGTCTGCGCTCCGGCACGTCCCGGAGCTGCCCTGGCCCATCCTTCAGCGCTACTTCGCACTCGGCTCGGTGGACGTCATCAGCCTTTGCGGCTGCTTCGACGACGACGGGAAGCTCGTCGCCTTGGCGTGCGCCCGCAAGGTGACCCAGGCACCGCGTCGATTCGGGGTCGGCACGATGTTCGAACCAGTGCCCGAACCGGCCTTCACGTCGGCGGCGATCGATGCCGTGCGGTCGGTGCTCGTCACGGGCCTGTTCGAGCTCGAGGTCCTTGTCGACCGGAAGTCCGGCGAGCACTGGGCGATCGACCTCAACCCCCGCGGCTTCGGGCAGATGTCGCTGGACATCGCAAGGGGCAACGATCTGCCGCGCATCTGGTACCAAACCGTGACGGGGATCCGCCTGCCGGTCGCCGCACCGAGAGCGCACCCACCGCAGTACTGGCACGATGCCGTCGCCTCGTACGTTGGCTTCGTCGTGCGCTGCGTGCGCGGCCCCGAGCGGCGCCACATCATCGAGCACGCCGTCGGGCGTGCCAAAGCGTCCAAGGTCGGGGCCGCGTTCGAGTGGCGCGACCCGCTGCCTGGCATCCTCTTCGGACTCGCTCACCTTCGTCACCCGCGAGCGCTGATCCGCCCGTTCGTGCGCGACGTGGAGCTCGGACCCGACGCCTTCGCCAACGCCAGCGTTCATCCGGAGGACGCAGAGGACCCGATCATCTGGTGACGACTTGAGAGGAGCGCTCTCCCGGCTGCTCAAGGAGCACGTCGGCCCGTTCATCCTCCGCCGCCAGCCGCGACGCAACGATCTCCCGCCCGGCAGGTGGGGCCTATCGGTCGGCGCCAACGGATCGCTGTGGGCCGGCGCTGCCGACCTACTCGCCGTGGCGGATGCCCACGGCACGCCGGTGCACCTCGTCCGAGCCGCGCTGCTCGACGAAGCAGCGACATCCGCACTTGCGCCGCACCGCGCGGGTGCGGGGGCGGACATCTTCTACTCGTACAAGACCAATCCCGTTCCAGCGGTGCTGCACCGACTCCACGACCGGGGCATCGGCGCAGAGGTCATCTCACCGTTCGAGCTGTGGCTGGCGATCGAGCTCGGGCTGCCGGGCGACCGGATCATCTACAACGGGCCAGCGAAGTCGGCCGACTCGATCCGCCAAGCGATCGATCACGACGTCTACCTCGTGAACGCCAACTCCGCCTCGGAGGCCGCCCTCATCGCATGGCTGGCCGCCGAGCGGGGTCGGGCCGTGAACCTCGGGATCCGCGTCGCGCTTGCCGGCATGTGGGGCGGGCAGTTCGGCATCGCCGCCGACTCATCGCGCGTCGATGCCACCGTTCGCGACGCCGTGGACCACTCGTTCGTCGCGTTGCGCGGGCTCCACTTCCATCGTGGGTTGACGATCCGCGACGCGGCGACGATGCAGTCGTTCGTCGCCGACGTGCTCGCCTTCTGCGATGGCCTGCGGGCCCGGACCGGCTGGCACCCGGCCGTGCTCGACCTCGGCGGGAGCCTGGCCTGCCCGACCGTGGCACCGATCCCGACGCGGCAGTTCCGGCTCAACCGCGCGCTCGGTGCCGACCTGCTGGCCCCCGACCCTGCGGCGACGATGACCATTGCCGAGGCGTCCGCGCGCACCGCCCGCGCCGTCGCCGAGCACTTCACCGCCCTCAGGCTCGACGTGCCGAGCGTGGTGCTCGAGCCAGGACGTGCGCTCACGTCGAGCACGCAGCTGCTGCTGGCCCGCGTCGTCGACGTCAAGGATGACGGCTCGCTCGCCCATGCCGTGCTGGACGCCGGCATCAACGTCGCCGAGCCCGTGCGCGGTGAGTTCCATCAGCTGTTCAGCGTCAGCGCGCCCGGCGCACCGGCGACGACGCACTATCGCCTCGCCGGTCCCATCTGTACGCCGGCCGACGTGCTCTACAACAACTGGCGGCTACCGGAGCTGACGCCTGGCCACGTGCTTGCGGTGATGGACACGGGCGCCTACTTCGTGCCCTTCTCGACAACGTTCTCGTTCCCCAAGCCGGCGATCGTCATGGAGGACCAAGGGGACGTTGTCCTGTGTCGCCGCACGGAGACGTTCGCCGACGTCGTGGCTCTTGACGAGTCGTTCAAGCGGCCAGGCAGGTGAGACGCCGAAGCGCAGCGGAGGCGGCGAGCTCGGGAGGCGAGGCGAGCAACTTGCTTGCGAGCCGAGCCTGAACTTCTTCAGTGAGCGCGGTGCTGCTCCGCCAGATCCACGATCTCATCCATGATCTTGGCCACGTCGTAGTCCTTGGGCGTGTACACCGCCGCGACGCCGGCCGCGGCGAGCTGAGCGCGATCTTCGTCGGGCACGATGCCGCCGAGGACCACGGGCGCGTCGACACCGAGCGCGCGCAGTTGGACGAGCAGCTCGGCGACGAGCTCGAGGTGCGATCCGGAAAGGATCGACAGGCCGATGACATCGGGATCCTCATCGCGCGCCGAGGCGGCGATTTGCTCCACCGTGAGGCGGATGCCCGAGTACACGACTTCCATCCCCGCGTCGCGGCCGGCGACGGCGATCTGCTCGGCGCCGTTGGAGTGTCCGTCGAGGCCTGGCTTGGCGACGAGCAGCTTGGGTGGTCCGCCGGGCATCGCCTTCACCCGGTCCGCTACGGCGCGCAACCCGTCAGCGGCGACGACGGCCCCGGCAACGCCGGTCGGCCCGCGGTACTCGCCGAACACGCTGCGCATGACGGCGCCCCACTCGCCTGTCGTCCCGCCGACCTTCGCCAGAGCGATCGATGCCGGCACCACGTTGCGGCCGTCGACGGCGACCCGCCGTAGCTCGTCGAGGGCGGTCTCGACGGCTGCGTCGTCGCGAGCCGCCCGCCAGCGCTCGACATCGGCGATCGCCTCCGCCTCCACCGTCGAGTCGACGCGCAGGATCGCCCCCTGGCCGCCCAGCGGCGACGGCTCGGTCTCCGTGAAGCGGTTGACGCCGACCACGATCTGCTCACCCGAGCCGATGCGTCGCGTTCGCGCCGCCATCGATGCCACCAGCCGCGCTTTGAGCACGTCGACTGCGGCGAAGGCGCCGCCCAAGGTGAGCACCTCGTCCAACTCGGCCTGCGCGGCATCCCGCAACTCTGCGGTCTTCGCCTCCACGACCTTGGATCCGTCGAACAGGTCCTCGTACTCCAGAAGGTCGCTCTCGTACGCCAGCACCTGTTGCATCCGCAACGACCACTGCTGATCCCATGGTCGGGGCAGCCCGAGTGCCTCGTTCCACGCCGGCAGCTGGATGCTGCGCGCTCGCGCCTGCTTCGAGAGCGTCACCGCCAGCATCTCCAACACGATGCGTTGGACGTTGTTCTCCGGCTGTGCCTCGGTGAGGCCGAGGCTGTTGACCTGCACCCCGTAGCGAAAGCGGCGATCTTTCGCGTTCTCGACGCCGTAGCGCTGGCGACCGATCTGGTCCCACAGCTCGGTGAACGCCCGCAGCTTGCACAGTTCCTCGACGAACCGGATGCCGGCGTTGACGAAGAACGACATGGAGGCGAACACGCGGGCGAAGCGATCCGGCTCGACCTGCCCGGAGTCGCGCACGGCGTCGAGCACGGCGATCGCCGTCGCCAACGCGTACGCGATCTCCTGCACCGGCGTCGCACCGGCCTCCTGCAGGTGGTACGAGCAGACGTTGATCGGGTTCCAGGCGGGCGCATGCTCGGCGCACCAGGCGATCATGTCGACGATCAGCCGGCGGGACGGGTCGGGCGGGAAGATGTAGGTGCCGCGAGAGAGGTACTCCTTGACGATGTCGTTCTGCGTCGTACCCCGTAGCTCGGTCGGCGGTGTGCCCTGCTCTTCGGCGTTGGCGACGTACAACGCCAGCAGCCACGCGGCGGTCGCGTTGATCGTCATCGACGTGTTCATCTGCCCGGGCGGGATGCCGTCGAGCAGGGTGCGCATGTTGCCGAGATGAGCGATCGGCACGCCGACCTTGCCGACCTCGCCCCGTGCCATCAAGGCATCCGGGTCGTAGCCGGTCTGCGTCGGCAGGTCGAAGGCGATCGACAGGCCGGTCTGGCCCTTCGCCAGGTTCGTGCGGTACAGCTCGTTCGATGCGGCCGCGGTCGAATGGCCCGAGTAGGTGCGCATCAGCCACGGCTGATCTCGCATGCTCATGGTCGCATGCTCATGGTTGTAGCGCCTCGGCGAGCTGGTCGAGGTACTGGTCGCGGGAGATCGCCACGGCGCCCAGGGACGCGAGGTGCGACGTCATCCACTGCACGTCGAGCAGACGGCCGTCGGTCTGGTGGAGCCAGTCGACGAGGGCGACGAGGGCGACCTTCGACGCGTCGGTGGCGGTGTGGAACATCGACTCTCCGGCGAACAGGCCACCGATGCGCACTCCGTAGAGGCCACCGACCAGCTGGCCGTCGTCGTCGAGGCACTCGACGGAGTGGGCCCACCCCAGCCGGTGCAGACGTTCGTACGCCTTGACGAAGCGCGGCGTGATCCACCCACCGGGCCGGCGGGGATTGCCGCAGTGCACCATGACTTCGGCGAAGCGCTCGTCCTGGCGCACTTCGAAGCGGCGGAGGCTGCGGCGCAGCGAGCGGCTCACGCGGAGACCGTCGAGGGGGATGATGGCTCGCGGGTCAGGAGAGAACCAGGCGACGTGGCGGCGGCCGTACGGCATGGGGAACAGGCCACGGCGGTAGGCGGCGAGGAGGGTGCCCGGTTCCAGATCGCCGCCGATGGCGACGATGCCGTCGGAGTCGGCGTCGTCAGGGTGCGGCAGCATCCACCGACTGGCCGGCGGCTCCACCGGTCGTCGCTCCGTCATCCGCCCCATCCAACCCGCCTTTGGGCCTGATCCGTACTGCCTGGTCAGTACTGGTAGAAGCCTCTCCCAGTCTTCCGCCCGAGGTGCCCTGCGGCCACCATCCGGCGCAGCGTCGGAACGGCGGCGTAGTTGGGGTCGCGGAACTCCTCGTACAGGGCATCGAGGATCGACAGCGACGTGTCGAGCCCGACGAGATCGATCAGGGCGAGCGGACCCATCGGGAAGTTGCAGCCGCCACGCATAGCGGTGTCGATGTCGTCGCGAGACGCCGTCCCGTTCTCCAGCATCCGTACGGCGTTGTTGAGGTAGGGGAACAGGAGGGCGTTGACGACGAAGCCTGCCCGGTCGACGACCTCGATGGCGTCCTTGCCACACATCGTGGCAAACGTCGTGGCGGACTTGATGGTGTCGTCGCTGGCCGTGATCGGACGCACCACCTCGACCAGCTTCATGAGCGGTGCTGGGTTGAAGAAGTGCAGGCCGCACACGCGGTCGGGCCGCTCCGTCGCCATGGCCAGCTCGACGACCGGCAGCGTCGACGTGTTCGTGGCGAGGATGCCGTCGGGCTTGACGATCTGCTCCAGCTCGGCGAACAGCTCGCGCTTGGTGGCCAGGTCCTCGACGACGCTCTCGATGACGAGATCGCAGTCGGACAGGCGCCCGAGGTGGTCGGTTGCCTGCAGGCGGGCCAGCGTGGCGTCGCGGTCGGCGGCCTCCAGCCGGCCCTTCGCGACGAGGCGTTCGAGACTTGCCGTCACGCCGTCGACGACGGCTGCCGCGCCGGCGCGGCTGCGCGATCTCACGATCACGTCGAAGCCGGCGCGAGCAACGACTTCGGCCAGACCGGCCCCCATGATCCCGGAGCCAACGATGCCGACACGCTGGATGTCTCCCATGGATTCACTGTAGTTACCCATCGGTAACCGGTCCAGCCGCTTCTGTGTGAGCGAACACCGCGGATTCCACGGTTTTTGCTCACTCAGATTTGGGATTCGTCCTCATGATCAACTTGGCATGATCAACTTGGCGGCAGCTCGCCGTGAACGACCTCGGCGGCGCCGACGAGCTCCCAGCCGTCTGCTCGCTTGACGAGCGCCGACCCCGTCGGCAGCTCGACGACCGGGGTGTCAGCGAGCGAGAGCGTGCGCGCTCTGCGTTCGGGGCTACGGGTCTCGGCCATCGGGACGACCGTCACGCCGCGGAGCAGCCCAAGGCCCAGCGTGAAGGCGCCGCCGCGCTGATCGAGCATCGGATCGCACAGCGCCGTGGCGCTGGACCCGACGCCGGTGACGAGCGCCCCGTCGCCGAGCATCTCACTGAGCGCGTGGAAGAGCGGCGTGTCCTTGATCGTGCTGCGGAGATGGAGGGCCGAGTCGCCGACCAGGTAGACGGCACGCGCCTCGCGCACGACCTCCGCGGCGCCGGGGTCCTCGGCGTCGTGTCGCTGGAGCACCATCAACGCCTCGACCTCCACTCCGAGCCGCTCGCCCCAGATCACCGCCGAAGCCACCAGATCAGCGGGTTGCTCGAACGCGTCGGCCGTCGGCAACACGACGACCCGGGTGGCGCCGGCAGCCTCCAGCAGGCGGCGGTCCAGCTCGTCGTTGCTGGTGAACGGGCCGCCACCCTGCAATGCGATGGTCCCGGTCATTCCTCAGTTCTCGGTGATCTCGACGGTTTCGAGGATGACATCCTCCGTCGGCGTCTGACCGTCGGCGCCACCGGCGAGGGCGAGGACTCCCTCCAGCACGTCGAGGCCTTCGGTGACCTCTCCGAACACCACGTAGGTGCCCTGGGCGTCGAGGGCTGCTGCGGCGTCGTTGACGACGAAGAACCATTGACCGCCCGCCGAGTTCGGCGCCGCCGTCCGGGCCATCGCCAGCTGGCCGGTCTCGTACGTGAACCCGTTGGCCTCATCGGGGATCTCGTAACCGGGAGTGTCCGTGTTCGTCTGTCCGCCGCCCTGCACGATCCCGATGCTCGGATCGGCACGGAACAGCAGCGTGTCGTCGTAGTAGCCGTAGCGGGCGAGCGTCACGAAGTTGTTCACGGTGCCCGGCACCTCAGTGGTGTCGAGGTCGACGACGATGTCACCCCGGTCGGTCACGAAGCGGGCCGTGTACGTCGCGCCGGGATCGATGCACAGCTCGGGGGCGTCCTCGAAGCTGCGGACCGGCTCGGGAACCTCGGCGGGCGGGCAGGCGCCGGTGCCGTACGCGAACTCCGTCAGTGCGGCGGTCGTGCCCGGTGCCGCCGTCGTGACGGGCGGCAGCGTCGTGGCACTCGTGGCATCGTCGTCATCACTGTCGCGGTTGACGGCCCACGCGATCAGCAGCACGAGACCGACGCCGCCGACGACGGCGACCGTCGCGATGACGACCCGTCGGATGACGCTGCGCCGGCGCACGTCGCGCACCTGCTGCTCGTACTTCAGCTGGCGGTTCGCCTTCTGGCGCTGGCGCTTCTCCGTAGCCACGAGCGCCGAAGGCTACTGGGGCCGTACGCTCGCACCCGTGGCGATCGTCCGTCTGTTCGCATCGGCTCGTGAAGCTGCCGGGCGCGGGCGCGACGACGTGCCCGGTGGGACGGTGGCCGAGGTCCTGGGCGCGGCCAGCGAACGGTACGGCGATCGCTTCGTCGAGGTCCTGTCGACGTGCCGCATCTGGGTCAACGGAGACGTCGCCGAGCCGTCGACTTCGGTCGGGCCGGCGGACGAGGTCGCCGTGCTGCCACCGGTCTCCGGCGGGGCGATGTGACTGACATCGATCAGCTGCGCGCCCGCCGCAAGGAGCTGCAGGAGCACGATGACGCCGTGTCCTACGTCCGCCGTGTGGCGCAGGGCAGGGCCGATCTCGCCCGCGCCGAGCTCGCCCGCCGTGGCTCGACAGCAGTCCCGGCGGCACCGGCCGGCCAGGACGAGCTGCGCGACATCCTCGCCGACCGGCTGCTCGGCGCGAACGGCCGACCGCCCCGGCCCGCTGAGGACTTCAGCGGTCACCCACTGGCTGCCGAGCTCGACACGCTGTGCGCCGAGCACGGCTTCGGACGAATGGCCGAGCTCGACGAGAGCGAGCTGACCTCCCTGACCGATGCGCTCGACGCGTTCGAGGCCGACGTCTCGGCACAGCGGCAGCAGGTCTTCGCCGAGCTCGATGCGCTCACCGACGAGCTCGTCGAGCAGTATCGCGAGCAGCAGGTCGAACGATCGTGAGCACCCCGTCAGCCGAGGAGATCCGCCAGGAGTTCGAGCATCGCCTCGAGGAGCTCGGCGAGTTCATCCGCCATCAGCGTGAGATCGCCAGCATGTCCGTTCGCGGGCTGGCCGAGCTGGCCGGCGTCTCCAACCCGTACCTGTCGCAGATCGAGCGCGGACTGCGCCGGCCGTCGGCGGAGATCCTCCAGCAACTGGCCAAGGCGTTGAAGATCAGCGCCGAGACCCTGTACGTGCGGGCCGGGCTCCTGTCGGACGAAGACGAGGCACGCCCGAGCGTGCGCGAGGCGATCACCGCCGACCCTCTCCTCACCGACGACCAGAAGCACGTCCTGCTCAACGTGTACGAGAGCTACGTCGGGCGCTGACGTTTCATTCTCGGGTTCGGCTCGCAAGCAAGTTGCTCGCCTCACCTTGACAACGAGCTCGCCGCCGCTGCCACGGGCGACTCGGGACTCTTCAGCCGTCACCGCGAAGCGACGGCTCGCCCACCTGCCGAATTCGGAGTGATTCAGTAGCGTTTCTGTTGCTGTGCAACGCCTCGCGATGATCTCGCTCCACACGTCGCCGCTGGTCCAGCCGGGATCCGGCGACAGCGGCGGCATGAACGTGTACGTGCGCGAAGTCGCGTCTGCGCTCGCCCAGGCGGGAGTCGACTGCACGACGTACACCCGGGCGGATCGTCCCGGCCTCGCTCCAGAGGTCCTCGTGGAGCCCGGCCACCGCGTCGTGCACGTCCCTGCGGGACCCTTCGACCTGCCCAAGGAGGAGCTGGTCGATGCGCTGGACGAGTTCACGGCCGGCGTGCGCGAGCACCTCCTCGATGGCCCCGGCGCCAATGTGATCCACGGCAACTACTGGCTGAGCGGCATGGTCGGCCATCACCTCAAGCACGATCTCGACCTGCCGCTCGTGTCCACGTTCCACACGCTCGCCCGGGTCAAGGCCGAGGGCGGGGATCTCGAGCCCTCGTGGCGGGACCGGGCGGAGAGCGAGATCATCGGCTGCAGCGACGCCATCTGCGTCAGCTGCCCGGAGGAGGAGCGGCAGTTCCGGCGGCTGTACGGGAACCCCGATGGCGTCGTCGAGATCGTGCCGCCGGCGGTCGAGCACGCGTTCTTCGCACCGGGCGACCAGCTCGGTGCGCGCCGCGCCGCCGCACTGCCCGCCGACCGTCCGGTCGTGCTCTTCGTGGGACGGATCCAACCGCTCAAGGCGCCCGACGTCGCCGTGCAGGCGCTCGCCCACCTGCACCGAGACGACGCGCTACTCGTCCTCGTCGGCGGCGCCAGCGGTATCGATGGAGAGGCCGAGGTCGAGCGCACGAAGCAGCTGGTGTTCGACCTCGGGTTGACCGATCGGGTGCGCTTCGTGCGACCGCAGCCGCATCACATCCTGTCCAGCTACTACCGCGCCGCTGACGTCGTGCTGGTGCCCAGCCGCAGCGAGAGCTTCGGCCTCGTCGCCCTCGAGGCGGCGGCCTGTGGCATCCCGGTCGTCGCCAGCGCTGTCGGCGGCTTGCTCAACATCGTCCACGACGGCGTCACGGGGTTGCTCGTCGAGGGTCGGGACCCGGCCCGCTTCGCCCGGGCGATCGACCAGGTGCTCGCCGATCCGCAGGCCGCCGCGGCGATGGGCGCGGCCGGCGCGGTGCGAGCTCGCCGGTTCACGTGGAGCTTCACGGCGGCCCGCCTCCGACGGCTCTACACCGACCTTGCGGCGCGGCCGGCTCGTGCCCTGGTCGCCTGCTCGTGAAGGGCGGGCGGTCTTGACGGACATCTACGACGCGCCCGAGCTGGCCGCGTTGGAGGGCCGCATCGACGGCTGGCTGGCGTCGATCGCCGCCGGCGCGAGCGTTCCGGTCGAGTCGATCGAGCGGGCCGAAGGCGACGTGCGCCGCTGGTACGTGCGGCTGCGCGGTGAGGACAAGGACTTCACGACCGTGTGGCTGACGCTCGGCCAGCGCACATTGCGGTACGAGACCTACGTGATGCCGGCCCCGGAGGAGAACGCGGCCGACCTGTACGAGCACCTGCTCCGGCGCAACGAGCGCCTCGTGGGCGCGCACTTCTCGATCGGGATCGAGGACGCCGTGTTCCTGCGCGGCGAGCTACCGCTCAGCGCGTTGGACGAAGCCGAGCTCGATCGTGTGCTCGGCACGTTGTACGCGACGGTCGAGCAAGTCTTCCAGGGACTCCTGCGCATCGGCTTCGCGTCGCGTTTCGCGACGTGATGCTCGCTCGCGTTGCCGCTTCGCCGGTCCTCCAGACGCGACGAGGGCCGGTGCCAACCCCCCGATGGCACCAGCCCCGTCGGCGCAGCCAGGAGAGCGTCCCGGCGCGTCTCAACGCCGACAGACTAGGACCTCGATGGACGTGAGAAAAGGGTCACGTCCGAAAAACAGTGTCGTAATTCACGCGCCGCTCATGTATCGAGCTCGATACTGCGGGCAGTAGCGGCCCGAATCGCATCCGCGAACGCAGCGCGTAGCGCACGCGCCTCGAGGGCGGCAAGTCCCGCCGCCGTCGTCCCACCCGGGGACGTCACCATCGCCCGCAAGGCGGCCGGGTCGCCTCGCTCGGCGAGTAGGGCGGACGAACCGACGAGCAATTGCGTCGTCAACCGCGTCGCCACCGGTCGTGCGAGACCGGCCGCCACGGCGGCATCGATCAATGCCTCGGCGACGAGGAACACGTACGCCGGGCCCGAGCCACTGAGCGCGGTGACCGCGTCGAGCTGCGACTCGGCGACGCGCTCGACCGTCCCCACCGCGCCGAGGATGCCCTCGGCCCACGCGAGGTCGTCCTCGGTGGCTCGCCGACCACCGGCGATCGCCGCGGCGCCTTGTCCGATGAGGGCCGGTGTGTTCGGCATCGCTCGGACGACGGCCACGTCAGCGCCGGCCGCCTCTTCGAGCCGCCCGATCGTCACGCCCGCCGCAATGGAGAGGATGCGGCGAGCGCCGGCGCGTGCCGTCGCTGCGACCGCCGCAGAGACGTCGCCGGGTTTGACGGCGATGACCGCGCCGGTTGCCTCCGCGACCTCGCTGCCGATCGTGACGCCGGGGAACATGGTGGCCAACTCGGCGCGCCGGCCCTCCAGCGTCTCGGTCACTGCGAGGTCGGACGGCCCGAGCGTGCCGGCACGCAGCAGCCCCTGGATCAACGCCGCCCCCATGTTGCCGCCGCCGACGATCACGAGCTGGTGGACCATCAGCCCATCGTGCCCGGGCCGGCGCTGCGGAACCGACATCCCCGAGCGCGCCGGCCCGGACACCCTCCATGGGTGTCGGCGCAAGCCGGGAAGGGAAAACGGGCGCGCTGCCTTACTCTCTCGCAGCGATGGCGCGCCGCTACGACACGGTGTCGTTCCTCACGGACTACGGCTGGGAGGACGAGTTCGTCGGCGTCGTCAAGTCCGTGATCCGGGATCTCGCGCCGCACGTCACCGTCATCGACCTGAGTCACGGGGTCCGGCCCTACGACGTGCGCGGCGGGTCCTTGACGCTGGCGCGAGCCATCCCGTACGTCCCCGAGGGGGTCGTGCTCGCCGTTGTCGATCCGGGCGTCGGGACGGCACGGCGAGCCATCGCCGTCGAGGTGGCAGGAGGTGGCGGAGTGCTCGTCGGTCCGGACAACGGCTTGCTCGCGCCGGCCGTTGCGATCATCGGTGGCGCCGAGCGGGCCGTCGAGCTGACCAACCCGCAGTACCAGCTCGAGGCGCCAGGTGCCACGTTCGCCGGGCGCGACGTGTTCGCGCCTGCGGCCGCCCATCTGTGCAACGGCGTGGATCTGGCCGAGCTCGGCACGTCGGTCGACCCGGGCGTGCTGATGCCCGGCATGGTGCCGCTGCCCCGCGACGAGGCCGACGGCATCCATGCCGAGGTGCTCTGGGTCGATCGATTCGGCAATTGCCAGCTCAACGTCGGGCTCGATGACCTGCAACCGGACAACGAGGTGTGGATCGTGACGATCGGTGGCGACCGCCATGTCGCCCGTACCACCGCGGCGTTCGGCCACCTCGGTGTCGGCGCCGTCGGCCTCATCCTCGACTCACAGGGGATGTATGCGCTGGTGCTGGATCGACACTCCGCAGCGGCCGAGCTCGGGCTGGGCGCAGGAGACTCCGTCGTGATCGCGCCGTCGACCGACGACGAGCGTCAACCTCCGTCGACTCCCGTCGAGCTGCGCCGCGACCGATAGCGTTCGACCGTGTGCGACCTGCAACGACGCTGGCGATTGCGTTGTTGTTGGTGGCCATCCTGTTGGCTGGTGTGATCGCCTTGATCAGGATCTGAGGGGAACGGGGCTGAAGCGTGAGCGAGCGGGTGAACCTTGCTCGGGTCATCGAGGGGCATGACGGTGACGGCACGGCGCTGTTCAGCCGCAACCAGGCGATCACGTACGGCGAGCTGAACGACCAAGTCGCGAGGATGCGGGGCGGCCTCGCTCGCCTCGGTGTGAGCGACGGCGATCGGATCGCGCTCATCTGCGGCAACGGCCATCCGTTCGTCGTCGGGTACTTCGCGGCGCTGGGGCTCGGTGCGGTGATCATCCCGCTCAACCCGACCAGCCCGGCACCGGAGCTGCAGCGCGAGCTGGCAGCCGTCGAGCCGGTCGTCGCCATCATCGATCGCAGCGCCGCGGCCAGCTGGCGTGACGTCGACGCCGGGCAGCTCCCCGCACTGCGCACGGTGATCAGCGTCGACGGTGATGCCGCCGACGAGAGCTTCGAAGCGTTGCTCGAAGGGGAGCCCGCCGAGGTCACCGACGTCGATCCCGATCACCTCGCGGTGTTGATGTTCACGAGCGGGACGGCCGGTGCTCCACGTGCGGCGATGCTCACGCACGGCAACCTGCTGTCGAACATCGAGCAGGCGCGCTCGACCACGAACCGCGTCAGCCCCGACGACGTCGTCTACGGGGTCATCCCGCTGTACCACATCTTCGGGCTCAACGTGGTCTTGGGGTTGACCATGTCGGTCGGCGCCACGCTCGTCCTCGTGCAGCGCTTCGATCCGGCCACGGCGCTCGAGTCGATCCGCTCTCGCGGCGTGACCGTCGTTCCGGGCTCGCCGGCGGTGTGGGTCGCCTTCGCCCACTTCGACGAGGCACCGAGCGACTCGCTGGCGACCGTCCGGCTGGCGCTGTCCGGTGCGGCCAAATTGCCGGTGTCCGTCGCCGAGCGCGTCCTCGAACGGTTCGGGGTGGCCATCGCCGAGGGCTACGGGCTGACGGAGGCTTCACCGATCGTGACGTCGTCGGCCGGGCTCCCGCCGCTGTTCGGTTCCGTCGGGCGGGTGCTCAACGGTGTCGAGGTCCGCCTCGTCGACGAGGACGGCGGCGACGCGCTCGTCGGCGACGCCGGTGAGATCTGGGTCAAGGGACCGAACGTGTTCGCCGGGTACCTCGACGATCCGGAAGCGACGGCCCGGGTGCTGACGCCGGACGGCTGGCTGCGCACCGGCGATATCGCCGTGTGCGACGACGAAGGCCGCCTGTACCTCGTGGATCGGGCCAAGGACCTGATCATCGTGTCCGGGTTCAACGTGTTCCCCGCCGAGGTCGAGGACGTCCTTGCCGGCCATCCGGACGTCGTCGAGGTGGGCGTGGTCGGCGTGCCCCACCCACACACGGGCGAGGCGGTGAGGGCCTTCGTCGTGGTGCGGCCCGGCGCGTCGGTGGACGAGGACACGTTGATCGACCACGCCCGGGATCACCTCGCTCGGTACAAGGCGCCGAGCAAGGTGCTCTTCGTCGACGAGCTGCCGCGCAACGCCAACGGGAAGCTCGTGCGTCGCGACCTGATCGCCTAGGCGCCTGGGTCTCGATCCGTGATGGCCCGCCGGCGGCTTCCGGACCTCGGCCTGGAGCCGTTGACGGCCCGATCGCTGGCGCTGTCGACGCTGCTCGGCACGCACCCGCCGCGGCTGCCGGTTCGCGCCATGGTGGCCGTGGGAGAGCTGTTCGGGATCGCCGAGGGAACGATGCGCACGGCGTTGTCGCGGATGCTCACGTCCGGCGAAGTCCTCGCCGATGACGGGTGGTACTCGCTGGGCGAGCGCTTGCAGCGCAGGCAGGCGACGCTGGATGCGGCCCGCCATCTCGCCGCCGAGCCGTGGGATGGCAGGTGGTGGTTCGCCATCGTCGGGGCGGAGCGGCGCAGCCATCCGTCGCGCCGCACGTTCCGGGCGGTGATGCGAGAACACCGCATGGGTGAGCTGCGCCCGGAGGTGTGGCTCCGTCCGGCGAACCTGCCAGGCCCGCCATCGCTCGACGGGGTGGTCATCGTGCGGGGGATGATCGAGGACGCTGATCCGGTCGACCTGACCACGCAACTGTGGGATCTCGACGCGCTGGTCGCCACGAGTGACGAGCTGACGGATCTCGTCGGAGAGGCCGTGCACTGGCTGGAGCCGGGCGACCCCGCCGTGCTCCACGACACGTTCCTCCTGTCCGTGGCCGTCGTCCGCTTCCTGTCCACCGAGCCCCACCTGCCGGGCGCCTTGGTCGGCGGAGCGTGGCCCCCGGACGCCTTGCGCGCGGCGTACGACCGGCTCGAGGCTGCCCACGGCGCCGTCTTGGCGAAGTTCCTGCGCGGAGCCGGAGACGTCGAGCGCACGGTTCATTACAGCACTTGATCGCCATGAACGCATGATGTAAGACTGGACACGTGGAAGCGCTGCTCACTGAACATTCGGCGGGCTTCCTCGCCGACCGGGCGCTGATCGACCGGATCCTCGAGCATCTCGATCGCGGGACGACGGACCTCAGCGACGCCACGTGGCGCGAGCCCGTTTCCAACTACTGGTCGGCCGACCGGCTGACGCGAGAGATCGAGCTCGTCCTGCGCCGTCAGCCGGTGCCGTTCTGCCCCTCTGCGTCCCTGCCGGCGGGTGGTAGCTACGTGGCGAGGGTCGCCGGAGGCACGCCCATCTTCGCGGTCCGCGGCGACGACGGTGTCGTCCGCGCGTTCCGCAACTCCTGCCGCCATCGCGGCACGGCCCTCGTGGCCGGGCAAGGTTGCGCCCGGTCCCTCGTCTGCCCCTTCCACGGCTGGGTCTATCGGTTGGACGGGGCGTTGCGCCACGTCCCCGACCAGTACGGCTTCCCCGAGTTGGACCTCGCGTCCAACGGCCTCGTGCCGGTGGCGACGACGGAGGGGCACGGTGTGGTTTTCGTCGATCAGCGCGCGAGCGACATCGACGCGGCGGCGCTGGCGGGGCTCCCCGAGGTGCTCGGTTCGGAGTTGCAGCTGCTCGGCACGAACGAGGACGTGATCGACGTCAACTGGAAGGTGTTCCTCGAAGGCTTCCTCGAGGGCTACCACATCAAGGCGACGCACCGGGAGACCTTCTTCCCGTTCGGCTACGACAACGTCAACGTCGTCGAGCACTGCGGTCGGCACAGTCGTGTGACGTTCCCGTTCCGCAGGATCGAGGCGCTGCGCGACGTTCCGCCGACCGAGCGGCGCCTCGACGGCACGGTCACCACCGTCCAGCACATCTTCCCGAACGTCATCGTCGCCCGGCTGTCGCACCACACGTCGATGGTCGTGCTCGAGCCGATCACGGTGGACCAGACGGCCCTCGTGACCTACCGGCTCGCCAACCGCCAGGCCGAGGAAGGCGCCGCGCAGGCGGCGAGGGACTCGGACTTCGTGCGCGTCGGGCTGAAGGAGGATCGCGAGATGGCACTGGCCGTGCAGCGCGGTCTCGCCAGCGGCGCCAATGACGTGGTCCAGTTCGGTCGCTTCGAGGGCGCCATCGTGCACTTCCACCGCCAGCTCACGGAGCTGCTCGGCGAAACCGATCCAGACCGAGGATCTGGGCGCGGACGACCTTTGTGAAAATGCGCACGAGCGGCGCTAGCCTGGATGGCGCATGGGCAGTCGCGGTCGGCGCATCCCCGAGGCCACGGTCGCGCGGCTGCCTGTCTACCTGCGGATCCTCCTCGAGCAGTCCGAGGCCGGCACGATCAACGTGTCGTCGGAGGAGCTCGCCGATCTCGCCGGCGTCAATGCCGCAAAGGTCCGCAAGGACCTGAGCTACCTCGGCACGTACGGCACCCGCGGCGTCGGCTACGAGGTCGAGTACCTGATCTACCAGGTCCGTCGCGAGCTCGGCCTGACACACGACTGGCCGGTCGTCATCGTCGGTGCCGGCAACCTCGGCCAGGCCCTCGCCGGCTACGGCGGCTTCGGCCAGCGCGGCTTCCCGGTCGCCGCGATCTTCGACGTCGACGAGGCCAAGATCGGCAGCGTCATCGCCGGGGTTCGGGTGCGTCGACTCGACGAGCTCCCCGCCATCCTGCGTGCCTCGAAGGCCTCGATCGGCGTCATCGCCACGCCGGGATCAGCGGCCCAGGAGGCCGCCGACCGCCTCGTCAAGGCGGGGGTGACGAGCATCCTGAACTTCGCTCCGATCGTGCTCACGGTGCCGCCGGACATCATGGTGCGCAAGGTCGACCTGGCCGTCGAGCTGCAGATCCTCAGCTACTACGAGCAGCGCCGGACGAACGGCGCCACCACCGGCGTGACCCCCACGCTGCAGGCGGTATCGACCGGCCCGCGTCGGGGAGCCACTGCGTAGGCTGGTTCCCGGCATGTCGGTCCTCGTCATCGGTGTGAATCACCGCAGCGGCCCGTTGTCGGTCCTGGAGCGGCTGGCAATCGCGCCTGACGACGTCGCCAAGGCCGTCCTCCGTCTGTCGACTCGCGACAACCTGCGTGAGGTCGTCGTGCTGAGCACCTGCGAGCGCATCGAGGTCTATGGCCTGGCCGAGCGGTTCCACGGCGCCTATGCCGACGTGCGTGACTTCTTGTGCGAGCTCGGGTCGATCTCGGCCGACGAGCTCTATCCGCACCTGTACAGCCGCCACGAGGACGATGCTGCCCGGCATCTTTTCGAGGTTGCAGCCGGCCTCGACTCCGCCGTGCTGGGGGAGAGCGAGATCCTCGGCCAGGTGCGCAGCGCCTGGCAGATCGCCAAGGACGAAGGCGGTGTTCGCTCGACGCTCGACCTGCTCTTCCGTCAGGCGCTGCGCGTCGGCAAGCGGGTCCGTCACGAGACGGCGATCGGGCAAGGTACGGCCTCGATCAGCCACGCCGCGGTCGAAATGGTCAACGAGCGTCTCGGGTCCCTGAGCGGCAAGCAGATCCTCGTCGTCGGCGCCGGCGACATGGGCATCGGGGTCGCGACGTCGCTTCATCGGGCCGGCGCAGGGTCGATCGTCGTGTCCAACCGCACGGCAAGCCGCGGCGAGCACCTCGCCGGGCTCGTCGGTGCCACCGCCGTCGGGTTCGATCGTCTGCGTGATGCGCTCGCCGAGGCCGACGTCGTGCTCGCCTGTACGGCGTCCGGAGAGAGCGTGGTCACGCTGGAGGACGTGCAGGCGACCCACCGGCCTGGTCGACCGCTGTTGATCGTCGACATCGCCGTGCCGAGGGCGGTGGCCCGTCCGGTCGGCGCACTCGACGATGTCACCGTCCTCGACCTCGACGACCTCCGGGACTGGGCGGATCGAGGCCTTGCGCTTCGCGCTGGGGAAGCGCAGCACGCCAGGAAAATCGTCGCCGAGGAGCTCGAGCGCTTCTCGGTCGAGCTCACCGCACGACAGGCCGCGCCGCTCGTCGCCCGGCTCCACGAGCACGCCGAGAACGTGCGGGCGGGCGAGATCGAGCGCTACGCCAACCGGCTGGCGGGACTGGACGACGTCCAGCGGGAAGCCGTCGATGCGTTGACCCACGCCATCGTCGCCAAGCTCCTCCACGAGCCGTCCGTCCGACTGCGTCACGACGCCGGTACGCCGCAGGGTGAGCGCAACGCCGCCGCGGTCGGCGACCTGTTCGACCTGCAGTGACCGGATGACGCTGCCGACGCTGCGACTCGCGACGCGAGGCAGCGCCCAGGCACGTGGTCAGGCCGAGGCGGTGGCGGCGGCGCTGCGGGCGACCGGATGCGAAACGGAGCTCGTGTTCGTCGAGACGACCGGAGACCGGCGCCAGGACGTCCCGCTCCACGTGATCGGTGGCCAGGGGGTGTTCGTCAAGGAGGTTCAGCAAGCTGTGCTCGATGGCCGGGCTGACGCCGCGGTGCACTCGGCGAAGGATCTGCCCTCGGCAGCGCACGCTGGGCTGGTCGTCGGTGCGTTCACGGCCCGCCGCGACGCTGCCGATGCACTGATCGGCCGAGCGCTGGACGACTTGCCGGAGGGCGCCACGGTGGCGACCGGATCCGTGCGCCGCGAGGCGCAGCTCTCGTCGGTGCGGCCCGACCTGCAGTTCACCCAGCTGCGCGGCAACATCACGACCCGTCTCGAGCGGATCCCTCCGGGAGGCTCGATCGTCATGGCCGTCGCGGCGCTTCAGGTGCTCGGTCTGACGGAGCGGATCGCCCAGCGCCTCGACCCGACGATCTTCGTGCCGGCGGTCGGTCAGGGCTGCGTCGCCGTCGAGGTCAGGGCCGATGACGAGGCGACCTTGGACCGGCTCCGCAGCATCGATGATGCGCCAACTCGGCACGCCGTCGAGGTCGAACGGACTTACCTCGCCGAGCTCGGCTCGGGCTGCTCGCTGCCGCTCGGTGCCCACGTCGTCGGCGGCTGGCTGCACGTGTTCCTCGCGTCGAGCGTCGATGGTGACGTGTTGGACCGCGTCGTCTTCTCCGAAGCCGTCGAGCTCGAAGGTGGTGACGGCGACCACGACGTGGCGCGGGTGACCGCACGTCGAGCCCATCAGGTCGTTGCGAGATCTGCGGTGGCCGAATGACGCTCGCCGGTCGGCGGATCGCCCTCACACGACCGGAGCCCGGTGCACTCGGCGACCGGCTCACCACGCTCGGCGCACAGGTCGTCCACGTGCCGCTGATCGCGATCGACGATCCGGCCGATGGCGGCGCCGCCCTGCGCCGTGCGCTCGCCCGACTCCGTTCGTTCGACTGGCTCGTCGTCACGTCGGCCAACGGGGCCAGGCGAGCCGGACCTGCGGCGCAGACCGAGCCCACGGTCCGGTTGGCGGCAGTCGGCCGGGCGACCGCCGGCGCGTTGGCGGACGCGGCCGGACGGCCCGTCGATCTCGTGCCCGCCGTCGAGCGGGCGGAGGGTCTGCTGGCGGCGTTCCCCGCCGCGCCATCGAGGGTGCTCGTCGCCCAGGCCGACCGAGCCAGTCGGGCGCTCGCTGACGGCCTCAGTGCGGCGGGCCACACCGTCGAAGTGGTCGTCGCCTACCGCACGGTCGAGCGAGCACCGAGCGCCGACGAGAGCGACGCGCTCGCCACGGTCGACGCCGTCGTGCTGTCGAGCGGCTCCGCCGCATCCGCCTACGCGTCCTCCGTCGGGACGGCGGCCCGACCGCTCATCGTGACGATCGGCCCGGTCACTGCCGGCGCTGCTCGACGCTGCGGCCTGACGGTTGCCGAGGTGGCGCCGTCACCTGACCCTGACACGCTCGTACGCATCCTGGCCTCGACGCTCTAGCGACGTGGTCGTGATCACGTCGTAGCCTGAGGATCCATGGCACCGTCGTTCCCGACCGCCCGGCCGCGGCGGCTGCGCCGCTCGCCGGCGATGCGCGAGCTGGTCGCCGAAACCACGGTGCGGACAGCCGACCTCATCGCTCCGCTGTTCGTGCGCGAGGGCATCAGCGAGCCGCAACCGATCGTGTCCCTGCCGGACGTCGTGCAGCACACGCGGGACAGCCTCCGCAAGGAGGTCGTCGGGCTGGCCGAGCTCGGCGTGCGGGCGATCGTCCTCTTCGGTGTCCCAGCCGTCAAGGACGCCACCGGGAGCGGTGCGTTCGATCCGCAGGGCATCGTCCAGCTCGCCCTCGAGGAGCTGCGCGGAGATGTGGGTGACGACGTCGTGTTGATCGCCGATCTGTGCATCGACGAGTACACCGACCACGGGCACTGCGGTGTGCTCGATGATCGAGGTGACGTCGACAATGATGCGACGCTCGAGATCTACGCCCGTGCCGCCCTCGCCCAGGCCCGTGCCGGAGCGCACGTCGTGGCGCCGAGCGGCATGATGGACGGTCAGGTCGGACACCTGCGACGGGCGCTCGACGGCGAGGGCTTCCAGGACGTGGCGATCCTGGCCTACTCCGCCAAGTACGCCAGCGGTCTCTACGGGCCGTTCCGTGACGCCGTCGACGTCACGATCGCGGGTGGTGGCGATCGCAAGGGCTACCAGCAGGACTGGCGCAACGCGCGCGAGGCGCTGCGCGAGATCGAGCTCGACGTTGCCGAAGGGGCCGATCTCGTGATGGTCAAACCGGCGCTCGCCTACCTCGACGTGATCGCCGCGGCCCGCCCGCGCGTCGACGTTCCAATTGCCGCCTATCACGTCAGTGGTGAGTACGCCATGGTGCGCGCCGCCGACGCCAACGGCTGGATCGACGGGGAGGCCGTGGCGCTCGAGCACCTCACGGCGATCAAGCGCGCTGGCGCTGATGTGATCCTGACGTACTTCGCGCGGTGGTTCGCCGAGGGTCCCGGCCGCATCTAGCCGTGATTGCGTTCCCCGGCCACGCAGGCCGTAGCTGGACACTCGCTCGCTGGCGCTCGCTCGTTCGCGCGCGATGACGGGTTCGACGTGAGTATTCCCTACTGCGACGAGACGACCTGCCCTGCGGCCGGCTGTGATCCGGTTGTCTGCCGCGGGCTCGGCGTGCCGTCGAACGACGTGCTGTTCGAGCGCTCCGCGGCGGTCATCCCGGGCGGAGTGAACTCATCGATCCGGGCCTTCAGGGCGGTCGGTGGTCGCCCGTACCTCGTGGCGCGGGCGGAGGGCCCGTACGTGTTCGACGTCGAGGGCCGCCGCTACATCGACCTCGTGCAGAGCTACGGCGCGGTCATCCTCGGCCACGCCCATCCAGCGGTCACCTCGGCGCTTGCGGCGGCGGCCCGCGACGGCACGTCGTATGGTGCGCCGACGCCGCGTGAGATGAAGCTGGCCGAGGCCATTGCCGCGCGCGTTCCGAGCTGCGAGCAAGTGCGCCTCATGAACTCGGGCACGGAGGCGACGAGCACCGCGGTCCGCCTTGCCCGTGGCTACACCGGGCGTGATCGCATCGTGATCTTCCACGGCAACTTCCACGGTGCGACCGACGCGCTGCTCGCTGCGGGTGGCAGCGGCGTGGCGACGCTCGGGTTGCCGGGCACGGCTGGCGTTCCCGCCGGTGCGGTCGCCGAGACGCTCGTGGTGCCGTACAACGTGGTGCCCACACTCGACGAGCAGGTGGCTGCCGTGATCGTCGAGCCGGTCGCCGCCAACATGGGCGTCGTCGCGCCGGCATCGGGGTTCCTCGAAGGGCTGCGCGCCGAGTGCGATCGCGTCGGCGCGCTGCTCGTGTTCGACGAGGTGATCACCGGTTTCCGCGTCGACACCGGCGGCGCGCAGAACAAGTACGACGTCACTCCCGACCTGACGACGTTCGGCAAGGTGATCGGCGGCGGCCTGCCGATCGGCGCCGTCGGTGGCCGGCGGGAGATCATGGAGACGCTGTCGCCGCTTGGACCGGTCTTCCACGCCGGGACGTTGGCCGGCAACCCGCTCGCCACGGCGGCCGGGCTCGCCGCGCTCGGGGAGCTCGGCCCCGACGACTACGTCGAGCTGGCCGCCCGCGCTCGCCATCTCGCCGCCCTGCTCCGGGATGCCTGCGGCGCGGCGGGTTTCCCTGCCGAGTTCCCGGTCGTCGGCACGCTCGTCGGCGTCGTGTGCGGTGACGTCCCGCCACCGGTCGATTTCGAATCGGCGCGGCGAACCGACGTTGCTGCGTTCGCCGCGTTCTTCCACGCCATGCTCGACGCCGGCGTGGCGATGGCGCCCGGCGCGTACGAGGCGATCTTCGTCGGGCTGGCCCACACCGACGACGTCGTCGAGGCGATCGGCGAGGCGGCGCCACGAGCGGCCGCCGCGGCGGCGCGCTCGTTGAGCTCTCGCTGACGCAAGGTGGGTGAGACGCCGTAGCGAAGCGGAGGCGACGAGCTCGGCAGGCGAGGCGAGCAACTTGCTTGCGAGCCGAGCCCGAGCATTGAGGGTGCCGGACCGGGCAGTGACCCCGCCGGTAGCGTCGGGGCGATGCGGCAGGTCCTCTCGTGGCGGTTCGTGGCCGCGATCGCCGCACTCATCGGGCTGGCCCTCGTCGTCATGTTCGTGTTCGCCCGGAGTGATTCGGTCGCCGAGATCGTCGCACCGACGGAACCGATCGACCGGCGCGCTGACGTCGTCGCGCTCGTGCTCGACACGCAGGTCCAGGACTTCGTCGTCGGTCCCGACGGCCGCAGCATCGGTCAGGTCTCGATGGTGCTGAGCACGTCGGAAGAGCCGGTGACGATCCAGGCCGGGACACCCGGCACCAACGACTGTCCTGGCCTCGGTCAGGTCGGTCAGTGCGCGCTACTGGCGCAGCTGCTCGGCGACGCCATCGTCAGCTTCCGGCTCATTCCGATGGGGCCACGCTTCACGTTCGAGCTACCGGCGATCGAGGCGCTCGAGGGCGGGTACGCCAACCTCGCCGACGGGTGGCAGGTGCCGTACGCCTCCGTGATCGACCGGTCGGCGTGCGACTCACCGGCCGATTCGTTCTCCGAGTTCCTCCGTCTCAATCCCGTCCACCGCTCCCTCTACTCCCTCGGCGAGAACGAGATCGTCTCGGTCCTCTGCTAGCCACGCCGTCTCGGCGCGCTGCAGGAAGTCGAGCAGGATGCGGTTGAACGTCGAGGCGTGCTCGATCATCAGACCGTGGGCGGCGCCGCTGATGACCACCAACTCGGCCGTCGGGATCAGCTCGTGGAGCTCCTCGCTGTCGCCACGTGGCGTGAGGATGTCCTGGTTGCCGACGACGACCAGCGTCGGCACGGAGATCTCGCCGAGCTCTTCGGCCAAGCCGTCATCGGCGGCGAGGATCGCGTCGACCTGAGCGGCGAAGGCGTGCGTCGGCCGCCCGAAGCCGAGCGGGCCGAGCCAACCGATCGCTGGGTTGATCCGGCGGAACGAGCGGGGCCCGATCACCCACCGCGCCGCCTCCTTGGTCATCGACCCCATCCCGCGGCGGCGGGCGGTCTCCCCCCAGCTGGCCAGCAGCTCGCGGCGCCACGCGTGGTTGCGGCAGGACGTGCACACCAGCGTCAGTGAGCGAACTCGCTCCGGATAGCGCAGCGCGATGACCTGGGCGATGGCGCCGCCCATGGACGCGCCGACGACGTGGACGGTACCGAACCCGGCATCGTCGAGCACGGCGATCGCATCGTCGGCCATCTGCTCGAGCGAGTATGCGCCGTGTGGCTTGTCGCTGCGGCCGGACCCGCGGTTGTCGAGCGCGATGGCCTGAATCGCCCACGCCAGCCCCAGCCGCTGGAAGTCCCAGCCATGCTTGTCGGCGCCGAGTCCCTGGATGAACAGCACGGGCGGGCTGCCGCGACGTCCCGTCACGCGGTAGTGGATGCGTGTCCCATCGTCGGTCGTCGCATACGTCACGTCAGCCTCCGCCCATTCCCGAGAGCGGGAGCCAGTCGAGCGGCGTGCCGGTCTGCGCCCCACCGAGCTGATCGAGCAGGCGCTGGATGCGTTCTTCGACGGTGTCGGCGAGCTCGAGCTCGATGAGCGGGCCACGGCGCCGCCTCCCGGGACGGGCGACGGCTCCGACCTCGACGCGAGCTCCCCGGCTGAACGGCGAGCTCGCCGTGGCCGCCGGGAACACGGCGACGCGCGTCGTGACCGCGGCGCCGATGAGCCGGTGATCCACCCTGCCGACGCGACGGGGATGGAGCTCGGGATGGGCGCCCATGACGACGAGCTCGCCGGCCCGCAGTGCGCCTGCGACTTCATCGGGCCGTTCGAGCAGGCCACCCAATCGGCGGACGAACGGTCCGACCGGCGCAATGTCCGGCCGACCGACGAAGCGCACCGGTCGCCCGGTCGCCTGCGTCAACGCCAGCGCCGTGAAGATGGGAGTGAGGGCGTAGCGGCGAGCGTTCACGACGATCAGCGCGCCGGCACGAACCGGCAGTCGCTCGGCGCCGCCGACAATCGTTCGCCAGCGGAGGGTGCCGAGCCGGATCGTCGCATCCACGAGGTATGGGTCGCGTCCCCAGTCGTCGACCGACCACGCGCCGACGGCGGCGACCTGCCGGGCTGCGGCCGTGGCGGCCGTCTGCCGGGCGGCCGTCGTCGCCCGCTCGACGGGAAGCGTGATGACCCGGGCTTCGTAGGTGTCGTCCGTCATCACAGCTCCGTCATCACGTCTCCGCCATCACGTCTCCGCCATCAGGCGACTGCCTGGCGCGCCGGGATGCGGATCACCGTTGGCCACTCGTACAGCTTGTCGACCACCTCGACCGTTGTGGTACTCGGGCGGAAGCCGATCAACTCCTCCATGCGGCTGTTGTCGGCCAGCCGTCCGCGGTGCAGCGCCTCGATGATGTGGTCCGGGATCGGCGCACCGAACAACCCGCTGATCCGCCGGGCGATCTCCCAGTCCGGGCCGACGAGCGGGATGGGGATGCGCCGGCCGCGCCGCGCCGCCTGGAGCGCCGTGATGGCCCCGTTGGCCACGACGTTCACGGGTCCGGACAGGCGACGTTCGGCGGCGGCCACGAACGCCCGGGCGACCTCGATGTCCTCGACGACGGCGAACGGTGGATCGGCCAGCACGCTGAACGGCACCGCGGGCATGCGCAAGAGGCGCCCGAGCGGGCTCGGCACGTGGGGACCGAGGACGGTGCCCATGCGGATCGCACCGACCGTGACGCCGACACGACGGGCGATGGACTCGGCGGTCCCCTCGATCCCGGCGAGCATCCGCCCGTAGTCGCTCGTCGGGTCGGTCGCTGCATCCTCGTCCGGGCGGGTCGGCGATCCTCGCGCCCGGCCATAGATCTCCACGCCGCTGCGCACGATGATCGCTTCCAGCGACCGGCACTCGGCGGCGGCCCCGAGGATCGACGTCGCCGCGTCGTCCGTCAGCTGGCGGGCCTTGTCCGGGTTCGCCCGGCTGAACGGTTCCCAGACGGCGATGTGCACGACGACGTGCGGATCGAAGGTGGTGACCATCTCCACGATGCGATCGTGGTCGTTGGCCATCACGAGCTCGAACGACGCCCGGTGCAACCGCCGCCGAGGCGGATCGACGTCGACGCCGGCCAGCTCACCGACCCACGGCTCGCGCTCGAGCAGGACGGCGACGCGCGAGCCGAGGTCTCCGCCCATGCCGCTCACCAGCACGCGTCGTCCGGCCGCCATCGCCGGCCACGCTAGCGATGAGACGGATCAGTCTCAGGGATCGAGGTGTCGGGGATCGAGGTGTCGGGGATCGATTCCGTCTCCGCGCTCGACCGTTCGCTCTCCTCCGGGGTATCGTCTCGCTCGGGCGTGGCGGTGCGGACGCCGTCACGGGCGAGGGGACGGGCGATGAAGGCGGGCGCGGACTTTGCTCATCGTCGAGCGCGGGCGGCGTTCGGCATGGTGGCGATCTTTGTGGGGGTGGTGGCCGTTCCGACGGCCGGACCGCCGGTGGCGCTGGCCGAGCTCGAGCGGCGGGTGCCATTCGACTCCAACGGGCAGGACGACAGCTTCGCCGTCGCCATGAGCCGGCCCCAAGGGCCGTTGATCGGCGGACCCGAGGAGCTCGAGCTGCAGTCGCAATCCCGTCTCGCGGCCGCCGACATCCCGGACACCGGTGATCCGGTGCGCGGCTCGTTCGGCGCGCAAGTGGCATGGCCGATCATGCCGATCCATGCCGTGCTGATGCCCGACGGTCGGGTCCTCACCTATGGCACGGACCGCAACGGTGTGCAGACCGCCTATTACGACTACGACGTCTGGACCCCGGCCCTCGGTACGGGAGCTGCGGCGCACAACACGCTCGTCAACGGGACCCAGACCGACATCTTCTGCAGCTCGCAAATCGTGCTGGTCAACGGCGACGTCGAGATGTACGGCGGCGACAACCTCCCGGCGGAGACGAACACGCAGAACCGCGACGTCAACCAGTACCTGCCGGCCAGCGACACGCTCGTGCGCACCGGGTCGATGCACCGCCTGCGCTGGTACTCCTCGGCGATCAACTTGCCCAACGGGGAGGTCTACATCCAGGGTGGTTCGGGTGGCGCCGACTTCCCGGAGGTCCGTGACAGCAACGGCCAGTTCCGGCTGCTCACCGGGGCGTCGACGAGCGGGCTGTCCAGTGGATACCCGAGGAACTTCGTCGCTCCGAACGGGCTCGTCTTCAGTCTTACCAACACCGCGATGAACCGCATCGACCCGGCCGGTACCGGGACGATCACCTCGCTCGGCACGTTCCCCACCGACAACGCCGGCGGGTCGTCGACCGCAGTGATGTTCTCGCCGGGTCGGATCCTGCAGGTGGGCGGTGGGCCGTCGAGCGCGGCCTCGCGCAGAGCCAGCATCATCAACATCAACAGCGCCACGCCGCAGGTCACCGCGCTGCCGCAGGCTCAGTTCGGGCGCCATTGGGGCAACGCAACCGTGATGGCCGACGGTCGCGTGCTGGTATCCGGCGGCAGCGCCGTCGCCAACGCCGCCACCGGCGTGGCGTACACGACCGAGATCTTCAACCCGGCGGGTACGGGCACGTGGTCCACGGGCCCGACAGCGACGCGCATGCGCCTCTACCACTCGACGTCACTGCTGCTGCCGGATGCCAGCGTGATCACGATGGGCGGCGGGACGCCGGGTCCCGAGACGAACCTCAATGCCGAGATCTACTTCCCGCCCTACCTGTTCAACGGTGACGGCTCGCGGGCCGCTCGGCCGACCATCAGCACCGCAACGGCAGTGACCGACCCGGCGACGACGCTGACCATCGAGAGCCCGGACGCAGCGGCCATCAGTCGCGTCACGCTGGTCAAGGTCGGCTCCGTGACCCACTCGTTCGACATGGACCAGCGCTTCATGGAGCTGCCCTTCACGAAGGCCGGTACGACGCTGCAAGCCACGCTCCCGGCCAACGTTCACGAGACGCCGCCCGGCTACTACATGGTGTTCGTCCACGCCGCCGGAGTTCCTTCCGAGGCGGCGTTCGTCAAGGTCAACGTGGCGCCCACCGCACCACCACCACCGCCACCGACGACGACCACGACGACGACGCTGCCGCCAACGACAACGTCGACCACGACGACGACGACGACGTGCCGCCAACGACAACGTCGACGAACGACGTCGATCGACGACCACTACGACACCACACGACGACCACCACGTCGACGACGACCACGACGACGCACCGTCCTCCGCCGTCGCCGAGCCTCATTGTCAACGGCGGGTTCGAGATCAACCCCGTCGCTCCAGGGATCGGCCGCCAACGTGAGCAACCTGCAGGGGTGGACCAACCCGACAGGTGCCATCAAGGTGTGGCGGAACTACTCCGGGATGGCGGCCGGCGAAGGCTCGTCGAACATCGAGCTCGATCGATCGGGCAAGGGCAACCGCGCCGAGCAGGTCGTGACGACCCAGGCCGGGCGTACGTACACGCTGTCGTTCATGGAGTCACCGCGCCCCGGCGTGGTGGCCAAGAGCAACAGCTTCGAGATCTACTGGAACAACACGCTGCTCGGAACCGTGGCCCGCTCTGGCCAGAACGTCTCGCAGCCGCAATGGCAGACGACCACGTTCCACGGTGACCGGAACCGGCACCGATCGGATCTCGTTCCGCGAGTACGACAACGACAGCAAGGGAGCGCTGATCGACGACGTTCGCCTGATCGCCAACTGACCACCCTGCCCGCGTCATGGTGGTGGTCGTGGCTCGGCATCGCTGGTTGTGGGGCCTTCGTGGTGGAGGGTGCCGTCGGGTCGGCGCAGGGTGATGGTGCGGTCGGGTTTGAGGGTGAGGGTCCAGCCGCCTTCGTGGACGTGGTGGTGGTGCCGCTCGCACAGCGGCAGCAGATTGTCGAGGTTCGTGGCGCCGAGGTGTTCCCACCAGGTGACGTGATGGATCCGGCAGTCCTCGAACCGCACCCCACAGCCGGGGAACCCACAGGCCCGGTACATCGCCCGCAACGCCCGACGCTGCTCGGGGGTGGCGAGACGCCGGGTCCGCCCCAGGTTCAACGGCACCCCGTCGTCGTCGAGGGTGATCGGGGTGATGGTGGCGTCGCAGCCCAGCCGGCGGACCGTCTCGACGGGTAGCGGTTGGCCGTCACCGGTCTCACACACCGTGTCGCTCATGGGGTCCGTCACGCATCGTGCGGGAATCGGTGAGCAGGGTGAGGTCGGGGATGCGGTGCCCGGTGGTGCGGGCGCCGGTGATCAACCCGACCAGGGCGTCGGCCTTGAGATGGTCGAAGTCGACGTCGTCGCCCTGGGCTGCGGCACGGGCCGTGGCGACGGCGGCGTCGAGGGCGCTGGCGATGCGGGCGTCGGTCTCGGGGTCGACTTGGAGGTGGGTGTGACACATCCCGCTGACTCGATCGACCCAGCGCCGCACACAACGCTGCTGCTTGAGGCGGGCGAGCTGGGAGATGCCGTCGTCACGCGACAGGACCCGACCCAACTTGCTCATCTCCCGTTCGAACGTCTCCACCGCCATCACCGAAGCAGAGCGGACGACGGCTGACTGCAGATCCTTGCAGTTCGGCTCGGGCGGCGTCACCCAGCTCGCCGGCGAGGCGGGCCACGGCGTCGACATGACCCGCCGACATCCGCCCGGCCGCCAAGGCGTCATGCACCTCGGGCAGCTCCGCGCAGACCGTGGCCCGCCGGGCCGCCGCGTCAGCGTCACGGGCCGAGCGTCGCCCACCGCCGGTCAACAAGGCCGAGGCCGGCTCACACGACCCTTCGGAGGCGAGCCGGGCAGCGTGGACGGCGACGCGGACGTCGAAGGCGTCCAACCAGGCCCGCACCCGCTGCGACAGCGCCACCAACGAAGCGAGACCAGCGCGGTCACAGGTCGCCGGGTCGGTGTCGGCGAGCTCGCCGACCAATGCCACGACTCCATCTCGTACATACGTTCAGTCTACGTACGTATGTTCTGAAAGTCAAGCCTGAAAGCGGAAATCATCGTGCAGCGAGGTACGGTCGGGCGCGGCTACGCGCAGGCGCGCGGCGCGATGAGGATCACGTTGCGGGCGAACGGGTCGAGCTGGCGGCCGGCCAGCCGCTCCGTGACCGTGATCGCCTGCGTGTCGTCGTCGACGAGGCCGGACCAGCGGATGTAGCCGCCCATGATCCCGACGATGCGGTCGCCGACTTCCTCACCGTGCACGATCACCTTCGTGCCCGTCCGCATCAGCTCGTGCAGCTCCCGGTAGAACGCCTTCAACCAGGCCTCGAGCTCGTCGCCGTTGAACGGGCGGTGGCGCGACGGCATGCCGAGCTCTTCGTAGTTGTGGAGGTTGTGCGGGGCCGGGATGATCGAGACGACGCACCCGAATCCGTTCTCCCGGATCCAAATGATCTCTTCCTGCCGGCGGACGCGCCGATGGTTCTCCCCGTAGCCGCCAGGCCGCTCGCAGATCGCCAGCTTGTCCTTGAGGATCCACGTGAAGTTGCGGGGCGTGATGCCCAACGCCCATCGGCCACGCAGGCGGGTCGCCATCAGTTGCGACCTCTGCCCGGAGTGGCTCTCATACCGCCCGACGAGGTTATCTCTGTGCCCGTCACGATGCGCAGCCGCTGGCGGTGCCGTTCCACCCGCCGTCCGCCCGGCAGCTCGCACGCCCTGCGCTCGCCGCTGGCCACCTCCAAGACCCGGCTCACGCTCGCCGCGTCGGGCGGGTAGCCCTCAACGGCGAGCCAGCGGCGCAACGCGCGGCGAGCGACTGCCGGCGTGGCAGCCGCGACGGCTCGGGCGTCGGTCGGGTCGATCGCCGCGCCAGCGGACTCGAGGATGGCGAGATCCTCGGCGACGAGGGTTGCCGTGCGTACCAGCAGCGGAACGGTGTCGCGCCCGGCGATGTCGTCGAGCAATGGCAGGAGCTCGTGGCGGACACGGTTGCGCACGAAGCGGGGATCATGGTTGCTGGGGTCCTGGATCGGGACGAGCCCGAGGTGCGCACACACCGCCGCCGTTTCGTGGCGCCGCAGCTGCAGCAGCGGCCGCGTGGGTGCCGGTCCCATCGCCGCCAGCCCATCGAGCCCGGCTCCCCGGAGCAGGTTGATGAGCACGGTCTCGGCTCGATCATCGGCCGTATGTCCCGTCAGTGCCCCTGACGGCAATGCGGCACGGCGGGCGGCCCGCGCGCGTGCCTCGACATTGGGACCAGGATCGATCTCGACGCGGACCACGCACACCGGCACGCCGAGTGCATCGCCGAGCGCCACGGCTCGCTCGGCCTCCGCCGCCGAGCTCGGCCGCAGCCCGTGGTCGACGTGCACGGCGTCCACCGCGAGTCCAGCGGCCGTCGCCAGCGCCAGGAGTGCGGTGGAGTCGGCGCCGCCCGAGAAGGCGCAGGTCACGGGCGTGGAAGGAGGTGGGAACGAGCAGCGAGCCAGCAGCTCCTCGAGCACGGGCGGCGCTACTGCTGGTCTCGTTGGCGCTTGTTCGGGTAGCGCTGCGCCGTGACGTTCTTCAGGTAGCCACCGATCAGACCGAGCACGGCGAGGACCGACACCACGAACAAGATCACGCCGATCCACCAGTGCCAAACCTCGGTGGCGAGCAGTACGGCCGGCATGGCCACGACGTTAGAGCCTGTACCCGCTGGACCGGCTATTCACTGCCGCTCTTCACTGCTCATCGAGCGCGGTATCGAAGCAGCGTTCGATGCGCTCGCGCAGTCCGGGCGGCAGTTCATCGCGACACCGATGGGCGATCATCGTCTTCAGCTCGGCGTGGAAGTCGAAGGCCTCCAGACAGTCCGGACAGCCCTCGAGATGAGCGTGGATCGCCTCCCTGGTCTCCGGAGTGAGCTCGTCGTCGAGGAACGTCTCGAGTTCCCGGAGTGTGTCGTTGCAGTCACTCATCGTTGCCGTCACGTCCCATCGTTGCCGTCAGTCATCGTCGTTTCCTCGCCCCGGGCCTCCGGCCGCGGCACCAGCCATCCCGCGGGCGTGCGCATAGTCGAACAACGCCCGCTGCATCGCCTTTCTTCCCCGATGCAGGCGTGACATCACGGTGCCGATCGGGATGTCGAGGATCTCGGCGATCTCCTTGTAGCTGAAACCCTCCACATCGGCCAGCAACACCGCCAGCCGGAAGTTCTCGGGGAGATCCTCGAGGGCCTGCTTGACCTCGTCGTCCGTGATCAGGTCGAACAGCTGATCCTCCGCCGAGCGACTCGCCATGAGCTGGTCCAAGGCCCCCAGCCGGCGGTACAGGTAGCGGTCCTCGACGTCTGCCAGATCCGACTCGACGGGGCGCCGTTGCTTGGCCCGGTAGGAGTTGATGTAGGCGTTGGTCAGGATGCGGAACAACCACGCCCGCAGGTTCGTGCCCTCGGTGAAGCTGTCGAAGCCGCGGTACCCCCGCAGGTACGTGTCCTGCACCAGGTCCTCGGCGTCCGCCTGGTTGCGGGTCATCCGGAGTGCCGCTGAGTACAGCTGCGGCGCGTACTGCATCGCCTGCTCGGCGAAGGTCGCACGGTCGGCCACGACGACCGACGCTAGCGGCGAGGCTCGGGCGCTTCCGCGGCGAGGTGATCGTCGAGCGCGGCGACGAAGCGCTCGAGCAGCTCGACGAGCTGGTAGCGGTCGGCTTCCGGCAGCTCGCTCAACACCTCATCGAGGATCTCCATGCGGCGGGCCGCCACGTCGGCGTAGCGCTGCCGACCACGGGTCGTGGCGCGAACGATGACCACCCGGCCGTCACCATTGCCGGCGCTGCGTGTCGCCAGGCCTGCCGCCTCCATCCGCTGCAACGTCCTCGTGACCGCCGACGGATCGACGTGCAGCGCGGCCGCGAGCTCGCTCATCCGCCAGCCATTTCGCTGGGTGAGCAGCTCGAGGAGGTCCAGCTGAGCCGTCCTGCCGATCGCCCGGCCCAACTCACGCCATGCCCTGCCCATCCGCACCGACGCATCGTCAGCGGTCCGCTCGACCGGCCCCAACACCGCAGGTGAGGGTACACCCGTACCCTCTCAGGCTCCGGTCAGGGCTCGGCGTCGGACTTGTAGCTCAGGCGCAGCTTCGTGCGGTAGGCGATCACCGCGCCGTTCTCGATCAGCACGTCCATCTCCACGACCTCGGCGACGCGCAGGTCGCGATACGCCTTGGCGGCCTGGCGCACGGCGTTCTGAGCCGCCAGCTCCCACGACTCGCTGCTCGAGCCGATCAGCTCGATCACGTGGTAGGTGCTGTCGTTCATCGGCGATCCTCTCGCAGCTTCACGGAGACGGCCATCTCCGTGGCGAACCGTACGGTGCCGTCGGTCAGCACGTGGCAGGCCATGCGGCGCACTTCGGCGACACGGGCGTCGTCGAAGTTCGATGCCGAGGCAGCCACGGCGAAGCGCGCCGCCTGGGGCCAGGATGCGGCCACCGCGCCGACGGTCCGCACCTCGTAGACGCTCTCGTTGCCCCCGCGGATGAGGGGCGGCTCTGGGCTGCCGAAGTCGTCGCTCACCGATTGCTTCGAGAGCCGGCGGATGGCCTCCATCAGGTCGTCGGTGAGCAGTTGACGTCGCCGTCGCGGTGAGCCGCCGTAGGACGCCGGATCGAGCGGATCGCCGAAGCGCACGGTCGCCCGCTTGAACGGTCGCGGCACACGCGCGCCGACCGGCTGGATGACTTCGGTGCCGACCAGCCCGACCGGCACGATCGGCGCGCCCGTCGTCAGGGCCAGCTGAGCGACGCCCGTGTGGCCGCGGTGCAGCAGCCCGTCGCGCGACCTGGTGCCTTCCGGATAGATGCCGAGCACGTCGCCGCGACGCAGCACGCCTGCGGCGACGTCAAGTGCCGCCATCGCCTTGCGGGCCTGCTCGCGGTCGATCGGGATCAACCCCATCGCCGGGAAGAGGTGCTTGGTCGTCCACGAGTCGAGGTACTCGGCCTTGCCGAGGAAGTACGCCCTGCGTCGCACCTCCTGGAGGAGGACCACCGAGTCGAAGAACGAGACGTGGTTGGCGGCGACGATCACGCCGCCCTCCGACGGCACGTTCGATCGCCCTTCGACGCGCATCCGCCAGCACCCGCGGTAGACCGGCGTGGCGACCGCCTTCACGACGCGGTGCAGGCGCTCACCATCGCGTCGGGGCGCGCTCACCGCGTCGACCGTAGTGCCGACCTGTGACAATGACGTGATGACTCGCGAGCTCGTGATCCGCAACGGGCTGGTCGTCGACGGGACCGGTCGACCCGGCGCGATCGCCGATGTGCGCATCGTCGACGGGATCATCGCCGACGTCGCGGCGCATGCTGACGCCGGCCGCGGCGCAGAGGTCGTCGATGCCGACGGACTGCTCGTGACGCCCGGATTCGTCGACCTGCACACCCACTACGACGGCCAGGCCACGTGGGACCCGTTCCTCGCTCCCTCGTGCGAGCACGGCGTCACGTCTCTGGTCATGGGCAACTGCGGCGTCGGCTTCGCCCCCGCTCACCCGACCGCCGAACAGCACGACTGGTTGATCGGCATGTTGGAGGGTGTCGAGGACATCCCTGGTACCGCGTTGGCCGAGGGTCTGCCTTGGGATTGGGAGACCTTCCCGCAGTACCTCGACGCGCTGGAGCGACGCCGGTTCGTGCTCGACGTCGGGACCCACGTGACCCATGCGCCGTTGCGGGCCTACGTCATGGGGGAGCGCGGTGCCGATCCGCTCGAGACGCCGACCCCCGACGAGCTCGACGCCATGGCCGCGGCGGTCCGAGAAGGCGTGGAGGCCGGCGCGCTCGGCTTCACGACGAGCCGGACCTACGCCCACCGCACCAACCGCGGCGCCCCGCTCGGCACCCGCTTCTCGTCCACCGACGAGCTGATCGCACTCATCGGCGCGATGGGGGACCGCGGCGTGGTCCAGATGATCTCCGATGCCTACCTCAGCACCGACGAGGACTTCGTCCGCGACGAGCTGCGCCTGATGCGGTCGATCGTCGAACAGACCCGTCGTCCGCTGTCGATGACCGTGCAGCAGCCCGAGCACGTGCCGGACCGCTGGCGGGAGATGGCGGGATGGGTGGACGCCGCTGTTGCCGACGACCTGCCGCTGCGCATGCAGGTCGCGCCCAGGTCGATCGGTGTGCTGCAGGGCCTGCAGGCGACCGTCAACCCGCTCGCCCTGTGCCCGTCGTACCGGGACATCGCCGACCTCGACCTGGAAGCGAGGGTGATCGCCCTGCGTGACCCGGAGCGCCGCCGACGTCTCATCGCCGAGCACGCGGCCACGGGCGCCGGGCTGGACGGCTTCGTGTCCACGCTGTTCACCGCGTTCGAGCGCCTCTTCCCGATGGGCGATCCCGTCGACTACGAGCCCGGTCCGGAAGACAGCGTTGACGCTCGCGCCGCGCGCCGAGGAGTCGACCCGGTCGAAGAGGTCCTCGACCTGCTCGTCGAGGACGAGGGCCGCCGACTCCTCTACATGACGCTGTTCAACTACGCGCGCGGCGACCTCTCCGACGTGCGGGACATGCTCCTGTCGCCGAACGCCCTGATTGGCCTCAGCGATGCCGGCGCACACTGCGGCGCGATCTGCGACGGCAGCTTCCCAACGACGGCATTGGCACTGTGGAGCAAGCGCGGAGAGGGCGCGCTGCCGGTCGAGCTGATGGTCCACCACTTGACGCAGCGGACGGCGAAGCAGGTCGGCTGGCTCGATCGGGGTGTGCTGGCGCCCGGCAACCTCGGCGACGTCAACGTGATCGACCTGGAGCGGTTGGCCGCCCACCCGCCGCACATCGTGCGCGACCTGCCCGCTGGCGGGCGCCGCCTCGTGCAGTCGGCGAGCGGGTACGTCCGAACGGTCAAGCGGGGCGTGGTGACGTTCGCCGATGGCGAATCGACTGGCGAGCTGCCAGGCGTCCTGGTGAGAGGCGCGCGAACCGCTCCTACTGCCCGGCGGTGAGCGCTGCCTCCAGCTTGGCGACGGCCTGATCGATCGTGAAGCTGGCCGCCTTCTGACGGGGCGGGAACTCCTTGAACGTCGCCAGGAACTGGGTGACGACGGCAGTGGCGGCGAACACCAGGTAGGCGTTGTCGAGCATCCAGTCGTAGTACGTGTTCGACGTGATGTCGGCCCGCTCGTAGGGGTCCATGCGCAGGTTGTAGATCTTCGGCACGCGGAGTGGCACGAACGGCTCGGCCCAGACCAGCAGGGTGCCCGGCGCCCGCTGCTCCATGAACACGGCCTTCCAGTTGTCGAAGCGCAGCGCCAGCACGTCGCCGTCGTCGGAGAAGTAGATGAAGATCTGACGGGGGCTCTTGTCGACCGCACCCGTGAGATACGGCAGCAGATCGAACCCGTCGATGTGGACCCGATAGGTCTTGTCGCCGATCGTGTGGCCTTGCTTGAGCTGCTCGACGACCTCCGGCGCACCTGCTGCGGCCAGGAACGTCGGCAACCAGTCGTGGTGCTGGATGATCTCGTTGGAGACCACTCCGGCGGGGATCCTGCCGGGCCACCGGATCAGCTCGGGCACGCGGAAGGCGCCCTCCCAGTTGGAGTTCTTCTCGCTGCGGAACGGGGTCATCCCGGCGTCGGGCCAGCTGTTCATGTGCGGCCCGTTGTCGGTCGAGTACACGACGATGGTGTCGTCGGCGATGCCCAGCTGATCGAGTTGGTCGAGCAGCGCGCCCACGACCTTGTCGTGGTCGATCATCGTGTCGTGGTAGGGCGACTGCCAGCGACCGGCCTGCCCGACGCTCTCCGGCTTCGGGTGGGTCCGGAAGTGCATGTGTGTCGTGTTGAACCACACGAAGAACGGCGTCCCGGCGGCGTGCTGGCGGCCGATGAAGTCGAGTCCGTGCTCGAGCACCTCGTCGTCGATCGTCTCCATCCGCTTCTTCGTCAGCGGGCCCGTGTCCTCGATCCGCTGCTTCCCGACCCGGCCCCAGCGGGGATGATCCGTCGAGTCGTCGTTGTCGGTGGCCCAGGAGTGCAGCACGCCGCGCGGCCCGAACCGCTCCTTGAACTCGGGAAAGTCCTCCACTGGTGGGTAGTTGGGCAGCTCCGGCTCTTCCTCGGCGTTGAGGTGGTAGAGGTTGCCGAAGAACTCGTCGAAGCCGTGGACCGTCGGCAGGTACTCGTTGAGATCACCGAGGTGGTTCTTGCCGAACTGCCCCGTGGCGTAGCCGAGCGGCTTGAGCAGCGTGGCGATCGTCGGATCCTCCGCCTGCAGGCCGACGGGCGCTCCAGGCACGCCGACCTTGCTGAGGCCCGTGCGGTAGACGCTCTGGCCGGTGATGAACGCCGAGCGACCTGCCGTGCAGCTCTGTTCGCCGTAGGAGTCGGTGAACATCATCCCTTCGGCGGCGAGGCGGTCGATGTTGGGCGTTCGATAGCCCATCAGACCCTGGCTGTAGCAGCTGAGGTTGGTGATCCCGATGTCGTCACCCCAGATCACCAGGATGTTGGGCTGGTCGTTCGGCATGGCGACGCGACCGTACCGTGAGCGGCTGGCGCTACGCGGGGGCTGGTAGCGTGAACACCTGCGCCCAGTCGTGCTTCACGCTGACCTTGACGAAGCCGTGCTGCTCGGCGGCCTCCATGGCCTGGTCGGCCCCGGAGGTGTACGGCGTGTCGCCGCGGCTCGGTGTCGTCGTCGTGGTGGATGAGCAGGCTGAGGCTGCGGGGGTGCCGCTGCACGAAGCGCAGCATCGGGACGTCGCCGTTGGCGTTGCCGGACGCCATGATCGGCCGGCGACCGATCCGGCTCCAGATCCGGACTGGCTTCTCCGGTCCGTCGTCGAAGAAGGCGAAGGAAGCGCCGTAGAGGACGTCACCGCCTGATTCGTCCTCGACGTACTGGAGGCCCGTCGACGAGCCGATGACGCGCTCGGGCGGGATGCCGTAGTAGCTCGTGCTCATCGGCCGCATGAAGTCGCGCTCGCCGCCGGAGACGATGTAGGTCGTGAAGTGGTTGGCTTCGAGGTACCGCAACAGTTCGACCATCGGCTGGTAGACGGCCTCGCTGTAGGGCCGCTGCAGTTCCAGGTGCTCTTCGTCGCGATAGAAGTCGGCGATCTCGGCGGCGTAGTCGTCGACGGTCCGATTG
This sequence comes from uncultured Acidimicrobiia bacterium, assembly GCA_963844915.1. Classification (GTDB taxonomy): domain Bacteria; phylum Actinomycetota; class Acidimicrobiia; order Acidimicrobiales; family Ilumatobacteraceae; genus JALZMG01. The sequence goes on along the minus strand of CAWJQF010000015.1, from coordinate 53,744 downwards.
GCGGTGATCTGCAGGATCTCCTTGATGATCACGCGCAGATCCGAATCGTCGCCGTCGTAGTGCTTGTCGATCGCTCGACCCAGCCACGCGAGGTCACCACTCGCCACGGCCTGGTACGGCTGGCGCTCGGCGAGCGAGGGGTCAGCGGCGAGCTGCTCGCGCCACTTCTTCACGATGTAGTGGAGCTGCGTGGGCATCGGCTTCTCCGTCCACAGCGTGCCGTCGTTGTCGAACACGGCGACTCGTTGCTCCGGCGGGACGACGTCGGGCCCATCGCCCGCCACCGCCTCGACGAAGTCGACGATGGCGCGACGCGTCTCCGTGTCGTTCCACGACTCGAGCAGCTCCTCTGCGGCCATGCTCGCCTCCAATCTCGCTCGGCTCCAGCTACCGTCCGCCCGATGGCGGCCATCACCGTGTACCACAACCCGGCCTGCAGCACCTCGAAGCAGGCGCTGGCGACCCTTGGCGAGCTCGGCGCGGAGCACGACGTCGTGCAGTACCTCAAGACGCCACTGGACCGGGCCGCACTGACACATCTGCTCGAGATCCTCGAGGACCCGCCGGCCGACCTCGTACGCAAGGACCCGTACTTCAAGCAGCTCGGGCTCGACGCCGATGACTACACCACGCCGGACGCCGTGATCGATCTGCTCCTCGAGCACCCGAGGTTGATGCAGCGTCCGGTGCTCGTCAAGGGCGATCGGGCGATCATCGGGCGGCCCAAGGACCGCGTCCCCGCCTTCGTTGACGGCTGAGCACGACGGGCACGCTGCTCGCCGGCGGTCGAGGACATCGTCCGCCACGCCGACGTCGATCCCGACGCGCTCGAGTGGGTGGCCGAGCCCCGAAGGTTGCCACTCGTGGTCGTCGATCCGGATCCGTCGTGGCCAGAGCAGTTCGAGCAGCTGGCGCAGCGTGTCAGGAGCGCGCTCGGAGATCGGGTGCTCGTCCTCGAACACGTTGGCTCCACGAGCGTGCCCGATCTCCCGGCCAAGGCGATCATCGACATGGACCTGATCGTCGCTGAGCCCGCCAACGAATCGACGTACGTCCCCGCCCTCGAGCAGGTGGGGTTCACGCTGCAGCTCCGCGAGCCCCGCTGGCACGAGCACCGCTTGCTGGTGGCAACGGCGCCGGCCGCCAATCTCCACGTCTTCGGCCCGGACAGCCCCGAGCCGATCCGCCATCGCATGTTCCGCGACTGGCTGCGCGACCATCCCGACGATCGGGCGAGGTATGCCGAAGCCAAGCGGATGTCGGCCGATGTGTCGAACGCAGCTGGCGAGGCGGTCATGCACTACAACCTGCGCAAGCAGCCGGTGGTCCGCGAGATCCTCGACCGCATGTTCCGCGCCCACGGCATGTTGCCGGCCGACGGCATGTTGCCGGCCGAGCGCTGACTCCCTTCGTCGGACTGACTTTCCAACGTCCGGGGTACGTCGGTCGCACCCTTGAGATGAGGAGCAGCGATGCCCACGAAGTCGGCCAACGTCAAGAACGAGAAGCAGTATGAGGCGCTCAAGGACAAGGGCATGTCCAAGGAGCGGGCGGCGAAGATCGCCAACTCACCGCAGGCCTCCAAGCACGGCGGCAAGGCCTCGCACTCGGGCAAGGGCGACAGCCGCCAGGGTGGCACGACCGCGCAGCACAAGGCGGCAGGCCGCAAGGGTGGGAAGGCTGCGGCCCGGAAGAAGTAGCGCTGATCCCCGAGATCGGGGATCGAGACCGGGAATCCTCCCGATGACCTCCTGACCGTCGATTCGTACGGTCGTCGCATGATGACTGAAGACGTCCTCGAGGTGGGTACGGCGGCTCCGGATCGGTTCGTGGCCTGGGCCACGTCGCTCGGCGCAGAGATCGCGGAGCACGCTCGTCCGCACGACCTCGAGGGGTCGTTCGTCGACGAGAGCTACCAGCTGCTCCGCTCGAGCGGGTACCTCGCGCTGGCCGTCCCGACCGAGCTCGGTGGTCACGGCGCCACCATCGCTCAAGTGGCGATGGCGCAGCGTGAGCTGGCCCGCCACTGCGCCGCAACGGCGCTGGCGTCCGCGATGCACCACCACATCGTGCTGTTCACCGCGTGGCGCTACCGCCGCGAGTTGCCGGGAGCCGAGGCCACGCTGCGCCGGGTCGCCGACGAGGCGATCGTGCTGGTGTCGACCGGGGGCGCGGACTACACGACGCCGCGGGGCACCGCGGTGGCCGTCGAGGGCGGATACCGGGTCAGCGGGCGCAAGGTGTTCGCCAGTCAGGTTCCAGCCGGCGACGTGTTCTCCACGATGTTCGCCTACGACGATCCCGAGCAGGGGCAGCGCGTGCTCAACATGGCCGTTCCCGTCAGGGCCGACGGCGTCCGCGTCATCGAGACGTGGGACACGATGGGAATGCGCGGCACCGGCAGCCACGACGTCGAGTTCACGGACGTGTTCGTGCCCGCCGACAAGGTGCTGGCGAACCGTCCCTACGGCGTCCTCGATCCGCCGCTGCAGGTCATCTCCAGCATCGCCTTTCCGGTCATCTCGGCCGTCTATCTCGGTGTCGCCGAGGCGGCGCGGGACCACGCGGTGGCCGCGATCGACGAGACGGACAAGGTCCACGACGTGTCGATCCAGCGCATGGTCGGGCTGATGGAGCACAAGCTGCGGACCTGTGGCTGGGCGCTCGACGGAGCGCTGGCGGTCGTTGGTGACGACCCGGCGCCGTCGGCCGAGACGGTCGCCGCAGTCATGTCGGCCAAGCGGACCATCGCCGTCGAGGGCGTCGAGGTCTGTGACCTGGCGATGGAGGTGGCGGGTGGCAGCGCGTACTTCCGGACGTCACCGATCGAGCAGTGCTACCGCGATGTGCGCGGCGCCAAGTTCCACCCGCTGACGCCGGAGCAGACGCTCCTGTACGACGCACGGGTCAAGCTCGGCCTGCCCGCCGACGCGATCTGAAGCCTCGAGCTCAGCCGCACTCCGACGACCCGAGGTACGTGCTGCATTCTTCAGCCGTGAGGCCTCGGGTCAGTCGCTGCTCGGCGAGCTCCACCAACCGGTCGGTGTCCATGAAGAACCGGCGCAGCGTTCCGGTCGCGTCCATGTAGAGCAGCGTGTTGCCGTCCGGAGTGAACTTCATCCAACCGCTGCTCCCAGGAGCAAAGCCGTCGATCCGGTCCGTGCGGAACGCCAGCCGCTCCTCGCCGGTCGTGACGTCCCACAGCCGCAACAGGCCCTCGCCGTTGCCCGAGGTTGCCAGCGTCCCGCCGACGGACATCACGGCCCGGCTGACCCCGTTGGAAATGGTCTGATCGAAGACGACCGCCTCGTCGGCCGATGCTCCGTCGACGACGGCGGCCAGGTCGAGGATCCACACCCGTCCGTTCCCACGTCGCTGCCGACCAGCCACCTCCCGGTCGGATCGAACAGAACGCCGCCCACCATCGGGACGTTCGACGCTGGCGATGAGCTGGCGAGTCGTCATGTCGTAGATCTCGACGTGGCCGACCTCGTCGTACACGGTGTACCGCCAGGTACCGTCCCGCACTGAACCGCCCGGCGGGGCTGAACGCGCTCGCCCCGACGGGGCGCTCCTCGAGATCGAGGATCTCCTCACCGGAGGCAACATCCACCACGCGGCTGCGCAGGTTGGCGTCGGGAGGCGCAGCCAGTTGTGCCGGCGAGCCGTCGCTCGGCGTGCACATGACCGAGGCGTCGAGCACGAGCAGAGAGCCGTCCGGACTGAACCCTCGCGGGAGCGTGCAAGCCGGTAGCTCACCCACCTTCTCGAGCGAGTGGAGGTCATGGACCTCACCTTGCCCGTCAGCCCGTAGGGACGCGACCAAACGCCAGTCCGGGCTGATCGAGGCGATCGGAAGTCCGTAAGCGATCGGTGAGCGGCGGGCGGACCGGTTGCCCCGACTCGGCAGCGAACAGCTCGATGGCGCCGCCTCCCTCGGTCGTCATCGTCGCCACTTCTGATCCGTCGGGGGCGATCTCGAAGCCGTACGGCGCTCCGATCTCGGTGCCGATCGCGCCGAGGTCGTCAGGGCCCGCCGGTCTCTCACGTTCCACACCCGAAGGTCGCCCCCGACGCTCGCCAGATGGTCGTTCACCGACGAAGGCAACGTCCGGGACGCACCCGTCGTGTGACCCCGCAGCACCAGGATCTCCTCGAGCCCGGAAGACACGTCGATGACCCGGACCGGGCCCTGGTTGCCGCTCACGACTGCGACCCGCTCGCCGTCAGGGCTCCAGTCGACGACGAAGACATCGTCGACCGGAATCGTTCGAAGTAGGCTCCCGGCTCGCCGAGATCCCAGATCTGAACGCCGCCGGACGTCTCCGACTTGATGGCGACACGGGTGCCGCTCGGATCGACAAAGACGGCCTCGGGAACGAACCCGGACGTGTCGACGACGCCGACGCTCGCGGCCGTCGTCCGCGGAGTGGAACACGATCCTGTTCGCATCGGTGTCGGTGACGAGCAATGAGGTGCCATCGGGATGGTACGTGACGGCGCTCGCGGCACCGGCCGGTTCGAACGAGAACCGCTCGCTCCCCGTTGCGACGTCCCACACGGTGACCACCGTTGCGCCGTCGAACGCACCGTTCACGGCGGCAACCGAGCGCCCGTCGGGGCTGAACGTCGGCGAGATGTACACGCCGGCGACTCCCGCCATGCGCGAAAGCTGTGTCCCGGTGCGCGCGTTCCACACGATGACGCCAGGAGGTGGTGGTCCCGCACCGTCGGGCGCCATCGCGGCAAAGCTCACGGCCAGGAGGTCATCAGGCCCGAAGGCCAGTCCCTGGACCCCGCCCTCGCTCGTCCCCGCCTCCGCATCGGTCAGTGTGCGGAGCTGCTCTCCACTGACGGGGTCCCAGATCACGGCGTCCGGTCCGGACGTGGACGCAGTCGCCACCAGGTTTCCATCCGTGTTGGCGTCCACGTGCTCGGGCTCCTCGGCCGGGATGCGCAGCTCGAGTCGTGACGACTGGACCGCTTCCTGCAGCGCCGCGATCGCCTCCGGTTGCACCCGCCCACTGTTGGATCGGGACAGTTCGACCGCCTCGAGAGCCAGCAGGATGCTCAGCTCCGGGTCGATCTCCAGTGCGAGGGTCGACTCGCCCGCCAGTTCCCGCACCCGCGTTGACCGGGTCGCCTCCTCGGCCCTGTTGCGCTGGCGGAGGAAGAGCACACCGCCCGCAACAGCGACGACGAGCAGCACGGAGGCGGCGACAAGCGCACCGCGGAGGCGTCGCTTGCTGCGCTGCTCACGTGCCAGCTGCTCTCGGATCGCACGGTCGTCGCGCTCGGCCCACTCACGGCTGGCGTCGATCAGCTCGGAGATCGCCACCGGCACGTCGCGACGTCGTTGCGCCCAGTCGGTCGCGGCCTGGAGTCGCGTGCCGCGCAGGACATCGTCGTCGGATCGTCCCTGTGTCTCCCAGCCGCGTGCTGCCGCACGCAGGTCCCGTTCGAGCGTCAGGTCGGAACGTGCCTCCTCCAACCAGGTGGCCATCTGCGGCCAGGCCCGGAACACGACCTCGTGCACGACCTCGACGGCATCCCCGGCACGGGTCACGAGACGGGCGTCGACGAGGGCGTCGATGCCGGGGCCGAGCTCGGGCGCCAGGTCGGCGGCGTGCAGGCGGCGACGGACCCAGGCGCCGTCGTCGGTGACGTCCACCAGGCGGAGCATCACGTCACGCAGCATCCACTCGCCCTCGGGGCCGACGGCGGCCAGGGCGCGTTCGCCGAGACGTTCGACGGCTGTCGCCAATCCACCGACCTCCACGTAGCTCTCGGCCCGCAGGGTGTCACCAGCACGTCGCTCCCAGACCTCCGCCATCGCTGCCGAGACCAGCGGCAGAGCGGCGTCGCGGCCGGCAACGTCGGATGCGATCATGGAGACGAGCTCCGGTTCGACGGTGCAGCCGCTGCGGCGTGCCGGCTCGATGACGATCCGTCGCAGCTCCCCGTCGCTCGGTGGTCCGACGAGCAACTGGGCGTCTTCGAGGAGGTCGGCGAGCGGGCGCGATGACGTCGAGCGCGCCGAGCTGGTCCGCACGCGCCACGACGACGACTCGAACGTCGATGGCCGGATCGAGGACGAGGTCGAGCAAGCGGCCAGCGACCGCGTCGATCTCGCCGGATGCGAGCACTTCTTCGAACTGGTCGACGACGAGCAGTTGGGGACCGGGTTCGTCGAGGCGTGCGACTTCATCGATCGCCGCAAGTGGGTCGGGCCCGGGGACGATCACGGCCGTCCGCCACGGACCTTCACCGGGCAGCTGTCCACCATGCACGAGCGGGATCAGGCCCGCCCTGACGAGCGATGACTTGCCGCTACCCGATGCTCCGACCACCGCAACGAGTCGGCGATCGAGCACCCGCGCCGCGAGCTCGGCGACGAGCAGCTCCCGGCCGACGAAGAGATCGGCATCCGCAGGCTCATAGCTCGCCAGTGAGCGGTAGGGCTGGCGGCCACTCCACTCGGCGCCCACCAACGCCGCCCGCCGGCCCCGAGCCTCGACGAGCCGTAGTACCTCATCCAGCACCGACGCTCCGGCGATCGCCGCCGCAGATCGCGCACCGATCGAGATCGAGGCGGCAACGTTCAGCCGGTCGGCCGCCGCTCGTTCGGCCCACGCTGCGGCCTCACGCCGGGCGACGCCGGGGAGGCCGCCCGCCACCGCGACTGCAGCGGCGATCGCTTCAGCATCGACGCTCTCTCCGGTGACGACCGTGGCGATCTCGCGATCGGACAATGGTGCGAGGACGAGCGTGCTGGCGCACGACCGCTCCAGCTCGCGGATGAGTTGGATGCCCGGCCCGTCACCGTCGTGACCGACGAGCACGAGCAGGAGGGTCAGCCGCTCCGCCGCGGCCGCCAGCGCACGGATCGCGTCGATGCTCGACGCAGGGGTCCACTCCACGTCGTCGACGACCAACAGAAGTGGAGCCCCGCGGCACCGCACGGCGACCGCATCGATGACCGACCCCGGTCCGTTGCCGGTAGCGAGGAGGTGCAGGCCCCTCGCACCGACGATGTACTCGACCGCGCCTCCTTCGGAGATCACTGAGCCGGCCAGCTCTGCGACGAGTCGGGTACGCCCGGAACCCGTCGGCCCGAGTACGGCTCGAACCTGACCGACACCCACGCACGCTCGTGCCCACGCCGAACCGAGCCAGCGGAGCTCGTGCTCGCGCCCGACGAGCGGCGTGTCGTCGCGAAGAGGGACCGGAACAGCGGCCCGATTGCCGGGCCCGATCAAGGCCGGGTCCTGGTCGAGGATGCGTCGCTCGAGGTCGCGCAACTCGTGACCGGGCTCGAGCCCGAACTCATCGCCGAGCACCGCGCGGGCCCGTTGGTACGCGGTCAGGGCGTGGTGCTGACGCCCTGACGCGTAGAGGGCGCGCATCAGCAGCGCCCACGCGCGTTCGCGTCCGGGCTCCTCCGCGACGACGTGTTCCATCTCCGGCACCACCGCCGGTGCGCCGCCCGTCCCGAGCCGGGCTTCGGCCAGATCCTCCATGGCGACGAGCCGGCGCTCCTCGAGGTGGACGCGGTCGGCGACCGCGAAGTCCACGTCGCCGAATTCCATCAGTGCGGGTCCTCGCCAGAGCGCGAGGGCTGCTTCGAGCAGCTTGATCGAGGCGGCGAAGTGACCCAGCCGAAGCTCGGCGGCGCCGTCGGTGGCGAGCCGCTCGAAGCGGGCGACGTCGCTGCTGGCCGGCTCGACGTTCAAGCGGTACCCACCGGGCAACGTCTCGATCGGGTCGCCGGCTACAGCGAGCGACTGGCGCAGCCGGACGACGTGCGACTGCACGGTCTTGGCTGCGCTCGGCGGAGGATCGTCGCCCCACATCGCATCGACCAGCGCGTCGACCGGCACGATGCGTCCCGGCCGGCTGGCCAGCAGGGCCAACAGACGCCGCCGCTGCCGACCGGCGACATGGATCGACCGCCCGTCGAACTCGACTTGCATGGAGCCGAGTAGGGAGACGCGCAGTCTCGCGTCGTGAACGTCCGTGCCCATCGGGCCCGGTCGTGGCCGTCCCTCATCAGCCATCTCGTTGACCACACCAGCAACCGGTTGCACGTCGGTTGCAGCGTCGCTGACACCTGAGATTACCCGACCCGCGCCACCCGTTTGCCAGTGCATCACCCCAGTTCGCGGGTCCACTTCAACCAGCGATGCCGACGGTGGACCCCGGCGCCGCTCGACCGAAGAGCGGCACCGAGGAGGTGCCCGGATGGGCGTGCGGATGTGCCGCGCCTTGGCGGTCGCGACGATCGCCCTGAGCCCGATCGGTGCGATCCATGGGTCTGAACAGCTGACGACGTCACAGGCCGAGCTCGTGGTGTGGGCGACGTCCCGCTTCCGGGCCGCCGGCCTGGACGTCCCGCCCGTCACGGTCGCCTTCACGCCGGACCACCGGTACTGCGCCGGCTTCGTCGGCTTGTATCGCCCCACCACCCAGACGTTGAACATCTGCGCGGACGAGGGGGCATCCGACTTGGTGCTGCGGGAACTGCTGCTGCACGAGATGGCACACGCGTGGACTGATCTTCACCTCACCACCGAGGCCCGCACCAGCTTCGCGAGGCTGCGCGGCACCCCCAGCTGGGACCGCGCACGTGACGCCTGGGTCGAGCGGGCGAGCGAGCACGCCGCTGAGGTGATCTCGTGGGGCCTGATGGATATCGAGACTGTGGTCATGCCCGTTGGCGACACGTCGCCGAACGCGCTCAAGCGGGCGTTCCGACTGTTGACCGGGGTCGATCCGGTCAACGACGGGTCGGTGCCCTCACAACAGCCGACACACCCGCCCGCGGTTCCCACCGTCCGGCTCAGCTGAACGGCGTCTGAGAGGATCGACCAATGCGGGTGATGTCGGTGAACAGCTGACTCTCTACCGTCGAATCGAGGGCGACGACGTCTGAGCTCGGTGCTCGGCGCAACCTCTCGGAGGAGGAGTGGAGATGTCTGACAAGCCCATCACCGTCGCCGTGGCGACCTATGCCGACGAGGCGGCTGCTGAACAGGACTACGACGCCATTCGTGGCATGAAGCACCAGGGCCAGATCGATCACCTGGCAATAGCGATCGTGGTGAAGGACGACGATGGTGAGCTGCAGATCGAGCGGCACGACACCAGCGCCAAGCACCTGGCGTGGGGCGGCGGTGTCCTCGGCGCTGCGCTCACCATCGTGTCGGCGCCACTCGGGATCGTCTTCCTCGGCCCCCTGGCGGTCGCGACCGCCGCGTGGGCCGGGGTCGGCGGACTTGTCGGCCACTTCTGGAAGAACATTCCCAAGGACCTCGCTCGACGGATGGGCGACCTGCTGGAGAGTGGCGACGCTGGCCTCGTCATCGTCGCCGTCAACCCGCAGGGCGCCGACATCGGAGCTTTGTTGGCCAACGCGGTCGACAAGGCCGTCGCCGACAACGTCGAGGATCCTGAGGGCGCGTTGGAGGACGCATTCGAGAACGCCGAAGGCTGAGCTCGACGCGCCCGATCTCGATCGGGCGCGATCAACCCACCTTCTGCCGCGCTGTCGATGGAACGAGCAGTGTCGCGCCGAGCCCAACGAGTCCGATGACGGCAAGCGCGATCATCGCCGCGGCGTAGGACGCCTTGTCGAGCCCGATGACGAGAATGGTTCCGGCGACCGCGGTGCCGAGCGATGAGCCGAGGTTGGAGATGCACCGCGACAATCCGGAGATCTCCCCTTGGAGATCTTCGGGGAAGACGGACTGCACGACGTTGACCGATGGGGTCAGCATGACGCCGACGCCGAGACCGATCAGGAGGAGGCCGGGGAGAACGCCCATGGGTTCGGCGAGCCCGCAACAAGTGCGAGCAGCAACCCGATCCCGGCGATCGTCGTGACGAAGCCGCTGATGATCAGGGTCCGTTGCGAGTGTCGCGTCGCCAGGCGTTGCGCAGCGAGCGAGGAGGCGAGGATGCCGCCTGTCGCTGCGGTGAAGATCACTCCCGTTTGGATCGCGTTGTAGCCGCGCACGACTTGCAGGTAGGCGGACACGACGAAGGCCGTGCCCATCAGGAGCAGCCACTGCACGTTTTGCGTGACGAGCCCGAGGTTGGCGATCCGGTTGCGGAACACGGCCGTGGGCAGCAGGGGCTCGCCGCCGGCGCGCTCGCTCCTTCGGATGTGCACAAAGAACAAGAAGATCAGGATCGCTCCAGCGGCCAGCAAGGCCGCCATGAGTGCGACGTTGTTGTCGGCGGCGAGGACTCCCATCACGACGAGTACGAGCCCAGCGGCCGAGAGCACTGCGCCGAGCGTGTCGAATGGATGAGTGCGATTGACGGGGAGCGGGTCGACGATCTTGCGGCTGAGAACGAGGATCACGCAGACGACGATCGCTTGGAAGATGAACGCCGCACGCCAGCTGATAGCGGTGGTGATCAGCCCGCCGATCAACGGTCCGGCCGCCGCACCGATGCCGCCCATCCCGGTGATCACACCGAACGCCTTCGCCCGCGACGTGATGTCGGTGACCAGGATCGTGGTCAGGATGTAGACCGGAGGGATCAAGAGCGAGGTGCCGACGCCCTCGAAGATCGAGTTTCCGAGGATCAGCACACCCAGGTTCGGCGACACGGCGCTCATCAACGCGCCGATCCCATACAGCCCGAGGCCGATGACGAAGCACCGCTTGCGGCCCCAGCGGTCGGTCAGCTTTCCGCAGGGGATCATGAGCGCGGCCATCACCAGGAGGAAGACCGTGATCGCCGTCTGAACGCCCTGGACGGTCGTGTCCAGGTCTTCGCTGATGTCGTTGATCATCACGTTCATGTTCGAACCAGCGAAGCTGCAGATGAACTGCGCAAGCGCGAGCGGGATGAGGATTCGTCGCAGTGAGGGCCCCGTCCTCGTAGCGGTGACGGCTCCGCTCATCGGACAGCCTCCTTCGACGTCGGCACGAGTTGCAGGTTCGAGCATGCCCGCTCACGCCATGCCGCCGCCATAGTCTCAGCACCTGGCGTGGCCGTGCCGCCTCACAGTGCTGTTCAGTGTGATCGAGGAGGACGAGGTGACGGACGATCCAGTGGACCCCCCGCCCACTACACCGGACGCTGCCGCCGAGCCGGACGCTGCCGCCGAGCCGGCTGTGCCCGCAGCGCCAGGACTGCACGCTGCGCCGCCACGCACGGCACCGTTGCGCGTGGTGTCGATCGTCGTCATCGTCATCGGTGCGATCCTCATCGTCGCCGGCGTCGTCACCTGGTTCGTCGTGCGCGACCAACTGTCCGACGAGAAGATCGTCGTGTCGGAGGACGCGCCGTTCCTCGGCGGCTGGGACGTCGACGGACCGTTCACCGCGTACGCCGAAGCGGAAGCGATCAACGACCACGCGCTCGAGGCGAGCGGCGGACTGACCTACGCGGAGCTCGATCGCGAGGACCCGACCCGCGAGACCGTGATGACCGCATCATTCCTGCGGGCCTCGCTGTTCACGTCGGTCGTTGCCTTCGGCGTCGCGTTCTTCGCGTTCGGGCTAGGCATCGTCCTGATCCTGATCGGGTGGGCGCTGCTGCGCATCGAGCGAACCCTTCGATGGTCGTCCGGTGAGCACGCCGCACCCGCGTGATCACTGGCTAGGGGCGGTCGCCAACCGGTCCTTGCCGGAGACGAGTCGTAGTCGGTCGGTGGCGAGGAACTCCCGGGCGAGATCGTCCGGCAGCTCGTCGTAGGGACTGGCCTGGCTCGTGTGAGCCCGGATCGCCCGCCAACGCGTCGGGAGGTGGGCGGAGACGTCGATCTCGGTGGTGATCTCGTCGTCGGGCGTGCCGAGCTCGGCGAGTGCGAGGTAGGCATCGCCGCCGCCGTGGCGGCGCATGTGGTCGGCCCAGCGGGTCATCGACGAGCGGGCGAGGCACCACAGGTACGTCGCCTCCGGACCGTGTTCGGCTGACCCGACGGCCGCCAGCGTGGCGTCCCGGATCACGGCGTGGTCGCGATGTCCGTCGCTGGCGTCCAGCGTGACGAGCACGTCGGGGCACAACTCGTCGATCACGGATCGGACCTCGGCGGCGACCAACTCGGGGTCGGCCGCCGCCAACGTCCCAGGTTCCGGGTCGCCCGTCATTCCCGAATCACGGTGATCGAGCAGGCGGACGTGCCGGACACCGAGGATCCGAGCCGCGTCCCTGAGCTCGGCCTCGCGGTGAGCGGCGAGGTCGGCGGTGTCGATTCGGCTCTCGCCGGCCTCGCCGCGCGTGGCGCACAGCACGGATGTCTCGTACCCGACGGCCGCGGCGTGGGCGAGCAGCGACCCGCACCCGAACGACTCGTCGTCGGGATGGGCGACAACGACGAGCAACCGCATCAGACGAGCTCGATGCCCGTCCGCGCGCACAGGCTGACCAGGCGCGTCTCGTCCGGCGCGGCCGGCGACGGAAGGACACGGTCGGTGGCGGGCTGCCCCATGGCGTGGAAGAAGTCCTCGAGGTTGTCGGCTGGCTTGCCCGAGCAGATCACCAGCATGCGCGCCGTCTCGGTGAGGACGCGGAAGCAGTGGGCGGCCCCACGGGCGACGAAGGCGAAGGTTCCGGGTGTCGCCACGACGATCTGGCCGTCCACCTCGAGCTCGATCTCTCCTTCGAGGATGTAGAAGGCCTCATCCTCGTCGGTCTGGACGTGCATCGGCGGATTGGACGCGGCGGTGACGAGGTGCTCGGTGAGGCTGTACGAGCCGGCAGTCTCGGACATCGTCGCCTTGGTCGTCATCAGCGCGTTGAAGAACCACGTCGCCTCGCCGGCACCTGGTTCACGGACGAGCGAGACGGTCTCGGCGGCGGTCGTTGCGGACTCCACGATCGTGGACATGAGATTCCCCTTGCGTCGCTTGATACTGCCCAGTGCAGTATGAGATGCCATTAGACACTGCCCTGGGCACTATGTCAAGATCGCGTCGTGACGGAGACCCGGTCCACGACCTCGTACGCCTTGCTCGGCCTGCTCGCCCTCCGGAAGTGGACGACCTACGAGCTGGCCAAGCAGGTGCAGCGATCGATCGGCTGGTTCTGGCCGCGGGCCGAGCGCAAGCTGTACGAGGAACCGAAGCGGCTCGTCGAGGAGCGTTGGGCGGTCGCAACTCGTGAGATGACCGGCAACAGGCCGCGCACGGTCTACGACGTCACGCCGGCGGGGAGGCGGGCGCTCCGGCGTTGGCTCGACCAACCGCCGGTGCCGCCAACGCTCGAGTTCGAGGGGATGGTCAAGGTCTTCTTCGCTGACGGAGGGACGCTCGAGCAGTTGCGGGCGACGCTGAGGGCGATCGCGGCGGAGGCCGACACCCGCCTCACCGAGCTCGACGCGAAGGCGATCGAGAACGCTCGCGGCGACGTCCCGTTTCCCGACCGGCTCCATCTGAACAACCTCGGACTGCGGTTCCAGGTCGATCATGAACGCACGATCGGCGAGTGGGCCCGCTGGGCGCTCGAGCAGACGGCGCAATGGACGTCGGCGACCGATCCGGGCACGTGGGACTACCGCCAGGTCTTCCCGGAGCACGCCTCGAGCTGACGAGCCGGCGTGACGCCGATCAGGATTCGCTCAGCCGGAGCACGTCGCCGACGCGCAGCACGCCCGTTCCTTCCACGGTCGCGTACACGCCGGCACAGGGTTTCGCGCCGACACTCGGCGGACTCTCCACCCGGTTGAAGCGGGCGATCGCTCTGAGGTTCACGCGGTCGAGCGCGAGACCCTCCTGCGCGAGCGTCGGCATGACGCAACGCGCCGTTCGACGGACGACCACGATGCGCAGCCCTTCGTGGTCGAGCACCCTGCCCGCCCAGTCGTTCTCGGCGAAGCCGGGTACGGCCGACTCGAGCACGAGGTTGGGGCGAAATCGGCGCTCGTCGAAGTCGGCGGCCGGCTCGAGGCGGCGTAGTTCCTCGAGCGTCGACGTCGTCAGCAGGTGCAGCGCGGAGAGGTCATGGAAGCGGTCGTCCGGTCCGAGTCGACCGATCCTGCCTGCCGTCTCGATGTCGATGACGGTCCCCTCGTCGTCCGTCGCCTGGTACGGCATGGTGTGGTCGTGCACACCGCTGACCAGACGGACCGGGCTACCGAGCGCGCTCGACAGCGCGGCGTCGATGCCGTCGTCGTCACTTCGCCGCGCCGAGCCGTCGGGGAAGGTGATGACGATCGGGGGCAGGGGTTCACCAAGGGCTGGCGGCTCGATGTAGGTCGCCCGCAGCTCGAAGAGCCGGGCCCACCGACGAGGGAGCTTCGCTGACGCGACGGTCTCGTGCTCGGCGTCGATGATGGCGTACGCCCGGTCACCGGCCAGGCCGCTCTCGTCGATGGCCGCCTCATCGAGGCGCTCGCCGAGCATCGACTTGACCGGGTAGCGGTAGATCCGCCGGACGAGAGGCGTGTCCTCGCGAGTCGGAGGTGCGCCGGTCACCCGGGCGCTCCGCCAGCGCCGAGGTGGGCGACAGCCTTGATCTCGACCTGCATCGCCGGGCGGGCCAGCGCGACGACCTGCACGACCGTGACGGCCGGGGGCGGTTCCCCGACCGACGCGTCGACGAGCGGTTGCAATGCCCGCCACGCCGCTGAGAGCACCGATCGCTGGGGATCAGGGGAGGCGCCGCACACGAAGACCGTGAGGTCGGTGACGTCGCGCGCGGAGCCGCCTGCCGCCTCCACGAGGCCAACAACGCCTGCCCAAGCCTCCTCGACTTGGGCCTCGAGCGTGGTGGCGGTGGACACCTGCCCGCTCACGTAGACGACGTCATCACCGACGCAGGCGTGGCTCATGCCCGGCTGCTTGGCTCCAGCGCCACGTCGTGACACACCTCGCTTCACGCCGGGTGACGTTACGAGCCCCCGGAGGATCGTCCTGCCGGGGGCTCGCAGGGGTCAGATGCAGACCACGTTGCCCTGGTCCGGGTCGAAGAAGCAGACCGGGGGTGGCGGCGGGGGCGGTGCCGGCAACACGTCCACGTTGGCGACGACGTCGCTGACGAGCCGGAAGTTGTTGCCGGGGAAGTAGTTCGCCACGATCCGGTAGTTGCCGGGCGGCAGCGTGAAGAAGAACGGGCCGTTCTCATTGACGACGCAGTTGCTGCGCGCCGTGCTCGTGTAGTACTGCGCCGGGCGTCCAGGAACGAAGGCGACCTGTGCTCCCGTGTTGCGGTCGAAGGCGAAGAAGTCGACGCCGCTGCCGGGCGAGATGCCGTTGCCGCCCAACCCGAAGCTCTGGGTGCCCTGGGCGTACGTCACGGTCGGCACGCCGAACTGCTGGTTTCCTTCGAAGCCGGAGAAGATCACTCGTCCGGGCTGGGTGAGGTAGGCGTGGCCGGCGGTGGCGCAGCGGGCTGCGCTCACCGGTGACGCGTCGAGCGCGCTGGTCGCGGCGACCGCACCCAGCGTCGAGCCGAGGGTCGCCAGCGCGAAGAGCGCCCGCTTGAGCGGGCGGGGGGTCGTGATGATGCTCATGGGATCTCTTTCTGTGAGTCGGTGATCCCGGTCCGGGCAGACCGGGACAGCGACACCCGCGCCGTTGCCGGTGCCGCCCGACGTTCGCCACCGGGGAGCGCCCAGATTCATGAAGGTTGAGTTGCACCCTTTCTGACCGCGCGGTGAGCGCTGTGACAGGCTGAGCTGGTGGTGCCGAACACCCTGTCGCGTGGTGTCTGATCTCGACATCGCACGGTGGCGGCTGCGCAGCCAGCACTTGGTCGAACCGCATCTGAGTTCTGCAGGCGACGTCGTCGGTGCGCTGCTCGCCGTGCAGGCGGAGAATCCCAGCCAGTCAGCGTGGGCGGTCGCGGCACGGACCGCGGGACCCGATCCTGGTGACCTTGCACGCTTGCTCGATGACGGCACGGTCGTGCGCACGCACGTGTTGCGGCCGACTTGGCACTACGTCCTCGCCCGTGACATCGCCTGGCTGACCGAGCTCACCGCGCCGCGGGTTCGCTTGACGACACAGCAGCAGCTGCGCGCCGTGCACGGGATGGATGAGGATGCGATTGCCGTCGTGTCGACGGCCGTGCTCGATGCGCTCGAACCGTCAGATCTGACCCGAGTCGAGCTCGCCGGCGTGCTCTCCGATGCCGGCCTGGAACTGACGGGCCAGGCGTTGATGATCCTGCTCGCCGATCTCGAGCTCCAGTCGCTCGTCTGCAGCGGTCGGCCGACTGCGGACGGCACCCACACCTACGCCCGCTTCGCCGACCGGATCCCGTCCCCGCGACAGCTCGACCACGACGAGGCACTCGCCGAGCTGGCGCTGCGCTACTTCACCGGACACGGCCCGGCCACCGAGCGCGACCTGTCCTACTGGGCGACGCTGCGACTCGGCGACGTCCGCGCCGGTTTGGCGCAGGTGTCCGACCAGCTCGCATCGTTCGAGCACGACGGGCGAACGTTCTGGCACGCACCCGCCGACGGGCCGACGGCGCCCGGCAGTCCGACCGGTCACCTGCTGCAGATCCTGGACGAGACGTACCGTGGCTACCAGGACTCCCGCTGGGTGCTCGACGGTGCCCACGTCGTGCCGAGGACTCGTGAGACGGCGGCCGGAATGGCGCTCGTCGACGCGCAGCTCGTCGCGGCGATGAAGCGCGCCGTCACGGCCGACCGAGTGCAGTTCGAGCTGCGCTCCTACCGCCCGCTGCGAGCCGATGAAGTCGATGTACTCGAAGCGGCAGCCGGTCGGTACGGCCACTTCCTCGGACGCGCCGCCGCGCTCGAGCTGCGCTGAGCGCGGACCGTTCAGCGGTTGCGCAGGCGGTCGAGTCGGCGACGGTCCTTCTTCGTCGGCCGACCGGCGCCGGGATCCCGCCGGAACGGCGGTGGCGCGAAGTCGCGCGGTGGTCGGGGCTCGCTGTGATCGACGAGGCAATCGGCGGCAATCTTCGCCCCGACCCGCTTGTCGATTGGCTGAACGACCTCGACCACGCGCTGCCACTGAGCGAGGTATGCCTCCACGTGGTCACCCGCCCGTACCGGCGTTGCCGCCTTGGCGGGGCGACCATTGACCTTGACGTGGCCGCCTCGGCACGCCGCCGTCGCGATCGCTCGCGTCTTGCACAGCCGTACGGCCCACAGCCACTGGTCGATGCGGACGGTGTCGATTGACCAAGTGTGTCACGAGAAATTCGTGCAACTACTTGTCACACGGAATTATTTCGTGTTACTGTTCGTCAAATGAATACGGGGCGGGCGTACCGCATGACGGCCCGTCAAGAAGCGGTCGAGCAGACCCGGGAGCGCATCCTGCAGGCCGCCTACGACACTTGGTTGGCGCTGCCGTACGACCAGGTCACACTCGACGCCGTGGCTCGGGACGCCGGCACGAGCCGCCAAACCGTGCTGCGGCACTTTGGGTCGAAGGACGAGCTTGCCCTCGCTGTCGTCGACTGGCAGTTGCCGCGTGAGGAGTCCGCGCGGCGTGTCGAGCCGGGCGACATCGGCGCCGCGGTTCGCCAGCTCGTCGCGCGCTACGAAGCGATGGGCGACGCCAATGTGCGCCTGCTCGAGCTCGAAGGGCGTATCGACCCGATCGACCACTTGCTCGCGGTCGCTCGCGACAGCCACCGAGGCTGGATCGAGACCACGTTCGCGCCGCTCCTCCCCGCTGGCCGGGCCAGCCGGGAGCAGCTCATCTTGACGCTCTATGCAGCCACGGACGTGACCGTGTGGAAGCTTCTCCGACGCGACCTCGCCTGCTCGCGCGCCAAGACCGAGGCCATCATCCGCAACTTGGTCGAGGGTGCGACGGGCACCCTCCACCCATCTCGAGAGGACTGACGATGTCGAAGCCCGCGTACCGCTACCTGCTGCCAATGTGGGACGGCGGTGGCACCGTTGCGCCCGAACTGGGCGTGGCCCGCCGGCTGATCGCCCGTGGACACAGCGTCCACGTGTTGGCCGATCCGACGATCCGTAGCCAGGCCGAAGACGCTGGCTGCACGTTCACGCCGTGGGCGCAGGCACCCCATCGCACATCAGCCGACCCCGACCAGGATCTGATCCACGACTGGGAGACGGCGAACCCGCTCGCGATGCTCGGTCGAGTACGCGATCGCTTCATCGCCGGGCCCGCCGAGGCGTTCGCCGCGGACACGGCCGATGCGATCGAGCAGGTTCAGCCCGATGTCGTCGCGCCCGACTACCTGCTGTTCGGCTCGATCATCGCCGCGCAGTCAGCCCGGGTGCCCGTCGTTCCAATCGTTCCGAACATCTGGACGCTGCCGAGCCCGGGCGTGCCAGCGATCGGTCCGGGGTTCCCGCTCGCCAAGGGCTGGCCCGGCCGGTGTCGTGATGCGGCTCTTCGCGCGACGGTCAATGCTCTCTTCCGGCGCGGGCTGCCAGCTCTGAACGCGGCACGGGCGGCACGCCAGCTCCCGCCGCTGCGCTCGTTCTACGACCAGGTGCTCGATACCGGCCGGATCCTCGTGCTCTCCAGCCCGACCTTCGACTTCGCCTCGCCGGCCGTGCCAGCCAATGTCAGCTACACGGGAGCGATCCTCGACGAGCCCGAGTGGGCCGAGCCCTGGAACGGACCGAGCCTGCAGAACCTTGGCGACCCGCTGGTGCTCGTCGGGTTCAGCTCGACCTACCAGGAGCAGGCCCCGCTGCTGCAGCAAGTTGTCGATGGTCTCTCGTCGCTGCCGGTGCGCGGGATCGTCACCCTTGGACCCACGCTGCAACCCGGCGACGTGCTCCCGTCTCACAACGTCGAGGTCGTACCGTCGGCGCCGCACGGTCCGATCCTCCGTGACGCATCGCTGGCGATCACCCACTGCGGGCACGGCACGGTCATGAAGGCACTCGCCCACGGCGTGCCGATGGTGTGCATTCCGATGGGCCGCGATCAGAACGACACCGCCGCCCGTGTCGTCCATCACGGCGCCGGCATTCGGCTGTCGCCTCGATCGTCCGCCACGCGCATCGCCGCGGCGGCGAGAGAGGTGCTGATGGACCCACGGTTCCGCGACAACGCGCAACGCCTGTCACGCGCGATCGCGGAGGAAGCCCAAACGAGTGACGTCGCCGCCGAGCTCGAGGCGGTCGTGACGACCAACGGCAGCGCCGACGCATCGCTCGAGCTGCGCTGAGCGCGGTGATGGTCAGGCAGAACGGTGGAGCAGCTCGACGAAGTGGTGGAGTGCCGCCGTCGTCTCGGCGCGGGCGCCAGTTGCGACGAGATCGAGGAGCAGCCCGCGGATCACAGCGAGTGCGAGCCGGGTGAGTGCGGGATCGACGTCCGCTTCAGCCCCAGGTCCCGCGCGCAGCCACACGTCGACCGCACCGGGAAGCAGCTGATCGAACGGTGCCTCGCCGTTTGCACCTCGGGCGTAGCTCTCGAAGAACAGCCGCTCCAACGCGCGCAGTGATGGATCACTGAGGTGATCCCACATCTGGTTCATGCGAGTGGCGGGCGGTCCGGACAGCGTCGACGCAACCTCGCCCTGGCGGGCCTCGACCGCTTGGACCACGGCGACCATCAGTTCGTCGCGCGACCCGAAGTGGTGGATCAGCATGCGGTGGCTGGTGCCGATCTCGTTGGCGATGTCGCGAAGTGACCGGTTGCCGAGCCCGCGCTCGGCACACGTGTCGATCACTGCGGCGAGCAACTCGTCTCGACGGCGCAGGTCACGAGGCCGTGACACGTCCCTCGGCAAGTTCCTTGAGACCAGCTGCCTCCATCGCCAGGTAGCGGCGCGTGAGCCGGCGGGTGAGACGGCCAACCACTGCACCGAGGATGCCCGTCTGCTCGATCTGCTGCTCGACACGCGTCGTCTCGCCGTCGATCGCCTTGAGCTCGTGCGATGCCGCAGTGGTGGCGCCTGGCGACTGGGTGACCCATGTCCAGCACGCTCCGGGCTCGATGGCGCTGACCGTCCACGTGAGCCCGGGGAAGCGAGGTTGCTTGATGCGCGCCCGCGTCCCAACCGCAAGGCCGGCGGCGCCATCGAGCAGTCGCACCTCGGTGACCGATGCCGTCCAGGAGGGCCACTCCTCGACGTTCGTGAAGACGTCCCAGACGCGCTCGACGGGCGCGTGGATCGTCACGTCGTGACGTGTGATCATGTTCCAGATGGTACATAAATCATGGTGCGGCGGCAAGAGTCGAAGCACTCGTCCGCGCCGCTGATCGGCTCTGCGTGATCATCGCTGGGTGCTGGTTCGCGCGACCACCGCTCGGGTGGCGACGAGGAACAACACCGTGAAGGCGGCGAGGACCAGCCAGTACGTGCCGGTCGGCAGCGTGCCGGCGTTCCCGTAGGACGCCAGCAGGGGTTGCCCGAGCGGCGAGCCTCCCTCGGCGAGGATGTGCCGTGCTCCGAGGTCGTGTCCGAGTCCCTCGAAGGCCCAGCGGGATGGCATCGCCAAGCTGAGGGCGGCGCCGGCGTTCGCCATCAGGTGAACCGGGAGGATCGCACCGGAGAACAGCACCGCCGGGAAGCACAGCATCGGCAGGGCGAGCGTTGCCTGGGAGACGGTCCTGACCATCGCGGACGTGAGCAGTCCGAGGCCGAGGGCGGCAAGTGCGCACAGCAGCAGGCTGACCCCGATCGACGCGTACGTCGTGAGGGGGCGTTCGGGGAGGCGATCGAACAGGCGCAGCACGCCGAGCATCGCGGCGACGACGAGGACGAGGAACGGCGCGAGGATCGTCACCTTCGACGCCACGTACGGTCCCGGCCGCAGGCCGACGAGGCGCTCCCGGCGCAGGATCGTTCGCTCCGTGCAGATCTGCAGCAAGCCGTACGTGAGACCGAAGAAGAACGCGGCGAAGACGACCCAGAACCCGATCATCACCATGGAGCTCGGGCTCGGGTTGTCGAAGTCGAACGCGCCGGGCCGGAAGAGGATCACGAACATGGCGACGACCAGCGCCGGCGACCCGAGGAGGATGGCGAGCGTCAAGCGGTTGCGCACGAGGATCTCGAGTGTGCGCTGCGTCAGGACACGCCACTGCGTGAACCCGCTCGCCATCGGCCGGCCGATCTCGTATCGCCGAACGTCGTCGGGTGCAGGCACGGCCGCTGTCGAGGCCTCGGCAGACGAGACATGTTCCTGGCGCGGGCGATCCGGAGACGTGCGTGCCGGGTGGGCGGTCCGACCCGCATCGCTCAGGCGGCGATACAGCTCGGCGACCGAGCCGACCGCGAAGTGCGCGAGCGCCTCGTCGATGGTCCCAACGAAGCCGACGCTCCCACCTCGGGTCATGAACACGATGCGGTCGCACTGCGCCAAGTCATCGATGGAATGTGTGGTGAAGACGACCGTCGCCGACCGGTCAGCGAGCTGGCGCAGGCGAGTGGCCAGCTCTGCGCTGGTGAGTGGGTCGAGGCCCGACGTCGGTTCATCGAGGAAGAAGACGTGTGGGTCGGTGAGCAACTCGACGGCGATGCTGGCGCGCTTGCGCTGACCGCCGCTGAGCGAGCCAACTCGGACGTCCGCCTGCTCGGTGAGGCCGACGGCGACGAGCGCGTCACGCACCGCCTTCGTCGACGTCGGCGGCGCTGACCCCTGCCGGAAGGCGCAGCCGCGCCGCGTAGCGGAGCGTGCGGACGAGCGGTAGGTCGGCGTGGATGATGTCGTCTTGGGGCACGTAGCCGAGCACACTGCGGAACCCGCCCAAGTTGGCGTGCACGTCGATGCCGTCGAAGCGCACTGCACCCGATGTGGCGGGTGCGATCCCGGCGATCGCCTCGAGGAGCGTCGTCTTGCCGGCGCCGCTCGGGCCGACGATCGCAACGAGCTCGCCGGGAAGGATCGTGAACGAGACGGCGTCGAGCAGTGTCAGCTCGCCGCGCTTGCGGTCCCGGACTCGTCGGGTCAGGGCGGTGACGTCGATGCGCACACCCCTCGATGAGACCGTGACGGCCGGGCTCGTCGTGTCGCCCTCCGCTTCGAGGAGCGTCGCCACTCCGCCCTCAATCAACTGCGTCGTCACCGCTCCTCCTTAAATAGCACGATCGTTCGTGCTTTAAAGCGAGAGAGTACGACCGATCGTGCTATCTTGTCAACATGCCGGGTCAGAGGAAGCAGCGCGCCGACGGCGAACGCACTCGCGAGGCGATCGTGCGCGAAGCCGTGTCATTGGCAACCGTTCACGGTCTCGAAGGCCTGTCGATCGGCAACCTCGCCGGAGCGCTCGACATGAGCAAGAGCGGGGTCTACGCCCACTTCGGCTCGAAAGAGGACCTCCAACTCGCCACCGTGGACGAAGCGGAGCAGATCTTCGATGCCGAGGTCATCGCACCGGCGCTCGCCGCCACGCCAGGAGTGGCACAGCTGATCGCACTCTGCGACGCCTTCTTCGACCACCTCAGGCGGCGCACGTTTCCAGGTGGCTGCTTCTTCGCTGGTGCCCTCCTCGAGATGGGCACGCGCCCCGGGCCGGTCAAGGAACGAGTCGCCGCGTTCCAGGGCCGGCTCACGGCGCTGATCCGTCAGTTCGTCGTCACGGCACAGGAACGGGACGAACTCCCCGCCGGCGAGGATCCCGACGCGCTGACGTTCGAGCTGAACGGCATCATCCTCGCCGCCAACACCAGCTTCGTTCTGCGGGAGGACCCGGCCGTTCTCGCGATGGCCAGCGGCGTCGTGCGCCGCCGTCTCGGTGGCGCGTGAGCTCAGCGGTCGAGGGCGGCGATGGTCTTGCCGAGCGCGCGGATCGACCGCTCGCTGATCGGGCTCACGACGAGGATCGCCTCCTGAAGTCCCACGCTCGCGAACTCCCGGAGCCCATCGGCGATGGCTTGCGGTGATCCGGTGAGCGCTGGCACCTCGGGCGTGTGGGGGCGATCTGCATGCGCGCCTTCGACCGCGACGAACACTGTGGCGGAGCGCATGACGTCTGAGGGTTGACGTCCTTCCTCAGCCGCGAGCTGGCTGACGCGATCGTTCGCGCTGGCGAAGCCCTCCGGGGTGTTGCCGTGCCAGCCGTGCCAGATGTTCCAGCGTTCGGCATGGGGGAGCGCGGCCCGCAGCACGCGCTCGCCGACGGAGCCGACCATCAGTGGAAGCGGCACGTCGGGCCTGGGAAGGACCACGGCGTCTTCGACGTGCTCGAACCGTCCGTCGAACGTCACATGCTCGCCGGCAAGAAGGCGGTGGATGATCTCGAACGACTCGATGAATCGGGAGGCGCGGTGCTCGAACGGTACGCCGAAGGCGCGGAACTCGATCTCGTTCCATCCCGCGCCGAGTCCGAGCACGAGTCGTCCGCCGCTGATCTCTTGCACCGCCGCCGCCTTCCTCGCCAGCAGCCCCGCCGGGCAGAAGGCACAGCACGCCACGAGTGGACCCAGCTGCACGCGATCGGTCACCGCGGCGAGGGCGCTGAGCAGGCTCCATGCATCCCACGGCCCGCGCTCCTCGCGGCCGTCGTCGCGGTAGAGGAGGTGGTCGCCGAGCCAGATCGAATCGAAGCCGACCTCCTCCGCCGCCCGCGCCATCGCCATGCACTCCGTCCATGGCACTCGGCGCTCGACCTCAGGAAGCTGCACGCCAACGCGCAGGCGGCTCGTCGTCATCGCAGCAGGTTAGGAGCGCGGTTCTACGATCCCGGCGTGGCGTACGACGAGGACCTCGCCGATCGGATCCGCGAGTTGCTGGCACAGGAGCAGGACGTCACCGAGCAGCGCATGTTCGGCGGCCTCGCGTTTCTGGTCGGCGGGAACATGGCCGTTGCAGCAAGCGGTCAGGGCGGGTTGATGGTTCGAGTTGATCCGTCGAAGTCGGACCGCCTGATCGCGACCGGGGTTGCCCAACCGATGGAGATGCGCGGTCGGCAGATGAAGGGTTGGCTGCGGGTTGGCACGAGCGGCGTGCGCACGAAGCCTCAGCTGCGCAAGTGGGTCGACGTCGGCGTCAGCTCTGCGAGGACGCTGCCTGCGAAACCGAAGCGCGCGCCCCGTCCCTGAGCCGTCATGTCGCATGCATCGACATGAACTCGTCGACGTCGATGAGCCGAAGGATCGTCCGCACCACGGCTGGCACCGCACGACGAGTCGGGTCGATGAACCGCCGCGGCTGAACGAGGTGGATGGTCGTTCCTCGGGTCTCGATGTCGCAAGACCCTGCCGCCTCGACGTTGCGGATCCAGTCGACGTCGTGCCCATACGTCATCACGAACACGTACTCGCCATCATGCCGGAACGCGTTGACGGGCGTCCGGTAGGTACGTCCTGACGTTCTTCCTCGGTGGATGACGACGGCGAACCCAGGCAGGTGACGCGCGAACGGGCCGGTCACCCGGTTCGTGACCTTCTTGTTGAACGACGTGATCGCCATCGGTATCGGCATGCGTGCACGATCATGCCGGGTCTGGGGATGACGACGCGACCTGCTGGGTGCACCGAACGGTGCCGAGGCCACGCGCCGCGTGGCCAAGAGATCCGCCACAAAGCGCTCACCCGCCTCCCCTTGTGCAACGCCCGCCGAGCCTTCAGGCTGTGGCGATGGCCAACTCGCACGTGGCGCCCGACTGGACGGACCACAACGTGCACGATCCTGGCATCACGCTGCTCCAGGCGCTTGCCTACACGATCGGCACCGCCGCCTTCCTGGCGGCGTCGGTGGCGGCGCTCAGAAGCCGACGTCGGTCGCGCGAACCCGATCCGGCGTGACGCCGCCGCTGTCGGGGCCCTAGCTCCCGGAGGCCCAAGCGGCGGCCTCCTGCCGTTGAGCGAGCGGGAAGTGCTGCACCTCACCTGGTGTCATCCAGCCGAACCAGTCGGTGGCGTGCTGCATCCACGCCACGTCGGTGACGAGGGCGATGCGCTTCCAGGCGCCCCAGTTCTCGACGCCCATCTTGAGGTCCTGCCAGAGGGCCCCGGCGGTGAAGCCTTCGAACTCCGGCATGACGATCACCACTCGGATCTCGCCACTCGACTCCGCCCGTTCGAGCGCTGGAAGCAGGTGGTCGCGGTAGTCCTCGGCAGTGAGCTTGCCAGCGACTTCGAACCCGATCACGCCCGCGGGCAGGTCTGCCAGCTCCTTGAGCATCGACTTCTCCGATCGAACGACGAGTCGGCTCGACAGTGACAGGTGCCGCCGTGTGGGCGCAACACGTCGAGTGGCGACCGACGCCCGAGACGGACCGCCGCGGTACCGTGCGCCGGCGTGATGGGGCGGCATCGGGACAACAGGCGGCGCGGCAGGTTGATGTTGGTCGTGACCTGCGTGGCCGTGCTCGTGTCCAGCGTCATCTCGTCACCATCGGTGGGCGCGGCCACGACCGTCGTCTACAGCGGCGCCGGGCCCGGTGTGCCTCGCATCGGCGTGATCGGCGACTCGACGGCGGCACAGATCCGCTGGACGAACAGCTACGCCCCGCTCACACGCTTCAACTTCACGTTCGACGCCGAGGCCTGCCGTCGCACGCTGATCACATCGTGCAGTGCCGCTGGTGTCACGCCAGAAACGGTCATCACCACCATGCGGCGCCTCCGAGGCTTGCTCGGCGAGGTGCTGGTGGTCATGACCGGCTACAACGACCCGCCCGCCTCGTTCGGCGCAGCGGTCGACGCGGTGATGGCCGAGGCGGCAGCGCAGGGCATCCCCAAAGTGATCTGGTTGACGATGCGCGTCCCTCCCGGGTCCGCCCCCACGAGCGCCGTGTTCGCAGCGAACAACCGGACCCTGATGCAGAAGGCGCAGCAGTACGGCGGTGCGCTGCAGATCGCCGACTGGTCGACCTACAGCGCTGCACAGACGTCGTGGGTGATCGCCGACGGGTTCCACCTGAGCGCCCGCGGGGCGGCAGCCGCGGCGGCGTACATCGCCGACGTCGCGGCACAGGTCCTCGACGGGGCGACGATCACGCCACCGGCGGCACCGGTCGGGTTCGGTGCCGCAGCGGCGTCACCGGCTCCAGGCTGGATCTCGGCCTTCGTCGTCGGGGCCGACGGCGGGTTGTACAACATCGAGTTCAACGGCGCAGCGTGGGGTGGCTACGTCGCCCTCGGGGAATCGCGGTGAGCACACCGGCGGCCGTGTCGCCCAGTCCGGGTCGTGGACGTGTCATCCGGGAGCCGACGACGCGCTGTGGACCAGGTACTTCGACGGCGTGTCGTGGGGTCCGTGGACGTCACTTGGCGGAGTGTTGAGGTCCGCGCCGGCCGTCACGTCGGGCTCACCGGGCACGCTGGACGTGTTCGTCCGCGGCGCCGACTACGCGCTGTGGACCAGGCACTCCGATGGTGCGTCGTGGGGTCCGTGGACGCCACTTGGCGGAGTGTTGAGATCGGCGCCGGCCGTCACGTCCGGATCACCGGGCACGGTGGACGTGTTCGTGGTCGGTGCCGACCGAGCGCTGTGGACCATGACGTTCGACGGTGGGAGCTGGAGCGGTTGGTCGAGCCTCGGCGGCATCGTGACTGCTGCGCCGTCGGCGGCGTCGATGTCGCCCGGCACGGTGACGGTCCTCGCTCGAGGTGTCGACGACGCGATGTGGGTGCAGTCGAGAAGCGGGTCGTGGAGTGGATGGTCGACGCTCGGGGGCATCCTGACCTCCGCGCCAGGAAGTGCGTCGACGTCAGCCGGCACGCTCGACGTCTTCGTCCGGGGCGCCGACAACGCCCTGTGGACCAATCGATTCAACGGCGGCTGGAGCGGATGGTTCTCCCTCGGTGGCATCCTCCACAGCCCGGCCGGTGCGGTCTCGTCCCAAGCGGGAACCGCCGCCGTGTTCGTTCGCGGCGCCGACTCCGCACTCTGGTCGCAGGTCGATCTCGGCAACGGGTTCGGTGGTTGGTTCAGCCTCGGGGGATTCATTCGCTGATCCGTGGAGCTGTGCCCGCCGGGCGGACTCGGGAGCAGACCAGGGCATCCCACGGGTGCGACGTGGGCAGCAGAAGCGCAGAGTCGATGGCGTCACCGACCTTCAGGGTCCCTGCGCTGAGGAGGCGCCATGAGCACCACCGTCGAGACCACGACCGACATCCGGCCGTTCCAGATCGACATTACGGACGAGCAGATCGACGATTTGCGCCGCCGCATCGCGGCGACGCGATGGCCCACCAAGGAGCTCGTCGCAGACCGATCGCAGGGCGTGCAGCGGGCGACGCTGCAGGAGCTCGCCCGCTACTGGACGAACGAGTACGACTGGCGCAAGGGCGAGGCGAGACTGAACGCCCTGCCGCAGTTCACGACCGAGATCGACGGGGTCGAGATCCACTTCATCCACGTCAGGTCGCAGCATGAGGACGCGTTGCCGCTGATCATGACGCACGGCTGGCCCGGCTCGGTCGTCGAGCTGCTCGACACCGTGGGGCCGCTCACCGACCCGACGGCGCACGGCGGTACGGCCGACGACGCGTTCCACCTGGTGCTGCCGTCGTTGCCTGGCTACGGCTTCTCGAGTGAGCCAACCGAGCTCGGCTGGGACGCCGGCCGCGTCGGTCGCGCCTGGGCGGAGCTGATGAAGCGCCTCGGCTACACCCGCTACGTCGCCCAGGGCGGCGACGTGGGTGCTCTCGTCACGGACCTGATGGGCCGCCAGGCGGTCGAAGGTTTGATCGGCTATCACCTCAACCTGCTCACGGCGGTGCTCGCAGTCGGCGATCACCTGCCCAGGGGAAGCGAACAGGAACGCGCCGCGGCCGAGGCGGTCGCGACCTTCAAGCAGGACGGCTTCGGCTACTTCCTCGAGATGGCCACGCGACCGCAGACGATCAGCTACGGCCTACTGGATTCACCCGTCGCGTTGGCGGCCTGGTTGCTCGACCACGACACGGACAGCTACTACAAGATCTCCCGCGCGTTCGTCGACGGCGCGCCCGTGGGCAATCTCACCCGCGACAACATCATCGACAACATCACGCTGTACTGGCTGACAGGGACCGCATCGTCGGCGGCCCGGTCGTACTGGGAGGACGCACGAGCGCTGGCCGCAGCGCTGGCGAGCGGCCAGGCTCCTCCGGCGGTCTCGGTTCCGGTCGGGTTCACGACGTTCCCCGGCGAGATCTGGGCCACCCCGCGCAGCTGGGCCGAGGCGGTCTATCCGGGCTTGGCCTACTTCAACGAGGTCGACAGGGGCGGCCACTTCGCCGCCTGGGAAGAGCCGCAGCTCTTCACGACCGAAGTGCGTGCTGCATTCAGCGCATTGCGTTAGACGCACGGTCTGCCGGTCGGCAGTGCCGACCGGCAGTGCCGACCGGCAGTGCCATCGTGGTGGCCATGCGAACCGAGGAGATCCGGCGGGCCGTCGCAACGCGGATGGCGCAAGCCGCGGAGGCTTGGCTCGACGGCCTCGATGTCGGCCAGCGCGAACAGGCGGCCTGGCCCTTCCCCGCCGACGAGGAGCGGCGGCGTTGGTACTACACGCCGACTGACCACGGCGGCCTGACGCTCGGGGCGATGACCCCGCCTCAGCAGCGGGCAGTGATGCGTCTGCTGCGCGCCGGGTTGTCCGCCGCCGCCTTCACCACCGCGACCACCATCATGGGACTCGAGAACGTCCTCGACGCGGTCGAGGAGTGGCGGGCGAGCTTCGGTCGTCAGCGCGGACGTGACCCGGGCCTGTACTACGTCCGCGTGTTCGGGCACCCCGGGCCGGCGGCGACATGGAGCTGGCGCTTCGGCGGCCATCACGTCTCGGTCAACCACACGATCGTCGACGGCGAGCTCGCGTCGTCGACGCCGTGCTTCCTCGGGGCCGACCCGGCACACTCGGCGCTGCTCGGCCCGCACCTGCTGCGACCGCTCGGCGGCGCCGAGGATCTCGGGCGCGAGCTCGTCCGATCGCTCGACGAAGGCCAGCTCGATCGCGCGCTGCTGTCACCGGTTCCACCGGCGGACATCGTCACGGCCAACCGTCCGCGGGCCCAGGAGGGCGACCGCCCCTTGCCGCTCGGGGAGATCTTCCGCGGTCCGCTCGAGGGCCCACTGTCGGAGCAGATGGCGCGCCAGCAGGCGGCGATGGAAGAGGCGATCGGACTGCGCACGCAGCACGTCGATGCCGTCAGCTTGACGCGGGCTCCGAAGGGCTTGCCCGCCGCGGATCTGCGCGGTGCGCAGCGGGATGTCTTGCGCCAGCTACTGGATGTCTACGTTCGCCGCGTCCCCGACGAACTGGCCGACCAGGAATCGGCGAAGTACGCCTCCGACGGAGATCTCGACACCTTGTCGTTCGCGTGGGCGGGCGCCCTCGAACCAGGCCGGCCGCACTACTACCGGGTGCAGGGCACCCGACTCCTCGCCGAGTACGACAACACCCAGCGCGGCGTCAACCACGTCCACACGGTGTGGCGCGACCTCGACGACGACTTCGGCGTCGACACCCTCGCCGACCACTACGCCGCCCACCATTGAGGGATCTGGGCGGGATCTCTGCCAGGGTCGTACCTGGGCGTGATCCCTGCCAGCTGCTGTCAGCGAAGCCGCCCAGTTACCGGGAAGGCAACATGTCGGCGATGAGTGATGCACCGAGAGCGAACACTGCGGCCTACCACGTGCTGACTGCCGGTTACTACGAGCGAGGGGTGGCGAGCACGGTCGGTCTGATCCGCGACGGCGCCGTGTTGGTGGTCGTCGATCCGGGCATGGTGCGAGATCGGGCGTTGATCCTTGATCCGCTGGCCGCTCTCGGAGTGCAGCCACATGAGGTGACCGACGTCGTGTTCAGTCACCACCATCCCGACCACACGATCAACGCTGCCCTGTTCCCGGCCGCCCGTTACCACGACCACTGGGCGATCTACGAGAACGACGTGTGGACCAGCCGGGACGCCGAGGGGTTCGAGCTCTCACCGTCGATCAAGCTGATCCGCACTCCCGGCCACTCCCCGCAGGACATCACCACGCTCGCTCAGACCAGCGACGGCGTCGCTGCGTTCACCCACGTGTGGTGGAACGGGGAAGGGCCCGCCGAGGACCCGTACGCCGACATGGAGCAGCTGCATGCCAGTCGCGCGCGTGTCCTCGCCGTGGCCGACGTCGCCATTCCAGGCCATGGCCCAGCGTTCGCCCCGTCGGAGGCGACGCCCCGCTGAGCCCCAACGACTATCGTCCCGAAGATCGGGTCAGGACGGGGAACATCACTTGGGAGGGTTCATGCGACGACCGATCATCGCTGTGCTGGCTACGGGCGCGGTGCTCACCTTGGGATCGGTGGCGCTTGCCGCCGACTCGACCTATCTGGCTCACCTGAGGGGGAGCGCCGAACGGCCGGTGCCGCGTGAGACACGGGCGGTCGGCAACGCCATCTTCCATCTCAGCGACGACGGCACCGAGCTGTCCTACCGTCTGATCGTCGCCAACATCGACAACGTCGTGGCGGCGCACATCCACATCGGTGGGCCCGAAGACGCCGGCCCGGTCGTCGCCTTCCTCTACGGCACAGTGCCGCCCGCCGGTGGTCCCGAGCGAGGCGTCCTCTCGACGGGCACGATCACGGCCGCCAACCTGATCGGCCCGCTTGCGGGGCACCCGCTGTCCGACCTGGTCGATGCCATCGAAGACGGCATGGCATACGTCAACGTGCACACCAACGATGGCGTCGCGCCGGTCGACACGGGGCCAGGTGACTTCCCGGGTGGCGAGATCCGCGGCCAGATGGGCTGAGCGGCTTCGCCGCGAGCCGGGTACTCGCGCCCGGATCGATGAGTCTCCGCCGCGAGAATCGTCTCAGCTAACCGGCGCTCCACGGAGCGCGTGATCGCACGAGACGAGACAGCGGAGGACACCATGACGACCACGCCCGGCAACTCGAGCAACAACCTCTCCGGCAAGCCGCCCATCGTCGACCTGGCCACCTGGCAGGCGGCGCGCGAGGAACTGCTGGTCCGCGAGAAGGCGCACACCCGTGAGAGCGACGCGATCGCCGCCGCCCGGCGGCGGCTACCGATGGTCGAGGTCGACGGCGCAGTCGAGGTCACCGGCGACGACGGGCCGGTCCCGTTCGTCGACGTGTTCCAGGGTCGCGACGAGCTCCTCGTCTACCACTCCATGTGGTACGACGGCGCACCACCTCAGGGCCAGTGCGAGGGCTGCACCTTCAACGTCTGGCACATGCAAGACGCCGTCGTCTACCTCAACGCCCGGGGCGTCTCGTTCGCCGTCCTGACCTCCGGAGCGTGGGACGAGGTGGGCCCCTTCGTCGAGTTCATGGGGTACGACACGCTGCCCTGGTACTCGGTGCGCGGCGTGGAGCCGCCGCTCCTCACCGAAGACGGACACATCACCTGCTACCTCCGCGACGGCGACCGTGTTTTCCTCACCTACTCCACCACCGGCCGGGGCAACGAGCCCGCCGACGGGGCGATGGCCCTGCTCGACATGACGCCGTACGGCCGCCGCGAGGCGTGGGAGGACAATCCCGAGGGCTGGCCCGAGGCCCCGGATGCCGGCTCGCCGGTCGGTGGGCATGGCGCGCCGATTTGCTGGTACTGGCGCACGGACGCCAGCGGCGTCGCCACGTGGGGCCCAACCAGCCGGCCCGTGCCGCAGTGGACCCGCCCCGGCGCGACCCCGGCGCAGAGCCTCGGCCGCCAGGGCGACACCTGACCGGAGGTAGGGTCGCCCGCCCGTGAGGAGGTTGTCGTGACTGGACGGGTTGCCGGGAAGGTTGTGGCCGTCACGGGTGCCGCCAGCGGACTCGGGGAGGCGACGGCGCGCCTGATGCATGCAGAGGGCGGCATGGTCGTGCTCAGCGACATCCAGGACGAGCGCGGGCGGCAGATCGTCGACGAGCTCGGTGACCGAGCCCACTACGTCCACTGCGACGTGAGCTCCGAGCCGGACGTCGCCAACGTCGTTGACTCGGCCGTCGGTGAGTTCGGTCGGCTCGATTGCATGTTCAACAACGCTGGGATCATCGGCGCCCACGGTCCGATCGACGAGATCCCGCTCGACGAGTACGAGTTCACGATGGCGGTGCTCCTTCGCTCCGTGTTCCTCGGCATGAAGCACGCCGCCCGCATCATGAAGCCGCAGCGCTCGGGCGTCATCTTGTCGACGTCCAGCATCGGTGGTCTGCAGGGTGGGCTCGGAACCCACATCTACGGGGCTGCCAAGGGCGCCATCGTCGCGCTGACCAAGAACGTGGCCGCCGAGCTCGGTGCCTGGTCGATCCGGGTCAATGCCATCGCTCCGGGCAAGATCCTGACGCCGATGAACGCAGCGGCGGTGGTCGGAAGTGCGGAGGCCATGGAGGAGGCGCGGGAGGCGTTCCAGACGCGGACGCCACTGCGGGGACGCATCGGGCTACCCGACGACATCGCCCACGCCGCCTTGTGGCTGGCAAGCGACGACGCAGGGTTCGTCAGCGGTCAGACCTTGGTCGTCGATGGTGGACTCACCACTGGCTCGAAGGAGAACGTCGCGCCGGGTGAGCACGGCCGGTGGGCGAGTCGCCGAGACCTCCTCCGCGAGGCCGGTCGCAGCGGCATGCCGGGCGACGGCACGCCGGGCGACAAGGAGGATTGACGCCAGGTCGTAATACGTTCGAGGGCGTGGAACGTGTTGCGGCGTCGCCGGAGTCGTGCTTCTGGGGGTTCTTGGATCCGGAGCTTCCACCGGTTCTGAAGGTCGCCGACGGCTCCGAGCTGCTCATCGAGGCGGTCACTCACCACGCCGGTGATGCGCCCGACCTGTTGATGGACGACGGCATCCGCGCGCTGTGGGCAGCGATCCCGGAGTCCGACCGTGGGCCGGGCGTACACATCATGACCGGGCCGATCTGGGTGGACGGGGCGACGCCGGGTGACGCGCTGCGGGTAGAGCTCCGCGAACTGACACCTCGGCTTCCGTTCGGCTCGAACTGCGCGGCGCACTGGGGTCTGCTGTACGACGTTTTCGGGAAGGAGCGCATCACCGTCTATGAGCTCGTCGACGGCGGCTTCGACGGCACGGCTCGTCCACTGTTCGGCTACGACTTCGAGACTCGCGCCCGCTACGACGTCCCCGGAGTCGAGACACCGCCTGATGCGGCACGGCGTCAACCGTTCGGTCGAGCGGTCGAGGTGCCAGTCCGGCCGCACCTCGGTGTGATGGGGGTCGCCCCGCTCGAAGCCGGGCGCAGGAGCAGCGTTCCGCCAGATGTGTTCGGCGGCAACGTCGACAACTGGCGCTTCGGACCGGGCGCGACCGTCTATTACCCGGTGTTCCATGAAGGTGCCGGCTTCTACGTCGGCGATCCGCACTTCGCCCAGGGCGACGGCGAGATCTGCGGAACCGCGATCGAAGCGTCACTCGACGTTCGGCTCCAGCTGTCGATCGCTCGCGGGTTCTCGGTCGAGGTCCCGACGCTGGAGACCGCCACCCACTGGTACCTCCACGGCTTTGGCGACGACCTCGATGCGGCGATGCGCATGAGCGCCGAATGCATGTTGCGATTCCTCGTTGACCGCGGAGGCTTCACAATGGACGAGGCGTACTCGATCGCGTCGGTGGCGGTCGACTTCGGGGTGACGCAGGTCGTCGACGGCAAGGTCGGCTGCCATGCCGCAGTTGCCAAGTCGATCGTCGACCGATGACGAGGGCGGCGCCTGGTCCTTCGCTGGGTCTGGGGGTCGATGCGGGACTCGCCCCGCACGTCGCTCGGGAACTGGCGGCGCGCTGCGCCGACTTGGGCTACGGGTCGTTGTGGTGCAACGACGTGCCGGGTGCGTCGGGACTCGAGACACTCGCGCACTTCGCCGCTGGCGCCCCGCAGCTCGATCTCGGAGTCGGCGTCCTGCCCCTCGACGAGCATCCGCCGGGACGGATCGCGACGGAGATCGAGCGGCTCGGGCTCGACGTGCCGAAGCTGTGGATCGGAATCGGATCGGGGCGGCTGCGACCACAGCTCGCGCCCATGCGCGACGCAGTGGAAGAGCTGCGTGGTGTGCTGCCCGCGGCGCGCCTCATGGTCGGCACGATGAGCCCGCAGCTGTCCCGGCTCGGCGGAGCGCTCGCGGACGGTGTGCTGCTCAACTGGATGTTGCCGTCACGTGCCGCGGAGGCCCGCGGCTGGATCCTCGAGGGAGCCATCTCGGCCGGACGCCGCGCTCCCGTGACCGCCCACTACATCCGCGTCGCAGTGGGTGACGGCGCCACGCAGCGGCTGCGCGACGAGGAAGGCCGGTACCGCCGGATGGCGCCAGCGCACTTCGAGGCGATGAACGCCCCGCTGGGTGCTGTCGGCGTGTGCGGTTCCTCGCGTCACCAAGTCGTCGAAGCGCTCGCGCCGCACCGCGGGGCAGTCGATCTGCCGATCGTGCGAGTGCTGGCGGGCGACGACCTCGACTCGCTGCTCGCTGTCGCGACGGCGGCGGCGCTGTAACCGGTGACGTCGCCTCCCACAGGTGATCATTGCGACCATGAGTGCATTCCGCCCAGTGCATCTCCGCCGTATCACCGTGATCGTCGTCGCCGCGTCGATCCTCGTCGCGTGTGGTGATTCCACGACTTCGGACGACCTTGACCCCGAGGAGCGCGTCGATCAAGCGATCGAGGAGCTGGTGGCCATGCCGGGCGGCCCGCCGGGGGCGATCGTCGTGGTGCAGCGCGGATCGGACCGCTCGGTGCACGCAGCAGGCGTGGCCGAGATCGGCGCAGAAGCCGAGCCCGACGTCGAGGACCACATGCGCATCGCCAGCGTGTCCAAGGCCTTCAGTGGAGCGACTGCGTTGTCGATCGTCGACGAGGGCGAGCTCTCACTCGACGACACGATCGCCGAACGGCTGCCGGATCTCCCGGCGGCGTGGGGCGAGGTCACGCTGCGCCAGATGCTCAACCACACGAGCGGCCTGCCGGACTTCTCCGAGAGCGAAGCGTGGCAGGACGCACTGCGGGCGTCACTCGAGGAGGCGCCGCCGCCGTCGGACCTCTGGACGTACGTCGCCGATGAGCCCCTGAACTTCCCGCCCGGCACGCAGTACCGCTACTCCAACACCGACAACGTCGGGATTGCGCTGATGATCGAGCAGGCCACCGGGCAGGACTACGCCGACGCTCTGGCCGAGCACGTGCTCGAACCGCTTGGTCTTGACGAGACGTCGCTGCCGAGCGGCACGGAGATCCCCGAGCCGTTCATCCACGGGTATGAGGTCGACGCCGAGGGTGGGTACGAGGAGTACAGCAACGTCGTCGCCGCCGCGTGGTCATGGTCATCCGGCGGAATGGTCTCGACCCCCGCCGACCTCAATGACTTCATCCGCGGGTACGTCGGCGGTGAGCTGTACGGCGACGAGGTCCGCGACGAGCAACAGGATCTGTTCGTTCCGGGCGGTACGTCCGATCCAATCGGTATTGGCGACAACTCGGCCAGCCTGGCGCTTTTCCGCTATGAGACCGATTGCGGCACGGTGTACGGCCACACCGGCAACATCTTCGGCTACACCCAGTTCATCGTCGCCTCGCCGGATGGGGAGCGATCGGTGACGGCGTCGATCTCGCTGCAGCGCACGCAGAACAACGAGGGCCAGGCGGCAAGTGTGTTCGATGCGGAGCAGCGTCTTTGGGAGGCGGCGGTCTGTTTCGCTCTCGAGGCTGACACGGGTGGGCGATGACTTCTGCCTGAACCGTCGGTCTGAAATGTCATGACCACGATCACCACTCTCGTTGACGGTCTCGCCATGGGTGAGTCCGCCCGCTGGCACGATGGGCGCTTCTGGTGCTCGGACTGGGTCGCCGGGGAGATCCTCGCGATGGCGGTGGACGGCCCGGACGCCGGCGAGCCAGAGGTCGTCACCCGCTCGACTTCGTTCCCGTTCTGTTTCGACTGGACGGCCGATGGCACGATGCTGGTGACGGGTCGCAACGGACTCGAACGCCTCGGGCCCGACGGCGCGCTCGTGGCCCACGCCGACCTCACCCACTTCTCGGACTACGGCTGGAACGAGGTAGCCGTCCATCCGTCGGGCGTCGCCTACGTGAATGGCATCAACTTCGACATGATGGGCGCCGACGGCATGAACTTCGAGCTGGGCTCGAAAGCTGGGCTGATCGCCGTGGTGGCACCCAATGGCGATCGTCGCATCGTCGCCGACACCGTCGCGTTCCCCAATGGAATGGCGATCACACCCGACGGTGCGACCCTGCTCGTCGCCGAATCGTTCGCCTCGCGAGTGTCTGCCTTCGACATCGACATCGACGATGACGCCAACCTCGTCAACCGCCGAGTGTGGGCAGAGATCGAGGGTGGGGCCGACGGTGTCAGCCTCGACGCCGAGGGAGCGTTGTGGTGCGCGGCCCAAGGCGGGGCGATCAGGGTCGCGCAGGGCGGTCGGATCCTCCAACGCGTCGAGCTCGACCGCCCCGCGTTCTCGGTCGCCCTCGGCGGACCGGACGGAACGACGCTCTTCATGGTCGCCAACGAGTGGAACGGCCCCGAGAACATCGGCAAGGGTCCTCGGACCGGTGTCGTCTACGTCACCGGCGTCGAGGTCCCCGCGGCCTGAGGCAAACCTCCCGTCAACGGTCAGACGCGGGCCTTGGCGACCGCGACGCCGGGCACGTCGGCCCGGGTGCGGAACACGCTGCCGCCCTTGGCGGGGTCGTCGGTGTTGTCGGCGGTGACGATGTACACGTCGCGGCGATCGGCGCCTCCGAAGCAGATGCTGGTCACCATCGTCGCCGGGACGGGGATCCGACCCCGCTGCTGGCCGTCGGGCCCGAAGCCCCACACCGCCGACGTGCCGCCGGCGTCGGCGACCCACACGGTGCCTGCCTCGTCGACCGCCAAACCATCGGGTGCGAGGACCTCGGCGGTGACCAGCAGGCGCCTGCCGCGCACCGATCCGTCGTCGTAGTCGTGGGCCCACACGCCGCGGACCGTGTCGGCGTGGTAGAGCACGGAGCCGTCGGGCGAGAACCCGATGCCATTGGTCAGCGCGACCTCGCCGTAGAGCTCGACGGCGTGGTCCTCGGCGTCGACGAGATAGCACTCGCCCGGCGATCGCGGTGCGTCCAGGTCGAACGGGTTGCTGCGCATCGTGCCGCAGATGATCCGTCCGGCAGCGTCGACGAACAGGTCGTTCAACCCGGGGGCGTCGGGGGCGAACACGACGCGACTCTCGCCGTCGTGCACGTGGCACACGTTGCGTCCCGTCACGACGACCCCGCCCTCGGCGTGCAGCGCGATGCCGCCAACGCCACGGCGCTTCGGCACGGCGACATCGAGCGTGCCATCGGGCGCCCGGCGGTACACCCCGCCGTTGTGCACGTCGGAGAAGTAGAGGTTGTCGGCATCATCGACGCGCGGTCCTTCGACCAGGCCGTAACCCCACGTCAGGATCTCGAGTTCGGTCACTGGCTCAGTCTGCAGCGTGCGTCGTCAGGGCAGGTTCAGCTGCCACGTCACGCCGTGGCGATCACCAACCCAGCCGAAACGGGAGCTGAACCCATAGTCGTCGAGCGGCATGTACACCTGACCGCCGTCGCTCAGCCGATCGAAGAGTCGCTGCTGTTCGTCGCTGTCGTCGCAGTCGATCCACAGCGACACTGCAGGGGTGAAGCCCCATGCGTGACCGACGGGGCTGTCGGCACAGCTGAAGTCCGAACCGGCGAGACGGAACCTGGCGACCTTGACCGTGCCCTCGGGTCCGCTGTCCCCTGCGCCGTAGTGGTCGATCTCGACGAGCTCGAAGTCGTCGAAGACGCTGCGGTACAGATCGAGTGCTGCGGTCGCGGCGCCATCTTGGAACGTCAGGAAGGTTCGGAGCTCCTGGGTCATGCGATCGACCGTAACGTGCCGTCTGGATGGCTAGCTCGCCGTGGCGATCGATCGGGCGGTCCCTTGCGGCGTTGCGGTGGTGGCCTGGGTAGGCATGCGGCGGCTGACCGCGAGCCCGAGGGCGGCGATCGCCGCGGCCGGGATGAGGGCCGCCGCGGCGGCATCCCCGGGGGCCCAGCCGAGGTCGTCGCCGAATGTCACGACCGCCCCGACGACGCCGGTTCCGAGTGCCACCCCCAGGTTGTCGAGCAGTTGCAGCGAGGCCGTCGCCGCGCCGTACGCATTCGCAGGCGCGCATCGCAGCGTGAGTTGCGAGTGGGCGGAATAGCCGAGACCGATTCCCAGTCCGCCGACGGCCCAGCCGACATAGAGCACCCACAACGGCAGGAGGTCGGGCAGCGCGCCGAGCGCCACGACGACGATGGAAGGAAGCAGCAGCGCGTAGGCCAGCCGCACGAACAGCGCTTCGCCGGTGCGCCCGATCCAGCGGTCCTGTACCCAGGTGCCGGCGGTCCACGCCAGTGTGGCCGCCGTGACCGCGACACTGCCAGCGAAGACCGACGCGCCGCGCCCGTTGTGGACCGCGTAGGGCACGAACGTGTCGGTCCCGAAGAAGGCGAAGGTCAACATCCCCCGCGACAGGACCACGGCGGGCAGCCCTGGACGTGCCCGCAACGTACCCGCAGGGGTCAGGCGGCTCAGGGGCCCGAGGCCAATGAGGAGGCCGGCGGCGATCCCAGGCACGAGCAGCCATCGTGACGTGTTGAAGCTGGCCACGATCAGGGCTGCGCCGGTGGCCACCCGTGAGGCCTCGAGCATGCGCCGGCGCCGGAACGGCGTGACGGGTCGGGCGCCTCCGCCGAGTGGGCCGATGCGGGCCATCGCCGGCACGACCAGCGCTCCAGCCACGGCAACCAGCGGGACAAGTCCCAGGAACACCCACCGCCAGCCGGCCGCCTGCGCGATCCGTTCTGCCACGATCGGGCCGATCAGTCCCGGGACCACCCACGCTGTCGACAGCAGTGCGAACATGCGCGGCCGCTCGGCATCGGTGAACGCTCGGCCGATCACCACGTAGCCAATCGCCGGGACGACGCCGGCGCCGAAACCCTGCACGAATCGGCCGGCGACGAGCACGGGCATCGAAGGGGCCAGGCCACCGACGATCAAGCCCGAGGCGAACAAGACCAATCCGATCACGAAGGGCCAGCCAGCGCCGCGGCGATCAGCCTGATCGCCGGCGAAGACGATCCCGATCATGGTCCCGAGGAAGAACGCCGTGGACACCCAGCCGTACCACGCCACGCCCCCGAGGTCGGCTTCGATGTCTGGCAGGATCGTGATCACCGCCAGCGACTCGAACGCCACCAGCGTCACGACCGCGATGAGGCCGACCTTGAGCGCTCGCCGGCCTGTGTCGGCTGGTGCGTCGCCGTTCACCGTGGGCACGGTACGACCTGAACTGTACTTGAGGTCAAGACCGGCTCCCGAGGGGTGTTTGACTCACTTCCATCGCCGCTGTGGTACCGAGTCGTCCCGTGGGGAATGAGGATCGGTGAGTGAACCCGACGTCGCCGCGACCACCGCCGCTGGCACCTCCGAGCACCGCTGGCGCAAGGGTCGAGTGCTCAGCGATGGCACCGTGCTGCACTGGTGGAAGCAGGTCATCGCCGTGCTCATCGTCTACGGCCTGTTCGAGCTCGTCCGCAGCCGCCTCGTCTCCGCCGCGGACGTCGCCTTCGACCACGCCTTGCGGGTCATCGACTGGCAGCAGGCGCTCGGCATCAACCACGAGCTCGCCATCCAGCAATGGACGCTCAACTGGACACCCCTGATCGTCGCCAGTAACTACTTCTACGCGACGACCTACCTACCCATCACGTTCGGCACCCTGGTGTGGCTGTACCGCGCGAGGACCGAGGCCTACCTGCTGTGGCGCAACACCCTGGGCCTCATGACCGTCCTCGGGTTGGTCGGCTTCGCGTTCTTCCCGCTGATGCCGCCGCGTCTCCTCGACGTGTTGGGCGACGGTCGTCCGTTCGGATTCGTCGACACGCTGATCGAGCACCCGACGTTCTGGACGGTTGACGCCGAAGCGACGCGGACGGTGTCGAACCCGTTCGCCGCCATGCCGAGCCTGCATTGCGCATGGGCGATCTGGGTTGCGTGCGCCGTCTACCCGAGGGTGAGCAGCAACGTCATCCGGGTCCTCGCCGTCGTCTATCCGGCCGTCACCGTGTACACGGTCGTGGCGACCGGCAACCACTACTTCCTCGACGCCGTCGGCGGGCTCATCGTCTTCGTCGTCGCGTACCTGCTCGCCAGCGGGATCGCCAGCGTCCGCCGCCGCAGGACGAGCTAGATGGACGTTCCCTCCGGGTTGGGTCTGCCGAGCGAGACCGGAGGCACCGCAGGGTCAGCCTTTGTCATTGCCGTGCCCGCCAGCTGCGCCGGCCAACTGGGCGCGGACGTTCTCGTATTCGAGAAGCTCCGCGCCCAGAAGAACGTTTGAGAACCTCCGCGCCCAGATGAAGAGCCGCGCGGCCGACCGTGAACGTTCGGTGACGCGGCACTAGGTCAGCGGTTGTGCATACGGCCGGTCTCCCACGCCCAGCCGGCGACTTCGACACGGTTGCGCAGACCGAGCTTGCTCTGGATGTTCGTCAGGTGAGACTTCACCGTGCTGAGCGAGATGAACAGCTCATCGCTGATCTCATGGTTGGTACGGCCGCGAGCGACCGCCACGACGATCTCCTCCTCACGATCGGAGAGCACGCCGGTGTCGTCGGTCCGTGTCGCGCTGGCATCGGTGAAGTGCTGAAGGAAGCGCACGGTGACCGATGGCGAGATCAACGCATCGCCGTTCACCGCCGCGTGCACCGCTTCCACGAGCAGGCCCGGGCCGGCGTCCTTGAGCAGGAAACCGCTGGCGCCGTTCTGGATCGCGCCGCGCACGTACTCGTCGAGGTCGAACGTGGTGACGACGACCACCGGTATCGGATCGTCGACACCGGGGCCGGCGAGGAGGCGTGTCGCTTCCAACCCGTCCAGTGACGGCATCCGGATGTCGAGGAGGCACACGTCGGGCCGCAGCTCGCGTGCCAGACGAACGGCGTCGGCGCCATCGGCAGCTTCCGCCACCACCTCGATGCCGTGCATCTCGAGCATCAGCCCCAGTCCCGATCGAACCATCGGTTGATCATCGGCGATGAGCACGCGAGTCGTCATCGTGATCGGTTGTCCAGGTGGCCCGTTGGAAGCACCGCGATGAGTGCCCAGCCGCCCGTCGAGCGGGGGCTGGCATCGAGCCGTCCGCCGAGCGCGGCGACGCGCTCAGCGACGCCGACCAGACCGAAACCCCGCTGACGGTCGGTCACGACGGCTCCATCGTTCGTCACCGACAGCGTCACGTGCTGTGGCCCGCAGGCGACCACCACGTCGACGGTCGTGGCCCCGGTGCCGTGACGTCGGGCGTTGGTGAGCGCTTCGATGGCGATGCGGTGCAGCGACGCCATCACCGAGGTCGGGAGCAGTTCTGCCGCTGGATCGAGCGAAACGACGACAGGAAGTCCGATGCTTCCGCGCGTCGCCAGCTGGCGGATGTCGTCGAGCGTCGCCGTCGGTGCGATCGGCACGTCGCCTCGATCGGCGCGGAGCGCCCCCACCAAGGCGCGCATCGAGCTCAGCGCGTCGGCGCCGGCCCGTTCGATCGATGACAACGCGTTCGCGGTCACGTCGGGGCGTGCGGCGGCCACGAGACGCGCCGCCTGGGCCTGTACCACGATGCCCGTCACGTGATGGGCGACGAGGTCGTGCAACTCGCGAGCGATGGCATCACGCTCCGACTGCCGAGCCGCGCGTGCATCCCTGGCACGACGCTGTTCGATCGAGCGCGAGTACATCCCGGTCGCAACGGTGGCGGCGAACGCAACACCCAAGATCAACAGGAAGAGGTCCCCGTACAGGCCTTGCTGTCGCCAGGCGATGATCGCCGACAGCGCCGCGCCGTACGCGATCGTGGCCAGCGTTGCCTCGGCAGTGGCCAGGTAGCGAATCGCCAGGGCGCACAGGACCGCCATGCCGGCGAGCTCGCCGATGCCAGGCCAGGCGCCCAACCCGACGATGAAGTTGCCGTCGATGATGTCCTCACGGAGTGCCCAACGGTTCAGCGAGTCGTTGGCCACGGCGGCAGACACTGCGGCGCTCGCTGCGACCGCGAGCAGTGTTGCGGCGAGCAGATGGCGCCTGGCGGTGAGCACCGCGAGTGCCACGCAGGCATCGGCGACGAGCGCAGGAACCACCGTTCCGAACAGCGTTCGTCCGAGCGCGGCGTCGACGATGGTCAGGGCTACCACGGTGACGAACAGCAGCAACACGGTGCGGCCGTCGAGCCGTCCGGTCGTCGCCGTCTCGCTCACTCCGCAAGCGTAGGTGGGGCTGCGCACGAGTCGTGATCGGCCGAAAGTACGAGTCGGCGATCAATCGATCGGTCGGTGACATCGTCCACGCACTCGCTCACGGTTGGGCGAAGCCCCAGTCGAGGAGGGAGTGAGCAGCGTCGTCACGCCCTTGTTCGGTGGGGGCGCCCAAGACCACGACCACGATGCGCCGGCCCTCGCGCGTGGCTGAAGCCAGGATGCACCACCCGGCGTCGGAGGTGTGGCCGGTCTTGATGCCGTCAGCTCCTGGATAGGAACCGAGCAGATCGTTGGTGTTGGGAAACGACTGTCCGTTGAAGTTGGCTGTCGGTTCGCTCACCGTCTGCCGGAAGGTGGCGCCACGCAGCAGGTGGGTGCCAAGCGTGATGAGATCGTTCGCCGACGAGAACTGATCGTCGGCGTCGAGCCCAGTTGCGTTCACTGCGTGGGTGTCGACGAGCGCGAGGTCCGTCGCGGCCTCGTTCATCATCTCGGCGTAGCGCTCCTCCGAGCCGGCGATGTCCCGCGCCAGCAAGCGCGCCGCGTCGTTGGCGCTGACCTTCAACATGGCGCGGATCAGGACGCCTCGGGTGATCGTTTGGCCGGCGCCGATGCCAATCACCGATTCGTCTGCGGCGCCGACCAGCCCGTTCGGCGCGACGACAGCCTTGTCGGGTTCGCCGGCGCGGTAGGCCACGTAGGCGTTGAGCAGCTTCATCAGGCTGCCGACGGGCAGCCGGGCGTCAGCCTCGCTGCCGGCGAGTTGGCGCCCGGTGTCCTCGTCGTAGACGGCGTACGCGCGGGCGTCGACCGTGGGTGCACCTGTCGGGCTCGCGGTCGGGGTGGCCCGCGAGGCGCTGGCCGCGCCGCAGGCCGCCAGCATCCAGACGATCGCAAGACCACAGGTGACACGCAGACGGTGGGTGCGATGTGATGATGGCGCTGGGGAGCGGGGCAGTACCCGTGGGGTCGTCGGCACCAGTCGATGATGAGGTGAGGACCGGGCGGTTCGCATCGGCCGTCGAGCCAGTCCTGGGCCCATCGTTCGGACGATGCGCGATCGCCCGAATGGCTGAGAGCATTGGCGCGAAAATCGTGAGCGACGGCGTCACAGGCGCTCTTGTCGGATGACCAGCATCCGAAGGAGTACCGCATGTTCCGCACACTCAGCATCTCTGCCGCCCTCGCGACTGTGCTGTCGGCGCCGATCGGACCCGACGACGAGTCGGCCGGGGCCACCGTCGCCCTCGAAGTCGTTCACGTCGAGACCGACACGAACCTCGGCGACACGAGCACACAGGGAACCGTGCTGCTCGCCGAAACGATGGCACCGACGGGCAGCACGCAGCCCGGATGGTGGCTGCGGATGGATGTGACCGTGCGCAACGTCGGCGGCGAGCCGATCGACATCACGGAGGTGGGCATCACGACCGAGACCAGCGCGCTGGACGTCGAACCACTCGAAGTCCCTGTCGTCGTCGCTCCTGGCGGCACGGCGCTCATCAAGCCCCACGACGTGACCGCAAGCGGGACCGCACCGACGTGGTTCACCATCAACTTCTACGCGCCCGCCTCGGCCCCGTTCCCTGCGCAGGGCACCTATCCGCTCGAGACCTACGACAACGCGACGACGACGGGCGGCTTTCGCTTCCCGGCCCGCGCCGAGGACCTGCCCGCCGGCGTGTTCTGGACGCCGGGCGGCTTTCACGCGCACTCGCGAGGGCAGCGCTACGCCTACGACCTCAAAGCAGTCCGCTGGGATCACGATCGCCACGAGTGGACGAGGTACACCGAGCAAGCCTTTGACGACGCAGCGAACGGCATCGCACTCGGGTCGAAGAACGAGCACCACCTCGTCTGGGGACAGCCCGTCTACGCGATGGCGAGTGGCTGGAGCACTTCGTGCCGGCGTAGCGAGCCGGACCACCAGCCCGGCCAGGCGAACAGCGTGCCCGGCGCCAACGTCATCTCGATCGACCACGGCAACGGTGAGATCGCGGCGTACGCCCACCTCATGCAGAACACGCTGCCGGCCAGCGTGTGCCCCGCCGAGGCGCCGGTCGACGACGATGACGGCCCTGTCGCGCACGAGGCTGTGTACATCCACGAAGGCCAGTACCTCGGACTCGTCGGCAACAGCGGTCCTTCGACCGGCCCGCACCTACATCTCCACGTCTCCGATGGCGGCTCCGGGCTGCCGCTCAACTTCCACGACGTGTTCGTCCACGCGTACGACGGTTTCGACCCGACGATCCATGAGCCCGACTGGAACTGGGTGACGAGCGGGGAGTCGGCGGCGATCGGGTACGCCCAACTCATCCATCCGAACAGCTGCGGATGGGAAGCGCCTGACGGCATCGGTGGGTACACGACCGGTGGCCGCACGGCGCCCACAGCGCGACCTGAGTGTGACGAGCAACCCGATCCGCTGGCCGTGCCGGTCGACGACCCAGTCGTCGCCCACGGAGGTCCCGCCGACGTGACGTCACGGCCCCGGCCGCCGGCGCCGTAGCAGGTCTCGAAGCGGCGGCCGACCTGGTTGCGCAGAGGCCGTCGGTGCAGCGAGTGCTGGCGGCGATCAGGGTTCGCCGATGGCTGGCTCCGGGCCGGCCGGCGACACCCATGACGGCGGCGTCGGAGACAGTCTCGCGTTCAGCAATCAGCTGGTAGATGAACGCTCCAAGGATTCCTCCGACGATCGGGGCGAGCCAGAACAGCCAGAGCTGTTCGAGACCCCACGATTCGCCGCCGAATGCGAGGAGGATTGCTGGTCCTGTCGACCGAGCCGGATTCACCGACGTGTTGGTGACCGGGATGCTGACGAGGTGGATGAGCGTCAGCGCGAGACCGATG
This sequence comes from uncultured Acidimicrobiia bacterium, assembly GCA_963844915.1. Classification (GTDB taxonomy): domain Bacteria; phylum Actinomycetota; class Acidimicrobiia; order Acidimicrobiales; family Ilumatobacteraceae; genus JALZMG01. The sequence goes on along the minus strand of CAWJQF010000015.1, from coordinate 8,815 downwards.
GCAAGCGCGGCGAATCCCTTCGAGGCTCGCTTGTCGGTCGTGCCCATGATGACAATCAGGAAGACCGCCGTGAGGACGATCTCGATGACCAGACCGGCGAAGAGGTTGAACCCCCCGGGTGAGTGGTCGCCGTAGCCGTTCGCGGCGAAGCCGCCGGCGGCAAGCGAGGCCTTCGTGGTGCCGCGCTGGTTGATGGCGATGACCCACAAGGTGGCGGACGCGGCGAGCGCGGCGACCACCTGCGTGACGATGTAGGGGATTGCCTCCTTCCACTCGAAGCGTCGGGCGGCGGCTAACCCCAGGGTGATCGCTGGATTGAAATGTCCGCCGGAGATGTGACCAAGCGCATACGCCATCGTCAGGACGGTGAGTCCAAACGCGAGTGCAACGCCAGCAAAGCCGATTCCGAGGCCGGTGTCCGCGCCCAAGGGGTTCAAGAACGTGGCGGCGAGGACGGCGCTACCAGTGCCGCCGAACACCAGCACGTACGTTCCGACGAACTCCGCTCCCAACTTCGCAGACAGGCGCATGGTCACCCTCCCACAGAACGTGGCGCTGGCGAGAGTAGCCAGCTACGCACGGCGAGAAGTGGATGTCTTGTCGAGTACCGCCGACGACACTCCGCCGGAGTCAGCCGTCCGCTTGCTCCTCCGCCCCCGGCGGAAGCGTGCCGGTGGCGGCTTTCCAGCCGATGGCGGCGACATGGGCGCTGACGATCTTGGCGAGGGCGAGGCCGAGACCGCCGGCGACCGCCCACACCGCAGCGTCGGGCCACGAGAACCGACTGTTGGTGGGATCGAACACCGCAGATGGGGCCTTGTCCTTGCGGATCGTCCGGTAGATGGCCCTGATGAGCATCTGGGCGACGAACGCGCCCAGCGCGCCGGAGATCCAGGATTCCAGCTTCCACATCCGCTCCCGGCCGATCATCCCAGGCACTCGACGCATGTTCACGTCGAGAACCTAGTGAGTGACTCGGACCTCCTGCGCCCTGGCCGAGCTACTTGTCGCTGTCGAGCCCGGACTTGGCGGCGTTGACGAGGAGGCGGACGACGGCGCCGATGACGACGAGGTCGAGGAGCATCTGGATGCTGACGACGATGCGGGCCCCGTTGCTCTCGGGGGTGATGTCACCGAAGCCGACCGTCGAGAACACGGTGATGACGAGGTAGAGGGCGCCGGTGTGGTCGAGCGGCTCGCTGAAGTGGGTGGTCGCGGCCTGCGACAAGGACAGGTACACGATGGCGAACACCACCAGGAACAGCGGGATGGTGACGCCGAGCGCCTGGATCGCGCGCAGCCCCGGAACTTCGTCTCGCTTGACCCCGTGGAGCTCCAACGCGAGGACGACGATGAAGGCGGCGATGCCGATCACGAGGCGGATGAGCGACTGCCCGCTCGTGCGGTCGTCGAACGGGACGAGGTAGTAGGCCCCGAAGAGCAAGATCCACGCGAGGATCACGGCGATCGCCGTGGTGATGATCTCGCGGCTGCGTCGACGTCGGTCGAGCTCGGTCCAGCGGGTTGGCGCACTCATTACGACTCGCCGGCGATGAGGCCGGCGATGACTCCCGTGGACACGGTCACGTCTCCCTCCTGTGCGGCTCGTCGACGCCGTCGATGGTCGGGCCCACGTCTGACGTGGGCCCGATCCGCATGCGAGCTTCTTGTGACCGAGCCAACACGAACTCGTCGCGTATCACATCACGAAGTCTGTGTGATTCGCAGGTCCACCAACCATCCCGGGCCGCCGCGGGGATTTCACGTCTTCTGTGTGACGACGTCCGACGATCGGAGGCGGATGATCACGGTGTCGAGTCGGCGTGAAGGGCACGCCACGACGCAACCGAGGAGGTTTGGCACATGGACGCCGACACGCCGATCACGCTGGCCGCGGCGAGGTACAGCACCCGCGACGCTGCGGTGGAGGACTTCCACATGGTCTGGGATGCGCACAAGGGCGGCGAGTTCGATCACACCGCTGTCGCCGTGCTGACCAAGGACGAGTCGGGCAAGCTGCAGGTCGAGCGCCACGACACCACGGCGAAGCACCTGGGGTGGACCGGCGCAGCACTTGCCGTCGTCGCTCCAGGTGTCGGCGTGGTGGCGGGCGCGGGCGCCGGAGCACTGATCGGGCACTTCCATCACAACATCCCCAAGGACGACGTGGAGGCCATCGGCGAATTGCTCGAGTCGGGGCAGTCGGGTCTGCTCGTGGTGGCGGTGAACAAGGTCGGCGCCGACATCGAGCCGCTGCTGGCAGGCGCCGACAAGACGAAGGTCGTACAGACGACCTGGGGCGATCTCGACGCCGAGATCGACGCCGAGATCGCCAAGGCGCAGGAGAGCGGCGAGTCGAGCAGCGACTCGTAGTCGGCGCCCCCGCACGGGACGACCACGCCCATGGACAGTCAGCAACGAAAGGCGCACGCGCATGGCTGCTCTGCGGACCCGGTTGAAGCAGCTGCTGGTGTGGCGGGTGTGGGAGCGGATGCTGGAGATCGAGTTCATCGATCGCAGCGTGGCGCTGGCGGGGAAGGCGTTCGTGTCGTTCTTCCCCCTGGTGATCGTCGTCGCCGCGTTCATGCCCGAGAGCATCCGATCATCGATGATCAACGATGTCACGGCTCGTCTCGGACTGCGCGGCGACGCCCTGACGCTCGCCCAGGGAGCGTTCGCATCGTCCGACGAGGTGCGCCAGGCGACGGGCGTGCTCGGTCTCGTGCTCACGATCTTCTTCGCCAGCTCGTTCACGACGGCGCTGCAGCGGGTCTACTTCCGTGCGTGGCGCCGACCTCGCCACGGCGGCGCCGCGGTGTACTGGCGGGGCTTGGTGTGCCTGCTGGCGGTACTGGTCGCCACGGCGTTACTCGGTGGTCTCGGCGACGACGTCGACGGCGGGCTTCAAGTCGGGCTCTTCGCGATCTTCGCGCTGGTGGCGACGTCGGGACTGTGGTGGTTCAGCTCCTGGTTCCTGCTCCTCGGCGAGGTGCGCGCACGGGTACTCATCCCGACGGGCGTGATCACCGGCGTGGCGACGGCCGCGTACGCCGCCTCCGCCACGATCTGGATGCCCGAGGTGGTGACGAGCAACGAGGACCAGTTCGGCGTCTTCGGTGTCACCCTCGCGTTGGTGACCTGGTTCTCCGGTGCGGCCATCTGCGTCCTGGTCGGGGCCTGCGCTGGTGTGGTCCTCGCCGAGGATCCCGGACGGATCGGCACGCTCGTCCGGGGCGCCGAGTCGCAGACACTGACCGAGGGCGCCCGCCAACAGCTGCCAGCACCCGCCCACGAGTTGAGCCTTCGCGATGCGTTCAACAGCACCGACGACTCGTGAACACGACCTGATCCACCGACCGGTAACGCCTGGAGGGCGATTCCCATGACCGACACCACCGACGTCATTGTCGAACCCAGCAGCGCCGATGGCGGCGAGCCGCCGGCCGGCGGTTCCGACACGGTGACTCGTCGAACCTCCCGCCCGCCGGACCCCGATGCCCAAGCTGGGCGTCTGGTCGTGGGCTTTCGTCGGGTTCACCGCGGCCGCGGTCATCGTCGTGCATCGCGCTCGGCGCATTGAGCGAGATCGTCCTCCCGATGACGTTCGCCGCCGTGCTGGCCATCATCTTCAGACCGCTGGTCGGCGTGCTTCAACGCCACAAGCTCAAGCCCACCCTCGCCGCAGGAGTGGTCGTGCTCGGCCTGCTGTTGTTGATGGCCGTCGTCGTCGTCGCCACCGTCAAGGGCGTGGTCGAGCAGGCCGATCAGATCGGTGAGGTCACCGACCAAGCCGTGGCCAACGCCGCCGAGCACCTCGACGCCGTGGGTCTCGACGAAGCCGCCTTGGAGGACGCCCGGGCGGCGACCGAGGCGGCATCACCGGTGATCGGCGAAGGCCTTCCGGCCAAACTGGTCGAAGGTGTCAGCAGCATCATCGCCTTGGTCAGCGGCATCATTCTCGGCTCGCTGATCATGTACTACCTGCTCAAGGATGGCAGCCGGTTCCGACGCTCCGTGGTCGGTGCGTTCGGCCCGGCGCTGCGCGGTGACGTCAACGCCTTCCTCGGTGATTCGTTCCGGAGCCTGCGGGACTACGGGAAAGGTCGCAGCATCATGTCCGCCATCGTGGCGGTGGTTGTCGGCGTCGCCGCCCTGCTGCTGGGCCTCCCGCTCGTGTTCAGCATCATGGTGGTCAACTTCGTCGGCGGCTACATCCCCTACATCGGCGCCTTCCTGGGCGGCGGGCTGGCCGTGATTGTTGCCCTCGGCGACAGTGGGGTCCCGGCGGCAGTGATCATGCTGGTGGTGGTGCTCGCCTCCAACCTGCTGCTGGAGAACTTCGTCGAGCCGAAGGTGATGGGCCGCAGTCTCGACGTTCACCCGCTGGTCGTCCTCATCGCCACCGCGTTGGGCGGCCTGCTCGGTGGAATCGTCGGCCTCATCCTGGCGGTGCCCGTCTACGTGATTGCCCGCGACGCGATCTCTCGCTTCCGCTCGCGAGGCATCGCCGAAATGGTCGCCGACCGCGCCCAACCAACCGTCACAAAACTGCTGCAATGACAGCCTGCAGGAACGGCTGAGCTGATCGCGGCGCCACGACGTTGAATCACCCGAATTGCGTGATGAATCCGCGGGCGTGAGGCCGCACGATCGGAAGGGATGACAGAGACATCTCGAGTCGTCCGCCCCGCCGCTGACCGCCCGAGGTGGCGCACGGTCCTGTGGCGCACGATCGTCGTCACGGTGGTCACCGCATTCGAGCTGTGGCTGCTCGCTGCGATCTTGCCGGGGTTCTCGATCGATTCGTTCTGGGATGCGTTGTTCGCCGGGTTCGTCGTGGGTGCCGGCAACGCGGTGGTGTGGCCGGCGTTGGCGTTCCTCGTCGTGCCGCTGTCGGTGCTCACCCTCGGGCTCGGCGCCATCATCCTCAACGCGCTGTTCGTGTTCTTGCTGCTCGATCTGCTGCCGGGCGTCGAGATCGACGGGTTCTGGACGGCGCTTTGGGTGGTCGTCGGCTTGGTGGTTGTGACGACCATCGTCAGCGCGCTGCTCGCCATCGACGACGAGTCGTGGCTCGACCAACGCGTCGCGCGAAGCGCCCGTCGGCGGTCGAAGGACGCAGTCGTCACCGACATCCCAGGCGTGGTGTTCATCCAGCTCGACGGCGTCGCCCAAGCCGTGCTCCGGCGGGCGCTCCGCTCCGGGGACGTCCCTACTCTGCATCGGTGGATCCGCGACGGCAGTCATGTGCTGGTCGGTTGGGAGACCGGGTGGTCGTCGCAGACCGGCGTCAGCCAGTGCGGCATCCTGCACGGCTCGACTGTCGACATGCCGGCATTCCGGTGGATCGACAAGGCGACCGGCGAGGTGATGGTGTCGAACCATCCGAAGTGTGCGGCGGTGATCGAGAAGGCCCACTCGGACGGCAACGGGCTGCTCGCCCATCACGGATCGAGCTACGGGAACCTGTTCTCGGGCGATGCCGAGCGGGCGGTGCTGACGATGAGCGGCGCCGGTCAGCGCAAGGAAGGCCGGACCGGAGCGGGCTACTTCGGCTACTTCTCGCGTCCCGGCCAGGCGACGAGGACGTTGCTGGCGGCGATCGTCGAGATCGGCCGGGAGCGGCTGGCGGCAGGCCGGCAACGGCGGCGGGGTGTCGAGCCGCGTGTCGAGCGGGGCTGGGTGTACGCGCTGTTGCGCACGTTCACGACGGTGGTCACCCGCGACGTGTCGGTCCAGGGTGTGGTCAACGACATGTGCGAGGGGCGGGCCGCCATCTACGTCGACATGCTCGGCTACGACGAGGTCGCCCACCACTCGGGGCCAGAACGCGTCGACGCGCTGGCGGTGTTGCGTGATCTCGACCGCCACGTGGGGCGCATCGAGCGCACCGCGACGTGGACGCCCCGGCCGTACAAGATCGTCGTCTTGTCCGATCACGGCCAGACGCAAGGCGCCACCTTCGAGCAGCGCACCGGCCAGACGCTGGCCGAGTTGGTCGCCGAGCTGTGCGGCGCCGCGGCGTCGGGAGACGGCGATGCCGAGGCAGGGCACACCGAGTCGTCGGCGTGGCTGCGCCACGCCCGCCATCAAGAGGGCTCGACCGAGGAGGTTCCATCCGATGTTCCGGTCGTGCTCGGATCAGGAAGCCTCGGTCTGATCTCGATCCCCGGCGAGGCCCGTCGCCTCACCCGGGAGGAGATCGATGCCCGCTACCCGCAGTTGATCTCGGGGCTGGCGGCACATCCGGAGATCGGGTTCGTCCTCGTCCGCCAGTCGACTGGCTCATCCGTCGTACTCGGGAACAGCGGCAGCGTGGATCTGGCGACCGGCGACGTGGTCGGCGAGGATCCGTTGGCACCTTTCGGTCCCCGAGCCCGCGAGCAGGTCGCCGAAGTCGACGGCTATTCGACGGTCGCCGACCTGATGGTCAACAGCCGCTACGACCCCGACCTCGAAGAGGTCGTCTGCCTTCGAGGACCAAGTCAGCTCCCACGGCGGACTCGGCGGCCCCCAGACCCACGCGTTCCTGCTCTACCCCTCCGAGCTCACCGCACCGGCCGAGCCGATCTTCACCTCGCCGGCGATGCACAAGGTGCTGAAGAGCTGGCTCACCGACATCGGCCACCCCATCGACGGAGTCGGCGCCCCACGGCAACGACCAGTCGGCGGCTACCGCGCCCCGGTGATTCGCTCGGCCGGGCTCGGTCGGGCATCGCGCAGTGGGCTCTACCTAGCGTGGCGCGCTGATCCGTGCACCGGGCCACCGATCCCTTGGCGGTCGGCCGCGCTCGCGCGATCGAGGTCGACCGAGTCGCGCCAGCCCTCGGCGACGGTGGCGTCGAGACGGCGAAGCTCTTCTTCGACCGCGGCGCGGTGCTCCGGTCGTACGGTCTCGAGAAGCTCCTCGAGCAGTGCTCGGAGTCGTCGCATGACCTGCACCGACGTTGCACCGAACTCGCGGACCTCGGTGAGCGCGAGCGTCACGAACTCCTCCCAACGGCGAGTGACCATGACGACCGCGGCCGGCGGGTCGGCGCCGACGAGTTTCGTGCGCGCCTCGAGATCGGTCATCCCGATGTGGCCGAGGATCTCGCCGATGTGGTCGAGGACCTGCACGGCGGTCGTGGGATCGTTCACTGCGGGTGAGAGCGCCCTGTTTGCGATATCGACCATCATCCGTAACGCGAACGCCGGGTCCTGGTCGAAGGTGCGCTCGTCGCCGAGCGCGATCATTCCCTCGAGTTCCTCCGCAGCTCGAGGGCCGAGCTCGCCTCCGTAGACACGTACCAGCACTTCGCCTGTCTGCACGAAGTCGCCTACCGGGTGCGGTAGGACGAGCTCGGCGCCATGCGCGCGAGCCCACTCGACGAGGCCGTCGGGATCGACAGCTTGGATCGCGCCGCCGCGGCTGGCTCGCACGACGAGTGCTGGATCGGCGCGTGTCGACCCGAAATCCCAGCGGATGTCCGGCCGGTCGGCGAGGCGGACAGTCTGCGCGAACGTCGAACGAGCAGCGCGTGCGACGTCGGCGGCGACAGCGACCGGTCTCAGCCGGCGGATGCACCGATCGAAGAAGACGATGAAGGCCAGCAGGGACACCGAGAGCAACAGCGCGGCGAGTGTCACGCCGAAGTCCGGGACGAAGTCGTCATCGATCCGCCGCAGCACCGAGAAGGAGAACGTCAAGGTGCCAACGAGAACCGCGAGCGTCGCCTTCAGCACGCGGTCGCGGTACCAGAGACGCAAGATGCGCGCGGAGAGCGTCCCGGTCGCCATCTGCACGACGAGAACGGTCACGGTGACCACGAAGCCGGTGAGCGCAGCCGTCGCACCGACGATCGAGGTCAGGACGGCGCTCGCCGTCGACGGCGAGTACTGCCACAGAGACGGCGCCCCGAAGTGCTCGTCTGCGACCGACACGATCAAGCCGAGGAGCGCACCGAGCACGGCTCCAATGAACCGGGAGGGCCCAGAGGTTTTCGAGCAGGCTGACACGCCGACGGAACCTCCGGCGCCAGCTCATCGCACTTGCCTCACGCGCCGCTCATGCGCCTTCGATGGCTTGGAGGCGGCCCGTGCGGATGGCTTCGCGGAACGCTTGGTAGTCCTGCTCGTTCTGGTCGGCGTAGCGCTTGGAGAAGTCGGCGATCGACTGGTCGAAGCGGTCCTTCTTGCCGAGGTACGCGGCGATTGCCACGGGGTCGCCGGAGCGGGCGTGGGCGCGGGCCAACGTCTGGGCACAGAATTGGGCGTACCCGGCGAGGACGCCCGGTCCCATCGTCTCGACGGTTGCTGAGACCTTCATGTCGCGTAGCTGGCGCCAGTACAGGTAACGGTCGTCCTCGGTGCCCTTGGTCCAGCCCAGGTAGATGTCGCTGGCGGCCTGCATCATCCGTTGGCCCTGCACGACGCGCTCGCCCGGTTGGTGGTAGCGGCTCTTGGGCAGGTGATCTTCCAGGACCGATCTCGTCGCTTCCTTGACCTGCAGGAACAGGGGATCTTGCTGGTCGCGGCCTTGCAACAACACGATGAAGGCCCGCGCGCCGACGCTGCCGACGCCCACCACCTTGCGGGCCATGTCGACCACCTCGAAGCGTTCCAGCAAGTGACGCTGATCGTCTCGCAGGGTGGCCCGGTAGGCGCGGAACTGCTCGTGGACGATGTGTTCGATCTCTTGCACCGAGTAGTGGTAGGTCGCTGGTAGGTCTCGTAAAGGGACGATCATCGGTGGTTGGCTGATGATCCGGTAGCGGCCGTCGACCTGCTCGGCCAGCTTGGACAGGGCTTGTGTGCTGTCGCGGGTGTGGGCCTT
>CAWJQF010000014.1:0-42515 GCA_963844915.1 uncultured Acidimicrobiia bacterium | reverse complement strand
AGTCGGAGAGTTCGAACCCGCCCACTGACGCCAGCCACTTGTGGAGGAACGTGATGAGTCCTGACCGGCATGCCCGCACGATGTTGCCGATCCCGGATCGTCCGGGGTTCGGGTTGACCACCTATGACGCCAAAGATCCGGACACGGCGTTCGCGCCGATCGAGCCGCTGCTGCCACCTGCGGGCTCTCCGAACGTCCTGGTGATCTTGGTCGACGACGTCGGCTTCGGCGCGTCGAGTGCGTTCGGTGGTCCGTGCAACACGCCAACCGCCGAACGGTTGGCGGCAGGTGGGTTGCGGTACAACCGGTTCCACACGACGGCGTTGTGCGCCCCGACGCGGGCCGCGCTGCTGTCGGGTCGCAACCACCATTCCGTGGGGATGGGCTCGATCACGGAGACGGCCACGTCGGCTCCAGGAAACAGCTCGTTGCGGCCGAACACCAAGGCGCCGCTGGCGATGACGCTCAAGTTGAACGGATACTCGACGGCCCAGTTCGGGAAGTGCCACGAGGTGCCGGTGTGGCAGGCGTCGCCGATGGGACCGTTCGACGCCTGGCCGTCGGCCGGGGGCGGGTTCGAGACGTTCTACGGGTTCATCGGTGGAGAGAACAACCAGTGGGACCCGGCGCTGTACAGCGGGACGACACCGGTCGAGCCGCCGGCAACTGCCGAGGACGGTTACCACCTGACCGAGGACCTGGCTGACCATGCGATCGGCTGGGTCCGCCAGCAGAAGGCGTTGATGCCGGACAAGCCGTTCTTCGTGTACTTCGCGCCCGGTGCCACCCATGCGCCGCACCACGTCCCCAAGGAATGGGCGGACAGGTACGGAGGCCAGTTCGACGACGGCTGGGACGCGCAGCGCGAGCGCACGTTCGACCGCCAGAAGGAGCTGGGCGTGATCCCGCCCGATGCCGAGCTGACCGTGCGCCACGCCGAGATCCCGGCGTGGGACGAGATGCCCGACGAGCTCAAGCCGGTCCTCGCTCGGGAGATGGAGGTGTACGCCGGATTCCTCGAGCACACCGACCACCACGTCGGCCGGCTGATCGACGCCCTCGAAGACCTCGAGATCCTCGATGACACGATCATCTACTACATCATCGGCGACAACGGCGCCTCCGCCGAAGGCACGCTCAACGGCGCGTTCAACGAGATGGCGAACTTCAACGGGATGGCCGCGTTGGAGACGCCGGAGTTCATGATCTCCAAGATGGACGAGCTCGGCTCCCCAAGCTCGTACAACCACTACGCGGTCGGCTGGGCGTGGGCGATGGACACCCCGTTCCAGTGGACCAAGCAGGTCGCCTCCCACTGGGGCGGCACCCGCAACGGCACGATCATCCACTGGCCCAACGGGATCGCCGAGAAGGGTGGCCTGCGCACCCAGTTCTCCCATGTCATCGACGTCGCCCCGACCATCCTCGAAGCGGCAGGTCTGCCCGAGCCGACGATGGTCAACGGGGTCCAGCAGTCACCGATGGAGGGCATCAGCATGCTCTACAGCTTCAACGACGCCGAAGCCTCCGAGCGGCACGACCTGCAGTACTTCGAGATGTTCGGCAACCGCGGCGTCTACCACAAGGGGTGGAGTGCGGTCACCAAGCACAAGACGCCGTGGGTGATGGTCGGTGGCGAGATGCCGGCGTTCGATGACGACCTGTGGGAGCTGTACGACGGCAACCTTGACTACAGCCAGGCCCATGACGTCGCCGGCGAGCACCCCGACATGCTCGCCAATCTGCAACGGCTGTGGCTGATCGAGGCCGTCAAATACAACGTGGTGCCGCTGGACGACCGCTCCGCCGAGCGGCTCAACCCGGAGCTGGCCGGACGACCGACCCTCATCCGGGGCAACTCGCAGCTGTTCTTCGCCGGCATGGGCAGGCTCTCCGAGAACAGCGTGGTCAGCATCAAGAACAAGTCGTTCTCGGTCACCGCCCACGTCGACATTCCCGACGATGGTGCCAACGGCGTGATCATCGCCCAAGGCGGCCGCTTCGGCGGCTGGGCCGTCTACTTCAAGGACGGGCGCGCCACGTTCGTCTACAACGCCCTCGGCATCTACGAGTACCCGACCACCGCCGACACGTCGATGTCTGCGGGCACCCACCAGGTGCGCATGGAGTTCGCCTACGACGGCGGCGGGCTGGCCAAGGGCGGCGACGTCACGCTCTACTACGACGGCCAACCCGTCGGCAGCGGACGTGTCGAGCACACCCAGCCGATGATCTTCTCCGCCGACGAGACCACCGACATCGGCCAGGAGACCGGCACCACCGTCACCCCCGACTACACCGCCCAGAACAGCAGGTTCACCGGCAAGATCCACTGGGTCCAGCTCGACGCCGGCACCGACGACAACGACCACTTCATCGACCCGGAGGAGCGCCTCCGCATCGCCATGGCCCGGCAGTAGCAAGCGCTCGGGAGCCCAGAGTGGGAATCGAACCCACGACCTACGCATTACGAGTGCGTTGCTCTACCGACTGAGCTATCTGGGCCGGGCCGGGCAGTGTATCGAGGACCGCTCACCGCTTCTTGCGGTGAAACACGTTGCGCAGGCGGCCGAGGAAGCCGAGACCCTCCTCGGGGTCCGGGCGGGCCTTGCCGCGCACCTCGAGGTAGATCTGCTTGGCGGCGCCGACGAGCGGCGTGGCGACGAGCGCGCCGGGCACGCCGGCGACGGCGGCTCCGATGAACGCGGCGACCATCGTCGTTGGTGGTGACAGGTCGACCGAGCGCCCGACGATGGCCGGCTGGATGAGGTTGTTCTCCGTCGTCATGTACACGAAGAAGCCGACGCCGGCGATGAGCGCCGTCGTGATGCCCTGAGTCGATGCGAGCAGCGTGAAGAACGTGCCGCCGAGGAAACCCCCGACCTGCGGGATGAGGCTCGTGAGCATCGCCCAGATCGCGGCAAGCGGAGCGAGCGGGACGCCGAGGATCAGGCCGAGTGTCAACACCCACACGCCCTGCAGGAACGCCACGAAGATCGATCCGCCGAAGTACCGACCGATCGTGCGGTACAGCACCTGCCCGACCCGGTCGGCCCGCGGGCGGCGGCTCTCGGGGATCAGCTTGCGGAAGCGGCCGACGAGGTCCTCACCGTCGATGAGGACGGCAACGGCGACGACGCTGACGATGGCGATGGCGACGATGCCGCTGACGAGGCTGCTGGCGACCTCGGCGATGCGGTCGTCGGTGATCCGTGACGGCAGCTGGCGCAGCCAGTCCTGGACCTTCTGCGCGAGATCGTTGTCGCGCGCCCAGTCGCCGATCAGCGGCAACTCCTCGATCTCGTCGAGTGTCTTGGGGAGTTGCTCGGAGAACTGGCTGGCCTCGGACACGGCCCGCGGTCCGAGCACGGCGCCGAGCAGGATGGCCAGCGCCAGGAGACCGACCGCGAGCACGGTGACGGCCAGGCCTCTGGGCAGCTTGAGCTTGCGCTGCAGTCCGTCCGCGAGCGGATCGAGGGCGAGGGCGATGAGGATGCCGATCCCGAGCGGCGCCAGCATGCTCTGCGTGTTGGAGATGACCGCCACCACGGCAAGTGCTCCCAGCACCGCGGCGATGACGTAGGCGCCGGTGCGCCAATCGAGCTGCAACCGGACGTCCGATCCGGCCGGTGCATCGGCCACGCGTCGATGATGGCAGGTCCGCGGTGTGTCGCAGAGGTACCGTGGCCCGGTGGAGCCTCCGGGTTCGGTGGTCGAGTCCTCGACCCGCAGGGTCCTCGTGACGCCAACCTCCGTCGTCATGGTCGTCGGCGCCGTGATCATCGCGCTGGTCCTGTCCGAAGCGTTCACGGCCGCTCACACCACGCTCGGGTGGGTCGTGTCGTGTTCGGTCGTGGCGCTGCTGCTCGACCCGCTCGTCAACTTCGTCGATCGATACCTGCCTCGCCTGCTCAGTGTGATCCTCGTCCTCTTCGCCCTCGTGACCGTGGTCGCCGCCGTCACGATCGGCCTTGCGTCGGATCTCGCCAACTCGCTCGAAGAGCTCCGCGACGCTGCGCCAGCGGCGGCGCAGCAGTTGGAGGAGCGCTACGACCGTCGCCCGGGAGATCGGTGTCGCCGAGCGGGTGGAGTCGTTCATCAACGATCTCGACGAGGACGTGCGCTCCGACGCCCTCGCCGCGGCCGCGGGGACCGTGCCGACCTACGTCGTGACCGGGATCCTGATGCTGTTCATCCTCGGCTACGGACGGCGATACTTCGCTGCCTTCGTGGATCAGTTCGCACCCCAGCGGCGACCTCGGATACGCACGGTGATCACCGGGGCCTCTCGGCGTGGACAGCGCTACCTGCTGGTCGTGCTCGCCCACTCGATCGTGAACGGCGCGATCGTCGGGACGGCCTGCTGGCTCGTGGACCTGCCGGCACCGCGCAGCCTCGGCATCGCCGTCGGCTTCTTCACGCTGTTCCCGCTGATCGGCGTGCTGGTCGGCGGCGTACCGGCGTTGCTGCTGGCCTTCGGATTGGAAGGGTGGCAGACCGGATTCATCGTGCTGGGCGTCCTGGTCGCGCTGCAGCTCGTCGAAGCGCTCGTCGTCCGGCCGTTCGTCGATGTCAGGACGGTGCGGCTCGGACCAACGGTCGCGATCGTCGTCGCGTTGGTGGGCTTCGAACTGTACGGAGTCGGGGGAGCCGTCTATGGCGTCGCGTTGGCGGTCATCGGCTTAGCCGCCCTCGACGAGCTCGGAGCACCTGCCCCATCGATCGTCGCCGCCCGCGAAGAAGCAGCCGCGTAAGCTCTCACGCCGCCGCCACCGCCGGCAGGGACCACAGCAGCGCCTGGAGCAACAGCGACTCGTTGGGATTGCGCTCGAGGGCCTCGGCTGCGCTGTTGATCCGGTGCACGGCAGCGACGTACGCCGCAGTTCGGCCATGGCCACTCGACCCGTCCACGGTACGGGCCAGCAGGTCGCGGTACGCCGCGGCGAGCACGCCGAGCCCGCTGCGCAGCTCGTCGGTGCGGTGACGTCGCAGCTCGCGACGGTGCCGTTCCTCCAGCACCTTGCGGCCGCTGCCGCGATCACCGAGCAGTTCGATGCGGGCATCGAGCTCGGCAACTTCGTCGGCGTGGCGTGAAGACAACGGGGCAGCCGCCTGCTCGATCAGTTCGAGCAACTCGGTCGCCACGTCGACCACGACGGCGCCCGTGCCATCCAGGCGGTCGGGGAGCGCGGCGAACGCCGCACGCCGTGACGCCAGATCCGGGTCGACGGCGAGGATCCGCCCTCGCGTCAGATCGCCACGGGCCGACGTGGCGGCTGCGCGGGCGACCTCGGCGTCGGTGCCCTCGGCGATGAGACGATCCATCAGCACGTCGTCGGGGATCGCCCGGAACTCGATGCGGACGCAGCGTGACGCGATCGTCACGAGCTCGGGCGGGACGAAGTCGGCGAGGGCGACGAAGTACGTCGACTCGGGCGGCTCCTCGATCGTCTTGAGGAGCAGCGCCGCACCCTCGGGGCGCAGGAGGTGGAGCTCGTGGAGGATGAGGACCTTCCGCGAGCCCTCGACCGGCGCCGAGCGCGGCGAGCCGCACGACCTCACGCGCCTGCTCGACGGAGATGGCCGGTCCGGTCCGCAGGACCTCCCGGATGTCCGGGTGCGCGCCGGCCAGCGCCAGCCACGCGTCGCGTCCGCCTGGGTCGCGGCCGGCCAGCAGCTCAGCGGCGAACGCCCGAGCCGCCTCGTCCTTGGTGGAGCCCGGCGGCCCGACCAGCAGGTAGGCGTGGACCGGGCGAACCGCCGCCCGATGCAGTCGTTCGACCGCCTCGTCCTGGCCGACGACGGTGTCCCACAGCTCGCTCACAGCGCGCCCTTGATGGCGACTTGGGCGAGCACCTGTCGGGCCACCTCGTCGGGATCGGCGGCGGCGTCGACGACGACCCACCCGTCCGGATCGGCCGCCGCCATCGCCCGGTAGCCGTCGGCGACGCGCTGGTGGAACTCGGCGCCCGCCCGTTCGAAGCGGTCGAGCTCGCGCCCGCGCAGCCGTGCCGCCAACACGTCGACCGGAGCCTCGAGCAGGACCACGCGGGTCGGCCACAGCCCACCGATGGCCCAGTCGTTCAGCGTCCGCAGCTCGCCGAGGTCGAGGCCGCGCCCATAGCCCTGGTAGGCCAGGGTCGAATACACGGTGCGGTCGCTGACCACCGGATGTCCCGCCTCCAGCGCCGGCCGGACGACCCTCGCGATGTGCTGCGCCCGGTCAGCCGCAGTGATGAGCGCCTCGGCGCGGTCCTCGAGATCGACGACGTCGACGTCGTGCAGGATCGCGCGGAGCCTCGCGCCGACGTCCGTGCCGCCGGTCTCTCGCGTCAGCACGGCATCGAGGGCCGCGGCCAAGCGCTTCGCCTGCGTGCTCTTTCCCGACCCTTCGGATCCTTCGAGGGCGATGTAGGGCGGCGGTGTGGTCACCGCTTGCGGGCCGGTGCCTTCTTGCGGGCCGCAGCCTTCTTCGCCCCGGCCTTCTTCGCCCCGGCCTTCTTCGCCGGCGCGCGGGTGGCGCGCTTCGTCGTCGTGCCGCCCTTGGCGGCGACCGCTTCTCGCCGCGCTGCGAGCAGCTCATGGGCCCGCTCCGGGGTCATCTCCTCGAGCCGGTCAC
This sequence comes from uncultured Acidimicrobiia bacterium, assembly GCA_963844915.1. Lineage (GTDB taxonomy): Bacteria > Actinomycetota > Acidimicrobiia > Acidimicrobiales > Ilumatobacteraceae > JALZMG01. The sequence goes on along the minus strand of CAWJQF010000014.1, from coordinate 35,896 downwards.
CTCGACCCAGTGAGGCGTTCGTCTCCCCGTCCGTGACATAGATGCCGAAGCGGCCGTCCTTCGCAACGATCGGACGCTCGCTCACCGGGTCGTTGCCGAACTCGCGTAACGGGCCCTTGGCGGCGAGGTTCTGGTTCCCACGCCGATACGTCTTCGGTTGGGCGAAGATCGCCAGCGCCTCGTCGAGCGTGACGCTGAACAGCCGGTCCTCGTTGTCGAGGCTGCGGAAATCACGATCCTTCTGGACGTACGGTCCGTAGCGACCGTTGTTGGCGACGATCTCGACGCCGTCAGCCGGGTCCGTTCCGAGGGTCCGTGGCAGCGACAGCAACGCCTTCGCGTCATCCAGCGTGAGGTGTTCGAGCGTCATCGTCTTGAAGAGGCTCGACATCTTCGGTTTCTCGTAACCGGGCGGCAGGTCGTCGGCCGTGCCCCACTGCACGTATGGCCCGTACCGGCCGTTCTTGGCGAACACCGGATGCCCGTCGAGCTCGCCGATCGGCTGGTCGGACTTTGGCGCGGCCAGCAGCTCGACGGCCTTGTCGAGGGTCAGCTCGTCGGGTGGAAGGTCATCGGGAACGCTGGCCGTGTCGTCGCCGCGCTTGACGTACGGGCCGTACCGGCCGGGTTTGACGACCACCTCGTCACCGTTGGCGTCGAGGCCGATCGGAAACGTGTTGATCACCGCGGCGTCGATCTCGTCGAGGTTCTCTTCGACGAGTCGTTTGAGGCCCGGCAGCGCGTCATCACCGAAGTAGAACGACCGCAACCACTGGTCCTTCTGGCGTTCCCCAGAGGCGATGGCGTCGAGATCGGTCTCCACACGCGCCGTGAACTCGTAGTCGACAAGGTCGTCGAAGTGCTGTTCCATCAGGCCGACGACGGCAAACGCGGTCCAGGTCGGGATGAGCGCCTGGCCCTTCTTCCAGACGTACCCGCGGTCCTGGATGGTCTGGATGATCGACGCCCATGTCGACGGCCGGCCGATGCCGAGCTCCTCGAGGCGCTTGATCAACGACGCTTCCGTGTAGCGGGCCGGCGGCGAAGTGGTGTGGCCCTGCGGCTCGATCCGGGCGACCGCGACGTCGTCGCCTCGGGCGAGCGGCGGCAGCAGCGCTTCGCTCTCACCGTCGCTGTCACGGTCGCCATCGTCCCGAGACTCGACATAGACCTGGCGGTAGCCGGCGAACGTGATCGTGGTGCCCGAGGCGCCGAACTCGGCGTCGGTCCCGTCGGCGGCAGTTGCGCCGAGCCGGACCGTCACCGTCGTTCCGGTGGCGTCGGCCATCTGCGAGGCCAGTGTCCGTTGCCAGACCAGCCGGTACAGCGCCAGCTCTTGGCGGTTCAGCTCACCGGCCACCTGCTGGGGTGACCGCAGCGGCGTGGTTGGCCGGATCGCCTCATGGGCCTCCTGGGCGTTCTTGATCTTCGACGTGTACTGCTTCGGCTGCGGTGAGAGGAACGACGGGCCGTACTCGGAGGCGACTGCGGCGCGCACGGCACTGAGTGCCTCCGACGACAACTCGACGTTGTCGGTGCGCATGTACGTGATGTAGCCCCGCTCGTACAGTCCCTGCGCCAGTCGCATCACTTGCGAGGAGGACAGGCGCAGCTTGCGGCCGCCTTCCTGCTGCAGCGTGCTCGTCATGAACGGAGCCTGTGGCCGCGAGCGGTACGGCTTCTCCTCGACGGAGCGGACCTGGAAATCGGAGTCGGCCAACCCGTCTGCCAGCGCCCGGGCGCGAGGTTCGGCGATCACGACGACCTGGTCGCTTGCCCGGCCCGAAGCGTCGAAGTCCCGACCGGTGGCGACCCGAGCCCCGTCGACGGCGACGAGCGTCGCCGTGAACGACGGGGCGGTGGCCGTGGTCAGCTCGAGATCCCAGTAGCCGGCGGCGACGAAGGCGATGCGCTCCCGTTCGCGCTGCACGATGAGGCGGATCGACGGGCTCTGGACGCGGCCGGCGGAAAGGCCACGGTTGACCCGCCGCCACAGCACGGGCGACACCTCGTAGCCGTAGAGCCGGTCGAGGATGCGGCGCGTCTCGGCGGCGTCCACGAGGCCGTAATCGATGCCTCTCGGGTGGTTCACCGCATGATCGATCGCGGACGCCGTGATCTCGTGGAAGACCATCCGCTTGACCGGAACTTTCGGCTTGAGCTGCTCGACGAGGTGCCAGCTGATTGCCTCTCCCTCGCGGTCCTCGTCCGTCGCGAGGTACAGCTCGCTGGCGTTCTTCAGCGCGGCGCGCAGCTCCTTGACGACCTGCTTGCCCCGATCGGTCAGCTCGTAGGTCGGCTTGAACCCGTTGTCGACGTCGACGGCGAGCCCTTTCGAGGGCAGGTCCGTGACGTGGCCGATCGAGGCGCGCACGTCGTACGTATCGCCCAGGAACTTGGAGATCGTCTTGGCCTTCGCCGGGGATTCGACGACGACCAGGGGCTTGGCCATTCGGGCCCTTTCGCTACGGCAATCGGGGGCGCCGTGTCAAGGCATCATGGCGGCGGGATCGGCGGTTGCCACGTCGCGGCAGCTCCGAACGGCGATGATGGCCGCCATGACCTCTCGTCACCCGTTCCGTGTCGTGTTGGTCGTTGCCGCATTGACGGCGCCAATCTTGGCGGCGGCCTGTAGCGACACCACGGCCAGGGAGAACCAGCAGGACCTCGACGAGCGGTTGGATCAGGCCGCCGAGGAGCTCGCGGCCATGCCAGGCGGTCCACCAGGCGTGATCGTCGTGGCGCAGCGCGGTTCGGATCGCACGGTGCACACCGCTGGCGTCGCCGAACTGGGTGCGGAGGACCCACCGGCGCTCGAGGACCACATGCGCATCGCCAGCGTGGCCAAGGCCTTCAGCGGGGCGACGGTGTTGTCCCTGGTCGACGAAGGGGTCATGTCGCTCGACGACACGATCGCCGAACGCCTTCCCGAGCTGCCAGCCGCGTGGGGGGACGTCACCGTGCGCCAGCTCCTCAACCACACGAGCGGGCTGCCGGACTTCACCCTCTTTGATGCGTTCAAGGAGGCGGTGGTCGCATCGCTCGAAGAGGCGCCGCCGCCGGCCGAGCTCGTGGGCTACGTCGAGGATGAGCCGCTCGACTTCCCTTCCGGAACGCGCTACCAGTACTCCAACACCGACAACATCGTCGTCGGTCTGATGATCGAGGCCGCCACGGACCAGAGCTACGTCGACGTGCTGACGGAGGAAGTCCTCGAACCGCTGGGCCTGGACGACACCTCGCTGCCGACCGGCACCGAGCTGGCAGACCCGTACATCCACGGCTATCAGATCGACGAGGCCGGCCAGTACGAGGACGTCACCAACGCCTCCGATGCCCAGTGGTCCTGGGCATCGGGCGGGATCGTCTCGACGCCGGAGGACCTCAACGACTTCATCCGCGGCTATGTCAGCGGTGAGCTGTACAGCGACGAGCTGCGAGATGAGCAGCAGGACCTGTTCATCCCAGCCGGCGCCTCTGAACCCAACGGCCCAGGCGACAACTCGGCAACCATGTCGCTGTTCCGCTACCAGACGGAGTGCGGCACGGTCTATGGCCACAGCGGGAACACGTTCGGGTACACCCAGTTCGCGGTGGCCTCACCGGACGGTCGGCGGTCGGCGACGATCTCGATCAGCCTGCAGCGAACGCAGAAGGACGAGGGTCAGGCATTCGACGTGTACACCGCCCAGAAGCGGGTCTGGGACGCCGCGATCTGTTACATCCTCGACTGATCAACTGATCACCCGTTCTGTCCGTAGGAATCGGTCGCTTTGCGGCGATCCCTACGGACAGAACGTGGGGGGTGGGGATCAGACGAGCTCGCGCTCGCGGTCTTCATCCTCGCTCTCGATCTGAGACTCGGGAATGGGAGCGACGTGGTGCTTGCCTTCGACGGAGATCCTCGGCAGGATCCGGTCGAGCCAGCGGGGCAGCCACCAGTTGCGATCGCCGAGCAGCTCCATCGTCGCGGGGACGAGGACCATGCGGACGACAGTGGCGTCGAGCAGCACGGCGATCGCCAAGCCGAGGCCGAACAGCTTGAGCTGGCGGTCGTCACCGAGCACGAACGCACCGAACACGCAGAACATGATCAGGGCGGCGGCGGTGATGACACGCGCCGTGGCGGCGAGGCCGTCGGCGACGGCGGTCTCGTTGACCCCCGTGCGGTCGTACTCCTCCTTGATCCTGGAGAGCAGGAACACCTCGTAGTCCATCGAGAGGCCGAAGATGATGGCGAACAGGAACATGGGAACCCACGCCTCGATCGGCCCCGACCGGTCGACGCCGATCAGCTCCTCGCCCCAACCCCATTGGAAGATGGCGACCAGGATCCCGTAGGCCGCGCCGATCGACAGCAAGTTCATGATCACGGCCTTGAGCGGCACGAGGACGCTGCGGAACACGGCCATCAGCAGGAGGAAGCTGAGCAGCAGCACGATGCCGATCAGCCACGGCAAGCGTTGGGCGAGGAAGTCCGAGAAGTCGGTCGATGCTGCGGTCGCGCCACCCACCTTGGCGTCGACGCCTGTCGCTGGGATGACGTCGTCGCGCAGTGTGTTCACCAGCGTCGTCGTCTCGGCGTCTTGCGGCGCGCTCTCCGGGTAGAGGATGACGAGGGCGACGTTGTCGTTGATCGGTGTCGGGAATGCCGTTGCGACGTTCGGCGTGCCGCTGAGGGTGTCGACGAACTGGCCGAGCGCGGCCTCGTCGGTTGCTGCCTCTCCCTGGACCGTGATCAGCACGGGCCCGTTGTACCCGGGGCCGAAGCCTTCGGCCAGCAGGTCGTAGGCGCGGCGGACGGTCTGGCTCTCCGGCTGGTTCCCGAGGTCACCGAACCCGAGGCGGATGGCAAACAGCGGCAGGGCGAGCAAAATCAGCAGACCGGCGGCGCCGAGCAGGCTCGGCCACGGACGACGCTGGATGAGGCGACTCCAGCGGTACCAGAAGCGCCGCTCCTTGGGCTGCTCGGCGCGGTGCGGCACCATCTTGCGCAGGGGCTTGATGGCGAAGGAGACGGCAAAGAAGACGATCGCCAGCCCGAGCCCCGCCAGGTACAGCGCGGGCGCGCCTGCGAAGAAGCCGACGAGCGAGAAGACGACGGCGATCGCGACGGCGATCAGCGCGGCCCGCGACGTGTTGTCGATCCGCGTGCCGACCCAGCCGAGAAGCGCGGGCAGCAGCGTCAGCGAACCGAGGATCATCATCAGCACGCCGATCGACGCAGCGACGGCCATGCCAGAGACGAAGCTGAGCCCGATCACGGTCAGGCCCATCAGCGAGATGATCACCGTGATCCCGGCGAAAAGGACGGCCCGCCCGCTGGTGTCCATCGACTCGACGACGGATTCCTCGACGCTGAGGCCGAGGCGGAGGCCTTCCCGGAAGCGGGTCACGATGAACAGCGCGTAGTCGATGCCTACGCCGAGTCCGATCATGGCGACCATCGACGTCACGAAGTCGGGCATCGTGACCACGTAGCTCAAGAGGGAGACGAGCGCGAACCCGATGCCGAGCCCGAACAACGCGGTGCCGATCGGTAGCCCCATCGCCAACACCGAACCGAAGGCGAGGATCAGGATGATGACGGCGGCGATGATGCCGAGGATCTCGCTCTCGGGCAGCTCGAACTCGCCGAAGATGTCACCGCCGTACTCGACGGTCAGCCCTTGGATCGCCGGTTGCTCCTCGCCGAAGTCCTCGATCGTGGTGCCCAGATCGGTCACTTCCTGGAAGGGCCGATCCGTCACGTCGAGCTGGGCGAAGGCGATCGTGCCGTCCTGGCTGATCTGTTGCGGGCTGTCGTACGGGCTGGTGACCTGCACGCCCTCCTGCTCGTCGGCGAAGGCCATCAGGGCTTCGAGCCGCTCCTGCACCTGCGGATCCTCGACGCCCTGGTCGGCCTGGATCACGATTTGCGACGAGAAGCCGGCCCGCTCGGGGTTGTTGGCCTCCATCAGCTCCTGGACTTCCTTCGACTCGCTGTCGGGCAGCACGAAGTCGGTGCGGTAGTCAGGACCGACTGCGTTGGAGATCCCGCTGATCACCACGAGCAGGGCGACCCAGGCCCCGATGACGATCCAACGGTGGCGCACGCAGGCGCGGGCAAGGGATGCCAACATGGACCCAAACGCTACGCCAGCGTGTCGTAGCGCGTCACGGGGGTTAGCCCCCGTTTCCCAGGACATCGGTCACAGCACGCTCGTGGCAGTGTGACCCGGTGGAGGAGCTGGCCGCGCTCGGCTGGGACGCCGACTGGGAAGCGGAGTGGCAGGCGCTCGGCGCGTCCGGCACGCGGGCGCGTGTGGCGCGCATCGACCGAGGGTGGAGCGCCCTGCTGCCCGGCGGCGACGACGGTCAACCACGACGCGTCCGCAACCTCGGTGCCGATGTCGCCGTCGGCGACTGGGTCTCCGCGTCGGCCGACGGCGAACGAGTGGAGCACGTTCTGCCCCGACGGTCCGCGTTCGTGCGTCGCGCATCGTTCGCCGGCGCACGGGCCGTGACCGACACCCTGGCCGCCAACATCGACGTCGTCCTCCTCACCCATTCGTTCGGTGCACCGCCGAACCAACGTCGTCTCGAGCGGGAGCTCGTGCTCGCCTTCGACAGCGGCGCTGATCCCGTCATCGTGCTGACCAAGAGCGACGTGGTCGACGACGCGGAACCGCTACGGCGGGAGGTTGTCGAGGTGGCGCTCGGCGTGCCGGTGTTCGTCGTCAGCGGGCGCACGGGCGAGGGCGTCGACGAGCTGCGGGCGTTCGCCGACGGCGGACGTACGTTGGCGTTCCTCGGTGCGAGCGGCGTCGGCAAGTCGACGTTGGTCAACGCCCTCGTTGGCCGTCACGCCCAGGCGACAACGGCCGTGCGGACCGGTGATCAACGGGGGCGCCACACCACGGTGGCCGCGCAGCTGCTGCCGCTGCCCGACGAAGGCTGGTTGATCGACACACCGGGACTGCGGGCGCTGAGCCTGTGGCTGTCGGGTGAGGGGATCGAGCGGGCGTTCGCCGACGTCTTCGAGCTGATGGAGCACTGCCGGTTCCGCGATTGCAAGCACGACCGCGAGCCGGGATGCGCGGTACGGGCGGCGATCGAGGACGGCTCACTGGATCCAGACCGGTTCGCCAACCTCGAGCGGCTGGTCGCCGAGGAAGCCGCGCTGGAGGAGGAACAGCGGGTCAACCTGCGCGTCGCCGACCGGCGGCGCGGCGGCCGGCCGCCTCCCGAAGCCGAGGAGTTCTGAGATCAGGCGCCGGAACTACGGTGCCGCACCATGGAGACACGGATCGTCGGTACCACCATGCCCGTCCTCGAGATCACGCTGGCAAGCGGTGAGACGCTGACCACCGAAGGTGGCGAGGTCGGCTGGTACTCGCAAGGCATGGCGCTCGAGACGTCGACCCGCTTCGGCTCCGGTGGCAAGGGCGGCTTCCTCAGCTCGATCAAGCGGGCCGTGGGGGGCGGCCAACTGTTCCTCACCGAGTACACCGCGCCGTCCAACGGTGGCTTCATCGCCCTCGCCGCCCCGATGCCGGGCGTGATCAAGGAGCTCACGATCGATCCGCAGGACGAGTTCATGGTGCAGTCCGGCGGATTTCATGGCCGGGACGCGCGATGTCGAAGTCTCGGTCGCCCTGCAGAAGCGCCTCGGCGCAGGCGTCTTCGGCGGTGCCGGGCTCGTCTACCAGAAGCTGTCGGGGAACGGTCGGGCGTGGGTGGCGCTGAACGGCGAGATCGTCGACTACCAGCTGCAGGCCGGCCAGTCACTGCTCGTGCATCCCGCCCACCTGGCCCTGTTCGACGCGCCGATGGAGCTGAACTTCGCCACCGTGAAGGGCGTGAAGAACAAGTTCTTCGGCGACTCCCTGTTCATGGCCGAGATCCACGGACCCGGGCACGTCTGGTTGCAGTCGATGACGATGGCCAAGCTGGCCGAAGCCATCGAGCCGTACCTGCCCGACCGCAGCGGGACCAGCGACAACACCTAGTTTCACCTCGTCGCGTCGCAGGTTCGATCGCTCATGGGGGCTCGAGCGCCATCGTGGCGCTGGCGCGCAGGTCGACGTCCTGGATGAGTCGCCCGACGAGGGCGAGGTCCGTCACGCTGCGATGTCGCACCGTCACGGTCACGGTGTCCGCGGCGACGCGGACGTCGACGGTCAGTGGTCGCAGCGAGGTGGCCCGGTTGGCGGCGGTCGACGCCGCGCCGCGTGGATCGGCCGAGACGCTGGCGGCTCGGGCAGCCTCCCGCACCGCCAGCTCGATGGCCAGCTGGTCGCGAGCGACGAGCGCCACCTGGAACAGCCCGAGCAGGAACACCACCACCAACGGCAGGGCGAGCGCCAGCTCGACGGCGGCCTGTCCGCCGGTTCCCTTGGCACGGCCGGTCAGATCCGATCGGTGACGGCGTCGATGACGCGGTCGAAGAGCCGACCGATCTTGGCGGCGCCGCCGCCTGCTGTCGCCCACGCCACGACGAGCAGCGCCACGAGCGCGGCGGCCAGCAGGACGAGGGCGTACTCGGTCGTCGCTTGACCGTCCTCGCCCCTGGCCCGGCGGGGCGAGGGTGGCTCGGTGGCAGTCAGCACCATGGCGTGCAGCCGCGCCAGCACGGTGATGAAGAGGGTGGAGATGGCGGTGGTCATGGCGCCTCCGTGGCAGTGCTCGAGATGGGGTGGGACGCATCACGGGGCACGACCCCGCAGCGTCGACAGGGCGCCGAGCACGGCCGGCGCGATGGCAAGGAGCACGAAGGACGGCAACGTGCACAGGACGAGCGGGAACGACAGCTGAACCGGCAGCCGGCGGGCCGCCGCCTCACCGGCCCGTCGCCGTGCGGCGCGGGCCTCACTGGCGAGCCGCTCGAGGACAGGAGCCAACGGCACGCCGTCGCGGTCCGCGGCGCCCACGGCTGCGGCCAACTCCTGCCCGGCGAGGCCAGCGTGGCGCGGCAGCTCGGTGAGCGCGTTGGCGAGCCGCCGACCTCGGTGCAGCTGCAACTCGACAGCGACGAACGCCTCCCGCACGGGTGGCGACGTACATCGAGCGAGCTCGCCGATCGCGTGAGTCGGCGAGGCGCCGGCGTGAACGCACAGCACGAACAGCTCGATGGCGTCGGGCATGGCCTCTGCGATGCCGCGCCGACGGCGGGCGACCGCGGCCTTCCGCCGGAGTGGCATCACGGCGGCGACGACGCCGCCGACGGCGACCGGCGCGAGCGGCCCGCCGACGACCCCGAGCAGGAGCGCGGCGAGCGCCGGCAGTGCGAACCGCCGCCAGCGTCGTCGCCCGGCTCTCGGGCTCCGTTGTCGCTCGACGACGCCTGGAGGGCGGCGCCCGGATGCGCGTCGCGCCGCGGCAGCGAGGAGGAACAACGCGGCGAAGACGAGCACCCCGGCGGCTACGGCGGTCGCGTTGGCGAGACCTTCCGCGGCGATCACCGACGACCCCCGATCAGGCGCCGCATCCATGCCCAGCCGACGACGTTCAGCGCGGTGCCGAGGACCAGGCAGGTCAGTCCGATGGGTGATGACGCGGCATCACGAACCGACGGTTCGGTCAGAGCCAGGAAGGCCAGCACGGCGAACGGAACAACCGTCAGCACGCGGGCAGACAGTCGGGCCTGCGAGCTCGCGGCGAGGCGCTCGGCGCGCTCCGTGGCGCGGGCGCGAAGGGTGGCGGCGACGCGCTCGACCACCGGAGCGGCCGGGCCACCGAGCCGGGCGCTGGCGGTGAGCACTGGCACGGCCAGCCCTCGAGGTGTCGAGGGATCGGCCGAGACGTCCTCGAAGGCGTCGGCGAGCGCCCGCCCTCGATGGACGGCCTGGCCAACGGACGGCAGCACTGCCCGAGGCATCCACACGGCATCGGTCTCGGTGATCGCCGCCGTCAACGATCGCCCGCTGCGCAATCCCGAGGCGACCTGATCGCACCACGCGGCCATCTCCGAATCCGTGGGAGGCGGGGGCGTCGCGCCCGGTCGAATGGCCCGTCGCCACCACGACGGTGGACGGTTGATCGTTGCGGTCTCTCTGGCCCGCGGCGTCGCGAACCGACGAGCCGCAGGCCCGGCTGCGAGCAGCACCGCGACGACGGTGAGGAGGGCCACGATGATCGCGCTGCGACTCATGGCCGCCCCCGGCGCAGCTCGTCCACGACGAAGCCGTCGGCGACGAGCGGCCGCAACGCCAGCGGATCGTCGATGACCACCTCAGCGACCTCGACGACTCGGCGCGCCGAGTGGCCGGTCCGGGCGACGTGCACGACGACGTCGATCGAGCGGGCGAGCTGTTGGCGGATCGCGCGCAGTGGCCACGCCGGCGCGGCGGCGAGGATCAACGTCTCGAGCCGATGCAGCGCATCGAGCGCGCTGTTGGCGTGGCAGGTCGACCACGACCCGTCGTGGCCGGTGTTCAACGCCTGCACGAGGGCGACGACCTCCGGGCCGCGCACCTCCCCGACGACGAGTCGATCGGGGCGTAGCCGAAGGGCCGTCCGCACGAGCTGTTCCAACGTGATGGCGAGGGGGCCATCCGGGCTCGCCGGGCGTGCTTCGAGCCGGACGAGGTGGGCCACCCGTGGCAGCAGCTCAGCTGTGTCCTCGATGATCACGAGCCGTTCGGCCGGTGGTGCCAGCGCCAACGTCGAGTTGAGCAGGGAGGTCTTGCCAGAGGACGTTGCTCCGCTGACGATCACGTTGCACCGGCGGGCGACGAGCTCTTCGACGAGCCTGGCGACAGCGGCGTCGCAGAACGCATGCAGCGGCAGGGCGCGGTCGTGGAAGCGGCGGACGGCGAGGCACGCCCCGTCGACGGCGACGGGCGGAACCACGGCACACACGCGTGACCCGTCGGGCAGACGTGCGTCGACGACCGGCGACGATCGATCGACGCGTCGACCGAGCGGAGCGAGGATCCGCTCGACGACGACGGCGAGGTCGTCGGCGGCGAGATGTCCGACGGGTTGGAGGTCGCCGTCGCGTTCGATCCACACCTCCCCGCTCGAGTTGACGAGGACCTCGTCGATCGTCTCGTCGCGCAGCAGCGCATCGAGCTCGCCGAGCCCGTCGAGGCGGGCGACGGCGGCGCGTACGAGCTCTTCGGTGGCGTCGGCACCAGCGAGCGGCGCGACGCGGCGCACGTGGGCGCGGACGACTGAGGTCGTGTCGCCGGGTTCGCGCTCGGCGGCGCGGCAGAGCGCAGCGACGAGATCGTCGTCGACCGAGCTGAGGGCCCTGGCGTCGGTGCTCACGCTGCGCCTCGGAGCTCTCGTCGGAGTGCCTTCGGCAGGCAGGCGTTGAGCAGCCCCGCGTCGACGGCGCGGGCGACGGCTGGATCAAGACTGACGGTGGCGACGACCGGCGCGCCGATGGACTGCTCGACCTCGCGCCGACGCAGGCTCCGGCCGGGCTCGGCGACGAGCACGATGCCGTGTGGGCGCGCCGCACTGGCGACGGCGCGTCGCAGCGCGAGGTAGCACCCACGTGTGACGAGCAGGCTGCGCACGCCGGGCTGCACGAGCTCGCTGTGCGGCGGCGTGGTCCCGGCATCGATCACGACGTGACCACGCGCGTCGAGCCACGCAATGAGCTCGGGCCACCTCGGCGAAGCGAGGTCGACTCCGGCCGTGCCGCGCGGCACGAGGCTGGTCGTGCGATCGACTGCTCAGCGCGAGGTCGAGGACCGCAGGCGCGACGGCATCGGACGCCAGCCAGTCGCTGATGCCTTGTCCTGTCGGCTCGGGGAGCCCGAGCACGGCGGGCAGCTCACCGTCGAGATCGACGAGCAGCGACTCCGCGTGGCCGGCCAACGCGAGCGCCGCGGCGACGACGGTCGTGCCGCTCCCGCCCTTGGCGGACCAGCAGATGGTGACGGGCACGAGGAACCCTCCCGGGCGATGGGCCGTTGCGGCCGGTGACGCCGGGGGGATGTCGGGGCGGCGAACGTAGCGGTGGTTCCTCGGACGAACAACATCAAACCGAACCGTCCGTAGGAACCGCGCCGATCTGGCGGATTCCTACGGACAGAAGGTCACGTCTGGGCCCGCGGCCCGGTGCTCACGACGACGTCAGCTGACGAGCCGCCACACCGGCGATGGCCAAGACGATGAGGAGCAACAGCAGCTTCTTCATTCGGCGGACCCTACACACGTTGGTCGCGTCGGCAAGCCCTGGCGGTCGTCGACAGTGCACGGTGGAGCCCTTAGCGGAGGTGGACGGGAATCGAACCCGCCGGACGGGGATCGCCCGTCCCAACCGCTTTGAAGGCGGCGGGGCCCACCAGGTGCCCGGACACCTCCCCGCTCGTGGGGAGCGCACGCTGTTCTACACGCTGGAGCTTCGGGTCAGCACCAGATGAGCTCGTCGCCGTCGTCTGCGTGCTCGTGGGGGCCGTGGCTCTCGCCGACGACCTGCTCGCAGGTCGGGCACCACAGGCGTGCTTCGACCGGCGTGCCGCACGTGCCGTGGACCTGGCTCGACCGCCTGCCTTCGTGGCCGGCGCCCCACGCGGCGAGCGAGGCGATCGCCGTCGCGAGGTCGCGCCCGGACTGCGTGAGCGAGTAGCGCATCCGCGGTGGGCGCCGCTCGTAGGGCTCGGCCACGACCAGGCCGAGCCGCTGCAGCGTCCGCAGCCGAGCGGTCAGGATCGTCGGAGCGATCCCGTCGACGTCCGTCGACAGCTCCCCGAACGTGCGATCTGCATCGAGCAACGCGCCGACGATGCGCAGCGTCCAGCGGTCGCCGATGCTGCGCGTGGCCGCGTCGAGCGAGCGGTTGTCGACGGCCACGACCTCAGTCTATAGTCACTAGCGATTCAGTAGTGACTCCTAGGAGGTCGAGATGAGCGTGGTCGACGAGCTGAGCCAGCTGGTCCGGGACACGGATGCGGCCGTCGGACGGGCGGTCGTCGCGATCGGCCGCCATGGCCGTGGCACGGGATTCGTCATCGCGACGAACCGCGTGGTCACCAACGCCCACAACCTGCGCGATCGCACGACGGAGGTCCGCTTCGATGACGGCCGGACCGTGCAGGGCACCGTCGTCGGCAGCGACGTCGACGGCGATCTGGTCGTGTTGGAGGTCGACACCGGTGAGGTCGCCCCGCTCGAGTGGGCCGACAACGGCGTCGCCACCGGTGATGTGGTCGTGGCCGTGACGGCTGGTCGTCAGCAGCGGCGGGTCGGCTGGGGCCAGGTCACTCGCGCTCGAGGCGGGATTCCGCGGTCCGCGTGGGCGGCAGATCCACGGCGCCATCGAGCACGTCGCCCCGTGCGCCGCCGGCTCGTCCGGGGCGCCCGTGCTCGATCGCTCGGCGCGGGTCGTCGCCATCAACACCCACCGTCTGGAGCACGGCTTCTATCTCGCCCGCGCCGCCGATGCGACGCTGCGTGACGCCGTCGCCGGGATGGCGGAGGGCCGCACGTACCAGCGCCAGACGCTCGGCGTCGCCCTGGCGCCGGCCGCCGTGGCGGCACGGCTTCGCAAGTCCGTCGGCCTACCCGAGCGAGATGGGCTGCTGGTGCGCAGCGTCGTCGAGGGCTCGCCGGCCGAGGCCGCCGGGATCCAGCAGGGCGACCTTCTCGTGCGAGCGGGTGATCGCGACCTGCTCAGTGCCGATGACCTGTTCGACGTACTCGGTTCCGTGGCACCGGGCGGAGAGCTGGCGATAACGGCCGTCCGTGGTGTCGAAGAGCTGACGCTGACCGTCGCGTTCGGCGCTGCCGACGAGTCGGGCGACGCGGAGTAGCGCTAGTCAGAAGAACGAGCCGCAGTACGGCGCTCGCGCCGAGAGGAACAAGGTGTCGGCGGTGGGCAGCACGGCCGGGTTGCGGACCTCGACACGTCCGACAGCCGCCAGGCTCGACCACCGCACGCCGCCGAGATAGGTCGCAGCCAGCGTCGCGATGTCCGTCGCCAGGTCGGCCTCCGCCACGGGGACTTCGTGCCGAGCTGCGCCCTTGGCGTCGATCCGCCACACCCCGCCATTGTCCGGGTATCGCTCGTCGCTCACTGCGATCGTGACGCCGTCAGCCGCCTCGCCGTACGTGCGGGCGCGCAGCGCAGCGTCGACGTCCAGGACGCGCAACCACTGCTCGTCCCAGACCGCTTTCATGTCATGCGCTCGGGCATCCGCGACGGCGAGGCGGACCAGCTCGTCCACGGGACGCTCGTCCCCCGTCCACTTCCGCACGAGGTCGACGTCGCACAGGTACGCCCACAGCGCCAACTCGACGGCCGGCGTCGCACCGAACAAGTCGGACACCTGGCCGAGGCCAACCGGCTCGAGGTGGGACTCGGTCTTCCACTTCACGCCGTAATGGACGAAGCCGTCGTCCGCGCCGTCGGCGTTGCGGTGCACGGCGACCAGCTCGGCGTCGCCCCCAAGCTCGAGAGCCTGTTCGTAGTACCGGCGCCACAGCCACTCCGGTCGGCTGATCACTCCCGGTGCTGTGGCGATGCGGTCGTAGAGCGGGGGCAGCACGTCCATGATCTCCTCGCGGGCGAGGAGGCGGACGGACCCTGTCGTCTCGGCGGCGCGGATCGGACGGGCGGCACGCGGGTCGAGCGTGATCTCGCATGCCTCGCCGGCGACGCCGAACCCGTACCGCGCGTAGATGACCGCTTCGCTGGCCCGCAGCGAGGCCAGCGGCTGACCACGACCGCGCGCTTCATCGAGCAACTGGGTCAGCAACCGTCGCCCGACGCCGGCGCGGCGATGCGTGGACAGGACGCCGACGCGCGTGACCGCGCACGTGGGCACACGGGCGCCGCCTGGCACCACCGTCTCGAGGCGGTAGCCCCCGGCGTGGCCGACGCAGCGCCCGTCGTCCCAGGCCGTGAGCGAGTCGCAGTCCTTCCAGCTCGGTTCCGACTTCGTCCAGCTGGCGTCGTCGTGCGGTGCCTGCAGCAGCGCCGTCGAGACCACGCGGGCCGCCTCCCTCAACTCCTCGAGCGCCGGGGCCCGCACTTCGATCACGAGGGCATGGTGTCACGACGCGGCCTGCGACGTCGCGGCCGTTTGCGTCAGGCGCCGATCACGCGCAGCGCCGCGACGCCGAGACCCCCGGCGGCCGCGGCGACCACGAGGCCGGCCACCTTGGCGTCCGCACGGCGCCCGGTGACCGCGGCGTGGCCGGCCACGACGGCGGCGAACGAGGCCCAGCAACCGAGGTAGCGCATCGTCAGCGTGGAGGCGGCGATCCATGTCCCGATGGCGAGTCCCGACGCGCCGACAGGAGGGCGACGCCGGAGACTCGCTCGACCGGTTCTCATCTGGGCGCGGACGTTCTCGATTTCGAGAATCTCCGCGCCCAGACGGCGCGTCGAGAATCTCCGCGCCCAGATGTGGGAGGCGCGACGGGTTAGACGGCGAGGAGGTCGCGGGCGCCGGTGTCGCTCGACGGGTGGCGCAGCTTGCTCATCGCCCGGGCCTCGATCTGGCGGATCCGCTCCCGGGTCAGGTTGAAGTGCTCGCCGACCTCTTCGAGGGTCCGCGGCTCACCCCGATCGAGGCCGAAGCGGAGCTTGAGGATCTCCCGCTCCCGCTCATCCAGCGGAGCGAGGAGCCGGGCGATCTCGTCGGGCAGCAACGCCGTCGCCGCCACCTCGAATGGGCTCTCGGCCGAGCGGTCCTCGACGACATCGCCGAGCTCGGCATCGCCGTCCTCGCGCAGGGGCTCCGACAGCGACAGCGGCTCGGCGGCGAAGCGCAGCGCCTCCGTCACCTTGTCCTCGGGCATCTCGACCTCGCGGGCCAGCTCGGCCAGCGTCGCGGGACGCCCGTACTTGAGCTCCAGCCGCGAGCGGGCCTTCTGCAGCCGGGCCAGGGTGTCGCCGGCGTGGACGGGCAGCCGGATCGTGCGGCCCGTGTTGGCGATCCCCCGGGTGATCGCCTGGCGGATCCACCACGTGGCGTACGTCGAGAACTTGAAGCCCTTGCGCCAGTCGAACTTCTCGACGGCGTGCATCAGCCCGAGGTTGCCCTCCTGGATCAGGTCCAGCAGCGGCAGCCCCGATGCCTGGTACTTCTTTGCGATCGACACGACGAGCCGGAGGTTCGATTGCACGAACTGGCGCTCCGCCTCCTCGCCCTGGCGGGCGGAGCGTCGCAACTCTCGTTTGCGGGCCGCCGTGATGTCCTTGCCGCCGGCGTCGAGGCTCTCGATCGCCTCCTTGCCCGCCTCGATCGCCTTGGCCAAACGGACTTCGTCGTCCTTGGTCAACAGCGTGTACTGCCCGATGTCGGTCAGGTACAGACGTACAAGGTCCTCGTCATCGCGCTCGACGCGATCCTTGGCCACCAACGGCTCCTTTGTACCGTCCCGTGCCCGGGGCCGGTGTAATCGGGCGATGTACCCGCTCGGGCGGGGAATGGCCTCACGATACCGACGCGGTCAAGACCGTCCACCTGGCGAGTGCACGGCCGGCAATTACCTTCCATCACGAATCGAGATGTGATCGGCGGCGGCATCAACTGTTGCGATGTTGCGACGCTCGCCAGCGCAAACGCCGCGGCGGATAGATTTTGCGCTGACGGCGGACTGCCGTCCCGAAGGGAGTGCCGAGTGCCGAACCCGCTGTTGAACGAGAAGAAGCTGGAGGCGGACCGAGCCGGTTGGGCGGCGCCGACGCCGCCGAGCCCAGGCGGCGAAGTCTGGGCGCCGCCGAGCGCCCCTGGCCCACGAGTCGACGACGGCCCCATCTCCCCGTGGCGCCCCGGAATGATGACCGTGAAGGGCACGATCACGGCGACAGCCGTCCTGTTCGTGCTGCTGCTGGTGACGGCGGGTCTCGGATGGTCGGCCACCGAGGCCACCCCGCAAGGTGACTTCAAGTTCCCGTCGCTGGCGCTGGTCGGCGTCATCGTCGGCTTCGCCGCGGTCATTGCCCTGTACTTCAAGCCGACGTGGGCCAAGATCCTCGGCCCGATCTATGCCCTCGCTGAAGGCTTCTTCCTCGGATCCATCTCCAAGATCTTCAACGAGCAATGGGACGGCATCGTCGTCCAGGCGGTCGCCGCGACGTTGGCCGTGTTCCTGGTGATGCTGGTGCTGTACCGAACGAGGATCATCAAGGTCACCGACCGCTTCCGCCGCGTCGTCATCACCGCCACGCTCGGCGTGATGCTGCTCTACCTCGCCACGTTCGTGTTCAGCCTCTTCGGCGCGGACATCTCGTTCTTCAACGAGCCGAGTCTCTTCGGGATCCTCTTCAGCGTCTTCGTGTGCGGGTTGGCGGCGTTCAACCTCGCCCTCGATTTCGACTTCATCGAGCGGGGCGCACGCATGGGCCTGGCGAAGGACTACGAGTGGGTGGCCGCCGTCGGGCTGCTCGTCACGCTGGTGTGGCTGTACCTGGAAATCCTGCGCCTGCTGGCGCTCCTGCGCCAGAACTAGCCGGCCGCGTCGCCGAAGCACTGCTCGCCGCCACTGCCGGCGGCGTGCTCGCCGGCGCGTCCTGGTCGCTCCTCGGCCTCGGCTGGCCGGCCGCCGTCGTCGGTGCCGCCAACGGTCTGATCGGCGGTGCCCGCGGCACGTACGGCTGGGCGAAGCCGACGGGCGTGTTGGCGTTCACCCTCGACTCCACGTGGGCGGTGCCCGTCACGGCGGGTGCCCTGGTCGCGCACCTCGTGGCGTGGTTGCGACCCAGCCGTGGTGGCTACGTGGCCCGGCTCAGCGCACGAGCCAACCGCCACGTCTACACCGGAGGCTTCAGGGTGCGACGAGGGTTCGTCGTCACGGTCGGCAACACGATCAACAACGCCGGTGCGTCAGTCCGCGTCTCTCCCCGGCGCCAGCGGCTGATCACGGTTCACGAGGACGTCCACGTCTGGCAGGGGCGCTGGTTCGGGCCGCTGTATCCGATCCTGTACTTCAGCTGGACCGTCGTCGGCGGTCTCGCCGGCGCACTGATCTGGGTCGTCAACCGCAAGCGCGGCGCGTCGCTGTTCCGCGTCGCCGAGACGTGCGGGTACTACCTCAACCCGTTCGAGTGGTGGGCCTACAGCCGCGACGGCGGCTGGCCGCCCCCGGCCAAGGTTCCGTGGGTGGGCGGGTCCTGGCCGCTGGCCCCACCGATCAACGTCCGGCGCTGACGCGCCATCAACGTCCGGCGCTGACGCGCCATCAACGTCCGGCGCTGACGCGCCATGCCGCTTCATCTGCACCCAGGTCGGTCGCCGGAGGTGCGCCGATGCGGTACTCGAGCAGCATGTCCCGGAACGGTCCGCTGACCTCCAGCTTGCCGAGGATGGCACTGACGCCCCACACGACCCGGTCGAGGATGACGAAGCTGGGCGGCATGTTCAACTTCGAGATCACGGCGGCGTGTGGCCCGCCGAGGTCGAAGATGCGAGCCAGCGTCTCGCGCATCCACTCCCGGGTGAACGTGAAGTGGTCGACGAGGTACGGCCGGTACGGGCTGGACACGTAGTCGTACACCGTCTGTGGGTCGAGACCGTGCCCCTCGGCGAGGAACCCGGACGACTCCATGGCGCTGACGAGCAGCTCCGGATCGCGGTGGACGACGATGGCGTCGAGGCTCGGCTCCAGGCGTTGCCACTCGCCTGGCTCCCAGCGCTTGACGAGCCCGAAGTCGAGGAACGTCACGCTGCCGTCGTGGTGGAAGCGGTAGTTGCCGGGATGCGGGTCGCCGTTGAACGCGCCCAGGCGCTGTATCGAGTGCTGTCCGAAGCGCCAGATCACCTCGCCGACGCGCTGCTTGGTCTCCGGCGGGGCGGTCGCCGCGAACTGATCCCAGGACATGCCCTCGGTCCACTCGGTGGTGAGCACGCGCTCGGTCGACAGCTCCGGCAGGAGCTCCGGGATGCGGACCCACGGGTGGCCGGTGAAGTGGCGGGCGAACTCGTCCACGTTGCGGGCCTCGAGGCGGTAGTCGAGCTCCTCCCGCATCCGGGCTCGTAGCTCGTCGACGAACCCGCGGGCGTCGAACCCGTTGAGCGCCAGCGCAGAGAAGACGCTGTACATCACCTCGGCGCCGTCGAGGTCCTCCTCGATCGCCTCACTGACACCCGGGAACTGCACCTTGACGGCGACCTGGCGGCCTTCGTGCGTGGTGGCTCGGTGGACCTGACCGATGCTCGCCGAGGCGACCGGCAGGTCCTCCCAGCGGGCGAACACGTCCTCGGGCTCGGCACCGAGCTCGTCGCGCACGACGCCGGCGGCCAGCGTCGGTGACATCGGGGCGGCATCTGCCTGCAACGTGGCGAGCGCCGCTTGCGCTTCGTCGGGCAGACCCTCGGCGATGAAGCTGACCAGCTGGCCGAGCTTCATCAGCACACCCTTCATCTCGCCGAGCTCCTTGGCCACGTCCTCGGCGGTGCGGATGGCGAACTGGGCGTCGAGCTCGGCGCGGCGTTCGGCCGGCGTCACGAGTTGGCGGGCCTTGGTGGCGGCGAAGCGGGTCGTGTTGCGGGCGGTCATCTTCCACACCCGCCGGGAGCGCCAGGACATGAGCTTGCCGACGCGGCGCCCGGCGGTGACGACCACGAGGCCCAGACCGAGGCCGCCGGCGGCGGCCGCGACGACTCGCTTCACGTGGTGCTCGCCCCGCCGGTCACGGGTCGGCATGGTATCCGTCGGTCTCCAGCCGGCCCGGCCACAACCGAGCAGATGTCCTACATTGCGGACGTGCCCCGCCGGCGGTCGACCGTCTCTCGCTGGCGCGACGTGCCGACGGCGGTCTGGATGCTCGGTCCGTCGCTCGTGATCCTGATCGCGTTCGTCCTGTACCCGCTCGGGCGGGCCGTCTGGCTCGGCCAGACGCGCTGCGACGCGCAAGGGAACAACTGCCAGTCCAACGGGTGGGACCAATACGTCGACGTAGCCCGGAGTCCCGAGTTCCAGGACGCCGTCTGGGTCACGGTGAAGTTCGCGCTGCTCACCGTCCCGCTCGGCATCGCCCTCGGCATCGGCCTTGCCGTGTTGGCCGACAAGTACCTGCGCGGCATCGGGATCTTCCGGGCCATCTTCTCGTCGACGATCGCCACCTCGGTCGCCGTCGCCACCCTGATGTGGCTGTTCCTCCTCGAGCCTTCGATCGGGGTGTTGGCCAACGTCTCCTGGATCAGCGACCTGTTCCCCGTCGTCAAGTCGCCTGGCCTGCTGCGTGACCCCGACACGGCCCTGGTGTCGGTCGCCCTCTCCAGCGTCTGGGCCGGCCTCGGTTTCACGTTCATCCTCATCACGGCTGGCCTTCAGGGCATTCCCCGTGACCTCCATGAGGCGGCCGTCGTCGATGGGGCGGGGGGCATCCGCCGGTTCTGGAGCGTCACGCTGCCGCTGCTCGCGCCGACGCTGCTGTTCGTCATCATCGTGCTGAGCACCCGTGCCTTCCAGGCGTATGGCGAGATCGACCTCCTGACCGGCGGCGGTCCCCAACCGCAGAACCCGACCACGACGCTGACCTACCTGACCTACGGCACGAACTCGATCATCAACAACAACCTCGGCCTGCAGGCGGCGGTGGCGGTCCTGCTGTTCCTCGTCCTTCTCGTGTTGTCGGTCCTCCAGCTCATCGGCATCGGCCGACGAATTCATTACGCATGACGTCGCTCACTCGAAACTCGCTCGCTCCGTTGCGCCTCGTCGCTGGCGCTTCCCTCGGCGCGCGTATGCACCTCCGACTTGGCGGTTCGCCGCCATGACCGTTGACGCGACCACCACGTACGACAGCCCGAGCGGATGGCGGGCCGTCGGCCGATACGGCCTGCTCGTCGTCATCTCCGCGCTGATCCTCTTTCCCGTGTACACGACGCTGGTGGCCGCGCTCAAGCCAGGCAACAAGGTCCTCGTGCACCCCCTCGTCCCGGAGTCGTTGACGCTCGACGTCTTCCGCGACGCATGGACAGAGGGCCAGCTCGGACGGTTCCTCCTGAACTCACTGATCGTGGGGACCGTGATCACCGTCGGGCAGCTGGTGACCTCGGTCATCTCCGCGTACGCGTTCGCCTTCTTGGAGTTCCCCGGGCGCAACTTGCTGTTCGTGCTGTTCCTCGCCACGTTGCTCGTTCCGGTCGAGGCGACGCTGGTCGTCAACCGCAAGTCCATTGATTCCCTGGGGTGGCTGAACAGCTACGCCGGTTTGACCGTGCCGTTCCTGGCGACTGCGTTCGGGACGTTCCTGCTCCGCCAGACCTTCCTCACGCTGCCCCGCGACCTGCGCGACGCGGCGTCGATCGACGGTGTCGGCCACGTCGGCTTCCTGCGGCACGTCGCGGTACCCCTCGTGCGGCCGACGCTCGGTGCGATGGCCCTGCTGTTCTTCCTCGGGGCCTATGGCCAGTACCTGTGGCCCAACCTCATCACGACCGAGTCGGACATGTACACGGTGCAGAGCGGGCTCAAGCAGCTCGCCACATCGAGCCTGGACCGACCGAACCTCGTGATGGCCGGCGTGATGATCGCCGCCATCCCGATCGTCATTGCCCTCTTGATCTTCCAGCGTCAGCTGCTGCGCGGTCTCACGTCGGGAGCCGTCAAGGGATGAGCAGGCTCCTGACCCTGGCCGGCTGCCTGCTCCTTGCTGCGTGCAGTTCGGGAGAGTCGATCCTCAACGCCGGCAACCCACCGCTCGCCACGACGACGACCACCGTCCCGGTCTCGACGGTGCCTGGGCAGACGACGACGACGACCATCGGCCCCACGACGACGAGCACGCCGCTCGCTTCGTTGCCAGCGTGCCCGGTGGGCGCGCACGCCGACGCCGCCGAACCGATCGAGCTGACGTTCTGGTTCGGCCTGCAGACCGAGGTGGAGGGACATCTCCAGGCGCTGACCGACCAGTACAACGCCGGCCAGGACAAGGTGCGGGTGACGTTGCAGAACCAGGTCGGCACGAAGGAGACGATCGACAAGTACGTGCAGAGCAGCCAGAGCGACCGCCCGAATCTCGTCCTCTTGCCGGAGTACGTCGTGCAGCAGATGGCTGACAGTCGGACCGTGGTCCCGGTCGGAGCGTGCATCGAGGCGAGCGGCTACGACACGTCGGAGTTCCTGCCCGGAGCGCTCGACGCGTACGAGACCGAGGGCGTGCAATGGTCGATGCCGTTCAACGTCAGCACGCCCGTCCTGTTCTTCAACAAGGTGATGTTCGAAACCGCCGGCCTGGATGTCGCCCGCCCGCCCGTCTCGCTCGAGGAGCTCCGAGTGGCCTCGCAGGCGATCGTCGACTCCGGCGCCGCGACGTACGGCATCGCCCTCGACTCGGGCGTCGACTCAGGCGGCGCGTGGTTCCTCGAGCAGTGGTTCGCCAAGGCCGGGCAGCCCTATGCCGACAACGGCAACGGGCGGGTGGCGCCGGCGACGCGAGTGCTCTTCAACGGTCCGGAGGGTGTCGAGCTGTTGACCGCGGTGCAAGGCCTGATCACCGACGGGCTGGCCATGACGGTCGGCGACAACCCCCAGAGCGCGGATCAGCTGCTCAAGCTGGCCGATCAGGCGCAGCCGGCAGCGATGGCGATCGCCTCGTCCGGCGCCATCGGCGTTGTGATCAACGTGTTGAACGGCGGTCTGATCCCCGGCATCACCAGCGACCAGCTCGGCATCGGGGCGATGCCGGGTCCGGGGGCAACCCGCTGACGCTCGTCGGCGGGGGATCGCTCTACATCGTCGCCGACAAGGGCGACGCGGCCGTCGCCGCGGCGTGGGACTACATCCAGTTCCTCATCGAAGCGCAGTCGCAGTCGACGTGGGCGGCTGCGACGGGCTACGTGCCGGTGCGTGAAGACGCGCTCGAGCTCGATCCGATCAAGTCGACATACCTCAACGATCCCCGTTTCGCGGTCGCCTACGAATCCCTCAAGGCCGCTCCTGCCGATGACGTGACGGCACTCGGACCGGTGCTCGGGCCGATGCGCCAGGTCCGGACGGCCACTGCCAGCGCCGTGGCGGCCATCTTCGGCGGCGCCGATGTGGCTCCTACGCTTGATGCCGCGGCGCAGCAAGCGGACGCCCTGATCATCGACTACAACGCTCGCAACTGACAACCGGAGGCGCGCACATGAACGATCCGATCTTGGAGTTCACCAGCGGTCGTGCTGCGGTCACCGATCTGGCGGAGATCAACGAGACGCTGCACCCGATCGGGTTCGGGCTCTGGCCGCTCGACGTGGGAGCAGCGCCTGACGCGATCCACGCGCTGCTGGCGCAGCCCACGCTCACGGACGACGAGGCCGCCCCCGTCCTGCAGCGCTTCCTGCTGCCGCGTGAGCAGCTCCTGGAGGTCGTCGCGGCCGCCGGGCGAGCGCCCCAGGTCGCGGGCGGCGGCGAGCTGAGCACGTTCGACGCCACCAACGGCGTCACGTATCCGCAGCTCTTCGTGATCGCGCCGGGCGTCGACTACACGCGCTTCGACCACTTCCACTTCAACTCGGCGACCGGCGGCGGAGGCCTCGACGAGGTGCTGCAGGTGCTGTCCGGCGGCGGCGTCCAGGTGCGCCAGCACCTGCCCGACGAGGGCGAGTTCGTGGTCACCATCGACTGCCCGACGCCGCAGTCCGGTTGGCTCCTCACGTACGACGGTGGCCGACCACACATCGGAAGCTTCAGCTCGGCGCAACCGGGGACCAAGGTGCTCGTGCAGGCGATCGGTCCGCCGCAGTGGGAGGTCACGTACGTCGAGTCGTGAAGCCGGCCCGCGCCGGCGTTACGTTGCCGGGGATGGGCAAGTTGCTCGAACGCCTCGGCGAGGGAACCGTCATCTGCGCCGAGGGGTATCTCTTCGAGTTCGAGCGGCGGGGCTACCTGCAGGCAGGGGCGTTCGTGCCGGAGGTCGTGCTCGAGGAGCCGGCACTCGTCGCCCAGCTGCACCGGGAGTTCGTGCACGCCGGTTCCGACGTCGTCGAGGCGTTCACGTACTACGCCCACCGCGAGAAGCTGGCGCTGATCGGCCGCGAGGACGACCTCGAGGCGATCAACCGCCAGGCGTTGCAGATCGCCGGCGATGTCGCTGCGGAGCACGGTTCGCTGTTCGCCGGCAACATCTGCAACACGAACATCTTCGAGCCCGACGACGCCGAGTCGCAACGCCGAGCCCGCGCCATGTTCGACGAGCAGGTCGGCTGGGCTGCCGAGGCGGGCGTCGACCTGGTGATCGGCGAGACGTTCTCGTACGCGCAGGAGGCGCTGGTCGCGCTGTCCTCGATCAAGGCAGCAGGCCTCGATGCCGTCATCACGCTGGCCATCCACCGCCACCCGGAGACGCGCGAGGGCTGGGCCGTCGGCGAGGCGTGCCGGCGCATCGAGGACGGCGGCGCCGACGTGGTCGGGCTGAACTGCATCCGCGGACCAGGCACGATGCTGCCGCTGCTGCAGGACGTGCGCGAGGCATGCGACGGACACATCGCCGCACTCCCCGTGCCGTACCGCACGACGGAGGCGGAACCCACGTTCCAGTCACTCACCGATCCCGGCTGCGACCTGATCCCGGACGGGCGCCCGTTCCCGACTGCGCTCGACCCGTTCACGTGCAACCGGTACGAACTGGCGGCGTTCGCAACCGCTGCCGCTGACGTCGGTGTGACGTACTTCGGCGTGTGCTGCGGCGCCGCGCCGCACCACATCCGCAGCGTCGCTGAAGCGCTCGGGCGGACGCCTCCGGCCAGCCGCTTCAGCGCCGACATGAGCCGTCACGCGTACTTCGGCACCGACGATCGCCTGAAGGCGGCCAACCGTAACTTCGCCAGCGAGCTGTAAATGCTCAGGCTCGACTCGCAGCCGAGCTGCTCGCCTCGCCTCTCGAGCTCGCCGCCTCCGCTTCGCTCCGGCGTCTCACCTGCCTGACTCTCTGCAGGCGACCTGTAACTGCTCAGGCTCGAGTCGCAACCAAGTTGCGGTCCGTGTTTGCGTCACCGTTTCCGCGGTCGATCGCGACAACGGTGACACAAACTCCAGGTGCACTCTGTCGGTGGTGCGTGGCGCGCGCAGCGAACGGGTGTCGCCCATCGACCGCGCACAGTTAGGGTGCGCCGCCATGGCTGAGTTCCCACCCCTGGACGGGTCCGCGCCCCGCAAGCAGCAGTTCTCGTCACCGCCCGACCTGGGCATCGACCCGAACAAGCGCTACACGGCGACGCTCGACACCTCGCTCGGCGAGATCGTCATCGCCCTCGACGCGCTGAAGGCGCCGCAGACCGTCAACAACTTCGTGTTCCTTGCCGCCCACCACTACTACGACGGCGTCATCTTCCATCGCATCATCAACGGGTTCATGTGCCAGGGCGGTGACCCGACGGGCACCGGACGTGGCGGCCCCGGGTACAAGTTCGCCGACGAGCTGCCCAAGGCCGGGCAGTACCAGATCGGCTCCGTGGCGATGGCCAACGCCGGCCCGAACACCAACGGCAGCCAGTTCTTCCTCATCTCCGGCGCCGACGGCGTCCGCCTGCCGCCGCAGTACAGCTTGTTCGGTCAGATCGTGAAGGGTCTCGACGTCCTCGACCAGATGCAGGCGGTCAAGACCGGCGGCGGCGACCGTCCCGTCGAGGACGTCGTCATCAACTCCGTCACGATCACCGAATCGGACTGACGATGCTCGACGGTCGCACCGCCATCGTGACCGGGGCGGGGCGGGGGATCGGCGCGGCAATTGCGCGAGCCCTCGACGCGGCTGGGGCCCGCGTCGCCCTCGTCGCCCGCTCGGTCGACCAGCTGGAGGCGACAGCCGCCACCCTCGCCAACGAACCGGTCGTCGTCCCCGCCGACCTCGCCACGCCGGACGGGCCCGACTCCGCCGTCGCCACGGCACTCGATGCGTTCGGCGGGCGCATCGACGTGCTTGTCAACAACGCAGGCATCATCATGCGCAAGGACACCGAGACACTCACCATCGAGGATCTCGACAACGTGTGGAACGCCAACGTCCGGTCCGTCCTGCTCGCCAGTGCGGCGGTCATCCCGCCGATGCTCGCCGCCGGCTCAGGATCGATCATCTCCATCAGCTCGATCAGTGGCCTCCGTGGCGCACCGCGCCGAGCCTTGTATGCCGCGAGCAAGGCTGCCCTCGACGGCATGACCCGAGCGTTGGCGATGGAGTACGGCCCGCGCGGCATCCGGGCCAACTCCGTCGCGCCCGGCGTCGTCCAGACGGACATGTGGCGCGAGAACCTCACCAAACCAGGCGTCGCCGACGCAGTACTCGGCGTCATCCCGACCCGCCGGTTGTCGACGCCGGAAGAAGTCGCCGACGCCGTCGTCTTCCTCGCCTCCGATGCGTCCCGCGCCATCACCGGTGAAGTGATCGCTGCCGACGGCGGCATGCATTCGACGCTCAACCTGTGGCCGACTGTGTGAGCGAGTACTCCGTACGAGCGAACGGTCGTCATCGGTGAATGGTGCGCGGTCCGTGCTCGACGCGGAGCTGGCGGCAGCCCGCCAGCGCTACGTCGACGCCCATCCGTGCAGCCGCCAGCTCGCTGAGCGTGCGGCGAAGGTGCTTCCCGGCGGCAACACGCGCTCGGTGCTGCACATCGATCCCTTTGCCTTTCGCGTGGTCGGCGCCGATGGTGCGATCCTCCACGACGCCGACGGCCACGACTACATCGACCTCCTCGGCGACTACTCCGCCGGGTTGCTCGGGCGCGGCGATCTCGTCGCCAGCACGATCAGCGACGTCCTCGACCGCGGGTGGTCGTACGGCGCGATGAGCGAGCCCGAGGCCGCCTTCGCCGAAGCCGTCGTCGCTCGCTTCCCGTCGCTCGAGCAGGTCCGCTTCACGAACTCAGGCAGCGAGGCCAACATCATGGCGCTCCTCACGGCGCGCCACGCCACGGGCCGTGACCGCATCGTCGTGTTCGCGCACGGCTATCACGGCGGCCCGCTCTACTTCGGGCCTGGTGGCGGGCCGCTGCAGCTGCCATTCGACTGGGTCGTGCTGCCGTACAACGACATCACTGCCGCGGCCGGCGCGTTCGCCGAGCACGGCGACCACGTCGCCGCCGTGCTGGTCGAGCCGATGCTCGGCTCCGGCGGCTGCATCCCGGGCGATCCGACCTTCCTCGCCACGCTGCGCAGCCTCACGACGAGACACGGGGCGGTCCTCGTGTTCGACGAGGTGATGACGTCTCGCCTCGCCCTCGGCGGTGCGCAGGAGCTGTTGGGACTGGTGCCGGATCTCACGACGCTCGGCAAGTACCTCGCGGGCGGTCTGTCCTTCGGTGCGTTCGGCGGCCGCCGTCAGCTGATGGCGGCGTACGACCCCGATGGTCCGAACGCGCTGCCCCACGGCGGCACGTTCAACAACAACGCGTTCACGATGGCGGTCGGTGCGGCGGTGCACGAAGCGCTGATCGACGCCACCGGGCTGTCGGCGGTCAACGAGCGCGGCGACCGTCTGCGCACCGGGCTCAACGCCCGGTTCGAGTCGTCGCCGTTGCCGTTCACCGCGACTGGATGGGGCTCGCTGATGGCCATTCATCCCGTGCCCGGACCCGTCCGGTCGCCGGCCGACCTCGACGACGCCGATCCCCGGTGGCGCCAGCTGCTCTTCCACGACCTGCTCGAGGCTGGCTTCTACCTCGCTCCACGTGGCTACCTGGCGTTGACGATGGACGTCTCCGACGACGACACCGGTCGGCTGCTCGAGGCGGTCGAGGAGTTCTGCATCCGCCGCGCACCGCTTGCTGCATGAGCGAGCGAAGCGAGAAGCCCGTCTCGCTGACGGCTGACCAGGCGCGGCGAATGGCCGTCGCCGCGCAGGGCTTCAACGAGCTGCGCCCGTCCGGCCGGGTGGACCGCCGCCACCTGCGGAAGGTGTTCGAGCGCATCGGCGTCATCCAGATCGACTCCGTCAACGTGCTCGTGCGCAGCCAGGAGCTGCCCCTGTTCGCCCGACTCGGGCCGCATCCGCGCAACATGCTGTCCGACGCGCTCGAAGCCGGTGAGCTGTTCGAGTACTGGGCCCACATGGCGGCCATCGTTCCGACCACACACCATCCGCTGTATCGCTGGCGCATGGAGCAGCCGCACCACTGGCAGTCCGTGGCGCGGCTCGGCCGCGATCGACCGACGTTCATCGAGGACGTCTTCGAGCGCATCCGACGCGACGGGCCGCTCACCGCCGCCGACCTCGAGGAGCGGGTCGGGCCGAAGGGTCCATGGTGGGACTGGGACGACGGCAAGATCGCGCTCGAAGAGCTGTTCCTGCGCGGGCGTGTCGTCGCCCGCCGGCGGCGCAGTGACTTCGCCCGGCTCTACGACCTGCCCGAGCGCCTGTTGCCAGCGAGCGTTCTGAAGGCGCCGACACCAACGGAAGTGGAGGGCCGCAAGGCGTTGCTGGACATGGCCGGGCGGGCGCTCGGCGTGGCCACGCTGGAGGACCTCGCCGACTACCACCGACAGGGCAACCAGGCCTGCAGGCCGCTCGTCGCCGAGCTCGTCGAAGCAGGCCGCCTACAGCGGGCGGTCGTCGAGGGGTGGAACCGACCGGCGTTCGTCCACGCCGAGGCCACCGTGCCGAGGCGCATCAAGTGCCGGGCGCTGCTCAGCCCGTTCGACTCGTTGGTGTGGAAGCGCGATCGCACCGAGCGGCTGTTCGACTTCCACTACCGCATCGAGATCTACACCCCGCCGCCCAAACGGATCTACGGCTACTACGTGTTGCCGTTCCTCCTCGACGGCCAGCTCGTCGGTCGCGTCGACCTGAAGGCCGACCGGGCGAACGGTGTGCTGCGCGTCCAGGGTGCGTTCGCCGAGCTCGGGGTACCGCTCGCCGACGTCGGGCGTGAGCTCGCCGAGGAGCTGCACTCGATGGCGGGCTGGCTGGGCCTCGATGTGGTCGCCGCAACCGACCGAGGGGAGCTGGCGCCGGAGCTGACCCGCGCTGGTGTCGCCACACTGGCGGGAGACGCCGCCTGACGAACCTGCCTCGGTACGCTCCGGACGTGTCAGGGGAGCCGGTGGGCGACATCGAGCCACTCCCGACTCCCGCCGAGTCCGAGCCGCTCCCAGATCCGACGCCGCCGGCGATCGAGGCTCGACGCCTTCCACCTTGGGTCATCCCAGCAGTCGTCGTGTTCTGGGGCGGGTTCCTCGTCTCCCTCGGCATCCGCTACGTCTGGGGCCAGCTCTACGGCCTGTTCGTGCTGCTCGTCGTCTCGGTGTTCCTGTCGCTCGCCATCGAGCCCGGCGTGAACCGCCTCGCGCGGAGGGGGTGGCGGCGAGGGACGGCGACGGCGCTCATCCTGTTCGGCGTCGCCGCGGTGTTCCTCGTCTTCGTCGTTGCCATCGGCGCGCTCGTCGGGACGCAGATCGCCGACCTGTTGCAGGATTCCGAGACCTACATCAGGGACACCGTCGATGCCATCAACGACACGTTCGGCACGAACCTCAACGCCCAGGAGGTGATCGACGACTTCAACGACCCCAACGGTCCGGTGCAGCAGTTCATCCGAGACCAGCAGGACAACGTCGTGAGCTTGTCGGTCGCCGCGCTCGGCTTCGTGCTGCAGCTTTTCTCCGTCATGCTGTTCACCTTCTACCTCGTCGCCGACGGTCCGAAGTTGCGCCGCGCCATCTGCAGCCGGTTCACGCCGGCCCGCCAGGAACGCATCCTCGCCACGTGGGAGCTGGCCGGGAACAAGACCGGCGGCTACCTCTACTCGCGGGCACTGCTGGCGTTGCTGTCGGCCATCTTCCACTGGATCGTCTTCCAGGCGGTCGGTACGCCCGCGCCCGTGGCGCTCGCCCTGTGGGTCGGCATCATCAGCCAGTTCCTCCCGGTCGTCGGCACGTATCTGGCGGGTGTGTTGCCGGTGCTGCTGGCGTTCCTCGAATCGCCCGTCGACGCGGCGATCGTGCTGATCGCCATCGTCATCTACCAGCAGATCGAGAACTACCTGTTCTCGCCGCGCATCACAGCCCGCACGATGCAGCTGCACCCGGCGCTCGCCTTCGGCGCGGCGCTGGCCGGTGCGGCCGTGCTCGGCGGTGTCGGTGCCATCCTCGCCCTGCCCGCGGCGGCGATGATCCAGGCCCTCGCCAGCGAGTGGGGAGACCGCCACCAGGTCATCAAGAGCGAGCTGACCGACGTGCGCCACCACCGCGTCTTCAAGCGGTGGACGAAGATCAGAAAAGCGCGCCGGTGATCGCCGACGCGTTCGCGCCGATCGCCGTGACCGAACGCAGCGGCGTGGTGGAGAGCGTCCACCACGGAGTGGTCGTTGCGCTCGGCAGCGACGGCGCGGTCGCGTGGTCGGTCGGCGATCCCAACGTCGTGATGTACCCGCGCTCGGCGCTCAAGCCGCTGCAGGCGGCGGCGATGGTGGCGGCCGGCCTCGAGCTCGAGGATCGGTTGCTGGCGCTCGTCTGCGCCAGCCATGACGGGCGGTCGGAACACGTCGCCGGCGTCGAGGCGATCCTCGCCGGTGTCGGGCTCGGTCCCTCCGACTTGGAGAACACGCCGACGCTGCCGCTCGACACCGAAGCCCACGCGGACGCTGTGCGTGCGGGTGTCGGTCCGTCATCGATCCTGCAGAACTGCAGCGGGAAGCACGCCGGGATGCTCGCCACCGCCGTCGTCAATGGCTGGGAGACCGCCGGCTACACGAGGGCGGACCACCCCGTCCAGCTGGCGATCGTGGACTACCTGCGAACATCCGTCGGACCGGTCGAGCATGTCGGTGTGGACGGGTGTGGGGCACCGGCCCCGACCGTGTCGCTGATCGGCCTGGCGTGCGCGGTCCAAGCCCTGGCCGTCGGCGGTCACGCCGTTCATCGCGCGATGAGCCGTACCCCGAGATGGTCGGCGGGCCGACCCGCGACGTCACCAAGCTGATGCGACTCGTCCCCGGGCTGTTGGTGAAGGACGGCGCCGAAGGCGTGCAGGTCGCCGCGCTCCCGGACGGTCGGGCGATCGCCCTCAAGGTGGCCGACGGCGCAGGGCGCGCCCGCACACCGGTGACCGTGGCGGCCCTTCGCTCGCTCGGTGTCGCCGTTGCATCCGACGCCCTGACGGAACCGATCCTCGGCCACGGCCAGCCGGTGGGCTCCGTCCGTTCGCTCGTCGGTGAACCGTGAGCGGCCCGGAGTTCGGGACGCTCGACGACGTCGTCTATGGGCGCGTCGATCGCGTGGCGCCGATGATCCGGCGAGTGATCGCCGAGAACCCGTCCAAGTTCACGTACCGGGGCACGGGGACGTACATCGTGGGGGAGGGCGAGGTCGCGGTGATCGACCCGGGTCCGGTGCTCGACTCCCATCGGGATGCCCTCGCCTCGGCGATCGCCGGCGAGCGGGTGACCGCCATCTGCGTGACCCACTGCCACAGCGACCATTCGCCGCTGGCGGCTTGGTTGCGCGAGGAGACCGGCGTGCCGACGATCGCCTTCGGTCCGCATCCGCCGCCGCCACCGGCGACCGATGAGGACTCCGACGATGACGTACCGGTCGAGGAGGCGCTCGACCTCGCCTTCGATCCGGAGATCCGCGTGGCGGACGGCGACGTCGCGGCACAGGGACCCGGCTGGACGCTGCGTGCCGTGCACACACCCGGCCACACCTCGAACCACACGTGCTTCGCCCTCGAGGAGGAGGCGGTGCTGTTCCCCGGCGACCACGTGATGGGGTGGAGCACGACGGTCGTCTCCCCACCCGACGGGGACATGGCTGCGTACGTGGAGTCGTTGCGCAAGGTCGCCGGCCGCAGCGGGGATCGCACGTACTGGCCGACCCACGGCCCGGCGATCACGCACCCGCAGCGCTACGTCGAGGCGCTCGTCGCCCATCGGCTCGAGCGCGAGGAGCAAGTGCTGGGCGCCGTGCGCGACGGGATCACGGAGATCCCGACGATGGTCGCTGTGCTCTATGCCGACGTACGGGAGGAGCTGCACAAGGCCGCAGCCCGGTCGGTCCGCGCCCACCTCGAGAAGCTGGAGCTCGACGGGCTGGTCCGCGTCACACCGACGGGCGGCTACGAACCAACCTGATCCCATCCGAGTGTTTGAGCCCGTCGGAGTGCTGGACCTCGATTTTCCCGAGGTCGGACACTCCGATGGCGTCAAACACTCGGATGGATCAGAAGTCGAGCATGTCGTCGAGGAGCTCGGTGAGCATGAGGACGGTCGTCAGGGGGTTGACGAGGCAGATGCGGTAGCACGTCTCGCCGTGCCACGTCGTCGGGACGATCAGCGCGACGCCGCCCCTCGCCCTGCTCGTGCTCCATGCCTCATAGCGAGCGTCATCCCAGCCGTCGACGCGGAACAGCACGACCGACAGCTCGGGCTCGAGCAGCAGCGTGAAGCCGTCGCGCGCCTCGACCTCACGGGCGAAGCCGCGGGCCACCGCGAGCGTGGTCTCGACGGCCTCGGTGTAGGCGTCGGTTCCGTACGTCGCCAGGCTGAACCACAGCGGCAGGCCACGGGCCCGGCGAGAGAGCTGGAACGCGAAGTCGCTGGGGTTCCACTCCTCCCGGCTCACCATGTCGAGGTACGTCCCGTGCTGGGCATGTGTGGCGGATGCCTCGGCGGGATCGCGGTACACGAGGGCGGCGCAGTCATAGGGCGCGAACAGCCACTTGTGCGGGTCGATGCCGAAGCTGTCGGCCCGCTCGAAGCCGCGCCGGGCGTGCGCCGTTGACGGCGCGCACAGCGATGCACCGCCGTAGGCCCCGTCGACGTGCAGCCAGACGCCGAGCTCGGCGCAGACGTCGGCCGCCGCGTCGAGCTCGTCGATCGCGCCGGCGTTCGTCGTGCCGCAGTTGGCGACGACGGCGAACAACCCGTCGCGGCCCGTTTCCGCCAAGGTCGCCCGCACCGCGTCGCCCGTCATCCGCCCGGATTCGTCGGGCGGCACGAGCACGATGTCGACATCCATCACCTCGGCCGCCGCGTGCACCGAGGCGTGGGCCTCACCGGACGTCGCGAACCACCAGCGTCCCGTCGGCTGGTCCAGCTGCTTGCGGGCGCGGTGGCGGGCGGTGACGAGCGCCGACAGATTGGCCGCCGAGCCGCCGGTGACGAAGCAACCTCCCGCCGTGGGCGGAAAGCCGGCCAGTTCGGCCAGCCACTCCAACGCCTGGTTCTCGGCGGCGATCGCCCCGGCGCCGCTCTCCCAGAACCCAGCGAAGATGCTCGACGCGCTGACGACGAGGTCGAACAGGTTGGCCGCCGGCGTCGGCGCCGTGGCGACGTAGGCGAGGTGGAGCGGGCTGTCCATCGGTCGGCACGCGTGCATGAGGACGTCCCGGAACAGCGTGAGCGCCTCGTGCCCGCCGATGCCTTCCGGGCCGACCGCGCCGTCGAGGGCGGCCGCCAGTTCGTCGGCGGGGCGGGCTCCCCAGGTCGTGTCCTTGGCTGTCTTCAGCCGCTCGATGGCGTACCCGACGACGGAGTGGGCGAGGAGATCGGTGCCCTCGTCCCAGCGGTGCATCAGCCGGAGCCCAGGCGACCGAACTGTGGATCGCGGCGCTCGAGGAAGGACGCCACCCCCTCCTTGAAGTCGGGTCGGCCGAAGCTCTCGAGCATCAGCTCGATGGCGTGGCGTTCGGCGACGCCCAAGCCGGCGTGGAGCTCCGTGTACACCTGGCGCTTCATGACCGCCATCGAGGCGGGTGACGACCCTCGGGCCAGCTCGCGGACGTAGTCCTGGGCCGCCGTCAGCGTCTGATCTGCCGGCACCGTCCGGTTCACGAGGCCCAAGCGGAACGCCTCGGCACCATCGACCCGACGAGCCGAGAAGAGCAGGTCGAGGGCGTGCGACGGGCCGACGAGCCGCGTCAGCAGCCACGACAGCCCCCACTCGGCGACGAGGCCGCGCTGGGCGAACGACGTCGTGAGCACGGCCGACTCGCTCATGAATCGCAGGTCGCAGGCGAGCACGATGGGGACGCCCATGCCGGCGACCGGTCCGTTGATGGCGGCGATGATCGGCTTGGGGACCGAGAGCAGATAGGTGTACGTCCCGCGCAAGTCGTCGCCCCAGGACGGGTCGCCAGGCGGGGGTGCGTCCGGCTCGGCGAACGGCGCGGCGGCCGCCTCCTGGTCCACGTTGGAGAATGCCGAGAGGTCGTTCATGTCGGCGCCCGCACAGAAGCCCCTTCCGGCCCCGGTGATGACGATGCCGACGACCGCTGGATCCCGTTCGGCCCGGCCGACGGCGTCGCGCATCTCCCGGGCCATCCGTTGGGTCCACGCGTTCAGCGCCTGGGGGCGGTTCAGCGTGATGGTCGCGACCGGATCCTCGACGGCGTAGAGGATGTCCTCGTAGTCCTCGCTCATGGACCGTTCATAGCGCGTTCGCGCAACTCCACGGGCGGTCAGGGAGCGGCAGGTGGCGGTGCCGTGCTGCCGCGCACGACGAGCTCGGTCGGCACGAGCTGGTGGCGGGCCCGACGCTTGGTTCCGTCCCTGGCCTGCGCGATGGCCGTGACGAGCGCCGACGCGGCAAGCCGTCCCTTGGCCGGCACGTCCTGGTGCACGGTGGTCAGCGCCGGGCGGGCGCGACGCGCCACGGGACTGTCGTCGAAGCCGACGACCGAGAGGTCGTCGGGGACGGGGAGGCCGAGCTCCTCGGCGCAGCGCATCACCCCGAGCGCCAAGACGTCGGAGAAGCACAGGATCGCCGTCGGTCGCTCCATCGAATAGAGCACGAGGCGGGCCGCCTGTTGTGCGTCGTTCTCGGTGTTGCTGGAGGCCTGTGCCACTGTCGGGTCGATGCCGACCGAGTTGAGCACGTCGAGCCAGCCGAGCAGCCGCTCTCTCGTCGGATGACCTTCGACCTTTCCGGGTGGGTCGGTGAAGATCCCGGTCTCGCCCTCGATCGCCAGCGTCACGATCGCCACACGGCGGTGCCCGAGGTCGACCAGGTGCTGGGCGGCGGCGCGAGCTCCCGCCCGGTCGTCGACGTTGACACTCGGTACTCCCGCCACCGGATCCTGGTCGACCGTGACGAGTGGGAGCTTGCGACGTACCAGCCACCGGCGGATGACCGAGTCGGACTGACACGAGTAGACGAGCGCCCCGTCGATGGCGACATCGCGGGCAGGGATCACGTCGTCGTCGCGTCCATTGGACGTGAGCAGCGTGAGGGCGAGCCCGGTTTCGGCCAGCTCGTCAGCGACGGCGGCGAGGAAGCCCGTGGCCACCTCATCGGTGAAGGCGTACTGCAACGAGTCGGTGAGCACTACGCCGACCGCGCCGGTGGTGCCACGGGCGAGGGCCCGGCCCGCGGGATCGGGGCCGACGTACCCAAGGTCGGCCGCGGTGTCGAGGATGCGCTGGCGCAACTCGGTGGAGAGCTGATCCGGACGCGAGAAGGCGTTGGACACCGTCATCCGGCTGACGCCGAGCTGGTCGGCGATCGTCTGAAGTGTCACCCTCGCCATCTCGCTGAGGTCTACCGCCGCGGGCCCCTCGACCATCCACCACTACCCAGATGGCCGGGCAGCATCATCGAAGCACTCGACTGTGTCGGCGACACGGAGGTCGACATGCCGGCGCGGCGGACAGGAGTGCGATGGCTCGGCGGTGCACTGCTGTGACCGGCGGCACGACGACCACCCGCAGTGGTCGTGATCCCGCCTGACGTCACGTCCGTGGGCGGCTGACCATGCGCCGTAGCCGTCGCAGCCGCCGGCACGACGGGACGCACCGGCGCATCCGGCAACGCGCTGTGGGCGATTGTCTCTCGATGGTGAGCGGCGGGCACTTTGGCCAGAGCGACCAGGTAGTCCATCGCAGGCTCCTTTCAGCGAACGTTTCTCTATACCGATACAGTAAGCCGCTGACCTATACCGGTCAAGAACTGTTCTGGTGACGTTCGTCATCCCGCCGTGGCCCCCGTCACCCGTACGATCGGTGGTACGCCCCTCTAGCTCAATGGAAGAGCAGTGGACTTTTAATCCATTGGTTCCGGGTTCGAGCCCCTGGGGGGGCACGGGTCCAGC
>CAWJQF010000013.1:0-1519771 GCA_963844915.1 uncultured Acidimicrobiia bacterium | reverse complement strand
CTAATACACGGGTGATCTTGGGGCCATCCGCCGGCTGGGGTGAGGCGGCTGGGAGTGTCCGGGGATGAGCTCATTCCCGTTGTCTGGTTCGGTCCGTCTCTCCGTCGGGTGAGACTCGCTACGCGCTCGGCGACCCGTTCGTCGATCGCTATCTCGAGTTCGTCGCTGGTCGGTGCCGGCCGAACACGTTGACGGCGACAGCGTTCGATCTGAAGGTGTTCTTCACGATCGTCGGTCGGGATCCGCTGGCGGTGTCGTCGGCGGACGTGTTCGAGTTCCTCGCTACCCAGCGCGGTGATCGTCGAGTGGTGCGGATCAGCGATCGGGAGTCGGGTCTGTCGGCGCGCACGATCGCCCGGCGGCTGTCGACGGTGTCGGGCTTCTACGCCTATCTGGTTGCCCGGGGTGACACGCCGGTGACGGTGAACCCGGTGCCACGCGGGCTGGCCACCCGCCGCCACGGCGGATCGGTGACGACGCGCACGGTGCCGTTGGTGCGGGTGCCGCGCACGCTGCCGAAGATCCTGTCGCCGCTCGAGGTCGACGCTCTCGTGGGGGCGCTGCGCAGTTGGCGGGACCGGGCGATGGTCGACGCGATGCTGCTCGGCGGACTGCGCCGCTGCGAGGTGCTCGGCCTGCGCCTTGGCGACATCCACATCGCGGATCGGCGGGTGTTTGTCGTGGACGGCAAGGGTGGTCATCAACGCTGGACGCCGATGGCGAACCGGTTCTTCACGGCGGTCGGTCACTATCTCAACGCGGAACGTCCCACCACTGGCACCGAGCGGGTGTTCGTCGTATTGAAGGGTCGGCGGCGAGGACAACCGCTGTCGGCGGAGGGGCTCGATGAGATCCTCGCCGGCGCCCGCCACCGAGCCGGGCTGGAGACCGGCACCTGTCATCAACTGCGCCACACCTGTCTGACCCGGCTGCGCGAGGCGGGGATGTCGTTGGAGGCCGTGCAGGCCCAGGCCGGTCACCGTTCGATTGAGTCGACCCGCATCTACTTGCATCTGACCAACGACTGGCTCGCCGAGCAGTATCAGCGAGCCACCGCGTTGATCGACGCCAACCAGGCCGCGGTGGCCGAGATGCTCGCCGCCCAGGAGCTGGCGGCCGGATCATGAACGCTGTCCCTCTGCCTCAGCCCGCCAGCTCGAGGTCGAGCACGGAGTGGGCGCAGATCGCAGCCCACGCCCCGCAACTGGCCGACACGCTGGGCCGCTACCTGACCCAGGCCGCCACGTTCCTCGCCCCGCGAGTGTCGACGTGGCCGATCTGGTGATGCGGCAACTCGCCATCTGGCTGCTCGCCCACACCGACGTGCGCACCGTCGCCACCATCGGCCGCAACGACATCGAAGACTTCAAGGTGTGGCTCACCGCCCAGCCCGGCATGCGTGGTGACGGCCTGTCACAGAGCACACAGCGCCAGCGGCTGCGGATGTTGCGCGTGTTCTTCGAACGGATCATCGAGTGGGACTGGCCCGACGCCCCCACCCGCAACCCGATCATCGGACGTGACATCCCACCCCGCCCCGAACCGCTGCCGAAGTTTCTCGACGACCGCGACGCCGCCCGGCTGATGGCCGCCGCCCGCGCCTCCACCGACGCACGCGACCGACTCGTCGTCGAGGTCCTCGCCCGCACCGGACTGCGTGCCGGCGAGCTGTGCGGTCTCGACGCCGACGCCGTCGTGCTCATCGGTGACGGCCACTGGCTGCGCGTCCCCGTCGGCAAGCTGCGCAACGACCGCTACGTCCCGCTCCACCCCGACCTCGTCGCCATGTTCGCCGACTGGACCGCCGCCAACCTCGACCACATCCGCACACCACCGTCGACTGGTCGCCGACCACCGAGGCATCCTCGACCGACACCTCGTCGGACGAATCGTGCGCCGCGTCGCCCGCCACGCCGGCATCCTCGTCCACCCCCACCAGCTGCGCCACACCCTGGCCACCCAGGCGATCAACCGTGGCATGCGCCTGGAAGCGATCGCCGCCCTCCTCGGTCACCGCTCGATGGAGATGACCCTCACCTACGCCCGCATCGCCGACCGTGTTGTCGCCGACGAGTACGCCGCCGTCAACACCCAGATCGACGCTCTCTACGGTCAGCAACTCGACCTCGCCGAGACCGCCCCAATGACCCGGCTGCGCCGCGAAGCCCACGCCCGCATGCTCGGCAACGGGCTATGCACCCGGCCCGTCGAGCTCGACTGCCGCATGGAGTCAGCGTGCGAAACCTGCGCCTACTTCGCCACCGGCCCCGAGTTCGTCCCCGTCCTGCTCCGCCAACGCGACCACGCCCGCGACCATCACCAACCCGACCGCGCCGAGCTCTTCGACACCCTCATCGAACGAGCCGAGTCATCCCCTTGACAACGATCACCCGCATAACGCCGGTTCAGTTGGCCGCGTCGTCGGCTCCGACTCCTTGACGACCGTCGTTCGGTGCGTGCCGCTTCACGCGCCTTGCCTGGCCTTGGACCGTTCCGAACGTTCGGGGCAGGACGGTTCGGATGGAATTGGGCTTCTTACCTATTTCGGGACATCGCTGACAGTTGATGTCGCGCAGCATTGCTGACACCTGAGGGCCGGTGACCCCATCGTGGGTGATGGCCGGGACGGTGATGTCGATGAAGGCGATGGCAGCGGTGATGGCGTTCGTGGCCGGTGAGGCGATGAACGTGCAGCGGGTGTGCGAGGAGGCGGGAATCTCGCG
The DNA here is from genome assembly GCA_963844915.1 of uncultured Acidimicrobiia bacterium. Lineage (GTDB taxonomy): Bacteria > Actinomycetota > Acidimicrobiia > Acidimicrobiales > Ilumatobacteraceae > JALZMG01. The sequence goes on along the minus strand of CAWJQF010000013.1, from coordinate 1,517,048 downwards.
CCAGACGTTCTACAAGTACGTGGCCCGCTGCAGGGTCGAGCGGCTGGCCGGGTTCGAGCCGCGGTCACGTCGTCCGCACACTTGCCCGCAGGCCGTGTCGGGCGACGTCGAGGATGCCGTCATCTGGTGGCGCAAGCACCTCGCTGACGCCGGGCTCGATCACGGCGCGACGACGATCCAGTGGCATCTCGGCCGGGACGATCGGTTCACGGCGCCGGTGCCGTCGGTGGCCACGGCGCATCGGATCCTGGTCCGCCGCGGGTTCGTGCTGCCGGCACCCGAGAAACGCCCGAAGTCGTCATGGCGACGCTTCGAAGCGCCGGCGCCGAACGAGTGGTGGCAGATCGACTCGATGGACTGGGTGATCGCCGCGGCGCCCGGCCCGGTGAAGATCTTCAACATTGTCGATGACCACTCCCGGGTGGCGTGCGCCTCCCGGGCCGTCACCGAGGCGACCAGCGAGCAGGCTTGGACGACGTTCTGCACCGCCGCCGAGACGTGGGAGCTGCCGGCCGGGGTGCTGTCGGACAACGGGCTGTGCTTCTCCGGCAAGCTGCGCGGCTTCGAGGTGCTCTTTGAGGCTCGCCTGCGCGACGCCGGGGTCCGCCCGATCACCGGGCGGCCCTACCATCCCCAGACCACCGGCAAAGTCGAACGGTTTCAGCAGACCCTCAAGCGGTGGCTCCGCCGCCAGGACCGCCGCCACGGCTTGGCCCGTGACCTTGCTGAGCTCCAAGCCCGCCTGGACACCTTCTGTCGCGCCTACAACGAGCAACGACCCCACCAAGGCATCGGACGGGTGACCCCGCTCAGCCGCTGGCTGGCCAGCACGCCCTCCAGCGCCGGCGAGCCGCTGCCGCACCCGACGCCACGTCCCACCCCGCACCCGGTCAAGGTCAATGCCACCGGCATCGTGCGCATCAACGAACTCAAAATCGGCGTCGGCGTCCGATGGGCCGGCTGCGACGTCACCGTCATCCTCGACGGGCGCTTCGCCACCATCTTCCACAACGGCCAGCTCGTCCGCCACCTCCACATCGACCACACCCGCACATACCAGCCCACCAGACGACCTCCCGGCGGGGCCCGCCAACCGCGGCACCTACAGTCCTGAACTGTCAGCGATGTCTCGCGACATATGTGTCAGCGATGCTGCGCGACAGAACACGGATGGAATTGGGCGTCCTTACCGTCCTCAAGGCGCGATTCTCGGGATTGCCAGAGCCTCTTGCTGTAACGCTGCCCGAAATTGCGTCAAGGGCGTGAAGACCAGCGCCATGAGCGGCGCGTCTCCGGGTAGGTCGACTTCCGATGTGTCTCCCGCTACCACCTGCGGACCGCGTTCCAGCCTGAGGCATCGGTCCGTGCCTCGCCTACTCGGCCGCGTCCCGCCCGGGGCTGGCGGCTGCTGCCCGGGGCAGGACGAACCGCTCGATCGCCTTGGCGAAGCCCTCGTCCTCGTGCGAGGCCGTCACGTGGGTGGCTTGCCGGCGCACTTCCTCGCTGGCGTTGCCCATGGCGATGCTCAGGCCGCTGCGCTTGAACATCAGCACATCGTTCGGCTGGTCGCCGAGCGTGGCGATCTGTTCCAGCGGGATTTTGAAGTAGTTCGACAGACGTTCGATCACGACGCCCTTGTTGGCCGTCGGGTGCGTCGACGTCGAGGTAGTGCGGCTGCGATCGGGAGGCTGAGACGTGCGACGCGAACTGCTGCTGAACCGCTGCCTCGCACCGGGCGACCAGGGCGTGGTCGTCGCTGACGCCGACGATCTTGACGACTCCGTCGAGGAGGCCGTCGTACGTGGGCACCACGGTGGGCGGAAACTGGACGGTCGACGCTTCCCGCTCGGCGTGAGGGGCGTGGGGATCGGTGACGTACCACTCGGTGGAGCGGTAGATCCAGACGTACAGACCATGCGCGCGCATCGTCTCGATCACCGCTGGCGCGACGTCCGCTGGGATCGCCCGTTCGTCGACGACCGTCATGTCGGGGAGGACGATGATCCCGCCGTTGAAGGCGGCCATCGGCACCGTCATGCCGAGCGGCTCGACCAGCATCCTCATGCCGCGCGGAGGACGTCCGCTCGTGATCGCGAACAGCACCCCACGTTCCTGCAGCCGCTTCACCGCCTGAATGGCGCGTGGGGTCAGCACCTTGTCCTTCGTGACGAGGGTGCCGTCGACGTCTGCCAGCACCGCGGCAATCGTCTGGTCGGCTGACCGGTACCGTCAGCCATTCTGGCCTCACGTTGAGGTTCGACCATCGCTGGAGGCCTCAGTCGGTCCACACCCAGTCGCGGATCTCGGGCTGGTCCTCGAAGTGCTCGTGCGCGTACGCCGTCGCCTCGGCGATCCGCGCGTCACACTCCGCCAGCAGCGCCGGTGCCCGATCGCGCAGGCGCGGCACGCGGCGGATCGCTTCGGCGGCCAGGTGGAAGCGGCTCATCTCGTTCATCACGACCATCTGGAACGGCGTGGTGGTCGTGCCCTGCTCGCTGAAGCCGCGCACGTGGATGCGGTCGACGTCGGGGTGCCCGTGCACGATCTCGTGGATCGCCCGCCGGTACCCGTGGAAGGCGAAGACGACCGGCTTGTCGGCGGTGAAGAGCTCGACGAACTGCGCCTCGGTCGTGCCGTGCGGGTGGTACTCGACCGGGAACAGGCGCATCAGGTCGACCACGTTCACGACACGCACCCGCAGGTCCGGCACGAGCTGGCGCAGGTGCCACGCCGCCGCCACCGTCTCCAGGGTCGGGATGTCACCGGCGGCGCCCAGCACCACGTCCGGCTCTCCGCCGTTGTCGCTGCTGGCCCGCTCCCAGATCGACGCACCATTCGCGCAGTGTCTGATGGCCGTCTCCATGTCCAGGAACTGGAGCTGCGGCTGCTTGTCGATCACGATCAGGTTGACGTAGTTGCGGCTGCGGAGGCAGTGATCGGCGACCGAGAGCAGGCAGTTGGCATCGGGCGGCAGGTAGATGCGCGTCACCGTGCCCCGCTTGGAGAGCATCACGTCGATCAAGCCGGGGCCCTGGTGGCTGAAGCCGTTGTGGTCGTTGCGCCAGCACGTCGACGTGAGCAGGATGTTGAGCGACGCGACCGGTGCCCGCCACGGGAGGTTCATGGCTTCCTGGAGCCATTTGGTGTGCTGCACCGTCATCGACGCCGAGACCATCGCGAACGCCTCGTAGGTTGCGAAGAGTCCGTGCCGGCCGGTGAGGGTGTAGCCCTCGAGCCAGCCCTCGCACAGGTGCTCGCTGAGCACCTCCATGACGCGGCCATCCGGTGACACGTGGTCGTCGATGTCGAGGGTGCGGCCGACGAAGCAGCGGTTCTCGACCTCGAAGACGTTGCCGAGGCGGTTGGAGTTCGTCTCGTCGGGGCAGAACAGCCGGAAGTTCGCCGGCCCGGCGTTGCGGACGTAGAGGTCGCGCAGCAGCTTGCCGAGCTCGCGGGTGGACTCCCGCCGCACGACGGCAGGCCGCTCGACCTCGACCGCGTAGTCGCGGAAGTCTGGGATGTCCAGGTCGACCAGCACCTTGCCACCGTTGGCATGCGGATTGGCGCTCATGCGGCGGTCACCCTGCGGCGCGAGGGCGGCGAGTTCGGCGATGAGCCTGCCGCTTCGTCGAACAGCGCCTCGGGCTCGTAGGAGCGCATCCAGGCCTCGAGCTGCGCCAGCTGTTCCGGGTCATGTGCGGGTGTCTGCCATCGGCACCTGGTGGGCGCGGAAGGTGCCCTCGACCGGGTGTCCGTCTACCTCCTTGGGGCCCGTCCAGCCCTTGGGCGTGCGCAGGACGATGGCCGGCCAGCGTGGTCGCTCGAAGATGCCGTGCTCCCGGGCCTCCTGCTGGATGGCGCGAATGCGGTCATAGCACCAGTCGAGCGTCGCGGCGAACGCCTGGTGCACGCGCGGCGGATCGTCGCCCTCGACGAAGTAGGCCTCGTACCCGTTACCCCGCAGGAAGGCGCGGATGTCGTCGTCGCTCTCGCGGCCCAACACGGTCGGGCCGCTGATCTTGTAGCCGTTGAGGTGCAGGATCGGCAGCACCGCGCCGTCGCGGATCGGGTTGAGGAAGGCGGTGCCCCTCCAGGCGCCGGCCAACGGCCCCGACTCCGCCTCGCCGTCCCCGACCACCGCGGCGACGAGCAGGTCGGGGTTGTCGAACGCCGCACCGAAGGCGTGGGACAACACGTAGCCCAGTTCGCCGCCCTCGTGGATCGAGCCCGGCGTCTGCACGCTGACGTGGCTGGGAATGCCGCCGGGAGTCGAGAATCGGCGGCACAGGGTCCGCAGGCCCGCGACGTCCTGGGTCACCGCCGGGTACACCTCCGAGTAGGTGCCTTCGAGGTAGGCGTGGCCGACCAACGCCGGGCCGCCGTGGCCTGGGCCGGCCAGGTAGATCACGTTGACGTCGCGCTCTTTGATCAGCCGGTTCAGGTGGATGTAGATCAAGCTGAGGCCGGGGGACGTCCCCCAGTGGCCGAGCAGCCGCGGCTTGACGTGCTCCGGGCGCAGCGGCTCCCGCAGCAGCGGGTTCTCCTGGAGGTAGATCTGCGCGACGGTCAGGAAGTTGGCGGCGCGCCAGTAGCGCAACATCTGGTCGAGCAGCGCGGGCGACAACGGTCCAACCGCCGCGGCGTCTCCTCCGTCGGCCGTAGTCACTGCACTCGAAATGCTCACGTCGAACCTGTACAAGGCCGGCTCCTTCCTCCGCGATCGACCGGTGGGGCTATCGAGCGATCATCCGGGTACTTAGTCGTTCTGGATCAGCGAGGCCAAAAACCCGGCCGCGTCGCTGGAGGTGATTGACGCACACGCAGCGTTGTGCAACTCGAGAGGATGAGCCCATCAGTCGACTGGTCTCGGGTGAATGTTCCGACCTGGATCGCCGACGGTACGTTGCCGGTCAACCTGCCGACGGAAGCGGCGCTCGACAACAGGCCCGTTCGCCCGCCAGGGTCGTGGGCTCGTCACGGTCCCCCATCGGCCCGGGCAGTGCGGGCGGAGATCACCGGTAGGCCCCCTTCCTCGAACACCAGAACTATCCCACGTCTCGGCCGGTGCCACCGCCGCGAAAGAACAACGCCAGATGCCGAAGAGGTTCGTCCGCAACGTGGCTCTCACGTCCGACGTGCGGCGAGACGAGCCCTGCCCAGGTAGGCAGCCGACGCGCAACCGACCGGCGCCGCCCGAGAACCGAGGCCGCCACGCCGCTAGGCCGTGGTCGCCTTCATCACCGGCGCTCAGCTTGCCGTGTTCCTGCGAGCTGTCCGGCTACGCCACCAAATCCCGGTGATACGCGTCATCAAGCGCCGGATCTCCGGGTGACGGAGGCCTTCCCTGGCGCCGCCCCGCCGGCGCTCGCGATCCGCGAGCGCTCCACCGCCAAGCAGCACGCGAGCGACAACCTGCGCCGGCTCGTTCGCCCTCGAAGTAGCACACCGATTGTCGCGGCCGAACGCCGCTGTCGAACCGGACGGCGCCGGGCCTGAACGGCATCTCGTTGCGTGGCCGGCGCCATCCGACGATCCGGCGCTCGAGCGCTCGTCCGCTGAGTACTCTGTTCGCCGGTCCCGGGGAAAGGCGGCCGTCGATACTTGCCGGCGTTCGGACACCTCGCGACGGTTTCCGCCGCCGACTTCGGATGGTGTCGGCGGGGCCGAACACGATGACTTCGGCGCGGTTGTCGGTCCACGGAGCCACCCCGCCATTCCTTTCGGCCGCCGGGACCCGATTCAACGGCGCAGCAACAGCACGACGTTGAGCACGAGTGTCAGGACGAGCGACGTCGATCAGCATCAGCTTCCACGGGACGATGACGCGCACGTTGGATGGCGGGGGCTCCGGCCTGCCGTTGCTCGTCGGCCTCGAGTGCCTGATCGAGCCGGTCGCGGAGCCGTTCGGCGATGCCAGGGAACAGTCGGAGCGCGAGGTTGAGGACGATGGTGAGCACGACGGAGGCGACGATGGACACGACGAGGGGCCCCGGCACACCTCCATTCTCCAGGGTGTGCGGAATGCGTCCAAGCGTTGAGGCGTATACGCCGCGGCATGATGGTGGCTGTGCGCTGAGGGGCCTTGGCATTGGAGGCGATTGGGTGATGGCGACGGTTGGTAGGCCGATGAACGAGGAAGAAGCCATCACCGAGTTCCTCGAGGAGTTGTCCGCTCGTGGGTTCGAGCCGTTGTTGGCGCGCTGCTCGGGCACCATCCGCTTCGAGGTGACGGGAGGGCGGAGCGTGGAGCACCTTGCCGTGAGCATCGATCGCGGCCGCATCGAGGTGAGCCGGGAGGAGTTGGCGGCGGACTCGGTCGTCAGGGGGGACCGGGCTGTGCTCAACGATCTGATGTCCGGACGGAAGAACGCGGTCGCTGCCATCTTGCGGGGTGAGCTCGAGATCGAAGGTGATCTCGGGTTGCCCATGGCGCTCCAACGGCTCTTCCCGGGCCCACGAAGGCGTCGAGTCACGGGGCCGTCGGGAGCGATGAGCAGTCAGCTCGTCCAGGTCTTGGAAGGGAACACCTTCGTCGTCAGCGATACCCGTGGTGACATGGAGGCCTCCCTGGCCGACCCCACTGGGCTCTTCGCGTACGACACGAGATTCCTCTCGCGCTGGGTCCTGACCATCGACGGGGAGCGGCTCAACTCGCTGTCGACCGACGACCTCAACTACTACGAGGTCGCGTTCTTTCTGGTCCCCGGGACGGGCACCGTGTATGTCGACGCCAAGCTCTCGGTGATCCGGCGGAGGTCCGTCGGCGATGGCTTCGTCGAGCAGCTCACGATTCTGAACCATGCCGACGAACCGGCTCTGCTCGAGGTACGCATCGAGGCGGCGAGCGACTTCGCCGATCTGTTCGAGGTCAAGGACGCGCTGGACAAGAAGGGCATCTTCGGCGCGCAAGTCGATGAGGATCGGCTCTTGCTGACGTATCGGCGGGAGACGTTCGAGCGCTCGACGGCGATCTCCTCCAGCACGCCGGCGGCGTTCGACGAACACGGCCTCACGTACCGGATCACGATCCCGCCCCACGGCGAGTGGCACAGCGCGCTGGACGTCAGGTTCGTTATCGGCGGCCTGGTCCCGCCTGGAGGGACGCACACGCGCAGCATTGCTCGGGGCGTGGAAAAGCTGTTGGCACGAGCGCCTCGCCTGGAGTGCGATGCCGAGGCTTTCGAGCACACCTACCGGCGCAGCCTCGTCGACCTCGCTGCGTTGCGATTCACCGCGCGTACCCTGCCCGGCCGCTCGCTACCTGCCGCAGGATTGCCGTGGTTCATGACCATCTTCGGGCGCGACAGCATCTTCACCAGCCTGCAGGCGTTGCCGTTCGTCCCTGAGCTGGCCGAAACGACGCTGCTGGCGCTGGCCGAACGCCAAGGCACCCGGGACGACGACTTCCGCGATGAAGACCCTGGCCGCATCCTCCACGAGATGCGCTACGGCGAGCTCACGGCGTTCGAGGAGCGGCCGCACTCCCCGTACTACGGCACTGCAGACGCCACGCCGCTGTTCGTCGTGCTGCTCGACGAGTACGAGCGCTGGACCGGTGACACCCAACTCGTCCGGGACGTGGAGGTCGAGGCCCGGGCCGCACTGCGCTGGATCGACGACTACGCCGACCTCCAGGGCAACGGCTATGTCGCGTACAAGCGACGCAATGAAACGACCGGACTCGAGAACCAATGCTGGAAGGACTCTTGGGACTCGATCTCCTACCACGACGGTGCTCTGCCCGGCTTCCCGCGGGCGACGTGCGAGCTTCAAGGCTACGCCTACGACGCCAAAGTGCGCGGCGCCCGACTGGCCCGCCTGGTCTGGCGCGACCAGGAACTGGCCGACGACCTCGAACGCGAAGCGGCCCAGCTCAAACGGCGTTTCAACCGCGACTTCTGGGTCGCCGACCGCGGTCACTACGCCGTGGCCCTCGACACCGACGGCCGCCAGGTCGACTCCCTCACGTCGAACATCGGCCACCTGCTCTGGAGCGGCATCGTGGACCGGTCAAAGGCCCGGGCGCTCGTCGCTCACCTCCTCGGCCCTCGCCTGTTCTCGGGCTGGGGGATTCGCACGATGGCCGAAGGTGAGGGTCGCTACAACCCGATCGGCTATCACGTCGGCACCGTGTGGCCCTTCGACAACTCGTTCATCGCCTGGGGCCTGCGCCGCTACGGCTTCAAGAACGAGGCAGCCTGCGTGGCCGCCGGCATCCTCGACGCGGCGGAGTTCTTCGATGGTCGGCTCCCCGAGGCATTCGGCGGCTACCCGCGAGAGATGACCAAATACCCGGTCCAGTACCCGACGGCGTGCAGCCCGCAGGCATGGTCGACCGGCGCCCCCCTCCTGCTCCTACGCACCATGCTGGGGCTCGAGCCGATCGACGGCCATCTCGTCGTCGACCCCGCCATCCCACGCCACATCGGTTCCCTCCAGCTGCTCGACATCCCCGGCCGGTGGGGACGTCTCGACGCCTTCGGACGCGGCCAGGTCGACACCGCCCAGCTGACCAATCGCTACCGAAGACCAAAGCGCGGTCATCGCTGAAGTCGAACTAATGCCGCGTCGGCGAGCGGCCGCCCTTCGTGATGGAACGTAGCCCACCGGCGTCGATCGCTCAGCAAGCTCAACCGAGTCGACGCCACAACAACCGCAGTCGACGGTGGATCCGCCACATGAGGGTGGGTTCTTGTACCTTGCGGCGGCCGGCGGGGGCCTGATCAAGCCGCTTCTCGCTGCGGAGCCATCATGCCAACGAGCTCCCCGAGTTTGCGGCGCAGCGGGCGGGAGGAAGAGCCGCCGAGCGGCGAGCGGCCCTCTGGCGCGGACTTGACCGTGTGAGCTCCGCCGAGCATGCTGACGGCCCGTTTCCTTTCCGCGGCACAAGGGGTCATCACATGGGCAAGCAGGTCGTCTTGGCAGTCTTCAAGGACGAGGCGGCGGCGGACAGCGCCGCCCAGTCGTTGAAGGACTGGGACAAGCTCGATGACGATGTCAAGCTGAACGCGATCGGTGTCGTGGTTCTCGATGACAACGGCAAGATCAAGACCCACAAGCTGGGTCGGCGCAGCTGGGGCAAGGGCGCCGGCATCGGAGTGGTGCTGGCGGCGCTGACGCCGCCCACGCTGCTCGTCGGAGCGATTGCCGGCGGCGCATTGGGAGGACTGCATCACAAGGGCCTCGGCGTCGACAGTGCCGAACGCGATCGGCTCAAGGACGCGTTGGAAAGCGGAGGCGCCGCAGTCGGGGCCCTCGTCACCGAGAGTCAGGCGTCGCCGGTCGCCGACAAGCTGAAGGAGCTCGGCGGTGACACTCAGGTCCTGAGCCCGAGCGACGAAGCGGTCGCCGAGGTCGACGCGGTGGCTCCCCAGGTCGAAGCCGACGAGGCCGCCGAAGGGTCCGGCCCACCGGCATCCTGAACGAGCAACGACGGCTCAATCGGCCCGGCGCGCTCGTCGGACACGTCTACAAAGCCGGCCGAGCACCAGTGAACGGCGCATATGCGACGCCGCCACCGAGCTCAACGTGCGCGTTCTCGGAGGCGCGGTCGCGGACGCGTGGCAGCTGTCCTCGGCGGGCGCATCCCGGATGCCTCATCGATTCGCATCGTGCGCGAAATGCGACGCGGAAATGCGAGCATCGTCCCGCAACCCCAAGACGACGCACTGATCCAAGATCGCCGTCGTGCATCGGCCGGATGACTCACGACTGAACGTGCCCGGTGCTCTAGACGACGCTCGGCTAAAGGTCCCTCACTCTGAACACACCGCAGTCAACCGAGATGCCTCACACGGGGTACGTCCACTGATCAGCCGGCCGCCGTATGGTGACTCTTGTGAGATCGCTCTTGATGTGTGGCGCCCTCGGCCTCGCGGCCGGCGCCGCCCTGGTCGGCTGCGGCGACGATGATGACTCCGATGTGTCCGAAGCCAACGCGGCGTTCTGCGACGACCTCACCGCCTACGGCAACGCCGTCGCTGATCTCGCCAGGCTCGATCCCGCTAGCGCCACCAAGAGTGATTACGACTCGGCGGCCGACGAAGTGAGAAGCACTCGCGACGACATGGTGGAGAGCGCCGCCGATCTCAGCGAGGCGGAGTGGTCGAACCTCGAGACACAAGTCGACACGCTGCGCGACCAGCTTCAGGACGCGCCCGATGATCAAGCGGTCCAGTCGATTCTCGATGAGGCAAAACCGCAGGCCGCGACCGTCCAGGCGAGCATCGCGACGCTGAACACGGCCGTGTGCACGGCGGGCGCGGCGCCGACCACCACAGGCGGCAGCTGAGCAGAGATCCTGCGGACCGGGTCCAGCCGTGGCCGGTGACGGCGCGTAGGCGAACCTCAAGCGACATGGAAGGTAGATGATGCTCTTAGCCGAGTTCGGGACGGGCCAGGTGTTCTGGTCAATGCTGTGGTTTTCCTGTGGTTCATCTGGATCTGGATGCTGATCGTCGTGTTCGGCGACATTTTCCGCAGCCGGGACCTCTCGGGTTGGGGCAAGGCGCTGTGGACGATCTTCGTCATCTTCTTGCCGTACCTCGGAGTGTTCGTGTACCTGATTGCGCGCGGTCACAAGATGCAACAGCATGCGGTGGAGGCGGCGCAGGCTCAGGATGCGGCGATGCGCGGGTACGTCCAGAACGTCACCGCCGGTGGTGGGGGGGCTGGCGAGATCGCACGGCTCGCCGACCTGCGAGACCAGGGTGTGCTCAGCGAAGCCGAGTTCCAACAGGCCAAGGCCAAAGCACTCGCCTAATTCGAGCGACGGCGCCGTCGACCTCGGCGCGAGAGTGAACGACGCTTCCATCCGTGAGCAGTGCCCGATCGGACGGTCGGGCGGTGCCTGCGGGCGGACGCACGACCTACATCGAGAGGAGGCCGCATGGCCGAGCAGCCTTCAATCGCCGACCACGCGATCATCGGCGACCTGCAGACCGCGGCGCTGGTGGCGAGCAACGGCGACGTCGATTGGTTCTGCACCCCGCGCTTCGACTCACCGAGCGTGTTCGCGTCCCTGCTTGACGCCGAACGGGGCGGCCGCTTCCGGATCGCGCCGGAGGGAGACGGCCACCTGACGAAGCAGGCCTACCTGGGCGACACGGCGGTTCTCGTCACCCGGTTCATGGTCGAGGAGAGCACGAGTTCGGTGATCGACTTCATGCCGGTCTCGGACCCTGAGGTGGCCCGGGACCACCACACGATCGTGCGGGTGGTGCGGGGCGTGCGCGGGAGGACGCGGTTCCGGATGTCGTGCGCGCCCCGGTTCGACTACGGCCGTGCGTCCCATGCGGTGGAGGTGACCTCTGCGGGGGCGATGTTCGAGTCGGGTAGTACCCGCCTCGTCCTCCACGCCGGGGTGCCTCTCGAACAGGTCGGCGACGACGTGGTGGCGTTGTTCGAAGTCGAGCAGGGCCAGGACATCGCTTTCGTCTTGGAGACGGCCGGGGACCGGCCTCGCCGCGTCGAGGACGCAGAGGTACTCGCGGCGCTCGAGGGCACGGTCGGTTTCTGGCGCTCGTGGTTGGCCGGGTCGACCTATCGGGGGCGGTGGCGCGAGATGGTCGACCGGTCCGCCATCACTCTCAAGCTGCTGACCTACGCTCCGACGGGCGCACTCATCGCAGCGGCCACCGCTGGCCTCCCCGAGCAGTTGGGCGGGGAGCGCAACTGGGACTACCGCTTCACCTGGATCCGCGACTCGTCGTTCTCGGTACGGGCGCTGCTCGGTCTCGGCTTCACTGAGGAAGCTGCGCAGCTGGTCCGTTGGGTTGGGGACCGGGCACGCGAATCCGCGGCCGCCAACGGAGCGGTTCCACTGAAGATCATGTACCGGGTCGACGGCTCCCCCGACCTCGTCGAGGAGACCCTCGATCACTTCAGCGGCTACAAGGGATCGCGCCCGGTCCGGATCGGGAACGGGGCTGCCGACCAGATACAGCAGGACATCTACGGCGAGTTCGCCGACTGCGCGTACGAGGCCGACCGGCTGGGTGCGCTGCCCGCCAGCTACGAAGGCTTCCAGACGTTCGGGCGGGTTTTGAACTGGCTGTCGGAGAACTGGGACCAGCCCGACGCGGGCATCTGGGAGACACGCGGCGGCCACAAGGCGTTCACGTACGGACGGGTGATGTGCTGGGTCGCCTTCGACCGCGGGATCCGGCAGGCCACCAAGTACGGGCGAGGGCGAGCAGCCGACATCGCGCGGTGGACGGCGGCGCGCGAGGCTATCTACGAGCAGATCATGACCACCGGCTGGCACGACAAGCGCCAGGCGTTCGTCCAGCACTATGAGACCGACGTGCTCGACGCTTCCGTGCTGTTGGCGCCGGTCGTCGGCTTCATCTCCTCGCAGGACCCGCGGTGGCTGTCGACCCTTGACGCCATCGAGGAGGAGCTGGTGACCGACAGCCTGGTCTACCGCTACGACCCGGCCGCCTCACCCGACGGGCTGCAGGGGTCGGAGGGGACCTTCTCCATCTGCACCATGTGGTACGTCGACGCGATGGCCCGCGCCGGACGGGTCGAGAAGGCGAGGCTGGCGTTCGAGAAGATGCTCACCTACGCCAACCCCGTGGGCCTCTACTCCGAGGAGATCGCCGTCAACGGAGAGCAGATCGGGAACTTCCCGCAGGCCTTCACCCACCTGTCGCTCATCAACGCTGCGCTCACGCTGGACGCCCAGCTCAACCTCGCCGGGCGACCGGGTCGCGTATCCGGCGACGGCATCACCGCCGTTGTTGGCGGCCGCGAGCCCGGCACCTCACCGACCTCCTGAGCGATTGACCCGTTCGATGTTCGTCGTCCGCCGACCTGCAGAAGCGTCAGCTTGAAGCCTTTCCGCTGCTTCACGGCCTCCTGCCTGTGCCCCGAAGACCCGACCGCAGAAGTGACGAACGCTCGGTGTCCGGCACAGGGTAGCGACTTAGCAGAGCACGAGGGCAGTGCGCGACATCCTCGCCGTATCGTCCGAACCAACAAGGCCAGCCACGCCGGCGAGCCCTCGAGTTCCCGCGCCGGCGTGAGGAGAAACTTGGTCATGGTGAGCGAGCTTGTGTTGGTTGACGGATGTGCGGGCCGTCCTGACAGCACCGCCGACGGCGATCATCTCGCCGTCTGGTCCGGGCCGCGGCCGTGACGGCGGCACAGGCGGTGGGCGGCGGCCGGATGTCGTCGGCGCTGCGCCGGGCGCTGCTGCCCCTGGCGCTCGCCCAATTCATCTGCAGCTTCGCCGGCTCGAACATGAACGTGATGATCAACGACATCAGCGAGGACCTCAACACCACGGTGCAGGGCGTGCAGACGGCGATCACGCTGTTTCTGTTGGTGATGGCGGCGCTGATGATCCCGGGCGGCAAGCTGACCGATCGCTGGGGACGCAAGCGGTGCTTCACCGTCGGCCTGACGATCTACGGGATCGGCGCGCTGCTCAGCGCGGTGTCGCCGAACCTGGGCGTGCTGATCATCGGCAACTCGATCCTTGAGGGTGTCGGAACCGCGATGCTCATCCCACCGGTGTACATCCTCACTACGCTGCTGTTCGAGGAAACCACGTCGCGCGCCCGCGCCTTCGGGGTGGTCAGCGGCATGGGCGGCATTGGTGCGGCGGCCGGGCCGTTACTCGGCGGGCTGATCACCTCGGCGATCAGCTGGCGGGCTGCGTTCGTGTTTCAGGCGGTGATCGTGCTGGCGATCGTGCTGTTGAGCCGCCGGTTGGAGGACCCGTTGCCGGCCGACCCGACCCGGAGACCGGACACCGTCGGCGCCGTGCTGTCGGCCTTCGGGCTGGTGCTGGTCGTGTTGGGCATCCTCGCGGCCGACGACAACGGGTGGCTGACCGTCGGGCTCATCACCGCCGGCGCGTTGGTGCTCTTCGCCTTCTTTGTCCACGTGCGCCGCTGCGAGCGCGACGGCAAGGAGCCGCTGCTGTCGACGGCCCTGTTCCGCAACCGCATCTCCAACTTCGGGCTGGTCACCCAGAACGTGCAGTGGCTGCTGCTGATGGGCACCTCGTTCGTCGTGTCGGCGTACCTGCAGGTCGTGCGCGGCTACGACGCCATCCAGACCGGTGTCATCTTCACGGCCGCCACGGTCGGCATCCTCGTGTCGTCGTTGGCCGCGGAGGGGCTCGCCAAGCGGCGGCCGCAGCGGACGCTGATCGCAGGCGGGTTCGTCACGACGATCATCGGCGTGGGCGTCCTGCTCGCCCTCGTCAAGGGTTCTCCGTCGGCATGGGCGTTCGCCCCCGGCCTGCTGCTCATCGGTCTCGGCCTCGGCGTGATGCTCACGCCGTCGGTCAATGTCGTCCAGTCGGCGTTCCCCGAGGCCCAACAGGGCGAGATTTCCGGTCTGTCACGCAGCATCTCCAACCTCGGCTCGACGCTCGGCACCGCCGTCGCCGGGACGATCATGGTCGCCGGCCTCACCGCCGACCCGAAGCAGGCGTACGCGCTGGCGATGAGCGTCCTCGCGGTCGTCGGGCTCGTCGGCCTCGGCGCCACGATGTTCCTGCCCCGCCAGCCTGCGGCACAGCCCGTGACCAGCCCAGCGTTCGGACCCGCGGTGACCTGAGCCGCGTGCGATGTTCGCCGGTCGATCGGTCGGCACGAAGACGAGCGCACCGCAGGGACGAGCTCGGCACGCGCCCAGAACGTCCAATCGGTCCACGCGGCTCACCCCCGCGTCGGGTTCTCCAAGACGGAGCGCGTAGCCCGGTAGGGGCGCGGGTCGCAAGCCGCCGTCGCGCACAGATCATCCGATCTGTAGCTGCCCCAGAACGCCGGCTCGGAGGCGGGCTTTCCAATCGCCGACAATGAGGGTGCTGCCCGCCGTGAGCGCGCCACATCGACGATGGTTGCTCATCGTCCGGTACTGGTCCGACGCCGACGTCGACGGACCGGCGCTTGCTCCCGGCAACGCGCCGCGACACCGAACGGTCCGGGGTGAGCGCCAGCCCAACCGCGCCGGTGATGCCGTTCAGGCGCGGCCGGTCGGCTCTGGCGCCTGAGATTCGGTCTGGCGTGGCGTTCTGTGTGGACGAGGGCGCCTCGACGACGAGCGTTCGACTCGGTGATGGCACCATGGGCGATCGTCCGGTGCTCTTCCCCTTCGAGCATGGGTCGGCGCTCCCGCAAACGTCACCGGGCGCACATCAGCTCGAGTCCTGAACTCCCCTCCACGCCCGTTGCGCAGCAGTGGCGAGATCTTGATCCCGGTCGTGTCGCGGATGGGCGCCGTGCGTCCGTTGAAAACCACGCGAGGTGCGCCGCCTCAAAAGGCGGGCGCGGCCTCAGCGACGCCGGGGGCGGCGGGGCGAGAGGAGGAGTCCGAGGGAGGGCTGCCCGTGACAGCGTCGAGGGCAGCCCGCGCCTGCGCGAGGGCTTCAACGAGGTGGGTGCTAGTCGCGCCGGGCCGCGTCCGCGCCCGCAACCGCGCCAGCTCGTCGGGAAAGAGCTCGGGCAGCACGGTGACCGCTGACGAGGGTGGCGCGGCTCCGAGCAGCGTCGCAGCGATCTCGAACTCGCCGACGTGCTCGGCCACCGACGCCGCCGTGCGCAGCAGGATCGCCATCTCGCCGAGTGCACCCTGGCTGGCCGCGTAGTCGACCCCGGCCCGCCAAAGCGGAGCCGCCGCCGTCCATCCGCCTGGTCGAAGGGAGGTGAGCGCCGCTCGGGTGCGCCGCGTTCGCGGCTGCCCACCACGACTGGCGCAGCAGATCGACGTTGTCCTCGGCGGCGGCGACGGCGGTCTCCGCCGCGTCGAGCTGTCCGGCCCGCATCCGTATGTACGCCTCGACCAAGTGGGCGACGGTGGTCACGAGCAGGTCGTCGGCGGCGCGGCCCTCTCGCAGGGAATCGGCGAGGAGCTCCAGCGCACGGTCGCGTCCGCCGGCGAGGTCGATCTGGCTTGCTTCCAACACCCGTACTTCGCGTTGCAGAGTGCTGAGCCCGGAATTGTCGGCGGCCGCCGCCGCCCGGCTGAAGTGCCCCGCCGCTTCGCTGGGGTCGTGCTCGCGAGCTGCAAGACCCCAGGCCCGCTCGGCCACCGCTACGGCGATCTGGCTCGCCCCTTTGTCGTCGATCACCAGCCGCGCCATTGTCAGCACGTCGTCGCCTCGACCGCCTATGGCCGCCGCGGTCGCCAGTACGGCGAGCGCCTCGGCTCGCATGGGCGGTTCATCGTCCGGCCAGCGCTCGAGCAGGTGCCGACCAATCTCGCACACCTCTAGCGCATGGCCTTCGTGCAGGGCGGCAAACATTGGGAGCACCAACCGGTAGGCGCGCTCGGGCACGGCATCGTGTTCGAGGCACAGCTCGACCGCCCGGACGAGATTGGTGAACTGAGACGTCGCCGCCGTCAACAGCGCGGCCCCCCATTGCTCCATCGCCTCAGCGAGGAAGTGGTCGGCGACGGCCGTCATCTCCTCGACAAAGCGCTCTTCGACTGCGAACAGCTCGTCCGCGTCGCGCAACTGTCCGAGCGCGTGCTCGCGCAGTAGCTCCAACATGCGGTAGCGGGTGAGCTGGTTCTGCGACTCCGCTGTGACAAGCGAACGATCGACCAGCGCGGCCAGCACGTCGAGGCTGCCAAGCCGACCCCGGGCGGGTTCGCCCGCCACGGCATGCGCCAGGCCCAGATCGAACGACCCGGTGATTACCCCGAGGCGGCGGAAGAACGTCCGTTCCTCGGCCGACAGCAGCGACGTCGAAACATCGATCGTCGCCCGCATGGTGTCGTGCCGGTACCCCGAGCTGGTGGTACGGCGCAACAGGTCGAGGCGCTGTTCGACGAACTCGAGCAGCTCGCTCGGCGAAATCGCGCTGGTGCGGGCGGCCGCAAGCTCGATCGCGAGCGGCAGCCCGTCCAGCCTCCGGCACAGCTCGCCGACGTCCGCGAGCAGCCGCGGGCTCGGTTCGAGCATCGCGCCAGCGGCGTGGGCACGATCAAGGAACAGCTCGACTGCAGGTGCCTGCTCGGCGTCGTGGCCGCCTGGCGAGGAGAGCCCGAGCGGCCCCACAGGAAGAAGGTGCTCCCCGTCGCTACCAAGCGGCACACGGCTGGTGGCGACCACGACCACGTCGTCGACCTCGCCGTGCAGCCGTTCGACGAATCGTCTCACCGCCTCCAGGACGTGCTCGCAGTTGTCGATCACGACGATCCCGGCATGCTCGGCCAGACCGACCACCGCCGCGTCGACCGATTCGTACCCGAGGGCAGCGGCGACGGCCACGTCGTGCGCCCCGGGCGCGACCTCGGCGAGGTGGGCGATCGGGACGGCCTCGCCGTACTCCCTCCGCCAGCCGATCAGCTCCCTGGCGAGGCGGGTCTTGCCGACGCCACCCGGGCCGATCAACGTCACGAGCGCGCCGCCGGACACGAGCTTCTCCAACCGGGCACAGTCGTCTCCACGACCGATAAGCCGGCTGGCCAGCTTCCTCGATTCGCCAACCGCGAACCGCTCCAACGATTCTGGCGGCCCGGCACCGGCGTCTGACAGCTTGGCTGGAGTCCCGATCCCATCGGCAACAATCCCGAAGACTCGCTCGGCCCGCTCCACGTCACGCAAACGGACCGTGCCCAACTCGACGAGACCCGCCCCACCGGGAAGATCATCAGCCACGAGGTCCGCCGTCGTACCGCTGAGCACGATGTCGCCGCCAGCGCTGAGGTCCCGCAGGCGCGCCGCTCGATTGACCGCCGGCCCGAAGAAGTCGCCGTCATGCTCAACGGCCTCGCCCGAATGGACCGCCACCCGCACAGACAAACGCACCTCGGACGGCCAACGCTCGACGATCAACGAGCGCTGAGCCTGCAGGGCTGCCCGCACACCGTCACTTGCCCGCCCGAACACCGAGAATGTCGAATCTCCCTCGCCCCGCCACCTCAACAGGCGGCCACCGTGCGCCGACACCGCCGCCTGGATCAGCGCGCTGTGGCGCACCAGCGCCTCATCCATCGCCGCTGCCGCCTGCTGCCACAACCGGGTCGAACCGACCACATCGGTCAACATCAGTGTGACGACCCCCGTCGGCAGCCCGTCGCGCCGCACCGCCTGAAAGTAGCGCTCGCGCCAGACGTCGGGTCCCCTCCGCGCCGTCACACCCGACCGTTCGACACGATGGTTCGTCCGATGCCACTCACCGATGGCGATCAAGAGGTCATCGAAGTGCTGATCGATCGCACCATCGCGAGCACTCTGTCCGTGAGGCCGTCCGGGGCACCCGCGCCGAACGAGTCCTCTTTGTCTGTCAAGAGACTTCTCGGACATGGAGCGACGGTGCCTTCGACCTCGAGGGATGAGCTCGGTTGCCGGTCGGTCGTAGGGTGGTGGCGGGTCCGGGAGTGGCTTGGTCGAAGAGCCGGTGTTCGGGGTGTGAGCCGGCCGCGCTGGCGACAGAGTCGTTCCCCGTCTGCCCTCCCGGGCCTTTCGTGGTCGGTTCCGCGGCCCGCACGGCGTCCTCGCGGAGGCGGGCGTAGCGGTGTCGCTGATCCGCCGCTTGAGCGCGCGGATCGCTTCTTTACCAGAGTGGCCTTCGGTCCGCTTGCGGTCGTAATAGGCGCGCCCTTCGCTGTGACGATGACGGATCTGAGTGACCGCCGCCATGTGGATGGCGTGGTTCATCCGGCGGTTGCCGCGGCGAGAGAGTCGGAACACCTTGCGCCGTCCTCCCGAGGACACCTCGATCGGGGCAGTGCCGTTGTAGGCGGCGAAGTGGTCCCGGGTCGGGAAGCGGGAGATGTCGCCGACGTCGCCGATCACGGTGGCAGCGACGATCGCTCCGACCCCGAACACCTCGGTCACCGTCGTTTGGGAGGCGGTGACCGTCGCGGTGATCCGTCGGCGGGCCTGGCGGCGCTGGACATCGAGGCGGACCAGGTCGGCGACGAGCTCGCCGGCGAGCTCGTGTCGGGCCGCCGCGACCGCACCTTGGGGTTCGATGTCTGCGAGCAGATCGGTGGCCTGAGCTGGGCTGATCTCACCGGCGATGCCGCCAGCGACGAGGTCGCACAACACGGCGTGCAGCCGGCAGGCGACCCGGGTGTACTGGCGGGCGAGGTCGCGGTGACGCTTGGCCCACATCTTCATCACCGCCGCGTGATCCTCGGCCTGCACCACACGCACGTCAGGGGAGCGCAGCGCGGCGACGGCCACTGAGCGGGCGTCGTTGGGGTCGTTCTTGTTGCTGTCCCCGGTGGCCAGCAACCGCACCCGTGCAGCCAGCTTCGGTTGCACATCAACCACCCGCTCACCGGCGGCCACGAGCTGCTGGGCGAGCAGATAGCCAAGCCCGCCAGCACCTTCGATCGCCCACGTCCGCTCACCGAACCCTGCCGCCCACCCGAGCAGCCGCTCGAGCTGGTTGGCGGCCGACCGCACCCGCAGCTCGCCGAGGAACTGCTCGCTGTCGTCCAACGCCACCGCGGTGTGCGACGCCTTGTGCGGATCGATCCCGATCATCACAGCCATCAACTGCTCCTTCGTCGTCACTGAAATTGAGGACCGAGGGGGCAGGTCTGATTCCAGATCGTTCGGCGCGCACGCTCTTTCGAGCCACACCACGGCGACACCCTGACGCTGGCACCTCGTTCGGAAGCCAGGCCGCGAACGACCGGCAGACAGTTACAGAGCCAGACGCCAGGATGCCGGGACGGTACGGACCAGCCGTCACGCCTCGGTGGATACTCAATCAGACGGTGATGCGCGTCGACCCGGAAGTGGTCAGAGGCCCTGAGGTCGAGGGCTCGTCGCTCGCACCCGCCCCCCACCGCTGCTCCGCCGACCGCTCCAGCGACCCTCTGGGATTCGCCCCGACCACAGCGCGACGGTGATGCCGTTCGGCATGTTCAGCGGGTGGCGCAGAGCGTGGTTCGGTGCGCGCGTTCCGGGCGGACGCCGGTAGACGATGTGGCAGCCGCGCCGACTCCGGTCGTCGGGTAGGACCGCGGAGTGGTCGACCGCTGATCACCTGGCTGATCGTGTCTTGGCCGGCTTGCCAATTCCCGCGCCTTCGGACCCGAGCGTCGGCGTTCGATGGCACGTCGAATCGGCCGCCTCGAGCTCGTGCAGTAGCGATGCGTCCCCAATCTGGCAGCGAGACAGCGAGCCGAACGGGTACGGCGCCCGAATACCGAACGCCCCCAGCGTCGTTCGTAAGCGCCGTCAATCCGGCGATATCGGACGCGGCGCATGGGCGTCATCCGGCGCGCTATCCGGACACTGCCGTTCGAGGAGCAGCGCGTGCAGACTGTGGCGGTGAGCCGTACGCCCGAGCCGAATGACTGGCGGCGCCATTACGAACATTCGATTGCGCGGGAGAATGCAGCGCTGAACAAGGCCGACGACCTGTCCGGTGCCGAGGCGGCGGGCTTCGAGAGCCGCTTCTGGTTACCCGGTTGGTTGGGCGCGATAGTGCTCGCCATCACCGGTGTCGCAGCGTTCGTTCGTCGGCGGGGCAGACGCTAAGAAGGCTTTGCAGCATCTAACCTCCAGCCGTCGGTGGCGCTTTGCCCGCATCGTTGCGGACGCGCTACTCGGAATCGGCAAGATGTGAGGACCTGGCGAGTTCGGCTCGAGAGCGGCCGCTTCGAGGCGGTTGAACGTTCGATCTACGGAATGGACCCAGTCACCGAGACTCGCTCACTCGGTTACGTCAGGATGCCAGCGGCCACTGATTCGGGTCGGATGCCCAAAGAGCACATCCAAGGGTCCGCTACAGCTAGGTGTGTTCCGAGTCTGGACGTCGACACGCCGCGCTCAACCAACGAGATGCCGTTCGGCATCCTCCGCTCAGGGCGCGATGGCGTCGTTCGGTGCTGGGGTTCGGTGCTTCGGTCATTCCACGTGGGTGGACGTGGCGGCGGTTCTAGTCGAAGGCTTTGGTCGGGGGATCGACCGAACTGTCGGTCGCGATCGGGTCGATCCGGCCGGTTGCTACGGAGAAACGGGGGGTCGCTAGCGTTCGCACCGGGCAGGCGAGCTGCGCGGGTGAGAGGAGGCGGCGATGGTCGAGATCATGGTTCCGGAGGAGTTGGTGGTCTCCTTCAACGGCGTGTTGGTGCTTCCAGGCGATTCCGGCTACGACGTTGCGCGGGCGGTGCACAACGGCTTGGTCGACAAGCGTCCGGGTGTGATCGCCCGGTGTCACAACGTCGCCGACGTGCGAGATGCGGTGAACTTCGGTCGCGAGGCCGGGCTCGAGATCTCGGTCAGGGGCGGTGGCCACAACGTCGCCGGGCGTGCCGTGACCGAAGGCGGGTTGATGATCGACCTGTCACTGATGCGTGGTGTCGACGTCGACCCACGGCGGCGGCGAGCCAGGGTCCAAGGCGGCGTCACGTGGAACGAGTACAACCGGGCGACCCATGTGTACGGGCAGGCGACGACAGGCGGTGTCGTATCGACGACCGGTGTCGCCGGTCTGACGCTGGGTGGGGGACTCGGCTGGCTGATGGGAACGCACGGGCTGTCGATCGACAACCTCACGCAGGTTGAGGTCGTCACTGCCGATGGCCAGGTGAGGCTGGTCGACACCGATAATGAACCGGACCTCTTTTGGGCGCTGCGCGGTGGGGGCGGCAACTTCGGTGTGGCGGCGTCGTTGGAGTTTGAGACGCATCCCCTCGACACGATTCTCGGCGGTCTGCTCGCCCACCCGCTGGCCGCCGCTGCCGAGGTGATCGAGATGTACCACCAGTTCACCAAGGACTGCTCCGACGAGCTGACCGCCTTCTGCGGGCTGGTGCACGCGCCGGACGGCAGCGGGATGAAGCTGTGCGCGATCCCGCTGTGTCACAGCGGTGAGCTGGCGCAGGCCGAGGCGGAGCTGGCGCCGCTGCGGCAGTTTGGGCCACCGGTCCTCGACCTTGTGCAGCCGATGCCATACCCGGCCGTCAACGCGATGCTTGACGCCGGCTTTCCGAGAGGCGCGTTCAACTATTGGAAGTCCGCCTTTCTTACCGAGCTGACGGATGCAGCGGTACAGACGCTGATCGACGCGTTCGAGGCGGTGCCCTCCATCATGGCGGGGATGGTCATCGAGCACTTCCACGGCGCGGTTTGCCGGGTCGATCCGATGGCGACCGTGTACCCGTTCCGTGAGCCCGGCTACAACTTGGTGCTGACCGGCCAGTGGAGCGATCCGGCAGAGACCGACGCCAACGTGGCCTGGGTGCGCGACACGTTCGCCGCGCTCGAGCCGTATACCGGGCCGAAGGTGTACGTGAACTACCTGGATGACGACGAAGGCGAGCGGGTTGCGAACGCGTACGGGCCAAACCTCGGGCGACTCGTCGAGGTCAAGCGACGCTACGACCCGGACAACCTGTTCCGCCTCAACCAGAACATCGACCCGGCCTAGGGCGCGGCGCGAGCGCCCAGGAGGCCTCGGCGAGCGCAGCGCCCAGTTCCTCGAGCTTCGCCCGGGCAGCGTTGATGCCCGGGCAGCGTTGATGATGGCCGCACGTCCTCGCGGCGTGTGACGGCGAGGCTGTACCCGGTCAGCCGACTCTGTGCCGCACACGCATGCCGTTCGGCATCGGCACCCGGCGGTGGCGATGACGTCGTTCGGTGCCGATATTCGGGTCGCCCGCTTGAGCCGCCCATCGTCCGACCCCGACCGCGTAAGAATGCCCAGCCCGGCCATTGCCCTCGGAACGGGCTGGACGGAGGAGAGTCACCATGGCGAGACCAACCGGTCGCTGGGACGATGCGCCCGCCATCGACATCGACATTCACGTGACCCGTGCACCGCTGTCGATCGTGGGTGAGCTCGGTGAGTTGCTGGAGCGGTGCACGTCGGTGTCTCAGCAGGACGACCGTGGTGGTCCTCGGGTCGCCTCATGGGACCTTGTCGGTGAATCGTTGACGATCGTGTTGACGGCTGAGGTGGTCGCCGCAACCGTCGAGGACGCGCTTGTCATCCACACTCTCGCCGGACGGGGTCGCGAGGGGTGGCGTCGCCACGCGGTCACCAACGTGACCGTCACCGGCACCGCCGCTGGGACGCACCCGACCATCTCGCTGACGGTGCCGCCGCCGTCTGAGGATCTGGTGACTCGCGTCGTGCTGTCGGGCACCGGAGCAACGCCGCTGGTAGGTCTGGTCGACGCCGTCCCGGTGCCGCTGGCGGGAGTTGTAGGCGGGCCGCCGGGATCGATTGAGTGCGGCCAGGACGTTGTGATCGTTCTCCACAGAAGCTGAACCTGGCAATGCAGGGCAGTCCGGGGGTGCGCGAAGGCAACGTGCAATGTTCGCGGCACGCGTCTGCCCACCTGCCCGCGAAAAACGACATGCCGTTCGGGCGCGCTCGCTCTGCCCAGGTGAACGTCGTTCGGCATTGCCGTTAGGAGCTCCGATGACGGCACCCGTCTGCGCGTAAAAACTGCGTCCGCAGATGCTGACGCTCCGCCAACGTGAGTAGCCCAAGTAGCAGTCGCTAGAGCATCCCTCGTGCCTCGAGCTGACGCACCGTTTCGCGAGCACGATTGATTGGGATGAGGTGGACGCCATCGAAGGCGCCGCTGTCGTGGATTGACTGCACTAGGTCGCAGGCGATCTTCACGCCGGCGGTCGGATCGGACTCGAGCGCCTCGACGATCGTCGGAGGCACGGCGAGTTGCGGCACCTGCGAGGTCAGCTTGCGCGCCGTCCCCGGACTGGGTACGACCAGGACCCCGGCGTACACGGGACCATCGAACTGGGTGTCACGGCGCCACGCCATGAGCTGTTCGAGGGAGAACGACACCTGCACGAACAAGAAGTCGGCCTCGCGTTTCCACGCCGGCAGCTCGGTCAAACGAGTGCTGACACCGAGCCGGAGGCGTTCATCGAACGTCCGGGCCTGCTGGAGCATCGATCGCACCGTCAGGTCGTCGGAGCGTCGACCGGTCTCGGGGCGATCGCCGTAGACGAACAGAAACTCGTCCACGCCGTAGGCGGCGGCCGTCAACAGGTCTCGCCGGAACCCCAGCACGTTGCGGTCCCGAGCGTTGAGAGACGCCACGGCTCGACCGCCCATGAGCGCCACTTCGTGAGCGACGGCGATGCTCGAGACCGTCGCACGACCGATGTGGTTGTCAGGGATCAAGAACCGGGACGTGATGGCGCTCAACACGCCGATCTGGTGACGAACCCTCACCAGGTCGGGCAAGGTCGCTGGCTCGATCTCGCAGATCACCTCGAACTCGCCCAACACGGACACCCAGCGTAGGACTGCTGCGCCACCTCCCGCCTCCTCCTGACGTCGAAGCTGTCATCACCGCCCGCGACGGTGATGACCCAGCCAACGACATGCCAGTGAGAGTGGCGGTGTGGTGGTGAGCGTGTTTCAGCGGCGGGTGGCCTGGGCTACGTTCAGCGGCTCCTGCGGCTCGGTCTGACTGGTTGGAACATCGACAGTGGTGATGTCTGTCGGTCGGGCCCGTGGGCGGATACGGGCACGCCCCGTTCCGGAGGGTGATCGATCGGTCTGTTAGCGCAGTCCGATCGTCACGGTCTCCTTCCCGGGACGTGCGTGCCACCCCTTGACCACTTGAACAGAGAAGGGATGGCGATGACCATCGTAGAGACACGTCTGATTACTGGCGGGGTCGACACCCATTTGGATGTCCATGTTGCCGCCGCGCTCGATGCCAACGGCGGTGTGCTGGGCGTCGAGTCCTTCCCGACGACGCCGGACGGCTTCACGGCATTGCACGGCTGGCTCTGTGGCTTCGGTTCGTTGGACCGTGTCGGTGTCGAGGGCACCGGCGCTTACGGAGCCGGCCTGGCCCGTTTCCTGTGCCGTGTCGGCGTGGCGGTGATCGAGGTTGACCGCCCGAGCCGACAGGCCCGCCGGCGGCACGGCAAGTCCGACACGATCGACGCCGTTGAAGCGGCCAGAGCGGCGCTCAGTGGACACGCTCGGGCGGTGGCGAAGACCGCCGACGGCAACGTCGAAGCGATCCGTGTGCTGCTGATCGCCTACCGCTCCGGACGCGACGCACGCATCGCCTGTCTCAACCAGCTCCGCCATCTCGGCTTCACCGCCCCCGATGACCTGCGGGAACGGTTCCGAGCGGTCTCCGTCACCAGTCTTGCCCGTGACGCCGCGGCGCTGCGCCCCAACGGCAACGGCGATGGCGTCACCTACGCCACCAAGCTCGCCATGCACACCCTCGGACGACGCGTGCTGGACATCGACGCCGACTGCGCCCACCTCCACGGTGAGCTGACCCGTCTCGTTCAAGCGACCGCCCCGAGCCTCCTCCAGTTGCGTGGCGTCGGTGTCCACACCGCCGCCCTACTGCTCGTCGCCGTCGGCGACAACGTCGAACGGATCACCTCCGAGGCCGCCTTCGCCCACCTCTGCGGCGTCGCCCCGATCCACGCCTCATCCGGCAAGACAACCCGCCACCGGCTCAACCGAGGCGGCAACCGTCAGGCCAACCACGCCCTGTGGCGGATCGTTTTCACCCGCATGGGCTCGGACCCACGCACCCGCGCCTACGTCGAACGACGACTCGGCGAAGGACGTTCCAAGCCTGAGATCATGCGGATCCTCAAGCGCTACGTCGCCCGCGAGGTCTACCGCCACCTCCGACGCCGATAGCACCCCCACGATCGAGCGGCGGGTCTGGCTCCCGATATGCCAGCACGCCACCACGGCTGTCCTGCGAACGATCTGCCGACCCGCCGCTCCACCCTCACCGCGACACCGCCCGGCCTGATAAGAGCCAGCCCTCGCACTCGAGTGGCCCATCACTGGTCTGCCGGCACCGTCGCAACATCGACCCTTGACAAGACATAGGAGCATCGATCTGTCGCGCTCGAGGACCTCGCCGCCCGTGATTCGGTCGCGATGTTCGGGCGTGCTGTTCTGTAGCAGGACGGACGATTCAAAGCTGAGCGTCGTCTCGCCGGCGTGGCCACCCTCGAGCCCGACGGACCGTGCGCGGAACGCCGAGTATGGGCGCGCAGCGCTCTTGGAGCTCTGCGGCCGGCGAAGTGTGCGTCTCGCTGTGGAGCGCCCGCTCGGGGCCTGTCGTTATGGCGCACTCGTGAGGGCCGAAGTGCTCGGCGTCAAATGGCCTCCGGGCGGATCACCAAGCCCGCGATATGGCGGGGCCATCGGCTCGCACGTCGCACGACCGCCGCGACGACTAACGAGCGGTGACGACGTTCGGCATGGAAGGCCGAATCGGGCGTAGTTACGAAGCCGTGGACGGTGTACAGGTCGCCGATGATGGGCCGCGTTGCCGTTCGGTGTTGTGCGCGGCTTCACGATGTGAGGGCAGGTCTCACGATAGGGACGGTCGCCGAAGGCGTCGTGCCATTCGTTCTCGGTCAGGTTTCGTCCGGCGACGGCGCAGGCGTGCTGTTCCCATGCGGCCGGGTCGGTGTCGTAGCTGACCACTGACCCATCCTCGTAGGCGATCACGATGGTGTGTCCGTCTTCGTCGTATCGGGCCCTCATGTCGAGGTTGGAGGGGCCGACGTCCATCCGGGCCAGCGGGATCAGCGTGGCGGCGTCTGACAATACGAGCTGTCCGTCGAAGCCCATGCTGGCCAGTGTCGCGCTGTCAGGGGAGAACGTGACCCATGCGGTCGGGCCATGATGGACGGGATCGACGGACTCGACGGGCTTGCCGGTGGCGACGTCGACCACTCCGAGGGTGCCGTCGAACCCGCCGTAGGCGTAGACCCGGCCGTCGGGACTGAAGTTCGCCCTCAGCCCTGTGGGGCTCTGCAGCCGGTGGAGGACACTCCCCTCGTCGAGGTCGGCGAAGACCACCTCGGTTCCTGTGCCGACGTCACCCCCTTCCAACGTGACGGCAAACACTCCGTCGACGCCTGTCCGGAGGCCGTGTGGCTCGGTGCCCACGTGGAGCCTTCGTCCCGTCGGTTCGAGCGTGGCCGCGTCGAGCTCGGTGACGGTGCCATCGGTGTCGGCGACGACGATGTGGTCGCCATCCGCGGTGAACGCGATCGCTCCCCAGTTGTCGGCTCCACGGCCGGGCTGGGTTGCCAACAGTTCCGCAGTCGCGACGTCCCACAGGCGGACCTCACCGTCGGCGCTCACCATCGCGACGGTGCGTCCGTCGGGCCCGTAGGCACCCCAACGGGGCTCCATGCCGTCGACCCGAAGGTCGGTCAGCGTGCCGCTCTGCACATCCAAGAGGTGGAAGGGTGCCGTGGCCGGACCCTCGGTGAATTCACCGAGGAGCACGCTGTCCGTGGTGGGGCTGAGCTGGATCTGGCCTGCCGCTGATCGAGACCCGCCGATGGCACGAGCTCGCGAGTCAGCCCACGAGTGCGATCGAGATCCCACACGATGACTGACCCGTCGGCACCTGACGTGTAGAGCTCGGAGCCGTCGCCGCTGAAGTCGACGCCCAGTACGGGTGCGGCGTGACCGTCGAACTCATGCAGTCGTTCAGCGGTCATGGCGTCCCACACGACAACCGTTTGGTCGTTGCTGACGGTGGCGACCATGGTGCTGTCCGGGCTGAAGGCGGCGTCGGTGATGAACCCGTCGTGGCCGACGAGCTCGGCTCGCTGCACGCCGCTGACGGTGTCGAACAGGCCGACCCGGTCGGTCGTCGTCCGGGTGACGAGAGTTCGTCCATCGGGGCTGAGGGCGAGGGCGCCGAGGCCGTCGAACCGCTCGAGCTCCCCGCCGCTGGTGACGTCGAAGGCGACCGTCGGTCCGAATCCGCTGGCGTAGAGCCGGGAGCCGTCGGGCGAGAACTGGACCCAGCCTTCAGGAACACTGCCCGAGTCGGGAGTGAGCTGCGGGTGTTCTCCGACATCGGACAGGCTGAGGCGAGCGATGGGCTCGTCGGGTTCGTCCACTCGCCAGACCGCGATGTTGTCCAGCGGACCGAAGTACGGCAACGGAGCGATCGCCGCCAGCAGGTCACCGTCCGGGGAGTACGCGACGTGAATTGCCGGTGCGCCAAAACCCTGATAGCGGACGCCTCGAGGGCTGAGGTCACGGGCGTCGAGCAGCTCGAGGCCGAACTCGGGACACGGGTCCGTCCAGAAGCACAACGTTGCAAACCTCGACACGGCGACGCTCTCGCTGTCCGTTGTGAACTCTGCCGCCGTCTGGCTGGTCTCGGTGCCGCTCAGCTGGCCGACGACGTCACGTGTCGACTGGTCGTACATGGTGATGTCCAAGTTGTTGTCGAACACCATCACCCGCTGACCATCAGGCGACGCCTCGACGCCGGTCAGTCGAGCCCCTTCGCCACGGATCACTCCGGTAGCACGGGGATTGCGCTCGATCGTGTTGACCAGGTTGCCGCGGGTCTCCGGGCCATCCCAAAGATGCACCGCCTCGACCGCAAGCAGGAGGGCACGGTCATATTGCCGTTCGACCAACGCCTGCGCGCCGACGCGCCTGCCCTCGGCGATCGTCGCCTGATCGTCCGCGCGGTCGGCCTGGCGAAGGGCGAGCACGCCGGCGACCACGGCGACCACCAACAGCACACCGACACCAGCAACGAGAACGCGCAACCTCCGGTTGATGCGGACCTGGTGTCGGGCCCGCTGCTCGGCCGATCGGTCCTCGGTGTCGGCGACCAGGCGCCCAGCGTCCAGGAACGCCTGCTCGGTCGGGGTCACCTCGCGGCCGGCACGGTCGCGCCATTCGAGCGCGTGGGCCAAGCGCACCCCGCGGTACAACTCGCTGTCGGGCCGACCCATGGTGTCCCAGGCATCGGCGGTCACCGAGAGGTGACGCAGGATCCGCTGGCCCTCAACATCGTCGTCCAACCAATCCCGCAGCCGGGGCCAGGCGCGCGCCAATGCCTCGTGGGCCAACTCGACGACATCGTTGTCGCTGCTCACCAGGCGGGCGTCGACGAGCAGCTCGATGAGGCGCTCGTGCTCGGCGTCGGTCGCCACGAGGCGGCGCGGCACCCGGCTGCGCACCGGCTCTCCTTCAGCGGTCGGGGCCACCAGACGCAGCAGCAGGTCGCGCAGCGAGGAACGCTGTTCGGCCGGCACGTCGGCGTAGACCCGCTCCGCCGACTGCGCGACGGCACCGCGAATACCGCCCGTCGCCTGGTAGCCGGCAACGGTGAGGACGCCTCCCTCGCGTCGCTGCCACGTCTGGCGCAGGGCGTGGGACAGCAGCGGCAGCGCGCCGGGCTCGCCTTCCACTTCGCGCACGAGCAAGTCGACCAGACCGGGCTCCAAGAGCAACCCGGCCTGGTCGGCCGGTCCCGAGATCGCCGCCCGCAGGTCGGCCTCCTCCATTGCGCTCACCACGTGCAAGTTCCGCTCGACCAGACGCGCCGCGGCCGGGTGGGCCGAGAGGTCACCCATCCGGTCGGCTCGCAGCACCACCACCAGCGGGCCACGGTCGACGTGGGCGATCAGGGCGGCCAAGAATCGAGACCGCTCCTCGACGTCGTCACAGAGGGTGAACATCTCCTCGCACTGGTCGACCACGAGCACCGGTGGCGAACCCGACGTCGCCAGCGTGGTGAGAGAGTCCATCGGCCGGGCGCCAGGGGTTATGACCACGACCCTGCGCCCGTCGCGCAGCAGCGCGCCGGCCACCCCGGCCCGCACCAGCGACGACTTGCCGCTGCCCGAGGGGCCAACCACCGTGAGGACACCCACCGCGTCCAGCGATCGAACGCAGGCCACCACTTCGGCATCGCGTCCGAAGAAGACGTCTCCGTCGGCGACGTTGTAGGGGACCAATCCGAGGTACGGGCAGGTCGCGCTCGGTTCTGGGCGGGCCGCCTCGGCCATCAAAGTCGGGTCCTGGCGCAGGATCGCCTGCTCCAGCGCGATCAGATCGGGTCCCGGGTCGAGCCCCAACTCCTCGGCCAGCGCACGGCCGCGCCAGGTGCAGCGTGCGTAGTGCCTCACCCTGGCGGCCGGCCCGGTACTGGGCGAGCGCCAGCAAGGCCCAGCGTCGCTCCCGCAGCGGCGCCTCGGTCACCAGCTTCTGAGCCTCCCCGAACACCTCGCGGTGCCGACCGGCCCGCAGGTTCGCATCCAACCGCGCTTCTTCGGCCTCAAGGCGCAACGCGTCGAGCCGTCCGGCCTCGATCCGTCCCGCCTCCCAGTCGTCGAGGTCCGCCAGCGCCCGACCCCGCCACAGCGCCAGGGCCTCACCGAGCACGTAGGCAGCCCGTTCAGGCTCGCCCAGGGCAAGCAGCTCGCGGCCCCGAGCAACCAGCCGCTCGAAACGGTGGGCATCCAACCCGTCAACCGGAATCGCCAGCCGGTAACCAGGCGGAACCGTGACAATCGCCGCCCCACCGAGGATCTTGCGCAGCCTCATGATGCAACCGGCGACGACCTTGGACCACGACGCCGGTGGATGCTCACCCCACAACGCCTCGGCCAGCCGCTCCGAGCTGATCACCTCACCAGGACGGACCGTCAGCGCCGCGAGCACGACCCGGTCACGAGGAGACAGCGAACCGACATCGCCATCGACTGCCAGCGGACCCAGCACGTCGATTCCCACACCACGCACACTGCGCCCACCGCCGATACCGGTCAATTGCGCTGATAACGGATTGATACCGCGACGGGACCCGACCGGCACCACGCCGTGCCACAAGGGACCCATGACGAACCACACCAATCACCACCCGGCCACTCGCACGACCCACCACAAGCTGCGTCGACCGGCACGCCTCCTCGCCGTGTCATTGCTGGCGACCGCGATCACCGCCACCGCCGGCTGCGGCTCGGCCGAACCCGACGCCGAGCCACTGTCGCGCACCACTCAGGGCTCCGACCGTCACCTCGACGCCCAGGCGGACGAGATCGCCGGGAGCGTCGCCGCCCGGGTCGCGAAGGCCAGCGGTTCCGACCGCCACCTCGAAACGTTGGCCGAAGCTGCGGGCGTCGCCGCCCGGGTCGCGAGGGCCAGCGGTTCCGACCGCCACCTCGAAACGTTGGCCGAAGCCAGTGCCGCAGCCTCCACCCGCTGACCGATGTCCCGCCGTGACGAGCCACCAGACCGTCGCCCGATCATTACGCCCGCCCAGCAGCGACGCGCCATCGATCCCGCACAGCAACCAGCACCTCCTCGGGCTGCTAGCGCCTATCCCCGGCGGATCGCGTGGCGAGCTCCAAGCGCGACAGCGCCCAGGCGAAGCAGACCCGTCGCCGAACCCGGAACAATATGCCCATCGCGGCACACACCCGCGATGGGCCTCGCGTGGCTCATCCGAAGCGCATCGGGGTAGGTGGCGGCCATGGATGCGATCACCCTTCTGCGAAACGACCACAAGACAGTCGAGAAGCTGTTCAAGCGGTTCGAGAAAGCGGGTGACCGCGCCTTGATGGAGAAGCGCCAGATCGTCGACCGGATCGTGGAAGAGCTTTCGATCCACGCCACGATCGAGGAGCAACTCTTCTATCCGGTCGCACGGGCCACCGTGCCGGGCACTGAGGACATCGCCTTGGAGAGCCTCGAGGAACACCACGTCGTCAAGTGGGTGCTTTCCGAGCTCGACGGAATGGATCCGGCCGCCGAGCGATTCGATGCCAAGGTGACCGTGTTGATCGAGAACGTCCGCCATCACGTCGAGGAGGAAGAAGGCGAGTTCTTCCCGAAGGTGCGCAACGAGCTCGGCCGCACGGCACTCGGCGATCTCGGTGAGGCGCTGGAGAAGGCGAAGTCGGCAGCCCCCACCCACCCGCACCCCCGCTCGCCCGACACACCCAGTGTCGTGGGCGCCATAGCCGGCGTGCTCGACCGGGTCACGGACAACGTCAGCGGCGTCGCGCAAGGCAGCGTGTCGGCGGTCCAGGACCTGATCGCCACCGTGTTGCGCAACAAGAAGCCGGCGGTCTCGCCGACCGGCTCGACGGTGGCCCGCAAGCGGGCCCGTGCCGTGCGCAAGACGGCCGCCTCGGCCACCGACGGGGTCGCCAAGACGGTTCGCTCCGCCGGGTCGGGCGCCGTCGCGACGACGTGGGCGGCGAAGTCGGGTGCCAAGGGCACGATGACCTCGGCCAGGAAGTCGGCGGTCACGACCAAGACGACCGCCAAGCGCGCCGCGACGACGACCGCTCACACGGCAACCAAGGCGACCAAGGCAACTGCCGCCACCGCCAAGCGCAGTCGATCCAAGACGGCAGCCGCTGCGCGCAGCGGCAACTGAACCTGCGAGTCGGCAACCCCGTAGCTCAGCCGCCCGAGGTCGCCAGCCGGGCCGAAGGCGCAGTCGACGAGCCCGGCCGCCTGCGTCAGAGCGCGCAGTCGTGCGGGGTCGTGACTCCTGACGCGTGTGGAGGAGAACCGCCGTCGAGGCCGTCGACCACACCTGGCCGGCCTTCCGGCGTCACCAGCGCGTAGAGGCCCCAGCTCAGACACACCATGCCAGGTAGTGGCCGGCCGCAACGACGACCTCGTGCCGTGGTCGAACAACGAGTACCTCCACGACCTCCTGCCCAACAGCGAGATCCACCCCCTCGACGCCGGACATTTCGCGTGGAACAGGCCGCCGAGCAGTACGGGAGCCTGGTCGCCGACTGGGTCAGCGGCGGCTACCAGCGAGTCATCAGGGCCTAGCCGGCTCCGGACGTGGCGCCTGACGCGCGTGTTGCGTCTCCGAGTGCTACGACCCGCCGCGTTCAACACTCCACAACCCGCCCGCGCGGCGCGCGTGTCGTAACGGTCCCGTCGATGCGCGCAGCCTCGCACGCTGCTCGGATTCGCTGTCAGTCGCGGCAACCTCTGGCGGTTAGCCCGACGACCTGTCGAGACGAGCGATCGTCAGCCCGGTGCGGCTGTCGCCTCGACGGCCTGCAGGATGAGTTCGGTCGCGGCCTCGGGCTGGGACACGAACGAGACGTGCGAAGCCGGGACCTCCACGATCGTCGTGTTGGCCCGTTCGGCCATGAACCGCTGCAGCGCCGGCGGAATCGCCTTGTCCTCGGTACCAACCAAATACCAGCACGGCAGTGTCTGCCACGCCGGTGGGGCCGACGGCGTGGCTGCGAACGCGGCGGCGGCGTAGGGCCGCTGCGCCGCCGCCATCACGGCGGCCGTCTCAGGATCGACGTCGGCGGCGAAGGCTTCGTGGAACGCCTCGGGGGCGAGGTAGAGGTCGATGCCCTCGCTCCCGTCGGGGCTGGTGAACGGAACGGGCCTGATCGAAGGCCCCACAAGGCTGCCTTCGAACTTCTCGAGGAGCTGCTGCTGGCTCTCGCCGACGTCGCACATCCAGCCGTTGAAGTAGACGAGCGCCTGGACCTGCTCGTTGCCGATCGCGGCCGTCGAGATCACGTTGCCGCCGTAGGAGTGGCCGACGAGCACGATCGGCCCGCTCAGGGTCCGCAGGAACTCGACCAGGTACGCCGAGTCGCCAGCGAGGTCGCGAGTGGATTGCCGAACCCGATGACGGAATACCCGCGGTCTCGGAGGGCACGGATCTCGGCGTCGAAGCCAGTCGCGTCCGCCCACGCGCCGTGCACCAGGACGA
Organism: uncultured Acidimicrobiia bacterium; assembly: GCA_963844915.1. Classification (GTDB taxonomy): domain Bacteria; phylum Actinomycetota; class Acidimicrobiia; order Acidimicrobiales; family Ilumatobacteraceae; genus JALZMG01. The sequence continues at coordinate 1,483,598 of CAWJQF010000013.1, read as the reverse complement.
TCGTCGGGGTCTCAGCAGCCATTCTCGACTCCTCGTACGTTGAGACGTGCCGACGGCGGACTGTAGCCCTGCGGATGTCCCAGCCAAGGCGAGCAAACGTCTTGGTAGATCGCGGTACCACCCATACGCACCCGCCTCCGCACGCCACCACCGTTGAGGACTCACGCGATCCGCTGCCGAACCGGTGCCAGATGACGTCCCCTCGGCGGCGGCTCCTCCGTGGGCGACGACGAGACCGTCTCACGGTGGCCGGATCCCGACGCGGTTATTCAGCGCTGTCGCGGCCGGGCGTCGGCGCGGCTAGCTGCACTCGACACCTCTTTTTGGCTCGCTCATCACCCGAAGGTCGCGGGTTCAATACTGACCGCGCGGACGGTGTGGTGGCGAAACAGAGACCGGTAGTCCTGGGGGGAGATGCCGAGACGCCTGTGAAAGGCCGCTCGGACAGCGGCGGGAGAGCCAAGTCCTGTCAGGCGGCCGATGTTCTCCACAGGTTCGGTAGTGATCTCCAACAGCTCGCGGGCGCGGTCGATGCGCGCATCGGCGAGCCACGCCATCGGGGGCACTCCGGTGTCTTCGCGAAACCGGCGAGTGAGAGTTCGTCGGGACACGTGTGCGTGCCGAGCGAGCGTGTCGAGGTCGAGCGGGACAGCACTATTTTCCAGCATCCAGTCGCGAAGCGTGGCCAGTTGGTCGCCGCTCGCCGCGGGGCGCAACCGCTCGACGTACTGCGCCTGCCCTCCTTGTCGTTGTGGTGGAGCGACGAGCGCGCGTGCCCGGCTGTTGGCGGCGGCTGCGCCGTGGTCACGCCGGATGATGTGGAGACACAGATCGATCCCGGTCGTGACTCCGGCAGACGTGAGGACATCGCCGTCGTCGACGAACAGGCGGTTCGGGACGACATTCACGCGAGGAAAGCGACGCTGCAAATCGTCGGCCCATCGCCAGTGCGTCGTGGCGGGGCGCCCGTCGAGGATTCCGGCGGCGGCAAGAGCGAAGGCTCCTGTACAGATCGATACGAGGCGGGCGCCGCGCGCACGCGCCGCCTGCAGGGTGTCAAGGACGATCGTCGGCACCGTCCGTTCGATGTCCTCAAAGCCGGGAACGAGCACGGTCTCGGCTCGCTCGACAGCATCAAGTCCGGCTGAGGTGTTGATGGTGAACGTAGAACCCGAAACCGTTGACGTCGGGCGCTCCGCACATACCGTCAGGTCGTAGTGGGGGTCCCGGCCGAAGACCTCCGTCACGGTTCCGAGCTCGAGCGGGATCACGGTGGGAAGTACCAGCACCGCAACAAGATGCGAGCATGAAGCCTCCATGGCCTGAAGCTAGCGGTGCCTGGCTTGCGGGCCACTGTTCGCCAATCCCCGATCTCCCTACCGTGGAGGCATGGACGACATCCTCACCCTCCCGGCCGGCCCGCTCGCCCACGCCAGCCTCGCGGTCGTGCGGTCGTCGGCGAGTGAGCCGATCGCCGATCACAGCATCCGAAGCTTTCTGTTCGCGTGCATGCTCGCCGAACACGAGGGCTGCCTGAACGATGCCGCGTACGACGAGCAACTGCTCTTCGCCGCCACGGTGATGCACGATCTGGGACTCGGCCATCACGCCCAAGGTCAGGCTCGCTTCGAGGTCGAGGGAGCCGATCTGGCTGCGGCCGTGCTCAGGAATCAGGGCTTCGCCGAATCCGACGTCGACAGGGTGTGGGAAGCGATCGCCCTCCACGCTTGCATAGGAATCGCCGACCGCCGCGGCCTGCTCACCTACCTCACGCACAAGGGCGTGTTCGTCGACATCGGCCTCGGCGATGGAGTAGCAGATCGACTGCGACGAGAGGTACTCAACGCGTATCCCAAGCCCGCCGACGAGGGATACCTGAGAGATGCGATCGTCAAGCACGCGATCCGCTCCGATGCGGCGGCGCCCGCCGGCTCTCTGGCCGCGCAGCTGCTTCTCCAGCAACGTCTCAGAGAGCGCGCGAGCTGACCGAGCCTCGGCGTCGAGTGGAGTGGAAACCGCAGATCCATGAGCCGACCGAGCCTGTGAGGTGAGGGTCCGGAGCGGATTTGCTACCGGTGGACACACGCGGACGGACCGACAGCGCTCGTGTTCCTTCACTACTGGGGCGGCTCGCGAGACTCCGTTAGGTTCGGTGCTCGTCGCGGTCAAGTGCGGAGGTGTCGGTTCATGCTCAAGATTGGTTATCGAATCCGCTTGCGGTCGCGTAAGGGCCCGGACCGTGAAGGCGTCGTCACGGCGGTGACGGGATCGATGCTGCGGGTTCGATGGCGGACGCAGGACGAGACGACGATCATTCCCGCACCGGGAACGTTGACCGTGCTCGCCCCGGCGCCGCCCCAGCAGGCCGCGGCCAAGAAGACGGCGGCGAAGAAGAAGGCGGCCAAGAAGGCCGTGGCCAAGAAGACCGCGGCGAAGAAGACGGCGGCGAAGAAGACCGCGGCGAAGAAGCCCGCGGCGAAGAAGCCCGCGGCGAAGAAGACGGCCAAGAAAGCAGCTCCCGGGACGGGCGGCAGCAACACAACAACGGGCGCGCGGCGCTCGTCGCGCTGATCGGCTCCAGCCAGCGCATTGGGGCTGGCGGTCCGCCCCGTGAGCGCAGCGCCCGCACGGCCTTTCGGGTGTGTCTCCGGTGACCGACAATGGTCGCGTGGGTTCGCTTCGGCGTGAACTTGCCGACGGCCTGATCCTGCGATCGGCCCGTTACGACGATGGCGCTGAGCTGGTCGACTTCAACGCGACGATGCATGCCGACGCCGGTCTGCCCGGGTCGACGCTGGCGGAGTGGACGCGGGACCTGTTTGAGACGCCACACCCGACGTTTCGGATCGAACGGGACGTGACGGTCGTGGAGGACACCGCGTCGGGGAGGATCGTGTCGGCGCTCTTCTTGATCCCACAGGTGTGGTCGTACGCGGGAGTACCGCTCAAGAGTGGTCAACCCGAGCTGATCGCCACCCACCCCGACTACCGCCATCGCGGGTTGGTCCGCGCCCAGTTCGAGGTGATCCATGACTGGAGCCGGGCTGGCGGGCAGCTCTGGCAGTTCATCGCCGGGATCGCCTGGTACTACCGCCAGTTCGGCTACACCTACGCGGTCGATCTGCCACCTCGTCCGATTCTCTGGCTCGGTGAGACACCATCGCCGTCGACGGAGTTCTCGCTACGCACGGCGACACACAACGACGTCGCGTTCCTCGCCGAGCTCGAAGCTCAAGCCCCGAGCGGCACGACGCTCGGCCCGCTGCGCGGCCGGGATGGATTCACACTGGAATTGGCGCGACGACCGGGCGGCCTGCTCGCCTGCGAGATCCTCGTCATCGAGTCCACGACCGAACCGACGTCGGTCGGCTACATCGCCCATCAACGTCGGCTCAACGATGGCCTCGTGTCATTGCGGGCTTTCGAACTGCGCCGCGGTACCAGTTGGCTCGGACCCACAGCGGCCGTCGTCGCCCATCTGCACCGATTCGTCCGAGATCACCCCGACGGTCCCGGGCGAGGTGTTCGCTTCGCCCTGCCAGCGGGACATCCGGCGGCACGCTGTGCGTCGACCCAGCTCGGTTGGGCGCCGCCCGGCACCTCTGGGTTGTACATCCGGGTACCCGATGTGATCGACTTTCTACGGACCATCGCTCCCGCACTCGAGGAGCGGCTGGCGGCCTCACCAGCGGTCGCCTGGACCGGTGAGCTCCGCATCGATCTGTACCGAGGTGGGCTCCGGCTCCGCTTCGATGAGGGACGGCTCGCAGAGATCGAGCCGTGGGCGCCCCCGGCCGGCGGGTCGGAAACCGCTGTTGACGCCAGCGTTCCGCGCGACGATTTCCTTCAACTGCTGTTCGGCAACCGCACCATCCAGGAGCTCGAGCGCACGACCGCGGACTGCCTCCTCAACACCGATGCGGGCGCACTGCTGCTCGACGTTCTCTTCCCACCGATGCCGACGTCAACGTGGGAGTTCTGCTGAACCCCAAGCCACCGCGCTGAGCGGTGATCGGTCTCAGGCGCGACAGCCGAGGATCGTTTTGGTCTCGAGGAACTCCTCGAGCCCGTGCTCGCCCCACTCGCGCCCATTGCCCGACTGCTTGTAGCCGCCGAACGGCGCGTTGAGGCCGTTGGGCGCGCCGTTGACGTGGACGTCGCCGCTGCGGATGCGACGGGCGATCGTCATGTCGTTGGTGACGTTGGAGAAGACCGTCGGCTGGACACAAGATAAAGACCGGCTACAGGTCTGTGAGTGTGACGCCGTATGAACTAGAGCCACCCTCGAGAGTGATCCTCTTGCCGTTTGCCGGAAGCGTACCGCCGGCCAGCCAGTAGTTATCCTTGTCCCAGAACCCAACGTAGTAGTAGCCGGTCGGGTTTTTCACGGGGTCATACGAGGTCGTCGTGCCGCTATCAATCTTGTCAGATTTCAATGCAATGTCATGACTTTTGTCATGGGAATTATACGCGTACCACCACGCGGTAATGTCCGCCTTATTTCCAATATCCACCGGAACCTCCCTCATGTCCCTCAGCGCGGTGCGTTGCCGCCGCGCTGCGCGAAGAGTACGACGTGGCGACGAGAGGCGCAACAGGTCCATGCCACAGATGCGGCACTCAAGCTTCTCGACCAGCGAGATGCATGCGTCGCGTGTGACATGCGACGACCCCGACTTTCTTGGTGGCCACCTTGCAGGACTCACTCCTCAGCTCTCACTCTCTCTCTCTCTCTCTCTCTTGGCCTGGCGGGAACGTCGGCGCCGCCTGGTGGAGGGGATCCCCTCCAGGGACTCCACGAGGGACCGGGATTCGTGGCGATCGGGCGTGGTCCCGGCCTGCCCGCACCTGACATGCCGGGGGCAGGCGGGATCGCGGCTCACTGCGAGCCACATGGGCCCGATCCGCCCGTCCTCGATCCGTGCCACAGCGCGCCACCGCTGGTCCGGGCTTCGCTCCTCGCAGCATGGCGCAGGCCGTGCAGCACCTTGATGCAGACGTGCGGACCGAAGCTGGTGGGAGGGGACTCGTTGCGGGCAGCGTCCAGGTGACCGACGTGCCCCGAGTAGCAGTGGCATGTCGCTCGGTTCCGGCGCCGCGGCACGCTCGATCGTGGGGGACCAAGTCAACGGTCGGCCGCCAAGACCATGTCGCTGAGTCGCTTTGCGATCTCAAGCTCTCGCTCGGCGGTTGCGTGCTGGTAGATGAGGGCAGCCCGGCTCGAGGAATGGCCCATGCGGCTCATCAGCTCCTTGGTCGAGGCGCCGGTCGCTGCGGCCAGGGTGTTGCCCGTGTGTCGAAGGTCGTGGAAGTGGAGGTGTCCGAGGTTGAGCTGCGTCGTCGCTGTGCGCCACGTCTTCGACCAGTTGCTTCGGCGCAGCGGTCCGCCGGCGGGCCCGACGAAGACCAGTCCGCGTTGCCCCGCCTGTGCGTGTTGCCGCAGATGGACTCGAAGGTCGTCGTGGAGCACGCCGGGTACGGCGACGGTTCGGCGGCCGGCGTCGGTCTTCGGTCTGCCGACGACTCGTGTCCCGTCGGCGAGTTCACTGGCCGCCTGGCTGATCTCGATGAGTCCGGTCTCGAGGTCGATGCTGGATCGAGTGAGCGCTCCGAGCTCGCCAAACCGCATCGAGGCGAAGGTGGCGAGCAGGATCAGCATCCGGTAGCGCGGCCCAACTGCGTCGGCGAGTGCGAACACCTGCAGGATCGTGGCGACGGGCCGCTCCGGGCTGCGCTCAACTCCGGCTCCCTTGATGACGCACGGGTTGGTGGCGATCAGGCCGTCTTCGACGGCGGTGGCCAAGAGGCTCCGCAGTAGCCGGTAGGACTTGGCGACGGTGACCGTTCCGGGCTGCCCGGCTGACAGCATCCGTGAGTGCCATTGTCGTACTAGCCGTGTCGAGATGTCGGCCAGGGCGAGGTCGGCGAACGTTGGCAGGATGTGGTTGCGCAGGAGCGAGTCGTACAGCTCCGCGGTGCGTGCGGCGATGGTCGATCGCTGCGCCAGCCACTCCCCCGCGTACTCCCCCAGGGTCAGTCGACCGGCGGTCGGGTCGGTCCATCGTCCTCGAGCTTGGTCACCGAGGGCCACACTGAGGGCGTGTGTGGCCTCGGTCTTGGTGCCGTACGAGCCGAGCGAAACGAGCAGGCCGGCGCCATTGTTGATGCGGGCCTGCCAGCGTCCCGACGGCAGCTTGCGCACCGCCCCGGTCCCCTTCGGTCGCCGTCTGACCATGGCGTGCGCGCCTCTCGCTGGGCTGGTGGTTCAGGCTGGTGGTACCCGCCGTGCCACTATCGTGCCACTATCAGCGGTCAACGGAGGTCAACCGGGGTCAACGCAGGTCACTGAAAGTCCTGCTCACCTCGCATCCGGCCTGATTGTCGCTGATCGCGAAACCCCAGATGCGGTTGCCTTCCAAGCTGGTGGTGCGGGTTCGATTCCCGTCACCCGCTCCGACCATCGCAGCAGGTAACAGCCCTAACGGCGCTGCCTGCCGGAACGACAGGATCGTGCCGTAACACGAGCGTGACACAGCGCACCACACGCGCCGCCCGGTCAGCCGCCTTCAACCAGCCGCAGCACCGACTCCCCGGCGTCGTTCCTGGCAACGATCAGGGCGTCCATCCGGGCCGCGAGGAGCTGGTCCCGTTCAGCGGTCCCATGCTGATACCGCAACGCCGCGTCTGGTCAAGAAGCTGTAGGTCGGCCGCGTGGTGCGGCGGCAGCTCGTAGCCGGTGTGCGCTTCGATCTGCATCTCTCTTGTGAGGCAGCGCACAGGTTGCCCTGCCACCACGCCGCTTCCTTGCAGACCCTGAAGGGTGAATTCGTATGGAGCGTTCCAGAGGGTCAGGACACCACGAAGTTCGTCAAGCCTCACGACATGGACGTCGATCTCACGACCGTCTGGGTGCGCGTGGACGAAAGCCGTGGGCAGCTCGTCGGCGGTTGACCAGGACGGATCATGCACCGACCACGTCTCGTCGTCCCAGAGATACTGGAACTCGAACCCGAGTTCGTGCAGCCGTCCGCGAAACCGCTCGAGGGTTGCTACTTCAACGAGAACGTCGACGTCGTGGTGGATCCGCGTCTGACGTCCGAGAAGCGCGTCGACACCCCATCCACCCATCAGCCAAAGCCGCACCCCGTGCGCTTCCATGTCGAGGTAGAGAGACAGCACTTGGTCTGGCCCCATCGCGACGAACCTACGTCGTCACTCACGGTGTAACGAGATCAGCGACGGCATCTCATGCATGCCACGGGTCGTTCGTCGACGTTCCCCAGCCGTCGAGCTTCACGACGAGCGCTGAGACTTGGATCGATCCGTGTCTCGCCGCCGTGGCCAGCTCCAACCGATGCCCACCGCTTCCTTGCGTGTCACGTCTCGCAACGCCGCTCGAGCGACAGGACGCTGTGCGAGCGCTTGCGACGCGTTGCGGAGAGTCCGACACCCGCGGACGCGTTACCCGTCCCCTACCGCGCCGCGTGGCGGCGGAGCACTGCGCCGCCGGTCTCTACCGTGCAGCACATCATCACCTTGGCACGGTGCAGGAAACCGTCCACACACTCGCGCTCCGTCTACCCCGCGCGTTCTTCCGTCCGCTCCGTGCATTCCGTAAAGTGCACTGCGCTCCCCACGTCTTGTTTGACGCGTTCAACAAATGGCCCGAGTCTGCGAACGCGACCGGCCGCCGGGTAGTCGAGGCGAACGTCGCCTTGGGCGCCGCCCGTGCTCGTGGCGACGAGAGATCCAGCGCCGCGCTAGATGACGGTAGGCGTACTCGCGCTCGAGGCGGTTGAGTACGCCGTCGTCGGCGCCGAGCTCCCGCGCCCATGGAGGCCAGCGAACTCGCCGCCGCCGCCACGCCGACGAGCTGAATTCGTCAACGCACCAGCCGCGGGTGTTTCCCAGCACCGCGGGAGGTTCAGCGGTCACCTCGCGCTCCTTGTGGGCGGGCGTCCTCTCATGCGAAAGCATGACGGACCAGGTTGATGCCGCAACCGGGAGGCTGGTCGTCAGGGGTGCACCCACGAGCCGTGGCCTTGGTCCAGCCGAATGGACTGCAGCACCTGGAATGTCGTGCTCTCGGTGAAGACGTCCGCGGCTGCGAGCACTCCTGTGTACTTCTCGATCACGGGCGCGGCTGCCGCGGCGACCATCTCGTCCAGGCCGCCCTTGAATGCCGCCCAGACGTTCTCGCCGTACTTCTCGAAGTAGCGCGTCAGGTCGGCGTCGTCGATCGCCTTCCTGGAGCTGTCGGCGATGTCCGCCATGTACTGCTGATGCAAGGCGACGTCTTCGCGTGTGCCGAGCCGGCCGAGGTGGCCGCCGATGAAGTGCTTCCACGAATAGGCCTGCGCGTTCGCCGGTGCCTCGAGGTAGCCGGGGATGTCTTCGGTCAGGTTGGAGAGAAAGACCGGTGCCCAGCCAGAGTTGACGATGTCGATCAGCATCAACGTGTCGTGATCGGGCAGATGGATGACGATGTTGTCGGGCGAGTGATTCGCCCCGTGCCAGGCGAGGTCGATGTGCTCGCCGCCGATCTCGACGGTGTGCGTGTCCTGGAAGGTTTCGTCGTTGGGGGGCCTGGCCGGGTCGTCGTCACGGAGCAGCAGCCGCCGCGTCTCCTCGTGCCCGATCCGAGTGACGTTCTTGTCGAACAGGGACGACGCGCCGACGTGATCCGCGTGATGGTGCGAGTAGATGAGGTAGTTGACCTTGTTGCTGACGCCGTTCCCCGATGCGATCTCGTCCACCGCCCGCTGGAGGTTGTTGCCGATCGTCGGCGGGGCGTCAAGCAGCACGACGCCGTCAGACGTCGTCAGGAACGCCGACTGGTAGGTGCCGTCGGTGACCCAGTAGAGGTTCCGCTCGACACGGCCGACGTAGTAGCCGTGCTCGTTCAACGCTGGGCCGAGCGCTGAGCGTGGGACCGGCGCGTAGTCAGGCAGATCCGGTGTGTCTGATGTGCTCATGGCCTTCCTTCTCTCGGGTTGGCAGCGCAATCACGGCTGCCCGGGACCGCATCCCATAGGGCCCAGACCGGAATGCGTTCGACCGCCCGCGCTGATCTCGGCAGCTAGCGGTGGTCCGCACCGAACGCGCGGCGGAACGTCGAAGCGGCGAGGTTCATTGCAGCGCGTGTCGTTTCCGTGTCTCGCAACACGTTCAGGTTCATGAAGTCGTGCATCGTGCCGTTGAAGCGGACCCACGCCGTTGGCACGTCGGCGTCGCGCAGCCTGGCTGCGTACGCCTCGCCTTCGTCTCGGAGAATGTCGTTCTCGTCGACGATGACCAAAGCGGGCGGGTGTCGACGCTTGGCGAGGGAGCGTCGGCGGGAACGGTCGCACAGGCATCCGCTGCCGACATCGTCGTGATCGCCGTACCGTGGGGCCGCGTCGCGGAGGCCGTCCAGGGCATCTCGTGGAGGGGTCAGGTCGTCATCGACGCAACCAATGACTTCGACCCGAGCGACCTCGACGGGAGGACGTCGAGCGAGCTCGTCGCCGACCTCGTCGCCGGCGCCCGCGTCGTCAAGGCCGCGAACACCCTTGCGGCCGAGGTACTCGGCTCGGATCCGCATGTGATCGGCGGCGACCGCGTGATCTTCCTCTCCGGCAACGATTCCGACGCGAAGTCTGAGGTGATCTCGCTGTTTCAGGACGCAGGTTTTTCAGCGATCGATCTCGGCGACCTGGCCACCGGCGGAAGGATGCAGCAGGTTCACGGTCCGCTCGCAGGCGTCGACCTGATACGTGTCCACGACTCGACGGGCACGTGACTCGGAGGGATGAGCGTGGCAGGTATCGGCGATCCAATCGATGATCTGCATCGCGTCACGGCGCCAACACGTGCGCCGAGTGCAGTCGAGAGAGAGTCTCGGCCCGCGGTCGGCAACTCCATGCGCATCATGATCATCGAGCACGGGCCGTATGTGGTCACGGGCTCGGTCCCACTGGCCGTCCAGACGATCGTCACCGACACCGAGGGAAACTCTCTCGACTGGGGCGAGGGACGCCCGCTCGACACCCCTAAGGCGTACAGCCTGTGCCGGTGTGGACACTCTGCCGGCAAGCCGTTCTGCGACTCGTCGCACCAACGGGTGGGGTTCGACGGCACGGAGACGGCCAGCCGACAGCCCTACCAGGAGCAGGCGGGCGAGGAAGACGGGCCCACGGTCGTGCTCACCGATGCCGCATCACTCTGCGCCTACGCGAGGTTCTGCGACGTCGCAGGGACGATCTGGCGACTCGTGCGGCGGTCCGACGCCGAGTCGGTCTCCATGGCGATCAGCGAGGGAACGCGGTGTCCCTCGGGACGCCTCGTCGTCTGGGATCGCGCAACACGGGAACCCTTCGAACCGGACCTCGAGCCCTCGGTCGGGCTCGTCGAGGACCCGGCCGTCGGCGTGTCGGGGCCGCTCTGGGTACGTGGGGGGATCCCGGTGGTCGCTTCCGACGGCAGCGCGTACGAACAGTGCAACCGGATGACGCTCTGCCGCTGTGGGGCATCCAGCAACAAGCCCTTCTGCGACGGGACGCACGCGGCGATCGGGTTTGACGGATCCACTGGTTCGGATCGAGGCCCGGCCAGCTAGGAGCACGGTGATGTGGAGGCCTTGCAGTGCGGAATCGAGCGGCGCTCACGACCTCCGATCGTTGTAGACCATCCGATGCGACGAAGACGATGAGGAGGCGACATGCCTGACGCGAACGACTGGAACGAGCAGACCATCGCGGAGTTCCGTGCGAACGGCGGCCATGTCGGCGGCAACTTTGAAGGCGCGCCCCTCGTGCTCGTGCATCACCGTGGCCGCAAGAGCGGGCGCGACTACGTCAACCCGACGATGTATCTCCCCGATGAGCGCGACGACAACACGATCTACATCTTCGCCTCGAAAGGGGGCGCTTCATCGCATCCCGACTGGTACTACAACCTGACCGCAGCAGCGGAAGGAACCATCGAACGCGGGCAGGAGACCTACCGGGTCGCGGTCCGCGAGGTGACAGGCGACGAGCGCGACCGCATCTACGACGAGCAAGCGCGGCGCTACCCCGGCTTCGCCGAGTACGCCCAACAGACCGCAGGCATCCGGACGATTCCGGTGCTCGAGCTCCAGCGTCGCTCTTGAGGTCGATCACGGCCTGATTCGTGACAGCTGACGACGTCACGTCGTCATCTTGACAAGGCCTTGCGCCGTGCGCTCCGTGAACTAGTGGGCCATACGCCGCGTGACGAGTTCGATGAGTTGTGTCGCGACTGACTCGAAGGGCTGGAGGTCGCCCTCGGCACGGCTGACTGCCACTGCGCCTTCGGTGGCAGCGATCACGAGCATCGCCAACGAAGGTGCTGACTCCGGATCGACCCCGCCGTCGACCATCAAGCCGGCAAGCAGTTCGCGCCACTCTCGGAACACCGAGCCGGCATGCTCGCGAAGCTGAGGATCGCCGCCCGCGACGGCGACGGCGACCACGGCGCAACCGGCGCGCAGGTTGAACTCAACCAGCAACCGGCGCCACTGGGCGAGGAAGGTCGCGACGACCTCGACAGCGGGACGGCCTCGGACCGACTCGAGCTCCGCTCTGCCGAAGGTGTTCGCCACGTCCAACGCAGCGTGTAGCAACTCGGACTTTCCCCCGGGGAAGTGGTGATACACCGACCCGCGTGGCGCGCCCGTGAGCGCAAGCACCTCGGCGAAGGTCGTGCCGTCCATACCGTTCGTCGCCAAGAGCTGGGTTGCGCCCTCGGCCATCATCGCTCGGACGTTGCCCTGCCGCATCGGCTCGTCTTCTCGTTCTCGCATCAGTCCGTCACCGAAGACTATGCAGGACGCCATAGTGGCGCGTAGTATGCATGCTGTCATACATATCCACCGCTGCCCGCGGAGGCTCCACGTGCCCATGATCGACGTCTACACGACCGTCGGGTCGTTTCGTGACACCCGTCAGCTGACTGCCGACCTTGCCTACGCCGTCATGGAGATCGAGGGGGTACCCGACATCCCGATCTTCCGCCAGAACACCGCTGCCTTCGTGCACGAGCTCCCAACCAACGCGCTGTCCAACGTCGATGGTGACCACAACTACGTCCGCGTGCAGGTGCTGACCAACGCCGGCGGGCTGGACCGCGATCAGCAACTCGCCGTCGTCTCGCGCATCACCGAGATCGTCGCATCGGCTGCCGACGATCCGACGCTCACGTCGCGCACGTGGGTGCTGCTGACCGAAGCGGTCGATGGTGGCTGGGGGCTGGCAGGCCACGCGCACACCAACGCCGAGTTGGTCGATGCCGCTCGCGCCCAGATCACACAGCTCACAGCAAACCGATCAAGGAGACCAGCCGGATGAGTGCCACGTCGATCGCCACGTACTTTCGAGTCATCGACGGGGTGCGCGTGCGCTTCGCTGACAACAAGACCGATGCAGACACCACGATGCTGCTCCTCGCGCCGTGGCCCGAGTCCCTTTGGGCGTTCCGTCGAATCTGGGACCGAGTCACGACCCTCGGGCGGGTCGTCGCCATCGACATGCCAGGGTTCGGCCACTCCGATGGTCGACCGGATCTGATCGCACCCGACGGCGCCGGAGCGTTCCTGGCCCGCTTGATCGACGAATGGAGCCTGGGCGCACCCCACGTCGTCGGACCCGACGTCGGCACCGCTGCCGCGCTCTTCCTCGCGGCGAAGGCGCCCGATCGTGTCAGCAGCCTGACCATCGGCGGCGGAGCAGTCCAGTTCCCGATCGAAGCGGGCGGCGCGCTCAAGGACATCATCGAAGCGCCGAGCCTCGACGTCGTTCGGGGGCTGGACGCCCGAACCAATATCGGATTCGCCGTCGAAGCTGCCGCCCCGAGGACCACTGAACCCGACGTCCACGAGGACTACGTCAGCGCCTACGACCTCGGGCGCTTCGCCGAGTCGGCACGGTTCGTGCGCCACTACCCGCAGCAGAACCCGGTGCTCCGTGACCTGCTGCCCTCGATCTCCACACCATGCCAGGTAGTGGCCGGCCGCAACGACGACCTCGTGCCGTGGTCGAACAACGAGTACCTCCACGACCTCCTGCCCAACAGCGAGATCCACCCCCTCGACGCCGGACATTTCGCGTGGGAACAGGCCGCCGAGCAGTACGGGAGCCTGGTCGCCGACTGGGTCAGCGGCGGCTACGAGCGAGTCATCAGGGCCTAGCCGGCTCCGGACGTGGCAAGCGGCAGTTCGGTCTGAGGCTGTGCGGCGGCGGCCGCGGAGGCGTCGCGTGCTGGACCGCGACCGATCGCCGCTTCGGCCGCGCCCACTGTCCCAGAGTTGCTGCGCCGCCGCCACCGTACGACCCGAACGCAGTGGCGCCCGGGGTCATCGAGGACGGTCGTCACTTCGGGTTCGTCGTCAACTTTCCAACGCCTGGAACCTTCAGCTTCGACCGAGCCGACGTCGTGGACGGCTACTGGACGAACGAGAATCCTCGACTGCGTGAGCTGCCGACGGCGGGGGCACGCCTCGACTACGGCATGGCCGTCGAGGTCATGGTCGAGAACCAGCGGGTGACAGCGGTGTATCCGACGCAGCCAGGTCCGGCGCCGGTCGCGGCTGACGAAACCAGAGTGGCCGCCGGCGTCATCGAGGACGGCGTCCACTACGGCTATCTGGTGGACTCCGCGGGTCGTTCCTTCACCTTTGATCGAGCCGACGTCATCCCGGGCGAAGGCTGGCGCAACGAGAATCAGGCTGTGCGTGAGTTGCCCTGGCCGGATGATCCGACTGGGGTGCGTGTCTACGACGCCTTCACCGGAGCGCCGGTGACTGGTCTCTACAGCGGAATGCCGCTGGAGGTGATCGTGGCCAACCAGCACGTCGTGGGCGTGTACCGCGTGAATGGATGACCGGGCTGCGCATGGCAGCACCAAGAGCGACGTAGGCGTCGTCGCTTGAGTTGCCGCCCGGCATTGCTGCTGGTCGCCCTCATCGTTGTTGCCTGTAGCGACCAGGAGCCCGCGGTTACGGTGGATACAGCCCAACCGGCGGCGCCCGTTCCTGCGCCGGGGACAGCGACGACTGGGCCCTCGGTAGCCAGCCCAACGACAACTTCGACGGGTCCGCCCTCGACGCTTCAGCCGCCAACCGTCCCGGCGAGCACCGCCCCCGTGACCGCGCCGGCGAGCAGCCCGGCCGCCGCCTCGGGCGCGCCGACCGCGCCGGCGTTCACCCCGTATGTCGTCCCGGTCGCCGACGTCGACGCGGCCGGCTGGGGTACAACACACGCCAACTATCCCGCTACGGACATCTTCGTTGACTGTGGCGCCGACGTCGTCTCGCCGGTGAACGGAGAGCTTCTCGAGGTGCGGCGCGTGAACGCTTACGACCCGACGGTCGACAACCCGGCCACGCGGGGTGGTCGTTCGATCTCGATCCTCGGTGAGGACGGCGTGCGCTACTACCTCGCCCACTTCGACACGATCGTCGAGACCCTGGCACCGGGCGTGCGCATCTTCGCCGGCCAACTACTTGGCACGATGGGCGACACCGGACGAGCGTCGGCGTGCCATGCGCACTTCGGCATCTCCCCACCGTGTCCTGGGAAGGAATGGGCAGTCCGCCGCGGAGTGATATGGCCGTACCGCTACCTCGACGCCTGGCGTGAGGGCCAGGCGACCAGTCCCGCCGAGGAGGTCGCTGCCTGGCTCGCCGCCAACCCCACGGCATGCGCCGAAGCAATGGCTGACCCGAACGCCGCCGACTCCTGAGTTTCGAGGCTCCATGCGTTCAACGCTCGTGCACGTCGCTGAGCGGTTACTGGACGGAACGCGCGGCGCGACCGCACGGCCCGGGGGGGTACCGGTCCGTGCGGCCACGGCGTCGACCCGCCGCCGACCACCCGATCAACACCAGCGTCGTCGATTGTCGTAACTCGCTACAGGTAGTCGGCCACCCACAGGTTGTCGTCGAGACCGATGCCAAACACCTGTGAAGCGTTCGCACCGGCCCCGTACATGAACGCTCCTCCAAGTCCCTGCCAGCCGGACCAACCACCGCCGCTCAGCTGCTGGTGCCACATCGCGTCATCTCCACCGAGCACGAACACATTGATGTCGCCGTTGGCATCTGTAGCCGCGGCCGGAGGTGAAACGCGTCGCCTCCGAGCGACTGCCAGACGGACCAGACCATTAGAAGCCTCCCTCAACTTGCTGCCACGCGTTCTATCACCTGAGTGTGAGCCGCCGCAATGGGCGACTTTTCAATATGAGCGCAGCGGAGTGTTCTGAGAATGCGCGCGTGATGCTCGGTTCACTTCGGAAGAATCTCCTCCTTCGGCATTGCCGTGGAGACGCAAGGCTTGCGACGTTCGCGCTTGCGGACCTCGGGAAGCGCGACAAACCCGGACCGCCGAAGGTGACCAGCGCTTCTGAGCCGCGGCCACAGCTCGTCGTGAGGACCGATCGTGGACCTGCACCCACGACGTGACCCCGCCAGCGCGCCGGCACGGGCGGCCGCGCAGCACCTCCTCGTCTCTGCGGGTCGTCCGGTGTCGAGCGAGGGATCCGCCCTGTCGTTCGCGCGATGTATACAGTGTTCACCGGCTGAAAGAGGTGACATGGCAACGAAGCGGAGCCGCAAGGGCTCGATGTCCGACGATCACAAGGCAGCACTGGCGCAGGGCCGCTCGGAGGGTCGGGTCGTGCGTTCATATCTGGTCGGGTTGCGGGCGGCAGCGCCCCGCCGCGGCCGGCCACGAACCACGGAGACGATCGAGCGGCGGTTGGCGACAATCGACGACGAGCTGACCACCGCTGACCCAATGCGAGAGCTGCGACTGGTCCAGGAGAAGCGTGACCTGCGCGCCGAACTTGCGTCAAAGAGCCCGGCTCACGACATCACTGCGCTCGAAGACGAGTTCGTCGGTGTCGCCAAGTCCTACAGCGAGCGAAACGGCATCAGCTACCTCGCATGGCGCGAGGTCGGCGTACCGGCCGCCGTGTTGGCACGCGCCGGCATCAACCGGAGTCGATAGCGCTCCCGCCACCAGGCACCCCTGGTACCCGCTTGCGGTCGTCGCTCACGGGTTGAGGAACTTGACGATCCCGCACAGCTGGCCACCTGATCCGCGAGCGTCCGCTTCGAAGTGGCCCGCAGCATGGAACCAGCGGTCCCGGTCGCCATTCTCCACACCACGGAAGTCCGCCACGAACGGTTCACCGCTGCGCACGCTCCAGCGCACGGCCTGCTCGAGCTCCGGTCGATCTTCGTCATGCACGGCGTCCAAGAACCGTTCGTACGTCGCTGGAGTTCCGACGTCAAGCGCAAGCATGTCGAGCAGTTCCCGCGAGCACACCACGTGGTCCGCGTCGAGTTGCCAGCGCCAGGTGCCGACGAGCGCGCCCACCACGCCGTCCGGATCGAGGTAGTCGACGCCGGACGCGCACACGGCACACCGCACCGGGGACAGCCACAAGTGCCATCGAGTCCACCAGTAGCGGCGATCCCTGGCCAGGATCCGCACCTCGAGTGGCCAGAACCTTCCATCAGCGACCATCAGCACACGGTGGGCGGCTGCAACCAGCCCTTCACGGTCATCAGGGTGCACCCACTCGCCAAATGGAGCGCAACGCAACTCATCGGATGACCAGCCCAAGAGGTCGTCGCGCCCGACGCCCGTCGCGAACACTCCGTTGACGCCACCGACCCCGACGATGGTCAGCCGTCGGCCGCGCGTCTGCACGATGTCCACTTCGCCGGTTCGAGGCGCCGTGGAACGCTGCTCGTACGGCTCGCGGGCCCCGCGAGTGTGACGCCAATCGGTCACGCAACTCCCCTCTTGCTGCGTGGCTCGTGCCGCCCAGGCACTACCGCCACAACGTAGCCCACCACTGACCGACGGCCGGCCAGGTGACTGCACACTCGCCGGCGGCAACCTCGTCAGCTCGCGCGGCCCCAGAACTCGATCGCGAAGCGCGTCGAGCCTCGCGGCTCGATGTGATGGTCGACGCCGGGAGGAATGCCCTGGGCACGGTCGGAGTCGACGGTCACATCGGTGATCGGAACCGTGCTGGCAACGAAGCGCAGCGACCCGACTTCAACGTGGAGGCGGCCCCAGATCCCACTCGCCACTCGATGGCTGCGTCGGAGCGCCTCGGGCATCGTGCGGTCATCCCACACTGCGGTGGTCCGCAACAGGGTCAGGCCGTCGGGGACCTCGCACCGGTCACAGAGCGGGCAGTTCATCGTCGTGCCGACTCGTCGCTCTCGCTCGGCGGCATCTTCGACCCACGGCACCGACCGCCACGGCGGACGATGCCGCATGTGTTGGAGATGGTGGCACTCGAGCAGCGCCACCCAGTCGCCGACGCTGTCGACAGCGAACCCGACGATGCCGCGCAGCACGCCGACGAGGGTATGGGCCAGGTCCGCGTCGGACGCACGCTTGGCGCATGCACGCCCGTCGGACGAAACTGCCGCGATGTCGACGTTCTTCATCGTCAACGCCACCGTCACCGACCCCGACCTGCTGGCGTCCTACCGGGCGGCAACGGCGGCGACGCTCGAAGGCCACGACGTCCAAATCGTCGTCTCGACGAACGATGCGCAGATCGTCGAAGGGACGCCAGTCGGTCAACGAGTGGTGGTGCTCAAGTTCCCCGACGAGCGCGCCTTCCAGGACTGGTATCAGTCGCCGGCGTATCAGGACATCATTGGAATGCGCCTGTCGAGCACGGAGGGTTTCGCCGTCCTGGCCGACGGTCGCGAGTGACCGCCGCGCATCACGAGATGGCGAGGTCGGTGCGCCTCGAGGCACGTGACGGGAAGGAGCGCGCGTCCGCCGTTGTGTACTGTGCGACGTTGGTTCGTGACAGGTGAGGGCGAAGCGGGGCCGACTCGAATGAGCAGATGGGCACGGGTCGCGTGGGGTGCAGTTGTGCTCCTCGCCTTCGTGTCCGTCGCTGCGTACGGATCGCCGATCGGCGATGCCGAGCGAACGGTGCTGGCCCAGCCGGCTCCGCCCATCACGGCGTCCCCCACGAGCTTCACGTTCCCGCGAACGCAACCGTTCACGCGCAGCGCACCGCAGCGACTCGTGCTGACGAACACCAGCTCCAGCACCGTGAACTTCCTGGTCATGGCGTCCGACCAGCTCCCGATCGAGGTCGCCGGCTGCACCGTTGACGTCGGGCCGAACGAGTCGTGCAACCTCGATCTCGTCTTCGCGCCGATCGCCGGCGGCCCGCCGTTCGCCCAGGGCAGCATCAGGGTCGCCTCTCAGCAGGGCGAGATCCAACTGCCGCTCACGGTGGGATGGTTGCCGCTCGTTTCCACACCAGTGCCACCGCTCGACCTCGGTCCCGTACGAGACGGCTTCACGAGCAGCACCGGCACGCTGTCGATTGAGAACTTCTGGCCGCAGGACACGTCGATCACCAGCGTCTCGTTGCCGGCCGGCAGCCGGTTCGCGATCACCCGCTCCACGTGCGGTGGGCCGATCGCGTCCGGCGGAACGTGCGCGGTCGACGTCGTGTACACCCCCGGGGTCCACGTCGGCGCGGACACCGCCGCCCTCACGTTGACCGGCCCGTGGAACCCCGACGGCGCAACGGCATCAGAGGTGTTCGCGATCACTGCGCAAGGTGTGGCCAGCCCGATCATCTCCGTCGCGCCGACGTCCCTCATTTTCCCGGGCGACATCCAGGTCGGGACCTCCACAGCGACACAGCAGGTCGTCGTCACCAACGTCGGCACTGCCACCCTGAACCTCGACATCAGCATGGACACCGACTCCGCCCCCGAGTTCCCGCGGTCCGGCTGCGAGACGCAGGCGCTCCCGGCCGGGGGCAGCTGCACGATCACCATCGCGTTCGCGCCGGTCTTCAACGGGGTCTTCCCTCGCCAGACGCAGTTGGTGATCTTCGACTTCCAGAACACCGACGTCGGCGCAAGAGTCCCGATCACGACCGGCCGGGTCCTCCCGCTCGACTTCGAGCCCCGTTCCGTGGCGTTCCCGGCCACACCGGTCGGTGGCGCCAGCGCGCCCGTCAACATCCGCGTGCGCAACTACAACACGGCGACCACGCCGGTAGCCGGCTATCGCCTCTCGAACGGCGAGGACTTCGCCGTCAACAGCTTCAACTGCTCACCGGCGCTGGCCTCTGCTGCCTACTGCGACATCGTGGTCGTGTTCGAACCGACCAAGTCCGGTGCCATCGCCGGCGACCTCATCGTCTTCGGTCCGTTCTACGGCCAGCCGGCGCAAGAAGTCGTCCACTTGACCGGCACGGGCGGCAGCGCTGACAATCGCCCGCCCACCGCCTCCGACGACGCGGTCACGGTGCAGCCGGGCGGCACGATCACGATCAACCCGCGGAGTAACGACTCCGATCCCGACGTCGGCGCCGTCCTGGCCGTGCCGACGATCGTCACCGCGCCGTCGATCGGGACTGCCACCGTCGGCGCCGACGGCACCGTGACGTTCGTTGCGCCACGTCGCATCGCGTCCGGCACCGTCATCGTCATCGTGTACTCCGTCTGCGATCAGCAGGGAGCCTGTACCACGGCCGTCATCCGCATCACCATCACGTCGAGCCGTGGACTGCTCCCGGCGACCGGCACCGGGACGGCGACGTTCCTGGCGCTCGCCGCGGGCTTCGTCCTCGCTGGTGCCCTCGCCCGCCGCGCTGCACGCCCCATCGAGTAGACGGGCTGTCACGTTCGGCCGGCCTCGCCCGTCAAGGTGCGCGTTCGGCTGCCGGACGGTCGCCGGACCTGAGGTCCACACCAAAGGAGCACACGATGAAGGCGTTCGTCGCTGGAGCGACCGGCGTGTTGGGTCGCCGGGTCGTCAGGAGCTTGGTCACGGCGGGCGTCGAGACGACCGGTATCGGCCGCACGCCGGAAAGGCGAGCTGAGCTCGCGGAGGCTGGGGCGCTGGCTGTCGAGCTGGACCTCTTCGCTCGATCGGCGGTGATGGGAGCCGTCGCAGGTCACGATGTGGTGTTCAATCTGGCAACGGCCATTCCGATCGGCGGCCGAGCGAACCGGCCTGGGGCATGGGGCGAGAACGACCGCATCCGCCGAGAGGGGTCCCGGAACCTGGTCGACGCCGCGCTGGCGGCAGGGGCGCGCGCCTACGTGCAGGAGTCGGTCGCGTTCGTGTACGCAGACGGCGGCGACGAGTACCTCGACGAGTCCGCGCCGGTCGATGCGACGAACCTCACCTACGCCGCGCTCCTCGGCGAGGCCGAAGCCGCGCGGTTCGCCCAGCTCGGCGGAACGGGCATCGCCTTGCGGTTCGGTCAGTTCTACGGCTACGACAGCGGACATACCGTCGCTGCGCTGAACGCCGCCCGGGCCGGTCTGCCGGTCGAGCTGGGCCCGGAGTCGGCGTACCGCTCCGCCATCACGACCGACGACGCGGCGTCCGCCGTCGTCGCCGCGCTGACCGCACCGAGCGGCATCTACAACGTGGTCGACGATCGACCGCTCACTCGGGCTGAATATGTCGATGCGCTGGCGAGCTCGCTCGGCGTGCCAACGCCGACCGTGCGCTCGGTCATCCCGCGTGAGGCGGACGACCTCTCGGTCATGCTGCGGTCGCAACGCGTCTCGAACCGGCGGTTCAAGGAGGTCACCGATTGGTCGCCGCGCTCTCCGAGCGCCTGGGAGGGCTGGGTCCACGTCATCGCCGATTGGCGCGACTCCCTGACCACCCATGGGACGCTGCCCGCCACGACGGACGCGTGATCCGGCATGATCATCCATGACGTGTCCGACCGCATCACCGCCGACGAGCTGGCCCGTGAGTTCACGGAGTTCCGGCCTCGGCTGCACAGCATCGCCTACCGCCTCCTCGGCAGCGCCTGGGACGCCGACGACGTGGTCGCCGACGCCATGGTCCGCTGGATGCGCGTCGACCGACCAGCCATCCGTGAGCCGCTGGCGTTCCTGACCACTGTCGTCACACGCCTGGCGCTCGACCAGCTGCGGTCGGCACGCGCGACCCGGGAGCGCTACGTCGGGGAGTGGCTGCCGGAACCCGTCCTGACCGACCCGTACCAGCTGGGGCCGCTCGACACCGTCGAACGCCGCGAGGCCGTGTCGCTCGCCACGCTGCGGATGATGGAGACGCTGTCGCCGCCGGAGCGGGCGGTCCTCGTCCTGCACGAGGCATTCGATCTCACCCATGCAGAGATCGCCGACATCCTCGACATCACTGAGGAAGGCGCCCGTCAACACCTGCGCCGGGCGCGCGCTCGGCTGCACGCCGACACCAGGCGTTCGCCTCCCGCCGTTCACGACGCAGCGATGGAACGGTTCCTCACGGCCCTCGAGGAGGGCGACCTCGAGCGAGTGCAGGACCTCCTCGCCGCAGACGTCGTCTCGTACAGCGATGGCGGCGGCAAAGCCCGTGCCGCCCGCCGGCCGATCGTTGGGGCCAACGAGGTCTCACACTTTCTCACGACGCTGCGCCGCCGGCTCACCATTCGTGACGTGCGGACGCTGCCCGTCAACGGAGAGACGGCCGCCACGTTGTGGTTCGGTCGTCAATACGCCGTTCTCGCCCTCGACGTCCGGGACGGAACGATCCGCGAGATGCAGTGGATCATGAACCCGGACAAACTCCGATACCTGCGCCGCCAGCTCGCGTTGGCGGCGTCTCAACCACGACCGAACGTCGACCCACTTGGAAATTGACATGACGCCCATCGCCATCGCCGGAGCCTCCGGCATGGCGGGGGGCCACAGTTACGGGGCGTCGACCCCGTCGACCCCGTCGACCAGGAAACGCCCATCGTCCGTGACGGTCGCCCTCCGCACGGCGATCACCGCGCTCGTGGGCAACGGCCCGTAGATGTGCGGGAACGCCTCGCCGCCGCCGTCGGCGGGCTCCACCACAACAGGCACTTCGAGGCGATCGGTCTCGATGGTCAAGACGATGAGCGGCTCCCCGACATCTCGATAGAAGAGCGAACCGACGCCGGCTACCTGGTGCGCGAACGACGCATGGATGAATCCCACCTCCTCGAGAGTGGCGTCGCGGGTCGAGACGCGATAGGTCCCATCCCGGTTGGCGGCGTTCCAGTCGCGCTCGAGCGCGATGTGGAAGATGACACGACCGTCGCCGGGAGACACCTCGCTCACGTGCGTCAGCGTTGCACGACTCGGAACCGCAGGTGCGTGACGGTCGGCGAGACGATGACCTCGGTCCGCTCCATCGCCACGTCGCGGACACCGTCCCACAGCCGGGCCCCATCGCCGATCACGACCGGAACCACGTGCAGCACGAGCTCGTCGAGGAGGCCGGCGGCGAGGTACTGCCCGACGGTTGTGGCGCCACCGGCGATCTCGACATCACGGTCGCCGGCGGCGGCGCGGGCCTGGGTCAGCGCCGACTCGATGCCGTCGGTGACGAACGTGAAGGTGGTCCCCCCTTCGAGCTCCAGCGGCTCGCGCGGGTGGTTGGTGAGCACGAACACCGGGGCGTGGTAGGGCGGCTCCGGTCCCCACCAGCCGGTCCACGACAGATCCCACGCTCCCCTGCCGGGGCCGAACATGTTGCGACCCATCACGTGGGCACCCGTGCCGGCGTGGATCCTCGCCAGCAGCTCGCCATCGGCCTCTCGGCCGGGCTGATCCCGCTCGAACATCCACGCCGTGAGCGCGTCAGCGCCTTCGCCGAAGGCGTGCTCGAGGCTCTGCGCCGGGCCGGCCGCGTATCCATCGAGCGAGATCGCGAGGTTGGCGGTGACGATTCCCATCGCTGCTCCTGGTCAGTCTCTGCGGTGCTCGACCGCGTCCGCATCTTGACGGTGACCATCGGTAAGCACAAGTTCCGATTGCTTGGTGCTACCCGTAAGCCTTGCTTCATGCTCGATCTGAAGGCGCTGATCGTCGTCCGGGAGGTCGGGCGGTGCGGGTCGTTCGGCCGCGCCGCGCAGGCCCTGTCCTACACGCCGTCCGCGGTGTCGCAGCGCATCGCGGCATTGGAACGAGCGCATGGCGTGGTCCTGTTCGAACGCTCGCCGCGAGGCGTCCGCCCAACGCCGGCGGGACGACTCCTCCTGCGACATGTCGAGCAGCTGCTGCTGGCCGAGGAGGCGGCGCGCGCCGACCTCGTGGCAGCGGCCGACCTCCGACGCGGCCTGGTCCGTATCGGTACGTTCGCGACGGCGGCCGCCGGCTTCGTCGCCGATGCACTGCGGTCCGCGGGTCAGCGAATACGGACTCGAGTTCGAGGTCGTCGAGGCAGAGCCGTATGTGCTGCTGCCACGGCTGCTCTCGCGGGACCTCGATCTCGCCGTCGTGTTCAGCTACTCGGGCCAGCCGGCCAGCATCTCGTTCGAGGGGCGACGCACCGTCGACGAGAGCCTTCTCACATCGATTCAATTGGGCGACGACCCACTCGAGCTCGTCGTGCCGCACGGGCACCGCCTCGCCGACCATGCCAGCGTGCGACGTGCCGAGCTCCGCGAGGAGCGATTCATCCCGATCTCACCACTGATGCCGACGTTCGCCGACATCGAGCGTCACCTCGGCTTCGTCCCGCGTTTCGCCAGCGCCGAAACTGCGGACTACGCGGCGGTGCTCGGCTTCGTTGCGGCCGGACTCGGCATCGCGCTCGCGCCCCGAATGGTCCTCGATCAGATGCGCCGGGATGACGTGGTCGGCATCCCCCTCGCCGGGCGGCCGATCCGGCGCCGGGTTGACGTCGTCAGCGCAACGATCGAGCGGCGACCTGATCGGACGGCCGAACGCGTCACCATCGATGCGCTCCTCGCTGCCGCCTCGGTCAGGCTGTCAGTTCGAGGCCTTGCAGATCGCCGCTCTCGCGCCAGTCGGCGAGCACCTTGAAGAAGGCCACCGAGCCACCGCCATAGAAGCCGTTCTGGATGGCCCGCGGGTTCGGCTGGCCCTCGTTGTTGTAGTAGCCGGGCGTGCACGACTCGAGGAAGGCCAGGTTGAAGCGGGCCTGTTCGAGGATCGTCGCCACCCAGGCGTCCTCGGCCTCCTGTGACGCCTCGACCGTGTCGATCTCGTGATCGAACACGTGGCGCAGGATGTAGGCGGTGTGCTTGCTCTGCTCGTCCAAGGCATGCGGAAAGTTCACCGTGAACCCGGACTGGTGGAGGCTGAAGATGAACAGGTTGGGGAACCCCCGACTGTGCAGGCCGTGGAACGTGGCCACGCCGTCGTGCCACTTCTCGCTCAACGTCAGTCCATCGCGCCCGACCACGTCGTAGCCCGAACGCCGGGTGTAGTCGGTGCCGACCTCGAACCCCGTGGCGTAGATGATGCAGTCCAACTCGAACTCGGTCTCGCCGGCCACGACACCGCGCTCGGTGATCCGGTCGACGCCACGTCCGTCGGTGTCGACCAGCGTGACGTTCGGCAGGTTGAACGCGTCGAGGTACTCGTCGTGGAAGCACGGTCGCTTGCAGAACTGCCGGTAGTACGGCTTGAGCGACTCGGCGATGCTCGGATCGTTGACGATGGTGTCGACGCGGGCCCGAATCGACTCCATCTTCTCGAAGTCGGCCAGCTCCACCGCCGACGCGACGCCGCCAGGGCTGAGATCAGTGAGGTCGGCGTTGCGCAAGCGCAGCAGCAGCTTGCCGATGATGTCGGTCCACCCGTCGTCGACGAGGTCCTCGGCCTCGAACACCCCCGTCACGAGGTTGTTGAAGTTCTCCATGCGTCGCTGCTGCCAACCCGGCTCGAGCGACGCCGCCCATGTTGGATCGGTCGGGCGGTTGGCGCGCACGTCGATCGACGACGGCGTGCGCTGGAACACGTACAGGCGGTCCGCTGCGGCGCCGAGGTGCGGCACGCATTGCACCGCCGTCGCACCGGTGCCGATGATCCCCACCCGCTTGCCACGCAGTCCATCCAGCCCGCCCTCCGGGCCGCCGCCGGTGTAGGCGTAATCCCACCGGCTGGTGTGGAACGAATGGCCGGCGAAGGACTCCACACCCTCGATGCCGGGCAGCTTCGGCCGATGCAGCGGCCCGTTGGCCATGCACACGAAGCGAGCTCGCAGCTCGTCACCGCGGTTCGTCGACACCAGCCAACGACGCGCGTCATCGTCCCAGCGCAGTTCACTGACCTCGGTCTGGAACAGCGCGCCCTCGTACAACCCGAAGTGCCGACCGATGGCCCGGCTGTGCTCCAGGATCTCCGCCGCCCTGGCGTACTTCTCCGTGGGGACGTACCCGATCTCCTCGAGCAGCGGAAGGTAGACGTACGACTCGACGTCGCACATCGCGCCCGGGTAACGGTTCCAGTACCACGTTCCGCCGAAGTCGCCGGCCTTCTCGATGATCCGCACATCGCCGATCCCGGCCTGCTTCAACCGGGTCGCCGCAAGCTGACCGCCGAAACCACCGCCGACCACCACGACGTCGACCTCGTCGAACACGGGGTCGCGCTCGACCTGCTCGACGTACGGGTCGTCGACGTAGTGAGCAAGAGCATCGACGACCTCGAGGTATTGCTCGTTGCCGTCGGAGCGCAGACGCTTGTCCCGTTCGGCGCGGTACTTCTCCCGGAGCGCATCGGGATCGAACGGCAAACTGTCGGACGGCACCACCCCATCGTGGCCGGGACGCCGGAGCGCTGCGTAGTCGGGGGCAGCTCAGCGCGGCGGTTCGATCGAGTCCTTCAGCCGCCCATCGGCAGTGGGTAATCGGGATCGAGGATCTCCTGCAGCTCGATCACGTTGCCGTCGGGGTCACGGCCATAGGTGGCGCGGATGTCGCCCCGCCGCATCTCCGAGGCCGGCGGCGGCGGGCCATGGAACCGCATCCCCGCCGCGCTGAGCCGCTCGTACTCTGCGTCGATGTCGGTGACGTCGAGGCAGAAGTGGGTGTAGCCGTGGTCGCTCACCGGGCGGTCGGGATCGCCGGGCCGGCCCGGCGGCGACAGGTACTGGAAGAGCTCCAGGTAGAGGTTGCCGGCCCGCAGGACCGCGGTGCGAGCGGCGGAGTCCTTCAGTCCGACGATGCGGTCAACGGAAGCAGACCCGGCTTCCCAGCTGCCCTGCTTCAGCAGCGTGAAACCAAGTTGGTCGCAGTAGAAGCCGACCAGGCGATCGAGGTCGCCAGTCGCCACCGCCACATGGTGCACCCCTCGGATCATGACGCCTCCTTCATGCCGTCCGACCCGGCGGCCAGCCTGCCCCTCTCGGCGCGAACCTAGCGGGAGGCCTAGCCACCGAGGAAGATCTGCCCGTGGACTACGACCCGTTCGATCCCGACACCCACGACCATCCCGATGAGCACTTCGCGACCTTGCGGGATCACTGTCCTGTGCACTTCCACGCCGCTCGCGAGTTCTACACCGTGGCACGCACCGACGACATCACGACGATCCTGCGAACCCCGGAGCTGTGGTCGAGTCGCTTCCGCAACGGCCTCGCCTACCGCCCCGCCGCCGGGCAGCCCATGTTGCTGGATGCTGATCCTCCCACCCACACGTGGCAGCGCCGGCTGCTGCAGAAGGCGTGGACACCGCGTCTCATCGACCGGCTGCAGGACCGCGTCCGGAACCTCGTCGACGACCTGCTCGATCCCATCGTCGAGACCGGCCGGTGCGAGTTCCACGACTCCGTGGCCGCCCCGCTGCCGGCGACCATGATCGCCGAGCTGGTCGGCGTGCCCACCGAGGACGGCGAGCGCTTTCGCGCCTGGTCTCGCGCCGCGCGTGACCGCGACCGGCGGAACTCCTGGCTACGAAGCGGTCGAGGCGACGGCGACGCGTGAGCTGGAGGAGTACTTCCGGGGCCACATCGCCGAACGTCGCCGCCGCATGGCAGCCGCCGAGCCGGTTCCCGACGACTACACGACGATGATGCTGAGGGCCACCCACGACGGGCGCCAGCTTCGCGACGACGAAGCGCTCCAGGTGCTGCAGCTGTTGCTCATCGGTGGCATCGAGACCACCACGCTGCTCCTCAGCAACCTGCTGCACCGGGTGATCGTGGAGCCCGATCTGGCGACGCAACTCCGGGCCCATCCGGAGCTCTACGACGTCGCCGTGGAGGAGAGTCTGCGCCTCGACTCGCCCACGCTGGGGCTGTTCCGCACTCCCACGCGGGCGTGCGAAGTCCGCGGCGTGGAGATCCCTCGGGATTCGAAGACGATGGTGCTGTTCGCCGCCGTCAATCGCGACCCCGAGCTGTGGGACGACCCGCACACGTTCCGGCTCGACAGAGACGCCAACGCGCTGCGACGCCACTACGCGTTCGGTCACGGGATCCACCTATGTCTCGGCGCGCCGCTGGCGCGCCTGGAGGGACGAGTCGTCCTGCAGGCGATCATCGAGCGACTGCCGGGTGTGCGCTACGAGCGCGACCCTCATCGCGTCGAGACGATGATCTTCCGCGGCTACGACAGCCAGCCGATCGTCTGGGACCCTGCCATGGCAGTCTGACCCCGATGAGCCAGGTCGAAGCTGAGACGTCGATCGAGCCGCTCGGCGACGGGCGTTACTCGACCCGGCTCGATGCGGCGTGGAACATCGGAAGCAACCCGAACGGTGGCTATGCGATGTTGCCCGCGCTGCGCGCCATGCTCGACCTCGCCGAACACCCCGATCCGTTGTCGACGACCGTGCACTTCCTGCGTCCGGCGATCAGCGACTGCGACGCCGAAGTGACGACTCGGATCGCGCGGGCCGGGAGGTCCACGACGTATGCCACTGCGACGCTTGTCCAGGAGGGGACGCCAAGGCTCATCGCCCACGCCGTGCTCGGCGACCTCGGCCGAGCGGCGCACGGCGCGGCTCCAGACCCTGGCGTCACCCTTGCCGCGCCCGATCTGCCGCCACCGGACCGGTGCGTCGTTCGGAGCCAGCTCGGCCAGGGCGTCGAACTGCCCATCCTCTCCCGGCTCGAGGTGCGCATCCACCCCGATCAGGTCGCGCCGGACCGATCCCGAGCGGCCGTCGTCGAGGGCTGGATCCGGCTCTTGGACGGTGCTCCACCTGATGTCCGGTGGCTCCCGCTCTTCGCCGATGCGTTCCCGCCAGCGGTGCGCACGAAACTGGGACCGGTCGGATGGGTGCCGACCATGGAGCTGACCGTGCACGCCCGCCGCCGCCCAGCCTCCGGTTGGGTGCAGGCCCGCTTCGAGTGTGACGACGTCGAAGGCGGACGGATGATCGAGACCGGAACGCTCTGGGACAGCACGGGCGCCGTCGTCGCCAGATCGCGCCAGCTCGGTCTCGTTCTCAGCGGGCCGCGGTAGACCCGTCAGTGCGGACGCGCTACCGGCCGAGGAGTCCGCGCAGGTAGGCGGCCTGGCCGGCGTGCTGGATGTCGTCGTCGGCGATGCTCACCAAGCGGACGCCGAGAGTGACCGGTGGATCCCATCGCTCGTCCACCACCCGTTCGAGGTCGTCGGCAGTGACCTCGGCCAGCAGCTGCGCAGTCCGCGCCGCCACGGACTCGTAGTAGCCGATGAGTGCCTCGGACCCGTCGGGCCGCACCCGCGCGACGTCGTCGGGGCGGTGCCCGTATCCGGTGTCGTGAGGATCGCTCTCCAGTCCGAAACGCGGCGGCCATGGGCTCGTGGTCCACACCTGCTCACTTCCGAGCAGCTCGGAGACGTGGTGGTCCTGGACGCGGGTGAGGTGCCACACGAGCCACCCGATCGTGTTCGCCCCAGGTGCGGGCGCCTGCACCAGGTCGGCGGCGCTCAGCCCGTCGACGGCGCGGTGAACATGCTCGGGAATCCGACCGAACAGCTCCTCGAGGAGCTCGCGCTCGTCCATTTCGCTACGGCCGGGGCACCGGAATGGCGACGGCCGTGAACGTCGTCGCCGGCGGGGAGGCGCCGAAGCGAGCGTTCGGCAAATACAAGCGGTCGAAGAACTTGGCGACCGTGGTCGGGACGTCGAAGTTCGGGTCGGTGACGCGCTCGATCACAGTGCCGGAGGTGCCGTCGCGACTCATGCGCACCACGGCGACTGTGTTGTTCCGGTTCTGCACGGCGTACAGCGTGCGCCCGTCCAGCAGCAGCCCGTCCCCGTTCATCAGGTTCTCCCCAGCCAGTTCGACCGCCGTCGCGTCGCCAGTGCTCTTGTCGACTCGGTACAGCGTGCCGGGGTTCGACTGGATCACGAGCAGGGCCCGGCGATCCGGCGTCTCGGCGATGCCATTGAGGCCGATCAAGTCGGTCGGCAACGGCAGCGGCTCGAAGCCGGTCGGCACCGACCCGAGGCGGCCCAGTGGGACCACGTAGAGCACTGCATTGCGTGTGTCCGTGAAGTACGCGGCGTCGTCGGTGAGCACGACATCGTTCACGAACGACTCGGCATCCGTGAACTCGAAGGTGGCCAGGATCTCCCCCGTGAGGGCACTGACGACCCGGCCGTCACCGGCGGTGCCACCCGCCACGAACAGCCGGCCGAGGCGATCCAGTTTGAGTCCGACGGCGGGCGTGCCCGGGCCTGGAGTCGGTAGCACCCGCCCTTCTCCCGTGATCAAGTTGACCCGGAAGATCGAACCGTCGGCTCGCGAGCCGAAGTAGGCGAACGGCAACCGACCGATCGCGATGCCCTCCGGCAGCCAGTTGTCCGGCAACTGGATGATCGTCGGGAGAACATCAGCTTGCGCTGGTGACGATGCAGCAACCCTGCTCGATGCGAACAGCGCACCAGCGGCGGCCGTGGCGGCGAATCCGCTGAGCGCCTGGCGTCGGTTCAACAAGGTTCAACCTCCTTGCTGGATGGGCCCGCGTCCGTGACGCTAGCTCGCATCGTCGCGCGGGCACTCGGCGGGCGGGTGCTCCCGCGTCGAGCGTCCTACCGCAGGATGTGGTCGACCAGGCGGACGGCGAAGCGCCGGTCGAGCGGCGCGCCGCTCAGGAGGCGGCGGTAGAAGAACGGTCCGAGCACAGCATCGACGAGCACGTCCACGTCGGCGTCGGCCGGTAGCTCGCCGCGTGTGATGCCCCGCTTGAGGATCGTCCGCACCGTCGACTGGCGGTCGCGGACGTAGCCCTCCAGGGACACGCGGAGCTGGTCGTCATAGCAGCTGGCCTCGAGCAGGTGCGGGAGCACGTCGTTGCGCGGGGCGCTGCCGACGCGCTCGACGAGCGACTCCATGTAGGTCTGCAGGTCGCGACGCAGACTTCCCGTGTCCGGGTCGGGTAACGGCGCGACCGCTGTTTCCAGCGCCTCGAGGATGAGCGCCTCCCTGGATTCCCAGCGCCGATAGATCGTCGCCTTGCCCACGCCCGCACGCTGCGCCAGGAGGTCCATCGAGAAACCGGCCACACCGGTCTCCACCAGCAAGTCGATGGTGGCGGCCAGGATTGCGGCATCGACGTCGGCTCGCCGGGGCCGGCCGCGTCGCGGCGGGCTGACGTCACCTTCGACCGTAACGGCGGCGGACATTCAGTCGCCTCCGACAGCCGCCGTGGCGACCGCAACGTCGCCGACGGCATCGTCACGAGCGTCGCCGGCGAGCGGGTCATGGGCGCGAGCCGGCAGGAACCGCCAGGCAACGAACGCGGCGACGAGGATCACGACCGTGCTGAGCCGCAGCCCGGTGCTGAGCGCGTCGACGAAGCTGTCCTTCACCGCAATCGTGAACGACTCACCCGCCGTGCCGAGGCCCTGACCGACCTGCAACGCGCCGCCCAAGGAGTCCCGGGCGGTGTCGAGCGCGGCGCCGGACAGACCGAAGCGGCCGGCCACATCGTTGATGTGGTGGACGTAGACGCTGGACACCACGCTGCCGATCACCGCCACGCCCAGCGCGCCGCCGACCTGGCGCGTCGTGTCGTTGACCGCCGAGCCGACGCCCGCCTTGGCCCGCGGCAGCGAGCCCATGACGGACTCGGTGGCCGGCGCCATCGTCATGCCCATGCCGACCGACATGACGCAGAACATGGTCATCACGAGGAGATATGGCGAGGTCGCCGTGATGAAGGAGAGGGCGAGGAGCGAGGCAGCAATCGTGAGGAGACCGGCGGTGACGACCCGCTTCGTGCCGAGCCGTTCGACGGCGCGCGCCGACAGCGGCGCGGCGATCATCATCGTCAGCGCGTAGGGGATCATGCGGATTCCGGCGCTGAGCGCGCTGTAGCCGTGCACGAACTGCCAGTACTGCGTCATCAGGAACATCGAGCCGAACATGGCGAAGAACGTCATCGTGATGGCGCTGTTGGCGGCCGTGAAACGGGGGTTCTTGAAGAACCGCATATCGAGCATCGGGTGGTCGGAGCGCAGCTCCCACGTCACGAACGTCAGCAGCGCCACGATGCCGATGGCGAACCCGGCGACGACCGCCGGAGCGCCCCAGCCCTTGTCGGGTCCCTCGATGATGCCGAACAGCAGCGACGCGAGACCGACGATGGACAGCGCCGCACCGATCGGATCGAGCCTGCTCTGCTTCGGGTCCCGCGAAGTCGGCACAAGGAAGGCGCCGGCCACGAGGGCCAGGGCCCCGAGCGGGAGATTGACCCAGAACACGGACTGCCACGAGAAGTGGGCGAGCAGCCATCCGCCGATCACGGGCCCGAGGGCGACGCCGAGACCGGCGAACCCGGCCCACACCGCGATCGCCCGACCCCGCTCGCGCGGGTCACGGAACACGTTGGTCAGGATCGACAGCGTCGAGGGCATGATCAGCGCGCCGCCGATCCCCATGAAGGCCCGGCTGCCGATCAACTGGACCGTCGTGGTCGAGAGTGCGGCGAACGCAGAGCCGAGCCCGAACACCACGATGCCGAGCTGCAGCGCCCCCTTGCGGCCGAAACGGTCCGAGAGGCTGCCCGTGGTCAGGAGCAGACCGGCGAAGACCAGGACGTACGCATCGATGATCCACTGGAGCTCGCTGTTCGAGGCCCCGAGATCGTTCACGAGCGACGGGATGGCGACGTTGAGGATCGTGTTGTCCATCACGATGATCAACAACGACAGGCACAGCACGGCGAGGACGAGCCACCGCCGAGCGTGCACGTGATCGTGCAGCTCGTCGGTGTCTGTGGGGAGTTGATCGAGCTGTGTCATGCGTTGCCTGTGCCATCTGCCGTTACGAAACGAAACCGACCCGTATCGTAATTGCCACCGGGCCGCGATCACAACCTCGCCACCTCAGGTTCAGGTCGACGGCCGTTCTCCGCGTGCGTCAGCCGCCGTCTGCGCCTGCTCGCCGAGGACCGCTCACGATCGGTGCACGTCGACGCGCGGTGCCGCACGCACAGCGTCAGCCGCCGCTGCGCCAACTCGTCGAGGGTCGCACGGTAGGTGGCGCGAGGCTGGCGCCCATGTCTGACCACCTTCCCGAGATCTACCGAACGTTCCGCACCTCGTTTCCCGACGTCGCTGTCGCACTCGATGAGCTGGCGGCACGAGTCGATCGGGCGGGACCACTCGACGAGCGAACCCAGCGGCTGATCAAGCTCGGCATGGCGATCGCCGCACAATCACCCGGCTCCGTGCGCTCCAACGTCCGCAAGGCATTGCAGGCGGGCGACAGCGCCGACGAGATCCGTCACGTCGCCGCACTCGCCATCACGACCTGCGGCTTCCCGACCGCCGTCGCCGGAACGGAATGGATCGAGGAAGTCCTCGGTGCAGCGGACTGAGCGGCGCCCGTCCGCCTCAGATCTCGACCTCAGATCTCGACCTGCGTGCCGACTTCGAAGACCTGCTCCGAGGGCAAGCGGAAGAACCGTGAGGCGCTCGCGGAGCCACGGTTGAGCACGACGAACAGGTGCTCGCGCCACCTCGGCATCTCCCCGGCGGGAATCGACGCCACGGTCTCGCGGCCGATGAAGAACGTTGCGTCGTCGACGTCCACGGCGTGACCGTCCAGCTGCACCTGGCGGAGCTGTGCAAGCACGTCGAACTCCTCCATGTAGCCGAACGTGACGACGACCTCGTACACGCCGGGGGTGACGGTGCGCACGCTCGCCCGGTCCGCGGCATCGACCCGCGGTGCGTTCGAACCGACCACCGACAGCACGATCGTCGTGTCGTGGAGCACATGGTTGTGACGGAGGTTGGAGACCATCGCCGGTGGGGCGCAGCCCGGATCCTTGAACATGTAGATCGCTGTTCCCGGCACGCGGGCGGCGCCGTCGGCGACGGCATCCTCGACGACCTGCTCCGTCCGCAACTGACCGCGTTGGAGGATCTGGGCGACGATGGCCCGACCCCGTCGCCACGTGGTCATCTGGATCACGAGGACCAACCCGACCACCAGTGGCAGCCAGCCGCCGTGCGGGATCTTTGGGATGTTCGCGGCGAGGAACGCGAGGTCGACGATGAACAGCGGCACGACGACGACAACAGCCTTGCGGACCGACCAGCCCCAGCGATCGACGACGACTCGGTAGAACAGCAGCGTGGTGATCGCCATCGTCGCCGTCACGGCGATCCCGTAGGCCGCGGCGAGGTTGCTCGACGTCTGGAAGCCGATGACCAGCGCGACGCAGCCGATCATCAGCAGCCAGTTGACGAGCGGGACGTAGATCTGCCCGATGTGGGCAGCCGACGTGTGGCGGATGGCGAGGCGCGGCAGGTAGTCGAGCTGGACCGCCTGAGCCGTGAGTGAGTAGGCACCCGAGATCAGCGCCTGCGAGGCGATCACCGTGGCCATCGTCGCCAGCACCGCCAGCGGCCAGACCGCCCACTCGGGCGCCAGCCGGAAGAACGGCAGCCCGACCTCTTGGCCCGGGCTCGAGCCCAGCAGGGCGGCCTGGCCGAAGTAGTTGAGCAGCAGCGCCGGGAGCACGATCGTGTACCACGAGACCTGGATCGGGCGGCGGCCGAAGTGCCCCATGTCGGCGTACAGCGCCTCGCCGCCCGTCACGACGAGGAAGATCGAGCCGAGGGCGAGGAACGCCTTGGCCGGCTCGTTCACGAACAGCTGGACCCCGTAGCTCGGCGACACCGCCCGGATCACGTCGGGATGATCGATGATCGCCCGCAGGCCGAGCACGGCGATGACGACGAACCACAAGACCATCACCGGTGCGAAGACCCGCGAGATCCGCTCGGTCCCTCGGCGCTGGACGAGGAACAGCGCGACGAGGATGCCCACGGCGACCGGGACGACCCATGCCTCGAAGGCGGTCGTCGCGACCTCGAAGCCCTCGACGGCACTGAGGACCGAGATCGCCGGTGTGATCAGCCCGTCCCCGTAGAGCAGTGCCGTCCCGAAGACGCCCAGCGCGATGATCGCCCGCTTCGTCCCGGTCGGCAGGCCCCGTTTGGGCATCAACAGCGCGGTGAGCGCAAGGATGCCGCCCTCGCCGTGATTGTCGGCGCGCATCACCAGCGCCAGGTACTTGATCGAGATGATGATGAGCAGCGACCAGAACACGACCGACGCCACCCCATAGGCGTTGGCCTGGGTGACGGCGAGGTCGGCATGCTCGAACGACTCGCGGAACGCGTACAGCGGGCTCGTCCCGATGTCTCCGTACACGATCCCCAACGCGCCGAACGCCAGGGCCGCCAGCGGTCCGCTCTTGCCGCCGGCGGATGGCGCTGGGTGCGGCACGGCGGCAACCTACCCATGAGTACGTCGCGCCGTTCGCTCAGGTCGCAGTTGGGCTGGGTCGGTACCGTCATCCGCGTGGCGTTTGCCAGCGACACCGCGGTACGGGCGACCGGCGAGGACATCTACAGCGCCGAGGTCCGGCCGGGCTGGGACATCGCCGGCCATGCCAACGGTGGCTACCTGCTCGCCGTCGCGGTACGTGCCATGCGAGAGGCGACCGGACGCCCGGACCCCGTCACGGTCACGGGCCACTTCCTGTCTCCGGGACAGCCGGGTCCGGTGAGCATCATCACGGAAGTCGTCAAGCGCGGCCGGCGGTTCTCCACGGCGACCGCGTCCCTCGACGCAGGTGGCGCGCGACTCCTCCAGGTACTCGGCTCGTTCGGCGACGTCTCGTCGCCGATCGGCCCCGAGCGCGTCGACGCCGAGCCGCCTGACCTACCTGCACCTGACAGCTGCGTCGCCGTCGTCCCCGGCGACACGTTCCCGCCGCCGTTCATGGGCCGTGTGGACCTGCGGCTGCACCCCGACGACGCCGGATTCGCCACCGGAACACCCAGCGGTCAACCGCGCGTCCGCGGGTGGTTCCGGCTACGCGACGGCGAGCCCAGCGACACCGTCGCGCTCGTGCTCGCGGTGGACGCGTTCCCGCCGACCATCTTCAACGCTGCGCTCCCCGTCGCCTGGACACCCACCGTTGAACTGACTGCTCACGTACGGGCACGTCCGGAGCCGGGCTGGCTGCGCTGCGCCTTCACGACACGATTCGTCACAGGAGGCTTCCTCGAAGAGGACGGCGAGATCTGGGACGACACGGGCCGGCTCGTCGCCCAGAGCCGCCAGCTGGCGCTCATCCCGCGCCCTTGAACCCGAATCAGCGTCCGTGACCGAGCCGTCGATCTGGGCGCCATTTCTGCCAGCGGTCCTTCTGGGCGCAGTCTCTGCCAACTGCTGTCGTCGGAGATCGCGCCCACTTCGCCCGACGCTCGGCGGAACGAATTGCTCAGGGGGCTCCTACGCGGAGCTCGACCGGGCCCAGAGGTTGATGTCGGCCTCCATGGCGTGCCGCTCGATCTCCTGCAACTCGTCCTCGCTCAGGTCGAGCCGGTCGAGCGCGGCGACGTTGCCCTCGAGCTGGCCCACGCTGCTCGCACCGATCACGAGCGACGTCATCCGCGGATCGCGCAGGGCCCAGACGAGGGCGAGCTGCGCGAGCGTCTGACCTCGACCTGCGGCGACGTCATTGAGGGCTCGCACGCGGGCGAGACGGTCCTCGGTGAGCATGTTTTCACCCATCGCCCCGCCGGTGGCAACCCGCGAGTCGGCCGGAACACCGTCGAGATACCGATCGGTGAGCAGGCCCTGCGCCAGCGGTGAGAAGGCGATGCAGCCGGCGCCGACCTCTTCGAGCGTGTCCAGCAGACCGTCGGCCTCGAGCCAGCGATTGAGCATCGAGTACGAGGGTTGGGAGATCAGCAGGGGCGTCCCGAGGTCACGCAGGATGGCCGCCGCCCGCCTCGTCCGCTCGGAGTTGTAGGAGGAGATCCCGGCGTACAACGCCCGCCCCGAGCGCACCGCCGTGTCGAGCGCGCCGAGCGTCTCCTCCAGCGGTGTGTCCGGGTCGACGCGGTGGGAGTAGAAGATGTCGACGTAGTCGAGACCCATCCGCGCCAGCGATTGGTCGAGCGACGCCAAGAGGTACTTGCGTGAGCCCCATTCGCCGTACGGCCCGGGCCACATGTCGTAGCCCGCTTTGGTCGAGATCACCAGCTCGTCCCGGTACGGCACGAGATCGCCGGCGAGCATCCGACCGAAGTTGACCTCGGCGGCCCCATACGGCGGCCCATAGTTGTTGGCGAGATCGAAGTGCGTGATGCCCAGATCGAACGCGCGTCGCACGATGGCGCGCTGCGTCTCGTAGGGCCGGTCGTGGCCGAAGTTGTGCCACAAGCCGAGGGACAGCGCGGGGAGCTGCAGCCCGCTGCGCCCGCAGCGTCGGTACTGCATCGAGGCATAGCGGTCGCCGGCCGGGACATAGGTGCTGTCGGTCACAGGCGGGTTGCCGTCACTGCTTCACCTCGAGCGAGATGTCAACGGCGGCCAACGCCTTGCTCACCGGGCATCCAACCTTCGCCGCCTGCGCCGCCGCCTCGAACCCGGCGGCATCGAGCCCATCGACGTCGCCGGAGACGGTCAGTGTGATGCCGGTCAACTTGAACCCGCCTGCGGGATCCGGGCCGAGGCTGACGTCGGCCTGCACGTCGAGGGTGCGCGGTGTTCCACCGCCGTTGGCCACCTCGCTGGACAGCGCCATGGCGTAGCACGCCGAATGGGCGGCGGCGATCAGCTCCTCCGGACTCGTCGTGCCGTCGGCGTCGTCGGCGGCCCGCTTCGGGAACGACACCTCGTACGTGCCGATCCCCGAGCTGGTCAGCGCGACCTGCCCGGACCCCTCTTGGAGGGTCCCGGTCCATGCGGTCTTGGCGGTACGTGTCGGCATTGTGTTCTCCGTTCAGGTTGGCTCGTGAGTGGACGTGAGGCTGAACGCGCTGCCGCCGCGGAAGATCGTGACGGGCCCGTTATCGCTGACGACGGCGATCGTGGTCGACGGATGGTCGTAGCTGAAGCGTTGGGCTGACCGGTGACGCATGCCGCGGTTGCTGTCGACGTTGCGCTCGGCCTCGACGCTCGAGCGCAGGCCGACACCCAGGTACTCGACCGTGCCATCAGCGGTGACGAGCGTGGCGAGGTCGTGCTGCTGCAGGGACGCGAACACGGCGGGGAAGTGCTGGCGGTTCTTGATCGACAGCGGCGGAGCGTGGAACTTCGTGGCGACATCCATCGACGCCCACTGGAAGCCCTGCTCGTGGACGACGATCGTGGCTCCGATGCGGGCCGGGGACAGCCAGTGAACGACGAGGTCGAGCAGCCCGTGGGCGACGTCCGGATCGAGATCGGGCGCCCACTCGTGCAGACGCGGGACGAGCGCGGCGGCGGTTGGCCGGTCACTCCAGTCCTGACCGTCCCACGACACGACCCGGCCGTCGGAGAACAGCCTGACCTGACCGAGCATCAGCGTGCGCTGCACGATGCGCGCCCCGGTCACCTCCTGCAGGCCGACGAGCTCGGCCTCGTACTGCACGGGCCGCCCGAAGCAGGCGAGCAAGGGCTCATCGTCGTGGCGATTGACGACGAACGCTGAACGGCCGTCGGAGAACGTCCGCGCCATCTCCCGGGGCAGACCGTCGAGCGGCACCAGGTCGGCAAGCCCGCCGGCTGCCGTGATGCTCGTCCCGGGGGGCATCGAGAACGAGCCGTACAGCGGCCGTCGTCCCTCGAACATCGGGATCCGGCGGGCGTAGTCGAGCTCGTCGAACAGCAGCTCACGCACGCTTTCCGGCTCGTCTTCGAGCTTGATCCCGGCCTCGTCGAGCTCCTCGGCGAGACGCCGGGCCGAGCCCGACAGCAACCACTCAGCCATGCCCCGCACGCTACGGCCCGAAGGGCCGGGCCCGTCGATCGACAGCACCCGGCCCTGAGGACCTCAGTCTCGCGCTGGCGTCACCGCTCGCGGAAGATCTCGTAAATCGTCCCGGTGGAGAGCGACACGACGAAGACGTTCCCGTTGGGGCCGGTCTCGATGTCGGTGACGACGCCGAAGTTCCGGCCGATCAGCAGCCGCTCGCTCTCGGTGATCTCGTGCTTGGCGAGATTGTCGGCGACATCGTCCCGCAAGCGGGCATCAGGCGCGACGATCCTCCGGCCGTTCCCCAACACGTCGAAGCGGAACAGATAGCCACCCTCGAGGAGAGGCGTAGCAGCGCC
Organism: uncultured Acidimicrobiia bacterium; assembly: GCA_963844915.1. Lineage (GTDB taxonomy): Bacteria > Actinomycetota > Acidimicrobiia > Acidimicrobiales > Ilumatobacteraceae > JALZMG01. The sequence continues at coordinate 1,445,280 of CAWJQF010000013.1, read as the reverse complement.
CATCAGGAGGTCGCCTTGGAACTGACCACCGAGGGCATTTCCTTCGACGAAGCCAATGCCTCCCGGCGCAACTTCCCACTTCCAGCTGAACTCGGGATCGCTGTAGTGCGCCCCGGGCAGCATGAACAGCCGCGAAAGCGCGTCTTCCGGTGTGTCGGCGATGAAGTCGGGCGGCCAGCGCAGCTGCTGCAAGTTCATCCCGCCGAACGTGGTCTCGATCTCCTTGAACTGGGCGATGCGCTCGACCGGCCCGGCGATCTGGACCCAGCCGCCGTTGGTGCCGGGCTCGACGAGGTTGAGCTCGCTGAACGAGTCGTCGCCGTTCTCCTGCAGCCACAGTCCGCCCGAACGCGGATCGACAGCCATCCCGAAGCTGTTGCGGTGGCCGTAGGAGAAGATCTTCTGGATGTTGGCGCCGACTTCGCCGCCCATCCCCGCTCCGGCCGCGAAGAACGGGTTGTCCGACGGGGCAGTGCCATCGTCGTTGAGCCGGAGGACGACGCCGCTGAGATGGGCGTTGTCCGGCTGCGGCCCACCGAACTGGTCGTCGGGCACGGTCGGGGGGCACGGCAACATTGGGTCCTTTGGACCACACGGCAGGTTCTGGAGCTGGCCGCGCCGGCCCAGGTCGCCGACGAAGACGAAGAGCTTCCCGTCAGCGCCGAAGGCGAGCACGCCACCGTCGTGGTTGCCGCGCTCGACTCCATTTGAGGCGTCCTGCTGGATGGCGCGCAACCTGATCAGGTTGCGGTCGAACGTCAGCGCGGATCCGTTCCACACGTACCGATCCACGCGGTTGCCGAGCAGCGGCGTCGCGCTGAGCACGCTGGTGTCGGCGCCGGTGGTGCTCTCGGTCCAGTACAGGTAGACGCCCGGGTTGGCGGGGAAGTCCGGGTGCAGGGCCATCCCGAGCAGCCCCCGCTCCGATCCGAAGTTGACGGCCAGGTCGAGCACCGTGCTCTGCACCGCGCTGTTCATGACCCGCTGCACCTTGCCGGTCGCCTTCTCCAGCACCAACATGTCGTTGTCAGCGAGGAACGCCATCGAGGTCGGCTGGGTGAGGCCCGAGATGACGGGCCGTACCGCGAGACGAGGAACCAGCATCTCGGGCCCGGCGGTTTGCGCCTCGGTCGGCGACCCCACCCCCCCGATGATCAGCAGGCTTGCTGTGGCCAGTAGCCCCAGCACCGGACGGAGGAACCGAGTCGTCGTCATGTAAACCCTCCCCTTGGGCGGACGTGGAGGCGACGCTCGGAACTACGCCGCAGCGGCAGGAAGGGATTGCGCGAATCTCCGGCCGCGTGCGAGTGACGGAACGTGCTCGAGCCGTCAGCTCGTGCCGGCAAGATCGAGGCGCTGGATGGCCCCGCCCGGCAGGACCGGTGAGCAGTCCCACGCCACACGTACACGGCGTTGCGGGCAGGCGAGTAGGTGATGCCAGCCGGGTCGTCGGTGAACGGCAGTTTCGGCTCCGCCAGCGGGTGTCCACGTCGCACCCTGATCGGCGGACACCACGAGCTCGCTGTCGGCGATCGAGGCGAGCCGTCCGTCGGTCAGCTCCGACGACGCCCGCCTCGAGACCGCCGCGGTAGACCTGGGTCCAAGAAACCCCTCCGTCGGTACTGCGCACCACACCACCGTCGCCCACCGTGAGCCAATAGATCGCGCCATCGCTCGCAACGAGGGGCGGGTTGTACACGTCCAGGTCGGACGCCAGCTGCCAGGTCGCCCCGCCATCAGTGGTGCGGTAGATGCCTGACTGTGGCTCCCCGAACGTGCCCACGAGGTGGATCTCGGGACCGAGCACGAGTGATTGCGTGAGGAAGCCGATGTCGGCGGGCAGCGCATCGGCGATGTTCGTGAACGAAGCGCCGCCATCCGTCGAGCGGTAGAGCTCTGGACGTTCGTGGGCACCCACGAGCATCGTCCGCCGCTCTGGGTCCGTGAGATCGACGCTCATCGCGTCGAGGTGATCGATGCCTCCGAGCGCTTCGAACGTCTGACCGCCATCCTCGGTACGGGCGATCCCCGGTGCGCTGTAGTTACCGCTCTCCCAGAACCGTTGCGGGTCGGCAGGGTCGAACACGAGCGCCGCGCCACGGTTCTTCACCTGTGTTCCCCCGCTGGTGCCGAGCGGCACCCACTGGTCGGTCCCGGGCAGGTTGACGAAGAGCCCGTTGCCGGCCACACCGGCGATCACCTCGTCGAGCATCGGGTGCGCCTTGACGATCGACATGTTGCCGCACTCTGAGGCCATGTTGGCCAGGTTCGCCGTGACGTCGACCCAAGGGCCGAGTGCAACTGTCGTCGTCGTCGGCGCGGCGGCAGTTGTGGACGGAACCGTTGCCGTTGCTGGGCTCGTCGTTCCCGCCGTTGCCGCCGTCTCCGTGGTCTGCGTCGTCTCCGTCGTCGTGTCGGGCGACGTGTCCGGCGACGTGTCAAAGACGAGCGGTTGGGAATCGCCGCCGCATGCCGCGCTGCACAGGCCGAGCACGACGACGATCGGCAGTAACGCGGTGCTCCACCGTGGGCGCCTCACAAGCCGAATCGTAGAAGAGAGCCGGGTGTGCCTGGTGGCAGTTCACTGGCCCGGCGTGATCGCGCGCATCATCAGGGGATGCGCTGGGATGGTGCCACCGTCGTCGTGACCGGAGCGTCGCGAGGGATCGGACGCTCGATCGCGGTCGCCGCCGCGGCGAAGGGGGCGCGCCTTGGGCTCGTCGCCCGTTCCGCCGACGCGCTCGCCTCGCTGCGCGAAGAGCTGGGTGGAACGGTCGCCGTCGCGACCGCCGATCTCACCAACCGCCACCAGCTGGAGCAGGCCTGGTCGACGCTCGTCAAGGACATCGGCCCCGTCGACATCCTCGTCAACAACGCCGGCGTCGGCATCTGGGGACCGTTCGTCGACACCCTGGAGGACGACGTCGACGCGGTCATCTCCCTCAACCTCGTCGCCGCGATGCAGCTCACGCGCCTCGCCCTGCCAGACATGATCCGCCGGCGCCGCGGGCACATCGTCAACATCGGCTCGATCGCCGGCCGCGTCGGCGTGCCATTCGAGACGACGTACTCGGCATCCAAGTTCGGTCTCGCCGGCTTCACCGAGGCGCTCGCAGTCGAGGTGCGGTCGTTCCGCGTGGGCGTCTCGATGGTCAACCCTGGTCCGGTGGCGACAGAGTTCTGCGCCGACGCCCGCTGGCCGCGCTATGCGGCGTCGCGGCCGCGCCCGGTGCCCCCCGGCGTGTGGCGTCGGCGGTGATCGCCGCCGTCGAGCGCGGAGATCTCGAACGAGTCGTGCCTCGTTGGCTCCGCCTGGCCGACGTGGTCCGCACCGTCGCGCCAAGGCTGTACGAGGCTGGAGCGAAGCGTGCCGCCGCGCCGCAGTTGGCGGAGTTCCGTCGCCGCTGGGCCTCCTGAGCGCCTCAGCGCAGCCAGGCGACGCCGACGAGACCCGGGCCGACGTGCGCGCCCATCGCCGCGCCACACGCCAGGACGGGTTCCTCGACTCGCAACGTCCGGCGGAGCTGCTCCGCCCGTTCGCCGAGGGCCGAGTGGAAGACCAGCGTCGTGTCCGGGGCTCCCGCGCTCTTGCGCCACGAGGTAGCCAGCGCGCGCAGCGGATCGCCGGCGGCTGCCAGCGGGACGACCTGGCCGTCGCGGAAGCGGGCGATCATCACCTCGGCAGGCGCCTGGATGTGCCCGCTGTGCTCGAGGTAGCTCGGCTCGTACATCGCGGCAACGAGCTCGACGCGACTGGCAGTCGCCCGGGCGACGTCGCTCACGCGCTCGAGATCGGCGCCCTCACGTGCTGCGGCCACCGCGGCACGGACGACGAGTCCGTGGCCGGCCGCCGCCGTCCGCGTGTCGACCACCACCGTCGATCGCGTCGCCAGGTCTGCGGCGAGCCGAGCGTTGTGGGCCATCACGGTGAACTCGTCGGCGGGCGTGAGCACGAGCACGCCATCGTGGTCCCCCGCTTCGATCGCCTCGAGATAGGCAGCCGCTGCCGGCGCTTGCGACTTGACCGCCTCGCCTCGCGCCAACCGCTCGTACACCTCGCCTGGATCGACGTCGCGGTCGCCGGCCTCGCGATCGGTGAACAGCACCATGACCTCGACGGTGCGCAGATCGGCGCCAGCGCGCATCGCACCGAGGCAAGCAGTCGAGTCGGTGACGATCGCGACTCGGCTCACGTTCATGCCGTCTAGCACATCGGCTGCTGTACTTGCACGATGGGAGCTCTGACGGTGTCGGAGTTGAGCGCCCGCAGTGGCGTCCCCGTGAGCACCATCCACCACTACCGTCAGCGTGGCTTGCTGCCGCCACCGCTCGCCGGCGGCGGGCGTCGGCTGCGCTACGACAACGGGCACGTACAGGCGCTCCTGCTGATCCGGCGGCTGCGCGAGCAGCGCAACCTGCCCCTCCAGGAGATCGCCGAGATCCTTCCCCAACTGCTGGCCAGCGAGCACGAGGCGTTCCGCCCGGCGATGTGGGACAGCCTGCTGACCGCGCGCTCCAGCGCCGACCCCACGTTGGCCGCCATCGTCGACGTCACGATCTCGGAGCTCGCCGGCCGCTCGCTGGACGAGGTCACGGTTGGCGACGTCTGCGTCGCCGCCGGGATCGGCAAGGGCACGTTCTACCGGTACTTCGACTCGAAGGAGTCAGCGTTCATCGCGGCCGCTCGGATGGCGGCCGACCGAGTGGCGCAGGCGGTCACGGCCGCCGACAACGCGGCTGCAGCGCGGCGCGCTCTTCGCGCTGCGCTCGCACCGGTGTTGCCGCTCGTGCTCGAGCTGGCGACGAGCGCGTCACGCGGCAAGCAACCCTTTCTCAGCGCCGCCCCGGAGATCCTGGGTCGCATCGTCGAGGCGCTCGATGCAACGCACGACGACGCGACCACCGGCGTGACGCTCTTCGCAGAGGCAGCAACAGACCTGGTCATCGGCACCTTTGGGCAAGGTCGTTGAAATTCCATTGCCCGCTCGTACAAGATGCGCGACCGACTGGTCCGCATTGTTGGACGAACCCGCCGGGAGGAAGATGGGAGTCCGGGAGACACCTATCGCAACCGTGGCGGCAAGCCAGGGTCGACTGGCCTCGGACGAGAACTTCCCCGTGGCGTCGCGATTGCTCCCCCGGCGTCAACGCGACCACCTCCTGGCGCTGTACGGCTTCGCCCGGCTGGCCGACGACATCGGCGACGAGAGCACCGGCGACCGGCTGGCGGAGCTCGATTGGTTGGAGCACGAGCTCGACCTGGCCTTCACTGGGGCGGCGACTCACCCGGTGCTCGTTCGCCTCCAGCCGACGATCCGAGAACGCGGCCTCGACCGGAAGCCGTTCGTCGACCTGATCGATGCCAACCGGCAGGATCAGTCCGTCGCGTCGTACGCGACGTGGAACGACCTCCTCGGTTACTGCGCGCTGTCGGCGAACCCGGTCGGCCGGCTCGTGCTGGCCGTGTTCGACGCTGACACGGGCGAGCGCATCCGCTGGTCCGACGAGGTCTGCTCGGCCCTGCAGGTCGTCGAGCACCTCCAGGACGTCGGCGAGGATGCGCATCGCGGTCGCATCTACCTGCCGGCGGAGGACCGGGAGCGCCACGGGTGCATCGACGCCGACCTGATCGCACCCACCGGCGGATCTGCGCTGCGGGCGGTGGTTGCCGAGCTGGGAGACCGCGCCCGTCGGCTCCTCGATTCCGGTCTACCGCTGGCGCGATCACTGCACGGTCGCCCGCGGTGGGCCGTCGCCGGCTTCTGCGCTGGCGGGCTCGCCACGCTCGATGCCATCGCTGAGGCAGACCACGACGTGCTGCGCACGCACATCCGCCCGAGTCGCACCCGACTCATCCGCCACACGGTCGCCATCGCCTCGGGATGGCGGCACGGGCCAGGGGGATCGTGATGGCCATGACCATCGACGAGGCCTACGCCCATTGCTGGGAGGTGACGTCGTCCCAGGCGAAGAACTTCGCCTACGGAATCCGCCTCCTCCCGCCCCCAAAGCGCAACGCGATGGCTGCGCTGTACGCCCTCGCCAGGCGCATCGACGACATCGGAGACGGCGATGACGAGCCGCCAGTGAAGGTGCAGCGGCTCGACGCCGTGCGCGCCGACCTGGTGACGCTGCGTGCCGACGCGCGGGCAGTCGCTGGCGATCCGGTGTTCGCCGCGCTCGCCCATGCCTCGACGCGGTATCCAATCCCGCTGGACGCCTTCGACGACCTGATCGACGGTTGCGAGCAGGACGCGATCGGCACGACGTACAAGTCCATCGACGAGGTCGTCCAGTATTGCCGGCAGGTCGCCGGCTCCGTGGGGCGGCTGTCCCTCGGCGTCTTCGGCGCCGCCGACATGGCTGCCGCCACCCCGCTGGCCGATGATCTCGGAGTCGCGCTCCAGCTGACGAACATCCTTCGCGACGTCGCCGAGGATCGGGCGATGGGTCGTGTGTACCTGCCGGGCACCGATCTCGCCGAGTTCGGATGCGCACCGGATGCCAGCGGCCCGCGTGATGCGATGGGGCTGCTCGTCCGCTTCGAGTGCGCCCGCGCCCGAGCCTGGTATCGCCGCGGACTCGCCCTGCTCCCCCACCTCGACCGGCGGAGCCGCGCCTGCACCGCCGCCATGGCAGGCATCTATCGCCGGTTGCTCGAGCGCATCGAACACGACCCGACCGCCGTCCTGGACCGGCGCCTCTCGCTGCCCACCCGACAGAAGGTCGTGGTGGCGACGCGCGCCATCGCGCTGGGGTCGGCGTGAACGCCAAGAGCAGACCCGTGCTCGCATGCGAGCGAGCGAGCGCAAGCGAGCGAGTGGCCAACGACGGCCTGCGTGGCCGGGGAACGCAATGAGACGCGACGTCGTTGTCGTCGGTGGCGGGCTGGCCGGGTTGAGCGCTGCGCTGGCGCTCGTCGACGAGGGCGCCGACGTGACACTGCTCGAGCGCAAGGCCCGGCTCGGCGGAGCGACCTGGTCGTTCCGCCGACATGGGCTGTCGTTCGACAACGGTCAACACGTCTTCCTGCGCTGCTGCACGGCCTACCGGGGGTTCCTCGAACGGATCGGTGCCACGGACGCCGTGGTGCTGCAGGACCGCCTCGAGCTCCCTGTCGTCGCGCCCGGCGGAGCAGTGGCCTGGCTGCGCCGCAACCGTCTCCCGGCGCCCCTGCACCTGGCCGGGAGCCTGGCGCGGTATCGCCACCTGTCGATCACGGACAGGTTGCGCCTCGGGCGTGCCGTGCTGCCGCTGCGCCGCGCCGCCCTCGACGACCCGGTGCTCGACGAGACCACGTTCGCCGAGTTCCTCCGCGTCCACGGCCAGCGCACGCCGGCGATCGAGCGGGTGTGGGACCTCATCTGCACACCGACGGTCAACCTCCCCGCCGACGAGGCATCGCTGACGCTGGCGGCGACCGTTTTCAAGATCGGTCTGCTGACCGACGCAGCTGCATCGGACATCGGCTGGGCGAAGGTGCCGCTCGCCAACGTGCACGCCGAACCGGCGAGGGAGCAGCTGGAACGGGCGGGCGCCGACGTGCGAACGAACGTTGCGGTCAACGCGCTCGAGCCGACACACGGCGGGGTCGTCGTGCACACCCCGACCGAGCACATCACCGCCGATGCCGTCGTCGTCGCCGTGCCCCACGATGCTGCGGCCGAGCTGATGCCGGCGGACGTTCCAGGCGCGGAGCGTTGGGCCGCCCTCGGGACGTCACCGATCGTCGATGTGCACCTCGTGTACGACCGCACGGTCGTCGATCGCGAGGTGTTCGCTGCCGTCGACAGCCCGCTGCAGTTCGTGTTCGACCGCACCTCGTCGTGCGGGCTCGACGGCCAGCAGCAGTGCCTCGCCGTCTCGCTGTCGGCCGCCACGCGTTGGATCGCTGCTCCTGCCGACGAGCTCATCGCGATGGCGACGCGCGAGATCGCCCGGCTGTTCCCCGACGCGGCCGCCGGCCGCGTCATCGACGGGGTGGTGATCCGTGAACGCGCCGCCACGTTCGCCGGCCGCCCGGGCACGGCGAAGCTGCGGCCCACCACTCGCACGCCCGTCGCCGGCCTCTACCTCGCCGGAGCGTGGACCGACACTGGTTGGCCGGCGACGATGGAGGGCGCCGTGCGCAGCGGCATCGCCGCCGCCACCGCCATCTCGAGCGACCTGACCGGCTGTTCACTGCGTTCCCCGGCCACGCAGGCCGAGGCTGGCCGCTCCCTCGCTGGCGCTCGCTCGCTCGCACCCAGCGACGGGCTGACCGCCAACAGTACGACTGAGGAGGTGCCCGCGTGATGGAGCGTGTCGCTGTCGCGACCGACGTGTTGAGCAGGGCCAAGCGGCTTGTCGACCCGGCCCTCGTCGCCCAGTTGCAGACTCTGCACCCCGACCTGCGCCGAGCCGCCGAGTACCACCTCGGATACGTGGAGGCGGACGGGACGCCCGCCGCCGGCGCCGGAAAGGGCGTCCGGCCGGCGCTCGCGCTGCTGTCGGCCGAGGCCGTCGGCGCCCCAGCGGAGGTCGGCATCCCGGCCGCCGTGGCCATCGAGCTGATGCACGACTTCTCGCTCCTCCACGACGACATCATCGACGGCGACCAACAGCGCCGTCACCGCCCGACCGTGTGGGCGTTGTTCGGGATCGGCCAGGCGATCCTCGTCGGCGACGCACTGCAGACGCTGGCCCACCAGGTACTGCTCGACCAGCGAACGGAAGCCGGGATTGCCGCCGGCCACCGGCTGGCCACGGCGGTGGCCGAGATGATCGCCGGGCAGGCCGACGACATGGCACTCGAGAGCGAAGAGCACGTCGGCGTCGACGAGTGCGCGCGGATGGCGGCCGCGAAGACGGGCGCGCTGCTGTCGTGTGCGGCGGCCCTCGGCGCCGAGCTTGCCGGCGGCGACGCGCGGGCAGTGGATGCCCTCGCCGACTTCGGCGCCCACGTCGGACTCTCGTTCCAGGCCGTCGACGACGTGCTCGGGATCTGGGGTGATCCCGCGATCACGGGCAAGCCCGTGGGCTCGGACCTGACCTCGAAGAAGAAGACGCTGCCGGTGGCGTTCGCGATGGCCGCGTCGAGCGACGCGGCCCGTGAGCTGCAAGCGATGTTCCGCAACGGCAACCTCGACGAGGCAGCAGTGCGCAGGGCGACAGAGCTCGTCGAGGGAGTGGGAGCACGCGAGGCGACGGAGGAGTTCGCGCGAGCGCACCTCCGCGCGGCCGTGGAGGCACTCGACGCCGACGGCTTGGATCCCGAGATCACCGCGCAGCTCCGCGTGATCGCCGAGTACGTCTGCGAGCGCCAGCTGTGACCGGCGAGCCGCTCGACCCGACAACGGTGGGCGAGGCCCGGGACCGGGCCGTCGAGGCCCTGCTCGGAATGCAGCACGCCGACGGATGGTGGAAGGGCGAGCTGCAAGCCAACGTCACGATCGACGCCGAGGACCTCCTACTTCGCGAGTTCCTCGGCATCCGCACCGACGCCCTGACCGAGGCGACCGCCAAATGGATCCGCGCCCAGCAGCGCGACGACGGCACGTGGGCGACGTTCAGCGGAGGCCCCGCCGACCTGTCGACCACGGTCGAGGCGTACGCCGCGCTCCGCCTGGCCGGCGACACGCCCGAGGCCACGCACATGGAGAAGGCGGCGGCGTTCGTGCGCGACGCCGGCGGCTTGGAGCGCGCCCGGGTCTTCACGCACATGTGGCTCGCCCTCGGCGGGCAGTGGTCGTGGGACCAGATCCCGGCGCTTCCTCCCGAGGTGATCCTGCTGCCTTCGCGGGTTCCGCTGAACATCTACGACTTCGCCTGCTGGGCGCGCCAGACGATCGTCGCGCTGACCGTCGTCGCCGCGCACCGGCCGTCCCGGCCGTTGCCGTTTGCCCTCGACGAGCTGCGCACGGGTGCGCAGCCTCCCGCCCGGCGCTCGCTGCGCACGGTCGAGGGGAAGTTCGAGCTGCTCGACCGTGTGCTCCGCCGCTACGAGCGACACCCGCTGCGCTGGCTGCGCAGGACGGCGATCGATCGCGCCGTGATGTGGATCCTCGCCCGCCAGGAGGCCGACGGGTCATGGGGTGGGATCCAGCCTCCGTGGGTGTACTCGCTGCTGGCGCTCCATCTCGAAGGTTTCGCGCTCGACCATCCGGTGATGCGGGCCGGCTTCGAAGGCCTCGATCGGTTCACGATCGAGGACGAGCTCGGGCGGCGGGTCGAGTGCTGCCAGTCCCCGGTGTGGGACACCGCGCTGGCCATGATCGGGCTCAGCGACGCGGGAGTGGCCGCCGATCATCCGTCGTTGCAGAAGGCCGCGGGCTGGGTGCTCGACGAGGAGATCCGCGTGCGCGGCGATTGGGCCGTGCGCCGCCCCGACCTCGAGCCGAGCGGATGGGCCTTCGAGTTCGAGAACGACAACTACGCCGACACCGACGACACGGCGATCGTCGGCCTCGCCCTGCGGCGTGTCTGCCGTGACGACAACACGGCGACCGACGAGGCGTGCTACCGGGCGATGCGCTGGCTGGAGGGCATGCAGTGCTCCGACGGCGGATGGGGTGCGTTCGACGTCGACAACACGAGGCAGCTCTGCACCAGGCTGCCGTTCTGCGATTTCGGAGAGGTCATCGACCCGCCGTCGGCGGACGTCACGGCGCACGTGCTCGAGTTCCTCGCCGCTGAACCGGGGCGTGATCTGGCCACGCTGCGCACCGCCCGCAAGTGGTTGCTCGACCACCAGGAACCCGACGGGTCGTGGTTCGGACGATGGGGCGCCAACCACGTCTATGGCACGGGGGCCGCCCTGATGGCACTCGCCGCAGCCGGAGGCCCACACTACGACCGGCCGATCCGGCGAGCCGCGCAGTGGCTGGAGGCGCATCAGAACAGCGACGGAGGTTGGGGCGAGGATCTGCGCTCGTACCGCGACGAGCACTGGGTGGGTCGAGGCGAGTCCACGGCCTCCCAGACGGCGTGGGCAGTGCTCGGCTTGATCGCCGCGCGCGTCGACAACGGCGTGACCTCGCGCGGCGTGCGGTGGCTGATCGAGAACCAGCGACCGGACGGGACCTGGGACGAGGCGTACTTCACCGGCGTCGGGTTCCCCGGCGACTTCTACCTCAACTACCACCTCTACCGGCAGGTCTTCCCCGTCTCGGCGCTCGGGCGGTACGTCACGCGAAGGCGCTCGCGATGAAGCAGCTCCTCCTGCTCGCGCCGCTGCGCCTCGAGTCGCTCGCCGTGCACCATGCGGCAGCGACGGTGATGGTGACGGGGTACGGGCGTCGGCGCAGCGAGCAGTCGAGGAGGCGCCTCGACCCGATCATCGCCGACCATCAGGCAACCGCCGTCGTCGGGTTCTGCGGCGCCGTCGATCCCAGCCTTGCGCCCGGGGACCTCGTCGTCGCCTCGGGCGTGTGGGCACCGAGCGGCGAGATCCGTAGCTTTCCCGGCGCGACGATGCTCGCCGGCGCGCTGCGCCGGGCCGGGCTGCGTGCCCACGTCGGACCCGTGCACTCCGTCGAACGACTTGCCGACGGGTTCGCACGAACCGCCTTCCACGACGCCGGAGCGATCGCCGTCGACATGGAGTCGGCCTGGCTGGTCGACGGCATCGACGGCGCAACGAGCGCCGTCGTGCGGGCGGTCACCGACACACCGTCACACGGATTGTTCTCACCACGCCTCCCGTGGCATGCGTGGCTGGCTGCCCGGTCGCTCCGGGCAGCAACCCCGGTGCTCGTCGAGTGGGCCGCCGCGGTGCGCCCGCGGCGAGTTGTCGTGGCGTCGCCGCGTGGGTTCTGTGCCGGCGTCGAACGCGCCATCGCCGTCGTCGAGCGGGCCCTCGAGCGATACGGCTCGCCGATCTACGTCCGCCGCCACATCATCCACAACACGCACGTCGTCGCCGACCTCGCGGCACGCGGCGCGGTGTTCGTGGAGGAGCTCGACGAAGTGCCAACCGGTAGTCGAGTCGTCTTCGCCGCTCATGGCGTCTCGCCGGACGTGCGTGAGGACGCCGTTCACCGTGGCCTGCAGACGATCGATGCCACCTGCCCGCTCGTCGCCAAGGTGCACACCGAGGTGCGGCACTTCGCGGCCAAGGATTACCGGGTGTTCCTGATCGGCCATCCCGATCACGAGGAGGTCCAGGGGACCACCGGCGAAGCACCGGCGTCGATCGTCGTCATCGAGGACGCCCGTAGCGCCGGCGAGGTGGACGTCCCGGATCCCCACCGCGTCGCCTACGTCACGCAGACCACGCTCGCCGTCGACGAAGTGGCGGAGATCGTGGACCGCCTGCGCGCCCGGTTCCCAGCCATCGAAGGGCCGGCGCGCGACGACATCTGTTATGCCACGCAGAACCGCCAGGACGCCGCCCGCACGATGGCGCGTGAGTGCGACGTCGTCCTCGTCGTCGGCTCGGCGACGTCATCGAACTCCAAGCGACTCGTCGAGGTCGTCGAGCGTGACGGCTGCGCCGCCCACCTGCTCGACGATGACAGCCAGCTCGATCCGGCCTGGGTCGCCGGCGCCGACACGGTGGGGATCACTGCCGGCGCGTCGGCTCCTGAGACGATGGTGCACCGGGTCATCGCCGCGCTCGGCGCGCTCGGTCCGATCGAGGTTTCCGAGCACGCCCAGCTCGTTGAGGACGTGCGCTTCGCGCTACCCGTGGAGGTGAGGTGATGGGCATCCCCGCCCGCCAGACGATGAAGGTCGGCTGGTACCTGTTCCGCAACCGCGTTGCCAAGCGGGAGAAGTTCGCGCTCGTCGTCGAGCTCGAGCCACTCTTCGCCTGCAACCTCGCCTGCCCAGGCTGCGGAAAGATCCAGTATCCGACGAAGATCCTCCGTCAGCGGGTCTCGGTCGAGCAGGCCGTCGGTGCCGTCGAGGAGTGCGGCGCTCCGGTGGTGTCGATCGCCGGCGGCGAGCCACTCCTGCACCCCGACATCGGCCGGATGGTGGCCGAGCTCGTCGCCAGGAAGCGGTTCGTCTACCTCTGCACGAACGCCGTGCTGCTGCGACGCAAGCTCGACCTGTTCACCCCGTCTCCGTACTTCGCGTTCACGGTGCACGTCGACGGACTGCGCGAGCGCCACGACGATGCCGTCGACCGGCCGGGAGTGTTCGACGAGGCGGTGGCGGCGATCCGCGAGGCGAAGGCGCGAGGGTTCCGGGTCACCACGAACTCGACGTTCTTCACCACCGACAGCCCGGAGACGGTGCGCAGCGTGCTCGACTTCCTCAACGACGACCTCGAAGTCGACTCGATGATGCTCTCCCCTGCGTACGCCTACGAGAAGGCGCCGGACCAGGAGCACTTCCTCGGTGTCGAAGCGACGCATCGCCTGTTCCAGGCCACGTTCGCCGAGGGTCGGCGCCGGCGCTGGCGGCTCAACCACAGCCCGCTGTTCCTCGACTTCCTCGAGGGCAAGGTGGACTACCAGTGCACGGCGTGGGGCATCCCCAGCTACTCGGTGTTCGGCTGGCAGCGCCCGTGCTACCTGATGTCCGACGGCTACACGGCCACGTACCGGGAGCTCGTCGAGACGACGGAGTGGGACCGCTACGGAAGGGGCAAGGACCCCCGCTGCGCCAACTGCATGGCCCACTGCGGCTACGAACCCACCGCCGTCGTCGCCACCATGTCCTCCCTCCGGGAGTCCCTCCGCGCCCTGCGCGTCACCGCCTGATTCGGGGCGTCCCGGTCAGCTCGAACGACGGACCCGTGTCGGTTCACGCGACATGAACCGCATCGGGTCCGGCGCCGACTGCGCCGACGGCCACGAAGCCACCTCGGCCTCCGCCTCGTCGGCCCACTCGATGGTGGCCAGCAGCAGCCGGACGTAGAGGTCGGTCGCCAGCCCGATCAGGTGCAGCCGTTGCGGGAACGGTCCCCCGGTCGTCGAGTACTCCTCGACGAACGACTGATCCTTCGCCAGGTCCGATCTGGCGGCGTCTCTGATGCGCGCGATGTTCTCCAGCAGCTGTGACTTCGACCCCTGGTCGGCGAAGAAGACCTTCACCATCGACTCGAACTCGAGGCGGAAGATCCCTGCCGGGTCACTCAGCCAATCGCGCAGCGCCTCGCGCCCGCGATCGGTGATGGCGTACACGGTGCGCGGCCGGGCCCCGACACCTTCGTCACGCGAGCTCGCCAACCCGAGCCGCACGAGACGCTTCGGCTCCTCGTACACCCTGCTCTCGGCGCGCGGCCACCACAGTCGCATGCTGCGCTGCATCTGCTGCGCCAGCTCGTAGGTCGACCAGTCGCGCAACGCCAGCAGACCGAGGATGGCGTAGGACGTCGTGGTCAGGTCATCGCCTCTTGACACAGAACACTCCTATCAGGAGTATAGGGCTGATGGCAAGACATGGGGAGGTGACACTCACGCTCGATCGGCCCCCGGACGCCGTGTTCGAGGCGATCGTCGACGTGCACTCGCTGCCGACGTGGAACGAGCGCATCGTCGAGTTCGATGACGGTCCTGACCGTCTGGAGCCGGGCGACGAGTGGGTCGTCATGATGAGCGTGCTGGGCAACCGCTTCCGCAGCCGCTCGAAGGTGCTCGAGCTGGACCGTGCGCAGCGGCGGTTCGTCCATCGGTCGGCGCGGGAGGACGGCAACCCGACGTTCACGGTCTGGACCTGGGAGGTCGTGCCGGACGATGCCGGTTCCGCCGTCACGCTGCGCTGGGAGCTCAACCCGCGCACACCGACGCGCCACGTGATGGCGTTCATCCGCAGCCGCATGATCCCCGACGAGGCGCGGGCGTCGATCCGCCAGCTGGCGCAGCGATGCTGACCACCAGGTTCACCGAGCTCGTTGGCTGCCAGGCTCCGATCCAGCTCGCACCGATGGGCGCGAACTGCACCCCGGAGCTCCTCGCCGCCGTGGCCGAGGCCGGCGGCTTGGGGATGGTGGCGTTCCACCTCGCGCCGGCGAACGTCGTCGCCGCGGCCCTCGACACCATCACCGCCGAGGTCGCCGGACCGGTCGGCATGAACTTCCTCATTCCGTTCGTCGAGCGTGATGCCGTCGAGGTCGCGGCACGCCGAGCGAAGCTCGTCGACTTCTACCACGGCGACGTCGATGCCTCGCTGGTCGACGTCGTGCACCAGGGCGGTGCGCTCGCCGGCTGGCAGATCGTGACCGTCGACGACGCACGGGCAGCGGTCGACGCCGGCTGCGACGTCATCGTCGTCCGCGGGCTCGAGGGCGGCGGCCGCATGCACGGTGACCGCTCGCTGTGGCCGCTACTGGCCGAGACGCTCGACGCCGTCGACGGCAGCGGTCTCGCCGTCCTCGCGGCGGGCGGGATCGCCACCGGTCGACTGCTGGCGGCGGCGCTCGCCGCCGGTGCCGACGGCGTACGGCTCGGGACGAGGTTGCTGGCGACGCAGGAGTCCGGGGCGCATCCGGACTACAAGCAAGCCCTGGTCGCGGCGCCGGCCACCGAGTCGGTGCTCACCGACTCGTTCGACGTCATGTGGCCCGACCCGAAGAAGACGAGCCGGGTACTGCGCCGTTCACTCGACGCAGCTACGGCGTACCGCGGGGACGTCGTCGGTGAGATCGACATCGGTGGCGAGCTGCGGTCGCTGCCGCCATTCCACGTTGCTCCACCCACTGTTGACGCGCGAGGTCACATCGCGGCGATGCCGCACTATGCCGGCGAGTCCTGCGGCGCCATCGGCGCCATCGAGCCGGCCGCCGCCATGATGAGGCGAATCGTCGAAGACGCCGAGGCACGGCTCGCTCGCTCGAGCGCGACCGTCAGCTGATCTCCCTCCTCAGGGTCGCCGTCGGCTCGAGCGGGATCGGGGCCTCGGCGATCACCTCGGTCTCCTGGCGGGTCGCCAGCCAGCACCCCGACACGACCAGCACGAAGCCGCCAACCGTGGCCCACGTGATCTGCTCGTCGAGCACGAGCGCACCGACGACCACTGCGACCGCCGGGTTGATGAACGTGATCAACGTCGCCCGGGCCGGCCCGATGGCGGCGATCAGCCGGAAGAAGACGATGAACGCCAGCGCGGTGCACAGGAACGCCAGCGCCACGATCGAGAGCCACGCCTCTGCCGGCGGTGGCTCGTCAGGTCGGGTGAACCAGGCGATCGGCGCGTATACAAGGGCGACCGCCGTGAGGGACAGCGCGACCACCCCGAGATCGGGGACCATCGCCAACCGGCGCGCCGCGATGAACGGCGCGGTCGCATACCCGACGCAGACGAGGAGCACTTCGACGACGCTCCACCACGGCGCCTCTCCCCCGAGGTCAGCGGCGACGAGCAGGGCGACACCGCTGAGCCCGACGGCGATCCCGAGCAGTCGCCGAGGCGCGAGGGCCTGACGATCGCCGAGGAAGAACGCGACGACGGCGCCGATGATCGGCACGCAGGCGATGAGGAGCCCCGTCAGGCCCGAGGGCAGGTGCCGTTCGGCGTCCGTCAGCAGGAACCAGGGAATGGCCATCTCCAACGCGGCGAAGGCCAAGAGCGGCCGCCAATGCCGCAACGCCGGACGGATCGCACCGGCCCGAGCGGCGAGCAGCAGCAGCGGAACGGCGGCCAGGAACGTCCGCCCGAAGACGACGATCGGCGGCGCGACGTGCTCGACGGCGACCTTGATGAACAGGTAGGGGACGCCCCAGATGACGCCCATCAACCCGAACAGGAGCCAGCTACGTCTTGTCAATGGGGATCGCCGGGTCGCGTCATTCGGGGGTGGAGTGCCGGTTCGGCACGCCGGCGCCTCCAGGCGCTTCGGCGGCCGCGTTCAGCACAGTTAGGCGAGGTCGTATGCCGAGGGATGTCTCGGCTGATAGATCATCATGTCGCCGCCGCCCGGCACAACGAAGATTGCGGTCAGCCCGAATCCGTCGTCGCGCACGTCCTGGGTGATCTCGACCCCGCGATCGCGCAGGTCGGCGACCGTGGCCTCGATGTCGTCGCACATGAGCGAGATCTGGTGGTGTTGGCCCAATGCATGGTCGGTCGGGTGGACGCCCATCTCACTCGGCCCCGTCTTGAAGATCAGCCAGCCGCCGCCGGCGTCCACGGAAGGCCAGTTCAGGACGTCCCGGAAGAAGTTTCGGGCGCGGTCGGCATCATCGGCGTAGACCAGCGTGTGGACAGCGGTGATCATGCCGGGACTCTACGACGGCTGCGTGATCCGGTGAGGCGCCAGTAACTTGACGCCCACCCATGGACTCGTCCTCGTCGACGTCCCCTCGGACCAAGGTCACGGTGCCCGAGATCGCCGCCATGAAGGCGGCCGGGACGAAGATCGCCATGCTCACGGCCTACGACGCCACGTTCGCCCGGCTCGTCGACGATGCCGGCGTGGACATGATCCTCGTCGGCGACTCCGCGGGGATGGTCATCGCCGGCGCGGGGACGACGCTCGCTGTCGACCTCGACGAGATGATGTACCACGTGCGGGCGGTGGCGCGAGCCCGACCGGCGGCGCTCATCGTCGGCGACCTTCCGTTCGGCTCGTATCAAGTCGGTCCCGAGCAGGCGATCGAGAGCTCGGTGCGGCTGCTCAAGGCCGGATCCGAGTGCGTGAAGCTGGAGGGCGGTACGTCGATGGAGCAGACGATCGCCGCGCTCGTGCGCGTCGACATCCCTGTCGTCGGCCACATCGGTCTGACGCCCCAGAGCGTCCACCGGATGGGCGGGCACCGGGTGCAGGGCCGCAACGCCGGCGTGGAGGCCGGCCAGCGGGATCGGCTGATGGACGATGCCCTCGCCGTCGAGCGGGCGGGCGCGTTCTCCGTCGTGATCGAGGGCGTGCCTCGCTCGCTCGCCGCCGAGATCACCGCCAAGCTGACGATCCCGACGATCGGGATCGGTGCCGGCCCGGACTGCGACGGGCAGGTGCTCGTCCTGCACGACGTGCTCGGTCTCTCGGACCAGCAGTTCAAGTTCGCCAAGCACTACGCCGACCTTCGGGCGGCCACCGTGACCGCGACCCGGGAGTACGTGGACGAGGTGCGCCGCGGCGACTGGCCCGACGACGAGCACTCCTTCCATTAGACGCTCGATGCAGCGCTTCGACCAACCGGCTGACGTGCGGGCGTGGTCGGACGCGGCTCGGGCGCGTGGTGAGGTCGTCGGACTGGTGCCGACGATGGGTGCGCTCCACGACGGCCACGTGTCGCTCATCAAGCTGGCCAGCCAACGCTGCGACCAGGTCGCCGTGTCGATCTTCGTCAACCCGCTGCAGTTCAACCGCCCGGACGACTTCGAGACCTACCCACGCACGCTCGACGACGACCTCGCCACGTGCCAAGCGGTGGGGGTCGACGCGGTCTATGCGCCGACGCCGGCGACGATGTACCCGCGCCGGTTCCAGACCCACGTCGACCCAGGTCCCTTGGCAGAGACGATGGAGGGAGCCGCCCGCCCAGGCCACTTCCGCGGCGTCACGACCGTCGTCACGAAGCTGTTGACGGCGGTCCGCCCGGACGTTGCGGTCTTCGGCGAGAAGGACTTCCAGCAGTTGACGATCATCCGCCGGATGGTGGAGGACCTCGACCTGGGACTCGAGATCGTGGCCGCACCGACGGTGCGCGAGCCGGACGGTCTGGCGATGTCGAGCCGCAACAGCCGCCTGTCACCCGACCACCGGATCGCCGCACGATGTGTCCCGGCGGCGCTCGCGGCGGTGGCCGATGCCGCCGCCAGCGGCGAGCGGGACGTCGCGCGGTTGCTCGGCGCGGCGCGCGACGTGATCGGCGGCGAGCTCCGAGCGCGGCTCGATTACGTCAGCGTCTTCGATCCGGAGACGCTCGAGCCGCTGGAGCATCTCGACGGCCCGGCCCGCGTGGCCATCGCCGTGTGGTTCGGAGAAGTGAGGTTGATCGACAACCGAGCGCTGTGACCGTTCTGTCCGTCGAAATCGATCGTTGTGACGACGTTCCGACGGACAGAACGGGGTCGGCGGTCTGCTAGGACGGGTCCATGACCGAGACCGCGACCACCTTCGACAAGCTGTACATCAGCGGCGCCTGGACGTCGCCGGAGTCGTCGGAGACCATCGACGTCATCGACTCGGTGACCGAGGAGGTGATGGCGACCGTCCCGGCCGGGACGGCGGCGGATGTGGACGGAGCGGTCGCCGCCGCCAAGGCCGCCTTCGAGACGTGGTCGAGCACCCCCGCCGAGGAGCGGGCCAAGTACCTCAGCCGGATCGGCGACGCCCTCGCCGGGCGGATGGACGAGATCGCCACGACGATCTCGAAGGAGACGGGGATGGCCAAGTGGCTGTCCCAGCTGGTCCAGGTCGGGCTGCCGATCAACAGCTTCAAGTCCGCCGCGGCCCTGGCCGAGAGCTACGTGTTCGAGGAGCAGGTCGGCAACTCACTCGTCGTCCGCGAGCCGATCGGTGTCGTCGGCTGCATCACGCCGTGGAACTACCCGTTGCACCAGATCGCCGCGAAGGCCGCCTACGCCATGGCCGCCGGCTGCACGGTGGTGCTCAAGCCGAGCGAGGTCGCGCCGATCGATGCGTTCATCCTCGCCCAGATCGTCGACGAGGTCGGCCTGCCGCCCGGAGTGTTCAACCTCGTGTCGGGGTACGGGCCGGCCGTCGGTGAGGCGATCGCCCAGCACCCCGACGTCGACATGGTCTCCTTCACCGGCTCGACCCGCGCCGGCAAGCGCGTCGCTCAGCTCGGCGCAGAGACCGTGAAGAAGGTCGCTCTCGAGCTCGGCGGCAAGTCCGCCAACGTGCTGCTCGACGACCTCGACACCGAGGCCTTCGCCAAGGCGGTCGGCGACGGTGTGCAGAAGGCGTTCCTCAACTCCGGCCAGACGTGTTCGGCGCTGACGCGCATGCTCGTTCCTCGAGATCGCCTCGAGGAGGCCGAGCAGGTTGCCGCCAAGGCCGTCGAGGGCGTCAAGGTCGGCGATCCGTTCGCCGACGGCACGCATCTCGGGCCGCTCGCCTCTGCGGCCCAGCAGGAGCGAGTCAAGGGCTATATCGAGAAGGGCATCGACGAGGGCGCCAAGCTCGTCGCCGGAGGACCCGGCGCACCCGAGGGTCTCGAGACCGGGTACTACGTCAAGCCGACGGTGTTCTCCGACGTGCGACCGGACATGACGATCGCCCAGGAGGAGATCTTCGGGCCCGTGCTCTCGATCCTGCCCTACGACGACGAGGACGACGCCGTGGCCATCGCCAACGGGGTGGTGTACGGGCTCGCCGGCGGCGTCTGGTCGGGGGACAAGGACCACGCCGTCCAGGTGGCCCGCCGTCTGCGCACCGGCCAGGTCGAGGTCAACGGCGGGGCGTTCAACCCGAACGCGCCGTTCGGCGGGTACAAGCAGTCCGGCATCGGTCGCGAGTACGGCCAACACGGCTTCGAGGAGTTCCTCGAGGTCAAGAGCCTGCAACTCTGAGCGAGTACCTCGACCTGTTCCGGCTCGACGGGCGCACCGCACTCGTCGTCGGAGCCGGCCGCGGGATCGGTGCCGCCGCAGCCGCCGGGTTGTCGGCCTTCGGCGCGCGGGTCGTGTGCGCCGACACGGACGCTGCCGCGGCAGTCGCGGTCGCGGACGCGATCGGCGCAGAGGCGACGGCGCTCAGCCTGGATCTGCTCGACCCGACGTCCATCGCGGACGCGTGCGACGAGATCGGCGCACCGGACGTCCTCGTCACGACCCCGTCGGTCAACGTCCGCAAGCCGATCATCGACTACACGGACGAGGAGCTCGATCGGGTCGTCGACCTCAACCTGAAGGGGACGTTCCGGCTGTGCCGTTGCTTCGGGCGGGCGATGGCAGGAGCCGGGCGGGGCTCGATGATCGGGTTCGCCTCGATCCGCTCGCGCACCACCGAGCCCGGTCAGGGCGCGTACGCGGCGACAAAGGCGGCGACCGTGCTGCTGTTCAGCACGCTGGCTGCCGAGCTCGGTCCGCAGGGCGTGCGGGCCAACACGATCGCGCCCGGGGTCGTCGACACGCCGCTCACCGCACAGATCAAGGCTCACCCCGACTGGTACCAGGCCTACGCCGACAAGTCGATCCTCAAGCGGTGGGCGCAGCCCTCGGAGATGGTCGGCGCCGTGATCTACCTTGCGTCCGATGCCAGCAGCTACGTCACCGGGACGACGATCTACGTCGACGGTGGCTGGACGGCTGCCGACGGACGCTTCACACCACCTACCTGAGGTCAGCCATGACTGAGCTCGACGAGACCGGGCTCATCGCGTTCACGCAGGAGCTTGTCCGCATCCCGAGCGTGCACGACCCCGCTCGCGGGCTGGACGAGCAGCCGGCGGCGGACCTCGTGGCGGCGCAGCTGCGGGCGTTCGGCTGGGAGCCGGAGATCGACATCGTGGCGCCGGGTCGCCCCAACGTCATCGCCACGCTCGAGGGGGGCGGCGGCGATGGTCCGACGCTCATGTTCGAGGGCCACACCGACGTCGTGACCGAAGGTGACGGATGGACCGTTGACCCGTTCGGCGGCGAGGTCCGCGACGGTCGCCTGTGGGGACGGGGCGCCGCCGACATGAAGGGCGGTCTGGCGGCGATGCTCTTCGCCACGCACGCCCTGGCATCACGCGGGCCATTTCCTGGCCGTGTCGTTCTGGCCGCCCTCGTCGACGAGGAAGGCATGATGCTCGGCGCCAAGGATCTCGTCGCCCGTGGCCACCTCGACGGCGTCGACGGCGTCATCTGTTGCGAGCCGGAGGGCGGTGAGATCTGCCACGTCGCCAAGGGCGCCCTGCGCCTGCGTTTCGATCTGCACGGCAAGATGGCCCACGGGGCGATGCCGTTCGAGGGACGCAACCCGAACCGCGGCGTCGCGGCGGCGATCGGGGCGCTGGCTGACCTCGAGCGCGACCTGCAGGCCCGCCACGACACGCACCCACACCTGGGACAGGTGTGGATCACGCCGACCGTGCTGGCCGCCGGGAGCGCCGGCCAGATGAACGTGATGCCGGCCAGCGCGTCCATGTGGATCGATGTCCGCACGATTCCCGGCGTGGACCACGACGACCTCGTCGACGAGGTCCTCGCGCTCGTCGCTTCCGCGACCGGCGACCACGGCATCACGGCTGACGTCACCGTCATCGACGACCGCCCGGCCGTCGCCACGGCACCGGAGGACCCGCTCGTGCGGGCGGTGTGGGACGCCCACGCCACCGTGGCGGGCGACCCTCATCTCGGCGGTGTGCCCGGAGCGACCGACGGGACCGTCATCACGTCGCGCACCGGGGTCCCGTCCGTCGTCTACGGGCCCGGCGGGAAGTGGATCGCTCACCAAGCCGACGAGTTCGTCGAGCTCGAGGACCTGATCACGCACGCCAGGGTCTACGTCGAAGCCGCCGATCGCTTCCTGCGGCGGGCGTCGTGAGGATCGGGGGCCGCAACGACCTCACCGACGTCGCTGGCTTCAAGGTCGGCCACTACCAACGCACCGGTCGGGGCTGGCTGACCGGGACCACCGTGGTGTTGCCGCCGCCAGAGACCGTCGGCGGTGTCGACGTGCGAGGTGGTGGACCGGGCACGCGTGAGACCGATCCGCTGCATCCGCTCAACATGGTGAACGAGGTCGACGGCATCTGCCTGACCGGAGGCAGCGCGTATGGCTTGGATGCAGCAGGCGGCGTGATGGCCTGGCTGGAGCAGCGTGGGCGCGGGTTCCGGATCGGAGTGCAGCCACACCACGTCGTGCCGATCGTCCCAGCGGCGGTCGTCTTCGACCTCGGCGCCGGTGGTGTGTTCCGCAATCGGCCGGGCGCCGAGTTCGGGCGGCGGGCCGCCGCAGCCGCGCGGTCCCGGATCGTCCGCCAAGGCACGGTTGGAGCAGGCACGGGTGCGCACGCCGCGGCACTGAAGGGCGGCGTCGGTTCGGCCAGCGTCGTCACCCCCGACGGCATCACCGTGGCGGCCCTCGTCGTCGTCAACTGTGGAGGCAGTCCAGTGGACCCGACGACCGGGCTGCTGTGGGGGGCGCGCTACGGGATCGGTGACGAGTTCGGTGAGCTGCGACGGCCGAGTCGCCGGGACGTCGCCGCGTTCCAGCGGCTGAAGTTCGCGCCACCGACGCTGAACACGACGCTGGCGGTCGTTGCGACGGATGCCCGGCTGACGAAGGCCGAGTGCACGCGGCTCGCCGGTGCAGGACACGACGGCATGGCCCGAGCGATCAGCCCGATCCACACGTACACCGACGGCGACGTGTGCTTCACGCTGGCGAGCGGCGTGCACGAGCTGCCCGACGCGCCGACCGACGGGTTCATCCGCCCTGCCCAGGGACGCTTCATGCAGCTGGCCACGGTCATCTCGGCCGCCGCCGACACCGTCGCCAGAGCGGTCGTCCACGCCGTGGTCCGAGCGACGTCGGCGGGCTCGATGCCGAGCTATCGCGACCAGCTGCCGTCGGCGTTCGCTCAGGCCGGCAGGCGCGGCAGCTCTGTGTGAGCGAAAACATGGTCCTGACCGCGTGTTCGCTTACACAGAGCAAGTACCGGGTTTCTGTGTGAGGGAATACGGCGTCGCTCAGGCCGGCAGGCGCGGGACCGCCTCGAGCAACGCTCGCGTGTAGGGATGCGTCGGCCCGGTGAAGACTGACTCGGTCGCTCCTTGCTCGACCGCTTGGCCGTCACGCAGTACGAGGACGTCGTCGCACAGGTAGCGCACGACACCGAGGTCGTGGGACACCAGGATCAGGCTCAGCCGGTAGTCGACGGCGAGCTGCTGCAGCAGGTCGAGGATCTGCACCCGCACGGAGACGTCGAGCGAGCTGACCGGTTCGTCGGCCACGAGCAGTGTGGGCCGAGGAGCGATCGCGCGTGCGATGGCAATGCGCTGCTGCTGGCCGCCGGAGAACTCGTGCGGGTAGCGCCGCCTCCACTCGGGGTCGAGCCCGACTGCCGTGAGCACCTCGATGATCCGCGCGTCGTGGTCGCCCGGCACGTCGAGGCAGACGAGCGGCTCACGCACGATCGACGCGACGGTCATGCGTGGATCGAGCGACGACAGCGGGTCCTGCAGCACGACCTGGGCCTCTCGCCGGAACCAGCGCAGTGACCTCGGACGGCCCGGCACGATGGGCCGGCCGCGGTAGTGCACCGTGCCGTCCGTTGCGCGATCGAGGCCGAGCAGGATGCGCACGAGCGTCGACTTGCCCGATCCGGACTCGCCGACGATGCCGAGGCTGCCGCCCTCCGCCAGCTCGAGATCGACACCGTCGAGCGCCCGCCGCACCTGCCGCGGCTCGGAGAGCGCGCGCGACGCGGCAACAGGTAGGAGCGCCGCAGCCCGGACGCCGTGAGCAAGGGGGTCATCGCGTCACCGCTCATCGCCCGGCCTCCAGGTGCGTGAGGCGGGCGGCGGCGAGGAGCTCGCGTGTGTAGTCGTGCGCCGGCTCCCCCACCACGGTGTCCACGGTGGCCCGCTCGACGATGCGGCCCGCCCGCATCACGATGACGTGCTCGGCGACGGTCGACACCAGCGCCACGTCGTGGCTGATGAACACGAGCGCCGTGCCGTCCTGCACGACCAGCTGGCGCAACAACTGCATGATCTCGGCCTGCACCGTGACATCGAGCGCGGTCGTCGGTTCGTCGGCGATCACCAGCGCCGGTGTGCACGCCAAGGCCATCGCGATGCCGACGCGCTGACGCTGCCCACCGGACAGCTGGTGGGGATAGGCGTGGGCGATCCGTGCCGGATCCGGCAAGCCGACCCGGGCGCACCACTCCTCCGCCGCCACCGCCGCGGCTCGCCGCCCGAGACCGCGATGGATGCGCAGCGGCTCCGAGATCTGGCGCCCGACGCGCATCGTGGGATTGAGCGCCGTGCGTGGATCCTGGAACACCATCGACATCTCGGCGCCTCGCAAGTCGACGAGCGAACGCTCCGGCTGTCCGAGCAGCTCCTGACCGTTGAGACGGATCCGACCAGCGATCGTGGCGGAGTCCGGCGCGAGCCCCATGACCGACAGCGCGGTGAGCGTCTTGCCCGAACCCGATTCGCCGATCACACCGAGCCGCCCTCCGCGCTCGAGCACGAAGGAGACGCCGTCGACGACCCGGCGCCCGCCGATGTCGACGCACAGCCCGTCGACCTCCAGCAGCGCCGTCACCGAGCCACGCTCCTCGAAGCCAACGGAACCGTCTCCTCCAGCTGGTCGGCGACACCACTCATCTCCGGCGACCCGGTGGCGGCACGCCCGCGCAGGCGGGGATCGACGGCATCCCGCAACGCATCCCCGAGCAAGTTGAAGCCGAGCGTCGCCATCACGACGGCGATGCCCGGGAACACCAGCGGTGCAGGGTGCACCGTGACCGTCTGCTGCAGCTCGTCGATCATCCGCCCCCACGACGGTGTGGAGGCCGGTGTCAGCCCGAGGTAGCTGAGCGCGGCCTCGGCGAGCACGGCCAGCGCGGCGATCAGCGACACCTGCACGATCACCGTGGAGGCGATGTTCGGGATGATGTGCCGCCACACCGTCCGCCAGGTCGACGACCCACATGCGGCAGCAGTGACGATGTAGTCCTGCGTCAGCACTCGTGACACCTCGGCGCGGACAACTCGCGCCAGCACGACGCCCGAGCCGAGCCCGATGGCCAAGGAGACGGTCCACACCGAACCTCCCAGGGCGGCCACGAACACGAGCGCCAGCAGCAGCGTCGGGATCGCGATCAGCACGTCGATGAGGTAGGCGAGCGACTCTCCCACGAGACGCGGCAGCACCGCACTCGCGGTGCCGAGCGTGAGCCCCACGACCGCCGCCAGCAGCGCCGAGGCGAGGGCGACGAACAGGGTGGTCCGGGCGCCGACCAGCACCTGCGACAGCAGGTCCTTGCCGCCTCCATCGGTGCCGAACGGGTGGCTCCACGAGATCGGCAGCCAACGTTCGGACGGCCGCACGGCGGACGGGTCGTACGGAGTCCACACCAGCGAGACCAGGGCGGCGACGACGATCACCGACACGCACACGATGGCGATGCGACCGGTCCATGAGCCCCCCACACTCTTCATGGCTGGACTCGCAGACGCGGATCGAGCAGCCGGTGTGCCACGTCAACGAGGAACCCGATCAGCAGCACGACGACAGCGATCAGGACGATCGTGCCCTGCACCTTCTCGAGGTCTCGCGACCCGACGTCGCGCACGAGCATCTGCCCGACACCTGGCAACGTGAAGACCCGCTCGATCACGACGACCCCGGCGATGAGGCTGGCCACTTGCACGCCGAGGATCGACACGATCGGCAAGGACGCGTTGCGCAGCCCGTGCCGCCACAGCGCCTGCGTCCTCGTCAAGCCCTTCGCCCGGGCCGTGCGGATGTACTCCTGGTGCAGCACGTCGAGCGTCGCCGAGCGCACGAAGCGGAACAGGATCGCCGACTGGGCCAGGGCCAGGGTGATCGTCGGCAACACGAGCGCCGCGTGCGGCCTCCACCGGATCATCCCAGCCGCTCCGAGGGAAGCCCTGTGCCGGGAAGATCTGGCGCTGGACGGCGAACAGGATGATCAGCATCAGGCCCACCCAGAACGAGGGCAGGGCGATGCCGAGCTGGCTGACCGCCGACAGCGCGACGCCGTCGGGCTTGCGGTGACGGGCGCCCGCCACGACACCGAGCGGCACGGCGACGATCACCGACAGGACCGTCGACGCGAGCACGAGCGGAGCCGTCACCATCAGCTTCTGCCCGAGCTCGCTGGTCACCGTTTCGCCGCTCAGCGCCGACGTGCCGAAGTCGCCGGTCAAGGCCCCGCCCAGCCACTCGAAGTACTGCGCGACGAGCGGCCGGTCCAGACCGAGCTCCTGGCGGATCGCCTCGATGCGGTCCGGCGTTGCTTCCGTCCCGCCGACGACGAGGGCGAGGTCGCCCGGCAGCAGCCGGAGCAGGAGGAAGACGATGATCGTCGTGACGAAGCAGGCGACGATGAGCAGCACCAGGCGGCGCAACACGTAGAGCGCCATGTGGGTTGCGTTATCCGCCCACCGTGATGCCTGACGCGTCGAAGCGCGACGCCGTGTCGTCGGTCGGATACCCGCTCACGTCAAGCGTCGACGCGGTCAAGTCGGAGGCGAGCAGCAGCCAGTCGACCGGTGAGTCCTCCGAGATCTGCCGCGCCGCCTCCCTGAGCAGCTCGACGGATTCCAGCGGGTCGAGAGTCGTCTTGGCGTCCTCGATGAGGTCCTGGACCTCGGACGAGTCGTACTGCCAGTAGTAGTCCGGGTTGGCGTAGTTCGCAATGTCCCGTGGCTCGGCGTGCAGCACGACGGTCATGTCGTAGTCCTTGTTCGTGAAGACCTGCTCGAGCCACACCGAGAACTCGACCGTCTCGACGGTGACCTCGAGGCCGACGTCCGCCAGTTGCGAAGCGACGTACTCGGCAACGTTGAGCCGGTAGATGTTCGGGTAGACCAACGTCAGCTCGGTTCCTTCTGCGCCCGCGTCCTCGATCGCTTCCCGCGCCGCGTCCGGGTCGTACGGGGCCACGTCGGTCAGGTCCTCGTACCACGGATCCGAGGGCGGAACCGGTCCGCCGATGACCGTGCCGAAGCCGTTGAACAGCTGCTTGACGCCCTCCTTGTCGATGGCTTGGCGGATCGCCCTGCGGACGCTCTCGTCGGTGAAGGGCTCGCGCTCGTTGTTGAAGCCGAGCGTGAACTCGCCGTTCGTCGAGCCCTCGTTGACCACGAACTCGGGGTCGTCCTGGAGCGGGCCGACGAGGTCGCTGTCGACGCCGGTCAGGATGTCGACGTCGCCGGTCGTCAACGCATTGACGGCGGCGTTGGGATCGGTGAAGTAGAGGAACGTGACGCCGCTGATCGCCGGGGCGTCGCCCCAGTACTCGTCGTTGCGGGTCAGCGTGATCGACGAGCCGACGTTCCACGCCTCGAGGCGGAACGGACCCGTGCCGTCGGCGCTGTTCTCGAGCCCCGTAGCCTCGGCGGGCAACACGGCTCCGCCTCGTCGGGTCAGGGTGTACGAGAGACCGTTGTCCGGCTCCGTCAGCGTGACCACCACGGTCCGCTCGTCGGGTGCCTCGACCGTGTCGATCGACGCCAATCGCTCCGCCTGGTTGGCGCCCTCGGCCCGCTGGGCGTCGAGCGACCACACAACGTCGGCGGCCGTCAGCGGTGCCCCGCTGTGGAACGTCACGCCGTCTGGGATGGTGAACGTGTACGTCAACCCGTCGTCGGAGATCTCGGGCAGGTCGGTCAGCCCGCCTTCGACGTCACCTTCTGCGGTCGCCGTCAGCAACGTCTCGTACACGTTGTCCAGCAGGACCTGGTCGAGGGCAGCACCGGCCTGCGTGATGAGGTTGAGGCTGGTCGGTTCGAGCACGGCGCCGACCACGACTTCGCTGTCGCTGGCACCGGCGGAACCTGTCGTCGCGGGCGCGCCGGCCGCCGTGCCCGTCGGCCCCGTGCCAACGGTGACGACCGTGGCGGAGCTCCCGTCGTCGTCGCCACATCCTGCGGCGAGCAGTGCGGTGAGCAGGAGGACGCTGACCCACGGGCGGCGTGGCACCATGCGGCCGACCGTACTCGGCGGGTTACGCCAGACCCCACTGGGGTAGGCGCGAGCGCATGAAGAAACTCCTGCTCGCGATGGGCATCGGTGCTGGACTCGCTTGGTTGTTCGATCCCGACGCCGGGTCGCGGCGCCGTGAGATGCTGCGCCAGAAGCTCGATGCGAAGGGGCTCACCGGGCCCAAGACCGCGCCGCCGGCGAGCCGCCCTTCGGCTTCCTACGACCCCACGTATGACGAGACATTGGGCCGCGACGTCGTCCCACCGTCAGTGGCGTCGGTCCCGTGAGAACCCCTGCGCTCAGCGAGCTGACCGAGAGCGTTGGTGGCGTCATCTCGACAGGCACCAGCGTGCTCGGTGAGTTCGCCGGCAGCGCCGCCGGGCTGGTGGCCGACGTGCCCGAGCGGGTTGCCGAGCTGACACGGGGCGCCCCGCCTCCCCGGCGCAAGTCACCCTGGGTGCTCGTCATCCTCGTCGCTGCGGTGGCGGCAGCCGTCGTCTGGTGGTTGCGTCGCGACCGTTCGGCTGCCGTCGAGGGTGAAGAGATGCGTTGGGCGGCCGCTCCCGCCGAAGACGGCACCCCGCCGATCGCCGGCGCCTGAGCGGCTCCGACCACGAACCTGCGGCTCGCTCGATCGCGCCGCCGCGCCCAGATGTCCCCTTCCGGGGGACATGTGGGTCGTCGCGACTAGCGAGGATGGTTTCGTGCAGGGTGGCGGGCAGGTCCACTGGTCGGCTCAGCGCAATCGCGCCAGCACACCGCTGGTCGTGACGACGACGTTTCGCGAGGCCAGCGTCGAGGTGGTCGTCGTCGGCGATGTCGACCTCGCCAGCGGCCGGCAGTTGCGGTCCATCATCCTCGGTATCGCCCAGCTCACCGACGTGGTCCGCATCGACGTTGACGGGCGGGGCATCCGCTTCATCGACAGCGGCGGTCTGATGGTCCTGGAGCACTGCAAGGCGGAGTGTTGGGGGTACGGCGTCGACTGCTTCCTCGGACCGCTCTCGCCGGCGTTGCGCCAGCTCCTCTGCTGGACCGGTGTCGGTGGGTCGCTCCACGACCCGCAGGCGAACTGAGATCGAACTTGGTGAGATCGAACTTGGTGAGATCGAAATTGGTGAGATCGAATTGAGTCGCTGCTCACGGTGCGTCAGACTCCGCCGGTGAGCTCGAACCAACCACGGGATCCGGTCGTCAGCTTGGGGTTCCCTCCGTCGTCGCGATTCCTCTCCGCGGCCCGCCTCGTCGCCACGTCGCTCGGGGCGGACGCCGGGCTCACGGTCGACGATCTCGACGACCTCCGTCTCGGTGTGAACGAGCTCGTGACGACGCTCGTGGACACCGCCGACGGCGCGTCGCGGATCGCGCTGGAGTACGTCACCCAGGACAGCTCGATCACGGTCTCCGGTCGCGTCGATGGGCCGACTCGCGATCTCGAGCCCGATGAACTCAGCGTGCGCATCCTCGCCGCAGTCGCCGACCACTATGAGCTCGGACCGTCATCATTCGTGCTGACCAAGCGGTCGACGCTGCGTGAGCACGCCTGAGCAGCCACTCGCCGCCGGCGAAGGCGCGGCCCCTGCGCGCGCCGACGAGGCGGCACTCTTCGCCGAGTTCAAGCGCACACGGGATCGGCGCGTGCGCAACGAGCTCGTGGAGCGGCACATGGGACTCGCCGCACACGTCGCCCGCCGTTTCGGGCGGCGCGGGCCGGCTGCCGACGACCTGCGCCAGGTCGCCTTCCTCGCCCTCGTCAAGGCGGTCGATCGGTTCGATCCCGAGCGCAACGTCGCCTTCTCGACGTTCGCCGGGCGCACGATCGAGGGTGAGATCAAGCGCCACTTCCGCGACCACACGTGGACGGTGCGCGTGCCGCGGTCTGCCAAGGAGACCCACCTGTTGATCCGGCGGGCGACGGATGAGCTGACGCAGAAGCTGGGACGATCACCGACCGTGCCGCAGCTGGCCGAGCACCTTGGCCTGACCATGGACGATGTGATCGAAGGCGTGGCCGCCGGCTCCGCGTACACGACGACCAGCCTCGATGCACCGAGCGGGTCGGCGACGGAGGGTCCACGGCAGATCGGCGAGGAGGATGCCGAGTTCGGGCACGTCGCCGACCTCGACATGGTCGAGGAGCTCCTGGGCCGCCTGCCGCCGCGGGAGCAGGAGATCGTCCGGCTGCGCTTCTACGAAGAGCTCAGCCAGAGTGAGATCGCCGAGCGTGTCGGTATCTCGCAGATGCACGTTTCGAGACTGCTGCGGCGCAGCTTCGAGCAGATGCGCCAGCAAGCTGACGCGCCCTAGGCAGCCTGGTCAGTAGGCAGTCTGGTCAGTAGACAGCCTGGTCAGCGGGCGGGCCGCGGTGTCAGCTGGTAGGTGGCCGCGGCGACTGCTGCCTGCGCGCGGTTGTGCACGTCCAGCTTGGCGTAGAGCCGCTTGACGTACGTCTTGATCGTCTCGATCGAGAGGTACAGCTCGTCGGCGATTTGCGCGTTCGTCAATCCTCGAGCGATGAGTGCGAGCACCTCGGCCTCGCGATCCGAGAGCTCGACGGCGCGGGCGCTCGGCCGTGGCGCCAGGGCAGCGTCGAAACCGACCTTCTCGCCCGAGGCGACGCGCTCGATCGCGTCGACCAGCGCGTCGGCAGACCGTGTCTTCAGGACGACGCCCGAGACGCCGATCTGCTGCGCCGCGCGGACGAACTCGGGTGCGGCATCCCACGTGTACAGCACGACGTGGTTGGCACGTCCTGCGGCAACCATCTCGGCAGCTCGTGACAGCGTGTGCCGGCGCCCGGCGAAGGAGTCGAACAGCGCAACGTCCGCAGTGACGTCGCCCGAGCCCATTTCCCCGTTGTCCGTGGCCAGCTCTACGACGTGGACACGCTCGTCGTAGGGCGCCAGCATCGCAGCAACGCCGCGCACGACGATCTCGTAGTCGTTCACGATGCCGACGGTGACGGCCTGGGGTGGAGCATCGCCGTTGCGAGTCAGCAAGCGCTCGGTCATGGCTGGTTGGTCCGTCATGGCGCCGACCGTCCATCGGGGCGGTGACGACGACACCTCACGACGAGCCACTCCCCTTCCTGGCGGATTGCGGCCTCGTCGCAGAGGCGGCGAACGATGCCGAGTCCCCGTCCCGACATCTCTTGCGGGGGTGGGACCCGCCACGCGTCGACTGGAGGAACGGAGGTGACGGATCCGCGACTGCCCACCTCGATCTCGATCGTCTCACTCAGCCCGACGTGTACCGCCACGGGATCATCGGACGATCGGTGCACGATGGCGTTCGTCACCAGCTCACTGGTGACCAGCTCGAGATCCTCGACCACGGTGGACGGCACGTTGCGCCTGGCCAGGAACTCGGTCACAGCACGGCGAACGGCGGCGACATCATCGATGCTGTTCACCTCGAGCGCCATTGACAGATCGACGCCCGGTGAAGCAACGCCCAACGCGTCGCCATCGGTATCCGCCATCATGGGACTGGTGTTCCCGGCGGCTCGCTCCCGCAAACGGCAGCGCTGCTCACCGGGTTCCTCCTCGTCACTTCCGTGGTACAAGCACGCGATGGCTCGATCCGCGGTGACTCCCTGATGAACCGCTGGTTGCAGCGCCTGGATGCCTTCCAGCAGCGGCACCGCTGGCTGGCGCTGCCGATCGCCGTCAACAAGCGCTTCGGCGAGCACGACGGCACCCGCTTGGCCGCCGTGGTCTCCTACTACTCGTTCTTCAGCGTCTTTCCGCTCCTGCTCGTGTTCGTCACCGTGCTCGGCATCGTGCTGGACGGGGACCCGCAGCTGCGCCAGGAACTGCTGGACAGTGCACTTGCCCAGATCCCGCTGATCGGTAGCCAGCTGGCAGCCGAGCAGTCGCCGCTGCAAGGCAACGTGCTGGCGCTCGTCATCGGGGTTGTCACAGCGCTGTGGGCGGGAATGGGCGCAATCGGGGCCCTTCAGCAGGGGCTCGACGAGCTGGGCGACGTTCCGCGCTTCGCCCGCCCGAACTTCGCCATGAAGCGGGTCAGGGCGGTGGCCTTCCTCGTGGCCTTCGGCGCCGGCATCGTCACGTCGGTGGTGCTCGGGAACCTCGTGTCGTTCTTCGGCGCGGGTTCGTTCGCCGGTGCCCTCGGGCTGGTGGCCACGTTCCTCGTCAACCTGTCGCTGATGGTGGTGATGTTCAAGCTCTTGCCGGCACGTCGCCTTCCGCTCCGCGAGCTGTTGCCAGGTGCGGTGGTTGCCGCCGTCGGACTCGTGCTGCTGCAGCAGCTCGGGAGCTGGGTCGTCCGGCACTTCATCGCTGGTGCCAGCGACACGTACGGCACGTTCGCCGTCGTCATCGCCCTGCTGAGCTGGTTCCACCTCGTGAGTCGGATCGTCCTGCTCTCGGCAGAGCTCAACGTCGTGCTTGCCCACGACCTGTCACCGCGCAGCTTGATTGGATCGTCCGAACCGACCGACGGCGACCGGCGCACGGTCCTGCTCGACGTGCAGCGGATCCAGCGTGACCCGCGCATGGGCTACGCCGTCGCCGTCGGCGAGGACGTGGGGACGGACGCGGAGCCGCTCGGCGTGGGAACTGGGCAGGAGCGCTGAGCGTCAGGCAGGAAGCCTGAATGTGTCAGCTCGATACGTCGAGGTAGCCGGCGAGACCGCTGATCTCGAGGAGGCGCTGCACGGCAGCGCTCGGGGACCGCAGCCGCAGCGTGGAGCTGGTCTCGGCCCGGGCCTGGTGGGCCTGCACCAGGACACGCAGCCCCGAGGAGTCGATGAACGTGACGGCAGCGAGGTCCACGACCTCGATGCTCCGGTCCGTTTCGAGCCGTTCGGCCAGCTCAGGTGCGGTGTAGCTGTCGATCTCCCCCTCGAGCACGAGCGCTCCGTCGATGTCGACGGCGATGTCGAGTCGCGGATCCTCCGTGGACATGACGGCAGGTTACCGTTCGGTCACGACGGTCGCCCGTCTCGACGAGACGCCCGTCTTCTACCCTTCGCCCGATGAGCGACGGAGCCAGCGGCAGCGTGTTGAGGGTGGTGCAGCTGAACGCCGGCTCGCTGATCGAGCCGGACTGGACCGACCGCCGACACGAGATCGTTGCCTGGCTCCAGCGCCTGCGTGCCGACGTCGTGTGCCTGGAGGAGATCTGGCAGGACGACAATTCACCGAACACTGCCGAGTGGATCGCTGCCCACACCGCCGATCTCGGGTACCACTGCGCCTTCGGTGGTGGACCGTTCGCCGCTGACGTCTGGCCGGATCGCTCGCTGCGGTTCGGGTCAGCGGTCCTGTCCAGATGGCCCATCGATGAATTCACTCATCACGCGCTGCCGATCGCCCCGGGCGGCAACGCGTTCGTTCAGGGCGTGCCGTGGGAGTTGGTGCACGCCCGCACGGCCGGGCTCGACGTGTTCGCCTGTCACCTCGCCGCGGCCCCGACAGACGGCGTCCACCGGCGCCTCCAGGTCCTTGCAATCGATGATCTGATCCGTGAAGCCCGAGGTGATCGCGACACGATCTCGATGCTCGGCCCACGCCGCTCGCTCGAGGACATGCCGGTGATCCTGTGCGGTGATTTCAACGCGGAACCCGAGAGCGACGAGATCCGCTTCCTCTGCTCGTTGGCGCCGCTCGAGGGCCGAGCCACGTACTACCAGGACGCGTGGCGCGCTGTCGGTGAGGGCCCGGGCCTGACGCAGGACTGGCGTACGAATCACATCGCGGCGTCGATGAACGTGCACCCGAAGCGCATCGACTACGTGTTCGTCGGCGACACGTTCCGGCGGCGTGACGGCGCAGGACGCATCCTGGCCGCGTCACTGGCGTTCCACGAGCCGCTGACGGGCATCGTCGCCAGCGACCACTTCGGTGTGTGCGTCGACCTCTTGTGGCCGCAGCGACCTGCCGGCACGGGATGACGCGAGACTGCATCGCGTGGATCCCTACGACACCGTGCGTCGGTATGCCGATGCATGGGCGGCCAACGACATCGCCGCCGTGTTCGATGCGTACCACGACGACTTCGTGCTGCACTACTTCGGTCACAGCCCGCTGGCGGGTGACCATGTCGGCAAGGAGGCCGCGATCAGCGTTCTCGTCGAGGCAACCAAGCGATCCGGGCGCCAGCTCGACGCCATCGAGGATGTGCTCAGCGGCGCCACGTTCGGTGCGATCATCGCCCGCGAAGGCGTTGGCTCACCCGACGACCTGCGGGTGATCCGGCGCGTCTTCCTCTACAGGGTCCGTGACGGCAAGCTCGCCGAGTGCTGGCTGTACGACGAGGACCAGCGCGCCGTCGACGAGCTGTGGAGCTCACCGGCCTAGACGCCCTGGGCCTGCCTCTTGGCAGGCGGCGCGGCCTGTGGCGGGCCACCGATGATCCACGACCCGGCGAGGGCACGGAGGCCACCGGTCAGCAGGTCACCGATCTCGTCGTCGCGCGTGGCATCTCCGACGTCGAGCCAGACGCAGATCGACTCGATCAAGTGCGCGCCAGCGCTGCGCGCCGCCCACTCGAGTCGGGGCGGGTCGTCGGGGATGTAGTTGACGAGGATTTCCTTGGCGTACCGGGTCACGTACGACCGGAAGCCGACGGCCTCATCAGCGAAGTCGAGCTCGTGCCAGGCGTGCCGCCACAGCAATCGGAAGGCGTCGGGGTGCGCCCTGGCCACCGGGAGCAGCACCTTGGCTGCTCCGCGCACCCGCACCGCTTCGACGTCGACGCCGTCGAACGCCCGGGCCAGCTCATCGATGACCGTCCCCAGCACGGCGCGATAGAGGTCGTGCTTGTTCTCGAAGATGCGGTACACGATGAGCCGCGTGACCCCCGCCTCCTGCGCGACATCGTCCATCGACGTGCCGTCGAAGCCGCGGGCGAGGAACGCGGCCGCCGCCGCTTCGATCAGCTGGGCCCGTCGCTCAGCGCGGGGCAACCGCGTCGCCATTGACCTCTTGTATACACGCGTGTTTACATCGGGCCGGTGAAGTTCGGCCTGTTCTACGAGCATCAGATGGGGCGACCATGGGCTGACGATGCCGAACATCGCCTGCTCCACGATGCGCTGGAGCAGATCGAGCTGGCCGACGCGCTCGGGTTCCAGTACGTCTGGGAGGTCGAGCACCACTTCCTCGAGGAGTACAGCCACTCATCGGCGCCGGAGGTGTTCCTCGCCGCCTGCAGCCAGCGCACGAAGCGGATCCGCCTCGGCCACGGCGTCGTCCTGACGGCCCCCCAGTTCAACCACCCAGCACGAGTCGCCGAGCGCATCGCCATGCTCGACCTGCTCTCCGACGGCCGCGTCGAGTTCGGCAGCGGTGAGTCATCGAGCGAGGCGGAGCTCGGTGGCTTCCAGATCGACCCTGCCGCGCAAGCGCGACGCGTGGCTGGAAGGGCTCGAGACCGCCCTGCGATGCATGGTCGAGGTGCCGTTCACAGGTGTCGACGGCGAGTTCGTCCAGATGCCACCACGCAACGTCGTCCCGAAACCGCGGCAGAAGCCGCACCCGCCGTTGTGGGTCGCCTGCAGCCGCCGCGAGACGATCCGCCTCGCCGCGAGCAAGGGCATGGGCGCGTTGACGTTCGCGTTCATCGACCCCGAGGAAGCCCGCACGTGGGTCCAGGAGTACGAGACGACGTTGCGGACCTGTGAGCCCGTCGGTTGGGCCGTCAACCCTCAAGTTGCGTGCGTCAGCCCGATGATGGTGCACCACGACGAGGATGAGGCGATCCGTCGCGGCGTCGAAGGCGCCAACTTCTTCGGCTACAGCCTCGGCCACTACTACGTGTTCGGGACCCACCGGCCTGGCCGCACGGACGTCTGGTCGGAGTACACGTCACGGCGCGCCGCCCAGGGGTTCGATCCCGACGCTGTTGCACACGCTGTCAAGGAAGAAACCGCGTCGTTCGGAGGCGAAGACCCGGTTCGGCACGGCGGGCGCTCCAGCGCCTCGCCGGCCGCATCAAAGATGGCCGCGAAGGTCGCCTCCGGTGACACGACGGGCCTGCGCGGCTGCATCGGAACACCGAAGCAGGCTCGGGACTACCTCCGGCGGTACGAGGAGGCCGGCGTCGACCAAGTCGTGTTCGTATTGCAGGCCGGACGCAACCGGCACGAGGACATCATGGAATCGCTCGAGCTGTTCGGACGCGAGGTGCTCCCCGAGTTCGCGGACCGGGACGTCGCCGCGACCGCCGCCAAGGAGCGACGTCTTGCTCCGATCATCGAGGACGCCCTCGCCCGGCGAACCGAGGACACGCGTTCACTCGGCGGTTACGAGTTCCCCGCCATCCCCCGGCAGTGGGCCGATGCCAATGGGTCGCTCGAGATGCGTGAGTGGCTCGACCGCTTCGCCGACGACCGCGCCGCGGGCAAGCACGACACGGCCGCAGGGATCCTCGGGTGAGCGGCGCGAAGGCGATCGTCACCGGCGGGGCCAGTGGCATCGGTGCGGCGGCGGCGCGCGCTCTGGCCGAACGCGGCCACCACGTGGTGATCGGCGACATCGACGCGGCGGCCGGGCAGCACGTTGCGGACGAGATCGGTGGCACCTTCGCCCCACTCGATGTCGCTGACCCCGTTGCCTGGGATGCAGTCGTCGATCAGCACGGCCCCTTCGGTGTCGCCGTCCTGAACGCCGGCATCGGCACGGGTCACCCGCTCGCCGAGGACGCCATGCCGGTCGTCGATCTCCCGAACGGTGCCTATCGACGGATCATGGGCATCAACGTCGACGGTGTCGTCTTCGGCACCAGGGCCGTGCTCCCGGCGATGCTCCAGGCCGGAAGCGGAGACATCGTGGTCACCGCCTCGCTGGCGGGACTCGCGCCGTTCGGCCGGGATCCCGTGTACGCCTTGACGAAGCACGCCGTCATCGGGTTCGTACGGTCGATGGCTGGCGCACTGGAGGGTCGCGGCGTGGCCGTCAGCGCGATCTGCCCTGGCTTCACGGCGACGAACTTGGTACCGCCCGAGGCGCGAACCCGGATCCGTGGCCTCGGTATCGAGATCATGAGCGCCGACGACGTTGCCGCCGTCGTGATGCGCTCGATCGACGAACGAGCCAACGGCGCCCAATGGGTCATCTGGCCCGGTCAGGAGCCGCATCGGTACGAATGGGCGTTGCCGGTGGACTTCCCAGAAGTCGTCACCCGACCCTGAACTACTTGCGGCGGACGGGGTCCTTGGCAGGCTTCAGCACGCCCTTGGCGAGCGCGTCGTCCAGGTACGCCTCAGCCTCTTCGGCGGACACCTTGAGCGCTGGCGAGATCTCACTCACCAGGTTGACCCGAGCCCGCTCGTACATCGTCCGCTCGGCCGCCGACAGCGAGGCGTCGCGGTTGCGAGCGGCCAGGTTCCGCACGACTTCGGCGACCTGGTAGACGTCGCCGCTCTTCAGCTTCTCCTGGTGGTTCTTGAAGCGACGGCTCCAGTTCGACGGAACCCGCGGGTCCGGCTTCGACAACACGGCCACGAGGTCTTCGAGCTCGTCGGCCGACACCGGCGGCCGAACGCCGACCTCCTCCGCCTTGTCCACCGGCACCTTGAGGGTCATCTCGTTGATGACGGTCTGCAGGATGAGGTACTCGCGCTTCTCCCCGAAGGCGTCCATCTTCTTGGTCCCGACGACGATGCACGCGCCGTGCTGGGGATAGATGATGGTTTCACCCTTCTTGAAGTTCACACGCACCCTCTCGGCTGACCCCAATGCTGACGCGAACGGGGACAGTCCAGGATACGGCCCGACCCGTCGTTTCAGACCCGGCGGGCAGCGCCGGTGATGCGTAGGCTGCGCGATTCCGGCTCCCGTAGCTCAGTCAGGACAGAGCAGCGGCTTTCTAATCCGCAGCGCGCAGGTTCGAATCCTGCCGGGAGCGCGTGAGCGTGCTGGTGGCCTTCGTCGGCGGATGGGGGCACGCCGAGCCGTTGCTCCCAATCGCCCGGCTGGCGCGATCCCGCGGTCATGCGATCACGTTCGCCGGGCAACAGGCGGTCGTGCCTCGACTCGCCGCGCTCGGCTTCGAGACCGTCGTCGTGGGGCCCGACACGTTGCACAGCGACCGGACGCCGCTGATGCCCGTCGACCGTGAGATGGAGCGGACGGTCGTCAGGGAGCACTTCGTCACCGAGTTCGGCACGTTCAGGGCAGGCGCGTTGCACGCGCAGATCGAGCGTCAGCGGCCCGCAGCGGTCATCTGCGACGAGATGGACGTCGGTGCCGTCGTGGCTGCCGAGCTGACGGGCGTGCCGTGCACCACGGTCAGCGTGACGGCCGCCGGCCGCCTGGTCAGCCCGGCCGTCGTGGGCGCAACGTGGGATCGCCTGCGCACCGACCACGGTCTCACCGGCGACCCGGAATGCCACCGGCTGGCCGGTGCGATGCGCATCACTCCGGCGCCCGCATCGTTCCGGGACCCAGAGGTGGGCACACCGTTCGCCCTGCATGCGGTGCGACCGCCGATCCTCGATGACGTCGTCCCGCAGGGAGACGGCACCCTCGTGTACGCCACGCTCGGGACCGTGTTCAACGTGGAGTCCGGCGACCTGCTCGACCGGCTGGTTCGCGCGCTGGCGCAGCTCGACACCGAGAGCGTCGTGACGGTCGGGCCGTACGTCGATCCCAACGAGCTGTTGCCGGAGGCAGGCGGTCGGGTGCGCGTCGAGCAGTTCGTTCCCCAGCACGAGGTGCTCGGCCACTGCCACGCCGTGGTCTGCCACGGCGGGTCCGGCACGCTGATCGCTGCGCTGTCGGTCGGCGTGCCGGTCGTCGTGTTGCCGATGGGAGCCGACCAGCCCGACAACGCCGATCGCTGTGAGGAGCTCGGCGTCGGGATCGTGCTCGAGGCCCTGACCGCCGAGCCGGCGACGATCAGCGCCGCACTGCGCGCCGTCACGACCGAGTCGCATTACCGTCGCGCCGCCGCCGCGTTGGCGGCCGAGGCGGCGTCCCAACCGCCGATCGACGAGCTCGAGGAGCTCGGCGTCCTGCTCGACCCTTCCTGACCGCGCCAGCCCGAACCGACAGGCAGACTCGGCAGATGTCGCCCGGCATGAGCACACGCTTCGCGCTGGATGAGGCGGCGTAGTTGCTCACGCCTTCGCGGCGATCGCTTCGACCTCGATCAGCCACGCAGGCTCGAGAAGTCGGGCACAGACGACCGTCCTCGCGGCGCGGTGCTGGCCCAGGTGGAGCTTCAGCGCCGCGACGTTCGCCGGATCGAAGGCAGGGTCGGCGAGGTAGAAGCGCAGCGAGACGAGGTCGTCGTAGGTCATGTCGGCGCTGGCGAGGATCGTCGCGAGGTGCTGCCACACGAGCTCCGCCTGGTCCTCGAAGCGCTCGGGCATCGCGCCGCCTTCGGGCGGATAGCCGTTGAGGCCGCTGATGTACAGCGTGCGCGCGCCTGCAGGAACCTCCACTGCGTGCACATAGTTGGCGTACGGCTCGTAGACCCCGGACGGGCTGTGGGCGCGAATCGTCATCCAGCGATCATGGCTGGCGCCCGATGAACGCCAGCATCCGCGTCTGCACGTCGGCGTTGGCAGGCACCTCGACGCGCGGGCCGTACTGCCCGCTCGAGCGCATGGCGTCCTCGTACGGCTCCATGCCGGCCAGCAACTCGGCGCACTTGTCCGGGTCGAGCGTCTCGTCCTGACCGGTCGCTCGAGCGAGGTCCCAGCTGTGCATGAACACGTCAGCCGTGTAGAAGTTGTTGACCGCTTCGTCGAGGGGGATCTCGCCGATGTGCGGGTTCGACAACATCTTGCGAGGGGTGTCCGGATCGTCGAGCAGCGCCTGGATCGCTTCGCTCTGGACAAGCCACGCTCCAACCGGGTCGTCGTCGACCGACGGCCCGCTCGGCAACCGGACGCCGGCGCCGCTCTCGAGGAACCCCGGGAACCACTCGACGAGATGACGGACGACATCGCGGGCGGCCCACCCCTGCACGGGCGACGGTGAATCCCAATCGCCGTCGGCGACCCCGTTCACCAGTTCGGTGAAATGGCCGGCGATCATGCGATGTTCGTCCGCTGGTGTGGTCATGCCGGAAAGACTCGCGCCTGGCCGCGAACTCATCGGCCTTCGGTCAGAGATGTGGCGGCACGGTCCACCAAGTCGCTGACGAAGGCGGGCGCGAAGTCAGCGGGGGGGTCGATCGGCGACCGCTGGAGTGGATGGCTCGTCGGCACACACGCCGTGATCGGCCTCTCACTGCTCGTTCTCGTGCCCGCCAAGGCTCGTGGTTCGGTGGCGACCGGGTTCCGCCGGCGCCGGTCCACACGCTGGCTGTCAGCAGCGTTCGGAGTCCTCGTGCTTGTCACGGCAGTGCTCGGTGTGCTCCACGCCACCGGGCTGTGGTTCGGCGTTGGGCCGTGGACGGCGCCGTGGACGCACGCGCTGTTCGGGTTCGCGCTGCTGCCGCTGTTCATCTGGCACCTGGTCACCCGCCCCGTCCGACCGCGACCCGCCGACCTCGATCGTCGCGCCGCGCTGCGCGCGGGCCTCGTCCTGGGCGCGGCCGCAGCCGTCTACGGCGCCCAAGAGTCGCTCACCGCCTCGATCGGCCTGCCGGGCGGGAGCCGGCGCTCGACCGGGTCGCATGAAGTCGCCTCCCACGACCCCGTACGGCTGCCGACAGTGATCTGGTTCAACGATCGCCCGCCCGATGACACCGATGCCGCAACGTGGCAGCTCGTCGTCGCCGGCCGCCCGGTCTCAATCGAGTCGCTCAGGAGCCGCAGCCGGCCGGTCATCGCCACGCTCGACTGCACCGGCGGATGGTGGAGCGAGCAATCATGGGATGCGGTCACGCTCGCCGACCTGCTCCCCCACGCCGATGGTCGCAGCGTGCGCGTCGCGTCGCGCACTGGATACGAGCGATACTTCGGGCTGGACGAGCTCGACCGCATCCACCTCGCTGTTGGCTACAGCGGCCAGCCGCTGCGGGTCGGGCACGGTGCGCCTGTGCGGCTCATCGTCCCCGGCCGTCGCGGTCCGTGGTGGGTGAAGTGGGTGACGAAGGTCGAGCCGAGCGACCGCCCTTCGTGGCTGCAGTCTCCCCTTCCCCTCACTTGACGGGGAGTCAGGTCCCGAGCGACAGCGCCAGCTTGCGGCGCAGGAAGTCGAGCGCGTTGATGACGGCGAACTGGCGGATCTGTTCTCGTTGCTTGCCGAGGCGCACGGTCGTCGTCGACGTGCCGAACGGCAACGCCACGCCGATGCACACCGTGCCGACCGGAACGTCGTCCTGCTCCGTCGGGCCGGCCACGCCCGTGAGCGCCAGCCCGACGTCGGATCCCAGCGCACGACGAACCCCTTCGGCCATCTCGGCGGCGACCGGCTCGTTGACCACGGGTCCCGGAGTCACGTCGAGGAGCTCGAACTTGACCTCGCTGGCATACGAGACGATCGAGCCACGGAGCACGTCGCTGGCGCCGGCGATCGCTGTGAGCCGCGCCGCGACCAACCCACCCGTCACCGACTCGGCCAGCGCGAGCGTCAAGCCCTGACTGCGCAGGGCGTCAATGACGACCGACTCCATCGACTGGTCGTCGACGCCGAACACGAGCGACCCGAGGACGGACCGCAGTTCTGCCTCCCACTGATCGAGCACCGCCGTCGCAGCCGCAACGTCGGGCTTCCTCGTCGTCAGCCGGACCTCGAGCCCTTCCCATCCACGGGCGAGGAACGCCAGCGTCGGGTCGCCTTCGGCATCAAGACGAGCGATCACGGCATCGAGGCGCTCGTTGAGCCCGCTCTCGCTCTCGCCCCACGTCTTCACGCGACGACTGGCGATGATCCCCGGTTCCCCTGACCGGGCCCGCAAGTCGGGGAGCACGGCTCGCTCCAGCATGTCGCGCATCTCGTGCGGCACGCCCGGAACGGCGTAGACGACCTTGTCGCCGACCGGGCAGATCAAGCCCGGCGCAGTCCCCCTCGTCTGCGGGATGACCGTCGCGCCGTCGGGCACCATGGCTTGACGCAGGTTGTTGTCCGACATGCGCCGCCCGCGCGACGAGAACAGCTGCTGGATGACCGCCGCGACATCGCCATCGAAGTGCAGCTCGGCGCCCATCACGGCGGCGATCGCATCGCGGGTCAGGTCGTCGTGCGTCGGACCGAGACCACCCGTGACCACCACGGCGTCGGCCTCGGCGAGGCGCTCCCGCAGCGCCGTGGCGATGCGGCCCACGTTGTCGCCGACCTTGACCTGCAGCAGCGACGCGATCCCGTTGGCCGCCAGCTGCTCCCCGATCCATGCCGAGTTCGTGTCGTTGATCTGGCCGAGCAGCAGTTCCGTGCCGACGGCGACGACGTCACAGCGCACGACTACCGGTCGTCAGCGCTGCGGAGCGAGCGACGACGGCGCGCGACAGGTACTCCCAGCCGCTGATCAGCGCGAGCACGACCGAGAGCCAGAGGAACCCGTTCCACAGCCAACTCGCGCTCGGTGGCCGTGAGCGGCAACAGGGCGAACCCGACGGCCAGCTGCTGCGACAGCGTCTTGTTCTTCGCCATCCGGCTGGCCGGCACGCTGACACCTCGAGAGCCGACCACCGTGCGGTACATGCTGATCACGAACTCCCGCACGGCGATGATGGCGACCGGCACGATCCCGAACATGTCGGCGCGCACGAGCATGAACATCGCCCCGAGCACGAGCACCTTGTCCGCCAAGGGGTCAAGAAAGGCGCCCGAGCGTGTGGTGCCCGTGCGTCTCGCGATGTAGCCGTCGAAGGCGTCGCTGAGGCACAGCACGAACCACAGCGCCCAGGCGATCCATGAACCGTGTTCGGTCTCGGGAATGATCCAGAACATCAGCGGTGACAGCAGGAGGCGGCCGACGGTGACCGCGTTGGCCCAGGTGGCGAGCGCGCTGGGATCGACCATCACCCGACCTCGCTGAGCTCGAGCGCACCGCGCATCGCCCCGGCGGCAACCAGATCAGGACCCAGCGCGCCGACGATCGACACCTCGGCGAAGTCCCCCACACGGAGATCATGACGGACGTGGACGACTCCGTCGATCTCTGGGGCCTCGCGATGGCTCCGACCGATGCCGACGGCGTCCACCAGCACGTCGACCGTCTGCCCGATCAGCGCGTCGCGACGGCTGGCGGTGATCGCGTCCTGGAGCTCGGTCAGTTCCGCCAAACGTTCGGTCACGAGGCTGCCGGTCACCTGGTCGTCCAGGTCGGCGGCGTACGTTCCGACTTCGCGACTGAACGCGAAGAACCCGCACCAGTCGAGCTGCGCGGCCTCCACGAAACGCAGCAGCTCGTCGTGGTCGTGCTCAGTCTCGCCGGGGTAGCCGACGATGAAGTTGCTACGGAACGCCGCGTCGGGCTGGCGGGCGCGGATGGCCGTGATCCGCCGCAGGAACCGATCGCCGTCGCCCCACCGTCGCATGCGGCGCAGCAGGGGCTTGCTGACGTGCTGCAGCGAGA
This sequence comes from uncultured Acidimicrobiia bacterium, assembly GCA_963844915.1. Taxonomy (GTDB): domain Bacteria; phylum Actinomycetota; class Acidimicrobiia; order Acidimicrobiales; family Ilumatobacteraceae; genus JALZMG01. The sequence goes on along the minus strand of CAWJQF010000013.1, from coordinate 1,401,329 downwards.
GATCGAAATACGGCACACCGGTCGCGCAGATCGCATCGACGAGCGCGTCGGACAGATCGCTCGGGTACAGGTACAGCAGTCGCACGCGCTCGACGCGCTCCGCCACGCCCTCGACGAGGGGAACGATGGCACCGGCGCCGAGCTCGCCGGGTCGATCCTTACCGTACGAGGCGAGGTCTTGGGCGACGAGCACCACTTCCTGGACCTGCAACTGCTCGACCTCGCTCAGGATCGATTCGACCGATCGGCTGCGCTGCGGGCCACGGAACGATGGGATGGCACAGAACCCGCACGTGCGATCGCATCCCTCGGCGATCTTCACGTACGCCCACGGCGCGTCCGATCGGGGTCGAGCCAGATTCAGCAGGTCGAAGCTCGGAACCTCGCGAACGGGGATCAACCGTCGCGTCGGCGACGAGTTGACCGGAACGCCGAAGCCGGCGACCTGGTCGACCTCCGGAAGGGCGGCCGCCAGCTCGTCGCCGTAGCGCTCGGCAAGACAGCCGGTAACGACGAGGCGCGCCTCCGGTCGGCGCTGCTCGTCCAGCGCCAGGATGGTGTCGATCGACTCCTGGCGAGCGGCCTCGATGAAGGCGCACGTGTTGACGACGACGAGGTCAGCCGCAGCCGGATCGGTGCTCGGCAGCATCCCGTCGGCGAGCAGCGTGCCGACCAGCTTGTCGGAGTCGACCTGATTCTTGGGGCAGCCCAACGTCTCGACGTAGAACCGGCCCGTTGACACGGCCGACGAATCTATCGGCACCTCCGCATTAGTCAGGTGGGTGAGACGCCGAAGCGGCAGCGGAGGCGGCGAACTCGGTAGGCGAGGCGAGCAACTTGCTTGCGAGCCGAGCCCGAGCGAGAACGGTGGGTGAGACGCCGAAGCGGCAGCGGAGGCGGCGAGCTCGGTAGGCGAGGCGAGCAACTTGTTTGCGAGCCGAGCCCGAGCGAGAGCAGGTGGGACGGCGCTACTGATGGGCGAGGCGCAGCCCGGCGCGAGGCCACCTCGTGGCGACCAGCCGACCGGTTCCGGACAGCGTGATGAACGCCGTGCGCAGGTTCTGCCCGCCGAAGCAAAGGTTCGTCGTCAGGGGGTCCTCCGTCGGGAGGAACTCGACGGTCGCCCCATCGGGTGAGATCGACGTGACGCCGCCGTTGATCAGCGTCGCCACGTTGACCCAACCGTCGTCATCGACGGCCAGCGAGTCGAGGAGCTGCAGGCCCGGGAGTCCGTGCAGCACGACCGAGGTGTCGAGCGGCATCGCCGGGGCGAGCTCGCCGGGGGCGACGATCCGCCGATGGAACACCCGCCCGGAGTGGGTCTCGGCCCAGTAGAGCGTCGTCGCATCTGGCGACAGGCCGATGCCGTTCGGGGCCTCGACTGGGAAGACGACCTCGCTGATCGCCGACCCGTCGCAGCGGGCGTAGTAGATGCCCGTGAGGTCACTCGTCCTCGCCCCGTGCGGGTCGCGGATGCCGTGATCGGTGAACCAGAAACCACCGTGGCCGTCCATCACGAGATCGTTCGGGGAGCGCAGCAGGTGCCCATCGCACTCCGTGTAGAGGTCGGTGACCGCACCGCTGTGCGTATCGACGCGCTGCACCCGACCGCCGATGTAGGTCGCGGGATTGAACGGACCGGGGAGCAGCAGGCCTTGCAGCTCGACCGGCGTGTAGCACCCGCCGTTGTTGCACACGTAGATCGCGCCGTCAGGGCCGACAGCGGCACCGTTCGGTCCACCAGGGATCTCGGCCAGGGTCTGCGTCGACCCGTCCGGGCGGACCCGGGTCAGGCGCGGTCCGAACATCTCCACGAGCACGACGCTGCCGTCGGGCATCGCGATCGGGCCCTCCGGGAAGCGCAGGTCGGTGGCGATCACGCGGAGCTCGCCTTGGTCAACGTCAGTGGCGCCCATGGCGCTCAGTCTCGCTCGCTCAGTCTCGCTCAGCGTGCTGCTGCAGCAGCTCGAACTCCTCGACCGTCATGAGCACGGCCCGTGCCTTCGAGCCTTCGCTCGGGCCCACGACGCCGCGCTGCTCGAGCAGGTCCATCACCCGGCCGGCGCGGGCGAAGCCGATCTTCAGCTTGCGCTGGAGCATCGACGTCGACCCGAGCTGGCTGCGCACGACCAGCTCCATGGCCTGGCGCAGGATCGCCGCGTCCTCGTCCTCGTCACCGCCAGCCGAGTAGCCGTTGCCACTCGCCGTGACCGCGTCCTCGGCGCCCTCGCCCTCGACACCGCTGACGTACGTCACCTCTGGGGCCTGACGGCGCCAGTGCGCCACGATCGTGCGCACCTCCTCCTCGCTGATGAAGGCACCCTGGACGCGTTGGGACACCGACGAGTTGCCCGGGAGGAGCAGCATGTCGCCCTTGCCGACCAGCTTCTCGGCACCGGGCTGATCGAGGATCACGCGGGAGTCGGTCAGGCTCGACACGGCGAACGCGATACGCGCCGGGATGTTGGCCTTGATCACGCCGGTGATCACGTTCACGCTCGGCCGCTGCGTGGCCACGATGAGATGGATGCCGACGGCGCGGGCTTTCTGGGCGATCCGCGTGATCGAGTCCTCGACGTCCCGCGCCGCCACCATCATCAAGTCGTTGAGCTCGTCGACGATGACGACGATGTACGCCAGCCGCTCGAACGCCCGCTCGGCCCGTTCCGTCGGTCCATCGTCCGAGGTTCCGCCGATCGGATCGTTCAGCTCGCCACGGTCGAAGGCCGCGTTGTACCCCGTGATGTCGCGGAACCCGACCTCCGACAACAGGTCGTAGCGACGGTCCATCTCCTTGACCGCCCAGCCGAGCGCGTTGGCCGCCTTCTTCGGGTTGGTGACCGGCTGGGTCAGGAGGTGGGGCAGCCGGCTGTACTGGCCCATCTCGACCTGCTTCGGGTCGACGAGGATGAGGCGCACCTGGTCAGGTGTCGTGCGCATCAGCAGCGACGTGATGATGCAGTTGAGGCTGCTCGACTTGCCGGCACCAGTTGCTCCGGCGATCAGCAGGTGGGGCATCGTCGCCAGGTCGAGGAACACCGCCTTGCCGGCGATGTCCTTGCCGATGCCGACCTCGAGCGGGGTGGTGGCCGCGGCCGCCTCGGGCGCGGCGAGGAGGTCACCGAGGGCGACCAGGTTGCGGGTGTGGTTGGGGACCTCGACACCGATCGCCGAGCGACCGGGGATCGGAGCGAGGATGCGCACGTCGGTGGCCGCCATCGCATACGCGATGTCGCGCTGGAGGCTCGTCACTCGTGCGACCTTGACGCCGTGGCCGAGCTCGAGCTCATAGCGGGTGACGGTCGGGCCGACCGTCATGCCCACCAGGGACGTGTCGACGCCGTGCTGCCGGAGCGACTCCTCGAGAACACGGCCGCGAGCCTCGACTTCGGCTCGGTTGATCGTGTGCGCGCTCGTGCGACGCAGGAGGTTCATCGGCGGCAGGGTCCAGCGTCCATCGCCGTTGGCTGGGCCTGGCGCAGCCACCGGCCGACGCGACCCGTTGCGGCGGCGGCGCGGCTCACCGTCGGCAACGTCACCGCGGGCAACGTCGTCGTCGAAGTCTGCGGCCGCGTCGTAGAGCGTCGGCGGCGGCAGCGGCGGCTGCGACAGCGCCGTCGTGGTGTCCGGGCCGGCGCGCTCGTCGCGCTCGTCGCGCTCGTCGCTGCTGAGCGAGGAGAGATCCCGGAGGGCCTGCCGCGCGGCCCGGCCGAGCGGTCGGGCGACGGTGCTGACGGTGCTCCCGGTGCGGGCGGCCATCGTGCGCAGCGACGTCTGCGTGATGAGCAGCGCTCCCCCGACGACGACGCCGATCAGCAGGACTGCGGCGCCACCAGTCGCGAGCAGCGCCTCCAGCGGCTCACCGACGATCGCGCCGAGCAGGCCGCCGGCGTCGTCGAGCTCGTCGAAGTCGGTGAAGCTCTGCGGGCCGCCGAAGACGTGCAGCAGACCGAGCGTGGCGAGAGCGACCAGCGACCACCCGATGATCAGACGCATCGGGCTCACCGAGCGGCCCTTCCGAACGAGTGAGACGCCGACGGCGATCAGCACGATGGGGACGGCGATCAGCCCGAACCCGAAGAGCCACGCCAGCACCGTGCGCGCCCCGTGGCCGAGTGGACCGGCCAGGTTGAGGAACGTCGCCAGTGCCAGCAGCAGCCCGCCGACGATCAGGCCGATGCCGATGAACTCGTGTTCACGGCCCTCCACGCCTTCGCGCACCTCGGTTTTCGCCTGCTGGCCTCGGGAGGGCGCACCGGACGCGGTGCGACGGCTGCGGGGCGCGGCGGCGCTGCGCTTCGTGCGCCGCTTGGAAGGACCCCAGGTCGTCACGGGTTCACGGTACCAAGGGGGTGTCGGAGGACTCCGGCACTGGTGAAAGGCCTGTCCAGACGAAATGGACGTCGATGTCGGCGAACTCGGCGAATCGCCGGCGGTTGAAGAGGTGCGGGACCACCTGGGTCAGCAATCTCGATGCAGGGGCCCACAGCGCCACCCACCCGAACAGCACGACGGCTTGCGACAGGACGCCGGTCAACACGTCGTCGCTGGCCTTGTCGAGCAGTGTGGCCACGAGGATCGTGGCGAACCACACGATGACGCCGAGCCAGAAGGCGATCTTCTCCTGGCGCGTGAGCGGTTCGACACTGCGCAACGGCCCGGATGCTCGATGGAGCGTCTCGCGGATCGCGTGGACGACGGCACCTTGGTCGACGTGATCGCGCTCGGGCGCCGGCGCATAGATGGTGAGCGCCTGCGGCCGCGATGTGCGAACACGGTCCCACTCGTCGAGGAGCGCCCATCGGACGTCCGCATTGAGCGATCGCTCGGCGATCGGGCGCGCCTCGAACGGCCAGAACAGGTCGTTGATGCTCGTGACGACGATGGCGAATTCCGTCGCGCTACGCCTCCATGACGACCGGCACGATCATCGGCCGGCGGCGGGTGCGCTCGCTGACGAATCGACCGGCGGCGCGGCGGACGTCGCGCTCGAGCGCCTCGACGTCCGCGACCCCCGACGCCAGCGAGAGCTCGACGGCGGCAGCAACCGTGTCACAGGCCTCGTCGAGCAGATCCTCGGCCTCGGGTGCGTACACCCAGCCACGAGTGATGATCTCCGGCCCGACGAGCACCTTGCCCGTCTGGGTGTCGACCGTGACCACGACGACGACGACGCCCTCGCTGGCGAGCAGCCGGCGGTCACGCAGTACACCGGAGCCGACATCACCGACGATCCCGTCCACGTACAGGTAGCCGGCGGCGACCCGCCCGGCCATCTCGACGCCCCGCTCGGAGACCTCGAGCACGTCGCCGTCCTCGCACACGAACACCTTGTCCCCGCGATGCCCATGACCTCGGCGAGGGCGGCGTTGGCGACGAGGTGGCGGAACTCCCCGTGGATCGGGACGTACCACTCCGGCTGGGCGATCGACAGGTACGTCTTCAGCTCGTCGGCTTGGGCGTGGCCGGTGGCGTGGACATCCTGGATGCCGGAGTGGATGACGATCGCACCGGCCTTGAGCAGCCCGTCCATCACCCGGTTCACGTTGCTCTCGTTGCCCGGGATGGCGTGGCTGGAGAGGATGACCGTGTCGTGCTCGGACAGCTTGACGAACTTGTTCTCGCCGCGGGCCAGGAGCGCGAGCGCCGACATCGGCTCACCCTGCGAGCCCGTGGAGATCACGCACACCTCGCCGGGCGGATACCGGTCGATGTCCTCGACGTCGATGTACGAGCTGGGCGGGATGTGGATGATGCCCAGGTCCATGGCGAGCAGGACGTTCTTGCGCACGCTCAATCCGAGCGTGCACACCTTGCGGCCACAGTCGATGGCGGCGTCGGCGATCTGCTGGATGCGATGAAGGTGGCTGGCGAAGCTGGCGGTGATGATGCGCCGGTCGCGCTGCTCGGCGAAGAGCGACCGCAACACCCGGCCGATGCTGCGCTCGCTCGGCGCGTAGCCGGCCTTCTCGGCGTTCGTCGAGTCGGCGAGCAGCACGCGGATGCCCGTCGTCTTGGCCAGCTGGCCGATGCGGGCAAGGTCGGTGCGCCTGTCGTCGACGGGAGTCAGGTCGAGCTTGAAGTCGCCCGAATGGAGGATCACACCCTGCGGCGTATGGACAGCGACGGCGTGGGCGTGCGGGACGCTGTGCGTGACGGGGATGAACTCGACGTCGAAGGCGCCGATGCGCCGGCGCTCGCCGTCGGCGACCGGGATCATCTCGGTCTGCCCGAGCAGCCCTGCCTCCTCGATTCGATGGCGGGCCAGCCCAAGCGTCAGTGCCGACGCGTAGATCGGGAAGCTGATCTCCCGGAGCAAGAACTGCAGGCCGCCGACATGGTCCTCGTGCCCGTGTGTGGCGACGACGGCATCGATGCGGTCGGCGTTCTCGCGGAGGTACGTGAAGTCGGGCAGGACGAGGTCGATCCCGTGGAGGTCGGGACCCGGGAACATGAGCCCGCAGTCGATGAGCAGGATGCGTCGGTCGGGACCGACGCCCTGCTCGATCGCCATGCAGTTGCGGCCGATCTCGCCCAGGCCGCCCAAGAAGACGATCCGCACTGGGTCAGGCACGTTGGTGTCCTTCCGGTCGCATCGGGGCGAGCACCCGGTTCTGTCACCCACGATGGGCGACCAGATCGGCATAGACCTCAGCAGCCCGCTCGTCGAGCCACTCCGGGTCGGCGCCCATCGGTGGACGGCAGAAGCCAGCCGGTTGTCCGAGGTGGCGCAACATCGCCTTCGCGGGCGCCGGGTTGGGTGCGTCGTCACCGGTCTCATAGGCCCAGCTGTCGAGGAGTCGTGCGTTGATCGCCCGCGCCCGCACGGTGTCACCTGCCTCCCAGGCGTCGAAGAGCTCGACCACCTCCGGAGCGGTCCAGTGCGTGGCGACGCCGATCAAGCCGACGGCACCGACCGCCAACAGCGGCAGCGTGAGGCCGTCGTCGCCGCTGTAGACCTCATAGCCGACCGGAGTCACGGCGATGAGCCGGGCCGTCTCGGCCGGGTTGCCGGCGGCATCTTTCACACCGACGACGTTCGAGACCTCGTGGGCGAGTCGGGCCAGCAGCGCGGTCGAGATCTTGCGTCCCGTGCGGACCGGAATGTCGTAGACGATCATCGGCAACTCGGTCGCTTCGGCAACGGCGCGCAGATGCCCCTCGATGCCGGCCTGCGAGGGGCGGTTGTAGTAGGGGCACAGCGCGAGCACACCGCCGACTCCGAGCTTGGACGCCTCGGCGGTGAGGTGCACGGAGTGCGCGGTGTCGTTCGTCGTCGAGCCGGCGATCACCGGGATCGTCACCGCCTCGGCGACTGCCTCCCACAACGTGAGCTTCTCGGCGTCGGACATCGTCGGTGCCTCGCCGGTGGTCCCGGCCAGCACCAGCCCTTCGTTGCCCTGTTCCTGCAACCAACCGGCCAGTGCGACGGCGCCATCGACGTCCAGCGAGCCGTCGTCGGTGAACGGCGTGACCATCGCCGTGAGCACTCGTCCGAAGCGTGCCATATGACCAGGCTAAACCGCCGCCCGACCCCAGAAGACGATGCGCTTGAACGGGTAGAAGTAGGGCGCCGTGTCGCCGATCGTGTCGAGGAGGCGGCGGCGGTACTCGGCGACGAACGGCGCGCGCAGTTCATCGGGCAACACGTCCACGAATCGTGTCAGCGACGTGCCCTTGACCCACTCGACGACGTCCGAGGAGTGGGCCAGCACATGGCCGTACACCTGGAGACGGACGTGCTGGCGGGCGGCGCCGAGGTGGTCGAGGAGGATGGCGTACTGCTCGGGTGCCAGCACGTTGCGGGCCACGGGATCCGGTGGGGGCGTGCCACCCATCGCCGTACGGAACGGTTCAGTCGCCGCCACCTCGGCGGCGATGCGGTGCGAGGGATGGTCGGCGTTCGCCGGGATCTGGACGGCCAACTGCCCGCCCGGTGCCAGCGCCCGCCACCAGCGCGTCACGACGCCGACATGGTCCGGAACCCACTGCAGGCTGGCGTTGGCGAACACGAGGTCGTGGTCGCCGTTCGAAGTCCAGGCTGCGAGATCGCCCTGCTCGAAGCGGAGACCTGGTCGGGCCCGCTGCGCCGCCTCCGCCAGCATGTTCGGGGACGAGTCGACGCCGACCATGTCGGCGATCTCGAGCTCGCCCGCCGCACCTGCCGTCAGCTCACCGGTGCCGCAGCCGAGGTCGACGGCCCGCCGGATCGGTCGATCGCGCTCGATGAGACCGACGAGATCCCAGAACGGCTGGGCGCGCTCTGCGGCGAACTTGCCGTACTGCGCGGGATCCCAGCCGTCCGTCTTTGCCGATGACACGGGCCGAGTGTCGCACGGAAGTGCGTCTATGCCATCAGAGGCAGCTCGGTCGGCGGCAGCGACGGCGGCTGCAGCGCCCCGACCTGGAACAGCACGTCGAGCTCGTCACGGATGCCCCAGTGGGCGCAGAGCCGGCCGTCTCGCGACCGGTAGAAGTGGGCCGTCTTCATCGCGTAGGGACGGCCGGTCGCCTCGATTCCGGCGGGCGCGATCGTGTGCACGCCGTGCGCCGTCCCGCGAATCGCCACGGTGTCGCCGTTGGCGACGATGTCCTCGATCGTGTACCGGATCTGGAGGACCTCGGTGACGAACGTGAGGATCGCGAGGTAGCCGTCCGGACCCGGTGGCAGCGCGACGGGCGACCCGTGGTCGACGAAGTCATCGGTCACGAGGTCACGGATGCGCTCCAGGTCCCGAGCGTTGATCGCGTCGAGCACGCCGAGCGCCAGTTCCTCGGTGGTGGTTGTGGTCGTGGTCATCTCACCATGTTCCTTTGAAGTATCATCAAGTGATTAGAAGATACTTCTAGTGAAAGTGACCTCGCGTGTCAAGACGCCCGTACGACCGAACGTTGCGCGACGAGCAGGCCCGGACCACACGGGCACGGATCCTCGAGTCCGCCCGTCCGCTGCTACTCGCCGACGGCTACCAGCACCTGACGATCGCCGCGCTCGCCGAGTCCGCCGGCGTGAGCGTGCAGACGATCTACAACTCCGTGGGCAACAAGGCGGCGGTGATCAAGGCCGTGTACGACGTGACGCTCGCCGGCGACGACGACCCGCGAGCGATGAACGACCGTCCGGAGTTCCGGGCGCTTGCCGATGCCCCGGATGGGGCGTCACTCCTGCGGGCGTATGCCGCACTGTCACGAAGCATCGCCGAGCGAGTCGGGCCGCTGCTGACCGTGCTGCTGACGAACAGCGACGATGATGTGCGGGCGTTCGCCGCGACGGTCGAGGAGGAGCGGCTGCGCGGCAACGCCACGATGGTCGGCCAGTTCGTCCGGCGCTTCGGACTCCCGCCCGGGCTCAGCCGCCAGCGAGCGATCGACATCGTGTGGACGCTGACCTCGCCCGAGGTGTTCGACCGCCTCATCCGCCAGCGATCCTGGTCGGTGAGCGAGTACGAGCGCTGGCTCGGCAACGCGATGATCTGCACCCTCCTGCAATGACATCATTCCTATCAGCACTTGACTTTCAGAACACCTGTACGTATACTGAACGTATGTACGAGTCGGAGGTCGTGACGTTGATCGGCGAGCTGGCCGACGCTGACCCGGCCGCCTCTGACCGCACCGGACTTGCGCGGTTGGTGGAGCGTTCGCAGCGGGTGCGGGGTTGGTTGGACGCCTTCGACGCGTGGATCGCATTGCACGCCTCCCGGCTCGCCGCCGAAGGCTCCTGTGAGCCGGCGTCGAGCTTGTTGACCGGCGGCGGTCGCCGCTCGCTGCGCGACGCCGACTGTGCGGCTCGGCGGGCTTCGGTGTGTGCCGAACTGCCCGAGGTTCACGATGCGTTGGCGGCAGGCCAGATGTCGGCCGGGCACGTCGACGCCGTCGCCCGCCTCGCTAGCGAGTTGGATGACGCCGGCCGGGCCGAGCTGAAGGACTTGCAGGCGGCGGTCGTTCGATCGGCAGTCGTGATGCCGGTGGAGACGTTCGAGCGGGAGATGAGCAAGTTGGGACGGGCCCTGTCGCGTGACGACGGGCTGTCCCGCATGGCCCGGTTACGCCAGCAACGCTGCGTGCGGCGCTGGGTCGATCGGATGTCGGGGATGTGCCACACGCATCTGCAAGTGGACCCGGAGACCGACGTGCGCATCGCCAGCGTCCTCGACGCCGCGGTGGCTTCAGCCCGTGATGCAGCCCAGGACAAGGACGTCGACTTCGACCACCTCAAGGCCGACGCTCTGGTCGGGTTGATCACCGGCGCCCGCGCCACCGGTCACCGCACCCCCGACCTCACGCTGCTCACCGATTCCCGCACGATGCATCACGGACCGCATGAGGACACGGTGTGTGAGACCGGTGACGGCCAACCGTTACCGGTCGAGACGGTCCGCCGGCTGGGTTGCGACGCCACCATCACCCCGATCACACTCGACGACGACGGGGTCCCGTTGAACATGGGTCGGACCCGGCGGCTCGCCACCCCAGAGCAGCGCCGGGCGCTGCGGGCGATGTATCGGTCCTGTGGGTTCCCGGGCTGTCAGGTGCGGTTCGAGGACTGCCGGATCCATCACGTCGCCTGGTGGGAACACCTCGGCACCACCAACTTGGACAATCTGTTGCCGCTGTGCGAGCGGCACCACCACCACGTCCACGAAGGCGGCTGGACCCTCACCCTCAAGCCCGACCGCACCATCACCCTCCGCCGACCCGACGGCACCCTCCACCACGAAGGACCAACCACCACCAGCACCACCAACCCCGAGCCGCGACCACCACCAGCCACGGCCGCGTGATCGGCGACACCCGGGCCTATGAACGAATCACAGCAAGCGTCGGCACCGCCCCAGTCGGAACCGCGCTCACCGTCACCAGGCCGAGCTGCTCGAACACCCAGTGCGGCGGCCAGTGATGCCGCTCGCCCGTCACGACGCCATCGCCCACCGTGAGCACGACCACGCCGGGGGTGTCGACGGTGCGCCCGGTCGGCGGGATCTGGGCGAGTTCGCCGAGCCAATCGCCGGGCGACTCCGGCGACTCGATACGTTCGCATCCGGCGCGTTCTGCAGCCAAGCGTCGTACGCCGCCAGGATTCCGTGATCGGCTGTACGCGGCGATCACCGCAGCGGCGAGGTCAACGGTCGTCGTCACCGCGCCTCCTCAACCGCACGGGCCCGATCCAGCGTCCCTGGCGGGCGCGGTACGACCATGCCGAGCCGCCAGGCGTTGGTGATGCTCGCCGCGGCACCGATCCGTAGCATCCCCGACAGTGCACGTCGCAGGGTGGTCGTCGTCGATGCGTTCGTCATCGATGCATTCGTCATGGCGTGAACGTCGCGCCGACGGCCTCGGCATCGCCTCGGGGAAACCCCCAACTTCGGGGAGTTCGCGGCGGACGTAATCGGACGAGAAGAGCAGCTCGCGCGGATCGCCCGCGTGCTCGACGCTGCCCGTGGCGGCACGTCTGGCGCGCTCGTGATCGTCGGCGAGGCCGGCATCGGCAAGACGTCACTGCTCGATGCAGCGGAGGCGACGGCCACCGGGTTCCAGCAAGTACGCGCCCGCGGCATCGAGTCCGAGGCTGGGTTCGACCATGCCGGCCTGCTGCAGCTGCTCGCTCCCCTCCGTCACCACCTCGACGGCGTCCCGACGCCGCAGCGACGAGCGCTCGAGGCCGCCGTCGGTTGGGGCCCGGCGGTGCCGTCCGACGACCGATACCTGGTCGCCGCCGGCACGCTCTCCCTGCTCGCGTCCGCAGCCGAGACGGCGCCGGTGCTCGTCATCGTGGACGATCTGCACTGGCTCGATCCCGGTTCGGCGAGCGCGGTGCTGTTCGCGGCGCGCCGTCTCGACCACGATGCCGTCGCCATCCTGTTCGCGACCCGGCACGGCGCACCCGGTGGGACGGCGATCGACGGTCTCGACACGATCGAGCTGCACGGCCTCGCGACGCTCGACGCCGAGCGTCTCGTCTCACCCGGCATCCATCGTGCGGTCGTCGCTCGGCTCGTCGCGGCAACAGACGGCAACCCGCTGGCCTTGGTCGAGGTCGCCGAGCGACTCACACCGGCCCAGCGCCGCGGCGCATCCGAGCTGCCCTCTCCCCTGCCGACCGGAGCTCGCTTGGAGGCGGTGTACGAGCCCCTCATCGCGTCCCTCGCTCCCGACGCCCGCAACGTCGTGCTCCTCGCCGCCGCTGCCCGTGACGACGCAGCCGAGCCGCTGATCGCGGCACTCCGGGCGCGAGCCATCGACCCTGAGCTCGCGCTCGACGAGGCTGAGGGTCGCGGTGTGCTCGTCCGTCAGCCGGGTCTCGTCCGGTTCCGCCATCCGCTGCTACGCACCGCGGCATGGGCCACCGCCACTCCGGCAGAACGCCGGGCCGCGCACGCCGCACTCGCCGCCGCGATCCCGACGGTCCGGCGTCGGGACCGCGCGTGGCACCTCGCCGCCGCGGCGACCGCGCCCGACGACGCCTTGGCCGACGAGCTCGAACAGCTCGCCGATGAGGACCGCGAGCGGTTCGGACACGCCGCGGCATCGGCGGCGCTGGAGCGCGCCGCCCACCTCTCGGTCGATCCAGCACAGAGCGCCAGGCGTTTGGCGGCGGCGATCGAGGACGCGGCGATGGGAGGCGACGTCACGCGGGCCCGCGACCTCGCCGAGCACGTGCTCGCCACGGATGCCGAGCCAGCTGTGAGGGGCCGCGTGCTGGCGGCGATCGGGGTTCTCGAGCACTCGACGGGGTCGGTCCCCCGGGCGGCGCAGCTGCTTGCCGATGCTGCCGGGCAGACCGACGGCCAGCTGCGCGTCCGGGTGCTCGCTGAGCTCACGATGGCTCTTCACCGCCTCGGGGACTACCCCGGGCTCGCCGCCGCGGCAGCCGAGCTCACTGCCATCGCCGATCCGAGCGACCCGCATCAACACCTCCTCAGCGAGTTCCACGGCGGCCTCGCAGCGATGGTCGCCGGGGACTACGAGCTCGGCGGGACACTGCTGACCAGCGCCCTCGACCTCTACAAGTCCGAACCCGAGCTGCGAGACGACCCTCGCCACCTGCTTCCCACGACGTTGGCCGCGGGCTTCCTCGGCCTCCCGCCCGACGACGTGCAGTTCTTCGAAGGCCGCCTCGCCCACGCCCGAAACCGCGGTGCGATGAGCGTGCTGGTGCCCGTCCTGGCGATGTTCTCCTACGGACGGGCCGAGCTCCTCGGCGACCACGCCGGAGCCTTCGCCGATGCCGGTGAGTCCGCCGAGCTCGGCACTGAGCTCGGGTTCGTCGCCGACGTCGCGCCCGCCGTCGAGATGCTGGCCTGGCAGCACGCCGCCCGCGGCGCCCACGACGAGGCTCTCGCCGAGCTCGAACGGTCCACCCGGTTGGTCCAGCAGTCCGGCACAGCTTCCGTCGCCGCCCACCTCGCGCTCGCCAGGGCGTTCTGCGCCCTCTGCCGCGACGACTTCGACGAGGTCGTCACGCTCCTCGAAGCACGACTCGAGATCGATGACGGGCGCGGCGCGATGGGTGAGCCGCTCGGTATCGCGCCACTGCTCGTCGAGGCCTACGTCGCCCTCGGCCGCAGCGCTGACGCCGCCCGCCTCGCTGAGCGATTCGCCGCGACCGCTGGCACCGACGGCCGCACGACGGCACTGGTCGAACGTTGCCGCGGCCTGACCGCCGAGGACGACTCCACCGCGATCGCCGGCTTCGAATCCGCGCTCGCCGCTCATGCTGCTGCCAACGACGCCTCGTTCGAGCAGGCCCGCACCGAGCTGATGCTGGGTGCGCGACTCCGGCGCAGCGGTCAACGTGTCGCCGCCCGCACCCACCTTCGCGGCGCCCGCGATCGGTTCGCATCGATGGATCTCACGCTGTGGGTCCAGCGCGCCACCGCCGAACTCGCCGCCTCTGGTGAGACGGCACGACCCCGTCGGCAAACGGGTGATGAGCCGCTGACCTCACAGGAGACCCGAGTCGCCCTCCTCGTCGGTCAGGGAATGACCAACCGGGAGGTCGCCGCGGCGTTGTTCGTCAGCCCGAAGACTGTCGAACATCACCTCTCGAGCGTCTACCGCAAGCGCGGCCTGCGGTCGCGCAGCGAGCTCGCTCGCGCGATCGCCACCGATCCTCCACCGGATGCTCACCCCATCTCCAAGCACGAACGAGGGTGATCTGGTCCCCTGTGGCCATGACATCACTTCCCGTCGACATCAGTGTGGTGGGTATCAGCCACGTCGCCGTCGTTACCAGCGACCTCGACCGCCTCGTCGACTTCTATCGCGACGTGTTCGGTCTGCCCGTCGTCGCAGAGCTCAATGACGAAGGTGGCCGGCACTCCCTGCTCGGCCTCGGACCACAGAGCTTCCTGCACGCCTTCGAGCGGCCCGGAAGCGCACACGGTCGCGGCTCATCGACCCTGTTCGAGCGCGGACACATCGACCATCTCGCGCTTGCCGCCGCCGACGCCGCGACGTTCGAGGCGCTGCGGCGTGAACTGGTGCGGCGGGGCGCCAGTGACGGTGAGGTCACCGAGTTCGGCGTCGGGCGGAGCGTCTACTTCGAGGACCCGGACGGGATGGGCTGCGAAGTGATGCTGATGGACGTCGACCTGACCCCGGAGGCGGTCGACGAGGCGGTGCTCGCCCGTAGCGGCTGACGCGACCGCGTCAGTCGCGGTCGAGCTCGAACTTGATGTACTCCTCGCCGGTGTCCTCGGCGTGCTCGAACTGGATGACGCCCATCTCCTCGAAGCGCCGGCGCAGCCACTCGTCGTTGCGGTCGAGCAGGCCGAGCTTCTTGCAGTTCGGCACGATCTTGGCGAACAGCATCTGCTGGAACATCTCGCGAGTCGGGTCGCTGAGCACGAGCGGCACAACGTCCTTCGGGTTGACGCCGTGGCGCTCCCACACCTCCTGGGACAGGAACCGGTCACGCATCCGGACCGCTGCCTCATAGGCGAACTCCTGGCGCTCCTTCATCTCGAGGTCAGTCATGCCCTCGTACACCTCGCGCAGCGACAGCACACCGAAGGCCACGTGGCGGGCCTCGTCGCTCATCACGTAACGCAGCATCTGCTTGAGCAGCGGCTCGGCGGTCATCTGGTGCATGTAGCCGAAAGCAGCCAGCGCCAGCCCCTCCACCATCACCTGCATGCCGAGGTACGTCATGTCCCATCGGCTGTCCTGGATGATGTCGTCGAGCAGCATCCGCAGGTGGGCGTTGACCTGGAAGCTGCCGCCCAACTTCTCGTCGATGTAGCGCGCAAACACCTCGACGTGGCGGGCCTCGTCCATCACCTGCGTCGAGGCATAGAGCTTGGCGTCGTACCACGGAACGGTCTCGGTGATCTTCGCCGTGCAGAGCAGCGCTCCCTGCTCACCGTGGAGGAACTGCGAGAGCGTCCAGCGTCGCTGGTCGATGCCGAACTCCAACCACTTCTTGTCGTCCCACTTCTCGACGATCGTGCCGTCGTAGTGGTCGGGGCTCAGTCCGGCCTGGAACGCCGCCTGGTCCTTGGTCACGACCTCCTCGAGGTCGACCTCGGTGTCCCACGGAAGGTCGGTGGAGGCGTTCCACTGCCCCGTCTTCGCCTTCTCGTACAGCTTGCGCAGCTGCGGCCGCGCCAGCGAGTAGTCCCAGGTGAACATCGCGTCGGCGTTGTCCTTGACGGCGTGCTCCACCTCGTCGAGGTCCTGGTTGCTGATCGAGAGGATGGCCTCGATGTCGTCGAGCTCGGCGCGACCGAGGATCTCGTCGTTGTCGCGGTGGACGACCGTCATGTGATGGCTCCTTCAGTAAGTGTTGAACGGATGAGCGGCGTGAGGAACGCCCGGGCGGACTGTTCGTCGCCGAGATCGACGGTGTCGCTCGGCGCGAGGAAGTATGAGATCGTCAGACGGGCGAGGACGTCGATGATGCGCTGCGCCTGGTGGCGGTCGAGGAACGGCGCGGCGAGAGGAGCCAGAAACGTGGTGGCGAAGCGGATGATGCGCGGCACACCCTCGACCGTCAGGTCGGCGAGCGTCTTGCCCGGTTCGGTCGCCAGCATGACCGCCAGATGCTCATCAGCGCGCAGCTCCTCGGTGGCGGCGACGACGGCGCGCACCAGCAGGTCCTCTACCGAGTCGGCTCCCTCGATCCGATCGCGCAGGACCGTGAAGAACTCCTCGAGCTCGCGCACCCGCAGCGCCTCGAACAGCACGTCCTTGCCACCCGGGAACATGCGATAGAGGGTCGCCCGGGAGATGCCGGCCTCGGCGGCGATGTCATCGATCGTGACGCGGTCGAAGCCCCAGCGCTCGCACCCCCGCTTGGCGGCGTCGAGCACGCGGTCGTACGTGCTCGGCCCAGTCGTCATGGAGTGAGACGATAAGACGTGAAATGTCTCATCGTCAACTTCGGGTGTCCCATTTCTCAGCAGACCGCGGCGGTACTGTGACCCGGCGGACATCGAACGAAGGGGAGGACCCGCGATGCGACGTCATGTCGTGACGACCACCATGCTGGTGGCAACTGCGATGGCGCTGGTGGCCTGCGGCAGCGACGATGACGACGATGCCGCAGACCTCGCGCCGGCCACGACGACCGATGCAGCCGGAACAGCGCCCTCTGGCACCGAAGCAGGCGGCACCGATTCAGGCGGCTCGACGGCGCCGGGCTCAACGCTGCAGCAGGGGCCGCCACGCGTGCGGCCCAACGAGGAGGCCGCGGCCTGCGCCCAGGACAAATTGCTCGACCCGCTCGAGCTCACCATCGCCACCGGTGAGCCGGCGTTCCCGCCCTACGTGATCGACGACGATCCCGCCAACGGCCAGGGGTTCGAATCGGCCGTCGCCTATGCGGTGGCCGGCGCGATGGGCATCGGCCCGGCCGCCGTGACGTGGATCCGCACCCCGTTCGAAGCGGCGATCCAGCCGGGTCCGAAGGACTTCGACTTCAACATCCAGCAGTACTCGATCAGCCCCGAGCGCGAAGAGGTCGTCAGCTTCAGCCAGTCGTACTACGCCGGTAACCAGGCCATCCTCGGCTACGACGACTCGCCCGCCGCGAGCGCCGAGACGATCACGGACTTCCAGGACCTCAAGATCGGCGTCGCCACCGGCACGACCAGCCTCAACTTCGTGACGGACGTGCTGATGCCCACGACCGAGCCGTTCGTGTTCAACGACAACGCGGCGGCCAAGCAGGCGCTCGACACGCAGCAGATCGACGCCATCGTCGCCGATCTCCCCACGGCGCTGTACATCTCGGCGGTCGAAATCGAGGGCACCACGGTGTTCGGCCAGTTCCCTGCCGTCGAAGGGTCCGAGGGTGAGCCCTGGGGGATGCTCTTCGCCAAGGACAACCCGCTCGTCGAGTGCGTCAACCTGGCGCTCGCCTCGCTCAAGGACGACGGGACGCTCGACGAGATCACTGAGCGGTGGATGACCCTCGGCTCCGGCGTGCCCGAGATCAGTCTGGAGTGATCGGGGGCGAGGACCGCGGCGTCGAGCTCGACGCGCTTCCGCCGGCAGCGCTACGAGCAATCGCGCCGCCGGCGCGGCCTCACCACGGCGTTCGTCAGCACAGCGGTCGTCGTCGGCCTCCTGCTCTGGCTGGTCCCGAAGACATCGGGTTGGCAGAACGTCCAGGAGTCGTTCTTCAACGCCGAGGTCTTCCGTGACGTCTTCCCGGAACTGCTCGGACCGTTCTGGTACGACGTCCAGATCTTCCTCTGGTGCGCGCCGTGCATCGTCGTCGTAGGGCTGCTGATCGCGGTCGGCCGGAACGTGCGGGCGCCGGCGCTGTACCCGGTGCGACTGTTCTGCACGCTGTACATCGACATCGTCCGCGGTGTGCCGGTGATCCTGTGGATCACGCTGCTCGGCTTCGGTGTACCAGCGCTGCTGCAGACCCGCGATTGGTACGGGAAGTTCATCATCTGGGGCTCGGTGGCGCTCGTGATGACCTACTCCGCGTACGTCGCCGAGGTGTTCCGGTCCGGCATCGAGGGCGTGCACGAGTCGCAACGGGCCGCCGCCCGATCGCTCGGTCTGTCGTCGAGTCAGACGATGCGCTCGGTCGTGTTGCCGCAGGCCGTGCGCCGCGTCGTGCCGCCGCTGATGAACGACTTCGTCAGCCTGCAGAAGGACGTCGCGCTGATCAGCGTGCTGGGTCCGGTCGAGGCGATGCGCAAGGCCAGCATCGAAGTCGCCAGGACCTTCAACTTCACGCCCTACGTGGCGGCCGCCGTGCTGTTCCTGTGCGTGTCGATCCCACTCACCCGGCTCACCGACCACCTGCTCCAGCGGGAGCGACGCGAGATGATGGGCACGGTCGTCACGTGAGGCTGGCGACGTGAAGCTGGCGACGTGAAACTGACGCTGGAGGGCGTGGTCAAGGAGTTCGGCGAGCTACGCGTGCTCGACGGCATCGACCTCGCCGTCGAGACCAGCGAGGTCGTCGCGCTGATCGGTGCATCCGGCTCGGGCAAGAGCACCCTGCTGCGCTGCATCAACCTGCTGGAGCAGATCGACGACGGGCGGATCCTGCTGGATGGTGACGACATCAGCGAGCCGGGCCGCAACGCGGACCCGATACGGCGACGCATCGGGATGGTCTTCCAGAGCTACAACCTCTTCCCGCACCTCACCGTGGCGGAGAACATCGCGCTGGCTCCGCGCAAGCTGCGCCAACTCGACAAGGCGGCAGCGAACGCACAAGCGCTCGAGCTGCTCGCCCGGCTGGGCCTCACCGACAAGGCCGACACGTACCCGGATCGCCTGTCGGGTGGGCAGCAGCAGCGCGTGGCGATCGCCCGGTCGCTGGCGATGGGGCCCGAGGTGATGCTGCTCGACGAGGTGACGTCGGCGCTCGATCCCGAGCTCGTCGGTGAGGTGCTGGACGTCGTCCGCGGCCTGCGGTCGGCGGGCATGACGATGGTGTTGGCGACCCACGAGATGTCGTTCGCTCGCGAGATCAGCGACCGCGTCTGCTTCATCGACGCCGGCCGCATCGTCGAACAAGGCCCTCCCGAGCTGATCTTCGACAGCCCGAGCGAGGAACGCACCCGGCGCTTCCTCCAGCGGGTGATCGACGCCGGGCGCTTGTGAGCGGAACCTGGGTGCAACCATTGGCGGGTCCCGGGCGCCTATCTCCCAGATGATCGAGCAGGCAGTAGTCGCGACGGTCGGGTTCGAGGAGTTCTTCTCCGACCGGTATCGCTCGGCAACCCGCTTCGCCTTCTTGCTCACCGGCTCCGGCCAGGTCGCAGAGGAGATCGCCCAGGATGCGTTCCTGCAGATCTTCCGGCGATGGGGTGAGATCCGCAACCCGCACGCCTACCTGTCCAAGGCGCTCGTGAGTGGCGCCCGCTCCTGGGGGCGCAGGGAGCGGCGTCGGCCGGCGCCTCCGACCTCTGGGCCGATCGAGCACGACTCCGACGCCATCGCCGTGCGCGATGCCCTCTGGGACTTGCCGGCCAGGCAACGCGAGGCGCTGGTGCTGCGGTACTTCCTCGGACACGTCGATCGAGAGATCGCCGAAGCAATGGGCTGCCCGGTCGGCACGGTGAAGTCATTGATCCACCGCGGGCTGGCCAGGATGAAGGAGGCGCTGACATGACCAACCTGGACATGACCGACGTCGAGGAGCGCATCGAACGCGCGATGTACGTGCTGGCTGACTGCCACGAACCGGACGTCGCGGCCGCACGATCACGGCTCGCGTCGCGAGCGGGTTCGGCCGTCCCGCCACGTCGCCGCCGGGTACGGCCCGAGGTCTGGGTGACGCTCGCCGCAGCCTCGGTGGCCGTCGTCGGCGTCGGTGCCCTGTGGGCCATCGGCAGGCCGTCTGATGCACCGCCCGAATCGCCGGCCGCGCAGACGGACCCGCCCGTCGCACCGTCGCTCGCACCCGTGATCCCGACGCCGGATCGGCTCGCCGTCCTCGATCCGCAACCAGGCGACGCTCCCATCCGGTCCGATCCCGTCTTGGACTGGGTCCACGGGACGAGGTCGACGGCGGCCCAGCGATGGTTCGTCCGGCGCTCTTCCGACGGCGCCCCGTCCGGAGGCATCTCGATCTCCGACTCGACGGCGCTGGATTGGGAGATGACGTTCGTCGACGCGCCTTCCGCAGGGATCCCCGGTGTCGACGCTCGAGTCGTCGTCACCTCCGAGGCTGCACAGGTGGCGTGGCTGACGGAATACGGGATGCGCGTCGTCACCGGTGCCGGTGACGTCAGCGCCGAAGAGGCGATCGCCGCCGCCTCAACGGCGTCGAACGGAGACCTCGCGGATGCCGGTGTGCCGGCAGGCTTCGAGGAGTTCGCCGTCCCGACCGAGCAGGGATCGGTCCGCTATGAGGACACGCAGCTCACGATCACCTACTCGACCGTCGGCTCGGGCGAGGCCGTCGATGTGGCCGTCGCGTCACTCTTGGCGCCGGGCCGTGACGGGCCGCTCACACCGCTCGCTGGTCGACAGGACGCATGGGTCACGACGACGTTCGGCGGGCATCCCACCGTCATCGTCGCAGTCGACACCGATGCAGTTGCGACGATCGTCGGGCTTCCCGGCACCGACCTGACCTCCGTGGTCGGCGCGTTGGCGGTCGTTCCGGCTGGCGACGTCACCATCGGCAACCCGGAGGTCACCCACGGCATCCCGGCCAACGCTCGGAAGACGTACGGCGAGATCGAACGCGGCCGCTGGGTCGCCTACGAGTACTCGACGCTCCACGGCACCGAGTGCCTGAGCATCGATGCGTCGTGGGGCGGCAGCGGCGACTGCTCACCGCCCGGGAAGGTCGATTGCCCCGTGGCCAACCCGACGGGCGGTCCGAACTCACCGTCCGGGTTCGAAGTGGTCGTGCCGTACCACGCCGACGACGTCGAGGTCGTTGTCAACGGCGTCCCCGCCGAGGCAACGATCGAGCACGACCAAGGCTTCACGTTCGCCTACGGCCCGGCGCCCGCAGGCCATCCCAGCATCGAGGTGACGATCGGCGGGCAGCCTCCCTGCTAAGGAGGGCCCGTGCCCAAGCAGACCCTGCGCCCCGACAACCTGAGCTTCCAGCCGCGACCGGAGTACCCGTACTCACCCGGCACACGCGGTGGGCGCCTCGTCTACACGGCTGGTCAGGTCGCCTGGAACGAACGGGCCGAGCTCGTCGGCCTCGGTGATCCGACTGCGCAGACCCGGCAGGTGCTGTCCAATGTCGAGTCCATCCTCCGCGCCGGCGGCGCCACGCTCGCCGACGTGCTGAAGTGCAACGTCTATCTCGCCGACATCCGCTACTTCGAGGCGATGAACGCAGTGTTCGCCGAGTTCTTCCCGCAGGACCCGCCCGCCCGCACGACGGTGCAGGCTGCCCTCGCCGAACCCGAGATGCTCGTCGAGATCGAAGCGATCGCGTACGTCGACGAGTGACTCGGTCGCGCGCTGCCTACGACGTCGGCACGCCGGAGGCGAAGCGCTCGCGCAGGGTCTTCTTGGAGAACTTCCCAACGCTCGTCTTGGGGACCTCGTCAATGAACACGACGTGGTCGGGCAGCTGCCACTTGGCGACCTTCGGCGCCAGGTGGTCGAGGATCTCCTCCTTGGACAGCGAGGAGCCTTCCTCGAGCACGACGCAGGCCAGCGGCCGCTCGCCCCACCGCTCGTCGGCGACGCCGATCACGGCCGCCTCACGGATCTCGGGGTGGCCCATCAGCTCGTTCTCCAGCTCGACCGACGAGATCCACTCCCCACCCGACTTGATGAGGTCCTTCGTGCGATCGACGAGGCGGATCCGTCCGCGCTCGTCCATCGTGGCAACGTCCCCCGTGCGCAACCACCCGTCGTCGGTGAAGCTCTCGTCGGCCCGAGGGTCGTCGTAGTAGGTCGCCGCGATCCAGGACCCGCGACATTGCAGCTCTCCGCTCGACTCGCCGTCGCGCGGCACCGGCGTCGTCGTCCCCGGCTCGACGACTCGACACTCGACACCGAAGGTGATGCGCCCCACGCTGGTGCGCAGGTCCGCTTGCTCGTCCTCGGGCAGCTCGCGCTCGTCGACGTCGAGGTGGCACACCGACGCCACGGGACTCGTCTCCGTCATCCCCCACGCCTGCAGGATCGGTAGCCCGAGCTGCTCGCGGTATGCCTCCGACAGCGCCTTCGGTACGGCCGATCCGCCGCAGGGGATCGCCCGCAGTGCAGACGTGTCGCGGCCCTTGAGATGTGGCAGGACCTGCATCCAGATCGTCGGGACACCGGCGGCGACGGTCACCCGCTCCTCGACGACGAGGTCGGCGATGGCCGGTCCCGACAAGTCGGGTCCAGGCATCACGAGGTCGGCGCCGCTGGCCACGCCGGCGTGGGCGAGCCCCCACGCGTTCGCGTGGAACATCGGCACGACCGGGAGGATGCGGTCCGACTCGCGGGCGCCGAGGGAGTCCGCCATCATCGCCGCCATCGTGTGCAGGAACGTGCTGCGGTGGCTGTAGACGACACCCTTGGGGTTGCCGGTCGTGCCGCTCGTGTAGCACATGCTCGCCGCTTGGTGCTCGTCATCCACGCGGAACTCGACCGGTGACGCCACCGCCAACAACTCCTCGTAGTCGACGAGCGTGTGGCCTGCCAGGTCCTCGGGGACGTCGCCTTTCCCGTCGTCCATCAAGATGAGGTGGCGCAGCCGCTCGAACGTCTTGAGCTGCGGCGCCAACAACGCCAGCAGCGAGCGGTCCACGAAGATCACCTCGTCATCGGCGTGGTTGACGATGTACGTCAGCTGCTCCGGGAAGAGACGGATGTTCAGCGTGTGCAGCACCCGACCGGTGCACGGCGCGGCGAAGTACAGCTCGAGGTGGCGGGCGGTGTTCCAGGCGAACGTCGCCACACGACCCTCGGAGGAGATCCCGAGATCGTCGAGCACGCCGCCCAGCCGGCGCGTTCGCTCGGCCCACTCGCCATAGGTGACCTGCTCGCGCCCGGCCGCCGTCGCCGTCGTCACCGTCTTGTGCGGGAAGTACTGCTCGGCCCGGTCGAAGATGTGCGGGATCGTGAGCGGGACGTCCTGCATCGTGCCCTTCATGGCGGCGAGAGTACCGGCCGACTCCGATCGCGTCGTTGTGAGGCGAGGACCCGGTTCGGCACGCCGGCGCCTCCCGGCGCTTCGGCGGCCGCATCGTTTACGGCTCGCAGGTAGCTTCGTGCCGTGGCGGCGACCCCGAGCGACGACGGAGCCGCGCCTCCGGTCGGCGCTGACGAGGCGGCGGCTACCGACGCGGCGGCCGCCGACGAGGCGTCGGCTACCGAGGCGCCGGCTACCGAAGAGCCGGCCCCGCACACCCCACCGTGGTGGGCGCCGCTGACCCTGATCGCCTTCGTCGCGCTGATCATCTGCACGAACGTCGCCAACGGCGTGTGGGCGAGCTGGGTGAACAACCGCCCGGAAGCGCTGCTGCTGCTGTCGTCCCGCCAGCGGTACCTGGTCCTCGTGGTCGCCGGCGGGATCTCACCGTTCACCTACGTCGTGATCGGCACGATCCGCATCGCCGCCGCCTTCATCGTCTGCCACCTGATCGGCCGGGCCTACCGCGACACCGCGCTGTCGTGGTTCACCCGCTACCTCGGCTTCACGCCGGAGGCACTCGACGTCTACAACCGCAACTTCACCAAGGCCGAGATCGGGCTGATCCCGTTCTTCGCCGGCAGCAACATCGTCGCCGTCCTGACCGGAATCCACCGCACCCCACCCGTGCGGCTCGCCGTCCTCCTCGGTCTCGGCATCGCTGGGCGGCTGGCACTGATGTGGTGGCTGGCCAAGACGTTCGAGGAGCCGCTGCTCGACATCCTCGACTTCCTGCAGCGCTACCAGTGGTGGGCGCTGGGCATCTCCGTGGCCATGGTGCTGCTCATCAACCTGCGCAACTTCCGTCGTGGCGCACAGTCGTAACCCCCTGGCAGACTCGCCGCCATGGCTGAGATCACCCTTCGCGGCAACCCCATCCACACCGTCGGCGACCTCCCCGCAATCGGTTCCCCGGCGCCACCGTTCACGCTGACGGGCAGGGATCTCGGCGACGTCACCGCCGGCGACTTCGCCGGCAAGTCATTGGTCCTGAACATCTTCCCGAGCATGGACACGGGCGTCTGCGCGGCGAGCGTGCGGGCGTTCAACGAGCGGGCGGCGGGACAGGACCGCTTCGCCGTGCTCAACGTCTCGGCCGATCTGCCGTTCGCGCAGGGCCGCTTCTGCACGGCCGAGGGGATCGACAACGTCACGTCGGCCTCGACGTTGCGCAGCGACTTCGGCGAGACGTACGGCGTGAGGATCGCCGACGGTCCGATGGCCGGGCTGATGTCGCGGGCGGTGGTCGTCATCGACCCCGATGGCAACGTCGCCTACACCGAGCAGGTGCCGGAGATCGCCCAGGAGCCCAACTACGACGCCGCTTTGGCTGCCGTGTCCTGAGGTTGCGCGAAGCGCCCGGCGGGGAACGCTCCCGCCATGTCCGTGCTGGTCTCGCGCGTCCTCGACCCACGACCTGTTGAGTCGCTGGATGACTACGTCGGTGCTGGCGGGGGCGCTGGACTCGAGGCAGCCCTGAAGCTCGGGTCGGTCGGCACGATCGACGAGCTCGACGCCTCGGGGCTGCGTGGGCGCGGTGGAGCAGGGTTCCCGACCGGTGCCAAGTGGCGGACGGTTGCCGACCTCGCGGCGACCGTCATCGTCAACGGGGCCGAGGGTGAGCCCGGCAGCTTCAAGGACCGCACGCTGCTGGTGCGCAACCCGTATCGGGTGCTGGAGGGCGCTCTCATCGCCGCTCGCACCGTCGGCGCCGACCGCATCGTCGTCGCGGTCAAGCGCTCGTTCGCCGAGCAGATCGCCCGCCTGCGCTCCGCCATCGACGCGCTTCGAGAGAGCGGCTGGGCGGACGGCATCGAGCTCGAGATCGTCGCTGGCCCGAGCGAGTACCTCTTCGGCGAGGAGACCGCGCTCCTCGAGGTCACGGAGGGGCGTCCGCCGTTTCCGCGCGTCACACCGCCCTATGTCCGCGGAGTCGACGATGACTCCGTCGACACGACCTCGCCTCCACCGACGCTGGCGAACAACGTCGAGACCTTGGCCAACGTCGCCCTGATCCTGGCGAACGGCGCGACGTGGTTCCGCGAGCTGGGTACGGCGGCGTCACCTGGAACGGCCATCTGCACCGTGTCCGGCTCGACGCTGCGCGCCGGGGTCGGCGAGGTGCCGCTCGGCACGCCGCTACGAACGGTGATCCAGGAGATCGGGGGCGGGACGGCGCCCGGTGCCGGTGTCCAAGCCGTGCTCTCCGGCGTCTCCCATCCGTTCCTGCCGGCATGGGCGCTCGACACACCCCTGTCGTACGAGGCCATGGAAGCGGCGGGCAGCGGGCTCGGTGCCACGGGGTTCATCGTGTTCGACGACGCCGACGACCTCGTCGCCGTGGCCCAGGGCGTGTCGCGCTTCCTCGCCGTGGAGTCGTGTGGCCAGTGCACGCCGTGCAAGCAGGACGGCCTCGCCCTCGCCGAGCTGCTGGCCCGTTTCTGCAGCTCCGATGCCACGGACCACGACGTGGATGAGCTGGCGAGCCGGGTGGAGACCGTCACCGACGAGGCTCGCTGCTTCCTCGCCCACCAGCAGCAGCGGGTGGTGAACAGCCTCCTTGCGCTGTTCCCGGAGGCGCTCGCCAAGCACCTCGAGACGGCGCCGGAGCGGGCCGATCCCGTCACGCCGGTGCTGATCGCCCCACTCACGGTGCTGCGCGGCGAGGCCGCCGAGATCGACCAGGCGGAGGCAGGCAAGCAGCCCGACTGGACCTACGACGAGATCGACTCCGGCGCCGCCCCCGCCGAACGCTTGCGGCGGTGAGCCGTGAGCGGTGAGCGATGAGCGATGCGATGAGCGATGAGCGCCCATACGGCGCACATTGCTCATCGCGCCACGCGGGCGTGAGCGTCAGAGGTTCAAGAAGCGGTCCAGTCCGACCGTCAGACCTTTGTGCTCGGCGATGTGCTTGATGGCGAGGATCACGCCGGGCATGAAGCTCGAGCGGTCGTAGCTGTCCTGGCGGATCGTCAACGTCTGACCGAGGGCACCGAAGATGACCTCCTGGTGGGCGACCATCCCTCGCATCCGCACGGCGTGGACCCGGATGCCACCGGGCCCGACGCCGCCTCGCGACCCATCGAGCACCTCCTGCCTCGTCGGGTCAGCCGCCCATTCATCGGACGCGGCGGCAATCCGCTCCGCCGTGGTGATCGCGGTCCCGGACGGTGCATCGGCCTTGGCGTCGTGGTGCAACTCGATGATCTCGACCGACTCGAAGAACGGCGCGGCCAGCTCGGCGCAGCGCATCATCAGCACCGCCGAGATCGAGAAGTTCGGCACGACGGCGCAGTTCGGTGCGTCGTCGTCACCGAACTCGTGGGCGAACGTCTCGAGGTCCTCGTCCGTCAGGCCAGTCGTCCCGACCACGGTGTGGATTCCGTGCATCACCAGCCACAGCACGGTGCGCCGCGCCGCGTCGGCGACCGAGAAGTCGACGACGACCTCGGCGCCGGCATCCACGAATGCCTTCGGCTCGCCGGAGACCGCCATCCCCTCGATGATCTGCCCGGCGGCGTACGGATCGACGGCGGCGACCAGCTCGAGCTCTGGGTCGAGTGCAACTGCCGCACACACGGCCGATCCCATCCGTCCGCCGGCACCGCTCACTCCAACGCGCGTCATCCGACGAATGTACGCGCCAGGTCGCGCCGTTCGGGCGTGAAGACCGGGTTCGGCACGGCGGGCGCTCCAGCGCCTTCGCCGGCCGCATCAGGAGGGGTTAGCTCGAGTACATGGGGCCGACCAGCACGGTCACCGGTCGACCTGCCCCGTAAACCCGGTCGATGACGCGCCGCACGTCGGCGTGGCTCACCTTCTCCCAGCGCTCGAGCTGCTCGTCGACCGGGATCACGCGGCCCATCGTGGCGAGCATTCCGCCGAGGCGCGACATGCGGGCGCCGGTGTCCTCGAGCCCCATCTCGTAGGCCCCGGTGAGGTAGCCGATCGCCACCGTCAGCTCCTCGTCCGTGACACCGTCCTCGACGAGGCGAGTCAACTCCTGGTCGACGAGCCGGCTCACGTCGCTGGCGTGCTCCGGCATCGCCCCGGCGTACACGGACCATGCGCCGGCGTCGGCGTAGGCCGAGGTGGCGGAGTAGACGCTGTACGCCAGGCCACGTCGCTCGCGGATCTCGTCGAACAGGCGGCTCGACAGCCCGCCTCCGAAGACGTGGTTCACGACGTCGAGCGCCTCGCGGTCGGGATCCTCGCGGGCGACCGAGCGTCCACCGATCGCCAGGTGAACCTGCTCCGAGTCATCGTCGATCGACACGTCGACGTCGGGATCGCCCGGCGCCACGCCGGGCGACTCGTCCATCGCCCCCTGGCATGTCGGCGAACGCCGCGTCGACCGCCGCCACGACCTCGTCATGATCGACATCGCCTGCCACGGTGACCGTGGTCGCGCCGGTGCGGTAGTGCTCGCCGAAGAAGTCTCGGACGTTGGAGGCCCGGATCGAGCGGACGGTCGACCGTCCGCCCGCGGTGTCGCGGCCGAGCCCGTGGTCGCCGAACACCTGACGAGTCAGCGTGCGCAACGCCACGTCGTCGGGCGCGTCGTCGTCCATGGCCAGCTCCTCGAGGATCACCTGGCGTTCACTCTCGACGTCCTCGTCGTCGAGCAACGAGTGCGTGAGGACATCGCCGAGCAGTTCGACACCCGTTGCGCCGTGACGGCGCGGCATCCGGCAGTAGTACGCCGTGTACTCCTTCGACGTGAAGGCGTTGATGTCGCCGCCGACACGATCGACGGCGCGCGAGATGTCGGTCGCCGTGCGCGTCTCGGTGCCCTTGAACAGCAAGTGCTCCAGGAAGTGGCTGACGCCCGACAGCTCAGCCGGCTCGTCGCGCGAGCCGACGGCAACCCAGACCCCAATCGCCACCGACCTCGCCGCAGGGACGAAGTCGGTGGCGACGGTGAGACCGTTGGGCAGCCGAGAGATGCGTTCAGTCATGGAGCGGCTCCGGCGCCTTCGCCGGCCGGTGAATACGATGGCGGCGCCTTGGTCGCGTCGTTCAGAGGCGAGGCCCGGGTTCGGCACGCCGGCGCCTCCAGGCGCTTCGGCGGCCGCATCGTCAGCGATGGCGGCGCCGGCCGCGGTCGCGGCTGCCTGCGTCACGACTGCGGCCGCCATCACCAGCCCGCTCGCGCTCCGCGTTGGGGCCGAGGTCGCCGACCTCTTGGCTCAGCTCGGCGTCGAACGTCTCCTCGAACGACACGCTGACGACAGCGCTCCCGTTTCCGTCGGTCGCGACGGCGGCGTCGCCGCCGCCGGCTACTCCGCCCTGCTCGGGCTCGTCGCCGACGGGCGTCAGGCTGACCTTGCCCTTGTCGTCGATCTCATCGACGCGCACTTCCAGCTCCTGCCCGAGGGAGAGCACGTCCTCGACGGCGTTGATCCGCTTGCCGCGACCGAGCTTGGAGATGTGGACCAAGCCGTCCCGGCCGGGAAGGATGTTGACGAAGGCGCCGAACTTCGTGATGTTGACGACCCGTCCCTTGTAGACGGCGTTCAGCTCGGCCTTCGGCGGATCGACGATCGCCAGGATGGCGGCCTTTGCCTCCTCCATGCGCCAGCTCTCGACAGCACCGATCGTCACGATGCCCTGCGCACCGTCGTCGTCGACGCTGATGTCGGCACCGGTCTCGGACTGGATCGTGTTGATGACCTTGCCCTTGGGGCCGATCACCTCGCCGACCTTGTCGATCGGGATGATCAGCGTGGTGATCTTCGGCGCCGTCGCCGCAACCTCCGTGCGAGGTGCGGAGATCGCCGCGTTCATCACGTCGAGGATCTCGAGGCGGGCGACCTTCGCCTGTTGCAGGGCCGCCGTCAGCACGTCGGCCGGGATGCCGTCGATCTTCGTGTCGAGCTGCAGTGCGGTGACTGCCTCGGCGGTGCCGGCGACCTTGAAGTCCATGTCGCCGAACGCGTCCTCGGCGCCGAGGATGTCGGTGAGCGTGATGTAACGATCGCCGTCGTAGACGAGGCCCATCGCGATGCCGGCGACCGGCGCCTTGATCGGGACGCCGGCGTCCATCAGCGACAGGCTCGACGCGCAGACGGAACCCATCGAGGTCGAGCCGTTCGAGCTGAGCACCTCGGAGACGAGGCGCAGCGTGTAGGCGAACTCCTCCTGGCTCGGCACGACCGGCAGCACGGCGCGTGCAGCCAGTGCACCGTGGCCGATCTCCCGGCGCTTGGGAGAGCCGACTCGGCCGGTCTCACCATTGGCCCAAGGCGGCATGTTGTAGTGGTGGAGGAAGCGCTTGGTGGTCTCCGGGCTGAGCGTGTCGAGCAGTTGGTTCATGCGCGGCATGGCCAACGTGCACACGTCGAGGACCTGCGTCTCGCCACGCTGGAAGAGACCGGAGCCGTGAGCGGTCGGCAGGACGCCGACCTCTGCTGACACCGGTCGAAGATCTGACAATCCGCGTCCGTCGATGCGCACGCCTTCCTCGACGATGCGCTTGCGGACGAGCTTCTTCGTGAGTGAGCGCACGGCCTCGCGGATCTCGCGCTCCCGGCCGGCGAACGAGCCCGGCTCGTCAGTGGTGCCGGCGAGCTCGGCGACGGTGCGGTCGATGACCTCATCGGTCGCCACGTTGCGCTCGGCCTTGCGGGCGATCGTGACCGCCTTCGACAGCCCTTCGCTGGCCGCACTCTCCACGGCAGCGAAGACGTCCTCGCCGTAGTCGTGGACCGGGCTGAACGCGAGCGGAGTGATCGGTCCGTGCGTGGAGATCACGCTGGCGACGAGCTGGCGCTGCAGCCCGATCGACTCCTTGATCCACTGCTTCGACGCTTCGAGGCCGTCGGCGAGGACTGCCTCGTCGACCTTGGGGGCGCCCTCCGCGTAGTACTCGAAGCTCTTCGGGGTGCCGCCCGCCTCGACCATCATGATCGCGACATCGCCGTCGTCGAGCTGGCGGCCGGCGACGACGAGCTCGAAGACGCTGGCGTCGCTCTCCTGGTATGTCGGGTGTGGCAGCCACTCGCCGTCGGTGGAGTAGGCGATGCGGACTGAGCCGATCGGCCCGTCGAACGGGATGCCGCTGATCATCAGCGCCGCTGATGCCGCGTTGATCGACAGGACGTCGTGTGGGTTCTCCTGGTCGGCGCCGATCACCGTCGTCACGACCTGCGTCTCGTTGCGGAAGCCCTTCGGGAACGACGGGCGCAGCGGACGGTCCGTGAGGCGGCACGTGAGTACCGCGTCCTCGGTGGGGCGGCCTTCTCGGCGGAAGAACGACCCGGGGATCTTGCCCGCCGCATAGGCCCGCTCCTCGACGTCGACGGTGAGGGGGAAGAAGTCAACGCCCGCACGGACGTCGTGGGCGGCATTGGCGGTCGTCAGCACGGTCGTCGTGCCGATGGACGCCACGACCGCGCCTTGGCTCTGCGGCGCCAAGTGACCGGTCTCGAAGGACAGGGTGCGCTCGGTCCCCGAAATGGGACCGCTCACGCGGATGGGATCAGCCACAAAGGGCTCCTTTCGTCCGGCGAAGCCGGATGATGTGGAGCGGCCGGCCGGTTCCCAGTCGGCGATCCCGTCGACCGACCCGCTCGGGGTCAGGCCACGGAAGGGGCGACCGGCAACCGAACCTCGGCCGCTCGGTTTTCACCAGGATAGCGAGGTTTGCTGACTGGCAGGCGACCGCGTCGTTGCGAGGCGCTTCGCGGTCGCGTCGTTCAGGGGCGAACACCCGATTCGGCACGGCGGGCGCTCCAGCGCCTTCGCGGTCGCGTCGTTCAGGGGCCGTCACCCGGTTCGGCACGCCGGCGCCTCCAGGCGCTTCGGCGGCCGCATCGATCAGCGGCGGAGGCCGAGGCGGGCGACGATCTCGCGGTAGCGGGCGACGTCGATCGAGCGCACGTAGTCGAGCATGCGGCGGCGCCGGCCGACCAACATCAGCAGCCCGCGGCGGCTGTGGTGATCCTTGGGGTGCGTCCGCAGGTGGTCGGTGAGGTGGCTGATGCGCTGACTGAGCAGTGCGATCTGCACCTCGGGGGAACCTGTGTCGGACTCGTGCGTGCGGTACTCGGAAATCGTGTCCTGCTTGGACATCGGACCAACTCTTTCGTCTGTGGTCACGCTCGGCGCCGATGGGCGGCGAGCATCGCGCCGAAGCGACGGGAGACCCCGAGCTGCGACGGACCGGGCAAGGCTATCGGCGGCGCACGCCTCACCGCTCCCTCGCTGGTCGGCCGTACGCTCGGCGCCCGTGACGGCCGCCATCGAGCTCGCGGGCGTCGCGCAGCGGTTCGGCACTGTCGAGGCGCTCGGTCCGGTCGACCTCGCCATCGAGTCGGGTGAGATCGTGACGGTGCTCGGCCCGTCTGGCAGCGGCAAGACGACGCTCCTGCGCATCGTCGGTGGGCTCGTCGAACCGACGGCCGGCAGCGTGTCGGTCGACGGATCCAGTCCCCACGTCGCGCGATCCGAGAAGCGCATCGGCTTCGTGCCGCAGTCCCCCGCCCTGCTCCCGTGGCGAACCGTCGAGGCAAACGCCCGCCTGCTCCTGGACGTCAACCGCCGTCGTGCGCACACGCCGGACGGCCCAACGCCTTCGGAACTGCTCGCCCATGTCGGCCTCTCGGACTTCGCCGGCGCGTACCCGCACGAGCTGTCGGGCGGCATGCAGCAACGCGTCGCCCTCGTGCGCGCCGTCGCGCTCGGCGCGCCGCTGCTCTTGATGGACGAGCCGTTCGCCGCCCTCGACGAGATCACGCGCGCCGACATGCGCCACCTCCTGGCCCGCCTGTGCGAACCGCTCGCGACCACCGTCCTGTTCGTGACCCATTCGATCGCCGAGTCGGTGTTCATCTCCGATCGAGTGGCGGTGCTCTCGGCCCGCCCAGGGCGCATCGTCGGGATCGAGACCATCGATCTCGCACGGCCGCGCCAACCGGAGATCGAGGACCAGCCGTCGTTCTTCACGCTCGAGACGCGCCTGCGGGCACTCCTCGTCGAGGGCGCCGGAAGGTGAGTGCACGCCGGGTCCTGCTCGCCGCGGTCACCGGTGTCGTCGTGTTCGGGCTCGCTTGGGAGCTCTTCGTCCGCGTCTTCGACGTCGAGCCGTTCATCCTCCTGCCGCCCTCCGAGATCGTCGCCGAGCTCGTCGAGCGACCGAGGTTCTACGCCGAGGCCGCCGCCGTCACCGGTTATCAAGCCGCGTCGGGGTTGCTCATCTCGCTGGCGGTCGCGCTGGTCATCGGATCGCTGCTCGCGGCGTGGCGGTTCCTCGAGCAGGCCGCTCAGCCCGTCCTCGTACTCATCCTTGTCGCGCCCTGGGTCGCCTACTTCTCTTCGATCCTCGTGTGGCTCGGACGCGGCGACCCGCCCGTCATCTTCCTCGTCGCGTTCGTGTGCATGCCTGTCTTCGTGTTCGCCGCCGTCGCCGGCCTGCGCTCGGCCGACCCTGCGGCTCGGGAGTTGCTGGCCTCGGTCGACGCCAGCCGCGTCGAGGTCTTGTGGAGGCTGCGCCTGCCCGCCGCCGTGCCATCCCTGCTTGCCACGGCGCGGTACGTCACGGCGCTGGCGCTCGCCGCGGCGTACTACGGCGAGGGCGGCAACCTGTCGAACGAGGGCCTCGGAGCGATCGGGCGCAGGGCTGCCAACGGCCAGAACGCGCAGGTGCTCTGGGCGACCGTGCTGGCGACGGTGCTCCTCGGCGTCGCCGGGCTGGCATTGATCACGCTGCTCGAGCGGGTCCTGTTGCGCTGGCACGTGTCACAACGAGCACGCTCGTCGCGGATGCGCTGACGGCCGGTACGATCGTCACCGCACGGACTTCACGGCCCGGGGTGGGCCTTTCTCTTGCAAACCGCCCCGGCCGCCATGCGCTGGCAATCCAATCGCTCTACCGCAAGGACGACAGATGAGCCAGCGTGCCCTGCTTCCCCTTCTCGGGCTGATCGCCCTCGTCCTGCCGGCGTGCGGCAGCGACGACGACACGGCCGACGCGACGTCCGAGATACCGACGACTCCACCAGCGCAGACCACCGCGACCACGGCCGCCGACGAAGACCTCACGGTCGCCGCCGGCGAACCGTTCCCACAGGCGCGGTGCGAGGCCAACCGCGACGCCGGCACGATCACGTACCTGTCGGGCTTCGACTTCGCGGCGACGGCCTCGATCGTCGAGGTCGTGATCGCCGAGCAGGCCGGCTACTTCGACGAGCTGTGCCTGGACGTGGAGTTGCAGCCCAGCTTCTCCACCGCCAACTACCCAATCGTCGCCAGCGGCGAGGCGCAGTTCGCCTCCGGTGGATCCTTCAGCGAGGTGCTCAACTACGCAGCAGCGAACGACGCCGATCTCGTCGCCGTTGCGGTCGAAGGACGCAGCGCGATCGACGGGCTGATCCTGCATCCCGGTACGGCTACCGAGCTCGAGGATCTCGCCGGCTCGACGATCGGCGTCAAGGGCGCGCTGCCGACGAGCGTCAAGGCGATGCTCGCTTCGGCGGGCCTCGAGGAGGGTGTGGAGTACGAGACGGTGCTGCTCGACGGCTTCGACCCGCTCGCCCACTGGGCACTCGACGGCATCGTGGGGTTCCCGGGATACAAGAGCAACGAGCCGGGGCAGCTCGAACGGGCCGGCATCGCGTTCGACCTGTTCGATCCGACGGATTACGACGTCCCCGGTTCCTTCGGCGTGCTGTACACGACGCGACAGTTCATCGACGAGCACCCCACCGCTGTCCAGGACTTCCTCCGGGCGTCGATGCGTGGTCTCGCCGATGCCGTGGCCGACCCAACGGGCGCGGCCGAGACGGCGATCGCGCTCGTCGAGGCCGGGGGCAACCCGAGCTTCCTGTCCGCCGAGGGCGAGGCGTTCCGCTGGAACACCGATGCCGAGCTGCTCGAGGGGCAGGGCGGTGCGCCGATGGGCGTTCCCGAGCTCGACGGGCTGCAGACCGAGGTCGCCGCCTACGCCGACGTCGGACTGTTCGGCGATGACGCCGCGCCGGATCTCATGTCGGCGGTGGACGTCGACTCGATCAGCGGCGTCTACGACGAGGCCGGGCAGGTCATCTGGCCGAGCTAGATGCGGCCGGCGAAGGCGCTGGAGCGCCCGCCGTGCCGAATCGGGCCTTCGCCTCTGAACGACGCGACCTCCTAGATGCGGCCGGCGAAGGCGCTGGAGCGCCCGCCGCGCCGAATCGGGCCTTCCCCTCTGAACGACGCGACCTGCTAGACGCGGCCAGCGAAGGCGCTGGAGCGCCCGCCGTGCCGAATCGGGCCTTCGCCTCTGAACGACGCGACCTGTCCCGGCCTAACCAACGAGCGCGCGAGCGTGCTCGATGTCGTGTTCGAGCTGCGTCCGGAGCGCATCGATGCCATCGAACTTGCGCTCACTGCGCATGAAATGTCCGAAGCGAACCTTGGCCTCCTCGCCGTAGAGGTCGGCATCGAAGTCGAGGAGATGTGCCTCGAGGAGGGAGTGGTCGGCGTGCTCGTAGAACGTCGGCCGGCGGCCGAGGTTGATGGCGCACCGGTTGACCGTGCCATCGGGCCGCTCGTACCAGCCGGCATACACCCCGTCCGCCGGCATGCAGACGGAGTTCGGCACCTCGACGTTGGCAGTCGGGAAGCCGAGCAAGCGGCCACGCTGATCCCCCATCACGACCTTGCCGCGGACCTCGTGCGGGCGCCCGAGCATGCTGGCCGCCACCTCCACGTCGCCGCCCGCCAGGGCTCGCCGGATCGCCGTGCTGCTGATCGGCTCCTCGATGCCGTCGGCACGCTCGACGAGGCCCACCGGCTCGACGACGAAGTCGTGAGCGAGCCCGTAGTCCTCGAGCAGCCGCACGTTGCCCTCGCGGTGGCTGCCGAAGTGGAAGTCACTTCCGACGACGACCACCTTCACGGCGAGCGCGCTGATGAGGACCCGCTCGATGAACGACTCAGGGGCCTCCTTGGACTGCGCCTCGTCGAAGCGCAGGACCACCGTGCCGTCGAGCCCGGTGGCGGTGAGCAGCTCCAATCGCTGGTCCAACGACGTCAACAGCTGAGGTGCCGACTCCGGACGCACGATCGTGGCAGGGTGACGATCGAAGGTCAGCACGACGGAACGCGCGCCCTCGTCCGCGGCGCGTTCCTTGACGGCGGCGATGACCGCCTGA
The DNA here is from genome assembly GCA_963844915.1 of uncultured Acidimicrobiia bacterium. GTDB lineage: Bacteria > Actinomycetota > Acidimicrobiia > Acidimicrobiales > Ilumatobacteraceae > JALZMG01. The sequence continues at coordinate 1,366,118 of CAWJQF010000013.1, read as the reverse complement.
TGACCGAGGTGCACTCCGTCGTAGGCGCCGATCGTGAGGACGGTCCGTTCACCCGGCCACAGTGGGCCGTCGACCTCCGTGATGACCTGCACAGAAGCGACGCTACTCGGGGACGGTCGATCGGGGCAGGACGACGGCCGGCTTGGCCCGTCCGGTGCCGAACGACTCGTACACGGCGAGCAGATCCCCGCCCTCGTCGACGATCGCCCACGGACCGGCCCCAGGCGGCGCCGGCAGCACCCGCCCATTGGCAACAAGCGCGGCGCTGGGCGCGTCGACCGTCAGGCGATCCATGCCCCGCACCGCCTCGGTCGGCGCCAGCAGCTCACACTCGTCAGGGCCAGCCGCCTCCTCGATGCTGAACGGGCCGACGGCGACGCGCCGCAACCGCCGGAGGTGCGCACCGCCGCCGAGCAGGCGCCCGAGGTCGGCCGCCAGCACACGCACGTAGGTGCCGCTCGAGCACTCGACGTCGATGGCCAAGACGTCGCACTCGGCCGTGCCGGTCACGTCGAAGCGGTCAACTGTGACGGTCCTGGCTTCACGCTCGACCTCCACGCCCTCCCGCGCGAGCTCGTGCAACCTGCGACCACCGACATGGAGCGCCGAGACCATCGGCGGCACCTGCTGGATGTCCCCTGTCAGGTGCTCGGCGGCCGCCGCCCGGGCAGCCTCGACCGTGACACCGGCCATGTCGTGGCGAGCCGTGACGGTGCCATCGGCGTCGAGCGTGTCCGTCTCGACGCCCAGCACGACCTCGCCGAAGTACCGCTTGCGGCCATCGCCCACGAAGCGCAGGAGGCGGGTGACATTGCCTACGCCGACGACCAGCACCCCGGTCGCGCCGGGGTCGAGCGTGCCGGCATGCCCAATGCGTCGCTCGCCGAACCGGCGGCGCAGCAGGCCGACGACGTCGTGACTCGTCAGACCAGCCGGCTTGTCGACCACCGCCACGCCGTGCACGGTGGCCGGCCGGCGCCGTGCCACGGTTCAGCCGCCGGCTTCACCCGCCCGATCCGCGCGCAGGATCTGCTCGATGCGCTCGGCCGTGCGGATGACGTCGTCCGGGCGGAATTGCAGGACCGGCGTCTTCTTGGCCTTGATCTGCCGGTTGATCGAGGCCTGGATGCGGCGGCGGTGGCTCTCGAGGGCATCGAGCAGCGCAGGGTCGGCGTCCTCGCCCGAGAGCGAGTCGAAGTAGACGATTGCCCGGTTGAGCTCGTTGTCGACGTCGACGGCGGTGATCGTCACGAGGTGGAGCCGTTCGTCGTCGATCTTGACAAGCTCGTCGGCGATCACCTCGCGCAGCGTCTGGCCGACGCGCGCGCTGCGTGGGTAGCGATGCCCGCTGGTACTGCGTCGCGCCTTCACCGGTCAGACGTTAACGGCAGGTGCATCCGAGTGTCAGAGGGCAGGAAAATCGAGGTCCAGCACTCGAATGGCGTCAAACACTCGGATGGGTCAACTCCGAGCGATCTCCTGCTCCTCGTAGGTCTCGATGATGTCGCCGGGCTTGAGATCCTGGAAGTCCGACAGCCCGATGCCGCACTCGAAGCCGGCGCGCACCTCGGTGGCGTCGTCCTTGAAGCGCTTGAGCGACGTGATCGAACCCTTCCAGATGATCGTGCCGTCGCGTAGGAAGCGGACCTTCGACCCACGGGTGATGACGCCGTTCTGGACGTAGCACCCGGCGATGGCGCCGATGCGCGGGACCCGGAAGATCTCGCGGACCTCGGCATCGCCCGTGACGACCTCTTCGAACTCCGGAGCCAGCATGCCGACCATCGCCTGCTCGATGTCCTCGAGCAACTTGTAGATGACCTCGTAGGTCCGGATCTCCACGTCCTCGGCGTCGGCGAGCTCGCGCGCCTTGCGGTCCGGGCGGACGTTGAAGCCGATGATCGTGGCGTTCGTCGTGGCGGCCAGCGAGATGTCGTTCTCGGTGATGCCTCCGACAGCGCGGTGGACGAACGTCAGCTCGACCTCCGGCCGGTCCAGCTTGCGCAGGCTCTCGGTGACCGCCTCGAGCGAGCCATGGACGTCGGCCTTCAGCACGATGTTGAGCGTCGCCGTCTCGCCCGACTGGATCTGGGCGAAGATGTCCTCGAGCTTGGTGCCCGTCTTGACGCGGGCGTCACCACGCTGGTGGCGCATGCGCAGGCGGTAGTCGCGAGCCTCACCGACGATGCGGGCGGTCTTCTCGTCCGGAGCAGCGCGGAACTCGTCGCCGGCCTCGGGCACGGACGACAGACCGAGCACCTGGACCGGCGTCGACGGACCGGCCGTCTTCACCTGCTCGCCGTTCTCGTTGATCATCGCCCGCACGCGGCCCCAGGCTGCGCCGGCCACGATCGGGTCACCGACGTTGAGCTCGCCCTTGTCGACGAGGACCGTGGCGACGGGACCCCGACCGACGTCGAGCTTGGCCTCCAGGACGACGCCCTTGGCGCGCCCATTCGGGTTGGCCTTGAGCTCCTCGAGCTCGGACACGACGAGCAGCTGGTCGAGCAGGTCGTCGATGCCCAGGTCCTGGGTCGCCGACATCTCGACGACGATCGTGTCGCCGCCCCACGCCTCGGGAACCAGTTCGTGCTCGGCCAGCTGGCTGAGGACGCGCTGCGGGTCGGCGTTGTCCTTGTCGATCTTGTTCACGGCCACGACGATCGGCACCTCGGCCGCCTTGGCGTGGTTGATCGCCTCGATCGTCTGGGGCATCACACCGTCGTCAGCAGCGACGACGAGCACCACGATGTCCGTGGCATCGGCACCGCGGGCCCGCATCTGCGTGAATGCGGCGTGGCCCGGGGTGTCGAGGAACGTGATCCGCTGCCCGTTCTGCTCGACCTGGTAGGCGCCGATGTGCTGGGTGATCCCGCCGGCCTCGCCGGCGACGACGTTGGCGTGGCGGATCTTGTCCAGCACGGTCGTCTTGCCGTGGTCGACGTGACCCATGATCGTGATGACCGGGGGCCGCGGTTGCTGGTTCTCCTCGTCGTCGCTGTCGTCGAACAGCGCCTGGAGACCGATCTCCTCCTGCTGGCCGGGCTCGACCAGCATGATGTCGGCGCCGATCTCGAGGGCGAACAGCTCCATCTGCTCGTCCGAGAGATCCATCGTCGCCGTGATCATCTCGCCGTTGTTGAGCAAGAAGCGGATGACGTCGGCCGACGTGCGGTTCAGCTTCGGCCCGAACTCCTGCGCCGACACGCCGCGCTCGATGACGACCGTGCCCTCGGGAACGGGCGCATCGCTACGCGTGTAGTTGGTGTACTGCGGCTGCAGCTCCTCGCGGTCGCGACGACGGCGGCGGCTGCGCCCACGCCGTGGTGGTCGACGCTGGCCGGACGGACGCCCTGGGCCGCCGCCTGGAGGCCCACCTGGACCGCCACCGGGACGGCCCGTGCCAGGACCACCACCGGGGCGGGGTCCTGGGCTGCCGGCGTAGCCGCCGGGGCGGGGGCCGCCGGTGCGGACGCCGGTTCCGCCTCCACCGCCGCGCGGCCCGCTCGAGGGGCCTCCTGTGCGAGCAGCCGCCGGGCGGGCGCTGCCGGGCGGCGGAGGGATCGGCCGGCCTGATGGCGAAAGCGGTCGACCGGGCGGCGGAGGGATCGGCCGACCGGAGGGCGAGGTTGGGCGGGCAGGCGCGCCGGCCGGTGCGCCCGCGGGGACCGGTGCGGGACGCGGCGCTGTGCGCACGGGGGCTTCGGTGCGGGCGGCGGGTACATCGACAGGTCGGTGCTCGCCAGGTGCCGGGCGCCCCGCCGACCGCACCCGCTCACCGGTGACGACGCGCTCGGGCCGCTCTGCGACGGCCGGGCGCTCTGCGACGGCCGGGCGCTCTGCGACAGCGGGGCGCTCTGCGACAGCGGGGCGCTCTGCACAGCGGGCGCGCCGCAGGCGCGCCCACGGGCTCAGGAACGCGTTCGGGTTCTGGCGCAGTTGCCGGCTCGGCGACGGGCGCCACCGGCTCTGGCCTCGGCTCCTCGACGGGCGCGGCCGGCGCGGCCACGGCGGGTGCCGGCTCGACGGGCTCGGGCTCGGGCTCGGGCGCCGGCGCGACCGTCGGCTCGGGCGGCTGAGCCGCCGCCGGCTGCTCGACAGGCTCTGCCGGCGGGACGTCAGCCGGTGCCTCCTCGGCAGCCGCCTGCTTGGCCGCCGCGGCCTTCTTGGCCGGCGCCTTCTTCTCGGGCTTGGGCTCCTCGGGCTGCTCGTCGCGAGTCAAGCCGTCACGGTGGGCGCGACGGCGGACCATGTCGGCGTAAGCCTCGTTGAGCGACGACGAGTGGCTCTTGACGGGCACGCCGAGCCGACCACAGAGGTCGACGACCTCCTGGTTGGTCATTCCGAGCTCTTTGGCCAGCTCGTGCACTCGTAGGTTCTTCGCCACGCCGTCATTCAACCTTTCTCGTGATGTCCTGCCACCCCAACTGCGCTCCAGCTGGCGTCGAGTGCGGCCAACGCGACGGGTTCGACCGGTCGCCGCCACGCTCTTGCGAAGGCCTTGCGGCGCAGCGCCTGCTCGAAACAGTCCCCCGGTGGAGGGCACAGCCACGCTCCACGGCCGGCCGCTGTCCGGCTGACGATCGCCTGACCGTCGGCCAGCAGCGCGCAGCGCACCAGCTCACTCTGCGGTCGTCGCCGCCGGCATCCCACGCACGTGCGCTCAGGACGCATCCCGTCCTGATGGCTCGCTCGCCTCCGGCTCGCTCGCGTCCGGCTCGTCGCTAGCGCTTCCCTCGCCGGTTCCCGCCTCATCCTCGCTGCGCGCGCTCGCCGGCGCGTCCTCATTCGCCGGCGTGTCCACACTGGCCGGCGGCTCGCTCGGCTGCGCCTCGTCGCTGGCGCTTCCCTCGGCGCTTGTGTCCTCAGCGGCCGGCGACTCGGTCGCGTCCGGCTCGTCGCTAGTGCTCTCGGCCTCGGTCGTCTCCGGCTCGCTCGGCTGCGCCTCGTCGCTGGCGCTGCTGCTCTCAATGGCCTCGCTCGCCTCCGGCTCGCTCGGCTGCGCCTCGTCGCTGGCGCTTTCCTCGGCGCCCGTTCCCGAGTCGGAAGCCACCTCGCCGCCGGCTTGCTGGGCATTCCACTCGGACTCGCTGATGATCGTGCCGTCGGCGGCGTGCCATTCGAGCTCGCCGGTCGCCGAGTTCGTCACCCACTGGCCCTCGGCGTACTCGACTCCCTCGTCCAGCTCGTCGCGGCGCGCCGGAATACCTTCGGCCAGCTGCGTCTCGGAGCGGATGTCGATGCGCACGCCGGTCAGCCGGGCAGCCAGCCGGGCGTTCTGACCCTCCCGACCGATGGCCAGGCTGAGCTGGTGGTCGGGCACGATGACGTCAGACTGGGTCCCGTCGTCGCTGACGATCACCTGGCTGACCTTGGCCGGCGACAGAGCCTTGGCCACGAAATCCTGGAAGTCCTCGCTGAAGGGGACGATGTCGATCTTCTCGCCGCGCAACTCGTTGACGACCATGCGCACTCGACCACCGCGGGCGCCCACGCAGGCACCAACGGGGTCGACGTTGTGGTCGTTCGACCACACGGCGATCTTCGTGCGATGGCCGGGCTCGCGGGCGCAGGCCTTGATCTCCACGATCCCGTCGGCGATCTCCGGTACCTCGAGCTCGAACAGCCGCTTGATCAGACCCGGATGGGTGCGGCTGACGACGATCTGCGGGCCTTTGGCGGTCCGCCGAACCTCGACGATGTACGCCTTGCACCGATCCCCCGGCTGCGGACGCTCGAACGGGACCTGCTCGGCTTGTGGCAGCAGCGCCTCGACGCGCCCAAGGTCGAGCAGCGTGTACCGGGTGTCGGTCTGTTGGATGATCCCCGTGACGATGTCGCCCTCGCGGTTGGCGTACTCCTCGAACTTGCGGTCCCGCTCGACCTCGCGGATCCGCTGGCTCATCACCTGGCGGAACGTCTGCGCGGCAATGCGGCCGAGCTCGTCACGCCTGGGGGTGTCGTCGCGCTCGTTGATCCAGTTGCCGTCCTCGTCAAGGTCGTAGGCGATGAACGTGAACTCCATGGTCTGCGGATCGACCTCGACGACGACCTCGTCGGCGGCGCCGGGCCGCCGCTTGTAGGCAGAGGCCAGGGCATCGACGAGCACGTGCAGCAACGAGTCCTCCGACAGACCCTTCTCCTGAGCGAGCAGGCGGATCGCTTCGGTCATGTCGAGGTTGGTCAAGACGAGACCTCCTTTCGCTTCTTGCCCGCCCCTGGCTTCGGTCCCGCTCCCCAGGTGAAAACTGTCTTCGCCCGATCGATGTCGTCGAAGGCCACGGTGCGCGCCGTGCCGTCGACGTCGACGGTGGCCGTCGCGTCATCGGCGGCGACGAGCGTTCCCGTCAGCCGGCGCTCCTCGTTACCGACGTCGCGCAGCCGGATCGCCACGACCTTGCCGAGCTCGCGCTGGAAGTGGGCAGGCGTCCGCAACGCCCGCTCGACGCCCGGGCTGGTGACCTCGAGCGTGTACCGGCCTGGGATCGGATCGGCCTGATCCAGCTCGCGTGACACAAGGCGGCTGGCGAGGGCCAGCGCGTCCAGGGTCACCCCCGCGTCGGCACCTGCCGGCGTGTCGAGCGTGACCCGCAACGTGCCGCCACGCTGCTCGACGTCGTAGAGATCGAGCCCGAGATCGGAGGCGATGGGTGCGACGAGCTCGCGCACACGCGCGAGAACTGGGCTTTCGGCTTCGGTGACCACATCGACCTCCTTTCACGAAACAAGGCGTGGGCAAAAGCCCACGCCTCTCGGTTGTGTACACAGCCAACAGAACGGAGGACCAGCATATCGTGGCGGTCGTGTTGCGAATGTCGACGCTGTTCCTCCGCACGCTGCGCGAGGACCCTGCCGACGCCGATGTCGCCAGCCACCGGCTGCTGGTGCGGGCGGGGTACATCCGGCGCGCCGCGCCCGGCGGTTTCACGTGGCTGCCGCTCGGCTGGATCGTGTACCAGAACGTCGAGCGGATCATCAGGGAGGAGATGGACGGGGCGGGCTTCCAGGAGGTCCACTTCCCGGCGCTGCTGCCCCGTGAGCCCTACGAGCTCTCGGGTCGCTGGACGGACTACGGCGACAACATGTTCCGCCTCCAGGACCGCCGGGGCAACGACTTCCTGCTGGCGCCGACGCACGAGGAGCTGTTCACGCTGCTCGTGAAGGACCTGTACTCGTCGTACAAGGACCTCCCGCTCGTCATCTACCAGATCCAGACGAAGTACCGGGACGAGGCGCGCCCGCGAGCCGGGCTGCTGCGGGGCCGGGAGTTCGTGATGAAGGACTCCTACAGCTTCGACATCGACGACGCCGGCCTCGAGAAGTCGTACCAGCGCCACCGCGACGCCTACATCGCCACGTTCGAGCGGCTCGGCCTGCCGTTCGTCATCGTGTCGGCGATGTCCGGGGCGATGGGTGGGTCGGCCAGCGAGGAGTTCCTCGCGCCGATCGAAGCCGGCGAGGACACGTACGTGCGGTGCTCGCAGTGCGACTACGCGGCGAACGTCGAGGCGGTGCGGGTGCCGATCCCGCCCGACCAACCGTTCGACGACGTGCCGACAGCAGCGGTCCTCGACACGCCGGAGACTCCGACGATCGCCACCCTCGTCGATCTGCTCAACGCCCGCCAGGACCTCCGACGGCCGGACCGGGAGTGGGCGGCCAGCGACACGTTGAAGAACGTCATCGTGTGGCTGCGCGAGCCGGACGGGTCACGTCAGCCGCTGGCGATCGGCGTGCCGGGCGATCGTGAGATCGACGAGAAGCGCCTCGAGGCACAGGTCCTTCCTGCCGAGGTGGAGGCGTTCACCGACGCCGACTTCGCCGCCCGCCCCGAGTTGGTGAAGGGCTACATCGGCCCGGACGCGCTCGGCACGGGTTCGCCGTCGGGCATCCGCTTCCTGGTCGATCCCCGGATCGTCACCGGCACACGATGGGTCACCGGGGCGAACGCCCCAGGCCACCACGCCTCCAACGTGGTCGCGGGGCGCGACTTCGTGCCAGACGGCGTGCTCGACGTCGCCGACGTGCGGCCAGGCGATGCCTGCCCGGCCTGCGGCTCGCCGATCGAGATCGCCCGAGGCGTCGAGATGGGCCACATCTTCCAGCTCGGGCGGCTGTACGCCGAGGCGCTCGGGCTGCGGGTGATCGGGCCCGATGGGCAGCTCGTGACGGTGACGATGGGGTCGTACGGGATCGGCGTGTCACGGGCGGTGGCGGCGATCGCCGAGACGACGCTCGACGATCTCGGGCTGTGTTGGCCACGGCAGGTGGCGCCGGCGGACGTGCACGTCGTGATCGCCGGGAAGCCGGGTGCCGAGCAGTGGCCGGCTGCCGAAGCGCTGGCCGGCGACCTGGAGGCGGCCGGGCTGCGGGTGCTGCTCGACGACCGCGACTCGGTCTCCCCCGGCGTGAAGTTCAAGGACGCCGACCTGATCGGCGTCCCGACGATCGTCGTCGTCGGCCGCGGGATCACCGACGGCCTGATCGAGGTCAAGGACCGCCGCAGTGGCGACCGGCGAGACGTCCCGCTGTCGGACGCCGTGGCCGAACTGGTCCAGATCTGCCAGTCCTGACCCATCCGAGTGTTTGAGGCCATCGGAGTGCCGGACGTCGATTTTCCCGGGACCTGACACTCGGACGGGCTCAAACACTCGGATGGATCAGGGCCGGTGGCGGCGCGACCAGAACGGGGAGTCGGGCCAGCGCTGCTCGAGGGCATAGACGGCCAGCCGCTCGGTGCGGTAGTGGTCGACGATGGCGCGGTAGCGAGCGACGTAACCGTCCGGGTCGGTGATCCCCTCGGCGACGACGCCGCCCATCAGCACGGCCGTGAGGAGGCCCTGCGACGAGAGTGGGTCGAAGCACGCTGCGGCGTCGCCGACGGCAACCCACCCGTCCCCAGACGGCCGGTCGAGGTAGCCGCTTCCGGCTGCCACCAGCCTCGGCGGCTCGGGCTGCCCGTCCACGAGCGATGCGACGTGATGCGTCGTCGCCACGAGCTCGGCGAAGCGGTCGGCGCGGCGGATTCCGCTCGGGAGGAGGTCCCCATCGGTCAACAGGGCGACCACCCGCCGCGACCCGGGGATCGCCGACGTGTACCACCAGCCGGATTCGACCGCCTCGACGGTCGTCGTCGTGTCCTCGTCCTCGGCGGACCGCGGGAACACCGCGACGGCCGCGATCAGCCGGTCCTCGTTGACGAGGCGAGCGCCGTGGCGACGGGCGAACACGGCACGTCGCCCACTGGCATCCACGACGAACGGGGTCTCCGCGATCCAGTTCCCGTCGACCGTCTCCGTGCGCACCGTCACCCCAGCGGCCGAGGCGATCTCGAGCAATCGGGTATCGAAGGCGACGCGGTCGAGGTGCCAGCCGGCGCCGAACGGGTTGAACATGAACTCGGTGTCGACGGTCCGGTCGGATCCCCACGCCGACCGGTTGGCGTAGCTGGGCACGTGGTCGGCGGCGACGAACGTGCCGAACCCGAACACGTCGTCGACCGCACGGTCGAGACCGGGCGGCGCCCCCTCACCGATGCGCCACGACACGCCGGCGACCGAATCGTCGAACAGCAACACCGAGCGCCCTGTGCGGGCAAGCGTCGTGGCGGCGGCCGCTCCGGCCGGGCCGCCACCGATCACGACGGCGTCGTGACGGGCTCGCCGTCCCACACCAGGGGATTCGATTCCTGCCCCGCAGCATTCCAGCTGACCGTCGGTTCAGACGTGAACCCGACGTTGGTCTCCACCTTCATCACGGCCGGAAATGCGCCGTCGGAGGGTCCCGGCTGCTCGGTGACGATCCCCAACTGGCCCCAGCTCTCCATCATCGTCTGCAGCGTGTCGGATCGGTTGGGCCCGGCGACGAAGCGCTCCCAGTCGTAGCGCCGCTCGAACGCCGCCTGCCGGTCGGCCATCGGTGCTTCGGTGTCGACGACGATCAGGTAGTCCTCTTGACGCAGCACGTGGTTGGGGATGCGTGCCGGCCAGAACGTCGGGAGCACGGGCGAGATGGTGGGCTGGTACCCCGAGCGGCAGCTCGCCGCGTCGCTCTGCCACGGCGTGCCCTGCCAACGCGTCAGGTCGCCGGGGCCACTCCCGGCGAGCGGACCGTCGGTCGCCATCGTGGCGTCCGGAGTCAGCTGATCGCCGTAGTCGATGTTCTGGACGGTCGACGACCGCACCCGCAGTCGTAGGGGCGCCGACCACATGGACGCCACGCGCAGCGTCCACGGCAGCTCGATTCCGGGGTGGTACGCCCCGCCGAGGCAGGAGTCGAGGCCGGCCCGGTCGAGCGCCCTCGTCTGCTCGAGCGGCGACATCTCCTCGAAGGTGGTTGGCGCCGGCTGATCCCGGTCGTCGGTGAACGTGCCGGCCGCCCAGGCCTGGAGCTGGGCGTACTGGATCGATGTGACGGTGAGCCATTGGTACGCCGACGTGGCGGGGATGGCCACACCATCGCCGTACATCTGCGGATCGGAGTCCGGTTGTTCGGTCGCGTAGTCGGGATTGCGGAACTGCTCGAAGACGCTCTGGCGCAACGTGGCGCTCGCCTCCGACGGATCGGCGAGGCGGTCGAGCAGATCGGGATCGAGGTAGTACTCCTCGCTGCCCCAGCCGTTCGAGCCGAAGAACCCGGCGTTGACCCATTGCAGGTCGACGATGCGATTGAGGATCGGGAAGATGTCGTCGCGGAAGCTGACGCGCTCTGCGGTCAGCGCGCTCGGCATCGAACGGGTCCCACCCCAGCCGGGACGAGTCGTAGGCGGTGACCAGACCGGCCACGAGACCCGGCCCGTAGTTGGGCGTCGTGACGACGACCCAGCCGGGATCCGCCTCGAGCGTCCGACCATCGGGCAACGTCACGGTGGCGAGCACCGGGCCGTCGCACACATCGTCGACCCATCCGTCGTTGTCGGAGTACGTCGTCAAGGGAGCTTGTCCGGGCGAGTAGCCCTGCCCCGACGCCGGCAGGTACACGAGTCGTCCCATCTCATCCGTCGTCAACTCGCCAAGCGGCACCGGCACGTCCTGGAACCGGCCGGCGTCGAGCGGGACCGGCGTGGCGCCGACGCCGCTGACCGTCCGGAGACCCGAGGCGACGACCAGCTGGTCCCGGTCGGCACCGGTGACGTCGGCGTTGCGCCGGTTGACCGGCGCGGCGACGGGGATGTCCATCGCCGTGTCGAAGTCGTACCAGGCCGCCTTCTTGTTGGCCACGCTGACGGTCCAGGCGATCGTGCCGTCCGCCGCGGTGAGCTCCTTGACCACATCGCCCTGGTCGTCGTAGCCGTACACGCGGAAGCGCGCCGCTTGGCGGGCCATCGCCCCCGAAGCGTCCTTGAAGCCGTCAGGAGCGATCGGTGGAGTGAGCGGGATCTCGGGCCCGAAGTAGAAGCTGTCCGCGCTGTTGCCCACACGGCCGATGCCCACTGCCGGATGGACGGCGACCCGCACGATCCGTGCCGTGTCGGGCGGCTCGCCGAGCGGCGGCCCCGGCGATCCGGCCTGCACGGGATCGGCTGGACCGTCGTCAGTGCACGCACTGACGAGGCCACCAGCGGCGATGAACGCGCCCACCGCCGCCGTGCGCTGCAAAAAGGCACGCCGCGAGAAGATCACCGGCGCAGCAGGACGCACGCGGTCCACGAGCGCCGCTCAGGAGAACTTGAGGAGGCCCTGGTCGATGACGACGCGGTCGCCGACCGAGGTCGTGAACACAGCCTCACCGTCACCGGTCTCCCACGCCCGCACCGTGAGCGCCTCGCCCGGCAGGACCGGCGCGGCGAAGCGTCCCTCGACGTGGTGGAAGCGGGCCGGATCCGAGCCGCACAACGAGTGCAGCAGTGCGCGCCCGGTGAACCCGTAGCTGCACAGGCCGTGCAGGATCGGCCGGTCGAAGCCGCCCATTGCGGCGAAGCTCGGGTCGGTGTGCAACGGGTTGCGGTCTCCCGACAACCGGTAGACGAACGCCTGGTCGGGCGACGTCTCGTACGTCACCTCATGATCGGGGGCCCGCTCGGGCGGCACGTTCTGTGGCCCGGATGGGCCGCGCTCGCCGCCCCAGCCGCCTTCGCCGCGGATGAAGACGGATGCGCGGTTGGTGTACAGCGGATGGCCGTCCATCATCGCCTCGATCTCCGTGATGACGACTGCAGCCTTCTGCTTGTCGTACATCGCAGCGATGCGACCGGTCAGCGTCACGTTGCCCTCGACGGGGATCGGCTGATGCAACGTCAACGCCTGCTGCCCGTGCACGAGGAGCGCCGGGTTGAACGTCCCGATCTTGCCCATCGGCGAGCTCTTGCCCCACCCGATCACCACCGGGAAGGTCGGGAACACCTGCTGCTGGACGCCGTTGGTGTTCTCCGTGGTGAAGGCCAGCTCCTCGTGGCCGGCCCCGATGCCGACGGCGTACAGCAGGGCGTCCTTGCTCGTCCAACTCGCTTCGGCGGGATCCGCCTGCGCGCCGACGGCGTCCGGGTTCAGCGGCATGTCAGTGCTCCCACTCTCTCGTGCGTCACGTCGGTTGCGTTTGCGGCCACGTGCCGGGCCGGCCATCCATCCCAGAGTTCAGCCGGGCGTCCGCGAGCAGCTTGGCGACCACGTCGCCGAGCTGTGTCGGGTCCTCGACCGGGTCCGTCGTCGGACCACGGACCCATCCTTCGGCGATCGCCAGGACCTGACCCGATGCTTCGAAGACACGACCGGTCACCCCGGCTGACTGCTCGGAGGCGAGCCACGTCACGATCGGCGCGATCCAGTGCGGGGCGCGAGCTTCTCGCTCCTCGTCGGTCTCGGGCGCCGGCCCGAGATCCTCGGTCATGCGCGTGAGCGCGACCGGGGCAACGGCGTTGACGGTCACGCCGTACCGCCCCACCTCGAGGGCGACGATGTTCGTGAACGCCGCGATGCCTGCCTTGGCGGCGCCGTAGTTGGACTGGCCCGGGTTGCCGTAGATGCCGGAGATCGACGTCGTGTTGATGATCCGGCCGCTCACCGGCTGACCGGCCTTGGCCTGCTCTCGCCAGTGAGCGACGGCCCAGCGCGACGGGGCGAACGTCCCCTTCAGATGGACGTTGATGACGGCGTCCCACTCCTCCTCGGTCATGTTCGCGAGCACCCGGTCGCGCAGGATGCCGGCGTTGTTGACCAGCACGTGCAGGTCCCCGAAGGTGTCGACGGCGGTGCGGATGAGGCGCTGCGCACCTTCCCAGTCGGCGACGCTGTCTCCGTTGGCGATTGCCTCACCGCCTGCAGCGACGATCTCGTCGGCGACCTGCTGCGCCTTCGACACGTCGGCGCCGACACCGTGCCGGTCGCCGCCGAGGTCGTTGACGACGACCTTGGCCCCGTGACGGGCGAGGCTCAGCGCGTGCTCCCGACCGATGCCTCCCCCGGCCCCCGTGACGATGGCCACCCGGCCCTCGACCAATCTCGCCATGCGCAAGCTCCGTTCCAATGCTGTGATCGTCGCGATCGGCGGCTGCGAGACTAGGCAGGCCTCCAGGTCCCGTCGCCAACCGGCCGAAGCGGTCACGAATGCCCTCCCTTTAGCCTGACGCGGTGAACAGGGTGGCGGACGTCGTCGTCGTCGGGGCCGGCCCGGCCGGTGTCGCCGCTGCGATCACACTCGCCCGCGGTGGGCGCGACGTGGTACTGCTCGACAAGGCGGAGTTCCCGCGCGACAAGTGCTGCGGCGATGGGCTGACCACCCTGGCGCTGCGTGAGCTCGAGACGCTCGGTTTCGACCCGTCCGCGGTGGACGACTGGAAGGTCGTGGACGGAGCGGTGCTGCGGTCACCGTCGGGCCGAGAGGTCAACGTCCCGCTGCCGGTCCGTGCTGGAACGTTTGCCGCAGTCTGCCCACGACGCCAGCTCGATGCCGCGCTCGTCTCCCTCGCGACGAAGCACGGCGTCGACGTGCTCGAGGGGCACGGCTTCGACGGGCACCTCGACCAGCAGCCCGATCACGTGACCGTCGGTGTCTCGGGTCATCGCTCCATCGCTGCCCGCTACGTGATCGCCGCGGATGGGATGTGGAGCCCGGTGCGCAAGGCGGCCGGTCTGGCCATGCCTGGTTACCTCGGCGAGTGGCACGCCTTCCGGGCCTACGTCGGCGACGTCACCGGCCCGGCAGCCGACCACCTGTACGTGTGGTTCGAGGCCGACTTCCTGCCCGGGTACGCGTGGTCGTTCCCACTGCCCGACGGCCGGGCGAACGTCGGCTTCGGAGTCATGCGTGACGGCACGCGCCGCATCCAGGAGATGAAGGAGTCGTGGTCCGGGCTTCTCGAACGGAGGCACATCCGAGATGCGCTCGGGCCTGGTGCCGAGCTGGAGGGTCGACACCTGGCGTGGCCGATCCCGGCGCGTGTCGACCGTGTTCCGTTGGCGGCAGGTCGGGTGCTGTTCACCGGCGACGCCGCCGCGGCCAGCGACGTGATGACCGGGGAAGGCATCGGGCAGGCGTTGCTCAGCGGCCGAGTCGCGGCGGAGGCCGTGCTGGAGGCCGGAGCGCTGAGGCCGGCGATGGCGCGGGCCCGCTACGAGCGTGAGGTCAGCCACCACCTCGTCGCCGACCACAAGATGTCCGTCGCCCTGGGGCGTGTGCTCGCCCACGAGCGGGGAGCGCGTGGCGCGATCAAGATCCTCGAGAGGTCCGGCGACTGGGGACGCCGCAACTTCGCCCGCTGGATGTTCGAGGACGAGCCACGGGCGCTGCTGCTGACGCCGCGCCGCTGGCACCGCCGCGTGCTCTCCCGACCGGGCGCCTCATTCGACGACGGCAAGGGCGCGCACCGGAAACGTTCCCATCCCTGACACAGCTGGCGGCACGGCGGTGAACGTGAACGACCGGCCGGCGAGCTGATCGAGCTGGCAGAGGTGCTCGACGATCGGAATGCCGGCGGCGAGCAGGATGGAGTGGATCGGTCGCTCGCCGGTCCGGGTGTCGTCGATGTTCACGGAGTCGATGCCCACGAGCGCTGCGCCGGCCTCCACCAGCCGCTCGGCCGACCGGACCGACACGAACGGGTGGCTCTGGTCGCCGTAGTGGTCCGTGCCCCAATGCTCGTCCCAGCCGGTGTGGAACAACACGGCCACTCCGGTGACGTCGCGCCCGTCGAGGAGGTGCACGCCTGCTTCCTGCCCCCCGGTCGCATCGATCAGCAGGCCCGGGACGTCGGCCACGCGACCGAGGTCGAGCCCGGCGAGGTCGTGCCCGTCCGGGTAGCGATGGAACGGCGTGTCCAGGTACGTCCCGGTGTTCGACACCATGTCGATGCGCCCGATCTGGAACTCGTACCCAGGTGCGTAGCGGGCCCGGGAGTCCTCCCGGCTGAGGTGGTCCGAGATCACGGGTCCCGGCAGGCCCGGGTACGTGATCGTGCCGTTGGCGATGACGTGGCTGAGGTCGACGATGTGCGCCATCCCGGCATCCTGCCCCGCGATCAGCGCGATGAGCGGTGAGTGGTCATACGGCGCACATCGCTCATCGCGTTCAGGCGCGTTCGAGCGCGGTGAGCAATCTGCGCCGTTACGCCACTCATCGCTCATCGCGGAGATGAAGCCGCGGGTAAGCCGGTCGTCCGCGTTCGCCCATCCGGGCGGACTCACGTACCGTCCGCGCATGCGCACTCGACTGACCGAACTGCTCGACATCGAGCACCCGATCATGTTGGCGGGGATGGGTGGCGTGTCGTACCACCGCCTCGTGGCAGCGGTCAGCGAGGCCGGAGGCATCGGGACGCTCGGCGCCTCGACCATGTCACCGGATGAGCTGCCCGAGGAGATGGCGAAGGTCCGCCAGCTCACCGCCAAGCCGTTCGGCGTCGACCTCCTCACCGCCATGCCGGGGCAGGTCGAGCGCGGTATCCCCGACGTCATCGCCGGTGGCGCCCGGATCTTCGTCGCCGGCCTCGGCATCCCGCGCGACGTCGTCGACGCGCTGCACGACGCCCACATCCTCGTCGGGTCGATGTGCGGCAAGGTCCGCCACGCCGTCGGCGCGGTCGCCAGCGGCTGTGACTTCGTCGTCGCCCAGGGCACGGAGGCCGGCGGCCACACCGGGCTCATCGCCACGATGGCGCTCGTCCCGCAGGTCGTCGACGCCGTCGGCGAACAGGTCCCCGTCGTCGCCGCCGGCGGTCTGTACGACGGCCGCGGCCTGGCGGCTGCCCTCACCCTGGGCGCCGACGGTGTGTGGATCGGAACCCGCTTCATCGCCACCCCCGAGGCCCGCTCCGTGGACGGCTACAAGGAAACGCTGCTGGCGACGGCCGAGGACGGCACCGTGATCAGCCGCGCCTATACCGGCAAGACGTGCCGCGTCGTGCGCAACGAGTGGACCCAGCACTTCGACGAGCACCCGGAGGAGCTGCAGCCGTTCCCCGCCCAGGTGATGGCGGCCAGTGCCGCCGGTGCCAACCACCTGGGTGCACCCGACGGCACCGCCGTCGACGTCGCCCGCGAGTTCTTCCCTGCGGGGCAGGGCGTCGGCGCGATCCACGAGCTCGTGCCGGCCGGCGAGCTCGTCCGGCAGATGGTGGCGGAAGCCGAGCAGGCGATCGCGCGGGCGTCCAGCGCGGCGAACCCGTGAGACTCACTCGGCGAAAGAGGGGCACGTCTCGCCGGGGAAGTACCGGGCGCATTCATCGGGGGTGAACTCCCGGGTGAGCATCGACAGAGCAAGCGCGGTGAGCTGGTCGGTGTCGGGCGATGAAGCGCCGGATCACACCGCCAGCATCCTCGTAGTACAGGGTGTCGGTGCCCGCGGCAAACGCCACCGCGGGCCCGCCCTCGAGTTGCAACGGCAGGTCGGCGATCATCTCGCCGTCCGATGACCACACACGCACGTTGCCGCTGAAGGCTCCCGTGGCGATCAACCCGTTCGCCGAGGTGGCAAGGTTGATCACGCTGCCGGTTTGGGCGGCTGCCGTCCACACGACGGCGTCCGTGGGGTCGACCTCCAGCCGGCCGAGGTCGATCACGACGAGCTGGCCGGTGTTCTTCGTCACGGCCAGGCGACGGCCGTCGGCGGTGAACTCGGCGGCCAGCGGGAAGCCGTCATCGTTGACGTACGTGCCCAGCAAGTCTCCGGCCGGCAGCCGATAGACCTCGATCTGCTGGGGCTGCCGAGGCGGGCGACG
Organism: uncultured Acidimicrobiia bacterium; assembly: GCA_963844915.1. Classification (GTDB taxonomy): domain Bacteria; phylum Actinomycetota; class Acidimicrobiia; order Acidimicrobiales; family Ilumatobacteraceae; genus JALZMG01. The sequence goes on along the minus strand of CAWJQF010000013.1, from coordinate 1,348,969 downwards.
AGCCCAGGCAGGCCATCGGCACCCGGCGGCCCGAACACCCCAGACCACATCGCGCGGGCGCCGAGGTCGAGCACGGTGTCGCCGGTGGGCACGTCGAGCACGCGGCTGTTGACGGCGGGGTCCGAGAGCGCCTTTTGTAGATCGTCCACGCACAGCGTCTGCCCGTCGACGAGTGCCAGGCGTCCGCTGTGGTCGATGGCGCGCACGACCTCGCACGGTTCGAGCGCGACGTCGGCACCGCTGTCGAGGTCGACGACGTGGGTGCGCAGTTCACCGTCGAGCCCGGCGACGATGTCGAGGTCGGCGGAGATCAGCGGGCCCATGTTGTTCGGTTGGTAGTGGAGCCCATCGGCGACTTCGACCGCTTCACCGGTCGCCATGTCGATCCGTTCGACGGTCACCGATGCGTCGGGATGAAACACTGTGGCCACAGCCGTCGACTCGCCTTCGCCGACGGCGAGCTCCTGCACGTCGCCGGACGCGTGGAGGTTGCCCAAGGCGGGATGCCCCTCCGGCGCCAGCTCCCAGAATCGAAGTTGACCGGCGCTGATCGACGCCAGGCGGGAGCTGTCGGGAGCGAACGCCACGCTGTTGACCTGGCTCGGCGATCCCGCCAGGAGCGATTCCTCGAAGTTCTCGGTGTCGAACAGGTGGACGAGGTTGTCCCAGCTACCGATCGCCAGCCACCTCCCGTCGGGGCTGAACTCGGCCGACTGGAAGCCGGTGACGACGAAGTCGACCTGCTCGCCGCCGCCGAGATCGAGGACCACGACCCGCTCTCCTGTCCCCAGCAGCGCCAGGCGGTGGCCGGTCGGATCGACGGCGATCCCGATGACTTCGATGTCAGGGGTCTCGATCGAACTGACCACGTCACCGGTCTCGAGGTCCACCACGCTGAGTGACCCTTGGTGGTCGCTGCTCGCGATCGCCACCGTCGTGGTGCCGGGGAGGAACCCGTACGCAGTCCCGGGCCCGAGCGAGATCGGGGCGTCCGGGGAGTCGACCGCCCACACGATGATCTCTTGTTGCAGCCCGTCGTCGTCCAACCGCACCGCCCCCAGCCACCGTCCGTCCGGGTGATACGAAAGCTGCTCGTAGGAGCCGGCCGGTCCCGAGAAGGCACCCGCCTCGCGGCCGCTCGGAACCTCGAAACGCCCGATCGCACGCGCATCTGGCGTGCCGCCGTAGGCCACGGCCAGCTCGGTGCCGCCGGGATCGAACGCCAGACCCCACGTCCCGTACGGCGACCCGATGTCAGCCAACACATCGCCGTTCGCCGGGTCGATGAGGAAGACACCCGGCTGCTCCTCCCCTCGGTCGACGGCGACCATCGAGCCATCCGGGGAGTAGTCGAGATTGGCGGTCGCAACGCCCTCGACCGTGTCCACGAGCTGCATCGATTGCGTCGCCGCCTGCAGGGCGGACACTGACTCTTGCAGCGGCTCGTCGGTCATCTCGCTCGCCACGAGCGCGAGCATGATCGCCCGCTCCGGGTCTTCCGCGATGGCCAAGGTTGCCTGCCCGGCGAGCTCGCGGGCGCGCGTCTCCCGGGCCTCCCGGTCGGCCGCCGAGCGCTGCACGAGTGCGTAAACGGCCACCGCCGCCATCACCACGGCGACGCCGACGAGGGCCTGCGTGATCCGCCGCCGCCGGCGGGCTCGAGCGGCGGCGTCGCGATCGACTCGGGCGCGGCTGCCCGCAGGAATGTCGCTCGTCTTCCGTGAGCCCGAAGGCGGTGTCGGCTGCCCACGATTCGGCCAGCTCGAGCCGGCCGCCGGTGTACAGGAAGCTGGCATCGGAGCCGGCGGCGAGCCAGTCATGCGTCGCCGCCTCGATCCTCCTGCGGGCCAGCAGATCCTCGCGCGCTTCGTCGATCCACTCCTTGAGGCGGGGCCATTCGCTGAGGATCGCTTCATGGGCGACCTCGACCGTCGGTGTTCTCGTGGCGGCGTCGCGGTCGAACGTCAGCAGCCGGTGGAACCCGTACTCCCGCAACACCGCGTCGAGCACGTCGGCGTCGACGCCGGAAGCTCCAGCTCGGTGCGCCGCACCCGGCGGCGGGTGTCCTCGTGCTCCTCGTCCACACTGACAAGCCGGAGGAACACCTCGCGCGCTGCTGACCGGCTGTCGTCGTCGAGCTCGGCATAGATCGCCTCGGCCCGCCGCCCGATCGCGCCGGCCAGACCGCCCGATTCCAGATAGGCGGCGAGCGTGATCGCGTTGGACGTGCGCTCGGCGAACAGCTCGGCCAGCTGATGTTGGACGAGCGGGAGCGCCCCAGGGGCGAGCTCGGCTTCAGCGGTGATCTGGTCGACGAGGGCCGGTTCGACATCGATGCCGACGTCGGCCGCGGGAAGGCGGATCGCCTCGGCCATCTCGGCTGCCGACATCGCACCGAGGGCGATCGCCCGCCCCTTCATGGCATCCGCGAACCCGGCGTAGCCGAGAGGCCGATCGAGGAAGTCGGCGCGCACGGTGACGATGATCCGCACGACAGCCTCGGGTTGCACGGTCGTGTCCACGAGCATCCGCACGAAGGCCCGGCGTGCGGCCTCGTCGGCCGTATGGGTGAACAGCTCCTCGAACTGGTCGATCACGATGACGACGTTCGTGCCGTGCGGCACGACGCCACGAACGAGCTCGTCGAGCGAGCGGGCGGACCAGCTCAGCTCGCCCACGACGTCCGGCAAGTCGGCAACGGCGACACGGGCCAGCGCCGTGCGGAGCCGTTCGAACGGATCGCTGCCAGGTGTCATGTCGGTGATGACCCAGGACTCCGAGCCATCGATCGCCCCTCGTCGAAGCGCGGGAACGAGTCCGGCCTTGACCACTGACGACTTACCGATGCCGGATGGACCGAAGACGACCAACAGACGTTCCCGCACGAGCACGTCGACCATCTCCGCGATCGCCGCGTCGCGACCGTGGAAGTCGCGGGCGTCGGCTTCCTCGAACGGCTCCAGACCGCGGTACGGGTTGCGCGTCCACAGGAGCTCCGAAGTCGGCGTGATCGGCACCGCAAGCGCGCTGCGCAGGTCATCGATGAGCTCGTCGACCGAACCGTGACGGCGGTGCGGGTCAGGATCGGTCGCCCGGGCGACGACGGCGTCCACTGCGTCGCCGCGCTGCGGAATGGCTCCATCCGGTGGAGGCGGACTGCCACCGAGCACTTCGTGCACGAGCAGGCCGAGGGAATAGATGTCGGACGCCGGTGTCGCAAGCGCGCCGCCGAGCCGCTCTGGGGCGTCATACGCATGCGTCGCGAAGGACACGATGCCGGTGCAGATCTCGTCGATTCCCAGATCGGCGACATACGGGTTGTCGGCGTCGTCGAACAGGATGTTCTCCGGACGAAGCCGCCCGTGCACGACGCCGAGCCGGTGGGCGACGGAAATGCCCGCCGCCACCTTGTCGATCAACGTCATGGCCTGCACCGGGTCCATCCCATCCGTCGGAACGCGGTCGCCCAGGTGGCCACCCCGGACGAGCCGGCTCACCATGACCGCCCGGCCGGGCTCTCGCCAGTAGTCCAGCAGCGGAAGCACGTGCGGATGGTCGACGCGGGCGATGCGCTGCGAGCCGCTCTCGAACCGCCGCACGAACTGGGGATGACCGACCATCCACGGTCCGAAGATCCGCACCGCCACCTCGCGCCCGACCGCCGTCTGATAGGCGCTGTGGACCTCACCGAGCTCGCCCGTGCCGATCAGCGCCCGCAGCTCGTAGCCCGGCACCGACCCGGATGTCACGCCCGGTATCGATGGCGGCAGACGATCGAGCCGCAGCGCCGGGAACTGCGATGCAAAGCCCTGACCGACGAGTTGGTAGATGAGGACACCGGCGTCCAGACCGACGATGTCGAAGCGACCCAGCGACTCTGCCGCCCAGCCGGACAACCCGGCGGTGGTCAGCGCATTGTGGGCCTCGGCCGACAGCAGCACCTGGCCGGAATGGGCAACGGCGACGAGGCGCGCGGCCCGGGCGAGCGGCGGGCCGGCCGGCTCGTCATCGCCGACCTCGAGATCGCCGAAGTCGACGGCGACTCGAAGGCGCCCGTCGACGAGGGCGCGGGCGGCGCGAACGGCATGGATCGGCTCGGCGAACAACGCGTACCCTGCCGAACCCCTGGGCGCCAGCTTGCGCCCTCCCTCGCGGTCTGCAGCGGCGGCCAGCTCCCGCTCGCGTCGGGCGAACGCGCTCTCGCGCTCCCATGGGTCCGACCAGACCGCGGCATCATCGAGGTCGGCGACGAGCACGGCCCAACGCTGGACCGACGGACCGCTCGAGACGAGCAGGCTGCGGTCCTGCTCGAGGATCCGATGCTCGAGATCCCTCAGTTCCGGCGAGGGATCGATCCCGAGACCTTCGGCCAGCGCCACCCGCGTGCGCCCGTACGCCCGCAACGCCTCGGTCTGGCGTCCCGAGCGGTACAGGGCCACCATGTGCATGGCGCGCAGGCTCTCCCGCCATGGATGCTCGACGGTCAACGCCTCCAGCTCGGCGACGACCTCGCGATGTCGGCCGGCGTTCAGATCCGCTTCGACGCGCGCCTCGAGGGCGGCCAGACGAACCTCGCCGAGGCGTGTGCACTCAGCGTCGAGGGCGCCGTGAGCCTCGACGTCGGCGTACGGGTGTCCGCGCCACATCGCCAACGCGCCGCGAAGCATGGTCGCCGCACCGTCGGGGTCAGCCATCGCCGTCGCCTCGCGGTATGACGCTTCGAACGTCACGCTGTCGATCGACGAGGCCGTGCAGGTCAACGCATACGCGTCGCCCTGCCGGGCGATGACGTCGCCGAGCACCTGGCGCAAGTTCGACACGTAGGTCTGCAGGGTCCGACGTCCACCGGCCGCCACGTCTTCGCCGTAGATCGCCTCGAGCAGCACGTCGACCGGCACCGGACGTCCAGCCGCGGCGACGAGGACGGCGACGACGACCCGCTGCTTGGGACCCCCGAGCGGAAGCGCGACCCCGTCGACGCGGACCTCCATCGGGCCGAGTACCCGATAGTCCATAGGTCGACCGTACTCCTGTTCCCAGGGAGCGGCGGCGGGAACCTCCATCGCGCTCCACGATGAACGGCCACTGTCAAGAAGCGCTCAAGCGCGGGTGCAGACGTCTGAGAAGCTGATGCCGTGACGATCGCTGCACCTGGGCTGCGGCAACGGATCGACGCCGTCTGGGCCGAGGACATCGTGCCGACGCTCTGCGAGTACATCGCCATCCCGAACGTGTCGCCGAACTTCGACGCGGACTGGGCCGAGCACGGCTACATGGACGAGGCCGTCGAGCTGATCAGGACCTGGTGCGCCAAACGCGCCATCACCGGGCTCACCGTCGACGTCCAGCGCCTCCCCGGCCGCACACCGCTGATCGTCTGCGAGTGCCCAGCGACTGACCCGGCCGCCGCCGACCGCACGGTGCTGCTCTACGGCCACCTCGACAAGCAGCCGGAGATGACGGGCTGGCGCGACGACCTCGGCCCATGGAAGCCGGTGGTCGAGGACGACCGTCTCTACGGGAGGGGTGGCGCGGACGACGGCTATGCCGCCTTCGCCGCCTTGCTGGCGATCGAGGCGGCGGAGGCCGAGGGCATCCCGCACGCCCGCTGCATCGTGCTCATCGAGGCGAGCGAGGAGAGCGGCAGTCCGGACCTACCTGCGCACGTCGAACACCTGGGTGATCGACTCGGCACGCCCGAGCTCGTCGTGTGCCTCGACTCGGGATGTCTCGACACGGATCGCCTGTGGCTGACGACCTCGCTGCGCGGGATGGTCGTCGGCCGCCTGACGGTCGAGGTGCTCGACCAGGGCGCGCACTCGGGTTCGGCCAGCGGCATCGTGCCATCCAGCTTCCGCATCATGCGTCAACTGCTGGATCGCGTCGAGGACAGCGCGTCTGGCGAGATCCTGCTTCCCGAGCTGCACGTCGAGATCCCCGCCGACCGCCTCGAGCAGACCGCCCGCACCGCTGGCGAGCTCGGCCACGGCCCGGACGTCGAGTTCCGCTTCGCCGGCGCGACACGAGCGATGAGCGCTGACCCGATTGAGCAGTTCGTCGCCCAGAGCTGGCGGCCGACGCTCAGCTACATCGGTGCCGATGGCCTGCCGCCGACGGGACGGTCGGGCAACGTGCTGCGTCCGTCGACGACACTGGCGTTGAGCTTCCGGCTGCCGCCGACGTGCGACGCCAAGGCCGCGCTCGTCGCCGTCGAGCGGGTGCTCCTCAACGACCCGCCCAGCCAGGCATCTGTGACCTTCACGGGCGGAGACAGCGCGGCTGGCTGGAACGCGCCGTCACTCGCGCCCTGGCTCGCGGATGCGCTCGACGCGGCGTCGACGGCCACGTTCGGCGCACCGGCCGGCTTCTTCGGCGAAGGCGGATCGATTCCGTTCATGGGCCTGCTCGGGGATCGCTTCCCAGCGGCGCAGTTCGTCGTCACCGGGGCGCTCGTCCCGGGAAGCAACGCCCACGGCCCCGACGAGTTCCTCCACCTGCCGATGGCCCGCCGGGTGACCGAATGCATCGCCCTGCTCCTCGGCGCCCACGTCGCCTCGCCGCGCTCGATCGCGCTCACCGCGTGCTCCGGCGGCCGCACCGCCGCGCCGCCCGAGGTCGTTGCCGTCAGCCGCGCAGCCGTGCAACAGTCCCAACCGGTCACTCGGCTGGGGCGTGGTCGTGGCCGAGGGCCTGGTCGCGACGGCCGCCCACACGGTTGAGGGTCCGCTGCGTGAGCTGCGTGTAGACGGCGAGCCGGCGACGACTCGTCACCGTCGACGCGCGCACCGACCTCGCCCTGCTCGCGGCACCGGATGTCAGCACCGAACCCGCCGAGCTGTCGGACAGGGCGCCGTCCAGCGCCACCTTGCTGACACCAGGAGCAGAGCAGTCCGTCGAGCTCGTCTCGACCGGACCCCTCGTCGTGCACGACACGACCGACGGCGTGCGCCATGAGCGCCAGGTGCACCGCATCTCCCCGGCCGTCGCGAGCGGCACCAGCGGCGCGCCGCTCGTCGACGACGACAACCGTGTGCTGGGCATCGTCGTGCTCTCCGAGCCGGCCGACGACATCGCCTACGCGGTCACGGCCGGCGAGCTGGAGGCCCTCATCGAGGACCGTCCGGTTAGCGCCCTACCGGCTCCGGAGGAATGCCCCGGCTAAGGTCCCGTCATCGGGCATATCCGTGGGGAGGTTCCATGCGCCGTTCGTTTTCCTCTTTCCTTGTTCCAGCCGCCGTGGTCGCGCTGGCCGTCAGCGCGTGCTCGTCCGGGGACGATGACGATGCCGCCGAGCCGACACTGCCGGGTGCGACGGAAGCACCAAGCGGCACATCGGACGAGGCGATCTCAGCTGACGACACCGCTGCCGACACGACGACCGGCGACACCGAGGCCACGACCGCCGACACTGCTGAGGAGGTGCAGACCGGCGAGTCGATCCTCGACACCGTGATCGCCAACGACGTCATCCGCTGCGGCGTCCGCGACGACCTGCCTGGGTTCGGCTCCGTCGACGCGTCCGGCGAGAACGTCGGGTTCGACATCGACTTCTGCCGTGTGTTCGCCGCCGCCGTGCTCGGCGACGCCACCAAGGTCGAGTTCGTCGACCGGTCGAGCCGCGGCCCGCTTCACCGCCCTGCAATCCGGCGAGATCGATGTGCTTGTCGCGCAACACGACGTGGACGGCCAGCCGGGACGGCACCGAAGGGGTGACGTTCCTGCACCCGACGTTCTACGACGGCCAGCAGATGATGGTCGCCGCCGACACGGGCTTCACCAGCATCGCCGACATGGATAACACGGTGGTCTGTGTCACCGCGGGCACGACGACCGAAGGCAACGTCGCCTCCGAATTCGGCCCGCCTCGGCCTGACGTGTCGAGGTCCAGTCGTTCGCCGACCTGTCGACCTGATCCAAGAGGCCTTCCACGCCGACCGCTGCGACGGGTGGTCGAGCGATCGCAGCCAGCTGCCTCCTTGCCTCCGCTACCACGCCACCCGGCGGCCCCGAGGCGCTGTCGATCTTGCCACGAAGTGTTCTCCAAGGAGCCGCTGACTCCCGCCGTCGTCGACGGCGACTCGCGCTGGGCGCAGGCTCTCGAATGGGCGATCTTCGCCACGATCGCAGGCCGAGGAGTTCGGCTCACGTCGGACAACGTGCAGGACGGCTTGACGCCGGCACCGACCCGAACCTCGTGACGCTTCCTCGGCTCGGGCCCAACGAGGACGGCACCGTGCTCGATCCGGGCCTCGGCCTGCCGGCCGACTTCGCGCGTGCAGGTCGTTACCCAGGTCGGCAACTACGGCGAGATCTTCGACGCCAACCTGACCCCGCTGGGCCTCGAGCGGGGCCTCAACGCTCTGTGGACGCCGACGGCGGGTCTCCATGTACGCCCCGCCCTATCGCTGATCGAGCTCATCCGGCGGGCAGAGACGGGCAACCGCGCCTTCCCTGCCCGCCTGACCTCACCGTACCGTGACGGTGGACCTTCGATGACGCGCGCCGACTGCGTCGTCACGACCACCGCTGTACCGCGACGTTCGCGTCCTGAAGTGGGCGGTCCAGCTCTTCGTTCTCGCCGTCGTGCTGGCGATCGTCTGGTGGCTGTGGGGCAACTACCAGGCGCAACGCCGACCGCTCAGAACATCCCCACGTGCTCTCCTTCCTCGACAACCCGCTGAGTTCCAGATCACCGGGCAACTCCCTGTCCAGAACGCAGCCGGTCCGCGACGCCCTCGATGTGGGGCTCAGAACACGCTCCGCGTCTGCCGTGGCCGGCATCGTGCTGGCGCACCGTCCTCGGGGCACGATCGTGGGCATCGGCCGGCTGAGCCACAACTGCATCGTCGCTCAAGCTGTCGCGCGGTCTACGTCGAGTTCGTCCGCAACATCCCGCTGCTGCTGTTCCTGCTCCTCCGGCTTCCTCGCCATCGTGCTCGGCGTCTTCCCGACCACCAACGAGCGTGGCGGCCGCTCGGGCCCGGTCGTCGATCTCCAACCGCGGCATCTCGTGTCCCGTGGTTCGAGGGCTCCAGCCTGCTGCTGTCGGGCGATCGGCCTGGTCGCCGCCGTGGTGCGCGTGACTCGTCGCCGCTGGCGCCGGCGGTGCCGGCCCGCACGGGCACGCCGGCGCGGACGGGGTCTGTGGGCGATCCCGGTGTTCGTCGTGATCCTCGTGCTGGTGGCTGGCTGGTCGGTTCGGCCTGGGCGGCCGTGCCCGACCTCGACGGCCGCGCGCGACGACCGGCGGCATCCGAGTCGACCCGTGTACTTCGCCCCCTCGTCGCCCTGGTGTGTACACGGCCAGTCACATCGCGGAGATCGTCCGGGGCTCCATCCAGGCCGTGCCGCGCGGGTCAGGGCGAGGCCGCCGACGCCCTCGCTCTCAGTCGGGGTTCCAGCGCACTGGTACGTCGTGCTGCCGCAGGCGTTCCGCATCGCCGTCCCGCCGATCGGCAACCAGTACCTCAACCTGATCGAAGAACTCGTCGCTGGCGCGGCCATCGGGTACCACGACCTCACCCTGGTCACCCAGACCGCCGTCGGCAACGGCGCGCCGGCGGTGCCGGCGTTCGCTCCTCCGATGACGATCTACATCGTGCATCTCGCTCGTTCATCGTCGCTGCTCGTCAACCTGGCCAACCGCCGGCTGGCGATCGTGGAGGCTGAGCGATGATCGCCTGGGCTCGCCGCGACATCTCTTCCGCACCCGGTCGGACGCCGCGCTGACGCTCGTGTTCGGCGACTGTTCGGCGATCTACGTCGCGTGACCTCGTGCGCGCCGTGCGCTTCCTGTTCGTCACCGGCGCTGGGACATCGTCGAGGTCAACCTCCGCCTGCTGATGGTCGGGCGGTTCCCGACCCAGCACCTCCCGCGGATCTCGGTCACCCTGATCGTCATGGCCGCGTGGGTCGGCGTGCTCGCCGGCCTCGTTCGCAGCAGGCAGGTGCGAGCGGGGCGACCCGTCCCGATCGGCCTCAAGGCCCGCGGCCTCGACCTGCTCGAGCGCCTGTGGATCCCGAGCGTCGGCGTGCTGCTGCTGCTGGCGATGACGACGACCATCGGGCCGTGGCTGACGGCGGCCGGCGTCGTCATCGGCGCGGTCGTCGGGCGGCTCTCGGCGGCCTGCTCGGACGCATCCGCCTCGGCGGCATCGGCGGGCTCGTCCGTCGCCCTCGCGCTCGGAGCGGTTCCGATCGCGCTGTTCTTCTACCTCGTCGACGCCATCGGCTACGACGACTGGGAGGGGTTCATGCTCAACCTCTTCCTCGCTCTCTGCTCGATCGTGCTGTGCTTCCCGCTCGGCGTGCTGCTCGCCCTCGGGCGGCGCTCGAGCCTGCCGATCGTCCGCGGGCTGTCGACGGCGCTACATCGAGCTCGTCCGCGGCGCGCCGCTGTTCGTGCTGCTGCTACTCGCCAACGTCGCCCTGCAGTTCTTCATCCCTGCCGACCGGGCGCCGTGCGACGGCGACTCGGGCGATCGCCGTCTTCACGCTGTTCACCGCCGCGTACGTGGCCGAGATCGTGCGCGGCGGCCTGCAGTCGGTGCCCAGGGGCCAGTACGAGGCGGCCAAGGCGCTCGGGCTCTCGCCGACCCGTCAGACCGCGCTGATCGTGCTGCCGCAGGCGCTGCGCAACGTCATCCCGGCCCAGTCGGCCAGTTCATCAGCCTGTTCAAGGACACGAGCTCGCCGGCGCGGCGATGGCGCTGTTCGAGTTGATCGAGGTGTCGACGGTGACCACGCAACGGCGGAGTTCCGCGGCCAGGGCCTGATCGGCGAGACGATCGCTTTCGTGATCTGCTGTTCTGGACCGTGTCGTCACGATGAGCCGGGAGAGCCAGCGGCTGGAACGGAGACTGGGAGTGGGGATCGAGATGACCGAGCGAGCGACGCCGCCGAGTCGGACCCGATCGTCTTCGCCGACGCCACGCCAGGTCGCCCGCACGGCGCCGCGAGGCGATCATCGAGCTCGCACGGCGTGAGCAAGTCGCTTCGGCTCGCTTCGTCAGGCGCTGAAGCGACATCAACCTCAACTCGGGCAACAGGAAGTGGTCGTCGTCATCGGGCCGTCGGGCGCGGGGAAGTCGACGATGATCCGCTGCATCAACCGGCTCGAGGAGCACGACGCCGGGCGCATCGTCGTCGACGGCACCGAGCTGACCAAGACATGCGCAACATCGCAAGCGATCCGCAGGAGACCGGCATGGTCTTCCAGCAGTTCAACCTGTTCCCACATCATGACGGTGCTCGACAACGTCACGCTGGCGCCGCGGCAGGTGCGCCGGATGCCGAAGGCGAAGGCGGAGGCGCTGGGCATGGAGCTGCTCACGCACGTGCGCATCCCCGAGCAGGCCAAGAAGTATCCCGGGCAGCTGTCGGGCGGGCAGCAGCAGCGGGTGGCGATCGCCAGAGCGCTGGCGATGAAGCCGAAGGTGATGCTGTTCGACGAGCCGACGTCGGCGCTCGACCCGGAGATGATCAACGAGGTCCTCGACACGATGAAGGACCTGGCGCGCGAAGGAATGACGATGATCGTCGTGACCCACGAGATGGGGTTCGCGCGGGAGGTCGCTGACCGTGTCGTGTTCATGGCCGACGCACAGATCGTCGAGGTCGGCACGCCCGGAGCACTTCTTCACCGACCCGCGTGAAGACCGCACGAAGCTGTTCTTGAGCCAGATCTTGTGACCGCACCGACCGGTCGGCGCGGCTGCGCCTCCTCGCCGCGTTCGTGCTCGGCTTCGTCAGCCTCACTCTGGAGATCGCCTACACCCGGGTGATCTCGTTCAAGCTCTTCTACTACTACACGTACTTCGTCATCGGACTCGCGCTGCTCGGTCTCGGGACGGGGAGCGCCGTCGTCGCCCTGTCGCGCCGGCTCCGCGCTCTCGACACGACACGGCTGATCATGTGGCTCGCTCCCACGGCGGGCGCGATCGGTCTGCTCGGGTACGCCGTCGTCGCGAGGCTGACGACGAGCACCCACCTGATCTGGTTGGGATCGGCCGGCGTCGCGGCGCGCCAGGTCGCCCGCCTGCTGGCGATGTCGTTGTCGCTCACGGCGGTGTTCTTCGTCGTCGGTGTGCTGCTGGCCAAGCTCATCGTCGCCGAGGCTCATGACGTTCGGCGGCTGTACTTCTGGGACCTCACCGGCGCTGCGCTCGCCTGCCTGTTGGCCGTGCCGTTGCAGGCAACGATCGGGCCACCGGCGATGATCGTCGGCTCGACCGGGTTGCTGGCCGTGCTCGGCGTCGTGGCCGCCTCGGGGAGCAGCGACCGACGGACTCGTCGAACCGGTGTGGCGTGGACGGCACTTGGCGCGATCGCCGTCGTGATCGGCGCCGTCGTCACCGGAGGGCTCGAGGTGCGCGCCGACGAGACGAAGACGCTGCGCGGCGATGCGGACGTCGAGGCGGGTGATTGGGGGGCCGTCTTCAGGGTCGACGTCACGAAGGGGTTCGGCGACAACTACGTCCTGCACCACGACGGCCTGTGGGGCTCGGCCATCTGGCGCTACGACGGCACGCCGGCAACCACTGACCGCTTCGCCACGGACAACCGGCAGGTCCCGTTCGCTGCGACGTCCAACGAGGAGCCACACGTGCTCATCATCGGGGCGGCGGGCGGGAACGAGATCCAAGCGTCGCTGACGTATGGCGCCGGGCAGATCGACGCGGTCGAGCTCAATCCCGTGACCGTGTCACTCCTGCGCGACACGTTCGCCGACTACGCCGGCAGCATCACCGAGCACCCCGACGTCAACTACGTGCAGGGCGAAGGTCGTACCTACCTGGCCCGCAGCGACGAGACCTACGACATCGTGTGGTTCGTCGCGCCCGACAGCTACGCCGCGTCGAACGCCGCCACCGCTGGCGCGTTCGTCATGTCGGAGAGCTACCTCTACACGCGAGAGATGATCGAGGAGGCGTTCGGCCACCTCTCCCCCGGCGGCGTGATGGTCGCCCAGTTCGGTGAACTGGACTTCGCCGCTCGCCCGATGCGCACGGCGCGCTACCTCGTCACCGCCAGGGCGGCCCTCGCCGATGACATCGGCGAGGACGGCTTCGCCGACCACGTTGCGCTCATGTATGAGGGCGGTGGCGGCGGGCAGATCGACACGGTCAGCACGATCATGCTGTTCAAGGACCCGGTCGACGCGGCCACGTCGCAGCGCGTGCAGGACAGTGCACGGAATGTCCCTGATGCGCAGACCCTGTACCTCCCAGGCGGGCCACGTGCCGACGGACTGACCTCCGACGTGATCGACGCGCCTCAGGATGCGCTGGATCGGATCGTCGACGAGTACCCGCTCGACATCTCGGCGATCACCGACGATCGGCCGTTCTTCTGGCACTTCACCGACTTCGCGACCGTCCTGCGCAACCCGCAGCGCGATTTCCAGGACGCCGAGATCGCCATCGGCGAACGGTTGCTGTTGGTGCTGCTGTTGATGGCGGCAGTCGTTGCCGCCGTGCTCTTGTGGCTGCCGTTCGCCGTCACTCGACGGCGCTCCGGCGGAAGCCGAGTGGCTGGGCGGTGGCGAGTGTTCGTCTACTTCGCATCGATCGGCCTCGCCTTCATGCTCATCGAGGTGTCGATGATCCAACGGTTCGCCCTGCTGCTCGGCTTCCCCACGCTGTCGCTGTCGGTGTCCCTGTTCACGTTGCTGATCACGACGGCGATCGGCGCCCGCTACTCGGCAGTCGTGCTGCGCTGGCCGCGAACCGGTCTGCCGACGGTGGTCCTCGCGCTCGCCTTGATCGCCATCGCCTACCTGTACCTCGTCGATCCGCTGACCGCAGCCGCGCTGGCCTGGCCACAGTGGGGGCGGATCATCCTCGCCGTGGTGCTGCTGGCGCCGATCGGCCTGCTGCTCGGTGTGTTCCTGCCGACGGGCATGACGGCAGTCGTCGGGCTCGTTCGGGAGGGGGTCGACGAGGGACGTCTGGTGGCGTGGTGCTGGGCCGTGAACGGCTTCTTCTCCGTGCTCGGCGCGACGTTGACGACGGTGCTGTCGATGGCGCTCGGGTTCGACCGGACGATCCTCGTGGGCCTCGCGCTGTACGTCGTCGCTGCGTCGGTGCTGCCGTTGCGGGCAGAGCCGGCCGATGAGCTGGCGGTTCACGAGACGGCCGCCCACGATCGGATCGCCGTCCCGGTCTGATCGCTGTGCTGGTCTGACTAGCGTCGCCGGCTGCGGCGCCGGCCGCTGACGACGGGAGGACGCCGGGGCTGCGCAGGGACAGCAACGTCGTCGAGCCCCCCGACCTCTTCTGCCGGCAACGTCACGCCGTCGCGATCGACGTCGTGCGGCTCGGACGGCGCATCGACGACGACCTGGCCGTCATCACGCTTCGCCTTGCCCTCGTAGATGTCGCGGATGGCGATCATCGCCCCGGCCAGTGCGGCACCCGCGGCACCGCCGATGCGCCGACCGTGGTCGATCGAGCTGCGGTCGCGGGCCAGCTGGTTGGCGGCGTGGACGCGGGCGCGATCGGCGTCGGCGTACGAATCAGCCGACTCTGCAGAGTCGTCGGGGTCGGCGGTGGCGTCCTGCTGGTCGGCGGACAGCGGGTCCGTCATCCCGTCACGATACGACGTACGAGGCGCCGAGCGCGACGACGGCGATGACCACCCACGAGGCGAGTCCCAGGGCCAGCGGCCGGCCGCCGAGGCGACGCAGCCGTCCGAACGCGACGCCACAGCCGAGGCCGAACATGCCCGCCGTGAGCAGCGCCTGCTCGAGGTTCTTCGCCGTGTCCAGGGCCTCGGCGGAGAGCCATCCGGTCGCCCGCAGCGCGATGGCGGCGAGGAACCCGACGACGAACAACGGCACGACCGGGGGACGTCGCCCATCACCGGCGACCGCCGCGTGCTGACGGCGGCGCCACACGCCGACGCCAGCGACCATCGGCGCCAGCAGCACGACGCGGGTGAGCTTCACCAACAACGCCGGCGCCAACGACGCCTCGGAATACGCGGAGGCGGTCGCAGTGACCTGGCCGACATCGTGCACACCAGCGCCGGCCCACGTCCCGAACTGCTCGACGGACAGGCCGAGCGCGTGCCCGATCGCCGGCAGGACGATGATCGAGAGGCTGCCGCACAGCGTGACGAGACCGATCGCGTAGGCGACCTCTTCCTCGTCGGCGTCGGCCAGCGGCTCCATCGCAGCCACCGCAGAGGCGCCGCAGATCGAGTACCCGGTGGCGACCAGCAGTCCCAAGCCGGGCCGGATGCCCATCAGCCGAGCAAGTGCCTGGATCCCGAAGAAGGACGCCACGACCACGACCACGACGGCCACCGCGCCGATGACGCCAAGGTCGCGAATCTGATCGATGGACAGCCGGAGACCGAGCAGGACCACGCCGGCGCGCAGGAGACGCTTCGTGGCGAACGTCAGCCCCGGAGCGAACGCCGGGCGCAGCAGCCCGAGGTTGGCGACGATGACGCCGAGCACGACACCGCCGACGAGCGGCGAGATGTCGACGACGTCGCCGAGCCGGAACGCGAGGAGCACCGCCACGGCGACCAGCACGAGCCCCGGCACGTATCGGCGGACCCGTGAGACCACGGGCGCACATCCTTGCCGCATCCGAGTGTTTGGCCCGGGGCATCCCCGCGGGAAACACTCGGACTGCCGCAAACACTCGGATGAACTGAACGTCTGCCGGGACAGCTGGGACCACCTACCTGGTCCTCACCAGGAACTTACGGAGGCGTTGGTACCGTCTCACGCCTGCTGGACCCGACGACGCAGCCTCGATGACGGGAGTTCGATGACCGCCATGCCACCATCCACGGCCGGTAGCACGGCGCCGGCACCACCGCCGCCCACCGTGACGCCGATGGACGACGCCCGCACTGCGGAGCAGGTGGAGCGCATCTTCTTCGAGCTGCGCAAGGTGATCGTCGGCCAGAGCCGGCTGCTCGAGCGCCTGCTCGTCGGTCTGCTCGCCCGCGGGCACTGCCTGCTCGAGTCCGTGCCGGGACTGGCCAAGACGTTGGCTGCCGAGACGCTCGCCAACGTCGTCGGCGGCACGTTCGCCAGGATCCAGTTCACACCGGACCTGTTGCCGTCGGACATCGTCGGCACGCGCATCTACCGCGGCAGCACCGAGAAGTTCGACGTCGAGCTCGGCCCGGTGTTCGTCAACTTCCTCCTTACCGACGAGATCAACCGTGCGCCGGCCAAGGTGCAGTCGGCCCTGCTCGAAGTGATGCAGGAGCACCAGGTGACGATCGGCGGCATCACGCACCCCGCGCCGAACCCGTTCTTCGTCGTCGCCACACAGAACCCGATCGAGAGCGAGGGCGTGTACCAGCTGCCCGACGCGCAGCGCGACCGATTCATGATGAAGGTCGTCATGGGCCACCCGTCGGCGGCCGAGGAGCTGACGATCATCGACCGCATGGCGGTCAACCCCCCCGTGGCCTCGCAGGTGATCGACCTCCACGAGCTGATCGCGCTGCAGCGGCGCACTGACGCCGTGTTCGTCGACCGCAGCGTCTCGCAGTACGCGGTGGACCTCGTGCAGGCGACGCGCAACCCGGATTGGTTCGGCCTCGGTGAGCTGACCCCGTCGATCGGTCTGGGAGCGAGCCCGCGGGCCAGCCTCAACCTCGTGCGCGGGGCACGCGCGCTGTCGCTGATCCGAGGCCGCACATACGCCACGCCGCAGGACGTGTTCGACGTGGCGCCCGAGGTCATGCGCCACCGCCTCCTGCTGACCTACGACGCGCTGGCACGCGACATCACGCCGGACCACATCGTCAACCGCATCCTCGAGACGGTGCCGGCGACCTGGGTCTCGCCGAAGCCCAACGAAGTCTTGGGCTGAGACGCAACGATGGCCTCGCTCGCTGCGCTCACTCGGCGTGTCTGTCCCCCCAGCTGACCGGGCGCCGTGCTCGCGGGGCGAGCCGACGCTCGACCTCACACTCCATGCTCACTGCGGTCGGGGGCCGAAGCGTCGATGGCTAGTCCGCCGACTGCGACAACCGACTGGCCGGCGGGACCGCCAACCGAGCACGTCGCCGAACTGGTGCGCTCGTTGGAACTGACGATCAATCGGCGCCTCGACGGCTTCCTGCACGGCAACCACCAGGGCATCACGCCAGGGCACGGAAGCGAGCCCGGTGAGGCACGGCTGTATCAGCCAGGTGACGACGTGCGGCGCATCGACTGGAACGTGACGGCGCGGACACAGGAGACGCACGTCCGTGAGCAGATCGCCGACCGCGACCTCGAGGCCTGGCTGATCGTCGACACGTCGGCCTCGATGCGCTTCGGCACGACCGTCTCCGAGAAGTCGCAGATCGCGTTGGCCGCCTCAGCTGGCGTCGGCTTCCTCACCGCCCGCAACCAGAACCGCCTGGGAGCGGTGCTCGTGGCCGGGCCTCGGCTCAAGGTGATTCCGCCGCGCACCGGGCGCGACCAGGTGCGCGCCGTCCTGACCGCGGTCGCCTCCCCTCCCCCAGCGGAGGGTCTCGGGCGAGCCGACCTCGTGGCGGCGATCGATCGAGTCGCAGCCATCAGCCGGCGGCGCGGGTTCGTCGCGGTGATCTCCGACTTCGCCGGCGAGGACTGGGTCGATCCCCTCGCCCGGTTGGGCATGCGCCACGACCTGCTGGCGATCACCGTGCACGACCCGCGCGAGCTCGACGTGCCGCCCGTCGGCATGATCGAAGTCGTCGATCCGGCGACCGGCCGGCAGCGCGAGGTGCGGGTGACACCTGCCGTTCAACGGCGCTTCGCCGAGGCGGCCGAGCAGCAGGTCGAGGCCCGTCGATACGGAATCCGGCGAGCGGGCGCCGAGCTCATCGAGTTGGCGACAGACGCCGATTGGCTGGCGACGATCGTCCAGCACGTCCGCCGCAAGCGCGTGCAGGCAGTGAACGCGCAGGTCTTGAGGCGAACGTGATCGGCGACGACTTCCTGAACCCCGGGCGGCTGTGGTGGCTGCTCGCCGTCGCCGCCCTGGGTGTCGCCTACGTGCTCGTGCTGCGCTGGCGGAAGCAGGCAAGGGTCCGCTTCACGCAGGTCGACCTGCTCGACCGCGTCGCGCCGTCCCGGCCCGGATGGCGCCGACACGTCGTCGCCGCCCTACAGCTCGCCGGCCTTGCCGCCGGTGTCGTGGCGATCGCGCGGCCGATCGAGACGACGACCGAGCGCACCGAGAGCGAGGGTCGCATCGTCCTGCTCTTCGACGTGTCGTTGTCGATGATGGCCACCGACGTCGAGCCGGACCGGCTGGAGGCAGCGAAGCAGGCGGCTCGTGACTTCGTCGATCAGGTCGCGCCGGACATCGAAGTCGGGCTCATCTCGTTCAGCGGGACGGTCGGCATCGAGGTGCCGCCGACACTCGACCGGGATCAACTCGATCGAGGCATCGAGAACCTCGAGCTGGCGGAGTCGACGGCGATCGGAGACGCCCTCGCCACCGGCGCCAATCTGCTGTCGCAGCTGGCCGAGAACTCGAACGCCGACGGGTCGTCGACCCAGGACGACGAGCTGGCCCCGGGTGCGATGGTGCTGTTGACCGACGGGGAGACAACCGTTGGCCGGCCGACCGACGAGGGCGGTCGGGTCGCCGCGGAGGCCGGGGTGCCCGTGTTCACGATCGCCTTCGGCACGGCGGACGGCACGATCGTCGAGCCCCAGAGCGGGGACACGATCCCAGTCCCCGTGCAGCCGGAGCCGCTCGAGGGCGTCGCCGAGGAGACCGGCGGTGCGGCGTACGAGGCGGCGACCGGAACCGAGCTCGCGGATGTCTACGAGCGAATCCAGGACAGCCTCGGCGACACGCTCGGCGAGGAGATCCAGATGACCACGGAGCTGACGTGGCGCTGGGCTGCACTCGCGCTCGCTGTGCTCGCGCTCGCGTGGGCCCTCGCCCTCTGGTGGCTCCGCGGGATGGTCTGATCGCTAGTCGATCAACCGGCGAAGGATCTCGACCGTCTTGACCGGATCCGGGCCGACGGGGTTGATCGAGAGATGCGTCACCCCTGCCTCGCGGTAGGCGGCGATGCGCTCGGCGACGAACGACTCGGGCCCAACGAGATGGGTCGCCGCGAGCAGCTCCTGCGGCACGCGTGCCGCCGCTTCTTCCTTCCGGCCCAACAGGTAGAGATCCTGGATCTGGGTGGCCTCGTCGACGTAGCCGTAGCGCTTGGCGATCGTGTTGTAGAAGTTCTTGTCCCGCGCCCCATCCCGCCGAGGTACAGCGCGGCCATCGGTCTCGCCATGTCGAGGATCCGGTCGGCGCCGTCGCCGGCGTACTCGTCGCCGATGGCGACCATCCCACCGGCCGAGATCTGCAGCGGGCCGAGCGACGGATCACGATCTGCGAGCCCGGCTTGCAGCTCGTCGCCCCAGACATCACGGAACCTCTCCGGGTCGAAGAACACCGGCAGCCAGCCGTTGGCGAGGCGCGCCGTGCTGGCGACGCTCTTGCCCATCAGGCTGGCCCAGAAGATCGGGATGTCGGCTCGCTTGGGATGGTTGATGAGCTTGAGCGGCTTGCCGAGACCGGTGCCTTGACCCTCCGGCAGCGGAATGTGGACTGCCACTCCGTCGTAGACGACGGGGTCGCGACGCCACGTCATCCGGCACACCTCGATGTAGTCGCGGATGCGCGGCATCGGATGCTCGTAGGGCACGCCGTGGAAGCCCTCGATGACCTGCGGACCCGAAGCGCCGAGGCCGAGCACGAAGCGGCCGTCGCTGACGTGATCGCAGCCGGCCGCCGTCTGGGCGATCGCCGTCGCCGTGCGTGAGAAGACGTTGATGATCCCGGTGCCGATCTCCAACCGCTCGGTCTTGGCGGCGAGGTACCCGACCTGGCTGATGGCGTCGAACGAGTACGCCTCGGGCACCCACACCATGTCGAGGCCGGCCTGCTCGAGCTCCTGCACCCGGGTCACGTCGGCGTGGAAGTCGCCGGAGTAGTTGATCATCGTCGCCAGCTTCATGACCAGCGAACGTACTGGGTCGTCGATCTCGCGCACACAGGCGGGCGTGACGCCGAAGCAAAGCGGAGGCGGCACGCTCGGGAGGCGAGGCGAGCAACTTGCTTGCGAGCCGAGCCCGAGCGTTAACGGTTCAGATTCCCCGACCGGAAGCCCTCGAGATCGAGCGTCACGTAGCGGTAGCCGGCGGCGCGCACGCCGGCGACGATCGCCTCCCGTGCGGCGACGACGCGCGCCAGATCCTCCACGTCGACCTCGATGCGCGCCGTGTCGCCGTAGTGCCGCACGCGCACCTGGGTGAACCCGAGGTCGCGCAACACCACCTCCGCCCGCTCGACTCGCGACAGCACGGCGACGGTCACCTCCGTTCCGTACGGCACCCGGCTGGCGAGGCACGCCGCAGCCGGCTTGTCCCACGTGCGCAGCCCGAGCGCCTTGGACACCGAGCGGACGTCGGACTTCGTGAAGCCAGCGGCGACGAGCGGGAACACGGCACCCGCCAGCTCGGCGGCCCGCTGGCCCGGACGGTGGTCGCCGAGGTCGTCGACGTTGACGCCCAGCACCACCGTGGCCGCCTCCGCCGTGGCGATCGGCGCGAGAACGTCCATCAACTCGGCCTTGCAGTGGAAGCAGCGATCGGTGTCGTTGACGCGGTAGGCAGCACGCGCCATCTCGTCGGTCTCCACGGCGCTCCACCGCAGGTCCCACTCGCGGGCGAGCGCCGCACAGTCGTCGTGCTCGGCGCCGGCGAGCGACGGCGAGACGGCGGTGACGGCGTGGACGCGGTCGCGCCCGAGCGTCTGGTTGGCGACGGCAGCGACGAACGCCGAGTCAGCACCGCCGCTGAAGGCCACGACGACGCGGTCCAGCGCGAGCAGCTCCGTTCGGAGCGACTGCAGCTTGGCGTCGACGGCGATCACGGTGACGAGTGTGTCACGAGGATGCGGCTGACGCGAGGTGGGTGAGACGCCGGAGCGAAGCGAAGGCGGCGAGCTCGGCAGGCGAGACGAGCAACTTGCTTGCGAGTCGAGCCCGTTCAGTACGGGAGCTTGCGGAGGTAGTCAGCCATGTGCGGCACGGTGAACATCAGGACGCCGCGATCCGGGGCGTAGATGAGTCCCTTCGTGATGAGCCCGTCGCGCTGGGGCGAGACACGGCTCGGTTGGTCGTGTCCGAGCCGGGCGGCGACGTCCGTTGACGACACTGCGCCATCGCCGAGCTCGGCCATCGCGTGCATGTAGCGCCGCTCGGCCGGCGTGGCCCGGTCGTATCGAGGGCGGAAGAACGAGTCGACGAGCTCGCGGTAGGCGCGCGGCGCCGACAGGTCCACGTCGTCGGGCGCGATCGGCGAGTCGTCGGCGACGTCCCAGACGTGCTTGCCGTAGCTCTGGATGAAGAACGGGTACCCGCCGGACAGCCTGACGAGCTCGTCGAGGGCATCGGACTCGAACGTCACGCCGAGCTCGGCGGCCGGCTGCTCGAACGCCAGCCGGGTGTCGTCGGCGTCCAACGCGTTGACCGGTCGAATGCTGAAGAGGCGTTCGGCGTACGAGCGGGCCTCCGACAGCACCCGGCCGACAGGTGGCAGCCCGGCACCGGACAGCACGACCGGCAGGCGATCCTGGTTGACGCGGTGGGCGGCGCCGACCAGCGCGCTGAGCTGCAGCGGCGGCACCTCGTGGAGCTCGTCGATGAGCAGGGCTGCGCCGACGCCCTCGTCCTGGGCACCCTCGCCAAGGGCGACCAGCAACTCGGTCAGGTCGGTCTCGAGATCTCCAGAGTCGGCGACGCCCGGTTCGGGCTCGATCTCCAGGCGGAACCCGCTGCGCGAGAGCGTCGCCGCAACCGCTCGGGCGAAGCTCGCCGCGATCCGGCCGATGCGCCGTGCCCGCTCCTTGTTGCGCCACTGCCGGTTGACGGTCCGCACCATCGGCGGCAGCGCCTCGCCGACCTGCGTCCGCAGATCGCCGCCCGGGCGGGCCTCGAACAGCTCGACCGGCCAGCCCGCCTCGTTGGCATGGGCCCGGAACGTCAACAGCAGCACGGTCTTGCCGACCCCCCGGAGGCCCGACAGCACGATCGGCTGGAACGAGTTCCCGGCGGCGGCACGGCCGATCAGGACGTCCCAGGCATCGATCAGCCCGTCTCGACCGGCGAGCAGCGGCGGCGGGGTGCCGGCGCCTGGCGCGTAGGGGTTGGCGATCGGATCGATGCTCCGATCCTATCCAGTTCTGCCTGTTTCTAGCGAAAACTCTAGAAAGCCCCAGAACCCGCTCGACACGTTCTGTCCGTCGCAATCGATCGTTGTGATGATGTTCTGACGGACAGAACGGGCTCAGCGGGGGCGGACGAGCATCAGGAGGTCCCACTCCAGCTCGGGGACTCGGCGCCCGCTGGCTGCCATCACGATGCTCGGCACGCGGCCCTCGAGGTAGGCGGCGGTCTGGCTGGCGAGGCCGACAGCCCAGCGCAGCGTGCCCTCGACCTTCCACCACCGGAAGCGCTCCTCGTCGAAGCGGCCACCAGCCCGCTCATAGCCGGCCACGTACGGGGCGCGACCAGCGAACCCGCCGATCTCGAGGTGGTCCTCCCGGAAGCGCCACATCCGCAGCGCCGGCCACGCCACGTCCTGCATCGGATCGCCACGAGCCAGCGCGCCCTCCCAGTCGAGGACCGCACGCAGCCCATCGGGGCCGACGATCACGTTGCCGTTGCGCACGTCGGTGTGCACGATCGACACACGGTCCGGCGGGGGTGGCAGGTGGCGCTGGAGCCAACGCAGCCCGAGCTCGAGTGCCGGGCGGCGCTGTGGGAGTTGATCGAGTGCTTCCGTCAGGACGCGCAGCGCGGCGCCGGTCGGATCGTCGGCGTCGAGCTCGCGCAACGGAACGGACACCTCGGCCGGGTCGATGGCGTGCAGCCGGCCGAGCGATTCGCCGAGCTGTTCGGCGACAACGTCGCCGATCCCCTGTTCGGCGACGAGCCGCAGCACGCGCCGTGGCACCGTCTCCCCGGCAACGAAGTCCGACACCATGAACGGCCCGCCGACCAACTCGCCATCGGTCCGGCAGAGGTGGACATGAGGCACCACCACGCCGCCCTGCTCCGCCACAGACCGCACCGCCGCCTCGGCGTCGATCTCGTTGAGGATCGTCTCGCCGGGCGGGACGATCGTCGCCACGAGCCGGCGGGTCTCACCGTCGGCGGTCGCCTCGAACAGCACGTTCTGCCGTCGCGCCCCCGCCGTGGCCGTCGACAGCTCACCGACGACGACCTCACGACCCCAGGCCTCGCTCAGATAGGCGGCGAGGCCGGCGGCCAGCTCAACCGTCATTCCCCTTCCCACGAGTCGTGGCCGGGCTTGGCGACGGCGATGTCCTGTCGGGCGATCTGGACGAGGACGGGCCACGCTCGCGCTTCGAACTCAGGATCGTCGGCGGCGCGAAGCCGATCCGCCAACTTCGCGGCCGGATCATCGACCTCGCCACCCAGCAACTCCGTCAAGAGCGCCCGCTCTCGTGCCGCCTGCTGCGGCGCCAGTCGCAGCTCGCGCTCGACGAGGTGGCTCAGGTGGGCCGCGACACGCACCGGATGCTGGAGGTGCGCCGGCACGGCAGTGAGCACTTGTTCGTCCAGCAGCCGGGCGATCGCCGCCAGCAGGTCGGCGGACTCCGGGGGGAACTGCACGATCCGATCAGGCGCCGGCTGCAGCAGCGGCCTGGCCGGTCACGCTGTCGACACCCTTCGGCGCCTGCTGCGACATGAACCCGAACATGTACCCGGCAACGCGCCGCATCTGGATCTCCTCGGCCCCCTCGGTGATCCGGTAGCGGCGGTGGTGCCGGTAAATGTGCTCGAACGGCTTGTGGCGTGAGTACCCGAGCCCACCATGCACCTGCATCGCCCGGTCAGCGGCCTCACAACACAGGCGGTTCGACCAGTAGTTGCACATCGACACCTTGTCCGACTGCGAGAAGGCGCCCTCGGTGTCCATCAGCCACGCCGTCTTGTGGATGAGCGCCCGCAACATCTCGCACTGCGTCTGCAGCTCGACGAGCGGGAACTGGATGGCCTGGTTCGTCGCCAGCGGCTTGCCGAACGGCTTGCGCTCCCTCGCGTAGGCCACCGACTCGTCGATGCAGTACTGGGCCGCGCCGAGGCTGGCGGCGGCCTGACGGATGCGGTTCTCGTTGAAGAAGTGCTGTACGACGGCGAGACCGCGGCCCTCGCCGCCGAAGATCGCCGAGTTCGGCACACGGACGTCGGTCAGCGAGATGTGAGCGTGATCCGTCGGCATGTTGAACGTCCAGAGGAACTCCTCGATCTTGAATCCCGGTGAGTCCGTCGGGGTGAGGAAGGCGGTGATCCCCCGAGCGTCGCCGGCCTGGCCGCTCGTGCGGGCGAAGATCAGGTCGGACTGCGCCCTGTGGATCCCGCTGTTCCAGGTCTTCTCGCCGTTGATGATCCAGTCGTCGCCATCGCGCGCGGCCGTCGTCTCCATGTGGGTGGCATCGGAACCGTGGTCGGGCTCGGTGATCCCGAAGGCGAAGCCTCGACGCCCCTCGGCGAGGTCGTCGATCCACTGCGCCTTCTGCTCAGCCGTGCCGTACTCCAGCATCAGCAACAGCCCGACGTTGTTGCCGACGATGGAATGCTCGTTCTGCAAGTCGTTGTGCAGCCCCAGACCCTTGGCGGCGAGGTGCTCGCGGATCACCGCCATGCCGAGGTTCGTGCCGTCCTGGCCGCCGTACTCCTTGGGGAACGGGTAGCGGTAGTGCCCGGCGGCGTCGGCTCGCCGGCGGGCCTCAGCGAGCAGCGCTTCCCACTCCTCGTTGGGCAGACCGCCGCGGTCCCAGTCCGTGCGCGCGTCCTCTCGGCGGTGGTCGAAGAAGCGGATGTTGTCGTTCTCGTTCTCGAGCGGCTTGATCTCGCGTTCGATGAAGTCGTCGAGCACACCGAGGTAGGCGACGAGGTCGGGCGGCAGCGCGTGATCCACGCAGCCAGCATCGCGAACCCTGCGGCGAGGCTCCTAAGCGGCGGGTATGTCGCCGCGCCGGCGACGGCGGATTCGCAAGGACATCGTGTGCCAGACGGCCGCCGCGGTGGGATTCGCGCGCAGTGCCGGCTCGAGCCGCGCGTAGAAGTCCTCGGTGACCGCGTGCCTCGCCGCATCGTCTCGCTCGGCGTCGAGCCAGCGGAAGAACGGCACCTCGGTGATGGCGCGCACGAAGCCCACGTACTTCTGGGCGAAAGCCTCGGCGTCCCCGCCGTCGCGGAACTGGGGGTAGGCCACCGAGTCGTCTGCCGCGTCGAAGCGCTGGTCGATCACCTCGAACGTGTCGGCGAACGGTCCGTCGAACGGTGCCAACCACTCCTCCGGTGTCCGGTTCCAGGTCGGGTAGAACATCCTCTCCCGCTCGCCGTCGCGCAGGACGCCGTCGTCGACCATCGCCTGCAGCACGTCACCGATCAGCTGCATCAATGCTTCGGCACCCGACAGGCCGTCGGGCTGTGACGCGCCCGCCACGAGGACCAGCTCGCCGCCGTCGACGAGCTCGCGCGCACGCTCGGTCAGGAACCGGTTCCAGTCGTCCGCCGACTGCTGGCGCAGGCGCTCCCGAGCCGGGCCGGTGACCAGGTTCGGGTAGATCTGATCGGGAACGGCCACGGGCACGGTGCTCAGCCAGTGGAGCGTGATGCCGGACCATCCGATCAGCAGTTGACGCTCCGGCAGCAACGGTCCGTACAGCGTGCGTCCGATCGCCGACGGGTAGATCTCCTGCCGTCCGGCCGGGTAGCCCGAGGGACTGGCCAGGAGCGCGAACAGCGAGCCGAAATCGTTCTGCGGGAGATCGGTGTGAACGATCTCGACCGGTGCGGAGGTCCGCTTCCGGAGCGTGTCGATCGCGAGGGCCATCGGCGCCATCTCGTTGGCGCCGCCGGCGCATCCGAAGTCACCGATCGTCACGGGTGCGCCGGCGCTGGGGAGCGGCACGGCTTCGGCGGCCGCCGCCAGGTACGGGAAGGCGACCGCCGCCGCCACGTGCTGGCTCTGGGAGTGAGCGCTGTAGAAGCCCTCGCCGGCCATGACGCTCTCGACGTCCGTGGCGGCCGACGTCGCCGGCGCGGGGGGTTCGGCGGATGGGGTCGTGATGGTGGCGGATCTTGGCAGATGGAGGCCAGACGCGCCGCGGCCCACGGGTCGGCGGCCCCTGGTGGTGAGCTGCCGACCCGTGGATCCGTGCCCTCCCGGCGAATGTGTCAGGTCGTCGGTGCGGTGATCTTGGGCGTCGCGGCGGACGCGATGGACACGGTGACCGGAGCAGCCCGGCGAGCGCGAGACATGCGGCGGACCAGCCGGAGCACGAAGGACGGGCGGCGGTACTTGGAGATGTCGCTGCGAGCGATGCGATGGGTTTCGGCCTCGGCGATGTAGCGGTCGCGCCGATCGGCGATGACGGTTCGTGCGAAGTACTCGTGCATCTCGTCACCCACGATCCGCAGTGGTGTCGAGGCTCCCGACGACGCCGGACCACGTCACGGCGACGGAGGCCGCAAGCGGGGCGCGTGGCCCTTGCGACGGTGCTCGAGAGGGGTGCTGGACATGGTGACCTCCTACGGGTCTCGCCTGGGGTGAGCGTCATCGGCATCGTGCGCTCGGTGCGGGCAACCGGGCTGTGTCACCTGACGGCCAGGCGGTGTGCCGTCCGTCTCACGGGCGACCCGGGCCGGGGCGCGCAACTGGGCGGGTCCTCTGACACCCCCTGTCAGAGAACCCGCCCAGTACGGCAGTTGGCAGAATTGACGCCCAGTTAGAAGCGATAGATCGGCATGCGGATCACGGAAGCCCCACCCTCGCCCTCGTCGGCGAGGTTCTGGAGGTGCTGGTCGGAACCGGCGGCGTGTGCCACCCGTGCCTCGACCTGCGCCGCCTCGGAGGCGAGGCTGTCGAGGTGACGGTCCGATCCGGCGGCCTGCGCGATGCGGGCCGCCCGAGCAGCCTCGGCGGCCGCCATGTCGAGGTGACGGTCCGATCCGGCGGCCTGCGCGACGCGGGCAGCCCGAGCGGCGGCCTCGACGGCCTCCGGGTTGTCGGCTTGCGCGATGCGGGCAGCCCAAGCGGCGTCGCCGCCGGCCTGCTCGAGGTACTCGGCGTTCTGCTGAACGCTGGCACCCTCGCTGCGCAGCTGTGGCTCGCTGTCGGTGCCGCAAGCGGCGGCGCCGGCCGCGAGAACGACCGCAAGAGCAGCCGTCGCGACGTAACGGTACTTGTGGAACATGTGGACCTCCTGCGGTCGCGCCCGGGATGAGCGTTAGCGCAACGGTGCGTCCGCGGAGGGTTTCAGCGCCGTGTCAAACGACTGCCACGGTCTGTGTCGTCCGTCTCACCAGCTCACGACATGCGGCCGTGGCGGCGCAGCGCTTCGACGTCGAGCAGGGCCACGCCGCGACGGCGCGTCTCGAGCAGTCCTTCGGCGCGCAGTCGCACGATCGCCCGCGCCACGGATTCACGCGATGCGCCCACCATCGATCCCAGCTCCTCCTGTGAGAACGGGATCTCGACGTCGCCAGCGTCGGCGACACCCTGGTCGTCGGCCAGCTCGGCGAGGAGGTGGGCGAGCCGTGCCGTCGTCTCGAAACCGCCGAACTCGACACGGCGACGATCGGACGTGCGGAGGCGGGCGACCACCATGCGCAGCAGTTCCATCGCTGCGGCTGGATGTGTCTCGAGATACGACCGGAACTCGGCAGCCCCGATCTCGTGGGCCGTCACCTGACCCCTCGCGACGACGGTCGCCCCGCGCACCTCACCGGTGTCGTCGATCGCCGCCAGCTCGCCCACGAGGTCGCCCTCGTGGCGCATGCCGAGCAGCGGTTCCCGGCCGTCCTCGGTCGTGCAGAAGACCTTGACGGTTCCGCTCGTGATCAGCACGACGTGATTGGAGCGATCACCTTGGGCGAACAGCACACGGCCCGGCGGATAGCGACGCGGGCGGCCGAGGGCGATCAGATCGTCCCGGTCCCGTGCGCCGAGGCGCGCCAACATTCCGCTCGCCCGCACGGCCACGAACCCTAGTCAGCGGCGACCGGTGCCGCCGCGGCGTTGAGGCCGCCCCGGCGTCCGGGCGCCGTCCGCAGGCGCGCCCGAATCGCTGGGGTTCCATCGCAGGTTCCGCCGTCCCGCTTTGCCGTGCCGTCATCGATGAGCGAATCCGGCAGGGCACCGCACACCGGACGATGATCAGTGTGACATGGTGCTACCCGCGGTTACATCGGGGATTCCCCGTGACGCGGACCGCTACGACACGCGTCGGTCGTGGCCCGCCCAGTACGGCTCGCGCAGGTCCTTCTTGAGGACCTTGCCGCTCGGGTTGCGCGGCAGCGCATCCACGAAATCGACGCTCGTCGGGCACTTGAACTTGGCGAGCCGCTCACGGGCGAAGGCGATGATCTCCTCGGGAGAGGGGTCCGCCCCCTCGGCGCGCACGACGACTGCCTTGGCGGTCTCGCCCCACTTCTCGTGCGGCACGCCGATCACCGCGACGTCGGCGATGCCTGGGTGGGCCATCAGCGCGTTCTCCACCTCGGCCGGATACACGTTCTCGCCGCCGGAGACGATCATGTCCTTCACCCGGTCGTGGATGTAGAGGTAGCCGTCGTCGTCGAGGTAGCCGATGTCGCCGGAGCGGAACCAGCCGTTCTCGTCGATCGCCTCCCGCGTCGCCTCGTCGTTGTGCCAGTACCCCTTCATCACCTGGGCGCCACGGATCCAGATCTCGCCGACCTCGCCCGTCGGGACGTCGTTGGCGCTGTCGGGCTCGACGATGCGCAGCTCGATGCCGGGACCTGCCTTCCCACACGAGCGGAGCCGATGACGGTGCGGACCGTCGAGGGCGTGGTCCTCGGGCGCCAGGTTGACGATGGCACCGGTCGTCTCCGTCAGCCCGTAGGCCTGCCAGAACTTGCAACCGAGCAGCGCCACGCTGCGCGCCAGCACGTCCTCGCTGATCGGCGAAGCCCCGTACACGATGACCTTCAGCGTGCTGAAGTCCGCCTCGTCGGCACCGGGCACCATCAGCATGAACTGCAGCACGGCGGGCACGGCGAACGCGTGCGTGATCCCGTGGTCCGGGATGAGGTGGATCAGCGCCGCCGGGTCGAGGTCGCGCATGATCACGCTCTTCATGCCGACGTATTGGCCGGCGGTGGCCCACCCGCCGCCGCCGATGTGGAACAGCGGCATGGCGACGAGGCTCACGCTGTCGGGCGTGAACTCCCACATGTCCATCGCCAGCGGGAGCAGGGCGAAGAAGTTGCTGTTCGACAGCATCACGCCCTTGGGCCGACCAGTCGTGCCGCTGGAGTACAGCTGGAACGCCACGTCGTCGGTGCTGCTTGCCGTTTGCGGATCGTTCGGCTCGTGGCGGGCGACCCATTCCGCGTAGCCCTCGAACTTCTCGTGCCCGCCGATGACGAGGATCGTCGAGGCGGCGGTCAACCGGTCGGCGATGGCGTCGAGGACCGGCACGAAGTCCGGACCGACGACGAACACCTTGGCCTCGGCATCGTTGACGATGAACTCGATCTCGGGCGGGGCCAACCGCCAGTTGACGTCGACGCACACGGCGTTGAGGAGGGCCGCGCCGTAGAACACCTCGAAGTGCTCGATGCCGTTCTTGTCGAGGAAGGCAATGCGGTCCTGGCTGCCGACGCCGGCGGCGGCGAGCCCGGCGGCGACGCGACTTGCCCGCTCGTACAGCTCGGACCACGTCACGGCACGGTCGCCGAGCACCAGCGCGACGCTGTCGCCGCGCTCGGCGGCGTGCGTCCGCACAATGTCCCCGAGGGTGCTGATCGTCATGCCGGGAATGTAGTGCCGCCCGTCACACCCGTCAGGCGGGCGAGCGCCGCTGCGAAGCGGGCGGCGGCGAGCTCGGAGGTGAGTCGAGCAGCTTGGCTGCGAGACGAACCCCAAATAACGTCGGGGTGGTGATCTTCGAGGGTGTGGGCGTCGCGCTCGGTGACGCTGTTCGACGACCGTGGCGGGCTCGACGCCGCCGGGACCGCCGCGCTGGCGGCATCGCTGGCCGGCGAGGGCATGCGGGCGATCCTCGTCTCCGGCTCGACCGGTGAGGCGGCGACGCTCGATCCCGCCGAGCGGGTGGAGCTGGTGACCGCCGTGCGCGCTGCGGTACCGGCTGGCGTGCCGGTGCTGGCGGGCACGGGTGCACCATCGGCTCGCCAGGCCGCCCGGCTGACCGCCGCCGCGCTCGAAGCTGGCGCCGACGGCGTGCTTGCGCTGTCGCCGCCGGGCTCGGCCGACCTGGAGCGGTACTACCGAGACGTCGTCACGGCCGCCGGCGGCGCTCCGGTCTTCGGGTACCACTACCCGGGGATGTCCGCTCCGGGCATCGACGTGGAGCTCCTCCCGCGACTCGGGGAGCTCGGGCTGCTTGGCCTCAAGGACTCCTCGGGCGACGCGTCGCGGCTGATCCGTACCCTCGAGCGCTTCGACGGCGCGCTCTACGTCGGATCGCCGTGGCTGCTGTCGGCGGCCGGGCCACTCGGCGCGACCGGCGCCATCCTCGCCGTTGCCAACGTCGAGCCGGCGCTGTCGATCAAGGCCTTCGGCGGTGACGTCGACGCGCAGCGAGCGTTGGCGGCGACGTGCGAGCGGTCCCACGGCCCGGCTGCCGTGAAGCGACTGCTGGCCGAGCGGGGCTGCTCAGCCGTCACCCGCGTCTAGCAACGCTCCTCATCGCGTGTGGTAGCGCCGGTCGCCCCAGGCGTCCCAGTGCGTCACGGCATCGGCCGGCTTGCGCGGCGCCACACCGAAGCGCCCCACCGGGCGGCCGACCGGGACCAGTGCGGCGATCTCGAACCGCCCCTCCGGCACGCCGAGCTCCGCCAGCACCTCCGCCGTGTGGATGCGGATCACGGTCGTCAGGGCGGTGCCCAGCCCCAGTGAGCGGGCGGCCACGCAGAAGTTCTGCACCGCGGGGTACACGCTGGCGTCGAGGCGACCGATGTCCATCTCACCGTTGTCGTCACGCGGCGTCCATGGGATCAGCGGCTGGAGGAACAGCACGAGCGCCGGCGCGTCGTCGAGGTGGTCGGCCAGGTACCGGCTGGCGTCACGTGTACGGCGCCAGGAGGCCGCCTGGGCTTCGTCACGGAACTCCGTCGGCTCCGGCAGCGTGGCCTCGTAGCGGTCGAAGGCGGCGCGGTACCAGCGGGCGACCGCCGCCCTGCGCTGCGGATCCGTCACGACGAGGTACTGCTGCGGTTGGACGTTGCCACCGCTCGGAGCCTGCTGGGCCGCGCGCAGGCAGTGCCGAAGCTCGTCGTCGCTGACGGCGTCGGACGTGAACCGGCGAATGGCGCGCGTCGTCATCAGCGATTCGATCGTCGGGTTCGACTCTGGCGATCCCATTCAGCGTCCCTCGAACGTCGGTTGGCGGCCATTGACGTACGCCTCGACGGCCTCGGCGTGGTCCTCCGACAGCAGGCACGGCATCTCGAGCGCCATCGAGAGATCGAAGCTGGTGAGCAGGGCCTGCTTGATCTGGGCGTTGACCGCCTGCTTCGTTCCCTGCAGCGCCATCGGCGCACCGTCGGCGAGCCGGCGCGCCCATGCCATCGACCGATCCGCGACGTCCGAAGCGGGGCACACCTCGGCGGCGACCCCGAGGCGCAGGGCGTCGTCGGCTCGCAGCGGGTCGCCCAGGAGGAGGTGGCGCTTCGCCGCCAGCGGGCCGAGGAGCAACGGCCAGATCGCCGCACCACCGTCACCAGCGACGAGCCCGACCTTGACGTGGGGATCGACGATCACCGCGTTCTCTGCCATCACGACGATGTCGCAGAGGAGCGCCACCGACGCACCGAGACCGGCGGCGGCGCCGTTCAGCCCGCACACGATCGGCACATCGATGTCGAGAAGGTCCCAGATCATCTGCTTGGCCTCACGGCGCAGCGTGTTCGTCCGCTCGATGGTGCGCAGCGTCGGGAACCACTCCATGTCGCCGCCCGCCGAGAACGCCCGCCCGGCACCGGTCAGGACGACGGCGCGCGCTTGTCGCTCGGTGCGAAGTGCCTTGAACAGCTCACTGAGGTCGTGGTGCAGATCGCCGTCGACAGCGTTGACCGGCGAGGTCGGGTGAGCGATCGTCGCGACGAGCACGCGGCCGTCGTGATGGTGCTCGAGCCGGATCGTCTGCACGCGCGGCGACCGTACTGCTGGTGTGCGGCGCCGGCAGTACCGTCGAGCGCGGTGCGGCTCAGCGTCGTCCTCGGGGAGTGGCTCGACCGCCCGATCGAAGCCGATCTCGAAGTTGCCATCGCCGCCGACCGGCTGGGATACGGCGAGGTGTGGATCGGCGAGATGGCGAAGTGTGATGCACCCGCCGCAGCGGCGATGGTGGTCGCGGCGACGGAGCGCATCGAGCCTTGCCTCGGTCCGCTGCCCGTCACCGTCCGCTCCCCTGCCCAGATCGCCCTTGCCACGGCGACGGTCGCGTCGACAGGGCGCAGGACGCACGTTGCGCTCGGTACGTCGAGCGCCGCCGTCGCGCGGTGGCACCATCGCTCACGCGCCGGCGCCACCGCCGCGTTGGAGATCGCGATCGCGCAGGTTCGCGAGCTACTGGACGGCGATCGAGTCGACGGGTTCCGGCTCCGTCAGCCGCCGCGCGACGCCACCGTGACCGTGGCTGCCTTCGGGCCGCGCGCCGTCGAGATCGCCGCGACCGTGGACCGCATGGTGCTCAACATGGTGACGGTCATGGCGGCCCAGCGGCTCGCCGTGGGGCACCCGAACACCGCTGTCTGGCTGGCTGCCGCCGTCGATCCGACGCCCGAGGAGCGGGCTTGGATGGCCCTCGGCTACGTCGCGTACCTGGGCGCCTCGGGATACGCCGAGATGTTCGAAGAGGCCGGATTCGGTGAGCTCGTCGCGTTCGCGCGGACGCGGCCGCATCCGAAGGAGCTGGCGCAGCGGCTCCCTTCCGACCTCCTCCTCGACGCCGTGGCGCTCGTCGGCACGGAGGCACAGGTGCGACAGCGCATCGAGGAGTACGAGGCGGCGGGGGTGAAGGAGATCGCGCTCGTCGTTCCACCGCTGGACCTGCCGTCCGGCAGGCGGACGTTGCAGGCACTCGCCCCCTGAACCCAAGATTCTGTCCGTAGGAACCGGTCGTTGTGACGCGGTTGTGACGGACAGAACGGGTCACAGCATGCGCGTGTCGGCGTCCTGGCCGAGGAGGATGCGCCCGAGCGTCTCGTGCAGCTTGGGCGCCACCTGCAAGTGCTGAGTCGGGATGTGGGCGTCGCGCATGCAGCGCTGGAGGACGTTCGACGTATAGACGCTCGAGCCACCGGCGAGCGTGAACATCCGATCGGCGACCTCGGCGGCCGTCGACGCGGCGTTCGTGGCGGCGAGGCGGATGCCCACTCGTTCCGCAACGCCAACCCGGTCGCCGGTGAGCACGCGCTCCCAGCACTGGCCGACCTCATCGTGGAGGAACGCCCGCGCGGCGCGCCTCGCAGCCTCGGCTCTCGACAGCTCGACCTGCGCGAACGCGCTCTGGGCGAGCGACTTCGACGAGAACAAGGGTCGCTTCCCCTCCGCCATCGCCACGAGCTCGTCGACAGCGCGGCGGGCGATGCCGAGGCTGACCGCGGAGATGCATGCCGCCAGCAACGTGAAGTTGGGGAACGACCCGAGCGGCGCATCGACCACCGATGAGGCCTTCAATGGTTCATACGTCCGGTGCGCCGGCACCACGACGCCGTCGACCGAGAAGTCGAGGGACCCCGTGCCGCGCAGGCCGGCGCTGTACCACGTGTCGTGGAACGTCACCTCGTCTGCCGGGAACCAGCACAGCCGGAACGTGTCGTCGTCGCACATGGTGCCACCGAGGATCCACTGGCAGTGCTGGGTGCCACTCCCCCACTGCCACCGCCCGGTGACGATCACGTTGTCGCCCTCCACGACGCCGCGACCCGTCGGCGCGAACGCGCCTCCGGTGACCGTCGTCGGCTCCCCGTAGACCTCACGAGCAGCGGATGGTTGCAAGAACAACGACTGCGTCGACGTCGTCGACGCGATCATCGAGCACCACCCGGCGGCGCCATCGGCGCTGGACAGGATCTCGATCGCCGTCAGCATCGTCAGGGGATCGGCCTCGGGACCGTCGTAGGCGGCGGCAAGCCCCATCCGCATGAGGTCGGCGGCGACGAGGGCGTCGACCGTCTCGGGTGGCAGCCGGCGGGCCTGTTCTGCGTCATCCGCCCGCGCTTCGATCAACGGGGCGAGCGCCTCGGCGGCGGCGACGAGATCAGCCACGGGTCGCCTCGGCCCAGCTCAACCCCTGCTGCACGTCGACGTCGTGGGGCAAGCCGAGGACCCGCTCGGCGACGATGTTGCGCTGCACCTCGCCCGTGCCGCCGCCGATCGTCAACGCCTGCGAGAACAGGTACCCGTCGTACCAGGCCGGGTGATCGAGGTCGGCCGGTGGCCGACCTGGCGCGAGGTCTTTCGACTCGGTGCCTGGCGCTCCGGAGCCGGCGAGGAGTGCGGCGGCGCCGATCAGATCACGGGCCAGCGCCATCACGTGCTGACCGTGCTCGTCACCGAGCAGCTTGCGGATGCTCGCCTCGGGTCCGGGCTGCTCACCTTTGAGCCGGGCCGACAGCGTGCGCACACGGATCAGCTCCAGCACGGTGTGCTCGATGTAGATCTGGGCGACCCGCTGGCGCAGCGTGGGGTCGCTCAGCGGACCGCGGCGTTTGACGGCCTCGACCAGATCGAGCGCGGTGGGGCCGTTGCCCCAGAGCACCCCGCCCGATGACAGCGAGATGCGCTCGTTGCCGAGGGTCACCTTGGCCAGCCGCCAGCCGTCGTTGAGGTCGCCGACCAGGTTGGCGGCGGGGATGCGGACGTCGGTGAAGAACACCTCGTTGAACGTGTGGCCACCGGTCATCTCGGTGATCGGCCGGATCTCGATCCCTGCCGAGTCCATCGGGCAGACGAAGTACGAGATGCCCTTGTGCTTGGGCAGCTCCGGATCGGTGCGGGCGAGCAGGATGCCGAACTTGGCGTACTGCGCCCCACTGGTCCAGATCTTCTGACCGTTGACCACGAACTCGTCGCCGTCGCGCACGGCCCGCGTCCCGAGGTTGGCGAGGTCGCTCCCGCTGCCGGGCTCCGAGAACAGCTGGCACCAGAACTCCTCGCCCGAGAGGATCGGCCACAGGTACCGATCCTTCTGCTCCTTCGTCCCGGCATAGAGGATCGTCGGACCGGCCCAGCCGATCCCGATCGGGTTGACCGGCCGTCGCACACCGGCGTGCTGCAGCTCGTCGTCGATCAGCACCTGATGGATCGGATCGGCGTCGAGCCCCCAGGGACGCGGCCACTGCGGCGCCACGTAGCCGGCTCGCGCCAGCTCGTCGCCGCTCGGCTCCGGGTGCTCGGCGATCCACTCGCGCACCGCGACCCGCCGCGGATCGTCAGCCGGCGGCAACACGAAGTCCATCCATCGATTCTGACGACAGTTGGTCGCGCTCAGCGAGACCAAGTCTCCGAAGAATCGCGAGCAGCGGTCGCATCTAGGACGTCGACGCGTCGTTGTGAGGTGAAGACCCGGTTCGGCACGCCGGCGCCTCCAGGCGCTTCGGCGGCCGCATCTAAGATCCACGGGCGGTGCAGTACGGATTCGTCGTGCCGTGGGCCGACGCCGGTGAAGTGGCCAATCTGGCGGCCGTCGCCGAGGACGCCGGCTGGGACGGACTGTTCGTGTGGGAGCCGGTGTGGGGCGTCGACGCGTGGATCTCGCTGGGCCTTGCCGCCGTGCGCACGTCGCGCCTGCGCCTCGGCACGATGCTCACGCCCCCATCGCGCCGCCGGCCGGCCGAGCTGGCCAGCCAGGTGGCGACCGTCGACCGGCTGTCGAACGGAAGGGTCATCCTCTCAGTTGGTCTCGGGGCGCCCGACAGCGGGTTCGAGGCGTTCGGCGAGGTGACCGACCGCCGCACCCGCGCCGAGCTCGTCGACGAGTGCCTCGACGTGGTCACCGGACTGTGGGCCGGCCAGCCGTTCACCTACAGCGGGCGCCACTACCAGATCGAGCCGACGTCCTTCCCGACCATCGGCTCCACCGTCCAGCAGCCGCGGGTGCCGATCTGGTGCGTCGGCGCCATCGACCGGCCGCGATCGATGCAGCGCGCGCTGCGCTGGGACGGCCTCCTGCCGCAGGTCGTCGGCGGCGATCCGGTCACGCTCGAGCAGATCGAGAAGATCCGCGCCGAGCTCGGTGACCGGCCGTACGACATCGTGATCGAGGGCGAGGGATCGCAGCACTCCCCGGCCGCATGGGCAGAAGCCGGCGCGACGTGGTGGATCGAGTCGATGTGGGGCGCCATGAACGAGAGCCAGCCGGTGCTCGCCGCCGAAGACCGTTTGCGCGAGGGTCCTCCCAGATAGGTTCGCCGCGGATGTCGCTGCAAGCCGAGTCGCGCGGCTGGAACTTCGCCGATCTGTTCGAGGCGGTGGCTGATCGGCAGCCCGACGCACTCGCCCAGCGCCAAGGTGGACGGTCGACGACGTGGCGCGAGTTCGACCGGCGCGCCGATGGCCTGGCGGCAACGCTCCTGGCCGCCGGCGCCGTCGAGCAGGACAAGGTGGCGCAGTACCTGTACAACGCGCCCGCCTACCTGGAGTCCGTGTTCGGCGCCTTCAAGGCCGGGCTGGCCACCGTCAACACGAACTACCGCTACACCGCCGACGAGCTCGTCTACCTGTGGGACAACGCCGACGTCGTCGCCGTCGTCTTCCACGGTGCGTTCACCGAGCGCATCGACGAGCTGCGGTCTCGACTGCCGCGCATCCACACGTGGCTGTGGGTCGACGACGCCAGCGGACCGCGCCCCGAGTGGGCATTCGACTACGAGGCCGCCGCGATGTCCTCCCCGGCGCAGCGGATCGTCGCGCCATGGGGACGCGACGGCGACCACCTGCTGTTGCTGTACACGGGCGGGACGACCGGCCGGCCCAAGGGCGTGATGTGGCGCCAGGACGACCTCTTCGGCGCACTCGACGCCACCAACCGCAAGCGCCTGCCGCCGGAACAGGACCTCGTCGCCGCCGCCGAGCGCGTCACGAAGCCCGGCCCGCGCAACCTGCCCGCCGCACCGCTGATGCACGGGACCGGCTTGTTCAACGCGCTGAGCAACCTGATGATCGGCGGCAGCGTGATCACGATGGAGGGACGGCGGTTCGATCCCGTCGAGCTGCTGGACAACGTCGAGGCCGAGCGCATCAACTCGATGTCGATCGTCGGCGACGCCTTCGCCAAGCCCATCCTCAGGGCCCTCGATGCGCAGCCGGATCGGTGGGACGTCTCCTCGCTGCGCGTGATCGTGTCGAGCGGGGTCATGTGGTCGGCGGAGACGAAGGCCGGCCTGCTGCGCCACAACGGACGTCTGATCATGGTCGACTCGCTGGGCTCGAGCGAGGCCATCGGCATGGCTTCCAGCACCGTCACGGCGGAGGGATCAGCACCGACCGCCTCCTTCCAGCTCGGCCCCGACGCCCGCGTCGTCACCGAGGACGGCCGCGACGTCGTCCCGGGGTCGGGCGAACTGGGGCTCGTCGCCATGCGCGGCTACACGCCGGTCGGCTACTACAAGGACCCGGAGAAGTCGGCGACGACGTTCCGCGTCATCGACGGCGTGCGCTATTCGATCCCGGGCGACTTCGCCACCGTCGACGCCGACGGCACCGTGCGGCTGCTCGGCCGTGGCAGCCAGTGCATCAACACCGGCGGTGAGAAGGTGTATCCGGAGGAGGTCGAGGAGGTGCTCAAGCTGCATCCGACCGTCGCCGACGCGGCCGTGGTCGGCCTCCCCGACGAGCGCTTCGGCGAGGCGGTGACGGCACTCGTCGAGCCGCACGCCGGGGAATCGGTCGACGAGGCGCTGCTGATCGCCCACGTCAAGGAGCACCTCGCGGGGTACAAGGCGCCGAAGCGGGTGCTGCTCGTGGACACCGTCGGCCGTGCCGCCAACGGCAAGCTCGACTACCGGGCACTGAGGACCCAGGCCGCGGCGCCTGATCTGTCAAGCTGACCTCGATGTACGAAGGTCCGGACCGCGACGACGGCGTGGGGCGGGCTCGGAGCGGTCTGTCCCCGGCGCTGGTCGCCGCTGGCGTCATCGCCATCGTGCTGATCATCTTCATCCTGCAGAACAGCAACAAAGCGTCGGTCGAGTTCTTGTTCTTCGAGCGCGACACGCCCGTCTGGGTGACCATCGGCATCGGCATCCTGCTCGGCGTCATCCTCGATCGGCTGGTCACCGTGTGGTGGCGTCGTTCCAGGCGCCGCCGCGAGGAACGCTGATCCGTCCACCGCTCGATGCTGCAGGTTCGCTCCTCTGACGACGTCGACGTCGTGGTGCACGACCTCGCCGGCGCGGCGGGTTCGCCGCTCGTGCTCGTCGCCCACGCGACGGGCTTCCATGGCTGCGCCTACCTGCCGCTGGCCGAGCAACTCACGCCGCCGTTCCACGTCCTGGCAATGGACTTCCGCGGGCATGGCGACACGCCACAACCGGCCGGCGTCGACGTCGACTGGAACCGGTACTCCGACGACGCCACAGCCGTCCTCGACCACCTCCTCACGATGCCGGGCGGTGAGGACGGCATCGTCGGGTTCGGTCATTCGATGGGCGGTGCCTCGCTGCTCGTCGCCGCGGCCCGCCGCCCTGGGGCATTCCGGCGGCTCGTCGTGTTCGAACCCATCGCCCACCCGCCCCAGACGCTGGCGCCGGGTGAGGGCCCGGCCTCGCTGATCGCTGGAGCCCGCCGGCGTCGTCGCACGTTTCCGTCCTTCGACGAGGCGATCGCCAACTTCGCATCGAAGCCGCCGCTCAACGCGTTCGACGCTGCCGCGCTCGACGCCTACGTCCGCTACGGCTTCAGCGAGGACACCGACGGCATCCGCATCAAGTGCGATCCGGAGATCGAGGCCAGGACGTTCGAGCTCGGGCGCATCCAGCACACCTGGGATGCGTTGTCGTCGGTGCAAGTCCCCGTCGACGTGATCGCGGGGAAGGTGGCCGAGCTGCAGCCCTCGTGGTTCGCCGAAGCGGTCGCCGACCAGCTGCCGCACGGCCGGTTCGTGCTGGTCGACGACCTCGACCACTTCGGGCCGTTCACCCATCCCGCCCGAGTCGCCGCACTCGTCCAGGGCGGTGGTTCCCCGTGACCGTGACACCCCCGTCGTACGATGGTGCCGTGTTCGAGGTACCGACCAGCTTGTCGCCCAGCAGGGTCGAATCGTTCACCTCGTGTCCGCTGGCGTTCCGCTTCGCCAACATCGAGAAGCTGCCGGAGGCTCCGTCGATCCACGCCACGCGGGGCTCGCTCGTGCACCGAGCGCTCGAGCTCGCCTACACGCACCCCGCGCCGAAGCGGGTGCCCGAGCTCTTCCGGCACTGCCTCGAACAGGCCCGAGAGGAGTACCTCCAGCTCCCGGATCTGGTCGACCTCCACCTCGATGACGACACGGCAGCCGCCTTCGACGAAGAGTGCAAGGCACTCATGGAGACGTACCTCTCGATGGAGGACCCTCGCGAGATCCATCCGATCGGCCTCGAGCTGCGCTTGTCCGCCGACGTCGGGGCGCTCTCGTTGCGGGGCATCATCGATCGCCTCGAGCTGCGCGACGGCGAGCTGGTCGTCACCGATTACAAGACGGGTCGGGCGCCGTCACCCAGTTGGGAGCAACGCAGCCTGGCCGGCGTGCACTTCTACTCGTTCCTGTGCGAGCAGGTGTTCGGCCGCCGCCCGGCCGTCATCCGGCTGATGTACTTGCGCAGCGGTGAGACGATCGAAGCCACGCCGTCCGAGCAATCCGTGCGGTTCATCACCACTCGCACCACCGCCGTTTGGCAGGCCGTCGAGCGAGCCTGCGGCACGGGGGACTTCAAGCCGCGGCCGAGCGCGCGTTGCGACTTCTGCAGCTTCCAGCACTGGTGCCCCAGCTTCGGCGGTGACCCTGCACTGGCCGCGGTCGAGGCGCCGCTGGCGATGGAAAGCCGCCTCCTCGCGACCGCCGGCGCGTGACGACCTCCGAGTCGGTCGACCCGGCGCCAGCTGAC
Organism: uncultured Acidimicrobiia bacterium; assembly: GCA_963844915.1. Classification (GTDB taxonomy): domain Bacteria; phylum Actinomycetota; class Acidimicrobiia; order Acidimicrobiales; family Ilumatobacteraceae; genus JALZMG01. The sequence continues at coordinate 1,308,835 of CAWJQF010000013.1, read as the reverse complement.
GCTCCGCCACTTCCGCCCAGCCCGCCTGGGCGCCGCATGCTCGGCCCGACGGTCGCCCGTTTCGACCGGTGGGCCGATCAGGGACTCGAGCACCTACGCGGGCACCCCGTCCCCGATGCCATCTTCCTGGCCGCGTCGCGACTCGGGGACTTCAGCCTGATCTGGCACCTCGTCAACACCACGCGTGGGCTGACGAGCGATCGACGGGCGGGGCAGGTCCCAGCGCTCGCCGCCGCCCTCGGCATCGAGAGCCTCGTCGTCAACCAAGGACTCAAGCGGCTGTTCCGGCGCCAGCGCCCGACGGTCCACGGTGATCCGCGGCTCCCGGTGCGCAAGCCGCTCACGTCGGCGTTCCCGTCCGGGCACGCCAGCGCCGCCGCGTTCACGGCGACGATCCTGACGGCCTGGGACGGCCGCCGCTCGGCGCCGCTGTGGTGGACCATCGCCGGCACGGTGGCAACGAGCCGCGCCTACGTGCGCATCCACCACGCTTCGGATGTCGTCGCCGGCATGGCCGTCGGTACTGTGCTCGGCATGACCGCGGTTCGAGTGCTCCGACGGGTGGGAATCAGTTGACCATGACCGCCGTTGACGCAGGCATGACCAGAACGTTCGCCTTGTCCTTCGACTACCGCTGCCCGTGGGCCCGCATCGTCCACGAGCACGTCATGGAGGGCTTGCGCGCCGGCGCCGAGTGGGACGTGACGTTCATCCCGTTCTCCTTGGCGCAGGTCCACGTCGAGGAGGGCCAGACGCCCGTGTGGGCCCGTCCAGACGAGGACAGCGGACTGCTCGCGCTGCAGGCGTCGCTGGCCGTGCGCGACACCCAGCCCACCAAGTTCCTCGCGGTCCACCATGGCCTGTTCGAGCACCGCCACGGCCGGGCGGGTGAACTGCGCGATCGCGACGAGCTGTCCGCGGTGCTCGCCGACGCCGGTGCCGACGTCGAGAAGGTGTGGGCCGAGGTCGAGAGCGGCCGGCCGCTGGCCACCGCCGAGAAGGAGCACACGTCGTATGTCGAGTCCCACAACATGTGGGGCGTGCCGACGTTCATCGTCGGCGATCGCGCCGTGTTCGTCCGCCTGATGTCCCTGCCCGATGGTGACGGCGAACTGGCCATCTCCACGGTGAACCGCATCCTCGACCAGATCGACTGGCCGATGGTGAACGAGTTCAAGCACACGTCGATCCCCCGCTGAGCCGCGTGACCGAGGGGCCGATCGACGAACGGAGGATGAGCGACGCCGAGGGCCTGATGTGGCGCCTCGAGAAGGATCCGTACCTCACGTCGACGTTCGGCACCGTCTCGTTGCTCGATCGACCACCTGATTTCGATCACCTGCGGGCCCGGATGGAGCGGGCCGTCGCGGCCGTGCCGCGCCTCGGCTGGCGAGTCCAGCCGGCGCCGGTCAACCTGTCGGCCCCGCTGTGGGTCGACGATCCCGACTTCGAGATCGACCAGCACGTGCGGCGGATCGCCCTGCCCAAGCCCGGGACGATGCGCCAGCTGCTGGACCTCGCCACGCTCCTGGTCATCGACCCGTTCGACCGCACGCGGCCGCTGTGGCAGTTCATCGTCGTCGAAGGGCTGCGCGGCGGCAAGGCGGCGCTGATCCAGAAGATGCACCACACGATCACCGACGGCGAGGGCGGCGTACAGATGTCGCTCCAGTACCTCGACTTCGAGCGCGACGCACCCCAGCTACCGCCACTCGAGCGTACGTCCAACGGTGTCGTCGGGGAGCCGCCGTCGCCGTCGACCGCCGAGGCGCTGCGCGACCTGTTCGTCGGCGGGTTCCGGCTGCCGCTCAGCATCGCCAAGCAGGTGCGGGAACTGCTCATCGACCCGATGGCAATTCCCACCGCCAGTTCAGAGGCGGTCGATGCCGTGCGCGGAGTCGTGTCGCAGCTGTCGGACACCGAGGTGGCGCGTTCGCCGTTGTGGACCGAGCGCAGCTTGAAACGGCGGTTCGAGACAGCGCACGCCACGTTCCGGCCGACGAAGAACGCCGCCAAGCGGCTCGGCGGCACGCTCAACACGGCGTTCCTCACCGCCGCCGCCGAGGCTGCGTCGCGCTACCACCGGGAGCTCGGTGAGCCAGTCGACTACCTGCGGGCGTCGATGGCGGTCAGCGTGCGCACCAACGACTCGGGGGCCAACGCGTTCACGCTGGCCCGGATGCTGGTCCCCACCGGCGAGATGCCGATCGCCGATCGGTTCAAGGCGATCCAGGAGATCTCCGAGGAAGCTCGTGGCGGTACGGGGATGGCATCGCTGTCGACACTGGCCACCGTCGCGGCCGCGCTCCCGACGTCACTGGTGACCCGGCTCGCCCGCCAGCAGGCGCAAACGGTCGACTTCGCGACCTCCAACGTCCGTGGCTCACCGGTGCCGGTGTTCATCGCCGGCGCCCAGCTGCTGCACAACTACGCCATGGGCCCGCTGGCGGGGGTCGCCTTCAACCTCACGCTGCTGTCGTACAAGGGCAACCTCGACATGGGCCTCAACACCGACGCGGCCGCCATCGCCGAACCAACCCGGCTGGCCCGGCTCGTCGACCAATCCTTCAAGGACCTCCAGAAGGCCTGAACGCGATTCTCCGGCAGATTGACCGTCAAGAATGACGGTGACCGGGATTCAAAACCTGGTCAGGAGTGCTCGACCGGCGTCGCCGTGAGGGCAGTGCGGACGTCGAGCAGGAGGTCAGCGACCTCGTCGGAGGACACCAACTCGCGGCTCACCATCTGGCGCAGCGCCTGGTCGATCACCGCGAGCGCCTCAGCGATCACGGCATCGGTCGGGGCTGGGGCCTCGAGCTGGTCGTTCATCACCCGTCACGGTATCGGGAACGGGCCGTCGCTGGCGGGCACCGTTCTGCGGCCTAAGTCACGCGACGGACGGGAATGCGCGCCGCGCTCACCCTAAGGTCCGTGCGATGGACCTCACCGACCGCCACGTCGTCGTCACGGGTGCGGCGAGAGGCATCGGCGCCGCCTTGGCCCGGCGCTTCGCCGCTGACGGGGCACGCGTCGTCGTGGCCGACGTGGGTGACGTCGAACCGGTCGCCAGCGAGCTTCCGCAAGGCCTCGGTGTGCAGGCCGACATCTCGACCGAGGCCGGCAACGTCGCGCTGATCCAGCAGGCCGAAGCGGCGTTCGGACCGATCGACCTGTTCTTCGCCAACGCCGGCATCGGTGGTGGAACCGACCTCAGTACGACCGAGGCCGACTGGCAGCTCGCCTTCGACGTGAACGTCAACGCCCACCGTTGGGCCGTCAAGCATTTGCTCGACCGGTGGCTGGCCCGCGGCGAGGGGTACTTCTGCTCGACGGCATCAGCGGCCGGCCTGCTCCTGCAGATCGGCTCCGCGCCGTACACGCTGACGAAGCGGGCCGCCGTCGCTTTCGCCGAATGGCTCGCCGTCACGTACGGCGAGCGAGGTCTGCGGGTGAGCTGCCTGTGCCCGCAGGGCGTGAACACCGAGATGCTGCGCGCCGGCGACGGGCTGGGTCTCGGCACCGAGGTCGTGCGCGCCGCCGGCGTGGTGCTCGAACCCGAACAGGTCGCGGACGTCGTCGCCGCCGGCATCCGGGAGGAGCGGTTCCTGATCCTTCCGCATCCCGAGGTCCATGACTTCATGCGGCGCAAGGCCGACGATCCCGAACGCTGGTTGGGAGGCATGCGCAAGCTGCAGGCTCGCTTCGGTGTGATCTGACACACGCGGCCCGGCTCTCCAGGGTCAAGCGGTACGGTCGCACAATGACCGACGAACCGCCTTCGCCGCACCGCGATGTCGCCGTCCGCCTGTTCGACGGACGCTCGGCCGCCGGGGCACCCACGCTCAGTCCCGACGGCGGGCGCATCGCCTTCGTGGTGTCGACCATCGACCTGGAGAAGAACACCGCAGCATCCCGGGTGTGGCTGACGAACGCTGCCGGGCCAGCGGCGCCGGTCACCAACGGCCCCCACGACGGCGTCCCGGTCTGGTCACCCGACGGTCGCTGGCTGGCCTTCACGTCCCATCGCGGCGAGAAGGATCACGAGACCACGCTCCACATCCTCCCCGTCGACGGCCCCGGCGAGGTGCGCACCGTCGCCACGCTCCCGGACGGTGTCGCCAACACGGCGTGGTCCCCGGACGGACACTGGCTCGCCTTCACGAGTCGCACCCGTGACCCCCGCTACGAGGCCAAGGACGAACGAGCGCAGGCGCCACGCAAGATCGAGCGGTTCTTCAGCCGCCTCGACGACGAGGGGTGGATCGTCGACCGCCCCGAGCACGTCTACGTCGTCGCCGCAGACGGCACTGGCGCCGTCCGCAACCTGACACCCGGCCCCTTCCAGCACGACGGCGTGAGCTGGCTCCCCGATTCGTCGGCGGTCGTGACGTCGGCGCAACGCCATGACACGTGGGACCGCGACCTGTGCGCCGACCTGTACGTCGTGCCGCTCGAGGGCGAGGTTCGGGCGTTGACGAAGGAGACCGGGCAGTACCTCGCGCCATCGGTCTCGCCCGACGGACGCTCCGTCGCCTTCCTCGGTCTCGACGACACGACGACGTATCCGCAGAATGCCAAGGTCGGGGTGGTGCCGATCGAGGGCGGTGACCACCGCTGGATCTCCGTTGCGCTCGATCGCACCTTCATCCCGAGCGCGGGGGTGCGACCTCCCGTGTGGCTCGACGACGACACGCTGCTGGCGACGGCGGAGGATCGTGGTGAGACGCACCTCTACCGCCTCACCGTCGACGGGTCGTCACCTCCGGAACGGATCACGAGTGGCCCCCACACGATCCACTCGTTCGATGCTGCGGGCGGCCGCATCGCGATGGCCCAGGCGACGGTCGAGCACCCAGCCGAGATCGTCACGCTGGACGGTCCGGTCACCTCGGTGACGCGCAGCTTCCTCGGCTGGGAGCGCTTCAGCGTCCCCACCACCGACGGGACCGACGAGATCGACGCCTGGATCATGCGACCGGAGGGTTTCGAATCTCGGCGCAAGTACCCGGTGTTGCTCAACGTGCACGGCGGGCCGTTCACGCAGTACGGCGAGACGTTCTTCGACGAGGCCCAGGTGCAGGCCGCCGCCGGGTTCGTCGTGGTGATGAGCAACCCCCGGGGCGGCAGCGGCCGAGATACGGCGTGGGGCCAGGCGATCCTCGGCCCCAAGCACCCGAACGCGCCCGGCACCGGTTGGGGCTCCGTCGACGTCGACGACGTTCTCGCCGTGATCGACGCCACGCTGGATCGGTACCGCTTCTGCGACCGCGACCGCGTCGGCATGCTCGGCGGCAGCTACGGCGGGTACATGGCGACCCTGCTGGCGGCTCGACACGATGGACGCTTCCGGGCGATCTGCAGCGAGCGAGCCGTCAACAACATGCTGTCGGAGGAGTGGAGCAGTGACCTCGCGACGTCCTTCCGCATCGAGCACGGCCCGTCGCACCTCGACGATCCCGACGAGTACATGCGGTTGTCGCCGATCGCGCACGTGCGCGACATCGACGTGCCGATGCTGCTCATCCACTCCGAGGAAGACCTGCGCTGCCCGATCATGCAGGCCGAGGAACTGTTCATCGCGCTGCGCCTGCTCGGCAAGGACGTCACGTTCTACCGGTTCCCGGGAGAGGGACACGAGCTGTCCCGGTCGGGCTCGCCCGTGCATCGCCGCATGCGCGCCGAGATCATCCTCGACTGGTTCACGGACAAGCTGCAGCCGCGCCGGAAGTCGCGCGCCAGCCGCTGACCGTCAGGTCGCCGCTTCGAGCTGAGCGAGGTCGCGCCGGGCGTACCGGTTGTGCCAGAACTCCTCCTCGAAGACGGTGTAGATGCACTCCCGCACCGGGTGCGGGCCGTTCTCGAGCACGTCGACTTCTCGGTCGAGGTCTGCCAGCGCAACGGTCGCGAGGTAGTCACGGAATCGCGTGGCGCGATCCGCCCGTACCTCGAGGGCTTCGGTGAGCGACGGCGCCAAGCTGTCGTCCAGACCGGGCCATGGGAAATCAACCGACCCGGTGTTCGGCAGACCGATGGGATGGAACGTCCCTCCGAGGATCGGGACGGTGAACCACTTGTCCATGGCCAGCACCAGGTGACGAATCGTCTGGACGAACGACCACTCCCCGTTGACCGACTCGTGGACCCTGTCCTCGGCGAGACCTCGCGCCCGCGCCAGCGTCGTCGCCCACTCGCCCTCGAGTGCCGTCCAGGCCTCGCGCATCTCCTCCGGGGTCGACGCCCGCAGCATCCCGCGTAGCGGGTACCACGGGTCATGCTCGTTCACGTAGGCCGTGACGTCGACGCCGTTGATGACGACGGTGTCGACCATCGCGTCGATGTCGACATTGACGAGCCAGGCGTGAGTGATCCGCACGTTGGTGAGGTTGACGTCGCGGAACATGGCACCGCTCAGATCGGCGCCCCAGAACACCGCTCCTGCGAGATCGCCCTCGAACTCCTCCGGCATGCTGCCTCCGATCGGGTTGCTGCAGGGAGCGTTCTACCAACGTCAGCTCCCCAGGCGGGCGAGGAGGTCGTGCAGGGTCGTCAGCTCGGAGCTGGACAATCCCGCAGTGAGCTCCGACGCGGCGGCACGGCGTCGGGCGCGCAGTTGTTCGAGCAGTCGAACCCCGTGTTGGGTGACCACGACCTCGACGGCACGCCGATCGGCAGGGTCATCGCGCCGCTCGACGAGCCCGCGTTCGACCAGCTCGTCGACGACGGACGTCGCCGAGCGACGGGCGATCTCGAGGCGGGCTGCGAGGTCGCTCATGCGCACCGGCGCGGCCGCCCTGGCGAGCGTCCGCAGTGCCCGGACCTGGGCCCACGTCACGCCGAGCGGGCCAAGGTCACGGTTGGCGTCGATGCGGATCCGGCGGGACACCGCCGCCATCAGATCGGCGATCTCGGCGCTGGTGTCGGCCCGGTTCACGGCACGTCCGGGAATACAGAGGGCATGTAATGAGTTTAACTCACCATGAGATGAACTCACTGAACTCCGTCACCGTCGAGAGGCCACCACATTGCCCCATCAGATCCGCTCGTTCTCCCAGGACCGCACCGTCGTCGACCATCGCCTTCGCGGCGACACGCTGCGACGCGTCGCCGAATTCGCCCGCCCGTACCGCGGCGCCATTGCGCTGTTCCTCCTCCTCATCGTCATTGACACCATCGCCGGCGCAGCGACCCCGCTGATCCTCAAGGCGATCATCGACCAGGGCATCCAGCAGGGCCGCACCGGCCTCGTCATCGGGCTCGCCGGCCTCATCGCCGGTCTCGCCGTGCTGTCGGCCATCAACGGCCTCGGCCAGCGCTGGTTCTCCTCGCGCATCGGCGAAGGTCTCATCCACGATCTCCGCACACAGGTCTTCGACCACGTCCAGCGGATGCCGATCGGGTTCTTCAGCCGGGCGCAGACCGGCGCCCTCGTGTCCCGCCTCAACGGTGACGTGCAGGGCGCGCAGCAGGCGTTCACGTCCACGCTGTCCAGCGTCGTCGGCAACGTCCTCGCCGTGGTCACGACGCTCGCCGCCATGCTCGTCCTTTCGTGGCAGATCACGCTGCTCGCCCTCGCCCTGCTCCCGCTGTTCGTCCTTCCGGCCCGTTGGACCGGCCGCCGCCTCGCCGCGATCACCCGCGAGCAGTACCGCCTCAACGGCGAGATGGGCCAGATGATGACCGAGCGGTTCAACGTGTCGGGCGCTCTGCTCGTCAAGCTGTTCGGCCGCCCGGAGACCGAGTCCAATGCGTTCGCCACGCGCGCCGGCCGGGTCCGCGATATCGGCGTGACCTCGGCGATGTACTCCCGCCTCGTGATGTCGTCGCTCGGCCTGCTGGCCTCGCTCGCCACGGCGCTCGTGTACGGCGTCGGTGGGGTGCTGGCGATCTCCGGCTCGCTCGGCATCGGCACGCTGGTCGCCCTGACTGCCTACCTCGGCCGGCTGTACGGCCCCCTGACGTCATTGTCGAACGTTCAAGTCGACGTCATGACGACGCTCGTCAGCTTCGAGCGGGTCCTCGAGGTGCTCGACCTCGAGCCGGCCATCGTCGACCCGCCGGCACCGATGCCGCTTCCGGCGGGGCCGGTCGCCGTCGAGCTCGACGACGTCCGGTTCCGGTATCCCACGGCCGCCGAGGTGTCCTTGGCGTCCCTCGAAGGCGTCGCCCGCCTCGAGGAGGCCACCCCCGCCCAGGTCCTACACGGCGTCTCACTGCGCGTCGAGCCCGGCCGCACGCTCGCCCTCGTCGGGCCGTCGGGCGCCGGCAAGTCGACGATCGCCGGTCTGGTGTCCCGGCTGTACGACCCGAGCGATGGCGCGGTGCGCGTCGGCGGCGTCGACTTGCGCGACACGGCGCTCGCCGACGTGCGCGACACCGTCGGCGTCGTCGCCCAGGACGTCCACCTCTTCCACGACACCTTGCGCGCCAACCTCGACGTACGCCCGCCCGCACGCCAGCGACGACGAGCTCGAGACTGCCCTACGGGCGGCCGAGGTCTGGGACGTCGTGGCCCGGATGCCCGACGGCCTCGACACCGTCGTCGGAGACCGCGGTCACCGCATGTCAGGCGGCGAGAAGCAGCGCATCGCCATCGCCCGGCTCCTGCTCAAGGACCCAGGCGTCGTGATCCTCGACGAGGCCACGGCCCACCTCGACGCCGCGTCGGAAGCCGCCGTCCAGACCGCCTTGGCCACGGCCCTCGCCGACCGCACGTCGATCGTCATCGCCCACCGCCTCGCCACCGTCAGGGCCGCCGACGAGATCGCCGTCATCGACGGGGGGCGCGTGGTTGAGCGCGGCACCCATGACGAGCTCGTCGCCGCCGGCGGTCTCTACGCCGACCTCAGCCACACCCAGTTCACCGACGCGCCGCTGCTGGCGGCGTGACGACGAGCGCGGACACGTCGAAGGCAACCCTGCCGTCCACGACGAGGTCGGCCAACGCCCCGGTTTGTGTCACCGCACACGTCGACCGTTGACCTCTGCGGTGACACAGACAGCATCAGACGTGCCGTCAGGCGCCCAGCTCAGCGGAGTTGGCGCGCAGCAGCGACACGGCGTGCACGGTGGCGTAGCCACGCCACTCGAGCTCGGCCATCGGCGACGAGCTCGCGAAGTCGACGCGCCAGCCACCGTCGTCCTGCTGCGCGCCACCCCAACGTTCGAGGTCGGCGGCGACGGCATCCGCGGGCAGCAACGCCCGCAGCGGTCGCTCCGGCATCGGTGAGAAGTCGAGCGGGCGCAGCTGCTCGTCCTCCACTCCGCCCGTGACGGCCATCGACCCATCGGCCGGGAGGTACGCGACCGTCCGCCGCAACAGCTCGTCGACCTCGGGACGCGTGTCGACGACCGCATCGAGGAAGTGGAGGATGTACATCAGCTCGATGGCGTGAGGCGGCTCGGAGATGCGGTCGATCGCATCCAGGCAGAACTGCGTTGCGGTTGCCAGCCAGGGGTGGGCCGCGACGGCGGGGTCCTGCTGAGCAACTCGGTGCGCCATCGAGCACACCGCGGACGTGATGTGCAACGACGACGACGTCGCATCGGCGTTGGCCCAGAACGGAGCGCACCCGGCGGGGTCGGTCACGGGCAGCGCGAACGGCAGGCCGCCGTCATCGAGTGTCGCGGTGGTCAGCCAGTCGCACACCGCAACGGCACGGGCCGAACTGACGGACCCGACCTCGGCGAACACTTCGAGGGCATGCAGCGCGCCGGCCGGTTGGCTTTCCGGTGAGCGGAGGTCCGGCTCGAGCCCCCACCCGTACCCCCCGTCGGAATTGCGGTACCCCTCCAGTGCGGCGAGCACCTCGGTTGGCTCACCACGACCGCAGAACAGCTCGAATCGTCGCCGATCGAGCAGGCGGGCGTGCGTGGCCATGAACGCGGTCGCGGCAGTCAGATCGGGCGTCATCCCTCCATCCTGCGGCACCGCTGTGCCTGCGTCTTGAAGGAATCGGCCACCGGGGTAGCTGGGCTCAGTGCATGAACAGCAGCGCCGGCGTCTCGAGGAGCCGCTTGATCCCCTGGATGAACTCGGCGGCGTCGAGGCCATCGATCACACGATGGTCGAACGACGAAGACAGGTTCATGTACTGCCGTGAGGCCAACGAGCCATCGACGAACACGGGTCGAGTCATGATCTTGTTGACGCCGATGATGGCGACCTCCGGCGCGTTGATGACGGGCGTGGTGACCACACCGCCGAGCGCGCCGAGGCTGGTGATCGTGATCGTCGAGCCAGAGAGCTCCTGGAGGGTCACGGTCGCCGCCCGCGCCGATTCGGAAAGTCGGGAGACCTCGGCGGCGCACGACCAGATGTCGCGGCGGTCGGCGTCCTTGACGACGGGCACCATCAACCCCCGGCGCGTCTGGACGGCGATGCCGAGGTGGACGGCGCGGTGACGGTCGACGACGCCGGCTTCGTCGTCGAAGCGGGCGTTCATCTCCGGGTGGTCCGGGACCGCGTGCACGACGGCGAGCATGATGAACGGGAGCAGCGTGAGCTTCGGCTGACCTGGCGAGCGGGTGGCGTTGAGCTCGGTGCGCAGTGCCTCGAGGGCCGTGACGTCGACCTCCTCGACGTACGTGAAGTGGGGGATGCGCCGCTTCGACGCCTGCATCCGTTCGGCGATGTTGCGCCGCAGTCCGATCACCTTGACGTGCTCGACCTCAGGGCGGGTGTCGTCACGTTCACTCAGCGGTGCCGAACGCGGACGCTCGACGAGCAACGCGTCGAGGTCGTCGTGGACGACGCGGCCATCGGGGCCGCTGCCGTCGACGTCGGCGAGGTCGATGCCGAGTCGGTCGGCGCGCGCCCGTACCGCGGGCGCCGCCGTCGGCCGGCTCGTCGGGGCGGCGCGCTCATCGACGTCGGGAACCGAAGGGGCGACCGGCGCCGTCTGTGGCGACGCTTCGAGCGGCGCTTCGGCCGGGGCTTCGACCGGCGCCTCGTTCGCTGTCGCCGTCGATCCGTCGGGCTCGACGACAGCGGCCGGCGCGCCATCGGTGTCGATGCGAACGAGATCCGTGCCGACGGCGACGGTGTCGCCCACCTCCGCGCCGAGCCACTTGATCACTCCATCCACGGGTGAGGGCAGCTCGACCGTTGCCTTGTCCGTCATCACGTCGGCGATGACGTCGTCCTCGTGGATCGGGTCTCCGACGCGCACGTGCCATTCCACGACCTCGGCCTCGGCGACACCCTCGCCGACGTCCGGCATCTTGATCACGTACTCGCTCATGAGTCCACGACCCGTCGCAGCGCCTCACCCACGCGGGCCGGGCCCGGGAAGTAATCCCACTCCTGCGCGTGTGGGTACGGGGTGTCCCACCCGGTGACCCGCTCGATCGGGGCCTCGAGCTGGAAGAAGCACAGCTCCTGAACCGTCGCTGCCAACTCGGCGCCGAAGCCGCTGGTGCGCGTCGCCTCGTGGACGATCACGCAGCGGCCGGTCTTCGTCACCGACTGCTCGATCATGTCCGTATCGAGGGGAAGCAGCGAGCGGAGGTCGATGATCTCGGCGTCGACGCCCGTCTCGTCCGCGGCCGCCTCGGCCACGTACACCATCGTCCCGTAGGCGAGGACCGTGACGTCCTCACCGGACCGGCGGACCGCGGCGCTGCCGAGTGGCACGGTGAAATGCCCATCGGGCACGTCACCGAGCGGGTGGGCTGACCACGGCACGATGGGCCGTTCGGGGTGGCCGTCGAACGGACCGTTGTAGAGCCGCTTCGGCTCGATGAAGATGACGGGATCGTCGTCCTCGATGGCGGCGATGAGCAACCCCTTGGCGTCATAGGGCGTCGACGGGATGACCGTCTTCAGCCCGCAGACGTGCGTGAACAGGCTTTCCGGACTCTGGCTGTGCGTCTGGCCGCCGTGGATCCCGCCACCGCCCGGCATGCGCACGGTGATCGGAGCGGTGAACTCACCTGCCGAGCGGTAGCGCAACCTCGCCGCCTCGGAGATCAGCTGGTCCAGGCCGGGGTACACGTAGTCGGCGAACTGGATCTCGGCGACGGGCCGTAGCCCGTAGGCGCCCATCCCGATGGCGATGCCGATGATGCCGCCCTCGGCGATCGGCGTGTCGAACACGCGGTTCGTGCCGTACGTCGCCTGCAAGCCATCGGTACAGCGGAAGACCCCGCCGAAGTACCCGACATCCTCACCGAAGACGACGACGTCGTCGTCTCGACCGAGCATCACGTCGAGCGCCGACCGGATGGCGACGTTCATCGGCATCGTCGGCACGGCTCAGCCCTCCAGCTGTCGCCGCTGGCGCTGGAGGTGCGGCGGCGGCTCCTTGAAGACGTCGTCGAAGATGCTCTTCGAGCTGGCCAGTCGACCGTCGAGGAGCGTGCCGTAGCTCTCCGCTTCCTTCGCCGCAGTCCGCACCTCTGTCTCGACGTCGGCTTCCAGCTGTGCCTGCTGCTCCTCCGACCACCCACCGTCGACGATCAGGTGCTGCTTGAGTCGGGCGACCGGATCGCCGAGCGGCCAGGCGACCCACTCGTCCGCTGGCCGGTACTTCGATGGATCGTCGGAGGTCGAGTGCGCACTCGCCCGATAGGTCACCCACTCGATGAGCGTCGGACCGCCGTTGGTGCGGGCCCGCTCGGCAGCCCATCGAGTCGCCGCGACCACGGCGAGGTAGTCGTTGCCATCCACTCGCAGTGCGGGGATGCCGTAGCCGAGCGCCCGGGAGGCGAACGTCGTGGCCTCACCACCAGCGATGCCTTGGAACGACGAGATGGCCCACTGGTTGTTGACGACGTTGAGGATCACCGGCGCGCGATACGTGGCGGCGAACGTCATGGCGTGGTGGAAGTCGGGCTCGGCGGTCGTGCCTTCGCCGACAACGGCCGAAGCGATGCAGGTGTCGCCCTTGATGGCGGCGCCCATCGCCCAGCCGACGGCCTGGATGTACTGGGTTCCGAGGTTGCCCGAGATCGAGAAGAAGCCGGCCTCGCGCACCGAATACATGACCGGCATCTGGCGACCGTGCAGCCGATCCTTCTCGTTCGAGAAGATCTGGCACATCATCTCGACGAGCGGCCAGTCCCTGGCGACCAGCCAGCCCTGCTGGCGGTACGTCGGGAAGAACATGTCACGCGGTCCCAGCTCGAGCGCTTGGCCGACGGCGAAGGCCTCCTCCCCCGTGCAGCGCATGTAGAACGACGTCTTGCCCTGGCGCTGCGCCCGCAGCATCCGATCGTCGTAGGCGCGGGTCTTCACCATCGCCCGCATGGCGCGGCGCTGCGAGTCGCCGTCGAGCTCCGGCGCCCACGGGCCCTTGGCGCGACCGTCGTCGTCGAGCACGCGGATGAGGTCGTAGGCGAGGTCGCGGATCTCCGCCGGATCGACGTGGATGTCCGGGCGTCGCACCGCCCCGGCGTCTGGCACCACGACGTAGGAGAAGTCCGGCTGTTCACCCGGGCGCGCCGGCGGCTCGGGCACGTGGAATCGCAACGGCGAGATGTCCGACATGTCCTCTGCGCACCTTGCCACCACCGGCGCCGCGACACAACTGCGAGGGCCACGGCTCGCGGGATGGCCAGCCGTAGAGTCGCTTCGTGGTTCGTGTGGCCCGAGACGGTGATGTGGTCGTCGTCACGCTCGACCGGCCGGAACGGCGCAACGCCGTCGACCACGCCACCCTCCTCGGGCTGCTGGACGCCCAGCGCCAGGCGGTTGATGCCCGAGTGCTGGTCCTGACGGGTGCACCGCCGGCATTCAGCGCAGGCGCCGACCTCACCGGGGTCGAAGAAGGCCGCTTCGCCGAGACGTTGTCGACCGTGTTGCGGGGGTTCACCGATCTCCCGATCATCACCATGGCGGCGGTCGACGGTCCTGCCCTCGGTGCCGGTACGCAGCTCGCCGTGGCGTGCGACCTGCGGGTGGCCACACCGGGCAGTCGGTTCGGCATCCCCGCCGCCCGACTCGGTCTCGTCGTCGATCACTGGACCAGCGAGCGGTTGGCCCGCGAGCTGAGCTGGCCGGTGGCCAGGGCGATGTTGCTCGCTGCCGAGACCTACGACGCCACGGCGTTGCACGCGGCGGGCGGGATCCATCGACTCGGTGACCTCCAGGACGCCCTGGCGTGGGCACGTGAGATCGCCGCGCTTGCGCCGCTGACCATCGCCGCGCACAAGCTGGCACTGGAGAGGTCGGCACCGGCACCCCGACCCGACGACGACGTCGCCGGCGCGCGCCTTGCCGCGTGGCGCAGCACCGACGCCATCGAGGGCCGCCAGGCGTTTCTCGACAAACGCCCCGCGCGCTTCGAGGGTCGCTGAGGCAGCGTCAGCAGCCGGCGGCGTCGAGCTGGCCGAGGAACGTTCCTGCGCCGATGACCGCCGCGCCGGCGGCCTCGACGTCAAGCCGCAGCGCGCGGTCCGACGTCACCACCGTCACGTCTGGACGTTCGGTGACCAGCTCACGGATGAGATCATCCGCGGCGTCCCGTCCGCGCCGGGTTGCGTACCGGACGACGACGCCGTCGTGATCGCCTTCGGGCAGGTCGCTCTGTGGCACGTCGAGCACGAGCGTCACGGGCTCGCCGAGGCAGTGCAGTCGACCCAGCAGGCGCCGGACCGCCGCCGGCCGATCGCGCCACCAGCCGTCAGCGACTGCGCCGATCACGTTGTTACCGTCGATGACGAGGATGCGCCTAGCGTCGCACGCGCACGCTCAGCTCATCGCGGCCTGGCAGGGCGCTTCTGTCAGCGTTCTGGTTGAACGGGTCGCCAACACGCTGACCCAAGTCCGAGCTGGACGGATCAGCCGAGTGGCTCGACGACGTCGAGTCGCCACGCTCGGCCCGGGCGATCCGGATCGACGAGCTCCAGCTCGAAATGGACTCGACAGCGCATCGGCGAGCTCCTCGGGCCGATCCGGGTCGATGCCGTCCGTGACGATCCTGCGCACGACGAGCCCCTGCGTGCGCTTGGAGCTGTGCGCCCCCGCACCGCGCTTGGTGTCCAAGTTGCGGAGCACCTTCACGGTGACGGTTCGCTCGGCCAGGGTCCCCGCCGGCCGCCAGGCGGTGGCGAACTCGGCCTGACGGCAGTCGACGATCACGCCTTGGTCCGCCGCCGCGGGGAGGACGTCGCCGAGCGGCTCGCGCCACACCTGAGGGAGGTGGGCGAGTCCGGGGAGCCGCCCGCACATGTTGAGCCGGTAGGGCGGGATGCGGTCCCCCGGCCGCACGGCACCCCACAGCGCCGAGATGATGACGATCCATGACCGCGCCCGGCGCCGCGCGGCGACGTCGAGCTCATCGAGGCCGAGCGCGTCGTACAGCACGCCGGAGTACACCGACTCCACGGCTGCCGTCGGCGTGTCGCGTAGCACCAGGTTGCGGCGCACGACGTCACGCATGCTGGCCGGCACGCAAACGCGATCTGTTGCGTCCGGCTCGGCGCTGACCTCGATCAACGCGTCGAGCACGGCGGCACGAGTCGGCGCGAGCGGCGGGAACGACAGGCGGTCGAGGTCGAGCGGCTTGCCACGGCTGACCTCGTGCTTCGACTCCGACGCCGGCAGCAGGATGAGCACACTCGCTTCCTATCAGCCAACTGTTCCGGCGCGTGGAACGGCCGTGTCACGCTTCCTTCGTGGAGGTGGCGCCATGATCCACGACGCACGCATCGAGTTGACCTTGCCCTCGCAGGAGGACCTGCGCGAGCACTCCGAGCACTGCTCGGCCGATCCCCGCCTGCTGGCGGCGCTCGGCGCTCGACTGGGCAGCCAGCTGCGCCTACGGCGCACCGGTGGCCGGGACGCCCTGTTCACCGTCAGCGAGGTCCGCGACGAGGACCGTCCCGAGATCGTCCGTGCCGGGCTGACCGGGCGCCGGCGGCTCGGCGCTGACGAGCCGTCCGACGGCGTCGCCAGCACCCCGGCCGCCGATCCCAACCTCTCCGAAGGCCAGGCCATCGCTCGTGGTGAGCTGATCGAGCGCCGCTGCGACGACGGCATCCACCGCGGCCTCGTCGTCATCGCCCCGCACGGCGGCGACATCGAGCCGCACACCGACGAGCAGGCCGAACTGGTCGCCGATCGCCTCTCGGCAGCCGACGTGACGCTCTGGCGCTGCAAGGGGTGGGGCGACGCCTTCGATCGCTGGCACATCACGTCCACCGACATCGAGCCGGCGAGCTTCCCGCTGTTGGACTCGCTGATGGATCGCGGGTTCCGCAACGCCGTGTCCTTCCACGGGTTCCGGGACGACGAGGTGCTCATCGGCGGGTCCTCGTCTCCGGCATTGAAGCGGCGCGTGCGCGACGCAATCGCAGACGCCGTCCAAGGGATCGTCGTCCGCATCGCCCGCGCCGACGAGCGCTACGGCGGCGACAACCCGTGCAACATCGTCAACCGACTCACCGCCGGCGGGCGCGGCGGCCTGCAGATCGAGCAAGGCCTCGCCATCCGCCGCCAGCACGGCGCCGAGATCGCGGCTGCCGTCGCCGGCGTCTATGCGAAGCGGCTGCGCCGCCCGCTGACCGTCTGACGGATCAAGAGGCAGGCTCCAGCTCGTCGATCATCGCCGCCGCCGCCGTGGCGTGGTCGGCGGCGTCGATGAGCACGAGCCGGCCGCCCTCCGCGTGGTCGCGGTACGGCGAGGCGACGATCGGCGTCGACAGCGACAACGTGACGCGTCCAAGGTCGTTGAGCTCGAGCCGGTCCGCCGGTGACCGCTCCAGCGTGCCGACATCGACGCGATGGTCGATTCGCGTCACCGTCGCCGTCCCGGAGCGGGTGCCGTGCTTGAACAGCAGCCGGTTGCCCGTGACGAGCGGCGTCTCGGTCATCCAGCACACGTCTGCACGCACTGCCAACGTGGCGACCGGGCTGCGCACGTCGGCCTCACCGAGCACCACGTCGCCTCGCGCCACGTCGACGTCGTCGGCCAGCACGATCGTGATCGCCTGGCCCGGCTCGGCGGCGTCGAGCGACCTCCCCGCTCGATCGATGCCGGCCACCGTCGTCAACAGCCCACCCGGCGCGATCGACACGCGATCGCCGACACGGAGCGGACCACCCGACAGCCGGCCGGCGACGCCGCGGTAGTCCGACGCGCCGTGGCGGATGCACCACTGCACGTCGAGACGGGCACCGACCGTCGGCGCAGGCCGTCGAGGGGCCACCTCGAGCAGCTCCAGCAGTGGTGGACCGTCGTACCACGGGCTGCGCTCCGACGGCGTGACGACGTTGTCACCGTGGAGCGCGGAGATCGGCACGACATCGACCGGCGGCGGCGAAGGAAGGGCGTCGACGTACTCCGTCAGGCCCTTGGCGATGGCCCGGCAGTCGGCGTCGTCCCAGCCGATCAGGTCCATCTTGTTGACCGCCAGGATGATGCGTCCCACACCGACGAGCGCGGCGACGAAGGCGTGACGCCGGGTCTGCTCGACCACGCCGTGGCGTGCGTCGACGAGGACCACGGCCACGTCTGCCGACGAGGCTGCCGTCACCATGTTGCGCGTGTACTGGGCGTGACCAGGTGAATCGGCCACGACGAAGCTTCGGCGGGGAGTCGAGAAGTAGCGGTGGGCGACGTCGATCGTGATCCCCTGCTCGCGCTCGGCCCGCAGGCCGTCGGTGAGCAGTGCGAGGTTCAATTCCCCGCCACCCCACCGCCGGCTGGCCCGTTCGACCGCCCGCAGCTGATCGTCGAGCACGGCACTCGTGTCGTGCAGCAGGCGTCCGATCAGCGTCGACTTCCCGTCGTCGACCGAACCCGCAGTCGCGATGCGCAGCGTCGGCAGCTCGCCCATCAGAAGTACCCCTCCCGCTTGCGGTCCTCCATCGCGGCGTCGCTGAAGGCGTCGTCGGCGCGAGTGGCGCCACGTTCGGTGATGCGGGCGGCCGCCACCTCGGCGATGACCTCCTCGACCGTCGTCGCGGTCGAGCGGACGGCGCCGGTGCAGCTCATGTCCCCGACGGTGCGGTACCGCACCGTCTCCACGGACACGGCCTCACCCGCCTCAGGGGAGACGGGACCGCCGACGGCGAGCAGCATGCCGTCGCGCTCGACCACCGACCGCTCGTGGGCGTAGTAGATCGACGGCAGCTCGAGGCCTTCGGCCGCCACGTAGCGCCACACGTCGAGCTCGGTCCAGTTCGACAGCGGGAACGCACGGAGGTGCTGTCCGCGGTGCACGCGTGCGTTCAGGACATCCCAAGGCTCAGGACGTTGGCGCCGCGGGTCCCAGCCGCCGCTGCGGTCGCGGAACGACAGGATGCGCTCCTTCGCCCGCGCCTTGTCCTCGTCGCGACGGCCGCCGCCGAACGCTGCGTCGAAGCCGTGCTCGGCGATGGCGTCGAGCAACGTGACGGACTGCAGGCGGTTGCGGCTGGCCCGTGGCCCGGGCTCCTCCACGACACGGCCCCGGTCGATCGAGTCCTGGACGCTGGCCACGAGCAGCTCGGCGCCGACGGAGGCGACGAGCCGATCGCGGAACTCGAGGACGTCCTGGAAGTTGTGGCCGGTGTCCACGTGCATGACCGGGAACGGCAGCCGGGCCGGCGCGAACGCGGCGACGGCGACGTGCAGGAGCACCGCCGAGTCCTTGCCGCCGGAGAACAACAGGACCGGCTGCTCGCACTCGGCGGTCACCTCGCGGACGATCGTGATCGCCTCGTCGACGAGCTCATCGGTCAGGACGCCGGTCATCGATGCAACCCACATTCGGTCTTGCCGAGGCCGGCCCAGCGGCCGGAGCGCGGGTCAGCCCCCGCGGCGACGGGTTGCGTGCACGGCCAGCAGCCGATCGACGGGTACCCCTTCGAGGTCAGTGGGTGCTCGGGCAGCCCCTCCCCCTCGATGTACGTCGCCATGTCGTCGTCCGTCCACGTCGCCAGCGGGTTGATCTTGACGATGTCGCGCAGCAGGTCGTGGCTGACCACCGGCGTGTTGGCCCGGGTCGGTGCGTCGACCCGCCGCACCCCGGTCACCCAGCCCGCACGTCCCGCCAGCGCCCGCTCCAGCGGCTCGACCTTGCGCACGTGGCAGCACGACTCGACGTCGTGCTGCCAGCGGTCGTCCATGTCGACGAGCGGTTCCATCACCTGCAGGTTGAGGCCGAGGTCCCGGGTGAGCGCGCGGGCGAACCAGATCGTCTCGGCGAACAGGTACTGCGTGTCGAGCAGCACGACGGCGGCACCAGGCGCACCTTGGCTGATGATGTGCGGCAGCACGGCGTCGGCGAAGCTGCACGTCACGACGAGTCCGTCGCCGAACTGCTGCTGCGCCCAACGCACGACCTCGACCGGGTGCATCGCTTCGGCGACCCGGGGTTCGAGGAGTGTCTGCGTCTCGCTCATTGATCCACCTCCATCAGGCCGTGGCGGCGGCGGACCCAACGGTCGAGGCTGCCGAAGACCACGGAGTCGACGATGATCCCGACGGCGAGGATCACGATCATGATCGCCATCAGTCCCGCTGCGTCGTTGAGGTTCCGGTACTGCTGGAGCAGGAAGCCGACCGAGAACACACCCAACGTGACCAGCAGCTCGCCGGCCATCAGGCTTCTCCAGGCGAACGCCCACCCCTGCTTCAGGCCACCGACGAACGATGGCAACGACGCCGGCAGCACGACGTGACGGAAGCGTTGCAGCCCTCGTGCCCCCATCGTCTGGCCGGCCCGCAGGAGCACCGGTGGTACGTGATCGATGCCGGAGATCAGCCCGTTGGCGATCGACGGCGCGGCACCGAGCACGACGACGAAGAGGATCGCCCCCTCCGACAGCTGGAACAGCAGGATCGCCAGCGGGAACCAGGCGATGGACGGCATCGTCTGCAGGCCGGTGATCATCGACCCAACGGCCGAGCGGGCGATCTTGGATGACGCCACGACGGAGCCGATGCAGACGCCGATCACGAGCGCGAGGGCGAACCCCGTGGCAGCGCGACGGCCCGTGACGAGGAGCGCGTCCAGCACCGTGCCGTCGGCGATCAGCTCGCCGAGTCGTTCGAAGACCGTGGCCGGCGCCGGCAGCGCGTACTCCGGGCGCCAGCCGCTCCACACGACGATCTGCCACACGACAAGGCCGAGGCCGATGGCAGCCAGCTTGGGCCACGTCGCCGACCACAGTCGGCGACCGAGCTGACGGCCTTGCGGGCGGACGATGTCGGGTGCTACCGCATCGTCGCTGAGGACGATCGCGGCATCAATGGGCGGGGACTCGCTGGGGCGGTCAACGACGAGCATGAGCGAGGGCCTCCTCACGAAGCTGGTCGGTCACGGATGCGGCGAGCGCGCTGACCTCGGGCGAGTCGATGCGGCGCGGGCGCTCGATGTCGACCGCGTAGCTGGCCGTCACTCGTCCGGGTCGAGGCGACATCACGATGATGCGGTCACCGAGTCGCGCTGCCTCACGGACGTTGTGTGTGACGAAGAGCACGGTCAAACCCCTGGCTTGCACGAGCGCGTCGAGCTCCTCGTGCAGCGCGTCTCGCGTCATCGCGTCGAGTGCCCCGAACGGCTCGTCCATCAGCAACAGGTCGGCGTCCTGGGCGAACGCCCGGGCGAGGGCGACCCGCTGACGCATGCCACCCGACAGCTGGTGCGGCCGCTTGGCAGCGAAGCCGTCGAGGTGCACCACGCTCAACAGCTCCTCGGAGCGGGCACGTCGGGTCGCCTTCGGCACCCCGGCAAGACGCATCGGCAGCTCGACGTTGGCCCGCACGGTCAACCACGGGAACAGCGCCGCCTCTTGGAACATCAGGGCCGTGCGGCCGTCGACGTCGACCGTGCCGGCGCTCGGTGTGTCGAGCCCGGCGACCAGGTTGAGGATCGTCGACTTGCCGCAGCCCGAAGCACCGACGAGGCAGACGAGCTCACCTTGCGCAACCTCGAAGTCGACGTCGCGCAGCGCGACCACCTCGCTACTGCGGGACCCGAACGTCTTTGACACGCCGCGCAAGGCGATGGCAGTCACAACGGGCTCACCTCCGAGTCGCCGCGCTCGGCGAGCACCTCGTTGAGGAGCGTCAGGTCGTAGATGCCGGGGTCAGCGAGATCGACCGGCTCGAGCAGCTCGACGGCGATCGCGTCGTCGGCGGAACCCTGCAGCGACGAGGCGATCGGATCGAGCGTGAACTCGAGATTGGTCCAGGCACCCTGGATCGTCGCGTCGGAGAGACGGCTCGTCGTCACGTTCTCGATGCCGTCGTTGACGACCTTCTGAGCGGCGGCGGGATCGGCGTTCGTCTCGTCGATCGCCTGCCCCAACCCGGTGATCAGGTCACGAACGACGTCGGGGTGATCGTCGAGGAACCCCTTCGCCACGATGAGGTGCGTGGTCACGAAGCGCCCGTCCGGCCACAGATCGGCTTCGTTGACCAGCACGTGGCCACCGCCCTCTTCGACCAGGCGAGTGGCCCACGGCTCGGGCACCCACGCACCGTCGAGCGCCCCTGACTGGAAGGCCGCCAAGGTGTCGGCGTTCTCCTGGGGTGTGATCGACACGTCGCCGCCGCCGCTCGTGTCCGTCGTGAAGCCCTCCTCCTTGAGCCACGCCCGCAGGGCGACGTCCTGGGTGTTGCCGAGCGACGGGGTGGCCAGCGTGGTGCCGGCGAGGTCGGCCGGGACCTCGATGCCCTCACGCACGACGAGCGACGCACCACCTGAGGTCGTCCCGGAGACGATGCGCAGGGCTTCGCCGCCCGAGCGGGCGTACCCGTTGATCGCCGGGTTGGGCCCGATGAACGAGGCATCGAGGGCGTCGGAGAAGATCGCCTCGATCACCTCGGTCCCGGAGTTGAACGTCTGCAGCTCGAGGTCGACGCTGTCGCCGAGCGCCTCCTCGAAGAGCCCGGTCTCCACGCCGAGGACCGCCGGGGCGTGCGTGACGTTCGGGAAGTACCCGAGGCGGAGGGTGACCGCCTCGCCGTCGGCAGCGGGCGCCGATTCCTCGACAGCGGCCGTTGATTCGGCTGATCCGGAATCGGTCTCCGGAGCGGCATCGTCGTCATCTCCGCCACATGCCGCCGCGACGAGCGCGAGGACGGCGGTGGCGGCGACGGCGCGCCGGATCCGGACAAATCCGATCAACATTGTCGGATTTCTATCGGGTGGACAGCCTGCTGCGCAACCACCACGATGACCCGCCATGACGGCGAGCCCTGACGCACCACCATCCTCCACTGACCGCGAAGCGCAGTTCACCCAATGGGCCGACGAGCTCGGTGAGGCGATCGCGCCGTACGCCGAGACGCACGACCGCGACGGGACGTTCGTCAGTGAGGCCTTCGAGCTGCTGCGTTCGTCGGGCTTCCTGGCGCTCCCGGTCCCGGAAGAGCTCGGCGGGCGCGGGGCGTCGATCCGGGAGACGGCGATGGCGCAACGCCATCTCGCCCGGTGGTGCGGCTCGACTGCGCTCGCATCCTCGATGCACCTCCACGTGACGTTGTTCACGGCCTGGCGCTACCGGCGCGGGCTGCCCGGCGCCGAGGCGACGCTGCGCCGTGTCGCCGAAGAGGGCATCGTCCTGGTCTCGACCGGCGGCGCCGACTTCACCCGTCCACGAGGGCGGGCCGTGGCGGTCGACGGCGGGTTCCGTGTCTCGGGTCGCAAGTCCTTCTGCAGCCAGGTGCCGGCAGGCGACGTGTTCTCGACGATGTTCGTGCTCGACGACGACGGCACGCCGGTCGTGCTCAACATGGCGGTACCGGTGCGCGCCGAAGGCGTCACCGTTCTCGACAACTGGGACACGCTGGGCATGCGCGGCACGGCCAGCCATGACGTCGAGATCGAGGACGTCTTCGTCCCCGAGGACAAGGTGCTGGCCCGTCGCCCGTGGGGCGTCGTCGACCCGCCGCTCCAGGTCATCGCCAGCATCGGGTTCTCCGTGATCATGGCCGTCTACCTCGGCGTGGCCGAGGCCGCTCGAGATGCCGCAGTCGCCGCGGTCGCCGGCACACCTCGCGCCGAGGATCCGTCCGTTCAGCGTCAGGTCGGCCTGATGGAAGACCGGCTCCGGGTCATGTCGTGGGCGCTCGACGGTGCACTGCGCACCGTCGGCGACGACCCCCAGCCGGCGATGTCCATGGTGGTGGACGTCATGGCTGCCAAGCGGGAGATCGCCCTCGGCGGCATCGAGGTGTGCGACGTGGCGATGGAGGTGGGCGGCGGCGCGGCGTTCTTCCGCGGGTCGACGATCGAGCGCTGCTACCGGGACATCCGCGGCGCCAAGTTCCACCCACTCGGGCCCGAGCAGACGCTGGTCCACGCCGGACGCGTCGCCCTCGGCCTACCAGCCGACGAGATGTAGAGGCGACCGCGTCATTCTGAGTGGGGCCCCGGTTCGGCACGCCGGCGCCTCCAGGCGCTTCGGCGGCCGCATCGACGCGTTTACGCCTCACCTACCCACTCGTCGATCAGCTTGCGGGCGATGGAGATGCCGGGTGGGATCGGCGGCAACGCGTCCCGCCGGTACCAGCCGGCATCGACGATCTCACGCGGATCGGGCGTCAGTTCACCGGCGACGTGGCGGGCACGGAAGCCGATCATCAGACTGTGCGGGAACGGCCACGGCTGGCTGCTGCGATAGCGGACGTCGCCCACCGCGACTCCGACCTCCTCCCTGATCTCACGCGCGACGGCGCCCTCCAGCGATTCGCCCGGCTCGACGAACCCGGCAAGACACGAGTACATCGGGAGCCGGAACTGCACGCCGCGAGCGAGCAGCGCCTCCTGCTCCGGACCGTCCTCACCCCTCGTGACCAGCGTGATCATCGCCGGCGCGAGGCGGGGGAAGGCGAGCAGCCCGCACGCCGGGCAGCGCATGGCGCGCTCGCCGGCCGACGGTTCCGTCGGTGTGCCGCAGCGGCCGCAGTAGCGGTGGGTACGGCCCCACTCGACGAGCTGCACGGCCCGGCCGGCAGCGAGCCAAGCCGACTCCCCCGCTCGCCCGTGATAGGCGAAGAGATCGAGCGCCGCACCATCGCTCGGATCGACGTCGGGCGGCACGTCGACGGCGTGCCACGCGATCCCCTCCAGGACCCCGACGACATGGCGGCGCCAGGACTCGTCCGCCGGCGCGTCGGCTACCCACACGGACGTCCCGACGACGTGGACGAAGCAGGCGGCCGTGATGTCGTCGGGCACCACGGTGCTCGGCAGCCATGGAACGTCCGGATCAGCCATCACATCGGTTCGTAGCAGAACGGCTCTGGCATCATGGCGCGGTGGGCGGCTCACGGATCGACCAGATGGTGGAAGACGCGCGGGCCCGGCTGCAGCGGGTCGAGGTCGAGGACCTCGACGCTGAGCTCGCCGCGGGCGCACTCGTCGTGGACATCCGCCCCGACGTCAACCGGCGGGAGGAAGGCACTCTGCCGGGTGCTGTGGTGATCGACCGCAACGTGTTGGAGTGGCGCCTCGATCCGACGAGCGGGCATCACTTGCCGGAGGCGGCGGAGGATCGACGGATCATCCTGTTCTGCAACGACGGCTGGGCTTCCAGCCTCGCCGCCGTCACGTTGCAGGATCTCGGACTGGTCAACGCCACCGACCTCGTCGGCGGCTACCGGGCCTGGGTGCAAACGCCGTTAAAGCTTGAGTTTGGCGAGCGCCGCTGCGCAGCGGCGGCGGCAGCTCGGTAGGTGAGGCGAGCCACTTGCTTGCGAGCCGAGCACCAGTACTTAGGCTTTCTGCATGCCGACGTACCTCTCACCAGGCGTCTACGTCGTCGACGCCGTCCGCACGCCGATCGGTCGCCGAGGCGGCGGCCTCGCCGGTGTCCATCCCGCCGAGCTGCTGGGCGTCGTGCAGTCGGCGATCGTGGAGCGCACGGGGATCGATCCCGCCGAGATCGGCCAGGTCGTCGGCGGTTGCGTGAGCCAGGTCGGCGAGCAGAGCTTCAACGTCACCCGTACGGCATGGCTCGCCGCCGGGCTGCCGCAGTCCACGCCGGCGACGACGGTCGACGCGCAGTGCGGTTCGAGCCAGCAAGCGACGAACCTCGCGGCAACCCTCGTCGCCGCCGGCGTGGTCGACGTGGCATTGGGGTGCGGAGTCGAGTCGATGAGCCGCATCCCGATCGGCAGCAACTCGTCGAAGAAGCTCGGCCTCGGCATACCGATCCCCAAGACGTACTTCGCCCAGTACGAGATGACCTCGCAGTTCGAGGGTGCGGAGCGCATCGCCGAGAAGTGGGCGATCACGCGCGACGACACCGACCGTTTCGGCCTCGCCTCACAGGAGCGGGCGGCGCGGGCCTGGGCGGAGGGCCGCTACGACGGGCAGTGGGTGCCCGTCGAGGCGCCGGACCTCGGTGATGACGGCCAGCCGACCGGGTCGTCGCACGTCGTCGAGCGCGACGAGGGGTTGCGCGAGACCTCGCTGGAGAAGCTCGCCGCGCTCAAGCCCGTCGCCCGTGAAGACGGCGTCCACACGGCCGGGAGCTCATCGCAGATCTCCGACGGCGCGGCTGCCGTCCTGCTGGCGACCGAGGAGCGGGCCAACGCGCTCGGTCTGCGGCCACGGGCCCGAGTCGTCGACACATGCCTCGTCGGCGTCGATCCCGTGCTGATGCTGACCGGACCGATCGATGCCACGGAGCGCCTGCTGAAGCGCACGGGATTGACGATCGACGACATCGACGTGTTCGAGGTCAACGAGGCGTTCGCCTCGGTCGTCCTCGCCTGGGCGAAGGAGACGGGCGCCGACCTCGAGAAGACGAACCCGAATGGCGGCGCGATCGCGCTCGGGCATCCGCTCGGCGCGACGGGCGCGTTCCTCATGACGAAGGCCCTCAACGAGCTGGAGCGCACGGACGGGCGCTACGGCCTGATCACGATGTGCTGCGGCGGCGGGCTCGGCACGGGCACGATCATCGAACGGCTCTGACCCCTTCTGTCCGTCACAACCGCCCATTGTGAGGCGGTTCCGACAAACAAAAGGGGGGCCGGCGAGGATCCCGTTTGACTACGCGCGATGCGCGGGTTGTCCCTCACCGTTCTGGCGGTCGGGATCCTCGCCGGCTGCACGGAACCCCGAGTAGATGGAACCGCCGTCGTGACGGGCGTCGTCGATGGCGACACGATTGATGTCTCGATCGGCGGGCGCGACGAGCGAGTGCGGCTACTGGGCGTCGATACGCCGGAGGTCCACGTCGCCGAGGGTGCCGCGCCCGAGTGCTTCGGCCCTGAGGCGAGCTCCTTCACGGCGGACCTGTTGCCGGAGGGCACCGAAGTGCGGCTCGAGCGCGACGTGGTCGGGCGCGATCACTTCGGGCGTCTGTTGGCCTACGTGTACACCGTCGACGATCGCGTCTTCGTCAACGAGGCGCTCGTTCGGCAAGGCCTGGCGCAGCCGTTGCACATCGAGCCGAACGGTGCGTTCGCGGCGCGCTTCGTGGAGGCAGCTCGACGTGCCGAGGCCGAAGGGCTCGGTCTGTGGGCCGCGTGCGCCGGATAGCGTCGCCTCGTGGCCGGATCAGCCGATGGCACTCACGCCTCGTTGGCTGAACGTCTTGGACACGACGCCGACGCCAAGCTCGTGATCATCTCCTGCGACGATCTCGGGCTGTGCCACGCCGCCAACGTCGGCGTGCACCGAGCGATGCGCGACGGGGCGGCGACGTGCGCCTCGATCATGATGCCGGCGCCATGGGCTCGCCACGCCGCAGCGACGTACGAGGCCGGTGACGACATCGGTGTGCACATCACGTTGAACGCCGAGCACGCCAACTACCGCTGGGGTCCGATCACGCATGCGCCGTCGCTCCTCGACGGTGACGGCGGGTTCCCGCGCTCGATCGACGATCTCTGGGAGCACGCCGACCCCGACGAGGTCCGGCGGGAGTGCCAAGCGCAGATCGAGCGGGCCCTGGCGTGGGGCATCGACGTGACGCACCTGGCGCCGCACCTGACGGCGATCACCTTGCGCCCGGAGTTCTTCGACGTCTACCTCGAGCTGGCGGTCGAGTTCGGATTGCCGGTTCGTCTGCCGAGCACGATCACGGCTGAGCGCGCCGGGTTCCCGTTCCGCCGGCTGGCGGCCGACGAGGGCGTCGTCTTCCCCGATCACTTCGACCACGATTGGCGAGCAGGTAGTCGCGACCGCGTCTACGCCGCGATCCGCGACCTCGAGCCAGGCGTGACCGAGATCCACGTCCAACCGGCGATCGACACGCCGGAGGTGCGCGCGCTCTCCCCCGCCTCGGCGGGATGGATCGATGATCTCGCCCTCGTCACCGAGGACCCGAAGCTGCCGATGCTCCTGGCTGAGGCGGGGGCGGTGCTGATCGGCTACGCCGAGCTCAGGGACGTGATGCGAGCGCGCTGAGCGCCTCGCCCGCTTCCCCCGAGCGCAGCAACCGGAACAGCTCGCCGGTGGAGCCCGTGGACTTGAGCTTGCCCTGCATGTAGGCGACGGCTGGGTCGAAGTCGTTTGCGGTCACGTCCGCCAGCGGGACGGTGATCACGACGTCGGCCTCGTCGGGCCCGTCGACCCGCTCGTCCTTCCTCCCGACGATGATGCGGTACTGGACCGTGCTCACGCCCGCCGCTCGCTCTCCACGGGGGCGCGGACCCCGGCGAAGAGGTCACGCTCTGAGTCGCCGGCGGGGATCGGCCCGGCCAGCGAACGGGCGAGGATCCAGTCCTCCCACGGATAGACGACGGCGAGCTCGTCGTCGGCCAGCGCGAACCAGAACTTCTCGTTCGGGTCGACCTGCGTGGCATGCGCGCGCAGCGCCTGCGACCGGGCCCACTGGTAGTCGCCGACCTCGACGCGGGTCGTGATCCGGTGGTCCATGTCGGGGCGTTCGAACCACTTCTCGTCGTACGGTGAGTTGCCGTCTCGGGCAAGCAGCGCCTCGTGCATGGCGAGCATCCGCCCGCGTGACCAGGCCGAGTAATACAGCTTGGAGGGCTGGAACGGGTCGCCGAGCTCGGGATACCAGTCGGGATCGCCCGCCCGCTCGAACGCGAGGACCGAGATGTCGTGCACGCGCAGGTGGTCGGGGTGCGGGTAGATGCGCTGGTCGTCCCCGTAGGTGAGGATGACTTGCGGCTTCACGCGCCGCACGACCTCGACCAGCCGCCCGACTGCCTCGTCGAGGTCGGCCTGGTGGAAGGAGTCCGGGTGCTCGTTGGCCGGCGTGTCGGGCATCCCTGAGTCCCGGTAGCCGAGCATGACGACCTCGTCGAAGCCGATGGCCTTCGCCGACGCGTCCAGCTCGCTCGGGCGCATGGCGACGACCTTCGCCTTCTCCTCCTCGGGCGTCAGCCCGTGGAAGGGCTGACCCGGCTCACGCAGCGACGGGTTCTGGAGGTCGCCCTCCTCCCCGCCGGTGCAGCACACCAGCACCGTGTGGACGCCCTCGGCGTGGTATCGGGCGATCGTCGGGGCGCCCTTGGAGGCCTCGTCGTCCGGGTGCGCGTGGACGGACAGCAGCGCAAGTCGGCCCGGTGACGACGTCGACGACAGCTCGGACGGATCGGACACTCGAGCCAGGCTACGGCGCCCCCACCCCTCGCGCCCGGTTCGACCCGGGTGGCGAGCGTCTCATCGAGCGGCCGCTCACCAGGCTCTCACCCGGGCGCTCTAGCCTTGGTTCGGCCATGGCTCTGCCACAACCCCCGGTCCCGCAGACCGCCACCTGTTTCCGTCACCCCGGTCGTGAGGCCGGTCGGCGCTGCACGCGCTGCGGCCGGCCAGCCTGCAGCGAGTGTCTCGTCCAGGCCGCCATCGGCAGCCAGTGCGTCGAATGCGCTCGCGCCGCCCGACCCGACGTCAAGACGAGGGCCCGTTACTGGAACGCCCGCCAACCGACGCTCGTCACCTACGCACTGATGGCCGTCAACATCGGCGTGTTCATCTGGCTGGCGCTGGCCGACGCGTCGAGCGTCACCGGTCAGCGCTCGGTCACCCAGGGCCAGTTCGACCTCGGCCTCGCTGCTCCTCTCCTCGAGCAGGGAGAGTGGTACCGACTCATCACGTCCGGGTTCCTGCACTTCGGGATCATCCACCTCGCCTTCAACATGCTGTTGCTCTTCCAGCTGGGTCAGCTGCTCGAGCCGGCGATCGGACGCATCCGCTTCCTCCTGCTCTACATCGCGGCGCTGCTCGGTGGGTCGGCCGGGGCGTTGCTGCTGCAGCCCAACGAGCTCCACGGCGGCGCATCGGGCGCGGTGTTCGGACTGATGGGCGCGGCGTTCGTGGCGATGCGCAACCGAGGCGTCAACCCGTTCTCGACCGGGCTCGGCACTGTGCTGCTGATCAACCTGCTCCTCACGTTCACCATCCCGGGCATCTCGATCGGCGGACACATCGGCGGCATCGTCGGTGGCGCCATCGCCGGATGGGTGATCCTCTCGCCACCGCATCGGAAGGTGCCGCCGTGGGCGACCTACGTGGCGCCGGTTGCCGTGATCGTGATCGCCCTCATCATCTCGGTGATCGCCGTCAACCGGGCCTGAGCCCGCCCCGGTACTCAGACGCGACGCAAGACCGCGAGTGCGGCGTCGCCATACGAGCCGCCGAAGAGGATGGCGTGTACGAGCAGCGGCGGAAGTTGGTACCACTCGATGCGCTGCGTCCATCCATCGGCCAGCGGGAACGCCTCGTCGTACGTGCTGAATGCGTCGGGCCCGAACCCACCGAACAGCTGCATCATCGCGAGGTCGACCTCACGATGTCCCCAGTACACGGCCGGGTCGATCAACACGTTGCGCCCCGTCGCGTCGACGAGTCGGTTGCCCGCCCACAGGTCGCCGTGCAGCAGCGCCGAAGGCTCGGGCGGCCCGCAGAGCTCGTCGGCCCGGCCAGCGGCCCGCTCGACGTGCGTCGCGGCGGAGGGATCGAGACGACCGAGCTCGATGGCTCGCTCCGAAAGCGGGCGCACTCGCCGGTCGATGAAGAACTCCGGCCAGGTCGCCGTCGGCGTGAGATCGACAGGCTGCGAGCCGAGGTAGCCGGTCGGCACGTCGTCGAGTCCACCGAAGTGCGGCCCGGTGACTCGGTGCAGCGCCGCCAGCTCCGGCCCGAGCGCGGCGTCGCTCGTCGGAGTGCGGCGGCCGACGTCGATCCACGCCAGCACGAGTCCGGATGGCGCCGCTCTGATCACTTCCGGCACGGCGACGGCACCGGCGGCGCGCAACGCCCGCAGGCCGGCCGCCTCGCGTTCGAACAGGCCGCCGATCGGGTCACGACGGGTCTTGAGGAACAGCAGCCCGTCGGGCGTCTCGAGCTGGAACGACTCGGCGATGTCGCCGCCGCTCACCGGATGCACTGCCGTGACGCCGAGCCCATCGATGAGCTCAGGCGGCAGGGCGTCGGCGTCAGCGCGCACTCGCGGCCACATGCACGACGAGCCCCTGCCCGGCTCGTTCCAGGAGATCGAACATCTCGACGTAGGCCCGTTGCGGCCGGCCCCACGGGTCGGGTACTTCGGACGCCTCGTCGCCGGCGAACGCGCCGAAGAGGACGACCTTCTGGCGAGCCTCGTCATCGGGTGCGAGGCGGCGGACGTCGCGCAGGTTGGCCTGGTCCATCGCCACGATGAGATCGAACCGTTCGAAGTCAGCTGCCGTGAACTGGCGCGCCCGATGCTCGATGCTGATCCCGCGCCGTCGCGCCTCGGCAAGCGTGTGCTCGTGCGCTGGTTCGCCGACGTGGTAGTTGCCGGTGCCGGCCGACTCGACGGTCACGTCCAGCCCCGCATCGGCGGCGAGCTCGGCAAAGACGGCGGCCGCAGCGGGCGAGCGGCAGATGTTGCCGAGACAGACGAAGCAGATGCGCACGGCCGTGGAACGCTACGGGGCAAGCGGCGTGGCGCTCGTCACGATGGGATGGAGGTGCGGCCAGGCGCTGGCGAAGCCGCGGTGCATCACTCGCTGCGCCACCTCGTCGACGGGCACCCATTCGACGGCCTCGGTCTCGAAGTTGAGCGGCCGTCCGAAGCGCTCGGGCACCTGCACGACGACGGTGGTGTAGGACCAGTTGGCCGCCGGCGCGAACACGTGCTCGCCGAGCACCCGCCTCGGCGTGGGCGCCACGCCGATCTCCTCCGCAGCTTCGCGTAATGCCCCGTCGAGCGGCTGCTCGCCCTCGTCGAGGGCGCCGCCAGGGCACGACCACGTCCCGCCTTCGTGCGACCACGCGGACCGCAACTGCAGCAGCACCTCCGGACCGCCGCCGCGGTCGGCGACGACGAACACCACGCCGGCGGCGCCGAAGAGTCCCCACCGCACGTGCCCATCGGTTCCTTGCACGAATCCGTCGCCACTTCGCTGCGGCAGGCTGCTCGCCACGGCTTCCTGCTTAGCGCTCCGCGCTCAGGATTGGCGGATCAGCTCGACCTCGATCTCGAGGCTGATCTCCTTGGACACGAGCAGGCCGCCTGCCTCGAGCACCATGTTCCAGGTCAAGCCCCAGTCCTCCCGGTTGATCTTGGCGGCTGCGCTGAACACGGCGCGCTCGTTGTCCCACGGGTCGCGGGCCGAGCCGAGGAACGCGACGTCCAGGACGATCACTCGCGTGACGCCCTTGATCGTCAGCTCACCGGACAAGCTGCCCCGGCGGCCGTTGGCGGCGAGCCCGGTCGAGCGGAACGTCGCCGTCGGATGGTGCTCGACGTCGAACAAGTCGCTGGAGCGAAGGTGGTCGTCACGGGTCCGATCGCCGGAGCTGACCGACGCCATGTCGATCTCGACGACGACCGATGAGGCACGCAGGTTCTCGGCGATGTTCACGACACCGCTGACTCCGGTGAACCTTCCCCGGATCTTCGTCAAT
This sequence comes from uncultured Acidimicrobiia bacterium, assembly GCA_963844915.1. GTDB lineage: Bacteria > Actinomycetota > Acidimicrobiia > Acidimicrobiales > Ilumatobacteraceae > JALZMG01. The sequence continues at coordinate 1,277,083 of CAWJQF010000013.1, read as the reverse complement.
CCGAAGTGCCGGCCAACGAAGCCGACGTCGGCGTGGCCCGGATCGATCTGCCACGTGCCGACGGCCGGGGCTTCGATGCCTTCCAACTGAATGAGATCGCTCATCACGTACAACCCTTCACTCTGATTATGTGCGTGCGCACACATTAGCATTGTGTGCGTGCGCACGCAAGAGCTATCGTCGAGATCCATGGAGCAGCGAGCGGACCAGACAGATCTGGCGGCGTGGCGGGCGCTGCTCATCGCCCACCACCGCACCGTCGGCGCCATCGAGGCCGACCTCGCACGCGCCGGCGTCATCCCCCTGAATTGGTACGACGTCCTGCTCGAGCTGCGTGCCGAGCCGGAGGGTCTCCGCATGCAAGACCTCGGCGCTCGCGTGGTCCTCTCGCGCACCCGGGTCAGCCGGCTCGTCGACGAGCTGGAGGCGGCAGGCCTGGTGGAGCGCCGGCCGGATCCGCACGACGGGCGGTGCACGATCGCCACCGTCACCCCCGACGGCGAGCGGTCGTTCCGGGCTGCCGCCCCCGTCTACCTGGCCAGCATCGACGAGCACTTCAACCGCCACCTCAGCGAGCGTGAGCGCAGTGCCATCGCCGCCGGGCTCGACCGCGTGGTCGAATCTCACGCTCTGCCGCTGGCGGCACCCGGTACACTGAGCCGCCGCAAACGCCAACGGGGCTGACAGGTTTCGACGTCGGTGACGGAGGCCGAGCATGCGACCCGAGTTGCTCAGACTCGCTAAACGGGGCACCAAAAAGAATTGCCAAGACTGAGCAGTTCACTCTCGCCGCCTGATCTTCAGGTGAGTGCAGAGTCATCGTGAGCAGCAATGCCACACGGGGCCGATCACCTGCAGCCCGGCAACAGAAGCAGGCGATGGCGGTGGGAAAGACCACTGGCAGCCGGAAAGACGGCTGACGCTCGGGAAAGACCGTGCGAGGGCCACCGAGCCGTGAGGTGACGTGGCCGACCGACCCGCCGGTGGGACAGCGTCAGTCCCGAAGCCGGGAATGGTCGTAGCAGGTCCGGTGTCCGGCCGATGGACGGGGGTTCGATTCCCCCCAGCTCCACCGCGCAGAAGCCGCCCCGAAGGGCGGCTTCTGTCGTTCTCCTGTTGAGGGAGGTCGGTTGTGTCAGCCCTCTTCGCCGCCTCCGGCGAGGAAGCCCGTGGCCCCGTTGCAGGCAAACCCCGGCGAGGGGTTGACGCTGCGATCGACGTGGCCCCAGTTCTGCACGTTGCCCGGACCGGACGGCTCTCCCTCGCCGCCGTCAGCGAGGCCGCTGAAGGCGCAGATCGAGTTGGCCCGACCCTCGGTCGCCTTCGGCCCGTTGCCGTTGCTGCTCCCGCCGATCTCTCCGGCGAAGGCGGTGCCGCCCGCACCAGTCACGATGAGGGCGAGCGCCGCCCCCGCAATCAACTTCCGCATGTCCGCTCCTTGTCTTCCGCCCCGCCCGCTGCGTGAGCGCGGCGACAGGTTACCGACCGGTCACTTAGAACACCACCCGGCACGCGTGATGGACGAGGAAGCCGCCCCGAGCGCCCGGCCAAGCGCGTCGGCCGCCGCTCGGCCGTCCTCAGTGAGCTCCATAAGTGCGACGAATGACTGACGCCGTGCGCACCGACACTGGTCCGCCGCCCCTCCAGCGCGCTTACTGTGGTGCGCGCGACGCCGTGGAGGGGGGTTCTGGGCCGGCTCCCTCCATACGGTCCGGAGGTGCTCCGCGGTGTCGACGAGGAGCGGGGGGACGGGCTCTGCGGAGGGTCCGGTCCCCCGCTCCGGTAATGGCCACGCGTCTCGCACTTCCAGGCTGCTGGCCACACGAATCGGCGGTCGCCGGCACGCACCCTCGGCTACGCTCTGGTTCCTCGGGCCGGGTCGTTGAACGCCCGGCGCGGGAACGTCGAGGTACGTCGGCGCGACCTTGAGTCGGCTTGTCCCTCGAGAGGGAGACGAGACCCATGCGCCGCAACCGTGTTGCGGAACCCCACTGGTGGGTGTTCGTCGTCGCATTCTCCCTTGTCGTCGCCGCGGGATGTAGCAGTGCCGACAGTGGTGGGCGGGCGAGCCCGACTACGGCGCCCACCGAGACGGGATCGATCCCGGTTCCAGCGACCACCGGCGCTGCTCCCTCCACACTCCCCACCGAGGTGCTCACGCCCCTCGCCGCGACGCCGCTGGCATCACCGAGCCCGGTCCTCGCCACCGACGACCGCGTGCACCTTGCGTACGAGCTTTTCGTGCTGAACCCAACGAGCTCGGTGATGACGATCGAGAAGATCGAGACGCTCGACGTATCCGCGGGCGACGCCGTCGTCGGCGCCGAGACCGGGGAGCAGATCGTCTCCAGCCTCGAAGGCGAAGACCTCGACGGTGCGACGAAGCTCGCGGATCCCAACGCCGTGAAACGGACGCTGCAACCGCACCAGTTCTCCCAGCTCTTCTTCGACGCAACGTTCGCGAAGGACGCGTCCCTCCCGACGGTGTTGACGCACCGGTTCACGTTCGCCCTGACGCCGGCGTCGGGCGCCCCGACGACCAACACGGTAGTGAGCGGCCGCACGACGGTGACAGACCAGGCCGCCGTCGTCCTCGGCCCACCCATGCGGGGTCCGCGGTGGGTCACCCTTGGTGGTTGTTGCTTCCCCGCCTCCTACCACCGGACGGCCTTGCTGCCCATCAACGGTCAGTACTTCTCGCCGGAACGATTCGCCATCGACTTCATCCAGCTCAATCCCGAGAACAAGCTCTTCAGCGGCCCCGATGACCAGATCTCCAGCTACGCGTTCTACGGCGCCGATCTCCTCGCGGTAGCGGACGGGACGATCTTCGCCGTCCAGGATGGTGAACCAGATCAGACCCCCGCCCGGTTGGACCCCACGCAGGATGTGGCCGACCTGAGGAAGGCCCTCGGCAACTTCGTCCTCATCGACATCGGCGACGGCCGCTTTGCCTTCTACGCCCACGCCGTGCCGGGGAGCGTCACGGTGGAAGCGGGAGACCAGGTCAGCCGCGGCCAGGTGATCGCCGAGCTCGGCAACAGCGGCAACACCGATGCCCCCCACCTGCACTTCGCGATCCTGGACGGTCCAGGACCGCTGGGCGCCGACTCGCTCCCCTACGTGTTCGACTCGTTCATCGTGGGCGGGACCGTGACGACGCCGGCCGAGCAACTCCAGAAGACCGGGGAGGCGGCGGTCGTCGATCCAACGCCGAGCGGTCAGCGCACCAACCAGATGCCACTCCAGAACCAGCTCATCGAGTTCCCCGACTGATCACGCGGGTCAGGCCGCACGAGTGGACCCAGTGCGGGGGCTTGACAAAATTTACTGTCAAGACCTACCTTGGGGTCCGTGGACGATGTTCGAGTGCTCGCTGATGCGGCCGCCGTGGAGGTGGCGCTCGATCCGATCCGGGCCTCGATCCTCGACGCGTTGACCGAACCGGGGTCGGCTGCCACGGTCGCGGCGGCGGTTGGGTCGACCCGTCAGAAAGTGAACTATCACTTGAAGGCGTTGGAGGCCCATGGGCTGGTCGAGTTGGCCGAGGAACGCGCCTGGGGCGGTATCACCGAACGATTCGTCCGTCGTTCAGCGCTCAACCTCGTTGTTGCTCCCGATGTGTTGCAGCGCGCGGCCATCGATCCGAACGACGTCGCCGATCGTCTCTCGGCTGCATATCTGATCGCGGTGAACGCTCGGACGGTGTCCGAGGTTGGGGCGATCGCCAACAGCGCGGCGACTGGAACGCGTCTGCCGACCCTGACCGTTGACACGGTGATCGGGTTCAGGTCGCCGGAGGATCGCGCCGCGTTCGCTTCCGACCTGCAATCGGCAGTCGCCGCGCTGGTCGCCCGATACCACCACGACGACGGGCGACCGCACCGTCTGACCGTTTCGTCATATCCCCGACCCGAGGAGCCCTCGTGACCAATCCCGACCAACCCGACCGTGTCGAACATCGGATGGAGCGCACCTATGAGGTGGCCGCTACCCCGGAACAGGTGTGGGACGCGATCGCAACTGCCGATGGAATCTCGGCCTGGATGGTACCGACCCGACTGGACCCGCAGATCGGTGGCGCAGTGTCGTTCGACGTCGGTTTCTGGTCGCACGGCATCGTCACCGATTACACACCCACGAGGCGCTTCGCGTACGCAGAACCGTGGCCAATGGCTGACCACATGCCGACCGCTGACCACGACCTGTCGTCGCTCACCCCGATCGCTACTGAGTTCCTGATCGAATCCGCGTCCGGCGGCACTTGCGTGATCCGCGTCGTCTCGAGTGCGTACGGAAGCGGAGCGGATTGGGAGAACGAGTTCTTCGCCGAAATGATCGACGGCTGGGTCGCAATGCTCGACAAACTCGCCACGCATTTCAACGAGGCGGCGTAGCGATGGGAACGCAGACCACCCCACATCCCACCGACCAAGAGTCGGTCGTGCAGACCAACCAACCGAGCACTCGCCGTCTCGTTCGAAGCGGTGCGCTCGCAGGCGCAATCGCCGCCGTCTGCACCACCGTCGTGGCAGCCGTCGCGAGCGCTGCCGACGTCAGTCTCGAAATCAACGGCGACGCCATTCCGATCCCCGCGTTCGCGTGGTGGACCCTCGTCGGTGCTGCGCTGGGCGTCGTGTTGGCCCGACTCCTTCGCGAGCGCCGGCGGTTCGTCGTCGTCACCACGGTCGCCACCGGCCTGTCGCTCATCGCACCGATCGCAGCTTCCGCCGACACCGCCACCAAAGCCGTTCTCGTGGGGACCCACCTCCTCGCCGCGGCCATCATCATCCCGACTCTCAGCCGGCGGCTCGGCAGCCGGGACGGTCAGTCCCAACATTTGGTATTGACCTAAGGGTTGGAGAGGCGGGTCTGGTGGCGTCGGACAAGCACGGGCGCACCTGAAGCACCCCTCCGACGACCCGCCACCGACCAGGAGCAACCTGCCGTGCGCAAGATCATCAGCTTCACCCACGCCACGCTCGACGGCTATATCGACAACCCGCACGAGTGGTCGTTCCAGTACTCCGACGAGGAGTTCCAGGACTACGGACTCAAGATGACGCTCGCCGCCGACGCGCTGCTGCTCGGCCGCATCACCTACGAAGGAATGGCGCAAGCCTGGCCCACCCGGGGCGGTAACCCCTTCGCCGACCACGTCAACTCGATCACCAAGTACGTCGTCGCCTCCCAACCGGTCGACACCACGGCATGGGATCCGACCGTGGTCATCTCCGGCCCCGACCTGCTCGACGACGTCAGCCGACTGAAGCAGGCCGAAGGCGGCGACCTCCTCATCTGGGGCACCGGCCAGCTGACCGACGCCCTCGCCGCGGCCGGCCTGCTCGACGAGTACCGGATCTGCACGTGCCCCGTCATCAAGGGGGGCGGCGAGCCCCTGTTTCGCCCCGCCAGCACCGGCACCGTCGAGCTCCTCGACACCAAGATCTTTGCCACCGGCGCCGTTGTCCACGCCTACCGCCCCGCCTCAGCCCCCTGATCCGAACCGAGCCACCCGACGAGAGCCCAACACGCACCGTGACGGACGAGCATGCGCTCAGCCGCGCTGACGGTCCTCGCGCTCGCGGATCAGCTCCTCGACAGCGCTGGGCAGCGTCGTGTCGAAGTCGATCAGCTTGGCCCACGTCGGGGTCACGACGATGCGAACCATGCCGTCGTAGAGCGAGCGGACCTCGGCCTCCCACTCCACCCGTTGCTCGGCCGTCATCTGGTAGCTGCCGTTCATCTCGAGGTACTCGTCGGGGATGCCGTCGACGACGTCCAACTCGGCTCGACCGCGGATGAACAGGATCTTGGGCGGGTGCACTTCGGTGTCGATGGTCATGGCCACGATCGGGTTGGCGCGCAACGCTTCGAGCTTCGCCGCGTTCTTCGGGGTGCACATGACGATCTCGGAGCCGTTCCATGTGAAGCCGATCGGGATGTTGCGGGGTGTGCCGTCCTTGGCGACGTAGGCGAGCCGGGTGATGTCGCGGGCCAACAGCTCCTGGCTGATCGGTCGGCTCAGGACGTCGGCGATCTGGTTCGGTTGCATCGTCACACTCGTCTCCTTGGTTGGGGGCACGGCGGCGTTGGCCGTGTTCGCATCTGGGACGACGCCGAGGGCTCGTTCTCGACATCCCGGTCAAGTTCCTTCAGTGGCGATGAGTTCGGACCCGGCGGGCGGTCTGACTGGTATGGAAACCGAGCGCGTGACCGCGTCCACGACGATCGAGGCCGCGCCCGAGGCGGTGTTCGCGGTGCTTGCCGACCCATCGGCGCACGTCGACATCGACGGCACCGGCTGGGTGCGGGCGTCCATGGACGGCGATCGCATCACCACTGCCGGCCAGGTGTTCCGGATGGCGATGTACCACCCGAACCACCCAGACAAGGACTACAAGATGGCCAATCGGGTCGAGGTGTTCGACGAGCCACGGGCAATCGCGTGGAAGCCCGGACAAGAGTCGCCGGAGACCGGGGAGCTCAGCTTCGGCGGCTGGATCTGGCGTTACGACCTCGAGGCGGCCGACCCGTCGCGAACGACGGTGACGCTGACCTATGACTGGTCAGCGGTCCCGCCCCGGGTACGTGAATACATCCACTTCCCGCCGTTCGGGCAGGACCACCTCGACAATTCGCTGCAGCACCTGTCTGACCTCGTCGTATAGGCGCTGTCGGATCGTCTCGGTGAGCCAGCGACGCAGCACTTCGTTGCCGACGGTGCGGCGTCCGACTTGGCGGGCACTGCGAGCGCTCATCGCTCGCGACGAAGCAGCTGGTTGACTCGCGCCGCCTGTCGCGTCTGGTGATCGCGCTCGGCGAGGTTCGGTGCGTTGCGCGCTGCGTCGGCGTAGAGCCGGGCGGCGAGCTCGAGCTCGCCGTTCTTCTCGTGAAGGTAGGCGGCGACTGCATCACGTCGTAGCACGTTGTCGGCGACCTCTGCGAGTGCTGCCAACCCTGCTGGCGCGCCATCTGCCTCCCCGACTGCGACGGCACGGTTGAGTCGCACGATCGGAGTGTCGGCGAACCGGAGCAGCACGTCGTACCACTCGACGATCTGAACCCAGTCGGTCTCGTCGAAGCGCTGTGCGTCGGCATGGAGGGCGGCGATCGCTGCCTGCGCCTGGTACTCGCCGAGCTGATCTCGCGCCAGCGCGGCCTGGAGGATGGCGACCCCCTCGGCGATCACCTCGGTGTCCCACTGGCCGCGGTCCTGCTCGGCGAGCGGCACGATCCTGCCGTCGGGTCGACGACGGCTACGGCGCCGCCCATGGTGGAGCAGCATGAGGGCGAGCAGTCCGTCGACCTCGGCAAGGTCCACGAGCGCCGTCAGCTGTCGGGTGAGTCGGATCGCCTCGGCTGCGAGGTCGACATCGCCCGAATAGCCCTCGTTGAAGACGAGGTAGAGCACGCGCATCACCGTGCTCACGTCGCCGCGGCTGATCGAGACCGACGCGGGCGACGGTGCGCTTGGCCCGGCTGATGCGTTGCGCCATCGAGCTCTCGGGCACGAGGTAGGCCTGCGCGATCTGCCGTGTGGTGAGGCCACCCACCGCCCGCAGGGTCAACGCGACCGCCGACGACGGCGTCAGATCAGGGTGCGCGCAAAGGAAGTAGAGGCGCAGCGTGTCGTCGGCGCTCGGCACGGCGTCGGCCAACGCTTCTGTGTCGAAGCGGACCTCTCGGGCGCGGCGCGCCGTGTCCGAGCGCGTCATGTCGAGGAAGGCCCTCCAGGCGACCGTGATGAGCCACGCCGTCGGGTCGGAGGGCCGCCCTCTCTCCCACGTCGACAGGGCCCGGATGAGCGCCTCCTGCACGGCGTCCTCGGCCGTCGCGAAGTCCGCACCGCGTCGGACGAGGACGCTCAAGACCCGTGGGACGAGCGCGCGCAGCTCGACCTCGTCCACGATCACTCAGCGACGGTGGGCGGCGCGGCAAGGAAAGGACGAAGCTCCAACCACTCGTGGATCGGCTTGCCGCCGGCCCCTGGCGCTGCCGACAGCTCACCGGCAAGCTCGAGCGCCCGCTCGTAGCTGTCGACGTCGATGACCATCCATCCGGCGATCAAGTCCTTCGTCTCGGCGAACGGGCCGTCGGTCACCGGCGGTCGTCCCTCGCCATCGGAGCGGACCCACACGCCGTCGGGCGAGACTGCCTGCCCGTCGATGAACTCACCCGTGCTCTCGAGGCGGGCCGCGAAGTCGGTCATGAACTGGATGTGTTCCTCGATCTCATCGGGTGTCCACTTGTCCATCGGGACATCGTTGACGGGCGCCGGTGCGCCTCGGTAATGCTTGAGCAGCAGGTACTTCGCCATGGTGTTCTCCTTGTGTGGGGGCGACCCGCTGGCCGCCTTCTCCCCTTGGACGGTGCGGACTTCGCATTCTCGACGTCGCCAGCAGAGATCTCTCCGAACCGTTGAAACGGCCGATTGGCTTACGTTGGTGAGATGAATGTTGCCGTCTGGATCGAGCGGCATGGCCGCCGCCGGGCAGACGAGCCGGCGGTGGCCGACGGCGAGCGCGTTCATGCGAGTTGGAGCGCGTTCGCTGCCCGCACGGCCGGCGCGGCCGGCGGTCTGCGCGAACTCTTCAGCCTGTCGCCCGGTGACCGTGTCGCCATCGTCATGCGCAACCGGCCCGAGTACCTCGAGGCGCTGTTCGCCGTCTGGCACGCCGGTCTGGTGGCGGTGCCGGTCAACGCTCGCCTCCATCGCGACGAGATCGCCTACATCCTCGAACACAGCGAGGCGGCCGTCGTGCTCACCGACGACGAACATGCGGGCGACGTCGAGTCACTCGTCGGCGCGGTTGCGTCGCTGCACGCCGCCGTGGTGACGCCGGGTGAGCGGTGGGACCGGCTCACGGCATCCTCCCCGGCGCCGCTCGTCGACCGGCAGCCGGAGGACCCTGCCTGGCTGTTCTATACGAGCGGCACCACCGGACGGCCAAAGGGAGCCACGCTCACGCACCGCAACCTGTTGATGGCGACGCTCAGCTACTTCGCCGACATCGATCAGGTGATGCCGCAGGACTGCATCCTCCACGCCGCACCGTTGTCGCACGGCTCGGGGCTCTACGGGCTCCCCCATCTGGCCCGTGGCGCGGTGAGCGTCGTGCCGCACTCCGGCGGCGTCGACGGCGACGAGATCGCAGCCCTCCTACGGCGCTGGCCAGGCATGTCGTTCTTCGCCGCGCCAACCATGGTCAAGCGGTTGTCTGGAGACCCGGCAATCGCCACCGCCGACCTGTCCCACTTGAAGACGATCATCTATGGCGGCGCACCGATGTACCTGGCCGACCTGGAAGACGCGCTCGCCGTGTTCGGCCCTCGCTTGGCCCAGATCTACGGGCAGGGTGAGTCGCCGATGACGATCACCGCGCTGTCCAAGGACGACCACGCCGACCAGCAGCATCCCCGGTGGCGGGACCGCGTGCAGAGCGTCGGCGTGCCCCGCACCGATGTCGAGGTCCGCGTCGTCGACGATGACGACACTGAGCTCCCCGCCGACGAGATCGGCGAGGTGGTCGTGCGGGGTGATGTGGTCATGGCTGGCTACTGGAAGCAGCCCGATGCCACCGCCGAGGCGCTGCGGGGAGGCTGGCTGCACACCGGCGATGTCGGCAGCTTCGACGCCGAAGGGTTCCTCACGCTGCGCGACCGGTCAAAGGACCTGATCATCAGCGGAGGGATGAACATCTACCCACGGGAGGTCGAGGAGGCGCTGCTCCGTCACCCCGGCGTCCGAGCCGCCGCGGTCGTCGGTCAGCCCGATACCGAGTGGGGCGAGGCGGTGGTGGCCTTCGTGGTCGCCGCCGATGGCGGCGCGCCGCCGCAGACCGCCGACCTCGACCGGACGTGCCTCGAGCACATCGCCAGGTACAAGCGACCCAAGGACTACCGGTTCGTCGACGCGCTGCCGACGAACAACTACGGCAAGGTCGTCAAGCGGGAGCTGCGCGACCAGCTCAGGGGCGAGAGGGACGCGGAGGGCCGCTCTCCGGAGCCCTGTTAGCTTCCTCCCGGGTAGGCGGGTCGGGGGACTCGCACCGGTGAGGAGGCATCGCTGATGAAGCTCGCTCTGTACTTGCCGAACTTCCGCGACAAGGTGACCGTCAAGGAGCTCGAAGATCTCACGAACCTCGCCGAGCAGCTCGACTTCGACTCCGTCTGGACGCTCGACCGGATCGTCGTCCCGGAAGCTTCCGATCGCGTGGAGCTCCAGCACTCGTTCGGCATGATGACCGAGTTCCCGAAGGCGCTGCCGGTGCCCTCCCGCGGCGAGTGGTTCCAGGGCTGGCCGCTGATCCCCTGGCTCGCCGCGAAGACGACGAAGGTGCGCATCGGCATGAGCATCACCGACACGCCCTACCGCGCGCCGGGCGTCCTCGCTGCAGAGATCGCCACCGTGGACAACCTCTCGAACGGCAGGGTCAACGTGGGCGTGGGATCCGGCTGGATGCCCGAGGAGTTCGCCGCCGCGAGCGCGTCGCACATCTTCCCCAAGCGACATTCGCACGTGCGCGAGACGATCGAGATCATGCAGGGCATCTGGACGAACGACCTCTTCGAGTACCACGGCGAGTTCGCTGACTTCGACCGCTGCGGGTTCGGATCGAAGCCCGTGCAGCAGCCCCACCCGCCGATCTTCTTCAGCGGGCTCCGGGACCCGAAGCGGTCGGCGAACCGCATCGCGAAGTACGGCTTGGCGGGTTGGATCGGAATCCAGGACACGCCCGACGAACTGAAGCAATGGCGCGGCGCCATCCAGCACGAGCTCGACGAGCTGGAGGGCTCCCACTCGGTCGACGACCTCGAGATCTGCAGCATGATCTGGTTCGTCATCACGGACGAGGAGACCGATCAAACGCCACAGGGCAAGGGCACGAACCTGTTGGCGGGAACCGCCGCCCAGATCACCGACACCCTGAAGCGCTACAAGGAGGCAGGGCTGACGATGCCGCTCCTCTGGCCACCGTTCGCAGACGTGCCGGTGGCCAAGACGCTCGACGACATGAAGCGGCTGAAGGAGGAGATCATGCCCAAGGTGGACGCCGCGTAGGTCCGTCGCGCACGGGATCGCCCTCAAGGTCCGAGAATTGGCTACATATCAGCCAATTCTCTGACCCTGAGCGTCAGTGTGAAGCGGGCGGATCACCTGCTCGTCACGTGAGGATGACCTCGGCGCCGCTGGAGGTCGTGATCGTCGCCTCGAGGCCAGGTGTCGCCGACGACTCGATCGAGACGTCGACGCCGAGGACGTTGATCAGCAGGCTCGCCGCCCGCGCGTCGGCGTCGCCCGCCCGCAGCTCCACGAGCCGTCCACCGACCGGGGCGTCGTAGGCGGGGCTCCCGCCGCTGTCCCACGAGAGGAGGAACGGCGTGGCGCCGCCGGCCCTTCCGCCGATGAACGCCAGACGCCACGACAGCAGCACTCCGTCGGGTCGCTGGCGCGACATGCCGTACGGATCTCCGACGCCCGTGAGACCAGCGGCGCGGAGGTCAGCGACCGTGGCGTCGACGTCGTCGCACCCGACAGCGAAGGCGACCAGTCGCGGCTCGTCGCCGAGGTCGTCTGGGATGAGCAGGCTCGGTGGTGCGTCGGCCTGCGCCGGGTCGCGGGCGATCACCTCCAGATACGTCGGCGCACCGAGCGACAGCAGCGCGTTGTGGGTCCCCGCTCCAGGATGTGCCCCGCCGAGCACCGGTTCGACACCGAGCAGATCCGCCACGGCAGCGCGACCGACGTCGAGCGACGGAGCGGCGAGCACGAGATGGTCGATCCAGTTACCCATGCGACGCAACATACGGATCTCGAGCGGCACCTAAGTTGTGATCCGCCCCGGCCCTCAGTTTCGAACGTTGGCCGTGGAGAGGACTTGCCTCATGGACGAACGGCCTCAGGCGAGGTGGGCGGAGCGGGTTCTGGTCGAGCGTCTCTCGGTGGGTGATGAGACTGCCCTCGTCGACCTGTACGACCGGTACGCCGGGTTCGTCTACGGGCTGGCCGTGCGCACGCTGGTCGATCCGCAGGCCGCCGAGGATGTCACGCAGGAGGTGTTCGTGTCGCTGTGGGAGCACCCGGAGCGCATCGATTCGGGTCGCGGCACGCTGCGCGGCTTCCTCGGCACGCTGACCCACCGCCGTGCGGTTGATGCGGTGCGGCGCGAGCAAGCGCACCGGCGTCGTGAGGCGCGTGTGGCGCGAGATGCCGGCGACGTCCCCGACGTCGCCGAGGCGGTGCTCAGGTCGGACACCTCCGGCAGGGTCCGCACCGCCCTCGAGGTGCTCCCGGACGCGCAACGACGAGCGTTGGACCTGGCCTACTTCCACGGGTACACGTACCGCCAGGTCGCCGAAATGTTGGACATCCCGGAGGGCACGGCGAAGTCGCGGCTGCGCCTCGCGTTGGCCCACATCGCCGACGTCCTCGGTTCCGAGATCAGCGTGCAGAGCGAGCGATGAGCATGAACGATCAGACCCCGACGAATCCGGTCTCAACGGACGACCTGGCCGCATACGCCCTCGACGCGCACGAAGCCGAGAACGCTGCAGACATCGCCGTCCGCCTGCACACGAGTCCCGGTGCTGTCCGCTTGGAACAGGACCTGCGCTTCGCCGCCGGCGAGTTCGCTGCGGCGGTCGTGCAGGAGGTGGCGCCGGCCTCGGACCTGCGATCCCGCCTGTTGGCGACGGCACGCCTCCGCCGCACCCCGGTGGAGGTGGTCGCCGGCTCCTCGCCGATCGATGTCCATCGCGTGGAGCTGTCGCGGGCGATCTTGCTGCTACGTGACCTCACGGCCGACGACTGGGCTCGCCCGGTCGACCCGCCCGAGTTCGCCGGCTGGACCGTCCATGACGTCGTCGTCCACCTCGCCGCCAACCAGTCGCTGTTCGCCGACCAGCTCGGCGTGCCGGTGCCCGGCGTCGTGGAGACCGCCACGGACAACGAGGGCCGCACCGCGCAGGCCCGCGCCCGCCACGTCGGTCGTCCGCCAGCGCACGCGGTCGCCGAGCTGGAGGCTGCGGCGGAGGCCACCGACATGGAGCTCTTGCGCCGCGGTGAGGCGCGACTCAACGAAACGATCCTCTGGTGGGGTGGCCGTGCGGCGACCCGGGTTGCCGCCCTGGTCCGGGCCTTCGAGACGTGGACCCACGCCGACGACATCCGCCGCGCCACCGGGGCGGACATGGTCGCGCCACCGCCGGCGTCCCTCCTCACGATGGCCCACTCGGCCTGCGGCTTCGTGCCGATCATGCTGGGGGCTCGCGGTGCCCACCATCCGGGCCGCCTCGTGCGCTTCCGGTTCTCGGACCTGGGAGCAGCCTGGGACGTCGACCTCGGAGCAGTCGGTGCGGTTCGCCCGGCGAGCGATCATGCGGTGGACGCCGAGATCGTGGCCGAGGCGGCGACGATCTGCCGCAGCATCAGCGCGCGCGTCGAGCCTCGCGACCTGCCCTACGAGGCGCGCGGCGACCAGCAGCTGGCCGGGGAGGTCATCGACGCCCTCCCGGCCCTCGCCGTGCTCTGACCGGGCTGCGTCGGCCAACCACGCCGAGCACTGATCCGCCGCAGGCACCGGCTCCGAACAGAACCCACATGTTCGACACGGTGGTGGGGGCTGACGCGAGCGCCGAGGCGCTGATCGCTCGGATCGCGAGGGGTGACGACTCGGCATTCGCCGTGCTCTACGACCAGCTGGCGCCCACGGTCTACGGCATCGTGCGGCGCGTCGTTCGCGACCCGGCCCACTCCGAAGAGGTCACACAAGAGGTCTTCGTCGAGCTCTGGCGCAAGGCAGGCCGCTTCGACTCGGCTCGAGGTCGGGTGCGCAGCTGGGCCGTCACGATCGCCCATCGACGTGCGGTCGACCGGGTGCGTTCGGAGCAGTCCTTGCGCGACCGCCAACAGGGTGACTGGGCGGTCCCGCCGAGCGCTCCCGACAGTCCAGCGGACGCCGTGCTCGACGCTTACGATCGTGATCGAGCGCGTCAGGCGTTGTCCGAACTGAGCGACGTGCAGCGCCAGGCGCTCGAGCTCGTGTACTTCGACGGGCTGACGCATGTCGAAGCCGCGGAACGACTCGACGTCGCGCTCGGCACGGTCAAGACGCGGATCCGGCAGGGGCTGATCCGGCTGCGCACCCTCGTTGACATCGACGAGCGCGTCGCCCGATCCGGGTGATGCGGACGAGCAGGCGGAGCGATCACAATGAGCACGTGCCGCGCTCCTGCGGCGCGCACTCAATGAGGAGGAACAGCGGAGATGACCATTGGTCCCGTGCAGGCTCTCGTGATCGGTTTTCCCAGCAACGACCTGTTCGAAGGTCGCATCGCCGAGGAGCTGGCACGCCTGAGCGACGTCGGTCAGATCAGGATCATCGATGCGGTGTTCGTGATGCGCGAAGGCGACGACGTCTCCCTGCTGAGCGTGTCGGATCTCGACGACGAACAGCGGGCCGAGCTGCGCGCCGCGGTCGGCGCGCTGGTCGGGCTGGGCATAGGGGGCGGCGAAGGTGCGGTTGCCGGTGGGCTGCTCGGTGCATCCGTCGACGCTGATGCGCCGACCGCGGCCGAGATCGTGGCGGCGGGTCTGCTCGAGGACCTGCCCGACGACAGCTCGGCGCTCGTGCTGGCGATCGAACACCTGTGGGCCGTGCCACTGCGCGACGCAGTGCGGGACGCCGGTGGCATCGTGGTCGCGCACCGTTCGTTCACCCCGGAGGACCTCGTCGCCTTCGGACTGCTCGCCGGCGAGGAGGCCGAGCTCGAGGCCGAGCTGGACGCCGCCGACGCCGACAACGAGGGCTGACCCCGGCTCTTCAGGTCGCTCGGGCAGATGCGGCCCAGCGCTCTGACCATCGCAGCAGCGGGCGGAGCGCCAATCCGAGGTCGGCTCCGACGTCGGTGAGCCGATAGCGCTGCTCGCCGTCCTGTTCAACCAGACCTGCAGCGTCGAGCTCGACGAGGCGCTGGCGGAGCACGCTCGTCGACATCGCATCACATCGTTGGCGAAGGGCGCGGAACCCGAGCGGTTCGGCGCGGAGCTCCCACAGGACCCGTAAGGACCACCGCCGGCCGAGCAGGTCCAGCGCGGCCATGATCGGCCGTCCCGTCGCCGAACCGCGCACCGGCACACCAGGTCGCGGCGTCACGTCACACTCCCGATTGACATCGTGCTGATTCTAATTCAGAATCGCATCTGATTCTGATTTCGAACCGGATTGGAGGAGTTGTGGCTCCGAGGATCGCGCCCATCGACCCGCCGTACGCCCCCGCCGTCGCTGCCCAGCTGGAGTCGATGACGCCACCACGGACCGCGCCGATCGCCCTCTTCCGGACGTTCGTGCACAACTTCGACATGACCGAGGCGATGACGGGCTGGGGACGCTACGAGCTGAGCCGGCACCTCTCGGTGTCGATGCGCGATCGCGAGATCGTGATCCACCGAGTGTGCGCGCGATGTGGATGCGAGTACGAGTGGGGCGTCCACGTCGCCTACTTCGCCGGACGGGTCGGGCTCACAGATCGCCAGGTCGCCTCGCTCACATTCGGCAGCTCGGACGATCCCTGCTGGACCGACGAGCGCGAGCGCGCGCTCATTGCGATGGTCGACGCCCTGCACGATCACAACGACATCGACGACGAGACATGGCGGCGCCTGACCGAACACTTCGACGAGCGCCAGTTGCTCGATCTGTTGCTGCTGTCCGGCTGGTACCACGCCATCAGCTACGTCGCCCGCGCCGCGCGCGTCGATCTCGAACCGGGCGCGCCGCGCCTCAGCGACTTCGGGTGCTGAGCCGCACGACTTGCGTCGCCCGCCTTCGTTGTCGATGATGCGCCGGATGCCGAACGACTCCGTCGCCGACCGTCAGTCGGTTACTGCGCTGCACCATCGCCTGCAGTTGGAGCTCGCTGGGCCGGGCGACTGGTGGGACGGTGCATCGCGGAGAGCGATCATGGAGGAATCGCGGAAGGCACGGCACTGCGCGCGGTGCCGTCGAGGTGGTGAGCGGGAACACTCGTCCACCGACACCCTGTCGGCCGCTGCGGTCGAGGTCATCCACCGCGTCGTCAACGACTCCGGAAACCTGACGCGAGGCTGGGCGGAGATCCAGATCGACGAACTCGGTGACGCCCGCTACGCCGAGCTCGTTGCGGTGACCGCGATCATCGTGTCGATCGACGTGTACTCGCGGTCGGCCGGGGAGCGCGAACACGAGCTGCTCCCGCCGATCGACGGGCCGCCCGCCGCGGAGCGTCCCGACGACGTCGGAGACGTCGGCGCGTTCATCCCGATGACCGAGACGAAGCTCCTGGCGAACGTGTCGCGCGCCCTCTCTCTGGTGCCGCGCACGAACGCGACCTGGCGCGCCCTGGTGACCGAGTCATACAGCCGCGGCCCGCAGATGCTGGAGCTGACCTGGGATCGGGCGCTCACCAGGCCCCAGGTCGAGCTCATTGCAGCGCAGGTGTCCAGGCTCCAGGACTGCTTCTATTGAACGTCGAGCCACACGGCGCTGCTCCGTGCGAGCGGCTCAGCACTCGGGACGACCATCGATCTGCCCCAGGCGCTCGAGCACGGCGCAGGTGTCCCTTCGGGAGACGTGCTCCTGGAGTTCGCCACCGCCGCGCACCATGACCG
This sequence comes from uncultured Acidimicrobiia bacterium, assembly GCA_963844915.1. Classification (GTDB taxonomy): domain Bacteria; phylum Actinomycetota; class Acidimicrobiia; order Acidimicrobiales; family Ilumatobacteraceae; genus JALZMG01. The sequence continues at coordinate 1,260,432 of CAWJQF010000013.1, read as the reverse complement.
GCCTGACCTCGAGGCCTGCCGCCACCGCGTGCTCGCCGCGGTCGGCTCCGCGGGTCTCGTCGAGGCGTGCCTCACCGTTGGCGCGTTCAACGGGCTCACGCGAGTCGCCGACGCGACCGGCATCGCCCTCGACGGCGGGACACTCGCGGCGACGCGTGACATCCGCGCCGAGCTCGGGCTGAACGACATGCCCGGTGCGCGCAACACCGGCTCCGTGGTGTACGCGAGCGGAGCGCCGCAGCTCCTCGCGACCGTGGCCGAGCTGTTCAACGACTAGGACGGCTCGTCGGGCGGCAGCACGCCGACGTTGAGCCAGCGGGCTCCGGTCACCTGGCGGACGGCGAACGTCTGGGCGAACGGCGACGTCGTGCTCGACTCGAGCTCTCCTGCCGCGTCGTAGGTCTGTTCCGTCACGGTGCCCCGCGACTCCAACCCGAGGCTGAGGCCCTCCTGCTTGCCGAACGGAACGAGCAGGGTCACCCTCACGTCGTCGATCTGGAAGCGCTCGATCTCGGTCACTCCGGTCGCCTCGGCAGCCTCGAGCCGATCGCGCATCTCGTCGAGCCGGTCGCCGTGGTTGATGGCCGTCAGGATCGACGCATCCGAGCTGAGCAGCGCCTGGTTCTCCAACTCGAGGTTCTCGACGAGGTCCAACACGATCTGCTGGGCGACCGGGCCGGCGATCTCGTGGTTCCAGTCCGACACGTCCTGCTCGACGGTGATCGTCGGGAACGTCGCCGGATCGATGTCCCGGCGCGCACGTCCGACGACATCGTCGGTCGGGATGGCGACGGTGCTGCCCGCCGGCGAGCCGGCGGCAACCAAGCCGAAGCCGACGCCGACGACGACGGCGAGCGCGAGACCGATTCGCAGCGCACCGCGGAGCGCGCCACCGGTGGCCAATCCGACTGCGAACCGGCCGACCTCGTCGGCCGGCGATCGCGGTGCCGGCACGAACCGCTCCAGCACAGGCCGCAGCGCGCACACGAGGACGAGCCCGGCGAGCAGCGCGACCTTCGTTCCGAACTCATCGGTCTGGGGCGCCATCAGGAGCGTGCTCGCCATCGCCACAAAGACGCCGAACGTGACGCGGCCGACCCGCCCAGCCGGCACCGTCTTCGGGTCCGTGATCATGAAGAACAGGAAGATCAGCACCTCGGGCGACGTCATGATCACCCGCCAGTAGTCGAACCCGCACACGGGAGCGAACGCCCACCGGGCCGTCATGCAGTGGCCCGCCACGGCGAGCACGCCGACCCCAGCGGCGAGCGCGAGCCAGAAGGTCACTGCCATCCCGAGCAGTCCGAGTCGCGTCGTGATCAGCAGGCCGCCGCCGAGGATGACGGCATAGGCGATCGCCATCCAGCCGTTGAGCGGCGCCCACCAGAAGTCGAGCGGCTCGACCCGCGCGCTGCCGAGCACGACGAACGCGACGACCAGCCCGATGTTCGACGGGTTGAAGAGGTGCGAGCCGCGATAGCGGATCGCGTACTTCGTGAGCAGGGAGAATGCAGCGACGCCTGCGAACACGTACCAGGCGTGGAAGCTCCACGCGTCGTCCGGCGTCCCCGGCGCTCGAAGAATCAGCGCGACGCCGCTGCCCGTCAGCATCGCGCTGGCCGGCCACACGAACGCCCGTTGCGAACGGAACGTCAGCGCCACCTCGAGGACGGCGCACGTGAGGATGGCAGCGAGGATCTGCGGAACGCTCACGTGGAAGCCGAGCCCGACCTGCCCGAGCACGTGGATCGTGATGATCACGGCGGCCACATGCAGGCGCGGGTCACGCGTGTTCGGCAGGATCACGGGATACGTGCTCCGGCCGAGCGTGAGCGTGCGGCTGCTCACATGATCCTCAGTGGGCCATCGCCATCGCCCGATCGGGCTGAAGGAGGAACGGGGGCAGGACCGCCGCGAGGTTGGAGAACGGCAGCACGTCTGGGTGCAGCCCGATCCCGAGCACGTCCTCCATGAACCCTCGACGGGCCTGGATCCTCGCCCACGCCTCCGGGAAGCCGGCGGCGAACGTCGCCCGCAGTGACTCGTTGGCCAGCGCCAGACCGTCCTCGATGTTCGTCGTGAAGTAGGGCGTCCCCGTCGCCGGGATGATGTCGCACTGCAGCGCCGTGCCGGAGCGCAGCTCGATCGTCGAGCCGGCGAACACCGGCGAGTTCACCCATTCGTCGAGGTGCAACTGATGTCCCGGGTTGAGGAAGATCCCGAAGAATGCGTCGCCGAGGTGACGATCGACGATCTCCTGCAGCGCTCCACCGACCTGCCCGACGTGCAGGGCGCCGTACCACTCGGCAACCGCTTCGAAGTACGGCGCGACCAGCCGGTCGACGTAGTCGGCGATCCCGTCCGGCAGCACTGATGCATCTTCGGCAACGAAGCCGGCCCGGCAGTTGAGCGCGCCCCAGATCCCGAACGCCACCGTGAGGGGGTCGCCGCGCTCGATGGCGCGATCGCCGGGGCTGAGCAACCCAAACCTCGCCCGCGGCCCGGCGGTGAGCATGAGGTGGCAGGACAGCGGCGCGCCGTTCCACCCGAGCAGCCGCACCGCTTCTCGCTCCGTCATCCCAGGGCGCAGCCCGGCGAGCAGGCTGCGCACGCCATGCGACGTCTGGCACGCCGCCCACTCGAACGCGGCCAGCTGCTCGACCTCGTTGACGACGCGCAGCCCGTCCGCGGCGTCGATGAACAGGTCGGTGGCATTCTCGACGACGCCGGTTGGTCCAGTGGCCTGGCGCAGCTCGTCGACGAGGAAGGCCGGCACCTCGATGGTCGAGCGAGCGGCGTACATCTTCCAGCCGACGACGCCGACCCGGCGGCCCGCCGTGATCCCTTCCGCACCGAGGAGCTCGGCCAGTGGCGCCGACGCGTCACGCGGCTGATTCGGCAAGCTCAGATCCTGGAAGCGCACGGCGCGAACGGGCAATGGAGCGGCCTCGGCGGTGCCATAGCACTCGTTGCCGGCGAAGAGCGCCGGCTCCCCCGCCGGTCCGACGATCAACATCGCCTCCTCGAAGCGGGGGTCGAAGCCGGTCAGGTAGGCGAGGTTGGCGCTGTGCTCGCGGTCGGCCCAGATGACCAGGCGGTCGTAACCGCGACCCTCCATCCGTTCACGGAGACGCTCCAGCCGATTGGTGTAGATCGACGGGGGCAGGAGAGGTTCCCGCGCCGGCATGCCGAAGTCCGGCAGCTCGACATCGATCAGCCGGGCCCGACGCGTGGTCGTGATCGTCATGGCTGCTCCTCCGGCTCCCAGGCAGTTGGCTCCGTGTGTCCCCGTTCGATCGTCGCGAACTGGCCAGGACTGAGCGTCATCCAGGGTCCGGCCTCGCCGTCGGGCCACGTGACCCGGACCTCGGCGGTGTCCGCATCGCCGAGACCGATGTGCATCCAGCCGACCTGCCCACTCGCATGGCCACCGCCGACGGTCACCTCGCGAGTCCTCGTGTGCTCGCCGACCCGTGTCTCCACCCACGCGCCAATGGCATCGACGTTCGGTCCCGGTTGCCGCAGCCGGACCGCGACCCACCCGCCCATCGGCTCCGGCTCGCCGGCCTCGCCGCTGCCAACGTTGCGCCACAGCTTGACCGGCTCAACGCGGTTGACGACGACGAGGTCGAGCAGCCCATCGAGGTTGAGGTCGACCAGCGCGCCACCGCGCGCCCGCTCGTAGCTGAGGATCCCGGCAGTTTCGGCTCCCTCGACAAACGTGCCGTCAGCTTGGCCGATCAGCAGGTTGCTCGGATCACGGGTGGCGTACCCTTCCTCGGCCTCGACGTTGCCCTTGGCGACGAACAGGTCGCTGAACCCGTCGTTGTTCACGTCGGCGAACTCGGCATGCCATGCCGTCGAAGGCAGCACGTCACCTCCGGCGAACGGGCGGTGCACGGTAGCTCCACGAGCGAGGGCGATGTCCTCGAAGGCCGGACGGGTCGGCCCGTCGGCAAGGGTCTGCAGCTTGTTGTCCCCCTGACTCGTCAGGAACACCTCGGGATGGCCGTCACCGGTCAGGTCCTCGCTGGCGATCCCCATCCCCCAGATCTGCAGCGGACGCCAGCCGTCCGCCTCCGTATACAGCTGCGGCTCCTCGCCCGGGGCAACGCGCCAGAGCTGGTCGCTGCCGTCCCGGTAGTAGTGCCGGTCGTTCGTCAGCCGGAGATCGCGGCGGCCCGAACCGCTCCAATCGCTGAACAGCATCGACAACGTGCAGTAGCCGGGCGACAGGGCGATCGGCGCGGCGTACCGCCCACCGTCGGGCTCGGGCCTGAGCAGGCGGCTGTCCTCGCAGGACTCGCGATCGGCGGCCAGGTAGTCGCCGAACGCCAGCGTCGGCAGTTCATTGGCGCCCTCCCACGTCGCGCTGAACGCGACGGTCCAGGAGTCCCCGCCGTCGATGCCGAGTGCATCGTTGGCTCGCTCGAACTGACAGTCGCCGAGGCCGCGGAGGATGGCGTCCTCGCCGACGCGCAAGACGGCAAGATCGGTGTGGTCATCGCCGTCGACGTCGAGCGGATAGGCACCCGTGACGCCGACGAGGTCGGTGACGGGCGACGGCAGTGAGGTGAATTGGAACGCCCCGCCGGTCGGGCTCTCGTTGTGATAGAGCGCTGCCGGCGCGCTTCCGCCAGCGAAGAACAGCTCGCTGCGCCCGTCGTCGTCGCAATCGAACGCGGCGACCCCACCACCCACGAAGTACTGGAAGTCCCCCTCATAGCTGTGGTCGATGCCGCCGCTGTCGGCCACGAAGTGGGGCGCGTCCGCGGCGCCCGGTCCTCCAGAGCTTCCGCCACACGCCGTGACTGCGCCGAACGCCACACTGCTCGCCAGCCCGACCTGTCGCGCCCTGCGCCCCAGCCCCCGCACGAGCGGATTGAACCACAGCAATCGGACCATGAACCCGTCACCGGTTGCGAGCGAGCGAGCGCCAGCGAGCGAGCGGCCAGCGACGGCCTGCGTGGCCGGGGAACGCAGTGGGCGGGTTGACACTGCGCAGGAATTTGTAGAAGCTCGTCACAAACGTTTGAACCCGAGGGGCACAATCTTCGTGACGGGTTGGGGAGACAGCGGGAAGCGCAGCGAGAGCATCCGGCGGGCCAACCTCAGCGCGCTCGTCCGGGTGCTCCATGCCGAAGGGCCGCAGTCGCGCTCCGAGCTCGGCGAGCGAACCGGCCTGACCCGCAGCGGGATCCGCAGGCTCGTGGGGGACCTCGTCGCCGCTGGACTCGTCGCCGAGGAGCGCGGGGAGTCGTTGGGGCTGCCGGGCCGCCCGTCTCCGGTCGTGCGGCTCGAGGCCGAACGCGCCGTCGTCCTCGCGCTCGAGATCGCCGTCGACACGCTCGCCATGGCCGTGGTCGGAATGGGCGGACAGGTCCTCGAGCTCGTCGCGCGTCGACCGCGCCGCGCCAGCGCTTCGGCGTCGACGACATCGTCAATGATCTCGCCGCGCTCGCCAATGGCACGGCCGTGACGTGGCGCTCCCATGCGCTGGTCGGGATCGGGGTGGCGGTCGTCGGCGTCGTGCGTCGGCACGACGGATTCGTCTCGACTGCTCCGAACCTCGGGTGGCGAGACGTGCCGCTTGGGCGAGGCGCTCGCTAGCGCACTGTGCTCGCCGGCGCCGATCGTGATCGCCAATGAGGCCGACCTCGGAGCTCTCGCCGAGCACCGCCGCGGCGCAGCGTCGGGCGCGGATGACGTGGTCTTCCTCTCCGGCGAAGTCGGCCTCGGCGGCGGATTGATCGTCGGCGGCCGGCCGCTCACGGGTGTCGCCGGCTACGGCGGCGAGGTCGGCCACCTGCCCGTCAATCCGCTGGCCGGCGCGACCTGCCGGTGCGGCTCGGTCGGTTGCTGGGAGACGGAGGTCGGCGAGGAGGCACTCCTCGTGCGTGCCGGCCGCCCCGCTGACGGCGGGGCCGCGGCGGTCGAGGCGGTCCTCGCCGACGCCGACGCAGGTGATGCCGGCGCGCTGGACGCACTCAGTGCGACGGGCCAGTGGCTCGGAATCGGCCTGGCCGGTCTCGTCAATACGCTGAGTCCGGCGCGCATCGTCCTCGGCGGGCGGCTGGCGGTGCTCCATCCGTTCGTCGCGGGGACCGTCGAGGGCGAGCTGGATCGTCGCGCCCTCGCCGCGCCGCGTTCGCTCGTCGACATCGTCCCGGCCAGGCTCGGCGTGGACGCCCCACTGCTCGGAGCCGCCGAGCTGGCGTTCGAACCGATCCTCGACGATCCAGCCAACTGGCTGCAGGCCGAGCGGCGTGATCACGCCGGAAGCGCTACAAGCTCACCGACAACAGGGGGTGCAACTAACATGAACAGGAGTTCGCGGCTCCACAGGGGGAGGCCGCGCCGATTGGGGGAGGAGACCCACATGCATGTTCGCCGATCGGCAGCACTCGTCATGAGCGCTGCCCTGGTATTTGCCGCCTGTGGCGGCGACGATGACGACGGCGGAGGCGCCGAGGGCACTGACCAGGCGCCCGCAACGACCGCCGCCGGCGGCGAGGGTGGCGCGACCACCGAAGCCGGAGGTGCCGCAACGACGGCCGCCGGAGGTGGCGGCGGCGACTGCGTCGTCGGCGTGTCCTGGAACAACTACCAGGAAGAGCGCTGGGCGAAGTGGGACGAGCCGGCCCTCCAGGGGGCGATCGAGGCCGGCGGAGGCACGTACATCTCGAACGACGCCAAGTCGTCGGCAGAGACACAGGCGAGCAACGTGGAGAACCTGATCTCCCAGGGCGCCAACGTGCTCGTGATCCTCGCCCAGGACGGCACGGCCATCAAGACGTCCGTGGCCACTGCTGCTGAGAGCGGCATCCCGGTCGTCGCCTACGACCGGCTCATCGAGGATCCGTCCGTGCTCTACGTCACGTTCGACAACGTGAGGGTCGGCGAGATGGAGGCCGAAGCCGTCCTCGACGTCGTGTCCGAGGGCAACTTCGTCATCATCAAGGGCAACTCCGCCGACGCCAACGCAGACTTCCTCCGCGAGGGGTACGTCAACGCCGGCATCCCGGCGGAAGGCGAGAGCAGCGACACGATCACGATCGTCGGTGAGACCTACACCGACAACTGGGACCCTGCACTCGCCCAGACCGAGATGGAGCAGTTCCTCACGGCGAACAACAACGAGGTTGATGCCGTCCTGTCGGAGAACGACGGGATGGCCGGCGGCGTCGTCGCTGCGCTCGAGGCCCAGGGCCTGGCCGGCGAGATTCCCGTCTCCGGTCAGGACGGCGACCTGGCGGCGCTCAACCGGGTCGCCCTCGGCACGCAGACGGTGAGCGTCTGGAAGGACGCCCGCGAGCTCGGCACGGCCGCTGGCGAGGCGGCGGTGGCGTTGTGCGCCAACCCGGACGTCGCCGCGGTCGAAGGGACCGCAACGTTCACCACGCCCGACGGGAACGACGTCGCGTCGATCCTGCTCGAGCCGATCCCGATCAGCCAGGAGAACCTCGACGTGGTCCTCGACGCCGGGTGGATCGACGAGGCGACGCTCTGCGAAGGCGTGGAGGCCGGCTCCGTCCCCGCCTGCGGCTGATCTCGGAGATCGGTAGTTCGGAGACGCCCCACCCGCCCAGACGGGTGGGGCGTCTCCGCGCATGGGAAGGCGTGTTGCATGACTGAGGTTCAATCACCGGACCAGCCGGCGACCATCGGGACGCCGAGCCCTCCGACGGGCGCGCCGCCGTCCTCGCGCTCGTGGCGTTCGGTGCTGGCCAGCTCGGAGCTCGACACCAGGTTGCTGGGCATGGTGATCGCCCTCGTGGCCATCTGGATCGCCTTCAACCTCCGGTCGGGAGGCGACTTCCTCACCGCTCGAAACCTCTGGAACCTGTCGGTCCAGAGCACGTCCATCGCGATCATGGCCACGGGCATGGTCCTGATCATCGTGTCCCGCAACATCGACCTCTCCGTCGGATCGCTCCTCGGCTTCCTCGGCTACACGATGGCGCTCGTCCAGACCGACGGCATCATCGGGTTCTTCGGTCTCGACGTGACGATCCCGGGCCTGCGGGGCGCCTCGTACTCCTGGGTCGTCGCGCTTGCCGTCGGCGCCGTCCTCGGCGCGCTGATCGGCGGCCTGACCGGCTACATCGTCGCCTACGGCGGGGTTCCCTCGTTCATCGTGACCCTCGGCGGGTTCCTCGTGTGGCGGGGTGCGATCTTCCGCTCCGGGGACAAGCAGGGGCAGACGCTGGCCCCGCTGAACGAGACGTTCCAGCGCATCGGCGGCGGAGCGCGAGGAGCGCTGGGCGGATGGGGCAGCTGGTTGCTCGCCATCTTGGCCTGTGCCGGCATCGCCGCCAGCATCTACCTGTCGCGCCGGCGCCGGCAGCGCTATCGCCTCGCTGTGCGGCCGTTGTGGCTTGACGTAGGGCTCGGCGTGGTCGGCTGCGCAGTCGTGGTGGCCGGCGTCGCACTCGTCGCCAACAAATACCTGTCCCCCATCACCGGCGAGGCCACCGGCGTCGCCTACCCGGTGGTGATCCTGATCGGCATCACCCTCCTCATGACGTATCTCGCGCGTCGGCGGCGCTTCGGGCGCTACGTGTACGCGTACGGAGGCAATCCCGAGGCTGCCGAGCTGAGCGGCATCAACACCCGCCGCACGGTGATGCTCACGTTCGTCCTCATGGGCGTCCTCGTCGCAGCCAGTGCCGCGATCCAGACGGCGCGGCTCAACTCGGCGGTCACCAACCTGGGCGTGCAGAACGAGCTGGACGTCATCGCTGCGGCCGTCATCGGCGGCACGTCGTTCTCCGGCGGCATCGGCACGGTCCCCGGTGCCGTACTTGGTGCGATCATCATGCAGTCACTGCGCTCTGGCATGGTGCTGCTGAAGATCGACTCGCCGTCCCAGGACGTCGTGGTCGGTGTCGTGCTCGTGGCAGCCGTCGCCGTCGACGCCGCCCTCCGCAGTGGTCGCCGGCGCTACGCGGTGGGCGCACTGGTGGCGGGGTTGATCGTGGCCGCCATCGTGATCCAGACCGGTCAACCGTGAGCGAGGAGGCTGCACCGATGAGCGAGCTGCCACCGTCGCAGCGGGGGAACGTCCCGCTCGTGGAGATGCGGGACATCCGCGTGGCCTTCGGCGGCGTGCACGCCGTGGACGGTGTCAGCATCGACCTCTACCCAGGCGAGGTGGTGGCCCTCGTCGGAGGCAACGGAGCCGGCAAGTCGACCCTGATGCACACGCTGTCGGGAGCGCACCCTGCCGATTCCGGTCAGATCCTCATCAACGGCGCACCGGTCACCATCCACAGCCCGCGCGACGCGCAGCGACACGGGGTCGAGACGATCTACCAGAAGCTGGCGCTGGCGGACAACATCGACGCCGCCGGCAACGTGTTCCTCGGCCGGGAGATGCGCACCCGCACCGGCGCCCTCGACGACTCGGCGATGGCGTCGGCCACCCGTGAGGTGATGCGGCGTCTGAACCCGAGGTTCACGAACCTCAAGACGGCGGTCGGGTGGCTGTCGGGCGGACAGCGCCAGGCAGTGGCGATCGCCAGGGCGATCCACTTCAACGCGAAGGTCCTGATCATGGACGAGCCCACCGCGGCGCTCGGTCCTGCCGAGACGGGGCAGGTCCACGAGCTCGTCGCCCAATTGAAGACGGAGGGCATCGGGGTCTTCCTCATCAGCCACGACATCCACGACGTCTTCGACCTGTCGGACCGCATCAGCGTCATGCTCACCGGCCGGCTGGTCGGCACGGTCGACAAGAACAACGTCACCAAGGACCAGGTCCTGGCGATGATCATCATGGGCAAGCAGCCCGACGAGGTGTCCGAACGCGAGCTCGAAGACTTGCACGGCTGAGTGAGGGTCCCATGAACGAGTTCTTCACCGACGTCAGCGAGCGGATCCCCTACGAGGGACCCGACAGCGACAACCCGCTGGCGTTCCACTGGTACGACGCCGACCGTGTCGTCGCCGGGAAGCGCATGGAGGACCACCTCCGCTTCGCCGTCTGCTACTGGCACTCGTTCAACTGGGACGGCTTCGACATCTTCGGCACCGGGACGTTGGACCGACCCTGGCACCCGACGTTCGCCCCGGCCGCCGACCCGATCGCCGCGGCGACCGAGAAGATGGATGCCGCTTTCGAGTTCTTCACCAAGCTCGGCGTCCCCTTCTACTGCTTCCACGATCGCGACATCGCGCCGGAGGGCAGCTCGTTCAAGGAGTCGGCCGCGCTGCTCGACGAGATGGCCGACCGCGCCGCCGAGCACCAGGAGCGCACCGGCGTCCAGCTGCTGTGGGGCACGGCGAACCTGTTCTCCAACCCGCGGTTCCAGGCCGGTGCAGCGACGAACCCCGACCCCGAGGTCTTCGCCGTGGCTGCGGCACAGGTCGCCCACTGCCTCGACACGACCCATCGCCTGGGCGGCCACAACTACGTGCTGTGGGGAGGACGCGAGGGCTACGACACGCTCCTCAACACGAACCTTCGCCGCGAACTCGATCAGCTGGCCCGGTTCCTGTCGATGGTGGTGGAGCACAAGCAGCGGATCGGGTTCACCGGGGCGATCCTCCTCGAGCCCAAGCCGTTCGAGCCGACCAAGCACCAGTACGACTTCGACGTCGCCGCCGTCGACGCCTTCTTGCAGCGCTACGACCTCGCCGACGAGATCAAGGTCAACATCGAGGTCAACCACGCCACGCTGTCGGGTCATGACTTCGCCCACGAAGTGGCGTCCGCCGTCAACGCCGGGATCTTCGGGTCGATCGACGCCAACGCCGGCGACGACCGGCTGGGCTGGGACCTCGACCGCTTCCCGGTGTCGGTCGAGCAGATGTCGCTCGGAATGCTCGAGATCCTGCGTGGCGGCGGGTTCACGACGGGCGGGTTGAACTTCGACGCCAAGCTGCGCCGGCAGTCGATCGACAGGTCCGATCTGTTCCACGGCCACATCGGCGGCATGGACACGATGGCGCGTGCGCTGCTGGTCGCGGCGTCGGTCCGGGAGGAGCTCGACGCCAACCGCGACGCTCGCTACGCCGGTTGGGACAGCGAGCTGGGACGGTCGATCCTCGACGGGACGAGCACGCTGTCGTCCCTGCACGAGCGGGCCCTCGACCGTGGCGAGCCGCGGCGGGTCTCGGGCGGGCAAGAGCGGCTGGAGAACCTCGTCGCCCGCCACGTCGCCCGGGTCCGCTAGTGCGGCTCGTAGCGGGCGTCGACTCGTCGACGAGCGCGACGAAGGTCGAGGTGCGCGAACTCGACAGCGGCCAGGTCATCGGGCGAGGGTCGTCGCCACATCCGCCGACGCAGCCGCCCCGCTCGGAACAGGAACCGGCGGCGTGGTGGGCGGCGTTCGAATCGGCGTGGGAGCAGACCGGCGCGCCACACGTCGACGCGATCAGCGTGGCCGGCCAGCAACACGGCATGGTCGCCCTCGACGACCGCCACGAGGTCATCCGCCCGGCCAAGCTGTGGAACGACACCGAGTCGGCGCCCGATGCGGCGTGGCTGATCAAGCAGCTACCGGGTGGGCGGCAGGCGTGGGCGGAGGCCTGCGGGTCCGTGCCGGTCGCCAGCTTCACCATCACCAAGCTGTCGTGGTTGCATCGCAGCGAGCCGGAGGCATGGCGGCGGCTGGCGGCGGTCGTCTTGCCGCACGATTGGATGACGTTCAGGCTCACTGGTCGACTCGTCACGGATCGGGGTGACGCTTCGGGGACCGGCTACTGGTCGGCGGCGTCGGCCGGCTATCGCCACGACCTGCTCGCCATCGTCGATGCCGAGCGGGACTGGTCGGCGGCGTTGCCCATCGTGCTCGGGCCGGGCGATGTCGCCGGCGAGTGGCAGGGCGTGGCTGTCGCGCCGGGTACGGGCGACAACATGGCCGGGGCGCTCGGTGTCGGGCTGCGCTCGGGCGACGTCGTGATCTCGATCGGGACGTCGGGCACCGTGTACTCGGTGTGCGACGAGCCGAGCGCCGACCCATCCGGCATGGTCGCCGGCTTCGCCGATGCCACCGGCCGCCACCTCCCGCTCGTGTGCACGCTCAACGCCACGAAAGTGACCGACGCCGCGGGCCGGTTGCTGGGCGTCGATCACGGTGCCTTCGACCAGCTCGCGCTTGGTGCCGCCCCAGGTGCCGGCGGGCTGACGCTGCTTCCCTACCTCGACGGTGAACGCACGCCGGACCGGCCGGAGGCCACTGGCGTGCTCACCGGGATCCGCAGCGACGTGGGGCGGGAGCAACTCGCCCGCGCCGCCGTGGAGGGCGTCGTCTGTGGCCTCCTCGACGGTCTCGACGCGCTCAGCGCGTTCGCGCCGGCCGATGGTCGGCTGATCCTCGTCGGCGGCGGCGCTCGTTCCCGCGCCTATCGCCAAGTGCTCGCCGACCTGAGCGGGCGGGCCGTGCTGGTGCCGCACGGCGAGGAACAGGTCGCCACCGGCGCCTGCGTGCAGGCCGCGGCCGTGGCTTCCGGCGTTGAACCTGCCGACGTCGCCGATCGCTGGAAGCTCGGCGACGGCGACGTCATCGAGCCCGGGCCAGGATCGGCGGCGGCCGCCGACGTCCGAGGCGCCTATGCCATCGTCCGCGAGGGGTCGTGAGCGACTTCGCGCGGGTGCGCTGGGGAGTGCTCGGCTGCGCGTCCATCGCCACCCACAAGGTGATCCCGGCGATGCAGCGGTCGGAGCGCTGCGACGTCGTCGCCATCGCGTCGAGAGATGCCGAGCTGGCGACCGCAACGGCGCGTCAGCTCGGCATCCCTCGCGCCTACGGGTCGTACGACTCGCTGCTCGCCGACGACGACATCGAGGCGGTGTACATCCCGCTGCCCAACCACCTCCACGCCGAGTGGACGCGGCGCGCCGCCGCCGCGGGCAAGCACGTGCTGTGCGAGAAGCCGCTGGCGATGAGTGCTGCGGAGGCGGCCGAGATGGTCGAGGGGTGCGCCGCTGCCGGCGTGCTGCTGATGGAAGCGTTCATGTACCGCCTGCACCCGCTGTGGCAGCGGGTCCGGAGCCTCATCGACGCGCACGACATCGGTGAGCTGCGGACGATCCAGACGTTCTTCTCGTACCACAACGTCGATCCGGACAACATCCGCAACATCGCCGCCTATGGCGGCGGCGCGCTGATGGACATCGGCTGCTATCCGGTGAACCTCTCGCGCTGGATGTTCGACGGCGAACCGGACCGCGTGGTTGCCACGGTGCGTCGCGACGAGCGGTTCGGCACCGACGTCCTGACATCGGCGATCATGGACTTCGGCGGGCGCCACGCCACGTTCACGTGCTCGACGCAAGGCGAGGACGACCAGCGAGTCCACCTCGTCGGCACGGCTGGGCGGTTGCTGGTCGAGATCCCGTTCAACATCCCGCCCGATCGGCCGACGCGCATCGTTCGCGCTGCCGGCGGCGATCCGCCGGTGGCGCCGGACCTGCAGGTGATCGAGGTACCGGCGGCCGACCAGTACGGGGTGCAGGGAGATGCGTTCTCGACCGCGGTGCGCGAGGGAACGGCAGTCCCCCTCCCCCCGGCGGACGCGATCGGCAACATGGTGGTCATCGAACGCATCGTCGCTGCGGAGTGAGCGTCCGCCTCGGACGCCGTCGTGGCCGTCACGCGGTCGAGCCACGCTTGATGCGGCCGGCGAAGGCGCTGGAGCGCCCGCCGTGCCGAACCGGGGCTTCACCTCTGAACGACGCGGTCGAGCCACGCTTGATGCGGCCGGCGAAGGCGCTGGAGCGCCCGCCGTGCCGAACCGGGGCTTCACCTCTGAACGACGCGGTCGAGCCACGCGATCAGCGCCGCGGTGATCTCGTCACGGTTCGTCTCGTTGAACACCTCGTGCCTCGCACCGGGATACCTGACGACCGTCACGTCGAGGACCCCGGCTTCCCGGTAGCGATCGCCGACGAGGTCGACGAGCGGTCCGCCTCCGGCCAGCGGGTCGTCGTCACCCGACACGAGGTAGATCGGCAGGCTCGATGGGATCTTCGCCAGTGCCGCTGAGTCGAACGTCGACAGGACGCCGAGCATGCCGCGCGTCCCATCCGGGTTGAGCCCGAAGCCGCAGGCCGCATCGGAGACGTACTTGTCCACCTCGTCTGGGTCGCGACTGAGCCAATCGAACTCCGTACGCGCCGGCTCGAACGCCGCGTTCAGCGCGCTCGAGGTCGACATCCTCGGTGGCCTCGAAGCTCGGCGCCACCACGTCGACCGCGGTCGTGCCCGAGAGGACAGCGCCGTCGAGTTCGGCGCCGTGCTCGAGGAGGTGCTGTTGCAGGGCGAAGGACCCCATGCTGTGGCCGAGGACCACGAGCGGGATTCCTGGGTGCTCGCGACGCGCGATCTCGCTGAGTGCGCCGAGGTCGCTGACCAATCCGCTCCAGCCGCCGGACCCCAGGTCGCCGTAGTTGTCGGGTGAGCCGGCCGTGAGGCCATGGCCGCGGTGGTCGTTGGCGTACACGACGTAGCCGGCCTCGGTCAGGGCCTCGCCGAGTCGCCGATAGCGGCCGGCGTGCTCGCCCATGCCGTGGGCGATCTGCACGATCGCCTTGGCAGGTCCGTCTGGCGACCAGCGGTAGGCATGGATATCCGACCCGTCCGCGGCGGTGAAGGTGAGCGTGCTCTCGTCCATGCGCCGATGCTCGCGTATCACCGACCCGTAGGACGCCGTCCGGTCCGGACGATGGGAATCTGGGCGCCATTTCTGCCAGATGCCGATCTGGGCGCCATTTCTGCCAGGTGCTGGCAGGATTGGCGCCCAGTTCGTGCGAGGGAGTCGGGCGATGCGGTCCTGCGGCAGCTCGTCGTCGACGTCAGCGCAACGTGGCCTGCCTCGTTGCGTGCCGCCTGAGTCGTCCGCGCTACCAGCGCACGGGCAGTCGGTCGGGCTTGCGGAACACGAGGCCGGTCGGCGGCGGTGCGTCGTCGTCCAGCCGGACGCCCGGCAAACGCGTGAGCACGGCGCCCAGCGCGATCGTCGCCTCGAGCCGAGCGAGGTCCATGCCGAGACAGACGTGGGGACCCGTGGCGAACGCCAACTGCCGGCGCAGGTTCGGGCGGCGCAGGTCGAAGCGGTCCGGATCCGGGAACTGCGCCGGGTCACGGTTGGCGCCGGCGAGCGAGACGACGACCAGGTCGCCGGCACGGATGTGTCCACCGGCCAGCTCGACGTCACGAGTCGCGTAGCGGTCCACCACCGCTGCGGCAGGCTCCAGGCGCAACGACTCCTCGACGGCCAGCCCAGCGAGCGCAGGATCAGCGATCACCTCGTCACGGACGGCGGCGTCGATCAGGACATGGCGCACGACGTTGAGGATCAGCCCTTCGGTGGTCTCGATCCCGCCGAACAGCAGCACCGCCGCGTTGGAGATCGCCGCAGCATCGGGCAGCGACGGCGTGAGCTCCGCCCGCAGCGCCGCCATGGCGGTCGCACCGCGGTCGGTCACCAGGCGACCGGCGGCGACGCCAGCGACGGAGTCGACGATGTCTCGGTACCAGCCGAGCAGGCGCCGGATCAGCTCGTCGTCCTGCTCGTCGAAGCCGAGTGCGGCGGCCATCGCCGCAGCCGCGAGCGGACCGGCCAGCTCGGCACGCAGCTCCGCTCGTCCTGGCTTCCCCTCGATGCGCGAGCAGCCGGTCGGTCACCGCACGGATCGTCGGCCCGAGGTCCGCCTCGACCCGGCGTCTCCTGTAGGCCGCGACGAACGGTTCCCGGTGGCGGGTGTGCTCGTCGCCGTCCGTCGACAGCATGCTGCGCCCGACGACCTGCGCCGTGGAGAACCGCGGATCATCGACCGTGAACGTGTCGGGATCCTGCAGCACGGACACGACGGCCGCTCGACTCGTCACCAGCCATCCGTTCAGCGCCGGCACGAAGGCGACGGGCGCCGACGCGCGCAGCCGCGCCAGGTGCGGATGCGGGTCGGCCGTCAGGTCATCGATCGACGGCATCAAAACACTCGGCTGCGTCAGGGCTGGGTCAGCGCCGAGAGGCGATCGCGGACGTCCGTGCGGGCGAGGCGGGCCTTGGTGGTGGCGTGGACCTGACGGGCGACGTCGGGCATGACGGACGGGTCGAGGGAGTCGGTGCCCATCGCGGCGATGTCCGCCGTCGCTGGCTGGAAGACGATGACCGGGATCTCCCGGCGCCGCAGGCTGGCCACCTCACGGGCCAGGGAGAGCCGCACGATCTGGCGCATCGGCATACTCGGCCCGATCCGCCCGGCCCCGCGCGCCGCTGACATCGGGGCGCTGATCAGCACGAGGTCTGGGCGCTCTGGGATCACGACGTCGGCGTTCGTCGTGGAGTGCACGCCGCCGTCGACGTACCGCATGCCGCCGATCGTCGGCGGCTCGAAGTACGCCGGGATGGCGCACGAGGCCTGCGTCGCTTCGGCCACGGTCGCCGCTGGTTCACCCTCGCGGCCGAACACGACGCGCCGCCCCGTGTCGAGTTGCACGGCGACGATCCACAGCGGGTCGGCCGGCCACCGATCGCCGAACAACGCCTGCAGCGGCACGGCGATGTGGTCGGTGGGCTCCTGCCCAGCCGGTAGAACGGCGGCGGCGAGCGAGCCCAGGCGCGTCGCCCACGGCTCCCGCATCGCCTGGCGCAACCGAGCCGGCGACGCCATCGTGCCCGGAGGACCACTGCGTCCCTTCACACGAGCCCGCGGTCCGGCAGGCAATCCCCCTCGACGCACCACGTCAGCTCCCGCCGCGGACAGCGGTTCGCGAACGGCGCGGCGAAAGAGATCGGCGGCGGGCATGCCAGCGCGCAGCATCGACGCCACGATCGAACCGGCCGACGTGCCGACGATGACGTCAGCACGGCGAGCATCCCAGTTCAGCTCGTCAGAGATCGCCGCCAGCACGCCGGCGTGGAAGGCGTGACCGACGTTGCCGCCGGCGCCCAGGACGACAGCGACCTTCGGGGCGACCATGACGCCAAGTGTGCCCGACCACGGCCGGGCGACGCACGGCTGCGAGACTGCGTGTGGAGGTCGGGGCGATGACGACGAACTGGGGCGATGGCGACCAACCACGACTGCTGATCGCCATCGTGGCGTATCAAGGCGTGCTGGCGGACGAGACCGACGCCTTTCGCGAGGTCCTCCAGTTGCTGCCTGGCGCACGTGTCGTGATCGCCGGGGCCGAGCGCGGGATCGTCGCCGGACCCGGCGGCGCACAGGAGGTCGTGGCCACCTTCGACGAGCTCGATCGCGCCGACGTCGTCGTCGTGCCGGGCGGTCTCGGCGCCCATCGGCATCCTGAGATCGCAGTGTGGCTGCGCCGAATCAAGCCGCGCTTCGTGCTCGCCAGCTCGACGGGCTCCGCACTGCTCGCTGCCTCGGGGCTCCTGAAGGGCCGCACCGCCGTGACACATTGGCTCGCCGGCCCACTGCTCGAGCTCCACGGCGTCAAGGTCTCCAAGGCCCGGCTTGAGGTCGACGAGCCCTACGTCACCTGCTCGGGGCTGTCGAGCGCCTTCGACGCCGCATTCGTGGTCGCCAAGGCCATCGGCGGCCCTTCGCTCGTGCGGGAGATCCGCCAAGAGCTGCACCTCACCTCGGCCCCACGACTCAAGGCCGTCCCGCCGCAGCCGACGCGAGAGCGCGGTTCGACGGCACCACCGCCATCCATGATCGAGGTCGAACTGGAGCAGCACAAGCCACGTCGGAGGTAGAGGCCACGACCGTCGGCGTGACACGTGACCACCCGCGAGTCCGACCTGCGGGACCATGGCATCATCCCTGCAGTGGGCGCGTCCACATCAGACTCCGTGTGGGCCAGCAACGTCGTGCTCGGCGATGGCGAGACGGTCCACATCCGCCCGATCCGCCCTGACGACGCGACCGCACTGGGTGCGTTCCACCGCCGCCAATCCGCCGAGAGCATCTACCGCCGCTACTTCACGCCGAAGCCCGAGCTCTCGGCCACCGAGCTCGAGCGGTTCACGAACGTCGACCTCGTCGGGCGCGCCGCACTCGTCGTCGAGCGCTACGACGAGCTGATCGCGTGGGCCAGCTACGAGCGCTGGAGCGGCCGCGACGACGCCGAGGCCGCCTTCATGGTCGACGACCATCACCAGGGCAAGGGCATCGCCACCCTGCTCCTCGAGCATCTCGCGGCGATCGCCCGCAGCAACGGCATCCAGCGGTTCACCGCCGAGGTGCTGGCCGACAATCGACCCATGCTGGCGGTGTTCAGCCGCGCCGGTTGGCCGGTAGAGCGGCACTTCGAGAGCGGGGTGATCGACCTCGACTTCCCACTCGTCCAGACCGAGGAGTACCTCGACTCGATGGACCGCCGCGAACAGCGCGCCGATTCGCGAGCGATGGCGCGGCTGCTGCTGCCCCGATCGATCGCCGTTGTCGGTGCAACTGACCGCCCCGGCTCCGTGGGTGAGGCGCTGTGGCGACACGTCGCGACGAGTGCGACCGGACCGATCTACGCCGTCAACCCGAACCATCAACGCATCGGCGACCAGCGATCGTGGCCCTCGGTGCGGTCGATCCCCGCCGATGTGTCGCTGGCGGTCGTCGCCGTGCCTGCCGCGGCGCTCGAGTCGGTGATCGACGACTGCATCGAGTCGCGGGTCCGCGGCGCCATCGTCGTCACCGCCGTCGACGGCACCGAGGTCGACCTACCGTCGCTGATCGATCGATCCCGCCGCTACGGCATGCGGATCATCGGGCCCGGCAGCATGGGCGTGGCGGCGTCGCGCCCGTCGATCGGCCTGCAGGGCTCGCTCGTGCCCACCGTCCTCCCACCCGGCCCAGTCGCGATCTCGATGCAATCGGGTTCGCTCGGCGCCTCGGTGTTGCGACTGGCCGAGGAGCTCGGCGTCGGGCTGTCGTGGTTCGTGTCACTCGGGGACAGGGGCGACGTCTCGGGCAACGACCTGCTGCAGTTCTGGGAGGACGACGAGACGACTCGGGTCATCGCCATGTACACCGAGACGTTCGGCAACCCGCGCAAGTTCGCCCGCATCGCGCGACGTGTGTCACGGCAGCGTCCCATCGTCGCAGTGCGCACCGGCGCGGCCGCCGTCGGACCGACGGGCGGCGCCCTCTATCAACAGGCAGGCCTGATCGAGGTGCCGACCGTGGCCGCGCTGCTCGACACGGCGCGGATCCTGGCGACGCAGCCGGTGCTGTACGGCCCGCGAGTCGCCGTGCTGTCCAACGCCCGCAGTCCGGAGCGACTCACGCGAGCCGCACTGACGACGGCGGGTCTCGAGCCGGTCGACCCTCCCGTCGCACTGGACTGGCGAGCGACGAGCGCGGACTTCGATGCAGCTTTGCGCGTGGCCGTCGATGCCCCCGAGGTCGACGGCATCATCGTTGTCCACGCTCCCCCGCTTGCCGACGTCTTCGAGCCGCCCATCGACGAGATCGAGGCGGCAACCGGCGGCGCGACCAAGCCCGTCCTCGCCGTGCTGATGGGCGGTCGCAACGGGCCGCTCCGACCAGGGTCGACGATTCCGGCGTTCGCCTTCCCTGAACCAGCCGCAGCCGCGCTCGGTCGGGTGTGGGCCTATGGACGATGGCTGCAGACGGAGGCGGCGGCCCCGCCGTTCGACGTCGCCGACATCGACCGGCCGCGGGCGGCGGACGTGATTGCGGCCGCCCTCACCCGTTGTGAAGCGACCGAGGACGGACAGCGCCTCGCCACGCTCGGCATCGCCGAGGCGGCCGACGTGCTCGGTGCCTATGGGATCGCCGTGCCGCCGTCGCGTGGGGCGGTCGTCGCCGAGGCGGTGAAGGCTGCGGACGACGTTGGCTACCCCGTCGCCGTCAAGGCCGCCCGCCGGCATCTCGGACGATCTGTGCTGGCTGGCGTCGCCCTCGACCTCTCCGACGGTGATGACGTCTTCGACTCCGTTGCCGTGATGCATGCCGCCCTCGGCGCTGACGCCGACGAGGTCGTTGTGCAGGCGATGATCCCGCCTGGGCTCGACCTGCGCATGCGCAGCACGGTCGACGAGCGGGTCGGCCCGCTGGTCGCCGTCGGACTCGGTGGCGCGACCGCCGACCTGCTGGCCGACGAGTCGTCACGGTTGGCGCCGCTGTCGCCGGCCGGCGCGACGGCCCTCCTCGGCGGCTCGCGGGCCGGGCCGGCGCTGGAGGCCGCCGGGCTGCCGGCCGACGCCGTCGTCGACACGCTGCTGCGCCTCGCGCAGCTCGTGTCTGATCATCCCGAGGTGGTGTTCGCTGATCTCAACCCGATCGTCGTGTCGAACGATCGGGCGTGGGTGACCGATGCGACGATCGCTGTGGCGCCGGCGCGAGTGGACGCCGGTCAGCTCAGGCGCCTCGATTAATCAGCCCTGGGGGTCAACACCTCGCCACGTGCGAGTGAGCGAGCGCCAGCCGGCGACGGGCTGCGAGCGACCGAGCGCCAGCGAGGGAGCGGCCGAACGCGGCCTGCGTGGCCGGGGAACGCCGTCGCGTCTGCGTGGCCGGGGAACGCAGTCAACGAAAGAGGTCTTTCTCGGCTTCCCGCACGACGCTCGCCATGGACGCCGATTCGTCCCGCTGCCACGGGTAGCCACGCACGACGGCGACGGGGATGCGACTGGTGTTGCCCTTGATCAACTCGGCTGCCGCGGCCAGCTCATCGACGACACACAGCTCCTGCACGCGGAACTCGTGACCGTGGGGGTCGGTCTCGCCGATGTAGGAGCGCAGTGGAGCGATGCCGGCGATGCCGATCGCGACGTCGGTCTGCCCTTCCCTCCACGGCCGGCCGAACGTGTCGCTGATGACCACGCCCACGTCGGCGCCGAGCTCACGGAAGCGCTGGCGGAGCCGGCGGGCCGACGCGTCCGGATCCAGCGGCAGCAGCACCGCCCGGCCTGCCGCACCGCTCGAGCTCTCGTCGACGCCGCTGTTGGCGCACACGAACCCGTGCCGTGTCTCGGTGATCAGCACCGGCCCGACCATCCGCACGATGCGTCTGGACTCGGCGAGCACGAGCTCGACGACCCGCGCGTCCTTGTCCCACCGCGCCGCCCACTCGACGGCGAAGTCCGACGGCGTGACGTCGCCCAGCTCGACCGTCCTGCCCTCGACCTTGGAGATGATCTTCGAGGTCACCACGACGATGTCGTCGTCGGCGAGCTCCGTGGCACCGCTGATCAGCGCACCGAGGTCGGCGCCGGCTTCGATCTCGGGCAAGCCTTCGACGCCGACGATCTGGATCACGGCGGAAGGCTGACGAGGAAGGATCGCAGTGCCTCGTTGACCGGCTCGGGGTGCGTGAGGTTGGCAGCATGCGCGCCGGGCACCTTCACGACCGGCCCCGCTCCCGAGAGACCGTCGGCGAGCTGCTCGGCATCCTCCATCGAGATCGACGTGTCGTCGGTGCCGTGCACCACGATCGCCGGGCAGGTGATCTCGGCGAGGCGATCGGTCACGTCGTCGCGCCCGAACAGGCAAGCTGTCGGTTCGCGCATCAGCTCCTTCGGTCGGGCCTGCCACTTGGCGGTCCACCGCTGGTTCTCTTCGGGGTGGGCGATGATGATGTCGGCAACGGCGTTGACGAGATCGTCGACCGGACCGACGTCGAGCCAGATGTCGGCCATCTGCTGGTACTGCTCGAGCTTCTCGGGATCCTCGGTCGTCGACGACGTGTCGAGAAGGATGAGCGCTCGCACGCGCTCGGGAGCGAGCAGCGTGGCGCGCAGCGAGAGGAACCCGCCCTGGCTCATGCCACCGACGACGGCACGGTCGATGCCCAGGTGGTCCATCAGACCGAGCAGGTCTTGTGCTGAGTCCCAATACGTGAACGGCTGCGAGTCGAACTCCGTCTGCCCGTGGCCGCGCTCGTCCCAGGTGATGACGCGATGGTCCTCGGACAGCGCCTCGACCTGCGCGTCGAACATCGTCTGGTCCATCAGGAAGCCGTGGGCGAGGATGATCGGAGGTCCGTCACCGCCGCTGTCCCGGTAGTAGATCCGCTGACCGTTGACCTCGGCATACGGCATGCGGCGCACAGTAGATCAGTCGGCCAACATGGCCGTCATGGTCAGCGAGCTGTTCGAGCCGTCGGCGTGGCGATCCGTCGACGAGTTCGAATTCACCGACATCACGTACCACCGAGCCGTGGACCAGGGGACGGTGCGCGTCGCCTTCAATCGGCCCGAGGTGCGCAACGCGTTCCGACCGCACACGGTCGACGAACTGTTCACCGCCCTCGATCACGCCCGAATGTCGACGGACGTCGGCTGCGTGCTCTTGACCGGCAATGGGCCATCTCCGCGCGATGGCGTATGGGCGTTCTGCTCGGGAGGCGACCAGCGCATCCGAGGGACCGATGGCTACAAGTACGCGGCCGCCGAGGGTGCCGAGTCGATCGAGCCGGGACGGGCCGGGCGCCTGCACATCCTCGAGGTGCAGCGGCTGATTCGCTTCATGCCGAAGGTCGTGATCTGCGTCGTGCCCGGCTGGGCGGCCGGAGGCGGCCACAGCCTGCACGTCGTGTGCGATCTCACACTGGCGAGTGCCGAGCACGCCCGGTTCAAGCAGACAGATGCCGCGGTCGCGTCGTTCGACGGTGGGTACGGGTCGGCCTACCTGGCCCGCCAGATCGGGCAGAAGTTCGCCCGTGAGATCTTCTTCCTCGGGCGCGAGTACTCCGCCGCCGACTACCACCGGATGGGTGCCGTCAACGCCGTCGTGCCGCACGCCGAGCTCGAGGCGACGGCGCTGGAGTGGGCGGCGGAGATCAACGCCAAGAGCCCGACGGCGCAGCGGATGCTCAAGTACGCCTTCAACCTCGTCGATGACGGACTCGTCGGGCAGCAGCTGTTCGCCGGTGAGGCGACCCGACTCGCCTACGGGACCGCCGAGGCGGCCGAGGGGAGGGATGCGTTCCTCGAGAAGCGGGCGCCGGACTGGTCCGGCGCGCCGTACCACTTCTGACATGGATGCGCCCCGAGCGACCGCAGTGATGCTGCTCTCGTGCCACGACCAGCGCGGGTTGGTGGCGGCCGTTGCCAACTTCGTCGTGGAGCACGATGGGAACATCGTCCACGCCGATCAGCACCTCGATGTCACCGGCGGCGAGGCGGTGTTCTTCCAACGCGTGGAGTTCGAGCTCGATGGCTTTGGGCTGGGCCGTGATGGGATCGAGCCGGCGTTCGCGCCGGTCGCGGCACGATTCGGGATGCGCGTCGATGTTCGCTTCACGGACCAGCTGGTCCCGACGGCGATCCTCGCCTCCCGCCAGCCGCACTGCCTCGCCGACCTGCTCGTGCGGTGGGCGTCGGAGGGGCTGCCGTGCGACCTGCGCGTGGTGATCTCCAACCACCCCGACCACGCAGTGCTGTGTGCGGCGGTCGGCGTGCCGTACCTGTACTTGCCGGTGACCGACGACGGCAAGCAGGAGACCCGGGTGCTCGAGGCGCTGGATGGACACGGCGCCGAGCTGGTCGTGCTGGCGCGGTACATGCGGATCCTGTCGCCGCGGGCGATCGGCGCGTACCCGAACCGGATCATCAACATCCACCACTCGTTCCTGCCGGCGTTCGCCGGTGCCAACCCCTACCGGCAGGCCCACGACCGTGGCGTCAAGCTGATCGGGGCGACCGCCCACTACGCCACGGACGAGCTGGACGAAGGACCGATCATCGACCAGGAGACGACCCGGGTCAGCCACCGCGACGATGTGGAGCAGATGACGAGAGCCGGGCGGGATCTCGAGACACGGGTGCTGGCGAGAGCAGTCCGCGCCCACCTCGACCACCGCATCCTCGTCTACGGCCACAAGACGGTCGTGTTCTGAATGTCTGAGCTCGGCTCGCAGGCCGGGGGGTGCGGGGGGCAGAGGCTCCGCCGGAGCCCCCCGCCGGCGATCGATCCGGCTTGGCCGGTCGGTCGCCAACAGGTTGGGTGCCGGCCGTAGGCCGGCGCTTCGAGCTCGCTTCGCAACCTTTGGTTGCGAAGCGAAAGCGTTAGACCCGAAGGCCCAAGGCGCGACTGATCACGAGGCGCTGCACCTCGCTCGTGCCCTCACCGATCTCGAGGATCTTGGCATCGCGGTAGTGGCGGGACACGGGTGTTTCGTCCATGAAGCCGTAGCCACCGAACACCTGCGTGGCCGAGCGGGTCGCCGCGACCGCCGCCTCCGTAGCGAACAGCTTGGCAACGGCGGCTTCCCGCTTGAACGGGCGCCCGGTGTCCCGCAACCAGGCTGCGTGGTACACGAGCCGGCGCGAGGCCGCGAGCGCGACCTCCATGTCGGCGCAGCGGAATGCCACCCCCTGGTTGGATCCGATCGGCCGCCCGAACGTCTGGCGTTCGTTGGCGTACGCGACCGAGTCGTCGAGGCAGCGCTGGATCACCCCGACGGCAAGGGCGGCGATGGCGACGCGACCGTCGTCCAGGATCTCCAGGAACTGGGCGAAGCCCCGCCCCCGCGGCCCGAGCAGGTGGTCCTCCGGAACCCGGCACTCCACGAACGTCAGCCCGTGCGTGTCCGAGGCGTGCCAGCCCATCTTGCGATACGGCGGCTGGACCTCCATGCCTGGCGTCCCGGCCGGGACCACGATCGTCGAGATCTCCCCCGGCCCAGTCAGCGCCGTCACGGTGACGATCGACGTGATCGGCGTCCCGGAGTTCGTGATGAACGACTTCTCGCCGTCGATCACCCACTCGCCCGTCGAGTCATCGAGATCGGCCCGGGTTCGTGTCCCGCCGGCGTCACTCCCTGCGTCCGGCTCGGTGAGCCCGAACCCCCCGAGCGCTCGGCCGGCACACAGGTCGGGCAACCAGCGCTCCTGCTGCTCGGGCGAGCCGAACTTGTGGATCGGGTTGGCGCCGAGACCGACACCGGCCTCCAGCGTGATCGCCACCGATTGGTCGGCCCGCGCCAGCTCCTCGATGGCCACGCACAGACCGGTGAGGTCACCACCGCCCCCGTACGGCTCCGGGAACGGGATGCCGAACAGCCCGAGCTCCCCCATCGCCAGCACGACGTCGACGGGAAACGTGTGGTCGCGATCCCACTCCTCGGCGTGCGGCTCGATCTCGGCGACGACGAACTCGCGCACCACCTTGCGCAACGCTTCGTGTTCCTCGGTCAGCTCAGGATGCATCTCACGTCCCCTCGAGCACGGGCCGGGCTCGCCGGCGGCGGCGTGTCGGGCCTGCCCGCGAAGGTTCCCACTTGAACCAGCGACGCGCAACGAGCGCGCCGAGCACACCCCACGCCGCAACGATGGCCAGTCGGCCGGGATCGAAGGCGGGCGGCTCGACGGCCGGGTTGAGCGTGTCCTGGAAGGCCTGCGCGAACGGCTTCAACGGCAGGATGTCGCCGAGCGTGTCCAGCCACGGCGGCGGTTCCTGCAGCGCGACGAACACGTCGGAGATGAACGCCATCGGCAGGATGATCACGTTGGCCACCGCCGATGCGCTGGCTGCCGTCTGGCAGAGCCCGGCCACCGCCATACCCATGGCGGCGAAGCTGACGACGCCAACCACGAACGTCACGAGCAACGCCGGGATCTTGGCCGCCTCCAGCTCCACGCCGTACGCGACGACGCCGAGACCGAACATGATCACCACGCCGGCGGCGGCGATGACGAACGTCGTGCACATGGTTCCGGCGAGGTACACCCACGTCGCCAGCGGTGTCCCCCGCCACCGCTTGAGGACACCCTCGTCGCGACGGATCGGCACCACGTTGGCGAGGTTCGTGAACGTCGCCGAGACGGCGGTGAACGCGGCGAGACCAGCGACGTAGAACTGCCCGAACGTCCACGTTCCTGCCTCGGTCTCCAGATCAGCGTCGCCGAAGAGCGCGTTGAACAGCACCAACATGATCACCGGCAGCAGCACCGTGAAGAAGAGCGCGACGGGCATACGCACGAACGTGAGCAGCTGGTAGCGCACCTGGCGGATGATCATCGCCGGGGCGCTCGGGAAGCCCTCGCTCATTGCGCCACCCCCGACGCGTCACCGAGCGAGAGGAACACGTCCTCGAGCGACGGTCGCTCCACGGCGAGTCCTTCGAGCTCGACGCCGCGCCCGAGGGCCCAGCCGGTGAGCGCGTTGACGTCGACCGTCGGGGTGGTGGTCGTGAACTCCACGCGGTCGCCGACCATCGCCGCGCCGGCCGGTACGACGCCCGCCAGGTCGTCGAGCGACGCACCGGGCGGCAATTCGAATCCCACTCGAGTGCCGCCACCACCCACGAGTGACTGCGGGCTGCCCTCAGCGACCAGCTTGCCGGCGACGAGGACGCCGACTCGATCGGCCAGGTGCTCGGCCTCGTCGAGGTAGTGCGTCGTCAGCAGGACCGTCGTACCGCCCGAGCACAGCTGGCGGATCAGCGACCACGCGTTCCGGCGCGCCGCCGGATCGAAGCCCGTTGTCGGCTCGTCGAGGAACAGCAGGTCGGGGGTGCCGACGATCCCCAGCGCGAGGTCGAGCCGCCGGCGCTGCCCACCGGACAGCGCCCCGACCCGGCGGTCCGCCTGCGGACCGAGACCGACCAGCTCGATGACCTCGCCCGCTGGACGCCGCCGCCGGTAGCACGAGCCGTACACCTCGACGGCCTCTGCGACCCGCAGCTCGTCCTCAACGCCGGCGGTCTGCAGAACGATGCCGATGCGGTCGCGGAACTCCCGGCCTGCCCGTCCGGGGTCGTGACCGAGCACCGTGACCTCGCCGGCCGTCCGGCTGCGATGCCCTTCGAGGATCTCCACGGTCGTCGACTTCCCGGCGCCGTTGTGCCCGAGCAGGGCGTAGACCTCACCCTCGCCCACTTCGAACGACACGCCGTCCACCGCCCGGACGTCGCCGTAGTGCTTCTGCAGGTCGCGGACCGTGATCGCCGCCATTGCCCGCTCGAAGCTATCGACGCGCCGAAGAGATGGGCAGCCCCGTGTCGTTGCGCATCTGCTCGGCGGCGGGCGTGAAGTACGCCAGCAACTCGTCGCGCACCGCCGCACGGTCGGCCGGCGCCAATTCGGCCGTGGCAACGTCGATGGCGGCGCTCATGTGGGCCAGCCAGGCGTCGCGCTCCTCCCGCCCGATCCGGAACGGCAGGTGGCGCAGCCGCAACTTGGGATGGCCGCGCTCCTCGGAGTACGTCATCGGACCGCCCCAGTACTGGATCAGGAAGAGCGTCAAACGTTGGCGTGCGCCGCGCAGATCGGGCGCCTCCGGGTACAAGCGCACGAGCAGCGCGTCGTCCGCCACGCCCTCGTAGAACGCGTCGACGAGGCGGTGGAAGAACTCGCTGCCGCCGACGCGTTCGTACATGCTCGCGCCCTCGCTCACCGGCGGTCACGGTACCGTCCGGGCCGTGGCCAGCCGCTCTACCATCCTGCCGTCCGAGATCTCGGCGTACATCGCCGCTCATGCTGCGCCGCCCGATGACGTGCTGCGCGACCTGCAAGGGCGCACCGTCGAGCTCGGTCCCGCATCCCGCATGCAGGTCTCACCGGAGGAAGGTGCCCTGCTCACGCTGCTGACGCGACTGGTCGGCGCGAGCCAGGCGATCGAGCTCGGCACGTTCACGGGTTACTCCTCGACCTGCATCGCCCGCGGCATGGCCGAGGACGGTCACCTCCTGTGCTGCGACGTCAGCGAGGAGTACACCGCGCTCGCCAAGGACACGTGGGAACGAGCCGGCCTGAGCGATCGCATCGAGTTGCGCATCGGCCCTGCGCTCGACACCGTGCGGGCGCTGCCGGCGACACCGCACCTCGATCTCGCGTTCATCGACGCCGACAAGGCCAACTACACCGCGTACTACGACGAATTGCTCCCCCGCACGCGACCAGGCGGCATGATCCTCGTCGACAACACGCTGTGGTCCGGACGAGTCGTCGACCAGGACGTCGACGACCCCGACACCGTCGCCATCCGTGCGTTCAACGACAAGGTCGCCGCCGACGACCGTGTCGACGCCGTCATCTTGCCGGTGTCCGACGGGCTGACGCTGATCCGCAAGCGCTGAGCCGACCCAACCGTCGGACCGCTTCCGGCGTGTCTGGGGCACGATCGTCTTGACGGAGCGACAAGCCCCCCTCGAAACCACGACCGACCTCGACGGTCTGTTCCGGGCCCACTACGGGCGGCTCGTGCGCGCCCTCGGACTCGCCTGCGGCGATGTGGAACTGGCCGCAGATGCCGTCCAGGAGGCGTTCGTGCGGGCCCACGTGCGATGGCGGCGCATCCGCCACTACGACGACCCGGTGGGCTGGATCCGGCGCGTCGCCGTCAACCTGCTGCGTGACGAGCGCCGCCGCTCCGGCCGCAAACGGCGGGCCATCGAGCGCCTCGGCAGGCGATCGGAGGTGCAGGTCGCGCCCCCGAGCGAGCCGGACCAGTTGGACGTCTTGTTGCGCGAGCTGCCGATCCAGCAACGCACCGCCGTCGCCCTGTACTACGTCGAGGGCCTCGACGTCAGCGAGGTGGCCGACGCGATGCAGGTCGCCGAGGGCACCGTCAAGTCGCACCTGTTCGACGCGCGCCGCAAGCTGCGGGCCGTCGTGGATCCGGAGAGTGGATGATGGACGACCCCTGGGACGACCGCCAGCTCGCGGCTGCACTCCGGCGTCGCGCGGACGCCCTCGATGTCGGCGACCTCGACGCCGCGGCGACGACGGTGCGCCGTCGAGCAGGACGGCAGCGGAGGGTGCGCATCGGCGCCACGGTCCTCTCGGTCGCCGTCCTCGGTGCGGCCGGCGTGGTCGCGGTCAGGAGCATCGATGGCGGGCAGGACGTCGTCCGCACGCCTGCGACGGAACCGCCGGTCGTCACCACGCCCCCGCCGGCGCCGCCGACCACCGTACCGACGACGACGCCCGAGACGACGGTGCCCGAGACGGCAGGGCCCACGTCCGCCGCCAGCGTGACGACGAGTGCGGGGCAGGCCGAATACAACAGCCTCGGCGGATCGATCACCGTGGATGAGGTCGACGACACCATCAACCTGCTCGGTGAGCCGCAGCCGGCGGCCGGCTACTCCGTCGAAGTCGAAGACGACGGTCCGGACCGGGTGCGCGTGCGGTTCGAGAGCGGAGAGCGCCGCAGCCGCATCACCGTCGAGCTGATCGATGGGGCGCTGGTCCCGCAGATCGAAGAGGAGTGACCCAACCGCGATGGCGCGCTGCGTCGTGTCGGGTGCATGCGTCCGATCCTGACCAAGCTCCGTCGTCATGCCATCCCGCTCGCACTCCTCGCCGCCTCCGGCGCCTTTGTGGCGGCTGGGTTGACGGTGGCCAGCGGCGGTGACGACGCGTCGACGTCCACACTGCCGGCGCTGCCGACGGCGGGGACCGCCTCCCGCGCCACCGTCGTCACGGTAGGTGGGCCCTCGACGAGCCTCACCTCGACGAGCCTGACCTCGACGAGCCTGACCTCGACGCCGACCACCGTGCCGACAATCGCCACGTCCGGCTCGGCACCATCGGCGAGCACCGCCGTGACGGCACCTGAGGTCACGGCCGCCACAGCTCCCCAGGTGACCGCCGCGACGGTGCCGGGCGTGACGGTGACGACGGTCGACGACCACGGGCACGACGACCATGACGACGACGACGATCACAGCGGTCGTGGGCGCGGCCGGGGCCGGGGTGGCGACGACGACGAGCACGGCGACGACAACAGCGGCCGTGGGAGTGACAACTAGAGCGCCCGCAAATGGGCAGGTGGGCGAGCCGTCGCTTCGCGATGACGTCGGACGAGCCCGGAGCCGCCCGTGACAGCGACGGCGAGCTCGGGAGGTGAGTCTCGCAGCTTGGCTGCGAGACGACCCCGATGATTAGACATCGAGGAAGCGGGAGGCGGCGATGCCTGAGCCGATGGCGCCGGCGACCATCCCGATGCCGACGATCAGCAGCATCACCTGCCACTCGAACCCGTCGGTGACCACGAGCGCGGCGAACCCGCTGTCGGGCGGGAACTCGCCCACCCCGGCGGTCCACCGGTTGTTGATCAACCACAGGCCGCCGCACGCGGCAAGTCCACCGATGAACCCTTGTATGAGCCCCTCGAGCATGAACGGGATCCGGATGAACCAGTCGGTCGCGCCGACGAGCTTCATCACCTCGATCTCACGTCTTCGGGCGAACATCGCCGTTCGGATCGTGTTCCAGATCAGCAAGATCGCGGCGAACAACAACACGACCGACAGGATGAGGGTGTAGAGGCCGACGAAGCCCTTCAGCTCGGAGATCACGTCCAGCTGCTCGTCGGCGAGGACGATGCGCTGAACGTTGGGTAACTCACGTAATCCTTCGCGCAGCTGGCGCAACGCGTCGACGTCGGTGGCGTCGGTCGGGACGACCTTGTACTGCGTGGGGATGTTCGTCTCGTCGAGCAGCTCCAGCGTGCCGGGATCGCCAGCCAGCAGGCGCTGTGCCTCGGCGAGCGAGCAGCTGGTGTCGCAGTAGGAGAAGTCGTCGATCAGCTGCGTCTGGGAGTCGAGGGCGTTCTGGATGACGCCGCGCTGCTCCTCGGTGGCGCCCGAGTTGAGGTACACGATCATCTCCACGTCGCCCTCCCAGGCGACGAGGAGGTTGTCGAAGCCGCGCTGCATCAGCAGCGTCAGCCCGAAGATCAGCAGCGACACGGCGGACGTGATCACCGCGGCGACCGTCAGCGTCGTGTTGCGACGGAAGCTGGCCCACGTCTCGCGGAACGTGTACGTGAGGCGCGAGAGCATCGCTACTCGTACACCCCGCGCGCCTGGTCGCGCGACGATGACGCCGCGGTCGAGCTGGATGACCCGCTTGCGCATGATGTTCACGATGCGCTGGTCGTGGGTCGCCATGAGCACCGTTGTGCCCGTCTGGTTGATGCGCCCGAGCAGGCGCATGATGCCCTCGCCCGTCGCCGGGTCGAGGTTCCCGGTCGGCTCGTCGGCGAGCATGATCAGCGGCCGGTTGACGAATGCCCTGGCGATCGACACGCGTTGTTGCTCACCGCCCGAGAGCTGGTGCGGGAACCGCGCTTCCTTGCCCGCCAGTCCGACCAGATCGAGCACCGCCGGGACCTGCTGGGCGATCACGTGCTTCGGCTTGCCGATGACTTCCTGGGCGAAGGCGATGTTCTCGAAGACCGTCTTGTTCGACAGCAGCTTGAAGTCCTGGAAGACGTTGCCGATGTTGCGCCGCAATTGCGGCACCCGACTCGACGGCATGTCGATGATGTTGCGCCCGGCGACCCAAACCGCACCCTGCTCCGGTCGGTCCTGGCGGTTGAGCAGTCGCAGCAACGTGCTCTTGCCGGATCCCGACGGGCCGACGAGGAAGACGAACTCACCCTTCGCCACGTCGAAACTGGCGTCGCGCAGCGCGACGACGTCGTTCTGGTAGTGCTTGGTGACGTTCTCGAGCCGGATCATTGTGTCAGTTGCATGACGAAAGCTCGTGAAGGTTACCGGCTGATCCCATCGGAGTGTCTGCAGGCATCCGAGTGTTTGGCGAGGGGATGCCCCTCTCGAAACACTCCGATGGCGGGAAACACTCGGATGTCAGGAGTCCGGGCCGGCACGGCGCCACCGGAGGAAGCCCTCCATGAAGCCGTCGAGGTCGCCGTCGAGCACGGCGGCGACGTTGCCGGACTCGATCTCCGTGCGCAGGTCCTTGACCATCTGGTACGGCTGCAGCACGTACGAGCGGATCTGGCTGCCCCAGCCGACCTGCGCCTGCTTGCCGGCGATGGCATCCAGTTCGACAGCCCGCTCTTCCTCGGCCTTGGCCGCCACCATCGCCTTCAGGCGGGTCATCGCCTTCTCCCGGTTCTGCAGCTGGCTGCGCTCCTCCTGGGAGCTGGCGACCAGGCCGGAGGGCTCGTGGATCAGGCGCACCGCCGACGACGTCTTGTTGACGTGCTGGCCGCCGGCGCCGGACGCGCGGAAGACCTCCATACGGATGTCGGCGTCGTTGAGCTCGACGTCCGGGGCGACCATCACCGGCCAGACCTGCACGGCGGCGAAGCTGGTCTGGCGGCGTCCCTGGTTGTCGAACGGACTGATCCGGACGAGTCGGTGCGTGCCTCGTTCGCTGGTCATCAAGCCGTAGGCGTAGCGGCCACTGAGCGTGAACTCCGCCGACAGGATCCCCGCCTCGGTTCCCTCCGAGACCGCGTCGACTCCAAACTTGAAGCCGCGCCGCTCCGCCCAGCGCTCGTACATGCGCAGGAGCATCTCGCTCCAGTCCTGAGCGTCGACACCGCCGTCCTTGGCGTTGATCTGCACGATGGCGTCGGCCTCGTCGTGGTCGCCGGTGAAGAGGCTGCGCAGGTCGAGCTGGTCGAGGCGCCGGCCGACGTCTTCGAGCCCCGCCGCGATCTCGTCCTCCTGGGACTCGTCGCCCTCCTCACGGGCCAGCTCGTGGAGCACCTCGACGTACTCGAGCGCTGACGCCAACGACTCGTAGTTCGCCACGTCGTCGCGGGCGTTGGCGTACGCGGCGCTGAGCTCCTTGGCCCGGTCGGCGTCGTCCCACAGGTCGGGCCGGGCGACCTCGACCTCGAGCTCGCTCAGTCGGCTGCGTAGCTCGCCAATGCGCAGGTACGTCTCAGCCTCGTCGAGGCGGCGCCGCAGTTCGCGCAGATCGTCGGTGAAGTCGCGCATCGACGCTCAGGAAGCGCCGTGACACATCTTGAACTTCTTGCCCGACCCGCACGGGCACGGTGCGTTGCGGGGAGTCTTCGACCACTCGTCCTTCACGACCGTCTCCTGCTTGGCGGGACGAGCAGACCCGCCGGTGGTCGCCTGCCGGCCGGGCGCACGTGTCGCAGTCTGGGCCGTCGCGCGTGCTGGCGCCTGCCCGACGGCCGTCGGTGCAGCGGGCACCGGCGCAACAGGCTCGGCGGACGGCTCTGCCACGGTCGTGGCAGCGCGCTGGAAGCCGCTGGGCTCGTCCTCAGCCGACGTCTCGGTGACGTTCTGCACGGGCGCAGCCGGCGCCGGCTCGTTGCGAACGACCTGCACGTGCATCACGTAGCGCACGAAGTCCTGGGCGATCCCCTTCATCATCGCCCCGAACATCTCGTAGCCCTCGCGCTGCCACTCGGTCAGCGGGTCCTTCTGGCCCATGGCCCGGAGGTTGATGCCCTCCTTGAGGTAGTCCATCTCCTCGAGGTGCTCACGCCAGCGCTGGTCGATGATGCGCAACATCACCTGGCGCTCGACCTCGCGCATCACCTTCTCGCTCAGCTCGGCCTCGCGCTGCTCGTAGTACTTCATGGCATCCGCCATGACGAGGTCGTACATCTGGTCCGTGTTGCGGCACTCGGCGAGGTGGTCCTCCTCGATCGAGTTCGGCCAGAACGTCTTCAGCTCCTTGGCCAGGCCGTCGAGATCCCACTCGTCGTCGGCGACGCTGGCGCAGTGCGTCTCGAGCAGCGCGTTGACCGCCTCCGAGAGGTAGTCCATGGCTGCGGACTTGAGGTCGACGCCCTCGAGGATCTGGTCACGGCGCGCATAGATGACCTTGCGCTGCTCGTTCATGACCTCGTCGTACTTGAGGACGTTCTTGCGGATCTCGGCGTTACGCGTCTCGACGGTGGTCTGGGCCCGCTCGATGGCCTTGGTGACCATCTTTGCCTCGATGGCCTCGTCGTCGGGCAGCGCCTTGTTCATCACGTACGACAGCGCGCCGGTGGCGAAGAGGCGCATCAGTTCGTCGTCGAGGCTGAGGTAGAAGCGGCTCTCGCCGGGATCGCCCTGCCGGCCGGAACGGCCACGCAACTGGTTGTCGATGCGCCTCGACTCGTGCCGTTCGGAGCCGATCACGTAGAGGCCGCCGACCTGGCGCACCTTGTCGCCCTCCTCGCCGCACTCCTGCTTGAACAGCTCGACGAGCTCCTCGTACCGGGCCATCGCCTTGGCCCGGGCCTCGCGGAAGTCCTCGGGCATCTGGTCGAGCGGCACCTGAAACTCGAAGGCGTCGACCATCGACTCGGGCGCGTGGCCCTCCTTCAGCACCTCGTGGCGGGCGAGCAGCTCGGGGTTGCCACCGAGGACGATGTCGACGCCGCGGCCGGCCATGTTCGTGGCGACGGTGACGGCCTGCAGGCGGCCGGCCTGGGCGACGACGAGTGCCTCACGCGTGTGCTGCTTGGCGTTCAGGACCTCGTGGGCGATGCCCCGCTGCTGCAGCTGACGAGACAGGTACTCGCTCTTCTCGACGCTCACCGTGCCGATCAGCACCGGCTGCCCAATCGCGTTGCGCTCGGCGATGTCTTCGACGACGGCGTCGAACTTGCCGATCTCACCCTTGTAGATCAGGTCTGCCTGGTCGGCGCGCACGACCGGGACGTTCGTCGGGATGGGAACGACCCCGAGCTCGTACGTGCTCATCAGCTCGGCCGCCTCCGTGGCCGCCGTGCCGGTCATGCCGGCGAGCTTGTCGTACATGCGGAAGTAGTTCTGGAGGGTGATCGTGGCGAGGGTCTGGTTCTCCTCTTTGATCTTCACCCCCTCCTTGGCCTCGACGGCTTGGTGGATGCCCTCACTCCAGCGCCGGCCTTCCAGGATGCGGCCGGTGAACTCGTCGACGATCTTCACCTCACCGTTCTGGATGATGTAGTCCTTGTCCCGCTTGTAGAGCTCCTTCGCCTTGAGCGCGACCGACATCTGGTGGACGAGGTTCTGCTGGACCTCGTCGTAGATGTTCTCGACGCCGAGCGCGGCTTCGACCTTGTCGATGCCGGCCTCCAGCGGAACGACGACGCGCTTGTCCTCCTCGACCTCGTAGTCCTCGTCACGCCTGAGGGATCGGACGATGGACGCGAAGCGGTAGTACAGCTTGGCGGCGTCGGCCACGCGGCCGGAGATGATCAGAGGCGTTCTGGCCTCGTCGATGAGGATCGAGTCGACCTCGTCGACGATCGCGTAGTTGTGGCCGCGCTGGGTCTTGTCGATGAGCTTGCCCGCCATGTTGTCGCGCAGGTAGTCGAAGCCCATCTCGTTGTTCGTGCCGTACGTGATGTCGGCGCCGTATTGCGCCCGCTTCTCGGCGGGCGACGTCTTGAAGCCAGGGATGATCAGGCCGACCTCGAGGCCGAGGAAGCGGTGGATGCTGCCCATCCACTCGGCGTCGCGACGGGCCAGGTAGTCGTTGACCGTGACGAGGTGGACACCCTTGCCGCCAAGCGCGTTGAGGTACGCGGGGAGCGTCGAGACGAGGGTCTTGCCCTCGCCAGTCTTCATCTCGGCGACCCAGCCGAAGTGCAGCGCGGCGCCGCCCATCATCTGCACGTCGAAATGGCGTTGACCGATGACACGCCAAGCGCCCTCGCGCACGACGGCGAACGCCTCGATGGCGAGGTCGTCGAGATCGGCGCCGTTGGCGATGCGCTGGCGGAACTCATCCGTCTTGGCGCGCAGTTGCTCGTCGGACAGCCGCTGCAGCTCCGGCTCGAGCGAGGCGATGTCCGGCACCATGGCCTGGAGGGCCTTCAGCTTCTTGCCCTCTCCGGCGCGGAGGATACGGTCCAAGATGCCCATGCGGCGAGCCAGCCTACCGGCTGGGCCGCAGGGCTCTCCTGCGACGCGAGGCCGTGAGCGGCACCCCGAATTCAGCTAGGGAACGTGTTGATGCAGAAGCGCTGCGTGAGGGCGGGCTGGCGCCCCGCGCACGTATCGCCGTAGGTCTGGTAGTCGGAATTCACCGGCGACTCCTGGTAGAGGTCGTCGCAGGCCTGCATGTCGCCGTCGTAACAATCTTGGGCGAGTGAGTCGAGCTGCGGGTCGTCGCCCAGGCCGTCCGGCTCCTGCGTGGCAGGCGGGACGTCTCCCGGAGCCGGATCGTCCGCGGGCAGCGTGAAGTCCGGGAGCGTCAGATCGGGAACGCTGATGTCCGGGATCGTGATGTCCGGGATCGTGACGTCCGGGATCGTGACGTCCGGGATCGTGACGTCCGGGATCGTGAGCTCAGGGTCCGTGTCCTCCGGCGCTGCTTCGCCGCTGTCGTCGCGGAACAGGAAGAAGGCGCCGACGCCGAGCGCGGCGAGCACGGCGACGACGACGCCGATGATGAGTCCGGTCCTCGAGCTGCCGTCCGGCGACGGCGGTGTCGGCGGCGGCGTCCACCCAGGCGGAGGGGGCGGCCCCGTGACCCCCGGAGGCGGTGGAGGCGGCGGGAGCGATTCGGACATGGCGGCACCGTAGAGCCGCGACGCGGATCAACGGGATGTTCAGGCCACCTGGCGTGTTGCGATGGCAGGCGGCGGTGTGGCGGCGACTGCTGCAGCCACCACATCGCGCGCTCCGGCCGCCAGGAGCAC
Source organism: uncultured Acidimicrobiia bacterium (assembly GCA_963844915.1). Taxonomy (GTDB): domain Bacteria; phylum Actinomycetota; class Acidimicrobiia; order Acidimicrobiales; family Ilumatobacteraceae; genus JALZMG01. The sequence continues at coordinate 1,224,188 of CAWJQF010000013.1, read as the reverse complement.
GCGTGTCGCCGCCTCGAGCGTGGCACCGGTCGTGACGACGTCGTCGATGACGAGGATCCGCCGGGCCGGAACGCTCGGACGGGCCCGGAACGATGGCCCGCGCAGCCGGCTGACCCGGTCCGAGCCGGTCTGCGGGCCTGACGTCGCCTCCCGCACGAGCAGCCGTCGACACGGCACGCCGAGCTGCCGGGCGACCTGGCGGGCGACCACCTCGGCCTGGTCGTAGCCGCGACCTGCCCGACGGGCACGTCCAGTCGGCGCCCAAGTGACCAGATCGACGCGGCGGCCACAACCGGCGATGCGATTGACCAGGAGCCCCGCCAAGTGCCCGGCGACCGCCCTGCGGTTGCGGTACTTGAAGCCGAGCATGACGTCCCGAGCTCGACCCGAGAACGGCACGGCCGCGAGCACTCCGGCGGGTGCCGACGGGTGGAATCGGGCGACGAGGGCGAAGCGACAGGTTCGGCAGATGGGCGAGCCGGGCTCGTCACAGCCGGCACAGCGGGTCGTCAGGAGCATGCCTCGATCATGATGAAGGGGTGTTACAGCGGGCGTGGGCGACGTGACGATCCGACTGCCCGACCCGTGCCTCGTGGTCATGATCGGCCCGGCGGGGTCGGGAAAGTCGACGTGGGCGGCGAGCTGGTTCGAGCGGTCGGCGATCGTGTCCTGGGACGACCTGCGGGCCGTCGTCGGTCAGCACCGCCATGACCTGCGGGCCAGCGCTGACGCCCTCGAGGTCCTGGAGCTGATCGTGACGAAGCGGCTGGCCCGACGGCTGTTGACGGTGGTCGATTCGACAGCGCTCGAGCCTTCGTTCCGCACTCGGATGCGGGCCCTCGCTGGACGCGCCGGGATGGCGTGCCATGCCGTCCTCGTCGAGACTCCGGAGCGAGAATGTCGGGCCCGCAACCGGGCTCGACCGGAAGCGGTCCCGTCGTCGCTGATCACGAGCCAACTCCGGGCGATGACCGCCACGATCTCCGCGATCGAGGACGAGGCATTCGATGCCGTGCACCGAGCGTCGGACGAGGCCGTCGTCGTCGTCCCGACTGAGCTCTACGCAACCCCACTCGCCGCCAAGCAACAATCGGAGGATCCCATGCCGTTGCGCTTCGGATTGCAGATCGGGCGCTTCACGTGGCCGGGCGGATCGGCCGAGATGGCAAGCCGCTTCGGGGCCATCGCGGCGCGCGCCGAGGAGGTCGGCTTCAGCTCGATCTCCGTGATGGACCACTTCGTGCAGATCCCGAGCGTCGGCCGCGAATGGGAGGACATGCTCGAGAGCACAGCTGCCCTCGGCTATCTGGCTGCATCGACGACCACCTCCCGGCTCGGGACGCTGGTCACGGGCATCACGTACCGCAACATCGCCCACGTGGCCAAGATCGTCGCCACCCTGGACGTGCTGTCCGCCGGGCGCGCGTTCTGCGGGCTCGGGACGGGCTGGTACCGGCGCGAGCACGAGCTCTACGGCTGGGACTTCCCGTCGACCGCAGAGCGCTACGACCGCTTGGAGGACGCGCTGCAGCTGCTGCCACTGATGTGGGGCAAGGGCACGCCTCGCTTCGACGGGCGCACCATCACGGTGCCGGCGGCCACGTGCTACCCCCGGCCACTGCAGGACCACGTGCCGATCCTCGTCGGCGGATCGGGCGAGCAGCGGACCCTTCGGCTCGTCGCCCGCTGTGCAGACATGTGCAACCTCTTCGGCGACGCGGCGGCCGTGCGCCGCAAGGTTGGGGTGCTGCGGGAGCACTGCGTGCGAGAAGGACGCGATCCCGACGAAGTGACCATCACGAACCTGTCGGAAGCTGCGGTGCTCGGGGCTTCGGCTGACGCGGCCCACCGCGACGGTGCAGTGGTGGGGACCGTCGAGGAGCACATCGGGCGCTATCGGGCGTTCGCCGAGGCCGGAGTGCAGGAGGCGATCGTCGCCCTTCGTCTCGACGGGACGACCGCCCAGCTCGATGCGTTCGCGCCGGTGATCGAGGCGTTCCGGGGATGAGCCGTCGAGCCGTCCTCACTGCGGCCGGCGCCGCAACGGCGGCGCTGGTGGGCGCGGCGTGGGTGCGGCGGGTCGTGCTTCCGGCCCGTCCCGACGACGCCGCAACGGCGCGGCCGCATCGTGTGCCCGATCCCGAGCGGCGACCATCTCCGGACGGAACCGGCGTCACCATCGCGGTCAACCGCGGCTCGGGGCCAGTGTGGTCGTCGGACCCGACCGACGAGCTACGCGACGGCCTGCCGGGAGCGCAGATCCGGCTGCTCGACGGCGATGACGACATCACCGACGTCCTCGGCCAGGGAGACCCCGTCGCCGTAGGGGCCGCAGGTGGCGACGGGACGCTGAGCGCGGCGGCGGAGGTCGCGGTGGCGCGCGACCTCGTGCTCGTCGCCGTGCCGTCTGGAACGTTCAACCACCTCGCTCGTGACCTCGGTCTCGATGACGTGTCGGACGCCATCGCCGCGGTACGGGCAGGCACGGCGATCCACATGGATCTCGGTGTCGTCGACATCGCCGGCGGTGCGACGCGCACGTTCGTCAACACGTTGACCTTCGGCGGCTACACGCAAGTCGTCGACGCCCGGGAGCGACTGCAGCCGAGGTTCGGCAAGTGGCTGGCGCTGCTCGTGTCACTCGTGCGGGAGCTGCCCGGGATGGAGCCCCTCGAGCTCGACCTGGATGGGCGTTGCGCAGAGGTCTGGCTGGGTTGGATCGGGAACTGTGCGTATGCGCCGGACGGCTTCGGACCGTCGTGGCGCGAGCGCCTGGACGACGGGCAGCTCGATGTGCGGCTCGTGCTCGGGGGCCGACGGTTCGCGCGCGTCCGGTTCGTCGTCGACGTGCTGACCGGACGCCTCCAGCGCTGCCCCGTGTACCGGGAGCAGCTCGTCGAGACGCTCAAGGTGCGGTCGATGCGTGGACCGGTGCGGCTGGCAGTCGACGGTGAGACGATCGACGGCGGAACGACCTTCGACGTCACGAAGCGCCAGCGGGCGCTGCTCGTAGCCGTGCCACCGACCTGATGCGGCCGGCGAAGGCGCTGGAGCGCCCGCCGTGCCGAGCCGGGTCTTCGCCTCTGAACGACGCGATCGGCCGGCGAAGGTCCCGTGATGCGGCGGCGTCAACTCAGCTTCGGTTGCAGTTCCTCCTCCCAGAACGCGCAGAACCCCTCTTGGTCCGGTCCGATCTGGTGGAAGTAGATGTGGTCGATGCCGGCGTCGATCATCTTCTGGACGTTCTCCAGGACCGGGCCGGCGTCCGGACCGCACGGCACGGACTCGGCGACCATCTCCGGGGTCACGTTCTGCGACGCCTGCTCGAACAGCGCCGGTGTCGACAGGTCCTGGCTGAGCTGGCCGGGCACACCCGTGTTCGGCCAGATGCGATGGGCCGTCTTGATCGCCTTCTCGCGATCGTCTGCCCAGCACAGGTTCGTCTGCGCCCAAACCGGGCCAGTGCCGCCCTGCTCCCGGAACAGATCGATGGTGTCCTTGTCGGGGCCCGTGACCCACAGCCCGTCGCCGATCCTCGCCGCGAGTTCGGCCGCCACCGGGCCGAAGGCGGAGACGACGATCGGCACCGCTTGAGGCGGCGGGTCGTAGATCCGGGCGTTCTCGACGACGAAGTGCTCGCCCCGGTGGGTGATCTCCTCACCCGACCACAGCTTGCGCACGATCTCGACGGCCTCCTCCAGGCGGGACGAGCGGAGATCGGCCGGTGGCCACCGCTCGCCGAGGATGTGCTCATTGAGTGCCTCGCCGGACCCGACCCCCCACGTGAACCGACCGTCGAACAGGTGGGCGCACGTCGCTGCCGCCTGGGCGAGGATCGCCGGGTGGATGCGGAACGTGGGGCAGGTGACCCCGATGCCAACCTGCAACGTGTCGGTCCGCTCGGCGATCGCTCCCAGGATCGACCAAACGAACGGCGAGTGGCCCTGCTCGTCGACCCACGGGTGGTAGTGGTCGGAGATCGAGACGAAGTCGAATCCGTGGCTCTCGGCCAGGGCGGCGATGTCGACGAGGCGGCGAGGGGCGTGCTCCTCGCTGGAGAGGGTCATGCCGAACTGCGTCATGGACCCGCCTTACCCACGTCTGAGTGAGCGAACACGCGGTCAGGACCACGTTTTCGCTCACACAGAGTGCTCAGTAGCGGTAGTGCTCGGGCTTGAAGGGACCACTCGGGTTGACGCCGAGGTACTCAGCCTGTTCATCGCTGAGCTTGGTCAGCTTGACGCCGAGCGCGCCGAGGTGGAGCTCGGCGACCTTCTCGTCGAGTTGCTTCGGCAGCACGTAGACGCCCGTCGGGTACTGCTCGGTGTTGGCGAACAGCTCCATCTGAGCGATCACCTGGTTGGAGAACGAGCAGCTCATCACGAAGCTCGGGTGACCCGTCGCGCAGCCGAGGTTCACCAACCGCCCCTCCGCGAGCACGATGACCTGGTGCCCGTCGGGGAACCGCCAGACGTCCGTACCCGGCTTGAGCTCGTCGCGGGTGGCGCCTGACCGGGCGAGGCCGGCCATGTCGATCTCGTTGTCGAAGTGGCCGATGTTGCAGACGATGGCGTTGTTCTTCATCACCCGCATGTGATCCGCCGTGATGATGTCGGCGTTGCCGGTGGCGCTGACGAAGATGTCGGCCGTCTCGACGACATCGTCGAGCGTCGTGACCTGATACCCCTCCATCGCCGCTTGGAGCGCGTTGATCGGGTCGATCTCCGTCACGATCACTCGCGCACCCTGCCCGCGCAGGCTCTGGGTGCAGCCCTTGCCGACGTCCCCATAGCCGCACACGACGGCGACCTTGCCGCCGAGCATCACGTCAGTCGCTCGGTTCAGCGCGTCGACCAGCGAGTGGCGACAGCCGTAGAGGTTGTCGAACTTCGACTTCGTGACCGAGTCGTTGACGTTGATCGCCGGGAACAGGAGCTCGCCGTCGGCGTGCATCTTGTACAGCCGTTTGACCCCCGTGGTCGTCTCCTCCGTGACGCCCTTGATGCCTGCGGCCATCCGCGTCCACTTCGTGGGGTCGGTGCGCAACGAGCGCTGCAGCAGCCCGAGGACGATCGCCAGCTCGGCGTTGGAGGCGCCCGTCGGATCAGGGACCTCGCCGGCCTTCTCGTACTCGACGCCCTTGTGCATCAGCAGCGTGGCGTCTCCGCCGTCGTCGAGGATCATGTTCGGACCACCGGCGGTGTCGGCGTCCGGCCAGGTCATCATCTGGTCGGTGCACCACCAGTACTCCTCGAGCGTCTCACCCTTCCAGGCGAACACCGGCACGCCCTGCGGGTCCTCCATGGTGCCTTCTCGTCCGACCACCACCGCCGCCGCGGCGTGGTCCTGCGTCGAGAAGATGTTGCAGCTCGCCCAGCGCACCTCGGCACCGAGCTCGACCAGCGTCTCGATGAGCACCGCCGTCTGCACCGTCATGTGCAAGGAGCCGGAGATGCGGGCGCCGGCCAGCGGCTTGGACGCGCCGAACTCGGCGCGCAGCGCACGCAATCCCGGCATCTCGTGCTCGGCAAGGAGGATCTCCTTGCGGCCGAACGGCGCCAGCGACAGGTCGGCCACGCGGAAATCGCGGCGGGCCGCGAGCGGGGAAGTGGACGTGGTCATCACTGTTTCTCCTCGAACGTTGGTCGGATGCCCTCGTTGTCGATGCGCGATTGGAGACGGGCGAGCTCCTCATCGTCGAGCGTGCGGGCCTCGTCGATCAGCATCACCGGGATGTCATCACGGATCTCGTAGGCGCGGCGCAGACGAGGGTTGACGAGCAGCGCCTCGTCCTCGAGGTAGTACAGCGGGCCTTTGTCCTCGGGACAGGCAAGGATCTCCAGCAGAACAGGATCGAGGGCCATGGATGCTCCTTCGTAGGCGTCTCAGGTGCTGGCGACGAGGAGCAGCACGTCGGCGACTCGGGCGTCGCACTCCTCGCGGGTCTCGGCCTCCAGGTTGAGGCGCAGCAGCGGCTCGGTGTTCGACGGCCGCAGGTTGAACCACCACGATCCAGCGTCGACCGTGAGGCCGTCGAGGTGGTCCTGGGCCGCATCGGCGAATCGCTCAGAGACGAACGCGAGCACCGCCGAAGTGTCGTCGACCTTCGTGTTGATCTCACCGCTCTGGACGTACCGCTCGTACGGCTTGCGGACCACCGACAGCGGCTGATCGGCCCGGGACAGCTCAGCCAGCGCGAGCACCGACGCGATCAGTCCGCTGTCGGCTCGGTAGTTGCGGGCGAAGTAGTAGTGCGCTGAGTGCTCGCCGCCGAACACGGCGCCGGTCTCGAGCATCAGCTGCTTGATGTACGAGTGTCCGACCCGTGTGCGTACCGCGACGCCTCCGTGCTCGGCAATCACCTCGGGCACGGCCCGTGAGCAGATCAGGTTGTAGAGGATCTTCGCCCCCGGATGCTCGCGGAGCATGCTGACGGCCAGCATCGCCGTCGTCGTCGAGCCCGAGACGCCGGCTCCCGTCTCGTCGACCACGAAGACCCGATCGGCATCTCCGTCGAATGCCAATCCGACGTCGAAGCCACCAGTGACGACGCGGGCCCGGACGTCACGTTGGTTGGCAGGCTGCAGCGGATCGGCCGGGTGGTTGGGGAACGTGCCGTCGAGCTCGCCGTACATCACCTCCAGTTCGATGGAGGGCAGTCGATCAAACACCGCCGGCACGACGAGTCCGCCCATTCCGTTCGCCGTGTCGGCGACCACGCGCAGCGGGCGCAGCTGCTCGACGTCGACGAACGACAGGACGTGGTCGACGAACGCCGGCAGCAGGTCCTGTTCCGTCCGCCGGCCGCGGGCGACGGCGGATCGAGGGCCCCCGCCTGCGAGCACGGACTCGGCGACGACCTTGATCTCCCGGAAGCCGCTGTCGATGCCGACCGGACGGGCACCGGACAGGCACAGCTTGACGCCGTTGTACTCGGCCGGGTTGTGCGAGGCCGTGAACATCGCGCCCGGGCAGTCGAGCGACCCAGCGGCGAAGTACAGGAGATCGGAGGAGCCCAGGCCGAGGTCGACGACGTCGACACCTTGCTCCAGCACGCCGTCGGTGAACGCAGCAACGAGGTCAATGCCCGACGGCCGCATGTCGCGAGCCACGAGCACCCGATCGGATGCGGCGAAACGGGCAAAGGCGACCCCGACGGCATGGGCGACGCCCGAGTCGAGTTGATCGGGGACGACGCCACGTAGGTCGTAGGCCTTGACGATGTCGTCCAGCATGCGCGGCCAGAGGCTACTGGTCGTGGTCTCGGTCGTCCGGGGAGGTTGCTGTGACAGGCGGCGGGCGCTCGACGAACACGGTTTCTTCGCCCACCGGCCGGGTTGGGTCAGGAGGCGGAGGCGGCTGGAACTGGACGTCGTCGTCGGGGGGGCCGGCGGGGACGGTCGCCGGCTCGTCGAAGTGGACGTCGCCACGGATCCGCCAGAAGATCAGCAACCCGATGCCCACGATGGTGAGCACGTAGAAGAACAGGTCCGACGTGCTGCGGCCGTAGTGCAGGTGAACCTCGCGCTCTGTCGGCACGACCACCATCAGGTTCGGGGCGATCCGGTACGGCCCTTCACCCCCGTCGACCTCCCAGTTCGGGAAGTAGCTGACCTTCACGACGACCGGAACGCCGACCTGGTCGACGCGGAACGAAACGTCCTGTTCGCCCATCTCCACGTCGCTGACCTCGACCTCAGGCAGCGCGACCGGATCGATCGGCTGGCCCGGCACGACGATGTCGACCTGCTTGCCACGTGTGTCGGGCTCGTCAGCCGGCGGGTTGGGGTCCGGCACGAGGCGGGTCTGGTCGACGACGGCGTCGATGCGCTGCCACTCCTCCGGACCGTCGTCGGCGGGGATCGCCGCCCAGTCCTCGGGGTTCTGGAACCAGCTCGTGCCGAGCTCGAGGTTGCGCTCGCGCTGGTCACCATCGCGATGGTTGACGACGACAGGCTGCACGTCGAGCGGCACGACGATGTCCGAGTCGGCGACCTCGTAGATCTGCCACGGCCCACTTTCGCCGACCAGCTGCAGCTCGGGCTGCAGTTCCGCCTCCCGTTTCGCCTCGTCGGTCCGCACCATCGCGTACTTGACGCCGAGCGCCTGCAGGTGGTCCACCGCCACCGGCCCGTCGTTGTTCTCGTACCGCAGCTCGCGCACCGGGTTGGAGCTCTGCTTGGAGAGGGCTGCGGTGGTCAGGAAGTGGTAGGGCGTCGTGCCCGATGCCTCGAAGAACAGGCCCTCCATCGAGGCGATGCAGCCGTCGGTCCAATGCGGCAGCAGCATGAGGGCCATCGTCGTGCCGTACTGGCCGTTGTCCTCGTTGTTCTCCCACATCGCCCGACCGCAGCCGTTCGTCGTCCCGAGCCTCGACATGGTCTGCACGACGTCGTAGTACTCGGGGTACTGGTTGCGACCCTCGTAGCCGCTGAAGTTGTATCGGGACCAGCCGTCGCCCTGGGCGTCGGCGCCATCGGGACCCTTCAGGAACGGACCCCACGAGTACACGTTCTTGTCATGGAACGTCGTGCGGCCGTCTCCAGGCAGGACTTCGAACATGAAGCCCAGGACGACGAGCACGGAGAGGCCGACCGTGCCGGCGGTGATGGATCCGGCGAGCCAGCCGATCGGCTCACGGACCTTCCGGTCGCGCCACGCATTGACGATCAAGCTGACGATCTCGACGATGCCGATCATCATCAGCAGGTAGCGCAGGAAGTACAGCAGCGGCAGTAGCCGTGGGTTCCACAGCAAGCCGATGATCGGCAGGCTCTCCTGGGTGGCGTAGACGCCGGCGACGGTCAGCAGCCCGAGGATGCCGAGCGCCGCGCCGTTGACGTGCCGCCGCGCCACACAGGCGACGAACCCGATGATGGCGAGCGTCGTGACGAGGAAGTCGAGCGGTGCGGTCAGCGGGAAGAACATGTCGTAGAACGAGTCGTCCGGCCCTTCCGGCCGGGCGCCGTACTTCATGTCCGTCATGAAGTCGTGGTTGGAGAGGAACGGCCCGATCCAGAACGCCGACAGCAGGATGACGCCCAAGCCGACCGAGATGCCGAACCAGAAGCGCTTCCATCCGTCCGTGTTGACGAGGACGATGACGAGCGCCCCAACCGCCGTGTAGATGGCGACGATCCCGTGGCACACGACGGCGAGGGCGAGCACGATGACCGCCCAGCTGCGGAAGCGCCCCGTCTGCATTCCGTGGGCGAGCAGGCCGAAGCCGAGGATCATCAGGCTGAGAGCGATCGAGAACGAGAACTCGCCCGCCATCGTCGACTTCAGGTTTCCGCCGTAGATGCTGAAGCTCTCGTCGAGGGCGAAGAGCATGCCGGCGAAGGCGAAGAGCTCCGGCATCGGGTAGCGGAAGCGAGCGAGGCGGCCGAACGCCCAGCAGCAGAACGGAAGGCTGACCAAGCCGGAGATCGCGACGAGCTTGAACGCCACGCCGTAGGCGAAGACGGTGTCGAGCGCGACGATCGCCAGCGCCGGCACCACCATGTAGAACTGGTACACGGGCATCCCGGCGTACCAGTCCATGCTCCAGCCCGAGAGCTGGAAGTTCGGCAGCAGATGGTCCCGGAGGAACGCCGGTCCCCAGACGTGGGCCCCCATGTCGCCGCCGGTCGGCGTGGTCTGATCGAAGATCAGATCGGCGCTCATGTTGATCGGGTTGAAGTGGACGACGTTCATCATCACAACGGTCGTGATGACGAGCGAGAGCGCGGTGACGACGAACCGCACGATCCGATCGGTCGGCCACGGGCGCTGCGCCCATCGCACCGGACGACGGAAGATGCGCCGCACGGCACGGGCGGCGATCGTGTCGCCGCGGAAGCCACCGGCCGGTGCGGCCTCGTCCTCGTCGTCGACGACCGGAACGTCGGCTGGCTCGGTCGTCGGCGCCTCGATCACGGCCACGGACCGCTCCTCGAGCGAGGTCGAACCTCCCTGCTCCGAGTCAGATCGTTCGCTCGCTCCGGGACTCGCACGGCTCACATCCATCGCGACGCACGATCATGCCAGCAGCGAGCAGCTTTTCGCAGTCACTGCAACGCCATCACCAGGCCGGTCACGTTGAAAGCGACGTGGGCGAGGATCGGCGTGCCGAGGCGGCCCGTGACGAGCAGGCATCCGCCGGCGACGAGACCGAAGGTGAAGAGACCGGGATATTCGACGGCGCGGAAGTGGATGATCGCGAACCAGGCGCTGGCGACGAGCCAGGCGACGACGTTGTCGAAGCGGCCGGCGAAGGAGCCCTGCAGGAGCCCGCGATAGACCAGCTCCTCGACGATCGGCGCACCAATGCAGACCATGACGACGAGCAGCACCATCGTCGCCCCGCTCGCCCGGTCGACGAGGGCCTCGGCATTCTCGGAGAGCTGGTCCTCGGAGAACGTGGACGGCCAGATCTTCGCCAGCGGAAGGTAGACGAGCGGCACGACGACGAGCTGGGTGAGCACGCCGATCGGGACGCCGACGAGGTCGACGACCCTGAAGCGCACCCGGTAGTCCTCGACGAAGTCGCCGGTCCCGGCGCGACGGGAGGCGTACCACAGGCCGACGAGGTAGGCGACCCACGTGGCGGCGACGGCCGCGAACAGGGTGGGGATGGGCACGGCATCGATGTCGTCCTCACCCGAGGCAGCGAGGATGAGCAGGGAGGCGAACTGCCCGACGACGAATGTGGCGACCCAGGTGAGCACCGCCACGCGCACGTCGATCGGCCGCCCCGCGTCTCGCAAGGGCGTTCGCGTCACATCGACCCGCACGGAGCCCACCATAGGCAGTGCGCTCAGAGCGTGAGTCACCGCCAGGTCGCGTCGTTTTGAGGCGAATCCCCGGTTCGGCACGCCGGCGCCGTGATGTCGGCCTCGCTCGTCGCTCGGCTCCGGCTCGTCGCTAGCGCTTCCCTCGCCGGCAGGCGCTTCGGCGGCCGCATCGTCAGGTCCACCAACGCGGTCTGGACGTCTCCTACGGTGACCGGCCGTGTCTCCGGACGGGCTGCTCCGCCAGTGTTCGCGACCAGCGTGCGCCGAGCCAGCTGCGGTCACGCTGACCTACGACTACCGGCGGGCACGGGTCTGGCTGGACCCGATGAGCGACGAGCGCGATCCGCACGGCTACGACCTCTGCGAACGCCATGCCGCCGGGCTGTCGGTGCCGCAGGGCTGGCATGTGAGTGACCGTCGCGGCGACCCCGCGCTGGCGTACGTAATAGCTGTGTAAGAGCAGGCACAGCCGTTGTATCCGACGAGCTAGCTGCGCTACGGAGCCGTAGCATGTCTCCAATGAGCAACCTGCCGCCGCCACCCCCACCGCCGCCTCCGGGCCGCGGGCGCGGCCCGCAGCGTCCCTCGGGTGATCAGCGACCCAACCAGCCGGGCAACGGAGCACCCGGCGACGGGACCAAACGCCCCGGCAGCTGGCCGCGCTGGACGATGTGGGTGCTGCTCGGCGTCGTCGCGCTGGCCCTGATCCTTCCCTCGTTCTGGCCGAGCTCATCGGGCGAGAAGCTGACCTACACCCAGTTCATCGACCAGGTCCAGGAAGGCAACGTCGAGTCGGTCGTCATCAACAACGACTCCAACACGATCACCGGCACGTTCGAGAACGGAACCGAGTTCACGACCACCGGTGGCGGCGACCGGGGCGTCTCCGCCGAGGATGAGGCGCTCCTCAAAGAGCAGGGCGTCGAGTACTCGTTCAAGACGGAGGGCACGAACTGGCTGGTCAACATCGCCGGCCTGCTCCTGCCCGTCCTGCTGATCATCGGCTTCTTCGTCTGGATGCAGCGCCGGGCCGCTGGCCAGATGGGCAACGTCATGTCCATCGGCCGCAGCCGGGCGAAGGCGTACACGGCCGACAAGCCGTCGACGACGTTCGCCGACATCGCCGGTTACGAGGGCGTCAAGCAGGAGATCACCGAGGTCGTCGACTTCCTGCGCATGCCCGACCGCTTCCGCGAGATCGGCGCGCGTGTGCCCAAGGGGATGCTGCTGGTCGGCCCGCCGGGGACCGGCAAGACGCTGTTCGCCAGGGCCGTCGCCGGTGAGGCCGGCGTCGGGTTCCTGTCCGTCACCGGGTCGGACTTCATGGAGATGTTCGTCGGCGTCGGCGCCAGCCGGGTGCGCGATCTGTTCCAGCAGGCCCGACGCATGGGCAGGGCGATCATCTTCATCGACGAGATCGACTCGATCGGCCGCAAGCGGGGCGCCGGGCTCGGCGGCGGCCACGACGAGCGGGAGCAGACGCTCAACCAGATGCTGTCGGAGATGGACGGCTTCGAGACGGCCGAGGGCATCGTGATCATGGCCGCCACGAACCGCCCCGACATCCTCGACCCGGCGCTGCTGCGGCCAGGTCGGTTCGACCGTTCGATCGTCGTCCCGCTGCCGGAGTCCGAGGAGCGCAGGGCGATCCTCGAGGTCCACGCCCGAGACAAGCGGATGAGCCCCGAGGTCGACCTCGGCATCATGGCCAAGGCGACGCCGGGCATGTCGGGCGCCGATCTCGCCAACCTCGTCAACGAGGCGGCGCTGGTCGCCGTCCGGAGGGGCTCGAAGGAGATCGAGCGGATCGACTTCGAGAACGCTCGTGACCGGGTCGTGCTCGGCGCCCAGCGGGAGAGCCTGATCCTGTCGGCGGAGGAGAAGCGGGCGACGGCGTTCCACGAGGGCGGCCACGCCGTGCTGGCCACCGTCCTGCCCCACGGCGACCCGCTGCACAAGGTGACGATCCTGCCCCGGGGCATGGCCCTGGGCGTCACGTGGAGCCTTCCGCAGGAGCGCCACACGTACTCGTTGGAGTTCTTCGAGGACACCATCTGCAAGGCGATGGGTGGTCGGGTCGCCGAGAAGATCGTCTTCGACCACGTCAACAGCGGGGCCGCCAACGACCTCGAGCAGTCCACGAGCATCGCCCGGCGGATGGTGCGCGAGTGGGGCATGAGCGATCGGGTCGGCCCGATGGCGTGGAGCAGCCAGCAGCAGGTGTTCCTCGGCGAGGACCTGATGACCAGCGGCCGCGAGTACAGCGACGACACCGCCAAGCTCCTCGACGAGGAGGTGGCGCGGATCCTCACCGAGCAGGAGCAGCGGGCGACCGAGTTGCTCCTCAAGCACCGCCGCGGGCTCGAGCTGGTTGCCGAGGCACTGCTCGAGCGGGAGACCATCGACGGGCGCGAGGTGGCCAACTACATCCAGCAGGGGCTGACCGAGTCCGGCGACATGTCGGTGTTCGAGGCCAACGTCCTCGACCCTGAGTCCGACGCCGAAGCCGCCACCGGCCTCCACCACCACCGCGAAACCTGACCAGCGCGGCCACCGGCCCGCGTTCTGCGCGTGTCCGCGCGATCGGTGAGTCACGCGTGCCGAAATGCGTACGCGCAGCTCACCGATCTCGGCCTGAGAGCGCGCCTTGCCGTGCTCGTACGACTCGTTTGACCACCGCCAGGACCTCAGCGGGCCGCTTCGTCGCGTACCACCCGAGATAGAGGAGCTCCCAGCCACAGCACGCCGCAGCGAGATCGCGCTCCTCGTCGAGTGGCTCGCGCAGCGGGCCGTAGTGGAACCGACGGCTGTGCGCCTCGAGCCCGAGCTTGACGGAGGGAATGCCGATGTCGGTCTTGGCGACCACGCTCCCGTCCGCGGCGACGATCGGGCACTGAGGCACGATCATTGGTAACGCTGGATCGTCGAGGCACATCGCCAGCAGCTCCTCGAACCACGACGCTGGGACAGCGCCCTCGAATGGGATGGCGTCGAGCAGACGCAGGAGCACACCCGTGCCGCGTTGCCCGGGTCGGTGCAGGCGCTCTGCGGTCGCCCGCAGGGACGTCAGGCTGATGCTGCGGCGACGGGCGTCGGTCAGTGCACGCCCGACCATGCTGCGATCCCGCACCACCGAACCCAGGTCGGCCAGCGTTCGAGCGATCGTCGTGCATCGGACGCCGTCGACGGTCGTCAAGTCCTGCGGCTCCAGTGGTCTCACGTGGTGGAACACCGCGTTCGGATAGTTGATTCGAAAGGCCCGATTTGTGCTTGCCTCGATCACGGCCATGCCGGCGTGATCGAAGCCGTCGAGGTGGTGCAGTCGAGCGGCGGCGCGATGCGATGCCACGGCCACGCCGTTGGCGGCGAGCGTGACGATCATCAGCCGTTGACGCCATGTCGACGGTGTGCCGGTCATCACGAGCACACCTGGGAGCGGCTCGGTCAGCCACCCGGCGCGCAGCGCGGTGCCGACGCGACGTCGGCTGAAGTTCAGCGAGGCAGCCTGCTGGCGGGTGAACGCTCGGTGCTGAGCGGCTGCAAGCTCGGCAACGGCGCGCATCGTGTGGTCGGCCATGCGGCGACCGTACGCAGGGGGTGTCAGCCTCCAGCCGAGCGGGCTCTCGCCACGAGTGCCCAGAGGTCCGTGGCGCTGACGGGACCGAGCACGCTGGCCCGCACGACGCCCTCGCCATCGGCGACGACGAGCGTCGGCACGGCGTCGATGTGGTAGCGCTCGTGGACCCGCCGCGCTTCCGGGAACTCGAGCACGTCGACCGCCACGTCGTCGGTGGCCAGCACACCCGCCTTGGCCACGACGTCGGCACATGTGTGACATGTCGCCGACGTGAACACGGCCACCAACCACGCCGCCTCGGGCCTGGCGAAGTCCTCACGGTCGAGCTGCGCGGGCACCGTTCCCCGCCCCTGGGTCGGCGCGTCAGGGCGCCGCCGATGCCGCACGATCAGCGCCACGGCGACCACGACGACCACGATCGCCGCGGCAATCAGCACCCGCTGCACGTCCTCGCTCGCTTCGCTCGCTCAGCCGACGACGGGGATGGCCCAGGACCCGACGCGCCCCTGCGCCCCCGGCTCCCTGGGCAGCGACCGTTCGATGAACACCTGCGACGTCGAGCGGATGATCAGCTGGTTGTCGAGCACGTCCGCCTCGGTGAGCGGAACCGCGAGCAGCCCACCGGCCGGCAGCGGCAGCGCCTCCAGCGACGGCACCGTCACGATCCCAGCCGGCGTCACCGCCTGCACCGTCACCACGGCGTCGGCCGCCTCGATGTTGTAGACGACGAGGGCATCCTCGGTCGCCTCACCGGGCCCGATCACCGTCGTCCACGTGTTGGCGACGAATCCGTCCTCCGGTCGCGACACCGCGCCGAGCACGACCGAGGTCGTCGGGATCTCCTCGATCGTCCGGGTGATGACGCGTTCCGCGACGATCGACTGCGAGACGTCCGTCGTGGCGAACACGACGGCGTGGCGACCGTCCGGCAGGCCCGCAACGTCGTCGGAGCTGTACGTGACGACCTGCCGGGCCGGCACGACGATCGGGTCGATCAGATCGGTCCCCTGCGGGATGCCGAGGAACGTCGGCTGCACCTCGACGTCCTCCTCGGTCGGGTTGTACAGGCTGTACCGCTCGGTGATGCCTTCACCCTTGTCGCCGTTGGCGAACCACCACTGCGAACGCAGCGCCGGCGCGGCCAGGCCGACGCCGTATCCGAGCCGGCCTTCGCCCTGGTACACCTGGGCGCGACCGACCACCAGCTCGCCAAACGTCGCCTCGACCTTGACGGCCACCTCGGCCTCGTCCCGTGCGGCGATCGTCGCCAGGTCGATCACCTCGACGGAATGGGGCTGCACGGGCTTGCCCTGCAGCTGTGCCGGCTGACGCGACCCGGCGGCCGTGGCGAAGCCGATGTCGACGATCGCCACGTCGTCGTACGGGTTCGTCAGGATCAGCTGTTCGACGGCGCCGCCGGCGGTGAACCCCTCGGCCAGGTACCACGCGTCGGACGTCTGCGTCGTGCACGGCGCAACCGAGACCCCGACCGACTCTCCGGAGGGGCGCTGCGCCCGCTGCTCGACCACTCCCCCGCCACCGTCGATCTCGACCATTGCGCTGACGTACGGCGCCGACACCACGGAGGCGTCGACGGCCAGCGTCTCGTACGGCGCCACCGTGATGTCCTGCTCGACGGCTTGATCGGGGCCGCCCATCAACGTCACCCGAGCCGTCATCTCCGACGCGCCGTCGTTGGCCACGACGAAGGCTCCTGCGACGTTGGCCTCACCGCCGGACGGCACGCCTGGGCAGAACCACGTGCGCGTCAGCACATCGGCCGAAGACGCCGCGGGCATCCAAGGTCCCGGGACGGTCGCGAACGTGGCCTCGACCGGCTCTTCGCTGTCCCGCCCGACGATGACAAGCGCGCCGAGACCGACGACCGTCAGAGCAAGGATGGGGAGCCGCCGCAGGATCACGGCGCCGGACCTCGATGGCCCTGTCCCGTCGATTCGGGCACCGGTGGATCGACCAACTCCTCGTCGGTCCCGTGGAGGCCGCCGAAGCCGGTCCGATCGCTCGGCGGCGGCAGGTCGGCGCCGGGCTCGGCATCGAGGTCGATCAGCGTCTCGTCCCGCCCGCGGGCGATGCGGAACCGCCCGGGCACCGACAGCCGGCTGGCCGCGACCAACGCGAGCAGCCACAGGACTGCCTGCAGCACGAGCCACCACGTCCGCGACGACGGGCTCTCGTAGTCCAGCGTGGCGGCGCCCGGCGCCGCCACGTCGTACGCCGTCGTGACGCCGAACCCGAGGCGCCCAGCAACGTCCTCGCCGTCCACGCGTAACCGCCACGCGTCATCCAACGGGGTACCAAAGTGCACGACGCCGCCCGCCACGTCACCCGACGCGGCGCCGGTCGCCTCGGCTCCGACGAGCACCGGCGTGGCCCCGCTCGTTTCGACGGCGACCAGTTGATCGACCGAGTCGTTCGCCGCCGCCTCAGCGAGCGGGCCTTCGAGCTGAGCCGTGGTGGGGATCACGGCCTGGTTCTCGAAGCGGGCGAACGACGCTGCAGTAATCGAACGAACGAGATCGAGCTGGCTGCCCAGAGACTCGAGCAACCCGCCGGGCACGGGGAGTGGTTCGGCGGTCGTCGACGCAACGCCATCGACGAGTGGCACCACGATGAACCGCACCCCGAACGGCGCCAGCATGCGGCCGGCACGCTGCGTCGTCGCGCCGGCGATGTCGTCGATCACCGCGCGCAGCTCCTCGTCGGCGGCCTGATCGGCGACGGCCCACCGATCGCGAAGGTCGGCCCGGCCGTCATCGACCAACGCCATCGCGACTCCGTCTCCGAGGTCGGTCGACGGGAACGGGATCAGCCGTGGATCGCCGAGGTACAGCACCCGGAAGTCGCCGACCTCGCTGGCGTCTGGCATCTCGCCCTCGACCAGCTCGACGGCACCGATGCGCGGTAGATACCAGGAACCATCCAGCACGGTGAACACGGCTGGTGTCAGTCCGACGACGATCGCCGCGATCGACAGCAGCCCGAGAGGCTGCCGCCAGCCGAACGTGCGCCCGGTCACGTCGGCCGAGAACGCGGCCACCGCCGACGCCGCTGACAGCGCCAGCCCCAGGGCCACCGGCACCAGGAGCAGTCCGACGTTGGGGACCGTGAAGGGCAACGCGTCGCGATCCTGCAGGACTGCCAGCGCGAGGAACACCACGACGAGGCCGGCTCCTCGCGCCGCCCAGGTCAGTCGCCAGGCTCGTGACACGGCGAGCGCAACGATGACTGGGAGGTAGAGCGCGATCGCCAGCCACTCGAACTGCGCGTCGCCGATCGCCATGGCCGCCGTGTCGACGAGTCCCCGCCCGCCCGGCCCTGCGAGCTCGGGCGCGGTGAGATCGGCCCAGGACCACGTCATCGCCCACGGCACGTTGAGGATCAAGCCACCGACGATGGCCAACGCCCCGAGACCCGTCATCCAGCCGGCGATGCGGACACCTCCCCCGACGATCAGCGTCGTCACGCCGAGCACGACCACGATGACGGCGAAGATGATGGCGATGGCCGGAGCCATGGCGATGGCCAGGGCCGTCACGATCACCAGCAGCGCCGTACGACGCACGCGCTCCCTCCCGCCGAGCGGGATCACGCCTTCCACGAGGTCGATCGCGGCGGCCGCCGGGTCGGGGGTGCCGATGCCGACGGCCACGCGCAGGAGGTGGACGAACCACGGCACCGTGGCGTAGGCGACGAGACCTGACAGGTTCCCTGTTGACATCACGCCCGGGACGAGCGGCACGGCGGCGTAGACGACGGTCGCCGTGATGCGGGCGCGGTTGGTCGGATGGACGGTGGCCAGCCGCCACGCGCCCCACACGCCGACGATGATCAGCCCGACGACGAGCATCGTGAGCCCGAGCCCCATGCGGAACAGCCACAGCACGCTGGCCACCGACACGACGGCCCAGCCGGTCGGATTGGCGACCGTGTTCCCGAGGCCGCCGGGATTCCACGCCGACGCATAGTCGTTGAGGAGCTCACGGGCACTCGACGGCAGCGGCAGGAACTCGCCGACCGTTGGCACTCGTCCGTCGATCAGGGTGCGGCTGGCGATGAGGATGCCGATGAGCAGAAGGATCCACGTCGCGGTCACCGCCAGCGAGCTCTCCCGCCACCGGCGGACGTTGGTGTCGGCGCCGATGTACGTCTCGGTGTCGCGTCCCCGACGGAACGACGTGAGCCTGGCGCTGCCACGGTTCTGCAGCTCGAGGATCTCGTCATCGCCGACACGGCGCGTCTTGGCGATCGCACCGCGGCGAGCCAGCAGGGCGGGGGTCCGTGGGATCAAACCCAGCAGCCCGCGCACGGATGCCCACGCCTCCGAGAGGCGACCCGTGAACGCGCCGATCACGAGCTCGGCGGCGGTCAGCAGCACCATCTCGATCGAGCGCATCGGGAGCCGGCCGCCGCCGGTCAGCGTGACGACGGTCCGCATGCGGTGGCGGGCACGAAGCAGGTCGTGGTGGAGGTCGGGTCGACGTACCTCCAGCTCCTCGCGGTGGCGGACGCGTGCCTGCGGCACGACCACGGTGCGCGCGCCCAGCAGGTGGATCCGCCAGCACAGGTCGATGTCGTCGCCGTGGAACGAGATCGACGGGTCAAACCCGCCGAGCGCCCGGAACAGGTCGGCACGCACGAGCAGGCAGGCCGACGACAGGGCGAAGACGTCGCGGACGGCGTCGTGCTGCTCCTGGTCGTACTCGCCGGGCTCGGTGATCGGATCGACCTCGCCGAAACGGTCGAGACCCAGGCCGACGTGCTGGAGAACGCCGGGATCGTCCCAGGTGACGAGCTTGGGGCCCACCGCGCCAGCGTTCGAGCGGTACAGCTCCTCGACGAGCAGCCGGATCGCGTCGTGGTCGAGCACGACGTCGTCGTGGCAGAAGCAGAAGAAACCGCTTTCACCTTCGACGAACCGCAGCACTTCGTTGGCGGCCGCTCCGAAGCCGGGATTCGCGCCGAGCTCGCGGACAAACGCCTCGGGCAGCCGATCGAAGATGCGCCGGCGGACGTCGGCGGCGTCGGTGTCCGTGCCGACGCTCGTGGTCAGCAGGAAGAGCGTGTTGAGATTGGGGTAATCCTGGGCGGCGAGCGAGGCGAGGACCTCGTCGAACCAGGGTCCCGGGCTGTGGACAACGACGACGGCGACCACCGAGGGCGCGAGCGGGGCGTCGGTTTCCACGGAGGTGCGAGGCTATCGGTGCCGCCTGTGGGGAAACCGGCACCCGGTCTGGGCCAAGTTGTGGCAGGTGCTTGCAATAGTTAGCGCTCTGCGATATAGTGTAACGCACAGAACGGATCACCCCCACCGAGGAGACCATCATGGCCACCACCACCAACCCCTTCGACCTCCGCAACATCGATTGGCCGAAGTTCGAGCTGCCGAAGTTCGACTTGCCCAAGTTCGAGCTGCCGGACTTCGAGCTGCCGAAGTGGGACCTGCCCAAGTTCGACTTGCCGAAGCTCGAGGACGTGGAAGTCCCCACCCTCGACCAGGTGACTGCCTACGCCCGTGACGCCGCTTACGTCGGCATCGGCCTCGCCGCGATGACCGTCGAGCGCGTCCAGGCGCTGCAGGACCAGGTCGTCGAGTTCGTCAAGGACCAGGTGGAGCGGGTCCGCGACGCAGCCTGACCCCCAGGCTCGGCGCGGGCAAGCCCCCCAACGATGCAGCCGCCGTCACCTGACGGCGGCTGTGTCGCGTTCCGGCAGGTGATGGGCTGCTGGCGGACGTGCCAGGTAGCCTCGCCTTCTCGTGGCCTCGACGGCGACCACTCGCACGCCTCTTCCTGAGGGCACGGTTCCGGTTGCGGCGGCCCTGCTCATCGGGGGCATCGCCACCTACGCCTTCTTCAAGGTCGGCACGTGGGCCGTCGGCGGCGCTGATCAATTCACGCCGATCGCGTCGCTGTGGTTCGCCACGTTCGCGCTGGCGCCGGGGTTTTTCCTGCCCCTCGAACAAGAGCTGGCACGAGCACTCGCCCATCGCCGGGCAGTCAGCGAGGGTGGCCGACCGGTCGTCGACAAGGTCGTCCGCCTCGGATCGCTGCTCGCCGCCATCGTCGTCATGGGGATCCTGGCTGTCGGCCCGTGGCTCGCCAGCGACTACTTCGACGGCAACTGGTTGATGGTGGTCGCGCTCGTCGCCGCGTTCGCGGCGTACGCGCCGGCCCACCTCGCCCGCGGCATCTGCTCCGGCTCCGGCCGCTTCCACAAGTACGCCGTCGTCATGGGCACCGACGGCGTGGTGCGCATCGTCCTCTGCGTCCTGCTGGCCGTTGTCGGTGTCACCGCCGTCGCGCCGTACGGGTTCGCCGTTGCGCTGGCTCCGCTCGTCGGCGTCGGGATCGTCCTCTTCAGCGGCGGTCTGCGGACCGACGTTGGCCCGGAGGCGACCTGGAGCGAGGTGACGCCGAACCTCGGATGGCTGCTGCTCGGCTCGGTGTTCGCCGCGGCATTGCTCAATGCGGGACCGATCGCGACGACGCTGCTGGCCGAGCCCGGACAGGAAGCCGAGGTCACCCAGTTCGCCTACGGCGTGCTGCTGGCGCGCATCCCACTGTTCATGTTCCAGGCCGTGCAGGCAGCCCTGCTCCCGCGCCTCAGCCGGCTGGCGGCCCGGGGCGAGCTGGACGAGTTCCTGGCCGGGCTACGGCGGCTGATGATCATCGTCGGCGTGGTTGGCATCGTCGGCACGATCGGTGCCTACGTGCTCGGTCCGTGGGCGGTCGAGCTGGTCTACGACGCCGAGCTCTCGGGCCGCACGCTGGCCATGCTGGCGCTCGGCAGTGCCCTGTACATGGCGGCGCTGGCGTTGGCCCAGGCAGTGATCGCTTTGAAGGGACACTCCCTCGTCGCCGTCGGATGGATTGCGGGTCTCATCGCCTTCCTGCTCGGCACGTGGCTGTCGAGCGACGACTTGTTCCGTCGTGTCGAGATCGGCCTCCTGCTCGCCTCGCTGGTCTCGGTGACGGCGTTCGGGCTGTCGCTGCGCCACCGTCTGGCCGGAGGCGCTCGCCCGGACGCGGGATCGATGCTCGAGGCGATGACCGACATGCCCCTGGAGAGCTGATCCTCAATTCCGCGCCCTCTCTTCTCGTCCGTCAGGATCGCCTCACAACGATCGATTCCTACGGACAGAAGCGCTACCGCAGGGAGATCGCGGCCTTCCGCGCTTCCTGGCGCAGGTCGTTGGCGACCATCATCTTCACCAGGGACGCGAAGTCGATCTCCGGACGCCACCCGAGCTCGGTGCGGGCCTTCGTGGCGTCGCCGATCAGCAGATCGACCTCGGCTGGTCGGTAGAACTTCGGATCCTGGCGCACGTAGCGCGACCAGTCCTCGATGCCGACCTCGGCGAAGGCCCGTCTCGACGAACTCCTGGACGGTGTGGGTCTCCCCCGTTGCGACGACGTAGTCCTGTGGCTCGGGCTGCTGCAACATCAACCACATCGCCCGCACATAGTCACCGGCGAAACCCCAGTCGCGCTTGGTGTCGAGCGTTCCCAACACCAACTCGTGCTGCAGGCCGAGCTTGATGCGGGCGACCGCATTCGAGACCTTGCGGGTGACGAACTCGATGCCCCGGCGCGGCCCCTCGTGGTTGAACAGGATCCCCGAGCAGGCGTACAGCCCGTACGACTCGCGGTAGTTGACCGTGATGTCGTGACCGAACACCTTGGCGCAGCCGTACGGCGAACGGGGATGGAACGCCGTCAGCTCGTTCTGCGGGCTCTCCCGCACCTTGCCGAACATCTCCGACGACGACGCCTGGTAGAAGCGGATCGGGTTGTTCTGCGTCCCGCCCACCATGCGGATCGCCTCGAGCATCCGCAGGACGCCGAGCCCCGTCGTGTTCGCCGTCAGCTCGGCCTGGGAGAAGGAGAGGGCGACGAAGCTGATCGCTCCCAGGTTGTAGACCTCGTCGGGCTGCGACAGCTCCAGCGCGGCAACGAGGGACGGCAGGTCGGCGAGGTCACCGGCGACCAGCTCGACGAACGGCATCTCCTCGACGACCGCTGCCGCCTTGGGGTTGTTCTGGCCCTTGACCATCCCGTACAGGTCGTAGCCCTGCTCGTGCAGGAACTCGGCCAGGTGCTGACCGTCCTGGCCAGTGATGCCCGTGATGAACGCGCGTGGCATGGGTTCCGGATCCTAGGGCGCCGGCCACGTCGTTCGGGGGTGGATGTCCCGGTTCGGCACGGCGGGTGCTCCAGCGCCTTCGCCGGCCGCACCCTTGAACGTGGCGTTACGCTCCTGCCGCGGCATGGATCCGGTTCGCCTCGCCTTGGACGTCGGCCCACTGCACGGTCACCGGACGGGCGTCGGAGCAGCCGTGGCAGCGCTGGCCGAAGCGCTCGACGATCACTCCGGCGTCGATGTCGTGCCCTACCTCCTCAGCTTCCGCACGCGCCCGCAGCCGCCAGTCCGCCGCCTGCCGCTGCCGGCCGCCGTCGCCCAGCGATTGTGGTCGCGCGCCGACTGGCCGCCGATGGATCGTTGGCTCGGCGCGACCCAGGTGATCCACGGCGCGAACTACGTCGTTCCGCCGAGCCGGCATCCGCGTGTCGTGTCGGTCTACGACACGTGGTTCCTCGCCAATCCCGACCGCGCCACGGCGACGGTGCGCCGTGCGGGCGAGGTCCTGCGACGGAGCGTCCGCGCCGGCGCCGTCGTCCACACCTCCAGCGCGGCGACCGCCGACAGCGTCCGGACGTTGCTCGGCACCGAACGTGTCGAGGTGATCCACCTGGCACCGTTGCCCGTGCCACCCGACCCGGGCAACGAGCACGGTTGGGCGACGACGGGGCTCGGCCGGTGTGGGACGCCCTTCATCCTCGCCCTCGGCACGCTGGAGCGCCGGAAGAACGTGCCACAGCTCGTGGCGGCATTCGCACGGGCGGAACTCGGTGACGCCCAGCTCGTGCTGGCCGGTGCCGACGGCGACGACGCCACCGCGGTGGAGGAGGCCGTGATCGCGCAGCCCGCGTCGGTGCAGCGCCGCGTGCGGCGCCTCGGGCCGGTCGACGACCGCACCAAGGGATGGTTGCTGCACCATGCCGCCGTCCTTGCCTACCCGTCGCTCGACGAGGGCTTCGGGTTCCCGATCCTGGAGGCGCAGTCCGTCGGTTTGCCCGTCGTCGCGACCGCCGTTGGATCGATCCCCGAGGTGGGTGGTGGCGGCGTCGAGCTCGTGCCACCCCAGGACCTGGATGCCCTCGCCGCCGGGCTCGCTCGTGTGATCAACGACGATGCCCGCCGGCGTGAGCTCGTTGCTGCCGGCACCAAGAACCTCGAACGGTTCTCATGGGCCTCCACGGCCGACGCGCTCGTGCGCCTGTACCGCCGGCTGGTGGCGGCCGAGGCATGACCGACGTCGCCGTCCTCTCTGGTGGCGTCGGGGCAGCGCGCTTCCTGGGCGGCGTCGTCCAGGTCGTCGACCCGCAGCAGGTCGCCGCGGTGGTCAACACGGCTGACGACACGGTGCTCCACGGCCTGTCCATCTCGCCCGATCTGGACACCATCACCTACACCCTCGCTGGCGCCATCGACCCCGAACGCGGCTGGGGTCTCGCCGGTGAAACCTGGGCCGCGATGGGGGCCCTCGAGCGTTACGCCGCGGTGCGCCCACCTTCGTCCGCGGCCGCACCGACGTGGTTCAACCTCGGCGACCGCGACCTCGCCACCCACCTCTACCGCACCGCTCGCCTCGCCGAGGGCGGCCGTCCGACGGAGGTCGCCGACGAGATCCGGCACGCTTGGGGTGTCGACGTCCGCCTGCTGCCGATGACGGACGAGCGAGTCGGCACCACGATCGTCTTGGCCGGCGGAGAGCCGATCCCCTTCCAGGAGTACTTCGTGCGCTTGCACCACTCCGTTTCCGTCGAGGCCGTCCGCGTCGAGCCCGCCGGAGCGCATCCGACGAGCGAAGTCATCGGTGCCCTGACGTCGGCGGCTGTCGTCGTCGTCGCACCGTCCAACCCGATCGTGTCCATCGGTCCGATCCGCTCCCTCGCCGGCATCGATGCGCTTCTGGCCGCGAGGCGAGAATCGGTGGTCGCCGTGTCTCCCATCGTCGGTGGCGCGGCATTGAAGGGTCCCGCCGACCGACTGCTCGCAGAGCTCGGCCACGAACGGTCGGTCGTCGGTGTGGCAGGTCTCTACGCGCCGATCGCCGACACGCTCGTGATCGACCCGGTCGACGAGCACCTCGGACCAGCGGTTGCGGCGGCGGGGATGCGCCCACTCGTCGTGCCCTCGGTGATGACCGAGCCGCACGTGGCCGCACACCTGGCCAGAACGACGCTCAACGCAGCGCGCTGAGCCCCTCGTCCAGTCCGGTCCACGGCGACCAGGCCAGGTGGATGCGGGCACGCACGGGAGATGCGGCGAAGCGCAACAGCTCGTCGGATCGGGCCGGCACCAACGTCGGCGCGGGCCCGTCCGGGGCGATCGCCGTCCACAGATCACGAAGCGACGTCTGCACCCCGGTCCCGACGTTGACGACGAGCCCGCCACCTCTGCGGCCGGCGCGGACCAGCGCGTCGACGACATCGTCGATGAAGACGAAGTCCCGCGTCTGCCGACCATCTCCCGTCACCCGCGGCGCCTGACCACGACGCGACGCAGCCAGCATCGACGCCACGACCCCGCCGTCAGGTCGCTGGCGTGGGCCGTACACCGTCGTCATGGCGAGCGCGGTGAACTCGATGTCGTACTGCTCGCGGTAGGCGTGGAGGAGTTCGATGATCGCCTTGGCGACCACGCCGCGCACGCCGCGCGGCACGAACGAACCCTCCTTGACGGGCAGATCGCGCCCGGCCGGATGGCCGTAGAGCGCATTGGCCGGAAGAACGACGATCAGCTTCTCGACATGGTGGCGACGGGCCGCCTCGAGCACGCGCAGCACGTGATTGAAGGCGCGGCCCTGGGCGACAGGCGAGGCGTCCTGCCCAGGCAACAGCGCCAGGTGGTAGATCTCACGCGGCCGCCGCAGGGCAACGAGCTCAGTCAGGCTGTCACCGCCGGCGTCCATCGTGCTGATGCGCAGTTCGCTCGACACGCCGGTGGCGACGGCGGCGCGAGCGTCGGCGAGGTGGGCCAGGGATCCGGTCGACAGGTCGTCGACGACGTCGACCGCCTCGCCTTCGGCGATCAAGCGGTCGACGAGGTGCGACCCGATGAACCCGGCTCCGCCGATGACGAGGACACCACGCGCTTCCTGCTCGGGCTGCGGCTCGTCGACCGGCCCCAGCGTCACACCCGGGTCAAGAGGAAGGGACTCGGGCGTCGTGGAGCTGCTCACGATCGGCAATCTTGGCGTCGGAGCCGACCACGGTGCGACTGATGCGGGCCTCCTGACCGATCACGCCGGCCACGATGGAGTCCTCGACGAGTGCTCCGGCGCCGACATCGGCTCCCGGCAGCAGCACCGAGCGGCGCACCGTCGCACGCTCCCCGACGGCCGCGCCAGCGTCGACGACCGCGTCGAGGATCGACGATGACTCGGCGACCGCCGCGCCCGGAGCGACACCAGGCGCCCGTTCCGGTCGCGCCCCGGAGATGAGGTCGAGGTTGGCTTGCAGATAGGTGTCCGGCCGGCCGGCGTCGATCCAGTAGTCCTCCGTCACCAGCGCATGGAGCCGACCGCCGGCCGCCACCACGGGGAACGTGTCGCGCTCGACCGAGACCGGCCTCCCCGCGGAGATGCGCGACAGAACCTCTGGCTCGAACACGTACGTGCCAGCGTTGATCAAGTTGCTCGGCTCCGTGCCGGGCGGCGGCTTCTCGACGAAGCGAACCACCCGGCCGTCGGGAGCTCGTTCGACGACACCAAAGGCTGACGGGTCGTCGACGCCAATCAGATGGATCGTCGCCTCGGCGTCAACTGCGCGGTGAATGCTGACGAGGTCCGCCACGGAAAGATCGGTGAGCACGTCGCCATTGGCAACGACGAACGTGTCGTCGATCCCGCTGTGGTCAGCGGCGAAACGGATCGCTCCGGCCGTGTCGAGCGGCTCCGGCTCGATCGCGTACTCGAGTACTACGCCTCCGCAGCGGCCGTCTGGAAATGCCTCGACGAACGGCTCCGGCAGGAACCCGAGGGCCAGTGTCGCCCGATCGACGCCACCGAGCTCGAGGCGACGGATCAGCCGGGCGATGAGCGGCACGTGGGCGATCGGCAGCATCGACTTGGGGACGACGTTGGTCAACGGTCGAAGGCGGGTGCCGAACCCGCCGACGAGGACGACGGCGTGCATCAGCCGGTCGTCGGCGGCGAGTTCGAGCTCGGCGCGACGGTTGTCCCGCTTGGCGCCTCCGTGGTGTTCTGAGTCGGATTGAGGCTGCCGCCAGGCGGCACCGTCTGGCTCGGTGCAATCGTCGCCCCGGGCGGCAGCGTCTCCCCGGGAGGTACCGATCCGGAGATCGACGTCGGTACCGGCGAGCTGTCGTCGACGGCTCCCAGCTCGGGCAGCTGCGCCGCCCAATCGGGCTTGCCGACCTCGGTCCCCTGCGGCTGGAACGAGATGGAGAACACCATGCTGTTGCTGTCGACACGGATGTCGTTGAAGTTCGACACGTAGGTCGTACCAGCCCCGGGGTCGTCGTAGTCGTCCCAGACGATGACCTTCAGCTCACCGTCTTCGCCGTCGCACTGCGTCTCGCCCTCGACGTACTCCTTGCCGCCCTGCTCGTCGGGGAACTTGAGCGAGTCGTCGGTCAGCTCGACGCCGTAGACGTCGAGGAACACGCCGAGCGTGGCCCGCTTACCGACCGCCGCGGCCGTGTACGGGTGCCAGTGGATGACACCGTCGTCGTGCGAGTGCACGCCCGTACGCAGGAACTCGGAGCTGATCAGCTGGCCGTTGGCGTCGGTCTCCTCCTTGGCGCCGGCGAGCTGCGTGAAGCCCTCCTCATCGCACAGGCTGAACCCGTACGCGGCGTGCCAGTGGTCCTCGATCGTGGGCGGTGAGGCGTCGGCCTCGGGCTGACTCTGGCGGGCGTACACGATGGTGCCGAGCCCGATCACGGCGATGGCGAGGATGATGATCGGGAACAGGGTCCCGCCCTGGAAGCGGACGCGCTTGCCCTTGCCTTTCTTGGCGAGTCGGGCTGCCCGCTTGGTCGACGATGAGGAGACCACGAACCCGCGAGGCTACCGGCGGGCCACTCCGGACAGCCGTCGCGCGATCGCGTCTTACTCCGTTCTCAACGCGGCCGGCGAAGGCGCTGGAGCGCCCGCCGTGCCGAACCGGCACTCCACCTCTCAACGACGCGATCGACGCTCCTCAACGCGGCGCGCGTAGCTCCACCACCAACCGTTCGTAGGCCTCGGCGACGGCGGCCGGCGATGCCGCTGTCTCGACCCACCGACGCCCGCGCCGACCCATCTCGATCGCCCGGTCGGGCTCGTCGACGAGCTTCTCGACGGCCGCCACGAACTGGTCCGGATCGTCCGGTGGGACGCTGGTCCCGGCGCCGGACTCGGCGAGGATCCTCGGCACCTCGGTGCCCTCGTCGATGGCTGCCACGACGGGTCGTCCGGCAGCGAGGATCGAGTAGATCTTCGACGGCACGCTGACGCGAGCCAAGCCACGACGCAGCGGCACGGCGTGGATGTCGCCGGTTGCGAGCACCTCGCCGAGGCGGTCCTCCGGCACGTAGCCGGCGAAGCGGACGTTGGCGAGTCCTGCTGCAACACGTTCCAGCTCGGGGCGCGCCGAGCCGTCGCCGTTGATCAGGACGGTGACGTCGGGCCGGCGGCGGGCGGTCTCGACGAGCAGCTCGAGTGATTGTGAGTAGCCGACGTTGCCGGCGTAGAGGAGCACGAGTTCGTCGCCGATGCCGAGCTCGCGGCGGTAGTTCGTCAGCCGATCGGCGGGCCGCAGCGCTGCAGTGTCGACGAAGTTGGGAATGGTGCGAACGCGGTGGCTCCGCGCCGTCGGGAGCTTGCCGACGACGTTCGCCGCGAGATCATCCGACAAGACGGTGACGGCATCGGCGCTGCGATAGCTCAGCCGCTCGAGCCACGAGGCGGCGGCGATGATCTGGCGGTTCGAGATGGCACCGGTCTCGACGGCGGCGTCGGGAAAGATGTCCTGCACGTTGAACACGAGCGACGCTCGGTGGCTCCACGCCACGAGGCGCCCGGTGATGCCCATCGTCAGCGGCGGTGACATGGCGATCACCGCGTCGTGCCGCCGGAACCACCCGCCGGCGACGAGTCCGCTCCACCCGGCGAGCAGCGAGAACCCGCCGAAGCCGATGGCTCGGCGCAGCAGGTTGCGACGGTCGTCGCCGGGGAACGGGTGGACGCGGCGGATCGACCCCCATGGCACCCGCTCCCGACGGACCAGCCGGCCCGTCCACCCCGGTTCGACGGCGTGCTGTCCGTACCACGGCAGCGCGGCAACGACGTGCAGCTCGTGCCCACGGTCGGCGAGCTCGTGAACGAGCCGCGTGAGCACTCGACCCGTCGGCGCCGTGTCGGGCTCGAAGTGGGGGCCGAGCACGATGATGCGCAGCCGGCGCGATGAGCGATGAGTGGTCATGCGGCACTCATCGCTCACCGCTCATCGCTCATCGCTCATCGCTCACCGCTCACCGCTCATCGCGCCGATGCAGCCAGCCGGTAGGCCTCGGCCAGGCGGGCACCGGAGCCCTTCGTCGTGAACCACGCTGCCCGCCGCCGCCCGGCCGCCACCAGCTCGTCACGGCGAGCTGCCACCTCGTCGAGCGCGGTCGCCCACGCCTCGACGTTCAGTGGCCGCACCAGCGCGGCGTCGCCGGCGACCTCGGGAAGGGCCGCCCGATCGCTGCAGACCACCGGCGTGCCGAGCGACATCGCCTCGAGCACGGGCGCGCCGAACCCCTCGTACTCCGATGGGAACACGAGTGCTTCGGCGGCGGCGATGAACCCATCCCGGTCGGCGTCGGTCACTCGACCGGGTCGGATCACGCGGGCGCCGAGGCGGAGACGTTCGATCGTCGACGCAACCTCCTGCTCGGCCAATCCGGTCGTGCCCAACATCACGAGGAGCAGGTCCGGGTCGGCCCACGGCCCTGACAGGAGGTCGAACAGCAGCTTGTGGTTCTTGTGGGGGTGGGTGATCGCCGGATAGACGAGGAGTCGCCGCTGCCCCAGATGGTGCCGACGGCGCAGGGACGCCTCGTCGGTCCACGAGACGGGCGGGTCGACGCCGTGCGGCACGACGACGACCAACTCGGGGTCGGTGCCGAACGCCTCGACGACGGTGTCGCGCACGTATCGGGTCGGCACGGCGACGACGCGTGCACGGTGGACCGAGCGGGGCACGCTGGCCTGCAGGTAGCGCCGCTTGGTCGATGTCAGGTAGCCGGGATACGTGCGGTACTGGAGGTCATGGATCGTCAGCACGATGGGCCCCGGTGAGCGCGGCGGAACCGTACCGCCGGCGTGGTGGACGACGTCGACGCCGTGGAGGCGGCGCGGCAGCCAGGTGGCCTCCGACAACACCCGGCGGCTGCGTCGCCGGGCGTCGAGCGAGGCGACCACCACCTCGTGCTGAGAGGCCAGGTCGCGGTGCGCGGCGGCAAAGCCGGGAAGGACGAACAAGGTGGCGCGGATTTCCGATCCGCCCTCGTGGAGGCCCGTGAGCTGGCGCACGAGGTACTCCTCGGACCCTCCCACCTCGCCCGGCAAACACCACAGCAGGTTGACGCCGACCACGAGCTCGCGTCCCTGTTCCGGCGTGGTGGGCGGGTCTGCCGTGGGCGCCGGCAGGGCGTCGGCCGCTTCGTCGCCGGTCGCCATCGAGGGCTTGACCCTAGACGCAACGACGTCTCAGCGAGCGGTGTCTCGTCGGAAGAACAGCATCACGTCGGATCCCTGGCCGTCGCTCCAGGCCTCGACCCACACCTGGGAGATCCCTGCCTCGAGCAGACGCACGACGAGCGATCGCACGTCGTAGGCGTTCATCTCGTACGGCAGGGCTTTCGTCGTCGGGGAACCACGGACGGTGCTCACGAGCACATTGACGATGCGATATCGGGCGCGCGCCGTGCCGACGACCCGCCGGAACCAGGGCACGTCGCGGCCGAGGTAGAAATGCAGCGCGCCGTAGCCGCCTGGCGCGAGCAGCGAGACCAGTCGCGCGAACTCCTCCTCACCGACGTGGCGCCGCAGATGCTGGAAGACGAGGACCGAGTGGACCAGGTCGAACGAACATCGTTGTTCCACCAGCTCCCCGGTCGTGGCGACGACTCGGCCGTGCTCGATGCCCTGCTCGCGCAAGGTGGCCATGGCGAGCGAGCGCATCGTGCTCGAGACATCGACGCCCACGACCTCGTCGGCCTCGCCAGCGAACGGTCGAAGGAGGCGTCCGACGCCGCACCCGAAGTCGAGGACCGAACGCGGCGAGAACGCCGGATCGAACTGCCGCCGGATCGTGTCCAGCACGCGCGCGACGTGCAGCTCCCCGCTGGTCCAGAAGTCCTCGGGGATCGATGATGCAGAAGCGTCGAGGTAGGCGTCGTGGCTGAGAACGCCCCACAGCGGATTCTCCCGGGCGAGCGCCTCCCACGAGTCGCCGCCGCGCCCGACGCCCACGCGAGTCACGCCCCACGCGCTTCGTGGTACGCCGCCAGCGTGGCGTCCGCAGCCGCCTCCCACGTCAGCGCGCCGACCCGCTCGCGTCCCGCCGCGGACAACGCGGCGGCCTGCTCGTGCGCGGTGTCGAGGCCCGCCGCGATGTCGTCCACGTCGAGCGGGTCGACGAGGATCGCGGCCCCGCCCGCGGCCTCCTCCGTGGCGGTCCCGGCGCTCGTCACGACAGGTGTGCCCTGGGCCATGGCCTCCACGACGGGGAGCCCGAAGCCCTCCCGCTCGCTCGGGTAGGCGAACACTGAAGCAGCGGCGTACAGCGCGGCCAGGTCGTCGGCAGGGACAAACCCGAGGAACCGCACGTCGCCGGTGACGTCCCTGACGGCGTCCCCCCAGCCGTCCGGACCGACGACCACCAACGGCAGTGGGTCGGCAGCGCGGCGAGCGGCGTCCGCGAGGCGTCGCAGGTTCTTGCGCGGTTCGAGGGTCCCGACGTAGAGCACGAAGCGCTCCGGCAGGCGGTAGTGCCGGCGTACGTTCGTGATCGCTTCCTGCGTCGCCGGGCTGACGTCGACACCCCACGGAACGACACGGATGCGTGCGCTGTCGATCCCGGCGTCCTGGAGCTCGCGCCGGCTGGCGTCACTCGGAGTGAGCACCAGCCGTGCCACATCTCGCGTCACGTCGAGGCTGCGGCGGAGGACCCGGAGCCCTTGACGGCTGAAGTGATCCGGCTCGTGGAGGAACGCGACATCGGCGAACGTCACCACCAACGGGGCGGTCGTCGCGCACGGAACGATCCCGGTGGCGTGCGCGACGTCGACGGGACCGGTGACCGACTCGACGCGCGGGCGACGAAGCCGCAGCCACGCCTCGTACAGCAGCACCCGGCCGAGGGGCAGCTGGGCGATCGGGATGGGTGCCCGCCACGGCGGCTCGGGCGGGCGGCGGTGCCGGCCGGCGACCCCGACGAGCGTCACATCAGGGCGCGGCGCCAAGCGCCGGGCAACCTCGAGCGCGGCGACAGCGGTCCCGCCGGGCACGTCGTGCCAGCACTGCTCCAGCGTGTAGGCGACGCGCATGTCACCCATGATGGCAAGAGCGCTCGTAGCATCGCCTGGCATGCCCGCCAGCCCATTGGTCGATCAGCGCGTCGTGGTCACTGGCGGCGCCGGTTTCCTCGGTCGACGCGTCGTCGCCCGCCTCGCCGAGCGGGGCGTCGACGTCGTCGTCCCGCGCAGCGCGGAGTACGACCTGACGCAGCCGGGCGCTGCCGAACAGCTGCTCGACGACCACCAGCCGTCGACCGTGATCCACCTGGCCGCCCGCGTGGGGGGCATCGGCTACAACCAGGCCGAGCCGGCACCCCTGTACCTCGCCAACCTGTTGATGGGCACGCACGTCATCGAGGCAGCTCGCCACGCTGCCGTCGTGGAGCGGACCGTGCTGCTCGGCACGGTGTGCTCGTACCCCAAGTTCACACCCGTGCCGTTCCGTGAGGACAGCCTGTGGGATGGCTACCCGGAGGAGACCAACGCGCCGTACGGGTTGGCCAAGAAGGCGCATCTCGTGCATGCCCAGGTCAATGCCGCGCAGTACGGGCAGCGCTTCGCCTACCTCATCCCAACGAACCTGTTCGGGCCCGGCGACAAGTTCCATCCGGCCGTGTCGCACGTCATTCCGGCGCTGATCAAGAAGTGCGTCGAAGCGGGCGAGCGCGACGAGACCAAGGTCGATGTGTGGGGCACGGGCCGCGCCAGTCGCGAGTACTTGTACGTCGATGACGCCGCCGAGGCGATCGTGCTCGCCGCCGAGCTCGACGACGCCACGCCAGGCACCGTCGAGCCGATCAACCTCGGCACCGATCGCGAGGTGACCATCCGCGAGACCGTCGAGACGATCGCTCGCCTCGTCGCGTACGACGGAGAGCTCCGCTGGGATCCGACGAAGCCCGATGGCCAGCCGCGCCGCCGCGTCGACGCGTCGAGAGCCGAGCAGGTGCTCGGCTGGCGGGCCCGCACGCCGTTCGAGGACGGCCTGCGAGCCACCATCGAGTGGTACCTGGCCAACCGCGAGGAAGCCGAGCGCGCGCCTTCCTGAATTCGTCAGCCGTCGGCCACGACCGGTTCGGCGACGATGCCCGCGGCGACGGCAGGTGCTCGGTAGGCGGCGGCCAACGAGTCGATCGTCTGATGGGCGTTCAGCCCGCTGGGGTTCGGGACGACCCACAGCTCCGCGTCCTCGAACGACTCCGGCTGTCGGCCGAGGGCGGCACGCGGCATCGCGAACGCGTGGCGATAGGCACTGACACCGGCGACGGCCACGACCCGCGGACGATGTTGGCGGACGAACTCACGCAGTCGGGCGCCGCCGTCGCCCAACTCAGCCGCAGACAGCTCGGCGGCCCGTGGCGTCGCCCTCGCCACGAGGTTGGTGATGCCGATTCCTCGACCGACGAGGTATCGGCGGTCGTCGTCCGTGAAGCCCGCATGGCGGTCGATGTCGCGGTCGATGATCCCCGCCCTCCGCAGCGCCGGATAGAACCGGTTGCCGGGATGGGCGAAGTGGGTCTGCGTCGCCGCCGTCCACAACCCCGGGTTGATCCCGACGAAGAGGAGGCGCAGGTCCGGACCGACGAGATCCGGAACCGTCGCGTCGCGAAAGGACTCCAGCTCGGCTCGGGTGAAGCCCACGGGCCCGCAGGCTACGAGTGCGCCTGCTGATCGAGGGCGTTGACGAGCTCCTGGAGCGGTCCATCTCGGAAGTCCCGCAGCAGCGGGACGCCGGCGGCGCGCAGCACGGCGTTGTCCAGGACGCTGTTGGCCGGGCGGGGCGCCGCTCGCGGCGGATCGAGGTCAGCCGTCGAGATCGGTCGCACGAGAGCCGGGTCGTGGCCGAGCACGCGGAGGATCTGAACGACGAACTCGTACCAGGTCACGGCGCCCTGGTTCGTCACATGGATGACCCCGGAGCGGCGATCGAGCGCGACTCGCCGCAGCATCGGACCGAGGTCGGCGGTGAACGACGGGCAGCCGCGCTGGTCGTCGACGAACGCCAGGCCGCCGACCTGCCCAGCTCGCTCGGCGGCCAGCCGACGCACGAGGGTGACGATGTTCGAGCCGTGCTGCCCACACACCCAAGACGTCCGCACCACGGCTGCGTCGGCGCCGAGCTCCAGCGCCTCGTGCTCGCCGCCGAGCTTCGACGCGCCGTACACGGACCCCGGTGCGGGCGTGTCCCACTCGTGATAGGGACGATCGAGCGTGCCGTCGAACACGTAGTCCGTCGAGAGGTGCACGAGGTGAGCACCGACGCGGTGGCACCCTTCGGCGACCCAGCGCACCGCTGCGGCGTTCGTGGCGAACGCGGCCGTCGGATCGCTCTCACACGCGTCGACAGCGGTCCACGCCGCACAGTTCACAACGGCGTCCGGGCGCACCGACGTCAGTGCGCCGAGCACCGCGTCACGGTCGTTGATGTCCAGCGAGCGATGGTCGGCGGCGATCACCTCGTCGCCGGACGCCGTCCCGCTGCGCACGACGTCACGACCGAGCTGGCCGCTGGCTCCGGTGACGAGAAGTCGCATCAGAACACCGCGCGGGCCTTCAGCGGCTCCCACCACTGACGGTTGGTGCGATACCACTGCACGGTGTCGGCGAGTGCCTCGTCGAGATCGTGCTGCGTCCGCCAGCCGAGGCCCTCGATCTTGTCGGTCGTGACCGAGTAGCGGCGGTCGTGGCCGAGGCGGTCGTCGACGGGCTGGATCCAGCTCTCGTCGCGGCCGCAGAGCGCGAGCAGCTTGCGCGTCAGCTCGATGTTCGGCAGCTCGTTGTGGGCGCCGATGTTGTAGATCTCTCCATCCACCCCCGACCGCAGCACGAGGTCGATCGCCCGCACGTTGTCGTCGACGTACAGCCAGTCGCGCACGTTCATGCCGTCGCCGTACAGCGGGACCTTGTAGCCGTCGAGCAGGTTGGTCACGAAGAGCGGGATGACCTTCTCCGGGAACTGGTAAGGGCCGAACTGGTTGCTCGACCGGGTGACGACCACCGGGAGCCCGTACGTCGTCCAGTACGAGAGGGCGATGAGGTCCGATCCGGCCTTGGCCGCCGAGTACGGGGATCGCGGGGTCAAGACATCGGTCTCGGAGAACGACCCATCGGGGATCGTTCCGTAGACCTCGTCGGTCGAGATGTGGAGGAAGCGCCCGACGCCGACCTCACGAGCGACGTCGCACAGCACGTTCGTGCCGTGGCAGTTCGTCGAGACGAAGGCGTATGGATCCTTGATCGAGCGGTCGACGTGCGACTCGGCGGCGAAGTGCACGACGGCGTCGTGCCCGGCGAGGTGCATAACGACGTCGTCCTGATCGCGGATGTCGGCGTGCACGAAACGGCACCGCCGGTCGTCGACGAGGTCGGCGACGTTCGCACGGTTCCCGGCGTACGTGAGGGCGTCGTAGATCGTCACGGTGTCGTCCGAGTTGGCGAGCACGTAGCGCACGTAGTTCGACCCGATGAACCCCGCCGCGCCGGTGACGAACAGCTTCACGGGCTATTCGACGTCGATTTGGCAGTGGTCGCCGACCATCAGGCGCAGCGCCCGCGGCCGGCGCTGGGACCGTGTGACGATCGCCTCGCGACCGATCAGCGAGTCCTCGAGGCGCGGGATGTCGACGACCTCCGAGTTGTCCATGACCACCGAGTGCTCGATCTCGCTGTGCTCGATGCGGCAGCCCGACCCGATTGCCGAGGACGGCCCGATGAAGCTGTCCACGACCCGGGTCCCGCGCCCGATGGCCACCGGTCCTCTGATCGTGGAGTTGATGATCTCCGCTCCCGCCTCGAGGACAACGCGCCCGTCGAGAATGGTGGCGTCGTCGACTTCCCCGTCGATGCGGTGCTCGATCTTCTCGAGCAGCAGGCGGTTGGCCTCGAGCAGCGGGGTCAGCTTCCCCGTGTCGATCCACCACCCGGTCAGCAGCTCGGTGCGCACCCGGTGGCCGTGGTCGATCAACCACTGGATGGCGTCGGTGATCTCGAGCTCGCCGCGCGCTCGACGGCTGGATCGCTCGGACCGCATCGTGGATCGTGGGGTCGAACAGGTAGACCCCGACGAGCGCCAGATCCGACGGCGGGTCGGCAGGCTTCTCCACCAGCGCCACGACGTGGCCTTGCTCGTCCAGCGTGGCGATCCCGAAGCGGTGCGGGTCGGGCACCTGTTTGAGCAGGATCTGGGCTGCCGGAGGGTCATCCGTCTCCCGGGCCCGCTCGAAGGCGTCGACGAAGGCAGCAAGGTCTTGCTCGAGCAGGTTGTCGCCGAGGTACATCACGAACTCATCGGAGCCGAGGAAGTCCCTCGCGATGAGCACGCAGTGCGCCAGCCCGAGCGGCGCGTCCTGCGGGAGGAACGTGAACGACACCCCGAATCTCGATCCGTCGCCGAGCGCCTCGCGGACCTCGTCACCGGTGTCGCCGACGATCACGCCGATGTCCTTGATCCCGGCGTCGGTCATCGCCTCGATCCCGTAGAACAGGATCGGCGTGTTGGCGACCGGCACGAGCTGCTTGGCGCGTGTGTGCGTGATCGGTCGCAGCCGGGTCCCGGCGCCGCCGGCAAGGATCAACGCCTTCATGGCGTGATCAGTCTGCTGCAGTTGTCGTTGACGACGAGCCCGCGGCAGGCGGTGGCGCCACGCCACGGAAGATGTCCAGGACTGCCTCTGCGCCGTCGCCCAGCTCGACGACGGACTTGTCGTCGATCTCGACGCCGACGACCGGCAGCACGTAGGTCTGCAGGCCGCCCTCCTCGGTCGCCGCCTTCAGGGCGCCGGCTGCCTGGAGCGGGTCGGTCGACTCGTCGATCGACAGCGACTCGGTGACCACGTCGAGCAAACCATTGAGCTCGAGCGGATTGGACTGGACCTGCTGCAGCAGCTTGGCGACGGCGAGCCGGATGAAGTTCTGCTGGCGTTCGATGCGGCCGAGGTCGGCGCGAGGGTCGGCCTGCCAGTCGCCGTCGCGGAACTCCTCGTAGTGGCGGCTGCGGGCGTACGCCAGCGCCTGCGCGCCGTCGAGGGTCTGGCAGCCCGGGTTGAGGCTCAGCCCGGAGTTGAGGTCCTGCGTGGCATAGTCGACGCAGATCTCGACGCCGCCGATGGCGTCCACGAGCTGCTGGAAGCCGACGAAGTCGACCTCGACGTAGTGGTTGATCGGGATGCCCAACCCGTCGGTGATCGTCCGCGCGAGGACGTCGGCGCCGTCGTTGTAGGCGGAGTTGATGCGGTTGTACTCACCGCCGCGTCCGGCGATCGGCAGCCAGAGGTCGCGCGGCAGGCTGAGCAACATGGCGCCGCCATTGCGTTCGCGCCGCAGGATCATGATCGTGTCGCTGCGCCGGCCGACGACCTCGGCGGTGTCGCCGTAGACAGCGGCGTTCGGGTCGTTGGGATCGATGTTCTCACGCGTGTCCGAGCCGACGAGCAGGAAGTTCTCCGCAGGAGCGTCGTTGCTCGGTTCCTCCAGCGCCTGCGCCACGTCCGGGACCCGCTCGACGTCATCGGAGCGATCGCGGGCCGCTACCAGTACGCCGGCACTGCCGACGGCGGCGACCAGTACGGCGAACCCGAGCGCTATCGCTCCAGGCGGGCGACGCAACCTGCTTCGGGACACGGGAGGCCACGCTAACTGCGGATCTCGCGCCGAGCCGGTCATCCCTGTGGTCGAAGGTGCACCACGTCTCCGGTGTCCAGGCGATGACGCGCGCCCGCCCCATCGACAACGACCAGGCGACCGTCGGGTTCGAGATCCACGGCACGGCCCTCGATGACGCCTGCCGGCAGCTCGACGCGCACGTCCTGGCCCAGCGTCACGAGCCGGCTGCGGTACTGCTCGAAGACGTCGTCGGGCAGCTCGTCGTACGCGGTGAGCAGTGCCGCCAGCACCTCGAGCGGGTCGATCGCTGCGCCGAGGCGAGCCGCTCCGCTCGGCGCCCAGCGCACGTTCAGGCCGAGCCCGACGACGACCGGCCCGGTTGGCACACGCTCGGCGAGGATTCCGGCGAGCTTGGCGCCGTCGACGACGAGATCGTTCGGCCACTTGAGGCCTGCTCGCACGTCCGCCGTTCGGTCACACGCTTCGAGCGCCGCCAGACCCACTCGCCGGGTCAGTTCCCCGGGCAGATCGGGCACGTGGCGAAACAGCAGGGACACCAGCAGGTTCGAGCCCGGCGGCGCATCCCAGCGGCGGTCGAGCCTGCCGCGCCCGGCGCGCTGGTGATCGGCGACGAGCACGCTGCGGTCGGACAGCCGGTCGGCCGCAGCCGCGAGATCGTCGTTCGTGCTTCCGGTCGCCGCTACGTGCTCGACGGTCCAGCCGTCCGGCCAGCGCCGCGTGGTCCCTGACACGGCCCCTACATTGTCAGCCGTGTTGCAGAAGATCCTGATCGCCAACCGCGGCGAGATCGCCGTGCGGGTGATCCGGGCTGCCCGCGAGTTGGGCATCGCGACCGTTGCCGTGTACTCCGAGCTCGATCGCGACGCGCTGCACGTCCGGCTCGCCGACGAGGCGTTCGCGCTCGGGGGTCAGACGGCGGCAGAGAGTTACCTCAACACGGATGCCATCCTCGACGCCATCCGGCGCAGTGGCGCCGACGGCGTGCACCCCGGCTACGGCTTCTTCAGCGAGAACGCCGACTTCGCCAGGGCCGTCACCGATCTCGGCGTGGCGTTCATCGGTCCGCCACCCTCGGCGATCGAGGAGATGGGCGACAAGGTGTCGAGCCGCAGGGCGGCGTTGCGCGGCGGTGCCCCGATCGTGCCAGGGACCACCGAGTTCGCAGCATCGGCCGACGAGATCCGCGCCTTCGGTGAGGAGCACGGATGGCCCGTGGCCATCAAGGCCGCCTTCGGCGGCGGCGGCCGCGGCATGAAGGTGGTGCAGTCGGCGGCCGAGGTCGACGACGCGATGGCGAGCGCCCAGCGTGAAGCGAAGAACTTCTTCGGCCGCGACGAGGTCTACGTCGAGCGCTACCTCACGTGGCCGCGGCACGTCGAAGTGCAGATCGTCGGTGACCAGCAGGGCAACATCGTGTGGGTCTCGACGCGGGACTGCTCGGCCCAGCGGCGCCACCAGAAGCTGATCGAGGAGGCGCCGGCGCCCGGGCTGCCGCCGGGCGTCGAGGACGCCATGGGCGAGGCGGCGGTGAAGGCGGCCAAGGCCGTCGGCTACTACAACGCCGGCACGGTCGAGTTCATCTACCAGGAGGGTGACTTCTTCTTCCTCGAGATGAACACCCGGCTGCAGGTCGAGCACCCGGTGACCGAGGTGATCACGGGCATCGACCTCGTCGAGTGGCAGATCCGGGTCGCTTCGGGCGAGCCGCTGCCGCTGACGCAGGACGAGGTGCGGGCGCTGCAGCGGGGCCACGGCATCGAGGTGCGCATCAACGCCGAGGACCCGTCGGGAGGCGCCTTCCTTCCCTCGCCCGGACGCATCACGGAGCTCTCCGCACCCGACGGCTTCGGCATCCGCTTCGACAGCGGCTATGCCGCCGGCGACGAGGTCAGCCAGTACTACGACAACCTCGTCGGCAAGGTGATCGTGTGGGGTCGTGACCGGCCGACGGCGATCGCCCGGACGATTCGCGCGCTCGAGGAGATGAAGGTGGCCGGGGTGGCGACGACGATCCCCGCCGACCTCGCCATCCTCCGCCATCCGGACTTCGCGGACGTCACGCACTCCACGAAGTGGGTCGAGGAACGACTGGATCTCAGCGGGGTGACGGCTCCCGCCGCGCCGACCCCAGCGGCCGATGACGAGCAAGCCGAGCCGCTCGTGCGCCGACAGGCCACCGTCGAGGTCAACGGCAAGCGGTTCGACGTCAGCCTGTG
The DNA here is from genome assembly GCA_963844915.1 of uncultured Acidimicrobiia bacterium. GTDB lineage: Bacteria > Actinomycetota > Acidimicrobiia > Acidimicrobiales > Ilumatobacteraceae > JALZMG01. Next base: position 1,184,343 of record CAWJQF010000013.1, on the reverse strand, counting down.
GGTCCCCGAGACGGCGGCCGCGACCGCCGCCGCGCCCGCCGCGGCGAAGGCGCGCAAGCCGCGGCGCGCCGGCGGAGCAGCCAGCGGCAGTGCCGCGGGCAGCGGCAACGTCACCGTCCCGATGCAGGGCACGATCGTCAAGGTGGTCGTCGAGGTCGGCCAGCAGGTCGAGATCGGTCAGCCCGTCGTCGTCCTCGAGGCGATGAAGATGGAGAACCAGATCGCTGCCGAGAAGGCCGGCACGGTCAAGGAGATCAAGGTCTCGCCCGGCGACACGGTGGGTGGCGGAGACGTGGTCGCGATCATCGAGTGACCGCGGTTTGCCCGTTCTGTCCGTCAGAACCGCGTCACAACGATCGATTCCTACGGACAGGTCACTCGCTGGCGTCGGCGAGCGCCTCCGCGAGCGCTGGGTGGACGAGCAGGCTCTCCACGATGTCGGTCACCTTCAGGTTCGCCGTGACGGCAAGCGCGATCACGGAGATCAACTCGGCGGCGTGACGGCCGACGATCGAGCCGCCGAGGACGACGCCGGTGGCCGGGTCGGAGAGGATCTTGACGAAGCCACGCGGGTCGTTGTTGATCAGCGCCTTGGGGCTGGCGCTGAACGGCACCTTCGTGACCCGGATCTTGCGCCCAGACGCGAACGCCTCGGCCTCGGCCAGCCCGACGTCGGCGATCTCGGGCTCGGTGAAGATCGCCGAAGCCGCCTTGTCGTAGTCGAGGTGGCGATGCTCACGCCGGTGCAGGCCCATCAGCCGCTCGGCCACCTTGCGCCCCTGCATCGCAGCGACGGATGACAGCGGCAGCTTGCCGCTGACGTCGCCCGCGGCGTAGATGTGCGCCACGTTGGTCACGCAGTTGTGGTCGATCGGGATGTAGCCGCCCGGGTCGGTGAGCACGCCGGCAGCTTCGAGGTCGAGCCCGTCGCTGTTCGGCACCGAGCCGATGGCCAGGACGGCGTGCGTCGAGTGCACGACCCGCCCGTCGTCGCATCGGACGACCACGCCGTCCTCGCCATCGCGGTCGATCGCCGTCGCCCGTGCCCCCTTGAGCAGCTTGACGCCCCGACGCAGGAAGTCCTCCTCCAGCACGGCGGCGACCTCGGGGTCCTTGCCGGGCAGCACCTGCTGGCGGGACACGACGAGCGTGACCTGGGCGCCGAACGACGAGAACATGTGGACGAACTCGACGCCGGTGACACCGGAGCCGATGACGGTGATCGAGGCAGGGAACGTCTTCGGCGGGTAGCAGTCGCGAGTCGTCAGGATCCGGTCGCCGTCAGGTGTGCACCAATCGGGGATGCGCGGGCGCGAGCCGGTCGAGATCAATGCGTTGTCGAACTCCAGGCGCTCGACGCCATCGACACCGGTGACCTCGACCTCGTTGGGCCCGATGAATCGAGCGACGCCACGCGCCAGCCGCACACCCTGGCTCGTCAACAGCTCGGTGGTGCCCTGGCGGAGGTGGTCCTTGATGCCCTCGATGCGGCCCGACAGGGCTTCGGTGTCGACCTCGGCGATCGCCTGCTCGAGACCCATCCCGGTGGATCGACGGAGGAACGACATGGCGCCGCCGGTGGCGATCATCGTCTTGGACGGGATGCAGTCCCACAGATGGGCTGCTCCGCCGACCACATCGCGCTCGACCACCGTGACCTGCGCGCCGAGCCGGGCGGCGTACGTGGCCGCCGTGTTGCCGGCCGGGCCACCACCGATGATCACGAAGCGCAACACCCTTTCAGGTTAGGGGACACGTCATGATGCGGCCGGCGAAGGCGCTGGAGCGCCCGCCGTGCCGAACCGGGTCCTCACCCTGAACGACGCCGCCGAACACGCTGAAGCGGTCGGCCGTCGACCTCGTGCCAGGCTGGGCGGATGAGCACGTTGTGGTTCGAGCCCGTCGGACGCGGGCGCCACCACGTCACGCTTCGCTACGGCGTCGACGACATGCGCTTCACCACGACGTACTGGTACGACGACGTCGACTTCGATGGGCTCGAGCAGCGCTACGGCGCCGGCATGCTGCGCGTCGTCGAGTTCCACCTACTGGCATTCGAGGCCAACAAGGCGGCCAGCCTGGCACCGACGGCGATCGACCCCGGCCCGTACGCCGATCTCGTCACGGAGGCGTTCTGGGAGATCTGGTCGACGATCTTCCACCACGTGTGGGGCGTGTGGCGCTACGAGAACGGGCTGCCCGAGTACCGCCTGCCGCGACCGCTACTGCATGCGGCCGGCGGCGGCCACGTATCCGTCCCGCCGCCAATCAACCCCGTCACGGTGGGCGACGGGACCGACCGCCTCTTGGTCCTGTGTGGTGGCGGCAAGGACAGCCTCGTCAGCATGCGGCTGCTCGAACGCGCCGGCATCCCGTACGACACGTTCGTCTACAGCCACTCGGTCTACGGGTCGGCCTCGTTCCAGCACGCGCTCATCGACGAGCTCGTGGAGCGGTGCGCGCCACAGCACCGCCATCGCGGATGGGTCCTCGACGACGCGATGGACGCGCCGCTCAGCGCGGTGTATCCCGAGCTCGGCATCGAGCGGGTCGTCGCCGCCGAGACCGTCAGCTCCTACTGGACCGCGTTGCCTGTCGCCCTGCAGCACGGCTGCACGGAAGTCGCCCTCGGTGTCACCAGAAGCACCGACGAGCACAACCTGGTCTGGGAGCTCACCGGTGAGCGCATCAACTACCTGTGGGGCATGAGCAGCGCGGCCGAGGTGCTGCTCCACGACTACGTCCGCTCCAACCTGTTCAGCAACTTGCGAATGTTCCACCTGCTCCGTCCCGTGTACGACCTGAACGTCTTCTCGGCGCTGCAGCGCGAGCTCGACGCCGTGCCGGCCACCCACTCCTGTGCCCGACAGAAGCCCTGGTGCGGGCGCTGCGCCAAGTGCATCTATGTGTGGATGCACTACGTGGCCTGGCTGCCCGCCGAGACGGTCTCCCAGTGCTTCACGGCGAACCTGTTCGACGTTCCCGAGAACCGCTCGATGCTGCGCAAGATGCTCGGGCTGGAGGGCTACAAGCCGACCGACTGCGTGGGAACCGTCAGCGAGGCTCGGCTGGCGTTCGCGATGTGCCGCGCCAACGGCGTCGGAGGGGTCATCGCCGACGAGATCGACGCCGGTGGGTTCGTGGAGGAGGCGCCGGCGACCTTGGCGCGGTACGCCGCCGTCGAGACACCCGGCCCGACCTTCCCGCCGCGCCTGGCGCGCGAGCTCAGCGGTCCGCTCGCCGGTCAGGCGGCGATCACCGAGTCGTACGCTCGTGACGTACTGTCGCTGGAGTCACTGCCGTAGAGTCGACGGTCGGCGCAGATCATTGCGTCGGCGAGATCGCACGCAGGCATGCACGGGCGGTTCGTGTCGGAGGGAGATCGCGTGCACACGAGAATCCCGCGGGCGATGCTCGCCATCACGACCACTGCGGCGGTGACGCTCGCCGCGTGCTCGAGCGGATCGGACGACGAGGCAGCGCCGACCTCCAGCTCGGTCGCCGACTCGGTCGTCAGCGGAGCCAACCCGACGGCCGGGGCGCCGACAACTGAGCGCCCGGAGTCCGGATCGTCAGCGCCGCCGACGACGACCGGTGGGTTGGCGCCCACGCCACCTTTGGCGGCGCCGCCAATGTTCACCGACGAGATCGTCCAGCAGGGACTCGAGCAGCTGCCCGGCATCGTGCAGGACAGGATGGACCGCACCGGCGTGCCGGGCGTGGCGGTCGGCGTCATCTACAAGGACGAGGTGGTCTACGCGGAGGGGTTCGGCGTGCGACGCGTCGGTGCGGACGAGCCCGTCGACGCCGACACCGTGTTCCAGGTCGCCTCCATGTCCAAGCCGGTCACGTCGACGATCGTCGCAGGCGTCGTCGGGCAGGGGAAGGCCAACTGGACCGATCCCGTGCGGACCTGGTACCCGGACTACGCGATGAGCGATCCGTACGTCACGGACCACGCCACGCTGGCCGATCAGCTGTCGCACCGGACGGGCCTGCGCACCGGCTCAGGGGATCTCCTGGAGGACCTCGGTTGGGACCAGGCGCACATCCTCCCGCTGCTCGCCCAGCAACCGCTCGATGCCTTCCGCTCGACCTACCACTACAGCAACTACGGCTACACCTTGGGCGGCCTGGCGGCGGCCGCCGCCGCGCAGATGCCGTGGGAAGACCTCGCCGACAGCGTTCTGCTCGAACCGCTGGGCATGACGAGTTCCAGCTACCGCCACGACGACTACGTGGCGCGGGAGAACCGGGCGACGCTCCACATGCGGATCGGCCCGGCGGCGGACAAGGTGTGGGAACCGCGGGACCCGCGCGACCCCGACGCCGAGGCGCCGGCCGGCGGACTCAGCACGTCCGTCAACGACATGCTGAAGTTCGTCCGGCTGGAGCTCGGCAACGGCACCGTCGACGGCACGGAGATCATCAGTGGCACTGCGCTCCAGGTCACCCACGTGCCGCACAACGAGCTGTTCCAGCCGACGACGCCCGGCGAACGGACGCAGTTCTACGGGCTCGGCTGGAACGTCACGTACGACGGCCACGGCCGCGAGAGGCTCGATCATTCGGGCGCCTTCCTGACCGGGGCGGCGACGACGATCACCGTGCTGCCGACGGAGCAGTTCGGGATCGTGACGCTGACCAACGGCGCGCCACACGGCATTCCGGAATCGATCAATGACGGCATCCTCGACGTGCTCACCAACGGTCGCCAGACCGTGGAGTGGTTGGACTTCTTCGCGAAGGACTTCGAGGAGGAGTTCTACACAGGCGCCGCCGATCCGCGATGGAACACCCCGCCGGCCAACCCGGCACCGCCCGCCGCCGAGTCGGCGTACCTCGGCACCTATCAGAACCCGTACTACGGCCCGCTGACGGTCAGCTCGGACGGCGGTGCCCTGAACATGTCGATGGGTCCGCCCGACAGCCCGACGAAGTTCATCCTCACGCCCTTCGACGGCAACACGTTCACGTTCGACACGATCGGCGAGAACGCCAATGGCCCGTCGGGCGCCGAGTTCACGGTCGCGCCCGATGGTGTGGCGACGAGCGTCACGCTGACGTTCTACGACAAGACCGGGCTCGGGACGTTCACTCGGTAGGCGCGAACGGGTCGGCACGTGCTGCGATTCGCATGCCCGTGACGTGATGGAGCTGGACCCCCAGTACCGTGAGCGCTTCGTGACCAGCGAGCCGACCGACCCGACCGCGCCGGGCGGAAGCGGGCTCGCCGCCGAGCGGGCGCGCCGTCAGGCCCAGGTGGATGATCGGCGGGCGGCCGGCCGCCAGCCGTACCCCTACCGGTTCGATCGCACCCACACCGCGGCGGACGTGCGGGCCCAGTGGGGCGACCTCCCGGCCGGCACGGAGACCGACGCCAAGGTGGCGGTCGCCGGCCGCGTGCTGCTCAAGCGCGACGCCGGCAAGCTCGTGTTCGCCACCATCGCCGATCGTGGCGTCGAGCTGCAGCTGTTCATCTCCCGGGCCGTGATCGGCGACGACGGCTTCGCTGACGTCAAGGAGCTCGACCGCGGCGACTGGGTCGGCGTCCACGGCACGGTGATGACGACCAGAGCCGGTGAGTTGTCGGTCAAGGTCGAGACGCTCGAACTGCTCGCCAAGTCGATCAGGCCGCTGCCGGACAAATGGCACGGGCTCGCCGATCCCGACACGCGGTTCCGCCAGCGCTACGCCGACCTGGTGGTCAACGCCGCGGCACGTCGGGCGTTCGAGATACGCCACGCCGTGATCTCCAGCTTCCGTCGTACGCTGCAGTCGCGCGGCTTCGTGGAGGTCGAGACGCCGGTGCTCCATCCTGAGGCCGGCGGAGCGCACGCCCGTCCATTCGTCACCCACTACAACACGCTCGACATGCCGATGTACCTCCGCGTGGCGTTGGAACTGCACCTCAAGCGGCTGATCGTCGGGGGCATGGACAGGGTGTTCGAGATCGGCCGGGTGTTCCGCAACGAGGGTCTTTCGCCGCGCCACAACACCGAGTTCACGATGATGGAGTCCTACGAGGCATACGCCGACGTCGACGACGTGATGGAGCTCACCGAGGCGTTGATCGTGACGGCGGCGAGGGACGCCCTCGGCACGACGTCGATCACGGTGCGCGGCGAACCGGTGGATCTGGCCGAGCCGTGGCCTCGCCGGCGGATGGTCGACCTGGTCAGCGACGCCATCGGCACCGAAGTGCACCCGTCCCACCCGCTCGAGCGGATGCGCGCGCTGGCGGACGAACATGGGGTGCACTGGGAGCCGCGCTGGGGTTCCGGCAAGCTGATCGAAGAGCTCTTCGGGGCGACGGTCGAACACGACATCGTCGCCCCGCTGTTCGTCACTGGGCACCCGGTGGAGATCTCGCCATTGGCGCGAGTCGATCGGTCCGATCCGTTCCTGACGGAGCGATTCGAGCTGTTCATGGACGCCCGCGAGATCGCCAACGGGTACAGCGAGCTCAACGATCCCGTCGAGCAGCGGGCGCGCTTCGAGGACGAGGAGCGGGCGCGGGCGGCTGGGGATGTGGAAGCCGGAACGATCGACGAGGACTACCTGCGCGCGTTGGAGTACGGGATGCCGCCGACCGGCGGGTTAGGGGTGGGGATGGACCGACTGATCATGTTGTTCGCCGGAGTGGACACGATCCGCGATGTGATCCTGTTCCCGGCGTTGCGACCGGAGGTACACCGCCCATGACGCGCACTGCCTGGGGTGCCGGCTTCACGACGGAGGCCGGCGACGGCACGACCCTCGACGCGTGGTTCCGATGGCTGGGTTGGGGGGAATACGGCGCGGAACTCGATCAGGATCCCGGACAGCGTCGATCAGAGGCGAACACCCGGTTCGGCACGGCGGCGCCTCCAGGCGCTTCGCCGGCCGCATCGATCGACAGCGCGCTGGCGGGCGGGGAGCGCAAGGATCCGGTTCGCCAGGTCGTGGTGCGACCGATCCGCCTGACGATCGACGTCGACGAGCCGCCGACGTCGGCGGCCGACGTGTACCTGCGCCTGCACCTGCTGTCGCACCGCCTCGCCGTCCCCCGCAGCCTCAACCTCGACGGCGTGTTCGGCCAGCTGGCGACGGTGGCGTGGACCGACCTCGGTCCCGTGGCCCCAGGCGATGTCGACGACGTCCGGCTCTCGCTGCGCGCCGACGGGCGCAGCCTGCTCGTGCGCGGCCTCGACAAGTTCCCACCGATGACCGATTACGTGATCCCGTCGGGCGTGCGCATCGGCGATGCGGCACGGGTCCGCCTCGGGGCCCACCTGGCGGAAGGCACCGTCGTGATGCACGAGGGATTCTGCAACTTCAACGCCGGCACGCTCGGCACGTCGATGGTGGAGGGCCGGATCTCGCAAGGTGTGGTCGTCGGGGAGGGCTCCGACATCGGCGGCGGCTCGTCGATCATGGGGACGCTGTCCGGCGGCGGGACCGAGCAGATCACGATCGGCGAGCGCTGTCTCATCGGAGCGAACGGCGGGATCGGCATCAGCCTCGGCGACGACTGCGTCGTCGAGGCCGGCCTGTACATCACGGCAGGCACGCTCGTACGACTCCCCGACGGCGAGGTCGTCAAGGGCAAGGACGTCTCGGGGATCAGCGGGATGATGTTCATCCGCCACAGTCAGACCGGCGCCATCGAAGCCCGCCAGCGAGCCGGGAAGTGGGGCGGCCTGAACGCCGCGCTGCACTGACCCGACGCGCTGCGGCGATCGCGTCGTACATTCCCCGGGCATGACCTTGGCCGAGAACGACCTGTCAGCAGCGGCCGAAGCCCTCGCCCTCGTCGACGGCGTCGTCGCCACCACTGCTCGCCACGTTGCGCAGACGGGTGGTCCCGACGCGCAGCAGGTCGTCGCCTACGACCTCGCCCACGCCGCGTCGGCAGCGGCGACGGCGCGGGCGCTGCTCGACTATGGCGCCAAGGGTGACGTCGAGGCGCGCATCGCGTGCGCCTTCACGGCCGACGTCGTGCACGACCTGATCACGCGTCTCGCCGGCCGAGAGCGGTTGTGGGGCGTCGAGACGGCGCCGCTGCGCGAGGCGCACCCGTTCCTCGAGCGCTTCCGCGACCCGGAGTTCGTCGCCACCCTCGCCGAGACGGCGGGCCCCCGCCACCTCGACGCCGACATGGAGCTGGTGCAGGACACGTTCCGCTCATTCGCCGCGAACGTCGTCGCCCCCCAGGCCGAGCACGTCCATCGCACGAACGCCGACGTGCCCGAGGAGATCATCGCCGGCCTCGCCGAGATCGGCGCCTTCGGGCTGTCGGTGCCAGCGGACTACGGCGGATACAACGAGGGCGGCGACAGCGAGTACCTCGCGATGGTCATCGCGACGGAGGAGCTGAGCCGAGCGAGCCTGGGCATCGGCGGATCGCTCATCACGCGTCCGGAGATCTTGACGAGAGCGCTGGTCCGGGGCGGGACCGAGGAGCAGAAGCTGACGTGGCTGCCGAAGCTGGCGACGGCCGAGGCGATGGTCGCCGTTGCCGTCACCGAGCCCGACTACGGCAGCGACGTCGCCGGGCTGAAGGTGACGGCGACGCCAGCCGAGGGCATCGACGGCCGGCCGGGATACGTGATCAACGGCGTGAAGACCTGGTGCACGTTCGGGGCGCGCGCCGACGTCCTGATGCTGCTGGCCCGCACCGACCCCGACCGCTCCAAGGCGCATCGCGGGCTGAGCCTCTTCGTCGTGCCCAAGTTGCGGTCGGACGGCCATGGCTTCGAGCTCACGCAGGACGACGGAGCGGCTGGGCGGACGGGAAAGATGGAGGGCCGCGCGATCGACACGCTCGGCTACCGCGGCATGCACAGCTACGAGATCGCGCTGGAGGACTGGTGGGTGCCGGCTGATCACCTGATCGGCGGCGAGGAGGGCCTCGGGCGCGGCTTCTACTACCAGATGGAGGGCTTCGAGAACGGGCGACTGCAGACCGCTGCTCGCGCCATCGGCGTGATGCAGGCCGCGTACGAGTCGGCCCTCGACTACGCCCGCAACCGCACGGTTTTCGGCTCGAGCGTCTTCGACTACCAACTGACCAAGGCCAAACTCGGCAGGATGGCCGTGCTGATCCAGGCGGGACGGCAGTTCGCCTATCACGTCGCCACCCTGATGGCCAAGGGGCAGGGCGCCACCGAGGCCAGCATGGTCAAGGCGTACGTCTGCAAGGCCGCCGAGTGGGTCACGCGCGAGGCGATGCAGATCCACGGCGGCTTCGGTTACGCCGAGGAGTACTCCGTCAGCCGCCTGTTCGTCGACGCCCGGGTGCTGTCAATCTTCGAAGGGGCCGACGAGACCCTGTGCCTCAAGGTGATCGCCCGCCGCCTGACCGCAGCCTGAACCATCCGAGTGTTTGAGCCCGTCCGAGTGCTGGAGGTCGATTTTCCCGGGCCCTGACACTCGGATGGCGTCAAACACTCGGATGGATCAGGGCACGAGATCAGCGAGCGACTTGATGCGGTCGAAGTCGCCGTCGGAGTGGTCGTCGTAGGGGTCGACGAGCAGCGGATGGAGGCCGGCCGCACTGGCGCCTCCGACGTCCATCGTCACGGAGTCGCCGACGTAGGCGATACGTGACCGCTCGATGTCCGGGAAGTGCACGGCGGCGTGCTCGAAGATCGCCGGATCCGGCTTGGCGACGCCGACGACGTGGCTGTCGACCACACAGCGGACCTCGACGCCAGCGCCCGGGCCGACCTGGCACACGCCGGAACGCCGCAACACGGCCTCGATCTGCCCGCTGGCGTTCGACACCACGCCGAGTGGCACGCCTGCTTGATCGAGGGCCCGGAGCGCAGCGAGGTGCTCGGGGATCACCCAGCGCCACAAGAGGGCGCTGCGGGTGTGGCCGAGCGCCTGCGCTGCCTCCTCGACGTCGATCTCGGCGACGCCGATCGACCTGACGTACGCCCGGTCGTACTCGATCCAGTCGCGTTCCTCGGCGCCCTGGACCGACTTGACCGCCATCGCCGCGTAGTGGGCGCGCCGGTGGCGATCGACGGACGCATCACCTCCGTAGTAGGCGAGCAGCGGGCCGAGCACGCCGGGGTCGGGCAGGACGAGGACGCCACCGGCATCGAGCCAGACGGCGTCGAACCGTCCATCCGGGCTCGGCTCACCCACCTTGCGAATCCGGGCGACGTGTCAGCCGCCGGGTTGCAGGTCGCTGATCGAGATGTCGCAGTCGCCCAGCAGGCCCATGATGTCGTTGAGCTCGTCGGCATTCCCGCCGACCTCTTCAATGCGATCGACGAGGCAGTCGATCTGCGTGTCGTCGAGGCCGAGCCCCTCGAGCATGTCCCGCGCCGTCTCTTCAGCGTTCTCGGGGATGGAGAAGTCCGGGAGCGTGAGGTCCGGCAACGTGATGTCCGGCAGCGTGATGTCCGGCAGCGTGATGTCCGGCAGGGTGATGTCCGGCAGCGTCACGTCAGGGAGCGTCACGTCCGGCAGCGTGACGTCGGGGAGCGTCACCTCCGGCTCGTCGTCGTCGTCGCTGCTGCAGGCTCCGAGCACCAGCACAGCGGGGATGGCCAAGATCAACACGCGTCGCACGGAGCGACAACGTATCGGCGCGCAGCGCCACTGGTTAGTCAGTCGGCTCCTGGGGCGCCATGAGCACCTCGCGGAACAGCTCGTTCGTTCGCTCCCACGCCTCCAGCGCGTGTTCGGCGTGGTACACGTCCGGCCGCGAGTCGTTGAAGAACGCGTGGTCCGCACCCTCGTGCACGTGCATCGTGGCGTCCTTCCCGAGGCCCTGCAACTGCGCCTCCAACTCGAACACCATCTCGGGCGTGAGGTACCCGTCCTCGCCGGCGTACTCGCCGACCACGACGGCGTCGAGCTGATCCCATTCCGGCTGTGCCGCCGCCGGCGGGATCACGCCGTAGTACGGCGCCACGGCCCGGACACGGTCGGGTCGCTGCGTCGCCAGCACCAATGCCAGCCCGCCACCCAGGCAGTACCCGACAACGCCGACTCGATCGCTGCCGGAGCGCTCGACGACGAAGTCCACCGCGCCGGACATGTCCTTGGCGGCCTGCGCCATGTTCATCGCCATCATCAGCTTTCCCGCCCCGTCGGGCTCGCTGGCCGTCTTGCCGTGGTAGAGATCCGGCGCCAGGGCCGTGTACCCGGCGTCCCCGAAGCGGTCCGTCACGTCGATGATGTGCGGCACGAGGCCCCACCACTCCTGGATCACGATCACCCCGGGCCCACCTCCGTCGGCCAGGTAGCCGTCACACGTGCTGCCGTTGCTCGGGAAGCTGACCATCGCACCCATGACGCTCACGCTACGGCAGCTGCTCGCCGCCGGTCTGTACAGGCACAATGGCTCCATTGTTCGGGCTGAGCAGTACCAATTACGCTCCGCTTCCATGACGGCAACCTCGACCGCGCGCTCGCGCGCGTACCTCGATGACCGCGCCCACGTGTTCCACTCCTGGTCGGCACAGGCGGCGATCTCCCCCCTCGTCGTGGCCGGTGCCGAAGGCGCCCGCTTCTGGGACGAGGACGGCAACAGCTACCTCGACTTCTCGAGCCAGCTGGTCAACGTCAACATCGGTCACCAGCACCCCAAGCTCGTCGCCGCGATCAAGGAGCAGGCCGAGCTGCTGTGCACGGTGGCGCCGATCCATGCCAACGCCGCCACGAGTGAAGCGGCGCGGTTGATCGCCGAGTTGGCGCCTGGTGATCTCGACATGGTGTTCTTCACCAACGGTGGCGCCGAGGCCACCGAGAACGCGATCCGGATGGCGCGGCTGCACACGGGCCGCCACAAGGTGCTGGCGGCGTACCGCAGCTATCACGGCGCGACGGCCGGTTCGCTCACGATGACGGGCGACCCCCGCCGCTGGGGGAGCGAGCCCGGCATCCCAGGCATCGTCAGGTACTGGGGCCCGTACACCTATCGTTCGGCGTTCCACGCCGAGGACGACGCGCAAGAGTGCGGGCGAGCCCTCGAGCACCTTGCCGACCTGATCATGGTCGAGGGCGCCCAGAACGTCGCCGCGATCATCCTCGAGTCGGTGGTCGGCACGAATGGCATCCTCGTCCCGCCCGACGGCTACCTGCAGGGTGTCCGCGAGCTGTGCGATCGCCACGGCATCGTGCTCATCGCCGACGAGGTGATGGCCGGCTTCGGCCGCTGCGGCGAGTGGTTCGCCGTCGATCATTGGGATGTCGCTCCGGACCTGATCTGCTTCGCCAAGGGCGTCAACTCCGGCTACATCCCGCTCGGTGGCGTCATCATCAGCCGCCGCATCGCGGACACGTTCGCCGATCGGCCGTACCCCGGCGGCCTGACGTACTCGGGCCATCCGCTGGCATGCGCCTCTGCGGTTGCCAGCATCGGCATCTTCAAGGAGGAGGGCATCATCGAGCACGCCCGCCACCTCGGCGAAGACGTCGTCGGACCGGCGCTCGAGAAGATGGCGGCGGGCCACCCGTCGATCGGGGAGGTGCGCGGGCTCGGTGTGTTCTGGGCGATCGAGCTCGTCCGCGACCGCCAGACACGAGAGCCCCTCGTGCCGTTCAACGCCGCTGGGCCCGACGCGCAGCCGATGACCGAACTGGCAGCGGCGTGCAAGGAGCGCGGCCTGTGGCCGTTCACCCACTTCAACCGGCTGCACGTCGTACCGCCGATCACGATCAGCGACGACGACATGCGGACCGGCCTGGCGATCATCGACGAGGCGCTGGAGGTGGCCGACCGCCACGCTGCTGGTTGAATCGGTCCGATGCGCCGGTTGTTCCACCACGACCGGCCCGGTCTCCCGGCCAACTGGCAGGACATCCTCACCGCTCGCTCGGGGCTGTGGAGGCTGCTGGACGCCGACGAGCAAGCCCGTCTCGGCGTGCTCGCTGAGGACCTGCTGGCGACGAAGCGCTGGGAGGCAGCGCGCGACTTCGAGCTGACCGATGAGGTCCGCACGGTGATCGCCGCCCACGCTGCGCTGCTCGCGCTCGAGCTCGACTCAGCCTCGTACGACGGGGTCGGGACGATCGTCGTCCGCGCTGGCGCGATGCGGCGTGTAGCACCGATGGCCGGCCCGGTCGCCGGAGTCGTCGCGGACGTCGGCGCGGTCGATGGCGAGGCGCACCACGGCGACGGGCCCGTCATGGTGACGTGGTCGTCGGCGCGGCGGGAGGCTGCCAATCCACGGCTCGGTCGTGATGTCGTGCTCCACGAGTTCGCCCACAAGCTCGACATGCGCGACGGCGTGAGCGACGGCACGCCGTTGATCGATGACGAGGCGCTGCGCGAACGGTGGATCGAGGTGTGCACCACGGAGTACGAGAACGTGCGGGCCGGCAACTCCGTGCTCCGGCCGTATGCCGGCACCAACGCCGCGGAGTTCTTCGCCGTCGCCAGCGAGACCTTCTTCACGCAACCGCGCGACGTCGAGTCGCTCAAGCCGGACCTGTACGACGTGCTGCGGGCGTTCTACGGCCAGGATCCAGCGGCGCGCATCCGCACCCGCATCGGCGAGGCAACCACCGCCCCGAACTGACTCAGGTCGCGCCGAGGTCCTTCATCGCCTGCCCAACGAGGTCGACGACGTCGTCGTCGGGAACGCCGGAGAGCAGCACGGTCGTCGTGCCCAGCCTCCACACCGCATCGGCGAAGCGGGGGCGGGTGACGGCAAGGAGCGGTGAGACGAGGCGATCCCGGTCGTCCTCACTGGCGTGCGTGGCGATCACCACCTCACCGGTGGCGTTCGAGTCGCAGCTCCCGACGGCCACGTCGACGCGGGCGATCTGCTCGACACCGTCGAGGTCCGTCGGCGATTCGTCCGTGGTGCACACCCGCAGCCCTACTCCCTCGAGCGCGGCGATCACGTCGTCGCGACTGCGCACCTCGGAGTCCGATGGTGAGCAGGCGAGGGCCGTGAGCAGCACGAACGCCACTGCGGCACGCACACAGGAAGCGTAGTTGCGCGGTCTCCCACAAGTACGGTGCCTCGTGTGGAGCCGGTGCCGCGACCGGCGGGGGCCACACACGGGCGGGCGCTCGGGGTGTTCCCGCTGGCGATGCTCAGTGTCGCCTACATCGCCAGTCTCAGCGGCACGCCGGCGCTCGCCGAGTACGGGTACACGTCCCTCTTCTTCTACGCCCTGGCGATCGTGCTGCTGCTCATCCCGACGGCACTGGTCGCCGCGGAGCTGGCGACGGGCTGGCCCCGCACCGGAGGCGTGTACGCGTGGGCCAGCGTGGCCTTCGGCGAGCGTGGCGGCTTCACGACGGTGTGGCTGCAATGGATGGCCGGGGTCATCGCCCTCCCGGCGATCATGTCGGTGATCAGCGCGAACGCGTCGTACATCTTCAACCCGGCGCTCGCCTCCAACCCCGCCTTCCTCTTCGGCGTGATCGTCGTCGCGATCTGGTTGATGACCGCGGTCGCCATGCTCGGCGTGCGCGAATCGGCGTCTGTGACGAACGCCGCTGTTGTGATGGGGATCGTCATTCCCGGTCTCGCACTTGGCATTCTCGGGCTGGTCTACTTCCTGCAGGGCAAGCCGAGCCAGATCACGTTCGAGACCAGCGAGCTGGTCCCCGACCTCGGCAACATCCAGACGCTCGTCCTCGCCAGCAGCGCCTTCCTCGTCTTCGCCGGCGCCGAGCAGTCGGCGGCACACGCCGGCGACGTCGCCCGGCCGGGCCGGGACTACCCGCGGGCGATCCTGCTCGCCGCGGGGGTCGTGCTGTTGCTGATCGTGCCCACCACGCTGGCCATCGCCATCGTCGTCCCGTCGAAGGAGCTCAGCCTGATCGGCGGGCTGAGCCAGGCGTTCGCCAGCATGCTCGGCGTCTACCACCTCGAGTGGATGGTCAGGCTGATGGCCTTGCTCATCGTCGGGGGCCTGCTGATTCAGGTGCAGGTGCTGCTGGCCGGACCGGTCCGCGGTGTGCTCCTGGCGGGACAGCACGGCGCACTCCCCCGCTGGCTGTGCACGACGAACCGCGCCGGGATGCCCAACCGCCTCCTGCTTTTCCAGGCAGTCGTCGGCACGGTGCTGGCCACCCTGTTCCTGCTCCTGCCGTCCGTGAACAGCGTGTTCTGGATCTTCACGGCCCTGCAGACGCAGCTGCTCCTCGTGATGTACGTCCTGATGTACGCGACGGCGATCCGACTGCGACGCCGCCACCCGGAGGTCGCCCGGGCATTCAAGATCCCGGGCGGCCTCATGGGTGTCGTGTTGATTGCCGGCGTCGGCGCCGTCGCTTGCGTTGCCGTGATCGTGATCAACCTGTTCCCGCCAGCGCAGCTGTCAGGAACCGGCCAGTTCACGGCCTACCTGGGCGGGATGATCCTCGGCATCGCATTCTTGTGCGTCGTTCCGCTATGGCTGACGCGCCGTTCCGGGTCTACGACCCACCCGGTTCGAGGGTGACGTCGATCGGCGCGAACTCCATCCCAGCGATGTCCTGGTTCTCGCCGACCAGCGACTGCGCCTCGGTGATCAGTTCGTTGCGGAACGCCCCGTCGGTCGGTGCGGCGGTCAGCACCGTCGCGCCCTCCAGGTTCGGGGTGTTCTGGGCGAGCTGGACCGTGCGCTGCCATGCGCTCGGGTCGAGCGTGCCGATGCCGTCCCTGGACGGCCAGATCAGCTTGTTGATCTCGTTCATCTGCCAGAGCTGGTGGCTGTCGCCGAGCTGCGATCCGGCGGCGACGACGATGTCGCGGCACGACTCGGGGTTGTCACGGCAGTAGATCCAGCCCTCGATCGACGCCGCAAGGAACCGCACGGAGGCGTCGCGGTATGCCTCGTCGGAGTCCAATCGGGCAGCGTCGGCCCAGATGGCGTCCTGCAACATGCCGACGCCCACGTCCTCGTACGACACGACGTTGAGGTCATCCGGCTGGTACAGCTCCCCCGTCTCCGGGTTCTCGGCCTCGAGCACCTGCGCGTACTCGTTGTACGTCATCGCTTCTGCCGCGTCGATGTCGCCTGACAGCAGGCCGAGCATGTCGAACTGCTGCTGCACCAGGTTGACGTCGGCGGCCGGATCGAGGCCGGCCTGGTTCAGCGCGGCGAAGATCTCGTACTCGTTGCCGAAGCCCCAGTTGCCGATGTTCTTCCCGGCGAAGTCGGCGGGGTCGATGATGTTGTCGTCCTTGAAGGACACCTGCAGCGTGCCCGAGCGCTGGAAGATCTGGGCGATGTTCGTGATGTCGGCGCCCTGCTCCCTCGTCTGCAACGCCTTGGGCACCCAGGCGATCGCGAAGTCGGCCTGACCATCCGCCAGCACCTGCTGCGGCACGATGTCGACGCCGCCCTCCAGGATCTCGACGTTCAGGCAGTACTTGTCGTAGTACCCCTGGTCGATCGCCGCCAGGTAGCCGGCGAACTGCGCCTGGATGAACCATTGCAGTTGCAACGACACATCGTCGACGGTCTCGCACTCGGTGGCCTCACCGCTGGCAGCCGTCGTCGGAGCAGCACCGCCGGGTTCGGCAGCTGTGGTCTCGGTGCCATCCTCGGACGCCGCGGTCGTGGCCGCGCCTGTGTCGGCGGTGGTCGTCGCGGGCGCTTGATCGGTGCCCTCCGCGGCCCCGCCACCGTCGTCGTCATCGTCGCCGCCGCACGCCGCGACGACGAGCGCCAGCGCCGCGATCGCGGCGCTCCATGAACGCTTCCTCATGTGGTTCCTCCCCCGGGGCTCCCGCCCCTGTGCTGTGTGATGAGCCTTTCCAACAGAACGGAGACAAGGTAGAACGCCAGCCCGAGCAGGCAGGCGCCGAGCACGTACGCCCAGGCTGCGGCCGTGTTGGCAGTCATGTTGGACGTGATGCGGCTGCCCAGCCCGTTCTGCGTGCCGCCGAAGTACTCCGACACGAACGCCGTGATCACGGCCACCGGCGCGGCGATCGTCAGCGCCGTGAACAGGTACGGCACGGCGTTCGGGATCCGCGCCTTGACGAGCACCTGCGTGGGGCTCGCGGCGTACGAGCGCAGCAGTTCAACGTGCGTGGACTCGACCTGGCGCAGGCCCTTGGCGACGTTGATGAGGACGATGAAGTACACGACCAACGTGACCATGAGCCGGCGCGGGATCTCCGACGTGATGGCGAACATGTTGTTGAACACGGCGACCAGCACGAAGATCGGGATCGCGTTGAGGCCCACGGCGAGCGGCGAGAGCATGTCGTTGAGGAGGCGGAAGCGCATCAGGAGGAAGCTCATCGCGACGCCGAGCGCAGTGCCGCAGAGCAGGCCGACCAGCGCGTTGGCGCCGGAGACCGCCACGGCCGCGCGGATCGAGCTGAGGTTGTCAGTGAACTGGGTCCAGATGCTCGACGGCTTGGGCAGGAAGTACGGCTTCCAGTCGAAGACGTTCACGGCGGCTTCCCACAGCGCGAGGAAGGCGATGCCGAACACGAGCGGCGGCCACACGGCCCGGACAACGCGCCCCAGCCGGGTCACCGATCCTCACCACCGGTTGTCATCAGGCTCTTGTCGACCTCGTGCCCGCGCAGCGCTTCGCGCACCTCGGTGACCTTCTTGTAGAACCCGGCGTCCTCGCGGGTGTCGACATCACGGTGGGCTCCGAGGTCGACGTCGATGACGTGGCTGATCGTCCCCGGGCGTCGTGACATCACCACCACGCGACGGGAGAGGTAAACCGCCTCGGGGATCGAGTGCGTCACGAAGACCACACTGGTGTCGGTCTCGGCGCAGATCCGCAGCAGCTCGGCCTGCATGTGCTCACGAGTCATCTCGTCCAGCGCACCGAACGGCTCGTCCATCAACAGCAGTGGCGGGTGGGCGGCGAGCGCCCTGGCGATGGCGACCCGCTGCTGCATGCCGCCCGACAGCTGCCACGGCCGGTGCTCGGCGAAGTCGGCCAGCTTCACGAGGGCCAGCATGTCCAGCGCCCGCTCACGGCGCTTCGCCTTGTCCCAACCCTTCAGCTCGAGCGGCAGCTCGACGTTCTTGACCACACTGCGCCAGTCGAAGAGGCCGGCCTGCTGGAAGGCCATGCCGTACTCCTGGTCGAGGCGAGCCCGTCCGGCCGGCTTGCCATTCACGGTGATCGTGCCCGTGGTCGGCTCGATGAGGCTGGCGATGAGCCGTAGCAGCGTCGACTTCCCGCATCCGGACGGTCCGATGAGGGTGACGAACTCACCGGGCGCGACCGTGAGCTCCACGTCGACGAGCGCGTCGACCTGCCGTGGCGTGCCGGGGTTGAACACCTTGCTGACTCCGCTGACCTGGACGGCCCGCTCGCTCGCCTCCATCACGCCATCACCCGCTCGGTACCGGCGGACGCTGCCGGTTGACCCCGTACTCGAACGCTCCGACGACGCCGACCAACGCCAGCCCGAGAACGGCGGCGCCGAGCAGCGCCGGATACAGCTTCGCCGAGTCGCTGGTGCTCTGGCGCGCGTACTCGATGATCAGCCGGCCGATGCCGCCGCGCAGGCCGGTCGAGATCTCGGCCACGACCACGCCGATCACCGAGGCCGTCGCCGCCAGCCGCAGTGCCGGGAGCATCCGCGGCACGGCGGCCGGGAACCGCAACTTGCGCAGCGTCTGGCTTCCCGAGGCGGCGAAGCTGCGCATCAGCTCGAGCGCGGTGGACGAAGCGGACTCGAGGCCGCGCAGCGTCCCAACGGCGACCGGGAAGAACGCCAGGAACGCACCGAGCACGGCCACCGACAGCCACCGCGGCCAGGACCAGCCACCGATCGACACTCGGCCACCCCAGCTGACGACGAGTGGGGCGAGGGCGATCAGCGGCACCGTCTGCGACACCACCAGGTACGGCAACAGCCCGCGGCGCACGACGTTGAAGCGGGCCATCACCGTGGCGAGGGCGATGCCGACGACGCTGCCGATGGCGAAGCCGGCGGCGGCCAGCCGGAACGAGTACCAGGCGGCCTCCAGGACGACCAGCCAGATCGGTCGGTCCGACGTCCGGCTCTCGTCCTCGAACAGCCGAGCGCCCATGTCCCACACGTGGGGCATGGCGATGTCGTTGGTCCGCGGGATGATCGACCAGCCGAGGACGTCACCCCCGTTGTCCGGTCCAACGAGCTTGTAGAGCTCCCACGCGCAGGCCACGAGGACCAGCGCGAGGACGAACAGCAGGAACTTGCGGATCAAGCCTTGGCCAACCTGTGCTCGGCCAAGGCGGGCAGCACCTGCTCGCCGTAGGCCTGGAGCGTGGCGTCCTTGGCATCGTGCTGGAGGTAGATCGAGAACTGGTGCACGCCGAGGTCGCGCAGCTCGGCGAGGCGCTGCAGCTGCACGTCCACCGGACCGAGCAGGCAGAAGCGGTCGACGATCTCGTCCGGGACGAAGTCGGCGTGCACGTTCCCCGCCTGACCGTGCTCGTTGTAGTCGTAGCCCTGGCGACCCTTGATGTAGTCGGTGAGGGCGCTCGGGACGTCCGATGACTCGCCGTACCGGCCGACGATGTCGGCGACGTGATTGCCGACCATGCCGCCGAACCAGCGGCACTGGTCGCGCATGTGGGCGAGGTCGTCGCCCACGTAGGCCGGCGCGGCGACGCAGATCGTGACGTCGTCGGGGTTGCGGCCGGCCTGCTCGGCGGCGGTGCGCACCGCCTTGATGGTCCACGCGGCGATCTGCGGGTCGGCCAGCTGGAGGATGAACCCATCACCGATCTCACCGGCCAGGGCCAGGGCGCGGGGCCCGTAGCCGGCGATCCACACCTCGAGCTCCGACGTGCCGGCCCATGGGAAGGCGATCGTCGAGCCGTTGTAGTCGACGCTGCGCCCGTTGGCCAGCTCGCGGATGACGTGCGTCGCCTCACGCAGCGTGGCGATCGTCGTCGGCTTGCCGTTCGTCACTCGTACCGCCGAGTCGCCGCGGCCGATGCCACAGACCGTGCGGTTGCCGTACATCTCGTTGAGCGTGGCGAAGACGCTGGCCGTGACGGTCCAGTCGCGTGTCGCCGGGTTGGTGACCATCGGCCCGACGACGATGTTGCGGGTTTCCGCCAGGATCTGGCTGTAGATGACGTACGGCTCCTCCCACAGGATGTGGCTGTCGAAGGTCCACACGTGGGAGAAGCCGTACGTTTCCGCCCGCCTGGCCAGATCAACCACCCGTGCCGCCGGCGGGGTGGTCTGCAGAACGATCCCGAGGTCCATGCGCTACCTGTTCTGGGGGAAGCCCAGGTCGACTTTCGACGTGTGGGGGTCGGGCCAGCGCGAGGTGATGACCTTGCCCCGCGTGTAGAAGTTGATCCCCTCGGGCCCGTACATGTGGGTGTCGCCGAAGAGGCTGGCCTTCCAGCCGCCGAAGCTGTAGTAGCTGACCGGCACCGGGATCGGCACGTTGAGCCCGACCATGCCGACGTTCACGTCGAACTGGAACTGCCGGGCGGCGCCACCGTCACGGGTGAAGATCGCCGTGCCGTTGCCGTATGGGTTGGAGTTGATCAGCTCGACGCCCTCGTCATACGAGTGCACACGTGTCACGGAGAGCACCGGCCCGAAGATCTCGTCGTCGTAGGCCTTGGTGCCCGGGCGCACGTTGTCGAGCAGCGACGGGTTGAGGAAGAAACCGTCGGACGGAGCGCCTTGGCGCCCATCGACGACGACGGTCGCACCCTCTCCGCTCGCGCCTTCCACGTAGCCGGCGACGCGATCACGGTGCTCGCCCGTGATCAGCGGTCCCATCTCGTTGTCGGGTTCCATGCCGGGACCGACCTTGAGCGACGGGATGCGCTGGGCGATCTTGTCGACCAAGTCGTCGGCGATCGTGTCGACGGCGAGGACGACACTGATCGCCATGCAGCGCTCCCCGGCTGATCCGTAACCGGCCGACACGGCGGCATCGGCAGCCATGTCCAAGTCGGCATCGGGCAGCACGAGCATGTGGTTCTTCGCCCCACCGAGCGCCTGCACGCGCTTGCCGTTCTTCGTCCCCGTCTCGTAGATGTAGCGGGCGATCGGCGTCGATCCCACGAAGCTGATCGCCGCGATGTCGGGATGCTCGAGGATCCGGTCGACGGCCACCTTGTCACCCTGGATGACGTTGAAGCAGCCAGGTGGCAAACCGGCCGTGGCCAGCAGCTCAGCCATCAGCAGCGACGCTGACGGGTCCTTCTCACTGGGCTTGAGGATGAACGTGTTGCCGCAGGCGAGGGCGTTGGCGAACATCCACATCGGCACCATCGCCGGAAAGTTGAACGGCGTGATGCCGGCGACGACTCCGAGCGGCTGGCGGATCGAGTACACGTCCACGCCGGTCGCCGCCTGCTCGCTGTAGCCACCCTTCAGGAGGTGCGGGATGCCGCAGGCGAACTCGATGTTCTCGAGGCCGCGGGCCACCTCACCGAGCGCGTCGCCGAGCACTTTGCCGTGCTCGGCGGTGAGCAGCGAGGCGATCTCCTTGCGGTTGGCGTCGACGAGCTCGCGCAGGTGGAACATCACCTCGGCGCGGCGGCCGAGCGAGGTCGCCCGCCACCCGGGCAAGGCGCGCTGCGCGGCCGCAACGGCCGCGTCGACCTCGGCTTCGTTGGCGAAGTCGACACTTGCCGCTTGCTCCCCCGTTGCCGGGTTGAACACCGTGCCGGAGCGTCCAGACGATCCTTCGACGATCGCTCCGTCGATCCAGTGGGAGATTCTGTTCATGGGGGTGTCTCCTCAGACGAGAAATTGCGAGAGCCCGCGCTTGATGAACCGGCCGTGGCCCTTGGCGCCGGTGTACTGATCGTTCTCGATGACGACGCGGCCACGGCTGAGGACCGTGTCGACCTTGCCGTCGATCTCGAAGCCCTCCCACGCCGAGTGGTCCATGTTCATGTGGTGCTTCTTCTCGAAGCCGATCGACGTGTGCCCATTGGGGTCCCAGATCAGGATGTCGGCGTCGGCACCGGGGGCGATCACGCCCTTGCTCGGGTAGAGCCCGAACATGCGGGCCGGCGTCGTGCAGCACGTCTCGACCCAGCGCTCGAGCGAGATCTTCCCGTCGACGACGCCCTGGTACAGGAGCTCCATGCGGTGCTCGATGCTGCCGATGCCGTTGGGGATCTTGGAGAAGTCACCGAGGCCGAGCTCCTTCTGCTCCTTCATGCAGAACGGGCAGTGGTCGGTCGAGACGACGGCCAGCTCGTCCATCCGCAGACCCTTCCAGAGGTCGTCCTGGTGGTGCTCGTGCTTGGAGCGCAGCGGCGTCGAGCAGACCCACTTGGCGCCCTCGAACCCGGGCTGGGCGAGGTGGTCCTCGATGGACAGGTACAGGTACTGCGGGCACGTCTCGCCGAAGACGTTCTGCCCACGGTGCCGCGCCTCGGCGAGCTCCCGCAGCGCCTCCGAGGCGGACATGTGCACGATGTACAGCGGGACGTTGCCGGCGACCTTGGCCAGCTGGATGGCGCGGTTGGTCGCTTCCCCCTCCAACGCGGCAGGTCGCGTGAAGGAATGGAACTTCGGGTCGGTTTCGCCGCGGGCGAGGGCCTGGGCGATGAGGACATCGATGGCGATGCCGTTCTCGGCATGCATCATCATCACGGCACCGGATTCGCCGGCGTTCTGCATCGCCCGCAGGATCTGGCCGTCGTCGGAGTAGAAGACGCCGGGGTACGCCATGAACAGCTTGAAGCTCGTGACGCCTTCGTGCTCGACGAGGTAGGTCATCGCCTTGAGCGACTCCTCGTCGACGCCGCCGATGATCTGGTGGAAGCCGTAGTCGATGGCGCAGTTGCCGTCGGCCTTGCGGTGCCACTCGGCGAGCCCGTCGAGCACCGATTCGCCGGCGCGCTGCACGGCGAAATCGACGATGGTCGTGACACCGCCCCATGCGGCCGCTCTCGTGCCCGTCTCGAACGTGTCGGAGGCGTTGGTCCCGCCGAACGGCAACTCCATGTGGGTGTGCACGTCGACGCCGCCCGGCACGACGTACTTGCCGGTGGCATCGATGGTGCGCACGGGCGCGATGCCGATCGCCTCGGCCTGGCCGGGGGCCAGCAGGCCGACGATCGTCTCGCCGTCGATCAGGACGTCGGCGGCACTCCGCCCGGAGGCACTGACGACGGTGCCGCCCTTGATGAGCGTGGTGCTCATCCCCGTCCTCCGGTGCGAGCGAGCGAGCGCCAGCGAGCGAGTGGCCAGCAACGGCCTGCGTGGCCGGGGAACGCAGTAAGCGTCGTCATCTCAGCGCTCGACGAGCTCGTCGTAGGCGTCGGGGCGGCGGTCCCGGTAGAAGGCCCAGCGGTCGCGGACCTCCTTGATCTTGTCGAGATCGAGATCGCGGACGATCAGCTCGGGCTTGTAGGCGTCGCCGACATCGCCGACGAACTTGCCCTCGGGGTCGACGAAGTAGCTCTGACCGTAGAAGTCGTTGTCGCCGATGTCGGCCTCGATGCCGACACGGTTGATGGCGCCGACGTAGTACATGTTGGCGACGGCCGAGGCCGGCTGCTCGACGCGCCAGATGTACTCGCTGAGGCCGCGGTGGGTGGCCGAGGGGTTGAAGACGATCTCGGCGCCGTTGAGGCCGAGCGCCCGCCACCCCTCGGGGAAGTGGCGGTCGTAGCAGATGTAGACGCCGACCTTGCCGACGGCGGTCTCGAAGACGGGGTACCCGCCGTTGCCGGGGCGGAAGTAGAACTTCTCCCAGAACCCCTTGACCTGCGGGATGTGCTGCTTGCGGTACTTGCCGAGGTAGGTGCCGTCGGCGTCGATGACGGCGGCGGTGTTGTAGTAGATGCCGGGCTGCTCGATCTCGTACATCGGCAGCACCATGACGACGCCGAGCTCCTTGGCGAGGGCCTGGAAGCGCTGCGTCGTCGGGCCGTCGGGGATCGCCTCGGTGAAGTCGTAGTACTTCGTCTCCTGCACCTGGCAGAAGTACGGGCCGTAGAACAGCTCCTGGAAGCAGACGACCTGGGCGCCTTCGGCGGCGGCCTCACGGGCGGCCTCCTCGTGCTTGTCGATCATGGCTTCCTTGGTGCCGGCCCAATCAGTCTGCAACAAGGCCGCTCGCACGGTTCGCGTCATGTCCCGAATCTAATGTCACCCCAGTATGCGGACAATATGTCTATTGTCCCCGTACAAATGCCCCGGAACCGATTCTGACGACACTTGGTTGCGCTCAGCGCTACCAAGTCTCCGAAGAACCGGTGAGGTCCAAGACCCGGCGTCGGTAGAGCGCCAGCAACTCGCGAGCCGTGGTCATTGGATCGTCCGCAGCCGTCTCGTCGTAGCGCACGATGTGCCAACCGACGACGGCGCATGCACGGTCACGGGCCTGATCTTGACGCTGCCGGAGGTCGCCGCCGTGCCACCACGAATGCCCTGGCTCCACCGCGAGACGGGCGGCCGGCCACGCGATGTCGAGGTGGATGAGCTCGCCGTTCGCCAGCAAGAGTGGGAACTGGCGGACGGGGGTGGGGAGGCCGACGCGCTCGATCAGGTCGAGCAGTCGCAGCTCGAGGCCGCTCTGCGACGGCCGGGTGCGGAACGAGAGGCGTTCGAGCCACGCCTCGTAGGTCGAGACCCCGGATCGCCCAGAGCGCCGGATCGCAGCCAGATATTCGGCGGCCTCGTCGGGTGAGACAAGTCCCTTGTGCCACACGTCCTCGGCGGCCCGCTCGAAGCGGTGCTGGTTGAACTGCTCGGCGAGGCCGAACAACATACGCAGCGGCTTGGCGATGCGGATGCCGTCCGGTCGCAGATGCACGTCGCGTGGTTCGTTGATCCAGCTCGTGCGCACGAGTCGGTGCGGCGCAGGGATCGTCGCCCGACGGCTCTCCTTGATCGTCACCTCGAGGCGTTCCCTCGGCATCGACCGTAGGCCATAGAGCACGCCGGCGGATGGCCCGCTGACGAAGGCAGTTGCTCCGGCCGTGAACTGCAGTGCGAGCACCCGCCCCTCGAAGGACAGGCCGACTCCGGACAGCGCGACCACGCCACGAGAAACGTCAAGCACGAGCCCCCGCTCACGCGCGCGGTGGAGGGCGAACTTGGTCACGCCGACCTCGACGAGCTGTGCACAGCTGGCGACGAAGTGCTGGCGGGTGAAGAGGGCGAGGACGTCAGGACGGTTGATCACACCCCGTATGGGTGTCGTGATCAGCGCGAAACGGAAATCACTGATTCTTCGGAGACTTGGTTGCGCTGAGCGCAACCAAGTGTCGTCAGAATCGGAGCGGGAGCTCGGCGATCGCCGCCGGCCCACCCAGGGCGGCGGTGGTGCCCAGCACCGCCATCTACCCCAGCGCCGCCAGTGCGGCGACCCACATCGCCGATCCCGCTCGCCACAGCACGACGGCCAGCACCACGTTCGCCGCCACCATCAACACCGCCTCCGGCAGTGCCGACCACAGACCCTCGTGAACGGCGTAGACGACCCAGGCGAGCTCCGTCGCGACGCCGAGCGACGGCGTGGTCACCGAAACCCGCGCGCGTCGCCGCTCGTCAACGTGCGCCGGACCTGTGGCCACGCGCCGACCACCGCCACGACCGTTGCCGCGATGGCTGCCCCCTCGGCGAGCGCCGCTGAACCCATGGGCGTCTGTACGCGCCGAGGGTGCGGCGCGGTTCACACCCGCGCCGATTCGTTCCTGCTGCGGGTGGACAATGGCCGCTTTGTCACCGTACGTTCGTGGCCGCAATGGATGTGGCAGGCGACATCGCGGCCGAGATCGGCGTCGGCGACCGCACTGCCCGCCACATCGCCGCCGTGATCGGGCGCCTGATCACCGCCGGCCAGCTGCCCGTCGACTCCCGCCTCCCCACCGTGCGGGAGCTCTCCCGCCACCTCGGCGTCTCCCCGACCACGGTCAGCGAGGCGTGGCGCAGCCTCGCCGACGTCGGCGCCATCGAGGCCCGCGGCCGCAACGGCACGTACGTCCGCGTGCCGATGGGTCCCGGCGGCCCGCGCCGCTACCGACGCATCACCGAAGGTCCCGGCCACTTCGCGCTCGACCTCTCGTCGGGCGTGCCCGACCCTGCGCTGCTCCCCGACCTCGGCCCCGTCGTGTCCCGTGTCGGCAAGCAGTCACTCACCTCGAGCTACCTCGACCATCCGGTGCTGCCTGCCCTCGAGGACGAGCTCGTGGCGTCCTGGCCGTTCCCGCCGGAGGCCGTCACCGTCGTGGACGGCGCGATGGACGCCCTCGACCGCGTCGCCCAGCACATCCTCCGGCTCGGTGATCGCGTCGTCGTCGAGCACCCCACGTTTCCTCCACTCCTCGACCTGCTCGAGCGACTCGGGTGTGACGTCATCGGCATCGACGTCGACAACCAGGGCATGCAGGCGGACGGTCTGCGCACGGCGATGGCCACACGCCCGCGCGCCCTCTTCCTGCAGCCCCGCGCCCAGAACCCCGCCGGTGTGGCGCTCACCGCAGAGCGGGCGGGTGCGCTCGCCGATGCGCTCGCCGGCTCCTCGACGATGATCATCGAGGACGACCACGCCAACGACATCTCGAACGCCGCGCTCGTCAGCCTCGGGCGCTGGCTGCCCGAGCGGACGGTCCACATCCGTTCGTACTCGAAGAGCCACGGTCCCGACCTCCGGCTCGCCGCGGTCGGCGGAGCCGGCGATGCCGTGACGGCGGTCGCCAACCGACGGTTGCTCGGACCAGGCTGGTCGAGCCGGATCCTGCAAGCCACGCTCGTCGAGCTGCTGCGTGATCCCGCCACACCGGAGGTGATGACCCGGGCTCGTGCGACGTACTCCCGCCGCCGGGCACTCGTCTGCAACGTGCTCGCCGCCAACGGGATCGTGACGACAGGCAACGACGGCATCAACCTCTGGGTCGACGTCGCCGAGGAACGGTCGGCGACACTGGCCCTCGCCGCGCGCAGCATCGGCGTGGCGCCGGGCGAGCCGTTCCTCGTGCGAAGCGACGGCGACCACATCCGCGTGACGGTCGGATTGATCACCGGCTCGGACGACCACGTCGAGAACGTCGCCGCCGACCTCGCCGCGGCGGCCCGTTCACCACGTCGCGCTGTGCACCACCGCTGAGCTGGCCTACGACTGGCCATCGCGATCCGCGATCGGTCCTCGAGTGGCTCGGCTGGAACCTTCCGAGAACCGAACGGGACGCCCGCCCGTAGAGGGTGCTACATCCCGCCGACCACTCGGTCGGCCACGCGTCACACGGAAGGCGATGATGACCATCAACCTCAACTCCCGCGCCCGCGCTCGCACCCGCATGCTCGGCCTGGCCTTCACCGGAGCGGCGCTTGCCGCGTCCGGCGTCGTCGGCTCCTTGACGGCTTCAGCGGCGTCGACGGCGACGGTTGCCAACGACACGCTCGTCGTCAGTGCCGGCAGCGGCAACGACCGCGTTGCGCTGCGCCTGGCGGCCGGCGCTCCCGGCACGCTGCAGGTCGACCTCAACGACGACGGCACCGCCGAGCAGAGCGTCGACCGCGCCACGTTCAGCCGGATCGAGGTCTCCCTCGGCAGCGGCAACGACGAGTTCCGCGTCGATCAGGTCAACGGTACGTTCGCCGACGAGGCCCTCATCGTCAACGGCGACAGCGGCAACGACACCATGAACGGCGGCGACAACGTCGAGGTGTTCTTCGGCGGCAGCGGCAACGACTTCGCCGACGGCAACCGCGGCAACGACACGGGCGTCATGGGCTCCGGCAACGACGTCTTCCGTTGGGACCCGGGCGATGGCAGTGACGTCGTCGAGGGCGAGTCCGGCAACGACACGCTCGACTTCAACGGTGCCGCTGCGAACGAGGTGATGAGCCTCTCCCCCAATGGCGGCCGTTCGCTGTTCCTCCGTGAGCCGGCGACCATCCGCATGGACATGGACGGCGTGGAGCGCCTGGACCTCACGGCCCTCGGCGGCGTCGACACGCTGCGCATCGACGACATGGGCGGCACCGACTTCCGGCAGGCCGACGTCGACCTCTCCGGCCCGGCCGGCGGTCCCGACGGGCAGCCCGACGTGATCACCGTGAACGGCACCGAGCAGACAGACCAGATCGATGTCGGCACCGACGGCGCCCGCGTCACCGTGGACGGGCTCGAGCCGAGCATCACCCTCAAGGGCAGCGAGCAGGCCGACCAGCTGCAGATCAACACGCTCGGTGGCAACGACGACGTCGATGTCGCCCCCGGTGTCGAAGCGCTGATCGCCGTCGCCGTCAGCTGACCTGACAGCACCAGCACCAAACGCCTCCGGGCGATCACCGATGTGAGAGGTGAGGGCGGTATCCGCCCTCACCTCTCACCGCGTTCGTAGCTTTGCGGCCGTGGTCTCGGGCGTGCGGCGCATCGCGGTGATTGCGGTCGGCGCCGCGTTGACAGCCTGCGGGTCCTACAAGCCACCCCAACAGGTCGCGAACAGGGCCGTGCCTGCCCCGCCGCCGCCGGCCTCGACGACCGCCAGCAGCACCAGCACGACCACGACGCTCCCGGCGCCGCGGTCGTTGAGCGTGCTGCTGACGGGCGACATCCTGACCGAGCGACCCGTGCTCGAGACGGCGGCGGCAGCTGCCGCGGGAACCGCCAACCGCTACGACTTCATGCCGCTGTTCGCGCCGATCGCGCCGCTCGTGCAGTCCGTCGACCTCGCCATCTGCCAGATGGAGCTCCCCGTCGGTCGGCCCGGCGAGGAGCCGGGCACCAAGGGCCGCTCGCCCTTCGGCGGCAACCGCCTCCTCGCACCGTACGAGATCGCTCCTGCCCTGGCCGCCGCTGGATTCGATCGGTGCACGACAGCGTCGAACCACAGCTACGACGTCGGTGACGCTGGCATCGACTCGACGATCGATGCCTTCGAGGGCGTCGGGATCTCGTGGTCGGGCACGGCGCGCCGGCCGGAGGAATTCCCGCCGTCGCTCTTCGAGGTCGGCAACGTCAAGGTTGCCCACCTCTCCTACACGCGACGGTCGAACACCCCGTGGCCGGCCGAGCCCTGGCGCCTCGCCTACACCGACGACCCCGCGGCGATCGCGCACGACGTCGCCACCGCGAGGGCCGGCGGAGCCGACGTGGTGATCGTCAGCATCCACGTCTTCAAGGAGCTGACCAGCGAGCCGATCGCCGAGAACCGCGCCTTCGCAGAGGCGATCACCGCGCTGGCCGACGTCGACGCCGTCATCCACCACGGCCCGCACGTCGTGCAGGGCGTCGAAGTCGTCAACGGCACACCCGTGTGGTGGAGCATCGGCAACCTGCTCTCCGGCATGGCCCGTCCGGGCGCGTCCGACCGCTACACCGATCCGCGGACCCGCGACGGCCTCGGCGCTGTCCTGCGCTTCACCGAGACGTCGGCGGGGGTCTGGGCCACGACCTGGTCGTCGGTCGTGCTCTGCAACGAGCAGCGGTCGCGAGTCATCCACGCCGGCGTGGCAGCGCTGCAGGACCCGGCCCTCCACGACCCGGCGCTGCGCGCCGAGCTCGAAGGCTGCGTCGAACGGACTCGGGCCGCAGTCGCCGACGCCGGTTGAACGGCTAGTACCCGCCCTCGAGCTTCGTGTGGTCCCAACTGACCACCCGTTCGACGTCGATCACGACAGCCAGCCGCTTGCGGGCCTGAGCCGCCAGTACCGCCGCGGCGTCATCGGTCAGCACGACATCACCCTGGTACCTGATCGCGACCGCTCGACCGATGGCGAGCACCTCGTCGAAGTCCTTGACCAGCCGCCCCGTGCCGACGAGCTCGACGCCGCGCAACTCGGCGTATGTCTCGCCGCTCTCGACGAGGGCGGTGATCCGCGGATCGCGTCGCAGATTGAGGGCCTTCTGGCTCTTCGCGAACGTCCAGAACGCCGGCTTGCCGTCGACGATGGCGAACCACATGGCGACGACGTGGGGGTGGCCCGTCGGGCCGATCGTGGCGACGTTGAGCACGCGCTGCTCGGCGAGGTACGCGGCGACCTCCACCTCCGTCATCTTGATCAGGTCCCGGCGCCCTGCCATCGCTACATCACCCCCGTGCGCAGCAGCTCGGGTGCCATCTCGCACTCTGGGCGGATCGACGAAGGTGGCAGACGCCCGTCGGGCCCGACGATCGACGTCAACAAGGACGCCGGTGTGACCTCACACTCCCGCGACCACGGGTCGAGCGAGTGCGCGAGCCGTTCGACGATCGCGTCGACCATCGCTGCCGGCAGCCGTCGGCCGCGACCGGCAACCGCCCAGACCGGCGTGCCGGCCAGGTTGGCGACCGCCGCCAAGGCCGTCGTCCCCGTGGCGGCGATGAGACGGGTCGCGTCGAGCGCCTCCGCCTCGACCAGCACGATGTCCGACGCAGCCGTCGCGATGGCCGCTGCCTCCATCGGCACGAGCTCGCTCTCGACGTCGTAGCGCTCCAACCGCTGGACGAACGAGGACCCTTGGTGGCCGGCGTCGACGGCGAGCACGCGGAGGTCACCGCGCCGCACGAGTGCCTGGGCGGCCATCGGTGGCCAGCCCACGGTCGCCACCGTCACCCCATCCGGCAGCGCCGCCGTCAGCGCGTCGATCGTCGGGTCGTCGGCGATCTGCTCCACCGCTGCGCGTGCCGCCGCCATCGGGTCGGCGTTGGTCAACAACCGGGCACAGAGCCACCACAGCGGTCCACAGGTCGGATGGCGTTCGACGATCCGTCGGCAGGCCACGACGAGACCGGCGGGATCGAGCCCCAGGCCGCGGAGGGCGCCTGCCGTCTCCCGCACGAGCGACTCGGCATCGGCGCCACGGGCCCGGGCCACGTATCGCAGGCGCTCGATGGGGTGCACCCTGGTGAGGGTACCCACAGATGTTGGGGGCCGATCGGCGGCGATTGCTACCGTCCTGGCCCGTGGCGACGAACCCTCCGGCGGGCCTGGTGCTGGCGCCGATCGGCGCCGAGGCGCGGCCGCTCGAGGAGTGGCTGACCACGTTCCACCTCGTGTCGGTCGTGCTCGACCCGTACACCAACGAGAGCTCGTGGATCCTGCCGACGGCGACCCGCATTCTCGAAGGCCTGCGCGGTTCGGACGGGAGGGTCAACTTCATCGTGACCGCCGACGAGACGGATGCCAAGGCCTTCCTCGGTCCCCTCACGCAGAGCTTCCTCGTGTTCCTCGATCCCGAGCGGCTCGTTGTGAAGGCGCTCGGACTGGAGCAGCTGCCAGCCTTCGTGTTCATCCGCGTCGACGGCACCGTGCCGGCGGCGGCGGAGGGCTGGAGCGCCCCGGCATGGCGAGCCGTCGCCCAGACGGTTGCCGATGCCACGGCGTGGCGCACACCGGACATCCCCCTGCTCGGTGACCCCGGTCCGTTCCGTGGCTCCAAAGCGCTGGCGTGATCTGATGCGGCCGGCGAGGGCGCTGGAGCGCCCGCCGTGCCGAACCGGGAGTCCGCCTCTGAACGACGCGGCCAAGGCACTGGGTCTCTGATACGGTGGAGCCGTGGCCGACCACGGCTTCGAGTACACGGAACTGCTCCCCCTCGGTCCGGACGAGACGCCGTACCGGCTGGTGACGACGGAAGGCGTGTCGACGTTCGACACGCCTGCCGGATCGTTCCTGCGCGTCGAGCCATCGGCGATCACGAGACTGACGGCGGAGGCGATGCGCGACATCGCCCACTTCCTGCGCCCCGATCACCTCGCCCAGCTGCGCACCGTGCTCGATGATCCGGAGGCCAGCGCCAACGACCGCTTCGTCGCCCTCGACCTGCTGAAGAACGCCACGATCGCCGCCGGGGGCGTGCTGCCGATGTGCCAGGACACCGGCACCGCGATCGTCAAGGCGAAGAAGGGCCAGTTCGTGTTCACTGGCGGCGGCGACGAGGCGGCGATCGCCGAGGGCATCCAGCAGACGTACTTGACGAGCCATCTGCGCTACAGCCAATTGGCGCCGCTGTCGATGTACGAGGAGCGCAACACCGGTACCAACCTGCCGGCGGAGATCAAGATCTCTGCGGTCGATGGTGACGCCTACTCGTTCCTGTTCATCGCCAAGGGTGGCGGGAGCGCCAACAAGTCGTACCTGTACCAGGAGACGAAGGCGCTGCTCAACGAGGCCACGCTGCTGCCGTGGATCTTCGACAAGCTGCAG
Organism: uncultured Acidimicrobiia bacterium; assembly: GCA_963844915.1. Taxonomy (GTDB): domain Bacteria; phylum Actinomycetota; class Acidimicrobiia; order Acidimicrobiales; family Ilumatobacteraceae; genus JALZMG01. The sequence goes on along the minus strand of CAWJQF010000013.1, from coordinate 1,152,349 downwards.
CAGCTCGGCACGTCGGCCTGCCCGCCGTACCACCTCGCCGTCGTCGTCGGCGGGACCTCGGCCGAGTTCGCCGTGGAAACGGCGAAGCTGGCCAGCACCCACTACCTGGACACGCTCCCGACGAGTGGCTCCCTGTCCGGGCACGGGTTCCGCGACGTCGAGCTCGAGGCCAAGGTGCTCGAGCTCGCCCGGCGCACGGGCATCGGCGCCCAGTTCGGCGGCAAGTACTTCTGCCACGACGTGCGCATCGTTCGCCTGCCCCGCCACGGCGCCAGCTGTCCCGTGGCGATGGCCGTGTCCTGCTCGGCCGACCGCCAGGCCAGAGGAAAGATCACGCGTGACGGCGTCTTCCTCGAGCAGCTGGAGACGGATCCAGCTCGCTTCATGCCCGAGGTGACGGACCAGCTCGACGACACGCCACCCGTGCACATCGATCTCAACCGGCCAATGCCGGAGATCCTCGCCGAACTCTCACAGCATCCGGTGCGCACACGGGTTGTGCTGACCGGGCCGATGATCGTCGCCCGGGACATCGCCCACGCGAAGATCAAGGAGCTCCTCGACGCCGGCGAGCCGATGCCCCAGTACTTCCGCGACCATTGCATCTACTACGCCGGACCAGCCAAGACGCCCAAGGGACACGCATCGGGATCGTTCGGGCCGACGACTGCCGGCCGGATGGACAGCTACGTCGATCAGTTCCAGGCCGCCGGCGGATCCATGGTCATGCTCGCCAAGGGCAACCGCTCACGCCAGGTGACCGAGGCGTGCGCCAAACACGGAGGGTTCTACCTCGGTTCGATTGGCGGCCCGGCTGCCCGACTGGCGCTCGATCACATCAAGCGTGTCGATGTGCACGAGTACCCGGAGCTCGGGATGGAAGCGGTGTGGAAGATCGAGGTCGTCGACTTCCCTGCGTTCATCGTGGTCGACGACAAGGGGAACGACTTCTTCGAGCACGTCCGCCGCGAAGCGGCGGGTGTGCCCGTCACATTTGGCTGATCACTCGCTTCAACGCCTCGCGGGTCGCCGCCGCCTCGTCGGGATCGGAGGCGAACTCGACGGCCGCGAAGTCCGTCACGCCGAGCTCGGCGAGCTCGCCGATGCGAGCAGTCACCTCATCGGCCGAGCCGACGATGGCGACGTCGGCCGGGCCCGCCGCGCCTTCTCGGTCGAGCATGGCGCGATAGCTCGGCAGCTGGCCGTACACGGCGAACACCTTGGCGGCGCGGGTGCGGGCCTGTTCGACGTCGGCGGTCACGCAGACCGGGAGCGCAGCGGCGATGCGCGGCGGCGGGCGGCCGGCCTCGTCGGCTGCGGCGGTGATCGTGGGGATCACGTGGGAAGCGAGGGTCTGCGGCCCAGTGCACCAGGTGATGGTTCCATCGGTCAGCGTGCCGGCGACCTTCAACAGCTGCGAGCCGAGTGCGGCGACGAGGATGGCGAACGGTGTCGCGCCTGGCACGGTCAGGCCGGCGTGCACCTTGTACAGCTTGCCGTCGAGTGCCGCGGGCTCTCCGCGTGACAGCGGTCCGAGCACCTCGAGGTACTCCCGCAGGTGGAGCACCGGCTTGTCGTAGCTCAGTCCCATCATCGACTCGATGACGACCTGGTGGCTCAGCCCGATGCCGAGGGACAGCCGGCCTCCCGACACGGCATTGACCGTGAGCGCCTGCTGGGCCAGCACCACCGGATGGCGAGGGAACGTCGGCACCACCGAGGTCCCGAGCTCGATCCGTGGCACCTCCCTGGCGACGACGGCGAGGGCGGTCAGCGCGTCGTGGCCGAAGATCTGCGGCGCCCAGTAGGAGGCGAAGCCGTCGGCCTCGGCCAGCCGGGCCTGTTCGACGACGTCGTCGATGGTGCCGTCGTTGATGCGTCCCCCGAACACCCCGATCTGCATAGGCGGGACGGTATCCTGATGCGACCCGTCGTTCAGTGGCGAGCGACCCGGTTCGGCACGGCGGGCGCTCCACCGCCTTCGCCGGCCGCATCTGGTCACGCGAGCGCGACCAGGTCCAGCCACGTCGGGCCGAAGTAGTCGACCTCGCCGTCGGGCATCAGCAGCACCTTCGTCGGCGCCAGCTGCTCGACGAACTCGGTGTCGTGGCTGACGAAGACGATGGCGCCCGGCCACGCCGTGAGCGCGTCGGCGACGGACTGGCGGCTGCCGGGATCGAGGTTGTTGGTCGGCTCATCGAGCAGGAGCAGGTTGTTGCGGCCCACCATCAACATCGCGAGTGCCAGCTTCGTCTTCTCCCCGCCTGACAGCGTCCCAGCCTCCTGGAACACCTTCTCGCCCGTCAGCCCGAACATCCCGAGCAGGCCCCGCAGCTCCGTCTCGGTGAGCTGGATCTCGACAGGCACCTCTCGGCGGATGTTCTCGAGCAGCGTCTCACCGAGGAGCAGGTTGTCGTGCTCCTGGGCGTAGTAGCCGATGGCCACGTTGTGGCCGAACGAGACGGTTCCGCGATCAGCGGCGATCTCGTCGGCGAGGATGCGCAGGAGGCTGGTCTTGCCGGCGCCGTTCAGCCCCAGCACGAGCAGTCGCTCACCGCGCCCGAGGTCGAACGAGACGTCGCGGAACACCGCCGGCCCGCCATATGACTTGGTCAGCCCTTCGACCTCGATCACGGTGCGACCAGGGGTCGGAGGCGGCGGGAACTTCACGCGCAGGACCTTGTCCCCCCGTGGGCCGTCCACCTTGACGGACTCCAGCCTGGCGATGCGCTTCTCCATGCTGTGGGCCGCGGCCGCCTTGGTCGCCTTCGCGCCGAACCGGTCGACGAAGCGCTGCATCCGCGCCAGCTCCTTCTCCTGGCGGGCCGCCAGCTTCGTCAACCGCTCCTCGTCAGCAGCCCTGGCGGCGCGGTATTGGGAGTATGTCCCCTTGTACTCGATGAGGTGACCGACGGCGTCCTCGGTCGGCCGGTCGAGGTGCAGGACGCGGGTGATCGCTTCGTCGAGCAGATCCAGGTCGTGGCTGATGACGAGCAGCGCGCCGCGATAGGTCCGCAGGAAGCCCATCAACCACTCCTTGGCGTCGACGTCCAGGTGGTTGGTCGGCTCGTCAAGGCACAGCACGTCGCTCCCAGCGAAGAGGATGCGGGCGAGCTCGACGCGCCTGCGTTCACCTCCCGACAGCACGCCGATCGGCGCGTCGATGCGGCGTGGACCAATCCCGAGACCGGCCGCCAGGGCCCGTGCCTCACTGTCGGCGGCGTAGCCGCCGTTCATGCGGAAGTGCTCCTCGGCCCGCGTGTAGCGAGCGACGTTGCGCTCGTCGGGTCGCTCCTCCATGGCGATGCGCAGCTTCTCGAGACGGTCGAGCTGCTCGTCGATGCCGCGCCCCGACAGGACGTGGGCCACGGCGCTACGTCCGTCGAACACACCGGCAATGCGCGGGTCCTGCGGCAAGTAGCCGAACCCGCCCTTGCGGACGACGCGCCCTGCGGCCGGCTCCGACTCTCCGCCGAGGACGCGCACGAGGCTCGTCTTGCCAGCGCCGTTGCGGCCGACGAGTCCGACCTTGGCGCGCGGCATGACGGTGAAGTCGACCGACTCGACGATGAGCCGGCCTCCTACCTCCACCGAGAGTCCCTGCGCCTGCAGCACCGGTACAGGCTAGGGAGCTCATGTTGCGGAGTCAGGCGGGTAAGCCGCCATAGCGGAGCGGAGGCGGCGAGCTCGGCAGGCGAGGGGAGCAACTTGCTTGCGAGCCGAGCCCGAACGATCAGTTCACAGAGTCGTCGGTGAAACGCGTTGGGAGGCACTCGGGGTCGGCATCTGCATCAGCGCCGCTCGGCGCGCGACCGAGCCCTCGAGCGATCATCTGGACGAGCGCCTCCTGGCCCTCGTCGCTCGGATGGATGCCGTCGCCGCGCAGGAGGCTGTCGTCGTCTTCTGTCCGCCCGCCCCAGTCGACGACGCGGACGTTGTCGTACTCCTCGGCGAGCACGCGGATGATGTAGTTGACCTCGTTCAGTCGTTCCTCGTAGGGCGTGACGGTGAGGAGCATGACCGGGATCTCCTCCAGCTGGTCGAGGATCTGGCGCAGCTTCGCCTCGTAGCCCGCAGCGTCACCGTTGTAATTCGTGCCGAGCTGGATGACGGCGGCGTCCCACCCTGCCCTGCCGCGGCGGCCGAGGACCTCCAGACCGAAGTCGATCGGCTGGCCGGTTTCGGCATCGACCTCGACGGCCCAGCCCATCGGCACCAGCGTCCAGCACATGAGTCCGCTGTAGCGCTCGGCCGTGCCGGCGAGGATCGAGTCGCCGATGACGAGGACCTCGTTGCCCTCGGCGACCCGGCCGATGGAGCCGGAGTTGGAGCGTGGGCGCACGGTCGTGGTCGTCGTCGTGCGCCCCGACCGGCGGGCGGTCGTGGTGGTCGGCGACGCGTCGACGGACGTCGAGGGGTCGGTCTCGGGAGGGGCGTCCGTGGTCGCCGTGTCCGTCGTGTCCGTCGTCTCCGGCACGGCGAGCTCGGCTGGCAGGTCGCCGACGCCGTCCACGGTCGAGCGGGTCGCCGGTGGTGCTGCCGCACCGCCGGACCCGCACGCCGTCAGGATGAGGGCGGCGAGCGCCAGAAGAGGGGTTCGCCGGCGCACCCGGCACATTGAAGCGGGTCAGCCGCGAAGCGACACGTCAGGGCTGGCGCTGGCCACGCAGCTCGTCGCGGATCTCGGTGAGCAACGAGAGCTCCGTCGCGGCCGCCGGGCCCGTCTTCTTCATGCGGTTGTACGCCCTGACGATCAGGAACAGGAACAACGCGACGACAACGAAGCTGATGACAGCGTCGATGACGAGCCCGATCGAGATGCGGGCGTCCCCGACGTCGAACCCGATGTCCACGAAGCTCGACTGACCGAAGATGGCGGCGATGATCGGGTTGATCACGCCGTTCAGGACGGCGTCGACGATCTTCGTGAAGTAGAGGGCCATGATCAGGCCGACGGCGATCGTCACGACGTCGCCCTTGTTGATGAAGTCCTTGAACTCGCGGAGGAAGTTCTTCATGGCGAACGAGTCAAGCACACGGCTATTCGAGCGCGACATCCTCGAACCTGTCGACGTCACGCAGCGCCGGGAACGCGAACCACCAGATGCCAACGACACCCAGCGTCAAGAAGCCTCCGAGGACGACTGCGGGTCCGACTCCGAGCAGCGTGCTGGCAACACCGGACTCGAACGCGCCGAGCTCGTTGGAGGCGCCGATGAAGACGTTCTCGACCGCCATCACCCGACCGCGCATGTGGTCCGGTGTGGCGAGGGGAACGATCGTGTTGCGGATGAAGATGCTGATCGCGTCGGCGCCGGACAGCACGATCAACGCGACGAACGCGACGGCGTAGCTGGTCGTGGCGCCGAAGACGATCGTCGCTGCGCCGAACACAGCAACCACCACGTACAGGGTCCGGCCGACGCGACGACTGAGGGGCCGGATCGCCAGCAGAGCGGTGAGCAGGACGGCGCCGATGCCCGGGGCGGCCCGGAGCCAGCCATACCCGACATTGCCAACGCCGAGCCGGTCTTCGGCGATCGCCGGCAGAAGTGCGATGGCGCCCCCGAAAAGGACGGCGAACAGATCCAGGCTGATGGCGCCGAACAGAACGGGCCGGTGACGGATGAAGCGCAGCCCTTCGAGGGCGTGGTGCAGTGAGGGGCGCTCATCGGCTGGTGTGCGGTGTTGCGGCCGGCGAGTGGTGAGGGTGAGGCTCGTCAGCCCGCCGACGCCGAAGCAACCGGCCGTCACGGCGTACGGCACGGCCGGACCGATGTCGTAGAGGAACCCGCTGGCCGCGGGCCCGGCGATCAACCCGAACTGCCAGGTCGCGGCCGAGAGTGCCATCAGCCGCGGAAGTCCGCCCGGTGGGGCGAGCAGCGGCGGCAGAGACCGGAAGGCGGGTGAGACGAACGCCCGGGCGGTCCCGAAGAGGGCCGCGACGGCGAAGAGGGGCAGCGCCGACGTGGGCTGTGTCGTCGCGTAGAGGACGAACACCACCGCGGTGGCCGCCTCGACGGCGAGGCCGATGGCGACGATCCGGCGGCGGTCGAAGCGATCGGCCGCCGAGCCGGTCAGCGGCAGGAGGATGAGGCCCGGCAGGAACTCGACGAGGCCGAGCAGGCCGAGGGCGAGCTCGCTGTCGGTGATGTCGTAGAGCTGCTTGCCGAGCGCGGCCGCCTGAAGGAACATCCCGACCGACGAGGCGACGCCGGTGACGAGGAACCGGACGATCGAGCGGTCGGCGACGAGCTGGCGTCCCGTCGGCGCGACCGGCGGTCCGGCGACGACGGGCTCGACATGCTCCACGAGCCGGCGACGGTAGTGACCGTGGTACAACCGGCCACGATGAGCTCACTCGCGGACGAAACACGTTGGATGGACGCCGTCGATCAGGCAGCGCTGGTCGACAAGGGTGAGGTGACACCCGGCGAGCTGCTCGACGCGGCGATCGAGCGCATCGAACGGCTCAATCCGCCGCTGAACGCGGTGGTCATCGAGTGGTTCGCCGATGCCCGGGCCGCTGCTGCGGAACCGTTGCCGGCTGGGCCGCTGCGGGGAGTGCCGTTCCTCCTCAAGGACCTGTACACCTCGTTCGCCGGGCAGACGTTGTCGAACGGGAATCGTCGGCTCAAGGAGGCGGCGATCGTCGACACCGTCGACACGACGCTCGTGTCGCGGTACCGGGGAGCCGGACTCGTCATCGCTGGACGTACGAACAGCCCCGAGTTCGGCAGCCTGCCGACGACGCAACCGCTGGCGTGGGGACCGACGCACAACCCGTGGGCGCTCGAGCGCACGCCGGGTGGGTCGAGCGGCGGTGCGGCGGCGGCCGTGGCTGCAGGGATGGTCCCGTTCGCGAATGCCTCCGACGGCGGCGGGAGCATCCGCATCCCGGCGTCGTGCTGCGGACTGGTCGGCCTGAAGCCGAGCCAGGGCCGCACGACGCTGGGGCCGGCGCGGGCGGAGGTCGCGCTCGGTGTCGAGCACTGCGTCAGCCGCTCGGTGCGTGACACCGCCGTGCTGCTCGATGCGGTGTGTGGGCCGGGAGTCGGCGATTCGGTCATCGCGCCCACGCCGGCACGGCCGTACGCCGAGGAGGTCGGCGCATCGCCGGGCCGGCTGCGGATCGGCGTCATGGACGTGCACCCGCGGGGTGAGTTGCTCGACCCCGTGTGCGTTGATGCGGCGCGGTCGGCCGGGCGGATGCTCGAGGGGTTGGGTCACTCAGTCGAGGCGGCGTGGCCGGCTGTGCTGGCAGATGAGACGCTGCCGCACAAGTTCATGACCATGTGGGCGACGAACATGGCGATGGCGGCGCGCGCCGTGAGCGAGGCGATCGGACGTGAGGTCACGGCCGAGGACCTGGAGCCGGTCAACTGGATCCAGGTCGAGTACGCACGGAAGTCCAGCGCCGTTGAGCTGGCGGTGGCGCAAGCGGCGATGCACGCGTTCCGCCGACAGGTGCAGCAGTGGTGGGCCGACGGGTGGGACCTGTTGGTGACGCCAACGCTGGCGGAGCCCCCGCCGCCGCTCGAGGAGTTCGCCAGCAATGCCGACGACCCGGCGGCGCCGATGCGCAGGGCGGGGCAGTTCGTGCCGTACACGCCGGCGTTCAACATGAGCGGGCAACCGGCGATCAGCCTGCCGCTGCACTGGACCGACGACGGCATCCCCGTCGGCGTGCAACTGGTCGCTGCCTACGGGCGCGAGGACGTGCTGCTGCGCGTCGCCTCCCAACTCGAGGCGGCCCACCCCTGGGCCGACCGCCATCCCCCGGACTGACTTCACGCACGTCACGGACTGGGCTGACTTCGCTGAGGTCGGCCGCGATGAGCGATGAGTGGCGCTAGGCCGCAGATTGCTCATCGCGCTCGTCGGGCTACCGACGTGATGAGCGATGAGTGGAGCTGGACCGCACATTGCTCATCGCGCCGGCCAGCGCCCCGCCGCACGGAGCGCCTCGACGTCAGCGGCCCGCCGGTGCAACGAGAGCACGAGCGCGTCGATCGTGGACTCGAATCGATCCGGCGTCAGCTCCAGCTCGCTGACGCGCCGCACCACCCAGCCGACGGAGTCGGCGCTGTGGTCACGTTCGTTGTCGCGGGCTCGACCCTCGACGGTGAGGTGCTCCGGGTGGAGGTCCACTTCGACGGCCCACTGCAGCGGTGGGACTGCGACGTCGAAGTACGCAGCGCCGTACGAGGGCAGCACGAGACGCACCTGGCGCCGCAGCCCGCTCACGCCCCGGGAGCGCAGGGCTTCGAACACGCGCAGCTCCGCGTGCGATTCGGCCGGCGCATCTGGGGCGCGCTGGCCGAGCACGGCCAGGAATCGCTTCACCCATGGTCGACCTGGCGTGGCCAGCCGCAGCGCCGTGCGATGCAGCGTCCCGACGGTGCAGAGCCGACGACTCAGGGCGTGTTCGATCGTCGACGCCAGCGCCCAGGAGTCGACGTACCGGGTGAGATCCACCACCGTTCGCGGTGGGCTCGTCAACCGGATGCCATCGGGCCGTCGAACGATCTCGTCATCGAACACGAGCGCCGTCCGATACGCCCGCACCCATTGCTCACGGCACGGGTTGCTGGCCGGCGGCGCGATGACGTGTACCAGGGCATCGCGAGGGGTGCGCCTGAGCTCCCACAGTCGGCCGGCAGTCGGCCCGGCGACGACCAGGTGCGGTCGGCTGCCACAGAGCGCGGCGCAGCGGGCGAGCTCGTCGGCAGCGATGCCGCCGAACCCGTACGCCCCGTCGAGGACTCGCTCGAGCAGGCCGGCGGCGACCATCGCACGGCGCTCGTCAAAGGTGCTCTCGTGAGCGAGCTCGCTCATTGGAATGGTGGCGTGATGGGTGCGCATCCAAGACAAGGACCGCGGATCGAGGGTGGACATGGAAGTACTCCGATCCGTCGTGACGTGTCGGGCCTGCGCGGCCGAAGCTCGCCCGTAGCGAACGTTACGAAGGGGGTGTCAGCGCACATTCGAGCAGCGCGATGAGCGATGTGCGCCGCATGACCACTCATCGCTCATCGCGGCGTTGACACGGGCGGCGTGGGGCGGGGCCGGCGTTCGGCGGTCACCGAGTGTCAGCGGGCGGTCCAGCCTCCGTCGACGATCAGGCTCTGGCCGGTGACGAACGAGCCGGCGTCAGTGGCGAGCAGCAGCAGCGCGCCATCCAGCTCGTCCTCGGCGCCCATGCGTTGCATCGGGGTGTTCGTGGCGATGAACCGCTGCGATCCCTCGTCGCTCTCCATCCCCGCCGTCATCTCCGACGGGAACCACCCCGGACACAGTGCATTGACCCGCACTCCCTTGCGGGCGAACTGCAGCGCCAGCTCCCGCGTCAGGTTCACCATCGCGCCCTTGCTGGCGCAGTAGCTCGCCTGCTTCACCGGTGTCGCCCCGACGTGACCGAGCATCGACGCCACGTTCACGATCACCCCGCCACCATCGATGAGGGCCGGCGCGGCCAGCTTCGCCAGGTGCCACGCCGCCGTGACATTGAGCTCCATCACGTCCCGGAACCAGTCCAGGCCCTCGTCCTCCAACGCCACGGTCACCCCGATCCCGGCGTTGTTGACCAGCACGTCCAGCCGCCCCGCCGTCTCGAGCGTCGACGCAACCAGCCGCTCCCGGTCGGCGGGATCCGACAGGTCGCACTCGACCACGACGGCGTCCGACAACGACGCCGCCAACGCCTCGAGCCGCGCCCGACGCCGCGCCGCGACGACGACCCGGGCCCCGACGGCGTCGAGCACGCGAGCGAACCGCTCCCCCAGCCCGGACGACGCCCCCGTGACGACGGCGACCTTGCCGTCGAGGCGGAAAGCGGCGAGTGGATCGAGCGTTGCTGAAGCGACGGCAGCCATCCGCCGGACGATAGGCCCCGAACAGATCCCGCAGATTGGGACTGGTGATCCGCCCTGAACGTGCCGATGAACCACTGACGACCTGTTGGGGAGGATCGGAACCGAGATGAAGACGACGATGCACCTCGAGCGCGCCGGGCCGCAGTCCGCATCGGCCCGGCCGTCGATCTTCCGGCTCGGCCTGATCGTCAGCGTTGTCGCGGCGATCGCCGCAGTGGCGATCCGTGCCTTGGTCGACGTCCCGGCCGTGGTCATCCTGGTCCCCGTGGTCGTGATCGGCTTTGCCCTCAGCTGGCACGCCACGGGCCAGGCGCCGGAGGACCGCGAGCCCTAGATTCGCTGTATGACGCAGGTGGACCAGAAGGTCCGCATCGGCATCGGGCTCGGAGTCCGCACACGACTCCACGGGCCCGACTTCGGACCGGTCGTCGACGAGATCGAGCGGCTGGGCTTCGACAGCCTGTGGCTGTCCGAGCGCATCTCCACCGAAGCGCCCGATCCCATCGTCGGGATGTCCTACGCGGCGGGACGGACGACACGCCTCAAGTTCGGCATGAGCGTGCTCGTCCTCCCCGGGCGCAATCCGGTCGTGCTGGCGAAGGAGCTGGCCACGCTCAGCGTCATGTCGGGTGGCCGGCTCCTGCCCGCCTTCGGCCTCGGCGTCGCCGACGGCGTCGAGCACCAAGCGTTCGGCGTTCGCCGCGAGGAGCGGGCCCGCTGGTTCGACGAGGCGTTGGCGGTGATGCGAGCGTGCTGGCGCGACGACGTCGTCGACCACGACGGGGAGCGCTTCCACTACGAGGGCCTTCGTGTCCAGCCCAAGCCCAAGCGCCTCGACGTCTGGTTGGGCGGCATCGCGCCCTCCGAGCTGCGTCGAGTCGGTCGCCTCGCCGACGGCTGGCTGCCGTCGTTCGTCACTCCGGCCGATGCTGCGGCCGGCCGGGTCGTCGTCGAACAGATCGCCGCTGAGCACGATCGATCGATCGAAGAGGACCACTACGGAGTGCTGATCGCGTACGCCTTCGGGTCAGTTCCCGACTTCTTGGTCGCCCAATTGGCCCGCCGCCGCCCCGACCTCGACGATCCTGCCGAGCTGATCCCCGTCGGCTGGGACGCCCTTCGCGACCTGATCAAGCGCTTCATCGACGTCGGCACGACGAAGTTCGTCGTGCTTCCCGTCACGGAGCCCGACGGCGTCGACGCTTGGCGAACGCACCTCGGTGAGGCGGCCGAGGCGCTCCTCCCCCTCGAGACCTAGACCGGCTCAGCGCTCCAGCGCAGCCATCGCCGCGTTGCGACCGGGGATCCCCGACACCCCGCCGCCACGACGCGCCCCTGCGCCGCACACGAACACGTTGGCGTGCGGCGTTTCGACGCCCCACCGGCCCTCGTCGGCGGCGATCTCGGCGAAGGGCCACTGCAGCTCGCCGTGATAGATGTGCCCGCCCGGAAGTCCGAGGCGCTCCTCGAGCTCCAGTGGGCCCATCACCTCGACGCACTCCGGCGCCAGCAGGCAGTCCCGGATCGGCTCCGCCAGCACCGAGTCCAACGACGCCAGCACGGCCTCGCCAACAGCACGCAGTCGACCGGTGCGGTCGTCCCGGAACAGCCGCGCCGGCAGGTGCAGCGCGAACACCGTCAGCGTCTGCGCGCCGGCAGCCTGCAACGCCGGCGACAGGATCGACGGATCGAGCAACGAGTGGCAGTAGACCTCGCATGGCACGGCGTCCGGGATGCGACCGGCGAGTGCCTGCCGATACGCCCGCTCGAGCTGGTTGTACTCCTCGTTGATGTGGAACGTCCCGGCGAAGACGTCCTCGGGACGCTCGCCGGAACGCAACCTCGGCAGGCGCGACAGCAAGAGGTTGACCTTGACGTTCGCGCCCTCCGGCGACGGGCTGTCGAGTGGCGACCCGAGCAGCCCTGCCAGCACCGCCGGCGCGACGTTGGAGAACACCTGACGGGCGTCGACGGTCGTGCCGTCGGCGAGGCGCACCACCGCCCGGCGACCGTCGGTCGACAACCCGACCACAGACGCACCGGTGCGCAGCTCGGCGCCGCGCCTGGTTGCCGCGGAAGCGAGCTCGGACGTGACGGTGCCCATGCCCCCAACGGGCAGCAGCCAGTCACCCGTGCCGCGCCCAACGACGTGATGCAGGAAGCAGCGGTTGGCCTGGAGGTCGTGGGCGTGCGTGAACGATCCGATCAGGCCGTCCGTCAGCACGGCGCCACGCACCTCGTCATCGGCGATTCGGCGCTCGAGCAGCTCGCCGAGCGGTCGCTCGAACAGGTCCTTCCACGTGTCGTCGTCACCGACGACACGCCGGAACGCATCGACGCCGAGCAGCGGCGCCGTCATCGTCGGAAAGACGCGCTCCGCCAGCGGCGCCGTCATCTCCCCGAGCTCATCGATGCCGTTGCTCGGTCGCTGGAGCAGCGTCACGTCGAGCCCGAGCTCGTCGATGATCTGCTGCGGCATCAGGCTGACGAGGTACGCGTACCGCGACAGCTTGGCGTCGTGCTCGGGGAAGATGCGCTCCGATCGCGCCGCTCCACCCACTGACTCACCGCGCTCGAGGACGACCACTGACCGTCCTGCCTCAGCGAGATAGGCCGCGCACGTCAGCCCGTTGTGCCCGCCGCCGATCACTGCCGCGTCGACGTCGATGTCACCCCGATCCCCCGGCTTCACCAGGCGTTCATCCAGCTGTCCTACTTTTGACGGCATGCTCCGAACACTCTGCTTGTTTACCGCCGTCGCCGCACTGACCTCCGTGTCCGCCGGCCAGCCGGCTCACGCTCAACAACGCGGTCGCGAACCCGTTCGCTTCGCCACCTTCAACGCCAGCTTGAACCGCAGCGCACCCGGCCAGCTGACGGCCGATCTGCAACGCGCCCTCGACGACGACCCCACCAACGACAGCGCCCAGCTGCGCGCGGTGCTCGACATCGTGGCGATCAACGACCCCGACGTACTGCTGATCAACGAGTTCGACACCGGCACTGACGGGGATGCCGCGACCGTCGCCATGTTCGCTGAGCTCGCCGAGTACCCCTACTTCTTCACCGCGCCGTCGAACACCGGCATCCCCTCCGGGTTCGACCTCAACAACAACGGCACGATCGGCGGTGGCGACGATGCGCTCGGCTTCGGGGCGTTCCCCGGCCAGTTCGGCATGGCGGTGTTCTCGAAGTTCCCGATCGACGCCGATGGCGCCCGGACGTTCCAGCACTTCCTGTGGAAGGACATGCCCGGCGCACTGCTGCCGATCGATCCGGCCACCGGTGCGTCGTGGTACACGCCGCAGGAGCTCGCCGTCCTCCCGCTGTCGTCGAAGAGCCATTGGGACGTTCCCATCGACGTCGGCGGCGAGACGGTCCACTTCCTCGTGAGCCATCCGACACCCCCCGTGTTCGATGGTGCCGAGGACCGCAACGGCACCCGCAACTTCGACGAGATCGGCTTCTGGGCCGACTACGTCTGGCCAGGGGCCCGGTCGAGCTACATCTACGACGACGAGGGAACCATGGGCGGCCTTGGTGCCGGAGCTCGGTTCGTCATCGCTGGCGACCAGAACTCCGACCCGCTCGACGGTGACTCGATCCCCGGCGCCATCCAGCAGTTGCTCGACCACCCACGGATCAACGACCGCGACACCCCCTCGAGCGAGGGCGCGATCGAGGCCACCATGCTCCAGGGCGGAGCCAACCTCACGCATCGCAGCGATCCGCAGTTCGACACCGCCGACTTCGCCGACACGGCACCCGGGAACCTGCGTGCCGACTACGTGCTGCCCTCGAAGCACCTGCGCACCCTGGGCAGCGGTGTCTTCTGGCCGCCGCAGGGAGAGCCTGGTTCAGAGCTGACGGGCGTGTTCCCGTTCCCGTCCTCGGACCACCGTCTCGTCTGGCTCGACGTCCGCATCTGACACTCCGTCTTCGAATCACTCGTCGTCTGTGTGCCAGGTGACGAGCAGCGCCGGCCGCGACGAGTGCGACCGGGATCCACAGCAGCACGGCGCCCCGTGTGTGGAGGAAGCCGAGCGCCATCGCCGCGACCACATAGCTGGCGATGATGGTGGCGAAGACCCACGCGGGGACGCCGATCCGCGGTGCGCCGCGGTGGGTCAACCGGGCGGCGAACAGCGACGCCATGTTCGTGAACAGGCCGGACACGTAGTTCACCTGCACGGCCGGCACGTCGAGGTGCGACACGAGCGCCGCCTGCATGCCCATGGCGAACGTGATCGGCGCCAGGTACGCGAGGACAGGTGCGCTGCCGCCCGCCGGCTCACCGGCGAGCGTCCATGCAAGTGCGGCACCCGTCAGGACGACGAGCTCTGCGGCCAGCACGGGGCGTGGTCCGGCACGCCACGCCTCGATGCCGCGCGCCCGGACGACCACCGCTCCGGCGACGACCCCTGCGGCGTTCGTGACGACGACGACGACCACTCGCCCGAGCAGCTCCCAGTTCTGCTCTGACACCGCAACGCCCAGGATGACGAAGTTGCCGGTGACGACGGAGACGAAAACGCTGCCCAGCACGATGAAGGCAACGCCGTCCAGCCAGCCCGACACCGCCGCCAGCGCGAAGAGCAGCAGACGAAAGCGCGGGCGCAGTCCGATCTCCGGCGGCGGCGGCGGCGCGACGTTGTCGTCGGCTACGCGTCGGTCCGAGTTCGCCACGGTGTGTCTGGACGCTCGAGCCGTTGCCCGTCGACGAAGACGTCGACCCGCTCGTCGAAGAACGCCACGAGCCCGGTCAGCTCATGGGCGTCGGCGAGCGGCTGCTCGTACGTCCACACCAGGTCGTTGACGGGTTCGTCGCCCAGATGGACGCTCCAATACGAAGCGTGGCCCTTGTAGGCGCAGGTGGTCGACGTCGCCGACGTCCGCAACAGCTCGGTGCGCACGTCCTCGCGAGGCAGGTAGTAACGGGTCGGGAGCGAGGTCTCGAACACGAGAACGGGGCGCGTGGACTCCGCCAGCGTCTGTCCGTCGAGCTCGATGCGGATGTTCCGGGAGCTGCGGCGGATGTCGATCCGGTGGAACGGATCCCGCGGATGCCCGATGATCTCCTCGTCCTCCTCGAGCCACCGATCGAACGCCCTGAAGTCCAACACGACGTAGTCAGCGAGGTCCTCGTCAGCAGCCCGGAACGCAGCGCCTTCTCGCTGCTCGCCTCGTCCCGTCGTGAGCGTGAACGCCTGCCCTGGCGTTGAGTGGACGGCGAACGGGATGCCGGGATGCAGCCGGCCAGGGCGATCGGTGTCGGGCGGCGGCTCGCTGTCGACGGGCGTCAGCTCTGCGGACACGTCCTCGACCGGCACGGCGTACGACGGGACCGGGCGGTTCGGCTCCCACACGAGCACGGCCTGCTGCGAGTCGACAACGACCTCGTCGCCGATCACGGCGCGGACCCGTTTCGGCGTCGGTTGGTAGCGCAGCTCGCCGAGGTGGCCGTGAAGCAGCTCGCGCAGCACCTGGGTCGCCATACGCGATCGGAAACTACCGTTCCGTGGGTGTTCGACACGTCACGTCCCGGGCCGATGTACGAGGACTTCTCTGTCGGCGCGACGTTGCCGCCGCTGCCGGCGCTGACGCTCACCGAGGCCGACAACTCCTTCTACCGGGCGGTGACGGGCGATCAGCACGCCCTGGCCGCCGACGCCGCGACGTACCGCGCGATCGGAGGGTCGTCGGCGCTGGTCAACCCAGCGCTCGTGATGCAGGTGTCGATCGGGCAGTCGACGATGGCGACGCGCCAGGCCATCGCCAACCTCTACTACCGCCAGGTCCGCGTGCGGCGCCCCGTCGAGGTGGGTGAGACGCTGGCCACGGTCACCTCCGTGCTCGGGCTGTCCGACTCGTCGCCCAAGGGCGATCAGCACCGCGGCAAGGTGTGGCTCGGCATCACGACGAGCAGCGACGGCGACCCGGTCGTCAGCTACGAGCGCTGCGCCCTGGTGCGGGCCCGCGGCACGAGCGCCATGGGCCACGCCGACGAGATCCCCGGGCCATCTGGAGCGACGCCGTTCGACGAGTTGGCCAGCGCACTGCCAACCTGGGATCTCTCGACGCTGCCGCGCACCGACTGGCCGCAGGGCGAACCTCGCACGGACCCGCTGCGCGACCACATCGACCTCGCTGCGCCGCTCGCCCGCCTGACGTTCAACCAGGCCGCCGTTCACCGTGATCGCGTTGCCGTGGGGTGGCAGCAGCGGCTCGTGTTCGGCGGCCACGTACAGGGTCTGGCCGAGGCGTCGCTGACGCGCATGTTGCCGGGGCTGGCGCTCGTCCCTGCGTGGGACGGCTGCGATCACCTCGGTCCGGCGTACGAAGGCGACCTCCTGGAGTTCCGCCACACGCTGCTCGAGGAGGCGCCCGCTGGACGTGGGCGATTGCTGCGCTTCGAGGTCATCGGTGCGAAGGTCACCGAGCACGCAGATCCCGCCGACATCCTGCGCTGGTCGCCGATCGTCTGGGCTCCCTAGCGCTCGGTCGCCGAACTGCGCCACGCCCGGACCTCGTCCAACGCGATCCGGTAGACGGCACCCATTGGAGGGCGCGCCCGGTACTGCACGTACTTCGCGACGAGCGCGGCGCGAGCAGCCTTGGACTCGGGGGTCTCCATCCGATGCACGACGGCCCTGCCGCGCACCCGGATCCACCAGAGACGGGACCAGTCCTCTTCGTAGTGGTCGACCAGCACCGTTGCCGCGCCCGTCGCGTCGATGTCGTCGAGACGACGGAGACGTTCATGGCGCTTCGGCTTGTGGTCCACGGCGCTGGCGATCCAACCGTCGACGACGACGAAGCAGAAGGGCACGAGGCGCACGGCTCCGTCTCCTCCCACGGTGGCCAGGCGGGCGACCGGTGCGGCTCGCAGCGCGTCCTCGATCCACGGCTCCACCGGCCGATGATGTCACCGCGCCGGCAGCTCGGCTCAGCCAGAGACGATGACGGTGCCGGACATCTCGGGGTGGATGCCGCAGACGTAGCTGTACTGGCCGGCTTCGTCGAACGTGAACTCGTATGACGAGCCGTTGCCCAGCGGATCGCTGCGGAACGCATCGTCGTCGGCGACGACGCTGTGGTCGATATCGTCGCTGTTCGTCCACGTGACCGCGGTGCCCGCTGGCACCTCGAGCGGATCTGGGCTGAACGCGAAGTTGGCGATGCTCACCGCGCCCGGCCCGGTCGCACCGGCCGATTGCGTGTCCTCGCCAGCCCAGTAGGCCCCGAAGCCGATCAGCACCCCGGCAACGACGACGCCGGCGGCACCGACGGCGGCGAAGCCGGAGGACTGATCCCGCGCCGCGATCGATGGGACGAAGGTCAGCGCGAGCAGCACGATCGCGGCGATCTCGGCGACGAGCACGATCTGCGCTTGCGGTGACGGGTTGAGCCCATCGCCCTGGAACCCGAAGAGCGTGTGCTCCGTGTGCGTGTAGGCGAGCGCGGCCAACGAGGCGACGGGGAGGATGATCCCGGCAAGACGGAGGTACCACTCGCGGCGGGCAGCTACCAACGCAGCGAGCACCCCAGACGCGATCGCGTTGAAGAGGATGCTGCGACCGAACGACGGCACCGAGCCGGCGTCCCGATACCCGCCGAAGTACAGATCGAGGTGAACGAGGCCGGCGACGAGCAGCGCAACGGCCCCACCAATTCTCAGCACACGACCGACTCCCATTGTTCCTCCAGTCGCTTCTACGAGCGATCGGCCGAATCGGGTTTTCACCGCAGCCGCACCATCGCCCGGGCTGCCTACAGTCGGCCCCGTGACCAGCGACATGTGTGCAGGACGGGTGTGCGTCGTGACCGGCGCCGGGCGCGGCCTCGGCCGGCAATACGCCCTGATGTTGGCCGACAACGGGGCGAACGTCGTCGTCAACGACTTCGGCGGAGCCCGCGACGGCACCGGGGGCGACGTCGGACCGGCGCAGCAGGTGGTCGACGAGATCAATGCCGGTGGCGGGACGGCTGTCGCCCACGTCGGCGACGTCAGCTCGATCGCCGACGCCGAGGCGATGGTGCGGCTCGCCGTCGACACCTATGGGCGACTCGACGTGCTCGTCAACAACGCAGGGATCCTGCGCGATCGGATGCTGTTCTCGATGACCGAGGACGAATGGGACGCCGTCATCAAGGTCCACCTCAAGGGCACCTGGGCGCCGAGCCGCGTCGCCGCCGACCACTGGCGCAGCCGCGCCAAGGCCGGCGAGTCCACCGACGGTCGCCTCATCAACACCACGTCGATCTCGGGACTCTTCGGCAACCCGGGCCAGACGAACTACGGCGCGGCGAAGGCCGGTATTGCCGCCTTCACGTTGATCGCCGCCGAGGAGCTCGGGCGCTACGGGGTCACTGTCAACGCTGTCGCCCCCGGAGCCCTGACGAGGCTCACCGAAGACCTCGCGCTCCCCGACGCGATGCGCGAGGGCTGGGGGCCAGAGTGGGTGGCGCCCGTCGTGACCTGGCTGGCGTCAACGGATTCCGCCGACGTGACCGGCCAGGTCATCGAGAGCTCCGGACACATCCTCGGCATCGCCGAGGGCTGGCGGCGCGGCCCGCACGTCGATCATCCGCCGACCGAGCCCACCGACGTCGGCACACTCGTGCGTGACCTCTTGGCCAGGGCCACGCCACGCACGAAGATGTCCGACGTTTTCTGACCGCAGGAGCACCCACACTGTCCAGACGACGGCCCTAGCCTTCGACGGGTGCGTGCGACGGCCGCGATCGAGCTGCCGGGTGGCAAGTTCCGGATGGGATCGGTCGGGCCGATGAGCTATCCCGCCGACGGGGAGGCTCCGGTTCACGCCGTTGAGCTGCGCCCTTTCTCGATCGATGCGGTGGCCGTCACGAACGAGCGCTTCGCCGAGTTCGTCGCCGTCACCGGGCACGTGACCGACGCCGAGCGGTACGGATGGTCGTTCGTCTTCGCCGGCTTCCTCCCCGACGACTTCCCCGACACCCGCGCCGTCGCCACGGCGCCTTGGTGGCGCCAGGTGGAGGGCTCCGATTGGCGCCATCCCGAGGGACCACACTCGGACGTCAGCGATCGCAGCGACCACCCGGCCGTGCACGTCTCCCATCGCGACGCACTCGCCTTCTGTGCGTGGTCCGGCACGCGCCTGCCGACCGAAGCCGAGTGGGAGTACGCCGCGCGTGGCGGCCGAGGTGGGTTCACGTTCCCATGGGGCGATGAGCTCGAACCCGGCGGGGAACATCGCATGAACGTGTTCCAAGGGACGTTCCCGAACGACAACACGTGTGCCGACGGCTTCGCCGGCACCGCACCGGTCGACGCATTCGCACCCAATGAGTTCGGGCTGTACAACATGACCGGCAACGTGTGGGAGTGGTGCGCCGACTGGTTCGACGACGGCTACTACCGGCACAGCCCGCGCAGCAATCCGACCGGTCCTCCCGACGGCACGCATCGAGTGATGCGCGGCGGCTCGTACCTGTGCCACGCCTCGTACTGCCGCCGCTACCGGGTCGCCGCACGGAGCGGCAACACCCCCGACAGCTCGACGGGCAACCTGGGCTTCCGCGTCGCGCTGGACGTCGCATGAGCGACGTTGGTGTGGTCGTCGCTCAGGTCGAGCGCTGGTCCGTCGAGGCGGCGACGGCCGCCGCGAGATTGTCGAAGTACCGCAGCTGCGGTGCGGTGCCGAAGCGGTCCAACATCGCCCGCTGATCGCTCACCATCTCCGCCATCCACGGCTCGATCCCCCTCCCCCGCAGCTCAGTGGCCAGCTCCGCCATGACCTCGAGGGCGGTGATCTCGATGTCGGCGAGCGCCGCGCAATCGCAGATCAAGAAGCGTGGCGGCTGCGGGGCGTCGTCGAGCGCGGTCAGGATCTCGGTGCGCACGCGCTGCACGTTGGCGAACGACAGCGGTCCACGCATGCGCACGATGACGATGCCGGCCAGCGGTTGCGCTTCGGCGTGACGGGCCAGCGTGCGGAACTGACCGGTCTGCGGATCGACGCCGAGGACCTCGATCGCCCGGTGGTTGGTTTGGTACACGAGGGTGATGATCGACACGGCGATGGCGATCAGTACGCCGTCGAGAATGCCGAAGATGAGGACGCCGGCGACAGCCACGAGCGCCAGTGCGAAATCTCGGCGGCGGATCCCGGCCAGCCGGCGGAACGCCACCGGCTGGATCAGTCCCCCGGCGGCAACGATGACGAGCGCGGCGAGGGTGGCATCCGCGAGGTCCTCGAGCACGCCCGTCAGCGTCGTCAGCACGATCACCACCGTGGCGACGGTGGTCAGCGAGGAGATCTGGGTACGCGCTCCCGACTGGTCGTTGACGGCGCTCTGCGACAGCCCGCCACCGGCCGGGTAGCCGTGGAACGCCCCCGCGCCCAAGTTCGCGACCCCGAGGGCGATCAGCTCGCGATTGGCGTCGATCGGCGGATCCTCCTTCGCCCGCAGCGCACGGCCGGCGGCCAACGACTCGACGGCGGACATCAGGGCGATGCCAAGCGCGCCAGGGAACAACGAGCCCCAGTGCTGAGGCGAGGCGAGCTCGAAGCCAGGCAGACCGCTCGGCACCTCGCCGATCACCGCGACGCCACGGTCGACGAGGTCGAACGCAGCGACGATGACGATCCCCACGGCCACGCCGATCAGCGGCGCAGGGAGACGCGGCGCGAATCGGCGCAAGGCCACGAGCAGCACGATGGTGCCGACGCCCAGGGCCAGCGTCAGCCCGTGGATCTCATCCAGCCCGCCGAGCACGTCACGCAGGTCCTGGAAGAACCCGCTGCCGTCGACGGGGATGCCGGTCAGCTTGCCGAGCTGCCCGGCGATGATCACCAGCCCGGTTCCTGTCTTGAAGCCGGTGAGGATCGGTGAGGAGACGAGGTCGGCGAGGAATCCCAAGCGCAGGAGGCCGACCACCAACAGCAGGACGCCGACGATGACGGCCAGCGCCGACGCCGCGACAAGGACGTCGGGTTCACCGCTGTCCGCGATCGCCGAAGCGGTGAGCAGCGAGATCGTCGATGTTGTGCTCACACTCAACGGTCGTGACGTGCCGAGCAGGACGTACAGCGCCATCGGGACGGTGGCCACGTACAGCCCGACCTCCACGGGAAGTCCCGCCAGCGAGGCGTAGGCGACGCATTGCGGCACGACGACGCAGGCCGTGACCACACCGGCCACGAGGTCTCGGCGCAGCCACGCGGGCTGGTAGCGACGCAGCCAGCCGACGGCAGGGATCCAACGGGCGATCGACGCCACCGGTTGCGCGCTCACCCTTGCACCTCGCCGAGACGATAGATCCTGATGCCATGCCAAAGATGACTGCCGACCAGGTGCATTCGTTCCTCGACGAACCCGGCCAGCTCGTGCGCATCGGAACCGTGGACGACGATGGGTCGCCGCGCGTGGTGCCCACGTGGTTCGTCCACCAGGACGACGACATCGTCTTCACCCCGCGCGCGCCGGCGGTGTTCCTCGCCAACCTGCGGCGCGACCCGCGCGTCGGGCTGTCGATCGACGAGGAGTCACTGCCTTACCGCAAGGTCTCCGTGCAAGGTACGGCGCGCACGCTGTACGAGCCGGGAGCCGATGACGAGTGGCGGGACGTCTACCGGGCGATCGCCTGCCGCTACCTGCCGACCGACGTCGCCGAGGCCTACATCCAGGGCACGATCGACCAGCCGCGCGCGTTGATCGCTGTGGCGTTGTCCACGGCCCGCGTCACCACCTGGCGGATGCCGACGGAGGGCGAGCGTCCGACGGGCATCTGGGCCCGCCGGTACTACGCCGACGGCACGCTCATGGCCAACCTGGCGGACGACGCCGCGTCCTGACTTGTCACGCCGATCGCGATCGTGCCGCCGCACGCGGGCGCCGATCGGTCTGGTCACGTGTGAGGGAGCGCGGTGGTGGCGATGATCTCGTCGAGGATCGACTGATCGGGCAGCGGCGGTGGCTCCACGCTGGGGAACTCCCGGATGCGCTCGAACGCTCGCCGGATGAACTCGCCTTCGATGACCGGGGTGTGGCAGGCGGCGATCGTGGTGATGTCGAGACCTTGCACGGCGTCGACGACGCGGCCGTACTTGTGGTGGTCGAGCATCGACAACCACGGGCTCACCGCACCGAACGCGAACAGCGTCATCCCGAACTGCCAGAACTCCGGATCGAGGTCTGCGATCCCGAGCTGCGGATCGGGAAGCGGCGTGGCGAAGGTGTCGACCGCCCAGTAGACGCCCGTCGTCGGATCGAACAGCCCTCGCGTGGTCGGCGAGTCGAACACGGGCGGGCGCACCGCGTGAAGGGTGCGGTCCCCGACGCTGAACGACTCGTCGTGCATGATCCACCGGCAACGATCCAGCGGGAAGTTGAAGCAGTTGGTGTGCCGCTCGACCATCGCCCAGTTGCAGACCAACTTGGCATTGGGACATGCCGTCAGCACCTCGGCCAGATTGCCGCTGTGATCCACATCGTCGTGTGACAAGAACACCCAACGCACATCGTCAGGTTCGACGAGGCCAAACACGTCCTCGAGCCAGCGCTCCCGGTTGGCCGGCGTACCGGTGTCGATGATCACCGGCTCCTCCCCGACGATGACCATCGAGTTCAGGTAGACGAACAACGGCTCGCCGAGCGCCGGCTGTACCTGGTGGATCACGTAGGTGTCCGGCGCGATCAGCGTCGGAGGGACGTGCGTTGTCGGCGCGATGGGCGCGAAGGTGCTCATGGGGGGTCTCCCGTCAAGATGATGTGTACGTGCTTGTGGACCCAACTGCGGGTCCGACACCTCGACCGTACGAACGAAATGGTGCGGCGACCAGTGCCAAATCAGACACTCTGAACCAGGCCAAAGTTCAGGACCGCGTCACCCCAGGAGGTACTCGGGGCTCGAGTTGCAAGACAGTCCGCGCACGTTGCGGCAGGCCATTGGCAACCGGGGGGAGACAGCAGTTCTTGGCAGCCCGTACGGGATTCGAACCCGTGCCGCCACCTTGAGAGGGTGAGCAGAGCTGTCCGAGCCGTGTTGTCAGATGGCGTGAAGTGGTGTCTGAGCAGGGCAAATGATACACGACGTGCCACCTCGTGCCGGCTGATAGTGGCCTATGCCGGCGAGTTCTCGTCCGATTCATTGGCAACGCCATTGGCAAACTGCCGCCACTGAATGCGCTGCGTGCCCCACATTCAAGTCCGGCGACGTCGGTGTCCGGGTGCGCGTTCGGTACGGCTCCGGGATCGGTGCGCGATCGCCTGCCACCGCGCACCTGTCTCCGAACCAACGGGACGGAGGCGTTCCCATGTCGGCCGGACGCGGACCTGTTTGACGCCGAGGCGCCCATCGACCGCACGGACCGAGCGCTCGCGATCGCGAGCATGACTCGCGGGACACACGGCACTTCCCGGACAGTCGCAGATCACCGGGCCGCGCATTATCGGCGCTCGTTATCGGACTCATGGTCTCATGGTGCACTTCGCCGGTTATCGGTCGCCCTCACCGCCGGGAGGTTGTCGCGAGTCTTGTGTGAGTTGAGCTGGCGGTCCGTCGCCTGATGCCTGCCGGATGGTAGGTACGCCGCCAATCCACGCCCTGAATCGGACGCCCCTACTGCCTTTCCTCGCCCGCTCATCTGCGGCCAATCAGGATGAGAATGTGATTCTGTACACGTCGAATCGCATCATGGAGGGGGTGCGAATGTTGGGGTAGAAGCTCGACGGACGGCCCAACAGGTAGGCCTCCTCGCTCCAGTTGCCGTTCATCGCGGTCAGGACCGGCGAGGTGCCGGTCGAGCGGGCGGCGTCGGCGCCGAACGAGCCCGAGACGGCCTCGTCGGCCGACTCGTTGGCGTTGAGTGAGGCGGTCAGCCCGCGGTCGGTGTTGATGACCGCTTCATCGGTCGCGTTCATGTCGCCAGTGCCGAGCACTTCTCGTAGGACGTTCTGCTGGATCGGAATCGGGCGGCTCGCTGACGGTGTCACCGGCCGCGGTTCGGCGGCGCGGCTGGAAGGGCCGTCCAGGATGCTGTCGGCGCTGGACCGGGCGTTGTTGGCGGAGTAGGACACGCTGACTGCGTCGTCGTCCATGTTGCTCAGCTCCGGGTCCGGGCCGATCGTCTCTCCGGGCTGAAGAAGATTGGCGTTGTCGCTGTCCTCTCCCTCGACGACGGCGTTGCGTCTGTTGACCACGTCGGTCTCGTCGTCCGCGTCGGCAAGGAAGTCCGCGGCGTCCTGCGTGGCGTCTTCGGCGCCCACCGCGGCGCCTTCGGCGATGGCTCCCGCTGCCGTTGCGCCAACGGCGGCGAGCCCAGACACTCCGGCGACGGCGCCGGCGACCATTTGCACCGTTCCGAGCGCGGAGCGCTGGTCGTTGGTGAGGAAGTGCTTTCCGGTGACGGCGTCGTCGACGTCGTCGGCCGCCTTTACGGCTGAGGCGACGGCTCCCGTCGCGCTGGCGACGGCGGTGACCGCCAGAGCCACAGTCGCGACGACCGTGCTCACGGCGACCGCCCCTTCGGCTGCGACCAGCGCAGGCAGTGCGGCTAATGCGGCGCCGCCGGTCGCGATGGCAGCGATGGCGAACACGACCGCGGTGCCGATGTCGATGAGGAGGTCTTCGAGGGAGAAGTGGCCGGTGGTATCGACGTTGATGATCGGGTTGGTGGAGAGCCCTTGGTACTTGTTGAACACGTTGGCCGTGTCACGGCTGGTGAAGCGGCCTTGGGTCGGGTCGTAGCTGCGGGCCGGGAGCAGCAGCAGGCCGGTGGTGGGGTCGGTCATCGAGCTGGTCGGGGCCGCCCCGGTGTATTGGAACGGGTTGCTCCGCCCACCCGGCGTCGGGGCCGCTGCCGGCTGGGGTTGCCCGTCGGGCAAGGCCGGCGCCCCGTAGTCGGAATAGGAGTAGGTGTTCGTCACCGCGCCGCCGGTGTCGACGAGGGCGGTGACCGAGGAGTGACGGTCGCGCAGCAGGTACCCGGTGCCGGTGCCGACGGTGACCGGAGCCGGCGCACCCGTCCGGCACGGTGCCGTCGGTGGTGGTGCCGGGTTGCAGGGTGCGGGCCTCGCGGCCGGCGGTCAGCAGGTACGAAGCGGTCGTCGCCGTGGCGGCGGTGGTGATGTCGGCAGTGGTGTCGTTGACGAGGTTGCCGTCGGTGCCGTAATGGAACGTCTGCGTCGTCGTGTCGAGCGGCGCCGGCGGCTCACCGATCGTGGTTCGACCCGAGCCGCCGTCGTTGACCTCACCGTTGCTCAACGTGTCGTTGCCGCTGCCACCGAAGAGCCGGTCGAACCCAGCGGCGCCGTCAAGGACGTCGTTGCCGCTGCCTCCCTGCAGCACGTCGGACCCGTCACCGCCATCGAGAACGTCGTTGCCGCTGCCCCCCTCGAGGGTGTCGTCGCCGCCGAGACCGCACAACACGTCGTTGCCTGACCCACCCACGAGACGGTCCGCTCCGGTCGTGCCGACGACGACCTGCGACCCCGAACGGCCCACGGCGGGAGCCTGGACCAGCCGGTAACGGCCATAGGTGCCCTCACCGGTGCCGGCCTCAGCGATCGCCTGAGCACACACATCGACCGGTGGCGCCGGACTGGCCGTCGTCGTCGAGCGACGGGTCCCGTCGGGCCAGTACGTGTAGGTGGCGGTCGTCGCGTCGCGGGAAGCGGTGACCATCCGATCGAAGGCGTCGTAGGTGACCGCCCAACCGCTCAACGACTGGGTGACCCGCCCGTCAGCGTCGAAGGTTTGGTTGACGACGGCGCCGTCGGTCGTCTGGGCGGTGAGCTGACCGGCCGCGTCGATCGTGTTGGAGATGGTGGAGGAAGCGGTGGCGATGCCGATGACGTCACCGGCGGTGTTGAGGGTGTAAGTCGTCGACGTCGACGGCGGCCCCGACGTGTCGGTGCCGGGATAGGTGGCCGAGGCGATCAGCCGGTTGTAGGCGTCGTAGCGGTAAGCGGTCGTCCAAGTGCCCGCCGTGGCGGCCGGGCTGGACACCGCCGCCACGGTGTCGGTGCGGGTCGTCACGTTGCCGTGACTGTCATAGCTGTAGACGTGCTCCTCGATCATCGCACCGGATCCGGTGGTCGTGGCCTGGCTGGCGAGCTGGTTGCGTGGCGTCCACGTGTTGGTGGTCGTGACCCCGTTGCCCCTGGTCATGGCCTCGATACGCGACATGGCGTCGTAGGTGTAGGCGACCTCGGCGAGCGTCGAGTCACCGCGGGTTTGCGTCGCCGAGGTCATCCGCCCGAACGTGTCGTAGGCGTAGCTCGTGACCGCGCCCGTGACGTCGATCGTGGTGGCGAGCAGTCCGCTGTCGGTGTAGGTGGCCGACGTTTCGGTGCCGTCGGAGTAGCCGCGGGACACGACGTGGCCGTCGGCGTCGTAGGCCACGGTGACGGTGTCGGTGCCGTCGCTGATCGTCCGCACCCGGCCGGCGCCGGGTTGGCCGGCCGGAACATACGTGTACGTGAGGGTCACCGCCGGGCCCGCAGCGGGTTGGGCGGTGACACTGGTCAGCTGGCCAGTCGTCGCGTCGTAGGAATCCGTCACCAACGTGCCCGACGGCGTGGTCCGGGTCGCCACGTTGCCATCGGGGTGATAGGTGTAGCTGGTGGTGCGACCGTTGGGGTCGGTGGAGGTGGCGATCCGTCCGGCCGGGTCGTAGGTCAGCCCGGTGCCTTGGAACGGGGTCCCGCCTTGTTGTTGGCGTTGGCTGCTGGTTTGTTGCCCGCCGAGGGCGAGCGTCCGGCTCACGTCCACCGCCTCGCCGGGGAAGGCCGGGTTCTCGGGGGTGACGCGTCTGGGTGGTGGAGGCGCCGCCGGCACCGAGATACGAGTACTCGAGGGTGAGATCGTCGATGGTTTCGGAGGTGACGCGGCCGAGCCCGTCGAAGGCGGCGGCTTGGGTCGGGTCAGCGGTCCCGTCGCTGTAGTCGCGTTCCACCGTGACGGGCCGGTTCCCGTTGTCGTAGGTGGTGGTGCGCACCGCCTCGGCACTTTCCGACCCGGCGGGGAGGACCGATTTGATCGTTGTGTGGGCGGCGTCGTCGTAGGTGGTGGTGTGGGTGAGGCCGGTGACCCCGAGCTGGGCGACTTGGCGGCCCAACACGTCCAAGGTGGTGTCGATCGTGCGGCCGTGCTGATCAGTGGCGGTGAGGTGGGTTCCGTCGACGTTGTAATCGAACGCCGAGAGTTGCCGGCTGGTGGGTGAGTCGGTGAAGACCTGGTCGTGGACGTTGTCGGTGACCCGGACCTTGCGGCCCAACACGTCAAAGGTCGTCAGCACGACCCGACCATCCGGTGTCGTGTCGGTGCGTGTCGCCGGTGACGTGGGGGTCGCCGCCGTGTAGGTGGAGGTGATGGTGAGCCCGTCGGGGGTGGTCCGCGACGTCTGGCGGCCGGCGTGATCGTAGGTGTAGGCGGTGATCCGCCCTAACGGGTCGATGCTGGAGACCGCACGCCCCGACACCAGATCCAACATGGTCTGGGAGGCGGCCTCGGCGGTGGTGCCGGCCGCGGTGGTGGTCGTGATCGTGCGGGTCCGTGCCCCGGTGTGGACGCTCGAGTCGAACGTGGTGGTCACCGTGTTCGGCCCACCGGTGTCGGGTTCGGCGCCCGGCGCCCACGTCATCGTCCGCCGGGTCAACTGCCCCGTCGTGTCATAGGCGTACGTCGTGGTCGAGCGGGCCGACAAGTCCTGGCCCGGGGCGGCATACGACGTGGTTGCGGCGACGATCGACTTGCCGTCATCCGACAAGGTGTGGTTGGTCTCACTGCGTGACCCGTCCGCCCCGACGATCGACACCCGGGTGATCAACCCGAACCGCGTCGTCATAGGTGACGGCGGTGGTGGTGCCGGTCTCATCGGTCGACGACGTGACCCGGCCATGGTCGTCATACGCCCTGGCCGTGGTCACCGTGCGACTGCCTGACGACGCCGAGATGCCCGTCAGGGCTGGAGGTCGCCGAGTAGGTGACCGACGTCGCCGTCGGTCGGGCGTAGTTGGGGTCGAGTTCCGACTGGCCGCACCGGCGGTGTAGGTGGAGGTTTGATGCTGCACCGTGACGTCGCCCGGCCATCACCGTGCGATCGACGAGGCGGTGCTGGGAGTCGTACGTCGACAGCGTCGACAACGGCGAGCCGGGACACGACTCGCGGTACCGGCAACTCGGTGACGACACAACTGGAGATCGCCGTCGTGTAGAAGTAGTCAGCGGTCCCCGGACTCGAACAGCTGGTCCGTCGTCCCCCCGCTGTAGTTCGGGTAACCGGTGTAGTTGTGATCGCCCTCGTTCTCGGGCGGGTTCATCGAGAACAACCGGGCCGGACCCATCACCGTCCCCGCCGCATCCGTCGTCACCACCGACTGCGACCGCCGTCAACCCGGGCTGCGTCACCGAAATCCTGATAGGCGATCCGGGTGTGCGCCTGCGACGCCGACACCACCGTCGTCAACAACTCGGCACCGTCGACCCCGACACCGGCGCATACTCGAACCGTGCCGTCGCCCCCGACGGGTCGGTCACCGACGTCACCCGCCGCTGGTCATCCAACGTGATCGTCGTCGTCGCCACGCACCCCGTCCGAGCGGGCCGGGGCCGACACCTCCACCGATTGATCACCGTTGCGTCCCTCGTGTAGGTGAACGTCGTCGTCAAGCCGTAGCCGTCGGTGATCGACGTCGGCGCCACCTGCCCTCGACCCATCGCCTCCCACGTGAACTGGGTGCGGTTCCCGAACCGGTCGGTGCGGGCCACCAGGTTGCCGTTGTCGTCGAAGCCGTCGACCCGACCGTCGTCATAGGACAACTCGAACGCGGACCCGCCCGAGTCGCGGCGGAACTCGAGATCCTGCAACGGATAGTTCACCAGGCCCGACGGATACGTGCCCCCCGCCGGTGTAGGCCCCGCCGTTGGCCGGATACACCGTGCTCCGGGGTCGCCGGATCGATGAACGACACCCCCAACGACCACCCCGCCCCGAACCCCGACCGGTCCACACCCATCCACCGCCCGGCCCTGATCCCACACCAACGACCACGTCACCCCCGCCGACCCCGGACCCGCCACCGACACCACCGGCACCGACACCGAGAACAACCCGGTCCGCTCATCCACCGACCCCGACAACCCGCCACCCAAACCGATCGCCCCCGACACCGGACCCGCCGCGTCGACCCGAGGAAGCCGCCGCAACGCAGCGACCGGGGACACCAACAACGCCACCACCAACGCGGCAGACATCACGAACGACAACGGGCGGGTTCCGCATCGGTTCATGACAGCCTGCACTGGACGGGGATGTCGACGACGGGGACGAGGATGCCGTGTGTCACCAAGTTGGTGTCCACATGGTCGGTTGGCTGGAACGCCGACGTGCCGCTGAGCGTCGCCGACGTGCGCCGACACGGTGAGTGGCGCCGACGCCAACAGGTGCTCGGGCGCTCCCGGGAGCGTGCTGCAGCGGCAGGCTGGACACCGCAGTCGTCGCCTGGGCCGCCGTGAGGAGCCCGATCTGGATGCCGCTGGTCGTGTCCAGGTACATCGCCGGCATGACGGCACCGGTGCTGGTGTTGGTGGTGATCGGGGCGAGCAGGCAGAAGCCGGTGGAGAAGTCGGCACACCCGGCCAGCGAGATGCCATTGGCCGCCGAGGTCGTGTTGCTCGTCGGGGCGATCTGCGATGGCGTGCACCTCGATGTTTTGGCTGGTCACCGGCTGGCTCGAGCCGATCGCCAAGTAGCCGATGATGTTTTGGTCGATGCGTGCTCGTCGTCGCCACGTAATGGAACCCGTCGAACGTCGTGGACTGGCCGCCACCACCGGCGGACCCGTTGTTCGGATAGGCCCCGGCATACGGGCTGACCCCGATGAACGTGCTCAAGTCGGCGCCGACGCCGGTCGGGAACAGGTTGGTGACCAACGTGTTCGTGTTGGTCGTCGCGGTAGTAGATCCGCTGATAGCTCGGATCATTGATCGGCAACGGGGGGCCGCTGCCGCCGCTGCCATTGTTGCCGAGCACCTGCACCGACAACGGGGCCTGGTCGATACCGGTGTCGACCGGCGCCGCGATCGCCGTTGCTGGTGGTGGCGGCGACCGCGGGACCGCTGGCGTTGGTCGGCGGCGACGGGGCCGCCAAGTCCGCCAGCGTCACCACCGCCGACTGCGGCCCACCCGAACCGAACCCGACCCGAAGTGTGCTGATAGGCGGGCTGACCGGTCGGGTTCTCCCACCAGAACGTCGCCGGGCCGACCTGCAACTCGTACCCGTTCCCCCCGGGCACGATCGTCGGCGCCGTCGCCGGCACCAGCGTGCCCAGCTCGGTCCAGTTCGTCCCGTCGACCGAGCCCTGCACGATCAGCGGCGGGATCACGATCTGATCGGCGTACGGCGTGCCCAACTGGAACGTCGCCCCGGAGACGTCGAAGCGATACACCGCCGCGACCGGCGTCTCATCGGGCGTGATCCGGGACGCCGTCACGGTGGGCGGCGACGACGGCGTCGGCATCGCCGGCGTGTCCACCGTGAGAGTCCACAACCCGAACGCCGCCAGCTGCTGCTGGGCGTTCTGGATCGACACCGTCGTTGCCCCGCCCGCCTGATTGTCCACGTCGACGGTCATGTCCGCGGTTCAGGCGCAGCCGGACCAGGCGGGCGTCGGCGGGATGATTGATCGGGGTGACCACCAGATAGCCCCGCCAGATGTCGGTGGTGTCGGTCGCCGCACAACTGCCATCGGACCCGGCCGTGTAGGCGCCCATCGTGTACCTCGCTGAGGTCTCACCCGCCGCCACGGTGATCCCCGTTGTCGGGAACGCCGGGGCATCCGCCCAGCTCGGCGCGTACCAACAGCCCGACGCCGAATCCGACGCCGCCTGCAACGTCACGGTGATCGGCTCCCCTGACGTGTTGCTGACCTGCAAACGACCCTGCTTGATCCCCGGATACCACCTACGGAACGCGTCCCAATCCGCCGTCACCGTGTTCGGCGACCCGGCAGTCACCGGCAGCGCCGCCAGGTTGGCCGACGTCCCATCCCAACGCAGCAATGCCCCATACCCGGCCCAGTTGGGCGCCGGCACGCTCTGATAGGACACGGCGAAGTCCGACCCACCGCGTCGAGCCGTCAAACCTGGGGATCGGGTTGATGGCGATGACGCCGTTCAGGCCGCTCGATTGCGCCAGGGTGTCCGTCGTGCCGCTGGCTGTCGGATCGATCAGCCGCACCGTGCCGTCAGTCAGCCCGAACGCCACCACCGGGGTGCCGTCCTGGCGCTGCCCGAACGCCGCCGACAGCACACCCGTCGTCAAAGTCGGACCCCCCTGTTGCGACCACGTCACCCAGCTCCCCGGGACGCTTCCATCGGCGTTGACCCGAACGACGAACCCCACGTTGGCCCAGCTGATGACGCCCACCGCCAACAGGCCGGACCCCGACGGGTCCCACGCCAACGCCGTCGCCGGCGTCTGCGACCCGTCAGACGTCGCCATCCCCCCGAAGGTGCCCGTGAGCTGCGGCGATGTCGGGTTGCTCACGTTGTAGATCTGGACGCCACCGTCGCTAAGCCCGACGGCGAGGTACGGGGTGCTGCCGATGTACCCGGCGGCAAGTGACGTCACCTGGATCGCCCGCGGCGCGCCAAGGCAGGTATCGCAAACGTTGAACGCGTACGGCAGGCTGACGGTACTGACCGCGCAGCTCTGGCTG
The DNA here is from genome assembly GCA_963844915.1 of uncultured Acidimicrobiia bacterium. Taxonomy (GTDB): domain Bacteria; phylum Actinomycetota; class Acidimicrobiia; order Acidimicrobiales; family Ilumatobacteraceae; genus JALZMG01. The sequence goes on along the minus strand of CAWJQF010000013.1, from coordinate 1,120,765 downwards.
GCGCACGACCCATCGCCATGTAGCACGTACAGCAAGTTCTGATATTGGGTTTCGTCCCGGTCGGGCACGAACGCGTCGCCCTTGGTCCCGGCCATGAAGATGTAGGCGTTGCCGAACGCCGGGATGTTGCGGGCGAGGTAGATCGTGTCGAGGTGGAAGCCGCTCCAATACCCCTCGAATACGCCGCCGCCGGATTGCGTGCTCTCCTGTGCGAAGCCCGCCCACGGATAGGCATTTCCGCATTCATCGAAGCAGTCCACACCAACACCGGGAACAACTAGGTCCAACGGCGCCGCCCCCGGGAGCAGTGCACCGCCGCGTGACGCTGAGTCGTAGATGTTGAGGTTGGTGTTCTCGGCGCGCATGCGCTGGTCGTAGCCGCGGCCGAGGAAGTCGCCGGTGATCTCGTCGCGCAACACCCGTGGCATGCCCGCGGAGGGGTCGACCTGCGGCGCCGTCGGCGACGGCACGGTCTGGTTCCGGCCGGAGCCGCCGTCGTTGACCTCACCATTGCTCAAGGTGTCGTGGCCGCTGCCCCCGAACAGCCGGTCGAGCCCGCCAGCGCCGTCGAGCTGATCGTTGCCACTCCCTCCGTGCAGCTCGTCGGATCCGTCACCGCCGTCGAGATGGTCGTTGCCACTGCCGCCCTGCAGGACGTCGTCGCCGTCGAGCCCGCACAGCACGTCGTCACCCGAACCGCCGAGGAGGCGGTCAGGCCCGGCGGTGCCGACGACGACCTGCGACCCGGAGCGGCCCTTGTCGGGCGCCTGGATCAGCTCGTAGTCGCCGAAGTTGCCCTCGCCCGTACCGGCCTCCGCGATCGCCTGATCGCACACACCCGCCTGTTGAGCCGCGCCACTCAGCGGCACGAACACAGCTGCGGTCATCGCCAGCGCCGCGACTGGCACGAGGCGTCGGACTCGGAACGTTGCTACGTTCATCACGGTCCTTTCGAGCGAGCGACCGCCCCCGGGGCCCTGCCCTGCGGGCAACGTAGCGCAGTGGGGAGGACATAGATGTCCCCCGAAGTGGTGGCTTTGAGCCCGCGACAGCCGCCTCGATGGGTACGCCATCAACACCCCGGCGGCAGTGGATAGCCGGGGCTGTAGCGGTGCAGGTGGACGCTGTAGTTGACGGGCGTCTCTTCGACGCGATGAAGAGTGCGATGACGGTGTCGAGCTCGGTGCCGGTGATCGTGATGACGATTCCGCCAGACTCCAGACCAGCGATCTCCGAGAATCGGAGGCGATAACGACGACGATCTGTGTCATCGACCACCTCATCCACGGGGTGATCTTGGGGCTTCTTCGGGTCGGAACGGGTGGGCTGGGAGCGTTCGGGATGCGCCGGAACTGCCCGGGTCGGGGCAGTTCGCGAGCGCAATCCAGCCGGCGTTCGCACGCCATTGGCAACCGGGGGGAGACAGCAGTAGAGGCACTCCGTGGAGTGCCTCTGACCTGGGGTTCTTGGCAGCCCGTACGGGATTCGAACCCGTGCCGCCACCTTGAGAGGGTGGTGTCCTAGGCCTCTAGACGAACGGGCCGAGCAGCGGTCCGCCAGGCTACCAGTGGACCCGTCAGTCAGCGCACGACGCGCCGGTAGGTACTGTCCGCCACGATGGCAACGACGATCACCGAGCGTGAGGCGGTTCCCCCCGGCGTCGTGCCGCGTTGGGAATGGCGGACGTTCGGCGCGCACTTCGACGCCGCCGAAGACCTCCTCGCCACCCTGAGTCCGCAGACCATCCGGACCAGCGAGGAGCTGTACATCCTGTCGATGCTCAGCGACGCATCCGTCAAGATTCGCGACGGTCTGATGGACGTCAAGCACCTGCTGCGCGTCAACGACGACGGCCTGGAGCTGTGGGTACCGGTCCTCAAGACCGCGTTCCCGTTCTCCGGAAGCGAGGCAGCGGCTGTGCTGACGACGCTCGGCATCGCCACTGCATCGGCCGGACGCGACTCGTACACGCTGGACGAGTTCATCGACGAGCTGATCCGCCCCGACGCCCAGGTGCGCACGGTGGAGGTCCACAAGCTGCGCACTCACTACCTCGTCGGCGACTGCACGGTCGAACTGACCGAACTGAGGGTCGAGCAGACAACGACGCGCACGCTCAGCGCCGAATCGCCAGACCCGTCACTCGTGACAACGACGGTCGGCCGGTTCGGTGCCGTCGAGCGACGCAACGTCTGCGTCGCCCGCGGCCTCAAGGCGCTCGTTGGCTTCGGTGCCCGTCGTCACGCCGTCATCGACGTCGGCACCAACTCGGTGAAGTTCCACATCGGCGAGCGCCACGCCGACGGGTCAATGCGCACGGTGCATGACCGGGCCGACATCACCCGGCTCGGTGAGGGCCAGACCGACTCGGGCATGCTCGCCGACGACGCCATCTCCCGCACCGCCGACACCATCGCGGCGATGGCCACCGAGGCAAGGCGGGAAGGTCCGATCGCGATCGTTGCCGTCGGTACAGCCGGACTGCGCCGCGCCCCCAACTCAGGCACGCTCGTTGACGCCGTCCGCGACCGCGCCGATCTCACGGTCGAGATCATCTCGGGCGAGGAGGAGGGGCGGCTCGCCTACCTCGCCGCGACGTCAGCGCTGCCCTCCGCTCGCGGCCGGCTCGTGGTGTTCGACTCCGGGGGTGGCAGCACGCAATTCACCTTCGGTGTGGACGACCAGGTCGACGAGCGGTTCAGCGTCGACGTCGGCGCGGTGCGGATCGCCGAGCGGTTCGGACTTGCCACCGCGGTCTCCGAGGCGACCTTGGAAACGGTCCTCGGCGCCGTGGCGTCCGACCTCCAGCGCCTCGATGACAGGCCGCGTCCCGACGCCATCGTGGCGATCGGTGGGACCGCCACCAACCTGGCCGCCGTCAAGCACGGACTGAGCGTCTACGACTCCGACGTCGTCCACGGAACGGTCCTCGACGTCGCCGAGCTCGAGCGGCAGATCGAGCTCTACCGCACGCGCGATGCGAACGAGCGGAGCCAGTTGCCTGGGGTCCAGGCGGGCCGGGCGGACGTCATACTCGCCGGAGCGTGCATCGTGCGAACCATCCTCGCCAAGCTGCACCACGACGAGTTCACGGTCAGCGATCGGGGCTTGCGCCACGGCGTGGTGCTGGAACGCTTCGACCGTGATCTTTAGGCCCTGAAGAGGCCATCTAGCAGGGACTTTGCTGGGGAGAGAGGACTCGAACCCCTAATAACAGAACCAGAATCTGCTGTGTTGCCAATTACACCACTCCCCACGGAGCACGAGGAGTGTAACGCCGGGGGTTTGCGGCACCCCTGCCGGTACGCAAACCCTCGGGTACCGCGAAAACCTCGGATCAGTGCGCCGCTGCGCAGCGGCGGCGGCGAGCTCGGTAGGTGAGGCGAGCAACTTGCTTGCGAGCCGAACCCGAGCCGCGGGCAGGTGGGCGAGCGCCGCTGCGCAGCGGCGGCGGCGAGCTCGGTAGGTGAGGCGAGCAACTTGTTTGCGAGCCGAACCCGAGCCGCGGGCAGGTGGGCGAGCGCCGCTGCGCAGCGGCGGCGGCGAGCTCGGTAGGTGAGGCGAGCAACTTGTTTGCGAGCCGAACCCGAGCAATTAAAGGTGATCAAAGCCGATGATGCGGCCGATCGCCACGCCGGCGGCCTCCTTCAGGTGGCGGCCCAACGACTCGGCACCGTCCACGACGCTCGTCCGGGTCGGCGAGACCCACGCCTCGAGGCCGTGGTCCTCGGCGATGAGGCGGCTGCGCAGGGCGTGGTACGGATCCGTGACGATCAGCACCTCGTTGAGACCGCGCTGCTCGAGCAGTGCGCTGACGCCGGCGAGCGACTCGTCGGTGTTCGTGCTCTGGTCCTCCATCACGATCGCGTCGGCCGGCACGCCGCGCTCGATCAGGTAGTCGGCCGATGCCTCAGCCTCCGTGAACCGGTCCTCTGGGCGCTTCCCGCCGGTCACGACGACGAGCGGCGCGTACCCCTGCGGCCACAGCTCGACGACGTGGTCCAGGCGGGCCGCCAGCTGCGGCGACGGTTCCCCGTCGTACTGCGCGGCTCCCATCACGACGATCGCGTCGACCGGACGCGTCTGGTCGCTGCGGCCCGTCGACCAGACCTGGTACAGGCTGAAGAGGTAGTACGCGCCGAGTCCGATCACGGCGAGCGTGATGCCGAGCAGCACCCATCGCCAGCGGCGGCGGCGGCGCACCGCCATGCGGCGCCGCCCCGCGGCGATCGGACGAACCAGTGCCGCCGGCGTCTCGTCACGCGTGCGCACGCTCATCCGAGTCGCTCCTGTGCGGCCTGCAAGCGTGCCAGCACGGTCTCTCGACCGAGCAGCTGGAGCGACTCGTACAGAGGCGGACCGACCGATCGACCGGTGACGGCGACACGCACCGGAGCCTGGGCCTTGCTCTTGTTGGCGCCGTACCGCTCGCCGATGCCCTCCACGTCCGCCTTGAGCACGTCGGCCTTCCAGTCGATCGACCGGAACGACGCCAGCACATCACGGAGCAACGCGGCCGCCCACTCGGCTTTCATCGCCTTGTCCCACGCGCCATCGTCGATCTCCGGTTCCTCGAACAGGAAGTCGATCAGACCTGGGGCCTCCGACAGCGTCACCACCCGCGTCTGCACGAGCGGCGCGATCGCCTCGAACACGTCGCGGTCGTAGTGCTCGGGGAGCCACGGCTCGCAGGCCTCGACGAACGCTTCGACGGGCAGCGCCCTGATGTACTCGCCGTTGAACGCGGCGAGCTTCTTCAGATCGAAGTAGGCCGGCGAGTGCGTGACGTCCTCGAGCCGGAACTCCTCCTCGATCTGCTTCCACGGCACGATCTCGGTGTCACCCTTCGGGGCCCAGCCGAGCGTCATGAGGTAGTTGACCATCGCCTCGGCGAGGTAGCCCTCGGCCCGGTAGTCCTCCAGTGCCACCTTGTCGCGGCGCTTGGACAGCTTCTGGCGTCGCTCGTTGACGAGCACGGGGACGTGTGCCCACACCGGCGGCTCATGGTCGAGCGCCTCCCACAGCAGCTGCTGCTTCGGTGAGTTGGCGAGGTGCTCGTCACCCCGCACGACGTGCGTGATGCCCATGTCGATGTCGTCGACGACGTTGGCCAGCACGAACAAGGGCGTGCCGTTGCCGCGCAGGAGCACGAAGTCCTCGATGGCGTCGTGCTCGAACACGACGTCACCGCGGATCACGTCGTGGACGATGGTCGGACCGCCGTCGGGCACTCGGAATCGCAGTACGCGTCCTGGCCCCGGTCCGAGGCCACGGTCACGCGAGTACCCGTCGTAACCCTGCCTGCCCGACTCCTTCGCCCGCCGCTGGATCTCCTCGGACGTCAAGTCGCAGTAGTACGCCCGGCCGTCGGCGAACAGTCGCTCGGCGGCCGCCACGTGATGGGCTGCGTTGGCGCTCTGGAAGTACGGACCCTCGAACGTCGGGTCATCGGCCCCGATCCCCAACCACGCGAGGGCGTCGATGATCCCCTGCGTCCACTCCGGCCGGTCACGGGCCTCGTCGGTGTCCTCGATGCGCAGCACGAACCGTCCACCGAGCCGGCGTGCCAGCGCCCAGTTGTAGAGCGCCGTCCTCGCCCCACCGACGTGGAAGAACCCCGTCGGCGACGGGGCAATCCGAAATCGCGGAGGCACGTCGATGACGCTAGCGACGAGCCCGTTCTGTCGTGACGATGGCCTCGCTCGCTCGAAACTCGCTCGCTCGGCGTGCGGCTCGTCGCTGGCGCTTCCCTCGCCGCGCAAGCGACGATCAACCGGAGAAGGCCGTGAGCGACAGGTTGCGGAGCTGACGGAGGGCGACCGAGAGCGTCGTCAGGTCGAACGACTCGGCTCGGCGAATCTCCGTGAACATCGCCCCAGCCCTTGCCACCGAACGCTCGTTGGCCTCCAGCCAACGCTCGATGTTGCCGTCGGCGCTCTCGATGACCGTCGCCGTCAGTTCCGCCAACGCCGTCAGCAGGTCGTCGCGCAGCGCCGACCGGGCCTGCGTCTGCCAGCGGTCCGAGCGGGGCAACGTGCCGATGCCATCCCACAGCCAGTAGAGGCCGAGGCGGTCGAACATCTGCCACTCGACGGCAGCGACCTCGGCGACGTCGCGACCGTGCGACTGCGCGACCTCGACGACGTCGAACCCGGTGTGCAAGAGGGTCCACACGCCGGCGCGCTCGGCGAGATCCTCCGGTACTCCGGCGGTCAGTCGCGACGCTTCGCCGGACTGGACGGCGTCGGCCATGCGGCCAACCAGAACCGGCCCGAGCCGCGTCGCCAACCGCTCGATGCCCGGACGGAACTGCTCGACGTTCGCCGACATGTCGAGCGGCGGGCGGCGGTGCCGCAACAACCACAGCACGCCACGCTCGACCATCCGGCGGGCGTCGAGGAACAGCTCCAGCTGGACATCGAGCGGGACGTCACTCGGCAAGGCGTCGATGGCGGTCCACAACCGGTCGTAGTCGAAGATCTGACGTGCGGCGACCCACGCGCGGGTCACGTCGACGACCGACGCACCGGTGTCCTCCGTCATCCGGTGGTCGAACGAGATCCCGGACTGGTTGACCATCTGGTTGACGACGCGGGTCGCGATGATCTCCCGGCGTAGTGGATGGCGGCGGATCTCGTCGCCGTAGCGCTCACGCAGCTTGGGCGGGAAGTACGCGATCAAGTCGGCCTCGAGCAGCTTTGCGTCCGGCAGGTCCGAGCGCACCATCTCGGCGACGTTGGCGTTCTTCGTGTAGGCGATGAGCACGGCGAACTCAGGGGCCTGAAGACCCTGCCCCCCGGATGACTGGCGTTCGGCCAGCTGCTTGTCGCTCGGCAGGAACTCCAGCCCGCGGTCGAGCCAGCCGTCGTTCTCCAACACGTCGATGTAGCGGGCATGCACGTTGACCATCGGCAGCGCCTGACGGCGGGCGATCAACAGCGCCAGCGTTTGTGCCTTGTTGTTGTCGAGCACGAGCTGCGCCACGTCACCGGTCATCGAGGCCAACAACTCGTCGCGCTGCTTGCCGGTCAACTCACCTTCGGCGACGACACCGTCGAGGAGGACCTTGATGTTGACTTCGTGGTCGCTGCAGTCGACGCCCGCCGAGTTGTCGATGGCGTCCGTGTGGATCAGGCCACCGCGTAGGGCGTACTCCACGCGTCCGAGCTGGGTGAGCCCGAGGTTCCCGCCCTCGGCGACCATCCGCACGCGCAGGTCGGCGCCATCGACGCGGACCGCGTCGTTGGCCCGGTCGCCGACGTCGGAGTTGGTCTCGCCTCGCGACTTGACGTACGTGCCGATGCCGCCGTTCCACAGCAGGTCGACGGGCGCCTGCAGCACGACCGAGACCAGCTCGTTCGGCGTGAACGGCCGGTCGGGTGCGCCGAGCGCGGCCCGCGCCTCGGGACTGAGCACGATCGACTTGAGCGTGCGGCTGTACACGCCACCGCCGGCCGAGATGAGATCCGCGTTGTAGTCGGCCCAGCTCGAGCGCGGCAGCTCGAACAGGCGCCGGCGCTCGGCGTAGCTGACCTCCGGGTCCGGACTCGGGTCGATGAAGATGTGGCGGTGGTCGAACGCGGCGACGAGGCGCAGAGCTCGCGAGCAGAGCATCCCGTTGCCGAACACGTCGCCTGACATGTCGCCGATCCCGACGGCCGTGAGCGGATCCACGTCGGCGTCCTTGCCGAGCACGCTGGCATGTCGGCGCACGCTCTCCCACGCACCTCGAGCCGTGATGCCCATCGCCTTGTGGTCGTATCCGGCGCTGCCTCCGGAGGCGAACGCGTCGCCCAACCAGTAGCCGTACTGCGCCGAGATCTCGTTGGCGATGTCGCTGAACGTCGCCGTCCCCTTGTCGGCAGCGACGACGAAATAGGTGTCGTCGCCGTCGTGGACGACCGTGTCCGGCGGATGCACGACGGCGCCGTCGACGAGGTTGTCGGTCAGGTCCAACAGACTGCTGATGAACGCCCGATAGCACTGGACGACCTCGTCGCGCAGACCCTCGAGGTCCGTCGGCGGCCGCTTCACCACGAAGCCGCCCTTGGCACCTGTCGGCACGATGACCGCGTTCTTGACCATCTGCGCCTTCATCAGTCCGAGGATCTCCGTGCGGAAGTCCTCGCGCCGGTCGCTCCAGCGCAGGCCGCCGCGAGCGATCGGGCCGCCGCGCAGATGGACCCCCTCGACCCGCGGCCCGCACACCCAGATCTCGTAGCGGGGCGCGGCAGCGGCAGCTCGGGGATCGCCGCGGGATCGAACTTGAACGAGATGGCCAGCCGGTGGCGGTAGTAGTTCGTGCGCACCGTCGCGTCGATCAACGTCAGGAACATCCGGCAGATGCGGTCGTCGTCGAGGCTGGGGATGGCATCGAGGGCGGCGCACACACGGTCCCGGATCTCAGCCACGATCCGGTCGCGCTCGTCGCCACCGGACCGGGCAGGATCGAAGCGGGCGTGGAACAGGGCGATGAGATCGGCGACCACTCGCGGATGGGACTGCAGCGTCGCCTCGATGTAGGGCTGGCTGAAGGAGAAACCGATCTGCCGCAAGTACTTGCCGTAGGCGCGGACGACGGCCACCTCGCGAGCGGTCAGGCCGGCCGCGAGCACGAGGCGGTTGAACCCGTCACCCTCGACGTCGCCGAGGACCAGCGCCGTGAACGCCCGCTGCAGGTCGGACCACCGTTGGCCGTCCACCTCGACCCTCGTCGGGACGCGCACGCCGATGTCGTAGAGGAACACCCGCTCGTCGCCGGAGCGGAACGTGTGGGACTGCTCGTCCAGGGCCTCGAGGCCCAGGTGGTCGAGCAGGGGCAACAGTTCGGACAGCGATGCTGGCTCGCCTCGGCGATAGATGCGGAAGCGCCACTCACGGTCCGGCGCATCGATGTCATGACCGACGGCGGTCGCCATCGGGTCGCCGCCGTCGAGCAGTGCGGCGATGCGACGGACGTCGCCCGTGGCTCGACCCGGGAGCACGGCGGCTCGATACGCAGGCGGCGCGTGCGCACCGATGCGCTCGAACTGCTCGCGACCCTGCGCCTCGCCGACTTCGGCCACCAGCGCCTCGCGCAGCCGGTCCTCCCACGACGTCGACAGGTCGTCGATGACTCGCTCGAGGGCGTCCGGATCGGCCGTCGTGTGGTGGTCCGGACGCCGCACGCTGACGGTGATGCGGGCCAGTGAGCTCGCGGCGAGGAACACCTCGAACGTCCGCTCCGAGGCCCCGTACGCCTCGGCGACGACGTCGGCGATGCGCTCGGGCAGGTCGGCAGTGAACCTGCTGCGCGGCAGGTAGCAGAGCACCGTCACCCATGGTCCAACGAGCTCCGGCACCTCGAACACGCGCACGAGCTGTCGTTCCTGGAGGCCGACGATGTCGTCGACGAGCTGGGCCAGGGACGTGACGTCCTGTTCGAGCACGAGATCCCGGGGCAGGTTCTCGAGCACGTTGCGAGTGGCTCTACCGGCATGGGAGTGCATCCTCGCTTCGGTGAGGTCGAGCGCTCGGCGCAGCTCCTGCCCGATCCCTGGGATGTCGAGGACGCTGACCCGGTAGGCGTTCGTCGACAACAGGCCGACGAACCGCGACTCGGTCCGCTCGTCCGGGCGCACGGTGACGACCGTCTGACGATCGCTGCGGAACACCTTCGAGGTGTCGCTCGTGCGGGCGATGACGACGGCGCCGTCACCTGGCATCGGCGGCGGATTCTCGACACGGGGGTTGTCGCGAGCGAGACCGAGCTCACTCCCTGCCCGCAGCCGCAGCGAGCCGTCGGGTTCACGGTCGTAGTCGACGGCGCCGAGGAACACGAACTGGCCGTTGGCCAGCCAGGGCAGGATCGGATCGACGGCGCCGAGCGCCTCCATCCGATCGCGCATCGTCGGGAAGTCCTCCACTGCCCGTCGGACGTCGTCGACTGCCTCCAGGATCTCTTCCTCGACGAGCCTCGCCGTGGCGTCGTCGGTGCGGTCGATCTCGATCTGGGTCCACGCCTCGACAAGGCCTTCTTTGCCGAAGGGCTCGACGTTGGTCAGGCGGTTGCTGCTGTCGCGCTCGACGACCAGCATCGGATGGACGAGCAGATGGACGCCGAGGCCGTGGCGCTCGAGCACCATGCGCATCGTGTCGACGAGGAACGGCATGTCGTCCGTGACGACCAGCAGCACCGAGTGCGGCGAGTGCCAGCCGTCGCGATCGCGGTCCGGCGACAGCACCTTGGCGAGCGGCTGCCCGACGCCCCGGACGCGAGCGAGGGCGAGGTGGGCGACAGCGACGGCGTAGACGTCGTCGAGCTTGCGCTCATCGACCTCGCCCTCCGGCAGCTCGGAGTAGTAGAGCGGGAGGAAGCGGACGAGGAGCCCATCGTCGGGCTGGCGGAGGGCAGCCAGGTCGCAGAGGCGCCCCAGCACCTCTGCCACGCCGTGCCCGGACGATGAGTGCAGCTGCATCTCGCTTCGACCTCCGATCCCCGACGCCGTTGTCGGGTCCTCCGGTGCACTGTGGCTCAACAGGCGCGGATGGTAGCGGTTTGGCCTGTCGCGCCGGCCGTAGCCTCGGCCTCGTGCGTCCCGTCGAGCATCACCGCCACCCAGGTCACCGCGTGGTGACCGGCGGTGTCGCACGTGCTGCCGTGTTCGGCGTCAACGACGGGCTCGTGTCGAACGTGTCGCTCATCCTCGGCTTCGCCGGGGGCGGCGCGACGTCCTCCGTGGTCCGGCTGGCGGGATTGGCCGGCGCGCTGGCCGGGGGCATCAGCATGGCCGCCGGCGAGTGGGTCAGCGTCTCCGCGCAGAACGAGCTCATCGAACGGGAGCTCAACGTCGAGCGTCGCGAGCTGAGGATGAACCCGGCCGATGAGACCGAGGAGCTGGCGGCGATGTACGTCGCCGATGGCATGGATCCAGAACGGGCGCGACTGGCCGCCGCGGACGTGATGCGACGGCCCGACGATGCGCTGGCGGTGCACGCCAGAACCGAGCTCGGCATCGATCCGGATCGGCTCGCTTCGCCGGCGGTGGCCGCGGGGTCGTCGCTGATCTGCTTCCTGTTCGGCGCCCTGCTGCCAGTGCTGCCGTGGCTGTTCGACGTGACCGGCATGGCGCCCACGATCGCGTCCATCGTGATCGCCGTGATCGCCGCCGCCGCAGTAGGTGCGATCATCGGCCGCTCGGCGGCTCGCTCCATCCCGCGCAGCGTGCTTCGTCAAGTGCTGATCGTGCTCGGCGCCTGCGCCGTGACCTATGCAGCCGGACAGCTGATCGGCATCAATGTCTCGTAGGGCCCGCATGGGGGCTTACAGAGCCGCCCGCAGCGCGAGGGCGTGGGCGGCGGCATCGTCCGGCGTCGAGCCGAGCACGGTGACGTGTCCCATCTTGCGGCCTGGGCGTGGTTGCGCCTTGCCGTAGAGGTGGAGCCGCGCTGCCGGAGCGGCGAGGACGGCGTCCCACGTCGGCTCGCCGTCCACCCACAGGTCACCCAGCAGGTTGACCATCGCCGCCGCTGGTGCGGTCATCGCCGGCGCAGCGAGGGCGGCGCCGCAGACGGCGCGCACCTGCTGGTCGAACTGACTCGCCTCCGCTGCGTCGAGCGTCCAGTGACCGCTGTTGTGCGGCCGCGGGGCGAGCTCGTTGACGAGCAGCTCGCCCTCGCTGACGAAGAGCTCGACGGCCAGGACGCCGACGTAGCCCAGGTCCTCGGCGATCTTCACCGCCAGTTCCGACGCCGCGCCGGCCAGTGTGGGATCGACGCGAGCAGGGACGACGGTCAGGTCGAGGATTCCCGCGACGTGGTGGTTCTCGGCGACCGGGAAGACCGCGTGGGCACCATCAGCACTGCGGGCGACGATCACGCTGAGCTCGGCGTCGAGGGGGACGCGACGTTCGAGGACGCAGGACACCGCGCCCAGCTCGCGCCAGGCGCCGTCAAGTGCGGTGGGGTCGGCGACGTCGCGCTGACCCTTCCCGTCGTAGCCCAGGCGGGCGGTCTTGAGGATCGCCGGGTAGCCGCTCGTCGGTCGGGCACCGGCTGCATCGACGGTGGCGAACGGTGCCGTCGGGACGCCAGCTGCGTTGAGGAACTGCTTCTCCTCCAGTCGGTCCTGGGCGATCGCCACAGCACGCGGACTGGGCGCGACGACGACGTCCGCGGCCAGCCGCTCCAGCGCCTTGGCCGGCGGGTTCTCGAACTCGGTCGTCACGACGGCGCACGTCATGGCGAGGTGGTCGAGTGCGGCGCCGTCGTCGTAGCCGGCGACGACGTGCTCGTCGGCGATGCGGCCCGCCGGAGCGGCAGGGTCGGGATCGAGGACGACCGTGCCGTAGCCCATCGTGCGGGCGGCGATCGAGCGCGTACCGGCCCAGCTGCCCGCCGCCAAGCATCCCGATCGTCGCCGGCGGCGTGATCGTCACGAGGGTGGCAGGGTCGCCGCTGCGGCGCCGGCGCGGCGTTCGGCGCGGTAGGCGTCGAGGGCGGCGGACAGGCCGTCGTCGGCGGCGGCGATGAGGGCGATTGCGAACAGCGCGGCGTTCGTTGCCCCCGCCTCGCCGATGGCGAACGTGGCGACGGGCACGCCGGCCGGCATCTGAACGATCGACAGCAGCGAGTCTTGGCCGTTGAGGTGGCGCGACGGCACGGGAACGCCGAGCACGGGAACGGTCGTCTTGGCGGCCAGCATCCCCGGCAGGTGGGCGGCGCCTCCGGCGCCGGCGATGATCGCCCGCAGCCCGCGGGCCGCCGCGCCCTCGGCGAACTCGAACATCTCGTCGGGCATGCGGTGAGCACTGACGACGCGGGCCTCGTGGGGAACCCCGAAGTCCTCCAGCACGGCGACCGACGCGCGCATCGTCGACCAGTCGCTCGCCGACCCCATCACGACGGCGACCAGCGTCACGCGACCTCCGACATCTGGGCGCGGAGGTTGTCAGATCCGGATCTGGGCGCGGAGGTTCTCGGATTCGAGAACGTTCGCGCCCAGGTCACGGCTGGCCGAGGCCCCACGTGCGCTGGCGAATGGGCTCGATGCGGAGCACGACCCGCTCGCTGTGGATCCTCGCCTTGTAGTCGTGCCCGAGGTACTTCTGCGACAGCGTGTCGATGTGCGCTCGGGCTTCGTCGCCGCGCACCTCGCCGGAAACACGTCCCCGCACCTCGGCGTAGCGATACGGGTTCGCGGCATCCCAGATCGTGACCGTCACCTCCGGTTCCTGTTGGATCGCCTTGTACTTGGCCCGGTGAGCTTCGGTGTTGATCAGCACCTCGTCGTCGTTGGCGTCGACCCACATGACGTGCGTGAGGATCTGCCCGTTCTGCAGCCGCACGGAGATGGTGCCGAAGTTCTTGCCCGTGGCGAGGTCACGGATGGCAGGCTGCAGCACTCGTCACAACCTAACGATGCGCCATGGCCCACTGCCGCCAGCCGGCGCCGAGCTCAGGAGCGGCGAGCAGCTGTTCGGCCAGCGAGTGGTCGTCGTGATACGCCCGGGCGACGAGCCCGACCGTGACGTCGTGGGTTGGTTCGTCCTCAACGCGGATCTCGTCCCCGGCGCCGATGTCGCCGGGCTGGATGATGCGCAGGTACGCGCCAGGCCGTCCCGCTCGAGCGAAGCGCTGCGGGAAGCGACCGTCGCCCATGCGGATGCCCAGCTTGAAGCACGGGATCCGCGGCGCCGAGACCTCGAAGACGGCGTTGCCGATCCGCCACCGTTCGCCGACGACGGCGCCCGTGACGTCGAGCTGGCGCGTGGTCAGGTTCTCGCCGAACGTCCCCGGCGCGAGCGGGCGGTCGAGCTGCTCCGACCACCACTCGAGGTCCTCAGCGGCGTAGGCGTAGAGCGCCTGGTCCGGACCACCGTGATTGACGCGATCGGCCTGATCGTCGCCGACCACGTTGACGCCACTGGCGGTGACTCGGCCGGCGACTGGCGCCTTGAAGATCCCGGTCGTCACGGTGCGCCCGCGGTGCTCGACCGAACGCACGGCGCCGACGTTGACGGAAATGACACGTGCCCCGGTCCCGTGGTCAGATGGATCCATGCAGCAGCGCAACGTGTTGGGTGACGAGCTCATTCCGTGTTCGCTCGATCCGCTCACCGGCTACTACCGGACGGGGTGCTGTGAGAACCGGGGTGACGACCCCGGCTTGCACGTCGTGTGCTGCCAGGTGACGGAGGAGTTCCTCGAGTTCTCGGTCAGTCGCGGCAACGATCTCGTCACGCCGCACCCGGAGTTCGGCTTCCCCGGTCTGCAGCCAGGTGACCAGTGGTGCGTGTGCGCGGCACGCTGGGCGGAAGCGCTCGAGGCCGGCGCGGCCTGCCCGGTCGTCCTCGAGGGGACGCACCTCTCGGCGCTGGAGTTCGTCGACCTCCAGGACCTCAAGACCCATGCGGTGAGGGCCTGATGCGGCCGGCGAGGGCGCTGGAGCGCCCGCCGTGCCGAACCGGGTCTGCACCTCTGAACGACGACCGGCCCACTTGAGCGTTTGGCGAGGGCGCTGAGGTTCAGCGGCCGAGCAGTCGGCGCCACTCCCCCGGGTAGGCGGCTGCCACCTGAGCCGGCGTCGAGCGCAGCGTCTCCTCCGGCACGGTGTCGGCGAGGTCGCGGAGCCGGTCGTAGTTGTGGAGGACGTCGGCGACTCCTTCGAACGCGTCGCGGCGCAAACGTCAGCAGCTCGGCCGGCGAATCGGGATCGAGCCACCCCCAGATCGTGAACGCCATCCGCAGGTCGTGGATGACCGGCGCACGCCCGAACAACGAGGCCCGGCGCATCGCGATCCCCGTGCAGCCCTGCACGGCATCGTCGGCGTGCTCGTGCGGACGGAGTTGGAGCTGCGGGCGCAGGCGGTTGGCGAGCAGCAGCGCGTAGCCCTGGTCCGGTCCCTGGTAGCCGAGCCGAGCACCGACGGGCTGGCGGCCCCGGAAGTCACCGGGTCGATCGGCCCGCCACTCCTGCGGCACGTGATCGGGCGAGGTGTAGGCGCGGGCGTTCTCCAGCGGGTCGACCGGCGTGAACTTCGGCGCAGCCATTGACGTAGTTCTAGCCCGCGCCAGCTGTCTCGGCGACGAGGCACTCCTGGATGAGCGCCTCGAGCGTGGCGCGCAGCTCCCCCTCGGGCGAGATCACGATGTGCTGGGCCTCTCGAGCGCCGATCGCCACCCACGTTGCAAGCTGGAACGTCTTCTTGCTCTCGATCACCGCGTGCGGATCGCAGCGGATGATGCGCATGCGGACCGGAATGGCGACCGAGTCCTCACCGCTGGCCATGCTGGCGAGCGGCGTGACGTCCTCGGCGCCGGCCAGCTCGATCAGAACACTGCCTCGGACCGCCGTGACGGTGATCGGGTCGTCGCCCTGCGTGCGACCCAGGTCGAGCGTCGTGTCCACCACGCCATCGGCAACGGTGAACTCGGACGAGAAGCCGACATCGACGTGCTCGAGCACGAACTCCGTCCCGCACTCCTGGGCGCTGATGCGATCGAGCGGCGCCGGATCCACCTCGACGACACCGGTCTGCGTGACCCCGTCGAGCGTTGCCTCGATCTCGACCGTGGACGCACCAGTTGGCGCTGGGCACACGGCCGGGCCGAGCCCGATCTGCATGTCGCGACGCCGGCCGATCTCGATGAGTGTGTCGCGCGCCTCTGCCTCCACCGGCTCGAACAGCGGGGAACGCAGCGCCAGCGAGGTGACCTCGATCTCGGTGTCGCTCGCGTTGTCGACGCCCACTTCCAGTCTCCGCTGCAGCTGCAGATAGCGAGGGAACTCGACGAAGACCGTGACGCCAGAGGGCAGTTCGAGCGCTGGCTCGGTGGACGTACTCGGCGCCGTGGTCGCCGCGGCGGATGTACTCGGCGTCGACGCCGCCGCGGCGGACGTGCTCGGCGCGGCCGACCCATCGTCTGCGTCGTCTTCGGCGCAGGAGACCAGCACGCCGACGAGCGCTGCGATCATCGCTGCGTTACGAGTGAACACGTTACGATGGTAACGCATGAGTGGACATCCGGTCGACCCTGAAGGCCGGATGATCCCGGATGCCAGCTGGCCGCCGGAACGCGTGGCGCCGGGCCGCTTCGAGCGGGCTCGACGCTTCCTCAACACGACCAACCGGGAGAACGGTGCCGACCATCTGGGCGAACCCGTCCGCGCCGCGAGATGGCTGGCCGGCGAGGGATGGGCCGTGCGACCGTCGGCCGACGAGCTCGTCGAGCTCCGGCGGTTCCGTGACGAGCTCTATGACCTCGTTCGGCAGCGTTGGGCCGCACCGTGGCCGAGCGTCGTCGACAGCGTGCGGCTCGGGGTCAAGCGGGAGTCCGACGACGTGCACCTGGTCGGCACGGGCGACGGCGTCGCATCCATCGTCGGCGACGTCATATCGAGCGTCCTCGAAGCGCGCCTCGATGGCACGCTGACGCGGCTTCGGGTCTGCGACCACTGCCACTGGTCGTACTACGACCACTCGCGCAACGCCGGCGGGCACTGGTGCTCGATGGGGACGTGCGGCCAGCGCGAGAAGATGCGCCGCTACCGCGCTCGTCGCCGTGCCGCGCAGGTCTAGGCGTGCAGGAGGCCGTAGACGATGCTCTCCTCGAGGGCACGCCATGAGGCTTCGATGATGTTCGTGCTGACGCCGATCGTGGTCCAGTCCCGCTCACCATCAGTGGCGTCGAGCAGCACGCGGGTCACCGCTCCGGTCGATCCGGCACCGTCGAGGATGCGCACCTTGTAGTCCGTGAGGTGTACCCGGTCGAGGTGCGGATAGGACCCGTTGAGCGCCGACCGCAGCGCGGTGTCGATGGCGTTGACGGGACCGTTGCCCTCCGCCGTGCATACCCGGCGGTCCTCGCCGACCCACACCTTCACCGTCGCTTCCGTGTTGAACCCGCTGCTCTGCGACTCGTCGATGAGAACCCGCAGGCTCTCGACACGGAAGAAGTCGTGCTCCCATCCGGTGGCGCGCCGCATCAACAGCTCCAGCGAGGCATCGGCGGCTTCGAAGTGGTACCCCTCGTGTTCGAGGCGCTTGAGGTCGTCGATCACGCTGTTCACGGCCGGACCGTCCATGTCCAGACCGAGCTCGGCGGCCTTCATCGTGATCGTCGCCCTCCCGGCCATCTCGCTGACGACGAACCGGGTGCCATTGCCCACCAGCTCGGGATCGACGTGCTCGTAGGCGTTCTTGGCCCGGGCGATGGCGCTCGTGTGCAGCCCCGCCTTGTGGGCGAACGCCGACGAACCGACGTAGGGCGCCTGTGGGTTGACCGCTCGGTTGAGCAGCTCGGCGACGTGGTGGCTGACGGCGGTCAGTTGATCGAGGCGCCCTGCAGGAAGGCACTGATAGCCGAGCTTGAGCTGGAGGTTGGGGATGATCGTCGACAGGTTGGCGTTGCCGGTGCGCTCGCCGAGCCCGTTCAGCGTCCCCTGGACCTGACCCGCGCCCGCCAACACCGCGGCCATCGAGTTGGCCACCGCGCATCCGGTGTCGTCGTGGCAGTGGATTCCGAGCGTGACGTCGGAGCCGAAGTGGGTGTGGACGGCAGCGACGATCTCCGAGACCTCGTGCGGGAGCGACCCGCCGTTGGTGTCGCACAGCACGAGGTGGCTGGCACCCTTCACGACGGCCGCCTCGAGCGCCCGCAACGAGAACTCGGGATTGGCCTTGTAGCCGTCGAAGAAGTGCTCGGCGTCGACGAGCACGCGTCGGCCGTTGCCGACGAGGAACTCGACCGAGTCGGCAATCATCGCCTCACCCTCGTCCAGCGTGGTCTGCAACGCCTGCGTGACGTGGTACTCCGAGCTCTTGGCGACGATGCAGACCGCCGACGTCCCGGCGTCGACGAGGTTGCGCAACGTGGGGTCGTCGTCGACCTTGCCACGCGGTCGCCGCGTCGAGCCGAAGGCAACGAGCGTGCTCGTTCCCAGCCGCAGCTCTGTCGCCGCGCGGTCGAAGAACTCGATGTCCTTGGGGTTGGCACCGGGCCAGCCGCCCTCGATGTAGTGCACACCGAGCACGTCGAGCTGTTCGGCGATGCGCAGCTTGTCCTCGACGGTCGCCGACACGCCCTCGACTTGGAGGCCGTCACGCAGCGTTGTGTCGAAGACCTCGACGGCTCGTTGGTCCATGGTGCCCATTGGTTCTGGCTCCTTCGCTCAGGACCGGCCCCGAGAACGCAAGAAGCCGCCCGGAGGCGGCTTCGGCGTGCACGTGGGTCAGCCCGCGTGCACTAGGGAATGATGACGATCGCGACGACACGGGTGGCGGGCGTCGTGATCACGCCGCACATTGAATCGGCCCGGAGCACGGGCGTCAACCCGGTACCGCGATGAGCGATGAGTGCCGCCACACCACTCATCGCTCATCGCGTCATGCCGTCGGGTCGTGTCGTTCAGAGGTGAAGACCCGGTTCGGCACGGCGGGCGCTCCAGCGCCTTCGCCGGCCGCATCGTGATCGTCTAGACGAGGGCGCCCTTCTCCTCGGGCACGTCCAGCGTCACGGGCTCGTGGCTGCCGACGAACTCCGGGTAGGCGAGGACGCCCATCTCCGGCAGGTCCAGCCCGGCGAGCTCGTGGTCCTCCTTGGAGCGGATGCCGCCCTTGCCCATCGCCTTCGAGATGGCGTTCTGGATCCTGAAGAAGGCGAACGCCACGCCGAAGATGACCGTCCAGATGACCACCGCGCCGAGCAGCTGCGCGGCGAACTGACCGGCGTCGCCCCAGAAGAGGCCCTTGACGCCCGTCACCTCGGAGCCGTTCCATCCCCCGCCGTAGCTGCCGTTGGCGAACAACCCGACGGAGAGCACGCCGAACGTGCCGCAGATGCCGTGCACGGAGATGGCCCCCACGGGATCGTCGACACCGCGCCGCTCGACGAAGCCGATGGCCAGGACGACGAGGATCCCGGCGAGCCCGCCGATCACCGCCGACATCGCCGGCGTCACGAAGGCGCACGGCGCCGTGATGGCGACGAGCCCGGCAAGCATCCCGTTGGCCATCATCCCGGGGTCCGGCTTGCCCATCCGCCAGTTGGCGAAGAACATGGCGATGATGGCGCCGAACGCCGCCGCGATGGCTGTGTTGGTGGCCACGGTCGCGAACTGGACGTCCGAGGCGGCGAACGTCGAGGCGGCGTTGAAGCCGAACCAGCCGAACAGCAGGATGAACGTGCCCAGCAGGGCCATCGGGATGTGGTGGCTGGCGAGCACTCGGGGTCTGCCGTCCGCGTCGTACTTCCCGATGCGCGGGCCGAGAACGAGCGCGCCGGCCAGCGCGGCCGCTCCACCGACGGCGTGCACGACACCGCTTCCGGCGAAGTCGACGTAGCCGGCGCCGAAGCCGAAGCTGTCCCACGTCTTGGACAGCCATCCGCCGCCCCACGTCCACGCCGCGAACAGCGGGTAGTAGATGGCGCCGCAGAACAGGCCCCAGATGACGAAGCTGCCCCACTTCCACCGCTCGGCCATCGCTCCGGTGGGGATCGTGGCCACGGTGTCCATGAAGGCCACCATGTAGAGGAAGAAGGCGAGGACGCCGGCGTTGATGGCGTCTCCCGACAACGCCCACGCGCCGTCGAACAGGAAGATGAAGTTGCCGCTGCCGACCATTGCGTCGCCGGTCGGTCCTCCCAGGCCTTCTCCGAAGTAGGGCTGCATGTCGAAGGCCCCGAAGGCCAGAGGGAAGCCCACGAGGAAGAAGCCGATGAAGCCGAGCCCGAAGATGGCGAAGTTCGTGCTCACGACGTGGGCGGCGTGCTTGGAGCGGCAGAAGCCGGTCTCCACGAGCGCGAACCCCGCCTGCATGAAGATGACCAGGATGGCGCCGATGACCACCCAGAGCATGTTCGTGCTGCCCGTGAGTGCAGCAATGGGGTCCTCGTCCTGGGCATAGGCCACTCCGCCGGTGAACAGCATCACCGCGGCTGCACCGATGGTGCCGCCGGCCAGGTACTTGAGTGCCCGTTTCTTCCGCATCTGTCCTCCGCAATCTTTGGGTTGCTGGGCCGGACGGCGCGCCAGGGGGCAGGCACGCCGTCCGTCGCGTCACACAAGACGAGCCGCGTTTCCGCATGCGCTCCGCCGTGTTTCGGCTCCGTTGCGTTCCCGTTCGACCCAGCTCAGGCTCGACTCGCAATCAAGTTGCTCGCCTCGCCCCCCGAGCTCGCCGCCTCCGCTCCGCTCCGGCGTCTCACCTGCCTGCCTTCCGCGAGGTCGAACGAGCTCAGCGGCGTCCGGCGAACAGTGATCGCCGCGCCCGTGCACCTGCGAGCGCCTGCTCGACCCTGAGCTTCGCGGACTCGTCGAGCTTGCGACCGTGGCGGTCCGTGACGGTGAATCGACCGACGAACCTGCGCTCCTCCACCGTCAGCCGGGCACCGTGGACGGCGACGCCGGCTGCGGCGAACGCCGTCGCGATCGCGGCGAGGACACCTGGTCGGTCGGCGACCCGCACGGTGCAGGCGCTGTGCCACGGCAAAGACCCGTCGTCGAACGACACCTCCACCCCAGGCACCGGCTGGAGCACCGGGCGTTGACGCAGCGCTCGTTCCATGTGCTCGGCCGTCTGGCGAGCCCCGAGCCGGACGGCCCGCCGGACCACGAAGGTGTCAACAGCTGCGCCATCCGGCCAGGTCGCGACGGTGGCCGCCACGATGTCAGCGCCTGCGTCAGTCAGCGCGCCGGCCAGACGCGCCAGCAGGGCGTCGGTGTCACGGCACGCGACCTCGACGATCCAGTGATCGGGACGGCCGTCCGGACTGACGGCAACCCGAACCACCCCCGGACGCGGTAGCGGTTCAACGAGGCGGGCCTGACGCGCCAGCTCGTCGGGCTCGTGAGCGAGCAGGTACGTCACGGGCGCCGTGCGCAGTCGTTCGAGCGCTCCAGGTTCCGAGGCGAGTGCGGACGCCTGGCGCCGGCGAACCTCGGCCAGCGAATCAGCGCCCTCGCCGAGCAACTCCGGGTGACCGAGCAGCACGTCCAACTGATCGTGCAGCTCATCGAGACCTTGACGGTGGTGATGGTCGGTCGCCACCGCCAGGAGATATGCCGCGTCGGCGATGGCACGTGAGCCGAGGTGGGTGGCGATCTGGCGCAGCTCGGCGGGGGCGAAGCCGTTCAGGTCGGTGGCCCCGGCGCGCAGGAGCTTGCTGCCGTCGAGGATCGCCTGCACCGGCTGGGGCTGGCGGACATCCAGCTGCCGCAGCAGCGAGTGCACGGACTGCGGATCGGGGTCGGGACCCGCCACGTCGATCACGACGCCGGCCAGCAGCAGCTGATCGACGCTCTGGCGCTCCGACGGCCCGAGTTCGGCCACCAGCTCGTCGAGGCGGGCGACCGTCGGAAAACGCAGCACGCGACTCGGGTCGAGCTCTCCGGGATCGTGTCGACGGCGGTCGAGCGACGCAGCGAAGTCCGGCAAGGCGCGTTGCAGCACCCCGGTGACATCGAGGAAGCGCACCGAGCGCACCGCACCACTGCGCAGCACCGCGAGGAATCGCTCCGTGTCCGCGCTGGTCCAGTGCAGCGGCACGGCGCGCCGCGCGGCGAGCCACTCGAGCAGCTGCTCGGAGGGCTGCGCCTTCGCCGCCAGCTCTGCGGCCTGCAAGGCGACCGGCACGATCGAGTTCGCCGATGGTCGTCCCCGCAGCACGATCTGCCGGTCCTCGACGCCGACCCAGCCGGCCGGCGGGGCCTCGAGATCTTCGTCCGGCGTCGCTGCGATGACAGTGCTCCCGTGCCCGAGTCGCCGTCGGAGCAGGGGTGGCGTCACCACCGTGGTCAGCAACACGACGAGCAGCAGCGCCCCATAGAGCTCCTCGTCGAGCACGCCCTGCGCAAGGCCGATGCTGGCGAAGATCAGGCCGACCTCGCCGCGCGGGAGCATCCCGATGCCGATCACGAGGCGATCGGCACGGAGGCGTGACGCCCCGACGCCAGAGACGAGCTTGCCGAGCGCCGCCACCGACGAAGAGTGCAGCAGCGATGAGGAGGCCCCCTGGGCGGAACATCGCGGCGAGGTCGGTGTTCACGCCGATCAGCACGAAGAAGACCGGGATGAACACCGCACCAACGCTGTTGAGATCGGCGGCGACCCGTTCCTGCTGGCCGCTGCGGCCGATGGCCAGTCCGGCCATGAACGCACCGATGATGAAGGCCAGCTGAGCAACCTCCGCGAGCAGGGCGAAGCCGAGGATCACGACGAGTGCAACGACCGTGAGCGTGGCGCCGGACCGGGCGACGCGGTGGACGACGGTGAAGAGCCGAGGGACGGCGACGAATCCGATGAACCCCGCGAACGCGAGGAAACCGATCGCCCAACCCAACGTCGAGCCGATGGCGCCCAGGCTCACGCCGTCGCCCGACACGACCTTGACGACGACCGTGAGGATGACGAGGCCGATCACGTCGTCGGCGACTGCGGCGCCGAGGACGACACGAGCCTCGGTCGTCGCCAGCGCCCGCAGATCGCCGAACACGCGGGCGGTGATCCCGACGCTCGTCGCGGTGAGGGCCGCGCCGAGGAAGATGGCGACGTCGGCCGGCTCCCCGAGGGCGCTGGCGACGCCGGCGCCCAGGGCGAACGGGGCCGCCACGCCGATGATGGCCACGAGGATGGCCGTACGCCCGACCCGACCGAGCTCGGCGAGGTCCATCTCCATGCCGACATGGACCAGCAGCAGGAGCACGCCCAGTTCGGCGATCACCGAGAGGCTGACGCCGCGGTCGCCCGTCACGTCGACGAGCCCGAGCACCGACGGGCCGATGAGGATCCCCGCGACGATCTCGCCGAGCACAGCCGGCACGCCGATGCGTTCCGCCAGTTCGGCAGCCAGCTTCGCTGCGGCGATGACGATCAGGAGGTCGAGCAGCAGTCGCGCCAGATCGACGACCGACGTGGCGGCGAGCACGGCTCAGGCGCCGACGCGCGACTCGAGGTCGGCGGCCAGCGGCGTGGCCTCCTCGGCGAGCATCCAGCCGCGCCGGCGCACGGTGACGATCGAGTTCGGCCCGAGCGCCCGGCGGATGGAAACCAGCAGCGCATCGCACCGGCGAGGGCTGAGGTCGTCGAGGCCTGCCTCGTGGCGCAGCTGCTCACGGTCGACAACTCGACCGGGGCGTCTCAACAGGACGGCGAGGACCGCCCGCTCCCGCGGTCCCATCGTCAGCGCAGCGCTGCTGCCAGCCACCGCGGTGACCGTAATGACGGCTCGTAACGGGCAGTTCGCCCGGTCGTGAACGGTCTGTGAACGGCGCGTTCGGCCCGTTGGCGGCCGCCTTGCTGTGGGCATTCCTGTGCACGAACGGTGGATGACAATTTCATTTCTGGGGGAAACGAAAAAGTTCTGGGGAGAACCGTGTGGATTCAGAAATAGTCCTTGACCTGGGGTGATGCGTCGATCAGTGTGTGCGTCGTACCGGAAAGCGCAATGCCAACCGGGTCCGGGGAGCCGAGTCTGCAGGAGCCACCTTCGGGTGGTGTTGAGTGCGGAAAACGGTCCGGGCCCAGCTTCGGCAAGGTAGGTGTCAGCGAGGCCGGTGCACGGGACGAATGCCACCATGGCCATCTTCGGGGGGTTGACCGGTTCGCCGGTCGAGCGTTCGGAGTGGCAGGGCCGAGGCAAGGGGAGCCACCCCAACTGGCTCGTCAGGCCGAGGTCCTCACGGTGCCAGATCGGTGCCTCGGACTCGTCCGGGGCAGCGTGACTGCAACGTGACGGCAACGGGGTCGGGTAACCGGCAACCGGGCCGATAACGCGGCATCGCCCGCCGAGCCTCCGGGCACGACGGGCGATGTGAGGTCGAGCGAGAGGCTAACGCCAGCAGGTCGACCAGTGGTGGATGGTTCTTCCCGACCTGGGCTGCCCCGGGCAGCGCAGTGGCTCCGGCCGCAGCGCTCCCGGGGTGGTTCTTTTTTTCGTTCGCCACACAACCAGAGGTTGCGCACCGACTGGCGGGGGGTGCGGGGGGCAGAGGCTCCGCCGGAGCCCCCTGCTCGTCGATCGGTCCGGCTCTGCCGGTCGATCGACGGCAAGCTGGGTGCCGCCGGAGGCGGCGCTTCGCAGCTCGGCGCACAACCTCCGGTTGTGCGCCGAAGGCGTCAGCTCGACGAGTTCGCACCACTCCTTGTACTGCGGCTCCTCGCCGCGGGTGGCGCGGTGGTACACCTCGGCGATCGCAACCGTCTTGGGACCGGGGCACGGGATCTCCCGGTCGTCCACGGAGTTGACCGAGCTCACCTCGGCGGCGGTCCCGCAGACGAAGATCTCGTCCGCGATGTACAGGTCGCTACGGGCGAGGTGATCGATCCGGCAGTCGAAACCGAGGTCGCCAGCGATCATCATCACGGAGTTCTGCGTGATGCCCTCGAGCGCGCCTGCTGACAGTGGTGGCGTGATGATGATCCCCTGCCGCGAGACGAAGATGTTCTCGCCAGTGCACTCGGCGACGAGGCCATTGGGCGCCAGCATGATCGCCTCGTCGTACCCCGCCCGCAGCGCCTCGACCTTGGCGAGGGACGAGTTGGCGTAGTTGCCGGTCGTCTTGGAGGCGGGCGGCATCGTGTTGTGCTCGTGGCGCGTCCAGGACGAGATCTTCATCCGCACGCCCTTGGTCACGGCGTCGTCGCCGAGGTAGGCACCCCACGGCCAGCAAGCGATCGCCACGTCGACCGAGCACGGCAACGTGTTGAGTCCCATCTCGCCATAGCCGAAGTAGGCGATCGGCCGCACGTAGCACGACCCGAGACCCGTCGACGCCACGGTTGCCTTCGTCGCCTCGATCAGCTCCTCGACCGTGTACGGGAGCTCCATCCCGACGATCTTCGCCGAGTTGTGCATGCGGACGATGTGGTCCGTCAAGCGGAACACGGCCGGCCCCTGTGCCGTCTCGTAGGCCCGGATGCCCTCGAACACACCCATCCCGTAGTGCAGCGTGTGCGTGAGAACGTGGATGCGCGCCTGGTCCCAATCGACCAGCTCGCCGTTCATCCAGATCTTGGGCGTAGGCGTGATCGGCATCTCGTCATCCTCGCACCAGGTCGGCGATCGCGTCACCCACGGAGCTGGTGGTGCCGGCAACACCCTCCAGGCCGAACTTCTGACAGGCGGTGCGGATCCGCTCGGCGGGCCCGTCCTCACCGAGGAAGTCCAGCATCAGCGCCGCCGACAGGATGGCCGCTCGTGGGTCGGCCTTCCCGGTGCCCGTGATGTCCGGCGCCGAACCGTGCACCGGCTCGAACATGCTCGGCCCCGTCCGCGCCGGGTTGAGGTTCGCCGACGAGGCGAGCCCGACGCCGCCGGACACCGCCCCACCGAGATCGGTGAGGATGTCGCCGAACAGGTTGTCCGTGACGATGACGTCATATCGCTGCGGGTCCTGGACGAAGTAGATCGTCGCCGCATCGACGTGGTTGTAGGCGGTGCTGATGGCGGGGAACTCGGTGGCGACCTCGTCGAACGTCCGTTGCCACAGGTCGCCGGCGAACGTCAGAACGTTGGTCTTGTGGACGAGCGTGAGGTGGTGCCGGCTACGCGTGCTGGCCAGCTCGAAGGCGTAACGGATGCACCGTTCGACGCCCATCCGCGTGTTCACGCTGCCTTGCGTCGCAACCTCATGGGGCGTGCCCTTGCGCAGCACGCCACCCTCCCCCACGTACGGGCCCTCGGTGTTCTCGCGGATCACGACGAAGTCGTGCCCGTCGCCCGTGAAGGGACGTTGGTTGACGTACAGATCCAGCCCGAAGCGCAGCTTGAGCAGCAAGCCGCGCTCGATGATCCCCGGCGGAACCTCCGGCGTCCCGACGGCCCCGAGCAGGATCGCATCGAAGCGACGCAGCTCCTCGAGCGTCTCGTCGGAGAGGATCTCACCGTCTCGCAGGTAGCGCATGCCACCGAGGTCGAAGTCCGTCGTGTCCATCGTGACGTCGGTCGCGCGGACGACCTTCAGGGCCTCGGCCGTCACCTCCGGCCCGATGCCATCACCCATGATCACCGCTACCTGATGGGCCGTTCGCGCGCTCACGGCAGGCGACTCTACGGAGCCACGACTGCTCGGGCTCGGCTCGCAACCAAGTTGCTCGCCGCGCCTGCCGAGCTCGCCGCCGCTGCCAAGCCGCACTCGGTACTCACCTCGTAGCACCGCGAAGCGACCGCTCGCCCGACCTCTGTCTCGGGCTTCTCAGAGCCAGCGGCCAGGGCCGATAGCATCGATCCACCATGGAAACGCACCTGCTCTCCCGCGAGGCGTACGAACGCCTCCAGGCGGAGCTCGACGACCTCGTCACACGCGGCCGGATCGAGGTGGCGTCGAAGATCGAACGGGCGCGCGAGTTGGGCGATCTGTCGGAGAACGGTGACTACCACGCAGCCAAGGACGAGCAAGGGCACATGGAGGGCCGCATCCGTCAACTCGAGTCGTTGCTCGAGAGCGCCGAGATCGTCGAAGCGCCTGAACCCGGCGTCGTCGGTCCTGGCACGATCGTGACGATCGTCTACGACGGTGATGCCGAGGACGACGCCGAGCGGTACCTCGTCGGCCACATCGAGGAGCGCGCCCGCGGCCTCGACGTGATCTCCCCCACGGCCCCGCTCGGCGCCGCGCTGCTCGGGGCGCGGGCCGGTGACACCGTCGCCTACGAAGCGCCGAATGGCGAGTTGCGCGTGCGCGTCCTCGAGGTGGACACGATCTGACTCGATCGCAGCGGGCCGTCCTCGCGCTCGCCCTGGCGCTTGCCGCCGCGACCTGGTGGCTCCGACGGCATCGCGGACCCGTCAGCCACACCTCGCGCGCCGCCCGCAACGCGGCCGTCGCCCGTCTCGGTGTGTCGGTCGGCACCACCTACGCCGCCGCCGAGGCGCGCAAGCTCTTCGCGTCGGCCGAACGACGGGCTGAGCTGGACGACGCGCGTCGGCTGCGGACCGCCGAGCAGGTTGCCGAGCGCCTCGGCGGCATGAAGGGCGCGCTGATGAAGGTCGGGCAGATGGCGAGCTACGTGGACGACGGGCTGCCGGAGCCCGTGCGCCAGGCGCTGGCCACACTCCAAGCCGGCGCTCCACCGATGAGCGCCGAACTCGCCGCCGAGGTCGTCGAGCGCGAGCTCGGACGCCCTCCCGACGAGGCGTTCCTGGAGTGGGATCCGGAACCGATCGCCGCAGCGTCGATCGGCCAGGTCCACCGCGCCGTCGCCCTCGACGCGGCAACCGGGCGGGAACGGGCCGTCGCGGTCAAGGTCCAGTATCCCGGCGTCGCCGACGCCATCGAGGCGGACCTCGCCAACACCGAGCTACTCGGCTCGCTGCTCCGTCAGGGTTTCGCCGGGCTCGACCCGTCCGACATGGTCGCCGAGATCAAGGAGCGGATCACCGAGGAGCTGGACTACCGGCGGGAGGCGGCCAACCAGACGCACTTCGCGACGTTCTACCGAGGGCACCCCTTCTTCTCCGTGCCCGCCGTGCTGCCGGAGCTGTCGACCGGACGCGTCTTGACCAGTGAGCTCGTCGTCGGCGCGCCGTGGCGGGAGCTGCTGACCTGGGACCAGCATCAGCGCGACGTCGCCGGGGAGGGCCTGTTCCGCTTCGTGTTCCGCAGCCTGTATCGGATGCGGGCGTTCAACGGGGACCCGCACCCTGGCAACTACGTGTTCCACGGCGACGGGCGCATCACGTTCCTCGACTTCGGCCTCGTGCGCTACTTCAGCGAGGCCGAGATCGCGACGTTCGCGGCGATGGTCAAGGCGGCGGCGGTCGACCACGATGCCGCCGAGTTCCGGCGCATCGTCGAACAGGCAGGGCTGCTCCGCACCGGAGCCCCGGTGGCGACCGACGAGGCCGGCGCGTACTTCTCCCAGTTCTACGAACCGGTGGCCGAGGATCGTGAGATGCACTGGACGAAGGAGTACGCCAGCGCCATCGTGCGCCACACGTTCGATCGCACGAGCCCGATCGCCCAGTACGCCACCGTGCCGCGATCGTTCGTGTTCATCCAGCGCATCAACCTGGGGCTCTACGCCCTGCTGGGTGACCTCGGGGCGACGGGCAACTACCGGCGGATGGCCGAGGAGCTGTGGCCGTTCGTCAACGGCCCTCCATCGACGCCGATGGGTGCAGCGGAAGCAGAGTGGCTGGAGCTCCACGTCCAGCGCGCGGGGCGATCACTGCGGTCAACCTGAACGTCGCCAGAACACGCCCCTACCGTCGATGTCGACGATTTGCTCCGTAATCCCCTGAGACTGCCGGTAGTCGTGTATCGCCTGACGGCAGCCGGCGATGTCGCCGTAATCGTCGACGATGCAGAAGCCACCTCTCGAAAGCTTCGGATAGAGCGCGTCGATGGCTTGAATCGTGGACTCATACATGTCGCCATCGAGGCGCAGCACCGCGATGCGATCAATCGGAGCTGTTGGCAGCGTGTCCTTGAACCATCCCGCCAGGAACATGACTTGATCGTCAAGCAGCCCGTAACGGCGGAAGTTGTGTTTGACCTGTTCGACTCCGACGCCGAGCTCATCATGAACGAAATGCCGATCGCCGGCATCATCGGGATAGCGGTATGGGTCGGGCTCGGGGAGCCCTTCGAATGAGTCGGCCGCCCACACGCGTCGATCCGTGATTCCGTGGGCCTTGAGGATCCCACGCATGAAGATCGTCGCGCCACCTCGCCATACGCCCGTTTCGACGAGGTCCCCCGGAATGTCATCTTGCAGGACAGTCTCGACGCAGCAGCGAATGTTCTCCATCCTTTTCAGGCCGATCATCGATTCGGCTCGGGCTGGCCAATCACCGCCGACTTCTCGGATCTGAGGATCGTACGGTCGCTTGCGAACGAGCTCGAATCCGGCTTTCGAGAACGCAGTCCCAACCAGAGTAGCGGCGCGCCGGCGCAGGCCAGGCTGGTTGCGATGGGAGAAACCGAGGATGTCGTCACTGTCTTCCGAGAGCGTCCCGGTCAACGAGCGCTTCAGAAGGTCCAGATACAGCGATCCCGCGTCAAGAGAAGTCGTAGATGCCCGCACACGCCGGGATCGTAGCGCTTGGTTTGTCCGCTTTCAGGTCACCGCATTCAGGTCCAGACCGAGGTCGAGGATGCGAGCAGAGTGCGTGAGCTCACCCACGGCGACGTAGTCGACACCGGTCTCCCCCACCTGCCGAGCGACCTCCAGCGTGAGCCCGCCGCTGGCCTCCAGCACCACGCCGCGGCCGGATTCATCGCGGATCGCCACCGCCTCGCGCAGCGTGTCGAACGTGAAGTTGTCGAGCAGCACGGTGTCGACGCCGGCGTCGATGGCGACGCGCAGCCCATCCAGTGAGTCGACCTCGATCTCGATCGGCAGCGTTCCAGCGAGAGGTCGCACGGCGTCGATCGCCTGTGCCACGCCGCCAGCCGCCAGCACATGGTTGTCCTTGACGAGCACGGCGTCCGAAAGCCCCATGCGGTGGTTGGCGCCACCGCCGCAGCGCACGGCGTACTTCTCGAGGGCGCGCAGACCGGGCGTGGTCTTGCGCGTGTCGCGCACGACGCACGGCGTCCCCTCCAGGGCGTCTGCCCATCGTCGCGTCAGCGTGGCGATCCCCGAGAGGTGGCACAACAGGTTGAGCGCCGTGCGCTCGGCCGTCAGCAGTCCACGTGTCGGCGCCGTGACGCGAGCGACCACATCCCCCGGCCCGACCCTGACGCCGTCGGCGAAGAGGTACTCGACGTCGGACACCTCGTCGCCGCACACGGCGTCGATCGTCGCTGCGGCGACGGCAAGACCGGCGACGACACCGTCGCGCCGAGCGCCGAACGAGCCGACGCTGCGCTGCTGCGCCGGGACGGTTGCCATCGACGTCACGTCCGTGCCGCCCATCAGGTCTTCGGCCACTGCCATGCGGACGACGGCAGCAACGGCATCGGGATCGATCCCGACCGCGAGGAGCCGGTCACGCGTGTCGGACGAGATCGGGTGGAACGTGAACACGGCTCAGGTCGTCCGCAGCGAGCCATCGCCGTCGAGCCGTACGTCGATGTGCCTCAGCCACTCATCGCGTATGTCTGGGAAGTCGGTCCGCCGGTGGCTCCCCCGACTCTCCGTCCGTCGGGCAGCGGCGGCGACGACGGCGGAAGCGACGGTGAGGATGTTCGTCGTCTCCCACGACGCACGAGACGGCGTGCCTGCGGGATCGGCCTTGCCGGCAACGGCTTCCAGCGTGTCGCCGGCAGTGTGGAGTGATGCCGCGTCGCGCAGCACGCCGACGTTGCGGGACATCGTGCTGTGGACCTCCACACGATGCGCACCGTCGACGATCGCGGTGCCAACCTCCGCGCCCACAGCGAGCTCACCGTCAACGCGCTCGGGCAGTTCCCATGCCAGATCCCGCCCGAGGCGGGTCCCGGCCACGACGCTCTCGGTGAGGCTGTTGGAGGCGAGCCGGTTGGCGCCGTGGACGCCGGTGCAGGCCACCTCACCGACGGCGTAGAGGCCGGCCAGCGCCGTCGTGCCGTCGAGCCGGGCCGGGACTCCTCCGCACGCGTAGTGGGCGGCGGGAGCCACCGGGATGCGTTCCCGTGCCGGGTCGATGCCGATCTCCCGGCACGCCGCCGTGATCGACGGGAACCGCTCGTAGAAGCGCGGCCCGAGGTGTGTCGCATCCAGGAACACGTGATCGTCGATCCCGCCCGGCGCCTCGGCCATGCGCCTGCTGATCGCCGCGGCGACCACGTCGCGCGGTGCCAGGTCCTCCTGCGGGTGCACGCCGACCATCACCCGCCGTCCAGCGCCGTCGTAGAGCACGGCGCCCTCGCCACGAACTGCCTCGCTCACCAGCGCTTGCTGGCCGACGGCGTCCGGGCCGCGCCACATCACGGTCGGGTGGAACTGGACGAATTCGATGTCGCGTCCCTCGAGTCCGGCCCGGAGCGCCATCGCCAGGCCGTCGCCCGTGACGGCCGGTGGGTTCGAGGTGGACGCGAAGACCTGGCCGTAGCCACCGGTGGCCAGCACCACGGCGCGGGCGGTGATCGTGCCGACCGAGTCGACCGAGCCTTGCGGGTCGAGCATGGCGAGCGACACGCCGGCCACCTGCGGTGACCCGTTGAGATGCCTGCCGAGCACGAGGTCGAGGGCGAAGGCGCGCTCGAGCACCTCGGCGCCCGCCGCCGTCGCCGACTCGTCGAGCGTGCGCTGCACCTCTGCCCCACTGCGGTCACCGCCCGAGTGCACGATCCGGCGGTGGCTGTGTCCACCCTCCATCGTCAGCGCGGGACCCTCGCCCTCCGCCTCCGGATCGAATGCCGCCCCGAGGCGCATGAGGTAGCGGATCGCCGTCGGGGCCTCGGCGACGAGCTCGCGCACGACGGCTTCGTCGCACAGCCCTGCGCCCGCCGCCAGAGTGTCCCGCACGTGATCCTCGAACGTGTCCGTTGGGGCCAGCACGGCGGCCAGCCCGCCCTGCGCCCAGCCGGTCGAGCCTGCGTTCAACACGTCCTTCGTGACCACGAGGACGCTGCGCACCGGTCGCACGGCAAGTGCGGCTGCCAAGCCGGCGGCACCGGAACCGAGCACGACGACGTCCACGTCGCGCTCCCACGTCGGCGCCGGCGCGGCCAGTCTTCGCGGCAGCGCCGGGATCACATCATTCGCCCGTGCGAGACGGCGTTCCGATGGCGATCATCCGCTCCACCGATCGGCGCGCTCGCTCGGCGATGTCACGCGGCACGTCGACGACGTCGACGCCGTCGCGCAGCGAGCGCAACAGCTTGGCCGGTGTGATCATCTTCATGTACTTGCAGACCGCCGCCGGGTTGACCGGCTCGAAGGTCACGAGGGGATTGGCCTTCGACAGCTGGTGCAACATGCCCGTCTCGGTCGCGACGAGCACCTTGTCGGCCGTCGTGCGCTCGGCCGCGGCGACCATGCCGCTCGTCGAGAGGATCCTCGTTCGTGCTTCCGGCACGACGCCGGCACCGACCAGATAGAGCGCGCTCGTCGTGCACCCGCACTCGGGGTGGATGAACAACTCCGCATCCGGGTTCTCGGCGACGCGGGCCCGCAACTGAGCGCCGTTGATGCCAGCGTGCACATGGCATTCACCGAGCCAGATGTGCATGTTCGGGCGGTCCAGCTTGCGCTGCACGTGCGCGCCGAGGAACTGATCCGGGCAGAACAGGACCGGCGTGTCCTCCGGGATCGAAGCGACTACTTCGACGGCGTTCGACGAGGTGCAGCAGATGTCGGTCTCGGCCTTGACGGCGGCAGTCGTGTTGACGTAGCTCACGACGACCGCGCCCGGGTGCTCGGCCTTCCACGCCCGCAACTGATCGGCGTTGATCGCCTCGGCGAGACTGCACCCCGCGCGTCGGTCCGGGATGAGCACCGTCTTGTCGTAGCTGAGGATCTTGGCCGTCTCGGCCATGAAGTGGACGCCGCAGAAGACGATCGTCGAGCCCTCCGCCGCCGCGGCGACACGCGACAGCCCGAGGGAGTCGCCGACGTGGTGGGCGACCTCTTGGATCTCCGGCAACTGGTAGTTGTGGGCGAGGATCACGGCATCGCGCTGGCGGGCGAGGTCGCGCACCTGCTCGGCCCAGTCTCCCGGCAGCGGCGCGTCGACGACGATCTCGCTGGTCGCGGTCACGATGCGAGCGTAGGGGGTTTGTGGCGCCGCCCAGCCAGAATGTGACGCGTGCCAGCCCAGACGCTGCCCGAGAAGATCTGGAACCGCCACGTCGTGCGCTCAGCGCCCGGCGAGCCGGACCTGATCTACATCGACCTCCACCTCGTCCACGAAGTCACGAGTCCGCAGGCCTTCGACGGGCTGCGACTGGCAGGTCGGCACGTACGCCGACCCGACCTCACCGTCGCCACCGAGGACCACAACGTCCCGACGGCGGACATCGACCAGCCGATCGCCGATCCCGTCTCCGCCCGGCAGGTCGCCGTGCTGCGGGAGAACGCGACGGAGTTCGGGATCACGCTGTACCCGATGGGCGATCCCGGTCAGGGCATCGTGCACGTGATCGGGCCCGAACAGGGACGCACCCTGCCCGGCATGACGATCGTCTGCGGCGACAGCCACACGGCCACGCATGGCGCGTTCGGCGCGCTGGCGTTCGGCATCGGCACGAGCGAGGTCGAGCACGTGCTGGCGACCCAGACGCTGACGCAGGTTCGGCCGAAGTGGATGGCCGTCGAGCTCGACGGTGAGCTTCCGGCGGGCGTGACCGCCAAGGACGTGATTCTCGCCGTGATCGGCCAAATCGGTACGGGCGGCGGCATCGGACACGTCATCGAGTACCGCGGGTCGGCGGTGCGACGCCTCTCGATGGAGGGGCGGATGACGATGTGCAACATGTCGATCGAGGCAGGCGCTCGCGCCGGGCTCGTGGCACCCGACGACACGACGTTCGCCTACCTCGAGGGCCGCCAGTTCGTGCCGCAGGGCAAGGCCTGGGATGAAGCGGTGGAGGAATGGTCATCGCTGTACAGCGACGACGACGTCCGGTGGGATCGGGTCGTGCGGATCGACGTGGCGGCGCTGCGGCCGCAGGTGACGTGGGGCACGAATCCCGGCCAAGTGACCTCGATCGACGGCGCCGTGCCGTCGCCCGACGAGTTCACCGACACGACGACGCGAGCGACCGTCGAGCGGGCACTCGAGTACATGCAGCTGACTCCGGGCACGCCGATGCGCGAGATCGCCGTCGACACGGTGTTCATCGGGTCGTGCACGAACAGCCGCATCGAAGACTTGCGGGCCGCGGCGCATGTCATGGAAGGTCGCCACGTCACGGCAGGGCGGGTGATGGTCGTACCGGGAAGTCACGCCGTGAAGGCGCAGGCGGAGGCGGAGGGGCTGGATCGCATCTTCACCGCCGCTGGGGCCGACTGGCGCGAGCCGGGATGCTCGATGTGCCTCGCCATGAACCCGGACAAGTTGGCCCCCGGCGAGCGCTCGGCGAGCACGAGCAACCGCAACTTCGAGGGCCGTCAGGGGCGGGGCGGGCGCACCCACCTCGTCTCCCCCGCCGTCGCCGCAGCGACAGCCGTCGCCGGCCACTTCGCGACTCCCGAGGACCTTGGATGACGTCGTTCAGAGCTGAACACCCGGTTCGGCACGCCGGGCGCTCCAGCGCCTCGGCGGCCGCATCGAGAAGGGACCTTGGATGACGTCGTTCAGAGCTGAACACCCGGTTCGGCACGCCGGGCGCTCCAGCGCCTCGGCGGCCGCATCGAGAAGGGATCTCGGATGACGTCGTTCAGAGCTGAACACCCGGTTCGGCACGCCGGGCGCTCCAGCGCCTCGGCGGCCGCATCGAGAAGGGACCTTGGATGAAGGCCGTGCGCATCGTGAGCGGTAGCGGGTTGCCGCTACGTCGATCCGACGTGGACACCGACCAGATCATCCCGGCCGAGTGGCTCAAGCGCGTCGAACGGACCGGCTTCGAGCGCGGGCTGTTCGCGACGTGGCGCGACGACCGCGACTTCGTGCTCAACGACGAGCGCTATCGCCAAGCCCGCGTGATCGTCGCCGGGCCGGCATTCGGTGTCGGATCCTCACGCGAGCATGCCGTCTGGGCGATCCAGCAGTACGGCTTCGAGGCCGTCATCGCGCCCAGCTTCTCGGACATCTTCCACTCGAACTGCACGAAGAACGGTCTCGTACCGGTGACGGCGTCCGAGCAGGTCGTCGAGCGGATCTGGCAGGCCATCGAGGACGATCCGGACACCGAGATCGTGATCGACCTCGAGCGGCTCGTGCTGGAGGTTCCCGCCATCGGGCTCGTCGAGGAGATCCAGATGGACCGCGCGGTGCAGGACCGCTTCCTCAACGGTCTCGACGACGTCGGCATGACGCTCGGTCACGACCAGCTCATCACCGAGTTCGAGGCGAACCGACCGAGCTGGACCCGTCCGACATCGTTGGGTCGTTAGCTCCCGAGCGTTCGTGACGCAGCGGGCTGGATGGTCAGGCCGAGCGTCGTGCCGCGAGGCACAGCGAGGCACGTCGAGTGAGCGAAGCGAGCGAGGCCATCGTCAGGGCGTCGTCGTGTCGGGGACCTCTTCGCCCTCGTCGATGGCGATGGTCGTCGTCGGGGCGATGGCTTGCTGTGAGCAGACGAACGTGCCGCTGGCGACACCGCCGTCGTCAGCGACGCCCTCGAACGAACCCGACCACCCGCCCTCGTCGACGATGATCATCGAGTCGTAGCTCCTCGTCAGCTGGCTGGCGTCGGCGATCTCCACCGTGCCCTCGTACTCCCCCGGACTCGTCGCCGGCTCGTCCGTGCGCAGGGCCGCCGAGACGACCTGGCCACCGGTCGCCAAGCGCCGGAGGTCGATCACGGACAGAGTCATCGCGTCGCCACCGTCGAGCGCCGAGCAGGTCGCGTCGAGGCTCAACGGGTCGAGCTCATCGCGTCGTACCGACGCACGATCGAGGCTCACCGTCTCGTCGATGCCCGCGTTGGCCACCTCGACGTGGACGCTGACGAAGCCCGACCCGGCCGATGCCGGGTCGACGGTCGCTGGGCCAGTTGGCGCCGGACCGCCCAGCGTCGTCGTCACCGAACCGGTATCACCCGGTGTGCCTTGGAGCGGGTCCAACGTGTCGGACGACTCCCCGTTGCTGCTACAAGCCGCCGCCGATCACGATGAGCACACCGCTCACGACGCCGACGATCAGCTTGCCGCCCGGGCCTCCGCAAGCCCCTGCTACGCGCATCGCCGGGACCGTACCGGCTACCTACCGTCAGGACAGGTCATCGACGAATGACGCCAGGTCACGGAGTCGCACGTCGTTGCTGAACACCTCGATGGGTGGCGTCTGCGGCAAGCGCAGCGTGCGTTGCAGGATGCGCATCTGCGTGTGCTGGTTGTATTCGACCAGCGTGACGGCCCATCCATCGCGGCCGGCTCGCGCTGTGCGTCCCGAGCGATGGAGGTACTCCTTGGCGTCCTTCGGCGGGTCGTAGTGCACGACCGCGCCGACGTCGTCGATGTCGAGTCCACGCGCGGCGACGTCCGTGGCGACGAGGACGGCGAGATGCCCCTCGGCGAACCGGCGAAGGGCCCGCTCCCGAGCGACCTGTGGCAGGTCTCCGTGGATCGCCGCGGCGTCCACGCCGATGTCGACGAGCGATTGGGCGACGCGATCGCACAGCCGCTTCGTGTGGCAGAACACCGCCAGCCGCGGCACGCCTTGGCTCATCGACGCGACGACCCGGTCCTTGTCCATGTGGTGGACGGCCAGGAACAGGTGGTGCATCGTGCCCACGGTGTCGGTGGCTGCGTCGATGGCGACCTCGACGGGGTCGTGCAGATACCGGCGGATGAGGTGGGCAACGTCGCCATCGAGCGTCGCCGAGAACAGCATGGTCTGCGTCCGCCCGGTGCAGTGGCGCAGGATCCACTCGACCTGCGGCGTGAAGCCGTCGTCGGCCATGCGGTCGGCCTCGTCGAGCACCACGACGTCGACGTCGGCGACGGACAGCTCCTCCGACTTCAGCAGGTCGATCAGCCGCAACGGCGTGGCGACGACGATCTCGACGTGTTCCTGCAGCGCGTCGATCTGCTCGTCGCGGCTGGCGCCGCCGTACACGGGGAGGACGCGCTGCCCGGCGTGCTCGGCAACCGGGCCGAGCACCTCGGCCACTTGGATCGCCAGCTCACGGGTCGGTACGAGCACCAGTCCCAGGGGTCGCCCAGGCTCAGCCGGCTCGACGATGCGCGAGAGCATCGGAACACCGAAGGCGAGTGTCTTGCCGGAGCCCGTGCGAGCTCGTCCGCAGACGTCGCGCCCGGCCATCGCCACGGGGATCGCCGCGGTCTGGATCATGAACGGCTGGGCGAATCCGGCGGCAGCCAGACCCTCGTCGACGCGGGGCGGCACGCCGAGCTCGGCGAAGCCGGTCGGCGCCTCTACGGGCGGAAGGACGGCCACCGTCGTCAGCGCAGCCGGCCGGGACGTACCCCGCGAGGCCGGACGCCGATGACGGCGGCGGCGGCGCGGCGCACCGCGCCGGGGCGTAGCGGTCATGGTGTCGATGAGGCTACCGTGAGGTACTTGGTGGGTTCATCGAGGCGTTCGATGAGCGTTCGCGGGGTAAACGCCTACCCGTGACGCTGGCCTTCGTCGACGATTCAGGTGCCGGGGAGCCCGACGCCGCGGTCCTTCAGCGCATGCGGCGCGGCGACACCGACGCCTACGCCGTGCTCTACGGGCGCCACGCCGGGAGGGCCCGTCGGTTGGCTGGGTCGCTGCTCGGCAACGCCGCGGACGTCGACGACGTGGTCGCCGAGGTGTTCTCGGCAGCGTTCCGGGCGATCCGTCGCGGGAAGGGACCAGCCGACGACTTCGGGCCGTACCTCCTGCGCTCGGTCCGGCGGGAGTGCGCGCGCAGCTGGCGCCGCCGTGCTCGCCGTCGTGAGTCGCCGAGCGACGACCTCGACGTCGTCGACGACGAGCAGCACGATTTCGAGGAGCGGGCCGTGCTGCAGCAGGCCTTCAACGCGCTTCCGTCGCACTTGCGCCAGGTGCTGTGGATGACGGAGGTCGAGCGGCTCAGCCACGCCGAGGTTGCTGAGCGCACCACGTCGACGAGCCAAGCGGTGGCAGCAATGGCGATGCGGGCCCGCAACGCACTGGCCGAGCAGTACCTCGCCGCCCACGTCGCCCCTTCGACACCGCCGGAGTGCGCGCGGGTACGTCGCACGTTGGCCCGCACGGTGCGGGCAACGGCGAGTCGACGCCAGCAGCGGCGCGTCGCCGAGCATCTCGCGTGCTGTCGCGAGTGCGCCCAGGCCGAGCGCCAGCTGCGGCTCGTCAACCGCCGGCTGCGCACGCTGGCGCCGCCCGCGCTTGCCGGGGCGTTGGTCCCGCGTCTCGTCAGCATCGGGCTGCGCGGGCGCGTCGCGGCGTGGCTGCTCGGGCCGGCCGCCGCACCCGTCGTTGCGGTCACCGGGCTCCTGGCGACGGGGATCGCGCTTCCAGCCGCGACGACACAGGCGGAGCGCCCGTCGGCCGTCTCCACCGACGTCGGCGGCGACGATCCGGTGCACGAGGGCGAGGCAGCGGGAACGGCGCAGCGGACCACTCCGGGCACCGGCCGTCACGGATCGGCCTCGAGCTCCGCGTCGAACTCGAGCGGAGTAGACGATCCGACGGCAACTGAGGCGACGCCGAGCGGATCGGACTGCGACGGCGCCGGGTGCCGGCGCGGTCGGGACGCTCGCTCCGGGCACGGCTGCTCCGACGCCGTCGACGCTGCCACCCGGCACACTCCCGACGACGCCGGACGGTGCCGCACCTGCAGCCGAGGCTGCTCCAGATCTCGGGCTCGACGTCGGCCTGGATACCGGGATCGGCGACGTCGGAGCGGGCGTCGGTGTCGGCGCCGACCTCGGCACCGGCCAGGCAGATGTCGGCGTCGACGTCGGTGGGGTGCCGCTTCCGGAAGCCAGCTTGCAGGCGGAGGTGACCGTGCCCCCACTGGTCGGATCGCTGCCGATCGTGTCCGACGTGCTGCCACCGAGCGACGAGCCGGTGCTGGATGTCGGGGTGGAGACCGGCGACGATGGCCTCGACGCGGACGCCGGCGTGGACGCACCGGTGGAGGAAGTCATCGAGGTCGTCGAGCCGGTCGTCGACCCCGTTGTCGACACCGTCGGCGGCCTCCTCGGCGGACCGTGATTCTCAGGCTCGGCTCGCAAGCAAGTTGCTCGCCTCACCTCCGAGCTCGCCGCCTCCGGCGCGATGAGCGATGAGTGGTCATCGAGCGCACATCGCTCATCGCACGAAGAATTTTCGAGAACTGCGTCATGATCGACGCCCCGCCGCCTGTGCATGGATGTGGACCGTCCGTGACGGCGCTGCGGAGCGCCGTCGCGGCGGTCGCCAGGCCGGCGGGGCCCTTCCCGGTGGCCGGCGCCACCGTGGCGACGGCCGCCGGGCTTGGGTGTCTCGGCGAATCCCGCGTTGCCCGCCGACGTCGCGACGTGTACGGTTCCCGGCGATGAGTTGGTCGCGCCTCCTGCTCCTTACGTAGGGCGAGCGCCGGAACTCTCGCGTTCGCCCACCCCCCGCCCCCCACGGCCGGGGGGTTCTTCATTTTTCGATCCGTTCTCACCCTTGGAGCACTCCGCCATGCCACCCACTCCCGCCACCCCCCGCCCGATGCCGTTCGAGAAGTACGCGCCGTACGTCCCGATCGTGCTCCGCGACCGCACTTGGCCGAACCGCACGATCGACAAGGCACCCCTCTGGTGCTCGGTGGACCTGCGCGACGGAAACCAGGCGTTGATCGACCCGATGGACCCAGTCCGCAAGCGCCGCATGTTCGATGAGCTGGTGGCGATGGGCTTCAAAGAGATCGAGGTCGGCTTCCCAGCCGCCAGCCAGCCTGACTTCGACTTCGTCCGCCACCTCATCGAGGAGGACCTCATCCCGGACGACGTGACCATCCAGGTCCTCGTCCAGTGCCGCGACGAGCTGATCGAGCGCACCTACGAGTGCATTGCCGGCGCTCCGCGGGTGATCGTCCACTTCTACAACTCGACGAACCCGTTGCAGCGGCGGGTCGTGTTCGGACTCGAGCAGGACGGCATCGTCGACATCGCCGTGAACGCCGCCCGGCTGTGCCGCAAGTTGGAAGAGCGCCATCCCGGTTCGGCGATCCGCTACGAGTACTCCCCGGAGAGCTTCACGCTGACCGAGCCAGAGTTCGCCATCGAGATCTGCGAGCGCGTGATGGACACCATCGAGCCGGAGGACGACCGGCCGATCATCCTCAACCTGCCGGCGACGGTCGAGTGCTACTCCCCCAACGTCTACGGCGACGTCATCGAGTGGTTCCTGCGCACGATCAGCCGCCGCCAGCAGGTCGTGCTGTCGCTGCACCCCCACAACGATCGCGGTTGCGCCGTTGCCGCTGCCGAGTTCGGCGTGATGGCGGGCGCCGACCGGGTGGAGGGCACGTTGTTCGGCAATGGTGAGCGCACTGGCAACGTCGACATCATCAACCTCGCGATGAACCTGTTCGCCAACGGCGTCGACCCAGAACTCGACATCACGGACATCGACGCGCTGCGCCGCGTGGCCGAGTACTGCAACCGCCTGCCGGTGCCACCGCGGCACCCGTACGTCGGCGACCTCGTGTACACGTCGTTCTCGGGCAGCCACCAGGACGCCATCAAGAAGGGCTTCGAGGTCCTGCCGGCGGACTACGAACGGTGGGGCGTGCCGTACCTCCCGATCGACCCGAAGCACGTCGGCCGCACCTACGAGGCCGTGATCCGCGTCAACAGCCAGTCGGGCAAGGGCGGCGTGGCCTACGTCATGAAGGCGGAGCACGGCTTCGACCTGCCGCGGCGGATGCAGATCGAGTTCTCCAAGACGATCCAGCACATCACGGAGGACTCGGGCACCGAGATCACGCCGATCGTGATGTGGGAGGCGTTCCGGGCCGAGTACCTGCCCGATCAACCGGACTACGAGCTCATCGGTCACGAGCTGATCACCCGGGACGGACGGGCGACGATCACCGCGCAGGTCCGTCGCGACGGCGAGCACCACACGGTGCGAGGCGAAGGGAGCGGACCGATCGAGGCGTTCGTCAAGGGGCTGCGCGAGGAGTTCGCCGCCGAGCTCGACGTCGTGGACTACGCCGAGCACGCCATCGGGCGCGGCGCGGAGGCCACGGCGGCGGCGTACGTCGAGACGATCGCCGCCGAGGACGATCATGAGCCTCGTTGGGGCATCGGCATCGATCCCGACATCACGACGGCTGGTCTCAAGGCCGTCCTCAGCGCACTCGAGCGCCAGCGGCGCTGACCGCCCAGATGGGAGGGCGCGGACCGACGGACGCGCTCACCTACGCTCTGGCGGCATGCTGAGACGTTGGTTCCGCCGGCTCACGCGCCTCGCCCTGTTGACCGTCGCCGTCGGGGCGGTCATCGGCCTCCGCCAGCTGGCCGCCCGTCGGCACGGTGCCCCGGAGCTCGGGCCGCCGACGACGTGGCCGCCGCTCGCGCGCGGTGAGGAGCCGGTCGGCGCGGTCGGCGATCTCGCGGCTGCGACCACGCCACCGCCGCCACGTGGCGCGCCACCGGCCAGCGACGAGCCCGTCGCAGCCGTCGGTGATCTCGTCGCCGAGGCGGCGGCAGCACCCTCGCCGACGGAGCGTCAGACGTGGGTGGCGCCGGTCAACGGCGCCTGCCCTGTCAGCCACCCGATCAAGGCCAACGCCAACTCCGGCATCTACCACCAGCCCGGCGGGCGCTTCTACGACCGCACACAGGCGGAGCGCTGCTACGCCGACGCGGCCGCTGCCGAGGCCGACGGCTACCGTGCGGCCAAAGGTTCGTGACCTCCAGATCGGAGTCCTCGTGAGAGTGATCGTCGACTACGACGTCTGTGCGTCGACCGGCAGCTGCATGCAGGTCTGCCCGGAAGTGTTCGAGGTGCGCAGCGACGGTTTCCTGTACGTGCTCCAGGACGAGCCGCCGCCCGAGCTGCACGAGCGAGTGCGCGAGGCCGAGCAGCTCTGCCCGACGGGAGCGATCACGCTCGAAGAGTGACGATGCGGATGACGACACGCTGATGGGCTTCCACGACCGGCTCGACAAGGCTTGGTCGTCATCAGGTTCGATGCTCTGTATCGGACTCGATCCGGACCCCGCGTCGTTCCCCACGCCGCTGCAAAGCGGTCCGGATGCGATCGTGCGCTTCTGTACGGCCATCGTCGACGCAACCGCTGACCTCGTCTGCGCGTTCAAGCCGCAGATCGCGCACTTCGCGTCGCAACGCGCCGAGCCGGCACTCGAGACGGTGTGCGCCTACATCCGCGAACGTCATCCGGACGTCGTGCTCGTGCTGGATGCCAAGCGCGGGGACATCGGCTCGACGGCCGAGCACTACGCCCGGGAAGCGTTCGACCGCTACGGCGCAGACGCCGTGACGGTGAACCCGTACCTCGGCACGGACGCCGCGACGCCGTTCCTCGAGCGCGGCGGCGTCCTCGCACTGTGCCGGACGAGCAACCCTGGCCGCTTCGAGCTACAGGACCTCGACGTCGGCGGGCTCCCCCTTTACCAGAGGGTCGCGCTGATGGTGGCCAACGAGTGGGCGCTGCGCGGCGAGTGTGGGTTGGTCGTCGGTGCGACGGCCGCAGAGGACATGACCGCCATTCGCGGCATCGTCGGCGACCTTCCGTTCCTCGTTCCAGGCATCGGCGCCCAGGGGGGCGACCTCGGTACGACGGTGCAGGCGGGAGCAACCGGACCGGGCCGCGGCCTCGTGATCAGCTCGTCGCGGCAGGTGCTCTACGCGTCGCGCGGTGAGGACTTCGCCGAAGCGGCGCGGGCCACGGCACTCGCGACGAGAGACGCCATCCGGGCCGTCACGCTGTCAGCGTCGCCACGCTGAGGATCCCGGGGGCCGTCCGCAGCGCTTCGACGACCTCCGGCGGCACCTCGTTCGTCGGCGCGATCAACATCACGGCCGATCCGGTGCCCACGTCTCGCCCGACGTCCATGTCACCGATGTTCACGCCGGCGCTGCCGAGGATCGTGCCGACGGCGCCAATCACGCCCGGCCGGTCGTCGTTGCCGACCATCAGCATGTGGTCGGCGGGCGGCACGTCACACGCGTGCCCATCGATCCGCACGATGCGGTGCTCGCCGCGCCGTCCGGTCAGTGTGCCGCTGACCGAGTGGCCTCCGCCGGTGACAGTCACCATGTTGACGTAGTCGGCCGAGCTGGTCGAACTGACCTCGCGCACGTCGATGCCGTGCTCGCGCGCCCGCTGCGGTGCGTTGACGTACGTGACCGGATCGTCGCTGACGCCGCCGAACAGCCCCTTCAGTACGCACAAGCCGACGATGCGCGTGTCGTAGCCCCCGATGTCGCCCTCGACGGCGATCTCGACGGTCGACGGCAGCTCTGCGACGAGCGAGCCGAAGAGCCGACCCAGACGCTCGGCGAGCGGCAGGAACGGCCGCAGGTTGTCGTGTACCTCGGCGACCGCCAGGTTGACGGCGAACGGCACGAAGTCGCCGGCCAGCGCCATCTGCACCATGTCGGCGATGGTGTCGCCCGCCTTGTCCTGCGCCTCGCGGGTGCTCGCACCGAGGTGCGGCGTGACGACGACGGACTCCAGGCCGAACAGCGGGGACTCCGTCGTCGGCTCCGCATCGAACACGTCGAGCGCAGCACCGGCGATCACGCCGTCGCGGACGGCGGCGGCGAGCGCCGCCTCGTCGATGATGCCGCCCCGTGCCACGTTGATGATGCGCAGCGTCGGCTTCGCCTTGACGAGCAGGTCGGGCCCGATCAACCCGGTCGTCTCCGGCGTCTTCGGCAGGTGGATGGTGAGGAAGTCCGACTCCATCACGACCTGGTCGAGCGGGAGCAGTTCGACGCCGAGCTGATGGGCGCGATCCGCCGAGACGAACGGGTCGAAGGCGATGAGCCGCAATCCGAAGGCGCGCGCCCGATCGGCGACCAGCTTGCCGATGCGGCCAAGGCCGATGATGCCGAGCGTCTTGTCGGCCAGCTCGACGCCCTCCCACTTGCTGCGCTCCCAGCGACCGGCGACCAGCGCCGAGTGGGCCTGGGGAACGTTGCGGGCCTGCGCCAGCAGCAGCGCCATGGTGTGCTCGGCGGCAGAGACGATGTTGCTCTCGGGCGCGTTGACGACCATCA
This sequence comes from uncultured Acidimicrobiia bacterium, assembly GCA_963844915.1. Classification (GTDB taxonomy): domain Bacteria; phylum Actinomycetota; class Acidimicrobiia; order Acidimicrobiales; family Ilumatobacteraceae; genus JALZMG01. The sequence goes on along the minus strand of CAWJQF010000013.1, from coordinate 1,077,094 downwards.
CGCCACGCCGCGTGGCGGCGTCGACGTCGACGTTGTCGAGCCCGATGCCGGCGCGCCCCACGACCACCAGGTCGCGGCCGGCGGCCAGGACGTCATCGGTCACGTTCGTGGCCGATCGGATGATCAGGGCGTTGGTCCCCTCGAGCGCCGTGAGCAGCTGCTCCGGCGACAGGTCGAGCCTCACGTCGACCTCGTGGCCGGCTGCCCGCAGACGCTCGAGCCCGCCTTCGGCGATCTCTTCGGTGACGAGGATCCGAGCCATGGACGACATGCCTATCGCTTGCAGCGCGGCTTTGCGCAGTAGGTGTCTGATGCGCCTGGAGGCGCCGCCGTGCCGAACCGGGTGCTCACTCCCGAACGACGCAGTACGTTCGGCCGGTGTCACCCACGGCCGGGACCGTCGGCACCGACGATTCATCTCTGGACGAGATCGAGCACTGGTTCGTCGGCCGCGGGCTGCCCCACTTCGTCGAGCGCCACTACTCGGCCGCCCAGATCTGGGCGAGGGCGCTGCCGCTGCTGATCTTCGCCTACGTGATCCTCGGCCTCAACGCGCTCGACCTGGAGCACTGGAGCCCAGCCGAGAACCTCGCCGCCGCTGCGTTCGTCATCGCCGCAGCGATCATCGCCTGGATCGTCGCCAACTGGCTGCGTGGACGGCGCTGGTTGGAGCGACCGCGGGAGATCGGCTGGCCCGAGCTGGTCGTCTTCACGGTCGTGCCCGCGCTGCCGTCAATGGTCGTGGCCCAATGGGAAGACGCCGTGAAGACGACCGTCGAGGCGATCGCCATCCTCGCCATCCTGTGGGGTCTCACCAGCTACGGCATCCTCCCCCTGCTGCGCTGGGCCGGCCAGCGCACCGTGGCGCAAGTCGCCGTGCTGTTCAACGTCGTCATCCGGGCGCTGCCGCTGCTGCTGCTGTTCACGACGTTCCTGTTCATCAACGCCGAGGTGTGGCAGGTCGCCGGCACGCTGAGTGGGGTCGTGTACATCGCCGTGCTGGGCGTGTTCTTCCTGCTCGGGGCCGTGTTCGTGCTCTCGCGGGTGCCGGCGCTGATGCGCACGCTCAACGATTTCGAGTCCTGGTCCGAGATCGGTGAGCTCGTCGAGGGCAGCCCTGGCCGCGCCGCCTTCGACGCGATGGTTCCTCCCACCACCCGACCCGGCCTCGATCCCCTGCGGATGCGGCAGCGACTCAACATCGGCCTCGTCACGATCTTCTCGCAAGCCATCCAGATCACGCTCGTTGCATTGACGCTGACCGGCTTCTTCGTGCTGTTCGGCTTCCTCGCCATTCCTCAGGACACCGTGCAGGGATGGACGGGTCTCGTTGATGTGGACGTCCTCGCGTCGTGGACGGTCGGCGGGCGGACACTCGTGCTGACCGAACCGCTCTTGCGGGTGAGCGCCTTCCTCGGCGCGTTCACCGGGATGTACTTCACGGTGTTGTTGTCGACCGACACGGTGTACCGCGAGGAGTTCGCCGAGGACGTGGCTCCGCAGTTGCGCCAGGCGCTCGCGGTGCGCCGCGTCTACGACCGCACCAGGGCCGCGGTCCGACAGGCGGCGTGATGGCCGACATCCGGCTGATCGACGACGCCGCCGGCACACGTCGCGTGAGCGCGCTCGTCGACGAGGTCTGGGGTGCCTCCACGCCGCTGCTCGGCGTCGAGCTCGTGCGTGCGATCGGCCACGCCGGCGGTTACGTCGCGGCCGCCTACGTCGATGACCGGATCGTCGGCGCGTCGCTCGGATTCCTCGCCGTGCACCGCAGCGAGCCCGCGCTGCACAGTCACGTCACCGGAATCTTGCCGCGCGTCCGGGCGACTGGACTCGGTCGGGAGCTCAAGCTCCACCAGCAGGCGTGGGCCGCGTCTCGCGGGCTGCGATGGGTCACGTGGACGTTCGATCCGCTGGTGCGCCGCAACGCCTGGTTCAACCTGCGTGTCCTCGGTGCCGAGGTGCAGGAGTACCTCGTCGACTTCTATGGCCCGATCGACGACTCGATCAACGCCCGTGATGAGAGCGATCGCCTCTTCGTCGCGTGGGCGACGACGACCTCGCCGCGCGACACGCGACAGCTCGAGCACGACGCCGTGCCATCGGGCGCGGTTGTCGTGGCGACGCCCGACGACATCGTGGCTCTGCGACGCGTCGATCCACCTGCCGCCGAACGCTGGCGGCACCAGCTGCGTGACGAACTGGGCGGACCGCTCGCCGCCGGCGCCCGCGTCGCCAGCTTCACCCGTGACGGCGAATATGTCCTGGAGGTCAGCGAATGATCACGGAGCTGCGCGAGATCCACCTGCCCCTGGTCGCACCGTTCCAGACCAGCTTCGGGGTGCAGACGAGCCGGCGCATCCTGCTGGTACGAGCGCTGGTCGACGGCACCGAGGGCTGGGGCGAGTGCGTCGCCCCCGACGAGCCGACGTACTCCGCCGAGTACGTCGACGGTGCGTGGGCAGTGAGCGTCGACCATCTGCTGCCTCGGCTCGGCGGCGTCGAGCGCGCCATTGACGTCGCCGGCGCGCTGGAGGACGTCAAGGGCCATCCGATGGCGAAGGCGGCCGTCGAGATGGCGTTCCTCGACGCCGAGCTGCGCGCCGCTGGGACGTCGTTCGCCGCCCGGCTCGGCGTGACCCGTGACCGCGTCCCGAGCGGCGTCAGCGTCGGGATCCACGAATCGGTGCCCGCGCTGGAACGGGCCGTCGCCGGGTACCTGGGGGACGGCTATGTCCGCATCAAGCTGAAGATCGAGCCGGGTTGGGACCTCGAGCCAGTTGCCGCGATTCGTCGGCTCATCGGTCCCGGCGTCCCGCTGCAGGTTGACGCCAACACGGCGTACACCCGCGACGACACCGAGCACCTCCGCCGGCTGGACGATTTCGACCTCCTGCTCATCGAGCAGCCGCTGCCGGAGGACGACCTGCTCGGGCACGCCGCGCTGGCGCGTGCCGCGACGACACCGATCTGCCTCGATGAGTCGCTCGTGTCATTGACCTCGGTGTCCGACGCGATCGAGATCGGCGCCTGCGAGGTTGCCAACATCAAGCCGGGTCGGGTCGGTGGGTACCTGGCGGCCGTCGCCATCCACGACCTGTGCCGCCAGCGGGGAGTGCCGGTGTGGTGCGGCGGCATGCTCGAGACCGGCATCGGACGTGCCGCCAACGCCGCGCTCGCAGCCCTCGACGGGTTCACCATGACCGGCGACATCTCGGCGTCGAGGCGCTTCTATGCCCGCGACATCGTCACCGCGCCGATCGACGTCGTCGACGGCCACGTGGCCGTGCCGGTGGGTCCGGGCTTCGGCTTCGAGCTGGATCTCGCGTTCCTCGATGAGGTCACGACTGCCCGCATCGAGGTCTGACCGGTACATTCGGCGCCCATGCCACACGCGTTCCTGTCCGAGGAGTGGATGAACGAGGCGCGCGCCATCAGGGAGCGCTATGCCGACCAGATCGCTCCGGTGACGCAGCCTGTCAAGATCAACCAAGTCGTCACGGACGTACCGTTCGGAGAAGGGACGGTGCAGAGCTATCTCGACACGTCCTCCGGCGAGGTCGTGATGGCGCTCGGCCAGCTCGACGACGCCGATGCCACGGTGACCACCGACTACGTCACGGCAAAGGCGATCTTCGTCGATCAGGACCCGGCGGCGGGCATGCAGGCGTTCATGGCCGGCAAGATCACCGTGCAGGGCGACATGATGAAGCTGATGGCGATGCAGGCATCGATGCCCGCCGACGAGGCCAGTCAGAAGATCGCCGAAGAGATCAAGGCGATGACGGAGTAACCCGTTCTGTCCGTACGAACCGCATCACAACGATCGATTCCTACGGACAGCTACGAAAGGGCTTCGGCCAACGCCTCGACCGTCCAACCCTCGTCACGTTCGTAGGTGTCTGCCATCTCCCAGGACTTCACGCGCTTGACAACGCGGCCTTGGACGAAGAACGTCTCGCCGTTGAACGGGCAGTCCGCCGTACTGAGGAACGCGACGAGTGGCGACACGTTGGCCGGATCCCAGTCGTCGAATGCCCCCTCCTTGGCGGCCATGATCTCGTCGAGCCCCGGCGTGGCGAGCGTCAAGCGGGTGCGCGCGGCCGGCGCGATGCAGTTGCTCTTCACCTCGTAGCGGACCAGCTCCTTGGCCAGGATCTGGCTGAACGTGGCGATGCCGGACTTCGCCGCGCCGTAGTTGCTCTGTCCGGGGTTGGAGAACAAACCGGACGTGCTCGACGTGTGGACCAGGTTGCGCGGCTTGGCGCGGCCGTTCTTGGCCTCCTCCCGCCAGTAGGCGGCAGCCCACCTGCTCGGAGCGAAATGACCCTTCAGGTGGACCCGCACGACCTCGTCCCACTCCGCTTCGGTCATGTTGACGATGACGCGGTCGCGCAGGATCCCGGCGTTGTTGACAAGGATGTCGAGGTCGCCGAACGCCTCGATGGCGCTGTTGATCAGCTGCTGGGCACCGTTCCAGTCGGCGATGTCGTCGCCGTTGGCGATCGCCTCACCACCTCGAGAGCGGATCTCCTCCACGACCTCGTTGGCCGGTCCAGCGTCGACGCCACTCCCGTCGTTGGCCCCGCCCAGGTCGTTGACCACCACCTTCGCGCCCTCGGCGGCGAACAGCAGCGCGTGCTCGCGCCCCAGGCCTCGCCCGGCCCCGGTGATGATCGCGACACGCCCTTCCAGTGCACCCACGGCCCGGCACGGTAGCCCCCCAGAAGATTCTGACGACAGTTGGTAGCGCTGAGCGCAACCAAGTGTCGTCAGAATCGTGACGGGTCAGAGGAGGACGAGGTCGACCGCCGTGCCGCGCCGGTACTGGTTGCCCGGGGCGGCGTCCTCGCCGGCGACCGAGGCCGACACGAACGTCCCGGTCGTCACGCCGAGCAGGCTGCCGACGTTGAGTCCAGCTGCGTTCAGCGTCGCCTGTGCCTGCGGGAGCAGCATGCCGGTCAGATCCGGCATGACGACGAGGTCGACTCCCTTGGACGGAACGATCGTGACCGTTGCGCCGCGCTCGATGCTCGAGGCTGCCGGCGGGTCCACCGCCACGACCCCGGCGAGCGGCACCGTGTCACTGAACTGCGCCTCGCCTTCCACGACGACGAGCTGCATCGCTTCGAGTTGCGCCCGCGCGTCCGCCATCGGGAGGCCGATCAGCTCCGGGATCGCCCGCGGCGCCGGGCCAGACGACACGACCAGCGCGACCTCGGTGTCCGGCAGGACGTCGTCACCCGCGATCAGCGACGCATCGGCAGGCACCGACCAGGACATCACCTCGTTGATCGGCACCACCTCGTCGAACTGCTCGGTCGCCGGAAGCGCCACGAGGCGCAGCTCGGCCAGCTCCGTCTCGGCAGCACTCAACGGGAGGCCGACGAGATCCGGGAGGGCCCGGAACTCTGGGCCCTCACTGACCACGATGAGGAACGGCTCGCCCTCGGCCAGCTGCTCACCGGCCAGCGGCGCAGTGCGGATGATGTCGCCCGCGTCGGGCTCCTCATCGCTGCGGTCCAGCTGGACGTCGATGTCCCAGTCGAACCCCTCCGTCAGCCGCGTCGCGTCGCCCTCGGTGAGCCCGACGAGCTCGGGGACTTCATGGGTCGGCGTTCGGAACAGGCGGTAGGCGAGGTAGGCCAGCCCAGCGAGCGCAACGAGCACGAGGACGGCGACGAGCGCAGTCAGCCATCGACGCCGCGGCCGGTCACGGCGCTGCTCGGGTGCCTCGACCGGCGGCGGCACGGCGGGACCGGCCGCGTCCGGCCCCAGTTCGGGCGGCCGCGCCAGTGCGGCCAGCTCGTCGACGGTGGCGTCGACGTCGCCGTCGTACAGCTCGGCGTGCGGTGGATCGGGGTTGCCTTGGTCCGTGGGGGCATCCCCGGGGCGAGCTTGCGGGTCGGGCGGCGGCAGTGCCACCGGTGCGGCGAGGTCCTCCTGCGTCTCGACGGTCTCCGTCACCTCGGTGGCGGCGAGGACCGGCTCCTCGACGACCGGTTCCTCCTCGGCGACCGGTTCCTCCTCGGCGACCGGTTCCTCCTCGGCGGCGAGCTCGGATTCGGATTCCGCTTCCTCCTGCTCCTCCGGCGCGACCTCACCGGCGGCGGCAGCTGCGGGCTCGGCGGCCGTTGCGGACTCGAACACCGCCTCGGGCTCCGGGGCGGGCTCGGGCTCGACGGTGGTCTCCAGATCGACGTCAGGCGGCGGAGCCGTGGCGACCGCCGTCCCGGTAGCAGCAGTTGCCGCAGCAGCAGCAGCAGCGCGCTGCCGCGGCCGCAGCTGCGGCAAGCGCGGTCGGCGAATCCTCCGGCCGGTGCACGCCGCCCGTCGGGTCATTCGGTCGGCGCAGCTTGTCGTCTTCGAGCACGCTGGTGGCAAGGATGGGAATCGGCGAGGGGCGGGGCAGGTTCTCGGCGCTGCGCACGAGCGCCCGTCCGAATTCGGCCGCCGTCGACCGCTCCTCCGGCTCAGGGCGACCGGCCCGTTCGAGCACCGACGCCAGCGGACCGAGATCGGCCGACACAGGCATGAGCCGCCCGACGCGTGCCGACAGCGTGGCCACCGTCGACCGAGCGGCGAACGGAACCGATCCTGAGACGGCCTCGACGAGGATCAGCGCCAGTGAGTAAACGTCGGACTTCCCATCCACCGGCTGGGCCAGTGCCTGCTCAGGCGATGCGTACCGGGCGACGTGCGTCGCCACGGTCGCCGACTCGCTCCAGTCCTGCGCGCCGAGCAGGCGGGCCAGCGCGAAGTCAGTGATCCGCAAGCGGCGGTCGTCGCCGAACACGAGCTTGGCCGGTGTCAACTCGGTGTGCACCAGGCCCTTGTGGTGTGCGAAGTCGAGTCCCCGGCACGCCTCCAGGCCGACGAGCAACGCCTGCGAAGGCTCGAGCAGGCGACCGCGGTCGAGCAGGTCGCGCAGACTTCCCCCGGACAGCAGCTCGACGACGGCATACACGGTCGTCCGTTTGCCGATGTCCTCTTCGCCCCAGTCATAGACGGCCTGCAGGTTCGGGTGCGAGAGCTTCGCCATCGTCCTCATGGCCCGCGCGAAGCGTTGGCGGAACTCAGGTGACTCGGCCCACTCGGGACGAATGAGCTTGATGGTGACCGGCCGCTGGAGCTCCGCGTCGTCTGCGTCCACGATGACCGTGTCCGTTCCGGCGGCGACCACGCGCGTGACGCGATAACGGTCGCCGATGACGCGGCCGATGAGGCCGCGACGCGACCCTGGCCGTTCTGGTGAATCGTTTGCGCTCATCTCGTCGTCTGTCGTAGGGGGCCGAAAACCGCGCCGTAGCACGCTACCGCCGGGTCCCTCGTCGGTGGTGGCAGGGCGGGCGAGACAACGACCAAGTCTCGGGCGCTTCGCCTGCGCCCGCGAAGTCCGACCTTGGCGGCATGATGGATCGGTGGTCGCCGTGCGAGCCCGGCTCCAGCGGCTCGACCGCAAACTCCTCCTGGCCAGCTTGGCGATCGCCGTCGGAGTGGTGCTCATCGCGGTTGGCCTGCTGCGTAGCGTCTCCGGCGACGAGGTCACGCAACTGCCCGACGCCATCGAGAGCATCACGCCCGCGCCCGACGCCGAACAGGTCCTGCAACAGACACAGGTCGTCGTCGACCTCGCCGAAGGCTACGAGGCCGAGCTGACCGTGGACGGGGTCGCGTTGCCCACGATTCGGCTCGATGAGCTGGCACCGGTCGACGTGGAGCCGGGCGAGCAGGTCGAGGTGCCACCCGGCGCGATCTTCGAGCCTGGCAACGGAACGCTCACGTTCACGCCCGCTGAGGGGACCGAGATCGAGACGTTCGACCCGGGCTCCCACTCCGTGACCGTGACGTACTGGCGCAGCGCGGACGGCCGCGAGACCGCCCGGTCCTACAGCTGGACCTTCGACGTGATCTAATTTTCGGGCTCGGCTCGCAACCAAGTTGCTCGCCTCGCCTCCCGAGCTCGCCGCCTCCGCTTCGCTTCGGCGTCTCACCCACCTGACCGTCGCGGGCGGTTCCGGAACGACTTCGCCATCTCGATCGTGCTCGGTGACTACATCTACGACCGGCTCCTCGACAGCCTGCGTCTGAACGTCGGCACGTTCACGCGGTGGGTCGACGAGCTTTGCAAGGTCGCCGACTCCTGCGCGGGTTCCTCAACGAGGTCGCCGAGCAGGCACTGGCGGGCGCCATCGGGACCGTCGTCTTCGGCCCGATCGGCGCGGCCATCCACGGCGACAAGCCGTCGCTCTGGGTCAGCACCAAGTGCTGGCCATCGGGTACACCGACGACGGGAGCGGGAGAGGAACGTTGGACATCTGGGACAACGTGGACGGGAACGTGCGCAGCGACCTGCGGATCGACTTCCGCACGCAGATACCGCCTGGGCAGCCGCCTCCGGGGATCAGCTGACGGCGGTCAGCGCTCGCCGGTGTCCAGCAGGCGGGCGAATGCTGCCTCGTCGATGATCGGCACGCCTGCCGTCTCAGCCTTGTTGACCTTGCTGGCCCCCGGGTTGTCGCCAGCGACGAGCGCGTACGTCTTCGCGCTGACGCTGCCGGGGCTCGACCCGCCTCGGCCGATGATCGCCGCCGCCGCCTCCTCCCGCGACCAGCCCGCCAGCGTCCCGGTGACGACGACGGCCTTGCCCGCCAGGACCTGCGGCAGCTCCTCCGATGGCTCCGGGGCAACGCCGAAATCGACGCCCGCCGCGCGCAGCTTCTCGACGAACGATCGGTTGGTGTCCAGCCCGAACCAGGTGGCGATCGACGTTGCGATGATCGGTCCGAGGCCGGCGACGGCGGAGAGGCGCTCGGCGTCCGCGTTCATCACCGCGTCGAGCGTGCCGAAATGGGTCGCCAGCGCCTGAGCGGCTGCCGGGCCGAGGTGCTTGATGCCGAGCGCCGTCAACAGCCTCGGCAACGGCCGGTGCCGTGAAGCATCGATCGCCGCGAGCAGCTTGTCGGCGCTGATCGTGGCGAAGCCGTCCAGGGTCAGCAGCTGGTCCTGCGTCAACGAGTACAGGTCGGCGGCATCGGCCACGAGGCCGGCCTGGGTCAGTTGCCCGACGGTGCGCTCGCCGAGCCCCTCGATGTCCAACGCGCCGCGCGACGCGAAGTAGATCACCCGCTGGTCACGCTGGTACGGGCAGGCCGGCTCGACGCACCGGGTGTCGGCTTCGCCTGGCAGTCGCACGAGCGTGCTGACCAGCGGGCACGGACACGTCGTCGGGAACGTCCAGGGCTTCGACTTGGCCGGGCGCAGCGACGGCACAGGACCGACGACCTCGGGGATGACGTCGCCGGCCTTGCGCACGATCACCGTGTCGCCGGGCCGCACGTCCTTGGCGCGCACCTGGTCCTCGTTGTGCAGCGTCGCCACGCCGACGGTCGATCCTCCGACGAACACCGGCTCGAGCATGGCGAACGGCGTGGCCCGCCCGGTTCGTCCGATCGAGACCTGGATGTCGCGCAACAGCGTGGTGCGCTCCTCTGGCGGGAACTTGTAGGCGATCGCCCAGCGCGGTGCTCGCGACGTCGAGCCGAGGCGCGTCCGCTGCTCGACGTCGTCGACCTTGACGACGACGCCGTCGATCTCGTACCCGAGGTCGTGGCGGTGCTCCTCGCGGAAGCGGCAGTAGCTGGCGACCTCGTCGAGTGACTCGAAGGAACGGGTCTCGCCGTTCACCGGCATCCCGAGGCGGCCGAGGAACTCGAGGGCGTCGGTGTGGCGAGGGAGCGCTGGGCCGCCAACGACCTCGCCGAGTTGGTAGACCCAGAACGACAGGTCGCGCTGCGCGGTGATCTTCGGGTCCTTCTGGCGCAGGCTCCCGGCCGCCGCGTTGCGGGGGTTGACGAACAGCCGCCCGCCGGCCGCCTCGGCCTGCTCGTTCATCCGCTCGAAGCTGGCGACCGGGAGGTAGACCTCGCCGCGTACTTCCAGCACCTCGGGCACGTCGCGGCCCTTGAGGCGGTCCGGAACCGCCGAGATGGTTGCCACGTTGGCGGTGACGTCCTCGCCGATGCGTCCGTCGCCGCGTGTCGCCGCTTGGACATAGCGGCCGCGCTCGTAGCGCACGCTCATCGCGACCCCATCGATCTTCAGCTCGCACACGTAGTGCACGGTCTCGTTCGGCAAGCCCCGCGCCACGCGCTGGCCCCAGGCCATCAGCTCGTCCTCGCGCATCGCGTTGTCGAGGCTCATCATCGGCACGGCGTGCACGACGGGCGCGAACAGCACGCTCGGCGCGGCGCCGACCTGCTGGCTGGCCGCGGAGGCATCCGCCAGATCCGGGAACTGCTCCTCCAGCTCGCGCAGTTGGCGTACCAGGAGGTCGAAATCGGCGTCGGAGATCTCGGGGTCGTCGAGCTGGTGGTAACGCTGGTTGTGATAGGCGACCTGAGCGCTGAGCTCGGAGATCCGCTCCGCTGCCTGCGCCGGATCGACCGCCGAAGGACTCGTCATGCGCCCACAGTGAAGCGGCTGGCAACCGCCTGATCACCCACGCGGTGGCCGATCTCGCGGGTCAGGCGGCACACGCGCTCGGCGATCGGCGGTGTGTGCATGGCCAGGCCGCACTGGGGCGTGATGAGGCTGTGGTGGCGCAGCAGCACCGGATCACACCCTCGGCGCACCAGCTCGCACCACACGGCGCTCATCCGCCGCCACGGTCGATCGTCCGTGATCGGGATCGGCCCGTCCGTCGGCACCGCGCCCCAGGCGATGCGGCCACCACCGAGCATGAACCGGTCGAGATAGCCGGCGACGGTCGCCAACTGCTCGTGCACCGGGATGGCGAGGATGTCTGGACCGGCGGCCAGGAGCGAGGCGACGTCGACGGACTCGGCGCAACAGTGCACGCCGACCGTCGCCACCGGCTGCACGGCGGCCATCGCACTCGACAGCAGATCGATGGCAGGTTCGGGCGCGATCGGGAACCCGGGATGCATCAGCTGGCCGAACCACGGCTCGTCCAGCCACACGAGTTGCGGCGACTCGGGGAGGGCCGCGGCGACGGCGTCGAGCACCGCGGCGAGGTGTGACCGCACGGCGCGCACGGCGACGGCGAACGCGGCCTCCGGCACGATGCCGGCTCGCGTGAGCGCGACCCCGAGGGTGACTGGGCCCACGAACTGCCACTTCACCGGGCCGCGCAACTGGCCCGCCCCGGCCGCGGCGAGGAATGCCCGCAGTGCCCCGTAGGCGTCGTCGCCGAGGTCCGTCAGCACTGGCGACTCCGGGTCGATGGCCGACCGGTCGACGGCGATGCTGCCGTACTGGCCAGTCGTCACGCCGTTGATGCCGACGACGGCTTGAGCGATCATGCCCTCCGCCGGAGATCGGCGCGGCAGGCTCGGGATGGCCGGCAGGTCGAACTTGAGCAGGGAGAAGCTCGCCGCGTCGTGGACCGAGCGGTGGGGCAGGCTGCCGATGCCCGTCGTGGCGCCGGGACGCAACTGCGTGCCGAGCGCGGGCGGACGTTGCCGCGGTCGCTCGGTCGGCGTGGCGACCACCGGCATGGCTCCTCCTCTCCCTGCCTCGCTCCCCTGGACCGTCAGTGCCTGTCTAGCCGCGCGACCACTGCGATCACCTACTCCGTCGCCCGGATGGCATCGTGAGGTGTGCCCGATCTCGCGCCGTCGCCGCAACGGCATCGTGTCGCCGTGCTGACGAGCCTCACGGTCTGGGGGGCGCGGGTGGCCTGGCTGGCCGCCGCGGTGTTCGGCGGACGCGCCGTAGGGGCCGCACTGGCCGACCGCAGCACTGCGGTGCAGGTGGTCGGAACCGTCGGGTCGTGGGTCGGCTGGGCGGTCGGTGCGATCGCGCTCGCCGTGCCGTCGGTCTCCACGTTGACGGTCGCCCGCGCAGTCGTCCCGGCGGCGCTCGCCGCGACCATTGCGACCGTTGTCTTCGGTGCCGACGCGGATGACGTGCTGGCGCTGGGCCTCCCTGCCCTGCTGGCGAGCCTCCTGGTGGCGGCGGCCGAGACCGGAAGGACCTACCTCCAGGCCTCGGCGTACGGCGACGAACAGCGCTTTGGCGTGCGGCCCCCGCTCGGCTATCTCACGGCGACGGTGCTGACGTGGCTCGTGTGGGTCACCGTCGTGATCACCGCGCCGCTGGCGTGGGCGGCGCGAGCGTGGTGGCTGGCGATCGTTGCGACGTTGCTGGCGGTGGCCGCGACCCTGACGCTCCCCCGTCGCTGGCACCAGCTGAGCCGGCGCTGGCTGGTGTTCGTGCCCGCCGGCCTGGTCGTCCACGATCCGGTCGTCCTCGCTGACTCGCTGCTGCTGCAGCGCAGCCGGGTCCGCCGGATCGCCGCCAACGAGCTCGGGTCGGGCGCCGTCTCGGCCGTCGACCTGACCGGCCCGACGCCTGGGCTTGCGATCGAGATCACGATGGACGAGCCCGTGACCGCCGTGCTCGCCCGACTCCCCTCGGATCGCCACGGCCGACCCGTGCGGGGTTCCACGATCCTCGTGTCGCCGACGCGGCCCGGCGCGGTGTTGAGAGAAGCGGCGCAGCGAGGTATCGGCCGCTAAGCGAGATGCGCGGTCAGCGCGCCATTCCGCCACCGAGGACGGTGCGGTCCGCAACGTCGTAGAAGACAACGCTCTGGCCTGGCGCGACCCGACGCTGCGGCTGGTGCCACCTGACCTCGACGGTGCCGTCGGCGCTGACGATCGCGGCGCGATACGCCGGGCCGTGAGCCGAGCACTGGACGCGCGCTTCGCCGGCGACTGGCGTGCCGGTCCACGTCACGTGCTCGACGATGGTCGACTCGACGAGCAGCTCACGCTCGTCGCCGACGACGACCGTCGAGGTGCGGCGATCCACGCCGACGACGTAGCGCTTCGGGCCTCCGCCGGGCAGTCCGAGGCCCTTGCGCTGGCCGATCGTCACCAGCTCGATGGCGTCGATCTGTCCGACCGGCGCGCCAGCTGTGTCCATCACCCGCGCGGCGTGGACGGGCAGCCGCCGTTCGAGGAACTCGCGTCGGCCACCGGCAGACGTGATGAAGCAGACGTCCTGGCTATCCGGCTTGGCGGCGGTGCGCAGTCCGAGGTCGGCGGCGATGGCGCGGACATCGGCCTTCTGCAGTTCGCCGACGGGGAACAACGTGCGAGCCAGGGCGGCCGGACCGAGCATGTGCACGACGTAGCTCTGGTCCTTGGCCCGATCGGCCCCGCGCTGCAACAACGGCGTTCCCTCCGCCGTCCGTGCGATCCGGGCGTGGTGACCCGTCGCCACCGCATCGAAGCCGAGCACGTCCGCCCGCCGAAGCAACCGGTCGAACTTGATGCGGCGATTGCACTCGATGCACGGGTTGGGCGTCGTCCCGCCGGCGTGTGCGTCGACGTACGGACCAACGACGTGGCGCTCGAAGTCCTCCGTGAAGTTGAACACCAGGTGGTCGATGTCGAGCTGCTGGGCGACACGGCGGGCGTCGTCGACGTCGGCGACGCTGCAACACCCCGTGTCGCTCTCGCCACCCCACAGCCGCATCGTCACGCCGACGACGTGATGACCGCAGCGAGCGAGGAGTGCGGCCGCGACCGACGAGTCGACCCCGCCGCTCATCGCCACGAGCACCTTCATCGCGTTCCTCGGGCTCGGCTCGCAAGCAAGTTGCTCGCCTCGCCTGCCGAGCTCGCCGCCTCCGCTGCGCTTCGGCGTCTCACCCACCTGACCGGCATGACATCCTCAGGCTCGGGCAGCGGTACGGCTGCGCAGCGTCGCGACCGCGTAGGTCAGCGCGTCCAGCGCGGCGTCGACGTCACCGTCGGTGGTCGTGCGGCCGAGGCTCATGCGCAGCGCACCCGCCGCCCACGTCCGGTCGATGCCCATCGCAGCGAGCACGTGCGAAGGGTCCATCGCCCCGCTGGAGCATGCCGACGCAGCCGACGCGCACACACCTGCCTCGTCCAGCAAGTAGAGCAAGGCCTCGCTCTCGAGGCCCTCGAACATGACGTGCGCCGAGCCCGCAACCTTGGCCTCGGCCGGCACGGTCTCACGAGTGCCGGGGATTGCAGCCACGAGACCGCCGACCAACCGGTCGCGCAGGCTGACGACGCGAGCCGTCTCGGTCGGGCGCTCGACGTCCGTTGCCGCCAGCGCTTCCGCCAAGGCCACGATGCCCGCCACGTTGTGGGTGCCGCTGCGCCGGTCGCGCTCCTGGCCTCCACCGACGATGAACGGGTCGACGCCGATCCCATCGCGCAGCGCGAGCACGCCGACGCCCTTCGGTCCGCCGAACTTGTGCCCGCTGAGCGACATCGTGTCGACGTGCGGCCACAGATCGCGCAAGTCGAGCCAGCATGCGGCCTGGACGGCGTCCGTGTGGAGCACGGCGTTCGGCGCGCGGTCGCGGACGAGGTGCGCGACCGCCGTCAGATCCGTGATCGTGCCGACCTCGTTGTTGACGGCCATCACGCTGACGACGGCGACATCAGGTCCGAGCGCCGCGTCGAGCTGGTCGAGAGCGACGTGCGCAGTTGCGTCGACGCCGACGATGGTGCCGTGGTTGCGCTCGACGACGTGCAGCACCGCATGGTGCTCGGCGGCCGGGCAGACGGCCCGGCCACGGCTGATCGCACCGACGATCGCCGCGTTGTCGCTCTCCGTGCCGCAGCCGGTGAACACGACCTCGCCTGGGCGACACCCGATGACCTCGGCGACGCGATCTCGTGCCTCATCCACCGCGCGCCTTGCGTCGCGGGCGAAGCGGTGCGACCCGCTCGGGTTGGCGAAGCGCTCCGTGAGGAACGGCAGCATCGCCTCGACCGCGTCTGGCCGCATCGGCGTCGTCGCCGCATGATCGAGATAGACGAGCCCGGCCACGGCACGACACGCTAACGGCAGGGCAAACTTCGTCAGCGTGGAGAGATACGGACGATCGTCGTATGGCGACGCATTCGCGGACGTCTACGACGATTGGTACGGCGGCGTCACCGACGTCGAGTCGACCGTTCAGCTCGTGGCCGACCTGGCCGCACCCGGTGGCCGCGTGCTCGAGCTGGGCGTCGGGACCGGGCGGCTGGCCGTGCCGATCGCCGCTCGCGGTTTCGACGTGCACGGTGTCGACGCCAGCGCGGCGATGCTCGACCACCTCCGTGCTCGTGACGCCGGCGGCCGGGTCGCGGTCACGCTCGGCGACATGGTCGATGACCTGCCGGCCGGACCCTTCGACGTCGTGCTCGTCGCCTACAACACGCTGTTCAACCTCGAGTCGGCCGAGCGCCAGGCGGCCTGCTTCAGCGTCGTGGCCGGCCGGCTCTCGCCGCGAGGCCGGTTCATCGTCGAGGCCTTCGTCCCCGACGATCCCCCGCGAACCGGCACCGTCGTCGCCATCCGCTCGATGACCGTCGACGAGGTGGTGCTGTCGATCTCGGACCACGATCCGGAGACTCAGCGGGCTGCCGGACACCTCGTCCAGTTCACCGACGGGGCCGCCGTGCGGCTGCGCCCATGGGCGGTGCGGTACGCCCCGCCGGCCGAACTCGACCGCTTTGCCGCGGCCGCCGGCCTTCATCTCGTCGACCGGTGGGAGGATGTGACGCGGCGCCCGTTCACCATCGACAGCCCCCAGCACGTCAGCGTCTTCGGTCCCGCTGACAACAAACCAAGCAGCAGGACACCAATCCGCTAGCGGATGCCGTTGCAGAGACCGACCAGTCTCCTATTGTGGAGAGTGCTGTGAGCCAGATGCGTCTCAACCCACTCACTGGGCGCTGGGTCACGATCGTGCCCGAGCGTGCCCAGCGGCCGAGCGACTTCGCGCCGCGCGTGAGCGAGTCCGAGGCCGACTCCCCGCGAGCGTGCCCGTTCTGCCCGGGGCACGAAGACGGCACGCTGCCGGCGCTGGAGACCGTTCGACGACGGTGGGCACTGGCGGATGCGCGTCCTGCCCAACCGGTATCCGGCCTTCCATGGAGACACCGGCTTCGTCGTGCATCACCTCGGTCCGGTCCACGTGACGGCCGAGGCGAGCGGCATCCACGAGGTGCTGATCTTCTCTCGCGACCACCACGGCGGTCTCGAGCACCTCACCGACGACCAGGCCGAAGAGCTGATGCTCGTGCTGCAGCGCCGGCTCGCCGAGCACGCCGCCTCCCCGGAGGTGCGCTACACGCAGGTCATCGTCAACCACGGTCGCGAGGCCGGCGCGTCTGTCGCCCACCCGCACGCCCAGGTGCTCGGCCTGCCGTTCGTGCCCGGCGAGATCCTCGACGAGGAGCGGGCGTTCGCCCGCTTCGCCGGTGGCTGTGTGATCTGCACGACGATCGAAGCCGAGCTCGCCGACGGGGAACGTGTCGTGTTCGCCGACGACAACGTCGTGTGCATCGCGCCGTTCTGGAGCGGTGCGCCGTTCGAGCTGCTGCTGATGCCCCGCCACCACGAGCTGCACCTGCAAGACGCCACGCACGAAGATCTCGTCGCGATGGGACACGCCATCCGCGACGCCGTCGCCCACCTCGAGGCAGCGATCGGCGACGTGGCCTACAACCTCGGTTTCCACACGGCGCCGCACGAGCATTCGGGCCAGTACCACTGGCACGTCCACCTGTGGCCGAACCTCGTGACCCAGGCCGGCTTCGAGCGGGGCACCGGCGTGATGATCAACGTCATGCCGCCGGAGCGGGCTGCCGAGACGCTGCGCTCCGTGCGCGCGCCGGCGTGACCGGTTGACCGCTCGGGTTGGCGGTCAGCAGCTGATTCGCAGGATCTGGGCCGGCAACCTCAGTCGGCTCCGGTCACTTGTCGAACGACCGCCGTGACGGCCGCGCCCAGCACGATGACGACGATCACCGGCGCCCGCCGCCACGCAGCGATTGCCGCAGCCGCGACACCGGCGGCGCGGGCATCGAGCACGAGGTCTTGGCCGGTCGAGAACGTGTCCTTGACGATCAGCGCGCTGATGAGTGCCGCCGGTACGAGCGCGAGGCAGCGCTCGACGACCGCGGGAAGGCGCCGCGAGCCGATGACGACGAGCCCGGTCACCTTGCAGGCGTAGGCACCCAGCGCAAGGAGCAGAATCAACGCCCAGGTCAGCATCACGGCACCCCGGCCGTGCCAGGCAACGCCTCGGCCTCGTCAGCGGTGCGAGCCGGGATGCCGATGAGCACCGCCGCCGTGGAGCAGAGGATCGGCACGCCGATCGGCGTGAAGGGAATGAGCACGAGGCAGATCAGTCCGCCGAGGATCCCCGCCTCCAGGCCCAGGCGGTTGCGCAGGTGCGGTGCGACCATCGCCACGAACCCGGCCGGGAACGCGGCGTCGAGGCCGTACGTCAGGGGATCGATCGCTTCGCCGGCCAGGGCACCGATCAACGTGCCGAGGTTCCAACACACGAAGATCGAGCCGCCGGTCAGCCAGAACGCCGCCCGCTGGGCCCGCGGGTGCTCCTGGGCCGTGGCCATCGCCGTCGACTCGTCGATGACGAGCTGGGCAGCGACGAGGCGCCGCGCCAGCGAGCCCGTGATCAGCTTCGACAGGGCGAGGCCGTAGACGCCGTTGCGGGCCGCCAACAACATCGCCGAGCCGAACGCCGCACCCGCCGAACCTCCGGCGAGGATGACGCTGACGGCGCTGAACTGCGAGGCGCCCGTGAACACGAGCAGCGACATCGCGCACGCCATTGGCACGCTGCCGCCGGCTGAGACGGCGCCGACGCCGAACGCCACGGCGAAGACACCGACGGCGGCGCCCAGCGACAGGCAGGCCCAGGCGACCTGGCGAAGGGCGACCTCGTCCTCGGCGTCCGGATCCACGACCGGCCAGGACAGCACACGGGTGGTGCAACGGCGAAGCTCGATTCGGGAGGGCTTCCCGTAATGTCCGCCTGATGCGGGTGCTGATGCTCGCCTGGGACTTCCCGCCGGCATCGGTCGGTGGCAACGCCGCGCACGTCAACGGGCTGATCCACGCCCTGGGCGCGTCGGGCCACGACGTCGTGCTGTTCACGCTGGCCCATCCCGGGGTCCTCGACGACGTGCGAGACGACGGGGTGCGCGTCCTGCGGGCACGTGTCGACCTGCCCTGGCTGCCCGAGGAGGAGCTCGTCGCCAGGGTCGCGTCGGCCAACCACCACTTCGTGAAGCTCACGACGCACCTCGGCGACTGGGCGCCCGACGTCGTCCACGCCAACGACTGGCAGGTGGCGTGGGCCGCAGACACGCTGGCGGCACTCCACGAGGCGCCCCTCGTCGCCACGTTCCACGGCACCGAGTGGGGGCGCCACGGCGGCCGCGTGCCGCCGGGCGAGCCGAGCATGATCCACTCCGTCGAGTCGTGGCTGGCCCATCGCGCATCCGATGTCGTGGCCAGCTCGCGGTTCATGCTCCGAGAGGTGATCGGGGGCTTCGAACTGCCCACCGAGCGCGTCCACCTCATCCCC
This sequence comes from uncultured Acidimicrobiia bacterium, assembly GCA_963844915.1. Taxonomy (GTDB): domain Bacteria; phylum Actinomycetota; class Acidimicrobiia; order Acidimicrobiales; family Ilumatobacteraceae; genus JALZMG01. Next base: position 1,058,697 of record CAWJQF010000013.1, on the reverse strand, counting down.
AACGGGATCAATCCAACGTGGTGGGCCAGGGGCGCAGCACCGCCTCGCCGTCGTCCGCCGCTCGTGTTCACGTGGGGCAGGGTCCAGTACGAGAAGGGGTTCCAGGTGCTCGCGCTGGGCGGTCAGCTCGTTGCGGTCGCGGGTGCCGGGGATCGAGTGCATCATCGGTGGGCGCGGCAGCTACCTCCCAGATCTGCAATCACAGATCGACCTCGAGGGAGCCAGCGACCTCGTCGTGCTGCCAGGGTTCCTCGCCGACGAGTTGCTCCGCGACACCGTGCACCGGGCCGGCTGCGTTGTCATCCCCTCGCTGTACGAGCCGTTCGGCATCGTCGCGCTGGAGGCACTGGCGGGCGGTGCGCCGTTGATCGTCGCCCGCACCGGCGGGCTGGCCGAGCTGATCGACGGCACAGGTGCGGGCCTGCTCTTCGAGCCGGGCAACGCCGAGGAGCTGGCCGCCTGCATCGAACGGGTGCTCACCGACGAGGCGTTGGCCGAAGAGATGCGCCGGCGCGGGGCATCACTGCTCGCCGATCGCTACTCGTGGGAGGCGATCGCCGGCGCCACGTCCGCCGTGTACACCGGCCACCCTTCCCGCCCCTAGCCATCTGGGCGCGGACGTTCCCAATCGCCCATCTGGGCGCGGAGATTCTCGAATCCGAGAACGTCCGCGCCCAGATCGCTCCGCGAGCGGCCGCGCGGCCCGGCCCGGCGCCCTGGCGCCCGGAGCGCCGCGTCGGGCCTTTCAGTACGCTGCCGCGCCGATGCGCCCGGTACGCCGTTTCGAGGTCCTGCCCACGATTCCGGACGCACTCGCTGCGCTGCCGGAGCTCGTCACCAACCTCCACTGGACGTGGGATCCCGAGGCGATCCGCCTGTTCCAGCGCCTCTGGCCTGGATGGAGTGCCGGCCAAGCGCACCCCGCCGAGATGCTGCGCACGACGGGACCCGAGCGGCTCGCCGAGCTGGCCGCCGATCCGAGCGTCGTCGACGATCTCGGCGCGGTCTCCCGCAAGTTGGGCACGGCGCTCACCGCCACGACGTGGTTCGAGTCCAGGAGGGGCTCGCCCCTGCGCTCGATCGCCTACTTCTCGCCGGAGTTCGGGATCACCGAGGCACTCCCGCAGTACTCCGGCGGCCTGGGCGTCCTCGCCGGCGATCACCTGAAGGCGTCGTCTGACCTCGGCGTGCCGCTGGTCGGCGTCGGACTGCTCTACACGGAGGGCTACTTCCGCCAGCGCCTCGACGCCGACGGATGGCAGCAGGAGAGCCGTGCGGAGTTCGACCCGCGCTCGCTCGGCCTCACGGACACCGGCGTCGAAGTGACCGTCGACCTGGCGGGTGACCCGGTGGCGGCGCACCTCTGGCGTGCTGACGTCGGGCGGATCCCGCTGTACCTCCTCGACACGGAGGTGCCGGGCAACTCCCCCGACGGTGTCGCCGTGACCGACCGCCTGTACGGCGGCGACGAGCACCATCGCCTGCGCCAGGAGATCATGCTCGGCATCGGCGGCGTGCGGGCGCTGCGGGCCCTCGGCATCGATCCTGATGTGTTCCACACGAACGAGGGCCACGCCGGGTTCCTCGGGCTCGAGCGCATCCGCGAGCTGATCGCCGAGGGCGTCGCGTTCGACGCCGCCGTCGAGGTCGTCAGGGGCGGTGGTCTGTTCACCACCCACACACCCGTCGCCGCCGGCATCGACCGCTTCCCGCGGCAGCTGATGGCGCAGTACTTCACGGGGTTCGCCGCCGAGTGTGGTGTGCCGTTCGAGCGGTTGTTCGCGCTCGGCCAGCCGCCCTCCGATGACGACGACAAGTTCAACATGGCGGTGATGGGCCTGCGCCTGGCGGCACGTTCCAACGGTGTCGCCCGGCTGCACGGCGCCGTGAGCCGGCGCATGTTCCACGCCCTGTGGCCACAACTGTCGGTCGACGAGGTGCCCATCGGTTCGGTCACCAACGGGGTGCACGGCCGGACGTGGGTCTCGGCACGTGTCGATGCCCTGCTCACGCGCGTGGTCGGTGAGCAGTGGCCGAACACCGACGCAGAACGGTGGGCGCGCATCCGCGACGTCGATCCCGTCGAGGCCTGGGCGACGCTCAACGACGGGCGCGACGAGCTCGTCCGCCTGGCCCGGCAGCGGCTCGGCGCCGAGATCCTCAGCCCCCGTCGGCTGACGATCGGCTTTGCCCGCCGGTTCGCCACGTACAAGCGGGCGACCCTGCTGCTGTCGGATCCCGATCGCCTCCTCCGCCTGCTCCATCACCCTGACCGGCCCGTGCAGTTCGTGTTCGCCGGAAAGGCCCACCCGGCCGACACGCCCGGCAAGGAGCTGATCCAGCGCATCGAGCAGTTCGCCCGCCAGGCCGACGTGCGCAGCAGGTTCGTGTTCCTCGCCGACTACGACATCTCGATCGCCCGGGCGATGTACCACGGCTGCGACGTCTGGCTGAACACACCGCGCCGCCCACTCGAGGCGTGCGGGACGAGCGGCATGAAGGCAGCCCTCAACGGTGCGCTGAACTGCAGCATCCTCGACGGCTGGTGGGACGAGTGCTACGACGGCGCCAACGGCTGGGCCATCGAGTCGGCGCCGGACGATCCCGACCTCGATCGCCGGGACCTGCGCGAGGCGAACAGCCTGTTCTCGATCCTCGAGCAGCAGGTCACCCGCAAGTTCTACGACCGTGAGGACGGGGTGCCGCGGGACTGGGTCGACATGGTGCGCCACGCCTGGGCGTCGCTCGGTCCTCGGGTCACCGCATCACGGATGGTGCGCGACTACACCACTGACCTGTACGAGCCGGCGGCCGCGTCGGCGCAGCGGCGGGCGGGCGATCAAGCGAAGGCTGCGGTGGAGCTGGCGGCGTGGCGCAAGCGGGTCATCGCGGCGTGGGACGACGTCGAGGTCCGCGAGGTGGATGTCGACGCGAGCAACGTCCCGGCGGGAGCGACGCGACCGGTCACCGCTCAGGTGGTGCTCGGCGGGCTGTCCACCGAGGACGTGCGGGTCGAGGTCGTGCACGGACCGCTTGGCCATGACGGCGAGTTCCACACCCGGCTCTTCACGACCGAGCTGCAGCCGCGCGATCCGTCGACAGGCACGTACGCCGGTGAGATCGTGATCGGCCTGCCTGGTGCCTACGGCGTCACGGCGCGAGTGTTCCCAGTACACCCGGACCTGGCCCACGAGTTCGACCTCGGGCTGATGGTCTGGGCCAATTGACACTCACCAGGTTGAGTGGCTGGCGGGGGGTTCGGGGGGCAGAGGCTCCTGCCGGAGCCCCCCGATTCGCCGATCGGTCCGGCTTGGCCGGCCGATCGGCTCGCATAGTTCGGTGCCGGCCGCAGGCCGGTTCAACGAGCCGCTCGGAAAGGCTTCGCCTTTCCGAGCGAGAGACTTACTCGGCTTTGTCGAAGCGGCGGATGGCGAACACCAGCAGGCCGAGACCGAAGGCCACCACGATGCCGATCTGGACGGAGATCGGCACCGTCCAGCCGAACCACTCGAGCGGGGGGTTCAGCTGGTCGAGGCTCGACTGTGGCGCATCAAGGTGGTTGAACACCGTGGTCCTCATGGCGTGCACCGAGTAGGTCACCGGGTTGAGGAGCGTCAGCGTCGTCAGCCATCCGGGCAGCCCGGTCAAGGGATAGAGCGCGCCAGAGAGGAACGACAACGGCAGCAGGAGCATCTGCATCACGCCCATCATCGACTGGATCTGCTGCACCTGCGCGGCGATGACCAGACCGACTGCGCACAGCGCGAACGACAGCAGGAACAGCTGCAGGATCAGCAGCACGATCATTCCGAGGTCGTACGGGACGTCAACGATGGGGCCCAAGGCGATGATGACCAGGCTCTGTGTCGTCGCCACCGTCGCACCACCGAGCGCCTTGCCGACCAGGATCGAGCCTCGCCGCACCGGCGCCACGAGCATCTCGCGGAGGAAGCCGAACTCGCGGTCCCACACGATGGACGCCGATGAGAACACGGCCGTGAAGAGCACGGACGTGGCGAGTACGCCGGGGAACATGAACGTGCGCAGGCTCACGCCGCCCGTCGAGTCGTCCGTCAGCGTGGACAGGCCCGTTCCCAGCACGAACAGGAAGAAGATCGGCTGCAGCAGCGCCGAGACCGCCCGCAGGCGGTCCTGACGGAAGCGGATCATCTCCCGCTGCCAGACCACCTTGACGCCGCGCCAGTCCTGGCGCAGCCCGCGCTCCACCACGCGCGTGGACGCCACGTTCGTCGTCGTCGTCATCACTACCTCCGTGCCGGATTCGCGAACACCCTCAGGTTGTCGACGCTCGTCGCCTCGGCGTCACGGATCGTTCGGCCGGTGATCGACATGAACACGTCGTCCAGTGACGGCCGCGCCACCGACACGGCCTTGATGGGCAGCCCGAGCTCGTTGAACAGCCGCGGTACGAAGTGCTCCCCGTCCGGCACACCGAACGTCACCTGCCCGTCGTGCATGTCGGCGCTCACGCCGAGCCGCTCACGCAACGCGTCGATGGCGGCTTGGTCGTCGTCGGTCGAGATCGACACGCGATCGGTGCCGACGCTTGCCTTGAGACGGTCCGGCGTGTCGAGCACGACGATCCGCCCGGCGTCCATGATCGCGATCCGCTCGCAGTTCTCGGCCTCGTCCATGTAGTGCGTGGTGAGGAAGATCGTGATGTCTTCGCGACGGCGCAGCTCCTCGATGTAGCCCCAGATGCTGGCCCGCGTCTGCGGGTCGAGGCCGACGGTGGGCTCGTCGAGGAACAGCACGCGCGGCGAGTGCATCAACCCCCGGGCGATCTCGAGCCGGCGTCGCATGCCTCCCGAGAACGTCTGGACCTTGCTCGAGCGCCGCTCCCACAGCCCGACCATCTCCAGCACATCACGCATCCGCTTCTCGACGGCCGCCTTCGGCATCCCGTACAGCTCGGCGTGGAAGCGCAGGTTCTGCTCGGCCGTCAGGTACACGTCGAGCGTCTGGTCCTGGAAGACGAGACCGATGTGGCGACGCACGTCGAGCCGATCGCGCTGGACGTCGTAGCCGGCGACCGTCGCTGTCCCCTCCGTCGGGTCGACGAGCGTGCACAGCATCTTGATGGTCGTCGACTTGCCGGCTCCGTTGGGGCCGAGGAATCCGAAGATCTCGCCCGGCGCGACATCGAACGAGATCCCGTCCACGGCCGTCAACGACCCGTAGCGCTTGACCAACCCGTCGACGACGATCGCCGGTCGGACGCCGTTGCGATGTTCGAATGATTGAATACTTGTATCGTTGATACTTACCACGATATGCTCCGCGGCGTGGATCGTCAACCCACTTCCGTCGCCGATCGAAGCGTCATCAGCCTCGGCTTCCAGTTCGCCTCCCAGGTCCGCCAGGAGTTCGCCGCCCACATGGCTGCCGAGACCTGGGCCGCCGATGCGAGCCTGCGACGGGGCTGTTTTGGCGTTCTCCGCGTGATCGAGCGCGCCTCGACGCCGCTGTCGCAGCGCGAGGTCTCGGCGCTGATCGGCATCGACGCGAGTGATGTCGTTGACCTCGTCGATCGTCTCGAGCGGGCCGGCTTCGTGCGCCGGCGGCGCGATGAAGAGGACCGTCGGCGCAACGTGCTCGAGCTGACGACCGACGGACTGCGGGCGATCGAGCGGTTCGAGCAGGTGGCCATGGCCGTCGATGACGTCGTCCTGCGCGGCCTCGACGAGGAGGAGCGGGCGACGCTGCGCCACCTCTTGCAGAAAGTTGTCACATCGCGCGAACCGAAGGGGTAGCACGCGCACCCCCTCGCTAGGTTCGCCCCTATGAGCACTTCCGCCCAAGGGCTCGCTTCACGCGTATCCGGCGCGGCCGTCATTGCCGACGACCTCTACAAATCGTTCGGAGAGACGAAGGCACTTGCCGGTGTCAGCTTCGAGGTGCAACGGGGAACCGTTCTCGGCCTCCTCGGACCGAACGGCGCCGGCAAGACCACGGCCGTGCGCGTGCTGACGACCCTCGTCAGGCCGGAATCCGGTCGCGCGTTCATCGACGGCATCGACGTACTGGCCGAGCCGACGAAGGCCAAGGCGCGCATCGGACTCACCGGCCAGTACGCCGCCGTCGATGAGCGGCTGACCGGCCTCGAGAACCTCGAGCACGTGGGTCGCCTCTACCACCTCCCGATCAGCACGGCGAAGGAGCGGGGGCGTGAGCTGTTGGAGCGCTTTGATCTCGTCGACGCCTCCGATCGCGTCGTCAAGGGCTACTCCGGCGGGATGCGGCGTCGACTCGACATCGCGATGAGCCTGATCGCCAAGCCGTCGGTGCTCATGCTCGACGAGCCGACGACGGGTCTCGATCCGCGCAGCCGGCTCGCCGTGTGGGATCTCATCGAAGAGCTCGGTCGCGGTGGGACCACCACACTGCTGACCACGCAGTACCTCGACGAAGCCGACCGGTTGGCCGACGACGTCGTCGTGGTGGACCATGGCCGGGTCATCGCCACCGGCACGCCGCAGGTCCTCAAGCAGCAGGTCGGCGGCGATCGGATCGAGATCACGTTCGCCGACCCGTGCGACGCCGACCGCGTCGTCGAGGCCCTGCGCGAGCAGGCGTGTGGCGAAGTGCTCGTGCTGGACGAGCGCCGCAGAGTGATCGTGCCCGTTTTCGAGGTCCAAGGGATGGTGCCGGAAGCGGTTCGTCGGCTCGACCGTTCCGAGATCCCCTTCGACGATGTCGTCGCTCGCGAGTCCACGCTCGACGACGTGTTCTTCGCCCTCACCGGCCATGGAGCCAGTGAGAACGGCGCGTCCGCCGAGGCCGAGTCCGAGCCCGAGCCCGAGCCCGAGCCCGAGAAGGTGGCGTCATGACGACGACCGATGTTCACGCCGGCCCACGCGATCCCTTCGAGCTCACGCCGGCACCGCAGACCGACATCGCCGATGGCCCGCAGTGGATCCTCAAGGACAGCTGGACGGAGGCGACGCGCCACCTCCATGCCATTCCGCGCAACCCCGAACTGCTGATCTTCGCCACGATCCAGCCGATCATGTTCATCGTCCTGTTCGTGTACGTCTTCCAGGGCTCGGTGCAGACACCGATCGACTACGTGCAGTACGTGATCCCCGGCATCTTCGCCCAGACGGTGCTGTTCAATTCGGCCTTCACCGGCGTCGGGGTCGCCGACGACCTCAGCAAAGGCATCATCGATCGGCTCCGCTCGTTGCCGATGCACCAAGGCTCGGTGCTGATCGGGCGCACACTGTCCGACGTCGTCCGCAACGTCCTCACGTTCGTGGTCATGCTCGTCGTCGCTTTCGCCGTCGGGTTCCGCTTCGAGGGCACCCTCCTCGCGGCGCTCGCGGCGACAGGGCTGATGTTCATCTTCAGCTACGCGTTCAGCTGGATCGCCGCCTTGATCGGGCTCTCGGTGGGCTCCGTCGAGGCGGCCAACTCGGCGGGGTTCATCTGGATGTTCCCGCTGACGTTCGTGTCGTCGGCGTTCGTCGACCCGGACAACATGACCGGCTGGCTGCAGCCGATCGCCGAGCACAACCCGTTCTCGATCCTCACGGACGCCTGCCGCGCGCTGTACAACGGCTACGACCCCGGCAACGACGCGTGGATCGCGCTGGCGTGGGCGGTCGGCATCACGATCGTCTTCGCCACGCTCGCCACGCGCAAGTTCGCCCGCTCGACGTCGGCCTGACCTCCCCGTTGGGCGCAGTACCGTGCGCGCCATGGCGAAGGACGGCAAGCAGTCGACGAAGGCGACGACGCCCCGCGTCCCGAAGAAGGTGTACGAGAAGGAGCTGTTCCGGCTGCAGGCCGAGCTCGTCAAAGCCCAGGAGTGGGTGCGCGCCGAAGGCCATCGCCTCGTCATCGTCTTCGAGGGCCGGGACGCGGCAGGCAAGGGCAGCGCCATCAAGCGCGTCACGCAGTACCTCAACCCTCGCGTCGCCCGCATCGCCGCGCTGCCTGCTCCGACCGAGCGTGAGCGCGGGCAGTGGTACTTCCAGCGCTACATCTCGCACCTGCCGAGCGCCGGCGAGATCGCCCTGTTCGATCGTTCGTGGTACAACCGGGCCGGCGTCGAGCTGGTGATGGGCTTCTGCACGCCGGAGGACTACCACCGCTTCCTGCATCAGTGCCCGATCTTCGAGCGGATGCTCGTCGAGGACGGCGTGCTGCTGCGGAAGTACTGGTTCTCCGTCAGCGACACGGAGCAGGAGCTGCGCTTCCACTCCCGCCTCGACGACCCGATGCGCAGCTGGAAGCTGTCGCCGATGGACCTCGAGTCGATCACCAGGTGGGAGGACTACTCGCGGGCCAAGGACCAGATGATGGTCCACACCGACATCCCGGAGTCACGGTGGTACGTCGTCGAGAGCGACGACAAGCGACGAGCCCGCCTGAACATGATCGCCCACCTGCTGAGCAGCCTTCCCTACAAGGAAGTCGTGGAGCCACCACTGACGCTGCCGAGACGACCGAAGCCGACCGGCTACACCCGGCCGCCTCGGGACACGCAGACGTACGTGCCAGACCACGCTGCGACGTTGAAGTGACGGGCTGGGCCGTGCGGCTCAGTACCGAATCACGGCGAGCACGGCGTAGTGGTCCGACGGCACGACGCTGTCGCTAGGAGCGACGAGCGGATCAGCGGTCAGGACGGAGTCGTGGGCCGTAAGGGCGGGCCGTCGAAGCGGCCGACGTGAGCGAAGTCCTCGACGGGATGTCGACTGAGCTTCGACAGCACCTTCACCGGGCGCCCCAACGGGACCATCGCGGCGATGGCGACCTCGGATGGGAAGCCGACGAGCACCTGCACGTCGGCCTCCCGCGGCGCGAGGAACGTCGAGATCGAGCCGGCATAGCCGTCGTTGCGGGCGGCCAACAGCAGGTGCCACACGAAGGGATAGACCGACGCGCCGGACACGATGCCGACACGGTCGAGGTCCTTGTCCATGCTCGCCACCACACGCAGGTCGACGCCGACGACGAGGACGACGGGCGCCTCATCGAGTCGGTCGAGCAACGGCGACGGAGCATCCGTCGCCGCGGCCTGCTCGACGTCGACCGTCGACGGCTCCACCGAGGACCACGGGAACTCCCCCGCGGCGCGCTGTGCGGAGTAGATGTTCCACGTCGGCCGGCCGAGATCGGCGAGCTGGCGCTTCGTCTCGGCGTCGCGGACGACGACGACCCGCCATCCCTGGCGGTTGCCGCCACTCGGTGCGAAGCGCGCGATCTCGAGCCACCGATACAAGAGGTCGTCAGGTATCGGCTCATCGGTGAAGTCACGAGCGGCGAACGTCGAGCGCGCGAAGTCGAGGAAGTCCACGCCGGGATGCTCGCAGGTACCGTGACCGGATCAGCGACGTGCCGACGCTCTACGAGTGGGCCGGGGGAACCACGGCGATCCGCCGCCTGATGGACGCGTTCTACGACCGGGTCGAGGGCGACGATCTACTGAGCGATCTGTTCCCCGGCGGCGTCAGCGAGGAGCATCGGGCCAACGTGACGCTGTGGTGGGCGGAAGTACTCGGTGGGCCTGCCGACTACACCGGCCGGCTCGGCGGCTATCCGCGGATGCTCGCGCACCACCGCAACCTGCGCATCACACCCGAGCAGCGGTTCCGCTTCGCCAGCACGATGAGCCTCGCCGCCGACGACGCCGAACTGCCCGATGACCCCGAGTTCCGAGCGGCGTTCGTCGGCTACGTCGAGTGGGGCACGCGCATCGCCCTGAACAACTCGCAGGACGGCGCCGAGGTGGTCGAGTCGGCACCGGTGCCGCACTGGGGATGGGGCGTCGCTCCGCCCTACCGTCCGTAGGAATCGCCTCACAACGAACGATTGCGACGGACAGAAGCTGCTAGTTGCCCGTGAAGGCTGCCTTGCCGGGGCCGTGCTCGAGGAAGCTGGCGACGCCGATCTTGCTGTCCTCGGTGCCGAAGGCGGCGACGAAGGCGGCCTGCTCACCTCGTAGTCCCTCCTCCAGCGAGGTCGAGAGCCCTGCGTCGATCACCTGCTTGGCCAGTGCTTGTGCCTGCAGTGGGCCGCGGGCGACCTCGGCGGCCAGCTCGAGCGCCCGGGTCATCGCGTCGTCGACGACCTCGTCGGCAAGGCCGATGCGCAGCGCCTCGTCGGCGTTGACCTGGACCCCGGTGATGCACAGCGCCTTGGCGGTGCTCGGTCCGACGAGCCGGGCCAGTCGCTGAGTCCCGCCGCCCCCGGGGATGATGCCGAGGAGGATCTCGGGCTGCCCGAACACGGCTTTCGGCCCGGCGATGCGGTAGTCGCAGGCGAGGGCGAGCTCGCAGCCACCGCCGAGCGCGTAACCGGAGACCGAGGCGATGACGAACCGCGGGATGGCGGCGATGGCGTCCAGCGCGCCGTGGATCAGCTGCGTGATCGGGCCGGCTTCCTCCGCACCGCCGAACTCGGAGATGTCCGCGCCCGCAGCGAAGATGCGGTCCCCACCGGTGATCACGACGGCGCCAGGCGGGTTGGCGCTCAGCTCGTTCGCCGTCTCGTGCAGCTCGGTCACGAGCGCTCGGGAGAGGGCGTTGACCTTGCCGTTGGCCAGGGTGACGACGGCAACCCCGTCGTCGCGGCGATCGAGGGTCAGCAGCTCGGGCATCGCGCCAGTCTCGCCCGTTCTGTCCGTAGCAACCGCATCACAACGATCGATCCCGACGGACAGAACGTACCGTTTTCCGTTTCCCATGGGTCGCGACACCCACGGTGGATGTGGAACAACTCTTTCAACTGATGTCACGCCAGCACGGGATCGCCACGTGCGCGCAGTCGCGCCAGCTCGGCGTGACGCGCGCCGTCGAGCGGCGGCTGATCCTGAGCGGCACGCTGTCCTCACCATTTCCGGGCGTGCTCGCCGCGGCCGGGGCGCCGGTGTCGTTCGAGGGTCGGGCGATGGCCTCAGCACTGTCCGCGGGTGTGGTTGCCGTTTCCCACGCCGCGGCGGCGCGTCTCCATGGCCTCGACGGATTCGACCGCAGCGAGATCGTCGACGTCATCGGCCGCAAGGGCGCCCGACTCCACCGCGCCCTCGGCACGACGCTGCACTACACACGCGGGTGCATCGACGACCACGTCACGATGGTCGGGCCGATCCCCGTCCTGACGATCGCCGCCACGCTGGCGCTCCTCGCACCCGCGGTCGGGATCCGGCCAACGGCTCGCGCCCTCGACAGCGCGCTGCGCCTCGGCGTGCCCGCCGAGGAGCTGCGCCAGGTTGCCTCCGCGTGGCGCCGGAGGGGCAGATCCGGCCCGCCAGCGCTGCTGATGCTGCTGGGCGAGCGGATCGACAACCGCCTGCCCCGCAGCTGGTTCCAGCGCGTCGCCGGGCGGGTGCTCGCGGCGGCCGGGATCCGCCTCGTCGACGAGTACCCGGTGCGGGACCGGCGCGGCGTGCTCCTCGCCGAGCTGGACCTTGCCGACCCGGCGCGCAAGGTCGGCGTCGAATGCCAGAGCTGGGAGTGGCACGCTTCACCGACGGCGCAGCACCACGACGCCCGGCGCCGCGGGATGCTGCGTCAGCTCGGCTGGGAGATCGTCGACGTCTGGTGGAGCGACCTGCACCACCCCGAGCGGATCGTCGCCGAGGTCACCTATCTACTGCGCGCGCGCACGCCGACACGGCCGTCGCAACCGGCGTGAACCGCCGGTCTGCAGCACCGTCAGCGTGCTGGCGCGGCCCCGGTCAGGCGGCGCAGGGCTGCCCAGTCATCGTCTGCGAACGACCTCGCTTCGCTGGCTGACCCGCCCACCCACAGCTTGCAGTCGTCGATCGCCATTGCGAGCAAGTCGTGGAGCATCTCGTCGACGTTGGAGATGCACGCCTCGGCAATCCCCTCGACGGAGCCGCGCACCACCGTCGGGGCGCCGTGACGGCGGAACGCTGCCCCCGATGAGGCGCTCCGGTTGGCGAACCGCTGCGCCCATTCGGTCGCATGTGGCGCCGACGCGAGCGCCTGGCGGCTCAGCTCGCGCATGTCGTTGCTCGCGCGCTCGTCGAGCACCCGATTGGCGACGAGCACGCCGACGGCGAGCACGCGCTGGCGCTCCGCCGGCGCGACGGGCAGGGCGGTGGTCGCGGCGCGCAGCGCGATGCGCACGTCGAGCTGCGGATCATCGGAGGTCAGGCCGATCACGCTGGGGATCAACGGAGCGAGCCGAGGGCGCGCCCCATCCGTGGTGTGGTCGTTGACCAGGCGGGCGAGCGAGCTGAGCAGCGGGTGGGTGCAGGACGGATGGTCACTCCAGGGCTCGCCGGCCACGAAGGACGCCAGCTCCATGAAACAGGCGCCTTTGCGAGGGTTTCGGTGCTTGCCCCGTGAAAGCACCGGCATCACGTCAGGAGCAGACATGTCCATATTCTTGCCCAACCTGGGCCCGCCGTCACCCCCTCGAAGGCGTGTTCTGTCCTTCGAAATCGTTCATTGTGAGGCGGTTTCGACGGACAGAACGGGGGCCAGCATGGCATCGGCGGCCGCCCACGGGTCGAGGTCCCGGTCCAGGACCTGTGCCGTCAGTTCGTCCCAGCGGTCGCCCGTGCACAGCTCGCGGGCGCGCAGCTCGAGACGGTTGACGATGATCTCCCGTAGCTCCTCGGCGAGGCGGGCCCGGCGGCGCCGTTCGAGCAGGCCGCCAGCGGCGGCGAACGCCTGATGGCGCAGCACCGCCTCCCACACGGCGGCCACCCCCTCTCCCGTCGTCGCCACGACCGGCAGGATCGGCACCTGCCACCCGTCCGTCTCCGGGGTCCCTGCCGTCTCGCTGGTCAGGTCGAGCATCTGCTGGAGGTCACGGCGGGTGTCGTTGACGCCGGGACGGTCGGCCTTGTTGATGACGAACAGGTCGGCTACCTCCATCAACCCGGCTTTGGCGGCCTGCACGCTGTCACCCCAGCCGGGGTTGACGACGACGATCGTCGTGTCTGCCTTTCCGGCGATCTCGACCTCGACCTGGCCGACGCCGACCGTCTCGACCAGGATCCAGCGCCAGCCGAGCGCGTCGAGCAGGCGGATCGCCTCGGGGGTCGCCAGCGCCAGGCCGCCGAGGTGCCCGCGTGTCGCCATCGAGCGGATGAACACCCCGGGGTCGGTGGCGTGGTCCTGCATGCGTACCCGGTCACCCAGGATGGCACCGCCGGAGAACGGCGAGGACGGATCGACGGCGAGCACGGCGACCTCCTCGCCGTGCCGGCGCAACTCGGCGACGAGCGCGCTCGTCAGCGTGCTCTTGCCGGCACCGGGCGCTCCGGTCACGCCGACCGTGTGGGCGCCGCCGGCCTGTGGTGCGGCGAGACGGCCCAGTGCTCGAGCCGGATCACCGCCCCGCTCGATCAGTGACAGCCCTCGAGCGAGGGCGGTGCGGTCGCCCGCGGCGGCCTCTCGGAACAGCGCCTCAGGCGGTCGCGACGTCGAGGTCACTCGTGTCGATCACTTCGGTGACGCCGTCGACCCGGTCACGCATGATGCGCTCGATGCCGGCCTTCAGCGTCTGGGTCGAGGCCGGACACCCCACACACGCCCCGGTGAGGGTGACGGTGACGACGCCGGTCTCCTCGTTGACCTCGCGCAGGATGATGTCGCCGCCGTCGGCCTGCAGCGCCGGGCGGATCACCTCGATTGTCTTTTCGACCTGGTCACGCATCGTTCATCTCGGGGGGTGGGCCGGAGTGCCATTCAATCAGGCGCTCTCATACCCTTCACGCATGGCCAACGTCCTCGCCGCTGTGGGCATTCCCGCCGCGCTGGTGGCGCATCAGGGCGGCTGGGACGAGATCCTCCTGGTGGTGGGCCCGATCGCCGTGGTCGTCGGGCTGTTGGCGCTGGCCCGCCGGCGGGTCCGCCGATAGAACTCGACCGATTCGGGTGCCAGCGGGGTGTTCTCGAGGATCAGGTCGGCCGCCTTCTCGGCGACCATCATCACCGGCGCGTAGATGTTGCCGTTCGTGATGTAGGGGAAAACCGACGCGTCGACGACGCGCAGCCCGCGCAACCCGTGGACCCGCATCGTCGCAGGGTCGACGACGGACTCCTCGTCGATGCCCATCCGGCACGTGCACGACGGGTGGAGCGCCGTCTCCGCATCCTTGGCGACCCATCCGAGGATCTCGTCGTCGGTCTCCACAGCAGGTCCCGGCGACAGCTCGCCGCCGTCGAACGCGGCGAACGCCGGCTGGCCGAGGATCCGCCGCGCGTGGCGGATCGCCTCCACCCATTCTCGGCGGTCCTGCTCAGTCGACAGGTAGTTGAAGCGCAGCGCCGGCTTGACCTGCGGATGGCGAGACGTGATGCGCACCGACCCCCTGGCGTCGGAGTACATCGGGCCGATGTGGACCTGATAGCCGTGTCCCTCCGTCGGCCCCGAGCCGTCGTACCGCACGGCGATCGGCAGGAAGTGGAACATCAGGTTCGGGTAGTCGACGTCGTCGTTGCTGCACGCGAAGCCGCCCGCCTCGAAGTGGTTGGAAGCAGCCGGCCCGCGGCGGGCCATCCACTGCAACCCGATCCACGGCCAGCGCCACTTCTGCAACGAGGGGTTGAGCGACACCGGTTGCGTGCAGGCGTGCTGGACATAGACCTCGAGGTGATCCTGGAGGTGCTCGCCGACGCCCGGAAGGTGGTGGCGCGTGTCGACGCCGACCGAGCGCAGCCGCCCGGCGTCACCGACCCCCGACAGCTGCAGCAGCTGCGGGGAGTTGAAGGCGCCTCCACAGAGGATGACCTCACCGGCGGCGACCCGCTCGTGACGCCGGCCGGGGCGTGAGTAGTCGACACCGACCACGCGGCCGCCCTCGATGAGCAGCTGGCTGACCGTCGCGCGCGTGACCACCTCGAGGTTGGGCCGGCGCAGCACCGGGCGGAGATACGCACGGGAGGCGCTGAGGCGCCGGCCGCGCCGCACGTTGCGGTCGAACGCAGCGAAGCCCTCCTGCCGATAGCCGTTGACATCGTCGGTCAGCTCGTAGCCGGCCTGCTGCACGGCGTCGAAGAAGGCGCCGAAGAGTGGGGTGGTCGCCGGGCCGCGCTCGAGGACGAGCGGGCCGGCATGACCTCGGAAGGGATCCTCCGGCGGCGCGGCGAGGCAGTCCTCCATCCGTTTGAAATACGGCAGGCAGTGCGCGTAGTCCCAGCGCTCCATGCCGGGATCGGCAGCCCACCGCTCGAAGTCCAGCGGGTTGCCTCGCTGAAAGATCATCCCGTTGATGCTCGAGGAGCCGCCGAGCACCTTGCCTCGGGCGTGGTACACCCGCCGGCCGCCGAGGCACGGCTCGGGCTCCGACTCGTACTTCCAGTCGTAGAAGCGGTTGCCGATCGGGATCATCAGCGCGGCCGGCATCTGGACGAACACGTCCCAACGACGCTCAGGTCGCCCGGCCTCGAGCACGAGGACGCGCGTCGACGGGTCGGCGCTCAGCCGGTTGGCCAACACGCATCCGGCCGACCCGCCACCGACGATCACCACGTCATACACAGGGATCATGATGGCGCGTGCGCCTCTTCTAGGATTCGGCCGTGGGGGGCGCGATCTCGGTGCGGGGGCTGTGGAAGGTCTTCGGGGCCCGGCCGCAGCGCATCATCGGTTCGCCGTTGGCCGAGCTGTCACGGCGCGAGCTGCAAGCAAAGACCGGCAACGTCGTCGCCGTTCGGGAAGTCCATCCGAGTGTCTCCGACACCCGAGTGATGGAGCTCAGCAGCGGGTGTCGTTCCGGTGGTCGTCATCGCCGCGATCTGCATCGTCGGCGCGACGATCGGGCCGGACGTGCCGTCGTGGCTCGACGCCCACGTCGTGCCGGCGGTCGACTCCGTCTACGACTGGACGGTCCTCAACAACGACAGTCACTGGCTCTTCACGTGGATCTTCCAGCCGATCTCCGACGCCCTCGAGTGGGCCGTCGACGCCGTGCTGTGGGTGCTCCGGGAGCTGCGCTGGCCGGGCGTGCTGACGCTCGTCGGGTTGATCGGCTGGCGCACGGGGGGCACGCGCGCCGCCATTGCCGGCGTGCTGTGTCTTGCCGGCTGCGGCATCCTCGGATTCTGGGACGACACGATGGTCACGATGGCCCTGATGCTGGTGGCCGTCGTCGTGGCGCTCGCCATCGGGTTTCCGCTGGGCATCGTCGCCGGCCGCAACGACCGCGCCGAGCGGAGCCTGCGTGGCGTGCTCGACACGGCGCAGGTGATGCCTGCCTACGTGTACCTGCTGCCGGCGGTCGTCATCTTCGGCATCCGGACGCCGGCGGCGATCGTCGCGACGGTCATCTTCGCCGTCGCCCCCGCCGTGCGCCTGACCAGCCACGGCCTGCGCAGCGTCCCGGTCGTCGCGACTGAGGTGGGCACGTCCTTCGGCTGCACCAGCCGGCAGCTCCTGTCGAAGGTGCAGCTGCCGATGGCGCGACGAGCGATGCTCCTCGGCCTCAATCAGGTGATCATGATGGCCTTCGCCATCGTCGTCCTGGCCGCGCTCGTCGGCACGGGCGGCCTCGGCCAACGAGTCGTCGATGGGCTGGAGAAGGTCGACGTCGGACTGGCATTCGCGCCCGGCCTGGCGATCGTCCTGGCGGCGATCTCGCTCGACCGCATCAGTACGGGCGATCGGCCCACGCGGACATCAGCGGCGAGCCAGGATCGACACGCTGCGGTGGGTCTGGCGATGGGCGGTGGGCTCGTGATCGCGGTCGCCGCGCTCGCTCATCTCCTCGGCGCCGATGACTTCCCAACCTGGTGGCGGATCGACGCGGCCGGACCGGTCAACGACGCGGTCGACTGGGTCAACGAGCACCTGCGGAACGGCGTCCCGGTCGTCGGCGGAACGGGCTCGTTCAGCGATTTCCTCGTGATCCACGTCCTCGACCCGGTCCACGACGTCCTCGTCGACTCGCCGTGGTGGGCGGTCGTCGCGGCAGTTGTCGCCATCGGGTGGGCCAGCGGCGGCTGGCGACTCGGTGCGCTGTGCGGGGCCTGCTTCGTCGGGATCGCCTCGATGCGCAACTGGGATTTGGCGATGGACACCCTGAGCCAGGTGCTCGTGATCGTCGTCATCGCCGTGGCACTGGCCGTCCCGATCGGTGTGTGGGCCGGTCGCTCGAACCGGGTGCAGCGGATCCTGCGCCCCGTGCTCGACGCGGCGCAGGTCATGCCGGCGTTCGTCTACTTGGTGCCCGTCATCTTCCTGTTCCGTGTGGGCCGCGTCCCCGGCGTGATCGCCGCCGTCATCTACGCCCTTCCGCCGTGCATCCGCATCGTCGACCTCGGCCTGCGACAGGTGCCGCGCGAGCCCCGCGAAGCGGCGACTTCGTTCGGTGCCACTCGCACGCCAGGAGCTGTTCAAGGTGCAGCTCCCCATGGCGACGCCAGCGATCATGCTCGGCATCAACCAGACCGTCCTGTTCGTGCTGTCGATGGTCGTCATCGCCGGTCTCACCGGATCCGGCGCACTCGGATTGGAGACCGTCTACGGCCTGACGAAGGGCGAGGTGGGTCGGGGTGTGGCGGGCGGGATAAGTATCGTCCTGCTGGCGATCACGCTCGATCGCATCACACAGGCCTGGGGCAACAGGCTGAGGCATAACCAAGGGGGATGAACACATGACGCGGAAGGCGCAGGCGGCGCCTAGCTGCACTCGGCGCGGTTGCGAGCCTGGTGCTGGTGGCAGCCGCGTGCGGCGGGGATGACGACGACGAGGGCGGTGGCGGCACCGATCAGGCGCCTGAGACCACAGCGGGCGCGGAGACCACCGCAAGCGGCGGCGCCACGACGGCGGGCGGTGACGACGCGCCGGCGGCGACCGGAGAGGGCATCTCGTTGGCCGTCAACCCATGGACGGGGTCGGCCGTCAACGCGCATGTGGCCAAGATCGTGCTCGAGTCCGAGCTCGGTACGAGCGTCGAGCTGCGTGGACATCGACGAGAACGCCACGTGGCCCGGCCTGGACACCGGCGACCTCGACGCCGTGCTCGAGGTGTGGCCGTCCGGGCACGTCGACGACTACGCGACGTACGTCGAGGAGAAGGGAACCGTCGTCGACATCGGCGAGCTCGGGCCCGATCGCCAAGATCGGCTGGTACGTGCCGGCCTACGTGCTCGAGGAGCACCCTGAGCTGGCGACCTGGGAGGGGCTCAAGGACCCGGAGCTCGCCAGCATCTTCGCCACCGCAGAGTCAGGCGACCAGGGCCAGTTCCTGATGGGCGATCCGAGCTACGTCAGCTACGACGAGCAGATCATCGCCAACCTCGAGCTGCCGCTCAAGTTCGTCGTCGCCGGTTCCGAAGCCGCCGAGATCACGGCCGTGCAGCAGGCCGTCGAGGCGCAGGAACCGCTGCTGTTCTACTTCTGGCAGCCGCACTGGCTGCACGCCGAGCTGGACCTGGCCGAGATCGAGCTGCCGGAGGTCACCGACGAGTGCCTCGCTGCGGCCGAGTCCGGAGACGGCACCTACGACTGCGACTACCCGGACGACGTGCTGTACAAGGCAGCCAACGCCGGGCTGGAGGAGAAGAACCCTGCAGCGTTCGCGTTCCTCCAGAACTTCCAGCTCACGATCGATCAGCAGAACGCGATCGCCGCCCTCGTCGACAGCGAGGGCATGGATCCCGCTGCCGCCGCCCAGCAGTGGATCGACGAGAACCCAGACGTCGTCCAGTCCTGGCTGAGCTGAGGCTCGCGAGTGCCAGCTCCTGGAGCTCGCTTCGCAACCTCTGGTTGCGAAGCGAAACCTCAGCAGCGGGTGATGTCGGCGCCGACCGAGCGCAGACGGCCGACCAGGTCGTCGTAGCCGCGGTCGATGTGATCGACGCCGCTGATCACGGTCTCGCCCTCCGCGGCCAGACCGGCAACGACCATTGCTGCTCCAGCGCGGATGTCGTGGGCCTTGACCGGCGCGCCTGACAGTCGGGGGACGCCACGCACGACTGCGTGGTGGCCGTTCGTACGGACATCAGCGCCCAGTCGCATCAGCTCCTCGATGTAGCGGAACCGGCCCGGATAGAGGTTCTCCGTCACGATGCCGACGCCCTCAGCGACACTCAGCATCGTGATCATCAGCGGCTTGTAGTCCGTGGCGATGCCCGGGTACGGCAACGTCTGCACGTCGATCGAACGCAACCTGCTGGCCGCCACGGCGTGCACACCGTCGGGGATCGGCTCGATCTCCATGCCCATGTCCCGAAAGCGGGCGAGCACGTTGTGCATGTGCTCGGGGCGAGCCTCACGGATCGTCAGCTCGCCACCGGCCACCCCGAGCGCGGCGAGGTACGTCGCGGCCTGGATGCGGTCGGGAACGGTGCGGTGCGCGACAGGGCGCAAGGACCCCCGCGGGACGCCGCGGACGACGAGGCGTGACGACCCGACACCGCTGATGTCGGCGCCCATCGAGACGAGCATCTCGCAGAGGTCGATCACCTCCGGCTCGCGCGCCGCATTGTCGATCGACGTCACACCGTCGGCGAAGACGGCGGCGGTCAGGACGTTCTCCGTCGCACCCACGCTCGGGAAGCTGAACGTGACGTCGGCGCCGTGCAGGCGATCGGCCGACGCCTCGACGTCGCCGTGGCTGAACTTGAACACGGCGCCCATCGCCTCGAGGCCCGCAACGTGGAGGTCGATCGGCCGCGCGCCGAAGTCGTCGCCTCCGGGCATCGACAGCCGAACGTGACCGCAACGCGTCAGCAGCGGGCCGAGGACGTTGATCGAAGCACGGATCCGTTCGACCTGCTCGTACGGCGCGATGGGGACGAGGTCTCCGGTGTTCGTCATCCGCAGGCGTCCAGGTGCTGGAACGTCCGTCGTGATGCCGATCGCCTCCAGGAGGTCGCTCATGATGGCCACGTCGGCGATCTGGGGCACGTTGGACAGCTCGTAGGTGCCATCGGCGAGGATCGTCGCGACCATCAGCTTGAGCACCGCGTTCTTCGCGCCTGGGACGTCGATGGAGCCCTTCAGCTCGCCGACGTGGCGGACGGCGATCTGCCCAGGTGCCGGCGCCATCATCGAGGCGAGCGAGGGAGCGCCATCGCGGGAGCGGCCAGCGCGGCGTCCGTCGCCGGGGAACGGAATGGCGTCATGACCGACCAGTATGCTCCCGCCGTGCCGGCTGGCGGTGAGCATCGCCAAGCGACCGGCAATCGGCGGATCGTCAAGGAGTGGCCCGACGATCCCGTCGTCGTTCGCCGCCTCCAGCGGCCGCGAGACGATCTCCTGCTCGAGGTCCGGAGCACTGATGGCGATGCCCAGGAGACCACGTTCGACCAGGCAGACGGCCCATTCACGGCGTACCGGCGCGACCTGACGCGAGTCAGCGCCAACGGCGATTCACGATGGCGCGAGACGACGCACTATCGGCTCGCGATCCCGTGGTTCGGGTGGTTGTTCGCACTACCGGTGCGCGCCGCGCTGGCCCGGCGCGGCGCGGCCTTGACCCACGTCGATCACGAACGCGACGGCGTCGCGCCGACGCCGTGGTGGGCGCCGCCGGATCGGCTCGACCCTCGCGCCATCACGGTGCTCGGGCTGCTGGCGGCAGCGTCGATGTCGTCGGCGTTCGTGAACACGCTCTTCACGCAGACGGTCAACTTCGCCGCCGACGACTTCGGCGTCGGCGACACGGGCATCGGCGTCGCCGGCGCGGTCGTCCGCGGCGGGATCGTGCTCGTGCTGCCACTGGCGGTGATGGCCGACCGCATCGGACGAAAGCGCGTGGTCACCGGCGTGGCCATCGCCGCGCCGCTGATCACGGCTGCTGGTGCGCTGGCGCCGAGCTTCCCGTTCCTCGTCGCCACGCAGGCGCTGGGGCGTCCACTCGGCCTCGCCCTCGACTTCCTCATCGCCGTCGTCGCCGCCGAGGAGATGCCCCGCAACAGCCGCGCGTACGCGATCAGCATCCTCGCCATGGCCAGCGGTCTCGGCGCCGGCGTTGCCGTGATGTCGCTCCCGCTCGCCGACATCTCGAGCGGCTCGTGGCGGTACGTGTACATCGTCAGCCTCGTCTGGCTTGCCGTCGCCGTCGACATCGCCCGCAGGCTGCCGGAGACCCGGCGCTTCGAGCGGCCCCACGTCGTCGCGCCACGACTGGATCGCAAGCGGTTCTTCACGCTGGCCGCGGTCGCGTTGTTGGCCAACCTCTTCATCGCGCCAGCCAGCTTCTTCCAGAACGACTACCTCGAGGACACCCGCGGTTACTCGGCGACGTTGATCGCCGTCTTCACCGTGGTCACCGCGACTCCTGCTGGCGTCGGACTGATCATCGGTGGACGCATCGCCGACATCCGCGGCCGCAAGCGCGTGATCGCCGTCGGGCTGCCGACGGCGACGGCCCTGGTCGTGTTGTCGTTCAGTGTCGGCGGCCCCGTGATGTGGCTGTCCGTCTTCGTCGCCGGGGTGCTCAGCGGCATCACGTTTCCTGCCCTCGCCGTCTATCGCACCGAGCTGTTCCCGACGGGCAACCGAAGCCGGGCGGTCGGGCTGCTCACGATGACGGCGCTGCTCGGCGGCATCACCGGCTTGCTGGTCATGGGCAGCCTCCTCGACCGTGATTGGTCGCACGGGCGGGTTCTCGGGATGCTGGCGCTGGGCCAGGTGGCAGTCGTGGCGATCGTCCTGCTGTGGTACCCGGAGACCGCCCATCGTGAGCTGGAGGACCTGAACCCCGTCGACGCCTGACCACGCGACCTCGCCGAACCGGTACCGGTTCGGCGAGCGTGGGTTTCGTGCGCAGGCGGGACGACTTGCTCGGCACGCCGGAGCTCCGCAGAGATGGGGGGTTTCAAAGGGGGGAAGGTCTCCTTCCCCCCTTTGCGTAGGTAGTCTCTGCGCCGCCCACGGCGGGCTGAAATCGGCCGTGCGCCCCGGGCCTTGGCCCCGGGTGTCGACATCTCGCCGCGGCAGGGTCGCCGCGCCAAGTTCCAGGAGCCCAATTGAGTCTCTCAGTGTTCGCAGCCGAAGGCGGCTGGCAGGCGTTCGAACTCCAAGGCGGCGAGTGGGCCGTCCTCCTGCTGTCCGTCGCGGCGGCGCTGTTGGCCCTTGCCGTCGGCGCTTACCTGGCGCGATCCGTGCTGGCGGCCGACCAGGGCACACCGAAGATGCGAGAGATCGCGAAAGCGATCCAGGACGGTGCCGCGGCGTATCTGAAGCGGCAGTTCCGCACCATCGCGATCATCGTCGTGCCGGTGGCGGCGATCGTGTTCTTCACGTCGACCGAGATCCTGCGGCCGGATGAGTCGTCGGCATTGTCGTTCGCCGCGTCCGGTACCGCGCGCACGGTGGCGTTCATCCTCGGCTGCGTCGCCTCGGGCCTGACGGGATACATCGGCATGACGCTGGCGACTCGCGGCAACGTGCGCACGGCGGCTGCCGCCCGCGAGGGCAGCATGGCCGATGCCCTCACTGTTGCCTTCCGCACCGGTGGCGTGGCCGGAATGTTCACCGTCGGGCTCGGTCTGCTCGGCGCCTCCTTGATCATCATCATCTTCCAGAACACGAGTTCGGCGATTCTCGTCGGCTTCGGCTTCGGCGGCTCGCTGCTGGCACTGTTCCTGCGCGTCGGCGGCGGCATCTTCACCAAGGCCGCCGACGTCGGTGCCGACCTCGTCGGCAAGGTAGAAGCGGGCATCCCAGAGGACGATCCGCGCAACCCGGCGACGATCGCCGACAACGTCGGGGACAACGTCGGCGACTGCGCCGGCATGGCCGCCGACCTCTTCGAGAGCTACGAGGTCACGCTCGTCGCGTCGATCATCCTCGGCGTCGCCGCCTTCGAGGCGATCGGCGCCAACCCGGCACTCGGCCTCGTCTTCCCGCTGGCCGCCCGGGCCATCGGCGTGGTCGCCTCGATCGCTGGCGTCTTCACCGTGCGGGCCCGCCGCAACGAGACGAACGCCCTCAACCCGATCCGCCGCGGCTTCCTCGTCGCCGGTCTCATCACGCTGCTCGGCACACTGCTGCTGGCGCTCTTCTACGTCGGCAACGATTTTGACAACGCCGGCTGGAAGTGCTTCGGCGCCGTCGCCATCGGGCTCGTCCTGGCCCAGCTGATCAGCCGCCTCACCGAGTACTACACGGGCACCGAGTACGGCCCGGTGCAGGAGGTGGCCGACTCGGCAGAGACGGGTCCGGCGACCGTCGTGCTGTCGGGCACGGCGACCGGCCTCGAGAGCTCGGTCTACGCCGTCATCGCCATCGCCATCGCCATCGGCGTCGCGCTGGCGCTCGGCGGCGGCAACCTGACGTTCTCGCTGTACCTCATCGCCCTGACCGGCATGGGCATGCTCGCCGCCACGGGCGTCATCGTCTCGGAGGACACGTTCGGACCGGTCAGCGACAACGCCGCCGGTATCGCTGAGATGTCCGGGGAATTCCACGGCGAGCCGCAGCGGATCATGGTCAGCCTCGACGCTGTCGGCAACACGACCAAGGCCGTCACCAAGGGTTTCGCCATCGGGTCGGCCGTCATCGCTGCTGTCGCCCTGTTCGCCAGCTTCGTCGAGACGGCCGGCGCCGAGCTCGGCTTGGTCGCCGAGAGCCTCTCCGACGGCGTCGTGCGGTTGTTCGAGTTGCAGATCAACGTCGCCGAGCCAGAGATCTTCATCGGCCTGCTGATTGGTGGCGCCGTGCCGTTCCTCTTCTCCGCGCTCGCCATCCGCGCCGTCGGACGCACCGCCGGCGTCGTGGTGCAGGAGGTGCGCGCCCAGTTCGCCGATGGCCAGATCATGGCCGGAACCAAGCAGCCCGACTACGCGCCGGTCATCGACATCTGCACGGCGGCGTCGTTGCGGGAGCTCACGACTCCGGCGCTGCTCGCCGTGCTGACGCCGCTCATCATCGGCTTCGGGATCGGCTGGCAGGCGCTCGGCGGGTTCCTCGCCGCGGTGATCCTCACCGGTCAGCTCATGGCCGTGTACCTGAGCAACGCCGGCGGGGCGTGGGACAACGCCAAGAAGTACATCGAGGACGGCCACCACGGCGGCAAGGGCTCGGACGCACACAAGGCGGCGGTGATCGGTGACACCGTCGGTGACCCGTTCAAGGACACGGCAGGACCGGCACTCAACCCGTTGATCAAGGTGATGAACCTCATCTCGCTGCTCATGTTGCCGGCGATCATCACACTGGAGGTCGACGAGAGCGCCTGGCGGTTCGTCGCTGCCGGCGTCGGACTCGTGGTCCTCATCGTTGCGATCGTGTACTCGTCGCGCAAGACGCAGGGCCTCGCGCCGTCATCGGTGCCGCACCTGCCGCCGGCGACGGCGAGCGCCTCGGCGACGACGCCGTCCATCGGCGACTGATGCGGGCGGCGCCGTCTAGCCGGGTCAGAAACAGCTGATGCTGTCGGCGCTGTCCGACTGGGTCGTCGACGTCGTCGACGCCCTCGGCTACGTCGGGGTTGCGCTGCTCGTCGCGCTGGAGAACCTGTTCCCTCCGATCCCGTCGGAGATCGTGCTGCCGTTCGCCGGCTTCGTCGCCAGCGACCGGGGTGGCTGGTCGCTGATCTTGATGATCATCGCCGCCACGATCGGCTCGCTGGTCGGGGCGTGGATCCTCTACGGCCTCGCGGCGTGGATCGGGCGCGACCGCATGACCCGTTTCCTGGTGCGCTACGGGAAGTGGCTGCAGATGACAACGGAGGACGTCGAGCGGGCAGAGCGCTGGTTCGACCGTCGCGCCGTGCTTGCCGTGCTGGTCGGCCGGTGCATCCCGCTGATCCGCTCGATCGTGTCGATCCCGGCCGGGTTCCGCCGTATGCCGTTCGGGATCTTCACGCTGTACACCCTCATCGGCTCCCTCATCTGGAACTCGGCGTTGATCGGGCTCGGCTACGGGCTGCGCGAGAACTGGGACGAGGTGGAGCCGGTGCTCGACTGGTTCCAGTACGTCGTGCTGGCGGCGATCGTCATCGCCATCGTCTGGTTCATCTGGAGGCGGCGATGGTCGAAGAGCGCCCGCGCTGCCCGCGCTGAATCCTGATCGCACTCAGCGCGGAAGTTCGACGAGCCAGTCGCGGACGGTGGACGACACCTCGGCGTCGGCGCCCTTGAGGTCGTGACCTCGGCCGTCGATGAAGTGGACGGTCATCGGCCCACCGACGGTCGCTGTCCAGCGCTCGAGCTCGTCAGGAGTGCCGAACGGGTCACGGGTTCCGTGCACGAACAGACACGGGACGCTGATCGCAGGGAGGTGTTCGACGCGTAGCGAGTCGGGCTTGCCGGGCGGGTGCAGCGGATACGAGATGGCGACGACACCAGCGATCGTCTTGGGGGGTGGCTCACCATCAGCGCCGGCGGCGACCATCGAGCACATCCGCCCGCCCATCGAGCGGCCGCCCACGACGACGCGGCCGGCGCCGATGGCGGCGATCTCCTCGCGCACCGCGGCGAGCAGCTTCGGCGGCCGGTCCGGTGCCCGCCGCCCTTCCTTGCGGTACGGGAAGTCGGCGCGCACTGTCGTCCACGCCGGCGCGACCGCCCGTTCGACGGCCACCAACGTCGACTGGTCGCGGCTGGCCCCGGCACCGGGGAACAGCAGCAGCGTGTCGCGTCGTCGGCGAGCCATCAGAGCGTGTCGGTCACAGCTTGTCGGTCACAGCTTGTCGCTCACAGCTTGTCGGTCACAGCTTGTCGGCGGCGGCGATGAGGATCTTGCGCGCCTCGGCGAGCTCGAACACCGCTGTGCTGGCCACGCTGTGGTCTCCGCCGTGGTCGGGATGCACGGAGCGCATCTTGACCCGGAACTGGGCGGTGACCTGACGGCGCGTCGGCGTCGCCGTGCCGGGCGGGAAGCCGAGCACGTCGAGCGCCCAGGCTCGCGGGTCGGCGAGCGTCGTCAGTGTCGTCGAGTTCGTTCCGGCGAGGTGCGCGATCAGGGGGCCACCGATCGGGCCGCGCCAGCGCATCGCCTTGTGCAGCACGGGCGTGATGAGGTGGCGGATCGACACGTCGAGGCGCTCGACGGCGTAGATCGCCCCGAGCACCTGGGCGATCCCGGTCCCGGTCGTGTGGAAGTCGAAGCTGATCTCCTCGCCTTCGCCGAGGAGGCGGTGAGTCGACAAGGCGAGTCCGTGGCGATCGACCTGGAAGCGGTGGCGCAGGCGAGGCTGGACGACCCGCTGGGCACGGTCGATCTGTTCGATCAGCCGGTGGACGTCGGGGACGAGGTCCTCCGAGATGTCGGCGACGTGGCGGGCGACGACGGCGCCGACCAGCAGGCCGCCGAAGCCGGGTGCCGGGTCGACGGGCAGCACGAGGTTGCCGAGTGCGATCCGCCGCGTCGGCGCCAGTGGCCTGGTGTGCCACACCTCGAGCTCGGCGAGGAGCATCCCGCGAACCTATCCGAGTGTTTGCGGCGGCCCGTGGGCGCCGCAAACACTCCGATGGGTGAGGGTCAGACGTACTCGCGAACCAGGGAGCGAAGGTTCTGGGCGGCGCCGATGATGTCCGACGGTGACGAGGATTCGTCGTCGACGAGGCCGCCCAACGTCGTCGCCGCCTCGACGGCCTTGGACCACGTCCCGACCGACACGCCGTAGGGCGGATGGGTCCGATCGAGCTGTCCGACCAGCTCCCGGAGATCGTCCCGCCCACCGCGGTCGTCGGGGTCGCGAGCGAGGCGGTCAGACGACGTGAACAGGATCCCCAGGGCGCCGTCCGGTGGCCCATCCGCGCTCTGGCCTGACGCCAGCACGAGCGTTCCCTGCTCGACGGCGTCGAGCAGCTCATCGACGGCTCCCTCGGAGTCCGTCGCCGCGATGAGGGTCGGGCCCTGCCAGTGGTGCGGGATGGCTGCCTCGACGAGGGCCTGAGCCAACGTCTGACGGTCCGCTGGCGGCCACTCGTCGAGCCCGAACTCGACGCCCGCGTCGTCGGGGTCGAGCGGCACGGCGAATGGACCGAGCAACGCCTCCAGTCGGTCGAACAGCTCGTCGGCCTTCTCCTCGAGCTCCTCCGGGACGACCACCTCTTCCCCGTCCCAGATGTGGGGGAGCTCCGCATCGGCCAGCGCCTCGGTCAGCTCCGCCCGCTGGTCGATCGACCACGTGGAGACGTCGTAGTGCACCTTGACGGCCTCAGGGTCGTTCGGATCCCACTCGGACACGCCGATCGACGCTATCGCTGCCCCCCGCTATCGCTGCCCCCCGCTATCGCTGCCCCTGACGAGCCGGTCGGCACGACTCGAGCCATGAACTCCTCGATCAACCGGTACTCGGCGAGCTGATTCTCAGGCTGGCGGAACCCGTGGCCCTCACCCTCGAACAGGTGCAACTCGACGTCGGCGCGGCCGGTGGCCCGCATCGCCTCGACGAAGGCGATCGTCCCCTCGACCGGGACGGCTGGGTCGGCAGTCCCGTGCAGCACGAGGAGAGGGTCGACGATCCGCCCGACGAGCGATGCAGCGGATCGTGAGGCGTACAGCTCGGTGTCGCTCAGTGGACCGACGAGCCGCTCCGTCGAATGAGCCTCGAACCGGTGGCTGCGGGCGGCGAGGTCGGCGAGATCCGTCACCGGGTACAGCGCGATCCCGCCGGCGACCCGACCGGAACTGCGCCCGAGCACGCCGAGCACGGTGAAGCCGCCCGACGAGCCGCCCATCACGACGGTGCGCGCCGGCTCGGACCAACCGGAGGCATGGGCATGGTCGATCCAGGCCACGGTGTCGACGACGTCGAGATCCCCCCACCGGCCGTTGAGCGCCTGCTGATAGGCACGCCCGTAACCGGTTGATCCGCGGTGGTCGGGCACGAGGACGTCCCAGCCGCGATCGACCCAGTAGGCGAGGCGCGGCATGAACGTCACCGGCCACTGCCCGGTCGGCCCACCGTGGATCATCACGAGCAGGCGCCGATCGCCGTCGATGCGGGGCGAGCAGTACCGCCGGGCGTGCAGCACCGTCCCGTCGAGGTCGATCTCGACGGGTTCCGGCTCGACGAGGTTCACCGCGTCCCAGCCGGCGACGGGTCCGATGGCGACGGCTCGCCGTTCCCACGTGTCGGTGTCGTAGATGACCACCTGCGTCGGCGTGCGGGCGCCTGAGCGCAGCGCCGCCATCCGGTTGGCGCGCCACGACAGCTGGCCGTGCCATCCCTTGGCGATCGGCGTGACTGCGCCGTCGTTCACCGAGGCCACGCACAGCCGGCCGAACCCTCGCTCGTTGCGGGTGAACGCGACGCGCCGACCATCTGGCGAGGTCGCGTACGACACCTGTCCCTGACCCCAGGACGCGTCGGCGTGCTCCGTCGTTTCGGCACCGGCGACGAGCGGGTGGTCACCCCACCACACCTGCAGCCAGCCGGTGCCGTCGTGCACGCGCAGCGGCGTGCCGTCCGGGGCGAACCGCGGCTGCTGGACGGCCGCACCGTCCGGCCGGAACGACGTTCGCGACGACCCGTCGGCCGCGACGGTCACGGCTTCGGCGCCGTCCCACGGCATGTCGGGCACGCTCCATGCCTGGTAGGTGACCAGCGCGCTCCCGGGATCGACGGCTGGGTCGGCGCAGAAGTCGTGCTCGCCGTCGTCGAGCCGGCGGCCCGCGGAGCCGTCCAACGGCTGGAGCCAGACCTCGGCCAGATCCACCACGTAGACCACGAAGGAGCCATCCGGCGCAACCGCCGGCGCGGCGACCGGGCGCGCGAGGTCGGCCGTGGTCAGCTGCTCAGCGGTTCCGCCCGGCACCGGTTGCCGCCAGAGTCCGCCGTCGTTCGCCGCGTAGATGATCGCTGTGCCGTCGGGCTGCCAGTCGAAGCAGCCTCCGTACGTCCCTCGACCCGGCGACGGCGCCGGCCAGGTCGAGAGCTGCCGTTCGAGCCCGGCGTCGTCAGTGAGGTCGAGGATCGAGATCGCTGCGCCGCTTGCCCCACGTGCGACGAAAGCGAGGAGTCGTCCGGACGGGTCGAGCTTCGGCTCCGTCAGGTCCCGGCCCGCGATGCACATCTCCGGCGTGACCGCGACGGGCATTGCTCAAGTGTGACTGACGAACCGAGGCGGCGAAGAAGACGTAGTGGATCATCAAGGACATGACCTCTCAGCCCGGCACCTGATACCAAGCTCGTGCGCTCGGGTCGAACGACCAGGTCTCGTCGAAGAACTGGTCGCCGTCGCGGCCGAACACGATGACGAGCCGGTCGGCGTCGGGATCCCAGACCGCGCTTGCCGAGCGCCGGGGAGCCGGCGCTGTGCTCGGCGAGTCGACGGCGAGCTGAACCCATTGGGCAGAGTCGTCGCCGAGATCGAGCGACCACACGTCGTTGTGATGTTCAGCTCGTCCGTCGGCGGTCGCCGTCGTGAGGCCCGTCGCCACGATGAGGTGCGCCCCACCAGCAACGAGCCGCACGGCAGCTGCCGGGCTGCGCCGCGGCGCCACCACGAGGGCGGTCGCCAGGACAGCGAGCGGGAGGAGCAGCAACCGGCGCATGTCGGCGCGGTGTCAGTGCGAGTCCGACGGCCGGCGGGCCCAGGGGGCGTCGTTGGGCATGCGGACCAGTACACGGCTGCCGACGGCGCGCGGTCATGGAGACGGCCGGGTCATCTCATGGAGACAGCGCTACGTTGACGATCATGGCCAGGGCGTCTCAACCTCCGGATCGCAACCTCGCCCTCGAGCTGGTGCGAGTGACCGAAGCCGCCGCACTGGCGGCATCCCGGTGGGTGGGGCGCGGCGACAAGAACGGTGCCGACGGGGCTGCGGTCGCGGCAATGCGCACCGTTCTCTCGACCGTCACCATGGACGGGGTCGTCGTCATCGGCGAGGGCGAGAAGGACAACGCCCCGATGCTGTTCAACGGCGAGCAGGTCGGCGACGGCAGCCCACCACTGGTCGACGTGGCGGTCGACCCGATCGACGGGACGACGCTGACGGCGCAAGGACGCACGAACGCGCTGTCGGTGATCGCCGTCAGCGACCGCGAGTCGATGTTCGACCCCGGGCCGTCGTACTACATGGAGAAGATCGCCGTCGGCCCGGAGTGCCTGGGTTCGATCGACATCACCGCCTCCCCGACGCAGAACCTGCGGTGGATCGCCAAGGCGAAGCGAGAGAGCGTGCGTGACCTGACCGTTGTCATCCTCGATCGCCCACGCCATGCCGAGATGATCGACGAGGTGCGAGCCAGCGGCGCCCGCATCCGGCTGATCACCGATGGCGATGTCTACGGCGCAGTTGCGGCCGGCTCGGTCGGCAGCGGGGTCGACGTGCTGATGGGCGTCGGCGGTACACCTGAGGGCGTCATCTCAGCAGCCGCCCTGAAGTGCATGGGCGGTGAGATCCAAGGGCGGTTGTGGCCGCGGGATGACGACGAGCGGGCGGCGATCGCAGCGGCCGGGCTCGACCCAGCGGCGGTCCTCACGACCGACGACCTCGTGCGCAGCGACAACTGCTTCTTCGCCGCCACCGGCATCACCGACGGCCCGTTGCTCGGCGGGGTGCGCTTCGACTTCCACGGCGTGACGACCCAGAGCCTGGTCATGAGGTCCCGCAGCGGCACCGTGCGCCGCATCGACGCCCACCACCAGATCGGCAAGCTGCAGGAGTACAGCGACATCGACTACACGTGATCGACCGTTCTGTCCGTCAGAACCGTTCGTTGTGAGGCGATCCCGACGGACAGTTCGGGTTATTGGCGACGCCCATCGAGCGAACGTACCGCTTCTGGGCGCGGAGCTTCTCGAATTCGAGAACGTCCGCGCCCAGATCATCGTTTGAGAACGTCCGCGCCCAGATGTGGAGCGGCGCGACGGGTTCAGCTGACGAGGATCGAGACGGTGTCGTTGCTGACTTCGACGAAGCCGCCGGCGATGTTGAAGTGCTCGACCCGGCCGTCGGGGAGATACACGCGGGTCTCGTTCTCGACGAGGGTCCCGAGGAACGGGGCATGGCCGGCAAGGAACGCCACGTCACCCTCGGTCGTCCGGGTGATCACCTGCGTGGCCTCGCCCTCGAACAGCACCTCCTCAGGCGACACCACCGCGACGTTCATGACACGGGCCTCGAAGCGGCTGGAGCCGCCTCGGCCCGAACCGGGTCTTCACCTCTGAACGACGCGACCGACAACGTCAACACGACGTCATCACGCACCTTCCTGGAGCGACTTGGCCTTTGCCTCGACCTGCTCGATGCCGCCGACGTTGAGGAACGCCTGCTCGGGCACGTCGTCGAAGTCTCCGCGCACGAGCCGCTCGAAGCTCTCGACCGTCTCGGCGACCGGGACGTACTCGCCCTTCAGGCCGGTGAACACCTCGGCCACGAAGAACGGCTGCGAGAGGAAGCGCTGGATCTTGCGCGCCCGGTTGACCGTCAGCCGGTCCTCCTCCGACAGCTCGTCGAGCCCGAGGATGGCGATGATGTCCTGCAGCTCCTTGTAGCGCTGGAGGATCTCTTGCACGCGCCGGGCCACGGCATAGTGCCGGTCCCCCACGACCTCCTGCGAGAGGATCGTCGACGTCGACGCCAGCGGGTCGACCGCCGGGTAGATGCCGAGCGCGGCGACCTGACGTGACAGCTCGGTCGTCGCGTCGAGGTGGGTGAACGTGGTGAACGGTGCCGGGTCCGTGTAGTCGTCGGCCGGCACGTACACCGCCTGCAGCGATGTGATCGACCTGCCTCGGGTCGACGTGATCCGCTCCTGCAGCTGACCCATCTCGTCGGCCAGCGTGGGCTGGTACCCCACCGCCGACGGCATGCGGCCGAGCAGCGTGGAGACCTCCGACCCCGCCTGCACGAACCGGAAGATGTTGTCGACGAACAGCAGCACGTCCTGGTTCTGGACGTCGCGGAAGTACTCGGCCATCGTCAGCGCCGACAACGCCACGCGCAGCCGCACGCCTGGCGGCTCGTCCATCTGGCCGAACACCAGGGCGGCCTTCTCGAACACGCCGGACTCCATCATCTCGATGCGGAGGTCCGTGCCCTCACGGGTGCGTTCGCCGACGCCGGCGAACACCGACACGCCGCCGTGCTGCGACGCGACCCGGTTGATCATCTCGGTGATCAACACCGTCTTGCCGACCCCCGCCCCACCGAACAGGCCGATCTTGCCGCCGGCGACGTACGGCGTCAGCAGGTCGATCACCTTGATACCGGTCTCGAACATGCGCGCCGATGGCTCGAGTGCGTCGAAGCTCGGCGCGTCGCGGTGGATCTCCCACCGCTCCATCTCAGCGAAGCCCTCCGGCGGAGAGTCAAGTGGCTCGCCCCAGCAGTTCCACACGTGCCCGAGCACCTTCTCGCCGACCGGGACCGTGATGCCCTGACCCGTGTTGCGTACCACCGTGCCGCGCGTCAGTCCGTCGGTCGGCTTCATGCAGATCGCCCGCACGCGGCCGCCGCCGAGCTGCTGGGCGACCTCGGCGAGCACGGAGATCGACTCACCCTCGATGGTGACGTCGAACTGCAAGGCGGTGTTGATCTCCGGCAGCGCGTGCGGTGGGAACTCGACGTCGATGACGGGGCCGGCGATGCCGACGACTCGGCCCTCGCTCGTCCGTTGACGATCTTCGGTGATACTCACGGTCCAATGCCTCCAATTAGGACATCGAGGCGGATGTTGTCGTCGATCATCACCTGCGAGGCGGACTCGACGCCGCCGCCGAGGGCCTCGGCGCCGCTGACGATCTCCATGATCTCGGTCGTGATGGCGTCCTGGCGGGCCCGGTTCATGATCCGGCTGAGGTTCTTGATCAGCTCGTCCGCGTTGTCGGTCGCCGACTTCATGGCCCGCTGCCGGAACGCGTGCTCCGATGCCGCAGCGTTCAACAAGGCGGCGTAGACACGGGCCTCCACGTAGCTCGGCAGCAGTGTCTCGAGGATCGTCGTCGGGTCCGGCTCGAACTCGTAGTCGCCCGTCGGCCCGTCCGGACCGCCCGCCTTGCCGTCGCCGCCGGCGACCGTCTCGGCAGACAGCGGCACGAGCGGCCGCAGCACGACCTCCTGGTTGCCGGCGCTGATGAAGCGGGTGTACACGAGCTCGACCCGGTCGACTTCGCCGCTCGTGAACAATTCGACGACGTGGTTGGCGATGGCCTTGGCGTCTGACGCCTTGGGGTTGTCGCTGAATCCGGAGAAGTGCTGGCCGAGCTCGTACCCGCGGAAGCGGAAGTAGCCCTCGGCCTTGCGACCGACCGGGATCACCTGGTAGCGCTTGCCCGCCAGGACGTCGGCCTTGATCTCACCCTCGGTGGCCCGCTGGATGCCGGCGTTGTAGCCACCGCACAGTCCGCGGTCGGCGGCGACGGCGACATAGGCGGTCGCCCGCACCTCGTCTCGTCCCGCCAGCAGCGGTGCGCCCTGCCCGGCACCCGCCGCAGCGAGGTCGCGCACCACCTCGGTGATCTTCTCCGAGTACGGCACCGCAGCGTGCACCCGCTGTTGGGCCTTGACGATGCGTGACGCGGCGATCAGCTCCATGGCGCGCGTGATCTTCTTCGTCGCCTGCACGGTGCGAATCCGTGCCCGGAGGATGCGCTCCTGACCTCCCGCCATGAGCTACTCCGTGGCCAATGTCTTCTGGCTCCGCGCGGCGCCGAGCTCGTCGGCCTCGACTGCCGTCGGATCGGCGGCGGCCCGGTCAGCCGCGGCCGCCTTGAACTGGTCCTTGAACTGACCGACGGCGTCGCCGAGGTCGTCGGGCACCGCGCCGCCCCTGATGTCGTCGAGCAGCGATCCATGGCGCACACGCATGAACTCGAGCAGCTCGGTCTCGAAACGCTGCACTTCAGCCACGGGGATGTCGTCGACGTAGCCCCGCGTGCCCGAGAAGATCGCGACGACCTGTTCCTCGACCGGGAGCGGGCTGTTGAGCGGCTGCTTCAGGATCTCGACCAGGCGGTATCCGCGATCGAGCTGAGCCGCCGACACGGCATCGAGCTCCGAGCCGAACGTGGCGAACGCCTCGAGCTCACGGAACTGCGCGAGATCGAGCTTGAGGGTTCCGGCAACCGAGCGCATGGACTTGATCTGCGCCGCGCCGCCGACCCGCGACACCGAGTTGCCGACGTCGATGGCCGGGCGGACACCGGACTTGAACAGGCTGTCGAGGAAGAACACCTGGCCGTCGGTGATCGAGATCACGTTGGTCGGGATGTACGCCGAGATGTCCCCGGCCTTCGTCTCGATGATCGGCAGTGCCGTCAACGAGCCGCCGCCGTTCTCGTCCGACAGCTTGGCCGCCCGCTCCAGCAAACGGCTGTGCAGATAGAAGACGTCGCCGGGGTACGCCTCGCGGCCGGGCGGCCGGCGCAGCAGCAGCGACACCTGTCGGTAGGCCTCGGCCTGCTTGGAGAGGTCGTCGTAGACGACGAGTGCGTGCTCGCCGTTCTCCATCCAGTGCTGACCCATCGCGCATCCGGCGTACGGCGCGAGGTACTTGAACGGCGCCGGGTCGGCGGCCGGTGCGTTGACGACAACCGTGTAGTCCATGGCGCCGTTCTGGCGCAGCGTCTCGACGGTCTGGGCGACGGTCGAGCCCTTCTGGCCGATCGCCACGTAGATGCACTTCACACCTTGGCCACGCTGGTTGATGATCGTGTCCACGGCGACGCTCGACTTGCCGGTCTTGCGGTCGCCGATCAACAGCTCGCGTTGGCCGCGCCCGATCGGAGTCATCGAGTCGATCGCCTTGACCCCAGTCTGCAGCGGCTGGCTGACGGGTTGGCGTCCCATGATGCCGGGCGCCTGGATCTCCATCCGCCGCAGCTCCGTGCCGACCAGGTCACCCTGGCCGTCGATCGGCTTGCCGAGGGCGTCGACGACCCGGCCGAGCACGCCGTCGCCGACCGGCACCGAGAGGATGCGTCGCGTCGACTTGACGGTCTGGCCTTCTTCGATGTCGTAGCCCTCGCCGAGCACGACGGCGCCGATCGACTCCTCGTCGAGGTTGAGGGCAAGTCCAAGGGTGCCGTCCTCGAACTCCAGCAGCTCGTTGACGGCGGCGTCGGGCAGCCCGACCACGCGAGCGATGCCGTCACCGATCTCGGTGACCCGTCCGACCGTACGAGCCTCGAGCGACGGCTCGAAGCCCTCCAGGTTCTTGGTGAGCGCGGCGGCGATGTCCCCGGCGGAGATCGTCAGTTCAGCCATGTCGTCCAGATCCCTTTCAACGGCGTCCTAGCAGCCGGTCGTGCTGATGGCGTCCTATCGGCCGGCCCATGTCAGAGTCGGCTCTTCAGTTGGTCGAGGCGGCTGCGGACGGTGTCGTCGATGACCTTGTCGCCGACTGTCGCCACGAGCCCGCCGAGCACGGACGGGTCGACGATGACTTTCAGCTCGACGGTCTTGCCGGTGGCGTTGGCGAGAGCCGCCTTGAGGCGGTCCTGTTGGTCGGCCGTGAGCGGGATCGCACTGCGCACCTCGGCCAACGCGAGGTTCTTCGACTGGGCAGCCCGCTGCACCATGCGGTCGATGATCGCCGGCAGCTCGCGGCTGCGACCCGAGCCGATGACCATCGAGACGAGCTGGACGGTCGTCGGCGTGGCCCTCCCGCCGAGCAGGTCCTCGACGATGGCCTGGCGCTTGCCGGGCGGGATCTGGTCGTCGCTCAGGGCGTTGCGCAACTCGTCGCTGGACTCGTACGAGCGGGCGAAGCGGAACAGCTCATCCTCGACCTCGTCGAGTGTGCCCTCGGCTCGCGCCACCTCGAACAGGCCGCGGGCGTAGCCGTCGACGAGGTCATTCCCGTTCATTGCGTTCCCCGGCCACGCAGGCCGTCGATGGCCGCTCGCTCGCTGGCGCTCGCAAGCTCGCACAGCGCGACCGGTTCGATGTGTCCGTTCATTGCGCTCCCACCTGCTCCGGCTGCCGGCCGACCCGCTGGATGTAGTCCTCGATCAGCTGTTGCTGGGCCGAATCGTCGAGCGAGCGCTCGACGACCCGCTCGGCGGCGACGGTGGCGTAGCGCGCGATCTCCGCGCGCAGCTCGTCCGTGACGCGCTCTCTGCCCGCTGCGATGTCGGCCTCCGCCTTCGCTTCGAGCTCGGAGATCTCTGCCGCCAGCCGCGCCCGTCCGTCGGCGAGCAACGACTCCGCTTGGGTATCGGCCTCGGACAGGATGCGCCGGCGCTCACTCTCGATGTCACCGAGGGCGGTGCGGACCTGGCTCGCCTTGGCCTCCGCCTGCGCCTGATCCTGCGCGGACTCCTCGAGCTCCTGCTCGATCCGTTCGCTCCGATCGCGGAAGGCCTTCCGGGCCATCGGTCCGGCCTTCCAGACCAGGACGGCGATGATGATCGCGGAGGCGATGCCGCCGTAGATCAGCTCGGCCTGCTCGGGGATCAGCCAGTTGGTGGTCGTGAAGTTTCCGCTGTCGTCGAGATCACCCTCGGCCCGCGGGAGGTGTTGGAGCAGCGGTACCAGCACCTGGGCGATGACGGCGTTCATCGACCCACCCCGGCTCCCATGACCTCGGCGACCGCCGATGAGACGACGTTCGGGTCGGGTCGGCGACCGAGCGCCAGCTCCCCGAACCTGGAGGCCACCGCCCGGACAGCCTCGTCCACCTCGGCCTGGGCGGCGGCGCGGGCAGCTTCGACCTCGGTGGCTGCCTCCGCCCGTCGCTCGGCGATGCGGGCGTTGACCTCCGCCAGGCGGTCGCTGCGCTCGGCGTCGAGCACGGCACGGGCCGCCTCGATGCGCTGCTGGGCCTCCGCCCGCACGGCTGCCACCTGCGCCTCGTAGCGCGCGACGTCGGACTGCGCGGCCTCCGTGATGCGGTCGGCCTCGTCGTGACCGCCCTTGATGATGCGGTAGCGGGCGTCCATGCCCTTGCGCAGGCGCGGGTAGAGGAAGTAGCGCATCAGCAGGGCGAAGACGGCGAACGAGCCGAAGCCCCAGATCAGTTCCTTCGCCTCAGGGGCGATCGGGATGATCGGGTCCTCGGCCTCTTCGCCCTCCTCGGCCATCGGCGCGATGCCCTGCAAGACGACCGCGACGTCCCCACTCGAGACGTGATAGGTGGCGACGGCTGACAGCACGTCCACTCCCTTTGGTCAGGCGAACTTCAGGAGGATGAACACCACGAAGCCGATGA
Source organism: uncultured Acidimicrobiia bacterium (assembly GCA_963844915.1). Classification (GTDB taxonomy): domain Bacteria; phylum Actinomycetota; class Acidimicrobiia; order Acidimicrobiales; family Ilumatobacteraceae; genus JALZMG01. The sequence goes on along the minus strand of CAWJQF010000013.1, from coordinate 1,021,684 downwards.
GCGCCAGCGCCTCGGTGAAGGCGATGCCCAGGAACATCGTGGTGCGCACCATGCCGGCGGCCTCCGGCTGACGGGCCATGGCCTCGACCGACTTGCCGACGAGGTAGCCGATGCCGATGCCGGGGCCGATGGCGGCGATGCCGTAGGCGAACCCGGCGCCGATGGCGGCGTTGATGTTCTTGGCATCGGCCGGGTCCACCGGCGCCTGCTGGATGAGCTGGCTGAGAGCTTCCATAGGTGTGCTTTCTCTCTCCTGGGCTGGTGGGACGGAGATCAGTGGGCGTAGGCCTGGTCGAGTTCGGCGTGCTGGCCGGCTTCGGACATGTCCGGGAGGACATCCTCGTCGCCGCCGTGGCCCTCCATCGAGGTCCCGATGTACACGCCGGTGAGGATGGCGAAGATGTAGGCCTGCAGGAAGGCGACGAGGATCTCGAACGCCGTCAGGAACAGCAGCATGGCGAACGGCAGGATCCCCATGGGGGCGAGGATGAAGCGGTTCGTCTCGGCCTGCACGAGCGACTCGGTCAGCAGAGCGAACGTCACGAGCAGGATGTGCCCCGCCATCATGTTGGCCATCAGTCGGACGGTCAGCGAGAACGGCCGGATGATGATCGTCGAGAGCAGCTCGATGACCCCGACCAGCGGCTTGAGCGCCGTCGGTACGCCAGGTGGCCAGGCGAGATGGCCGAAGTAGCCGAGACCCTGGTGGCGCAGGCCGACCAGGATGAAGATCACCCAGACGAGCAGGCTGAGGCTGAGCGGGATGGCGATGCGCGCCGTCGCCGGCATCTGCAGGATCGGCAGGACGCCCGGGATGTTGCACAGGAGGATGAAGACGAAGAGGCTGACGAGGAACGGCGTCCAGCGAAGGCCGGCGCGGCCCATCGTCGGCATCACGATCTGATCCTCGATGAACTCGACGATGATCTCGGCGAGGTTGCGCACGCCGCGCGGTGCCTTGGTGCCGTCGCGGTTCCCGGCGAGCAGGAAGATGATGATCCCGATCAACGCTGCGGCGACGGCGATCAACGCGACCTTGTTGAACGTCGGGAAGAGGTCCTTCCAGCGAAGGATGGCGTTGATCGGTGGGAATTCGAGTCCGAACACGGCGACTCCGAAGTTCACGAGCGGGCGGGCTTGAGACCTGGGTGGGCGAGCGAGAGGGCAACGTACTTGAGCTCCCAGAAGAGGAGCCCGAGATGGGTGACGATGATGGTCGCGCCGAGGGCCGGCAGCGAAATCCACGACGCGTCCGTGACCACCCAGACGGCAAGGAAGATCAGCCCGAGGCGGATCAGATAGCCGAACAGCGTGGCGCCCATGAGCAGTGCGAGCGAGATCTTGGCGACCATGGCGATGATCGCCGCGGCGATCGCGAAGTTGGCCAGGACGATGGCGATGCCGTAAGCGGACGACCAGGCACCGTCTCCGCCCCAGATCACTCCGCAGATCGCGATGATGATCGGTGCGGCGATGAGGCCACGCTTGATCATGTCCCGCGAGACCGTGACCTCTGGCGCCGGACCGTCGAAGCGAGTTGTGAAGAGGTCGGCTGCTTCAGTCATGGGTTGGTCTCCGGATGCTGGCGTCGCCTTGCCAGCTCGGCTTCGTGCTCGGCCATGCGGATGTCGTAGCGGTACTTGAACTTGACGAAGTACCCGATCGCGGCAAGGAGCGTGAACACGATCATCAGCCACGGCGTCGTACCCAGCCAGCGGTCGAGCGCGAAGCCGATCCCGAAGAACAGGGCGATGGTCAGCGCGGCGTCCATGCCTTGGCCCAACGCATCGTCGTTGGTTGTCCGCGGGGTGCGAACTTTCGTCGGGATGAGCTTCATCGGCGGTGATGATCGTTCAACGGGCCGGTCGGCGCTTGTGAACGCGATAACAAGCTACCGCAGCCGCGCCCCCGATGCCAATTCCCTCCGAGGTAATCGGTTGCAGAATGCGCCGGTCGCGTCGTTCAGAGGCAGCGACCCGGTTCGGCACGGCGGCGCCTCCAGGCGCTTCGCCGGCCGCATTCCTGAACGGTCATCATCTGACGATGACCATCAGCGATGTTCGCGACACGTTCCGCTCGTTGCACCGTCCCGGCGAACCGGTCGTGATGCCGAACGCGTGGGACCCTGGCTCGGCCAAGCTGTTCTACTCCCTCGGCTTCAAGGCGATCGCGACGACGAGTGCCGGCTTCGCGGCGACGCTCGGGCGAGCCGACGGCGGCGTCACGCGTGACGAGGCGATCGACCACACCGCGGCGCTCGCCGCGGCAACGCCGCTGCCGGTGAACGCCGACCTCGAGGACTGCTTCGCCGACGATCCGGACGGGGTCGCGGAGACGATCCGCGCCGCAGCGACGGTTGGCGCGGCGGGTGCGTCGGTCGAGGACTACACGCGCGACCCGGAACGCCCCATCCACGATCGCGATCTGGCGGTGGCGCGAGTGGCGGCCGCGGTCGAGGCCGCTCGTGAGTCGGGCCTCGTGCTCACGGCGCGCTGCGAGAACTTGATCCGCGGGGTCGACGACCTCGACGACACGATCGCCCGCCTCCAGGCGTACGAGGAGGCAGGCGCCGACGTCCTCTACGCGCCCGGCCTATCGAACGTCGCCGACGTCAGCGCCGTCGTTGGGCAGCTCGGCCGTCCGGTCAACGTCCTCCTCCTGCCGGGCGGGCCGACGGTTCCCGAGCTGGCCAGCGCCGGAGTCGCTCGCGTATCGGTCGGCGGAGCGTTGTGCTGGGTCGCCTGGGCCGCCGTCGCCGACGCCGCTCGGGAGCTTCTGTCCGACGGCACCCACGGATACGACCCCCACGTCGCTGCCGGAGGTCGCGCCGCGCGGGCGGCGCTTGGGTGACCACCGCAGTACCCGATGCTTGCGCACGCTCGGGTGGAGGACGGTGTACAGCACGATGCCGATGGCGACGATGCCGAACGGCAGATAGGTCGGGTTCTCTCCCGACAGCACGGGATAGAGGACGAACACCGACAGCAGAGCCGTCCACGTCCAGAGGATGACGACGCTGCGGCGGTGTCCGTGGCCGAGGTTCATCAGGCGGTGGTGAAGGTGGCCCTTGTCGGCGACGTCGAGAGCCCTGCGCCGCGTTGCCCGCCGCACGATGGCGAACGTCAGGTCGAGCACGGGAACACCGAGGATGAACAGCGGCAGGACGAGTGGGGCGAGGAAGAAGTACGTCTGACCGACGAAGCGCTGATCGGGGTCGGTACGACCGCCGACCACGCTCGTGGCGACGGCCATCAGCAAGCCGAGGAGGAGGGCCCCGCTGTCACCCATGAAGATGCGCGCCGGACTGAAGTTGTGCGGGAGGAAGCCCACGCACAGGCCGACGGCGATGATCGCGATGAGTGGACCGAGGTTGGGCGGGTTCAGCAGATCGAAGTCGGACAGCTTCTGGCTGTAGAGGAAGAAGGCGCCAGCACCGATGGCGACGATCCCGGCAGCCAACCCGTCCAGGCCATCGATGAGGTTGATCGCCTGCGTCATGCCCAACAGCCACAGCACGGTGACGAGCGGGATCCAGTCGTCCGACAGGTAGAAGACCCCGAGGAACGGCAGCCGGAAGTAGTACATGTTGACGCCGAACCAGACGAGGGCGAGCCCGGCGATGACCGTCCCCGTCACCTTGGCAGGGGGCGACAGCCCCTTGATGTCGTCCCACAACCCGACGACCATGATGATCGCCGCCGCCAACAGCACGCCCTGTGGTTCGGAGTTGCGCGCGAAGAGGCTGTCGAAGTCGTCGAGGGAACGGGCGACGGCGAGCGCCACGACGAAGCCGAAGAACATCGCCAGGCCACCGATGTCGGGGATCGGCGAGGTGTGCACCGTGCGGTCGTTCGGCTCGTACAGCCAGCCCCGCCAGCGGGCAAGCGCCCCGACCAGCGGTGTGGCGACGAACGTCGCCGCGCACGCCACCAGACCGATGAGGACGTAATCACCGGTCGACGGCACGAGCCACCAGCCTAGGAGGCCGCCTCTCCCCCAGCTGCGTCACCGCTCTCGCGCCCGACCGCCCGCCACAATCTGTGTCACCGCAAACGTCGTCGGATCACGTCTGCGGTGACACAGATCGTGGGCCAGCCTTCTGTGTCACCGCAGACGTCGTGACTCGATGTCTGCGGTGACACAGAGTCGTGCCTCACCGTGGCAGTCCCCGAGTTGAGGCGCGCACCCCCGTGCTTCGATGCATGCCATGCCTGATCCCCTGCGTCGGTTGGCGCAACTCGCGACAGGTCAGCACGGGGCGATCACGACGGCGCAGGCCCGCGCCGCCGGCCTCAACCCCGCCCAGCTTCGACGCCGAGTCCAGAGCGGTGTCCTGGAACGAGCCGGCTGCCATACCTTCCGCAGCCCATTCGGATCATCGTCGGCGATTGCCGACCTCACCGCGCTCCTTCTCGACTGCGGCGAGGAGTCCTACGTGTCCGGTCGCACCGCCGCCGCGTTGTACGGGCTCGACGGGTTCCCGTTGCGCCCGCCCTTCGATGTCACGGTCCGACGTGGGCGCAACGTCCAGCGCGCCCACCACCACATCCACACGACAGTGGAGCTGCCGTCCGTCGATCGGGCCACGATCGACGGTCTTGCCGGCGATGGCGCCGGCGAGGACGCTGATCGATCTCGCCCGCCTCGTCGGCCCGAAGCAGCTCACCGCTGCCGTGGACTCGGCGTTGCGTGATCGCCTGACATCCGAGCTGCACCTGCACCGGCGGATCGTCGCCCTGCGGTCACGTGGCCGCTACGGCATTCCCAAGCTGCTGGCCGTCATCGAGGGAAGCGAAGCCAGTCGCGGTGGCCACAGCTGGCTCGAGCGTCGGTTCCTCGAGCTGTCCGCGTCAGCCGGTCTGCCTCGGCCGTCGACACAGCAGGTGATGACGCGCACGCACGATCATCTCGTCCGCGTCGACTGCCACTTCCCCGGCACACGCGTGGTCGTGGAGCTCTTGGGGTACCGCTGGCACCGCTCGAGGTCGCAGCTCACCAACGACGCAGCGCGTCTTAACGCGCTCGTGCTCGAAGGGCTGACGCCGCTGCAGTTCACACACGACCAGGTCACGTGCAACGAGAATCAGGTCATCGCCGAGGTCCGGGCGGCGCTGGCGGTCGCCGCGTGACCCCAATCACGGATACGCGGGGAATGTCGCGCAGAGTGCGGCGATCTCGTCTCTGATCGCAGCGAGCGCGCCGGGCGAGTCGTGGTCGTGGAGGGCACGCGCGATGAACGACGCGATCTGCGCCATCTGCGGCTCCACCATGCCCTGCGTCGTGACGGCCGGCGTGCCGAGACGCAGTCCGCTCGTCACGAACGGACTGCGCGGATCGTTGGGCACGGTGTTCTTGTTCGTCGTGATGCCCGCTTGATCGAGCGTGATCTGGGCTGCCTTGCCGGTGAGCTCGGCGTCGAACGACTGCAGGTCGACGACCATCAAGTGGTTGTCGGTGCCGCCCGACACGAGGCGGAACCCCTCCCCCGCCAGCGCCCCCGCGAGCGCCGACGCGTTCGTCACGATCTGATGGGTGTACTCCTTGAACGACGGGTGGGCGGCCTCGCGAAACGCCACGGCCTTCCCGGCGATCACGTGCTCGAGCGGCCCTCCCTGCCAGCCGGGGAACACGGCCTTGTCGATCGCCGCACCGTGCTCGGCCTTGCAGACGATGCATCCGCCTCGGGGGCCGCGCAGCGTCTTGTGCGTGGTGAACGTGACGACGTCGGCGTACGGCGTCGGGTCCGGATGCGCCCCGCCGACGATCAAACCTGCGAGGTGCGCGGCGTCGAACAAGAACAGCGCTCCGACCTCGTCGGCGATCGCCCGGAACGGCTCGGGATCGAGTCGCCGGGAGTACGCCGTCGTCCCGGCGACGATCATCTTCGGGTGGTGCTCGAGAGCGAGGTCGCGCACCTGGTCCATGTCGATGCGCTCGTCACCCGGCGTCACCTTGTAGGAGATGAAGTGGTACAGCATGCCGCTGGCGTTGACCGGTGAACCGTGCGTGAGGTGGCCGCCATGGTCGAGGCTCAGCCCGAGCACGGTGTCGCCCGGCTTGAGCAGCGCCTGGTACGCGCTCATGTTGGCGTTGGCACCGGAGTGCGGCTGCACGTTGGCATGCTCGGCGTTGAAGAGCGCCTTGACCCGGTCGATGGCGATCGACTCGACCTCGTCGATGATGTAGTTGCCGCCGTAGTAGCGCTTGCCGGGATAGCCCTCCGAGTACTTGTTCGTCAGCACGGACCCGACGGCGCGCAGCACGGCTGGCGACGTGAAGTTCTCGCTCGGGATGAGCTGCAGTCCGGTCGTCTGGCGCTCGAGCTCACGGGTCAGCAGCGCTTCGATCTCGGTGTCCGGCTCGGTGTCGGTTGGGAACGGCATCGCTGCGATCCTACGGCTGGGGCCGCTGCCGGTGACCCGCATAACCTCGCCGCCCGTGACGCTCGATCCGCTGGCGCCGACCATCATCGGCGGCGGCCAGTTCGTCCATCGTGCGGATGCCGTCGAGGACGCCCTCGAACCGGTGGCGCTGATCGAGCACGCGATCCGTGCGGCGGCTGCCGACGCCGGACTCGACGCCCCGCCGTCGTTCGACTCGATCCGCGTCGTCAGCTCGCTGTCCTGGCGCTACCGCAATCCCGCCTGGGTCCTCGCGCAACGGCTCGGGCAGTCGCCGGCGGAGTTGGCCTACACGTCCGCCGGCGGCAACACGCCGCAGCGCCTCGTCAACCAGACCGCCCTGGACCTGCTGGCCGGCCGCCTCGACGTCGCCGTCCTCGTCGGCGGTGAGGCGTGGAGAACCCGCATGCGGGCCCGCAAGTCCGGCGCCATCCTCGACTGGGCGAAAGCGCCCGAAGAGGTCCCGCCGGTCATGCTCGGCGACGAGCTCGACATGACGCACCCGGCGGAGTCGGAGCGCGGCGTGTACCTGCCGGTCCAGCTGTACCCGATGTTCGAGACGGCCGTGCGGGCCGCCTCAGGACGCAACCCGGACGACCACCTCGTCGCCGTCAGCGAGCTGTGGGCACGCTTCAGCGACGTCGCGGCGACGAATCCCCATGCCTGGATCCGCGACGCCAAGTCGGCGGAGGAGATCCGGACGATCTCGCCGAGCAATCGCCTCGTCGGCGCTCCGTACCGCAAGTACATGAACTCCAACAACGACGTCGACATGGCTGCCGCCGTCATCATGTGCACGGCCGAGGCAGCGCAACGCCTCGGTGTCCCTCGTGATCGGTGGATCTTCCCGCATGCCGGCACCGACTGCCACGAGCACCCGTACGTCTCGCATCGCGACACGTTCAGCCGCACGCCTGCTGTCGAACAGGGCGGGCGCGCCGTGCTCGATCTCGCCGGGCTCGACATCGACGACGTCGCGTTGATCGACCTCTACTCCTGCTTCCCATCCGCGGTCCAGCTCGGGGCGGCGTCGCTCGGACTGGGACTGGATCGACAGCTCACGCGCACCGGTGGCCTGGCGTTTGCCGGTGGCCCGTGGAACAACTACGTCATGCACGCCATCGCCACCATCGTCGACGAGCTGCGCGAGCAGCCGCGCGAGCGGGCGTTCGTGTGGGCCAACGGCGGCTACGTCACGAAGCACTCCTTCGGGGTCTACGGCACCGAGCCTCCCGCCAACGGCTTCCGGCACGACGAGCCACAGGACCAGATCGACGCCCTTCCGCGGAGGCGCCTGGCCACCGTCGAGGAGGCCGTTGGACCGGCGACGATCGAGGCCTACACGGTGATGCACCGGCGCGACGGCGAACCCGAGCAGGCGATCAGCACGTGCCTCCTCGACGACGGACGCCGGGCCTGGGGCCTCTCCGACGACAGCGGCGTCATGGCCGCCCTCGGCGACGGTGAGTGGGTCGGCCGTCGCGTCAACCTCGACACGGCAGGAAGCCTCCGCGTCACGTGACCAACCAGGTCCCGCTCGTCCTGGACTGCGACCCGGGGCACGACGACGCGATCGCCATCGTCGTGGCGGCGCGCCACGCCGAGCTGCTCGGGATCACGACCGTCGCCGGCAACGCGCCGCTGGAGCAGACGACGCGCAACGCACTGATACTCCGCGACCTGCTCGGCATCGAAGTTCCGGTGCACTCCGGCGCAGACCGGCCATTGCTCGAGGTTCCACGCCACGGCACGCACATCCACGGCACCACCGGGCTCGACGGCGCCGAGCTCCCGGAGCCGAGCCGACCGGTCGACGGCACCGACGCGGCCTCCTTCATCATCGAGACGTGCCGGCGCCGCCCGGGTACGTGGCTCGTCGGCGTCGGCCCGCTCACGAACCTCGCGCTCGCGCTGCGGTCGGCCTCCGACCTGGCCGGTCTCGTCGGCGGGATCTCCGTGATGGGCGGCGGCACGTTCGGCAACCGCTCAGCGGTCGCCGAATACAACATCTGGGCCGACCCCGAGGCGGCGGCGGTCGTCTTCGGCTACGGCGGACCGCTCGTCATGGCCGGGCTCGACGTGACCTACCAGCTACAGGCGACGCCCGAGCGACTCGACCGGCTGGCCGCCGTTCCAGGTCGGCTGGCAGAGACACTGACCGGGCTGCTGCGCTTCTACTCCACGGGATACATCACGAGCCACGAGAACGTGAAGGGCGCCGCCATCCATGACCCGTGTGCGGTCCTGGCACTCACGCACCGCCAGCTGTTCCGGTGGCAAGCCCGCCACGTTGCCGTTGAGACGAGCGGAACGCTGACTCGCGGCATGACGGTGATCGATCGTCGCAACCTCATCGACCGCCCGTCGCCCACGTGCGAGGTGCTCGAGGCGGTCGCCGACGACGACGCGTTCGGCGTCATCGTCGACGCGATCGCGTCGTTCAGCCGCTGATCGCGTGGCAGCATCCGTCGATCCACGACGATGATCTGAACGTCCGCAACTGCACGTATCGGATGTTTGCGGAGCTCGGCCGGGCGCCGACGGCAGCCGAGGTGGCTGCGGTGACGGGCCAGCACGCGGACTCGATCAGTTCCTCATGGCGGCGGCTGCACGACGAGCACGCGCTCGTCCTCGACGGCAACGCGCTCCGCATGGCGAACCCGTTCTCGGCGGTGCCGACGCCGTTCCGTGTCGACGCCGGCGGACATTCGTGGTTCGCCAACTGCGCGTGGGATGCGTTCGGGATCTGCGCGGCGCTCGGAGTCGACGGTCACATCGACACGACCTGCCCGGATTGCGGAGCACCGTTGGCCGTCGACGTCCGCCAGCGTCGGCCGGACGACGCGACGGTGCTGTTCCACTGTCTTGTTCCTGCCGCCCGCTGGTGGGACGACATCGTCTTCACGTGAAGCACGATGTGCCTCTTCCGGTCGGAAGAACACATCGAGCGCTGGCTCGCTGGGCGGGCTCCGGGCGCCACGATTCCGGTGACGACCTTGTGCGATCTCGCCCACGCGTGGTGGCACGACCGCCTGGCGCCTGACTGGCGGCCACACACGAGGGAGCAGAACCAGGCGATCCTCGACGCGTGCGGGCTGGTCGACCCGTTCTGGCACCTGCCCTGAGACCGCGACGTCGTTCGCACGGCGGGCCTCGCCAGGTGGCTGCCCGCCTACGGTGGCGACGATGAACGGCGAACCGGTCGCCTCCTTCCCCCGCGAGTCGGCCCGTACCCAGCGCTACACGCTCGGTGAGCCGCGAGACGTCCTCGTGTCGCCGGACGGTCGGCGGATCGTCTTCCTGCGCAGCCGCAGTGGGACCGATCCCGTCAACTGCCTGTGGGTCGTCGACGCCGCAACCGGCGAGGAGCGCCTGATCGCCGATCCTGCGGTGCTGCTGGCGAGCAGCGACCTCGACGAGCTCCCGCCCGAGGAACGAGCCCGACGCGAGCGTGCCCGCGAGTCGGCGGGTGGTATCACGGGCTTCGCCACCAATTCGGACGTCACGGTCGCCGCGTTCGCGCTTGCCGGTCGGTTGTTCGTGGCCGGACTCCTCAGCGCCAGTGCCCGCGAGCTTCCCGTGGCCGGACCCGTCTTCGACCCTCGCCCCGATCCGCTTGCTCGACGCGTCGCCTACGTCAGCGGGCGGCTCCTCTGCCTCGGCGAGCTCGACGGTCGCTGGCGCGTGCTCGCCGGAGGTGAGGACGACGAACCCGACACCGTGACGTGGGGCAGCGCCGACTTCATCGCTGCGGAGGAGATCGGGCGCCAGCGCGGGTTCTGGTGGAACCCGGATGGCACGACCTTGGCGGTGGCGCGAGTCGACAGCGCGAAGGTGCCGCGCTGGTACATCAGTGATCCTGCAGACCCCGCGCGGCCGCCGAACGAGGTTGCATATCCGGCCGCTGGCACCACCAACACTTCGACATCGCTCCATCTGGTCGATCTCGATGGGTCGATGGTCACGGTCGACTGGGACGACGACGAGCACCCCTATCTCGTCGACGTGCAGTGGACGGACGAGGGATTGATCATTGCGGTGCAGTCGCGCGATCAGCGCGAGTTGGCGGTGTTCGACGTCGACCCGTTCTCCGGGGCCACGTCATTGCGGTGGCGCGACCAGGACGACGCGTGGGTCGAGCTCGTCGGCGGCGTGCCCCGGCTCGATTCGCGCGGTCAGCTCGTCGCGTGCGCCGATCGGGACGGCGCCCGCCGCCTGCTCGTCGATGGTGAGCCGGTGACACCTCCGGAGCTGCAGGTCCGTTCCGTGGCGACCCTTGACGGGCCAGGTGTGCTCTTCCTCGCCAACCCGCTCGACGACGCCACGGTGCTCCACGTCTGGCGACGTTCCGACGACGGGAGCCTCGACGCATTGACCGACGAGCCAGGTGTGCACGGGGTCGCCGGCGCAGGAGGCACGGTCGTCGTGCGCACCGCGACGCTGGCCGAGCCCAAGGCGCAGTGGGAGACGCTCGACGGTGTCGAGCTCACGTCGTTCGCGACGGTCCCACAATTGCGCACGGCGCCACAGATCTCGTTCCTCGGTGCGCGGCGGCTGGCGACGGCGGTGCTCCTGCCCACCGGGCATGACGGCTCGTCGCTCCCCGTGCTCCTCGACCCGTACGGCGGGCCTCACGGCGGGCGAGTCGTGCAGGCGCACAACGCGCACCTGACGTCGCAATGGTTCGCCGATCAGGGCTTCGCCGTGGTCGTCGTCGACGGGCGTGGCACGCCCGGCCGGGGCGCCGAATGGGAGCGGGCGGTCCACCTCGATCTGGCGACGCCCGTGCTGGAGGACCAGATCGATGCGCTGCGGGCAGCGGCCGAGGTGCACCCGGAGCTCGACCTGGGTCGTGTGGCCGTCAGGGGGTGGAGCTTCGGGGGTTACCTCGCTGCACTGGCCGTGCTCCGCCGGCCCGACGTCTTCCACGCTGCCGTCGCCGGCGCACCCGTCACGGAGTGGCGGCTGTACGACACGCACTACACCGAGCGCTACCTCGGCGACCCGACCGAGCAGCCCGACGTCTACGACGCCAGCTCACTGCTGCCGCTGGCGGACGGCCTGTCACGGCCACTGCTGCTTGTGCACGGCCTCGCCGACGACAACGTCGTGGCCGCCCACACGCTGCAGCTGTCGTCGGCACTGCTCGCCGCCGGCGCGCCGCATGAAGTGCTACCGCTCGTCGGGATCACGCACATGACGTCGCAGGAGGTGGTAGCCGAGCATCTGTTGCTGCACCAACTCGATTTCCTCCGCCGGTCACTTCCTCCGCGGGAAGCTGGCTAGCGGGCGACCGCGTCGTTCGGAGGCGAAGACCCGGTTCGGCACGGCGGGCGCTCCAGCGCCTTCGCCGGCCGCATCGTTGAGAGCAAGAGACCCGGTTCAACTACCTTTCCGGGTGATGGACGAGGCGCGGCGACTCGAAGAGCTGTACGAAGGCGTCGCCGTCCACGCCACCGCCGACCGCGAGCACATGGCAGCGCTCGAGCTGCTCGCGGTGGTGATGTTGGCCGACCAGCACCTCAGCGACGACGAGCTCGGCGTGCTGCGCGAGCTCACGGAGGATTGGCGGGGCACGGCGTTCTCGTACGAGCAGTACTTGGGCCAAGCGATGGCGACGGCGCGCAAGGCGTACGCCGACGGCACCGTCAACGAGTTGCTGGACGACATCGACGGCCGCATCACGAGCCGCGTCCTGCGCATGGCGCTGTTCTCCGCCGCCCGCGAGCTCGTCGGAGCCGACGAGAGCATGACGCCCGAGGAAGGCACCCTCCTCAACGAGATCGCCGTCCGGTTCGGCTAGACGCCGCGGAGCTTCGATCTGGGCGCGCAGGTTCTCGGATTCGAGAACGTCCGCGCCCAGATGGCCGGCTGAGAACGTCCGCGCCCAGATGTGCGGCGTTGAGTCGGGTCAGGAGCCCACGCGGCCAACCCCCACACGGTCACGGTCGGCGAGGTCCGGGCGGATCTCGACGTCGCGATAGCCGAGGTCGGTGAACAGGTCGGCGACGGCCGGTCCCTGGTCGGCGCCGATCTCGAGCACGAGCCAGCCACCGCGCCGCAGCCAACGCGGCGCATCGGCAACGAGGCGTCGAATCGCGTCGAGCCCGTCCGCTCCGCCGAACAGCGCATGGTGCGGTTCCCACCGCCGCACGGACTCGTCGACCATGGTCGACTCGTCGGCGATGTATGGCGCGTTGGCCACGGCGACGTCGAGACGCACATCGCTGGGCAGGGCGTCGAACCACGAGCCCCTGGCGATGCGCACGTTGGCACCGCGCCGGCCGATCCCGGCCAGGTTGGCCCTCGCGACGTCGAGGGCGTCAACATCGTCGTCGGTCATCCAGACGGTCACGCCGTCGAGCGGCAGCTCATCGGCCAGCGCCAACCCGATCGCCCCTGACCCCGTGCCGAGATCGGCGACTGTGACGGGGCGACCGACTGCGCGCGCCAGATCGATGGCGACACCCGCGACCACCTCCGTCTCGGGGCGCGGAATGAGGACTCGGGAGTCGACGAAGAGGTCGAGGTGACGGAAGCTCCATCGTCCGAGCACGTAGGCCAGCGGCTCGCCAGATGCGTAGCGCGCCAGCATCGAGTCGAGGTGGGAAACCATGCGGTTCGTGACGGGCTCGTCGAGCACGTCGTCGATGCGGTCTGCGCCGCTCGCCACCTCACACAGCCACCGCGCGGCCTGGCGATCAGCGAGCTGCGCGGTCGTCTGCGCCACCAGCTCGTGCCAGATCACGGCTCGTCGGCGAGCTGCCGCGAACGCTCGTCCGCGGCCAGCGCGGCGACCACGTCGTCGAGGTCGCCGGCGAGGACTTCCCCCAGGCGGTACACGGTGAACCCGATCCGGTGGTCGGTCAGCCGGTTCTCCTTGAAGTTGTACGTCCGGATCTTCTCGCCCCGTCCGCCACCCCCCACCTGTGAGCGCCGCTCGACGGCCCGCTCAGCATCGCGATCACGCTCGGCGGCATCGAGCAGCCGTGCCCGCAGCACCTGCATCGCCCGCGTGCGGTTCTGCAGCTGGCTGCGCTCGTCCTGCATCGACACGACGATCCCGCTCGGCACGTGCGTGATGCGGACGGCTGAATCCGTGGTGTTGACGCTCTGACCGCCTGGTCCGCTCGAGCGGAACACGTCGACTTGCAGGTCCTTGTCGTCGATCGACACCTCGACCTCGTCGGCCTGGGGCAACACGAGCACGGTCGCCGCTGACGTGTGGATGCGCCCCTGGCTCTCGGTGACGGGCACGCGCTGCACGCGGTGCGGACCGCCCTCGTACTTGAATCGCGGCCAGGCCCCATCGCCGCGGACGGCAAACGTCACCTCATTGAGCCCGCCGAGATCGCTGGCGTCCGTCGACAGCGTGTCGACGCGCAGCCCGTGCCGCGCCGCATAGGCCCGGTACATCTCGAAGAGGTCGCGGGCGAAGAGGTTGGCCTCCTCGCCTCCCTCGGCTCCGCGGATCTCGACGATCACGTCGCGACCGGCGTAGGGATCGGGAGGGATCAGCAGCTCTCGCAGCTCCTCCTCGACTGCTGCCAGCGCGATGTTCCCGGCGGCCAGCTCGTCCTCCAGCAGCGCCCGATCGTCGCCGTCGGCCTCCACGAGCAGCTCGCGGGCGGCCTCTGCGTCGTCGGCCAGGTGCCGGTGCCGGCGCGCGGCGTCCACGATCGGACCGAGCTGGCGGTAGCGCGTCGAGACCCTGCGCAGCTCCGATGGGTCAGACACGATCGCCGGATCGGCGAGTTGCGCCTCGAGATCAGCGTGCTCCTGCTCCAAGGCGGCGAGGCGCGTCGAGAGGCGGGAGGTGATCGACACGGTGGCTCGCAGGGTAGCGCCAAGGTGATCCGGGCAGATTCTGAGTTGTCTCCACTCAACTTTCCTCTAGGATTTGAATCGCTTCAGTTGCTGTACATCCCCTCAGGAGAGACCATGCTCGTTCGTACTCGCCCATTCCATCCAGTCTTCGACCAGCCAGTCGACCGTGTGTTCGACCAACTCTCGCGCTCGTTCCTCACGACGTCGCGGCGAACGCCGGCCATCGACGCATCGTGGACCGATGGGTCCCTCGTGCTGACCACCGATCTGCCGGGCACGCCGGCCGACGCCGTTGACGTGGCCGTGGCTGGCCGCACGCTCACGATCGCCGTGAAGACCGAGCAGACGGCCTGGGAGCGCAGCCTGCGCCTCGGCACCGCGCTCGATCCCGAGCAGGTGTCGGCCCGCTACGTGGACGGGCGCCTCACGGTGACGATCGCTCCGGTGCCGGCCGCTGAGCCGCGGCGCATCGAGGTGTCGACCGAGGCCCCCGCCATCGAGTCGACGACCGCCGAGGATCAGACCGAGACGCTGACCAGCGACAACGTCTGATCGGCCAACGCGGCCAGGTCCGCCGTCACCGGGACGAGATCTCGCGACGGCAGGACCACCATCACCTCCGGACCAACGACCTCCCCATCGACGCCCGGCTCGTGGAGCCGGGCGTCGATCGCGTAGGGGATCAGGTCCAGGTCGACGCCGACGGAGCAGACGACGAGCACCTCGGCCCCGTCAGCCCGCCGTCCGATCGCCGAACACGGGGTGCGGTCCTTGACGTTGCGGCGAGGAACCGGCGGCTGTGTCGGCGTCAACGACGCCAGCCCGATGAGTGACGGCTCTTGTTCCAGGCGCCAGCGCAACAGGCGCTCCGGCGCAAGGCGGTTCAGCGGATGGGATGCGCCTGGCCAGCGGTGAGCCCTGACGGCGTCGACGACGCCCGCCAGGGCTTCGACGGTGGGCACGTCGCCGTGAATGATGGCGAAGGCTTCCCGGTCGTGGGCACCGACGCCGACCTCGAGGCGCACGGCATCGGTGTGTGGGTCGTCCACGACCCGACAGACCTCGAGCCCGCGCACCTCTCCGGACACCACGCCGTGCTCGACGACGGCGACGGCACCACCGGCGACGATCGTCGGGATGAGGGCGAGATGGGCGTCGGACGGCTCCGGAGGTGGCAAAGCAGGTTCGGCCACCGCCGGCAACAGGGCACGGTCCTCGACGTGCCACACGTCGACCGGGACTCGGAAGTGCTCAGCGCGACGAGCGAGTACCCCGGTTTCCGTCGCGGCCAGTAGCTGGAGACGGTCGGCCCCGTTGCGGATCGCCCAAGCCAGTGCCGGACCCAGTCCGTGCGCCGGATCGTCCTCCAGCAGGACCCATGCCACTGCGTCGAGCTCGAGGGCGGCGCCGAGGGGGAACACTCCAGGGGCCGCGGCAACGGGCGACCCGAGGTGGTCGCGGACCAGCGTCTGGAGCTTGAGCGCGCGAAGGCGGCTGCGACGATCGGTGTCATCGGCGCCGATCACGGCGCGGGGTCACTTCTTCGTGGTCGTCTTGCGGGTGCCGTAGCGCTTGTTGAAGCGCTCGACGCGACCACCCGAGTCGACCAGCTTCTGCTTGCCGGTGAAGAACGGGTGGCACTCGTTGCAGAGCTCGATGTGCAGCTCGCCGCCACGCGTCGAGCGGGTGGTGAACGTGTTGCCACACGAGCAGCGCACCAAGGTCTCGGTGTAACGGGGATGGATGTCGGTCTGCATGGGACTGCCCAGTCTACCGGGTCACCTGGGAGCGCGGCGGTTGACGGCCACGCGCAGACGACGGACGTCGACGTGGTCGCCGGTGGCCTCGTCGACGACGAGCGGGCGGACCTCTGCCCGGGTGTCGCGGTCGACCAGGACGACGGGCGGTTCGCCGTCCCACAGCCAGTCCGAGCCCCAGCGCCACATCGCTGCCAGCACGTCCCAGAACGCCCGACCCTTGTCGGTGAACCGGTAGTCGAAGCGTGGCGGGTGCTCCGCGTACGAGACCTTGACGACCATGCCCTCGTCGACGAGGCGGTTGAGTCGCTTGGCGAGCACGGCCCGGCTGCAGCCGAGCTCAGCCTGGATGTCATCGAAGCGGGATCGCCCAGCGAACAGCTCGCGCAGCACGAGCGGCGTCCACCAGTCGCCCACGAGGTCGGTGGCCCGGGCGATCGGGCACGGCCACTCGTCGAAGCGGGTTCGGCGCATCGTCGTCGACGCTACGAGGCGGCCGACGCCGGTCCGACGGCCTCGAGATTGGCCGGAACGTGCTTGTGCCACGGCGTGCCGGCGAGCCAGTCGCGGTCCTCGCTGGACGTCAGCTCATTCGGCGCCACCCCGGTGACGACCCGATCGGCGTCGCCAACCGGATAGTCGACGCCGAGTCCGTTCGGCAAGGACACGTGACCGGCTTGCATGGCGTCGTCGACGTCGGCCACGGCGACCGCCGAGCCGCGCTTCGTCGTGACCCGCACTGCATCCCCGGTCGCCACGCCGATGCGTGCCGCATCGGCAGGACCGATGCGCAGTGCGCCAGCGCCGTCACGCTTGCGCCACGACGGATCGCGAAGGATGGTGTTCGCCGTGAACGACCTCCGCTCGCCGGCCGACAGCACGAAGGGGTAGGCGGGATCGGCGCCGGGAGGCGACTCGGTCGAGAGCCCGGCGAGCTCGGCGAACAGCTCCTCGACGGCGAGGTGCACCTTGCCGTCGTCGGTGCGCAGCCGCGTCCACGAGACCTCTGGTTCATCGACCGTGAACACCAGACCGGACGGTGACGCGATGATGGCGTCGAACAGCGCCTCGCCGGCTTCGAGGCCGGTGCCGAAACCGGCCCGCGCCACCGACTCCGGATAGGACTGCGCGCATCGGTGCGCCGCTCCCCACAGGACGGCCGCCGCTGCGGCGTCGCCTGGAAGCGCCGGCCCGAGCGTGCGGTACAGCAGCACCGGAGCAAGGCGGCCGAGTTCGGGACGAGCGGTCACCGCAGCGAAGAACGCCGCGGCGAAGTCTGCCCGACTCCTCTGCGCCGCTTCACGCAGCGGCGCGAGGTCGGCCTCGGTGACGGCGCCCAACGCCTCGCACAGGCGGGCATGGATCTCCGGCTCGCCGAGCGTGCCCGGCAGCGGATCGAGAAGCGGGCGGCGGAGGTGGAAGACGTTCTCCGGGAAGTCGAAGTTGAAGAACGTGGCCTCCCACTTCTCGTATTGCGACGCCGCGGGCAGCACGTAGTGGGCGAGGCGGGCGGTCTCGGTCATCGACACGTCGATCACGACGAGCAGGTCGAGGGCGAGCAGCGCCTCGCGCATGCGCGGGCTGTCGGCAAGTGAGTGTGCCGGGTTGCCGCTCTCGACGAGCATCGCTCGGTAGCGGGCGGGGTGGTCGGTGAGGATCTCCTCGGCGATGACGTTGCACGGGACCAGACCGGAGATGATGCGGGCGCCGGCGACCGGGCTCGTGCGTGAGGAGCCCTTGCCGCTCAGGCCCGAGCCGGCGAGGTTGACGATGCTCGAGGGCACGTACTGCCCACCGGGTATGGCGAAGTTGCCCGTGAGCAACCAGGTCAGCTTCTCGAGGTAGCTGACAAGCGTCGAGTGCAGCGACATCTGCACGCCGAGGTCCTCGAAGACGGCGACGCTCGACGCGACGGCGATGCGCCGGGCGGCCTCCCGCACGAGCTGTTCATCGACGCCGGCGACGCCGGCGAACTGGCCGACGTCGATCTGCCCGAACAAGGCGGCGACATCATCGAGACCCGTGGTGTGCTCGGCCAACCAGGCGGTGGCCACGAGGTCCTCCTGGACGAGCACCGCGCAGATCGCGGCGATGCACCACGCGTCCGTGCCGGGGCGCACCTGGAGATGGAGGTCAGCGAGGTCGGCCGTCTCGGTGCGACGGGGGTCGACGACGATCAGCGAGCGGTCCGGGTCGCGGGCGATCTCCTTGAGCGTCGTTCGGGCGTGCGGGATGCCGTGGGACTGCCAAGGATTCTTGCCCACGAACACGGCGACATCGGTGTGCTCGAAGTCTCCACGGACGTGGGTGCCGAGCATCTTGGCGTTGACCCAGAACTCGCCGGTCTTCTCCTGGGCGAGCGCGTTGGAGCGGAACCACGAGCCGAGCGCGGCGCGCGTCGCCGTCGCGTATGCACCTCCGAGGTGGTTCCCCTGGCCGCCGCCTCCGTAGTAGAAGATCGACTCCCCGCCGTGGGTGTCCCGAACGGCGGCGAAGCGCTCGGCGATCTCGGCGATCGCCGTGTCCCAGTCGATCTCCTCGTACGTGCCGTCGGCGCGGCGGCGCATCGGGGAGGTCAGCCGATGGCGGCCGTTCTGGTAGTGGTCGAGGCGCAACGCTTTCTCGCACGTGTATCCGTGCGAGGCGGGATGCGCTTTGTCACCGCGGATGCGCTCGAAGCGCCGGCCGTCGTCGCCACCGAGACGGACCTCGATGCCACAGTTGCACTCGCAGAGGATGCACGCCGTCGCCTTCCAATCGCTCATCCCGTCGAGACCTCCAGAGCAGTGAGTTCACTTGAAGAATGCACTGCGCTCGACCCGGCGGTCAAGTTGCACCGGTCACACTCTCCACACCGATGACTGCCCTGCACGTGTTCGACCTCGACGGCACGCTGCTGCCGGCGACGACGGCCAGCCTCGAGCTGGCCAAGGTCACCGGCCACCTCGACGCGCTGCACGCACTCGAGTCGCGATTCGGTGCGGGCGAGCTGGACACGAAGGGGTTCGCCCGCGCCGTCCACGAGCTGTGGGCCGACCTGACGGCGGCGCAGGTGTCGGAGGCGTTTGCGGCCGCTCGGCGTCTCGGCCGCGTGGCCGACGTGTTCGCCGACGTCCGCGACCGAGGCGAACGCTCGGTCGTGGTCACGATGTCGCCCGACTTCTTCGTCCACGAGCTGCTCGCGCTCGGCACGGACGAGGTGCTCGCTTCACGGTTCCCCGCAGTGCCGTTCGCCGGCGCTCCACTCGACCCGACCGGCATTCTCACGCCCGACGACAAACCGCGCCTCGTGCGCGGGCGGCTCGCCGACCTCGACCTCCCCATCGAGCGCTGCGTCGCTTACGGCGACTCGATGTCCGACGCACCGCTCTTCCGGGTCCTCCAGCACACGGTGGCCGTCAATGCCGACGACCACCTGCTCGAGTTGGCCGCGGCGCGCTACGACGGCGACGACCTGTGGCCGGCCTACGAGCTCGGCCGCGCCCTCCTCGACGGCTGACTGCGATCTGGGCGCCTTCTCTGCCAGCTGTTGTCAGAAACGGCGCCCAGGTCGGCGGTTGGCAGAAACGGCACCCAGATACCCGGCGCTACATGCTGGGTTGTTTGGCGATCTCGTTGAGGAACTCGTCGTTGGTGCGGAACGTCTTCAGGCGGTCGATCAACAGCTCGAGTCCCGGAGCGGCGTTTCCGTCTGCGGCGAGACCGGACAGGACTCGACGCAGCTTCCAGACCATCTGCAGCTGCTTGCGATCGAACAGCAACTCCTCGTGGCGGGTGCTCGAGGCGTCGACGTCGATGGCCGGGTAGATGCGCCGCTCGGCAAGGCGCCGATCGAGCCGCAGCTCCATGTTGCCCGTGCCCTTGAACTCCTCGAAGATCGCATCGTCCATGCGGCTGTTCGTGTCGACGAGCGCCGTGGCGAGGATCGTCAGCGAGCCGCCCTCCTCCACGTTGCGGGCAGCACCGAAGAACTTCTTCGGCGGGTACAGCG
This sequence comes from uncultured Acidimicrobiia bacterium, assembly GCA_963844915.1. Classification (GTDB taxonomy): domain Bacteria; phylum Actinomycetota; class Acidimicrobiia; order Acidimicrobiales; family Ilumatobacteraceae; genus JALZMG01. Next base: position 1,001,708 of record CAWJQF010000013.1, on the reverse strand, counting down.
CTCCGGCGTCGATACCACCGGACAGGATGCGGCCGCTGGCCGGTGCGGCCAGGTTGTAGGCCCGCGACAGACGGGTGATGCCGTCGAGGATGATGACGACGTCCCGACCCTGCTCGACCATCCGCTTGGCCTTCTCGATGGTCAGCTCGGCGACGTGGGTGTGCTCGTCGCTCGGGCGGTCGAACGTCGAGGAGATGACCTCGCCCTTGACGGTCCGGCGCATGTCGGTGACCTCTTCGGGCCGCTCGTCGATGAGCAGCACGATGAGCTCGACCTCGGGATTGTTCTGCTCGATCGACGTGGCAATCGTCTTCATGACGAACGTCTTGCCGGCCTTCGGCGGTGACACGATGATGCCGCGCTGGCCCTTGCCGATCGGCGACACCAGGTCGACGATCCGGGCGGTCATGTTCGAGGGATCGTTGGGGACCTCGAGCCGCAGCTTCTCGTCGGGGAAGAGCGCCGTCAGGTCCTCGAACCGCGGCCTGCGCCTGGCTGCCTCCGGGTCACCGCCGTTGACGGTGTGGATCTCGAGCACCGCCGGGTTCTTCTCGTTGCGCCCGGCCGGCCGGGACAGACCGGTCACGTGGTCGCCCTTGCGCAGCCCGTACTGGCGAGCCAGCTTCACGGGGATGTAGGCGTCCTCACGGCTCGGCAGGTAGCCCTTGACCCGCAGGAACCCGTAGCCCTCGTCGCGCATGTCGAGGTACCCCGACACGTCGACCGGCTCGTTGCCCACCGCCGGCGGCGCCTCGGTGTCACCCTCGACGAACACCACGTCGTCGCCCTGGGGACCGTCGGGTCCACGCGACCCGCCCTTGCGGCGGCGCCGGCGGCGCCGGTTGCGGCTCTCGCCATCCTCTCCGCCATCCGCGACGCGAGGCTGGCGGTCACCGCCTTGCTGCCGCGGTGGACGGTCCTGGCGACCACCATCCGTCCGAGCTGCCGGGGCCTCGTCAGCGGGGCTGCTGACGAGACCTTCGTTGGCGGCGGCCGTCACGTCATCGACGACGTCCGTCACCGCATCGCCGTTGGCGTCACCATCCGAGCCGGCGCGGGCGCCGGTGGACCCAACCTCCAGCTCCCACTCGGCGGGCGGCTCGTCGAACGGATCTGCCGGAGCGGCCTCCACCTGCTCGGCAACTGCTGCCGAGCTCGCATCACCGTTCGGCGGCGATCCGTTCGCGGCTGCCGGCGCCGTAGCGGCGAGAGTCGGTGGCGCGGCGGCGTCGCCGTTGGCGGACGCCGACGGCGCGCTCGTCGACTCGAGGATCTGCACGATGATGTCGGACTTCTTGGTCCGCGCGCTCGCCTTCACCCCGAGTGCTTTGGCGATTGCCAAGAGTTGGTCCTTGTCCTTGGATTCCAGGACGGACTGTTCGAGTGCCTCTGCGGCCACTGGTACCTCTTCTCCGGTACGAGACCCGTGAGGGGCAGAGCGGACGGTGTCTTCCGGAACTCCAGCCGGATCCGTCGATGCGCCCCACGGAGAGATGAATCGCACCCGTGCAGCACGTCGGGGAAACGTGGAACGGGGTGCAGTTACTGAGAATACCGAGGAAGACGGCCTCTCGCAAACACCCTGCCACGCAATTTGTCCGTGACAACTTCCGGAATGAACCCGGTGGCTACGAACAGAACTTGCGCACGAGGTCCTCGACCACGCGCAGGTCGTTGGGAACGATGTCGATCCGCTCGGGTCGCTCGAAGAGATCGGCGAGGTGCTCCGGTAGCTCTGGCCGGTGGCCGGTCGCCTGCTCGACGGCGTCGGGGAACTTGGCCGGGTGCGCCGTGGCCATCGTCACGACCGGGTACTCTCCGTCGAGGCGGCGGGCCGCCGCCGTCCCGGTCGCCGTGTGCGGATCGACCAGGACACCCGTCTCCGCGTGCACACGGCGCATCTCGGCCAGCGTTTGCTCATCGGTGACGGCGGCCGCCCGGAACGCCCCGTCGATCCAGCGCTGGCGGGACTCCTCATCGACATCGAGCCGCCCGGTCTGGCGGAACCGCTGCATCTGCTCGCCGGTGCGCGCGCCGTTGCCGTCGTTGATCACCCAGAGCATCCGCTCGAAGTTCGACGACACCTGGATGTCCATGCTCGGGCTGAGCGTCGGCACGACCCCGGACACCGACATGTCGCCGTGATCGACGAACCGGGTGAGGATGTCGTTGGCGTTCGTGGCGATCACGAAGTCGGCAATCGGAGTGCCCATCCGGCGCGCCACCCAGCCGGCGAAGACGTTGCCGAAGTTGCCGGTTGGCACACAGCACGTGACCGGGCCGCCGAGCGAGCGGGCAGTCGTGACGTAGTACACGACCTGCGCCATGATGCGCGCCCAGTTGATCGAGTTGACGGCGGCCAATCGCATCTGTTCGCGAAATGGGGTGTCGGCGAACATCGCCTTGACGAGATCCTGGCAATCGTCGAACGTCCCCTCGACGGCGACAGCGCTGATGTTGGGGGCGTCGACGGTCGTCATCTGGCGGCGCTGCACCTCACTCGTGCCGCCGTGCGGGTAGAGGATCACGGCGTCGATGTGCCGGCAGGCGCGCACCGCTTCGATCGCCGCCGAGCCGGTGTCACCACTCGTCGCGCCGATGATCGTGATCCGCTCGCCCCGCCGTTCGAGCACTTCGTCGAAGAGCCGCCCGACGAGCTGCAGCGCGAGGTCCTTGAAGGCCAGCGTCGGCCCATGGAAGAGCTCGGCGAGCCACCGGTGATGATCGAGCTGCACGAGCGGCACGACGGCCGGGTGGTCGAAGGCGCTGTAGGCGTCCTCGCACATGCGTTGCAGATCGTCCGCTGGCAGGGCGTCACCGACGAACGGAGTGATGATCCGATGCGCCGCGTCGGCGTAGCTGTGGGCGGCGTCGAGCTCTGTCGGTCCTGGCAACAAGGGCCAGCCGACCGGCACGTACAGGCCGCCATCGGACGCCATCCCCTCGAGCAGTACGTCCTCGAACGCCAGCTCCGGCGCTCGCCCGCGAGTCGAGACGTATCTCACCGAGGAGCTCGCATTCAGGTCCCGATGACGCGCAGCAGGCCGCCTACGTGGCGAACGACGTCGAGCTCCCTCAAATCGTGCAGCGTCGCCTGCACGGCCGACTCCTTGGCCTCGTGAGTGATGAACACGAGGCGCGCCTCGGCTCCGATGCCTTCCTGTTCGGCAGCCCGAATGCTGACGCCATGGTCGGCGAACACGCCGGTCACGGCGTGCAGCACGCCGGGCTGGTCGGTCACCTCGAGGCCCATGAGGTACTCCGCCGACGTCTCGTCGATCGGGCGGATGCGCGCCTTGGCGAACGAACCGAGCGTCCCGTGCGTGCCCTTGGTCAAGTTGACCGCGGCGTCGATGACATCGCCGAGCACGGCACTGGCGGTGGGTCGGCCACCTGCTCCGCGGCCGTAGAACATCAGCTGCCCGACGGCATCTCCCTCGATGAACACCGCGTTGAAGCTGTCGCGCACGCTGGCCAGTGGGTGATGCATCGGCACCATCGCCGGGTGCACCCGCACGGCGATCTCGCCGCTCGCTTCGTCGAGCTCGGCGATGGCCAGCAGCTTGACGACGTAGCCCAGGCGTCGCGCGACGTCGATGTCGGCGGCGGTGAGGTTGCTGATCCCCTCGTGGTAGACGTCGCCAGCAACGACCTTCGCCCCAAACGCGATCGACGCGATGATCGCCGCCTTGGCGCCGGCGTCGAAGCCCTCGACATCGGCCGTTGGGTCGCGTTCTGCGAACCCGAGTCGCTGCGCCTCGGCGAGCGCCTCGCCGTAGGACGCGCCGTCCTCGGTCATGCGGGTGAGCACGAAGTTGGTGGTGCCGTTGACGATGCCGATCACGCGGCGGATGGGCTCGCCGCGCAGGCTCTCCCGGAGGCTGCGCACGAGCGGGATCCCGCCCGCCACCGCCGCCTCGAACAGCAGGTCCACGCCGCAGCGGTCGGCGGTCTGGAACAGCTCGACGCCGACGTTCGCGAGCAGCTCCTTGTTGGCCGTCACGACCGGCTTGCCGCCGGCCAGCGCCGTGGTGATCAGCTCGCGTGCCGGCTCGATGCCGCCGATCACCTCGACCACGAGATCGATCTCGGGATCGACGACCACGTCGTGGACGTCGCGGGTCAGCACTCCTGGCGGAAGGTCGACGTCTCGCTCCCGGGAGAGGTTGCGCACGGCCACTCGCGTGACCTCGAGGCGCACCCCGGTGCGAGCTTCGATCTCCTTGGCCTGCTCATCGACCAAACCGACCAGCGCACCGCCGACGTTGCCGCAGCCCAGCACCCCGATCCGCACGTGTCGCCCTTGCACCGCCCGAAGGTTAGAGGTCAGACCCGTAGATCTGAGGTAGAGATCGGGTTCGGCACGCCGGCGCCGCGATGTGTGCCTCGCTCATCGCTCGGCTCCGGCTCGTCGCTAGCGCTTCCCTCACCGGCAGGCGCCTCGGCGGCCGCATCAGGGACGTCGATCACGGGTCGCTGAGCGTGTTCGCCACCTCGACGCCTCGCGGCATCTCGTCGCCGAAGTTGATCCCAATGTCGCGAGCGGTGAGGATCGTGTCGCAGTCGAGCGGCACCGTCTTCATCCGGATCGCCTCGAGGAGCGGCACGTACTCCACGTTCGGTGGATCGAGCGCCACCATCACACCGTTCTGGCCCTCTTCGAGGCCACGCACTGCGGCAGCGCCGAAGCGGAGGCCGAGCAGCCGGTCGAACGAGGTCGGCGTCCCGCCCCGCAGGAGGTGTCCGAGGACGACGACTCGGGCTTCCTTGCCGGTGAGCCGTTCAAGCCCCTCGGCGACGATGGCGCCCATACCGCCGAGCTTCTCGGCCTGCCCGATGGCCTTGCCGAGCACCGAGACCGCTCCTCCTGCTGGCGCGGCACCCTCGGCGACGACGACGATCGAGAACTTGGCGCCGCGCTCCTCGCGCTGGGCAATGGTCGCTGCGACGGGCTCGAGCGTGAACGGGATCTCCGGGATGAGGATGGCGTGCGCGCCGGAGGCCACACCGGCACAGGCGGCGATCCAGCCGGCGTACCGACCCATCACCTCGACGACGAGGATCCGCCCGTGCGAGGTCGCCGTCGAGAACAGGCGGTCGATGCAGTCCGAGGCGAACGACACTGCGGTGTCGAAGCCGAACGTCGAGGTCGTCTTGTCGAGATCGTTGTCGATCGTCTTCGGCACCCCGATGACCCGCAACCCCGCCTCGTACAGGCGGGCCCCGATCGTCAGGGACCCATCGCCACCCACGGTGATCAAGGCGTCGATGTCGTGGGCGCCGAACAGGCCGACCAGCTCGTCGGTGCGGTCGATCTCGGTCCACGTGCCGTCCTCGTCCTGAATGGGGTAGGCGGTCGGATTGCCGCGGTTCGTCGTCCCGATGATCGTTCCGCCCTGGTGCACGATGCCGCGCACGGTCTCGCGCGTCAGGGGCACGAGGCCACCCTGCGGGTATCGCTCGGGGTGCATCAAGCCGTTGAACCCATCGCGGATGCCCACGATGTCCCAGCCACGGTTGCGGGCGGCCAACGTGGCTGCCCTGATGACGGCATTCAGTCCGGGCGCATCACCGCCGCCGGTGCTGATGGCGATCCGCTTGAGGTCGACGCTCACGGCCGGACAGTACCGTTCCTGCTCAGGCTCGGCTCGCTAGCAAGTAGCTCGCCTCGCCTCCCGAGCTCGCCGCCTCAGCTCCGCTGAGGCGTCTCACCTGCCTCGCCGGGGGTCAGCGGGTGACGTCGTGGTATCGGCTGAGCGCTTCGATGACGACGTCGAAGCGGCGGCGGCTGAGCGCCGCGCCCTCCCGGCGGACCGAGCTCGGCTCGATGTCGAGCAGGCGATCGACCTTGGCGTAGCTCGGCCGGCCCTTGGGGTCCCACGCACCGCTACCGACCTCGACCTGGGTCGAATGGCCAGTGCGCTTCGTCGTGAGCGCCACGCCCGAGAGATCCTCGCCGTGGTGACCGACGATCACGACTGGCCGGTCCTTGCCCAGCGTTGGGTCCTCCTCGAACGGCACCCACGTCCAGACCACCTCACCCGGGTCCGGGTCGCCGTCACGCTCGGGTCGGTACTCGATCTGCACCCCGGGGATGGCGGCACGCACCGGCGGCGCCGTGCGACGAGTCGTCCGGCCGGTGTTGTGCTCGGCGTTGCGGACCGTCATCCGCACGCGGCGAACGGTGTCGCGGAACAACTCCGAGATCCGGCCCATCGAGCCACGTTAGACACGTGGCGCCGGCTCGCGATGAGCGATGAGTGGTCATGTGACGCACATCGCTCATCGCGGCGAGGCGTCAGCCCACGTCAGTTGCCAGAAGGTCGTCGTACGTCTCGCGGCGCAGCACGACGCGGGCCGCCCCGTCGGCGACGAAGACGACGGGCGGTCGCGGGACCTTGTTGTAGTTGGAACCCATCGAGTGCCCGTAGGCCCCGGTGACCGGCACCGCCAGCAGGTCCCCCACGACGACGCTGGCCGGTAGATGGGCGTTGAACAGCAGGACGTCGCCCGACTCGCAGTGCTTGCCGACGATCCTGACGCGGCGCCGCCGATCGGCGTCGACCGCTCGTGGCAGGAACGCCTCGTATCCGCTTCCGTACAGCACCGGGCGGGGGTTGTCGCTCATCCCCCCGTCGACGGCAACGTACGTCCGCACACCCGGAATCCGCTTGATCGTGCCGACGGTGTACACGGTGATCGCCGCGCCGGCGACGATCGCCCTTCCCGGCTCGACGCTCACCTCGGACCGCACCCCCGCAGCCTGGCTGGCCTCACGCACCGCCTCGGCCCATTCCGTGATGGTCGGCGCAGTTTCGCCCTCCACATAGGCCACCCCAAGCCCTCCGCCCAGCACGAGCTCGGGCAGCTCGAGCGGCGCCGCGAAACCGGCCATCGCAGCGGCGGCGCGCCGGAAGCTGTCAACAGCGAACACGTTCGAGCCGATGTGGCAGTGCAATCCCATCAGCTGGACCGATGCGGCGCGCCGTGCCCGCTCCACCGCACGTATGGCATCGCCATTGGCCAGGTTGAAGCCGAACTTCGAGTCGTTCTGACCGGTCGCCACGTACTCATGGGTGTGGGCATGGACGCCGGGTGTGATCCGCAGCAGCACTTCGGGCGTCGCATACGACCGTTGCTGATGCAACGAGTCCAGGCGGTCGAGCTCGTCAAAGCTGTCGACGACGACCCGACGCACACCGACCTCGAGCGCGGTGCGCAGCTCGTCGAGGCTCTTGTTGTTGCCGTGGAAGATGCACTTCGATGCCGGCACACCGGCGGCGAGCGCGACGTGCAGCTCGCCGCCCGTCGCGACGTCCAGCAACATGCCTTCTTCGACGGCGAGTCGGGCCATCGCCCGGCAGAGGAACGCCTTCGTCGCGTAGACGGCGCGATCGGGGCCGAACGCCGTCACCGCCTCCCGGCAACGGGCGCGCAGGTGCGTCTCGTCGTAGACGAACAGTGGCGTTCCGAACTCCTGGGCCAGGTCCTCGACGGAGCGTCCACCGATGACCAAGGAGCCGTCGGGCGCATCGACGGCGGTGTCGGGGAGCAGAGAGCGGGGCAGCGGACTCATTCGCGAAACCCTCTTGGTATCACGAGGCCCTCGGTGGGATCATCACCATGCGAACGAAACCGACGAGCCCCGGAAGGAGGTGCCCCGATGACTCACACCACGCCAATTGATTGGACGAGCCCCGGCGGCGCCTTCGCTGCGTGCGCCGTCGGCAGCGACCTCGCCGCCTGAGCCCCGCGCTCCCCCGGCTGTCACGTCTGCTCCATCACCGACCGCGCCTGCGGTCATCCACCGTCCAGAAGGGACATCGCCATGTACGAGAACCATCCGCAGTTCCTGCGCGTACTGGTCGAGGAGCGTCAGGCCCGCCTGCGCGAGCAGGTGGTTCACGCTCGGCTCCGTCGCCAGGTCCGCCGGGCACGGCGCCAGCACCGCGCCTGACACCAGTCACTGCAGCAACGACGACATCAACACAACGACATCAACAACATCAACACATCGAGGTAACCAGGTCATGTACAGCATGCATCCAGAGCTTCGCTACGCGGTGGTCGAGGATCGCCAGCGCGACGTGCTGCGCTCCGCGCAACGCTCGTATCGCTTGCCGGTCCCGGTCCGCAAGCGTCGTCGCCAGCGGGCCCGCGCCCGCCCGTAGCAACAGCGACAACAGCACAACTCATCCGCTACCTACATCTGCTCGGGCGCTTCGATCCCGAGCAGATGTAACCCGGAAGCCAGCACCCGGGCGGTCACGTCGCTCAACGCCAAGCGACTCGCCCGGGTGTTGGCGTCGGGTGCCCGCAGGACCGGGCAGTGCTCGTAGAACGCCGTGAAGTCCGACGCCAGCGCGTACAGGTAGTTGGTCAGCCGATGCGGGCTCGTGCGCTCGACCGCTTCCGCGACGGCGGTTCCGAAGCCGAGCAACGTCATCGCCAGCTGCCGCTCCTGCGGCTCCGTCAGCGTCGGCACCGTGGCCCGCACCGTCGACGGGTCGAGTCCAGCCCGCCGGAAGATCGAGCAGATCCTGGCGTGCGCGTACTGCAGGTATGGCGCCGTGTTGCCGTCGAACGACAGCATCCGCTCCCAATCGAAGACGTAGTCCCGAACGCGGTCGGTCGAGAGGTCGGCGTACTTGATGGCGCCGACGCCGATCGCCGTGCCCACCTCGATGCGCGTCGCCTCCGGTAGGTCCGGGTTCTTGTCGGCAACCGCGGCGACCCCCCGCTCGATTGCTTCGTCGATGACGCTGATGAAGCGCACTGGTTCACCCGTCCGGCTCCGTAGGCGGCGACGATCGGTGCCCAGGATCACTCCGAACGACACGTGCTCGGCACGCACCGGTGGCACGAGCCAGCCCACCATCTCGGCGACGGCGAAGACCATCTGCAGGTGCTGTGCCTGCCCGGCGTCCACGACGTACAGCAGGCGGGTCGCCTTGACCCGTTCGACGCGATCGAGCACACAGGCCAGGTCACTGGTTGCGTACGTGAACGCGCCAGCCCGGCTGCGCACGATCAACGGCAGCGGCTCGCCCTCGCGGTTCGTGAACCCAGGCGGGAACACGACGAGCGCGCCGTCTGACTCCTGGAGCAGACCAGCGGCGTCGAGTCGCTCCAGCACGTCGGGCATCAGCGCCTCGTACCGGCTCTCCCCTGCAAGGTCATCGTCGGTGAGGAGCACCTGCAGCTTGGCGTAGACCTCGTTCCAGTGCCCGGCGCTCTGCGCGACGAGCATCTTCCACAGCTCGATCGTCTCGGCGTCGCGCTGCTGCAGTCGAACGACCCGTTCTCGGGCCCGCTGCTGGAACGCCTCGTCGTGCTCGAACTTGGTCGTCGCTTCCTTGTAGAACGCGTCGAGGTCGCCCAGCTCCATCGGGCCGGCGCGCTCGGGGCCGAGCTCGGCGAGGTGCTGGATCAACATCCCGAACGGGCGGCCCCAATCGCCGATGTGGTTCTCCCGCACGACGTCGTGCCCGACGGCGCTGAACATCCGGACCAATGCGTCGCCGATGACCGTGGTGCGGAGATGCCCGATGTGCATCTCCTTGGCCACGTTCGGAGCCGAGTAATCGATGACGACTCGTTCTGGGTTCACCGCCGGCACCAGCCCGAGGCGCGGGTCGGCCGCCACCTCGGCGACGAGTGCGCCGACGAACTCGGGCCGCAGCGTGAGGTTGATGAAGCCAGGCCCGGCCACCTCGGCTTCCGCGACGCCGTCGAGATCTGCAGCGGCGACGATCGCGTCCGCGACGTCACGCGGCTTGCGACCGAGCTCCTTCGCCAGTGCCAGCGCGCCGTTGGCCTGGCAGTCCGCACGGTCCGAGGGCCGGACCACTGGATCGACGTCGGGACGACCGGCAACGTGCTCGAACGCTGGTCGCAGGCGTTCGATGACGGCTTCGAGCGGGTCAGTCATGGCAGCTCACATGATGCCGCGCCGAGCACCCAGTTGGTCAGCCGCTCATCGAGCGGCCGACGGATCAGCTCGCTTGGCGGCGGGCGACCATCGTGGCGAGGGCGCCGGCGAGAAGGATCAGCACGGCGGCACCGATGACGTTCGTGTTCGCACCGCCGCCCGTGTGCGGCAGCGTGCTCGTCGGACGCGCTGCGGTCGTCGTGGGCCCGGCGATGGTCGTCGTCGTCCCACCCGTCGTGGTCGTCGTGGTGGCCGGGTCAGTCGTCGTCGACCCGGCCTGTGTCGTGGTGGTGACCGCCTGCGTCGTGGTGGTCTCCGGCAAGGTCGTCGTGGTCTCCGGCATCGTCGTCGTGGTCTCCGGCATTGTCGTCGTCGTGCTCGTTGTCGTCGTCGGCATGGTTGTCGTCGTCGTGGTCGTTGTCGTCGTGGTGGTCGTGCTGGGGGTCCCGCAGGCGAACCAGTGGCTGATCGCCGGTATCTGTCCCCCGTTGGTGAGCGGCGAGATGAGGTTGACCCACGGTGGGGCGGCCAGGAGACCGCGCAGGCCGGGCACATAGAGGTTCGTGTCGTCGCCACCCTTGACGAAGATCCCGATCACGGTGAAGGCGGGATCGACCGCCGTGATCGTCAGGAACACCCCGGACGCGATGCTGAACGTGATCGCCGACTCGGGGATCGCTGAGCCGCCGACTCTGCTGCAGTCTCCGGGCTGCACGTTGCCCTGGATGAATTCGGCGCGAGGATCACTGGGCGATCCCGTGACCTGCGCCGAGGCGAGGGAACCACCGACCACGAGCGTCGTGACGGCGGCAGCCCCAACCAGCCCTGCCAACTTGCGCGCGATACCCATTCGAAGACCGTAATTGGCCGCCTATGAGTTGGCGGGGATGGTCAGTGCGCTCCGCTCAGCCCACCTGGCGGCGGGCGACCATCGTGGCGAGGGCGCCGGCCAGCAGGATCAGCACAGCGGCGCCGATCGTGTTCGTGTTCGGGCCTCCGCCCGTGTGCGGCAGCGTGCTCGTCGGGCGAGCGGCGGTCGTCGTGGGCCCGGCGATGGTCGTCGTGGTCACGCCCGCAGTCGTGGTCGTCGTAGTGCCCGGGTCAGTCGTGGTCGGCCCTGCGGTCGTCGTCGGCCCTGCGGTCGTCGTCGGCCCTGCCGTGGTCGTCGGCCCTGTCGTAGCGGTCGGTCCGTCGTCGGCCCAGCGGTCGTGGTCGTCGCTGCGGTCGTGGTCGTCGCCGGGATGGTCGTCGTGGTCGTGGTCGGTGGGGCGGTGGTGGTCGTCGTCGTCGAGGTCGTCGTCGTCGACGACGGCCCGCAGGCGACCCAACTGTCGATGTTCGGCAGCCGTCCATTTGCGTCTATCGGAGCGTGCAGGTTGGGCCACGGTGGGCTCGCCGAGAGGCCGCGCGCGCCCGGGTTGTACATCTGCGAGTTGCCGCCGCCGGTGACGACGATCGCGGTGACCGTGAAGCCGGGATCAACCGACAGGATCGTGAACTCCTGACCGGGAGGGCCGGAGGCGAAGAAGAACTGGATCACCCCCGGAGGGATCTGGGCGGTGCCAGCAGGACAGCCGGGGCTGCCGACGAGCACCGCACGACCATCACTTACCGTCTGTGCCGACACCAGTGCGCCGCCAAGGGCGAACGTGGCGACGGCAACGCTGCCGGCAAGCCCAACGAGGAAGCGGGAGGTACGCACGGCGGAGCACAGTAACGCGTGCCGACCCACTGTTCGCGAACCGACCAGCCAACCTGTGGTCAGTTCAGCCCGTGGGCGACAACTCGAGCTCCAGCGTGCGCTCCAACTCTTGGCGATCGCCGTCGCGCACGTGGGCGTGCTCGATGATCACCCGTGCCTCGGCGCCGTGGAACTCGATCGACATGACGCCATTGGCGAACCAGGGACCCTCGTCGAGCTCCCACGAGATGGCCGGCGCGGCGACGCCAGCCGATGCGGAGAGGCGGCGGATCGCGCCGGACGGGCGCTGCCGTCGGAACAGCCGGTTGGCCAGCTTGGCGGCCCGTTGGATGTCGTTGCGGAAGGGCGACATCGTGAGCTGGTGGATCGCCGTCCCCGGATGCGGCGTGTCGTGCAGTGTCGCCCCAGCCGTGTAGCTGCAGTGGACGTCGCCTGACAGCAGCACGACGGTCGCCGGTGCCGTCGGCGACCGCACGAGCTCGTTGAAGAGCTCGACGAGCTCCCGGAAGGATTCGCCGAACGACGCCCAATGCTCCAGGTCGAGGAACTGGCGGAGTCGTTCGCCGAACCACTTGCCCGGCCGCCCCCAGGCACCACCGCTGGAGATCGCCTCGTCCCACGCCTCGAGGTGATGGATGCCGGGCGGCAGCAGGAACGGCAACGTGGAGGCGAGCACGAGGTGGGTGTACGGCTGCTCCGGCTCGAGGACCTGGCGGCGCACCCATCCCCACTCGAGAGCGTCGACCATGCGACGGTCGTCTGGGTCGAGATGCCGCGAGCAGCGTCCGTCGATGGCGACCAACCGCACCCTGCGCCCTTCGACGCTGAGATCCCGGCAGAAGCTCCATCGGATCGTCGCCGCATCGGCATCTGCGTCCCAGGCGATCTGGTCGAGGTACCGAGTCCGCTCGTCGTCATCGGTGATGGTCTGCACGCACCGGTAGACATCGTCGGCGCCGAGCTCGTCAGGGCTCAGGTTGCCGAGGTGCTGATACACCCAGTACGACGCGTAGGCGCCTTTCACCCGCTCCGGCCACCAAGCCTGCGCCGTCGCCCAGCGGCGCCAGGAGATCGACGTGTTCCAGTCGTCCCGCAGGTCGTGGTCGTCGAGCAGCATGCCGCTCGGCACTGTCGACAGCAGCCAGCGCACGGCGGCAGGGGTCCAGGCCTCGTGGTAGAGCCACGTGTACTCCTCGAAGTTCTGGATCTCGTCGCGCACTTCGGGATCCCGCTGGGTGTTCGATGCGTGGGCCTCACGCAGACGGGCGACGATCTCGTCCGACGGATCGTCTGCGTAGATCTGGTCGCCGAGTAGCAGCAGGAGCTCCGGCCACTCGTCCTCCGGCGTCGTGACCATGCGCTCGGCAAGCGCGACCAGTGCGTCGGCGCCCAGTTCCTCGAGGTGCTCGTGATCGAAGGGTGCCGAGCGGCGGCAGCTGCCGAACGCAAGCCGGAACGGCGCGTCAGGGTCCGGTGTGCGGATGACGCTGGGCGGGAACTCGGAGTCGGCGGGCGGCCAAACGTCCTGCCCGTCGAGGCGAACGCGATACTCGTGGCGCGAGTTGGGACGCAGCGCATCGATGCAGACGAGTGCATAGTGGTGCCCGTGCACGGTCCACGTGTCGGCGCGACCGCAAGCATCCTGCTCCCCGTCCACGAGGACCTCGACGCGGCCGGGCCGCTGCGTTTCGAACCAGATCGTCGCCCGGCGCTCATCGACGTACCGCAGCAGTGGCCCGAGCACCAAGCCTTGCGTCGCCTCGCCCTGGTTCGTTGAGCCGCTCTGGTTTCTTGAGCCTTCGTCCGATGTGCTGTCCGCTGACACAGAGAAATGGCCTAGCCAGTCGCTGCACCCCCGAAACGCGGCCCCGGCGAGCGGTCGCCTACGTCGCATCTAGCGTGAGCGCATGGACACCCTCTACACCGCTGTCGCGCACGCCACCGGAGACGGCCGCAACGGCCACGTCCGTTCGGACGATGGTGTGCTCGATCTCGACCTGAAGGTCCCCAAGGAGCTCGGCGGGCCAGGCGGCGAGTTCCCCAATCCCGAACTCTTGTTCGCCGGTGGGTACGCCGCCTGCTTCCACTCTGCCCTCAAGTTCGTCGCCGCGGCGGACAAGACCGACGTCTCGGACTCCGAGGTCTCCGCCACCGTGGGCATCGGCCCGAGCGGTGCCGGCTTCGGTCTCGAGGTGGAGCTCGACGTGCACATCCCCAACCTCGACGAGGCGGCGGCCAAGGCGCTCGTCGACAAGGCGCACCAGGTCTGCCCGTACTCGAACGCCACGCGAGGCAACGTCGACGTGCAGTTGCGCATCGTCTGACGTTCGGGATCGGCCAACGCGGCTCGCGCACAACGCTCCAGCGCCCTCGGCAGGATTCGAACCTGCGCACACGGCTCCGGAGGCCGATGCTCTAACTGGCTATCTCGCCTGGTAGATGGACTGCTTGAAGAGCTGGCGGTACTCTCTGCCCACTGGCGGCCCACTGGAGCTGAAGGGAGAACCCGCTCATGTCGCCTCGACAGGTGGTGCGCGTGTTCGCCATCCAGAGCCGACGAGGCGAGGGTCGAGCAAAGCCGTGGGTCGTTCGGTGGGAGGTCGACGGTCGGCGAGCCAGCCGATCGTTCAAGACGAAGGCCCTTGCCGAGCGTTACCGATCCGAGTTGTTGGTGTCCTACGACCGCGGCGAGCGGTTCGACCGCGCCTCCGGCGAGCCGCTGTCGTGGGCACCGTCGCCCGCCGACATGACGGTGTGGGAGTGGGCTCGCCGGTGGGTCGCCGAGCAGTGGGAGGACTGGCAGCCGCGCACTCGAGCGTCCGCGGTGGAAGCCCTGAGCCGATTCGTTCCGCTCGCCGTTCGCGATGGTGCCGTCGATCCCCCAGAAGGCATTCGGCAGCACGTCGGGCTCGGTCTCGTGCCCGTCGCCCCGAAGCCGGAACAGTCCGGGTTGCACGACGAATGCGACCGGTGGCTCTCGAAGTGGTCCCGACCGCTGTTCGAACTGACGCGTGAGCATCTCGCCGCCGTCGAGGCCGGTCTGGCACGCGGCGTCGGCGGTGCGCCACTGGCTCCGTCGACGGCGGGTCGATACCGAAAGGTCGCCCGGGCGTGCGTCCGGCGCGCCGTCGACCTCGGCATCATCCCGGCCGACCCATGGCCGCCACCTTCCCGCGGACGACGCCAACGCAAGACCGCGCGACGAACGGCCGCCTTCGACATTCGCCGCTTGCCTGACCCCGCCACGATGCGGCGAGCGATCGCGGCGATCCGCACCCACCAGCCAGCGAGTCACCAGTACCAGGTCATGACCGCCATCGCCTACTACGGCGGTTTGCGCCCGTCCGAGGTCGTGATGCTGCGGAGCTCGTCGCTCACGCTCCCGCCAGCCGGTTGGGGACGCGTCGACGTGGTGGAGGCAGACATCGACTTCGACGTCCCCGGCGAGCCGAAGACCGGGCCGCGATCCGTTCCGATTCCGCCCGTCCTCGTACAGACGTTGGCCGACTGGATCGAGACCCTCGACGAGCCTGAGCGTGACCGCCTGTTCCTCACTCGGAACGGCAACCGCCCGACGCCATCGAACTGGTCGCGCGCCTGGCATCGTGCGCTCCGCTCGATCGACCATCCGCCACTCCGCGTGTACGACTGCCGACACGCCGCGGCGACCGCGTGGCTCGAGGCCGGCGTTCCGCTGGGCGAAGCTGCGAGACGACTCGGCCACAGCGTCGACACCCTGGTGAGCACCTACGTCGGCGCGCTCACGGGCGGCGAAGAGATCGCGAACACCCGCATCGAAGCCTTCCTCGACGGCTCGGAAAGATGAGCGAAAGTCCTGCAGGTGGTCAGGCGGCGACCGACACTCCGGCGTGGTCCCCCGCGGCCCGTCGCCAGCGTGATGCTGTGTCGAGCTGTCGAGATGCGCGGACCCGCTCGTCGGTGGGGATACACGGTCGATTCGGACGATCTGGTCCGGGCGCCCGAGGTCCAGTCGGTTCCTGCGGTTGTCGCATCCAAGCAGCGTGACCACGTCTCTCACGCGTTACTCGGCGACTGCCCACCAGCAGCCAGCCGACCGGGCGCGATCTGTCGCGCAGATGGCAGCGTCGGGGAGGAACGGCGCTTGGAGGATGCCAGTGCCGTGCTCGACGCCGGGGTTAGCGGACGCGCGAATCGGACATCGCGTTGCGACGCTCACCGACGGAGGCCGGCGCTTGGAGGACGCGGCTCATGGGAAGCAGCCGTCGAGGCGGGGCGGAGGCGTGCCGCCAAGTCGCCGAGAACGCCCGTCCGGTGAGTCCAGCTGGCCCACGAGCTCGGCGTGTTTGGTGAACGATCTGAACGACGTCATCGCACACGGCACGCCGCTCGTCGACGATCCCGATCAGGCGACATCGATTTGGAGATCCGGCGTGTCTCGCGGCGGCTAGAAGGCCCAGCTGCGAGCGGTCGGCGGTACACCCAACGCTCTCGGTGAGGTCGCTGCGATGGCCCATGTGATGAAGCGCCGGATGGCGGTGTGGTCGCCCGGATACTTCATCTGCGCCAAGACTCATCGATCCGCGTGTAGGACGAGGGGATCGGAGAGACGGGAGGGCATGGGGCCCAACCTGACCCTGCCGCCTGGCGATCCTTCCTCTCTCTCGATGACGAACTGGGCTCTTGCGCGGGACGGTGTGACGCCTGCGCTACTTGGGCGCCGGCGGCTGGTCGTCGGGCGCGAGGAGTGCACCGATCTGGCGCCAGAGCGCATCCGCCTCGTTGCTGTAGTCACCATCGGGGCCAAATGCTCCTTCCCCGTAGGTGACCGCAACGGCGATTGCCACGTCCTGCGACGGCAAGTAGGCGAAGGCCGCTGATTCGCCCGAGAACAGCGGGTTCTGCATCACCCAGTCTCCGGTCGTGACGATCCCGAGCCCGTAGGCGTACTGCTCGGTCTGCGGGCCGCAAGTGGCGCAACCGGAGATCGTGCTCCCCGTGCCACGGAGGTCGGTCGAGATCATCTGCCGGTAGGAGTCCTGCGAGAGGAGCTCGCCTGTGCCGATCGCGACCGCGGTCTTGTGCAGATCGGCGATGTTCGTGGTCTGGAGCGCGCCGCGCACGAACCAGGACGAGTTCCAGTACGTGGACTCCTCGTAGAACGGAGTGCCGTCGGGGATCTTGAGGAACGAACGGCGCTCGGAACTGAAGGCGTGCAGTGCCGGTTCAGGGATGGCCGGCGTGTCCTGGTTGGCGGTGTTGGTCAGGCCGAGCGGGCCGAGCACCTTGTCCTGCAGGACACGGTCGAGGGGCCTGCCGGTGATCTCCTCGAGGGCCAGGCCGAGGATGATGTAGTTCGTGTGGGCGTAGTTCCAGTTGGTTCCCGGCTCGTAGAGCAGCGGGCCGTCGACGTCGGCGAAGTCGAGCAGTTCGTCCTGTGTCCAGTGCTGGAAGGGATCGGACTGCAGCTTCTCTGCGAACGCTTCATTACCGAGCGCATAGTCGGCGTAGCCCGAGGTCATCTGGGCCAGTTGTCCGAGCGTGACCTCGTCAGCGTGCGGCACGGTGGGAAGCCACTTCGACACCTTGTCGGCCAGGCTCACCTCGTGCTCATCCACAAGCTGCAGGAGCAGCGTTGACAGGTAGGAGAGCGCGACCGCTCCGTTGCGGAAGTGCATGTCGGTGGTGGCCGGCACACCGGTCATTGACTCGCCGAACGCCTGCGTGAGGACCTCTTCGCCGTTCACCGTCGCACGAACGATCACTGCTCGGAGATGGGCGCTGGCCATGGTGTCGGTCACGAGCTTGGCGATGGCCTCGGCCTGGGACGCAAGGGCGGCGGGGGTCGACGCGGTTGCGTCAGGGGTCGACGCGGTTGCGTCAGGGTCGACGCGGTTGCGTCGGGGGTCGACGCGGTTGGCGCCTGGGTCGACGCGGTTGGCGCCTGGGTCGACGGGGTTGGCTGCGACTCGGAGCTGCCTCCCGCGCATGCGCCCACGGCGAGCAAGCCCGCGGCGAGCCACAACGCGCGCTTCCTCCCAGCGCGTACGGCCTTCATCGAGTCCCCGTCTTCATGACACGTCCCTTCGGTCGTTGTCGGTCGTTGGCGTCGCGCTGGTTGCGCCGAGGCTGTCGTGCAGTGCCGATCGTTGGTCCTCGAGTTCGCAGCCCATGAGCGTGATGGGGGCCGGCCTCCTCGTGCCAGGCCGGCCCTCGTGAGAGAGGCAAGTCCCGTCAGTATTGAATGCTGAAGGTCTTCTCATCTGGGAAGGAGAGGTAGAGGGCCTCGCCGTCTTCTGCACTGCAACTCCAGTCCTCGCCGTTGTACTCGCCGTTGAGCGCTACGTGTTCTTTGCCGATGCAGCTCGCGAAGAAGGCAGGGCCCAAAGCGTTGAAGACCTCTTGAACTTCGGCGCAGTCCATGCCGGAAATGCCGATGGCCGTGCCCATCGGGGTGGAGCAGTCCGTGGCGTCGTCGACGAACAGCGCCGCCCGTCCGAACTCGGAGGGAGCGTCGGTGCCGGCCCGCTCCCCGTGGTGGGAGAGCTCGGTCCCCGCGACCTCAGCGGCGTCCAGCAGCCGGGCATCGAACTTCAGTGTGCCGGCCCCTTCGTCGTAGTCCGGAGACGAGATCTCGACCACGACCACATCGTCGCCGTCACTCGCCTCGAAGATCTCGAGTGCGGCATTCGGCGGGTTCTGGCCGTCGGCGAAGAAGGCCTCGTCCATCGCGGAAATGGAGAACGACCCGGCCTGCCGGGCGGGACGGTCGGTGAACCAGACGGCCCGGTCACCCACGTCGGTCAGAGTGAGCTCGTAGTCGCCATTCTCCGCCTCCTCGAACGACCCGCCCCCTGCTTGTGCCACGGCGAGAATCGGATCGCCGCCACCCGTCGTTGTCGACGACTGCGACGCTGATGCCGATCCCGTCGTTGTCGACGACTGCGACGCCGATGCCGATCCCGTCGTTGTCGACGACCGCGACGACGCCGATGTCGAGTTGGAACCGTCGTCCGCACATGCGCTGACCACGAGCAGGACGGTTACGAGCACTGCGGCACCGCCACCCCAGCGCCGTCGAGTCACCGGTGCTCCGCGAGCCACAACCTTCCCGTACATGACCATCGCCCTCCTTGTTCGAATTGGGTAAGGGTTCGACGTTGCGACAATGGACGGCGAAGGGCAATACACCTACGTCACGTCGTCGAGTGCACCTGGCTCCGGTGCGCCCTAGCCCCGGTGCTGTCATGCTGGCGCGGTGAAACGTCGAGAAGGTCGGCGCTCGGCGGTCGGTCGTTCCCTGAACCGGGCCCTCGTGGGTCTCGCCGTCGGCGGCGCCGCCATCGCCGGCATCGAGATCGCTCTCTTCATCGACGCCGGCGGGGGGCCGGTGTGGTTGTTCAGCCTCGTCCCCACGATCGGGCTCGTGTATCTGACCGCCGGTCTCCTCGCCTGGTGGTGGCGACCGAGCAACCTGACCGGCGCCATCATGAGCATCGGGGCGGCGACCGCGTTTGGCGGCGCCCTGGCCAACACCACCGTGCCGATCCTGTCGGCCGTGGGCGTGATCCTGACCACGAGCATTCTGGCCGTCGTCGTCTGGATGCTCCACGCCTTTCCGACGGGCCACCTCCGCTCGACGGTGTCGCGCCGCACGGTCGCTGCGGTGTTCGTCACCGCCCTCGTGCTGCAGGCGCCGCTGTACCTCTTCAACCCGTCGGCCAGCCCCGATGGGATGCTGGCCGTCGCCGATCTCCCTACGCTGACCAACTGGGGGAAGTGGATCCAGCGCATAGTCGGCATCGGCATCATGGCCGTGACGGCCACCGTGCTCGTCGGACGGATCCGCCGTGGCGCCCCTGCGCAGCGCCGCGTGCTCCTGCCCCTGTACGTCTACGGCACCGTCGCCGTCCTCGCCGTCCCGTTGTTGCCCACCGTCGTGCAGCCGGCGCTCGACCTGTCAATCGAGGCGACGTTCCTCGCCCAAGCGGTCATCCTCGGCGGCGTACCGCTGGCGTTTCTCCTCGCCCTCCTGCGGGGTGGCTTCGCCCGCACGGGCGAGGTCGAGGAGCTGGGGGCATGGCTCGGTGAAGCGGCGGCCGCTCGTGGCCCGCTGGTCCACGCCCTGCGCCGCACCCTCGGCGACGACTCGTTGCGGCTCGTGTACTGGTCGGCCAACCACAACGAGTTCGTCGACGACGACGGCACTCCCGTCCCGCTGGACGCTGACCGCGACGCCGCCGTCGACGTACGCCTCGGGTCGCGCCGCATCGGCGCCATCGTCTACGACGCGACGGTGATCGAGGACGCTGAGCTCGTACGGGCCGCGGGGCGGGTGGCGGCCATCGCCGTCGATCACGAACGGCTGACTGCCGAACTGCGAGCCAACCAGGCGGCACTGCAGGAGTCGCGTGCGCGCCTGGTGGAGGCCGGTGATCAGGAGCGCCGTCGCATCGCCCACAATCTCCATGACGGCCTGCAGGTCGACCTGGTGCTGTTGGCGTTGGAGGCCCAAGAGCTGACCCACCACGACGGATTGCCCCACGAGCTGGTGAGCGAGATCACCCGTCTGCGCGCCGGCATCGATGCCGCCGCTCGGGAACTGCGGGAGTTGGTCCATGCCGTGATGCCCGCCGGGCTTGTGGAGCGGGGCCTGACGGCGGCCGTCGAGGACCTCGTGGATCGGATGCCGATTCAGACCCGATTGGCCCTCGTGCACATGGATGGTCCGCTGCCCAAGTCGGTGGAGAGCACCGCCTACTTCGTGGTGGCCGAGGCCCTGGCCAACGCCGTCAAGCACGCCGACGCCAGCGCGCTGTCGGTGTTGCTCGAGCAGGCGTCAACCCGCCTCGTCATCGATGTCGCCGACAACGGCGTGGGCGGCGCCAGCTCGGGACGGGGCAGCGGGCTGCGGGGCTTGGCCGACCGGGTCGACGTGCTGGGCGGCATCCTCAGCATCGACAGTCCGCCGGGACACGGCACCCATCTCGTCGCCGAGTTGCCATGCGAGTCGTGATCGGCGAGGACGAGGCGCTCCTGCGCGGCGGGGTTGACCCACGTGCTGACCGCCGGCGGCTTTCAGGTCGTGGCCGCCGCCGGCGATGCCACGGAGCTCCTCAGGGCGACCGATGAGCACCACCCCGACCTCGTGGTCACCGACATTCGGATGCCGCCCGGCCACGCCGACGAGGGGCTGCGCGCCGCCCTCGACATACGGAGGCGGCTGGCCGACATCGCCATCGTGGTGCTCTCTCAGCATCTGCAGCGACGGTACGCCATCGAACTGCTCTCCGAGCACCCGGCGGCGGTGG
The DNA here is from genome assembly GCA_963844915.1 of uncultured Acidimicrobiia bacterium. Lineage (GTDB taxonomy): Bacteria > Actinomycetota > Acidimicrobiia > Acidimicrobiales > Ilumatobacteraceae > JALZMG01. The sequence goes on along the minus strand of CAWJQF010000013.1, from coordinate 980,785 downwards.
GCTACCTGCTCAAGCAGCGCATCGCCGACATCGACACCTTCACGGGCGACCTCCGTCGCGTGTGTGCCGGCGCCACCGTGCTGGACCCCGAGGTCGTGCGGCTCATGATGGCCAGGGCTCGCGGCGATCGCGAGCCGCTGCAACGACTCACCTCACGCCAGCTGGAGGTGCTCGCCCTGATGGCCGAGGGTCGGACGAACGCGTACATCGCGCGGACGCTGTGCGTTTCGGAGCGGGCCGTCGTCCAACACACGTCGCACATCTACGACGAGCTCGACCTGCCTGCCACCGACGAGGATCACCGGCGCGTGTTGGCCGTCCTTCGCTACTTGGCCGACGAGGGCTGAGCGCCATAGGGACGACGCTCAATGGAGTTGTAGCGGCCGCAACGTTGGGTGACGAACCCGCGGGCTGACATATCGGCCCTCCCACGGAGGCTGCGCGTGTCCCATGGGAGGATGGCTCGGTGAAGGGTTTGCGCAACGCCGGCCGCGACGTGACGACCATCCCCGGCCCATCGATCGTCTCGACGCGCCATAGCTCGTGGTTGAGTCCACCCCCCGGGTCTTGCACACCGGGTCATGCAAGGTGCGGAACGTCGGGCATCTCCGAACCGCGGTCACGTGGGTGATTCGACCGCTCGGCTCGGGCCCATGGACGCGCCGGACGAGAGTGCTCACGCCCACCCGACGACCCGGGACGAGCATTCGCAACGTGCGATGCTTCTATGTTGCGTCAAGGGGCTGTTTCGGGGTGCTCGAGGAGGCGCCAGACTCGGCGGGCGATGTAGCGCTTGACGCAGCGAATGGCGGCTCGTTCGGAGATGCCTTCGGCGGTGCGTCGGGCGATGTAGGCCTTGGTTGCGGGGTCCAATGTTGCCGGGTGACGGCGACGAGGTAGAGCGCCCGGTTCAGTTGACGGTCGCCGCCGCGGTTGAGCCGATGGCGGACCTGGCGCTGCCCAGAGGTGGCCTCGACCGGTGCGGTGCCACCGAGCCGGGCATCGGCGGCCTCGTTACGACAACGACCGGGGTGAGACCAGGCGAGGTAGAACTCGGCTGCGGTGATGTAGCCGACGCCGCGCTCGACGCTCAGTGGGTGCGGCCTCGTCGAGGAGGGTCTTGAGGGCACGGTCGTGGTCGTGGATCTCGTCGCTGAGATGGCTGATGCGTCGAGCGAGGGCACGCATCGCCACTCGGGTGCTGCGCCGCTCGACCGGCCAGTCGGTGCGGTGGCGGAACCGCAAGCAGCGGGCGACTTGTTGGCTCGTGCGCAGTCCACGTAGCTCGGCGCGGAGATCTTCGTCGGCGGCAATGATCATTGCCTTGAGTTCGTTGATCGCGCCGGTGCGGGCGCGCACCGCGGCGGCCCTGGCCACGGCGTGCACGCGGATCGCCTCAGGCACACCGTCGTGGGCTCGGGGCTGGTGGTGTTGGTCCCGGCCCAACACCTCCCGTGCGGCGATCGGGGTCGACACCGATCACATGGTGGACGAGTTCTGCAAGCATGGCCATGGACCTCCAAGTGAGTGTTCGGTCGGTGCCGGCCTGGGAGGAACCGCACTCCAGGACTGTGATGGGTCACACCGCTGAGGTGGACAGGTTTCTGATCAGGACAGCAGCAGGCCAGGCCGGCATCGGCGACCACGGCGGACAGATCGCTCGCAATGCACCCGCCTTGGGACCGGGGCAAGTCCGATAAAGGGTCACACCGTCGTCACCGACACCAAGCCAAGCCGATCCCAAGTACCGACCTCTGGATACTCACAGTCCGATAAACCCGGCCGAGAACGCGGGCGGCGACATCCGAGTACGCCGGCTCAAGGTCGGTCGCGTCCCGGCGCTCCATCTCTTGGGGCGATGGCCATGAGCGGAGGTCCGTGGCCGCCCGCGGCCGATTCGCGGTGGCCACCGACAAGCCGAGGCAGCGGCTCGCTCCTCGGCGCGAGATGCACCATCGGCGCGCGCCGTTCCGTCGCTTCATGCGCGTCCGCGTTGCCTCGGCGTCGCTGGGTTCTGCATCGCTGTCCGTTGGCCTGGCGGTCCTTCCGGCCGCTCACCCTGCAGCCTTGTGTGGCTCGAGGCCGGCCGTCAGCACTCTCAGATCGGTGGTTGGTTGCCGCTGATCTTCGATCACACCCTGGCATTACCAATGCGCGGAAATGCGCTACAATTCTACGAGTGCTCGCTGACCAGGGTGAACAAGTCGCGAAGCGAGGTCGCGGTCGACCACGCAAGTGGCCGTCGGAGACGGCTCGACGGGAGCACGAGGCGGCCAAACGGCGGCTTCGGAACAAGCTCAACCTGGCCGCCGAGGAGTTCGACGGCGTGCGTCGCCTCACCGCGTTGGCCGACGACTTGCAGCGCCAGGTCGTCGAGCTCACGGAGGAGGTCGAGGCGCTTCGGTGTCGCGAACGAGAGCTCGAGCAACGGCTCGCGAGGGCCGCGCGGATTGCCGGATCCACCCCATTGGCGACCGATGCGAGTCCATCGTCGCCACCTCTGCCGAGGATGAGTCGGCAGCAACGTCGAGCTCTTGAACGCGCTCAGCGACGGTCGGGCAGCCAACCCCGAGACGGGACGGTGCCCCGACTTCGCGACGACCGCTGACGGCGGCGACGTCGGTCGGTGTGGCCAGCGAATGTGACGATGCAGCCGGCGCCGTCAGCTCCGCCGGCATGCCTCGATGAACCGTTCGCCGGTCGACGGGTCGGCGTCCAGGTGGTGTATCGTTGGTGTATGGCTCGCACCAACATCGACATCGATGAGGCGGCGTGCGCCGTCGTCATGCGCCGCTACCACCTGGGCTCGAAGCGAGCCGCAGTCAACTTCGCGCTTCGGTCGTTGGCGGCCGAACCGATGGATGTCGATGACGCCCGACGCATGCGCGGGTCGGGCTGGGAGGGCGACCTTGACGACATGCGGGCCTCGCGGGTGTCGTGATCCTCGTCGACACGTCCGCGTGGGTGGAGTTCCTTCGGGACACCGGGAGCCCAGTGTGCGAGCGAGTCGATGCGTTGCTCGAGGCTGACGTGGCCACGTGCGATCCGGTGCGCATGGAGGTGCTCGCCGGCGCTCGCGACGAGCGGCACCTCCACGAGCTGCGCCGGCTGCTGGCTCGCGGCACGTCGATCCCGACGTTGCCGACCGATTACGAGGATGCTGCTGCGTGGTACCGCACGTGTCGCCGCAACGGCGACACGATTCGCAGGCTCGTCGACTGCCTCATCGCCGCCGTCGCGATCCGGGCGGACGTCGAGCTCCTCCACGCCGACGCCGACTTCGAAGCCCTCGCTCGGCACACGCCGCTTCGACTTGCCACTGCCTGAGCCGTCGCAGTGCACGACGCCGATCGACTCGGACCGCGTCTCCGCGCAGGACAGACGAGCGGCTGCGTAGCGTGACAGCGGTGCGGGAGTTCGTCGTGGCTCGGAACCCGGAGGACGGGTCCTCGCTCCCGTACCTCGTGCGCCTGCCGCTGCCCGACGGCGCCGTGGTGTTGAAGGTCCGTGACGTCTGGCCACGCACGGCGAAGGTCTACTGCCACCGCGCCCTCGAGTGGCCGGAGGATCCGGAGATCGTCGAGCGGGTGCCGGTGCGTGACTGCCGCCGGCGCGGCGCGGCTGTCGACCTCGTGCTCGACCGGGCGCGAGAGAACCGCTCGCAGTTCGTGTTCACCAAAGCGCGCGGTCGGGACGTCATCTTCTGGCAGTCGGCCCGAACGACCCGCCAAGCGCGTCCGAACGTGGCGGTGCCGACGGCGCGTGCGGCGGGGCAGCAGCTGGAGATCCTCGTCGACGTCCACGAGCGCTACCCGTGGACGTTCGGCCACCAGCAGGCCACGACGCGGCGAGCCAAACTGGCGGCGGGCGACTACGCCGTCGTCGTCGGCGACCGGGTCGTGGCCGCGGTGGAGCGGAAGTCGCTGACCGATCTCGTCGCGACGATGACGTCCGGGAAGCTGCGCTACCTGCTCGCCGAGCTCGCCACGCTGCCCGCGGCGGCGGTCGTCGTGGAGGATCGCTACTCGGCGGTGTTCAAGCTCGACCGAGTGCGACCGGCGGTGATCGCCGAGGGACTCGGAGAGGCGGCGGCACGGTTCGCGTCGGTTCCGATCGTGTTCGCCGAGACCCGGCCACTGGCCCAGGAGTGGACCTACCGGTTCCTCGGCGCGGCCCTCGCCGATCACGACGCCGACGCTGCTGCCACCGAGTTGGCGGCGGCTCTGCCGAGAGCGGGGCCCGTCCCGCCGCCGGAGCCGACGACAGCGGAGGTCCGCGCGTGGGCCCGGCAACAGGGTCTCACCGTCGCCGATCGCGGACGACTGCACCCCGACGTGTGGGCGGCCTACCGGGGTGAGTACCCGACGCCCGTGGACTCGGCGGACGACTGACCGGTTCCAGCGGTTCGAGAAGCGCGGTCGACGCAGCGGATGACCTCACTCGGCGTTTGGGCCTGGCGGGTGTCGGCCGTCGTCGCAATCCACGGGCGCTCCCCTCAGCACAAATGACGTCCTGGGACATCCCACGGAGGTTGCTCTGGCCGAGCCTGGACGTGACGGGCCGGCTGATCGACAAGTTGGCGCTGCTCCGACTCACCTTCAGCTCAGACGCCGCTGACTGGGTTGATCGGATCCATCGTGGTCTCGTGTGGATCCGTACCGTCATCCGCCTCGAGATCGGTTGCTCGGCCCGCTCGACGTCCAGGTCCGCGCACCTGAAGATCTCTTAACTTCGGCTTGTAGACGGGCTCCGGTCCTCCTCTGAGGTTCGACGAGCGCCGCGCTGAGTACCCGGGGGGTGCGGGCGACAGCGATGCCGGGTCTCGAGTCCGCCGGATCCGGCAGTGACCGGCTCACCGTCGACCCACGGTCCGTACCCCGACCGAGATCACCGCCGACGCAGCTGGCGCCAGACAGCAATCTGTGTCCCAATGGCTTCTCGATGTCCCCTTGTATGTGTGAAGGCGGCCGTTGGGTGCCGCCCCTCACCGCCAAGGACGACGCCGTGAGAAGGAGCAACACGAAGTCCCGGAGCGAGACGTCGGTGGAGTGGCTCGGTATCCCGGAGCTTGCCCAGATGCTCGGGGTCAGTGAGGACTTCATCCGCTCGCAGGTGCAACAGCGCAAGATCCCGTACTACAAGGTGGGCAAGCTCATCCGCTTCGATCCGCGCGAGGTCACGCAGTGGCTGAGCGGGCTACGCGTGGAGCCGCTGTTCTGAGCCGTCCAGGTCGCCCACGACACGCCGGCAGGCGGCATCGACCACCTGCGAGTCGCCTTCACCGTGCTCGCGCACACGGGAGCGGGCGTACGCTAGGAGTGGTGATCGAGGACGTCGTCGGCCGTTGCGAGAGCGCACACGAGCTGGCGGGGGATCGCGCTCCGACGGCGGATGACGTGCCGATCACGCGAGACGGTCGACGGCTCGACACGCCTGAGAAGGTTCGAGCGTTCATCGCGCAGATCAACGCTGATCGCGCCGCCGGCCGTGCCGGCTGACGCTGACGGCTTCGATCCGGATCGGATCCTCGCCGTCCTCGACGCGCACCGGGTCGAGTACCTCCTCGTCGGTGGCCTCGCCGCGCGAGCCTACGGAGCCGAGCGTCGCACCGCCGACGTCGACTGCGTGCCGAGCACGACCTGGAGAACCTCGAGCGGGTCGCGGCTGCGCTTCGTGAGCTCGGTGCCCGCCTGAGAGTCGGCAGGATGACGGACGAAGAGGCGACAGCTGCAGAAGGACGCGTGAGGGACTTCCGGAGCTGCTCGAGATCAGACGCAGGGACTTGCGCACGTGACGCTCCGTCGCGACTGCGTCGGCGCCTCGCTTGCCCGAACGACGCCGACGAGTCGTGGGACGACTGCTCGCGAGATCGTCGTCGCCGCCCGGCCCACGACCCTCGGGTTACGGCCGCGACTCGCGAGGCGTCGGCACTCGCCGCCCGCGACGCTTGGCCGCGCGACCGTCGACGACCGACCATCGGTCCTCGCGCAACCGATTCTGCCCACTATTGGCCCACTGGGAGGACCGAACAGGGCACAACAGAGCCCAACAGGGCCGATGACGGGGTTTCCCGGCGAGGCCTCTGACCAGGGCAAAAGCCCTGCTCAGGCCGTCTGAGCAGGGAGCGCCCTCGGCAGGATTCGAACCTGCGCACACGGCTCCGGAGGCCGATGCTCTATCCCCTGAGCTACGAGGGCAGCGGACCACCGAGGCTAGCGGTCGCCTCGCGCTCGGCGCCTGGAGGATCCAATGCCACTTCGCGCCTCGTCGTACGCTGGGAGGATGGGCGGCGTCGCGGCGATCCGGTGGCTCGGGCACTCGTGTGTCCAGGTCGACCTGGACGGCACGCGTGTCCTCACCGACCCGGCGCTGACGGCGCGGCTGGCGCACCTCCGCCGGCATCACCACGTCGACGTGGTCACGGTCGGCGCGCCGGATGTGATCGTGATCTCCCATGTCCACCTCGACCACCTGCACGTGCCGTCGCTGCGGCGGTTCGGTCCGGCGACCCGCATCATCGTCCCGGCGGGTGCCGGGCGGCTGCTGGGGCGCAAGGGCTTCCAGAACGTCGACGAGGCCAAGGCCGGCGACACGTTCGACGCCGGTCGCCTCACGGTCGAGACCGTGCGTGCCGTCCACCCGCCAGGCCGCGGCCCACACAGCAGCATCGTCGCCGAGCCCGTCGGCTACGTGCTGCGCAGCGACGACGCCGCCGTGTACTTCGCAGGAGACACCGACCTGTTCGACACGATGGCCGACCTGGCTCCGATCGACGTGGCGCTGCTTCCGATCTGGGGCTGGGGCCCGACCATCGGCGAGGGGCACCTCGACCCAGAGCGTGCAGCCACCGCGGCCACGCTGTTGCGGGCCCGCGTCGTGATCCCGGTGCACTGGGGCACGTACAGCCCGATCGGCGTCAGACGGCCGAAGTGGCTGGACACGCCCGCCCACCAATTCGCCGATGCGTTGCGCGCCGTCGACATGATCGACGCGCTGCGCGTGCTGGCACCCGGCGAATCCGTGGCCGTCCCGATCGGCCGCACTTCGCCCGCCGACGGTCCGTCGTGAAGTCGCCCCAGTCGTTCGTCCGGCCGGCCGCGCAACGACCGAGCTGGGGCCAGGTCGTCATCCGGGTTGTGGTCCCCCCTCGGCAAGCCGCCGGTGCTGCCGTGGCTCAATGGCTCAACGGATGATCAGCTCGAACTCGAGCTCGTGCCGGATGGGGATGCCGTCAGCGCCGGCGACGGGGATGGACGGCTTGACGCGTCGAGACGCCTCGACACCGTTGCGGATCAGGCGGCAGAGGTCGAGCCCGCAGCGCTGGTAGAAACGGAAGGCGGCCCCGTTGTCGTTCGTCGTGATGAGCCACAGTCGTGACGCCGCCCGCTCGATCGCCATGGACTGAACGGCGTCCATCAACGCGCTGCCGACGCCGCGACCGTGAGCGAGAGCCTGGATCGTGACGACCTCGATGCCGTCGTCGCGTTCGAGGTAGGTGAGCAGACCGACGCGGGCTTCGCCGTGGGTGGCAACGAATCCTGGCAGTAGCGCGGCGTCGATCAGCTCGCCGAGGCGGGCAACGCTCGTCCCGCCCCAGCCCTCTTCGAGCGTGGCGACCATCCAGGAGTGATCGGCGTCAGTGAGCGGACGAACGACGATCACAGCCCGCTTGGTGTTGCGGCCTCAGACGACGAACTGACCTGCGACGATCGTCGGCGGCGCCGACCGACGGTGAGCGGGTGGAACTGCCCGGGATGGATGAAGCCAACGGGCTGCGCGCTGAGGTGGTGGCCATGGTCCACCGCGGCGTCGTGCTGATTCGATGGGTCGACCGTCGTCAGCTCCAGTGGGGTGAGGAGGTACATGGCGACGGCGACGACCGCCAGTGCCCCACCGGCGATCGCCACGGCGAGCCACACCGTCGTCGCATCCGCGACACCGGCGAGCGCGAATCCGCCGATCGGCGTCACGATGCTCACCACGGCGGCGTACAACGCGATGACCTCGCTCTCCATCTCTTCAGAGGCCGACACCTGGACGGTCGCCGAGAGCACCGCCTGGGCCATGGCCAGCCCCAGTCCGATCGGCACGAGCAACGCCAGCACGGCCACTTGCCGTCCGGCGCCTCCCAGCCGGTCGCCGGTGATGCCGATGATCACGAGTGAGACGCCGCAGGCCAGCACGGCAGGCGCGACGAGCGCGGACTTGGAGCGGTGCTTGGTGAGCCGATGCAGCAGGATCGCGACCAGGCTGCCTCCAAGGCTGTAGAAGGCGGTCAAGATCCCGAGGTTGTGGGCCTCACCGCCGAGGTCGTCGGCAACCGCCGGCAGCAGCTTGGCGATCGGCACGGCGAGGAGGGTCAGGATGATCACCAGTCGGAGCGCGAGGCGAACCGCTGGTTCCTTGCGGGCGTACTGCAGGGCATCACGTAGCCGTACGCGCTTGGCCGCCCTGCGCGTCCTTGGGCGGGGACGCCGGAATGCGAACGACGACGACCATCAGCGGCACGAACGTCACGGCGTTGAAGACGAACACCCATCCCGCCCCGATCCACGTGACGAGGACGCCGCCGGCGACGGCGCCGAAGATCCGGGCCATCGACCCGGCGCTCGAGAACAGCGCATTGGCCTCCTGCAGGCGCTCGGACGGTACGAGCTGGCGCTCGAGCTCTTGCCAGGAGGGGAACTGCACCGCACCGGCGAACCCGGCAAAGAACGAGGACACGGTCAGCCACCACGGATTGAGCAGTTCAGCGACTTCCAGGCCGGTGACACCGAGCCAGATCGCGATCGACACCGCCGACGTGGTGAAGACCACCTTGCGGTGATCCCGGGTGTCGGCGAGCCGGCCGGACCAGCCACCGACGAAGGCCGCCGGAAGGCTGTACGCCGTCGCCACCATCACGGTGTGGAGCAGGGAGTTGGCGCTCGTGAACGACAGGTAGGCGACGGCCAGCATCGCCATCGCATTGCCGACGCTCGAGAACAGCTGAGCGACGACCAGCGGGCGCAGCCACGGCAGCCGCAGGAGGGAGTCGCCGCCAGCCGATCGGCGGCGGAACAGCTGGCGGATCGGAGAGCTCATTGCGCTTCCGTCGACGCGTGGCGGGCGAGCTCGGCGAGGCGCTTCAGGTGCCCCGGCGTTCCGATGGCGATCAACGTCTGGCCCGCCTTCATCACGATGTCCGCGGAAGGTACCGAGACGAGGCCGAGCTCCGGGTCGTGCAGTGCCAGGACGAGCGCTCCGGTGCGGTCGCGCACCTTCGCCTCACCGAGGCTCGCACCGAGCAGGTCCGAGTCCGAGGCGAGGCTGACCTCCTCGAGCAGCAGTTCCGTCTCCCTGGAGTGCATCACGACGTCGAGGAACTCCGTGACGCGTGGCCGCGCCACGAAGGCGGCGATGCGAGCACCCCCGATCTCCTGTGGGTTGACGACTCGGTCGGCTCCGGCTCGCAGGAGCTTCTTGACACTCGACTCCTCGCGGGCGCGAGCAACGACGAACAGACCCGGTTGCAGCGATCGGCACGAAAGCGTGATGAACAGGTTGGCCGGATCGGTGGAAACCGCGGCGACGAGCGCCGCCGCTCGATCGACTCCGGCGTGCCGCAGGACGTCGTCGTCGGAGGCATCGCCGCAGATGTGGAGATACGGCTGGGGGACGGTCGCCACTCGTTCTGGATCCATGTCGACCACGACGACTGGCTTACCCGCCTCGTCGAGCTCGCGAGCCGCCGCCCGCCCGACGCGTCCCCACCCGCAGACGATGACATGACCGTGCAGCGCAGCGATCTGCTTGTCCATTCGTCTCCTCTCCATGGCCTCTCCGAGGTGGCCCTCGACCAACACCTCGAGCAGGACCGTCAGGGTGTACAACGCCGTACCGACCCCAGCGAGGATCAGCAGCACGGTGAAGACCTGGCCGACGCCGCTGAGCGGCTCGACCTCGCGGAACCCGACGGTCGTCACCGTCGTCACCGTCTGGTAGAGCGCGTCCAGGAACCCGAACCCCAGCACCACGTAGCCGACGGTGCCGACGATGACGACAGTGGCCAGTGCCGAGAACCCGAGCAGGACGTGGCGGGAGCGGCCGATCATCGGGCGCCTGTCGCTCGTCGTCGCAGTCGTCGCCACGCTCGTCCTCGTCGCAGCCGTGGTCGGCGTGGCCGAGCCAACACCGCGCAGCCGCATCGGCGCGGATGGTAGGCCGTTGCCGGGGACGAGGGAGACGGCACACTGGCGCCAACCGACGTTTGGAGGGGTGCGATGAGCAACTCGATCGTGCTGATCCACGGACTGTGGATGACGCCACGGAGCTGGGAGCAGTTCGCCGAGCGCTACTCCGCGGCAGGCCACGATGTGCACGCCCCTTCATGGCCCGGACTGGAGGGTGACGTCGAAGCGCTGCGCGACGATCCGTCTCCCCTCGCCAGCCTGTCGATCACGAGGATCGTCGACCACTACGAGCAGTTCATCCGCAGCCTGGACACTGCCCCGATCATCTTGGGCCACTCGTTCGGCGGGCTGTTCATGCAGCTGCTCATCGAGCGCGGTCTCGGCGCGGCCGGCGTCGGCTTGTCCGCCGCCCAGCCACGAGGCATCCGTCGGCTGCCTCTGAGCACGTTGCGCTCCGGCGGTCGGATCCTGCGCAACCCTCTCAACCGTCACCGGGCGGTCGAGTACACGCTCGAAGACTTCCACTACACGATGACGAACACGCTGTCGCTCGAGGAGTCAAAGCCGTACTACGAGCGGTACGCCGTCCCGGGCGCCGGCCCGATCCTGTTCGAGGGCGCGTTGGCGAACCTCAACCCGCGAACGTCGTCACGGGTCGACTTCCAGCGCAGCGAGCGAGCACCGATGCTGTTCGTCGGCTTCGGCCAGGACCATGTCGTTCCGCTCAGCGTGACACGGGCGATCGTCAAGAAGTACCGGCAGTCGGAAGCGATCACCGAGTACGTCGAGTTCGCCGACCGGCCGCACTTCCCCGGCGTGCCGGGATGGGAGCTCGTCGCCGATCGCGCCCTGGACTGGGCTGTCGCCCACGCCACGACTCCGGCGCCCTCGCGCTGACGGAGCGACCATCCACCACCCGGAAGTGGGCGACTCGTACCGTCGCGCCCCGTGCCTCGTCAGAGGGTGCGGGGGCTGCCGGTGATCGTGCTGCTCGGCGCCACTGCGGCGTGTGGCGCGCAGGGCGACTCCGACCTCGTGCAGCCGTTGGACACGGCGACGCTGGACACGACGGCGACGTTCACGGCGGTCCCGACCAAGCCGTCACTCCCCAGGCGCTTCAGCCTGCTCGCCGCTGGCGACGTGCTGTCGCACACGTCAGTGATCCAGCAGGCGAGCGACGATGCAGGTGGCGCCGGATACGACTTCGCTCCGATGTTCGAGGTCGTGCGGCCCATCATCGAGGGTGTCGACGTGGCGATCTGCCACCTCGAGACGCCCGTGGCGCCGCCCGGTACCGAGCCCGATGGCGTCTACCCGACGTACGGCGTTCCGGCGGAGATGGTCGTGGGGCTGCGCACGGCTGGCTTTGACCGCTGCTCGTTGGCGTCGAACCACACCATGGACAAGGGCGCCGCCGGCATCGACGCGACGCTCGCTGCGTTCGATGCCGCCGGCCTCGGTCACGCCGGAATGGCGCGCGCGCTGGCCGAAGCAGCACCGGCGACCTTCGACGTCAACGGTGTGCGCGTCGCTCACATCTCCGCCACGCAGGACTACAACGGGCTGCCGATCCCGAACGGGGAGGCGTGGCGGTCCAACCTCATCGATCCGGCGCGGATCATCGCCGAAGCGCAGCAGGCCCGAGCCGCCGGCGCCGAGGTCGTCATCGTGTCGCTGCACTGGGGCGCAGAGGGCGTCTCAGACGTGACCGCCGCCCAGCGCGCTGTCGCGAACGCCGTCACCGCGAGCGGCGCCGTGGATCTCATCGTCGGCCACCACGCCCACGTCGTGCAGCCGATCGAACAGATCAACGGCCGCTGGGTCGTCTTCGGCATGGGCAACATGTTGAGCGGGATGGGTGACTCGACCGACTGCTGCGGCCCGCGTGCCCTCGACGGGATGATGGTTCGAGTTGACATCGCCGAACAGCCCGACGGCACGTTCGTCGTCGAGCAACCGCAGGTCAACCCGATCTACCTGGCGCGGATGCCGTATCGCATCCTCTCGGTCTCGGCAGCGCTCGCCGACCCGACGGCGGCGTGGGGCTCCCCCGCCGCGCTGCTGGCCTCACTCGAGCGGACCAATGCCGTCGTTGGTGCGTACGTGGCGCCCGGCTGAGCAAGGTCACTCGGCGGGCGCAGTGTCCGCGTCGTGCGCTCCCTCGCCGAGTCCGTCCTTGAACTCCCGCTGCGCCTTGCCGATGTTGCGGGCCAGCTTCGGCAGCTGCGAGCCACCGAAGATGACGAGCACGACGGCGAGGACGATGAACCATTCGGGTCCTGATGGAACCATGTCAACCTCCGTTTGTCCGGAGGATGTTCGTGGCTGACGGGCCGTCGGATCGTTCGATGTTGGACATCGTTCGGTGGTGGTTCGATTGCTCGAATTTCTCCTCACAACCATTGACTTTCAGAACGTACGTACGTATGACTGAACGTATGTACGACACCGGAGTCGTGGCATTGCTCGGCGAGCTCGCCGACACCGACCCGGCGACCTGTGACCGCGCTGGTCTCGCTTCGTTGGTGGCGCTGTCGCAGCGCGTGCGGGCCTGGTTGGACGCCTTCGACGTCCGTGTTGCCGTGCACGCTGCCCGGCTCGCCTCCGAAGGGTCGTGTGAGCCGGCCTCGGCCTTGTTGACCGGTGGTGGGCGACGCTCCGCCCGTGACGCTGACGCCGCGGCCCGGCGGGCCACGGTCTGCGCGCAGCTACCCGAGGTGCATGACGCCTTGGCGGCCGGGCGGATGTCGGCGGGTCATGTCGACGCCGTGGCCCGCCTCGCCGGCGAGCTGGGTGACGCCGCCCGAGCCGAACTGCAGGATCTGCAGTCAGCCGTCGTCCGCTCTGCTTCGGTCATGCCGGTGGAGACGTTCGAACGGGAGATGAGCAAGTTGGGTCGGGTCCTGTCGCGTGACGACGGCATCTCCCAGCTCGCCCGCCTCAAGCAGCAGCGTTGTGTGCGGCGCTGGGTCGATCGAGTCAGCGGGATGTGTCACACCCACCTCCAAGTCGACCCCGAGACCGACGCCCGCATCGCCAGCGCTCTCGACGCCGCCGTCGCCACGGCCCGCTCCGCAGCCCAAGGCGACGACGTCGACTTCGACCACTTGAAGGCCGACGCCCTGGTCGGGTTGATCACCGGCGCCCGCACCACCGGGCACCGCATCCCCGACCTCACCGCTGCTCACCGATGCCCGCGACGATGCGTCACGGACCCCATGAGGACACGGTGTGTGAGACCGGTGACGGCCAACCCCTACCCGTCGAGACCGTCCGCCGGCTGGGCTGCGACGCCACCATCACCCCGATCACCCTCGACGACGACGGGGTGCCGTTGAACCTGGGGCGGACCCGGCGTCTCGCCACCCCCGAGCAGCGTCGGGCGTTGCGGGCGATGTACCGGGCCTGTGGGTTCCCCGGCTGTCGGGTGCGGTTCGAGGACTGCCGCATCCATCACGTCACCTGGTGGGAACACCTCGGCGCCACGAACCTCGACAACCTGCTGCCGCTGTGCGAGCGCCACCACCACCACGTCCACGAAGGCGGCTGGACCCTCACCCTCAAACCGGACCGCACCATCACCCTCCGCCGACCCGACGGCACCCTCCACCACGAAGCACCAACCACCACCACCGGCACTACCAACGTCGAGCCACGCCCACCACCGTCCACCGCGGCCTGACGCTCTAGCACGCGACTGCGGCAACGATCCGCGCCACCAACTCCTCCAGCCGGCCGTGGTGCGACCCCTTCCAATACACCTGCCCGCACCGCTCGCACCGGGCGAAGTCCTCGTAGTGGCGCTGGGTCAGCGGCTCGAGTTGGTCCATGACCGCGTCCTTGCTCACCTCACTCAGTGGGCCGCCGCAGCGCAGGCATCGTGTGAACGGCGCCAGTCGCCCGCGCAGGTCGAGGCGACGCACGACCTCGACGATCTGCTCGAACGGGTCGACGGCTCGCACGAAGAGACCGTGCGTGACGTTCCGTCGCTTGAGCAGGCCGCGGTCGCGCGTGAGCACGATGCGATGCTCGGCGGCGCCGACAGCGGCCAACTCGGGGTCGTCGAGATGGCGGTCGCACAGTGCGTCGAAACCGACCAGGCGCAGGAGGCGGGCCAGCTGGCCCAGATTGATGTCGACGACGAAGCGCGGATCCCGCAGCGGCGCGGGTCGGAGGCGCCCGACTGCGGTGATGTCGAGTGTTTCGAACACGGGATAGACGGCGAGGCGATCGCCGCTGCGCGGGCGGTGTGAGAACCCGACCGACTCACCGTCGACGACGATGAGATCGACCTCGGTGTGCGGAATGCCGGCCGCTTCGATGATGTCCTTCACCGTCTGGTGACTGCGGAACGGTCGACGCATGGTCGTCCCTCGCGACGCCAGTGGGAGGAACTCGTTGAGCTCGGCGTAGAAGCGGACGTCGACGTGGCCCGCCACGATCATTGATCCGGTTCGACCACAGCGAAGGCGCCGTAGCCGACGACTCGATCGGCATCACCGGCAGTGTCGGCAGAGTTGCGGAGATCGAGCAGCCGCACGGAGAGCTCGTGGCGGCGAGCAGCGAGCAACAGACCAGCAACGGCGGCCGCCCCGCAGGCGTCGTCGTCGGCGGGGGGCTCGAGCCGGCAGATCTGGTCCGCCGTGCGGCGGTCGAGCGCTGCGGCGACGTTCGCCGAGTGGTAATGGCTGAGATCGGTGCTGATGACGACGCGGGTCTCGGGACCACCCCACAGCCGCTCGAGCACCTGAGCGAGCACGCCCGCGCCAGATCGTCCGACGGCGAGTGGCAGGACCGCCACGCCACCGAGCACGCAGATGATGAGCGGCAGCTGGACCTCCAGGCTGTGCTCCCTCGAGTGCGCGACGTCGTCCACGACCACGCCGTCGACGCCGAGCGCGCACCGTCGTGCGTCGTCGTCCACGACGACGTCGCCAAGCGGCGTGTCGAAGGCGTCGACGCTCGGGACGGCAACGCCGCCGACTGGCCAGAAGTGGGACGGTCCGGCGACCATCACTCGCCTCACGAGTCCCGCCGCCGGCGCCAGCCACGCGTACGCGCTCGCCGCGACCGGACCGGAGTACTGGTAGCCGGCGTGTGGAGCGATGACGGCCTTCGCTGCCGACCGTCCGCGTGATGCGCCCTCGAGCAGGCCCTCCACGGTCGTGCGCAACTGATCGGGTCGTCCCGGATAGAAGCGGCCGGCCACTGCAGCAGGGCGGATGCGGATCGTCATGCGCTCAGCCGCACCGGCTGCCGACGGGCACCCCACGTACCCGGCGGACCGTCGAACCGTCCCGGGATCTGGGTTCCGCAGAACCGGCACCGGCCCTCGTCAGTGAGGTGATAGTCGCCGAGCACGTACCAGTCCCGCTCGATCACTCGCCGCCCGCACTGCGGGCAATCCGTGCTCGAACCGACCGAGTCATGGACGTTGCCCGTGTAGACGTAGTGCAGGCCGTGATTTCGGGCGATCTGACGGGCTCGGGCCAGTGTTCGGTGCGGCGTGTGCGGCACGTCGAGCATCTTGAAGTCCGGATGGAACGCCGAGAAGTGGAGCGGCACGTCCGGCCCGAGGTGCTCGGCGATCCACGCCGCCATCTCCTCGAACTCGCGATCGGAGTCGTTGTGGCCAGGGATGACGAGGTTGGTGATCTCGAACCACACGTCGGTCTCGTGACGCAGGTACGCCAACGTGTCGAGCACGGGCTGCAGGTGCCCGACGGCGACGTGCTTGTAGAAGTCCTCGCGGAACGACTTCAGATCGACGTTGGCGGCGTCCATGTGGCGGTAGAACTCGACGCGCGGCTCGTCGCACATGTACCCGGCAGTGACCGCCACCGGATGGATGCCGCGCTCGCGGCAGGCGTCGGCGACATCGATGGCGTACTCCATGAAGATCACCGGGTCGTTGTACGTGAACGCCACACTTCGGCACCCGAGCCGCTCGGCCGTGAGAGCGATCTTCTCCGGCGACGCCGCGTCGGCGAGGGTGTCGACCTCCTTGGACTTGGAGATGTCCCAGTTCTGGCAGAACCGGCAGGCCAGGTTGCAGCCCGCCGTGCCGAACGAGAGCACCGGCGTGCCTGGCACGAAGTGGTTGAGCGGCTTCTTCTCGATGGGGTCGACGCAGAATCCCGACGAGCGGCCATGAGTGGTCAACACCACCTGCCCACCTTCGACGGCACGGACGAAGCACATCCCGCGCTGGCCTTCTCGCATCTTGCAAGCGCGCGGGCACACATCGCACTGCACCCGACCGTCGGCCAGCGCATGCCAGTACTTGGTCGGGACCGTGCTCGAGGCCAGATCGATCCCTGCCGTGTCGCTGACCTTAGCGAGCCCGATGTGGCCTGGTCTCGCTCGCTCGACTGCGGCCGGCGAGGGCCGGCTCGGGGCGATCCGACACCGTGATCACGAGCTTGCCGCGGGTGCGGCCGTCGACGAGATGTTGGATGGCTGCTGCGGTGTCGTCGAGCGCATAGCTGCGATCGATCAGCGGCCTGACTCGGCCGGACTCGATGAGCTCACGAAGCGCCTCCAGGCCGGTGGCATTCTCCGACGAGATGAACGTACCGAGGTGCTGCGGAACGAACATCGACCACACGTGGGCGCGGAGCTGGCGATCGACGCCGCCGATCCAGCGGCCATCCGTCTCACCCCCGACGATCACGAGCCGTCCTGCCGGCGTCAGAGCACGTCGTAGGTCGGAAAGTCGGCGGTTTCCCGCGATGTCGAGGATCACGTCGTACTGCTGGCTGCTGTACTGCTGGCCGCCGTCGACCGGGTCGTTGGCCGTGTAGTCGATGACGTCGTCAGCGCCGAGCCCACGGACCGTCTCCAGCTTCTCAGTGCTCGCGACGCCGGTGACCACGGCACCGAACGCCTTGGCGATCTGCACAGCGAAGCTGCCCACGCCGCCTGCCGCGCCCAGGATCAGCACGTGCTGCCCCGGCACCACCTTCCCGTGGTCACGGACTGCCTGGAGCGCCGTGAGCCCGGAGATCGGCACGGCAGCCGCCTCCTCGAACGTGAGGTTGGCCGGCTTCGCCGCGAGCTTGTCCGGTCGCGCTCGGGCGAACTCGGCGAACGAACTGTCACCGACGCCGAACACCTCGTCACCTGGCGTGAAGGCCGTGACGGCGGCGCCGATCGCTTCGACGGTCCCAGCCAGGCTGCGCCCGGGATTTCGATACTTCGGGCTGAGCAAGCCGAACCCCGCCACTCGGATCGGGTAGGGCAACCCGGCCATGACGTGCCACGTGCCCCGATCCACGCTTGCTGCGTGCACGCGCACGAGGACCTCGTCGTCTCCGATCGTCGGCTGCTCGACCTCGTCGAGCCGGAGGACGTTCTCCGCATCAGCGCCGTAGCGGTCTTGCACGATCGACTTCATCACACGCTCCATGCCTGCATCTCATCTTGTGTACTTACAACGTAAGTGATACACTTACTGCGTAAGTATGTCAACCCCTGACGCCTCCCCCCGCCGTCGCTTGAGCCGCCACCAAGTGCTCCTGGCGGCGATCGCACTTGCTGACGAAGCCGGCATCGACACCCTGACGATGCGTCGCCTCGGCGACGCCGTCGGGGTCGAGGCCATGTCGCTGTACAACCACGTCGCCAACAAGGACGATCTGCTCGACGGCATGATCGATCTGGTCTTCGCCGAGATCGAGCTGCCATCCTCCGACGAGGACTGGAGGTCGGCGATGCGTCGCCGCGCCCTCTCCGTGCGCCAGACGTTGTCACGGCACCGCTGGGCAATCGGGCTGATGGAGTCGCGCTCGTCGCCGGGGCCAGCCACGCTGCGCCACCACGACACCGTGCTCGGGTGCCTCCGTCGAGCTGGGTTCTCCGTCGAGCTGGCCGCGCACGCGTTCTCCGCGCTCGACAGCTACATCTACGGCTTCGCGCTGCAGGAGCGGAACCTGCCGTTCAACACGCCCGAGGAGACCGCCGAGCTGGCCCAGGCGATCATGGCGCAGGTTCCGGCCGACGAGTATCCGCACCTCGCCGAGCTGACGCTCGAGCACGTGCTGCAGCCCGGGTACGACTACGGCGAGGAGTTCGAGTACGGGCTCGATCTGCTCCTCGACGGGCTGGAGCGGGCGCGACGGGGCTCGCGCCGCGCCGCGAGGTAGCGCCCCACCTACACAGCGTCGTCGAGCAGCAGGAAGAGCTGCTCGCTGGGCCACGGCGTGAACCCGACCTTGCGATACGTCGCGCGGGCCGCAGCATGCCCACGATCGGCACCTGTGCCCACCACCGCGCACCGCTTGCCTGAGTCGCGGATCATGTCGACCGCCGCCATCGTCAACTGCACGCCGATGCCGGCGCCCTGCGCGACAGGGTCGACAGCGACCATGTAGATCTCGCCGTCCTGGCTGTCGGCGGGAAGGTCAACGGCGGTGAAGCCGACCACACGGCCGTCGTCGTCGGCGACGCGCACCTGATACGCCGAGCACGCCCGGCGCACGTCATTGGCTTGATGGAGCCGCCAGTCGTCTCCGTAGAAGTAGACGAATCAGTCGTGGACCGACCGTCTCGTGGATCGATTCGAAGACCGGCTCCCACGCCCGCACCGACAGCGCGACGATGGCATCCACGTCACCGTCGCGAATCGGCCGGATGACAACACCCATCGCCAGGAACATATCGACGAGATCAATGACCCAACGCGACGTACTGCTCCTCGCCGACACGCACCTCGGGCCGAACCAGGCCGGACGGCTGCTCGACCGGATCGGCGCGGACCTCGCTGTCGCCGACGTCGTCGTGCACGCCGGCGACGTCACGGACACCTGCGTGCTCGACGCGTTGCGGGCGCACGTGCCGACCGTCGTCGCGGTGAAGGGCAACAACGACCACCAGCTCGACCTTCCCGAACGCCGAACCGTCGACGTCGCCGGGAGCACGCTGGGGATCGTCCACGACAGCGGGCCGGCGGCCGGCCGCGCAGCACGGCTGCGCCGGTGGTTCCCGACCAGCGACGTCGTCGTGTTCGGGCACTCCCACGTCCCGTGGCACGAGGTCGACGTCGGTGCGGACGGACACGTGCAGCACCAGGTCAATCCGGGCTCGGCGATGCAGCGCCGCCGGCAGCGTGCCTGCACCGTCGCCCACGTCATCATCGACGACGGTCGAATCGCTGACGTGCGCCACGTGGTGGTCGGTCCGGCGGCGTCAGCGTGGTCCAGTTCGACGGGTTGAAGGTCCGGCGGGAGGCCGATCAGTGATCGCAGCGGCGGTTGCGGCGGGACACCTGCCCTGGTCCCGTCCACAGGCGACCTGATCACAGAGCCGGCAGACCCATCCGCCGGTGCGCGGTGCCCGAAGCTTCTCCACGACGTGGGCGCCGAGCATCGTCTCGACGATCCCCTCGAGCAGCGCTCGCTGTCCGGCGTCGAGCGGGGCGAGGATGCGTTCAATGGCGTCGGCCCGAGCGGCGAGCGTCGTTCGCGCGATGCGCCGCCCTCGCCGGGTCAACGTGACGAGCACCGATCGACCATCGGTTCCTGGGCGCCGCTCGACGAGACCGTCGCCGACGAGCCGGTCGACCAGCCGGACGCCACCCGATGGCGTCAAGCCCACCGCGCGACGCAACTCGTCGACCGATCGTCCGTGCGGCGTGGTGAGCAGGATCGTCAACGCTGCCGGCCCGGCGTCCGTGTGGCCCGACGCCTCTTCCGCCGACTGACGCACGGCGTCAGTGACGGCCAAGGCGAGGGCACCAAGGACATTGTTCAGCCGGTCCACGGCCACGCCTCGAGACTTACCCGGTTTGCCGGTTGGTGAACGCTGGGTATGTGTGAGTCAGTCACACATACCGAGACGGGAGGCAGAACATGTCCACCCAGATCAAGGCTTCGTTCGACGTGAGCAATTGGGACGAGCACCAGTTCGACGTGCGCGCCGGCGCCGGCAAGTTGACCCGCGCCAACGTCTCCAAGGCGTACAGCGGTGACATCGAGGGCGACTCGGTGACGCAATGGCTGATGGCGTACGCCGAGGACGGCACGGCCACGTTCGTCGGTCTCGAACGCATCAACGGCACGATCGATGGCCGCGACGGCACGCTCGTGCTGCAGCACGTGGGAGCGTTCGAAGGTGGCGCGGCGAAGGCCGAGCTGACGGTCGTCTCGGGGTCGTGCTCAGGCCAGCTGGCGGGAGCAACCGGAGGCGGGAGCTTCGTCGCTGATCCGTCCGGCCGCGTCTCCCTCGACGTCACACTTCCGTGAGGCTCGGCGTCACCGGTCTGAAGGCAGCCGCGTTCCGCCGTCGCCACGAGCGGGTACAGCCAGATGGCGAACACAGGAAGGAGCGCGACGTGGCCGAACTGAACGCCAAGAAGCGAGAGAAGCTCCCCAGCAAGGATTTCGGACTTCCGGAGAAGGCAAGGACGAAGACGGCGAAGAAGGAATCGGGGAACTACCCGATGCCGGACAAGAAGCACGCCCGCAACGCGAAGTCCCGTGCGGCGCAGCAGCAGCACGCCGGCAACCTCACGAAGAACGAACGCGAACGGATCGATCGCAAGGCCGACAAGGTCTTGGACAAGTGAGGTGAGCTCACAGGCCGCCAGACTGGCGGCCTGTGAGCAACCAGCAGCCGGTGCTGCCGGAGCGGGCCCGCGTGGTCGTGATCGGCGGAGGCATCATCGGGACGTCGATCGCGTACCACCTCGGGCATGCCGGCTGGCGTGACGTCGTGCTCGTCGAGCGCGATCAGCTGACGGCGGGCACGACGTGGCACGCCGCCGGACTGATGGTCACGTTCGGCTCCATGTCGCACACCTCGACGGAGCTGCGCCTCTACACGCGTGACCTGTACGCCGAGCTGGAGCAGGAGACAGGCCTGGCGACTGGCTTCAAGCCGGTTGGGTTCATCGAGCTGGCCGCCGACCCCGACCGCCTCGAGGAGTACCAGCGGGTCGCCGCCTTCAACCGCTACTGCGGTGTCGACGTGCACGAGCTGTCATCGTCCGAGGTCGCCGAGATGTTCCCTTCCTTCACCGCACCTTCACTCACAGCTGTCATCGTCCGAGGTCGCCGAGATGTTCCCCTTGGCGCGCACCGACGACGTCCTCGCCGGCTTCTACGTCCCCGGCGACGGCCGCGTCAATCCCGTCGACGTCACCATGGCCCTGGCTCGGGGAGCTCGGCAGCAGGGAGTGACGATCGCCCAGGGGGTCACGGTCCTGGACGTGCTCACGAAGCAGCGCGCTGTGCACGGGGTCCTCACCGACCGAGGCACCATCGAGTGCGAGTACGTGGTCAACGCGGCCGGCATGTGGGCCCGCCAGCTCGGGGCCCGGTCGGGCGTGACCATCCCGCTGCAGGCCGCCGAGCACTACTACCTGATCACTGAGGCGTTGGAGGGCCTCCAACCGTCATGGCCCGTGATCGAGGACCCGGCCAGCTTCGGCTACTACCGCGAGGAGGTCGGTGGTCTGATGATCGGGCTCTTCGAGCCCGTGTGCGCGCCGTGGAAGGTCGACGGCGTTCCGTCCGATGCATCGTTCATCAGCCTCCAGCCCGACTGGGATCGCATGGCGCCGTATCTCGAGCAGGCGATGGGCCGCGTGCCGAGTGCTTTCGACGCGGGCATCCGAACGTTCTTCTGTGGTCCCGAGAGCTTCACGCCCGACCTCCAGCCGATCGTCGGGCCGGTGCCCGAAGTGCGCAACTACTTCGTCGCCGCCGGACTCAACTCGATCGGCATCCTGACCGGTGGCGGACTGGGTCGGCTCGTCGCGCAGTGGATCGTCGACGGTGATCCGGGTGCCGACGTGACCGGCATCCATCCCGACCGGCTGCACCGCTACCAGACCAATCCGGAGTACCGCCGCACCCGCACTGTCGAGTCGCTGGGCATGGTGTACCAGTGCCACTACCCGAACCGCTCGCTGCAGACGGCGCGAGGGGCCAAGCGATCGCCAGTCCATGACCGCCTCGCCGCGCAGGGTGCGTACTTCCGAGACGTCAGCGGTTGGGAGGGCGCCGACTGGTTCGCCGGCGGCGGTGCCCAGCCCGATCCCGGGCCGCTCACCTGGGGCCGTCCGCAGTGGTGGCCGCTGTGGGAGGAGGAGCATCGAGCCTGCCGGGACGGCGTGATCGTGATGGACATGTCGTTCATGTCGAAGTTCCGCGTGCAGGGGCGCGACGCCGGCTGCTTGCTCGATTCGTTGTCGACCAACGCCGTGAACGGTGACCCGCAGACGATCACGTACACGCAGTGGCTGAACGAACGGGGCACGCTCGAAGCGGACCTGACCGTCACGAAGCTGGCTGACGAGGAGTTCCTCGTCGTCGCCACGGACACCGCCCACCGCCACGTCGAGACGATGATGCGCCGACACTTCGACGATGCACACGCCTTCGTCACCGACGTCACATCTGCCTACGGGCAGCTCAACCTGCAGGGCCCACGCGCTCGCGACGTCCTGCAGTCGCTGACGTCGACCGACGTCTCGAACGAGGCGTTCCCGTTCCGCACGGCGGAGGACATCGACATCGGCTTCGCCCGCGTGCTGTGCATCCGGATCACCTACCTCGGCGAGCTCGGCTACGAGCTCTACGTGCCGGCGGAGCAGGCCGTCCACGTGTACGACCGAGTCGTCAGTGTGGGCGAGGAGTTCGGGCTACGCCACGCCGGCCTGAAGGCGTTGGCGAGCCTGCGCATGGAGAAGGGATACCGCGACTACGGCCACGACATCGACAACACCGACGACCCACTCGAGGCGGGGCTCGGGTTCGCGCTCGCGCTCGACAAGCCGCACGGGTTCGTCGGTCGCGACGCCATCGTCGCCCGCAAGTCGTCCGGCCCGCCAGCTCGCCGGCTCGTCCAGGTGCTCGTGTGCGACCCGCAACCGTTGCTCCTCCACGGGGAGATCGTGCGGCGGGACGGGGTCGCCGTCGGCTACGTGCGCGCCGGCTCCTACGGGCACACCCTGGGTGGCGCAGTGGGGCTGGCGATGGTGCAGGCCGAGGGTCCGGGCGGCGCAGTGACGAAGGACTGGCTCTCCGGCGCGGACTGGAGCGTCGAGATTGCCGGCCGCCAGTACCCCGCGGCGGTCTCGCTGCGGCCGCTGTACGACCCCGACAACTCGAGGATCAAGGCCTGACCGCCGCCTGCCGAAGGTGACGGAGGGTTACAAACCTCGTGTCGTGGGCAGGTTTGCAGCATGACTGCCACTGTGCTCTGGATCATCGCAGCGATCCTCGTCGTCGTCGGGATCGTGATGATCTTCCAGGGTTCATGGATCCTGGGCATCCTGCTGATCATCGCCGGCTGCCTGGTCGGTCCCGGCGGCTACAGCATCTTCCACTCCCGGAGAGTCTGACCTCAGCCGGCGGCCTTGCGGGCCATCACCAAGTCGGCGACGAGCGCGGAGCGAACCTCCTGTGCTCGGTCGTCGGCCCGTAGCACTGCCGACGGGTGGTACGTGACGAACACCGGGCCCACGTCCAGATCGTGGGCCACCCCGCGAGAGCCGCCGATCGAGACCGTCCTCCCGAAGATCGAGCGTGCGGCGACGGCACCGAGCGCGACGACGACACGAGGACGGACCGCCTGGAGCTCCGCTGAAAGCCAGGGATGGCAAGCCTCGATCTCCCCCGTCGTCGGCCGCTGGTGGATCCGTCGCTTTCCGCGGACCTCGAACTTGAAGTGCTTGACCGCGTTCGTCGTGTAGACGTCGTCGGGCGAGATGTCCGCCTCCCGCAGACAGCCCCACAACACCCCACCAGCCGGCCCGACGAACGGATGGCCCTTGCGATCCTCGTGATCGCCGGGTTGCTCCCCGACGAGCATCAGCGCCGGGCGGGTTCGGCCTTCGCCGAACACGGTTTGCGTGGCGTCTCGATACAGCGGGCAGCCCGTGCACCCTGCAGCTGCTGCGGCCAGTACGCCCAGGTCGTCACTGTCGGGAACGAGCGGCGCCGCGCTCATCTCCGGTGATCGAGTCGATCGTGTCACCATGATCTGGCCCGTACCCGCGGGTTCAGGACTCCAACCAGTGCGTGCCATCCGCTCTCTCGGGGTAGGGGGACAGACCATGACCACGCCGGACGAAACCCCGAACGCGCGCGACGAGCAGCCGCGCCGGGACGATCCCGACGCGCCGGGCAACTACGTCGACGACGAGGAGCAGGACGCCGTTCCCGAGCCCAACGAACCGGCATGACAAACGTCGACGACCCGGACGCTGACCAGCACGACTCAGCCGACACGTCCGACGACCGCGAGCTGTACGAACTCGACGATCAGCTCGATCGCGAAGAGCTACGGCGCCGTTACGGCATCCTCCTGCAAGAGCTGCGTGTCGTGCTCCCGGGCGTGCAGGTGCTCGTGGGGTTCCTACTCACCGTCCCGTTCGCCAACCGGTTCCCTGAGCTCGACGCGAGCGGTCGCGCGGCGTACGGCATCGCGCTCGTCGCGTCACTGCTGTCGGTCGTGTGCCTGATCACGCCCACCGTGTACCACCGGGTCGCCGACCGCACGGAGCGGACCGCACGTCTGCGCTGGGGGATCCGGCTCACCGTGGCCGGCCTCGCGCTCTTGGCGGTTGCGCTGGGCGCCGGGCTGTGGTGCGTCTCGCGTCTCGTGTTCGGGGACGAGTTGGCGTGGTGGCTGACGGTGCCCGTGGCGGTCAGCATCGTCGTCCTGTGGGTGGTGCTGCCGAGGACGTCCGGCCGCAAGCCCGATGCCGGCCGGCGCGAAGCCGGCCGGCGCTGACCCCTTTGTCGGCACCGACCGGCTCCTGCGAGCTGAGGATGTGAACTGCTAGTTCGGACTGCCAGTTCGGACTGCTAGTTCGGACTGCTCATTCGTCTGCTAGTTCGTCGTGCGGCCGTCGCGGATCCTGCCCTGCCATCCGCCCGTTGGCATCGGCCGCGACTCGATGAAGTCCTTGAAGCGCATCAGATCCGCCTTGGCCCTGCTCTTGACCACGCCCAACTTGTCGCCCGCCTGCTCGGCCAAGCCCTCCGGGTCGAAGTTGAGGTCGAGGGTGATCTCGGTGCGATCGACACCGACCTCACGGAACGTCACGACGCCGCTGTTCTCCGCGCCGGACGTGGCCCGCCAGGCCACTTCCCGGTTCGGCTCCTGGCGGATGATCTCGGCGTCCCACTCACGGGTGATCCCGCCGATCTTCGCCTCCCACCGGAGATGCGCGTCGTCGAGCTGCTGGACCGACTCCACGCCCTCCATGAAGTGGGGGAACTCCTCGAACTGCGTCCACTGGTCGTACACGACGGTGATCGGACGGTCGACCTCCACGGTCTGGGTGGTCGTCGACATGTGCCCCTCCTCTCGGGTCGTTTACTCGCGCGTACCACGCGGCTGGGGCGGCCAACCCCGCCCCGGCGACGAATCCGTTTCTTGACGGTGTTTCTTGACGATGTTTCTTGACGCGCCTTCCACATAGCTAATGTCATGGGTGCCGCACGGGGATGCGACGCTCACGCGCAACAGCGCCGACCAGAGGGGGCCTAGATGTCATCGCGCCAACGCCTACGAGCAGCTGCCATGGCGGCCGTTGTCGTGCTGATCGCCGCATCGTGCGGTGACGACGACGACGGCGGCGCAAGTGGCACCACAGCCGCAGGTGAATCGGAGGCGGCAGACACGACCGCCGCGGCCGGGGGTGCCGAGACGACCGAGCCGGCCGACGCGGCCGAGACCACGGAAGGCGGCGACACCACCGAGGCAGGGCCGACCACCGAAGGCGCCGACTCGACGGAGGAGCCGGCCGGGGAGGGCGACATCGATTCCCTGCACGGCCAGGGCGCAGCGGCATTCCAGGCCGCGATGGAGGCCACCGCCGACGAACCACTGGCGGCCGACGACAGCCTCGAGCCGTTCGTGATCGGTGTGGTCAACCTCGAGGGCGACCCGGCCGGCACGTTCCCCGACGTCCGCGAGGGCGCCGAGGCCGCGGTGCAGCTGGTCAACGAGCGGCTCGGCGGCATCGGTGCCGACATCGAGGCCGGAACGGGCGGTCGACCGATCGAGCTGGCCTACTGCGGCCACCTCGTCGACCAGAACGAGGCGCAGGCGTGCGCCAACCAGCTGGCCGACGCCAACCCGAACATGATCATCCCCGGCGTCGACTTCTTCACGCCGCTCATGTACCCACTGTTCACCGACTTCCCGGTGGTCGAGATGCTGCCGATCTTCATTGCCGACTTCGACCAGCCCGGCGTGTACGGGATCTTCGGCGGCTGCGTGACCGCCTTCCCGTCGAGCGCCGAGCTGATCGCCGAGGTCAAGGGCCACGACCGTCTCGCAGTGATCTGGTCGGACAACGCGCCGGGGAACGAGTGCTGGACCGACACCCACGAGCGCTTCTACCAGTACTACGCCGACACGCTCGACAACTTCGCCTTCCAGGGCTTCCCGTACACGCCCGGCGACCCCGCGACCATCGCACCGGCGGTCCAACAGATCGCCGACTACCTGGCCGGGGCGGAGAACCCGGCGGTGCATCTCGGTGCGCAGGCCACTGATTGCGCTTCCCAGATCCAGGCGTTGCGCGCCGCCGGTGTCGAGGCCCAGATCTACACGACCGCGGCTTGCGACAGCGAAGCCATCCGAGCGCTGCCCGAGTCGGAGGGGATCGACTTCGAGGTCCCGGGCTACATCGTCGAGCAACCCGAGCTGTACGACGAGTTCATCCAGTTCGAGCTGGCCGCGCGTGAGGAGGCCATCGACGCTTACGGCCCACAGGGGCCGAAGACTGCCTTCGGGCGCCAGATGTTCTCGTCGATCGTGTTCGCCTACGAGGTCGCCAACCAAGCCCTCGCCGACGGCGTCGACATCGACGACCGCGAGGCGATGCGCGAGGCGATCGGTGCCATCGACAACTTCCATCTGCTCGGTTACCAGCCGATCTCGTGCGCCGAGAACACGTCCGAGTACGAATCGATCTGCAACCGCAAGACCGGGTACGCCTACTGGGACGGCGAGACCTTCACGATCGACGAGGATCTCCCCGACGGAATGGACGTCACCGAACTGCTCCAGTCCGTGGAGGAGGCGCTCCCGCGCAGCTGAACCGTCGAGCACAGCTCGGTGAGCACAGCTCGGTGAACGAGCACAGCTCAATGAGTGTTCTGGGCGCGGAGGTTCTCGGATTCGAGGACGTCCGCGCCCAGATGCGGTAGTGAGCAGCCAGAGGCTCAGCCAGTCGCCGCGTCGAGGCGCTGCAGGAGGTCGTGAGCCGCCAACTCGACCTCCTTGTGGCGCCATTCGGAGGCGCGATACACGCAAGCGATGAGTCCGCTTCGGTGGAGTCGCCGGAAGTCCCCGTAGACGAAGGCGTAGCGGGCCTTGGTCTCGTCGTTCGCTCCGTCGGTGAGCCCGAGGTGCCAGCTGGCGTACTCGTCCCACGAGTGGTTGTCGAGATAGCCGTTCTGCGCATCGGCGTTCGGCTGAGCGTCACCCCAGTCGCTGTTGAGCACGTACTGGCGCCCCTCGATGAGCTGCCTGGCGTGCTCGACCGCAGCCTTGTTGAGCGTGTAGGAAGCCACGGCCAATTCCTACCCAGTCGACCTACCCAGTCGACCTACCAGTCGACCTCGGTGCAGCCGGTGTGGCTGACTGGTTCGACTTGGAACGTGCCATGGCTGATCCCGTACCCGTCGGCGAGCAGCGAGCGGGCGCCATCGAGGACACCGTGGGGATCGACGCCGTCCGCCGTGACGAGGTGCGCCGAGGCGGCGTCCATGTCCGACGTCAGTGTCCACACGTGGAGGTCGTGGACGTCGACCACGCCGGAGATCGCCGCCAGCTCGTCTTGCAGCCGGACGAGGTCGACCCGTGCGGGCGCCGACTGCATCAGGATGTTGATCGCCTGCCGGCCGAGTCGCCAGGTGCGCGGGAGGATCCACAGGCCGATGGCGGCGGCCACGACCGGGTCGATCCAGGCCCAGCCGAACAGCTCCAGGGCGAGTGCGGCAATGATCACGCCAACGGAGCCGACGGCATCGCTGAGCACCTCGAGGAACGCACCTTCGATGTTCAGGGACTCCTTCGAGCCCTCGCGCAGCAGCCAGAACGAGATGAGGTTGGCGACGAGACCGATGGTCGCGACGACGAGCATCGGCCAGCCGGCGACGTCCGGTTCGTCACGCAGGCGCTCGACGGCCTCGATGAGCACGAAGATCGCGACGCCGAACAGCAGCACCGCGTTGACGAGCGCGGCGAGGATCTCGAGGCGGTAGAGCCCGAACGTGTGCCGGCTCGGCGTCGAGCGCACGGTTCGCGCGTGACGGTCGGCGAGCTGGATCGCGGCCAGCGCCATGCCGAGACCGATGACGTCGGTCAGCATGTGCCCGGCGTCCGACAGCAGGGCGAGGGAGTTCGTGAGGAAACCGGCGACGGCTTCGACGACGAGCACCGTCAAGCTGAGCGCGAACGCCATGGCGAGACGGGACTTGTGGCGACTCCCCGAGCGGGCGGCGGCGACGCCGTGAGTGTGGCCGCGCGCCCCGTGGCCGTGGTCGCCGCTCACCGCGTCGACTGTACCGCTGCCTACGTTGGCGACCCGTGGCCTACCAATCCGATCCGATGTTCCTCACGCTGCATGCCGTGCGGTTGCGCGGCCGCGCATCAACCGAGGCAGTGGGCGCTGCCGTCGGACCGGGAGTCGACGAACTGCTGCAGGCCGCCGTCGAGGTCGGACACCTCGTCCACAAGGAGGGCCGCGCCGCGGGATGGTCCCTGACGCCGGATGGGCGCGAGGCCCATCGAGCGCTCCTCGCCGTCGAGCGGGAGTCCTCTGGCGCGCAGGATGTCGTCCGCGCCGCCTACGACGAGTTCCTCGCGATCAACCCTGACCTCATCCAGGTGTGCACCGACTGGCAGGTCAAGCCCGACGGCGCGCTCAACGACCACGCCGACTCGGGCTACGACGCCCGCGTCATCGACGCGTTGGCCACGATCGACGGCCGGGTCCAGCCGGTGGGCGCCCGGCTCGGCGACCAGGTGGCCCGCTTCGACGGGTACGGGCCACGACTCTCTGTCGCGCTCGCTCGTGTGCGGGCCGGCGACGGCCAGTGGTTCACGAGTCCGGCCGTCGAGTCGTACCACACGGTGTGGTTCGAGCTGCACGAGGACCTCCTGCAGACCCTCGGCATCAACCGCTCCGACGAAAGCCAGTAACGCGTACTCCATCCGAGTGTTTGGGTCCATCCGAGTGCTGGACCTCGATTTTCCCGGGCCCTGACACTCCGATGGCGTCAAACACTCGGATGGGTCAGGGCTCGAGGGCGTCGAGGGCTCGGCGGATGCGGGTCGGGCTGACGGGGCCGCTCGTGCCGAGGTGCTGCGCGAACACGCTGACCCGTAGCTCCTCGAGCTGCCAGCCGATCTCGGCGAGCGCGGCGTCCGAGGCTCCCGCACCTGCCCGGCGGCGCAGCTCGTCGTACCGTCGCTCCAGCGGCGCCAGCTCCTGCACGCGGCGCACGTCCCGCGCCACGTCGAGCCGCTCCAACCGGTACTCGACAGCGCCCAGGTAGCGCAGCAGGTCGGGAAGCCGACCGGTGCCGACGGTGACGACGAAGCCCGGCGTCAGGAATCGACCGAGCTGCGCTTCAACGTCAGCGACGACCGGCCGGGCCGACTCGGCGACGAGCTCGGCGACACGGCCGCGGATGCGCGATTCGGCGGCCAGCACGTCGGCCGCAGTCGCCAGCGCGGCCGAGGCGATGCCGGGCGCCCTGGCCGTAGCGGTCCGGCGCAGATCATCGAACGCTTCGGCGTTCCACGGCAGCTCACCGTGCTCATCGAGGATCGTGGCGATCGCGGCAACGGCGCAGTCCTCGGCCAACTCCTCGATCTCCACGCCGGAGGCGGCGATCGCGAGACGTCGCGCCCGATCGAGGTTGCGCGTCACCGCCGCCGCCGACGGACCCGCCCGGAGCACGAGCAACCGCCGCACGCCGCCGCGCATCACCCGTTGCTGCAGCTCCGGGGTCGTCACGACGCGCAGCGCCACACTGTCGCCCTCGTCGACCAACGCCGGATAGCCGCGCACGGCATGGCGGCCGTGCATCGTCTCGACCATCGACGGAATCGGACCGACATCCCATTCGGTGATCCCCCGCCGTTCGGCCACTGCCGTGGCACCGGCGATCGCCGCCCGTGCCGGTGCGGCGAGGCGGGCGCGGATGGCGGCGAGGTCGCTGTCGGCATCGAGGACGGTGCCTTCGCGGTCGGCGACGACGATGTTGAACCGCAGGTGGGCAGGCACCGCTGACGGTCGGAAGTCACGTGCCGGCACGGGCACGCCGGCGACAGCGCTGAGTGCGGCGGCAAGGGCATCGGTGAGCCGACCCTGCGGTGGTCCCAGGCGCTCGAAGGCGGCCGCCGACGTCTCGGCCGCCGGGATGAGACTCCGCCGCACGTGCTTCGGCAGCGTGCGGACCAGCGCTCCGACGAGCTCGCGGCGGTAGCCGGGCACCTGCCAATCCAGCAGCTCACCGCTGAACCGGTTGAGCGCCGTCAGCGGGACGTGCACCGTCACCCCGTCGAGCGGCTCCCCCGGTGCGAAGCGGTACGTCAACGGCAGGACCAGATCGCCGTCGCGCCAGACGTCGGGATGGTCGCCGACATGCACGGGCCCGCCGGCGAGGAGCTCCTCGGTGAGGTCGAGGTGGTGAGGCTCGTCGGTGGCGATGTCGCGCCACCACCGATCGAAGCGGTGGCCGGACGTCACGCCGTCGCCGATCCGTTCGTCGTAGAACCGCTCGATGACCTCGTCGTCGAGCAGCCCCGACCGTCGCACGCGGGACTCGATCGCCCGCATGCGTTCGACGAACGCGGCGTTCCGACCGAGGAACGCGTGATGTGCCGTCCAGTCGCCTTCGACGAGGGCGTGGCGGATGAACAGCTCGCGTGCGAGTGCACGGTCCACGCGGTCGTACGCCACGACGCGGCCCGTCACGATCGGCAGGCCGTACAACGTCACGGTCTCGCTGGTCACGGCGGCGCCCCGGCGAGCGTCCCACCACGGTTCGCCGTAGCTGCGCTTGACGAGGTGACCACCGAGGCGTTCGGCCCACTCCGGGCTGATCGTGGCGACGCGGCGGGCCCGCAGCCGATCCGTCTCGACCAGCTCAGCGGCCATCACCCAGCGCGGAGGGCGCTTGGCCAGCACCGAGCCGGGCGCAATCACGAACGACGCGCCACGGGCACCACGGAACTGGCGGTCCTCCCGGTCGCGCATCCCCATGTGCGACAGCAGGCCGCTGAGCACCGCACGATGGACGGCGTCCGGCGACGCCGGATCGCCGCTGGCGCGCAGCCCGAGCTCGCCGCCGACCTGTCGCAGCTGGCTGTAGAGGTCCTGCCACTCCCGCACGCGGAGGTAGTTGAGGAACTCCGCGCGGCACAGCTTGCGGAACTGGTTGCTCGACATCTGCCGCTGCTGTTCCCGGAGGTGGTCCCACAGCCGGACGATCGAGAGCAGGTCGCTGCCCGACACGTCGAAGCGACGGTGCGCCGTGTCCGCAGCCTCACGGTGCTCGATCGGCCGCTCGCGCGGATCCTGGATCGACAACGCTGCGGCGATCACGAGCACCTCGCGGACGCAGCCCTCGCGACCTGCTTCCAGGATCATCCGTCCGAGACGGGGATCGACCGGGAGTCGGGCCAACCGTCGACCGACGGACGTCAACTGGCGACGTTCGCCATCGGTGATCGCGCCGAGCTCCTCGAGCAGCAGGTAGCCATCGCGGACAGCCGCAGTGTCGGGGGCCTCGACGAATGGAAAGGACGCGACGTCGCCGAGGTCGACCGCCGTCATCTGGAGGATGACGGCAGCCAGGTTGGTGCGCAGAATCTCCGGCTCCGTGAACTCCGGGCGCGCCACGAAGTCCTCTTCCGCGTACAGGCGGATGCACGTGCCGGGCGCGACGCGGCCGCAGCGACCGGCGCGCTGGTTGGCCGAGGCCTGCGAGATCGGCTCGATCGGCAACCGCTGGACCTTGAGCCGCCGGCTGTACCGCGAGATCCGGGCGACACCGGTGTCCACGACGGTGCGCACGCCGGGCACGGTGATCGACGTCTCGGCGACGTTCGTGCTGAGCACGATGCGCCGCCCGCGGTGCGGCTCGAAGATGCGGTGCTGCTCGCCGGCGGACAGCCGGGCGTACAGCGGCAACACCTCGGTGCCAGGGTCGACGACCCGGCGCAGCGCGTCCGCCGTGTCGTGGATCTCCCGTTCGCCGCTGAGGAACACGAGCACGTCACCGGCGGTCTCCCGCCCGAGCTCGGCGACGGCGTCGCAGATCGCCTGGACCTGATCGCGGTCGTCGTCGCGGGCCGTTCCGAACGGCCGGTAGCGCAACTCGACCGGATACGTCCGGCCGGTCACCTCGACGATCGGCGCGTCGACCCCGTCGAACGCGAAGTGGCGGGCGAAGCGGGCGGTGTCGATGGTCGCTGACGTGACGATGACCTTGAGGTCGGGCCGCTCAGGCAGCAGCCGATTGAGGTACCCGAGGATGAAGTCGATGTTCAGGCTGCGCTCGTGCGCCTCATCGATGATCAGCGTGTCGTAGCGGCGCAGCTGCCGGTCCCGCTGCAGCTCGGCGAGCAGGATGCCATCGGTCATGACGCGCAGCAGCGTGCCGGCGGCGACGCGATCGGTGAACCGGACGGTGTAGCCGACGCCTGCGCCGAGCGGCGTGCCGAGCTCCTCGGCGACGCGCTCCGCGATCGTGCGGGCGGCGACGCGGCGCGGCTGGGTGTGGCCGACGAGGCCCTGCACGCCACGGCCGAGCTCGAGACACATCTTCGGCAGTTGCGTGCTCTTCCCCGAGCCGGTTTCGCCGGCGACGATGACGACCTGGTGGTCGCGAATGGTCGCCAGCAGCTCGTCGCGGCGGGCCGTGATCGGCAGCGCCTCGGGATACCGCAGGTGCCCACCCGCGACGAGCGCCATCCACGTCGCCTGGCGGGCATCCACTCCCCCGGCCGGACGACTCACGCCGCCAGACCGTATCGACGGGACACGATCTGGGCGCGGTGGTTCTCGGATTCGAGAACGTCCGCGCCCAGATGCGGGATCGAGAAGCTCCGCGCCCAGATGTGCGGGGCCGCGACGGTCAGGTCGGGCGGATGGCGTCGGCGGGGTCCAGGCGGGCGGCTCGGACCGCCGGTGACACGCCGGCCAGCAAACCGACGGCGAGGGCCAAGGCGACGCCAGCAGTGAGCGCACCAACCGGCACGGCGATGAGCCATCCCTGGGAGCGGGCGTAGACCGCGGTGACGACGGTGCCGAGGATGACGCCGGCCAGACCACCCAGCACGGCGAGGACGCCTGCTTCCACGAGGAACTGACCGGCGACGTGGCGGCGCCGCGCACCGAGTGCCCGCCGCACGCCGATCTCCCCCCGTCGCTCGAGCACGGAGATGACGAGCACGTTGGTGATCCCGACGCCGCCCACCACGAGCGCGACAGCGCCGAGTCCGAGGAGCAGGTTGCGCAGGGCAGCGTCAGTTGCGGCGCGGGCAGCCAACGCGTCGGAGGGGCGCGAAACGTCGACCTCGTTCGGCGACTCGGGATCGACGCTCCTCGCCAGCACGGCGCGCACTGCTTCGACCTGATCCGGCACCGTGCGGACGTACAACGTCGACGGCGAGCGCGTCGTCCCGAACAGCTCATCGGCGACCTCGTAGCCGATCAGCGCCGCAGCATCGAGGTCCGGCGCCAGCGGCGCGGGTTCCAGGATCCCGATGACCGCGAACCACTGCCCGCCGAGCCACACCCTCACGCCGTCGCCGACGTGATCGATGCCCAACCGGCGGGCAGCATCAGCACCGAGGACCACGGTCGGCAGCCGGGAGGAGGCAGCATCGAGGAAGCGGCCGTCGGCGAGCTGGGCCGAGACGACCTCGAGCACCGACGGGTCGGCAGCGGCCACGAGGATGCCGCCAGTGACTGAGTCGTCGATGAGGTGGTTGCGCCGGACGGTCGCCTCGACTGCCGTGATGCCGGCGGCATCGGTCACCGGGCCGACGCGCGCTGCGGTGTCGCGGGCCGACTCGGGCAGCGTCGTCGAGTCGCCGAACGCGGTGCGGCCCGGCGCTACTCGGAGCAGGTCGGTGCCGAGCTCGTCCAGCTGCGCCAGGACATCGGCGCGGCTCGAGGCGGAGATGCCCACGACGGCGACCATCGCGGCGATTCCGATGGCGATGCCGAGCGCCGTCAGCATCGTGCGCGACCGCCGGGCGCGCAGCCCGATCGTGCCCACGCGCAACAGGTCAGCGACGCGCAGCCGGCTGCGCGAGATCTCGCGCAACCGGCTCACGCGGCGACCGCCGTCACGTCGTCGACCACCCGGCCGTCGAGCAACGTCACCCGCCGGGGGGCGCGGGCGGCGATCTCCCGATCATGGGTGATCAGCACGATCGTGCGGCCGCGGTGGTGCAACTCGGCCAGCAGGTCGACGATCGCACCGCCGGTACGGCTGTCGAGGTTCCCCGTTGGCTCGTCGGCGAGGACGATGGCGGGATCGCCGACGAGGGCGCGGGCGATGGCGACGCGCTGGCGCTCTCCGCCCGACAGCTGGGCCGAGCGGTGGCCAGCTCGCCCAGCGAGCCCGACCAGCTCGAGCGCCTCGGCGGCCTGCTGCAGCCGGTGCCGCCGAGCGACCCCGGCGTACAGCAGGCCGTCGGCCACGTTCTCGAGTGCCGTCAGGCGCTCGATGAGGTGGAACTGC
The DNA here is from genome assembly GCA_963844915.1 of uncultured Acidimicrobiia bacterium. Taxonomy (GTDB): domain Bacteria; phylum Actinomycetota; class Acidimicrobiia; order Acidimicrobiales; family Ilumatobacteraceae; genus JALZMG01. The sequence continues at coordinate 945,879 of CAWJQF010000013.1, read as the reverse complement.
TGGAACACGAACCCGATGCGGCGGCCGCGCACTGCCGCCAGTCGGGCGTCGCGCAGCGTGCTGATGTCGACACCGTCGATGCGCACCGTTCCTGCCGACGGACGCTGCAGGGCGCCGACGACGTTGAGCAACGTCGACTTGCCCGAGCCCGACGGCCCGACGATGACGGTGAACTCACCGCCGTTCACGGTGAGATCGACGCCGTCGAGCGCTCGTACCGGCGACCCTCCGCCGTACAGCTTCGTGACACCGGCCAACTCGAGGACAGCGTTCACGGCACCACCACCTGGTCGCCGATCGCCAGCTCGCCGCTCACCTCGACCATGCCGTCGGCGAAGACGCCGAGCTCGACGGCGACCAGGTGGCGGGTGCCGGTGCCGTCGTCGACCTCGACGGCGTAGCCACCCTCCGCGAGCGCCAGCACGGCCTCCACCGGCACGGCGAGCACGTTCTCGGCGGCGACGACGTCGACATGGACCTCGACGGGTGTTCCATCCGCCAGCGAGCCGTCGTCGGCGTCGAGGACGATCGTCACGGGCAAGCTCGTGGTTCCACCCGATTCGGGGTCGCCGACTTCCGCTGCCCCGATCACCGTGACCCGGCCGCGCCGCACGTCGCCGGTCGGGAGCTCGACCTCGACCTCGTCGTCGACGGCGAGCAGATCGGCGTCCTCGACGGCGAGATCGACGCTGACCGAGCGCTCGGGCGCGGTGACCGTCATGCCTGCCTCGGCGGCGGCCTGCCCCACCACACCCGACACGGCGTCGACGCGGACCGGCCCGGGGATGACGACGAGCTCACCGAGGTCGACGGTGCCGTCGTCGTCTTGGCCATGGTCGCTCTGGAAGTCCTCGACCGCTTCAGTCGTTGCCGACGTCCATTCGTCGTCGACGGTCATGTCGTGCTCAGCGGCGTAGCCCAGCGCGGCCAGCACGTACTCGAGCTGCAGGACGTCCTTGCCGTCCTCGACGCCGGGCCCGAGCGTGCGCCAGAACGGGAAGGATCCTTCGAGCGCGATCACGGGCGCACCGTCGACCTCGACGACCGTCGACCCCTGGGACAGGACGGTTCCGGCGGCCGGCAGCGCCGTCAGCGTTCCCGTCGCGGCGAGAACGAGCGCCGACGAGTCGCCGTGGCCGATCGTCCCATCGAGCTCTTCGATGCGAGCGAGATCTCGTTGGACCACTTCGACGAGCTCACCGTCGGACTCGGTCGACGAATCCGGCGACGAGTCGCCCTCCGTCACCGGTGGCTCATCGTCGGTGCCGGCGACGACCAGACCCGCTGCGGCGCTCGCACCGACCACGCCGACGATCGCGCCGGCGATCAGCCAGGACCTCATTCCGACACCGTCTCGGTCGTGATCATGAAGCCGTCATCACCGCCGCAGGCCTCTTGGGCGGCCTTGAACTCTTCGCTGTCGGGTTCTTCCGCCGGCAGCGCCTGTCCACCCTCACCTGCCGCGATCTCCACGCGGCCACCCTCGCTGAACACCGGGTCGGGCATGTCGATGCCCTGCTCGCGCATGCACTCGGTGAACTCGAGCAGCTGCTCTCGCATCTCCGCCTCCTGCTCGGGGTCGATCTCCATCTCCCCGAAGGCCTCCTCCATGATCGGTTCGCAGGCGGTCTGTGCTTCCTCGAACTCCTCGCTCGACGGATCGACCTCGAGGGCGATCATGCCGCCGCGCTCGCCGGGGCCCGCCGGCTGTGGATCCGGCATGTCGATGCCGTGCTCGCGCATGCACTCGGTGTACGCCAGCATCGCCTCGTCGGGATCGAGCGGTTCGGTCGTCGTCGCCGTGGGATCGGGATCCGTGTCGGCGGTGGGGGCGGAGTCGAGGCTGGCGACCTCGGGCGAGTCGTTGCTGCCCCCGCCGCCGCAGGCTGCGAGCAACCCGAGGCTGCAGCCGAGGATCAACACGGAGAGTCGCGGCGCGGTCGTCATGATCCGGCACGGTCGCAAAGGCGCGCTGAGAGCAAGGTGAGAACTCCTGAGGAACTGCTGAGAGCGCCACGACACAGGTCCGTTGCTTCGGCAGACTTCGCCCGTGCGCCTCCTCCTCGTCGAGGACGAGACCCGGCTGGCGACGGCGATCGCCCGTGGCCTGCGCGCCGAGGGCTTCGACGTCGACGTTTCCCACACCGGCCCGGACGGTCTGTGGCGCGCCCGCGAAGGCAGCTATTCGGCCATCGTCCTCGACGTCCTGCTGCCGGGCCTCAACGGGTTCGCCCTGTGCCGCGAGCTGCGGGCGGACGGCATCGACACGCCCGTCCTGCTGCTCACGGCCAAGCAGGGTGAGCACGACGAGGCGGAAGGGCTGGAGCTCGGCGCCGACGACTTCCTGCGCAAGCCGTTCAGCTTCGTCGTCCTCGTGGCACGGTTGCGAGCCTTGATCCGGAGGGCCACCGGCGCACCCGACGGCGTGCTCGCCGTCGGAGATCTTCGGGTCGACCCAGGCAAGCGCCGGTGCTGGCGGGGACCGAGCGAGATCGTGTTGACGGCAAGGGAGCTCGACCTGCTCGTGGCACTGGCGCGCAGGGAGGGCGGCACGGCGTCGAAGCCGGAGTTGCTGAGCGAGGTCTGGGGCTTCGAGTTCGAAGGCGACGAGAACATCGTCGAGGTGTACGTCGGGTACCTGCGCTCGAAGATCGACCGGCCGTTCGCCCGCCGGAGCCTGCAGACCGTCCGCACCATCGGGTATCGGCTGGTCGACGATGCAGCCTGACGTCGCCGACCTGGCGGACGGGCGCCGTGGGTGGTGGAGACGCGCGCGGGGCTCGGTTCGGCTGCGCGTCACCGTGATCGCCGCCGGCGTGTTCGCCGTGACACTGCTGATCGCCGCGTTCGCGCTGCTGCGCGCGCTGGAGGGCGCGCTCGTCGATGACGTCAGGGCAGCCGACCGGGCGGCCCTGATGGCGCAGGCGCGGGCGGTCATGGTCAATGGGCTGCCGCACGACATGCTGCAGATCGAGGGCGCCAGCGGGTCGGCGGTCGCCCTGCCCTATCCGGGAACGCGGCGCGTGGTCGCGTACGCGCCGAGTCCAGCCGAGCTCGCCGAGCCCGGAACGTTCGTCCAGGAGATCTACAACGCCCAGCTCGTGCCCGACGAAGGAGCACGCCTGCTCGGCATCGAGGGCGACGCCGATCAGTTCACGGTCAGCACCCTGCCAGTTGGCGGCGTCGTACTCGCCACGGCGTCGCCGCTCGATGCTGTACGCGACACGCTGGCGTCGACACGGCAGCTGCTGTGGGTGATCGGGCCCGTGCTCGTGGCGCTGGTCGCCGGGTTGGCGTGGGTCCTCGCCGGGCGGGCCCTGCGGCCCGTGCTGGCGGTGACGTCACGGGTCGCCGAGATCACGTCCCACTCGCTGCACGAAAGGGTGCCGGAGCCCGCATCGTCGGATGAGATCGCCGAGCTGGCACGCACGATGAACGGGATGCTCGGACGGCTCGAATCGGCGACCACGTCGAGCCGCCAGCTCGTGTCCGACGCCTCGCACGAGTTGCGTACGCCGATCACGGTGATGCGGGCCGAGCTCGAGGTTGCTCGACGGACGGCCGACCCGGACTGGCAAGCGAGTGCGTCGGTGTTGGCGCTCGAGCTCGACCGGCTGCAAGGCCTGGTCGACGACCTGTTGCTGCTCGCCCGCGCCGACGAGCAGCGGGCACGGTCGGGACGAGCAGGTAGCGATGTGTCGCTCGTCGACGTCGTGCACGACGCGGCGTCGCGGCCGCGCCGGGTGCCGGTCGACGTCGTGATCGGGTCAACGGGCGTCCCGCCGGTCGCCGGCGATGAATCGGCGGTGCGGCGGGCGGTCGATCATGTCGTGGCAAACGCTGCTCGGCACGCCACCGGAACGGTGCGCATCACGGTCGGGTCCGTAGACGGCGAGGTTCGCGTGGACGTCGACGACGATGGGCCTGGCATCCCGGTGCATCAGCGGTCCGAGGTCGTGCGCCGCTTCGTGCGGCTCGACGAGGGGCGCGATCGCGACGCCGGCGGCGCGGGGCTTGGCCTCGCCGTGTCAGCTGACGTCGCACGGGCGCACGGCGGCTACCTGCGCATCGCCGACTCCCCGCTCGGCGGCGCCCGCGTGACGCTGACACTTCCGAGCAACCCCTGAGTTTGTGTCACCGTTCTCGCGGTCGAACGCGAACGGTGACGCCAGATCCGCCACCTGCCGGATGTACCGCCGGGATCAACCAGTCATGGTCAGGGCATGACGGCGTCGCCGCCTGCCGCGACTTGACGAACTGATCCCCACCCGCCGCATCGACGCCGTCGAGCCCTGCCATGCTCCTTCGCGCTCATCCTCCTCTCGTCGCGCGCGCCAGCGTCGCAGCGACGGTGTTGATCGGGTCCACGTTCTGTTCCGCGGACGGCCCGAGCGAAGGTCGCCGAGTCGTGGCCGAGGTCATCGTGCTCAACGACAACGGGGCGTGGTCCTGGTTCGAGGACGAGCGGGCCGTCGTCGATCCGGTTCGAGGGGCCCTCGTCGTCAGCTCTGTTGCCGATGCTTCCGGTACAGGCGGCATGACACGTGACGGCAATGTCGAGGTCGTCACGCTCGACCTCGCTACGGGCGACACCCGCCGCACGGTGCTCCACGCCCATCTCCAAGACGACGACCACAACTCCGCGGCGCTGTACGTGCGTCGAGACGGCGGCTACATCGCGATGTACGCAACGCACGCCGCCGACACGCTCACCCGCTGGCGGGTTGCGAATCCGGCGGGCAGCGCCGAGTGGGGACCGGAACGCACACTCGATCATGGCGTTGCGGTGACGTACTCCAACGTGTACCCGGGCCGTGATGGCCGCTTGTATTCGTTCGTTCGCACGACTGGTCTCGACCCGCACCTCCTCGTGTCCGACGACGAAGGCGTCATGTGGCGACCCGGGGGGCGGCTCTTGGACGGACCCGGACGGCCCTACGTCCGGTACGCCGCCGACCGCACAGGACGGATCCACATCCTCGCCACCGAGCAACACCCCCATGCCGTGCCGACGAGCGTCTATCACGGCATCGTCGACGACGGGCGGTTGCTTCGATCGGACGGCACGGTGGTCGACCCCGACGTGTCCGACGACGTCGCCGTCCGGCCGGAACATCTCACGAAGCTGTTCGCGGCGAGTGGTGAGGAACGAGCATGGACGGTCGACGTACACGTCGACGGAGACGGGCAGCCATACGTCGCGTTCTCCGTTCACACGTCGCGCGACGAGTACTGGTACGCCCGCTTGGAGGGCCGAATATGGCACACGACCTTCCTGGCGCACGCAGGCAGTGCCCTGTATGGCGGCGAGGCGTACTACACCGGCCTCGTCGCGCTCGACCCGGGCGATCCGGGCCGTGTCGTCGTGTCAACCGACGTCCATCCCGCGACTGGCGTGCCCCTCATCAGCGCCGCCGACGGCCTGCAGCACCACGAACTGTTCGAAGGCATTACCCCTGACGAGGGCGCCACCTGGCGCTGGACGGCGATCACGGCTGACTCGACGGCCGACAACCTGCGTCCGATCATCCCGATCTGGGACGGCGATCAGCGGGCGCTGGTGTGGCTGCGCGGCGTGTACACGAAGTACACGGACTACGACCTCGACGTGGTGGCGATCATCACGGATCGCCGGAACGTCACGGCCGCGGCAACCGGGGCCGCCAGCGCGGCGTCCGGTGATGGCGCAGCTCACAGGGCCGGCCCACGAGGCGACGGATGACGTCGGTGGTGTCGACGGTGTTGACGTGCACGTCGACCGGGCGCTCGATCGTGGAGTTCCTCATCACCTACATGAGACGCCGAGACCTGCTGCAAATACATCCGGCAGATGGCGGATGGTCACGGCTGGCGCCTGCTCACCACCATCGCCGCCAGCTCGGCACGGGACTTCACCCCGAGCTTGGTGAACACGTGCTCCAGATGGGTCTTCACCGTTGCCCGACCCATCAGCAGGTGCTGCGCGATCTGGGGGTTCGTCTGCCCCTCGGCGACGAGTTCGGCAACCTGCAGCTCAGTCGGCGTGAGGCTCTCCCAACCGTGTCGTGGTCGCTGACGGCGTCCACGAGCCCTGGCCGCGTACGCCGCTGCCTCGTGCCATTCGAGCGGATCCTCCTGGAGCGGTCCTCCCAGCGCGGCGAGCGCTCCCACCCGAGCCGGTTCGACACGCTCGCGCTCGCAGCGGAAGCGCCATCGGTAGCCGGTCTCATCGCGCAACCGGTCGGCGGCAGCGAACAGCCGGAGGCAATCCGTCCAGCTCTCGCGTCGCGCCGCATCCACGGCGAGACCCTCCAGTGCGTCGACGACGATCGGACGTAGCCCGTTCTCGGCCGCCAACCTGAGGGCTTCGTGCCAGCGATCCTCGGCACCGCCGGCCGCAGCTTCGATCGCCGCGAGCACTGCCTGACCGAACGCCGTGGGCCGGGCCTGGGCGCGCACGACCGCAAGCGCTCGCTGCGCCTCCCCGGCGTCGATCGCCTCTCGAGAGACGAACCACAGCGATCCGTTCATCCACGGAATGGTTTCGAAGTCTGGCGTCACGGACGGTCGTTCTCCGAGGAGCGCTCGGAGCCGCGGCGAGCCGGCTCCAGCTCGACGTTCGAACCCGGGAGGTTGGGCAGCCTCCGCTCGGCCACTCGGATGGAGAGTCGGAGGGCCTCCTCATCCATGGCCATGAGGCCGATCGAGTCCAGCAGCCACACGCCGTTACTCAGAATCACCGTCGAGCGGCTCTCGACGAGTTCTCGTCGCGAACGCGAGTCCCTCGGACAGGTCACCAACGTCGCGCGCGACGTGCGCCTGGTTGTTGTACACCTCGTTCCGCAGGTAGCTGCTTCTTTCAATGTGGGCAACGGCGTGTGCTTCGGCAAGGTGATCGCCTGCGTGCTGCGGATCGTCGTTGATGAGCAGCCTGCTCTGCTGGATGATGGCCAACGCCTCCACGAAGCGATCGCCTCGCTCGTGCGCGAGTTCCCTGATCCGGGCAACGAGCTCGATGCCGTGATTCATGTAGCGGGCCAACGTCAACTGGTATTCATCGTCGATGGTTGCTGCGATTCGTTCCATCAGATCGCTCATCGCGTCGCCCTGAGCTCTGCTCCGGAGCGTCCACACGAGCTGGTGAGCGAAGATGGCGGCATCGACCCACGCACGCGGGTGTTCCGCCGCGTGCTCCTGCGTCAGCAGGTGTTCCATCGCATCGATCCCGTCGCCAGCGCGCCCTCCGACCCACCACGCTCGAGCGAGCCGGGAGAGCAGGAAGAGGCCGAGCTCGGCCTCCCGCACGCTCCAGTCGAGCGCGGCGACGAGGTTGTCATGCACCTCGTCGACACGTTCGAGCATGTCGTCGGTGTGCAGTTCGCGGTAGTTGCTATCGAGCCACGTCGCCCACCAGCGAGCATTGAGGTCGCGCAGCTCATCGAGCTCACACGCCTCAGCGGCTCGTTCGAGCGCGTATGCCCTCAGGGTTTCCAACAACCGATACCTCGGCTCGCCGTGCACCCCGATCTGGGTAACAACCAGGCTCTTGTCGACCAGTCGCGTGATCGCTTCGGGCACGTCGTCGGCCTGGATGTCTCCGACGCCTGCGACGACTGCCTGCGCGGCCTCGACAGGGAAGATCCCGGTGAACACGCCGAGCCGGCGGAACGCCCGCTGTTCCACGGCATCGAGGCGGTCGTGGCTCCAGCGGATGGAAGCTGCCATCGTCTGTTGGCGCGCCACGGCCGTCCGCGCTCCGCCCGTGAGCAGGCGGAAGCGGTCATCGAGCTCACGGCCGATCTGGGCCGGATCGAGGTGCCGGCAGCGCGCCGCGGCGAGCTCGATGGCAAGCGGAATTCCGTCGAGCCGCTGGCAGATCTCGGCGACGGCGCGTGTGCCAGCGCCGTCGAGAGACAGCGTCGGCTCAGCGCGCAGCGCCCGGTCCACGAAGAGCCGGGACGCCGCAGAGCGGTACAGCGTTGCACCGTCCAACTCATCGGTCGATGGAGCGTCAAGAGACGGCGCCCGCCATGTCACCTCGCCCGGAACACCGAGCAGCTCCCGACTTGTCGCGAGCACGGTCGCCGTGGGATTGGCGGCGAGCACTCCGGCCACGAGCTCGGCGCAGTCTGCGATGAGGTGCTCGCAGTTGTCCAGCACGAGCAGCGACGGTTCGTCGCCGAGCGCGGCGGCGATCTGCGCGATGACCGGAGCGCTGATGGTGGTCGGTGCGCCCAGGACGGCGAGCGCCGCCCGCCCCGCACCACCGTCCACTGTCACGGCGGCGAGCTCGACCCACCACACGCCGCCGGGAAAGCGGTCGATTGCTGTCGCGGCGACGGCGATCGCCAAGCGCGTCTTGCCGACACCGCCGGGACCGCTGATCGTGACGAGGCGCTCGACACCGACAAGTCGAACGACGCTCCTCGATGTCCGCCCGGCGCCCGATCAACGGCGTGAGTTGCGTCGGCAGGTTGTGGCGAGCCGTCGTCAGCGATCGCACCGGAAGCACCTCCGCCACCGACGTTCCGGTGCTGAGGTGCCAGACATGCTCCGGACGCCCCAGGTCATGCAGACCGTGGAGCCCCCGGTCAACGAGCGCGGTACCGGCGGGCAGGCGGTGCTGTACGAGCACGGCGGTGCTACCGGACACGAGGATCTGCCCACGTCGTGCGATCGCCAGAAGCGCCAGACCCCGGTCGAGCGTCGGTCCGGCATCGCCGACGGGCAGCACGACGACACCCGTGTGCACCGCCGAGCGAACCGTTTCCAACCCACCGGCACGGTGTCCCGCCAGCGCGGCCTCGATGGCTGCAGCTGGCTCCTCGAACGAGGCGATGACCACGCGGTCCCCGAAATCATCGGCGGGAAGCGACGTTCCTCCTCCCTCTGTGATCGCACGTTCCTGGAGATGTCGGTGCTTCGGGGCGATCGATCGCCGCAAGCAAGAACGTGCGCGAGGCGGTCTGCAGACCGAGCGCACGGGCCTCGGCCTCGATCACGACTGCCTCCAGGAGCGGTCACCGTCCGCTCGCATGGCCCAATCATCGTCCGCCACGGACCACTCGTTGACCAAACTGGGCGGGATCCCTGCCAGCCGCTGTCGGAGATCGCGCCCAGATCGGGTCGTGGCACAGATCCCGCCCAGATTCGGCTCACCGCGCCTCCGGTCGTGACGAACGGCACCGGCCGCTGATCCGCGAAGTGGTCATTCGATGACCAGGTTTGTGTTCGATGATGATCGTCCTGCCCACCACTGAACGGAGGAACGACGTGGATTGGAAGTTGGAGTTGGTCTTCGTGCCGGTGTCGGACGTCGACCGGGCCAAGGCGTTCTACGCCGACCAGGTCGGTTTCGTGGTCGACTACGACCACACCGTGAGTGACGAGATGCGCTTCGTCCAGTTGACGCCGCCCGGCTCGGCCTGCTCGATCGCCATCGGCAAGGGGCTCGTCGAGGCCGAACCCGGATCCGTCAAGGGCCTGCAGGTCGTCGTCGCCGATGCCCGTGCGGCCCGCCAGCACCTCATCGACAACGGGGTAGAGGCTGGCGAGATCCAGGAGCTCGCCTGGGGAACGTTCACCGGCTTCGCTGACCCCGATGGCAACGAGTGGGCCGTCCAGGAGCTACCGCCCCGCCCGTGATCGACCTGTTCGGGCTCGGCTCGCAAGCAAGTTGCTCGCCTCACCTGCCGAGCTCGCCACCTCCGCTTCGCTTCGGCGTCTCACCCACCTTGCGTGAGGCGAAGCGTCAGCCAACCACCAGGTCGCGCGCTGCCCTGTAGTCCGCCTTGCCGTTGGGCGAGCGGGGTACGACGTCCACGACGACGAGCTGCTTCGGCACCTTGTAGCCCGCCAGCTTGGCCTTGGCGTGGGCGATCACTTCGTCTCCGCTGGGCGCCTCGTTGCCGCTGATCGCGGAGAACACGCCGATGATCCGTTGGCCGAAGCGCTCGTCGTCGACGCCGAACACGAGGCAGTCGGCGACTGCCGGATGCGTCTTCACGACCTCCTCGACCTCTTCGGGGTACACCTTCTCGCCGGCGGTGTTGATGCAGTTCGATCCGCGGCCGAGCAGCGTGATGGAGCCGTCGAGCTCGACTCTCGCCATGTCGCCGGGGAGGCTGTAGCGCACGCCGTCGATGACGCGGAACGTGCTCGCCGTCTTTGCCTCGTCCTTGTAGTAGCCGAGCGGGATGCTCGACCCGGTGACGGCGACGATCCCGATCTCTCCCGATCCTGGAACCACCTCGCGATCGTCAGGTCCGACGACCTTGGTCGAAGGCATCGCGGCGAACGACGCCGTCGGGCCGATGGCCCCCTTCACGGAGAGTTTCTGCGCCATCCCGCCTTCGGTCGACCCCAGGGCGTCGACGACCAGTGCGCCCGGCGTGAAGTCGAGCAGGCCGTCGATGACCTCCGCCGAGAACATGGCGCCCGAGGAGATGTAGACGTTGATCGAGCTGACGTCGTACCCGGCGCCCTGGGCGTCTCGGTCCTGCAGCGCCTGGAGCATGGGGCGGCCGAAGGCGTCGCCGACGATCACCAGGGTGTTGACGCCGCGCCGCTCGACGACCTTCCACAGCTCGTGGGCGTCGAACGAACGGCCCTCGAGCAGCGCCACCTCGCTGCCGGACAGCTGGGGCATCAGCGAACCCAGCCACATCCCCGTTCCGTGCATCAGCGGGCACGCCGGGATGACCTTCGGTTGCGCGCCGGACGCGACCAGCCCGGCCACGACTTCGGCGATCTCGGCTTCGGACGTGAAGGGAGCCCGCCCCATGCCGGCGGCCACGAAGCCGAGGAAGTTCTCGGTGAACGGTCCCATCTCGTACATGACGCCCTTGGGCATCCCGGTCGTGCCGCCGGTGTAGAGCATGTAGAGGTCGTCGCCGGCACGGCCACGGCGAGCCGCCGGCGGGTGCTCCTCGAGGACCGTCTCGAACGCCTCGGAACCATCGACCTCCGCTCCACCCGGTGCGCCGCCGTCATCGACGACGACGCACCACCGCAGCTGCGGCAGCCGATCCCTGATGCGGGCGAGCCGATCGCTCAAACTGCGGTGGTACACGACAGCTTCGCAGTCGGCGTTGTCGAGGAGGTACGTCAGCTCGTCGTCGAGGTAGCGGTAGTTGACGTTGATCGGCGTCATCCGTTCCTTGAACGCGGCGTACTGCGTGATCAGGTACTCAGGCGAGTTGTACATGAACATGCCGACCTTCGACCCATGGCCGAGTCCGTGGTCGGCGAACGCCGACGCGAGGCGGGCGGCGCCGTCGTCGTACTCGCTCCAGCGCACGATGCGCGAACCCTGGCTGATCGCCGGTGCATCCGGCACGGCGTCGGCGATCGCTTCGTAGATGTCGGCGAAGTGCAGGATGGCTCCTCCTCGATGCGCGTCCGTAGGGTACGAGCCGTGACGCATCAGATCCGGATCGGCCTGTGCGTGCCGCAGCTCGGCGCCGGGCTCGATGTCGAGTTGCTGCGCGACTTCTGCCAGCAGGCCGAGGAGCACGGCTACGGCAGCCTGTGGGTGCGCGATCACTTCCTCTGGCCGCTCGCGCCGCAGCGTGGCTACAACGGGCGACCCGGAGCGGCGATCCCGCAGCAGTTCCAGAGCGCGCTGGCGCCACTCGAGCTCCTCGCGGCCGTCGCGACGTGGACGCGCACGGTCCGCGTCGGGACGTCGATCCTCGTCGCCGGCCACCACTGGCCGGCCCAGCTGGCCGGTCGGCTGGCAACCATCGACGTGCTCTCGGACGGGCGGCTCGACGTCGGCCTCGGCGTCGGCTGGTCCGCCGAGCAGCACGACGCGTCCGGCACCGACATCGCGACACGCGGCCGCCGGCTCGACGACTTCGTCCCCGCCCTGCTCGCCTGTTGGGGTGCCGACCCGGTCCAGCACGACGGGCCGTTCTTCTCGATCCCGCCCTCGATCATTCTGCCCAAGCCGAAGCAGCGGCCACGGCCGCCGTTGCTGTCGGGCATGTGGAGTGAGGCTGGGCTGGAACGGACGCGCACCCACTTCGACGGTTGGATCCCGTCGGGCATGCCTGTCGCCGGGTCGAAGGCGATGCTCGACGACCTGAACGCCCGGCGTCCGAGCGGGATGGCGCCGCTGACCATCCACCACCTGGCCTTCGTGCAGCACCCAAATGCGAGGGCGCTACCCGGTGATCCCGTCGAGCGCCTGGCCGCCGAGGCCCGCGAGGCCGCCGCTCACCGCTTCGACGAGTACATCATCGATCCAGCCTTCTGGGAGGGCGTCGCCGATCCAGCAGCGTGGCTCGACGTTCCGCAGCGGTTCGCGCCGGTGATCGACGCAACCAAGTAGTTCTGTCCGTCGGAACCGCCTCACAACGGCCGATTTCTACGGACAGAAACGCCTACGGACGGTTTGCGGGATCGATGGCCACGGCGACGATGCAGTAGTCGTCGTCATGGCGGTCGAGGGCGACGCTGTCGATCAGCTCCCGGCACAGCGCCTGGGGTTGATGCCAGAAGCGCGAGGTGCCGACGCGCTTGGCGAGGTCGGCGAACGCCGTGTCCAGCGAGCGATCACGACGTTCGATCAGACCATCCGTGTACAGCAGGACGGTCAGCGGCTCGCTGACGGTTCGCCGGGCGTCCTCGTACGAGCGGTCACCGGCAACCCCAAGCGGGAGTCCTGCCGACAGCTCCCACAGTTCCGCGACGTCGGCGGTCGCCACGAGCGGAGGCAGATGACCGGCCCGGCACGCCGTCAGCGTGGCCGTGGCCGGGTCGTAGTCGATCACCGAGCACGTCGCCATCAAGCCTGGGTCGTACCCCAGGCTGGCCGCGGTGGCGGTCAGCACCGCAGCGGGAGACGCGAGCGTGTTGGCGAACGCATTCGTGATGTTGCGCAGTCGGATCATCGTCGTCGCCGACGCCCGGCCGTGGCCGGCGACGTCTCCCACGATCAGCACGAGCCGACCATCGGACGTCGTGATCGCGTCGTACCAGTCGCCGCCGAGCGGAACCTCGTCGTCTGCAGCCTGGTAGTGGGCGGCAAGCGTCACCCCGCGTAGCGAGGGCAGCTCGGTCGGCAGCGAGAGCCGCTGCAGCAGCCGCATCGTCTCCCGCTCGGATTCCCGCGCCCTGCGGGCAGCCGCCAGCTCCTGATCAGCCGCCAGTTGGTCGGTGATGTCTCGGCTCGTCGACAAGAAGCCGTCATCGAGGCGGACCACCTGCACGCGCCAAGTGCCGCCGATCACCCTCCCGTGTTCGTCGCGTTCTTCGTAGTCGAGCCGATCGTCGAGGATGGGTACGCCCGTCTCGACGACGCGACAGAAGCGCTCGAACACCCCACTTTCCTTCCAGCTCGGATACGTCTCGAGGACGCGACGACCGAGCAGGTCGACGGCCGTCCGTCCGAAGCGGTCCTTGAAGTCGTCTTTCACGAACTCGACGCGGAAGTCGACGATGTCGCCGGTCTCGTCGCGCACGCTCGAGCAGATCGTGACGGCGTCGATCATCGCGTTGAGCGCGCCACGGAAGCGGTCGACCTGCAGCTGCTCGGTCAAGCGGACGCGCTTGAGGGCGAGGCGGGCGATCGTCGCCAGCGTCGTCGTCGTCTCGACGGCGTGCGCGCCCATGCGCCCCGAGTCGGTCCACGCGACGTGGAGCGCGGCCACGACCATGCCACCGATCGTGATCGGCGCGGTGATCGTCGCCTCGACGCCGGCCCGCCGTCGCATCTCCGCGAACGTCGGATAGCGCTCGTCGAACATCTCCTTCGTCGTGACGACGACCGGCTGGCCCGTGCGCATGCATTCGCTCAGCGGGTGCTCGCCGGCGAGTGGCATGAGGCGGCCTTTCCACTGCCGCGACAACCTCATCGGGATAGCCGCCCAGATCGACGATGCGCGCGCCAGCGTCCTCGACGCTCACGAACGCCACACGGTCGACGATGTTCATCGTCAATGTCGCCGTGATGGCGCGGCCGATCTCCTCCTCCGTGAGGGCCGCCGTCAGGGCCTGGGCAGCCGCAGCGAGGACTTCGAGGCGCCGCACTGCATCGACGGTCTGGGTCACCTCTTCGACGAGCGCGACGATCACCCGCTCGCCATCAGGGTCGTCGACTGGCCAGAACGTCCCCTCGAAGGCGCGCCGAGGTGTGCCGGCCGGCGCAACGACGCGTACCGGACCGACCACGACACCGTCCTCCAGCGCGGCGCGCACGAACCTCAACCACGCGTCGCTGTTCGGTCCGAGCGCCTCGCGAGGGGTACGTCCGACGTGCTCCGCGACCGAGCGGCCGTTGATCGCCGCCAGCGCCTCGTTCACGTACAGGAACTCGAGGCTGCTCGACAGCACCGCCACGCCGACGGGCGCCTGCCCCATGCCGGCCGCCAACGAAGTCAGCAGGGCAGGTCGGTTTTCAGCTGCGCCCGCAACCACTGTCTCGCACCGTACATGGCTTGGTCGGACAGCTTGCGATGCGACGTTCGCAGCCGTCACGCCCTGCGGAGGCGGTCTGCCCAGAGGACGGCGATGATCGTCATCGAGTCGACGATCTCGCCCGACAGGACCATCTCCAGCGCATCGGCGAAGCGCACCGTGCTGGGCAACAAGTGCTCAGTGGCGTCGGCCTCGGCCGTCGCAGGGGTCAGCTCGTGGGCGAGGAAGAGGTAGGCCGTCTCCTCGACGACGCTCTTGGACGTCGCGTAGGCGGTCAGCGGCGTGAGGCGTCCGGCATGCACGCCGACCTCCTCGGCCAGCTCCCGTTGGGCCGCCACTTCGATCGACTCGCCGTCGTGCACGCCTCCCGTCGGCATCTCCCACGTGACCTCGCCCGGGATGTACCTGAACTGCTGGATGAGCAGCACGTGGTCGTCGTCGACGAAGGGGAGCATCCCGACGCACGAGCCGAGGCGCACGACCCCGTACAGCGTCGTCGCACCCGTGGGCAGTTCGACGACGTCCTCGTCGACGGCGATCCAGGGGTTCTCATAGACCCGCCGACGGCTGAGTCGTTCCCATGTCGGGTGATCGCCCGCTCCGGCCACGCCGACGAGTCTCGCGTCGTCGTCCGCGACGGTGGGGTCGTGTCGGATCTGAGCTCAGCGCCGGGCGAGGAAGCGGAGGCGGGCGGCGCGAGCGTCCCAGGCGTACACAACGGCCGATCCGGCGATCAGATCGTGGAGCGCCCTGCGGTCACCACGAAGGACGATCAGCACGATCCCGAAGCAGAGCAGCAGGAAGCTGAGTGGGAGCGCGAGCACGCGCACAACAGCACGACGCGCGCTGAGCTCGCTCCCATCGGCGCGCACGACACGCACGCCGACCACCGCCATGCCAAGCGTCCGGCCGGACACGGCGAGCGGGTGGGCGAAGTACACGAACGCCCAGACGCCGAGAGCGACCGGCGGCAGGATCGTGGCGCCGCTGAACTCGACTTGGTCGCGCAGCATGACGCTGAGCACGTACTCGAGGGCCTGCCCGGCCAGAGCGAAGAGCACGAGGATCACGACGACGTCGATGATGAAACCGCCGATGCGGGTGGCGATCCCGGCGTAGTGACCCTCCAGGCCAGCATCCGGAAGTCGCGGCGGGCTCATCGGTTCACACCGCGGCCGGCGGCGACACGAGCAACGGCGGCCCGCCTGGACGGGTCGAGGGATCGCGCCGGAACAGCCGGTCCGACCACCGGTGGATGAACGAGTCCATGCCGACGCCCTGGGCGCGAGCCACATCGAGGACCTGACCCATCACCGCCGACCCGGAACGAGCGATCAGCGATCCGAGCTCTGTCTGCTCGAGGAGTGCGTCGATGTCCACCCGCTGGAGGACCGCGTCGATGTCCACTTTCGCGACGACCTGGTCGATGTCGATCCGGCTGATGACGGCCTCGATGTCGACCCGGGCGATCAGCTCGTCGAGGTCGGCGTTGGCGAGCAGGGCGTTCATGTCGACGCGGGCCAGGACCCGATTGATGTCGAGATGCTCCAGGAGGACGTCCAAGTCGAGCGTGTCGAGGAGTTGGTTGAGGTCGACGTCTGCGACGATCGACTGGACGTCGATCTTGTCGACGAGCCGTTGGACGTCAACCCGGTCGACGACCGCCTCGACGTCGATCCGCTCGACGACAGCGTCGATGTTGACCTCATTGATGATCGACTGGACGTCGATCTTGTCGACGATGCCCTGGACGTCGAGTCGCTGCGCCACCTCGTCGATGTCGATGGCATCGACAACTCCCGGGGCGACCTCGTTGGCGACGGACTGGACGATCTCCGTCGCCCCACCGACCAACGAGTTCAGCAATCCCTCCCGCCGACGGCGGCCGCGCTGGCGTCGTGCCACTCTCCACTCACCCCGGTTGGGACGCCGCGCCGTTGCCTGCTGCGGCGACGTACCCGGCGAACGCATCCGTCAGGCAGTTCACGAGGGTCTCCGGCTCGGCGAACGAGGATGGGTCGACGGCGATACCGACGTCGAGGCGGTCGCCGTTGCCGAAGGCCGTGATGTTCATCGGGCAGCCGAGCCGCGGGCCGAGCGGGTAGCCAGCCTCGACCAGTGATCCACAGATGTGCCGTTCGCCGCGCAGTCCAGGGATCGCTGTTGCGGCGAAATCGACCGACTCGGCCTGGGCTTGCAGCGCCGGCACGAGGACCTGCAACGGCAGACGTCCGAGCGTCGCCGCCACCGTCGAGGCCACCCGCAAGGCGGGCTCACGGCGGGCCTGGGCCAGCCGCTCGGCGACAATGCCGAACTGCGGTCCCGGACGCCCCACGGCGGTGGGCACCTCGAGCCGAGCGGGTGCGAACCAGTTCCCGCCGATCTCTTCGCCGTGACCCTGCCCGGTCGGCGTCGCCAGCCGCAGCTCGGCGGTCGGTGTCCCGAGCTTCTCGTGATAACGACCGAGGCCAGCGGCGGCGGCCGCGACGAGGAGGTCGTTGCGGCTGCCCCCCAGCGCCAGCGCGGCGGACCTTGCGCCGTCGATCGAGATGACCTCGAAGTGGCTGAGCAACGAACGATGCGCAGGGCGTGTTGCCAGCGGACCGCCGGTCACCATGAGCTGGCGCGAGACGCTGTTGGCGAGATCGAGCGACCGCTGCACACCCCGCACGGCGGACTCGACGGGCGCGACGTCACGCGCCGCGCTCGACGCGGTCAAGGAGCCGGCGCACCGACTTCCCGACGTCGATCGTGATGGTGATCGTGCCTCGGGGTCGTTCACCGTTTGTCGACGCCGCCGCCGCCACGGGTGCGGCTCGCGTCTTGCGAGGGCGCTCCTCGACACGAGGCCACGACGGTTCGTCGAGCAGCAGCCCGACGAGCCGGAGCCCGGCGACACCGTCGGTGAGCGCATGATGGGAACGCAGGTAGAGCGCCGCCCGACCGCCCTCCAACCCTTCGATCAGCGTGACGTCCCACGGCGAACGCTGCGGGTCGAACGGGATCGCCTCGAGCAGGCCCACGAGGTCGAGCACCTGGCGCGTCGACCCGGGCGCGGCCACCGACAACGTCCGCAAGTGGGGCTCCACGGACGGATCGTCGTCGTCGACCCAGGCCGGGCGGGCCCGTACGGCGGTCGGGTCGTCGGGTCGCTGCCGCAACCGCGGGGCTTGGGACGCGGCGAACGTCAACCGTTCCACCAACGCCTCCTGGGTGGGTGGACGGTCGACGATCAGGAGCGCGCCGAGGGTCATCCTCAGCGTGGCGTCCTGCCCGACCCGCCACATGATCGCTTCCATCGGCGTCAGCTGAACTCGCACGGCTGCAGTCTCGCACTGGTGGCGACCCAGCGCGCACCCAGATCGCGCGAGGTCACCCGTATGGGCGATGCGCGCGCCCCGACGTGACGGAACCGGCTCGTCCGGCGTAGCGTCCGGCACGTGGTCGATCGGGGGGATCGACCCAGACGGACGGAGGTCAACATGGGCGATCGGGTGTCTCGACGAGCGCTGCTGCGCGGCGGGGCGGGGGTGGCGGCGGGGGCCGCCGTCCTCGGAGGGCCGTTCAGGGGCTTCGTCGCACTGGCCAACGGCGCACCCCGGCAGGCACCGAACTGGCGAGACCTGCGGGCGATCCCTGACCTGCGCGACGGCCAGGTTCGGCTGTGGCTGCCCGGAAGGCTTCCAGTACCGGTCATTCCACGACACCGAGTTCCCGAACGTGCTCAGCGACGGCACCGTGCTACCCGGCCGTCATGACGGCATGGGGGCCTTCGCTGGGCCCAACGGGAACGTGGTGCTGGTCCGCAACCACGAGATCAACAACCCTGGTGCTCCGTTCGGCGACGCCTCCAAGGCGTACGACGCGATGGCCCGCAGCGGCACCACCACCGTCGAGGTGTCGCTCGACGGTCGGGTCGCCAGCGCCTTCACCAGCCTCAACGGGACGCAGATGAACTGCTCCGGCGGTGTGATGCCATGGGGCAGCTGGATCACGTGCGAGGAGACGGTCAACGGGCCGGACGTCGGCCCGGACTTCACGGGCGCGTCCAACGTCTCCGCTGCAGCAGCGCCACGGATTCATCTTCGAGGTCCCGGCCGACGGCCAATCCGATCGTGTGCCGGTCACGAAGGCTGGCCGCTTCGCCCACGAGGCGGCGGCGTTCGACCCGCGACATGGCCATCTGTACCTCACGGAGGACAACTTCGGGTACCCGTCGGGCCTCTACCGCTACGCGCCGCCGAGCAACCCGATGGAGACGGGTCGGCTCGAGGACGGTGGCCAGCTGCAGATGCTGGCCGTCGACCGCATGCCCAACGCCGATCTCGCGGCAACACAGCCAAAGAACGCCCGCTATCGCGTCGTTTGGGTCGACATCGACGATCCCGACCCGACGTTCCCGTTCACTCCGGGACAGACGGCGCCGACGCCGAACGACACGGCGCTCACCCACGTCAGCCGCCAGGGCCTCGCCCAGGGTGCAGCGCGCTTCTCCCGGCTGGAGGGCGCCGTGTTCGAGAGCGACATCGTCTACTTCTGCTCGACACAGGGCGGCGGTCCTGCGGAACCGGGCGATTCCGACACGGCGCAGGGATGGGGCAATGGGTCGGGCCAGATCTGGGCGTATAGGACGCGTAGCGATCTCCTCGAGCTCGTCTACCAGTCGCCTGGTCCCGACACGCTCGACTTCCCGGACAACGTCACAACGAAGGGGCGCGCCCTCGTGCTCTGCGAGGACAACACGAACGACAACTACCTGCGTGCCCTCAATCCGGGCGGACGGCTCTCGGATGTCGCCCTGAACCGGCTCGTCAGCAGGACCGGCACCCCCCGGTTCAACGACGAGTTCGCCGGCGCCACGTTCAGCCCGGGTGGCGAGACGCTCTACGTCAACATCCAGGCTTCGGCCGGCATGTCGTTCGCCATCTGGGGGCCCTGGGAGCGCCTCGGGATCTGATCAGGTGAGGTCCTGGCCGACGGTCCAGCCGATCGCCGCCGCCGCCAACCCGAGCGCCAACGAGAGGAACACGTAGACCAAGGCCGCGGTCGCTCGACCGTCGCGCAGCAGGTCCATCGTCTCGTTGGTGAACGTGGAGAACGTCGTGAAGGCGCCGAGGAGCCCGACGCCGAGGGCGAGGGTCGTCGTCTCTGACCAGCGGCTGGCGCCCGGTCCACCGAGCAGGAGTCCGAGGAGGAACGAACCGATCACGTTGATCGCCAACGTTCCGTAGGGGTACAGCCGTCCACCCAGCGCGACGCCGATGGCATAGCGGGCCAGCGCGCCCGCCGCGCCGGCGAGCCCGATCAGCCCGATCCGAGTCACGGCTCCGCCTCCATGACCGGACCGTATCTGATGCGGCCGCCGAGGCGCCTGGAGGCGCCGGCGTGCCGAACCCGGTCTCACCTCACAACGACGCGGCCCGGGACCCGAGCAACCGGCGACGAGACTGAACCTCAGCGGGTACCCGTCGCGGCGAAGTCGACGCCGATCGCCTCGAGGACGTCCGTGCGAGCGGCGCGGCGAGCCGGGATCGTCGCCGCGAGGATGCCCGTCACGACGGAGCCGACGACGACGAGCGCGAGGAGTGGCACGGGCACGGCGTACGTGTCGAAGCCTTGTCCCCGCCAGGTCCGCCCGAACACGAAGGCCAGCAGGAGGCCGAGCCCGATGCCGGCCAGCGCGCCGAGCGCGGCCAGGATCGCCCCCTCCGCCTGCACCATCGTGCGCACCTGGCGGCGGCTCATCCCGACGGCCCGCAGCAGGCCGATCTCGCGCGTCCGCTCGAGCACGCCGAGCAGCAGCGTGTTGGCGATCCCGAGCACGGCGATGATCACCGACAACCCGACGAGGCCCGCCACCACGCCGAGGAACTGCTCGATCTGGCCGATCTCACGGGCGATGTACGCGTCGCGGTCGTTCCACTCGACGCCTGGATAGTTGGCGAGCACCTCGTTGAGGGCCTGTTCGACGTCACCGGCTACGCACGGCATCGGCAGCGTTCACCCACACGAGGCGATCGCTGCGCTCGATCCCCAGTCCGGCAACCACAGCGTCGGCCACGAGGAGGTTGATCGGAGCGCTGCCGGGGCCGACGACCGGCTCGTCGAGCACGGCGCCGATCCGCATCGGCACCACTCCCGCCGTCGGGAAGATGACCGGTAGGTCCTGCCCGAAGCGCCAGCCTCGTTGCGTCATCTCCTGCCTGCTCACGACCAGCTCACCTGCCCGCACGGCATCGAGGTCGCCATCGCGGAAACGCAGGTCGATCATCCGCGCCAGCCCGTCCGGGTCGGTCACCGTCAGCGGATCGGAGTCCTCGTAGATGCTCACGTCCAACCGACCTGCGCTGACGACGTCGCCGACCTCGGGGCGCGCCCGGAGCTCCGCCGCCAGCGCGGTCGACACATCGCGATCACCGATCGGTTCCACCACGTACTCGGCGATGAGGTTGCGCTGGAGGACCGCGCTGAACGACGCCTGCGCCGAGGAACTGATGACGGCAGCCACGGTCACCAACGCGATGCCCGCCATCAGGGCGGCTGCCGTCGCCGCGCTGCGGCGGCGGTGCCGGTCGGCGTTCGAGCGAGCCAGACGGCCCGGGCCACCGAGCACGGCGATGAACGGCCGAGCCAGCGTCGAAGCGACCGGGCCCACGACGAGCGGGCCGAGCGCGATGACGGCGGCGAAGAGCGCAAGGGCGCCGAGCCCGGCGACCTGGAAACCACGCTCGAACGGGCGAATGGTGCCGAACGCGGCCCACCCGAGCAGCCACGCCGCGACCGCCCCGAGGCCGACAGCGATGATGCCGCGGACCACACCTGCCACTGCTGGCGGTCGCGGGTCCTCTCGCATGGCATCGACGGGAGCGACGCGGCTCGCACGGATCGCCGGCACGGCGGCCGCACCACACGTGACGACGAGCCCGAGGACGATGCCGAACAAGATCCGCCCACCGCTCACCACCACCGGTCCCTCCGGCGGCTCGAAGCCCACGGCCGCCGCGATGCGCAGCATGGACCAACCGATCCCGGCACCGACCAGGGCGCCCAGCGTCGCGCTCGACGAGCCCGAGGACGAGCGCCTCACCGAGCACGAGCCGGCGCACCTGCCGCACCGACGCACCGAGAGCCCGGAGCAGACCGAGCTCACGGACGCGCTGTGCGATCAGCATCGAGAACGTGTTGACGACGACGAACCCGCCCACCACGACCCCGAGGCCGGCGAACAGCGTCACGAGCTGTGGCAGGAACCCGATGCGCGGCGCCCGCGTGGCGTCGTCCGCCCGGATCACCTCCGCCCTCGCGCCGAGCGCACGGCCAAGGGTGTCGATCGTCGGCTCGACATCCCGCTCAGGATCAAGAGTCACGAGCAGCGAGTCGAAGCCCGATGCGCCCGCGAGGAGCCGGGTCGCATCACGAGGATGGAACAGGGTGAGGCTGCCGAGACCGAGTTCCGCACCGTTCGGAGCCTCGCCGACGCCGGACACGACGAACTGCTCGACCGGTCCGGTAGCGACGATCCCGACCGAGCCCCCGACGTCCACACCGGTCCGCTCAGCGGTGCGCCGATCGAGGACGACCTGGCCAGGCGCCGGCGCCGTGCCCTCGCGAAGCGCCACCGGCGCGACAAGCGGGTCGTCGACCCACGACACCCCGACCGGCGCCCCGAAGCGTCCCAGCGATGGCGTGCCGTCTGGCGCGATCACGATGGCTTGGCCTGCCACGATCCCAGCGGCGGCGGCGACGCCGTCGAACGCCCGCACCTCCTCGAGGACCTCGGCGGGGACGCGTGCCCGGCTGCGGGCATCGTCGAACGTTGCCGGCGCGCGCACCACGACGTCGGCCGCGCCGGTCGTCGACACCGTGCGCAGCAGCGCCCGCAGCGTGTCTGTGAGCACGAGACTGCCGACCGCGAGCGCGACACCGAGCACGACGGCCAGACCCGTGGCGACGTAGCGCCCGAGCCGATCCCGCAGCCCTCGCCGGACCAGCAGCCGCATTGCCGTCTCGGGCACGTCGGAACGGTACGACCGTCAGCCGGTAGCGTTGTCGCGCCATGTCGGCCCGAACGTTGACCTTCGCCGACGGAGGACGACCGGTCGGCGACGTCCGTCGGGCCCTCGACGCGGCCGGTTTCGAGTTGGGGCCGACGAGGCCGGAACGCCGCACGCTGCTCGACACGTTCGATGGACGGATGGCGAGCGCCGGCCTGCGACTGGAGCACCGCGACGACGAGGTACTCGTGCTCTCCGATCGCCGCTCGACCGTTCAGCTCGCCGCGGCGAAGCGCCCTCAATTCGCCACTGAACTGGCCGGCGGACCGTTCCGCTCCCGAGTCGCGGCCGCCACCGAGGTGCGGGCACTGCTGCCGTTGCGCGAGTTGACGGCGCGCGCGACGCCGGTCCGCCGCCGCAACGGTGAGGACAAGATCGTCGCCGCCGCCACGATCTACGAGCGACTGGCCGACGACGGGCGGCCCCTCGCCGCGCCCTGGGTCATCGAGGTCGACGCGTTGACCGGCTACGACAAGGCGGCCACCCGACTGGTCGCCGTGCTCGACGGGATGGGACTGAGGTCGCGCGACGGCGACGTGTTCGATCTGACCGGCCCGGTCGACGGACCCGGGCGCCACCTCTCCTCACCGACGATCGCCCTGGACCCGAAGACGCCGGCAGCCGAGGGGTTCCGGGCTGTCCTCGCCCACCTCGCCGAGGCCATCAAGCTCAACGTCCCCGGGACCATCGACAACCTCGACCCGGAGTTCCTGCACGACCTACGCGTCGCCGTGCGTCGGACGCGATCGGTTCTGTCGAACGCCCGCCGCGTCCTCCCCGCCGACGTGCGGACGAGAGCGCGGGAATCGTTCGGCTGGCTCGGCGCGTCGACGGGCGACGCTCGCGATCTCGACGTCTACGAGTTGGAGTGGTCGGACTACACCCGCCAGCTCCCACAGGACGCGCTCGAGCCCGTGCGCGCCCACCTCGACGGGCTCCGCCACGAGGCCCACGAACGACTGGCCGACCTGCTGCGCAGCGAGCAGACGGCCGAACTGCTGGCGTGGTGGAGCGGCTGGCTGTCCTCCGGTTCCGATGGCGATGACGTCCCGGACCGTGCCGCCGCGCCGATGCGCGAGATCGTCGAGGCGCGCATCGTGGCGGCGCAGCGTCAGCTGCTGACCGCTGGCCGGGCGATCACCGCCAGCACCCCTGCGCCCCTCGTCCACGAACTGCGCAAGGACGCCAAGCGGCTCCGCTATCTCCTCGAGTGCTTCGGGGGGCTGTACGCGCCGACTGCTCGCAAGGCGTTCGTGTCGCGCCTGAAGGCCCTGCAGGACAACCTCGGGATGCATCAGGATGCCGACGTCCACGTCACGCACCTGCGGCGTATCGTCGCCGAGCTGGCAGACGGTCTGCCCGTCGATTCGTTCCTCGCCGCCGGCCAGCTCGTCGAGCAGCTCGAGCAGCGCCGGGCCGCAACGCGCGCCGAGTTCGCCGCCCGGTTCGCCGACTACGACAGCAAGGCAACACGCCGCGCCCTGCGCGAGCTGCTGGCAACTACGGCCGAACGCAAGTCCGCCATCGGAACGGCATGAAGGTCGTCGCGACCTACAGCATCAAGGGCGGTGTCGGGAAGACGACGTCGGCCCTCAACCTCTCGTACGAGGCAGCGCGGACGGGGAGCCGTGTGCTCATCTGGGACCTCGATCCGCAGGGCGCGGCAACGTTCTTCCTTCGCGTGAAGCCGAAGCTGAAGGGCGGCGCGTCGAGGCTGATCGGCGCCGAAGGTCAGCTCGAGCCGCACCTGCGCGCCACCGACGTGCCGGGCTTGGACGTGCTGCCGGCCGACTTCTCGCTGCGCCATCTCGACCTCCACCTCGACTCGGGCGCCGCTTCCGGCCGACGCCTCGCCGAGCTGTTGGAGCCGCTCGCCAACCACTACGACCTCGCCGTGCTCGACTGCCCACCCGGCATGACGTTGACGAGCGAGAACGTGTTCGGCGCGGTCGACGCACTGCTCGTGCCCACGGTGCCGAGCACGCTGTCGGCGCGCACCCTGGACCAGCTGGCGGCGTTCCTGGCGACCCAGGAGACGGCACCCCTCGTGCTGCCGTTCTGCGCGATGGTCGATCGTCGCAAGCGGCTGCACCGGGACCTCGTCGAACAGCTGACGAAGGACTGGCCCGATCTGCTGCCGATCGCCATCCCGAGCTCGGCCGCCGTGGAGCGCATGGGCGTCGAACGGGCGCCGGTCGCCGCCTTCGCCCCGCGCAGCGCGGCCGCCGTGGCCTACCGGGAGCTGTGGGAGGAGGTGGCGGCGCGGCTGTGGCTGACGTGACCACGCGCGCCCGCTGGCAGCGCATCCGCTACTCGTTCGAGAGCCTCGGGTGGCGTCGCGCCACGCACGAGCTGTTGACCCACCGCCGGCCCTACGAGCCTGCCGATGACCTGCGCTTCGACACCGAGCACGGCACCGACACGGCTGGGGCCGTCGAGCCGGAGCGCCTCGGCATCGACGACGCCGACGTGCGCAGCAGTGCCATCCGCTATCTGCCGTCGCCGGTGTCGGTGACGGACTGGATGCTCGACCGGGTCGAGGTCGATCCGGCATCCGCCACGTTCGTCGACCTCGGGTGCGGCAAGGGGCGCGTGCTGCTCGTCGCCGCCCGACGGCCGTTCCGCCGGGTCGTCGGCGTCGAGATCTCGAGCGAGCTCGCCGGCATCGCCCGCCGCAACGTCGAGCAGTACCGCCCGCCCCCGCCGTTGCGCAGCGAGATCGAGGTGATCAACGCGGACGTGACGACCGTCGACCTCCCCGCGACCGACCTGCTGGTGCACCTGTACCACCCGTTCGAGACGACGATCTTCGCCGAGGTGCTGCAGCGGCTGGAGGATTCGTTGGCAGGCACGCCGCGCCGAGTGACGATCGCCTACCTCGCCTACTCGGCCGCCGTCGGGTCCGTCGTCGAGACGCTGGATCGGTTTCCGTGGCTGCACCTCGTGCGGTACGAGCAGTCCATCCGCGGCCACTACGACTGCATGTTCTGGACGAACCACTGATTTCGGCGCGCGTCGGCCGCGTCGTTCAGAGGTGAAGCCCGGATCGGCACGCCGGCGCCTCCAGGCGCTTCGGCGGCCGCATCGTGAATTGGCACGTGTCGGCCGCGTCGTTCAGAGGTGAAGACCCGGATCGGCACGCCGGCGCCTCCAGGCGCTTCGGCGGCCGCATCGTTCAGAGGTGAAGACCCGGATCGGCACGCCGGCGCCTCCAGGCGCTTCGGCGGCCGCATCGTTCAGAGGTGAAGACCCGGATCGGCACGCCGGCGCCTCCAGGCGCTTCGGCGGCCGCATCGTGAAGTGGCACGCGTCGGCCGCATCGTTCAGAGGTGAAGACCCGGATCGGCACGCCGGCGCCTCCAGGCGCTTCGGCGGCCGCATCGTGAATTGGACTGGTCCATGCCACACTGTGTGGACCTTGTGTCGGCCCGGCACCCCCCGTACCGTCAGTTGGACCCCTCTCCGCAGGAGCCGCTCCGCATGAACCCCACGACGACCGACCGCCCGGCGTGGCACTGGCCGTTCGTACCCCCCGCCGAGCAGACGGTCCGCACCCACCGGACCCCTACTCGACACCGTGATGTTCCGTCCACGGCCGCACGGCTCGAGTCGCTGTCGCACCGGGAGCTCCAGGTCCTCAGCCTGATGGCGGAGGGCCGTTCGAACCTGGCGATCGCACGCGAGCTCGTGCTCAGCTGCGGCGCCATCGAGAAGCACGTCACGTCGATCTTCACCAAGCTCGGGCTGCCGCCCTCTCCCAACGACCATCGCCGCGTGCTCGCCGTGCTGGCGTACCTCGAACCCTGACCGCCCGCGCATCCGAGTGTTTCGCCGGGGGAAGCCCCGCACGAAACACTCGGATGGCGTCAAACACTCGGATGGGTCAGGACTTGGACTTGGCGAAGCGCCGGGTCGCCAGTGGCAGGAAGACGGCGACGATGGCGACGCACCACAAGAGGGCGCGGATTGTGAACCAGCCGGCGCTGTGGCCGAGCACGGCCTCGGCCTCGTCGCCGAGGAACAGCGCTCGCACCGACCCGACCATCGGGGTCACCGGCTGGTGCTCGGCGATCGGCTGCATCCAGCCCGGCATCGAGTCGACCGGGACGTAGGCACTCGAGACGAACACGAACGGGAAGGCCAGGAACGACATGCCCTGCGCGGCCTGGGCGTTGCCGGCCGTCAGGCCCATGTAGATGAACGGCCACGAGAACGCGAACCCGTAAACCAGGCACAGCCCGATGGCGGCTGCCGCCTCGCCGAGAGACCCGTGGATGCGGAACCCGGTCAGCACACCGACGGCGAGCGTGATGAACAATCCCCAGCCGACCAGCGCCGTGTCGGCCAGCGAGCGGCCGAGCAGCACGGCCGAGCGCGGGATCGGCAGCGAGCGCATCCGGTCGAGCAGGCCGCTGTCGACGTCCGCGGCGACACCGACCGCACCGCCTGTGCCCGTGAACAACGCGCCAGCCGCGGCGAGCCCTGGGATCAGGAAGTCGACGTAGTCGAGCTCACCGGTGCCGATGGCACCGCCGAAGACGTAGCGGAAGATGAGCAGGAACATGATCGACGTCAACGCGCCGACGACGAGCAGTTGCGGAGTGCGCACGAACTGGCGCAGCGTTCGCCCGGCGAACGTCGCCGCTGTCGCGGCGACTCCGGCGCGGTTGGTCGGCCGGGTCAGGCGCGTCGTCTCGAAGTCGACATCGGTGCTGTACGTCTCGGGGATCATCGTGATGGTCATGGCTGTGGCTCCTGGTGCGTGATCGGGCAAGGTCGGATGCGTCAGGCGGCGACGCCAGCGCGGGCATCGATGGACTCGTCGGTCTCGTCGCCAGCAGTGCGACCGGTCAGGCCGAGGAAGACCTCGTCGAGCGTCGGCCGGCGCAGCCCGACGTCGTCGATGTCGATGCGCGCCTCGGCCAGCGCGCGCACGGCGTCGGCCAGCCGATCGGTGCCAGCGGTGACCGGGACGGCGACGCGCCGAGCCGGAGCGTCGACCCGTGGAGCCTCGCTGCCGAGCGGCGCGAGCAGCTCCGTCGCAGCTCCGAGGTCTTCGGATCGACGAACGCGGATCTCGACGACGTCCCGACCGGCTCGACTCTTCAGCTCGGCCGGGGTCCCGGTGGCGATCGCCCGACCGTGGTCGATGATCACCACCTCGTCGGCCAGCTGATCGGCCTCCTCGAGGTACTGGGTCGTCAGCAGCACGTCCGTGCCGGCCTGGACCAGCGCCCGGATGGCGTCCCACAGCTCCATCCGGCTGCGCGGATCGAGCCCGGTCGTCGGCTCGTCGAGCAGCAGCAGCTGCGGGGCGCCGACGAGGCTCGCCCCCAGGTCGAGGCGCCTGCGCATCCCGCCCGAGTAGCCGCGCACGAGCCGGTCGGCGGCGTCGGTCAGCCCGATCTGGGCCAGCACCGTGTCCGCCGCGGCACGGGCGCCGCGCCGGCTGTGCCCGAACAGCCGGGCCACCATGATCAGGTTCTCGCGACCGGTGAGCGCCGGCTCGACGGCCGCTGCTTGGCCGGCGAGGCCGATCACCTGGCGCACCCGCTCGGGATGGGCGGCGGCGTCGATGCCGGTCACGCGCAACCTGCCCGCGTCCGGCACGAGCAGCGTGGCAACGGACCGCACGAACGTGGTCTTGCCGGCGCCGTTCGGACCCAGGACCGCCGTCACGGCTCCGGTCGGCGCGACGAGATCCAGCCCGTCGAGCGCCACAACGCTGCCGAACGACTTGCGGAGGCCTGCGGCCTCGATGGTGGGAACACTCATCTGACCAGGATGACGCGGAGAAGTGGTCATCGGGTGTCCACTTCCGTGGTAGACCGTTGTCACATGCGCGCCGATCGCCTCGTGGCCACGCTGCTGGTGCTCCAGGCCAGGGGCCGCATCACGGCTGCCGAGCTGGCCGACGAGCTGGAGGTGTCCGTCAAGACGGCACGGCGGGATCTGGAAGCCCTCGCCATCGCCGGCATCCCCGTGTACTCCCAGCCCGGCAAGGGCGGTGGATGGACGCTGCTCGGCGGCTCGCGCACCGACCTCTCCGGCCTCACCGCAGCCGAGGCGCGGACGTTGTTCATGATCGCCGGACCGTCGTCGACGGCGACCCCTGACGCGAAGGCCGCCCTACGCAAGCTCGTGCAGGCGTTGCCGGAGACCTTCCGCGCCGACGCCGAGGCAGCGGCCTCGGCGATCGTGCTCGACCCGGCCGGCTGGGGCGCATCGACAGCACCCCGACCTGCGCACCTGGACGTGTTGCAGCGGGCGGTCATCGACGGCGTCCAGGTGCGCCTCGCCTATGCCGACCGCACACGCGCCGAGTCGGAGCGCACCGTCCACCCGCTCGGTCTCGTCGAGAAGCGGTCGGTGTGGTACCTGATCGCCAACACCGACAACGGCATGCGCACGTTCCGCGTCGGCCGGGTCAAGGGCGTGACGGTGACCGACGATCCCGTCGTCCGCCCGGAGGCCTTCGATCTCGCCGAGACGTGGCAGTCCGTCGTCGACACGATCGAGTCCCGACGGACGAGCACCAAGGCGGTCGTCAATGCCCCGGCCTACGTCGTGGGCGGCCTGCGCGCCCAGTTCGGCCCGACGGCGCGCGTGCTGGAAGAGCTGGAGGACGGCCGGGTGGCGGTGGAGGTCGGCCGACCCTCGGCACAGATGCTCGCCGAGCAGCTCGCCGGCTGGGGCGACCTCCTCGAGGTGGTCGAACCTCCGGAGGTGCGCGAGCTGCTGCACCAGATCGGTCAGCAGCTCGTCGCCCGCTACGCCGGCTGATCCCGCCTTCCGGTGCGGGCCCGGCGCGTGAAGTACTCGCGCTCGGCGTCCGAACGTCCGACCGCCGCCGCGGCGGCCCACTCGTTGGCGGCCTCCGGCCAGCGCTCGAGTCGTTCCAGGAGGTCGGCGCGAGCGGCCCGCGCGTACGGGTAGGCGTCGAGACCACCGACCTCGATCACCTCGTCGAGGTCGATCAACCCGGCCTCCGCACCGCGCAGGTACGACAGCGCGATGCACCGACCGAGCGCGATCGTCGCGCTTGGTTCGAGCGACAGCAGGGCGTCGTAGTGGGCAACGATGGCCGCCCAGTCGGTCGTCTCGAACGAGATCGCGCGAGCGTGCTCGGCAGCGATCGCGGCCTGGAGCGTGAGCGGCCCAGGGCGCCGTGGCAGCGTCGACGCCAGCGCCAGTCCCTCGGCGAGCAGCGCGAGATCCCAGCGCCGGCGATCGACATCCGCGAGCAGGACCTGGTGTCCGTCGGTATCGATCCGACCGGCCGACCGCGCCTCGGTGAGCAGGATCAGGGCCAGCAGGCCAGCGGCCTCGGTGTCGTCCGGTCGCAGGACGTGCAGCGCCCGGCCCAGCCGCATGGCGTGCGCAGCGAGCTCGCCGTGGCGCAGGTCGACGCCCGAGCCAGCGGTGTGACCCATCGTGTAGGCGAGATGAATTGTGCGCCGGACGGCCGGCATCCGCTCCTCGACGGCGAGGTCGTCGGGCAGGTCGATGCCGACGCCGGACTCGGCGACCCGCCGTTTGGCCCGCGTCAGGCGGGCCGCCATCGTCGCTTCCGGCACGAGGAAGGCCGACGCGATCGACGCCGTCGGCACGCCGCAGGCCAGCCGCATCGTCGAGCGCGACCTGCGTCTCGACGGCGAGCGCGGGATGGCAACAGAGCACAACGAGCCGGAGGTCGTCGTCGGAGACGGCCGGACCGCCGATCGACTCGTCGGCGCCGCCTGCGGTCGACTCGTCGACGGCCGCCAGCAGCACGAGGCGGGCTCGCAACGAGGCGGCACGCCGGATCTTGTCGATGGCGCGGCGACGGGCGGTCGTCAGCAGCCAGGCCTCGACGGAGTCCGGAATCCCCCGCTCCGGCCACGTCTGCAGCGCCAGCATGAAGGCATCGGCGGTCGCCTCCTCGGCGATGTCGACGTCACGCGCCAGCCGCAGCGTCCCCGCCAGCACCCGGCCCCAATGGGCGCGCTGGGCGGCGGCCGCTGCGGCGGCCGCATCATCCCGGCGATCAGGAGGCACCGAACTCCCAGATCGGCCGCAGCTCGATGTATCCGTACGGGGCCGGGCACAGCTCGGCGAGCTGGCGGGCCTGCGCATCGTCGGCGGCCTCGATCAGGTAGTAGCCGCCGACCACCTCCTTGAGATCAGGTGCGGGGTTGTCGACGACGGTGACGTTTCCCGAGCGCGTACCACGGAGGTAGGTCGCGGTGGACGTCGGCTGCAGCGCTTCACCGCCGAGCATCTTGGCGCCGGCCGCCTCGACGGCCGCCGCGAAGTCGCCGTGCTGCTGCATCACGTCGTTCATGGTGGCGCTCTCGGGGTTCTGGTACGCCGATTGGTCTTCGACGATGATCATCAGGTACTTCGGCATGTCGTCATCCTTTCGCGCGCGGTCACGGGATGTGACCGGCGTCTTCCTGACGAACGATGGACCGCGAAATCGACATGTCCTTCTGCTCTCGGGCCGCACGCCTTGGGAGGATCACGAACGCCGCCACGAGAATCGCCACCGCCAAGCCGGCGCCGATCAGCAGCGCGAGCCGGATCCCCTGGACGAACGCCTCGTCGGCCGCGGCGAGGAGCTCGGCTCGATCCCGGACCGGCTGGGGCAGCGGCTGGGCTCTACCGATCACCGAAACGACCGCTCGCGGGTTGGCGCTGTCGACGACTGCGTCGACCTCGGTCGTCAGGTCCGGCTCCGGCACGTACGGCGCGAACTTGTCGGGCAACGTCGAGGCGATCACGCCGGCCAGGATGCTGCCCATGATGGCGAAGCCGGCCGTCGACCCAAGTGCTCGTTGAGCGCTGAGGATTCCAGACGCCATGCCGCCGCGATCAGCCGGCACCGCCTCCATCGCGGCGTTGGTGGTCGGCGTCAACACGAGCCCTCCGCCGGCGCCGATGAACAACAGGCCGATCACCACGAACGCGATCGAGCCGCCGATGCCGGCGGCGAGGATGAGGAGACCAACGATCAGCGAGCACAGCCCCCAGATGATCGGGGGGCGACTGCCGGACCGCACGACGAGCGACCCGGCGATCGGCGAGAGGATCATGACCGGCAGGGTGTAGACGCCGAGCACGATGCCCGCCTGCGCCGGCTCGTAGTCACGGACGTTCTGCAGGTACTGGGTGGTGATGAGCGTCATCCCGTAGATGCAGAACAACACGACGAAGAGGGTCAGGATGGCCACGTCGTACACGCGGTCGCTGAACAGCCGGACGTCCATCATCGGCTCGTTGCTGCGCAGCTCCACGACGACGAAGCTCACGATCAGCACGACAGCGCCGACGAACAGGCCGATGATCATCGGTGACGCCCAGCCGGAGTGCGGCCCCTCGATGAGCGCATACGTGAGCGCACCGATTCCGGCGATGAACAAGAGCTGCCCCGCGAGGTCGAGGCTCCGCGCCCGCGGGTCGCGTGATTCAGCCACGACGGCCCGG
The DNA here is from genome assembly GCA_963844915.1 of uncultured Acidimicrobiia bacterium. Lineage (GTDB taxonomy): Bacteria > Actinomycetota > Acidimicrobiia > Acidimicrobiales > Ilumatobacteraceae > JALZMG01. Next base: position 913,960 of record CAWJQF010000013.1, on the reverse strand, counting down.
GCCAGCACGATGCCCACCGCACCGACGCCGACGTTGATGAAGAAGATGCTGCGCCACCCGAGCGTCTCGGTCAGAACGCCGCCGACGACAGGACCAAGCGCCAAGCCGATGGAGGCGATGGCCGTCCAGAGGCCGATCGCCTTCGCCTTCATCTTCGGGTCGGGGAATGCGGCGCTGACGAGGGACAGCGAGGCGACGTTGACCACGGCGGCGCCGACACCCTGCAGACCGCGCCCGATGACCAGTACGGGCAGCGAGGGAGCCAGCCCGCACAACGCCGATGCGACAGCGAAGAGGGCGAGGCCACCGAGGTACACGCGCCGCCGCCCCCGCTGATCTGCCAACGTCGCCGCCGACATGATGAACATGGCCATCGTGAGGCTGTAGGCGGCGACCACCCACTGCACGCCCTGCTCATTGGCGGAGAAGTCGTCCTGGATGGCGGGCAGCGCGACGTTGATGATCGTCGCGTCGAGATAGATCATGAACAGCCCGATGCTCGTGGCGAGCAGCGTCCAGCGCTGCTCGCGGGAGAAGGGCTGGCGGGCCGTGGTGGTCGTCGTAGCGCTCGTGGCGCAGATCCTCGCGCGCGGCGTGATCGGTCAGCGGAAGTCGCGGCTGGCGTGGATCGTGCTCCCGGGCAGCGTCAGTGGCTCGAGGTGCTCGGCGACGAGGTTGATCACGCCCTCGGCCCGTTCCAGGCGGCCGCGGATCGTCATCGCCGGTGCTTCTCTGGCGACCCGACGAAATCGTGCCCAGCACCCTTTCGACACCACCACGTTGATCAGCCCGGTCTCGTCCTCGAGGTTGAGGAACGTCGTGCCCTGAGCCGTCATCGGGCGCTGGCGGTGGGTGACCACACCAGCCACGGTCACCCGCGACCCCGGCGTGACGTGCCACAGACCCTCCGACGTCACGACGCCGAGCGCGTCGAGCTCGCGACGCAGGAAGCTCGTCGGGTGACCGTCGGGCGCGACGCCAGTGGCCCAGAGATCGGCCACCGCCTCCTCGACCGGTGTCATTCCTGGTAGCGGTGGGGAGACGGCGCCGGTGACGACGCCGGCCAGGCGGTCCGGCCGCGACTGGGCGACGGCACCGACGGCCCACAGCGCCTCGCGCCGCGGCAACCCGAAGCACTCGCCGAACAACCCGCCGGTGGCCATCGCCTCGAGCTGCGCCAGGTCGAGGGCGGGGATCCGCCGCACGAGGTCCTCTGGATCGCGATAGGGGCCGCCGGAGACACGCTCGGCCTCGATCTGCTCGGCCAGCTCGTTCCCGATCCCCCGCACGGATCCAATGCCCAATCTCGAATGGCGGCCGGCAAGATCCAGCCGGCTGTTTGAGCCGCCGTCCGATGCCGAACTGGGTCTCTGCCTCTGAATCGACACGACTCCGATGGCCGCAAACACTCGGATGTATCGGGTTCCAGCGTTGCCTTGGCCAATGACGCGTTGAGGTCCGGCGTGCGCACGACGACGCCGTGGCGGCGGGCATCGCGGACCAGGGTGTGCGGGCTCCAAAATCCCATCGGTTGCGCATTCAAGAGGGCGGCGCAGAACGCCGCGGGCTCGTGGTACTTGATCCACGACGACGCGTACACGAGGTAGGCGAACGACACCGAGTGACTCTCGGGGAAGCCGTAGTTGGCGAACGCCTTCATCTTCACGTACAGCTCGTCGGCGACGTCGCCGGTGATCCCCCGCTCGGCCATTCCGTGGTACAGCCGCTCGCGAAGCCGCTCCATCCGCGCCGCCGAGCGTTTGGAGCCCATCGCCTGGCGCAGCTCGTCGGACTCCGCCGGCGTGAACCCGGCAACATCGATCGCCATCTGCATCAGCTGCTCCTGGAACAGCGGCACGCCGAGCGTCTTGCCGAGGCTGTTCTCGAGCAACGGGTGGAGGTACGTGATCGGCTCCTGGCCGTTGCGACGGCGGATGTACGGGTGCACCGACCCGCCTTGGATCGGCCCGGGCCGGATCAGCGCCACCTCGACGACGAGGTCGTAGAACCGCCGCGGCTTGAGCCGCGGCAGCGTCGCCATCTGCGCCCGCGACTCGATCTGGAACACGCCGACGGTGTCGGCGCGACAGAGCATGGCGTAGACCTCGTCCTCCTGCGGGATCGTCGCCAGGTCGATCTCGTACCCGCGGTGCTCGCGCACGAGGTCGACGGCGTAGTGCAGCGCCGACAGCATCCCCAGCCCGAGCAGGTCGAACTTGACGAGCCCGGCCGCCGCGCAGTCGTCCTTGTCCCACTGCAGCACCGAGCGGTCCTCCATCCGCCCCCACTCGACTGGGCACACCTCGATGACCGGGCGGTCGCAGATGACCATCCCGCCGGAGTGGATGCCGAGGTGGCGCGGTGCGTCCTCCACCTGCGTCGCCAAGTCCAACACCGCTGGTGGGATGTCGCCCGACGCGGTGCCGTGGTGTTGTTGCTCGGCCATGGTCGTGCGGACCGTGCCCCACCCGTCGACGCGCTTCGACCACGCGTCCTGCTGCCCCGGCGCCGCGCCGAGCGCCTTGGCCATGTCACGGATCGCCGACTTGGCGCGGTACGTGATGACGTTGGCGACCTGCGCCGTGTGATGCCGGCCGTGCTTCGTGTAGAGGTACTGGATGACCTCCTCGCGCCGATCGCTCTCGATGTCGATGTCGATGTCCGGTGGGCCGTCGCGCTCCGGTGACAGGAAGCGCTCGAACAGGAGGCCGAGCGACACGGCGTCGGCGTTGGTGACGCCGAGGGCGTAGCAGACCGCCGAGTTGGCCGCGCTGCCACGTCCCTGGCAGAAGATGTTCACCTCCTTGCAGAAGCGCACGAGATCCCACACGACGAGGAAGTAGCCGGCGAAGCCGAGTTGCTCGATGATCTCCAGCTCGTGGTCGATCGTGCGCCACGCCCTGGCCCGCAGCGAGAGGTCCTCATGTGGTTCGGGTCGTTCGCCGTAGCGGTGGCGGGCTCCCTCCACGACGAGCTGGCGGAGGTACTCCATCTCGCTCGAGCCGTCGGGGCATCGGAACGGCGGCAGGGACGGGGCGACGAGGGAGAGATCGAACGCCGCCGCCCGCCCGATCTCGGCAGCCAGCTCGACGACACCCGGATAGCGAGCGAAGCGGCGCCGCTGCTCGGCGCCGGAGCGGAGGTGGGCACCAGCTGCCGCCGGCAGCCACGAATCGAGCTCGGCCAAGCTGCTGCGGGCCCGCACGGCGGCCAGCGCCGTGGCCAGCCGGCGCTGGGCGGGCGTGGCGTAGTGGGCGTTCGTCGTGGCGACGCAGCCGACGTCGTGGCGGGCGGCCAGCTCGGCGAGCGCGTCGTTGCGAGCCGAATCGAGCGGGTCGCCGTGGTCCCACAGCTCGACGAGGACACGGTCGCGCCCGAACGCCTCGATCAGCCGTTGCAGCTCCCGGCGAGCTGCCGCCGGACCGTCGTCGACGAGTGCTCGCGGGACGGCACCCTTACGGCAGCCGGTCAGCGCCCACACGTCGCCGGCGGTGTTGCGGGCGACGTCGCCGAGCGTGAACTGCGGCGCCCCCTTCTCCCCCGCCAGATGCCCGAGGCTCAGCGTGCGGGCGAGGCGGGCGTAGCCACGCGGACCGTCGGCGAGCAGCAAGAGGTGGTCACCGTGCGGATCGGGGGCGTGGCTGTCGGGCACCCGACCCGTGGCCACCTGGGTCGTGGTGTCCTCCTCGAGCAGCGTCACCTGCTGGTCGGTGGTGAGGCCTGGCGTGAGCGTGATCTCCGCGCCGAACGCCGTCGGCATCCCGACGGCACGAGCTGCCTCGGCGAAGCGGACGACGCCGTAGAAGCCGTTGTGGTCGGTGAGGGCGAGCGCCTCCAGACCGAGGCGGGCTGCCTCGGTGGCCAGCTCCTCGGGATGCGAGGCGCCGTCGAGGAACGAGAAGTTGGAGTGGCAGTGCAGCTCGGCGTAGGACACGGATCCGGCCCGGCGCTCCACCCCATCGGCTTCGAACGGCTGGCGGCGCCGGCTCCACGCCGGGCCGTCACCGCCGGCGTTCCACGACGGACTGCCTGGCGCTCGTCCATCCCGGCCGCGCCCGGACAAGGCAGCTTCGAGCTCGCTCCACGTCCAGGATGGGTTGTTGAACCCCACCCGGAGTAGTATCGAACGAAAGTTCTACGAACGCAAGTTCGCTGTTCGCAAGGCCTCGAGATCGGCCACCGCCCGCCGTTCCCACGCCGCTGCACCGCGCTGACGCTCCTGCTCGATCGCCGAAGCGAGCAGCGCTCGGGCACCTGCGACGTCACCCTGCGTCGCCGCCAGCAGGCCCAAGCAGCGGTCGACCGTGCCGAGGTAGCCGGCGGCATGCAGTGCGAGGCCAGTACCGCGATGGCGCAGCAGCGGTGTCCACAGCACCTGCGCCAAGACCTGGTCCCCCGCTGCTGCGGCGATCTCCGACGCGCACATCGCGACCTGAGGCCACGCTGACCCGACGCTCACGAGCAGGCGGCAGTCCTCGCGGAGGAGGGCCGCCACCTCGACGACTGCGTCGACCGCTCCGGCCTCGACGCAGGCCAAGCCGTAACCCGCGAGCAGCGCCGCGGATGCGCCGGGCGACATTGCCGTCGGACGAAGCGACTCGGCGGCTGACCCGAGCTCGCCGTTGACGAGCAGGAGGAGCAGCTGTTGGACGAGCGCTGTCGGCTCCGCCACGTCGATCTTGAGCTGACGACCCAATCGTGCCGCGGTCTCGATCGCCGTCGCCGCCCGCTCTGACTGGCCGACAGCGAGCTCGATCGACGCCTCGAGCGCCAATGGCCACCAGCGCACATCGGGCCGTGGCAGTTGTTCGGCGATCGCCGAGAGCTCGGCTCCGACGGCGGCGACGTCCGACATCGTTCCGTGCACCCAGGCATCGCGCCCACCAAGCAGGCAGACCGCTGCTCGTGTCGAAAGGTTCGGATGGGTGCTGGCGAAGCGGCGGAGCTCATCGAGCGAACGGCGGGCCGGCTCCGGTCCTGCCTCGACCAGCGTGTCGGCCTGCGCTCGGATCGCGAGGACAAGGCCTTCGAGCACGGGGTCCGATCCCGCACGAGGATCCTTCGCGGCGGTGGCAAGGAGCATCTCGGCGCGCAAGCGGTCACCTCGCAGCAGCCAGTGGTGGGCAGCCCAGCAGGCCAGCTGGATGCGCCGCGACGATGCCTCGGCCGGGAGTGTCGCCACGAGGTGCTCGGCATCGTCGAGCACCGCACGGCGCTCGTGCCCGCCTGTCGTCAGTGGGCCGGCGGCGAGGATCGCATCGGCGAGGACGAGTTGGTCGCCCGTTGCCCTCGCCTCGTCGATCACCGCCAACAGCGTCGACCGGCCACGGCCGACGTCACCCGAGGCGATCAGCGCGGTCGCTGCGGCCAGCCGCGCGGCCAAAGCTCGTGACCCACGGCCCGCCGGGAGGTCGAGATACCGCTCGGCGATGCCTGCCGCGGTGGCGTACTCCACGTCGCGCAGTAGCCGTTCGATGGCCGCCGCCACCGCGCGATCCCGATGGGCGATCTGCGCGCCCTGCAGGAGTTCGCCGCAGCGCAGCAGCTGGTCGGCGTAGGCGACGACGAAGCGGTCGTCACGGGCGAGGCCGCGCAGAAGAGCATCACGGGCAACCACCTCGGACGTCGGCGTCAGCTGGTTCCGCACGATGTTGCGAACGACGTCGTGGCGGAGGTCCATCGTCGCGCCCGTGTGAGGACTGACGAGTCCTTCGGCGACGAGACGCTCGGCAACCTCGAGCACTGCTGGCACGTGCGAGTCGGTAGCCGCCGCCAGAACGACGAGCGGGCACGGTCCATCGCCCACCGCCAGCAGCTCGACGAGACGCCGGCCGGCGGGGGCGAGTGCGGCGAGGGCGCCCGTGATGATGGCCTCGAGCCGAGGCGGCTCACGCCGGGGCGACGTAGTCGCGGAGTGGTGACGGATCAGCTCGCTGGCATACAGCGGGAGTCCACCAGTTGACACCATGACTGCGTCTGCAAGTGCTTCACGCTCGACGGCGTCGGGGGCGAGAGTGTCCACCAGTTCGAGCACGTCAGCGCGCTCGAGGTCACCGAGCTGCACCAGGCGCACGGCGGTTGATCGCTCCAGCTCGCCGCGCAACTGTGCGGCCGCCGGGTGGTGGTGCACCGGCCGTGCAGCAGCGATCCAGCGGACGCAGGCCATCGTCCGCTGCACCACGTCCTGCACGACGGCCACCTCGGTCGTGTCCAGCCACTGGACGTCATCGAGGAGCACGGTGGTCCGGCGCTCGGAGGCGACGGCGCGCAGGCGCTCGACGAGGTCGCCCACGAGTCCGAGGCGCCATCCATCGTGGTCCTGTGCGGGCATCGGCGGCTCGAATGGCGGGCGCCAGCCCGTGAGCTCGGTCAGCGCATCCGACAGCGCAGGCACGACGGCGATGCCACCCGACAGCGGGCGCGAGCAGGCGACGTACGCCACGGCCGCGCCGTCGCTGCGGTCGGCGACCTCGGCCAGCAGGCGCGTCTTCCCGGTGCCCGGACCACCTTCGACCCACACGACGGCGCCTGGACGAAGCAACTCGGCGAGCTCCTCGTCACGTCCCACGAGCGGATCGCGACGAGCCGGCACGCGAGCCGCGCCGATCGGTAGGTCAGCCTCGGTTCCGATCAGCTGGCGCTCGACGTCGAGCAGCTCGGACGACGGCAGCACGCCGTACTCCGCGAGGGCCCGTCTCGCCACTCCTGCGGCGCGCAGCGCGTCCGTACGCAAGCCCGCCGCGGCGAGGCCGACGACGAGCTGCCGCCAGCGCACCTCGCGGTGGGGCTGCTCGGACGTCGCCCTGCGCAGCCGTGCCAGGTGCTCGCACGCGCACCCGGCAGCGATCACCGCATCGGCCCACCGCTCCTCCGCGCTGGCGAGGAGCTCCCCGGCCGCGCTCGCCGCCGGCATCGCCCACAGCTCGTCGGCAACCTCGTGGAACGGACGACCGCGGATCATGGCGAGCGCTGCGTCGAGCCGTTCGATGGCGATGGCGGGATCACGGCACGTCCGCGCTGCAGCCACCAGTCCGGCGAAGTCGTCGAGGTCGAGGCGGCAGACGTCGAGGTTCAGCCGGTAGCCCGCGAAGGTGCGCCCCACCAGTCCCGCGCAGAAGGTCCGCCGAATTCGCGACACCTGGTTGCGGAGCGACGCGATGGCCTGTTGTGGTGGGCCGGCCGGCCACACCCGCTCCAACAGCGCGCCGTCGTCGACAGGCCGGCCATCCTCGATGGCGAGCGCCAGCAGCACTCGCGCCGCCAGCCCTCCGACTCCCTCGTCTCGGCCCACCTGCAGTGGGCCGAGCACTCGTACTTCGATCTCCAACCAGCCACCCGCCCGTGTCCGTGGTGGGCGACAGTATGCCAGGGAGGCTGGTGCCAACCTCAAGTTTCGCAATGCCGCGGCGCGATGAGCAGCTCAGTTCTTCACGGTGAACGTGCTGCGGTAGATGACCTCCACATCGTCGCCGAGCAGGCGAACCCTGGCCACGAGCTCGTGCGTCCCGTTGCGCAGCTTCGTCGTGTCGTAAGCGAGCGCTGTCCCGTTGGAGGCGTTGCCCACCAGGTCGTAGTCGACGGAACTGTCGCTGCGCACCTGCTTTCCGTCGAGGTAGAAGACGACCTCCCTGGCGCCGGTGATGCCGTCACCCTTCGTGCCGAGGAAGACGTACCGCTTGCCCGACAGCGTGGCACCGGCGAGGTCGGTGGCCTGCGTCCGGTCGTTGCGGCTGCTGACCTGCAGGCGGTGCGCCTGCGTGTCGGCGATCGTGATCGTCGCCGACAGCACGACGGGCGCACCCGTCTTGTATTCCACCTTCGCCGTCACCACGTGCGTGCCGACGGTCAGCAGACTGGACTCCAGCGGGTACGCCCTGCCGTCATCCGCGGTCCGAGCGAGGTCGAACTGCTTGTCGTTCTCGACGGAGAACGTCCGGCCGGACTGACTCGGATCGTCGATCCAGAAGGTCACCCGCTTGATGTTGCTGATCTTGTCGAGCGGTCCGACGAAGGCGTAGATCTGCTCGCCGCTGCGGAACGTCTGCCCGTCGAGCGGGCGGACGTCAACCTTGCGGCTCGCGTCGTCGCTGACCAGTAGCCGGTTCGTCGTGGCCACAGCTGGTTCGACCTTGATCGTGACCGTGGCAGGTTCCGACGTCGCTTTGCCGTCGCTGACGGTGAACGTGAACGAATCCGTTCCCGTGAACCCGGCGGCGGGCGTGTAATAGACGTAGGTCCCCTCGAGTGCCCCGAGCGTTCCGTGCGCCGGCGGACCGGCGACGGCGAACGTGACCGGATCCCCGTCGGGGTCGTACCCACCGAGCACGACCTTCACCGCCGCGCCCTGCTTGGTGGAGACGGTCTGCGACTTGGCGACCGGTGGCTGGTTCGGTGGCACGACCTCGTTGACGGTGATCGACACCGTCGCCGGCGCCGACGTCAACTCGCCATCACTGACCGTGAACGTGAACGAATCGGTCCCGAAGAACCCCGCCGCCGGCGTATACGTCAGATTCGGCGCCGACCCCGACAACGCCCCATGGGCCGGCTGCGACCCGACGGCGAACGACAACGTCGCACCCTCCGGATCCGCACCAGCCAACACCACCGGCACCGCCACGTCCTCATCGGTCACCACCGACTGCCGCAGTAGCCGTCGGCGGCTCGTTCGGTGGCACGACCTCGTTGACGGTGATCGACACCGTCGCCGGCGCCGACGTGAACTCGCCATCGTTGACCGTGAACGTGAACGAATCAGTCCCGAAGAACCCCGCCGCCGGCGTATACGTCAGATTCGGCGCCGACCCCGACAACGCCCCATGGGCCGGCTGCGACCCGACGGCGAACGACAACGTCGCACCCTCCGGATCCGACCCCGCCAACACCACCGGCACCGCCACGTCCTCATCGGTCACCACCGACTGCCCAGTAGCCGTCGGCGGCTCGTTCGGTGGCACGACCTCGTTGACGGTGATCGACACCGTCGCCGGCGCCGACGTGAACTCGCCATCGTTCACCGTGAACGTGAACGAATCAGTCCCGAAGAACCCCGCCGCCGGCGTATACGTCAGATTCGGCGCCGTCCCCGACAACGCCCCATGGGCCGGCTGCGACCCGACGGCGAACGACAACGTCGCACCCTCCGGATCCGCACCCGCCAACACCACCGGCACCGCCACGTCCTCATCCGTCACCACCGACTGCCCAGTAGCCGTCGGCGGCTCGTTCGGTGGCACGACCTCGTTGACGGTGATCGACACCGTCGCCGGCGCCGACGTGAACTCGCCATCGTTGACCGTGAACGTGAACGAATCAGTCCCGAAGAACCCCGCCGCCGGCGTATACGTCAGATTCGGCGCCGTCCCCGACAACGCCCCATGGGCCGGCTGCGACCCGACGGCGAACGACAACGTCGCACCCTCCGGATCCGCACCCGCCAACACCACCGGCACCGCCACGTCCTCATCCGTCACCACCGACTGCCCAGTAGCCGTCGGCGGCTGGTTGACCGTCGGCAGACTCCAGGTGCGCGTCGCCGTGTCGCTGATGTCGCTGACCGTGCCCCGTGATCGTGTCGACGCCCGCCGTGGTCCCGGAGTAGCAGAACTCGGCGCGGCCGGCGGTGTCGGTCACGGCGAACCCGGACGTCGGGTTGACGCCGCTGACCGCGAAGTCCATGCGCACGCCGACCACCGGCTCGTCGTCGGCGTCGGTCGCCGTGCCCGTGACGCAAGTCGAGGCCCCGACGACCGCGTTCCCGGTCGACGGCGAGAGCTCCACCTCGATCACGCGGGCAACCTGCGACAGCGAGAGTCCGCCGCTGTAGCCGTAGGAGTCGTCGTTGTTGAAGCCGTAGATGGCCAGCCCGAACGGCCGGGCCGCCGACAGCCGGTGCGTGCCGGGCTCGACGGCGATCGCCGCCGCCGAGTAGCCGCTTTCACCGACGGCCTCGAACTCCGTCACCGGGATGAGCGCTCCGTCGAGCGTGATGCCCGACCCATCGCCCGGAGCGACGACGTTGACGTAGCTCTGCACGAATCCGCTCGCCGGCGTGGTCACCGTGTACGCGTTGAGGAACTGCTCGTACGGCGGGATGATCATCATGAACGGATCACCTGGGTTGCCGCTGAACGTCGAACCGTTGGCGTACTGGGCGACCAGCACCGGTTCGCTCGTCTCGATGACCGACGACGAGGTCAGGATCCGCTCGTGGACCTCCCCAGCGTCGAGCGTGGCGACCACCTCGTCGTCGATGCGCACCTCGGTGTCGTCCGTGTGGGCGACGATGCGGAACGTGTCGCCGTTCTGGCGTGAGGCGAGCGGGGTCGTGATGAACCGCCGGCCCCACGTCGAGGTCGGCGTGAGCTGCTCGACGAGGTGGTCGCAGTAGGCGTAGTTGGCCGGCACGTTCGCGCAGTTCATGCCGCTGAACACGGCGACCGGCTGGTCGCTCTGGATGCGGGTGCCCGTGCCATCACCATGGGCCTGAGGCAGCACGAGCGCCTCGCCGATGTCGACACGACCTGGTGTACGGATCGTCCGCGTTGTGGCCGGGCAGCGGCACCGACGGGGTGATCGTGACCTCGGTGTCGTTGGACGTCGGCACCACGCTGACCTCGTGCAGGGCGTTGACCGGGTAGCTCAACGTGCGGTAATCGGTGCCCAGCGAGTGCACGGGCAGGGCCAGGAATGCATCAGTGGTGAACGGGATGTAGTTGAGTCCGTACACGGCGACGTCGTCGTCGGCCAGGACGTGGACGGCGAGCGGCACCTGCTGGTCCTCGAAGCCCGCGTCAGGGAGATGATGCTTCCTTCGGCAGGCTGACGCTGGTGACCTCCCCGGCGTTCACGTCGAACGGCGTCGAGAACCCGAGCCCCGGCACCTCGACGGTGCCCTGTGTGTCCACCGGTGCGGTGACGAACAGCGTGAGCTCGGCGTCGCCGCTGTAGTTGCGGTTGAAGGCCAGCCAGAACTCGCGCCCCGCTGCTGGAGACGGCGCCGTCGTCCGGCGGGCGCGTTCGTCACGGTGACGGCCGCGTCGCAGACGTCGAGTCGCCGCTCGTCGATGACGCGTGACGGTGACGGTGTAGGAGCCGGCGGCAGCGTACGTGTGCTCCACCGCCTGACCGGTGTGCGCTCGTTCCGTCGCCGAAGTCCCATCGATACGAGAGCACGTCGTCCAGCCCGGCGTCTGTGGCGAATGCCTGGAACGAGGTCGTCTCGCCGACGACCGGACGGCCATGGCGGCGATGCCGCTGATCGACGGCGGGCTGTTGGTGATGATGGCGCGTCGTCGTGTCACTGATCGGCTCGAGGCCCCCTTCGTTGAACTGCATCGTCGCCGTAACGGTGTACGTGCCATCGTCGCGATACGTGTGGGGGATCGGCTGGTCGTTCGTGGCCGAGTAGGCGAAGGCGGTGGTGCCGTCGCCGAAGTCCCATGCGACGACGGCCTGGGAGTACTGTGGTCCGTCGAAGGGCCGTGTGAAGCTGACCTGCTGACCCTCGACCCCGGTCACGCCTGGCCCGGCGTCGATCGTCGCCGCCTTGACGAGGACCTGCGCCGTCTGTTCGTCCGAACCGCCGTCTCCGTCGTTGATGCGCAACGTGACGGTGTAGGTGCCTGGCTCATCCCACACGTGCGACACGATGCTCGTCGTCCCGGACACCGGTACGGTCGGCGTGCCGTCGCCGAAGTCCCACGATCCGGCCACCGTGTCGAGCCCGCCCGGGTCGTGCACGAACGCCGCCATCTGCAGCGCCACGTCGGGCAGGGCCCTGGCCGGGACGTCGAGCGCGCCGATGACTGGGTCGACGTTGACGATCGTCACCGTCAGTGAGTCGGAGGCCGTCACGCCCACGTCGTCGGTAACGGTGACGGTCGCCGTGAAGGTGCCCTTCGTGGCGTACGAGTGGACTGCCACTTGCCCTTCACTCGTCGAGCCGTCGCCGTAGTCCCACTCGTAGGAGGCGATCTGGCCGCCGGGATCCGACGCGGTCGGGAAGACGATGAGCGTCCGGTTGGACTCGACCAGCGTCACGTCTGGACCGGCGTCCACGGTCGGCGGCTGGTTGCCGACGACGACCACGACGGTGCTCGATGCCTGCGCCGTTTCACCGTCGGTGTCGGTGACGGTGAGCGTCACGGTGTACGTGCCGGCGGTCGTGTACGTGTGCTGCGGCGTGGGACCGGTGTCGGTCGCGCCGTCGCCGAACGACCACGCATAGCTCGTGATGCCCACCTCGTCGGAGCTCGTAGGTGCGTCGAACTGCACGGCGAGCGGAGGCGCACCGCTGGCCGGCGTGCGAGTGAAGCGAGCGACGGGGGGTTGTGATACTTCGGTGGTGATCCCGGAGGCCGTGAAGACGACGTCGTCGAAGTCGCCGTCGCCACCACCTTCGAGGTCCTCGAAACCGAACTGACTCGGCCCTCCTGGTCGGTCGAAGGCGACGCTGTGAGGGAGGCGATCCCAGTTCGCTGCGCCGATGCTGAAGAGCATGAGCGTCGGATCGGACGTGTTCGCGATCTCGCTGTTGGACGCCCGCGAGATGTAGAAGGCGATGCGGTCACCACCGGTGAACGGCAGGGTGACGTCAGGCGAGAACGAGCTCGAGCCCAAGGGGAACACGTTGCGCGCCCGGGCCAGCGCCAGTTGCTGGTAGCCCGGTTCACCGGGCTGGACACCGTCGATGGCGCCTTCATCGTCGTCCACGACGAACGCCGAGAGCTGGTTGTTCCGGCCTGAGTTCTGGTACACCCAGTCGAACGTGACGTCGACGGGACCGTCGCCTTGGACGTGCCAGATGTCGACGCCTGGCTTGAGCGCGTAGTCGGCGCAGCGCAGCACCGCGTTGAAGTCGGATTGATCACCGCACACGGGCACGTCGACTTGGGCCAAGGTGCGGTAGCCGAGCTGCTGCGTGAACACGTTCTCGGCCCCACCGTTGTCGGTCACCTTCAGCGAGACGACGAATGGGCCGGCACCGTCGAAGGTGTGGGTCACGATCGCGCCGGTGCCGGTCGTTCCGTCACCGAAGTCCCACTCGTAGGACGTGATCGTGCCGTCAGCATCCGTCGACGCCGAACCGTCGAGCGTGGCCTCCACCGGCACGATGCCGATCGCCGGGCTCACGGTGAACGACGCGTGCGGAGTCTGGTTGCTCGTCGGGACCACGCTGATCGTCCGCGTCGCCTGGGCGGTCAAACCACCGGCGTCGGTGACGGTCAGTGTTGCGGTGAAGTTGCCCACGGTCGTGTAGGTGTGGTTCGTGGTCTGGCCGCTTCCGGTCGTGCCGTCACCGAAGTTCCAGGCGTAGGAAGCGATGGGCGCTTCGGCGTCCGATGAAGTCGACGCGTCGAAGCCGACTCGCGAGCGGAGCCTGTCCGGACGCCGGCGTCGTTGTGAACGCGGCGGTCGGCGGCGTGTTGACAGGCGGCTCCTCCCCGGTGGGGAGCTCGGCCAGCGCGGCAGCCTCGGCGGCGAAGAGGTTGACCTCGAAGATCTGGTTGTCGATGTCCGTCGCGAGCGCGTGCAGCTTCTCGGCCATCGTGCCGCCCAGCGTGACCGGCGAGAGGTCGTAGGCGCCGACCTCGTCGCGCGCTCGAGCGATCTCGTCGGGCTCCACCCCGGCGGCGGTCATCTCGGCGACCTCCGACTCCGTGAAGCCCGTGTCGCGGACACGCTGCTGCAACGCCGCGACCTCCGCGAGGTATGCGGCGTCGACGACCGGGTTCGAGTCGCCACCAGCCGCGGCGCCGCGGTCGGCGATGGCGCGGAGGGCGTCGGCCGTGTCGGCCATGCTCTCGGTCAGCAACGTCGAGTACTCGGCCGCCGCCTCGATCTGGGCGTGTGCCGCCGTGCCATCTCCGGCGAGCTGGGCTCCTTGGAATCGCTCGTAGGAGCGCAGCACGGCTTCGGCGTAGGCCGCCTGCCGGTCGGAGGCCACGAAGTACGCCTGGTCGATCGGATCCGGCGGGACCGGTTCGTCGAGAACTCCGGCTCGAACACCTCGTCGAAGTTCGGATCCGGTGGATCGTCGGCGAGCTGCTGGAAGGCGCGGTGGGCCTTCAGCGCGTGCAATCCCGTCGGAAACGTGAAGACGCGGAATCCGCCGGCGGCGATGGTCAGCGACACCACCGCACCGCCAAGTGGGCCGAAGACCACCGCGCCGGCGGATGAGAGCATTCGTCCGCCGATGAGACCGAGTGCGGCGACCAGCCTCGAACGCTCCGCCATCCGGTCGGCGGCCACCTTGAACGCCTGCATGTTCTCGTCGCAGACCTGTCGGTCGACGACCGTCTGGTGCGGCGCCGGCGCGTCGCAAGTCGCGGCCTCGGACGACGAACGTGAAGCCCGCACGGGCCGTGATCGCGTCGTCGGCCTGGTTGAAGCCGATCATCTCGTACTCGCCGGGCACCAGGCCGCGGGGCGGGTACACGGGCACCGGCGAGCTCGAGCCATTGAGGGCCGGCACCGGCACCTGCCCAGCGGCACATCCCGCGTTCGGCTCGGCGGCACAGACGAAGCCACCGCTGAAGTCAGTGACGGCCATGGCGTAGATGCGCGTCGGTGGAGAGGTAGTAGTCGACGCCACCGGCACCGTCCTCGTCCGTCGAGTACACCTGGTTGACGTTGGCGGATGCCGGCGTGGCCGGCCCGAAGGCCAGCCCCGCGCCGAGTGCCATCGCCCCCGCCAACGACGCTGCCACCACGCCGACGATCCATCGCCGGCGTGGTGTGCGCCGCCCTCCGTCCGCCCGGAACTCCGCCATGTCGCGCCCCTCCCGCTGGTCCGCGACAATCAATAGCGAGGCGCGATAACGAGCCCGTAACGCGGTGAGGGGTGAGGGCGGATCCGCGCCCCGACTGCTCACCTCATGGGCGCGGGATCAGCCGGGCGGTGACCAGGCGGATCGCGGCCGGACGCCGCGAGCAGCCTGGCCTGCGGGTCATCGCCGGTGACCTCGACGCGCGGACCGACGATGCCGGCACCGCGGTACAAGTCTTCGCGCTCGGCGAACCACGCCCCGATGGCGGCGACCAGCTCGGGATCGAGCGACGTGTCGCCACCGGTCGCGACGGCGACGTCCCAGCCGTGGATCAGGTGGTCGGCCGTCAGCTGGGTGAGGTATTCCGCCATGTCCTCGTCGCCGTACGACAGGTGCACCTTCCCGCCGGCCGGCCCCAGCTCGGCGGCCGCCGTCGACGCCTCGGCGGCGGCCTCGCGGGTCACCGCGATCGGGTCGTCACCGAGCAGGTCGCCGTCGAACTGATCGCCGACCTCGGCGATCGTCCTGCCGACCAGCAGCGGCGCAGTCCAGCGGTTCTCTCCGACGACGTGGTTGACGAGCGCCCGCACGTCCCACTCGGTGCACGGCGTCGGGTCACCCCACCGGTCACCCGTGATGGCGGCCACGCGCTGGACGAAACCTTCGACTGCCCGTCGATGCAACTCGATCGTGTCCATGAACACCCCCCGTCAGCCCTCGAAGAGACGGTACTTCGCCAGCTCGGCGAGGATTCCCGCGAGGCCGGCGTCGGCGACGTCCAGCGCTTCGTCCCAGGCGAACCATCGCACCTGCTGGCTCTCATCGGGCGGCGGTGACGGGTCGGCGTCGCCGCCATCGAAGAGGTAGCGGAGGTCCAGATGCGTGTGGCCGCGCCCACCGGCGTGCACGTCCACGTGGGCCAACGCAGGCGGCCGATCCGGACTGGCGTCGATGAACTGGACGTCGATGCCGGTCTCCTCGACCGTCTCACGGCGCGTCTGCCTCCCACGGCGTCTCGCCGGGGTCGACGTGCCCACCCGGCTGCAGCCAGATGCCGAGGCGGCGATGGACGAGCAGCAGGATCCCGCGCCGCCCGACGACGAGCGCGGAGCCCGTGATGTGCACCGGATCGGCGTCCTCGTCGAACGGCCGCTCCAGCCGGGCGACCTCCGCAGTGAAGCGGGCGATGCTGTCGCGCTCCCGCTCGTCGACCGGCTGGCGGGCGGCAACCGAAGCCAGCACGTAGGTGAGGACCGCGTCGTCGGCCACGAGGGGACCGTACTTGCGCTCTACCGTGAGGTGCCGTGGCTGCGCTGCCGCTGATCGATGTACGCGATCTGCTGACCGCCGGTGGGGACGAGCTGGCCGTCGCCCGCCGGATCGACGCTGCCTGTCGCGACCTCGGGTTCTTCCGGATCACGGGACACGGCATCCCACCGACCCGCCTCGCCGAGTTGGACGGCCTGGCCAGGGAGTTCTTCGCCCAGCCCGACGACGTCAAGGCGGCGATCGCCATGGAGCACGGCGGGTCCGCCTGGCGCGGGTGGTTCCCCCTCGACGGCGAGCTGACATCCGGCGTGCCCGACCACAAGGAAGGCATCTACTTCGGCACCGAGTTGGACCCGAACGATCCGGCCGTGCGGGCCGGCCGGCCGTTGCACGGCGCCAACCTCTTCCCCGCTCACCCGGCCGGACTGGGCCCAGCGGTACTGGCGTGGATGGACGACATGGCTCACGTCGGCACGCTCCTGCTGCGGGCGATGGCGCTCGGCCTGGGTCTCGACGCGGACTGGTTCGAGCGCACTGTGGCCGCCGAGCCGACCGTCCTGTTCCGCATCTTCCGCTATCCGCCGGGGCTGCCGGACGGGTGGGGCGTCGCCGAACACACGGACTACGGGCTCCTCACGATCCTTGCCACCGACGACCACGATGGCCTGCAGGTGGGAGGGCCGGACGGATGGATCGACGTTCCATCCGAGCCGGACGTGTTCGTCGTCAACCTCGGCGACATGCTCGAACGGATGACCGAGGGGCGCTACCGGTCGACTCCGCACCGGGTGCGCAACACCGGCGACACGGTGCGGCTGTCGTTCCCCTGCTTCATCGACCCGTCGTGGGATGCGGTCTGCCCGCCCATGCCACTCGACGGCACGCCCGGCGCCGACGAGCCCCAGCGGCGATGGGATGGAGTGAGCGTGCGCGCCTGGGACGGCACGTACGGCGACTACCTGACGGCGAAGGTGGCGAAGGTCTTCCCCGACTTGTTCGCCACCGTTACGCGACCGGCTGACGCTCGCTGATGATCGTCGTCACCGGCAAGGCGAACCGCTGACCGACCCGCTGCGGCAGATCCAAGCGCAGCCACCTCGACACACCCGGCGGCAACGTCGACAGGATGATCTCGTCGTGCGGGTTCTCGATCAACACGTCGTCGATCGCCCGAATCGGGCTCGCGTCGCCGACCACACCGTCGACTTCGGCGCCGAGTTCGCTGAAACGGACGATCGCCGCTTCCATCCGCCGGCCAGCGATCGCTCGTGCCTCGCCTTCGGTCCATGTGGCGTGATCGTGGGGATGCGTTGCCGGCACGAGCAGTGTGAACTCGCACGGACCGGCGACGATCCGGGCTCGCACGGCCTCCAGCAGCTCGTCACCACATGCCGTCTGGTTGGCGACGACGAGGACCCGACGTGGCTCCATGGAGACCACCTCCTTTGACCCCTTCGTTGTCCGTTCTACAGTGGGATGAGCGGGCCGTCCAGGGGGTGAACCAATGAGGACACGGATGGCGCTGCTGGTGCTCTTCGGCGTGGCGTCGACGCTGGCGATCCAGGGACCGGTTGCCGCGCAGCGACCGACCGAGCCGAGCTACACGATCGTCAACCCGCCGCTCGCGCCACTCGCTGTCGGCGGCCAGCCGAGCACGGTGCGACAAGGCGAGCTGCGCGGCGCCGGCTACATCATCGAAGTCCCGCCGAGCTGGAACGGCGAGCTCGTCATGTGGGCTCACGGCTATCGAGGAGAGGGCACGATCCTCACCGTCGACCCACCGAGCTTCGGCCTGCGCCGTCACCTCCTCGAGCGCGGCTACGCGTGGGCGGCGTCGTCCTACGACGCCAATGGCTACGACGTCGAGTCCGGCGTGCTGTCGACGCGGTACCTCGTCCAACACTTCCGGCGAGTCGTCGGGCGCACCGAGCGCGTCTACATCGGCGGCGCGTCGATGGGCGGGCACGTGACAGCCCGCTCCATCGAGCAGTACCCATCCCTCTACGACGGCGCGATGCCGCTGTGCGGCGTCGTCGGCGACGTCGAGCTGTTCGATTTCTTCCTCGACTTCCATGCCGTCGCCCAAGCGCTGGCGGGCATCGACGCCCTTCCGATCCCGGAGAACTACCAGTCGGAGATCGTGCCGGAGATCCAGGCGACGCTCGGCATCGATGACGGTGCACCGAGCAACGAGCTCGGCGAGCAGTTCCGTGCCGTGGTGATCGAGCAGTCGGGAGGGTCGCGGCCCGGCGCGGAGGCTGCGTTCGATTCGTGGAAGGACTTCCTCTTCGGGCTCGCCACGCCGGACGACGGTCTGCCGCTGGCGTTCAACCCCGGTCGCGTCGGGACGAACGTCGACACCGACTACTCGCCGGACGAGCCGGTGAACATCGACGCCGTCGTCGAGCGTGTCGAACCGGTCGATGCGCGATCCCGCACCGCGCCTGCGCTCGGTCCGATCGCGCTCGTCGAGGGAGACCCGGGCGTGCCGGTCCTCTCGCTGCACGACCTCGGCGACCTGTTCGTGCCGTTCTCGATGGAGCAGTACTACGCCGCAGACGTCGCCGCCAACGGTCAGAGTGACCTCTTGGTGCAGCGGGCGATCAGGGCGGTCGGCCACTGCGAGTTCTCGCCGAACGAGGCGACCACGGCGTTCGACGAGCTCGTCACGTGGGTCGAGGACGGTGTGCGGCCGGAGGGCGATGCCGTCCTCGATCCGGCCGCCGTCGCCGACCCGAACTTCGGCTGTCGCTTCAGCGACCGCACGGCGTACAGCACCGGTTCACGTCCGCTCTTCGCTCCCTGCCCGCCGAGCTGACGCCTACCCGCCGGTCACCCATAGCTGGCCGCCACCCACCAGTGACGGTGCTCGGCCAGGACCAAGTGGGCGGTGCCATCGGCGGTGACGACCTGGAGGCGGGCGAGGCGGCGATGGCGTGGTGGCTCCCACCAGCGCTCGTCGAGCGGCCACGGTCCTGCCCAGCCGATGACGGTCTGGGCGGATCGATCGCCGATCGTCAAGCGGGCCGGAGCGGCGCTCAACTCGCCACGCCCGCTGACTCGTACCAGCTCGCCGGTCGCATCCGTCAGCGTGGCCGTCTGCGCCTCGGGAGGCACCACCGCCGGTGACGGCGCCGGCAGAGATCCTGGCCACGGTCCGTTGAGATCTGGCCGCAGCCGCTGCGCCGTGTCGTCGGGATCGGTCAGATCGGTGGTCGAGGCGGGGACCCACCCGTAGCGGTCCCCCGGCAGCCTGCCGCCATGCCACGCCGGCACGAGCACACCGTCGTCGCCGACCATCCCTGCCAACCGTGTCACGGCCCGCGCCGCTCGCTCGTCGGCGGCCGATGGCCCGCCCCACAGCCGCAGCTGGTCGCCGTCGTCACCGCGCACCTCGTCGGGAGCCAGCCGCAGCAGCACGACACCGGCCGACACGTCGCCTGCCGCCATCCAGCCGTCGAGCTGCCAGCGCACCCGCTCGACCATCGCCGGCGCCGACAGGCCCGCCGCCCGGTACCACGCCCGCTCGGTGCGCTCGCCGTGCTCGGTCTCGGCGGTCACGACGAGGCGAGTGCACACCTGCCCCTCGGCAGCCAGCTCGGCGACGAGCTGGTCGGCGAGGTGCTTGCCCACGAACACGAGCGGCTGGACCTGCACCACCGGGTCCTCGAAGCACTGCTCGACGCGACGCTCGGGTGGAGGCTCCTCTGCGTTTGCCGAGCGGTCGTCGTCGGCGGAGGCGACGCGGTGGGCGTGACGGCCAGCCGGCCCGAACCTGGCCAGGACGTCACCGGCTGGCAGCGCGGCGAGATCTCCGAGGCGGGCCAAGCCCATCCTGGCGAACAGCCCGACGAGCTCGGCATCTGCCTCGCCGACGTGCTGGAGCCACGCAACAGGGAGGCGATCGAGGAAGGCTGCCGAGCCGCCGGGGTCGACGACCATCGGCCCCCGACCCCCAGCGGCGCGGCGCGCCGCCACGGCCGAGGCGAAGCGTCCATCGGCAACGCCGACGCCGACGGCGATGCGCCCAGCGTGCTCGCGCACGGCGCTCATGAGTTGCTCTGCAAGGCGTTGGTCGCCCCCGAAGTACCGCGACGGTCCGCGGGCGTCGAGGCACGACCATCCGGGCTCGACCACCTCCAAGCGCGGAGCGAAGCGACCGACGGCTCGCACGACCGGCTCGAACGCTCGGGCATCGCGATCAGGGTCGTGATCGAGCAACACGACGTCCGGGCAGCACCGCTGGGCGTCGCGGCGACGCTGACCCTGCAGCACCCCCTCGGCCGCGGCAGCTGGCGAGCGGGCCACGACCCGGTTGGCATGCAGCACGACTGCCGGCACACCGGCAGCCACGCCAGCGGCAACGACAGGCCAGTCCGGGCACCAGACGGTGACGTAACGCATCAGCCCACCGAGCGCAGCACCGGTTCCGCCTCGACGTTCTCGACAGCTGCTACTCCCCCGCCGGGACCGGGCAGCCACACTTCGACCTGCCGGGGACGAGGGATCCGCCGGCCGGCGGACGTCACCGTGACGCGGCGACCGCGCAGGCATCCCCACCCTTGCTCGACGCCTTCCCAGACCGCGGCCGTGGTCTCCAGCGTGAGATCGAGTGGCAGCGGTCCGCGGCCGGCGGCGCCGGTGCCCGCGCTCGAGCCCACGGTGATCAGCACCGCTTCGCGGGCCTGCACCCTGGCCTGCACGCGCCTGGCGACCGTCGCCGACAGGTGGCGTGGGACGCGGGTCACGACGACCTCGAACCCGTCGAGGACGGCGCCGACGAGATCGGCCCACTCGGACTTCGATCCGTTCGGGCCTGGGTCGACGCGCACGAGGCGTTCGAGCGGGATGCCGAGCTCGACCGCCGCCTCGACGCCCAGCCAAGGAACGTCGACGACCGCCGCCCACGCACCGGCGGTCGTCGGCTCGGCGGCAATGGCCAGGGCCAACGACGTGGCCGCCACGCCTTGGCACGACACCGCACGCCCGCGCACCAGCGCGCCGTCGGGGAACAGGGGGATCAACGGGCTGGAGACGGGAAGCGTGCGCTGGCGAGCGAGGGTCGTGGGTGCGACAGCAGCAGCCAGATCCATTGCCTCCAGCATACGAACGAGTGTTCGTGAGAACAAGTGCGCGGTCTCCCGCCCATCCGGCCGGACACCGCGATGAGCGATGAGCGATGAGCGATGAGTGGTCATACGGCGCACATCGCTCATCGCGACGACGACGCAGCCAGCGCGATGAGCGATCTGCGGTCCAGTGCCACTCATCGCTCATCGCGCGGACCGGTCGAGCAGTAGCGTCCCCCCGGATGGGTCAGCTGGTCGCCGTCGAGCAGAAGCCGAGCCCGTTGCCGGGCGTCGTCCGCTTCGAGCTCAATCGTGCCCTGACCGGCATGGGCCACGAGCGCTTCCGCAGTGTCGCCGAAGCGGTCGGACCGACGCCCGCCGCCGAGCTCGCTCGCCGCCTCTTCGCCACCGACCAGATCGACGCCGTGCACGTCTACTCGAACATGGTCACCGTCGATCTCGCCGAGGGCCGCACGGCCGACGGGCTGTCCGACATCGTCCGCAATCTGTACCGCTACTGGTACCCGGGCATGGCGCCACCCTCGTTCGAGGATCTGGAGCCGCCCGCCGACGAATCAGCGCCCGCGTCCGAAGGCACTGCTGCCGCAGGCGCAGGAGGCGAGGGAGACGCGGCGCTCGCCGAGGCAGCCAAGCGGGTCCCCATCCACCTCCTCGAACGCAGCCGCGCCGCCCGCGACCGCTGGAAGGCCAAGCAGGGCTGACGTCAGTTCGTCGAGGTGAGGGCGATGCCGTGGCGGACCGCCCAAGCAGCGATCTCGGCGCGGCTGGACAGGCCGAGCTTGGCCAGGATGTTGGAGACGTGGACGGCGGCCGTCTTCGGGGAGATGAACAGCCGGTCGGCGAGCTGTCCGTTCGTCAGCCCATCGGCGAGCAGCGCCGCCACCTCACGCTCGCGTGACGTCAGCTCCCCGTCCGCCCGCGCTGAAGCGCCTTCCAACCGCCGGGCCAGTGCCTGCGCCCGATCGCGCCGTACCCCGGGCCAGCGACCGAAGTCGTCGTCGGTGGCTCGACGGATCGCCGCCAGCGCAGCGGCCCGCTCGCCGAGCCCGAGCAGCGCTTCGGCCTGGGCCGTGCGCAGCGTCCCGATCACCGGCTTGGCGAGGCACGGATCGGGCTGCACCAGCACGAGCTCCAGCGCCACGGCGGCGCCCTGGTGGTCTCCGTCGGCCAACAGCAACAGCCCATCGGCATGCGTCCAGAACACGTCGACGGACGGGTGGTCGCGCAGCCATTCGTCGAACAGGCGGGTGCGGATGTCATCGGTCGAGATCCCCAGCAGCAAGAGGTGCTCGATCAACCCGATCAGGTTGTTGAGTGTCGACGCCGCGTCGTAGAGCGCAGGACCGTTGACCAGCTCCTCGAAGAGCTCCGGCCCGCGTTGACGATCGCCGTTCGCCGCGGCGAGCGCCACGTCGAGACGCAGGTAGTGCTGGCGCTTGCTGCTCGGACAGGCCGCGGCGAAGCTCACGTGCGCCTCGGCGGCATCGGCCAACCGGCCTTCCTCCAGCGCGTATTCGATCTGTGCCGCAGTGACCAGCTTCCGATCGCTGCGGTGCCGGTTCCACCACTGAGAGCCCTCTGCCGACACGCGACGCAGCGCTGGCAGGTCGCCGGCACCGAACGCTGCGTCGAACTCCCACAGCAGCGCCGTTCCGGTGCCCAGCTTGTCGAAGCCGACCCGCCCGCTGACCTCCTGCATCTCCGCACGCAACGCCGCTGCCTCGTCCGAGTGGGCCGGCACGAGCTCGAGCCCGTTGTTGATCGCTCGCGTCAGCAGGACGGCGTCGCCGGTGCGCCGCGCCGCGGCGAGCGCCTCGTGGAGTGCGACCAGCGACTCGGTGCGCGGACGGTCAAGCGTGATCGCACCCGCCCGCTCGACGAGCGCCCGGGCCTCAGTCGTCGCGTCGCCGGCGGCCCGCGCGTCGGCCAACGCACGGTCGGCCCAATCGACTGCCGTCGGCCGGGCGCTGATCATGTGCAGTTGAGCGACCGCCGCTCGCGCCACACCACGCAGCTGGACGTCGTCCAGCGATTCAGCCAACTCCTCGAGGTCGCGCAGCGGCGGCTCTGCCGCGTCGAACTCGTCGTGCTCGATGTGCAGCCGGGCGACGAAGCGCATGGCCTCGATGCGGTCGAGGACCTCGACGGCCACCTTCAGCCAGCGCGATGCCATCTCGAGCGCCTCGGAGGCGAAGTCGAGGCGCCAGGCGGCCTCCGTGGCGACGGCAAGCAACTCGGGATCGTTCGGTGCCTCGGCCAAGCCCTCGGCCGCCAAGCGCAGCGCGGAGAACGTGAGCCCCTTCTGGAGGTACCGACTGGCACCGCGCCTGGCGATCGCCGGCACCTCGTCGTGGCGGTCTGCTCCCTGGGCGTGGCGAGCCAGCGACGCGTGATCGAGCACCGGCGACGTGCGCACCGCCTCGAAGCAGCGTTCGTGGAGCCGGCGCCGCTCGCGTCCGAGGAGCTGGTGCACGATGGCGTCGGCGGTCAGGGCGTGGGTGAACCAGAACTGGTCATCGCTGACCTCGAAGACGACGCCTGCGCTGACGAGCGCCCGCAGGTCGGCGAGCAAGTCCTCCTCGTCAGCCTCCGTCACGATGAGCAGCGCCTCGAACGACGCCGCCCGTCCGTACACGGCGAGCGCTTCGATCACGCGCCGGTGGCCGTGCTGCAGCTCGGCCAACTGGTGGCGAACCGCCTCCTCCAGCGACCACGGCAGCTCCGCCTCCATCAGCTCGGACACGATGGCCTGTGGCCCGACCACGCGCATCAGCTCCTCGACGACGAACGGGATGCCGCCGCTGCGCCGGTACAGCGCTTCGATGATCGCCGACGACGGCTCGCTGTCGGTGGCCGCGGCGATCGCCGAGACCATCGTCGACACCTCGGTACGCGTGAGTCGTTCCAGCCGGATCTGCTCGACGGCGTGCCTGCGTTCCAGCCGTAGCACGAGCTCACCCCCCGGCTGTCCACGCGACAAGTCGTTGGGCCGGTACGTCGCAACCAGGACCAGGTTGGGCCAGGGCTGCTGGGCGATGCGATCCACGACGTTGGCGCTGGCGGCGTCGATCCAGTGCAGGTCCTCCACGATGAACACGGTCGGACCACGCGCCGTCGCTTCAGCGACCATCGTGAAGACGGCCTCGGCCAAGTCGTCACCTGTCAGGCCTGCAGGTCCGAGGGATGCGACGGCGTCAAGGGGGCGTCCCATCGACCCGGGCTGCGCCGACACCCCGATCGTGGTGATTCGCGGAGGCACGGCCGCCAACGCCTCGAGCACAAGTCGCGTCTTGCCGATGCCCGGCTCCCCTGACACGAGCGCGACCGTCGGCTGATCGCCGGGCATCACCTCCGCGGCCTCCACGAGGCCGACGAGACGCGAACAGACACCGGCCCGCCCGACCATCACTGGGCTGAGGCCGACGCGTCCGCTCAACACGAACGTGACGGTACCGAGGTTCAGGCGACGCGCCGATCTCCGCCAACGGGGTCGCGGCCCATCCGGGGAGGTGGAAGGGCCACGAGCCTCGTTGGCGTCACCGCGGCGGTGCGGCGACGGCGGCGCCAGAACCTCATTCGCGTTGACGAGTCGTGACGACCGACGTGGCTCGTCAGCTCGGCGTGACGCTGACGGGCGATGTCGTAGGCGAGCTGCGGATGCATGTCGTCATCGTCGTCACCTAAGGCACCGGAGAGCATCGGGTGAACTCCTTATTCCCGCCCTGGGGATCTGATGAGGGCTGTGATCCTGGGCACAGGACAGGCCATCGATACGCTTTCTTCCACGTCATGCGCCTTCCTCGCACGCAGCTCCTGAACCGGCTCACCGGTTCCGACGTCCCGAGCGTGGTGCTGCTCGAAGCACCCGCCGGGTACGGCAAGTCGTGGCTCGTGCGCCGTGCCGCGGGCGAAGGCGCCGTCCGGCTGCGCGGGGAGCTCGCCTCGTCGTCGTTCGACGCGTTCGACGACCGGACGCTCGTCATCGACGACGCCCACCTCCTCGACGACAATCAGATCGAACGACTCGTCGAGCGCGTGGAAACCGCGCCGTCCACGGCCCGCCTCTACGTCGCCGGGCGAATCCTGCCGACCGCCATCCACGAGGTCGCCCAGCTCGTCGACGGCCTCGTGATCGACGCCGACGCGATGGCGCTGACGGCCGAGGAAGTCGAGGCCGAGCTCGAGGACGAGTCGATCACCTCGGCGCAGCGCATGGTCGAGACCGCCGATGGCTGCGTGCGCATCGTGGCGATGGCGCTCGATCAGGGACGGCGCCTGCCCGGCACCGACTTGATCTCATTGACGACACGCGTCGTCCGCGCCGTGGCCACCGATGCCCTCCATCTGCTCGCGCCGCGCCAGCAGGCGGTCGTCGGCCTGCTCGCTCGCGCACCGGGGCTGGAGCCATCGCTGCTCGAGCGACTGGGCGGTCGCAGCTTCCTGGAGCAGGCGCTGCTCGCCGGCATCCCGCTGCGCCGGCAGGTCACCGGTGGTCTGGAACTGGCGATGGCGCCGGCGTTCCGGCTGGCTCCCGTCGAGGCCAGGGTCGCGGAGGAGCTCAGCGAGGAGCTGTTCGAACGCGGCCGCGCCATCGAGGCGATCGCGCTGACACTCGAGGCCGGCGACCACGAGCGAGCGATGCACATGATCATGGGGCTCAGCGAGTCGATCACCGACACGGTCGAACCACAGATCCTGCTCAGCCTGCTCGCCCGCCTGGGACCGGCCACGGAACGACAGCCGCTGCTACTGCTCCGAAGGGCCACCGCGACGCGGGCGATCGGGCGGATCGATGCGGCGACGCGAGACATCGACCGAGCGGTCGAGCTGGCCGACGCCGGCGATCCTGTGGTTCGCCGGAGGGTCCAGCTGGAAGCAGCGCGGGCCCGGCTCGCCGAAGGCCGCCGCGAGGAAGCGGTGCGCATTGTCGAGCACGCGCTCGTCGACCTCAGCGAGCGAGAAGGCCAGACGTACGCCCGCGCCTACGAGCTGCTCGCGGAGTGCGCCACGACGTCGGATGCGCGCCAGGACCTGCAGCGGGCTGCCGAGTGCTACCGCGTGGCGGCCGCGGCCTGGGAGGGTTGCGGCGAGCACGCCAGAGCGAGGGCCTGCCGGCGGGACCTCGCCCTCGGTGCGCTCGTCCCGCTCGGTCGGTACGACGAAGCGCTGGCCCAGCTCGGTCAGCTCCTTGCCTCGACCGACCTCTCCGACGCCGAACGGTCGATGACGATGCTGTTCGAAGGCTTCGTGCTGCTCAACGCGAACCGCCTGGAGAGCGCCGAGTCGCGCTTCGTGCGCGCCACCGACATCGGATACGTCCAGGAGAACCCGCGACTGATCGCCACGGCCGCGTGGGGTCGAGCGGTCGTCGCGTCGCGCCGCGGCAGCCTTGCCGACACGCTGCGCTGGATCGCCACTGCGGAGAACACGGCGCTCTCGGACCAGGACGACGTGCTGGCCGTTCCCTTCCTGTGCGACATGACGACGGCCCTCGGTGCGCTCGGTGAGCTGGAGCTGGCCGAGCGCTACCTCACGCGCGCCATCGATCGGCGCTCGGTGTATCCCGACCAGGTGATGTCGACGGGGTTCGTGCTACGCGCCCGCCAAGGCGTGCTCGGCGACCTCGAGGCGGCCCTGCGGTCGACACCGCCCGCCGATTGGTGGCGGGTGAAGTTGGTCGCGGCCTATGCCGCCGCCCGTGGCGGCGACGTGGAGCACGCGCGGCCATTGTTCGAGGACGCGCAACGGGAGCTCCTCGCGCTCGGGTTCATCGACGCCGCCTCCCTCGGCGAAGGTCGGATCCACCAGGAGCTGCACGCGATGCTGCAGCGCGCATCCCTTGGCGAGGAGCGGGTCACCGCGTTCAACCGGCGGTCGGGCGCACCCGAGCCCGAAGTGACGACACGCCTCGCCGTCATCGGCGAATCGATGACGGTGTACCACGTCGACGACACGTCCGTGCGAGTCCCCAGCGGCAACCCCCAACGGCTCGTCGGGGTCGTCGTCGCACACGGTGGAGCGGCAACGTTCGACCAGCTCAGCGAAGCGATCTGGCCCGGCGAAGAAGTGGAGACCAGTCGGACGAGGCTGCGCAACGTGTTGATGCGGCTGCGCCGAGTGTGCGGCGACATCGTCGTGCGCTCGGGATCCGGCGTGCGGCTGGCACCGGACGTCCAATGTGACCTGTTGCAGTTCGAACGACTCGCCGCCGACGCCCTCGCCTCCGCTCGGGCCGATCCGGTGCTCGCCGGCCGCCTCGCCGAGCGGGCACTGGATGCCGGCGACGGAACCGCGTTCGTCGACTTCGAGTACGAGGAATGGGCGATGGCAGCGCGGCGCTCGGCCGAGCAGCAGCTGATCGGCCTGTTCGATCTGCTGTCGGTGCAGGCCGAGGACGAAGGCGACCTGCCGAAGTCGCAGGCGCTGGCCGAGCGGGCGCTTCGGCTCGACCGGTACGCGGACTCTCGTTATGTGCGGCTGGCGGAACTGCTCACCATGCAGGACCGCGTCGCGGCGGCGTTGGCCGTGCTCGACGATGCGGCGGAAGTGGCACGCGAGATGGGAGGCGCGCTGCCAAGCTCGGCGACTCGCCGACGGAACGAACTGGTGCGCGAAACGGCGAGCGGCGGATGAGCGGACTCATCACGCTCGGCGACCGGGGGGCGGACGCCGGTCACCAGTTTCAACCGTCGCTCGCTACCAGTTGCGGGGTCCGACCTTCCAATTGCGGGGTCCGACCTTGCCATTGCGTGGTCCGACGTTAGGGACAGACGCGGTCGCGAGCTTACCGAGAGTTGCGTGACACATGGCCACATGATGGTGGTCAGTCCGTCCCGGCGGCGTCCCAGGGCGTTCGCGGACGCCGTTCCACGGCACTGCGACTCGCCATTGGTGTCCTGGGCACACCATGACGCTGATCTCTGAACGCACCCCGCTGTGGTTGGAGCCTCCCTCACCAAGCGTCGTCCCCACGCTCGTCGTCGGTGAAGGCCCCATCGTCGCACTGCGGCAACGGCCTGTCATCGCGATGGGCGCCCTGCTCGAGCGGGGTGAGATCGACAGCCCACGCCTTGTGTCGGCAGTCGACCTTGCCGGGAGGCCGTGGTGGATCCCGGCCGACGCCGTGTGGTCGGACGCCGACGTGTCGATCCAGCCCCAACATCCCCGTCCCACGGGCCTGGCCACCGGCCGGACCCGTGAATCGGCGCTCCTCGCCGGCCTCTCGGACCGGATCGGATGGGAGGCCGTGCTCGAGTACGAGCGGGGCCGCAACCTTCCCGCCCTGGAAGGTGCCCTCGTCAGCGGTGCCGACGACCTCCTGGTGCTGGACGGCCGCCTGGGACACGACATCCCAACTGTCGTCATCGTCAGCCACGACATGGTGCGCTGGGCAGCCGGTTCGACCTGGGCAGGTGCCCTGCACCGGGGTTTGTACGGCGACGACGGGAACGCCGACGACGCCGACGAGCTGGCGACGTTGGTCCAGCTCCTGGGCCGTCGCGGCATCGCTGCGGTGGCCGTCGACCTGGCAACACCGCTGATCCGTGCGGCTGGCGTGGTGCGCTATTCGGTACAGCTCCTGGCGCCAGATGACGATCCGGGACGCCAGTGGGACGCGCCGTCAGTCGACTGAGTTCGTGGCGGCGGTGGTGAGTGGTTGGCCGAGCAAGTCCGCAACGTTCGGCCGAGTGGATCGCCCGTCGGTGATGTGAGGTTGTCCGCCCGCCCCTCGCATCCTGGCGGATTCCGGTCCATGCCGTGAGCCCCCGCCGCCACCAGTAGCAGCGGGAACATTTCGCCTCGCAACCACAGGTTGCGAGGCGATCTTCGCGTGGTGTCGGCCTGGCGACCGGCACCCAACCGTCGGGCGATCGACCGGCCAAGCCGGATCGATCGCCGACGGGGCCTCCGCCCAAGGCCTCTGCGCCGAGCCCCCGCCAGGTCGCTGTCGTTGCTCGTAGTCCCGTACGGTCGGTGGCCGTGATCGGGATCGAAGAGTTCCAGACCGAGGTGACGTCGTTCCTCAAGGCCAACGCCGAGGAGAAACCGGCCGAGGAGCGCTTCGTGTGGGGACGCGGATCCGACAAGGTCTCGATGTTCGAGGAGCGCGACCAGGCCGCTGAGCAGGCCGCGCTCGCGGCCGCCAAGTCGTGGCGGGCAACCCGGTTCGATGCCGGCCTCGGCTGGATCACCGGCCCCGACGAATACGGCGGCCGCCAGCTCTCGGCGCCCTACCAGCGGGCATACGACCACCTCGAGAGCCTCTACGACGTGCCCAATCAATCCTTCTTCCTCATCGGGCTCGGCATGGTCGCCCCGACGATCCTCGCCCATGGCACCCCGGCAGCCAAGGCCGCCTACCTGCGGGCGCTGTATCGGGGGGACATCGTCGCCTGTCAGCTGTTCTCGGAGCCGGGCGCCGGGAGCGACCTGGCCAGCCTGCAGACGCGGGCCGAGCGTGACGGCGAGGAGTGGGTGCTCAGCGGGCAGAAAGTGTGGACATCGGGGGCCCAGTACAGCGACATCGGCGAGATCATCGCGAGGACCGACCCTGACCTGCCCAAGCACCAGGGTCTGACGGGGTTCATCGTCGACATGCGGGCCCCCGGCGTGGAGGTCCGCCCGCTGCGCCAGATGACCGGCGGGGCCAGTTTCAACGAGGTGTTCTTCAACGAGGTACGCATCCCGGACGACGACCGCCTCGGAGACGTCAACAACGGCTGGGCCGTGGCCTTGACGACCCTGATGAACGAGCGGGCGGCGATCGGCGCGGGAGCAGGCAGCGGGGGCGGCGTCGGTCTCGTCGTACGTGCGATCGAGATGACGAGAGCCTTCGGGTTGGACGACGATCCGCTCGTCCGCCAGGCGCTCGCCGACCTCGTGATCCGGGCCCGGGTCAACGGGTACACGAACCAGCGTGCGCTGGACCGGATCCGCTCCGGGCAGACGCCTGGCCCAGAGTTGAGCATCGCCAAGCTGGCGAGCACACAGCTCTCCATGCGAGTCAGCGACTTCGTCTCGCGGGTCGTCGGTCCCAAGCTGGTCGTCGACACGGGTGAGTGGGGCACCTATGCATGGGCCCAACTCGTCATGGGCATCCCCGGACTCCGCATCGCCGGCGGCAGCGACGAAGTGATGCGCAACATCGTCGGCGAACGGGTGCTCGGGCTGCCCAAGGAGCCCGGAATCGACACGACGAGCCCGTTCCGCGACCTCAAGGTGGGCACGCAGACTCAGAGCGCCTGAGCCAGGAGCTCCGGGAAGTCGTCGGGCGTGCAAGCCACGACCGTCGCTCCGAGCTGAGCGAGGGTCTCGGCCACATGGTGATCGTGGGCCGGAGCGCCGTCGTCGGAGAGGGCCAAGAGCACGAGCACGGACACGCCATCGGCCAACAGCTCGGCGACACGCGCCTCGAAGACACCGGGCGGGCCTCCGTCGAAGAGGTCACTGACGAGGACCAGCACCGTTTCGCGCGGGCGGCTGATCACCCTGCGGCAGTACGTCAGCGCACCGCCGAGATCGGTGCCGCCGCCGAGCTGGACGCCGAACAGCACGTCGACAGGGTCCGAGAGCAACGGAGTGAGGTCGGCGACGGCGGTGTCGAAGGCGACCAGGGACGTGCGCAACGTCGGAAGGCGGGCCAGCACGCAGGCGAAAACGGAGGCGTGGACGACGCTGCCGGCCATCGAACCGCTCTGGTCGATGGCGATGACGACGTCCCTCGCCAGGCTGCGCTGGTGGCGGCCGTAGCCGATGAGCCGATCCGGGATGAGCGTGGCGCGCTCGGGCAGGAAATGGCGCAGGTTGGCGCGGATCGTCCGCGTCCAGTCGATGTCGGCCGGGCGGGGCCGGCCGGTCCGGCTGGCCCGGGCCAGCGCACCGCGAACCGCCTGTCGGGTGCGGTCGGCAAGCTGCTCCTCGAGCTTGGCGAGCACGCGACCGACGACCTCACGCGCCGTCGCCCGCGTCTCCTCGGGCAGCGCCCGGTTGAGCTCGACGAGCAGCGTGACGAGGTGCAGATCCGGTTCGAGCTCGCCGAGCAGCTCCGGTTCGAGCAGTAGCTGGCGGAGGTCGAGCCGCTCGACGGCGTCGCGCTGGAGGACCTGGACGACGGGCGTCGGGAAGTAACGGCGGATGTCGCCCAACCACCGCGCCACCGAGGGCGCGGATCGGCTGAGTCCGGCGGACCGGCCCGTGCCTCGGCCGGTCGGGATCGTGCGGTCGTACAGCGCACCGAGGGCCTGGTCGATGCGCTGATCGTCGCCGGCCAGGCGAACCGCCGTCCCATCGGCGTCACCGCCGCCGAGGACGAGCCTCCACCGACGCAACCGCTCCGGCTCAGACACGCGCATGATGCGGCCGGCGAAGGCGCTGGAGCGCCCGCCGTGCCGAATCGGGTCTTCGCCTCCGAACGACGCGGCCTGGCCCTGGCGGATGCGGCCGGCGTCAGTCATCACGACCCGCGTCCTCGTCGGGGACTGGAATCGGTAGGCCGAGCATCGCCCGCACGGTCTCCAGCGCGGCCAGCGCTCGCGCCGGATCCACGTCGTCGCCCATGGCGGCCACCCGCTCGACCTGCCCGGTGGACAGCAGCAGGCCGAGCTGGCGGCGCTCGGCCGGCTCGAAGCCGCCGAACGTGCGGCGCAGCAGTGGGATGACGGTCTCGAACGCATCCGCCCGCAATGACCCGATCCACCCGTCGATGGCGGTCAGCAGCTGCGCGTCGTGGACGAGCACGGTGCCACTGCCGGCGAGGAAGCCCTCGACGAAGGCGGCGCCCGAACCGGGCGCCGTGCCTTGCGACAGGGCGCGAGCGAGCCGACGCTCGACGTTGTCGGGTGGCCATCGTCCACCGTCGTGCAGCAGGCGGGTGGCGCGACCTTGGATCGACCCGTGGATGCGCGGCGCGTCAGCCAGCTGCTCGAGCACTGCGGGATAGATGCCGTGGCGTGCCGGATGGTCGACCACGGCGAGCGCCGCCTGGACGGCGCTGAGACGCTCGACCATGCGTTGCGCCGCATCGTCGTCCAAGGCAACGGTTGCCCGCGGGAGCGCCGCGGCGACGCGCACGACGAGCTCGTCGAACACGACCCGCAGCTGCGTTGCCTCGGTGCCGCGGGCATCGCCATAGCGCAGCGCCGTCGCCAGCGGCCCCATTGCGTCCATCAGCTCGGCCACGTCCGGCGCGTCGGCGGCCAGCTGCCCGAGTCGATGCACGGCCGGATCGACCGCTTGTGGCAGATCGGCCAAGAGCGCCAACTGGACGATCTCGGTGGCCTCGGGCAGGCGGTCGGCCGACGACGTCCGTTCGACGAGCACCGACGTCGCCGCGGCGGCGACGGTGGTGCCATGACCGGCCTGCTCGACGATGCGCACGGACAGCTCTGGATCCCAGGTGACGCGCCAGGTCTCGCGGAACGTCCCGCTCGAGCCGCGACCTTCTTCGACGACGCCCCACGGGATGTCGAGGGCAACGAGGCGGTGCAGCAGGCGGGAACGGCGCCGACCGTTCGGGGTACGGACGTCCAGCTCGATCGTCCTGAGCACCGGCTCGGGTTTGAGGCGAGCGGCGCGTTGGGACGCCGCGAGGTCGCGGGCCAGCGGGACCTGCGGCGCCTCGGAGGGCACCTCGCCAATGGCGTCTCCGATGACCAGCTCGTCACGCACGACCTCGAGGCCTCCGAGGACACAGTCCGCAGCGTCCAGCACCTCGGCCAGACCCGGGCGGGGTCGGTCGCGAAGTGTCGCCAGGGCCGTGGCAACGCGGGAGGCGGCGATCAGATGGTCGGGCGACGCAGGCATGCCTTTGGCCCGCAACGTCCGGGCCGCGTCGACGAAGAAGCGGGACACGCCCTCCGGACCGGGATGGCGGAACACGTGGTCATACCAGCCCGGGCTGACGACACCGGCGCCGTAGCCCGAGACCCGTCGCAACCGGCGATGCGTCCAGGGGACCCACGTGACCGCCACTTTGGCTCGCGCCTGACCCCGAAGCACGGCGGCGTCGTCGCGTTGCATGGCGACGTCTGGGTCGAGGGCAGGGACGTGCCACGCTCCGCACACCACCGCCACCACGGCACCCCCTTCGAGGGCGCGGCGGATCTGTTGACGCATGTGCGCCTCGCGACGCACGTCGTCGCCACCCGTCGGCACGCCGGTACGCACGGCGCCCATGGCGTCGGCCACCGCATCAAACACTGGTTCGCCGTCACCGCGGTGCTCGACGAGGTCGTCCCACCACCGTTCAGGATCGGCATCGCCACCGGCCGCCGCCAGCTCGGCGAGTGGGTCAATCGGCGACCCAGCCCGGGCCAACGATCGGTCGGCGAGCGTGACGGCCAGTGGGAGGTCGATGGCGCGCAGCTCGACGCCGCGTCCCGCCGCCCACGATGCGGCTTGCCACTCGGGGCTGAACGACGCGAGTGGAGCGAACACGGCTCGTTCGGGCTCGGTCACGACGTAGCCGAGGAGGGCCACGGGCGGGATCAGCCCTTCGTGGCCGATCCAGGACAGCGCCTCCTGGGCATCGATCGGCGCCTCGACGAGCACGAGGTCTGGCGCAAGGTCGTCGAGAGCCCGCCGCACGGAGCGGGCGGAGCCGGGACCGTGGTGGCGGATCCCAAAGAGGTGCAGACGGTCGTGGACGTCCCTCGCCTCGCGTCGGCGCGGCGGTACCGGCCGGAGGCCGGTTCCTTGAACCGAGCAGGAAGGCTGCGCCTTCCCGCTCGAACGCTCAGGTGAGGTCGCGGCAAGCGTCGTAGAAGTCGTCCCAGCCATCGCGGTCGCGCACCACCCCCTCGAGGTACTCCCGCCACGCGACATCGTCGTGCAGCGGGTCGCGCACGACGGCCCCGACGATGCCACCAGCAACGTCCGTCGGGTGCAGCGTCCCGTCGCCGAAGTGGGCGGCCAACGCCAGACCATTGGTGATGACGGAGATGGCCTCGGCGGTCGACAACGTGCCGGTCGGGGACTTCAGGCTCGTGCGTCCATCAGCGGTGACACCGTCCCGGAGCTCCCGGAAGATCGTGACGACGCGTCGGATCTCGTCGGCCGCGGCCGGCACGTCCGGCAGTCCGAGAGTCTGGCCGAGCTCGCCGACACGCCGAGCGACGATCGCCATCTCCTCCTCCGCCGTGGCAGGCAATGGCAGGACGACCGTGTTGAAGCGCCGACGAAGGGCGCTCGACAGCTCGTTGATGCCGCGATCACGGTCGTTGGCCGTTGCGATGAGGTTGAAGCCCTGCACGGCCGCCACCTCGGTGTCCAGCTCGGGGACGGGCAGCACCTTCTCGGACAGGATCGTGACCAGCGCGTCCTGGACCTCCGACGGCATCCTCGTCAGCTCCTCGATGCGCACGAGGCGGCCCGTCCGCATGGCCCGGTAGACAGGACTCGGAACGAGCGCCGCCTCGCTCGGACCTTCGGCGAGCAGGCGGGCGTAGTTCCAGCCGTAGCGCAACGATTCCTCGGCGGTGCCCGCAGTTCCCTGCACGAGCAGCGTCGAGTTGCCGGAGATCGCCGCCGCCAAGTGCTCGCTGACCCAGGTCTTGGCGGTGCCCGGGACCCCGAGGAGCAGCAGCGCCCGATCCGTCGCCAACGTGGCGACGGCGATCTCGATGAGCCGCCGCGATCCGACGTACTTCGGCGAGATCGACGTCCCGTCGCGCAGCGAGCCGCCGAGCAGGTACGTGACGACGGCCCACGGTGAGAGCCGCCAGTTGGGCGGACGGGGGCGGTCGTCGACGTCGGCCAGCGCGGCAAGCTCGGACGCGTACTGGTCCTCGGCATGTGGGCGCAGGATGTGCGCGCTGGCCTCGGTCGCCATCAGGACAGCTCCTCGAGCATCTGGTGCCGTGTCTCCGCGAGATCGGCGAGCAGGTGGACGAGCGCGACGGCGCTCTGGGGCGGATCTGCCTCGCGCAGCGCGACTGCGAGGGGCCGGCACGCTTCCGGACGCATGCGGGTGATGAAGTTGACCAGCACGGCGCGGTGAGCCGCGGCGAACGAGCCGTCGAGCACTCCGCCGACGACCACTCGAACGATCGTCCTCGTGTCAGCGGTGAGGAGGGGCAACAGGTCTGGTGGAACCGCCAGCACCGGTGGCTCGTCGATCTCGGTTCGGCGAGTCCGTCCGGCTCGGGGCGCCAGATCCGGCCGATGCTCGACGAGCCACGTGGCCAAGGGGTCGCCGAGGCGCATGACCCGCGACCACCGCATGGCGTCGCCGCCGTGGCGACGAAGGAGTCCAACCAGGACGTCGGCGGGGAGGCGCAGGTCGCGTGCTTCGACGACGGCGAGCCATTCGTCCTCCAGTACCGGCCACTGGGCGGCGATCGATCGCCAGCGGAGGGCGGCCGCCTGACTCACCGAGCGCCGGCCGTCCGCGTCCGGGGGAGCCAACCGCGTGGCCGGCGGGTGCGGGCGAAGCCCGGCCCTGCGCACCGCGGTGCAGGCCGCCACGTCGGCCAACATCCGGCCTGACGGCGTCGGTGCCGCGCAATCGGCCACCGCGTCGGCGAGCGGACCAGGCGGCGGGTCCGGCGGGTCGCGCCGATCCGTCCCGAGGAGCGCCGCAGTGACGAGCTCGTGCCAATGGTCGGCGACGAGGCTCACCGGTTCCTCCGTGCGAGCCGCGCGTTCATCACGCCGCGCTCACGAACGACGGGTCGGCGCGAGGACCGATGTCGAGCACTCGGTCGGGCAGGTGGACGCTGAGCGGCACGACGCCGTCGACCGTCCACTCGACCGTGATGGGGACCGGACGTCCCGCCGACGCGGCGACGACTGTGGCGAGCCCTGGCGTGTCCGCAGCCAGCGTCAGGCTGCCGGTCTCGTCGGTCAGCACCCAACGGCTGCCGGCCAACGTCGGCGCAGCGAGGACCGTGCCGGCAACGCGATCGACCCACGGCTCGACGGCCAGCGCGCCGCCGACGTGGTCGCACCATCCCGCGATGTCGAGTGCGGGCGGGACCTTGGCATCGCCGGACGGTCCGTCGTGGATCGTGCCGACCAGCGCTCGCGTCGACGGTCCGGGATAGCGATGCAGGTCGGCGCGGAGGCGGCTACCAACGAGCAACGACGTGTCGAGCGTCTGGCGATAGGCGGCGAACGAGAGGACCATCGCCCAGCACTGGCTGGTTTCCCCGTACAGCCAGGTGCGGCGCACCTCGATGCGGTCCTCGCGGGTGTCGCTGCGACCGGCCACGATCCACTCGTCGGTGTCGGGCACACCCGACAGCACGTCGGATTGCCGGACCTGCCAACCACATGCCGTCGCGACGGCATCGGCGAGCGGCGCGGGCAGATCGCCCAGGCGCTGACCGGCCTCGGCCAGCAGGTGGAGCACGCCGAGCTCGGCCAGCACGAGCTCGTGCCAGTCCGGACGGGCTCCGACGAGTCCGGCCAGGCGGCGGACCCTGTTGGCCAGCGCGCCAGCCCGCGCGTCGACGAGCCGGGCGGCGAGCTCGTCCCACGTCGCATAGCGGGCCAGCCCCGGGTCGGAGAGACCGGTGCGCACCCGGTCATCGAGCCACCGGTCGAGCTCGACCAGCCCGTGGCGTAGCCGGGCCACCCGTTCGTTGCGGCTGCGGTCGAGCTCCGTGCGGCCTGGTGGCTGGTCGGCGACGTCGTGCTCCTGCTCGACACCACCGCCCGTGGCTGGCGGCGGGCCAGGCGCGGCGGCCGCGGCCTCCCGGCGGGCATGCGCCTCGACCCACCTGCTGACGTGCTCTGGCGCCGTCGCCGCCGGGACCTGCCCGCGGACCCACATCGCAAGAAGCGCCAGCGCGTGCTTGCAGGGCTGTGACCTGCTCGGACACGTGCAGCGCCAGGCCACGTCGACGTGATCGACCATCGTGTCGTAGGGCTCCCGGCTCGAGCCCCGGCAGCGTCCCCAGACCGCGTGATCGTTCGCGCCGAGGGCGACCCAGCGCGCCGGCGCGGCCGAACCTTCGGCCGCCGCGAACCGGGCCGGTGTCGGCGCGATGGCGATCACCTGCTCGATCGTCCAGGTCACGGGAAGGAACCTACCCAGGGGGTGTCAGCGCGGGCACCGAACCGCCGCTTGACTGGCCGCCCGTGCACCCGGCGACGATCGTGACGGCGTTCGCCACCGTGTTCGTCGCCGAGCTGCCGGACAAGACGATGCTCGCCACGATCGTGCTGTCGGCCCGGTTCCGCCGACCTCTGGCCGTGTGGATCGGGGCCGCCTGCGCACTGACCATCCAAATGATCATCGCCGCTGCGGCGGGACATCTGCTCGGCCTCCTCCCGGACCGGGTGGTGAGCGCCGCCGTGGCCGTGCTCTTCGCCGTCGGCGCGATGATCCTGTGGCGGACTGCTGACGAGGAGCCGGACGCCGCCGGCGCAACGACGGCCAACGGCGCCGATCGCCGTCCATGGTGGCGAATCTCGGCGACCGTGTTCGTCGTCGTGTTCCTCGCCGAGTGGGGCGATCTGACGCAGCTGGCCACGGCCAGCCTGGCTTCCCAGGGCAACGCCTTCTCGGTCTTCATCGGCGCTTCTCTGGCGATGATCACCGTCGCCGCGATCGGTGTGCTCGCCGGTCGGGCGGTGCTGCGGGTGCTGCCTGAGCACGTGCTGCGGCGCATCGCGGCCGGGATCTTCGCGGCGCTGGCGATCGTTGCCGCCGTCGCCGCCATCCGCGGCTGAGCGCATTCGTGGGGTCCGTTACCAGGCTGTTACCGCATCGTGCGATGAGGAATCGGTCCGCTCGGACTGGAGGGAGCCACCACCATGCAGCAACGACGGTTTGCCGTCGTCCTGTCGTTCCTCGTCGTTACCGCTGGCTGCGGCGACGGAGGCAGCGAGGAGGCGACCCCATCGCCGGCGCCCACGACGACCGTCGCCAGGTCGACGACCAGTGACGTGACGACGACCAGTGATGTGACAACGACCAGTGGCCCGACGATCACCATGCCCGAAAGTACGACCGGTCCGCTGGCCGGCATCGGCGAGTTGGAGCTGATCGAGGACCGCTTCGGTTGGGCCGAGGGACCACAGTGGCTGCCGGACATGGGCGTGCTGTTGTTCACCGACAGTTCGGGAACGATCTACCAGGTCGACGCCGATGACGAGACCTCCGTGTTCCGCCAGCCGAGCAACGGCGCCAATGGACTGGCGGTCGATCCCGAGGGCCGCCTCATCGCCGCCGAGAACACGAGGCGTCGCGTGACTCGAACCGAAAGCGACGGCACCGTGACACCGATCGCCGAGCAGTTCGAAGGCGTGCCGCTGAACCAGCCGAACGACATTGCCGTGCGCTCGGACGGGACCATCTACTTCACCGATCCGTACTACGGCGAAGGTTCCCGAGACCTCGACTTCCACGGTGTCTTCCGGATCGCCCCCGACGGCGCGCTCACCGCTGAGCGGCGCGGCGCTCTGACCGAGCAGCCCAACGGGATCGCGTTGTCGCCCGACGAGACCCTTCTGTACGTGGCCAACCAGGCCGACAACTTGGTCTGGGCGTTCGACGTCGCCGCAGATGGCTCGTTGTCCGAGGCCCGAACCTTCGTGACCATTGAGGACAGCCCCGACGGCATGGCGGTGGACCACGCCGGCAACCTGTTCGTGGCGTCCTTTGGCGGAATCGAGGTCTTCGCCCCAGACGGCACACGCTGGGGCGTCATCCCGGTGCCCAGCACCAACTGCGCGTTCGGTGGTGCCGACGGCCGCACGCTGTACATCACGCAGCCGGAACGGCTGTACCGGGTGACGTTGGAGAACCCTGGGCCGTACTGACCGCTGTCGTCAGTTCGGCGGACACGTTTCGCGGTAGGGGCGGTCGTCGAACGCGTCGCGCCATTCGTCCTCGGTGAGGTTGCGGCCGGCGATCGCACAGGCGAACTCGATCCACTGATCCGGCCGGGTGTCCATGGTGTAGACGGCCCCGCCAGACGAGGCGATCAGCACCGTGTGCCCGTCGGCGAGGAACGTCGGGTACATCTC
This sequence comes from uncultured Acidimicrobiia bacterium, assembly GCA_963844915.1. GTDB lineage: Bacteria > Actinomycetota > Acidimicrobiia > Acidimicrobiales > Ilumatobacteraceae > JALZMG01. The sequence goes on along the minus strand of CAWJQF010000013.1, from coordinate 874,857 downwards.
TCCGTCGGCGGGGCGTCCCGGGTGCGCCGTGGTCAGTGGCGCGCCGGCGCGGGCATCCCAGATCACGATCTCGTTGTCGAGGCCGCCGGTGGCGAGTGTGGCCCCGCCGGGGGCATAGTCCAACGACAAGATCGGTCCGTCATGACCCACTCTCGGCGGTCCGGCCCACTCGCCCGTCTCGACATCGAGCATGCGCACAACGCCGGACGAGCTGGCAACGGCGAACCGCCGGCCGTCCGGTGAGAACGCGCCGGACACCGGGTCGACGGCCTCGCCCTCGCCGATCAGCCCGCCGTCTTCGAGGTCGACCAGCCAGAAGTGATCCAGGGCGAGCGCGATGGCGACGTTGTTGTCCGGGCTGGCGTACAGCTTGCGGATCGCCTGATCGAGCTCGACCCGGACTCCGTCCCGCTCCAGTGTCTCGGCGTCGATCGTGAACGCTGTGCCCGTTCGTTCGCCGACGACGAGTCGCCGGCCGTCGGCGGTGTAGTCCAGTCCGTTGATGGGTCCGGCGGCGACGTGCCGTTCGTCGACCACTTGCCCGCTTCGCCAGTCCCAGATCCGGACGACGCCGTCCTCGCCGGCGGTGGCGTACCGGGTCCCGTCGGGCCGCCACGCCGTCGCCGCGTCGCACCATGTGCCGGCTTCGTCTCGGGGCCCGGCGCGACCGGTCGCGACGTCGAGGAACTGCAGCGCTGCCACGCCGCCGATCGTCCCGCACCCGGTGTAGGCGACCGCCTCTCCCGTGGGAGAAGGCACGGCGACGACCGCTGGCTCCGCCGGTTCGGCGAGCGGGCGGCGGGCGATGAACCGGCGGCTGCCCTCCAGGTCCCAGGTGAGCAGCGTCTGCCCGACTCCGGTGTAGAGCGTGTCGTCGCCGGGACCGAAGGCGAGACCCCACACCTCGGCCGATTGGTCGGGCATGACCTCGCGGCGTTGGCCCGTGGCGACGTCCCAGACGATGGCGGTGCGATCGTCCGAGCCTGAGGCGAGCAGCTCGCCGCTGGGCGAGAAGCGGATCACCCGAACGAACTCGGTGTGACCCTGCAGCCGGCGGCGCTCGGTGAGGGTCGCCGCGTCGAGGAGCACGATCTCGGGTCCTCCGGTGACGGCGAGCAGCGAACCGTCGGGGCTGACCTCCAACCAGGCGGCAGGAATGCTCACCGAGTCAAGTTGCCGGCCTGTGGCGACGTCATAGGTGGTCACCATCGGAGGTTCGACGTTGCCGACGTAGAGCAGACTGCCATCGGGACTCAGTGCCAGCTCGTAGGCAGGGCCGGGAAGGTCGAACTGCCGCACGGGCCGTTGCGGCGACGCCAGGTCCCAGACGGCGACGGCGCTGTCCTCCCCGCCGCCGACGCCCTCGAACGCCGCCCCGACGAACCGGCCGTCGCCGCTGTAGTGCGGCGCGGACACGTACTCGCTCTCGGGAATGCCACCGAGCCGCACCGGCTGATCCGCGAACGTGGCGGCATCGACGAGGCGCACCGACGGCTGCGGCAGCTCAGCTGGTCCGGACGCTGGAAGGTTGGTGCTGATCACGAGCTGCGTGCCGTCGGGGTGGAACTCGAGCTTCCAGACCCGCTCGTCGTAGGAGCCGAGGAGTGCTCGGGTGCTCGAGTCGTAGAACGACAGGCCGCCGTAGGCGTGCCCCACTCCGATGACCTTGCCGTCCGGACTCGCCTCGACCGAGATCAGGGGCGGTCCGTCAGTTCGAGTCACCGCGATCAGACCGGGGCCTCTCGCCATCGCGGCCAGGAGGTCGGACCGGCTGTCGAATGAGTCGTCGAGGCGCACGCTCTCCACGGCGAGGAGCAGCGACTGATCGAAGTCATCGGCGAGCAGCGCCTGCGCACCGACTCGGCGGGCGTCGGCGGAGACGGTGGCGCGGTCGGCGCGGTCGGCCTGCCGGAAGGCGAGGAGCCCGGCAACGATGGCGGCGACGAGCAAGACGCCGACTCCGGCGAGCAACACTCGCAGCCGTCGGTTGTTGCGTGTCTGCTGACGCAGCCGCACCTCCGTCGAGGCGGCCTCGGCGCGTTCGCGTTCACCACTGGCCTCGAGAAACGCCCGCTCGGTCGGAGTGAGGTTCGGGTCGGCCTGCGTCTGCCACTCGAGTGCCTGGGCGAGTCGCACGCCGCGGTAGAGCTCGCTGTCGGTGCGATCCATGCTGTCCCAGGCGTCGGCGGCGAGGGCCAGATGGCGAAGGATGCGCTGGCCCTCGACGTCGTCGTCCAGCCACGTCCGCAGGCGCGGCCAGGCCCTGGCGAGCGATTCGTGGGCCAGCTCGACGGTCTCATCGTCGCTGGTCACCAGGCGGGCACCGACGAGCAGCTCGACGAGCAATTCGTGTTCGTCGTCGGTGGCGACGGTGCGCCGGGGGACGCGGTTGCGCACCGGTTCGCCCTCCGGGGTGGGCGTCACCAGGCGCAGCAGCAGGTCGCGCAGCAGTGGCCGTTGCTCGACGGGGATCCGGGCGTAGACCTCCTCAGCCGACTTGGCGACGGCGCCACGGATGCCGCCGCTCTCTTGGTAGCCGGCCACCGTGAGCGTGCGGCCTTCGCGGCGCTGCCACGTCTCATGCATGGCGTGCGACAGCAACGGGAGGGCTCCCGGTTCGCCCTCGACCTCTCGGACCAACAGATCGACCAGCCCCGGCTCGAGCAGAAGACCGGCTTGCCTCGCCGGGCCCTCGATCGCTGTCCGCAGGTCCGGTTCAGTCATCGCGCTCAACAGGTGGAGGCCGGGCTCGACGAGCTGGGCAAACGCCGGATGCGCTGACAGTTCGCCGAGTCTGTCGGCGCGCAGCGCGACGATCAGCGGTCCGCGTTGGGCATGGTCGGCGAGAGCAGCGAAGAAGGCTCCTTGCTCGAACGGGTTATCACAGACCGTCACCGCCTCCTCGCACTGGTCGACCACGAGTACTGCTGCCATACCCGACATCGGCAGGACGTCGAGCGCGTCCATCGGGCGCGGCCCCGGAGTGATCACCACGACCCGACGGCCCCGGCGTTGCAGCGCCGCTGCCACGCCGGCTCGCACGAGCGACGACTTTCCGCTCCCGGACGGTCCGACCACGGTGAGCACGCCAACCGCGGCCAGCCGTTCCAGGCATCCATCGATCTCGCGCTCGCGCCCGAAGAAGCCCTCGCTGTCGGCGACGTCATAGGGCACCAGGCCCAGGTAGGGGCAAACAGGGCTGGGCTCGGGCAGGGCGGCCGCCACCACCAGCGACGGGTCCTGATGGAGGATCGCCTGCTCCAACGCCACCAGTTCCGAGCCTGGCTCGATGCCGAGCTCGGCGACGAGCGTCTTGCGGGCGTGGTGCAACGTGCGCAGCGCATCTCCCTGGCGACCTACCTGGTACTGCGCCAACGCCAGCAACGCCCATCGGCGCTCGCGCAGCGGAGCCTCGGACGCGCGCGCCTGCGCCTCTGCAAGGACCTCCCGATGATGGCCAGCACGAAGAGAGGCCTCCAGGCGGACCTCTTCGACGTCGAGACGTAGCTCGTCCAGCCGCCCGGCTTCGATCCGGCCAGCGTCCCAGTCCTCGAGCTCGCGTAGCGGAGGTCCACGCCACAGCGTCAACGCTTCGCTGCTCACGTAGGCGGCGCGGTCGTACTCGCCCAGCGCCAGCAGTTCCATGCCGCGCCTGGCGATCCGCTCGAAGCGGTGGATGTCCACTTCGTCCGCCGGTGTCGTCAGGCGGTAGCCCGCCGATGAGGTCTCGATCGCATCGGCCCCCAGGACCTTGCGGAGCCGGACGACACAACCCTGAACCACCTTGTTCCACGTCGCAGGTGGCGAGTCGGCCCACATCGCGTCGGCCAGCCGCTCGGCCGCCACCACCTCGCCGACGCGCAAGATGAGCGCCTCGAGGACGACCCGGTCGCGTGGCCCGAGTGACCCCGCGTCACCGTCGACGCTGAGCGGACCGAGCACCGAGATGCTCACATGGTCAGCGCTGCTCACCGGACTCCCTCCGCCATCAGTCTTCCCGATTCCGGTGGGAGCGCGCGACACCGCCCGCCGGCGACGCTCTTCCGCTTCGTGACCGCAGATCGCAAGAGGGAGTCGGGCTCAGCTGGCAGCGATCTGGGCGGGATTTCCGCCAACAGCTGGCAGAGATCCCGCCCAGATGTTGCATTGGCGGAGATCCCGCCCAGAAACCCCGCCTCGGATGGCTCGAACCCGTGCGGGGGTACCATCCCGACCATGGCTGATGAGCGGCTGGCGGGTACCGCCATTGCCGACTCGGTGCTCGAGATGATCGGCAACACGCCGCTGGTGCGGATGAAGCGGATCACCGAGATCGAGCATCTGCCCTGCGTGCTGGCCATGAAGATGGAGACCAGCAACCCGGGTGGCTCGTCGAAGGATCGACCTGCCCTGGAGATGATCCGCGCCGCCGAGCGCGACGGCGAGCTGCGTCCCGGCGGCACGATCGTCGAGCCGACCAGCGGCAACACGGGCGTCGGGCTCGCCATCGTGGCCGCCCAGCGCGGCTACCGCTGCGTCTTCGTGATGACCGACAAGGTCGCGCCGGAGAAGATCTCCCTGCTCCGGGCGTACGGCGCAGAGGTGGTGGTCTGCCCCGTCGCCGTGCCGCCCGACGATCCGGAGAGCTACTACTCGGTCGCCGCCCGCCTCACCGATGAGCTCGATGCCTTCCGGCCCAACCAGTACGCCAACTCGAACAATCCCCTCGCCCACGAGCTGACGACGGGCCCCGAGCTGTGGCAGCAGACGGCCGGGCGGATCACCCACTTCGTGGCCGGTGCCGGCACGTGCGGCACGGTCACCGGCACGGCGCGCTTCCTCAAGGCGCAGAACCCGGAGATCCGCATCGTCGCCGCCGATCCGGAGGGCTCCGTCTTCTCCGGCGGCTCGGGCCGGCCCTACCTCGTCGAGGGCGTCGGTGAGGACTTCTTTCCTGCGGCCTGGGAGCCGGACCTCTACGACGACGTGATCGCCATCAGCGACGAGGAGAGCTTCCTGACGGCACGGCGGGTCTCCGAGGTGGAGGGCATCCTCATCGGCGGATCCGGTGGGCTCGCCGTCGCCGCAGCGATCCAAGTCGCCAAGCGAGCCGGACCCGACGACATCGTCGTCGTGCTGAACCCCGACTCCGGCCGGGGCTACCTCTCCCGCGTGTTCGACGACGAGTGGATGGCCACTTTCGGCTTCACTCGCGAGTGCGAGCAGTGCGTGGGTGCCGTGCTCGACACCCGTGGCGGCATGGCGGAGTTGCTGTACGTCAACCCCGAGCACTCCGTCCGCGACGCGGTCGAGCTGATGCGGGCGAACGGCATCAGCCAGCTACCGGTGTGCAAGAACACGCCGCCGTTCGCGGCGGCCGAGATCGCGGGTTCCGTGGACGAGCTGGAGGTGATGGAGGCGATCAGCCGCGACCCATCGCTGTGGACCACACCGGTCGAGAAGGTGATGGGACCGCACCTGCCGACGATCGGCGTCGGCCAGAAAGTCGAGCTGGCGGTCTCGATGCTCGAACGCGCACCGGCGCTGCTCGTCCTGTCGGGCGGCCGGCCGCTCGCCGTCGTCACGCGAACCGACATCCTGACCTACTTCGAAGCCGTGGCGGCGGAGCGCCAGGCCGTTGGTGCACCTGGTGGGTGACTCGACGCTCGGCTTCGACACGAGGGCGGTGCATGCCGGGCAGCCACCCGATCCGGCAACCGGAGCCGTGGTGACGCCGATCTCGCTGGCGACAACGTTCGCCCAGGAGGGCGTCGGTGGACACCGCGGCTACGAGTACTCGCGGTCGGGCAACCCGACGCGGGCGGCGCTCGAGGCTTGTCTCGCCTCGCTCGAGTCGGCGCGTCACGGGCTGGCCTACGCCAGCGGGTTGGCTGCCGAGGACAGCGTGCTGCGCCTCGTACCCTCCGGCGGCCGCGTCGTCCTCGGCAACGACGCGTATGGCGGCACGTTCCGCTTGATCGACAAGGTGTGGGGTCCGTACGGGCTGCAATGGACGGCGGTCGACCTCACCGACGTCGACGCACTGGCAGCCGGCTGGCCCGAGGGCACCGCGATGGTATGGCTGGAGACGCCGACCAACCCCTTGCTGTCGTGCATCGACATCGCCGCGGTCTGCGACGTGGCTCACCGCCGCGGCGCGCTGGTCGTCGTCGACAACACGTTCGCCACGCCGTACCTGCAGCAGCCGATCGCGCTCGGCGCGGACATCGTCGTCCACTCGGCGACGAAGTACCTCGGCGGCCACAGCGATGTCGTCGGCGGCTTCCTGGCGGTGGATGACGACGGGGTCGCCGATCGCCTGCGCTTCACCCAGAACGCCGCCGGCGCCGTGCCGGGCCCGTTCGACTGCTACCTCGTGCTGCGCGGCGTGAAGACACTCGGTGTGCGGATGGATCGACATTGCGCGAACGCACGGGCGGTGGTCGAGCTGTTGGTCCACCACCCCCAGGTGGAACGGGTGCTGTACCCACAGCTCGCCGACCATCCGGGACATGTCGCGGCGGCGAAGCAGATGCGCGACTTCGGCGGCATGGTCAGCTTCCGCATGCGCGGCGGGGGCGAATCAGCCAAGCGCGTCGCGGCCGGCACCCAGCTGTTCACGCTGGCCGAGTCACTCGGCGCAGTGGAGAGTCTCATCGAACACCCAGGCGTGATGACCCATGCCTCGGTCGCCGGCTCGCCGCTCGAGGTCCCCGACGATCTCCTGCGCCTGTCCGTCGGCATCGAGTCCGCCACCGATCTGGTGGCCGATCTGGAACAGGCATTGGACAGAGCATGAGCGCGGCTGACCATCTCGAGGCGCCCCTCGTCGTCGCGGCCAACCGCTTGCCGGTGATGCGTTCCCAGTCGGGCTGGACGCCGAGCCCGGGCGGCCTCGTACGGGCGCTGATGCCGCTGCTGCGGGCGACCGGTGGAACGTGGGTCGGCTGGAGCGGCGAATCCGATTACGAGCAGGAACCGTTCGACTACGACGGCGTCCGCCTCGAACCGATCCCGCTGTCGTCGTCCGAGGTGCAGAACTACTACGAGGGCTTCGCCAACGACACGCTGTGGCCGCTGTACCACGACGCATTGCGGGACTCCACGTACAACTTCCTCCACTGGGAGGCGTACGAGGCAGTCAACCGGCGCTTCGCCGACACGCTCGCGGACATCACGCCGGAAGGCGCCATCGTGTGGGTCCACGACTACCACCTGCAGCTGGTGCCGCGGATGCTCCGGGAGAAACGGCCAGACGTGCTGCTCGGCTTCTTCTTCCACATCCCGTTCCCGCCCACCGAGCTGTTCATGCGGCTGCCGTGGCGCACCGAGATCGCCGCCGGCCTCGCGGCGTGCGACCTCGTCGGCTTCCAACGGTCCATCAACGCGGCGAACTTCGTGGGCGTGTGCGAGGAGTTGCTCGGCGAGCGGCCGCACGTCGGCACGTTCCCGATCTCCATCGACGTCGCCGAGCTCGAAGCGGTCGCCGCCGGGCGGGCAACCCGCCAGCTGTCCAACCGGTACCGCACCCGCCTCGGCGAGCCGGAAGTCGTGCTGCTCGGCGTGGATCGCCTCGACTACACGAAGGGCATCAGCCAACGCCTGCGCGCGTACCAGTCGCTGCTCGCCGACGCCACGCTCGATACGGAGCGGTGCGTGATGGTGCAGGTCGCCACGCCGACCCGGGAAGGCGTCGAGCACTACCAGAACGAGCGCCACGAGATCGAGCAGCTCGTTGGTGAGATCAACGGCGTGCACGGCCGACTCGGCTATCCGGCGCTCCACTACCTGTACCAGTCGCTCCCCCTCGACGCGCTCGTCGCGCTGTACCGGACCGGCGACGTGATGCTCGTGACGCCGCTGCGCGATGGGATGAACCTCGTCGCCAAGGAGTACGTGACGACCCGCCTCGACAACGACGGCGTGCTCGTGCTGTCGGAGTTCGCCGGCGCCGCCGACGAGCTGACCGACGCCGTGCTCGTCAACCCGCACGACGAGAAGGCCCTGCGTGACGCCATCGTCTCCGCCGTCGAGATGCACCGCTACGAGCGCAGGGAGCGGATGCAGCGATTGCGCGAGGTGGTCAGAGGCAGTGACGTGCAAGGCTGGGCAGAACGGTTCCTGGCCGACCTGACAGGGAGCCACAGCCTCGACGTCGACGAGTAGATCATGAGCACGAGGGAGAAGGCGATCGAGCGCTACGACGAACCGCGGGACGTTGCCGCGATCGCGGCCGCACTCGAACCACCGGTGCTCGTCGGGCTCGACGTCGATGGCGTCCTGGCACCAATCGTCGCCCATGCCGACGACGCGCAGCTCCTACCCGGGATGCTGGAGACCGTCGCGGAGCTGGCGGCACGAACGCCGGTCGCCATCGTCTCAGGACGAACGGTGGCCGACCTCGCCCGGTTCAACTTCCCCGACCACGTCGAGATGTTCGGGCTGCACGGTTTGGAGCGCCGTGACGAGCGGACCGTCGACCTGGTGGATCACGAGCAGGCTCGCCTGGACCGGCTCGCCGCGCTGGCCGCCGACGCAGCACTGCTCGCCGGCGACGGCGCGTGGGTCGAGTGGAAGCCTGCGGGCGTCGTCTTGCACGTGCGGGAGGCCCACCCGGAAGCGGCCGCCAAGTCAGCCGATGAGCTGATGCGCAAGGCCGAGGACATCACGGGTGTCCACGTCCTGCCCGGACACGGCGTGATCGAGCTCTTGGCTCGGTCGACGAGCAAGGCACTCGCCGTGGCCGAGCTGCAGCGCGAGGTCGCCGGGCGCCACGTCGTGTTCGTCGGCGACGACCGCACCGACGAGGAGGTCTTCAAGGCGATCGGCGACGACGGCTGCTCGATCCGCGTCGGCGGCGGCCCGACCGCTGCTCGCTACCGCCTTGCCGGCCCGCCAGAGGTGCTCGAGTTCCTGCACGCCATCACAGCCAGCCTCTGATCATCCGAGTGTTTCAGGTGGTCCGAGTGTTTCCGGCGGGGCCTCCCCCGACGAAACACTCGGATGCGGCAAACACTCGGATGTGTCGAACAGGGTGGGCTGCTCGGCTCGGTACATCCGGGTGATGCCGGGCCACGGCACGTAGTGGTCCATGAAGATCCATGACCGACGGTGGATCACCGACGGGCCGTAGGCCTGCAGCGCCGCTTTGTGAACCGGGCAGGGATAGCCCTTGTTCGTCTCGAACGACCAGGGTGGGTAGTGCACGGCCAGCTCGCGCATCTCCCGGTCGCGCACGACCTTGGCGAGGATGCTGGCAGCCGCCACGCTGAGACATCGCGCATCGGCCTTGACCCGCCGCGCGACATGACCGACGTGCGGTGAGACGAAGTCCCACAAACCGTCGACCACGGCGGCGTCCGGCACGACAACCAGCTGCGCCAACGCCCGCTCGGCGGCCAGCCGTTGGGCCGCCGACATGCCCAGCGCGTCGCACTCGGCCTGCGTGGCGCTCCCGACCCCCCACGCGATGCTCCACGCCGTGATGCGGTCGAACAGCTTCTCCCGCTCGACAGCCGTGAGCAGCTTGGAGTCACGGATTCCGTTGACGCGACGATCCCGCGGCAGGATCACCGCACCCACCGTCAGCGGACCCGCCCAGGCCCCCCTCCCCACCTCATCGACGCCGACGACGACCTCGTGACCGAGCTCCCACAGCTCGCGCTCGTAGGACCGCGTCGGCGCACGCTTCTTCGAGTTGACCGGTCGCGCCTTCATCGAAGGACGACGGCCGGAGCGCCGGCCTCCACCACGCCGATCCGCGAGAACCCGGCGGCCTCCAATCGGTCGGCGATCGCCGGCGCGACCGCGGCGAGCAGCCCTCCGGACGTCTGCGGATCGAGGCACACCGCATCGAGGGCCGCCGGACACGTCGAGTCCAGATGGCTGGCGACGTAGTCGCGGTTGCGGGGATCACCTCCCGTGCGCACGCCTCGCGCCGCGGCGTCGAGCGCGCCCGGGTACAGCGGCAGCCGGTCGGTGTCGATCACCAATCGCACGCCGCTGCGTTCGGCAACCTCCCACCCGTGTCCGGCGAGGCCGTAGCCGGTCACGTCGGTGACGGCGTGCACGTCGTCGCCCAACGACACGAGCACCTCCGAGGCGGCGCGGTTGAGCTGCCGCATGCCGGCGATCGCCGCTGGCTTGTCCTCGTCGCTCGCCCCGGCGAGCACCAGGCCAGTCCCCAGCGGCTTCGACAGAAACACCGCGTCGCCCGGTCGGGCGCCCGCCTTGCGCAGCACGCGTTGCGGATGGACGAGACCTTGCACCGCCAATCCGAACACCGGCTCGGGATTGCGGATGGTGTGCCCGCCGGCGACGGTGCCGCCAGCCTCCGCGACGACGGCCGCCGCGGCCTCGAAGATCGCGGCCATCGCCGTCCGCGGGAAGTGCTCGGGGAACGCCGCGACGTTGATCGCCAGCACGACCCGTCCGCCCATCGCGAACACGTCGCTGCAGGCATTGGCGGCGGCGATGGCGCCGTAGTCGGAAGGATCGTCCACGAGGGGTGGGAAGAAGTCGGTCGTCGAGACGAGCGCCGTCTGCTCGTCGATGCGGTAGACGGCGGCGTCATCGAACGGCGCCAGGCCGACGACGAGCGCCGGATCGGCGGCCGCCGGCAACTCCCGCACCAGGTCGGCCAGCACTGACGCGCCCCACTTGGCCGCACATCCGCCGCACGACGTCCATTCCGTCAGGCGCAGGGTGGGCTCGGCTTCGGTAGCTGACGGCACGGCCGTCAGGCTAGGAGATGGCGGTCCGCCAGAGCGCTTCGCCGCTGGAGCCCTCTGCCCGCCAGCTCGGATCGACAGCCGGTGCGCTGAGCACGACTGGTCGACCCTCGACTTGCCACAGCACGGCTGGGTGCTGGCCGTGCCAGCGGACGGCGAATGACACGGTGGTCTCGGGCCCGGCCGACAGGCCGTGCGCCTCGAGGTCGGCACCGCGCCACTCGGGCGGGTAGCCGTCCGGGAACAGCACGCCGCCGCGCAACAGCCGACCTTCGACCGCCGCCACGGCGCGCACACCGTCGGCGGTCGCCGGCGGAGGCTGAGCCGCCATCCGTCGATCGATGATCCTCGCCAGATCCGCGACGGCTCGCCCTTCACCGGCCACGGCGAGCACACGGGCCGCAGCAGCCAGAGCGGCGTCGACCTCCCAGCCCCGCACGCGCGCCAGCTCCTCCGCCGCCGACGCGATGTCCGCGACCACGTCGCCGACCGCCTCGCGGAGCCGCACCAGCTCACCGATCCCGAGTAGGTAGCCAACCGGGTCCTCGGCGCGGTCGGGCGGCCCCGCGAGGAGCAGCTCACAACGGGCGGTGACGACGGCCTCCTGCAGCACCGCGCTCGGGAGGTCGAGGCGGCTGGCTCGCTCGCTCGCGGCGACCCAGCCACGCGCCACGGCCTCGGCGGACGGCAGGTCGGCGGGCAGCCGGCCGTCCGCACGTCCGGCATGAGCGAGGGCGATGCGCGCCGACGCCCGGTGGCCGATCGGCAGCACGGTCGTGGTTGGTGGCAGTTCGATGCCCACCACCGGCACGTCGGCCGGGGGGCGGGTCGTGCTGCAAGTCATCTCGCGTGAGCGCGCATGCGATCGGCAGCGGCGAATCGTTCTCGACGTCCACGATGGTGAGACCGCCATGGTCGGGGACCGACCACAGGCGGTGCACAGCGTCTCCGCCCGGCACGCGGCAGGCGCGTTTCGAAGACCGGTGCACCCAGCAGGCGTTGCTGGCGCACCGCGACTTCCGATGCGGGGCTGTGCCACCGATCATCGGCGGCGACGTGCCAGTCGAGGGGCGGTGAGCCGTCCCACGGTTCGAGCGCGCCGTGCGTCGTGACGTCCGCTCGCCACGGCTGACCAAGAACTCCAGTCACACCCGAACGGTCCACGGCCGGGACGATACGGATGACGACCCGTAGTGTGGTCGCCGTGGAGGCCGCCGTGCTGGTCCCCGTGAAGCGATTCGGTGCGGCCAAGCGCCGCCTCGCCGGGCTGCTCGAGCCGACGCAGCGCGCCGCGCTGGCGCTCTGGCTGGCTGACCGCGTCGTCGCCGCCGCGGCACCTCTGCCGACGTTCGTCGCGTGTGACGACGACGAGGTCGCGTCATGGGCCGACGGTGCAGGCGCCCAGGTGTTGTGGAGCCCTGGTCTCGGGCTGAACGGCGCCGTCGACGCTGGCCGGGCGACCATCGCCGGCAAGGGTTTCGACCACCTCGTCATCGCCCACAGCGATCTTCCCCTGGCCCGCGGCCTGCCTGCCTTGGCGACGCCGCACACGATCTGCATCGTCCCCGACCGACGGCGCGACGGCACCAACGTGTTGGCCATGCCCGTCGACGCTGCCGTTCCGGCGTCGTACGGCCGCGGATCGTTCAGCCAACACCTCGAGCTGGCGATGACCAGCGAGCGCCGGGTCGAGGTGCGGGCCGACGCGCGGCTCGCCATCGACTTGGACAACCCTGACGATCTCGCCCATCCCGCCGTCGAGCCCATCCTCCCCACGTGGCTGCGAACGATCCTGGCCAGCCGTCGCTGAGGGTCGCCTCATCGGAGGTGTCGCGGGATCTCCCGGTGCCCGCGTCGGCGTTGGCTGTCGGCGCGCACCCCGACGACGTGGAGTTCGGCGCCGGCGCAACGCTCGCCAAATGGGCCGCCGCCGGATGTGTCGTCCACCTCCTCGTCTGCACGGACGGTTCGAAGGGCACGTGGGATCCGTCCGCGGACCTCGCCAAGTTGGTGGCTGTGCGGCGCGATGAGCAGCGGGAGGCAGCACGTCGCTTGGCCGGCGAGCGGGTCGGCGACGTGCGCTTCCTCGATCGCGTCGACGGCGACCTGCAGAACGATCGCGAGACCGCCGGCGACATCGTGCGCGTCATCCGCGAGCTGCGACCGGAAGTCGTGCTCGGCCACGATCCCTGGAAGCGCTACCGCCTGCACCCCGACCATCGCACTGCCGGTTGGCTGATCTGCGACGCCATCGTCGCCGCCCGCGACCCACACTTCTTCCCCGAGCAAGCGCTCCCACCGCACCGCCCGTCCACGCTGTTGCTGTTCGAGGCCGACGAGGTCAGCCACGTCGAGGACGTCAGCGCGTTCGTCGACCACAAGCTCGCTGCGCTCGAAGCTCACGAGAGCCAGTTCGAATCGACGATGCACGCCGCCGACGAAGAGGACCTCGAGGCGTTCCGTCAGCGGATCCATGCCCGGCTCGCCGACATCGGCGCGCTGTACGGGTGCCCCGCGGCTGAGGCGTTCGCGGTGCTACGGGACCTGTGAGAACTGGCCGGGCCGGCGTCCTTCGCCCGGCGGCCCGGCGAACGCTTGGGCGATGGACATCCACTCGTCGGCCGCTTGACCGCGCACGTCCAGCACGACATCGTCGCGGTGTCGTCGCTGCGTGACGACGAGGCAGAAGGCCAGCGCGGAGCCGCCGACGAAGTCCGCCGCACCCTCGGGACCCCACGCCCAGGTGTCACCTGAGGGCGCGACGAGCTCGACTCGCACCGGTGTCTCGTTGACCGTCCGACCGTTGGCGAGATAGCTGAACGGCCGCGCGCCGACACCGATGTGCGCGACGTGGCGCAGTCGATCGGTCGGCCGGCGAGTCACGCCGAGGCCGTCGACGACGTCTTGACCGTGCGCCCACGTCTCCATCAAGCGCGCCGTGATGAAGGAGCGGGCGCCCATCGCCGGCCCGTACCAGGGCACTCGCGCCTTGGGATCGACCGTTCGGGCGAACGCAACCAGGCGCTCGCGATCGCTGCGCCACAGGTCCAGCAGCTCCGCCGACGACAGGTTCCTGCCCTGCGCAACCGACGGATCCACGCCGTCGGAGACCGCCGCCAGCAGCGCCGCGGCATCAGCCGAGAACTGCTCGGGGTCGGTCAGCGCGAGCAGGGCACGCTGATCGAAGAACCAGAGGTGGCTCAGCTGATCGGCAACCGTCCAACCCGCAGCGGGGGTTGCAACGGTGAGATCGGCGTCCGCGACGACGCGATCGAGATCGTCGTGTTCCGCCTCGAGGTCGTCACAGATGGCGTCCACACCGCCATCTTGACCGACCCCGGTTGGGGCTTGGCGCGGGTGCGCCTGTCAGCGCGCGGCGGTGGTCTTCTTGGCGGTCCGCTTGGCCGGAGCGCGCTTGGCCGGCGCGCGCTTCGCCGTCGTCTTCTTCGCAGCCGTCTTCTTCGCCGGAGCGCGCTTGGCCGTCGTCTTCTTCGCGGCCGTCTTCTTCGCCGGCGCCCGCTTGGCGGCCGTCCGCTTCGCGGTCGTCTTCTTCGCGGCCGTCTTCTTCGCCGGCGCCCGCTTGGCGGCCGTCCGCTTCGCGGTCGTCTTCTTCGCTGCTGTCTTCTTCGCCGGCGACTTCTTCGCCGCCGCCTTCTTCATCACCATGGTTGCGTTTCCCCTTCGGATTGATGCGGCGCGACGCGCCGACCCTTGCGGGTCATGAGTTATGGAACCGGCATCAGCATCGAACACGCAAGCATCAATGTTGTTGCAGATGCAATCGACTATTAGGCGACCTCAGCGAGTGCGGCGCGAACCTTCGCCGCGACCTCCGCCGCTTCGCCCGGCTTGTACCGCGTGCGAGGCCAGAAGAACCCGCGAAGGCCGTCGCCCTTGGTGCGCGGGACAACGTGGACGTGAAGGTGCGGAACGCTCTGGCTGACGATGTTGTTCATGGCGACGAACGTGCCCTGCGCGCCAAGCGCGACGGGCACAGCGGTCGCAACGCGCTGCACGCGCTCGAAGAGCGGCCGCACGTCGTCGAGCTCAGGCAGGGTGACGACGTGCGTGGTCGGCACCACGAGCACGTGCCCGGGGAAGAGCGGCGTCCTGTCGAGGAACGCGACGACGGCGTCGTCGCGATGGACGATGTCGGCGTCCGCCTCGCCCGCCACGATCGAGCAGAACGCACAAGCGGCCATTTCGCCATCCTGGCGTGAATTCTTCGTGTCCATCCACCACGCACTGGTGAGCCTGCGATACAACGTCGCCGTTGCGCCAAGCGACCAGCCACCTCCCCGCCGATGATCCCGACCTCGGTCGGTCGACTCGCACACGGATGGTGCTCGACACCTCCGTCCTGATCGCTGATCCGACGTGTGTGACCGACTTCGACGGGGTCGACGTCGTCATCCCGCTGATCGTCGTCGAGGAGCTCGACGGCCTGAAGACCCGGCCCGACGACGTTGGACGCGCGGCGCGGACCGCACTGCGCACGATCGAGGAGCTGCGCGTCCGCAACGGGGGGTCGTTGGCCGAGGCGGTCCCGCTCGGCACGGGCACCCTGCAGATCGAGCTCAACGGCGTCCGCAAGCACCTGCTCGTCGAACACGGCCTCGATCCGGCCAGCTCCGACAACCGGATCATCGGTGCAGCACTGGGTCAGGCCGCTCGGGGGCCGACAACGATGGTCTCCAACGATGCCGCGCTCCGCATCAAGGCTGCCCACCTCGGGGTGGCCGCCTCCGAGCATCTGCCGACTCGCCGGCCTGTGTGCACCCAGGCTGCGGGATGGTCGACGATCGAAGCCGCCCGGGAGCGGATCGACGCGCTGTACGCCAACAGCGGTGCGCCGATCGACTCCGGCGAAGCGGCCACTTTCGCCGAGAACGAGTTCGTCGTCCTGCGCGCTGGCTCGCAGTCGGCGCTGACGCGTCGCGTGGGCGACCGCCTCGAGCTGCTCTCCCACTCCGCGCCCGAAGCGTGGGGACTGCGGGCCCGCTCCAAGGAGCAGCGTTTCGCGCTCGAGCTGCTGCTCGATCCCGGGATCGAGGTCGTCGCGCTCGACGGCCGTGCCGGAACCGGCAAGACGTTGCTCGCCGTCGCCGCCGGGCTCGAGCAGGTCGTCGAGCAGAACCGGTACGAGCGACTCGCCATCTACCGTCCGCTCGTTCCCGTCGGACGGGCCGACGTCGGGTTCCTTCCCGGCGGGCTCGACGAGAAGCTGGACCCGTGGATGGCCGCCATCCACGACGCTGTGGTCGCCCTCACCGACCACGGATCGAACACCGACGCACGCCGCCTGATCGATGAGCTGACCGCGCGCGGCCAGCTGTCGTTGGAGTCCGTCACGTTCCTTCGCGGCCGGTCGCTCCAGCGTCAGCTGGTGATCATCGATGAGGCGCAGAACCTGGAGCCGACCACGCTGCGCACGATCCTCACCCGCGTCGGCCAGGCGTCGAAGGTGGTGTTCACCGGCGACACGAGCCAGATCGACGCGCCATACCTCGGCGAGTCGAACAATGCGTTGGCAGTGCTCACCCGGGCCTTCAGTGGTCAGCCGTGCTTCGGCCACGTGACGCTGACGACGTGCGAGCGCAGTGACGTCGCCTCCCTCGCCGCCGAGCTCCTCTGATCTCGGGCTCGGGCTCGCAGACAAGTTGCTCGCCTCGCCTGCCGAGCTATGTGACACCCCGCGCGTAGGGTCGTCGTCGTGGCGCTTCCTCGCTTCGCCGTCGTCGACCTCGAGACCTCGGGGCTCTCGAGCAATCGCCACCGCATCCTGGAGATCGGCCTGGTCACGGTCGAGCCGGACGGGCGCGTGGTCGACGAGTGGTCGACCCTGGTCCGCCTGCCCTGGCCATGGAGCAGGATCGGCCCGCGCCGCATCCACGGCATCACCCGCCGCGAGCTGCGACGCGCCCCGGAAGCCACCGACGTGCTGCGTGAGCTGTCCGGCCGGCTCGAAGGCTCGGTGTTCACCGCCCACAACGCAGCCTTCGACGCCCAGTTCCTCGAGCGGGCGGCTGCTCGCACGGGCGTTCCACTGTCGATCGAGCGCCAGCTCTGCACGTTGCAGCTGTCACGGCGGCTCGATCCGGACCGGCAGCTGACCCACGGTCTGTCGGACGTCTGCGCGCGCTACGACGTACCACTGCTGCGTCCCCACGACGCGTTGTGCGACGCCGCCGCCACCGCGGCCATCCTTCCCTACCTCCTCGCCGCCAACGGGGTGGTCGATGTCACGGATCTCGACGAGCTCTACTCGCCGTATCGGGCGAGCACGCGCTGAGCCACCTCCCCGGCGCGGGACCGCCACTGCTCCGGCGCGAGCACTTCCGCCTCGTCCCCCAGTCGCAGCAGCAGGCGCTCCAGCCACCGTTCGCTGGCCAACGGGAAGGTCGCCTCCAGCGCCCCATCGTCGAGCTCGACGACGCGATCCACGGGGTAGCGCTCGACCACCCACGTCGCCGCTGGGCCCAACCGCAACACGACCTGCGGGAGGCCGCCGTCGGCGAACCACTCGAGCGACGCGCCCGGCGCAGGGTCCTCCACATCGTCGTGCTCGCCGGTGGACTCGATCGACTCGAAGCGGTCGACGCGGAACGTGCGCCGTTCACCCGACCGTTCGTCGTCGGCGACGACGTACCACTCCCCACGGTCGTGCACGACACGTCGCGGGGTGATCGTGCGGTCGGTCACCTCATCTCGCGACGCCGTCCAGTAGCGCACGTCCAGCCGTTCGGCGGTTCGGATGGCTTCCGACAGCGCAGCGATGTGGTCGTCGACCTCGGCTGGCCGGGGCAACTCCACCACGACGGCGTCGTCGCCGAGCGCCGCCGACAGCTTCTGCAGTCCGCGACCGAGCGGCCCGCGCTCGTCCGCGCCCGGAAGCTGCATGGCGGCTCGTCCCGCAGTGACGAGGGCGAACCCCTCGGGGGCCGTCAGCCGCAACGGTTTCGTGAACAGCCGCGGCACGCCGACAACAACCACGTCGTCGTCGATGAAGAGGTCGATCAGCTCATCGACGAACGGCGGAAGCCCGCACATCGCGGCCAACTCGAGATCGGCAGCGACGTCGTCGGGCGTCATTCGGAACCGCTGCGCGACCTCGGCCAGCGGCACCTCGCCCCGCTCCATCAGCCACGGCAGCATCACGAGGAGCCGCTGGAGGCGCTCTTCGGCGGAACGCCTCATGCCACGCCTCGACGAACGACGCGGCGCAACCACGTGATCACGTCATCGCGGACAGCGGCAGGCCCGAGCACCTCAGCGTGTTCCACGAACCCGAGCACCCAAGATCGGAACGCCGGGAGGTTGGCGCACGGCACCTCCACATCGATCGCTCCGTCGGCGTGGCGGGCGACCACGCGCCCTGAGCCGAGCTCACGCTCGACGGCAGCGGACCGTGTCCCATCGACACGCACCGTTGCCACGGCATCGACGTCCGCGTCTGCGCCGAGTTGCTTCGGATCGCGCGGAAACGCATCGCGAGGGTCGAACTCGGCAGGGCGAACGAACGTGGCGTTCTCGACGATGTCGACCTCGCCGGAGATCCGGTCGACTCGATACGTGCGCGGCTCGTCGTGCTCGTGGTCGCGACCGATCACGTACCAGAAGCCGTCGCGCAGCAGCAGCCCGTATGGGTCGAGCGTGCGTTGCTTGCCGCGATACTCGAAGGTCACGGTGCTCCTGCGTGCTGCAGCATCGCGAAGGGTCGGCAGCCCAGCGAGTTGGGGCACGGTCGCAGTGACCGCCGCACCGTCCTCGAGCGCGTCGACGCCGAGCTTCCACAGTGCCTCGACGCCCGACGCTGGCCGGATCGCCGCGACAGCGACCTGCAGTGCTCGTGACTCGTCGGGATCGAGATCGAGGTCGGTCAACTCGTAGCGATCCCGATCGATCCAATAGGCGCCCACCCCGGCCGACTGCCCGGTGAGCACGGTCGACTCGATGGGCACGCCGATCGAGCGCAGGGCCGCCTTGTCCCGCTCGAACGCGGCCCGCCGAGTTGCCTCTTTGTCCGGGTACTGCCCGGCCAGCTCGCTGGCGATCTGCACCAGCGTCAGCGGGCGTGAGGTCTCGAGCAGTAGCGCGAGGAGGTTCGTCAGCCGTTCGACACGATCGACGGTCACGACCGGGCGGCGATGGCGCCGCGCACGACCGCGACGACCTCCTCGCCGGTGGCGCCCGGCGTGAGGACGCCGGCGACGCCGGCTTCGAGCAGTTTCGGGACGTCGTCGTCCGGCACGATGCCGCCGACGATCACCGGAATGTCCGACCCCCGCGCGCGGACCTTCTCGACGACGAGCGGGGCCAGCGTCATGTGAGCACCGGAGAGCATCGACAGCCCGATGGCGTCGACGTCCTCGTCGACGGCCGCCGCGGCGACGGTGTCCGGCGTCTGGAACAGGCCCGTGTAGATCACTTCGTAGCCGGCGTCGCGCAGGATCCTGGCGACGACCTTCACGCCGCGGTCGTGGCCATCGAGCCCCACCTTGGCGACCAACACCCGATCGCTCATGGGTGCACCACCGCGATGCGAGCGAGCGAGCGCCAGCGAGCGAGCGGCCAACAGCGGCCTGCGTGGCCGGGGAACGCAATGATGTTCATGCCCGCGCGTACTCGTAGAACCCGCGACCCGACTTGCGACCGAGCAGCCCGGCCTCGACCATCCGCGACAGCATGGGTGGCGGTGCGTAGAGGGGCTCCTTGAACTCCTCGTAGAGGCTCTGCGCAACGGCAAGCGTCGTGTCGAGCCCGATCAGGTCGCACAACCGCAGCGGTCCCATCGGGTGGTTGCAGCCCTCGACCATGCCGGTGTCGATGTCCTCCGCGGTGGCGAAGCCCGACTCCATCATTCGGATCGCCGACAGCAGGTACGGCACGAGCAGGGCGTTGACGACGAAGCCGGCGCGGTCCTGGCTGCGGATGACGTTCTTGCCGAGCCGCTCGGTGGCGAACTGCTCGGCCGTCTTCGCCGTCTCGGGGGACGTCAGCAAGCTGGTCACCAGCTCGACCAGTCGGAGGACGGGGACGGGGTTGAAGAAGTGGATCCCGATGACGTGCTCGGGCCGCGCGGTGGCGATCCCGAGCTTCATGATCGGAATGGAGCTCGTGTTCGTGGCGAGAATCGCCTGGGGATCGGTGACGACCTTGTCGAGGCCACGGAAGACGTCGACCTTCAGCGCCTCATCCTCGATCACCGCCTCGATGACCAACTGGCGATCGGCGAGCTCACCGAGGTCGGTGGTGAACCGCAGCCGACCGACGGCGGCGTCGCGCTCCTCCTCCGTCAGCTTCCCGGACGCGACGCCCCGCTCGAGCGACCGCAGCACTCGCGCCTGGCCGGCTTCAGCGGCCGCCGCATCGATCTCCCTGACGATGACGTCGAGTCCTGCCCGCGCGGACACCTCGGCGATCCCGGCACCCATCAATCCGGAACCGACCACGCCGATGCGTTCGATGTCGCTCGCGCTCACGCGGGCGCAGCGTACCGGCGCTCTGGACGCGAGATGATGTGCCGATGGGCGAGACGTCGAAGCAGGACACTTACCGTCCTGCGTCCAGGGGACTGCAAGACCAGTTCGATACCCGCCGCCTGGCGGACCGCCTGTACGAGCGCTTCCGGGCCACGTGGACGCTCGAGCACATCCGGCCGTTCGTCGAGGCCTCGCCGATGTTCTTCCTCGCCACCGCGGACGCGGCGGGAAGGCCGCAGTGCTCGTACAAGGGCGGAGCCCCGGGGTTCGTCCGCGTGCTGGCCCCGATGGAGCTGTGCTTCCCCAACTACGACGGCAACGGCATGTACCTGTCGATGGGCAACCTGCTCGAGAATCCACAGGTCGGCCTGCTCTTCATCGATTTCGCCAACCCGATGCGGGCTCGCGTGTCGGGTCGAGCCTCCATCGACCCGGACGACCCGCTGACGCCGACCTACCCGGGAGCACAGTTCGTCGTGCGCGTCGCCGCCGACGAGGTCTTCCCGAACTGCCCGCGCTACATCCATCGCCTGTCGACCGAGGAGATGTCCGCGTTCGTGCCGGCGGGTGACGGCTCGGCGCCGGTCCCCGACTGGAAGCGCAGCGATTGGGCGTGTGACGTGCTCCCGGCGGACGACCCGGCGCGTGGCTGAGCTCTCCCGCCGGACGTTCCTCGCCCTCGGCGCGACGATCGTCGTCGGCGCCTGCTCGTCGGACGACTCATCGAGCGAGCCGACCGAGGGTGCCACGAACCCGTCGACGACCAGCCCGCCGACCACCAGCCCGCCGACCACCGGTCCGCCGACCACGCGCCCGGCGGCGAGCTCGAGCTCGACGACCGCAGCGCCCACGACGACCAACGTCTCGTTGGCCGAGAATCCGTTCACGCTCGGTGTCACATCCGGCGACCCCGACGAGACGTCCGCCGTGCTGTGGACCCGGCTCACCGGCGCCGACCTACCCGACCTCGTCGACGTCACGTGGGAACTGGCCGACGACCCGTCGTTCGCCACGACCTCCGCCGATGGGACGGCAACCGCGGAGTCCGGCGACGGGCACAGCGTGCACGCCGTGGTCGAGCTGAATGCGCCAGCGTGGTACCGATTCACGGTCGGTGACTGGACGAGCCCAGTCGGGCGGGTGGCGCCTGCTCCCGCCGGCGCCGTCGATGAGCTGCGCCTCGCCACGGCGAGCTGCCAGCACTGGGAGTCCGGCTTCTACGCCGCCCACCGGGACATCGCCGAGTGGGCGCCAGACCTCGTGGTGTTCCTCGGTGACTTCATCTACGAGGGTGCCGGACAGCCGATCGCGGAGGGCCGCGTCCGGGAGCACGAAGGTGCCGAACCCACCGATCTCGACGGCTACCGAGCTCGGTACGCCCAGTACCTGTCCGATCCGGAGCTGCAAGCTGCCCGGGGCGCCGCGCCGTGGCTCGTCATCTGGGACGACCACGAGGTCGAGAACAACTACGCCAGCCTGATCCCGCAGGATGCGGCGGACGCTCCGACGTTCCCTGATCGCCGAGCGGCGGCCTATCGCGCCTGGTGGGAGCACATGCCAGTGCGCCTCCCCCGGCCCGATGGAGGCGACTATCCCATCTACCGAGCACTCCGTTGGGGCGATCTCGCCAACCTGGTGCTGCTCGACGGCCGCCAGTACCGCAGCGACCAGGCGTGCGGCTCGCCGTCACTGAGCCTCGATCCAGCTTGCCCGGAGGCCTTCGATCCCGCCCGGACGATGCTCGGCGCGGCGCAGGAGGAGTGGCTCGGCGCCCAGTTCGCCGAGGGGACGGGGACCTGGACCGTGGTTGCTCAGCAGACCGTGCTCACTGACCTCCGCTACGGCGAGGCGATCCTCAACTACGACCAGTGGGACGGCTACACGCCGGCTCGCGATCGGCTGCTCGCTCAGGCCGCCGCCGCTGATCGGGTCGTCGTGCTCACCGGAGACATCCATCTGGCCGGCGTGGGCGTGCTCCCTGGCGTCGGCGTCGAGTTCGTGACGAGCTCCATCTCCTCGACGGGCCTGATCGACCCAGCACTGCGGCCGATCCTCGACACGTTCGACGCGGTGGTGGCCTCGGAGCTCGCTCACCGCGGCTACACGCGGCACACCGTGACGCCCTCGACGTGGACCGCCGAGTACCGGATCGTGAACGACGTCATCGATCCGGCTTCCGCGGTGTCGACGTGGAGCTCGTTCGGCGTGGATGCGGCGGCCCGCGACACGGTCGTCCCGGCATGAAGCCGAGTGGGACGGGAGAGACTGTCTCCATGCGCGAGATCGAGCAGAAGTTCGAAGTGCCCGAAGACTTCGAACTGCCGTCGTTCGACACTGTTCTCGGCGTGGCGAAGGTCAGCGCTCCCGTGGAGCACAACCTCGACGCGATCTACTACGACACTCCCGACCTGCGCCTGGCAGCCAGCAACCTGGTGTTGCGCCGCCGCGCCGGCGGCGACGATGCCGGCTGGCACCTGAAGGAGTCGGTTGGCGACGGCGAGCGGCTCGAGACCCATGCTCCGCTCGGTGCCGTCGGCGACGGCGTCCCGGAGGAGCTGGCCCGTCTCGTCCGCTCACGGGCTCGCCGGCGCAGCCTCGTCCCGATCGCCAAGCTGGAGAGCCGGCGAATCCTCCACCGGCTCGTCGGTGCGGACGACGACGTGCTGGCCGAAGTGGCCGACGACCACGTCACCGGCACGGCACTCCTGCACCCCGACCCCGCTGTCACGTCCTGGCGGGAGGTCGAGGTCGAGCTCGTCGACGGCGACCGAGACATCTTGACGGCGGCGGCGCACCGACTGGAAGACGCTGGTGCCGAGCCGGCTCGTTGGGGGTCCAAGCTGGGGCACGCACTGGGCGACATCGACCTGGCGCCGGCACCCGTGGAGCTCGATCACCGCTCCACGGCGCGGGAGGTGGTCGCCGCCCATCTCGCCGACCAGGTCGGGCGGCTCGTCTCCCTCGACCCGCACGTGCGGAGAGACGACGAGGACGCCGTGCACCAGATGCGAGTCGCGACGAGACGGCTGCGCAGCGCGCTCGCCACGTTCCGCCGACTGGTCGATCGTGCCGTGACCGAGCCGCTGCGGGACGAGCTGAAGTGGTTGGGCGGCGAGTTGGGGGCGGCCCGTGACACGGAGGTGATCCACCAGCGGTTGCAGGAGATGGTGGCAGCCGAGCCTCCTGCGCTCGTCCACGGACCGGTCGCGCAGCGCATCGACACGACCATGTCGCAGCGCTACGCCGACGCCAGGAGCGCGCTGCTCGCCACGCTCGACAGCGATCGCTACCTGCAGCTCCTCGACGATCTCGACGCCGTGGCATCGGGCGCCGTCATCGTCGGAGACCGCGCCGACAAGAAGGCGACGAAGGTGTTGCCCCGCGAGCTGCGTCGGGCGAAGCGTCGGTGGCAGCGGGACGTCGACGCGCTCGAGGACGCCGAGGACACCGACGTCCAGCTGCACGAGGTCCGCAAGAAAGCCAAGCGCGTCCGTTACGCGGGCGAGGCGCTCGCGCCGGCACTCGGCAACAAGGCCAAGAAGCTGGCGGCACGCATGGAGGAGCTGCAAGACGTGCTCGGGCGGCATCAGGACGGCATCGTCACGGCGCGCGTGCTCGAGCAACTTGCCGATGACGCACGGGCCGCCGGCGAGGACACGTTCACGTACGGCCGCCTGCACGCCATCGAGCAGCGCGCCGCCGCCGATGCCGCCGCGGAGGGCCGCTCCCGGCTGGTGTGAGCCACCGAGCGCGCGAGCATGGAGGCATGCTCGCTCAGGACGCGGGGCCGACGAGCGTTCCTCTGCTGGAGGAGACGATCGGCGCCAATCTCAGCCGCACGGTGGCAGCCAACGGCGATCGGGAAGCACTCGTCGCCCGCCATCAAGGTGTGCGCTGGACCTATACGGAGTTCGCCGAGCGCGTCGATCGGTTGGCCCGTGGCCTGCTGGGCCTCGGGCTGGAGCAGGGTGATCGGGTCGGCCTATGGAGCCCGAACTACGCCGAGTGGACGCTGTTGCAGTACGCCACCGCACAGATCGGCGTCGTGCTCGTCAACATCAATCCGGCCTACCGGACACACGAGCTGGCGTACGCGCTGAACCAGTCAACGTGTCGGATGCTGTTCGCCGCACCGTCCTTCAAGTCGTCCGACTACGTCGACATGGTCGAGGTCGTCAGCCCCGACGTTCCCGCGCTCGAGCGGGCGGTCTTCTTCTGGGATGACGACTGGGACGAGCTCGCCGCCGGCGCCGGCGGGGTCAGCGACGGCGAGGTGGCGGACCGGCAAGCGCGCTTGCACCACGACGACGCGATCAACATCCAGTACACGTCGGGCACCACGGGATTCCCCAAGGGCGCCACGCTGACGCACCGCAACATCCTCAACAACGGCTACTTCGTCGCCCGCTTGCAGGGGTTTCAGCCTGGCGATCGGCTGTGCATCCCGGTTCCGCTCTACCACTGCTTCGGCATGGTCATGTCGAACCTGGGATGTACGACGCACGGAGCGACGATGGTCTACCCGTCGGACGCCTTCGACCCGACGCACGTGCTGGAGACCGTCGAGGCGGAGCGCTGCACGGTGCTCTACGGCGTGCCCACGATGTTCATCGCCGAGCTGGCGCACCCGGAGTTCGACCGGTTCGACCTGTCGACGTTGCGCACCGGTGTGATGGCCGGGTCGCCGTGTCCCGTCGAGGTGATGAAGGCGTGCGTCGACCGCATGCACATGACCGACGTGACGATCTGCTACGGCATGACCGAGACGTCGCCGGTGTCGACGCAGACGCTGCCGGACGACTCGCTCCACCATCGCACGGCGACGGTCGGGCGGGCCCACCCGCACGTCGAGATCCGAGTCGCCGAACCGGCGAGCGGCGACACCCTGCAACGTGGTGAGACCGGTGAGTTCTGCACGCGTGGCTACTCCGTGATGCAGGGCTACTGGGACGACGCGGAGCGCACGGCCGAAGCGATCGACGGCGAGGGCTGGATGCACACCGGTGACCTCGCCGTCATGGCGGAGGACGGCTACGTCAACATCGTCGGACGGATCAAGGACATGGTCATCCGCGGCGGCGAGAACGTGTACCCGCGCGAGATCGAGGAGTTCCTCTACACGCACCCGGACGTCGAGGACGTCCAGGTGATCGGTGTGGCCGATGATCGATACGGCGAGGAGCTGATGGCCTGGGTCAGGCTGCGGCCGGGCGCCACCATCGATCCTGAAGCGCTGCGCGAGTTCTGCCGGGGCCGCATCGCCCATTTCAAGGTTCCGCGCTACGTCAAGGTGGTCGACGAGTTCCCGATGACCGTCACCGGCAAGGTCCAGAAGTACAAGATGCGCGAGCAGTCGATGAAGGAGCTCGGGCTGACGGCCGTCGAGACGGCCTAACGGAGCAACCGCCAGCCTGCCCCGTCGACCTCCTGGACCGCACCGGCGACACCAGACGCCTTCCCGACGACGCCGCGCAGCGAGGAGAGCTGATCGGCCAGATCTTCGTCGGCGTCGTCACCGTGCACGGCGCGGATCCGTTCGCCGAGCGTGGTGGCGCCGACCAGCGCGCCCCGATGGGCGGCGAGGTGATCGAGCAGCGTCGCTTGCACGGGCGTCAGCCGCACCTCCACCGGCTCCTCCACGGCGCCTGCCCGCAACCGCACCGTGAGGCGCCCGATGCGCACGACGCGGACCGGGGTCAGCGGTCCGTTGGAGCGACGGATCAGCGTGTGCAGCCGGGTCCGCAGCAGTCGGTCCTCGCACGGCACGAGGACGTGGTCGTCCGCACCGGCGTCGATGGCCGCCAGCCACTCCGTCGACGGGCGGTCGTGCGAGGTCAGCAGGATCGGCGTCCCGCCTCGCCGGCGCAGCTGCTCGCACATGGCCGGCGTCCCCATACCGGGAAGCGGCACGGCCGCGACGACGGCGTCGACGTCTCCCTGCCCGTACTCGAACAGAGCCGTCTCGGGCGAGCGAGCAGGCGTCACGGCGAAACCGCAGCGGGCAAGGACCGGCGCCAGATCTGACCCCGCGTCGTCCTCCACCAGTAGTACCGCCGCCTGCGATTCCACCGAGGACGATCCTGACGAACGGACGCGACGATCAGGTGACGCTCGTGTGGCAGTCCTGTTCCCGTTCTGTCCGTCAGAAGCGCATCACAACGGCCGGTTTCTACGGACAGCTTGGGTCGGTGACCGGGTCGCGTCGTTCAGAGGCGAACCACCGGTTCGGCACGCCGGCGCCTCCAGGCGCTTCGGCGGCCGCATTTGTTCGACAGAATGCCCGGATGCCTCCTCGGAAGCGGGCCGCCCGGAAGCCGGAACCGCCGCGCCCACGCCAGTGGGTCGGCCGCCCGTATCCCCTCGGCGCGTACTACGACGGGTCGGGCACCAACTTCTCCCTGTTCAGCAGCGTCGCCGAAGGCGTCGAGCTGTGCCTGCTCGAGGACACGGAACAGGGGCTGGCCGAGGTGCGCATCGAGGTGCGCGAGGTCGACGGCCATTGCTGGCACACCTACCTCCCCGACGTCCGCCCGGGCCAGCGCTACGGCTACCGGGTCCACGGCCCGTGGGACCCTGAGCAGGGACTTTGGTGCAATCCCGCCAAGCTGCTGCTCGACCCGTACGCGAAGACGATCGACGGCGACGTCGATTGGGACGAGGCCTGCTTCGCCTACCAGTTCGACGCGCCGGACGAGCCCAACACCGCAGACAGCGCGCCCCACGTGCCTCGCTCGGTGGTCAGCGACCCGTTCTTCGATTGGGCCAACGACCGCCCGCCGAGTCACGAGATGCACGAGACGATCATCTACGAGGCCCACGTCCGGGGTCTGACCATGCTGCATCCCGACGTCCCCGACGACATCCGCGGCACCTACGCCGCCCTCGCCCACCCCACCATCGTCGACCACCTCGGCGCGCTCGGCGTCACGGCCATCGAGCTGATGCCCGTCCACCAGTTCATCCAGGACCACCACCTCGTCGAGCGCGGCCTGCGCAACTATTGGGGCTACAACTCCGTCGCCTTCCTGGCGCCGCACAACGGTTACACCTCGATCCACGCCAGAGGACCGGGCCAGGTCCAGGAGTTCAAGACGATGGTCAAGGCGCTGCACGCCGCCGGGATCGAGGTCATCCTCGACGTCGTCTACAACCACACGGCCGAGGGCAACCACATGGGCCCCACGCTGTCGCTGCGGGGCATCGACAACCACGCCTACTACCGCCTCGTTGACGGCGAGCCGCGCCACTACCTCGACTTCACCGGCACTGGCAACAGCCTCAACATGCGCCACCCCCACGTGCTGCAGCTGATCATGGACAGCCTGCGGTACTGGGTCACGGAGATGCACGTCGACGGGTTCCGCTTCGACCTCGCCTCGACGCTGGCTCGCGAGCTGTACGCCGTCGACCGGCTGTCGGCGTTCTTCGACCTCGTGCAGCAGGACCCGGTCGTCTCCCAGGTCAAGCTGATCGCCGAGCCCTGGGACGTCGGGGAGGGCGGCTACCAGGTCGGCAACTTCCCGCCGCAGTGGTCGGAGTGGAACGGCCGCTACCGCGACACGATCCGCGACTTCTGGCGCGGCGAGCCGTCGACGCTGGCCGAGTTCGGCTCCCGCTTCACGGGGAGTTCCGACCTCTACCAGGCCGACACGAGGCGACCGACCGCCTCGATCAACTTCGTCACCGCCCACGACGGCTTCACCCTGACCGACCTGGTCTCGTACAACGAGAAGCACAACGAGGCGAACGGCGAGGACAACCACGACGGCGAGTCCCACAACCGGTCGTGGAACTGCGGGGTCGAGGGACCGACCGACGACCCCGCGATCCTCTCCCTCCGCGCTCGCCAGCGACGCAACCTGCTGACCACGCTGCTGTTGTCGCAGGGCGTGCCGATGCTGCTCGGCGGGGACGAGATCGGGCGCACGCAGCAGGGGAACAACAACGCCTACTGCCAGGACAACGAGATCTCGTGGTTCGACTGGAGCGCCGTCGACCAGGACCTGCTCGAGTGGACGCGGCGCGTCGCCGCACTCCGCCGCGAACACCCCGTGTTCCGTCGACGTCGATGGTTCCAGGGCCGCAGGATCCGCAACATCGACGACCTCGCCTGGTTCCGCCCCGACGGTCAACTGATGACCGACGACGACTGGGAGAACGGCTACGCCCGAGCCGTCGGCGTGTACTTCAACGGCCAGGCCATCGCCACCGTCGATGCATACGGCGGACGCATCGTCGACGACGACTTCCTGGTGCTCCTCAACGCCAGCGACGCGGCGATCGACTGGACGATTCCCGACAAGCAGTTCAGCCACGAGTGGCACGTCGAGCTGGACACGAACCTCTTGCTCGAACCAGATGAGGCGATCTCGCCCGGCAACGTGATCAAGCTGGCCGAGCGGTCGACCCTCGTGCTGCGGGCACCGGTCGAACCCAAATGACGGCGACCTCGCAGCTGCAGGCGCTGCGCGAGCACGCCACGGCGCTGGGGATCGAGACGATCTACCGCGACGTCAGCGGGCAGCACCACGAGACGCCGGAGCCCACGCTGCGCCAGCTGTGCGACGTGCTGGAGGACGATCGGGTCACCGCGCCACGACAGCTCGAACCGGTCGTTGTGTCCGTCGCCGGCGCGGGTCGGTCGATCGACGTCGGCACATCGCGCTCCGTGACCCTGCTGCTCGCCGATCGCTCCGAGTTCGTGCTGCCGGTCGACCACGGCCGGGTCACCGTTCCCCCCGACGTCCCCCTCGGCTGCCACCGGCTGGTGGCGTCCGGAGACGATGGTTCGGAGGAAGCGACACTCGTTGTGCCGCCGGCGTCGATGCCGCGGGCGGGTCGCTTCGCCGCCCAGGCCGGACTGTTCGTGCCCGCCTACGCGCTGTGGGAACGTTCCTCGCCACTGCCTTCGTTCACCCACCTCGCCGCACTCGCGCGGCGTCTCCCAGCCGTCGGCATTGACGTGCTGGCGACCCTGCCGCTGTACGCCGCCTTCCTCGATGATCCGTTCGACGCCAGCCCTTACGTGCCGGCCAGCCGCCTGCACTGGAACGAGGTCTACCTCGACGACGCCGCGCTCCCGGTTCTGGAGCCGCCGCCGCAAGGCGACTTGATCGACTGGCGGGTGCTCGCCCGCCGACGCCGACGCCAGCTTCTGGAGGCGTCCCGTGATCTCGATCCGTTCGTGCAGCACGGCATCGATCGCCTCGTTGCCGCCTTTCCCGACGTCGAGCAGTACGCCCGGTTCCGCCTCGAACGGGCTGAGCCGTCGGAGTCGAGTCACCCCCCGGAGCTGGTGCGTCGCAGCCACCTGCTCGCCCAGTTCCTCGCCGACCGCCAGCTCGCCGGTATCGAGGGCGAGGGTCGTGCGGCGTTGGCCCTCGACCTGCCGATCGGTGGTCACAAGTCCGGGTTCGAGACGTGGGCTCACCCCGAGTTGTTCGCCACCACAATGACCGCCGGTGCTCCGCCCGACGAGTTCTTCGCCGATGGTCAGAACTGGGGCTTCCCACCCCAGCTGCCCGGTGCGGGCCGGCGCAGCGGGCATCTCCTGTGGCGGCGGGCTGTGGCGCGCGCCGGCCGGCACGCGTCGATCCTGCGCGTCGACCACGTGATGGGCGTGCAGCGCCTGTGGTGGATCCCCGACGGCGCGAGCGCGAGGGACGGCGCGTACGTGCGCTACCCGCGAGAGGAGTTGCTCGCCGTCGTTGCAGCCGAGGCTGCGGCGACGTCGACGACGATCATCGGAGAGGATCTCGGCACAGTGCCCGACGAAGTGACGGACGCGCTGCACCGCTGGGACGCGCTCGGGATGATCCAGGAGCAGTTCACCATCGGAGATGACCACCTGGCCGCGATCCCGGCGCGCTCCGTGGCGGGTGTGCGCACCCACGACATGCCGGCGTTCGCCACCGCCGTCGCCGGCCAGGCGGCGGATGTCCTGGATCGATATCGCCGGTTGGTGGAAGATGCTGTCGGACACCCGATCAGTGAAGGAGAGGGACCATTGCTCGACGCCGTCTTGGAGCGTCTGGCGGCGAGCGACGCATACCTCGTCATCGCCGACCTCGATGACCTCATCGGCGAGCGCGCGCCACACAACGTTCCCGGCCAGGTGCTCGACACGACGTGGCGGCGACGGTTGAAGGTGCCGCTGTCGGACATGCTGTCGGGCGACGTCCGGCGACGTCTGCAGTTGCTGAGCAGCAGGCCAGGTACACGATGACCGAGCACGACGACGAGCATCCCAACCCACTGGGCGAGCTCGATCTGTTCCTCTTCAACGAGGGGACGCATCGCCACTTGCACCGCTGCCTCGGCGCCCACCCCGACGCAGACGGCACGTGGTTCACGGTGTGGGCACCGACCGCCCGCTCCGTCGACGTGCTCGGTGACTTCGACGGCTGGACCGGGCAGGCCATGGCGCCCGTCGGGCAGTCGGGCCTGTGGTCGGCACGGATCGACGGCGCACGCATCGGCCAGAGCTACCGCTACGCCGTGACCAGCGGGCGCGGCGAGCGCATCGAGAAGTCGGACCCGCTTGCCACGGCCAACAACGAGCCACCGTCAACGGCGTCGCTGATCGCCGACCTGTCGTACGAGTGGGGTGACGACGCCTGGATGACGACTCGGGAGCGCACCGGGCAGCCGGACGCGCCCATCTCGATCTACGAGGTGCATCTCGGCTCGTGGGGTCGCCACGTCACACCGGGCCGTCGGTTCGCGCGCTACGACGAGCTGGCCGACCCGCTGGCCGATCACGCCTCCGCGCACGGTTTCACGCACGTGGAGCTGCTCCCGGTGATGGAGCATCCGTTCTACGGCTCCTGGGGCTACCAGACGACGGGGTACTTCGCGCCGACGGCCCGCTACGGGGCACCGCAGGACCTGATGCGCCTCATCGACCGCCTGCACGAGCGCGGCGTCGGCGTGATCCTCGACTGGGTTCCTTCGCACTTCCCGATGGATCCACACGGGTTGGCGCGCTTCGACGGCACGTACCTCTACGAGCACGCCGATCCGCGGCAGGGGTTCCACCCCGACTGGACGTCGGCGATCTTCAACTACGGGCGCCAGGAGGTCCGCGCCTTCCTGATCTCCAGCGCGTTGCACTGGCTCGACCGGTACCACGTCGACGGACTGCGCGTGGATGCGGTCGCGTCGATGCTGTATCTCGACTACTCGCGCAACGAGGGCGAGTGGGTGCCCAACCGGTTCGGTGGGCGGGAGAACCTCGAAGCGATCGACTTCCTGCGCCAGCTGAACGACGCCATCGTGGCCGAGTTCCCGGATGTCATCACGATCGCCGAAGAGTCGACGGCGTGGCCGATGGTCACGGGGTCGACGGCCGGCGGCGGGCTCGGCTTCACGTACAAGTGGGACATGGGGTGGATGCACGACACGCTGCAGTACCTGCGGCGCGAACCGGTGCACCGGCGCTTCCACCACGACGAGATCACGTTTCGTGGGATGTACGCGTTCAGCGAGCGCTACGTGCTGCCGCTGTCGCACGACGAGGTCGTCCACGGGAAGGGCTCCCTGCTCGGGAAGATGCCGGGCGACGAGTGGCAGCGCTTCGCCAACCTGCGCCTGCTGTACGGGATCATGTGGTCGCAACCCGGGAAGAAGCTGCTGTTCATGGGCGGCGAGCTGGCGACGTCGAAGGAGTGGGCGCACGAGGGGGCGCTGGACTGGGATCTCCACGACCTCGGTCGCCACGGCGGCGTGCGGTTGTGGGTCCAGGCGCTGAACCGGCTCTACCGCGACGAGCCGGCGCTGTCGCGGGGCGACTGCGATCCGGCGGGCTTCCAGTGGATCGTCGGCGACGACGAGACGCACAGCGTGTTCGCCTGGCTGCGGTGCGATCCGGATGGCGCCGATTCAGGAGCCACGCCCGTGCTGGCGGTGATCAATGCCACGCCGGCGGTGCACTACGGCTATCGCGTCGGCGTTCCGGTCGGTGGCGCGTGGCGCGAGCTGTTGAACTCCGACGCCGAGATCTTCGGTGGCAGCGGCAAGGGCAACCTCGGCCAGGTCGAATCCGAGGATCAGGCGTGGCACGGCTTCGACAACTCGTTGCCGCTGACGTTGCCCCCGCTGTCGGTGGTCTTCTTGCAGCCGGACGGATCCGTGGTGGGCTAGCTGGAACTACAGCTAGCCGCCGGCGGTCGAGGGCAGATCGGCGGCCGCCGCAGCATCGAGGATGACCGTCGTGTCGGTCGTCTTGACGTGGGCGATCGGCAGATCGTTCGAGGACGTGGTGAGCCACGTCGCAACGGCGGGCGCCTTGTCCGGGCCGGTGATCAGCACGACCCGCGCCCGCGCGCCGTTGACGACGGGCGGCGTCAGCGTCATCCGCACGTGCCCTTGGTACTCGGCCGACAGGGCGACTGGTTCCGTGCGCTTGATCACGGGATCGCCTGGCGGCCAGGACGCGGTGTGTCCGTCGGGCCCCATCCCGAGGTGGACGACGTCCAACTGGTCCGGTAGCTCGGCGGCGTAGCTCGCCGCGGCCTGCTCGAGGTCCGACTCGGTGACCGGCATGAGGACCACGCGGGCAGGGAAGCCGACGAGCGCGTCGGCGTTGCGCGCCGGGTCCCCGTCGGGCGCGGCCCGTTCGTCGACCTGGAAGATCGTGATGTGATCCCACGGCAGGTCGGCGCGGGCGAGCTCGGCGAGCATCGGCGGACCGGTGTGGCCACCGGACACGGCGAGCGAGGCGCGGCCGCGGGTGGCGACGGCACGGCGCAGCTCGTCGGCAAGGAGGTGTGCGGCGCGCTCGGAAGGATTGTCGTCGACCTCGACCGCCGGTTCGCCAGGACGTTCAGCCACGACTCGATCATGGCACGATTCGCCGTCGCCGCTGCTGGGTACCGGTGTCGACCATGACGATGACCGCAGCGACTGCGACGACTCGGCAGACCGCCCGCCGCTGGCGCGAGCCGCTGGGAAGAGCGGGCATCACCGCCCGGGGCGTGCTGTACCTGTTGTTGGGCATCCTGGCGATCCAGTTCGCCCGTGGTGAGACGTCGAGCGATCAGGTCAGCCAGGTCGGCGCATTCGAGACCCTGGCCGAGCAGCCATTCGGGAAGTTCCTGCTGGTGGCGCTGATCGTCGGGCTCGTCGCGTTGTGCCTCTGGCGGCTGATCCAGGCGTTCGTCGGCGACCCCGTCGAGGGTGACGAAGCGAAGGATCGGGTCGAGTACCTCGGCAAGGCCGTGATCTACGGCGCACTCGTCGTCACGGCGATCAAGGTGGCGTCGGAGGTCTGGTCGGGAACCTCTGAGACGGCGTCGTCGACGACGCAGCAATCGGGTGATGCCCAGAGCCAGCAGGTGGCGTGGTCGCTGTTCGAACTGCCGGGTGGACGCTGGCTGGTCGGGATCCTCGGCGTGGCGCTGATCGTCATCTCGCTGTACCAGGCCTACGAGCACACCGTGCAGGGCAAGTTCATGGAGCGGCTGGCGCCTCCGGGCACGACCGCCAAGGGCATCGAGGCGATGGGTCGGATCGGCTACGCCGCCCGTTCGGTCGTGTTCGCCGCTTCCGGCGTGTTCTTCATCGTGTCGGCCGTGCAGTACGACCCGAACGAGAGCAAGGGCATCTCCGGCACGCTCGCCGAGTTCGCCCAGAACTCCGCCGGCCAAGTCGTGCTGTGGGGCGTCGCCATCGGGTTCGCGCTGTTCGGCATCTTCTGCTTCGCCGAGGCCGCCTACCGCCGCTCGGCCTAACCACCCGTCCCAGCCTCACCGGCCTGGGCGTGGGCCGCCCCGCCCATCCGAGTGTTTGACGGCATCGGAGTGTTTCGTCGGGGGCATCCCCGCACGAAACACTCCGATGTTTCGTTCGCGCACCCCTTCCGTACAGTGGCCGTCACGACATCCCCTCCCCGAGGTCCAGACCCGAGGAGGCTCCGATGGCCGACCTGCCCCCGATCACGCAACGCTGGCTCGCCGACCATCACGGCGTGATCACCACCGCACGGCTCAAGCACCATGGCGTTGGCCGAACGACGATCGTGCGACTCGTTGACGCGGGCGCGCTGCACCGCGTCGCCAAGGGTGTCTTCGTCGCAGCGTCCGCGCCGCAGACCGTCGAGCAGCGGTGCGCCGTGCTTTGTGCCGCCCACTCGTCCGGATTCATCACCGGCCCCACTGCCGGCGTGCTCGCCGGCTTGCGGCGCATGCCCCGCTCGGCATCGCTCCACCTGTCCGTTCGGCACGGAATGCATCTGCCTCCGTTGACGGGTGTGCGGTTGCGGCAGACGACCATGGTCTGGGAGGTCGATCGGATGCGCCGCAAGGACGGGATCATCGTCGCGTCGTGGCCTCGACTCGCCTTCGACCTGGCAGCCGACCTCCGCCAACTCGACCACCTTTCCGTTGTCGAGCAGCTGCTGCACGAGGGCCGGGTCGAGGGCGCAGAGCTCGTCGCCATCGAACGCCGACTGGGTCATCCGGCCCGGCCGGGGTCCGGCGTGTTCAAGCGCACGCTCGAGTCCCTGCCGAGCGCAGGGGCCAGCCAATCGCATCCCGAGGTGATCGTCGCCGCCGCATTGCGTCGCCGAGGCATCCCGATCGAGCAACAGGCGAGAGTCATCCGGTCGTCCAACGGGCTGGCGTTTCACATCGACCTTGCTGTGCCGAGCGCGCGCTGGGGCATCGAGCTCGACATCCACCCCGAGCACCGGACGCTTGACGGCCTCGCCAACGACGCCCGGCGGCGCCGAGAGATGCATCTCGTCGTGTGGCAGATCGAAACCGTCAGCGAGTTGGATCTCGCCAACCTCGAGTCATTGGCGGACGAACTCGCGCAGCTCTACGCAGCCCGGGTTCGGGAACTCGCTCGTCCGAGTGTTTCGTGAGGGGCATCCCCGCCCGCAACACTCGGACGGGCCCAAACACTCGGATGGACCCGCGCTAGATCGTGGGGACTTCGGTGTGGCGGCCGAAGACGTCGGCGAGGGCGTTCATCACTTCGCCGAGGGTGGCGTACTGGTTCACGCTGTCGATCAGCGTGGGCATCAGGTTGACCTCGGGGTCGGCGGCGTCCTTGCGCAGGCGCTCCAGCGCCGCATCCACCGCCGCCTCGTCGCGCTGCTCGCGGACCTGCTGCAACCGCTTCAGCTGCCGCGCCTCGTCCTCGTTCGTGATCTGCAGGGTCTCGATCGTCGAGTCCTCGTTGCCCTCCGTGAACCGGTTGACCCCGACGATCGTCCGCCGCCCCTCGTTGAACGCCCGCTCCAGCTCGTACGCCGAATCGGCGATCCGCCCCTGGAACCAGTTGTCCTCGATCCCCTGGATGCACCCCTCGAGCATCGACCCGCCGCCGATCGAGTCGAGGTGGGCGAACAGCTCCTCGGCCTGCCGCTCCAGCTCGTCAGTCAACGACTCGACGAACCACGATCCGCCCAGCGGGTCCGCCACATTGGCGACGTTCGTCTCGTTGGCGATCACCTGCTGGGTGCGCAGCGCGATGCGCACTGCCTTCTCGGTGGGCAACGCCAGTGCCTCGTCCATCGAGTTCGTGTGCAGCGACTGCGTCCCACCCAACACGCCGGCCAGCGCCTCGATCGCCGTCCGCACGATGTTCACCTCGGGCTGTTGCGCCGTCAGCGACACCCCAGCGGTCTGCGTGTGGAACCGCAGCTGCATCGACCGCTCGGCCGTCGCGCCGTACCGCTCGCGCATCCATCGTGCCCAGATCCGTCGCGCCGCCCGGTACTTGGCGATCTCCTCGAAGAAGTCGATGTGAGCGTTGAAGAAGAACGACAGCCGCGGCGCGAACGCGTCGACCGGCAGTCCGGCCGCCAGCGCCAGCTCGACGTACGCGAAACCGTTGGCCAACGTGAACGCCAGCTCCTCGGCCGCCGTCGAGCCCGCCTCGCGGATGTGGTAGCCGGAGATCGAGATCGAGTGCCAGCGTGGCATCTCGGCCGCCGTGAACGTGATCGTGTCGCGCACCAACCGCATCGACGGGCGGGGCGGGAACACGAACTCCTTCTGCGCCTGGTACTCCTTCAAGATGTCGTTCTGCAGCGTGCCGCCCAGCTGCGCCCGAGCGATGCCTGCCTTCTCCGCCTGGGCGACGAACATGGCGAAGATCACCGCGGCGGGTGAGTTGATCGTCATCGACGTCGTGATCGACGCAACGTCGATGCCGGCGTAGAGGTCTTCCATGTCGGCGAGGCTGTCGATCGCCACACCGCAGCGACCGACCTCGCCCAAGGCCATCACGTCGTCGGAGTCGATCCCCAGCAACGTCGGCATGTCGAACGCCGTCGACAGCCCATCACCGCCGGCGCGGATGATCTCCTTGAACCGCCAGTTCGTGTCGTCCGCCGTTCCGAAGCCGGCGAACATCCGCATCGTCCACAGCTTCGAGCGGTACATCGACGCGTACGGGCCTCGCGTGTACGGGTAGACGCCCGGGAAATCACCGTCATCCGGTCCGTACACCGGCTCGAGCGGGATGCCAGACATCGTGGTGAACGTCGCGTCGCGCAGCCGGGACGCGTCGTAGGCCCGCTTCCACTCCTCACGGGGATTCATCTTCACCAGTTTACTTGGACGTCCAAGGATTGGCGACGTTTTCCCCGAGATCGCCGGCGCCCTCGCGCACCTGCCGTAGCACGGCGTTGATGTGGGCCGCGGCAGCCTCGTCGAGCATCCCGAGCCCGAACTGCACCTTGTTCAGCGGCTCCGTTGCCTCCGCGGCGATCGCCCGCCCGTCCTCCGTGATGGCGGCAAGCACGCGTCGACCGTCGGTGGTGTCACGCCGCCGCCGGACCAGGCCTCGCTCCTCCAGTCGGTCGACCGTGTTCGTGATGCTGGCCGGGTGGACCATCAGGCGCTCGCTCATCTTGCCGAGCGGGAGCTCACCGCGCCGCGAGAACGACAGCAGCATCAAGGCCTCGTAGCTGGCGAACGTCAGCCCGAACGGCCGCAGCTCGTCCTCGACGGCGGCCAGCACCAGCTGCTGGGCCCGCATCAGTGACGTCGCTGCAGCCATGTGCTCGGCGGCGCCCCAGCGTTCGATCCAGTGACGTCGTGCCTCGGCGATGGGATCGAGCGGCAGGCCCACGGCGCGACGATAGGCAAACCTCACGCCCTCGATACCGCAAACGTTGTGCGTGACGTGACCGACCGCTCCGTAGCGTCGACGACCGTGCGCGGCGACGCCCAACACGAGAGAGCGGCCGGCGTCAGGGCGGCGATCGCGGCGTACAGCATCTGGGGCTTCCTCACCATCTACTGGAAGCAGCTCACCGAGTTCGACCCGTTCGAGCTCATCGTGTGGCGCATCGCGTGCGCCGCCGCCGTGATGGCGGTGATCGTGACGGTCCGTCGTCGCTGGGGGGCGCTGCGAACGGCGATGCGCGACCGCACCCTCCTCATGCGCCTCACCCTCGCTGCCCTCCTCATCACGGCCAACTGGACGACATACGTCTGGGCCGTCGTCAACGACCGGATCGTCGAGACCGCCCTCGGCTACTTCATGGCACCGCTGTTCACGATGTTGTTCGGGGTGACGTTGCTCGGCGAGCCGGCGAGCAAGCTGCAGCGGCTGGCCCTGGCGCTGGGCGCGCTTGCTGTCGTGGAGCTGACGATCTCCTACGGGCGCCTGCCGGTCATCGCCCTGATCATCTCGTCGTCGTGGGCGCTCTACGGCCTCCTCAAGCGCCACATCCCACTGTCGCCGGTCGAGAGCCTCGCCGGTGAGACCTTGATTCTGGTGCTGCCCGCCATCGCCGTCGTGATCGCGACGGCCGGCGCCCCGGACAGCATCCCGGCGACCGCGAGCGGGGCCGACTGGGTGCTCGTGGCGCTCACCGGCGTGGTCACCGCAGTGCCGCTCCTGCTGTTCGCGTTCGCCGCTCAGCGGCTGCCCTTCACACTGCTCGGCGCGCTCCAGTACCTCATCCCGACGATCAACTTCACGCTCGGCTGGCTCGTGTACGACGAACCGATGCCGGCCGACCGAATCGTCGGCTTCTGCCTCGTGTGGGTGGCGCTGATCGCGGTCACCATCGACCAGGTGCGCCCACCCGCACGGGCGCTGCGCGACGTCGGTTTCACCCCGACGGGCGGCGGTTAGCCTCCGCCCCTCATGCGCCGCCGCACCCTGTTCCTTGCTGCGCTGGCCGGTGCCCTTCCCCTAGTGGCCTGTACCAGCCAGCAAAGCTTCCCCGACGCCGCCAAGGCCTTCATCCAGGATGACGATGGCGAGCTCGCCCAGGTCACGGGACGGACGTACGAGGATGCGACGTGCACCGATCCAGCCAACACGGACGTTGGCACCGAGTTCACGTGCACCGCCGTCGGTTCCGATGGCGTGACGTACAACTTCGTCGCCAGGATCACCGGTCGCCAGACGTTCGAGGTCGGTGAGGGGTCGCCCCCGGTCGCGCCACCGACCGGCTCATCCGTGCCAGGCGCCGCCCCTGCAGGCACCGCCCCTGCAGGCACCGCAGCGCCAACCACAACCGGCGGCTGAGCGCGGTCCAGCGTCGCTGCTGCGCTGGCAGACTGACGACATGGAGGTGCGGACCGAGCCAGGCAAGGAGGCCGACGTCGCGTCCGACGACCACGCTGACCACGACGACCACGACGATGACGTCGTCGTCCTCTCGTGGTGGCAGAACCCCGTCAACATCCTCGCCCTGCTCGTCGCCGTCGCGCTGATCGCCGGCATGGTCGGCTGGCTCATTGCCGACACCCGTTCGGAACCCGCCAGCAGTGACGTCGATGTCGGCTTCCTCCATGACATGCGCGACCACCACGACCAGGCTGTGCAGATGGGCTACATGTACCTCGCGCTGCCCGACACCGATCCAGCGCTGCGCACCGTCGCCCGCAGCATCATCAGCGGTCAGAGCATCGACATCGGACGGATGATCCAGCTCCTGCGTTCGATGAACGCCCCGGAGGCATCCGAGACCAACGAAGCGATGGCCTGGATGGGCATGCCGACGCCGGTCGATCAAATGCCCGGCATGGCGACGGAGGCCGAGATCGAGGAGCTCGCCGCGTCGAGCGGCGCAGCTGCCGACCAGCTGTTCGTCGAGCTGATGTCCGAACACCATCGCGGCGGCATCCACATGGCCGAAGTGGCGGCCGCCGACGCCGCCAACGAGGACGTCCGCTCCATGGCGGCTGCCATGGCCGCCAGCCAGGCTGAGGAGATCGGCGAGCTGGAACGGCTCATCGACTGATGATCCGCGGAGCCTGGCGCGCGGGCCTGGTCGTGGCGCTCGCCGCCTGCGCGGCAGCACCGGGCGTGCGCACCGAGTCAGCGCAGCAAGTCACCGACCCCACTCCGTCCACCGAGCCGCCGCCCACGACAGAGGTTCCAGACCTCGCCCCCACGGACCCGGGCCCGACGACGACGACCGCACCGACACCTCGCGACCTGATCGACCTCGGCGACAACAAGCCGGTACGGCCTTACGACGACCTCGTACGGGCGGTGCTCGAGGATCTCGAGCGCTGGTGGGGAGCGCAGTACCCAGAGCTGTACAGCGGGTCCTTCGTGGGCCTCCAGGGTGGCGTGTACGCGGCGTACCCCGAGCGCACCGACCCGATCCCGGGGTGCGGCGGCGCGGCGCAGACCACGTACGAGGAGATCAACCAGTACGGCGCCTTCTACTGCGACGACGGCGACTTCCTCGTCTACGACGACGGCACCGACGGGATCCTCGGGGGTCTCGCCGCGGAGTACGGACCGCCGATCCTGGGCGTCGTGCTCGCTCACGAGTACGGGCACGTCGTGCAGGCTCGTAACGAGGACCTCCGGCGCGAACTGCCGACGGTGACGACCGAGCAGCAGGCCGACTGCTTCGCCGGAGCGTGGGTGGCGAGGGCGGTCTCCGGGCAGGCACCCGGTGTGCCGTTCTCGGATGCCGATGTCCGCACCGGTTTGATCGCCATGATCGCCGTCCGTGATCCGAGCGGCATCGACCAGCTGAGCGAAGGTGGGCACGGCACCGCCTTCGACCGCGTCGGTGCATTCCAACTCGGATATCTCGAGGGTGCGGCGCGCTGCACCACACTGCTCGACGAGCCGCTGCCTCTGGTGCCGAACATCTTCAGCGCAGCAGGTGGCGACGGCGACGCGCCCTTCGGCTACGGGGATCAGACCATCGGTGGGCTCGTGATCACCGACCTGAACGTCTTCTGGCCGGCATCGGTCGAAGCTGCCGGCGGCGAGCTCGCCACGCTGAGGGTCGTTCCGGTCAGCGGACCGGACGACGTCACGTGCGAGGCCCCCGCCGGCGACATCAGCCTCGGCGCGGTGTACTGCCCGGCCACGGGTGAGGTCTTCTTCGACGAGTCGTTCGGGGTCGACCTCTACAACCGCTTCGGGGACTTCGCCGTCGGCTACTTGTTGGGCATGGGATGGAGCGAGGCGGTGCAGCAGGCGCTCGGCAGCCCACTGCAGGGCGAGGAACGGGCCTCTGCTGTCGGACTGCCTGACCGGGGCCTGGGTCCGCGACATCGTGCCGGGTTCCACCAGCAACGGGCCGGAGCGCGACGTGGCCATCTCACCGGGCGACCTCGACGAGGCCATCCAGACAGCGCTCGTCGTCGGAGACCCTGGGTCGGCCGACGACGTCGTCGGCAGCGGGTTCGAGAAGATCGCCAGCTTCCGGCAAGGAGTCCTCGAGGGCCTCCCGGCATGCATCGACCGCCTCGATGACTGAACCTCGGGCTGAATCAGATTTGGTCCTCGCCGCACTGGACGTAGGCACGAACAGCTTCCACCTCGTGGTCGCCCGGCGTGTCGCCGGTGACCGCTTCGAGACCGTGACCCGGGAGCGGGAGATGGTTCGGCTCGGGCACGGGGGCGGCGACATGAAGGAGCTCTCCCCGGCTGCGATCGACCGCGGCGTCTCCTGCCTCCGGCGGATGCGCCGCATCTCCGACAGCTACGGCGCGACGCTGCGCGCCGTCGCCACGAGCGCCGTGCGCGAGGCGGCCAACTCCCACGTCTTCCTTGACCGAGCACGCGACGAGGCGGGCATCGACATCGAGGTGATCTCGGGTGCCGAAGAGGCCCGCCTGATCCACCTCGGCGTGCTGCAGACGGTGCCGGTGTTCGACCAGCGCGTGTTCCTCGTGGACGTCGGCGGGGGTTCCACCGAGCTGCTCCTGGGCCAGAAGGGCGAGACGTTGGCGGCCCGCAGCTTCAAGGTCGGCGCCGTCCGGCTCACCGACCGGTTCTTCCCGGGCGGCGACATCGCTGGAGACGCCGTGACAGCCTGTCGCCGCCACATCCGGGCGATCCTGAGCCACTTCGAGCGGGCCGTTGCCGACCACGGGTTCGAGGTCGCCGTCGCGTCATCCGGGACTGCGGAGTCGGTTGCCCGCATGGCTCACGCGGCGACGGGCGCCGAACCGCTGCGCACGTACAACTGCGCTCGCTTCACTCGCGCCGAGCTCGAGTCCGTCGTCAAGGAGCTGTTGCGCCACCGCACGACCAGCGCACGAGCGAAGGTGCGCGGGCTCGAACCGGCACGCGCCGACATCGTTGTCGCCGGCGCGCTCATCCTCGAATCGGTCGCCGCGACGTTCGACGTCGACGACTTCACCTACAGCGAGGGAGCGCTCCGCGACGGCGTGCTCGTGGACACCGTCAGCCGGATGGACGCGTCGAGCGCCTCGCTCCACCACTTGCGCGACGTATCGCGGCGCAGCATCCAGCAGCTGATGGCTCGATGCGACGACGACCCGTCGCATTCGACCCACGTGGCGCGGCTCGCGGTGGCGCTGTTCGACGGGCTGGCCGAGGTGCACGGGCTGGACGACACCGCTCGCGAATACCTGGAGGCTGGCGCCCTGCTGGCCAATGTGGGGCTCGTCGTGGCGCACACCAAGCACCACCTCCACGCCTACTACGTGATCCGGAACAGCGAACTGGCCGGGCTGACGGACGCCGAGATCGAGGTGATCGCGCAGATCGCCCGGTACCACCGCAAGAGCGAACCCAAGCCGTCGCACCCCCAGTTCGCCGCGCTGTCGTCGGGCGACCAGCAGCTGGTGCGGACGCTGGCTGGAATCCTGCGCGTGGCGATCGGCCTCGACCGCACCCATCGCAGCAACGTCCGCGGCGTCGAGGTCGAGCTCCGTCCGAAGCGGGCCGTCGTGTTCGTCGAGGCGGCGCCCGGTGCTGACATCGGTCTCGAGCTCTACGCCGCCAACGAGCGCAAGGATCTGCTCGAGGCGGTCACCGGTCTGCGCGTCGAGCTCCTGCCGCGCTGACGGCACGACGATGTGCGACGACCGCCCGACCGTGCTAGCGCACGGTCTGTTCGAGCCAGTCGAAGGCGGCGGTCCAGAACACGATCTGCGCCAGGCCTTCGCAATGGCCCTCGGCACCCTCCTTCAGGAGGAACCGGCGGAAGGATTTGGGGCACGTGAGCGCGTCGAACAGCTGCTGCCCCTGCCCGGTCGACACGAGGTCGGTCTCGTTGTCGGTGATGAGGCTGGGACACGTGACCCGTGGGGCCTGTTCCACACAGGTGTAGCGGCGCATGTCCGCGAGGTAGGCACGCGGCGTCGTCACACCGTGGGTGACCATGCGCGGGCCGAGGAACATCTTCAGCGCAGGGACCTCCATCAGCGCATCGAACTTGGCCTCGGCAGATGGGTCGTCGATCGAGTCCCACAGGTCGCCGAGTCGCTTCGCCATTGCCGGCGCCATGTCGTACTGCCCTGGATCAGTGATCATCGCCGCAAGTCGAGGCTCGCCGGATGCACCTCGCGGCGCCAGGAGCCCGCCCCACGAACGCCCGACGAGCACCACTCGATTCGCATCGACCTGGGGCTGTGCCAGCAGGAGGTCGACCATGCCGGGGACGACGTTCTCCCAGTCCGGTCGCATTGGTTGGCGGCGGTTGTAGAGCACCTCACCGGTGCCGGGGCCGTCGAGAACAGCAATCGCCCAGCCGCGGTCGAGCGCCGGATACGCCGCTGTGTAGAGCTCCTCGGCCGTGCCGTCGTAGCCGCCGACGTGCAGGATCGTGGGGAACGGCCCGTCACCCGCAGGCGCGTAGAAGTACCCGGGTGTCTCGCCCTCGAGGACGGTGCCGGGCCGGGCGAGATGCGGCAACGCCGCCCGGAACGCCTTCACGCTGGCCGAGTAGGCGGTCGTCAGCTCCTTGCCGTCGAGGTCGTCGCGGTGCCAGAAGAACGCCTGGCGGTAGTACTCAGCGGCGCGGAGGTACAGGCTGGTGGCGCTGACGGTGCGGCCAGCGGCGAGCGCACTGTCGGCCTGGTCCGCCAAGCCATCGGCGAAGCCTGACCACGCGGCGTACCAGCTGTCCCGGTCGCCCGGCGTGATCTGTGACGCGATGTACAGGCACTCACCGACGTTGGCCATTCCAGCGTCGCACTTCGCGACGCTGCGCTGCAGCTGACCATCGAAGCCCTCGTCGTCGAAGAACAGTTTCACCACAGGCCTCCCTCAAGTTTCGGGGCATCCTGGCACGCCGGTCGCCCGAATCTGAATCAGACGAAGTCGCCCTGCACGGTGACGATGACGTCGATGGGCTCGTAGATCTCCTGCGTCACATCGGCGAGACCCAGCCACGCGACCAGCGATTCCTGGTTCTCGACGCGCAATCGGGCGCACCCCTTGCTCGCCGGTTCGGGAGGCACGTTGTTGGCGCCGTGGATCGCTTGACCGCGATGGAAGTAGATCGGCTTGTACATGTTGCCGTTGAGCGGGTTGTCCTCGGCGACGGGGAACTTCGAGCTGTTGTGCCAGCCGTTGTTGTCGAGTGCCGGGTTGTACCGGAAGGGCTGGACGCCCTCCTGGTTGC
The DNA here is from genome assembly GCA_963844915.1 of uncultured Acidimicrobiia bacterium. GTDB lineage: Bacteria > Actinomycetota > Acidimicrobiia > Acidimicrobiales > Ilumatobacteraceae > JALZMG01. The sequence continues at coordinate 830,845 of CAWJQF010000013.1, read as the reverse complement.
TCGTCTCCCATCCCGGCTCACCCGTCGACGTCTTGAAGACGAACGTGATGCCGCCACCTTCGCCAGCGAACATGACCTGGCACGACTTGTCGATGAGGATCCAGCGCGAGGCCGACGTGACGGCGGCCGCTGGCGGCGCGATCGAGGTCGCCGCCATCAGCGCCTGCTCGTCTGGGCTCCCCGGTTCCATGTCAGCCCGGCTGATCGGAAGGTTCAGCGCCATGCGGGCCGCGCACAGCTGCTGCCGCGTGAAGGGTCCGGAGACGCCGTCGACGGCCAACGCCGGCAGGCCAGTGCCCGCAAACAGGGCATTGAGCTTCGTCTGTTGCGCGGCAACGCCACTCGACTGCACCGCAGGCGTCGCGGCGACGCGCTCGAGTCCGGTCAGGTCGTCGAGGCCGTTGCCGGGACAGACGTCCAGCACAGCGCCGGCCTGCAGCACGTTGGCATCGACGATGGCGTTCTCCGCCTGCAGGCTGGCGACCGTGATCGTCGGGTCGTCGAATCCGTCGGCGATCACGCTCAGCGACTCACCAGGCTGCACGACGCGGGCGCAGGCGGGATCGAAGACACCCGCCGGCAACGGGAGCGTCGATGTGGTAGGCGTCGCCGTCGTGGTCGAGCCCGGCACGGTTGTCGTGGTGGTCGAGGAGGTCGAGGAGGTCGTCGTCGCTGTCGTCGATGACTCGGCGGCTGTCGTCGCCGCTGGCTCGGTCGTCGTGGACGACGTCGTCGACGGCTCGGTGCTCGGCTCGCCGGCAGCCGGTTCCTCGGGCGCGATCGTCGACGTGCAACCCGCCCAGAGGAGGCACACGCCGAGCAGCGGAACGATGGATCGAGCCCTCACCGCGGCCCGACGGTACCGGCGCACTCGCCGGAAGGGGCGTCGGGCGCCCGGGCCCACCGGAACGGTGGGAAACTCGAGCTGTGCTACGTGACGACGTGAAGCTGATCTCCGTGGACGACCACCTGCTGGAGCATCCGCGTGTCTGGGAGGAGCGGCTCCCGGCCGGATTGCGTGAGGCGGGGCCACGGGTCGTCGAGGCCGACCGTGGGCCGTGGGCAGGCCACGAGGTGTGGCTGATGGAGGACAAGGCATACCCGACGCTCAAGCACTACGCCATCGCCGGGCAGGACCGGGAGGGAGCAGGCGGCCCCATCCGGTTCAGCGAGATGCTGCCCGGCTGCTACGACCCGGCCGCCCGGATCAAGGACATGGACCTCGACGGCGTCTGGGCACAGCTGTGCTTCCCGACGTTCGCCCGCTTCGCCGGCACCCGGTTCCTCGAGTGCGACGACAAGGAGCTCGCCGCAGCCTGCGTGCGGGCCTACAACGACTTCGTCGTCGAGGAGTGGTGCGGCCACGAGCCCGGCCGGCAGATCCCGCTGGTCATCTTGCCGCTGTGGAACGTGGAGGACGCCGTCGAGGAGTTGCGCCGGTGCGCCGTGAACGGCGCGAAGGCGGTGAGCTTCCCGGAGAACCCGGCGCCGCTCGGCCTACCGAGCTGGCACAGCGGCCAATGGGATCCCGTGCTCGCCGCTGCGGCGGAGGCAGGGCTCCCGCTGTGCATGCACTTCGGCACGTCGGGCAGGACGACGGCGACGTCCGATGACTGCCCTGACTCGGTGCGGTACACGCTGCTCGCCTGCAACTCGATGGGACTCGCCGCCGACCTGCTGTTGTCCGGCGTGTTCGTCAAGTTCCCGGAGCTGCGCGTGGCGCTGTCCGAAGGTGGGATCGGTTGGATGCCGTACTTCCTCGAGCGGATCGATTACACGTGGGAGGGTCACCGGACGATGGAGCCGCAGACCGACTTCGGGGTGCGACCGTCGGAGATGTTCGTCGATCACATCTTCGGCTGCTTCATCGAAGACGAGTCCGGACTCGAGGCGCGCCATCGCATCGGCGTGTCGCAGATCATGTGGGAGTCGGACTACCCGCACGCCGACAGCGCCTGGCCGCACAGCCGTGAGGAGCTCGCCCGACGGATGCGTGACGTTCCGGACGACGAGGTCGACCAGATGGTCGAACGCAACGCCACCCGCCTCTTCGCGCTGAACTGACCGAGCCTCGACCCAGCGGGCCATCATGGCCATGTGGGCGGTGCTGACGGTCGGCTCGAGGTGACGCTGCTCGGCACGGGCAGCCCATTGCCGCACCCGGATCGAGCCGGGCCCTCCACGCTGGTCCGCGCCGGGGCGCGCAGCTTGATGATCGACTGTGGTCGCGGGTCGCTGATGCGCTTGGCCGGGGCGGGGCTCTTCCCGACGTCGCTCAGCGCCGTGCTGCTCACCCATCTGCACAGCGATCACGTCTGCGACTTCAACGATGTCGTCACCACTCGCTGGGTGATGTCCCCGCACGAGTCGCCGCTGGTCGTCGTTGGTCCGCCCGGGACTCGGGGCTTCGTGGACACGACGCTGGCGATGCTCGCCGCCGACATCGGGTGGCGCCTCGCCCATCACGACGACCTGACGAGCCCGCCGAGCTGCGAGGTCGTCGAGGTCGTCGACGGCGAGGTCGGCTCTCAGCTCGGCTGGAGCAAGACGGAGCTGCTCGTCGTGGTCGCACCGACATCACACCGTCCGGTGCACCCGACGATCGGGTTCCGGATCGAGTACGGCGGCGCGGCGGTCGCCATCATCGGTGACTCACTGCCTTGCGAGGGAGTCGACCGGCTGGCCGACGGGGCGTCCATCTACGTGCAGACGGTCGTGCGCGAAGAGGCCGTGCGAGCGATCCCGTCGAACCGTCTGCAGGACATCCTCGACTACCACTCCACGACGACCCAGGCTGGCGCGACCGCGGCGCGTGCGGGCGTTGGCACGCTCGTGATGACGCACATGGTTCCCGCCCCGGATGCGGCTGCACAACAGCGGTGGATCGACGATGCCCGCGCCGAGTTCTCAGGTCGTGTGGTCGTCGGTGCCGACCTGGACTCGTTCGTCGCCGCGACTGTCAGCTGACCTTCAGCTGACCTCGCGGAGCTTGCCGGTGGCGACGTCGTAGACGAAGCCGCGCACCGCATCGGTCCGGGGCACGAACGGGCTGGCCTTGATGCGGGCGATCGACTGGCGGACGTCCTCGTCGACGTCGGTGAACGACTCAGCGGCCCATTCCGGCTTGATGCCGGTCTCGTCCTGGATGGCACGCCGGAAGGCGTCGTCGGTGAACGTGAGCATCCCGCAGTCGGTGTGGTGGATGAGAATGATCTCCCCGGTGCCGAGCAGCCGCTGGGAGATCGCCAGCGAGCGGATCTCGTCGTCGGTGACCACGCCTCCCGCGTTGCGGATCACGTGGGCGTCGCCCTCGTTCAGACCGAGCGCGCCGTACACGTTGAGGCGGGCGTCCATGCAGGCGACGACGGCGACTTTCTTGCCAGGCGGGAGCGGCAGGTCGCCCTTGTCGAACGCGGCGGCATACGCCTCGTTGTTGGCGAGCAGCTCGTCGGTCACGGACATGGCCACAGCCAACCACAGGAAATCCGATCAGACAAGTCAGGATTCCGTACCCGTACATGCGTCACTCATCGAGCGGCGCGCGGAGCCACGCAACCATCTGTCGAACGACCTCGTAGGCCTCCAGGCGCGCTTCGCTCGTGCCAGCCTGCTCGGCGTCCGAGAAGACACGTGCCATCCGTTCGATGATCGACGGGCCTGCGCTGAGCAGTGATTCGGCACCTGCCGACGTCCACCGCGCGAGCACGTAGCGAACGAGCGCACCGACCGGGATGCCAGTCGACGCGCTCAGTGGCCGCAGCGTCTCCAGCGGATCCAGCATCGTGTACAGCGCCACGTCGGCCTTGAAGTTCGCGTCGGGATCGTCGTCCGACCACGAACCCGACCACCGGATCAGCTCAATCGACGTCTCGGCCACGGGCTCATGGTCGCACTCCAGCGCTGGTCCTCGCCGCGGCCGTCGATAATCCTCCGCTTGGCCGCAAGGAGCATCGCCGATGATGGGGCGATGGCCACGTCGAGACGCGCCGACATGTTCACCGCAGATGGCAAGCCGTCTGATGACGACCCGCGTGAGCACGGACCCAGGCTCGGCGACGAGCGCACCACGCTCGTCGAATCACTGCGCTGTCAACGCCTCACGCTGGAGATGAAGTGCGCGGGCCTCGACGCGGAGGAGATGGCACGGCGCTCCGTGCCGCCATCGACGATGTCGCTGCTCGGGCTCGTGCGACACCTCGCCGAGACGGAGCGTGGGACCTTCCGGGGCATGCTCGCGGGGCAGGACGAACCGCGACTGTTCTGCTCCGACACCAACCGCGACGGTGACTTCGATGGTGCCGTTCCCGACCCCCGAGTCGTGGCAGAGGCGTGGGCCGCATGGCGGGCGGAGGTGGACTTCGCCGAGCGGTTCGTCACCGACGCACAGAGCCTCGACATCACCGGTGACGATCCGTCGAACGAGCACGGCAGCGGCGGAGGGTCGATGTCACTGCGCGAGGCCCTGGTCGGAATGATCGAGGAGTACGCCCGCCACATGGGTCACGCCGACTTCTTGCGCGAGCGGATCGACGGACGCATCGGGCAGTGATCGACCATCTGACTACGGTGCACCGACGTGGCGGCGGCACCTGGGCAGGAGTTCGTCGAGTTGCTCGCCGTGGCGAGGGGGTATCAGCAGTCTCGTGCGTTGACGGTGGCCGCTGAGCTCGGGATCACCGACCTGTTGCGTGACGGACCGGAGCCGAGTACGAGTGGAAGGCGTGGGGAGCGCTGCCTCATGCGGTCCGTACGGGTGAGAATGCAGCAGTCCAGGCGCTGGGCGTCGACGTGTGGGAGTACCGCCGTCAGCACCCCGACGACAACCTCGACTTCGACGCCGCCATGCGGACGTTCTCGTCCGGTGACGGCGCGGCGCTCGGGGAGGCGTACGACTTGGGCCGGCATCGGATGATCGCCGACATCGGCGGTGGCACCGGAGCCGCCCTGGCGGCGATCTTGCGGCAGTTCACGACGGTTCGAGGGCTGTTGTTCGATCAACCGCAGGTCGTCGCGAATGCCGCACAGCTGCTTCGAAGGCACTGATCTCGCCGAGCGGGTCGAGATCGTCCCGGGCGACTTCTTCGAGTCGGTGCCATCGGCAGACGCCTACATGTTGCGACGTGTGTTGCACGATTGGAGGGACGCCGAGGCAATCCGCATCCTGCAGTGCATCCGTCGAGCGATCACCGACGACGGCTGCCTCCTCGTCCTGGACGCGGTCGTCGACCCGCCGAACAAGGGAGCGGCCGTCAAGTTCCTCGACTTGATGATGCTCGTGTCCGCCGGCGGCCAAGAACGCACCGAGCCCGAGTGGAGGTCGTTGCTCGCCGCCGGCGGCTTCGACCTGACCAGCGCGACGCGGGCGACGCCGAACCTGCACGTCATCGAGGCAAGTCCGCGGTAAGGGTGCGGCGCTGACGCGCCTGAGAGCTCAGCCTCAGTTCGTCGCGACCGTCGCAGACGTCGTCTCTGTTGCCGGCGCGTCGATCTGCGCAGGCTCGTTCGGCGCCTGCTGCTCCTGCGGCTCGGACTCCGCGTCCGGCTCGGTCCGCTCGCTGGGCGGAATCGCCCGAGGCAACGTCGCGAGGGGAAGCGTGGTCGTCGTCGTCGAGTAGTCCGGGTCGAGCCAGTTGAAGATCGGCATCTTGTCCCGCTCCGAGTACTCCTCGGGCTCCTTGACGCCGTCGAACACGAACACCTGGTCGCCAATGGTCACCAGCGTCTGGAAGTACTCGCCGATCGTCAGCGGGATCCGGATGCAGCCGTGCGAGGCAGGCTCGAGTGGCACGTTCGCCGCCCCGTGGACGGCGATCCCGTAGTTGAAGTACATCGGGTTCCACATCGTGCCCAGCGCGCTCTCCCAGGCGCCGACGCGCTGGCGGTCGAATGCGAACACCCCGCCCGGGGTCTTGGAGTTGCCGCACTCGCCCCGCTTGAGCGGCTCGGTCCCTTTCTCGTTACCCCGCTCGCCCGGGCTGATCGTGACCTCCTCGCACCACTCCTCGCCCGTGCCACTGGACATGTGCGTGATCAGTGCCGGCTTGTCATCGCGGAAGAAGATGATCACCTGCTCGGGCAGGTAGATCTCGGTGTGGTTGGGCGTCGCCGCGTCGGGGCGACGAGGCAGGATGACGAGGGGCTCCTGCATGAGTTGCCACATCTCGTTGGTCACGCGGCCGGTCGCCTCGTTGCGTGGCGTCTGCATGACCAGCTTCTCGAAGGCCCAGACGGAGGCTCTGGTCAACGAGCCGAACTGGCCGTCGATCGGGCCTGGGTCGAAACCGAGCTCCTTCAGCCGCGTCTGGACGGCGGCCACCTCGTCGCCGAACGAGCCGTCACCCAGGGTCTCTGAGAGGTTGGTCTTGACGATCGGCGCCGTCGTCGGTGGAGCCGTGATCGCTGGCGGCGGAACGGTCGAGCCGACGACCGGGGTCGACCCGCCGCTCGCGGACGGGCTCGAATCGTCCCCGAGGAACGCACCTGAGGCGACGCCGGCGCCGATGACCGCGCCGACGAGCGCGACGGCAGCGATAGCTGGAACCAGGCCAGGGGCGCGTCGATCAGCGCGGGGAGTCATCGGTTCACGGACGGGGACCACCTCTCGAAGCGCCCAACCCTACCGCTGCCTGGTGCGCGCTCGCAGAGCGGTTCCGGCGATCAGTGGTCGCTGCGCGGATCCCTGACGAGCGGCTGTAGTCCCTTGAGCTCACCGCGCAGCTGCGTCATCTCCCGCAGGATCGTGACGATGATGCGCGGGGAGCTGAGCGTCGAGTCCCCGATCGTCCGCGGGAAGTAGTCCACGCCGAACTGGACGATCTGGTACCCGAGCTTGGTTGCCCGGATGATCAGCTCGGCGTCGATGAAGGATCCTTCGCTGCGCAGCACGATGTGCTCGAACACCTGTCGCCGACACAGTTTGAAGGCGAAGTTGATGTCACGGGCTTTGACGCCGAACATCGTCCGGACCAGCACGTTGTAGAAGAACGTGTAGATCGCCCGCGTGTAGCCCTCGCCCGTACGGTCGAACCGGTACGCGCTGACGATGTCGGCGTCGTACTCACGCATCAGGCGGATGGCCCGAGGCACCTCCTCCATGTCGAAGGGCAAGTCGGCGTCGGAGTAGAGGATCAGGTCGCCGCGCGCCGCGGCAAAGCCAGTCTTGATGCTCCCGCCCAGCTTGCGGTTGCGTTCGTGGTGAACGACGCGGACGTGGGGATCGACGGCAGCCGCCTTGTCGGCCAGCTCCGGCGTGCGGTCGGTCGAGGCGTCGTCCACGACGATCAGCTCGTAGTCGGCGATCACCTCATCGCGCACCATGCGCTCGCACACTCGACGGGCGGCGTCGAGGGCGCGGTCGATGTAGACCTCCTCGTTCCACATGGGATAGAAGATCGAGAGAACCTCGCCGGACGGGTCGGCCGCGACCACGGCGGTGCAGGGTAGTAGCGCGCGCTGCGACGTCGACATCGCCCTGTCTACGTACGATGGCGCAGGTGGAGACGTCCGTCCCCGAGCCGCCGCTTCCGCCACCTCCGCCGCCGCCTCCGACGGGCGACGTCCAGCCTGACGCCGGTCCGCAGGTCGGACAGCTCACGACGGGATGGCGCATCACGGTGCTCGCAACGTGGGTGCTCGTCTTCCTCGCCTACACCGCGGTCTGGAAGGCAAGCCGTGAGCTCGGGCTGGCGACCTGGTGGCTGGGCCCGACCGCCGAGCCTCGCCCGTTTCCTGTCCTCCTCGTCCCCTTCGTCGCGCCGCTGGCGATGATCATCGCCACCATCAACAATTCCCGGCGCTTGCCGTGGTACGGCCTGGCCGCCGCGGCCGTCGGCGTCGCGATCGCCATCGGGGATCTCGGCACGTTCCGCCGGCTCGGGCTGGTCGAGCTCGGCATCGCGGTCGCCGCTGCCGCCGTCTCGGTCGCGTCGATGGCGGGGCAGTACCGCGCCGCCGCCACCAGTTCGAGTAGCACGGATTTGTCAGGTGGGCGAGCGCCGCTGCGCAGCGGGGGCAGCGAGCTCGGGAGGTGAGTCGAGCAGTCTTGCCTGCGAGACGAGCCCGATTCAGCGAGACGAGCCCGATTCAGTAGGTTCGCTCGGCGTGGGGAGGGACGCCACCAAGATCCTGACGACGCTGCCGCACGGTGAGCGCATCGGGATCGCGTTCTCGGGCGGGCTCGACACCTCGGCTGCCGTGGCGTGGATGCGTGAGCGCGGCGCCATCCCGTACGCCTACACCGCCAACCTCGGCCAGTACGACGAGCCGGATCTCGACGGTGTGCCGGTGCGGGCCCGCCAGTACGGCGCGGAGGCGGCACGCATCGTCGACTGTCGCTCCGAGCTCGTCCGGGAGGGTCTGCTGGCGCTGCAGTGCGGGGCGTTCCACATCTCGACCGCCGGCAAGACGTACTTCAACACGACGCCGCTCGGCCGGGCGGTCACGGGCACGCTCCTCGTGCGAGCGATGCACGAGGACGGCGTCGACATCTGGGGCGACGGCAGCACGTACAAGGGCAACGACATCGAGCGCTTCTACCGATATGGCCTCCTCGTCAACCCGGCGCTACGCATCTACAAGCCGTGGCTCGACCAGGACTTCGTCGGGGAGCTCGGTGGGCGGGCGGAGATGAGCGAGTTCCTCGTCGCGCGCGGCCTGCCGTATCGGGATCCGAAGGAGCGGGCCTACTCGACCGACGCCAACGTGTGGGGCGCGACCCACGAGGCCAAGGCGCTCGAGGAGCTGGCGACCGGAATGGAGATCGTCGAGCCCATCATGGGAGTCGCCCACTGGGTGGACAGCGTGACGATCGTGCCGGAGGACGTCACGGTGCGGTTCGAACAGGGCTGGCCGGTGGCCATCAACGGCAACGAGTTCCCCGATCAGGTCGCGTTGGCGGTCGAGGCGAACACCGTCGGTGGTCGCCACGGGCTCGGCATGAGCGACCAGATCGAGAACCGCATCATCGAGGCCAAGAGTCGCGGCATCTACGAGGCGCCCGGCTTGGCGCTGTTGCACATCGCCTACGAACGCCTCGTCACGGCCATCCACAACGAGGGCACGATCGACAACTACCGCACGATGGGACGGCGACTCGGCCGTCTGCTCTACGAGGGGCGGTGGTTCGACCCGCAAAGCCTGATGCTGCGCGAGTCCCTGCTCCGCTGGATCGGCTCGGCCGTCACTGGCGAGGTCACGATCCGTCTGCGTCGGGGGGACGACTACTCGATCCTCGATACGACCGGACCAGCGCTGACCTACGCCCCCGAACGGCTGTCGATGGAGCGGGTCGAGGATGCATCGTTCGGACCACTCGACCGGATCGGGCAGCTGACGATGCGCAACCTCGACATCGAAGACTCACGCGCCAAGCTCGACGTGTACCGCGCCGCCGGCACGCTCGGCGGCGGCGGCCCACTCGAGCTCGACCCCGAGTCCTGACCATCGGAGTGTTTGCCCCCATCGGAGTGTCAGGCCCCGGGAAAATCGAGATCCAGCACTCGGACGGCCTCAAACACTCGGATGGATGTTCAGCGGTTCTGGAGGGCGTGGACCAAGCCACTGACCAGGCGCACGCGATCTGGGAGCTCGTCCACGAGGACGTGCTCGTGGTCGGCGTGAGCGCCGGCGCCTGTTGCCCCGAGGCCATCCAGCGTCGGGACACCGACGGCGGCGGTGAAGTTGCCGTCGCTTCCGCCTCCGACGGCGACCCCACGCGGCTCCGGGAGGCCGAGCTCCGCGGCGACCTTCGAAACCAGCGCGAACAGCTCGGCGGTCGCTGACTCGGGCATCGGAGGACGGCCCACGGTGCCGAAGACGTCCAGCGTCGCCTCCGGATCGACCGGGGTCAGCGCGGCCATCGCCGCTTCGAGGCGGGTGCCCTCTGGCGGCTCGATCACCCGGACGTCGACCCGAATGCGGGCCTCGGCGGGCACCACGTTGTCGGCCGTGCCGGCGTGAACGACCGTCGGCGTGACGGTCGTGCCGCGTGACGGATCGGCGAGCGCGGCGATCGCCAGCACCTGGTGAGCTGCCTCGACGAGGGCGTTGACGCCGCGCTCGGGTTCCAGACCGGCGTGCGCGGCACGACCGCGCACGACGACTTCGAACGTCCCCGTGCCCTTGCGTCCGATCTTCAGCGCGCCATCGGCAGCCGGTTCGAGGACGAGTGCCGCGCCGCAGGCCGCAGCTCGCTCCTCGATCAGCTGGCGCGACGTCGCCGAACCGACCTCCTCGTCGCAGTTCACGAACAGCTCCACGCCGGTGCGGTCGGGCAGCGCCGCGATCGCATGGATGGCGATCACGAGGCCGGCCTTCATGTCGAAGACGCCAGGTCCGGTGGCGCGTCCGTCGGCGACCATGAACGGGCGGGCCGACAAGGTGCCCAGCGGGAAGACCGTGTCGTGATGCCCGACGAGCAGGACGCGCGGCTCCCCGCCTCCCCGCCACACCACGTGTGGTCCGGCCGGGCCGTCGACGAGCTCGGCCGCGGTGCCGAGGCGCCGTTCGATCAACTCGGCGAGGGCGGTCGCCGATGCGGTGAGCGCGGGGACATCGTGCGAAGGGGACTCGATCTCGACCAGGCTGCGCAGGTCGTCGAGCAGCTCGGACAACAAGTCGCCTGACACCAGGTCGACGGTACTGGGCTGCGAGGATCTGCCTGATGTCGCGCCGCGGGCTGGTCCTCGTCGCCACCGCGGGACTCCTGGCCTCCGCCTGCTCGGGAGATGACGACGCCAGCCCGCCAACGACGACCGTCGCACCGTCGACGTCGCAGACCGCAGCAGCCGACACCACGTCGTCGTCAGCGGTCACCGCTCCCCCGACCACGCTCGAGCTGACGGCGGCGGAGTGGATCGTCCAACCCGGATCCGAGCAGGTGGCCGTGCTGGATGCGCCTGTCGGGGCGGAGCTCGAGCTCGTCGGGGATGACGGATCGGTGGCCGCCACCGGGACCGTGGACGAACTCGGGTCACTGCTGTTCCGCGACGTCACGTCCGGCACCTACACCGTGCGCGGCGATACCGAAACGAGCACGGAGGTCGAGATCGCGGCGGTCGACGCCGCCCCTCCCCCGCCGTCGTTCTACGCCGGCCAGACCCTGCCCGCCAGCGGGTACGGGTACCTCGAGACGCGTGACGGAACGACGCTGTCCGTCAACGTCATGCTGCCAGGACCGCCCGACGGTGGCCCGTACCCGACGGTGGTGGAGTACTCCGGATACCAGCCGAGCGACCCGAACAGCTTCGGTTTCGGGCAGCTGTTCACCGCGCTCGGCTACGCGTACGTCGGCGTCAACATGCGCGGCAGCGGGTGCAGCGGCGGCTCGTTCGACTACTTCGAGCCGGCCCAGCTCCTCGACGGCTACGACGTCATCGAGACCGTCGCCGCCCAACCGTGGGTCCTCGGACACAGGGTTGGGATGGTCGGCGTCTCCTATCCCGGAATCAGCCAGCTCTTCGTCGCGTCGACGCAGCCGCCGAGCCTGGCTGCGATCACGCCGCTGTCCGTGATCGAGGACAGCTACGGCAGCGTGGTCCGGCCCGGAGGACTGCTCAACACCGGGTTCGGCGTGGAGTGGGCGCAGCAGCGCATGGACGAGACGCGCCCGGAGGGCCAGCAGTGGGCGTCCGAGCGCATCGCCGACGGTGACACGGTCTGCGAGGCGAACCAGCGGCTGCGCCTGCAGAACCCAGACCTCGTGGCCCCGATCGACGCCAACCCGTACTACGCGGCCGATGTGGGTGATCCGCTCGCGCCTCGCACATTCGTCGACGAAATCGACGTCCCCGTGTTCCTCGCCGGTGCGTGGCAGGACGAGCAGACCGGAGGCCGGTTCGCCACCATGCTCGACCGCTTCACGGGCACCGACCACTTCTACGCCACGCTCGTCAACGGCTTGCACACCGAGTCCATCGGTGCAGGGGTGTTCCCGCGCTACGTCGAGTTCCTCGATCTCTACGTGGCACAGCGGGTGCCGTCGCTCGACGCCGCCCGAGGTGTCGCACCCGTCCTCGCCTCCGGCATCTTCGGGACCGACCAGGTCGCCCTGCCGCCCGATCGGTTCACCGGTCAGAGTTACGAACAGGCGCTGGCGACGTTCGAGTCCGAACCACCGATCCAGGTCCTCTTCGAGGAAGGGGCCGCAGATGGCGCACTTCCCGGGACCCCGATCCCTCGCTGGTCGCAGTCGTTCGAGGCGTGGCCGGTGCCGGGCGCCGTCGCCACGCCGTGGTACCTGGCGGCCGACGGCATGTTGTCCGCTGAGGTGCCGGCCGAGGGCGGCGAGGCGTCGTACACGGCAGATCCCTCCGCGCTCCCGGCCACGTTCTTCGACGAAACCGGTGAGCAGTCGGTCTGGACCTACGACGTCCAGTGGCAGTGGCAGCAGCCGCCGGAGGGCACGGCGGCCTCGTTCATCAGCTCACCCTTGGCGGCGGACACGGTGGTCGTCGGCTCGGGGTCGGCGGACCTGTGGATCCGCTCCGACGCCGTGGACACCGATCTGGAAGTGACGATCAGCGAGGTACGTCCGGACGGGCAGGAGGTCTACGTCCAGAGCGGCTGGCTGCGCGCCAGCATGCGAGTGCTCGACGAGTCGGCGAGCAGCGAGCTGCGACCGGTCCAGACGTACCTCGAGGACGACGCGGCCCCGCTGCCGCCGGATGAGTGGACGGCGGTGCGCGTCGAGCTGCTGCCGGTGGCTCACGCCTTCCGTGCCGGGTCGCAACTTCGAGTGACGATCGATGCCCCCGGCAACAGCCGTGCCGACTGGACGTTCGAAACGATCTCCGCCGGCGAGACCGTGGACATTGCGTTCGGTGGCGATCAGCCCTCGCGGATCGTGCTGCCGGTCGTGCCTGGTATCGCCGTGCCGCAGCCGTACCCGACGTGCACGTTGCGCGGGCAGCCGTGTCGCGCTGGACCGATTCCCTGAGCCGACCGCACCGCGGTCTGTGCTCGACTTGTGGTCGTGGGCGACGACGCCACCCGTGCTGAGCTGGCGGAGTTCCTGCGCGCCAGGCGCGAGGCGCTGTCGCCCGAGCAGGTCTCGCTGCCGCGAGGCCGCAGCCGGCGGACACCGGGGCTGCGCCGCGAAGAGGTCGCCCTCCTCGCCGGAGTGTCCGTCACCTGGTACACGTGGCTGGAGCAGGGCCGGCGCATCAACGCCTCCGACGACGTGCTGCGGGCGATCGGGCGAGCGTTGCGCCTCGATGTCGCCGGCCAGGACCACCTCGTGTTGCTCGCCCACCCGGTGTCACCGAATGGCGCCGAGCCGTTCTCACCAGACGACGTTCCGACGGCGCTGCGCCGGCTGATCGATGGGTTCGAGCCGGCGCCGGCCTACGTCCTCGGCCCGCACTGGGAGTTCGGCGCATGGAATGCGGCCGAGGCTCGCCTGTACCCGCCGCTCGAGCAGCTCACCGGCCTCGAGCGCAACCTGATCTGGGTGCTCTTCACCCATGCGGCCGTGCGCCAGCTGATCGTCGACTGGGACGTCCACGCTCGCCAGGCGCTGGCCGAGTTCCGGGCGGCGACGATCAACGTCCGTCGCGACCCCGAGATGGTCGAGCTCGTCGAGCGGCTGCAGTGCGAGAGCGACGAGTTCCGCGCGTGGTGGCCCGAGCACGACGTGGCGCGGTTCGAGACGCGCCTGCGCCGCTTCGACCATCCGGCGGCGGGGCTGCTGACGTTCGAGTACCAGCAGCTGACGCCGTCGGAGTGGCCGGCGCTGCGCGTCGTCGTCCAGCTGCCGGTGCCGGGCGACGACTCAGCGCAGCGCCTTGCCGTCCGTCACCGCCCGCTGTAGTCCTTCCGCGTCACGTGCAGAAGAAGTGGCCGGGCGTACCCGGATAGATCGGGTGGCTGTTGTTCTTCACGTCTGGCTTGTAGACCAATGCCAGTTCGTTGAACCCTGACGTCCCGTTGGTCGCCGGCGTCAACGCGCCGTCGGTGGCGGCTTGTTGCTCGAAGTAGGCAAGGATCGCCGGGCTCTGGTCCCGGATGCTCACGTACGCGCCGTAGGTCGCCGGGCACAGGTAGTAGATGTTGTATGCCCCGACCCAGTCGAACAGCCGGTCACCATTGATCGGCCCGTTGTCGGCCACGTTGCCTTGCATCGCGTCCTGGTCGTAGCCGCCGTACACGAAGTCGACGCCGTGGTAGCTCTCGACGTCGGCTTCCGCCCATGCCGACCATTGCCGCGGGAAGTTCACGGTGTTGGTCGGATCCGGGCGGACGTCGAGCATGTCGTCACCTCGACCGCCATAGGTGTGGTCGTGACCGCGGCCACCCCACACGACGTCGCCGTTGCCTCCAACCACAGAGCTCACGGTGCCGCTGCCGTTGCTGTCGGCCCCGAAGATGCGGTCGTAGTCGGCCGACACGGCGTTCGGGTCGGTGATGATCGTGGTGGCCCCAGGGAGATTCGGGTCGTCGATCTCCGCACCGCCGTCACCGTCGCCGTTCATCATGTCGGCGCCCGGTCCGCCGTGCATCCAGTCGTCGCCGTCGAGGCCGAGCATCACGTCGTTGCCGGCGGCAACGGCGTTCGTTCCCGTCGTGACGGTGTCGTTGAAGGCGTACAGCTGCACGAGCCGGAAGAGCGTGCCCTGCTGGCACACCGGCTCCTGGACGAACGGCTCGTTCGGCGAGATGGTGCGCGCTGCACCGCAGGCCGCGTTGCCGGCGTTATCGGTGAACAGGTCCGTGGTGACCTTGCCGAGATCACCGACCATCGCGTCCGAGCCGTACCCGCCCTCGACGTAGTCGTCGCCCTGCTGCCCGAACAGCTCGTCGTGACCGCCGTTGCCGCTGATGAAGTCGTTGGCGAACGTCCCGTTGGCGGCCCTGACCACGGTCATCTGGGTGCTGCGTTCGAACTGGTCGACGGGCTGACCGTCCGGCCCCGCCGGGCCGACCTGCTTGGTGGCCAGTTTCCTCACCCAACCGTTGTCACCGATGACGGCGTCGTCGTCGCCAACGGAGTTGTCGCCGTTGTCGCCATGGATCGTGTCGAAGCCGTCGAGGAGCGCCACGCCGAGCCCGGCCCGGTCGTCGTCGATGAAGCCGTCGTTCGCCGATCCACCGCCGGCGATGTCGTCCTCGTCCTGACCGTTCTCCCCGTCTCCGTTGCCGAAGAGCAAGTCGTTGCCGTGGTTGCCCTCGATGTAGTCGTCCCCGAGGCCGCCGCGCACGATGTCACCGTGCCACCCGGCACCGCCGTTCTCGTCGACAGCGGCGGGGGCCGGAACTCGGTCGAAGTCGGCGGCACCGAACGTGGTGCCGACGAAGTCGTTGTTCCGGACATCGTCGGGATCGGTCTCTGTCGCCGGCTGGGCGCCGTTGCCTTGGCCGAAGATCAGGTCGTCGTGCTCGTCGCCCTTCAGCAGATCACCCCCGCTGACGTCCGACGGAGCCGAGGACCCGGTCGTTTGCACGTCGAACAGCCGGATCGGGGCCGGAGCGCCGGGCAGCAGGTTGCGGGAGATCGAGCGCGTTGTCGCCCGTGATCCAGTCGATCTCCGTGCCGCCGGAGATCAGCGTCTCACCCACGTCGAGCAGGCCAGTGCCGACGCGGTCGGCATCGATCCTGCCGTCGTTCGCCGAGCCGCCGCCGACGAGATCGTCGTTGCCGGCGTCGCCGAAGATGCTGTCGTCGCCGTTGTTGCCCTCGACGTAGTCGAGGCCGTCGTTACCGTGGATGAGGTCGCCGGCGCCCTGGCCGAAGACCAGGTCGGCGGCAGCGTCGCCGTTGATCGTGTCGCCGCCGTGGAAGTCCGGCGAGACAGCCGGGGCGCCCGACAGCTCGACGTCGAAAAGCTCCACGGCAACCCGCCCAGCTGACGGGAAGTTGCGGTTGATCAGCGCGTTGTCGCCGGTGATCCAGTCGATGGCGGTTCCACCGTTGATGGTGTCGGCGTCATCGAGCAGGCCGTTGCCGACGCGGTCGGCGTCGACGATGCCGTCGGCGGCCGAGCCGCCACCGACGAGGTCGTCCTCGCCGAGCCCACCGTTGATGGTGTCGCCACCATGGTTGCCCTCGGCAGCGTCGTTGCCGTTGCCGCCGTTGATGGTGTCGGCGCCGGTCTGACCGTAGATGCGGTCGTCGGCGTTGTCACCGTTGAGCGCCGGGTCGCCGGCACCTTGGCGTCCATCCGCAACGTGACGAGCATGTTGTCGGCCGCCGCCGCATCGTCGATCGTGGCGTTGTCGCCGGCGATCACGTCGTCCTGCTCGCCACCGTTCACCGTGTCGCCGTCGTCGGGCTGACCGAAGTCGTCGTTGCCGCCGATCAGCCGGTCGAGGCCGCCCTGTCCGTTGACGTTGTCGCCGGCGGCGTTGCCGAACAGGTAGTCATCGAGCGGCCCGCCGTACGCGGTGTCCCCTCCGTCGCATGGCGCGTTCGGCATGTCGGCGTCGCCGTAGCCGAGGTCCTCACCGTTGTCGCCGAACAGCGTGTCCCCGGCGCCGTTGCCGGACATCACGTCGTCCTGATCACCGCCGTGGATGATGTCGGCACCGTCGGCGCAGCCATTGCTGGCAGCCGCGTTGTCGCCCCACATTGTGTCGATGCCGGCGTCGCCGAACATCGTGTCGGCGTCGGCGTCACCCGAGACGGTGTCTTCGTCCTGGTTGCCGTGCAGCTCGTCGTCGCCGGCCCCGCCCTCGATGAAGTCCGGTCCCTCCTGGCCGTAGATGACGTCGGTGTCGCCGTCGCCGGACAGGTTGGTGTCGCCGGCCGCGCCGGTCACCGGAAGCGGTATGACGAGCGGCTTGTTCGGATCGGTCCTCGCGAGCGAGCTGCCGACGGGGTCCTGGACCCGGTTGATCTCACCGGTGTCCCCGAGGATGACGTCCTTGCCGTCGCCGCCCTCGATGTCGTCGTCCCCCTCGTTGCCGAAGAGGTTGTCGTCGTGACCGCCACCGCGGACGTTGTCGTTGCCGAGCATGCCCAAGATGACGTCGTCGCCGTCGCCACCGTCGAGGGAGGCGTCGTCACCCTCGTTGCCGAAGATGGTGTCCTCGTTGCCTTCTCCCAAGGCCGTGTCGCTGCCGAAGCCGGCGACGATCACGTCGTTCTCGGAGCCACCCTCGATGTAGTCATCGCCGAAGTCACCGTCGATGGTGTCGTCGCCCTCGTTGCCGTCGATGACGTCGTTGGACTCGTCCTCGGGGACGTCTGGCTCGTTCGGGTCCTCGGGAAGGCTCGGGTCCTTGTCGGCGCCGCCCTTGATGTTGTCGTTGTTGGCGCCACCGCTGAGGATGTCCTTGCCGATGCCACCGTTGATGGGGTCGTCGCCGGCGTCGCCGTTGAGCGTGTCGTTCCCGCTGTCGCCTGACAGCGCATCGGCGCCGCCACCACCGTTGGCATTGTCGTCACCGCCGAGCCCACTGAACTCGTCGTTGCCGTCAGCCCCGGTGTCGTTGAGCGTGCAGGCCCATCCAGCGCCGCCGCCGCTGCCGTTCTGCTGGCCGTCACCGGCGTACGTGTCGGTGACCTCGCCGCCGAACACCTTGTCGTCGCTGGCGCCACCACAGATCTCGGTCGGGATGGTGAACGGAACCTCCGTGGACACGACGTTGCCTTGCCCATCGACCGACTCGATGCTGCCGGGATCGAAGCGCACGGTGTCCTTGTCGGAGCCGCCGTCGCCCACGACTTCGGCGACGTTGATCTGGAACGGAGCTGCCTCGTTCGGCCCGAAGACCTGCGTCAGCCCGAAGCCGCTCACCTCGACCGTCCCGGCGCCCAGCTGCTTGACGACGAACTTCTCGGCCGTCGTCTCTGGGGAGTAGTTGCGGGCGTCCACGTTGGACCCCATGTTCAGCCGCAGGACACCGTCACCGATGTCGGACGCGAGCATCGGCGGTGGCGGCTCGCACAGTTCGGCGGTGATGTTGTCGAGCTCGAGCAACGTGATGTTGACCACCGTGAACTCGAAGCGCTTCGAGAACAGGATGAGGTCGATCTCCACGAAGACGCGGATGAACGCCTCCAACTTGCCGCTCACGTCGAACAGGCAGATCGGGTTGCCGAACAGGAAGCTGGCGACCTCGTCGAGCCGGAGCTTGCCGTCGAGGTTGGCCGGCGGTATCGGCTCGAAGAACCCGCCGTCGTGCAGGTTCATGTCGATCGTGCGCGCACGCCACCTTCGACCCCGCCGAGATGATGACCAGGTCGACGGCCGCACCGGCGGCGAACTCGACGACGAGGCGGATCTCGGGAACGTCCTGGCCGGCGGCGTTGAGGTCGTCGAGGAACAGACCGTTGAACAGGAAACCGAAGCCGCTGAGGAAGTCGTCGTTGGACTCGTCGCCGTCTGTGAGCATCTGGACGAGCTGGCGGATGCCCTTCGTGTCGTAACCGACAGCGAAGCGCCCCTCGATCGATGCCGAGCCGGAGATCACGATCGACACGGGAACCGGGCCGACGGCGATCGGGCCGAAGCTCTGGCTGTAGCCGAACTCGGCGCGCAACGAGCCGGAGGCGAAGCGGATCAGGCTCACGTCCTGCCCGACGATCAGGTTGAACAGCTGGCTGAAGTCGTCGAACGCCGGGAAGGAGAAGCCGGGCTCCTCGGACTCGAACTCCTGTGGATCTGCCGCCGACAGGTTGTCGGCGAAGGCGGCGGCGAAGTCCCCGCCGATGGCGGCCATCTCGCCGGCGATCCCACCCGGCACGGGATCGCTGAACGAGATCAGTTCACTCTTCTGGTTGGCGGGGAGCTCGGTGTCGAGGATCGCATTGGCGTCGATGTCGAACTCGCCGATGTCGATCGGCCCGAGGCCGCCGGTGTCGAGCGCTTCGAGGGCGTTGACGAACGTGATGACCTTCAACAGCGTCTTGACGAGTGTGAGGTCGTTGCCGGAGATCGCCTCGAACAGCGACAGCAGCGTCACCGGGTCGGCGCCAACGAGCTCAGCCAGCTGGCTGATGCCCGGGATCGGAGCCGACACGACGTCGATGACGGGCTGCAGCGGCTTGGTGAAGTTCTGCACCTCTCCCAGCACCGGGCCGAGGAACTCCCCGATGAACGAGCCGATGTCGAGTTGGACGTTGTCGAACCCGAACTCGGGGATGTCGAAGTCGAAGCCGTCGGTGGGATCGCAGGACCCCGACGGCGCGCCGAGGCAGGCCGTGGCGACGATGTTGAGGTCTGCCAGCAAGCGCGGCAAGGCGCCGTTGTCGCCGCTCGCACCGCCGAAGTCGGGGGCCGTCTCGATGTGCCAGTACAGGTCGACATTGGCCTCGAGCACCGGGATGAGCTCCACCGGGTCGAGGTTGGAGAGGTCGGTGAGGCTGAGCTTGCCGTCGCCATCATCGGGCAGGTTGATGGCGAGATCGAGCGCGAGCTCCTCGGCCCGGCGGCCATCAGGCTTGGCAGTGTCCGAGTTGTCGCTGTCGATCTCGATGCCCAGGAATGCGATGTCGGCGGTGAAGTCCGGGGTGTTCACCGTCGCCGCGAGCTCGATCTCCGAGTCGGGCCAGTCCGTGACCAGATAGAAGCCGTCCTCCAGCGACAGCCCGAACCC
The DNA here is from genome assembly GCA_963844915.1 of uncultured Acidimicrobiia bacterium. Lineage (GTDB taxonomy): Bacteria > Actinomycetota > Acidimicrobiia > Acidimicrobiales > Ilumatobacteraceae > JALZMG01. The sequence continues at coordinate 811,312 of CAWJQF010000013.1, read as the reverse complement.
GACGTCGATCGACCATTCGACCGCAGGCTTGATCCCGTCCGGGTCGCCGTCGTTGTCGCCGTCGGCCGTCGCAATGCGCAGGCCGGGGAACCCGAAGTCGAATGGGATCTCGTCCGTCTCGGCGACGGTTGCACCGATCGTGAACCGGACTTGAACATCCGTGACGTCGAGGATCGTGTGACCCGCGCCGTCGGGATCACAAACCGTCGTGCCGCCGCAGAACACGTGGACGTCCACGGCTCCCTGGAGGAGACCACTGTCGTCCAGGGCGTCGGTGACTGTGCTCGCGAGCGTCGACTGCAGCGCGCCGAGGTCGCTTCCGGTGCTCGAGAGGGCATCGCCGACAGGCTGGGCGACACCGTTGTTGAACGCCGCGCCGATCTCGGCGCCGGCGTGGAGGGCGTCGCCGATCACTGGGATGTTGATGTCGTAGGAGGCGCCCTTGGTCGCGTCCTCTACGTAGTTGCCGAACTCCTTCAGGCCCTGCCCGATGAGCTGCCAGGCGAGGTTGTCGGCGTTGGCGATGAGCGCGTCCTTGATCGCCGTGATGTCGTTGGGGTCGAACGTGTGGGTGAAGGGATCGAGGTCCGTGATGGCGCCGTCGATCGAGCCGAGGAAGATGTCGCTACCGCCCGCATTGACGAAGATGGGCAGGTTGGCGCAGGCGAACACGGGACCGCTGCCGCAGTCGACGGCCGGGTTCGTCGTGAGGCTGTCCGGGATGGCGGTGGCGAGAGCTCCGAGGTAGTCGGTCAGGTCGCTGCCCTCGAGCAGGCGAACGCGCGTGGGCGTCGAGTCGCCGCCGAAGTCGGCCTCGAGATGGAACGACGCGCCAGCCTGCGCCTGGACGGCGGCTCGTTGCGCGGCGCAGCCGTCGTTCACCGTCGCCGGGCCGCCGGCGTCGGTGTCGTCCTGCGTGTCGTCGTCCGTCGCATCGTCGCACGCCGTCTCGGGCGCGCCGACTGCGTCGCAACCGTCGTTGACGAACCCGTCCCCGTCGTCATCCGTGTCGTTCCCACAGTCGGTCGCGGGCTCCGCCACCGGGTCGAGGTTGCCGACCTTGATCGCGAACGGGCCGATCGTGGCGTCGAACGCGGCTGCCACCTCGCCGGCCAGCGACAGGTCGATGAACGACGTGTCGGCGATGAACGGCACCGGCGTGAAGTCGCCGTTGAACACGTCGGGCAGCTGCACACCGAGGTCAACTTGGACTGCGGCGTTGTAGTCGAGTGTCAGCTCGCCGGCGCTCTCGGCGGCGATGAGACCGGCGAAATCACCGCCGATGGCGTCGAAGTCGAAGTTGAACGCCTTCGACAGCGGGATCTCCTTCGTGCATCCGGGGTGGTCAGCGTCGATCGTCGAGCACACGCCGAGCTTGAGCGACATCGTCACGGCGCCCGGGCTGTTGCCCGGCTCGTAGCCCAGGGTCACGAAGTCCATGGCGCCGGCGAAGAAGTTCTGCACGGCGTCGAAGTAGGCGTTGAGGGCGGCTTGGAACGCCGCATCGTCGAAGACGTCATCACCGGTGCCCGGCGTGCCGTCGGGCCCGGCGGCGATGAAGGCCGGGTCGTTGGGATCCGGCAACGAGCCGAGCGAGCTCAGATCGACGCCGAGGCCTTCGGCGATCGCCAGCTCCACTTGCGACTCGAGCCGCTGCAAGCTGCCCGCCGGGTCTTGGGCGATCTCGTTGATCGTGTCACGTACCGTGCCGAGGAAGGCGACGCTGTCTCGGAAGCTCGTGCCGATGATCGGCAGGTCCTGGTCGAGCAACGAGTTGGAGTCGCCGCCGACGGCGTCGACCGTTGCCAGCGCCCGGTCGATCGTGTCGATGATCGAGTTGAACAGCGCCAGAGGGTTGCTGGAGTCGATGTTGAACGAGAGGAAGTCGTCGTTGAACGTGGGATCGCCCGACGCAGTCGGCGCCCCGAAGATGTCCGGCCAGGCGAACGTCAGCGTCGCGCCGCCGATCGTCGACGCGCCGATGGTGGCGCTGGCGTTGACCGTCGTACTCGGCACGCCGGCGTTGATGGTCCCGGTGACCGTCGCGTTCGGGCCGGTGAGCGTGAAGACGTTCCCGGCGGCGCTCGCGTCGATGCTGCCGAGATCGGCATAGAGATCCGACAGCAGGATCCGGTCGTCGGCTGCGTTCAGATCGATGCTGACCATCGGGTTGTCAGCGTCCGTGGCGCGGCGATCAAGGAGCGGCACGAAGCCCTCGGCGTCCGGGTCGGTGTCGGTGTCGGCGAGCGAGACCTCGAGGAAGCCCAGCGTGCCTGCGAGGTTGACGTCACCGCTGACCCGGGCGTCCCCGGTCACCTCGACGCCGGAGGTGTCGATGAACAGCCGCTCCGTGATCGGGGTGTCGGACGTGACGTCGGTGAGATCGATTCCGAAGTCGATGTCGATCGAGTAGTCGGCATCGAAGCCGATGCCAGCCGTGCCGCTGAGCGAAGCGAGACCCTTGAGGCCGAGCGCCGCCAGTTGATCGTTGAGCGCCAGGACCGCAGGCGGAGGGGCGTAGGACGCGTCGAAGTCGAGCGTGAAGGTGAGCTGGTCCTCGCCGCCCTCGTAGGCGAGGTCGACCGTGTCGCCCAGGAAGCCGGCGAGGCTGTTGATGATCGATTCGATGTCGTCGAGCCCGAGCGAGTCGAGCGTCACCTCGCCGGGGTCGATCGTGCCGTTGTCGTTGGCGTCGCCGATCTTCAGCTCGAACGGGCTCTCGGCCGTGGACAGGCCGTTGGTCACGAAGAACTGGCCGATCTTGTCGTTGATGTCGAGCACGTCGCTGAGGTTGTCGACGGTCTTCGTGTCCTCGGGGACGTTCGGGTCACCGGCGTTTGGATCGGCGCCGATGATCGGCAGGTCGGCGTCGGCGACGCGGGTCTGCATCGCCTGCAGGGAGACGGCGAACTGGGCGATCGCCACGAGGATGTCCTCGGGCGTCATGTTCGTGAAGTTCTCCAGCTCGGGCAGGTCGACCGTGGGCGCGGCGAGGCCGTCGGCCAGCTCCGCGTCATGGAGCGAGATCGAGCCGGTCGCTGCCAGCCCGGTCATGAACGTCGTCGTTGCGGCGAGCGTGAGGTCGATGTCGACCGACGAGCTGGAGTAGCTCACGTCCCACAGGTCGAGCGGTGCCGCCGTGTCGAGGTCGGCGAGGCTGATCCGCTCGTTCAGGTCCGGGTCGAGCCAGTCGATCGTGAACTCGACCGCAGCGGAGATGTCGGCGACACCGAGGTCGCCGCCGGTGGCGGTGACGGTGAGGATGCCGAGGTCGAGGGCGAGGCCGGGGTCGACGTCGAGGCTGAGATCCGCCGAGAGTGTGGCGTTGGGGGCGTCGTCGGGAAGGTAGAGCTCTGGGGTAGGGCCGGTCGTGTCGAGCGTCATCTCGAGTGGGCCGTTCGCCGTGAACGACAGCTCGAGGCTCGTGGCGAGCGCGGCGCCGTCGAGGCTCAGCGTGTCGGTGGCGAACTGCAGCGGTGTCGTCGAGACGCGCGTGAAGCTCAGCGTGGTGAACGTGATGTCGTCATCGGTGACGTCGGCGACGACGTGGGCGGTGATGCCAGCGCCGACGGATGTCCCGTTGAGCGCGTTGAGCGTGGTCTCGATCGCCCCGTCGGGATCAGTCGAGTCGATCGCCGCGAGCGCCTCGTCGAGGACGTCCTTGATGCTCTCGACCACATCGAGCCCCTGCGTACCGGTCGGGAGGAGATCGGACAGCGGGAGGAACTGACCGAGTTCGTCGAGGCTGTCGAGGCCGGCCAGCGCATCGGAGACGTGCTTCAGCCCGTCGCGGATCGCCAGCTGTTCAGGAGACACAAGGGCCAACGCAGTGTCCGGCGTGCTCACCGAGACGGAGATCGTGGCGAACGCCGCCGCCGTCAGTACGCAGCCGAGCCGCTTCGCTCGTGCTCGCACCCATGCGCTGATCGACCCGTTGCCTGCCCCCATGGTGGCACCCCTGTCCGTCGTCGGATTCCGGCAATCGTCGGGAAACCACAGGGCGGAGGGCCGTCATGCGGACGACGACTGTTGGAACAATTCCCTCACATCACGAGCCACCGCGCTCGCTTGCCGCAACTATGCATCAAGTGATGCCGGAAGAAAAGAGCTTGTAGTGAGCTGCACAGAACCCAACGTCGAGCGTTCGGTGCCGCTGTGCAGAGCGTTGAGAAAAATCAACGGCACCGCCGCCGACGCGTGCGTTACCTTACGCAGCGGTCTTTCCTTCGGGCCGGGCGGGTCGATGAGAAGCCGCTCGAAGCGCAGCTAGTCCTGCAAAGGAGGGAGTCCACGGGGACCTCGGTGATGATCCGGGTCTGAGCGCCGGCCGTCGCCAACGACGCGACGCCACCTACACCAGCACCCGCTTGGCGCGGTTGCGCGTCAACCTTCGCGCGCGCTGGACATGCTCTATTTGCCGAGAAGGGACTTTCGTTTGGCGCGCCCTTCACCGGTAATTGATGAGTAGACCCAGCCGTTACCAAGAAGGTCCAGTCAACTGTGGTCGCCGGCCGATCTATTGTCGCCGGCCACCGGCAATGCATTGCGGCTTTGAGCGCCCAGCCCTTGAGCGAATCGCCGGTCAAGGTCTCGCCTGCGCCGAACCGTTCAACGGATGTGCGGCGTAGTGGACCGAGAGAACCCGAACCTGCCAGGAGCCACCGTGTTCGACCAGCCCGAATCCTCCCCCATCGCCGAGCGCGATCATCTCGCCTGGGTCGAGGCCTTCGTGCTGGCCAGCCACGAGGCTCCGCCCGGCGAGCAGCATCAGGGGCGCCGCCGGCGCCGGTTCCGGCCGCTTGTCCGCAAGTAGTCGCTTCTGGGTGGTCATGGTCTCGGATTCGGGACCATGACCACCCAGTTGTCGCGTTGACACCCTGACCACCCAGTTGTGCCGGGGCGGCTGTCGCGGTGCCCGCGCGAGCGCCGCCAGCGCCGCCTGCCGTCAGCGGCTCGACCAGTCGGCGGGGAGCTCCTCACGCGTCGGCGGATCGCAGCCACGCTTGCCGACCACCGCGGCCGCGACGGCGTGCGCTGCCTGGACCATCGGGACGATTGTCGGTGGCTCGCTCAGCTCGGCCAGTGGAGCCCGAGACTCGACGCAGCGAACCACGAACCCGGCCGTGAACGCGTCTCCCGCGCCGATGGTGTCGACGACGGTCGTCGACTGCACCGGCACGGCCACTGACCCGGCCCCGGTGACGATGGTCGTGTCGTGCGCGCCATTCGTGACCAGGACGACGCGGGCGCCGCGCTGGAGCAACGACTGAGCCGCATCGTGCGCGGTCGCCTCAGGCTCGAGGTAGGCGAGGTCCTCGTGACTCACCTTGACCACATCGGCGCGATGGAGCACCGTGTGCAAGCGCTCGAGATACGCATTGCGATTGGTGATCGCTGCCGAGCGGACATTGACATCGATGACGACCATCACGCCGGCGCCCGCCTCGGTGACGAACCGCTCGATGTGGTGCGCCATCGGCTCGAGGGCGAGGGCCAGACCGCCCGTCACGAGCGCCGTTGCAGGCTCGGGCAGCGGGCCGGGCGTCAGCAGCGGCGCGCTCGTCGCCTCGGCGTAGAAGTGGTACGTGGCGACACCCTCCTCGTCCACGTCGGCGAGCGCGAGCGTCGTGGGACGATCCGTGAACTGCAGCAGGTCGTCGGCGACACCGCACTCTGTCAGCCCGGACCGCAGCCGCTTGCCGAAGCCGTCGAGCGAGAGGCAGGACGCGAGCACAGTCGGCGCACCCAGGCGTCCGCACGCCCTCGCCACGTTGTACGGCGCCCCGCCGAGCGTCGCCACGACACCGTCCGCCGTGCCGACGACGTCGACCAGCGCTTCCCCGGCCACCACGATCACGGCCGCATCCTTTCAGGCCGCCGGGCTAACTGCGCCGTTCGCGGAGGCGATGGACGGTGAAGGCCAGCCCGTACTTCGTCCCGTCCGCCGTCGGCGGGCGGGCGACGTACTCCTGGACGATCGCGTTGAAGCGGTCGCACAGCTCCGCGACTTCGTCGTCGGAAAGCTGCAGTCCAGCGCGGGCGTTGTCGACGAGACCCTCGGGCCCAACTTCCGTGACCTCGGCCCGCAGGGCATCCAGCGCGGCCAGCACGCTCGTCATCTGGTCCTCCGGCTGCGGGACGGCGAGGACCCACGACTTCCCGGTGGCCCGGTACGGCTTCTCCAGCGCACCGCGCCGGCCCGTGCGCACCTCCTCGGGCACCAGGAACCCCGTCCGCACCAGCATCCGCACGTGGTACAGCGTCGTCGCCGGATCCTGGCCGAGGTGCTCGGCGATCTCCTTGTTCGTCAGCGACTCGTGCAGGCACAGCCGCAGGATGCGCAGGCGCAACGGGTGCGCCATCGCCTTGAACTCTGCCGGCGTCGCCTCCGGTCGTGTCGTGTCGGGTTTCACTCGGCCCACCCATTGACGAAATGCTAACCGATTGATAAAGCTCAATCAATGGCTCTCGGACGCAACTTCACGTGGTTGGTGAGCGCATCCGGCCTGTCGAACCTCGCCGACGGAGCCTTCCAGATCACGCTGCCGCTGGTCGCCCTCGGGATCACCCGCGATCCCGGAGCGTTCGCCTCGGTCACCCTGGTCGGCCGGCTTCCATGGCTCCTGTTCGCCCTCCCCGCCGGAGCGTGGGCGGACCGCCTCGACCGCCGACGCACGATGGTGCTCGTCGACATCGTCCGCGCCGGGATGATCGGGCTGCTGGCGCTCATCGTCGCCGTCAACCTCGAGCAGCTCTGGCTGTTGTACGTCGTCGCCTTCGGGCTCGGCGTCGCCGAGACGATGTTCGACACGGCCGCCCAGTCGATCCTGCCCAACGTCGTCGACAGCGGGCAGCTTTCCCTGGCCAACGGTCGCCTCTACGCCGTCGAGCTGACGGCCAACCAATTCGTCGGGCCGCCGATCGGCGGGATCATCGCCGGCATCACGCTGGCCGGTTCACTCGCCGGAAGTGCCGCCGCGTACGCCATCGCGGCCACCGTCATGCTGCTGCTCGTCGGCCACTTCCGTCCGACTCGCGACACCGCTCCACCGAGGTTGCGCACCGACATCGCCGAAGGCGTCCGCTATCTCGCCCGTCATCGGCTGTTGCGCACCCTCGCCATCTGTGTCGGCATCTCCAACCTCGCGTCGACCGCCGTCTTCGCTGTGTTGCCGCTGTACGCCGTCGAACCCGGTCCGATGGGCCTGTCCGCAGGTGGCTTCGGTGTGCTCTTGGCGACGCTCGCCGCCGGATCCGTGCTCGGTTCACTCGTCGTCGATCGGCTCGAACGGCGTCTCGGTCGTCGCCGCACGCTGCTGCTGGCCACCGCGATGTTCCCGGTCTTCGCCCTCGTGCTCGCCCTGACGACCTCGATCGCTTGGATCGCCGCGGCCTTCGTGGTCGGCGGCGCGCTGATCGTCGGTTGGAACGTCATCACCGTGTCGCTGCGCCAGCGCATCGTCCCCGATCACCTGCTGGGGCGCGTCAACGCCGGGTACCGGCTACTGGCGTGGGGAACGATGCCGCTCGGCGCCGCGCTCGCCGGTTTCATCGGGGACCGTTGGGGTCTCACCGCGGTGTTCTGGACCAGCGCCGTGCTGAGCGCGCTCTGCTTCCCGATCGTCTACATCATCGTCACCGACAAGGCGTTGGCCGCCGCCGAGGCACCCCCGTTGCTCGCTCACCAGGGCTGACCTAGTGTCCCGCGCCGGGGTCCCATCGCTCGCTCGGGGGTGTTGATGAGCAACTTCGACTTGACTGGCCGGCACGCGCTCGTGACCGGAGGCGCTCGCGGCATCGGGGCCGGCATCGCCGAGGCACTCGCCACCGCCGGGGCGGCGGTGATGATCGGCGACATCCTCGACGACCTCGGCCGGGAGACCGCCGATCGCATCGCCACCGCGGGCGGAAAGACGGGCTTCGTCACACTGGACGTCACCAACGAGTCCACGTGGGAGGAGGCCGTCGAGGCAACCGTCGCCACGCTCGGCGGCTTCGACATCCTCGTCAACAATGCCGGCATCGAGATCACGGCCCTCGTGATCGACGCCGATCCGGACGACCTGCGCAAGATGCTCGACGTCAACGTCGTCGGCGTCAGCCTCGGGATCAAGCACGCGTTCCGCACCATGCGTCCCGGAGGGCTCGCCGGCAGCGGTGGGGCGATCGTCAACGTCGCGTCCGTGGCCGCGACGATCCCGTTCCCCTCGATCTCGGGCTACTCCGCAACCAAATCGGCTGTCGACCGGCTGACCCGCGTGGCCGCCGTCGAGTCCGGGAAGCTCGGCTACGGCGTCCGGGTCAACTGCGTGTACCCCGGTCTGGTGCCGACGGACATGGGCATGCGGCTCGCCGGTGACGTCGCCGCGGTAGGGCTGTGGCCGACTCCGGAGGCAGCAGTCGCCGACGTCATCGGGCTGACCCCGCTCGGCCGGCTCGGCGAGGTCGCCGAGATGGCCGACGCCGTGGTGTTCCTCTGCTCCGATGCAGCGCGGTTCATCACCGGCGTCGGACTGCCGATCGACGGCGGGATGGGTACCTGAGGAGGAGCCACCAGCCGGGCGCGCCGGTACGGTTGACGACGCGCAGAACGACGGTTCGACCGGAGGAGTGCCGCCGTGGATGGAGACTCAATGGACACCGTGTCGGACGCCATGCGCCGGCTGCAGGCCGAGGGCTATACCGGTAACTGGTACGCCACTCCGGACGGCAACCTGCAATGCGGCCAGACGGGCGAGGTCGCCGACCTCTCGAACGTGCACATCGACCATGTGCTGCGGTTCGAGGGGCAGTCTGACCCTGGCGACGAGGTGATCCTGTTCGCACTTCGGGCGCCATCCGGCGACCGTGGGATCTACAGCGCCGCGTTCGGCGCCAACACACCGCCGGAGGACTCCGCGGTCATCGGTCGACTACCTCGTCACCCGACGACGCGGGACGATGCCGGTGACTGACCTCGCCGAGCGACCCGATCTCTCGGGGTACGAGCTCGCCGACCGCTTCCGGCTGGAATCCGGTCGGGTCTTCGTGTCCGGCGTGCAGGCCTTGGCCCGGATGCCGATCGATCAACTGCGCATCGACCGCCGTCGTGGCCGGCGCACCGCCGCCTTCGTCTCCGGATACCAAGGGTCGCCCGTCGGGACGTTCCAGGAGGAGGCTTCTGCGGCTGCGGCCACCGTGCCGGATCTTCCGGTCGTCATTCGACCCGCCGTCAACGAGGAGCTGGCGGCCACTGCGGTGATGGGCAGCCAGCTCGTGGACACGCTGACGGACAAGCGCTACGACGGCGTCATCGGCGTCTGGTACGGCAAGGCGCCGGGGCTCGACCGGGCGGGCGACGCCATCCGCCATGGCGTGTTCGCCGGGACATCGCCACACGGCGGCGTCGTGGCGGTGGTGGGCGACGATCCGGCGGCGAAGTCGTCGACGCTGCCGAGCTCGAGTGACGCCACGCTCGTCGACCTGCACATGCCGATCATGTTCCCCGGCGACGTGCAGGAAGCGCTCGATCTGAGCCGCCACGCCGTCGCGCTCTCGCGGGCGAGCGGCGTCTGGGTCGGCATGAAGGTCGTCACCCCCGTCGCAGACGGCACGGGCACGGTCGACGTGCATCCGGATCGCGTCGACCCCGTGATGCCGACGATGGAGTTCGACGGCAAGCTGTTCGTGCCTCGGCCGAGCGGGCGCCTGCTGACTCCGTACACGTTGGAGATGGAGCGCGAGTTCCAGGAGGTGCGCTCCGAGCTGGCCCGCCGATACGGAGTGGCGAACGGGCTGAACCGCGTGACGGTGCACGGCCCCGACGACTGGATCGGCATCGCCGCCAGCGGGCACACGTACCACGAGCTGCGCGAGGCGCTCGAGCTGCTCGGTCTCCCGGACGACGACGCGCTGCGCTCGGTCGGCATCCGCCTGTTCCATCTCCTCATGCCCGTGCCCGTCGACGATGGACAGGTGCGGGAGTTCGCCCACGGGCTGGCCGAGGTGCTCGTCGTCGAGGAGAAGAACCCGACGCTCGAACTGCTCGTGAAGAGCGCGATGTACGACTCGGCGGAACGGCCTCGTGTTGTCGGGCGCCACGACGAGCGCGGTGCACCGCTGATCCCCGGGACCGGAATGCTCGACGCCGACCGTCTGCTCGAGCCGTTGCGCAGGCGCTTGGCCGAGCGCATCCCGAGCGAGCGGCTGCGGCCGCTGCCCCCCAAGCGCGAGGCGTCGCGGATCCCGCTGACGATCAACCGCACGCCGTTCTACTGCAGCGGTTGCCCGCACAACGTCTCCACGCGGGCGCCCGAGGGCACGCTCGTGGGAGGTGGGATCGGCTGCCACGCCATGGTCGCCTTGATGGATCCGGAGCGGGTCGGCGACATCGCCGGCTTGACCTGCATGGGCAACGAGGGCGCCCAGTGGATCGGCATGGCGCCGTTCGTCGAGCGCGATCACTTCGTCCAGAACATCGGAGACGGCACGTTCTTCCACTCCGGGTCGCTGGCCATACGCGCCGCCGTCGCGTCCGGCGTCGACATGACGTACAAGCTGCTCTACAACGGCACGGTGGCGATGACCGGCGGGCAGGACCCGCCGGGTCAGATGTCGGTCCCCGACGTCGTCGAGCTGTTGCTGCTGGAAGGCGTGAGCCGAGTCGTCATCACGTCCGACGAACCGGGCAAGTGGCGCGACACGGACTTCGGCCGGCACGCGCAAGGGCGCGTGGCGATCCGTGACCGCTCGATGCTGATGGAGACGCAGGTCGAGTTGGCGGCCGTGCCCGGCGTGACGGTGCTACTGCACGATCAGGAATGCGCGGCGGAGAAGCGCAGGGCGCGCAGCCGCGGGTTGCGGGCCAAGCCCGGCTTCCGCGTGGTCATCAACGAGCGGGTCTGCGAGGGCTGCGGCGACTGCGGGGACAAGAGCAACTGCTTGTCGGTGCAGCCGATCGACACGCCGTACGGGCGCAAGACGCGGATCCACCAGACGAGCTGCAACTTCGACATGACGTGCCTGGAGGGCGACTGTCCGTCGTTCGCCACCGTCACGGTCGACGAGGATGCGGCGCGCGCGCGGCACGCTCGACCGTCGGGACGTCCGAGGATCCATCCGTCGGGCTGCCGGCGCCGCAGGCGATCGTGCCGACCGATGCGTTCACCGTGCGCCTCTCGGGGATCGGCGGGACCGGCGTGATCACGGTCAGCCAGGTGCTCGGCACTGCGGCGATGCTCGACGGCAAGGTCGTGCGCGGCCTCGATCAGACCGGCCTGTCGCAGAAGGCCGGGCCGGTGGTCAGCGATCTGCGAGTGAGCAGCAGCGGCGCCGTGCCGGCGTCCAACCACGCCAACAGCTCGGGCGTCGACTGCCTGCTCGCGTTCGATCTCCTGGTGGCGGCGAGCGACACGCACCGCGTCGGCGCCGACCAGGCGCGCACCGTGGTCATCGGCTCCGTGGCCGGCACGCCGACGGGTGCGATGATCGCCGACCCGACGACGAACTACCCCTCGCTGGAGGCACTCACCGGCCGGATGGCTGAGGTGTCCAGGGAGGCGGACAACCGGTTCCTCGACGCCATCGCCATTGCCGCCGCGCTGTTCGGGGACACGACGGCGGCCAACATCCTGCTCCTCGGCGTCGCCGTGCAGCATGGCGCCATCCCGGTCGATCCGGTGAAGATCGAGCGGGCCATCGAGCTCAACGGGGTGGCAGTCGCCCGCAACATCGCGGCGTTCAGGTGGGGCCGGCGATGGGCGGTCTCACCCGACGATGTGGCCCGGTCGGCCGACGTCGCGGTCCCGCCACCGCCAGAAACGGTCGACGCGCTCATCGACCGGCTCGCCGATGACCTCGATCGGCTACCAGTCGGAGCGGTACGCCAAGCGGTTCCGGCGCCTCGTCGACGTCGCCCGGGCCGCTGAGCGGCGCGTCGATCCGACGAGCACGGCGTTCACCGAAGCGGTCGCTCGCTACGGGTACAAGCTGATGGCCTACAAGGACGAGTACGAGGTGGCGCGCCTGCTGCTCGAGCCGGCAGCGCGAGCCGGCTACGAGGCAGTCGGCGGCCCGAACGCCAAGGTGACGTGGCGGCTGCACCCACCGATGCTGCGGTCGATGGGGCTGAAGCACAAGATGAAGCTCGGACCAACGAGCAAGCCGATGCTCACGGCCTTGGCCAAGTCCAAGCGAGTGCGCGGCACGGTCGCCGACCCGTTCCGTTGGGCCGAGGTGCGGCGCCTCGAACGGGCGATGATCCCAGAGTACGAAGCTGCCGTCGAGCAGCTCGCCGAGCAGCTCACTGCCGGCAACCTCGCCGAGGCGGTGACCATCGCGTCACTCCCCGATCAGGTGCGCGGCTACGAGCACCTCAAGCTGAGCCGCGCTGAGCAGTACCGCGCCGAGCTGTCGGAGCGGCTCGGGGTGTTCGAGTAGCGCTATTCGGGCGCGTTGTCCATGGTGGACACGAGCGCCGCGCCGACGATGCCGGCTTCGTTGGTGAGCGTGGCGGGCACCACCTCCACGTCGACGTCGATGTAGTGCAACCACTTGCCCGACCGCCGGCTGACACCCCCGCCGACGATGATCAGCTCCGGGTCGAACAGCCCGATCACCATCTTCAAATAGCGCTGGACGCGGTGGGACCACTCCTTCCACGAGAGGTCCTCGCGGTCGCGCGCGCTCGCCGCCGCCTTGTGCTCGGCGTCGTGGCCGTCGAGCTCGAGGTGACCGAGCTCGGTGTTCGGCACGAGTTTCCCGTCGACGAACAGCGCGGAGCCGATGCCGGTGCCCATGGTGAGCAGTAGCACGACACCATTCCGGTCCTTGCCCGCACCCCACCGCATCTCTGCCAGTCCCGCCGCGTCGGCGTCGTTGACGACGTGCACCTCGCACCCCGTCGCCTTGGAGAACATGGCATCGGCGTCGACGTTCATCCACGAGGGGTCGACGTTCGCCGCCGAGCGGATGACACCGCGGCGCACGACGCCCGGGAACGTCACGCCGACGGGCCCGGTCCACTTGAAGTGCTCGACGAGTTGGACGACCACATCGGTCATCGGATCGGGTGCCGCCGGGTGCGGGGTGAGGATCTTCAATCGATCCTCGGAGATGTCGCCGACCGCCAGGTCCACGGGTGCGGCCTTCATCCCCGAACCACCAATGTCGATCCCGAAAGCCGGTTCTGCTGCTGCCACGGATCGGCACCGTACACCTCGCCGAATCGAGCAGCTTGCCTGCGAGAGGAACCCGGTCTAGCTAGTTCGGACCTGCTGCCGGCAGGGTCGGCGTGTCGGTCGGGGGCGGCGCGGGCGCTGGCCGGTTCGGGTCGCACGGATCACCGGCGGCGGCCACGGCGCGACCAGATCCATCGGTGCCGAACGTGTGCGCCTGCGTCAGGCCGTACTCGGGCTGCCCGGGCTGTCCGAGATCGACCACGACGGTGCGACACGTCGTGCTGGTGTCAACGGCGGTCCACGCCGGTGTCGACCCGACCCATGCCTCGGGTTGTCCGAGGATGCGGGCATACATCCGCAACCAGCGGCTCTGGTACTCGCGTGGGGTGATCGTGTTGGCGCCGACCGGCGGCACGGTGTCCCACTCGGCGCCGATGGGAACGTGGCCGATGTACCACGACACCGGGATCGTCGACACGTCCCCGTTGTTGCGGTTGAGGATGTACGTCGCCAGCTCGGCCGCTTTCGCGTCCTGCACTTCGGGCGGCGCATCACGCGCTCGGCGGTAGCCGCCGTAGCCGCCCCAGCTGCCGTCGAGGAATCCGTACGCACCGGACGCCGTCGAGCTGGTCACCTGCGTCGTGTAGTTGCCGCCGGTCTCCATCGCCCGGATCGTCGCGAGGATCGCCCCGAGCTCCGCGGGGATCTGTGCTGGCGCCTGGATCGGCTGCGTGCAGTCCTGGTTGTAGCGCGGATCACCGACATGCACGGCGGCCTCGTCGACCGGGGTGAAGCCGGCCGGACCGATCCACATCCGGGCCGCCGTCGCCGTCGATCCCGGCCGACCGCCGGTGACCGACAGCGCCCGCCACTCGCCCGGCAGCGCGGCCAACGTCTGCGGTGCAGACCAGCCGTCCTCGAGGAACGTCGCATCCGGGCTCGGCGCGGCAGCGAGGGCAGCGGCTGCGGCCGGGTCGGCGGCGGGAGCCGGGTCGGCGACGATCGCCGGGATCGCACAGTTGACGTCGCGCTGGGCCATGCGCAGGCTCCAGAACGGGTTCACCGCCGCCCCCGAAGGCGTGTGGATCTCGACGTGAGCGTGAGGCACGGAGCCCTCGGAGTTGCCCGAGTCACCCATCCACGCAACGACCTGGCCGGCGTTCACCGGCGCGCCCGGGAAGATGCCCGGCGCGAACCGCCACGACCCGTCGTCGGCGCCGTCATCGGTTCCGGGCGAGTCATTGTTCACGTGGTAGATGTGGTACTCCCACCCTTCGGCATCCTGGATCACGACCCCGTAGCCCGCCGTTGGGTGGTCGAGCAGCCGGTCGACCACGCCGTCGCGCATGGCCAGCAGCGGCTGCAACCGGTCGCCGATGATGTCGTTGCCCTTGTGCTGACGGCTGCAGCCCGCCCGGCAAGCGCCGAAGTCGTTCGAGTAGCGGACCGGTCCGGCGACCGGGAACGTGATCGAGCGGACCTGCCCGGTCTCGGTGACCCCGGTCGGCGCGAGCACGCGGCCGGCCTCGGGAGCAGGCGTCGGGGCCACGGTCGCTGATTCGAGCTCCGGCGGGACCGTGGTCTCCGGTGGCACGGTCTCCTCGACGGGTGGCGGTTCGGACGTGAGCGGCTCAGCCGGCGGCGGCTCTGACGTCGGCGGGTCGGCGGGTGGCGGCGCAGTGTCGGTCGGGGGCAGCGTCGTCGCTGCCGATGGCACAGGTGGCGTCGTCGTTGTCGTCGTTGCGTTCGGGTCGAGCGTCGTCGTCGTGGTGTTCGGATCGAAGATGGTCGTCGTCGTCGTCGACTCGCCGGGCAGCGACGGGGGCAGCGGTGGTGTGGGCGGAACCGGAGCCAGGGGATCAGCCGGGATGCACGCTTGTGTGCTGGCCGTCAGCGCCGGATCGAGCGGATCGAGGATGCTGGTGGTCGTGGTCGAGTCACATGGAACGACCTCCGCGGTCTGCGGATCAGCGCCTGCCGCGCGCCACGCCAGCACGGGCAGCAACAGCGCCACCCCGCCCACAGCGGCCAGCCGTCTCACGGCGCCACCACCGATTGGTCGACCGAGACGGCGATCACGCCTGCTGCAACGGCGCCGTCACCGACCACGTCCACGCTGACGGTCGCCGAGGTCATCCCCGGAAGGAGATACCGGTCCGGGATCCGGGTCACGTCCATGTCGACCGCCGACGTCGAGCTCGGGGTCACCCCGTCTGCCGACGAGCGGTAGTCGAGCGGACCCGGGGCCTTCGTCTGCACGGGCGTTCCGAGTGAGCAGATCGTGTCGTTGAGGACATCGACGATCGTGTTGCACGCCGGATCGGTGCCGATCACGACGCCGGTTGGAGGGGCGGCGTCGCCTGGTGTGGCGTTGTTGCCGAGTGGGCCACCCTCGAACGACACGTTCTCGAACCCGGCAGCGCCGGCGTGGGCGATGAGATGGAACGACTTGGCGAAGACACGGCGATCAGCGGGAATCGTGAAACCCCCGACCTCAACCTCGAGTGGAGCCCCAGACGCCATTGCCAGCCCGTCGTGCCAGGACAACGTCCGCAAGGCGAAGCGCTGCTGCACCTCGGGCGGCTGCGCAGTGACGAGTGCCTCGTTTGCCGGGTCGAGCTCGTAGGCGACGACGATCCCCCACGAGGCATACGGCAGCCACGGGCCGGCGCGCTCGTTGACGATGTCGGCCACCGTGTACTCACCAGGTCCCCGGCGGGCGACGAAGTCGGTGACGTCCCAGATGGCTTGGCGGTGGACAGCGCGCAGGTCGCCGCCACTCGCCTCGCCGACCTTCGGAACCTCCGGGGTGGCCAATCCTGCATCGGAGTACGCGGTGTCGCCCGGGCCGGCGAGGCGCACGCGCAGCGGTCCGACCGATTCCGACACCGCCGTCGACACGTACAGCCGGGCCTCGATGACCGCCGCGCCCGGCGGCAGATCAACGGTCGCTGAGCTGGAGTTGTCGGCGCACAACGTGCCCGGACGCCCGACGCGGCCGATGCAGATCCGCGATCGGTCGCCGTCGATGTCCGCGGCCGACGTGCCGGCCCACCCCCCTGCAGCCAGCAGGTTCGAGTTGCCGGCCATCACGAGGTCGCCCCGAACGGTCTCCTCGAGGACGAGGCTCATCGGCGGTTCGAGCGGCGGTGCCACCTGGGCCGAGACGAGCTGCGACGTCCCGGCCGCGCCCGCGAGCACGCCCAGGGCAACGGCGGTCACAAGCCGCCTGCAGTGATGCTCCCTGTTCGACCTCATGTTGCTCCAACACCGCCCCGCTCGCCCGAAACCTACTGGGTCGGGGCGAGGGCATTCCATCGGACCGCGGATGCGGCTCGCCGTCGACCGCCGGACGTCACGACGCGACGAGGTCATATGCGCGACGAGACGGGAGTGTCACAGCCCCAATGACTTGCCGATGAGGTCCTTCATGATCTCCGTCGTCCCGCCGTAGATGCGGGTGACGCGGGCGTCGGCGTAGGCCCGGGCGATCGAGTACTCGCTCATGTAGCCGTACCCGCCGTGCAGCTGCAGGCCGGCGTCCATCACCCGTCCCTGCAGCTCGGTGCACCACCACTTCGCCATCGCCGCCTCCTCCGCCGTCAGCGCGCCGTCGTTCAGCGCGAGCACGCAGGTGTCGATGAAGCTCTGGGCGACCTCGATCTGCGTCGCCAGCTCGGCCATCACGAAGCGGCTGTGCTGGAACGATCCGATCGGCTGGCCGAACGCCTTGCGCTCCTTCACGTAGGCGAGCGTCGTGTCGAACGCCGCCCGGGCAGCAGCCACACCGGTGACGGCGATCGACAGCCGTTCCTGCGGCAAGTTGGTGACGAGGTAGAGGAAGCCCTGGCCCTCGTCGCCGAGGCGGTTGGCGACCGGCACGCGGACGTCGTTGAAGAAGAGCTCGGCGGTGTCCTGGGCGTGCAGTCCGAGCTTGTCGAGGTTGCGACCCCGCTCGAAGCCCTCCATGCCCCGCTCGAGCACGAGCAGCGACATGCCCCGGTGGCGCTGCGAGGGGTCGGTCTTGACGGCCGTCATGACGAGGTCGGCGTTGATGCCGTTGGTGATGAACGTCTTGGAGCCGTTGACGATGTAGTGGTCGCCGTCGCGGATCGCCGACGTCGACATCGACGCCAAGTCGGAACCGATGCCCGGCTCTGTCATGCCGATCGCCGTGATCAGCTCACCCGAGCAGATACCAGGGAGCCAGCGCTGCTTCTGGTCGTCGTCGGTGAGGTTCAGGAAGTACGGCAGGCAGATGTCGTTGTGCAGCGTCAGGCCGAGCCCGGCGGCGTTGATGCCGGCGCGCTGGATCTCCTCGTGCAGCACCATGTTGAAGCGGAAGTCGCGAACGCCGCCGCCGCCGTACTTCTCAGGAACCTCGATGCCGAGGAACCCGTTGGCTCCCGCCGACTCGAAGAGCGCGCGATCGACGATGCCTTCCTGCTCCCAGCGCTCGTTGTGGGGCGTTGCCTCGCGCTCGAGGAATGAGCGCACGGCGGACCGGAACTGCTCGTGGGTGTCGTCGAAGATCGTGCGTCGCATCGGGTTCAAGCGTAAGATAACCATGGGTTGGCGGCCCGGCCAGAGGGGCAGGCTGCCCGACCGTGACAATCGTTGGCTGGCACGCGTCGCACGAGCAGGTCTCGCCCGGGAGGCTGCTCGACGCCGTGCAGCGCGCCGAGGATGCCGGCTTCGACGCCGCCATGTCCTCGGACCACTTCTCCCCGTGGAGCGAGCGGCAGGGCGAGTCAGGCTTCGCCTGGTCGTGGCTGGGCGCGGCGATGGCCACTACGGCGCTGCCGTTCGGGATCGTCACGGCACCGGGGCAGCGCTACCACCCAGCAATCGTCGCCCAGGCTGCGGCCAGCCTCACGGAGATGTTCCCCGGACGGCTGTGGGTCGCCCTCGGCACCGGCGAGGCGTCCAACGAGCACATCACGGGCGATCGATGGCCCGACAAGAAGCATCGCAACCAGCGATTGTCCGAGTGCGTGGAGGTGCTGCGCGCGCTGTTCGCCGGTGAGGAGGTCACCCATCACGGCTTGGTCCGCGTCGACCGGGCCCGACTGTGGACGCTCCCCGCCACCCCTCCCCCGCTGGTCGGCGCCGCCGTCTCGAAGGAGACGGCAGCGTGGGTCGGCAGTTGGGCGGACGGGCTGATCACCGTCAACCAGGACGTCGACGCGCTGCGCGGCGTGCTCGACGCCTTCCACGGAAACGGTGGTGGTGACAAGCCGGCGTACCTGCAGGTGCACGTGTCATGGGCGCCGAGCGAGGACGAGGCGGAGGCGGTGGCCTGGGATCAGTGGCGGACCAACGTCTTCGACCCGCCGGTGTGCTGGGACCTCGAGTTGGTCGAGCACTTCGACGTGGCCGCCAAGTTCGTGCGATCGGAGGACGTCCGCCAGCGGGTGCTCGTCTCGTCGGACCCGGCGTGGCATCGCGATCGGCTCGCCGAGCTCGTCGCCTTGGGCTTCGACGGGGTGTGGATCCACCACGTCGGCCGAGAGCAGCAGGCGTTCATCGACGTGTTCGGGGAGCACGTCGTGCCGACCCTGAGGGCAACGTGAGCGTCGCCGAGACCGCCGACCTGTGGTGGAAGAACGCCGTCGTCTACTGCCTCGACGTGCAGACGTTCTTCGACAGCGATGGCGACGGGATCGGCGACCTGGCCGGGCTGACCGGCAAGGTCGACTACCTCGCGGGCCTCGGCGTGACGTGCGTGTGGTTGATGCCCATCTACCCGACGGCCGACCTGGACGACGGCTACGACATCACCGAGCACTACGGGATCGATCCACGCCTGGGTTCGTTCGGTGACTTCACCGAGTTCGTCCGAACGGCGCGCGACCGTGGCATGCGGGTGATCGTCGATCTCGTCGTCAACCACACGTCGGATCAGCACGCGTGGTTCCAAGCAGCTCGCCACAGTCGCGAGTCGAGGTTCCGCGACTTCTACGTGTGGTCCGACGAGATCCCCGCCGACGGTCCACGAGGCGAGACGTTCCCCGGCGATCAAGGCGGACTGTGGACTTGGGACCCCGAGGCCGGGCAGTACTACCTGCACCGCTTCTATCGCCACCAGCCTGATCTCAACATCGCATCGGTCGAGGTGCGCGACGAGATCCGCAAGCTGATCGGCTTCTGGCTGGCGCAGAACCTCTCCGGCTTCCGCGTCGACGCCGTGCCGTTCCTGCTCGAGCTGGACGGCATCGGCGAGGCGATGGAGCTCGACCCGCACGAGTACCTGCGCGATCTGCGGGCGTTCCTCAACCGGCGCAGCGGCGAGGCCGTCCTGCTCGGCGAGGTCAACTTGCCACCCGCCGAGCAACGCCGCTACTTCGGCGACGAGGACGGCGACGAGCTGCACCTGCTGTTCGATTTCCTGACCATGCAGGCGACGTACGTGGCGCTGGCCCGTGGGGACGCTCGTCCGATCGCCACTGCGCTGCGGGGGCGACAGGAGATCCCACCCGAGGCTTCGTGGGCGACGTTCCTGCGCAACCACGACGAACTGACGCTCGACAAGCTCTCGGACGCCGACCGAGAAGAGGTGTTCGCCGCCTTCGGTCCCGACCCGGACATGCAGCTGTACGGCCGGGGGTTGCGCCGACGTCTGCCAACGATGCTGGGCGGCGACCAACAGCGGCTGCGGATGGCCTACAGCCTCCTCTTCGCGCTGCCCGGCACGCCGACGCTGTTCTACGGCGAGGAGATCGGGATGGGCGAGAACCTCGACGTCGATGATCGATTGGCGGTGCGCACGCCGATGCAGTGGACCGACGGACCGACTGCCGGGTTCTCCACGGCGCCGGCCGACGGCCTGTGCCGGCCGCTGACGCAGGACGCGCGGTTCGCGCCGGCCGCCGTCAACGTCGCCGACCAGCGCAGGGATCCCGACTCATTGCTCAACTGGTTCGAGCGCATGATCCGCCTGCGCAAGGAGCTGCCAGCTATCGGGTGGGGCCGCTGCACGGTGCTCGATGCGGGCGTCGACTCGGCGCTCGTGCTGCGCTACGACTGGGACGGCGACACGATCATCACCGCCCACAACCTCGCTCGGCGGGCGGCAACCGCCGAGGTGCGCATCGCCGACGCCGGCGACGGTGCCGTGTTGCGGGACCTGCGCCAGTCGGCCCGCCCGATCCGCCCCCGCAACGGCACGGCTCGCATCCCCCTGCGCGCGTACGACCACCGCTGGTTCCGCCTGAGCTGACGGCACCACCAAATCCGATTCTGACGACACTTGGTTGCGCTCAGCGCTACCAACTGTCGTCAGAATCCCCGAGATTGGAGCGGCGCAGGCCGTCACCGTCGCCGGACGGTCAGCACGGCAGCTCCGAGTATGGCCGCGAGCAGCGAGGCGGTGAGGATGCCGAGCTTCGCCTCGTCCTGCAGGGCGACATCGTCGAAGGCCAGTCCGGTCACGAAGATCGAAACGGTGAAGCCGATGCCCGCCAGGGCACCGATGCCGACGATCGACCGCCAGCTCGCCGCGCTCGGTAGGTCGCCGATGCGCAGCCGGACTGCCAGCCACGTCGCCGCCGTCACGCCGACCAGCTTGCCGACGACGAGACCGGCGATCACGCCGTACGTGATCGTCGACGACGCGGCATCCGACAGCGAGTCGGCCGAGATGGGGATGCCGGCGTTCGCCAGCGCGAAGAGCGGCACGATCGCGAAGCTCGTCCACGGGTGGAGGCCGTGCTCGAGCCATTCGACGACCGACTCCGACTCGCCACGGCGACGTCGTCGTGTCGGCGTGAGGAGGCCGAGCGCGACGCCGGCCAGCGTGGCGTGCACGCCGGATTCGTGGAGCGCCAACCACAGTCCTGCGCCGAGCACGACGTACACGGCCACGGCGTCCACACCGAGCCGTTGGACGACGACGATGGCACCGACCACCGCGAGCGCGACGAGGAACGGGAGCACCTCGAACTGCGACGCGTAGAACACGGCGATGACGACGATGGCGCCGATGTCGTCGACGATGGCCAGGGCCAGCAGGAACACCTTGATCGACGGCACGACGCGGCTCCCGAGCAGGCTGAGCACGCCGACCGCCATGGCGATGTCGGTGGCCATCGGGATGCCCCACCCGTCCTGCCCGGCACCGCCCACGTTGAAGCCGAGGTAGATCAGTGCAGGCACGACCATCCCGCCAAGCGCGGCGAGTGCTGGCGTTGCCGCTTGGCGGCGATCGCGCAGCTCGCCCTCGACCAGCTCGCGCTTGATCTCCAGGCCGACGACGAAGAAGAACAGCGTCATCAGGCCGTCGTTGATCCACTCTTGGAACGTGAGGTCGAGCGGCAGCTCGGTGTCCCACAGGTCGAAGTACGAGGCAGACCACGGGGAGTTCGCCCACAGCAGGGCAACCAGCGTCGCTCCGACGAGGACCACCCCACCGGCGGCCTCCGTGTGCAGGAAGTCGCGCAGCGGCTGCAGCACTGCTCGGCGGGGAGAACGTGACCGCATCCGCTACAGACTCTGTCATCCGTGCAGCGCGCCCTTTCGCGTGACCACGGACGAATCGCGCCGATATGGAACGATGCCTCCTTCGGTCGAGAGGAGTTCGACAGTGCCCCCCGTGCAGTTCAATGGTGTGATCAACCTCGACGTCCGGGACTCGGTCCCGGATTGGGGACCGTTCGTGCAGCCGACGGCGCCACCCGACGCGCCGAACGTGCTGATGATCGTGTGGGACGACGTCGGCTATGGGGCGATGGATGTCTTCGGCGGCCCGATCGAGACGCCGACGATGCAGCGGATCGCCCAGGCCGGGATCCGGTTCTCGAACTTCCACACGACCGCACTGTGCTCGCCGACGCGGTCGAGCCTGCTGACCGGCCGGAACGCGACGAGCAACGGGATGGCCTGCATCGTCGAGGGTTCGGCCGGCTTCCCAGGCTTCTCCGCGCGCATCCCGTTCGAGAACGGGTTCATCTCCGAGGTGCTGGGCGAGCGGGGGTGGAACACGTACGCGATCGGCAAGTGGCACTTGACCCCGTCGGAGGAGAGTGACCTGTCGTCGTGGAAGCACAGATGGCCGTTGGGTCGCGGGTTCGAGCGCTACTACGGGTTCCTCGGCGGCGAGACCGACCAGTGGCATCCCGACCTGGTGTACGACAACCACCCGATCGACCAGCCGTACACCGCGGAGGAGGGCTATCACCTGTCCAAGGACCTTGCCGACAAGGCGATCGAGTTCATCCGTGACGCCAAGTCGATCGCCCCGACGAAGCCGTGGATGACGTACTTCTGCCCCGGCGCGGCGCACGCTCCCCACCACGTGTTCAAGGAGTGGGCCGATCGGTACCAGGGTCGCTTCGACGAGGGCTATGAGGCGATCCGCGCGGGCATCCTGGCCAACCAGAAGCAGCTCGGGCTGCTGCCCGACGATGTCGAGCTTTCGGCGATCAACACGAACAAGGACGTCACCAGCGCAGCTGGACAACCATGGCCTGCCCTCGACGTGGTGCGGCCGTGGGACTCGCTCGACGAGCACGAGCGACGCCTCTTCGCCCGCATGGCGGAGGTGTACGCCGGCTTCGTGTCCTACACCGACCATGAGATCGGACGTTTGATCGACTACCTCGAGGAATCCAAGCAGCTCGAGAACACGATCATCGTGGTCGTCTCGGACAACGGCGCCAGCGGCGAGGGTGGACCAAACGGCTCGTTCAACGAGAACAAGTTCTTCAACAACGTCCCCGACAACATCGAGGACAACCTCGCCCGGATCGACGAGCTGGGCAGCCCGACCTCCTACAACCACTACAACACCGGATGGGCGTGGGCGTTCGACACGCCCTTCCCCTACTGGAAGCGCTTCGCCGGCTACGAGGGAGGCACCGCCGACCTGTGCCTCCTCTCGTGGCCGAAGGGCATCGCCGCCCACGGCGAGGTGCGCAGTCAGTACGTCCACGCCGTCGACATCGTGCCGACGCTCTACGACCTCCTCGACGTGGATCCGCCGGCCGTCATCAAGGGCTATCCGCAGACGCCCATCGAGGGCCAGAGCATGACGGCGACGCTCACCGACGCGTCCGCCCCTGGTCGTGAGACGCAGTTCTATTCGATGCTCGGCCAGCGGGCCCTCTACCACCAGGGGTGGCTGGTCAACACGGTGCACCCACCGATCTCTGGGTGGGGCAACTTCGACCAGGACGCATGGGAGCTGTACCACCTCGAGGAGGACCGCTCGCAGAGCCGCAACCTCGCCGACCAGGAACCGGAGCGGCTCGAGCAGATGAAGACGTTGTGGTCGTACTACGCCGGCCTCTACAACGGCCTGCCACTCGACGACCGCTCGGCGCTCGAGATCCTCAACACACCCCGGCCCGGAACCGGGAGAGTCACGGAACCGGTACGTCTACTATCCCGCCGGCGCCGAGGTGCCCGAGGCCGTGGCCGTGAACGTCCGGCGCCGGTCGTTCACCATCGCCGCCGCCGTCGTCGTCGACTCCGCCGACGCGCAGGGCGCCGTGTTCTCCCAGGGCGCCATCGCCGGCGGACACACCCTCTACGTCCAGGACGGTCGACTGCACTACGTCTACAACTGGCTCGGTGAACGGATCCAGAAGGTCAGCGCCGACCGAGCGATCAGCACCGGCCGTCACGTGCTGACCGCCGAGTTCCAGAAGACTGGCGACGACCCGCAGACGATGAGCGCGATCGGCACACTCACCCTCTACGTCGACGATGCCCAGGTTGGACAGGACGAGATCTGGACCCAGCCCGGTCAGTTCGGACTGGCCGGCACAGGTGTCTCGGTCGGGCGCGACAGCGGCTCGACCGTCACGACCGACTACACCTCGCCGTTCCGCTTCGAGGGCGGGACCATCGAACGGGTCGTCGTCGACGTCAGCGGCGACGCCTACGTCGATCACGAGAAGGAAGTGGTCGCCTGGCTCATGCGCGACTGACCGCCGCGTACGGTGCGGTCCATGGGTGACCTCGTCGAGCTCACCGCCGCTGAACAACGACGACTGATCGGGCCAAGGAGGTGTCGGCACGCGAGTTGCTCGACGCTCACCTCGCGCGCGTCGAGGCCGTCAACCCGGCGACGAACGCCATCGTTGCGTTGGACCCAGATGTCGGCCGCCGGCGCGCCTCCGAGGTCGACGCCGCCATCGCAAGGGGTGAGGACCCCGGTCCGCTGGCCGGTCTCGTCACGGCCCACAAGGACCTCGAGGAGACGGCGGACTTCCCGACGTCGTACGGATCGCCATTGTTCGGCGCCAATCACCGGCCAGCGGCCGACGGTCTGATCGCGGCCCGGATGAAGGCGGCAGGAGCGGTGGCGATCGGCAAGACCAACACTCCGGAGTTCGGCGCCGGGTCGCACACGTTCAATGAGGTCTACGGCGTGACCCGCAATCCGTGGGGGCTCGAGCGCAGCGCCGGCGGGTCGAGCGGTGGCGCCGCAGTTGCACTCGCGTGCCGGATGGTGGCGACGGCTGACGGGAGTGACACCGGCGGCTCACTACGCAACCCCGCGGCGTGGAACAACGTGATCGGGTTGCGCCCGACGGTGCGCGTGGTCCCGTCGGTCGGACCTGGCAACGCCTGGATGCCGATCAGCGCGCACGGTCCGATGGGTCGCACCGTGGACGACGTCGCCCTCCTGCTCGGCGTGCTCGGCGCCCCCGACGCGCGCGACCCGATGCACCGGCCGATCGATCTTCCGCCCGAGCTGCGGCCGCCGGAGCGGCCCCTCCGTGTGGCGTGGTCGCGCGACCTCGGGGTGCCGGTCGAACGCACACAGCTCGACGTGCTCGCCGGAACGCGCCAGGCGATGGTCGACCTCGGATGGGACGTCGTGGACGACGAGCCGACCTTGGCAGCGGCCAGCGAGTGCTTCCGCGTGCTGCGGGCGTGGAACATCGCCACGGGTCGCACGGCGAACTTCCATGACCGGATCGATCGGTTCAAGGCGACGATCCAGGACGAGATCCGGCGCGGCAACGCGGTGAGCGCAGCCGACGTCGCGAGGGCATACGCGCAGCTCGCCGCGCTCTGGGAGGAGACCGTGGCGTTCTTCGACCGGGGCTACGACCTCCTGGCGTGCCCGGTGACGCAGGTCTCGCCGTTCCCCGTCGAGATCGAGTACCCGACGGAGGTGGCGGGCGCGACCATGTCCAGCTACATCGACTGGATGGCGGTCTGCTGGCGGATCAGTGTGACGGGTTGCCCGACGCTGTCGCTACCCGCCGGGTTCGACGTCGACGGACTGCCCGTCGGCGTCCAGCTCGTGACCCGCCAAGGCACGGATGTCGCCCTGCTGCGCGTTGCCAAGGCACTCGAAGCGGCGACGGGGTTCGCCGCCCGTCGCCCCCCGCTCGTCGACACGCTCGTGGACGGCACCCGGTGACGGTGCCACTCCCGGATCGGGTCGCCGGTCATGCGCGGGCGCCTCGCCATCGTCGACCCGGCCGGCGAGTGGACGTTCGCCACGGTTGACGACGACGCCGTGCACCTCGCCACGGCACTCGCCGTCGGGCAGGGTGACCGCGTCGCTGTGCTGTGCACTCCGGGACACGACATCGTCACCGCCGTGCTCGCTTGCTGGCACGCCGGTGCCATCGCGGTACCGCTGCACCCACCCAACCCGGACGCCGAGTTGGCGTACGTGCTGGACGACAGCGGCGCCGCGGCGATCGTCGCCTCGCCGACCCATCGAGATGCCGCGGTCCGCCTCGCTGCCTCGGCCGGGACCCCAGTCGTCGACGTGGCCGCGGCGGGGCTCGTCCACCGTTTGTCGCCGCGGCTCGACCATCCGGCCCTGATGATCTACACGAGCGGCACGACCGGTCGCCCGAAGGGCGTCGTGCACACCCACCGCAGCCTCGCCGCCATGGTCGACGGCATGATCGACGCGTGGGCGTGGTCGGCAGCGGATCGAACCGTGCTCGTGCTGCCACTGAACCACGTCCACGGTCTGATCAACGTGACGTTCGCGGCGCTGGCCATCGGCGCCTGCTGCGAGGCGCCGGGCGGGTTCGACGCCTCCTCCGTGTGGGAGCGCTTCGGCTCCGGCGACATCACCGTCTTCATGGCCGTGCCGACCGTCTACGCCCGACTCACCGCGGCGTGGGAGTCCGCCGATGAGGAGACTCGTGCCCGCTGGTCGGCGGGGGCGGCCGGGATGCGACTGATGGTGTCGGGATCGGCTGCGCTTCCGGTGTCGACGCTCGAGCAATGGCGCCAGCTGACCGGGCACACCCTCCTCGAGCGCTATGGGATGACCGAGCTCGGCATGGTCCTCTCCAACACGCTCGACCGTCGAGTGCCAGGCCACGTCGGGGAGCCGATGCCGGACGTCGAGGTGCGCGTCGTCGACGAGACCGCGGCCGACGTCCCTGACGGTCAACCTGGCGAGCTGCTCGTACGCGGCTCCCAGGTGTTCGCGGGTTACTGGGAGCGGCCCGACGCCACGGCGGAAGCGTTCGTCGATGGCTGGTTCCGCACCGGCGACGTCGGCGTCCATGAGCCCGGCGGCTACCGGCTGCTCGGGCGCTCCTCGATCGACATCATCAAGACCGGCGGCGAGAAGGTGTCGGCACTAGAGATCGAAGAGACCTACCGGAACCATCCGGACATCGCTGACTGCGCGGTCGTCGGCCTCGACGACGTCGAGTGGGGCCAGCGGGTCGCCCTCGCCGCCGTGCCGGCGCCCGACACCGCGCCACACGGCGACATGCTCCGATCGTGGGGCAAGGAGCGACTGGCCGCGGCCAAGGTCCCCACCCGCTTCGCCTTCGTCCACGAGCTCCCCCGGAACACGCTCGGCAAGGTCGTCAAGGGCGAGGTCGCCAAGCTCTTCCACTGACCTCGACGATCCACGCGGCATCCGCGGCCGGCCTGCCAGCAGGAAGCACGATGAAGACGGTGCCGGCCGAATCCAAGGACGCGCTGACGCAAACGGGCTCCGCCCGGAACGCGGAGACGCTCGCCGCGTGGGACCGTCACGTCCACCTCGCGATCGTCCTTGCCGCTCTTCTGCCGATCGTGCTGGGACTCTCGCAGGCGAGCGAGGACTCCGGCGTCACGATCGCGGTGAACGTCGTGGCGTGGCTCGTCTTCGTCGTCGACCTCGGTGTCCGCGTCAGGCTCGTACCTGGCTACCTGAAGTCGGGAGTCGGAGTCTTCGACCTGGCGATCGTCATCCTCACCGCGCCGTGGTTCCTCATTCCCGGCCTCGGCGGCTCGCAGGTTCTCGTCGTTGCCCGGCTCGGCCGGCTGGCCCGGTTGCTGGTCGCCAGTCCGGGGGCACGCAAGGCCTTGCAGCGGCTCGGCAAGGTCGGCGTCGTCGCAGTCGGGATGCTGTTGCTCGGGTCGTGGATCGCCTATAGCGCGGAGCGAGCGACCAATCCAGGCTTCGCGACGTTTGGTGACTCGCTGTGGTGGGGGATCGTCACGCTCACGACCGTCGGCTATGGCGACATCGTCCCGCACACCGAGAAGGGCCGCCTCGCCGGCGTGTTCCTGATGCTCACGGGGCTGGGCACGCTCGGCATCCTCTCGGGGACCATGGCCAGCTTCTTCCGCACGTCCGGCTCGTCGAGTGATCGAGCTCGGCCCGAGCCGACAGAAGCCGCCGCTGACGAATTGAACGAGGTGCGCCAGCAGCTGGCTGACATCGCCGACCGCCTCGCCGCGCGCAAATGAGCCGCGTCGTCACCGACGGCGCTACATGAACGACGTGCGGAAGAGGCTGTCGTAGGCGAGTCCCCACGGCGGCCGCAGGAAGCCGAGCGCACGCACGTCCTCGAACCAGGACGCGAAGGGCGACCGACGCGAGAACGTTCCACCGCCGATGACGCGCGTCAGGCGACGGAGCGACGACTCGGCGAGCTCGGCGATGGCCTCCTTGGCGCGCAGTGTCGCGTGCAACGCTCGCCCGGCGTCGCCCGCCTCCACCGCCCGCAAGGCACCTTCGTAGGCTTGTACGGCGAGCCAGTGCTCGAGCTCGGCGCGTGACCACTCGACCTGCTCGAAGGGGCGCAGCGAGTCGGCCTTCGGCTCGAGTTGCGCCTTCGCGGTGCGGATCGCCTCGTCGAAGACGCCGAGGACCACAGCGGTGAAGAGCGTCGCGACAAGTGGCGCAGCAGCAAACAGGATCTCCTCGATCGCTCCATCCCACGCGAACCGGATCGCCGGGCACGCCTCGAGCCGCATGGCGTGGCTCTGCGTCGCAGCCATCCCCATCCCGTCCCACTCCGCCGTGAGCTGCAGGCCGGCCGAGCCGTCCCACGGGCGATCCCGCACGTCGAGCATGAACAGGGTCGGCGCATCCTCACCCTCCGGCACTGCGGTCGTGATCATGAACGCGGTGACGCCCGAGCCGCTGCCGAAGTGCTTGTCGCCGCTGACGCGGTAGCTGTGCCCTGGCAGAGGTCCGGAGGACCCATCGTCCGGGTGCGCCTGCGATTTCGTGCGCAGGATGTCGCCACCGCTGCCCGGCTCCGAGGTGATCGTCCCCCACTGGCTGCCGTTCGCGGCGGAGGCGAACACCGCGTCGCGTTGCTCCGTCCAGAGCGAACGTGCCGGGTCGGGAGTTGCCAGCCAGAAGCCGAGGACCGCCGGGTGCATCGACGAGACGAGCGCAACCGAAGGGTCGGCACCGGCAAGCGTGCGAAGTGTCTCGGCGACGGGGCGGGTCGATTCGGCGACGCTCCGCCAGAGCCCTCCCTGCTCCTCTGGCACCGCGGCGCGGAGGAGGCCAGCGTCCACAAGTCGTGCGAAGTCCGCGGGGTCGAGGTTGCGTCTGGCCTGCCGTTCGGGCCGAGCTACGCGCCAGTCGCTCGCCACTTCCTCGACGCGGCTGGTCAACTCCGCCCACGTGACAGTCATGCCGGCCAAAGCTAGGTGGCGCCGGGCTCGAGCGAAGAGAGCAGGCTGCCGAGGTCCCTGACGAGTCGCTCGACCGCGGTTCGAGGCAGTGCACCGAGCGCTTGATTCTCGACCGCCAGCAGCTGCTCGATGAGCTGTGGAACACGTCGTCGCCCGCTTCCGGTGAGCACCAGCACGCAGCCTCGGAGATCCTCGGGGTCCGGCCGGCGCTCGAGCCACCCGCCGGCCTCCAACCGGTCCAGGCGCGGTGTGAGGGTGCCGGATCCGACCATCATCGTGCGCCGCAGGTCACGGGGTCGCTGGCCGTCCGGATGGCGCCAGAGGCTCGCCAGTACGTCGATGTCCGCAGTCGTCAGGCCATGCGGACGGAGCACATCGAGGCGACGGACTTCGAGGAGGCGCTCGATCCTCGAAACTCGCCCGAGCAGCTCCATGCCGGTGCAGTCCCAGTCCGGATGAGCACCTCTCCAGGTCGCGACCGCTCCGTCAACCTGATCCACCATCGCCGAGCACGCTATCGCAGATGGCGGGTTGACTGTCGATATCGACAGAGTTATTGTCGATATCGACAAACTCTCGACTCACCGTGAGTCGGCCAGGTGGCCCTCTCCCCCATGCGTCATCGAAGGAGGAACCCGTGACGAAGCAGCAACCGCACCGACAGCCGAGCACCTCGACCAGATGGGCGCCGTGGTGGGCGTACCTCGTGATCATCGTCGGCGCGAACTACCTGTGGCGGGCCGTCCTGCCGGACGCAGGCACACCCGCGCTCCGTCTGGTCGTCGCGCTCACCGTGTCCGCCGTTCTCTTCGTCGTGATCACGGTCATCTACCGAGCCGTGGTCCGAGCAGAGAGCACGTGCACGACGTAGGAGTCCGCGGCGCCTAGGGCGTTGTCCGGACGCGCGAAAGCGCCGCCGCTCGATGCGGCGGCGCTTCTCGTTGTGTCGGTGCGGGCTCAGGCCATCGCCATGACCGGCGTCGCCGTGCTGACCTCCGGCTCGTTCCGGACCTTCGATGCGTTGAAGCCCTTCACGGTGAGCCAGACGCCAAGCGAGAACTCCCAGATCGCGATGGGCAGCGCCAAGAGCAGTGCCGGACCGGAGACCTGGTCGAA
Source organism: uncultured Acidimicrobiia bacterium (assembly GCA_963844915.1). Classification (GTDB taxonomy): domain Bacteria; phylum Actinomycetota; class Acidimicrobiia; order Acidimicrobiales; family Ilumatobacteraceae; genus JALZMG01. Next base: position 781,181 of record CAWJQF010000013.1, on the reverse strand, counting down.
CGCACCGAACAGCGTGGCGGCGAAGGAGGCGAGCAGGATCGGGGCACCGACGAGGCCGATGGTCGGGATGATGCGGGGCACGAGCCGGGAGCGATACAGCACCGTGGCCAGGCAGAAGGCGTTGAAGGCGGGCATCAGGCCGGGGCCGAGGAGGAACGTCCACTGCTTGACGGCGACCAGTGCTGATGCGGCCGCCGTCACGGCGGTTCCGTCGCCTCCGGCGAAGTCCTGGCGGAGGGTGAAGACGCCGAGCAGGCTGATGACGCCGACGAAGATCATCGAGGCCTCGAGGACGCGGAAGGCGACGAAGCCGACAGCCCGGTTGGAGTCGTATCGCTTGACAACTCGGTACAGCACGAGCGCCGTGCCGATGGCGGTGAGGGCCGTGATGACCTCGATGAGGCCACCCCACAGCACCCCATCGCCGTTGCCGGCGCCGAGGACGAACTCGGGCTTGTTCACCACGTCGTCGTAGAACGCCAACGCCGGAATCGAGAAGACGAACGTCGCGATGTAGAGCAGACCGGCGGCGAGCGCGGTCTTGCGCATCGGGCTCATCCGGGCGTCGCTGGTGGTGGTCATCGAGGAAGTGGTCATGGTTGGGTCCCTTCTTGGGTCTGGGCTGGATCAGGTGGGACCTGCGTGAGCGACACCAGCGGAAGGCCGACGTCGCGCAGCTTCTGGAGCAGGCCGTGCAGTGCCGCTTGGTCGACGACGGGACCGCGGAGAACGGCCGTGCCGTCGTCCTCGTTCCTCAGGGTCAGTTCGTCGAACCAACCTGCCCATCGGGGCCCGAGGTGTCCTTGGACTCGGATCTCGTACTGCACGAAGGGACCGTACGAACGGACCTGGTGAGCACGCCTCACCACATGTGGTGATTGGTGTGGTGATCCTCTCGCCCCGAACTGTCCTTCAAAATCGATCGTTGTGAGGCGATCGCTACGGACAGAACGGGTTCCGCTAGAGGCCGAGCTCGGCGGCCCGCTGGACGGCCTGGCGTCGGTTGTTCACGCCGAGCTTCATGTAGATGTTCTTCGTGTGTGTGCGCATGGTGTTGAGCGACACCAGGAGTTCACGGGCGATCTCGGGTCCGCTGAGCTGGCTGCGCAGCAGCCGCAGGACCTCGAGCTCACGGCTGCTCAGCTCTTGCACCAGCGCCGGACCGGTCGGCTCGACCTGGGGCAGGTCGGGTGCGCGGGCGGTGTCGTCGCGCGCCAGGAGGAGCCGGCGTGCCGGCTCGACGGCCATGCCGTGCCGTACGGCGGTCTCCAGGAGCGCGCTCATCCGAGGTCCCTCGTCGAGGAAGACCCGCACGTACCCCTCCGGCTCGGCTCTCGTCAGCGCGGCCTCCAATGCGGCGAGCGCGCCCGGTGTGTCGCCGTCGGCGTCATGCGCCAGCGCCAGGAGGACGAGGATCTCGATCGCCGTGCCGCTTCGTTGCCCTTCCTCCACGCGCCTGAGCAGCCGGTCGAGCAGTGCGCGCGCGTCATGCAGCGCGCGACCGGCGGGGGCGCTCGACGTGTTCGGCGAGCAGCAGCCTGGCCAGGGTGACGTGTTCGTACTCGGCGAGGTAGCTCAGCTCGTCGTCAATGGAGACGCCTCGGCTCGCCGCCCAGCGGCGCGCTGCCGCGAGATCTCCTCGCGCGACGTGCACGCGGGCGGCGACCGCAGGAATGGGGCGAGTGGGCGGCGAGTAGTCGGTGTCGTAGAGCTCCTCCGCTTCGTGGAGGAGCTCGAGCGCGCCGACGAAATCGCCGTCGATCTGCGACAGGCGAGCCTCGGTCACACGCCAGCGATAGGCGTTCTGCGGCAGCGCGAGGTGATCGCCCAGTTCGGCGCTCGTGCGGGCATGGCGGCGCGCAGCTTCGAGGTCGTTGCGTTCGAGGAACAGCTCGCTGAGGCCGGCGTGCATGTCGGCAGTTCCCCGCAACGGACCGTGGGCGCGGACGAGCTCGAGACCCGACTCGAGGGTGGAGATCGCGGCGCCCAGACGCCCTCGGGCGGACTGGATGTCGGCGAGGGCGCGAGCGCAGCCCAGGACGTCGGCGTAGTACTCGGCCTGCTCGAAGCAGCGGACGGACTCGGCGTAGCGCTCTTCCGCGGCGTCGAGCTCGCCGAGTGACCAGTAGGCCAGGCCCAACAGCGCGGCTGCCGCGCCACGACCGAGCAGATCGTCGTCACGAGCACGATCGAGCGCGCGACTGGCGTGGGCGATCGTTCCAGCGGTGTCGCCGGTGAGCAGGGCCAGTCCGGCACGGAACATCGCCATCTGCGTCGGCAGCCGAGCGAACTCGACCTCATCAACGACGATTCGATCGACCAAATCATCGGGAGCGCCCATCAACGCTTCGACCTGATCGAGCAGTGCCTCGACGCCGTCGAACCGGCCGCTCGCCATCAGTGCACCGACCCTCCCCATGGTCAGCACGGGGCGGTTCGTGAAGACCTCGTACGGGAGCGCGTCGAACCACGCCCGCAGCGTCGCCTCCTGTCGCGTCTGGCGCATCGCCGGAACCGCCAGCTCGATGAGCTCCGCAGCGCGGGAGAAGTCCTCGGCGGCCAGGGCATGGGAGATGGCCTCAGCTCGCTCGCCGTTGCGCTCGTACCAGTCGCTCGCCCGCCGGTGCAGCACGGCCACGACTCCCGGCTCCTCGTCGAGAACACGGACGGAGAGGACGTCGGCGAACAGGTGGTGGTAGCGGTACCACTCGCGACGGTCGTCGAGCGGGACGACGAACAGGTTCGCTCGCTCCAACGCCTCGAGCATCGCCTTGCCCGTCGTCTCGCCCGTGACGGCATCACAGAGCGGTCCCGTGAGACGACCGAGGATCGACGTGTGCAGCAGGAAACGGCGGATCTCCGCCGTCTGGCGGTCGAGCACCTCGTCGGCGAGGTAGTCGACGATGAAGCGATCGTCGCCTGCGAAGTCGGTGATGAACGCGGCCACGTCGTGACGGCCCTGCAACGACAGGGCGGCGAGCTGCAGCGCGGCGACCCATCCTTCGGTGCGGACCTCAAGTGCCTCCACCTCGGCTTCGGTCAGCGAGAGGTCCATCACGCCGTTCAGGTACGACACGGCTTCGTCGACGGTGAAGCGGAGGTCTGCGGCGCGGACCTCGAGCAGTTCACCGCGTGCACGGAGGCGACCGAGCGGCCACGGAGGGTCGGCCCTGGTTGCCAGCACCAAATGGACGTGTGCAGGAACGTGTTCGAGGACGAACGTCGCGGACTCGTGCACCTCGGACGAGTCGACGAGGTGGTAGTCATCGAGCACGACGACCAGCTCGCCCTCGATGCGAGCCAAGTCGTTCAGGAACGCTGCCAACACGCCGTCCAACGACGGTGCGCCGTCCGCCAACAGCGCGACCGCATCCTCGCCGACGTCCGGCGCGACGACCCGCACGGCGGCGACGACGTAGGACCAGAAGAGGCGCGGGTCGCTGTCACGACCGTCGAGCGAGACCCACGCCACGCGAGCCTCGCCAGCTGACGTCGTCAGCCACTCGCTGAGCAGCGTCGTCTTCCCGAATCCGGCCGGCGCCGACACGAGCGTGAGCGCAGGGAGCCGATGCGGGTTGAACTGGTCGAGGAGACGAGACCGCCTCACGACGCCGCGACGGCTGCGTGGGGCGTGGAACTTCGTCTCGAGCAGCGGAACGCCAACCACTGGCGCCGTGTCTACCCGTTGCCGTGCGCTAGGCGTACGTCCGCACGAGCTCGAGGACCGCAACGGCGTCGGGTCCGCTGCCTCGCAGGGACGTCTCGTCGGCGGCGACGCGGCGAGCCGCCACGAGACAGAGCTCCGCGCCGTCACCTTCGATGATCGTCGTCGGTGCGGTGTCCGGCACGAAGTGCCACTCGGCGCCGCTCGGGGCGCGCAGGTCGAAGGCCACGGGACCGATCAGTTGGCGGCCATCGCGGGCGAACGCGTACGGCAACGTGCGCCACGCCAAGCGGGCGACGTGCTCCAGCCGGTCGCTCGGCTCGACGTTCGCGCCGACGGCCGCGGCCACATCGCCCGTGTGGATCCAGCATTCGGAGAGGCGCGTGGTCGTCAGTGTCCGCGTCGACAGCTGGCCGGCGACCCAGCCGACGCGTCGGTGTGGGTCGTCGCTGGCAAGACTTCCGCGCAGCGCGGCGGAACCACTCCGCCACCGTTCGCGCAGCGCGTCCGGCGCGACCCCTCGCTCACGGGCGACCAGGGCCGCCGCGCCATCGTCGACGTTGGGTTGCGGGCTGACGCCGCCGGCCAGCACCTCGAGGCCTTCGCCAAACCGGCCCTCGAGGCTGGCGAGTGCCAGCTCGTCGGTCTGCGCGAGATGGAGGACGACGTCGGCGACTGTCCACCCCTCACATGGCGTCGCCCGCTGCCAGTCGGCGGCGTCCAAGCCGTCGAGCAGTCCGGCGAGCTCGGCATGTTGCTCCTCGAGCGCATTCAGTACTGCGTCCATCAGTCGGCTCACGCTACGGAACGGCGGCACGCTGCGGCTAAGCGGGGTACGTGCTGATCTCGGTTGCCTTGACCGTGGCCCACACGGTGTCGCCTGGCTGCAGCGCGAGCTCGTCCAGCGCGTTCGGGGTGATCTCGGCGACGAGGGGGATCTCGCCGGTAAGGCGCACACGGACTCGATCGGCCTGGCGGTCCACGTCTGCCACGAGCGCGCTCCACACGTTGCGCGGGCTGCCGTCGGGCGCCGTGAGATAGAGGGCGACGGCGTGGGGCTGGATCACCGCGAACGTGTCGCCGTCGACGGGATCGGCGGGAACGATGTGGGCGCCGTTGGCGGTGACGATCGCGCCGTCGAGGCTCGTGCCACGCAGCAGATTGACGCCGATGAGGTTGGCGATGTACCTCGAGCGGGGTCGGGCGGTGACGTCGTCCAGTGTGCCGACCTGGGAGACGTTGCCCGCTTCGAGCACGACGACGCGGTCGGCCAGCGCGTACGCGTCGACGGGGTCGTGGGTGACGAGGAGACGCACGCCGTCGAACGTGCCGAGATGGCGGCGCAGGTCGCGGCGGACGTCGGCTCGCCTGCCCACGTCCAAGGCAGCCAGAGGCTCGTCGAGCAGGAGGAGGCGAGGCTCGGTGGCGAGGGCGCGGGCCAGGGCGACGCGTTGGGCCTGCCCGCCGGACAGGGCGCGAGGTCGGTGGCCGGCGTGATCGGCGAGTCCGACGCGCTCGAGCCATTCGGCGGCGCGGGCACGGGCGTCGCGCTTGTCGACGCCGCGGGCACGCAGCCCGAAGGCGATGTTCTCGAGAGCCGTGAGGTTGGGGAACAGGAGGTACTCCTGGAACACGACGGCGACAGGTCGCTGCTCCGGCCGGATGAAAGCGTTGGTCGCGGCGTCATCCAGCGTCTCACCATCGAGCACGATGCGACCCTCGTCCACGGGCAGCAGACCGGCGAGGCAGCGGAACAGCGTGCTCTTGCCGGAACCGTTGGGACCGAGGATGGCGACCGTTTCGCCGCTCTTGACCGACAGATCGACATCGAGGCGGAACGTGCCGAGCGAGCGAACCACCCGAGCGTCGAGACTCATGGGGCGGGCGGGCGCCCCCCGCCGAGGTAGCGGTCACGCAGTGCGACGAGCACGCCGAAGGAGACGGCGATGAGCACGAGGCTGAGCACGATCGCCTCCTCGGGGTTGATCTCGTTGGTCAGGTAGATGGCGAGCGGCATGGTCTGGGTACGGCCGGGGAAGTTGCCGGCGAACGTGATCGTCGCGCCGAACTCACCGAGGGCGCGAGCCCAAGCGAGCACCGCACCCGCGACCAGGCCCGGGCGGATCGCCGGCACGGTCACGCGGCGGAACACGTACCACCGCGATGCGCCCAGCGTGCGGGCGGCGTCCTCCAAGCGGGTGTCCATCTGCCGGAACGCTGACTCCACGGTGATCACGAGGAACGGCATCGCCACGAACGCCTGAGCGACCACGACGCCGGCGGTCGTGAACGGCAGGGTGATGCCGAACCAGCTGTCGAGGTACTGGCCGACCACTCCGCGCCGGCCGAGCGCGTAGAACAGCGCCACACCGGCCACGACGGGCGGTAGCACCATCGAGAGCGTGCACAGCGCACGGACCAGCCCGCGCCCGGGGAAGCTGACCCGTGCGAGCAACCACGCCAGCGGGACGCCGAACACCACCGCGGCGAGGGTGGCCCACAGCGAGCACCACAGCGACAGTCGCAACGCCGTGAGCGCGCTGTCGGACGTCAGGATCGACCACACGTCTCCCCACGGCGCGCGCCAGAGCAGTCCGATGAACGGCAGCGCGAAGAACGCAACGGCGACCACCGCGAGCACGAGCGCGGGAATCGGTAGGCGTTCCTGCCCGACCCTGCGGCGACGGACGGCGACCCGGGGGGAGGCCGCCGCCTCGGTCATGGTGCGCCGAACCCGTACGTAGAGAGGATCGCCTGACCGTCTGCGCCGAGGAGGAAGTCGATGAAGGCCTCGCCGACCTCCTGGTTCTGGGACGCGGCCACGGTCGCGATTGGGTACTCGGCGACCACGTTGATGTCCGCGGGAATCTCGACCATGTCGGCGGCGTCGCCGGCGGCGATCACGTCCGTGACGTAGACGATGCCGGCGTCGGCCTCGCCCGCCGTCACCTTCGTGACGACGCCCCGGACGTTCTGTTCGAGACTGACGGGAGTCACGGCGACGCCCGCGGACGTGAAGATCTGGTTGGCGTAGTTGCCACAGGGCACCTCGGGCGCGCAGATCACGGTCTTGATGTCCGGGTTGGCCAGATCGGCGACACCCGTGATGCCGAGCGGGTTGTCCGGCGCCGTGATGATCGTCAGCAGGTTGGTGGCGAAGACCACGGGTTCGCTTCCGTTGAGTGCGGCCTCGGTGAGCTTGTCCATGTTGGCGGTGTCCGCAGAGGCGAACACATCTGCTGGAGCGCCTTCGGTGATCTGCTGCACGAGGGCCGAAGAGGCGTCGAAGCTGAACGTCGCCTTCGCGTCCGGGTTGACCGCGGTGAACGCCTCACCGACCTCCGTGAACGACTCGGTCAGGGACGCCGCCGCGAACACGGCGATGTCACCCTCGACACCGGCCGCAGCCCCAGTGGTCGCGGGGCTCGTCGTCTCCGCGGTGTCGTCGTCATCGTCGCCGCCACAGGCAGCGGCCACGAGCGCCAGGAGCGCCAGCGGGACGAGGAACTTTCGACACGTCCCGGTCATGGTTGGCACATTAGTCAGTATCTAACATTTAATAGAAAACTTCTGACTAGTCTCGAGCCGTGGCCGTTGCCGCGACTGCTGGACACGAAAGAGCTCGGCCGGCATCGGTCGACTCGGCGCTCCGGTTGCCGTTCGCCGAGTGGGTCTGCCTCGCGCTCATCACGCAGAAGGTCTCCCACGGCTGGGCGGTGGGCTCGATGCTCGCTCCCGGCGGGGAGCTCGGCCGGATCTGGGCACTGAGCCGACCGCTCACCTATCGAGCCATCGATGGGCTCGTCGACAAGGCACTGATCACGCGCCGAGGTCACGCTGCCGGGAGGGGCCGCGACCGGGTCGTGCTCGCGCCAACCCTCGCCGGCCGCCGCGCCGCGAAGAGGTGGATGGACAGTCCCGTGGAGCACCTGCGCGACGTCCGCACCGAGTTGCTCGTCAAGCTCTTCCTGCGCGAGCGCGCCGGCCTCGACAACCAGCCACTGCTCGCCCTCCAGCTGGAGCTGTTCGAGTCGACGATCGACGCGCTCACGTCGACCGATCCCGACGACGACTTCGTCGATCTGTGGCGCCGCGAGAGCGCCCGGGCCGTGCGCCGCTTCCTCAGCCAGGCGCTGGATCCCAGCTGATCTTGCGCCGGCGCGGAGTCCCAGGTTGCGGCTCAGCGCGCGCAACCAGCTCCGCGGCACCGTGACCGGCGTGCACCACGGTGAGGTGATGTCCACGGTCAACGCGGCGCTCGGGGATGGTCAACCGTTGACGGCGGCGATCACGAAGGACGCCGCCACCGATCTCGATCTCGCGCCGGGCGACCCGGTGACGATGATCGTCAAGTCGACCGAGGTGATCGTCGCCGCGGGAGTCGTCGCGATCGAAGCGCGTTGAGAGAAAGGAACGCTCATGCAGCTCAGTGCCCGCAACCAGCTCAAGGCGAAGGTCGAGACCGTGACGCACGGCGAGGTGATGTCGACCGTCCGAGTCGCGCTGCCCGACGGCCAGCACATCACGGCGGCGATCACCAAGGACGCAGCTGAGGACTTGGGTTTCGCTGTCGGCGACGACGTGATCGTGGTGATCAAGTCGACCGAGGTGATGCTGGCCAAGGAGTGATCAGGCGCGCGCGCATTGCGCCGGGCGGCTGACGCCCGGGTGCATCCGTCGGCCCATCGGCGCCAACATCACCGCGATCACTCGCACTAAGACTCCCAGTACGACGTCTGGCCGATGCGCCGACGGGTCGCCGTCGCGCACCCTGGTGCGATGTCTCGCGTTGTGGATGGCGCCGCGCGCCCGCCGAGCAGCTCTCCGACGTACGCCGCTGCGGCGGGCCGGCGATTGGCGATGGCCACGGCGGCCGAGCGAGCGGGCATCTGGGCGACGGTGCTCGTACTGGCCGTCGACGCGTGGTCGACGTTCGGCGCCGGGGCGGTCGGGCTGGTCGCTGCCGCCCGTTCGCTGGCGTCAGCGGCCGGTGCCCCGCTCTGCTCGATCCTCGCCGACTCCCACCGTCCGCGTGACCTGCTCGTCGGTGCTCGCGCCTGTGCGGCCGCCGTCGTCGCGGCGATCGCCCTGGCCATCGACCTCGAAGCCGGACTTCCCACGATGTGCGTCCTCGCCGCCCTTCTCGGAGTCGTCGGCAGCGTGTGCGACCCCACGGGTGGGCTGCTGCGCGTCCGACTCGTCGGCGACGACGAAGCACGCCTCGCCGTGGCGACCGCCCGCCACCGACTGGCCGTGCACAGTGGGTTCCTCATCGGCTCGGTCGGCGCCGGCCTGCTGCTGCTGTTCGGGACCGGCGCCGCCCTCCTGCCGGCGGCCGGCGCATTCGCGCTGGGCGCCATCCTCACGGCGACGGTGCGGCCGACCGCCGGCGCAGGTGGACATCGCCAGCCACAGGGGTTCCTCCGCGGCGCCCGGATCGTTGCCGGCACCAAGGGCCTGCGCGCGGCGTTCGGTGGCCTGGCGCTCCTCGTGGTCATGGACGGCATCGTCGACGTGCTGGTGGTGTGCGCTGCGCTCGGCTACCTCGGCGGCGATGACGCCGGGGCCGGGCTGCTGCAAGGGGCCGTCGCGGTCGGCGCGGTGGTCGGCGGGGCGACGATCCTGTCGCCGGCGCGAACGGTCTCGCCACGGGTCGGGATCCTCGCTGGGTGCGTCGTCGTGAGCGCGGCTCTGGCGGCGATGGCGGCCGCCTCGTGGCTGGCCGTCGCCGCGCTCGTGCTCGCCGTCGCCGGCGTCGGCTACGTGGTGGCAGAGGTCGGCGCCAGCACGTTGGTGCAACGTCTGCCGCCAACCGACGACGTCGCCAGGGTGCTCGGCATCGCCGTGACGGTGGACGCGCTCGCATACGCCGCCGGCTCGGCGATCGCTGGGGCGCTTGCGGCGTCCCTCGGCGCCCGCTCGGCGTTCGCCGTCGCCGGAGTCGCTGCGCTCGGTGCGACCATGCTGCTTGCGGTCGCCCTTCGTCGGGCCTCGGAAGGCGGAGACCACGCGGTCGTGTCGCCGGCGGCGGTCATACGAGCATCCTGACCCGCTCTCGGCAACCATGCTCGCAGCGCGAAGCTCTGTCCTTGACCGGGAGGAGGGTCGTGACCGAAGCCGTAACCGTGGGCGCTGGGGAGGATGAGTCGCGGCCGACGCCGGTCGGCATGCGTTACGAGCACGGCAGGTTCGTCCCGCGCCTGACTGTCGACGAGCGGGTGGCGCGAGGCAAGGCGGCGCGACGAGCGGTTCCGCGCTCCAGCCACGCCGACTTCTCCGTCGATGTGGATCGGCCCGATCCCGTGGCACTGCTGGAGCAGCAGGCCGCCACGAGAGTGCCCGAGCTGGTGCCGATCCGCTACGGCCGCATGCTGGTCTCGCCGTTCACGTTCTATCGAGGCGCCGCGCTGGTCATGGCCGCCGACCTCGCGACGACGCCTCACTCGGGGATCGTCGCCCAGCTGTGTGGTGATGCCCACCTGATGAACTTCGGCGTGTTCGCCACACCCGAGCGGCGGCTCACGTTCGGCATCAACGATTTCGACGAGACCCATCCGGGTCCGTGGGAGTGGGACGTGAAGCGCCTGGCGGCCAGCTTCGCGATCGCCGGCCGCGACAACGGGTTCTCGACGAAGGAGCGGGCGGGGGTGCTGATGACGCTCGTCGCGCGGTATCGCTCGGCGATGCAGGACTTCGCGGTGATGACGAACCTCGATGTCTGGTACTCGCACTTCGACGTCGAGGCCACGCTCAAGGCCTTCCGCGGGCGTGTCGACCCGACGGCACGCAAGCAGGCTGAGGCGAACCTGGCGAAAGCACGCACCCGCGACAGCCTGCACGCTTTCGACAAGCTCACGCACGTCGTCGATGGGCGACGACGCATCATCAGCGACCCACCCCTGGTCGAACCGCTCGACGAGCTCGTGCACGGGGTCGAGCGGACGCAGATCGACGAGCTGTTCCGTGAGCTCATCCGCCGGTACCGGCGGACGTTGCCGAGTGACCGCCGCCACCTTCTCGAGACCTTCCACTTTGCCGACGTCGCCCGGAAGGTGGTGGGCGTCGGCAGCGTCGGCACCAGAGCATGGATCGTGCTGATGCTCGGCCGCGACGACGGTGACCCGTTGCTGCTGCAGGCCAAGGAGGCACAGGCGTCGGTGCTCGAGGCGTTCGTCGAGCCCCACGAGCAGCGATCGCACGGCGAGCGGGTGGTCCACGGCCAACACCTCATGCAGGCGAGCAGCGACATCTTCCTCGGCTGGGAGCAGGCCGGGGGCCTCGACGGCGTCGCCCACGACTACTACATCCGCCAGCTCCGTGACTGGAAGGGCGCGGCGATGGTCGAGCTCATGTCACCCAGCACGATGGCGATCTACGCCCAGGGGTGCGCTGCTGCCCTCGCCCGAGCCCACGCCCGTTCCGGCGACCGCATCGCCATTGCGTCGTACCTCGGCAGCGGCGACACGTTCGGCAGAGCGATCACGGAGTTCTCGGAGGCGTACGCCGATCAGAACGAGCGGGACTACGACACCCTCGTCCGGGCCGAGAAGGACGGCCGCATCACCGCCCAGCGAGGGATCTGAGCACCAGGAGACTGTCTCCGCGAATCAGCGTTCGGCAGGTTGCAGCGCCTCGAAGAGCGGACGCAGGTCGTCGATGCTCTCCTCCGCCGTCTCCGTCAGCGGGCGGGCGCGATCCCCCAACGTGTACGCCCGTCCGGCGGCGCGAAGGAGGCCGATCGAGGCGTTCGCCGCCATCCGGATATGGCGGTCCTCGTCGGACCGGCCGAGCCGTCGCGCCAGCTCGCCGGACACGGTGTGCTCCAAGGCCAGGACGACGTCCAGCATGCTCAGCACCGGAAGGTTGGCGGCATACACAGCCATCGATGGCGCCGGCCGGGCTTCGACCGTGCGCATGAGGAACGCGGCGAAGGCACCGACGCCGACGCGCACGACCTCGATAGGGGCCGTCCCGTCTGGCATCGCGGCCATCGCGACCTGCAGTTCGGTGGCAAGGCGCCGCCAGTTCGTGAGGATGAGGTCGGTCTTCGTCGGGAAGTGCCGGAAGAAGGTGCGCTCCGTGACTCCGGCTGCGTCGGCGATCTCGGCCGCCGTGACGGCGGCGTAGCCGCGTTCTGCGAAGAGGCGAATGCCGGCGTCGAGCAGCCGATCGCGGGTCGCCTCGCGCCTGCGGTCACGCCCGTTCATGGGTGGATCGGAGTTTGTCATGGGATTAGGGGTTGACGTCAGTCGACTGACATTATACCTTGGTCATGTCAGTTCGCTGACATCATGCTTCAAGGTACTCGGCGCCTCTTCGCCGGTCCATTTCCCAAGGAGGGAGTCTCGATGCATCGTTGGTCTTGGTTCGGCGCGCTCGCACTCATGTCTGGACTGGCATTGATCGCGTGCAGCGGGGACGGCAGCACGGCCGATCCGGTCACCACGCCGCAGGCCGCCGGCACGGCGTCCACCACCCCGGACAGCGGCGGTCCATCCACCACTGCGGCGCCGGTCGGACCGCTGCGCGACGTCCGGTACTGCGAGGTCATCCCCTCCGTCACCCAGGGTTCAGTCACGACGACCTACGTCTATAACACGCTCACGTTCAACTTCTGTCCACCGCAGCAATGGCACGGCCTCTCGGAGGACGAGGTGAACCAGGAGTTCGGTTCCCAGAGCGCAGAGCTCAACGGACCGCGGCACTGGGTGATCGATCAGCTCACCGCGACCGGTGGCACGACGGCAAGCGGCGAGACGTTCACGTTCGACGGCATCGAGATGGGTCTGCGAGCCACGCTCACCACCGAAGCTGGACAAGCGACCGTCGGCAACGAGTTCTACGTACCGAACTCGGTCGCCCGCGACACGATCTGGACGTACAGCGCCGGCAAGGAGATCTACACGCTCACGGCACCCAACGGAGACGTGTACGTGATGCAGTCCTACGCGCAGATCAAGGACCCGACGCTCACGATCAAGCAGCTGCCCGAACTCGGGAACAAGCTGAGCCTGCCGGAGGGCTGGACGTACAGCTCGCAGACCCTCACCGACGATCTGTTGTTGAACTCGAACGGGATGGCCACGGTCGTCAACGACGACTACTACAACTCGTACCAGAAGCAGTAGGTCTCACTCGATGACCGGCGATACCGGTCGACGCACCGTAGGATTCCGCGGTGGGCCGATCAGGCATGAAGCGCAAGGGGCGCAAGCACCTGCCGAAGGTGGGTACCCGTCAGGCGAACGAGTACCAGCTGGAGGATCGGCGGGAGCGAGCGCTCCACCCGTTCGCCGAGGATCCGTGGCGTCGAGGGATGTCCACACATTGGATCATCGCCATCGTCGTCGCGCTCGTCGTGGCGATCGGCATCATCGCACTCATCGTCGCCACCTGACGCGGCGGGTGGACGCCGCCGCCCGGACCGTCAGGCGTTCAACTCGTCGGCGGCGATCTCGAACACACCGTCCCGCTCACCGACGGCGATGAAGTGCCCAGCTCCGTCAACGGGATGCCACACCGATCCCGGCATCCCGTCGGCCACCGCTCTATTGATCGGCTCCGGGACCAGGCGATCGTCCAGGCCTTGCCACATGTGGACCCGCCGTTCGATCGTCTTCACGTCGAACGCCCAGCGTCGATAGAGCAGTTCGGCGTCGGCCACGAGCCCCGCGGCACCCTGGGCGAAGCATTCGGCGGAGGCCGCGGAGAAGGCTGACTCGAACGCCGGTTGGAGCGTGATCTGTCGGTCGTACTCGTTGAGCGGCTTCCGCAGCTGCTTCATGTAGGTCGCGCGGAAGCGCTTCGCGAAGAGGCCGAGGGTCGCGTACATCAGGCGAAACCCAGGCTTGAACCGCAGCGCGAGGGAGCCTCCGAACGCATCGATCTTGGAGAGCTGATCGGCGGCCCAGTTGTCCCCGAACGCCCCGTAGCTCCCACCGGCGATGCTGCTGACGTGGCCGAGCCGGAGCGGATCGATGTACGCAGCCGCGGCGAGCGCCGACGGGCCTCCCTCCGACCAGCCGGTCACTCCGAACTCGTGATGCCCCAATGCGTCGGCGATCGCCACCAGATCGTCGGCCCAGCCGGCGAAGGAGCGCGCCGCCTGTGGACTGGAGCGACCCATCCCAGGCCGATCCACACCCACGAGCCGCAGCCGATGCTTCGCAGCCGAGTCGGCGAACAGCTGCACCTCCAGCCGGCTGCTCGGTCCGCCGTGGTTGTGGATGACGAGCGGCCCGTTCGGATCGCCGACCTCGAGGTACGCCAGTTGGCGCCCATCGCGGGTGGTGATCGACGTTGCTCCAGAAGGGGACGCGGTCACAGACCGGCGAGTTTACGGGCGTACGACATCGTGCGTCGCGGCTCGTAGGCCCGGAAGATCTGCATCTTCTCGGCCTCGATCGAGCCCTCCGCGTGCACGGCAAGGACGGCGTGATATCCGCCAAAGTCGCGGGCCGTGAGATCGGAGATCAGGTTCATCACACGGAGGCGCTCCTCCGCGCCCGCTGCTGCCCGGAAGTACTTCTCGAGCACGGCGCGGATCTCTGGGTTCTCCCAGTCCTCGCCGCCCGGCCCCGTCACGAGCAGCCCACCGGCACAGTCCTGCACGAGCTCGATCGCGTGGTGGTAGTTCGTGGCGAACGTGTACTTCGCCATGTTCGTCGTCAACGGGTCGGGGTACGCGATCCCGTGGGCTCCGGTGCGGAACCGCAGAGCGGCCATCTCGGTCAGGGCCCGCACGGTCTCGGCGTAGATGATGAGGTGCGTGAGCTTGTCCCGGATGTGGCCGGCCCGGATGACCCCGTTCATCTCCGCGATGACGCCAGCTGCACCGACCATGGCATCGACGAGTGGGAGCTTGTAGGAGACGGCAGTGAAGCGGTGGTACTCGACGAAGGTGAGGGCCAACGGTCCCGCCTTCTCGGGCTCCTGGCAGACGAACACCCGATCCCACGGGACGAAGACGTCGTCGAACACCGTCAGCGTCTCGAGCATCTTGTGCCGCGACGAAAGAGGGAACTCGAAGTCGTTGCGGTCACCGGCGGCGTATCCGGAGACGTAGAGCTTGAGACCCTTGGTCGCCATCGGCACGGCGAAGCTGATCGCGTAATCACGATCGTCGGCTCCCATCGCCCGCGTCGGCAGCACGATGATCTCGTCCGAGTTCACCGAGACCGAGGTGTGCACCTTGGCACCGCGCACGACGATGCCCTCGTTGTTGGAGGACACGACGCGCATGTACAGGTCCGGGTCGTCCTGCTCGGACGGGCTCTTGGAGCGGTCGCCCTTGGCATCGGTCTGGGCGACGCACAGCGCCAGGTCGTTCTCCAGGCAGTGCCGGTAGAACCGTCGGACGCGCTCCAGCGATTCGCCCTCCAACGTGCGCTGGAGCGCGAACAACGCGTCCGTTCCGATCTCCTTGATCAGCGTGACCATGGTCCCGCCGGCCGCGGTGACCGTCTCGATCAGCTTGGAGCGGGCCAGCAGGTCCTCTGCGCTGCGAGGGGTGCGGTAGTAGGCACTGATGTCCTCACCGGTGTCCGGGTCCTTGGCGACCATCAGCTCACGGTTGGCGGGATCGTGGGCGAGGTCGAAGTCGATCGCCGCGTGGTCGATGGCCACACGGAGCTCGGGCTCCGCCAGCACGTCCGGGATGCTGCGGCCCCGGTAGTAGACCTCGCGGCCGTCCTGGAGTGCGGTCCGGTACTGATCGCTGCTGCGGAGCATGAGCACGGAACGTAGCGGCCGCCAACCAGATCGGCCACCGGGACCACCCGGGCCCTCGCGGCCGCATTCTGTAGCGTCGGCGTGATGCAGGAGCCGGCCGGGTTCGACGTTGCCAACGTGTCGGCCTGGCTGGCCGACCAGCTCGATGATCTCGCCCTGCCACTGCGGTGGACGAAGCTTGCCGGCGGCCACTCGAATGTGACGTATCGAGTCGACGACCAGTCCGGCCGCACCTTCGTCGTCCGTCGACCGCCGCTTGGCGAGTTGCAACCGACGGCGCACGACATGGGACGAGAGTTCCGGGTGATCGAAGCGCTCTTTCCCACGTCGGTCCCCGTCCCGGAACCGATCGCCTTCTGCGACGACCCGGACGTGATCGGCGCACGGTTCTACGCGATGGGGTGGGTCGAGGGACGTTCGCTGTACACCAACCACGATGTCGAGGAACACCTCACGGTGGAGGCGCGCGCTCGCACGGGTCCGTCGTTCATCGACACACTGGCCGACCTGCACGCGCTCGATCCCGACGAAATCGGGCTCGGCTCGTTCGGAAAGCGCGACTCGTACGTCGGTCGTCAGCTCCACCGGTGGTACGCCTCGTGGAACGCCTCCAAGGACCGGGAGATCCCCGACGTCGACCGGTTGCACGGGTTCCTCGTCGAGCGACTCCCGGAGCAGACGACCGTGAGCCTCGTGCACGGTGACTACGGGCTCCACAACTGTCGGGTTGCTGCCGATGGCCACATCGCGGCGGTCGTCGACTGGGAGATCTCGACACTCGGCGATCCGTTGGCCGATCTGGCCTACTGCATCAACGCGTGGTCCGAGCCGGCCGACGTCCCGGCTGGGGGCAGCGTCCCCCCACCGCGATGCCGGGGTTCTGTGGTCGCCAGGAGCTCCTCGACCGCTATGCGGAGCGCACCAACGCCGACCTCGGGCAGATCGAGTACTACCGCTGCTTCAACTACTGGAAGGTCGTCTGCATCCTCCAAGGCGTGTACGCCCGGTACGCCCACGGGCAGAAGGACACCGAGGGTGTCGACATGAGCGACTTCCGCCGCCGGATGATGCAGAGCCTCGAGCAGGCTGCGGAGGCGGCCGCCCGCCTGTGACGCCCAGCTCCGGGGGCGCCGTGCCCTGCACCACCGAACAACGCGTTCTCGGCGAGGGTGCGCGTTGGGACGCTCGTCGCGATGAGCTCTTGGCGGTCGACATCGTCGACGGGCTCGTGCTGCGCGGCTGGCTCGGCGACGCCGGTCAGGTCATCCACGGTGGCAGCTACCACGTCGCCGCAACCGTCGGCGCCGTCGCGCCGATCGACGGCGACGAAGGCTGGCTCGTCGCCGCCGACCGCAGTCTCGTCCACCTCTCCCCCGACGGCGCCGTACGTCCGCTCGCCGAAGTGTCACCGGCAGGGACGCGCTTCAACGACGGCGCCTGCGATCCGCAAGGCCGGTTCTGGGCGGGCACGTTGGCCGAGGACCACCATCCGGGTGCTGGAGCGCTGTTCCGCCTCGACCGCGACGGCCACGTCGAGCAGGTGCTCGATGCGCTGACCATCTCCAATGGTCTCGGGTGGAGCCCCGATGGACGAACGATGTACCTCATCGACAGCGGCCCGCGTGTCATCCACGCCTTCAGCTTCGACGCCGACGCGGGCACCATCGCCGATGGGTCCGTGCTGGTCACCGTCCCCGAGGAGATCGGGGCGCCCGATGGCATGACCGTCGACGCCGCCGGCGACCTCTGGGTGGCGATCTACGGCGGTGGCTGCATCCACCGCTACTCCCACGACGGTGCGCTGCGGCAGTCCATCCCCGTCCCTGCTGCGCAGGTCACGTCGTGCGCGTTCGCCGGCCCGGGGTTGCACCGGCTCTACGTCACCACGGCGACGGAGAACTGGACGGCCGAGCAGCGGCGCGCCGAGCCGTCCGCTGGCCTCGTGTACTGGGTCGACACCGATACGGTCGGCCGACCGGCCGCCCTGTTCCGACCCGACCCACAGTGGTGGGCGACGGCGACGAGGTGAGCCCTTCGCCGTCGAGTCGTTGTGACACCCCTTTGTCATGATGACTGTGTGCTTTCCGAACGGGTGATCGCTCTGTGCGCCGCCGTCCAGGCGTTGGCTGCCACCGACATCGGCGGCTGCGATCGTGACGATCTCGACGTCGTGTTGACCCGATGGCGCGCCGTGCGCTCGTTCACCGACGCGATCGAGCTCGCCGTCGCCCGCCGCTGCCGGGAGCTGGCAGCCGAGGGCCGCTCCGCATGCGCAGAAGACGTACTCGCCCAAGGCGGCCGGCGTTCGGCGAAGGACGCCCGGGCGGCCGCCGCTCGCGAGCATGCGTGCACGAAGGTGTCCGGATTCGAGCGGGCGCTCGCGGATGGCCGTTTGTCGGTCGGTCACCTCGATGCCTTGGCGGCGGCCACCCACGGGCTCGACGACGCCGCGGCTGCTGCGTTCGCCAACCACGCCGATGCGCTGCGCCGGCAGGCGGAACACGAATCGGTGGAGACGTTCACACGCAGTTGCCAGGACCTGGCCCGCATCGTCTCTGCGGACGAAGGCGAGTCACGACTGGAGCGTCAACGCAAGGCGAACCGGATCCGCCAGTGGGTCGACCGCGTGACCGGCATGCATCACCTTCATGCCGAGCTCGACCCCGAGTCCGGAGCGAAGGCATCCTCCGCGATCAACGCTGCGGTTCGGTCGATGCGCGCATCCGACCTGCCGGACGACCGTGGTCGAGAGGATCGCGAACCGTCCGGACGAGATGTCGAGAGCTGGGACCAGACTGCGGCTCGGGCTTTTGTCCAGCTGCTGACCGGCGCCCGATCACTGGACCGTCGCGTGCCCGAGGTTTCGGTGCACATCGACATCGCCACGTTGGTCAATGGGCTCCACGAGCACTCCCTGTGCGAGACCGGCGACGGCACGATCCTGCCGCCGTCGACCGTGCGGCGATTGTGCTGCGAGGCCGAGATCATGCCCGTGGTGTTCGCAGGACCGTCCGATCTGCTCGATCAGGGTCGGGCCCAGCGCCTCGCCTCGCGCGAGCAGCGCCGCGCGTTGCGCAGCCAGTACCGCACGTGCGCCTGGCCAGGCTGCAGCATCTCGTTCGAGTGCTGTGAGGTCCATCACGTCGTGTGGTGGGAACGATCCGGACGCACCGACCTGGACAACCTGGCTCCGCTGTGCAGCCAGCACCACCACCTCGTCCACGAGGGCGGCTGGATCCTGACCCTGGCACCGGGGCGGACCATCACGTTGACGCGACCCGACGGCACAACGCACTTCGTCGGCAGGACGACCGATCGCCACCCGTCGGGTTCTCACCCACCGCCCGGGCGGCGAAGATCGGCAGCCTGATGCCCCAAGAGCGTTCGCGACACGGCGCGTAATCGATTGCCGCCTGGCGGCTTCGACGCGAGAGTCCGGCCGTGAACCTCTCCGAGGACATGAAGCGCGTCGTGCTCGAGCAACGGCTCGGCTTCGTCGCCACGGTGACGCCCGACGGGCGACCCAACCTGTCGCCGAAGGGCACGACGACGGTGTGGGACGAAGAGCACCTGGTGTTCGCCGACATCGCGTCGCCTGGCACGGTGGCCAACCTCGCCGTCAACCCCCACGTGGAGGTCAACGTCGTCGATCCGATCGTGCGCAAGGGCTACCGGTTCAAAGGCACCGCCACCGTGCACACCGACGGGCCCAGCTACGAGCGTGGGATGGAGGTGCTGCGCGAGCTGGGCTCGACGATCGGGCGTGATCGCGTGCGGTCGATCGTGGTCATCGAAGTGACCTCCGCGGCGCCGATCTTCTCCCCCGCCTATGACGACCCGGCGACGACGGAGCACGACCTCGCCGCGCGCTGGCTGCGACACCACATGGATCTCCATCAGGACAGCACGGCGTCGAGCGCGACGGCCGCCCGCCAGCAGTCCTCATAGGTGTTGTACAGCGGGGCTGGCGCGAGGCGGATCACGTTGGGCGGCCGGTCGTCGGCCCGAACCCGGTGCTCGGCGAACAATGCCTCCGTCACCTCCGCCGCGTCGTCGACCTGCACGCTCAGCTGAGCGCCGCGACACTCCGGCTGGCGAGGCGTCAGCAACGCCAGGCGGCGCCTCGTCGCGACGACATCGAGCATGCGCTCGAGGAAGCCGGTGAGGCGCACACTGCGCGACCGCAGCGCCTCCATTCCGACGCGGTCGAACAGCTCGAGCGACACGCGCACGGGCGCCATCGCCAAGATCGGAGGGTTGGAGACCTGCCAGCCTTCGGCTCCGGCGACGGGCGCGAACGCGAACGGCATGTCGAAACGGGTGTGCGGGTCGTGACCCCACCATCCGCCCGGGCGCACGAGCTCGGCGCTCGATCCGTGACGTTCGTGGACGAAGGCCCCGCCGACCGCGCCAGGTCCGGCGTTGAGGTACTTGTAGTGGCACCACACCGCGAAGTCGACCTGCCAGTCGTGGAGGCGCAACGGCACGTTGCCCGCCGCGTGCGCGAGGTCCCACCCCATGGTGGCGCCGGCGGCGTGTGCCGCCGCGGTGATGGCGGGCAGGTCGTGCAGCGCCCCGGTGCGGAAGTCGACGGCGCTGAGGACGACGAGCGCGACCGCGGAGCCCTCGCGGGCGAGGTAGCCGGTGACGTCGTCTGTCCGCAGATGATGGTCCCCCGGGCGGGGCCGGAGAACGACGACGGCGTCGTCGGGATCCAGCCCGCGAGCGCGGGCAACACCCATCACGGCATAGCGATCCGACGGGAACACGTCGGCCTCAATCACGATTCGGTACCGGCCGTCGCTCGGGCGGTAGAAGCTGCCGAGCATGAGGTGCAGGTTCACCGTGAGGCTGTTCATGACGACCGCCTCGCCGGCGCGGGCACCGACGAGGTTGGCGACCGTCTCGCGCATCGTCGCGTGGTACGGCGCCCATGGGTATCCACCCTCGAAGTGCCCTGCCACACCGGAGGTCGCCCACGCGTCGAGGACGTCCTCCACGGCTGCGCGCGCGACACGCGGCTGCAAACCGAGTGAGTTGCCGGCCAGGTAGGCGACTCCGTCCGGGACGAGGAACAGGTCGCGACAGCTGGCAACCGCGTCCGCAGCCTCCAGCTCCGCGGCCAACTCGGCACCGGCCGGCCCGAGCAGTTCCGCGTCGCCCATCGACGCGCTCACCGGCGCACCAACCCTGCGGCTGCATCGGCCGCACGCGCGGCTGCGGCGGCTCCGAGGGCCACGACGTTGGCCGGGAACCGGCGCTGCGCGGCTGCTCGGCGCCGAGCCTCCGCATACGGCACCGTGGTGAAGCTGACCAGCTCGTACAGCGATTGGAGACGATCAGGCGCCCAGCGCTCGACGGCGTGCTCGACCCGCTTGCTGAACCGGAACAGCGTTGACCCCACCTTGTCGCGCATCTCGACGAAGTTGTCGACGGCCAACTCGGCGATGGTGTCCGTGTTGGGCTTGCGGCGCTCGGCGTAGGTCGGAAGGGCCACGCTCCAGTCCTCACCCGCTTCGTCGAGGCACCGATCGAGCTCCACAATGTCCTCGAAGGCACAGTTCATGCCCTGCCCGAAGAACGGGACGATGGCGTGGGCGGCGTCGCCGAGCAAGGCCAGCCGACCGCGGACCCACGGCCACACCCAGACCGTGACCATCGTTCCCACGGGGTTGCGGGCGAACTCGCCAGGCAGGTCCTCGAAGAGCTGGACCGCATCCGGGTAGTCGCGCTCGAATCGTCCCCGAACCGCGTCCGGGTCGTCCAGCCCGGCGAAACCGGACGGCCCCTCGTGCGGCCAGAACAGCGTGGCGGTGAAGCTGCTGTCCGGGTTCGGCAGGGCGATCATCATCGAGTCGCCGCGAGGCCAGATGTGCAATGCCCCAGGATCGAGCGCGAAGCCACCGGCGGAATCGGGGCCGATCGTCAACTCCTTGTAGCCCCACGGCAGGTGCTCCTGGCGATAGTCGGCGCGCTCGGTGCGGACCACTGCGTCGCGCAGTGCGCTGTAGGCACCGTCCGCGGCGATGACGACGTCGTGGGTGACGGCGTGGTGGCCCTCCGGTCCGTCCAGTGTGAGCTGGCCCGCGTCGGCGACGATCCCGACCGCCCGCTCCTCGAAGCGGAGGATCACACTGGATTCCTTCTCTGCGGCATCGAGCAGCAGGGTGTTGAGGCCATGGCGGGAGATCGAGTTGATCGACTTCGAGGAGTCGGCGCTGTAGGCCTGGAACGCCAGCTCGCCGTCGCGGTCGTGCACCATCCGGCCGCGCATCGCCAGCCCACGCGCGAGGACGTCCTCGGCCAGGCCGACGCGTTCCAGCGCGTCGATCCCCCGCGCCGACAGCGCGAGGTTGATCGAACGGCCTGCCGCGGTCGCGCGGCGAGGGTCGCCGCGCCGCTCGTACACCGTGACGTCGTGACCGCGGCGGGCCAGGAAGACCGCCAGCAGTGACCCGGCGAGGCCAGCGCCGGCGATGCCGACGTCAGCCATCGACATCAGCCATCGAGGTCATCCATCGACGTCGAGCCCCAGGAACTGGAGCGCGTTCGTCCCGAGCAGCCGTGCCTCCACGTCCGGGGTGTAGCCGCACGAGCGGATCACCGTGCCGGCGTGCTCCTCTCCGAGTGGGAACGGGTAGTCGGTGCCGAGCAGCACCGATTCCGAACCCATGACGTCCACCAGGAAGCGCAGGGCGCGCGCGTCGTACACGGCCGAATCGACCTCGAAGCGATCGAGGTAGGAGCTCGGCGGGGCCGTCGAGTGACCCCGCGTCGCCTCGCGGCGGTGCCAGGCGTTGTCCAACCTCCCGAGCAAGAACGTGAACGACCCGCCGCCGTGGGCGAAGCAGATGTGCAGCTCGCGCGGCAGCCGGTCGAACGCTCCCCCGAGGATCATCCGGTTCAAGGACAGATGCGTCTCGGACGGCATGGCAACCGTCCAGCGCAGCATCCACTCATCGAGACGGCATCCACCGGACATGTCCCACGGGTGCACGAAGACCGGTGCGCCGAGAGCGGCGCAATGGGCGAGGAACTCGACGATGCCGTCATCGTCGAGGTCTCGGTCGCCGACGTGGTTGCCGATCTGCACGCCGCGCATGCCGGCGGCGAGCATGCGCTCCAACTCCCGACAGGCGAGGTCGGTGTCCTGCAACGGCACCTGGGCGATCGGGATCAGCCGACCCTGGCCGGCGGCGCACAGCTCGAGCAGCGAGTCGTTGAAGATGCGGGCGCACTCGATGGCGTGCTCGGCAGGGCGGTCGTAGGCGAAGAGGACCGGCGTGGCGGACACGACCTGCACGTCGACACCCTCGCGATCCATGTCGGCAAGACGCACAGCCGGATCCCAGCAGGCCGACGTGATCGACCGGAACTCCCTGCGCCCGACCATCACCGTCGCCCGGTCGGGTCCGTCGCGCCGCATCCACGGCCAGTCCGGCGTCCCGCAGCGCTGGGTCAGGTCGGGCCAGTTCTCCGGGAAGAAGTGCGTGTGCAGATCGACGACGGGCAACGTCAACACCTCTAGCGGGGCAGCGCGTCGGCAGCGAGCGGCGGGTCAGGCAGCGCGCCGCGACCGGGATGGACCCAGCCGCAGGTCGGGCACGTGCGCGCCGCCTCGTCGTCGTAGAACTCGGCGAACGCCTTCGGCAGGTCATCGACGATGCTCACGAGCTGCACCTCGCTGCGATGCACGAGCGAGCCACACCGGGGGCAGTACCACTCGAACCCGTCGACCTCGCCGGCGGGTCGAGGGCGTTCGATGACGAGGCCGACTGAACCGGGAACGGGCCGCTGTGGCGA
Organism: uncultured Acidimicrobiia bacterium; assembly: GCA_963844915.1. Taxonomy (GTDB): domain Bacteria; phylum Actinomycetota; class Acidimicrobiia; order Acidimicrobiales; family Ilumatobacteraceae; genus JALZMG01. The sequence goes on along the minus strand of CAWJQF010000013.1, from coordinate 757,984 downwards.
ATGGCGCACGTGCGCCGGCAGCAAGAGCACGGAACCTTCGCGGATGGGGACGTCGCGCGGTCCACCGTCCTCCCAGATGCGCAGGACCATGTCGCCGCGCAGCTGGTAGAAGAACTCGTCGCACGGGTCGTCGTGGAAGTCCGTGCGCTGGTTCGGTCCGCCGACGACCGTGATGATGAAGTCGCCCTCGTCCCAGATCTGCGCGTTGCCGACGGGAGGTTGGAGCTGCTCTCGGTGCTCCTCGATCCATCCGTCCAGATCGATCGGCGCGATCATCTCGGCTCCTTCCCGCCGGCGTGGGCGACCGCCTTGATCTCGATCGCCAGGTGCGGGTGCGGCAGCTGGTGGACGGCAACGGTCGTGCGTGCCGGGCCGCTCTCGGGCGAGAAGAACTCGGCGTACACCTCGTTGTACCCGGCGAAGTCGTCCATCGAGACGAGGAACGTCGTGACATCGACGAGGTCGCCGAGCGACAGATCGACGTCGGCGAGCAAGGCGGCGATGCCCTCCAGCACGGCCCGCGTCTGGGCTCGGATGTCGAGCGTCACCCGGCCGTCGTCCGCGACGCTGGTGCCCTTGATCTCGCCATCGGGCTGGCGGGAGCTCGTGCCGGAGACGAACACGAGGTCGCCGACGATCCGCAGGTGCGGATAGGCCCCTCGCGGCGGTGCGCCGCCGGCAACGACGACGGAACGCGTCTGGGGCATCGCTCCCATCATGCCTGAGACGCCGTGACCTGGCGGGAGCACTCGATGATGACGTCGGCGGTGAACGTGGCCACCTCGAGGTCGGTCCGCCACGACGACACGCTGATCCGCATGGCGGTCGCGCCACCCCACTGCGTCGGCCCGCACCACACACGCCCATCCGCCTGCACGGCCTCGATCAGCGCCTCGGTCGTCGGCCCGTCGACGTTGCGGACGAGCACCTGGTTGAGGACCACGTCGTTGAGGATCGTCAGGCCTTCGTCGCGCAACCGCTCGGCGATCGACGCCGCGGCACGACAGTTGCCGTCGACGAGCGCGGCGATGCCTTCTCGGCCGAGCGTCCGCAGGACCGCCCAGACCTCGAGCTGGCGGGCGCGCTGTGACGACTGCGGCGTGTGGTGCATCGCCTCGAAGGTCTCGTCTCCGGGCAGGTAACCCGCCGTCGCCGTGAACGTGCGGCGCAGGTCGTCGACATGGCGGACGAAGGCCAGCCCGCAGTCGTACGTGACGTTGAGCCACTTGTGGCCGTCGGTCGCCCATGAATCGGCGCGCGGCAGGCCGCGCACGAGATCGGCACGGCTCGGGTCGGCCAGCGCCCAGAGGCCGAACGCCGCGTCGACGTGGAGCCAACCGGTGCGCTGAGCGAGCCAGTCGGCGAGCTCGTCGAACGGGTCGAAGGCCCCGGTGTTGACCTCGCCGGCCTGGGCGCAGATCAGCACCGGCCCGTCGAGGTCCGGGAGCAGGTCGGCACGGAGCCGACCCTGGTCGTCGGCCGGGACGACGTGGACGCGGCGACGCCCCAGCCCGACCAGCCCGAGCGACTTCTTGAGCGTGGAGTGCGCGCCTTCGCCCACGACCACGTCGAGCGGCGGCGCCCCGAACAGCCCGTCGGACTGCACGTCCCAGCCGAGCGTCGCCAGCAGCGCGTCCCTGGCGGCGGCGAGGCAGGCGGCGTTGGCGACGGTTGCGCCGGTGACGAAGGCGAGGCCTACGTCAGCAGGGAGCCCGAGCAGGTCGACGAGCCAGCGGCGCACGACGTCGTGCAGCTTGGTGGCGACCGGCGACATCACCGACAGCCCAGCGTTCTGGTCCCACGCGCTGGCCAACCACGACGTGCCGAGCGCCACGGGATAGACGGCACCCGTCACGAACCCGAAGTAGCGGGCTCCGCTCGACGCGATCGTCGCCGGACTGCCCACGTCGTCGAGCAGGCGCAGCGTCGCCACGGGATCGGCGCCGACGTCAGGCAGCGGCTCGTCGAACGCAGCGAGGGCGACGAGCGCGTCCTCGTCCGGCGTGATGCGGCGGGCAGCGATTGATCGGGCGTACTCGATGGCGCTGTGCGCCGCCGCCTCCAACACGTCGACTTCCGGTCCGGCTTGCATGCGGACAGTCTGGGCTCTGCTAGGAGTTGACAATGCGTTGGGTGTTGTTCTACGAGCTCGTCGACGACTACCTCGAGCGTCGCCCGGCCCTGCGCGAGGAGCACCTGTCGCTGGCCCGCGCCGCCCACGAGCGTGGCGAGCTGCTGTTGGCCGGCGCGCTGTCCGATCCGTTCGATCGTGCCCTGCTGGTGTTCGCCGGCGACGACGGTGCCGCACGGGCCGAGGCGTTCGCCGAGTCTGATCCGTACGTGCGGCACGGACTCGTGACGGCATACACCGTGCGCCGTTGGAACGAGGTCCTCGACGACACCTGATTCCCAGGCTGACCAACTGGGCGCGGAAGTTCTCGAATTCGAGACAGCTCCGCGCCCAGAAGGACGATGTGGGAACCTCCGCGCCCAGATGTGTCGTCAGCCGCAGAGCCGGCCGGTGGCGATGGAGACCGTGAGCTCGGTGCCGAGCGGGATGGGTGACCCGTTGGCATAGACGATGCTCGGGTTGTCGGAGTCGACGACGGCGGCGATGTACTCGCTGCCGACGCCGACCGGCCGGCACGGCCGAGCGACGGCTGTCACCGGCAGTCCTGCCGCGCACAGCGCATCGACCCCCCGCGACCAGTACTGCCCCACGGCGTTCCACCCCGACACGAGCTGCGCCGACGCCGTCGTCGCCACGGTCGGGGTGGTCGTCCCGCCGGCGGTGCTCGGAGGCGCCGGTACCGGTGGGCACGACGCGATGCGGGCGATGTCAGCCCCGGTGCTCACTGACGCGACGTACGAGGTCGGGTTCGTCGGATCGGGCCGGGCAGTCCAGGGCTCGAGGTTGGCGACCTTGATCCTGACCTCAGGCGGCGCGCCGCTCACCGCTGCAGTGAAGTCGAAGAAGCAGTTCCACTGCTCGCCGCCGGCCGACATGTCCTCCCAGCGGCTGGCCGTGATGCTGCCGCGCCCGAGCTCCTGGTTCGCAACGGCGTCGAGGACGATGACCGGTGCGCCGACGGCCAGTCCGGCCGTCGAGCCGCCCTGACCTTCCGGCCATCCGACACAGGTGCCGTCGCTGAGGCGGACCGCCTCGGAGAACGCGTCGGTCTGGGAGAACGGCGGGCCGGCGGCCTCGACGCCTCCGGCGCTCCCCGCCACTGCCGTCCCCTTGAGCTCCGCGGCCGCCACCGTCGTCGACGTCGACGACGAGGTGCTCGACGTCGACGACGTACCCGCACGATCCGTTGTCGGGCTGCTGTCGTCGGCCTCGTCTGCCGTCTCGTCCGGCGTCGTCGACTCCGTTGATCCGTCCGCGGTCGACGGCGCCGTCGGACGCTCTGGCGCACGCGCTTCGCGCCCGCTGGTGCAGGCGACCAGCGCCAGCGCGACACCGATCAGCGCCGCGGCTCGTCTCTCGTTCCCCAGCAGACGCACGCGGCCAGTGTCCCAGACGGGCGGGCGCCTATGCGGTCGCTGGCGCGTCCCGTCCGCAGAAACCGCGGTGACCAGCCCCGACGAGGCCGTCTACCTTGCCGTCGTGCCATCAGGGTCAACGCTGCTGCTGTTCTGCTCGGCCGCGCTCGTGATGCTCGTCATCCCGGGACCGTCGGTGCTGTACATCGTGACGCGCAGTGTCGATCAGGGCCGTCGCGCCGGGCTCGTCTCGGTGCTCGGCACGCACACCGGCTCGCTCGTGCACGTGGCAGGTGCGGCGTTCGGGCTGTCGGCGCTGATCGTCTCCTCTGCGCTGGCCTTCAGCGCCGTGAAGTACGCCGGCGCGGCCTATCTGATCTGGCTCGGCATCCGTCGCTGGCGCGCCGGCGACAGATCGGTTGCCGCGACGCGCGATTCGACCGCGCCGTTGTCATCGCTGTTCCGCCAAGGCGTCGTGGTGCAGGTGCTCAACCCCAAGACCGCCGTGTTCTTCCTGGCCTTCCTGCCGCAGTTCATCGACGTCGAGCGCGGCTCGGTCACGGTGCAGATCCTGGTGCTGGGCGTCCTGTTCATCGCCTTGGGGCTGCTGAGTGACGGCACGTACGCGCTCGCCGCGTCGGCGATCGGCGGGATGCTGCGCCGCAGTGTGCGGGCCCGCCGTGCCGAGCGCTATGTCTCGAGCGGCGTGTACGTCGGACTCGGGGTCACGACGGCCGTCGCCGGCGGCCGTCCAGTCAGTGCGTAACCCTTCTGAGAAGCTGGCGGGATGCTCGACCACTTTGGAATCCAATGCGCCGACATGCCGGCGAGCGCCGCCTTCTACGACGCCGTGCTCGCCACGCTCGGGGCGTCGCGGATGATGGACTTCGGCGTCGCCATGGGCTACGGCGTCGACAAGCCGGACTTCTGGATCGGTGAGTTCAACTCGGGCGAGGGATTCCGGGAATCCCACATCGCGTTCAGCGCCCGAGACCGCGCGACCGTCCGCCGGTTCTTCGACGCGGCGGTCACCGGAGGCGCGGAAGTGCTGCACGAACCACGCGTCTGGCCCGAGTACCACCCGAACTACTACGGCGCCTTCGTTCGCGATCCAGACGGCAACAACGTCGAGGCCGTCTGCCACGCCCCCGAATCGGGATGACGGCTAGCCTCGCAGTGCGCCGGTGGGACCGGCGGCGGGTGAGGGGGTCTGATCGTGACGTTGATTGACGTGGATTGGCCATCGGCGTGGGTGCGTCCGCCGGAGCCAGTGCCGCTGGATGAGATCGACCTCGGAGCGATGGAGGGCTTCTGGGATCAGCCCGACTCGTATCGCGAGGGCGCCTTCTTCACGCTCCGCCACGAGCGGCCGATCCCGTTCTTCGCCGAGGCCGACGTTCCCGGGTTTCCGCCTGGTCCGGGCTTCTGGTCCATGACGACCTTCGATGACGTGTGGAAGGTGAGCCGGCAACCGAAGACGTTCAGCTCCGTTCCGTCCATCGTGATCGCCGACCTCCAGCCGGAGGTTGCCGAGTTCTACGGGTCGATCATCGTGCTCGACGACCCTCGTCACGCCCGCCTCCGGATGATCGTGCAGAAGGCGTTCACGCCGAAGGTGGTGGCGCTCGTCGAGGACGCGGTGCGGGTCCGGGCCCGCAACATCGTGCGCCGCATGGTGGAGCGCCATCCCGACGGGCGTTGCGACGTCGTACGGGAGATCGCCGCGCCGCTGCCGCTGCAGATCATCTGCTCGATGATGGGCATTCCGGAGGAGGACGAGGACCGCGTCTTCGGCTGGACGAACGTGATCCTCGGCGAGTTCGAGACGGACGACGACTACGCCGTGTTCGAGCAGGTGTCGCACGAGATCGGCGCCTACGGAGTGGCGATGGCGATGGATCGTCGCAGCAATCCGCGGGAGGACCTGTGCACGGCGCTCGTGCAGGCCGAGGTCGATGGGGAGCGACTGACGGATCCCGAGATCGCTTCGTTCTTCATCCTGCTGGCAACGGCCGGCAACGAGACCACCCGCAACGCCATCAGCCACGGCGTCCTGGAGTTGACGCGCCGTCCGGATCAGCGCGACCGGTGGTGGGCCGACTTCGACGGCCTCGCCAAGACAGCGGTCGAAGAGATCGTCCGCTGGGCATCTCCGGTGATCTACATGCGCCGCCGAGTCATGGAGGACACCGAGGTCGGCGGCCAATCGATGCGGGCGGGCGACAAGGTCGCCATGTGGTACGCCTCGGCGAACCGCGACGAGACGCACTTCCCCGATCCATACCGGTTCGACCTGGCTCGCGATCCGAACCCCCAGATCGGCTACGGCGCCGGAGGCCCGCACTTCTGCCTCGGGGCGAACCTCGCCCGGCGGGAGATCACGATGGCGTTCCGCGAGCTCTTCGACCAGGTCCCCGACATCCACGCCGTGGCCGAGCCCGAGATGCTCCACTCGCAGTTCATCCACGGCGTCAAACGCCTCGAGTGCGAGTTCACACCGCGCTGACGACTGCGCACACGCGCACCCCATCTCGCGGCCGACAGCGCCCTACGGTGCAGCTGTGTTCGGCCGACGGAAGATCAACACGAGCGAGGTCGTCAGCGTGCTCGGTGGAGCAGGACTGCTCGCCGGCAGCTGGATGCTGGTCGCCCGTCACGAGGTCGTGCCGCGCTGGGAGGCCCGCCTGTTCGAGGCCGTCAACGATTGGCCCGACGTGCTCTGGCCGGTGATCTGGCCGCCGATGCAGCTCGGCAGCCTCGTCGGGTCGCTCCTCGTTGCGGGCGCCGCCGGCCTGCGCACCCGCGATCGACGCCTCGTCGTGGCGTGCGTCGGCGCGTCACAGGCCGGTTACTGGCTGGCCAAGGGTGTGAAGAACGTCGCCCGGCGAGGCCGGCCTGGGGAGCTGCTCGAGAACGTCCACCTGCGTGAGAACGCGAGCGGGCTCGGCTACGTGTCCGGACACGCCGCCGTCGTCTTTGGCTTGACCACGGTGCTCGCACCGTCGATGCCGGCGGCTTGGCGACCGATCGCGTTGGGGACCGCTGGCCTCGTGGGCGTGGCCCGCGTGTACGCCGGCGCCCACCTTCCGTTGGACGTGTTCGGCGGCACCGGGTTCGGGCTGCTGCTGGGCACGGTTGCTCGATGGACGCTCGGGCTGGGCGGTGAGGGCCTCCCACCCGCCACCTGACCTCACGTCGTGAGGGGTCATGTCGTGCCGTCTCTCGCCACGGCACCGACGACTCGTAAGAGCAGGACCATTCCGGCGAGCAGGCCGCCATACCCGAAGATCTCGAACAGGCCCGTGTCGTCGCCAACGGCCGGACCGTCGTCAACGGACACCAGCAGCAGCGTCGAGACGAGGAGGAACGACGCACCGATCAGCACCAGGAGCGCCCGGTTGACGAGCGTCCGCAGGATGCGTCGGCTGTCCTCGTCGACGACGCTGCGGAGGCGGAGCTCCCCCCGGCCCGCCTGGGTGAGCAGCCTGTCGACCCGCTCGGGAAGCCGCCGCAGGTGGGGCAGCGTGTTGAGAATCTCTTCGCGCATCAGCTCTTGGCGATCGATGACCTCACTCGCCTTCGACGGCTCCATGAGCTCGAGCATGGAGCCCATCAACGTCATTGTCGGACTGAGGGCCCGCATCGTGCCGTCCACCGTGACGAGGGCGCGAGACAGCAACACCACGTCCCCCGGCAGGCGCAGGCCCAGCCGGGAGAGGGTCGCCACCAGCTCTTGCAGCACCGCCGAATCGACCGTGCCGGACCCCGGCCGGACGTGCTCGGCGAGCAGCCGCCCGAACGCCCGCTCGAGCTCCTCGTCGGAGGCGGTCTCGGTCCCTCCGGTGAGCAGCACGACGGCCTCACGCAGCAGACCGACGTCGCGGCGTGACAGTGCGAAGAACATCTCGACGATCGCCCGCTGCTCGATCGGACCGAGGCGACCGACCGCGCCGAAGTCGATGAGGCCCAGACTCCCGTCGTCGAGGGCGAAGATGTTTCCCGGGTGCGGGTCAGCGTGGAAGAAGCCCCGCTTCATCACCTGATCGATCGTCGTACTGAGGAGCTGCCCAGCGAGCCTGGCGCGGTGGTCCGGGTCCAGTTCATCGGCGTCGGTGATGGCCGTGCCATCGAAGCGCTCCTGCACGAGGATCCGTCGGGTGCACAGCTTGCGGTAGACGATGGGGACCCGCACGCCACTCCCCGGCGTCAATCCGCTGGCCATCTCCAGCATGGCGTCGGCCTCGCGACGGAAGTCCAGTTCTTCTCGCAGGCTCTTCGCGAACTGCTCGACCAGGTCGCCCGATCGCAGCTCACGCCCGAACGGAGTGCGGCGCTGGGCCAGGTTGGCGAGGAGGGCGAGAGCCGCGAGATCGCGCTCCATCAGCTCGTTGATGCCGGGCCGCTGCACCTTGACGACCACGACCTCCCCGGTGGTCAAGCGGGCGACGTGGGTCTGGCCGATCGAGGCTGCCGCCAGCGGGGACCAATCGAACTCGGCGAAGACCTCGTCGACGTGGGCACCGAGCTCGGCCTCCAGCACGAGGGCGATCTCATCGGACGGCACGGGCTCGGCGCGGTTCTGCAGCGTGGCGAGGTCAGCGCACACGTCGGCGGGCAGGAGGTCGACGCGGGTCGCCGCGATCTGGCCGAGCTTGATGTAGACGCCACCCGCATCCTGGAGCACACGGCGCATGCGGACGCCCGTCCGCTCTGCCGTTCGCTCGGCCCGGTCGGTCGACTTGAGCAGCGGGCCGAAGCCCTCGCGACGCAACAGACCGAGCAGCTCGCGGTAACGGCGCAGCACGGAGATGCGTCGCTTGATGGCGCGCAGCGGGCGGGCCGCGACGACCAGCCCCGCCTGGTCGCCGGTGGCCAGTGTGCCCGGACGGGCCAGCAGATCGAGCGCCACCGCGACTGCCATCGTCGTCGGGATCGCGATCGCAACGATCTGCAGCGCCAGCCCGTTGGCGTCCCAGTCCCAATCGCTGACGGCGAGTGCGACCAGGCCTGCGATGGTCCACCCGGCGGTGCCGGCGGCCAGGGCCTTCATCCAGCCGCGGCGGATCCCGAGCAGCCGGAGCGACAGCGAGGTGACCACGGCCGCCAGGAGCAGCCCGAGGATGATCCGCAGGATCACTCCCGGAACGGATGCTGACAGCAGCTCGGTGCGGATCACGGTTCGTCTCCTTCGCAGGGCGGTGCCAACGCCCCGCAGAGCGCCAAGTCCGAGTCGCGCTCGACGCGGCTGACCAGTTTCTCGCGAGACAGGGTCCACAGAGCGGCGTCGATGATGAAGTACGACGCGACGTCGTCCGTGAGCGCCGCGTCGAAGCGGTGGGTGATGCAGCCGCCGACCACCAGGTAGGAGTGCACCGTTGGTCGTCCAGCTGCAGCCGGCGGCGTGACGAAGCGACGAATCCCGGGCACCTCAGTCGTCTCCTGATGGGCGCCTTCAAGGGAGCAGGTGGGTGCGAGCGTCACGAGCACGGCGCCTTGCCCCGCCTGGTCGGAGTCGAGCGTGAAGCTGGTCCGCAACTCATGGATCGACACGGTGCCTGCGTTCCATCCGCCCGGCAGGAGATTCACGCATGGCAGCTGTTCCGCCGTCGGAACCGACTGCGCCATCAAGACCATGACGTCGTTGGGGTCGCACGTCGGCGGGCTGCTGACCGGGAGCTCCGTCGGGGTGAACAAACTGAGCGTGGCCGGGATCAACAGCACCGCGGCGACGAGCAGCCCGACCGCGTACAGGATGCGCCGTGGCCCCCAGCGCTGCAGCGAGATCGGCCGACGGGGCGGCGCGAGGGCGCGGAACTGGCCGACGAGGTCGCGCCCGTCGCTTCGCATCACGTTGCGCAGCTGCGTCGGGCTGGCGATGCCGCGCGCCGCGGCGAACGCCTCGGCGATCTCGTCAGCCGTGAAGTAGTGGAGCGCCCGCGCGTAGACCCGCTCGGCATCGGTGCACACGCCGAGGACGAGCATCATGTTGGCAAGGTCGACCGCCTCCCGCCATGGCGAAGGACGCACCTGGGCGAACGCGACGTCGATCAGCAACAGCTGGCCATCGCGAACGAGCACGTTCGCCGGCTTGATGTCACGATGGGCGAGCCCGGAGTCCCACAGCCTCCGCACGACCGCCAGACCCTGGTCGATCACGTCGTCATCGACATCGGCATCGGTGATCTCGCGCGACCCCTCGAAGAACTCCGTGACGACGAGGTACTCCCGCTCGGGCGTCAGCTCGACGACGCCGACTGGCGCCGCGCTCGGGACGTCGGCGTCGCGCATGATGCGCAGCGTGTAGTCCTCCTGCTGGGCGAGCCGACGCACCGACTGGAACGGCGCCTCGTCCTCGAGCCGCCCGTACAGGATCGTGCGGAAGGTCTTGTACCAGCGGTCGGCGCGGACGTGGTTCTTGGCGTAGAGCTTGCCGAACACCGCCGTGCCGTCGTCCAGGCGCAGTCGCAGGGGCGTGGAGCCGCCGGAGCCGGCCAGCCCGATCGGTCCCATGTCGACGACGTGCAGGCCGAGTTGGTCGGACACCGCGCTGCGGATCGCCTCGGCCCGACGATCGTCGATGTCGAGATGAGCTGACTTGCGCTGTCGGTAGCTCACTGGGAACGACTCGTCGGGCGCGAAGAAGCGGAATGCCAGCAGGGGGATCGCCGTTCCGAGCACGAAGCCGACGAGTACATCAGTGGGATGGTCGGTGGCGAGGTAGAGCCGAGCGGCGACCACCACCCCGATGACAACCGCCCCGACCACCGTGGCGATCAGTCGTGGTCGACCTGCAGGGACGAGCCCGAAGATGAGCCCGACGACGGTGAAGGACACGATGATCGCCGGTGCGGAGGGGAAGGAGAACCCGTCCCAATCGCCGATCGTCGTCACGTCGAACGGCCGCGGACGCTCGAAGCGGTCGACGAGGAACAGGCCGACCGCCTCCACGACCAGCACGCTGCCGAGGAAGGCGAACAAGCGCTGCCATCGGCGCAGCACGATCAGCGCCACGAGCAACCCAGCACCGATCGCGAACATCGTCCAGCCACCGACGACGCTGTTCACGGCGTCGGCAGCCGTCGTGAGCGCCGAAGTGCGCACGCTGGCGATGGCCCGGAGGATGGCTGCATCGACTTGGTCGATCGCCTGCTCCAGAGCCGACCACCGCCTCGCCACGAAGCTCAACGCGATCAGGGCGATCAGCAGCACGACCCACAGCCGGGTGGTCCACGGGATGTGGCGCGGCAGCGGCGGAGGCGCGCCGGTAGGGCGGCGGTGCCGCTTGCTCGGGTCGACCGTGGTGACGGTCATGCCGTCAGTCTGCATGAGGCGGCAGACGCGGTGATGCGACGGCGCCGCCAAGACCCGCTTCTGTCCGTCGGAACGGCGTCACAACGATCGATCCCTACGGACAGAAGACGTCCTCTGCCCGCCACAGCCGGACGGGGTCCGGGATGCCCTTCATGACGACGGGTCCCAGCTCCTCGAAGCGCACGCCGGCGGAGGCCGGATCGACGCATCGCCGGAGGGCGTCAGACACCAACACCTCGCCCGGGGCAGCCACGTCGACGATCCTCGCCGCGACGTTCACGTCGTGGCCGATGAGGTCGTCGCCACGGGCGAGGACGGACCCGTGGTGCATCCCGATGCGCAACCACAACGGTGCTCCTGCCGCTTCGGACTCGGCCTCGAAGGCGCGGTCGACGGCGAAGGCGCTCTGCAGGGCCGCCACCGGACTTCCGAACCACAGCAGCAACCCGTCGCCGAGCTCTTTCACGATGCGCGCCTCGTCGGGCAGCGCCTCTCGCACGAGGCGGTCCTGCGTGGCGAGCAGCTCGAGCGCTTGCGCGTCGCCCCGTGTCGCCGTGAACTCCGTGAAGCCCACGATGTCGGTGAAGACGATCGTCCCTTCGACCTCGTCCGCTCCCCGACCGGTCGTCGCTGCCATCAGTCCGCGACAAGTCGTACACGGCCGCTCACCGTGGCGACGTTGATGGCGACGTCGTCGCCGGGCTCGAAGACGGTCTGCACAACCCCCAGGCCCTTGGCCTGCACGCTCGGGCGGACGCCGCGCGGCAGCCGGATCGTGACTGCTCCCGAGACCATGCTCACGCGAACCGGGCCCTGCGCCGCCGAGCCGATCGACACCCTGCCGCTGACCGCCCGCACGTCAACGCGGCCGGTCACGTCCTCGATCGACACGCGGCCCGACACCGTGGAGATCTCGGCATCACGGGTCGTGCCAACGGTGATCCGACCACTCTTCGTCGACACCCTGCACTGTCCGAGGCACTCCCCGAGCTGGACGGATCCCGAGACGGTGCGCAGGTCCGCCTCGGCGACGGCACCCACCTTGATCCCGCCGCTCACCGTCGTGATGCCGACGGAGCCGAGCACGCCGTGCAGCTCGACACTGCCCGAGCGGGTCCCGATGATGATGTCGGCGCCGCTGGGACACGTCACCTCGACGGAGTCGGAGGGCTTCCGTGGTCGGATCTCGACGTCGCCGTCGGGGGTCTCGCTGACCGAGCCGCTGGCGCCGACCCCGACCTCGCCGCCCGACTCCGCGCTGACCGTCACCCGACCGGAGACGGTGGTGATCCGCAGCCGCACTCGTGCATCGGCGGGCGGCGTCACCATGGCCGACCATTCTCGCATCGACCGTTCTGTCCGTAGGAACCGATCGATGTGATCCCGGTCCTACGGACAGAAGTCACTCGTCGCCGGTGTCGAGGTCGGCCAGCGCGGCGGCCAGCTCGCGCCGGCTGCCGACACCGAGCTTCGAGTACACGTTCTGCAGGTGGTTGTTCACGGTGCGGACGGACAGGAACAGCCGCTCGGCGATGGCCTTGCTGGGCTCGCCGCGTGCGGCCAGCGTGGCGATGTCGCGCTCGCGGCCGGTCAATGGCACCACCGTGACCGGCACGGCCAACGCAGGGGTGCGGGCTCCTTCACACGCCGCGGCGAGCGCCGCCGACCGGACCCCGAGCGCGGCCGCGGCGCGACGGTCACCGGCGCGCTGGTGCGCCTGGGCCGCTTCGGCAGCAGCCTCGGCGGCGAGCAACACGGCACCGAGCTCGGCGAAGCGCTCGGCGACGTCGGCGAGCCCGTCGGCCTCATGGCGGGCCGCCGCCGAAGCGTGCGCCGCGTACGTGCCGACGAATTCGCCCTCGCACTCGGCAGCGAGCTCGACCAACCGATCGACGACGGTGGCGGGCTCACCGAGCCGGGCGACGTCGTGCAGCAATGCGGCCTCGCTGGTCCGGTAGCCCGCCGATGCGGCGAGATCGGCCGCCGCGCGGAGCACGCGTCGGGCGCCCGGCAGGTCACCCTCGACGACGAGGGCCCATGCCCGGCCGAACTCCTGCTCGGGCCGCTGGAACGCCAGCGGCGGGATCTGCGCGAGCTCGTCGACGGCGGCGGTCGCGCCGGAATCGTCACCCAGCTCGGCCGCCGCGGTGGCGAGGGCCGACAGGATGATCCGACGCGGGCCGGCGTGGTTGTTCTCCTCGCTGCGGACGCGGGCTTCGGCGAACCAGCGGCGGGCGGATGCGGGCTGCCCGCGCAGCAAGGCGCACCGGCCTCGCGCGTGGGCCAGCCACATCAACGCGTCCGGGGGCGCGGTGACCGGCGTCGCGTCGTACATCGCCGTGGCCAGCTCGGTCGCCTCGCCAAGCCGGCCGCACTCCAGCAGCGCGTACACGCGAGTCATCAAGTGCACACCCTCCCCCGGCATGGCGATCTGTTCCGGGAACTCCGCGTGCTCGGCAAAGGCCGACGCGGCTCCTTCGGCAGCCGTCGCGCAACGCCCTGTGGCGGCCAGCGCCGGGAGCCCAGCGAAAGCCCGAAGCGAACGGGCCCGCGGGCGTTCGACCTCACCGATCTCGTCGAGCAGCGCCAAGGCGTCGAGCGGCCGTCCGATGTGGGTCAGCAGCATCGCCTCGTTGAGCCGCAGCTCTTCCGCGCCGGCAGCGTCGCCGATTCGCTCGAGGGCGACGCGGTTCGCGTCGAGCGCGTCGTCGTCACGGAACAGGCCCCACATGAGGTTGCGCGAGCGGATCTCGACGATCTGAACGAGCAGCTCCTCGCTCTCGATCCACGCCATCCGTTCGGCCTCGGTGAGCACCTCGTCGGCCTCGGTCCAGGCGCCGCGCTCGTGCAGCGCCTCCCCGATCAGCAGGCCCACCTCGGGCGTCAGCTCGTGCACGGCGGCAGCTCGACCGAACCGCTCCACCTGGGCGAAGTCGTGCCCGTAGCGGGCGAGTCGCGCCGCACGAACCAACAGCTCCGGGTCCGCCGAGCCCGCCGCATCGAGCCGGGACGTGGCGATCCGTATCGGATCCTCCCTGCGGCGCGCACCGTGCACCTCGATGCGGTCGGCGTGCTCCAGCAGGAGCCTGCGGCGCGTCAACGCCGGCATGCGGGCGCGCACGATCTCGCCGTACAGCGGGTGGGCGAAGCGGACGCGCTCTCGGCGTCCGTCGGTGCGCACCTCGAGGAGGCCCCGCCGGTCGAGCAGTTCGAGCTGGTCCCGACCGACCTCTGCCTCGAGCGTGGACAGCCCTGCCGGCTCCCAGATCGACAGCACGTCCAGCGCTTCGGACGCCTCGTCGCCGACACCACTGAGGCGCGCGGCGATCAGCTCGTGCAGTCGTTGCGTCGTGACGAGCGCCCCGGCCAGCCGCCACACCCCGTGCCGACGCACGAGCTGGCCACGCTGCAGTGCGCCGAGCACGAGCTCGCGCAGGAACAGGACGTTTCCTTGGCTCGCCGTCCACAGCTGTCCGCTCGTGGTGGCCTCGACCGGGTCGTGCAGCACGAGGTGCAACAGCGTGTCGACGGCGACACGGTCGAGGTGGGCGAGGTCGATCCGGCGCACCCGAGCGCGCTGCCACAGGGAGTCGAGGACCTGAGGGAGGACCTCTCCGTCGCGAACGGTGGCGACGAGGAACACGATGCCGGAATCGACGAGCTGGCTGAGCACGGTCGCCGACGTGGCGTCGACGAGGTGGGCGTCGTCGACGAACAGCACGAGCGGACCGCCCTGCGCCTGCGTGCGCAAGACGTCGCGGACCTCCGAGACGATCGTGACGAGGTCGCTGCGTTGGGCAGCCAGACCGGCCGGCAGGAGCGGCGCCAGGACGCCGAGCGGGACGTTGCGCGTGCCCTCCGTCGCCGTCGCCCGGGCCACGGTCCGGCCTTGGCCGTCGGCGGCGGCAAGGCACTGATCAGCCAAACGGGTCTTGCCGACGCCCGCCGGCCCGTGGATCACGAACCCGTGGGCGCGAGGATCGACAAGCGTCACCGTGAACAGTTCGACCTCGTCGTGTCGCCCGACCAGCGGCCACTGCAGCGGCAGCGCTGGCTCGCTGACGGCGGTGCCGGCCATCGGCGACGAACCGTATCGCCGCCGCGCCCTCAGGCGACGGTCGATGCATTGGCGCGAAGGCGCCCGAGCAGGCCGCGCAGCTGGTTGAGCTCGTCATCGGTGAAGCCGTCGCGGAGCCGGCGATCGAAGGCGACGACGGCGACCAGCAGGCGTTCGAACAACTTCTCACCATCGGCGGTGAGGGCGACGGTCTGGTTGCGGCGGTTCAGCGGATCGCGGCGCCGCTCGACCAGGCCAGCGCGCTCCATCCGGTTCAGGTGGTGGGTGAGCGTGGCGCCCTCGATGCCGATCGACGAGGCGAGGTCACGTTGCATGGCGTGGTCCGAGCGCTTGAGCGCGGTGACGACGAGCCAGACGGGCACCGAGCCACCTGCCGCCATCAGCTGTTCGTCGAACGCCCTCTGGAGCAGGCGACCCGTCGTACTCACCTCCAGACCGATCGGATCCTCTGCCGGCCGTCCTCGCCCGCGTGACATGCGGCAACTGTACTTGACGATTCGAGCTCGAACGATTAGATATCAAATCGTCGGATGGATCAGGTCGAGGAGGATCACCATGACGAACGCAGCTTCCAGCGCTACCGAGCGCGTGGCGCTCGTCGCGGGGGCGAGCCGTGGCATCGGCGCCGACGTCGCCCGCGCCTTCGCAACGGCGGGCTACGCCGTGGTGCTCGGCGCTCGCGACACCGATGCCCTGCAGCACGTCGTCGACGACATCACGGCGGCCGGCGGCCGCGCCGTGGCCGGCGCAACTGACGTCGGTGACGAGACCTCGATGCGGGCCCTCGTCGAGCGAGCCGTCGGCACGTTCGGCCGCCTCGACGCCGCCTTCAACAACGCCACGGACGGACCGATGCCGGCACCGCTCGCCGACATCGAGACCGCCGAGTTCGACCGAGGCGTCCGCACGAACGTGCGGGGCACATTCCTCGGCATGAAGTACGAGATCCCCGCCCTGCTCAGCAGCGGCGGAGGTGCCATCGTCAACATGGCGTCGGTGGCCGGTGTCCGAGCGACGACGAACCTCGCCGCGTACGTCGCCGGCAAGGCGGCGATCATCGGTCTCACCGAGGTCGCCGCGCTCGACTACGCCGACCGCGGCATTCGTGTCAACGTCGTGGCGCCCGGACCGATCCTCACCCACCACCTCGAGCGGGCGGGTGCCGAGGCGCAGCGGCTCGCCGGACAGTCCGTCCCGATGGGCCGCATCGGCAGCACTGCGGAGGTCGCTGACGTCGTGCTGTGGCTGTGCTCTGACCAGTCGTCGTTCGTCACCGGCGCCACGGTGCCGATCGACGGTGGACAACTGGCCGGCAACAAGCCTCCCCAGATGTACCGCCAGGGCGAGGGCATGGCCCCGACCGCCGCTTGATCCTCAGATCACCACAACAGATCACCACAACAGATCGCACGAGAGGAGCACCACGGATGACCACGACCGATGAGATTCGCCAGCTCGGCGAGCGCTGGGCAGCCGCTGAGGTTGCCGCCGACACCACAACCCTGGAATCGATGATCACCGACGACTTCCGCCTCGTCGGCCCGTTCGGGTTCATCCTCGACCGCCAGCAGTGGCTCGACCGGTACCGCCCGGGTGACTTCACCACGACAGCCCTGACCTGGCACGACGTCGAGATCCGTGAGTACGGCGACACGGCAGTGTCGATCGGCACGCAGACCCAAGAGGCCGCCTACAAAGGCACGCCGTCGAACGGCGACTTCCGCGTCGGCCACGTCTTCGTCCGGCGCGACGGGCGTTGGCTCATCGCCGGTATCCAGCTCAGCCTGACGTCGCCGCCGGGGCCACCTCCCGGAGCCTGAGGCCTTACTGCGGCGCGTCGGACCGCCGCAGCGCCGACCACGGCACGACCAGGACGATGGCGATCGCGCAGTACAGGCCGACGGCCACGGCGGGCGTACGTCGCGACGAAGAGCCGCTCGCCTTCGACGTCCCGGAAGCTTTCGGCCACGAGTCGGGTGGGGAACGGGAGCACGGCGACGACGAGCAGCAACAGCAGGTTGATCTTGAGTAGCACGAAGTCGGCTGCCGCGAGACGGTCGGTGATCGCGGTGTGCCCGAGCCACGCGGCGCCGATCGTGAGGAAGCTGACGACATAGGCGAGGTAGAACGGCCACGCTCCGGCAACACGCTCCCAGGGAGTGCCGGACGGCTCGATCACAAGGTCCAGAACAAGCAGGGTGATGGCGATGGCGAACACGCCGTCGCTGAACGCCTCCAGCCGGGTCGTGCGAACGAGACGTGGTGCAGCCGCGCCTTCTTGCCCGCTGGGCACGCGTCACCTCCCCGGTTCGGTGGTGACAGCTTGCTACAGGCGGTTTGGCGGGCTACTTCTCCGTGTCGATGCGGATGAACGGCGCAGGTCGGGTCGGGTGGTCCGCCGGGCCATCGACGAGCACCTGGCCATCGAACGTGACCTGACCCGTTGCCGTGGCCTCGCGCTCCTTGCGCTTGCTGCCCGGCCCGTTCACGGTGGTCTCGAGCGGCCCCACGCCAGTCCAGGTCACGTCAAAGGTGACCTCGTGCGTCCCCCCGAGGATGTCTCTGGCGGTGCCGGACCCCTCGACGGCGACGCTCTTGAGGTCGCTGGTGCTGGCGATCGTCGCCGGCACCACGAGCGCCCCCCAGCTGAACGACGTGCCGTCGGGGCAGACGGCGAGGAACTGCAGCCTGACCGTGGGTTCCGGATCCTCCGTCTCGGGTGCTTCGAAGTCACGTGTGCTCTGCACGAGCAGCGTGCCCTCGACGGTCGAGCCGTCCGCGCATTGGTGCGGCACCGCCCAGAATGCGCCAGCCGTCTCCTCGAAGAAGAGGTCGCGTGTAGCGATTGCCGACGACGTCGGGATCGCGAGGAGCGTTGCGAATCCCGCCACGCTGGCGACTGCAATTCGACGCGGGAACGTGGTGGTGGGCATGGCGGACCTCTCAGGCTCGGCGACGGCGATCACCGTCGATTACGTCCGACGGGGCGGATGAGATTTCCGAACAGTCGTTGTTCACCCGGATGGGTGTCAGGCCACGGCGGGCTGTGCCATCGCCCACTCCGCTCCCCTCGACGCGAGATGGCCGATCGCGCCCGTGCCCCACATCTCGGCGGCAGCGTCGCGCTCGGCCGGATCGCGGCCGGTCACCGTGAGCATGATGCGCGCACCGTGTCCCGTACGTTCGGTGAGCTCGACGCGAACGCGCTCGCCTGGACCGCCGGTCGGTGCAACATCGAACTCGAGGACACGGTGCAGGTCGACCTCCGTCATCGTGCCGATGACGAGGTCAGGCGCCATGTAGGGCGTCAACGGCTCGCCAACGGCGGGCGCGGTCCGCTGTTCGCCGGTGTCGCGGTCCTTGCCGAACCACAGATCCCAGGCCACCCATGCGGGGCAGGTCAGCTGGCGCTCGAAGCGCACGGTCCAGCGGCCGTCGGAGTCGGTGACCTCCGGCTGATCGAGTCCGAACTCGTGCACCAACTCCTCGTGCCGAGCGATGCCACGGTCCGGCGGGGGAAGCGGCTCGCCGGCGAGCACACTCATCAGGCTGGCGAGGCTTAGCTCCCATCCAGTGGCGATGCTCGGCGCGCCATATCGGTCGTCGAACGTGTGCGTCAACCCGAGCGTGGTGCCATCGCGCTCGGCGGTGAGGTCCAGGGTCACCCGCTCTCGACCCCACGAGAACGACAGCCGCCGCGGAGCGTCGACGACCTCGACCGTGCCGAACCCGTCGACCTCGTCGTCGAACGCGCTGAAGCGCATCGCACCGCCGACTCTCAAGTCGAGCTCGACCGGACTCGGGAACCACTGCCCGAGGTGCTCCGGCGTGGTGACGGCGCGCCACACCCTGTCGATCGGATGCGGATAGTGCCGCTCGACGCGAACCGTCGGTCGTCCGTCAAGTGCGAAGAACCGGTCAGTCGACATCTCTTGCTCCTTCCTCGGCGGCCATCGAATCAAGGTGGGCGCCGAGACGATCGAGCCGGGAGTCCCACATCCAGCGATAGGGCGCCAGCCAGTCGTCGAGCTCGGTCAGCGGCTCGACGCGCAATCCATACCAACGTCGTGGCCCGTCGATCCGCACAGACACCAACCCTGCGTCGCGCAAGACGCGCAAGTGCTTGGACGTGAGCGGCTGGGTCAGCCCGAGCGAACTGGCGAGGTCTCCGACGAGCTGTTCACCATCGCGGAGTTGATCCAACATCGACCGCCTGGTCGGCTGGGCCAGCACCTCGAACGTCGAAAGCACGGGTCATAGTATGCCATCACTGGCATATGCCTTGCAAGGCAACTAGTAGCTCAAGCTCGCGTCGCACGGGGTATCCCCTATGACCTTCGGGCGGAACTGCGCGTCCTATCTATCGACGCCAACCCCGAACGAGAGGAACCGCCCATGCGCGGCTCAGCCACCATCACGAAGCCGCGCCGGCGCGCCCGCCGAGCTCGTCGCACACGGGGCGCCGAGGCCGGCACAGTGACCAACGATGCCGCACCACGCGGTCGTGACGGCGTCGCCACGGTGCCGCCTCGACAGCCGACCGGCTGGCACGGCCAATGGACTGCGCTGGACGATCGGCTTGACGCAGGCGACGAGCCGGCCGGCTACAAACGACGCCGGATCCAGCCGATCCATGCCCTGGTCGGCGTACTACTGGCGGCGTTCGCCGTGGCGTGCTTCGTCATCGTCACTGGCGGCGGTGAACCACTCCAGCAATTCGACGGCGCACGGGTGACACCCCCATCGTCGCAGCTCGAGGTGGAGCCCTCCCCGGGCCAATAACCCAAGTACCGTCTCCCGCGTGAGCGGGGTCCGTCGCAGCCGGACCGTCACCGCAGGCGTCCTCGAACGCCTCGCGTCCGTCGGTGCGGATCCAGGAGACGATGAGGACACGCGCGCCAACAAGGCGCTGCTCGTCCTGATCTCGGTGCTGATCCTCCCGGTCGCGCTGCTGTGGTCGATCCTCTACCTTGCCTTCGGATCGCCGGTTGGCTACGTGCCACTGGCCTACTTCGCAGTCCTGCTGGGAGCGATCGTCGTCTTCGCCCGCACGCGGTCGTTCGCCCAGCTGCTCCTCGTGGCCCAAACGGCGATCCTGCTCGCGCCGACCCTCTCGATGATCCCACTCGGGGGGTTCCTCGACGCTGCCGGTGTCGGCCTGTGGGGCATCCTCGCGCCGCTCGGCGCGCTCGTCTTCAGCGACGTGAGGAGCGCCGTTCGCTGGTACGTCGCGTGGGTGGTCGTGTTCCTCGGCTCAGGGATCATCGGCGAGCTGCTCGGCGGCGTCGAGCCCGAGGTGCCGGAGTGGTTCACGAGCACGATGCTGGCGCTCAACATCACCGTCGGCGGCACGATCGTGTTCACGCTGCTGGCGACGTTCGCCGGCCAGCGCCGCGCCGCGCTGGCCGCGCTCCGAGAGGAGCAGATGCGAGCCGAGAACCTGCTGCTCAACGTCCTGCCTCGCTCCATCGCCGACAAGCTCAAGGCGGAGACGCAGACGATCGCCGACCAGTTCAGCTCGGCGTCGATCCTGTTCGCCGATGTCGTCGACTTCACGCCGTTGGCCGAACGCCTGCCGGCCGCCGAGGTGGTCGGCGTCCTCGACCACCTGTTCAGTTACTTCGACACGCTGGCCGAGCTGTACGACGTCGAGAAGATCAAGACGATCGGGGACTGCTACATGGTCGCCTCGGGCGTCCCGACGCCGCGCCCGGACCACGCGCAGGCGCTCGCCCGGATGGCACTCGACATGCAGGCGGCGATGTCGGCGGACGACGAGTTCGGACACCTCGGACTACGGCTCCGCATCGGGATCAACTCCGGTGCCGTGGTCGCCGGCGTGATCGGCCGCAAGCGGTTCCTCTACGACCTCTGGGGCGACGCGGTGAACACGGCCAGCCGGATGGAGTCGCACGGCACGGCAGGGCGGATCCAGGTGACCCTCGCGACGAAGGAGCTGATCGAGGACGAGTTCATCGTCGAGCCGCGTGGCCCGATCCCGATCAAGGGCAAGGGCGAGATGGAGGCGTGGTACCTGATCGACCGCCGGGAGCATCGCGACCTTGAGTCGCAGCCGACATCGCTCACCCGATCCGGCGGCGGGAAGTAAGGCCGTGTCAGGCACCCGTGCCTCGTCTGTCCGTTGCGCCGATCTGGGCGCGGACATTCCCAACTGACCATCTGGGCGCGGACGTTCTCGTATTCGAGAAGCTCCGCGCCCAGAAAGACGTTTGGGAACTAGGCCCAGAACGCGTCGCTCTCGGCCGGCTTGGCGTCGACCATGAACATCTCGACGACTCGGCCGTCCACGATCCGCAGCAGGTGGGCGGCGAAGTTGTGCAACGTCTTCGCCTCGCGCCTGGCCCGGACCTCCACCATGATCAAGACCTGGTCGTCGCCGACCATCACCGGCGCTTGGGTCAGCGTCACGGAGTAGTCGACGTCGCCGAGGTGCATCGCCTCCAGCGCAGCGGTGTAGGCACTCGCCCCGTTCAGGACCATCGGCTCACCGTCCGGCCCGGTGATGTAGGCGACGGCGTCGTCCGCCAGCACGTCGCGCATCGCAGCGAGGTCGCCGCCGTTGAACGACGCGAGGAAGCGCTCGACGAGCGTGGAGGTGCTGTCGGGTTCGGTCATGAGGCCCGGGACCGTAGTGCGCACCGATCGGCAGTGCTGGCGCGCGACACTGCCCTCGTGCTGCGCCTTGGCACGGTCGTCTTAGGTGCCGACGATGTGGACCGTGCCGCCTCCTTCTGGGCGGAGGTGTTGGGCTACGACGTCGTCAGGTTCCCGGGTTCCAGCGACGGCTTCACCATCCTCGTTCCGCCCGACCGCGTCGGAACACGGATCGCTGTGCATCGTTCGGTCACGCCGGCCCAGGAGCGGCCGCGGGTCCATCTCGACCTCGTGGTCGACAGCCCTGCCGAGCAGTCGTCCGAGATCGACAGGCTTGTGGAGGGTGGTGCAACGCGCGTGCCCTGGGACTACTCCGGCGATGGCGACTTCGTGGTATTGGCCGACACAGAAGGCAACCGCTTCTGCGTCGTCGACGCCAGCCACGGCTGACGGAGACGCGCCGTCCTCTCTCCGAGCGCCAGCATTGCCTCGGCGACCTCGCGTGCCGCGGAATCGGGGATCGCCGTGGCGGCCTCCTCGAGGACGAGCAGCCGCGCCCCGGGGATCTCGGCCGCGATCGCCTCGCCGTTGCCGACGGGGAAGAAAGGATCGCGCCGGCCGTGGACGACGAGCGTGGGGAGCTTGATCTCGGGCAGGCGCTCGCGCCAGCGGGGTTTGCAGTTGAGCTTGGAGAACACCATGCCCATCTGGTTGGCCAGCTGGACCGGGGCTGCGGTGCTTGGCGTGCGGTCCCAGATGCGCGCGGCGATCGCGCGCGCGGTGACGGGGTCGTCGCCGCGGATGTCTGCGCGCGCGGCGGCGAAGTCGGCAACCGCCTCGCGGTCGGTCCAGTCGGGCATCGGCCGCGCGAACAGCCGCCGCATCGTCGCCTTGTCATGGTCGGGGAGGTCAGCGTCGGGTTTTCCGGGCGCTACCGCGCGTGTGCCGACCAGCGTGAGCGCCGAGAACGCGTCCGGACGGTCGAGCGCCGCCACCTGGGCGACCATCCCGCTGACGCCGATCCCCGCGAGGTGCGCGGGCCTGCCGCCGAGCGCGTCGGCAAGGGCGGCCGCGTCGGCGGCGACGTCACGCAGGGAGTAGGCGGGCGCTTCTGGATCCTTCGTCGTGGACTCGCCGCTGTCGCGCAGGTCGTAGCGCACCACGCGGCGCCCGCCGGCGGCGAGGCGCTCACAGAGCGCGTCGGGCCAGGAGAGCATCGTCGTCCCGCCCGCGAGCAGGACGAGTGGTGCGTCGTCGTCACCGAAGGACTCGATGCCCAGTGCCACCTCATTGGCGTCGATCGTGGTCATCGGATCAGGGGCGCTTGCCGTACCCGAGGGCCTCGACGATCTTTCCGTCTCGGATGCGCATGAGGTTCACGCCCCGGTAGTTCTCGGTGCCGGTGATCCGCCACCGGATCACGGCTCGGTCGCCGTCGATATCGACGTGCTCCACGGTGAACTGGATGGCCGGGTCGGAGGCCAATCCCTGCCAGCCGGCGAGGCATTCGTCGTAGCCCGTCCATCGGTTGCCGTCGGGCGCCGGGCCGGTTCCCTCCATCACGCAGTCGGGAGCGATGAGGTCGACGAGCTTGTCGGGTGCCCGCTGGAGGAACGCTGCGTTGTACTGGTCGATGACTGCTGCGGTGTCGGTCATGTCCGTATCGTCTGCTGGGGAGTCTCAGCCAGCAACTCCCTGGAGGGAATCGCTGCGACGCCCGGGGTGAGCGATGATCATCCGTGATGGCCGGGTTCACGAGCGAATTGCGGCGCTGGCGCACGGCCCGCCGCCTGAGCCAGCTGGAGCTGGCGATACGGGCGGAGACGACCCAGCGGCACGTGAGCTTCATCGAGCAGGGACGCTCTCGCCCCGGGCGCGGCATGGTGGTGCGGCTGGCGGAGTCGATGGAGCTCACGCTGCGGGAGCGCAACGAGTTGCTACTCGCTGCCGGCTTCGCTCCGGCATTCCCAGAGTCGCCGCTCGACGACGAGGCGCTCCGCCCGGTTCGCGAGGCGCTGGACACGATTCTCGATGGCCATCTCCCGTACCCGGCGATCGTGGTGCGGCCCTACGGCGTGCTCGTCACCGCCAACCGGGCATTTGACGTCTTCAACGAAGGCGTCGACCCCGCGTTGCTGGCACCGCCTGCCAACATGTTCCGCCACGCCCTCCATCCCAATGGCCTCGCGCCCCGGGTTCGCAACCTGCCGGAGTGGGGCAGGCACATCACCGGGCACCTGCGGGCCTTGCTGGTGCGCAGCCCGGACCCTGCGTTGGACGACTTGCTCGCCGAGCTCGAGTCCTACCTGCCGCCGCTGACCGAAGAGACCAGCGTGCTCGGCTTCGCCGTGCCGCTAGAGCTGGCCTCGGCCGATGGCGACCTCCGGCTCATCACGACGATCACGTCGTTCACCACCGCCGCCGACGTGACACTCGCCGAGCTACAGCTGGAGGCGTTCCTGCCCGCCGACGAGCGCACCGCCGAGGTGCTGCGGCGCCGATGGGGGTGACGATCGACGGCGCCCGGGCGATGCGCTAGGTAGAACGGATCGCTCGACCGTCTCCTAGTACGACCTCGGCAGTCCGAGCACGTGCTCGGCGACGTAGTTGAGGATCATCTCTTGGGAGATCGGGGCGATGCGGATGAGGCGCGCTTCGCGCCAGTAGCGCTCGACGTCGTACTCGGTGGCGTACCCCATCCCACCGTGCGTCTGGACCGCGCGGTCGGCGGCCTCATAGGCGGCATCGGCGGCGAGGTACTTGGCGCTGTTGGCCTCCTCCGCGCACGGCAACCCGGCGTCGTACCGGGCGCTCGCCTCGCGGACCATCATTTCGGCGGCCCGCAGTCGCATGTGCGCGTCGGCGAGCGGGAACGAGATGCCCTGGTTCTTGCCGATCGGCCGGCCGAACACCACCCGCTCGTTGGCGTACGCCACGGCGCGGCGAAGGGCGACGCGCCCGATTCCGAGCGCCTCGGCGGCGAGCAGGATGCGTTCGGGATTGAGACCGTCCAGCAGCTGGTGGAAGCCGCGGCCCTCCTCGCCGACGAGATCGTCGTCGGCGACGAACACGTCATCGAAGGACACCTCGCACGACGCCACGGCGTTGCGTCCGAGCTTGGGGATCGGCTGGATGTCGACGTCTGGCACCTGGAGGTCGACGAGGAACAGCGTCATGCCGTCCGTGCGTTTGCGAACGTCCTCCAACGGCGTCGTGCGCGCCAGCAGCAGGCACTTCTCGGCGACGTGTGCCTTGGAGTTCCAGATCTTGCGACCACGGATGCGGTAGCCGCCCTCGACCTTCGTCGCCCGCGTCGAGATGTTCGTCGTGTCGGTACCGGCATCGGGCTCGGTGACACCGAACGAGACGTGGAGCTCACCAGAGGCAACTCGCGGAAGGTACGCCGACTTCATCGCCTCGCTGCCGTGCTTGACGACCGGATTCATCCCGAAGACCGACAGATGGATCGCGGAGCAGCCGTTGAGGCAGGCTCCCGACGCAGCGACCTCCTCGAGCAGGATCGACGCCTCCGTGATCCCAGCCCCGCCCCCGCCGTACTGCTCGGGAATCGCGATGCCGATCCATCCAGCGTCGGCGAAGGCCTTGTAGAACGCCCATGGGAACTCGTGCGCCGCCTCGCGCTCGCGCCAGTACTCGTCGGGAAAGGCGGCGCAGATCCGCCGCACGCCCTCCCGCAACGGGAGGTGTGGATCGTGATCAGACATGATGGAAGTGTGGATCGCGGTGGAGTCGGACTCGACACCCTGACGCGTCCACAACGGTCCGCGGCAGCGAAGGGGCGTTGACATGTTCGCCATCCCGCCCCCGCCGACACGTTGGCGCGTGAGCTGCGTCAGCTCACCGCCTTCTTGACGAGATCCCGGATCGTTGCTTCCTCGGACGCGGTCAGTGCCTTCAGCGCGAACGACGTCGGCCACATGGCGCCGTCGTCGAGGTTCGCAGTGTCGTTGAATCCAAACGTCGCGTACCTCGCCTTGAACTTGTCGGCGCTCTGGAAGAAGCAGACGACCTTGCCGTCCTTGGCATAGGCGGGCATGCCGTACCACGTCTTCGGAACGAGCTCGGGTGCCGTCTCCTTGACGATCGCGTGGAGCCGCTCTGCCATGACTCGATCCGCTTCGGGCATCTCGGCGACCTTGGCGAGCAGGTCGTTCTCCCCGTCCGCCTTGTTCCACGCGCGAGCCGCGGCGCGCTTCCGCCTTCACTTCCGCGGCGCGCTCTTTCATCGCGGCTCGTTCATCGTCGGTGAATCCCGTGGACTTGCTCCTCCCCGTCGTGGTCTTGTTCGCCGTCTTCTTCGCCGTGCTCTTCGCAGCCATTTGTTGCACCTCCGTGTGTCGATCGAGTGAGGTCACTGGTCCTGCACCAGACCGAGGACGTTGCCATCGGGGTCGGTGACCGTCGCCACCTGGCGGCCGCCACCAACGTCGTGCGCGGGCTCCTTCACGCTGGCACCGGCGGCGGTCACCTCAGCCAGCTTGGCCTCGATGTCGGCCACCTTCCAGTAGGCGACTGGTGACGTCAGGCCCTGCGGTCCACCAGCCGGGAGCAGCCCGATGTGCTGGCCGCCCGCTTCGAAGCCGACGTAGTAGGACTCGTCGACCTGCGGCTCGATGCCGAGGAGGGTGGCGTAGACGCTCTTGGCGGCCGCCAGATCGGAAACGGGGTGCAGGACGGTCGTGATTCCCTGGGTGGATGAACCGGTCATGGTGACTCCTCAAGTCGTTGTCTGATCGGGTGGTCTCATATTGAGAGTAGTACTCTCAATTCGACAGTGGTAATATCATCACTCGTGGCGTCCGAAGTCAAGGGCGAACCTGCCGCCCGGAGCGGAGGCCGCCAGGCCCGCACCCGGCTCGCCCGCCGCGCCGTCGTCGATGCGGCGCGGTCTCTCTTCCTCGAGCGCGGCTACCAGCCGACGACCATCGACGCCATCAGCGAGCGCTCCGACGTCCCGGTGGCGACCGTGTACCGGTTGTTCTCGTCGAAGCTCGGGATCCTGAAGGCGCTGCTCGACGTGGCCATCGCCGGGGACGACCGGGCGCTGTCGGTGCAGGAACGGCCCCAGGTCGCCGCACTCCTCGGGGAGACCGATTCCGGGAAGCTGCTCGCAGGCTTCGCCAGCTTCAGCGTGGCGATCAACGAGAGGAGCAGCGAGGTCTACCGCATCCTGGCGAGCGCGTCAGGATCCGATCCGGCGGCCGCTGCGCTGTTCGCTGACTACCTGCACGCGCGGGACGCGGGTCAGGGCCGGATCGCGCGCTCGCTGGCGCGTGCTGGCGCGCTGCGGCCCGGACTACGCGAACGCGATGCGGCCGACCTCATCCACGCGCTCATGTCCCCCGAGCTCTACCGGCTGCTCGTCATCGACCGGGGCTGGCGGCCCGAACGGTACGAGCAGTGGCTCGCCGGGACACTCACCGACCAGCTGACGTCGCAGACGAAAGCTACGGGCTGACGCCCCAGTCGACGTACCCGAATGGCTGCATTCCTGCCGTCGTCTGGTCGAGGATCAACGTGAGGTCGGAGCCGTCGGCGTCCATGACCCAGAGTGAGCCCGTCCCCGCGAGTTGCGGATCGCCGCAATCTCCCACGCACTGCAGGAACGCAATCTTGGAGCCGTCCGGCGAGAACGTCGGGCTCGACAGCGCAGCGCCCGGCACCTTGATCAGCGACCGCACGGTCGTGCCGAGGACGCTGACCCGAACGATCTCATCTGCGGCGGAACCTCGCACCGCGACGATCGCGCTCCCGGTCGGCGCCCAGGAGGGCGAGAAGAACTGGTCGTCGAACCGTCTCGTGATGTTGGTGATCCCGCCGCCGGCGGAGATGAGCAGTACGTCGGCGTTCACGATCTGATCGCCGTTGTAGGTCACCTCGTTGAACACGATCCGTGACCCGAACGGTGAGAAGCGCGGCGCATAGATGTTCTGGTTCGCACCCGCCGTGGCGATGATCTTCGCGTCGCTGCCGTCGGCGTCCATCAGCACGACCCCCTGCGAGCCGTCATTGGCGTACTCGATCGCGGCGATCTGCTTGCCGTCCTTGCTCACCGACGGGCAGACACGCGCCGGGGCGTTCTGACCATCGACGAGCGTGCGAGATCCGCCGGTTGCCGTCATGCGGTAGATGTGCGATGGCCCGGCTACGCCACGGTCGACGCTGTCGAAGTAGACCAGCCGGCCGTCCGACGACCACGTCGGGCATTCGTTCCAGACCTGCCCGTTGATGGCGGTCACCCGTGTTGCAACCCCACCGGCCGGCTCCGTGCGGTAGATCTGGACGGTTCCGGACGCGGCGTCCAACCCGGAGAGCACCAGCGGGCCGTTGTCGCCAGGAAACGCCGCATGAGCAGGACTTGCCACTGCGAGACCTAGGACGGCACCGACCAGCCACATCCGTCGACGCATCACCACTCCTCCTGTCGTCGCAACATGCGGGCGCGGCGAGACTAACCCTCGACGACGTTGTCGGACTGCGTCGACTCAGTGCGGAGGCGCCGCCGGTTCGCCGATCGGAGCGAAGCCCCAGCCGAGCTGGGCGAACATCTCGACGAAGTTGGATCCGAGCCACTGGTCGACGATCTGGCCCTCGTCGTCGAAGCGGAACGCCAACATGAACGACGTGTCGATCTGGCGCTCCGTGGGTTGCTGGACGAACAGCCACGGCCCCTGTTGCGTTCCCAGGACGTGGTGGAAGACGACGACCATGTCATTCTCGGCGACGACCCACGTCACTTGCGCCCGAAGGTCGGGAAAGGCCCCGAGGAGTCCGCGCGCCGAGCCCAGCACCGCAGGGTTGGACGTGAACTCTTCGAGCGCCGCGAGGTCATGACCGTTCATCACCCGCTCGACCAACTCCAACGCTCGGGCCTTGTTCTGCTCAGGAGACATCCACCCAGGCTGCCCGATGCGCTGAGCGCACTGTCGCATGGGGCTGGCGGGGCCACCCGTCAGAGGTCGACGACGAAGTCGGACGCCACCGCCGGTGTCGCAGCAGCGAGACGTCCGGGGCAGATCCACTCGCTGATGGCAGCGACGGATCGCCCGCCGAGCGCGATCACGTACGTGCGACGGAGCAGCCGCGAGCTGGACCGGGCGCCGAGGTGGTAACCAGCCGCGCCCCCTCGCACAGCGCTGATGCCGACGAGCTCGCGGCGGGTCTCCAATCGACCTTGTGCGAGCAGGCGCCCGAGCGACCCTCCGGGCCGCAGCAGCGCGCGAGCCACGAGCTCGGGCAGCCGGTCCGGAGCGACGAGCGCCTCCGCCATCACGTAGGGGATCCCGCTGGTCGCACCACTGAGCGTCACGCGTCGGACGAGCAACCGCTCGGACGACGCGACGTCGAGGAGGTCGGCGCTCGGGTGCCACCAGCAACCGGTGCCGTCACGGAGCTCCCCGAGCGTGGCCGGCCCCGACTGCCGTGTCGGGCGCGTGGCGATCGATTCGCCGGTGCACGCCTCGAGCAGGGTGGTGACCGTGCCATCGGTGGTCAGCAACATCCGATCGAAGCGATCGAGCAGTTCGTTCATCGGCACCTATTCGTCCGACGGGGCGAATCGGTTCTCGGTCCTGTCGGCGACAAGTTCACCGCCGCGCCACTCCCTGTTCACGCCGGCGTCGGATCCGGTGGGCACAACCTGCGGCATGGATGCTCCCAAGTCCGATGCCAGGATCGACGGCGTCAAGGATCGGCTGAGCGACGATCTGGTCGACGAGCGCGGCAACCCGGCCGACCCGAGTGCGGTGGCCAAGGTCGTTGACGAGGCCAGCGCTCAGTTCGCCGAAGCACCCGTGCAGGAGTTCGTGCCACTGCTCGTCGAGCACAGTGCTCGCGACGAGCTCCGTCAGGAGGGGCTGCACCGTCAGCTCGACGAACCCGACGACGAGCCGGTGCGCACCGATCAAGACGACACCTCGACGGGGCCCACGCTGTCGGCGCAGCAGGGCATCCCGCGGCGATGAGGTGGCCGGCGGCGCGTCTCGTCAGAGCCAGTCGGCTCGCTTGAACCGCCTGTAGAGGTACACGCAGACCGCCAGCGTCAGCACGGTCACGATCCCGAACCCCAGGAGGTGATCCTGGCCCGGGATACCTCCGAGGTTCATGCCGAACAGTCCGGCGATGATCGTCGGGACGACACCGATGGCGACCCACGCCGAGATACGCCTCGTGTCCTCGTTCTGCTGGAGGTCGGCCTGGGCGCGGCTCGCCGTCAGGGCGTTCTGCAGCAGCTGGTGCGCGGTGCGACCGCGCTCCACGATCTCCGACAGTGCGTCGTCGACATCACGGAAGAGCGGGACGATGTCGCGGTGGACCCACGACGAACACTCTGGCGACGTCAGTCGCTTGACCGAGGCCGACATCGGTTCGAGTGCTACGAGGAAGTCGAGCACCTCGCGGATGAGAAAGTAGATGCGCTTGGTCGGCTGCGCCCGTGACTCGCTGAAGACGTCGCGCTCGACCTCACGCACGTCGTGCTCCAGCCCGTCGATCACTGGCTCGTAGGACTCGACGACGTGGAGCAGCGCGGCCTGCAGGACGGCGCCGGGGCCGTGGGCGAGGCGTTCCGGCTCCTCCTCCAGCTCGTGACGCACGCCGGAGAGCGGAGCGGCGCTGCCATAGCGCACCGTCAGGATGTAGTCGCGCCCGGCGTAGAAGAACAGCTCTCCGAACTCGACCTCCTCCCGCTCGTCCACGTAGCGAGCGGTCGGCACGACGGTGAGGAGACAGTCCTCGTGACGCTCGACCTTCGGGCGGTCGTGCTTGTTGCGGGCGTCGGCGATCGCCAGTTCCGGTAGCTCGAACGCATCGCGCACCTCGTCGAGCTCGGTCTCGGTGGGCATACGCAGGCCGAGCCAGCCGAACCCACCACCACCACGCTCCGCGGCGAGCTTCTCGATCGAGTCGGTTTCGACGGTCCGGCGGCCTTCGACATACCACGCAGCGTCGATGATCACGACACCAGCGTTGCACCGTTCTCCACCCGCCAACCGCACTTCGCGCGCCGCTGACCTCCCGTCGCCATGAAGTGCCCGATCGACGACTCACCGCTCTCCGTGTCGTCGCGCGGCACTGGGGACAGAAATCGATCTCGACGCCTTCGCGCCACCTTCGTCCTACCAATCCCCTGACGACCGTCGCCGCGACGACCGCTACGACCACGACCGCCGGGACTACGACGGTGGCGACTACGACCGGGGCCGGAAGCGTCGCAAGCGCGGCTTCCTCGACGACCTGTTCGACTTCGACTGACCCACGCCGGCGGCTCAGGCCAGCTCAGCCAGTGGCAGCGCTGAGCGAATCGAGCTCCACGACGAGGCGATCGAGCTCCGCCGCCAGATCATCGATCTCGGTCGAGGCGGCTGCGGGCGATGTGACCACCAGTTCGGCCGCCCGAGCCACCGCCGTGCCAAGTCGGGCCTCGAGAACCGGCAGCCGCTCGCGCGGCGGGACCCGGCTCGGGTCCACGTCGGCCAACGGGTCCGGCGACGACGGTGCACGGCGATGGAAGGCCACTCGATGACGACACGGGCGGGCGTGCGCCGCACGTAGCTCACTCAGCGAGGTTGTGGTCCTCCGCGATCAGGCTGTGCACGAGCCGTGCCGCGGCAGTCGAGCCGGCGGCGATCGCGACGGCCACCGACGGCATCTGCGAGGCGGCGTCACCCGCCGCCGACAGGCCAGGCACGCTGGTGTGCTGGCCCGGGTCCACCGCGATCGCATCGATCACCGCGGGGCCGGGCTCGGCGAGACCCGCACCGAGCTGTTCGGCCAGGTTCGAGCGCTGGTGCAGCGTCGTGGCCACCAGCAGCCCGCGGCAGGCGCGCTCGGATCCGTCGCCGAAGGCCACCGCCGTCAAGGTGTCGGCCGGGCCGACCACGCTGCTGATCCCGCGCTCGTCGACCCCGACGCCGGCGGCGCGGAGCCGCTCCATGTCGGCGGCGTCGATACCGGCGGGTCCGTTCGAGAAGAGCGTGACGTCGTCGCTCCACAAGCGGAGCAGCAGTGATCGCAGCACGCCGTGGGCGCCCTGGTCCAGGACGCCGAGTGGCTGGTCGCGCACCTCCCACCCGTGACAGAACGGGCAGTGGAACACGGAGCGACCCCAGCGCTCGGCGATCCCCGGCACGTCCGGGTACCGGTAGTCCATCCCGGTTGCGATGAGGACTCGCCGTGCGGTCTCGTAGCCGCCGTCGTCGAGTTGCAACACGAACATCGCGCCGTCCCTGCGGCCGCCGATCACCACGCCCTCGCGCACTTCAACCGTCGGGTAGCGGGTGAGCTCCGCCCGACCAGCTGCGTACAAGTCAGCCGGCGAACGTCCGTCGTGGCCGAGCAGGCCACCGACGCCCTCGGCGACGATGTTGCTCGGGTGCCCTGCGTCCACGACGAGTGTCTGTCGTCGCGCCCGTCCGAGCACGAGCGCAGCACTCAGTCCGGCGGCACCGCCACCGACGACGATGCAGTCCCAATCACGCATGCCCCGAGCATCGCTGAGCAACGCCCGATCGGCAACCACACTTGCCATACTGGCAACATGACCGGCGAGGCCGTGGATGCCAGGGTGCGCCGTCGACTGCGTGAGCTGCGCACGGCGAGCGGCCTCTCACTTCAGCAGGTCGCCGACCGGGCCGCCATCGACGTGTCCACGCTGAGCCGCCTCGAAACCGGCAAGCGCCGCCTCGCTCTCGACCACCTTCCCGCGCTCGCCGCCGCACTCGGAGTCAGCACCGACGAGTTGCTCGGCACCGCCCCGCCTCCTGACCCACGCATCCGCAGCCGACCGAGCACACACGACGGGCTGACGCTCTGGCCGCTCACCAACCGTGGTCCGGCCGGAGGCGTCCAGGCGTACAAGATCCATGTACATGCTGGCCGCAACCGCCCGCCGGTGACGCTCGGAACGCACGACGGGCACGATTGGATGTACGTGCTCGACGGCCACCTGCGGCTGCGCCTCGGCGACGAGGACCTCACGATCAAGCCGGGCGAGGCAGTCGAGTTCGCAACGACGACTCCGCACTGGTTCGGGGCGGTCGACGGGCCTGTCGAGCTGATCGCCATCTTCGGCCCCCACGGCCAACGATCCCACCTGCATCGGTGAGGCTTGGACTGATCTGGGTCAGCCAGCAGCGATCTCGAGTGAGGCTCCCGCAGGGACCTCACCGCGGATGGTGGCGACTGCATCGGCCACTTCGTCGAAGCTGCCCTCGACCGTGACGTTCAATGCAACCATGGCGTCGTCCAGTGCGTCCGGCTGATCCGAGGCGACCAGCTCGACACCGTCGGCATCCGCGAGCGCGGTCATCACGCGAAGTGCGAGCGCAGCGGGCCCCTCGAAGCGGACGCGGTACTGGGTCACGTGCCCAGCGTCGCGCGTCCGGCTCAATCACGCCGGAACGCGCGCTCGGCAGGGGTGGGGCCACGGCAGTCGGGTTCCTCAGGGTGCCGGAGCCCAAGAGGGCGCAGAAC
The DNA here is from genome assembly GCA_963844915.1 of uncultured Acidimicrobiia bacterium. Lineage (GTDB taxonomy): Bacteria > Actinomycetota > Acidimicrobiia > Acidimicrobiales > Ilumatobacteraceae > JALZMG01. Next base: position 725,001 of record CAWJQF010000013.1, on the reverse strand, counting down.
AGGATGGTGCTCGCGGGCTGACGCCGGCTTGGTCAGGTCCGTCCCGCATTCGATCACGGCTCTGGATTCTGGTTACCGCAGCGTGGCGATGTCATCGATACCGGCAACGGCGCAGAGCCGGCGTACGCAGGCCGAAGCTGCTCGGATGACAGGCGTCGGGCGAGCACGAACAGCATTGACGAGGATGCGGAGTCCGGATGGGTCGATGAAGCTGACGCCGGACAAGTCAATGATGCGGATCGATGGGGTTTGTGACAGTCGCTCCACGAGTCTCGAGGCGCTGACAATGTCGAGCTCGCCGCTGACGGCGAGCACGTCGGTTTCGCGTGCGCACGGCGGACGGTGCCGCGTCGTGCGCGAGTTCCGCGGGCGGCAGGTCATGTGAAGACGCTGACTCCGCCTGGACCGACGAAGAGCCCAAGAATGATGAGGACGATCCCGAGCACGAGCTGTCCGCGAATCGCCGTGACGATGCCGGCGATGACGAGGATGACGGCGAGAATCCACAGCACTGTGGCCACGAGGCCTCCAAGAGTTCATTGACCGCAACGCTGCGATCGCTCTCACGTAAGCACCTCTTCGGGTGGTCGCACACACCCCTGGGGATGATTAGCGTCCGATGCGGTGAAGGCCCCGGCCGGACCGCTACGCGTGGCGCTTGTCGACGACTATGACGTCGTGGTGATCGGGCTGGCGCACCTGTTCGACCCGTATCGAGACCGCATCGTCGTTGCGGAGCTCGACACGAACCAACCCGTCGCCGACGACGTGGACGTCGTCCTCTACGACTCCTTCGCCCAACCCGAGGCCGACCACGCTGACATCGACGTCCTCGTCGCCAACCCGCGGGCACGCCGAGTCGTCGTCTACACATGGAACTTTCACCCAGCCCTCGTCGACAGCGCGCTGGCCAGAGGCGCCAGCGGTTACTTGTCGAAGACACTCCCCGCCCGCGAGCTCGTGACCTCGATCGAAGCGATCGCTGGCGGCGAGGTCATCGTCAGCGACGCGCCAGCACGGATGCGACCGCCGGTTGGACTGGATTGGCCAGGACGCAGCGAGGGGCTGACGGACCGCGAGGCCGAGGTCCTTGCGCTCATCACGCAGGGCAAGACCAACGTCGAGATCGCCGCGGTCATGTACCTCAGCATCAACACCGTCAAGTCCTACATCCGCTCCGCGTACCGCAGAATCGGCGTGACCACGCGATCCCACGCCATCCTGTGGGGCATCGAGCACGGGTTCAGGCCCGACCACCACCGCATCGACCACTGGCGCGGCGGTCCGTGACGGCGCCTCTCGGCGATGCTCCGTGTCACCGCCGGATGCAGTTTCCGTAGCAGGTCCGACGGCAGCACCGGGACGCATCTGCGACTGATCGGTGCTCCTACATCTGCCGCCTGCGCTGCGCACACGCAGCACGAGCACGTGACAATGGCCGAGGCGCCGGCCGCCCGCACCGGCGCCTCGACTTCAACGAGGACCTCGTTGTCCTCGCTCGCTCATCGGCCGCGACCGAACGGCTCGTAGTACGTGTCGTACGGGTCGCGCACGTGGCGATCCTCATCGCTGAAGTCCGGAGCGGACTTGATATCCGCCTTGGACATCCCTACATACACCTTGCGATCGTTCTCATCGATCCGCTGCACGACGCCGGCAGGGATCATCCGCTTCTTGCCGAAGATCCAGAACCCGGTGTCGACCACCAGGTACGCCGCGCCAGCCTCATTGCTCGCCTCGTCGATCTTTCCGATGCTGCCGTCGGTGGCCTCGACGTCGTAGCCGACGAAATCACGGCTGACGCGACCGACATCGGCCTGGTAGTCCCACATTGACGTCATGGTCCGCATGCTCCTTCTTGACGTTTCCTGTTTGCACCGCTTCACCGATCGGACGAAGTCGTGCCCGACTCGACTACATGTCACGCCGATCGCTGTGTGGCGACTGTTGCCTATCCACGAAGCGGGCATTGCATTCCACCCTTGGGGGTGGATTCACTGAGTCGTCAACAGCCCGAGATCCAAACGGACAGGTTGCAAGTCGGCGCGCGGCAAGCGGATCGCGACTCAGCGCTGAACCTGCCCATCCGGTGCATGGGTGCCATCGCTTAGCCCGCCCGCCGGCTCCACACGACCTCACCGTCGACTCGGTCGAGGGTCGGCTTGAGACCGGCATGCGTGGCGACGCGCTCCGACGCGACGTGGTCAGGGTGGACGAACGCTCGGATCATGGGAACGCCCTGGTCGATCAACCACTGCACGACCGCGGCCGCAGACTCTGACGCGAAGCCCGCACCTTGGAATGGCACTCCAATCTCCCATGCGACATCAGCCGTCGAGCCGTCGGCGGCAACGGTGGCCTGCATCACCCCCACTGATCGATTCGCTCCGCTGAGCCGGACGACCCAGTTGAACCACAGCTCGGAGTCCTCCGTGGCGTGGCTGACGGCCAACCGTCGATACCGGGACCGCAGCTCGTCGAGCGTGCGGGGACGGCCCCCGGTGAACTGATGCATTCGCTCGTCGTCGAGCACCTCGAACATCTCATCGGCGTCCTCTGGAACGAGCGGGGAGAGGATCAGGCGGCTGGTGACGATCGTGGACGACGACAACGCCACCTCGCCAGTCTGGCTCTAGGCGGAGCCGTTGTCGCCGAGCCGGCGTCGCGGCCCGACGCGTACGGGCTCGAGGCGATGGCGCTCAAGTGCCGACGGCACGTTTGTCGCCTTCCCAGTGGTTGTGGTGGATGAAGTCGCCGACGGGACGACGGTTCACCGGACCGAATGAGGCGGCGGGCCAGCCGACGGGGATGGTGACGGCAATCTTGGTGGCCTCGGGCAGGCCGAGGACCTCGCGCACCGTTGGTTCGGCCGAGTTGTGCAGGGTGGTGAACGTCGCTCCCAGACCGAGAGCCCGCGCGGCGAGCAGGATGTTCTGTGCCGCTGGGTAGAGCGCCGACCAGGTGAACTGTTCTCTGGGTGCACCGGGCGGATAGATCACCGGCCCGGTGACAAAGATGATCAGCGGTGCCTGGTCGAGGGTGTCGATCAGCTTGGCGGTGCCATCGAGCATCAACTGGGTGGTGCGATCCGGACGGGACATCGCCGCCACCCGTTCCGCCATCGCGGCCCGCACGGCGTGGGCGATGCGACGCTTGGGGTCGGCGTCGTCGACCACCACGAAGTCCCATCCCTGGCTGTTTCCCGGGCTGGGGGCACGAGTGGCCGCCCAGATGAGGCGCTCCACCAGCTCGGCGGGCACCGGGTCGGGCTTGAGGTACCGCATCGCCCGACACGTGCCCATCGCCTCGAACACGTCCATCCCGGCGAGGCTAAGTCGTTCGTGTCGTGGAGCCGACCAGCCGTTCGTGAGCCTGGAGCGGGCCGTCCTTCACGACGTCGATCACACCGACCAAGACGTGTCCAGGCGAACGAGTGCCTTGCCGACATTGTCACCCTTCAGCATTCCGAGGAACGCGTCGACGGCGTGCTCGATCCCGTCCACGACCGTCTGCAACACGGCGACCTCACCGCTGCGGAGCCACGCGGACACGGTCTGCTCGAACTCCGGCCGAGCCTCCTCGTGATCGCGCACGATGAAGCCACGCAGCGTCACCCGGCGCAGGACCGCTTCGATCAAGCGGTTGATGTCCTCGCGCGCTCCCGACTCGTCGAATTGGGAGATCATCCCGCACAGCGCGACACGTCCTCCGAGACGCATCGCCTCGAGTGCGGCGACGAGCTGCGCTCCCCCGACGTTGTCGAAGTACACGTCGATGCCATCTGGAGCGACGCGCGACAAGGCGTCCCCGGCCGCCTCGGCGCGGTAGTCGAATGCGTCGTCGTAACCGAGCTCGTCGACGAGGGCGCGCACCTTCGCACTGCCACCGGCGCTTCCGACCACGCGGGCCGCTCCAAGGAGCTTTGCGAAACGTCCAGCAGCCGAGCCGACGGCACCGGCTGCCGCCGATACGAACACGACATCGCCTGGACGCAACTGCGCGATGCGGGTGAGACCGACGTAGGCCGTGAAACCGGTCTGGCCGAGGATGCCGAGCCACGCACCCGCAGGTGCGGCGTCGACGTCAACGACGCTCACCGACGCAGCATCGACAACTGCATGCTCCCGCCAGCCGAGGCGATGGCGGACGACCGTCCCGGCTGCGATCGCCGAACCCACAGCGTCGATCACCACGCCGATCGCAGAGCCGTCGAGCGGCTGGCCGATCTCGAAGTTGGTGGTGTAGTGCTTCTCGGACGTCTCGAGCCGCCCGCGCATCGACGGATCGACGCTCATGACGATGTTGCGCAAGAGCAGCTGTCCAGGCTGCAGCAGCGGGCAGTGGGCGGTGCTCGAGGGCGAAGTCCTCCGGTACAGGACCGCCTGATTCCGGGCGGCGCACCAACGTGACCATCCGTGTCGTCCCGATCGCGGGGGCCGTCGACGTCGTCATGGGAGCAACGGACGCTAGTACGGGTGCGGCGTGCCCCTTCCCATCCAGGACCACCACAGCCCCGCAGGTATTGCTCGCCGGGAGGGATCCCAGGCGAAGTAGTCACCCTGACGAGCGCCGCCGGGCGGTACGTCAGGTCAGGGCAGGGACCACCGCCGTGCAGAAGTCGTCGTTGCGCCCCGTCGACCCCTTGATGAGGCCGAGGTCCTCGATCAAGACGTCGTCGGAGGGATCCGAAGGCGTGCCGGCATGGTCGACCAGGAGTTCGAACCGGACCTGGCCTGGGTTTCGACCGATCGCCTTGCCGTCGGCACCGAACACCGCGGCGTTACCCGTTGCGAGCACGATGATCGTCAGCGTGCCATCGCCGTTGTCGATGACTTTGAGGTCCTTGCTCACCGAGCGCTCGGCGGAGGTGACGAACTTGCCGTTGTCCACGTTCGTGTACATGACTGAAAAGCGCACATGTTCCTTGAAGTAGACGAGGTCGTCCCGGCCACACGCGTTGACAAGCGACGTGCCGTCGACCACGCCGCTGATCTGCACGGTGAGCCCGGGGATCTCGCAGAAGTCCGGCACGAGTTCGCTGAACTCGTCGTGGAAGTCGCCGTGCTCCAGCGGCTTCGCCGAAGCAGCACCGCCGATCCCGCTTACGGCCGCCGTGGCCAGCACCGCGGCAACGCCGATGATCCATTTTCGCCCCATGGGGGCCTCCTTCCAGAGGCGCCGCCCGCTGCGCCGCCCGCCCTGTGGCGAGGGTAGTTCACCATCGGTGAGGTTGACGCCTCGTGCCCGCTCGCAAGGACGCGCCGGCCTTGCATCGGAGGTCACATGAGCCTGCGCTGCCGACGCAATCCGCATCCTCCATCGTTGATTTGTGTCACCAAATGACTCGAACGCAGAATGCTCGTGATCGGTACTTGGAGCCGCGGCGCGTTTCAGGCCGGAGTGGCCGCTCCGAACCAGGCGGCGAGTGCTCGAGGCAACTCTGGGTCCGTGAGGTCTCCTGCCCAGGCGACATGCCCGTCGGGACGGATCAACACGGCTGGGGGCGCCGCGACCTCGCCGATCAGCGGCAGCTCCCACACGTCATCGTGCTTGGCGTCGACGAGCCGGACGCGGTCCGCCCACGGCGAGATGTCGAACCGTCCGAGATCACCAAGGTTGAGCAACACGGGACGCGCGTCGTGAAGCAGGGTGAACACGCGCGTCGAACCGTCCACGGTGTGCAGATCGAGGTCGGGCATGCGTCGTCCGAGCAGCGGGTGTCCTTGTCCGAAGTCGTAATGGATGTCGAGTCCGGTGACCATCGCGGCGATGCTCTTGCGTGGCTCGTCCATGGCCAGCAGCTCCACCATGGTGTCGTGGAGAGCCCGGTGGCGTTCGTCGGAGATCGTGAGCGCGACCTGTGCCATGGTGTTGTGCTGAACCCGCGCACCGACCGGATGTCGTTCCGCGTGGTACGTGTCGAGCAGGCCTTCGGGTGAGGTCCCCTTCACCACCTGGGCGAGCTTCCAGCCCAGGTTCACGGCGTCCTGCACGCCGACGTTGAGGCCTTGGCCGCCGTGCGGGGAGTGCACGTGGGCGGCGTCGCCTGCGAGAAGCACCCGCCCTGCGCGATACGAGGCCGCTTGCCGGGTCATGTCGGTGAAACGGGAGATCCAGCTCGGGCTGTGCACTCCAAAGTCGGTCCCGTACGCGCCGACGAGCAACTCGCGAAGGTCCTCGAGTGTCGGCTCTCGAGCGTCGTCGACGCGCGGCTCGTGCAACACGACGCGGTATGGCCCTCCGTCCTGGTGGCGATCGACGGGACCGATGCCACCACCCTCGGGGCGTACGCCGATCTCCGGCGCAATCGCCATGCCGACCTCGGCGATCACGAAGCTGGTCGACGGATCGACTCCAGGGAAGTCGATGCCGGCTGACTTGCGGATCACGCTGCGGCCGCCGTCGCACCCGACGAGGTAGTCCACGCGCAGCGACGAGCCACCGGCCAGTTCGACGTCAACGGCGCGGCCGTCCTGTGCGAGGCCGACTACCTCCTCGCCTCGAAGGATTGGCACTCGGAGCTCGTCGATCCAGCCAGCCAGGATGCGCTCGAAGTCGCGCTGCCAGAGCGCCAGCACGTAGTTGTGGCGAGTGGGAAAGTCGCTGACGTCCAGCTGGATGTAGGCGAAGCCCGCGACCGGATGTTGTCGACCGGCCGAGACGAACCGCTCCGCGATGCCACGCTGATCGAGGACCTCGATGGTGCGAGGGTGGAGACCGCCGGCGCGCGATCCGTCGAGCTCCTGAGTGACGCGCCGTTCGACGATGATGACGTCGATGTCCGCCAACGTCAGCTCGCCAGCCAACATCAGCCCCGTCGGGCCGCCTCCCGCAATCACCACCGCATGTTCCGTCATCGTTCGCGCCAACGCTTCGAAGGCCTTCGTGCAGCGAACGAGTCATGGTGAGCTCGTTCGGTCGCGTGCAGCAGGCCCCTCCCTCGCGCTACCGGTTTCACGGCAAGATCGAACCGCCCGATACCTCAAGCATCCAGACCGTTCCAAGTCCAGTGCGGGATCGGAAGTCCCTCGGGGACGTCCTCGGCCGATTCGTGGTACCGGGCCATCGTCGTAGTCGTCGCCCAGCGGAAGTAGTCGTGCAGCACCTCCCGTAGCTGACCGTGAGCGGCCAGGCCGACATCGTCCATCGCCCGATCGAAGCAGTCGATCGCACGCTGATCCATCTCCTCGTGTCTGCCGTTGCCGCTGTGCATGCGCACGACCGTCGTCTCATCGCCGTAGAGCTGCGTGAACGTATTCGGGCCACCCAGCGCCTCAGCCCAGTAGGCCGCGAGTCGTTCGGTGTGCTGAGGGTGGAACCCGTGACTGAAGGCGTGCGACACGATCTCATCCGCCATGACACGCTCGTGCCATGCCTCGGCCAGGCGGTAGAGCCCGTCGGAACCGCCAGCCGCCTCGAACACGCTGGACATCGGACCCATCGTAGGAATCCGACGGCGCCACGTCGGGCCGAGCTATGGCTGCCGTGAGCAGCGGCGGGTACCGAAGGCCTGGTCCGGGCTGCCGTCGCGTTCGTAGCGGGCGAGACCGAAGTATCCGCCGCCACTGTCGTTCGAGACGCGCCTACACGCTCATCCCTCGCGCAGCCGGGGCTGCGACGACTCATCGGCGAGTTCGCCGAGCGATACCTCCTGACCTTCGGTGACGACGCCGGCACTGCGGACAGCTGTCCACACACCCAGAGTCCCATCGTGGTCCCGGGCGAGCGTCCGGTAGATGTCGAGGTCCCGGCGCAGACCGGACTGCGCACGAGTCACCATCGTGCAGCGGATGCACGGCTGCTGGGGCAGCAGTTCGACCGCGCCGATCCCTATGGCCTGCCCACACCAGGAGTCCTCCGCCCAGCCCTCACCGGCTCCGTCGACGAGGACGTTCGGACGGAACCGGCGGACGTCCCAGTCACCGTCCGGGTACCGCGTCGCGCCAGCGCGCAGACTTGCCGTGGTCAACACCAACAGCGCCATCGCGTCGACGAACCTGCCGGGCGGCATCGTCCATTCGATCGCCTCGCTGGTGTCATCGGTCGCATCGGCGAAGAACTCCGCCCGTTCACCGTGCTCGTCGTTCGCCGGGACAAGACGCACGGGCCGGGCGAGCCAGTCACTCAACGCCGCGTCGGTCGCCTGACCCGGGCCATCCAGTTCAGCGCCACCGGGGAGGACGATCACTGGTTCGTTGGCGTCGTTGAGCGTCGCTGCCGCCTCCAACAGCCGAGGTTCTCGGCGGCCGGTCAGCACCCGCCCGGTTGCGTCGTCGCGGATACCCCACCGGCGGTCGCCGTGGAGTCCGTCCGCCTCGACGTTGACAGCGGTGAGTCGTTCGCCTTGCAACGACTTGACGGGGTACCTCCACAGCTGCATCACCCTGGGGCCCGACGTCGTGCTCACCAGCGCCAGTCAACACGACCTGGGTCGCGGTACGCGCAACAACGACGACTGGTCGGGGTTCTTGCTCGAGTGCCGACGCTGGCAGCGTCCCAGGCGGTTCGACGAGACGGCTGCGCCTGCTAGGCCTGATCCGAGACAGGCTGGAAGCTGTTCGATGAGGGAAGGCACGCTCATGACGTCGTATCCGAAGCACATCAACCACGAGCTCAGCCCGATGGAGTGCCCAGTTGACCTCGACACCGTCGACCTGTTCGGCGAGGGCGCGCAGGAGCACTGGTACGAGGCGTACGAGATCCTGCACCGGGAGGCCCCGGTTCTGCGCATCGAGGGTGGCGGCATGACGCCTGGGACCGATGCGTTCGTCCTCACCAAGCACGCCGATGTCGCCCGCGTCGTGAGGGATCCCGAGCGGTTCACGAGCTTGACGCAGGCGCGAATCGGTGGGTACGCCGGCGAGGGCCTGTCAGCGGAGGAGATCTACGCCACGTACCACAACTTGATGTACGCGGCGATGGTGTCGTTGCGCCCGACGCAAGCGCTCTACATCCGCCACCGCAGGGAGCTGACGGACCCGTGGGTCGGGCCGGGGGCGCTGCGCCATCGGGACATGATCACCAAGCACGCGAACGACCTCGTCGACGAGTGGATCGGCGACGGCGAGGTCGAGTTCATCAGCCGTTTCGCGAGACCGCTGCCCCAGCGGGTCATGGCCAGCCTTCTCGGGTTCCCCCTCGGAGACATCCCGCAGCTCGCCGAATGGGGCGATGCCGTCGTCACGCCGTTCGTTCACGGCACCGGGCTCAAACACGAGCTCACCCTGGAGCAGACCGAGGAGATGCTCGCTCGCCTCGACGGCTTCCAGGACTACATCTACGAGCACGTGCGAACGAAGCGGCAGGACCCCCGAGACGACATGGTGAGCTTCCTGTGCGACGTCCACTACGAGGCGCTCGACCGCAAGCTCACCGACCTCGAGATCGCTGGGATCGTGCACGCGATGATCATCGGCGGGCTCGAGACGACCCAGTACGCGCTGGAGGAGCAGGCCCAGCTCCTGTGCGAACACCCCGGCCTGTTCGAGCAGTTGCGCCACGATCGAGCAAAGGTGCGGGCCTTCACTGAGGAGGCGATGCGGATGCGCTCGCCCACGCACGGGCTCTCGACCCGCGCCACCTCTCAGGACGAGGTCTTCCAGGGCGTCGAGGTGCCGGCGGGCTCACTCCTGCATTTGCGGTTCGGTGCGGCCAACGTCGACGAGGCGGAGTTCGCCTGCCCGTTCGATCTCGACCTCGACCGGGACGGCCTGACCCGCCACGTGGCGTTCTCCACCGGTCCACGTGTCTGCCCGGGAGCCAACCTGTCGCGTGTGGAGCAGCAGATCGCCTGGGGTGTGCTGCTGGACCGCCTCGAGTCGATCGGCTACGGCGACGGCAACGACTGGCTGCACCAGCCGGGGATCATGCTCGGCACGCTGAAGCTGAACCTCCGGTTCACCAAGGCGGATGCACCGCTCTCACTCGGAACCGGCCGCACGACGACCAGTTCCTGAGGAACCAACGAACAGCCTCGACGACCAAGCGGAATCGTTCGTCCAGTCGAGCTCGAGGACGCCGTCGATTCGAGCGAGTTCGTGAGCCGGCTGCTAGCGAGTCAGCATCGCGGCAACCGAGATCGGGAGCTCGCTCACCGCCTCATCTTCGGACAGACGCTTCGCCGACAGCACCACATCTTCGGGAACCCAGTCCGGGAACGGTTGCTCGCGTGTGCGATGCGCGCCCGAAGCCGTGTGCTCCTCATGGAGAGCGGCCAAGCGCTCGACTGGAAGCCGGTCGGCGAGGCAGACCAGAGCCGGCCACAGACGTCGGTGGATGAGCGTCACCTTCCCGTTCACCAGCCTCGTACGGACGACCTCCGGCGAGGCAGCGAGGGCGTTCAAGGTCTCGAAGATCGCATGACTCGACGGATGACTCCACCAACTGCCGTGAATCGGTTCGCCAGCCACCAGCTCGGCAACGTTTGGAAGCGGTCCGCGCGCCGACTCGAGGAGCATTCCGTGCTCCGCCAACGCCACCATCGGCTCCATCGCCGTGCATCCTGCCCGATGAAGCACCGTCAGTTCCCCGACCACCTCCGTGACGATCGCGCCGGCCACCCCTCCGGCTCGTCGCTTGCGCGCGTATTGCCGCGCCATCCGGACGGCGAATCACGAACGTGATGGATCATTCGTCCAAGGCTGAACACGGTGGCGCTCGCTGATGATCGCTCCACACTCGAACTCTTCGGGCGCCATGTAGCTACGGGAACCGGGGAGCCGGTCGGTGTCAGTGCCGTCTTCACGAACCAGCGACGACCGGCAGCCTCGACGCGGTGGGAGACGCAACCCGAGTCCTGTCGATCGAAGACCAGATCAGCACGTTCGACGCCCAATTGTCCGATCGTCAGTCTCGACGCCGCCGCCGTGTCGTTGCTCACGAACGGGCGAGGCTCAATTGAGCCAGTGCATCCGCCAGGAAGCGGTCGCGGCGGGCTGACACGGTGCTCGCGTCGAGGTCGACTCGGCCCGCTGCTGCGAGCACGGGTACCCAGTCGCGCAGGTCGGCCGGCGTACACAGCCCCGCCACAACATCCCAGTACGCCAAGTCGGCGGGAGATGTTCCGTCCGCATCGAGCCAGCCCGCAAGCACCGCCTCAACTCGCTCGGGTCCGAACTGCACCGCGACGTCCATGCGCAGGTAGCCGAGATCGATGCCGGCAGGTCCGCGCCCGGCGCTCTCCCAGTCAACGAACCCGACGAACACCCCGTCTCGCCACATCATGTTCCCCTGCCAGCAGTCGCCGTGGACGAGCGCCTGGCGATGTGGCGACACGACATACGTCGAAACGGCTCGCTCCGCCTCGTCCAGGAGCGGCGTGGAGTCGCCGGCAGCGCGCAGCGCACGGAAGTCGATTCCCTGGAGCGGGCGGTCGCACAGCGGCAGGGGTGCTTGTTCACCAGGATGGATGCGCGCCAAGAGCGCGACCGCGCGACCCAACGTGCGCAAGTGTTCATCGTCGACCGTGAGCGAGACGGCGCTCGACCCTTCGAGGAACGTGGTGACGACGGCAAGTTGGGACGCCTCGGCGCCCGTGACGTCGTGGGCAATCAGGCGCGGCGCAGGAACACCGCCCAAGGCCGCGGCCGTGAGCGCGGCGACCTCGGCGACGATGTGTTGGTGCGCCAGCTCGTCGGTCGGGTCACCCGTCCGCAACACCACGCTGGCGACCTCTGCACCCGCAAGATCGAGTCGCCATGACGCCGATCGATCACTGAACGGCCCGGCCGAACGCACGCGCGCGCGTCGGCCGACGCTCCTTGCCGCCCAACTCAGCGTGTCGGCAGTCGGGACCGTCACCGCTGGCCAGGTCACGACATCGTTGGCGGATCGCCGCATGACTGGTCCGAACGCAGCGGACGATCGTTGCGCATCGAGCGTCAGTGTCCCATCCCAAGCCCGTCAGTTCGCCTGAGGGTTCACAGGCCCGGGCGGCTCGGGCGGCAGCGTCGGGGTCGGCTCGTCGGGGAGATCGGGATCGGGCACGATCGGCTCGGGCGGGTCATCGGGGACCGGCTGTTCAGGCAGGTCCGGGTCGGGCACGATCGGAGGAGGGGGCGTGGGATCGCTCACCTAGGAGGCGTACCCGCCTGCGACCAGCCGGCACACTCCGGGCGCGATGTCAAGGTCGATCTCGTCGATCACGCCGCGCACCGGACACAGCGCGTCGTGGTCGGGAGCGCCGCGACGCGCTCGAGGTCGATCTCGCGACGGCAGACCGAACAGACCACCTGTCGACCCTCGTTCAACAGTCGGCGCGTGATCACCAGCACGTCCCAGTCCGCACGCGCTTGGCGCAGCAGTGCGATGGCCTGGGCGCGCTCATAGGCGATCGTCGCGCCTTCGGGATCGTGTTCATCGTCCGTGGAGGTCAGCTCCGATCCTTCGACGATGGTGGCGACGATTGCCTCGAGCGATGCAACCTGACGGGCAGTCCGCTCCTGCTCGGCCTCGACGGCCGCCAAGACGCTCTGGATGTCGAGCGCGTCCATCGTGAGGAGGGTGGCCTCGCCGTCGCCACGTCGCAACCGACGCGCTTGGCCGAGACTGTCGGCGGCGGGCTGACCGGCCGTGGTGGACATCGTCAACAGAGGCGAGGCGCCGGCTGCTTGGATACTGTATGCAATCGTGACGATGACCGGCAGGCGAGGAATCTTCACCTCGTTGGCGGCGACCATCGCCGCCAACGTGCCGTTCTTCCTGGTCGCCGCCATGGCTCCGCAGATGGAGCAAGAGCTCGACTTCGGACCAGCATCGCTCGGTGTCGCGCTCGGCGTCTTCTACGCCGCTGGTGCGGTCGTGTCCCCGCGTGCGGGAGCGCTCGTCGAGCGCTTCGGCGCCGCGGCGTCCCTGCGGTGGGCGGCCGCGATGAGCGGTGCGGTGCAGCTGGCGATCGCTGTGGGTGCCCACTCGTTCCCGATGCTCGTCGCGCTGATGGTCGCTGGCGGCTTCGCGAACGCGTGGGCGCAGCCGGCATCGAACGTGTACCTGGTGCGACTCGTTTCACCAGAGCGCCTGGGCTTCGCGCTGGGCGTGCAGAAGTCCGGACTGCCCTTCGCGGCATTGCTCGGTGGTCTCGCCGTGCCCGCGTTCGCGCTCACCGTCGGTTGGCGATGGGCATTCGTCACGTTCGGCGTGCTGTCGCTCCTCACCGCGCTCGCCGTGTCCGTCGGCGGTCTGGCGCGCGCCAACAAACGGAACGCCGAGGCCGAGCCGGACGTTCGTCGCCGCATCCTCGTCGTGCTGGCGATCGGCGTCGGCTGCGCATCGGCGGCCTCGAACGCACTCAGTGCGTTCCTGGTGCTCGGCGGCGTCGACATCGGGCTGTCTGAGGGAGCGGCCGGGATCCTGCTGATCGTCGGCAGCATCGTCGGCCTCGGCGTTCGGCTCGCGGCCGGCGCCTACGCCGACCACACCCGCTCGACGGGCTTCGGGATGATGATTGCGATGTTCAGCGTGGCCAGTGTGTCCTACGTGCTCCTGGCCAGCGGCGCCTCGTGGGTGTATGTCCTGGCGACGCCGCTCGCGTTCACGACCGCCTACGCGTGGCCGGGCCTGTTCCACCTCGCCGTCGTCCGTAGCAACCCGTCGGGACCGGGCGCCGCCACCGGCATCGCGATGACCGGCACGCTGACGGGCGCCGTCGTCGGGCCATTGCTCTTCGGCGCCATCGTTGACACCACCTCCTACGCGGTCGGGTGGATCGTCGGCGCGGTGTTGCTCGCCGCCGCAGCAGTGCTCGTCACCGCGGCCAGCCGGCGGATCGACCACAACCCGAGTCGGGGGGCGCAGCCGGCGCCGGGCGTCCTGCTGCCGGACGTCGCGAGCGGCAGCGCCTAGGAGATCCGGCCAGGTTCGTCGAGGTTCACGGTGTCTGCGGACCTCGCGGACACCGGTTTGCCGCGGTGTCGATGACGGCTGGAGACAAGAGTGGCCCGGTGCGTCCACTGCCGAGACCCGGGAGCAATCGCCGTGGCCGTCCGTGACGAGCGGTGGGTCCGGCGGCTCGGGTTCGCCGTCCTCGGCCTCGCCCTGGTCCCGATCGTCGTCGCCGTCGTCCGCGCAGTTGCGTCGGGGTGGGCGCCCACGTTCGACGGGGGCTATTTCACGGTGCGCTCTCGGGACGTACTCACCTCGCACCACCCGTGGCTCGGCGCCTGGTCATCGGGATCCGCCTCAGTCGACGCGACGATCTACAACCTCGGCCCGTTGCAGTTCGACCTCCTCGCGCCGTTCACGAAGGTCGATCCGTACTGGGGCACGGCGGTGGGCGTCGGCGTCGTCGCCATCGCCTCCGTAGTCGCCGTGTGGTGGGCGGCCGACCGTGTGTTGGGGTCGATCGGCGCCGTCGCGGCGATGCTCGCGACGCTCGCCCTGGAGGCGACGATCGGGACGCAGGCCTTCATCGACCCCCGACAGCAGATCTATCTGCTGATGCCCTACTGGGCGCTGCTGTGGCTGACCTGGGCGACCGCCACAGGACGGGGCGCTGCGATCCCGCCGCTCGTGTTCGCCGCCTCCCTCATCACCCAGACCCACTTCACGTACCTGCTCCAGACCGCTGTGCTCGTGCTCGTCGGGCTCGGCCTGTACATCGCCGTCACACTTCGGGGGCTGCGCCTCCGAACACCATCGACGACTGGCTCGCCGGCGCTCGCGCCAACGCCCGGCAGCTCCGGTGCAGTCGCCCGGCAACGCTGGCGAGCCGCCGGCGCGACACGCTGGTTGCTCATCGGGCTCGCCGTCGCCGTCGTGTGCTGGGCGCAGCCGCTGTGGGACCAGGTCGCCGGGGACCGCAACCTCGGCGCAGTGCTGACCAATCGAGGGGCCGGAGAGGGCGTCGGGTGGACCGAAGGGGCCCAGTTCATCGCCAGTACGGTGCTCACCCCGCCGAACTTCTGGCGCCCAGGGACTATGGGCCAACTCCACCTTCTCGGTGAGGTGTCACAACCAGCTGCGTGGGGCGTGATCGTCCTGTGGTTCGGCGCTCTCGCCGCCTCTGCCGTCGTCGCGTGGACCCGCGGCCAACGGCCACTGGCGATGATCCCGGTCGTCGGGATGGTCGCGTTGATCGCCGCGGTCGTGGCGGGAGCGGCGATCCCGTTGACGGTATTCGGTCACGCGCCGCAGAACTACTTCTGGATGTGGCCGACCGGCGTCTTCCTCACGGTGGGGGTGCTCTCGGGCGTGGCGTCCGGTCTGCCGGCGCTTCGCCGCGCTGTTGTCTCGGTGCCCGGAGTCTCCGCTCTTGTCGTCGCCGGCCTCGTGGTCGCGATCGTCGCTGTGCGCCCAGTCGATCGGTTCTCCTTCGTGTCGAGTGCTCGCACGGCAGGGGAACGGGTCGCCCGTCCTGTTGTCGACGCACTGGCCGACGCGCTCAGCCGCGACGACATCCGCGGGCCGCTCCTCATCGATACGTCGCGCGCCACGTTCGGCGGCCATGTGCCGTACACGATGCTCGCTGAGCTCCAGCGGGCTGGGATCGACTTCACGTTCCCGGCCGACCACGCGAGCGTGAGCCGCTTCGGGAAGGATCGCTGCGAGCACGGACAGGCGGCGGGTCGGCTCGTGCTGGCCGATGCTGGCGGTGACCCGGTACCCCGCCCTGGCGAGACCGTTCTCGTCCACGTCGACGCGTTCAGCGACGCCGACGCGGCGGAGCTCGAGGAGCTCGATCGCAACTTCGGCGAGTGGCTCCGTGAGGGGACGGTGATCCTCGACGGCGACGGCTACGAGTCTCTGTTCGAGGCTCCACCGCCCGGCTACGCGGAGATCATGGGCACGCCGGGCCGGCCGGCAACCGGGCTGGCGCCGAGCGTCGCGACCGCCCAGTTGTTCGGCCTGGTGGAGATGCCCGGGCACTTGGACGACGACTACGAACAGTGGGTGGATCTGCAGACCCGGGCCGGTGTCGACGACGTGACGATCCTGCTCGCTCCGCCGTCGACTGTGGAGGAGCACGGGCCGGCCGGCGTCGACGCTCTCACCTGTGAGGACTGACGACGACGCCAAGGCCACCGGTCGGGGCCTCGATGTGGGTGAATCTCACGAGCTGTGCCGTGCGATAAGGGGCGAAACGGGTTGGTCGGCGGTGTCGTTTCCGTATGCAAAGCTTCGTGGTCTCCGGTCCATCCGGGACCAGGTGGAAAGGCGGAATTGACTGATGAAGCGAGCAGCAGTGGCGATGGGCGCATCGGTTCTTGTCATCGGTGCGTTCGTCTCATCATCCGGCGCATCAGCGCAGGACGCTCCCGTCTGTGGGGATCCCAATGTCGAGCTGATCGATGCGACGATCGTCGGGACACCCGGGCCGGACGTGCTGAATGGCACGCCAGGACCTGACGTCATCGTCGGGCTCGGAGGTAACGACCGGATCAGGGGTCTCAATGGAGACGACGTCATCTGTGGCGACGAAGGCAACGACGTCATCGAGGGTGGCACGGGCCAGGACCTGCTCATCGGCGACTCTGCCGTGGCCGGACCGCCGCCGTTCGCCGACTCGAATGGGAGCAATGACGACATCATCCGCGGCGGCAGCGGGAATGACACCCTCGCCGGCCTGAGCGGTGACGACACCTTGGACGGCGGCTCCGGCGATGACACCATCATCGGCTTCGGCGGCGAAGATGACATCTCCGCTGGCTCGGGGAACGACACCGTGTTCGGAGGCCCACGCACCGACTTCATCCGTGGCGGCTCGGGGAACGACGAGTTGTGGGGCAACTTCGGTGGCGACTTCATCCGGGGTGAGGGCGGAGACGACCTCGTCGACGGTGACAACCCGTTCACAGACCCACCGCCCCCATTGCCCGAATTCGCCGATGGACCCGACACGTGCTCTGGAGGGACCGGCACCAACACGGTCGTGAACTGCGAGACCATCCGTCCCTGAGCCTGCGGGGCGGCCCTGACCGAGATCCGCTTCACCGACACCGACGAAACCGGTCGACACCACCGACGAGCGCGGAGCTCACTTGCTGGTGGCGCGGCGACGGTGCACACTGATCAAGGTGGCGGAGCGTTGGTTCCTGAAAATCGATGGAGTCGCTGGCGAATCCACGGACGCCGCGCACAAGGGCGAGATCGACGTGCAGTCGTGGTCGTGGGGGCTGACGCAGAGTGGCACGTCGGGCGGTGGTGCGGGCGGTGGTGCGGCGGTGGTGCGGGCAAGGCGTCCTTTCAGGATTTCCACTTCGTCGGCCGCATCAGCAGGGCGTCTCCGGCGCTGTTCCTCGCCTGCGCCAGCGGATCACACATCAAGTCGGCCACGCTCAGCGGTGTCCGCGGCGCCGGCAAGGTCAAGGGCGCCGACTTCCTACAGATCAAATTCACCGACTTGCTGGTGACGAGCCAATTGCTGGGTGGTTCTCCCGACGCTGAGCCCGTCGAACAGATCTCGTTCAACTACGGCAAGTTGGAGTTGACCTACACCCCACAGTCGCCGACCGGTTCGCCGGAACCCCCGCTGAAGACGGGCTGGGACGTCAAGGCGAACAAGAAGCTCTGACCGGCGCTCAGGCCAGTGCCGGCAGCAGGAAGGCCTGCTCGATGAGCCTTCGAACGATTGGCACGGCGGCGGCACGGACCTCGGCGAACTCGAGCTCTGCGTCGCCGGCCACCTCGGTCAGCACGTTCTCCAATGTGCGGCGGCCGTCGCAGCCGGTGACGATGGCGACGACGCCGGGGTCGACCTCGCCGGAGTGACACAGTCCTGCGGTCTGTCGCAGCTGGCGCCCGATGACGATCCAACCGTCGGCACGATGCCCGGTGCGCTCGTCGAGCACGACGTCGGGTGCGACGGCGAGCACCGAGGCGAGCAGCTGATCATCGTCGGCATCGGCGAGAAAGTCGGCCAGCTCGAACACGGCGCCGAGGTGGTCGCCGCAGGGCATGGCGAAGTCCTGCGGTGCCTCCTCGGCCCGGAACCAGGGAGTGCCGGCGTCCCGCTTGCGCATCGTGATCACCCCGAACCCGACTCGCCTCGATGCGATTCGCCTCGCTGTACGCCATCCACGCATCGAAGTCGTCGTGCCACATGCCGGCCTGCTCGGTCTGGCGCAGCCAGCTCGCAGCGTGCGCAGCGGAGTCCAGCGCCTCCCGCTCCAGCACGTAGGCGTCGCATCCGGTGTCCACGAACCAACTCTCGAGCCGTCGACGCCAGTCCTCGCCGTCGACGTGAGCCCACGATGCAAGGAGCTGACAGTGCCCGCCGATGTTCAAGTGGGCGGGCGCCGCTTGGACGATCGAGCGACACAGCTCGTCGACCGGGAGCCCGCTGTCGCGGAACAGGTATCGACGCAACGGGGAGATGACGTAGGGCGGGTTGCTGACGATGAGGTCGAAGCGCTCGCCGGACACCGGGTCGAAGCGGTCGCCGAGGCGGACCGAGACGTGATCGAGTGCGTTGAGCTCGACCGTCAGCGTCGCCAGCGCAACTGCACGCGGGTTGACGTCGGAGGCCACGACCCGACTGCTGTGCACTGCGGCGTGCGTGGCTTGGACACCGCATCCGGTTCCGAGGTCGAACGCGGCGTCGATCGGCCGGCGGATCGTCACCCCGGCCAGCGCCGCAGTCGAGGCACTCACCCCGAGCACATGATCCGGCGCCACGGCGCCTGAGCGGCCTGGGCGGTCGTGAGCGACGAGGCGGTCTGCCGGGTCACCAAGCGGTCGAATCACCATCTGCCCACGCATGCGGTCGCCGTCGATGGCGACCAGGCCGCCGGAGGCCCACTCGTTCGGCGACATTGGCGCCAGCGCCGCGCCCGCCGACTCAACAGACACCGGTTCGCCGATGAGGAACAGGCGGACAAGCACGTCCAGCCGGTCGCCCTCACGCGTTGCATGCAGAAGCGGCTCGACCTCTCCGGCGGACAGGTGGGCGAACACGTTCGCGCCGACGCGCTCCGTCACCGCGGCCAGCGTGTAGCCGGCGTTGTCGAACGCCTCACGGGCACGCAGGACCTCGTCACGCCCGGCGAAGAATCGCACGGCGCAATCGTGCCATCGACCCCTGGATCGCCGCGAGACCTCGTCGTCGGGCAGGCCAGCCGCATTGGCGGAGATCCCGCCCAGATCGACCGATCCCGCCACAGTCAGTGGACGGATCGTCCGAGACCGGCAACGACATCCGTAAGGGCACGGCACGATCGCCCGCCATGGCGTTGTTTGGTGCCGATGTCGGTGTGCCAGGAGTACCGCGTGGGGTTCGCTCGAGCTGCTCGTGGACCAGCGTTCGGTCGCGACGTTCGGTAGTCGTGCCGCGTGGACGGCGCCGAGTTACGCGGGACCCGCGTCGCGGCGCGCTGAGCGAGCCGTTCTGGCCAGGGTGGCGTGTGTAGCGCGGACAGCGGTCGCACCAGCATGGCGATGTCAGCGGTGAGCCGAGCGGCCTCCGGATCGGTGTCGGCGAGTGACGCGGCGAGCTGGAACATCTCGAGGCTTGGCAGTTCCTCCACCGGGAAGTCGCCCGTGGTGCGACGATCTCGGAAGTCGGCGGCGGCGGCGAGTGCCCACGGTGTGCGCGTCACCTCGAACGCCTCGGGAAAGAACTCGAGTGCCAGCCCGGTGAGGTCCTGCGACCCTCGTGACCTTCGCTCGAGCACCTCTTTGAGCGCTCGAGCCTGACACGCCGCCGCCGACATTCCCTGGCCGTACAGAGGATTGAAGTGACACACGGAATCACCAACCGGAACCAATCCGTCAGGGAAGCGGTCCAGACGTTCGAAGTGACGGCGTACTGATCGAGGGAACCTGAACGGAGCCGGCTTGGTGACCAGTTCCGTCGCCGTCAACACCTCGTCCCAGATCGGATGGGCAAGCGTGCGTCCGAACTCCCGCCATTGGTCGACATCGGCCGGGGGATAGTCGCCGAAGCGGCCCCCGAGGCCGGCCAGCCACAGGTCCCCCTCGATCCGCACCACATAGGCGCCTCGGGTGTTGTAGGGCCCGCCAGGGCTCGGCAGCACGAAGAACCCGGTCCCGTCGAGCGCCTCCGGGTCGGACGGGCGGACCACCGCGCTGGCGTACGCGAAGTCGCAGTTGATGACGGACTCCGGTGGTGTTGCAAAGCCGAGCGTGGCCAGCCACTGAGCCGTCCGAGCGTTTCTTCCGCTGGCGTCCACCACCAAGTCGGCGGCCAACTCGTTCGCCCCCCTCGATGACAACACCCGTCACCCGCCCCTCGTCCGTCAGGACGTCACGCACCAACGAGCGGTAGCGAGTCTCCACGTTCGAGAGGTCATGCACCCGCCGCCGGAGGCAATGCTCGAGCAATGAACGCGACATGAAGTAGATCAAGCCCATCGGCTTCGGCTCAGGCTGGTACACCGCCAGCGAGTACGACTTTCCCTCGGGTCGGTAGGCCACGAAGTCCTGGCCGCCTACCGACGGCACGGCGCCGGCGGACAGGAGGTCAGCCGTGAAGCCGGAAAAGAGCTCGTTCGCGATGTTGAGCCCACCGGGCAACAACGCATGAAAGTGCTTGCCCTGCGGAACGCCATCACGCGTCACCGGCGAATCCGGGACGTCGTCACGATCGATCAACACGACGTCATCGAAGTGGTCCGAAAGGACTCGAGCTGAGAACAGCCCGGCCACGCCGCTGCCCACCACGATCGCGCGCCGTGCGATGAAATCATGCGCCACGCCGCCGCCTCCTCCCTCGTTCGGCAAGAGTCTCCCAGCCCGACCCACGACGGTCCAGCGGCGGCCGTCGGCACGGTCGGCCCGGTGCCGATCGCCGATTTCGGCCCGCTCGCGGTCGGCCGGCGCGACTTCGAGTTCCACACCGGCAGCGGTGGTGTCGACGTTCGGGATCAGATCCGAGGTGAGGATCGGCGCTCCCGTGATGTACTGAACGCGTGGACCCCGCGGAGCTCGAATGGATTGCGTGGACGAATCCGATCACCACCGCGTTTGGGACGGAGGTCGCGGCGTCGGACCTGTCGGGCCGCACCGTGGCCTGCCACCAGCACATCGTGCCCGACACCATCTGTATCGTCGGCCCGCTCCTCGAGGCCGGGGCCCGGGTCCGGATGGCGCCATGCAACCCGGACAGCACCGACGACCGCACCGCAACGCATCTCGCCTCGATGGGCGTCGAAGTCCGTGGCCGCGCCGGCATGTCTGCGGAGGAGCGCGCCGATGCGCTGGCGTGGCTGGTGGGCGAGCCGGCCGACGCACTGTGCGACATGGGTGGTGAGTTGATCGTGGCGGCAGCGGCGGCGGGCCACCGACCCGCCGGTGCACTCGAGGCCACCACGACCGGACTGCACCGCCTGGGCGGCCTCGATATTCCATTCCCGGTCCTGGACTGGAACGGGATCGCACTCAAGGACCTCATTCACAATCGTCATCACGTCGGCGCCGAAACGTGGCCGGCTTTCACGGCGATAACGGGTCTGTCGCTGTACGGCCGCGAGGTTGTCGTGGTCGGGTTCGGCCCTGTTGGTCAGGGCGTTGCGGTGCGCGCCCGCGATCTGGGCGCCAACGTCACCGTGGTCGATCTCGATCCCGTTCGCCTGGTCCAAGCGCAGCACCACGGGTGTCGCGTGGCCGCCTTCGACGACGCCGTTCCAAGAGCCAGCGTGATTGTCACGGCGACCGGTTTCGATCGCGTGATCGGAGCGGCACAGATCGAGCGCCTCGCCGACGGGGCGATCCTCATGAACGTCGGCCACAGCAACCGTGAGATCGATGTCGACTGGCTGGACCAGCATCCCCACATCGAGCTGCGCCGGCATCTCGATCGGTACGAGGTGAACGGCCGCCGCGTGCATCTGCTCAACCGCGGCAGCCTCGTGAACTTGGCAGTCGGACTGGGCACGGGCGCACCGCAGCTGTTCGATCCGTTCGCGGCGATCATGCTGCTCGGTCTCGACGCGATCCTCCAGGGCCGCATCGACGATCTGTCCGCGGGTGTGCAGCGTTACCCCGCCCAACTCGAGGTCAGGGTCGCTCGCGCCCTGGTCAACAGCACAGGCGACTGACGCGACCCACCAGCCGCAGGGTGCCGGTGTGCTGCCCCAACACGCCGAACCTTGCCTCACGCTGGGCGGCTCGTCGGGCAAGACCGAGCAACGAGAGATTCCGTTCGGTGCCGGGCTCGCGAAAAGTGCAAGCGGGCAGGAGCCGGCGGCTCTCGTCTGGCGTCGCCTGACCCGAGAGAGGTTCACATGTCCACATCGCTTCGCACGCTCGCCGCCCGAACTCTGGTGGTCGGCTCGATCTCGTTCGCCGGCGCGGCCAGCGCGGCAGGGGTCGCCTCGGCCGCCGGTCCGAAGGACGAAGGCCCGGACGAGTGGGCGGCTGTGACCACGACGACTGTGCCGGCCGAGCTGGACATCGTCCACGAGCTTCCGTGCGAGGGGCTCGACCACTCACTGCTCACCACGTACGTCTCGGCGTCGAACGAGATCACGTTCGTCTATGAGAACGACGGCGTCATCACGTGCGACGAGGTGATGGTCGTGAAGAGCTACGCCTCCCACGGGCCGGAGATCGACAACCACTACGACCCGCTGGTCGACGAAATCGTGTTCCAGGTCTCCGAGCTCGAAGCCGCAGGGGCCGAGGGCATCACGGTCGCTCCGGAGCTGGATGAGTGCTGGGCCGGGGTCGAGGTCCATCGCGATGGCGACACGCTGGCATGGGATCACGTCTTCGGAGACGGGTGCGAGCTCGAGGTCGCGTCCTCGTTCGGCGGCAGCCCGTTCACCACCGAGCTGCACGTCGTTCAGCAGTCCGGCAGCATCCAGCCGCCGCACATCTTCGAGCACGACTCGGACGACACCACTGTGCTCAGCGGCCTGCCAAACGGCACGTGGTACGTGAAGGTCTACGAGGGTGCGCTGGCCGGCACGACAATGGCTGTCGACGGGGGCACGCCACTGCTCACCGACATCGTCGAGGGCGTCCCCGACGGCGCCACCGTGCACATTGCCCACCCAGATCCGGGCCGGCGGCTCGGTCCCGCCCGATCCTTGGCGACTCGACGCTGACGGCACACCGACGACACTGCTCGAGGCGACGGATCGTGCCGATCGACGGCCGTACGGACGAGCAACTGATCGCCGTCGCTGACCCCATCGGCGCGATCCGCTTGGACTCGCGCCCGCGAAGATCGGCAGGTGATCTTCGAACCTGCGCTGATCCGCCGCATCGAGTCGTCATCGGCTCGCGTCACCATGGCGACGGCGGCCGCGTTCGCCAACCGCGCGCGGGGACGCCAGCTCGCGCTGTGCCGTTCGCCGGCGGCACACTCGCCGCGTTCGGTCCCGGGCGCTACGTCAACCGCGCTGTCGGCGTGTCGCTGGACGACCTCGACGACGATCAGCTCGACGAGCTCGAGGCCTTCTTCACCGCCGCCGGGGTACCGCCGTCACTCGAAGTCGCGTCGTGGGCGCCGAGCACCCTCCTGGCTCGGCTGGCGACGCGCGGCTACACGATCTCGTGGTTCCGCAACGTCTACGTGGCGGCGCTCGACGAGCGGCTACCGCCCCACCATCCCGCGATGACCGTCGACGAGGTCACCGACGACACGCTCGAGGAGTGGCTGGCCGTGCTCCGCGTCGGCAACGAGCTGACGACGCCCGACGCGGCCGCCATCAGCGACGAATGGGCCCGCGCCTCGTGGGATGTCACGGGCACCACGGACTACCTCGCCCACCTCGACGGAGTTGCTGCAGGCTGCGGATCAATCATCCCCGAGTCCGGCCTCGGTTGGATGGGCGGGGCCACAACCGTGCCGGCCTACCGGCGCCGCGGTGTGCAGGGCGCACTCATCCGCCGTCGCATGACGGCGGCCTACGAGTCGGGATGCGACCTGGCGGTCGTCACCGCAGTCCCTTCCGGCGACTCGGCCCGTAACGTCGCCAGGCTCGGCTTCACGCTCGCCTACTGCCAGGCGGTCCTGACCAAGTTGGCCAGCTGAGCAACGGCGGCTGACACCCGTGGGCGAGTTTCGGCGCTTCTTCAATCATCCTCGCACTGCGCTACGTTGGCGCTTGGTGGCCGCCCTCGCTCGAAAGGGCCGTGATGAACGACGGAACGTTCCGGGTCCGGCACGTGGTGCCCCTTGTGGGGTGACCCACGGCATTGTCGTCGCAATCGCCAACATTCCCTTCCAGTGAGGTTGACGTGAGCCGGTCTCGCCGTCCGTTGTCGTTTGTGGTGTCGGTGGCGTTGGTGGTGGGGTTGTTGGTGTTTCCGGTGGCCGGGTTGGGGCGGGTGGCGTCGGTTGGTGCGGCGGGTCCGGTGTCGGGGGCGATCGGCCTTGGGGGTGGGTTGTCGGGGTCGGTGGATGAGCGGACGGGCCTGTTTTCGGTGTCGGTGCCGGTGGTGTCGGTGGGGGGGCCGGGGTCGGCGGGGGTGACGTGGTCGTTGGTGTGGGATCAGGGTCGGGCGGTGGATGGTGTGGATCGGTCGGGGTTTGGGGCGGGTTGGTCGTTGGGGGTGTCGTTCATCAATCCGGCGACGCCGGTGACGGTGTATCCGGCGAATGGTGGGGCCTATACGGCGGGGGGCACGTATCAGTCGGGGTTGGTGAACTATCCGTTGCAGGATCTCGAGTTCCGTCGGGATTCGGGGGGGTTCCCGTTCGAGTTGGTCTATGACGATGGTCGGGTCGACAGTTTCGATGTCAACGGGAATCTGGTGGCCCGCACGGATCGGTTCGGGAACCGCACCACCTTGATGTGGGAAGCAGCGGGTGAGGGGGTGTGGCAGCCGACGTCGATCACTGATGGTTACGGCTTGACGACGTCGTTCAAGTACTCGTTTGACGTCAAGGGTGATCGGGTGGTGGAGGTGCATGCTCCGGCCCGTTCCGATGGGGTGGTGGCGTCGACGACGATCACGTTGGATGATGAGCGGCGGGTGATGTCGGTCAAGGATCCGGCGGAGGCGATGGCCCAGTTCGAGTATTCGCCGGTGGCGGGGACCGACGATGATCTGGAGTTGTTGACGACGGTGTTCTCGCCGTCGCAGGCCCGCACCCGCGTCGCCTATCAGAGCTTCGAGGGTCAGACCGACTTGACGGCGGTGCAGTCGGTGGTGACGACGGATGCCGATGGGACGGTGATGGGTCCGGCCCGCCTGTTCTCGATGAACCCACCCGAGAACGTCGATGATCACAATTACACGGGCCATCCGCGCTGGAGCGGGGGGACGACGGACGGGTTGTTCGTGTCCGGTGACGCCGACTACTTCTATACGACGGCGATCTCCAGTTGTGTGGTGACGGTGGTGCCGCCACCGGAGACCTGTCCGGGGTCGCCCATCTCGACGGTGTCGACGTATGACTCCCAGCACCGCCTCGTCGAGCGGACGGTCAAGGCGGGTGACGTCACGGTGCAGCATCACACGTCGACGTACGTCGCGGTGCGGGCCTCGGACCTGGACCCGAACTATGCCCGGCCGCGCGGGACCTCCGTCACCTATCAGGCCACCTCCGGTCCCGACGGCGTGACGTCTGCGGGGGCGCAGCGGACGGTCGAGTCGAGCCGGGTCTATGACGGTCATGGGCGGGTCAAGTCGTCGACCGATGAGACCGGCACGACTTCCACGGTGACCTATGACGAGGCGTTCGGGTTGATCACCGAGGTGTCGATCGTCGGGGCTGACGGGTCGCGCAGCGTGACGAGTCACACCCTGTCGGATGATCACAAGTCGATCGTCGGGGCGACGACGTCGTATGCCGCGCCGGGTCAATCCCTGTCGGCGCGTTCGACGACGACCTATGCCTACGACACGACGACTGGCGACTTGTTGCGTCGGACGATGACGTGGGCGCCGGGCACGGCCCCCGACGTCGGTGGGCCGGCCACGGCGGTCACGACGTTCGACTCGGCGGTCGATGCTGGGGCGCGGACGCGCACGATGACCACCACCACTGCGGTGGGCACGTCTGCCGAAGCCGCCTCGGTCACGGTGTTGGATCTGGTCACGGGGCAGCCGGTGCGCAACATCGACCCGTTGGGTCGGGTCACCAGCTACCTCTACGACCACGCCGGACGCCAGGTCTCGCGCACCACCCCTGACGGGTTGACGACGACGTCCAGCTTCACCCCGGCCACCGCCACCACCCCGACCACAGCGGCCAGCCGCACCGACACGACGCCGGATGGTCGGGTCGTGTTGACCACCTATGACGTGTTGGGCCGCAAGGTGCGAGTCACCGACAACGTGCAGGATCAAGCGTTCACCGACTCCCCCACCATCCGCCAGTTGTCGGCGTTCGACTACAGCCTCGACGGGACGACGCTCACCGCCACCGATCAGCACGGCCGCACCATCCACACGACCATGGACGTGTTGGGGCGCCAGGTGAGCCAGGTCGGGGCGACCGGGCTGACGCACACCACGATCTATGACGACGCCGCCCACACGATCACCAAATCAGTCATCCCCGACGGTGCGAGCGTTGCGGAGGCGACGCGCACCACCAGCTACGACAACGGCAACCGGCCCGTCACGGTGCAACGCGACTACAACGACGGGACCGTCGACCCGACCCAGGCGGCGGCCTTCGACGGGCTCGGCCGGGTCACCTCCCAGACCTCTGACGATGTCACCCTCGAGTACTCCTATCTCGGTGCCGGCGGGGCGTCGACGACCCAGACCGCCACCCCGCTCGACCCGGCATTTCCTGGTGAGCCGTTGGATCTGTCGAGCACGGTCGCCCTGGGTGGGCAGCAGACCAGCAGCTCCCGCCAAGCACCCGACGGCACCGCCTTCGAGGGGACCGGACTGACCTACGACCCGGCCGCCCGGATCGCCACCTCCACCGACCCCAACGGTCGCATCACCAGCTACACGTACCATCCCGACGGGCGGGTGGCCACCCGCACCACTCCTTCTGGGACCGTTGTCACCGACACCTACGACGCCATCACCGGCCGCCTCGTCAACGTCACCGCCCAACCCTCGACCGGGCCGTCGGTGAGCCACACCTACACCTACGTCCCCGCCGGGGAACCCGGCGCCGGGCGGGTCCACACGATCAGCGACGGCACCAACACCGTCACGTTGGCCTATGACGCCGACGGCCACGTCGTGTCCCGTGGCTACTCCGACGGCACCGCAACCTCGGCCGCCTACACCGACACGGGACTGTTGGCCACGACAACGGATGTCACCGGGGCGGTCACCACCTACCACTACGACGACGCCGGCCGGATGACCACCGTCACCCAAACCCGCGGCGACACCACCCTCGCCGAGGTCACCTACACCTACGACTCGATGTCGCGCATCGCCACCACCACACGCGGCAACGGGATCACCACCACCAACACCTGGACGCCACGCAACCAGCTCAGCACCCAGCGCACCACGAACGCGTCCGGTGCCGTGATCGAGGCCCACGGCTACACCTACGACCGTCACGGCAACGTCGCCCGCCGCACCGACACCATCCCCGCCGCACCGAACCAGACAGCCGGCACCTGGACCACCGCCTACCGCTACGACGCCTACAACCGGCTGCTCGGTTCGGTCGTCTTCCCGGGGGCGGCGGCGTCGGGGACGCCGTCGAGGTCGACGACCTACACCCTCAACACCGCCGGTGACGTCGTCGGCGTCGCCACCACCGGCGGCTCGACGACGTCGAACACGATCGACGCCGCCGGTCAACTCACCGCCCAGACCACCGGCGGCACCATCGTCAACCAATCCTTCGACGATGAAGGACGGGTCACCCAATCGTTGAACGGGTCGACGATGAGCTACGACCCGTTCGACCGGATGATCACCGCCTCCCGCGGCGCCACCACCGCCACCTACAGCTACTGGCCCGACGGAACCCGCCGCTCCACCACCACCGCAACCACCGCCCAACCAGGCGGCCGTCTGCGAGCAGGCCATCGCCCAAGCCGGCACCGGTGAGGGCACCTACGGCCGCTACCAGCTGGTGCAGGCACCGGCGGTGGGCCGCTCCGGCTCCCAAGTCGTGGTCGGCACCGCCGGGGCGGACCGCCTGATGGGTGGTTCGGGCAACGACGTGCTGTGCGGGTTGGGCGGCAACGACACCTTGGACGCCGGCAGCGGCAACGATCACCTCGACGGCGGTGACGGCGACGACACCCTCCAGGCCGGCTCCGGCAACGACGACCTCGACGGCGCCGCCGGGTTCGACCGGCTGTTCGGCAACAGCGGCAACGACGTGTTGCGCAACGGCGAGGTCAACGACGGCGGCTCGGGCCGTAACCAGATCGACCCGCCACCGGCGGTCGCCACGACCACCCAGACGTTCCACTACGGGCCTGACGGCACCCTCGTCAACGACACCACCGCCGACACCACCACCGGTGACACCGCCACCACCGCCTCCTACCTGCTCACCGCCGGGCGCGAGGCCCGCACCCTGCAACCCGGCACCACCACCGTCGGCGGCGTCCCCGCCAGAGCCCCGGCACCCGTCACCACCGGCGCCGGCACCGGCTACCTGCTACGCGACCGCCACTCCTCGGTCACCGCCCTCATCGACGCCACCGCCGCCGTCACCACCACCTACAACTACGGCGACTACGGGCTGCCAGCCCTCCCCGACGGACAACCCCAACCGGCACCCGCTGTCGCTCCGGGTGGACGCACCAACCCGTTCCAATACACCGGGGCCGCACCGAACAGCTCGATGACCGACCCCACCACCGGCCTGCTGTTGTTGCCGGCCCGCAGCTACGACCCCACCCAGGGCCGCTTCACCAGCCGCGACACCGCCAACGTCTTCAACAAATACCAAGGGTTCTCCACCAACCCGATCATCAACGTCGACCCCACCGGACACTTCTCCCTCGAAGACCTCCTCCTCGACATCGGCATGGCCATCGTCTTCGCCGTCGCCGCCGTCGCCACCGCCGGAGCCGCCGTCGCCGCCCTCCCCGCACTCGTCGCCGGCGAAGCCGCAGCCGTCACCACCACCGCCATCGTCACCACCGTCGCCACCGCCGTCACCGCCGTCGCCTCCGCCACCGGCGCCGTCGCCTCCGCCATCAAAGCCGCCGACGACATCGACGACGCCGTCACCGGCAAACACTTCCTCACCAACGACCAACGCAACGCCCTCTCCACCGTCCAAGCCGTCGCCGGCGCCGTCTCCGCCGCCTCCGGACTCACCGCCATGGGCGGCAGCCTCATCGGCATCGACACCGCCACCGAAGCCACACAAGACGCCAGCGAATTCCTCCCCGAAACCGACGACGACGACCCCGACGTACTCGACAAGCGCAAGGCCCTCGTCGAAGGCGAGAACAACAACATCGGTCCATACCGGATGCCGACCGACCCCGAGTCCGAATCCAGCTCGGACGAGGAGGAGTTCGTCGGTGGCGTCCAGCCCCAATCCAACACCGACAACGTGATCGACGGTGTGTCCAGCCACGCCTCTGAACCACCACCACTGCAACAAGAGCCCAGCGAACCGATCCCCGTCCAGCAAGACGACCTGCAAAACGCGCTCGGCAGCAACAACGTGAACAACAGCGACAACGCGATCCTCAACGAGCAGCCGGCGGTGGCCAACTCGCTCAAGTCCACCGAGAGCTCAGAATCCCTCGTCGACTCCTCCTTCACCGAGGTCAGCCCGTCGACCCAGACCGCCATGAACGGCAACTACGGCGAGGAGGCCGACGTGTACGGCAATGATGAAGAGGTTCCTCGCGATGTATTCGCTCGTTTCCTCAGCTGGGACGACCGCCTCCAGTTGCAATGGTCCGAGCTGAAGAACACGATGTACACAAGGCTGGGGGCCTGGCTCACGCAGTAGTGGCAGCTCTGACGCCCGGCGGCGTTTCGAGCCCGCTTCGACGATCGGCTCCCTGCGCTACGTTGACTCGCGGGCAGAGCCCCCGGGGGCGGCCGGTTCGCTTGAAAGGTTCGGTATGAAGGTGGGAACGTTCCGAGTCCGTCGCCTGTTGCCGGTTGTGGCGCTGGCGGCCATCGCCGTGGTGTGGGTGCCCCTGAGTGGCGCGGCGCAGATTCGCTGAACGGCAATTCGAGGCCAGTCCGACGGAAGATGGCTCTTCGCGCTCACGACGTTGCCGCAACACGGCTGACCGACACGTTCCCGATTCGTCAAGGAGTGGTTCGAAGCGCTGGGCCCTCAGCATTCGCCTTTCGGATCACCGGCCGCCACGTCGGGCCGCTCCAGACGCCGCGTTACGGCCGTACGGTTCCAGTCATGCGCGGCGGCCACGGCGTCCACCTCGGGCACAACGATCGAGTTGACAACCTTGAGCTGGAGGTTCTTTCGGACCACTGGTACGTGTTGCACAAGGCGACGTTCGACTACCGCCACCGAGATGGGCGGGTGACCCAGGAGGTCCGCGAGGCCTATGACCGCGGCAATGGCGTCACGATCCTGCTCCACGACCCCGTCGCCGGCACAGTGATCCTGACGCGCCAGTTCCGTCTGCCGATCTATCTCAACGGTCACCCCGACGGGATGCTCATCGAGACCGCGGCGGGCCTGCTCGACCAGCGCGGGGAGGACGCCGAGAACGCCATCCGCCGCGAGGCAGAGGAGGAGGCCGGCGTGAGCGTGGGTGAGGTGCGCCGACTGTTCGAGCTCTTCATGAGTCCCGGGTCGGTGACGGAGCGGGTGACGTTCTTCGTCGC
Organism: uncultured Acidimicrobiia bacterium; assembly: GCA_963844915.1. Classification (GTDB taxonomy): domain Bacteria; phylum Actinomycetota; class Acidimicrobiia; order Acidimicrobiales; family Ilumatobacteraceae; genus JALZMG01. The sequence continues at coordinate 694,386 of CAWJQF010000013.1, read as the reverse complement.
GACGTACACCCACGCGCAGCGGTCGTCGCGCGGCGGCGGCAAGGCTGACGAGGGCGAGGACATCGAGGTCCTCGAGCTCAGCCTCGACGAGGCGCTGGCGATGGTCAGCGCTGGCACCATCGACGACGGCAAGACCGTGATCCTCCTCCAGTGGGCGGCGCTGCAGCGCACCGCTGCCGCCCGCTGACCCCAGCCAGGATCGAACCCCGAGCGCACGCGGGCGCGCGGTCACGTCGGTCAGGCGCTCGATGTGCGGCTGGGCCGAGCTCCCGCTGTTGCCGACGCGTCCGATGACTTGGCCCTTCGTGACCTCGTCGCCGACCTCCACCGTCGGCGAGCCCTGATCGAGGTGGTTCGACATCGCAGAGACGCCCTTGCCTAAGTCGAGGGCTCCACGCGCTACGTTGACTCGCGGGCAGAGCCCCCGGGGGCGGCCGGTTCGCTTGAAAGGTTCGGTATGAAGGTGGGAACGTTCCGAGTCCGTCGCCTGCTGCCGGTTGCCGCGCTGGCGGCCATCGCCGTGGTGTGGGTGCCCCTGAGTGGTGCGGCGCAGCAGGCGAGCGTGTGCGATCAGGCGATCGCCGAGGCCGGCACCGGCCAGGGCACCTACGGCCGCTACACGTTGGTCCAGGCGCCGGAGATGGGTCGTTCGGGGTCACAGGTCGTGGTCGGCACCGCCGGCGCGGATCGTCTGGTGGGCGGTTCGGGCAACGACGTGTTGTGTGGGCTCGGCGGCGACGATGTCCTCGATGGAGGCAGTGGCAACGATCGCTTGATGGCGGTGACGGGGCCGACGTGTTGTACGGCGCGAGCGGCAACGACGTGCTCGACGGCGGTGCCGGGTTCGACCAGCTGTTTGGTGGCAGCGGCAACGACACGTTGAGCAACGGTGAGGTCAACGACGGCGGTTCGGGCCAGAACCAGGTTCGCCGCCGGCGCCGCCGCTGGCGACCGACATCTCCTCGACGATGCCGCAGACGATGCGTGACGACCTCCCCGGGGACTTCTTGGGCCGCGGCTACGACCAGCGCATGCGGGCCGAGAACACCAGTCTCAACATCTACGACTCGGCGTCACTCGGTGGCGCGCTGCTGCCGGGCGCGGCGTCGATGGACCTGAGCATTCCCGGTGGCGGGGTGGACTGCGGCTTCAACTTCCAGTGCGAAGCTGTCCCGTGGGCGGAGTTCTCGCAGGAGAGCACGCAATCCTGCGACGGCTGCTTCGCGGACATATTGGAGCGTCTTCGATCTCGCCACGATCTATCTCGCCCAGAACGACACCAACATCTTCATGTCCGGGACCAAGGGCAACGCGTTCTCGCCGTTGTCGGGCGAGACCCAATATCAGAACTTGTTGTATGTGCTGCCGAAGGACGGGTCGTGCGGCAGCCAGAGCTGCGCGATCAGCACGGTCAGCCTGCCGGACGCGTTCAACAACTGCTGCTGGTTCCTGCGGCGGTCTCCCATGCGGGCGATCCAGGTGACCTCACTTGCCGCCGGGTCGATCGGCGGGACGCCGTATCTCGCCGTCGGGCTGAGCGACGGCGGCGCGCAGATCTACAACGTCAGTAACCCGTCTGCGCCACAGCTCACCGGCACCTTCGGGGGGATGGCCACGAGTGACGGGTCGCAGACGCCGGTGACGGCGCTGGCGTGGGACCCGTCGGGGTCGGGCTTGCTGGCGGTCGGGGTCATCAGCTGGAGCAATGAGGGCTTCGTCGTTCGTGTCAACTCCGACGGCAGCATTCCGGGCAGCTGGGTGACGTGGTCGCAGCATGGGACTGCGTCGTTGACGACGGGTGTGCTGTCGGCGGCGTTCGCGCAGGGTCAGGGCAACACCCCGCTCCTCGTGGCGTTCGGGATGAACGACGGCACGTTGCGGTTGATCAATCCGAACGCGACTGGCACGACGGGCACCCTGGCGCAATCGAAACCGGTCGCTGGCGTCATCGCGATCAACCCGATCCCGAGGTTTGACGGCTCGTCGGGCGGGTCGGATTTCGCGGTGTCCTATCAAACGCAACCGGCGCCGACGTTTGGCGGCCAGGGCGGATTGCTGCGGTGGGATGGGACGACCGACGATTTGACTGCGCTGCCAGTGAGTGCTGGTGCGACGCCGCCGTCGGCACCGATCGCGTGGGATGGTTTCCGGCAGTGGTATCCGGGGATCAAGCAGGGTCGGTTGCAGGTCACGAACACGTCGGGGGAGCCGATCGAGGTGACGTTGCAGACGGGGTCGGATTCGTCGTCGGGGTGTTGGTATGCGCCGAGTTGGGCCGATGCGCCGGCGTTCCCGTCGGCGGGGGTCACGGTGGCGGCCGGTGAGACGTCGTCGTATTACACGATGGGTGCCTACACGGCCGGGTCCGATGGCAGCTGCGCGCCGCCTGCGGGCAGTTCTGGGAGCGATTTGTGGCGGGGGTATCTGGTCGTCAAGCCGGTCAATCGTCCGGCTGACACCCAGCTGGTGCGGTTGCGTCTGAATACGAACATGATCGTGGACGTGGACGACGATCAGGCTGGCGGGACGACGTCGGTGTCGATCGCCCAGGCACCGCAGCATCTGGCGGCGTTCGGGTTGTGGACCCTGACGGTGGACACCCCGGCGGCGCCGACACCGCTGGTGTCACCACCGACGGTGCCGCCGCCGACGGTGGCGGCGGCGCAGGTCACCGCGTCAGGGGCGCCGGTGGCGGCGGTGTATCGCTTCGACGTGTCGGGGGCGACGTTCCAGTTGCCCAACCCGTACGCCGATCAGATCGTGGTCCCGCCGTTGATCGTGCAGGGCTTCGACGGAACTTCGTGGATCGAGTTGGGTGCGTTGGTGCCGGCGATGGCCCCGACGATCGTGGCGCAGGGGTCGGGGTTCGTGTTGCAGCTCGGGGCGGCGACGTTCTGGTGGGAGAACCCGTCGGGTCAGCCCGCCTATCAGCAGATCCGGGTCGGGTTCGGGTCGAGCGGCCCGTTCTCGTCGGTGGATGGAGTCACCTTGGCGGACCTGCCGGCGCCGTCTGTGTTGACGAACAGCGGCCCGCAGATCGCGGCCACCGCCAGCAGCGGGACAGCGGCGCCGGTCGACACCGGCATCGACCAGGCTGCGTTGTCGGTGCAGGTGCTCAGCACCAACAGCGACGGCGGTAGCGGCCCGGCGTTGCCGGACCATGATCCGAGCTATCAGCGGATCTACTACCGCGAGAACCTCGCCGGCACGTTGATCACCAACTTGTTCCCGACCGGCCCCGGCGCCGACTTGAGCACCTTCATCGGGGTCAGCCCGTATGCCGGGGCGTACCCCAACAACGGGTCCGCCGGTGGCGGCGGCCAGTCCACGACGTTCGACGGGTTCCACTACGTGGCGACGACGAGCACCATCGACCAGGAACATCCTCGGCTACCTGGCCAACGACTCGAACCCACCTCTGACCAGCCAGCCCATCGACGTGCACGGCACCCAGATCGCCCCGGTCAACAACAACAACAACAGCCCGGCGGCCGGTGGCTTCACGGTGCCGGGGTGTGCCGACTTCTCCACCGGCGCCTGCCGGCTCGCCGCCGATCACCACCAACCCCACCAACGGCGGTCTCGTCCCGGCGATGTACCTGAACACCACGAGCGGCCTCCAGATCGGGCTGCTCACCAACCTGCAGGCGACGACCGCCGTAAGGAGCTTGCCGCTGCAGCACGCGCCGGGGACGAGCCCGCACCTGCTGGAGTCCGCACCACTCACCGTGTCCACCCCGACGTCAGCGACGTTCAGTGGCAGCACGTCATTCACAACAAACGATTTCGTGGACACGTATTTGGTGACTCACGGCATCCTCGTTCCCATCCCACGAACATCCCGTTCTAGAGCAGGTTGACGTGAGCCGGTCTCGCCGTCCGTTGTCGTTTGTGGTGTCGGTGGCGTTGGTGGTGGGGTTGTTGGTGTTTCCGGTGGCCGGGTTGGGGCGGGTGGCGTCGGTTGGTGCGGCGGGTCCGGTGTCGGGGGCGATCGGCCTTGGGGGTGGGTTGTCGGGGTCGGTGGATGAGCGGACGGGCCTGTTTTCGGTGTCGGTGCCGGTGGTGTCGGTGGGGGGGCCGGGGTCGGCGGGGGTGACGTGGTCGTTGGTGTGGGATCAGGGTCGGGCGGTGGATGGTGTGGATCGGTCGGGGTTTGGGGCGGGTTGGTCGTTGGGGGTGTCGTTCATCAATCCGGAGACGCCGGTGACGGTGTATCCGGCGAATGGTGGGGCCTATACGGCGGGGGGGACGTATCAGTCGGGGTTGGTGAACTATCCGTTGCAGGATCTCGAGTTCCGTCGGGATTCGGGGGGGTTCCCGTTCGAGTTGGTCTATGACGATGGTCGGGTTGACAGTTTCGATGTCAACGGGAATCTGGTGGCCCGCACGGACCGGTTCGGGAACCGCACCACCTTGATGTGGGAAGCGGGCGGTGAGGGGGTGTGGCAGCCGACGTCGATCACTGATGGTTACGGCTTGACGACGAAGTTCAAGTACTCGTTTGACGTCAATGAGTCATCGGGTGGTGGAGGTGCAGGCTCCGGCCCGTTCCGATGGGGTGGTGGCGTCGACGACGATCACGTTGGATGATGAGCGGCGGGTGACGTCGGTCAAGGATCCGGCGGAGGCGATGGCCCAGTTCGAGTATTCGCCGGTGGCGGGGACCGACGATGATCTGGAGTTGTTGACGACGGTGTTCTCGCCGTCGCAGGCCCGCACCCACGTCGCCTATCAGAGCTTCGAGGGTCAGACCGACCTGACGGCGGTGCAGTCGGTGGTGACGACGGATGCCGATGGGACGGTGATGGGTCCGGCCCGCCTGTTCTCGATGAACCCACCCGAGAACGTCGATGATCACAATTACACGGGCCATCCGCGCTGGAGCGGGGGGACGACGGACGGGTTGTTCGTGTCCGGTGACGCCGACTACTTCTATACGACGGCGATCTCCAGTTGTGTGGTGACGGTGGTGCCGCCACCGGAGACCTGTCCGGGGTCGCCCATCTCGACGGTGTCGACCTATGACTCCCAGCACCGCCTCGTCGAGCGGACGGTCAAGGCGGGTGACGTCACGGTGCAGCATCACACGTCGACGTACGTCGCGGTGCGGGCCTCGGACCTGGACCCGAACTATGCCCGGCCCCGCGGGACCTCCGTCACCTATCAGGCCACCTCCGGTCCCGACGGCGTCACGCCTGCGGGGGCGCAGCGGACGGTCGAGTCGAGCCGGATGTATGACGGTCATGGGCGGGTCAAGTCGTCGACCGATGAGACCGGCACGACTTCCACGGTGACCTATGACGAGGCGTTCGGGTTGATCACCGAGGTGTCGATCGTCGGGGCTGACGGGTCACGCAGCGTGACGAGTCACACCCTGTCGGATGATCACAAGACGATCGTCGGGGCGACGACGTCGTATGCCGCACCGGGTCAATCCCTGTCGGCGCGTTCGACGACGACCTATGCCTACGACACGACGACTGGCGACTTGTTGCGTCGGACGATGACGTGGGCGCCGGGCACGGCCCCCGACGTCGGTGGGCCGGCCACGGCGGTCACGACGTTCGACTCGGCGGTCGATGCTGGGGCGCGGACGCGCACGATGACCACCACCACTGCGGTGGGCACGTCTGCCGAAGCGGCCTCGGTCACGGTGTTGGATCTCGTCACGGGGCAGCCGGTGCGCAACATCGACCCGTTGGGTCGGGTCACCAGCTACCTCTACGACGACGCCGGACGCCAGGTCTCGCGCACCACCCCTGACGGGTTGACGACGACGTCCAGCTTCGCCCCGGGCGCACCCCGACCACAGCGGCCAGCCGCACCGATACGACGCCGGATGGTCGGGTCGTGTTGACCACTTATGACGTGTTGGGCCGCAAGGTGCGGGTCACCGACAACGTGCAGGATCAAGCGTTCACCGACTCCCCCACCATCCGCCAGGTGTCGGCGTTCGACTACAGCCTCGACGGGACGACGCTCACCGCCACCGATCAGCACGGCCGCACCATCCACACGCCTGCTCGACGTGTTGGGCCGCCAGGTGAGCCAGGTCGGGGCGACCGGGCTGACGCACACCACGATCTATGACGACGCCGCCCACACGATCACCAAATCAGTCATCCCTGACGGTGCGACGCGTTGCGGAGGCGGTGCGCACCACCAGCTACGACAACGGCAACCGGCCCGTCACCGTGCAACGCGACTACAACGACGGGACCGTCGACCCGACCCAGGCGGCGGCCTTCGACGGGCTCGGCCGGGTCACCTCCCAGACCTCTGACGATGTCACCCTCGAGTACTCCTATCTCGGTGCCGGCGGGGCCTCGACGACCCAGACCGCCACCCCGCTCGACCCGGCATGTTCCCGGGGGACCCGCTCGACTTGTCGAACACGGTCGCCCTGGGTGGGCAGCAGACCAGCAGCTCCCGCCAAGCACCCGACGGCACCGCCTTCGAGGGGACCGGACTGACCTACGACCCGGCCGCCCGGATCGCCACCTCCACCGACCCCAACGGTCGCATCACCAGCTACACGTACCATCCCGACGGGCGGGTGGCCACCCGCACCACTCCTTCTGGGACCGTTGTCACCGACACCTACGACGCCATCACCGGCCGCCTCGTCAACGTCACCGCCCAACCCTCGACCGGGCCGTCGGTGAGCCACACCTACACCTACGTCCCCGCCGGGGAACCCGGCGCCGGGCGGGTCCACACGATCAGCGACGGCACCAACACCGTCACGTTGGCCTATGACGCCGACGGCCACGTCGTGTCCCGTGGCTACTCCGACGGCACCGCAACCTCGGCCGCCTACACCGACACCGGACTGTTGGCCACGACAACGGATGTGACCGGGGCGGTCACCACCTACCACTACGACGACGCCGGCCGGATGACCACCGTCACCCAAACCCGCGGCGACACCACCCTCGCCGAGGTCACCTACACCTACGACTCGATGTCGCGCATCGCCACCACCACACGCGGCAACGGGATCACCACCACCAACACCTGGACGCCACGCAACCAGCTCAGCACCCAACGCACCACGAACGCGTCCGGTGCCGTGATCGAGGCCCACGGCTACACCTACGACCGTCACGGCAACGTCGCCCGCCGCACCGACACCCTCCCCGCCGCACCGAACCAGACAGCCGGCACCTGGACCACCGCCTACCGCTACGACGCCTACAACCGGCTGCTCGGTTCGGTCGTCTTCCCGGGGGCGGCGGCGTCGGGGACGCCGTCGAGGTCGACGACCTACACCCTCAACACCGCCGGTGACGTCGTCGGCGTCGCCACCACCGGCGGCTCGACGACGTCGAACACGATCGACGCCGCCGGTCAGCTCACCGCCCAGACCACCGGCGGCACCGTCGTCAACCAATCCTTCGACGATGAAGGGCGGGTCACCCAATCGTTGAACGGGTCGACGATGAGCTACGACCCGTTCGACCGGATGGTCACCGCCTCCCGCGGCGCCACCACCGCCACCTACAGCTACTGGCCCGACGGAACCCGCCGCTCCACCACCACCGCAACCACCGCCCAACCAGGGGCCGTCTGCGAGCAGGCCATCGCCCAAGCCGGCACCGGTGAGGGCACCTACGGCCGCTACCAGCTGGTGCAGGCACCGGCGGTGGGCCGCTCCGGCTCCCAAGTCGTGGTCGGCACCGCCGGGGCGGACCGCCTGATGGGTGGTTCGGGCAACGACGTGCTGTGCGGGTTGGGCGGCAACGACACCTTGGACGCCGGCAGCGGCAACGATCACCTCGACGGCGGTGACGGCGACGACACCCTCCAGGCCGGCTCCGGCAACGACGACCTCGACGGCGCCGCCGGGTTCGACCGGCTGTTCGGCAACAGCGGCAACGACGTGTTGCGCAACGGCGAGGTCAACGACGGCGGCTCGGGCCGCAACCAGATCGACCCGCCACCGCGTCGCCACGACCACCCAGACGTTCCACTACGGGCCTGACGGCACCCTCGTCAACGACACCACCGCCGACACCACCACCGGTGACACCGCCACCACCGCCTCCTACCTGCTCACCGCCGGGCGCGAGGCCCGCACCCTGCAACCCGGCACCACCACCGTCGGCGGCGTCCCCGCCAGAGCCCCGGCACCCGTCACCACCGGCGCCGGCACCGGCTACCTGCTACGCGACCGCCACTCCTCGGTCACCGCCCTCATCGACGCCACCGCCGCCGTCACCACCACCTACAACTACGGCGACTACGGGCTGCCAGCCCTCCCCGACGGACAACCCCAACCGGCACCCGCTGTCGCTCCGGGTGGGCGCACCAACCCGTTCCAATACACCGGGGCCGCACCGAACAGCTCGATGACCGACCCCACCACCGGCCTGCTGTTGTTGCCGGCGCGCAGCTACGACCCCACCCAGGGCCGCTTCACCAGCCGCGACACCGCCAACGTCTTCAACAAATACCAAGGGTTCTCCACCAACCCGATCATCAACGTCGACCCCACCGGACACTTCTCCCTCGAAGACCTCCTCCTCGACATCGGCATGGCCATCGTCTTCGCCGTCGCCGCCGTCGCCACCGCCGGAGCCGCCGTCGCCGCCCTCCCCGCACTCGTCGCCGGCGAAGCCGCAGCCGTCACCACCACCGCCATCGTCACCACCGTCGCCACCGCCGTCACCGCCGTCGCCTCCGCCACCGGCGCCGTCGCCTCCGCCATCAAAGCCGCCGACGACATCGACGACGCCGTCACCGGCAAACACTTCCTCACCAACGACCAACGCAACGCCCTCTCCACCGTCCAAGCCGTCGCCGGCGCCGTCTCCGCCGCCTCCGGACTCACCGCCATGGGCGGCAGCCTCATCGGCATCGACACCGCCACCGAAGCCACACAAGACGCCAGCGAATTCCTCCCCGAAACCGACGACGAGACCGACACCGACGTGCCCAACCAGAACAATGCGGTCATCCAGCAGAACGACAACACCGGTCAATACCAACTGCCGACCAACCCCGAGCCCGCCACCGTGAACGTCGAAGGCGACGACGCCGGATCCGGCTCGGACTCAGACATCGCCGCCGAGGACGCCGACTCCAGATCCAGCAGCGACAGCCTGATCGACGGTGTGTCCAACCACGCCTCCGAACCACCACCACTGCAACAAGAGCCCAGCGAACCGATCCCCGTCCAGCAAGACGACCTGCAAAACGCGCTCGGCAGCAACAACGTGAACAACAGCGACAACGCGATCCTCAACGAGCAGCCGGCGGTGACCACCTCCCTCAACTCCACCGAGACCTCAGAATCCCCCGTCAGCTCCTCCTTCATCGAGGTCACCCCGCCGACCCAGACCGCCATGAACGGCAACTACGTCGACGAGGCCGAGGTGTTCACCGACACCAGGTGGTCACGTCCTTTCCACTACTACGCGGACGTCTTCGCCGACCTCAGCGCGGACGACCGCGAGATCATGTGGCAATGGTTCCAGCTGACTGGACCTCGCTGAGCGAGCAGCCGGGAGGGTTCTCGTAGCGTCGCGGGGCTTCGGCAGGGTCGCGCTCGAAATGCCTGCCGATACCGAACCGATGAAGGTGATGCTCGGTGTCGATCCGCACAGGGACCGCACACGGCGCCCCGGCTGGTCGCTCATGAACGGGCGGTGAAGCGCAGTGGCAGGTGTTTCATCGATCTGAGGATGAAGCTCGACAGGTGCACCGGCGTCGGGAGCGGCTCGGCGAGCTCGATGTGGTCCAGGCGTTCGAGGAGGATGGTGAACGACGTCAGCATCTCCTGGCGGGCCAGCGCGGCGCCGACGCAGAAGTGGGGCCCAAAGCCGAACGCCAGATGGTTCTTGGCGTCGGCCCGCGTGATGTCGAAGTGGTCCGGCTCGTCGAACGCGCGGGTCGCGGTTGGCCGCCCCGTAGCGCACCATGACTGAGGCCTCGGCCGGAATCGGCACGCCGCCGAGAGCTGTGGGGCAGCCGGCCTGGCGCCACAGGCCTTGCACCGGGCTCTCGAAGCGCAGCACTTCCTCGATGAAGTTCTTCATCAGCGCCGGATCGGCGCGCAGCAGGGACATCTGGTCTGGCCGCGCGACGAGCAGCGACATGCCCTTGGCGAGAGCACTCGTGGTGGTCTCGAAGCCACCGGTGATCAACTGATGCATCAGGTCCTGGAGCTCGTCCATCGTGAGCGGCTCCTCATCGTCGCCGTGGGCGTGCACCAGGCGGGAGATCAAGTCATCACGGGGCTCGGTGCGCCGACGCTCGAACTCGGCGGCCAGGAAGTGTTGGGCCTCGAGCTCGATCTCGGCCTCGGCGATCGCCTCCTCGACCGTCATCTTGCGGTTGGCCAGCGCGAGCATGGCGTCGGCCCATCGTCGGAACGTCTCGTACTGAGACCGCTCGAGTCCCAGTTGTTCGGCGATGAGCGTGCCCGGCATGGGCAACGCGAACTGCGTGACGAACTCACAGGTCCCTGCGTCGATGAACCGGTCAATGAGGGCGTGCACGATCTCTTCCATGTGGGGGGTCAGGTCGCGCACTCGTGCTGGCGTGAACACCCGGTTGATGAGCTTGCGGTACCGCGTGTGAACCGGCGGGTTGGTGCGCTGCAGGGTCGGTGTCCTTCGCCAGCCCCGCTCGGCCAGCACCCGCTCGAAGGCGGCAGCTGACTTGTCGCCCATGCCTCGCGAGCCGGACCGTTGCGGGAACCGTGCAACGTCGAACAGTGCCTCCTTGGCCTCGGCGTGCCCGCCCACGACATATGCGTCCAACTCGTGCTCGTGCCACACCGGGCAGTCGGTCGTGCGCTGGCGGTAGTACTCGTACGGGTCGTCCTGGACGACTGGATCGCTGAGCCCTGTCATCATCACGACGGTACTCAGCGCCACGAACTGCGGCGATCCTTCTCCTGCCCGCCGCGGCCCGCTCACCGAACAATTCGCTGAAGGCTGTGGACGCGCGCTGGGTGCGACGGCCTTTCGAAAGTGAAAGGTGCGCGGTTGCGGGTGCTCTTCCTCCCTACACCACACCGAATTCCAGGAGGGAACTGCCATGACCGTCATCTCAGGTCGCTGGCCCACCGTGGCCACCTGCGCCGTCGTCGTCACGTCGACCGTCGTCGGGCTCCTCGGCGCCTCACCCGCCGTTGTCGACGCCGGCTCGGCCGTGGCCGTCAACGGCGAGGGTGCAGTATCGATGGCCGCCGTCGACGAGCTGGTCGAGGAGTTCCTCGAGAACGAGGACTTCGCTGGGGCCACGGTCGCCATCACCCGGGGCAGCCGGCTCGTCTGGTCGAAGGGCTACGGCTACGCCGACTCGACGAACGGCGTCGAGATGCAGCCGCAGCACCGCAGCCGCATCGGCAGCACCTCGAAGATGCTCACAGCGATCGCCGCCATGCAGCTTGTCGAGCAGGGCGCGATCGATCTCGATCAGCATCTGTACTCCTCTGACATCGCGCCGCTGTGGGGCTCCGAGGGTTGGACGACGCCAGGGGCGATCGTCGGCACCGACGGCGCGCTCGAGGATCCCGCCGACTACGTGTCGGCGATGATCGCCGGCGTCGACGCGCTCGGCGAGTACTTCCCGCCCGCCGACCATGTCGATGACATCCCGTCGTTGCCGTGGGCACTCCTGCTGCAGGCGTCCTACGAGCAGCAGATCACCATGACGCTCGAGCGGGCGAGCGATGTGCGCGTGCGCAACGTGCTGAGCCACACCGCCGGCTACCTGAGAAGTGGATCCAATGCCGAGGCGGCGGCGGCCGAGCACTTCGGTGTGTCGATCGACGAGGTGACCTCGGCCCAGCACCACCAGGCGGTGCTGATGGGTTCGGACGGTGCTCCCTTCAGCTTCGATCCCGGGACGGCGGAGTCGTACTCGAACCAGGGCTTCAGCGTCGCCGGGCTGCTCATCGAGGAGGCCAGCGAGGAGGGCTCGTACCGAGACTACGTCGAGCAGCACCTGCTCGGCCCGCTCGGCCTGACCGATGTGGTCCCCAACAATGCCAACCTCGGTGCGCTGGACACCGTGGGGCATTCCTCGGACGGCGCGCCGCTCGATGCCGATCCGACGGCGATCAGCCGACTCGGGCTAGCCACCGGAGGCTGGAAGGCCTCGGCCCGGGACCTCGCCCGCATCATGTGCTCGACCGATCAAACCGCCAACCACCTGCGATCACTCGAGCCGGAGACGGTGGTCGAGATGGCCGACGACGCCGTCGCAGGTGCGCCCGGCACCAACCCGATCGGATGGGACGCCAGCGACGGAACGGAGATGACGAAGAACGGCGACAGCTCTGGCGGTGCTTCGCGCATCTCGAAGTTCTTGCCCGGCGCCTTCGCCACCACGGATGACGAGATCAACGTCGCGATGGTGGTCAACCAGAGCGATGGGGTGCCGTCGACGACGCTCCTGCGCGACGTCGCTGAGGTGGCGGCCGAAGCCGACGTCCCGTCGACCTACGACCTGTTCGACCCGGCTCACCCGTGCCGCATCGACCCGGGCTTCACGACGGTCACCGAATCGGTCCCGACCAGCGATCCGGAGCCGAGCCCGTCGATCGTCATCCGCCGGCTGAGCGTCGATCCCGAGGACGTGCACACGCTCGACTCCGCCGGCCGTCCCTGCGCCGGCGAGCCACCCGCCGAGGTGTCCGCCCACGTCGGGGCAACGTCCGAGTTGCAGTCCGTGGAGCTCACCTGGCGGATCGGCGAGGGTGAGCCGGCCGAGCCGCTGGCGATGGAGACCGTTGACGGCCGCCGCTTCGTCGCCGAGCTGGACCCATTCGACGAGGGGACCCTCCCCGCCGGCCCGTCAACGCCGCTGACGCTGATGGTGACCGCCACGGACGCCACCGGCACGACGGCGACCGCGGAACATGAGGTCACGCTCCGTCGCTGCGAGCTCTCGGTGCGCGGCTAGCGCACATCGAATCCCGACTCGAGGTCCAAGGAGATGCCTGCCCGGTCGGCCTGCGCGTGTCACGCCGATCGGCATCACGTAGGGCGTCACGGCTTGCTCGCCGCCGAGGTTTTGGGCAGGCTTCGACGATGGCCGGGATCGCAAAGCAGTGGAAGCCCGTCATCAACGTCGCTGACCTCGACGAAGGCGAGCAGTTCTGGTCGGCAGTCTCAGGGCTCTCGCCCCACGGACGACACGGGCAGTTCTCGATCCTCGATGCCGACGATCCCAACGAGCACGACGGGTGGATCCTGCTGCAACTTGTGCCCGGCGGCCAGGAGTGCGTCCACAGCGGCACCCATCTCGACTTCCGGGTCGACGACGTCGCCCAAGCCGCCGCACGGATCGAAGCGATCGGTGGAACCGTGGACCGACCGCCGGACATCTACGCCCCCGAGGGTCGCGACCTCCTCGAATGGGCGGTGATGCGCGACCCGTTCGGCAACGAGTTCTGCATCATCCGCTGGCCACTCGACTAACCGCACCCAGCCGCCCCTCTGCCCGCGCATCATTCCCAGAACGCCTGCTCATCGGGAGCATCCGACCAACGCCTCCGAGTGTCGCCGACGCCGATGATCCTGGAACCTCGGTCTGCGGACGGCCGCGCCACAGCAGCGAAGCTCGGACTCGGACTACCGGCCCATTGCCTCGATGGCTCGCCGAGCAGATCGCGCTGGAAGCACGGCCAGCCGGCCGGGCTGTCCGTCGCGCCGCGTGTTACCGTCGCCGGCCGTCGCGGCGCGAGGAGGACGCAGCTTGGGTCGTGAGCTCTTGTTGGTGGGCAGCATTCCGCTTGACACGCCGCAGGAGGTGTTCGAGACCTTTGGTGCGCCGCTCGGACGCCATCTGTTCGCCATGCCGGACGGCGAGGTGGGGCCACGACGCCACTGGATCAGCCGCGTGCATTACCAGGTTCTCGCCGGGCACCCCGAGCTCGAGGTGGTTCAGCATCCCGCACCTGACGAGAACGGGGTCGAGCGCCAGTTCCCGCGGCATGCCGGCGACTCCTGGAAGTTCAAGGTCAGACATGGCGTGCGCGCCGTGCGCTTCGGCGATCCTGGGTGGCGGCTCGGCTACGCGCGGGACGCGATCAACTCCTACTTCGTGTTCCGCGTGATGAAGGAGAAGGGTGTGCTGCCGTCGCACCTGCGCTTCCAGGTGTCGATGCCGACCGTCAACAGTGCGCTGCCGCCGCGCATCTTCGTTGATGTCGAGGACATCGACCGCATCAGGCCAGGCTACGAGGAGGCGCTACGCGCCGAGATCGCCACCATCGTCGACAAGATCCCCGCCAGTGAACTTGCGATCCAATGGGACTGCGCGACGGAGTTGCAGGATGCCTACGGCGGCATTCCCGGCTTCCCGCTCGAAGGCGGAATCGACCGCAGCCTGGCCCAGATCGGCAACCTCGCGTCGGCGATCCCCGCGAACGTCGCGCTCGGCTACCACTTCTGCTTCGGCACGCTCGGCGGCTGGCCGCGCTTCCAGCCTGACGACCTCGGCCAAGCGGTGAAGCTCGGGAACGCCGTCGTCGCGGCATCGGGCCGACAAGTGGACTGGATCCACCTGCCGGTGCTCGACCGCAGCGACGATGCCTTCCTCGCGCCGCTCGCCGCGCTCGAGCCGCACGGCGCACGGGTCTACCTCGGCGTCATCCACAACATGGAGCGGTTCGATGAGCGCGTCGCGATCGCCCGCAGGTACCTGCCCGACTTCGGGCTAGGTGCGTATTGCGGTTTCGGGCGGTTGGCGCCGTCGGAGCTCCCCGGCATCCTCAGCGATCACCTGCGGGGCGCCGAAGCCGCATGATGATCGGGACCAGCGAGCCGGATTGCCCGACGCCGGACAACTCGTGCATTCGGAAACGAAGAAGGATCGGACTCACGTCGCGGCGACGAGCGGCCGCACCTCGTTCCAGAAGCGGTCGAGCTGGTGGATCTCGTCCGCAACCGGCCAGATGTAGACGCGTTGCACGCCTGCTCTGGCGAATTCAGCCAACTTCTCGGCGAACAGCTGGGGAGGTCCGATCGGCAGACGTTCGCGAAGCATGTCCTCGGGTCGATGCACGGTCGGTACGACGCGCTCTCTGAGGACGCGATCGGCTTCCGCACGGTCGTCGGTGATGTAGCACCACATTGTCGCGAGTGCGTTCGGGAACGTGTCGGGCGCTCTGCCCTGATCAGTGAGCTGCGAGCGAAGCGCTTGCCACGCTCGGCCGAACAACTCCGGCGTCGTGTTGTACGCCGACGCCAACCACCCATCGGCGAGGCGTCCCACACGACGAAGCCCCGCTTCGGAGCCCCAGCTACCTATCCAGATCGGTGGTCCGCCGGATCGCGCGGGAAGCGGCTCCACAGACAGTCCCTCCGTCGAATAGAAACGGCCGACGAACGGTGCGCTGTCCGGGCGCCACAACGCCCGCAAAACACCGATCGCCTCGTCGAAGCGCGGCCACCGTTCCGAGAAATCGACGCCGACGGCGGCGTAGTCGTCGGGCGAAGATCCCGGACCGACTGCCACGAGCAGACGACCGCCCGACAACCGATCGATCGCTCCCAATGTCTTGGCGACCGGCACAGGTCCGCGCACCACCACCAGCGCGACCGTCGTCGCCAGCGTCATTTCGCCTGAGTGTTCCATCACTGCCGCAAGCGCGACCGGTCCGTCGAGCCAGGGCACCGAGAAGACCATGTGGTCGTTGACCGCAAGGGCGACGAAGCCGAGCTGCGCAGCAGATCTCGTATAGGCGACGAGGTGCTCGAGCGTGTACGGATGCCCCCCGAAATCCATCAGCGGAAGATGAGCGCCGAACTCCATCGCGTTCCTCTCGACCTCGACGAACCATGTCTCACACCCCGGCGACTACCCAGCACAGAATGCCCTGAACTGACGCGGCTGCCTGCGTCGAGACCGTCGGCCTCGGATCGCGAGCGCAGACCAGAGAACGGCGCGCCATCGGAAGTCCCCGGACCGGCGGATCGGCCAGGCCTCGCGACACGGCGCCCGCGCTCCGAGGCGGGGCCGTCTACCCGATCGTGTCCTCGTGCTCCAGCAGGCGTGCGGCGCGGTGAAGCGCGTGGCTCACCTCAGCGAGCCGCTCCGCGATCGAACGGTCGTCAGCCAACATCGAGTCATGCCACAACTCATCGATTTCGTGTTCAACTCGGGCGATCGCTTCGCCGGCGCACACGAGTGGGGCCTCTGAGTCATCGACGTCCTGACGGACGATCTGTAGGCGGACGACATCGCCGAATGGCCAGAAGCCCGCCGGTTGGGTCGTCGCCATCGGTGAGAGCAGATGTCTCAGTGAACGCGGTGCCATTGCTCGCCATTCCGTACCTCGCTTCCGCTGGTGAGCGAAGTCGCCGGGGTCTGGAGCGACACCGTCGTGCGGCCGCGGCTGAGCGCGGCAACGTCCATGTTCGCGCACTGCGATCGACAAGGTCAATGCCAAGCACGCAACCCGGCGGTGGCCGAAGGGCACTCATCGGTGTCTTGGGTCACACGACTCCGGTCGGGTGCCTCGCCCGCCCGGTTCGCTGTGTCGGGCGCGAGGGGTGGCTGTTCGGTGCCGGGCAGACGGTTTACAGCTTGAAGATGCTCAGGTAGCGGGCCGGCGTGTCGGCTTCGAACTGGTCGTGGCGTGAACCGGCCGCTGCGGCGTAACCGTCGCCGGCGGTCATCACCGTGCCTTGGTTAGTGACGTGTCCTTCGATGAGATAAAAGAACTCGGCGTGGGCGTGCTCATGTGGCGTGCCTTGATATCCGGCGTCGGCTTCCACGAGGGCGACGACGTAGCCGTCGGCGACACCAAGGATCTTCGCCCGGGCCCCGCCTTCGCCCCACGGCACCCAGTCCAGCTGATCGGCATGGTTGATGTCCCAGCCGTCCAGCGACACTCCGGGGTTGGAGCTCGTCGTTTCCATGTGCGGCCTCCTTGTCATGGTTCATCGGTAAGACTATCTTTCCGTTGGAAAGATAGCGAGGAAGTTCGCTGAGAATGACGTCACAGCGTCCGTACCACCACGGCGACCTACGTGCGGCCTTGCTGCGCGTCGCCCTCGAGGCGATCGACGAACGCGGCGCCACCGCGCTCAGCCTGCGCCAGATCGCCGGTCAGGCAGGAGTGAGCCACACCGCCGCCGCCTACCACTTCGGCGACAAGGCCGGGCTCCTCACCGCCATCGCCGTAGAGGGGTATCGGCGTCTCGGCGACGCCCTCGACACGGCGCGCAGCAGCGGCGCCTTCTTGGACGTCGGCGTCGCCTACGTCAACTTCGCCGTCACCAACCGTGCCTACTTCGACGTCATGTTCCGACCCGAGCTCCACCACCGAGACAACCCCGACCTGCGAGACGCGCGCGCCCGCACCGCACAGATCCTCTACGGCACGAAGAGCCCGACCACCGAACAACTCGCCGATGGCGTCGCCGCTTGGGCGATCGTCCACGGCGTCGCCACGCTCTGGCTCAACGACAACCTGCCGGCTCAACTCGGCGACGACCCCACGACGGTTACACGGCTCGTTGCCAGCCGGCTCCACCTACGCGCTCGTGGAACCTCAACCCGATGAGTCACCGTCAAGCCCGCCGCTGTGCGGGGTCGCGACGGGTGGCGGTCAGCGCGGGGGGATGCTCTGCTCGGTGTGGAACAGGTTGTCGGGGTCGTACATCGTCTTCACGTCGATCAGGCGGTCGAGGTTTTCGGCGTAGTACTGCTCCAGGTGGTCTGGCAGCAAGCGGTTGGGGAAGTTCTGGTAGCTCTCGGCGGGCGTGTACGGGTCGATGACGGCGACCACGTCGTCGGTCCAGGCGATCAGATCGTCACCGACAGACGGCGGCGCGTCGTTGGGCCACACCGGCGTGGGGCGCAGCATCGTCGACACGCCGCGGTGGACGTAGGCGGTCTCGGTTCGACCGATCGAGTTGATGACGTCGCCGCCGACCCAGCCCAGTGACCACACGGAGCCGTTGGCGTCGTCGGTGCGGCTGGGGCAGTTGGCCAGCAGATCGATCACCTGAGCGATGGCGTCAGCCGGCACGGGGTCGTCGACGTAGCGCGAGATATCGCCGTATGAGTGGGGATCGGGTGGTTGCGACACCCACATTTGCTGCATGTCCCAGAACGTTTTCTGCTCGACGGCGGTCTGCGTCGGCGGGCCGGTTGCCGCGAGGAGCGGTTGGAAGAGATCCTGCAGCTCGTCGAGCGGTCCGACGTACTGGCCTCGCGTGAAGGCGCTGATCGCCGCCCGCGGCCCTTCCGCCCCGACGGGCGTCGCCTGGGCCATGGTGGACACGTTGAGCGCGGGCGGGGCCGTGACGAGCAGGTCGTTGATCGCCACCAGCAGCGCGCCGGCGGCGTCGGCGCCCTGGAAGTCGTAGCGGAAGTAGATGACCTCGCTCGGCACCTCGACCAGCTGGAACGTGAAGGAGGTGTTGATGCCGAAGCTGCCGCCGGCGCCGCCCCGGCAGGCCCAGAACAGGTCGGGGTTGTTGCCGTCGTCGATCTCGAGGACCTCGCCGGAGGCCGTGACGATGCGCGAGGCAACGAGGTGGTCGCACGTGAGGCCGGCCCAGTGGGCGTTGTACCCGATGCCTCCGCCCAGCACGAGGCCGCCGACGCCGACACCCAGGCAGGTGCCGCCGGGGAGCAGGAACGGGCTGTTGATGGTGGCGTTCAGCACGTCCTGGTTGTGGGCCGCGCCACCCATCACGGCGATCCCCGTCGACGGGTCGACGCTGACCGCGTTGAGGGCGGTGAGGTCGATGAGCAATCCCGTGGTCGTCGACAGGCCGGCGTAGCTGTGGCCGCCGCCGCGCCCGACCGGGGGGACGCCGTTCTCACGCGACCACTGGATGCACGTCACCACGTCGTCCTCATCCGCGCACTGCGCGATAGCTGCCGGTCGGATGGTCAGATAGCGCCCGTTGGCGGGCAGACCCGCCGCGTCGTAGCCGGGATCGCCGGGCTCCAACACCGTGCCGTGGAGGCGCTGACGGAGGTCGTCGATGGCGCCGGCACTGACGTCACCCGTCGACGTGCTGGGGCTGGTCGTCGGCGCGGCCGACGTCGTCGGCGACGCCGAGGTGGTCGGTGCGTCGCCGGTCGTGGACGGCGCGCTCGACGGTGCCGTGTCCGAGTCCGAGCTGCAGGCGGCGAGCAGGCTGCCGACGGCGAGCGATGCGGCGCCATCGCGCAGGAACTGCCGGCGGTTGATTCGCTTGCTCATTCGACGACCTCGATGATCTCCATCATCCCGAGGTCCTCGTGGCTCAGGACGTGGCAGTGGTCGACGTACCGCCCGGTGAAGTCGACGAAGTTCGACTCGAAGGTGATCGAGTCGCCGTCGTTCCCCGTCAGGATGAACGTGTCGCGCCACAGTGGCGGGTCGATCGCCGTGCCGTTGATCTTGGTGACCTTGAACGGGTTGACGTGGATGTGGAAGACGTGGGCGTGCTCGTTGAGCTTGACGTCCGAGTCGTTGACGACGGTCCACTCCTCGGCGGTGCCGAGCTTCACCTGGTACGGCGTGGAGTCGGGCTCGAACTGGGTGCCGTCGACCCCGAAGTCTTGGAACTCCACCCCTTCCCGCTCGACCGTGTAGGACACGACCCGCCGGCGGGCGATCGGCAGGATCGGCGGGTCCCACACCGGGAGCGACGTGGGCAGGGCCATCTCGGGGCCCTCGCCCGCCACCACGATCGTCGCGATCGGCCGGGTGACGAGCTCGGCGGAGATCGACGAAGTGGTGTTCGCGTCTGTCGACGGGACACCGGCGGGCCCGGGATGTTGGCTCGAGCTGGGCGTCAGCATCAAGGCGTAGGACCCGGGGGCGCCCGCCTTGACGAGCACCTCGACGCGGTTGCCGGCGGCCAGCTTGACGTTGGCCGCCGGCTCCGGCGAGGCGAGGTTGAGGCCGTCCCACGCCAATACGTTCAGCTCGTGACCTTCCAGGACGAGGTTGAGGAACTTGCCCTCGGCGGCGTTGAGGATGCGCCACCGCTGCACCTCGCCCGGGAACATCGTGATCGTCGGGTCGACCACGCCGTTGATCGGGTAGAGGATCTGGGTGCGTGGGTAGAAGGCCTCCGTCTTCGACGGGTCGGGAATCGGTGCCGGCACCTCGAAGTTGTCGTTCAGCTCGAGGCCCTGGATCACCACGATCTGCTCCTTGGCCGCCTTGACCTCCGGCACCTCGTCGATCTCGCCGCGCACGATGATCATGCCCGCCATGCCACAACGCACCTGTTGGGCCACTGCGCCGTGGCGGTGCGGGTGGTACCAGAAGAGCCCGCCCTGGTGATCCGACGGCACCTCGATCTCGTAGTGGTGCGACGCTCCCGGCTCAATGGTGACGAAGATGTCGTCACCGTTGCCCTCGGGGGACACGTGCATGCCGTGCGTGTGGAGGTTGGTGGTCGTCCATTCGTGGGGGCGGTCGTGGCCACTGGTGGAGGGCGGTACGTCGAGCGGCGGGAGATCGTTGACGAGGTCCACGCGCAGGGTCTGGCCAGGGCGCAGCTCCCACGTCGAGCCGGGCAGCATGTTGTCGTACGTGAACGTCGTCACCGGCTTGGCCGCTCCGATGTCGACCACGCCGGGCATCGCCGTCAGCGTGAGGGCCAGCGCGTCGCCGTCGCTCTTCAGCACCGCCGGCTGGCGCAGCTCGCCCGGCGTGTCCGGCGCCGAGGTCGCGCCGGTGGCGTTCTCCGTCGGATCCGTCGTACTCGGGGCGCTCTCGTCGTCCGACCGGCAGGCGAAGAGGGTGCTCGGGAGCGCGCCCATCGCGGCGAGCGTGAGGCCATATCGCACGGCTTCTCGACGCGAGAACGTCGTGTCCATGGCCGATCCCTCCCTCGTGACGGCCGGTCTCGGCGATGGTACGAGTCGTCCCCGCGGTGGTCAAGGAGACCCTGGGTAGTGCTCGTTGACCAGTCCCACCTGCCGTCGTGGCAAGCGACGGTGGACGAGGACGGGCGAGACGTCCAGATCGCCGGCGCCACGGTCATCGGTTCCCAGATCGACGGATCCGGCGGGCTCGCCGCGCTTGACAAGTGCGCCGGGTGGCCGTAAGCAGGCCCTGCGGAGCGGGACTGTCGCGCTGCGCTGTGTAGAGGGAGACACCATGCCAAAGTTCATGATCAACGGGTCGTACAGCACCGAGGGCATCAAGGGGGTGCTCAAGGAGGGCGGCAGTGGTCGGCTGGCGGCGATCGAGCAGCTTGCATCGGCTGTCGGTGGCAGCGTCGAAACTGCGTACTTCGCCTTCGGGGGCAGCGACATCTACGTGATCGTCGATCTTCCAGACAACGCCTCCGCCGCCGCAATCGCCGCCACGGTCGGCGCGTCGGGTGCCTTGAGCAGCTACGAGACGGTAGTGCTGCTGACAGCGGCAGAGATCGACGAAGCCGCCAAGAAGTCGATCAACTACCGACCTCCGGGAAGCTGAGCGCGTCCTTGAAGTCCGGCGCCTCGGCCGGATGGCGCCAAACCGAGTTGCGCGCCGTGGTTACAGGCGAGTCATTGACCAGCGACTGGCTCGAACGCGTGGCCGCAGGCGCAGGTGTAGGTGGCGCCGTGCGGGCACGGCGTGTTGATCTGCAGCTCGCATGCGCAGTCTGCGTTCGTGCAGGTCAAGCGAGTCCCGGCCACGTTCTTCGAGTCATCCATGCGCCGATCGTTCCCCCGGAGGCTGGGATGGAACCGCCCCGGAGGCAACACCAATTGGCGGGTCATCGGCCCCGCGGTGGGCAGGCCACCTCACACTGACACTGAGGTTGGTCATGTCAGCGTGGCGATGTCGGCAACGAGGGCTTGTATCCCGTATGCCGTGATGCCGGCGAGGAGTATCCATCCGGTCGCACCCCAATAGCGGCGGTGGACGCGCTGTGGGAGACCTTCGACGAGACGGGAGCGGAGGAGTCGTTCGGTGACGACGACGACGGTCGCACCCCACAGCCCGGGAATCAACACGAAGAGCCCGACGGTCAACCAGAGCGGGTCGAGCAAGCGGAAGTCGACGCCGTCGGTGTGCACGATGCCCGCTCCGGCGAACGAAGCCGCGGCGAGCCCGGTGCCGATGGCGACGGCCCAGGTGGGGCCGGACGTGACCATACGGATGATGCCGACGCCGAACCCCGCCATCCCACCGAGGATCGCCGCGAAGATCAGCAGGAACATCGAGGCGCCCGAGATCGTCCCGATCTCGAACCCGTCGTCAGACGTCACGCCGCGGACGCGTTCGTTGGACGTCAGGAACACGACACGCATGGCGATCCGGCCCCCGAACCCTCCCCACACCAGGCCGGCGGCGACTCCGGTGGCGGCAGCGATCACACCAGAGGCAGCGAACGCGGCGAGCACACTGTCGTCGTAGCTGGGTGCTGACGCCGGTCGAGCGACCGGCGCCGGGTCAGGTGGAGGAGACGGGTTCGACATCGGACGGTGTTCGCGGTCGGAGGCGAATCGCGATCCCGCCAGCCGGCTGGTTGACTTTCACGTCATTCCGGCACATGCGCTTTGGCCGCGGCGCGCTTGACGGCTTTGATGCGGGCTAGCGCCTCGGCGCGCGTGGCGTAGCTCCTACTCGTGGCGATCGGTTCTCCCGTTTCGGCTCGGAGTCGGAAGCGGTATTTGTCGCGGGCGTCCTGGTAAATCTCGAACCGAGGCTGCATGAACACATAACTGAGATCTAGCAAGTCCCCGAGGCAACGCCCGCCCCCCCGGTATGTATCCGTTCCCCCGACGAAGTGAGCGCCTCCAAAGAGCAGCAAGCAACCAACCGGGCTGTGCCGCGCAGTGATTCTCTTGAAGAGCTCCGCTGCATGCTCATCGCGTTTCGCGACATTCCCTGGGTGTGTCTTGCTCTTGATTTCTAGGTCAATGAAATGGACAGGGACCAGGTTCTTCAACGCGAATATGGCTACCTCACCCAACGTCACCTTGTTGTCATATGGCTTGGGACCGGACTCGTCGACAATTTTGGCAATCGCCGCTTCATAATCAGGAGAGTCCTTGGGGCGCTTGACAGCCTTGTTGATCGCCGGCTGATCACTGCTGTCACATTCAAGAAACAATCTTCGGACAAGCCCCTGTTGAATCAGTTCTCGCGTGAAGTTGCGAGGGCGGCGATCAGTGTGATCCTCGGCGACGCCGAGCGCGCCACCCTTCAGGTAGCGAACCGCTGAGCCTTCGATGATTTGTTGCCACACCATGATGATCTCCTTGAGTTTTGGAGTTGAAGACTTCGACGGCTGACGAGCGGATGACCGGATGCTCATGAGTGGGGCACGTACGAAGCGAGCCGCGACCGACCCGTCCTCGGCCGAC
The DNA here is from genome assembly GCA_963844915.1 of uncultured Acidimicrobiia bacterium. Classification (GTDB taxonomy): domain Bacteria; phylum Actinomycetota; class Acidimicrobiia; order Acidimicrobiales; family Ilumatobacteraceae; genus JALZMG01. Next base: position 671,100 of record CAWJQF010000013.1, on the reverse strand, counting down.
CCGGTCGCTTCTCGTCAGCGCGTCCCGCCAGGTCCGCTCGGCGTACGGCGGAGCACGCCACAGGCTCCTCGTCGGCCGAGACACTGCAAGGACGTGCGCCATCGCCTCCAGCTTGTCGCGGTCGCCGTCCGTCAGCATCAACGCGGAGTCGGAACGTGCCATTCGGTTGCGCTCGGCATCAGCGAGCAGATCGCCGACTCGAGGCGCGCGAAGCTTCGACGAGAGGGAGTCCGATGGCCGAATGCACTGGCAGTCGACGCCCTTCAACTACCTCGAGAAGATCTTCCAGATCCCGTTCACGCTGCGCCCCCTCGAGGAAGACGGGTTCAGCCGGCTGATCGATGACTTGACGACCACGCGAACTCCCGTGACAGCCGGCGACTCGAAGGATCCGCCGGAAGAGCAGGTCGAGGCCATGGACCGCCGCCACACGGAACCCCCGCAACTCATCACGATCAGGCACCGACGCCGGCTGTCGAGACGACACCGATGGCGAACGCCACGAGTTTGTCCAGATCCGTCCACAGTTCCTCCAGCTCGAGTCGTGGGAGCGCAGCGTGATGAAGTCGGTGTTCCATTTCATCGCCTCGCCGCGGGCAGCCGAGCGCTTCGTCAACGTGTACCGGTTCCTGCGGGCCACGCTGACGGAGGAGGAGTACGACACCTTTGTCAGCGACGAGGACGGCGACTATCGCGTTGGCCAAGCGACGACAGTCAGACCATCGCGGAGCGGCTCGCCGAGGAGCGTTGGCGAGCGCTGCTCACGGACCTCAAGGTGTTCGAGGGCGAGCACCCGCAGCTCGGGTCGACAGCGCGCTTTCAGCGTTGGGCACCGGTCGTGGCCCGATACTCATTCGCAATTGAGCCGATGTCGTCTGGGAGTCGGGAGCAGTTGTCAGCGAGCAACCGGCCAGAGCGCAGGCTCCCCCGATCGGCGGACAGCACGTTCATCCAGTCGATCCGCCAGTCGGTCGATACCGCCTCGTCGCCCGCCCCGTCATGCTCCTGGTGGCTTCGGGAGTAAGTCCCGGACAATCCCCGAAAGGACATCAGCAACATGCACATCACCTACTACCTCGGGCGCCCGGCATCAGACTGGCGCGCCGTGCTGCCGCAGCGAACGTCGGATCGTCGCGATCATCGAGATGCGCCAAGGCGTGGGCAAGGACGCTGACCCACCGCCCGCACACGATGACAGCGCGCCCGAGGGCCGCGAGCCGGACATATCGGCCGCCGTTACCGGGCGCCGCTGTCACGCAGTGCGCCGGGTATCGAGCACTCCACCTCCTGTCGGGCTCCGTCGTTCTCCGGCGGGTCGCAACGATGGCGCCTCCCCATCTCTGGCCAAGGTCGGACGCCGATCCGAAAATGTGCGCGACTTTCCGGGGGTGCGATGACTTGGCTGATCACGGCAGGTCTGATCCAGGACACGCCCTTGCGGCCGTGTCGCCCGGATACGAAAGGGAAGGTGCCATGGAGATCATCAACCTGGGTGCAGGGGACGGGCTGCCGCCAGTCGACTGGGCCGCAGTCACCGAGAAGCTCGATGCGGGATCGGCGCCGGCTCCAGACGCGCACAACGCTCGAACGACCTGGCTGGCGACGCTGAACGAGGACGGCACCCCGCACGTGACTGCGGTCGGCGCACTCTGGCTCGACGGCGGGTTCTGGTTCCAAACGGGCTCGGGCACCCGGAAGGGCCGCAACGTCGCGCGCGATCCGCGCTGCTCGATCGCCGTGTCGATCCGCGACGCGGACGTCGTCATCGAGGGTGACGCCGCACGGGTGTCCGATCCGGCCATCGTGGCGCGTATTGCGAAGGCGTGGGCGGACAACGGTTGGCCAGCGGAGCCCGACGAGAGCGGTTCCGGCATCACCGCGCCGTTCAACGCACCGTCGCAAGGCCCACCGCCGTGGCACGTGTATCGCGTCGAGCCGCGGTCGGCGACTGTCGTGTTGGGCACAGAGCCGGGCGGCCTAACTCGCTTCAGGTTCTGACGCTGGGTGAATGGAGCTGGGCGCGTAACGCCGAGTCGGGGCGCGATCCGCCCCGATGTTCGGGAGTGCTCCGCGAGCGGTCGGTCTCGAGGTTGGTCACGCTCCGGCGGGTTTGCCGGGCTCGGTGTCGGGGAGGAGTCCGGCTCTGCGGGCGGCGAGGACTCGTTTGGGTCCGCTGGCAGGGGACAGGCCACGGGCGAGTGCAACGGTGGCGGTGGGCTTGAGGCTTTGGAGGGCGACGGCGAGCAGGTAGATCAACGCGTCGACGGCGAGCGGGTCGTGGTTGGGGTGCTTGTCGATGAGTCCCGGCCAGCTGGTGCTGCCGAGATACTCGGTCTCGAGGGCTGCCTGAATGGTGTCGCGGAGGGCAATGCGGGCGATACCGGTGGGCGAAACGTCGTCGCCTCCGGGCAGGGCGGTGCAGCAGACCTTGCGGACGGCGAGTTTGCCGACAGTGGGGGACCATTCGAGCCGGGCTTCCACGTCGTAGGGGACGGTGTCGGTGATGGTGACGGTCACCGAGGCGGGGATGGTCTCGGTGGGTCCGGCGGGTGGTCCGACCCTGATCCGGCCGCGGCCTGGGGTGATGTCGATGCGCATTTGAGCAACCTTAGTACACTTCTTACCAAAGTCAGCGTCGAACCATGGTACGGCCCGCGTAGGGTGACCACGACGCTTCCGATGTCCGATGGCCACCAATCCGACCGAGCCCTCCGAGGGATCCCACGTTTGTCCCATCGTGGCTCCCGATGGTGCCGAGCGATGCGGATGACGATCGTGCGTCACGCGCTTGCACGTGACAAGAAGTCGTGGCCCGGCCCCGATCTCGATCGTCCACTCGATCCGATCGGTGAACGCCAAGCAGCCGGCATGGCGCCGTTGCTGATGAAGCACAAGGTGCGACGCATCATCTCGAGCCCGGCCGTCCGATGCGTCCAGACCATGCAGCCCCTCGCCGACGCCGCCAACGTGCCAATCGAACTGTGGGAAGAGCTCGGGCGCGACGCCAACGCGACGCGGATCACCTCCTGCTTCACCGATCCCGACTATCACAACGCCGTCCTGTGCACCCACGGCGAAGTGCTGCATCAACTCCTGCTTGTCGACAACGTGCGTCGCATGGCCCGCCACGAAAAGCTTTCCCCGCGCCGCCTGCTGATCAAAGGATCGGCGTGGCGCCTGGAGATCACGACCAGCGGACGAGTGTCCAAGCTCAACCACCTCAGGCCAACCAAATGAGCGGGAGTCTCCGTGGATCGCGACTGGCGTGCATCTCGGCCGCGTCAGTGCAGGACGTCACAACACGCCGATCAGGGTGCGGCGAGCCAGCACACCCATCACCGTGCCGAGGTAGCGCACGGCAATGTCGCGGCGGACGTCGTCGGATGCCTCGCCGAATGTGACCGGCCCCTCCACCGTGACGTAGGCATAGGGCAGCTCCTCGCGCTGGGCGCAGAGCGTCCCTCGTCCTGCCGCCGCGAGGAGCCTGCCCTTCACGCTCGACGCGTCAGTGGAGAGCTCGACCGCGCCGCCGGGCTCGTAGCGGTACCAGACGGGTGTGACCACAGGTGGGCCGTCGGCTCGCTCGACCGCGAGCACCCCGACGTGGAGGTCGGCCAGGAACGACTCACGTTCTGTTGTGGACATCTGCAGTGCACCCATACGGACTCCTTCTGAGCGGGTTTCGGCCACCGAGGCAATCACCGACACCCGTCGACACCAACGACGATGTGAACGGCGCCGGCACGCCCGCGACGCCCCACGAGTGGCAGCCGACGATCCTCTTGCGGGCGCTGTTCGGTCGGCGACCCGTGCCGTGGACCCGAAGGCAACGAGTCTCCTCGACATCCGAGGAGACGGCCGCGATTCGGGTCGCTCAGTCGTTGCCCTCGTACGCCCGCTCGAGCGCTGCGATGTCGATCTTGCCCATCTTCAACATTGCAGTCATCGCCCGCTTGTTGGCGGCGGTCGAGTAGTCGCCGCTCAGCTCCTCGAGGCGCTTGGGGATCACCTGCCACGACACGCCGAACCTGTCCTTGCACCAGCCACACGGGCCTGGCTCGCCGCCGTCGGCGGTGAGCAGCTCCCAGTAGCGATCGACCTCGTCTTGCGTCTCGACCAACAGGTAGAACGAGAACGCTTCGTCGAGGGTGAACTCTGGTCCGGCGTTGAGACCGATCACCGGTAGCCCAGCCACGGTGAACTCAACGATGAACTCTGTACCTTCGGTCACTCCCGGCACACCCTCGGGAGCGGTGACCACGTTCGAGATCGACGAGTCGGGCATGTGCTCGGCGTAGAACCTCGCCGCTTCCACCGCCTGGTTGTTGCTGAACCACAGATGCGGTCGGACGCTGGTCATCTCTATCTCCTTCACGATCGCCGGCGGGCCGGGTGGGCAACCTCTCTGCGAGGTTGCGCCAGCCATCTCAGACGACTCGGCACAGCAGGACTCATCGGCCTGCCGGGTCCCCAGCAACTTCGACACCTCGACGCCATCGGACTGGCGCCGGCCGGCACTCGATCGGGCCGGTTCCGGGCGTCAAGCACGATTCGAACGGCGTCGTGATGGCGCTCGGCGTTGAGCACCGCCGTCTCGTACGCGACGTGGAGCTGGCCATCCGTCCCGGTCACCGGGACCGCGGCCTCAGATCTGCGATCTCAACACGGCCACCTCGGGAAACTCGTCGGGCGGCCCGTACCCGCCGACCTCGGTCAGCCAGCGGACGTTCGTCAGGCAGCGCATCGACCACCAGGCGCGGATCAGGTCGCGGTCGACGTCAATGCCATAACCGGCGACGACGTCGCTGAGGTGATCTGGATGTCCGAGCGTGAGGGTGGCGAGATCGAACAGGGCGTCGCCCCGGGACGCCTCTGACCAGTCGAGAACGCCGGTGACCTCGTCACCGTCGACGAAGACATGGTCGACCTGCAAGTCGCCGTGGATGAACACCGGTATCCACGGCCGCAGCACGGTCTCGGCGAGTCGGCGGTTCCGCGTGACCACCTCGGCGGGAAGGACGTCGTTGACGATGAGCCATTCGCACTCGTCGGCGAGCCGCGACGCAAGGTCGTCAACGCTCCGACCGGGCCATGGCGGCAGCGGAGCGTCATGCAGCGTCCGAGCCGCTGCACCCGCCGCAGCCCACGCCGCCGACGACGCGGTCGCCGGCTCGCCGAGATGGCCGAGTGCTACTCCGGGGAGGACGGCGAGCGCGAGCGTGGGCGGCCGCCGCCAGAGGACCTCCGGAGTCGGAACCGGCGCCCTCGCCATCGCCTCGACCTCGACGTCGAGGCGGGTCTGATCAGCGTCGATCTTCACGAACACGTCGCCGACGCGCAGGGTCGCGCGCTCGTCATGGGCAACGACGATCTCCACCCTCTCGGCGGCACCGACCCCCACCTTCTCCATCTCGGCCATCCTCGCGGCCGGGCCATCGACATCGTTGGGTGGATTGGCCACACACGTTCAGGATCGAGGTTGCCGGTCGCGAGCTGCCCGGTCGACACCCGGCGACTGCGGACGCGAGATCGGGCCGTGGCGTCAAGATCTAGGGTCATCTCGTGGGCGCCTGAGCCCACATCACCGGAGGTAGAAATGGCCGTTGTTCTTGTGCATCAGCTGCGAATGAGCGAAGAGCAATACGACCAGCTCTGCCAGTCCTTGAACCCGCAGGGCCTGAACTCTCCCAGTGACTGGCCGGTGCCGGGTTTGATCTCTCACGTTGCCGGCACCATGCCCGACGGCACGTTCTGCGTGGTGGACGTCTGGGAGTCTGAGGACGCGGTCGAGCAGTTTGGCCAGCAGCTGATGCCAAAGTTCGGTGAGGTGGGTGTGAACGATCCGCCTCCGCCGACGGTCTTCCCCGCATACAAGCACGTGACCTGACGCGTCCGGTTGGGTCAGTGAACGCGGTCGTGTGGCGAAAGCAAGCCTGTCGTTCGCCCGCCGGCCGGCCGGGCCGCTGAACTTCACGCCGGCCCAGTTGGGCGCGTCGACGCGCACCCGCAGGTCAGTTATTGCCGAGGTCTCGTCGACAGCCTCGGTGGATCACGGACGTGCGCTCGCCGGGTTCCCAAGCGACCGCTCGGCGTGGAAGTTGGCGACACCGATCGCCCGGGCCAGGCCGTCGGCGTGGATCTGCTCCATCGCCCGCCAGAAGCTGTAGTAGTCGCCCAACGGCTGGTGGATCAGGTACAGGTCGACGTGGTCGAGGCCGAGCCGCTCCAGCGAGGCATGGAACGCGGCCGTGGCGTTGGCTTCGCCGGGGTTCTGGATCCACAGCTTCGTGGTGATGAACAGCTCGTCACGAGGATGCCGCTGCTGCGCACGGCCCGGCCCACGGCCTCCTCGTTGCCGTAGGAGGCGGCGGTGTCGATGAGCCGGTTCCCGACCTCAAGGGCCGTTGCGACGATGGGCTCGGTGTCCTCCGGGGGGATCTGGTACACGCCGAACCCGAGCATCGGCATCTCGACAATGTTGTTCAGCGTGACATTCGGGATGCTCGTCGTCATGAGGACGCTCCTTGGATCGCGCGCCCACTCTGCACGCGAGCACCGACTGATCTTGCTCTACGAATCCAAGCACTGTGCTGCCGCCGAACTCTTGAGTGCCCTCCGACCCGCGACATGCGGTGCGGTGGATCAGTCGGTAGGTAGCTGTGCGACGTGAGGTCTAGGCGAGCGGTCAGACTGGCCGCGGTGGCCGACCGTCCCGACGTTCCCAACGAGATACTGCGGCGATTGCGAGCGACGTTCGCCACGTTCCCGGAGATCAGCGAGGAGCATGCCTGGGTGGGCGTGCGCTGGCAGGTCGGAAGGGCCACCGTCGCCCACGTGTTCGGCGGTGAGGACCAGCGCTTCCGCGTGACGTTCCGCGCCGAGCTCGACGAGATGCTGGCCTTCGAGCATCTGGGCGAGCCGTACTTCCGGGCCGGCTGGGGCAGCAACGTCGTCGGCCTGCTCCTCGACGACGACACGGACTGGGACGAGATCGGCGAGCTGCTGACCGACTCGTACTGCATCCAGGCCCCGACCCACCTCGCTGCGCAGGTGGCGCGACCGGACTTGACCGGGTGACGCGGTTCCGCTCGGCCGTCGACAACGTTCGTGACCATCCGCCGGCGGGTACATCAGTGACGTGAACCATGTGTTCGAGCGCAAGGCCGGACGAGTTCACCCGTGAACAGCTCGACGTCGTCGACGAGCTGGCCATCACGACACACAGCCGCACCTACACCATTCGGCCAGCGACCGACCTCTCATGAATCCCTCGACCATCTTCCATGCGTCAACTTCATGGCGTCGAGCCGCCTGATTCTTGTGATCACCAGCCGTCGCGGACGTCCCTGCCTCCGAGACGCGTCGGGTCGACTCCATGAGATCCATTCTGGTCAGAGAGGCCGTGGAGCCCGACGAGCCGAGCCACCACCGCGCCGAGGCTGAGGATCAGGAGCGCTCCGACCAGCACCAGCATCGCTGGTCAGTCGATCTCGGAGACGGACATGCCCTGCTGGACCAACGGACGCGGGCCTCCCGACTCCCCCTGACCGTGGTGGGTCGTCACTGCATCGTGCGGGCGTTCGTCCATGAACACAGGCCTACCCAGTCACCCCCACTTCTCGATGAACTCGAGCGGACCGTCAGGTGAACATTTCGCACTCGACACGGGAACACCGGGGCCGGCCAGCGGGCTCAGTCGCGGAGCAGGCAGATGCGTTTGACCACGGCCCGGCGGTCGGGCCGGTGAGTGGTCACGCCGGCGCGGCACCGACCAGCAAGTCAGCCGACGCCATCTTCCAGTTGAAGACGCGCTGGGCGTTGCCGTGGGTGATGAGCTTGGCCTCTTCGTCAGAGACACCCGCCGCGTCGAGCACTTCCAGCGTCGTCGACTGGGACTCTGGCCACGTCGTGTCCGTGTGCGGGTAATCGCATTCCCACATGATGTGGTCGACGCCGATGTCGTCGCGGTACTTCAGGCACACCGGCTCTTCGATCATGCAGAGGTACATGTTGCGCCGGTAGATCTCCGACGGAAGGATGTCATCGAGGCCGCTGTACACCTGATGGCGCAGCCACATCCGGTCAGCTCTCTCCAGCGCGTTTGGCAGCCAGCCGATGCCGCCCTCCGAGAACACGAACTTCAGCCCGGGAAACTTGCGGCACACCGGGCTCATCATGAGGTTGACCGACGACATGATCGAGCCGACCTGGAGCATCGAGAACGAGAGCATCTCGGGCGCCTCGGGGCTCGGGTGTGGCGTCTCGCCGCTGGTCCCGATGTGCAGACACAGCACAACGTCGGTCTCCTGGCACGCTTCCCAGACCGGATCCCAGTGGTCCGTCCAGTACGACGGGAGGCCAAGTGGAACCGGGTTCTCTGGGAAGGACAGGGCGCGGGCCCCCTTCCCAGCGCAACGGCGAATCTCGGCTGCCCCGAGCCCGGGGTCCCACAGCTGCGAGATGATCGTCGGAACGAACATGCCGACGGGGCCGGCGGGACACCACTCGTCGATGACGAAGTCGTTGTAGGCCGTCACACAGAGGTCCGCCAGCTCCTTGTCCTTGAAGCTGAGGAAGAGCGTGCCCGAGAACCGGGGCAGCGTTGGGAACAGGACGCTGGCGAGGATCCCGTCCTGCAGCATGTCTTTGGCCCGCTCCTTCGGGTCGTAGCAGCCGGGTCGCATTTCGGAGTACCGAATGGGATCGGGGTTGTACTGGTCGCGACGCTTGCCAACGACGGCGTTGAGGCCCATCGTTTCGTTGCGCTGGTCCTCGTAGGCCCAGTACTCGCGGCCATCGTCTTCCACCACGTGGGGGGCGACGTGGCGGTACTTCGCCGGAACCCGGCTGGTCCACACCTCGGCCGGTTCGATGATGTGGTCGTCGGCGCTGAACAGCTGGAGCACGAGGTCATCTTGCCACTCACCCACTAATTCGTCAACGAAATAGGCGGATTCGTTCGACGAAGCCCGGCCCGCAATATCCGGATACTCGAGCGCTCGCGTTGCGTGCGACGGTCGATCGCCCGATGGCTGCGTGGTAGACAGGCTTGACGGCGGAGGTGAGTGGATGAGCGGTCCGGTGGACGTCTATCGAGAGGTGGCTGCGAAGTGGAGCGACCTGACGAGCGGGATCGCGTCCGACCAATGGGACAACCCGACCCCGTGCGCCGAATGGAATGTTCGCCAGCTTGTCGACCACGTGAACGCCTGGCAGACGCAGGGCGGCAATCTGCTCGGCATCGACATCCCGGCCGGCGCCGCGTGGCCCGACATCCAGGCCGCCTTCGACACCACGTTGTCCGACCCGTCGCAGCTGACCGGCAATGTCCCCGAGTTTGGTGGGATCGCGAAGCATGACATGGCCGGCTTCCTCATCGGCGATCTGCTCATCCACTCCTGGGACCTGGCCCGCTCCATCGGCGCCGACGACACGTTGCCGTCCGCCGCTGTCGAGGCGACCTTGATGGGGCTTCACCACGCGCCCGAAGCGCTGCTGCGGGGCACGAACCCGCTCGGGACGCCCATGATGGCTGCGGCTGTCGAGGTCCCGCCCGACGCCAGCGCTCAGGACAAGATGATCGCCTATACCGGGCGGCGCCCGTAGGTCACGGACGCGCCGGCCCGCCGGCCCGCCGTGGCGCTTTTGTCAGCGTTCTGGCGGACCGGTCCGCCAACTCGCTGACTGAAGGCCGGTCCCGGCGCACCGGCGCGGCCGCATCGTCTCCGCTGCTGTCCGATGAGTTCGAGGTCCCTGCTGAGTCATCTGGTCAGTGACCTTGCCCTCAATCTCGGTTGAGGTCGTAGCTTCGACAGTCGTTGACGATGGAGGAACCATGACGAACGCGATCCAGGCTGAAGGCCTGGTCAAGCGTTTCGGTGAGACGGTGGCTCTCGCCGGCATCGATCTGACGGTCCCGACAGGCACGGTGCTCGGGCTGCTCGGTCCGAACGGCGCCGGCAAGACCACGGCAGTGCGAATCCTGGCCACGCTGCTGAGCCCGGACGAGGGGCGGGCCACGGTCGGTGGCTACGACGTCGTCGAGCAGGCTCACCAGGTCCGGCAGCTGATCGGTCTGACCGGCCAGTACGCGTCGGTCGACGAGACGTTGACCGGCACCGAGAACCTCGTGCTGATCGCCCGGCTGCTCGGGATCCAGCGCAAGCAGGCGAAGGTGCGCGCCCGAGACCTGCTGCGGGAGTTCCGCCTCGACGACGCCGCCGACCGTGCGGCGAAGACCTACTCGGGCGGGATGCGGCGCCGGCTCGATCTCGCCGCGAGCCTCGTCGGCAATCCACGGATCCTGTTCCTGGACGAGCCGACGACCGGTCTTGACCCAGCGGCGCGGCTGGACATGTGGGACCTGGTCCGGCTCTTGGTGGCCGACGGCGTGACGGTGCTGCTCACCACGCAGTACCTCGACGAGGCCGACGAGCTCGCCGACGACCTCGTGGTGATCGACCACGGCAAAGTGATCGCGACCGGATCCCCGGATCACCTCAAGTCGCAGGTCGGTGCGCAGTCGCTGGTCGTGCGACCGGCGCAGGCGGAGCACCTCGAGATGGTGATGTCGGTGGTGCGGGAGCTGACGAAGGTTGAACCGGAGGCGCAGGGTGCGCGGGTCATGGCCGCCGTGAGCGACCCGGCGCTGGTCCCTGCCGTCGTCCGGCGGCTCGATGACGAGGGTGTCATCCTCGACGAGTTGACCCTGCGTGGCGCGAGCCTCGATGAGGTCTTCTTGACCTTGACCGGCCACCGTGCCGAAGAATCCGACGACGAGCGCGACACACAAGAGGTGCCAGCGTGACCGCCGTCGACAGCTCGCCGCGGACGAGCAGCACTCGGCCGGCGCCGCTTCAGCCCCAGGACGTCAAGCCCCGTGTTACAGCGGTCGAAGGCCTCCGACAGACGCTGACGTTGGCCTGGCGGACCCTCATTCAGATCCGGCACAACCCCTGGGAGTTGGGTGACTTCAGCATCCAGCCGATCATCTTCGTGCTGCTGTTCACGTACGTGTTCGGCGGTGCGATCGCCGACTCCCCGACGGAATATCTGCAGTACGCCTTGCCCGGCATCATCGTCATGAACATGTTCTTCGTGACGATGTATGTCGGTCAAGGCTTGAACACGGACATCACGAAGGGCGTGTTCGACAGGCTTCGATCGTTGCCGATCGCACGCTGGGCGCCGCTGAGCGGACGCATCCTCGCCGACATGGTCAAGCAGGCGTGGTCGATCGTCCTGCTGCTCGTCGTCGGATTCATCCTCGGGTTCCGGCTCGGCACCTCGCTTGGTGGTCTGGCTGCAGCCTTCTTGCTGATCATGTTCTTCGCCCTCTGCTTCTCCTGGGTCACAGTCTTGGTCGGCGTCCTGGCCCCGGACCCGGAGAAGGTGCAGTTGTTCGGCTTCACCGTCTTGTTCCCGGTGACCTTCCTCAGCGCGGTCTTCGTCCCCATCGACACGATGCCAGGCTGGTTGCAGCCTGTCGTCAAGGCCAATCCGGTCACCATCCTGAGCGATGCGGCCCGCGGTCTCATGGTGGACGGGCCAGTCGCTCGTCCGGTGCTCCTCTCCCTGATCTGGGCCGTCGCCATCGCAGCCGTCTTCGCCCCACTCTCGGTGCGCGCCCTACGCCGCCGCGTCTGACCGTTCCTCGCCACTCGGCAGTGGCGCGGCCACGCCCGCGGAATACCGAGCGTCTGGTCGTGAGTTGGCCCCTCCCATGAGCGCCACATCCTTCGACCCGCATGCCCTGCTCGCGCAGACCACACTCGGCGTCCTCGCCACGATCAAGTCCGACGGGCGCCCCCAGCTGTCCCCCGTGATGCCCTTCTACGACCAGCAGGCCGCTGTCATTTACGTGTCGATGAGCGCTGGGAGTGCCAAGACGGCGAACCTGCGTCGAGACGCACGAGCGACGCTGGAAGTGACGAGACCAGACGGTCGGGCGTGGGCCACGGCTGAGGGGACAGCGACACTCACCGGGCCGGGAACCGACCCCGACGGTCCGGAAGTCCAAGCATTGGTGGACTACTACCGCCTCGCCGCCGGCGAGCACCCGGACTGGCATGAGTATCGATCGGTCATGGTGTCGGACCGTCGGGTGCTGATGACGATGGCAGTCGACAACGTGTATGGCGCCGAGATCGGTTGACCGCAGAGAGGGTAGGAATCGAACCCCACGCACGCTGACCAACCCAGCACCTTGCCGTCCTGCCTAGAACTCACATGAACGACGGCGTATCAGGGAGGACCAGGGCGGGGCGAACACCGGCCGCACCATGCCGCGCGCCCACGACCGGAGATTGCCCAGACGGCGGGCGGGGCCTTGCCGGCGTAGGGTCCGCTGACCGAGCGATTGGGAGCACGAAACGTGAGCAGCAGCGATCCGAGCAGGGCGATCCTTCCGATTCCCGACGAGCATCAGCCATACCCGGGTCTGATCACTTATGACGCCAAGGACCCGGCGACTTCGTTCCCGGCGATCAGGCAGTTGCGGCCGCCACAAGGAGCACCGAACGTGCTGATCGTGCTGATCGACGACGCCGGCTTCGCGGCGTCGAGCGCGTTTGGTGGGGTCATCGAGACGCCGACCGCGGAACGTCTCGCGGCGTCTGGGCTGCGCTACAACCGGTTCCACACCACGGCGTTGTGCTCGCCGACGCGTCAGGCGCTGTTGACCGGTCGCAACCACCACTCGGTGGGGATGGGTGGAATCACCGAGATCGCGACCTCGGCTCCCGGATACACGGGCGTGCGGCCCAACACCGCGGCCCCGCTCGCTGAGACGCTCAAGTTGAACGGCTACTCGACAGCGCAGTTCGGCAAGTGCCATGAGGTGCCGGTGTACGAGACGAGCCCGGTTGGGCCGTTCGATGCGTGGCCCACCGGTGGGGGCGGGTTCGAGCACTTCTTCGGGTTCATCGGCGGCGAGACCAACCAGTGGTATCCCGCCCTCTACGACGGCACGACGCCGGTGGAGCCGTGGGGCACCCCCGAAGAGGGCTACCACTTCACGGCGGACCTCGCGGACCGTGCCAGCGCTTGGGTGCGCCAACAGAAGGCACTGTTGCCGGACAAGCCGTTCTTCATGTACTTCGCTCCGGGCGCGACGCACGCGCCGCATCAGGCGCCGCCGGAGTGGATCGAGCGCTATCGGGGTCGCTTCGATGCCGGTTGGGATGCGTTGCGGGCGGAGATCTTCGAGCAGCAGAAGACGCTTGGCGTGATCCCGGCCGATGCCGAGCTCACGGCTCGACCCGCGGAGATCCCGGCGTGGGACGACATGCCTGAGGACCTGAAGCCGGTGTTGGCTCGTCAGATGGAGGTGTACGCCGGGTTCATGGCGCACACCGACCACCACGTTGGCCGGCTGATCGACACGATCGAGGACCTCGGCGTGCTGGACGACACCCTCGTCTTCTACATCGTTGGTGACAACGGGGCATCGGCCGAGGGCACGGTGAACGGCACGTTCAACGAGTTGCTGATGCTCAACGGCGCGTCTGGCTTGGAGACGGTCGAGTTCATGACGTCGAAGGTCGATCTGTTCGGCGGCCCCGAGGCGTACAACCACTACTCGGTCGGCTGGGCCCACGCGATGGACACGCCCTACCAATGGACCAAGCAGGTTGCCTCACACTGGGGAGGCACACGCAACGGCACGATCGTCCACTGGCCCAACGGCATCGAGGCGAGTGGCGAGATCCGTTCGCAGTTCTGCCATGTGATCGACGTGGCCCCGACGGTCCTGGAAGCCGCAGGGCTGCCCGCGCCCACGTTCGTGCACGGCGTGCAGCAGATGCCGCTGCAGGGCACGAGCATGGCCTACTCGTTCGAGCACGCCGACGTCGCTGAACGTCACGACCTCCAGTACTTCGAGATGTTCGTGAACCGAGGCGTCTACCACCAGGGCTGGACGGCGTGCACGCGTCACACCACGCCGTGGGTGATCGCGCCGACCCCGCCGATCGACGACGACGTGTGGGAGCTCTACGCTCCCGACGACTGGACGCAAGCACGCAACCTCGCCGGCGAGAACCCGGCGAAGCTGGCCGAGCTGCAACGACTCTTCCTCATCGAGGCGACGAAGTACAACGTGTTGCCCCTCGATGACCGTCGCGTCGAACGTTTCAACGCGGACCTCGCCGGACGACCGCAACTCGTCAAGGGGAACACCCAACTCCTCTTCGCCGGCATGGGGCGACTGTCGGAGAACTCGGTGATCGTGATCAAGAACAAGTCGCACGCCATCACTGCGAACGTCACCGTGCCCGACGACGGCGCCGAGGGCGTGATCGTCGCTCAGGGCGGCGCGTTCGCCGGCTGGAGCCTCTACGTCAAGGACGGCAAACCTCGATATTGCTACAACACGCTGGGGGTCATGAGTTCCACCGTCGAGGGCGACCGGGTGCTGACGCCCGGCGACCACCAGGTGCGGATGGAGTTCACCTACGACGGGGGCGGGCTCGGCAAAGGCGGCAGCGTGACGTTGTACGTCGACGGCGACCACGTCGGTCAAGGCCGCGTGGAAGCGACCGTTCCCATGGTCTTTTCCGCTGACGAGACCACCGACGTTGGGCGCGACACCGGCACCGGCGTCAGCACCGACTACGCCGCCCACGACAACGAGTTCAGCGGACGCATCCAGTGGGTGCAGATCGACCTCGACGACAAGAGCGAAGACCTCGACCACCTCATCACCCCCGAGGAGCGCTTCCGGATCGCGATGGCGCGCCAGTAGCCGCCGAGCCGGTCGATCACTCACCGGGGGTCAGTACATATCCGGGCGCTCAGCGGACTCACGCCGGCAGCTACCCATGACTCGTTAGCCCACGGATCCACAGAGGGGTTGAAGCGCTGCGGTGATCACCTCGACGACCCGGGGCCGCGGAGGATCGGCGAGCCCGCTGTGGTGAGATGAGAGCCACGATGTACCGATGCCCGAGAGAGCCTGATCGAACCGGACATCTCGTGAACGGTGGCCGGGTGCCCGAGGGTTCAGTGTGAACAGCAGTCCGCGCAGCCGGCGAAGTACACCCAGGCTCGGTGACAAAGGTGCGCCGGTCAGAACCATCGTCGTGCTCGTCGCAGCAGCAGTCGCCGTGCTCGCCGGGTTCGTGGTGCTGCGGTCGATCACCGACCAGGTGGACGGATCGGAGAACATCGTCGGGTCCGACGATGCGGCGAGCGACGTGGCAACGACAACTGTCACCGCGGCGCCGATGTCCACCGCGGCCAGACCGCTGAGCACGACGACCACCACGACGACGACGACGTCGACGACGGTCGCGTCGAACGCAGCCAAGTCCGATGCCATCGTCGTGGTGGCCAACGCGAGTGGCGTCGATCGGTCCGCAACGGCGATGATTTCAGAGCTCGAAGCCGCCGGCTACACGACGGCGCCGGTGGCCAACACGACAGGGCCACGACTCGAGCGATCCATCATCTACTACCTCGAGGAAGATCCCGCATCGCTCGCCGTGGCTCGCCTGCTCGCCGAGCAGATCCCGACCGCCCAGACCCTGGCGATGCCCGAACCGCCGCCGCTGGACCGTCCGCTCAACGGAGCGACCGTGGCGTTGCTGCTCGGCAGAGACGCCGCCGGACGATCGCTCGCCGAGCTCCAGAACGACTAAGCAGCGAGCCGACGGGGCACTCCTCCGTTGAGGTCCGGGTAGCGGTTTCGCCGGCCGACACATCGATGCCGTTCGGCACTTGTCACTCGCGGTGTGCGAGCGTGGTTCGGGCGCGATGTTCGGTACTCGGCCGGCGGCGGCGTCGTTGCTGCACGGATGAGTCTCTGACCTGATGCTACGGTCGCCGTCGTTCGCGGGACGGGAGGTTCGTTGGGCGTCGTCGACGCCGCCTTGTGCCCGCTGTGAGGGAGCGAATCATGACCGCTGTGACCACGCCACGTCGGACGCGTCTCGTCCGATCCCTTACTGTGGCAGCGGGCATCGGTGCGGTGATCGTCGCGGCCGGCATCGCCGACAACGTCTCCGCCGGCATCGACGACCAGATGAGCGCTGGCTGCATCGCTGTCAACGATTCGTCTCTCGACGACGTGTATGTCTTCATGGAGGTCGGCCCGGACCAGTTCGCTGCTGGCGAGACGATCACTGTCAGCGCCGGTCGGCCGACTCCTGGGCGGACGCCGGCAGTGACCAGTCTGACGGTCGATGACGAGTTGGTCGCGTCGGGAGAGTTCCCGGCCACTCTCCAGTACACAATGCCCGCCGACGGAATCCATCACGTCGCGTGGCGCGTGAACGCGTTCGGTGCAACCTGGGACGTGTCGTGTCGACCGGCCTGCACCATCATGGGAACCCCTAGCGGCGACGTCCTGGTCGGCACTGCAGGTGCTGACGTGATCTGCGGCCTTGCTGGCGGAGATGTGATTGACGGCCGCGGAGGCAATGACTTGATCTTCGGTGGCGACGGCGGCGACGCGATTCGCGGAGGCGGCGGCCAAGACCAATTGTTCGGCGAGGCCGGCGGCGACGCGATCAACGGCCGTGACGGATCCCCCGGCGACGTCGTCACAGGAGGCGCCGGCGGCGACTCCCTCGCGGGCGACCCAGGCGACACTCTCACGCAGTAGTCGACCTCACGCAGCGGCCCGGAGCCGTCGGTGCGATCAGGTCAGCTGCGGGCAGTGATGAACGCCTGTGTGGTGGACTCGTGGGCACCCTCCGGTTCTCGTTCGATGACATCAACGAGATGGAGCCCCGACCGTTCGAGGCTGGCCGCAACGAACTGAACGTCGTGCCGAAACAGCGTGAGGTCGACCTCCGTACCAAACGCGTTAGGTCGCTCGATGGCCGAGCCGTCGCCCGATTGGAACGCAACCAGAGCGATCCCGTTCTCACCAAGGGTCCGAACAAGCTCTGCAAACACCGTCGCGAGGAGTGCGGGTGGCGTCGTGATGATCGAGTACCAGTACACCGTCGCGATGAATCGCGTGGAGGCGAACGGGAGCTGGGCGAGCTCACCGACCGCGAACCTCAGATCGGGGTGCTCGCGGCGGGCGATCTCGACCATCCCTGCGGCAACGTCGACGCCGACGGCCTCAAGTCCGTGGTCGGCAAGGAGCCGGGCCACGCGGCCGGTCCCGCATCCTGCATCGAGTACACGACCGCCGGCCGCCTTGGCGATTCCGACGAACCTGGCAAGGAGCTCGAGGTCGGCGGCCGTCTCGATCTGGTCCGACAGTGTGCTACCAACCAGGGCGAGGTATCGATCTGCGGACGCGCTATAGGCGATTCGCGAGCGACGCACGTCGTCCATCGATTCACTCTGTCATCACGAATGAACTCCGACGCCCAAGGCTCGGCAACCTTCGAGGCTCGTGGCCTGACGCCTATCGGATCGTGCACCCGGCATCAGCCGCACCCCAGAGTTGCACTCAGCCCTGCACATGCGGCACCAGTGCGCAGGACACATCGACGCCGATCGGTCGCGATGGGTTGCTAGGCGTGCTTTGTGCAGATTATTAGGCGCGCCTACATTCACGCCTCGTAAAGCTGAGCAACCACGTAATGGCGAGCCGCTGGATGTGGGCGTGTCGCTGGCGCAGCTGTGAGGGCGAGTCGTCGCCCAGCCCGAGAGTTCGGATGGGGGGCTGGGCGGGGCGATCTGAGTGCAGAATCGAGCGGGCCGTAGGTTGAAGCGGTGGTACTGCCTGGCCCGGCTGTCTTCGGACGGGGCGTCGTCGTCAACGTAGGAGGTGTCGTCCCGTCGAAGTGGGCAGCCTCCGATGTGGTCGTCATCGACGATCGCGTGCTCGCTGATCCGGCTGGCACCGTTGAGCGGTTGCACCTCGCGTGGGCTCGACGCCAGCCGGTCGTCGTCGAGCTGCGGGTCGACCCGGCCCGGTTGCGTCACCCCCAGTCGATCGACGCCGAGCCGTGGACGCTCGCCGTCGACGCCGAACCCTGGCACGACCGCCTCCACTTCCTGACGTGGGCGAACACCTACGACGCCCGCGCGGGCGAACCGGTCTGGTGGTGGGCGGTGAAGGGGGCGCGAGTGGACGAGGCGGCAACCGCGACGCCGGCAGGACCGGCCGACCTCACCCTTGGCGACGGAACGGCGATCTGGGTCGACGGCGGCCCGCGACAGCCCTGGGAGCCCAGCGACGTGGGTGGTTTCGCCGTCGTACACAGCGAGTCTGTCGACCGCGGCCGCCTCGTGCCGGCTCCCGTGCCGGTGGATCCGCGCGCCGACTTGGCCGCCGATCAGCTCGTCGCAGTGGCGCACCGGTCCGGGGCGGCACGGGTGATTGCGCCCGCTGGCTCCGGCAAGACGCGGGTGCTCACCGAGCGGCTGCGTCACCTGCACCGCGACCGGGGCGTCGAGCCGGGCACGATCCTCGCCGTCGCTTACAACAAGCAGGCCCAGCTGGAGATGGAGGCGCGCACCACCGACTTCCGCCCCCACGTCCGCACGCTGAACTCGCTCGGCTTGTGGGTGCTGGCGGAGCACCGAGGGTCATCGCCGGCGGTCGTCGATGAGCGCGAGGTGCGCCGCATGGTCGAGGCGTTGGTGCCCGGCCGGCGCCCGCGCCGCGCGAACACCGATCCGATCGGCCCCTACGTCGAGGGCTTGGCATCGATCCGTCTCGGCCTGCGCAACCCGGAGGAGGTCGAGTCGTCGCGCGACGATGTCCCGGGCCTCGCCGCGCTGTTCCCGGCGTTCCGTCTCCAACTCGCCGAGCGCGGCGTGGTGGACTTCGACGAGCAGATCTACGCAGCCGTCGAGTCCCTCCTGCGCGACGGCGAGTTCCGGCGGTCGATGCAACGGTCGTGCCGCCACATCCTCGTCGACGAGTTCCAGGACCTCACGCCGGCGCACGTCCTGCTGATCCGCCTCCTCGCTCTGCCGGCGCTCGACGTGTTCGGTGTGGGTGACGACGATCAGTGCATCTACGGGCACGCCGGCGCCGACCCCGGATTCCTCATCGACTACGGGCGTCTGTTCCCGGCCGCGGCGGAGCACGCCCTGAACGTGAACTACCGCTGTCCCGTCGAGGTCATCGCGGGCGCCCGGGCGCTGCTCAGCTACAACGACCGCCGTGTCACCAAGCAGATCGAAGCCGGCCCGGCCAGCGATCCCGCGACAGGCGCACTACGTGTGGAGGCCCACGATCCCGACGTCGGCGCAGTGGCGCTGGTCGCTGTCGTGCGCGGTTGGCTCGACGAACCCGGCGTCAATCCGTCGACGATCGCCGTCCTCACTCGCGTCAACTCGCTGCTGTTGGCGCCGCACGTCGCGCTCCACGAGGCGGGAATTGCGATCGCTTCCGTGCTGCGACCGGACGTGCTCGAACGCACCGGCATCCGCGCCGCTCTCGCCTACCTCCGCATCGCTGCCGCCACCGGCGGGCTCCACCGAAATGACATCGTCGAGATCCTGCGCCGGCCGACGCGCGGCCTGCCTCCCTGGTTCTCCGAGCGATTGGCGCGGCGCGACCGGTGGACGCTCGATCAGCTCGACGCAATCGGCGTCCGCCTCTCGGACAAGGACGCCGTCAAGGTCGAGCGTCTCGTCGACGACCTCCGTCTGGTCGTCGATGCCGGGCGCCACGGCACGACTCGCGACGTCCTGGAGACGGTGCGCGACGTGGTCGGCCTGGGCACGGCGATGAACTTGCTCGATCGCACCGGCGGCGGTCAGGGCTCGAGCCACCTCGACGACCTCGAGGGTCTCCTCGGCGTCGCCGACCTCCACTCCGACCCGGCCGGATTCGAAGCGTGGCTACGTACCGCATTCCAGCGCGAAGCCGACCCAGCAGGCATGACGCTCTCGACAATCCACCGGGTGAAGGGCCGTGAGTGGGACCGTGTCGCCGTGTTCGGCGTCACCGAGGGCCTCGTCCCGCACCGCCTCGCCGAAGACGTCGAAGAGGAGCGTCGCGTGCTGCACGTCGCGATCACGCGTGGCCGCCACCGAGTCGTCGTCCTCACCGACGACACTCGTCGGTCGGGCTTCCTCGACGAGCTCGCCGGCACGGCGCCGCGGCGGCCCGCGCGCCCGGCTCGAGTGACGGCGCCCGTGCCGGTCTCGACGACGTCGGCTCCGGATGGCATCGGAGCTGAGCACGGCCTCGTCGTCAGGGTCGCCGGCGGCTATGAGGGCACCGTCGAGGAGGTCGACGGGCGAGCGGCAATGGTCCGGCTGCTGTCGGGCGCCAGCCTGCGGGTCCGGTTCGGTGAACGCGTCGAGCTCGACGGCAAGCGGGCTGCCCTCGCGCCACCCTCCCGGCTCTGGGGCGTCGCGGCCGGGGCCGAGACGGCGTTGCGGGCGTGGCGGACGTCCCGCGCCAACGCCGACGGTGTCCCCGCCTACGTGGTCCTCAGCGACAAACACCTGCGCGGCATCGCAATGGCGCGACCGACGACACCGGCCGAGCTGGCGACGTGCGACGGCATCGGTCCGACGAAGCTCGAGCGCTACGGCGACGAGCTGCTCGCCCTGCTCGAACCCTTCCTGCGCAGCTGAGCCAGACCGTTGCTCGATCCTCCCACCTGCTACAGCGCGTGCCCGGGGTGGGATTCGAACCCACACGACCATGTGGTCAGAGGGGTTGAAGTCGTGGAGGTCGGCTCCGGAGCGTGCGACCTCGTCCAGCTGGTGCCGCCTGACCTGGGCATGCGTTCCAGTGTGTCCGTCCTGTACGCCAGAGTGCCACGGCGTACTGACGAGTCCTGTGCACGAATTGTGCACGGATCCGATGGTAGGCCGCGACGCTCGCGGTGGACTCCGACCAATGCCGCCGGTCAAGCAGCGGCGGGCAGCCCGAGCTGCGCACCACCGACGACCACGCCCCTACCGGCCGGTGGCCAACCGGTCCGACGAGCAGCCCGGGCACAGACGGCGAGTGTCACGGGTAGGCGGGCGGCGGCGAGCGACAATCATTCGGTCAATCCCCGAACTGCTTCGCCGAGTCCTACCTCACTCGCCGAAGAACACAGCGGGGACGTCCATGCCGCAAGGAACGCCAACGGTCGCAGTGATCTCCTCTGTTGACCAGCTTCCGAGGAGCGCACCTCGTTCGGGGCTGGGCCAGCGCTGTTTCGAGGTTGTCGATCGCCATCTCGAACGCTTCACGCTCCAGCGGATCACACCCACATCGCCAGGTCCCCGCGGTGTAGGCGCGGGACCGGCGGTGTTCGCGTCCGTTGTGGAGGGGGTAGCAGTCGTTGGATGAGCTCTCCCGGTCGCAGCCAGTTGCATTTTGAGCCCTTCGTGCATTTGGTAGACGTGACGGAGCGGTCGGCGCTCGTGGCGTGGGGCGGCTTCTACCTGCGTCCGGGAGACGACGGGTGGGCGGTCGTTGACGACGACGAGTTGCCCGACGGGCGGACCAGCGGCGGGACGATCGGGGTGGAGTCGGCGCCTTATGGTCGGGCAACCGTGGACGTGTTCGACGACGGACGGCTTGTCGCGTCGGCCAGCACGGTCGAGAACAACCACGTGTGGATCGAAGGTCTCGAACCTGATCACGAGTATCGCTACCGCGTCGCGGTCGACGACGCTGAATGGGGTGTCGGTGACAGATGGGATTGGCAGCTTGGCCCTGCAGGCGGCGGTCTGGTGCCGTCCGGGCGGCGCTACGACCTGCGACTCCGCACACATCCGGATGCCGACGACGACGTGCCCGTGTCCGTGGTGGCCGTGGGTGACTACGGCGTGGGAATCGTCAACGGCGACGACGGCCGCCGACAGCTGGCCGTTGCCCGCACAATGGAGCGCCTCGCAGCGAACCGAACCGTACGCGCCCTCGTCAGCTTGGGCGACAACATCTACCACGGGCCCGAGGATCAGCTCGCGCAGACCGGCGCAGAGGACGACGACTGGTACTTCACGTTCTACGAGCCCTACCGCTACCTGATCGACCACCTGCCGCTCTACCCTGCCGCCGGCAACCACGACGGAGCTGACGAGGAGCTCAACGACGACCGTGCGCAGCTGGCCGACAACTTCCACCTCCAGTCGCGGTTCCGACGCGCCGTGGACGACGGGCGCGCCTCATGCGATCCAGGCCTGTTCTATCGAGTCTCCATCGGCGGGCTGCTGGAGCTGGTCTGCGTCGATACGACCCGGGGCGACGAGCAGGGACACCACTACTTCGACGACGAGCAGCATCGGGAATGGCTCGACGACACCTTTCCTACGACCAGCGGCCGGCGTGCGCAGTGGCTAGTGCCCTTTGCGCACCACCCGGCGTGGTGCGCCGGCCCGCATCACACCGGCATGGTCGAGCAGTTCCACGGGCTGATCCCGCGCTACGAGCGGGCCGGCGTGCGCCTCGTGCTCGCCGGACACGAGCACAACTTCCAACACGGCGAGCACCGTGGGCTGCATCACGTCGTGGCCGGCGCGGGCGCCAAGCTCGACACCCGCCGGCCCACGCGATGGGCCGAAGCACAAATCGACGCATGGGCCGCCCAGCCGCACTGCGTGCTCGTCGAGGCTCAACCAGACCGCCTCGTCGTGACGCCATACGGTCCCCCGCCGGGCCCCGACGGCCAACCGGTGCCACTGCTCGCCGAGGGACCCGACGGCGACATCGGCCCGGCCGCGTTCGTCATCACGCCCGACGGCCAATCGAACGCACCGTCCAACTGATTCGACTCCCATCAGATGCCGCGCGCAGGTCGATACCGTCGATGATGGCGTCCCGGTCAGCTGCGCGTCCGCAGCGGGACTGGAGCGTTTTCGCTACGCGAGCGGTACGACTGCAGCATCGACGCCACCCCGCTGTTCGTCGCCACGGCCGCCGAGGCGCTGCGATGGGGTGCACTCAACGACGGCACTCTCTCCGCTCGATCGCACCCGCGTGGATCAGCACAACCGCGGCCCGGGCTCAGAGTGAACCGGAGCCAGTGGACGGATCCTGGCTCACGGCTACCCGGGAGCGGCTCTGCCGCAGGTGGCGTCCAGCGATCTGCATGCCCGCGCCGACCACCGACCCCTTCAATTCGCCGCAACGCGCCATCACCGCGCATGTCAGATGTATGCGGGGAGGGGAACGGCGATGCGGTCAACACGGGCTGCTCGCCGCACTCGAAGGTAGGGCGGGGATCGTCGGCTACCCGTCGCGGACCTCACCAGCCCGCCGGGCGAGATGGCCCGCCTCGTCGACCTGCTGCGCGCGCCGACGCCGCGCGGTGACGTGTTCGGGTGTGTACTTCGACAACGAGCTGACCGGCGCCGTGGCCACGGGCGAGTTGCGGTGATGACCGATCCGCCGGCCCGTATCTAACGGTGGCCGACCGTTGAGAAATCTCTACGCCTCCAAGGGGACTGCGATGCGGCGTCGCGGGTAGGTACCACAACGACGGGCGCCGTGGCGAACGACGCGACCAGGGGGGCGTCGACGCCACGGCGAGCGGTCCGTCAACAATCCGATGTGATCGCCTGGCTGCGGCGATCACTTCTTGTTGAGCGCAGCGCCGCTGATGCGGTGGCGATGCACTCTTCGCTTTGCGCGTCTGCTTCATCGGTCAGTACGTGACCAGAGAAGAGATATCTCGCACGGGGACGCCTCCAAGGTATAGCGGCGGCATGAACCGGGCAGAAGCGATCGTCCATCAACGAAGGAGAACGACAATGGCGTCGTTATGGGAATATGAAACGTCGGTGTTGCGACCGGACCGCGACGTCGTGGGCTACGACGTCGAGGCCGCCGACGGGCGGATCGGCAAGATCGACGAAGCGAGCAACGAAGCGGCGTCGTCGTACCTCGTCGTCGACACGGGTTTCTGGATCTTCGGCAAGAAGCGCCTGATCCCGGCCGGCGTGATCAGGCGTGTCGACGACGAGGATCGGACGGTCCATGTGTCGATGACGAAGGATCAGATCAAGTCGGCGCCGGACTACGAGGCACACGATCGGGATGACCGCGACCGCTACGAGACGTACTACGGATCACTCCAGCGATGATCGGGCGGAGGGTGGGCTGCCAACGACGTCAGCCCACCCTCGGCCATCATCGCCTCTTGCCGGTGCTTCCGAGCCCGCCCGCCGGTCCCAGCCACGCCGTCACCGCCGGCCACACCAACGCGCCGAGCGCGACCGTGCCACGCCGACTCCTGCCCTGCAATCGCGCTCGTGCAACGGTGACGGCCCTGACCAAAGAGTTCGGGGTTTCCTTCGATTGTGTGACGCGGCGCACCATCGCACCGGACAGTCGCGACCGGCTGCCGCCGGCGAGCCCGCCGCCGGCCCGCGGAGCTCGACTCGACGACTGGCTCGGCCCCAACTGCCGCGGCGCCGGCGTTGGCGACCTCAGCCGGCGGTTGCAGGTCACCCCTCGACGGTCCGCAATGCGCTCCGCCACTACCGGCCAATCCGATCCACAGGCGCGATGCGTTCGCCGCTCCCCGGCCCCATTGTCGAACCGTGGTCCCGCCGACAAACTGAGCAATGCATCGACCGCCTTCACGACGCCGTCGAGAACTCTCCGCGGCACCGCCGCACAGCATCGTCACAAACCTCGTCACGGTCGTCATAACCGCTCTCGGACACTGGACGCGCGGGCCAGCGGGACGACAGCTCGGACACGTCGGGCACCGTAAACGGCGACGAGGATGCGGGTCGCCCGCAACCACCAATCCTCGCCTCGAGCCGTCCCCGTCCCGCAACAGCCGATTGCAACAGCGTCGCCACGGCCCTCGGTGTTACGTCCTCGGAGCGAACCCCTCAGACGAGGGACGCATCGCCGACCAAAAGTCGAGGCGCCGAGCGGAACCCCGGTCTCGCCCTAGCGCCTCGCCGTTGTCGCCGTCAGCCCCATCCAACGACGCAGGTGGGTGGAGAGACGATGACCGTTCGCCAGAAGTCGTAGTCAACAGCGCGCCGAGTTCGACGATTCCTGACACTGCGCTGGTGGTCCTATCGCATCGATCAATGGCACGGCGTCGTCGCGGCGTCCTCTTCATCGCTACTTCAACAACGACACTGTCGGCACTTCTCATGAAACATGCACAATGACGGTCCAGTCGCCATCAGAAGGTCGATCGTTCGGTCGCCTCGAACCTGTCCGCGTCGCCGGTGATCTCCCACGTCCGGACGTCCTTTCCGGAGCCGTCGTACGTCTTCTCATGAATCACCACAGACCGGTCATCCATGCGCCGGCCAGCGCCGCAGATCGTCACTCGTTGCTCCCGACGCGACGCAACCACCTCAACGATGTCGGTACCAAAGTCGTCCAGCGACCCGGGAACTCGGCCGTTGACGGCCGTGACGGTGTACGGCACCCCCGACGCAACCTCGTCGGCGCCACTGTGATCAGACACTTCCGCCCCTTCCCCGGTAAGACGCGCGGCCCCTTCCCAGGTACGACGGCACTCAAACACACGGCAGCGTGAGCCGTGCCAGCTGTGCGCCGCCGCGATCAGGTCGTCCCGGTCCCGCGCTGTCGAGTCAAAGCCGGTCAAGCGGACGGGGACAACGCGAGCAGCCGCAGCGCTTCGTCGGCGACGTGGTCATCGCGAATCGGCGTCCTCACCGGCCAGGCGCACGTTGAGTTGATTCCCCATCGGATTGTGGACTTCAAGCTCTCGACCGACCCGCCGTTCATCGACAAGGTTCGCGGTCATCACCGGGCTGCTCCCGGTTCGGGGGTCCGCTCTCGGACGTGTCGTTGCTCGGCGAGATCGTGACCGCGGCGATGGGCTGCAGCGACGACGATGGTGC
This sequence comes from uncultured Acidimicrobiia bacterium, assembly GCA_963844915.1. GTDB lineage: Bacteria > Actinomycetota > Acidimicrobiia > Acidimicrobiales > Ilumatobacteraceae > JALZMG01. The sequence continues at coordinate 645,396 of CAWJQF010000013.1, read as the reverse complement.
CGAAGCGGGGAGTTGAGCGAGGTGGTTGTGGCGGAGCGACGCACAGCCCGTCGTGGTGCTTCGGTCAGGGGATGAGGAGCCACGCGGCGATGTCGTCGCGGCGGTCGGCGACGGGGTGGCGAGCTGCGCGCAGGTCGGGCAGCGTCGGACGTGGTCGTCGGCGCGGAGGCGGCTCGAGACCAACGCTTGGAGTGTCGGTCCAGGGTTGCTACGAGTCATGCGCCACTCGGTCCTCCTCCAGCTCGCCGATGCGGCGAATGCCCGGCAACGCGCGTCCTCGAACGCGCGCCCACATGGGCTGCCGAGGCATCCGGAAAGCGGCGGTCGAGGACACGTCGGCGATCTCAACCCGATGTCCGGTTACCGCGTCCTCGACCGTGCAGCTGGGGTTAGCGCGACGGCGTCCGGGAAGTGCCGCTCGTCCCGGCCGAGGCCATCTCCGCGAGCGATCGACTGCGCGAGTCGTGGCCGCCGGTGGGCATTGTCTAGTGACCACCAGTGGGCAGATCCCGGTGGCCGCCCACACGGCACCGCCATGCGAACGAGACCGATCCTGATGGCGCCTCAACGATCGTGTGACTCAACTCTCGGCGTTTGCACGGTCCGCGTCGTGCTGCTCGATGCCTCTGAGCAGGACTGCTTTCGTTCGTCGTCTTGACAAGTGATGCCTCGTCTGGCCAGTGCGCGGGGACACTTGGGACCGGCACGGCGGTGCACTCCGGCACAACGACACCGACAGCTGGTCAGCGCTCGGCTGTGGTGCGCCGCGCGGACGTGTCCCCGCGCGCTGTCGTCGGCTGCCGGCAAGTGCTCCAGCTGGGTCCGCTCTTGACGCCCGAGGCAGAGCGGGAGCGCGACGGCGCCGCGCGACCGTCGAGCTACACGACCCGTAGAGATGACACTGAGGAGTACGCCCGAACGGTTCCAGAGGGTTGCGAGGGAACAGCAGGCCCCATGTGGAGAGCGTGTGTCCGGTTCCCACGAGTCGGAGCATGCTGGTCGTGCCGTTCGTGACACCGTCCTCTCGTCGGCGAGCGTTTCGGTGGCCGTCAAGTTGGGCACTCGCTCGAACTGAAAGCGGAGCGCGTCGTTCCGCGACACGAAGAGAAAGGCCGGGCAATGGGCGCACTCAGCGTTCTTCTCATCGCCGCTGGAGCAATTCTTGTCTTCGCGGTCGAACGTGAGGCCGAAGGAGTCAACCTCGAGACGCTCGGCATCATCCTCATGGTCGTGGGTGGCATCGGCCTGCTTGCGAGCGTGATCCGGGGGTCGATGCTCGGCTTCTCGTCGACGAGATCCCGCCGCGTCTCGCCTGACGGCCGCACGGTCGTCGAACGCGACCGGGTGACCGGGTACTGAGCCGCCGGCACTACTGAGGTCCGTTCAGCGCCGCAGCGCGAGTCGCGTCCCGGGGGGATCTCATTGAGGCGATCCGCCGATGGCGGCTGCCGCCATCGGTGGTTCTTCAACACGACGAACACTCGGTCGTTGTCGGTTGTCGGTGGCGGCACGTTGGACGTGACGTAGTGGCCGACGACGTGAAGAACCGGTCGACCGGGCTCATCTCGGGGCCGCCCGCAGGCCGCGGCCGGCTGGGCGGCCGGTTCTTTCGTGTGGTCCTCGGCTGATGTGGCAATTGGCTAGCCGATGCCGACGACGTGAGATCTGCTCGCCTTGAACGTGATGGAAGGACGTGGACAATGACCGCCAGCGACCTCAAGCCGACCGATGGACCGTCGGAGGCACCGCTCTCCCCGCCAGACATGGTGAGAGAGCGGGTCGTGTATCGAGTCCGGGTACCGGTTGTATTCGACCCATCGAACGATGAGCTGCGAACAAGGATCAGCCGCGGCCATGCCGAGTTGATGCAGGTGCTCGGTGCACACGCCTCGATACGCGGTGACGATCTGGAGATCGGCAGATTCGAGCTGTGCCTCGAGCTTGCTGGCGATCCAGGGGCGGCGGGTCGTCGGGAGGCCGGTGAGGAGGCGGTTCGTCTGGTCAAGGTCGCCCTCCGACGCCTGGAGTCAGATCCGAGCGGTGACGAACCAGCACTGCGCATCGTCGACACGCAACTGGTGGCCACGCCACACCTGTCTGGCCAGCCTTCCGGCCTGGCTTAACCCAGCGCCGGTCCCGCTTCCCGATCAAGGCGCCCACCGTCACTCTCCGACGGACGAACAACGAGTGGGCACGATCGGCGCCGCCTTCGCGCCAGACGGCCACGCCGTCGTCGACGTCGTCGATTGGGACGGCATACGCCGGACCGCCGCCACCGCCGAGCACAATCATGTCTGGGTACGAGATTTCGAACCGGATCACGAGTACCGGTACCAGGTGACCGTCGACGACCGGCCATGGGCCGGCGAACGATGGGACTGGCGGCTCGGTCCGCACGGCGACACATTCGCGCCCTCAGGCCACGGTTACGACCTCCCATTCCGCACCCAGCCGGACGCCCACGAGGTAGCGCCCGTCCCTTCCTAGCGTTCGTCGACTACGGCGTCGGCATCACAGACGGAGACGACCTGCTGGCGACACGCGGCCGCCTGCGCGGTCGGGTATATGGGCCCTATGCGATCGTCACTGCTCGCAACTTGGTCACGGCGTTCCGGCGCAAAACCGACGCCGGTCGCCACCATGAACACCGCCTACGTCGAGCTGAGCGACGGCGGCGGGATCAAGCAGCCGAAGGCGACGGATGGCGACGACTGGGAGAGAATTGAAGCGGCCGGAGCAGGCAGCCGAGTGGGGTCGACCACCAGCCGTCGGAGACGCCGGGTGGCGCCGAGCCCGACCACAGCAGGACCGATAACCAGCGCTGCTCCTCGCTGGCCGGATCCTCCGCGAGCCGGCCCACGATCCGCACCGCGGTAGCGGCTGCGCGGGCACGGACGGCGGTGGCGTCCACGTCGACACCAAGGCTCGGATCGAGCTGATGAAGCGCCCAGGTTCGTGCCAGGATCTCGTCGTAGAGCTGTTCTGCCGCAGGAAGCCACTGCTCCACGGTATGCACCGTTCCTCCTTTACGCCGTGTGGCGCCGAGCCGTAGGGGACGAATACCCGGTGCGAACGAGACCAATCACTCATATTGTCACCCGGTTTAGAAGACGGCAGATGGGATATGGCCATCGTGGTCCGTCGCTCTAGACCTCGGCGACATCCATTCGGATGCGCTTATCGGAGGCAGGACAGACGTGGCCGTTCCATCACCACCGTTTGAGCTGTCTCCGTTTGAAGCCGAGCTTGTCGTTTGGCCGGGTGGTGACGTGATGGCGTTGTGCCTCTGTTGGCGTGCTTCATGCCGCCTTGCGGTATTTGGCCTCGGCGATGCAGAAGACGCCGTAGGCAAACAGTCCGATGGCGATGGCCCACAGCAGCACCTTGCCCCACGTCGTGTCGGCCAGTTCGATCAACGCGCCGGAAGGCCCCTTTGCTGTCGTCGACTTGAACGCGATCGCGGCCTGGATGAAGAAGTAGCCGACCACCGCATACACCAGGGACTGCGCCGTATACCCGACCAGCCCCAGTCGGACGACCCAAGATTCGTCGCCGGCGTCGAGGCGTTCCGCGAACTTCCTCCTGACGACCTGCTTGTAGAAGTTGTAGCCGGCGTAGCCGATCACGGCGACACCGAGAATGCCCACAAGCCAGCGTCCCGCAGGCCAGTCGAACAACGTCGAAGCCGCCTTCTGAGAACCCTCGTCGCCGGACTCTGCGCTCCCCGCGGTGTTGCCCGATCCGGTCCAGTTGGCGATCGTGATACCGAGGGTGGTGATCGCCAGCAAGAGGTAGACGACGCCGAGCACGGCGTACTTGAGGCGATCCTTCGGTTCACTGCCCTCGGCCGGATCACCCATCACTGCGCACAGGAAGCGCCACAGTGCGAGGGCGAACAGCGCGATGGTCAAGGCAACGAGGAGGAACTTTCCGAATGGTTGGTCGGCGAGCCACGCAACCGCACCCTCGCTCGTGGCCGCTTCATCCTTCTCGCCAATCGCGATCCGAATGGCGAGTAGGCCAATGATCGTCGCCACGACCCCTTGGCCCACGATCCCAAGCCGACCGATCGGCTCCTTCCAATCTCGCGTCTTCGACACGACTGACTCGCCGACGACACCTGGCGCATTTGCCATGAACAGGCTGTCCCTCGGTGCGCGCAAGCTCAAACCAACGGGCCCCCAGTCAGTTCTGAAGTGCAGGGCTACCTGACTGCTCTCAGGTCCCGGGCTGCGCGCAGTGAACATGCTGCTGCGCTCCGACCTGGCGATCGCCGCGTTGGAGCATCAGCTCCGCAACGAGTCCCGGCGCCAGACGCGACGAATCATCTCGAGCGCGATATCACTGGACGATCTGAGCGCGCACTTCCTAGATCGACTACTGGGCGCCGAAGTTTCTCGAAATCGACAAGTCGCGGTGACCGCAGGATCAGTCCCGCGTGCTCGCCGCCCGAGGTCATCGAGCACGGCGTGTCGGGGTTCATCTGCGACGACGTCGACGAGATCGTGGCCGCCGTCGGCCGCATCGGTGAGATCGATCCCGCCGCCTGCCGTCAACAAACGCGCGATTTCGGCGCCGACCAGATGGGCGCCCGCTACGAATCCGTGTACACCGACGTCGTCTCGCGCCGACCCGCCGACGTCGAACCCGTCAACGGCAAGCGCGTGCCCGACGTACTCCTCCAGGACGCGATGACGAGCATGTTGAGTCGTTGACACATTGGAGGCCCCACATCGGCGATGAGCATGCGGAGGGCAAGTCCGTGCCGTTGACCCAATCGGTTCATCGCGTACGCGTCCAGGTTGGTCATCGACGTCGCTGAGCGAGCGCAGTGGATCCGTCGTTCCTCGACCCGACCACGCTGTTCAGACTCTCGACCGGCTACGTGACGGGGTGCGTCAGGTCATGGTGCGCGAGCTCCCAGACGGCGCGATCACGCGTCGAACTGGACAGGTGCGACTGACCGTTGCAGAGATGCTGCTCCGTGATGGATTCACTGACAACGATGTGATCGAACACGACCGGGCGTTGCCGCGTGCCCGGACGTTCAACGGATCGGGGCGCCGGCCGGTGACGGCGACGGAACACGTGTCGCCCCGCCGTGGACAACGGGCTTGGCGCGTCGCTCTCGACCTGATTGGCCACCGCCGCTCACGATCGGTGAGGCGGGCTGGTAATTGCGGCGCCCCTCGAACGTGCGGCCACCATCGCGCACGTGCACCAGCCCGGTCGCGTGAGCCGCGAGGGCTGAGCGTCCCGACGGGCGGAAAGCCGGGACGCTCAGCCGGGGCATCGTCGGCTGAGCGTCCCGACGGCGGAAGCCGGGACGCTCAGCCGGGGGCATCGTCGAGCTACACGTCCAGGAGAGAGTTCAGTAGATCGGTGATGGCGCCGAGCAGGTTCGACAGAAGGTTGCCGAGGAGACCACCGTCGAGCAGGCCGGCGACGGCGCAGAGCAGATTGCCGAGAAGGTTGCCGGCACCCGGGATCGCCTCGATCAACAGCTCCACCGGGCTGAGGGCGACGCGCAGACCGAGCAGGTCGAGGTCGAGCGGACCGAGCGCCAGAGTGAGGATGTCACATGCTCCGGGCGTGGGCGTAGGCGCCTGCGGCTGCATCAAGCCGTGCGGTTGCATCAAGCCTTCCGCGGGTGCCTCGTTGCTGGCGCCGGTGACAGGCAGCCGCACCTGCTTGCTGACCTCTTGCCCGCCAATTTCACCGACTAGGCGACCAACGGCGTACAGGGCCCCGCGTCGGTCCTCGAATCGCCTCAGCTCGAACGTGCCATCGAAAGGCGTGCCATCCGGGGCGACTCCGTGGACCGCTGCCGGTGCGGCTGTCGCAAGGGCGTCGCTCCCGGGGGCAATGCTGGCCTCGTCGGCAATGATCTCATCCAAAGCCGGTTGGGCGCCTGAAGCGGCGGCGGTGGCGCCGACAACGGTGGATCCGACGAGCCCAATGATGATCGCCCAGATGACCGACGTCTTGCGTCGGCTCGATGATGATCGTGGTGGTCGGTCGCCGTGCGGCGTGTCGTTGCTCAGTTGCATTCGGTTGGTCGCCTTTCGTCTCAGATCCGCCCGCTGCATCGCGCACTGCGGTGCCGACTGGAAGACGCCTCAGTCACGTCGCCATCACGCCTGGCGTCTTCAAATCACCCGAAGCCTCAGTTGAGGGACGAGGCAGGCGACTCCCGGACGTATCTACGGTCCGGGGACGGCTCCAACGACGGAGTCGACCGGGTCGAGCTGGCCGGTCGGCGCAGGGGGTGCGGCCGGAATCGTCGCCGTCGTGATCTCGTCCGCCGCAGCGACGATGGTGCTGGCGATCGGGCACACGAGGTCCGTTGCAGGATCGAGTTGGTCGACGACCGTCGGCAGGATGCACGGCGTCGTGGACACCGTCGTGGTCTCGCCACCGACGGGCACGGTGGTTGCAGGCACGGCAGCCGCGATCGTCGTCGTTGTGGACGCGATTGTGATCGCCGGTGTCGGCGCGATGGTCGGCGGCGGGACACCGACCGTGGTGGTAGCGGGCGGATCGGCGACAGCCGTCGACGGGGGTGGCAAGGCTTGCGGAGGCTCCTGCCGCAAGAGCGTGACCGAGGCGAGCACGACGGCCGCCATCGCGTACATCGGACGGCCGCGCAGGCGTTGCCACGCCCGCCGCAGGGTCTCGACGATCGGCACGATCAACCAACCGGCGGTCCGCCGGTCGCGCTCAGTCAGCGGCTTGACGAGCGCGGCGCATGTCGGGCAGGAGTCGAGATGCGCCGCCATACCCAGGGCCACCTGACGTCGGCGATCCCCGGTGGCGAGCGCGAGCAGCACGGGTCGGCAGTGCTCGGTCGGCAGTTCGACGCGACGGAAGGCGAGCACGAACTCGAGACGCAAGGCTGCCCTGGCGCGCGTCAACCGCATGGCGATCGCGCCGCTGCTCACGTGGGCCCGGTCGGCGAGAGTCGCGAGGTCGACACCCTCCGACTCATGGCGCAGCAGGAGGTCGCGGTCCTCCGGGTCGATGCGCTCGAGCGCCGCAGCGAGGGCATCGGTCTCCTCGCGCTGAAGGGTGTGCTGTTCGGGTCCTTCGAGACCGGTGGCTTCGACCAGCCGGTGAAGATGACGGCGGCGGACGGATTGACGACGGGCGTGCGACGTCAGCAGGTTTCGGGCCGTCACGATGGCGTACGCGCGCTGCGCGTCGGGAGCCAGACGCTGCTCCGAGCTGGCAAGCCGAATCAACGTCTCCTGGGTCAAGTCCTCGATCAGGTGGTGATCCCGGGTTCTTGCCGCGAGGACGCGTCGCACCACCGTCGCGAGATCCGCCAGAGAATCAGCGGACTGATTCGACGGAAGAGATGTTCTCGGCGATTCAGTCATTGCGGCACCGATCCACTGGACCCGAGCGGGGCGTTGAGTTTCTCGTCGTGCTCCGACGACCACCCTCAGCTGTCGATGCCCATACCCGGAATCGATGGATGGCCAGACGCACCGTCAGACCTCATCAACACTTAGACGAGACGCATGCGGTCGCCGCCGCTGGCGGCGTGCGCGCGGCGACCGCATCGCGGAGCGTCCCGCCGATCGATGGGCTACCGGTTGGAGCGCTTGGCGCGAGGACGCTGCGGGGTGTCCTGCTCGAACTCGATGCGTTCCTTGCGCACCGTGTCGTTGACGGGGACCTCGTCGCTCTCCGTCTCGGTTTCGAGGCGGACCCGTTCCTTCGGCACGACACGCTTCTCGACTTCGACCACTTCTTCGTTCAACACGATCTCCTGTTGTCCGGTCGTCAGGTCGTCTACGGCCATCGCCTTGTCGTGGCTCGCGTCGGTGATCGGTTCGGTGATCACACGAACCTTCTCGTGTTGCACGGGGACGCGCACTTCGACGTCCTCGGTCTCGATCCACTTCCGCAGCCGAGCGGTCCCTGAGTGGCGTGTGCGCTTCTTGACGTCGAGCTGCTCCTCAGAGCGGGTCATCGTCTCAGCGGTGCCGCGGGCGCTCTCGTTCTCCTTGGCGCGACCCCCGCGCTTTCCACCGTTGCCGGTTATCGCGTTGAGGTCGATGCCGTAATGGCGGTAGAGGTCCAACTCTTGATCAGCCGTGAGCTGTCCGTCAGCCTCCACCTTCGGCGCGTCCTTGACGAGCGAAGCGTCGTAGCGGACGACGACGTCATCGCCGTAAACGTGAGCACCGGTCAGTGGCGCGAAGCTGAGCTTGGTACCGAACAGCCCGGTCTTGATGGCCAGCCACTCTGGCCGCCCAGTGGCCTTGTCGACGTAGACGTCAGCGATCCTGCCGATCTTCGAGTAGTTGCAGTCGAGCGCGGTGCGATCCGTCAGGAGTCGGGTGTCATACAAGAGATCTGTCATCGTGGGCCTCCTCGTGCCGCTGTGCCGCCCGCTACCGACTGAGACGCCTCGGAGTCGGCTGATGACGCAGAGCGAGCAAGAACCCCTCGACCGCGACGGATGACCTCCGGCGGGGACACCCATACCCGAGAGTGCGCGGCCCCGCAGCAGCGAGGGAATGGACTACGCGGTATCGCGCGGCGCGGAGTGGTTGTTCCGTAACGCGTTGAGCGCCGAGTCGCCAGCACGATGACCGCTCGTGATCCGTTCGAGGTGGCTGAGCCCTTGTTCGAGGTCGAGCGCAGTGTGGACGTCGAGGTCCATCCCCAGCCGGATCACGGAGAAGGCAACGTCGGGTTGGATGCCGACGAGCACGGTCGCTGCGCCGCGGAGGCGCGCCATGTGAGCCAGGTCTCGAAGTGCCTTTGAGCCGTACGAATCGAGCACGTCCAGTGCAGCGACGTCGATGATCACGCCGCGCGCCCGGTATCGCCCGATCTGATCGACGACGTCCTCTTGGAAGCGCATCAGTTCGCTGTCATCCAGCGCAGCATGAATCGAGGCGATCAAGAAATCACCTTGGCGCAGGATGGAAACGAACATCAGGTCACTCGTGACGACCCTCAGCTCGCTTCGGTGCGGATCACCCGGAAGCCGAGCTGGCGCTCGGCCTCTTCGATCCCACCTTGCAGGTCGCCGATCGTGTTCATCTTCGTCAGGTCCACACCGATCTTGACCAGTGTGCGCGCGATGTCAGACGAAAGTCCCGTGATGATCACGCTCGCTCCCATCAGCCGAGATGCGTCGACGGTCTCCACAAGGTGGTTGGCGACGGTGGTGTCGATGTCCGGTACGCCCGTGATGTCGATCACCACGACTTTGGCACGGTTGGTGCGGATACCTCCTAGCAGCTGCTCGGTCAACTGGGTCGCACGTTGGCTGTCCAGCACGCCGATGATCGGCAGGATGAGGAGGCGCTCACGCACCTGCAGCACCGGTGTCGAGAGCTCTCGGATCGCATCCTGCTGCTGGCGGATGACTCGTTCCCGCTCTTCGACGAAGCTGACCGCAACGGTGTTGGCGATGCGGTTGGCTGCCGGTTCGTAGGCGTCCAACACGCGGTTCAGCAGCGCGAAGTCGCCTTGATACTTCTGGAACAGCCAGCGGGCGAGCACGTCACGCAGTAGCAGCACGATGCCCACCACTTCGTTGGTCTCGACACCACGAGGGATGATCCGCTCCGAGAGGTCCCGGGCGTACCGTTGCAGCGCGTCGACGCTGCCGGTCTCCAGCACTTCGACGTAGTTGTCGTAGACCGACGTCGTCTCGGACCTGATCTCCTGCGCCGTCATGGCCTGCAACAGGCGGGCCGCGTCGATGCGGGCCTCCCATTCCGCTCGCAACTCGGAGCGGTGCTGGCGCAGGTGTGCGACCAACTCGGGGAGCAGCTGATGGTCCTCAACTGCCGTGTCACCGTCTCGCCCGTTCTGCTCGGACCCGTCCATCACGCGCTCCTCTCGCTTCGTGTGCTCCGGGGAAGAGACCCTCGACATCAGCATCGCCGCCACTTCGTCATGGCGACGGTTGTACCGCGACCGACCTCGGAGGTGATCTCGAACTCATCCATCAACCCTCGGGATCCCGGCAGCCCCAACCCCCTGCCACCGTAGGTTGTGTAACCCACCTCTAGCGCCTGTTGGACGTCGGCGATACCGACACCGACGTCTCGGGCGACGATCGTGAGACCGACTGCCGCCTCGCCGTCATGCACGACTGCCATCATCATCTCACCGCGGTCGGCAAAGCGCACGATGTTGCGTGCGATCTCGGAAGTTGCCGTCGCCACGACCGTGGCGTCAGTCGGGCCGAAACCAGCCTCACGCGCCAATTCCCGGGCCTGCTGCCGCGCGGCCACGACGTCCGCATCGACACGGATCGGCACCCGTACCTCGTCGGCGGCCACCCCGGTGCGGCGGTCGAGCAACGATTGACTCACGCGGGCACAGAACTCACATTCGAGCAAGTGGTAGCCGACGTCCAACTCCGCCTGCCGGCGTCGATCGCCGACCGACAGCGAGAGGAGGACCGGGCGACAGCGTGACGACGGTGGCTCACCGGCGAGCTCGAGGAGGTACTCAACGCGCAGCTTCGCGCGGGATCGACTGAGACGTTTCGCCACGGCTGCAGGCGTCGATCCGATCAACTCTGCCAGCGACGTCGTGCCCTTTCCTTCGACTTCGTGGGCCACGAGGACGTCCCGTTCGGCAGGATCCAGACGGCCGAGTGCCGCCCGAACGGCCGCCGCCTCCTCGCTCTCGACGAGCGGTCCGTCGGGTGCCGCCGGCTCACGGGGGTCGAACAGCCGGTGTTCGTGGCGCCGACTCGTGTCGGCGTTGCGCCAGAACGAGGCGACCAGGTTTCGTGCAATGACAACGGCGTACGGCCCGAGCGCCCGCCCGTCCAACCGGCTGCTTGCCCCGAGCACCCGGACCAGCGTCTCTTGGACCAGATCATCAACGGCATCGCCGTCCGTCATCCGAGCGGCGACGACCCGACGAACCACGGCCGCAACCCCGTCGATGTCGGACGGCAACATGCCGTCCCCGGTCTCGTCGGCCGCCCCCAGCACCCGCCGGAAGCCTTACCCATAGGCCCCGGGCCTCATACCTCGGCGTCAGCTCTCACCCCACGCGACACCGGCTTCGAAAATCTCGGTCTCACGCGTCATCCACAGCGTCGAAGGCGTATCAACGGATGACACGCGACGCGACATGGCCGATGTCGCAGATGGGTCGACCGCGCCGACGAACGACAACGGAGATCATCGGAATGATGCAGCCCCACAGCCGCGCCGCAGGGAGTGACCTCCTGTCTGATCTCAATCGCCAGGGATCGACGCGCACGGCACTCGTTCCTAGCGACGACAGCCGCCACGATCGCACCAAGGCTCCGATCGTGGAGCGCCAGCTCGCCATCAGATTCGTCGGGCCAGTCGTGCGTTGGTGTGCGGCGGTGCTCGACCGCGACCATCGTCGGCACGATCATCGACGACCCGTCCGATTCTGGGGCGACGAGTGACGCTCTGCCCCTCGTCGAGGTGCGCTGATCCCCGGGTTCGGCCCAGCCTTGACGTGGTTGTCATGCAGAAGTCGCGTCCTGACGACGTCGAGGAGCGGGGATGCCGGCCTTGGTCGAACGCCTCGGCATCCGACGACGTGATCGACGGACGTGATCGCGCGCCCGCATCGGACGTGAACGGTCGGTTGTGGCCGTTCACTCGGTCGCCTCCGATGACCTGCCTCGCGTTCGAGTTCGTTCACAAACATGCTGAGCAGCGCAACTCCCGCGCTGACGCCGCTCGTCCCGACGAGCTGACCGACCCATTTCACGAGTCCTTCGGGTCCCCGGTGACGGTTCCGGCCCAAAAGGACGTGCGCGGCAGTCTGCGTATCGCGTCCTCCGGCAGCACAGCTTTGAATCATCGCCAAGCCCACCGCAGTCACTGGTTCGACGCATCGGTCGGCGACCTCCGAGTTTCGACTGCTTGCCCCCGATCATCCCGTCACGAGAACGCGTGAGTTCCTCTGTCTCAATGCAGGGATCGCACATCTCATCAAGGCAGAGCGGCGGCCAGGCACGACACCGGGCTCGCGAGTCCGCGACTCAGGTCGTCGGCGATCTCCACCGGGGTTCGCGTCCACGAATGCCGGACGCTTCAAGGGCCGCCGCGCCAGTGCTCGATGCGGTGGTGGTCCGGCTGGAAGCCGTGGGCAATGCCCCAGAGCATGGCGTGGGATCGTGTCGTCACGCCGATCTTGCGATAGGCGGAGCGGACGTAGGTCTTGACGGTGTTGATGCTGAGGTACATGACCGCGGCGATCTCGAGGTTGGACTTGCCTTGGGTAACGAGGGCGAGGACCTCGGCCTCGCGGTCGCTGAGACCCTCGCTGCGCCCAGGCCAGTCGCGTCCGGCGGGTGTCCGAGAGCGTGGCGGGGCCTCGCTGATGATCAGCTCACCGGCAGCGATCGATTCGATCCCCGTGACGAGGTCCCGCGCCGGGAGTGTCTTGGAGAGGTAGCCGCGTGCGCCCTTGGCCAGGGCGCTGTCGATAAGCGCCGGGTTGAAGTTCCATGTGTACACGGCGACGTGGCGGGCGTGGGGGTTGGCCACCAGGACGGCAATGTCGTCGTGGTCAGCCTCCGGTTGGGCGAAGGAGTCGTACAGGACCACATCGACGTCGTCGCTCACGGGCAGGTTGGTGTCGAGCTCGGCGACGACGATGCGGTCACGGTAGGCGTCGAACAGGTGGGCCAGCCCGATCACGACGACGTCGTAGTCGTCGACCAGCGCGACCCGCAGCGGTCTGGCCGAGGCGTTCACTCGACGGACCGTAAATCATCCGTTGGGGTGTACACAACCGCCCGAAGAGGTGGCTACCTAGGTACTGATCGCAATGGTGCGATCACGGATTTGCTGGGAGGCCTCATGGCCACGCTGCTGTGGATTCTCGCTGTCGTTCTCGTCATCGCCGGCATCGTCACGGCGATCAGCGGTCAACTCCTGCTCGGGATCGTCCTCATCATCGCCGGGCTCCTCGTGGGACCGGGCGGGGTCAGCGTTTTTACATGAGCTGCCGTACTCGGCGGCGACGGTTCACGTCACACCGTCGGACCTGCTGGAGCGGCCCGCGTCTGCTCGCCGTCAGCGGCGAGCTCGACATCGTCACGGGGTCGAAGCTCGCGCAGAAACTTGCCGGGAGTCCGTCAATCCACATCCTTGATCTCTCCGCCGTGAGGTTCATCGACGCCGCCGGCCTCCGCAGCGTGCTCGACGCGACTCGAACCAATCCGAAGCTGGTCATCCGAGCGCCCTCGGCGTGTGTTCGCCGGCTCTGCGCGCTCGCCGGACTCGAAGCCATCCCGCACGCTGCGGAAGGAGAGCGGACGGCCCAGCCTGGCACCGTGCCTGCCGACGGCGGCGGCACGACACGCGTGCCAGGCGGGTGCCGCCCGACCGACCACCATCCCCGGCGACACTCTCACCGTCATGCGCCCCCGTAGTAGGTGAGCGATGGTGCGTCGAGCGACGTCGACCTTGGCGATCCCTCGGTTGTGACGCGAGGGAAGCCGTCGGTCGAGTCGCGGGACCCGTCGGTGGGCGCGATGGCTGCGGCGTCGAGCAGGTACCCAACGGGGCCCGGCGTCACTTGCTGGTGGTCGACGCGAACTGCGGATTGCTAGCCAGCCGAATACCAGGGCGATGCCGATCACCCAAATCCACGCCAGCCAGAGGTCCGATCCCGGGTCGCGGCCGTTGTAGAGGGCGCGGGTGGCGTTGGTGAGGATCGTGAAGGGGTTGTTCTCGGCGATCGGCTGCAGCCAGTCGGGCATGCTCTCCACTGGGACGAACGCCGAGGACACGAACGTGAGCGGGAACATCCAGATGAAGCCCGCCGAGTTCGCGGCCTCGACCGATCCGGCCGACAGCCCAACCAGCGCCTGGATCCAGCTGAAGGCATAGCTGCAGGCGAACAGCAGCACAGTCGCACTCACCGCTTCGGCCAGGCTGCCCTCGATCCGGAAGCCGACCGCGAACGCCACGCTCAGCATCACCACGAACGTGAGCAGGTTGCGCACGACGTCGGACAGCGTTCGCCCGACCAGCACGGCCGACTGGTACATCGGCAGCGACCGCAGCTGGGGCGACCGCGTACATCGCCCAGACGGTGGCCTCGCCGGTTCTCGGTCTGTCCCAACCCTCAACCTCGCATCGAGCGTGATGCTCGGCGGCGTTGAGCAGTATTCAGTCCCGTGCGACGGCTCGGTGCGGCGGTGCCGTCGACGTAGGTTGTCGGGCGGCGAGCACATGTGGCGTGACGTGTCTCGCCATTCCACTTCGTATTGCACGTTCGGGCGTTGTTCGTCCGCCGACGTCTTGGGACAGTCGAGCATCAAGAGCTTGGACTGCGAGAGGACGCTGCCGTGCACATACCGAAGTGGGTGCTGCTCGCGCTGACCTTCTTCGGCGCGGTCTTCATCGGCTGGGCCTCCCACATGGCTGCGGCCGATGTGTCGGGGCAACCGGAAAGCTCGACCGCGCCTGGCGGCGTGAGCGCGCCGGCGGCGTCCGCCGGAACGGTTTTCGGGCCACCTAGCACACCGACTGCAGCCGCGGCGCCTGACGCGTCGAGCCCACCGGCCGGGCAAGGCATACCCACACCTGGTTTACCCGCCGCACCCGGCGTACCTGCGGCACTGAGCGCCCCGGTGGTCTACGTGCCCGTCTACGTCAACGTCACCATCGTGACGGGCGCTCCCGGCGCCGCGGCGGCACCACCTGTCCCGTTCTCCTCAATCCCAGTGCCGAGTGGTGCGCAGGGTCTGCGGCAAGGCACTTCTGGCGCCGCGCCCGCCGACCCGCCTCCGTCCAGCATGCGTAGAGCAGCCGGTGCGCCCCGCAAGGAGGTCGACGCGGCGGCGCCGTCCATGGGCGCGCCGCCGCCGCCGTCGCCCGAAGCGGAGCCGAGCAGCGGCTCGGCGGGCCCGGCCACTGAAGTTGTTCGTGCGCTCGGGAGCTCGCCGCTCGAAGTGTTCGCGGGGGGCACGGCAATCGTTGCCAACGGGAACAACATTGTGATCGCTTCCGACGGCGCGATCGTGACGGTCGGTGACAACCCCGACGTCAGAGCGAACACCGGCGATGCGGCTGCGAGCGGCGCCATCGCGATCGACTCGCAGGATTCCACGCTCAGCACTGGCGACTCGGAGCAGGTTATGTCCGGCCCCTCTCCCCCACAGTCGACAGCGCAATCCGGAGCGTCGACCTCCGCGCTGGGGCCATCGCCCCAACTCGCCCCGCAATCGGCCACAGCGGGAGCGGCCCCCGGCGAAGCCGGTCGAGCGATCAGTATCGCCGGCTACGAGTCCCACTCCTTGGAGGTCGTCGGCAGCGACAACGTGTTGACGTACGACGACTCGAACGTGTTCATGCACCGTACCGGGACGTTCAACGGCAACACCGGTGACACCGATACCAGCGGCTTGAACGTCGTCGATGTGGCGGGCTCAGTCGTCCGTTCCGGCGCTTCCGGAAACTCCGACGAAACGCTCGATCCCCCGCTGTTCAATCCTGCGTGGCCCGGGACGCCGTCCGTGTCCGGGCTCGCCACCCCGACGGCGGGTGGTTCGTCGGCGTCTGTGGCGGACATCAACGGTGTCTCGATGGCATCCGGCATGGACTCGCTCGTCATCGGCGGCGACGGCGTGGATGACAACGGAGTCCGCGTGTACGGCGACCGCAACGTCGTCACCTACGACGACGGAAACGTCGCGATCGGCGGCAGCGGCGATGTGAATGCCCAGATCGGCGACAGCGACACCGGCGGAGCCGTCGTCATGGGAGTGCGCGATTCCGACATCGCGGCGGGTGATTCGTTTCTGCCGGCAAGCCAACAGGCCGGCGCCCAGGTGGGCGACCCATTTGACGGGGACGACGTTGACATCGCACCAGCTGACGATCCTCCCCGTCTGAGCGCTCCTGCAGCTCAGCCGACCAGCCCGTCGACCGCGGCGCCATGACGCACCGCTTCAACATCCAAACAAGATGAGGAGACCCCCATGTCCGCGTCCGTCTACATCCCGAAGCCCGTGATCCTCGGCTTGCTCTACGCCGGCGCGTGCGCCACCGGTTGGATGTTCTACGGGTCGGTGAGTGAGATGGTGAGCGCCGAGTCTCCCCCACCAACTGTGTCGCCGATCAGTCCCGCCGTGGCGGGCACTCCCACGAACACGCCAACGGTCGCGGTGGCGAGTGCTCCCACGAACGCGCCAACGGTTGAGAACGCCATCGCAACCGGAACTGGGACGCCCATCAGCGCTTCCAACATGACAACTCCCGGCCTGCCGGTGAGCTCAGGCCACGTCGCTGCGCCCGGCAGCACCTTTGCCCTGACGACTCGGCCCAACGAGGCGAACCCGGGCCTCCTGGACAGCGCCGGTTACGTCGCCACGCCCGGCAGCACCTTTTCGCTGACGACCGGGCCCGACGGTTCGCAGTTTGCTGAGGGGACAGGGAGCGGAGATCTTGCTGCGGGCACGCAAAGCGAGGAACCGGGAATTGCCCGATCAGGGCCGGGCGGATCGGCGTCGTATCCACTGGCAGTGCCGAGCCCTCTCCTCATGGGCCCGCCGTCCGCAGCTGACGCATCTCCGTCAACGGTTCCTGCTCCCGCTTTCCAACAACCCACCTACGCCACGTACCCCTTCCCGATCACGTACCCCGGCAGCTACCCGGTCACGTACCCCGCCGGCTACCCGATCACGTACCCCGCCGGCTACCCGGTCACGGAGCCCGCCGGCTACCCGTTCCCGTACCCCGGCCTGAACGCCTTCGACGCGCCGGAAGTTGGACCACTCGGGATCCGTGGACCCGCGAGTTACATCGAGCCCATCTTGAGCCCACTGCCGGGCGCCAGGAGTCGTGGTCTCGCCTTCTCAGAGTGGGAGTCATACAGAACCGACGTCGCCGGGAGGAACATCATCGCCACCACTGACGACTCGAACGTCTTCGTCAATCGCAATGGGAATCTCAACGCGAACACCGGAGACACCGACGCCAGCGGACTGAACGTGACGGACGCGACGAACTCCGTCATTCGTGGTACCGAGTCGGCCGACGAGGCGCCATACCAGACCGTCGCCGCAGCAATCGTCGACCTCGCCTCCGAGGACCCCGGCGGCGGCTTGAACTCCGACCCCGACGACGACCCGGACGACGAAGCAGACGAAGACGAAGAGGAAGACGAAGACGCCGATGACGGCGTGATCCACGCACCGACGGCGGCGATGCCCGCGGCCGCACCGACGGCGCCCGCGGTACCAGCAACACCCCCCACGGGCGCGTTTGCGGCAGTCATCTCCCCTACCGGTGGCGACGACTCCGCCGATGACTCGGACGACAGCACACCCGATGAATTCGACTTCCCGTACGTGGAGTGGACGCAGCAGATCAGCGGGGATGCGGCTTCCGCGGTGCACACCGACGAAGGCACGACGTTGGCGTCCGGTGCAGACGCCGTCGTCGTCGGCGCTGACGGCTACGACGACGACGACAACCGTGCCGTCGGTGAGAACATCGTCGTCACGCGCGATGACTCGAACGTCGTGCTCGGTGGCACCGGCGACGTGAACGCCCAGATCGGCGACAGCGAACAGGGCGCGGTCATCATGGGAGTGGATGGGGTGTTCATCCAAGGTGGCGGGGCCTACTGACCACGACGCTGCCTGGCGCTTCTCGACGGCCCAGGACAGGATGGAAGACCCGTCGACAGGAACGGCCTCGCCGGCTTGAGGAGGCCCTTCGCGCTTGTGATCGGATCTCTTCCGTCGGTGCTGACAGTGTCGATCCGATGGGTCGAGCAACCCAGGGTGGCCAAACCAGCTCGCGTCCTTCCGGTACTGCGTCCTTCCGTCATGCCGACATCTCCAGGCATGAGGATCGATCTGGGCGGGATCTGCGCCAATGCGGCTTCCGGGCGTGAGCTCTGCCAGCTGCTGTCACAGAAGCCGCCCAGTTAGACCACGAGCGCTCGGAATCGGCGTTCCGCGTCTTCGTTGGCCGTCGTCCGCGTCGAGCTGGCGGATCAGAGTGCTCGCTAGCGCAACGGCGTACAAGTACCGAACCGCCTCCCGGCTCATGTTCGGCGTGCGCGGGAGCCGACCGAATCCGCGCCTTTGAGGATGGAGTGCTCGAATGCGGCGACCGCGCCCGAGCCTCCGCGAGTCCACGGTCTGTCTCTGGTGCAATGATCGCGACATGCCGGAGGCCGACTTCGTCGCCGACAAGTCACCGGCGCTAGAGGCGAGCGGAACGCTTCCCACCTCCCTGACGACGTTCGTCGGCCGGGAACGCGAGCTCGACGAGCTGCGATCGCTGTTCGCGCACGGAAAGCGACTCGTCACCCTGGTTGGCATCGGCGGTATCGGCAAAACCCGTCTGGCCCTTGAGCTCGGCTTCAACGCCGCTCAGGTCGGTTGGATGAGTGTCTACTTCGCGGAGTTCGCACCATTGGCCAATCCCGGATTGGTCGAGAGCGCGGTGCTCGAGGCCGTAGGCGGAGGGTCGAGTCGCTTTCCCCTGCAGGCGGTAGTTGACCACCTGCGGGAAGCCCGGGTCATGCTCATCCTCGACTGCTGTGAGCATGTACTCGATACGGCACGGCATGTGGCCGACGTTCTCTGCCGCAGCTGTCCAGCGCTCGCACTCTTGGCCACAAGCCGTTCCTCCCTTGACATTGACGGGGAGGTCGTGTGGCCAGTGCCGCCGCTTTCAATGGAGAACCGAACGATGAGCGGCGAAAGCGTGCCATCCGAGGCGGTTCGGCTGTTTGCAGATCGAGCTGGCAACGTGCAATCACGATTTGAGCTGCACGAAGAAGTTGCTGGTGTTGTTCAGCGCATCGTGCACGGGGTCGAAGGGATTCCCCTCGCCATCGAACTAGCGGCCGCACGAACTCGTGTTCTCTCACCCGGTGAAATTGCTGAAGGCCTCGATGATCATCTGCGGTTACTGCGCGGCGGTCGCAGGTCGGATCCTCGTCACCAGACGATTCGGGCTTCGCTCGACTGGAGTTACGACCTGCTCACAGACCAGGAGCAGCTGCTGTTTGCTCGGTTGTCGGTCTTTTCGGGCGGATTCGACAGAGAAGCCGCAGCCGCCATCTGTGCCGGCGGTCTCATCTCGCCCGACCAGGTACTCGATGAAATCGAGGGCCTGGTCGACAAGTCGCTCTTGGCGGTGGAGCGCAGCACGAGCGCGACGCGCCTTTCGATGCTCGATTTCGTTCGCCAGTACGCCGCCGAGCGTTTGGTCACGGCCGGCGAGGAGCGTCTTGTGGCAGACCGGCACCGTGCCTACTTCCGAGCCTTGGCGGAACGGGGACAACGTGAACTCTGGGCGCTGGACCCTGCCGGCCGAGCCCGCCTTGATGATGAGTCACCCAACCTCCGGGCGGCTATCGACAACGGTTGCGTAAGGGTGCCAGATGACGCTCTGGCCATCGTCGGAGCACTGGGTCTCTACTGGCGGGTGCGCGGGCGAAAGGCAGAGGGGGTCGCGGCGGCACAACAGAGCCTCGGTGCCGCGCCCCCTGAGCCTTCATCCGAGCAGGCTGGCGCTTTGGCGACGCTGTCGATGCTGTCGTTCTGGCTTGGCGATTTTCCCCGCACGATGTCCTCCGCGACGGCGGCACTGGAGATGGGTGCAGCGGTCGGCGACGTCCGCTCCCAGGCGCGCGCTCTGCATCGGCTCGGGGCGCTAACCATATTGCGGGATCCCAGCAGCGGTGATCCGCTGCTGAAACGGGCCGCTGAGCTGGCCCGGACGGCAGGAGACGACGTCGCTCTGTGTGACGCGTTGGGCTCGTTGGCCGTCAGCTACTTCTGTCAGGACGAACCCGGCGCCATGCGCAGTCCGCTCGAGGAGGCGCTCCGGATCGCGGAAGCGATCGGCTATGACGACGACCTTCGCTGGTGTCTGTGGTGCTCGGCGCACACAGACCTCACGGCTGGGCAGCTGGCGCGCGCACGCGCTCACGGCGAGCGGGCGCTGGTCATGGTGCCCGGAGACGACCCGCTGTCCCGGTACTGCGCAGTTGAGGTCGTGTCCATCCTCGACGCCATGACCGGCGCGGCGGGCGCGGCTCGAAGGCGGGCGGAGGCCGATCTCGAACCCTCAAGGCAGGGAAGGCTGCGTCTAGGGACCGGGGTGCTCATGCACACGTTAGGCGTCGCCGCGCTGGCCGACGGTGAGCTCGATGAGGCACAACATTGGGCGACGAGCCTGTATGACCAGGAATCGGAGGTCTGCTACCTCGCCTGGCACGCCCAGGAGATCCTTTTAGCCGTGGCGCTCGCCGGGGACGACAGCACCCGGGCCAAGACGCACGTCCACGCGCTCCTGGCTGCCGCCGAACCCCTACGGAACCGGCGCGCCCGGGCAGTGGCCCACCTCGGACTGGCCCGGGCCGTGCTTCTGGAGGGCGAGGACGAACGAGCGGAGTCAGTGACACATGAGGCACTCAACGTGGTCATCGGCAATGGGTGGCCTCTCGAGGTCATCGACGCCCTCGACATCCTTGCTGAAGTCGCCCTGTTCCAGGGGCAGTACGAACGGGCTGTTCGGCTGTCCGCCGCCGCCCAGAACGAACGCGGCATGCTCGGACTCGTGGCGTTCCCGACCGCGAACGAACGCATCAAGCGGAACTTGGCCACAGCCGGTGCTGTGCTGGGGGACGAGAACCTTCAAAGAGCCAAGGACGAGGGCGCTCGACTGTCTCTCGCAGACGCCGTCTCGTACGCGAATCGAGGCCGGGGTACACGCGCAAGAGCGAGGCACGGCTGGGCCAGCTTGAGCCCGGTGGAACGGCAAGTGGTCGAGCTTGCCAGCCAGGGATTGAATAATCCTGACATCGCCCGGGAGTTGTTCATGTCCCGTAATACAGTGAAGGCGCACCTTTCGCACGCCTATGCGAAGCTCGGGGTGGCCAACCGCACCGAACTGGCGAGGTTGACCACGAGCCACTCACAAGGGCCCACCGACAGCCCAAGCTCTACCCACCTGGGGGATGTTCCGTAGACGGGTTGTCCCTACCGTCTACAACGATGCCGACCTCAACGCCCACGTTGGCCGCCAGGAGGGAGAAGGCGTGCTCGGGTGTGGGCGTCGCTCCGGCGCCGTGGGCAGGGGCGGCAGAAGTGGCGTTGGACGAGGCCGGCGTGGTTGCCACCGTGATTCGAGACGGTCGGCCCGCTCGCGTCGACGACTACGAGAAGACCAACGAGGTGGCTGCGGCGGCTGCGCGTGCGCCTGGGACCGATTCCGCGGTCGGCTCGCCGATCGTCCTCGGTGGCGTCACGTGGGACGCCATTGTTCTCGACCCATCGGGGCCACAACCCGGCCGTCCACAGAGCGAATCGCTGCTCACCCAGTTCGCCGACCTCGTGGCCACGGCCATCGCCAACTCCGCAGCGCGCGAGGAGGTGGAACGCCTCGCCAACGAGCAGGCCGCGCTCCGGCGCGTCGCGACGCTGGGCGCGGAGGGTGTGTCGCCAGCAGAGATCTTCGATGCCGTGAGCGAGGAAGTCGCCGGGCTGTTCCATTCAGCGGCCGTCGCCGTGGTCAGGTTCGACGACGGCGCGCTGGTCCACGAAGGCGTCTCCGAGGCGCTGGGCGCCCACATCCCCGTTGGGAACCGCTGGCCGCTCGATGACTCGCTGGCCTCCGCGACGGTCTACCGAACGGGTCAACCCGCTCGCAGCGAGATGGACTGGTCGACCGTCGACGTGGAGGGCGTAGCACACAAGATGGGAATCATGTGCGCCGTCAGCTGCCCGATCAATGTCCAGGGCAAGTTGTGGGGGGCGATCGTGGTGACGTCTCCTGAGAGCCTTCCGGACGATACGGAGCAACGCCTTGCGAACTTCACTGCGCTGGTGGGAACGACGATCGCCAACGCGGACACGCACATCGAACTGGCTGCCTCGCGCCGGCGCATCGTCGCTGCCTCAGACGATGCGCGTCGACGCATCGAACGCGACCTGCACGACGGGATGCAACAACGGTTGATCTCGTTGGCCTTGCGGTTGCGCGCCGCCGAATCGCACATTGCCGCCGACGACGCCGTGCTGCGGGAGGAGGTCGCAGGTGTCGCGTCGGGGCTGGCGAGCGCCGTGGATGAACTGCAGGAGCTGTCGCGCGGCATCCATCCCGCGATCCTGTCGGGCGGCGGTCTGAGTCCGGCTCTGCGGGCGCTGGCTCGGCGGGCGCTTCTCGCTGTGGAGCTCGATCTCACCATCGAAGAGCGGCTACCCGAACCTGTCGAGGTTGCCGCTTACTACGTGGTGTCGGAGGCCTTGGCGAACGCCGCCAAGCATGCTCGTGCGACATGCGTCGAGATCTCGGTAGAGCGCGGACGCGACGGCGTGGTGCTCACGATCCGCGATGACGGCGTGGGGGGTGCCGACTCGCGCCGTGGCACTGGGCTGGTCGGGCTGACCGACCGTGTGGAAGCGCTGGGCGGCTCGCTGCGCGTGGTCAGCCAACCAGGCGATGGCACGCAGATCACCGTGCACATACCTATCGAGCAGTCGACCATGGAGCCGGAGCCGTCCGGCTGATCAGGGCGTCGCCCGCGGCAGCCGACCTTCGACGAGCGCGCCCGCCACTGTCCCGCCGTTCCGTGCCTCGAGGCTGCCGCCCTTTGATGGCATGAAACCCCGACCTGCCGCCTTGTCGCGGGATCAAACCCACCAACGTGCGTATCGCCGACACGGCGGCGGTCGTCATCGTTGTTGTGATGCCCTGCCTCGTCGCCCGCATGTTCGTCGGGACCTCGTGGTCGAGTCCTGGGAACCTCGCCGAACTCGACGCACGCAATCGATGCTGTACGTCACAACACACGATCGCGTGATTCAGTCGTGCGCCGAGTGGCACGCGAGCAACGCCAGCTCGACGTCGAGACGGCCATCGGTGAATGGTCGGCCGCGCAGCACCTCGGCTTGGCGGACGCGGTACTGCACCGATTTGCGGTGAAGGATCGGTTGGCCCTTGCCCCCCAACCGTCTCGTGAGGCGTCGCTCAAACTGCGCCGAGGCCGGCGACGATGTTGACGCCAGTGGCGATGATCGCAACTCCAAACACGTACGACATCAACGCATGGATGATCACGGTGCGTCGGATCCGGCGGTTCCGAAGCGAGGTGTCGGACACCTGATAGCACATGCCGATGGTGAAGGCGAGGTACGCAAAGTCCCGGCAGTCCGGCCCGGCCGTTCCGTCCACACCGATGAAGTCGACGCTGCCTGGCGGCGAGCTGTAGTAGAGGTCGGCGAAGCGCAACAGGAAGACGGTGTTGACCGTGGTCCATGACAGCACCACGGTGACCGCCGCGATGGTGACGAGTGTCCATCGTTCGGACCCGACTTCCTGGCGCGCCAGCCCAACCGTGAGCCCGACGGCGACCACGCTCGCGCTGCTCGCAATGAGGAGCAACAGCCGAGCGGAGTCACGATTCAGGTCGTTCGTGTTGCCAATTCTTTGGCGTCTGCGCTGTCGGCGAGGATGATCGTCGGCCAGACGGCGACGAGAAACATGAGTGCCGTCGCGTCCCAGCCAGACAGCAACGCCAGCTCCACCTTGACGAACCACGACGTGATGAGCGCGACGACGACTCCCACGATTGCGGCGACCACCAGTCGGCGGACCTCGGATGTGCGCATTGTCATGCGTCGATCGGTCATCGCCGCATCTCCTCACCACTAGCGGGCTAGATGGTCCTCCCGAGGGGACCGCGGCGCGCATGGTTCGCCCGCGGTCCCCCTCATCCAGTCTCGAGCGACACGGGCCGTGTGTTCCGGGACGGCCTGTCCGCAAGTGCCACTCAGGCTCGCTGGCGGCGTGTGCTGACGCGGTAAGTGGCGCCACCAACGGCAAGCACGAACGCACCAATCGCCGCCGAAGGTCAGTATGCCGAGCGCAACTGCGGGCAGCGTGGCACGTCTGCGCATAGTCGTGATCTCCTTGTGCTCAGCACGGTGGATCCGTCCGGTCGATGCGACGGTCGCGATCGCACCGAGACTCTCGCCTTCGACGTTCCGGGCGTGACCGGTGCCAACCGCTTCGGAAAACACGGCGTCGAGACCCGCAACTCAGCAACTGGCCGCTGCTACCACTCGAGCCTTGCCGACGCCTATGTCGGCGTGTACCGGCCCTCCAGAGGCACCGAGATCGGCCCCGACGGACTCGAGCAGGCCTGGCCTTCCGACGTGGCCACCGCCGTGCGCGAGCACTACAGGCCGCGGGTCTGGTCGTCAACATCAGGTCACGCGGACGATGTTCACGTGCGACGCGATCCGGGACCGGTGGGACGAGCTGTCGGACCGCTGCGTTTTCTTCGGCAAGTCATCAGCAGGTTGGCTCAGCCCTCGCGCCTGACGATGCGGCGCCGCTGGCCAGCGCAACAAGCGACGTCCCGCCTGCCTCGACGACGGAAGCCAGGCCGAGACCACACCCGGGAGCGAGTCATCCGGCGCTGAGAGATGGAGGACGCCGCGGCACGTCCGCCGGCGGCGGCCGCGGCCGACTGCCTGCCCGGTGCGGTCGGCAACACGTTGGCCGTCGGGTTGACGGCGGGTCGTGAGGAGAGTCGGAGTTGCCCATGAGACCGACCGGATGGTGGAACGCTCCGTGTCCACGACGTTCAGTCCGCTCGTGTCCGTGTCGCCCGTGTTGCCGTTGAGTTCGCCATCGAAGACGTTCGCGTCGTCGTAGGTCACGATGGTGTCGTCGCCGCCCATGTCGAGCCGTCATGCCAGGCACGCTCCACGAAGGAGTGCGGAAGTGATCCGGCACTGCCTCCGGCGGGTGCGACGAGTCGCGCCGGATCAGACACCAGGAGGCAGCAGGCGGTTGACGTTCTGATAGAAGAAATACAAGAGGACGACGAACGGCAGGGAGCCGACGAGCCAGCCCACCCACCATCGTCTGGTGCGGCGACCAAGCCACGACGCCGCGACCGCCACTGCCGTGCCCAGAAGCCCCCACAGGAGCACGTGCGGCCACGCCGCGGCGTCGTCGAACCAGCCCCCGCCTAGGGAGTCGTCGATGGTCGGCCCCGGCCCCGGGGCAGTGCGGGCGATGTTCGTGGTCGCGTCCGTGCTGGGCCCGACTGGTCCGCGGGGGACGACCGTGCTCACTCCGCCCACGAGCACCTTGTGCCGCGAACGAACGGGCGACGATCTGGAGGGGCCCGTCGTTGTTGGCGCGGTTGTCGTTGCCGGCGTGATTGTCGTTGCCGGCGTGGTCGTCGTAGCCGGCGTGGTCGTCGTGTCCGGCGGGATTGTCGTCGCCGGTGTGGTCGTCGAGTCCGGCGTAGAGGCGCCGGTCGGCGTGGAGCCGCCGGGGTCGAGTTCCGCCGTCACGATGATGCGGTTGCTGGCTGAGTACTTGGGTTCGCACGAGGTGAGCGTGAGGCGGTCGTCTGGCGTGTCGGCGAGGACGCTGACCTCGGATGGCGACACGACGGTGGTGCCGGTCACGAGGTACACGAAGCGGCCGGCGTAGGTGGTGGCGATGATTTCGTCGCCCGGCGCCAGCTGGTCGATGTCGAAGAACGGAGCGCCATAAGTGGTGCGGTGCCCGGCGATTGCCGCGTTGCCGCGTTCGCCCGGCAACGGCGTCTGCTCGTAATGGCCGGGCCCCATTTTCAGCTCGTCCACACCGACGCCGGAGACCACGATCTGGTCCAGCCCGATGCGGGGAATCTCCAGGCGAGCCACCGCGTCGCCGTTGGCGAAGACGGGGCGTGGCGGTGGCGGGGTGGTGGTCGGTGCCGCCGTGGTCGGTGCCGCCGTGGTCGGTGCCGCCGTGGTCGGTGCCGCCGTCGTCGGTGGGGCCTTCGGCAGCGGAATCGGAGCGATGGTGGTGGCCCTGGGGACCGAGGTCGATGGAGACGCGGGAGTCGCCATGGTGGTGGCCGGCCGTGGCACCGTGGAGAGTTGTTGCTCGAATTCCTGCCTCAGCTCGCGTTGGGCGCTTGCGTGCTCGATGCTGGTCCCCCACAACTGGTAGACGACGAAGCCGAGCACTAGGGCGCCTACAGCAATCAGGACCCGACTGATGCCGCGGGCCGTCCTGCGCCAGTCCCGATGACGCGCGAATGTCGGAAATGGGGACGTCGCCTTCGTGCTGGACGTTCATGGTGTCGATCCCGATCGAGCAGACGCTGCTAGGCACGATGAACCAACGGGTCGTGGGCATCCCCACTCGTGTGATTGTGCGAGCCAGGTCACAGCTGCCGTGGACTGCGACCGCAATTGGCGCCGCATCCTTTGGCAGCTCGCCGGACCTGTGGCCGCGATGCGGCTGACCATCAGCAAACGCGGCGTCGCGGTGGAAGGAATCGTCGAACTCTTCATTGGTCACGTCTCATGCGCTGGGCGGAGTGGGCTCGGCCTCAACTGCAACGGTCGCAACGTGGGCAGCGGTCCGAAACGCATGGTCGTGCAATCCCATCTGGGGATCGGCGACGACGGACTCCTCCGAGCATGCGACGGCGGACCCGTGGCGCCGCATCCGCTTGGATCCCGGTACGTCCAAGTCCGCGCCCGTCCCGGTGCGGTGACGCGGACGTGGGAGCGCAAGAGCACCTGACGTTCAGTCGCCATGGGGCCTGGCCGTCTCGGGCGAAGTCAGTCGATGGATCGACGGTCCTCCCTGCACGCTGCCGAGGACGCATGACGCCGACATCCGACTCGACACGTTCCGCGGGCCCGAGGTCAAGGTCCGCAACCAGTTGGGGTTGCTCTCGACAGCTGTGGCGAGACTGTCCCGACCGGCTAGCGGCTGCTGCGGAGGGCCGCCATCCTGGCCGAGGTCGAGGCCAGCTGACCGCGGAAGCTCGCGCCGATGGCCCACACGGTGTGTCGTGTGGGCCATCGGATGCGAGGCGCTGTCAGGCTGGCGGTGCTATTGCCCAGATGGACGGAGCGCCGCTGCGGGATGCGCCAGCCAGCGCGCCGGTCTCGTCGCGCGCTGCCGCGACGTTGGTTCAGCTCGGCGTCACGCGCCGCCTCGTTGCGCGGCACGTACTGACGCGCGCCGGGTGCTCACGCGGAACATAGCGCCGCCAGCTGCCAACGCGACCGCTCCGATCAAGGCGATCGACGAAGCGTCGCCACCGGTAGCGGCAAGCTCGCCCGACGCGGAAGCCATTCCGCCGCCGCCGCCGGACTCCTCTGCGCTGGCGCGCTCCTCACCATCGTCGTCGTCATCACCCCCGTCTTCGCCCATGACCGATCCGTGCGCGACATTGGCGCGCTGGACGGCCTCGCCGCCTGCGGCGCTGGCGGGGTTGTGGACACCCATCGCGCTGAGCGTCAGCACGCCGAGAGCCACAGCGGGAATCGTTAGCTTGCGCATTCTCAAACTCCTTGTCGTCGGGTCGAACGGGTTTGCTCGACTCGAGCCGACCCTCGTTCGTAAGCGCCCAGGCTCGAAACGCACGCTCGTGCAATCCCTTTACCAAAGGTCGACGGATTTGGGTGATTCGAGACACGAGCCCAACGCGGTCAAGCCACGGGCGGATGATGTCGGTCGATCGTCGCCAGCACGGACGCGGGCGACTCGAGGCGGTCGGGGTTGACCAGTACGACGCCGTCCGACCGTCCGCTGCCTGGCATCGGTGCCGGCGAAGTCGACGGATTGCACATCGTCGAGAACCGAACGGGCAGGGCTGATGCCCGGATATGTCCGACCATCCTGTTGACGCGCCTGGATCGCAACTCGACCGAGCCGACCGGAGTCATGGCGTCCTCGACCGAGACCGAGCCATTCACAAATGACTCCGTGCGCACCTCATCCTCCAACCGAACAGGACGACCCTCGCCCGAGCCCGACGCACAGCCAACACGACCGTTCCTACGGGATTGCACGAGCGTGCGTTTCGAGCCTGGGCGCTACGAACGAGGGTCGGCTCGAGTCGAGCAAACCCGTTCGACCCGACGACAAGGAGTTTGAGAATGCGCAGGCTGACGATCCCCGCCATAGCTATCGGCGTGCTGACGCTCGCCTCGATGGGTGCCGGCAACGCGGGCGCGGCACCGGGCGATCCGGTCGACCCGCCGGCACCGACCGACGCCGCCGATGTCGAGGAGCCGGAGGTGCCGGACCAGAACAATGGCGACCTGCCTGAACCGCCCGAGGCCGAAGACCCCGACCTCGGTGACATTGAGACCACGGAAGCCGACGTACCGGCTGACTCGAGCGAGTCCGGCGATCCCGACCCCACCGAAAATCCAGGGGAGGCCCCCGACGCGGACGACCTGCCTGAAACCGGAGCCGCCGACCCGACCGACACCGAGGCCGCCGACCCGACCGACCCCGAGGCCGCCGACCCGACCGACCCCGAGGCCGCCGACCCGACCGACACCGAAGCCGCCGACCCCCAGGCCCCAGCGTGTGCCGACCCGAACGAGTCGGGCATCACCGAAACGGCCGACCTGCCAGAGGCCCCCGAGCCAGCCGAGCAGCCCGAGGAAGCCGCCGATCCGGAGGACACCGGCGCCGTTGACCCGACCGACACCGAAGCCGCCGACCCCGCGGCGCCGGAGGGTGCGGACCCGAACGAGTCAGGCATCACCGAGACGGCCGACCTGCCAGAGGCCCCCGAGCCGCCCGAGCAGCCCGAGGAAGCCGCCGATCCGGAGGACACCGGCGCCGTTGACCCGACCGACACCGAAGCCGCTGACCCGGCCGACTCGAGCGATTCCGGAGATCCGAACCCCGCCGAAAACCCGGGGGAGGCCCCGGACGCGGACGACCTGCCGGATACCGGCGCCGCCGACCCGACCGATCCTGAGGCTGCCGACCCGGCCGCCTGCGAGGCCGCCGACCCGGCCGACACCGAGGTCGCCGACCCGGCCGACACCGAGGTCGCCGACCCGGCCGACACCGAGGTCGCCGACCCGGCCGACACCGAGGTCGCCGACCCGGCCGACACCGAGGTCGCCGACGCAGCCGACACCGAAGTTGCCGACGCAGCCGACACCGAGGTCGCCGTTCCGGCCGACTCTGGGGTTGCCGTCCCGGCACAAGGTGGCGCGCAGTCGTCCAGCGGCGCGGTCAATTCCGAGGCGAGCGAGCTTCCAACAACGGGTGGCGACGCGTCATCGATCGCGTTGATCGGCGCGTTCGCGCTGACGGTCGGCGGCGTGATGTACCGAGTCAGCAGCCGGCGCCAACGAGCGTAAGTGGTGCCCGCTAGACCCGGCGATACGACGCCGAGTTGAATCACCATCGAGCTGTCGCCCACGTGACCGACGTGCCGGCGTAGGCGACAGCGACGAATTTGCATCGCCCGACAAGCCGCCATTCCGTCAGGGCTGGCCCCGTCAGGACCCGATGGCCCACACGACATCGTGTGGGCCATCGGCGCGAAGTTGACTCGGACCTGCGCGGAGCGAGCTGAGTGCGCACGCTGTGTGGACTCGTGCTGCCGTATTCGGTAGGCACGCGAGGCGATCGAGCGTCGTGCGCCCACTCCATCAGCCCACAGGTGGCGTCTTTCCCCTCGTGTACGGGGCCGGACTCGCCGGCCGACTACCCATGGCCAGCTGATCGCTCGAGCAACCTCGACGCTCGGCGAAAGGACGGCCGCTTCGCGCGACACCGAACAGATCGCACGACCGTGCGTCTCGCCGACCCACACGAACGCTCACGATCGACGCGGTCGCGGTCGCGCGACCGAAGCTCAGGGAATGGAATGATGCTCAGCACGACGCCGGACCGGCGCACCCGACTCCGCGAGGTCCTCTGCCGCGGGGAAGCGGCCCCGACGATGATCGGCGAGCTGCCGCTCGAGTTGGTGACAGACCGGCCGTGGGACAACCACGTGCCGGTGTGGGACGCCACGCCGGGTCTCGACCTGCTGCCGGGATCGATTTCGCTCAATGTGATGCAACAGCGCGGCGAGAGTTGAGTAAGGGGGAACCGACCGCCATGCGCAAGCTTGAGACCAGCGTCCTGCACCATCCCGTCGTCGGCGCCCAGCTCCAGAAGCGGGCGTCCGATGTGCAGCTCCGCATCGCCGACAAGATCACCGCCTTCGCCGGCTCGATGACCTTCGTGTACCTCCACGCCGCGCTGTTCACCACATGGATGCTCTTCTTCGAGAAGAGCCCGTGGCCGACGCTGACGCTCATCGTGTCGCTCGAGGCGATCTTCCTGTCGACGTTCGTGATGATCGGCCAGAACCGGCAGGCCGCGTTCCAGCAGGCCAAGGCCGACCACGACTATGCCGACGTCGACCAGCTGCTGATCGAGAACACCAACCTGACCCGAGCGGTCCACCGGCTGACCAAGGAGTTGCACGACAACGTCCTCGCCACCCGCGGGCGCCACGACGAGCTGGCGCGCGATCTGCCGGGCGTCGAGCTGTCGCCCCAACAGCGCGCCATCCCGTGATGACGTGGTGCGCGGCACCCCTCCGGCGAGCAGTCGATGGGGCGCCGACGGCCGAGGGCGTCCCAATGGACGCCGGACGGTTCCTCGAGAAGCTGGTCCCGATCGGCGAGCGGCGCTACGGCTGCCAGCGCTTCGTGATTCCCGCCAACCGCCCCGACACGCTGCCGAACATGGTCGCCGACTGGGGCGATCTGGGCATCGTCACGAGCAACCCGGGGCGGCCGATGGGAGCGTTCCCCGGCTGTCACGAGCGTCGAAGCCAACGTCGGGTTCCGCAGCGAGCCGACCGTGAGCTGAACGCTGCCGGACAAGCATCGGATCCAGAGGTGTAGGACGGCGCACCCGTCACGACGAGGTGGTGATGCGGCGGCCCGGCCGGATCGGCGCCAGCACCTTCGTCATCACCGACCACCCCTGCAGCTTCGGCAACCGCGCCGCGTGGGCGTCCGGCGAGCTGGTGCTCACCAACTTCACGGGAACTGATCGAGGTCGAGGCCCGTTTCCACGGTGCGCTTCCGGGCCGTCTCGCCAGATGCCGGCAGTTCACGGCGTGCCGTTCGGCCAAGGCTTCGACGCCCATGGTGAGCATGTCGCGGGCGCGGCGGAACTGATCGCACACGTCAAGGCGGCGACCGCGCTGAGCGCCGACGACGCGTCAACAAGGCGACCGGCACCCACATCTAGCGGGTCGGGGATCGGCGTCTTGGTCGTGACCACGCGGCTCGAAGCCGGATTGGCATCGCGGTCTTGACGTCGCAGTGGCCGGCTGTCGGAGCGGAGATGGATCCGCTGGGGCGTGCTCGGTGCGCCCACACCTGCGCGCACTCCGAGTCGCCTGCCGACGTCTGCCATCCGGCTCTTGTCGGACGGGTCGTACTGCTCCAGGCGCCAAGGGCACTCAGTGCGACGGACGATGGCCGCCACGTTCTCGCCCTCTGTTGAAGGCGCGTGTCGGGTGGGACCTCCGACGAGTTGAGTCCGCAGCTGGCGACGACGAGCATCTCCGCATCGGGCTCGTAGCGGCAGAGGAGCACACCGTCGGCCGCGACGAGGTCGGCCGACTCGTTGATCACGGCGTCGAACACGTCGCTCGGGGCGGCGCCACGCGCAACCAGCGTGGCGACGCGCCGTAGCGCCGCCTGCTCCTCCGCGACCCTGGCGAGCGACTCTCGCGATTCCGCGTTGGCGATCGCAGTGCTGAGCAGATCGGTGAAGTCGGACAAGCGCTCCTCGGTGGAGGTGGCGGCGGCGTGTCGGTCACCGAGGCGACGATCACGAACCCCGACAGCTTGCCGGCGCCGGTGATTGGAACCGACACGACCGAGCGAAGTCCGTCCTCGTACGCGGCCCTGGGCTCGACGCTATACGCGTCGAACCGCACCGGGGCGTGGGTCTCGCGGATGCGTCGGGTGATCGGACCAGCGGGACGGCGCACTGGGAGCTCGGACGACGACACGGCGCCGTCTCCAGTCCACGCCGCGAGCACGGTCACGTTCTCGGCGTCATCGAGGCGGATGACGAAGGTGCGGTCGACGGCGAGCAGCCGCCCCACCTCTTCGGCCACTGCCGCGAACACCGACATCGACGGTGCACCGGCGGCGACGAGCTCCGCAATCCGGCGCAATGCCGCCTGCTCGTCCGCCAGCTCGCGCAGCGCAGCACGCGAGTCGGCGTTTGCGATCGCAGTCGCGATCAGTTCCGTGAACTTCTCGAGCCGAGCAGCAGCGTCGAGCGGCAGCGGCGCAGTCGAGTTCACCGTGATCGCCCCCCACAGCCGGCCGTTGACGACGATCGGGCTACCGACCCGTGCATCGAATGCCCACTCCGAGGAACCACTCGGCGTCGGAATCCTGGGCGGCCCTGAGGTCGCCTCTCATCCAGGCGTGCCGAGCCGCCCAGTACGCATCACGCGGGTCGAGACCCACATGTCGGGAGGATCCCAACGCGATCCCCAGCGGGACGCGGGCGATGGGCCGACGAGATCCCCACCAGGACGAGTTCGGGGCCGGGATCGAACCGGACCACGGCGCCGCCGCCCGTCGCATCCGG
Source organism: uncultured Acidimicrobiia bacterium (assembly GCA_963844915.1). Lineage (GTDB taxonomy): Bacteria > Actinomycetota > Acidimicrobiia > Acidimicrobiales > Ilumatobacteraceae > JALZMG01. The sequence goes on along the minus strand of CAWJQF010000013.1, from coordinate 612,979 downwards.
CACCAGACCAAAGAGCCGACTGACTTCGCCACTCACCGCCGAGAACAGCTCGCTCGACGCCGCCCCCTTGGCCACGAGCGTCGCCACGCGCCGCAGCGCGGCCTGCTCCTCTACCAGGGCCGTCAGTTCTGCCTCGGCGCACAGACGGTCGGTGATGTCTCGGCCAAAGGTGTAGATGAACGCTTCCCCGGGGAGCGAGATCGCGTTCCAGTCGATCCAGCGCACCGAGCCGTCAGCACAAACGACGCGCGTGACGAGACCGCGTACATCAACTCCCTGTGCGAGTCCCGCCACCGCCTGGCCGATGCTCTCCACGTCGTCGGGGTGAGCGATGTCGAGGTACGGCCTGCCCAGCAGCTCCTCCTTCGAGTAGCCGACCGTTCGCGCGAAACGCGGAGTTGACGAGCTTCAAGTGCCCGTCGAAGCCGGCAACGCCGAACAGATCGGCCGCCTTGTCGAACAGCCGCACGAGCTCGGTGTCGAATGGCCCGCTCGACCCCACTTGCGACATTGTCGTCCCGACCCGATGCGTCTGCAACGGACCACGCGGATCAGCTTCTCAGCCTTGTCCAGCTCCGACCAGCGCTGTCGACACCTCCCGTCATGTCGACGTGATCGTTGATGTCAACGGCTGGTGAGGTGACCGGCACACGGAGGGTGGCACGTGCAGCGACGCGTTTCCGGCTAGCTGCAATGTCGGCCGGCGAATGAAAAAGCATGCTATGGGCAATGTCCACGCGCGTCCTGATCGTCGACGACAACGCCGCCGTCGGCCGCGCAATTCGTGACCTTCTGCAGACTCAGGGCCTGGTGGTGACCGGCGTTGCCTCCAATCCGACCGAGGCGATCCGGCTCGCCGAGGAGCACGACCCGGACGTCGTGCTCATCGACGTCGACCTCGGCGACGACAGCGGCTTCGACCTTGCCGAGCTGGTCACCGTCGGAACGGGCCGGGGGTGGCCGGTGATCCTCATGTCCGCCCACGACGAGCGCGACCTCGAAGACATCATCGCCGCGAGCTCCGCACGCGGGTTCGTGTCGAAGTCGCTGCTCTCGGCCGAAGCCGTACTCGAGCTGCTGGGGTGGCGAGAGCGGCACGCCGCGGACTAGCGACTGTCGAGGAACCTGAGGACCGCCAAGACTCGCCGATGGGTGGTGTTGCTCTCCGGCAGATCAAGCTTGCTGAGGATGCTGCGCACGTGCTTCTCGACCGTGCCCTCAGAGACGTAGATCTGGCGGGCGATGCCGGCGTTCGATGAGCCCTGAGCCATCAGCTCGAGTACTTCTCGCTCACGCGCCGTCAATGCGTCGAGCGGGTCACGTCGCCGTCGCGCCTTGACCAGCTCCTGGACCAAGGATGGGTCGACCACTGACGCACCGGCGGTGACGTGCCTGACCGTCTCGATGAACGCGGCGACGTCGGTCACGCGACTCTTGAGTAAGTAACCGACGTGGTCGCCACCGGCCAACAGCTCCATCGCGTCGTCCAGCTCGACGTACGCGGACAACACGATGATCGCCGTCACAGGCAACTCCTGCCGGATCACCTTGGCGGCCTCGAGGCCCTCATTCGCGTGTGTCGGAGGCATCCGGATGTCGACGATCGCCAACTCGGGCTGGATCGCCCGGACCAACCTGAGCAACTCGACTCCGTCGCCCGCCTGGCCGGCGACGTCGAAGCCCGATCGCTCGAGCAGGCTCGCGAGTCCCTCGCGCAGCAGCACGTCGTCGTCGCCGAGCACGACGCGAATCGCGTCTGCGCTCACTGCGGACGGCTCCGTCGTCTCTGCCCGCATGCCGGCCATTATCCGCCATGCGATCGAGCGGCGCAGCTTTTCGTCAGTGCGCGACCCCATGGTTGACAGCGAGTCGCGTCAACTCCACCCGAGAGTTGATGCCGAGCTTCGTGAAGACATGACGCAGATGCATGCTCACGGTGTGCGGCGACACGAACAGCTGCGTCGCCGCGGCTCGATTCGACAACCCCTGTGCTACGAGGCGGACAACCGCGACCTCGGAATCGGTGAGCCCGTCCCACCCAGTGGCGGGGCGGTCCGACTTGACGAGTCGGCGTCGGATCCCACGATCGCGCAGCCGGCGGCGCACCCGCGAGGCATCCCATGCTCGCGCCAACGCCCGAGTACAGCCGGAGCGCCTCGTCGAATGCCGCGATGGCAAGCTCGTCGTCCCCTCGACGCGCCTGCTCGACGCCGACGTCCTCGAGTGCAGATGCGCGTGCCAGCCTCCTCGGCCCACCGGCGAGTAGCTGCGCCGCAGCCTCGAGTTCCGAGAGCTCGCCCCGGACGAGACCACGAACATGCGCCGCGGCGGCCGCGATCGAGCCCACTTCCGGGTTGCGGCGCTGTTTGCGGTCTGCCGCGTCGGCAGCGACTCCGGCCAGCTCGTGGTCGTCCAACGCGAGGGCAATGCGGGCGAGCTGCACGTGGTCGGCTGAGTCAGCTTTCATCGGAAGCACACCAGTGTCGGGGCCCCGCCCCAACTCCGCGAGCGCCGCTCGCGCCTCTTTCGGATCTCCCTCGGCCATTGCATGTAGTACGAGCACCCACGTCGCCTGCCGCCGCAGCTCAGGTACGCCATCCACTGGTGCGTTCGCGGCGCCCGTCGCCAATGCCCTCGCGCCGGTCCGGTCGCCCGTGTGGATCGCGACGCGTACCTGATCAACGAGGGTCGCCCCATCGGTCGGAGTCGCTGGCACCGCGCGCTGTCCGTACCTCGAGTCATCGCCGAGTGTCGCCGCCGCGTCCCCGATGAGACCGGCATGCAGTTGGCACCGACCGAGGAACCGTTGCCAAGCCCTGGCAGCTGGGACATGGCCGTCGCGCTTGGCGATGGCGCCGTACTGCCGGGCGAGCTCGAGTGCAACCTCCGGGTGGTCAACTGCGAGCAAGACTTCGGCGCGGCGTAGATCCGCAACCCACAACGCCGTGCGATCGTCGCGGCGCAGTCCGAGGTCGAGCGCCTCGAGGCGCGCGAGCGCGCCCTGGTAGTCGCCGCTGAGCTGGGCGAGCTGAGCCTTCGCGAGCTCGAGCACGTTGGAAGTCTGCCCATCGCCGCCTCGAGCAACGGCGATGTCGGCCTCGGGCATCAACGCCTGTGCATCGTCCGCCTGCCCACTCTCGGCCAGGTTGAGGATCAGTTGCGACAGGTGCTTGGCGCGGAGATCCACGCCGAGTCCTGGGACCGCCAGCGCCTGCCGGCCGGCGTCGATGCGCACTGCACTAGAGACATCGGACATGCGAGCGATGCTCAGCCGGAGCTGCGCTTCTCCCTCGGCGTCGTGACGCTCACAGAGGACGCTCTTGACCATGGCCATGCCATCATCCGTATGACCTGCGGCATGCAGTAGGACAGCGGCTTCGGCCACCACCGACGGACGCAGCCCGTCGGTCGGACTGGTGAGGTCGACCGCCCGTCGGCTGAGGTCGGCCGCCACCTCGGGGTTGGACGTGCTGACGGCCCTGGCGGCGGCGATCAGGGTCGACACGGCGACGCGGTCACCGACTTCGGCGCTTGTCGCGAGCCGCTTGGCAGGTTCGATCGGCGACATGCCCGCCTTCAGCAGTATGTCGATGGCCTGCCGCGCAAGAGCGTGGCGGACCGTGGACGACACGGTGCCGCTTGCCGCCTCACGGAGCAGCTCGTTGTGGAACGCGAAGTGCGTTTCGACGTCAGCGAGGACTTCTGCATTCACCAGTTCCTCGACGGGTTCGAGGAGAGCTGCTGGTGGTACGTCGAGCATGGCCGCGAGGTGATCGAACGAGAAGGTCGTTCCGAGCGCGGCTGCCACGGCCGCCGTGCGGCGACCGAGCGGCGAGACAGGGGTAAGTCGAGCATGCGTCACGTCGCGGACCCTGAGTGGCACTCGGAGGTCCAGCAGCTCGGCCCGTCCGGCGCTGATGTGAAGCAGGGACTCGTCGTCGGCGCCATTCACGAGCTCGACGTTCAGTGAAGGATCTCCGCCGGCGAGAGCCGCGAGTTCGAGCAGGCCCGGCGATGGCTTTGCTCGAACGATGTCCGTGATCAGTTGCGCGACCGCGTGATCCTCGAGCGGTGGGAGTGTGAGGTGCTCCCCGCCCAGACTGTTCAGTTGAGCGAAGAGGTCAAGCTGTTCTTGTGCGCTCGCGCTCGATCGGAACGCGAGCATCCAGACGATCGGTAGCTTCGCCAGCCGATCTGGAAGGATCCGTAAAGCGACTGCAGTCCCGTGGTCGATCCAATGCGCGTCATCGATGGAGACGACGAGCGGTCGCTTGTCGGGCCGCCGCCGCGAGGGCGTCTGCAAGCCAGTCGATGGAGTCAACGGTCTCTGTTGGGACGATGCGCTCGTCGTCGATCAGCTTTCGGTCGATGAGTGGAGACGCACTGCCGAAGAGTGCGGCCAGCAACGGAGCCATCGATCCCCCGTCGTCGCCGGGGAAGGCACGCGACGAGCCGACGCGGAACCCGGTGGCGCCACGGGCTGTCTCCTCAAGGAGGAGACTCTTGCCGAACCCGGCGCGGCCTTCGAGGAGGATGACTGACCCTGATCCGTTCTCGGCGTCGCGCAGGCGTCGGCGGATCGCGTCCATCTGCGACTCCCGACCACGCACGATGAGGCCGGATCGGCGCAGCGTTGTCACGCGGTTTGACGGGCTGGGCCCCTTAGACGCGATGCTTCTGGACTCGACGCGGCAGTGCCGGCGTAGCTGCTCATTGTGCGACCCGTTCATCTGCTGGCAGTGCCCGGCCGGGACCGTGGGACGGGCGGATTCCACACGGTCGTCCGGCCGGGCGACCCCATCCGCGCGGAGGGAGGAGCGCAGCTGGGGCGGGGATGCGTCGACGATCATGAGTCCTTCCTCGAAGCACCTGCCGAGGCGGGTTCCCTGAGCATCGGACCACAGTCGCGCCGTTCGCCGGCCGGATCTACCCGACCAGTGGGCGTTCCTGATACCGCAATCCGGAAGTCGTTCCTGGCAGCTAGCTGCAACCCGCGGGGATGGTCACCGGGCGCCGACGAAAGGCTTGGGCGGCACGCGGTGGATGACGTTCTCGCCCGGGTGCGACCAGATCAGCCGCCGTTGCAGTTGTGCCCAGGACCGCACCCCCAGCGAACGGTTGAATCCAAGTCGAAGGCAAGGTCAGCACCGCCGGCATCACCCAGCGTGCGGACGCGGCCTATCAGACCATGATCAATCAAGCACACCATGTATCGATGCTGTGCGGCGAGGCATGCGGGGTGCGGATCCCGAAGTTGTCGATCGTTCACGTCGACGCACCTTCGATCACGCCGCCAACCCACACATGCGACAGCCAGCTCGGCCTCGGCTGCGTCGAGTTCAGCAGGGTCGGTCCTCGCGTCGGTGCCGCAGTTGTCTGACATCATCAGCGCGCTTTCAGCGGCTCGGGCCTTCGCCTCAGGCAGGGGGAATTCGAGTTCAACGATCGCGATCGGCGTTGTCCGTCACAACGCGCGATCGTGCGATTCAGTCCTGTCGCCTGAACTCAGATCGGTGACCGGCGGCGGTCAGTCAGCGCTGAGGATCGCCGGCCCCAGCCAGTGGCACTCGAGCAGGGCCAGCTCGACGTCCAGACAGGCCTCGGCGAATGGTCGGCCGCGCTGCTCCTCGGCCTGGCGGACGCGGTACTGCACCGAGTTGCGGTGCAGGATCAGTGCGGACGCGGTAGCCGCGTAGTTCCCTCCGGTCCGCAGAAACACGCGTGCGGTCTCGCGCAGTCCTTCGTTGCGCTCCGACGCGGCGGCCAACGGACCGAGCGTCTCGGCAACCCACGCCCGCGCCGAGTCGAGATAGTAGGACAGCGGCTGATGGGTGGGAGGCCTCCGAGGGCGCTGTGGCGTCGTCGGTGGTTGTAGTAGTCGAGCCATGGTGCCAGGGCGGCTGAGCGCTCGGCGTTGCGTGGTGAACACCTGCCGGTAGGCCCACTCGGTTTGCAGCGTGCGGTTGAGTCGCTCGACCTTGCCGTTCTGCCATGGGCAGTGCGGTTTGATGAACTTGTGGCGTGGCGCCGAGCTGGTCGATGACGGCGGCGAGGGCGTTGCTGCGTGGCTGTAGCTCCAGTCGTTGTCGGTCATCACCCGTTCGATGCGGGTGATGCCGTGAGCGGCGAAGTAGTCGACGGCTCGGGTCGAAGAACCCGGCGGCAGGTGTCGGCCGCGCTCGTCGTCGTGGATCTCGGAGTAGGCGAGCCGGCTGTGGTCGTCGACGAGGGAGTGGACGTAGTCGTAGCCGATCCGTGGCCGTTTTCGTGGCGGCGGTGGAGCCCATCTCGCGGCCGTGGGCTCGCCAGCCGCCGCCGTCGGGGATGCGGCCGATCTTCTTGACGTCCATGTGGACCAGCTCGCCGGGCCGGGCCCGTTCGTAGCGCACCGCGTCGTCTTCGAGGCCCGGATCACCGTCGCCGGTCAGCGGGTCGCAGCTCGGCACAGGCGGGGCATGTCGTGGCGGCGCAGGATCCGCCTCACCGTCCGCGGCGGCACGCCGAGCTCGGGGCCGAGCCAGTCCTGGCCACGACGATGCTCGAGCCGAGCCTCGAGCACCGCTGCTTCGACCTCGGCGCTGGTGCGGGTCGGCATCGAGTGCGGCGCGAGAACTGCGATCGTGCAGCCCGGCGTCGCCCTCGGCGTCTTGAACCGCGCGCACCCAGCGATGACGCGCACTGGCGCGAGACCCCCATCGCCTTGGCGACGTGGGCCACGGCTTGGCCCTCGTCCACGACACGCTCGACGAGCAGACGACGTCCATGGAACGTGAGACGGGCGTTACGGTGAGCCACGAAGACCTCCGGTTTGTGAAGACGGCTATCTCCACAATGCCCGGAGGTCTTCACTCACGTCAGCGAACCGTCACCAACGTCATGGCCGGGTACAACTAGACGGCGACCTCGACCGGTTCTGGCACCGCCGGGCGCAGGGCGGCCTGCTCCTCCGCGTAGCCGCGAAGCTCGACTCGGGCCTGGGCGTTCGCGATGGCGGTCGTCACCAGCTCGATGAAGCCGGTCAGCCACCCGAGTCGCCACCCGCCGCGAAGCAGCATGAGGCATTCGCACTGCGTTGCAGGTAGCAGGAAGCTCAGACTGTGGCTGACCTGATCTCGCAACTCCTGGTGGCAGCGCAGACGTTGGCGACGTACGGCGCGAGCATCCGGGCTGTGGTCGCACATCTGGAGGTCAAGGTCATGGAATCCATGAGAGGTCGGCTGGTAGCGCTGGTTGGCAGAGCCGTGTGTGTGGGGTTAGTCGATGGAACTCGGCTCAACGATTGCCAGCTCGTCTCCTGCTCTCGCCGCGTTGCTACCGCATGGGTTCTCCATGGTGGTGATGACCTGTTCGTGCCGATCGACGCCATCACGGATGTCTGGGAGGTTGGGCGAGCGGTCCGCCCAAGCAGCAGTCGAGCGGCGTGAGTGTCCTGGGCGTGCAACTGATCCCCGAGAATCCACGCGGCGCCGGATTGCCTACCGTGCACCTGACCATCGAGGAAGTCGAACCTGCGCACCGTCTCGCCAACCGGGCACCGAGTGAGCTGCGTCGCGTCGGGGCTTAACGACGGATAGACGGGTGGGCTCGCGAGTTCGTCGACGGCGTGGCCAGGCGCCCCGAACCCGAGGACGTGAGCGCGTGTGACGCCGTCGGCTCGGCTGGGATCTGATCGTCGCGCTCTTCGTGGATGAGGCGATTCGCGTGGGCCGTCTGTGCTCGTCGCCGTTGTCACCGAACTCGGCATCGCGAAAACGGGAGGGGGCCGAGCGGCGGCGGAGAGTTGCGAGCAGTCGCCGGTTCGACGCGGATGGCGTTTCTTGGTCGGTGGCCTGTCGCCATTCTCGATGCGAACATGTGGTCTGCCGGCGGCGGTCGACGAGCGCGTGTGGGATCGAGGATCACGTGAGCGAGTGGTTCAGTCCAAGATCGCACCATTCCAGGATCGCGTCGGGCCGCGTCGGACGTATTGAAGCCTGCCGGGGCATCGCGAGTTCTGGTAGCTGGGGCTTGAAATGGTGGTTGCCCTCGAAGACACGAAATGCGGCCGACGCGATCGTTGAACTACGGGTGGCTGACGCCACATCCAAGAGGAATGACCTTCCTAGATGGGGGTAGTGGTCATGAGCAAGTTAGACGAGCTGGTCGAGCTCATCACGAGCGCCCTGAGCGACAACGGCCGCTCGACGCATGTGACCGTCAGGGTTCACGCCGACGAGATCCAGCCGGGTGACGTCATCGAGTACCAGGGACGGAGGCGCCGGATCACCGACGTGATCCGTCGATCCGGATGGTCGTGGCCAATCGCCGCTGACGGTACTGGTTGGGCAATGGCGCTGGACCACCAATTGGTCGGTGTCTCGCGCCCGTAGTAGGGAACCCGTTCGGCGACCAAGAAATCGCTCCTGAGCAGGTGGTTCGACCGGAGCGGACGACGGACTCGAACCCGCGACCCTCACCTTGAGAGCGTGAGCAGGGCTGTCCGACCCGTGTTGTCAGATGACGATTCGTGTGGTCTGAGCAGGGCTGATGCTACTCGACGGTCCGCCTGATGTTGCGCCGTGGTGGCCAATGCCGATGGGTTCTCGGCCGATCCATTGGCAATGCCATTGGCACGGGTGCCGCCACACATTCGCCGACTGCCGCCACAGTCAAACCCCGACGACGTGGGCGTCGGCCGTCCGTACCTGTCCTCGTGGCGGGCGCCGCGTTGTCCGAAGGACTCGGCAAGGTCGCCTCGTCTTCATCCGTGGCTTCGCCAAGCCCGTGGATGACCCGCGCCTGACGGCCCGGCCGTGTCGCGAGGTCCGCGGAGGGCGCTCTGATCGGTGCTGACGAGTCGCTGTTGTGCAGCAATCTCGAATCGCTCCCGGGCCGTTCATCTGATGCCGGGTCGGGTTGGGTCGGCCATGATCCTTCAGCAGGCCTGACGCGGTGAGACGACGTCCGTCCGGTGACGGCTCGTACCGGCCGGACTCAGCCGGCCTCCGGTCAGGGTCGGCCCCGATGGTGCTTGGCCCCGCTGGACCGGACACGCGTCACGATGCGAACAGCTCGCGTTACTCGGACGCCGCGTGGCGCGGTTCGACGCCATGAAGGCGGCCGCGCGCAGCGCCATCGATCCGGCGATGGCTGACGCGGGCCGTCGGCGTTATCGGCGGCGTTTTCGGACACCGCCCGCCGCATGTCCGGTGCGAAGGGTCTGTGGCGACTGAGCGCCGATCGCGCGCACGACGGGCATTGGACATTTGCTGCCAGCAATCCCGGGCGGCCGCGCCGAACGTCGGTAACTCCTGATGTCAGGTCCTCGCAGTGTCAACGACGGCTGAATTTTCACCCGTCGCTGACACGCAGAGTCAGCCGTCGAAGATCGTCATGCTCGTCAGGTCTTGCGTGGACCACGGTGCAGGTGGGAGTCCACGCGTGGGTTCGTCGCCTCAGCGCCTCCTCACGAGACGGTGAACCCGAGCAGCCAGGCATAGATGTCGTGGCCCACGCTGAGGCTGTAGGTGCGCGTCCACGAGTCGTGGTCCACGCCCGGATAGACCGTGAGGTCGGCATCGCGGGCGGACGGGCAGGCCGTCAGGTTGGTGATCGGCTCGATGCTGCCGGCCGGAGCGACGACGTCGTCAGCATCACCGTGGAAGGCCCAGATGCCAACGTCACCGAGACCGCACATCGACTCGGCCCAGGCCGGGCGGCCCTCACCGGCGATGGGGACCATGGCCGCGATCTGGTCGCCGCCGTACTGGGCGACGTACTCCCAGGCGCCGAAGGCGCCGCAGCTCAAGCCGGTCAGATACACCCGATCCGGGTCGATGTCGTAGTTGGCGATCGCGTACGACAAGAAGTCGTGAACCTGCGCCGGGGTTGTGCACACCGAACCGTCGGCGGGATGGTCGAACTCGTGCTGAAGGGTCATCGAGCACGAACCGCCGTGCACGACGCCGTCGCAGGGGGCGTAGGGGCTGAAGTCCTGCGGGTACGCATGCTGGGGGGCGAGCACGACGAAGGGTCGCTCCGACGGCCATCCGTTGTTCCCGATCAGCTCCGGGATGCCGGTGAAGAGCAGGTTCTCGAGCTCGGCGGCCGAGCCGTCCCCGTCCGCACCGAACCCATGGAGGAACACCAGGAGCGGGCTCGGCTCGTCGTCGCCATACCCGGGCGGCAGGTATTCGTAGTACCCCAGCGGTGCGGCCGTCGTTCCCGCCGGGCGCGGCGTCAGCCGCTGCGCCGAGTCCGTACCGACGAGCTCGCCGGCGATCTTGCAGAAGTCGGTGAAGAGCCACGGGTGGGGGCCCCTCACGTCGGCACCGAGGAACTCCAGGGGCGTCCCGCCGGGCTCGTCGTCACCGCCCGTGTCGAACGTGGCCCGGTAGCGGATGGCACCGCGATTCGCGGAGCACGACGTTGCCAGCGGAGTCCTCCACGACGAACGGCTGGCCAGCTCTGAGGGTGACGACCTCGAAGACCGAGCCCTCCAGTCTCGTCGCCGCGACGTCGTTGATCACCGCGTTGCCGCGCACCACGAACGACTCGCCCGTGTCGAGGTTGGTGTGCACCTCCCGGTACGCGTAGTTGTCGAGGAGGAAGAACGCCGACTCCTCGGCGCCCTCGCCGGCACGGATCCGGTAGTCGCCACTGAACTCGACCTGCACCTCAACCGGGTACCCGCAGTCGCCATAGGTGTACGAGTCGGTCCCCGAGTACTCGCCCCGCTCGATCACCGTGGCGCCGGCGGGCACCGCCGCGACCCCCACGGCCAGCGCCGTCAACCCGACGACCAACGAAACATGAGGTACCCGCATCAACCTGCCTCCTTCATCAGACCGACCTTTGCCGTGGGCCGAGCTGTTCGTCCCGTCCTTGCGCTCATCCTCAGCCTCCCGGCGTTACCGGCGACCGCCCGTGGTGGCGGTCGCCTTCGCATTGTCGGGTGCAGGGGTATCCCGTCCGGGCGCGGGCCGGTATCGGTCTGGTATAGGCGGCATTGACGGGGAGGCGGCGGACCGTGACACTTGCCGGGTGGGCGTGCGGGTTTTGGGTCCGGTCGGGATCGACGGTGTCGGGCCGCTGGAGCCGCGGGACCGCATCGCGTTGGGCGTGCTGGCGGTGCGGAGCGGGGTCACCGTGTCGTCCGAGCAGCTCGCCGACGCGCTGTGGGGCGACGACCCGCCGCAGTCGTGGCGCAAGCAGGTCCAGATCCGGGTCAGCCGGCTGCGCAAGGTGCTCGACGACCACGCCATCGAGACCTCGTCCGACGGCTATCGGCTGACACTCGACGCCGCCGACGTCGATGCCAGCCAGTTCGAGCGTCTCGTCGAGCGCGGCCGCGTGCTCGTGGCGGGCGGCGAACCGGACCGTGCCGCCGCGACCTACCACCGTGCGCTGGCGTTGTGGCGGGGAACGCCGTTGACCGACCTCGACGGCTGGCCTCCGGGCCGCAGCGAGGCGAGCCGCCTCGAGGAGCTGCGCAGGTCGGCGCAGGAGGACTGGCTCGTCGCCCGTCTCGCCGCCGGCGAGCACCGCGAGGTCGCCGCCGCGGCCGAGCCGTTGGTCGACGAGGAACCGCTGCGCGAGCGTCGCTGGGCGCTGCTCGCGCTGGCCCAGTACCGCTGCGCCCGCCAGGCCGAGGCCTTGCGAACGTTGGCCCGCGCCCGGCGAACCCTCGCCGAGGTCGGGCTGGAGCCCGGCGTCGACCTGCTCGAGCTCGAAGCCGCGATCCTTCGCCAAGACCCTGCGCTCGCCCCGGTGCCGGCGCCGGCGGTCGTCAGCGCGGCCTGCCCCTACAAGGGTCTTGCGCCGTACGACCGGGCCGACAGCGAGGCGTTCTTCGGCCGCGCCGACGACGTGCAGGTGTGCCTCGACCGGCTCCGTGCGTCACCGCTGCTCGTGGTTGCGGGACCGTCGGGGTGCGGCAAGTCGTCGCTCGTGCGGGCCGGCCTGGTCCCCGCCCTCGCCGGCCGCGGCCGGGTCGCCACGGTGTTCACACCCGGTCCGGACCCCGCCGAGGCGATGGCCCGGGCGAGCGAGGCCGGCGGCGTCGGCGCCGGTGCTCGTGGTCGATCAGTTCGAGGAGCTCTTCACCCACGGACTGCCCATCGAGGCGGTCCGCTCGTTCTGCCAGGCGCTCGCCCGATACGCCCTCGAGACGGCGCCGGTCGTCATCGCCGTGCGCAGCGACCAGCTCGGCGGGCTCAGCGTCGACGCCGGGCTGAGCAACCTCGCCGAGCATGGTCTCCACCTCCTCGCCCCGCTCGCAGGAGAGGCCCTGCGTGAGGCGATCGAACAACCGGCGCTGTTGGCCGGGCTGCGGCTCGAGCACGGGCTCGTCGACCTGCTGGTCCGCGACTGCGAGGGGGAGCCGGGCGGCCTGCCGCTGCTGTCGCATGCGCTGGCCGAAACGTGGCGCCGGCGGGACGGGCAGACGTTGACCGTCGCCGGCTACCGCGACAGTGGCGGCATTCGGGGAGCGGTCGCACGCTCCGCCGACCGGCTCTACGACGGCCTGTCGGCCGGCGAGCGTGCCAGCCTGCGCTCGGTGCTGCTGCGCCTCGTCAGCCCGACGCCCGACGGCGACGCGGTGCGCTATCGGGTTCCCAGCCGAGCGCTCCTCGGCGAGCCAGGACGCGAGCACGTGATCGGCCTGATGGTCGGCGCGCGTCTGCTCACCGCCGAGAACGAGACGTTCGAGATCGCCCACGAAGCACTCGCCCGGGCTTGGCCGCGGCTGCGTTCGTGGCTCGAAGAGGACGTCGCCGGGCAACGGCTGCTCCGGCATCTCGTCAGCGCCGCGGACGGGTGGGACTCGCTCGGTCGACCGGACACCGAGCTCTACCGCGGTGCCCGCCTCGAGACCGCGCTCGAGTGGCGCGATCAATCCGACCGCCAGTTGACGGCTGTCGAGCAAGCATTTCTCGACGCCTCCGCGGAGCACGCGGCGTCCGAACGACGCGCCCTCGAGTCCCGCGCTCGTCGCGACGCGCGGAACAACCGGCGTCTCGTGGCGCTGCTCGGCGCGCTCGCGCTTCTCCTCGCCGCGGCGGTCGTGGTTGGGGCGATCGCGGTCCGGGAGTCGCAGCAGGCTCATCGCGCCGGCGACGCGGCGACCGCCCGCGGGCTCGCCGCGGCGGCCGCCGCCAACGTCGCCATCGACCCGGAGCGCAGCATCCTGCTCGCCCTCGAAGCGGTCGAGCACGCCCGAACCGCCGACAGCTCGACCTTGTACGAGGCCGAGGAAGCGCTGCATCGGGCGGTCAGCGCGGCGCGGATCGCGTGGCGGGTCACCGGCACTGGCGGAACGCTCGACTGGAGCCCCGACGGCTCACACGTTCTCACCGAGGGTGTTGAGTCGTCGGGAGTCATCGACATTCGCGACGCCGCGACGGGCGAGGCGGTCCGGTCGTTCGCGGCCTCCGACGGCGAAGTCACCGACGTGACCTACGCCCCGACCGGCGACGCTGGTGGGTACGACCAGCGCCGCCGGGATCGCTGCGGTGTGGGACAGCACCACCGGGGAGCTCCTGCACGACATGGGCGTACCCGGCGGCGCGCCGGCATGGGGGCCGTCGTTCAGCCCGGACGGGCAACTGTTCGCCGCGGCCTGGCCTCACGACGACGACGGCCTCGTGCGGATCATGCGCGTCGCGACGGGAGAGATCGTGCACGAGCTCCGCGGGGTCCCCGGCGCGGAGGGCACGTCGTTCTCCCCCGACGGCACCAGGCTCGCGATCTCGTCGGTCACCGAACCGATCGCCGTCGTCATCGACGTCGAGTCGGGCGTCGACCTGTTCGCCCTCGAGGAAGACCTGCCCGTCACCGAGGTGGCGTGGAGCCCGGACGGCGCTCTGGTGGCCACGACGGGCGGCGTTTTCGATGCGACATCCGGTCGACAGGAGATGGTGCTCGCGGGTCACGGATCCTTCGTCGAGGCGATCGACTGGAGCCCCGACTCGACCCGGCTGGCCACCGCCAGCGTCGACGGCACGGCGAAGATCTGGAGCCTCGTCGAAGGCGGTGGGCGCGAGATGATCACCCTGTCGGCCATCGACACTCGCAGCGGTGTCGGTGACCTCGCGTTCTCCCCGGACGGCACCCGGATCGCGCTGGCAAGCCGCAGCGGTACGACGACGGTGTGGGACGTCGGCCTGACGGGCGGTGCCGAGGTCGCCACACTGCCGGCGGCCGCCTTCTTCATGCCCGACGCCGTGTTCACCGGCGACGGACGACACGTCCTCGTGACCGGAGCCGGGAGCACGATCGGCATCTGGGACGCGCGCACCTGGGAACAGGTGGGCGAGCTCGGCGGCCCGGCTACACCGACACCGCCGTCCGGCATCCCCGGAGTGTCAGTCGCCGCACCGGGTGACTTCCGCAGGATCGTGCCCAGCCCCGACGCCTCGATGGCTGTTGCGTCGACGTTCCTGGAGGGGCCTGCATATCTCTGGGACATCGCCGCCGGCGGATCACCTCGCGAGCTCACCGTCGGCTCGCGGGTCATCGATGCCGACTGGACCCCGGACAGCAATGTGCTGGCGCTCGCCGGCGGTGATCGCGGCCGCGGCTTGGTCAGGATCGTCGACCGCTCAGGACGCACCATCACGCAGCTGGCGTTCCCGGGCGCGTCGGTCGGAACCGTGCGCTTCAACCGCGACGGGGAACGCCTGATCGTCGACCTCGAGCCACCCGGCGACAACGATCCGTCGGACACCTTCGATCCCACCGCCGGACGCGTCGAGGTGTGGGACTGGCGCGACGGCGAGATCGTGACCACCATCGACGTCCTGCCGTGGTTCGCCGTGCCCAGCCCCACCAGCGATCTCGTCGCCATCAGCCCGCACATCCAGGCCCGCGACCAATCCCTGAGATTGTGGAACACGGTCACCGGTCAGCCGGTGGCCACGCTCGCCGGGCACACCGGCGCGGTCTACGACATGGCCTTCAGCACCGACGGAACCCGCCTGGCAACCGCCGGCGGAGACGGCACGATCCGCATCTGGGACCCCGAATCCGGCGCCCACCTCCTGACACTCGACGGGCACATCGGCGCGATCGTCTCCGTCGCGTTCAACCCCGTCGGCACGCAGCTCGCCACAGCCGGCATGGATGGCACCGTCCGGGTCTGGGCACTCGACCTCGACCAGTTGGTCAAGATCGCCGAGCAGCGCGTGACCCGAGACTTCACCGACGACGAATGCGTGCGCTACCTGCAGATGCAGTCCTGCAGATGACGCGCCCCGCCGTCGCCTCCGCGCGGCCTGACCACCGCATCAGAGCTGACTCACATCGAATCGTTGGGCGATCTTGTCGATCTGCTGCTGGCTGACGAGCCAGTCTCGCAGGAACTCCTCCGTCGTCGTCGTGGACCGATCGACAACCGAGCCGCGCGAGATCGAGGTGAGCAAGGCGCCAAGCGCGGCTTCGGCCGCCTTGCGCGTGCGGAACCCTTGCTTGGCGAGCTGGCAGCGCTTGCCCGTGAACGGGTCCGGTCCGAGGTCGACGCGGTACGACCAGGCGTTGTCCTTGCGGCGGACCGATCCCCGTGCCACGTGCAGATCCCACAACTTCTGTGCACGATCTGTGACGGATCGCCTCGAGCGCTTCAGGTCGGATTGAGGTGCGAAGCGCAAACGACCAGCTAAACCGGGTGCCCGGGGTGGGATTCGAACCCACACGACCATGGGGTCAGAGGGGTTTAAGCCCCCCGCGTCTGCCATTCCGCCACCCGGGCGCATCTTCACCCTATGGGGCTGTCGGCACCCGAGTTTGCGTCACGTTTTCTGCGGTCGACGGCGCAAACGGTGACGCAAAGTCGGGGTCAGGCCACCTGCGACTGGGTCGTTTCATCAACTGTCGCCACAGGGCCGAGGAGCTCCCACAGCTCGGTACGCAGGCGGGTCGCCTGCGGCGGTGAGAGGTCGTTGACGACGATGACTCCCTCGATCATGTCGCCCAGCACGGCGGCCCACGGGCGGCCACGCAGTCGAACTGCGATCACGGCCCCGCCGGGTCTTCGGCGGACGGACCGGTCGACGCCCGACAACCGTGGCGGGCAGCGGAACGTCGGCCCGATCAGCGATCGCTGGCGGGCAGCGCGGGTGAGGGTACGGGCGGCATGGGCGAACATCTGCGTCGTCGACGACATGCGAACAGTGTGACGAAGGGGTGCGCGAGCGACGTTCGGCCCGAACTGTCCGTCGCGATCGCCTCACAACGATCGATTCCGACGGACAGAACTAGCGGGCGGCGTGGTTCTCGACACTTACGCGCAGCGTGGCCACTACCTCGTCGTGCTCGAATGCGGTGATCAGCAGGGTGACCTTCGACAGGTTGCGGAGCGCGGGCAGCTCGCCCAAGGCGACGGTGACCCGGTCACGGCGCACGTCACGGCTCTGCAGCCGACGCCCATCGACCTCGACGTCGACACGTGTCACGTTGCGCGTCCGCAAGGTCACCGTCGGCGCCCGATCGCGGTGTTGCTGCACGCGCTCGAGCACCACCGAATGCGGCGTGCGTGTCTCGAGCTGCTCGACCGCCAGGTCGATCAGGTCCTGGTTGCCCTCCATGACGTCGCGCCGGCTCATCCGGTAGGGCACTGCGGGCACGACACCGAGGTCCTCCAGCACGTTCCCGGCGTTCGGCCCGACCCTGGTCGTCCGCCGCACCGCCACGCGCAGATCGGCGCCCCGCGGCAGCACCTCGAACGGCGACGGCCCCGGGTCCTCGTTGTCGGGCTCCATCAAGCGGCGCAGCAGGGCGTGGGTCCAGACGTTGGCCCCGCCCGCGCCCGTCGCTCCCCCGACCCCGATCACCGGCCCGATGGCGTGATCCTGGAACCCTGCCGCGAACAGGTCCGTCGCCGAGTAGCTCAAGGCGTCGGTGATGAGCACCACGGGCCCCTGATACGCCTGCCCGCGCCGGTTGGCCTCGTCCGGTGAGGTGATCGGGATCCCGCGGGAGAACGCCGCCCCCGTCCGCGTCGCCTGCTGGATCGAGTCGATCCACGGCTCGAGGACGAGTCCGGGCAGCGTCGTCGAACGCCGGTGGTTCCGGCAGATCTTCAGGTTGAGCACCGTGTTGACGAACTGCGCCGGCTCCGGCTCGATCTCGTGGGGCGTCAGGACCTGCAGCAGTTGCTCGGCGGCGTAGATCAGCCCCCCGCCGTTGCCACGGACGTCGATCACCAGCCCGCTGTCGGGCAGGAGGCCAGCCAGCCGGACGAACTCGTCGACGAACGGATCAGCGGCCGGGACGTTGAACGTGAAGATGCGGATGTAGCCGTATGCCGGCCCGCCGCCGTCACGTGAATGCTGCACCTCCATCGCCCGGAAGACACCGGGCATGAACGTGTCGAGGGTCGCCGCCGAGTCACTGATCGGCGACTCGATCGCCTGCGCGCTGGCCGCCCGCTCGGCCATCGCCACACGCTGCGCGAACAGGGCCTTCCGAGCCTGCTGCACATCGTCGGTGTGATCGTCGATGCCGATCGCGCTGGCCTCGACGAGCAGGTCGCGCGGACCAACCGGCGAGCCCGGCTCGAACACCAGCCACTCCTGCTGGTGGTCGTGGGCCGTGCCCGCCGAATCGAGCCAGCGGATGACCACCCAGTCCTCGTCCGGCGGCAGCCCGCTGACCAACGGACGGATCGTCAGACTGCTCACCCCGCGGGCGTGGCGAGCATCGAGGTTGCTGCCCGCCGTACGGTCCGCGGTGCGGGCCACCGCCGTCTCCATCGACATCCCGTTCCAGTGCGTGATGCGGCCACCGTCCATGGCTGGATCGGGCCACGCGTCCTGCACCCACTTCGTCAGCAGGTATTGCCGCTCGCCGCGGTCCCAGACCTCCTCGACGAGGAACGGCAGCCAGGCGACCTTCGAGTTGAACGGAGCGGGCAACCGGTAGCCGGTGTGCAGATCGCGCAGCGAGTTGAACGTGGCCATCAGCTCGGCGTGGAAACCGATCTCCGCGGGCATGGTCTCAGGTGTCAGCTCGTCGAGACTCTGGCGCAGGAGGCGCAACCGTTGCACCGGATCGACAGCGTGCATTGCCCGCTTCAGGGGCAGGTGCACGTAGGTCTCGGTGAGCAGCACGATCGCCTGATCGACGATCAACCTGCGCTCCTCCAATGTCAGCTGTCCCGATGAGTCGAGGACGCTGCCCAGATCGGTCGTCGTGGCGCGGAGTTGCGGATCGACTCCGGCGTCCTCCAGGAACGATGCGGAGTCGGGCACTCGCAGCTCGGTGCCGTACAGGCCGGGCAGCCCGCGCTTGACGAACTCCGGCAGGTTGCGGGCGCGCAACAGCGCGCGCAGATGCGGGCCGTCGTCGACGACCGTGAGCGGATCGAGCGCCAGCGGCTCGGTGACCCAGAACGAGTACGGCTCGGCTGCCGCGGCGGCGCCGAGGGTCGCGGCGAGCAGCGCGTCGTCCTCAGCCTCGAAGTCGGGCACCACGCGGAACGTGTCACCGTTGAGCGCCACACCTCCGGCGAAGCTGCCCGGACCAGCGACGCCGGCAACCGCACCGGCGACGGCGGAATCGACGTCGACTGCCAGCTCAGGGAGCCGAGCCATCGCGCCGCGCAGCGTCTCCAGCGCCGCGCTGAGCTGCAGGCCCTCGAGGACGTCATCGGCTTGCTCGAAGAAGAGGCGCCGGCTGGCATCACCGACGCGCAGCTCGTCGATCCAGTCCGCTCCTTGCAGCGGCTCGTCCCAGAACCGACCCATCAGGCGGGACTGACCGACACGCGGCACCCCGCCGATCAGCACGAGCGTGATGGTGCTCTCGCGGGCGTGGATCAGCGAGAGATACGCGTCGTCGGACTGCCCGTCGACGACGACGAGGTCGGCCAGCTTGCCGGGCTCGATGGAGCCGAGGAGGGCCTCCCACTTGAGGGCACGCGCCGGGTTCGTCGTGATCATCTCGACGAGCTCCCGCGGTTCGAACACCCCGCCGTGTTCTCGGCTGGCGAGCCACGCGACCTTGATCTCGCCGAGCAGGTTCTTCGATCCGCTCGGTGCCCAGTCCGAGCCCAGCGAGATGGGTAGCTCGGCCTCCTTGACGGACCCGATGTCAGCCGTCTCGCCGTAGAGCAGGTAGTTGCTGAGGGGCGACCAAACCATCGTCGCTCCCCCACGGGCGAGCCGCCGGAAGTCGTCGGCGTGCAGCGCCGTGCAGTGGATCGCGCACAAGCGGTCGTTGACAGCCCAGCGATCCTCCTCGATCTTGAGGCGCTCGAACCAGCCGCGCGCCGTCGTGTCCGTCCCCTCCGACAGGTGCTGGAGATAACAGGAGTGCCCAGCCAGCGTCTCGAGGTAGGCGAGCGCCCCGCCGGTCTCCGGGTTGGCGATGTTCGTGCCGGCCGGTGGCAGGCGCTCGTCATCGGGGGCCTCGGGGTTGCGCAGCAGCCCGGCGTAGAGCTTCGTCACGCCGCCGGCGTTGGCGAGCGTCAGCCCCTGGGAGCACGTCGTGCCGCCGAGCAGGGCGCGGCACTCGGTGTAGCGCACAAGCGCCTGAGCCGCCCCGTTCGACTGCCCGAGCACCTGTGACGGCTTGGTGATCCGGCGGGTGTACGTCTCGGTCCCTCGCCACTGGCCGTTGTTCGTGTAGCGGGTCGGCACTTGCCACAACGGCATCGCGTTGTAGGCGAGGTGGTTGTGCAGCTCGATGAAGCCGGGGAAGATCGTCCCGCCCGTGCGGATGCGCGTCGCACCCCGGTACTTGCTGTCGGGAAGCTTCGCCGCCCGCTGCCGTACGTGCTCGATCGTTCCGGCATCGACGTACACAGCGCCGTCGTTGATCACGCCGCGCTCGGACATTGTGGCGACCCGGCCCTCGAGCACGTAGCGGGCCCGGGGTGGGTGCTCGATCACGAGGTCACGTGACCGGTGGCCACGTGCGGGCGGCACGGGGCACGGTCACGTTGATCGTCGCCCGCTTGCGTTGGGCGTCCTCACCGATGCGGGCCGCCCACGCGTCGAGCGACCGCATCCACGCCGGGAGCCCGGCCGGCAAGTCCTCGGGCGGGATGACGGCGAGGTCGTCGGGCTTGATCGTCTCACCGTAGAGATCGAGGGGTCGCGGCTCGTCGGGAGTGACGAGCGGCTGCAGCGCCGTGAGGGCGGTGTTCCACGACTCGCACAACTTGGCGAATGCCTCGGCCTTGGTGATCGAGCCGCCACGACTGGCCGACTCCGGGTACGTCGGGTGGCGGATCGTGGCGTAGGCCGCCGTGCACGCCGCGCCCGCCGGCGTCGCCTTCCACATCTGGTACGCCTGATCGGCGAGCTGGCCGAGCGAGATGATGGCCTGCAGCTCGTTGCGCGTCGCCAGCGTGTCGAGCCAGCGGTTGCGGTACGCGGCGATCGCCTCGTTGTCGATGTGACGGGCACCGCCGCCCTGCCCGTACACCGAGTAGAGGAACGCATTGATGAGGACGTAGCTGCGGGTGATGCCGATCTTGGCGAGCAGCCCTTGGGTCCGCTGGCCGGCCTCGCCGACGAGGATCCGCCGGCAGATCGTCTCGTGGGTGGCCGGATCCTGGCCGATGATCAGCACGCGGGCGGACCCGTCGAGCCGACCGCGATGGAAGATCGGACCCCATTCCGTGCGGAACGAGTCCGCCGGGTAGACGTCCTCGCCGGGGTAGTCACGCGCCAGCGTGGCGTACGGTCGGCGGTACCCAGGATCAAACTTGACGCCCATTCGATTGCTCCCTCGTGATCCGGCCCGCCGGGCACGGTAGTGGCCTGATCCAGCACGGCCGGCCGAAATACCTCGTGGGCTGACACCCCCGCCGTACATTCGGCGCGGATGAGCGAGCTCGCCGTTGGACTGACGCCGGTCCAGCGGCGGACGTTGGACGACCTGCGTCGCGACGGCGACGTCGATCCGCGCCTGGACGAGCAGCTGGCGGCCGACCTGCGCAGCCAAGCCGACGACGCCCTCGGGCAGCTCGGAGCCCGGCTCGACGATGTCGATCTGTTCGTGACCAAGCACACGATCGCCTCGGTCCTCGCCTGCGAGACCAACTACCTCGCTCCCGACGACTTCACGTGGACGCCGGCGCGGGCACGAGGCAAGGTGTCGCACCGCGCCATCCAGCTCTTGCTCAACTGGCGCGGTGAGCCGACGCCGGCCGATCTCGTCAACGAGGCACTGGCCAGGCTGGCCGACGACGAGAACAGCTTCGGCGACTACATCGCCGGACTGTCGTCAGCAGATGAGGCCGACGTCCGAGGTCTCGCCGTCGAGCGGGTGACGAAGTTCGTCGAGTGCTTCCCGCCGCTCGACCGGCGCTGGCACCCCATGACGGAGGCGTCCACCCAGTACCCGATCTCCGGCCCGATCGTGTTCCGGGCGCGGGTCGATCTCGTCATCGGCCGCCCCAACGGGAGCGAGCCGCGCAAGGTCATCGTTGATCTCAAGTCCGGGCGGATCGTCGACCGCCACCGCGAGGATCTGCGGTTCTACGCCCTGATCGAGACGCTGTGCCGTGGAGTTCCGCCGCGGCGCCTGGCATCGTTCGCGCTCGACTCGGGCGTCGCCGTCGTCGAGGACGTGACTCCCGTGCTGCTGCAGTCAACGCTGCGGCGCACGCTCGACGCCGTGGCCCGCATGGTGGAGCTACGCGTGGACGGGCGATCGCCGGAGGTCACGCCGGGGCCGACGTGCGGGTGGTGCCAGCTGCTCGACGGCTGCGAGCCAGGCACGGCCCGCATGGCGCGTCTTCACGATCCGGACGCTGAATGAGCGAGCGCCAGTCAGGGCGTCATCAGCGCGACGGGCAGCCCGAGACCTGCCTCCTCGCGGAACGTCGCGATCGATCGGCCGGGCTGCACGGCCGCCTTGGCCGGGCTGATCAGTTCGGAGCCGAGCGCTGACACCGCGACGTCGAGATCCTCGACGTTGATCACGAGCCCCCAGAAGATCGCAGGACCCTCCTCCATCCCCACGCGTTCGACCAGCTCCACGATCAGCGGTCCGAGGCGGTGGAACCCTTGCCGCAGCTCGCCCAACTCCCGGACCCGCCTCAGTGGTGAGCCAGTGGCGGCGTCCAGGGCGCCACTGGTGCGCTCGAGATCGTCGGTGGCGACCACCACGTGATCGAGCCCGATCGCGCCGAGCGGGTGCTCGGCGAGCAGCGGGATCGATGGAGCGACTCGTTCGGTGGGCAGTCCATCGATCGTCTCCACCGCCTCGGCGAGCCCCGACAGCGCCCATCCACGAATCCCTCGCTCGGCCTCACCGGTCAGCCGCAGCGCAGGACCGAACAGCGGGATCAGCCCGTCATCCGTGACGAACAGTCCGAGCCGGCGCCAGGGCTCGAGCGGCCCGCCGATCGCCAGCCTTTCGACCGCCGCCGTCATGCCGATCGGCACGGCGAGGCCGAGCTGAGCCGCCAGGAACGTCAACCCGTCGGCGAGCTCGTCGGCCCGCTTGCCGACCGGCTTGCCGACGCCGTGACCGGCGCGTCCCTCCTGCAGCAGCAGGATCGGACGCTCGTCCTGACCGGGGGCCGTGGCCTGCAGCAGCGCGGTCATCTTCCGCGCGTGCAGAGGATCGACTCGGGTGTCGCCCTCGGCCGTCGTGAACAGCGTGGCCGGGTAGGCCGTGCCGTCGACGACGTGGTGGTACGGGGAGTAGGCGTACAGCCAGGAGAATTCCTCGGCGACGTCGGGATCGCCGTACTCGTCGGTCCACAGGCGGGCGATGTGGAACAGCGGGAAGCGGATCATGTCGAGCAGCGGCACTCCGCACCACACCGCACGACACAGGTCGGGGCGCTGGGTGAGCGCCGCGCCGACGAGCAACCCGCCGTTGGAGCGACCGAGGATGGCGAGACGCTCGCGGTCGGCGCGACCGGTCTCGACGAGCCAGTCGGCGGCGGCATGGAAGTCGTCGAAGACGTTCTGCTTCGACGCGCGACGTCCGGCGTGGTGCCACTCCTCGCCGTGCTCGAGCCCGCCACGCAGACCGGCGATGGCGTACAGCCCACCAGCCGCGCACCACGCGGCGATCTGCGGCGACCAGATCGGGGTCTCGGTGATGGCAAACCCGCCGTAGCCGTTGAGGATGGCCGGGGTCGTCGAGCCGGGCGTGACGTCGTCGCGATGGATCAGGAACATGCCGATCGACGTGCCGTCGGGCGACGTGTACTCGACTTGCGATACCAGCATCGACGGGACGGCGCCGCCGGCGACGACGTCCGGGAACCACGGCTCCGCGGTCGCGGCTGCCGACGCGTTCCACACGGTCGTCGGCGCCTCGAAGGAGTCGATGACGACGAACGCTCGACCGCTCGTCCGGTCGGCGTCCAAGCTGGTGACGGCGATGAGATCTGGCAGTCCGTCCACGATGCCGTGCGGCGTGCCGTCAGGCGCGTAGCGACGGATGGAGTCGGCGGCATGCTCCGTGGCCACCACCCACACCTCGTCGCCCGTGACCGTCGGTTGCGACAGCACGGCATCGCCCTCGGCGACGAGCGTCTCCCACGTCTGCGGGTCGGTAGCAGCGAACGGCACGCGCACCACGCGGCCGCGTGGTGCGTCGAGCGTGGTCACGCCGACGAGTGACTCACCGTCGGCGGCGAATGTGAACGTCGAGGTGACCTCGACACCGGTGATCAGGGTGCTCCAGGTGTCGGTCGTGCGGTCGAGGAGGTGGACGTCGTACCGGCTCCAGCCGACGAGCACGTGCACGAGCAGCCAGCGCCCGTCTGGCGACAGCGCGACGTCCGGCCACGCCTGCGGGTCCGGGTGCTCGGCCCAGACAACTGGGTCGGCCGGCCACTCGTCACCTAGGCGATGGTGATGGACCGTGCGGTGGTACTGGTCGCCCTCGGGGTACCGGGTGTAGAAGAAGCCGGAACGATCAGGCTCCCAGGCGACGCTGCAGGCCCTGGTGTTGGGGATCGCCTCGCCGAGGTCACGTCCGTCGCGCACGTCGAGGACGCGCAGCACCGAATCCTCCGTGCCACCCTCACTCGTGCCGACGGCGACGAGCCGGCCGTCGTCGGAGACCTCGAACCAGTCGACGGCGTTCGCCGCATCAGTGGTGCCGGCAGCGGGATCGACGAGGACGTGCGGCGCGGCGTCGCGATCGACGGCGGAGCGCAGCGTCAGTCGGGCCTGCTCGGCACCGGCGGGTCGTTCGAGGGCGACCAACTGCTCGCCGCGCACCTGGGCCGCCATGGCGACCGGTAGCTGCAGCAGCTCGACGAGGGACGCGTGCCACCAGGCTCGATCGGGTGATTCGAGGATCGACTGCGTGTGGCGGTTCTGGGCATCCACCCAGGCCTGCACCTCTGGCGAGTCGCCATCCTCGAGCCAGCGGTATGGATCGTGGACCTCCACGCCGTGGAGGACGTCGACGACGTCCTCGCGCCGTGTCTGCGGCAAGCCCACGGACGAAGACAGCTGTGTCGTCAGCCGCGGCCCATGTTCGGACGCTTGCCGTGGTTGGCCTTCGAGCGGCGCATCTTGGCCTTGCGCTTCTTCGTCTTCTTGGACATAGCGGCCCAGCCTACGGTGTGCCGTCCGGCGTTCTGCCTGGACGGTGTCGAACGGTGTGGGCCTTAGAAGAACCGAGAGGGGAACACATCACGACCACCACCGTCGCCGGACTCAGCGAGGACCAACGGGGCCGAGATCGGGTACGCCGCCGACAAGTGCTAGAGGGAGGCGGAACGTCTCATCGCCATCGACCACCGCGAGAACGGCAACCTGGGTGTCACGGCTGAGAGGCGATGATCGCCGCGACCTCGCGAAGGAGGCGGGATTCGCCGTCGCCACCGACCTCGTCCGCCCACCATCCCGTAATGACCGCCGGTACAGCGTCGACGCTTGTCCACGAGTAGGGCACCGTATGGGTCGAGCGAGTGCCGCCGAGGCCGTCAGCGACGCGGCTGGTGGAGAACCTTCGCTAGTTCGTTGAGCGCCCGTCGAGCACCACCCCAAGCCGGGCCAAGCTCTCTGAGGATGCGTTCGATGCGAACCCGTTCGGCGAGCAGCCGGCCGCACGTCTCTAGGAGTCGTTCAGTGTCGGAGCGGGTGAGCGTGTTGCCGACCGCCAGGGAGCGTTGCATCGACTCGACCTCGTGCAACTCCACCCAGCTGACTCTAGAACACTTGTTCGGAATTGTTCAAGCGCGTCGCCCACTCTGCGCGTCGCCTCTCTCTGTTTCAAATTTCGGCGGGCGTGCGGGGAGCGTTGGGTGGCCGTCGTGGTGCGTCTCGGCAGCCCGCAACGCTTCGTCGAGCCGGTCCGCTGGGTTCGTGCCTTCGAGGGCGGCGAGCCGCCTCGCGAGCGATGCGCACAGATCGGTGAGGCTGTACATGACGGCGTTCGGGTTGTCGCTGTCGAGAGCCGCTTGGATGCGGCGAGGCACCTCGATGAAGTCGTCAACCAGCCTTGCCCGTACGAGTTCGACGGCGGCCACGGCGTGCGGGGTCGTATCCACCTTGCTTGTCTCCTGGTTGCGTCCTGGCGCGTGCTGAACCCAGCGATCGTCGCCTCGTCATAGTTGGACAGAAAGTCGAGTCGACGGACGACCCATCGCCGTTCGGTCAGGCCGGGAGGGCCTCCTCGATCGCGGCGACGAGGGCCGGGTCGTCCGGCGCGACCATCGGGCTGAACCGGGTGATGCTGCCGTCGGGACCGACGAGGAATTTCTCGAAGTTCCAGCGGATATCGCCGTCGTGCCCATCGGCATCTGCGACGGCGGTGAGCTCCTCGTAGATGGCGTGCCGGTCGGGGCCGTTGACGTCGATCTTCTCGTACATGGGAAACGTCACGCCGTACGTCGTCGAGCAGAACGTCTCGATCTCGTCGGCGCTGCCCGGCTCCTGGCCACCGAACTGGTTGCACGGGAAGCCGAGGACGCTGAACCCACGGTCGCCGTAGGTCTGCTGGAGCTGCTCGAGTCCCGTGTACTGGGGCGTGAGACCGCACTTCGATGCGACGTTGACGAGGAGGAGCGCCTCGCCCTGATGATCGGCGAGGCTCGATGGGTCGCCGCGCAGCGTGTTGATCGGTTGCTCGAAGATCGACATGCCCACAGCATGCCTGACGGAAGTCGTTCGGACGCCGCTCGGACCAGGCGATCGAACCCGGGCTACGGTCGCAGACATGGCGATCCAGGGGACGTGCGACGAGCGGTTCAGCGGCGTGCGCGAGGCGTTCGAGATGAACTTCATCGAGCGCGACGACATGATCTACGACGCCGGCGCATCGGTCGCCGTGACCTACGACGGCGAGCTCGTCGTCGATCTGTGGGGCGGAACGATCGACACGGATGCCGACCGGGACGTGCCGTGGGAGCGCGACACGATCATCAACGTCTGGTCGACGACGAAGACGGTGTCGGCGCTCGCCTGTCTCGTGCTGGCCGACAACGGCGAGCTCGACTTCTACGCACCCGTGGCCCGCTACTGGCCCGAGTTCAAGGCGGGCGGCAAGGGCGAGATCGAGGTCCGCCACGTGATGAGCCACACGGCGGGCTTGGCGGGATGGGCGGAACCGCTCCCCGTGGAGGGGCTGTACGACTGGGAGCGGGCGACGTCGATCCTTGCCGCCCAGGAGCCCTGGTGGCAGCCGGGGACGGCCTCGGGCTATCACGCGCTGACGCAGGGCTACCTCGAAGGCGAGCTGGTGCGGCGGATCACGGGGCAGACGTTCGGCCAGTTCGCGGCCGAACAGGTCACCGGACCGCTCGGGGTCGATTTCCACATCGGCACGTCGGCCGAGCACGACGCCCGCATCGCCCACGTCATTCCCGGAGACGCCGAGCTCAGCACCGCCGGCGCCGGCGACGAGGCGCTCGCCCGGCGGGCGATCGCGAACCTGCCCGATTTCGAGGCCGGCGCCGCCAACACCACGGCGTGGCGGCGAGCGGAGATCCCCGCTGCCGGCGGCCATGGGAACGCCCGCTCAGTCGCCCTCGTGCACGCTCCAATGGCATGCGGCGGCGAGGCCAATGGCGTGCGGCTGCTGTCACCAAAGGGCATCGAGCCCGTGTTCGACGAGCAGTGCTACGGACAAGACCTCATGCTGCCGCTCGTCGTACGCCACGGGATCGGCTTCGGGCTGCCGTGCCCCGAGATGCCGATCAGCCCGAGCGAGCGCTCGTGCTTCTGGGGCGGCTGGGGTGGCTCGCTGGCGGTGATCGATCTCGACAACCGACTGACCATCGCCTACGTGATGAACAAGATGGGCTCGGGCACGACCGGCGACATGCGCGGCGCCGGCCTCATCCTCGCCACGTACCTGTCCCTGGACGGCTGATCCCGATCCATCCGAGTGTTTGACGCCATCGGAGTGTCAGACCCCGAGAAAATCGAGCTCCAGCACTCGGATGGACTCAAACACTCGGATGATCAGACCTTGGACACGAGGGCGCGGATCCTGTCGGCTTCCTCGGGTCGGACGTTGCGATCGGTGAGGCGCTGGGCGGCGACGTCGGCGAGCAGCGCCTGCGCATCGGCTCGACCGCAGCCATCGACGAACCGGTCGACGAACCGGCGGCGCAGCACGCCGGCGATGGCGCGCAACCACCAGGACTCCTCGATCGTCGACGTCGCCACGATCAGCCATGCCATCGCGACATCCGCGGCCGGCGGACCGAGCGCGGCGTTCGGCCAGTCGAAGACCATCGGGCCGTCCGCCGTCAGCATGATGTTGTCCGGGTGGAAGTCGAGGTGCAGCACGGCGTGCGGTGGACCGAAGCGCGTCGGGAACCCTCGCCCGCCGAGGTCGCCCACCGGCGTCTCTCGCAACCGCCGGTGCAGCTCGATCCACGTGTCGCAGTGGCGCCGCATCCTCCAGGGTCGGGCTCCGAGATCGTCGAGCATCGTGGTGCCCTGCAGCCGCTCCATCACGAGATCGGCACCGGCGGCGTCGAAGACCTCGGGCACGGGATAGCCGTGCGCCCGCACATGCTGCATCACGACGGCCTCGCGTTCGGTCGTCCCCGCCGGCGGCGCGATGCGGTAGCGACGCAGTACCCGACCGTTGCCGAGGTCGTAGACGTCGGCGGCGCGACCGGTCCCGATCAGCGGGCCCGGTTCACCCACCAGCGGCGGTCCAAGCCAGCAGATCCTCCGCGGTCATCGTGTTGATCACCTTGTCGATCGGCACCTCGCGCTCGGCGGCGCGATTGCAGCCGTGTGGTTGCCACTCGAGCTGGCCCGTGGCGTGGGCATCGGTGTCGATCGAGAACCAGCAGTCGTAGGCGATGGCGAGGTCGATCAGCTCACGGGGCGGGTCGAGCCGCTCCGGACGGCAGTTGATCTCGACCGCCGTCCCGAACTGCTTGCACGCGGCGAACACGTAGTCGGCGTCGAACGTCGACTCCGGGCGCTTGCCGATCAGCCGGCCCGTGCAGTGCCCGAGGATGTCGACGTGGGGGTTGGCGACGGCGACCACCATCCGCTCGGTCATCTGGTGACGCTCCATGCGCAGCTTGGAGTGCACGCTGGCGACCACGACGTCGAGGCGGTCCAGCAGGTCATCGTCGAGATCGAGCGAACCGTCCTCCCAGATGTCGACCTCCATCCCTGTGAGGATGCGGAAGTCGTCGAATCCGGCGTTCAGCTCGGCGATGTCCGCGAGCTGCTGTTCCAGGCGCTCCCGGTTCAGTCCGTGGGCGATGGTCAGCCGTGGAGAGTGATCGGTCAGGACCATGTACTCGTGGCCGAGCGCGCGGGCCGTTGCCGCCATGTCCTCGATCTCGGCACCTCCGTCACTCCACGTCGAATGGAGGTGGCAGTCACCGCGCAGCGCGTCGCGATAGCGCTGACCCTCGGGTGTGATCGGCACCTGCGTCGTCTCCTCGAGCTTGACGAGGTAGCTCGGCACTCCCCCGGCCAGTGCCTCGGTGATCACCCGGGCGGTGGCGTCACCGATGCCGTCGAGCTTGGTGAGCGTGTCGTTGGCCGCCCGCTCGGCGAGCTCCCCCGGATCCATCGAGCGCACCACGTCCCGTGCCCGGACGAACGCGTTGACCTTGAAGCCTCCCGTGTGGGCTCGGTCCAGGCAGTGCACGATCCGGTCGAGGGCCTCCTCCGGCGTCATCCGGACCAGGGTACGGGCCTACCGTGGGTGCGTGCAGTGGCACCTGGCTCAGTTCAACGTCGCCCGCCTCCACCAACCGCTCGACCATCCGGACACCGCCGAGTTCGTGGACGCGCTCGGCCCGATCAACGAGGTGGCCGAGTCATCACCGGGTTTCGTGTGGCGGCTGCAGGACGACGAGGGCCAGTCCTCGAGCTACGTCGTCGTCTACGACGACCCGCTGATGATCATCAACTTCTCGGTGTGGGAGACCGTCGAGGACCTCAGCCAGTTCGTCTACAAGTCGGCACACACGACCTTCCTGCGACGTCGCCGGGAGTGGTTCAGCAAGCCGGACGATGCGTACGTCGTGTGCTGGTGGGTACCGGCCGGAACCATCCCATCGGTCGAGGAGGCGGCAGCGCGGCTCGAGCAGCTGCGACGTGAGGGCCCGGGAGACGACGTGTTCACCCTGCGCGACGCCCGTCCCGCTCCGACGGCGGCGACGACTGAGGCGGAGACAACGGCCTGACCGCCAGCCCGAGGGACTCCTCGACGTAGCACGCATAGGCAGGATCGAACAGGTCGTAGTCGGCTCCGACGTCGGCCTGGGCGGCGATCTCCGCGAGCTCGCGCAGCAGGCCGGCCGACGGCACCGAGTCGCCCTTGTTGATCGCCACCGCGACGTTGATCTCAGCGTCGGGGTCCGAAGCGAACGCCCCAGGGAGGAACTTCGAGATGCGCGACGAGCCGCCGGGGATCTCGCCGTTCTTCGTCAGCTCGCCTGAGCTCGGCGTGTACTTGTCCCAGCCGAACGGGTTGAGGCCAGCTGCGTTGGGCTCGGTGTCCGACGCCATGAGATCGACGGTCTCCGGCTGCAGCGCACGAAGATGGTTGCTGGTGCCGTCGATCGAGCACATGACCCGGGCCAGATCCCGGGCCGACGCCGACCAGCCTCCGGTCGCCAGCAGGAGCCGACTCACCGTGTCGGGATCGAGCGCATACGGGACGTTGTCGGCATCGTGCGGCAGCGCGTCGAGCTCGCTGATCGAGACGTTGTTGGGCACCACGTCCTCCAAGCCGAGCGGCGCCAAGAGGTGATTCTCGATGTACTGCCGATAGTCGCCTTCCTCGCTGGCCGCCCCGATGATCTGCCCGGCGAAGGCGAAGCCCCAGTTCGAGTACTTCCACTCGGTTCCCGGGTCGAGGACGAACAGCGGTCCGCCCGACATGCCCATCAGGGCGCCCTGGTGCAGCTGCGACTCCGTGAGCTCGTCTGCGGTCGTTCCGAAGTGCTCCTGCGCAGCTTCCTTGGCCTCGTCGCCGCCGCCCTTGCGCAGGCCGGCGGTGTGGCTCAGCAGGTGCCGCACACGAACCGTGCTGGCTCGCTCGAGCACGGTGTCGACCTCCTGTTCGTAGGCCGCCTGGTTCAGCAACGCCCACGGCAGCGACGGCCACTCATCGAGGTGTTCGGACGGCGGGAAGGTCTCCCCCAGCAGATCCACGCCGGCGACCATCGCGTCGAAGTACGCGCCAGGATCCTCGAGGACGCCGTCAGGCGTGAAGACCACTCCCGGTGTCATCCCGGGGTCGGCACCCCACAGCGACGCAGCTGCCGATCCGTACACGTGCTGGTCGAGGTCGAGCGCGCCGCTCTCGGCGAGTTGCATCGCGCCGATCGTCGTGAGCACCTTCGACGTGCTCCCGATCCTGCTGCGCGTCTCCGGCTGCATCAGGGTGCCGCTCGAGGTGTCGGCGTAGCCGTAGCCCTTCGCCCAGATCAGCCGGCTCCCCTTGGTGATCGCCACGGTGGCTCCGGGAACGTCGTGCTCGTCCAGGTACTGCCGGACCATGGCGTCGACTCGGGACAGCGCAGGCGCTCCCTCTCCACTGACCGGTACGGCCGCGGCGCCACCATCGAGGCCACCGCCAGTGAGGATCGGCGGACCGGTCAGAACGAGGGCTGTGACGGCGACGGCGAGGTGCTGGATCACGGTGGCGGTTCCTTTCGATGAGCGGGTTCGCTCATGGAGATGCCGGAACCGCCCGGCGCTTTCAGTTTCTCGACTACACGATGCGTGAGGTGCTGTCGCCCCAGTAGCGGTCGCGCAGCAGGCGCTTGTACAGCTTGCCGGTCGGCAGTCGAGGCAGCTCGTCTTCGAAGTCGACGGAGCGCGGGCACTTGTACGAACGCGAGGTGCTGGCGGCAGAACGCCAGGAGCTCCTGCTCCAGCTCCGGCCCGGGCTCCACGCCGGGCACGACCTGGACGACGGCCTTGACCTCCTCGCCGAGGTCCTCGTTGGGCACGCCGATGACGGCTGCGTCGAGCACCTTGTCGTGCGTGACCAGCAGGTTCTCAGCCTCCTGCGGATAGATGTTCACGCCGCCGGAGATGATCATGTACGTCTTGCGGTCGGTCAGGTAGAGGTACCCGTCGTCGTCGACATGACCGACGTCGCCGACCGTCGATCGCTGGCCGGTCACGTCTCGGCTCTCGGCCGTCTTGGCCTCGTCGTTGTAGTACGTGAACGCCGTCGCACCCTCGAACCACACGGTGCCGGTCTCACCGATCGGCACCTCGTTGCCATCGTCGTCGAGGATCAACAGCTTGCCGAGGATCGACGCGCCGACCGTCCCCGGATGGGCCATCCACTGCTCGCTGTCGCAGAACGTGAACCCGTTGCCCTCTGTCGCGCCGTAGTACTCGATGATGATCGGACCGAGCCAGTCGATCATCGCCTGCTTGACCGGCACCGGACAGGGCGCCGCGGCGTGGATGACCACTTCCAGCGACGAGAGGTCGTGGCGCTCTCGGGCAGCCGCCGGGAGCTTCAGGAGCCGGCTGAACATCGTCGGCACGACCTGGGTGTGGGTGATCCCATGCTGTTCGATCAGTGCCATGAACTGCTCGGGATCGAAGCGCTCCATGATCACCGACGTCGAGCCGAGGCGCAGCGCGCAGGCGACGGAGGCCTGCGGCGCGGAGTGGTAGATCGGCGCCGGCGACAGGTACGTCATCCCTTCGCGCATCCGGAACATCGCGATCACGAACTTCATCACCGGCAGCGGCTCGCTCGGATGGTTCTCGGGGAGCGCGCGGAGGATCCCTTTCGGACGGCCGGTCGTCCCCGAGGAGTACAGCATCGCCGCGCCGAGCTGCTCGTCGGAGATGCGTGTCGGCGGGTACTCGCCAACGGCGGCGTCGTACGGCTGGAACGGTCCGACCGGGCTGTCGCAGTCGACACACAGGAACGTCTCGACCTTCGGCGTCATCGCGGCCGCCGCGGCGGCGACGCCGACCTTGGCGCACGTCGTGATGAACACCTTCGCGTCACAGTCATCGACGATGTAGGCGACCTCTTCCGCCGTGAGGAAGGAGTTGATGCACGTGTAGTAGAGGCCGCACCGCTCGGCGGCGGCCATCGTCTCGAAGTACCGCAGGTGGTTCTCCATGTACATCGCGACGTGGTCGCCGCGACGCAGCCCGAGCGAGCGGTACAGATGAGCGAGCCGGTTGGCGTTCGCCTCGAACTCGGCGAACGTCAGCGTGGCCCCCGAGGTCGCCATGATCAGCGCTGGCTGATCGGGGTGTCGCTCGGCGTGGACTCCTGGATACATGTGACCCTCCCGCGGTCACCTTCGCGCGGTCATCGAGGCGTCCAGAACTGCTCGAGCGTGGCCATTCCGGGACCGAGCTCGCGCCACGGTCCGGCGACGGAGAGGTGCGCAAGCGCGGCGGTCGGGAACTTCGCCTCCATGGCGGAGGTCGCCGCCGCATCGCCGGTGCCGACGAGCAGCAGGGCGAGGTCCTCGAGACCCGGGTTGTGTCCGATGACCATCACGCTGGCGGTGTTCTCCGAGACGCGTTGGAGCCGAGTCAGCAGGTCATCCACGTCCGCGGCATAGAGGTCGCGCTCGATCTCGACCTTGGTCCCGGGTGGCAGGGCACGTCGGATGCCGTCCAACGTCTCCTTCGTTCGCACCGCCGACGAGCAGAGGACGAGCTCCGGAAGCACGTCGACCTTGCTGAGGTGACCGCGCAACGAGCTCGTCGCGCGGCGGCCGCGCCCGGAGAGCGGTCGATCATGATCGGCGAGGTGCGGCTCGTCCCAACTCGACTTGGCGTGGCGGAGCAGCAGCAGGCGGCGGGTGGCCATCCGGTCATCGTGTCAGGCCATCGGTAGCCTCGATCGCCCTATGGAGCGGTTCGGGTTGGTCGGGTTGCCGAACGCCGGGAAGACGTCGCTGTTCAACGCGCTCACCGGGGCAGAAGCACCGGTCGCTGCCCATCCGTTCTCGACGACGGAGACGAACATCGGCACCGCCAAGGTGCCCGACGAGCGGCTCGAGCGCCTCGCCGAGATGAGCCGATCGCGAAAGGTCGTCCACGCCACCGCAGAGTTCGTCGACATCGCCGGACTCCAGAAGGGATCGGCACACGGCGAGGGCCTCGGCAACCGCTTCCTGGGCGGCATCCGCGAGGTCGATGCGGTCTGCTATGTCCTACGCGCATTCAGCGCCGTCGACGTACCCGGCGGAAACGACCCTCTGGACGATCTTGCGACGCTGGAGCTCGAGTTGGTGCTGGCTGACGTGGCGAGCGCCGAAACGCAGCTCGACCGGCGGCGCAAGGCGGCGAGGAGCGACAAGTCGTTGAGCGCCGAGGTCGGCGCACTCGAGCGGGCCGTCGCCGAACTGCAGGCTGCTCGGCCGCTGTACCGGGCGGGACTTCCCGACGACGAACTCGCGTTGCTGCGCCCGTACTTCCTGCTGACCGCCAAGCCAGTGCTCGCCGTCGTCAACCTCGGCGAGGACGATCTCGAGCGCGCCGATGAGGTCGTCGCTCCTGTTGCCGCCGAGCTCGATGGCTTCGCCGAGGTGCTCGGCGTGTCCGTGCAGCTCGAAGCCGAGGCGGCGCGACTCGACGCCGGCGAGCGGAGTGAGCTGCTCGAGGGCCTCGGTCTCGGTGAGGGCGCGCTCCCCAGGCTCATCCGCTCGGCGTATCACCTGCTCGGCCTGCGCACGTTCCTCACGACGGGCGACAAGGAGAGCCGGGCGTGGACGTTCCGCGCCGGCGCCAAGGCGCCGGAGTGCGCCGGCGTCATCCACAGCGACCTCCAACGCGGGTTCATCAGGGCCGAGGTGATCCACTGGCAGGAGCTGCTCGACATCGGCTCCTGGCAGAAGGCCAAGGAGGTCGGCAGGCTGCGCGTGGAGGGCAAGGACTACGAGGTCCAGGACGGCGACGTCCTGGAGATCCGCTTCAACGTCTGAGGGTCGGCCACTCATCTCGGGGTGTGTGTCGGGAATCTGGGCGCCATCTCTGCCACCGGCGTTTCCGGGCGCCATCTCCGCCAGCAGCTGTCAGAAACGGCGCCCAGTTCGATCATCGCCGAGAACGCGTCAAGATCACGACACCGAATGGGCGAGCGCTTCGTACGACGGTGTCAGCTCCTGCCAGCGCTGCCGCCATTCGGCGGCCGGATGCCCGCCCAGGTGTGCGGCGAGGTCTTCGATGTGGGCTTGCCAGCCGGCGCCGTGTGCGGCGTACTCGCCCAGCGGCAGTCCGCGTTCCTCAACGATCAACTGGACCGTCTCACCGTCGGGGAGGATCCAGGCCTCGATGGTCGTCTGGTCGTCGCCTTCACCCATCGTCAGCAGCAGGCGGCGCCCAGGTTCGCAGGCGTCGACCCGACCGGGTCCACGCCAGCCGCTCGTGAAGACGGCCTCGAAGTGACCTCCGAGCCGAAGGTCGCCGTCGACCTCCGCGATCCACCGGGCAAGACGATCAGGTGAGGTGAGCGCGTCCCACAGGTCGTCGGAATCGGTCTCGAAGTGGTCCTCCATACGGACGACACCAGCGCCGTCTCGGCGGTGGAGGCTGCCGATCGGGGACGTTGGACGGTGGATGCTCATGACTCCTCCTTTGGGTGGCGTGGTTGGCGTGTTTGGCGCGGTCGACGTTGGCGAGGGTTGCGTTCGATCTCGGCGTGCAGGGCGTCGAACCGTCGTTCCCACAGGGTGCGATAACTGCCCAGCCAGCGGTCCAACTCCTCGAGCGGCTCG
Source organism: uncultured Acidimicrobiia bacterium (assembly GCA_963844915.1). GTDB lineage: Bacteria > Actinomycetota > Acidimicrobiia > Acidimicrobiales > Ilumatobacteraceae > JALZMG01. The sequence continues at coordinate 577,866 of CAWJQF010000013.1, read as the reverse complement.
AGCCGCAAGGCGTACACGCGACGCTGCGCCTCCGGCCGGACCCGGACGAGTCCGGCCTCGCGCAGGACACGCAGGTGTCGCGAGACACCCGGACGCGCGATCGGCAGCATCGACGACAGCTCGCCGGCAGTCGCCTCACCGCGACGGAGCGTCTCCAGGACTTGTCGGCGGTGGGGGTCGGCCAGGGCCTGCAAGACGGCGTCCACGGAGGCCAATGTACCAGAGTCGTTACGTACCAAGCAAGGTACATACGTCGGCCGACCACGAACACAGGCGCCCCTGTCGGTGGCTGGAGCTAGTTGTTACACATCACGATGGCGGCCACCAGAATTGCCAGGCAGTTCGTCAGATCGGTCAGCAGGTCCGCGTCGCCGTGCGGCACCGTGTTGTTCAACACCGCCTGAACGTTCGCGTCAATGAGCTTCTGGTAGTCCGCGCCTCGCGTGATCTCTCTCATGCCCAGCACGTTCTTGTGATCGGCATACAACAGATAACGCATGAACACGCCAATGCCGGTTGCGTAATCGCCCGCGTCACCACCACCGCCGGTCGTCCATGGCTGCAGGACACCAGCCCACTTGCTATTCGTGACGTCCGCGACCCCGTTGAGAATCGCGGAGGCGTCGAGGAACACAACATTCTTTGGACTCTTCTCGGCGGGAACGATGATCATCTGGTCGATCAACCCACTGAGGACAATGCCCTGATCACCGGACCAGCAGCTGTTCTGGTCGTAACCGCATACGTATGCGTTGGCACCGCCCGCGTAGGTTGCCACTCGCTCGCGCGCCAGTTTGCCGACCCCGCCATCCGGGACTCGCAGCAACGCAGCATCGCTCGGGTCGGCCGTGAACCACTGCCAGAGGAAGTCAAACTCGGTCTTCGCGGCTTCCAAGTAGCCATCAACCTTCGTCGCCTCGAAGAGCCGCGAGGCCAGCACGAGATACAGCCCGTTGGTCACCGTGTTCTGAATGCCGCTCAGCGGCGTCTCCCTGTCGACGTCATTGCGGTTCGGCGGCCCAGGCGGTGGAGTGTTGACAGCTCCGCACATGCTCTTGCCCGACCAGTCGCAATTCCACACGCCGCCATCGAAGCGAGGCCGAAGCGCAGCAACCGTAGGGTTGTTCTGATTGTTCGTCCCAGACGGTCGTGGCGCGGTAGTGCATCGTGTCCCAACAGAGATTGCAAATGGCTGCAAAACCCGGCACATACGTGGTGTCGCCCACGTTGAACATGCCGGGATGCTGCGACGCCTTCAATGCGGAAATCCCCCACCAGCCGTAGTCGTCATACCAGCACGCATTCGGCAGCGATCGGCCGAAAGCAGCGAGTGCGGTCGGCGCAAAGGTCAAGGCCTCGGACTTATCGACATTGGCAAAATAGTCGATGATCGTGTCGAATGAGTGGCCGAGACGCCAGAAGACATCGTACGACTGCCATTCAGTTCTGGAGCGCGTCGAACTTGGCTTTCGCTAGCTCCGCGCAGATCGTCTTCGCTCCCTGCCTTGCACGTCCATGCCATGGCGACCTCCCTCGGTAAATTGCGCAACGAAGACTACTCAAGAATGCAATGCAAGCCTGGCGAGCTCGGCGCTGCGGTCAGATCAGCTCGGCCAACGGCACGTTCGGATCCGTCAGGCGGTTCAGATCGGCGGGCCGGTCAGCGCCGACGATGGCCCTGAGCTCCTCGACGACGTCCCACACGTTGACGTTCATGGCGGCCGTCACGTTGCCGTCGCGGTGCCAGAAGGCGATGAACTCCCGCCCTTCGAGGTCGCCGCGGACGGCGACCTCGTCGTCCTTCCCGGCGTATCCCACGTACTCCATCCCCAGGTCGTACTGGTCGGAGAAGAAGTACGGCAGCCGGTCGTACGCCTCACGCTGACCGGTCGCGTTGCGTCCCGCCGTCGGCCCCTGGTTGAGCGCGTTGGCCCAGTGCTCGACGCGAATGTGCCGGTCATAGTGAGGATGCCAGGCGCTGGCGACGTCGCCGGCCGCGTAGATGCCCGCCGAACTGGTCTCGAGGTACTGGTCGACGACGATGCCGTTGTCGATGGCCAACCCTGCCGTGCTGGCGAGCTCGGTGCGTGGCACTACGCCGACTCCGGCCACGACCACGTCCGCGCGCTCCACCCTGTCGTCGTCGAGCACGATCTCGTCGACCTGTGAGGTGCCGCGCAGCTCGCGCAGTCCCGTCCCGAGCCGCAGCTCGACACCGTGATCGGCGTGGAGCTTGGCGAAGACGCCGCCGATCCTCTCGCCGAGCACGCCGTACAGCGGCGTCGGGGCCGGCTCGACGAGCACGACGTCCGCACCCATCTGACGAGCCGAGGCGGCGACCTCCGAACCGATCCAGCCAGCACCGATGACCGCCACTCGCGAGGCACCCCGGATCGCCGACTGGAGCCGTAGCGAGTCGCCCACGCTGCGCAGGTACAGCACGCCGTCGAGCTCGGCACCGGGCACGGTGAGCGCCCGCGGCTCGGCGCCGGTGGCGATCACCGCGCTGTCGAAGCGCACCTCGTCGCCACCAGCCAGTCGAACCGTTCGCCGTTCCGGGTCGATGCGGTCGGCATGATCGGTACGTAGGTCGATGTCGTGCTCGGCGTAGAACCCGTCGGGGTGCACCCGAGTCGAGTCGGGCGGCGCTTCGCCGCGCAGCACCGCCTTGGAGAGTGGCGGTCGCTCGTACGGTGCGGTCTCCTCGTCACCGATCAGCACGATCCGACCGTCGAAGCCCGACTGGCGAGCACCTTCAGCCGCCTTGGCGCCGGCCAGGCTGGCGCCGAGGATGACGAGTGTCTGGTCAGCGGTCATCGACGACACCGTTGTACCCGGCGTCGGCTCCCCCGAACCGAGTGGCGAGTCGAGCGAGGGCGAGGGCGCCGAGCAGCAGTCCGAAGTCCCGCAGTGCGACGTCGTAGAAGTCGCCGAGCAGCAGGAGGTTGACGATGATGCCGGCCAGCCACGCGGCGACCAGGTAGCCACCGAACCGGGGCCGGACCGCGACGATCAATCCGGCGACGATCTCGACAACACCCACCACGAGCATCGCCTGATGCGCGTTCCCGGGGATCACGTCGTTGAGCTCGGGCGCGAGGTAGATCCGCCAGTCGACGAGCACGTCGAAGAACTTGTCGAGACCGAACAGGATCGGCGCGACGGCGAACCCGATGCGCAGCAACCAGAACGCCTGGAACGCTGGATCACGGGATCGGATGCTCCAGGCAGCTGTCGCTGTGCGCTCCTGCTGGGTGATCGTGGCCATGCCAACCTCCTCTAAAATCAACTTGACTTGACGTTAGACCAGCTCAGCTTCTTTCGTCAAGATTTGTCTTTCTTAGAGATCTCCGGATGCCTAGACTTCTCACGGTGCCCGCCGATCTCGACGCCCGCATCGCCGGTGTCGCGTCGCTGGCCGAACCGCAGCGCCGCGCGCTCTACCGGTTCGTCGTCAGCCGCGGTGAGGCCGTGAGCAAGGACGAGGCGGCCGAGGCGCTGGGCGTCGCCCGCTCGGTCGCCGGGTTCCATCTCGACCGGCTGGTCGCCGACGGCTTGCTCACCACGGAGTTCCGCCGACTCACCGGCCGCCAGGGGCCCGGCGCCGGTCGGCCGGCCAAGCTGTACCGACGGGCCGCCGACGAGCTGTCGGTGAGCCTTCCCGCCCGCCAGTACGACGTCGCCGCGGCGCTGCTGGCGAGTGCGATCTCCGATGCGATCCACAGCGGACGGCCCGCTCAGGACGCCCTGCGCGACACCGCCACGTCGCGCGGCCGCCAGCTTGGTGCCATGGCCCGGCAGGGAGCAGGGACGCCGGCGAGCCGCCGCGCGCTCCTCCAGGCCGCGCTCGACGAGCTCGACGGCAACGGCTACGAACCGCGCTCGCGCGGCGGCGAGGTCGTGTTGACCAACTGCCCGTTCCACGCCTTGGTCGAGGAGCAACGCGAGCTCGTGTGTGGAATGAACCTCGACCTGCTCTCCGGGATGGCTGAAGCGCTCGGCGACGACGTCCTCACGGCGCGCCTCGAACCGTCGGATGACGCGTGCTGTGTCCGGCTCGACGTGAGCCGTCGCCCGCGCAAGGGACGGTGACGGAGTGCTCCTGCTCGTCCGTCATGGCGAGACGATGGCCAACCGCCGAGGGCATCTGCTGGGGCGGGCCGACCCGCCGCTGACGCCGACCGGCTGGGAACAGGCGAGCGCGCTCGCCACATGGTTGCCCCGCCCCGACGTGATCGTCTCGAGTCCGCTCCTGAGGGCACGGCAGACCGCGGGCGTGCTCGGTCCGCACGTGCAGCTCGACGATCGGTGGATCGAGCTCGACTACGGCCCGTACGACGAGCAACCAGCCGCTGCCATGGCACCGGAGCTGTGGGCTCGTTGGCGGGAGGATGCCCACTTCACGCCGCTCGGTGTCGAGTCGCACGCGACGCTCGCATCGAGGGTCGCCGAAGCGTGCGAGGAGCTGACCGCAGCGGCGGGATCGTCAGTCGTCGTGGTTGTCACCCACGTCAGCCCGATCAAGGCGGCGCTGGCCTGGGCGCTCGGGGTGTCCCACCAGATCTCCTGGCGAACGTTCGTCGAGGACGCCAGCGTCAGCCGCATCGACATCGAGTCGGCCGGACCGGTCGTCCGCTGGTTCAACCGCAGCGGCGGCTGCACGTAGGGCGGAGAAGAACCTCGCTGCGGTGTCGTCCCAGGTCGGCAGCGTCGAGCCACGACGCCGCGCCGCGGCGGCGAGCCGGAGTCGGTGGTCGTCGTCAGTGGCCAGCCGTGACAGGGCATCGCTGAGCGCGGGAACGTCGCCGGGCTCGAGGAGGCATCCTTCGACGCCGTCAGTGGCGAGACGCTCGAAGTGCGGCCGCCGCCATCCCACCACGGGCAACCCAGCGCACAACGCCTCGGCGACCACGGTCGCGTAGCCCTCGACGTAGCTGGGCAGCACGAAGACATCGGCGCCCGCATAGAGCTCGGCGACGGTCTGGCGATCAACCGCGCCGTGCGCGACGACGCGCTCCGCGAGATCGGGATCGATCAGTCGCCGACGCACCCGGTCGCCGTAGTCCGCATCGACGTCGTCACGGCCGGCGAGGTGCAGTGTCGCGTCGCCCGCTGGGAGAGCCGCCACGGCATCGAGCAGTTCGAGCAACCCCTTGTTCGGATACCAGTTGGAGACGCAAACGAGAGCGATACGGCGTCCTCCTCGCAGGTCCGGCCTGCGGGCGACCGGCGGCAGGTCACAGCCCGGCTCGACCAGACGCACGCGCTCCGCATCGATGCCGTGTTCCACAACCAGCGCGTCAGTGAGTGATCGGCTCGCCGTGAGCACGAGGTCGCAGCGGCGGTAGACGAACCGATCGGCCGCCTGCTGCAGCCGATGCCTCGCCGGCGACACGTCGACTCCGCCGGGTTGCTGGTGCACCATCGCGACGAGCGGCCGCAGCTGCCGGCGCACGAGGAACGACGGAGCGAGGCACCACGCAGCGAGGCTGTCGATGACGACGACGTCGGCATCGCCCGGTCGACCTTGGCCGACGCGCGTCTGGGCGAAGGTGATCTTCGCGTCGTGGGCTGGGGCCGCCTCGGCCATGCGCCGGTGGTAGAGGTGCCCCCCGGTCACCGAGGCGGGCGAGCCTTGCGTCAGCAGGTGGACGCGCAGCACACGGGGCCTCTCAGTCCAGGCGGCCCGAGAACCCGCCGAAGGCGTCCGGGTTCTCGTACACGCGGACCGCCAACGTCTCGGCGCCGGTTCCGCGCAGCTCGGCGGCCAGCGTGCGGTGCGCCCACTCCGCGAACACCTCGACGGTGACCGCTTCCGCTGACGGAGGCTTGATCACTTCGAGGTTCTCGTCGCGCACCGTGTCGTCGATGCGCTGCAAGACGGCGTCGAGCACGTCGAGGTCGCACACCATCCCCCGTTCGTCGAGCCGTTCTCGCTCGACCAGCACTTCGAGGCGGTACTGATGCTCGTGGAGTTGACCTTCCGGTCCTTCCATGCCTGGCATGACGTGCTTGGCGGGGAACTCGATGGCGGTGCCGACCTGGAACATGGAACTACTTGTACCTCAGGGCGGCGTGGATCAGGCCTGGCTCACCTTCGTCGATCGCGGCATAGGCGGCGGCGGCATCCTCGAAGGAGTAGATGTGCGTGGCGAAGACATCGAGCGGCATCGACCCGAGCAGCTCGACGACGGTGCGCTGGCGGCGCCGGCGATCCCACCGACCGGCCTGTCGAGCGGGGATCGTCGACACCTGCGTGCTGCGGATCGTCAAGCGCCGGCGGTGGAAGCGGTCGCCCAGCGGTAGCACCGCCTCGCGGGTGCCGTACCACGAGGCGACGAGCACAGTGCCTTCGTGGGCGAGCAGTCGGAGCGCGTCCGGCAGCGCCGCCGGGTTGCCGGACGCCTCGATGGCGAGCGCCACGCCGTCCGGGTGTCCTGCTGCGGCGACCGCCGCGCTCGGCCTCGTCCGGGACGACGGCGGTCGCGCCCAGCCCGCTGGCTAGCTCGCGGCGCCACGGCTGGGGCTCCACGGCGATCACCTGAGCGCCGGCTCGGCGCAGCAGAACGACCGTCAGCAGACCGAGCACGCCGGCGCCGATCACGACGACCGTCTCCTGGAACACCGGCCCGGCGTCGAGGGTCACCTGTAGCGCGGTCTCGACAAACGGCAGGAGCGTGGCGTGGCGGGGCTGCGTACCCTGGAGCGCAATGACGTCGCCGGAGTCGACCACGAAGCGGTCCTGATGAGGGTGGAAGGCGAAGACCAGGTCGTCGACGGGGACTGCGCCGCGGCTCTCCTCGACTCGTCCGACGCAGCTGTATCCGTACTGGAAGGGGTGGCGGAACGTTCCTCCGAGCGTCCCGATCGCCTCGTCGACTGGCATGTCCGCGTCGAGCAGGCCGCGGTAGGCGAGCATCTCCGTGCCAGCACTGATGCCTGAGCACACCGTGCGCACGACGACCTGGCCGTCGGCCACCGCCGGCAGCGGAACCTCTCGGATCTCCACTTCCCGCGGTGCAACGAACCAGAGACTGCGGGCGGTCGTCACGGGGGCAGTTTGCCCCTCGGCGGCGGCCGGGTAGAAGCGGCGCGCTCATGGTCACCACCGAAGTAGTCCGCGTCGCCCTGCCGACCCCGGCCGGCGTCTTCGAGGCACACGCCTTCGAGATGCCATCGGGGTTCGTCTACGTCGCGCTCGTCAAGGGCGACGTGGCGGACGGCGCCGACGTGCTGGTCCGCTTGCACTCGGAGTGCCTCACCGGAGATGCGCTCGGCTCGCTGCGGTGCGACTGCGGTGTCCAGCTGCGACACAGCCTGCGCGTCATCGCCGCAGAGCAGCGCGGCGTGTTCGTGTACGCCACGGGTCACGAAGGCCGCGGCATCGGCCTGCTCAACAAGTTGCGGGCCTACCTCGCCCAGGATCTCGGAGCAGACACCGTCGACGCCAATCACGACCTGGGGCTGCCCGTCGACGCTCGCGAGTACGGCGAGTCGGCAGCCGTGCTGGCCGCGCTCGGCATCCGCTCGATCCGCTTGCTGACGAACAACCCGCAGAAGGTCAGCGGCCTGCGTGCCGCCGGCACGATCGTCGAGGAGGTCGTCCCGCTGCCCACCGCGCCTCACCACCGCAACGCTGCGTACCTCGCCACCAAGGCAGCTCGGATGAACCACGTTCGTCCGACCGGAGTAGCCCTCGTGGAGACTCCCGTCGCGTCGGTGGACGTGCTCGGCCTGCTCGGCGTCGCGCAGCCGAGGGAGGACCGACCGGCCGTCGTGCTGAAGTACGCGCAGACGGTCGACGGCCGGATCGCCACGTCCAGCGGCGACGCCCGATGGATCAGCGGTGAGCCCGAACGACAGATCTCCCACGCCTTGCGGGCGGCCTGCGACGGCGTGCTCGTGGGCATCGGGACCGTCCTCGCCGACGACCCGCAGCTCACCGTGCGCATGGTCCCGGGCGCCTCACCGGCACGCGTCGTGCTCGACAGCACGCTGCGCATCCCGGAGGCGGCGCTCGTCCTCAACGACGCCGCATCAACGATCGTGCTGACGACCGACCGATCGGACCCTGCCCGGCGCGCCCAGTTGCTGGCTGCGGGAGTGACCGTGGAGGTCGTCGCTGCGGACACCTCGAATGGCGGACGTGTCGACCTCGCCGCCGGGCTGGCGTGCCTGCGCCGCCTGGGGATGGAAGCGCTGCTGGTGGAGGGCGGCGGGTCCGTCATCACGGGTCTGCTGCGCCAGCGGCTCGTGGACCGGATGATCGTGGCCATCGCCCCCCTCGTCATCGGAACGGGGACGTCAGCCGTGGACGACCTGGGCATCGACCGGGTCACCGACGGCATCCGGCTGACCAACCGGTCGGTCGTCCCGATCGGCGACGACGTGCTCCTGGCCTGGGACGTTGCCGGCTGACCAGCGGCACGTGTCCCGCGCCCTTCCGCTCGACATGGGCTGACCGGCATGTTGGCTTGGCCGGCCGATCGGCTGCATCTCTTCGGCGCCGGCCCTGGGCCGGCCCATCAGCGAGCGAAAAGGCTCCGCCTTTTCGCTCGAGGTTGTTAAGCCGATCCCATGCGGCCTTCATGCCGCCAGCCCGATGCTGTAGCCATGGACACCGGCACCCCCGTCATCGCGCTCGACCACCCGTCGGCGTATGACCCCGAGCGGGTCGGGCGCAAGGCTGCCACGCTGGCCGTGGCGCGCGGCATGGGCCTGCCGGTCGGCCCGGGTGTCGTACTGACGTCCGATTGGTCGCCTGACCAGGGTGGAGTCCTCCACCAGGTCTGGCGGACCATCTCCCATGACGGCGCCCGCCCGCTCGTCGTCCGCCGCTCGCCGATGGCCTGCGCGGCGCGCCAGCCCCGGGAGCCCTGGATCGTCGGCCCCGTGCGGGCCGTCAGCGGCGCCCAGGAGTTCACCGCCGCCGTCGAGGCAGCTCACGACCCGTGCAACGCCGTGCTCGTGCAGCCCGTGGCTGATGCGGCGTGGCGGGGCATCGTGTTCGGTGACGGGCCCGAGACCGGTCGGCGCACCCGACCGGTTGTCGCCTGCATCGCGGCGTCGACCCCCGAGGACGTGTGGGTCGCCGAGATCGACCACCACGGCCGGGTTCGCGACGTGATCTCCGGCGGCGATGCACTGGCTCCCCCGGTCGAGCTGACGGCCATGCTGGCCCGCCTCTCGCGTCGTGTCGATCGCACGTTCGATGGGAGCCACGACGTGGACTGGGTGGCGCGGCCTGATGGCTCGCTGCGCCTCGTCGACGTGCGTCCCGGTCTGGTGGCCGATCAGTGGGTCATGCCGCCGGCGGAGGCGAGCTCTGCAGCAACGCCGCTTGCTGAGGAGCTGAGCCGCGCCGAGCGGCGTGCTTTGTTGCTCGCCCTCGCCTGAGCGCAACGAGCGCGCTCGAGATCGATCCGGCCGAGCCGAATCGCGGGGCGAGATGCCCGTCGAGGCGGGTCAGGAAGCTGGGCTGCGAACCACGGTGATGTGACATGCCTCGACGGTGCCCGCAAGCGCCCGTCGCCCGCATCTGACGAACGCCGTATCTCGAGTCTTAGCTCCGTCTGCCCCCTGACTACGTTGCTCAGCCGGGAGGGCACATGGAGCTCGTTGCGGGACAGGTTGCGGTCGTCACAGGAGCGGGCAGCGGGATCGGGCTGGCGCTGGCCGAACGGCTGGCCGCGGCTGGCCTGCACCTCGTGCTGGCCGACGTCCAGGACGACGCCCTTGCAGACGCGGCGACGAAGGTGGCCGCCCTCGGGATCGAGGTGGTGACCAGCCACACGGACGTCAGCAAGGAAGCGGACGTCAATGCCCTCGCGACCAAGACGCTCGAGCGCTTCGGCGCCGTGCACGTCGTGTGCAACAACGCCGGTGTCGCCGCCCGCACCGACGCCTGGTTCGGCCCGCTGGAGGCCTGGCACTGGGTGATGGGCGTCAACTTCTGGGGCGTTGTGCACGGCTGCCGGGCCTTCTTGCCCCACTTGATCGGCGGCGGTCACATCGTCAACACGGCCTCGATGGCCGGCCTGGCTCCCGGGTTCGGACCGAGTTACGACGCCTCCAAGCACGCCGTCGTCGCGATCAGCGAGGACCTCTACCACGCCATGCAGGTCTCCGGCCTGCCGGTCGGCGTCAGCGTGCTGTGCCCCGGCTGGGTGCGCACACAGATCGTCGACGCCGACCGCAACTGGCCATCGGAGCTCGGGCCCAGGCCCGACGACGAGGTTGTGTTCCGCGTCATCGAGGGGCACTTCCGGCGGGCCATCGCCGAGGGCGCGCAGCCCGCCATGATCGCCGATGCCGTGGCCGATGCCGTGACGGCCGGTCGCTTCTGGGTGATCCCGCAGCAGGACTTTCTCGAGCTGGCCATCAGGCGTTGGGAGGCGATCGGAGAGCGCGCCGATCCCGTGCAGTTCGAGCAGGTCCCGGGCATGCCGCCGCGCAGCCAGATCGTCGCCGAGGTGATGGCCGCCCTTGGCCTCACCCCGCCGGAGTCGGCACCGGGAACTGCTTGACGGCGCGTCGGCGGACGCGGGATCATGGCCTCTGACAGGTCGCAACGGCCTGCCGTATCACACCGAATCGAGGGATCGAACCCGATCGTCGAAGGAGGTACGGATACACATGAGGTTCCCCCAGCACACGGAGCGTTCACCTCCGGGTTGAGGGTGCCCAGCCCGGCTTCGGTCACTGACTGACCCGTTTCGATCACGAGCCACGGATGCGCAGGCCGGACTCCGACGCCCATCGGCGGCGGAGACGCCCCGATCCTCGCCACCGGGCCCGCCCAACATCCGGCGGGCAGCACACTGACCGGTCGGGAACCTACGAGACGTCCCGCTGGCATGCTCACGGCAGCATGCCGGGCGGGACGTTTCGCGTGGGACCGGCGACCGCAGTCCGCCGCCTACGCTCCGGCCGATGCGGATCGGCGCCCTGCTCTTCCCCACCGACCTGTCGATCCGACCGGACCGGTTGGCCGCCGAGCTCGAGGCCAGAGGCTTCGAGTCGCTGTGGGTGACCGAGCACACGCACATCCCGACGAGCCGACGTACGCCGTGGCCGGGCGGCCCGCAGCTGCCCGAGGAGTACCGGCGCACGCTCGACCCGTTCGTCGCTCTCATGGCCGCTGGCGCCGTCACGGAGCGGCTGCTGCTGGCCACCGGCATCACGCTGGTCGCTCAACACGATCCGATCGTCCAGGCCAAGACCGTCGCCACGCTCGACCTCCTCACGGGTGGTCGCGTGCTGCTCGGCGTCGGCGTCGGATGGAACCTCGAGGAGGTCGAGGATCACGGCGTCGACCCGGCGCAGCGGCGAGAGGTCGGTCGCGAGCACGTCCTCGCGATGCGTGAGCTCTGGACGCGCGACGAGGCGTCGTTCAGCGGTGAGCACGTGTCGTTCCCACCTTCGTGGAGCTGGCCGAAGCCGCTCCGCCAGCCACATCCGCCGATCATCATGGGCGGCGCGGGCGGGCCGGTGACGTTCCGCCACGTCGTCGAGTACTGCGACGGGTGGATGCCGATCCACGGGCGCCGCAACATCGCCGAGCGCGTGCCCGACCTACGTGCGGCAGCCGAGGCGGCGGGGCGGGATCCAGCGACGATCGAACTTGGCGTGTTCGGGTGCCCCACCGATCCGAAGGTCGTCGACGACTACGCCGCGCTCGGGTTCGTCCGTTGCGTGATCACGGTGCCGCCTACGGGCGAGGACGACGCCCTCCGTGCGCTCGACCGGGCCGCCGACCTGATCGCCACACACGCCCTGTGAACGTGCTCGGCGTGGACCTCGCCTGGGGCGAGGGAAGCGTCGACCGCGCGCCCAACGAGACGGGTGTCGTCGCCGTCGACCGCTCCGGCAGGATCCTCGACGCTGGCTGGACCATCGGCGTTGCGGCGACTGCGCAGTGGATGGCGACCTGGGCGGATGACGACTCGATCGCGATGGTCGACGCGCCGCTCGTCGTCTTCAACCCGAGCGGCCAGCGGCCGTGCGAGCGAGAGGTCGGCCAGCGCTACGGCCGCTGGAAGGTGTCGGCCAACAGCTCGAACCTCGCCCTCTCGGCGCTCGCAGGACTGGCACTGTTGCGGCAGCTCGCAGCTACCGGGTGGGTGTATGCCGACGGCCGCAGCGGTCCACCGCGGGGCGGCCGCCACGTGTACGAGGTCTATCCGTACACGACGCTCGTCGGCGCGGCAGAACTCGGCTACGAGCTCGAACGACCTGCGTACAAGCGCCGGCCACGCCTCGTCGACACGGCGTCGTGGCCCTCCCAGCGGGCCGCCACGTGTGATGACCTGGTGCGGCGCCTCGACGCCCTTCGCCACGCCGATCCGCCGCTCGACCTGTGCTCGCATCCGGTGACATCGGCCCTGGTGAACGAGCCGACGCCCTTGGCCCGCGGCGCGGCGAAGCACCGTGAGGACCTCATCGACGCCGCCGTGTGCGCGTGGACGGGCCTGCTGTGGCTGCGCTTCGGCCTCGCCCGCTGCCAGGTGCTCGGCAGTGACGACGTCCCGGGGCCCGACGGATCGGTGGCCACGATCCTGGCGCCCGCCCGACCCTCCCAGCAGCGCGGCTTCTGTCCGTAGAAATCGTGCGTTGTGACGCGGTTGTGACGGACAGAACGGTGGATTTCCCGTGCCTACCCGCCCCGGTCGGTGTCCGCGCACGGCGCTACGCGCCGCCTCCCGACCGGAGCGGGTCGGCGTGGGTGATCCCGCCACCGACTGCCCGTACAGATGTCACCGGGCGTCGGTAGATACGAAAAATCCGAACCCGGGCGGGCGAGCGCGACGGGCGTGCGAATTCGGGCAGCATTGGGGTGTGATCTACGACACGCTGCGCCGGCGCCTGCCGTCGCGCGGCGTCTGGAGTCCCGGGCTGAATCGCTTCGCCTGGGCCCAGTGCTTCTCCGGCGCAGCCGACGCGATGGTCGCCGTGTCGCTGGCGGGCTCGCTGTTCTTCAATCTCAGTCCCGAGGCCTCGCGCCAGCAGATCCTCTTCTACCTGGTCATCAACCTGGCGCCATACGCGCTGATGGCGCCGCTGGTCGGGCCCGCCATCGACCGACTCCGGCACGGCCCGCGCAACATCGCCGTCTTCCTGTTCGCGCTGCGCGCCGTGTGTGCCGCCGGGTTGGCGTTGACGCTGCTCGACCTCGGCTTCTACTTCTTCGCGCTGGCACTGCTGATCGCCGCCAAGGCGACGGGCGTGACGCGACAGGCACTCACCCCGGGCCTCGTCGACGACAGCAGTCAGCTCGTCTCCGCCAACTCGCGCCTGGCACGTCTCAACGTCATTGCCGGCACCGTCGGTGGCGCGGTCGGTGCGGCGCTGCTCGCCATCTCGACGCCCATGGTCGCGGCAAGCGGGGCCGCCGTGCTGTTCGTCGGTGCGGCCATTGCCACGCTGCGAGTGCCTGACCCCGCGCGCTGGCCCGAAGCTCCGGCCAGCGTCGTGTACGAAGAGCTCCACCGGCCGACGATCGTGGCGACGTCGTGGGCGTTCACGGTGGTCCGTGCCGCGGTCGGGTTCTTCGTCTTCGGGCTCGCCTTCGCCCTTCGACGCGAGAGTGAGCCAGCGTGGATGTACGGAGCGACGGTCGCCGCGTACGGAGCCGGCGCGTTCGCCGGCAACGCCGTTGCGCCGGTCATGCGCCGCCGCTACGGCGAGGACCGCCTCATGGCGGCCGCGTTGATCGTGCTGGCGATCGTCGCTGCCTTCGGCGCGCTCGGACCGTCGAGACTGCTGGTCGTCCTCGTCGCGATTGTGCTCGGGGGCGCCGGCTCGGTGGCCCGTCAGGCCTTCGACTCCCTCGTGCAGACGGCCGCCCCGACGGCGACGCACGGACGTGCCTTCGCCCGCTTCGAGACTCGGTTCCAGGTGGCGTGGGTCCTCGGCGCGGTCGCCGCGACCGGGATCGGGATTCCGATCCAGATCAGCCTGGCCATCGTCGCCGTCGGTCTCGTGCCTGCAGCGTTGCTCTACGTGCTCTCGCTGCGAGAGGCTCAGCGAGCCCACGTTGGTGACCCATTCGATCCGGTCGAGCTGGCCCGCCGACGACTCGAGCACGCCGCCGAGTGGCACGAACGCGAGCTCGATCGCCTGGCCGTCACCGAACTGTCCGGCGTGATCGATCTCGCTCGTGCCACCGGCATGCCGCTGGCTGCCGAGACGGTCAGCCGCATGGATGAGCTGCGATCCATCGCGCTGTCGACCTGGCCGATCGACACTCGTGACATCGAATGGGCACTTGCTCGCGTGGGTGAGCTCGTCGACCGACTCGAGCGCAGGGCGCGCGGTGAGCAGAGCCCGAGTCTCCCGGTCGAGCGGCGCGGGCGTCAGGACTCAGGCAACAGCGACGACGAGGTGACGACCCAGTTCGACGAGTCGGCGGCGAAGCTGAAGACCGCCTTCGACACATCCCGTTCGGAGCGGTAGACCTCTACCTCCATCGACACCGGGTCCGTGTCCGGGGGCAGCTCACCCATAGCGATGAGCACACCGTCGTCCAGAACCGGCGCGTCCTCGACATCCTCGTCCACTGCTTCGTCGCGCTCGTCGGCGAACTGCACGTCGACCTCGTCACGCAGCTCGGTGGCGACCTCGGCTTGGACGTCGGCGGCGATCGCGGTTTCTCCGACAGCCACGATGTACACGACCGGGAGCGCATCCGGATCGTCGGGCCGCGGAGGTTGATGACGGACGACGTCGCGGATCGTCGCCGCGTAGACCTGCGCCTCCCGGGAGAGCTCGTCGGTCTGCCCGTTGCAGGCCGCGCCGGCGACTGCGAGCACCGAGAGGACGAGCACGTACCGGCGCGTCACGGCGCTTCGGCACGGAGGGCGATGATCCGCTCCACCGCGCCGTACGGCCAGCCATCGGGCAGGTCCGTCGGCAGCTCCGGCAAACCGACGACCGTCTGACGGCCTTCGCCAGGTTCGACGAGGTCGAGGATCTCGCGTGCAGCCTCAGCGGTGCCAGCGTCGGTGAGCAGCCGGTCGACCTCGTCCTGCAGATCGGCGTTCACGGACTCCAGCTCGCCCAGTTCGGATTGCAGTTGCCGGATCTGGTCATCCTGCCCGAACCAGGTCCGCACCGGAAGACCGAACAGGGCGGCACCGATCGCCGCCGCGACGAGCAGCGCGACGAGCGCAGCGATGATGGCCGGTCGCCGCCGCTTGGCGATGCGTTGCTCGCGGGCGATCGGACGCGTGAGGTCGGCGAGGCGCGAGCGCCCGGCGTCCGAGGCGCGTCGCCCCGGCGGCTTGGCGATGGTCGAGATCCGGCCCTCACTCATGGGTGTCTCATCTTCGCAGCCAGACCGCGCCGGCGGCCGTCATGCTGAGTCGTCTCGGGCTCGCCGAAGCTCACGTGGTGCGTCGCAAGGCGCGCCGACCGCGGAACGCGGCCGCCTCGCCGAGCTCAGCCTCCAGGCGTACGAGCTGGTTGTACTTCGCGACGCGATCGCTGCGTGCGGGGGCACCCGTCTTGATCTGGCCGCAGTTCGTCGCGACGGCCAGGTCGGCGATCGTCGTGTCCTCCGTCTCGCCGCTGCGATGGCTCATCACGGAGCCGTAGCCGTTGCGGGTCGCCAGGTCGACGGTTTCCAGTGTCTCGGTGAGCGTGCCGATCTGGTTCACCTTGATGAGCACGGCGTTGGCGATGGATCGATCCACGCCCTGCTGGACGCGACGGACGTTCGTCACGAACAGATCATCGCCGACGAGTTGCACATGGTCGCCGATGGCGCCGGTCAGCTCGGCCCATCCCTCCCAGTCGTCCTCGGCCATGCCGTCCTCGATCGACACGATCGGGTAGGTCGACACGAGCCGTCGCCAGTACTCGACCATCTCGTCGCGGTCGAGAACCTTGTCCTCCCCGGCGAGGTGGTAGCGCCCGTCGCGGTACAGCTCGCTCGTCGCCGGGTCGAGCGCGATGGCGACGTCATCGCCCGGGTGGAATCCGGCAGCCTCGATCGCCTCGACCAGGATGCGGATGGCGTCTTCGTTGGTCGCAAGGTTCGGTGCGAAACCGCCCTCGTCGCCGACTGCCGTCGAGAGCCCACGGTCGTGGAGCACCCGCTTCAGCACGTGATAGGTCTCGGTCCCCCACCGCATCGCCTCAGACCAGCTCGGTGCACCGATCGGCATCACCATGAACTCCTGGAGATCGATCGAGTTGTCGGCGTGCACACCACCGTTGACGACGTTCATCATCGGCACGGGCAGCACGTGCGCGTTGACACCGCCGACGTAGCGGTACAGGGGCAGCTCGAGCTCATCGGCCGCCGCCCTGGCGACGGCGAGGCTGGTGCCCAGGATGGCGTTGGCGCCGAGGCGGGCCTTGTTGTCGGTGCCGTCGAGGTCGAGCAGGGCCTGGTCGACGAGCCGCTGATCGAGCGCCTCGCGTCCGCGTAGCTCGTCGGCGATCTCACCGTTGACGTGGCCGACCGCAGTGCGGACACCCTTGCCCCCGTAGCGGTCGCCGCCGTCGCGTAGCTCGACCGCCTCGTGCTCCCCGGTCGACGCGCCGCTTGGGACAGCTGCCCGTCCGGTGGCTCCGCTGATCAGCCCGACTTCGACTTCCACCGTTGGGTTGCCCCGGGAGTCAAGGATCTCGCGGCCGACGACATGCACGATCTCGCTCATTGGTGCACCATCGCGCGGTGACCACTCCCAAGCTGCGACGGTTGGTGCACCAATGACCGCCTCGCCGCTGCACGGCGAGGCACCGTGACGATGGTTCGCTCGCTTCGCTCGCTCACGAGCCGGTCACCGTAGCGTTCGGCGTCATGCAAGACGATCGCTCGCTGATGATCCTGATCGCAGGCCCGTACCGCACCGGCACCGGCGACGACCCAGCGAAGATGCGGGCCAATGTCTCGGCGATGGAACAGTTCGCTCTGCCGCTGTTCCGAGCAGGACATATCCCGATCGTCGGGGAGTGGTTGGCGCTGCCGCTCGTCGAGCTGGCGGGCTCGACTCGTGTCGGTGACGAAGCGTTCGACGAGGTCTTCCATCCCATCGCCGAGCGCCTCGTCGCCCGTTGTGACGCCGTGCTCCGTGCCGGCGGTGCATCGGCCGGTGCCGACGAGATGGTCCGCATCGCTGAGTCGAACGGCCGTGCCGTGTTCTCTCGGCTCGAGGACGTTCCCGGCTGCTCGTCGTGACTGATGGGGCCGCCGAAGCGCCTGCCGGCGAGGGAAGCGCCAGCGACGAGCCGGAGCCGAGCGATGAGCGAGGCCGAGATCACAGCGCCGGCGTGCCGATCCGGGGCACGACCTCTGAACGAGCGGCCCAGCCGGCAGTTGACAGTTGAGGCGCCGATTTGGCAGTATTACTGCCATGCCGGCAGTCCCTCTGCGCGAAGCGCGCCAGGCGGTGGTACGCGACCGGGTCCTCGACGGCGTCGCCGACCTGCTCGCCCAAGGCGAGGACTTGACCTACGCCAAGGTGGCGGCGGCCGCCAGCGTCCCCGAGCGCACCGTCTACCGCTACTTCCCCACTCGCCGAGACCTGATGACGGCCGTCGTGGCGTGGGTCAACGAGCGAACCGGGCGGCCGCGAGGCACGACGCGTGACGAGGCCATCGAGCTCGTTCGGCAACTGTTCCCGATCTTCGACGAGGTGGCACCGGTCGTCCGCGAGGTCCTGATGGCGCCCGAGGGGCTGGCCGCCCGGCTCGAGGGCAACGACGATCGGCAAGCGGCGGCAATCGCGCTCGTCACTCACGAGGCGCCCGCGCTCGATGACGCCACGACCCGCCGGGTGGCGGCGGTGGTGCAAGTGCTCACCAGCGCGGCGACTTGGCAGACGCTGCGCGACTACTGGGACATGGATGGTGCCGAGGCGGCCGAAACCGTCGCGGTCGCGCTCACGATGCTCTTTGCGGGAGGTGCCCGATGACCATGCTGACCGGCGTCAACCACGTCGCCGTCCTGACCGCCGACCTCGACCGCTTCGTCGAGTTCTATCGAGACGTGTTCGAGCTCGAAGTTGTGTTCAGCGAGACGACCCCGGCGTTCCGTCACGCCATCCTGCGCGCCGGCGAGGACTCGTGGATCCATCCCGCCGAGGTTGCCGAGAACGCTCACGGCGCCGCGCTGCCGGCGATGTTCCAACGCGGGCACCTCGACCACGTCGCGCTCGGTGCTACGTCGCCCGTGCACTTCGAGACGTTGCGTGATCGGCTCGTCGCGCGCGGCGCCACCGACGGCGCGGTCGAGGATCTCGGCGCGTTCCACAGCATCTGGTTCACGGATCCGGACGGCATGCATGCCGAGCTGACCCTCATCGTCGACGCGTCGTTGCAGGGCATCCACGCCCCGCGCCCGCTCAACCGCCACGCCGCGGCTCCGGCTCGCTGAGATCACCGAGAAGCAACTCACCGGTCGGCGGGTCGAGGCGCACTTGCTCGTCGGGTGCGCCGACGAGGATGTTGCCAACGTAGGACTCGATCGCCTCCTCGAGCGGGATGTCCCTCCCCTGTTCCTCGGACGAGAACCAGCGGTGCTCCAGGATCTGGTGGAACAGCTCTGCCGCTTGCAGCTTGCCGAGCATCGACGGCGGGATCGCCGCGATGACCGGCTCGAAGCGTTGGTCGAGCCAGCGCACGGCGGCGATGTTCTCCGGCGGCTTGGTGCCCGTCCGCGACTGCAGCTCGCCGCGGAAGTTGCGGATGTCGTCGAGCAGCCGTCGAGCCTGGTTCTCCCCGGCGACGAGACCGGTCAGGGCGAACAGTCGCTCCTGGTGGTAGCCGCTCTCGACGACGCGCGGGACGAAGCGCAGCCGCTGGCCGTCCTCGTCGGCGATGACCTCCATCTCACCGATGTCGAAGCCGAGGTCGTGGAGCCGGCGGACGCGCTGCTCGACCTTCCACATCTCATCGACGGCGAACTCCTCGCTGGCGGTCAGCTCGCGCCACAGGCCCTCATAGCGGGACTCGATGTTGTCGGCGACGGCGAACGGGTCGACGTCGGGGACGAGCCGCCCGCCGGCCTGGAGGTCGAGCAGGCCGCCCGCCACGTTCTCGTAGGCGATGTCGAGATCGAGGCGGCGCTGCCCGTCGGAGAGGTGCTCGTGGCGCTCGCTCGTCTCGACGTCGATCACGTAGGCCGACAGCGCACCCGCGTCACGCCGGAACAGCACGTTGGACAGCGAGCAGTCGCCCCAGAAGAACCCGGCGACGTGCAGCCGCACGAGCAGGCCGACCAGCGAATCCAGCAGTCGATCCCCGAGGTACGGGATCGACAGGCCGCGGCCCGACAACAGGCTGCGGTACGGGAGCGCGTAGTCGAGGTGACGCGTCACGAGGAGCCCGTCTCGGCCGCCCGTGCGGTCGGTGACGACGGCGACGACGGTCGCCGTCGGGAGCCGATCCTCGGCGAGGCTGCGCAAGAGGCGGTACTCGCGCATGGCAAGGCGGTCGGGCAGCTCCTTGACCACGTAGGACGTCCGGTTGCCGTCAGCGCCGAGCTCGACCAGCTTGACGACGTGGCGGTGCAGACCGAGCACCGGATGGATGTGGGGCAGGGCCCAATCGTCGAGGTCGACGGCGAAGGGCAACGCGCCCACGTCGGGGTGGTCGGCGGGATCCGACAACTGCAGCCGCATCGGCTTCAGTCTGCCCGCAGCGATTCGCGGCCCAACTCAGACCCCTCGGGACTTCACCTCGTCCCACAGCGCATCCAGCTCGTCGAGTGACGCCGCACGCAGGTCGAGTCCGCGCTCAGTGGCGAGCTGCTCCACCTGCTCGAACCGGGCGCGGAACTTGCCGGCTGCGGCGCGCGCCGCCAGCTCGGCGTCGACATCGGTGTGCCGGGCGACGTTGGCGAGCGCGATCACCACGTCTCCCAACTCGTCGGCGATGTGCTCCTGATCGCCCGCGGCGACCGCCTCCCGCAGCTCGCCCAACTCCTCGTCGACCTTGGCGAGTGGCCCGACCACGTCCGGCCAGTCGAAGCCGACCTTGGCTGCCTTGCGCGTCAGGTGCTGGCCATAGGCGAGCGCCGGCAGCGAGCGCGGAACTCCGTCGAACACCGACGTGCGCTGCTTCTCGACCCGCTTGATGTCGTCCCAGTTGGCCTTCACGGCCTCGGCGTCATCGGCGGCGACGTCGCCGAAGACGTGCGGGTGCCGGCGCACCAGCTTGTCGTGCATCGTCTCGGTGACGTCGGCGATCGAGAAGCGCCCTTCCTGCTCGGCGATGGTGGCGTGGAACTCGACCTGGTACAGCACGTCGCCGAGCTCCTCGATGAACGCCGCCTCCGTTGCCGGGTCGTCCGGATCGAGTGCTCCGATCGCGTCGACGAGCTCGAAGGTCTCCTCGACCAGGTGCGGCACCAGGGTGTCGTGGGTCTGCTCGATGTCCCACGGGCAGCGCTCGCGCAGCGTGCGGGCCAGTTCGTGGAGGCGGAGGTAGCCGGCGGCGATCGGCACGCCGATGCTCGGCACGTAGACACACGTCAGGTGATCGGCGTCGACGGCTCGATCGAGCTCGCTCCACGTCGTGTGGGTGACAAGCTCGTCACTCGTCCCGAGGCGCTGCAGGATGACCACCGGTTCGTCGCCGCTGGCGTGCTCGGCCGCCAACTTGACGTCGGAGAGCAGCCAGTTCGCATGCGTGTGGGCGATGAGCAACGGCCCGGTTGAGGACGCGCACCGCGTGGCGAACTCGAAGGCGTCGACGAGCAGGACCCCTGCCTCGACAGGATCGACGCCGAGGCGGGCCCATGCCACGTCGAGGAAGGACATCGCCGGCAGCACGTCCACGTCGGCCCGCCGGTCGTGTCGCAGCGCCTGCACGCTGCGCTCCAGAACCGTCGGCGACCCCGGCACTGCGTACAAGACCTCGCCGTGCAGCCGGGCGGCGTCGACGAGCTCCTCGACAATTGCGCTGTAGACCTCGTCGAACCGATCAGCGCGCTCGTAGAGGTGGTCGAACGTCGCCGCCGGCTCCACGAGGTGGGCGCTCGGATGGCGGCTCGTGCGCAAGTAACGACGCGGGATCCGCTCGATCGCCGACAGCGTCTCGACGGTGACGTGATCGTCGCCACCCGGCCCGAGCCCGACAACGACGATCTTGGGACGCCGCGTCACAGGGGAACGACGGAGCCCTCGTCCGAGTCCCAGCGTCCGTACGCGCGGATCCACCTCGATGGTGATCGTTGCCATGTGCTCGTCGAAGAGCTGCTGGCCAACGGCGGCGTCGACCGCGGAGGCGACCTCGTCGTACGGCCGAGCGAGGATGATGTGCCAGCCGAACTGCGTCTGCACCGGGCCGACGACTTCGCCCGGCACCGCGCCCGCCGCCGCTTCGAAGAAGGTGGCGTCGAGCGCGGACTCTGCCTGCGCCAGCGGGATGCACGGCTGCCCGGGCTGCGCTTCGAGCGCCCCGCCGGACTGCGCCGATCCCGGATCCGTCGACCGCTCGGCGGCAAGCTGCGCGAAGTCGGCGCCGTCGGCGAGCTCTTGCAGCACGGCCTGCGCCTCCTCTTCCGTCTCGACGAGGATGTGGCGCACGCACACCAGGCCGAGTTCGGCCGGAGACGCCTCGTAGGCTTCCTGCGGCTCGCCCGTGCTCGCGGCAACCCGGCTGAACGCGATGACGCCAGCCTGCCGCTCGACGAAGAGCTCGGCGACCGGCGGCGGCCACTGGTCCATCTGTGACTCGAGCGACTCGAGCGCGCTCTGCCGGTCCGCATCGGTGATCGAGGCGCCCTCGTCGGCGAGGAACTCCTTGCCGGCGACGTCGAGGATCATCGCCTGGAGAACGCTGCGGCCGGCGTCACCGGTGACCGTGCCGGTGTCGACGTCCTCCTCGACACCGAAAACCTCCGGGTTGGCGACGACCGCTTGGAGCACCTCCTCGTAGTCGTCTCGGCTCACCGCCGAGCTGCCGACTTCGGCCGCCGTGTTGTTGCTCGGTGAGTCGCCGCACCCGGCCAGGGCCAGGACAGCGCACGCCGCCAACGCGGTCCGGGTCCTGCCGATCACGGCGCGGAGGCTACTGGTTCGAGCACTTCCGGAACCGGCGGCGGGACGAGCTCACGCAGCAGCCGGACGAGGAACGCCGCCGGCTCCTCTCGCCGCGGGATCGGCACGACGATCTGCCGGGCATCTTCCTTCCAGATCGAGTCGCGCGACAGGCGCCGCAGTCGCGTCGACTCGCTGAGCCGGAGCTCGATCGGGCCGAGGCGTGCCTGGTCGGACGAGATCGCCACCTCCGTCAGGCCGAGGCGGTGGCACTCCGCCCGGAGGTACCCGATCGTCAACAGCGCGTCCGCCGCGGCCGGCAACGGGCCGTACCGGTCCTCCCACTCCGTCCGGATGTCGTCGACCTCGGCCGGCGTCATCACGGCGGCGAGGCGCCGGTACGCCTCGAGCCGCAGCTCCTCCTTGGCGACGTAGTCCTTCGGCAGATGGGCGTCCGTCGGCACGTCGAGCTTGATCTCGGCCGGCGGGCGAATCGGCTGGCCCTTCATCTCAGCCACCGCCTCGGTCACCATCTGGCAGTAGAGGTCGTACCCGACCGCGGCGATGTGGCCGGACTGTGCCTCGCCGAGCAGGTTGCCGGCGCCGCGGATCTCGAGGTCGCGCATGGCGATCTTGAACCCGCTGCCGAGCTCGGTGGCTTCACCGATCGTCTTGAGTCGTTCGTAGGCCTCCTCGGTCAGCACGACGTCGGTCGGGTGGAAGAGGTAGGCGTAGGCCCGCTGGCCGCTGCGACCCACCCGTCCCCGCAGCTGGTGCAGCTGGCCGAGACCGAGCAGATCCGAGCGCTCGACGACCAGCGTGTTCACCGTCGGCATGTCGATGCCGGACTCGATGATCGTGGTGCACACGAGCACATCGAACAGGCCGTCCCAGAAATCCACGACCACTTGCTCGAGCGTGCCCTCGTCCATCTGACCGTGGGCGACGGCGATGCGCGCCTCGGGCACGAGCTCGCGCAGGCGGGCGGCGGCGTGCTCGATCGAACGCACGCGGTTGTGGACCCAGAAGACCTGACCCTCGCGCAACAGCTCTCGGCGGATCGCCTCGACGGCGACCCGTTCGTCGTAGCCACCGACGTACGTCAGGATCGGCTGGCGGTCGGCCGGAGGCGTGTTCAGCAACGTCAGATCGCGGATGCCGACGAGGCTCATCTCGAGGGTGCGTGGGATCGGCGTGGCGGTCAACGTCAGGACGTCGACGTTCGTCTTGAGCTGCTTCATCAGCTCCTTGTGCTGCACGCCGAAGCGCTGCTCCTCGTCGACGACCAACAGGCCGAGGTCCTTGAACCGCACGTCGGCGCCGAGCAGGCGATGCGTCCCGATGACGCAGTCGACGTCGCCCGACTTGATACCGGCGACGACGTCGCGGGCCTGGGCCGGTGTGAGGAACCGGCTCAGCGTCTCGACGCGGATGGGGTAGCCGGCGAAGCGGTCGGCGAACGTGTTGCCGTGCTGGCTCGCCAGCAGCGTCGTAGGGACGAGCACGGCGACCTGCTTGCTGTCCTGGATCGCCTTGAACGCAGCCCGCACCGCGACCTCGGTCTTGCCGAAGCCGACGTCGCCGCACAGCAGGCGTTCCATTGGATACGGCCGCTCCATGTCCGCCTTGACGTCGACGGTGGCGACGCGCTGGTCGGGTGTGTCGACGAACGGGAAGGCGTCTTCCATCTCCCCCTGCCACGGCGTGTCCTGGCCGAACGCAAACCCCTCCGAGTTGACGCGCTTCTGGTAGAGGACGACGAGCTCCTGCGCGATCTCACGCACGGCAGAGCGGACCCGGCTCTTGGCCTTGGCGAAGTCGCTGCCGCCGAGGCGGTGCAGCGTCGGCGTCTCGCCGCCGACGTACTGACGCAGCACGTCGATCTGGTCGGAGGGGACGTACAGCCGGTCATCGCCCTTGTAGGCCACGAGGAGGTAGTCCCGCTCGACGCCGCCCATCGTGCGCTTGACCATGCCCTCGTAACGGCCGACGCCGTGCTGGGCGTGGACGACGTACATGCCGGGCTTGAGGTCCTCGAAGATGCTGAGGGCCTCGCGGCGCCGGCGCGGCCGGCGATGGGCGCGACGGCGGCCGGTGAGGTCACTCTCCGCGACGATCGCCAGCTTGGCGGCCGGGAGCGTGACGCCGTGGTGGAGCGGAGCGACGACGACCCGCCCGCTGACGTCCAGTCCCTGGTCGAGCAAGAGGGCGGCGAGGCGCGTCGCTGATCCCTCGCCGTCGGCGGCGACCACGACCTCGTAGCCATCGCCCAGCAACTGGGTCAGGCGGGCGACGAGCCCCGCACCGTCGCCGACGACCGGCCCCCACCCCGAGGCCTGTACGACCGGCGTGGCGGGCGACTCGGGCACCGAGTCCATCGACCACGGCGCGTTGCCGTTGCTCAGCATGCGGTCCGGATGGGCGTGGAGGCGAGGGAACTGCTTGTCCGGGTCGCGCTCCCAGGTCGAGGCAAGTGCCCGGGCCAGGTCGTCCTCTTCGGCCAGCAGGTCGATGGCCCGGTCACGCATCCGGCGGGGCTCGATGAGCAGCACCTTGGCGCGCTCCGGCAGGACGTCGGTGAGGAGGCGCTCGTCGTCGACGAGCCACGGCAGCCAGCTCTCCATGCCGTCGAACAGGGCGCCCTCGGCGAGTCGCTCCCACTGCTCACGGCCCCACGGCTCGATGGCGACGAGGCGCCGCGCCCGCTCGCGAACGTCGTCGGTGGCGATCAGCTCGCGGGCCGGGAAGATGAGGGCCTCGGCGAGGTCGCCGGTCGAGCGTTGGTCGTTGACGCTGAAGGTCGTGAGACGGTCGACCTCGTCGCCCCACAGGTCGATGCGGATCGGGGCGTCCGACGTGGCCGGGAAGACGTCGATGATCGCCCCGCGACGGGCGAACTCACCGCGGTGCTCGACGAGGTCCTCGCGGCGGTATCCGAGCTCGACCAGCTGAGCGGCGAGGACGTCGGGGTCGACGACACCTCCCGGACGGATCGTGATCGGTTCGACGGTGGTCGCTTCCGGCCCGAGGCGCTGCAGGACGGCACGGACTGCGGTGACGATGACGGCCGGGCAGCGCTCGGGATCGCGCAGGCGCCACAGGACTTCGAGGCGGCGACCCATGGTTTCGACCGACGGGCTGACCCGCTCGAAGGGGAGCGTCTCCCAGGCCGGGAAGAACGCCACGTCGCCGGCCGGGAGGAACTGCTCGAGGTCCTCGGCCAGCTGGCCGGCCATCGTCCCGGTCGGCGTGACGACGACGAGCGGACGGCGGCTCGAGAGGTCGGCCAGCGCGGCGATCGAGATCGGGCGCGCCACCTCGACGACGGCCAGGCGGGCGGCGGGGTCACCGAGGGCGCGCGTCAGCGCCGGTTCGTCGCGCAGCAGTGGGGGGAGTGCAGCCAGGCGCACGGGACCGTCCAGGGTACCGACGGCATCGGGCCGCTGCCGACCGACCGTCGCGCCCCGAACATCTGGGCGCGGACGTTCTCAAACGACGATCTGGGCGCGCACGTTCTCGGATTCGAGAACCTCCGCGCCCAGAATGAACGCGGTGAGCGACGTGTGTGTGTTCACCACTGCGGAACTCGGCCTGGAGCGGCTAGCTGCGGTCCGGTGCCTCCTCGAAGTGGCGTTCGAAGGCGACTTCTCGGATGAGGACTGGGACCACGCGCTCGGGGGCTGGCACGTGCTCGTGACCGCCGACGACGGCGCCCTCGTGGCACACACAGCGGTGGTCCCGCGGCGCTTGTACGTCGCCGACCGCCGCTTCCGATCCGGCTACGTCGAGGCCGTCGGAACGGCACCGTCGCGACAAGGCACGGGCGTCGGCTCGTTGGCGATGCAGACGATCAGTGAGCTGCTCCCCCGCCACTTCGAGCTGGGAGCGCTGGCCACCGGCCGATGGTCGTTCTACGAGCGGCTCGGCTGGGAGCGCTGGCGCGGACCGACGTTCGCGCGAGACGGTGACGAGGTGCTCCGCACGGCGGAAGACGACGATGCGGTGATGGTGCTGCGCTTCGGTCCGAGTGCGGACATCGAATTGACGGCTGCGCTCACGTGCGAGGCCCGTCAGGGCGACGACTGGTAGGGCTCACCTGACTTTTCGATGGGCCCCCGAGCGTCGGGTAGCTGGGCTCCTTGCGGGCGGGATGGAGCGCCAGCAACCGGTGGGCCCGCTCGAGGTCGACGGCGCGTCGGGCTTCCAGCGGCTGGCACCCCGGACACCACGTCGACAGCCGCTGCCAAGGGCTGTCGCGGTTGTCCCAGCCGTCGAGCCGGGTCCCACACAGCGGGCACGGGCGACCGCGGCGGGCGTAGACCCAGTGGTCGGCGGTGGTGAGACGGCGGCCCGTCGTGTTCTGCGGACCGCGGGCGGCGTTCGTGCGGATCAGCGCCGTACCGATCGCGACGAGCTCGCGAAGCCCGTCCACCGACCCGACCGGCTGGTTCGGTGAGACACCGACCAGGAACGGCAGCTCGATCGCGTAGAGGTTGCCGAACCCGGCGACGTTGCGCTGGTCGAGCAGCGCGCCGGCGAGCGGCGTCTCGGATTCACGCTGGAGCCGATCGGTGACTTCGTCGAGGTCGGGAGGCTCGGCGCCGCACAGGTCGGGACCGAGATGCCCGATGAGGCGGTCCTCGTCCGCCGTCGGGACGACGCCGAGGATCGGAACGTCGACACCGGTCAACCGGCCGTCCTCCATCCACAGCTCGACCCGGCGCCGCCACGCCGTCTCACTCGCCGCTGGACCGACCACGAACGAGCCAGTCAGCCGCAGGTGGGCGTACAGCGTCCGGCCGTCGTCGAAGCGGATGAACAGGTGCTTGCCCACCGCATCGGCGCGGGTCAGGACGGCGCCCTCGAAGTCGGCGTGCGTCAGCCGCGGGTCACGCGTCACCGACCGGACACAGCGCTGCCCGGCGAAGCGCGCCGTGATCTTCTCGGCCAACCGCCGGATCGTGTCACCCTCTGGCATCACTGCCTCCGGATTCTGAGGAGACTTGGTTGCGCTGAGCGCAACCAACTGTCGTCAGAATCGGATCGTGGCCGTCAAGCTCAGGCATCGCGGCGGTTGTACGTGCGCATGGCGACGTCGACGCCCTCGGTCACGATCAGCTCGACGGCGTCGGCGGCCTCCTGCACGGCGACGCCGAACAGCTCGCGCTGACGAGTCGACAGGCGCGACAGCACGTGATCACCGCCGCGCTCCTTGCCGCCCGGCGGCTTGCCGATGCCGATGCGGACGCGCAGGAAGTCCTGCGTGCCGAGGTGCTGGGCGATGCTGCGCAGGCCGTTGTGCCCGGCCAGCCCACCGCCGACCTTGATCTGCAGCTTGGACGGCGGCAGGTCGAGCTCGTCGTGCACGACCACGAGGTGCGCGGCGTCCTCGATGCCGTAGCGCCGCACGAGCGACCGCACCGCCATCCCGGACTCGTTCATGTACGTCAGCGGGAAGGCGAGCACCCATCGCTCATCGCCGATGCGCGATTCAGCGACGAGCGAGTTGTCGCGACCACCGCGCAGCGTGTCGCCGCGCCGACGAGCCAACTCGACGACCACTTCCTCGCCGACGTTGTGGCGCGTACGGGCGTACTCCTTGCCGGGATTCCCCAGCCCGACGACCAGCCAGTCGAACGGGGTGGAGCGCCGCCTCACCCGTCGTCGTCAGACGAGCCGCCGTCCGACGACTCTTCGCCGGCAGGCGCCTCGCCAGGCGCCTCGGCGCCCGCGGCCTCGGCCTCTGCCTCGGCCTGCTCCTCGGCCGCCTCGGCGTCCGCGGCCTCGATCTCGGCGATCTCGGCGCGCATCGTGAGCACCGTGACGATGGGACTCTCCGGCTCACCGGTCGCCCGGACACCGGCCGGCATTGGCAGGTCCTCGAGGCGGATCACGCTGTCCATCTCCATGTCGGAGATGTCGACGACGAACTCGGCGGGGATCGTCCGCGGGGTCGTGACGACCTCGATGGAGTCGACCGCCGGGTCGACGAGGCCACCACCCTGGATGACCGCGGTCGCCTCGCCTTCGAGACGCAGTGGCACCGACACCGTGATCTCCTCGTCGAGGTTGACCTGGAGGAAATCGACGTGGCTGACCGTGCGCCGCACCGGATGGCGCTGCAGGTCCTTCACGATCGCCGGATACACCGTGCCATCGACGGTCAGATCGAGCACGGTGTTCACACCCGCCGGGCCGGACAAGGCGACGCGCAGGTCGCGCCGTCCGACCGCCACCACCAGCGGCGTCATGCCGTGGCCGTACAGCACTCCGGGGATGATCTCGGCCCGGCGCAGCCGGCGAGCGGCGGCACTGCCCGTCGGGCGGCCGGTGTTGGCGAGGAGCGCGGTGGAAGCCATGGTGAGACCTTCTGAAGGTGATTCAGGACGGTCGAGCAGCCTACCGGCCGCGTCCGCCAGCCGGTCCGGGAGCGCTGATCAGCTTGTAGTCGTCGAGCTTCACCAGGTCGTCAGCGAGTCAGGGTAGAGCAGCTTGATCACATCGCCCCACAGCGCCTGCGACGGCACCGCGACCTGATCGGCGGCGTTGCCCATGACGACGACGGCCGCCTGCTCGCTCGGCAGGTAGAACACCATGTCGCTGTAGCCGAACATCGACCCGTCGTGACCGATCCAGTCGCCGAGCTGGGTGAGGCCCAGGCCGTATTGGACCCGGACGCCGGTGGTCGTGAAGGGAGTCCAGGTCTGCCGCGTTTCGAACGTCTCTGGCGTCAGCCCTGCACCGGTGCCCATCTCGATGGCGTATCGGGTCATGTCCGGGACGGTCGAGATGATGGCTCCCGCGGCACCGGCGACCGCCGGGTTCTGGACCGTGACGTCGCGATACGGGGGCGGCGTCGTGCCGTCGCTGTAGTAACCGGTGACGTACGGCTCGGGCAGCGTGTCGCCGGTCGGATAGGACGTGTTCGTCAGCCCGAGCTCGCCGATCAGTTGGGTGAGATGGTCTTCCACGGTCTGCCCGGTCACGCGCTCGATCACCTCACCGAGGAGGACGAAGTTGGCGTTGGTGTACTCCGTCGTCGTGTTCGGCGCTGTGGCGTCGGCGGCGTGAGCCCGGACGAGTGCCAGCGAGTCCTCCGTCGTCCAGGGCAGCGCCGGGTCGGCGGTGTAGTCGGCGTAGAAGTCCGGGTCGGATGCGTAGTCGAACAGGCCGCTGCGCATGGCCAGCAGATCCTGAATGGTGATCACGTCGCCGTTGGGGATGTCGTCGACGTACATCGCGATCGGGTCGCTGAGCGCCACCAGTCCTTGATCGACCAGGCGCAACACAGCATCGGCGGTGAATGTCTTGGTCACGCTCCCGATCCGGTAGTGCAGGTCGGGGAGCATGGGGGTGCCCGCCTCGTCGGCCGTCCCGTAGGCCTTGAGGAACGTGCCTCGTTCGGGGTCGACGATGCTGACGATGGTGCCAGTGGTGCCGTTCGTCAGGCTCGCCATCGCCAACGCGTCGATCTGCGCGAGCTCGTCGGCGGTGAACTCCCCAGCGGCCGCCGACGAGGACGGAGCCGCTTCGGTCGTCTCGCTCGTGGTGTCCGGGGCGGCCTCCGTAGTGGTGGCCTCCGCTTCCGTGGTGGTGGCCTCGACCTCCGTGGCCTCGCTCGTGGTGTCCGGGGCAGCAGAGCCCACGCTGGTGGTCGCGCCAGCGCTGTCACTGTCGTCGTCTCCGCCGCACGAGGCGGCGACGAGACCGACCACGGCCACCATCGCGATCGTTGCAGTCCTTGCAGTGCGCACGTGTCCTCCCAGATCCGCTGCTGTCGTCACTGTGCGCATCGACCGTGCGTTCGCACAACCGACCTGAGTCGGTGTGCGTCGCCGGCCGCGTCGTTCGGAGGTGAGGACCCGGTTCGGCACGGCGGGCGCTCCAGCGCCTTCGCCGGCCGCATCCATCCCGTCAGCGCGCGAGGTAGCGCACGACGGCGAGCACCCGCCGGTGGTCGTCATCGCTGTCAGGCAGCCCGAGGTGGTCGTAGACCAGGGATGTGTGCTGCACCACCGTCTTCTCGGCGATCCCCAGCTGGCGGGCGATCGCCGCGTTGCTCCGACCTTCGGCGACGAGCGCCAGCACGTCCCGCTGCCGCGGTGTCAGTGACTCCACCGCGCCGTCGGTCCGGCGCGCCCGCTCGACCATCACCGCGACGACCTCCCGGTCCAGCACGGTGCCGCCGTCGAGCACCCGCTTGAGGTCGCCGAGGAAGTCGTCGATGTCGGTGATTCGCTGCTTCAGCAGGTAGCCGATGCCAACGGACCCACCCTCGAGCAGCTCGAGGGCGTACTGCCGCTGGACGTGCTGGGACAGCACGACGATCGGCAGGTCCGGTCGCGCGGCACGCAGCTCGAGTGCGGCCCGCAGGCCGTCGTCGGCGTTCCCCGGAGGCATCCGGATGTCGGTGATGACGAGGTCCGGCAGGTGCTCGATCACCTGCTGCACCAGCGTCACCGCGTCGCCGGCGATCGCCGCCACCTCGATCCCGCCCTGGGCCAGCACCAGCGACAAGCCCTCGCGCAGGAGGGCCTCGTCCTCGCCGATCACGACCCGCATGGCACCTCGACCGACATCCGCGTTCCTCCACCGGGCGGGCTGTCGACCCGCAGGCGGCCGCCGAGCACGTCGACGCGGTCTTCGATGCCGCGCAGCCCTCGGCCGTTGGCGACGCTCGCTCCGCCGATGCCGTCGTCACTCACTTCGATCAGCAGATCATCGCCGATCATGTCCAGGCGGACGGCCATCCGCTCCGCACCCGAGTGCTTGAGCGCGTTCGCCAAGCCCTCGGCGACGACGAAGAACGCGGTGCTCTCCACGGTGGCCGGCAGGGGCCCGATCGCCTCCGCCGCGGCGAACTCCGTTGGGATCGGCATGCGGTCGACCAACTCCTCGGTCGCGGCGTGCAGTCCGCGCTCGATCAGCAGCGCCGGCATCACGCCGTGGACCAGGTCACGCAGCTCGTCGATGGCGACCTCCAGGCCCGCGCGCACCGCCTCTGCCTCCGTGTGCTCGTCGCCATCGGGCAGCCGGTCGGTCAGGCGCCGCGCCCGGATCCCGAGCAGGATCAGCCGGCCCTGCAACCCGTCGTGCAGGTCGCGGGCGATCCGTCGCCGCTCGACATCGCTCGCTTCGACGATTCGTGATCTCGAGTCGCGCAGGGCGTCGTGGCTGGCCCGCAGCTCGGCGTCGAGGCGTTGGCGGTCGATGGCGATCGCCAGCACACGCCCTGCCGTGCGGACGAGCTCCGCATCGGGGATCAGCGTGGCGTCGTAGGCGATGACTCCGACGTGGCGGCCGGCCAGGACGATGTCGGCGTAGCCGCGACGTTGGTCGACCGTTCGTGGGAACGGCTGGCCGGCCGCGTCGACGTAGCGGTGCTGGTCCGGTAGCCAGAAGGCCACGTCGACACTCGGGTCGCCGAGCGTGTCGGCGAGGGCCACCGCCAGCTCTGGCCGGTCGACATCGGCGCCGAGCCAGACGCCGAGCTCGACCAGCTCACCCGTCCGGGCGAACCCGCCGCTCAGCAGACCGATGGCGAACGCGAACGGCAGGACCGCCAGCACAGCGAGTTGGATCGTCGCCAGCGTGATCGGATCCATCCCGGTGAGCGGCTGGATCACGTTCGCCGACACGGGCACCATCACTGCGGTGAAGATGCCGTACCCGAGGACCGGGCCGAGCACGCGGCGTGCCGCTGGTGTCGCCGCCCGCAGCCGGCGGAAGGCGACGACGGACATGGCCACGAGGATCACCGAGCCGATGCTGCGCTGCGTCCACTCGGCAAGGCGTTCGAGTGAGGGATCGTCGGAGATCAACGCCGGCGAATCCGGGTCGAACAGCCACAGCGGAACCTCCAGGACGGTCGTCGTGAAATACGCTGCGGCGACGATCCATCGCGACGTGACATCCGGCAGCCGGCCGGATGGGAACGCCAGCACGAGGTGCACGACCACGGCGACGCCGAGTGTCGATGAGAACTGGCCGACGACGACGAGTAGCTCGTTGTCGACGTTGTTGAGGCCGGCCAGCAGCCAGGCCCAGGCGCCGAGCACGAGGATCGGACCGACGCGATTGCTCGGCCGCCGCCGCCACGCCTCGATGCCGGCCGCGCCGTAGGTGCAGCCCATCAGAGGAAAGGCAAGGATCAGCCACGTCGGCTCCACCGAGCCGTCGACGAGCAGGACGACCTCGAGCGCGACGAGCAGCACCAACCCGATCGCGACGTGAACCAGCGCCACGGAACGCGGGCGTTCAAGCGTCGACGGGCGGATCTGACGCATGCGCGCCGCATTGTTGCAGGCGCATCAACGCGGATGGGGCTAGGCCAGGTTCTCCCCGCCGAAGATCTCGCTGACGCTGGTGTCGTCGAAGACCGCCGAGAGTGCCTCGGCGAGCAGCGGGGCGATCGACAGCACCTCGATCGACGGCAGCTGCTTCTCGGGTGGCAGCGGCAGCGTGTCCGTCAGGACGACGCGCTGGATCGCGCTGTTCTTCAGGCGCTCGATGGCGTCTCCCGACAAGACACCGTGCGTCGCCATGGCCCACACCTCGGTGGCGCCCCTGGCCATGAGCAGTTCGGCCGCCGACGTGATCGTTCCCGCCGTGTCGATCATGTCGTCGGTGAGGACGCACAGCCGCCCGCGGACTTCGCCGATCACCTCGGTCGCCTTCGCCACGTTGGCCGTCCCCTTCGGACGGCGCTTGTAGCAGAAGGCGAGGTCGGCGCCGCAGTCGTCGAGGTGCTGGGCCATGCGCTCGGCGACCTTGATCCGACCGGCGTCGGGCGAGACGATGACCGGCTCCGTGACGTGCTCGCGCAGGTAGCCCTCGAGCACTGGCATCGCGGTGAGGTGGTCGACCGGGCCGTCGAAGAAGCCCTGGATCTGGCCGGCGTGCAGATCGATGGAGATCATCCGCTTGGCACCCGCAGCCTTGAACATGTCGGCCACCAGTCGGGCGGTGATCGGTTCACGTCCGTCGGCCTTGCGGTCCTGTCGGGCGTATCCGTAGAAGGGGCAGACCGCGGTGATCCGCTTCGCCGAGGCGCGATAGGCGGCGTCGATCATGATCAGCTGCTCCATGATCGAGTCGTTGACCGAGTGCCCATCGATGCCGTAGTGGCTCTGCATGATGAACACGTCGGTGCCGCGAACGCTCTCGGCGAACCGCGTCTTGACCTCGCCGCTGGCGAACTCGACGATGTTCGGATGGCCGAGCTCCTGCCCGAGGTGGGCGGCTACAGCGGTCGCCAACTCGAGGTGCGTCCGTCCGGAGTACAACGCCAGCTTCTTGGTGGTCACCTTCTCCATGGGACCTCGCCTGGCCTCCTCTCAGTCTGCGGCCGCAGTGTAGAAGGCGCCCGTGATCTCGCCGGGCGCGATGCTCGATCCCGCCGGCAGGTGGGCATAGGGGCCGACCCTCGCGCGGTCGCCGATCTCAGCGTCCATGCCGACGGCGTCCTGGACGACGCAGTCCCGCCCGACGATGCATCCCTCCAGGCGGGTGTTCGGTCCGATGTCGCACCCGTCGCCGATCACGGTGTTCCCGCCGAGGATCGTGCCCGGATACAGCGTGACGTCTCGTCCGAGCTTGACCGTGACGTCGATGAACGTCTGGCGTGGATCCAACATGGTGACGCCGTTGAGCAGCCACCGCCGGTTCGTGCGGGAACGCAGCTCGCGTTCGGCCAGCGCCAGTTGCCACCGATCGTTGACGCCCTGGGTCTCTTCGGCCGGCGCCTGCACACACGCGATGCGGTGACCCATGCCGCTCAGGACGGCGATCACGTCGGTCAGGTAGAACTCCCCCTGCGCGTTGTCCGGTGACAGGTGCCGCAGCGCCGGCCCGAGCACCTCGCGCCGGAAGGCGTAGATGCTCGTCCCGATCTCGTGGACCGCCAGCTCGTCGGCGTCGGCGTCGCCCTGTTCGACGATGCGCAGCACGCGCCCGTCCGGCGCGCGGATCACCCGGCCGTAGCCCGTCGGGTCCTCGAGCACGCTGGAGAGCAGCGTCGCCGCGCTACCCGTGGCGACGTGCGAGGCCACGAGGGCATCCACGGTCTCGGGTCGCAGCAGCGGTGTGTCGCCGGGCAGGACGACGATCGTCGAGTCGTCGTCGAGGTCGTCTCCGGGGAAGGCGGTCATTCCGTGCGCCGCCGCATCGCCGGTCCCCCGCTGGGCCGGCTGCTCGACGAACACGACGTCGGCCCACCCGGGGGCCTGTTCCTGGACCTTCTTGGTGACGCGCTCCGCACCGTGGCCGACGACGAGCGCGGTGCGCTCCGGGCGCACCAGCTCGAGGGCATGGATGACGTGGAGCACCATGGCCCGCCCGCAGATCATGTGCAGCGCCTTGGGGCGGTTCGAGCGCATGCGGGTCCCCTCGCCCGCCGCCAGCACGATGGCTGAAACGCTCACGTCAACCAGTTAACGCTCTTGGTCCGAGAATTGGTGGATATACCGCCAATTCTCGGACCAGGACGTCATCGTCGGAGGGGATCAGGCGAGGTCGAAGCGGTCGAGGTTCATCACCTTGTCCCACGCCGCCACGAAATCGCGGACGAACTTCTCCTTCGCGTCCTCGCTGGCGTAGATCTCGGCGAGCGCGCGGAGCTGCGCGTTCGAGCCGAAGATGAGGTCGACAGCGGTAGCCGTCCACTTGACCTCACCAGTGCCGCGATCACGGCCCTCGTAGACGTTCTCAGCCGACGCGGACGTCTTCCACTCCGTGCCCATGGCGAGCAAGTTGACGAAGAAGTCGTTCGTCAGCGTCTCCGGGCGATCGGTGAACACGCCGTGCGCCGTCTGCCCGTGGTTGGCGTTCAGCGCACGCATGCCGCCCACGAGCGCCGTCATCTCCGGCGCGGTGAGCGTCAACATGTAGGCGCGGTCCACCAGCTTGGTCTCCGGCGGCAGCTTCTCTCCGGCCCGCAGGTAGTTGCGGAAACCGTCGGCGGTCGGCTCGAGCACGGCGAACGACTCCACGTCGGTCTGCTCCTGCGAGGCGTCCGTGCGGCCGGGCGTGAACGGCACCGTGACGTCGTGGCCGGCGTCCTTGGCCGCCTTCTCGACGGCGGCGCATCCGCCCAGCACGATCAGGTCGGCGAGCGAGATCTTCTTGCCACCGGACTGCGAGCCGTTGAAGTCCTGCTGGACGCCCTCGAGCGTCTGCAGCACTGTGGCCACTGTTATCGGGTCGTTGGCCTCCCAGTCCTTCTGTGGCGCGAGGCGAATCCGTGCACCGTTCGCGCCACCGCGCTTGTCGGTGCCGCGGAAGCTCGCCGCCGCGGCCCACGCGGCGGAGACGAGCTGGGAGATGGACAGTCCCGATCCGAGGACCTTCTCCTTGAGGGCAGCGATGTCCTGCTCCCCGATGAGCTCGTGATCGACGGCGGGCACCGGGTCCTGCCACAGCTGCGGCTCCGCGACCCATGGGCCGAGGTAGCGCTCGATGGGTCCCATGTCGCGGTGCAGCAGCTTGTACCAGGCCTTGGCGAAGGCGTCGGCGAGCTGGTCGGGGTTCTCGAGGAAGCGCTTGGTGATCGGCCCGTAGATCGGGTCCATCCGGAGCGCCAGATCCGACGTCAGCATCATCGGGGCGTGACGCTTCGACGGATCGTGAGCGTCCGGCACCGTGTCCTGCGCCTCTGGGTTCTTAGGGGTCCACTGCTGCGCGCCGGCCGGACTCGTCGTGAGCTCGTAGTCGTACTTGTAGAGGTTCTCGAGGTACCCGTTGTCCCACTTCGTCGGCTCGTTCGTCCACGCTCCTTCGAGCCCGCTGGTGAGCGTGTACGCGCCCGTACCGGTCTCGAAACTGTTGTGCCAGCCCAGGCCCTGGGCCTCGACGGGGCAACCCTCCGGCTCCGGCCCGAGATATTCGGGGTCCACCGCACCATGGCACTTGCCGACCGTGTGGCCGCCGACGATGAGCGCGACCGTCTCCTCGTCGTCCATCGCCATCCGGGCGAACGTCTCGCGGATGTCCCTGGCGCTCGCCATCGGATCAGGGTTGCCGTTCGGCCCCTCCGGGTTCACGTAGATCAGTCCCATCTGGACTGCGCCGAACGGAGCGGCGAGCTCTCGGTCGCCGCTATAGCGCTCGTCCCCGAGCCACGTGTCCTCGGGTCCCCAGAAGATCTCCTCGGGCTCCCAGATGTCCTCTCGCCCGAAGCCGAAGCCGAACGTCTTGAAGCCCATCGACTCATACGCGCAGTTGCCGGCGAAGATGATCAGGTCGGCCCAGGAGATCTGCCGCCCGTACTTCTGCTTGACCGGCCACAGCAATCGGCGCGCCTTGTCCAGGCTCACGTTGTCCGGCCAGCTGTTGAGCGGCGCGAAGCGCTGCGCGCCCTCTCCACCACCGCCCCGACCGTCGGCGATTCGATACGTGCCCGCGGCGTGCCACGACATCCGGATGAACAGCGGCCCGTAGTGGCCGTAGTCGGCCGGCCACCAGTCCTGCGACGTCGTCATCACGTCGAACACGTCCTGCTTCAGCGCCTCGACGTCGAGGGTCTTGAACGCCTCGGCGTACTTGTAGTCCGTGCCCATCACGTTGGGGACGGACGCGTGCTTGCGGAGGACCGAGAGGTCCAGCTGGTTCGGCCACCAGTCCCGGTTCGAGTGGGGACGATGCGGCTTGGGGGTTGGGGCGGGGATGACTGGGTTCTCGCTCTCGGACACGGCGGTCCTGCTCCTCTCTTGCTGTTCCTGCTACTCGCTCGTTACGGCGACGCAGTCGGGGCATCGGCCCCAGTAGATGACCTCGGCCTCGTCGACCTCGTAGCCCGAGTCGTCGGCGGCCGTCAAACACGGGGTATCGCCGACTGCGCAGTCGACGTCGACCATCCGGCCGCATGCGCGGCAGATCAGGTGATGGTGGTTGTCACCGACGCGGCCCTCGTAGCGGGCCGGCGACCCCGCCGGCTGGATCCGCCGCAGCAGGCCCTTGTCGATGAGCGTGGCGAGGGCGTCGTAGACCGCCTGCCGTGAGATGGCCCCGATCTCGCCGCGCACTGCGTCGCCGATGTCGTCGGCCGTGCTGTGCGGGTGGTCGGATGCCGCGCGCATCACGGCGAGTCGTTGGGCCGTCACCTGCAGTCCGTGCTGGCGCAGCAGTGCCTCGTTGTCCACGGTGCCGCTCGACACGCCGGGGAGACTAGCCGCCACGCTGGACTGAGTCCAGATCCGGACTCAGTCGAAGCTCCGGGGAGAGGAATCGAACCCCTATTCACTGAACCAAAATCAGGCGTCCTACCGATTGAACGACCCCGGACGGCGTGCCCACCGCAAGTTACCCCCGCTACCCTGACCGGCCTCATGGGTTCGCTGATCAAGAAGCGCCGCAAGCGCATGCGCAAGAAGAAGCACAAGAAGATGCTGCGGCGGACCCGCCACCAGCGGCGCAAGTAGTTCGCGTCGCGCTCACTCGCGATCCACGGCGCGCGCCACCCGAACGAACGCGCCCTCGTCACGCACCGACCCAAGCACGTCCTCTCGATCGCCGTCGACGAACCACGCCGATCCACTGCCCGCCATCACCGGGACGGCGCCGGTCGCCTCCCTGATCCGCTCACGCCATACTCGGAGCTGCGGTTCGACGACGAGCGCCGCCGGCTCGAGGTCGTTGGCACCCTCGCCCTGAGGCCCGCCGAGGTCGTCCCACGCGCGGTACACCGCCGGCGTGCTGACGACGACGGGCGGCACGACCAGCGTCACACCTAGCGGCTCGAAGGGCAGTGGGTCGATCACCTCACCGACGCCGCGCATCCTCATCCGCCCGCCGACCAGGCAACACGGCACGTCGGCACCGAGCGAGGCGGCCAGCCCGAGATCGGACACCCCTGCCCAGCGCAACACGGCGGCGGCGTCGGCCGATCCGCCACCCAGCCCAGCGCCATGCGGGATCCGCTTGACCAGCTCGACAGCCGCCTGGCGACCGACGGCGGCGAGGGCGCGCAGCACCAGGTTGGAGTCGTCGACCGGCACCCCAGCGGCAAACGGACCGGTCACCGTCAGACCATCGCCGGGGCTCGTGAAACGCAGCTCGTCGGCCAGGTCGAGTACCACGACCTCGGCATCGAGCAGGTGGTAGCCGTCCTCACGCACGCCGACGACACGCAGGGAGCGCGTCAGCTTGGCCGGCGCTTCGATCGACGTCATCCCGCCACGGCGGTGGTGAGGCGCACCCACTCATCGAGCCCGAGATCCTCGGGGCGTGCGGTCGGCGCGACACCGGCAGCGGCGAACTGCTCCGTCGTGACCCGCGCGGCGAGTGAGCGCCGGAGCATCTTGCGGCGTTGACCGAACGCGGCGCGGACAAGATCGAACAATGCCGGCGCCTCGACGGCCGGCGGCTGGCGCCGCACCAGCTCGACGAGGGCAGACTCGACGTTCGGCCGGGGAACGAACACGGACGCCGGCACCTCAGCCACGATCCGCGCGTCTGCCCAGAAAGCCACCTTGACGCTGACGGCGCCGTAGGCGTGCGTGTTCGGTCGGGCCGTCATTCGCTCGGCGACTTCGCGTTGCACGAGGACGAGCATCCGCTCGATCGCCGGCACGTCATCGAGCAGGTCGGCGACGAGTGGAGTGGCGAGGTTGTAGGGCAGATTGGCGACGAGCGCCCAGCCGCCGGCGGAACCGAGCAGCGCCTGCCAATCGAGTTCCATCGCGTCGGCGTGGACGACGCGCACGTTCGGGACGTCCGCCACGACTTCGCGCAGCGCGTCGGCCAGCCCGGCATCGACCTCGATGGCGATCACGTCGGCACCGCGCTCGGCGAGTGCAAGCGTCAGCGAGCCGAGTCCGGCACCGACCTCGACGACACGATCGCCTGGACCGACGCGAGCCAGGTGGGCGATGCGGCGCACCGTGTTGGGGTCGGCGACGAAGTTCTGCCCGAGATCACGGCGTGGCGCGAGCCCCCGACGGGTCAGCAGCTCGCGCACCGCGGGGCGCGAAAGTGTCATCTACTGCCTGAGCTCGACCGGGACCGGCGCGTCCGTGAGGTCAGCGAGCTGCATGAACCCCTCTTGCGACAGGACAAGCTCGTCCTGCGGCGCGTCGCCGTTCGTGCGAGGGTGAGTTCGACACTCCACCGACCGCCCGTTGTCGACGTTCACGACCTCGATCACCTCCCCCGACGCGATGCCGTTGAACAGGCAATATCCCGGGCTGACCTCGAATCGATAGGTCGCTCGCGCCGTACCGACCACGGTGTAGTCGGCGCTGCCGATGGCCACCGCCGGCTCGGGGGGCGGCTGCACCGTTTCCGGTGCTCGTGACAGGAACTGCGGCTCCACCCTGCCGAGCGGATCGAGGGCTGCGGACCCTGGCGTCGTCGTGCCGGGACCGCCGGCGGGCAACCCGACCGCAGCGACGTTCGGCGACGGCACGCCGTCCCGCTCCCGGTTGGCGAGCAGGATTGCCGGAAGCGCGACGATCGTCAGCACGCTGGCGAAGGCCAGCCGCCGGCGGTCTGCTCGTTCGAATCGCAGGGTCTGCTCCCGATCTGGGGGCCGTCACGGCAGTCCGGCCCAGGTAGAGGGGAAAACGCTACGAATCCTGGGCCGGGAACGCAAGCCGGTGCAGGTCGAACGCCGTACCTGCGTTCGACGTGGATGCATCACGGACTTCGTCGGGCGCGACGCCGCGCAGCTCCGCCACCGCTGCTCCGACGAGTGGCACCCAGGCCGGGCGGTTGCGGCGGCCCCGGTTCGGCACGGGCGCAAGGTACGGGCTGTCGGTCTCGACGAGCAGGCGATCCAACGGAACGACCGCCGCCGCGGCGCGGACGTCGGTGGCGCTGGCGAACGTGACGATCCCGGAGAAGCTGACGTAGGCGCCGCGATCGAGGCAGCCGCGAGCCTCCTCGGGCCCGCCGGTGAAGCAGTGGAAGATCGTGCGCTCAGGAGCTCCCTCGGCATCGAGGAGCTGGAATGTTTCCGACCAGGCCTCACGTGTGTGGATCACCAGCGGCAGCTGCAGCTCGTGCGCCAGCGCGATCTGCGCGGCGAACGCAGCACGTTGTGCCTCCCGCGGTGAGTGGTCGTAGTGGTAGTCGAGGCCGCACTCGCCGACGGCTACCGGCCGCACGGGGCCATCGAACAGATCGAGGACCGTGTCGACGCCGTGGCGCGCCTCGTGAGGGTGCAGCCCAACCGTGGCATGGACGTTCGAGAACCGACGCGCGAGGTCCAATGCCTCGAGGGAGGTGGCGCGATCGCAACCGACGGTGATCAGCTCGCCGACGCCGACGTCGCCAGCCTCGGCGACGAGCGCCTCCGCTTCGTCCGCCGGGACGTGACAGTGCGAGTCGACCCAGGTCACGCCTTGATCCGCGGGAACATCGGCGCGCCCTTGACGACAGGGACGCCGCCCGGATAGCCGCCCCACGCCACGTCGCCAGGCACTCGTTGCTCGGTGACCGCGCCGGCCAGCCCGAGGCGCTGCCAGATCTCCTGCGCCGTGGCGGGGAGCGCGGGCGAGGCGAGGATCGTCACGATCCGCAGCGCTTCGAGGGCGTCGCCCAGCACTGCCTCGACGGCCGGACCGGGATCGGCCTTCCACGGCTCGTTCACCTCGAGGTGGGCGTTGGTGGAGCGGATCAGCTGCCACGTCGCGTCGAGGGCGCGATTCGGAGCCACGACATCCCACGCCGCTGCCGCACCCGCCGCGGCATCGGCGGCGGCGGCCGCCAAGGGGCTGTCGGCGGACGGCGCTGGGCCGACACCGCCGCACTTGGAGTGCACGACAGTGGCCACGCGAGCGACGAGGTTGCCGAGGTTGTTGGCGAGATCGGCGTTGTACCGCCCGACGAGGCCCTCGTACGTGAAGTCGCCGTCCTGGCCGTACGGCGTGTCGGCGAGGACGTAGTAGCGGAACCCGTCGACGCCGACCGTGTCGACGAGCTCCAGCGGCGTCACCACGTTGCCGGTGGTCTTGCTCATCTTCTCGCCGCCGACGAGCAGCCAGCCGCCGACTGCCCACCCCTTCGGCGGTTCGATGCCGCCTGACATCAGCATTGCCGGCCA
The DNA here is from genome assembly GCA_963844915.1 of uncultured Acidimicrobiia bacterium. Classification (GTDB taxonomy): domain Bacteria; phylum Actinomycetota; class Acidimicrobiia; order Acidimicrobiales; family Ilumatobacteraceae; genus JALZMG01. The sequence continues at coordinate 536,838 of CAWJQF010000013.1, read as the reverse complement.
GTACACACAGTGGTGTCGGATGATGTCCTTGCCGATGAGGTGGTAGTCGACGGGCCACCACTCGTCGAACCGTTGCTCATCGGTGCCGAAACCGACGGCCGACAGGTAGTTGGTCAACGCGTCGAACCAGACATAGGCCACGTGCGACGGGTCCCAGGGCAGCGGGATGCCCCACTTCAGGCTGGAGCGACTGACCGAGAAGTCGCGCAGTCCCGAGCGGATGAGCCCGATCGCCTCGTTGCCGCGGAACTCCGGGACGATCGCACCCGGGTGGGCGGCGTACCAGTCGAGCAACCGCTGCTGGAACCGGGAGAGCCGGAAGAAGTAGTTCTCCTCCTCGAACTCCTCCACGGGCAGCTTGTGGATCGGGCAGAGGTCGCCGGGCAGTAGCTCGTCGTCGGCGTAGTACTCCTCGCAGCGCACGCAGTACTTGCCGCGATAGAAGTCGAGCTCGATGTCGCCGGCGTCGTAGCAACGCTGCAGCAGCTCGACCACGCCGGCGCGATGGCGTGGTTCCGTGGTGCGGATGAAGTCGTCGTTGGCGATCTCGAGGTGCTTCCACGCCTCTGCGAACTTCGGGGCGATGCCGTCGGCGAACGTCTGCGGGTCGAGTCCGGCGGCATCGGCGGCCTGCTGGATCTTCAACCCGTGCTCGTCGGTGCCGGTGAGGAACAGGACGTCCTCGCCGAGCAGGCGGTGCCAGCGGGTGAGGGCGTCGCCGACGATCGTCGTGTAGGCATGGCCCAGGTGCGGTTCAGCGTTGACGTAGTAGATCGGCGTCGTCGCGTAGAACCGGCTCACGACCAGCAATGTACGGCGAGGGGCCCTACGTGATGCGGCCGGCGAAGGCGCTGGAGCGCCCGCCGTGCCGAACGGGGTCTGCACCTCTGAACGACGCGACCCGGTGAACTCCTACGTGATGCGGCCGGCGAAGGCGCTGGAGCGCCCGCCGTGCCGAACGGGGTCTGCACCCTGTTCAATGCGGCCGCCGAAGCGCCTGGAGGCGCCGGCGTGCCGAACCGGGTCTGCACCTCTGAACGACGCGACCCGGTGAACTCCTACGTGATGCGGCCGCCGAAGCGCCTGGAGGCGCCGGCGTGCCGAACCGGGTCTGAACCTCTGAACGACACGACCCGGTGACCTCCTACGTGATGCGGCCGCCGAAGCGCGCTGGAGGCGCCGGCGTGCCGAACCGGGTCTGAACCTCTGAACGACGCGACCCCGGGGCGCTGGCTAGGCCCTGCGGCCGTACCTCGTCCCGGCGGCGAACGAGAAGCCGGCGATCGCTGTGGCGCCGGCCGCCGTCACAGAGCGACGGATCACGGACTTCGTGCGCTGGCTGAAGTGGACGATCGGCCAGGCGTTGTCACGCGCGTGCCGCGCCAACCGCCCGTCCGGGTTGACGGCGACGGGGTGGCCGACCGCCTCGAGCATCGGTAGGTCGCTCGCCGAGTCGCTGTAGGCGTAGCACTGGGCGAGATCCAGCCCGTCCCACCGGGCGATCTCCTCCATCGCCACAACCTTGCCGGCGCCGTAGACGAGAGGACCAGCCAACTCACCGCTGTAGACGCCGTCGAAAATCGTGCTGCGTGTGCCGATGCCTGCGGTCATGCCGAGCGACTGCGCCAGTGGCTCCACGATTTCGACCGGTGCCGCCGAAACGATGTAGGTGTTGCGGCCGGCGTGGCGATGCACGTCGAGGAGCCGACGCGCCTCCGGCCGGATCTTCGCCAGCAGCTTGGGCAGGATGCGGGAGTTCAGTGCGACGAGGTCGTCGACACGCATGCCCTTCACTGCGGCGAGGATGCGGGCGCGGACGTCCTCCGTCGTGCGGTCGGTCGACCCTCGCAGCTTGAAGCGCAACGCGGCGCCGGCGTCGCGCACGAACTGGCGGGTCGACACCAAGCCCGCCGAACGCGCGGCGGTGGCGAGGATGTACGCCGACGAGCCGGCGATCAGGGTGCGGTCGAGGTCGAAGAACGCGCCGCTCGGGCCGGCACCGACCATTCGCCGGTAGTCGCTGACGAGCGCAGGTGATGACGGTCCTTGGGCGTCGGCTGAGGAGGAAGGTTCGTCGACGGTGCTCACCAGCAGCTCGTTTCGAGCGTCGGGATGACGCCTCATGAACGTACCTCCTAGCTGGGGCTCAGCTCGCGAACAAGTCGCTCACTTCGCCTCCCGTGCTCGCCGCCGACGCTGCGCATCGGCGTCTCACCGACCTGACTCTTCGTCGGTCCTGGTGTCGGCAACCGCGAGGCCGTAGGCGAGGCGCCTGGGAACGCCGAGACGCCGGGCGACTGTCGCCGCGGCGTCGCGTGTCGAGGCGCCATTGCGGCGTTCCTCGCGAATCGCGGTGCGAATCTCGTCGTCGTCCGGTTGCTCGGACCGGTCCGCCGCGCCGGCGATGACGAGGACGTACTCGCCGCGCGGTTCGCCCAGCTCGACCTCGCCGAGCGGCGCCCGCACGATCGTCTCGTGGAGCTTCGTCAGCTCGCGGGCGACGCTGATGTGGCGGTCGGAGCCGAACGCTGCCGTGAGGTCGATCAGCGTCCGTGCGACGCGGTGCGGCGACTCATAGACGACGATCGTGCGCTGTTCGGTGGCCAGCTCGGCGAGCCGATCCCGGCGGGGTCTCCCGGCGCGCGGCAAGAACCCCTCGAAGACGAACCGGCTCGTCGGCAGGCCGCTCGTCACGAGCGCGGCGACCAGCGCCGTTGGTCCCGGCACGGTGGACACCTCGTAGCCGGCATCGAGCACGGCGCGGACGAGACGTTCTCCGGGATCGCTGATCCCTGGCGTGCCGGCATCGGTCACGACCGCGACGTCGCCACCGGCGGCGAGCGCGTCGACGACCTCACGGACGCGCGCTGCCTCCGTGTGTTCGTTGCACACGGTGAGGCGGTAGCCGGTCACCCCGGCGTGTTGCAGTAAGCGGCCCGTCCGGCGCGTGTCCTCACAGCAGATCAGGCTCGCCTCCTTCAACGCCTCAACCGCTCGCGGCGAGAGATCGCCGAGGTTCCCGATCGGCGTCGCCACGAGGACGAGCGAGCTCACGATCCAGTGTGGTCTTCGTCGCGGAGCTCGACGACGTCACCGACGCGCAGGTTCCAGCGGGCGAACGCTCCGGCCTCCGCTTCGATCACCCAGCGCCCGCCCCGCACGGGCCAGCCGATGCGGTGACGCGCCATGCGCACGGTCTTCAGGACGTTGCCGTCCTCGTCGAGATAGGCGATGTCGAGCGGGAAGCGCATGCCGATCGTGTGCACCCACCGGCACGGATCGATGACGAACGCACCTTCGAATCCGTCTCGCCCGAGGAGTCCGCGGCGCCGTCCGGCTCCGTCGTCCGCCACTTCGGCCGAGGACAGGACGCGGGCGTCGCTCACCAACCAGGCCACCGGCGAAGCATTGCACGCACCGGTTATGGTCCCAAGCCAGTGGTAGGGAGCATCCTGGGCAATCGGGTCATCCGCAAGGAGGACCCGAAGTTCCTCACGACGGGCGGGATGTATCTCGATGATCTGAATCCTCGAGAGCTCGCCGGCGCCGCGCATGTCGCCTACGTGCGATCGCCTGTCGCGCACGGCACGATCACGTCGATCGACGTGACGGAGGCGCTCGCACTGCCCGGTGTGATCGCCGTGCTCACTGGGGTGGACCTCGAGCTGCAACCGATCGCGTCTCCCTACAACCCAATCGTCGCCAGGCCGTTCCTGGCGATGGACCGGGTCCGTTATGTCGGTGAACCGATCGCCGCCGTCGTCACGGAGACGCGTGAGGCCGCCGCCGATGCCTCGGAGGCCGTGATCGTCGAGATCGAGCCGCTCGATGCGTACGTCGACGTCGAGGCGGCGATGAGCGGAGAGACGCTGCTGTTCGACACCGCACCCGGCAACGTGGTGTTCGACTCGACGGCGATGGGGATGCCCGACCTCACCGGCGACGAGTTCTTCGCCGGCTGCGAGGTCGTGACGAGCGGGCGCTTCATCAATCAGCGCGTCGCGCCGTGCCCCCTCGAAGTCCGCACATCGGCGGTGGCGTGGGTCGACGGCCGGCTCTACCAGTGGATCTCGACGCAGCATGCGCACGGGGTGAAGGAACGGTTCGTCGCGGCGAACGGCGTGACCGGAGACGATGTGCGGGTCATCACGCCCGACGTCGGGGGCGGCTTCGGCGCCAAGATCACGTGTTACCCCGAGGAGATGCTGCTCGGGACGATCGCCAAGCATGTTGGTCGTCCCGTGCGGTGGCAGGAGACCAGAAGCGAGTCGATGCTCGCCCTCGGTCACGGCCGAGCGCAGGTGCAGTACGTCACGATCGGGGGCCGCCGCGACGGAACGGTCACCCACTACCAGTTGAGGGTCATCCAGGACAGCGGCGCGTTCTGCGACATGGCTGCGGTCCTCGCTCCGTTCATGACTCGGCCGATGGCGTCCGGCGTGTACGACATCGCGAACATCGAGTGCCGCACGACGTCGGTCGTGACGAACACGACGCCGACAGTCGCCTATCGCGGCGCGGGTCGGCCCGAGGCGACGGCAGCGATCGAGCGGGCGATGGATCTGTTCGCCGCCGAGCTCGGCATGGACCCGGCAGACGTCCGGCGCAAGAACCTGATCCCACCGTTCCAAGATCCGCACACCACGGCGATTGACCAGACCTACGACTGCGGCGATTACGTCGGTGCCCTCGACCGCGCCCTCGACGCGGCCGGCTACGCCGAGCTGCGCGCGGAGCAGGTACGTCGCCGCCAGTCGGGTGATGCCGTGCAGCTCGGAATCGGCGTGAGTACGTACGTGGAGATCACCGGCAACGTGCCGCCGATGGGTGAGGCCGCCAACATCGAGATCCTCACCGACGGTCGGGCGATCGTTCACACCGGGACGTCCCCTCACGGCCAGGGGCACGAGACGTCGTGGGCGATGATCGCCAGCGCCCGCACGGGCATCCCCATCGAGCACATCGAGCTGCGATGGGGCGACACGGACCGCATCTCGGCCGGGGGCGGGACGATGGGCTCCCGCTCGCTGCAGGTCGGTGGTGTGGCCGTCGACAAGGCGGCGGCCGAGCTCGTCGATCTGGCCCGCGCGATGGCCGCCGTGCAGCTCGAGGCGGCCGAGGCCGACATCGAGCTCGATCTCGAGCGCGGTGTGTTCCATGTCGCCGGCACGCCGGCGGTGACGAAGTCCTGGGGTGAGCTCGCGACCGCGGCAGGCCAGTTCGGCGCTCCCCTCGTCGTCGACGCACGCTTCGACGCCGGCAAGCCGACGTTCCCGTTCGGGGCCCACGTCGCCATCGTCGAGGTCGACACGGAGACGGGCCTGGTGCGTCTCGTGCGTCACGTCGCCGTGGACGACGCCGGCCGGGTCATCAACCCACTCATCCTCGAGGGACAGATCCACGGCGGCGTCGCCCAGGGCGCCGCGCAGGCCCTGCTCGAAGAGGTTCGCTACGACGACGACGGCAACCCGATCACTGCAAACCTCGCCGACTACGCCATGATCTCGGCGACCGAGCTGCCGAGCTTCGAGGTCGTCCACATGGAGACACCGACGCCGGTCAACCCGCTCGGCGCCAAGGGCATCGGCGAGTCGGGCACGATCGGGTCGACGCCGGCCGTGCAGTCGGCAGTCGTCGACGCCGTCTCCCATCTCGGCATCCGCCACATCGACATGCCGGCGACACCCGAGCGGGTGTGGCAGGCGATCCGGGACGCGTCCTGACCGGCCGGAGTCACGTGCTCGTCGACCTCGACGGGACCCTCAGTGACTCCGAGCCAGGGATCAGCTCGTCGCTTCGCCGGGCGCTGGCGCTCGAAGGTCTGCCGGTGCCGGACGACGACGTGCTGCGCCAGGCCATCGGGCCGCCGTTCGAGCTGGGTCTGCCGCTGATCGGCGTCCCCGGCGATCGCCTGTGGGCCGTGATCGAGCACTACCGGGAGCGATACGAGGACGGCGGGCTGTTCGAGACGACGCTCTACGACGGCGTGGTCGAGATGTTGGACGCGTTGCGGGCGCACGGGCTGGTCCTCGCCCTCGCAACCGCCAAGCCGGAGGTCACGGCACGCCGTGTCGTCGAGCACCTCGGGCTGGCCGACCGCTTCGCCGTGCTGGCCGGAGCGACGTTCGAGCCCGGGCGGCGCACGAAGGCCGAGGTGATCGGCCACGCACTGCGCGAGCTCGACATCGAGGCCGGTCCGCACGTCGTGATGATGGGCGACCGCGATCACGACGTGCACGGTGCCCAGGTCCACGGCATCGACTCGATCGGCGTCCTCTGGGGGTACGGCGGCGAGGCCGAGCTGAAGCTGGCGGGAGCGACGGCGCTGGCGGCCACGCCGGCCGACGTCGTCGCGATGCTCACCGGCCGGGTGACGGATGGGCGGTCGAGGGCTCTAGCGTGACGTCCCGCATGACGTCGTCGACGAGCACGTCACCGATCGCCGCTGGCGCGCCGCCACGATCGGCACCAGATCGATTGATGCGCCGTCTGCTGTGGCTGCCACCAGACGCCCCTCGAGCATCGGCCGACGCCGCCCGCAAGGCGTTCCAGACGTCGCTGCTGGTCGCCAGCGTCCGCTGCCTGCTGATGTACATCGTCTTTCCGTTCGTCCTGCCGGCGATCGGGCTGGCCAAGGGCGTGGGGCCGGCGATCGGGCTCGTCATCAACACTGCGGCGATGGTGTGCATCGTGCTGAGCATGCGCCGGTTCTGGCGGGCCGACCATCCCAAGCGCTGGTGGTACTTCGCGCTCGGGGGGACGGTCTTCGTCTTCCTGATCGTGCTCGCCGTGAAGGACGTGTCCAGCCTCGTCACGTGAGCTGCTCGAATCAGAAAAAGCTTGCCACAGCGGCCCTGTTAGGTGTACCTTACGTCGATGGCGGTGGCCTGCCTTTGTCACGCAGTGAGTGAGCGCCGGGTGAGGCGCGAGATCGATCACGGCGCGGACAGCATCGAGGCGATCGCCGCGAGTTGCGGGGCCGGCAGCTGTTGCCACGGATGCCACCCCACGATCGAGCGCCTGCTGGACGAGCACCACGAACAGGTCGTGGCCACCGGCGAGCCTCGGCGCAGGCGATTCCTCGTTGCCTGAGTGAACGCGCCTACCTTGTGACGTCATGCGCGGCGACAGCGACATCATCGAGTTGCTCAACGAGGTGTTGACGGCCGAGCTCACGGCCATCAACCAGTACTTCATCCACGCCAAGATGTGCGACAACTGGGGCTACGACCGCCTCGCCTCGCACGGGCGCGACGAGTCGATCGACGAGATGAAGCACGCCGAGACGCTGATCGAGCGGATCCTGTACTTCGACGGCGTCCCCAACCTGCAGCGGCTCTACACCGTGCGCGTTGGCGAGGACGTGCCCGAGCAGTTCCAGCTCGACCTCGAACTCGAATACGCCGCCGTCGAACGCCTGAACCGCGGGATCGCCCTGGCCGTGGAGCGCGGCGACAACGGCACCCGTGACCTGCTGGCGGACATCCTCACCGCGGAAGAGGACCACGTCGACTGGCTGGAGACCCAGCAGGAGACGATCCGCCAAATCGGCCTCGAGCAGTACCTCGCCCAACAGCTGCACGACTGATCCATCCGAGTGTTTCGAACCGTCCGAGTGTTTCGGGCGGGGAGGCCCCTCACGAAACACTCCGGTCGCCGCAAACACTCGGATGGGGCGGACCCGATTCGGCGGCCTCCAGCAGGCGTGACAAGATGCTCCCTGGGGGGACGGACCATCTAAAGGGGGGCAACGCGTGGAGATCAGCGTCACCGTCAACGGCTCGGTGCACAGCCACGACGTCGAGCCGCGGACACTGCTCGTGCAGTACATCCGCGAACAGGTCGGACTGACCGGAACGAACATCGGGTGCGATACGTCGTCGTGCGGGGCGTGCACGATCCACATCGACGGCGAGTCCGTGAAGAGTTGCACCGTGCTCGCCGTGCAGGCCGACGGCGCCGACATCACGACGATCGAGGGATTGGCCACCGACGGCCAGCTGCACCCGATGCAGCAGGCGTTCATGGAGAATCACGGCCTGCAATGCGGCTACTGCACGCCTGGCATGGTGATGGCGGCGACCAGCCTGCTGCGGGAGAACCCGCACCCCAACGAGCAGGACGTCCGCATCGGGCTCGAGGGCAACCTCTGCCGGTGCACCGGCTACCACAACATCGTCAAGGCCGTGCTCGCCGCGGCTGGCAGCTGAGGGGAGGTCGAGATGACCACGACAGAAGCCGCCCCGACGACCGTCATCGGCCAGCGCCGGCTGCGCCGGGAGGACCCGGCACTCCTGACGGGCGAGGCCAAGTTCACCAACGACCTCGCCGTGCCCGGAGCACTGAACCTGGCGCTCGTCCGTAGCCCGTACGCGCACGCGCGCATCGTCGGCATCGACACGTCCGCCGCCGCCGACGCGCCCGGCGTCATCGCCGTCTACACCGGAAACGACCTTGCCGAGCACTGGGCCGCACCGATGCCGTGCGCCTGGCCCGTGACCGAGGACATGAAGAACCCGCCGCACTTCCCGTTGGCGAAGGAGAAGGTCTGCTACGCCGGCGACGCCGTCGCGGCCGTCCTTGCCGACACGGAGGGAGCAGCCCAGGACGCCGCTGCGCTCGTGAATGTCGAGTACGAGCCGCTCGACGCCGTCATCGATCTCGAGGACGCGCTCTCGGACCGTGTCGTCATCCACGAGGACATCGGCACGAACAAGAGCTACACGTGGGCGTTGAAGGTCGAGCCGGACGACGGCGCCATCGACGCCGCCTTCGAGCGTGCCGCCTTCACGGTCAGCGAGCGGTACGTGCAGCAACGGTTGATCCCGATGGCGATCGAGACCCGAGCGGTCGTGGCCGTACCCCAGCCGTTCGGCGGCGACATCACGATCTACTCCGCCACCCAGATCCCCCACATCCTCAAGCTGATGATGGCGGTCACACTCGGCATCCCGGAGCACCAGGTGCGAGTCATCGCCCCGTCGGTCGGCGGCGGCTTCGGTTCGAAGCTCAACGTCTATGCCGAGGAGCTGCTGTGCGTCGCCCTCGCCCGCAAGCACGGCGTGCCGGTGCGCTGGGCCGAGTCCCGCGCCGAGAACACGCAGGCGACGATCCAGGGCCGCGGGCAGATCCAGCACATCGACCTCGCCGCTGACGAGAACGGCAAGCTCACGGCGTTGCGGGTCCGACTGCTGTGCGACATGGGTGCCTACCTGCAGCTCGTGACCCCCGGCATCCCACTCCTGGGTGCCTTCCTCTACGCCGGCGTCTACGACCTGCCGCAGGCGTACGACTTCGAGTGCACCTCGGTCTTCACGACGATGACGCCGACCGACGCCTATCGCGGCGCCGGGCGACCGGAAGCCACGTACGCCATCGAGCGAGCCATGGACGCGCTGGCGGCGAAGGTCGGCGTCGACCCGCTGGAGCTGCGCCGCCGCAACTTCATCCCGACGGCCTCGTACCCGTACACCGCGTGGAGCGGCCTCGTGTACGACTCCGGTGATCACGACGCGGCAGCCACCGAGGCCGCCCGCCTGATCGGGTACGACGACGTCAGGGCCCGCCAGCAGACGCAGAACGTCGAGGGCGCCACGAAACGCCTCGGCATCGGGGTGTCGACGTACTTCGAGATGTGCGGCTTGGCGCCGTCACGCGTGCTCGCCTCGCTGAGCTACGCGGCGGGCGGCTGGGAAGCAGCGACCGTGCGTGTCCTTCCGACGGCGCGGGTGCAGGTCGTCACGGGCACGGCGCCGCACGGCCAGGGGCACGAGACGGCGTGGTCGATGATCGTCGGCGAGAAGCTCGGCATCAGTCCCGACGACGTCGACGTGCTGCACAGCGACACTGCGATTGCGCCACTCGGCATGGACACCTACGGATCGCGCTCGCTGCCCGTCGGTGGTGTGGCGATCGCCATGGCGTGCGACAAGGTGATCGACAAGGCCGCCTTGATCGCCGCCCATCGCTTGGAAGCCAGTGCCGACGACCTCGAGTACGCAGGCGGTGCGTTCACCGTCAAGGGGTCGCCGGACAAGACGATCCCGCTGGCCGCTATCGCCTGGGAGGCGTTCTCCGCGCACGACCTGCCGGATGGCCTCGAGCCGAACCTCGAAGCGGCCGTGACGTACGACCCGCCCAACTTCTCGTGGCCGTTCGGCACGCACATGTGCCTCGTCGAGGTCGACACGGAGACCGGTGGCGTCGATCTGCAGAAGTACGTCGCCGTCGACGACTGCGGCGTGCAGATCAACCCGCTGATCGTGGATGGCCAGGTGCACGGCGGGGTCGTGCAGGGCGTCGCCCAAGCGCTGTACGAAGAGGCCGTGTACGACTCGCACGGGAACCTCAAGACGAGCACGCTGGCCGAGTACCTCGTCCCGGCGGCCAGTGACGTGCCCTCGATCACGCTCGGCCACACCGTGACGCCCTCGCCGACGAACCAACTCGGCGTGAAGGGCATCGGTGAAGCCGGCACGATCGGCGCCGCCCCGGCGGTGATCAACGCCATCGTCGACGCCCTCTCCGGGCTCGGCGTACACGACGTGCCCATGCCCGCCAGCCCGCTCAACGTCTGGAACGCGATCCACGGCGCGGACGGGCCGACCGACACCGCTGGAACCGACGTCGGCGACCATCCCGGCGCGACCGCGAGAACCACCACCGGAGGGGAAGGGGCAGCGTCATGATCCCCGCCAAGTTCGACTACGTCCGCGCCGGCTCCGCCGAGGAGGCGGTCCAGCTCATCGGCCAGCACGGCGAAGAAGCCAAGTTCCTCGCCGGCGGGCACAGCCTGCTGCCGCTGATGCGGCTACGGCTGGCCCAGCCGTCAGTGCTCGTCGACATCGGCCGCCTGCGCGACCTGTCGTACATCCGTGACGCCGGCGACCACATCGCCATCGGGGCGCTGACGCGCCACACGGACGTCGAGCGCTCGGACGTGATCGCCGAGCACCTCCCGCTGCTCGCCAACGCAACGAGCCATGTCGGCGATCCGCAGGTGCGCCACCGCGGCACGATCGGCGGCTCCATCGCCCACGCCGATCCGGCGTCCGACCTTCCAGCGACCACGCTGGCGCTCGGCGCGACCTACGTCGCCCAAGGCCCGAACGGGACCCGGGAGATCGCCGCGGCTGACTTCTACGAGAGCTTCCTCACCTCGACCCTCGCCCCGGATGAGCTCCTGACAGAGATCCGCGTGCCGAAGATGCAGGGGGCCGGCTGGAGCTTCCAGAAGTTCAACCGGCGGGCCCAGGACTGGGCGATCGTCGGAGTCGCCGCGTGGCGGCGCAACGGTGACGCCGGCGTCGCCCTCATCAACATGGCTTCCACGCCGGTGCTGGCCACGAGCGTGGCTTCGGCTCTCGCGGGCGGTGCGTCGGTCGAGGAGGCCGCTGAGCAAGCCGCCGCGGAGGCGGACCCTCAGGCCGACCTCAACGCCAGCGTCGAATTCCGCGTCCACTTGGCGAAGGTGCTGACCCGCCGCGCCTTGGAGGCGGCAACAAACGTGTAGCTCCTAGAGGAGCGCCTGGTAGGTGCCGCCGTCCACGTGGATCTGCGCGCCCGTCAGGAATTTGGCCTGCTGGCTGCACACGAAGGCGACGATCGCGCCGAAGTCGTCGGCGCTGCCCATGGTCATCTCATCGGCGGCGGCGCCGTACAGCGCCGTCACCCGGTTCGTGCGGTGCAGTCCCGGCTGTAGCGAGTTGACCGTCACGCCGTCGCTCGCCACTTCCTTGGCGAGTGTCTTGAGGAACCCCGTCGCCCCGGCGCGAGCCGTGTTGGAGAGGATCAGCTCGGCGATCGGCTGGCGCACAGCCAGCGACGTGATGGCCGCGACGCGGCCCCAACCGACGGCGCGCATCGCGGGTACGGCCGCTTTGCACATGGCGACGACCGACATCAGGTTGAGGTCGAGGGCGGTCGGATAGGCGTCGAGGTCCGTCGTCGTGAAGTTGCCCGGTGGCGGTCCTCCCGCGTTCGTGACCAGGATGTCCAGCCCGCCGAGCGCCTCCGTGGCTTCCTCGACGAACGCCGTCGCTCCGCTCGCATTGCCGACATCGCAGACGAGGCCGACGCAGCCGTGCCCGACGGCCGCTGCTGCCTCGTCGATCCGTGCCCGCTCGCGGCCACAGATCGCGACCTCCACGCCCTCGGCGGCAAGCGCCTTGGCCGATGCCAGGCCGAGCCCGCTCGAAGCCGCGGCGACGGCTGCCTTGCGTCCCTGGATGCCCAAGTCCATACGGGCACGGTAGATGACCCACACCTACACTCCCGCCCCGTGAAACGCTCCCTCGTCGTCCTCGCCGCTGCCTCCGCGCTCCTCGTGTCGTGTGGTGGCGACGATGACGACGCTGGCAGCGGCGGCGACGGTGGCGGTGAAGAGGCGGCAGGCGACTACTGCGAGTCCCTGGCTGCGGTCAAGGAGGCGTCCGCCGCATCGGCGCCGGAGCTGGAGAGCGGCGACGCCACCCCCGAGCAGATCGAAGCGGCGTTCACCTCCTTCCAGGCGACGTTCGACGAGTGGGAGGCAGCCGCGCCGGAGGAGATCGCCGCCGACGTCGAGAGCGTGGTCAGCGCGACGAACGAGTTCATCACCGCGCTCCGCGACGCGAACTGGGACTTGCTGGCGCTGGATGAGACCGCGATCGCGGGCGTCAACAGCGACGAGATCACCGAGGCCGGCGAGCGCATCGACGCCTACGGAGAGCGCGAGTGCGGCATCAGGATCGACGAGGAAAGCTGATCAGCGCACCGTGACGGTGCCGGACGACGTCGATCGCAGGCACCTCGAGGCGTTCGCGGACGCCGACCTGTTCCCCTACTGGTTCGACGACGTCGACCAGCCGCAGTCGAACCCGACCCTCGTGCGCAACGAGAGCTGCGATCTGTGCGTGGTCGGTGGCGGCTATACGGGACTGTGGACGGCGATCGTCGCCAAGGAACGCGATCCGTCGCGCGACGTCGTGCTCATCGATGCCGCCGAGGTCGGGTCCGCGGCGAGCGGACGCAACGGCGGCTTCATGGAGTCGAGTCTGACCCACGGCATCGCCAACGGGCAGGAGCGCTTCCCAGACGAGATCGAGCTGCTCGAGCAGCTCGGGCTCGAGAACCTCGACGCCATCGAGAACGCCATCCACCGCTACGCCATCGACTGCGACTTCGAGCGCACCGGTGTCATCGATGTGGCGACGAGGGCGCACGCACCGAGTTACGTCGACGAGCTACGCGACGACGCGCTCCAGTTGCAGCGCCTCGGCCAGGACGCCCGCTGGCTCGACCGCGAGGCGATGCGCGCCGAGGTCGACTCCCCGACGTATGTCGGTGGGCTGTGGCGCATCGGTCGGGCGGCGTTGGTCGACCCGGCGAGACTCGCCTGGGGCTTGAAGACGGCCGCGGAGCAGCTCGGCGTGCGGATCTACGAGGACACGAGGGCCACCGACCTCGATCGCGACGGCGTCGGTGTGCTCGTGCGCACGCCGCTGGCCGATGTGAGGGCGGCCCGCGTGGCGCTCGGGACGAACGCCTTCAGGCCGCTGCTGCGCCGGCTCCGCCACTACATCGCCCCGGTCTACGACTACTGCATGGCCACCGAGCCGCTCACCGAGTCACAGCTGTCGAGCATCGGTTGGCGCCACCGTCAAGGGCTGTCCGACATCCCGAACCAGTTCCACTACTACCGATTGACCGAGGACAACCGGATCGTGTGGGGCGGCTACGACGCCGTCTACTACTGGCGCGGTCGCGTGATGCGCGAGCTGGAGAGCCGACCGGAGACGTGGGCGACGCTGAGCCGGCACTTCTTCGAGACGTTCCCGCAACTCGAGGACGTTCGCTTCAGCCACATCTGGGGCGGGGCGATCGACACGTGCAGCCGCTTCTGTGTCTTCTGGGGCACGGCCATGGGCGGGAGGGTGGCGTACGCCCTCGGCTACACGGGACTCGGCGTCGCGTCGACCCGCTTCGGTGCCGCGGCGATGCTGGATCTGCTCGATGGTCGTCGCAGCGTCGCCACGTCGACCAGCTTCGTCAAGGACAAGCCGCTCCCCTTCCCACCGGAGCCGTTCCGGTACGCCGGCATCCAGGCGACACGCTGGTCCCTCGGCCGCGAGGACCGCACCGGCAAACGCAACCTCTGGCTGCGCACGCTCGACCGCCTCGGCCTCGGCTTCGATAGCTGACCCCAATCCATCCGAGTGTTTGGGCCCATCCGAGTGTCGAACCTCGATTTTCCGGGCCCTCAGCACTCCGATGGCGTCAAACACTCGGATGGTTCAGGCTTGGGCGAGCACTTCGACGTGGGGGACGACGAACAGGGCATCGGGTGCGTCGGCCCACTCGCGCCACGCCGTCGCGAGGTCCTCGAGCTCCTCCGGCGTGCTCAAGCCGTACTCCACGGCCTGCGTGGCGTACGCCGACAGGCGCACGCGATCGGCCCATGACTCACCCCACCACGCCCGGTCCGGACCTGCGAAGGTCCAGTTCGAGCTCGACACGGTGAGCTCGTCGAAGCCAGCCTGGCGGATCCACGACGGCAGGTGACGCCCGGCATCGGCCTCTGCGCCGTTGCGCGCCGTGACGAGGTGGTACAGCTCCAGCCACCGGTCCAACCCGGCGCTGGCGGGCTCCCAGAAGTACGCGCCGTAGTCGGTTTCACGCACGGCGAGCAGGCCGCCAGGCCGCAACACGCGCCGCAGCTCCGTGAGGGCGCGGACCGGATCGGTCAGGTGATGCATGACCTGGTGGACGTGCACGACGTCGAAGGATTCGTCGTCCAGATCCAGGCGATACGCGTCACCAACGGCGAACTCGGCACCACCCTCCGCCGCGGCCTGCGCGATGACCTCGGCCGACGAGTCGATCCCGACAACCCGCCCGGGGGCGACGCGCTGGGCGAGGTCACGAGTGATCGTGCCCGGGCCGCACCCGACGTCGAGCAGGTCCTGTCCGGACCGGAGGTGTGGCAGCAGATGGCCCGCCGAGTTCTCGGCCGTCCTCCAAAGGTGGCTGCGCAGCACGGACTCGTGGTGGCCGTGGGTGTACCTCTCGCCCATGCGACCAGCCTGCCGGATCGTCATGCGTGATCGACAAGCGCGGCAATCAACGCGTCGGCGATCCACCGCCCGTAGCGCCTGGGCGGCCAACCCCGTTGAAGGACGAGCAGCTCGAACACCTCCGCCGAGTTGTACGTCCACAGCACGTCACGAGCCGTCGCCGCCGAGACGCCAGGACGCAGGTGGCCACGTTCATGCAGTGCCCGGGCGAACATCGACATGCCATGAAGGCGCTCCGCCTGGAGCTCGTCCCAGACAGCGCGCGCCTCGGGATCGCTGCCGGCGGCGTCACGGATGACCAGCTGGATGGGAACGTGGCGCGGGGCCACGTCGGCAAGGAACTCGCCGTAGCGCTGGAACATGGCACGTGGCTCGGACTCGTCGCGGACTCGGGCGAGCGCCGGGCGCTCCAGCATCGCCTCCGGCTCGTCATCGCCGGCCATCGACACGTCGAACACCGCCTTGGCCAACCGGGCCTTCGTTCCGAACACCTTGTAGACGGTCTGCACCGACACGGCCGCCTCACTTGCGACCGCCGGCATCGTCGTCGCCGCGAAGCCACGCTCGAGGAACAGTCGCCGGGCACCATCGATCACGGCCAGCCGCGTCCTGCGAGCCTGCTCGCGCCGCCGAGCCGAGTCGTAGGAACGTCGGGGGTTGACAGGCGACGACATTGAGTAGATGCTCCTCTATCGGTTAGAGATAACTCTACCCAATTACTCCAGCGAGAGCGAGGATCCCATGCCCTATGCGTTCTTCTACGACGTGCCGGCCAGCGAGGACATGTATCGGGCCGTCAAGGCCCTCATCGGCGAGGCGCGGCCGGCGGGTCTCGTCGCCCAGCTCGTGGTCCACACCGACAACGGTCTGCGGCACATCGGCGTGTGGAACTCCGCCAACGACTGGCAGCGCTTCCACGACGAGCGCGTCGAGCCGGCGGTGCACACCGTGCTGCGCAACGCCGGTTTCACCAACATGCCGCCCGACCCACCGCTCCAGCCACTGGACGTCGTCGACGTGTGGCTCGGTGCGTGAGACGCAGCCACCGTGCGGGAACTCAGCCCAGCCGCTCGAGCACGACCATGCTGCGGGCCGCCACGCGATATGTCGTCGCGACACCAATGCCGGAGGACCGGTCGACAACGTCCTCCGGAGGCTCCAGCGACGTGTCGACGACGCGGCGCCACGGCCCCGGCTCCTCGAGCGCGACGTCCACGGGCTCCCACCACGCGTTGGCCAGCACGTAGAGATCGCCGACCTGCCAGGTCAAGGCGCGGCCCTCGGCGTCCGGCTCACTGAACCGGACGGCGTCGCCCCAGAACGCCGGCTGGGCGAGTACCGGGTGGCGGGCGCGCACGGCGAGGAGGGCGCTGACGAAGCGCTCCAGGTCGGCGAACTCGTTCGCTCGATCCCAGTCGACCCACGACGTCTCGTTGTCCTGGTTGTAGGCGTTGTTGTTGCCGCCTTGCGTGCGGCCGAGCTCGTCGCCCATCCCAATCATCGGCACGCCGTGCGACAGCGCCAGCAGGCACCACGCGTTGCGCAGCTGGCGCCGGCGCAACGCCAACACCTCGTCCGGTACCCCGTCGTCGCCCTCCCAGCCGCAGTTCCACGAGCGGTTCTCGCTCGCGCCATCGGCGCCGCTCCACCCGTTGTCCTCGTTGTGCTTGTGGTCGTAGGCGACGACGTCGTACAGCGTGAAGCCGTCGTGGCAGGCGACGAAGTTGACGCTCTCCATGGGGTTGTCGAAGAGGTCCGGGCTGCCCTGCACGCGCTGGCGCAGCGCCGCCAGCATCCCGGGCTCGCCGCGCAAGAACCCGCGGGCGTCCTCCCGGAAGCGGTCGTTCCACTGCAACCACCCGCGCCCTGGCCACGACCTCCCGAGCTGGTACGTGCCTGCGGCGTCCCACGGTTCGGCGACGAGGGTCAGCTCACGCTCGTGCGCCAGGCGCTCGATCCGCTCGACCAGCGCCGCGCTGCGGCCGAGCACGACGGCCAGATCGAACCGGAACCCGTCGACGCCGAGATCGGCCAAGCGCTCGAGCGACCACAGCACGAGGTCCTGCACCACCGGCGACTCGGCATCGACATCGTTGCCGCATCCGGTCGTCTCGATGTACGAACCGTCGTCGCGCAGCCGGTAATAGCTGCCGTCGGACAGGCCGCGGAAGGCGTAGGTCGGGCCCGCGGCATCGACCTCAGTGGTGTGGTTGAAGACGACGTCGAGCCACACCTCGATGTCGTGGTCGTGCGCCGCGGCCACGAACGCCGCCAGGTCCGCGGCGGCGTCACCATTCGCCGCGTAGTCATGCTGGACAGCCGCGAACGCCAGCGGCATGTAGCCCCAGTAGCTGCCCTCGGCCGGATCGTTCTGATGGACGGGCAACAACTCGATCACCGTGACGCCCAGCGCGGCCAGCCGCGGCAGCTGCTCGACGAGCGCTCCGAACGTTCCGGGATGCGGCCCCCCGGCGCGCGTCGTCATGCCTCGCACGTGCAGCTCGTAAACGACGGGCGGTCGTGTCGACCGGCGGGATGGACGGGCAGCCGGCGTCCGGCGAGCGACGGCCATCGGTCCGCGGCCAGCGTTCGACGCACCGCGCTCGGCCGCCAGCCAGCGGTCATGGTCCGGCGAGAACCACACCTCGAGCGCCTGCGGGTCGAGGAGCACCTTCGACGGGTCGAACCTCGCGCCGTCTCCATCGGCGACGAGGCCGTACACGGCGCCCTCGGAGACGGTGCCGATCCACGAGTCACCGTCGCGTTGCAAGAGCACGCCAGCCTCCTGGATCGTCCCCGTGGCAGCGTCGAGCTCAACGAGTCGGACGGATCGCGCGTCTGGCGCGACAACGCGCACGTCCACCTGCTCGGCCTCGTCAGGCATCTGCGCTAGCGAAGCCGCGCACCATCGCTGCGCTGCCGAGCGGAGCCACGACGTCCCAATCGAACAGCTCGACGTCCTGGGTACGGGCGGCGAGGCTGACGAGTCCGTGCTGGCAGGCCCACAACGCCAGCGCCACGTGGAACGGGTCTCGACGAACGATCACTCCACGCTCCATCGCCCGTTCGACGCGAGAGGCGAGGTGGCCGAGCGTGGCGTGGGCGACCTCCTTGGCCGCCGCCGACGGCTCGTAGTCGGGCACCACCCGGTCGAACATCAACGAGTAGTACGTCGGGTTCTCACGGGCGAAGTCGCGGTAGGCCGCGCCGCAGCTTCCCAGGTCGGCGACGGAGTCGTCGGTCGAGGGTGTCTGCTCCATCCGCTCGCCGAGGCGGCGGAACCCTTCAGCGAAGAGCTCGTCGAGCACGCCGTCCTTGCCGCCGAAGCGGGAGTAGACGTTCATCGTGCTGACGCCGGCGGCGCCGGCGATCCGACGCACCGTCAACGCCGTTGGGCCGTCGCTCGCCAACAGGTCGTGGGCGGCCGTCAACAGGGCGCGCCCGGTCTCGTCGATGGAGCGCAGGGTTGGTGTGCCAACCGTCATGTGGTCAACGATACCACATCGTGATAGCACTGTGATTACAGCGTTATCAACCCTGACCCGACGGGAGGATCCATGTCAGACGCCGCCACGATCGCCAGGCCACCAGCTGGTGCGACCAGGAGCCGCTGGATCGTCCTCGCCGTCCTGTGCGCCTCCGTGTTCGTCGTCGTCCTCGACGGCACGATCATCAACGTCGCGCTGCCGACCTTGGCCCGCGAGCTCGATGCCTCGACGAGCGAACTGCAATGGATCGTCGACTCCTACGTGCTCGTCTTCGCCGGTCTGCTGATGGCCGCCGGCAGCATCGGCGACCGCTTCGGACGCAAGGGCGTCATGCAGATCGGGCTCGTGCTGTTCGCCGTGTTCTCCGGGTTCGCCGCGTTCTCCGGCAGCGCCGGGGAGCTCATCATCTGGCGCGCGCTGATGGGCGTCGGCGCGGCGCTGATGTTCCCGGCGACCCTGGCCATCCTCGTCAACGTCTTCCGGGCCCCCAAGGAGCGGGCGATCGCCATCGCCATCTGGGCAGCCACGTCGGGCGTGGCCGTGGCGCTCGGTCCGGTGACGGGCGGCTGGCTGCTCGAGCACTTCTGGTGGGGGTCCGTGCTCATGATCAACGTGCCGGTCATCGCGGTCGCATTGGTCGCCATCGCTCGAGTCGTGCCGACGTCGCGCGACACGACGATCGCCCGATTCGATCCAGTCGGAACGCTGGCCTCGATCGCCGGCATCACCGTGCTCGTGTGGGCCGTCATCGAAGGCCCGGCGCACGGCTGGCTGTCGACGACGAGCATGCTCGCCTTCGGACTCGCCACCGTCCTGCTCGCCGGCTTCGTGTGGTGGGAGCGCCGCATCGACCATCCGATGCTCGACGTCTCAGTGTTCACCAACCTCCGCTTCACCGCCGGCAGCGTGGCAGTGACGTTCGCCTTCTTCGCCCTCTTCGGCTTCGTCTTCGTCGTCACGCAGTACTTCCAGTTCGTGCGCGGGTACGGCGCGCTGGAAGCCGGCATCCGCACCGTCCCCTTCGCCGTGTTCACGGCGTCGACGGCACCGCTCGCCGCCAAGCTGGCCGAGCGCATCGGGACCAAGGCCGTGGTGACCGCCGGGCTCGTGTCGATGGCCGGCGGATTCGCCATCGCCGCCACGACGGCAGCGGTGGACACGCCCTACTCGATCATCGTCGTGTCGATGCTGTTCCTGGGTGGCGGCCTGGGCCTCGTCCAGGCGCCGGCCACAGAGGCGATCATGGGCGCCCTCCCGCGGGCCAAGGCCGGTGTCGGCTCCGCCGTGAATGACACGGCGCGCGAGCTCGGCGGCACGCTCGGCGTGGCGATCGTCGGCAGCGTCTTCTCGACCGTGTACGCCTCGCGCCTCGGCGACGCCCTGCTCGGTTCGCCGGTGCCGGCCGACGCAGTGGGTCTCGCCCAGGAGTCGGTCGGCGCGGCGACGGAGGTCGCCCACCAGGCCGGTGCCACGGCCGGCCCGCAGGCCGAGGCGTTCGTGAGCGGCGCCGTCGACAACGCCTTCATCGACGGCTGGCAGGCGGGGTCGTGGGTGTCGTTCGGCGTCGTCCTGCTCGGCGCGCTCGTCGCCTGGCGCTTCTTGCCGGCGCGCGCCCGCGACGGTGACGAGCACACCGACGGCGTCGACAAGTTCGAGCTGGCGCTCTCTCAGTAGCCTCGACGAAGTGACGGTGCCGAGGCTGACCTTGCCCCGCGATGCCGGGGAGGTCGCCGCGGCGCTCACGGCGCACGGCTACCTGCCCGACGAAGGGTTGGCGACGGCCGTGTTCCTCGCGCTCGCCCTCCAGCGTCCGCTGCTGCTCGAGGGTGAGGCCGGCGTCGGCAAGACCGAGGTCGCCAAGGTGCTGTCGTCGTGGACCGGCGGCGAGCTGATCCGGCTCCAGTGCTACGAGGGCATCGATGCGGCGCAGGCGGTCTACGACTGGGACTACGGCCGCCAGCTCCTGCACCTCCGTGCCTCCGAGGCGAGCGGGGAGTCGGCGGGCCGTTCAACCGACGCGCTCGAGGCCGAGCTGTACCAGGAGCGCTTCCTCGTCAAGCGGGCGCTCCTGCGGGCGATCGAGCCACGGGAAGGTCCCCCGCCGGTGCTGCTCGTCGACGAGATCGACCGCGCCGACGACGAGTTCGAGGCCTACCTGCTGGAAGTGCTGTCGGACTGGCAGATCACGGTGCCGGAGCTCGGTGTCTTCAGCGCCGAGGAACCGCCGATCGTCGTGCTGACCAGCAACCGGACACGCGATGTGCACGACGCACTCAAGCGGCGCTGCCTCTACCACTGGGTGGAGCATCCTGACTTCGAGCGGGAGGTGGCGATCGTCCGCCTCCGTGCGCCAGAGGTCGGAGCGCCGTTGGCCCGGCAGGTGGCAGCCGCCGTCGAGGCGCTGCGCAACCTGACGCTGTACAAGCCGCCCGGCGTCGCCGAGACCATCGACTGGGCCACCGCGCTCGGCCGCCTGGGGGTCGAGCGGCTCGACGAGCAGTCCGTCGACGCGACGCTCGGCACCGTGCTCAAGTACCGCGAGGATCACCAGCGCGTCAACCAGCACGGGGTTGCCGACATCGTGAAGCACGCCTTCGAGCGCAGCGCCCACACGCGCTGACGTCCAGGGCAAGGGGCCAGCGTGACCGTCGAAGCGCCGAACCGAGCCGAGACCATCGCCGTGGCGTTTGCGCGGGTGCTGCGCGGCGCGGGCCTCGTCGTTCCGGCGAGCACCGTGATCGCGTTCGCCAAGGCCCTCGGCGCCGTCGGGCTGACGGACCGCAACAACGTGTATTGGGCGGGTCGAGCCACCCTCGTGCGGCGTCCCGAGGACACCGGCGTGTTCGATCGCGCCTTCGCCGTCTTCTGGGACGGTGCTCTGCCGTCATTCGACGCCTTCGAGGAGCCGGAACCGCAGACCGTGACGCTCGCTGTCGACGACGACGACCAGGGCGACAGCCCAGACAGCGCGGAGGCAAATGACGACCCTGTCGTCGAATTGCGCTTCAGCACCACGGAGGTCCTGCGGCACAAGGACTTCGCCGACTACGACGACGCCGAACTGGCGGAGGCCCATCACCTGATGAGCCGGCTGCGGCTGACCGGCTCGCCGCGCCGGTCGCGGCGCCTCGAGCGGGCCTCACGGCGCACCTCCCGCCCAGACCTCCGAAGGACCGTGCGGGCGGCGCTGCGCACGGAGGGCGTCCCGATGCGCCGCCACTTCCGCAAGCCCGCCACCCGTCACCGGCGTCTCGTGCTGCTGCTCGACGTCAGCGGATCGATGGAGCCGTACGCGCGAGCACTGCTGCGCTTCGTGCAGGCCGCCGTCGCTGGACGCCGCCGCGTCGAGGCGTTCGCGCTGGGTACTCGACTGACACGGATCACCCGGGAGCTGAGCACGCGTGACCCTGATCGCGCCGTTCAGCAGGCGGCCGGACAGGTCATCGACTGGTCGGGCGGCACCCGCCTCGGGGACGGTCTGCGTCGTTTCAACGCCGAATGGGGAGTGCGGGGCATGGCCCGCGGCGCGGTCGTCGTCATCCTCTCCGACGGCTGGGACCGCGGCGACCCGCGTCAGCTCGCCGAGGAGATGGAGCGCCTCGGGCGCGTTGCCTACCGCATCGTGTGGGTCAACCCGTTGAAGGTGTCGCCGGGGTACGCACCGCTGGCGCGCGGGATGGCCGCTGCCCTGCCCTACGTTGATCGCTTCGTCGAGGGCCACTCGCTCGCCTCGCTCGAGCGGCTGGCCGACGTGCTCGACGAGGAGTGAAACGGAGCTGACGATGCGGGAGATCCTCGACGACCTGGACCGGTGGCGCAGTGAAGGATCACGCATCGCGCTCGGCGCGCGTCGTCGACGTCGAGGGCTCTGGTCCTCGGGGGCCCGGCGCGGCGATGGCGGTCAACGAGAAGGGTGAGGTCGCCGGCAGTGTGAGCGGCGGCTGCGTCGAGGGCGCAGTCGTGACCGAGGCGCTGGCGATCCTTGCCGGTGAAGCCAAGCCGCGCATCGTCACGTTCGGGTACAGCGACGACGAAGCGTTCGCCGTTGGGCTGACGTGCGGGGGCACGATCCGCCTGTTCATCGAGCCCCTCGACTGGTGACGTGATCTTCGAGCAGCTGCGCGACCACCTGCGCGCCGAGCGCCCCGTCGCGCTGGCGACGGTCATCGATGGTGCCCATCCCGGCGCCAAGCTGCTCGTCGCGCCGGGCGAGGAGCCGCTCGGAACGCTCGGCGATCCGGACCTCGACCGCGTCGTCGCCCGCGATGCCTTGGCCGAGCTGGAGGCCGCCCGGTCAGGCGTCCGTCACTACGGCCCGCAGGGCCAGACGACCCCGGAGGACCTCGAGGACTCGCCGATCGTGCGCGTGTTCGTCGAGTCGTACGCGCCGCCGCCGCAGATGTGGATCTTCGGCGCGGTGGACTTCACGGCGGCGCTGGCGAAGGTGGCCAAGGTGCTGGGCTACCGCGTCACGGTGTGCGACGCCCGCGAGGTGTTCGCCACCCGCCGGCGCTTCCCGATGGCCGACGAGGTCGTCGTGTCGTGGCCAATGGCGCTGTTCGAGCGCCGCGGCGCATCACTGGGGCCGCGCGACGCGGTGTGCATCCTCACCCACGACCCGAAGTTCGATGTGCCGGCCGTGCAGGGAGCCGTCGCCAGCGAAGTCGGCTACATCGGGGTGATGGGCAGCCGCACGACGCACGAGAAGCGCATGGAGCGCCTCGTCGAGGCCGGCGTGCGGCCGGAGCAGCTCGGTCGGCTGATGTCGCCGATCGGCCTCGATCTCGGGGCTCGCACGCCAGAGGAGACGGCGATCTCGATCTGTGCCGAGATCATCGCCCAGCGAACCGGGCGCGGCGCGCCCTCACTGAGGAACTCGGAAGGCCCGATCCACTGATTCTGTCCGTGGCGATCGTTCGTTGTGAGGCGATTCCTACGGACAGAACGCTCAGCCGGTGGGGTCGCCGAACCTCACGTCCCTGCTGAGGAAACCGATCGCGATGTCCTTCTCGTGATTGGCGGCGTGAACGATGGCGTCGCCGACACCGAGGTACATCATCACGTGCCCGGGGTACTGGGCGAGGTCCCCGGCGAACGCCTCGGACTGATCGATCGAGCGGGCGGCGTTGATCTGGGCGCTGCTCTGGCGGCTCAGCTCCACCCCGGCCCGCCCCCATGCGTAGGCAGTGAGGCCTGAGCAGTCGAACCCGACGTTCGGGTCCGAGGTGTTCTTGACGTACGGCGCACCGATCTGCGTCAGCGCGGCCAGTACGGCCTTCTGGTGCGGCAGGTCGGCCCGCGCCCACGCGTCCCGCAGCGCCACCGGGTCGAGTCCGAGCTCGACGGCGACCACATCGGCCGTTGCGTTGCGGGCGCCGAGGTAACCGACGAACGCGTCCGGCGTGCCCGTGTAGCTGAAGACGTCGTGGGCCTCCAGCGCGACGTTGGCCTGCTCGATGACCGCCGGCGAGTGCGGATTGCCCGAGATCGCGGTCGGGGACGGGGCGGCGAGGGCGGTCGAGCCGACCCCTGCGACGGCCGTTCCGGAGAGGGCGATGGAGACGAGAATGCGGCGCAGTACCGCGCGCGAGTTCGAGATCGGGGACATTGGGGGCGCGACCCTACCGTCATCGAATCGCAACAAACAACGTTATCGACACCGTTCCGTCGCAAATCCGTCATCTCAACGTCATGTGCAGGCCAGGCAAGCTGGGCAGATGAGCACGGCGTCGAAGACCATCGCGGTGCTCTTGGCGGCCGGCGCAGGCACCCGTTTCCGCGGACCCGGCCACAAGCTCGATGCAGCCGTCGACGGGCGCAGCATCCTCGATCGAGCCGTTGGCACCGCCCTTGCTGCGGCAGTCGGTCCCGTGGTCGTGGTCACCGCCGGGCAGATCCGCACGACGTTGCACCCGTCCGTCGTGCACGTTGTCAACGACCATTGGGCCGACGGCCAGGCGAGCTCACTGCATGCGGGGATCGCGGCCGCCAAGGACCTCGGCGCCGGCGCCGTCGTCGTCGGGCTGGGCGATCAGCCGTTCGTGACCGTCGAAGCGTGGCGCGCGGTGGCCGCCGCCGACGGTCCGATCGTCATGGCGTCGTACGGCGACCGCCGAGGTCACCCGGTCCGCCTGCGCCACGACGTCTGGGACCTGCTCCCGACGGACGGTGACGAAGGCGCCCGGGTGCTGCTGCGTCTTCGACCAGATCTGGTCACTGCAGTACCGTGCGATGGTTCACCGATCGACATTGACACCGTGGAGGACCTCCGGCGATGGCAGAACAACTCGTCAACGAGTTCACCGTGAATCGCCCCATCGAGGAGGCCTGGGCCGTCATCACGGACGTGGAGCGCATCGCTCCGTGTCTGCCCGGCGCGCAGCTCCAGGAGATCGAGGGCGAGACCTATCGCGGCATCGTGAAGATCAAGCTCGGGTCGATCACGCCCCAGTTCAAGGGCCAGGCGAACTTCCTGCAGCGTGACGATGAGGCACATCGGGCGGTGCTCAAGGCAGAGGGTCGCGACACGGGTGGGCGCGGCAACGCATCGGCGGAGATCGCCGCGCAGGCGGAGAGCCTGTCGCCGACCAGCACTCGGGTGGTGGTGACGACCGATCTGCACATCACCGGCAAGGTCGCCCAGTTCGGGCGCGGCATCATCGGCGACGTCTCGAAGAAGATGATGGCGCAGTTCGCCGGCAACTTGAACACGATGCTCGACGCTCCGCCCGAGGAAGCAGCATCGTCCAGCGAGGCCGCGGCCGAGGCCACGGACACCTCGCCGCCAGGAGCAGCACCCAACGACGGCTCGCCCAACGGCGACAACGGACAGAGCGGCGGCGGCGAAGACACGCCACGCGCTGCCGACCAGGGCCCGGCCGCGGCGCCGGTCGCCGATCCGCCCAAGGTCCGCAAGGTCGACAGTCCCGCCAGCGAGCCGGTCGATCTCGCCGGCGTCGCCGGACCGGCGATCCTCAAGCGACTGATCCCGATCGTCGTCGTGCTGCTCGTCGCGCTCCTCGTGGTCCGTCGCCGGCGCTGAACACCCGCAACGCTCCCCGATACTTGAGACGATGGTCGCCGACGAGGTCGATCGGGCGGCCGTACGAGAGCTGCTCGGCCGTGAGCCATCAGGCGCGTTCGAGGTCGTGGTCCGCGACGAAACCGGGGCGCCGGTCGTCATCCGCAACGCACCTCATCTCGAGGACGGCACGCCCATGCCGACGCGCTATTGGCTGGTCGGACGGCGCGAGGTGCAGGCCGTGAGCCGCCTGGAAGCCGCCGGTGGCGTGCGACGAGCCGAGGCGGAGGTGGATCCCGTGGCGCTTGCCGACGCGCACCGGCGCTACGCCGCCGAGCGCGACGGGCAGGCCACATCTGGCGGGCCGCAGCCGGCGGGCGGGGTGGGCGGAACGCGCCAAGGCGTCAAGTGCCTGCACGCCCATTACGCCTGGCACCTCGCCGGCGGTGACGACCCGGTCGGGCGCTGGATCGCCGATCAGCTCGAGCTGCAGGTGCTGATCGAACCTGCCACCACCACGTTCCACCACGCCGGCGCCGACACGACGGTTGCCGTCGGTCCGGCGACGCTCGTCGCCAACGAGCTGGCCGGCAGCGACCCGCCGGGCCCGGCCCAGCTGACGAATGCGCTCGGGATCGTTGCCGACCACCTCGACGACCTGCTGCGCGCCGATCCCGACGTGCTCAACGCGGAGATCGTCCACGTGACCGGCGAGGAGCCCTGGCACCTCTTGGTCGTCGAGCGCGGCGGACCCGTCGAGACGTCTCCGGCAACCCTGGAGCGCGATGCCGCGGAGGACGTCTTCCGTCTGCTCGCGACCGAGACCCGTGCCCAGCGGTTGGCCAACCCTGGACTCGACCCGGACAGGGTCGACACCGTCGTGGCGACATGCTGTGTCGTGCTCGCAGTGATGCGGCGGCTCCGTCTGGAACGTGTCAGCGTCGGGGAACCCTCAGTGCAGGTGGGATGACATGCGCCACCCGTCGGCCAGCGCTCAGCTCCCGGTGCCGCTGCGGCTGTATGGCCGGCGAGTGATGTTGCGGCCACTCGCCGTGCAGGACTTCCCGGAGTGGAGCGAGGTCCGCCGCCGCAACGACCGGTGGCTCACGCCGTGGGAGCCGCGGCGCCCGCCGGCACAACTCGATCCGACCGTCAATCGTGACGCTTTCGCCGCCAGGTGCGCGGCCCGCGATCGCGACGCTTCGGGGGGATTGGCCTACGGCTTCGGCGTGTTCGTCGATCTGCACCTCGCTGGCGAGGTCAACCTCAACCACGTGCTGCGCGGCGCGATGCAGTCCGGCACCGTCGGGTATTGGATCGACCAAGCGCGCGCCGGACAGGGACTGATCGCCGAGAGCGTCGTCGTGCTCGCCGGCTTCGCCTTCGAGCGGCTCGAGCTTCATCGGCTGGAGATCTGCATCGTCCCGCGCAACTCCAACAGCCGGCGCGTGATGGAGAAGCTCGGGCTGCGCGAGGAAGGCCTCGCCGAGCGGTACCTCGAGATCGACGGCGTGTGGGAAGACCACGTGCGCTACGGGTTCACCCTCGAGGAGTGGCACGAACGCCGCGCCGAGCTGACGCGCGCGTGGCTCTGACTGCGACGGTTGAAGGGAGCTACGACTCGCCGGCGACGCGGACGGCCTCGGCCCGCGCCTGGCGGCGTGCGGTCCGGCGCTTCCACATCTTCATCTTCCAATGACGCAGCGGCCGCTTGCGCTTCGCGTCGAGCTCTCGCGCGACGTCCGCGTCGCGGCGGTGGCCGGGCTTCCAGCGGGCACCTGGCTCGTGCACGTCGACGGGGTCCAGACCGGCGCTGACCTGGTTGGCAACGTCCTGCAACTCGGCGTGGATGCGATGCCGCTCGCCGTGGGCTTGGGCCCGCAGCTCCTCCTTCGGCGGCAACGTCCCGTCGGCCGGGCGGTGGCGTTGGCTCATTCGGCAACCTCCTCGTTGCGCCCGTAGGCGCTCCGTGGTGTGAGCTGCTCCCCCGTGTTCTGAACGATAGCTGACGACCGGCTGCGCCCGCCCCTGACAATGACCGCGGCGGGCGATGAGTACTGCCTACTCAGGACAGCAGGCCCTCGGTTTGCGCAGCTTGTGGGCATGCCCCCTCCATCATTCGTGCGCCGGCTCGCTGCTGTGACGCTCGCCACCGTCGCGCTCGTGCCGGCCGCTCTGACAACGTCCGCCGCCGCCGCATCGCCCACGCCACCGGGAACCTTCACCGGGACGCTCGCCGACGGGGCGAGCTGGGTGATCCGTGTTCCGGACGATTGGAACGGCACGTTGCTGCTGTACAGCCACGGGCTCGTTCCGCCGGGCCAGGAGAATCCCGCCGTCGACTCGCCGGATCCGATCACCGGCGGTGCACTGCTGGACAACGGTTATGCGTTGGCGGGCTCGTCGTTCGCCACGACGGGTTGGGCCGTCGAGGATGCGCTCGCCGACCAGCTCGAGCTGCTCGACGTGTTCGCCGATGAGGTCGGACACCCGTCGCGGACCGTTGCCTGGGGCAGCTCGCTCGGCGGCCTCGTGACGGGCGCCCTCCTCGAGCGTCACGCCGACCGCTTCGACGGCGGAATGGCGATGTGCGGCGTGATGGCCGGCGGCATCGGGGTGTGGAACACGTACCTCGACAGCCTGTTCACGCTGCGCACGTTGCTCGCCCCTGACGCGGGCATCGACCTGGTCGACATCACGGACCCGTTCACCGACATCGACACGTTGAGCCAGACATTGGCGACCGCGCAGCAGACGCCAGCCGGACGGGCCCGGATCGCGCTTGCCGCGGCCGTTGCCGACATCCCTGGCTGGATCGGCGCCGACAACCCACGCCCGGATCCCGACGACGTCGCCACGCAGGAGGCCGCCCAGTTCGAGCACTTCCAGACGATCGTGCTGTTCGGACTCGCTTTGCGTGCCGACGTGGAGGCTCGCGCCGGCGGCAACCCGTCGTCCAACATCGATGTCGACTACGGCCGCCTGCTGCGTGACTCTTCGAGCCGCCGCGAAGTGATCGACCTCTACCGCCAGACCGGCCTCGACGTGCGTGACGACCTCGACACGCTCGCCGCGGCGCCCCGCATCGCCGCCGATCCCGGCGCCGTCGCCTACCTCGAGCAGTTCGCCGTGTTCGACGGCGAGCTGCGCGATCCGATGCTCACGCTGCACACGAACGGCGACCAGCTCGCGGTCGTGGAGCACGAGCAGGCGTATGCCGAGACCGTCGAGCGGGCCGGCGAGCGACGGCTGTTGCGCCAGATCTTCACCGAGCGGGCCGGCCACTGCACCTTCACGCCGGCTGAGACGTTGACCGCGCTCGGGGCACTGCTGGACCGCATCGACGTTGGCCGGTGGGCTGATCGGCTCGGGGCCGACGAGCTCAACGACCGCGCCGTCGGGCTCGGTCCAGTACTGAACGTGCACTTCGACGACGAGAGCGGCGGGCTCGTGCCGACTGACCCGGCCTTCGACGACCGCCGTCCCGCCGCCTTCCTCCGCCCATACGACTTCACCGAATGAGGACTTCGCCATGATCACCACAGACCTGATCCGCCTGCTCGACGACGTCGAGCTCCTGTCCCCCGGCCGCTGGACGATCAGCGGTCGCCAGCCCGTCGAGTTGCGCACGACGGGCTGGCGCCGACGCAGGCGCCCTGCCTTCGCCACCGGAGCGCTCCTGGTCGACGATGACCCGCGGCGATCGACGCTGTCGCTCATCGTGACACCGCTCGATCCCGAGCTCGCCGACGCCACGCTCACCGTCAACGCGGTCCTGGACAGCGCCGATGCGAGCGGAGCCTGGCTGCTCCACGGGACCGCTGTCCGCGGCCAGGCGACGACGCCGATCACCATCGACGTCCAGTACCGGGGCGTCTACCCCCAGCAGCGCCGGTCCACGGCGTGGCTGACCATTCGCAGCACCGTTCCGTCAGCCGGCGGGCGCGGCCGCGGCGACGAGCTGTTCGGCCACCTCAACGCCGACGCACCAGATCGCCGGTTCTGTCCGTAGACCGCCGAACTGTCCGTAGGAATCGCCCGGATCGCATCGGTTGCTACGGACAGAACCGCGGGGTCAGAACAGCGCGCTCGGCTCGGCCAGGAGCACCGCCTCGGCCTCCTCGAACCGCTCGTTCATCGCACCCGTCTCGTGGTGCGTCATGAACAGCCGGGCGGCCGGAACACGCTGATGCAACAGCACGCCAGCGGTGCGGTTCGGGCCGAGCGCGGCCTGCGACGTGGCGATGTCGAGGGAGAACGTTGCCGACACGAACGTTCCCGTCGGTCGCCAGTCCACGGCGCGCTCGAACGACATGCCGCGATGGACGACGACGTGATCGTGCCCGGCCGCCTGGAACGCGCTGGACACGTAAGCGAGCCTCGCCAGGAGGTGCGCCGCCCGCCGATCGGGTGAGAGCTCGCCGCGCAGTGCGTCGGGGTCGCGCAGGATCGGCCCGTGGTACGGCGCCAGTCCGAGCTCGGCGGCGACGATGGCGTGGCCTTTGACGAGGTCACCGGAGCTCGGGTTCGACACGTAGACGCGTGCGAAATGGCGGTCGAGGTCAGCCACCCCACGTCGTTCGAGATAGGCGTCGAGATCGGCGATCAGCAACGGGTCGCCGCTCGGCGCCTCCAGATCGAGGTGTCGCGAGCGCGCACCCCACGGTGATTCGGCGCTGTCGAGCCAGGCGCGTGCTTGCGCCCGCTCGTCCTCGAGGCGACGCATCGTCGCCTCGCGCACGACCGGGTCGACGTCGATGCCGGTGAGTTGTTCGAACCGCTGCGATGCCTCGTGGAGTCGCGCGACATCCGTCGGCGGCGCGATCGCGCCGTCGAGTGGGAACTGAAGCCGTTCCGCCCACTCGAGCGGCAGCTCCCATCGGGCTCCCTGGTCCTCGAAGGCGAGGACCTCGACGTCGAAGAACCCAACGTCCGGGCGGACGGCGAGCACGCGCAAGGGCGTCCGTCTGGAGTCGAGGAGACGGCACGAGTTGCCGGCAACCAGATGGTCGAGGCTCCCGGGCTGGAACAGCTCGTCCGGCGCCATGTCCGGATCGCGCTGGTAGGCGGCAACCACGCCGCCCATCTTGTCCCCGCGCAGCAACTCCCGTTCTGTCCGTACGAATCGGCCGGATCGGACCGTTTCCTACGGACAGAAGCGTGCTGAACCGCTACTTCTTGGAGATCTTCGCCTTCACGGCGGCGAGCCGCTCGGCGAACCACGGCTGTCGGGTGCTCCAGATCTGCGGCTCCAGCTCCCTCGCCACCGCGCCAGGGTGGTCGGGGATATCCGCCATGGCCTTGATCGTCGCCTTGGTCACGAGCGCCAGCTCCCGCGGCGCCGACGCCGCCCTGGCGGCCATCTCCTGCGCGCGGTCCAGCAGCTCGTCGTCGTCGACGCAGCGCCACACGAGCCCCACCCGCTCGGCCTCTGCGCCGTCGAGCACCTCGCCGAACACGACCGCCGCCATCGCCGCCTGCGGTCCGGCGATGCGCCGCAACATCCACGTGTGCCCGCCCCCGGGATGCAACCCGAGCTGCAGGAACCGGGTGTCGAAGCGGGCCCGCCGGGCAGCGAGGCGGACGTCACAGCCGAGCGCGAGGTTCATCCCTGCCCCGACGGCCGCGCCATTGACCGCGGCGAGCGTGGGCAGCGGGCTGCGGGCGATCCGCAGGAACCCCTCGTAGACGTTGCCGAGGCTCGATCCGTCGGCCGTCGCCAGGTTGCCGAGGTTGGCGCCGGCGCAGAACGCCGGGGGGGTGCCCGTCACGACGAGCGCCCCGATCGTTTCGTCCACCTCGATGCGGTCCATCGCCGCCGTGATCTCGGTGACCATGTCCGCCGTGAGCGTGTTGCGCTCGTCCGGATTGTTCAGTGTCAGCGTCGCAACGCCGTCTCGGACGTCGGTGAGCACCAGAGCCATGGCGCCGTTCTAATCGGGTCGGCGCCTGCACAGCTAGCCTCACGAGCAGATGCTCGACCACGTATTCACCGATGCGATCAGCGCCCTGCGCGACGCGTTCGAGGCCGCGTTCCTGGAGCGTCAGGCCTTCGAGGAGCATTTCCAGGTGGACGTCCTGCTCGGCGACATCACGTGGGAGACCAGCTACGGCCTGCCCGGCGAGGGCCAACCGCCGCGAGTCGTCGCCCACGTGACGTTCGACTGGCCGTCCTGGAGCCAAACCGCCTATCGCCGCTGGTACGTGGACGAGGAGCTCGAGAACCCGCCGGCGATCGAGATGGAGATCGTGCTGCGCATCCAGCGCCTGGCCGAGATGCCGAGCGCCGCGCAGATGTACGCCACGCTCCCCGACGCGAGTCCGCTGATCGGCGACGGTCGGCTCGAGCGGGCCGGGCTGACCGTCGAGATCGCCCATCCGGACCCGGCCGAGCTGCTGCCGACCGAGGAGGACGCGAGCGAGCTCGAGTACGCCGTCGAGATCACGTACGAGGGGCTGTACGAGCTGGCCGAGGAGACGCTGGCCGACGGCACGAGCTCGACGCTCGACGACCACTTCGGTGCCCTCGGCGGCTGGGTGGCGGCGACCCTTGTCCGCCTCGGCGACCTGCACTTCGCCTTCCTCCCGGCCCAGGAGGGCGAAGCCGACTGATTCTGCCCCTGCCCAGCGGGGCAGAATGACCGGATGCCGTCCGACGAGCCGCCGGTCCTCCTCGAGATCGCGGACCGCGCGGCGACGGTCACGTTGAACCGGCCGGACGTCCGCAACGCCATGTCCAGCGAGCTGATGCGCGATCTGTGGCAGCAGCTCCAGCGGGCGGACTCCGACCCTGCCGTCGACGTCATCATCCTCACCGGCGCCGACCCCGCGTTCTGCGCCGGCCTCGATCTCAAGGAGCTCGGGTCGGCGGGGGGTGGCCTGACGGGATCGGCGGCCCGCGAAGACCGCCGTGACTCACATGGGTCGCGAGGTCCGTTCCCGCGGCTGACCAAGCCGATCGTCGGCGCCATCAATGGCGTCGCCATCACGGGCGGATTCGAGCTGGCCCTCAACTGCGACTTCCTCGTCGCGTCCGAACGGGCCAAGTTCGGCGACACCCACACGCGGGTGGGAGTGATGCCGGGGTGGGGTCTGACGGTCCTCCTGCCGCAGGCGATCGGCGTGCGCCGGGCACGCGAGATGAGCTTCACGGGCAACTTCCTGGACGCCGAGGAGGCCCTCCGCCTCGGCCTCGTCAACCATGTCGTGCCACACGAGGAGCTGCTGCCGTTCACCCGTGCCCTCGCCGCTGACATCTCCAGCAACGACCAGGACGGCGTCCGCCAGATCCGCTCGACCTACGCGGCGATCGCTCACGACGACGACGCCTGGGAGCAGGAGGCACGTGACGCGCGGGCATGGCAGCGCACCATGTTCAGCTCCGACAAGGTCGCCGAGCGCCGAGTCGCCATCCAGGAGCGCGGCCGCAGTCAGTGAGCCAAACGGCCACGATCGCCGCGCGCCCGGACACCGCGCCGTCGTTCGACGAACGGCCGCGGCGCCGCAGCAGGCCGCTGGCGAGCGGGATCGCCCTTGGAATCGTGGTCGCCGTGGGTGCCGGGCTCGCCGTCGCCCTGCATCGCAACGGCCACACCCAAGGCGACGACTTCGCCCTCTACCTGCGCCAGGCCCGCAGCATCTTCGACGGCGACATGGCCCAGGTGGTCGCCGACAACCGCTTCACCGTGCTCTACTCCGGCGGCCGCTTCAGCCCGTACGCCTACCCGTGGGGCTGGCCACTGCTGCTGTCGCCGTTCGTGCACTTGTGGGGGTTGGACTACGACCGGCTCAAGCTCGTCGAAGTGGCTTGTTTCTGCGCGTGGCTCGTGTTCGTCCACGGCATCGTGCGCCGCCGGGCCGGTCGCCTGCTGGCCCTTGGCATCACCGCCGTGCTCGCCACCTCGCCGGTGCTGCTCAGCCACACTGACCAGCTGCTCTCCGAGTACCCACACGCGCTCGCGCTTGCGGTGTTCGTGTGGTGGTTCGATCGCGTGTCGGCTCGTGGCGGGATGCTCTCAGCGCCCATGCGACAGCTCGTCGTGCTCGGCGTCTTCGCCGCGGTCGCGTTCAACGTGCGCCGCGAGAGCATCGTGCTCCTCGGCGTGTTCGTCGTCATGCAGCTGGTCGAACTCGTCCAGCGGCGACAGGACCGACCCGGACCGGTGCCGTGGCGGGCGATCGGCGCGCCGTACGCGTCGTTCGTCGTGGCCGTCGTGGGGTTCCAGCTGCTCATGCCGACGATGCTGTTCCCGGACAACGGTGACGGCCTCGAGTACGTCGGCGCCAGGATCGGCGATTACGCGGGTGCGCTGACCGTCCAGCTCGGGCTGGGCCGGCACCCTGCGCTCGGCACGATCATCATCCTCCTGGCCGTCGCCGGGATGGTCGTCGGGTGCGTCCGCCGTCCTCGCCTCGACGTGCCGCTGGCGACTCTCACCGTGCTCAGCGCGATCGCCGTCAGTACGCACTTCCGGATGGTCGACCGGTACTACTTCCAGATCGCGCCATGGGTGCTCTACTTCGCGGCTGCGGCGATCATCGCGGCGATCAGCGCAGCCCGAAACGCACGCCTCCGATCGCTCGCAGTCGCGATCGTGGTGGTGCCGCTGTTCTACGTCGTCGCCGTCCACGCCGTCGCGCTCCCTGATGACGTCGGCGCGTCACAACGCTTCAACGAGAACGGGCGACAGCAGATCGGTCCGACCGACCCGACCGTGTCGCCGGTGTTCGCTGCCGTCCAGGAGCACACGCCGCCCGAGGCCGTCGTCGTGTTCTTCCGCGCGCGGACGATGACGCTGTACACCGACCGCCGCACGCTCCAGGTCATCGACGTCGAGCGCATGCTGCAGCGCGCCGACTACTACGCCCAGCTGCGCAACTCGGATTACTCGCAGCCGCCACTCACCCAGGACCAGGCAATCGCGCTCGGCATGGAGGAGGTCTGGTCCGACGCCAAGTGGATCCTCTGGAAGCTGCCCCCGCCCAACTAGTCGTTCAGGCTCGGCTCGCAAACAAGTTGCTCGCCTCACCTCCCGAGCTCGCTGCCTCCGCTCCGCTTCGGCGCTCACCTGCCTGGCAGGCCGCGGGCGATCGACAACATGACCCCCGGTAGGGTCGAGATGATGGAGGACGAGCTCGACGTCAGCGAGGACGCGCTCGACGTCAGCGTGGTGCTGCCCGTCTACAACGAGCGCGGCCACCTCCGAACCGAGATCGAGCGCATCCAGCGGGCGCTCAAGGACTCGCCGTACTCCTTCGAGATCATCGTCGTCGACGACGGCTCCAACGACGGCTCCGAGAACGACCTCCCGACGATCGAAGGGATCCGGCTGATCCGTCACTCCCGCAATCGCGGGACCGGAGCAGCTCGCCGCACTGGAACGGTGGCAGCTCGCGGGCGCGTCGTCGTGTGGACCGACGTCGACATGACGTACCCCAACGACGAGATCCCGATGCTCGTCAAGGAGCTCGACGGCTACGACCACGTCGTCGGCGCCCGGCGCACCGAGGCCGGGACGCAACGGTTCCTGCGCGTGCCGGCGAAGTGGTTCATCCGCAAGCTGGCCAGCTACCTCGTGGAGACCAACATCCCGGACCTCAACTCCGGGCTGCGGGCGTTCCGGCGCGACGTGGCGATGCAGTACGTCCATCAGCTGCCGAACGGCTTCTCATGCGTCACGACGCTGACGATGTCGTTCCTCTCCAACGGGTACCAGATCAAGTACGTGCCGATCGACTACTTCCCGCGCGCCGGCCACTCGAAGTTCCACTGGTGGCGGGACACCAAGCGCTACCTGCTGCAGGTCGTGCGCATGACGTTGTCGTACAACCCGCTGAAGGTGTTCCTGCCGATCGGCGCGCTGCTGTTCCTGCTCGGTTTCGGCAAGCTCGTCTACGACTTGGTCGACAAGGACTTCCGCGTCGCCATCAACACGCTGCTCATCCTGTTGGCGTCGTTGCAGGCGATCACGGTCGGCTTGCTCGCCGACCTCGTGGTCCGGGCGACGAGACCGCTCTCCCAGATCCCGCCGGCATGACGTGCTGATGGTCTCGCTCACTCGAAACTCGCTCGCTCGACTGCGCCTCGTCGCTGGCGCTTCCCTCGGCGCCTGCCCCCCACTACGAGCACGGGTTCATGACTGCCACGCCGACCGGCAACACCTACGACAAGTACGCCTCGACGCATCCCATCGAGCAGCGCATGATCCGCGGATTCATGGCCGCACTCGACGGAATGCTCGACGGGCTGGCACCACAGCGCATCCTCGAGATCGGCGTCGGCGAAGGGCACGTGATGCGGCGCGTGCACGAGCGGTTCCCAGGCGTCCCGATGACCGGGCTCGACCTGCCCGACGAAGCGCTCAGCGATGAGTGGGAGGGACTCGGGCTGCCGTGCCTGTTCGGCGACGCCACAGCGCTGCCGTTCCCGGATGACGGTTTCGACCTCGTGCTGGCGATCGAAGTGCTCGAGCACGTGCCGGGGCCGGAGCGAGCGCTCGCCGAACTGGCTCGCGTCTGCCGCGGCACGCTCGTTGCCTCTGTCCCGTTCGAGCCGATCTGGCGGGCCGGCAACATGGCTCGCCGGCGCTACGTCAAGGACTGGGGCAACACGCCAGGCCACGTGAACCACTGGACGCGCTGGGGCTTTCGCCGGTTCGTCGGCGAGCGGTTCGACGTCGAGCAGGTGCGCAGCCCACTCCCCTGGTCGATCCTCCGCGCCTGCCCGCGCTAGCTGCAACAGCTAGAGCACGGCGCCCTGGGCGACGAGTGCCGCGCGCACCTGCTCGGCGATCGCCCAGGCAAGGATCTCGCTCCCCGTCTCGTTGGGGTGGAAGCCGTCGGCCATCCGCACCGACTTTCCCACGCCGTCGCGCGGGTCGATGACGTACTCGGCCCAGCCGCCGTCTCGCCCAGCGAGCAGATCCCACGTGTCGACGAACACGACGCCGGGTCGCTCGGCCGCAGCCGCCTTCGCGGCGCGGTCCTGGAGGGCCAGCCCACCGGACTTCGCCGGATCGGGGTGATTGGCGGTGCCGACCCAGATCACGGTCCGCCCGTCCTGGGCCAGCAGGTCCATCATCTGGCCCGCCCGCTGCTGGTACTCCGCCACCCACTTCGCTTCGTTGGAGACTGGATCACCGACGATCACCGAGCCGTCGTCGTCCTGCAGCCCGACGAAGTCGTTGCCGCCGAACGACGTGATCACGAAGTCGGGATCGGCCTCGGGCAAACTCTCCTCGAGCCTGGCGAACCAGTCGAGCTTGGTCGGCCGGGCCAGGCCGGTGCTCATCCGGTAGTCGATCTCGGTCTCCACCATGCCCGTCTCGTCGAGCAGGTCCGAGAGCGGCGGCCCCCACAGCCCGGCGAAGCTGTCGCCGACGACGAGGACGTGGGCGGGGTTCTCCGCGCTCGGCGGACCGGGCACCGTCGTCGGTGGAGCCGTCGTCGGTGGAGCCGTCGTTGGCGCAGCCGTCGTCGGCACCGCGGTGGTCGGCGCCACCGTCGTCGCCGGCGCGTCGCTCGCCGGGACCGTCGGCTCCGTCGGCGCCGTCGGGGTCACCGTGGTATCGCTGACACTCGTGGTCGAGGACGCGGCGATGGTCGTGTCCGGTGATGCAGACTCGGCGTCACCACCTCCGAGCGCACCCGCCAGACGCACCACACCGAACCCGCCAAGCACGAGAAGGCCCAGCACTGTCGCCCGGCGCACCAGGTAGCGGCGACGGCTGACCCTTCGGCTAGTCACGGTGAACTCGTCGCGACATGCGAGCGAGCGAGCGCACGCGAACGAGCGGTCAGCAACGG
Organism: uncultured Acidimicrobiia bacterium; assembly: GCA_963844915.1. Taxonomy (GTDB): domain Bacteria; phylum Actinomycetota; class Acidimicrobiia; order Acidimicrobiales; family Ilumatobacteraceae; genus JALZMG01. Next base: position 499,471 of record CAWJQF010000013.1, on the reverse strand, counting down.
CCTGCGTGGCCGGGGAACGCAATCACGGCCACATGCTACGGGCCGAGCCCACACGCAGGAGGGACAGGTCCTGTCAGGGCCGATCGCCCTGGGCAGGGCGGATCACGCGGCGCTCGGTGACGATCGCCGTCACGAGGTCGGCCGGCGTCACGTCGAACGCAGGGTTGTAGGCGCGCGAGCCGGCCGGTGCAGTGCGAGTGCCGCCGAATGCCAGCACCTCCTCCTCGGCGCGCTCCTCGATCTCGATGTCAGCGCCCGTCGCTGTCGCCGGATCGAGCGTCGACTCCGGTGCGGCGACGATGAAGGGGATCCCCGCACGCGCCGCCGCCAATGCGAGTGGGTACGTGCCGATCTTGTTCGCCACGTCGCCGTTGGCGGCGATGCGGTCGGCGCCGACCAACACCGCATCGGCCAGTCCACGGGAGATCACGCTCGGACCTGCTCCGTCCACGACGATGCGGTGCTCGATGCCGAGGTCAGCGAGCTCGAACGCGGTCAATCGGGAACCTTGGAGCAGCGGTCGGGTCTCGTCGGCGGTGACCGACACGAGGTGCCCGCGCTCGTTGAGCTCGCGCACGATTCCCAGCGCTGTCCCCCACTCCACCGTGGCGAGCCCGCCGGTGTTGCAGTGCGTGTGGACGCGCGCCGGCACCACCACCAGCTCCTCCAGCAGGTCCGCGCCGCGCGCCGCCAGCCGGCGGTTGGTCTCCACGTCTTCATCCGCCATCGCCACCGCCTCGGCGACCACTGCCGCCGCACCCTCGTCGAGTCGGGCGAGCACGCGCCGCACGGCCCAGGCCAGGTTGACGGCGGTCGGGCGAGCGGCGGCGATCCGTTCTGCCTCCCTTCGCACGTGCTCAGGGCCCAGGTCCTCCCGTTCGGCCTGCTGCGCGGCGATCGCGACGCCGAACGCGCCCGCCACCCCGATCGCCGGAGCGCCGCGCACCACGAGGCGGCCGATCGCGTCGATCATCGCGTCGACGTCGCGCACCTCGACCATGACGACCTCTGCTGGGAGTCGCGTCTGGTCCACGAGCACGGCGTGGTCACCGCGCCACTCGATCGTCCGCATCGGGAGGATCGTAGGATCCCAGCCGTGCAGGACCCGTTCGCGCTCGCCGCGGAGGCCGCGGCGGCGCTGAACCTGCGAACGGGAGCGGAGCGTCACGACGTCGCAGTCGTCCTGGGCTCCGGTTGGCGGCGTAGCGCCGACCTCGGCGGCCTCGTGGGCACGGAGCTCTCGCTCGCGGACCTCCCTGGATTCCCTGCCCCATCGGCGGTCGGACACGGTCGCACGCTGCGCTCGGTCGACGTGGCTGGGCGCAAGGTGATCGTCTACCTCGGCCGCGTGCATCTGTACGAGGGTCACGATCCCAACGTCGTCGCCCACGCCGTGCGGACCGCTGCCGCCGCGGGCTGCCGAGCCGTCGTGCTCACGAACGGCGCGGGGTGCCTGCGCCGAGAGTGGCCGATCGGTCAACCCGTGCTGATCAGCGACCACATCAACCTCACCGGAAGGTCGCCGATGACCGCCCTCGACCCGGCGCCACCGCTCGGCCCGCGCTTCGTCGACCTCACCGACCTGTACGCAAACCGGCTTCGTGACCTCGCAAGGGAGGTCGACCCGACGCTCCCGGAAGGCGTGTACGGCGGCCTCCACGGACCGCATTTCGAGACGCCGGCGGAGATCCAGATGCTCGCGACGATCGGCGCCGACCTCGTCGGGATGTCGACGGTGATCGAGGCGATCGCCGCTCGCCACGTCGGTCTCGAGATCCTTGGCCTGTCGCTCGCCACCAACCTCGCCGCCGGCATCAGCGACGTGCCGCTCAGCGGTGACGACGTCACCGCTGCCGGCGACGCGGCGGCCGAACGCATCGGGCCCCTGCTGCGCGGCATCGTGGAACGCCTGTGACGGTCGACCTGCTCGTCACGAACGCGACGGTCATCACGATGGATGCGATGCACTCGGTCCTGCCGCGGGCGGACATCGTCGTGGACGGAGGAACGATCACCTCGGTTGGGCCGGTCGCCGGCGACCCGCCGGTGGCGGCACGGGTGATCGACGCCAACGGAGGCCTCGTGATGCCCGGGCTCGTCAACGCCCACACCCACCTGGCGATGACGATGTTCCGCGGCCTGGCGGACGACCTCGACCTCGACGGTTTCCTCGGGCGGTTGATCCCGGCCGAGGGAGCGGTGCTGTCGGAGCAGTCGGTGGCGATCGGCACCGCCCTCGCCGTCGCGGAGTGCCTTCGCGCCGGCATCACGACGGCGCTCGACATGTACTTCTTCCCGGAGGCGGCTGCCGCCGTGGCCGACCCGACGGGGTTCCAGTTGCTGAGCGGGCCGGTGTTCATCGAGTTCCCCGGCGCCGACCACCGGCGGTTCGACGACCGCATGGCATGGGCGCGTGAACTGCTCACGGCGACACCGCCAGGTCGGCGATTCGTGTGTCCGCACAGCACGTACCTGCTGGCCGAGGACCAGTTGCGTGCCATCGGTGACCTCGTCGCCGAGCTCGGGGCACGGGTCCACGTCCACGCCTGCGAGACCAGCGCCGAGTTGGCGCAGGTCGCCGCGCGGCACGGTGGCCGCACACCGATCGAGGTGCTCCGTGACACCGGACTGCTGACATCTGGGACGGTGCTCGCGCACGGCGTCCACCTGACGGACGCCGACATCGCGTTGATCGCCGAGGCGCACGCCGCGGTCGCCCATTGCCCGGCTTCCAACCTCAAGTTGGCGAGCGGGTTCGCCCGCATCACCGACCTGCACGCTGCCGAGGTCACGGTCGCGCTCGGCACCGACGGCGCAGCATCGGCGAACGATCTCGACCCGTTCCTTGCGATGCGCCTCGCCGGCTACCCGCAGACCGCGCTGCACGGTGCGGGCGCGGTGACGGCCCACGAGGTGGTGGCGATGGCCACGATCAACGGGGCCGTCGCGCTCGGCATCGCCGACGAGACCGGGTCACTCGAACCAGGAAAGCGGGCCGACATCGTCGTCCTCGACGCGGCATCACCCGCACTGACACCGTGCTACGACCCCGTGTCCACGCTGGCGTACGCCGCGTCGCGAGGCGACGTCCGATGGGTCGTCGCCGGCGGCCGCCTCGCCGTCGACGACCGCATCGTCACTGCCGTCGACCTCGACGGTGCGCTCAGCGCAATGCGGGACCTCGCACCGCAGGTGCTGGCCGCAGCCGGTGCACGATGACCGACCTCGACGTCGTTCGTCGCTCGGTGCACGACGCGTGCCTTCGCATGGTCGCCGACGGCTTGGTCATCGGCTCGGCGGGCAACATCAGCGTCCGCCTGGACGACGAGCGCTTCGTCGTGACGGCCGCCGGTGTGCCGTACGCCTCCCTGTCCGCCGAGGACCATCCGATCGTCAGCCAGCGGGATGGCTCGTGGGAGGGTCGACGTCCACCGACCAGCGAGCTGGCCCTACACCTCGGCGTGATGCGCGAGATGCCGGAGGTCGGAGCCGTGGTGCACACGCACTCGCGCTACGCCGCAGCGTTCGCCGTCGCCCGGCTCGACCTGCCGTTCATCTGCAACGAGAGCATCGCCACTCGGGCCGAGCGCGTGCTCGTCACGGCGTACGCGCCGCCTGGTTCGGCCGACCTCGGCGCGCAGTCCATCGCCACGCTGCACCGTCAACCGGGCAGCAGAGCCGTGCTGCTCGCCAACCACGGTGTCGTCGCCGTCGCTCCGACGCTGGACGAGGCGTACGTGGTCGCCCAGAGCGTCGAGTGGACGGCGGAGATCTGCCACCACGCCCGCACGCTCATCGCCGCCGGGACCGGCGAGCACGTGCTCGACCGGGCGGTGCAGGACGCCATCGCCCGCAACTACGGCGTCGCCATCGCCAAGGCGACGCATCGCAGGTGATGGACGCCAGCGAGGTCGCGGCGCGCTTCAACCTCGAACCACTTCCGGTCGAAGGTGGCTTCTTCCGGCAGATCTGGCGTTCGCCGGTCGACGCCGAGCAGCCGACGGGCACGGCGATCATCGCCATGCTCACCGACACGCCGGATGGCTTCTCCCAGTTCCACCGGCTGCCCACGGACGAGCTCTGGCACTTCTACACCGGCGACGCGCTCGAGCTGGTGTTGCTCGAAGCGGGCGGAACGAGCCGGCACGTGCTGCTCGGCACCGATCTCGAAGCACGTCAGGTCCCGGTCGCCATCGTCCCTGCTGGAACGTGGATGGCGGCGCGGACCACGAGGCGCTGGAGCCTGTTCGGCAACACGATGGCACCGGGGTTCACCGATGCCGACTACGAGGGCGCTGACCCCGACACGCTGCTCGCCGGCTGGCCGTCCGAGCGCGAGGCCATTGTCGCCCTGACCCGGCCCGGCTCACGTCGGCGCCTAGTATTCCCCGGACAAATCCCACGAGAAAATTGAAGGGGGAGCATGAAAGCGACCAAGTTCGTCGCCGTACTTGCGGTCGCCGGTCTGGCGCTTGCTGCGTGCGGCGGCGACGATGATGACTCCGTATCGAGCGAGACCTCGGCAGGTGGCGGTGCGGAGACGACGGCAGCGGGCGGCACGGAGACCACGGCTGCCGGCGGGACCGAGACCACGGCAGCGGGCGGCACGGAGACCACGGCAGCGGGCGGCACGGAGACCACCGCCCTCGACTGTCCCGCGAAGGAGCCCCTCGACGAGGTCAACATCGGTCTCGTGACCGACGTCGGCAAGGTCGACGACAAGTCCTTCAACCAGTCCGCGTGGGAAGGCGCTCAGCAAGCGGCCGAGGAGTCCGGAGGCAGCGCCGACTTCATCGAGACCGCGGCGGCCACGGACTACGCCAACAACATCGGCCAGTTCGTCGAGGCCGGTGCCAACGTCATCCTGACCGTTGGCTTCGCGCTCGGCGAGGCGACGGCGGCGGCAGCCGCAGACAACCCCGACATCACGTTCATCGGCGTCGACCAGTTCCCGGCACAGTCCCTCTGCAACCTGACCGGGCTGCTGTTCCACGAAGATCAGGCCGGTTTCCTCGCTGGCGCACTGGCCGGGCTGCTCACCGAGACCAACACGATCGCCGCCGTGCTCGGCACCGATCAGGTGCCGCCGGTCGTCGCCTTCAAGGAGGGCTTCGAGAACGGAGCGGAGTACATCAACGAGGAGGTCAACGTGATCTCCACGTACCACCCCGGCGGGCTTGACGTCGCCTTCACCGACCCGGAGTTCGGGGCCACGACGGCCCGTCAGGCGCTCGACAACGGCGCCGACATCGTCTTCGGCGCCGGTGGCCAGACGGGCAACGGGGCACTCATCGAGGTTGCTCGCGAAGGCGGGGAGGCCCTCTGCATCGGTGTGGACACCGACCAGTGGGAGACCGTGCCAGAAGCCCATGCGTGCCTCGTCACCAGCGCCATGAAGCTCATTCCTCCAGGTATCGTCGAGCTCGTCCTGGCCGCCCAGGACGGGTCGATCGAGCCTGGCCCCTTCTTCGGCGATGTCGGCCTGGCCGACTACCACGATCTCGCCGATCGGGTTCCAGCTGATGTGCAGACGCAGATCGAAGACCTGACCGAGCAGGTGCTGAGCGGAGAGGTGCCGACGGGCTACCAGCCCTAAACCTGCCTCCGATCCGCCGTTTGGATGACGGGGTGCGGCAAACTCTGCCGCACCCCGTCGCCATGTACAGCCACGGACGAGCGGAGTCGACGCGATGCGACTGAACCAGCGGGCCGAGAACATCGTCCTCCCGATCGGCGCGATCGTGCTGGCCTTGCTCATCGGGGCGGTGATGATCCGCCTCAACGGGTCCAACCCGTGGACGGCGTACAAGGCGCTGATCGACGGCGCGCTGGGCAGCAAGGAGGACGTCGCCGAGGACGTTGTCACGAGCCACGCCGCTCGTGTTCACCGGACTCGCCGTCATCGTCGGCCTGAAGGCCGGCCTGTTCAACATCGGCGCGCAGGGCCAGCTGATCTTCGGCGCCACGTTCGCGGCGTGGGCGGGCTATCACTTCACCGGGCTGCCAGCCGCGCTGCACGTCCCGTTCGCGCTGCTCGTCGGCGCGTTCTTCGGCATGCTGCCGGCCGCGCTGGCCGGCTACCTCAAGGCCTACCGGGGGGCGCACGAGGTGATCACGACGATCATGCTCAACGCCATCCTCATCAACATCACCGAGTACCTCGTCGGCGCGGACGGTCCATTCCACGACCCCGACGCGGGTGCGATCTCCCGCACACCGCTCATCCAACCGTCGGCGGAGATCCCCGACGTCTGGGGACTGCCGCTCGGGTTCTTCCTCGCTGTCGCGGTCGCCGTGATCATCTGGTTCCTGCTCGCCCGCACGACGATCGGCTTCCGCATCACGACCGTCGGGCAGAACCGCCAAGCCGCGGAGTACGCCGGCATCTCCGCCAAGCACATCATCGTCCTGGCGATGGCGATGTCCGGTTTCCTCGCCGGCCTCGGCGGAGCGGTTGAGACCCAGGGCGTCTTCGATCGCTACGAGGCGGGGTTCAACGTCGGCCTCGGGTTCGACGGCATCACCGTTGCGCTACTGGCGAGGGTGCAGCCGTTGCTCGCCATTCCTGCGGCACTGCTGCTCGGCATCATGCGCGCCGGACAGACGCGAATGGCGTTCGTGGCGGACGTGCCCCAAGAGATCATCGACGTGATCCTGGCCTTCATGCTGCTGCTCGTGTGCGCGCCGATCGTCGTGCGCTGGATCCTGCGGGTGCGCGGGCCGAAGGATGCCGTCGAACAGATCCAGATCACGTCGGGATGGGGCAGCTGATGACTCCGAACCGAAGCAAGGCGTTCCTCTGGACCGTCGGTGTGATCGGCGTCATCGTCGCCGCGTTCCTCTTCTACTACCTCAACTCCGAGACCAAGACCGCGGCCGTGCTCAACGGCACGTTCCGACAAGCGACACCGCTCGTTCTCGCCGCCATGTGCGGCCTGCTCGGCGAGCGGACCGGCGTCGTCAACATCGGCATCGAGGGGCAATTGCTGATGTCGGCGTTCACCGGGTTCTACGTCGCGGCAGCGACCGGGAGCATCTGGACCGGCGTGCTCGCCGGGGTCTTGTCGGGTGCCTTGCTCGGTCTCTTCCTCGCACTGTGCGCGGTCACGTGGCAGATCGACCAGATCATCGCCGGCACGGTGATCAACATCTTCGTCGCCGGGTTGACGTCGTTCCTCTATGCGCAGGGCAAACAGCTGACGGGCTCGCTCCCCACGCTCGACGTGCCATTCCTCCACGAGCTCCCGCTGGTCGGTGGGGTGTTCTTCAGCAACACGCCGATCGCCTACATGGCCATCGCCCTCGTCTTCATCCTCCACTTCGCGCTGTTCCGCACCCGCTGGGGTCTCCGCTCGCGAGCAGTCGGCGAGCACCCGAGCGCCGCCGACACGGTCGGCATCGACGTCGGGCTGAAGCGCTACGTGAACGTCGCGCTGGCGGGTGGACTGGCCGGATTGGGCGGCGCCTTCCTCAGCCTCGAGGCCGTCGGCACGTTCGAGCGCGGGATGAGCGCGCAGCGTGGTTTCACGGCGCTCGCCATCATGATCTTCGGGCGCTGGAAGCCGATCCTTGCCTGGTTCGGCGCGCTGTTCTTCGCGTTCACGTCGCGCCTCGCCGCCCAGCTGCAGTTCGACCAGGTCATCGACGTCCCGCCACAGTTCATCAACATCCTGCCGTTCGTCCTCGTCATCCTCGTGCTGGCGATCTTCGCCGGCCGGGTGCGGCCACCCGCGGCGGCCGGTCGGCCGTACGTCAAGGAGTAGCGATGTCCACGGAGACCGACGAACCCCTGGTGCTCGAGGCCCGCCATCTCACGAAGCGCTTTCCGGCGGTGCTCGCCAACGACGACGTCTCGATCCAGTTGCGGCGCGGGGAGATCCTCGGGCTGCTCGGCGAGAACGGTGCCGGCAAGAGCACGCTCGTCAAGATGCTGTTCGGGCTGTACCGCCCTGACGAAGGCGAGATCCTGATCAAGGGGGAGGTCGTCCACCTCCACGATCCGGGCGACGCCATCAAGCGCGGAGTCGGCATGGTGCACCAGCACTTCCAGCTCGTGCCGGTGTTCACGGTGGCCGAGAACATCATGCTCGGGGACGAGACCGCGCACGCCGGCGTGCTCGATACCGGCGCCGCCGCCGCCCGCATCACGCAGCTCGCCGAGCAGTACGGGCTGCGCGTCGACCCGGGCGCACTGGTGGAGGACCTCGCGGTCGGCACGCAACAACGCGTCGAGATCCTGAAGGCGCTGTACCGCCACGCCGACATCCTCATCCTCGATGAACCGACGGCGGTGCTGACGCCCGCCGAGACCGACGAACTGCTCAAGGTCATGCGCGGCCTGGCCGAGCAGGGCGCGGCGATCATCTTCATCACCCACAAGCTGCGCGAGGCGATCACGGTCTGCGACACGATCACGGTGCTGCGCGGGGGCCAGGTCGTCGGCACCACCACACCGCAGGAGACCGACCGCGCCGGGCTGGCCAACATGATGGTTGGACGCAGCGTCGTGCTGCAGGTCGAGAAGGGTGACGCCCATCCGAGCGATGTCGTGCTCGACGTGGTCGAACTGGAGGTCGACGACGATCGGGGCCATCGGACTGTCGCCGGGCTCAACCTGCAGGTACGGGCCGGTGAGATCGTCGGCGTCGCCGGCGTGGAAGGCAACGGCCAGCGCGAGCTGGTCGAGGCGCTCGTCGGCATGCGACCGGCCAAGGGCGGGTCGGTCAGCCTGCGGGGCAAGGACATCACCCGGGACGGGACTCGCGACATCAACCGACTCGGCGTCTCGCACATCCCGGAGGACCGCGAGAAGCACGGCTTCGTCGGCAGCTACTCGGTGGCCAGCAACCTCGTGCTCGAACACTTCGATGAGCCGCCGTACGCGAAAGGCTTCATCCGCAACTTCGAGGCGGTCGAGGCGCACGCCACCGAGATGGTCGACCGCTTCGACGTGCGGCCACGCAACATCCATCGCCCGATGGACTCGCTGTCGGGCGGCAACAAGCAGAAGGTGATCGTGGCTCGTGAGCTGACGCAGGGGGCCGAGCTGGTGATCGCCTCGCAGCCCACTCGTGGCGTCGACGTCGGCTCGATCGAGTTCATCCACCGCCAGCTCGTGGACCAGCGCGACCGCGGCGTGGCGGTGCTGCTGGTGTCGGCCGAGCTCGATGAGATCCTCTCGCTGTCGGACCGCGTGGCGGTGATCTACGAGGGTCAGATCAAGGACGTGCTGCCGGTGGCGGAAGCGACGCGGGAACGGATCGGTCTGTTGATGGCGGGCGACCGGCCCGTCGCTAACGCGTGATCTCGGCGGTCGCCTCGACGACGATCCCGCCGCGAGGGCGCTGCCGCAGCGTGACGGTCACGCGATGCGGCTGGGCGGTCGTCATGATCTCGCCGGCGATCTCGGCGGCCAAGGCCTCGGCGAACACGGGGCGCTGGCGGAAGCCCCACAGGTAGAGCTTCAGGCTCTTCGTCTCGACGCACCAGCGGTCCGGGACATAGTCGATCTCGACCGTGGAGAGATCGGGCTGCGCCGTCACCGGGCACAGCGAGTTGACCTCGTCGGTGGTCAGGCGGACCTCGGTGACGTGTTCGGGCGCGCTGAACACCTCGACATGTTCGATCGGCGTGCGGATCGCGCTGCCCAACACCGTGAGCTGATCGCCGTCCACGAGCCAAGGCTACGGGCGGGGTCTAGTCTCCCGTCGATGACCGGCCACCTCACCCCTGAGTTGCTGGGCCGTGCGCCGAAGGCGGTGTTGCACGATCACCTCGACGGTGGGTTGCGGCCGGCGACGGTCATCGACCTGGCCAGGGAGTACGGCTACACGAGCCTGCCGACGACCGACGCCGCCGATCTGGCGCACTGGTTCAACCGCGGCGCCAAGCGCAACGACCTCGTGCTGTACCTGGAGACGTTCGCCCACACGGTCGGCGTGATGCAGCACCGCGACGCGATCGAGCGCGTCGCGTTCGAGTGCGCGCAGGACCTCGCCAACGACGGCGTCGTGTACGCCGAGGTGCGCATGGCGCCCGAGCTGTGCACGGAGGCCGGACTGACGCTCGACGAGGTGATGCAAGCGATCCTCGACGGATTCGCCAAGGGCTCGGCGGGTACGGACCTGACGATCTTTGCCATCGCCACGGCGATGCGCACGGCGGCGCGCAGCCAGGAGATCGCCGAGCTCGCCGTGCGCTGGCGGGATGCCGGCGTCGTCGGGTTCGACATCGCCGGCGCCGAGGCTGGCTACCCGCCGACCCGCCACCTCGACGCGTTCCAGTACGTGATGCGGGCCAACTTCCACACCACGATCCACGCCGGCGAGGCGTTCGGGCTGCCGTCGATCTGGGAGGCCGTGCAGTGGTGCGGCGCCGAGCGGCTCGGCCACGGCGTGCGCATCGTCGACGACATCACGGGGCCGATCGGCAACGAGCAGTTGGGGCGGCTGGCGGCGTACATCCGCGACACGCGGATCCCGCTCGAGCTGTGCCCGACGTCGAACGTCAACACCGGCGTCGTGAGCTCGATCGCCGAGCACCCGATCGAGATGCTGCGCCGGCTGCGGTTCCGAGTCACGGTGAACACCGACAACCGGTTGATGAGCGACACCTCGATGACCAACGAGCTGGTGCAGTTGCAACATGCCTTCGGGTGGACGATCGACGACTTCGAGTGGGTGACGATCAACACCGTGAAGAGCGCGTTCGCCGCATTCCCGGAGCGGCTACGCATCATCAACGGGATGATCAAGCCGCGCTACGCGCTGCTCAAGGCGGAGATCGCGTTCGGGAGTGACTGAGTCCGTCACCGTCACGTTGGTCGACCACCCGCTGGTGGCCGACGCGCTCGCCCAGATCCGCGATCGCACGACGCCGAACGCGCTGTTCCGCCAGAACCTGGAGCGCATCGGCACGCTACTGATGGCACGGGCGACGGAGGACCTGCCGACGTTCGACACGACCGTCGAGACGCCGCTCACGTCGGCGCCGGCGCGGCGATTGGCGGTGCAGCCCGTGGTCGTGCCGATCCTGCGGGCGGGACTGGGGTTCGTGCACGCCGCACAGGAGCTGCTTCCCGCCGCCGACGTGGGGTTCATCGGGATCAGTCGTGACGAGGAGACGTTCGCGCCGAAGCCGTACGTCAACAAGCTGCCGGAGTCACTGGCCGGCCGGCCGGTGATCGTCGTCGACCCGATGCTGGCGACCGGTGGGTCGCTGGTGCACACGATCGAGCTGCTGATGGAGCGTGACGCGCCGACCCCGATCACGGCGGTGTGCGCCCTCTGCGCCCCCGAAGGCATCGACCGGTTGCGCGACGCCGGCCTCCACGTCCACGTCGTCACCGCCGCCGTCGACGAGCACCTCAACGCCTCCGCCTTCATCGTCCCCGGATTGGGCGACGCCGGCGACCGCCAGTTCGGCCCCCCAGCCTGAGATCGGGTTCTGACGCCCGTTCGGTGTCACGAGTGACACCGAACTTGCCAGAGAAACGAGATCAGGCCGACGAGAGGGATCGGCGGCGCTCGTCATAGATGATTCGCAGCTGGAGCCCGAACGCGGACAGTTCTTCACGGACCGATTCGTCGCAGCGCACGATGTGCCAGCCGAGCTCGTCGCAGGCGCGGTCGCGAACCTGATCGGCGCGCTGTCGCAGGTCACCGCCGTGCCACCAACTGTGGCCGGGTTCGACGCCGAGGCGGATGGATGGCCACGCCAGGTCGATGTGGATGATCTCTCCGGAGCGCAAGGTCAGCGGATGTTGACGCACGGGTTCGGGCAGGCCGGCCCGACGGATTGCGTCCAGCACGTCGAGCTCGAGACCGCTCTGGGCCGGGCGCGGGCGCAGCGACGTCTTCATCAGCCATCGCTCGAATCGCACGACGCCACCCCGTCCGCTTCGGCGGATGGCGTCGAGGTAGTCGGTCGCCGTCTGTGGCGTGATGAGCCCGAGGTGCCAGGCGTCTTCGGCCGCTCGATCAAATCGGTGGTCGTTGAACGTGCGGGCGAGGCCAAACAGCATTCGCAGCGGTGTGGCCACGCGTAGCAGGTCGTCACGCGGTCCTTGGACGTCTCGCGATTCGTCGATCCAGCTCGTACGCACGAGCCGACCCCATCCGGGCATGGTCACACGGCGGTCCTCTCTGACCGTGATCTCCACCGGGCGTCGCGGCATGTTTCGCAGACCGTGCAGCACGCCGGCGCTGGTGCCGCTGACGAACGCTTCGCCGCCCGTGTAGAGCTGGAGGGCCATCGCGTTCGAGACGAACGTCTCCTGCGTGCCCGCGACCCGCACGATGCCGGGGACCACCGTGGTCAGGAGCCCGTCGCGGCGGGCTCGTTTTATCGTGCTCGCAGAAACCTCGAGATCGAGCAGCTGCTCGACCGTGGCGACCCAGTGTTGGACGTTGAAGAGTTGAAGTACCTCTGGACGGTTGATCACACCCGCCATGGGTGTCGTGTCCGCCGCGGAACGGAAAACGTCGGTTCTGAGGAAGATTTGGTGTCACCGGTGACACCCAACGGGCGTCAGAACCGCTCTGCCAGTGCCTCCAAGAACGGGGTGGGGTTGGCGTCGACGGCTTCGCCGTAGAGCTTGACTTTGGGTTCGGTGCCGCTCGGGCGGACTTGCACGCGCACGCCACCGTCGAGGATCAGGCGCAGCAGGTCGGCCTCAGGGAATGCCACCACCTCGCTGACCGCCGCGCCGGCCAGCTGATCCGGTGGGTCGTCGAGCAGCGACCGCACACGCTCGGCGGCAGCCGCAGGATCCATCTGCACCGACTGCTCCGCGACGACGTGCCGTCCGTACCGCGCGGCGAGATCATCGAGCCGCCCCTGCACCGTGGTCCCCTCCTCGGCGGCCACGGACGCGATCTCGGCCAGCATCACGGCGGCGGAGATGCCGTCCTTGTCGAGTGGCCGCGGTGCCACGAGGTACCCCAACGCCTGCTCGTAGGCGAACACGCATCGCAGCTCGGGGTGCTCGAGGATCGTGCGCCCCATCCACTTGAACCCGGTGAACGTCTCGGCGAACTGCACGCCGTAGTCGGCGGCCATCTTCGCCAGCAGCGACGACGACACCAGCGTCGTCACGACCAACCGATCGTCACCGGACGTGTGCTTCAGGATGTGGTCCGCGAGGAGCCAGCCGATCTCGTCGCCGCCGAGCCGCCGCCACGATCCGTCGGGCTGCGGGATCGCGGCTCCGAGCCGGTCTCCGTCGGGATCATTGGCCAGCGCCAGACCGGCACCGGCCTCACGGGCGAGCGCGATGACGAGATCCATCGCTCCCGGCTCCTCCGGGTTCGGGAACGCCACGGTCGGGAACGCCGGATCTGGGCGGAACTGCGTCTCGACGACGACCGGCGCGGGCAGCGCCGCGGTCTCGAACGCTCGCAGCAACGTCTCCCCCGCCACACCGTGCATCGGCGTGTACGCCACCGATACACCGGGGACGTCCCCTCGCAGCCGCACGTCGCGCATCGACGCCACGTACCGATCGACCACCGCGTGGTCCAGTCGGTCGATCCGTGGATCATCTTCCGCAGCGAGCGACACCGAAGGCGGGTCGAACTCCGCGATCCGCGTCGCGATCTCGACATCCCGCGGCGAGACGATCTGCGGGCCGTCACCGAGGTACACCTTGTAGCCGTTGTCCTGCGGCGGGTTGTGGGACGCGGTGACCATCACGCCGGCGCCGGCGTCGAGGTCGAGCAGCGCCCACGCCAGGACCGGCGTCGGCAGCGGCGCCGGCAGCAGCCGGGCCGGGAGTCCGGCGCCAGCGACGACGCGCGCCGTGTCGAGCGCGATGACGTCGCTCTTGCGGCGGAGGTCGTAGCCGATGACGATCCCCCGCTCGCCAGCCCGGTCGTCGGTGGCCGCGACGTACGCCGCCAGCCCGGCCGCCGCCTGGCGGCCCACGAGGCGGTTCATCCGCAACGGCCCGGCCCCGACGGCGGCTCGCAGGCCCGCCGTTCCGAACGTCAGATGCCCCGAGAACCGGGCGAGGAGCTCGTCTGCCGGGCCGTCGAGCAGCGCCTGCAGCTCGGCGCGCAGGTCCTCGTCGGGCTCCGCCTCCAACCACGCCGACGCTTCCGCGCGAACCAGCTCGAGGTCCGTGCCGCCGCCGGCCTTCACGGCAGCAGCGTGCGCAACTCGACGAGCGGACGGGGCCCGACGTGGCTGATCACCTCGCTGGCGGCGATCGATCCCACCTGCGCGCACTCGTCGAGCGGCCACCCGCGGGTGTACCCGTAGAGGAACCCGGCGGCATACATGTCGCCCGCTCCGGTCGTGTCCAGCACATGCGTCGCAGACTCGGCAGGCACGTGGATGACGTCGTACTTCGTGACCGCGTACGACCCGTCCTTGCCCGCCGTGATCGCCGCGACCTGGCAGTGCCGTCGCACCTCGTCGATCGCCGCACCGAGCGTGTCGACCTCGTAGAGCGACTGCAACTCCTCGGAGTTGCCGAACAGCACGTCCACCTCGTCTCGCACGAGGGCGGCGAAGTCGCGCCGGTGCCGATCGACGCAGAACGAGTCGGACAGCGTCAACGACACCTCGCGCCCGTTGGCGTGAGCCACCCCGGCAGCGCGACGGAACGCCTTCTTCGCGTCATCACGGTCGAACAGGTAGCCCTCCATGTAGAGCACCGCGCCCGCGGCGATCGCCTCCTCGTCGAGGTCATCGGCGCACAGGTACTCGGCGACGCCGAGATAGGTGCTCATCGTGCGCTGGGCATCCGGTGTCACGACGATGACGCACCGCCCCGTCGGTGTGTCGTCGAGCGGGGCGCCGGGCAGGAACGCGACTCCCACCGCGTTGAGATCGTGGGCGAACACGTCACCCAAGCTGTCGTCGGAGACCTTGCCCAAGTACGCCGCCCGGCCACCGAAGCTGGCCAAGCCACACATCGTGTTGGCCGCCGAGCCGCCGCTCATCTCGACCGCAGATCCGAGCGCCTGGTACAGGTGCCGAGCGCGATCGATGTCGATCAGAGCCATCGAACCCTTGACCAGTCCATGGTCGCCGAGGAACTCCTCGTCGGCGTGGGCGATCACGTCGACCAGCGCATTGCCGATGCCGACGACGTCGTAGCGAGCGTCGGTCGCGGAGCGCTCGGGCACGGGCCACCACGCTACCGCCCGCCTGACGGCCGGTACGGTGGCCCCCGTGACAGTCGAGCTCGATCCCTATCGCCTGCCGCGGGCGGCGGTGCCGACCCGCTACGACGTCGAGCTGGTCCCGGACCTCGCGGGCGCGGCTTTCGAAGGCAAGGTGCGCATCGCCGTCGACGTCGTCGAGCCCGTCCAAGAGCTCGTGCTCAACGCCATCGAGCTCGAGGTCGGCGAGGTGCGCGTCGACGGCAGCGACGTGTCGTGGTCGCTCGTGCCCGAAACCGAGCGCCTCGTGATCCGTCCGGTCGGCGGCCTCGAGCCGGGGACCGTCGAGGTCGTCATCTCCTTCACGGGCGTGCTCAACGACAAGCTGCGCGGGTTCTACCGCAGCACGTACCGGGACGACGACGGCACCGAGCACGTCATCGCCACGACGCAGATGCAGGCCACCGATTGCCGGCGGGCGTTTCCGTGCTGGGACGAGCCGGACTTCAAGGCGGTCTTCGGCATCACGCTCGTCATCGACCCTGAGCTGCTCGTCGTGTCCAACGGGCCCGAGATCGAACGCACGCAGCGACCCGACGGCAAGCTCGCCGTGCGGTTCGCCGACACGATGGTGATGAGCACGTATCTCGTCGCCTTCGTCGTCGGCCGGCTCGTCGCCACGGATCCGACGGACGTCGACGGGGTCCCGCTGCGCATCGTTCACGTGCCCGGCAAGGAGCACCTCACCGGGCTCGGCCTCGATGTCGGGGCCTTCGCGCTGCGCTGGTTCCAGGAGTACTACGGCATCCCATACCCGAGCGACAAGGTCGATCTGCTTGCCCTTCCCGACTTCGCCGCCGGCGCGATGGAGAACCTCGGGTGCATCACGTTCCGCGAGAACCTGCTGCTCATCGATCCAGCAACGGCCACGATGAGCGAGCAGCAGGTCGTCGCCGACGTCGTCGCCCACGAGCTGGCCCACATGTGGTTCGGCGATCTCGTGACCATGCGGTGGTGGAACGGCATCTGGCTGAACGAGGCCTTCGCCACGTTCATGGAGCTGGCCGCCTGCGACGCGTACCGCCCGGATTGGGAGCGCTGGACGCTGTTCGGACTCGAGCGCTCGGCTGCCTTCGAGACCGACTCGCTGCGCAGCACCCGTTCCGTCGAGTACGAGGTCCGCTCGCCGCAGGACTGCGAGGGGATGTTCGACGTCCTCACGTACCAGAAGGGCGGCGCCCTCCTGCGCATGCTGGAGCAGTACCTCGGCGTCGAGCGCTTCCGCGCCGGCGTGAGCCACTACCTCCGCCGCCACGAGTACGGGAACACCGAGACCAACGATCTCTGGGATGCCATCGAGGAGACGAGCGGCGAGCCGGTGCGTCGAATGATGGACTCGTGGATCTGGCAGCCGGGCTACCCCCTGGTCAGCGCATCGATCGACGGCGACGAGCTCGTGCTGCGCCAGCAGCGCTTCGCCTACGAGGAGGACACGCTCGAGCACGACGAGACGCCGACGACGTGGCTCGTCCCGGTCCAGCTGCGCTCGGGTGACGAGCGGTGGTCGGTGCTGCTCGACGGTGTCGAGGTGCGCACGCCGCTCGCCGACCCGACTGCTCCGCTCGTCGTCAACGCCGGCGGCCACGGGTTCTACCGCGTCGCCCACAGCGACGAGCTGCGCAGCCGGATGTCCGGGGAGGTGCTCGGCTCGCTCGACACCCTCGAGCGCTACAACCTCGTCGACGATGCGTGGAACGAGGTTGTCGCTGGTCGCCTGCCGGCCGTCGACTTCCTCGCCTTCGTCGAGGGCTTCGGCGGCGAACGTGAGCTCGCCGTCTGGCAGTCGATCGTGATCGGCCTTCGCGGGCTCGGTCGCCTGCTCGACGACGATGCGCTGCCGTCCTTCCAGCAGCGCGTCCGTGAGCTGCTCGGTCCGGTCGTCGCCGACCTGGGCGAGCCGACCGAGGGCGAGGACGACCTGCGGGGCAAGCTGCGCGGGCTCCTGACGGCGGCCCTCGCCATCCAGGGCGCGGACGAATCGACACGCACCAGTGCTGCCGACCTGCTCGACCGTCAGGAGGCCCAGCCGGGCTCCGTCGATCCGGAGCTCGTCGCGGCGGCGACGGCGATCGTCGCCTCCACCGGCGACGAGACGACGTTCGAGCGGATGCTGGCGGGCTACCGCGATGCGCCGACGCCGCAAGACCAGCTGCGCTACCTCTACTCCTTGGCCGAGTTCGACACCGAGGCGCTGATCCTGCGCACGTGCGAGCTGGCCATGAGCGGCGAGGTGAAGACGCAGAACGCTCCGTTCCTGCTGCGCCAGTGCATCGCCAACCGGCGCCACGGCTCGGCGGCGTGGAGGTTCGTGCGCCAGCACTGGGACGAGGCGAACGAGCGCTTCCCGAGCAACACGATCGTGCGCATGATCGACTCGGTGAAGCTGCTCAACGATCCGGCCACGGCCGCCGACGTGCAGGGCTTCTTCGCCGAGCACCCGATCGAGCAGGCGGCCAAGACGCTGGATCAGGTCCTCGAGCGCCAGCGCGTCAACACCGCCCTCCGGGCTCGTGAACAGGACCGCTTCGCCGCGGCGCTTTGATCCTCGAGCGGAAAGGCAGAGCCTTTCCGCTCGGCTCGATGGGCCGGCCTATGGCCGGCACGAAGAACTGCAGCCGATCGACCGGCGGAGCCGGATCGATCGGCAGTCGGGGGGCTCCGGCAGGAGCCTCCGCCCCCCGAACCCCCCGCCGAGCCACGAGAGCCGTCGAACGACCGGAGGTTGGGCGAGCCGTCGCTTCAGGGTGACGTCGGGCGAGCCCCGAGACGCCCGTGACAGCGACGGCGAGCTCGGCAGGCGAGGCGAGCAGCTTGCCTGCGAGCCGAGCCCGAGAGCCGTCGAACGACCGGAGGTTGGGCGAGCCGTCGCTTCAGGGTGACGTCAGGCGAGCCCCGAGACGCCCGTGACAGCGACGGCGAGCTCGGCAGGCGAGGCGAGCAGCTTGCCTGCGAGCCGAGCCCAAACGAAACAGTGGAGCTGAGGGGAATCGAACCCCTGGCCTCAACAGTGCGATTGTTGCGCTCTACCAACTGAGCTACAGCCCCAGCGGGCGCGAGTGTAACGGTGAGGTGGCGCTGGCGCGGCGAAGGATGTCTCGGGCTCAGACGGCGTGCGAGTAGCGGCGGTGATGCCGCTCCATCGTCGGGACGCTCGAGCGCCGATGACGGGCCGGCGGTGGGGTGTGGCGCTGGCGCCGCTCGTCGAGGCGCGTCGGCCGGGCACGGGGCACCACCGTCTCGACCGGCACGGCGGCCAGCTCACGCTGGCGACGCTGTCCGAGGACGTAGACGTAGACGCACATGACCCCGAACGTCGCGCCGAAGACGTAGTACAGCGCGTCGGTCTTCGTGGTTGCGGCGAGGAACAGCGCGCATGCGGAGATCAGCCCGAGCACGAACAGCACGTTGGCCCGGCGACGCCGCACGGACTCCCTCGTTGCGATCGTGTTACGCGCCGGCGCCCGCCGGCGCTCGCCCTGCTGGACGTCGGCATGGGTGCGCCGGCGCGGAGCGACGTCGAGCTGGTGGACCGGCTCCTGGTGGCGTGGGGCGGCCTGACCGGCCGAGCGCACGGTCTTCCCGTCGTGGGTCTTCACGCCCGAGCGCAGGACGGGTCGCCCCGGGGCGGCCGGTCGGCTGAGCGGCGACGGCGCCAGCGGGCGGGACATCGTGCGCATCGTCACGCCCCTCGACGGGACCGTCTTCTGCAGACTCGACAACTGGTTCCGGAAATCCGAGACCGACGAGTTCGGGCGGTTCTCGATCCGCGACCGCAGCAGCGGCGGAACCAGGACTGCCGCCCATGCGGCTGCTACGACGAGCAGGACCAGTTGACCCATCGGATACGTTCAACCTTCAGTTGGGGATATGGCGCGCCGGACGAACCCGAACATCCAGTCCGCAGGCGTTCATTACGATTGTACGACATTCCCGGACGGCGAGGCAACGACAGGCGTGCCGCCGGTCACATCGACCTCCTCCCGCCGGTACGTGCCGCTGCGCCCGCCCGTCTTCTCCCACAGCGCCAGCTCGCCGATCACCATCCCGCGGTCGACCGACTTGCACATGTCGTACACGGTCAACGCGGCCGTTGCGCAGGCATGCAACGCCTCCATCTCGACTCCGGTGCGATCCACCGTGTCGACGTGTGCCTCGACGGCCACGTAGTTGTCGCCGAGCTCGAAGTTCACCGACACGGCACCGACGAGCAGCGGGTGACACAGGGGGATCATGTCGGAAGTTCGCTTGGCCGCCTGGATGCCCGCAACCCGGGCGACGTTCAGCACGTCACCCTTCTTGACCTCCCGGTTCGCGATCGCAGCGGTCGTCGCCGGCTGCATCCAGACCTTGCAGCGGGCCAGGGCGCGCCGATGCGTCGGTTCCTTCGGCGTCACGTCGACCATACGAGCGCGGCCCAGAGGGTCGAGGTGGGTGAAGGACAGGTCGCTCATGGAACAAGTCTCGCGCGAGCGGCGCAGGTCACCCCACCGACCGTGCCGTCAGCACCCTTCACCTCGTACGATGGCCAGCGTGGGTGCAGCTGACGTGGTGGATCTTGTCGATCGGTTCGGGCGCGTCATCCGCGACCTGCGCGTCTCGGTCACCGATCGCTGCAACTTCCGCTGCACGTACTGCATGTCGAGAGGGCATGACGTGGCTGCCTCGTAGCGAGGTCCTCACGTTCGAGGAGATCGAGCGCATCGCCAGGCTCATGGTCGGGCGCTACGGCGTCGCCTCGATCCGGCTGACCGGCGGCGAGCCAACCGTGCGGGCCAACGTCGTGGGGCTCGTCGAGCGCCTGGCCGCCCTGCGCCACGATGGGCGACCCGTCGATCTGGCCATGACGACCAACGGCGCCACGCTGCGACTGCTCGCCGGATCACTGCGCTCGGCGGGGCTCGATCGGCTCAACATCAGTCTCGATTCGCTCGATCGTCAGCGCTTCTTCGAGATGACCAGGCGTGACGAGCTGCACCGCGTGCTCGACGGCATCGAGGCGGCCAAGGAGGTCGGGTTCGCCCCGGTCAAGATCAACTCCGTCGTGCAGCGCGACGTCAACGACGACGAGATCCTCGACCTGGCCACGTTCGGGCGGCAACAGGGCGTCGAGGTGCGGTTCATCGAGTTCATGCCGCTCGACGCCTCAGGAGGCTGGACCGACGGCTCGGTCGTCGGTCAGGACGAGATCGTCGCCCGGATCGACGCCGTCTACCCGCTCGAGCAGGTGCCGGCCCGCGGCGCCGCTCCGGCGGATCGTTGGCGCTACCTCGACGGCGGCGGAACCGTTGGCGTGATCCCGAGCGTGACGAAGCCGTTCTGCGGCGACTGTGACCGCGTCCGCCTGACCGCCGACGGGCAGTTCAGGACCTGCCTGTTCGCCACGGACGAGTTCGACCTGCGCCGGGCGATGCGCGCCGGCGAGAGCGACGACGAGCTGGCCGCCCGCATCGAGCGGGCCGTCGGCACCAAATGGGCCGGCCACCGGATCAACCAGGTCAACTTCATCCGGCCGTCGCGCTCGATGTCGCAGATCGGCGGCTAGGTCTTCGAGCCACGGGCTAGCCGGTCAGCAGCAGGACCGCAACCTCGGCGCCGGCGGGGATCCCCGGGCCATCCGGAACCACGGCCAAGGCATCGGCCAGCGCAGTCGCCGCCAGTTGGTGGCTGCCTTGGGCACCGACCGGCGTCACGTGGTACCGGCCGTCGTCGGCGAAGTCGCCGTTGACGCGCAGGAAGTGGACCTTTCCGTCGGGGTGACGGCGCAGGTCCGAGTCGGTGATCCCCACGAGACTCGGCCGAGCGACGTGCCGGTGTCCCATCATGCGCCGGAGCGCCGGGCGAGCCATGAGCTCGAAGCTGACCAGCGAGCTGACCGGGTTCCCGGGCAGCCCGAACAGCGGCGTGCCGTCGAGTATCCCGAAGGCGAACGGCTTGGCCGGCTTGATCGCGATCTGCATCCAGCGCATGTCGGCGATCTTCCCCAGCACCGCCTTCACCACGTCGTAGTCGCCCATGCTCACGCCGCCACTCGTCACGACGGCGTCGCAGGTGGCTGCGGCGGCTCGCAAAGCGACTTCCAACGCCTCCTCGTCGTCCGGAACGACGCCGAGGTTGTCGACGATGCACCCCGCCTCGGCGAGTAGCGGGGCCAGCATCGTGGCGTTGCTCTCGCGGATCTGTCCGGGCCGCAGCGGTGATCCGTCGGTCACCAGCTCGTCACCGGTCGACAGCACCGCCACCCGGGCGGCCGGCACGACGCGGATCTGGCGAGCGTTGATGCTGGCGAGCAGGCCCAGCACGGCCGGCCGGACCACCGCACCTGCCCGGAGCACCAGATCCCCGGCGTGAACGTCGTCCCCGACACCCCGGATCGCGGCGCCGGCGGCGAGCGGGCGGGACAGCCGCACCAGCCCGTCGCCCAGAAACTCACTGTCCTCCACCATGGCGACCGCATCGACTCCAGCGGGCAACGGCGCACCGGTCATCACCCGCACCGCTTCGCCCCGGCCGACCGTGCGGTCGAACGGAGGCGCGCCCGCCGCCGTCTCGCCAACCACCCGCAGCTCGGCCGGCGGATCGACGAGGTCCGCGGCCACCACGGCGTACCCGTCGACCGCCGAGTTGGCGAACGGCGGCACGTCCTCACCAGCCACGACGTCCTCCGCCAGCACGAGGCCGAGCGCATCGGTGGTGGGGATCGTCAGCGGGGCCAGCGGTGGGCAGGCCTCGAGCACCGTGCGCTGGGCGTCCTCGAGGTCGATCACGCGCGCAACAGACCCTCGAGGAATGCCTGGAGGTCCTTGCCGGTGGCGTCGTCGCGCAGCCCGAGCTCGACGGCGGCCGTGAGGAACCCGAACGGCGTGCCCGTGTCGAAGCGGTCGACGTTGCTGACGACGCCGTGAAACGGCGATCGCTGAGCCTGCGCCCGCAACGCATCCGTGAGCTGGATCTCCCCGAGCGCCCCGATTCGCCCTGCGGCGATCTCCTCGAACACGTCCGGCGTCAACACGTAGCGACCGATGATGATGAGGTCACTCGGCGCCTCGTCGATGGGTGGCTTTTCCACGAGGTCGGAGACCGGCACGACACCGTCGGCGTCGACAGGCCCGCTCGGCGCGATCACGCCGTACCGGCTGACCTCGTCGTGGGGCACCTCCTTGAGCGCGACCACGCTGCCGCCCGTGCGGGCGCAGACGCCGTTCATGTGGGCGAGCAGCGACGAGCTGCCCATCAGCTCGTCCGGCAGCAGCACCGCGAACGGCTCGTCGCCGATCGCCTCACGCGCGCATCCAACCGCGTGGCCCAGTCCGCGGGGCTCGTCTTGATAGACGATCGTCGTCCGCCAGTCGGCGCCGATCCCCCGCACTCGTGCTGCCAGCTCGGTCTTGCCGCTCGCCTCCAAGGAGTCGACGATCTCCGGCGTGGGCTCGAAGTAGGCCTCGATCGCCGGCTTGCTGCGGCTGCTCACGATGACGACGTGCTCGATGCCGGCGCCGAGCGCCTCGTCGATCACGAGCTGCAACGTCGGGGTGTCGCCGATCGGGAGGAGCTCCTTGGGGACGGCCTTCGAGGCGGGAAGGAACCGGGTGCCCATGCCTGCGGCGGGGATCACGGCGCTGCGGACCTGCATGTGCGCGACCCTACCGATAGCCTCTGCGCTTCGATGCCGACCTACGTCTACCGATTCGTCGACACAGGCGAGACCATCGAGGTCCAGCAGTCCTTCGCCGATGACGCATTGACGGAGGCCGCGCATCCGAACACTGGCGTGATGATGCCGGTCAAGAAGGTGTTCACGCCCGTTGGTGTCACGTTCAAAGGCGGCGGCTTCTACCGGACCGACAGCCGCTCGTCATCACGATCGTCGAGCAAGGCGAGCAGTTCGAGCGACAAGTCCGATGGATCGAAGTCGTCCGACTCGAAGACCTCCGACTCGAAGACCTCCGATTCGTCGAGCTCGTCGTCCAAGGCGTCGGCGTCTTCTGACGGCTGAGCGCCGGTAGGTTCGTCTCGCCGACATCCCCCGGAGGCGCTCGCCGATCCGGAGGAACTCGCATGCACCTCGTCGCTCGTGCTCGCCACGTGGTGGCGCGCCGCCCATGGCTCTACTGGCTGGTCGTCGTCGCACTCGCCGGCTGCGGCGCGCTGATCACCGCTGGCGCCGTCGCCGGGATCGACGACGCGCGCCGCGCCTGGGGTGAGACGCGGACGGTGCTGGTCGCGTCGACCGATCTCGGCCCCGGCGATGCGCTGGCCGGCCGGACGGAGCTGCGGCCGCGTCCGGTCCCGATGGTCCCCGAGGACGCGATCGACCGCGCGACGCCGGATGCGGTCGCCCGCCAGCGCGTCGCCGCTGGCGAGGTGCTGGTCGGTGTCGATGTCGCCAGCGGCACGCTGCCCGCCGCGCTGATCCCCGACGGATGGCAGGGAGTTCCGGTCGCCGAAGCCGTCCCGTCAGGGGTGGCGGTCGGCGACCGGGTCGCGGTCGCCAGCACAGGGGCGGTGCTCGCCGCCGACGGCGTGGTCGTCGGGCTGACCGAGAGCGGGCCGATCGTCGCCGTGCCGTCGGACGTGGCGCCGAGCGTGGCGCACGCTGCGGCGAGCGGCGAGCTCGTGCTGCTGGTGCTGCCCTGAACGATGCGGCCGCCGAAGCGCCTGGAGGCGCCGGCGTGCCGAACCGGTTCTCCGCCTCTGAACGAAGCGGCCACGAAGCCCGGTCAGCCCTGGTAGCCGACGGCCACCAGGATCAAGACCACGGTGCCGAGCACGACGCGATAGATCACGAACGGCATGAAGCTGTGCGTGCGCACGAGCTTCAACGTGCCCCAGACGGCGATCCAGCCAGCAATACCCGAGGTGACGATCCCGACGAGCATCGGGACCGCCAGCCCTTCGGGGATGCCATCGCTGGCCAGACCGGCACCCTTCAGCAGCACGGCGCCAGTCGTCACCGGGATCATCATGAGGAAGCTGATGCGCGCCGCCGCGTCGCGGTCGAACCCGATGAAGCGGCCGGCCGTGATCGTGATCCCCGACCTCGACGTCCCAGGGTTCAGCGCCAGTGCTTGTGCGGCACCGACGATCAGCGAGTCGCGCACGCCGTAGTTCTCGACCTTTCGCTTGCCGCTCGTGCGGTCGGCGACGGCGAGCAGCAGGCCCCCGAGGATCAGTGAGATGGCGATGATCGTCGGCGTGCCCAAACCCTCGTCGATCTGGTCCTCGAAGATCGCCCCGACGAGCGCCGCGGGCACCGTGGAGAGCAACAGCAGCCAGGCCACCCGCCCCTCGGTGGTCGCGCGGTGCTGGCGGTCGAACACTGCTCGCCATCCCTCACGGATGTAGACGACGAGGTCATGGCGGAAGTAGGCGATCGCCGCGATCACCGTGCCGATGTGCAGCGCAACATCGAACGCCTTCTCCGTCGATTCCGAGTCGAAGTCGTTCCAGCCGAACAGCCACGGCACGAGCAGCAGGTGCCCGCTCGAGGAGATCGGGAGGAACTCCGACAGTCCCTGCACGATGCCGAGCACGACGGCATGGAAGATCGGCACGGGGAGAGGTTCTAGCGCTCAGGGCCCAGCACGGGCTTGATGTCGAGCACCGGGGTGCCGTCGATCGCCTCCAGCGGCCGGACCTTGAGCCGCGAACCGTCGATTTCGACGATCGTCACCTCGTGCAGACCGATCGGGTTCGGACGATCGGGTGAACGGGTGCTGAAGACCCCTTCTTCGGCTCGGTTGGGGTCGTCGCGCGGCCGCGTGACGAGAACGTCGCGCCGGGCGCGATCGAGCCACGTCAACACGACGACGTGCTGCCCGACCTCCAGATCCCGCATCGCGAGCGACAACGCCGGATCGATCACCAGCCACGCCTCGGGCGCCCCTTCGTCTCCCTGCCGGGGCGCATCAGCAAGGTCGACCAACGGCGACTCGACAGCACCGATCGGTCGCACGTCGTAGCGGATCTCACTCGAGAACGATGACATCGCGCTCCCCCCCGGCGCCGGCTGGGTCCATCATGGACCTCCAATGACCGTACGCGATGCACCCCGCCCGCCCGCCCAGCGCAAGGCCGATGCGCTCGTGCAGCTGCAGACGCCCGGCATCGACGTCTGGGTTGCCACGGCCGGGACATCGGACGACGACGATCCCGTGGCACACCTCGTTCCCCTGTCGCTGGCGTGGATCGATGAGCACGTGGTGATCGCCCTCGACCGGCAGTCGACGACGGCCCGCAACCTCGCGACCGATCGTCCTGCCCGACTCGCCGTGGGCGCGACGCGTGACGTCGTGCTCATCGATGCCGTCGTCGCAGAGGTCGTCGGTGTCGGCGAAGCCGGTGAGCTCGCCGACCAGTACCGCGCGCAGGCCGACTGGGATCCCCGGTCGGCTGGCGACAGCTACGTGTTCATCCGGCTGCGTCCAGAACGGCTGCAAGCGTGGCGCGAGGCCAACGAACTGGACGGCCGCACGTTGATGCGGCGTGGTGCATGGATCGTGTGACGACCGGCGACCTCAGTGGTCGGCGCCATTCGTCAGGAGGTCGGCCATGCGGGTGGCGGCCTGAAGGCACGAGCCGAAGAAGAGCTCGGGTTCGACGAGCTCGAGCTCGATGAGCTGCAGCTGACCGGTCAGGCCCTCGACGAGATCGATTCGCGCGTACGTCGGCGACGGGTGGACCGCCGCAACGGCGGCGCGGGCCGCCGTCGCGAGTCGGTCGTCGACCACGATCGGCTCACTCGTTCCTCCATATTCGGACTGCACGCGCCAGTCACCTTCCGCGGCGCGTTTGCGGATCGCGTGCGTGACCACACCGCCGATGACGATCACCGAGATCTCCCCCGTCGAGGGCACCGACGCCACGAACTGCTGCACGACCGCGTCCTCGTCGACGAGCAACTCCTCGACGTGACGCTGGGCCGCGACGATGCCGATGGCGTCGACGTGCACGGCCAATCGCGCTGTTCCCCCGATTGCCGGCTTCACGACGGCGTCGTCCCAGCCGTGACGGTGCAACAGCTGACCGACGTCGACGCGCTGGCCACGCCGCACGACGACGGTGGGCACGGTCGGCACACCGTGCCGGGCGAGGTCGGGCAAATAGCCCTTGTGCAGGTTCCAGCGCAGCAAGGACGTCGGGTTGTGCACGGCGACACCGTCGACGTCGAGTTGGTCCAGCCAGGCGGCAAAGCGGTCCGCGTCCTCGACGTAGTCCCACGTCGACCGGATCGCCAGCGTCGCGGCCGCCGGTAGCCGTTCTCCCCAGATCACCGGCACGGCCTCGCGCCCGGCTGCGACGATCGCCTCAGCGAGCACCTGGTCGTCAGCGGTCAGGTCGACGGTCGCCGCATCGACCGCCAGGAAGACCGGCGGCTCAACCACGCAGGTCGAGCCGCATCAACACCCGCGGAAATCCATCGAGCACCGAATCGGTGGGAGCTGCCTGCTTGAAACCGGCATTCTCGAACAGCCTTCTCGTGCCGACGTACGCCATGGTCAGGTCGACCCGCCCGCCCTTGTTGTCGACCGGATAGCCCTCGATCGCCGGCGCGTCGTTCGCCCGGGCGAACTCGACCGCACCGGCCAGCAGCTGGTTCGAGATGCCTCGCCCACGACACCCGGGCTTGACGCGGATGCACCAGACCGACCACACGTCGAGGTCGTCGACGTGCGGGATCTTGCGATTGCGGGCGAAGCTCGTGTCGGCGCGCGGGTGGACGGCGGCCCAGCCGACGACCTCGTCGCCGTCATAGGCGAGCACTCCAGGTGGCAGTTTCTGGCGCACGAGCTGCCTCACGCGCCGGCCGCGGGCCTCACCGGTGAGCTCGCGGTTCTCCTTCGAGGAGGTCAGGCGATAGCTCAGGCACCAGCACACGTTCGCATCGGGCCGCTTCGGTCCGAGCATGACTCGCACGTCCCCGAACTTCGTGGCCGGGCGGACCTCGATCGCCATTCCCCAACCCTGCCATGACCCGCGATGAGTCCGCGGTGCGTGGCCGGTCGATACCACTACCGCTTCATCGGAGGAGGATCTCATGGGCAAGGTCGTGACCGGCGCGAGCGTCTCGTTGGACGGGTACATCGCCGGACCGGAGGAAACCGGCTTCGAGCACCTGTTCACGTGGTACAGCGCCGGCGATGTCGCATTCCCCAGCACGCACCCGGAGATCCCGTTCTCGCTCACGCAGCAGGACCACGACTACCTCACCGGGTACGTCGAGAGCGTCGGTGTGCTCGTCGTTGGCCGGCACCTCTTCGACATCACGGACGGGTGGGGCGGCATCCACCCGCTGGACCGGCCGATCGTCGTCGTCACCCACAACGTCCCTGCGGACTGGGTGCAGGACCACCCGGGGGCCCCGTTCACGTTCGTCACCGAGGGGGTGGAGGTCGCCATCGAACGTGCCCGAGAGATCGCCGGCGACAAGGACATCGGGGTGAATGGCGGAACCATCGCCACGCAGTGCCTCGAGCTCGGCCTGCTCGACGAGATCACACTCGACCTGGTCCCCGTGCTCCTTGGAGGCGGCGTGCCGTACCTCGACCACGTGAAGGTCGCGCCGGTTCTCCTCGACGGCCCGACCATCACGCAAGGAAGTCGGGTCACGCACCTGCACTACGTCGTGCGCAAGTCCTGACCTACGAGTCCGCTGAGCTGACGCCAGCGCTCGGCGGTGTCTTGATTGGACGGCACGAATGATTCGACGCGCAGCTCCTGCGCGGTGATGTCGACGGGCGTGCCGATCGTCGAGATGATCGAGAACCAGCGCAGCGTGCCCCCGGCGAAGGCGAACTCGATATCGATGACCGGCACGATCGGGGCGATCGAGCGAGGTGCTGCCAGCACGGCGGCGTCGGCCCCGGTGCGCAGGCGGTCCACGAGCTCCGCGGTCGTGAGGTCCATGACCCCGCCGACAGCTTCCCGCCGGGCGCGCTCGAGCAGCGCGGGAGCGACCTCGTTCCAGTTGCTCACGGCGGCTCGCACGGGTCCGGGCTCGAGCATCAGCCGCAGGACGTTGGCGGGATCCGGAACTGGATCCGGCGCGCACAGACCGCCGAACAGACGAGCGGCGCCATCGTTGACGCGAACGACGTCCCAGCGACGGTCCATCACGACCGCCGGAAAGGGCTCGTGCACGCGCAACATCCGCTGCAGCGCACGCATGACCTGTTCGATCGCCGGGTGATCGATGTCGTGCTCCTGGTACATCGGGGCGAAGCCGGCGGCGACCAGGAGGCCGTTGCGGTCACGCAGCGGTATGTCCATCGCGGTGGCCAGCCGCTGCACCATCTCGCGGCTCGGCTGGGCTCGACCCGTCTCGACGAAGCTCATGTAGCGCGGCGTCGTCGCCGCCGCGGCCGCCAGGTCGAGCTGGCTCATCGCCCGCACTCGCCGCCAGTACCGCACGAGGTCACCGAAGGCCGTTGTCCTCGGGACCGCTGATCGGGACATGCCAGCGACGCTACGCCGGGGCCTGCTCGAGGGCGCTTCCCTCCCTGGGAATCGTCACGCCGCACTCGGCTGCGGATGATCGAGGCATGAACCTCGACTTGCTCACCTCGGAAACCGCACCCAAACCCTCCCGGGCGATCCTCGACGGCATCGCCAACGACCTCGGCTTCGTGCCCAACCTGGCCGCCGTCGCCGCAACCAGCCCGACGCTGCTGGCAGCGTTCGACGGCCTGCGTCGGGTCGTCGGCAGTCCGACCGTTCCGCCGGTGCACCGCGAGATCGCCGGATTGGCAGTCGGAGTTGCCGTCGACAACGCATATGGCGTGGCCTTCCACTCGACGGTGCTCGCGGCGCTCGGCGTCGACGAACTCGACATCGACGAGATGCGCGCCGGCGGCGAACCGGCCGATCCCGTCAACGCTGCCGTGTACCGCTTCGCCCGTGCGATCGCCGTCGAACGGGGCCAGGTCGGCGACGATGTCGTCGACCAGGCTTACGAGGCTGGGCTCAACGACACCGACCTGCTCACGCTCGTCGCCGAATGCGTCTTCGCCGGTCTCGTCGGCATCATCGACAACCTCGCTGGTCGCGTCCCCCTGGACGAGTTCCTCATGCCGCGCCAGTGGAAAGCGTAATCTCGGCGCGGTGTCCATCGACGGTGAGCGCGCTGAAGCGGTTGTGCCCGCATCATCCGCTGCGGCTGCGCCGCGGGCGCAACGACCCGATGCTGTCGCCCGGATCCTGTCCACGGCCATCGTCGGGACCCTGGCCGGGGTGGTGATCGGAAAGATGTTCGGCCCGAAGGCCGGATTCATCGGGCTCGTCGCCGGTGCTGCCGCGCACGAGATGTTCGACGCACCGTTGGCTCGCCATTTGGGCGCGCTCGGCCTCTGACGGTGTGATCACGACCCCGTCGAGGTGAGCGCCGCGCGTAGCGCCGCAGCGTGGGCCGACCAGGTCGTCGGCACGGTTCGTGATGATCCCGCGTCGCGCTTGGCGCTGATGGAGCGCTGCTATCACGGTCCGTTGGGAAGCGCGCCCCGACATCTTCCGTACCGGCGCGCCGCCGTCTCGTTCATGCGCTGGCAACTTCGGCGCGGGGTGCTGGAGCCGTCGTTCGCTGAGCGGCCCGGGAGTCCGTGGTGGCGTGCCGTGAACGAACGCATCCTCCGTGACGGGTGCGAGGCGGTGGCGCTGAGCGGCAACCTCTCAGGTCCGACGTCCTCGGCGACCGTCGACCGCTGGACGTCGTTCGTGCGAGCCCCCACCGCTCGTGCCTGGTACGGCGCGCACAACGCAAGCGTGGTCGCGGCGTACCTCGAGCATCGCGACCTCGCTGAAGCGGAGAACGAGCCCGAGCGGTTCTTCATGAACGTCATCCTCTGCCGGGTGCTCTACACGCACGCGCTGGTCGCTGCCCCCCGCATCTCACTTGGGTGGCTGCGCCCGCTCGCGTCGCTACTCGGTGACCCGAGACTGGGAATGACCGGCATCTTCCTGCAGCTGTCGCGGGTGCTGCCCGCCGAGTACCCGTTGCGGGGGAACGTCGGAACGTACCTCCAGCGCGAGCTCGGCTTCGGGCGATTCTTGGACTACGGAGTCATTGCCCCGCGGCTGCAACTGCTCTACGAATGGTCCGCCGAGGAGCTCGCCGAGCCGGGTTTGCTCAGCTGTGTTCGCGACGGTGCATTGATCTACGCATGGGCGCTGGAAGATCGCGACGTGTGGCGACCTCCAGATGCCTTCCTCGTGCGCGCTGCGCACCGTGCGCTCCCGCTTCCCCGACCCGAGCGCAGCCGTTGACGATTCAGAGCCTGCGGTACAGCGCTGGGTAGACCTGGACGTTGTTGGCCGCCAGCGTGGGCCGCACGAATCGATGGAAGCTGGGTCGGAGGAACTGGTGGGCGGCGACGGTCAGCACGCCGGAATCCCACCGCGCGTGATTGACGAACGCGAACTCGTCGTCACCGAGCGACTGCAGGACGGTCGAGTTCTGTAGGCCGGTCTTCGTCTGGAACCACGGCGCAAGGTGGTCGAACACCTCCAGCGCCGTCTGTCGCTCGGCCGCCGCCCAGTAGTTGAAGAGGTAGGTGCCGCTCTCCAGCTTCTCGACGTCGGCGATCGCCTTCACGCATCTCGCCTGCAGCTCCTTGACGTGTGACGCCGATTCGTGCAGCACGCTGCGCAACGCAGTGAGGGCCGGAGCCGCGGCCACTTCGGAGACGGTGTCGGGCGAGGTCGTCTCGACCAGCACGGTGACGTCGAAGCGCGGTGGCTCGAGGTCTGGGCGGAACTTCGGCGGGCGAGCCGGCGGGATCACCAACGCCCGGTAGCCGGTGGCGCGCACCACGGAGTCGTGCTCGGCGAGCACACCGAGCTGCTGCGCCACGCGCGTGAGCACGGAATCTCGCGTGGCGTTCCGGCGGACGATCGGTGGCCCCGATGGCGGGGCGATCGTTGCGCCGAACAGGAGGTATCCGTACGGGGGCGGCGGCACCAGCGATGGGGCGTCGAGGTCACGCTGCGGATGCACGATGGTGACGGTCATGATGGCTCCCTTCGTGGCGATCAGCGGTCCAGCGAGGAGGTCTACCCAGCTCCCGGATGCGGCAGTCCGCGTCCGTGCGTGCGCTCGCGACTGGCGCGAGGGCCGTCGCCGACGATTACGTTGCCGTGAGCTGTTGGTGGGCGAGAAGGAGGCATAGGTGGCACCTCTGCGAACCGGAGCGACGGCTGCGCTCCTGGCGGTGATGCCCATCCCCTCGAAGCAGGCTGACGTGCACCAATCCCGCCGACCGTTGTCGTTCGTTGTGCTCGTCGCGTTGGTGGCGGCATTGTTGGTGTTCCCAATCGCGATGCCAGCGATCGGGCGATCCTCAACGCCGACCGCGGGTTGAGCAACTCGCTGCGGTTCGATGACGCGGCTGAGGAGCTCTCCGACTCCCTCGACGCGATGACGATTCGGCCGGCCCCGACGTCGCCGATCCTGTCGGCCACGAACGGCAACTTCTCAGCGGAGGCCGATCTGTTCGGCGCCGAACCCAACATCGACGACCCACTTTCGACGATCGACGCCGATGTCCGCCCCGCAATCGACCGATTCGCGCCGTACAGGTTCTCGTTCGACTAGTCGAAGCAGCCGCTGATCTGATCAACGAGCTGCTCGGACGAACGGTGATCGGGCCAGACTCGTCGGCGTGGTTCGAGTCGTCCTCTTGGGAACGGGCACGCCCGCGCCCGACCCGGATCGCTGCGGTTCCGGTACCGCTGTCGTCACGGAACGAGACTGGGTGTTGGTCGACTGCGGCCGCGCCGTGGCGCAGCGCGTGATGCAGGCCGGGCTCGACCTTCGACGCCTGCGCGCCGTGATGCTCACTCATCACCACAGCGACCACGTCAGCGACCTGCCGACCCTTGCGACCGCCCGATGGGTGGCGGGAGGTCACGATCCACTCACGATCGTTTCTCCCGCGGGGCCGTGCGCACGGTACGCCCAGCGCTGCCTGGACGGCTTCGACGACCAAGCGTTCTACGCACAGGCGGGAGCCGACGCACCACCCCGTCCGACGCTGACGGTGACGGCGTTCACGCCGGCCGAGACGCCGACCGCTGTCTTCGTGCAGGACGGTTGGTCGGTGAGGGCAGCACTCGTCGATCACCACCCGATCGAGGCGGCCGTCGGATACCGCATCGACGTCCACCACCGCTCCGTGGCGATCAGCGGTGACACCGCCGTGTGCGACGGGGTTGCCGAGCTCGCAGCCGATGCAGACTTGCTCGTCCACGAAGCGGTGCGAAGCGATCGAGCCTCACCGCAATTGCTGGCCTGGAACGCGAGTGCGCATTCAGTCGGCGAGCTTGCTCGTTCGGTCGGCCTGCCCAGGCTCGTGCTGTCGCACCTGCTTCCGGCGCCGCAGTCGGCCGACGACGAGGCGGCCTTCCTGGCTGAGGCGCGGTCCGGCGGCTACGAAGGCGACATCGTGTTGGCGCGGGACCTCATGGTGTTGGAACTCGGCTCGCCGGACTGACGCAGCGCAGCAAGCGCGCTGGCGCACCGGGGTACCGTCGATTCGTGGAGCTGCGCATCCTCGGCCCGCTCACGATCCAGGACGGCGCGAATGAGATCGCAGTCGGCGGTGCACGGGCGCGAGCCCTGCTCGCTCGACTGCTACTCGCCCGCGGCCATGCCGTCCCGCTGGACACGCTCGTCTCCGCGCTGTGGGACGGTGAGCCGCCGCGCACGGCCCGCCAACAGGTCCACAAGGTCGTCTCCGATCTTCGGCGCCGGCTGCCGGGGGTCATCGAGACGGTCGACGGCCTCGGCTACCGCGCTCGGCTGGACGACCTCTGGCTGGACGCCGACGAGGCGGACGCGCTGCTCACGCGAGGCGACCCGTCGTCGACCGAACGCGCCCTCGCGCTGTGGCGGGGCGACACCTTGGAGGGGATCGACGGCATCGACCTGCGAGCGGCGGCCGCCGCCTGGGACGAACGACGCCTCGGCGCGCTCGCGGGCTGGTGCGCGGGGCAGCTCGGTGCGGCTGGTCCGCCGGACGGCGCCAAGCGAGTCGCTGCGGTGCTCCCCGATGTGCTGGCGAGTCGGCCGTGGCGGGAGGACCTCCACGCCCACCTGATGATTGCACTCGCCCGGCAGGGACGCACGGCCGACGCGCTGGCCGTGTACGCCCGGCTGCGCCGATCGCTCGCCGACGAGTTGGGCATCGATCCCAGTCCGACGCTGCGCGAGCTCCACGGCCACCTCGTGCGGGGCGAGCTGGAGAGCCCGGCGACGCCGCCGGACCGGGTCGTGCCGCGCACGCTGCCGTACGACTTGCCCGACTTCACCGGCCGCGACGAGGAACGGGCAGAGCTGGTGGCAGCGCTGACCACCAACCCGATCGTCGCCATCGACGGCATGGCAGGTGTCGGCAAGACCGCGCTCGCCCTGCACGCCGCGCATGCGGTTCTCGAGGACTTCCCGGACGGCCAGATCTTCCTCGACCTCCGAGGACACACGCCCGGTGCCGAGCCGCTGGCGCCGGCGGACGCGCTCGCCCGATTGCTCCGCGCCGTCGGCGTCGCCGACCCAGACGTGCCCGAGGATCGCGACCTACGCGCGGCGGCCTGGCGGAGCCGCATCGCCGGTCGCCGGATGCTGCTCGTGCTCGACAACGCCGCGACGGCTCAACAGGTGCGGGACCTGCTGCCGGGCGATGCGACAGCGCGGACGGTCGTCACCAGCCGCACGCGTCTCGTGGGTCTCGACGGCGCGGCCGCTCGCACGCTCGGCGTCATGCGGCCGAAGGAGGCGCTGGCGCTGCTCAGGCGCGTCTCGGGCACCGACGTCACCGGCCCGCACGCCACACCGGCCCGCGCGATCGTCGACGCCTGTGGTCACTTGCCACTGGCGATCCGCCTCGTCGCTGCCCGCCTGGCCAGCCGGCCGGCGTGGACGCTGGCGCGCGTCCTCGAGCGGCTGACCGACGAGCGCGCCCGGGAAGGGCTGCTCAGCGACGGCGAACGCGGCGTCGCCGAGGCGTTCGCCGTCTCCTACGAGCACGTGTCGCTGCGCGCCGCTCGGACGTTCCGACTGCTCGCCACGCATCCGGCCGCCGATTTCGACCAGCTGGCGGCCGCGGCGATGACCGGTTGCGACGTCGTCGAGACGAGCGACGACCTCGATGAGCTGCTCGACGCCCACCTGCTCGAACAGGCGCGTGGCGAGCGGTACCGATATCACGACCTGTTGCGAGGGTACGGTCGCCGCCTCGCCAACGAGGAGGACGGGGTCGAGGACGCCGAGCGGCGGTTGCGCGACTACTACCTCGCGGCGGCCGTGGCGGCGACCGATCGCCTCAACCGCTACCTGCGCCGGTTCGAGCCGTCGATCGAGCACCCGCCGGCGGCGCTTCCGGATCTCGGCGACAACGACGCCGCCCTCCGTTGGCTCGAGGCCGAGCACGCCACGCTCGTGACCGTTGCGCTCACCGACGACGGGTGGCAGCTTGCCGCCGTGCTGCGCACGTTCCTCGAGCAGCGCGGGTACTTCGCCGACTGGCGGGCCACCCATGCCCGCGCGTTGGAGACGACGACCGACCGCCACGGACTTGCCGTGCTCCACGCGAACTTCGGAGCGTTGGAGGCCTGGAGCGGGGAGAACCGGGCGGCAATGGAACACTTCGCCGCCGTGCTCGAACTGTCACCCGAGCACCCGGCCCTGACCGGAGCGATCCACAATGCGATGGCCATGCGCAGCCACCTCGCCGGCGACGACCGCACGGCCGTCGAACACGCCCGCCTGGCGCTCGATGTGGAGGGCGCCAGCGATCAGCTCCGAGCTGGTGCGTGGTGCAACCTGGCGCTCGCGTCGGCGCGCCTCGGAAAGCACCAGGACGCGCTGCGCTGGCACCGCCGCGCCGTCGAGCTGGCGGACCGATGCGGTGAGCCGTCGGTGCGGGTCCACACCTACCTTGGCCTCGGCGAGACACTGCTGCGGCTGCGACGCCCGGCCGCCGATTGGTTCGAACGGAGCCTGGACCTCTCGCGCCATCAGGGCACCCGCATCCAGGAGGCGATCGCCCTCGACGGGCTGGCCCACGCCACGGGCGACCTCGACGCGTGGCGGGCGGCAGCCGCCATCTTCGACGACCTCGGGCTGGCACAGGCCGCGCTCGTGCGCCAACACCTCGCTGATCCCGACGGCAGGTGGTGCGACCTGTGCGCCGCCCGTCGCACAGGTCTCGTCGGTGAGGAGCTCGCCGATCAACCCGTTGGGGTCTCACCCACGAAATAGGCGGTGTCCATCGCCACCTGCCAACGGCCCCGCTCCTTGACCATCGTCATGGTCACCGAGAACTGGCGGATGCGGTTCGGGTACACGATGTGGATGTCGAGCACGGCGATACCGGTGTGGCAGCCGAACATGGTCTCCGACAGGATCTCCCACTGCCACTCCCACGGCTCCGGGTTCGCCCACGCGGCACGCACCGACTCCATGTGCGCGTCGATGCCATACGTCGTGGTGCCGGCGACGTGGAAGATGATGTCCGGGTGGATCACCTCCATGTACGCCTCCTCGTCGCGGGCGTTGTAGGAGACGTTGTCCTGGACGACGGCATCGTGCATCGCCTGCGCGCAGGGGGCTGCCTGCACGGTGCTGGACACCAGCGCAGCGGCTCCGGCTGCATCGGTCGCTTCGCTGATCGATGGTGGGACCAGCGTGAGCGTGGCGGTGGCGGCCACCACTGCCGCCAACCTGCGTCGTGACATGTGTTCCTCCTCGAAGGGGCGTCGACGGGCCGCGTGACGTGGCCCGTCAACGATCCTCGAGTGCGGCGCTACCGGATCGCTTCCGAGTCGCTACCGGCTGACCGTGGTGATGGCCGTGGTGATGACCGTGGCGTGCAGCGCTCAGGCGGCGGCGAGGGCACCGGTCGGCATCGACACCGCCGCCGGGCGCGTTGCGCAGGCTCCGAACGCCCGCTCGTAGCGGCGCCGCCACCACACCCGGTGCATGAGGCGCAGCGACGATGGGACCTGGCTCCAGGCGACGTCGACGGCGTCGTCGGGGGCGGTGTCGAGGAGCCACGAGATCATGAGGCCGGCGTCGCGCAGCGGCGTGGCCCGGCGCAGTGAGCTGGCGAACCGCTCGTGCTCGTCCGCCGTGAACGAGGCGATCCACACCGGCAGCACGAGCTGCTCCTCGCGCGCGAGGTGGCGCTCGACGAGCCGGCGCACGTCGCCAGCCGAATCCAGGTCGTGGGTCAATGCGGCGAGGGCGGCGTCGAGCTCGAGGTGCTCGGCCTCCAGCGCCTCCGTCGTCAGGACCACGCCGGGCTGGCGGGCCACGAGGGCCGGGAACAGCACCGTGTCCTCGGCCCGATGGTGATGATGCAGGACCGTGGCCAGCAGTTCTGCACGCCGGCGGGCCCCCTCGACGTCGCCGAGATCACGCCGCCGCTCGACATGGGCAACCTCGGCGCGCAGACCGAGGTGGACACCGACGAAGCCGAGCACAGCACGGGGCAGATCCGGGAGCATGGCGGCGATGTTGCGTGGAGGCGGTTGTGATCGCCATGGATGCGGCGTGAAATCCGCTACAGCGGCGGTCACGACTACAAATTCGTGAGCCTTCGACGCTCCTGGTCAGCGGCTTGGTGGGACGGTCAACCAAGACGCTGACCGAGCCACCAGAGAGTCAGACGGTCATGCCCCCGACATCGTCACGTCGCGGATCACGAGGCTGACGCCCGCGGCGCGCATCGGGAGCCAGTCGACGTCGTTGCCGATGGCGACGACGTCGAGCAGCATCCGCTGCAGCGTCGACGCGATCGTCAGCTCACGGACCGGTGCACCGACCTCACCGTTGCTGATGAGCATGCCCGACGCGCCGGTCGAGAAGTCGCCGCTGATCGGGTTGACGCCGGAGTGCAGGCCGGACACCTCCTGCACGAGCAGCCCGTCGTCGACGTCTGCGAGCAACTCGGCCTGCGACTTCGTTCCTGGGACCAGCTGGAGGGCGAGGCATCCCACGCCGGGCGTGCCAGCGAAGCCACCGCGCGTCGCATTGCCAGTCGAGCGGGCACCGGCCCGACGAGCCGAGTAGCTGTTGTGGACGAACTGGCGCAACGTGCCTGACTCGATCAAAACGTTGCGTCGGGCGGCCAGCCCTTCGCCGTCGACCTCCGTGGCCGTGTAGGCGTCCGGGTTGGTCGGATCGTCGACGAGCGTGACGAGCTCGGACGCCACGGGCTCGCCGAGGCGATCGCGGAAGAGACTGCGTCCCTTGACCACGCTCTCACCGTCCAACGTCGAGGACATCACGCCGAGGAACTGGGCCGTGACGAATGGATCGAGCACGATGGTCAGGCGCTTGCTCGGCGGTTTGGTCGCGCCGAGCAGCCGTGTGGCGCGATCGGCAGCTTCACGGGCCGCCTTGTCGAGATCGAAGCCGGACGGCTCGCGGGCCACGCTGAAGCCGAAGCCGGTCTGGGTCTCGTCACCGTCGTCGGCCAGGCTGCTGACGCTGACGTAGCAGCCGTTCTCACGGCCGGTCTCGCGAACGCCTGTCGTCGTCGCCACGGCGACCTCGCCCCAAGCGTCCGCGTAGTTCGAATCGTCGACCCGCACGCGGGAGTCAGTGGCCAGCGTCAGCCGTTCCAACTCTTTGGCCAGCTCGATCTTCGCCTCGGTCGGGAACTCGGCCAGAGCGTCGTTCCAGAGCGGCTGCGGCGTGCGGGCGACGCCGTCAGGCTCGGCGAGCCCAGCCCACTCGTCAACGGTCCCGAAGGCCACGTTGTCACGCGCTTCGGCGAGCACCTCGTCGACGGCCGACGGATCCAGGGTGCCGGCGTAGGCGAATCCGGTGCGGCCATCTCGGATGACCCGCACGCCGATGCCCTCGCTCTGCGCCGACACGAAGTGTTCGATGTCGCCCTCGTAGACGCGGACGTCGGTCTCCCCACCGCGCGAGACGTACGCCTCGATCTGCTCGCCCGCCGCGGCCTGAGCAACGACCTTGTCGGCGAGCTCGAGCAGCTCCTCGGCACTCATGCCGCGGTGCCACCGATCGTCAGCGCGGCCACGCGGAGCGTCGGCTGACCGGTACCGACCGGCACGCCCTGGCCATCCTTGCCGCACGTGCCCGGACCGCCCATCGCGAAGTCGTCGCCGATGACGTCGATGTCACGCAGCGCCTGCGGGCCGTTGCCGATGAGATTGGCCTCGCGCAACGGCTCGGTGATCACACCGTTCTCGATCAGGTACGCCTCGGTCATCCCGAACACGAAGTCGCCGCTCGCCGTGTTGACCTGGCCACCGCCGAGGCGGGCGATGTAGACGCCGTGCTCGGTGGAACGGATGATCTCGTCGGGGGCCGTGTCTCCCTCCGTGACGAACGTGTTGGTCATGCGGACCATCGGCAGGTGCATGTAGCTCTGCCGCCGCCCGTTTCCGCTGGGAGCCCGGCCCTCCTTGCGCGAGCGCAGGAAGTCGTACATGTAGTCCGTCAGCACGCCGTCCTGGATCAGGACGTTGCGCTGCGTGCCATGGCCCTCGTCGTCGATCGACAGGGTTCCCCACTCGCCAGCGATGGTGCCGTCGTCGACGACCGTGACGAGCGGCGAGGCGACGAGCTCGCCCGTCTTGCCGCGATACACGCTGGCGCCCTTGCCGACGAGGTCGGCCTCGAGACCGTGGCCGCACGCCTCGTGAAAGAGCACGCCGCCCGTCCCCTGCTTGATCACGACCGGCATCGAGCCCGAGGGCGCCGGCCGGGCGTTCAGCTTGGTCAGGGCCTGGCGCGCGGCATCCCGCGCCAGCTCCTCGACGTCGACGGTGTCGAAGATCTCGAAGCCCACCGTGTGACCCATCGACTGGAAGCCGGTCTGCATCCCCGTGTCGCCGTCGGCGACGACGCTGATGCGCATCAGGCAGCGCACGATCTCGTCGTCGGCCAGCAACCCGTCGCTGTTGGCGACGAGGATGCGCTTGCGGCTGTCGCCATAGCCGGCCGAGACCTGCACGATCGCCGGACCGGCAGAGCGAGCGGCCTCGTCGACGCGCCGCAGCAGAGCGACTTTGTCGACCTTGGCGACCTTGTCCGGGTAGACGTCGACGGTGTTGCGACGCGTGACGTCGTCGCGCGTGAGCGCGACGGTGTGGGTACCGCCGTCACCTCGACGAGCGGCGGCCGCCGCAGCCTCGGCGGCGCTGCGCAGACCGCCTTCCGACAAGTCGCTCGTATGGGCGAAGCCGGTCGTCTCGCCCGCAACGACGCGGATCCCCGCGCCGCGGTCGCGCCCGCTCGTCACTTGCTCCACGCGACCGTCGTCGAGGGCTGCCGACGTCGAGCGTTTGTCCTCCGCGTACACCTCGGCGAACTCGCCGCCGGAACGCAGCGCCGTCGTCAACACTCGCTGGAGGACGTCCTGATCGATCACCTCGGCCACGCTACCGGTGAGGCTGCGGGGCGGCCGGCCGGCGTTAGCGTTGACAGTGTGGCGGCGGAGACGGGCCTGCGGGGCGAAGCGAAGTTGACGGTGGGCGAGGCGGACACGGCGCGCGCTCTGGGTACGGGCACGGTGGATGTGCTCGGGACGCCGAGGATCGTGGCGCTGTGCGAGGAGGCGAGTTGCCGTGCCGTGGCGGCAGCGCTCGAGCCTGGCACGACGACGGTCGACATGAAGGTCCGCATCGACCATCTACAGCCATCGCCGATCGGCGCCACGGTGGTGGCCGAGGCGCTGCTGCAGAAGATCGAGGGACGCCGGCTCACGTTCACGGTGTCCGCGTCAGATGACCGAGGCCTCGTCGCCGTCGGACAGCTCGTGCGCGTCGTGGTCGAGGTCGAGCACTTCCTCGGCAAGTGCGGCGCTTGAACCATTCCGTCGAGCTCGTTGAGCCGGCCTTCGGCCGGCACGAAAGCTGCAGGCGATCGACCGGCACAGCCGGATCGATCGCCGGGCGGGGGGCTCCGGCGGAGCCTCTGCCCCCCGCACCCCCCGCCGTAGCTAACTCAGACAGAACTCGTTGCCCTCGGGGTCGGCGAGCGTGATCCAGGTCTGCGGCCCCTGTTGGCCGTCGTAGAGCTTCGTGGCACCGAGGGCGAGCAGCCGTTCGAGCTCGGCCGGTCGCCGCTCCTCGCCGACCTGGACGTCGAGGTGGACGCGATTCTTGACCGTCTTCGCTTCCGGCACCTGCTGGAACAGCAGGCGGGGCCGGTTGCCGTCCGGGTCACGGGAGGCGGCCGCGGTCTTCCACGCTCGGCGCCCGTCGATCTCGATGATCAGATCCTCGGTGGCCCAGCCGGCGGCGAGGACCTCCCCGATCATGTCGTGGTGGTCCTCCATCTCGTAGCCGAGGGCGGCAGACCAGAACCGGTTGAGGCGATGCGGGTCGGCTGCGTCGATGGCGATCTGAATCGTTGGGACCGTCATTGCGAACCTCCGAATCGATGGGTGTACAGGTCGAGCAGCAAGGCGATCTCTGCGCCATGGTGCAGCGCCTCGCGGTTGATGTGCAGAACGAGAACGGCAAACGGTGCCTCGGCGTACGGGCCCTCGGCAGGACCGCAGGGGCGAAGCAGCCCGGCGGCGTCGAGCTCGCGGACGCCACTGATCCACGCGTCGTGGTGCCGGTCGAGCAGCGCCACGCCGCCCGCCGCGGTGATCGGATAGTCCGTCGTCTCGTAGCCGACACCCCCGGCGCCGAAGTGATTGGCGGCGCGCATGCCGAAGACGCCGATCGCGATGTGGGCCATGCGCCACGCGATCGTGGTGATCGGCGGTGGGGAAGGTTCGGGCATCGCGAAGTCGATGACCGCCTCTCCGGTCCCGACGGCCATCGGGGTCGTTGCGTCGGCCCGCGGGCGGATGCTCCAGCTCCCTGGCACCGGTTCCCACAGGTACTGCTCGTCGGTCAGCGAGTCGAGCCGGGGCCGCAGCACGTTTCCCCAGTGGAACTCGAGCTGCTCCACGAGCTCGTGCGTCCAGTCGACCGTCGTCGAGATCGTCATGTCGCGGACGGTACCCAGCATTGAGGACCGATTTGGTCCTCAATCGGCGAGAATCTCTGCTCGTGGTCGAAGATCCGGCCGACCTGACGACGACGGCGCGCCTGCTCGAACTGCTCGGCCTGCTGCAGTCGCGGCCCGAGTGGTCGGGACCGCAGCTCGCCGATCACCTCGGGATCACCGTGCGGACGGTGCGGCGGGATGTCGAACGCCTGCGGCTGCTCGGCTACCCCGTCGTCGCTCGTCGCGGAGTCGCCGGCGGCTATCACCTGGGACCCGGCGGGCGGTCCATGCCGCCGCTGATGCTCGATCGAGACGAGGCCGTCGCGGTCGCGGTCTGTCTTCGGTCGGCGGCGACCGAGTCGATCGAGGGCGGAGGCGAGGCCGCGATCCGCGCCCTCGGCAAGCTCGAGCAGTTGCTGCCGCCGACCGTCCGCCGGCAAGTCGGAACGATCGGGTCGATGACGGCCCGGCTCGACCGCGAGACCGACCCGGTCGATCCGGACCTGTTGATCACGCTCACGAGGGCATGTCGGGACGGCGAGCGGCTGCGCGCCGGCTATCGCGATCGGCACGACCGTGAGTCCGAGCGCCTGCTCGAGCCGTACCGGGTCGTCACGACGGCCCGCCGTTGGTACCTCGTCGCCCGCGACGTGGAGCGCGACGAGTGGCGCACGCTGCGCGTCGACCGGCTCCAGCGCGTCGAGCCGACGGGCCACCGAGTGCAGATCACCGACCCACCGGATCCGGTGGCCCTCGTCCAGGAGGCGATCACGACGGCGCCGTATCGCTACCAGGCCGAGGTCGAGCTGCGCGCCCCGCTCGCCGCGGTCGCAGACGCGGTCCCACCGACCGTCGCAACGCTCGAAGCGATCGACGAGTCGACCACGCTGCTGACCACCGGCGGCGACCGCTTGGACTGGCTGGCCCTGCACCTGCTGGCGCTCGATGTCGATTTCGCGGTGCGACGGCCCCCCGAGCTGCGGGCGCAGCTGCGCCAGCTCCACCGGCGCTTGGGACGGCTGGTGCGGGATTCGGCGCCTGAGCGCGGAGGGTAGGTTGCGGTCATGAACGCCTCCAACGAGGACGTCACCCACGCGACCGCGGCGACGG
The DNA here is from genome assembly GCA_963844915.1 of uncultured Acidimicrobiia bacterium. Taxonomy (GTDB): domain Bacteria; phylum Actinomycetota; class Acidimicrobiia; order Acidimicrobiales; family Ilumatobacteraceae; genus JALZMG01. Next base: position 457,228 of record CAWJQF010000013.1, on the reverse strand, counting down.
AGGCGGCGATGGAGCCGCAGAGCGTTCCGGTCAACGTCTACGAGGCCAAGGAAGCCGTCGTGATCGTCGCCCCGATGCCGGCAGTCACGCCAGCGGACGTGCACGTCGAGGTGTATCCCGGTGATCCGGCATCGCTGCGCTTCTGGGCCCACGTGCGGAGCTCGGGCCCGCGGGAGTACCTCGTCCGCGAGTGGGAGTACGGCGGCTACGAGCGTCAACTCGACCTGCCCGCCGGCTACGGCGGCGGGATCGAGGCCACACTGCACAACGGCCAGCTCGCCATCCGCGTGCTGCGCGGCGCTCCGAACGAGCGGATCGACTTCACGCTGACCTGACCATCGGAGTGTTTCGTGAGGGGCCTCCCCCCGGCAAACACTCGGACGGCCGCAAACACTCGGATGGACTACGCCAGGTTGCTGGTACGCGGGTAGACGTCGTCCGGATCGGTGAGGACGTTGACCAGGTACGGCACGCCGCTGGCGAAGGCTCGGTCGAGCGCCGGGCCGATCTGCTCCGGGTCGAGCACGGTCTCGCCGGCGCCGCCGAGCGCCCGCACGACCTCGTCGTAGCGGCAGCCAGGCTGCAAGTCGCACGCCACGTCCCAGCCGTAGATCGCCTGCATCGGGTGCTTCTCGAGACCCCACATGCCGTTGTTGCCGACGACCATCACGACCGGCAGCCCGTGGCGCACCAATGAGTCGGCATCCATCAGGCTGAAGCCGGCCGCACCGTCGCCGAGCAGGACGACGATCTGCGCATCTGGTCGAGCGACCCGCGCCGCGATGGCGTAGCCCATCCCGTTCCCGAGGCATCCGTACGGCCCCGTATCGAGCCAGCAGCCGGGCTCGTACACCTCGACGTACTTTCCGGCGTACGACGCGAAGTCGCCGCCGTCGCAGATCACCACCGCGTCTCGCGCCAGCCGTTGACGGAGCTCGCCGTACACACGACTCGGCTTGATCGGGTCGTCGCCGGCGGCCAGCAGCGGCAGCTCGGCCTCGCGGGCGGAGTCCTCGGCGGCTCGCAGCTCGGTGATCCACGGTTCGTGATCGGCACGCTCGCCGCCCGGTACGGCATCGGCGAGCGCCCGCAGGATCGCCGCCAGATCGCCGACCACCGTCAGGGCATCCGCATGGCCAGCTCGCTGCGACTCGGCGTCGACCACGTGGGCGAGGGCGGCTTCGCCGAAGCGCCCGAAGCCGAGCCGGAAGTCGAGTGGTGTCCCGAGCACGACGACCACGTCGGCACGTTGCTTGAGCAACCCGCGCGTCCGTAGGAACGCCAACTCGTGATCGGCGGGCAGCGTCCCGCGACCGAGCCCGTTCGTGAACACCGGAACGCGCAGATGCTCGACGGCCGCAGCCAGCTCGTTCCAGGCGCCGCCCCAGTAGACGTCGCTACCGACGACGAACGCCGGACGCGCCGCACCCGCGATCAGGGTGGCGAGCCGCGCCACGTCGTCCGGATCCGGCACCGCCACGTCGGGCGGCCCGACGGCGGGCACTTCGCCCGAGGCCGGCCCGAAGACATCGAGCGGGAAGTCGATGAACACCGGACCCCGGTGTGGCTGCGTCGCCAGCGCGGCCGCCTCGTGCACGACCACGCCGGCCTTCGTCGGATCCGTGAGCGTCGTCGACCACTTCGTGATCGAGCTGAGGATCGGCACGTGGTCGAGCTCCTGCAGCGACCCCGCGCCCCAACGCCGCTGGGGTGCTCGCCCACCCAGGACGACGAGTGGTGAGCCGTTGAACCACGCCGACGTGACCGCCGAGACGCCGTTCGTGATGCCCGGGCCAGCAGTGAGGGCAGCGACGCCAGGGCGACGGGTCAGCTTGGCCCAGGCCTCCGCGGCGAACGTGGCGGACTGCTCGTGACGGGTGTCGACGACGCGCACGCCCTGGTTGCGGGCGGCTTCGTAGAAGGGCCAGATGTGCCCTCCGTTCAGGGTGAACAGCACGTCGACGCCGAACTGCTTCAGTGCCGCAACCGTCTGCTCGCCGGCGTGGCCCTCGATCACGTCCACGCCGCGGCACCGTAAACGATCTGGGCGCCATGTCTGCCAGCAGTCGGCAGAGATGGCGCCCAGATGTGCCCGTGGCAGAGATGGCGCCCAGATTCCCAGGTGGACGGTGGCGCCAAGTCCTTGCGGGTAACTTGATTCGTCGTGTGGCTCGAAGGCATCCGTGAGCCGGCCGACCTTCGGGGCTTGACCGACGCCGACCTCGCCGAACTGTGTGGCGAGATCAGGGACTTCATCGTCGCCGCGGTCGCCGAGACGGGCGGCCATCTCGGCTCGAACCTCGGTGCCGTCGAGCTGACGCTCGCGCTGCACCGGGTCTTCGACTCACCGACAGACGCAGTCCTGTGGGACACCGGCCACCAGGCCTACGTCCACAAGCTCGTCACCGGCCGCCAGAAGGGATTCGTCGAGCTGCGCCAGGCCGGCGGGCTGTCGGGATACCCGTCACGCGAGGAGAGCCGTCACGACTACGTGGAGAACAGCCACGCGTCGACGATCCTCTCCTACGCCTACGGGATGGCCGTCGCTCGAGACGCCGGCCGCGATCCGCACCGGCACATCGTCGCCGTCATCGGCGACGGCTCGATGACCGGAGGAATGGCGTACGAGGCACTGAACAACCTCGGCCACAGCCATCGCCGCGTCATCATCGTGCTCAATGACAACGGTCGGAGCTATGCCCCGACGGTGTCGAACCTCACCACCTCCCGCGACGAAGAGGCGCCTGAGCCGGAGGTGCAGGAGTCGCTCACGTCGCGCATCGGCGAGCGCCTGTCGCAAGTGCTGACGAACATCCGGCTCAATCCCGTCTACGTCCGCCGCCAGCGCAAGCTCGAGGGGTTCCTGCGCGAGATGCCGGTCGTCGGTACGCCGGCCGAGCGGGCCGTCGAGGCGTTCAAGGCGGCCGTCCGCGAGTTCCTCCAGCCGCCGTCGTTCTTCGAATCGCTCGGCGTGCGCTATGTCGGACCCGTCGACGGTCACGACATCCCAGAGCTCGAGCAGGCGTTCCGCAACGCCATCGAGCTGTCGGCCTACGGGCCGATCGTCGTCCACGTCCTGACCCAGAAGGGCCGCGGCTACCCGCCCGCCGAGGACGACGACGAGAAGCACCTCCACGACGCCCCGGTGTTCGACCCGATGACCGGACCGCCGAAGGCCGTGCCGACCGGGTACACGCAGGCCTTCGCCGATGCGATCGTCAAGGAGGGTGAGGCCGACCCGCGCCTCGTCGCCATCACGGCGGCGATGCCGGGCCCGACCGGGCTGCTGCCGTTCCAGGCACGCTTCCCCGACCGCTTCTTCGATGTCGGGATCGCCGAGCAGCATGCGGTGACCGGCGCGGCGGGCATGGCGATGGGTGGCCTTCGTCCGGTCGTGGCGATCTACTCGACGTTCCTCAACAGGGCGTGGGACCAGATCGTCTACGACGTCGGGATGCACCGCCTCCCGGTCGTGTTCTGCATCGACCGAGCCGGCATCACCGGACCCGATGGACCGAGTCACCACGGCGTGCACGACATGGCGCTGTTGTCTCGCGTTCCGGGCATGCGGGTGCTCGCACCGTCCAGTGCGCAGGAACTGCACCAGATGCTGCACGACGCAATGTCCCTCGCCGACGAGGGCCCGGTGGCGATCCGCTACCCGCGCGGGCAGGCGCGGCAGGTGGGCGAGCACGACGTCGGCGTCGGTCTCCGAGCTCGCCGCGTACGCGCCGCCGGAACGGCGGAGACGAGCGTGTGCGTGCTGGCCATCGGCAAGCTCGTCGCCGCCGCAGAGAAGGCGGCCGGGCAGCTCGCCGAGGAAGGCCTCGAGCCAACGGTGTGGGACGTGCGGTGCTGCAAGCCCCTCGACGACGAGATGATCGCCGACGCGGCGATCCATCGCGCCGTCGTCACGGTCGAGGACGGCATCCGCGACGGCGGCATCGGTATGGCGATCGCCGATCGCATCGGTGCGATCGCGCCGCAGGTGCCCGTCGAGGTGTTGGGTCTCCCGACCCGCTACTTCCCGCACGCCGACCGACCCGAGGAGATCCTCGGTCGCGTGGGCCTCGACGCTCCGGGGATCGTCGAGGCAATCCGCCGGTTCGACTGAACGACCGTGGTGGTCAAGCACTCGGTCCTCGACTTGGCCGTCGTCAGCGACGGAGCATCGTCGGCGGACGCACTGGTCGCGACGACGCGGCTGGCGCAACGGGCGGACGAGCTGGGCTACCACCGCTTCTGGGTCGCCGAGCACCACAACATGGCGCTCGTCGCCAGCACGGCGCCGGCCGTGCTGATCGCCCACCTCGCCGCGTCGACGACGCGCATCAAGCTCGGCTCCGGCGGCGTGATGTTGCCGAACCACCCGCCGCTCGTGGTGGCCGAGCAGTTCGCCATGCTGGAGGCGCTGCATCCGGGCCGCATCGACCTCGGCATCGGGCGGGCCCCTGGAACGGACCCGGCAACAGCCGCCGCGCTGCGCCGCTCTCCCGATGCCCTGGGTGCTGAGGACTTCCCGCGCGACCTGCTCGACCTCATGGGCTTGCTCGGTGATCGGCGCATCGAGCACGGCGCGTGGACGCGGTTCCGCGCCACACCGGTGGCGACTTCGCAGCCCGAGATCGTGCTGCTCGGATCGAGTGGCTACTCGGCGCAGGTCGCCGGCCAGCTCGGGCTGGCGTTCGCCTTCGCCCACCACTTCGACGTGCCGGGGACGTTGGAAGCGATCGCCTGGTACCGCGACAGCTTCCGTCCATCGGCCGTGCTCGACGAGCCGTACACGATCGTCACGGCGTCGGTGCTGGCGGGCGACGATGCGGAGGACGCGGACTACCTGGCGGGACCGGCCCGCCTCGCCGTGCTCGCCATCCGCACGGGGCGACCGGCCGCCCTGTTGAGCCCGGACGAGGCGGCCAACCACCCAGACCTCGCGGTCGCTCGGGCCATGCCGTCGAACCGCATCATCGGGACCGGCGACGAGGTCGTGGGCGCGCTGCGCGACCTGGCCACGCGCACGGAGGCGGACGAGCTGATGCTGTCGACGATGGCGTACGGCGTGGAGGACCGGATCAAGACGCTCGAGCTGGTCAGCGCCGGCTGGTAGTCCAACGCATGGATCCGGACGTCGAGCTCGCTTTGGCGTTGGCCGACGAGGCCGATGCGATCACCCACCCGCCGTTCGAGGATCGCCGCTTCACCGTCGACCACAAGCTGGACCGCAGCGAGGTCACGGAGATCGACCGCGCCGCGGAGACCGCCATCGTCGCTCGGCTGCGCACCGAGCGGAGCGAGCACGGAATCATCGGCGAGGAGTACGGAGCCAGCGGCGCGCAGTCGCCGTGGCAGTGGCTGATCGACCCCATCGACGGCACATCGGGGTACGTCCGCGGGATCCCGGTCTGGGCGACGCTGATCGCGTTGACCCACGAGGGAAACGTGGTGGTCGCCGTCGTGTCGGCGCCGGCGCTCGGTCGCCGCTGGTGGGCGAGTCGCGGTGGTGGCGCGCTGGTGAACGGCCGCCCATGCCAGGTATCGGCCGTCACGGATCTCGCGGAAGCGCAAGTCAGCGTGACGCTCAGCGACGGCTGGGAGGAGCTCGGTCTCACCGGGGCGCTCGTCGGCCTTGCCATGGGCGCGCGTCGAGCGCGCGGGTTCGGCGACTTCTGGCAGCACGCGCTCGTCGCCGAAGGAGCACTCGACGTCGCAATCGACGCCGTCGGCGTCGCCCCCTACGACGTCGCCACCGTGCGGCTGCTCGTCGAGGAGGCGGGCGGCAGGTTCACCGATCGTCACGGCACGCCGACGCACGAGACCGGCACGGCGATCAGCACGAACGGCCTGCTGCACGACGAGGTGCTTCGACGTCTGTCGCCACCGGGTTAGGTGTTCGACGTCGAACTGGCGGCTGGTACGGTCCCGGCCCGCGGGAATCTTCGAAGGGGGTCTCATGACCAAGCGCCGTCGCGCGGTTCGCCTCGTTGCAGCCGCCGCCGTTGTCACGTTCGCCGGCACCGCGATCCCGGTCGCGGCGGGAGCGCAGGGGGCTCCGTGGGAGGTCGTGGCGTCGGGCCTCGACAACCCGCGTCACCTCACGTTCGCCCCGAACGGTGACCTCTTCGTCGTCGAGGCAGGTTTCGGCGGCGGCGACAGCTGCTCGGAGCATCCCGACCTCGGCGTGTTCTGCCTCGGGTTCTCCGGTGCGGTGCGGCGGGTTTCTGATGCTGGGGCAGATCCTGAGGTGCTCACGGGCCTGCCGTCGATCATCAACGACGAGGGCGAGGTCCTCGGTCCGTCCGACATCGTGTTCACCGGCAGCAAGAACTTCGCTGTGTCCGTCGGCCTCGGCGGGAGCGACGAGTTCCGCGCCGGGTTCGGTCCCTTCGGCACGATGCTGGCGACGCTCGTCACCGGGCGGCTCGGCGTCGATGACTACTCGCTGTTCGCTGACGTGATGGCGAACGAGGTCGCCGCCAACCCCGACGGCACCGACATCGACAGCAACCCGGTCGGCTTCGTGCGGCAAGGGAGCAGGTACGTGCTCGCCGACGCCGGCGGCAACGCTGTCGTGGAGGTGACGCAGCGGCGCAGCACCGAGTTCTCGACGGTCGCCGCGCTCCCGCCGACATCCATCGGGGCCGACGCCGTGCCGACGGCGGTCGTGCGCGGGCCCGATGGGGCGTACTACATCAGCCAGCTCACCGGCTTCCCGTTCCAGCTGGGCGCTGCCAACATCTGGCGGGTCGAACCTGGCGCAGCGCCCACGGTCTACGCCTCGGGTCTGACCAACGTGACCGACCTGGCCTTCGCTCGGGACGGGACGCTCTACGCGGTCGAGATCGCATCCCAGGGGCTCCTCAACGGTCCGATCGGCTCGCTTGAAGAAGATCACGCCCGGCGGTAGCCAGCACGAGACCATCGTCGGTGGACTCTTCGCACCGTACGGCGTGGCGTTGGCCCGATCAGCGGCCTATGTCTCGACGTGCACCGTTTGCATCGGCGGGGGCGAGGTCATCCGCATCCCGCTCGACTGAACATTCGCGGCTCGGCTCGCATCCAAGCGCTCGTGCCACCGGGTCGGCGCCTGCTCGGACGCCGTTAGCGTCGTCGTGGTGATCATCACCGACCGGGCGCCGCTGCCACTGCTGCGCCCGGCCTTCGCCGAGCTGGACGGCTTGTACGAGCCGTGGCGCGCCGTCGCGGTCGCCGAGCCCCGCCTAATCGTGCTCAACGAGCCGCTGGCTGTGGAGCTGGGCCTCGACGTCGACGAGTTGCGCAGCCCCCGAGGCGTCGCCGCGCTCGTCGGTGCGGGACTGCCCGAGGAAACGACAACGCTTGCCCAGGCCTACGCCGGGCATCAGTTCGGCGGCTACTCGCCACGGCTCGGCGACGGTCGCGCGCTGTTGCTCGGCGAGCTCGTCGACCGTGAGGGCCGGCGCCGTGACCTCCACCTGAAAGGCTCCGGACCGACACCGTTCGCCCGCGGGGGCGACGGCCTGGCCGCGCTCGGACCGATGCTGCGCGAGCACCTCGTCGGTGAGGCCATGCACGCGCTCGGGATCCCGACGACGCGCGCGCTGGCCGTCGTCACCACCGGCACGCCCGTCGCCCGAGAGGTGCTGCTGCCGGGCGCCGTGCTGGCTCGGGTGGCGAGCAGCCATCTCCGCGTCGGCACGTTCCAGTACGTCGCCGCGCGAGGCGACATGTCGTTGCTGCGGCGGCTTGCCGACCACGCCATCGCCCGCCACTACCCCGCCGCGGCCGACTCGGCTCAGCCGTACGTCGCGTTGTTCGAGGCCGTCGCCGAAGCACAGGCGGCGCTGGTTGCCCGCTGGATGCTCGTCGGGTTCGTGCACGGTGTGATGAACACCGACAACACGTCGATCTCCGGGGAGACGCTCGACTACGGGCCGTGCGCGTTCATGGACGCCTATGACCCGGCGACGGTCTTCAGCTCGATCGATCACGGCGGTCGCTACGCCTTCGGCAACCAACCACTCATCGTGCGGTGGAACCTCGCCCGCCTCGGCGAGGCCATGCTCGCCCTGTTCGCCGACGAGCTCGAGCCTGCGGTGGAGGCGGCCAACGGCGTGCTCGAAACCGTGGCCGACCGCTACGAGCGACATTGGCTCGACGGCATGCGGGCCAAGCTCGGGCTGCGTTCTGCCGATCCGGGCGACGGCGAGCTGGCCCGCGACCTGCTCGATGTGCTCCACGCTCAGCAGATCGACTACACGTCGTGCTTCCGTGCGTTGTCCGCCGTGGCCACTGGTGACGTCGATGTGGCGCGACGGCTGTTCACCTCCCCGGAAACGTTCGATTCCTGGACGGGGCGTTGGCGCGCCCGGCTCGACGCCGAAGCGCGACCAGCCGCCGCGATCGCCGCGGCGATGGAGCGCACCAACCCGGCATACATCCCGCGCAACCACCTCGTGGAGGAAAGCCTCACTGCGGCAACCGGCGGCGACCTCAGCGCGTACGAGCAGCTGCTGGAGGTGATCACCCACCCGTTCGAATCGCGCTCCGACTGGGAGCGCTATGCCCAGCCGGCTCCGGCCAGCACCGAGCGGTACCGCACGTTCTGTGGCACCTGAGAAAGGGGAGATCTGATGAGCGTGATCGCGACCATGACGGTGTCGCTCGATGGCTACGTCACCGGACCCGATGACGGACCAGGCTGCGGACTCGGTGTCGGCGGGGAGCGGCTCCACTACTGGGTGATGGGAGGACCGTGGACGTACGAGACCGACCATGACTTCGACGCGATCGCCGCACCGGACAAGCAGTACCTCGACGACCTCACCGCCACGATGGGCGCCGCCGTGTGCGGGCGCAACATGTACGAGGCCGCCGGCGCATGGGGCGGGACGAACCCGTTCGGCGGAACCCTCTTCGTGCTCACGCATCGCACGGAAGATGCGCCTGACCCGTCGACCGGATTCGTGTTCGTCGACGGCCTGGACAACGCGATGCAGCAGGCCTTCGACGCGGCGGGCGGCAAGGACGTCGGCATCAGCGGTGGGGCCGACACGATTCGTCAGGCGCTCACCAGCGACTACGTGGACGAGCTGGCGATCACGACGGCGCCGGTGATCCTGGGCGGCGGGAAACGACTCTTCGAGGGCTTCGGCCGCGATGTCGACCTCGAGATCCGCGGCGTGTACGAGTCGCAGTACGCGACGCACATCCGCTACGGCGTCAAGCGCTGAGTCGCGCGCCGCGCCCGCGCTCCCCGCGCGATCTCCGTGCCGAGGGCGTCGAGTCGCTGCTCCCAGAACTGCCGAAACGGCATCAACCACGCGTCCACCCCGCGCAACGGCGTGGGGTCGAGGGCGTAGTGGCGGCGCGGGCCGTCCACGCGCACCGAGACGAACCCGGAGTCGCGAAGCACTCGCAAGTGCTGCGACACCGCCGGCTGGGAGATGCCGAACTCACGTTGGACGATCGTCGTGATCTCACCCGAGGTCATCTCGTCGGCGACGAGGAGCTCGAGGATGCGGCGGCGCACCGGGTCGCCGAGGACGTCGAAGGCGTGCATCACCCACCGGTGTACGCAGCAGTGGTGCGCGCCGCCGCGTCCTCTGCTTGCGGGCGTGGGGTGCCGTAGGCGATCGAGGCCCGGCACCAGTCGTCGCTGCTGCGACGCATGAACTCCAGCAGTGCGGGATCTGCGAAGTCCGGGTTGACAGCCTCGCCCGTCGCCAAGTGCTCGGCGAGGCCGAGCAGCGCGGAGTCCCAGCCCACGCCGACCGCACCGGGTCCGAACTCGTCCCACTTGTCGTCGAAGTCCTCGACGAGGGCGACGTGTTCGAGGCGTAGCACCGTCTCCGCATCCGATGGCGTCAGATACACGTCGACCCAGCTCACGGCACCGTCGAACTCCCACGTGACGGCGAGGTGCTCGGGCGGCTCGCAGGTCGTGATCGTGCCGCCGGCATTCCCCTCGAGCTGGTAGTGCCCACCAACGTGAAGGTCGCCGGAGATCGGCATGAGCCATCGCGGAATGCGATCGGGGTTCGTGAGCGCGTCCCAGACGTCGTCGGCGGACGTCGGATAGCTGCGCTCGGCGACGATGGTGCGGGCCGGCTTGCCGTCGCGAGTGGTGTCGAGGAGCTCGCGACGTACGGCGTCGATGGCGGCGGCGAAATCCATGCCGACATGATACCGGTGATCACTTATATAAGTCAAACCCGGTATCAGAGGCTCAGCGGGCGCCCGCGATGACCTGTCCTCGCCGTTCAGTGAGGAAGCGTTGCTCAGCGGGATTGGTGGTCAGCTCGATGGCCCGGTCATAGGCGACGACCGCATCGTTGACGCGGCCCGCCCTCGCCAGGAGATCGGCACGAGCGGCGTGGTACGGCTGGTAGCCATCCAGCGGCTCGACGTCGAGCGCGGCGAGCGCGGCGAGTCCTTCGGTCGGGCCATGGAGCTCACCGACGGCGATCGCTCGGTTCAGCGCCACCACGGAGTTCGGGCGCAGCGCGTAGAGCTGGTCGTACAGGGCGACGATCTGCGACCAGTCGGTGGCATCGGCGCTCGGCGCATCGGCATGGACCGCGGCGATGGCTGCTTGGACCTGGAACGGTCCAGGCCGGTTGCGTCGCAGGCAGGCCCGCACGAGGTCGTGACCCTCGCCGATCAGCGCACGGTCCCACCGCGTGCGGTCCTGGTCGGCGAGGCGCACCATCGATCCGTCGCCAGCAACCCTGGCCGGTCGCCTGGCATCGGTGAGCAGCATCAGGGCGAGCAGGCCGACGGCTTCCGGTTCGTCTGGCATCAGTTCGACGAGCACGCGGCCGAGGCGGATCGCTTCACGTGACAGATCCACCCGCACGAGCTCGTCTCCCGACGTCGCGGTGTGGCCCTCCGTGAAGATCAACGAGATCGCGACGAGCACGGTGTGCAGCCGATCGGGCAGTTCTGCTGCTGGCGGGATGCGGTAGGCCGCATGGTTGTCGCGCAGCTTGCGCTTGGCCCGCACGATCCGCTGGGCCATCGTCGCCTCGGGAACGAGGAACGCCCGTGCCAGCTCAGGCGTGTCGAGACCTCCGAGCAGCCGCAGCGTGAGCGCGACCTGCACGTCCGCGGCGAGCGCCGGGTGGCAGCACAGGAACATCAGACGCAACTGGTCGTCGGCGACCACGTCGACGAACGCGTCGAGGTCGTCAGGTCCAAGTTGGTCGTCGGAGCCCATGTCATCGGTTTCGTTGAGTCGGTGAGCGGCGAGATGACGGTCGTTGCGGGTCGATTCGCGGCGCAACCGATCGATGGCCCGGTTCCGTGCGGTCGTGGTGATCCACCCACCCGGATTGGGCGGTACGCCGGTGACGGGCCACCGCTCGGTGGCAATCGTGAAGGCCTCGGCGACCGAGTCCTCGGCGAGATCGATGTCGCCGAGGACGCGGATCAACGTGGCGGTGCAGCGGCCGGCCTCTCGCCGGTAGATCTCCTCGAGATCGTCAGGCACCCTGGAAGGGTCGCACCTCAACCGGCCCTTCGCACGCGGCCGCACCCTTGCGGGCCCAGTCGAGTGCAGCATCGAGGTCCGGCGCCTCGATGACCCAGAAGCCGCCCATCTGCTCCTTCGACTCGGCATAGGGGCCGTCGGTCATCGACACGTCGCCGCTCGTGTTGCGGACCACGGTGGCCGAGCTCGCCGGCTGCAGTCCACCCCCGAACACCCATGCGCCGGCGTTCTGCACCTCGGCGTTGAAGGCGTCGACCTGGGAGAAGAGGCGCTGGATCTCAGGGCTGCTGACGTCCATGTCGTACGTGGCCTCGTCGTCGTGCCACACCGAGAGCATGTACTGGGTCATGTCGGATACCTCCGTGCTGGGGCGGTCGTCGTGCCGGCAGGGGTGCCGGCACTTCATCAACGAACAAGCCGAGCCAAATCGACACGCCTCGACGAGATTTCTATCCGACGGTCAGCCGAAGCGGCTGAGCAGCTCAGAGAGCACCTCGGCAGGCGCCGGATGGGCGGCGATCTGGCCCCGTGCGGCGTCCACCGCAGGCCGCTGCTCGACCATCGCGCGAGTTGCCGCTGCGGCGACGCTCTCGGCGGTCGCCGCCGACGGTTCGAGCACCGACGCCAGCCCTGCGGCCGCCATCAGGTCGGCGTTGATGAACTGGTCGGCGCCCTTCGGCAGCAACAGCTGGGGCGTGGCGCTGATCAGTGCGCCGAGCAATGTGCCGCTGCCTCCGTGGTGCACCACGAGATCGGCGTGGCCGAGCACGGCGCTCTGGTCGACGAACGCCTCGACGTGGACGTTGGCGGGCAGTGGTCCGAGGTCCGTTCCGCCAGCGGAACCGAGTGCCAGCAGCACGTCGACGTCGAGGGTGCCGAGTCCCGCGATGGCAGGCCGGAGGACGTCGTCGGTCGCCACGATCGTTCCCAACGTGAGATAGACGAGCGGCCGGGTGGTCGTGGAGAGCCAGCGAGGAACCGTGGCATCCGGCTCGGCGTACGGGACCGGCCTGATCGGCATCCGGCTGGGATGGGTGAGGAACGAGGGCTCCTGGAGCATCGCCGGAAAGATGTCGAGGTAGGCGTCGCCGGTGAAGACATCGAACGAAGACGGCGTCGTGCCGTGGTCCGCCCACACCTGCTCGAGGCGTGAGCCGACCGCCGCGAACAGCTCGTCCGGGAAGCGCGGCGACAGGGCGTGGCAGACGGCGGGGATGCCCGCCGCATGAGCAGCAACCGCGGCGCCGAAGTCGTACTGCTCGTAGACGACGAGATCCGGACGCAACCATTGCAGCAGCGGCGCCAGCTCGGCTGCTGTCGAACGGGCGATCACGTCGACGAACATCCGAGCGCCCATCTCGAGGTCCGGGCGACCGTCGTCCGCCCTGGGCATCTCACCGTGCTGCGCCGCAGACAGCACCATCGACTGCGCATGGTCAATCGTGAGGCCGACGTTGTGGACGGCGAACCCGAGCGCCTCCAGCTTGGGCAGGAACGCGCCCGTCGTCGCGAACGCGACGTCGTGGCCGGCGGCGCGCGCGGCGAGGGCAAGCGGCATCATCGGGTAGACGTGGCCGTACGCCGGTCGGGTGCTGAACACGAGCTTCAAGCCAGCGATGATGGGCAGGAAGTTCCGCCGCCCGCTTGGAGGACTCCTGATGGTCTCGTGGAGTCACCCGACGTGCGCCGATCCAGCGAGAAAGTGGAGCACCCATGCACATCGAGGACATCGAGTACTTCAGCGACGACCAGCGCTTCGTCGGGCAGCTGGCCGTCGACGACTCACGCGACGGTGCACGACCGGCGGTGCTGGTGTCCCACGAGGGCGGAGGCCTCGACGATCACGCCAAGAACATCGCCCGCCGGCTCGCCGAGCTCGGCTACACGGCGTTCGCCCTCGACTACTTCGGCGACGGCAAGCCGCCAGCGCCGGACGAGCGGATGGAGCGGTTCACCCGGCTGGCCGGCGATCCGAGCTTGATCCGCCGGGTTGGTGGGGCCGGGCTCGAGGTCCTGCTCGCCAGCAACTACACGGATGCCAGCCGGGTCGCCGCCATCGGCTTCTGCTTCGGCGGGACGATGTCCCTCGAGCTGGCCCGCTCGGGCGCCGACCTGAAGGCCGTCGTCGGCTTCCACTCCGGGCTGTCGACGAACGAGCCGGCAGGGCCGTCGGCCATCAAGGGCAGCGTCCTCGTGTGCATCGGCGCTGACGATCCGTGGATCCCACCGGAGCAACGCGTCGCATTCGAAGAGGAGATGCGGGGTGCGGGTGCCGACTGGCGGATGAACGTCTACGGCGGTGCCGTGCACAGCTTCACGAATCCGAAGGCAGACAGCAGCAACCCCGCGCTCGCCTACGACGCCCGCGCCGATGCCAGGTCATGGCGCGCCATGCTCGATCTCTTCGCCGAGACGTTGGATTGAGAGGTCCGGCGGAGAGGCAGGTGGGCGAGCCGTCGCTTCGCGGTGACGCCGGATGAGTCCGGGGTCGCCCGTTACAGCGGCGGCGAGCTCGGAAGGCGAGGCGAGCAACTTGCTTGCGAGCCGAGCCTCGACGTTTACGGGTGGCGGCCGGACACGCGGCGCACCACGTCGGTCGCCAGGCGGGTCGGGTCACTCCCCTGTTCGACGGCGTCGAGGACGAGTTCCACCTCGTGCTCGACGCGATCGGCGCGGCCGCGACCCCTCGCCGCGACCCCGACGCCAGCGAGCGCGACGACGGGCGCGGCAACCAGCACGACGGGTCCAGCGAGCAGGCCCGTCACCAGAAGACCGAGCGCGCCGACGGCCGTGACGGCGGCGCCTTCACTCGCCATCGTTCGACGCTCGGTGGATCGATCGGCCTCGATGCGCACGATGCAGGTGCCGGCACCGGTGTCCTCGGCGCTGGCAACGACGCGACGCAGCCGGCCCAACTGTCCCTCACCGGTCACCGAGCGCACGGTGCGCACCGTGCGGCCGACGAGGCCCGTGCGACGGGCGAACTCGGAACGGCGCTCACGGCGACGTTCCCGCCGCAGGTGATGCCCAGCGACCAGCCAGGCATCGACACGGGCCATCGCGTCGGTCGCATGTCCGGGGACTTCGGCATCGACGATGACGATCGGCGGGCCGAGCACGACGTCGCCGACCTGCCCGGCAGGCGGCGGGCCGAGGCGCTCGATGGCGAGTGCCCGCCGCACCGCAACGACCGGGATCCCGGCCTCGTCAGCCGCCTCGATCAACGCGTCAGGGTCGATGCCGTCGGGCTCGCTCTCGTCGGTCGAGAGCTCCGTCGCCCGTCGCAGCACGCGGGCGACAGCGTCCGGATCAAGCCGCTCACTTCCATCTGTCCGTAGCAACCGCATCACAACGACCGATTCCTACGGACAGTTCGGGTCAGGCGTCGCCGACGATCGAGACGAAGCTGACACAGGCACCGGGGCTTCCGCCGAGGTTGTGGGTCAGCGCGAGGTGTCGATCGGTGGTGATCTGGCGCGCTCCGGCTTCGCCGCGCAGCTGCATCCAACACTCGAACAGCATGCGCAGTCCGGATGCACCAATCGGGTGGCCGAACGACTTCAGCCCACCGTCCGGGTTGATCGGCAGCTCGCCATCGAGATCGAAGGTGCCGGCGAGCACCTCCTTCCACGCGAAGCCGCGCTCGGCGAAACCGAGGTCCTCCATCAGCACGAGCTCGGTCGGTGTGAAGCAGTCGTGCACCTCGGCCATCGCCAGTTCCGCTCGCGGGTTCGTGACGCCCGCCTGGGCGTACGCGTCCTCGGCGCTGCGCACGACCTCGGTGAACGTCGTGTAGTCGTAGCTCGGGTCGATCGGGCCGGCCGCCGGGCCGGCGATGAACGACAGCGCCTTCACGTACAGCGGATGGTCGGTGTAGCGGTGGGCGTCCTCGGCCCGCACGATGATCGCTGCGGCGGAGCCGTCGCTGACACCCGAGCAGTCGAAGATGCCGAGCGGTCCGGCGACGAGCGGGCTGCAGGCGATCGTCTCCTTCGCCACCTCCTTGCGGAACTGCGCTCGCGGGTTGAGCGCGCCGTTGCGATGGTTCTTCCAGGCGATGCGGGTCAGCACGTCCTTCATCTCCGCGTCGTCGACGCCGTACTTCTTGGCGTAGGCCGGAGCGAGGAGGCTGAACGAGGCCGGCGCGGTGGTCGTCGCCTTCGTCCCGTCGTCAGCGGGGCTCGAGACGACGAGCCCCGAGAAGCCCGAGTCCTTCAGCTTCTCGACGCCGATCGCCATCGCCACGTCGTACGCGCCGGAGGCGACGGCGTAGCAGGCGTTGCGGAACGCTTCCGAGCCCGTGGCGCAGAAGTTCTCGACGTGCGTCACCGGCTTGTGGTCGATCTTCAGCGGTCGGCTGAGCGTGAGGCCTGACAGCCCCGAGCCCATGGTGCCGAGCCAGAACGCGTCAACGTCATCGAGGGTGACGCCGGCCGAAGCCAGTGCGTCGGAGGAGGCGTCGATGAGCAGGTCGTCGGTCGAGCGGTCCCAGTGCTCACCGAACGTCGTGCATCCCATGCCGACGATGGCGACGCGGTCGCGAATGCCGTGTGATGCCATGGCTCAGTCCTCCAGGGGCTTTGCTTTCCAGAAGTAGTTGTGGACCCCGCCGGTCGTGTAGAGGCGGCGGAACGTCATGCGGACGCGGTCGCCGATCGCCACGCTCGCCGGATCGACGTCGGTCAGTTCGCACTGGAAGCGGCCGCCGCCGTCGAAGTCGATGACCGCCGAGACGACCGGCGGGCTGAGGCTGTAGGCGAGACGATCGACGGTGAACGTGACGACGGTCGCCGGAACGTCGGCCATGCGCACGGGCTCCATCCGGTCGACCTCGCCGGACCCCATGCTGACGCGCGAAGGAGGCAGGTGGATGAACCCGCGCTCGTCTCGACTACCGATGAAGGCGTACTTCCAATCGTCGGTGCGGACCGACGGCGGAGACGCGGGACGCTCGGGCTCGGGCCGCCGCGGCGGCTCCCGTTGGAGGAACCCGCGCCACGTCAGGAACTGGGCGTATGAAAGGTCGTCTCGAGTGGCGGCGAGGCGGTCGCGCACGGAGGTCGCCGGCCGGCGCGCCGCCAGTGCGTCGGTCGTTCGCAGCAGGCACACGTCGCAGCCATCGGCCAGGGAGATCACGGCGATGAGCTGGCCGGGCGTCGCCCGGTCCAGCACGTCGGCGAGGACCAGCGCCCAATGCGCGGTGCCGGTGTTGCCCACGTCGGCGAGCAGATCGTCGGCGAGCGCCTCCGGCCGGGTTCCGAGCGAGCGGGCGGCGGCCTTGATGGCGCGGGCGTGGAGCCCTGCGAGTACGACGTGCTCGAGGTCGTCGACGGCGAGGCCGCTCGACTTGAGCGCTGCCGTCATGGCTTGCTCGACGAGCGGGACCTCGACGTGCTCGCCGAAGCGCTCCTCCCACTGCTCGGAGTAGGGCTCGCCGGGTGTGCGCCATCGATCCGTGTACTCGGCCGTCACCGACGCCGCGCCGACGACCTCCGCGATGACGTCTTCGGTACCGAACGCCAGTGCCACGGCGGCGTCGCCGCCCGTCGCTTCGTCGGCCGAGCCGGGGCGGCCGGTGCGGATGTCGGCCAGCACGGCCAGGCCGCCGGCGGCCTGCGCCATCCAGGCCACCCCGACGCCGGAGCGGACGGCGCCGACGGCGTCGAACGCGGCGACGTCGTCCGGGAGGGCGAGTGCGGCATGGATGGCCGTGGCATTCGTCTTGTCGGCGTACGCCGGTGCAGTCGTGGCGAAGGCGACAAGTCCCGGCTGGTAGCGATCAGGCGCGGCGGCGAGCGCGAGGCGGCTCGCCTCGACGCCCATCGACGTCGTGTCCTCGTCGTAGCTGGCGACACTGCGGGTGCCGGCGCCGCCACCCGTTCCCAACGTCGCCTTGATGTCTCGCCGCTGCAGACGCCAGTAGGGCAAGTACGCGCCGTAGCTGACGATCCCCGGCCTGTTCGCCATGCCGGCAAGGCTACGGCCCGATCAGGGGTGACTGGGACCCGGAGGCAGGTCGAGTTCGAAGGCGACCTCGTCGGCGTAGCACCAGAACCAGTCCTCACCGGGCTCGAACGAGCGGACGATCGGGTGCCCGGTGGCGTGGAAATGGGCGGTGGCGTGGCGGTTGGGCGAACTGTCGCAGCACCCGACGTGGCCACACTCCTGGCAGAGCCGCAGGTGGACCCAGCGGGCGCCGATCGCGAGGCAGTCCGTGCACCCGTCGTCGCTCGGGGTGACGTCCGTGATGGTCTCGAGGTGCACGCATTCGGCCATGCGGCGAGTCTCGCAGGACTCGTCAGCGTCGACTCACGGTGCGGACGTCGTGTCCGTCATCTCCTCGTCCATCATCGTGTCCTCGGTCATCATCGAGTCCTCGGTCATCATCGAGTCCTCGGTCATCATCGAGTCCTCGGTCATTTCGGTGTCGGCCGGCTCGTTGGCCGGCGCGGGCTCTTCGTCGTCGCCGCCGCATGCGGCGAGCACAAGCACGCCGCCGACCATGGCGGTGGCGACCATACGGCGGGCTGAGCGGGCAGTTCTCATCACTCGATCACTGTGCGCCAGCGTCGCTGACACGGTGCGAACAGCATTCGAACAACTCCCGAAACTCTGGGCTCCTACGATCACCCACGTGGCCAAGCCGACACGAGGGTTCTTCGGGCGCGGACAGGCGAGGCGCGACCCGCGTCTCCCACCCGGCCAGTACGACGCCGGCGCAGACTGGCCGGTGCTCAGCGCCGAAGTGACACCGCAGTTGTCGACCGACAGCTGGACGTTCCGCGTCGAAGGACTCGTCGACGCACCGACGACATGGACGTGGGACGAGCTGCACGCCTTGCCCGAGGACGCCTACAACGGCGCCATCCACTGCGTCACGACGTGGTCGAAGTTCGACATGCTGTGGGAGGGCGTCTCGGTCGACACGCTGCTCGCGATCGCCCGGCCGCAGCCCGCGGCGACCCACGTCATGGCGTTCAGCCACACCGGGTACACGACCAACCTCCCGTTGGCGGACGTCACCGGCGGCAAGGCATGGGTGGCGTGGACGGTCGACGGCGGCCCCCTGTCACGCGATCACGGCGGTCCGGCCCGGCTCCTCGTGCCCCATCTGTACTTCTGGAAGAGCGCGAAATGGGTCGCCGGCCTCCGGCTGATGAACCACGACGAGCCGGGCTTCTGGGAACGCAACGGCTACCACGATCGCGGCGACCCGTGGCTCGAGCAGCGCTATCAAGGCGACTAATCATGTTCGGGTTCGGCTCGCAAACAAGTTGCTCGCCTCACCTCCCGAGCTCGCCGCCTCCGCTGCGCTTCGGCGTCTCACCCACCTGGCTCACGCGGGACTGCTGATGACGCCACAACCGAGCAGCGGTCCGTGGAGGGTGGCGACGGTCGTCGAGCGGCGCGCTCGAGACCAGTCACGCCGCGACGTTCCGGCTACGGCTCGACGCGCCGCTGGGTCAGCGGGCAGGCCAGCACGTCGTCCTGCGGCTGACTGCGCCCGACGGGTACACCGCACAGCGCTCCTACTCCGTGGCTTCGGCTCCGGAGGACGGCGACGAGTTCGAGCTCACGGTCGAACGTCTCGAGGGCGGTGAGGTGTCGATGTTCCTCCACGACGTCGTGGAGCCGGGCGACGAGCTCGACGTCCGCGGGCCGATCGGTGGCTGGTTCGTGTGGGAGGGGGCGACACCGGCGCTGCTCCTCGGAGGCGGCTCCGGCGTCGTGCCGCTGATGGCCATGCTGCGTCATGCTCGGCGGACAGGCAGCGCCGACCTCCTGCGGTTGGTGGTGTCCGCCCGCTCCCCCGACGTCCTGTACTACGCCGCCGAGCTTCCTGGCCCGCAGACGACGGTCGTGTTCACCCGATCCGTCCCGCCGGGTCATCGCCGGGGGCCAGGCCGTCTGGTCATGGAGGACGTTCCGATGCCGCTCGCCGACGACGTCACGGCGTACGTCTGCGGATCCGCCGGCTTCGCCGAGGCGGCGAGCACCGTGCTACTCGACGCAGGCGTGCCGGCCGAGCGCGTCCGTGTCGAGCGGTTCGGACCGACGGGCTGACGCCTGCCGCCTACGATCGCCCATCGATGGGGCGACTCGACGAGCTCGGGATGGAACAGCGGGTGCCGAACAAGGATTACCTGCGCCGCCTCGACGTCGGGCAGCGTCGATTGCTGCAGTTGCGCTTGCACCTCGGCGGCCAGATGGGCACCGGGGAGCTCGGCCCCGGACTGCTCGTCGTGTTCGAAGGGCCCGACGCCGCCGGCAAGGGGGGCGCGATCAAGCGCGTCGTGCAGCGACTCGATCCCCGCCACTACCGCGTCTCGACCTACTCCAAGCCGACCTTCGACGAGAAGCGGCACCACTTCCTGCGGCGCTTCTACCAGGAGCTGCCTGGTCTCGGCGGGATGGCGGTGTTCGATCGCAGCTGGTACGGCCGCGTGCTGGTCGAGCGGATCGAGGGCTACGCCACCACCGAGCAGTGGGGCCGGGCCTACGAGGAGATCGTCAGCTTCGAGCGCACGCTCGTCCTGGAAGGTCTGATCCTCGTCAAGTTCTGGCTGCACATCAGTGACGAGGAACAGCTGCGCCGGTTCGAGCGGCGGGATGCGGACCCACTGCGCCGCTGGAAGATCACGGACGAGGACTGGCGCAATCGCAAGCGCAATCGCGACTACGACGTGGCTGCGGAGGAGATGTTCGAGCGAACCGACCACCGGCTCGCGCCGTGGGACCTCGTCCCGGCCGACCAGAAGAAGTTCGCCCGTGTGCAGGTGCTCGAGATCCTCAACGACCGCATCGAGGCGGGAATGCGGCGCTGGGGCACACCGGTCCCGTCGACGAGTGAGCTCACCGGCTTCGATGAGGAATAGCCCGAACTGTCCGTAAGAACCGCATCACAACGATCGATTCGTACGGACAGAACGATTGCTTCAGCCGTAGTAGGGGTTTTCCCCTGTCGAGTGGTCGGTGAGGTCGCGCACCCGCTGGATCGCCGGGATCGCGTCGACCATCATCGTCTGCACGCCGTCGAGCATCGTGAGGCGACTCATCGAGCAGCCGTGGCACCCGCCTCCCATTGTCAGGTACGCCGTGCCCTCGCCGTCGTGACCGACGTAGGTGACGAACCCACCGTGCATGGCGAGCGCCGGGTTGATCTCGCCCGAGACGAGCGCGTCGATCTCCGCGGACAGCTCGTCGTCGCCAGTCAGGCCCTCGATGACCGGCGCGGCCGGCCGGTTCGGGTTGCGGATGACCAAGCCTTGTGACTCGGTGTGGTCGAGTGTCGCCCCCTGCAGCGCCTCGAGGTCACGCTGGGGGATGATCACCTTGAGACCCTCGTGCGTGCGCACCTCGTCGGTGAACGCCGCCGTGAGGTACTCGTCGAAGCTGAGGTCGTAACGGAAGTCCTCGCCCGGCGCGGACGCGATCTCGAGGCGCAGCCCGAGCTGCTCGCCGTCGGGCTCCGAATCGCGCAGGTCGAACAGCTTGGCGAGGGCAGCTGGCGTGATCTCGATGATCGGTTCACGATCGGTCGAGGCCGCGCCGGCGAGGGGGGAAGCGGCGGCCAGACCTTCGAGGGGACTCATCGAGTTCAAGGCTACCGAGGCGTTGATCGCGTCGTTCAGAACTGAAGCCCCAGTTCGGCACGGCGGGCGCTCCAGCGCCCTCGCCGGCCGCATCATGAGGGCGTTGATCGCGTCGTTCAGAACTGAAGCCCCAGTTCGGCACGGCGGGCGCTCCAGCGCCTTCGCCGGCCGCATCACCTACGGTGCTTCGAAGGGACCCCCGCCGTCGACCTGGATGCGCTGCCCGGTCACGTAACCAGCACCTTCACTGCACAGCCACACGACCGCCGCCGCCACGTCAGCCGGCTGACACACCCGCCCGAATGGTGCATCGGCGTCCAACGAGCGCAGATCCTGCAGCGACCGGTCACCGGTGAACGCGCGCGCCAGGCGGATACCCATGTCGGTTTCTACGAGCCCGGGCGCAACGACGTTGACGTGGATCCCGTTCTGGCGCTCCTCCTTCGCCAACGTCGCGGCGAGCGCCTCGAGCGCCGCCTTGGCCATGTTGTACGGCGCGCCGTTGGCCCCGAGGCTGACCGTCGCCACCGAGGAGATCATCACGATGTCGCCTCGCGGGCGCTCACGCATCGAGGGCAGGACCAGGCGGGCGAGATGGTGGGCGCTCACGGCGTGCGTGGCGAGCAACCGCTCGACCTCGCCGGGATCGGTGTCGGCGACGGCGTTCCCCCGCGAGGCGACGCCGGCGTTGGCCACGAGGAGGTCGACGTACCCGAAGTCGTCGAGGACCTGCGCAACCATCGTCGCGTCGGCCTCGGCATCGTCGACCGAAGCGGCGTACGCCCTCGCGACACCCCCAGACTCGGTGATCGTCGCCACCGTGTCCTGCGCCGCCTCCTCGTCGCGCCGGTAGTTGACCGCCACGGAGGCGCCCTCCGCGGCGAGCGCCTCGGAGATGCCCCTTCCGATCCCCCGGCCACCGCCGCTGACCAATGCGACCCGGCCGTCGAGTTGCCCCATGTGCCAACCTTGGCCGGTGACCGACGGCAGCCGCAAAGCGGTCTTCGCCGCCCTCTTCGCCAACCTCGGCATCGCCATCGCGAAGTTCGTCGGGTTCGTCATCACCGGCTCGGCAGGGCTCCTCGCCGAGGCGGCTCACTCCGTGGCCGACACGGGCAACCAGGCCCTCCTGCTGCTCGGCGGCAGGAGGGCCCGCCGAGAGGCCGATACCCAGCATCCCTTCGGGTACGGACGGGAGCGCTACTTCTGGGCCTTCGTCGTCGCCCTCGTCCTGTTCTCGATGGGCGGCCTGTTCGCCCTGTACGAGGGCATCTCCAAGCTGCGCGATCCCCACGAGGTCGAGAACCTCGGTGTCGCCATCGGCATCCTCGTGTTCGCCATCCTCCTCGAGTCGTACTCGTTGCGCACCGCCTACAAGGAGGCGCTCCACCACAAGGCCAAGGGCACGTCTTGGTGGAGGTACATCCGCACCGCCAAGCAGCCGGAGCTGCCGGTAGTGCTGCTCGAGGACGTCGGTGCCGAGCTCGGCCTGTTCTTCGCCCTGGGCGGTGTGTTGCTCGCCCACTTCACCGGTGAACCCCGCTGGGACGCCGTGGGCTCCATCGCCATCGGCATCCTGCTCGTCGTCATCGCGATCCTGCTGGCCATCGAGATGAAGGGTCTGCTGATCGGCGAGGCCGCCAGCGAGGCCGACGTTCGCAAGATCGAGGCGAGCCTCACCACGGCCCCCCACGTGCAGCGGCTGATCAACCTGCGCACCGAGCACCTCAGCCCCGAGGAGCTGCTCGTGGCCGCCAAGGTCGAGTTCGCATCCGAGCTGTCGATGGAGCAGCTGACGGCCGCCATCAATGACGCCGAGGCCGCGCTGCGCGCCGCGGTGCCGACGGCGCGCCTCGTGTACATCGAGCCCGACATCTTCCGCACCACGACGACGTGAGGCGGGTGCCACTCGGCATCCTGCTCGTGCTCGCAGCGGTGCTGACGTTCTCCAGCAGCTCGTCCATCGTCAAGTGGGCCGACACGCCCGGCTCGGTCCTGGCGTTCTGGCGGATGATCGGTGCGATCGTGCTGTGGTGGGTCGTGGTTGGTGCACGTCGCGCGCTGACGGGGCGGCGCCCGCCCAGTTCCGCGACGTGGCGGGCGGTGCTGCCAGCCGGCTTGTTCTTCGGCCTCAACATCGCGCTGATGTTCACCGCCATCACCATGACGAGCATCGCCCACGCCGAGTTCATCACGGCTCTCAGCCCGCTGTTCCTCGTCCCGGCTGGCGCGATCTTCTTCGGCGAGCAGCCGAACCCACGGGCCTTGGCGTGGGGTGCCTTGTCGATCGTCGGCCTGGCCATCGTGCTGTTCCTCGGCGGCAATCAGGGCGGCGCGACCGTCGGTGGCGACGCCATCGTCCTCGTCGTGGTGGTCACTTGGGTCTGCTACCTGCTCACCTCGCGACGAGCCAGAGCCACCGTCGAGCTGGTCGACTTCATGACCACGATGATGTGCGTGGGCTTACTGTCGACGGCTCCGATCGCGCTGGTCCTGGCCGGCGACGAGCTCTGGCCGCTCTCGGCCAAGGGGTGGACGGCGGTGGCGTTTCTGTCCGTGCTCACGGGGATGCTCGCCCATGGACTGCTCGCCGCCTCGCAGCGCGAGGTCGACGTGGGGACGATCGGCATCCTGCAGGTCGCTCAGCCGGCGCTTGCCGTCGTGTGGAGCTACATCCTGCTCGGCGAGGAGATCCGCCCAGCCCAGGTCCCCGGCATGGTGCTGGTCATCGTCGGCCTCGCCGCGTTCAGTCTGGTCAGCTATCGCCGTCCAGCGAAGCGACCCGGTAGAGTCGAGGCCGAACAACACGGGGAGCTCGCGGGACCAGTGGGCTGAGAGGGCGGCTGCCGCCACCGACCCGAGAACCTGAACCGGGTAATGCCGGCGGAGGGATCGGATGAGCAGCACCGTCGTCGTCATCACAGGAGCAGCAGAGCTCGACTCCCGCGCCGTCGCCGCCGTACCCGACGATGCCGTGCTCATCGCCGCCGACGGCGGGCTCGACTACGCGCTTGCCGCCGGGCTGGAGCCCTCGGTCCTCGTCGGCGATCTCGACTCGATCTCGGCGAGCGGGCTGGCGTGGGCGTCCGAGCACACGACGGTCGTGCGCCACCCGGTCGACAAGCCGGCCACCGACACGGAGCTGGCCGTCGCCCATGCGGCGTCGCTGACACCGGAGCGGATCCTGCTCGTGGCGGGTGCCGGGGACCGGCTCGATCACGCCGTCGCCGCGCTCGGCGCGCTCGGTGCCGCCGCCGTCGGCGGCGTCGCCCACCTCGAGGCCTGGTGGGGGTCGGACCAGTTCGTCGTCATTCACGGTCCAGGGTCGACCACACTCGATCTCCCGATCGGCACGACGTTCTCCGTGCTCGCGACGCACGGCGTCGCCGAGGGTGTGACGGTGCAGGGAGCGCGCTGGCCGCTGCAGGACCATCGCCTCGAGCCGCTCGTCGGCCTCGGCGTCAGCAACCAGGTCCTCGAGCCACCTGTGTCGGTGTCGGTGCAGTCCGGCGTGATCACGATCGTCGTTCCAGGAGAGGTGTCATGACGGGCCGCATGCGCTTGGTCGGCGGACTGCTGCTCACCCTCGGCGCGGTGGCGTCCTGCGGTGACGACGGCGGCGCGGACTCCATCACGCTGGTGACCTACGACTCGTTCCCCGCCGAAGGAACGCCGCTCAACGACGCGCTGACCGCGTTCACCGAGGAGACCGGGATCGCCGTTGAGCTGCTGGCGGCGGGCGACACCGGCACCATGGTCTCCAAGGCGGTGCTGACGGCCGGCAACCCTGAGGGCGACGTCATGTTCGGCATCGACAACACGTTCCTGTCCCGCGTCGTCGATGAGGACGTCATCGAGCCGTACGAGGCCGCCGGGTTGGACACCGTGCCCGCCGAGCTGCGCCAGCTCGTTCCCGAGGGTGAAGCCACGCCGGTCGACTTCGGCGACGTGTGCGTGAACTATGACGCGGCTTGGTTCGGCGAGCGCGGGCTCGAGCCTCCGGCCGACCTGCAAGCGCTGACCGACCCCGCATACCGCGATCTGCTGGTGGTGGAGAACCCAGCCACGTCGTCGCCCGGACTGGCGTTCCTCATGGCGACCGTGGCCGAGTTCGGGGAGGACGGGTGGACCGACTACTGGACGGCGCTGACCGACAACGGCGCCGAGGTCGTCGACGACTGGGAGCAGGCGTACTACGAGCGGTTCTCCGGTGCGAGCGACGGCGACCGCCCGCTCGTCATCAGCTACGGCACGAGCCCACCCGCCGAGGTGGTGTTCGCCGACCCACCGATCGACGAGCCGACCACCGGGGTCGTCGAGTCGACGTGCTTCCGCCAAGTCGAGTTCGCCGCCGTGCTGCGTGGCACCGATGCGCCTGACGAAGCGCGCCAGCTGGTCGACTTCCTCATCTCGCCTGCCTTCCAGGAGCAGGTCGCGCTCAACTTGTTCGTGTATCCCGCCAACGGTGACGTCGCGCTCCCCGAGGTGATGACTGACTTCGCGATCGTGGCGCGCGATCCGCTCACGCTCGAGCCGGCGACGATCGACGCCAACCGCGAGGCCTGGATCGACGAGTGGACCGACCTCGTTCTGAGGTAGCGCCGAACCGCGTACCGGCGTGGCTGGTCGCCGCGCTGCTCGCCATCCCGATCGTCTTCCTCGTCGTCTTCTACGCGTGGCCGTTCATCACCCTCCTGGCGCGCGGGCTCACGCCCGCCACGATCGAGGCGACCTTCTCGCGTCCGTCGACGTGGCACGTCGTGTGGTTCACGCTGTGGCAGGCCGTGGCGAGCACGGTGCTGACCGTGATCTTCGGTCTGCTGCCGGCTTACGTGCTCTCGCGCTACCGCTTCCGTGGTCGACGGCTGCTCGCCGGGATGCTGACCGCCGCCTTCGTCCTGCCGACCGTGGTGATGGGCGCCGCCGTCCTCGCCCTTCTTCCACCGGGATGGGAGCGCGGCACGCCAGCCATCCTCGTCGCCCACGTGATGTTCAATCTCGCCGTCGTCGTGCGCACCGTTGGCGCGGTGTGGCAACACCTGTCGCCCGACCTCGAGGCGGCGGCCGCCACGCTGGGGGCGTCCCCGTGGCAGGCATTTCGCGAGATCACGCTGCCGCTCCTGTGGCCGGCCATCCTCGCCAGCGCGGCCGTCGTCTTCGTCTTCACGTTCACGTCGTTCGGGGTCATTCGCGTGCTCGGCGACGCTGGCACGTCGACCATCGAAGTCGAGATCTGGCGTCGCGCCACCCAGCTCGGCGACATCGGCGCCGCGGCGACGTTGGCCGTCCTGCAGCTCGTGTTGATCGGCGCCGTCGTGGCCTGGTCGCTGTGGCAGCAGCGTCGCCACAGCCGCGCGCTCGCCCTGCGGCCGCTCGCCGTGCGCGTCAGACCACGGTCCCGTCGTCAGCGCTGGCTCGTCGCCGCCACGGCGACCGGCACGGCGATCGTGGCCGGCGCTCCGCTCGTGGCGCTCGTCGTGCGGTCGCTGCGTGGGTCCACCGGGTGGTCGTTGACCGCTTGGCGCACGCTCGGTGATCCTGAGCTCCGCCCAGGCATCAACCTCGGCGTCGATCCGCTCGGCGCCATCGCGACATCGCTGCGCACCGCCGCGCTGGCGACCGTACTGGCGGTCGTGATCGGGGCACTCGCCGCCTTGGGCATCGCGACGTCGGCGCGACTCGGACGTCTCCTCGACGCGGGGCTGATGCTGCCGATCGCGACGTCGGCGGTGACGATCGGCTTCGGCATCCTCATCACGTTCGACCAGCCCCCAGTCGACTGGCGGGCGTCACCGTTGCTCGTGCCGATCGGACAGGCGTTGGTAGCCGTGCCGTTCGTCGTGCGCATCGTGCTCCCGGTGGCTCGCGGGATCGATCCGCATCTTCACGAGGCGGCAGCGACGCTCGGTGCCTCCCCTGTCGCGGCGTGGCGTGAAGTCACGGTGCCGTACATCCGTCGGCCGATCGTGCTCGCCGCTGGGCTTGCCGCGGCGATCTCGCTCGGCGAGTTCGGCGCCACCAGCTTCCTCTCGCGCCGCGGGAACGAGACGATGCCGATCGTCATCGAGCGGCTGCTCGGCCGCACGGGCGCGGTGCTGCAGGCCCAGGCGTACGCCCTGGCGACGATCCTCGCCGTCGCCACCGTGCTCATCGTCGTCGTGCTCGACCTCGCCGGCGATCGGCCGCGTTCGGCCGACCTTCCCATGATGATGGAGGCCAGTGCTCGACGTCCGTGATGTGACGGTCGCCTTCGGCGGTCCGCCCGTTCTCGACGCGGTGTCGCTGACGGTCGCCGATGGCGAGGTCGTGGCCCTGCTCGGGCCGTCGGGCAGCGGGAAGAGCACGCTGCTCCGTGTCGTCGCGGGGCTGGTCACGCCTGACGCCGGGCGCGTGCTCCTGGACGGGGAGGACATCACGGCGCGACCGACCCACCGGCGCGGCGTCGGCATGGTGTTCCAGGACGAGCAGCTCTTCCCTCACCGCGACGTCGCCGCCAACGTGGCGTTCGGTCTCCGCATGCTGCCTCGGCGTCCGAGTGCGCATGCTCGAGCGCAGCGAGTCTCCGAACTGCTGGCCGTCGTCGGCCTCAGTGGGTTCGAACACCGACGGGTCACCGAGCTCAGTGGTGGCGAGGCGAAGCGGGTGGCATTGGCCCGATCACTCGCGCCGGCACCGCGGGTCGTGCTCTTCGACGAGCCGCTGACCGGGCTCGACCGGGAGTTGCACGACCACCTCGCCGGCGAGCTCGCCCGAATCCTGCGGGAGACTGCGACGACGTCCTTGCTCGTGACTCACGATCGCGACGAGGCTGCCGCCGTGGCCGATCGCGTCGTGCGGATGTCCGACCTGTCGGTGGACATCGTGGAGCTTCGCGCCGAGGAGACGCACCCGCTGCGCGCTGCGGTGCTGCGCAACGGCACGCCGTCGAGCGAGCTGCGGTGGGCGGCCGACGACGATGCCACCACGAGCCACCTCGGCGCGCGTCGCGATGGCGACCTGATCGCCATCGCGACGTGGGCGTCGAAGCCGTTTCCCGGTGGGGATGGCGCTGCGGCGGTGCAACTGCGCGGGATGGCGGTCGACTCAGCGCACCAGGGACACGGAGTCGGCGGGCAATTGCTGGCGGCGGGTGTCGCCAGAGCCTTCGCCGGCGGCGCGACGTGCGTGTGGGCCAACGCCCGTGACTCGGCACTCGAGTTCTATCGACGCCACGGCTTCGAGGTCGTCGGCGAGGGCTTTGTCACACCGGACACCGGACTTCCGCACCACCGCATCCGACGCCTGCCGTTCCGGTCGGTCACCCAGACTTGACGGCGACGGTCAGCAGGTACTCGCTGGGTACCCGCAGCGTGGCCGACGAGGTGTTGTGAGCTTCGGCGAGGGCCAGGAGGTCACGTTCGAAAGCGGTCTGCGCGGCGGGCTCGAGGGCGGCGAAGGCCCTGTTCATCGGGCCATACCAGGCACGGAAGGCATCGAGCCAGTGCCCGGCCGAGCGGTAGCGGAACATGAACTCGCGACGCTGGTGCTCGTAGCGCGCGACGTCCTGGCCGAGGAGCTCGTCCAGGCGGGTCTCGCTCCCCCACAGCAGCGGTGATCGCACACCTGCGGGCGTCGGTGTGTAGCGACCGACGAGCTTGAACATCTGCCCGACGAAGCTGGTCGGGGTCCAGCTGATCAAGCCGATTCGCCCACCGGGCCGGCACACGCGCACCAGCTCGGACGCGGCCCGCTCCTGCTGTGGGGTGAACATGACGCCGAACGTCGACAGGACGACGTCGAAGGCCGCGTCTGGGTATGGGAGCGCCTCGGCGTCAGCAGCGTCGGTCTCCAAGCTGAGACCCTCAGCCGCCGCCCGGGCTCGCGCCCGTTCGAGAAGCGCAGGGACGTAGTCGCAGGCCGTGACGTCGCATCCACGGCGCGCCGCAGCGAGGGCGGCATTGCCGTTGCCGGCGGCAACGTCGAGCACTCGCTCGCCGGCCGCCACGTCGACGGCCTCACACAGCAGCTCGCCGGTGATTTGCAACGTCGTGCCGATGAGGGCGTAGTCGCCCGCAGACCAAGTCCGCTGTTGGCGCTCCTTGATCGCGGCGTAGTCGATGGTGATCTCTGATGCGGACATGGCTCACCTCGGCGGGGCGAAGAACTCGAGGGCGATGCCGTCGGGGTCGCGGAAGCTGAGCCCCGAGCCGTAGTGGGCGTCCTTGATCTCGCCGTGCTCGATGCCGAGCTCGTCGAGTCGGCGCGCCCACTTCTCCAGGTCGTCTCGGTCGTCGCAACCGAAGGCGACGTGGTCGAGCCCGACGCTGAACTCACTGAAGCGCCCAGCGGGAGCCGGGGTTCCGTGTTGGTGCAGTCCGAGCAGGGTGTTCCCGAGCAAGTACACGGTGTGGTGGAGGTCCGGATCGGTGTCCTCGTCGATGACGGGCGCGACCTCGAAGAGTGCTTCGTACCACGGCGTGCTGACCGTCAGATCGCGCACGGTGAGGGCGATGTGGCCGATGGGTGGAAAGGAGTTCATTTGTTTCAGTCCTTCGTCGTTGGGGGGCATGACGAGTATCCGTGCGCTCGCCGTTCACGACCATGACCCAGACGCCGTGAGTGCTAGCCGAGGCACCAGACTTGCGACGTGGGCGACATGGCTTCGGCCGTCTCCGATGGCGAGGGATCGGCGCTACTGCGAGAAGCGCTCGAGCAGTTGCGGCTGGAGGGAGCGATCTTCTTCCGATCGGAGCTGACCGAGGAATTCGAGTTCGCATCGACACCGCTGGCGCTCGCCGATGCGCTGCACCCGGGCGCAGACCGCCTCATCCTGTTCCACATCGTTGCGCGCGGCTCGTGCTGGGTGTCGGTCGCCGACGGGACGCGGCTGTGGGCCCGCGAGGGTGACGTCATCGTGCTCCCGTACGCCGACGAGTACACGATGGGCGGTGAGGCGCCGGCGCAGTGCGTGTCGATCATGACGCTGCTCGAGCCGCTCCCCTGGGAACAGCTGCCGGTGATCCGCCACGGCGGCGGCGGCGGGCGGACTGACATCGTCTGTGGCTACCTGTACTCCGAGGACCCGCTGTTCGACCCGGCGTTGCGGGCCCTTCCGCCGGTGTTCGTCGTGCGCCTCTCCCCGGGCGCTGGAACTGGGTGGGTGCAGGCGAGCATCGCCTACGCCCTCGAGGCCGCTGCTCCCCCTTCCAACCTCAGCACGAGCCCGATCGCGACGCGGTTGCCCGAGTTGTTGTTGATCGAGGTCCTTCGTGTCCACCTCGCGACCGCCCCCGCTGTGGATCAGGGCTGGCTCGGCGCGCTGCATGACCCCGTGTTGGCGCCGGCGCTGGCGTTGCTCCATCGCTCGCCCGCCCACAAGTGGACGGTCGCCGAGCTGGCGTCCGGCGCGGCGGTCTCGCGCTCGTTGCTCGACGGACGGTTCCGCGAGGTCCTGGGTCGATCGCCGATGCGCTACCTGACGGAGTGGCGCATGCACCTCGCCGCCGAGCTGCTGGCCACCAGCGACCTGACGATCTTCGCCGTGGCGCGACGCGTCGGCTACGACTCCGAAGAGGCCTTCAGCCGGGCGTTCAAGCGGGCTCGCGGGCTGTCACCGAGCCATTGGCGCGACGCCCGCCGATGAGAGCTCGAGACAGCCTGCTCAAGACCGTGCTCGAGGCACTGACGCCAGGCGCTCCGCCCCGGCCCTGACGCGAGACTCTGGCGGTGACCGCAACGTCCGCGAACGAGCGGCGCCTGACGAACGACCCGCGACTGTGGCGCGTCATCGTCGCCGCCGCACTCGGCGTGTTCCTGATCGAGCTCGACTTCTTCGCCGTGCAAGCCGCGCTCCCCGACATGGCAAAGGATCTCGACACGTCGGTCACCGACCTCCAGTGGGTGATCAGCGGGTACATGCTCGCCAACGGCGCGACGATGATCGTCGGCGGACGGATCGGCGACCTGCGAGGGCGGCGCCGGTGGTTGGTCATCGGCACGGTCGCGTTCGGGCTGTCGTCGCTTGCCGGTGGGCTGGCCCCGAACGCCGGAGCACTGATCGCCATGCGGCTGGTGCAGGGCGTGGCGGCTGGGTTCTCGTTCCCGCTGAGCCTGGCCGTCGTGACGAACGCCTTCCCGCAAGTCAAGGTCGAGCGAGCGGTCGGCGCGGTGTTCGGCATCGCGGCGATCGGGCAAGCGTTCGGGCCACTCATCGGTGGGGCGCTGACGCTGATCAGTTGGCGAGCGGTGTTGCTCGTCAACGTCCCGGTCGCGGCAGCGCTGGTCGTCCTCGCCTACAGCTCGATCCGCGAGAGCCGCGATGAGTCCATGCCGAAGGACATCGACTGGGTCGGGCTCGGCCTCGTCGTCGTCTCGATCGGAGCGTTCACGTACGCCGTCGATCGAGCGTCCGAGTGGGGGTGGGGCTCCGTCGCGACGCTCGGGCTGATGGGTGCGGGCCTCGTTGGTATTGCGCTGTTCATCGTCGTCGAGCACCGCGTCCGCCACCCGTTGATGGACGTCAGCCTGTTCCGGATCCGTGAGTTCGACCTCATGACCGCAGCCGGGACCATCGGGAACATGGGGACCTCGACCGTGATCTTCACGTCGATGATCCTCCTCCAGTCCGTCGACGACCTCTCGCCGCTGGAGGCCGGGCTCGCCTTCCTGGGATTCTCATCGGGGGTGGCGGTGTCGTCGCAGCTCTCGGGACGGGTCGAGCGCTTCCCGTCGTGGCTCGTGATGTCGGTCGCGCTGTTGTGCGGAGGCCTCGGCGCGATCGCCATGGGCCTGTCCGACGTGCTCACCGTGTTCATCAGCGTCGCCGTGTTGGCCGGCCTCGGGTTCGGGATGAGCTGGGCGTTCACGAGCGTTTCCACGCAGGCCGTGGTCCCACCGGAGAAGGCCGGCCTCGCGTCCGGCGTGGTGCTGACCGTGGTGGTGACCATGGGTGGGGTCGCCATCGCCATCGCGTCGACGGCGATCGAGACGGCGGGGACGGGTGGGACGAGGCTCGAAGACGCGCTGCGGGGTGTGTTGATCGGCGCCGGCGCACTCGCCGTGGTGATGTCGGCGGTACTCGTCGTGCTCGGGCGCGGTGCGCGCGTCAGATCGACGGTTGTCCCAGCCCGGCCATGACTTCCATCGCCATGCAGGAAGCCGACACGGCCTGGGCGACGGAGTCGAGTCCGACACCGCGCGTGGCGTGGGGCGCCGACAGCGTCACGACCGTCGTCCCCAACTCCTCGTCGGGGCAGAGGTGCGCCTCGACCGCCGCGCCGCCGTCGGGGATGTCGCGCAGCAGTGCCTCGACGGCGCTTCCCGGCAGCAACGTGGCGATGCGTCGCATGGGGCCCTCCAGGCCGGAGGCGTCGTAGACGCCGCCACCGATGTCGAGGAGACCGAACGTGAATCGAATCGTGGTCACGGGCAGCAAGCCGACGCGGCAGCCGCGGGCGGTGGCGAGCACGAGTTGCCGGAAGCCGCAGGGATCGACGGTGGCACAGGGGCGCCGGTAGCTGACGATCCAGCGCCGACCTGCGCCGACCAGCTCCACATCGACGTCGGGCGCCGAGTGCGCCAGCGCCGCGGCGAGCCGCAGCTGTTCGACACCGATGGGGGCAGCGTCAGGCGCATCGGCCACGCCAGCAACGTACTGTTAGGCATACCTAACTGTCAATGTGGGGTCCGCTGATCAACGCCGCAGGTGTTCTGTTCACCCCAGCCGCGCGATGAGCGATGAGTGGCGATGGACCGCAGATTGCTCATCGCCCGGGCCGCGTCATCGTCGCGATGAGCGATGTGCGCCGTATGACCACTCATCGCTCATCGCGGGGCGCGCCATGATGCGCAGATGAGCGGTGCACTGAACGCCGGCATCGTGGTCCGTGCGGCTGGCGATGCCGACATCACCGACATCCTCGCGATCTGGGCGGCCAATGGCGACACCATTCCCGAGGGCGGAGCCAACCTCCTGACGCCCTACCTCCTGCACTTGATGTCGACCGGTCGAGTGCTGGTCGCCGCGGACGGCGACGGAGCGGTTGGCTTCGGCGCCGTCATCGAGCGCGCCGGCGTGACCCACCTGGCCGATCTGTTCGTGCTCCCGGACCGATTCGGTCAGGGCACCGGCGCTCTGCTGCTCGACCGGTTGTTCGCCGACACCGCTGCCCGCACGACGTTCGCCTCGTCAGATCCCCGCGCCCTGCCGCTGTACGTGCGCAGCGGCATGACGCCGTACTGGCCGAACCTCTACCTGGACGGCGACTCGGCCGCCTTGCCACCGGACGCACCAGGACTCGTGTGCAAGCCGGCAGGACTCGACACGACGATCGAGCTCGAACAGGGCTGGCTGGGTGCGTCGAGCCCCGATGACCATCACTTCTGGGCCGCACTCCCTGAGGCCCGACCATTCGTCGTCGTCCAGGCCGGGCGTCCCATTGCCGCCGTGCACGCTCGGCTTCGTCGCACTGGCGTCGATCGGTGGATCAACCGGCTCGTGATGTCTCCGGACGCCGATCCCGTTGCGGTGCTCGTTGCTGCCTATCGACACGCCGCAGAGGGAGGCCGGATCGGCAGCTGCCTACCGGGCCCGAGCCCGGCTCTGCGGCCGTTGCTGGAGTCAGGCTGGCGGATCATCGACCAGGACACGTTCATGGCCTCGAATCCCGCGCTGTTCGACGCCACGCGCCGCATCAGCGACGGTGGAATCCTCTGACGGCCGACGCTCAGGTGCCCGGGCAGCGCGCGATGTCGGCGACCGCCTCGCCCGGACCTGGACACAGCCCTGGGTGCAGCGTGGCGAACGGACCCCACGGGTTGTCGTAGCCCGGCACCACCCAGGCGTGCAGCATCCAGAGGTCGGACCCGGCCAGGAAGTGGCCAGCACAGTCGGCCGGCGTCGCTGCCCGCTCCCGATCGACCCATCCGTTGACGATGCAGAGGTTCGTGTGTTGGTGCCAGACGTCGTTCGGACCAGCGAACCCCTCCGGTGCCTCGCTGCGCAGCCAGTACGAGAAGCCGACGAGCCGCTCGCGTCCATCACGCTCGTCGAACAGCAGCATCGACGGTCGAGTCGGGTCGAATGGCGCGTCGATCAGCTCCCAGTTCACCCAGTGCACACCGACGCCGGAGCCCTGCACGGCGGCGCGGGTGTAGCCGGCGTCGGTGGCCTCCGCCGGTGTGTCGATGGTGGACGCGGCGGCGACGGCGGCCGACCACTCGGCGTCGAACGCCCTCTGGTCGGCGGGCGCCAACGGCACGGTCGAGGTCGGGCCACTGGCAGCGTGACCATCGTGCCCGGCGTGCTCGGCGGGCGACTCCGGCGACTCCGGCGACACCGCTGCGGCAAGTGCGGCGATCGCGGCCTGCTGGTCGGGCGGGATGCGCTCGGGGTCTCGGGGCGTCAGTGGCCCGAGCCGGACCGTCGTCGTCGTCTCGGTCGACGACGCCTCATCTCCGCAGCCGGAGGCCACGACCATCGCCATCACCGACAACGTGGCGAGAGCTCGCGAGCTGTACCGACCCACCGCCAGCAACGCTAGGCGTTGCCGGCGGTGCTGAGCCGGTCGCGAGCACCTACTTGTAGAAGCCCTCACGCAGGTTGATGTCGTGCTCGAGCCAGACCTTCATCGCGCAGAGCATCCCCGTCCAGCCCTCGCAGTTGTCGTACGACGCCTTCTTGGCTTCCTCGGTCTCGCGCCAGCCTTCCTCGGCGATCGTGACCAGCGTCCGCCTGTCGTCGAGCGGCTCGAACTCCATCGTCACGGTCGTCTCGTACGGATCCTCGGGCGCGTCGGCGGCCTGCCAACGCAGCACGATGCGACGGTCCGGCTCGACCTCGACCACTTGGACCGGGAACGCCCCGGGGAAGTCAGCGAAGTCCCACACGACGGTGGCACCCGTCTCGAGCCGCCCCTTTGCGCCGTTCGTCGTGAAGTAGCTGGACAGCTGGTCGGGGTCGGCGACGGCCTCGAACACGTCATGCACCGGGCGGGCGATGCGGCCGGACACCTTGAACGTCAACGTCGATGTCATTGCTCTCTCCTCTCAACCCGTCTTATGTTATATACTTATAACATGTCTGGCAAGACCGATGCCGACGACGTGACGTTCGACGAAGCGTTCGACAACGTGTTCAAGGCGCTGTCGAACAGCACACGCCGGCGGATCCTCGACCTGCTCAAGGACCATCCGCGGACCACCGGCGAGGTGTGCGCCAGCTTCCCGGAGCTTGATCGGTGCACCACGATGCAGCACCTCGACGTGTTGGAGCGCGCCGGGCTCCTGATCGCCCAGCGGAAGGGCCGCGTGCGTTGGAACCACCTCGATGCTCTCCCGATCAAGCTCATCCACGATCGGTGGATCGGCGACTACGCGCGATCGGCCGTCGGCCTCCTCGCCAACCTGAAGTCGGACCTGGAGACCTCGCCGAGCTGAGGTGATCGCGCTCAGCGCGGCGATGTCGACGCCGCAGCAAACGCCTCTGCCGCGGTCGCGCCGGGAAGGATTTCCGGCACGCACCACGTCGCGCCGGCCGCTTCGAACGCATCCGGGTCGGGATGCTCGCCGCCAACAAGCACGACGTCGACCTCGCCGGCCGTCAACGACCCAGCACCCAGCGCCTCTGTGACACGGTCCGCTGTCCACGAGTCGGCGCCGACCAGCGCGAGTCCTTCGAGCCCGTGGCGTGCGACACGTCGCGGGCCGGCTCGTAGGCCAGCGGTTCCGGCGACCCAGATCGGTACCCGCGGCGCTTGAACCCCGGTCACCGTCGTCACTCGATCGCCGGCACTCGGCACTGCGTCGCCGGCCAGCATCAGCACGAGCGCTTCGAGCCCGGCGTCGAGCGCCGCGGCGCGCGCCCGGTCGTCGTTCGCCGGCTCATCGAACGCCGAGTACTCACCGTGGCTGTCGACCCCGAGACCGACGCCGAGCACCATGCGGCCGTCCGACAGCCGATCGAGCGACGTCGTCGCCTGGGCCACGAGCTGAGGCCGCCGCCTGGGTACGGCGACGACCATCGTCCCGATCCGCAGACGCTCCGTGGCCACCGCGATCGCCGCCAGCGTGACGAACGGGTCGGCGAACGGGGCGCGCGTCCGGTTCCACAAGTGGTCCCACACGAAGAAGCCGTCCCAGCCGGCGCTCTCGGCAGCGGCCGCGATCTCGGCGACCAACGTCGGATTGGCAAGCGCTTCAGAGAGCGAAACTGACAGGGCCCACTTCATGGCGTTCATTTTCCCTTTCGGCCCCCTGCCGACACTCATGAGGGATGAGGAACGCCGTCACTGCGGCGCGACCACAGACGGAGGTGCACGGTGGCGAGCGACCCCGCAGCAGACGAGTACCGGCGACGGGCCGCCCACCTGCGGCGGCTGGCGGCCCGTCTGGACGACGTGCCCTTGGCCGACGTCGAGAGCTGGGCGGGCCCGGACACCTGGCGAAGTGCCGGTGCCGACCACTGCCGGCAGCAGTTGGCCATTGACCGGCAGCGCATCGCCCATGCCGCCGATGAGCTGCGTGAGCGGGCGTGGATGTTCGAGCGTCAGGCCGATGCCGTCGACGCAGCAGCGGCCGCGCAGCTCGCCTTCCAGGCCCGCTGATCCAGCGTGTCAGCGGGTTTCATCGGCTACGACCCGGCGCGGGTCCTGCAGCTCCGGTCACGCGTGGTTGCGGCGATCGACGCGCTGAACGCAGCGAGGAGCACCGATGACGCAGCCGCGGACGCGCTCGCCGGAGCGCGCGGCGCTCGAGAGAACCTCGAGGGCCCCTGCCTGTCACTGCTCGACCGCATCATCGCCAGCGACGCGCTGCTGACGTGGCTCACCGCACGCGGAGGCTTCGACGTGCCTGCGCCGGCCCTCTCTCCCGACGAAGCCTCCGAGGCGCACCGCCTCGCCGCGTTGGCCCGCGCCGTGCTCTCCGAGGAAGGGCATGACGACGATGACCTCGCTGCGCTCGAGCAAGCGCTGCGCGGGCCGGCGGCGACCCCACCGGTCCTCGTCGGCATGTTCGTTGCCCTCGGTGGCGACGTGACGGCCGGGCTGTTCGTGCGACTCGGCGAACCCTCCAACGACGAGGACGCGCAGCTCGCTGTGGCGACCCGCGTGCGCGCCGCGCTCGCGATGGCGTCCCGCGAACGCGTCTTTCCCGCCGCCTTCGGTGCGACGCTCGTCGACGGCTTCGTCGACCGCCTGCAAGAGGACTTCGCCAATCCGGCTGCGGCGATGTCGTTCCTGTTCACGGACGAGGCGTTCGGTACCGAACTGCTCGCCGACGTCACGCGCCGGATGGTCGATCACGAGCGAGCCGCCTACCCCGATGGTGCCGGTCAGGTGCTGTGGCTGCCCGCCTACGGCTCGGTTCTCAACCGGGCGTTTCTCGACGAAGGCGACGAGCACAGAGCGCCCGGATGGATGCGCAGCGAGGACCCGATGTACGCCGTCCTCGGCGCGCTCTCGCGCGATGGCGATGCGGGGCGGGCGGTGTTCACGGACGATGAGCTCGCCCGCTACCTGCTGACCGACCGTCTCTACCACTACGACGGCCTGCAGGCGGTGACCGCCGCCGCGGTGACCGCCGCGGCCGGCCCGGACGTCGTGCCCGGCGCCGCCGACGCGGTCCTCGTCGATGCCGCCAAGGTGGCCTCCGCGTTCGTCAACTTCCTCGGGGCACGTCCGTACCTCTTCGACCAGCCGCTCCACCCCGACGCCTCGACGGCGGCCGCAACGATCCTCGGCGTCCACCTCTTCGCGGTACACAATGCGGTCCTCAGCCCCGAGCCGATGGATGCCCCGGCGGGCAAGACGATCGCCATCCCCGACAAGTTCCGCACCGGTCCCGCCCCACGCGGCGCGTTCTTCGATGAGTCGGCGCTCGACACCGTGAGCAACCTGGCCGTCCGCAAGGACGACGGGCTGGCGACCGTGCGTGCCGCCCTCGACGTGTTCCAGCAACAACGCGCCGCGGTCGTGTCGGCGCTGCTGGCCAAGGGGGCGCTCGTCCGGGACTCGGACGTCAACGAGGCGATGGTCAACGCCGCCCGGCTCGAGGCCTTCTTCATCGAGCGTGCCGGACACCAAGCCGAAGCGATCGGGCGCGACAAGGACGAGGTCATCTCGTTCTTCGTCGACACGGCGACGTTCGGAATCGGCGAGATCAACCGCAAGGTCGGGGGCGTGCCGGTGCTGAGCAAGGTGCTGAGCTCGGCCGCCGGTGCCGCCAAGGAGCAGCTGGCCGGCTACGAGGCCGCCGCCGCACGCAATGCTGAGGAGTACGCCCGCGCCGCAGCGGACCAGCTGCTGTACGTGTGGTACCGCGAGCTACACGCTGCCGGGATCGTCGAACCTGACCTTCCGGCGACCGCGCTCGACGGCGGAATGCTCGTGGAGTGGGAGCGCTACCGGCAGCTCCCCGACGATGTGCGCCAAACGGTCGAGGCCACCCTTCGTGAGAGCCGCGGGTTGCCGATCAGCGCTGGGGCGGTGATCGACGCCATCAAGGTGGCCCAGCTTCCGACGTACCAGGAGCTCGAATGACGCCTTGATCGGATTCGAGCTTGCCCGTTTGCCTGCCCGCTCCCGCGACGGTCACATGACACCTTGATCGGGTTCGTCTCGCAGACAAGCTGCTCGACTCACCTCCGAGCTCGCCGTCGCCGCTTCGCAGCGACGCTCGCCCGCCTGGCGGTCACATGACGCCGGCAGGTTCGAGGCCGTCGATGTCCTGCCGGCCGAGGAGCCACGCCAGCCGCTCGTACGGCGTAAGGGCCAGCGCTTCAGGCGGCAGGCCGGTGAGACCCATCGGCCGGCGGGCGGCCCAGCGCATCTCGAGCTCACGCAGCTCGAGCCGCACGTACTCGGCGGGCCAGTCGGCGGGTTCGTACCCCAGACCGAGGTCGACCCGATGGACCTCGACCTCGCGTCGTCGCTGGTGAGGCAGCTCGCGAACGGCGAGGAGGCGACCGGTCACCTCGAGACTCTGCCCGTCCCAGTTCACGTCCCCCGCCCACGTCTGCTCGAGCCGCCAGATCGTCCGGCGGACGTCGTCGACCTGTTCGGCAGCCGGACGGGCGGCACCTGCCTCGATCGCTGAGTTCCGCGCGCTGCTTCCGCCGACATAGCGCTCGACGATCTCGCCTCGCCTGCTCCCTTCGAGGACGCGCACGATGCTGTCGGCGTTGCGGGCAACATGGGTCAGTACGTGACCCACCGTCCAATCCGGCAGTCGGCTCGGTGCCGCCACGTCGAGACGGCCCTCGGCGAGCGCCTCGTCGAGCATGGCGAGAAGCCCCTGGTGAGCGGCGGCTGCGCCGGCAACGTCACGATCGAGGTCTCGAGCCGCGTCACCGCCGGGCTCCTGCGCAGTCACGAGGGACACGGTACGCAGGCGCGTGCCAATGTGTGAGCCATGCAGCTCGGGATGATCGGCCTCGGCCGCATGGGATCCAACATGGTGCGCCGCCTCGAGGAGGCCGGTCACGACTGCGTCGGATACGACGTGGATGCGGCGGCAGTCGCCGCACTCGCCGATGAGGGGGTGACCGGCGCGGACTCCCTCGAGGACTTCGTGAGCAAGCTCAACGCCCCCCGCCACATCTGGATCATGGTTCCCGCAGCATTCGTCGACTCGACGATCGCCGCGCTGGTTCCATTGCTCGACCGCGGCGACGCGCTGATCGACGGTGGGAACTCCTGGTACCGCGATGACATCCGGAGGTCCGGTCCGCTCGATGAGGATCACGGCATCGAGTACGTCGACGTCGGCACGAGCGGTGGCACCCACGGGCTCGAGCGCGGCTACTGCCTGATGGTCGGCGGACCCGACGCAGCCGTCGAGCGGCTGACGCCGATCTTCGATGCGCTCGCCCCAGGCGTCGAGGCGGCGGAACGGACGCCGGAGCGGGAAGCCGGCGGCGCGGCGCCGACTCCTGAGGAGCGGGGCTGGTTGCACTGCGGCCCGAGCGGGGCAGGCCACTTCGTGAAGATGGTGCACAACGGGATCGAGTACGGCGTGATGGCGGCGTACGCCGAGGGGTTCAACGTGCTGGCGACGGCGAACATCGGGTCCGAGGACCATCCCGTCGATGCCGAGACGGCGCCGCTCGCCGAGCCGCAGTTCTACCGCTACGACCTCAACCTCGCGGACATCGCCGAGGTGTGGCGGCGCGGCTCGGTGATCTCGAGCTGGTTGCTCGACATCACGGCCCAGGCCCTCGCGCTCGACCCTCACCTGTCGTCCTACGCGGGGCAGGTCAGCGACTCCGGTGAGGGCCGGTGGACGATCGCCGCGGCGGTCGACGAGGGCGTCCCGGTCCCCGTCCTCACCTCCGCACTCTTCTCACGGTTCAGCTCTCGCGGGCGAGCTCTGGTCGCGGACAAGATCCTCTCTGCCATGCGCGCGGGGTTCGGGGGCCACGTCGAGCGAAAGGAGACGACACGATGACCTTCGTCGAGCCGGGCTGCCAGCCACAGGCCGATGCCCTCGTCCTGTTCGGCGCGACGGGCGATCTGGCCAAGCGCAAGCTCTTCCCGGCCCTGTACTACCTAGCGAAGCGGGGACGCCTCGACGTGCCGGTGATCGGTGTGGCGCGCAGCGACTGGACCGACGAGGACTTCCGGAGGCACGCCGCAGAGTCGATCCAGACGCACGTCACGGACCCCGACCCAGCCGTGATCGAGGAGCTGCAGGCGCGGCTCGATCTGGTGCAGGGCGACTACGCCGCGCCGACGACGTGGGAGGGACTGGCCGCGCAATTGGATGCCAGCGGGTCGAAGACGGCCGTTTACTACATGGCGATCCCGCCGACGATGTTCCCGACGGTCGCCGAATCGCTGGCCTCGGTCGGGCTGCACGAGCGTGGGCGGATCGTCGTCGAGAAGCCATTCGGGCGCGATCTGGAGTCCGCTCGCGAGCTCAACGACGTGCTGCACAGCGTGTTCCCCGAGGAGCGCATCTTCCGCATCGACCACTACCTCGGCAAGGAGGCCGTCGAGGACCTCCTGGTCTTCCGCTTCTCGAACATGCTGCTGGAGCCGGTGTGGAACCGGAACTACATCCGCAGCGTGCAGGTCACGATGGCCGAGACGATCGGCGTCGAGGGTCGTGGCAGCTTCTACGAGACCGTCGGCGCGATACGCGACGTGCTGCAGAACCACGCTCTGCAGGTGGTCACGCTGCTGGCGATGGAACCGCCCGTCGGGCCCGAGTCGTCGTTCCTGCAGGACGAGAAGTCCAAGGTGCTGGCGGCGATGGAGCCGATCGATCCGTCACGGATGGTGCGCGGCCAGTACATCGGGTACCGGGACGAGCCGGGCGTCGATCCGCAGTCGGAAACCGAGACGTTCGTCGCCGTGCGGCTGACCATCGACTCGTGGCGGTGGGCCGGAGTGCCGTGGTACGTGCGCGTCGGCAAGGCATTGACGGGGAACGTGACCGAGGCAGTCGTCGAGCTGCGCGAGCCACCGCAGATGCTGTTCGACGAGGCGGGCGGACCAGCGCCGCAGCGGAACCAAGTGCGGTTCCGCCTGGGCAAGCGTGACGGGGTGACGTTCGCCCTGCAGGCGAAGACGCCGGGGCCACATCTCGACAGCCAGGAGGTCGACATCAGCGTCGACTTCGCGGCGGCACTGGGCCAGCGCTCGGACGCATACGAGCGCCTGCTCGCCGATGCTCTCGAAGGATCACCGCGTCGCTTCGCCCGAGAGGACATCGTCCTGCGAACGTGGCGCATCGTGCAACCGGCCCTCGACGACCCGGGACCGATCTTCCCGTACTTCCGGGAGACGATGGGCCCGGCCGAGGCTGACCGGCTGCTCGACGGCGACACCTGGTTCGCGCCGGACTGAGCGAGATCTACGTCGGCAGCTGCCGATCGCGCCGGAACTCGACGAGCAGGATGTGGACACTGAT
The DNA here is from genome assembly GCA_963844915.1 of uncultured Acidimicrobiia bacterium. GTDB lineage: Bacteria > Actinomycetota > Acidimicrobiia > Acidimicrobiales > Ilumatobacteraceae > JALZMG01. The sequence continues at coordinate 415,279 of CAWJQF010000013.1, read as the reverse complement.
CACGAACACCCACGCCGGGAAGACGAGCTCGAGCCATGGCACGAAGCCGGCGCCGATCAGCATGACGATCGCCGTCGCGTAACCGAGCAGGACGAGCCATCGGGGCACGACCCGCAGTCGTGACGCGAGCGTCGTCGCCGAGATGGTGAACACGGCCGCCATCCGTAGGCCGTAAACGGTCATCAGTGTGTGCCCGATCTCTCGCGCAGCCGGCCACACCGTTCCCGCGCCATCACCGTCGGCCGTGGACCCCGCGACCTCGATGAGGCCAGCGGCAACGGCGCCGGCGGCGAAGAACATGGCGACGAACACGAGACCGCTGCCCAGGAAGACCGTGGCGAAGAACCGGTCTTCACCGGGCCCGATGCGGTCTCGGAGCACGCCGATGAACCAGAGGAACGCGATGCCCGCGAACGGGAGCAGCTGCAGACCGAACGACACCGCGGCCCTCTTGGAACTGTCGGTCATCCAGGAACTCGGGTCGTCCGAGTCGGGAGGAATCGCCCCCTGAACGAGGACGGTTGCGGTTGCGAAGAGGATCGAGAACACGATCCCCGCGACTGCAGCCGCGCGAGGAGTCCTGAGCGCTTGTGCCGTGACATCCGCCCGCCGTCGTTTCATGTCGTTGCGTGGCGATGATACGCAGTGCGCTCCGCTGAGTCGTCGACCTGGTCGTCGACCTAGTCGTCGCCCTCGTCGTCGACCTCGTCGTCAACCTCGTCGTCGACTCGGAGCACGACCGTTGCGATGTCGTCGCGGAAGCCGCCTGGGCGACGACGGGTCAGCTCATCGCGCAGCGCTTGACCGATCTGCTCGGTCGGCCGGTCTCGTTGGTCGCACAGCCACGTCGAGAGGTCGTCGGCGGCCATCGCCTCGACGCCGGGTGAGTCGGTGACGCCGTCGGTGTAGAAGAGGGCGAGGTCACCTGGTCCCAGGCGATGGGTCGTCGTGGTCACCGAAGGCGGCAGCATGCCGAGCAGCGTCCCCGGCTGACCGAGCGATTCGATCGAGCCGTCGGGCCGGCTCAGCAGGCCAGGCGGGTGCCCACCGAGGCAGACGTCGAGCCGGAACCCATTCCCGTCGGCCTCGACGAGGCCGAATGCGACCGTGCAGTAGGTGTCGAGCGGACTGGCCGCCACCGCCTCGTGGACCCACTGCAGTACGGCGTGCGGCGCGCGCAGGTGCATGGCCGCCGCCCGCGCCGTGTGCCGAGCCGTTGCCGTGACGGCGGCCGCCTCGACCCCCTTGCCACACACGTCCCCGATCAGCACACCCCACCGCCCGTCAGCGATCTCGAAGACGTCGTAGAAGTCGCCGCCGACGCGCAACCCACTGCGCTCGGACCAGTAGTCGGCGTGGAGCTGCAGACCCGGGATCACTGGCAGCGTCCCTGGCAGCAGGCTGCGCTGGAGGACGTCGGAGATGCGGCGCTGCTCGGTGAGCAGCTCGCGGAGGCGCTCGTTGGCCCGCTCGACCGCCGCCTCGGCCTCCCGCTCGGCGCGCAGATCGACGACGAACACGATCCACTGGAAGGGATCAGTGCTCAGCGTCGCGCCGCCGATCATGACGGGGACCCGCGTCCCGTCCGTGCGCAAGTACTCCTTCTCGTACGGCTCGAGGCGGCCCGTCACGCGCATCTCCGCCACCTTGGCGGCATCCAACGGGTGCCACTCGGGTGGCGTGAGCTCGACGTAGCTGAGATCGCCCCGCACGACAGCACCGTCTGGCAGTCCCAGCATGTCGAGGAACATGCGGTTGGCCTCGGTGATGCGATCGTCTCGTCCGGCGATCGTGCCGATCACGTTGGCTCCGGCCAGCGCGTCGAGCTGCGCCCGGCTCGCACTCAGCTCCTGCCCGTGCGACGTCATCCGCGCCGCGTAGTCGGCGTCGGACTGCCGCGCCCGCACTCGCACGATCGCCGAAACCCCCAGCTGCGCGACGAGCTCGATGAACTCGAGATCCTCCTGCGACAGGTGCTTGGGCCGGTCGAACGACCAGTACGCCGCGCCGAGCACGCGGCCACCGACGGCCAGCGGCACCGTCACCAGCGCCTGCTCCTCGAACGTCGGGAGGTTCGCCGCGCCCGGGTAGTGAGCGACGATCTCCTCGAGCGTCTCGCAGACCACCGCCTGCCCGGACCGGCAGGCGTCGGCGACTGCGGTCCTCGCGTCGAGCGAGATCGTCCGCCACCCATCGAGCTGCTCGTCCCCGTAGCCGCTCGTCGCGACGAGGTGCAGCTCATCGCCGGCGGCGACATAGAGAACACCCGCCGCCGCCCCCAGCTCCGACTTGGCCACGTCGACGATGGCGAGCCCGATCTGGGCGAGGTCGTCGGCGGCGTTCAGCGACGCGGCGACTCGTCCGGCCCGCCGCAGCTCTGCGGTCTCCCGGCGTTGCCGATCGAGCGCCTCGAGGTTGTCGACGGCGAGTCCTGCCAGGCGAGCGATGGTTTCGGTCAGCTCGACGTCGTCCGGCCCGAACGTCCGGCCGCTGTCGACCATTGCGGCGGCGAGGACCCCCCGGTTCTTGGAGCGTCCGAGCAGCGGCGCCAGGACGGCACATCGCAAGCCGAGCGAGCGGGCGCTGAGCGGATCCTCGAGTGGTCCGAACAGGTCCACGTGCTCGGGGTTGTCGACGTCGAGCACGAGCGGTCGGTTGTTGGCCATCACCTGGCGCACCGGATGGTTGGGGACGTCCGGTACGGGCACTCGCTCCCGGGCAGACACGGCGCCAGGACCAGCGGCGACGCGGCGCAGCGTGCCGTCGTCGTCGGGCATCACGACTTCACAGCCGTCGCAGAACGCCGGCGTCAGGCAGCCGACGAGCGCTCGCATCGCTTCACGCACGGTGGCGGCGGCAGCCAGCGCCGCGCTCACCTCAGCAACCAGGACGGTCCGCTCGTCCAGCCCGCTCATCGAATGATCAGAGCAGCCCGGGCGGCCATCCAACGACTTCGAGCACGCGGCGCACGGCGACGCTCGGAGCGCGCACGATGATCTCGTAGCCCGATTCCTCGCACGTCCGGCCCAGCTCGCACAGCAACTCGTACCCGCCGGAGTCCATGAACGTCACGTCGGCCAGGTCGAGCACGATCGGGCGGCAGCCGCACGCCTGGAGCCACGTCAAGTGGTCATGGAGCGGAGAGGCGCCGGCTCGGTCCAGCACGCCGGTGATGCGAACGGTGGCCGGCTGCTCGGCATCCTCGAACCAGGTCTCCCAACTGAGCGGGAACGCTGGCGAGAGCTGCTGCTGCACGGGGACCTCCTGTCGTCGGGCGGTGACGATGCCCCCCTCGCTGCTGAAAGGGAAGCTGAACCTAGACGCTGACGGCGCCGGCAAGGGTCTAGGAGAGACGAAATCACCCTAGCGGGGGACGGGTCGCACCGCCTGCGGCCTTGGAGGCTGCGTTACATCTGGGCGCGGACATTCTCAAACGACCATCTGGGCGCGCACGTTCTCGAATTCGAGAACCTGCGCGCCCAGATCGGTTCGAGCGACGCCGATGCGGCCGCAGCACCTACCCACCTGAGGGCCCCATCAGCAGCCGCTCCGTACACTGCCGACGTGACCGCAGACGCGCCGACCGAGGATCCCCGACCGGACAAGTTGCGCCGGGCTCCATCGCTCGTGGTGCTCAACACCGGTGACGGCAAGGGAAAGAGCTCGGCCGCATTCGGCGTCATGCTGCGGGCGCTGGCGCGGGACTGGAAGGTCGCCGTCGTCCAGTTCGTGAAGAGCGGCAAGTGGCATGTCGGCGAAGAGGAGATGGGCCGACGGCTCGGCGTCGACTGGCTCGCCGTCGGCGACGGCTTCACGTGGGACTCGAAGAACCTCGAGCACGACCAGGCCCTGGCGCGTACGGGATGGGAACAGGCCGCCGAGCTGATCGCCGCAGGCACCCATCGCCTCGTGATCCTCGACGAGCTGACGTACCTCTGCACATGGGGCTGGCTGGACGTCAACGCTGTGGTCGCCGCGATCCGCGATCGCCCGGCCGACGTGAGCGTGGTGATCACCGGGCGCGACGCCCCACCGGAGCTCGTCGAGCTCGCCGACACGGTGACGGAGATGCGAGAGATCAAGCACGCTTACCGGCAGGGGATCACGGCACTTCGCGGCATTGACTACTGAATGGCCTCGTTCGCCGCGCTCACGTTGCTGATCGGTGGGGCGCGCAGCGGCAAGAGCTCGATGGCGGTCGAGCTCGGCCGACGCCACAACGGACCGGTCACGGTGATCGCCACGCTCGTGCCAGATGACGACGCGTTGGTCGCCCGGGTCACGCGCCATCGCGCCGAGCGCCCCGACTGGCCGACCATCGAAGCGCCGCACGACCTCGTCGGCGCGCTCGGCCGCGCCGAAGGGCTGGCGATCGTCGACTGCCTCACGCTGTGGGTCAGCAACCTGATGCTGCGCGGTGACGACGACGAGGCCATCGACAACGCCGCCGTGCTCGCCGCAGACGCTGCCGCGCAGCGGGGCGAGCCGACGGTCGTCATCAGCAACGAGGTCGGCCTCGGCGTGCACCCCGAGACCGAGCTCGGCCTGCGCTACCGAGACGTCCTCGGCCGCGTGAACCAGCGCTTTGCGACGCGTGCCGAGACGTCGCTGCTGCTCGTCGCCGGCCGGGCGTTGGCGCTGAAGGACCCGTGGTCGCTGCTGGCGTGACGACCTTGCACGGCATGCTCCACGGCTTGCCGGCGGCCGACGCCGTCGCCGCTGCTGCGGTGCACGAGCGGGCGGCGCAGATCCTGCGACCGAGCGGTGCGCTGGCGTGGCTCGACGAGCTCGCCGAATGGGTCGCCGGCTGGCACCGCACGGACCGACCGAAGGTCGAGCGTCCTGCCGCGCTGATCTTCGCCGGTGACCACGGGGTTGCCGCGGCCGAGGCGGTCAGCGCCTACCCGACGACGGTCACGGCGGCGATGTTCGAGGCATACCGGCAAGGCCGGTCGACGATCAGCGCCTTCGCGCGGCAGGCGGGCGCGAGCGTGGATGCCGTCGACGTGGGCATCGGCCGCCCGACCGGCGACATCCGGTTCGAAGCGGCGCTGACGCCGGAGCGGTTCGAGGAGATCGTGGAGCTCGCCGTCGCGAAGGTCGGTCGCCTCGACGCAGACCTGTTGGTGCTCGGCGAGATGGGGATCGGCAACACGACCCCGGCGGCGGCACTCTCGGCGGCCCTGGCCGGCGGCGAGACGGCGGCGTGGGTCGGTCGAGGCACCGGCGTCGACGACGCCGGCCTGGCCCGCAAACGCGCCGCGGTGCAGCAGGCGGTGCGCCGCATCGCGGGGATCACGGACCCGATCGAGGTGCTGCGCGAGGTCGGCGGCGCCGAGCTGGCAGCAATCGCCGCGGCGACCGTGGCTGCTCGACATCGGTCGCTCCCCGTGGTGCTGGACGGGTACGTCGTCACGTCGTCGGTGCTGCCACTCGTGATGGCGGAGCGGACGGCACTCGACCATTGCATCGTCGGTCACTGCTCGGCCGAGCCCGGACACCGCCGGCTGCTCGACCGCCTCGGGAAGCGACCGCTTCTGGATCTGGATATGCGCCTCGGCGAGGGCAGTGGGGCGATGGCCGCCGTCCCGCTCGTGGCGATGGCCTGCGCCGGCATCAGCGAGGTCCCGACGTTCGCCGAATGGTTCGGCTGAACGTTTGGGCCGCGGCGGCTTCTACTCGTCGCTTCCTTGCCGCTCGGTGCAGCCGGAGTCCGTTGGGTCACCGCGCAGCCGGGCCAGCAGCCAGTCGCGCACCATCGGTGCCGCCACCGTTCGCACGGCGAAGTGTCCGGTGTGTGGATAGGTCACGTACTCGATCGACGCTCCGGCCGCACACTGCGCCTGCACGTACTCGGAGGTGACATCGGGTCGCACGAGCGTGTCGCTCTCGCCCTGGGCGACGAGCAGCGGGATGGTGGTCGAAACATCGCCCGGGGAGTTCTCGCGCAGGCGGTCGGACCAGCCTGGTGCCGTCGCCGGATTCTGGGAGAGGAATGTGACCTCGAGCGCGAGCACGTCGGGGACGTCCGTGAAGCCCTGCGCAGCCGTGGCGATGCACTTCCCACCGATGTCGTCGACCACCGGCCGTGCGACGGGCTCGACGATCGCCGCCTCGTCGGCGTCCGGGTAGTACTCCGACCACGAGGAGATCGCCAGCGCCCCCAGCACGATGCCATCGGCCTCCTTGACGTCGTCGTCGAGGAGCGTGCCGAGATCGGTCGGCGGCGCCATCGCCGCGACGCCGGCGACGTCCAGCTCGGGGGCGTAGCTCCCGGCGATCTGGTCGGCCCACACCGATGCATGCCCGCCCTGCGAGTGGCCGTAGATGGCCGCTGTCGACGAGACGGCGTCCGTGCCGAGCAGGGCGCGGGCGGCGCGGATGCTGTCGAGCACAGCTCGGCCTTCGCTCTCACCGACGAGGTACGGGTGCGGACCGGGTGTGCCGAGCCCCGGATAGTCCGTGATGGCGACGACGGTGTCGGCGGCGACGAGCTCGTCGAGCTCGGGGACCCGCACCAGCCCGCTCTCGGGATAGTCGATCGACGGCGCGCACCGCCGGTCGACACCCGTCGTGCCGTGCGCCCATGCGACGACCGGCCAGCCACCCTCCGGAGGCCGGCCGTCGGGCGCGACCACCACGCCGGAGACTGCGATCGGCGCGCCCTCTGGATCGGTCGACGTGTACAGCACGCGCCAGGCCTGCTGCCCAGCGCCGACGTCGCGGATGACGTCGTCGCGGATGATCGTGCCGGCCGGCCCTCCCGGGAGCTCGTCCGGTGGCGTGTAGAAGGCCGAGGGCGCGCCCGGCTGCACCCACGCTGAGAACAGCAACCACGCGACGAGGATCGGGACAAGGATGCGCCGACGGTATCGACGCGTGTCGAACTTCGCGAGGTCCTCATCAGCGCTACGTAGTCTGCGTGGCGTGGGCATCATCCCGAGCGCCTCCTACTCGATCACCGTCCGGCTGGAGGTCCCAGGTGACGGGCTGCCGCCGAGCCAGCTGACGTCCGCGGTCGAGTCGGCCGGCGGCATGGTCACGGCATTCGACGTCACGGCGGCGCGTGGCGACCGACTGCAGATCGACCTGACGATCGCCGCACCCGACGCCGACCACGAGGAGCGCATCACCGAGGCGCTCGCCGCCGTCGAAGGCGTGCAGGTCGGCAAGGTGTCGGACCGCACGTTCCTGCTGCACATCGGCGGCAAGATCGAGGTGACGAGCAAAGTCCCGCTGCGCAACCGCGACGATCTGTCGATGGCCTACACGCCGGGGGTGGCGAGGGTCTGCCTAGCCATCGCCAAGCGCCCGGAGGACGTGCGGCGCCTGACGATCAAGCGCAACACGATCGCAGTCGTCACCGACGGTTCGGCCGTGCTGGGCCTCGGCAACATCGGGCCCGCCGCGGCACTCCCGGTGATGGAGGGGAAGGCCGCACTGTTCAAGCGGTTCGCCGGGATCGACGCCTTCCCGATCTGCCTCGACACCCAGGACACCGAGGAGATCATCCGCACGGTCCAGGTCCTGTCCCCAGTGTTCGGCGGCATCAACCTCGAGGACATAGCGGCCCCGCGCTGCTTCGAGATCGAGCGCCGCCTACGTGAGCTCCTCGACATCCCGGTCTTCCACGACGACCAGCACGGCACGGCGATCGTCGTGCTCGGCGCGCTGACCAACGCGCTGCGCGTCGTCGACAAGAAGCTCGAGGACGTGCGGATCGTCCTGTCCGGAGCTGGTGCGGCCGGCAACGCCATCCTCCACCTGCTGCTGGAGGCGGGCGCCACCGACGTGTGTGTCGGCGACGTCAAGGGCATCGTGCACAGCGAGCGCGGCGACCTCGACGACTCACTGGCCTGGATTGCCGCCAACACCAATCGCCGCGGCCTGAGCGGCCTACTCGGCGCGGCATGCAAGGACGCCGACGTGTTCATCGGGGTCTCCGCGGCCAATGTCCTGACCGAGCAGGACGTGGCGTCCATGGCGCCACGGTCGATCGTGTTCGCCCTGGCCAACCCCGACCCGGAGATCGATCCCACGATCGCCCGCCGCCATGCCGCCGTTGTGGCCACCGGACGCAGCGACTACCCCAACCAGATCAACAACGTGCTGGCCTTCCCCGGCGTGTTCCGCGGGCTGCTCGATGCCCAGAGCCACGCGATCCCGGTTTCGGCCCTGATCGCCGCGGCGTACGCGTTGGCCGACGTCGTCGGCGAGGACGAGCGGCAGGCCAACTACATCGTGCCGAGCGTCTTCCACCCGGACCTGGCGACGACCGTGGCGGCGGCTGTCAGCAAGGCGGTGGCGGACGCCGGCGATGGCTGATCGCCTCACCGGCGGATTCCTTGCGGCCGTCCAGTTCCTGACGCGCGTCCCGGTTCGTACGACGCGGCCTCCCAACCTCAGCGCTGCGGTCGCCTGGTTCCCCGTCGTGGGCGCGCTGCTGGGTGCGGCGGTTGGCATCGTCGCTGCCGTGCTCGGCGAGATCGTCCCGATGCCAGTGGCCGCGACGGTCGCCATACTCGTTGGAATCCTGCTCACAGGTGCGTTCCACGAGGACGGGCTGGCGGATACGGCCGACGCGATCTGGGGCGGGTCGACGCGCGAGCGACGCCTCGAGATCCTCAAGGATCCGCGACACGGCACCTACGGCGTAGCCGCACTGGCAGGCTCGATCGTGGTGCGCGTGGTCGCCGTCGGTGCGCTTGGTGGCGGCGCAGCGATCGCCGGGCTCATCTCGGCTCACACGTTGGGTCGAGGTGCCGCGGTGGTGGCGATGGGCTGGGTGCCGCTGGCACGGCCCGACGGCCTCGGCGCCGACTACACGTCGGCGGTCAGCCATGCCCGCGCCGCCACTGGTGGCGTCGTTGCCGTCGCCATCGCGGCGATCGCCGCTGGCTGGTGGGTGGGGCCGCTGGCTGTCGCGGCGATCGTTCCCGCCGTCATCGTCGTCGCGCTCGCCATCCGGGCGCTCGGCGGCATCACCGGCGACGTCCTCGGGGCGGTCGAGCAGTGCGTCGAGTGCGCTGTCCTCGTCGCCGTGACGGCACTCGCCGCCCGTGACACGGTCTGGTGGCGGGTTTGACCGCTACGAGCCCGCCGAAGGCTTTTCCGCCAGCGCGGCGACGCGCTCGAGGCCTTCGACGAGTGCCTCGTCGCTGAGCGCGAAGGAGAAGCGGCCGTACCCCGGGGCGCCGAACGCCTCGCCCGGGACGAACGCCACCTTGGCTGCGGACAGCACGTGGTCGGCCAGCTCCAGCGTGGTCGTGCACGTCCGCCCAGCGAGCTCGCGACCGAGTAGGCCCTCCAGGTTGGGGAAGCAGTAGAAGGCACCTTCGGGCTCGAGGCACGTCACGCCGTCGATCGCCGACAGCATCGAGTGCATCGTGCGGCCGCGCCGTTCGAACGCGTCACGCATCTGGGCCACCGCCTCGAGGTCCCCGCTCACTGCGGCAAGCGCCGCTCGCTGGGCGACGTTGCCGACGTTCGAGGTGGCATGGCTCTGGAAGTTCGTCGCTGCCTTGGCCACATCGGCGGGGCCGATCAGCCACCCGACCCGCCATCCGGTCATGGCGTAGGTCTTGGCGACGCCGTTGACGATCACGCACTGCTCCGCGACGTCTGGCACGAGCGTTGGCATCGACGAGAACTCGTGCGGCCCGTACGTCAGGTGCTCGTAGATCTCATCCGTGACGACCCACACGCCACGCTCGACGGCCCATCGGCCGATCGCCGCAACGTGATCCGGCGGATACACCGTGCCGGACGGGTTGTCGGGACTGACGAAGAGCAGCACCTTGGTGCGCGGCGTCCATGCTGCCTCGAGCTGCTCGACGGTGACCCGGAAGCCGGTCTCCTCCGTGGTGTCGACGATCTTCGGCACGCCGCCGGCGAGGGCGATCGCCTCCGGATACGTCGTCCAGTACGGCGCCGGGCAGATCACCTCATCGCCCGGATCGCACAGCACGGCGAACGCCGTGAACACCGCGTGCTTGCCGCCGTTGGTCACCAGGACCTGGCTGGCCGCGCAGTCGAACCCGCTGTCGCGCTTGGTCTTCACGGCGATCGCCTCGCGGAGGTCGGGAAGCCCGGCCGCCGGCGTGTAGCGGTGGTTGCGCGAATCACGGCAGGCCTCGACGGCCGCCTCGACGATGTGGGCCGGCGTCGCGAAGTCCGGTTCGCCGGCACCGAACCCGATCACGGCCTCACCCTGAGCCTGTAGGGCCTTGGCCTTGGCGTCGACGGCGAGGGTGGCGGATTCGGCGATGGCGGCCAGGCGGTGGGAGACGCGCCGATCAGATGACGTCGCGGTTGTCACTGGGGAACCCTTTCGGCAGGTTTTGGAGATCCGGTGACATGCTGTCACAGTGACCTCGACCCCCCTCGGCGAGTTGCGCCTACCGCGCCACCTGCTGCCGGCCGACGGACGGTTCGGGAGCGGCCCGTCCAAGGTGCGACCGGAGCAGATCGAGGCGATCGTCGCCGCCAGCCGGACAGTGCTCGGCACCTCGCACCGTCAGGCGCCGGTGAAGGCCCTGGTGGCGGACATCCGATCGAACCTGACCGATCTCTTCGACCTGCCGGCGGGGTGGGAGATCGTCTGCGGCAACGGCGGCACGACGGTGTTCTGGGACGTCGCCACGTTCGGGCTGATCGAGGCGCGCAGTGAACATCTCGTGTTCGGCGAGTTCTCCACGAAGTTCGCCGACGCCAGCGCTGCCGCACCGCACCTCGAGGCACCGCGGATCGTGTCGGCTGACCCGGGCGACCACCCCGCGCCGGTCGCTGACGAGTCGGTCGACCTGTACGCGCTGACCCACAACGAGACGTCGACGGGCGTCGCCATGGAGCTGCGCCGCCCCGCCGGAACAGAGGGCGCGCTCGTCGCCGTCGATGCCACCTCCGGGGCGGGCGGCCTCCCGTGGGATCCGGGCGAGGTCGACATCTACTACTTCGCACCGCAGAAGTGCTTCGCCGCTGACGGAGGGCTGTGGGTGGCGGCATGTTCTCCAGCGGCGCTCGAGCGCATCGAACGGATCGCCGCCGGCGAACGGTGGATCCCCGCTTCCCTGGACCTCGGCATCGCGCTCGGCAACAGCAGGCTCGATCAGACGTACAACACCCCGGCCGTTGCCACGCTCATCCTGTTCGCCGACCAGCTGCGCTGGATGCTCGGCCACGGCGGCCTGGAGTGGTGCACCAAGCGATCACGGGCGTCGTCGGACCACCTGTACGGCTGGGCCGAGGATCGGTCGTGGGTGACACCGTTCGTCGCCGACCCGGCAAAGCGATCGGCCGTCGTCGGGACGATCGACCTCGTGCCAGAGCTCGAGGTGGCCAAGGTGAACGCCGTGCTCCGGGCCAATGGGATCGTCGACACCGACGGCTACCGGAAGCTCGGACGCAACCAGCTGCGCGTCGGCATGTTCCCGGCCGTCGACCCCGCCGACGTCGAAGCGCTGACCGCCTGCATCGACCACCTCGTCGAGCACCATTCAGACGAGTTGCGCCCGGGCTGATGGCGACGCCGCCCACGGTCGAGGACGTTCTGACCTTCGACGTCGGTGATCTCGGGCCCGTCGATCACCCGGTGATGCTCGTCGGGTTGACGGGATGGTTCGACGCCGCCGGTGCAGCGACGAACGCGCTCGCCCAGATCGCGCCGTGGAGCACGGCCGTCACGATCGGCGAGATCGACCCGGATCCGTTCTACGACTTCACCCAGGAACGCCCGATGGTCGAGCTGGTCGACGGCGACATCCGGCAGGTCACGTGGCCGACGAACGTGTTCCAGCTCGTGCGCACGCCGGGCCGCCGTGACGGCCACGACGGGCATGATCTCGTCGTGTTGAGCGGCGTCGAGCCGCACCTGGCGTGGCGGACGTACACCGGATGCATCGTGCACGTCGTCGAGCAGCTGCGTTGCGCGGCCGTGGTCACCGTTGGCGCGATCGCCGACGCCGTGCCGCACACCCGCCTGCCCCTCGTCGTCGGCAGCACGGCGTCCGCTGAACTGTCCAGCCGGCTCGGGCTGTCCGCGCCGACGTATCAAGGGATCACGGGGCTCGTCGGCGTCCTTCACGCCGAGCTGGAAGAGCGTGGGATCCCCACCATCTCGCTGCGCGTCGGCGTGCCGCACTACCTCATCCACACCGAGCATCCGCGGGCCGTGGCTGCGCTGCTGGGTCACCTGTCGCACGTGTTGGCGATCCCGATCGACGCCGACCTCGACGAGATGATCGAACGGTGGGAGACGATCCACGACGAAGCGGTGGCCGACGACGAGCAGCTCCAGGCCTACGTCCGCATGCTGGAGGCCGACTACGACCGTCGCGCCGAGGCGACGCTCCGCGAGGCCGACGATCTGGCGGCGCGCTTCGAAGAGTTCCTCCGCGAGCAGGGAGACGATCCCACGGACTGACGAGCCGCAACCCATCCGAGTGTTTGGGCCCATACGAGTGCTGAACCCCGGGAAATTCGAGGTTCCGCACTCCGATGGCGTCAAACACTCGGATGATCAGCCGCCGGAGGCGTCGGCCACCTTGGTCTTGCCGGCGGCGATCCACGGCATCATGCCCCGGAGGCGGGAGCCGACGAGCTCGATCGCGTGGTCCTTGCCCTCCTGCTGGAGGCGCTTGTAGTTCGCCCGACCGGACTCGCTCTCGGCGATCCACTCGTCGGCAAACTTGCCCGACGTGATCTCCTCGAGGATCTCCCGCATCTCGGCCTTGGTCGCCTCGGTGACGATGCGCGACCCGCGGGTGAGGTCGCCGTACTCGGCGGTGTCGGAGATCGAGTAGCGCATGCCGGCGATCCCCTCCTCGTACATCAGGTCGACGATCAGCTTGACCTCGTGGAGGCACTCGAAGTACGCCATCTCGGGGGCGTAACCCGCTTCGACGAGCGTCTCGAAGCCGGCCTGGACGAGCGCCGTCAGCCCGCCGCAGAGCACGACCTGCTCACCGAAGAGATCGGTCTCCGTCTCCTCCGGGAACGTCGTCTCGATGACACCCGCCCGGGTGCCGCCGATGGCATCGGCGTAGGACAGCGCCAGCGCCTTGGCCTGCCCCGTGGCGTCCTGCTCGACGGCGATCAGCGCCGGTACTCCCCCACCCTCGACGTACGTGCGGCGGACGAGGTGACCGGGTCCCTTCGGCGCGACCATGATCACGTCGACGCCTTCGGGTGGCGAGATCCGCCCGAAGCGGATGTTGAAGCCGTGGGCGAAGGCGAGCGCCTTGCCCGGCGGTCATGTGCGCCGCGATGTGCTCGTCGTAGATCGCCTTCTGCTCCGTGTCCGGCGCGAGGATCATCACGACATCGGCGGCCGCCGCCGCCTCGGCGATCGGCAGCACCTTGAGCCCCTGCTCTTCCGCTTTGGCGATCGAGGACGAGCCCTCGCGCAGCCCGACGACCACGTCGACACCGGAGTCACGCAGGTTGAGGGCGTGGCCGTGACCCTGCGACCCGTAGCCGATCACCGCGACGGTCTTGCCGTGGATGATCGAAGGGTCGGCGTCGTCGGCGTAATAGATGTTCGCGGTCATGCGTTGATGCCCTTCTGGTCGTCGCGGCCCCGTGAATCTGGGCGCGCTGGTTCTCGTTCGAGCTTCTGGGCGCGCTCATTCTCGATTTCGAGAACGTCCGCACCCAGATACGTACCCGTCACGCCGGCCGGCCCTTCACCGCGCGAAGGCGCGGTTGACGATCGAGCTTGGGCAGGGCGACACGGCCGGTGCGCTGCAGCTCCACCAAGCCGTACGTGGAGAGCAGCTCCTCGAAGTCATCGAGCTTGTCCGGGCTGCCCTCGAGGCTGAGCGTCAGGGCCTCGACCCCGACGGCGAGGATCTTGGCCTCGAAGATCGTCGCCAGCTCGACGACCTGACCTCGCAGCTCGGGCGTCGCACGCACCGTCGCGAGGAGCAGCTCTCGCTCGACGGATCGGCGTGGGTCGAGCTCGGAGATCTTGACGACCTCCACGAGCTTGAAGAGCTGCTTGGTGATCTGCTCGAGCGGAGTCGACTCGACGTCGACGACGATCGTGATGCGGCTCATGCCCTCGTGCTCAGCGGGCGCGACCGCCAGCGAGAAGATGTTGAAGCCGCGCCGGGCGAACAGCCCGGACACGCGGGCGAGAACGCCCGGTCGGTTCTGCACCAGCACGGACAGGATGTGGTGGTTGATCATGCTCATCGCAGCGCCGCCCGGTTCGGTGTCTGGCTGGACGGCAGCACGATGTCGTCGTTGCTGTGCCCGGCCGGCACCATCGGGAACACCTTCTCTCCGGAGTCGACCCGGAACTCGATGACGACCGGGCGGTCGTTGATCGAGTTCGCCTTCTCGATCGCCGGCTCGACCTCCTCTGGCTCCTCGACGCGGATCCCCACGCAGCCCATCGCCTCGGACCAGCGCACGTAGTCGGGCGTGTCCGGCGACAGGTACACCTCGCTGTAGCGCTCGTCGTAGAACATCTCCTGCCACTGGCGGACCATGCCCAGGTAGCTGTTGTTGAGGAGGGCGACCTTGATCGGGATGCGCTCGACCGACGCGGTGACCAGCTCCTGCGCGGTCATCTGGAAGCAGCCGTCGCCGTCGACCGCCCACACCGTGCGGTCGGGCCGCCCGACCTTGGCGCCGATGGCCGCCGGCACGGCGAAGCCCATGGTCCCGAGCCCGCCGGAGTTGACCCACGTGTAGGGCTCCGTGAACCTCCAGTACTGCGACGCCCACATCTGGTGCTGACCCACCCCCGAGGCGACGATCGTCCCCTGCGGCGCCGCATCGCGCAGCCGCTCGAGGCAGAACTGCGGCTTCAGCGCCTGCCCTGGCTCGCTCTGCTCGTAGGTCAACGGGAACTGCTCCCGCCAGCCCGAGAGACGGCTGCGCCACTCCGACGTGTCGGCCTGGGTCGCGCCGCCCGCGAGCAGATCGCGGATCGCCTTGATCAGCTCGATGACGACGTGGCGGCAGTCGCCGACGATCGGCACGTCGGGTCGCCGCACCTTGCCTTGCTCGGCCGGATCGATGTCGACGTGGATCACCTTCGCTTCGGGAGCGAAGCTGTCGACCCTGCCCGTGATGCGATCGTCGAAGCGGGCTCCGAGGGCGATCAGGAGGTCGCTGCGCTGCATCGACGTGACGGCCGTGGCGTTGCCGTGCATGCCCGGCATGCCGAGCACGAGCGGGTGGTCGTCGGGGAGGACGCCACGGGCCATCAGCGTGGTGACGACGTGAATCCCGGTGAGCTCCGCTAGCTCGCGCACCTCCTCGGCAGCACGCGCTTTGAGCACACCACCGCCGACGTACAGCACGGGCCGCTCCGCGGCGAGGATCAGGCGGGCGGCCTCCTTGATCATCCGTGGGTGGCCCTTGATCGTCGGCCGGTATCCGGGGAGTGAGGCGATGACGTCCTCGTCGCTCGGCCAGTGCCACTCCATCGTGTTCTGCAGGACATCCTTCGGCACGTCGACCAGCACGGGGCCGGGTCGGCCGGTGGAGGCGATGTGGAACGCCTGGCGCACCGCCAGCGGGATGTCCTCCGGCGTCATCACGAGCTCGTTGTGCTTCGTGGCCGAGCGGGTGATGCCGACGGTGTCGCACTCCTGGAAGGCGTCGCTACCGATGGCCTTCGTCGGCACCTGACCCGTGATGGCGACCATCGGGATGGAGTCCATGTAGGCGTCCATCAGCGGCGTGACGAGGTTCGTGGCCGCCGGTCCGGACGTCACCATCGCCACGCCGGGACGGCCCGTGACGTGGGCGTATCCCTCCGCCATGTGGCCAGCGCCTTGCTCGTGGCGCACGAGGATGTGGCGGATCGTCGACTCCAGCAACGGGTCGTAAGCAGGCAGGATGCAGCCGCCCGGCAGCCCGAAGACCACCTCGACGGACTCCTCCTCGAGGCTCTTGATGAGTGCTTGGGCTCCCGTGAGCTGCATTGCGGTTCTCCAGTGATGCAGGCCGAAAAATGGAACGACCTCCCGGTTGGGAGGTCGAGGGCACACGCGGCGAAGACGCCGGTGTGCTACCGGATGAGTACGAGCAGGGTCAGACCGCGGCGCATCAACAGGAGAGTCTGCCAGACCACGGCGTCGGGCACAACCGAGTGGTCGGCAACGACGTGGCTGGCGCGGTGAATGGCGTGCAGCACGTTTCGCATCGACGACACGTGACCGCGGCGGCCACGCGGCCGCTTGGCGAACACCTGAAGAATCGCTGACGACCGCCACCCGACTTCGACACAAACACGAGATCTTCATGAGATGCCCGCGCCGTCTCCACGCACCGGCGGACGCCGTCGACGCACATGCCTGCGATGAACCACACCCCCCGCATCACGCTCGCCGCCGCGTCGCTGGCGGCCCTCGCCGTGCCGATCGGCATCGCCGCTGCTGCCCAGGACGAGGCGCCCGCACCGCTCACGTGTGGCACCGAGCTGTTCGGCGATCAGTTCGTGCGCACCGAGCTGTTCTTCGGCATGTCGAGGCCTGGCGGACGGATCACGGAGCGACAGTTCGCCGACTTCGTCGACGACGCTGTAACTCCCCGCTTCCCCGAAGGCCTGACCCTGCATTCGGCGCTCGGACAGTTCCAGCTCGAGAACGGCGAGATCATCGAGGAGAAGTCGAAGGTGCTCGTGCTGCTGCACGACGGCAGTGACGTCGCGTCGAAGGAGATCGAGGAGATCCGCGGCGACTACGTCGACGCATTCGACCAGCAGTCCGTACTGCGCACTGACGAGCCCAGCTGCGTGTCGTTCTGAGACACGGGCGGTCGGCAATCGCCCCGATCTCCCCACGAGAAAAGCCCAGCAAGGCCCCACCCCCGCTGGGCTACGCTCCTTGTCGTTCGACGGGCCGGGAGGGATGCGGTGACGCAATCGGCTGAGAACAGAAATGGGCCGCGAAAAGTCAGCCTGCTGAGCGATGAGTGGGTCCACGCAGTCGCGAACACGCCCGAAAACGACCTGCGTGCACATCGCATCACACTGACGTACAGCCGGCTTGCACGCCGCCTCGATCGGCTGGTCCACGGCGCGGACGCGGCCCAGTGTCAACGAGAATCACTCGAGCAGCCAGCATGTAACGCCAATTGGTTCCATTTCGCCACCTGGGCCAACCGGACGGTCACGCACAACATCGGCATCGAGCGGACTCCGCAGCTGAGCGCCGGGCCAGCAACGCCACTGCGGCGCCGCCTCACTCCCGCCATGCTGCAGCCGCAGGCATCGAAGGGTCAGCGTGTCGGACGAGCACTCGCATGGGGTCAGCGGCTGATCTTCGTCGCCACATGTCTCACGCTTCTGGAGTTCGACGAGCACCGCGGAACGTTCCGGACACGCAGCCCTGTCAGCGAACGGGCCCAGAGGATCATCGATCTCACCACATGGGGCGATCGAGCATGGTTCTCGACGACCCGTCACTTTCTGCCCATCTGGCGCGCGTTCGAGCTGTACGCGCTGGCGTGCGACGCGAGGACACCAGCCGCGAGAGCGCAGCTCGTTCTCGGCGGCAACCTGCTGCTCATGGCGGTGGACCAGGACCTCATCAACCCCGCCCTGCGAACCGTCATGGACCAGGTTCCACAGCGCATGACCGACGCAGTCGACTGGCGACTCGCGAAGCTCGTCGAGCGATCTCGAGGCGTCCCGCCGCAGCTCTCGTACGCCTTGCTGCGGTCGAGTCACGAACCTGAGCGCCGACTCATCGACGCCGTGTGGTCTCGGATCATCACTGACCAGGTCTTCGTGCTTGCGCTTCCGACCGAGACACTTCGCGTCGGTCGTGACATCCCGGCGCGGCACCGTCAGTGGCCCTACTTTCCACCGCAACTTCGTGATCTCTACGCCGAGGACGGATCGGAGCACGTTCAGACGGCGGGGCACGATGCGATCCGGAGCCAGGAAACCAGCGAGACGAGGCGGGCGCTCACGGAGATCGCTCGCCATGTCGAGAGTCTCGACCGGACTGCCGGCAGTGGGCGCGGTTCGGCGGCGCGCGACTGGCGCCGCTGGGACGAGCGGATGAACTGGATCTTGACCCTGCTGCGATCACGGCAGCAGGACGACACCTTGTTCTGGAGTCCGTACTCAACTCGAGATTCCAAGCGGATCATCGTGGGCGAGCTGCCCGTGAGTTCCGGCGATCCCGCGGGGCGCGTCCAACCGCCGATCGGGCTCGGCGTCTTTCCGACCGAACCGTGTGTTCCAAAGGACCAGCAATGAGCCGCACGATCATTCCGGAACCCGCACTTGACCTGCTGCGCGACATGGGTGACGTCACGTTCGAATCGAGGGGACCAGACGAACTCACGGCGCTGCTGAACAGCGTGCGCCGCAGTGGTTTACACGATGCGGCTGCCAAGGCGCTGCTCCACCCGAGGCCAGCGTCTCCGCCCATCTCGCTCGATCTCGACAAGCTGGCGGATGCGCAGCGGCTGTTCGCCATCTATCAGACCGAGATCCTGGGGGCGCTACTGCTAGTTGCGCTCCCGCAGTCGTACGTGTCCGAGTTCGGGGCGGGTGTGCTTGGCGCCAGCGCAGAGCTCGAGCGCAACTTCGTACGCCGGATTCGCCGTACTGCCCAATTCCTGCTCGTCGTGATGCAGCAGGCGAAGAACGACGATGATGAGCGCCGCCTGTGGGATTGGTCCTACGAGGCGCCGCGACTATGGCCGGCAGACGAGCCAGCGCCGGACCGACCGGTGCCCTGGCAGTGGTGCCTCGCCTTGCGCATGTATCACCAATCGGTTCGGCTCGCCCTGGACGACGGCCGAGCGGGGGAACGGTACGCCCGACGACAAGAGGACGCTGACGATCTCGACGCATCGAGGGATGAGGCAAACGGATCGCTCGATGCCAGGCTGCGGGCGATGTCGGGTGTGCTGGATGCGAAGCAAGGTCCGGTGACGGCGCTCCTCGGGTCGCGCAACGGAGTTCCTCTGAACCAAGAGGATCTCGTCGGCATGCTGCTGACGTTCGGCATCACGGTGTTCGAAGTCCTCGAACGGTACGGCGTCAATTGGACGGCCGACGAGCAGGAGGCCTATCTGCACGCATGGGACGTCATTGGCGCGTATCTCGGCATCGGCACCCAGGACGTCGTCAGCCGGCTGGAGGAGCGTTACGCGGAACAGCGCGAGACCGAGGATGGGCGGCATCTGCCGCCGGGCCCGATCGTCGGCAACCAGTGGCGGGGGCTGCGGCCGCCAACCGTCGACGCAACGAGGCTGTTGCTCGAGCAGATCCGCGTGCGCCAGTGGGTGGACCCCGACCCCGAGGAACCACTTGAGATTCCGCGCTGGTCGAGCCTTCGTGCCGGTCGCATCCTGACACGGGCGCTCCTCGACGAGATGGAGAAGGCGATGCCGCGTTCGCTCGAGCTGCTGCCCATTGCTGTGATGCGGGCACTGCTGCCGGCGGTCGTCCGGAAGCGATTGAACCTCGGCGACAACGGACTGTGGTTCCGTAGCATGGCGCTGCTCCCGACGCGCGGCCTCGTGACCGAGCGATTCACGATCTGGAATGCCCCCAATCGCGTCGGTGCCTCAGCGCTGCGATTCTTCGCCAATGACGTGACGACGCGCGCGTCGGTTCGCTTCATGGACAGCGATGACTACGTGTTGCCGGCAGCCGGGGACTGGTCATAACGGAGCGGCAAACGTTGGGTGACGAACGCGACCACTGGTCGGATGAGACGTGCACCGTCATGCTCACGGACATCGAGGACAGCACATGGCTCTGGGAGCACCATCCGAGTGACATGGAGATCGCGATTCCAGGCCATCACCAGGCGCTCGGAGTCGCGGTCAACCAGCTGAATGGCGAAGTGATCAAGTCGACGGGTGACGGAATCCTCGCTGTGTTCGCCGACGCTGCCGATGCCGTCGACGCGGCGGTCGACATCCAACGACAGGTCGCGGTGCAGGAGTGGCCGGGCATCGGTGTGTTGCGTGTGCGGATCGGGCTCAATTCTGGAACGTGTCGGCGTACCAGCGGCGACATCCTCGGCCGCCCACCCAATCTCGCCGCTCGCCTCCAGTCAGCAGGGCATGGCGGGCAGATCCTGCTGTCTGGAACGACGGCAACGGCCTGCTCCGGTCGGCTTCGTCGGGACGAGCAACTCGTGGACCTCGGTCTCTACCTCATTCGCGGATTCGACGAACCGATCGCCGTGCACACCGTGGTGGCCGAGGGTCTGCGTGCTGGGTTCCCGCCGCTCCGAGCCGCAGCGAGCGCGGTCGACGAGTTACCGCCTGATGAGTCCGAGCTCATAGGACGTGACACCACAATCAGCGAGGCGGCGCGACGGCTCGAGCATCAGCGTCTGGTCACGTTGTGGGGTCCGGGCGGAGTGGGCAAGACGCGACTCGCTGTTCGAGTTGCCGCGTCGGCGCAATCCAGATTCGGCGAAGGAGTCCGCTTCATCGATCTCGCAGCACTCGCTGATCCCGCTGCCGTACCAGACACGCTCGTTGCTGCGTTGCGCGCACAGCCGATGGGTGGCGAGCGTCCGATCGACACCGTCGTTCGCACGATCGGTGCGGGCAGCGTGCTCATGGTGCTCGACAACTGCGAACAGGTGCTGGGAGGTGTGCGGCTGAGCGTCGACGCGATCTTGCGACGTTGCGCCGGAACGCGCATCTTGACGACGTCGCGAGAACCACTTGGGCGGAGTGGGGAGAGCACGCTCGAGATCCGCCCGCTGGCGGTCCCGCATGACGGCGCGACGTCGCCCACTCAGGTCGGCAGCGTGGAATCCGTTCAGCTGTTCATGACGCTTGTCACCGCCTCGGTGCCCGAGTTCGCGCTGACGCCAGCGAACGCAGCCGTGATTGCCGCCCTGTGTCGAGCAACCGACGGCCTCCCGCTGGCGGTTGAGCTGGCCGCCGCCCGAACTGTGGTCGAAGGGCTCCCCGCCCCAACCATCCCGGCGCCAGGTACAACTCCGATCGAGCGGCACGATCAGGACGGCCTCGAGACGTCCTTCATGCGCACGTTGTCCGCGCTCGAGCCCTCGGAGGCCGAGCTGTTCTCGTGGCTTGCCGCCTTCAACGCCCCATTCACGCGTCAGCTGGCGGTGGCACTTTCGCCTCGCAGAGAGCGTGCAAGCCACGACCTCGACCGCCTGGTGCGCACGGCGATGGTCCAGAAGGACGGCGACGCCGGCCACTATCGAATGCTCACACCGGCCCGCAGCTTTGGCTGGGAGCGGCTCGACACATCCGACCGCGAGCGCGCCGGTTGGTCGCACGCTCGCTTGATGCTCGCCGAGGCGGAGGCGGCGAACGCTCTGATGCAGACCGACCGGGAGGCAACGGCCGTCGCGACGATCCGCTCGGAGTTCGCCGATCACCGCGCTGCGCTCCAATGGTTCCTCGACCACGACGCGCTCCATGAGGCGGCGGCTCTTGTCAACGCCTTGTTCCTGTTCTGCCTGTTCCAGCCGCAGCCCGAGGGCCACTCGTGGGCGTCAACGGTCAGCGATCGTCTGCACGGGGATGAGCCGTTCGCTTCGGCCGTCGCAGGCGCCGCAGCGATCGGGTGCTGGTACGCCGGCGACACGCACGGCGCCATCGATGTGGCGCACCGAGCAGTGGCCATCGCCGCCGACTCCGGCGGCTCTGCGCTCTGGGCTCGCCAAGCGCTCATCTACTCCCTCGGATACGCGGGCGACCTCGACGCCGTAACGCCTCACTATCTCGCCCTCGTCAACGGCATCCGAGACAGCGACGAGCCGTTCTGGCGGGTGTACGGGCTCGGCATCGAAGCAATCAGTCTGACCATGTTCGGCATGCTCGAAGACGCCAATCGCCGGGTTGCGCAGGCCCTGACGCTCGCCCATCGCGTGGGCAACCCGGACTGCATCAACTGGGCCTTCTACACACTCGGCCGCGTGCTCGCAGCGTCCGATCCCCTCGGCGTGTGCGAGGCGTTCGAGCAGGCGATGAGGGCCGCACGCGAGGTCGGAAGTCGATTCAGCGTCAGTCTCAGCCTCGTTGAATGGGTCGCGCTGAAGCGACGGCTTGGAGAGCTCCCCATGGCACTCGCCGGGACGCTGGATCTTCTCGAGCTGCTTGCTGTCTCCGGAAATCGATCACAGCTCTCGCAGGCACTCCATGAGGCGGGGCTTCTGCTCGCCGACGCTGGCCGGCCCGAACAGGCGGCGCTGGCGCTCCTTGCTCGCCGAGGGATGCCGGCGATGCCGACCGACATCGCCAGTGGGGTCAGTGCCGCTGACGACCTCTCGGGTCTTGAGCTGCTGCTACCCGATCAGTGGCCGCGTCTACGCGTTCGGGCGCACGCCTTCAGCGAGCCGGAGCTGATCGCGCTCTGTCGCGATGAGCTCGGTCGGCTGCAGACCGAGCAAATGTCGCTCCTGTCGAGCTGATGCGCAATCAGGCGGACGACCCCACCGGCCGGCGCCGATAAGCGGGTACGACGTGATGCGGCGTCACGCGACCAACGCTTCCGGCGCCGGCTCGGGGGCCGGGCGGTGGCGGTTGACGAGCGGTCGCAACAGGACCTGGTCGATCGTCCCGAGCAGGATGATCATGTCCAGGGCCAGCGACCAGTTCTCGACATAGAACAGATCGAGGCGCTGGTACGCCTCGAACGACGGGTTGTCACGGGCTTCGACCTGCCACAGCCCGGTGATCCCGGGGCGGACCTGATGGCGGGCGTTCAGCTCGGCGGGGAACTCGGCGACCTCGGAAGCCAGCGCCGGCCGCGGGCCGACGAGGCTCATGTCGCCGCAGAGGACGTTGATCAGCTGCGGCAGCTCATCAAGGCTCGTCGCCCGCAGCAAGCGGCCGATCCGCGTGACTCGGGGATCACCACCGTCCATCTTGAAGAGGGGGCCATTGCGCTCGTTGGTCGCCCGCAGCGCGGCCAGACGCGCTTCGGCGTCGACGCACATCGAACGGAACTTGATCATCCCGAACTCGGTGCCACCACGTCCCACGCGCTGCTGCGTGAAGAACACCGGGCCGCGGTCCTCGAGCTTGATGACCAGCGCGATGAACAGCAGCACCGGTGACAGGATGATGAGCATCGCCGCCGCGACGAGGGCGTCGAAGCCGCGCTTGAGCTCGATCTGCAGCCGCGACAACCGCGGCGGCTCGACGTAGAGCAGTGGCTGGTGCGAGACCGGCAAGGTCTGCACGCGGCGGAAGTCGATGCCCGCCAGACCCGGATCGATGTAGAGGTCACGCGCCCGGGACCGCTCGGACATGACCAGCAGCTCGAGCATCGCCGGGCTGATGTCACTGGAGCAGAGCACGACGCCTTCGACGTCCGCCTGGTCGAGCACGTCCGGAGCGTCGGCGTAGTTCGCCATCCACAGATCGGCGAGACCTGCCTCGCGCGCCTGGCGGGCCGAGCCGATGAGCCCGACGACACGGATGCCCACCTCAGGATGGGTGTGGAACAGGCTGCTGAGCTGGAAGGCGCGCCGGTCGGTGCCGACGATGATCACGCGGCGCTGGAAGTTGCCGACCTTGCGCTGGCTAGCCAGCCAGGTGCGGTAGATGGAGCGCCAAGCGACGAGCGCGACGAGCCCGACGGCGCACCCGATGAAGATCTCCTCGACGTGGAAGTACAGCTTGATCGCTCGGTCGAGCACGATCGTCCCGAGGCCGAGCAGCACGATCGCACGCGCCAGCCGCGACAGCTCGATCGCGCGGACGGAGATCATGCGGTCCACCCAGAGGGCCTGGCTGCGGATCGCCAGCAGACCCACTGACGTCACGGCAACCATCTGAACGACGAGCTCGAGCCAAGAGCTGAGACGCACTGGGGAGACCCAGAGGATCACGAGGTAATACCCGACGAGGACGGCGACCGCGTCGCCGATGCCGAGCACGAGGCGCAGGTGCTCGTCGCGCATCCAGCCACGCACCCGACTCGTCGATGTCGGTGCCGTGGGTTCGACGACCGACTGCATGTCGGCCGGCAGCTCCAGGACGGCCGAACCGTCCTGGCGCGCGAGGCGCGGCGCTGGGATCCGCGTCGTCCTGATTGCTCGTCTGCTCGCCCCGCCCGGGGCTGCTCCGTCCACCCGCGTCGCGCGCGGGCGTGCGGAGATGTCCGCATGCCGCATGGTGATTTCCGCCCGTTTTCCGCCGTCAGCTGCCCGCCATCGGCCTGTCCGCTATGTCCGCTGTGTTGCTATGTCCGCCAACGAGCCGCCGGGCTATTGCCGCGCCCGCCGACGTCGCTCAACAGGAGGTGACAGTTTGCCGCAGTCACCACCCGCCTACCGTGGATCCGTACCACTTTGTCCGCATGGCACGGTCAGGTGGAAGCAGAGGTTACCCACTGGTAACCCCTGGACGCAAGACCATTCGAGCGGTTTTTCGTGACGGTTCGATGTCAATCGAGCGCGGTCAACCGACCGCACCCTGCAGTCGAGCCGCGAGCATCGTGTTCTCCAACAGACAAGCGATCGTCATCGGCCCCGTGCCGCCAGGCATCGGGGTGAGCCACCCGGCCACGTCGGCGACCGATGCTTGGTCGACGTCACCGACGATGCCGTCCGCCGTGCGCGACACACCAACGTCGACCACGGCCGCACCGGGCTTGACGTGGTCGGCGGTGAGCATCTGGGCCTGCCCGGCGGCGCCGACGAGAATGTCGGCTTCCCGGCACAGTGCTGCGAGCTCGGGCGTGCGCGAATGGGCAAGCGTCACCGTTGCATCGACGCCCTTGCGCGCCAGGAGGAGTGCGAGGGGTAGGCCGACGAGCGTGGAACGTCCGACGATCACGGCACGGCGGCCGCTCGTCTCGACCCCATAGCGCTGGAGGAGGCGCATCACACCGAGCGGTGTCGCCGGCGCCAGGCCCGGAGCGCCGCGGACGAGACGACCCATCGACTGCTCGGTGAGGCCGTCGACATCCTTGTCGGCCGGCACGACTTCGAGGACGGCGTTGGCGTCGAGGCCATCGGGCAATGGCAGCTGAACGAGGATGCCATGCACCTCGGGGTCGGCGGCCAGCTCGGCGACCGCCGCTTCGACCTGACCCTGCGAGACGTCTCCAGGGAGATCGACGTGCTTGGAGAGCATGCCGGCGCGCTCGGCCGCCTGGTGCTTCATGCGGACGTAGACCTCGCTCGGTCGGTCGTCACCGACGAGCACCGTCGCCAGGCAGACGGGCGGTGAGCCGGCCGCCTCGAGCTCCTTGCGCAACGCCTCGATGATCTCGTCACGCAGGACCTTGCCGTCCATCACGATGGCACTCATGGGGGCCGAGCGTAGATTCGACGGTTGTGAACCCACCTCCTTCTCCGACGGTGGCGCCTCCCGAGGGACGACTCGGTGTCCTGACGGTCGGTCTCGGCGCCGTGTCGTCGACGCTCATCGCCGGCGTCGAACTGGTCAAGCGCGGGATGGCGGCGCCGATCGGATCGCTCGCCCTGATGGGCACGATCCGCCTGGGCAAGCGCACCGATGACCGCTCGCCGCTGATCCGCGATTTCGTCCCGATCGCGGCGTTGGACGACGTCGTGTTCGGCGCATGGGATCCCTTCCCGGACGATGCCTACGTCGCCGCCCAGCGGGCCGGCGTGCTCGACGCGGGCAAGCACGTCGAGCAGATCTCCGACGCCCTGCGCGAGGTCCGGCCGATGCCGGCCGCCTTCGACCGGCGGTACGTCAAGAACATCGATGCCGACAACGTGCTCGGCTCGGTCAGCAAACGGGCGATGCTCCAGGCGATCCGCGAGGACATCAACCGCTTCCGCGACGAGAAGCAGGTCGATCGCGTCGTGATGATCTGGTGCGCCTCCACAGAGGTGTACATCGAACCTGGACCGGCGCACCAGGACCTGGAGGCGTTCGAGGCGGCGATCGACGCCGACGACCCGACGATCGCGCCGTCCATGCTCTACGTGTACGCCGCCTTGCTGGAGGGCGTGCCGTTCTGCAACGGAGCCCCGAACCTGACCGTCGACGTGCCCGCGCTGCGGGACTACGCCACCGCGCAGGGTCTGGCGATCTCGGGCAAGGACTTCAAGACCGGCCAGACGCTGATCAAGACGGTGCTCGCGCCGATGCTCAAGGCACGGATGCTCGGCCTGTCTGGGTGGTACTCGACGAACATCCTCGGCAACCGTGACGGCGAGGTGCTCGACGACCCGGAGAGCTTCAAGACCAAGGAGGAGTCGAAGCTCGGCGTGCTCGAGCACATCCTCCAGCCGGAGCTCTACCCCGAGCTCTATGGAAACGTCTTCCACAAGGTGCGGATCAACTACTACCCGCCTCGCGGCGACAACAAGGAGGGGTGGGACAACATCGACATCTTCGGGTGGCTGGGCTACCCGATGCAGATCAAGGTCGACTTCCTCTGCCGGGACTCGATCCTCGCCGCGCCGCTGGCGCTCGACCTCGTGCTGTTCACGGACCTCGCCCAGCGGGCAGGCCTGGGTGGCATCCAGGAGTGGCTGAGCTTCTACTACAAGAGCCCGATGGCGGCGCCAGGTCTGCTGGCGGAGGACGATCTGTTCATCCAGCAGACGAAGCTGAAGAACACGCTGCGCTGGATCATGGGCGAGGACCAGATCACCCACCTGGGCCGGGAGTACTACGCCTGAGGATCTGAGCTGGCGTCCGTGGCGACGTGGTCGACCGTCGTGTCGTGGGGTTCGGTGGGCAGGTCGTCGACGAGCTGCTCGGCGAAGCAGGCGCCGATCGTGACGCAGTCGGGGCGGAGACGGGTCAGGAAGCGGTCGTAGTGCCCACCCCCCTGGCCGAGCCGGCGGCCGTCAGGTGTGAACGCCAGGCCGGGCACGACGACGACATCGAGCTCGGCCGGGTCGACATCGCCGGGCATCACCCGTAGCTCCGGGCCATCCACCTCGGGGGCGTATGCCCGCACGCCATTCGCCGCACACCACGCGAACCACGCTTCAGTGGCCGGCTCCGTCGCCAACCCCTCGAACAACATCATCTGGGCGCGGACAGTCTCGGATTCGAGACGGTGCGCGCCCAGATCGGCGATTGAGACGATCCGCGCCCAGATCCGGCGGGAGCGGGCGAGGCGATCGACCGGGTCCGCGGTGATCTCGCGGCGGATCCGGCGCAGCTCGGCCCGCAGGGCGCGCTTGGCGACCGGGATGTCGGCGTCCTGCATCGCCCGAGAAGTGTCGCGCGGTGGCGCCTGCCTACCATCGGAGAGAATGACTGCGGCCCACCGCTCCGATGACACGCCGTTCGACTCCCTCCAGTTCCGGAAGGTTTTGGGCCACTTCCCGACCGGCGTGACGATCGTGACCGGACTGGCGGGCGACGAGCCTGCGGGCTTCACGATCGGATCGTTCACGTCGGTGTCGTTGGATCCACCGCTCGTCGGCTTCCTGCCCCAGGTCAGCAGTGACACCTGGCAGGCGATGGCGCCGTCCGGAAAGTTCTGCGTCAACGTGCTCCGTGACGATCAGGCCTCACTGTGCTGGCGCTTCGCCAAGAGCGGTGTCGGCGACGACCGATTCGACTATGTGACATGGACCCACTCACCGACGGGCTGCCCGATCATCGAAGGCGTCGGCGCGTGGATCGACTGCGTGGTCGAGCACAGCTTCGAGCTCGGCGACCACTACTTCGTGGTCGGCCGCGTCATCGACCTCGCCCACCACACCGACCCGCACGTGCCGCTCGTTTTCTACAAGGGCGCCCTCGGAGGCTTCCTCGCTGCCGAATAGCGTTCACACACGCCGGCGAATCCAGCAGCGGGCCGTTCGTGCGTACCTACGATCCATTGGACCAGCACGATCGGAGGCGCCAGCGGACGTGGTGCAACTGCGAGAGGGAGTCGAGTGGCCACCACGTCTGACGCGTCCATTCGTCGGACGGTCGATGTCGCTGGCGCGGCTCGAGCGCGCCTTGGACGAGGCGATGGCCGGCCGTCCGCGGGCGGTGTTCGTCGAAGGCGCCGCAGGAGTGGGCAAGACCCGGCTCGTGGGAGAGCTGCTCGGCAAGGCGCGACGGCGGGGAGCAATCGTGCTCGTCGGACGCTGCTCCGAGGACCTCGCGGTCCCCTACCTGCCATTGGCGCACGCGCTCGAGCCGCTCGGTGACGCGCTCGGCGCCGCCAGACAGCTGCTCGAGCCGGGGTCCGTCACCCCGAGCGATCCACTGGCTGCCCTCGAGGAGCGCACTGCTCCCCAGCTCGTTGCGCTCTGTCGCGCCGCGGTGGTGGCCGCCCGCAGGCGCCCGGTGGTTCTCCTGCTCGAGGACCTGCACTGGGCCGACCGACACACGGCCGAGCTCTTCGAGCAGCTCGTGACCACGGCGATCGATTCGGGCGCAACATCAACGACGGCGATCCTCATCATCGCGACGCTGCGACGCTCCGGCGAACATGCCATCCGGATCACCGAGCGGCTTGGACGAGAGTCCGCGGTTCGCTCGATCTCCCTGCCCGGGATGTCGGAGCTCGAGCTCAACGACCTGCTGACCTCCATCGGCCCCGCGCGTCCATCCCGCGCCCTGCTCTCCCTCATGATGGACGCCACTGACGGCAATCCGCTGATGGCCTCAACCGTGCTGGCGCGGCTGATCGCCAGCGGCGAAGTCGAAGTTCGGCGTGGTGAGCTGGTCGCAACGGGCACCGAGCTGATGGTCGGCGAAGGTGGGCTCGATGACGAGCTACGCCGTCGCCTCGAGCGGGTCGGGCGGCCGTGTCATGAGCTCCTGACGAAGCTTGCCTTCCTCGGCGATGGTGGACTGCTCGAGGACATCGAAGGAGTGTCCTCACCCGAGATCGAGCGACTGCTCGACGAAGCAGAGGCCGCCGGGCTGCTGCGCGACGACGGTCATCGCTATCGATTCGACCATCCTCAGCTGCGCCAGCTCCTGTATCACGAGCCGGGCGGGCGGCATCGCCAGCGCATCCACCTCGCGCTGGCCGATGACCTCGAGCGGCGTTACGGAGACGATCCACGGCGGGCCATCGAGATCGCCAGCCATCTTCGGCGCAGCGGGACACGGGTTGAGCGCCAGCGGCTCGCCCACTTCTGCGCAATCGCAGGCGACCAGGCGTTCGGACTCGCTGCCTGGGGCACCGCAGCTCGATTTCTCGACACAGCGCTGAAGGCCGGCGTCGCCGCTGATGTCGGAGGCCGGGCACGGATCGAGTTGCAGGCCGGAATCGGCCACTTCCGTGATCACGATCTCGCGGCCGCCGAGGAGCGCTTGCACGAAGCAGTGACCGACGCCAAGGCTGCCGGCGACGTCGACACCTGGGCAGCAGCCGCGATGGTGCTCACTCGAGCGCGCATGACGATCGGGACCGCCTCGCTGGGAGTCGGCGTCGAGCTGAGCGAGCTCCAGGAGGTCCTCGCCAGTGACGACCTCCAGGCACGCCTCAAGGCCCAGATCACCGGGCTCATGGCGGAAGTCCACTTTCATGCCTTTGACGTCACCCGGGGCCTCGTCCTCGCCGACGAAGCGCGACAACTCGCCGGGCGTGGCGACGATGCGGTGCTGACGCACGTCGAACTCGCCGCCGGACTCCAGCACCTGGGACGGCTCGAGCTCGACGCCGCGATGACGTCGTTCGAGGCGTGCGCGACACACGCGCGGTCGCTCCGCGACCCGTGGCAGCGCGTCTGGGGACTCGGGAGGCTGCCCCTTGCAGAGGTTTTGAACGGTGAGCTGGGGCGGGCGGCGGACCACGCCGCGGAAGCGGCCGGTGTCGCGTCCGCCAACCACGACTGGGCCGAGCACACGCTGGCTTCGGCATTGCTGATGCAAGTCACGACGTGCCACGGAGAGTTCGCCGATTCTGAGATCGCGGGCGCGCTCGCGCTGCAGATGTATCGCCGGAGCGACTACGCGTTCGTGCCACCGCTGATCTATCCCGCGTTCGCTGCCGTGCGGGCGCTGCGCGGCGACGTCGACGGCGCCGCCGAAGCGCTCGACGACTGGACAGCTACCGGGCCCGAGGGCTTGGCGCCGTACCGACTGCTCATCGGGCGGCGACCCAGGATCGTGATCGGCTGGCCGGCGCCGCAGCATTCCGACCGATGGGAGCTCGCCCGTCGATCTCTTCTCACTTCCGATCCTCTGTGCGCAGGCGGAGGTCGCGGCTGTGCTCGAGGACCTCTCATTGCTGCAGGACGCAGTGGGCCCGTTGCGGACCCTGCATCAGGCCGGGGTGCGATGGTGTCTGGGCTGGCCGCTGCTCCTGGCGCGCCTCATCGCAACTGCAGAACGCTTGCTCGGCCGAGGGACGAGGCGGAGCGGTGGTGCCACGTCGCGGCACGGAGGCTGCTCGGAGTGGCTCCGCGGCAGAAGCGGCTCGAGTCTCGCTCGAGCGCGCGCTCGTCTGACCGATGCGGGCGGCGAGCGCGACACGGCGCGCGCGATGGCGCTGGAAGCCGCTCGTGCGTTCGACCGGCTCGGGATGCTTCCCCTGCATCAGGAGGCTCTGCGCCTCGTCGGTGATCGGGCGACCCACGAGCGGTGGTGCGCACGGTCCTGTTCACCGACCTGGTCGACTCAACCGCCACCAACGTTCGCCGCGGCGACGACGCCTACGTCGAGCTGCTCGACCAGCACAACGCGATCTTGCGTCGCCGCCTCCGCCAGTTCGACGGTGTCGAGATCAAGCACACCGGCGATGGCCTCAGCTCGTGGTTCACGTCGGCAACGGCAGCGTGCGAATGCGTTCTCGCCGCGCGCGATGACCTCGCCGAGCACAACGAGGCCCATCCGGAAGGACAGCTGCACGTTCGCTTCGGACTGGCTTCCGGGGCACCGATTCCTCGCGAGGGTGATCTGTTCGGGGTCTCCGTCACGCTCGCCCGCGGCTGTGCGACCAGGCCTCGCCGGGGCAGATCCTCGTGTCCGAGGACATCGCCGCGGCGGCCGAAGGGAACACGGTTGTCCTTCCACGCGCTCGAGGCGGTGCACCTCAAGGGATTCCCAGAGGCAGTGGCTGTTTTCGCGGTCGGTGTGCAGGAGCGATAACCGCTTCACAAGCGATCCACTCAGTGCTTGTATGGGATCAGTCCGCATCCGGCGCGACCAGGAGGGAGCACGCCGTGGGAGGGATGCCGTACCACCTCGAGAAGGGGCCGATGTTCGCCACGATCGAGGCGATGTACAGCGAACCGGGCCCGACTCCGCCAGTTCCTCCACGACCTGTGGCATGCACGCGCTGGGATCCCACGGGGTTCTCAGCTCAACGTCGGCCGATGGTGGAAACGGTGTCAACTCGACTGGCGCCCAGCGTCTCCAATCGATCCGCGAGAAGTGGTTCGGTGATGTAGCAGGTGCCCCCAACCGGCGTGGGGCGCAACGCATCCGGTCGAGAACCGCCCGACCTACTCCACCGGGTACTGGTCGAACTACTACGGAGACGTCCGCGCCATCATGACCGAGACGCTGACACGTGCGGCGGAAGTCTCCCTCGGCGTCGGACGGCCTGCGATCCAGCGACCGCGCCGATGCCAGCCGACACACGCCACTGGCCGTCGAGTTCTTCTGGAAGTGCGGTCAACCACGATTCGAGGCTGGGTCACGTGGCGTGACAAGGCCGAGGCGGACTGGCAAGTGACGGTGATCGTCGCCACGCCAGCGACACCCGACACCGTTACCCGCGACCGCACCGAGCCGTCGCGTCGGCGGCGTTTGCACAGGCTTTCAAGGGATGTGGCTGTGCACCCATGCCGACAATCCTCAGTACGTCGTCATCGGAAGCATCGCGACCCCAGCCAAGGCGTGGTTCGTGCCACGGCCCGCTCGTCACCCGCGGGATGGGTCCCGTCGGGACGTGGGCCCCGAAGTACGGGCTGGGCGGTCCTCCCGAACACCCAATCGAGTTCGTACAAGGTCCGCCAATCTGAGGAGATCGACATGCCCACTGAATGGCCAAGCGACGACGGCGGTCCGTTCACGCTCGTGGAAGAGCGACCTCGGCCGCTTCAAGGAATACCCAGGCGGCAAGCTGTTGCTTCCCGATGGGCTCGAGACCTCCCGACTCGCCCGCATCGAATGGCATCACCACTGCGTGCCATGGCAGTACGTCGTCACAACGCAGGTGCTCCAACGAGGCCTGCCGCACGACCGCGAGATCACGATTCGTGGCATGACACTGTGCAGGGCGAGGGAGACGACGCACAGTTCCGGCGCTACATCAACTGGGCCGAGGTCTGGGCCCAGCTCGGACGTCAGGTGGTGTACGCGGCGAGTTCGAAGAGAGGGAGCCCAGCGGTTTCTGGCGCCCACGGCACGGAGATCGATCCACCGCCCTGACGTACCGACCACGCGATCGGTGAGCTGAGACAGCGGAAATCCGCTGTCTGCACTCACCGTTCGCTCGTCCCCCTCAGTCCTCGGACTCGTTCTCGTCCTTGGGCACGTTCTGGACGTGCTGGAAACCGAAGCGGCCCTTGATGCACAGGTTCCCGTGGGTCACGCCGCTGTCGGACGGCGACGTGACCTTCACGATCTGGCCGTCCTGCACGTGCAGCGTCAGCGTGCATCCCACGCCGCAGTACGGGCAGATCGTGTCCGTCCGCGTCTGGCGGTCCTCGTCCCACGTGTCCTCGGCGCGCATCTCGTGCTCTGACGTGAACATCAGCGCACCGGTCGGGCACACCTGGATGCAGTTCCCGCAGTACACGCACGCCGAATCGGGTAGGTCGACGGCGTACTCGGTGGAGATGCGGGCATCGAAGCCCCGCCCGGCGACGCCGATCGCCCACGTCTGCTGCCACTGCTCGCCGCAGGCGTCGACGCACTGGTAGCACAGGATGCACTTGGCGTAGTCCCGCACGTACAGCGGGTTGTCGATCTTGACCGGCTGGTCGACGGTCTCAGCCACTTCGCCGGTCGGTTCGTGATGATGACCCGTGGTGCGCGAGTCGCGGTCCTCGACCGGCGGCGAAGGCGGCCCGAACCGCGCGGGATCGGCGCCGTACGACTCGTTCCAGCGAGCCACCCCTGCGGTCAGCGACAGGTCGACCGACGAGCCCAGCAGCTCGAGCACGAGTCGCCGGCTGTGGCGCGTGCGTTCGGTGTCCGTTCGAACCACCATGCCTTGCTCGACGCGCCGCGAACAGGACGGCACGAGCACCCGCGAGCCCTCGACCTCGACCATGCACACGCGGCAGGCGTTCTTCGGCGTGATCGTGTCGCCGAAGCACAACGTCGGGACCTCGGTGCCCTCGCCGCGCGCCGGCAGTGAGGATCGTCGTGCCCTCGGGAACCGTCAGCTCACGGCCGTCCAGCGTGAACGTCACGGTCTTGATGCGGCCGGCGAGGGCGCTGGAGCGCCCGCCGTGCCGAACCGGGACATCCGCCTCTGGACGACGCGACTCAACAGCGTCGCTCATCGGAGGATCCCGAACTTCTCGATGGCCGACATGATGGCGTTCGGCGCGGTCTGACCGAGGCCGCAGATGCTGGCGTCGCGCATCACCTGCGCGAGCTCACCGAGGAGGGCGACGTCACCGTTGCCCGACCCAGCCGCCAAGCGAGCGAGCGCCTCCTCCTGTCGCACGGTCCCGACCCGGCACGGCACGCACTGCCCGCACGACTCGTCCCGGAAGAACGCCGCGATGCGCTGCAGCTGGTCGACGAGGCTGACCGAGTCGTCGAGTACGAGCACGACGCCCGAGCCGAGCGTCGCCCCGCGCGCACGCGTGCCCTCGATCGTCAGCGGGATGTCGAGGTCCTCCGGACCGACGAAGGTCCCCGCCGCACCGCCGAGCAGGACGGCCTGCAGCTGACGGCCCTCGGCGACACCACCCGCCAGCGTCAACAGCTCACCGAGCGTCACCCCGAACTCGACCTCGTACACGCCGGGCCTGCCGACGGCACCCGAAACGCAGAACAGCTTGCGCGCCGCACCACGGCCACGAAGGATCGGTGGCACGTTGACCAGCGTCTCGACGTTGTTGACGACCGTCGGCTTGCCGAACAGCCCGACCTCGACGGGGAACGGCGGCTTGTTGCGTGGTTCGCCGCGATACCCCTCGATCGAGTTGAAGATCGCCGTCTCCTCACCACAGATGTACGCGCCCGTGCCGCGCTCGATCGTCACGTCGAAGGCGAAACCTGACCCGAGGATGTTGTCTCCGAGGAAGCCCCGGCGGCGCGCCACATCGATCGCCGCCTGCAACGTCCGCATCGCCCGCGGGTACTCGCCGCGGAGGTAGAGCCAGCCGCGAGCGCAGCCAGTGGCGAACGCGGCGATGGTCATCGATTCGATGACGGCGAACGGATCGCCCTCCATCAGCAGCCGATCCTTGAACGTGCCGGGCTCGGACTCGTCGGCGTTGCACACGAGGTAGTGCGGCTGTGCCGGCTGCCGCGCCACGGCGTCCCACTTGCGGCCGGTGGGGAACGCCGCACCTCCACGTCCGACGAGCCCGGAGTCGGCGACCTCCTGGATGACGGCCGCCGGTCCGATCGTTAGCGCCCGCCGTAGCGCCTCGTAGCCGCCTGCCGCCCGGTAGTCGTCGATGCTCGTCGGATCGACGATGCCGATTCGCGCCAACAGCTCCAGCGACGGGTCGCCGTGCTGCGCCACCGCGGCAACCACTGGCGCCTCGTCGCCCGGCCACGAGCCGGCCGTCAACCGGCCCAGGTCCTCGGCCGTCGACGGCGCCATCACCTCGTGACGGGCAGGATCACCGGCCTCGATGACGAGCGCCGCCGGAGCCCGCTCGCACACACCGAGACACGGAGACGGATGAGCGCCTGCCGGAAGTTGCTCGTCAAACGGTCCCCCTGCCGCCCGGCACACGAGGTCGACGCACACATGGACCTGACGGGCCGGCCGTTCGACCGTCGAGAACAACGCGTAGAAGGTCGCCACGCCATAGATGTCAGCGGGAGCGACGTCCAGTCGGGAGGCGATGTAGTTGATGGCACCCCGGCTGATCCAACCGACCCCGTCGTTGACAGCGTGCAGGGTCCGCAGCAACAGCGGCCGCTGAGCACGCAGCTCGTGCCCACCGCGACCGAGGTGACCCAGCGGCTGATCAGCGGCCGGCGAGCCCAGGACGGTGTCAACGGCAGCTCGCTCGATCGCACTGGCACTGGCGCTGGCGATCTTCAGGTCCATCCGACTCGTTCAGTCGCCTGCCACTGCGGAGACGCGTGGCGCTTCCACCTTCTCCACTCGCACCGCCGTCGCCTTGAACTCCGACGTACCCGACCTCGGATCGACCGCCTCGATCGTCAGCAGGTTCGTGTCGACCTCGTCGGGAAAGTGCATGGTCATGAACGTCAGCCCGGGGCGCAGGCCGGGATCGATGCTGGCCGGTGTCAGGACGCTCCCGCGGCGTGACGTTACGCGGACGACCTCGCCGTTGGAAATTCCGAGGCGGGCGGCATCCTGCGGCGAGAGGTCGATCGTCTCGCCGCGCCGGTTCGGGCTCTGATAGCCGCCGGACTGCACCCCGGTGTTGTAGGAGTCGAGCCGGCGCCCGGTTGTCAAGCGCAGCGGGAACTGCTCGTCGAGCTCGTCAACCGGCGGGTCATCGATGACGACGCTGAACGGCGCCAGCCGGCCCCGCGCCTCGGGATCGTCGGCCCACAGCCGGCCGTGGAGGTACGACGGCTCCAGCCGGTCTTCGTGATAGCACGGCCACTGGATGCCGCCGAGCTCCCCGAGCCGGGCGTACGACATCCCGGCGTGCATCGGCGAGAGGCTGCGCAGCTCGTTCCACACTCGCTCGGCGCGTTCGTCGTCGTCGCCGTAGTCCCAGTCGTGCCCGAGACGACCGGCCACGTCGAGGAGGATGGCAACGTCGTCGCGTGCTTCACCGGGAGGGTCGAGCGCCTTGCGAACGAGCTGCACGCGCCGCTCGGAGTTCGTCACGGTGCCGTTGCTCTCGCACCAGGACGCCGAACCAGGCAGCACGACATCGGCCAGCTGTGCCGTCTTGGTGAGGAAGATGTCCTGGACGACGAGGTGGTCGAGGCCCTCGAGCAGCTTCGTCGAGTGATGACCGTCGGCCTCCGACTGGGCGGGGTTCTCGCCGATCACGTACAGCGCTCGCAGGTCACCGTGTTCCATCGCGTTGAACATCTCGGTGAGGTGCCAGCCGTTGCGCGGCGGGATGCCGGCGTCCCACACGGTCTCGAACTTGGCCCGGGCGGAGTCGTCCTCCACATCCTGGAAACCGGGAAGCTTGTTCGGCAGCGCCCCCATGTCGCCGCCACCCTGCACGTTGTTCTGGCCACGCAGCGGGTTGAGCCCGGACCCCCAACGACCGACATGGCCGCACAACAAGGCCAGGTTGATGAGCGCGACCACGTTGTCGACGGCGTTGTGGTGCTCCGTGATGCCGAGGGTCCAGCAGAGCTGGGCCCGATCGGCGCGGGCGTACGTGTGCGCGACCTCGCGGATCGCCTCGGCCGGGACGCCCGTGACCTCGGCGCCCCGCGCCAACGTCCATTCCTCGACCGACACGGCGTACTCGGCGAAGCCGGTCGTCGCCCGCTCGATGAAGCTCTCGTTGGCCAGGCCGGCGGTGATGATCTCCCTCGCCATCGTGTTGGAGAGCGCGATGTCGGTGCCGACGTGCGCGCCCAGCCACACATCGGCGAACTGGGCAGTCGACGAGCGGCGCGGGTCGACGACGTACAACCGGGCTCCGTTGCGGATCCCGGCCAGCACGTGGTGGAAGAAGATCGGGTGGGCGTCGCGCGCGTTCGAGCCCCACATCACGATGACGTCCGTCTCCTCGACCTCGCGATAGGACGACGTGCCACCTCCCGCTCCGAAGACCGTGGCCAGACCGACCACCGAAGGAGCGTGTCAAGTGCGGTTGCAGGAGTCGATGTTGTTGGTGCCGACCGCCGCCCGGGCGAGCTTCTGGGCGATGTAGTTCATCTCGTTGGTCGACTTCGAGCACGAGAAGAACCCCACCCCGGACGGACCGATCGCGTCACGAGTCCTGCGCAACCCGTCGGCGGCGCGAGTGAGTGCTTCGTCCCAGGTGGCGGGGCGCAGGGAGCCGCCCTCGCGGACCAGCGGGCGGGTCAGGCGGTCGTACGGCGCGTGACGGTGAGCCATGCGATCGAGTGTAAGTGTGAGCTCATGCAAGTCGTCAGCCGCCATCCCACTGATCGGCGTCTCCTTTTGCTGGCGATGGCGCTCGATGTCGTCGCCATCGTGCTGTTCGCCGCGCTCGGTCGGCGGTCGCACGACGAGGGCAGCGGTGTGCTCGACGTGCTCGAGACGGCGGCCCCGTTCCTCGTCGCGCTGGCCGTCGGATGGGTCGTCGTGCTCGTCACTCGACTGCCTCCCACCTCGATCGTTGCGGGGTTCGTGCTGTGGGCGGTGACGGTCGTCGGTGGGCTCGTGCTGCGCCGGACGGTGTGGGACCGAGGCACGCAGCCGTCGTTCATCATCGTCGCCGCGCTCGTGCTCGGTCTGCTGCTCGTCGCCTGGCGGGCGGGTGTCTCAGTCGCTCGCAGCCGTGGCGAGGTACGCTCTGCCCCGCCGCCGCCAGAGGCGGGCCGCTAGACGGAGGAAACAGTCATCGCTACGAACCTGTACGTGGGCAATCTGCCCTTCTCGACCACGTCCGAAGAGTTGGCCACCCTCTTCGGCACCGTCGGCGTCGTCGCCTCCGCCCAGGTCATCATGGATCGCGAGACCGGACGCTCACGGGGCTTCGGCTTCGTCGAGATGAGCGAGGAAGACGCCCGAAAGGCCATCGACGAGCTGACCGGCTCGAACCTGGGCGGCCGCTCCATCACGGTCAACGAGGCACGCCCCCGCGCTCCGCGTGGCGGTGGCGGCGCGCCACGCCGCGACCGCTACTGACGAACCCCGGCTCAGCCGGTTCGTCAGCACCTAGACATTCGTGACGGCGCCCGTCTCGGCGCCCTGCACGAGTCGCGCGTACTTGCCCAGGACGCCGCGCGTGTAGCGGGCCGGGTTGGGCGTCCAGCCTTCACGTCGGCGCGCCAGTTCGGCGTCATCGACGAGCACGTCAAGTGATTTTCTCGGCACGTCGATGCGGATGCGGTCGCCGTCGCGGACGAACGCGATCGGGCCGCCGTCGACGGCCTCAGGGGCGACGTGGCCGATGCAGAAGCCCCACGTCCCGCCGGAGAAGCGTCCGTCGGTGATGAGCGCGCAGTCGGCACCACGGCCGGCGCCCTTGAGCGCGCCCGTGATCGCCAGCATCTCCCGCATGCCAGGGCCACCCTTCGGGCCCTCGTAGCGGATGACGAGAACCGACCCCGGGACGATCCTGCCGGCGAGGATCTCCGCCATCGCCGCCTCTTCGCCGTCGAAGACGACGGCCGGGCCCTCGAACCGCAACTGGTCCTCGTTGAGTCCGGCCACCTTCACGACCGACCCACGCGGTGCCAGCGAGCCGGTCAGCACGTTGATCCCGCCTTCTGGGTGGATCGGTGCTTCGAGCGGGTGGACGACGACGCCATCAGGCCGCGGCGGGTCGAGTGACTCGAGGTTCTCGGCCATGGTCCGGCCCGTGACCGTCACGACGTCGCCGTGGAGCAGTCCGGCGTCGAGCAGATG
This sequence comes from uncultured Acidimicrobiia bacterium, assembly GCA_963844915.1. Lineage (GTDB taxonomy): Bacteria > Actinomycetota > Acidimicrobiia > Acidimicrobiales > Ilumatobacteraceae > JALZMG01. Next base: position 376,773 of record CAWJQF010000013.1, on the reverse strand, counting down.
ACGGAGGACGACGGGGACGCCGCCGACGCGGTCGAGATCGCTCATGTGGAACTTGCCGCCGGGCTTCATGTCGGCGATGTGCGGGACCCGGGCGGCGATGCGGTTGAAGTCATCGAGGTGCAACTCGACGCCCGCCTCGTAGGCGATGGCCAGGAGGTGGAGCACGGCGTTCGTCGAACCGCCGAGCGCCGACGTCAGGGCGATGGCGTTCTCGAACGCCGGCTTGGTCATGATCATGCGCGGCGTGATGCCCCGCTCGAGCATGCCAACGACCGCCGCGCCGGCCGCTCTCGCATCGCCGTGACGACGGGGGTCGATGGCAGGCGGTGACGCCGATCCGGGCAGGCTCATCCCGAGCGCTTCGCCGATCGAGCTCATCGTGTTGGCGGTGAACATGCCGCCGCAGGCGCCTTCGCCGGGGCAGGCCCGGCGCTCGATCTCGCCGAGCTCCTCCTCGGTGATGGTCCCGGCGGCCACCGCGCCAACGGCTTCGAAGACGCTCGTGATGTCGATCGAGCGGCCGGCGTACTCGCCCGGGAGGATCGACCCGTTGTAGACGAGGATGCTGGGCAGGTCGAGCCGGGCCGACGCCATCAGCATCGCCGGCATGCTCTTGTCGCAGCCGGCCATGCCCACGAAGCCATCGAGGCTCTCGGCGAAGACGACCGCCTCGACCGAGTCGCACGACAGGTCCCGGCTGACGAGCGACGCACGCATGCCCTCGTGGCCCATCGAGATCGCGTCAGAGACGGTGAGTGTGCCGAACTCCATCGCTACGCCGCCGGCCTCGCGGATCCCCGCCCGCACGTCCTCGGCGAGCGCCCGCAAGGTCATGTTGCACGGCGTGATGTCGTTCCAGGAGTTGGCGATGCCGACCTGCGGTTTGGCCCAGTCGTCGTCGGTCAGCCCGATCGCCCGGAGCATCGCCCGGGCCGGTGCCTTCGTCATGCCGTCGGTCACTTGGCGCGAACGCGGCTTGATGTCGACGGGACGATCCGTGCTCATGCCGGCGAACCTACTGCCGGCGCCGCAGCGGTCACAGGTGCTCCCGCTTCCCCGCACGGCATGGCCGAGCCTCACCCGGTTCTCACCCTGCTCCCGACCTCGTCTTGCCGCCGCCATCCAGCCTTGAGCCATGTTCGACCCCCTGCTCCCTGGCGCGCAGCGCCAGCCGCTGGCGCCGCCGACGTCGCCCCCCATGCGGGCACCGGCCACGCCTGCTCCCCCCACCTCCGTTGGAACAGCGCCGCCCACCTCTCCCCCGCGCTCGTTCCCGGGTCCGTCGGCGAACCCCACCACGCCGACGCCGCCGGCCGTCGGCGAGCCAGATCCCACCGCTCGCCGCCGCCGGCGGACGACTCGGACGGCGGCGGCGGCGGCCGGGCTCGTGCTGGTCGCCGTCGCCGCCGGGAGCGCCGGTGGCTATCTCGCCGGCGAGGCCGCCAGCGACGACGCGGCCGCGGCACCGGTGTCCACGGCAGCGAGCGCCGAGCCAGCGACGCCCGTCGACCTGGAGTCGACGGGCCCGATCGACGTGGCGTCGGTGGTTGCGAAGGTGCAGCCGTCGACGGTGGCCATCACGTCGACGGTCATCCAACAGCAGGGGCCGTTCCAAGTGGAGGGTGAGGGCGCCGGGACCGGGATCATCCTCGACGCCGAGGGTCACATCCTGACGAACGCCCACGTCGTCGCGGATGCCCAGGACGTCACGGTCTCGATCAACGGTGAGCCGCGCTCGGCGACCGTGCTCGGCGGTGATCTCAGCGAGGACGTGGCAGTGGTCAAGCTCGACGATCCGACCGGCATCACGCCGGCGACGCTGGCGACGAATGCGGTGGCCGTCGGCGATCCGGTCGTCGCCATCGGCAACGCGCTCGCCCTCGAAGGAAGCCCGACCGTGACCCAGGGCATCATCTCGGCCCTCGGGCGCACCATCGAGACGGAGTCCGGCGCACTGAGCGGGCTGATCCAGACCGACGCGGCGATCAGCAGCGGCAACTCCGGCGGCCCGCTCGTCAACGCCGACGGTGAGGTCGTCGGCGTCAACACGGCGGTGGCCCGCAGTGGTGGCACGATCGCCGCCTCGAACATCGGCTTCGTCATCCCGATCGAGCAGGCGATGGCGATCGCCCAGCAGGTCATCGACGCCGACTAGCTCACCTGCCTGCCCATTCGAGTGAGTTCGACACCTCAGGTCACGCCGGCGAACGCGTCGAGCGGTTGATCCAACCAGGGTCGGCGGCGCGCGGGCCGGTCGTGCGCCCCGAGAGCCCGTTCAGCCGGTCGAGCTCGTCCGGCGAGAGCGTGATCCGGGCGGCGGCCGCGTTCTCCTCCAGGTACGGGATCCGCTTCGTGCCAGGGATCGGGATCATGTCGTCACCCTGCGCGAGGACCCAGGCCAGCGCAACCTGGCCCGGCGTTGCGCCGTGGGCACTCGCGACGGCGGCGACCTCGTCGACCAACGCGCGGTTGGCGGCCAGAGCGTCGTCGGCGAAGCGCGGGATCCGCCGGCGGAAGTCGTCCTTGGCCAGGTCGTCCCGTCCGTTGATCGTGCCGGTGAGCATCCCCCGACCGAGCGGGCTGTAGGGGACGATCCCGACGCCGAGCTCCCGACACGTGTCGAGGATGTCGCCTTCGATGTCGCGGCTGAACAACGAGTACTCGGTCTGCAGGGCGGCGATCGGGTGGACCGCGACGGCACGCCGCACGGTGTCGGCCGCCGCCTCGGACAGTCCGAGGTGGCGCACCTTCCCCTCGGAGACCAGCTCGGCCATTGCCCCGATCGTCTCCTCGATCGGAACGTCCGGGTCCGGGCGATGCAGGTAGTAGAGGTCGACGTGGTCGACACCCAGGCGCTGCAGCGAGCCCTCGATCGAGTGGCGCACGTACTCGGGCCGACCGTCGACCTGCCGGACACCCGGTTCGACGGGTCCGAGACGGACGATGCCGAACTTCGTCGCCAACGTCACCTCAGCACGGCGTGACGCGATGGCCTCGCCGACGACCTGCTCGCTGACGTGAGGGCCGTACACATCCGCCGTGTCGAGCATCGTCACGCCCAGATCGAGCGCACGATTGATGGTCGCCGTCGGGTCGTAGCCGTCGAAGCCTCCGTACACCGAGCTGAAGCTCATGCAACCGAGACCAATCGCCCCGGCCGAGAGGTCACTTCGGCCGAGCGTGCGTGTGGGGAGTGGATCGTCCATGACGACCAGGTTCGCGCGGGCGCGGTGAGCGCTCCGCTAGCAGGACGTCTCCATCGTCGTCGTCAGCACCACTGCGGGTGCTTGCGGCAGGTTGGATTCGTCCCGCTCCAGGGTGATAACCCTCTCCGAAAGGACCATGGCCAAGCTCATCTACACAGCGATCACGTCCCTCGACGGCCTCATCGAGGACAACGAGGGCCGGTTCGACTGGGCGATGCCTGATGCCGAGTTGCACGCCTTCCTCAACGAGCTCGAGCGGCCAATCCGCACCCACCTCGAGCGGGAGTTCGACGCCGAGGCCGTCCGCCGGATGAAGGAGACGGCCGCCGGCGACGTCAGCGTCAGCGGCCCTGACTTCGCCCAACACGCCTTCCGGGCGGGACTGGTCGACGAGGTCCACCTGTTCGTCTTCCCCGTGATCGTCGGCGGGGACAAGCCCGGGTTGCCGCGCGATGTCAAGTTGGATCTCGAGCTGCTCGACGAGCGGCGGTTCGCGAACGGAGTCGTCCACATGCACCACCGCACGCGGTGATCCAGACGATGGCGATCGATGCGATGGATGATGGACGGCTCGCCGGGAAGACAGCGATCGTCGTTGGCGCCGGGCAGACGCCCGGGCTCACGATCGGGAACGGGAGGGCGACGGCCATCCGCTTCGCCGCAGCCGGCGCCGAGGTGCTGCTCGTGGACGTCGATCCGGTCTCCGTGAACGAGACCGCCGAGATGATCCGTCGCGACGGCGGCCGTGCGCACGTTCATGTCGCCGACATCACCGACGGTGAGGCGGTGCGAGAGCTTCCGACGGTCGCCACGACCCGGCTTGGTCGAATTGACATTCTCTACAACGGTGTCGGCATCGGCTCGGGTGACGGCTCGGTGACCCGCGTGTCCGAGGAGGCGTGGGACCGCATCATGGACGTCAACCTCAAGGCGATGTGGTTGACGTGCAAGCACGTCCTGCCCGTGATGCGCGAGCAGCGATCCGGAGCGATCGTGTGCGTGTCGTCGATCGCCGCCACGGCGGCGGCCAACCACCTCGCCGCCTACAAGATCTCGAAGGCGGGCGTCAACGCACTCGTTCACCTGCTGGCGACTGGGAACGCCCGCTTCGGTGTTCGTGCCAACGGGATCATGCCCGGGCTCATCGACACCCCGATGGGGGTCGATGCCGTCGCCAGCGCGGCCGGAATCCCACGGGAACAGTTGGCCGAGGAGCGGGCCGCCCGGGTCCCGCTCGGGCGTCAAGGCACGGCGTGGGACATCGCGGCCGCCGCTCTCTTCCTCGCTTCAGACGACGCCTCGTTCATCACTGGGGTGGTGCTGCCGGTCGACGGCGGGTCGTCCTGCCTCATTGGTTGATCCATCTATTGCTTGACTTCTAGAACGTACGTACGTAGGCTGAACGTATGTACGAGACCAGGGTCGTGGCGTTGCTCGGCGAACTCGCCGACACCGACCCCGCGACCTGTGACCGCAGTGGTCTCGCTTCGTTGGTGGCGCTGTCGCAGCGGGTGCGGGCCTGGTTGGACGCCTTCGACGTGCGCGTCGCCGTCCACGCTGCCCGGCTCGCCGAACAAGGATCGTGTGAGCCGGCCTCGGCCCTGTTGACCGGTGGTGGGCGCCGCTCGGTTCGTGACGCCGACGCGGCGACCCGCCGGGCCACGGTGTGCGCGCAGCTGCCCGAGGTGCATGACGCGTTGGCGGCCGGGCGGATGTCGGCTGGTCATGTCGACGCCGTGGCCCGCCTGTCGGGCGAGTTGGATGACGCCGCCCGGGCCGAGCTGAAGGACTTGCAGTCGGCGGTCGTTCAGTCGGCGGGTGTGATGCCGGTGGAGACGTTCGAGCGGGAGATGAGCAAGCTCGGTCAGGTCCTGTCGCGTGATGGCGGGGTGTCCCGGATGGCCCGGTTGCGCCAGCAGCGTTGTGTGCGACGGTGGGTGGATCGGGTGTCGGGGATGTGCCATACGCATCTGCAGGTGGATCCCGAGACCGATGCCCGCATCGCCAGTGTCCTCGACGCCGCCGTCGCCACGGCGCGTGCTGCATCCCAGGGTGACGACGTCGAGTTCGACCACTTGAAGGCTGACGCCCTGGTCGGGTTGATCACCGGGGCCCGCACCACCGGGCAGCGGGTCCCGGACCTCACCCTGCTCACCGATGCCCGCACGATGCGTGACGGACCCCATGAGGACACGGTGTGTGAGACCGGTGACGGCCAGCCACTCCCCGTGGAGACCGTCCGTCGACTCGGCTGTGACGCCACCATCACCCCCATCACCTTGGACCAAGACGGGGTCCCGTTGAACATGGGGCGGACCCGGCGTCTCGCCACCCCCGAGCAGCGCCGGGCGTTGCGGGCGATGTACCGGGCCTGTGGGTTCCCGGGCTGTGGGGTGCGGTTCGAGGACTGCCGGATCCATCACGTCACCTGGTGGGAACACCTCGGCGCCACGAACTTGGACAATCTGCTGCCGCTGTGTGAGCGGCACCATCACCACGTCCACGAAGGCGGCTGGACGTTGACCCTCAAACCGGACCGCACCATCACCCTGCGCCGACCCGACGGCACCCTCCACCACGAAGGCCCCACCACCACTCACGAGACGAAGCCCGAGCCACGACCACCACCCTGAGGACGGTCAGCAGCGGGCGTTGTCGGCGATGTACCGGGCCTGTGGGTTCTCGAGGCAGTGGACCAGCTGACGGGTCAGGAGCTGGAAGGCGGAGGGACCCTGCCGGCGGACCGTGCCGAGCAGGTCGTGAACTACCTCCGAGGCGAGAACTGCTGAGCGCGCGGTCCGCAACGGGACGCCAACGAGTTCACGACCACTTTTTCGCGCAGCCAAACGACAGGACGCAGTCCGCAGGTCTCTCTCTCCCCGCCCACCGGGAACGGCGGCCTGCGCCGTTGCCCAGCGGGTGGTGGGTGAGCCTCATGGCCCGAGCGTGACCCTCGTTGCCGTTGCTGCCGTCGTGCTCGTCGCCGTGGCCGTGGTCGTCGCCGTATCGGTGGGCACCGTGCCGACGAACACGGTCGTCGTCGTCGTGTCCGTCGCGGTGGTCGTTGTGCGAGGGGTGGACGTTCGCGGAGGCAGCGCCGGCCGCGTAACGGTCTGAACGACAATTGGTCCGAACGTGGTCTCTGGAGGGACTGCGCGAGGTGCGGTGGTCGCTGGCGGACACGAGGTCGCGTCGACCGTTCGGCCATCGCTCACTCCCAGCGTCGTCGCCCCGATCGCCAGCGCGACGATGACCAACGAACTACCCCCGATGCCGCGCCGACGACCGGTGAGCACGAGCACCACTCCGACCGCGAGCACCACAACCGCTAACAGCGCCAACGTCAGCGTGCCAGTCCCCGTCCTGGGCAGTGGACAATCAAGCACCTGGCCCTTCCCTCCTCGCCTGCTGACGTGGCTGCAGCGGTGGGCCGTCATCGGCAGATCCGGCGCGGAACCTACTACGGCGGACAAAGACGCGGCACCGACGGGCCGGCCGGGTCCGTGCCGCCGGGTGGAGCCTGCGCGCCATCAGTGCCCGTACCGGGGTCAGCCTCGGGGCGCTCCAGCACCTCCAGCAACGGGGACCGCTGCCACGTCGCCCTGGTGACGCAGCAACGCCTCGCCCCCGTCGTGCCGTGACCACCGTCGAGGATCACGTCCGCCTGCCCGTCCGGCACCTGCACGCCGCGTGTCGTGGTCGGGTGGACCTGTTCTACGACTCGACGCCGGTGGCGGAGGCCATCGCGCTGGCTCTTTGCCGAACGTGCGGAGTCCGGGAGGACTGCCTACGGGAAGCGCTCCAGGAGGAGGACGCCTGGCACGTCTACGGGGTCAGAGGCGGGATGCGAGCCGGTGAGCGACGCTCGATGCTCGGGTGAGGCGCCCCCGCCCGAGGACGGTCGGCGTGCGACCTAGCCGTCGGCCTGCTGTGACTCGGCCTCCGCCGCCAGCCGGTATGCCTTGTCCACATCGCTCATTACGACACTGCGCAGCTTGGCAACCTCGCGCTCTGCGGCAGCTTCTAGGGCTGTAGCGATTGTCGCCGCCAAGTGCATGACCCGCATGAGTTCCTCCGGGAACGGGACGAAGCGGTCGATCAACCAGGACGCCACGCTCGCCACGCCGGGCTCTGCCGGCGGTTCTGTGAGCACTACCGTGACCCGCGCCTGCTGTGAGAGGTCTGCTCGGTGGCCGACAGCCTTGTTGCGGGCGTCGAGCAGCTCCTTGTGCGTGAGGCGCTGCTCCTCGGGCAGTCCGTCGATATACGACGTCGGGATTTCCAGACGCCGCTTCGACCGGTCGACGTGCGCCGTACCCGACTCGAAGCCGCGTCCGTAGCTGATGACAGCGGATTGCCACATGCTGCGAACCAGCAGCTGGTGCTCCTCGCTGTCGGGGTGGTGGTCGTCGGGGTGGTCGAGCAGCCACTGGCAGGCCACTGCCACGTGTCCGAAATCGGCCTGCAGCGAGCGGATGTCAGCAAGTCGCCGGGCGGCAGGATGCACGATGGCGAACTGTGGCGGCCGCCTCGGCTCGCTCGTCATGAGAGCGGCCTCGTGGGCGCGAGGCAGACTTCCAGGTCAATCGACGGACCATAACTTGCTTTCCCTCCGGATCGGCTGGAACGGTCCACCCGACGGTCGGACGGCTGCCGACCGAGCATCCTCACCGGTATCACTCTGGAGACTGATGCAATCTGCTGCCGCTGTGCGAGCGCCACCACCACGTCCACGAAGGCGGCTGGACCCTCACCTTGAAACCAGACCGCACCATCACTCACGGCACCAGGCCCGAGCCACGACCACCGCCGGCAAGCGCTGCGTGATCGGTGCCGGGCCTGCCGGATGGTTCAGGTGTGCACGCCGTAGCGGAACGGACGCGCCAGCAGCTTTGGGTAGTCCGGTCCGTGCGTGTCCCAGTCGACGACGTCGCGGCCGGCAAGGGTCGCGAAGCGCACGCCGTGCTCCTCGACTTGGTCGTCGGTGATGTCGCGGCGCACGGGTTCCAGCGGATGGACGTATTCGTGGGCCAGGCCGTAGGCAATGCCGGTCCGCAGTCCCGGACCCACCCGGGGGTACGACCCGTGCCACGTGTTGCCGTGCCACACGACGAGCGAGCCCTTCGGCGCCTCGACCGGCACGACGTGACGGACAGACTCGCCCGAGAGCGGCTGCCGGCAGAGTCGATGGCTGCCGGGTACGAACGCCAACGCTCCGTTGTCCTTCGTGTAGTCGGAGAGCAGCCAGGTGACGTTGCAGAACTGGGCGATGTACGGGAACGGCTCGGGGAAGGAGACCATGTCACTGTGCAGGCCGAGCTGAAGGCCTTCGCTGCGTGCGGCCATGCGCCGGGAGTTTCCCGTTTCATGAGTGGCCGGTCCCTTCATGAACACCTCCGTCACCGAGAGGATCGCCCGCCGACCGACCAGCAGGGTGGCGAGAGCGAGGGCCATCGGGTGGATGAGCAGCTCGCGGAAGACGGCGTCTTCATGGATGACGTGGTACAGGCTCGGCACGAACTCGTCGACGTGCGTCGTCCCTTCGGCGACGTCGGGGCGCGTGCCGGTGCGTTGCTCGATGAGGTCACAGACGCGCTCGAACGCCCGTGTGCAAGATTCGGCCATCCCGGTGCGGTCGACGGGCACGACCGTCAACCCGAACGTCTCGAGCTCGTACGCCTCGCGCTCGAGCCCGAGCCTGGCGATCTCCCCAGCGACGAACCGGTTGTCGTTGTCCGGCCAGCTGGCGATGTCCAACATCAGCGCACCTCCATCACAGCGTGATCACCCCAGCATGATCGGCGCGAGCGGCCCCGCCACGGGACGACCCCTGTGTGAATTCACGCTAACATCGCGCCGATCGCGTGTCCACTGGTCCACCCACCAGTGAACCGAGTCCAGGCTGTCGGGCGAGGAGGATCGTGGGCCCCCTGCAAGGGCTGAGCGTCGTCGAGATCGCCGGTGCGGGTCCGGCACCGTTCTGCGCGATGGTGCTCGCCGATCTCGGAGCCGACGTGGTGCGAGTGGACCGCGCAGCGAAGCGCGAGGTGCTCGGCGTCACGGCCGCTCAACTGAGTTGTCGCGGCAAGAGGTCGATCGCCGTCGACCTCAAGTCGCCAGAGGGCGTAGCGATCGTGCTGCGCTTGGCGGCGCGGGCTGACGCCCTCATCGAGGGCTTTCGGCCCGGGGTGGCGGAGCGTCTGGGCATCGGGCCAGAGGACTGCTGGGCCAGCAATCCTCGGCTCGTGTACGCCCGAGGGACCGGGTACGGCCAGGACGGTCCGCTGGCCGCGCGGGCCGGTCACGACATCGACTACGTGGCCGTCGCCGGCGCGCTCCACCCGATCGGCAGACCGGGCGAGCGGCCGGTGCCCCCGCTCAACCTGGTCGCCGACTTCGGTGGCGGCGGGATGCTGCTCGTGGTCGGCGTGCTCGCCGGGATCTTCGAGGCCGCCCGTTCGGGACGTGGGCAGGTCGTCGACGCAGCCATGGTCGACGGCGTTGCATTGCTCACGACCGTGCTCCACGAGATGCGATCGCGTGGCCTCTGGGTGGACGAACGTGGTGCGAACCTCGTCGATGGCGGTGCGCCCTTCTACGACACGTACGAGACGTCGGACGGTCGCTACGTCGCGGTCGGAGCGATGGAACCCCAGTTCTTCGCCGAGCTCGTGTCGCTCCTGGGCCTCGATGCCGACGAGCTTCCCGACCAACTGGATCGCGGAGCTGGCCGTTGCTGCGAGCCCGGTTCGCCGAGGCGGTCCGGCGGCGGACTCGCGACGAGTGGGCCCAGCTCGCCGCTGACGTTGACGCTTGCCTCGTTCCCGTGCTCGAGCTCGGTGAGGCGCCGACGCATCCGCTCCATCGCCAGCGCCAGACGTTCACCGATGTCGGCGGCGCGCTCGTCCCGTCACCCGCCCCGCGGTTCAGCCGGACCCCGTCCGCCAGTCCACGGCCGGCACCGGAACGTGGCGCCGACACGGATGGGGTGCTGCGCGATGCCGGGTACACGTCCGACGAGATCGCCGTGCTCCGCGGCGCCGGGACCATCGTCTGAAGGTCCACGGCCCTTGACTCGACAACGCCTGCCCGGTACGAAGTCGGTTATCGAAGATTCACGTGCTCCTGAAAGGCAAGCGTGGTGGACGAAGAGCTGATCTTCCCGCGACTGGTGGCGCAACGCGCCGCCGAATCGCCGGATCGCGTCCTGATCGAGCACGTGCGCGGAGGATCCCTGACGTACGCGGAGCTCCTCGCCGGCGCCCAGCTGTGGGGCGGCGCCTACCGTCGCATCGGCGTTGGCGAGCGGGACAACGTCATGCTGATGACGCCCATCACACTCGACTACTACCGGTCGTGGCTCGGCCTGACGCTGCTCAAGGCTGTCGACGTCGGCATCAACACCGAATACCGCGGCGACCTGTTGGTGCACGTGCTGAACAACTCGATGGCGCCGGTGATGATGTCTGCCCCTGAGTTCGTCGAGCGCGTCGCGGAGGTGCTGCCGCGCCTCGACCACCTCCGGACGATCGTCGTGCTCGGGCCCGACACCGACGTGCCCGATCTCCCGATCCAGGTGCTGTCGCAATCGGAGTTCCTGGCTGACGCCGAACCACTCGGCGAGCTCGACCCCGTCCGCCCATGGGACATCTCCTGCATCCTCTACACCTCGGGCACGACCGGCCCGTCGAAGGGAGTCGTGCTTCCTTGGGCTCACCTCCAACGGCAGACCGTGAACTTCCTCCCGTTCGCGGACCTCGGTCCGGACGACGTGTATTACCTGCCGACCGTGACCTACCACCTCGGCGGCAAGACGATCCCGTACCTCATGGCGCTGTGCAACGGCACGGCCGTGGTCAGGGAGCGGTTCAGCCCGAACGAGTTCTGGGACGACGTCAAGCGCTACGGGGTCACGTCGACGGCACTTGTCGGCGCCATGGTCCCGTGGATCAGCGCCGGTGCACCGCCGGCCGATGACGAGAACAACACGCTGACCAACGTCATCATGGCGCCGGTCATGCCCGACGTCGACGGCTTCAAGGCGCGCTTCGGAGTGCGCGTTGGGACCGCCTACAGCATGACCGAGATCAGCAACCCCTTCGCCTCGGACGGCTGGTCGGCCTGCAACGCCAACCACAAGAGTTGTGGCCGCCTCAAGCCGGGGTTCGAAGTGCGCATCGTCGACGACCACGACGAGGAAGTGCCCGTCGGCGAGGTCGGTGAGCTCATCGTTCGGACCGACGAGCCATGGACGATGAACCTGGGGTACTTCAACATGCCCGAGGCCAGCTTCCACGTGTGGCGCAATGGCTGGTTCCACACAGGAGACGGCTTCCGCCGCGACGAGGACGGGAACTACTACTTCTGTGACCGCATGAAGGACGCCATTCGCCGGCGGGGCGAGAACATCTCGTCGTTCGAGGTCGAGGGCATCGTCAACCAGCACCCTGACGTCATCGAGTCGGCAGCCGTCGCCGTGCCGTCCGAGCACACCGAGGACGAGGTGATGTCGTTCGTCGTGCGGACGGACGGCTCGGCGCTGACCGAGGCGGAGCTGATCGAGTGGCTCGTCCCGCGGATGCCACGGTTCATGGTTCCTCGTTACATCGAGTTCATCGATGCCCTGCCGAAGACACCGACCGATCGCGTCAAGAAGAAGGACCTGCGCGAGCGTGGGGTGACGGACGCGGCCTGGGATCGCGAGGCCGCCGCCATCGTGATCCCGCGTGAGCCGTCAGGCGACCGCAACTCTGGCGACCGCAACTCCCCGATCACACCTTCGGGATGTCATCGACGGTGCGCCCGCGACGGTCGAGCTCGGGCGGCGCGAACGCTGCACCGTGGGCGAGCAGGTCGAGGACGACGGAAAGTTGGGCGCGGACCTCGCTCGGGGCGAGCACATCGTCCACGTGCCCGAGCCCTGCGGCCAGCCACGGGCTCTGCGGTCCGGCGTCGTCGGTCACCTGGAGGATCGTCGAGTGGTCGAACGAGGCGACGTCGGTGGCGGCCACTCGTGCGAACGGCAGCGCGGCGATGTAGTCGATGCCCAACTGTCGCCCACCGAGCGCGAACGTGCCGAGCACGTGCCCGCTGCCGGTGACGACCACGAGCTTGGCGGCCCAGGTCGATCGGATCTCGTCGATGAGGGCATCGAGGAGGTGGAGGAACTGCGGAGTGTCGGCAACCGCCTGGTCGTAGCCACCCGTGTCCTGCACCAGCAGCAGTGCCGGGCCGCACCGCCGGCTGAGCCGGGCCACGCGCAGCAGCGCCGCCAACCCATCGCTGTCCACGGCCCTGCCGCCGGACGTGATGGCGAAGGCCACGGATCGTCCGTCCAGCTGGGCAAGGCCCGTCGTCAACGCCTGCTGCTCGACGAACGGGATCACGCTGCCGTCGTCGAAGAGCCCCTCGACGAGAACTGCCGCTGGCACGGGAGGTGCGACGTCGTCGGTCAGAGGGCGACGCGGTGGCGCGATGTGCCCGCCCGCCGCGTGATGCAAGGTCCGGAAGGCGCGACGTACCGCATCGATGGCGGATGCCTCGTCAGCGGCGAGGTGATCGACGAGCCCGGCGCCAGAGTCGGCTGGATGGCCGGCCGCGGTCCCGACCACGAGATCGGACGCCGCGGCCAACTCGGCGGCGCGTCCGCGGCAGGGTCCGAAGACCATCGTGACCATCGGTGTCGGCAGGTCGGAGGGTCGGGGCTCCGTGGTCTGCGGTCCCAGGTAGCCCATGAGCTGCCCCGTCGCGGGCGGGAACGAGGGCCCCGTGGAAGTCGGCCCGTCGGCGAGATAGATCACCGGCGTCCCCCTGGCGGCCGACACATTGAGGATCCGGTGGCGCTTCTGCTTGGCCACCTGGGCGTCGGTTCGCTCGAGAACGATCGGGTCCTCGGCGATCACCGCGACCTCGCAGCCCTCCACTCGGGCCCATCCGCACAGCAGGCCATCGCCCGGCGTCTCACCGGCGACTTCTGCGTGCTGGCTGCGCGTCAAGCTGCCGAGCTCCAGGAACGTGCCATCGTCGACGAGCGCGTCGACTCGCTGCCTCGGTGTCAGCCGTGAAGGCGCTGGGGAGCGCCGCCGCTCGAACTCCCCGATCTCGGCCCGCTCGCGGTGGAGGCGATCGATGCCACTGTCCATGCTTGCTCCCTATCTCCGCCTCGACCGGCCGATGTCCAGCGCCCTGGCCACCTTGGCGCGGGTCTCGGCAGGGTCGATGACATCGTCGATGTGACCGAGGTGGGCGCCGATCCACGGCGCCGAGCCCCCTTCGTAGCGCTGTTGCAGTTGCCGGAGCAGCGCCTCGGGATCGGCTGCCGCGTCGAGCTCGGCGCGGTGGACGACGCGCACGCACGCCTCGACTCCTGTGAAGCAGATCTGGGCACCCGGCCACACGAACGTGATCGCCTCGGGATCGCCAGCGGTCATGGCCATCACCCCGAAGCCGACCCCCTTGCGCAGGACCACGGCGACCTTCGGCACCCTGGCACGCAGCCTCAGCACTCCGTGCTCGTACAGCGCCGTCATGATGCGACGCTGTTCCTGCTCCTTGGTGGGCAGCACTCCCGGGACGTCGACGAGGCTCACCAGCGGGAGGCCCAGCTCGACGCACAGCGTCAGCGCCTTGTGAGCCTTGATCACGGCGCCGACGTCGAGGACGCCCGCCATCACGCTCGGCTGGTTGGCCATGACGACGACGGTCCGTCCGTCGATGCGGGCCAGCCCGGTCACGAGGTTGCGGGCGAACCGCGGCGAGTACTCGAGGAAGCTCTCCCGATCGGTCACCACGCGGATGACGTCACGGACGTCGTACGCGCGGTTGAGGAGCGTCGGGACGATGTCGCGGAGTTCGGGGCACATCCGGCCCGGCGGGTCACCGACGTCGATCACGGGTGGTTCGGCGCGGGCGTGGCTCGGCAGGTAGGAGAACGCGCGCCGCGCCATCGCGATCGCCTCCTGCTCGTCCGCGACAACAGCGTCGATCTGTCCGGTGATCGTGGCCTGGAGCTCGGCCCCACCGAGCTCCTCGGGCGTGACCTCCTGACCGGTGCCGACGCGGACGAGCGGCGGTGAGGTCAGCGAGATGTTCGACGCCTCGGTCATGACCGAGAAGTCGGCCTGCGCCACGTTCCACGGCGCGTAGTAGGCGCCGAGCACGATCGTGAGCAGGACCCCTCGTCGCTCGAACACCTTGCGCGCTCCCATGCCCGTTCCCGGGAACGAGATGAACGCCGACGTCATCGCCTCGTCGATCCGGGCTCCTCCGCCCTGCATCACATAGAACAACGGCAGCGCCGACCGTTCCACGAGGCTGCGGAACGCCTGCGAGTGCCGGCGCCCCGCCGGTCCCCCGGACGCTCCCTTGACCCGAGGATCACTGGCGAAGTACGAGATCCAGCGGCCGTTGACCCTCCCGAAGCCGCACAGCTCACCGTCACCGAAGGTCTCGTCCGCGCGCAGGGGATCGTCGGCGTGAGTGAGGCGACCGAACGGCACGTCCGTGCCTGGGTCCAGCAGCAGCGCGACGCGTTCCGGCGCCGTCAGCAGCCCTCGGCGCCGCGCCGCGACGACGGCACGCTCACCGCCCACATGCTCGGCCACGTCGCGACGCCGGTGCAGCTCGGCCAACGACGCCCCCGCGAGGCTCACGTTCGCCGCCGATGGGAGCAGGCCGCGGTGGTCGGGGTCCATGCTCAGCCCTGGGTGCCTGGCACTCTGCCGCTGGCGAGAAGCTCGCGCAGCAGCGGCTTGACGTGCGAGATGTTCGCGTACTCGTCCATGCGAACGATGACGCCGTCGGCAACTTCGACAACCAGGCACACCGGGATGTGGAAGCTCGCTCCGCCAGCCGTCACGCCGTCGCAGTCGAACTGCAGCACGAAGCCGCGCTCGGTGGCGGCGCGCGACCGTTCAGTGAACTGCGAGCTGCGCACGTGCTCGCGCTCGAGCCGCATGAGGTCGAGCAAGTCGTCGCGCGACGTCTCCTCCTCGGTCAGGTTGAGCCACCGCGTTGCATCTGGGGCGAGGAGGTCACCGAGCGTCTCGGCGTCATAGCCGGCGAGCGCCTGCATCAGCGTGGTGGCAACGTCCCCGGTTGAGCGATCCATTCCGTGCCTCCTGATTCCGACGAGTTCGGGACATCGAATTACCGTGGGTTAACGTTCGTGCACTGTTCTGGGAGAGCGACCGGCTCGTCACGCAAGGGCGGCGATGAGCAAGAACGGCCCTGTGAAGCACATCCCAGGGCCGCGGCCGAGGGGAAGCGCGCGGCCCAGGGAGAGCACTTGCGAGCATAGCGTGAAGGCGCGTTAGCATTCGGCAACTGCATAGCGCATCTCGCGCCAGCACGACGATGGGGGGGTCCATGCACAGGAGAGTCCTCACGGTGACGGCTGCTGCCAGCCTGCTGATCGCCGCAGCGGCATGCGGCGGCGACGACGACGACGACGCGCCAGCGCCACGACTGCAGCAGCAGGGACGACCGAGGCACCCGGTACGACAGAGGCGGCCGCCACGACGGAAGCAGCCGCCACGACGGAGGCGCCAGAGACGACCGAAGCCGAGGAGACCGACACCACCGGTGCGGCCGAGGAACCGACCGGCGAGCCGATCAAGCTGATGGTGATCCACGAAGTCGAGCTGGGCGTCGCCAACCCGGAGATCCCGGAAGGAGCGGAAGCGGCCGCCCAAGCGATCAACGCCGAGGGCGGCGTCGCCGGCCGTCCTATCGAGATCCTGTCGTGCGACACCGGCAACGATCCGAACCAGGCGGCGGACTGCGGCCGCCAGGCCGTGGACGAGGGCGTCGTCGCCGTGATCAGCTCGATCACGCCACATTCCGGATCGTTCATCCCGCTGCTCGAGGAGAACCAGATCCCCGCCGTCGGCGAGATCCCCTCCGCCGGTGCCGAGTATGCGTCACCCGCCGTCTTCCCGATCTACGGCGGGGCGCCGTCGGGCTTCGCCGCGCTGGGCAACGCGATCGGTCAGACCGGTGCGACGAACATCTCGCTCGCCCGCATCGACCTCGACGCCGCGGCCGCCCTTCCGAACTTCGTGAACATGGGTCTGGCGAACCACGGGCTGGAGGTCGCTCGCGACATCGCCGTGCCGCCCGGGGCACCGGACATGTCTGCCTACGCCGCGGCTGCCGTGGCCGACGGCGCCGACGGCGTGATCGTCGGTGTCTCCGCGCAGGATGCGATCAACCTCATCCAGGCCATCCGGCAGGCCAACCCGGACATCACCATCGCGTTCCAGACCACCGAGGTCGGACGCGTGATCGAATCGCTCGGTGAGACCGCCGAGGGCCTCATCCGCGCGCAGGCGATCACGCCCGCGCTCGACAACTCGGGCGTCGAGGAGTTCCGCGAGGACATGGCGGCCGCAGGGTTCGACGAGGACACCGGCTTCCGCCTCAACGGCTGGGCGTCGGTGAACATCGTCGCCGAGCTGGCGAGCGGTCTGGATGACGTCACGGGACCGACGCTGTGGGAGGCGCTGAACGCAGCCACGAGTGTCCCGACGGGCGTCACCCCGCCACTGCAGTGGCAGACGGCACCCGTCGAGCAGCTGCCGCGCGTCTTCAACTGGTGCGCACTGATCACAGAGGTCGAGGGCGGCGAGGAGGTGCCGCTCACCGGGACGTTCCTCGACACGCTGACGGGTGAGGAGTGCGAGACGCCATCGTGACCGCAGGACGCCGGCGCTGCCCCGGAACCTGAGAGGCTGACCCGCGCGTGGATCTGCTGCGGTTCGCCATCCTCGGCCTCGGGGCAGGCGCCGTCTACGGCCTGACCGGGCAGGGGATCGTCCTCATCTACCGGGGCTCCGGCGTCGTCAACTTCGCCCAGGGCGCCCTGGGCATGGTCGGGGCGTTCATCTTCTATCTCTGGCGCGAGAACGGCGTGCCGACCTGGTTGGCGTTCATCGCCGCCATCGGCTTTGGTGCGGTGGTCGGAGCCGGGACGCACCTGCTGGTCATGCGTCCCCTGCGGCGCGCACCGGCGATCGCCCGGCTCATCGCCAGTCTCGGGCTGTTCATGGTGCTGCTCGCGCTCGGGGAACAGCTCTGGGGTGACAAGCCGCACCTCAGCGCGAAGCTGCTCCCGGTCGACAGCGTCGAGGTGCTCCCGGACATCCGCGTCGGCGTCGACCGGCTGATCATCCTCGGCATCGCCGTGGCGGTCACCGTCGCCCTGACGCTGATGTCGCGGCACACCCGCTTCGGTCTGGCGACCGCAGCGGTGGCGGAGAACCGTCGCGCCACCGCCGCGCTGGGCATCTCGCCCGACGTGGTTGCGGCAGCCAACTGGGCACTCGGCGGCGTGCTCGCCGTCGGCGGCGCGATCCTCGTCGTCAACCTCAGCGGCCTGCAGGTGCAGACACTGACCCTGCTCGTCGTACCGGCCCTCGCGGCGGCGCTCGTCGGCAGCTTCCGGTCGTTCTCGTTGACGATGGCCGGCGGCCTGCTGATCGGCATCCTCGAATCCGAGGTTGCGTACATCCAGACCAGGTACAGCTCGATCGACGTGACGGGATGGTCACGCTCGGTGCCGTTCCTCGTCATCATCGTCGTTCTGGTCGTGCGGGGCCGGGGCCTGCCGCTGCGCGGTGACGTCGCCGAGCGTCCCCCAGAGCTGGGCTCCGGTCGCGTCCGACTTCGCCTGGTCGTTCCGATCACACTCATCGCGGCGGGAGTGACGTTGCTCACGTCACCGTCCTGGGCACAGGCGATCGGGCTGACGGCCGCTGTCGGGTTCGTGACGTTGTCGGTGGTCATCGTCACCGGCTACACGGGCCAGCTCTCGCTCGCCCAGTTCGGGCTCGCTGGGATCGGCGCGTGGATCGCGGCGCGCCTCGTCGCCAGCTTCGACGTGCCGTTCGAGCTGGCGATGCTCGCCGGCATCGCCGGTGCCGTGCCGGTCGGGATCCTGGTCGGACTTCCCGCCTTGCGCACGCGCGGCGTGAACCTTGCGGTGGCGACACTCGGCTTGGCCCTGCTGCTCGAGAGCCAGATCCTCGCCAACCCGGCACGCACGGGCGGCGTGTTGGGCACGGAAGTCGGGTCCGTGACGTTCTTCGGCATCGACCTCGACACGTTCCGCTACCCGGAGCGATACGCAGCCTTCTCGATCCTCCTCGTCGCGGTGGCCGCGGTGATCACCGCCAATCTGCGCCGATCGAGAACAGGCCGAAGGCTCATCGCGGTGCGCACCAACGAACGCGCCGCGGCCTCACTCGGCGTCAGCGTCTTCGGGGCGAAGCTCTACGCCTTCGGGCTCGGGGCCGCCTTCGCCGCGGTCGGTGGGATCCTGATCGCCTTCCGTCTCCCCACCGTCGTGTTCTTCCCGACGTTCCAGGTCTTCGAGTCGGTGTTCGTCGTGGTCTTCGCAGTGATCGGCGGCGTCGGTTCAGCAGTCGGTGCGCTCCTCGGGGCGGTGTTGGCCCAGGGCGCCCTCGGTCCGAAGATCTTCGAGCTGTTCGGCAGCGAGCTCGAGGACATCTTCCACCTCGTCGGTGGGTTGCTCCTCATCGGCATCCTGATCGTCGACCCGAACGGTCTCGTGTCGCTCAATGCTCGACACCTCCACGATCTCCGTGCCCGACTCGGTCGTGCTCGACGTCAACCGCCGCCCACGGTCGTCCCACCGATCACCGAGCACCCGAGGGTCCCGCCGCTCGCCCTCGACGTCCGCGGCGCGACGGTCCGCTACGGCGGTGTGACGGCGCTGAACGACGTATCGCTGGTCGTGCAGCCGGGTGAGGTGGTCGGTCTCATCGGGGCCAACGGAGCTGGCAAGACCACGCTGATCGACGCGACGACAGGCTTTGCGCCGCTCGTCGGTGGTGGTCGCGTCGTGCTCGGCGCCGACGACATCACCAGCTGGTCGCCCCGACGACGCGCTCTGGCCGGCCTCGGGCGTTCGTTCCAGAGCCTCGAGCTGTTCGAGAGCCTCACCGTTGCCGAGAACCTCCAGGCGGCGTGCGACCCGCGCGACGTGATGTCCTACGGCGCGGACCTCGTGCGTCCCGATCGGGCGCAGTTCACTCCGCGAGCGATCGCCGCGATCCACGAGTTCGCGCTCGAGCCTGACCTGCAACGCCGTCCAGACGAGCTGCCGTACGGGCGTCGGCGGTTGGTCGCCATCGCGCGAGCGATCGCCGCCGGAGGTTCGGTGCTGCTGCTCGACGAGCCGGCTGCAGGGCTCGACGCCAACGAACGAACAGAGCTGGGCAGCTTGCTTCGTCGGCTGGCGGGCGAGTGGGGACTGGCCATCCTCGTCGTCGAGCACGACGTCGCGCTCGTGCTGCAACGTGTGCGATCGCGTCGCCGTCCTGTCGTTCGGCCGAAAGATCGCCGAGGGATCACCTGCCGAGATCGCCGTGAACTCCGACGTCATCGAGAGCTATCTCGGAGAAGCGCTCGAGACCGACGACGGTCACGCTGTCCCCATCGCGGCTCGCACGCCGCACACGGGCCGCACCGGTGAGCGCGTGCTCGAGGCCCACGACCTCTCGGCCGGCTACGGCGATCTGCCGGCCGTCCGCGACATCACGTTGCACGTCGATGCCGGGGAGATCGTCGCCCTCCTCGGTGCCAACGGCGCCGGGAAGACGACCACCCTCCTCGCGCTCGCCGGCGAGCTGCCGCTGCTCGAGGGTGAGGTCGTGCTGTTCGGAACGCCGACCCACGCCCCGCTGCACCAGCGGGCACGCGAAGGCGTCGGCTTCGTCCCGGAGGAGCGGGCCATCTTCTCGAGCCTCACGACAAGGGCCAACCTGCGCCTCGGTCGCGGCGGCGTCGCCGGCGCCGTCGAGCACTTCCCCGAGCTCGAGCCGTTGCTGTCGAAGCAGGCGGGGCTTCTGTCGGGCGGCGAGCAACAGATCCTCGGTCTGGCGCGCGCGCTCGCCGCGCGGGCCGCGCCTCCTGCTCGTCGACGAGTTGTCGCTCGGCCTCGCGCCGATGGTCGTGCGACGGCTGCTCGATGCGATCCGCCGTGGCGCCGACGAGGGCATGGCCGTCGTGCTGGTCGAGCAGCACGTGCGGCACGCGCTGGCGGTCGCTGATCGCTGCTACGTCCTGCACCGCGGCGGTATCGTGCTGCACCGGGATGCAAGCGATGCCATCGAGCACCTCGCCGATGTCGAGTCGGCTTTTCTCCGCGGCACTGTCGCGGAGATGACGATCGACGACGTGCAGACCGTGGCGCAAGGAGGAGCGTCATGACGACGGCCGACGCCACACCCGCGGCCACACCACTCGCCAAGGCGAAGCGTCGACCGTATCGCCGCGAGCAGATCAAGGCCGCCGCCGTCGATCTCTTCCACGAGCGCGGGTACCACAACACGGGGATGTCGGACATCGGCGCCGGTGCCGGCATCACGGGTCCCGGGATCTACCGCCACTTCAAGAGCAAGGAGGAGATCCTCGAGACGCTCGTGCTCGATCGGAGCTCGGAGGTGCTCGAGCGAGTGCGGGCGATGGTCGATGACGCCCAGGGACCGGCGGAGCTGCTCGAGCAGCTCGTCGAGCTGTACGTGGACACGCTCGTCGACAATGCTCCTTTGACGTTCGTGTGCAGGTACGAGCGGCGCACCCTCCGCGGCGAGGTCATCGCCAAGATCGAGCGCGCCGAGCGGTTGCACATCGAGGAGTGGGTGCACGCGATGAGCAAGGTGCGCCCCGAGCTGACCGATGGCGAGACCCGCGTCCTCGTGCACGCGGCGATCGGTATGGCGATCTCGGCAGCGACGTTCCGCAGCGGCCTCCCGCTCGACGTGCTGCGCCCGCTGTTGCAGAAGGCGATGCTGGCGGTGCTGTACGTGCCGACCGACGACATCGAGGGGCTGGCCAGCGAGCGGCGCGACGCGAACGTGACCAGTCTCGAGCCTGCGCAGATCAGCAGCACGAAGCGGGCGAAGCGGCCCCGCTCGGTCGCCATCCGCTGACGCGGACGCTGACGCGGACGCCGCGCCTCAGGTCAGCGCCGACCAGCCACCGTCGACAGCCAGCACCTGCCCGGTGACGTACGAGGTCTCATCCGAGAGGAACGACACCACCACGCTCGCCACCTCCCAGGGCGTGCCGTAGCGGCCGAGGGGAATGAACGTCTCGGCCCGATCAGGTCGGAGCCGGTTGGCGAGCCGGCCGAGCGGCGTGTCGATCAAGCCCGGGGCGATGACGTTGACTCGGATTCCCCGCGGAGCACCCTCTGCCGCCATGTGACGGCACAGGCCACCGAGTGCTGCCTTCGACGCGTCGTACGCCGGGACCCTCGTCGCCGGCTTCGAGCGCGGCGACCGAGGAGATCGAGACGATGGAGCTACCTGGTGGCAGCAGCGGGAACGCGGCGCGACACACCAGGAACTGGCTACGCACGTTGATGGCGAACGTCTCGTCCCACTGCCCGGCATCGGTGCCGGCGAGACCGGAACCAAGGCCCGTACCGACGTTGAGCACGATCCCATCGAGTTCGCTGAGCCCCTCGTGCGCCTCCCCAACGATCCGCTCGCAGTCACCGGCGTCGCTGACGTCGCCCGCCACCACCACGGCGCGGGCTCCTTCCAGCTCACACAGCCGGGCGGTCTCGGTCGCTGCGTCCTCGTCGATGTCGGCGCACGCCACGGCCGCCCCTTCCCGCGCCGCGAGCACGGCGATGGCACGTCCATTGCCCGGCGGCGCTTCGGGATCGCGGCTGCGGCGTGTACCGGCGCCGATCACGAGCACATGACGTCGCGTGAGTCGCTCGGTCACGGTGACCCCTTCCACACTCAGTTCGCGAGCCGCACGAGCGTTTCGTCGACCTCCGGGAGGGACGCCCGCCCGCAGAGCGACATCGTGACCACGAGCTCGCGTCGCAGGAGGTCGAGCACCCGGCGGACGCCTTCGACACCAGCGGCCGCGAGTCCCCACACGGTGGGTCTGCCGATGCCGACGAGCTGAGCTCCGAGGGCGAGCGCCACCAGCACGTCGCTGCCGCGTCGCACCCCACCGTCCAACGCCACGACGGCTTCCCCTCCGATCGCCGACACGACCTCGGGCAGGACGTCGAGTGGCGCGGGTGCCTGCTCGAGTTGCCGACCGCCGTGGTTCGACACGAACACCCCCGCCGCTCCCGCATCGACGGCAGCCCGGGCGTCCTCCCCGCACAGCACACCCTTGGGCATCCACGGGAGCCCAACCTTCGCGCACCGATCGCCAAGCTCCTCCCAGGTCCACATGCGATCGCCGAAGTCCGTCATCCTCGCGAGCGTCGACGGATCCTCCTTGAAATTGCCGAGCGCGGCCGAACCATCCGGGAGCCAGCGGTCGACGAACGACCGCTCCCGCCATCCAGGTGCGGACGTGTCCACCGTGACGACGAGCACCTTGTAGCCGGCGTCGGCGGCCCGCCGGCCGAGGTCGACGAACGGTTGCTCAGGACCCCACGCCACGACCTGGAACAGCTGCGCAGCTTCGGGTGCAGCGGCGCGCACCTCCTCGAGCGATCGGCTCGAGATGACCGGAACGATCGCCGCCGTGCCTTCGCTCCCTGCACCTCGCGCGACGGCGGTGAAGCCGTCGGGATGGAACTGGCTGTCGAACCCGAACGGCGCGGTCACGATCGGCATCGACAATGACATCCCGAGCACGGTGGTGCGCACGTCAGGTGGCGTGATGCCCGTCAGCATCCGAGGGCAGAACATCCAGCGCTTGAACGAGGTCTCGTTCCGCACCAACGTCCACTCGTCACCGGAGCCGCCCTCGAGGTAGTTCCACAGCCCGACTTCCATCGTTGCCTGCGCGGCGCGCCTCACCTCCCCAACCGTGGCGAAGCGTTCGGTGGTCTCCCAGAGCGGGCGCGGCTCCGGCGTCACCTAGCCGTGCCCGCCTTCAGCCACCGCGAGCCGCTCGAGCACCTCGGCTTGCAGGGCGCGATAGCGCTGGGCAAGTTCGTCGTCCCCGAGGAACGTCGCGCGGATGCCGCTGCGGTTGGCGAACACCTCGAAGACGGTGCATCCTGCTGCACCCGCCCGCAGGGGCCCGTACGCCGTCCCTTTCTTGACCATCCGGATGTCCCCGACACGATGCAGCTTGCGGGTCACCTCGATCTCGCCGTCGAGCACGATGGAGACGTAGTCGGTGTCGTGGTAGTGCACGGGCACCTCAGCGTGCGGTGCGTACTTGACGACGCTGACAAGCGGTCGAGTCGAATCACCAGCGTCGCCGATGTCCATCAGCATCGAGCGTCCGAGGATCGTGTCGTGGAACTCAGCCGTCTCGACCGAGGTGTCGATGAATCCCTTCTCGCCGGCGATGCGCAGCATCTCGTACATCGCAGCCCCTAGGCCTTGCCACTGACCGTGACATCGGCGGCCGTGACATCCGCAGCCGTGATGGCGGCCGGATCGAACTGGAACACGCGCTCGGCGTTGCCCCGCAACACGAGCGCCCGCTCGTCCTCGGTGAGGTAGGCGAGGCGTTGCTGGACCAGATCCTGAGTGTGCGGCCAGCTGGAATCGCTGTGGGGATAGTCGGTCTCGATCATGCAGTTCTCGACACCGATGGCTCGCACGTTCGCGGCGCCCCAGCGGTCGTCGATGAAGCACCCGTACAGGTGATCCTTGAACAGCGTGCTCGGCGGCTCGGTGTGAGGTGTCTTCGTCCAGAGACCGTGTCGCTCCCACACGTAGTCGAGCTGACCGAGCACGTACGGGATCCAGCCGACCCCGCCCTCGGAGAGGACCAGCTTCAGCCGAGGGAAGCGGAGGAAGACATCACTGAGCAGCCAGTCTTGAGCGGTTCCCGAGGCGATGAGGTGCAGCCCGGCCAGGCTGGTGAGCAGCGGAGCGTCGGGGGCGGTCGGAGGGATCCAGGAGCCGGATCCGATGTGGGTGCAGATCGGCATTCCCGTCTCCTCGGCCGCCCCGAACAGCGGATCCCAATGGCGATCGGGGTGGTGGATGGACGGGAGGCCGAGCTTGTGCGGCGCCTCGGAGAAGGCGATGGCCTTCGCTCCGAGCGCCGCGGTCCGCTCGACTTCAGCCGCCGCGAGGTGGGGATCCCACAGCGGCACGAGGATGAGTGGGATGAACCGTCCGGGAACCGCTGCGCACCACTCCTCCAGGATGAAGTCGTTGTAGGCCTGGACGCAGGCGAGACCGAGCTCTTTGTCCGAACCTTCGAGGAACGACTGACCGCAGAACCGCGGGAACTCCGACATCGGGAAGCACAGGGACGCCAGGACGCCGTCACGATCCATGTGCTCGACACGCCTGGTCGGGTCGACGAGTTGCGGAGGGAGGTCGTCGTAGGAGAAGGGGAACGGCGAGTACTGCTCACGTGGCACGCCGACGGCCGCCGACGCGTACGTCGTCGGGCACACATCACCGTCGTAGCTCCACGCGTCGCCGGGCTTGTCGGGCGTGAGGATGGCTGCGTACCGCGCGCTGCTCACGTCGGCGGCCTGCGCGTTGGCGCCGGCGACCTTGCGAACAACAGCGGTCGGATCGCCGCCGACACCGCGGAGCACGCGTGGACCGCGCTCCCTCATCCGCGCCGGGAGGCGCTTCTCCCAGAGGTCTGGCGGCTGGACCAGGTGGTCGTCGACCGAGATCACCCACTGCGTCGTCATCGCGTCCTCCTCAGCCGTTGTGGTCATGACCTGTAGTCATGGATCAGCGTGGTTCGGCTCGGTGCGGCGGACGCGCGGCGGGGACGTCCAGCTTCGTCGTCTTCCACTGCGGGTCCCGTCGCTCCGTCATGGCCGTGACCGCTTCGACGACGTCGGGCTGGCTGCCCGTCCACCACGTCCAGTCCGTCTCCTCCGCCATCGCCCGCGAGCGGTCGGTTTCGAGCAGGAACTCGTTGACGAGGCGCTTGATCAGCGTCGTCGAGATGGGCGACGTCTTGGTCGCCAGTTCACGGGCGTACTCCTGCGCCGCCGGTAGCACCTCGTCGACATCGAGCGCGGCCTTCGCGATGCCGAGCTCGACCGCCTCCGCACCGGTGATGTCACGTCCGCTCAACAGGATGTCCATCGCCCGCGAGACCCCGATGAGGCGCGGGAGCAACCAGAGCGAGTTGGCTTCGGGAAGCACGCCGAGCCGGGAGAAGCGGAATCCAAGCCGCGCGTCGACCGCCACGTACAGAACGTCGAACATGAGCGCCGTCGTGATCCCGGCGCCGATCGCCGCACCGTTGACAGCGCCGATCACCGGGGTCCGCATCCGCCACAGGCCGAAGTTCTGGACCACCATGCCAGCGTCGGCCTCCACGGTGCTGGCGGAGTCACGTTCGAACGACTCCGCTCCGCCCGACAGGTCAATTCCCGCGGAGTAGCTCCGCCCCGCCCCGGTGACGACGATGGCCCGCACGGAGGGTTCCTCGTCGAGCCCCCACAGAGCATTGCGGAGCTCCTCCACCATCGGTGGGTTCATCGCGTTGTGCCGGTCCGGCCGGTTCATCGTCACCGTCGCCACGGCGCCGTCGACGTCGACGAGCACGAACTCGTTCCTGTAGTTCATCCTTCCCCACGCGAGCGCTAGTCGCGCCCTCACTGTAAATCATCACTCACATTCCGTCCACGAGGAATGCCCGCGAATCACGACGACGCCATCCGGCGGAGTGCGAATACTCACTAACGTGAGCCGATGGCCGACCTTTGGAACCTTGCACCGGCCGCGCACCCTCTGCGCATGAGCCCGCTTCCTCCCGCGGGCAGGGACCCCCGCACCTCGGCGATGCTCGATCCGTTGACCGAGCTCGCCGGCCGCGAGCTCAACATCTTCGCGACGCTGGCCCGGCATCCGACGCTCTTCAGGCGTTGGATCGCCTTCGCCCAGAAGCTCCTGGCCGGCGGAACGTTGCCGCCGAGGGACCGTGAGCTCGTCATCCTCCGCACGGCGCAGCAGTGCCAGGCGGCGTACGAGTGGGATCACCACATCGCACTTGCCCTCGAGTGCGGGGTCACCGAGGCTGAGATCGAGCAGCTGGGGAGGGGCGATGACGGTGCGTGGGGCTCCTTCGACGCAGCGCTGCTGGCCGCGACGGACCAGCTCCACCGGGACGCCGTCGTCGATGATGAGACGTGGAGCGTCCTGCGCGCTGCGTACGACGACGAGCAGCTGATCGAGCTGCTGCTCCTCGTGGGCCAGTACCACCTCGTCGCGTTCGCGACCAACTCGCTCGGCATCCAGAACGAGGAGCCCCACCGCCTCGGTCCGTGATCAAGGCGCTCCCTGGACGAGCTGCGAGAAGGGGACGTCACGGTCGACACGTTCGTCGGTCGCCAGCCCGAGCACGCGCTCCCCGATGATGTTGCGCTGCACCTCGTCGGACCCTCCGGCGATCCGCGATCCGGGGGCTCCCGTCACGAACTCGGACCACGCGAACATCCCCCACTCGCCGCTGTCAGCGACGAGCCGCGGTCCGAGCAGCATGCTGACCACCTCCGAGGCTTCGAGTAGCGACCTCGACCACGCGAGCTTGCGGATCGACCCCTCAGGCCCCGGCGTCTGGCCGCTGCGCAGGGCGGAGTCGGCGCGATGGTTCGTCCAGTCGAGGAGCATGAAGGTCGTGTACAACCTGGCCAACCGCTGACGTACGACGGGATCGCGTCCGGCACCAAGGCGCTCGGCCAGCATCCTGACCCTCGTCCAGAACGCAACATGTTCCGAGTCGCCGGTCGCCACGCGCTCGAACCCCAATGTCGTCATCGCGACCCGCCAGCCGTCACCGACACCACCGAGCCGAAGGTCGTCGTTCACCCGCAACGCGTCGAAGAACACTTCGTTGAACGACGATCCGCCGGTCATCTGGCGCAGCGGTCTGACCTCGACACCAGGAGCACGCAACGGGACGAGGAACGCGGTGAGGCCACGGTGCTTCGGCACGTCGGGATCGGTGCGAGCCAGCAGATAGCCCCAATGGGCGAACTGCGCTCCGGACGTCCACACCTTCTGTCCACGGATGACCCATTCGTCGCCATCGCGCTCGGCACGGCAGGCGAGGCGAGCGAGGTCTGAGCCGGCACCTGGCTCGGAGAAGAGCTGACACCACATCTCATCCGTGCGCCGTAGTGGTCGAAGGAAGCGGCGGCGCTGTTCGTCGGTGCCACAGGCGCGGATCGTCGGTCCGACGAGCTGCAGCGTGATCGTGATCGCCTCGTGACGCGGGGGCGTCACGTACTGCGCCTCCAGATCGGCGAACGCCCGCGCATACGACGACGAAAGCCCGAGGCCGCCATGCTCGACCTCCCAGTCGATCGACCCGTAGCCCGCGTCGGACTTGAGCCGCTGCCAATCGCGCGCCGCGTCGATGTGCGAGCGCTCCTCGTCGAACGTGAGGTTGCGGTACACGGCGACGGTGTCCGGGCCCACGCCCCAGGCGAGCGGGACATCGACGGACCGTCGTGCAGCGTGATCCTCGAGCCACGCGCGCGCGTCCGCGACGAACTGCTCCAGGCGGGACGCGTCAGTGACCAGCGCGCCGTCGAGGCCCATTGGCATCATCTTGACAGAGGCGGAGCGCGGATGTGAACCTCCATTCGCATTCAAGCCGAGGCGCGGCTTGCCGGAGGAGGTTCGAGGATCATGCCGGCCACCAGACGGTTGCTGCAGGACCGAGTGATCGTCATCACCGGTGCGGGACGTGGGCTGGGTCGGGAACACGCGCTGCTGTTCGCTTCCCTCGGCGCTCGCGTGGTCGTCAACGATCTCGGAGGCGCGACCGACGGCTCGGGCTCCGACGCCACCGCGGCCGAGGAGGTGGTGGCCGAGATCACCGCTGCAGGTGGCGAGGCCATGGCTTCGCCGCACAGTGTTGTCTCATTCGACGGCGCCAAGGCGATGATCGACCTCGCCGTCGAAGCATTCGGTGACGTGCACGTTGTCGTCAACAACGCGGGCATCCTGCGCGATCGCATGCTGGTGTCGATGGGCGAGGAGGAGTTCGACGCCGTGGTCGCCGTCCACCTGAAGGGCACGTTCAACGTGAGCCACCATGCGGCGGCCTATTGGCGTGAGCAGTCGCGGTCCGGCGATTCCGTCGACCGTGCGATCGTGAACACGAGCTCGGGCGCTGGTCTGCACGGCAACGTCGGACAGACCAACTACGCCGCCGCCAAAGCGGGTATCGCGGCAATGACGATCGTTCACGCTGCTGAGCTCGCGCGCTACGGCGTGCGGGTCAACTGCATCGCCCCGATCGCCCGCACGCGGCTGACGCTGCAGACCCCTGGGTTCGAGGAGACGATGAGCCAGAGCATGTTCGATCCGGGCAACATCTCGCCGCTCGTCGCGGTCCTCGCGTCCGATGCGTGCGATTTCACCGGGCAGGTGTTCAGCGTCTACGGCCACACAGTCGGCATCTACGCCGGATGGTCGGTCGCACAAGAGGTGTCTGCGGACACGCCTTGGACGGCCGACGAACTGCTCGAGGCCATGCGCTCCCTGCCGCGATCGGTGGAGGTGAAGAGCCAGATGGGCCTGCTTGCCGAGGCGCTGCAGGCCGCTGGGCCAACGAGCTAGGGCAGGGCAGCGACCATGGAACTTGCCGTCACGTTGCCGTACGCCGACGACGCGCTCTTGCAGGGTGGAGCGATCGAGCTTTCGAGAGCCGCCGATCGACTGGGCTACCACTCGATCTGGGTCGCCGAAGCGTGGGGCTTCGACGCATTCATGGTCCTGACGATGCTCGCCGGGCAGACAGAGCACATCCGGCTCGGCACCTCGATCGTCAACGTGTACTCGCGTTCACCGGCGCTGATCGGCCAGTCGGTGGCGACACTCGATGCGCTGTCCGGAGGCCGCGCGATCCTCGGTCTCGGAGCCTCCGGGCCACAGGTCATCGAGGGCTGGCACGGCGTGCCATACCGCAAGCCCGTGCAGCGCACCCGTGAGGCCGTCGACATCGTTCGTCAGGTCCTGCGGCGTGAGCGGGTCACGTTCGACGGTGAGATCTTCCAGCTCGGCATGGGTCTGAAGCTGCTCAACCATCCCGTTCGCGAGACGGTGCCCATCGTCGTTGCAGCACTTGGCCCGCGCAACGTCGAGATGGCAGCGACGGTTGCCGACGGTTGGATGCCGACCCTCTACATGCCCTCGAGAGCAGCTGAAGTCTTCGGGCCGATGCTCGCCGCCGGCGCGGCAGCGCGCTCGCCCGAGCTCGGGCCGCTGTCGGTGATCGTTCCGGCGAGTGTTGGCGTCTTCGCCGACGAAGGTCAATGTGCGGCGGCGAAGTCATCACTGAAGCCGCTGCTCGCGCTGTACGTCGGCGGCATGGGCTCGCGCGACCAGAACTTCTACAACGACCTGGTCAAGCGGTACGGGTACGAAGCCGAGGCAGCAACGATCCAGGACCTCTATCTGTCCGGCCAGCGAGAGCAGGCCGTCGCCGCGGTACCCGACGAGCTCGTCGACGAAGTCAGCGCGATCGGTTCAGCCACGCAGGTGCGCGAGGCGCTCGGTCGCTTTGCGGCCGCTGGTGTCGACGTGCTGATGGTGTCGCTGGTCGCACCTGACGCCTCCTCCCAACTCGAACTGCTCGAGCTGCTGCCGAGCCTCGTCTGAGCTCAGCCGCGACGCCGAGGGCGCCCCTCGGTGGGCGGTCCGGCGAACGCTTGCGCAATCGACATCCACTCCGCAGCCAGCGGTCCCCGGACCGTGAGCGCCGTGTCGTCCAGATGGCGGCGTTGCGTGACGACGAGGCAGAAGTCCTCCGCCGGGCCGGCGACCACGTTCTTCAGTTCCTGGTCTCCCCAGGTCCACCGGTCACCGCCCGGCGCCTCCAGCTCGACTCGCACCGCGGTCTCTGGAAGTCCGAGGCCGCGGTTGCGGTAGCTGAACCCGCGCGTGCTCACGCCGAGGTGGGCGACGTGGCGCAACCGAGCTGTCGGGCGCCGGGTCCGGCCAAGGCCGTCGTAGATGTCTTGGCCGTGCGCCCACGTCTCCATGAGCCGGGCGGTGGCGAACGACGTCACGCTCATCGCGCCGACGACCCATGGGATGCGCGGCGTCTGGCGGAACGCGCCACAACGCCGCCAAGGTGCGCGCCCGCTCCGCGCGCCACCACTCCAAGAGCGTTGCTGGAACGAGATCGCGCGCCCGTGTCGCCGATTCCGCCGCGAGCGTGCTGCGGTCGGCCATGAGCTGGGTCAGCCGCTCCCGGAATGCACCGGGGTCGAGGACTGCGGTGGCCGCCAGCTCCTCGCTGAAGGCGAGGTGGTCCACCTGATCACGCACCGCGAACGGACTGGCCGGCGTCGGGATGTCCCAGTCAGCGTCGTTGAGCGACGTCAAGACATCGTCGAGCTCGTCGTACTCGGCGGCGAGGTCGTCGAGGACCGCTGCGCTGCGGTCAGCACTCACCGTAGGGAGATCGCGGCGTTCGTGATCGCCGGCGCGTCGCGCTCCTTGGTGTGGGCCGCGACCAAGAGGTTGTCGTCTCCGTCTCGCCAGACCGACGTCACGATCGTCTCGCCAGGAAACACGACCCCGGCGAAGCGGACCTGGTACCGGGCGACCTTGGTGACATCGCCATCGAGGATCTCGTCGACCACGGCCTTGCACACCACACCGAACGTGCACAGTCCGTGCAAGATCGGGGCGTCGAAGCCGCCGCGCTTGGCGAAGCCCGGATCAGCGTGCAGCGGGTTCTTGTCTCCCGACAGCCGGTAGATCAGCGCTTGCTGCGGCAGCGTCGGCGACGCAATCACGTGGTCGGGCGCGCGATTCGGACTCTCGTTGGCCGCGCGGGGACCGCTGTCCCCGCCGAAGCCACCGCCACCACGGATGAACAACGAGAACCGGTTCGTGAACAGCGGCGCACCGGATTCGTCGGCGGTGTCCGTCTCGACCACGACGAGCGCGGCCTTGCCCTTGTCGTAGACGCCGACGATACGACCACTGCTACTGATCGTCGCCGAGGTGGGAAGCGGGCGGTGGATCACGAGGTCCTGCTCTCCGTGGAGCAGCATGGCCCGGTCGAACTCGAGCCCGGGTACTCGGTCGAGCCGGCCGAGCACGCCGAACACCGGGATGACGCCGAAGCTCGGGAGCACCTTGAGGTTGCCCTCGTACGTGTACTCGAGCTCGCCCGGATCCGTCGGCCGATCACCGGCCCCGAGCCCGAGGTGGTACAGGATCACGTCGTCGGCGGACCAACTGCCGGCAACCGTTCCCAGGTCGGCGCCCAGGGATTGGTGGGGATCGATGGGCACGGTGGTCCTCCTTGCGTTCCTCAGCTCAGCTGCGGCCTGACGCGCGCCGAGTGTGAATCCACGCTAACAGAAGCGTTCGGCGGCGGCCTAGGAGTCGGTGGCGTCGTCGGGAGGCTGGAACTTCAACGAACCCCGACGCCGGGCGATCGCTTCATGGGCTTCCGTCCCGACGGCGTCGATCTCCGCGTCGGTGTAGCCGATCGACGCCAGGATGGCGCGATTGTGCTCGCCCAAGGCCGGCAGGGCGGACTTGACCGAACCGGGAGCGGGGTCGAGCTGGACCAGGTTGCCGATCACCTGCACGGAACCGGCTCCTGCAACCTCGATGGGCACGACGTACTGATTGTCGCGGACCTGGTCGTCGGCGAGCACCTGGGAGTGCGAGCGGACAGGTTCGACGATGATCTCGGACTTCCCGCGCAGGAGCTGCATCCACTCATCGAGCGACCGCGTCTTGATGATGGCGGCGACGTGACGCTGCAGTTCGACATCGTCGTCCTCGGTGGACCGAGGGTCGATGCCGATGCGCCGGATTGTCGTCGCCCAGCGCTCGTCGGCGGCGAGCGCAGGTTGGCCACCGAGCTCGCACAGCATGACCCAGTCCTCGTCGCGGGAGAGGTGCCCGAGGAACAGCGACGCGCCGTCGGCCGTCTCGTAGACGCCGTAACTGCTGCCGAAGATGGCGTGATGGGGTCCGCGGCGCGAGACCTCGAAGCCGGTGAGCGAGACGTGGGTCAGTTCCCAGATCTGGAGCCAGAGCTGACTGCCGAGTGCCGACGTGTCCACACGCTGTGCGATCCCGGTGCGCTCACGCGCCAGCAGCGCGGTGACGACCCCGAGGGCCAGCTGCATGGCTCCGCCGGTATCGGCGACGAGCGCGCCGACCATCGCCGGAGGCCCGCCCGTCGGGCCGACGACACTGCTCAATCCGGCGCGCGCCTGTGCCGCGCCGTCCACCATCATGCGGTCCGCATCCGGTCCCACCGGTCCCCAGCCCGTGCCGCTGGCGTACACGAGGCGCGGGTTGCGCGCTCGCACGGTGGCGTCGTCCAAGCCGAGTGCCT
Organism: uncultured Acidimicrobiia bacterium; assembly: GCA_963844915.1. Taxonomy (GTDB): domain Bacteria; phylum Actinomycetota; class Acidimicrobiia; order Acidimicrobiales; family Ilumatobacteraceae; genus JALZMG01. Next base: position 344,299 of record CAWJQF010000013.1, on the reverse strand, counting down.
CGAGAGCCTCCGGGCGGAAGTTCGTCAGCAGCACGTCGGCGGTCTCGACCAACCGAGCCAGCGCCTCGCGGCCGAGCTCGCCGAACGCGTCGAGGCTCACCGACCGCTTGCCACGATTCGACATGAGCCACATCGGGCCGGGCGTCTCGGGCGGCGTCTCGTTGCCCTTGCCGCGGACGTACCGCGTGAGGTCGCCCTCCGGTGGCTCGACCTTGACGACCTCGGCACCCATCTCGGCGAGGTACGCGCCGGCGAGCGGACCGAGGATGCCGGTGCTGAGCTCGACGACTCGATAGCCATCCAACGGCTCGGCCACGTCGGCTACACCATCCGTGTGGCGAAGTCGGCGCCGTGCATCACACGTGCATGATCGTGCAGCACCCGATCCCGGGCGCGCCGTAGACCTGCGTGTATCCGACTCGCGGGTTACCCGGCACCTGGCGCTCGCCGGCCTGTCCTCGCAGCTGGAGGCAGACTTCGTGGATCTGTCGCAGCCCGGAGGCGCCGATCGGCTCGCCGTTGGCGATGAGGCCACCGTCCGTGTTGATCGGCAGCCGCCCTCCGATGTCGGTCTCGCCGCGCTGGATCATGCCTTCCTGCTCGCCGTGCTCACAGAACCCGTTCTCGGCCATGTGCATCACTTCGTGACCGGCCTCGGAGTCCTGGATCTGTGCCACGTCGATGTCGCCCGGCCCGATGCCGGCCATGTCGAAGGCGGCCCTGGCGGCGTCGACAGTCGGCCCTTCGCTGCTCTCGATCGGCAGCCAGGAGCTGAACACCTCGAACGAACCGAAGCGGCGACTGCGCAGCGTCACCGCGTCCACGAACACCGGAGTTCCACCGAACTGCTTGGCGAGCTCGGCGCGACAGACGACAAGGGCCGCACCGCCCTCCGCCGGGGAGCAGAACATGTACTGCCGCAGCGGGTAGTTGAGCATCCGTGACGCGAGGATCTCCTCCTCGCTCCACGGCTTGCGCCGCCAGGCATTGGGGTTCATCGCACCGTTGCGGAAGTTCTTGGCCGCGACCTTCGCCAGCGTCGACTCCGAGATGCGGTGGTCGTGCAGGTAGCGGTTGGTCTTCATGGCGAAGAACTGCGTCGTGAGCATCATCCCTACGTCGCCGTACCAGGGCCCCAGGCCGACCGTCCGCGGATCGGGATCGAACGCACCTCGCGGGTGCTTGTCGAATCCCACGACGATGCCGATGTCGCCGGCGCCCGACGTGATCGTCTGCCACGCCATGAGGAGGGCGCTCCCCGCAGTTGCACAGCCGTTGACCACGTTGACGAACGGCAGCCCGGTGAGCCCGATGCGGCCGACCATCGTGTCGGGTGTCGCCTCGTCGCCGCTGCGGACCGGCACCGACCCGCCGTACGCGAACTGGAGGTCCGACCAGTCGATGCCCGCGTCCTGCAGCGCTTGGCGCGCTGCGTAGACGCCCATGTCCATCGCCGTGAGGCCCTCGAAGCGGCCGAACGGGTGGAGTCCGACGCCGATGATGGCGACTTCGCTGCTCATGCTGAGACCGCCCGGAAGGCGTACGTCACGATCTCGTTTCCCTCGTCGTCCCGGTTGAACGGAACCACGACGACCTCCATCTCCATGCCGATGCGCAGTTCGCTCAGGTCGGCGCAGTCGATCCGCCCTTCGACGCGCGCCTGCCCCGGGAACTCGACGTAACCCACGGCGAAGGGCCGGAACGACTCATCGGTCTCCTTCCGCGCGTACGGCGGAGACTTCGGGATGAACTCCTGGGTGGTGAACGTCCAGAGGGTGCCGCGCGGTTCGAACAGCGACTCCTCCATCTGGTTGCCGTAGCAGCGAGGGCAGTCCTGCTGCTGCGGGAACGTCATCGTCCCGCACGCGGCGCACTTGCTGCCGATGAGCTGCGGCTCGGGCGAGGGCCATGTGAAGAGACCGGCGGCCACCGGAACCTGGGTCACGGTCGTGAGTGTAAACGAGGAATTACGTACGTGCCAGAGGCGACGACTGCACGTGCCATCCCTACGGCTTGAACTGCGCCGGACGCTTGGCGAGGAACGCGGCGATGCCCTCCGCTCCATAGCGGGCTCCGTTCTCTGCGAGCGCCAGCGTCTCGAGCTCCATCTGCGTCTCGAGTGAGTTGCCGAGGCTCTCACGCATGAGCCGCTTGGCGGCGCCGTTGGCGCCGAGCGCGCCGGCAGCGAGGGCCTGCGCTACCGCTGTTGCCTCGTCGGCCACACGGTCGTCGGGCACGACTCGGCTCACGATGCCCCACTCGAGCGCGTCCTGAGCGGTCAGCGTCCGGTTGGTCAGCACGAGATCGAGGGCCCGCTGCAGGCCGACGAGTCGAGGAAGGAACCACGTGGCCGAACCGTCAGGGCTCAGCCCGAGACGGGTGTAGGCGAGTGTGAACCGAGCCGATTCGGCCGCCACGACGATGTCCGCCGAGCAGGCGATGCTCATCCCGGCGCCTGCTGCGTGGCCGTGCACAGCTGCGACCACGGGCGCAGGGTGCCGAGCGAGACGCGCGACCGCGACGTGCAGCGCCGTCGCCACGTCCTTGAGGTGTCGCGGAAGATCTGCGCCCTTCGGGCCGAAGCTCTTCAGATCGCCTCCGACGCAGAACGTCGGTCCGTCGCCGCTGAGGATGATCGCTCGTATCGATGGATCCTCGGTGGCCTCCGTGGCCGCCTGCATCAGCGCCTCGGCGAGCTCCAGGTCGATGGCGTTCGAGGCATCCGGGCGGGACAGGGTGATCCGCGCGAGGCCGCCGTCGACCTCGTAACGCAGGACGGGTGAACCCTCAGCTGACGTTGACATCTCGACCTCCCAGCGAATTGTCAGGCGACACGTTGTCTGCCGACCGCTCAGACCGTAAGTGACCCGTGATCAGCGGAGATGCCAACCGCCGTCGGCGTTGAGCACCTGGCCGGTCGTGGAGCGGGATCGGTCGGAGGCGAGGAAGAGCGCGGCTTCGGCGACGTCCTCGAACGATCCCACGCGGCCGAGCGGAGCGCCGCGGAGGGCTTCGTCGATCCTCTCGGCAGGGACCTGCCGCGCCATGTCGGTCACGGCAGCAGGCGCCAACGCGTTGACGCGGATGCCGAAGCGACCCAGCTCCTTGGCGCAAGCCAGCGTGAGCCCGATCAGCCCGGCCTTCGACGCCGAATAGGGCACCTGCCCCTCGCGGCCGCGTAGGCCCGCGTACGACGTGACATTGACGATGGAGCCACCAGCCTGCTGCTTCATCGCACCCGCTGCGGCCCGCGTGGTGAAGAACGGTCCCGACAGGTTGACGGCCAGCGTCCGCTCCCATTCTTCGTCGGGCACTCGCGTGAGGTAGTGGTCGAGGGCGACGGCGGCGTTGTTCACCAGGACGTCGATGTGCCCCCAGTGCCCGACCGCGGCGCCGATCAGCCGATCCGCTTCGCCGCGATCCGAGACGTCGGCGCCGACTGGGAGGACGTCACCACCGATCTCACCGGCCGCCTGCTCGGCGTCCGCGGCCCGACGTCCGTTGACGACGACGGATGCACCCTCGCGCGCGAAGCACTCGGCGATGGCGCGACCGATGCCGCGGGTGGAGCCGGTCACGACGGCGACCTTCCCGTCGAGCGCGCTCATGGCAGACGCAGGAGGGGCTTCACGTGCCCGTGAAGACGGGCGTCCGCTTCTCGGCGAAAGCCCGCGCCGCCTCCTTGTGATCGGCCGTCTGGAACAGGCGCGCCAAGCCGTTGCAGACGAACGAACCGAGCTCGTCGAGGTCACCGGCATCGCGCCCGACCCCGCGGCGCAGCCCCTCCTTGAGGAAGCGCAACGACTGCGGGGGGTTGGCGGCGATCCGCGTCGCCAGACCGCGTGCTTCGTCCATCAACTCCTCGACCGGCACGACGCGCTCGACGAGGCCGATCCGGAGCGCCTCTCCAGCGTCGATGATGTCCCCGGTGAACAGCAGTCGCGCGGCATGCCCGTAGCCAACGCGCTGGGGCAGCCGCCAGTAGCCGGTCACGTCGGCCATCAATCCCATCTTCACGTAGAGCTGTCCGAACCGTGCGTCGTCGGCGGCGAGGATGATGTCGCACAGCACGGCGAAGTCCATGCCGACGCCGACGGCGGCACCGTGCACGGCGGCGATCATCGGCTTGCTCGTGCCGAGGAACCACCGGCACTCGGGCGTGAGCCCGGGATTGACGTCGCTGAGCATGGCGAGGATCTCACCCATGCGGTCGTCGGACCACGCTTGCTGGACGTCGTCGCCAGTGCAGAAGTGCTTTCCGGCGCCCGTGAGCAGGACGGCTCGAACGTCAGGATCGGCGTCGGCGCGCGCCAGGCACTCCGCAAGCTGCTCACCGAGCGCGAACACGGCGGCGTTGCCGCGATGCGGCCGATTGAGCGTCAGGGTGGCGACATGGTCAGCGACCTCGTACAGGACCAGTGCTTCGTCCAAGGAGTGCCTCCTGGTAGTCGGGCCCGGGTTCCGGGCTAGGTGGTTGGCTGCTGTGCAGGCTGCGCGGACCTCGCGATCAGCTCCCGGAAGGGTGTGTCGCGGTCGACGGCCGGTTCCCGAGGCAGCCCCAGGACGGTCTCGCCGATGATGTTGCGCTGGATCTGGTCGGTGCCGCCCCCAATGTGCATCGCGCTGCACGCAAGGAGCGCCTGCGCCCACCGGCCTTCGTCGGTGTCCGCGCCGTCGACCAGCGTCCCCGCCGGCCCGAGGACGGCCACACCAGCCTCGGCGACTTCCGTCCAGAACGTCGCGGCCGCCAGCTTGAGCACCGAGCTCTCCGGGCCCGGGATCTCCGCGCGGGCCAAGGCTCCGCGGACACGGGCGGTCATCAAGTCGAACAGCTGGGCGCGGATCCAGAGCCGGGCGAGGACCTGGCGGACACGCCCGTCGTTGGCGGGCACCTCGCCGCCCGGCGTCGGACGGCCAGCGAGCTCGCGGAGCGCGTCGACGGCAGCCGGGGCGGAAAGCAAGGAACCGGCCGACACACGCTCGTTCATCATCATGGTGCGACCGACGCGCCAGCCGTCGTTGAGCACCCCGACGAGGTTCTCCGCCGGCACGCGCACGTCGTCGAAGAACACCTCGTTGAAGTGGGCCTCACCGGTCATCTGGCGCAGGGGGCGGATCGTGATGCCGGGTGAGTCGAGCGCCACGACGAGGCACGACAGACCGTGGTGCTTGGGCACATCAGGGTCCGTGCGGAAGATGCCGAACCCGAAGTCGCAGTAGTGCGCGCCGCTGGTCCAGACCTTCTGGCCGTTGAGGACGAACTCGTCGCCCTCCAGTCGCGCTGCGGTCCGGAGACTTGCGAGGTCGGAACCGGCTCCCGGCTCACTCCACAGCTGGCACCAGATCTCCGCACCGGCCCGCATCGGCGGGAGGTAGCGCTGCTTCTGCTCTTCGCTTCCGTGGGTGATGATGGTCGGGCCGATCATGCTGATGCCGATGGTGAAGAGCCCGGACGGCACGTCGTACCGCGCCAGCTCCTCGTTGAACACCATCGACTCGAGGACCGACGCTCCCCGACCGCCGTACGGACGCGGCCAACTCAACGCCGCCCAGCCACCATCGGCCAGACGCTGCTGCCACGCCTTGGCTCGCTCGATCGCTACGGCGCTGTCGTCGAAGCCCTCCATCACCGAGACGCGCGCGGTGCTGCGGCTTGAGGGTGGCGACGGAGTCGAGCCAGGAGCGGACGTCGGCTCGGAACGATGCCAAGGCGGGTGATTCGTCGAGCACAGCCGTATGTTAACGAGCGTTTCTGTTGCGCTCTACTGTCGGTGCCGCCTGCTGCGGTCTGGCTCGCCAGAGCACACGGGTACAGTGCCGGAACGGTCGTTCTCGATGACTCGGAGGGGTGCAGGGGAGATGGGTCGCGGCGAGCGTCCACACGACAGGGTGCTGACCGATCTCCTTCGGCGGCTGGGGCAGGACGTGCCCGACGAGGTCGCCATCCAGGAGGTGACCGGGCGATCACTCACGTGGGGCGAGCTCCTCGACCAGACGCTCCGGTGGGCGTCCGCGTACCGACGGGCCGGTGTGACCCGGGGCGAGAACGTGCTCACGATGGTCCCCAACTCGGTCGAGTCGTACTACGCCTGGTTGGGCCTCGGGTGGCTGCGCGCCGTCGAGGTACCGGTCAACACGATGTACCTCGGCCGGATGCTGCGCTATGTCGTCTCGAACTCCGAGGCCAGGATCCTCGTCGTCGCGACGCGCTTCCTCGAGCGCTTCGTCGACATCGCCGACGCGCTCGACGGCGTCGAGACGATCGTCGTCCCCGACGGTGACGGCCCGTTCCCTCCCCTCCCCTGCACCGTTGTCGGCAGCACGTCGTTCCTCGACGGCATCGAGCCGGACCGCGAGATCACGGGGCCGCGCCCCCACGACCTCGCGGCGATGATCTACACGTCGGGTACGACGGGGCCATCCAAGGGTGTCCTCGTTCCCTGGGCGACCCTGTCGGAGTTCAGCAACGGGGTGGCTCCGGGCATGCTGCCGCAGGGCGGGCACTACTACTCGGTCTATCCCGCCTTTCACGTGTCCGGGAAGAACTCGCTCTTCACCGTGGCCAAGCACGCCGGTCGGCTGGTCCTGCGGGACACCTTCAGCGCCCACGCCTACTGGGATGACGTTCGTGAGTTCGGGTGCACGACGGCAGGACTCGTCGCGCCGATGGCGAACGTGCTCCTCGCGGCTCCCCAGAACGACAACGATGCCGATCACCCGCTGCGCCACGTGGCGATCGGTCCACTGATCCCCAGGTTGGAGGAGTTCCAGCGTCGGTTCGGCGTCCGCGTCGCCACGGCGTACGGCATGACCGAGATCGGCATGCCCATCGTCAGCGGTTGGGATCCGCCGAACACGCGCACGTGCGGTCGGACGAAGGCGGGCTTTCCCGGCTACGAGGTCCGCGTCGTCGACGAGTTCGACGAAACCGTCGGCCCGAACGAGGTCGGCGAGCTCGTGGTCCGATCCGATGCGCCCTGGGCGGTGTGCGCCGGCTACTACCGCATGCCCGAGCAGACCGCGTCGGCGTGGCGCAACGGATGGTTCCACACCGGCGACGGTTTCATGGTCGACGAAGACGGCTGGTTCTACTTCGTCGACCGCCTCAAGGACGCCATCCGGCGACGCGGCGAGAACGTGTCGTCGTTCGAGGTGGAGGCGCACGTCAACGAGCACCCTGCGGTGCAGGAGTGTGCCGCCATCGCCGTCCCCTCCGAGCTCGGGGAGGACGACATCAAGGTCGTCGTCGTCCTCCGGCCCGAGGTGTCGCTCGCTGCCGATGAGCTGATCACATTCCTCGCCGAGTCCATGCCGCGCTTCATGGTCCCGCGGTACGTGGAGTTCGTCGAAGCGCTGCCGAAGACCGATGCGACGCTGCGAACCCGCAAGGTGCAGCTACGCGAGGACCCACTGAACGCCGCGACCTGGGACCGCGAGCGGGCCGGGGTCGTCGCCTCGAAGGAGTGACGTCCGCATGCTGGATCGCAGTGAGCTCCTCCCGCACCTCGTCGCGCAGCTCGCCGGCGAGCGCGGCAACAGCCCGGCCATCGTCGGTGTCGACGGACCGACGCTGACCTGGAGCCGCCTCAACGACGAAAAGCTCCGCTGGGCCGGTGCCTACCGGAGCGCCGGCGCATCTGCTGGCAACACCATCGCCACGATGGTGCCCAACTCGTTCGACGCCTACCTCGTGTGGCTCGGCGCGGCATGGCTGGGAGCAATCGAGGTGCCCATCAACAACATGTACCGCGGCGACATGCTCCGCTACATCGTGGACGACTCGTGCGCCGAGTTGCTCGTGATCTCGGAGCGCTTCATCGACCGCCTCAGTGCGGTCGTTGCCGATCTGCCCAACTTGAAGACGGTGGTGGTCCTCGGATCGGAGGGCAATCTCCCGGACCTCCCCTGCACCGTGCTGAGCGAGCGCGAGTTCCTGGCCGGTGCCGAGGCGGTGGACGACGTGGCGGGACCGGAGCCGTGGGACGTCGCGGCGATGATCTACACGTCGGGTACGACGGGACCGTCGAAGGGTGTGCTGCTGCCGTGGGCCGAGCTGCACTACTTCTCGTCCGGCTCGCCCGACGACCTCCTCGAGGACGGCGCGCCCTTCTACAACATCTATCCGGCGTTCCACATCTCCGGGAAGTCGTCGTTGTACATCGCGACGCTTCATCGGGCCCACGTTGTCTTCCGCGAGGCGCTGAGCGTGACCGAGTTCTGGAACGACATCCGCAAGTACGACATCAGAGCAGCGGCACTGCTCGGGCCCATCGTGACGATGCTGATGTCGATGCCTGCACAGCCCGACGACGCAGACACCCCGCTGCGTCGCGTGATGATGGGCCCCGTCGTGGCGAACGTCGCCGAGTTCAAGGACCGCTTCGGGATCGAGAAGGTGGGCACCGGTTACGGCAGCACGGAGATCGGACTGGCCATCGTCGCGGGGTGGGGAGCGCCCAACCCGCGCACGTGTGGTCGCCGGCGCGAAGGTCCTCCGTTCTACGAGTTGCGGATCGTCGACGAGCACGATCGTCCGGTCGCGCCGGGCACAGTCGGCGAGCTCGTCGTCCGCACCGCGGAGCCGTGGGCGATGAACATCGGCTACTGGAACCAGCCCGAGAAGACGGCTGAGGCATGGCGCAACGGCTGGTTCCACACCGGTGACGGGTTCAAGGAGGACGATGACGGTTGGCTCTACTTCGTCGACCGCATGAACGATGCGTTGCGACGACGGGGTGAGAACATCTCGTCCTTCGAGGTGGAAGCCGGCGTCAACCAGCACCCAGCCGTCGCGGAGTGTGCGGTCGTCGGCGTCCCGTCGGAGTTGGGCGAGGACGAGGTCAAGGTCGTCGTCGTGCGCCGCTCCGGCGAGTCTCTCTCGGCACAAGAGCTGCTCGAGTTCCTGGAACCCCGCATGCCCAGCTTCATGGTCCCGCGCTTCGTCGAGTTCGCCGATGCCCTGCCGAAGACCGACGCCACCCTGCGGGTGCGCAAGATCGAGCTGCGGATGTCAGGCGTCACCGAAGGCACCTGGGACCGTGAGCGGGACTGGGTCGCCCAGTAGGTCGAGGCGCCGGGAGGAGATCCTGTCGGTCGCCAGCACGCTGTTCGCCGAGAACGGCTACATCGACGTCGGGATGGACGAGATCGGCGACGCGGTGGGAATCGGCGGTCCGGGGATCTACCGGTACTTCACGAGCAAGGAGGACATCTTCGAGACCATCGTGCGCCGCCGCGCGGACGTCCTCCTCGACGGTGCGCGCGACGTGTTCGACCAGGCCGCCACGGCCGACGAGGCGCTGCGGGGACTGATCCACCAGTTCGTCGCCGCAACGTCGGCGACCTCGTCGATCGCCCACACCGCGACGTATGAGCGGCACAGCCTGAGCCCGCGCGTCCGCGGCCTCATGGAGCGGATGGAGCGGTTGGTCGCCGCGAACTGGATCAGTGCGCTCAGCGCGGCGCGGCCGAACTTGAGCGAAGGTGAGCTGGTGGTCAGGGTCCGCGCCGCGTTCGCGCTCGGTCTCACGCTCGGGCGGTTTCGCATCGGCCTCGACCCTGCAGAGCGCGCCAGCTTCACGGAGCGGATGATCTTGACCGCGCTCCTCGACGAGTCGGCCTATCGAGCTCGGCGCTCCTAGCCCGTGGCGGGCGTGTGCAGCAGCACGTTCATCGCCATGTCGGTGACGACGGCGGTGACCGCCTCCTCCGGCAGCCCGGAGTCGTTCCGGGCGGCGAGCGACCCGGCGAGCCCGAACGCCGCCTGCACGAGGCAGTGGGCGTGAGCGTCGGTGAGCTCCGGACGCACCTGCAGCAAGGCGTGGACCCACTCCTCGAAGTGGAGTCGGTGGGAGCGTCCGAGCACGGAACGCGAGCGCTCGTCGAGGTGGTGCTGCTCGCGAAGCAGCACGGCATAGGCAGCTCGGTTCCTGACGATGGAGCGGGCGAGGTTGTGCATCAGTGCTTCGAGGGTGTCGGCAGGGTCGTCGGTGTCGGCCACGATGTTGGCGACACCGGCGATGAGCTGCTCGATCCCGCGAGACGCGACCGCGTTCAGGACGTGGCCCTTGTTCTCGAAGTAGCGGTACACGCCCGGTCCGGTGATCCCCGCGGCTTCGCCGATCGCGTCGATTCCAGTGCCCGAGAAGCCACGCTCGGAGAACAGCTCGGCAGCTGCGGCGATGATCGTCTCGCGCCGGTCGAACCGATGCTGTCGCTCTGGACCAACCTGGCTCAACGAGTGCCCCCACGACGGCCGCCGACCACGCCGCGAGGGTAGCCACTGGCGCATCGACCAGCGACTCGAATGTGAACGGCTGATCACAGACGAGTACGATGCGGACGTCACGGAGGAGGTCGCCGATGCCGACAACGACGGAGCTCGCGCTCGCCCGCACCGACGAGGCGATCGATGACTTGCTCCGCGAGTTCCCACCGGACACGGCGGAGTCGTCCTCGTTCTGGGGCTCGCAGTTCGATCACGGCCTGGCGTGGATCCACTTCCCGGAGGGGTACGGCGGGTTGGGTTTCGACCCAAAGCTGCAACAGCGTGTCGACGAGCGCCTCGCTCGCGCCGGCGCCCCCCGAAACACCAACGTCAACTTCATGCTCGTCGGCATGGCCGGCCCGACGTTGATGGCGCACGGCACCGACGAGCAGCGGCGGCGCTTCCTCCGGCCCGGGTTCGCGTGCGAGGAGATCTGGTGCCAGCTCTTCTCCGAGCCCGGCGCGGGATCGGATGTCGCCAGCCTCTCGACGCGAGCCGAGCGCGATGGCGACGAGTGGATCTTCAACGGCCAAAAGGTGTGGACGACGCTCGCCCACGTCGCGGACTGGGCGATGATCATCGCGCGCACCGATCCCGAGCAGCCCAAGCACAAGGGCCTGACCTACTTCTTGATCGACATGCGCCAGCCCGGCATCGACGTCCGGCCGTTGCGTCAGATCAACGGCGAGGCCGAGTTCAACGAGGTGTACCTCACGGATGCCCGCACGCCGGACTCTCTCCGCGTGGGCGCCGTGGGTGAGGGCTGGCGCGTCGCCATCTCAACACTGATGAACGAGCGCACCGCGTTCGGTCATCTGGCCAAGGCACGTCGCGGGTCGGGACTCTCAGGACAGCTGCAGGACATCCTTCGCGAGCGGGCCAAGGACGATCCCGTCCGCCGGGACGAGGTCATGCGTCGCATCATCGATCTCGAGGTCGTGCGCCTGACGACACTTCGCGCGCAGGAGCTGCGGGACCGCGGCGTGCCCGGGCCGGAGGGCTCCGTGATCAAGCTTGCCTACACGTGGGCCTCGTACCGAGCCTGGGAGGCGTGCGTCGACCTGCTCGGCGCGGACGGAATGATGATCTCGGACTACACGATGATCCGACCCGAGGTGATGGGAGGATCGTCGCTCGGAGGCGGGGAGACATCCGACGTCGTCAAAGCATTCCTCACGTCCCTCGGCGGGACGATCGGAGGAGGCACGTCGCCGATCGCCAAGAACGTCCTCGGGGAACGCGTGCTCGGCCTGCCCGGCGACGTCCGGGTCGACCGGGACCTGCCCTGGTCCCAGGTGCCACGCAGCTGACTACGTCGCATCCCCCGAAGGGTCGGTGACGGCGGCCGCCCGCCAGCCCTTGACGGCGGCCTCACGGTCGGCCGACGGTGCCGCCACCCCTCGCAGCTCGACCTTGTTCACCTTGTTGATGGTCGACCGCGGCAAGGCGCCGACCTCGTAGATGTCGACGGGCACCTTGAAGTCGGCGAGCTGCTGGGTGCACGCCGCGCGCACCCGCTCGACGAGCGTGGGGTCCTCGGCACCGGCCACGATGAAGGCCACGGGGACTTCGTCGAGCTTCGGATCCGGCCGGCCGACGACGGCGACCTCGAGGACGCCGGCGACCTCGGCGACGACGCGCTCGATCTCGGAGGTCGCGACGTTCTCGGCGCCGATCTTCAGCATGTCCTTGACCCGATCGACGAAGGTCAGGTGGCCATCGGCGTGTGGCATCACGAGGTCACCCGTGCTGAACCAGCCACGCTCGTCGAAGCTGCTGTCGGTCTCACTCGGCCGGTTGAGGTACTCCGCGAACAGGGAGAGTCCACGCTCGCCCTTCACGAGCAGCTGACCCGTCTCGTCCGGCTCTACCGGCGTGCGTCCGTCGGCCCGGACGACCGAGATGCCGTACTCGGGCGCCGGCTTCCCCATCGACAGCGGTCGGTTGGGTACGTAGGGATCTCCCACGATCGCCTGGGTGATGGTCTCCGTCATCCCCCACCAGCCGATCGTCTTGACCCCGAAGTGCTCTTGCCAAGGTGGATCACAAATCCCGGTACCGAACAGGCGAAACGAATGGTCATTCGGCGGATCCATGGCGAGGATCGCCCGCGCCGACAGCCCCATCAGGGAGAGCCACGTGCACCGATGCCTGAGGGAGATCTCCCAGAAGCGGCTCGTCGTCCACTTGGGGATCAGCACGAAACGAGCACCCACCCACATCGACGCCAGCATCGAGTACGCGAGGGCGTTGGTGTGGAAGAGCGGCATGTACACGAGGTGGCAGTCGTCAGGATGGAGGTCCTCGTGGACGGCGTTCACGCGAGCACCCCACAACGCGTTGGCATGCGTCCACAGCACGCCCTTGGGTCGCGAGGTCGTACCTGAGGTGTACTGCACGCTCATGGGCGCGCTGGGGTCGGCGGCGCGCCTTGGAGCATCGTCGGGAGATCCGAACAGTGCCGAGAACCGAACGTCGGGAGCGGTCTCCCCGCCCTGCGGTTCGGTGGGATCCAGTTCGGTGCACGCCAACCACTGCAGGTCGGGGGTCGCAGATCCGACCATCTCCGCGAAGCGAGGCTGCGTGATGGCGCCCACGGCACCGCAGTCGTCCGCGTAGTACCGGATCTCGTCGAGCGCCGAGCGCGTGTTGGTGGTCACGGCAACGGCTCCGACCGCAGCGCAGGCGAACCAGGAGAGCAAGAACTCGGGGCAGTTCTCGAGGTGGATGAGGATGCGATTGCCCGCGCCAACCCCACGCCGATGCATGCCGGCGGCGACCGCGCTTGCATCGCGAGCGAACTCGGCGTAGGTCCAGCGGCGCGTCTCGCCGACGAAGGGCTCCCAGATGAGGAAGTCGCGATCCCCCGACGTGGATGCCCGCATCATCAGCAGGTGCCACACATCGCTGCCGGAGAAGGGATGGAGACCGTGCGGACCAAACCGACTCGACGCCAAAGTCCGGTACCTCCTCAACGGCGGCTCAATGATAACAACGGATAACGTTCAGCGCTCCGGGGCCTGCGCAGAGACGAGGAGCCACGTGGAGCTCACCACCATCACGTACGAGCTGGCGGCGCCGAAGATCGCCCGCGTCACGCTGAACCGGCCGGAGAGCCGCAACGCGCAGGACACGACGATGCTCTACGAGCTCAACGTGGCGTTCGACCGAGCGGCGCAGGATGACGACGTATCCGTCATCGTGCTCGCCGCACGCGGTCCGCACTTCTCCGCCGGGCACGACCTCCGAGAGCGCGGCGTCCGTGCGTCGATGAACGCGGAGCAGACCGTCGGCACGTGGTGCGGGTTCGGCTGCGAGGGTGCCGAGGCACAGATGGCGCGGCGAGAAGGAGATGTACCTCGGCTTCAGTGAGCGATGGCGCAACCTCCCCAAGCCCATGCTCGCCGAGGTCCAGGGAAAGGTGATCGCCGGCGGGCTGATGCTCGTGTGGCCCTGCGACATCATCATCGCCGCGGACAATGCGGAGTTCATCGACAACACGGTTGCGATGGGAGTCTGCGGCGCCGAGTTCTTCCAGCACCCGTGGGAGCTCGGCGTTCGGAAGGCGAAGGAGATGCTGTTCACCTCCGACGTCGTCTCCGCACAGGAGGCGCTCGCCCTGGGCATGGTGAACCGCGTCGTGCCGCTCGAGCTCCTCACCGAGACCACGATGGATCTCGCCGCGCGGATCGCCGAACGGCCGCTCTTCGCATTGAAGCTCACGAAGGAGGCGGTGAACGCGGCGCAAGACGCACAGGGCCGCGTCGACGCGATGCAAACCTCGTTCGCGTTGCACCAGTTGTGTCACGCGCACAACCGACTCGTGCACGGTTCCCCGATCGATCCCAGCTTCATGACAACGACGTACGGTCGGGCGATCAGCCGCTGACCGCATCTCTCGGGGGCGGGGCGATGTCCAATCCGAACAGCTCGTGGAAGCGGCGGTAGTACTCGTCGTCGTCTGACAGCGTGCCGAGCGCGACCCAGTCGTGGTCCGACATCTCCGCGCGGCCCGTGACGAGCTCCGGGCCGCCCCAGCTGACGGCGTAGCGCAGGGACGGCTCATCGGTGGTGATGGCGTGCAGGACGACGTCGGCCACCTCGAACGGATCGCTCGCCGACGCCAGTCCGATCGCGTAGAACTGGGACATCCGCCGATAGTGGTCGTCGTAGGCGGCCGTCGAGTTGGGCAGCTCGACCGGCCTGGCGAAGATCGCCGTCTTCGTGACCCCAGGCTCGATGATGACGACGCGTATCCCGAACGGCGCGAGCTCCTGCGCCAGGCCCTCGCTCAGTCCCTCCAGGGCGAACTTCGACGCGACGTACGGCGACTGGGCGAGTGCGGCCACCCGCCCGGTGATGGACGAGACGTTGACGATCGATCCGCTCCCGCGCTCTCGCATCTGCGGGAGCACCGCCTGCACACAACGCACCGCGCCGATGACGTTGACGTTGAACACGTCTGCGTAGCGGGACGCCGGCGTCTCCTCGGTGACGCCCGCCGCGCCGACGCCAGCGTTGTTGACGAGGTGATCGATGCGACCTGTCTCCTCGAGCACCTGAGTGAAGCCCGTGCGCACCAGGTCGTCGTCCGCTACGTCGAGCTCGACGAGGCGGACCTCGAGGCCTTCGGCGTCGGCCATACCTCGCAACTTGCCGGCCTTCGCCTCCGAGCGGACCGTGCCATAGACGACGTGGCCGTGACGGGCGAGCCGGATGGCCGTCGCTCGCCCGATCCCTGAGTTGGCTCCGGTGACGACCGATACGGGCCGTGGCGCTCCGCTCACGCTCGCAATGGGGCGATGTCGGACTCCAGCCACAACTCGCGAGGAAACGTCGAGGCGTCGATACCGGCACGTGACAGGAACTCGCTGCGCTGCTCTTGGTCGTAGGTGACGATCGCCCGCTCGAAGTGCTCGCGGCTCTCCCAGTGCTCGATGAACATGATCCGGTTCGGGTTGTCCGCCCCTCGGTAGATCTGCAGCGAGATGAAGCCGTCGGAGTGCTCGACCTGCGCGAACAGCCACTCGATCGCCGCCTTGAAGGCGGCGTAGTCGGGGACCTCGGCGGTGGCCTGCAGCAGCATCGCGCCGCTCAGTCCAGCGCCTTGCCGTACAGCTCGGCAGCGTTGCGCCAGAGGATCTTCTCCTGGATGTCGGTCGGCAGCTCGTCGAGCCCGTTGGCTACGGCGGCCTCGACCTCCTCCCCGTACAGGCACGTCGGGTGGGGGAAGTCCGTCTCGAACAGGATGTTGGCGGCGCCGATCTGTTCGACGTGCCATGGCTCCAGACGTTCGAACCAGTAGTTGGCGTACACCTGTCGGCGGAACAGGTCGGACGGAAGCATCGACCCGAACTCCGGCTTGTCCTGCCAGACCTTCCCCTTCTTGAAGTGGTAGTCGCACGACTCCAGCACGAACGGGATCCAGCCCAGGCCGCTCTCGACGGACACGAACTTGAGGTCTGGGTAGCGCGCCAGGACACCGCACAGGAGGAGGTCGGTCACCTGGTGCCCGTTGTCCAGGAACGACGACGTCGACGTGCGGGCGTACGTCACGCCAATCCCGTCCACCGCGGCGCGCGCCGGGGTGAGGTGCTCGGAGAGGTCCCCGTTCGCCGTGTGGAAGCTCACCGAGAGTCCGGCATCGAGGCACGCCTGCCACATCGGGTCCCAGTGGTGATCGCCGATGTACGGCTGATCGTGCTTGTGGGGGGCACCCGTCATGACGATGCCGCCGAAACCCATGCCGGCGACGCGCTCGATCTCCGCGACGGCGCTCGGCACGTCCCAGTACGGGACCACGCACATCGGCACGAAGCGCTCGGGGGCCGGGGAGATGAAGTCGAGCTGGAAGTCGTTGTAGGCACGTACGTGGGCGACCGACACCTCCGGATCGTCGAGCGTGACGAACGGGTCGAACGCCAGGCCGGCGATGTTCGGGTACAGCACGGCGATTCGGACGCCGGAGGCGTCCATCGCCTTGAGCCGCTCGCGAACGTCGTACGTGGCCGGCTGCGCATCGGCGAGTGTTGGTGGGGCGGACGGGAACGGCTCATCCCATCCCCACATCGCACTCTGCCATGCCTTGCCGACGACCTTCTCGCCGATCTCCCAGACCTCTGCCTTCATCGGCTCGTCCCAGCGGACGTGCATCCGCAGGTTGCCCCACGCATCCGGCAGCCGGCTCGTCCAGAGGTCGGCAGGTTCGATGACGTGGGTGTCGGTGTCAAAGATCACCGGCCCGGTGGTGGCCATGCTCGGCTCCTCGGCTCGACTATCTCAATTCTCGCTCACACTAAGACTTTGCGGCGAGAAGTCAAGCGGGCGCCGCTCGGACGCCGCCGCGGCCGGCGCGAACGCCACACGCGAGCGCCCCGGGGCGCCCTTGCGCTGCCTCGCTGTCGCCACCCACGCGGTGCCTAGCCTGGGTCCGTGTCCGACCCGCACCGTCGCAAGAGGTCCGACGGAATGCGCCGTCGCGAGCAGATCCTCGCTGCTGCGGCTGAGCTGTTCTCCCAGCGTGGGTTCGACGCGACGGGCATCGACGAGGTCGGTGACGCCGTCGGGATCACCGGCTCGGCGATCTATCGGCACTTCGCCAGCAAGGACGAGCTCTTTCAGCAAGTGCTCGCTCGCGCGCTGACGTCGCGCATCGAAGTCACGGCGGCCATCGTCGAGGAGGCATCCACGGCCGAGGAGGCATTGGAGCGGCTGACCGACAACCTCATCGAGTCGGTCCTGAACGAGCGATCGCTCTCGGCCACGCTCTGGCGCGACCTCCGCCACCTCGACGCCGAGGGCACGGGCTTCTACGACCGGCACCACCGGCTGCAGGTCGAAGAGTTCGTGCACGCGCTACGAGGGGTCCGGCCCGACCTGTCGGACGCCGAGCGACGTGCCCGCGTCGATGCGCTGTACGGCTTGGTGCTGTCAGCGGTCGAGACCGACAGCGGACTGGAACGCGCCAGCTTGCAAGCGACCCTCACCGACCTGGGACGACGGGCGCTGCGCTGCTGACGGCACCGAGCGGCGTCGACGAGGTCACGGCGCGAACGGCGATCTTGAAGTACCGAGCGAGCCGCTCGGGATCGAGCGCGGGCTCGGTGTGGGTGGTCGAGAACACCATGCCCATGACGGCGTGGACCGTCGCTCGAACCTCACGCTCGGACAGGTCCCGCCGCGCGTGCGACAGGGCGTACACCAGTTCAGCCAGCACGAGACCATCAGCACGTTCGGCGCGGTACCGGACCGCATCACTCGCCAACGGACGGTCGTGGCGGGCGACCGCCGCCAATGCCGTGCGGCCGGTGACGAAGTCGACGATCTCGTCGAGCATCGCAACGAGGCGCTCGGCCGGCTGGTCGATGCGTTCGACGACGCCCTGCACCCGGGCGAGCAGCTCCTCGCTCCCGGCCTGCACCGCGCCGTCGAGCAACTCCTGCTTGTCACGCCAGTGCTGGTAGATCGATCCGGCCGTCATGCCGACGGCCGCCGCGATCTGGCCCATCGAGGTCTGGTGGTAGCCGTGGGCGTGGAAGTTCTGCACGGCTGCCTCGAGCAGCTGTTCACGTCGATACGGACGACGCTTCTTGATGCTGCTTCCGTCTCCTGGCCGAGACATTGGTGCGCACGGTAACCGGCGCCGCCCGTTGACGAGTGAAGGATTGCGTTTCTATTCTATTTCTGGTTCACGTTCTGGAACTGGAGGGGGAACTTCGACCATGGAGCAGCGTGCGGCTGCGGCCGTGTGGGACAGCCAGGACATGTACGTCACCCTGCGCGAGATCGAGGCCGCGGCGCGCCACGTCCTCACCTCTGAGGCGTGGGACTTCGTCGAGGGTGGCTCCGGCGACGAGTGGACGCTGCGGCGCAATCGGGCGGCGTTCCGCGACTGGCGGTTCCGACCGCGGGTGCTCGCCGGCGTCGCCCCGCCTGCGACGACCACGAGCTTTCTCGGCCGAGACCTGTCGATGCCACTTGTCGTCGCGCCGTTCGGGTTCGACGGCGTCTTCAATCCGGAGGGGTTCGAAGCAGTCGCGCGTGGCGGGCACGAAGCCGGAACCGCCGTCATCGTCCCGGCGATCTCGTGCCGGACGCTCGAGGAGGTCGCCGCCTCGGAACCTGACGTCCCACGACTGTTCCAGCCCATCGCCGGTGGAGCCGATGAGACGTTCCTCGAGCAGGCCGGCCGAGCCGAAGCGGCCGGCTACATCGGGCTCGTCGTCACCGTCGACACATCCATGCCCGGTTGGAGGGAACGGTCGATGGAGCACCGCTGGAACCCCGATCCATCGCTCCTGCTGGCGAACTTCGGCGGAGACATCGCGAAGCTCGGTGGGGTGCTCGACTTCAGCCGGCGGACGTGGACCTGGGAGCACCTCGGCGAGCTGTGCGCATCGGTCTCCATCCCGTGGCTGGCCAAGGGCGTCCTCGTGGCCGACGACGCTCGCGCAGCCGTCGATGCCGGGGCGACCGGCGTGTTCGTCTCCAACCACGGTGGCCGCCAACTGGATGGCGCGCCGGGCACCCTCGACGCCCTGCCGGAGATCGTCGACGAGATCAGCGACGAGGCGATCGTCGGGATCGACGGTGGCATTCGGCGCGGCAGCGACGTCGTGAAGGCCCTGGCGTTGGGCGCCGACGTCGTGGCGGTCGGGCGGCCCGTCGTGTGGGGTCTCACCGCGGCAGGCGCGAGCGGTGTGCACCGGGTGCTGGACCTGCTGCGGCAGGAGCTCGTCACGACGATGTCACTGTGCGGGCTCGAGTCGGTCTCTGCCATCAGCCGAGCGCTCGTCGAGCCGTCGCCGGATGCAGGGAGGCACCAGCCGTGCTCGACGTCCTGAAGATCGTCGCCGAGAAGGGCTTCCTCGACACGTCCTGGGACGGCCTCACGTTCACCGAGACGCCAGCGCTCAGCGTCGCCCTCGTCGAGATCGGTGCCACCGACCAGGCTCAGCGGCCGATCCTCGCCTTCGTCCGTTACACGCCAGGAGCCCGCATCCCCCCGCATTGGCACGCTTCGGACTACTGCTCGATCGTCGTCGACGGTGAGATCGAGATCACCCGGCGGCGTCACGGACCGGGGAGCATCCGGCTCGTCAAGGCAGGAACGGCGTACGGACCGCTTGTCGTGGGCCCGAGCGGCTGTCGAGTGATCGATGTCTTCGCCGACCACACCGGCATCGCCGCCACCTTCCTCGGCACTTCCGATCTGACAGCGATGTCACCGACAGCGATGTCACCGACAGCGACGTCACCGACAGCGATGTCACCGAAACAAGGAGCTACCACGTGAGGGACTACCGCATCTTCTCGGTCGACGACCACCTGGTCCAACCGCCCACGTTGTGGCAGGACCGCCTGCCCGCGAAGTTCGTCGAGCGCGGCCCGCGCGTCGTCGAGGGTGCTGGCGGCGACCTGCGGCTGTTCCTCTCGCGTTTCTCGATCAAGAGCGGCGGCGATGGCAACGGCCAGCGCGGCAAGTTCGACGATCTGGTGGAGCAGGTGGGCGACCGACCGCCCGGCGACGCATGGGTCTACGACGGGGAGGTGTTCCCGACGACTGGCTCGTCGATCGTCTACAACCGGCCGCTCGATGACATCACGACCCTGCTCGCGTTCCGGTACTCCGAGCTCGAACCTGAGCTGTACGACCCAGTCGCGCGCACTCGCGTCATGGACGAACACGGTGTGCTCGCCGCCATCTGCTTCCCGATGTCGGAGTTCCCACGGTTCTGCGGGCAGTCGTTCCTCGAAGCGAACGACAAGGAGCTCGCCCTCGAGTGCGTGCGGGCGTTCAACGACTGGATGGTCGAGGACTGGGCGGGTGGTGCCCCCGGCCGGCTGATCCCGCTCATCATCGTGCCGCTCTGGGATCCGCATCTGGCCGCGGCCGAGATTGAGCGCACCGCAGCGAAGGGTGCGCGCGCCATTGCGTTCAGCGAAGACCCGTACAAGCTCGGGCTGCCGTCGATCCATGACCCGGGACGGCACTGGGATCCCGTGTTCGCCGCCGCCCAGGACGCAGAGATGCCCTTGTGCACCCACATTGGCAGCGCCTCGTGGACGCCACCCGGACCACCCGAGCAGCCGTTCACGGTCGGGCTCGCCAACACCACCACCGTGTCGACGTTGACGTGCTACGAGTGGCTGCTGTCGGACGTCTTCGTCCGCTTCCCACGGCTCCGGCTCGTACTGTCGGAGGGAGGAATCGGCTGGCTGCCGCACGCGTTGGAGCACGCCGATTACGTCTGGCACCGCCACGGCCGCTGGACGGGAACGAAGCTGCCTGAACCGCCGTCGTCGTACTTCCCGGACCATGTTTACGGCTGTTTCATCGACGACATCTTCGGTGCGCAGCACATCAGGGAGATCGGCGTCGACAACGTGATGCTTGAGACGGACTTCCCGCACTCGGACTCGAGCTACCCAAACACCCTGCGTATGGCGGAAGAGCGCCTCGCCTACCTCGACGACGAGGAGTTGGAGAAGGTCACGCGCTGGCAACGCGATGCGGGTCTTCGGCGTGGAGGTTCCTGTCCCTCCACTGCCCGTTATGTGAATCCTGGTTGACTTCTATTCTCGTCCGCGACACAATGCGAACGCCGCTGCCCACAAGCCACTACGGACCGCAGCCACGAACTCGGGGGGAACCGTCTATGCGCACGTACCGGCCGCTCATTGTCCTCGCGCTCTTCGGCGGGTTGGTCCTGGCGTGCGGTGGCGATGACGACGACTCCTCGGAACCAGCGGGTACCGAAGCCGAAGCGACGACTGCGGCGGGAGGCGCCGAGACGACCGCTGCGGCCGCGACCAGCGAAGCGGGCGAGACGACCGAAGCGACCGACACGACCGAAGCTGCTGCAGAGACGACGGAGGCCAGCGAGGACACCGAGGCGGCTGCGCCGCCGGAGGGTGAGCCGATCAGGCTGATGGTCATCCGCGAGGGCGACGGCACGCCGGCCAACACGCCGGCCGTCCTCGAGGGCGCACAGGCCGCGGCCGAGGCGATCAACGGTCGGGGAGGCATCCAGGGTCGGCCAGTCGAGATCGTCGACTGCAACACACGTGCGGACCCGAACGGCGCGTCCGAGTGCGCCCGGCAGGCGGCCTCCGAGGCCGTCGCCGTCGTCGGCATGTTGTCGTCGCTGGAGGCCAGTGTCCTCCCGATCCTCGCCGAGTCCAGCATCCCCAACATCGGCGTGATCCCAGTCTCGACCGAAGCGCTGATGTCCCCGACGGCGTTCCCGCTCAACGGTGGAGCGCCCACGCGCGTCATCGGGACCGCCCGCGCAATCGTCGATCAAGGTGCTCAGCACCTCGCGGTGATCCACCTCGATAACCCGAACGCGGCCGCGTTCGTGCCGCTCATCAACGAAGGCATCGCCGACACCGGCATCACGGTCGAGAACACGGTCTCGGTTCCCATCGGAGCACCAGACGTCTCGTCCTACGTGGCCTCCGCCCTGGAGGGCGATATCGACGGAGTGGCTCTGTTCCTGCTGACCCCCGACATGGTCAAGGTCGTGCAGGCGATCGAGGCTTCAGGCAACCGCGATGCCTACACCGTCGCCGCCGTCACGAGCGAGGCCGAGCGGCTCGTCGAGGCGCTGGCCGGCGGAGGTGAGGGCCTGATCTCCGTTGCCTCGAACCTCCTCCCGTCGCAGACCGATGTCGAGCAGATCGCCCAGTACGACGAGGAGATGGAGGCGATCGGGGCCCTGCCGTCGGAGCGCGGCGTCAACTCGTGGGCCAGCGTCTACCTGTTCGAGCAGGCAGCTGCCGACCTGGCCACGATCGATTCGGCGTCAATCCTCGATGCCCTCAGCAACATGGACAACTTCGACAGCGGCGTGTACGCGCCGATGGACTTCACGACGCCGGTCGACGCGATCCCCGGCCTGACCCGGCTGTTCAACCCGACGCAGCAGTACATCCACGTCGAGGGCGGGACGTGGCAACCGCTCAACGGAGGCGGCTTCGTCAACGTGTTCAACGGTGAGATGGTCGAATAGCGCCCTCCAGATCGAGGGACTTCCAATCGACGCGCGAGGGGCTGCGTGATGGACGCGCTCGAGGTTCGCCATCCTCGGCCTCGGCGCAGGAGCCATCTACGGGCTGTCGGCACTCGGCATCGTCCTCGTCTACCGCGGCTTCGGGTGTCCTCAACTTCGCCCACGGCGCGATCGGCATGACGAGTGCCTTCACGTTCTACGACCTCAAGGACACCGCCGGCTGGCCGATCTGGGCGGCGCTGGTCGTCGCCATCTCCGTCGCCGCGTTCATCGGCGCGGCGACTCACCTGCTCGTGATGCGTCACCTGCGCGACGCGTCGGGCCTCGCTCGGCTGATCGCCAGCCTCGGTGTCCTCACGCTGCTGCACGGCATCGCCGGAGAGGTCTGGTCGTTCAACTACAGGGTGCCGACGCGCATCCTTCCGGATGGTGTCGTCGAGCTCCTGTCGGGTGCCGCGATCGGCGTGGACCGGCTGATCCTGCTCGGGATCGCACTGACGCTGACCGCGGTGCTGATGGTCGTCTACCGCAACACCAAGTTCGGCTTGGCCACGAGCGCAGTGGCGGAGAACCCGCGGGCAACGGCGGCGCAGGGGATCTCGCCTGACCTCATCGCCGCGGTCAACTGGGCGGTCGGAGGCGTTCTGGCCGGAACGGCCGCCATCCTCATCGTCCCGGTCAGCGGTCTCCACGTCACGGACCTGACCTACCTCGTGATCCCGGCGCTGGCGGCAGCACTCGTCGGCGGCTTCACGTCCTTCGCATGGACCATGGCCGGCGGACTGGCGATCGGCATCGTCGAGTCCGAGATGTCCCGCTACGTCTCGGCGCCCGGATGGTCACGAGCCGTACCGTTCATCGTGATAACGCTCGTTCTCGTGGTCCGCGGCCGGGCGCTGCCGGTGCGTGGCGAGGTCACCGCGCGCCCGCCCGAGGTCGGCAGCGGCCGGGTCCGAGTCAGCGTCCTCGGGCCGATCGTCGTCATCTCCGCGGTGCTGATCGCGTTCGTGCTGACGCCGTCATGGAACGATGCGCTCACCAGCACGTTCGCCGTCGGCCTCATCGTGCTCTCCCTCGTCGTCGTCACCGGCTACTGCGGACAGCTGTCACTTGCCCAGTTCGCCCTCGCCGGCATGGGGACGTGGATCGCCGCCAGATCGATGGTCAACTACGACGTCCCCTTGGAGCTGGCTGTGCCGCTCGGCGTGCTCGGCGCGGTACCGATCGGGCTCATCGTCGGACTCCCCGCGCTGCGCACCCGCGGCGTCAACCTGGCGATCGTCACGCTCGGCCTTGCACTGGCGCTCGAGGGACTCGTGCTGCTGAACAGCGAGCGCACAGGCGGCATGCTCGGGACCGAGATCGGTCGCACCGAGATCTTCGGCTGGGACGTCAGCGCCTTCTCCCACCCGAACCGGTATGCCTTCATCGCCTTCATCCTCTTCGTCATCGTCTCCCTGCTCGTCGCCAACCTGCGTCGCGGACGCGCCGGCCGCAGGTTGATCGCGGTGCGGACGAACGAGCGGGCGGCCGCGGCGCTCGGCGTGAGCGTGATGGGGGCGAAGCTCTACGCGTTCGGCCTCGCCGCAGCCATCGCCGCGCTCGGCGGCATCCTGCTCGGCTTTCGGAACCCGACCGTCGTCTTCGCCTCGTTCGATGTGTTCCAGTCGATCTACGCCGTGCTCCTTGCCGTCATCGGTGGCATCGGTTACGTCATCGGCGCGTTCCTGGGCGGTCTCGACGCGCCCGGCGGTCTCGGTGCCCGGATCGGGATGGCGCTGTTCGACTCCATCGAGAACCAGCTGCGGATCATCACACCGGCCCTCCTGCTGATCATCATCATCCGCGACCCGAACGGCCTCGCCAGCTTGATCAAGAAGGACGCCCTGGCGGTCTGGCACCGCATTCGGCGCCGGCCCCGTCCGCCGCGTCCGTCCCAGCCGCTGCCCGCCGTCCAGCGCGAGCCGGTGGAGCCGGTGGCACTCACGGTCGAGCACCTCACGGTCCGCTTCGGAGGGGTCGTCGCCGTCGACGACGTCTCGCTCGCCGTGCGCCCCGGCGAGATCGTCGGGCTGATCGGCCCGAACGGCGCGGGGAAGACGACCATCATCGACGCCGTCACGGGGTTCGTCTCGCCGACCCGCGGCGTGGTGGCCGTCAACGGCGAGGACGTCAGCCGGTGGTCGCCGCGGCGGCGCGCGCTCGCCGGCGTCGGACGGTCGTTCCAGTCGCTCGAGCTGTTCGAGAGCATGACGGTGATGGAGAACCTCCGCGCCGCGTCGGATGACCGCCGGGTGAGCGCGTACATCACGGACCTCGTGCGCCCCGGCGACCGTCCGCTGACCGGCACGGCGATCGCGGCGGTCCAGGAGTTCGGACTGGAAGCCGAGCTGGAGCGCCGTCCGGACGAGCTGCCGCTCGGCAAGCGGCGGCTCGTGGCGATCGCCCGGGCCGTTGCGGCGAAGCCATCGGTGCTGCTGCTCGACGAGCCGGCCGCTGGTCTCGACGAGTTGGAGACCGCCGAGCTCGGACAGCTGATCCGGCGGCTGGCGACCGAGTGGGGACTCGCCGTGCTGGTGATCGAACATGACGTGTCACTCGTGCTGTCGATCTCGGACCGCATCGAGGTCTTGCAGTTCGGGCGCACGCTGGCAAGCGGGACGCCCGCCGAGATCCGCGCCGACCAGCGGGTGATCGATGCGTATCTGGGTCGTGACGAGGAGGAGGCGGCAGAGGCAGCAGCGGTCGCCGAAGTGGCCGGGGACGGGAACGGCGAGGTCGCGGTCGCCGGCGCGATGCCCGTCTTGGTCACGTGGACGTCCAGCTCCGACGCCGAGCCGCTGATCGAGGCTCGGGGGCTCGTCGCCGGCTACGGAGATCTCGTCGCGGTGCGGGAGATCGATGTCGCCGTGCGCCCGGGCGAGGTGGTGGCGCTGCTCGGCCCGAACGGAGCGGGGAAGACGACGACGCTGCTGACGCTCGCCGGCGCCCTGTCCAAGCTTGGAGGCGAAGTTCGCTGGTTGGGAGCCGCGACGACCTCGCCACTGCACCGCCGGGCGAAAGAAGGGCTGGCTCTCGTGCCCGAGGAGCGCTCGGTGTTCAAGAGCATGACCGCAGCCGAGAACCTTGCCGTCGGCCAGGGTCCGGCGGAGCGGGCGCTGGACCTGTTCCCAGAGCTACGTCCATTGCTCGACCGCCGGGCCGGTCTGTTGTCTGGGGGCGAGCAGCAGATGCTGACACTGGCGCGGGCACTTGCCAGCTCTCCCAGGGTCCTGCTCGTCGACGAGCTGTCGTTCGGCCTCGCGCCACTGGCGGTCGAGCGGCTCATGCAGGCGATCCGCGCCCAGGCCGACGACGGCCTCGCGGTGCTGCTCGTGGAGCAAGCGGCACAACGGGCGATCACCGTTGCCGATCGCATCATCGTGATGAACCGCGGACGGGTCACGCTCGATGCGGCGGCGAGTGAGCTGCGAGGCCAGTCCGACACGATCTTCGCGTCGTACCTCGCGACCGCGGGCTGATCTCGCTCATTTCTCCGAGCCGAAACTGTCCTCACAACACTTGACTTCCAGAACGTATGTACGTAGACTGAACGTATGTACGAGACCGGGGTCGTGGCGTTGATCGGCGACCTGGCCGACGCCGACCCGGCGGCCTGTGACCGCGCTGGTCTCGCTGTCGTTGGTGGCGCTGTCGCAGCGGGTGCGGGCCTGGTTGGACGCCTTCGACGTGCGCGTCGCCGTCCACGCTGCCCGGCTCGCCGAACAAGGATCCTGTGAGCCGGCCTCGGCCCTGTTGACCGGTGGTGGGCGCCGCTCGGTTCGTGACGCCGACGCGGCGGCCCGGCGGGCCACGGTTGCGCGGAGCTGCCCGAGGTGCATGACGCGTTGGCGGCCGGGCGGATGTCGGCCGGTCATGTCGATGCCGTGGCCCGCCTGTCGGGCGAGTTGGATGACGCCGCCCGGGCCGAGCTGAAGGACTTGCAGTCGGCGGTCGTTCAGTCGGCGGGTGTGATGCCGGTGGAGACGTTCGAGCGGGAGATGAGCAAGCTCGGTCAGGTCCTGTCGCGTGATGACGGGGTGTCCCGGATGGCCCGGTTGCGCCAGCAGCGTTGTGTGCGACGGTGGGTGGATCGGGTGTCGGGGATGTGCCATACGCATCTGCAAGTGGATCCCGAGACCGATGCCCGCATCGCCAGTGTCCTCGACGCCGCCGTGGCCTCGGCGCGTGCTGCAGCCCAGGGCGACGACGTCGACTTCGACCATCTTGAAGGCTGACGCCCTGGTCGGGTTGATCACCGGGGCCCGCACCACCGGGCACCGCTCCCCGACCTCACCCTGCTCACCGATGCCCGCACGATGCGTGACGGTCCCCATGAGCACACGGTGTGTGAGACCGGTGACGGCCAACCCCTCCCCGTGGAGACCGTCCGCCGGCTGGGCTGCGACGCCACCATCACCCCGATCACCCTGGACGAAGACGGGGTCCCGTTGAACATGGGGCGGACCCGGCGTCTCGCCACCCCCGAGCAGCGCCGGGCGTTGCGGGCGATGTACCGGGCCTGTGGGTTCCCCGGCTGTGCAGGTGCGGTTCGAGGACTGCCGGATCCATCACGTCACCTGGTGGGAACACCTCGGCGCCACGAACTTCGACAATCTGCTGCCGATGTGCGAGCGGCACCACCACCACGTCCACGAAGGCGGCTGGACGCTGACCCTCAAACCCGACCGCACCATCACCCTGCGCCGACCCGACGGCACCCTCCACCACGAAGCACCAACCACCACCACCAGCACCACCGCACAACACCGAGCCACGACCACCACCACTTACCACCGTGTGAGAGACCCGCTGTGAGGTGATCGTCAAGAGTTGTGGATCGGCCGTTCGCGCGCCCGCTTGCACGACCCGCCACGGTTGTTGACTTCGGTTGCGGGAGCCGCACCCGTCCGCTGCTGTCTCCGGACCTCTAGCTCAGCAGCGTCCGCAGCGCGTCCTCGAAGGCGCGTCGCTCCCCCGCTGACAGGCGGCCGAAGAACTGGCGTTCCGCATCGAGCCGGCGCGCCTCGGCGGTGGCCAGGGTCTCCCGGCCGGCCTTCGTGAGGACCAGCTCGTGACGGCGGCGGTCGTCGGTGGCTCGTTGGCGCACGACGAGCTCGCGCTGCTCGAGCTCGTCGAGCATCCGTCCGAGCACGGTGGCGTCGACGCCGAGCTTGCCGGCGATCACTGCCTGCGAGGGCTGATCGGGATCACTGGCGAGGCCCAACACGATGTAGTGGCGGGCCGTGATCCCGAGGTCGTCGAACGACTCCTCCAACGTGTTCAGCGCCTTCACGGCGACCTTCTGGACGAGGTAGGTCAGCGAGGCCGCCGGCGTGAAGGACATCGCGCCACAGCGTACGCGACGCAACTGCCAGGAGTCGACATTGTCGATCATCGATGCTATTGATCATCGACACCATTGATCATCGACAGGAACAGTGTTACATTCGCGGCATGTTCGACATCGCGCTGCAGATCCCCAACTTCACGTATCCGGGGGTGCCCCGCGAGGAGCTGTTCGACCGGGTCTCGGCGATCGCCCAGACCGCTGAGGAGTCCGGCTTCGACGCCGTCCTCGTGATGGACCACTTCTATCAACTGCCGTTGCTCGGCCCGCCGACCAACGAGATGTTCGAGGCGTACACGCTGCTCGGCGCCATCGCTGCCCGGACCGAGCGGGTCATGCTCGGCACGCTCGTCACCGGCGTCACGTACCGCAATCCCGCCATCCTGGCCAAGATCGTCAGCACGCTGGACGTCATCTCGCACGGCCGCGCGCTCCTCGGCATCGGCGCGGCGTGGTTCGACGTGGAGCACGAAGCACTCGGCGTCGATTTCCCGCCGGTCGGTCAGCGGATGCAGATGCTCGAGGAAGCGATCGAGATCTGCCGGGCAATGTTCCGCGACGAGCGACCGACGTTCAAGGGTCGCCACTACAGCACGGTGGAGGCCATCAACTCGCCGGCGCCGCTGCGCCCGGGCGGGCCGCCCGTGATGGTCGGCGGTCAGGGCGAGAAGGTGACGTTCCGCATCGCCGCGCAGCATGCCGACCTGCTGAACATGACCGCCTCGTTCGACGAGATCCCGCGCAAGCTCTCGGCACTCGGCGAGCACCTCGACCGGATCGGGCGGGAGCGCTCCTCGATCCACGTCTCCCCGCTCGGGAGCCTCGTGCTGGGCGAATCAGCCGCCGACGCCGATCGCAAGCGCGATGAGTTCCTCGCCACACGCGGGCTCGACTGGGCGACCGCCGACGAGGCGACGCGCACCCTCGTGAGTGCGCGCATCCTCATGGGTGACGAGGCGGCAGTCTCCGAGCGGATCGGCGAGCTGCGGGCGATGGGCATCGACGGGCTCGCCGTCAACATGCCAGCCGACGGCTGGGACCTCGACGCCGTCCGCTACGCCGGCAAAGTGCTGCGCTCAGCGATGTCCTGAGCAGCAGCGATGTCCTGAGCACGGCCGCGGGCTGACGCCAGCTCGACGAGCAACGCGGCCGCCTCGGTCGGCGCGTCGTGCAACTGGTACTGCTCGCTGAGCTGCTCGACGTTGGCGCGGACGGTCCGATCGGTGAGCACGTAGTGCACGGCGTCGCGCAGCCGTCGTGCTGACGGCCGCCGACCGAAGCGCAGCCCCACGCCGGCGTGCTCGATGCGTGCGCCGATCTCCGCCTTCTCCTCCGTGCGCCCGACCTGGATCACGGGGACGCCGTGGTGCAGCGCCAGGTTCGTGCCGATGAAGCCGCCGTTGGTGACGAACGCCGACGCCCTGGCGAGCAGCAGCTCGTACGGGATGAACGATTCCGCCCTCGCGTTCGGCGGCAACGGTCCGAGCTCGCTGGGATCGCATCCGCCGGTCGTCGCCACCACCAGCACGTCCTCGTCGGCGAGCGCCTCCATCGTCGGCAGCAACAGCTCGGTCGGATCGGGCCGGATCGTGCCCTGGGTGACGTGCACGACCGGCCACGAGCCGTCCAGGTCGCGCCACCAACGTGGGGGGACCCAATCGCTCGGGATCGGCGGGCGCAGCGCGCCGACGAAGCGGACGTTGGCAGGCAGGTGCTCGATCGGATACTCGAAGCCCGGCACGCTGCCCTGCAGGTAGAGGTCGCCGGCGGCCATCTCATCGAAGACCCACGGATGCTCCCGTGGGAAGCCGTGCTCGACGCGCACGCGGGTGAGCTCCGCGTTCACGTCGGCGAAGAACCGCCGGCTGACGGCGTACAGGGCGCGATTGCGCAGCCGGCCGACCGCGCCCGGCCAGCGTCGCAAGCCAGGTCCGAACGGTGGCACCTCGGGATCGGTGATGGCGTACGGCCCGTCGCCAATGCCTGCATACGGGATGCCATGACGTTCGGCTGCGAGACGAGCGCCGAACACGAGCCCGTCAGCGACGATCACGTCGGCGGGGAAGTCCTCGAGCGCCGCCTCGATGTCGTGTAGCTGGCCGGCCGCCTCGGCGACGAACACGTCACGAAAGCCGGTCCGGATCAGCTTGGCGCCGCGCAGACCGCGCAGGTGCGGGAAGGCGTCGAACGGATCGTCGAAGCTCGACAGATCGGTCCATCGGTCGAGCGGGACGTGGCGCACCCCGAGGCGCGCCGCCCGGCCGGCGTAGGCCGCACCAGACAGCCACGTGACGTCGTGCCCGGTCGACAGCAGGCGGTCCATGATGGACAGCGGGCTGGCGGAGTGACCCTCGATCGGGATCGAGGCGAACAGGAAGCGAGTCATGTCATTGCACCGATCTCAACCGACGGTCACGGGGGTGACCATGCCCTTCATGACGTGTGGGATGCCATCGCGACCGGGCACGAAGCAGACGAGCACGTAGTCGCCGGGCTCGCCCGGCTCGATCGTGATCCACGCCCGCTGCCCGGGACCGAGAGCGCCCATGCTCCCGAACTCACCGTCGATCGGCGGCGGCGCCTGGTGGTCGCCGCCGAACCATTCGACCAGGTCGTCGGACGTGGCGCCAGCCGTCAGCTTGACGAGCGCCGCTTCATGAACTTCGTTCATGTCGTTGTTGACAGTGTCCTCGTTGACGAACTCCCAGGTTCCGGTGCCGTCGAAGTCCTCCGGAACATTGATGACCATGCCTGGGCCCATCGTGATGACACCCTCGGCCTCCGGACGCTGACCGGGGCTCCCGGAGTCGACGACCGTGAACGCCGCCGTCGGCGAGTTCTCGTTCTGCGGGTTGTCCAAGGCGAAGTAGTTGCCCGGCTCCAGGTCGAGCGTCATCGTCACGTCCTCGCCGGCGGCGATCGACCCGTTGCCGCCCTTCAACGTGAGCTTGGTGAAGAACGCCTCGTCGTCGCCGTTCAGGATGTCGTCGACGGTCACGCCGTCGTGCAGCCGGGCGACGAAGATGTGGTGGACGTCGACTTCACCGGGCTCGGTCTCCAGATTGATGTCGACGAAGCCGCTCGGGACCTCAGCCGGCACGGTCAGCTCCGTGTCGGTGGCGGTGAACGTGACGACCGGACGGTCGCCGCTGGCTGCCGCCGTCGAATCCTCGTCGCTGCAGCCGGCGAGCGTCGGGGCACCGACCAGCGCCAGCCCGGCGAGGGCAACGAGCGCGCGCGAACGCTTCTTGAACATGGGAACTGGCTCCTCAACGGGGTCATTCACAGGAATGACGGGGGGATGACACGGGGTGCTCGGGAGGTGCCAGCGCGCCCCGCCCGGCGCGAGCTGGCCCTCCGACCAACGCGCCCCGCCCGGAACACGCTGGCGTCCGACGATCCCAAGTGTGCGCTGCCGCGCCTCACTCAGTCATGGAGACGATCGAGTGATTTCTTGAAGAAACCTGCGCTACGCGGTGCGGAGCACGTCCGCATCGAGGAACGAATCGATCTCGCGGAGGAACACGGGCCACGCCGGCTCGCGGTTGGTGAGGATGTGATTACGGCTCTGCAGCGGGACCAGTCGGGCGCCGGGGATGAGCGCCGCCAGCTCGCGAGCAGCCGAGAACGGCTGGCGGCGGTCGTCGCGGCTGTGCAAGACGAGCGTCGGGCAGCGGACGTCAGGGGCGATCTCCGTGACGTCGATGCGGGAGAACGTCTCGAGGAAGCGCACGGCGTTGTGGGCCGACGTCGTGCGGCGCTGCAGCTCGTTGAAGTCCTCCCACTGCTCCCGGGTGCCGTCGGGCAGGAACTGCGTGGTGAACATCTGGCGGAAGGACGGGTCGTCGCGACCCCACCCGATGCGCGCCACCTCGAGGTCCAAGGCAGCTTCACGGCGCTGCTCGTCCGTCGTCGCCCGCGCCAGCCGCCCACGGGCGTAGGAACTCGCAAGGATCAACCTCGACACCCGCTCCGGATGGCGGGCGGCGAAGGCGATGGCCACAGCTCCACCCTGCGACACACCGAGCAGCGGGAAGCGATCGAGCCCGACGGCGTCGACGACCAGTTCGAGGTCGTCGACCCAATCGTCGAACGTGAACCGGTCGACGTTCCAGTCCGACATCCCGCAACCCCGCTCGTCGTAGCGCACGAGTGTGCGACCGCGGGCCA
Organism: uncultured Acidimicrobiia bacterium; assembly: GCA_963844915.1. Lineage (GTDB taxonomy): Bacteria > Actinomycetota > Acidimicrobiia > Acidimicrobiales > Ilumatobacteraceae > JALZMG01. Next base: position 312,459 of record CAWJQF010000013.1, on the reverse strand, counting down.
GCCCGGACAGCCAGTGTCGCCACACGTTGCTCTCGCCGTCGAAGTCGAGATGGGTCAACCAGTTGGCGGCCTTCACGAGCACCGGGCCCGAGCCCATCGTGGCGTAGGCGATGCGCGCGCCATCCGACGCCGTGCAGAACTGGATCGACTGCTCGAGCGGCCCGACGTCATCTTCCACCGTCGCCGCCGGCACCGTCGTGACGACCGGCGTCGGTCCTGTCTCGTGGCGCTCGACGACCGGGGCGACGAACTGGTAGCCGCGCCCGAAAACGGTGCGGATGACCCGCTGGGAGGCACCGTCGTCGCCGACGCCACGGCGCGCCGACTTGAGCCGGCTGGCCAGCGCCGACTCACTCACGAACCGATCTCCCCAGACGTTGTCGAGCAACTCCGCCTTGGTGACGACCCGATCCCGGTTGCGGATCAGGTAGACGAGCACGTCGAAGACCTGCGGCTCCACGTGCTGCATGACGCCACCCCGGCGAAGCTCGAACCGTCCGGGATCGACCGCACAGTCACCGAACTCGAAGATGATGAGCTATCAACGTAGCGACGCCGCCGGTCTCACGCGTGGAAGTTTCAGGGTTGGAGCACGGGGTCGTCCAAGGCCCGCGCGGCGAGCTCGCGACGGTTGCGGACACCGAGCTTGCGGAAGATCGCTGTGAGGTGGGCCTCGACGGTGCGTGGGCTGATGAACAGCTTCGCCGCCAGGTCGCGGTTCGACGCGCCACCGACGACCAGGCGCGCCACCTGTAGCTCGTGCGGTGTCAACAGCTGATGCGACCCGACGGCGTCGCCGACGACACCGCCGGCGGCGCGCAGCTCTTGGGTGGCCCGTTCGGCCGGGACCGCAGCACCCACCGCGCGCAGCAGCTCGACGGCCTGCTCGAGATGCCCTCGGGCCTCTGCCCGCCGGCGGGCCCGCCGCAACCGCTCGCCCCAGGCCAGCTCGACGCGGCCCGCGGCGAAGCGGTTGTCCTGTTGAACGGCGGCCGCCAGCCCCTTCGCGAAGTAGTCGAACGCCTCGTCATCGCTCTCCGCGAGCGCGCCCTTGGTCCGCTCGACGCCCTGGTACACGAGCAGCTCGGGGGTCATGACCGACTCCAGCTCGGCGAGCACCGCGCACGCCTCGTCGCGCCGGTCCAGGCGACTCAGGCACTCGATCCACTCCGTCTCCCAGCGCACGAAGCCCTGGCCGATTGGAGACAGCTCGAGGACGTTGCGATACAGCACATCGGCCTCTTCGAAGCGCCCCAGGTTGAAGGCGAGGTAGGCCGAGCCGATCGGTCCGAGGGCGCGACGTTCGGGCTCGGGGACGTCGGACAGCAGCGCGGCCGCCCGGCGGTTCATCTCCTCATCGCCGATCACGGCCGAGCACAGCGCCAGAACGGCGGCCGCCAGCGACGCCAGCTCCGGCGTGCCGTTGTTCTCGGCCAGCGAGATGGCCTCGTTGCCAGAGGCGACCGTGGCCGGGAACGAGCGGCTGTAGTGAGCGAGGCTCTGGGCGCCGAGGACCGAGACCAGCGGTCGCACGGCGCCCCTCGCCCGCAAGTCGGCCTCCAACCCTGCGAGCAGCGCATCGCAATCGTCGGAGCGGCGCAGGAAGCCCAACGTCGGCGCCAGCACCTCGGCCAGGAACATGGCGTCGGCGGCCGGTCGGTCGGGGCCGGTCATCTCGACGTAGCGGTCCAGGCGGCGCTCGCCGGCCGGGTCGCCCCTGGCGTACAGGAGCGCACCGAACATCACATCGATCCGCCGAGCGCGATCGTCATCGACCCGATCCTGCAGCAGCACCGCGTCCTCGATGGCGCTCGCCATGTCGGCCATCGCGCCGGAGCGCATGTACGCCGCCAGCGCATCCAACAGCAGGTCGACGGCGACGCTCGGCGCTTCACCGGCGACTTCGGCGGACGCCTTGCGCAGGCTCGCCGCCGCCTCGGGCGCACCACCGCTCGACAACGGCAGCCGGCAGCGCAACTGGCGACGGCCGATCCGCTCGACGAGGTCGTCGGACCCTGGATCGGCGTCGACGATCTCATCGGCCCGGTCGAGCAGGTGGCCTGCGGCCCCGGCCATCCCGGCGTCGAGTACTGCAGACGCGGCGAGGCGCAGCCGGCGGACGCGGTCGCGGCTGTCCGGTGAGAGCCGGCTGGCCAGCTCCCAAGTGCGGCCGGCCACGCTCGGGGCACCCCGTCGGGCGGTGATCGCGGCGGCTTCGTCCAGCGCCCTGGCCACCTCTTCGTCCGGGCCGACCGCCGCTCTGGCCAGGTGCCAGGCCCTGGCCGTCGACCCGACCGGGAGGGCGTCGGCGAGGGCTCGGTGAGCGGCCCGCCGGTCGGCGCGTGCCGCGTCGTGATACGCCGCCGACCGCATCAGCGGATGGCGGAATGCGAGGTGATCTCCGTCGAGCGTGATCACCCCGGCCCCCTCGGCGGCCTCGAGGTCGGTCACCGACAGACCGCGTGTCGACAGCGCGTGCAGGATGCGCAGCAGATCGCCATCGGGATCAGCAGCAGCGACGACCAGCGCCGCCCGGGCCGACGTCGGCAACCGCTCGAGCAGCAGGTCCACGACGCGTTGACCGCTTGGTCCGATCGGCATCGGGTCGGGCAGGTCGGCACGTCCCTCGCGCTGGTCGGCATCGAGCAGGTTGGCGGCCTCGACGAGCGCGAGCGGAATGCCACCGCCGGCGGCGACGAGCTGGCGGCGCGCCACCGGGCTGGTCACTCCGGCATCGCGCAGGATCCGGTCAGCGACGTCATCGGGGACCGAGTCGAGCTCGACCACCGGACCGGTGTCGAGCGACTCGTCGGTCACCGCGCGGCGCGCCGACACGATCCCGACCCGGTCGAACTGCAGGCGGCGGGCGATGAACGAGAGCGCCCGCCGAGTGGGGACGTCGACCCAGCGCATGTCGTCGACGAGCACCATGATCGGCCGTTCCTCCGCGGCATCGACCAGGAGGTCTCGTGCCGCCAGGGCCACGGCGAACGGCTCGACGGGTTCGGCGCTGCGCTCGATCGCCAGCGCGGCGCGAAGCGCCGCCGCACGTGCTGGGGCGAGCTGGTCGAGCCCACCCAACAGGCCGTCGAGCAGGCCGCCGAGGCATGACCAGGCCAGCTCGAACTCCGCTTCGACGCCACGCAGCCGGATGATTCGCACCTCAGGGAACTCGAAGGCGATCTCCTCCGCAGATCGGTCGAGAACGGTCGTCTTGCCGATGCCGGGCTCGCCGATGATCGTCAGGCCACCGCCCTCGCCGTCGATGACGTGGGCGGCAAGCGTGACGATGCTGGCAACGGCATCGCTGCGACCTGGCAGCGACGCTGGACGTAGCTCGGTGGTCGACATCGTTCTGGTGGGAGCACGGGCTCTCCCCGATGCGGGGACCGTCCCCGCCAGCGCAGAGTAGCTGCGGACGCCCGCGCCTTGTCGGGCCTCGAGGTTTGGAGCGACGATGGGCGCCGGAGCCCGGCTGGCGGAAGAACGGGACAAATGGTCTGACGACTGGCAGATCGCCGACCTCGAACCGGAGGGCGAACACCTGATCGCCCTGCTGGAGATGGCGGAAGAGCTGCGGGCCGTCGTCCCAGGTGTGCGCGAGGGCTCGTCGGGCCGTGCGCCCGTGCTTGATCGGTGTCACCGATCGCAGGATCCTCGTCGTAGGCCGCTGGCCGGTCGCGGACGTCGACACGCCGTTGCGTGACGAGTCGCGGCGCGAGGTTCCGACAGTCACGACGGCGATCACCGCGTCGTTGGAGGAGGCTCGGGATGGGAGAGGGACCCATCTCGGCCTACCGGGTGCCGAGTTCAGGCTCGACCCGGTGGCCCTGCACCGCCTGTGGGAACACGTGGCGGGTTGGCAGGGCGCGTCCGGCGCAGCTGAGAGGCGGACTCAGCTGCGCCGTTCGCGCAGCAGTGCCGTCACGGCCGCGCCGTCGGCCTGACCTCTCGACGCCTTCATCACGGCGCCGACGAGCGCGCCGATCGCCTTCTCCTCACCGGCATTGAACTTGTCCCACGCAGCCGGGTTGTCGCGGATGGCGTCGTCCACGAGTCCATCCAATGCGGTGGCGTCCATCGCCTCGAAGCCCTTCGCCGCGGCGATCGCTGCGGCGTCCCCTCCCCCGGCGGTGACGAGCTCGGCGAGGACCTGCTTGGCTTGCGTCGCCGTCAGCTGGCCGTCGTGCTCGAGCCGCGTCAGCACGGCGAGGTCGCCGGCAGGCACGGACGGTGAGGGGCCCTGCTCGGCATAGGCCTCCTTGACGTGGACGAGCGCCCGCGACACATCGCCGCCGGTCTCCCCGACGGCGAGCACGTACTCATCCTGGCCACGCTCGACGACGACGGTGACCGCTTCGGCGTCGGCCGGCACGCCGGTGGCAGCGGCCAGCCGCGCCCGGCGGTCGGCGGGCAGCATCGGGAGGGCCGCGCGGACGCGCTCGATCCACGCTTGATCGGGATCGAGCGGCACGAGGTCGGGCTCGAGGAAGTACCGGTAGTCGTCGGCATCCTCCTTCGTCCGCATCGTGTGCGTGCGACCGTCGCCCTCATCCCAGTGCCGCGTCTCCTGACGCACTTCCTCACCCGACCCGATCATGTCGATCTGCCGGCGGGCTTCGTAGTCGATGGCCCGGCCCAGCGAACGCACGGAGTTGAGGTTCTTGATCTCGCAGCGGGTGCCGAACGGCTCGCCGGGTCGGTGCACGCTGACGTTGGCGTCGATGCGCATCGAGCCCTCTTCCATCTTGGCGTCGGAGGCCCCGATGGCGACGAGGATCCCCCGCAGCTCGTTGACGTACTGGCGAGCCTGCTCGGCCGAGCGCAGATCGGGACGGCTGACGATCTCGACGAGCGGGATACCCGAGCGGTTGAAGTCGATCAGCGAGGCCTCGCTGCCGTGGAGGCGCCCGCCGGCACCGCCGAGGTGCGTCGACTTGCCGGTGTCCTCCTCGAGGTGGGCGCGCTCGATGCCGACGCGCGTGCCGTCGGGCAGCTCCAGCCAGCCGTCGACGTTGAGCGGTTCGTCGTACTGGCTGATCTGGTACGCCTTGGGCATGTCGGGATAGAAGTAGTTCTTGCGGTGGAAGGCGCACCGTTGGATGCGGCAGTTCAGCGCCAGCCCGATGCGCATCGCCAGCTCGACGGCGTTGCGGTTGAGCACGGGGAGTGCTCCCGGCAGCCCCAGCGTGACGGGGTCGATGTTGGTGTTCGGCTCGTCCCCGAACCGGTTGGGGGAACCCGAGAACAGCTTCGTCTCGGTGGCGAGCTCGACATGAACTTCGAGGCCGACGATGAGCTCGTACGTGGTGTCGCTCGACGTCTCTTGCGTGGTCGTCATCGTCGAGCGCGTCATGGCGCGGCGTCCTCCAGGGCTTGCGCGACGCGGAACATCAGCGGCTCCTGCAGTGTCGGCGCGAGCACTTGCACACCGACCGGAAGCCCATCGGCGCCCGTGCCGAACGGCACCGTCATGCCGGGGTCGCCGGAGAGGTTGGACGGGATCGTGTAGGTGTCGCAGAGGTACATGGTCAGCGGGTTGGCGGTCTTGGCGCCGAGCGGGAAGGCGACGCTCGGCGACGTCGGCGTGATCAGCACGTCGGCGTGCTCGTAGGCCCTGGCGAAGTCGTCGGCGATCAGCCGGCGAACCTTCAGCGCCTTGCCGTAGTAGGCGTCGTAATACCCGGCGGAGAGGGCATACGTGCCGAGCATGATGCGCCGCTTGACCTCGTCACCGAAGCCTCGTTCGCGCGTCGCCATGTACATGGCGTTGGTGTCCGCGGCAGGCACCCGCAGCCCGTAGCGCACGCCGTCGTAGCGGGCCAGGTTGCTCGACGCCTCCGCCGGCGCGATGAGGTAGTAGGCGGTCAACCCGTACGTGAACGCCGGCACCTCCACGTCGACGATCTTGGCGCCGGCATCGGTCAGGGCCTCGAGCGCCGCTTCGACACGCTCCAGCACGTCGTCGTCGGCGCCCTCCGGGAGGTCGGTGATGCGCCCGACGCGCAGACCCTCGACGCCGTCGCGCAACGTCTGAGTGATCGCCGGCGCGGGCTGCGGGATCGACGTCGAGTCGTTCGGGTCGTGCCCGCCGATGACTTCGGTGACCAGCGCGGCGTCAGCGACGGTGTGGGTGAACGGACCGATCTGGTCGAGGCTGCTGGCGAACGCGACGAGTCCGTAGCGACTGACGACGCCGTAGGTCGGCTTGACGCCGACCACCCCGCACAGCGCCGCCGGCTGGCGGATCGATCCGCCCGTGTCACTGCCGAGGCCGACCGCCGCGAATCCGGCGGCGACGGACGCCGCGCTGCCGCCACTCGAACCACCGGGAACCCGTGACGTGTCGTGCGGGTTGCGGGTCGGACCGAATGCCGAGTTCTCCGTGCTCGAGCCCATGGCGAACTCGTCGAGGTTGGTCTTGCCGATGATCACGGCACCGGCGGCGCGCAGCCGCTCGACGACCGTGGCGTCATAGGGCGGGCGCCAGCCCTCGAGGATCCGCGACGAGCACGTCGTCGGGATCCCGCGGGTGACCATGTTGTCCTTGAGCGCGACGGGCACGCCGGCCAGCGGTCCGGGGTCTCGGCCGTCCGCCACAGCGGCATCGACGGCAGCTGCGGCGCTCCGCGCCTCGTCGGCGAGCACGAGGTTGAAGGCGTGGATGTCCGGCTCGCGGGCGGCGATGTTCGCCAGGTGCTCCTCGAGCACGTCGGCGGCGCGGTGGTCGCCCGCCCGCACCGCAGCAGCGATGTCCGACGCAGACCGTGCGGCGGTCATTCGGCGAGCCCGATGATCGGGGGCACCTCGAAGCGCCCGTCCACGGGGTCCGGTGCGACGGCCAGCACCTCGTCTCGATCGAGGACCGGCTGGACGACGTCCTCGCGCAGGACGTTGATCAGTGGATACGGCTGCGTCATCGGCACGACGTCGTCGAGCTCGAGCTCGTCGATGTCGGCGAAGTGGTCGAGCATGTCGCCGAGCTGAGCCGTCGTCCGCTCGATCTCGTCGTCCGTGAGGCCGAGCCGGGCCAGGCGGGCGACGTGAATCACCTCGGCGGTGGTGATGCGTTCGGACACCTGGCGGAGCCTACGGTCCCGTCAGATCGTTCTGTCCGTCCGAATCCTGTCCTTCGGAATCAGTCGTTGTGAGGCCATCTCTACGGACAGGACCAGGTCCGCAGTTAGTCTCGGCGCCGGATGGCCACCGTGACGTTCACCGGCGCCACGCGCACGTACGGCGGTCTGGACCATCCGGCGGTCAACGCACTCGACCTGCACATCGACGACGGCGAGTTCCTCGTTCTCGTCGGCCCATCAGGGTGCGGGAAGTCGACCACGCTGCGGATGCTGGCCGGGCTCGAGCCGGTCGACGAGGGCACGATCCACATCGGCGAGCGGGACGTCACGGCCGTCCATGCCAAGGACCGCGACATCGCGATGGTCTTCCAGTCCTACGCGCTGTACCCGCACATGACGGTCGCCGAGAACATCGGGTTCCACCTCAAGGTCAAGCGGGTCCCGCGCAAGGAGCGCGCGGAACGGGTCCGCGAGGCAGCGAAGATCCTCGACCTCGAAGAGTTCCTCGACCGCAAACCCGCCAAGCTGTCGGGCGGTCAGCGCCAGCGCGTCGCCATGGGGCGGGCCATCGTGCGCCAGCCGCTGGTGTTCCTCATGGACGAGCCGCTGTCGAACCTCGACGCCAAGCTGCGCGTGCAGACGCGCAGCCAGATCGCCGCGCTGCAGCGCCGGCTCGCCGTGACCACGGTGTACGTCACGCACGACCAGGTCGAGGCGATGACGATGGGCGACCGGGTCGCCGTGCTCGACGCGGGCGTGCTGCAACAGGTCGCCACGCCGAAGGACCTGTTCACCAGCCCGGTGAACGTCTTCGTCGCCGGGTTCATCGGTTCTCCGGCAATGAACCTGCTGGCGGCGAAGGTGTCGGAGGAGGGTGCCACGCATGGCAGCCTCACGGTGCCGCTGACGCCGGAGCAGCGAGCCGCCCTGACGTCGGACATGGTCACCATCGGCGTGCGCCCCGAGGACTGGCGGATCGGCTCCGAGGGCGGGCTCGACGTGACGGTCGCTGTGGTCGAAGAGCTCGGGTCGGAGGCGTTCCTCTACTGCTCCGACGACACCGTCGACCATGGACACGAGCTGCCCACGACGCAGGTCGTCGCTCGCGCCGAGGGCCTCAGCGCCAACGTCCCTGGCGACTGGATCAGCATGGTCCCGCGGTCCGACCGCCTACACCTCTTCGACACCGCCACGGGCGCCCGCGTCTGAAGTATCGGCGCTCGGCTCGCCGTCCGAGTTGCTCGCCTCAGGACTTGTCGTTGTTGTTGTCGTCGTCGTCGTCGCTCGGCGCGGCGGCCGATCCTTGGTCCGCCCAGATCGAGTCGACCTCGTCGGCGGAGGCGGACGCGTCCTCGACGATCTCGGCGTCCTCGATGTCGCCGTCGTCGTCGTCGTCAGCACCATCGTCGTCAGCACCATCGTGACGTTGCTCGGCGGAAGCGTTGTCGTCCTCGACCAGCTCGCCCTCGACGAGCTCGCTCTCGAGCTCATCCTCGTCGGCCGCTGCCACCGCCGCCCCCGCACCGGCCGGCACGAGGATCTCCTTGGGCTTGTCACGCGTCGCGATGAGGTACAGCCCGCCGCCGACGACGCACGCCAGCGCGACCCACTGGTTCCAGCGCAGCCCGCCGAGCTCGTCGGCCGGATCGATGCGCAGACCTTCGACCCAGAAGCGGATGACGCCGTAGCCGAGCACGTACATCGCGAAGAGCCGGCCACCCGCCGGGTTGAAACGCTTGTCGATCCAGAGGAGGAGTCCACACAGCGCGAAGTTGCACAGCGACTCGTAGAGGAACGTCGGATGGAAGGTCGTCCCCGGTGGGTAGCCGGCATCGAGCGCCGTCTGGTCGTCGACCTCCAACGCCCACGGCAGGTCGGTCGGAGAGCCGAAGAGCTCCTGGTTGAAGTAGTTGCCCCACCTCCCGATGGCCTGCGCCAGCGGCAACGCGGGGGCGGCGGCGTTCACCGCTGGACCGAGGGGGAGGCCCCGACGGCGGATGAAGTACACCCCGACGAGGGTGCCGAGGAGTACGCCTCCCGGGATGCCGAGCCCGCCCTCCCAGATCTTGACGATGTCGCCGTAGCGGCCTTCGAAGCGGTCCCAGTCCGTGATGACGTGGTACAGGCGGGCCCCGATGACGCCGGCCAGCACCGCCCAGATCGCGATCGCGTTCGCATCGTCTCGAGTGCCGATGCTCTTCTGCTCGAGCCGCCGGCCGAACAACCACACCGCGGCGATGACGCCGAGGGCGATCATCAGTCCGTAGGCGTTGAGCGACAGCGGACCGATCGTCAGCGTGCCCGAGGATGGGCTTGGGATATCTGCCGGCAACGCCGACGCGTGCAGCAGTCCGGCCTGCGCCAGGATGACGGAGCTCACGCCGAACCGGTGACCTTGCGCACGAACTCGACGGCGGCGAGGAAGATGACGTCGCGATCGAAGTCCTGCGTGGCGACGTGGTAGCTGCGCTCGAGCCATCGGTGGTCGACCGGGCCGCCGTAGTGCGCGGCGAGGTACTCGCTCTGGCTGGGTTCGACGGTGTGGTCCTGGTGCGACGTGAAGAGGAGCAACGGCGCGTGCAGCTCGCCATAGCGAGCCGACAGCGGCGCCAACCCGTCGTCGATCAGCGACAGCAGCTGGCGTACCGGCGTGCCCTCGTAGGCGATCTCATGGGCTTCGGGGTCGGCGATGTCGCTGCCGATCCCGGGGACGACCGAAGTGCCACCGGCCACCAGCTCCTCGAGCATGGCATGCACCTCCGGTGCCGGTGGCTGCGTTGCCGGGTTGACGCACACGAGGCCACGCACGTCGGGGTGCTGGAGCCCGGTCCACAGGGCAAGCGCCCCGCCCATGCTGAGGCCCGCCACGACGATCTGATCGGTCCGTTCAGCGAGGTCGGCATAGGCCTGCGCGACGGCGGCGGTCCAGTCGGACCAGGTCGTCGTCATCATGTCCTCGACCGTGGTGCCGTGGCCGGGAAGGCGTGGCAGCTCGACGTGGAAGCCGGCCGCCGCCACGGTCTCGGCGAGGCCGCGCATCGACGACGGGTTGCCCGTGAAACCGTGGAGGGCCAACAACCCGACCGCACCCCCGGGCGCGTGGTGCGACCACTCCTCGGCACCGGGCAGCACGGCAGCCGCGGCGGCCGGTGCATCGTCTGCAGCCATGGCTTGCATTCCTAGCAGCGTCGACGCATTTGTCAGGCGCGACTTGACCGGCGGGTCAACGGCCGAGTGGACTGGCGCCGTGCCCGCCAGCGCCCTGCCCGGCGAGCCGCAGGACGTTTTCGATGGCGGAGCGCGGCAACTCACCGATCACGGTCGACAGCGCAAGCAACAGCTGCTCGATGCGGCGGCCGAGCTGTTCGCCGTCAACGGCTTCGCGGGGACTCGAGTCGAGGACATCTGCCGCCGCGCCGGCGTCGCCAAGGGGCTCTTCTACTGGTACTTCCCGACCAAGCAGGAGCTGTTCGCGGAGCTGGTGCGCGCCATGCGGCACCGGCTCCGTCGAGCGCAAGCGGAGGCGATGGACCCGCAGTCGGACTGCGTGAGCCGCATCCGCCAGGGGACGGAGGCGAGCGTGCGCTTCCAGGCCGCGCATGCCGGCTACTTCGCGCTGCTCGACGTCGAACGGGCCGATGCCAGTCACGCCGAGCTCCTGCGAGAGGGTGGCGCCGTGTACCTGCGTGACGTCGTCGCTCTCGTGAGCGCGGGCCAACGCGAGGGCACGATCCGCGATGGTGACCCCGGGCTCCTCGCCCTCGGCGTGCTCGGCGCGGTGTCGTCGTTCACGCACGCCTGGCGCAACGGCCGGACCGAAGTGGATGCCAACGAGCTGGCCGAGGCCGTGGGCGTCTGGGTGACTCGCGCGCTGGCGAGGTGACCCTCAAACCCCAGGCAGCCTTGCTACCACCTGATAGGTGCCCTTAACATCACCCGGTGCCGTGCGCCCGGGAGCAGCCGTTCGTCCGCGAACTGCTGCGCGCTGCGGATCCCGGGCGCCCGGCGCTGCTCGAGAGCGAACGCCAGCTGACCTACGCCCAGCTGGCCGCCGCCGTCGAGGAGCGGGCAACGACGCTCGGCCTGCACGTCGGCCTGGACGCCGACGTCGATGCCGGCCTGGACCGACGTCAGGTCGTGCTCCTCACCGGCACCAACTCCATCGAGTACGTCATCAGCTACCTGGCACTGATGTCCGCCGGGCACGTCCCGCTGCTCGCCGGCAGCCACGTCGAGAAGATGACTGCGGCGTGGCGCCCGGCGGCGACCGTGCGGGCCGAGGCATCGGGCGTCGCCGTCGATCTCAGTGTCGATCTCGGTGTCGCCCATTCCCGCCCGCTGCACCCGGAACTGGCGCTGCTGCTCAGCACGTCGGGTTCCACCGGATCGCCCAAGCTCGTCCGGCTCTCGGATCGCAACGTGTCGAGCAACGCCCACGCGATCGGGAGCTACCTCGAGCTCACGCCGGATGACCGAGGGATCACCGCGCTGCCGTTGCACTACTGCTACGGCCTGTCCGTGCTGCACTCACACCTGGCGGCAGGTGCATCGGTCGTGCTGACCGATGCGTCGGTTGTCGATCCGTGCTTCACCGATGCACTGCAGGCCCACAGCGTGACGAACGTGGCGGGCGTGCCGCACACGTTCGAGCTCCTCGAGCGGTCGGGACGCGATCGGCTCAACGTCCCGACGTTGCGCTTCATCACCCAGGCCGGCGGGCGGATGGCGCCCGAGCGCGTCGAGCAGTGGGTTCGCCGGGCCGAGCGGTGGGGCGCCAAGTTCTATGTGATGTACGGGCAGACCGAGGCGACGGCGCGCATGGCGTACCTCCCGCCCGAGATCGCCCGCCGGCGCCCCAGCGCGATCGGCCGCCCGATCCCCGGGGGGTGCCTCGAGCTGCGGCCGGTCGACGGCCTACCCGACGATGTCGGCGAGCTCGTCTACCGCGGGCCGAACGTGATGCTCGGCTATGCGACCACTGACGCCGACTTGGCGCTCGGTGCGACGCTCACGGAGCTGCCGACCGGCGACATCGGGCGCTTCCACGCCGATGACGGTGTGTTCGAGATCGTCGGGCGGCGGTCCAGGTTCGCCAAACCGTTCGGTGTGCGCGTCGACCTCGACGTGTTGGAGCGGGAGCTCGGCCGCACGTACGCAGAGGTTGCCGTCGGCGGCGATGACGAACGTCTCGTGGTCGTCGCGCCCGGCGCGTCGGCCGCCGTCGTGAGCCGCCGCGTCAGCGAATCGATCGGGTTGCCGGGATCACTGATTGCCGTCGACACCACCGGGCCGGTACCCCGCACGGAACGCGGGAAGATCGATTACGAGGCCGTCAGGCGCCGGGGCGAGGCGTTGTGTACCCGGCCGGATCCGGTGACCCGCAGCGCGGGTTCAGTCGCCGCCGTGTTCGCCGCGGTGCTCGGGCGGCCCGATGTCGAACCCACCAGCACGTTCGTGTCGCTGGGTGGCGACTCGCTCAGCTACATCGAGTGCTCGTTGCGGTTGGAACAGCTGCGCGGGAGCCTCCCATCGGACTGGCACCTGCGCTCCGTCGCCGAGCTCGAAGTCAGCGACGGGGCCACGTCGTTCAGAGGTGCAGACCGGGTTCGGCACGACGGCGCCTCCAGGCGCTTCGGCGGCCGCATCGATACGACGTTGGCGTTGCGGTCGGTGGCCATCTGCGCCGTCGTCGCGACGCACATGCACGTGCTCTTCTTCCCCGGCGGTGCGCACCTGATGCTGGCCGTGGCCGGATACAACCTGAGCCGCTTCCTGCTGCCCATCGCCGGAACCGCCGAGCGCGTCCGGGCCGGGGTGCGCACCGCGCTACGAACCGCGGCGCCGGCCGTGCTCTGGACCGCCGGCGGAATCCTCGTCGCCGGCTGGTACAGCGCCGGCACCCTGCTGCTGGTCAACAACTACCTCGGTCCCGCATCGCACCGCAATGCGCGATGGCACTTCTGGTTCATCGAGGTGTTCGTCCACGTGACGGTTCTGGTCACATTGCTGATCGCAATTCCGGCGGTGCGACGCCTCGAGCGCCGGTGCCCGTACTGGTTCGCCCTCGCCATCCTCGTCGCGCTGCTCGTTCTGCGGCTCGAATGGGCATGGCTCGACGACTGGTACAACCTGCGGTATCGCACGCACGGGATCGCCTGGTTCTTCGCCCTCGGCTGGCTGATCCACCAGTCGGATCGTTGGTGGCAGCGCGCGCTGACGTCGGTGCTGTGCCTCTGGACGATCCCCGGCTTCTTCAACTATCCGCAACGCGATTGGTTCATTGCCATCGCGCTGCTCGTCCTCGTCTGGGTGCGTGATGTGCCGTTCCCACGTTTGGCGATCCGCCCGATCGCGGTGCTCGCGGCGGCGACGCTGTGGATCTTCATCACGCACTTCAGCGTCTTCCCGCCACTCGTTCGTGCGCTCGGACGTGGGTGGGCGTACGTGGCGACGATCCTCGTCGGGATCGCCGCATGGGCGGCCTACGAGCGCCTGAGTCGAGCAGCTCGGTGGGCCGTGGTGACGCGCCGGGCGCGTCGGACCGCCATCCGACCCGAGCCAGCACTTGCCGCCGCTGCCTACGACTGATCGGGCTGGATCGAGCGCGTCGATCTCGAGCGCGTACATACTGTCGCGAAGAATGCCGCGACATCGCCGGAGCCGTCACCTCGAGGCATCGGCGGTCGCCGAGCTCGGTCCGGTCGTCGTCATCGCGCCGTTCTGCCTGCTCGCCCTCCTCGTGGGATGGCTCCTGGTGCGATTGGTCTGGGACGTGCCGTTCTGGTGGTTCGCCGCCGGGTACGCGGCGTGCGCCGTCTTGCTGTTCGTCCGTCCGATCCAGGCGCTCGTGCTGACCCCGCTGTTCGGGGCGCGTCGGCCGACGCCCGACGAACTGGCGCGGATCGCTCCGCTCTGGCGGGGTCTGGCCAGCGCCAACTCGCTGCCGGCGGACCGCTATCTGCTCCGCGTGCTGCCGAGTGACGAGCTGAACGCGTTTGCGTGCGGTGGTCACCTGGTGGTCGTCACGTCGTTCGCCGTGTCCGAGCTGCCTCCGCGCGAGCTGGCTGGCGTCCTCGCCCACGAGCTGAGCCACCATCTCGGTCTGCACACCGTGGCCTTGACGATTCGCCACTGGTTGTCCCTGCCCGTCGTCGTGCTCGCTGGAATCGGCTTCTGGTTGCAGAACGTGGCGACTGCCGCGACGAATGTCTTCGCCAAGGGATCGACCGGCCTGACGATGTTCGGCCAGCTCGTCGCCGGCCTGCTCAACGTCTTGTCGCTCCCGTTCGTCGCTGCGCTGTACGCGTCGGACGCACTCGGCAATGTCGTCGGGCACCGCTCGGAGTTCCGCGCCGACCGACGCGCCGTGCGGATGGGCTACGGCCGCCACCTCGCGTTCGCGCTGCGCCGGGTCATCAGCATGGGAGGCGGGCAGCGGCCGGTTGGGTGGAGGGCGCGCATCGCGGCGTCGCATCCTCCGGCTCGCACGCGAGTCGCCCGCATCGACGCCATGCTCCGCCACCCCGCTCACTGAGCGGCTGTCAGCCGGCGATGTCGGCGACCCTGGCGTCGAGCAACCGGACGAGGTCGCCTGGTGCGACGCCGACCTCGAGGCCACGCCGACCGGCGCTGACGTAGACGACGTCGAAGAGCTCGCTCGTCTCGTCGATCACGGTCGGCAGCTGCTTGCGCTGCCCGAACGGGCTGATCCCGCCGAGGACGTAGCCCGTGGCGCGCTGCGCGGCGGCCCCGTCGGCCATCTCGACTCGCCGCGCGCCGAGCGCCCGCGCCGTCGCCTTCAGCGACAGCTGCCCCGCCACCGGCACGATGGCGACGGCAAGCTCCTCGTCGGCGGCGACGACCAGCGTCTTGAACACCTGCTCGGGGTCCAACCCGAGCAGTTCCGCCGCCTCGGCACCGTATGGCGCGCCCGCATCGTGCTCGTACTGCAGCACCGTGAAGGCGACGCCGGCGACCTCGAGAAGGCGAATTGCGGGCGTCACGGCGCCAATTTGCCCATTCTGTGCGTAGAAATCGATGGTTGTGAGGCGATCTCTACGGACAGAACCGGCTCTTGACCCTGCCGCGTACCCGTTCAATCACCAGATTCGGGTGCGCTTCGCGGAGACCGACACGATGGGCATCGTCCATCACAGCCGGTACTTCCCGTACCTCGAGGAGGCACGTGTTGCCTACCTCCGTCACCTCGATCACCCGTACCAGGAGTGGCAAGCGGCGGGGCTGAACGCTGCCGTGCTCGAGGTCGCGTTGCGCTACCGCCAGCCGTTGCGCTTCGACGACGAGGTCGACGTGCATCTCGTCGTGGCGTCGGCGACCCGCACGACGTTCCAGATGGCGTACCTGCTGACGGTCGGCAACGCGCCCGCTGCAACGGGCGTCACGGTGCACGGGCTCATCACCGAGAGCGGTCGTCCGGTTCGGCTGCCCGACTGGCTCATCGCGCTGGCGCAGGAGCCGGTTCGAAGAGCTCGATGACGTTGCCCGACGGATCCTGGAGCAGGATCTGCTTGCCGCCGGGCCCTTCCACGACGTCGTTGCGGAAGGGCGCGCCGGCCGCCCGCAGCCGCGCGACCTCGGAGTCGAGGTCGTCGACGATGAAGTGGATGCGGTTCCAGCCGCCCGGAGCAGGCTTGGCACCGTCCGGCATCGGACGCCCTGCCGAGCTCTTCGGACCGGACAGCAGCAGGCGCAAGTTGCCACGCTGGACGTCGGCGAAGGCGGGTGCGAAGTTCGTGAGCACTTCGAACCCAAGCGTGGTGGTGTAGAAGGCAATCGCCTCGTCGACATCGTCGACCATGTAGCGGACGTTGACGGTCTCATCGTTCATGGGTGGACCTCCTCGAGATCTCAGGGAGTAGGTAGAGCAGAAAGCCGATGCGGCGCTCCAGGTCGGCAGCCGTTCGTTCGAATGCCTGTTCTGAGGGTCCGTCCGTCGTGGTCTCGAGTGCCGGATCTGGAACGCTCCAATGGATGTGTCGCGGATGCGCCGGGAACTCGGGGCAGACCTCGCGAACGCGATCGCACAACGTGACCACCAGGTCGAAGGGCTCCGCGATGAACTCGTCGAGGTGCTTGCTGCGATTGCCGCCGAGGTCGATGCCTCGCTCGCGCATCACGCTCACGGCGTCGGGATGCAGCGGCTTGGGGTGGCTCCCGGCGCTGACTGCCTCGACGGTCCCCGCAGAGAGTTGCTCGAGCAGGGCCTCCGCGATCTGGGAACGCGCGCTGTTGCCGGTGCACAAGAACAGCACCCGCGGGCGATGACCGGAATCGTCGATGCGAGACGGTCGGGGCGACGACGCGAGCCAGAGAGCCGGGTGCAGCGCACCACCGGCCGCTTGCAGTTGTCGCTCGCAGGCGGTGAGGTCGACGGTGTAGTAGGTGTCGCGACCATCGGCCGAGCTGCGGCGCCCGACAACGACGCCGCCGTCGCGCAGATGGCGTAGATGGTACGAGACAAGGTTCTGCGGCTCGTCGACGAGTCCGGACAGCTCGCGGACGGTGCGATCGCTGAGCACCAGTTGGCGCAACAACCGCCACCGCACCGGATGTGAGAGCAGCCGCACGAACGGAGGCGGGACCTCCTCGATCGCGGATTCGACGACGGCTGTCACGGTTCGATCTTAATCCAGCAATCCAGATTGAATCAAGATAGATTGATGGAATTGCTGGGCCGGCGGGTTTGCGTCCGGGCGGGCCCATTGGCGGACCCACCCGGACGCGCTCCGGTTCCCGCGCAGCCGGTTTCCCTAGGCGGCCGCCACCTCCGTCGAGGCGACCGCGTGGAGAGGTGCGGGGACAGTCGCCGTCCGCAATCCGACTGCCCCCGTGATCAGGCGGAGCCCTTGCAGGCCGGGTAGCGCGTCGATCCGCCGATCGATGCGCTCCGCGTACGGCGCCCCGTCGGCACCTCCGTAGAGGTGCCTGATGACGAAGTCCGTCTCCTCCTGAGGCATGACCCCCGAGCCCACCGGCCTCCACAGGTGGGCGAGGGACCACCGCACGAGGCGGCGGGCGGCCCGGCTCTCGGCCAGCCGCCGCCGCGCCTCGGCGGCATAGAAATCGATGTGCCGACCCTCTTGGCGGGCGATGCGCCGCACCAACTCGCTCAGCACGGGGTGGGCGGCCCGCTGGGCCAGCCGGACGTACCCGCCCTGCGTCGTCCATTCGTTCACGGCGCCCCACGTCATGTGCAGCGCAACCAGCCGCTCACCCGCCACCGATGAGCCGAGCGCCGAGATGAACGGCCGGATGCGGTCGCGCCATCCCAGCCGCTCGCGCAGTTGACCGATCCGCTCCTCGCCGGCCGGACGCCCGTGAGCTGCCAGGACAGCTCCCAGGGCCTCGCCGTGCCACAGCTCTTCGAACGCCCAGCATGACAGGAACGTCGTCACGGCCGGGTCGTTGTGAGCTGGGGTCACCAGGAGATCCCGCAGGTAGCACACGGTGTGGTGTTCGACGTCGTGCATGTACTCGATGACCCGCAGCGTCTCGTCGTCCAGGGGGTCGACGGCGAAAGCTTGGAGATCGAGGTCCTCCCACCGGAGCCGCTCGACGCGGCCCTTGTAGTCCTCGATGTCGAACCTCACGTTGGACCATTCGGTCCAGCCCCCTGGGCGGATTGCGGCGGGCCGAAGAATTCCCCCGTGGTGGGGACAACCCCCGTTCGGAGACACCGGCCTGCGCCATCGCCACCGGGTCGCCGTTCCCGCACGCTGGGACCATGACTTCGCTCGCCCCCACGGCGACCCGTTCGCCACTGCTTCCACCTCCCGAGTCGCTGCCGGCCTGGGCGGCGCCGGTTCCCCTGGCCGCCCGTACCGAGCTCGCAACGAAGGACTACGGGCGCGGCGACACCGCTGTCCGCGCCCTCGACGCCGTCACCGTCGGCCTCCCGGCGGAGCGCTTCACTGCCGTGATGGGTCCGTCCGGATCCGGCAAGAGCACGTTGATGCACTGCCTGGCCGGTCTCGACACGCTCACTTCCGGCCGCGCCTTCATCGGCGACGTCGACCTCGGGACCCTGTCCGACCGCGAGCTGACCCGCCTCCGCAGGGAGCGCGTCGGGTTCGTCTTCCAGGCCTACAACCTGTTGCCGACGCTCGACGCCAAGGAGAACATCACGCTGCCGCTGGCCCTGGCCGGCCGCCGCCCCGACCGAGCATGGCTGCGCACGGTCGTGGAGACCGTCGGTCTCGGCGACCGCCTGTCCCATCGCCCGAGTGAGCTCTCCGGTGGCCAGCAACAGCGCGTCGCCGTCGCCCGCGCCCTGGCTTCCCGGCCTGATCTGATCTTCGCCGACGAGCCGACGGGCAACCTCGACACGCGCGCGGGCGGCGAGATCCTCGCCTTCCTGCGCACCGCCGTCGACGAGTTCGGCCAGACCATCGTCATGGTCACCCACGACGCCGTCGCCGCCAGCCATGCCGACACCGTGCTGTTCCTCGAGGACGGACGCCTCGTCGACACGATGGCTGCCCCCACGCCCGATCGCATCCTCGACGCAATGATGCGGCCGGCGAAGGCGCTGGAGCGCCCGCCGTGCCGAACCGGATCTTCACCTCTGCATCCGGGAGATCGCCAACTGCGTTCGACGGACCCGTCATGTTGACCGTCACCCTCGCCGGCATCTGGGCCCGCAAACGACGCCTCCTCGGCACGTGCACCGCCGTCGTGCTCGGCGTCGCCTTCCTTGCCGCAACGCTCGTGCTCGCCGACTCCATGCGTGCCGGGTTCAACCGTGCGTTCACCGAGGCCAACGCCGGCACCGACGTCGTCGTGCGCAGCAGCACCGTCATCGGGTCCGACGAGACCAAGGTCCGTGACACGATCCCCGCCGACGTGCTCGACACGGTCGCCGCCGTCGACGGCGTCGCCGTCGCCGTGCCCTCGATCGAAGGAACCGCCACGATCATCGGCGCGGACGGCGACCGGATCGGCGGCGACGGTCCACCGACGACCGGCGCCAACTGGATCGACGATCCCGACTTCAACCCCTATCGACTGGCCGAGGGCCGGGCCCCTGCGGCCGACGACGAAGTCGTCATCGACCGCGGCTCGGCCGAGCGCGGCGACCTCGCCGTTGGTGACCGCACCACGGTGCTCACGCCAGATCCCGTCGAGGTCACCATCGCCGGCATCGCCACGTTCGGCGACGTCGACAGCCTCGGCCCGACCACCTATACGGCCTTCACGCTCGATGCCGCCCGCGACCTCCTGCTCGACCGAGCCGACGCGCTGTCGAGCGTGCTCGTCGCCGCCGAGGACGGGGTCAACCCGACGACGCTGCGCGACGAGATCGCCCAGCTGGTGCCGGCCCGCATCGAGGCCCTGACGCAACAAGAGCTGACGGCCGAGCAGGAGGCCGACATCGAGTCGGACTTCCTCGGCATGTTCGAGGTGATCCTCCTCGCCTTCGCCGGGATCGCCCTCGTCGTCGCCGCCTTCAGCATCCACAACACGTTCTCGATCCTCGTGGCGCAGCGCACCCGGGAGTCGGCCCTGCTGCGGGCGATGGGTGCATCCCGGCGCCAGGTCCTCCTGGCTGTCGCGATGGAAGCCGTCGTCGTCGGCGTCGTCGCCTCGGCCATCGGTCTGGGCGTCGGCCTCGGGCTGGCCACAGGACTCGACGCGATCGTCTCTGGATCGGGGCTCGACCTTCCCGGCGGGCTGGTCGTCAGCGCCGACGCGCTGGTCATCGCCGCTGCGGTTGGCATCGTGACGACGATGCTCGCCAGCCTTGCCCCGGCGGTCAGCGCCTCGAAGGTCGCTCCGCTCGCCGCGCTGCGTGACGTCGCCGTCGACCGCTCGGCGGCGAGTCGGGTCCGTGCCGTCACCGGCATGGTCATCACCGTCGCCGGCGTCCTGGCCGTCGCCACCGCCACGATCATCGGCCGCGACGGTGCCGTGAGTCGGGCTGCGCTCGGCGCACTGGCCGTCGTGGTCGGCGCGGTCGTGCTCGGTCCCGTCGTCGCCCGGCCGGCTGCCGGTCTGCTCGGTGGGGTGGCGCCGACGTTCAGTGGCCGGCTCGCCCGCCGCAACGCCATGCGCAATCCACGCCGGATCGCCGGCAGCGCCTCGGCGCTCATGGTCGGCACCGCCGTCGTCGCCCTGTTCACGACGTTCGGCAGCTCGATCAAGGCATCGTTCGACGAGATCGTCGACGACCAGTTCGCCGGCGATCTGATCGTCCAGCAGGACGGCTTCAGCGGCGCCGGTCTCCCGCCGGAACTGGCCGCCGCCATCGAGGCCAGCCCAGCGGTCACGTCGGCGACGGGCCTGTCGCTCGTCACCGCCAGCGTCGACGGCTCGACAGCCGACGCAACGGCCGCCGACCCGGCCGCGCTCACCGAGATGCTCGACGTCGGCGTCACAGCGGGATCAGTCCGCAACATGGCGGCCGGGCAGGTCGCCATCAGCGAGCAGTACGCCGAATCGCACGACCTCGCACTCGGCGATTCGATCCCGATGACGTTCGTCGACGGTGCCACCGTCGATCTGTCCGTCGCCGCCGTCTACGCCGAGCGCACAACGGTCGAGGATCTGCTCATCACGAGTGAGGATTGGGCGCCGCACGCGCGAGGCCGTGGGGACGTCGTCGTCTTCATCGATCTCGCCCCAGGCGTCGACGAGGCGACCGGTGCGGCCGCCGTGGATGCGGTCACCACACAGCTCTCGGCACCCGAGTCGATGACCCGCGACGAGTATCTCGACTTCGTCGGCAACGAGGTCGACCAGATGCTGACGTTCGTCTACGGCATGCTCGGCATCGCCGTGTTGATCGCCCTGTTGGGCATCGGCAACACGCTGTCGCTGTCGATCCACGAACGGCGGCGTGAGCTCGGGCTGTTGCGGGCGGTCGGCCAGAGCCGAGCGCAGCTGCGTGCAACGGTGCGCTGGGAGTCGGTGATCGTGGCCGTCTTCGGCACGCTCGGCGGCCTCGCCGTCGGCACGTTCCTCGGTTGGGGTCTCGTGCGCGCCGTCAATGCCCAGGAGGGCTTCGGTGTGTTCGATGCTCCGGTCGGGGCACTCGGCGTCGTGCTGGTGCTGGCCGCCGCAGCGGGCGTGCTCGCTGCGCTGCGGCCGGCGCGGAGAGCGGCGCGACTCGACGTGTTGCAGGCGATCGCCGCCGAGTGATGGAGCAGGAGTTTCCTAACGTGAGTCGAGCGATGTTCAACCCACTGCGCCCCTGGCGCCACCCCCAGACGCTGTTCCGTTGTGCTGGGTACAACCTGACCGCCTTGCCGGTGGCGGCGATCACGTTCGCGGTGATCATCGCCCTGCTGTCGCTGACGGTCGGACTGGTCTTCACGTTCCTGTTCGCCATCCCCATCGTGTGGCTGTTGTTCGTCGTGTCCCGAGGTCTCGGCAAGATCGAGCGCTCGCGCGTGTCGGCGTTCATGGACGTCGAGATCGCCGACCCGATCCCGCCGTTCGCTCCGGGCGGCTGGTTCTCTCGACTGTGGCAGCGGGTCCGCAGCGGCACGCGGTGGAAGGAGATCGCCCACCACGTTGCCCGCTTCCCCGTCGCCGTCCTGGGCTTCGCGCTCACGGTCGCTGCGTGGGGTGGCTCGATCGCCATGCTGCTCATGCCCGCCGTCGTCGACGAGCTGCCCGGCGAATCGGCGAAGTTCTACTTCTTCGAGCTGCACCCCGGACCGGGCGTGTGGCTTGCCGCACTGGTCGGCGTCGTGGGGCTCGTGTTCGTGGCTCCGTGGGTGACGATCGGCGTGGCCCGCACCGAGCTGGCGCTGGCTCGTGCCCTGCTCGGTCCGTCGGCGGGCCAGGAGCACGCCGCGGAGGTCAGCCGGCTCGAGACGAGCCGCACGGCTGCCGTCGACAGCGCCGAGTCGGAGCGTCGGCGCATCGAGCGCGATCTGCACGACGGCGCCCAGCAGCGCCTCGTGGCCCTGGCCGCCAACCTGGGCGCGGCGCGGGACAAGCTCGAGCACGACGACACGGAGGCCGGCCGAGCGATGGTCGCCGATGCCCACGAGGAGGCCAAGGCGGCGCTGAAGGACATCCGCGACCTCGTGCGCGGGATCCATCCGGTGATCCTGGAGGACCGCGGGCTCGACGCCGCGCTGTCCGCCGTCGTCGCCCGCTCTCCGATCCCCGTGTCGCTCGACGTCCAGGTCGCCGAGCGGCCCTCACCAGCCGTCGAGAGCACCGCCTACTTCGTCGTCAACGAGGCGCTGGCGAACGTTGCCCGGCACGCGATGGCGACGCGTGCCCACGTCGGCATCGCCCGCGCCGGCGGCCGTCTCGTGGTCGAGGTGCGCGACGACGGTGTCGGCGGCGCGGCAGAAGCGAACGGCTCCGGTCTGGCCGGCCTGCGCGATCGCGTCGCCGGCCTCGGCGGAACGATGTACGTCATCAGTCCCCCGGGCGGGCCGACGACGATCTCGGTGGAGCTGCCATGCGCGTCGTGATCGCCGAGGATTCAGTGCTGCTGCGGGCCGGGCTGACGCGCATCCTTGCCGACGCCGGTGAGGAGGTCGTCGCCACCGTCGGAGCCGCCGACGAGTTGATGGCCGCCGTCGAGCGGCATCAACCGGATCTCTGCATCGTCGACGTGCGGATGCCCCCGACGCACACCGACGACGGGTTGCGGGCGGCGATCGCCATCCGCCAACGCTGGCCGAAGGTCGGCATCCTCGTGCTGTCGCAATACGTCGAGGAGCGCTACGCCATCGACCTGCTGGCCGAAGAAACCCGGGCCATCGGGTACCTCCTCAAGGACCGGGTCGCCGACATCGCCGAGTTCCTCGCGGCCGTGCGCCAGATCGGTGACGGCGGGACGGCGCTCGATCCGGAGGTCGTGTCGCAATTGCTCGCCCGGGCGAGGCGACGCGACCCACTCGAGCGGCTCACGCCGCGCGAGCGCGAGGTCCTCGCGCTGATGGCTGAGGGCCGGTCCAACCCGGCGATCGCCCGGCAGCTCGTCGTGACCGACAAGGCCGTGGAGAAGCACGTGAGCAACATCTTCACCAAGCTCGACCTGCCCCCGGCCGAGGATGACCACCGCCGCGTGCTGGCGGTCCTGCAATGGGTGAGGAGCTGAAGATGATTGAGACACCATTGCCGCCGCCCTC
Organism: uncultured Acidimicrobiia bacterium; assembly: GCA_963844915.1. Taxonomy (GTDB): domain Bacteria; phylum Actinomycetota; class Acidimicrobiia; order Acidimicrobiales; family Ilumatobacteraceae; genus JALZMG01. The sequence goes on along the minus strand of CAWJQF010000013.1, from coordinate 289,265 downwards.
CGGAGCGGCACCCGCGTCGCCGGCGGTGCGACAACCACCGCCACCCCGCCGCAACCGCGGCGTGCGGACCCTGTGGTTGGTCTTCGGCGCAGTGCTCTTCGTCGGCGCCTTGACGTGGGGGGCCTACGAGGTCGTGTCGATCCTGTCGCACGAGGAACGCACCGAGATCAACACCTATCCGTCCGCCGGCCTGGCGACGGTCGACGTCGGCAACGACGGAGGCTCCGTGCGGGTCGTCGCCACCGACGGCGACGAGGTGGTCGTGCGGGCGGAGATCAGCGAAGGGCTGCGGGCGACCGGCGAGCGCCAGGAAGTGGTCGGCGACGTGCTCGAGCTACGGGCGTCGTGCCCGAACTTCGGGTCCGAGTGGTGCGGGGTCAGCTACGAGCTGCAGGTGCCCCGAGACCTCGCCCTCGTCGTGCGTGCCGACAGCGGATCGGTGGACGTCACGGGCATGACCGGCGTCGTGGACGTCGACGCCGACAACGGCTCCATCGAGCTGACCGGGTTGCGCGGGACGATCAGAGCGTCGACCGACAACGGTCGTGTCGAGGGGTTCGACCTGCGGTCGCAATCGGTCACCGTCGATTCCGACAACGGAAGCGTCACCCTCGAGTTCGCCGAGGCACCGACGACGGTCATGGCGACGACGGACAACGGTTCGGTCGAGGTCGTCGTGCCCGACGACGGCGAGGCCTACCGCGTCGACGTGCAGTCGGACAACGGGAGCGAGACCGACGACGTGCTCGAGGATCCAGCAAGCCCCCGCTCGATCACGATCCGCACCGACAACGGCAGCGCCACCGCCCGCACCGCACCCTGAACGCTCTCAGGGCGTAGGTCGATTCGACCATGCGTCGGCGCCGGCGATGGCGACGGCGACGGCTCGTTCCACGGCGGTGTCCTTGACGTGGTGGTGGATGTGTTCGGCGTCGGTCCGCTCGGCGATGATCGCCAGCACGCAGCCGGCAGCGAAGCCGTAGACGCAGCCCATCTTGAACAGCGTGCCGGCCTCCATCTCGAAGCTCAGCACGCCGAGGTCGTGGTACTCGTCGATCATCCCGTGCAGTCGCCGCAGGAGACGCTGGTTGGCCGAGGAGGCCGAACGCTCCTGGCCCTCGAAGAACGTGTCCGTCGACGCGACGACGCCGACGTGGCGCTCGATCCCGAGGTCGTCGGCGACGCCGGCGAGGGTGACCGTGAGGAACGGATCGGCGACGGCCGGGAACTGCGGCGGGGCGATGTCGTCGGCAGCGCCTTGGTTGGTCAGCGCGCCGGACGCGATGACGACCGACCCGGCTCGCACATCGTCACGGATCGAGCCCGAGGTGCCGATGCGGATGACCGTTCGGATGCCGACCTGCACGAGCTCGTTGACGACGACGCTCATCGTCGGTGCGCCCATCCCGCTCGTCGCGCACACCACCGGCGCGCCGCCCGGCAGTCGAGCGTGGAAGGCATCGAGTCCACGATTGCGGGCGAGCAGGCTGCCATCGCGCAGGTGCTTGGTGGCAATGAGCTCGGAGCGGGCGGGATCGCCGCTGAGGAGGGCGATGGACGTGCCGTCCGGAAGGTCGTCCTCACCGAAGCCGATGTGATACGGGGCGTCGGCCACGCCTCGACTGTAGGACGCCGCTGCTATCGAGCTGCCGCTCGACCGTGGCTCGTCGCCGCATCGTCGGCGAGCGGTAGCCGCAGCACTGAGCTCCATCCCGTCGCCTCGTCGAGCTCGATGACGTCGAGAGTGCTGAGGCGGACCGTCCAACCGAACGTGGCGTCGCACAGCGCCGACCACGCCGGCTCGGCGAGGTTCGGGTCGACGGTGCGACCGTGGACGAGCGTCACGTGGGGGTGGAACCCGGCGCGGGCCCACGCCGGCGACTCCAGAGCGGACAGCCGCACGTGCAGGGCCTCGATGGCGCCGGTGGGATCGTCGATGTCGAGGTAGACCCCGTTGGCGGCACGTGACCAGCAGCGCGCCGCCGTCAGGGTGACCTCGAACGGCGCGGTCGCGGCGGCCGCTTCCTGGACGCACCGGTCAGCAGCGTCGACATCGACGATGTCGTGGACGATGTCGTGGACGATGTCGTGGACGAGCGTGACGTGGGGGTCGATGCGTCCGAGCATCACGGGATCCCACCGCTTGCGGACGTCGTCGATGACAGCGGCGACGGGTTGCGGGACGAACAGGACGACGGCTCGGCGGGCGACGGGCACAGCGGCACTGTGCCACGCGGACGTTGGCCCGCCCGCCGTCCAAGTCGCGTGAAGATCGTGTCCAGATCGCGTGGCAGCCTGCGTCCATGACGACCCCTCGCAGCCTCCTGTGGATGAAGGACGATCCACTCGGCATGGAGCACGCGGCAGTCGACATCGGCGACGGCGGCCTGGCGGCGACATCGACCTCGTTCGGCACGTACCCGGTCGCGTACCGCCTCGACCTCGAGCTCCGAGTCGACGCCGATTGGGTGACACGTCGGCTCGGTCTGACGGCCTCGGGTGATGGCTGGTCGCGATCGCTGGCCCTCACGCGCGATGCGACGTGGAGCGCGGTCGCGACCAGCACTGGTGACGTCCCGCCCGCAGTCGTCGCGAGCTTGGCCGACGACCCCGTCGATGCAAGTCGGATCCCACCCGACGTTGTCGACGTCGACGTGCAGTACTCGCCCCTGACGAACGTGATGCCGATCCGCCGGCTCGGCCTCGATCGGCCCGGCACAACCGGGTCGTTCGTGATGGCATGGGTGAGCGTGCCATCGCTGGCCGTCAGCCTCGACCCTCAGAACTACACGCTGCTCGGCGCCGACGGCGGCGAGCTGTGTGTCCGCTTCGAGAGCGGTGATGGTTCCTTCACCGCGGACATCCGCTGCGACTCCGACGGCATGGTCGTCAACTATCCGGGGATCGCTCGACGCCTCGGTTGAGCGGTCGAGCGAAACTGATCACCCGACGCGCTCGTGGTGGGCGCCGATGATGAAGACGGCGAGGCGCGCCGTCGTGTCGCCGTGGTTGCGCCACGCATGGCGCGTGCCGTTCTGGACGACGGTGTCGCCCGGTCGCAGGTGGACCTCGACCCCGTCGTCGAGCTCGAGCCAGACCTCACCGTCGAGCACCACCTCGAAGTCGATCGTCGCCGTCGTGTGCATGCCGGGCGCGTCGGGCTCCATGTGGCCTGCCAGCCCAGGGAACGCTGCCTCGAGCTCGGCGAGTGCGCCTTCGAGGTCGTCGATCCGCTCACCTCGCCGCGCTCCTCCAGGTGGCACGGTGAACAGCCCGAAGCGGAAGCCACCGACCGGCGGGAAGTAGGTGCTGTGGTCAGGCTGCTCGCCGGAATCCGGGAACCGCGACGTGGCGTCACCGCCCCACAGGCGGTGGAACTCGGCACCGGGCAAGAGCGTCGGGCGGATGCCGTCGACCTCTTCGTCACTGGCGATGACGGCCTTGCCGTCAGCGTCGTGTCCCGTCACCACCCGGCGTACTCGCATGGCCGGCGACGTTAGGTGGCAGGCGTCATCGGCGATTCTCTGGAAGATCTGCTCTCGAATTCGGGCTTGACCGGGATTCAAAACCGGTTTTCGCACGTCCAGGCGGCGTCGGCGATGGGGGTGAGGCGCGGGAGGAGGAGGCGGCGGAGGGTGGCGAGGTCGTGGACGTGTTCGGTCCACAGGCAGGCTTGGATGCCGAGCAGCGCGGCGCGCTCCCCTGCCGACCAGCCGGCGGTCACATCGAAACGCGCGACGTCATCCAGTGGCGCCTGGCCGGCCCAGCTCGCCCCCGGCGACCACCAGCCGTCGTCGGCGGCGTGGTCGAGGTAGTACCACGGCGCCGGCGCGGCGACGACCTGGTGCCCGGCCGACACGAGCCGGCGGACGTCGTCGACGGACTTCCAGGCGACGACGTACCCAGCGCCCGGATCCAGCGCGCCGCTCTCGGCGGCCTCCTGCCACACGCCGACCTGCCGCCCAGTCGAGGCCCGCACGACGTCGATGACCTGGCGGAGAAACGATGCGGCGATCGCATCGGTGCCGGCGATCCCCCGCTCGGCAGCCCACCGCTGCGCGGCAGGTGAACGCCGCCATGCCCCATGCGGCACCTCGTCGCCGCCGAGGTGCAGCCACGGCGACGGGAAGCGGTCGGCCAGCTCGCCGAACACCGCCTCGAGGAACGGCCACGTCGCGTCGACACCCGGGTTGAGCACGTTGCCGGCGAAGTGCTGCACGCTCACCGCACCCGACGCATCGTCGGCATCGCGCAGCTCGGGAAGCGCCGCCAGCGCGGCGAAGCAATGACCGGGGAGATCGACCTCCGGCACCACCTCGATCCCCAGCTCGCCAGCTCGGTCGACCCACGTCGCGATCGTCCCGCTCGAGTACCAACCGCCCGTGGGATCGGCGCCGGAGCCGAGCAGCGGCGGCACGGCGCACCCATCGCCTCGCCACGCCGCGACGTCCGTCAGCGCCGGATAGCCCGACACGGTCAAGCGCCATCCCTCGTCGTCCGTGAGGTGGACGTGCAACCGGTTGAGGCGGTGCCACGCCGCGACCTCGATCAGCCACTCGACGTCGGCAGTCGGGACGAACTGCCGGGCGACGTCGACGTGTAGGCCTCTCCATCGGCGGCACGGCTCGTGGCGACCGTCGACGACATCGAGCTCACCGCGCCGGTGCCGGGCCATCGCCAGCAACGCCCACTGCAGCGCGCTGCGTGATCCCGCCCGCACGAGGAACCTCTCGCCCTCCTCGGTCACCTCGTACTGCTCGGGCGCGAAGCCTTCCGCGACGACGGCCGAGACCGGGTCGCCTTCCGGCGACAACACCACTGCGTCGTGAGGATGGACGCGCTGCTCGCACGTCGCCGCCGCTGCCCACGCCGCGGCCGCCACACCGTCTCGTTCGATGAGCGACAGCGCGGGCGGGGACTCTGCCCCAATGCGCGGGTGCGATCGACGGTCGGTCGCGCCGAGCGACACCGCTCGCGTCGAGCCGTCCGCCAGCACGACGTAGGCGCTGGCCGGACCATCGTTGGCATGGGCTGGGCGGTGGCCGCAGGCCAGCGGATCCAGCTCCCAGACCGCGCCGGGCCGTAGCTCGAATCCCTCAGGAGGGGCCAGCTGGTGCCAACCGGAGATGCGGGCGACGAGCCTCGTGCTGCCGTCGCTCGGTGGCGTCATCGGCACGACCGACGTCACCGCCAGGCGGAAGCCGCGTACCGGGTTCGGCCCGAGATTGGCCAGCCGGAGGTACATCGTCCCCGGCGCTCGACTGGCCGGGAGGTACGTGGCGTCGAGACGCAGCGTCACAGGTGCTGCCAGGCCGGCTTGCCGGCGTACGTCTCGCGGTAGTAGTCCGCCAGCTCGAGGTCGGCAGCCGCCGCCTCGTCGACGACGACGGTCGCGTGAGGATGCAGCTGCAGCACCGATGCCGGACAACGTGCAGCCACCGGGCCTTCGACAGCTCTCGCCACCGGTGCCGCCTTCGCCGCGCCAGACGCGACGAGCACGACATGGCGGGCGGCGCCGATGGAAGCGAGGCCCTGCGTCACGACGTGACGTGGTACCTGGTCCGACGACGCGAAGAACCGTGCGTTGTCGGCGCGAGTCGCTGCGGTCAGCGTCTTGATGCGCGTGCGCGACGCCAACGACGATCCGGGCTCGTTGAACCCGATGTGGCCGTCCGAGCCGATGCCGAGCAGCTGCACGTCGACCCCACCGAGCTCGGTGAGGAGCTGTTCGTACTGACGGCACGCCGCCTCGAGATCCTCGGCCCACACGTCGGGCCCGAACAACCTGTCGGGTTCGAGGTCGACATTGTCCGTGAACCGTTGGCGGATGAATGCCCGGTACGTCTGCGGGTGATCGGGCGGGAGTCCGACGTACTCGTCGAGCAGCACCGCGCTCGCCCGCGCGAAGGACACCGCGCCGGCCCGATGGTCCTCGACCAGCGCGGCGTACGTGGGCAGCGGTGAGCTGCCGGTCGCCAGGCCGATCACGGCGTCCGGTCGCTCCTGCAGCGCCCGGACGATCACGTCGGCAACGAGCCGTCCGGCATGATCCGCCGATGGGGTGATGACGACCTCCAACTTCAGGAGCTCCAGGCCAGCTCACCGCCGACGATCGTCGCCGTCACCTCGAGCGAGGAGTCGAGGACGGTCACGTCGGCACGCCCGCCGACGACCAGTCGCCCCCGATCGGCGAGGTGGAGGAGGTCGGCGGGAGTCGACGTGACGGTGGCGAGCGCCTCGACGACCGGGCAGCCCGTGAAGTCAGCGAGGTTGCGGACTGCTTGGTCGAGCGCGAGGTTGCTGCCGGCCAGGACGCCGTCCGCTGTCCGCACACCGGCCGCGTCGGCCGTGACGTCGACGCTGCCGATCCGGCTCGTGCCTCCCGGGTCGAGGCCGAGCACCTCGACGGCGTCGGTCACGAGGTTCAGCCGAGCTGACCCGAGCGCTTGCCACGCCATCCGGACGGCGACCGGGTCGACGTGGATGCCGTCGCAGATCAACCCGGCGACCACCGTGCCGTCGGCGAGCGTGGCCCCGATCGGACCCGGGTCACGGTGGTTGAACGGCCGCATCGCGTTGAACAGGTGCGTGACGTACGTCGCGCCGGCGGCGAGCCCTGCGGCGAACTGCTCGGCCGACGCGTCGGTGTGGCCGAGCGAGACGACGACGCCGCGTCCGGTCAGTTCCTCGATGACGGCCAGCGCCCCGGGCAGCTCCGGCGCCACCGTGGCCAGCACCACGCCTGACGATGGGCCCCAGCCGGCGACCAGGTCCACGGACGCCGCCACGAGCAGCGACTCGGGATGGGCGCCTCGTCGCACTGGCGACAGCATCGGGCCCTCGAAGTGCACACCGAGCGGCACCGCTGCACCGGCGTGGTCGTGGCGCGCTCGCCACACCTCCAACGCGGTCCCCCGGCACTCGGGTGGGCACGTGATGATGGTCGGCACGAAGGCGGTCACGCCGTAGCGGACGAGGAACGCGCCCAGCTCATCGATCCGCTCGGGTTGCGTCGTGAGGTCGATGCCGTGGCCGCCATTGATCTGGAGATCGATGAAGCCAGGCGCGATCCACCCGCCGGCGGCGTCGATCGTCCGCGCCTCCTCCGGAGGAGCACCGCTGCCAACGGCGCTGACGACGCCCTCGTCGAGCAGCACGTAGCCGTCCGCGACGACACCGGCCGGTGTGACAACGGATCCGTTGACGACGGCAACCGTCACGACACGGCCTGGTGACGGTCGGCGGCGAGCGCGGCACCGAGGTTGCCCAGCGGCACGTCGACAGGTGCGACGGCGACACGACCAGCGAGCGCCAGCGCGGCCAGCATCGGCGACGCCTCGGCGCGCGCGGACAGCACGTCCTGCAGCTCCAGCAGGAACGCGTCGGGCGGTCGAGTCATGCCACCGCCGACGACCACGACGTCGACATCCAGTGCCATCGCACACAGTTGTACCGCCCACGCCGTGGCGGCCAGGACGTCCTTCCTGCCGCGCGGACCACTCCGGGCGGCGCGACCCGAGCCGATCGCCTCGGCGCATCCGTCCTGGCCGCAGTGGCACGCCGGGCCGCCATGGCGCATCGGGACATGGCCGATCTCGCCGGCACCCCCCGACGCGCCGCGCCAGAGGCGACCCTCCAGGACGTAGCCGGCGGCGATGCCCGTGCCCACGTTGACGTAGGCGAGCGACGAGGACGCTGGGCGCCGGAGATGGGCGAACGCACCCAACGCCGCCGCGTTCACGTCGTTCTCGAGGTGCACGGCACGGCCCACGCGGTCAGCCAGCATGGCGGCAACCTCGACCGGCGCGGTGATGCCGAGGTTGACCGCCGAGCTGACGATGCCGCTCGTGACGTCGACGCGTCCGGGCATACCGACCCCGATCGGTTGAATCGCCGCGCCGTCGGCGACGTCGGCGACCAGCCGTCCGACGATGTCGACGATGGCGGCGGCGCCCTGCGGCGTCGGCGCGGCAGCAATCGCGGCGACGTCGTGCGCGCCGGCCTCGAACAGCACGGCGCTCGTCGTGGTGCCGCCGACGTCGACGCCGACCGGAGCTCGCTGCGCCGGGCTCGTGGTCGACACGGCCCGCCGGGTCGCCGTCACTGGTCAGCCTTTCACAGCGCCAGCGGTGAGGCCGGCGGAGACCCGGTGCTGGACGATCAAGAAGAAGAAGATCACCGGGACCGCCATCAGGGTCGAGCCGGCCATCACGCCGCCCCAGTCCGTTCCTCGCGCTCCTTCGTTGAAGGCCTGCAGCCACACCGGACCGGTCTGGTTCTCCGGACGGTTCATGATGACGAGGGCGAAGATGAACTCGTTCCATGCCAGGATGAAGGCGAAGATCCCAGTCGCCACGAGACCTGGCGCGACGAGCGGGAGCGTGATCCGCATGAACGCCCCGAAGCGACTGGCGCCATCGACTCGGGCGGCCTCCTCGAGCTCCAGCGGGACACCCCCGACGAAGCCGCGCAGGATCCAGATGGTGAACGGCAGGACGAAGACCAGGTAGGTGAGGGCCAGCCCGATGATGCGGTTGGTCAACTGGGCGCCGTCGAGGATCTGGAACAGCGAGATGATCAACGCCTCGGCCGGGATCATCTGGATGAGGATCACCGCGACGAGAAATGACGCCCGCCCGCGGAACCGGAACCGCGCCAGCGCCACGGCGGCGAGGAAGGCCACGACGAGCGCCAATCCGACCACGATCAGCGTGACCAGCGCGCTGTTCTTCATCGCCGTCCAGAAGTACTCGCGCTCGAAGACGCGCCGGTAGTTGTCGAGCGTCACGCTGGTCGGCAGGAACGACGGCGTTGGTGTGCGCAGCTCCTGGCCCGGCCGGAACGACGTCAGCACCATCCAGTACACGGGGAACAGGGCGATCAGCGCGACCACGACGCCGGCGGCGTTGATCGCGACGCGATGAGTCCGGTGCGACGTCACGGTTCCTCCACGCGCATCATCGCCCGCAGGTAGGTCAACGTCAGCAGCACGGTGATCACCACCATCACGATGGCGATCGCCGCGCCGATGCCGTAGTCGTTCTCGCCGATCGAGATGCGGTACGCGTACACGCCGAGCAGGTTGGTGTCCCGCGTGACACCGCCGGCCTTCTGCAGCACGTAGATCTGGGTGAACACCCGGAAGTTCCACAGCACCGACAGCGACGTGAGGATCAGCAGGATCGGCTTGATCGCCGGGTAGGCGATGTACCGGAAGCGGTTGGGGAAGTTGGCGCCGTCCATCCGCGCCGCCTCCATCAACTCGCCCGGGATCTGCGTCAACCCTGCGTAGACCGTGAATGACACGAACGGAATGCCCATCCACACGACGATGAGGGCGGCGATCATGAAGAACGTCAGTTGGTTGGCGAAGAAGCTCTCGCCCTGCTTCCCCAACGCCCAGTTGACGATGCCGTACTGCGTGTCGAACATCCACTGCCAGACGATGGTCGCGGTGAGCGGAGGGATCGCCCAGGCGACGATCAGCGAGGCCGAGACGATCAACCGCATCACCCGGCCCAGCGCCTCGAGGAGCAGCGCAATCAGCACCCCGAGCACCATCGTCAGCGCCACCGTGACGGCGCAGAAGATGAGCGTCCGCCACAGCACGGTCCAGAAGTAGGAGTCGTTGATGATGGTCTGGAAGTTGTCCAGACCGACCCAAGGTGCGGGACGCCCGAAGACCTGTGGCAGGCCGTACTCCTGCGTCGACATGATGCCCAGCCGCACCAGCGGATAGCCGAGCATCAACGCCAGGATGATGATCGCCGGCACCAGGAGGACGTAGGGCAGCGCCGAGCGCGGCGGCCGCGGAACCGGCGGCGCGCCGTCGGATTCGTTGTCGTCGTCGGCCAAGCCCTTCAGCTCGGCCGACGTCGCCGTGGTTGCGATGACCATCGGCGCTGCCCTCGCCCCAGTACTCGTCCTCAGTTGTCAGCCGTTGAGCGCCGCTTCGATCGCCGCGTCGGCGTTCGCTGCGGCCGCTGCGATGTCGCCACCCTGGGCGATCTCCACCAGCATGTCAGGGAGGACGTTGGCCGCCTCGACATCGGCCCAGTGCTCGCTCGTCGGCACGAACCGGCTGTTCTCCGCAGCCGTGGCCTGCGCGACGGCAGCCTCGCTGCCGGTCACCGATGCCAGCTCGGACTTCAGCGCCGGGATCAGACCGGCCTCGGCGATCTGGCGCTGGTACCCGGCGGAGACGAGGATCTTGAGCAGTTCGTACGCCAGGTCCTGGTTCTCGCTGTTCGTCGGGATGCCGAGGTTGGACCCGCCGAGGAACACCGGTGACGTCGTGCCAGCTTCCGAGCCAGGCAGCGGGAACACACCGATCTGCTCCTCCATGTCCGGACAGCCATCGTCCTCGTTGATGATCTGGCCCGGCTTCCATCCCGGCGCCGGCATCATGCCGACCTCGCCGGCGCAGAAGGCCAGGTAGTCGTTGGCGTCGTCGGCGTCGGCGGGTGCCGCGTTGGCGCGATCGAAGACCTCCTTGAAGAACTCGAGCCCGGCGATCGACTCGGGGGTATCGAGCGTGCCGACCCACTCGTCGCCCTCCTTGACGGCGATGTCACCGCCGGCATCCCAGATCAGCGGCAGCACCCCGTGCCAGTTGCGGCCGGGGAGATAGATGCCGGAGAAGTTGGGCACGTCGGCGTTGGCCTCCTTCAGCGCCTCGCCTGCGGCGACCCACTCCTCGAGCGTCGTCGGGATCTCGATGCCGGCCTCCTCGAAGAGGTCCTTGCGGTAGATCACGACACGCGCGCCGGCGTAGTACGGCACGGCGTACAGCGAGCCGTCGTACGTGCCGGCCTCCAGCAAGCTCTGCAGGAAGTCATCGCCGCCGAGCTCCTCTGCCCGGTCGGTGAGATCGATGACCGCACCGGCGGCCTCGAACGTCTGGGCCTGCGTGTTGCCGAACTCGACGATGTCGGGTGCATCGCTGCCCGACAGTGCCGTCGTGAGCTTCTCGACGATGCCGGTCCACTGCTGGCGCTCCAACTCCACGTTGACGTCCGGATGGATCTTGGCGAACTCGGCGATCGCGTAATCGACGAGCTCGTCGGGCGTGTCCGTCCCGTTGAGCCACAGACGGAGCGTGTCACCGCCGCCGCTGTCCGCCTCGCCGGCCGTGGTCGCTGGGGCGGCGTCGGTGGCCCCAGCGGTCGTCTCGCTCGATTCCGCCGCGCCACCGTCGTCGTCGTCCCCACCGCAGGCGCTGGCCACCAGCCCAAGGGCGGCGAGTATCGCCAGTATCCGTACCGGACGTGTTGTGTTCACGGTTCCCCCTTCGTGGATGTGTTGGAATTCATCGGAGCCCGAGCTCCTGGTCGAGGATCAGGGCAGCTGCGCCGACGACGCCGTCGTCGTAACCGAACGTGCTTGGACGCACGACGAGGCGGTCCGAGAGCACGGGCATCGTCCGAGCGGCGATCGCCCGTACGGCGGCGGCACGGAACGTCTCCGTCGTGACCGGATCGGAGCCCGAGAGCACGACGTCGGCGACGTCCAGGGCACTGAGCACGGTGGCGAGCGCGGTACCGAGGTGCTCGCCGGCGCGGGTGAGGATGGCGGTCTCGTCGGCCGACTCGGCGCCGAGGAGGCGATCGAGTAGCGGCTCGGAGACCTCGGTCTCCAGGCAGCCGCGCTTGCCGCAGGCGCACGTCGCGCCGCTCGGGTCGACGACGACGTGGCCGATCTCGCCGGCGGCATACGACGAGCCGGCGTACAGGCGGCCGTCGAGCACGAGACCGGCGCCGACGCCCTCGTCGACGCGCACGCAGATCAGGTTGGGCACCTCGCCGCCGTGGTGTCGGGGTCCGAAGGTCAGCTCGGCCAGCGCTGCCGCGTTGGCGTCGTTGATCACGGCCACGGGCAGGCCCAGCTCCGTGCTCAACGTGGCAGCGAGCGGAACGTCGGACCACGAGAGGTGGGCGGCGGTGGTCACCGCGCCCTGGCCGTTGACGATGCCTGGCGTGGCCACGCCAACTCCGAGCAGTGGGCGTTCGGCGTCGGCGACGAGCTCGTTGCAGATCCGCCGGACGAGCGTCAGTGCGGCGCGACCGGTCTTCGCCTTGCGGGCGTACGTGCGGCGGGCGACGACCTTGCCGTCGATGTTGACGATGGCGCCGACGAACTGCGCCGGCTCCGAGACGTCGAGGCAGACGATGTGGCGTCCGTCGGCGTCGATGCCGACGAGCGTCGCTGGCTTGCCGACGCCACCGGCCTCACGCAGGCCGAGCTCCTCGACGATCCCGTCGTCGAGCAGCTCGCGCACGACCGCCGAGACCGTGGCTCGGGTCAGCCCCGTGATCTTCGCCAGGTCGGCGCGCGAGATCGGGCCACCCCGGTGCAACGTCCCCAGGAGCAGGCTGCGGTTGGTGCGTCGAGCATCTTCCGGCGTCGCCACTGATTGTTTGTTTAGTTGACAAACAAACCCTCGTCAAGGGCGGCCAAACGGTTCTGACGAAGTTTCGTGTCCGTTGGCGGGCCCAAAATCCACACAGAACCGCCTGGCGACGGCCGTCGGGGCTACCGTCCCTCGACGTGTTGATCTTGGCCATCATCCTGCTCGGCCTCGTCGTGGGCGCCGCCGCGCAGTGGGTGCTGGGCCGCTCGGGCCCCGGCATCGACTGGGGGCTCGCCCTTGCGGCCGGTCTCATCGGCTCGTTCGTCGGCGGACTGCTCGGCAGCCTCATCGCCGGTGACGGCATCCGCATCCGGCCGAGCGGACTGATCGGCTCGTTCATCGGCGCGCTGATCGTCACGGCGATCTGGCGCTGGTGGCAGGGCCGCCATGCGCCGGCGCCGGCCAGCCGCGGCCGGGCACGCTGACCCGTTCACCGGACGCCCCGTGAAGGGCACCGAGTTCGTCCTGCGCTCGATCGTCGCCGATGGCGTCGATCACGTGTTCATGGTCCCGGGTGGGCTGATCGACCCCTTCTATCCGGCGCTGCAGGCGGTGCCCGAGCTCACGCCGATCGTCACCGCCCAGGAAGGCGGTGCAGCCTTCGCCGCCGACGGCTACGCCCGCGCCTCCGGGCACTTCGGTGCGTGCCTCGTCATCGGCGGTCCGGGACTGACGAACACCGTCACGGCGATCTCTGCGGCGCGAACCGACGGCGTCCCGTTGCTCGTCCTGAGCGGCGAGGTGGCGACGCACGTCGAGGGGCTCGGCTTCTTCCAAGACGCCAGCGCCGGCACGTTCGACGATGACGCGATCGTGCGCCCGGTCACCGCGGAGTCGTTCAGCGTCCCGGACATCCGGCTGCTGCACCACGCCTACGCCGGAGCGATCCGGCGGATGTTCGACGGGATTCGCGCCCCAGTTCATCTCTCGCTGCCACGTGATGTGCAGACCGGCGAGATCGCCGTCGAGCCGACGGCGGTCAGCGTCGACCTCCGCTCGGGGCGGCCGCTCGACGTCGACGCGACGCAAGCGGCGCTGACCGAGCTCGCTTCAGAACGGCCGCGTCGGATCGTGCTGCTCGCCGGCTACGACGTCGACGACGCGAAGGATGCGCCCGCGCTCATCGCACTCGCCGAGCGCTTCCACCTACCGGTGGCGACGACGCAGCTGGCGAAGGGCGCCTTCCCGGAAGACCACCCACTGTCACTCGGCGTGTTCGGCTACGCCGGTTCCAACCGCGCCACGACCGCGTTGCTCGACGGTCAGCCCGATCTCCTCGTCGCCCTCGGCTCGGCGTTCAACCAGCGCCAGTCGATGCACTGGACGGACCGCCTGCGACCGCGCTGCGGCACGTTGACCATCGACACCAGCGCCGTGCCGGTGACCGTGGCCTCGGCGGCGATCCGCTTCGTGCACGGCCATCCGGCCGCGCTGGTGCGGTGGTTGGCCAAAGACGACGTGGCGACGAGCCTGCTGGCCGACGGTGTCGACGAGCGGGCGGATTGGCTGCGGCCGATCCAGCAGCAGCCCCGCTACCTCGATCTCGACAACACCACGAGCGACCAGGTGCCGATCCACCCCGCGCGCCTCGTCCGGGAAGCTCGGCATGCGCTGCCGCGGGACACGATCGCCGTGTGCGACAGCGGGGCCCACCGGGCGTTCACCGTCCACTACTGGGACAGCTACGGGCCGCGCCAGTTCATCACGGCCGCCACGCTCGGTCCGATGGGCTGGGCCATCGGCGCCGGGATCGGTGCGGCGGCCGCCCGGCCCGGCCAACCCGTCGCCGTCTTCACGGGGGACGGGTGCATGCAGATGCACGGCATGGAGGTCCAGACCGCGGCGCGGTACGGGTTGCGGGTCATCTTCCTCGTCAGCAACAACGGCTCGCTCGGAAACGTCTGGCTGCGGGCGCACCGGCTCGGTGAGCTGCCGGACGCCCTCACGACGGTCGTCGACCACGACTGGGCGGCGTTCGCCCGGGCGCTGTCGTGCCCCGCCGAGACCGTCCGGACGCCGGACGAGCTCGGTCCCGCGCTGCAGCGGGCCGCGGCGACCGACGGTCCCTACCTCCTCGACGTCAAGACCGAACGAGACGCGCCGACGCCCGTCGAGCCGTACCAGCAGGCTGCCTCGTCATGGTCGTACGAAGCGTGACCTCGTCACCAGTCGAAGGAGACGCGTCCGGTCTGGATGTCGATCAGCGCGCGCCGTAGTTCCTCGGTGCTCGGCGCCTCGCCCGGTGTGCCGACGGTGTGGGAGACACCGTCGACGATCAGCGTCCCGACGGTGGCCACGACCGCGGCCGTGCCGGACAGCGTCAGCTCGGCGGTCGGCCGAGCGATCCACTCGAGGCAGTCCTCGACCGTGACGTGCCGCTCCTCGACCTGCCAGCCGCGACGGCCGGCGAGCTGCAGCAGCGAGTCGCGCGTCACGCCGTGGAGGTAGGCGTCGGTCAGCTCAGGCGTGAGCACGTGGTGACCGTCGAGCAGCAGCACGTTGGACGCGCCGGTCTCCTCGAGACGGCCGCCCGGAGCGAACAGCACCTGGTCGGCGCCCCACTGCTCGCGCGCCTCCATGATCGGCGACAGCGCCATCGCGTAGTTGGCGCCCGCCTTGACGACGCCGAACTGCGGCGTGGTGCGCGGGGTCTCGGTCTCGACGACGATCGTCAGTGGTCGCGGCGGCAAGTAGTCCCCCACCGGGCAGGCCAGCACGTAGAGGATTGCGGTCAGACTTGGCGCCGCGGCGGAGCCGATCGTGATGTCGGTCCCGAGCAGCGTCGGGCGCAGGTACAGCGATCCCGGCGGGACCGGCGCGACCGGCTCGTTGGCGTCGATCGCGCTGTCGAGGAGTGTCTCGACGAGGTCGGTCGAGGGGACAGGCAGATGGAGGCGCTCGGCGCTCTGGCGTAGCCGCTCGGTATGGCGGTCGGCACGGAACGCAACAACTCGCCCGTCAGGGTGCCGGTGGGCCTTGAGCCCTTCGAAGCAGGCACTGCCGTAGTGCAGCGCGTGGGCACCCGGGTGCAGGGCAAGTTCGTTCGAGGACACGACTGTCGGGGCCGACCAGCGCGCGCCGTCGAAGCGCGAGACGGCCATCGCCGGTCCGAACACCGTCCCAAACGGCGCGTCCGGCGTGGGCGGCCCGTCCGGCATGACGTCGATCGTGGTGTCGGTGGTCATCGGGTCCTCCTGGGAGCGGCGCACTGCGCCCACAGTCTGCGCCCGGAACCGGCGATCCGGGTAGCACTGCCGCCACCAGGCAGCCGGCGCGGCTCACCCGCTGGCGTGCTCGGCGGCCGACTGATCGAAGAGGTGGATGGCGTTGCCGGACGGATCGTGCAGCGTGGCAGCCCGACCTCCAGGGATGTCGAACGGCTCGGCGACCCAGTTGACATCCGGATGGGCGTCGATCCACGCGCCGAGGTCGTCGACCATGAAGAACCCGCCGCGCTCGTACGCCGCGTCGGACGACTCGTTGATGCGGTCGAGCATCAACTCGATCTCCGAGTCCGGCAGCTTGAACGCCACGGTGTCGTCGCCCTCTCGCCACGCCTCGTCCAGCCCGAGTTGGTCGCGGTAGAAGGCGATCGCCTTGGGCAGGTCGTCGACCGGGTGGTACAGGAACGTCAGACGCATGTCGCGATCGTAAATGAGTTACGGAATCGCAGCAAGCTGTTATGTTGGTACAACGATGATGCGGGGCTGGGTGCCGATACCTGGATCCGCGCAACACAGGTTGCTCGAGTCATCGCGCCAGCTCTTCGAGCAACACGGTTACGAGCTCGCCAGCGTCACCGAGATCGCGACGAACGCCGGCGTCACTACGGGCGCCCTGTACCACCACTTCGGTTCGAAGCTGGGCCTGTACGCGCTGCTGCGAGAGGACCTGGAGAAGCGCATCGACGAGCGGATGCAGGGAGCGCTCGCCGTCGGCGGAAGAAGTCGCCGCTCCGCGATCGGCGCGCTGCGCACCGGGCTGGACGCCGCCGTCCACTTCAGCTGCTGCCGGATCGTCGGTGAGCCGAATCCGGCCGGTGCCGGCGATCGATTCGCGGCGACGATCGCGACGGTCCTGCCGGAGAGCCGGCGGGCGGCGTCGACCGTCATGGTGGCAGCGTGGCGGGCCGCTCTCCTGGCCATCGCCGACGGCCGCTCCGCTGACGTCACGCGCCGGGCCCTTGCGTACGCGCTCGGCGAGCGCTGACGGCAGACTGGCTCCATGGCCGTCGATTTGAATCACACGATCATCTCGTCACGTGACGGCGCCGCCGGTGCCGCCTGGCTCGCCGAGGTGCTCGGCCTCGACAAGCCCGAGCGATATGGGCCGTTCTGGCAGCTGACCACGGGCAACGGCGTCAACCTTGACTTCCACGACGGCGACATCGGCGGCGACGACGAGTTCACCGCCCAGCACTACGCGTTCCTGATCACCGAGGACGAGTTCGACGCGATCTTCGCCCGCCTCGTGGAGCGGGGCATCGACTACTACGCCGACCCCATGGCGCAGCGCAAGGGTGAGATCAACCACCACGACGGCGGTCGTGGCACCTACTTCTTCAGCCCGGACGGGCACTGGATGGAGATCATCACCCGCCCGTACGGCAGCGGCAGCTAGCGGTGAGCAGCTAGCGATGAGCAGCGAGCGATGAGCAGCTAGCGACCCTGGTAGCCGATCGGGGTCGGCAGCTCCTTGTCGGCGTTGTGGTGGAACAGCGACCGGATGCCGCGCACCACCATCTCGATCACCCAGTAGACCCAGTAGCCGAGCAGTGCGGCGACGGCCGGTGCGGCGATGACCGGGAGCGCATACCCGCCGACGACACCGGCCGCGAACTGGCGACCCCAGAGCAGCCCGCCGAGCGCCGGCAGCAGCAAGGAGAGCGCGATCAGCCACGGCGTCAGCGTGATCAGCCCGACGATCAGGGCGGCGATGCCGACGGCGGCGAGCAGCCCCCACAGCACGATCCCGACCTTCGCCAGCAGCGGCCCCCGCCACCGTGTCGCCAGCGAGACGGCCGTGCCCATCACGCGGCTGAGCACGAACGGGACCTGCGTCGCATCCATCATCTCGACGAAGCACCGGTCGGCCCGCTGGCGCTCCTCGAACGAGATGCCGTCCTTGACGAGTTGGTCGTGCACGAGCGCCGCTGGCGTGTGGCGACCATGGCGACTGACCAGCCAGGACATGTAGCGCGGGATCGACGCGAAGTCCGTGGACGGCAGCGTCTCACGGGTGACCGTGATGAAGTCCTGCTCGGGCGGGTTGTACCGGAACCCGAGGCCCTTGGGGATCGCGAACTCCTTGTCGCTGATCTGCTCGACGACGAACGCCGCCGGCTTGACGGCGTCGTCGAGCGCCGAGAACGGCGCCGTTTGATTGCCCCACTCCCATGTCGCCCGTCTCATCGCGCTCCCTCCAAGTGCGTCAAGGCCGGTGCCCGCCCGGCGGGAGAACGCTAGGACTTCGTGAGCGAGCGGTCAGCGAATTAGGTGGCGGCACCTACGCATACATCGCCTCGATCTCCGACGCGTATCTCGCGAGGACACCACGGCGCTTGAGCTTGGAGGTCGGGGTCAGCACGTCGGAGTCGGGCATCCACTCCTCGCCGATCAGCGTGAACTTCTTGATCTGCTCGACCTGCGCGAACTGACGGTTGACCCGCTCGACGCCGGCCTGGATCTCGGCGATGACCTCCTCCCGCCCGGCCAGCTCGGCGAGCGGTACCCCATCCATGCCGTTTGACTTCGCCCACAGCGCGGCGGACTCCGGATCGAGGACGAGCAATGCGGAGACGAACTTGCGGCTGTCTCCGATCGCGCAGGCCTGCCCGACCAAGGCAATCGTCTTCAACGCCGCTTCGAGGTTGGCCGGTGAGATGTTCTTCCCACCGGACGTGATGATCAGCTCCTTCTTGCGGTCCACGATCTTGAGGAAGCCGTCCTCGTCCATCTCGCCGATGTCGCCGGAATGGAGCCACCCATCGATCAGCGCGTCCGCCGTCTGTGCGGGCGACTTGAGATACCCCTGGAAGATGTTGTCGCCACGGCAGATGACTTCGCCGTCGTCGGCGATCACCACCTCGCAGCCGGGGATGCCGGGCCCGACGGTTCCCGGCTTGATGCGGTCGGGCTGCGCCTCCCACGTCATCGGCCCCGTCGTCTCGCTCATGCCGTAGATCTCGCTCAACGGCACGCCGAGCGCGTTGAACCACTCGAGGATGTGGCGCGGGATCGGCGCCGCACCGGTGATCCCGAGGCGCAGCGCATCGAGCCCGATCAATCCGCGCACGACCGAGAACGCCACGGCGTCGAGGAAGTCCCACGTCGCCTGCTGCTCCTCGGTGATCGTGCCGGCCCGCCGAGCCTCCATGATCGGCAACGCCGCCGCCATCGCCTCGTCGAACTTCTGCTTCTTCTCCTCGTCGGCACCGAGCGCGGCGTTGATGCCGAGGTAGACCTTCTCCCACACCCGCGGCACACCGAACATCACCTCCGGATGCACCTCTCGGGCGTACGTGGCGATCTGCGTCGGATCGGGGCAGCACGTGACCGTGAACCCGAGCCGCAAGCCGTTGTAGTGCGAGGACAGGCGCTCCGCGATGTGGGCCATCGGTAGGTACGAGATCACCCGGAGCCCGACGCCCCGCTCCTCGCCGAGCGCCCAGTCGTAACAGCGGGTCAGCTGCTCGCACGTGTGGGCCACGTTGTGCTGCGTGAGCATCACGCCCTTCGGTGGACCGGTGGTCCCCGACGTGTAGATGACGGTGGCGAGGTCGCCTGGTTCCGTGGCCGCGGCGAGCGCGTCGAGGTCGGCCGGCGTCGCCGACGCCAGCGCGTCGTACGGCTGCACGTCGGCCGGCGACAGCTCCGGCGGCTCGATGACGAAGATCCGTTCCAGGTGCGGCAGCTCGTCGCGCACCTTGAGGAACCGCTCGAGGAACCCGGCGTCCTCGACCACCGCGATCACTGACTCGGAGTGGTGGACCAGGTACTGCAGCTCTTCGGGCGACGAAGAGTTGTAGATCGAGATCGGCGTCGCCCGCAGGAACGTGGCGGCCAGGTCGACGACGTGGAACTCGGGCCGGTTGCGCATCATCAGCACGATCCGCTGGCCCGGTTCGAGACCCGCCGCCTGCAGCCCGCCGGCAACGCCCGCGACCTGTTTCCGCAGCGCTCCGTACGTCGTCTCCTCCCACGCGTCGGGCTTGTCGCCCGCCATCCGCCGCAGCGCGACGACGTCGGGGTGGGCGGTCGCCGTGCGCAGGAACACCTTCGGCACCGTGTCCTCGGCGATCACGGCGTTGATCTCGTCGCGCTCCGCGGCGTAGTCACGAACAGTCGGCATGGTCCCTCTTCTCTCCCGTCTCCTCATCATTGTCGCACCGCTGCGTCACCTCGATGCCTGGCGGCGCGCGCCGCGAGGCGGATCTGCTCGGAGCCTTGTTCCTGCTAGCCGGTACTCCGGCTTACGGCTGGCGGAACTGCCAATGGTCGCTAGTAGGGCAGACACGAATCGCGTCGATCACGACAATCGGAAATGGCAGATCTCCACCGACGTGCTCGGAGGCGGACCCGCCCAATCCCCCAAGCCAAAGGAATCGAACATGACTCGCAGCAAGTACATCAACGTCGTGGCGGCAGCGGCCGCCGTCCCGCTCCTGGCAATCGCCGCCAGCTGCAGCAGCGGGAGCAGCGCTGCGACGCCGACCACCTCGGCAGCGGGCAAGGCGGCCACGGTGGACGTGGCCACGAACCCCAGCCTCGGCACGATCCTTGTCGATTCGCAAGGACGGACCGTCTACCTGTTCGAGAAGGACTCGGGGACGACGAGCGAATGCAGTGGCGCATGCGCCGTCGCCTGGCCGCCGGTCCTCACCACTGGCCAAGCGACGGCCGGCAAGGGCGCAACGGGGTCGTTGATCGGCAGCACCAAGCGCGATGACGGGCAGACCCAAGTCACCTACAACGGTCATCCGCTGTACACCTTCGCCGATGACGCGAACGCCGGCGACACCAACGGTCAGGGCGTGGACGCCTACGGCGCCAAGTGGTACGTGATGTCGTCCAGCGGCGACGAAGTGACCGGGTCAGCGGCGGCGAGCGACAGTGGTACGTCGACTGGCAGCGGCTCAACGGGCTCGAGCGGGTATGGCAACTAGCCCGGCCCTTACCCTGCAGACCTGGTCTGGAGCCGAACGCGAAGCGGTCGTACTCGTCCCGTACGCCGTCGGCGCCCTGCTGCTCGCCGGCCAGGCCGCGGTGCACGTCCAGCAATACGTCTCGCTCTTCCACGAGGTGCGCTGGATCGGGCCGTTGTTCATCGCCGACGCAGTTTCATCACTCGTGGTGATCGCCGCGCTCACCATTCGCCGATGGCGACGGCTCGCCGCGCTGGCCGGCATCGCGATCGCGGTGTTTGCTCTCGGCAGTCTCGTCGTGAGCTATGGGCATGGGCTGTTCGGCTGGCAGGAAACGGGCTTTCGCACTCCGATCGAGCTGGCCGTGATCTCCGAGGTCGGCGCGGTCGTCTTCCTCGCCATTGCCCTCGCCGTCAGCGACGTCTCGGCGCCTCGCCGAGTCCGGGCGCTGCCCTGAACGGCGCGTCGTCCATCTGCCGGCGGTACCGGACAGATGGACGACGCGCCGTTAGCGGGCTTCGAGGTATCTGAGGACGGCCAGCACCCTTCGATGGTCGGTTCCGCTCTCGGGCAGGTCGAGCTTCGTCAGGATGCTGCGGACGTGCTTCTCGACCGTGCCCTCGGAGACGAAGATGCGACCGGCGATGCCGGCGTTGGACGCACCCTCGGCCATCAGTGCCAGGACCTCGCGCTCACGCGGAGAGAGGACATCGAGCGGATCACGTCGCCGGCGAGCGCTGACGAGCTCCTGCACGAGAGATGGGTCGACCACGGAGGCGCCCGCGGCGATCCGCTTGACCGTGTCGATGAACTCATCAATATCGGTGACTCGGCTCTTCAACAGGTATCCCGTGCGCGTCCCGCCGGCCAACAACTCCATGGCCTCTTCGACTTCGACGTGCGCGGACAGCACGATGATCGCCGTGTCGGGCAGTTCCTCCCGGATCACCCGCGCCGCCTGGAGACCCTCGGTCGCGTGCGCCGGTGGCATCCGGATGTCGATGATCGCAACCTCCGGTGTGGTCGAACGGACCAGGGCGAGCAGTTCGACCCCATCGCCCGCCTGGCCGACCACCTCGAACCCGGAGCGGCCGAGCAGGCTGGCCAGGCCTTCACGAAGCAGGACGTCGTCATCGGCCAACACCACTCGGGCGGGGCGTGACTCCTCCGAGGTTGGCATCCAACGAGTATTGCGTTCCCCGGCCACGCAGGCCGTTGGTGGCCGCTCGCTCGCTGGCGCGTCGCTCGCTCGTCGCCTTCGCCGGTAGCAGGGGCTTTGAGGTCATGGTCACCCGGACGGTGCGATTCCGGCTAGCGGCAATGCGAGGACTGCATCGACCAGCCATCCTGAGAGACAGGACCCGAATCATGCGCTTGCTCATCGTCGACGACAACGCCCGCTTCCTGGAGGCGGCCCGCGATCTCCTCGAACGCGAGGGGATGACCGTCGTGGCCGTCGCGTCGACGAGCGTGGAGGCGCTGCGGCACGCCAGGGAGCTCCAGCCAGACGTCACGCTCGTCGACATCGATCTCGGCGACGACAGCGGCTTCGATCTCGCGCGGCAGCTCGCCGACGCGTCCGGCGGGGAGCGATCGAAGGTGATCCTGATCTCGGCCTATCCCGAACAGGATCTCGTGGAGCTCATCGACGAGAGCCCCGCCATCGGGTTCGTGTCGAAGTCCGACCTCTCGCGCAGTGCTATTGCTCAACTGGTCGCGAGAGCTGCGAACTGACGCCGCTGCGAGCTTCGGCGAACGTCATGACTGCCGGCCACCTGGAGCCCGAGTCTCCCGCTGCCTTCAGTGCGTCGTGACGCCAGATCCACGAGAATCCGGGATGAAGAGATGAGTGCGCCCCGATCTCCGTCGCTCAGTCGACTCCGCGACATGGTTGCGGTCGGTCTCGTCGGAATCATCAGCGTCGTCTGGTGGGCGCCATGGCAGCTCGCCACCCTTGTCGGCTGGATCGCCGCCGCTGCGACATACCTGCTGCACGCATGGCGGCTCATCATGACGTCCGACGGCGCGCGAACCCAACGACTCGCCACCGTCGAAGACGACAGCCGGGCGGTGTCCGGACTGCTCGTCGTGGTCGCGGCGACGTCGTCGCTCGTCGGAGCCGCCCTTGCCCTCCACAAGGCCGACTCGACAGTCGGGGGAATGGCCGCCGCGCTCGACCGCCGCCGCGGTGATCACCGTGATCGTGTCGTGGTTGGTGGTCAACACCGACTTCACGTTGCGGTACACCCACCTCTACCACTCCGCGCCGAGCGGTGGCGTGGACTTCCCCGGCGACGAGACGCCCGACTTCCGCGACTTCGCCTACCTGGCGTTCACGGTCGGGATGACCTATCAAGTCTCCGACACCGGGCTGCTTGGCCCCAAGTTCCGGCGTGTGCTGCTCGCTCACGCGATGGTCTCCTACGCGTTCGGCGCGGTGATCATCGCGGCAGTCGTCAACATCGTTGCCGGCCTCTTCAGCTGACCACGCGTCGCCGCCGAGTGGACGAGGGCCCGGCAGGGACGATCCGCTGGAGTGCCCGCTAGCAGGAATGGCGGAACTACGGCTGGCGGGGGCACGGAATGGCGGCTGGTCCCGAAGTCTTTGCGCCCCATGAGCGCGATCGTTCGGATCACGGCCGCCCGCGAATTGACGAAAGGAACGGAGATGACGGAGCCCATCAGCCACGGTCCGAACCCGCCCACCGTCGCCGTGCTCGGTTTGGGAACGATGGGAACACCGATCGCTCACAACCTCGTTGCCTGTGGATTCCCGGTTGTCGTGTGGAACCGCCGGCACGACCCGGTCGCGGCGTTCGTCGACGCCGGTGCCGCGGCCGCGCTGTCGCCGGCGGGGGCCGCCGCCGCGGCGGACATCGTCGTGACGATGCTCGCCGACGGCAAGGCGACGGCCGATGTGTTCGGCGGGCCGAGCGGAGTTCTGGCCGGCGTCAGGCGGGACACCATCTGGATCCAAATGGCGACCGTCGGCCTCCACTGGACCGAGCAGTTCGCACACCTCGCCGCAGACCACGACCTCGACTTCGTCGACGCCCCGGTCTCAGGCAGCGACGGTCCTGCACGCGCCGGCGAGCTGATCATCCTTGCGTCCGGCCCGCCGGAGCTGCGCCCCCGGGTGCAACCCGTCTTCGACGCGATCGGCCGGACAACCCTGTGGCTCGGCCCCGCCGGTCAGGGGACGCGGCTGAAACTGGCCCTCAACAACTGGCTCGCTACGCAAGTCGAGGGCATCGCCGAAACGATCGCCTTCACCGAGGCGATGGGAGTCGATCCCCACCTCTTCATCGACGCCATCGCCGACGGCCCTCTCGGATCGGGCTACGCGGTTGCCAAAGGACGGGCGATGCTGGACGGTGACTTCCGGCCCGGCTTCGCCTTGCGGCTCGCCTTCAAGGACGTCGGTCTCGCCCTCGACGCCGCCCATCAGCAACACCTCCAACTCCCGGTGACGGACGCCATCGCCCAACGTTGGCGGCAGGCGACACTCGATCACGCCGACGACGACGTCGTCTCGGTGATCGCCGTGGCAGCCGCACCGACCATGTCGTGACCCCCACCCTCGTGCTGCTCATCACCACCGTCGTTGTTGCCATCGAGCTCGTCGCTGGGACGGTGCGGGCGCTTCAGCCCCCCGTCGCGCTCCGCACCGTCCCCGACGCAACCCGCGATCGCCCCTCTCGAACCACATGACCACTCACACCTTGCCCTTCGCGTCCACGGTCGCGACGGAGCAGCAGACTCGCGATGAACACCGCCCCCTCGCGGGGCTGGCCCTGGGGATCGTCCTGGCATCACAGCTTGTGGTGGTACTGGACTTCACCATCGTGAACGTCGCGCTGCCGACGCTGAGCGCGGAGCTGGGCGTATCGGCGGACGCCGCGCAGTGGGTTGTGACCGCCTACGCCTTGACGTTCGGTGGGCTCCTGGTGCTCGGCGGGCGGGCTGCCGACCTCTTCGGGCGGCGCCGAACTCTGACCGTCGGGCTCGTCAGTTTCGCCGTCGCATCGGCAGCAGGCGGTCTCGCCGGTGACATGACGCTGCTGGTCGCATCCCGGGCGGTGCAGGGCATCGCGGCGGCACTGATCGCCCCGGCGAGCCTGTCCATTCTGACGACCAGCTTCCGGGAGGGTCCCGCCCGCAACCGTGTGCTCGGCTTCTACGGCATCACGGCGTCGGTCGGTTTCGTCGTCGGGCTCGTTGCCGGCGGCGTGCTGGTCGACACGGTCGGATGGCGCGGCGTGTTCTTCGTCAACGTCCCGGTCTGCTTCGCCATCGCGGCAGTCGGACGGCGCGTCCTGCCCCCGATGCGGGCAAGAGAAGGCAGCCGGCGCCTCGATCTGCTCGGCGCGCTGATGGTGACGGCGGCGGCCGCCCTGTTGGTCCTCGCCCCGTCGATCGGCGCAGCTGACGGCTGGCTCTCCGCTGCCTTCATCGGATGTCTGATCGGGAGCGTCATGTGTCTGGTCGCCTTCGTGCGCCACGAGCAGCGCAGCCGGAATCCACTGGTGCCGCCGGGCCTCTTCCACCACCGCTCGCTCGTCGGTGGTGACATCGTGGCCGGACTCGTCGGGGCGTGGTTGGCGGCCGAGGTTCTCGTCGTCAGCGTGTACAGCCAAGACGTGTTGCACTATTCGGCGCTGGCGGCCGGTCTCGTCGCCATCCCGCAGGGTGTCGGTGGCATCCTGCGTGGTGTTGTCGGCCCGACGCTGCTCGACCGTGTCGGGATACGCAGGTTTCTGGTCGGCAACTGCCTCCTCGCTGCCGCCGGCCTCGGCGTCTTGTTCCGGTTCCCCGCGACGAGCGAATATCCACTTCTCGCACTCGTTTTCGTCGCCATCGGTTTCGGGACGACCAACGTCATGTTCGGCGCCACTGTCATGGGCAGTTCCGGAGTGCGCAACGACGAGCAAGGTCTCGCCGGCGCGGTGCTGAACGCGTCCCGCCAAATCGGCGCCGCAATCGGAGCCGCTCTCCTCTTGTCGGTGGCGGCGAGCGCGACCGCTCGTTCGGGCGCCGGCACCGCAGGCGGCTACCGGACCGGACTGCTTTGGGCCGCCACGATCGCCGTCGCCGCCGCGCTCATCAGCCTGCTCGTCAAGCCCTCCCGGGGAGCCGAACTCGCACGAACGACGCAGTCAACTCGGATCCAAAGGGTGGCCGGCATCGACTGGGAGCTTCACCAGCAGGGAGGTTCCCTGCCCGGTGCGGCTCTCGAATTGCAGCGTTCCGCCGCTGGTGTCCACCCGGTCCTTGAGGCCAACGAGTCCGGAGCCACGATCCGGATCGGCGCCGCCGACGCCGTCGTCGCTGATGAACAGCCGGACGAGTCCGTCGTCGGCGTCGACCCGCACGTCCACGACCGAGGCGTTGGCGTGCTTCGCCACGTTGGTGAGCGCCTCGGACACGACGTAGTACGCGGTCACCTCGATCCGCTCGGGCAGCCGCTCCTTTGTCGCTACATGCAGCTCGACTGGCACCGGGGAACGACGGGCCAGAGTTCGTAGTGCTTGCTCCAGGCCGCCTTTGGACAGGATCGCCGGGTGGATGCCGCGCGACAGCTCTCGCAGCTCGTTCATCACCGCATCCAGCTCCGCTCCGACGTCGGCGAGCTCGTGGTGCACCTCCTCCTGCTCTGGAGGGATCGCCGCCGCAACGCCCCGCAACCGCAGTGCCAGCGAGACCAGCCGCTGTTGCGCTCCGTCGTGCAGGTCGCGCTCGATGCGCCGCCTGGTCTCGTCGGCGGTCGCCGCGATGCGCGCTCGCGACGCCGTCAGCGCCGCCTGGGCCTGGGCATTGGCGATCGCAGTGGCGATCAGCTCGGTGAACCTCCCGATCTGGGCCTCGGTTCCTCGGGGAAAGGGTGCCTCTCGATTGGTCGACGCCGCGATCACTCCCCAGATCCGCCCGGCCACCACGATCGGGCAGCCGACCGAAGAGCGGATCCCCACCGCCCGCGCCTCGCGGGCGATCGCCCCGGTGTCCTGCCCGAAGGTGTCGACCCGCGTGGGGCGGCCGCCCTCCCTCACGGCGCGTGCGATGCTCACGCCGTCCAGGTCGAACCGCGTCCCCACCGCCAACTCCACCGGCACCCGACTCCAGGCGGCCACACCGGTTACTGACCCGTCAGCGTCGTAACGTTCCATGCGGGCCAGATCGGCGTCGCAGAGAAGGCCGACCTCCCGCGTGACCGCGTCGGCGATGACCGAGGGCGGCGCCGCCTCGGCGACCAGGGTCGCGACCCGCCGCAACGCCGACTGCTCCTTCGCAAGGCGTGCCGAGTTCAGTGCCTCTCGTCGCGACCGCGCCGCCAGCTCACCTACGACGACCGCTGTGACCAGGAATACACCGAGGGCGACCAGGTCACCCGATCCGGCAAGCCGCAACGTGTGGATCGGCGGCAGAAAGAAATAGGCAAAGCACACCGCGCTCAGGATCGACGTGAACGCCGCGAGCACCGTCCCCCACCCGACGGCGACCGGCAGGATCGCGAGGACATAGAGCACCAGCAGGCTCCGCACCGGAACATGCGGCTCCAGGAGCCAGACGATGCCGGTCACCGCGGCCACTGCGCTCACGCTGACGAGCAACCCGCCCAGCCAGCGAACCGCTGACGGACTCATCTGCGACCGGCCCTCACATCGCGCTCCAACCGATGACGCTAATGGATCCCGATGTTCAGGATGATCGTGTCCGACCATGGCAGCGGTGAGCGCATTCGTGACGCGCCGCCTCTTTGGCCGCTGGCTACTTCACGTCTCCACCGCTCACGCTGCCGCCGAGAAGCTCGCGCAGAGCGCGACCTGAGAGCTTGGACTTCGACAGGAACCCGACGGCCGGGCTGGCCTCGATGAGCTCGACGAAGTCCTCCTCGGCGTGGGTGGAGATCAGCACCACGCGAGTGCGCCCCGCGTTCGCTCGGCCCACGAGCCTCTGCGCCAGGTCCAAACCGCTCTCTTCGCCCAGGACGATGTCCACCAATGCGACATCGGGCTGTAGCTCGTCGGCGTATCGGAGGGCTTCAGCGCTCGTCGAAGCGACACCCACCACCATCATTTCCTCGCGTTCGAGGAGATCGCGGGCGGCTTCGAGGAATCGATGGTTGTCGTCGACGATGAGGACGCGCAGCGCCATGATGCCCTTTCAGGATGCCCATCGATGGCGACGGGTGCATTGCAGCTAGCCGGAATATCTGCTGCGTTGTTGGTCGAAGCAGCCGAGGCGTCAGCCCCGGGCGGTGATCCGCAGCGGCGGGAAGCGGGTCGCCAGGCCCTTCGCTCCGATCTGGAACAGCGGAACGGGATCGGGAAGGCCGCGCAGGCGGTGCGAGCCCAGGGCGATGAACCGCACGCCGGCCGGTGTCGTGGCCTTCACGCTCTCCCTCGTGTTGTCCGACACGACGATCTGCCCGCCATGGCCGACAGCACAGATCCGCGACGCCGTGTTGACGTCGAGGCCGATGTAGTTGTCCGCCGTCGAGGTCGGATAGCCGCTGTGGATCCCGATCCGCACCCGAACCTCGGCCCCATCGCGTGGCACCCGGTCGCGCAGCGCCAACTGGATGGCGATCGCTGCGTCGACGGCAGGCCGGGGTGCGGCGAAGACGGCGAAGAACTCATCGGCGCGGGCCTCGATCTCGTGACCTCCTGCCTCGTCGATCGCCTTGCGCAGTGCCACGCACACCTCGTCGAGCAACTGGCCGTAGCCGTCGCCGAGGCTACGGACGAGCGCCGTCGAGCCTTCGATGTCGGTCATCAGCATCGTGACGAACCCGGATGGCAGCGGGCGGCCGCGCCGCTCGGATCCAGCGGACTGGATCTCGCTCGTGATGAAGCCGATCGGCACGATGCGGAACCGCTTGGCTGCCTGCAGCAACCGTTTGCGGGCGAGCTCCCGGGCGGCGTCGTCCTCGAAATCGACCTGCCCGAACCGTGCCAGGGCGTTGCGGACGTGGGCGGCGTCGTGGATCGGCAGGCGGCGCCGGCCCTTCGAATCCACGTACGCGAAAGCCCGGTCCGGAAGGCCGGCACGTTCGGTCGGCTTCAGGCGGGCCACAGCTAGTGAAGCTAACAAGGGGGTGTCAGCACGAGCCGCGGCGTGGCCAGCGTCACGCCGGCGGGCTGACCGTCGTCACCGGCTGACCGCCGCGGTTGCGGAAGCGACCCTCCGTCTCCCAGGGTCCCGGGCGCCCGCTGGTGAGGTCACCGAACGTCGCCAGGAGTCGCTCCAGCTTGGGCGGACTGACCACCACGTGCATCGCCGTGACGACCCCGTCGTCCACGGTCACCATCACGGCCGCCCAACCGTCCGCGCCGTGGGTGAGCACGGCGGGTTCGCCGTTCATCTCGCACGGCACGACGAGCGGATCGGGCCCGAGCCGCGCGGCCAGGTTGCGGAGGTACCTGGCGACGCGCTCGGTGCCCGCTGACGGGGCGCATCGCGGCGTGCACGATTCCGCCACCGTCGCTGGTGACGACGATGCCCGGTGACAACGTGGCCAGCAGCTCGTCGACACCGCCACCTGACATGGTCGCCAGGAATCGGTGCGCCACCGATTCGGCCTCCTGGCGCTCGGCGGTGCTGCGACGGTGCGGAGCGGAGACGTGGCGCCGGGCTCGATGGAGCGCTTGGCGGCACGAGTCCTCGGAACGCCCGACGGCCTCGGCGATCTCGTCGTAGGGGTAGTCCAGTGCGTCGTGCAGCACGAAGACGGCGCGCTCGATGGGCGTCAGCCGTTCCAGGAGGACGAGGAAACCCATCGTCAACGACTCGACGCGGTCGATCTCGTCGTCCGGTCCACCGCCCGTCACGATCGGCTCGGGCAACCACACGCCGGGGTAGGCCTGCCGTTGCAGGCGCGCCGAACGCAGCACATCCAGCGCCCGCCGAGTGGTCACGGTGACGAGCCATGCCTCTGGGTTGGCGATCGTCTCCCGATCAGCGGCCGTCCACCGCAACGCCACGTCACCGACCACGTCCTCCGCCTCGGCACGGCTGCCCAGCATCCGGTAGGCGACCGCCATCAGCCGTGGCCGTGCCGCCTCGAAGGCGTCAGCGCTCATGCGGGAACTGGGCTCCGTCGCACGCCTTCGGGTGCCTCGGCCATGACGGCGTTCGCCGCCGCCAGCCCGGAGAGGATCGCCGCATCCGCCAGCATCCCGTTGGGTCCCACCCAGTCGCCGGCCAACGCCAGCCCGCGCACACCCGCCACGTCGATGGGTGCGCGGCCACCGACGCCATGGGTCGCAATGCGGGCATGATCACCGCTCACCATCGACCGGGGCACGAAGCGGGCATCGACGACGTGATCCTGCCAGTTCGGCTGCATGACGTCGAGGGCGTGCTCGAGGAGCGGTCGATGGTCATCACCCTCTTCGCCCGGACGGAGGTACCGAGCGACGTGCAGCACCGCGCCATCCCGCGGAGCGACGTCAGCGACCGAGCTCTGGATCGTCAGGTACACGGGCACGTCGAGTCCGAGGACGTTGGGGAAGCGTGGTTCCGGCAGTGGCCGGAGGGCGACGTCCAGATGGGCCATGCGCACCGGGACGGTGTCGTCGGCGATCGCTCGGAGACGCGCCGCAGGCGCGCCCTGGAGCAGCCCGGCGGCGCGGCGCGGCTCGTTCACCGCGACGATCACGGCATCGGCGTCGAGGCCGTGTCCGTCGGCGAGCCGGACGGCGTGAACCCCCTCGTCGTCGTGCTCCACCGCCGCCACCGTCGAACGCGTGCGCAGCTGACCTCCCGCCGACCGCACGACCTCGGCGAGTCCGTCCACGAGCGTGGACCAGCCGTGGTGGAGGTAGAGGACGCCGTGGCTCGCCAGCCTGAGCTGTGAGGCGACTGCCGAGGCGTCGGTCCGAGCGAGGTCGGCGCTGTAGGTGGCGGTGCGGACCGCCGATGCGAGCAGCGCCCGGCCGGCTGCATCGTCGGTCACGTGGTCGAGCCACTCGTCCGCCGACCGACCGGCCCAGACAGCGGCGTCCCGACGTCCGAGGCCGGTCAGCGCCTTGGCGACGCGCGCCCGATCGGTGACGTCGTGGCGGAGGTACCGGAAGGCCGGCACGACCTCGTCGTCGATGAAGACCCCGGCCCGGTCGAGCCGCGGCAACCGCCCGCGCACGCGCACGCCGAGGCGGCGCAGTGCGGCAAGCCCACCACCGGCGCGATAGAGGGCATGCGGCCCGAGGTTCAGGTCGAAGCCATCGCGCTGGCGAGTGCGAGCCCGCCCGCCGAGGTGCTCCGCCGCTTCGAGGACGGTGACGTCCCATCCGGACCGAGCGAGCGAGGCGGCCGCCGTCAGCCCGGCGAGGCCTCCGCCGATGACGACCGTGCGGGGGGTGCGTGGTTCATGCATACGACCCAGACGATCGACCGGCCGCTGCTGTGAACCCATCTCGCAGCATCTGGGCGCAGATTCCGCCACCAGTTGGCAGAGATGGCGCCCAGAGCCGGGATTGGCGGAAACGGCGCCCAGATCCCCAGCACCCGACCGAAAAGTGCAACCGGCCGCTCGGCGGGTCGCTCTGGACGGCCATGAGCGCTCCGCACCACCAGCCACCGCACGAGCCGCTGGGCCTGGCACGCCAACTCGCGGCAGGCCGCCGCACGTCCCGGCGGCGTCGCCGCACGTTCGGCGCGACGGTGGGGCTGGCCGCCGTTGCGGTGATGGCGCTCGTTGCCTGTGACGCCGGCCAGCCGCTCTCGTTCGGCCCGCGGTCCGATGTCGCCGAGCCCGATGCGGCGCCGGCGAGCGCGACCACGTCAACGCCAGCCACGACGTCCACGACCTCGACGACGCCCACGACGACGACGCTTCCGCCGGCCGACACACCGGATGGCGAGCCCGTGGCCGACGAGGATCTCGGCGATGGCGGCACCGTGGAGCTCGACCCGGTCGGCGACGAGCCGTCCGGGACAGGGTCCGATCCGTGCGACGCTCGCGAGCCTGGCGCGGCACTGCTCGTCAGTCCCGACCCAGCCGTGCTCGAAGACGGCGACCTCTCTTCATCGCTGACGATCACCAACTGCAGCGATGAACACGTCGACTGGACGGCGGCCACGATCCCGACGGTCGCCCTGTCCAACGCCGAAGGCAACCTCGGGCCTGGCTCATCCTCCGAGCTGGCATTCGACATCGACGCATCTGCGTACGAGCCGGGGGCGATCCAGTTCAAGGTCAAGGTCAGCGAGCCCGGCGTCAACCACTACATCGACGTCTACGCATTCCGCCAGACGCTCGGCGGTGACGTCGTCGCCGACGTCGGGCTGACCGCCGGCGAGGGAGCCGGCGGGTGCGCGCTGCAGTGCATCACGACGGCATGGCTGACCGGCAACGCCACGACGCCGAACGTCGACCTCCATGTCGAGACGAACACACCGGCGCTGATCGAGGTGTGGGTCAGCGATGACGAGCCGGATCTCGACGATGCGCCGACGGCGTCGTCCGGCGAGCTGGCAACCGATTGGTCGACACTGCTGTCGCCGCTCGAGCCGGCGACGTCGTACCAGATCGTCGTCCGGGCGACCGACGAGCACGACCACTCGGCGACTCAGTCGAGCTCGTTCATGACGACGACACCGCTGGACCTGCCCGAAGAGGTCGTCAGCCCTGGTCCGGAACCGGGCTGCGCGCACCAGTGCATCACGACGGCGACGGTCACGCCGCAGGCGGGATCCACGGAGATGGCACTGCACGTCGAGACGCACACACCGGCGTTCCTCGCCGCCTTCGTCTCGCCCGACCCGATCGACATCACGAACCTCGACGACACGCCGGCGGCGACGCAGACCGGCGACGAGCTCGTGCAGTCGTGGGACACCGTCCTGTCGGGCCTGGCCGGCGAGACGACGTATCACATCGTCGTCATGGCCATCGATGGCAATGACCACACGGCACTGCGCGAAGGCACGTTCGACACCGAAGAGGCTCCGAACATCTTGGTGACATTCCACGAGATCCACGTCGAGCGTGACGGCGACGACAGCGACATCAACCGCGGCGAGCTGAGCTTCCGGTGGGGGCTCCACGAGCTCGTCGTCGGCAGCCGCGGCGAGGACAAGCTCGACGACGGGGCAACGGTGACGCTGGACAACGCCCACAACAAGCACGTCATCCAGGGCGTCGGCACCGGATTCCTCCCGCCGCTGTACGTGAACGCCCTCGAGCGCGATGCCGATGGCTGGACCGAGTTCTGCAGCGCGGGCGACGACATCAAGACCGACTCCGGACGGCAGGACGACTGCGATCTGAAGTGGAACGTCGCCAGCTCCGGTTTGATCACGGTGGAGAGCCTCGACGACCTCTACCGGTGCACCGAGTTCGGCTTGCCAGAGGCGTACGCCGACACGCCGTGCCTGCGTCTCGTGTCGCCGGATGTGGGCGACGACTATCCCGAGTTCTGGGCCATCGTCTCGTTCCATCGGGCCGGCTGAGGGTGGGACAATGGACGGTGGTGGACGGTCGGCGCGACGCCGAACTGGTGGCGGCGCACCTCGCCGGCGACTCGATCGGACTGGCCGGGATCTACGACCGCTACGCCGATCCGCTCTACGACACGGCGGCCTACATGCTGCACGATCGGGACGAGGCAGCCGACGTCGTACAGGACGTGTTCGTCAAGGCCGCCGAGAAGCTTGGCCAGCTGCGCGACCCGGACAAGTTGAAGCCATGGCTGTTCGCCATCCTTCGTCACGAGGTGTATCGACGCACGAAGCGTCGCCAGCGGGTGCGCCTGCTCGATCCGGCGACGGCCGCTGAAGTCGTGGCTCCGAACGACACCGCGACGGATGGGCTCGGCACGGTCGATCTCGAGGAGTTGGCCCGATCCGTGCGTGAGGCGGCGGCGGGGCTCGATGCACGCGATCAGCTCGTCCTCGAGCTCACCGCACGCCAAGGCCTCGAGGGTGACGATCTCGCCCAGGCGCTCGGCGTCGGGCTCGGCCACAGCCACGTGCTCGTGCACCGGATGCGCGAGCGGGTCGAGCGCAGCCTCGGCGCGCTGGCCGTCGCCCGCACCGGCCGGAAGGACTGCCCGGAGCTCGATGCGCTGCTGGCCGGTTGGGACGGCGAGCTGTCCGTGCTGGTGCGCAAGCGCGTGTCACGTCACGTCGAGAACTGCTCCGTGTGCAGCGACACGAAGCGGCGGTATGCCGCCATCGCCCTGGTCGGCGCGGCGCCGGCGCTGGCAGCACCACCGGAGCTGCGCCCGCGGGTGCTTGGTCGAGTCGGACCACCGATGGCGCCGCGACGTTGGCCGGCCGTCGTGGCCGGTGTCGCCGCGGCGACGCTGCTGGCGACCGGTGCCGGCGTCGGGCTCGCCGTGCTCAGCAGCGATGAAGCGGCGGCTCCCGCTCCCGAGTCGACGGACGCCGCCACGACGACGGCTGGCCCGGCGACGTCCACGACAGCGGCTCCATCGACGACCGTCGCGCCGGCGACGTCGACGACCGTCACGACGGTCGCCAGCACCACCACGGATCCGCCGACCACGACGGCCGCGCCGACGACGACCATCGCGCCCGCGCTGCCGGGTCGCCTGGACCTCTCTACGGACGTCATCGACCTCGGCGCGACGGAGTCGTCCGGACGCATCGTGCTGACCAACGGTGGCGGCACGACGATCGACTGGGTGCTGCAGACCGGCGAGCCCTTCGCCTGGTCCGACACGGGCGGTCAACTCGACCCCGACGAGGCGGTCGAGCTGACGGTCTCGCTCGATCGCGACCAGCTGCCAGAGGGTGACATCGAGGAGGTCGCATCGATCGGCAGCGATGTCGGTAGCGGCGAGATCGTGGTGCTGGCACGCGTCGAGCGGTCACCTGTCGTCGAGATCATCCGGGCGCCGGCGACGGTCCCCTGCAGGACCACCGTCACTCCGGTCGTCGCCGCCACCATTGACGACGAGAGCGAACTGGTCGACGTGACGCTGGAGTGGTCGGGGCCGGGCGACGACGGCAACACCGACATGACGACCGATGGCAACCGGGGCTGGATCGGCCCCCTCGAGCTCGATCCCGTGCCGGGCACCTGGCGCTACACGCTCACGGCGACGGATGCCCGAGGCAACAGCGGCGAGGCGGCCGGCGAATTGGTGTTCTGTCCTTAGGGATCGGGCCGATCCGAACGATCGTGACGGACAGTTCGTAGGGAACAGCGCGCTCACACGCCATACAGGCGGCGGGCGTTGTCGGCCAGGATCTGCTCCGCCCAATCCAGCGCGAGCGCCTCGTCGAGGACGTCGTCGTCGACGAGGTCGCCGAGTGCGCGGGCCAGCGACGCTCGCCACCAGCGCGTCCCCAGGACGAACATCTCGGGCAGGCGCGAGGCATCGGTCGCGAACAGGAGCTTGCTGGCGGGCGTCAGCTCGAGTGCCTCACCAACCAATGCCGACCCGCGCTGCGGGACGAACGTGAGCGCCAGCGACAGGTCGACGTGGACGTCGCGGTAGATGCTGGCGAGGTAGCCGGCGTGTCGGACGAACGGATAGCAGTGCAGGAGGACGACCGGGACGCCGGCGAGGAAGCCGTGGTCGAGCTGCGGCTGGAGCAAGGCCGGGTCAGCACCGAGCAACGACTGGTCGGCATCGCCGAGGCCCGTGTGGACCTGCAGCGGCACGCCTGGTCCGGCCGCCTCGATCGCGTCGGCGACGAAGAACGAGACCAGCGCGGCGTCGATCAGGCGGCTCGATCCCGAGCGCCGCCACGCCTCGTACGACTCGACGGCGGTAGCCAGCGACGGCACCGGGAGGTCGAGACCGCAGCGATACGCGGCAATCGTCTTCAGCCCGACAGCGCCGCCGGCCCGCGCCGCGAGGATCGCCTGCTGGAACGTGGACCGGCACTCCTGGAAAGGCGGCCATCCAGCGCACGCCGCCTCCACCTCGCTCTCGATGCGCACGACACGCCTCACGGCGCAGGGAACGACCGCCGCGTGCTCGTCGAGTGACATCGTCCCGGCCGACCGGAAGCCGTCGTCGACGAACATCTCGTCGAGACGGCACGCCGCAAGCAGGCGATCGATGTAGCCAGCTTCCTGGCGGGCAGCAGCAATCGCCGCCTCCGACGGATCGACACCCAGCACGGCACCCAGCTCGCGAAGTCCCAAGCGGTACGCCGGCTGCTGGCGGACGAGCTCACGCTGGGCGGGGTCACGGCTCTCGCTGAGCACCTCGTGCAGCGCCGGCGCGGCGTCGGCGTGATCCAGCAGGTGGGCGTGCTGGTCGATCGCCGCGAGCTCGGCGATCGCCGGTCGCAACCCGTCGACAGCGGCCACGTCAGTACTTCACGAAGTGGTTGGTGAAGGTGAACTCCTCCGCCGCCTCGGCGTACGCCTCGGCCTCCGACCGGCGCACCGTGATGTACGAGCGAGCCAGCAGGTCGCCCAGCGCAGCGAGCAGGAGCGGGTCGGCTTCGAGGGCATCGAGCGCTTCGGCCAGCGTCGTCGGGTACCGCGCGATGCCGGCCTCGTCGCGGGCCGCGTCCGAGAGGTCGGCGGGATCGATGTCGATCGGCGTCGGCGGGAGGAGCTCGCGCTCGATGCCGTCGAGGCCAGCCGCGATCAAGCCACCGAAGGCGAGGTAGGGGTTCGCTGACGCGTCCGCTGGCTTGTACTCCAGGTTCGTGCTTGCCGCCTCGTCGCCCCAGAACGTCGACGGGACGCGCACCGTTGCCTCTCGGTTGTCCGGCCCCCAGCACACGAACGCCGAGCTCCAGTGCTGTGGCAGCAGGCGGGCGTAGGAGTTGAACGAGGGGGCCGTCAGCCCCAGGAGGCCAGGGGTGTGGGCCAGGATCCCGGCCAGGAACTGCTCGGCGAGCGTGGACAGCCCGTACCGGCCGGCCGGATCGTGGAACAGGTTGCGCTCGTCCTGCCACGCGCTGAAGTGCACGTGGGCGCCGTTGCCGGCCTGGTCGGGCCATGGCTTCGGCGCGAGCGAGGCGACCAGGCCGCACCGGGAGGCGACGCCGCGAATCGTCTCCCGGACCAGCACCTGCGTGTCCGCTGCGGCGAGCGCCGGCCGGGGCAGCACGGACAGCTCGTGCTGCCCGTGGCCGAGCTCGGGGTAGTACTGGTTGAGCGCGATCTGCTGGGCGTCGAGGGCGTCGATGATCGCATCGACCACCTCGGCACCGGCCGTCATCCCGACGGTCGAGAAGCACAGGCTGGTGTCGATGGGCACGGGTCGTTCGCCGTCGAGGTGGGCCAGCGAGAACTCGTTCTCGACGGCGCAGCGCAGCTCGATCCCGTGCTCGGCGAGCCGCCCGGACATGCGGGCCAGGAAGCCACGGGGGCACGCCGGGTACGGCGTGTTGTCGAGGCTGACGTGATCGACGAGCATCGCCGCCGCCGCGGGGCGTACGGCAGCACGGTGAACGTCGACGGGTCAGGGACGAGGCGGATCTCACCCACGGGACCCATCCCCTCCACAGACTGCAACTGGTCGAGGGAGTTCATCGCCTGCATCGCCTTCGTCAGACCGACGCCGGTCGCCATGCGGCTGGCGAGGTGCTCGATCGGGACGGCCTTGCCGCGGACGACACCACCGTTGTCGCAGTACAGGAAGCGCACGAGCCGGACGTCGTTGGCGGCGCAGATGGCCAGCAAGTCGTCGGCAGTCGGACCAGTCATCATCGACTCCTCAGGTCTGAATCGTCCTTCAGCCCAGGCCGGGTGTCCCGGCGTAGGCGGACAAGGCAGGTTGCCCGCCGAGGTGCGCGTACAACACCTTCGAACCGGCGGGGATCTCACCGGACCTGACCATGCCGATCAGCCCAGCCATCGACTTGCCCTCGTAGACGGGGTCGGTGAGCATGCCCTCGGTGCGAGCGGCAAGGTGGATGGCCTCGATCGTGCCCTCGTCCGGGATGCCGTAGACCGGTCCGGCGTAGCCGTCGACGATGCAGATCTCCTCGGGCAGCAGCGCCCTGCCGAGGCCGATCCGCTCGGCGGTGTCGTTGGCGATGCGGGTGACCTGGTCGGCGGTCTGCTCCAGCGTCTTGGAGGCGTCGATGCCGATGACGCGCCTGCGTCCTGCCCCTGCGAGGGCGAAGCCAGCGATCATGCCGGCGTGCGTCGAGCCGGTCACGGTGCACACGATCACGTGGTCGAAGAAGACGTCGCGCTCGGCTTCCTGCGCGGCGACCTCGCGGGCCCAGTTGGCGAAGCCGAGCCCGCCGAGCGGGTGGTCGGACGCCCCGGCAGGGATCGGATACGGCTTGCCGCCGGCATCCAGCACGGAGTCGAGGGCCCGCTTCCAGCTGTCCCGCACGCCGATGTCGAACCCGGCTTCGTCCAGGCGGACGTCGCCGCCCATGATGCGCGTCAGTTGGATGTTGCCGACGCAGCCGTAGTGCTCGTCGGGTTCGTCGACCCAGTGCTCCTGCACGGTCACGGCGCCGAGGCCGAGGTGGCGGGCGACGCCGGTCACCGCACGGGTGTGGTTGGACTGAACCCCTCCGATCGACACCAGCGTGTCGCAGCCCTGGGCGAGCGCCTCGGCGGCGAGGTACTCGAGCTTGCGGACCTTGTTGCCGCCGAAGGCGATCCCGGAATTGCAGTCCTCCCGCTTGGCCCACACCTCGACGCCACCACCCAGTGCCGCGCTCGAGGCGCGGCAGCGGGTGGATCGGTGACGGGCCGAACAGCAGCGGGACCCGGTCGAAGTCGTCGAGGGTCATCGCCGCATCGTAGGAAGCCGCCGCGTCGGCGGCTCGCTCCGTTCAGGCGGAGACGACGACCTTCGACCAGAACGCGTCGACCATGGCGTTGAACTGCTCGTGGCTCTCCTGGAACGGCTGGTGGGCCTCACCGGGCAGCACCACGAACTCGGCGCCCGGGATCCGATCGGCGACGATCTTGCCGTAGCGAGGGGCCGTGATCATGTCGATCTCACCGGCGACGACGAGCGTGGGAACGTCGATCTGCGGCAGCCGATCGTACGTGTCGTGGACCTTCCAAGCCTCGAGCTGGCGGCGGAACGCCTCCGGTGACTGCGGGTGCGGGAACGCCATCGCCTCTTCGATGATCTGCTCGACGATCCCTTCCTCGTGGGCGCGAGGTGTGTAGATCCAGAGGAAGAACGCCTCGAGCATCTTGCGCTCGCTGGGAGCGGCATCGGCCAGCCACGTCCACGCCTCCATCGCCGTGCGCAGGAAGACGTCCCGACGCGCCCACGTGCTGATGAGCACGAGGCTGTTGACGACATCGGGGTGGCGCAGGATCAGCTCCTGGGCGGTGGCGCTGCCACCGGAGAAACCCATGACGTGTGCCCGCTCGATGCCG
Source organism: uncultured Acidimicrobiia bacterium (assembly GCA_963844915.1). Lineage (GTDB taxonomy): Bacteria > Actinomycetota > Acidimicrobiia > Acidimicrobiales > Ilumatobacteraceae > JALZMG01. The sequence continues at coordinate 250,415 of CAWJQF010000013.1, read as the reverse complement.
AGGGCGTGCAGCACACCGGCAGCGTCGTCGGCCAGGCCGCGCACGGTGAACCCGTCGGGCGGCATCGGCGAGCGGCCGGCGCCCCGGTTGTCGAACGCCGTCACGCGGTAGCGGTCGGCGAGCGCCTCGAGCTGGAACGTCCAGGCTTCGACCGGATCGCTCAGGCCGGCGAGCAGCAGCACGTCGGGACCAGCGCCCCGCTGCTCGAACCACAGTTCGGCATCGCCGACGGACACGAAGCCGGTGCGCGCCTCGACAGACGTGGTGGTCATGATGTCTCCCATCACTGGGCCGCCCTGGGTGGGTGGCGATCACCACAAAGGCGCGAGGTCGCGCCTCACGACGTGAGGAACCCCGAGAGACCGGCTGCAAGTCGTTCTGTCCGTCGTAACCCGCAGGATCCGAGCGATTCCTACGGACAGTTCGCCAGTGCGCGCCGCGCGGCGTCGCGGTACGGCTCGAGCGGCCAGGCCAGTGCGCCGACCGCACGCCGTTCGTCGTCAGCCGAAGCGAGCAGCTGCCGCGCGCCCACCGGGTCGGTGGCGGCGATGCTGGCGGCGAGCAGCTCGGTCCCGAGCACGTGGAAGTACGGCATGCGGAGCTGCGCACCGTACGCGCGCACCTCTGTGGCGATCTCAACGGCTCGCGCTGTGTCACCCTCTGCGAGATCGACGAAGCCCTCGGCCAGGCGACGGTACGGCACGGTCTCCGCGGTGCCCGGGTACTGGCCACTTCGGAGCTCGTCCCGGCACAGGCGGGCGACCTCGGAGTCGCCTCGGAGCACGGAGACGATGGACAATCCGGCCAGCCCGTCGGCGAGGTTGGCCAGCTCGTGCTCACGGCAGTACGCCACCATGCGAACAAGCAGCTCCCGCGAGACGTCGGCATCTCCTCCCGCCAATGCGGCGAGCGCGGCGATCTCGATGGCACTCGCGATGAGGTCCGTGTCACCGGTCTGTTCGGCGAGGTCGAGCGTTGTGGCGGCGCGGCCGGCGGCCACGTCGATCCGACCTGCCAGCAGCATGCACCACGCGCCAACTAGTTCGATCTGCACGCGCTGGAACCAGTGGCGGTTGGCATCGCGCGCTCGCCGCGAGCACCTGTTCCGCCATGTCGAACTCGACGCGGTCAGCGTGAAATGACGCCAGTGACGCCAGGACAGCGGAGACATCTTCACCACCCGCTTCCTCCAGCAAGGCGATCGCGTCCCACAGCCGCGGCTCGAGCCCCTCGATCCGTCCTTCGTCGAGGTCGAGCTCGGCACGTGTGCAGCGCACCCTGGCGAGCAGGTGCTGATCGGAGACGGCGACGGCGTCCGTCTCGGCACGCTCCAGGAGTCGCACCGCGCGCTCGTAGTCGCTCAGCTGTTCACGGGCGATGATCGCTTGGCGTCGCAGCACCATTCCACGCACGCGACTCGGGCCGCCGGTCTGGGCGACGAGCCGGTCCATCCAACGATCGAGCGTGGACCGTTGTCCTACGCCATGCCAGGCCGCGAACAGCCCGTGAACGAGACGCAGCCCGAGCTCAGTCTGTGCCGTCGCGAGCGCGTGTTCGGCGGCGACCACGTGCAATGCGTGGTCCTGACGGATCTCGGAGTCGAGCCCCGCAGGTCGGAGCGCGTCCCCGTCGATCACCGCCAGCTCGTCGACGCAGTACACGAGCAGCTGGTCGAGCACCTCCCGGCGCTCGTCGTCAGCGAGCGCCTCTTGCGAGACCGCTCGGACCGCCTCCAGCAGGCGGTAGCGAGTTGGTCCCGTGCGGTGCTCGATCGCAGCGAGCGAATGGTCGACCAACGATGGCAAGGCCCCTGCCGCCCGAGGCGAGACGGCAAGCGCCGTGGTGAGCCGGAAGCTGCCGGGCAGCACTGCGAGCCGACGCAGGACCGCCTGCTCGCTTCCGCTCAGCAGCCGCATGCTCCACTCGACCGCCGCACGCAGCGTTCGTTGTCGGTCGGGGCCGCGCCGCCGTGGGTCGCTGAGCCCACCCAGATCAAGTTGCAGGACGTCGAAGAGCTCGCCGACCGAGAACACGTTGAGCCGGGCTGCCGCCAGTTCGATCGCCAGCGGCACGCCGTCGAGGAGACCGACAACGGCGGTGACCTGTTCGAGCCCGGTGCCGTCAGCCATCAGATCCCGACCTACGGCCTGCCCTCGGTCCAGGAACAGCTGCGTTGCTGCCCCGCCATGTTCGGTCCCCAACGGCGTGACTCCGACCACGTCCTCCCCGGGTACACGGAGCGGTGCACGGCTGGTGGCCAGGATCGAGGACGCCGCGCAGCGCGCCGACACGTGGTCGACGAGAGCGGCAGCAGCGTCGAGTACGTGCTCGCAGTTGTCCAGCACCACCAGCGCCGGCGCTGCACTCAGCGCCGCCTCGATGCCATCGAGGAACGACGTCGACTCCTCGACACCCAGCGCCCCGGCGGCGACCGCCGGCACGCCGTCATCGCTGGTGGCGAGCGTCAAGTCAATGAACCGCACACGCGAAGCGGCATGCGACGCGGCGGCGACAGCGAGCCGAGTCTTGCCGACACCTGCCGGTCCAACGAGCGTCACGATGTGACCAGCACCGAGCCGATCGACGATGGCGGCGATCTCGGCGGATCGCCCGACGAGCGAGGTTCGCCACTCAGGGAGTGCACCGGCGAGATCACTCGCACCGGCGAGTGGGCGGCGAGGCGGCGCGAGGGCCGGATGGACGAGCCGCCACACCCGCTCGGACTGCGCGAACCCGCGCAGCAGAACGATGCCCTCGTCCCTGACGGATGCTCGCTGGGGAAGTTGCGGCGCGACCTGACGCGCCGCGGCGTCCGACAGGAGCACCTCGCCGCCATCCGCCAGCGAGCGCAGCCGTGCGCAGCGATGGACCTCCAGACCGAACAGGCCCTCATCGGTCGCCGTCACCTCTCCGACGTGCACCGCGCTGCGCACGACGACCCGATCGCCTGCCGGCCAGTGCTCGGCAGCCAACCGCTCGTTCACGTCGAGCGCCGCGGCAACCGCCGCGCCGACCGACGTGAACAGGACGACTGCGCTGTCGCCCTCCCCTTGCGCTCGCGACACTTCGCCGCCGTGCTCGCTGGCGGCCGCCGACACCACAGCGCTGACACGACCCAGCGCGACCACCCCGGACCGGCCGTGACGGACGAGCAGCCGAGTCGACGCCTCGACGTCCGTCAGGAGCAGGGCGACCTCGCGGGCCTCCATCCCGCCGACCGTTCTGCAGGGACTACGCGAAGGACTCCGGGAGGATCGTCGGCTTCGTCACCCCGTAGAGCCACTGCTGGAAGTAGTCGTTCAGCAGGGTCAGTTCCGAGCCGCTGAATCCTGAGAAGTCGAGCGCGTACTCGATGAATTCCTCGGTCGAGATGTTGCCGTACGCAAAGTCCTCCTGGATCGCCTGGACGAACTCGAAGAACACCTCGTCCTCGACGATCTCCCGATACCCCTGGATCGTCATCGCGCCACGCGTGTAGGTCGGGAAGCTGAGAAACATGTTGGCTGGATCACCGTCGAGGACTGCCGGCGCGATCGCCCACGCGCTCGCCGGCGTCGAGTTGTACGTGGTGTCGAAGATGACCGCTGGGTCCGGCCCTGTGCCGACCGAGAACTGCCAGTACCAGGTCGCCCAGTTCGCCCATCCCTCGTTGAACCAGATGTCGGCCCAGGTCTCGAGCGTGGCGCTGTTGCCGACCCACTGGTGGGCGATCTCGTGGAGCTGTGTGTTGATGTTGATCGACGGATTGCCAGTCGTGAACGATCCGGCGTAGTGCGGCTTGGTCTGCACCTCGAGCGCATAGCCGACGCCGGCCGCCTTGTCGGCGACGGCGCCGATCGAGTCGAACGGGTACGGGCCGAACAGATCGCTGAGGAAGTTGAGTTGGGCAGGCGCGGCGGCGAGCGAGGTGTTGATCGCCGCCAGCTGGGCGGGTGTCGCCGTGCTGTCGATGGAGTTGTACACGGGCAGCGTGCGTCCCGTCGACGTCTCCACCATCGACTCCTCGCGGTAGATGAAGTCGCCGACGGTCGCCGTCGTGAGGTAGGTGGCCGTCGGGTCGTCCTCCCGCCAGTGCCACGTCGTGGTGCTGTTGTTGCGGTGGGTGCGGCTGACGAGCTCACCGACGCCGAGCGCCGTCTTCGAGTTGGGCACCGTGATGAGCGTGTCGAACGTCGCCTTGTCGGTCGGGTAGTTGTTCGACGGGAACCAGCTCTGCGCCCCCATCGGCTCGTTCACGACGAACGCCCCGTCGCACGTCTGCGGCGGGTTGAGCGGGTAGCAGGCGCGGATCCACCCCTCGATGGATTCGTCAGGGTCGGTGATCTCAACCGGGATGCCGCGATAGCGCACGACGACCGTGAACTCCTCGCCGGGCCGCAGCCGCACGGACCGGTGCGGCGTGACGACCAGCTTCATGGGTTGCGTGGCGTTCGCGAGCGGTGGGGTGGCCGGCTCGAAGTGAGCCGGCGCGTCCCGACGGTTGACGGTGACACCGAGGACCTCGAGGTCGTCCTGGAAGTCGAGGGTGAACTCGCGAAGGTTCTCGGTGGCCACGGCCTCGATCGTCGTGGTCGCCCTCGTGAAGCGGTTGTCCACCGGGTCGTATGTGAGGTCGATCGTGTAGTGCTCCACGTCGTAACCGCCGTTGCCGAGTTGCGGGAGCAGCGGATCCCCGAGCGACCTGTGTTACTTCGGCTGATGCCTCTCGTTGGGGCTTCGGCTGATGGGTGACACATAGTACGATTGATAGGTGACAGCTGTTCCGGTTGATGGGTGACACTCCCGAGCATGAGGGAGTTGAGCGTGGTGGAGCAGCGTTATCAGGCGGTGTTGGCGGTGATCGGTGGGGGTGAGACGGTGACGTCGGTGGCGGCGCGGTGCGGGGTGTCGCGGCAAGACCGTGCATGTGTGGTCGGCCCGCTATGAGGCGGGCGGGTCTGGAGAATCTTGCGGATCGTTCGCATCGGCCCGGATCGTGCCCGCATCAGATAGCGTCACGCGGTGGAGGTGGTGTTGGCGGAGTTGCGGCGGGCGCATCCGGGGTGGGGTCCGCGACGGTTGGTGTTCGAGCTGGCCAAAGCGCAGGTGGAGCCGTTGCCGTCGGAGTCGGGGGTGTATCGGGCGTTGGTGCGGTTGGGGTTGATCTATCCGGATGGGCGGCAGCGGCGGGACCGCAAGTGGAAGCGGTGGAACGTGGTCTCCCCGATGGAGTTGTGGCAGATGGATGTGGTCGGCGGGTTCGTGTTGGCGGACGACTCGAGAGCCAAGGCGTTGACCGGTGTGGATGACCACTCGCGGTTCTGTGTGTGCGCCTCGTTGATGCGGCGGGAATCGTCCCAACAGGTGTGTGCCGCGCTGGCCGCGGCGTTAGGTGTCCATGGGTGCCCGGCGTAGATCCTGACCGACAACGCCAAGGTGTTCACGGGACGTTCAACCAGCCGCCGGTGGAGGTGCTGTTCGATCGGATCTGCCGGGAGAACGGGATCACGCATCGCTTGACCCAACCCCGTTCGCCGACCACCACTCGCAATATCGAACCGTTCCATCGCAGTCTGCGCGCTCTAGTTCCGCACCGACCTAGTGTTCTCCGAGTCTGCAAGCAGCTCAGGCCGAGCTCGATGCGTCCGTCTAGCACTACAACCAGCGGCGGCCGCATCAAGCGATCTGGATGGCCACCCCGGCCGAACCGTTCTTCTCGTCTACGCCAGCGACAGTCACCGAACTGCGCACCTTACCCTACGTCACCCCGCCCGCGCGAGTATCCCACTACGGTACATGTCGCTCGTCGAGCAAGCAAGCTCGGAGTGGTCTGCGTCCACTGGCAACAGGTCTGCCTCCGCGTAGCTGCTGCCGTACAAAACATCGACGTCTCGGTTACCGACCAGGTGATGCAGTTCTTCTACAGCGACCAACTACTGCGCACCGAGCAACGCCAGCACCCCGGCGAGATCCGCAGAGCGGGCATCCATCCCCGCACTACCAAACTCTGCACAACGAAGTGTCACCGATCAACCGAACACGATCCGACACCCATCAACCAACCCCACAGATCCCCGAGCGACCGGGCCCCGTCGACCAGACCGTCGTCCTGCGCTTCGGCGCTCGCCGCCGGCACACCGACCGCCGCGATGACCAACGTCGAGAGAGCGATTGGGCCTCCCCCCGAATCGTGGAGGGCTGCTGATTGCTGACTGAGCCTGTCATTGGCCCGGTGTCTGGTGCCACCGGTTCTCGTTTCGTGGTACTCCGGCGATCGTGGAGGCCGGTTCTCACGCCGCCTCCCCGTCGGTGACGGTTTCGGCGGCGCGGGTGGCGAGGATCGCCTCGAACTCGATCGGTGACTTCATCTCGCAAGTGCTGTGCCGGCGGATCCGGTTGTAGCGGTCGATGTAGGCGGCCACCGCCGCCCGGGCTTCGACCTTGGTGGTGAAGCGACGCTTGCGGAGCAGCTCGAACTCGAGGGTCGAGTGGAAGCTCTCCGAGGCGGCGTTGTCGAAACACGACCCGACCCGCCCCATCGACGGGCGGACTCCGAGACGAGCACAGGCGGTCTCGAACAGCTCGGCGCTGTATTCGCTGCCGTGGTCGGAATGGAAGATCACGCCGGTGACGTCGCCGCCGCGCACGGCGGCGGCCATCTGCAGGGCGGCGACGGCGAGCGGAGCGTCGTGATGCTCGGACAGGGCGAAGCCGGGGATCCGCCGCGACGCCAGGTCCTCGACGTGAGCGAGGTAGAGCTTGCCTTCGTCGGTGGGCACCTCGGTCAGATCGCCACACCACTTGACGTTGATCGCCGGCGCGGCGAAGTCCCGTTTGACCAGGTCCGGCGCCGGCGGTGCGGCCTTGTCGGGGCGGGTCAGGGAACGGAACCGGCGTCGCGTCGGGCGGCCCACCAGCCCCTGGCGGGCCATCGACGCCTCCACCGTCTTCTTCGACACCTTCCACCCCCACTGGCGCAGGTCGGCGCGCACCCGCGGCGAGCCGTAGTCACCGTCGGACTCCTCGAACGAACGGCGCACCGCCGCGTCCAGATCGGCCCGACGCCTCTGGCGGGGTGTCGCCGGTCGCTCCCGCCACTTGTAGAACCACGACTCGCTGAGCTCGAGAACCCGACAGGTCAGTGCATGGGGGACACCGTGTTCGGTCCTCTGGGCGGCGACGAACGATGCCACGCTCACCGCGTCGCTTCCTTCACCCACAGGACCACGGAGCGCTTGAGCACATCACGCTCCATCCGCAGCTCGGCGTTCTCCCGCTCCAGCCGACGCACATAGGCAGGATCGACCCTGGTGGGGTCGGACTCCTCCCCTCGGGCGAGCCGGTCCTTCTTCACCCAGCTCCCCAAAGTGCCGGCGCCGATACCGAGATCCCGGGCCACCTCAGCGATGGACTTACCGGTCTCCCGAACGATCGTCACCGCCCCCTCACGGAACTCGGGGTCGTACTTCCTCCGCTCTGGCATCGCGTCTCCTCATAGACGATGCCTCCACGGAAAGGGGGGATGCCCAGATCCTTCGGAATGTCCGCACCGTCATGGGCGTGAAGTGTTCCATACGGGCCAACGTGTCGACGCCGTCGGGAGGAGCGCGCTACGGCAGGGTGCCGTCGCTGGCGTCACCCTCGGCCGTGTCGAGGTCAGTCGCGACGTCCTTGCTGGACCCTCCGCTGAAGAGGTCGGCACCGTCGCCTCCGCTGAGGATGTCCCTGCCTCGATCGCCGCACAGAACGTCGTTGCCGGCGTCGCCGAGCAGCGTGTCGTCTCCCGCGTTGCCGAGCATCAGGTCGGCGTCCGCCGTCCCGACGACCGTGTCGTCACGACTGGAGCCGGCGTGGACGGTGAGGTTCGCCGAGGTGTCGGTGATCCCGTCAGTGACGCTGATCGTCAGGACGGCGACACCCGTCGCACGACGTGGCGTCTCGACGGTCACCGTGCGCTGCTCACCCGAGCCGTCCACGGCCACGTTGTCGATCGGCAGCACGTCCTCGTTCGAGCTGGTGACGCTGACCACGATCTCGTCGACCGGTGTGTCGGCGTCGGCGAGGAGCAGGTCGACCGAGCCGACCTCGCTCCGAGGACCGCACGAGCCGCCTCCGATCGTGACCGACGGCGCCGCCACGCTGCCGAGCGGTTGCCAGTCGGGACGGCTGTCGAATCCGAAGTCGTTCGTGAGGTTGGTCGAGTCGGTGCCGTCGGCGGCCATCGAGAAGATCTCGAAGTTCCCGGCGAACGACGTGAACGTGATGCGCGAACCATCTGGCGACCAGGCCGGCTCGAAGTCGGAGGCCGGGTTGTTCGTCAGGCGAGTCTGCTCCGAGCCGTCGGCGTTCATCGAGTACACCTCGAAGTTCCCGTCTCGTCCGGCGATGAACGCCAGCCGGGCGCCGTCGGGCGACCAGTTCGGCATCCAGTCCGTCGCCGGGTTGGCGGACACGTTGACCGGATCCGAGCCGTCGGCACCCATCACGAAGACCTCGATGTTGCCTCCGCGCACGCTCGTGAATGCGATGCTCGTGCCGTCGGGCGACCACGCTGCCTGCTTGTCGTCGCCGGGGCTGTCCGTGAGGCGGGTCTGGCCGGACCCGTCGGCATGCATGGTGTACACCTCGAGGTTCCCGTCACGGTTGCTGGTGAACGCCAGCTGGCTGCCGTCGGGCGACCACGTCGGCTCGAAGTCGGCAGCGGGGTTGTTGGTGAGCCTGGTCTGACCGGACCCGTCGGCGTTCATCACGTAGATCTCGCCGTTGCCGTCTCGGTCGGAGAGGAACGCCACCATGGTCCCGTCTGGCGACCACACCGGGTCGGAGTCCGACGCTGGGTGCTTGGTGAGGTTGACGGGGTTGCTGCCGTTCGGGGCCATCGAGAACACCTCGAAGTTGCCCAAGCGGAACGAGTCGAAGGCGATTCGACCGTTCACGCCGGGGAACGCCGCATCCGCCGTGGGGGTTGTCGCCAGCGCCGCCGCCGTGGCCAGCGATCCGGCCAATGCCAGTGTGGTCATGAACCGTGAGATCGTCACGGGAGGCCACCATCGCAGACGCCACCCATTGAGTCTTGGAGGTCAGGTGGACTTGCCGTGGAGAAGGCCTGGGCGGGACGATCCGCGGTGAGTTCTCGGCGCCGCGGAGGTCAGAGCGGACATGAGTGGATTCGATGCGGAACGTCTGCAGCGGCTGGACGACGTGATGGCAGGCCATGTGGAGCGCGGCGACATCGGCGGGGTCGCCTGGCTGGCGGCATGCGGTGAGGATCTCGACGTGGGCGTCGCGGGCGTGCTGACCCGTGGCGAGGCCGCGCCGGTCAGCCGTGACTCCATCTTCCGGATCGCCTCGATGACCAAGCCGATCATCGCTGTCGGTGCGCTGCTGCTGATCGAGGAGTGCCGGCTGCGCCTCGACGAGCCGATCGACGAGCTGTTGCCGGAGTTGACCAACCGGCGGGTGCTCGCCGAGCCGAACGGCGCAATCGACGGCGAGACGATCCCGGCGCAGCGGCCGATCACGGTCCGCGACGTCATGACGTTCATGCTCGGCCTCGGCATGGACTTCGCGGCACCGTGGCCGCAGCCGCTGCTCGAGGCAATGGGTGCGCTCGAACTTGGCGACGGTCCACCACAGCCGCAGCAACCGCCGGAGCCAGACGAGTGGATGCGCCGGCTGGGAACGCTGCCGCTGCTGTACCAGCCGGGTGAGCGATGGCTCTACAACGTCGGCTCCGACGTGCTCGGCGTGCTCGTGGCCAGGGCCGCCGGTCAACCTCTGGAGGACTTCCTCCGCCAGCGTGTGTTCGAGCCGCTGGGCATGGCCGACACCGGATTCTGGACCCCGCACGCCGACCGGCTCGGCTCGTGCTACACGAAGGATCCCGGGACCGGCGAGCTGGTCGTGTACGACGCGCCCGCCGGGCAGTGGACCAGTCCCCCGCGTTCCCGTCCGGCGGCGGCGGCCTCGTGTCGACGGTCGACGACTACCACTCCTTCGCCCGCATGCTGCTCGCCGGCGGACGGCTGGATGATGGGTCACGACTGCTGTCGCCCGTGTCCGTCGAGGCGATGACGGTCGACCACATCGGCGGCGACCGCGGAGGACCTTCGCCCGACGGTTCGCAGGGCTGGGGATACGGCGTCGGCGTGCAGCTGCGCCGGACCGGGCTGGCGCCCGCGGTGGGCAGCTACGGATGGGCCGGCGGCCTCGGGTCGTCGTGGGCCAACGATCCCGCAAGCGGTCTCATCGGCATCGTCCTGACGACGGACATGTTCACGGGCCCCTTCCCCCCGCCGCAGATCATCCAGGACTTCTGGACCTGCTCCTACGCGGCGATCGGTGACTAGGCGGCTGGCTGCCTGGCGCCGATGATGACGTGGTTCCCGTCGGGATCCGCGACATGGGCGACGCGCTCCCCCCACGGCTGGTCGGCGGGTTCCGCGGTCACGGGCAGCCCTGCCGTACGGACCCGGTCCACGACCTCGTCACAGTCGGCGACATAGCACCAGATCGAGATCCGGCCGGCCTGACTCGACGGGTCGAGCGACGGGTCGACACCGATGCCGAGGTGTGACGTCCCGAGATCGAGACCGACATAGCCAGGCTCGCCGTCGGGCGGGAACTGGTAGGTGACCGTGCCGCCCAGCAGGTCCTGCCAGAACCCGAGCGCGCGGCCCAGATCGGCGGTGACGACGATGGGAAACGCCGACTCGATCATGACGACAACACGCCAGACTGCATCGATGTCCGACGCTACCGACGGCGACCAGTATCACTTCGATCCGGTCACCTATCTCGAGATGATCCGGGAGGAGGTCCCGGCGTACGACGCCTTCCAGGATGCCGTCGCGACGGCGACCGCGGGCGTCGGCGTGAGGCGCGTGCTGGAGCTCGGGGTCGGCACGGGTCAGACGTCTCGGCGGGTGCTCGCCCTCCATCCTGCCGCCGAGCTGATCGGCATCGACGAGAGCGCCGAGATGCTCGCTGCGGCGGCGGCGCAGGTCCCGGCTGCCGATCTCCGGGTGCACCGCCTCGAGGATCCGCTGCCGGAGGGCCCGTTCGATCTGATCGTGTCGGCGCTCGCGGTGCACCACCTCGATGGCGCCGGGAAGGCGGACCTGTTCGCCCGGATCGCTGAACAACTGGGGCCAGATGGCCGGTTCGTGCTCGGCGATGTCGTGGTCCCGGAGGACCCTGCCGACGTCGTGACACCGATCGACGGGGTCTACGACATGCCGAGCTCGGTGGCCGAGCAGCTCGAATGGCTCGCCGCGGCGGGGCTGCCGGCCCAGGTCGTGTGGAAGCGCCAGGATCTCGCCGTGATCGTCGGCGTTCAGGGCGCTGACGCCGGCATCGGTTCCTGATAGACGACGGCGGTTCCGTCGAGGACGACGGTGCCGTCCTGGTTCGTGATCGTCGTGCGCAGCGTGCAGATCGGCTTGCCGTCCTTGACCGAGAGCACCTCGGCCTCGGCGGTGATCTCGTCGCCCGGGCGCACGGGCGCCCGGAAGTTCCAGTCGACGTGTAGGAACACGCTGCCGGGACCGGGGAGATCCTCGGCAACGAGCGCGTTGAGCAGACCGGACGTCACGCCACCTTGCACGATGATGCCGCCGAAGCGGCTTGCCGTGGCAGCACCTTCGTCGTAGTGCAGCGGGTTGCGATCACCGGTGATCTCGGTGAACAGCTCGATGTCGCGAGCGCTGATCTGTCGAGTGCGTCGCGCGGTCTCGCCGACCTCCATCGCGTCAGGCTGCCACAGACGGTCCTCGATAGCGTCCTCGCGTGATGGCGGAGACCGCAGACATCGAGGCCGTTCTCGCCGCCAACGCGTCGTTCTACGACGCCTTCGAGGGGCGCAGCCTCGAATCGATGGGTCAGGTGTGGGAGCACAGCGAGCGGGTCGTGTGCACCCATCCTGGTTGGCCGATCCTGCGCGGGTGGCCGATGGTGATGGAGTCCTGGCGTCGCATCTTCGATGGACCCGGCCGCACCCAGTTCATCGTCACCAATGACCTCGCCGTTGCCGTCGGAGACGTCGCGTGGGTGACGCTCGACGAGAACCTCGTCGACCGTGCGGCGACCGGCACGATCGCCGCGACCAACATGTTCGTGCGCACGGGTGACAGCTGGAAGCTGGTCCTCCACCACGGTTCCCCGGTCCAAGGCTGATCAAGTACGTTGACCGGACTCGATGACCAGTAATGAGGCTGCCGGGCCACTCATGAGGTTGCTGATGCTCGGCCCGCCCGGGTCGGGCAAGGGGACGCAGGGCGAGCGGCTGGCCGCCCGCTACGGCGTGCCCCACCTCTCGAGCGGTGAGCTACTTCGGGGCCACGTCCGGGCCGGCAGCGTCCTCGGTCTCGTCGCGCAGGAGGCGATGAGGCGGGGCGATCTCCTTCCCGACGATCTGGTCATCCGCATGATCGCCGACGAAGTGCTCGGTCCGAGCGGGCCGGGAGGGTTCGTGCTCGACGGGTTCCCGCGCACCGTGCCCCAGGCCACGGCCGCCTACGAGCTGGCCAGCAAGCGTGGCTTCACGCTGCGCGCCGTCGTCCTCCTCGAGATCCCCTACGAGGAGCTGATCGAACGACTCGTGACGCGAGGTGTGGAGGAGGGGCGCACCGACGACAACGCCGAGACGATCCGCCACCGGATCGAGGTCTACCGCGAGCGGACGCTGCCGCTGGTCGAGTACTACCACGGCCGGGACATCCTGCTGCGCGTCGACGCGAGCGGAACGATCGACGAGGTGACGACCGCGATCAACGCGGCGCTCGACGACTCCCTCGGAGACGGCCGCTGATCCGATATGGCCCTTCTGTCCGTCGGTATCGATCGTTGTGAGGCGATACCGAAGGACAGAAGGTCAGAACCGGTAGCGGGTGGCGCCGCCCGGCTCGTCGCGGTCGTAGGCGTACGCCTTCGCCGGTACCACCGTGAAGACGTCGGCCCTGCCGGCGTCGTGGCGGAACGCCCCATCGGCGACGTCGAAGTGCCAGTCCTTCCCGTACTTGTCCTCCCAGGCTGCCGCCAGATCGCGCAGTGCGCCGTCGTCGGTGACCCGCTCGGCGGAGCCCTCGACGACGACGTCGAGCCCAGCCCATTCGTTCTTCCCCGTCGTGACGACGACGCTCGAGTTGGCGGCCAGGTTGTGCGACTTCTGCTCGTCGGGACCGGTGCAGAAATGGATCGCGCCATCGCGCCAGACGGCGATCACGGGTGTGACGTGGGGGCGGCCGTCGGACCGCACTGTCGAGAGCCAGTAGATCGCTGCGTCGGTGAGGACGGATTGGGCCCGTGCCCAATCCGTGGCAGCAGCGTCAGGGCTGCTGTAGGGAGTGTCGAGCTCGGCAGTCGGGGCATTGGTGGCCATGAGGATGTCGACCGTCCGAGCGTCGGGAACTCATCGGGCTCGGCACATCCTCGGCGCGTGCTCAGCTCGACGCCCGCCTCGCGCGCCGCCCGCTCCAGCCGACTCCGATACTCGTCCCACCACGCTTCGTCCCCGGGCGCCATGTTGTCGTTGTCGACGCGCAGCCCGACGGTGCCGTCGATGAGCTCCCGGACGATGTCGGCATGTCCGGCATGCCGGTCGGTGTCGGCGATGACGTGCACGAGGATCGTGCTCAGCGTCACCGCACTGCGGTCGTCAGGCCACCACGGCACGCGACCGGGCGCGTCGAGCGGGAGCGTGTCGATCGTGACGTCCGAGTGCGCCCACACCCGGTGGTACAGGCCGACGATGTCCTGGCGCGACTCCTCAGCGGTGGCCCACATGTCAGCGTTCGGCGCGGCGTCGTCCTCCATCCACGGCAGTGACTCGGGGAACGGCCGGCCGAACGTGTCGCCGAAGTAACCGATCTCGACGCCGGAGCAGTGCTTGACCAGCCCCAGCAGGTTCGTGCCGGTCGGCACCATCGGCCGGCGCACGTCGTACTCCGAGAGACCCTCGAGCTTCCACAGCAGCGCGTCTCGGCCTCGCTGCAGGTACCGGTAGAGAACGGTCTTCGCGTCGTCGGCGAGCACGATCCGAGCTTGACACCCCAGCTACGGATAGAAACCCTGGCATGGGCGAGCGCATCGACATCAACGGGCATCCGACGTGGATCGACGATCGTGCCAGCGGGGAGGAGACGGTGCTGCTGTTGCACGGTGGGATGTCCAACAGCGACTTGCTCACCGGCGTGCTGGCGGAGCCGCTGCTCGAGCGGTACCGCGTCGTCGCCTTCGACCGCCGGGCGCATGGGTACACCGCCGACCCGGGTGGTCCGTTCCACTACGTCGACATGGCAGGCGACACCATCAGCGTGCTCGAGCAGGTCGTGGGTGGCGCAGCCCACCTGGTGGGCTGGAGTGACGGGGGGATCGTTGCCTTGCTCGTCGCGATGACGCGACCCGATCTCGTCAATCGCATCGTCGCCATCGGTGCCAACTTCCACTATGACGGAGTGCTGCCCGCCGAGTTCGACGACAGCGGCCCGGTCGGCGAGGTGATCTTGCAGGGGTACGCCGAGCGGTCACCTGACGGCGTCGAGCACTTCGGCGAGGTGTTCGAGCGGATGCTCACCATGATGACGACAGAGCCGACGCTGACGGCAAGCGAACTGGCGACGATCACCGCACCGACGCTGGTCATGGCCGGCGACGACGACTTGATGCGCCTCGACCACACGTGCGCGCTGTACGAAGCGTTGCCGGCGGGTCAACTGGCGATCGTGCCCGGAACGTCACACGTCCTGCCCCTCGAACGCCCGGCCGAGGTGGCCAGGATCATCATGGACTTCCTTGCCGCGGACGTCCCCCCGGCGACGTTCATGCCGATCCGACGGGCCCGCTGACACCTCGTCATGGTCCGCGCAATGGCTGCATCTCAGCCAATTCTCTGACCTTGAGCGGTTTGGGCGGCGTGGGTCAGCGCCCCGATTCTTGACGATCCCCATCCGTAAGTTGTAACTTACCGTTCGTGTCGACTTACGGATCGGCAGACGCCGTTTGGGAAGCCCTCGGCGACCGCACGCGGCGGGCGATCCTGGAATGCCTTGCCGAACAGCCGCGCGCCGTGGGCGAGCTCGCGGAGCAGCTTCCGGTGAGCCGGCCGGCGGTTTCGCAACACCTCAAGGTGCTCAAGGAAACGGGCCTCGTCAGCGACGAGGCCATCGGAACGCGGCACATCTACCGCTTGAACCCTGCCGGCGTGAGCGCCTTGCGGGATCAACTCGACACGTTCTGGACCCGCGCCCTCGCGGGGTACGAGGCCACGATCGGCGAAACGGAGGAAGAGTCATGACACAGGCAGCAACAGCGGTCGTGCGCAAAGAGATCGTGGTCGAAGCACCGATCGAACGCGCCTTCAGCGTCTTCACGGACCGCTTCGGCGATTTCAAGCCACCCGAGCACAACCTGCTGCGTGCACCGATCGCGGAGACGGTGTTCGAGCCTCGTGTCGGCGGCCACATCTACGACCGCGCGGAAGACGGCAGTGAGTGCCGCTGGGCCCGCATCCTCACCTACGAGCCCCCGACCAGGGTCGTGTTCAGCTGGGACATCGGCCCGACGTGGCAGCTCGAGACGGATCCCGACCGTGCCAGCGAGGTGGACGTGCGCTTCGTCGCCGAAGGTCCCCAGCGCACTCGAGTCGAGCTCGAACATCGCAACATCGACCGCCATGGTCCCGGCTGGGAAGGCGTCCACGAAGGCGTCGACGGCGACGCCGGCTGGCCCTTGTATCTCACCCGGTACGCCGCGCTGCTCACCGCTTGACGAACTGCCCCTCGTACGATCCGACCGTGACGGCTCGCGAGGCGGCGTTGGGCGTGCTGCGCACGCGGCCCGGCCTGCGCTCCTCACCACTGATCGTGCGCGTGGCGGCCGGCGTCACGCTGATCGCCGTGTCGCTCTCCAAGTTCACGCGGCACGAGACGCTGGTCGACTCCTTCGAGCGCTATGGATTGCCGTGGCCGGATGCCAGCGTGTTTGCGGCGGGCACCGTCGAGCTCTTCGGCGGCCTGCTCCTCGTCGTCGGCCTCGTCACGCGCGTCGCCGCCGCCGTTGTGACGATCAACATGACCGTGGCCCTGCTCACCGGCGGCCGGGTCGAGGTCGACCTCTATCACCTCGGACTCGGCTCGGTCCTCCTGATCGCCGCGGTGTTCCTGCTGTGGGCGGGCGGCGGACCGTGGTCGATCGACGAGCGCCTGGTCACGGCAGTTACGCGTCAGCAGACCACGTGAGCAGTTCGCCGGTTCCGGCGGTCATCACCGTGCCCGGCATCACCCGCAGCCGTCGGGGCGTCAGGCGCAACACTCCGAAGTCAGGCGCATCGGGGCTCGGCCAGGCCGGAATGATCGACGGCTCGTAGCCGAGCGGCGGGGCCACCCCGGCGAAGCGATCCCATCCGGCCTGCCGGTCCGCAGGTTCGTTCCTGAACTCCGCGTCACAGTCGGCGGTGCACGTGTCGTGGTCGGGCGCCCAGTAGGTCAGTGACAGCGCCGGCACGCGGGCCAGGTCGGCGGACTTCGGCGAGCGTGGCGACGTGAGGATCAAGCCAGTCAACGTCTCGCCGTCCCACTCCCACATCGGGTGCAGTACTCGGGTCCGCGCCCGCTCGTCCTTGCCCGTCGTGGCGGCGACGCACCACACGATGCGGTGCGCCATCTCGACGAAGGCCGGCGCGACGGTGCTCAGGGACGGCACGCCGCCGACCGTATCCGTTGGCGCAGGCACCAGCGGGCGCTCCCAACGCCACACCGTCTCACCATCCTCGACGAGATCCGCACCTCGGGTGAACCCGCATTTGCGAAGCACCGCGTTCGACGCGTTCGGCTCGGGCAGCGTGTGCGCAGTCACCACCGCAACACCGGCGCGCTGCGCACGAGCGACGAGCTCCTGGACGACGGCCGTGGCCAAACCGCGGCCCTGCCGAGCTGGAGCAACGGCATAGCCCAGCTCGGCCTCGCCGTCCTGCGGCCGCCCCTTCCACCCGCCGATGCCGACGAGCGCGCCATCGAGCTCGTCGAAGAACAGGTGGGTGCCCCATCCGGTGTCGGGCTCGCGGCGCGTCGCCTCGAGCGTCACGGGCAACGCCTCCGGGAACCCGACCCAGCCTTCGATCACGGCGATCCCGAAGCGATCCGTGAACACGTCGTCGCCTTCGACCAGCGCCTCGAGCCACTCGACCCGAGCCGGCACCACCCTCACCATGGCGACGTTGTGTATCAGAACAATGGGTGGTGCCTCTTCTTCTCGACGAATCGACGCCTTTGGGGGTTCCAAATGGACGGAGTCGGGTCGAAGGTTCAGCAGTCACACACGGATGCCCGTCACCGCGCGGCCCCTCGACGGTGGATCTACGAGAACCTCACGCCGTGGCGCATCTACGCGTGCTTCGACGCCGCAGGCCACCCCCTTCCGCCTGAACGCGCCATCCCGACCGGGAACGGATGCGCCGAGGAGGTCATCAAGGTCCTCGCCATCCCTGCACTGGGTGAGACGGCCGTGCCGGCCGAGGACGCCTGTGGGCTGAACACGCTCAACATGCGCCGCTTGGGTCAGATCGAGGTCCGACCGGCACCGAGCGAGTTCCTCACGAACCTGCCACGGGCGATCGTGATCTTCGGTTGGCTCGCCGTCGGCCTCTGCTTCGGGGCGTGGGCGCTGTTCTTCGGCGGCGCCGGCGCCGTCCCATGGGCCTGGGTCGTGGCGACGGTGGTCCTCGTTCCGGTGATCGCCCTGCTCGTCGCGACGTTCCGCGAGGTCCGCCTGTACCTGCGCTTCCGCAGGTACCGGGCGACGCTGTGCCAGCCGGATCCCAGCGGCGCGCCCGGCGATCACCGTTCGGTCGAGGGCATCGAGCGGGGAAGCAGGATCCGCTCCTTCCTCGACGGCGTTCCGCGGCAGGCCGCCGAAGTGGCGGTACTGATCGGCGCCGTGCTCGTCAGCGTGATCGGGCTCGGTGTGGCGATCCATCAGACGACGCAGCTCAACGAGCTCTTGCCGATCGACTACGGGGCGATCTTCCAGCTCGACAACCCGTTCGGTGACGTGGGCGCGGTCGCCCGCGAGAGTCCGGCGTTCTGGCAGCTGCTCGTCGGGCACGTCGCGCAATGGATCCTCGTCTCGGTGGCGGCACTGGCCCCCGCCGCGATGTACTTCCAGTTCGATCGCCAGCGGCTGGCGGCCGTGCAGCGGCGCTGGATCCAGGAGGTGTTCCGGCTCGATCCCACGGTGCGGACCGTGCGCGACATCGAAGCCAAGTACGGGTCGCAGATCGAGGCCTCGTTCGGCGATCTCGCCCCAGACTCCGGGCTGCGGCTACGCAGCGGTCGTCGCTCACCGGTGATCGTGGCGACGATCCTGCTCGTCGTCGGTTGGTTCCTCGTCATCTCGACGTGCAAGGTCCCGCCGCTGGAGCTGAGCGTCGGCCCGCGCGGCGCCGAGTACGTCTGGTCGCAGTCGGCCGGCGAGGCGTTCCCCGTCTCCACGTTCTTCCGACCGTCGCTGTCGCTGATCGGCTACGCGTTCCTCGGCGCCTACGTCTTCACGCTGTTCCACGTGATCCGCGGGTACCACCGCCGAGATCTCCACCCGAAGACGTACAACACGATCGTCGTGCGAATCCTCGCCGCCTACGCGATGGCGCTCGTCGTGGGCGTCGTCTACAGCGGTCCGGCCGCTGAAGTGCTGATGTTCTTCGTCGGGTTCATGCCGCAGAGCGCGCTGGTGTGGCTGCGGGAGAAGCTGTCGCAATCGCACGGGGTGTGGAAGAAGCTGCCGCTCGACGAGCCGGCCCCGCTGACGGAGCTCGAGGGCATCGACCTCTACGACCGCACGCGGCTCGCCGAGGAGGGCATCAACAACATCGAGGCGCTGGCCCACGCCGACCTCGTCGACCTGATGAGCAGCACACGCATCTCGGCCGCCGAGCTGGTCGACTGGACCGACCAGGCGATCCTCTACCTCCGCGTCGGCGGCGACACGTTCGCCAAGCGTGCCCGCGATCGCGACGGCGGTGCGCCCGTGCCAGGAGTGACCCCACCGGACGTCCGTGAGAACCTCTGCCATCTCCGGCACTTCGGGATCCGCACGGCGACCGATCTGATCCAGGTGTACAAGCAGGCGCTGCGACGCGGTGGCACCGACCCGGCCCGCCGAAGAGGCGAGGTCGAGCTGCTACGCGACGCGCTGGACCTTCCGAACGTCCCGCGCCCGTCGGAGCTGAGCTCCATCCAGGCCATCATCGACACGCTTCCCGACGAGGAGTGGTTCGTGCAGGTCCACAACTGGCGCACCTCGGAGTTCGGAGCGGTCGACGCCTGGTACCGATATCTCGATGGGCGGGACTGGACGCCGAGGCGGATGCGTGCGCCCAAGCGGGTCAAGCAGGCGATGCGCCCGTTGGAGAGCGTTCCGATGATCGCGTGATCGAAGACGTCACGTGACGATGAGCTCGCGGGCGCCCTCGCGCAGGGCTGCCGCAGCCGCCGCGACATCGTCCTCGTCGTTGTAGAGGTGGAACGAGAGCCGGCAGCCGCTGGCGCGGGTCGCCGCCTTGAGGCCGCGTGCCGCAAGTGCCGACTCCAGATCGTCCCCGCCGATCGACACGATCGCTGAGCCAGTCGGTTCGACACCCAGCTCGGCGCGCAGCCCGTCGGCCAGCGCGATGTCGTGCTCATGGATGGCATCGATCCCGAGCTCGGCGAGCGCCGAGAGCGACGTCGCCGCGCCCATCCACGAGAACCACGCCGGTGACATGTCGAACTGCCGCGCTCCGGCGGCCAGCCGCAGTGGTGTCCCGTAGTACCCGGTGTGCATCTCATCGGCGGCGTACCAGCTCGCCGCGTGCGGAAGGAACTCGGCCACCACACGCGGCGACGCGACCATGAAGGCGGTCCCGCGCGGGCAGCACAGCCACTTGTACGCGGAGCACACCATGGCGTCGAGGCGGTCGTGCGGGACGTGCAGCCAACCCGCCGCTTGCGTTGCGTCGACGACGGTGAGCGCGCCCACCGCGGCCGCCGCCTCGATGACCGCGTCGTTGTCGGCGAGCCGGCCATCCGACGACTGCACCGCGCTCCACGCCACCGCATTGGTCTGTGGACCGACCGAGTCCGCGAGCGCCTCCAGCGGCACTTCGCGCACGGTGATTCCGCGTTCCTGCTGCACGAGGAACGGGAACAGCAACGACGTGAACTCGCCGCCGGGAGTCAGCACCTCGGCGCCGGGCGGAAGGCCGGCCGCGAGCAGCCCGACCAGGTTGGCGGTCGCCGGACCAACCGCAATCGACTCGGGCGTCGCGCCGACGAACGATGCGAAGACACCACGGGCCTGGTCGGCGGCATCATTCCACGTCCGCCAGTCGACCGCTCCCTCGGCCCAGTCGTCGAGCACCTGCTTGGAGAGCTCGACCGTCTGCCGGGGTGGAAGTCCGTACGTCGCGGTGTCGAGGTAGCCAGGGCGGCGGCGCCATGACGTGCTCATAGGTTCGACCATCTTGCCCTGGGAAACGAGCCGATGTTCCTCGATGACTTCGGCCGCCGGGAGGAGTCGTATCGCGGATGACATCGCATCCCATCGCACCGGAGCTGACCAGCGTGACTGACACCTCGACCGCCGTGATCCGCGGCGTCGTGCCGGTCGCCGAGCTCGCCAACTTCTTCGACCGCTCGTTCACGACGCTCGCCACCGTGGCGGCAAGCCAGAACGTCGCCATCACCGGACCGGCATACGCGCTCTACCGCGGCGTACCGACCGACACTGCAGATCTCGAGGTCGGCTTCCCCACCAGCGAGCCGATCGATCCGACCGATGGCGTCGAGGCCGGCTCGCTTCCAGCCGGACGTGTCGCTCGGGCGATTCATCAGGGCGGTTATGACCAGCTTGGGTCATCGTGGGGGCAGCTCGAGCAGTGGATCCGCGATCAGGATCTCCAGCCGGCGGCTCCGTTCTGGGAGGTGTACGTCACGCAGCCGCGGCCCGACATGGATCCTGACGAGCTGCGCACGGAGCTGAACTGGCCGGTCACCGGCTGACCCCTCCAACCTGAACGAGGTTGCGGCGGTACGGTCACGCGTGATGGCGCCGTCGCTGCCGGATTGGGTGCTCGGCGCCGAGGACCTCGGCGCCGTCGGCGGTGCGCCGTACGTGCTCGTCGAGCTCGACGATGCGCCAACGGACTGGTCGCCCGGCGCCCACCCCGTCGTCGTGCTCGGCGTACGCCCGCACGGGTGGGCGAACGATGTCGCGCCGGATGACCCGTGCGACGTGGTCCTCGCCGCCGACGACCCGCTGCTCGACGTCGTGATCGAGAACGTGGAGGCAAATCCGATCGCCGCGGCGTCACTGGCCGTGCTGCTGCGACAGTCGCCGCACCGCAACACCGCCCTCGGGCTGGCCGCCGAGTCGGCCGTGTACTCGACGCTCCAGGCCGGTCCGGACTTCGGCCGGTGGCTGCAATCCCGACCATCGCCGCGGCCCGCCGCCCCCGACGATCGACCCGTGCTGGTCGAGCGCGACGGCGACCGGCTCGTCGTCACGTTGAACCGTCCGCACCGTCACAACGCCGTCAACGAACCGCTGCGCGCCGCGCTCGTCGACGCGCTGTCGGTTGCCGTCGCCGACGAGTCCGTCAGGGTCGAGCTGCGTGGCGCCGGACCGTCGTTCTCCAGCGGCGGTGACCTCGCCGAGTTCGGCGCGTTCCCCGACCCGGCGACGGCGCACGTCAGCCGCCTCACCCGCAGCCCGGGCCGGCTCGTCAGCCTGCTCGCGCCTCGGTGCTCCGCCTTTCTCCACGGTGCCTGCATGGGTGCCGGCATCGAGGTCGCCGCGTTCGCCGGGCGGGTCGTCGCCGACCCCGCTGCCGTGATCTCGCTTCCCGAGCTCGGCATCGGACTGGTCCCGGGGGCCGGCGGGACGGTCAGCATCCCGGCGCGCATCGGCCGGCACCGGACCGCACTGATGGCGCTGAGCACCCGCCCGATCCCGGCGACGACGGCGCTCGAGTGGGGGCTCGTCGACGAGCTTCGGCCCGTGACGCCGAACAGCGCACTCCTAGGATGAGCCGACCGCCGAGGAGGACGTACGTGGCTGAACAGGTTCCGTTGGTCGACTACCTGGTGCTGGACGGCGAACCGCACCTCGTCGCGCACGAGTGCACGTCGTGCGGGGCCCGGTACTTCGATCGCCGCAACGCCTGCGCGGCGTGCTTCGGCACCGACTTCCGGACCGTCGATGTCGCCACCGGCGGGACCGTGGAGACGTTCACGATCGTCGCCATGGCGGCACCCGGGATTCCGGTGCCGTTCGTGTCGGCGGTCGTCGACTGCGCCGGCACTCCGGTGCGCGCCAACCTGATCAACGTCGACCCGGATCCCGAGCACGTGTCGACCGGCATGAAGGTGCGCCTGGCGACCTACTCGCTCGGCACGGACGACAACGGCGTGGAAGCGATCGGCTTCGGGTTCGAACCCGCCGCCTGATGGAATCGGATCGCGTCGTTCGGAAGCGGACACCGGGTTCGGCACGGCGGCGGCTCCAGCCGCTTCGCCGGCCGCATTGAGAACGGAGGACGAGCATGAGTACCGATGACATCTGGATCCTCGGCATCCACATGACGAAGTTCGGCAAGCACCCCGACAAGGACGTCGTCGACCTCGGTGCCGAGGCGGCGATGGCCGCCCTCGCCGACTCGGGCCTGACGATGCGCGACGTCGGCGTCCTGGCAGCCGGCAACCTGATGAACGCCTCCGCCGGGTTCGGGCAACAGCTGCAGAAGCAGATCGGTCAGACCGGAGTCCCCGTGTACAACGTGGCGAACGTGTGCGCCACGGGTGCCACCGCGCTGCGCACGGCGATCATGGCCGTCAAGGCCGGCGAGGTCGACGTCGGGATGGCCGTCGGCGTGGAGAAGTTGGCCGGCGCGGGGCTGCTCGGCGGCGGCGGGCAGGCCAAGAAGGACGGTAAGGAATGGACGCCGCACGGCCGCTACGGCGCCGTCGCTCCCGTCGACGGGCGCATCGGCACCGACACGATGCCGGGGGTGTTCGCCCAGATCGGGATGGAGTACGGGCACCGCTACGGCGGTACGAGCTTCGAGCTGTTCGCCAAAATCGCCGAGAAGAACCACGCCCACTCGACGCTGAACCCGCTGGCCTCGTATCAGAAGCGGTTCACGCTCGAGGAGATCATGAACGACGTCATGATCGCCTACCCCAACACGCGTCCGATGTGCTCGGCCAACTGTGACGGCGCGGCCGCTGCCGTCGTCGTCTCCGGCGAGAAGCTGCGCACGTTGTCGGGCGAGCAGCAACGACGGGCCGTCAAGGTCTCGGCGTCGGTGCTGACGACCGATCCATGGGAAGAGGCCTGCCAGATCCTGCCCAACGTCAACACGTTGACTCGCAATGCGGCGACCAAGGCCTACGAGCAGGCCGGCGTCGGCCCTGAGGACCTCGACCTCGTCGAGCTGCACGACTGCTTCGCCACCGCCGAACTCGTCCACTACGACAACCTGCAGCTGTGCGAGCCCGGCGGTGCTGCCGACTACTTCAACTCGGGCGCGACGTGGCGCGACGGCAAGACGCCGGTCAACGTGTCAGGCGGGCTCGAGTCGAAGGGACACCCGATCTCGGCGACGGGCATCGCCAACATCTGGGAGGTCTGCCACCACCTGCGCGGTGAGGCAGGCGACCGTCAGATCGAGGGAGCGACGGTCGGTCTCGCCCACGTCATCGGGCTCGGCTCGGCCTGCGGCGTCCACATCCTGGAGAAATCAGCAGCCTGAGTCACACTGCGAGCCGCAGCGGACCGAGCTCCTCGAGCGCGAGGCGGTAGCCGACCTCGGCGGCCTCGCGCATCCGGGCGAAACCACTGAACCCGATCGTCGCCAGATCGGGCGTGAGGTAGACGTCGGCCTGCCCGGCGGACTGCGCCTGCTGCTTCAGACTGCCCAGCAGCGCGCAGCGGTTGAGCGTGTCGACCAGGCTCGGGAAGCGATCGGCGGACCGCCGCCGCAACAGGTGCCGGATCCCGACCGGCGGCTCCACGCCGGGCTGCACCGTCATCGCCGCCTGGCTGGCGCACACGTCGACGGCGATCATCGGACCACGGTGGAGGCGGCGCATCACATCGGTGGGGACGTTGTTCAGTTGCCCACCGTCGATGTGCAGCTCGCCGTGGGCGTCGACCACCGGCGGCCACAGGCCCGGCGAGCTGGCACTGGCCCGAATCCACTGGCTCGCCGGACCCTCGCGGTGGATCGCCAACTCGAAGCGGCTCAGATTCGTGGTGGTGCAGAAGTAATCGACCAGGAAGTCCTCGAGCTGAACGTCGCCCACGAGGTTGTCGAAGATGCGGCGGGCCCGCCGACCGGAGGAGACCGAGACGGTCGGCAACGTCAGATCCAGGCGCAGCGCGCGCCGGTTCCACGCCCGGTCGTTCTCCTCCAGGATCTGCTCCCACGACTGCCCGAGCGCGGCCTGCGCACCGACGATGGCGCCCATGCTCGACCCACCGATGCGGTCGACAGGAATACCGAGCTCGCTCAGCGCCCGCAACACGCCGATGTGCGCCATGCCGCGTGCCCCGCCACCGCCGAGCACGAGGCCGACCGCCGTCCCGCCGAGATGCCGGCCCACTCGGCGGGCGTCGTCGGCGACGCCGCGGCGGACGTGGTGGTGCTCGATGAGCGATGGGAAGGCGGCCGTCCACGCCGCCGTGCCGATGCGGCGGCCGTCGCTGTCGCCACGTAGCAGGACCAGCTCCGCTCGCGGTGCGGCGAGCGGATCCAATGCGGACCACCATGTCCGCAGCGCCTCGAGCCCGTGGGGGCGCCGATCGGCGTCACGCAGCACGACGACGACGTCGGCTTGACGGAGCACCCGCTCGGCCGCGGGATCGGCTGCGTCGAGGCGAACGATCCGGCAGCGGTCGCCGTCCTCGTCCAACGCCGCTGACGAGACGACCTGCGCACCAAGCGACCGCGCGAGCTGGCCGAGGAACCACACGAGGTCGTCAGTGCCGACGGTGGCGTCGATGGCGATCGTCGCCGGCGCGCGCTCCGCCGCTGGGTCGTCGGACAGCGCGAAGCGGGCTGCCAGTTGGCTTGCCACACCGGTGGCGACGACGGGCGACGACGACATCAACGACTGGAAGTGCTCGGGTGCGAGCCGGACGAGAAGCGCGTCGCGGGTGACCACAGCCGTGCGGGAACGGCCGCCCTCGACCAGCATCGAACCCTCGCCGAACGTGATGCTCGGCCCGGCCTCGGCGGTCAGCACCGTTCGCCCGTCCACGTCAGCGAAGAAGCGGACGCGCCCGGCGATGATGCCGTACAAGCCATCTGGCGCGTCCCCCTCGCTGAACAGCCGCACGCCGGCCGGCACTTCCAGCCACTCGACGGTATCGGCCAGTGTGGCGAGCGCCGGGCGGCTGAGCCGGGCGAAGGGGATCAGCGTCTGTAGTCGCTCGACTGCGTCGGCTGGGGCAGCAAGCGCCGTCAGCTCGACGGGTCGCGCCGGAGGGATCTCATCGATGTCGACGGGACAACGGTAGATCTACCGGGACGCTCAGCCGGTCTGGCGGCTGGGGCTGGTGTACGTGATGGCCTGCCGCGCCGTGACGGTGCGACACGCGTGGTCGAGCGCCGGCAGGAACGTCCGCGGATCGCGACCCGGCACGGCGTGGTCACCGGGGATCCGGTACACCGTGGCACCGATCGCGTGGGCCAGCTGGAGTTGGATACCCGCCGGTACCAACCCGTCGTTCGTGGTCACGATGGAGACGGCCGGGCAGTTGAGGTCTCCGACCCAGGCCGTGGCGTCGAACCGGCGGACCGCCCGCGCTGCCTCGACGATCGCCGCTGGATCGTGCCGCCTGACCTCCTCGACCATCGCCGGAGGCACCTTCCACCGGCGAGCTGCGTAGTCGGTCATCGACGCGGCGAGCTGGCGGCGCAACGGCGACGGCACCATGCGCAGCGAGACGGCCATCGCCGCGACCATCGGCGACGCTGACGTGTCGTCGCTGAAGCGGGCGCTCGTCGCGCACAGGACCAGCCCAGACACCCGCTCGGGATGACGGCGCCGGGTGAGCATGGCGATCGGTCCGCCCATCGAGTAGCCGACGGCGACGAAGCGCTCGACGCCGAGCACGTCGGCCAGCGCCACGACGTCATCGGCGCAGTCCTCCAGACGGAACGGCCACGGGCTGCGAATGCCACGGCCATGGCCGCGCTGGTCGAGCGTGATGACGCGGAAGTTCCTGCTGAGGAACTCGGGCGCCCCCGGCCAGTTGATCGCCGCCGTCGCCCCGAGCCCATGCAACAGCACGACGGTGGGCGCGCCGGGCGGCCCAGCGACGTCGCGGACCCACGAGGTTCCTCGCCCGGGAATCCGCAACTGTTCGGCAGGCGACACCTGAGTCAAGCTATCGGGAGGGTTCACGGTGGCTGAGTACCCTCTACGCGGTGGACGCTGACCTGTCCGGCAGGACCGTTGTCGTCACGGGAGCCAGTAGCGGGATCGGCGAAGCCGCGGCGCGAGCGCTGCATCACCTGGGAGCCGAGGTCCACGTCGTCGGGCGGTCGCCAGAGCGCACGGGCGCGATCGCGGCGGAAGTCGGCACCGAGCCGATCTTCGCCGATTTCGTCCACCTCGACGCCGTGCGTGCCGCCGCCAAGGAGATCCTCGACCGCTGCCCGCACCTCGACGTGCTCGTCAACAACGCCGGCCTCGTCGTCTCCCGGCGCACGGAGACCGACGACGGCCACGAGATGACGTTCCAGGTCAACCACCTCGCGCCGTTCCTGCTGACCAACCTCCTGCTCGGCCGGCTGACGGACTCCGCGCCGTCGCGGGTCATCACGACGGCGAGCATCGCGAGCGGCTGGGGCTTCGTGCGCCTCAACGACCTGGAGACGCGACACCTGTACCAGGGCGCCGCGGTGTACGGCACGACCAAGCTCGAGAACATCCTGTTCACTCGTGAGCTCGGGCGGCGCCTGGAAGGCACGGACGTGCTGGCCACCTGCTTCAACCCGGGATTGGTGGCCACACGGCTCGGCCGGCAGGACTCCGCCAGCGGGTTCATCGAGCGGTCGCCGATGCGCCGATTCATGCGCACCCCGGAGCAGGGCGCCGACACGCTCGTGTGGCTGGCCACTGCGCCGGCCGATCGCCTGAAGCAAGGCGCCTACTACAGCTCGCGGCGGGTGACCCCACACCACCCGCAGGGTTACAGCGACCGCGTGGCGCGGCGGTTGTGGGAGCGGTCCGAAGAACTCGTAGGGAGCAGGTAGTCATGACCAACGACGACGAGCAAGCGGCGACCGGCTGGTTCTCCCCGGTGGACGCGCTGCGCAGGGTGCAAGAGCTCGGCGCGCAGCTGGCCGTCGCCGCCCGCAACATGAGCGAGGCGGCGGCCGAGTCCCAACCCGGAACCCTTCCGATGGCGCAATGGGGCGAGCGGGCCGTCGAGCTGTCGACGCTCTGGGTGGCACCCATGCGGGCGGTGCTGGAGGAGCAGCAGGACATCATCGACACGATCTCGGCGTGGGCCGAGGAGCAGCGCAAGCTCGCCGACCGCTTCGCAGAGCTCGCCAATCGTCACCGCGAGGTAACGGCAGATCTGTTCGCCGTTCTCACTCCGTCGCTCGACAACCTCGATCTCCTGGCCGGTCGGAAGCCGGCGAAGAAGGCAGCGAAGCAGTCGGCGAAGCGAACGACCACCGCCAAGAAGCGGGCGTAGCGTCCCTCAGCGCGCCCGCTCCTCTCCGGCTGCGGCGAGGTCGCTGCGCAACACGCGGCGCAACAGCTTGCCGGTCTCGTTGTACGGCATCTCGTCGTAGAAGCCGATCAGCTGCGGGGTCTTCGTCGAGCGGAGGCGGGCGCGCACCCAGTCCTGCAGCTCGGCCTCGGTCGCCTGCTCGCCTTCGGCGAGGACGACAGCGGCGGCGACGGCTTCGCCCCATTCCGGATCCGGCACACCGACCACCGCGGCTTCCGCCACGGCGGGGTGTGTCATCAGCGTCTCCTCGATCTCGCCGGGTGAGAGGTTCTCCGCGCCGCGCACGATGACGTCGTCGAGGCGGCCCTCGAGATAGAGGAAACCGTGCTCGTCGACGAAGCCGGCATCGTTGGTCGGGAACCAGCCGTCGTCGGTGAGGACGCTGCGGCCGAGGTACTCGCCGGCGACCTGCTCGCCACGCACGTAGATCTCGCCGCGCTCGCCAGCGGGCAGGACGTCGCCGTCCGGACCGCGGATCTCCAGCTCGACCGAAGGCAGCGGCCGGCCGACCGAGCCGAGCCGGCGACGCACCGCCGGATCGTCGCTGGCCGCCGAGTCCCGGTGGTCGTCGGGCGTCAACACCGCGATCGTCGAGCTGGTCTCCGTCAGGCCGTACGCGTTGACGTAGTTGACGTCCGGCAGCGTCACCATGGCCCGCTCGATGAGCTCGACGGGCATGCGTCCGCCGCCGTACGAGAGGTGGCGCAGTGACGACAGCGACGCTCCCTGGCGCTCCATCTCGTCCAGGACGCGGCCGAGCATCGTCGGCACCACCATCGCCTGGGAGATCTGCTCGTCCTCGACCGTGCGGACCCATTCCTCGGGATCGAACCCGGGCAGGTAGCAGATGCGCCGACCGCCGTACAGGCAGCTCAGCACGGCGGACACGCCGGCGACGTGATAGCTGGGCACGCTGACCAGCTGGGCGTCGTCTGCGTCGGCACCGAGGAACTCGACGGTCGTGATGATGTACGAGGCCAGGTGGCGATGGCGCAACACGGCAGCCTTCGGCTCCCCGGTCGTGCCGCTCGTGAAGAGCAGGATGGCGATGTCCTCCGGGTCGACGAACGGCAGGTCGTCGTCGACCGGCGACGACTCGTCACGGGCGGTCGCCAGGAGCTCGTCGGTCGTGATGACCTCGATGCCGTCGTGTGGCTGGAGGCGCCCCCCGATGTCGGCGCCGGCGACGACGATGCCCGGCGCGAGGCGGGCGACGATGCTGTTCAGCTTGTCGTCGGTCAAGCGGTAGTTGATCGGCGCGAACGGCAACCCGGCGAGCGAAGCGCCGAACAGCGCGACCGGCACCGCCTCGGAGTTGAGATCGACCATTCCGACGTACTCGACGCCACGTGCGCGCAACAGCGTCGCGACGCGGCGGGCGGCGACCTGGAGCTCCTGCGCCGTCAGACCATCACGTCGCGAACCGACGACCAGGCGGTCGCCGGCGGCATCGGCGACCATCTCGAGGAGCATGCCGAGATTCATCGCGTTCCCCGGCCACGCAGGCCGTCGGTGGCCGCTCGCTCGCTGGCGCTCACTCGCTCGCTCGCAGCGACGGGTCCAGGAAATCCGCTCACGGCGACCGACAGTCTCAGTCCGAGCTGGGCAGCGGCTTGGCCCCCTTCAGCGGCAAGGGGTCGGCGCCGACGGAGAGCGTGCCCTGGCCGGCCTTCGTGCACAGCACCTCGATGCCGGCTTCCTCGTCGGCGTAGCGCTTGCCGACCTCCGCGCCGGTGTCGAAGCCGGCCTCGACCTGGGCCTGGTCACCGCCGTCGCCGAGCGGCACCATCGGGTGGCCCCCACATCGGAGGTCGACGTCGCCGGAACCCACACGGACCACCACGACCTCGGTGGAATCCGTGACGCTGCGCAGCCGGGCACCCACCTTGAGCTCCATACCGCTCACCCTATTTCCTCCGCCGATCAGCCCGTTCTGTCCGTCGGAATCGCCTCACAATGATCGATTCCTACGGACAGAAGGCGGCGGATCGCGGCGAGGTTGTGCAACGTCGACGCCAGCTCCGGGTGGTCGGATCCGAGCGCTCCGGCACGCAGCTCCAGGCTTCGCTTGGCGAGCGCCTCGGCGCCGTGGAGGTCACCGCGTCGGAAACGGACGGCAGCAAGGTTGTGCAGGGCGACGGCGACCTCGTAGTGCTCGGCGCCGAGCCGCTCGACGAACACGGCTATGGCTTGGCGGAGCAGCATCTCGGCTTCCTCATGGCGGCCGAGCCCATCGACGATCGGAGCCAACGCAGCGCGATCCGTCGCTACCGCGAGGTCATCGTCGCCGAGTGCGGCGATCCGCAGGGCCAACCCGTGGCGGGCGAACCGCTCGGCGGACGTCAGGTCGCCACCGGCATGTCTCACCCCGCCGAGGTTGTGCCACACCGCCGCGACATCAGCATGCTCAGGGCCGAGGGCAGCCTCGAGCACGGGGAGTACCTGGCGGTAGAGCGCTTCAGCCTCGGCGAGCCGGCCCGCGTGCTTGTACGTGACGGCGAGGTCGTTGCGCAGCACGGCGACGACGACGTCACCGTCCCCGAAGGCGTCGGTGGCCTCCTCGATGGCGGCCAACAGGATCGCTTCTGCCTGGCTGTAGCGCCCGGCGACCCGCTCCTCGTCGGCGAGCCGTCGCCGCTCCGCCAGGGCAGCGATCGCGTCAGCCGTCACCGCCGCGGACGTCCGTCAGCAGCGTCTCGTTGTGGTTGCCCAGGTTCATCCCCCCGAGGACGCTGGGAATCGCCAGCCCTGCAGCGACGGAAGCGGCGCCGGCGGCCGCCACCGCAACCCCGGCGATCGTCCCGACCAACTTGCGGCGCGCCCGGTTGTCGTCACTGGCGTCATCCTGGCGGTCTTGGAAGTCGGAGTTGATGGTCGTGTTCATCGACGCCCCCTGTGCTCAATGGATCGCCACCGTTGGCGATTCGGGATGTCCGTAGGACGTTCCCGATGTCCGCACAGTTCCCATTCAGCGCCTTCTGTCCGTAGGAATCAATCGTTGTGAGGCGATCGCGACGGACAGAACGGGTCAATCGCGCAGGCGCTCGAGGAACGTCACGACGGCGCCGTTGAACGCGTCGTTGCGGTCGCCGGCCACCATGTGACCGGCCCCGGCGACGTCCGCCAGTTCGGCGTGCGGGACCAGCTCGAGGAACCGTCGCGCCCCTTCCTCGGACAGCAAGTCGCTCTGCATCCCGCGTACGAGCAGCGTCGGGATCGTCAACGAACGGGCCGCCGCCTCCAAGGCGCTGCTGCGATGGGTGACCGCCAGGGCGGCTCGCGTCTCATCCTCGCTGCCCATGCGCCCGACGATGAACGACGGGTCCCAGTGCCAGTACCAGCGACCGTCGTCGTGCTGTCGGACGTTCTTGCGCAACCCGTCGAGGTTCGTCGGGCGCGGTCGGTGCGGGTTGTACGTCTGGATGGCGTCGGCGACCTCGTCCAGTGAGCCGAATCCATCATCCACGTGCTGGCGCATGAACCGTCCGATGCGCATAGCGCCAGCCGACTCAATGTTCGGCGCGACGTCCACGAGCACCAGCCCGCGGGCCAGCTCGCTGCCGCCGTGGCCGTCACCGGCGGCGGCGAACAGCGAGGAGGTGCCGCCGAGCGAGGCGCCGACCAGCACGGGACGGCCGAGCTCACGCGCCACGTTGGCGACGTCCGCGCCGAACGTCTCGAGGCGGTAGTCCCCGTCGGGGGCCCACGCGCTGTCTCCGTGCCCACGGAGGTCGAGAGACACCACGAACCAGCCCCGCTCCGCCAGGTCACGCTGCGTGGTGCCCCACGAATGCCGGGTCTGCCCGCCGCCATGGAGCAACAGCACCGGCGGGTTGCCGGGTTCGCCGGCGATGTCGGCCGCCAGTTCGATGCCGCCCTCGCCGAGGTACTTCACCGTCGTCATGACGCGACCCGTGGCGGGATGAACGACTCGATCAGCGACACCAGCGCGGCGGGTTGATCGCTCTGGACCGCATGACCAGAACCCGGCACAGTCTCGACTTGCACGGATGGCAGCCGCCGCCTGAACTCCTCGACGTCCTCCGGCAGCACGTACACCGAATCACCGCCGACGACGAGCATCGTCGGCACGGTGATCGCTCCGACGTCGTCCCAGAGCGACGCGAGGTCGATCCATCCTGGACGCTCGTCCTCGGCCCGGCCGAAGAGGTCGTAGCGCCACGCCCACCTGCCGTCGGCGAGGCGAACGGAGTTGTGCCGCACGCCGCGCCGCACACCGGCCGGCGTCCGCTTGGGTGAGAGCGCCATCGTCGCGTCGAAGATCTGCTCGAAGGAGTCGTAGGTCGGCGGCCCGCTGATCAACGCCACCGAGCCGCGCTGCTCGGGGGTCATCACCCGACCTGGGGCGCTGACGGCCGGCGTGACGTCGATGACGGCGGCGCGCCGGACGAGGTCCGGACGTTGCGCCGTGAGGCGGATCGTCGTGCCGCCGCCGAGCGACATCCCGATCACCCCCAGCGCGTCCGCCGCCTGCTGCTCCATCAGCTCGGCGACGGCATCGGCGTTCTCCCACGGTCCGTAGTTGTGGTCGCCGCGCCGGTCGGATCGACCGTGTCCCGGCAGGTCGACAGCCAGTGCATCGCGACCGAGCGCGACGATGACGCTGTCCCACGTGTGGGCGTTCTGCCCGCCACCGTGCAGGAAGACGAGCTCGGGCGGACCGCTCCCCCAGCGGATCGTGCTCAGCGTCTGGCCGCTCGCCAGGACCACCTGTTCTCGGCGTGTTTCGAGCGGCCCCGGCCAGTCGACGCCCATCTCTGCGGCGTTCTCCGCAACGAGGGCGAATTCGTCGTATGGCTCGGTGTCATCCGGGGCGGGCGAGAAGTCCACACCGTCGTCCTACCCGAAAGTGCGCAGACCTGCCCGACCGAGCGTCGCGACGACTCTCGCATCCTCCGGCGCGGCGAGCACGGCGGCGAGCGGACGATCGAGCAGGCACAGGTCGGACGAGGCCCCAGGCGTGACGCGGCGAGGTGCGCCTGCCGGGTCGTCGGGCGGCGACAGGAACAGCGCCAGCGCTCGTCCTGGATCGACGCGCTCGGCGGCGCCGACCACCGTGCCCGCCTTCGTTCGGCGGTCGATGGCGGCGGCGATCGCCTGCCACGGATCGGCCGGCCCGAACGGTGCGTCCGTGCTGCCACCGACGCCGACACCAGCGTCGAGCAGGCTGCCGCAGCGCCACAGGTCGCCGACGTCGGCCGCCTCGACGTCCGACAGGTACTGGTCGCCGCGCGTCGCGACGAACGCCGGCTGGGTGACGACGACCAGCCCGAGCTCCCGCAGTCTCGGCACGAGCTCGAGCGGGATCACCGCGCCGTGTTCGATCCGGTCGCCCGGTCGCGCGCCAACGGCCTCCCATGCCGCCAGCGCCAGGACGAGTGCGATGCGCGAGGCGCAATGCACGGCCACGTTGCGACCGCTCGCTCTCGCCTGCCGGTACGCGGCCATCAACTGCTCGATGGACGGCAGCTCGTGATCGCCCACGACGACCTTCGCGGGACCACGCGGGAGCCCCCGCCCGGCGGACGCTGGCAACGCCGGTGCTCCGGTGATCGTCACCTCGAGCGGGAACCCCGGCGCGAGGGCCTGCTCGGCCAGGGCGTCGACGACTCCCGGGTCCTCGGTCGGCGTCAGGTCGGTCACACCCGTGACCCCGTGCGCAGCGAGCTCGTGCGCCACGGTGGCGAGATCGGGCGGCACGGACTCGACGCGGTCCCGGAGGATGTCGTCGAGCCCGTACAGCCGCCCGGTCGGCTGGCCGTCGACTGCTCGCTCGACACCGGTGCGGTCGAGGGACCCGAACTGCTGCAGGCCGTGGGTGTTGAGCACCCACATCGCCCCCGTGCGGTGCTGCACGCGGACGCAGCGGTCGGGAGCCAGCGCATCGAGGCGGTGCCGGTCGAGCGGTCCGTGGACCGAGTCGTGGTAGCCGATGACCCGCAACCATGACGAGCCCGACGCCACGGCGGCGACGCGCACGGTCTCGTCGAAGCCGCCCGGGGTCAGCACCGACGCGAGGTCCACCGAGGTCCGTGCCGCGGCGAGGGCGAAGAGGTGGATGTGGTGATCGTGCAGCCCGGGAAGCAGCGCGCCGCCGTCGGCGTCGACGGTCACGTCGGCCGCAGGGACCGACGGCGCGATGTCGGTGACGCGGCCGTCGGCACACCGCACGTCGACGAGCCTCCCGGCGACCTCGGCGCGCCGGATCCTCACGGCGCTCACGCGCCGACCTCGCGGAGGAACCGGGCTGTGTCCCGGCCGGCCGGTGCAGCACTTGCGACGGCGCGGCGGGCCCGCGGCGCGGCAACTGGGCCCGACCACCTCTCAGCCGACGCCGGAGCGATCGCGCACCACGCGGCCACACGCGCCATCGAGACGTCGATGACCCATCCACCTCCGGCAGCGAAGCGGTCGAGTGCGGCGACGGCGGCCACCATGCCGGCAAGCGGATCAGCGACCGCATCGGCGACGAACACCGGACCACCATCGTCCGCGGCGACCAGTCCCCCGGCCACCGCGGCGTCGTCACCGAAGGCGACGCGCCCGGCACCCTCACCGTCGCGGCCGTGGCCGGTGATCGACACCCACACCGTGCCGCCCTCGGCGATCTCGTCCACATCGATGCCGAGTTGCGTCATGGCTCGCGGTCGCGAGGCGTCGATCACCACGTCGGCCGCTCGCACGACAGCGCGCAGACGGTCAGCTTCATCCGGCAGGTCGAGCACGACGGACTCCTGCCCGCCGTGGAGGAGGTCGTAGAACGCCGGAGGCCCGCGCCGAGCACCGTCGAGTCGAGATGCGCTCTCGACCTTGACGACTCGCCCGCCGGCGCTCGTCATTACGTGCCCGCACAGTGGTCCCGCCCAGAGGGCCGACAGGTCGACGACCAGGGCGTCGCGCACAAAGCCCCGCGACGGCCCCGCGCGGTGATGCCGCCAGCGCACGGCAGGGCACGAGGCAGACGTCTCGCCGAGTCGCCCGCACGCGAGCCCGAGCAATGCAGCTGCCTCGATCAACTCGCCGGCATCGGCGGTCTCGATCCCGCTCGCCACTTGATCGGTCCCCAGCCACGCCGGAACGAGCGCGACGTCGTCGGGGCGAGGCAGCGCAACCGCCATCCAGGCATCACGGGCAGGCAGGAGGCGGGTTGATCCGCCGCAGCTCGTGCGACCGCGGCGTGTCAGTCCAGCGATGGCCGACCGCTCGCCGAGCAGTGCGACGGCGTCGAGTTCGACGCGTGAGCCCAGCTCAGCGGTCCGGGCAGCCAGCTCGGTCTCCAGGCTGCGCAGCACCGGCATCAGCGATCGCGGTGGCAGCGACGGTGCCTCGCTGCCCGTCAGTGCCATTGCGCCCGAGGCTGCCCACCGGGCGTCGTCGTCCGCCGCGGTCGGCGTGCCGAACAGCCGGTGGTGCAGATCCATTGCTGCCTCCATCGCCGCGTCGATCGTAGGCTGCCGCAATGGCGCGTCGAAGCGGCGTCTCCGAAGTTCGCGATGGGGTCGAGCTGACGAACCTCGACCAACCTCTGTTCGAGGGTTCCGGCGCCGCCAAGCGGCAGTTCGTCGACTACCTCGACGGCGTGCGCGATCGGCTGCTGCCCGTGCTGCGTGACCGACCGTTGTCCGTCATCCGGTCGACCGGCGATCAGGCACCGTTCATGCAGAAGAACGTGCCGAAGTACACGCCGGATTGGGTGGCCACGGTTGCGCTGTGGGCAGAGGCTTCGAAGCGCACCGTCAAATACGCGCTCTGCAACGACCGCCGGACGCTGCTGTGGTTCGCCAACCAGCGGGCCATCGAGTACCACCCGACGCTCGGGCTCGCCGACCGACTCGACCACGCCACGCATCTCGTGCTCGACCTCGACCCGCCGAGCGCCGAGGACGGATTCGGGCGCGCCGTCGCCGCCGCCCTCCTCGTTCGCCAAGCGCTCGCCGACCTCGGCCTCGAGGGCGCAGTGAAGACGAGTGGAGCGAAAGGCGTTCACGTCTTCGTGCCGATCACCGCCCACGCGTCGATGGAGGACGCGGCGGCAGCGACTCGCGCGATCGCCAGGCGCGCCGAGCAACACGATCCGTCCACCGCGACGACGGCGTTCCTCAAGTCAGATCGCGAGGGCAAGGTTTTCGTCGACGCCACCAGGACCGGCGGAGCCACCGTGGTCTCGGCCTACAGCCCGCGGGCGCGGCCGGGCGTGCCGGTCTCGTTCCCGCTGTCGTGGGACGAGTTGGAGCACGTCGTGCCCACCGACTTCACGATCGAGACCGCGCTCGATCGGCTGGGGGACGCCGACCCGTGGGCCGAGGCGATGCCGTCACCGCAGCGCCTCTCGGCGGATCTCGTCGCAGAGGGCCACGAGATCCCCGTTGCCCGGGTCGCCGCCATGCACGAGGGCAAGCGGCGCAAGCGCGCCGCCGAGAAGTCGCCCGAGAAGTAGGGCGCTGCCGGACCCCCGTTCTGTCCGTAGCAATCGTGCGTTGTGAGGCGATTCCTACGGACAGAAGCTGCCTTTAGGTGCCGATCTTGCCGCCGTCGTCCTTCGTGATCACGAGCAGCGCGGAGCGCGGACGTCCGCCCGCCGGGCCATCCGGCCACGAGCTGAAGGCCTTCGGGTTGGCGGGGTTGCTGTGGTTGCCGCTCGGTCCCTCGCCCGGGTGCTGGATCCCCACGAACATCGTGCGCTCGTCCGGGGTCGCCATGGCGCCCGTGAGCTCGCACGTGTTCGGGCCGACGAGGAAGCGCCGTGTCTCCTTCGTCGTCGGGTCGGCACCGAGCATCTGGTTGTTGCCGAACCCGGCGTACGCGCCCGAGTTGACCGTGCTGGTCGACACATCGGTCTGGATCCAGAGGCGGCCACTCGGGGCGACATAGATGCCGTCTGGTGAGCCGTACTTGTCACCGACGATGGTCGAGCCGTGCGCTGGCACGGCGGGATCGCCTCCGAGGGCGAAGAGGTCCCAGTAGAACATCGGCTCGTCGAAGTCGTGTTCGAACGCCCAGCGGATGATGTGGCCGTACGGGTTCGGCCCTCGCGGGTTGGCGGCATCCGCGCCCGGGTTCGGTTGCAGCGTTCGCGGGTTCGTGCCCGGAACGCCACGCAGGGTGTTGTTCGTCAGCGTGGCGACGACCGTCAGGTGGCGGGAGAAGGAGTCGATCCACTCCGGCCGATCCATCGGCGTCGCGCCGACGACGTCGGCGGCTCCCCTCGTGTTGATCAGGATGTCGTTGAGCGACCAGCCCTCGAGTGCCGGGTTGTCGGGCGCCAGCGGTAGCCACTCGCCCCATCCGTCGGCGAGGAACTTGGCGACGGACAACACGCCGTCGTCCAGCGGGTCGATGCCCTGGCGCTGGGCCCGCTTCCACGGCAGGTTGGAGACGTAGCGGTAGATGTACTCGAACTGCTCGTCGTCGCCGGTGAAGACGACGACGCGACCATCGCGCGTCTCCTCCACTCGCGCCGCCTCGTGTTTGATCCGTCCGAGCGACGTGTGCTTGATCGGCATCGACTCGGAATCGAACGGATCGATCTCCACCACCCACCCGAAGCGGTTCGGCTCGTTGGGTTCCTCGTCGGTGCGGAAGCGGGCGTCGGTCGTGTGCCACAGGTAGCCGGCGCCTGCGGCGTTGATGCCATAGCGCCGCTCGACCTCGGTTTGTGGGCCGTTCTTGCGGAAGTAGCTGTTGAAGTTCTCCTCGCAAGCGAGGTACGTGCCCCAGGGCGTGTGCCCCATGGCGCAGTTGTTGAGTGTGCCGAGGACTGTCGTGCCGTCCGGGTCGGCGGACGTCTTCATGCGGTCGTCCGGATCGTCGCCGCCGAGCGGGCCACCGATCGCCATCGGCGTCTGGCCAGTGATCCGGCGGGCGTACGGCGACGGCCGCACGACCTCCCACGTGTCGTCGCGACCACGGCCGCGGCGGACGTGGATGATGTTGACGCCATGGGCGTTGATCGACTTGGCCGTCTTCTCCGCCGTCCAGTTGGCTTGGCCGTCGGGGAAGAGCAGACCGTCGTCGGTGTACTCGCTGTTCTGGACGATCAGTCCCTCACGAGAGCTTCGACGGATCGGGAAGTAGACGAACCCGTCGTTGTGCATCCCCCACTGCTGGGCCTGGTCGGCCGCGCTGTTACTGGCGTCCTGCTTGTACGCCGGTCCGTCGGAGACGGGATCGCCCCAGGCGATCAGCACTCGCGCCGTGTAGCCGGGCGCCACGACCACGCTGTCAGCCGACGATGGCGGGATCGAGGTGAATCCGATCGCACTGGCTTGCGCCGCGGCCCGGGACGCGCCGAGTCGCGCCCTCCGCGGCGACGGGCACGGCATTCAAGAGGGCGCCGACGCCGCTCAAGGCAGCAGCCCCGGCGACACCGCCGCCGATCAGTCCCCGTCTCGACAGTCTCGCCTCGACCACCTCGTGAATGGTCTCGTTGCCCGACACGTTGGAGACCATGTGGTCATCCGTCAGAGACATCGCTGGACCCCCTCTCCCGGTGTTCTGTCCGTAGGAATCTCATCACAACGAACGATCGCTACGGACAGAACGGCCTCAGCGGCGGTGGGGACGGGTTTGCCACCAGTCGGGGCCGTGCGGCGCGTCGCACTCCAGCTCGGCGCGATCCCATGCCGCGAGGTCGGCGGCGGCGGCGTGGGTCGACTCGAGGAACGACATCAGGTACGCGTCGGGCTCGTCAGCGGTGGCGACCGCGTCGTACGGCAGCACGAACTCGCCGAGCTCGGCCGACCAGGATGCATCCGACGGGCTGACGGCGGCCTCGGCGAAGCCCTCCGGTGTCGGGTAGGCGTAGGCGTAGAAGATCGGCATCGGCGCAGCCCTCGTGCCAGGCCAGAACCCCGCGCTCGTGACCTCGTGCGAGTACGCCTCGCGGGCGACGTCGTTGGGGAAGTTGGGCACACCGCCGCCGTGAGGCGGCGCCGTCCGTCCGGAGAACCGGGTGGCCGCGAGATCGAATCCGCCCCAGAAGAAGTGGACGGGACTGGCCTTGCCCCAGTAGCCGGCTCGGAACCGCGTGAAGACTCGGGTCGACTGCAGGGCTGCGCGCCACCACGCGTGGATGTGGTCAGGTTGGTAGGAGGCGTGCACGGTGTCGTCTTGGAAAGGGATGGCGTCGGCGATCTCGTTGGGCGTCGGGTTGATCGTCACCGGCATTCCCACGGCATCCATGGCGTCGAGGACCATCGCGTAGAAGTTGGCCACCGTCATCGGTGCGAGCGGGATCGTGCGGTGCTGCCCGCGCGTCGTCGACAGGTCGACGTGATGTTCGACGAAGTCGAACGCCCACTCGAAGCCCTCGGTCCCGTGTGGAACGAGCGAGGTCCGCAACCCTCGCGGTGAGACGTACAGCGTCACGCTCCACGAATGGTTGATCCACGGTGACTGGACCATCCGGATCTTGCCGATGACCTGGGTCCACAGCTGCACGGTCTCCAACGTGTCCGACCAGACGTCGCTGGGCAGTGCCGGCCATCCGTGTCGCTCGCTCATCTCACCTCGATTCCCGCTGCTCGGTCTGCAGCACCTCGGACCGCAGCAGCTCGGACTGCAGCAGTTCGGTGACCCACCGCTGGTGCTGTTGCGCGGTCCAGGCGAGCTCGACGGTGAGGAGGTGGTACAGCTCGGGGCTGGTGAGCGCGCAGTACCGCTCGCCGGCGGCCCGAAATGACAGCCCGGGCCGCAGCTGACCGGCGAGATACTGCTCGATGCGCTCGGTCTGGGTCGCCAAGCGCTCGTTCAGGAGTCGCCGGCCGAGGTCGGCGGCAAACGCCTCCTTGTCCGCGGCGCCGCGGATGATGGCGTGGATCGGGCGGGTGCGGGCGAGGATCCGGCAGCTGTACTCGACCATCTTGTCCAAGCGGGCGACGGGGCTCGCCAGCTCGTCGACCAGACGCCACCACTTGTCGTCGTCGGCCGCCGAGTCGTGGGGTCCGGTGATGTCCATGACGCCCTCGAGCAGTCCACGCTTGCCGCCGAGGGACAGGTAGATCGTCTCGGGAGAGACCCCGGCGTCGTCGGCGACCGCGGCGACGGTCGTCCCGGCATAGCCACGCTCGACGAAGAGCCGGCGGGCCGATTCGAGCACCTTGCGCCTGGTTTGGAGCGCCTGATCGGCGCGCAGCGGCGAGTTGTACGACCGAACACCCTTGACGTGGCCGGGCATTCCACTACAGTAACAATCAATTCACTACAGCGTCTCTGGAGTGAACGTGAGGGGGTCACGATGGATCGTCTCGACTTCGACGACATCGAGGTGACGTACCGCCAGGACGGCCGCGGTGAGCGAGTTGTCCTCGTGCACGCCAGTCCATTCGTGTCGTGGTACGGCCCGCTCGTCGAACGGTTGCCCGACTTCTCGACGCTGCGGTATCGGCGGCGCCTGCACCGCACGGGAAGCGGCGGCTATCGACCCCTCACGGTCGCTGAGGACGCGGCGATCTGCGCCCGGCTGATGGATCACGTCGGCTGGCCGACGGCACACCTCGTCGGGCATTCCTACGGTGCACTCGTGGCCCTCCAGTTGGCGATGTCCAGTCCGCGACGTGTGGCTTCCATGGCGCTGCTCGAACCGGCGGCCCGGGGCGTGTCCAGCTCGCCACAAGTGGCAGCCGCGCTCGAGCCGGTGATCGCCGCCTACAGATCCGGCGACACGGACGGCGCTCTGGACGGGTTCCTCCGGCATGTCTGCGGCGACGACTATCGAACGGTGCTGGACGCCGTGATCCCCGGTGCCGTCGACGAAGCGCGCGCCGAGGCCGACCTCTTCTTCCAGGCGGAGCTGGCCGCGGTGCGGGACTGGAGCTTCGGGGCTGGCGATGCGGCGCGCATCACGCAGCCGGTGCTCAACGTGCACGGGGCCCTGACCGTGCAGCGGTTCCGGGAGGCAAGTGAGCTCGTGGAGCAATGGTTCCCCGATGCCGAGCAGCTCCTGGTGCCCGGCGCTGGACACTTCCTCATGGTGCAGAACCCGACCGCCGTGGCGGACGGGCTCCGCAGCTTCTACTCGCGACATCCGATCGAGCCGACGACCAAACGCACCTCAGTCATCACGTGAGCGACAGACTTCCTTGATGGCGCTGCTCGAGGACAAGGTCGTGCTGATCCACGGGGGGACCCAGGGTGTTGGTGCGGCCATCGCCCGCGCCGCGGCCCGCCAAGGCGCGACAGTCGCCGTCACCGGCCGCCGCGGCGAGATCGGAGACGCGCTCGTCAACGAGCTGCACGACGCCGGCGTCGAAGCCTCATACGTCCAGGCGGACGTTGCCGACGTCGCGCAGGTTCAGGCCGCGACCGCAGCCGTGATCACGCGCCACGGCAGGGTCGACTGTCTCGTCAACGCGGCCGGATTGACCACCCGCGGCACGCTTCTCGACACGACGCCCGAGCTGTTCGACGCCCACGTCGCGGTCAACCTGCGGGCGCCGTTCTTCGCCATGCAGGCGGTCGTCGCCGACCTGCGCCGGCGAGGCGCACCGGGAACGATCGTCAACATCATCTCGTCGAGCGAGCTGGGCGGTCAGCCGTACCTCGCGCCGTACGTCGCCGCCAAGGCCGGCCTCGCCGGGCTCACCCGCAACGTCGCCCATGCCCACCGCTGGGATCGCATCAGGATCAACGGCCTCGACATCGGCTGGACCGACACGGAAGGCGAGGACGCCATCCAACGTCGGTTCCACGATGCCGACGACCACTGGCGAGAGCGCGCCGCCGAGTCGGTGCCGATGGGCAAGCTCGGCCAGCCCGACGAGATCGCCGACTTCGTGGTGTTCCTGTTGTCTGACCGCAGTGGCGTCGTCACCGGCTCGGTGATCGACTGGGACCAGAACGTGCTCGGCGGGCTGGACTGACTACTTGTACGCGATCGCCGCGCTGGTCGGACCGGCGAGCGGAACGATCTCCGTGCGCGTGAAGCCGGCCGCGCGGCACCAGTTGTCGAACTGAGCGCCGGTGTAGTCGAACCCGCCAGGTGTCTCGATCAGCATGTTCAAGGACATCAGCAGCCCGAACGTGTTCTCCCGCCGGGCATCGTCGATGACGTTCTCGACGGCGACGAACCTGCCGCCGTCGTTCACTGCGGCGTACGCCTTGCGGATCAGCTCCTGCTTCTGGGCTTCGTCCCAGTCGTGCAGCACGTTGCCCATCACGATGACGTCCGCTCGCGGGAGATCATCGGTGTAGAAGTCGCCGCCGACCGCGCTGACACGGTCCTCGACACCCATCGCCGAAATGGTCCGCTTGGCAACGGGCTCCACAGCCGGGAGGTCGAACGAGACGGCGCGCAGTTGCGGGTAGCGCTGCGCTGCCAGGGCGCACAGGATGCCGCTCGCACCTCCGACGTCGCACAGTGTCGCGGCCGACGACAGGTCGACCCGCTCGAGGAGGGCCAGGAAGCTGCCCATCTGGATTCCCTGCATGGCGCGCAGGAAGACCTCGAGGCGCTGCTCATCGGCGTACAGGACGGCGAACGGGTCGTCGGCGCCGCCCTTGATCTCGTTCTGTGGCTCGCCCGTTCGCAATGCCTCGGTCAGGTTGCCCCAGAAGCCGTACAGGCGCGAGTTGGCCATCTCGAGCAGCCCACCGACGTAGGCCGGCGAGTTCTTGTCGAGGAACATCGCGGTGTCGGCGGAGTTCGAGTACTGGGCATCATCGCCGTCGCCATCGCGCGCCAGGAACCCGAGCGAGACGAGGGCGTCAAGGAGGTCCGTCCGGCTGCGCGGATGGAGCCCAACCCGGTCGCCGAGCTCCGGGCCCGTCATCGACGACGCGCCGAGCGCCGTGAACACCTCGAGCTCGACCGCCGAGAGCAACGTCTTGGAGGCCCAGAAGCCGAGACCAATTTGGAGAATCTGTTCGGGGGAAGGTTCCGCCGCCATGGCGCAACTGTGCCGCTCTGCACATTCTGTGGCAAGTTGATGGTCAAATCTGACCTTGACCGGGAGTCAAAACCGGTTCTGGGCGCGAGGAGAATCAGCGGAGCATGGGGGCACCTGAGACACCTACTCGTGAGTTCGTCATCGGCTTGCCGAAGGCGGAGCTGCACGTGCATCTGGAGGGCACGCTCGAGCCGGCCCTCAAGCTGGAGCTGGCGCAGCGCAACGGCGTCGAGATCGGACAAACCACGATCGCCGAGGTCGAAGCGACGTACCAGTTCGACTCCTTGACGAGCTTCCTGCTCGTGTACTACCCGGCGATGGAGGTGCTCGTCGAGGAGCAGGACTTCTACGAGCTGGCCCACGCCTACCTGCAGCGCGCCGCCGCCGACGGCGTGCGTCACGTCGAGATGTTCTTCGACCCGCAGGCGCACACGTCCCGCGGCGTGCCGTTCGAGGCCGTGGTGACCGGCTACCACCGCGCCGCCGAAGCGGGTGCGTCACTCGGCATCGACGCCGACCTCATCATGTGCTTCGTCCGCGATCACAGCGCGGAGAGCGCCGCCGAGACGTTGGAGGCGTCCATCCCGTTCAAGGACTGGATCGTTGGTGTCGGCCTCGACTCCGACGAGCGCGGCAATCCGCCAGAGAAGTTCGCCGAGGTGTTCGCCCGCGCCCGCGAGCACGGCTACCGGCTGACGATGCACTGCGACATCGACCAGATCGGCAGCATCGACAACATCCGCACCGTGATGCACGACATCCGCACGGAGCGCATCGACCACGGAACGAACATCGTCGAAGACCCCTCGCTCGTCGAAGAGCTGCGGGCGGCGGGCATCGGCCTGACGTGCTGCCCGATCTCCAACCGCTTCGTCACCAACGACATGAAGGCCAAGGAGATCAGCGACCTGCTGCGCGCTGGCGTGCGAGTCACCGTGAACTCCGACGACCCCGCCTATTTCGGCGGCTACGTGGCCGACAACTACCTCGCCCTCGCCGAGCAGGCCGAGCTCACCGGCGCCGAGGTCGTCACGCTGGCCGAGAACTCCTTCCTCATCTCCTGGGTCGACGAAGACCGC
Source organism: uncultured Acidimicrobiia bacterium (assembly GCA_963844915.1). Taxonomy (GTDB): domain Bacteria; phylum Actinomycetota; class Acidimicrobiia; order Acidimicrobiales; family Ilumatobacteraceae; genus JALZMG01. The sequence continues at coordinate 206,668 of CAWJQF010000013.1, read as the reverse complement.
CGCGCCGGCTACCTCGACGAGATCGGGCGCTACGTCGAGGGGTTCGCGCCCTGACCACCGTCCCCAACGTCCTCATCCACGACGGCATCGTCCTGCCAATGGACGGCACGCAGACCGTGCACGATCCAGGCTCGGTGCTCGTCGTCGACGGCGAGATCGCCGCCGTCGGGCCGCCGGACGAGGTGGCCCGGCACCCCGCCGCCGACTCCGCGACACGCGTCGACGCAGCGATGCACGCCGTCATCCCCGGGCTGCACAACGTGCACCTGCATTCCGGCCTGCTGCGCGGCACCGCCGAGTCGATGGCGCTGTGGGAGTGGCTGGAGAACCACATCGACCCGGCGCACCGCGCGCTCACTCCGGAGATCGCCCGGACCGCGTCGTACATGGCGTACACGGAGGCGGTGCTGGGCGGGACGACGTCCGTGCTCGACATGTGGCGGTTCATGGAGGGCTCAGCGCAGGCGGCCGCCGACATCGGAATCCGGGCGACGCTCGCGCCGTACGGCGCCGATCGGTACGACTACTTCGAGTCACTCGAGACGAATCGCCGCCTGCTCGAGACGCACCTCGTCGCCGCCGACGGCCGCGTCCGCTCGTGGGTCGGGCTGGAGCACATCTTCTACTGCTCGCCCGAGATGTTCCGCGGAGCCGCAGCCCTGGCAGAGGAGTTCGGCACCGGCATCCACACCCACTCATCGGAGTCGATCTGGGAGGTCCAGGAATGCCTGCGCCAGTTCGGCCGGCGCCCGATCGAGGAGATGTACCAGCGCGGCATCCTCGGATCGTCGACCGTCATCGCCCACGCCGTGTGGCTGGACGATCGTGAGGTCGAGGTCATGGCGCAGACCGGCACGGCGATGACGCACTGCCCGTGCTCCAACATGAAGCTGTCGTCCGGTGCCGCCCGTATCGGCCACTACCGCCAGCGCGGTGTGGTCTGCGCGCTGGGCACCGACGGCGAGAAGGAGAACAACAACCTCGACATGCTCGAGGAGATGAAGTTCGCCTCACTGCTGCAGAAGGTCAGCACGCTCGATCCCACGACTGGTGATCCGTGGGACATCCTCGACATGGCGACACGCTCCGGAGCGCGAGCCCTCGGACTCGCCGACGTCACCGGGTCACTGGAAGTGGGCAAGGACGCCGACATCGTGACGGTCGATCTGCGTGGGCTGCACTTCGTGCCCGTGCTCCACGACGCCGACTTCAACGTCGCCGCCCACCTCGTCTTCACCGCCAGCAGCCACGACGTCCGCGACGTGTGGGTGCAGGGTCATCGCGTCGTCGCCGATGGCGGCGTCCTCACGGTCGACGCGCGCCGAGTCGCCGCAGACGCGCAAGCCGCCGCCGAGGAGCTCTTCGAACGTCGCCGTGCCCTGCAGGGCCGAACTCCGAGCCCCGCCACCGACCTCGGCAAGAACGCCGGGTGATCGCGGGGCGCGATGATGGCCCAGATGGCCGACTCGGTGCTTCGAGACAGCTGGCTGCCGGTCACCAACGCACGCGACATCGGCACCGACGCACCAGTCGGGCTGACGTTGCTGGACACGCCGATCGTGCTCTGGCGCACCCCCGACGGCAGCCTCAGCGTGGCCCGTGACCAGTGCCCGCACCGTGGCGCCGCGCTCTCGCTCGGTGAGCTGCGCGGCGACACACTCATGTGCGGCTACCACGGCTGGCGGTACGACGGCGGCGGGCAGTGCGTCCTCCAGCCGGCGCTGCCCGGCCGGACGCCGCCACCCAACGCCCACCTCGAGATGTTCGCCGTGTGCGAGCACTACGGCGTCGTCTTCGTCGCGCTCGGCCGGCCTCCCGCCGAGCTGCCGGACTACTTCCCGGAGTGGGACGAGCCTGCCGTGCGCCAGTACCACGACGAGCCGGTCGTGGTGCACGCCTGCGGCCCGCGCATCGTCGAGAACTTCCTCGACATGGCCCACTTCCCGTTCGTCCACCCCGACGTGCTCGGCGCGGAGTCGCATCCTGAAGTGCGCGACTACAACGTGATCGCGAAGGCCGACGGCATCGAGCTGACCGATTGCTGGTTCTGGCAACCGGCGGCGACACCCGGTTCGACCGGCGGTGCGGACGTCGAGTACCGCTATCGCGTCCCCCATCCATACGTCGCCACGCTGACGAAGGTGCCCGCCGACGAGGCGGCGCTCGGGTTCTCGCTGATGATCATGGCCTCGCCCGTCGACGAGGAGCACTGCCGGGCCTGGATGATCGGTGCGTTCACCGATCAGGAGGTCAGCGTCGAGGACTTCTGCGCCTTCAACCACCGGATCTTCCTCCAGGACATCCCCATCCTCGAGTCCCAGCGACCCCGCCAGCTCCCCCTCGACCCAACCGCCGAGCTGGCCCAGAAGGCGGACCGCGCCTCGGCGGCGTATCGCCGCTGGCTGGCCGAGCTCGGGCTCACGTACGGCACGATCCCTCAGGAGGTTCATCAGTGACAGCCGCGACCGACGATCACCTGCGGCGGCTGCCGAAGGTCGAGCTGCACTGCCACGTCGAAGGCTCGGCACGGGCGGCGACCATCGCCGACCTCGCCCGCACGCACGACGTGCAGTTGCCCGTCGAGGACCCTGCCGAGCTGTTCGAGTTCACGAGCCTCAACCAGTTCCTGTCGATCTACGACGTCATCTGCGCGAGTCTGCAGACCGCCGACGACTTCCGGCGGATCACCTACGAGGCGCTCGAGGACGGGGCAGCCGCCGGCGTCCGCTATCGGGAGATGTTCTTCTCCCCCGGCTTCGTCATCCGCCTCGGCGTTCCCGTCGAGACCGTCTGGGAGGGTGTCAAGGCCGGGGTCCTCGACGCGCGGCGGGACCTCGACATCAACTGCCGCATGATCCTCGACTTCGACAAGCCCACGGGCCCCGCGCACGCCATGGAGATGGCGGCTTTCGCGGGCACCGAGCCCGATCGCGATCTCCTCATCGGGATGGGTGCCGATTCCGTCGAGCGCGACATCGACCACGCTGCGTTCGCCGCGGCCTTCACCGAGGCGGCGCGCTACGGGCTGCGGCGGACGATCCACGCCGGCGAGGACGGGCCGGCGGACAACATCGCCATCGCCATCCACGAGCTCGGCTGCGAGCGCATCGACCACGGCTTCCGCCTGCTCGACGATCCGGCGCTGACGGCCGAGATCGCAGAGCGTCAGATCCCGCTCGATGTGTGCCCGACGTCGAACGTCGTGATCGCCAACGTCGTGTCGTCCGTCGCCGAGCACCCGTTCGCCACCCAGCGTGAGGCAGGCGTACTGGTCACGTTGAACTCGGACGATCCGGGAATGATGCGCTTCGACGTGGCCGACGAGTACGTCGCCGTCGCCCGTGCGTACGACTACCCGCTGGAGGTCATGGAGGCAATCAGCCTCGACGGGATCGAGGCGTCCTGGGCACCCGAGGAGGAGAAACGGGCGCTGCGCGATCGGTTCACCTCCGAATTCGACCAGCTGCGGGTGGAGTTCGGGCTCCCACCCCGCTGACGAACGCGAACTACCATCGGCGCAACGAGTCGCGCGCGGCGGCTCGACGCCAGATTCGGGGAGGGAATCATGAGCGCTCGACGGCAACCACCTCGACCCGGCCTGCCCAATGGGCCGGGCGTCAGCAGGCGGGGGCTGCTGCACCTCGGCGCTGCAGCTGCCGCGGGCGTCTTCGTGGGTGGCAACGTGCTGGCCGCCTGTGGAGGCGATGACGACGACGCCGGGAGCGGCGGCGCCAGTACCACGGCGGGTGGAACGGACCTCGCTCCAGGCACGACGGCGGCCGGGGCAACGGGGACCAGTGCGGCTCCCGCCGGGTCGGGTGCGGCCCTCGATCAGCTGCGCCTCGGCTTCGCCTACATCGGGCCGATCAACGACAACGGCTGGACGCAGGAGCACCACCGCGGCCGGCAGCTCGTCTTCGACACCCTCGGCGACAAGGTGACCGGCGAGTACGTGGAGAACGTGCTGTTCGACCCGGCGCAGACGACGCCGATCTTCGAGGAGCTGGCGTCGAACCACGACTTCGTCATCGCCAACACGGAGTACGCCACGCTGCTGTCGGACGTTGCGGCCCGGTACCCGGACGTCCACTTCCTCGAGTGCGACGGCCACATGTACACGGACAACCTGTACTCGTACTACCTCCGCCACGTGCAGCCGACGTACGCCCTGGGCGTCGCCGCCGCGCTCCTGAACGAGGGACAGCCGGTGCGCATCGGCTACATCGGGGCGTTCCCGACGGCCACGGCATACAACGACGTCAACGGTCTGATCCTCGGCGCCCGCACGATCACCGACGACGTCACGGTGCAGGCCGTCATGATCAGCTCGTTCTTCGACCCGCCGAAGGCGACGGCGGCGGCGAACGCGTTGCTCGGCGAGGACATCAACTTCCTCTTCTCCGTGATGGACGAGCCGTCGTTCCTGCAGGTCGCCAACGACGCCGGCGTCTGGGCTGGGGCCTGGAACACGGACGTGCGGGAGTTCGGGCCCGAGGTCTACGTGAACACCCTGCAGCTCGACTTCGGGCCGTACTACCTGGACCAAGCCGAGGCTGCGATGGCTGGCACGTGGGCGGCGAAGCCGCAACCCGACCTGCTCCCGCTCGACCTCGGCGACTGGGGCGACAACGTGCCGCAGGAGGTCAGAGACGCCGTGGACGAGCTGCGGCCGCAGCTGCTCGACGAGTCGCTCAACCCGTACACCGGGCCGATCGTCGACAACCAGGGCAAGGAGCAATTGGCGGACGGCGAGACGCTGGACGCGCAGCAGGCCTATCTCGTCGACTGGGCCGTCGAGGGTGTATCCGGCGTCGAAGGCTGAGGCTGGGGAGGCGACCGCCACGCCGTCTGGGGCACCGGCGGTCGCCGTCCACAACGTCTCGAAGAGCTTCGACGGTGTGCCGGCCCTCCAGAACGTCGACCTCGAGCTACGCCGCGGCGAGGTCCACGTGCTGCTCGGCGAGAACGGCGCCGGGAAGACGACGCTGTCCAACGTGCTGGCCGGCATCTACCGGGCCGACGAAGGCACCATCGAGGTCGACGGCGTAGAGCGGCAGTTCCACTCGCCCGCCGACGCCATCGCCGCCGGCATCGGCATGGTGCACCAGCACTTCAAGCTCGTCGACACGATGACCGTGGCAGAGAACATCCACCTCGGATGGGCGGAGACGCCCCGCCACATCCGGCGCAAGGACCTCGTGATCCGTACCGGGATGTTGATGGACGAGTTCGGCCTGCGCGTGCCACCGGCGGCGAAGATCTGGCAGCTGTCGGTGGGCGAGCAACAGCGTGTCGAGATCTTGCGCGTTCTGTCCCGGGGTGCGCAGATCCTCATCCTCGACGAGCCGACCGCCGTGCTGACGTCCGAGGAAGCCAGCGACCTGTTCAAGGTGATCCGCTCGCTCGTCCAGTCGGGGCGGACCGTGGTGTTCATCTCGCACAAGCTGAAGGAAGTGCTCGAGATCGGCGACCGGATCACCGTGCTGCGCAACGGCCAGCGAGTGGTCACGATCGACGCCGCCGGCGCAACACCGCGCGAGCTGGCGCGGCTGATGACCGGCGAGGAGCGTGAGCTGTCCGTCGATCACCGCGACACTTCCGAGAACCCACCCGTGATCGAACTGCGCAACGTCACCGCCCGCAGTTCGCGAGGCCTTCCGGCGCTGCACGGCGTGACCCTCGACGTTCGTGCGGGGGAGATCCTCGGCATGGCCGGCGTCTCCGGGAACGGCCAGTCCGAGCTCGCCGAGGTGCTCACCGGCCTGCGCCGCGTCGATGCCGGAGACGTGTACATCAGCGGGACGCGCCTGACGAATGCGGGGCCGCGCGCCGTTGCCTCGGCCGGCGTCGGCAACATCCCTGAAGACCGCATCCGCACCGGTCTGGTCCGGTCGGCGCCCGTGCGCGACAACGCCATCCTGCGTCACTACCGGACGCCACACCTGTCCGGCCGGCTGGTGTTGCGGCGATCGGCGGCCGGAGGGTTCGCCAAGCGACTCGTCGAACGGGCACGCGTGCGCACGCCATCGATCCTGTCGATCACGGCAATCCTGTCCGGCGGCAACCAGCAGCGGCTGGTCGTCCACCGAGAAGCACTCGTCGCGACCGCGGCGTTCGTCGCCGTGCATCCGTCCCGAGGGCTCGACGTGCATGCTGCGCAGGACGTGCAGGCGGCGCTGCTGGCAGCCCGGGAGTCGGGTTGCGCCATCCTGCTGATCTCCGACGATCTCGACGAGGTGCTGCTGATGAGCGATCGCGTCGCTGTGATCTACGAGGGGCGGATCGTCGGGGTGTTCGATCGGCGCGATGCCGATCGCGAGCGGCTGGGCCTCCTCATGGGCGGGCACGAGCGCTGATGGCTGCGACATCGCGGTCGTGGCGACTCGAGCGACGCCTCAGCGTGACGTCCGGGCAAGCCGCCTTGGCACGCGTCGGCGGCGTGCTCGTTGCGTTGGTGATCGGCTGGCTGATCCTCGCCGTGACGGGCCGCAATGCCGGGAGCCTGTTGTGGAAGGCGATCGACGGGACGTTCGGGGAGCGTCAGGGCTTCGACGAGATGGTCCTGCTGCTCACGCCGATCCTCATGAACGCCCTGGCCGTGCACATCGCGCTGCGCATGAAGCTCTGGAACATCGGCTCGGAGGGCCAGTTCTTCATGGGCGCCTGGGCGGCCACCGGTATCGGCCTCTACATGGGCGGGCCGGAGTGGCTCGTGCTGACGGTGATGGGAATCGCCGCCGCGCTGGCGGGCGCGGCGTGGATCCTGGTGCCGGCATTGGCGCGGGCCCACTGGAGCGTCAACGAGATCATCACGACGCTGCTGCTCAACTTCGTGGCGATCCAGTGGGTCGCCTGGTTCAGCTTCGACATCTGGCGTGACCGGGCGGCCGCCGTCGTCCAGTCGACGCCGGTCGTCAAGGCGCGACTGCCGTTCTTCCCGGGCTCGGAGACGCTGTACGTCGGCATCTTCGTGCCGATCGCCATCGCCGCCGTGATGTTCTTCCTCTTCCGCTCGACGCGGTGGGGCTACGAGGTCGACATGATCGGCGGGAACCCGCGGGCCGCCGAGTTCGCCGGCATCCGGGTGACCCGCCGCATCGTCGTCGTGATGCTGATCTCCGGCGCCATCGCCGGGGTGTCCGGGATGCTCCACCTCGCCGGTCCGGCGCAGCGGTTGAACTCGTCGATCTCCAACAACTACGGGCTGTCCGGGTTCATCGTCGCGGCGCTCGCCGGGAACTCCGTCATCGGCGTTGTCGCCGGGGCCGTCTTCATCGCCTGGCTGCTGCACGCGGGGATCACACTGCAGGCCGACGGGTTCTCGGTGTTCATCGTCGCTGCGCTGTACGGGCTCGTGCTGCTCGGCATCGCCATCGGTGAGGCGGCGGCGCGGTTCCGCCTCGTGCGGGCCAGTCGTCAGCAGGAGCGCGCGGTCGCGTGAGCGGGCTCATCTCGTGAGCGGGCTCGTCGCCGACATCCTCGAGACGGCATTGCCGGCAAGCACCGGCGTGGCCCTTGCGGCGTCGGGCGAGATGCTCAACGAGCGGGCAGGCACGCTGAACCTCGGCCAGGAGGGGCTGATGAGCCTCGGGGCCGTCGCCGCCTTCATCGTCGGCACCAACACTCGCAACCCGTTCCTCGCGCTCGGCGTCGGCTTGCTCGTCGGCGCCGTCGCTGGAATCGTGTTCGCGACGGCAGCGGTCGTCATCCGCGCCAACCAGGTCTTGGCCGGGCTGGCGATCGCCGTCGGCGGCGTCGGGCTGGCCAACCAGATCGGCAATGGACGCCAGGGTGAGCAGTTGCTCAGCCGGTTCGAGCCGGTCGCCATCCCGGGGCTCAGCGACATCCCGATCGTCGGGGAGGCCCTGTTCGACCAGGACCCGATCGTGTACTTCACGTTCTACGTGCTGCCCGTGATGCTGTGGTTCCTCCTCTTCCGCACTCGCCACGGCATGAACCTGCGGGCGGTCGGCGAGAACCCCGCGGCTGCCGATGCCGTTGGGGTCAACGTCACCGGGATGCGCTTCACCTACGCGACCATCGGCGCGGCGCTGTCGGGGGCAGGCGGTGCGCACCTCGTGCTGGGATACACGCAGAACTGGTCGATCGGCGTTGTCAGCGGAGCCGGGTGGGTGTCGCTGGCGGTGGTGATCTTCGCCGCGTGGCGGCCGTTCCTCGTCGTGCTCGGGTCGCTCCTGTTCGGCGCGATGACGTCGCTCGGTTTCGTCGCCCAGGCGCGGCAGTGGAACGTGCCGAGCTACGTGCTGGCGATGCTGCCGTACCTGGTGACGCTCGCCCTGATCCTGCTGCCCGCAGGACTGGCCGCCATCACCCGCCGCGGGCGGGCCAGCTCGGCGCCCGCCGCGCTGGCCGTGCCGTACTACCGCGAAGACCGCTGACTTTCCGCGCGACCTAGCGCCGTCAGGGCGTGCGCCCGAGGAACGCAACCAGCCGGTCGGTGGCATCGGCGCCGTCCGGGGCCGGGACCTCGGGCCCGAACCGGCTGCCGCGCATTTCCGGAGACGTGATGATCATGCGGCCCGCGTCTAGCGCCGCCACCGCCACGTCGTCGGGGAGCTTGGCCGGCTGGTCGGTGGCCTTGGCGAGGTCCCACGTGTGGGTCGCCGTGTCGACCAGATTGATGCTCGCCAGGACGTGCCCCGGCATCGGACCGGCACCAGCGTCAAGCGTGCGGTCCATCACGCCGGGCGTGCGCCATGCCGCCAGTGCTGCGGCGGCGGCGTCGGCGAACTGTCCCGCGGGGTCAGCGCCGAGCGTGAAGGTGTCGCGCGGCGTGCCCGTGGCGGTGGCGCCGAGCCCGGCGACGACGCCGATCTCATGGTTCAACAGGTCACGCACGGTCCATTCGGTGCACGGCGTCTTGTCGTCGTACTGCTCGGGCCGCACCCCGGCGATGATCCGCTGCGCGTGCTGGAAGGTCTGATCGAGCGTGTCGACGAGGTCCATCGCTCCTCCGATCGGTGTGTAAGGTATTGCTTACACACTTGCAGTGTTACGTGTGGTGCGCAAGTGACGGGACCCAGGGGAAGGACGTATGGACGAGGCGTTGCGAGCGGTCGCTGACCCGACCCGTCGGGCCATCCTGCGCCTGGTGCGCGACGACGAACTGGCGGCGGGTGAGATCGCTCGTCACTTCCCGTCGATCAGCCGCCCGGCGGTCTCCCAGCACCTGCGGGTCCTCAGCGCAGCGGGCCTGGTCGATGTCAAGCCGGCAGGGAACCGACGCCTCTATCGATGGCGTCGCGAGGGGCTGCACGACGCGGCGGCGTTTCTCGACGAGATGTGGTCAGACCGCCTAGCTCAGCTGAAGATCGCCGCCGAGCGAGAGGAGTGGCCGCGCCGGGCGCGCGCCGCGCGGCGCGACCGCGTCGTTGCGACGAAGGAGACAGCACCTTGACCGAGCCCGAGACCGGCGTCGTGGTACAGACCATGCGGATCAGCGCCCATCCGGAGGTGGTGTGGCGCTACTGGACCGACCCGGAGCGGATGTGCGACTGGTGGGGCGCAGCCGTGCAGCTCGACGCACAGGAGGGCGGTACGTGCCGTGTCGAGATGGCTGGCGGGCCCATCATGCGCGGCGAGTACATCGAGCTGGTGCCCTTCGAGCGCATCGTCTTCACGTTCGGCTGGGAGGCGACCGACGGCGCACCCGACATCCCACCGGGGTCGACCCGCGTCGAGGTCACCCTCGCCGAGGATGCCGGCGACACGGTCCTGACGCTGCGCCACACCGGTGTCCCCGTCACCGATGCGGAGCGGCACCGCGAGGGTTGGGCGCTCTACTTGCCGCTCCTCGCTGACGCAGTCGCCCGGACGACCGGGCAGGAGGCACGACCGTGAAGATGCCAAAGCCAACCGACGCAGATCGAGACCGTTTCGCCTCGCTCGTTCCCGATGCGTCGGGGGTCGAAGTCAAGCCGATGTTCGGCAACCTGGGCGCCTTCGTCAACGGCAACATGTTCATGGGCCTGTTCGGCACCGACATCGGTCTCAAGCTGCCTGAGGCCGATCGCACCCGGCTGCTCGCCGAGCCCGAGGCCGGACCGTTCGGTCCGCCCGAGCGACCGATGCGCGGCTACGTCACGCTGCCGCCGGGTTGGAATTCCCGCAAGGCGAAGCGCTGGGTCGGCGCCGCGTTGGCGAACGCCGCGGCGCTTCCGCCCAAGCAGCCAACGAAGCGAGCCGCCAAGAAGCAGGACTGATGAGCGTCGACGTGCTGACCGAGATCGTCATCGACCGACCCGTCACCGAGGTCGCCGCCTACGTGACGGATCCGAGCAATGCGCCGCGGTGGTACGTCAACATCGAGTCGGTCGAGTGGAAGTCGTCGCCGCCTGTCGCTGTCGGCTCGGCCATCGCCTTCGTCGCCCGCTTCCTCGGCCGCCGCCTCGAGTACACCTACGAGATCGCCGAGCTCGTGCCTGGTGAGCGACTCGTGATGCGCACGCAGCAGGGGCCGTTCCCCATGGAGACCACTTACACGTGGTCGGCGACTGCGTCCGGACACGGCACGCGGATGACGCTGCGCAACCGCGGTGAGCCGGCGGGGTTCTCGAAGGTCGGCGCCTGGCTCATGGCTCCGGCCATGCGCCGCGCCACTCGCAAGGACCTCATGAAGCTGAAGTCGATCCTGGAGGGTCGCTGAGGGATTCTCTGGCAAATTCGGTGTCAGATATGACCTTGACCGGGAGTCAAAACCGGTCGTGTCCGATTCGCGGTGGGTGCGCGCACCCACAACGCGACCAGGGCGAGGGCGGCGATGAGGTACGCGCCGCCTCCGGGGACCCACATGATCACGCCGGCCAGTTGTTGGTCCTCGAGGGGGGTCAGCCCCCACGCCTCGGTCGTCTCGGCGTAGGCCGGATACCACGGCGTCCGGGCGAACGTGAGCAGCAGGCCGAGCAGGCCGCTCACCATCGCCAGCCCGAACAGCACGAGCACGGCCATGCCCGGTGCCGCCGACCTGCGACGCGACCGGGCGAGGATCGCCGCCCACGACAGGAGTGCCGTGGCCAGAAAGCAGGCGTGCTCGACGGCGTGCACGAACGAACTGTCGAGCGCCGCCCCGTACGGCCCCTCGGCGTGCCAGAGCCACAGGGCGGCGACGAACGGCAGGCTGGCGGCTACCGGGTGTGCCAGCACGGCCCGACCCGTACGCCCCACCGACGTTGTTCTCCACGTCGCGGTGTGCCGCCGCACCGCGACCGGCACGCCGCCGACGAGCACGCGCCAGCGCACGCCGAGCACGAGCAACGGCGCGGCGACCGTCGTCAGCAGAAGGTGCTGGACCATGTGTGCCGAGGCGAGCGATTCGCCCATCGCGTCGAGCGGTGACAGCAGCGCTACCGCCAGCGCAGCGACGCCGGCGAGGAACGACCGGCGCCGCCACCGCGCCGCCGAGTCACGCCGACCGGCTCGTCGCCACAAGGCGACGTAGGCGACGGCGGGCAGGAGGACGACCAGCCACACGACCGGATCCCAGTTCCATGCCGTCCACGCCTCGGCCGGTCCGACAGGGCCACCATGTTGGATCAGCACAGCGACATCCCGATCACCGGAATCGCCAGGAACGCAACGAACAGCAGGAACAGGCCCAGCAGCATGAGCCCGGTCGTCGCCATGAACCGCTCCGAGTCGTCGGCACCTCCCGAAGCAGCGTCCCGGCGCATGCGGGCGGCTCGCCAGGCGAACGCCGTCAGCAGCACCACCGACGCAACTCCGCCGGCCAGCACGACGAGGCGCAGCACCGTCTCGTCGACGAGCTCGAGGTCCTCGGCGCAGCCTGCTTCGGCGAGGAGGTAGATGAGCCAGAAGTAGACGGTCCCGATGACCGGCCCCGCGAGCACGACCGCCCAAGGCGGCGGCACACGTGGGCGCACCTTCGTCGGCGCGACCAGCGGATCCATCACACCATCCGCGGCACGAGGTAGAGCGTCGCTGTTCCTGCGACCCACATGACGAACAGGGCGATCGAGTATCGGGTGGCGTTCGTGACTGCGGCGTACCGGCGCCGCGTGAACTCCTTGCGGATCGCCGCGCCGGCGACGACACCGTCGATGACGAGGCCGACCAACGCGAGGGCGAGCAGGAAGCCGGCGACGAGGTAGAAGATCGAGCCGTAGGCGTGGTCCTGGGCGGAGAAGTCGAGGGTCGTCAGGTCGTAGAGCTGTAGGCCACCCGCGACGAGCGTCAGCACGCCGGCGCCGATCAGACTGCCGCGCAGCTCGGTGAAGGCACCTCGCCGGACGGACCGGTGGGCGCGGGCCATGGCCGCGGTCGCCGCAGCCATCGCGATGACGCCGAGCGTCGGCACGAGGAGGCCGGGATCCGGCACGCCGGGCGGCGGCCAGTCCTCGTTCTCGATGCGCAGGTAGAAGTAGCCGAGCAACGCGGTCCCGAACGCAACGGCGGCGACGAGGATGGCCATGCCCATCCCCCACGTCGCCAACGTCCGCCCGCCGTCGACGCGCACGGAGATGCCGTGGGTCGCCTCGAACGCCTCCTCTTCTTCCTCGGTGGTCGCCACTGGCTCGGGTCGGTTCCACAGCACGACGGCGGCGATCACGATCGCCGCGGCCACGCCGATCAATGCGAGGTGATGGACCATCTCGCCGATGAACAGCAGCACCGTGCCGCAGGCGGCGATGAACGGCCAGATCGACGGGCCGGACACGCGGATGACTTCCTCCGGTTGTCCGTCGTTGGTGCCGCTGACGAGCGCGGCCCTCCACTTCAAGGGCCAGTGGGCCAACGCGTTGAGGAGCGCCACCGTGCGTGGTTCGCCGGTGTGCAGGTCTTCCTGGTCCCACAGCGGGTGGCGGCTGTGCACGATCGGCGGGATGGAGAACCCCTGGTCCGGTGGCGGTGATGACACCGACCATTCCAACGTGTCGGCACCCCACGGGTTGGCGCCGGCCGGCGCTCCGCGATATCGGCTGTACACCAGGTTGAGGATGAAGACGAGGATCCCGCTGAACAGCACGAAGGCGCCGATCGTCGACACGAGGTTGTACGGGCCCCAGCCGGTGTCGGCGTCATAGGTGTAGAACCGGCGCGGCATGCCGAGCAACCCGACGATGTGCATCGGGAAGAACGTCACGTGCAACCCGATGAACATCAGCCAGAAGTTGATCTTGCCGAGTCGTTCGTCGAGCAGCTTGCCGGTGTACTTGGGCAGCCAGTAGTAGGCGGCGGCGAAGATCGGGAACGCGACGCCACCGATCAGGACGTAGTGCAAGTGGCCGACCACGAAGTAGGAGTCGTGGGCCTGCGAGTCGAACGGCGCCGAGGCGACCATCACCCCAGTGATGCCGCCGATCACGAACGTGATGATGAAGCCGGCGACGAACAGCAGCGGCGTCTTCCACACCGGCCGGCCCGAGGCCATCGTGACGAGCCACGAGAAGATCTGGATGCCGGCCGGCACGCCGATGGCGATGCTGGCGGCGGAGAAGAAGCTGAGCACGACCGGCGGCAGGCCGACGGTGAACATGTGGTGCGCCCACAGGGCGAATGACATGAAGCCGATGGCGATGAACGCGGCCACGAGCCAGCCGTAGCCGGCGATCTTGCGGCGCACGAAGACCGGCACGATCATCGACACGACGCCGGCCGCCGGCAGGAACTGGATGTACACCTCCGGGTGACCGAAGATCCAGAACAGGTGCTGCCACAGCAGCGAACTGCCGCCGGCCTCGGGATCGAAGAACCGGAAGTTGAAGCTGCGGCTGAGCTCGAGCAGCAGGCTCCCGACGACGAGCGTCGTGAAGGCGAAGATGATCATGAACGCCGTGACGAGCATCGCCCAGGCGAACAGCGGCATCCGACTGAGCGTCATGCCCGGCGCCCGGAACTTGAGGATGCTGATGACGATCTCGATGCCGGCGGCGATGGCGGCGACCTCGGCCACGCTGAGGCCGAGCACCCAGAAGTCGAGGTTCAGCCCGGGCGAGAAGCGCGCCGTGCTGAGTGGCGTGTAGGCGAACCAGCCGGCGTTCGGCACGGCCTGCCACAGCGTGGAGCTGTAGTAGAAGAGCCCGCCCATCAGGTACGTGAAGAAGCTGTACGCGCCGAGGCGGGGGAACGGCATCTCCCGCGTGCCGAGCAGGAACGGCAGCAAGAGGATGGCGAACCCTTCGGTGATCGGCAGGATGACGAGGAACATCGTCACCGAGCCGTGGTTCGTGAACAGCTCGTTGTAGAGCTCGGGACTGATGAAGTCGTTCTCGGGGAACGCCAGCTGCAGCCGCATGACGAGCGAGTCCACGCTGCCGCCGAGCAGCAGGAAGAAGAACCCGGTGAAGAGGAGGCGCTTGCCGATCTTGTCGTTCTGCACGGCCATCAGCCGGCCCTTGAGCCCCGGCGGGTCGGCCCACAGGGCCGCCATTCGTTCGGCAGTTGCCGGTGCCGTGTCGACCGATGGGGTATCGCTCACTCCAGGCCCTCCAAGTAGGCGACGAGCGCGGCCAGCTGCTCGGCGGTGAGATCCGGCGTCGGCATCGTCGTGCCGACCTTGACCGCCGCGGGGTCGCGCAACCAACGCTCGAGGTTCGCCGTCGTGTTGTCGAGCGTGTCCGAGGCGAGTGTGCGGCGGCTGGCGACGTGCGTCAGGTCCGGCCCGGACCGATCCGCGGCGGTGACGTCGCGGATCGTGTGGCACGACCCGCAGTCGGCGTCGAGGAAGACCTGCTCGCCGCGCTCCGCCTGCCCGCTCGTCGGCGCGGCGGCCGGCGCACGCTGCGCCGCCAGCCAGGCATCGAACTCGTCGCGCGGCTGGGCGACGACGAGGAATCCCATGTTGGCGTGTTGCAGTCCGCAGAACTCGGCGCACTCGCCGCCGTAGATCCCAGGCTCGTCGGCCTCCAGCACCAGAGTGTTGGTGGTCTCCGGCAGGAGGTCGAGCTTGCCGTGCAGCTCCGGCACCCAGAAGCTGTGGATGACGTCGGCCGAGGTGAGCCGCAGCTCGACGGGCTCGCCGACGGGAATGTGTAGTTCGTTGGCCACGGTGACGCCGTGCTCGGGATAGGTCGCGGCCCACCAGAACTGGTAGCCGGTGACGTCGATCTGCACGCTGCCCTCTGGAGCTGCTCGAGACACGGACCGCATGGTCAGCACCGTGATGACGAGGACGCCGGTCAGCACCACCGTCGGAAGGACGATGCCGAGCCAGACGATCCAACGGGCCGCCTTGCCAGCCGGAACGTCGTCCCGGTCCCCTGCCTCGTCGCGTCTGCGGCGTAGCAGCGGAACCACGAACACCGCGAGGACGAGGACGAACACCGCGGTGCCCGCGGCGAGCAGGATCCACCACAGCGTGGCGATGTCCTGTGCGCCCGGGCCGGCCGGGTCCAACGAGCTCGGTGAGGCGGACACCCCCGCCAGCCTCGCGCAGGGAACGTCAGCGCTGCGCCGATGACCCGAGCAGCTCGTCGGCGGCCTTGACCGGCACCACCACGGTGGCGACCGTTCCCGACGATGTGCCCGAGATGGTCAGTGTGCCGCCGGCCGCCTCGATCCGCAGCCGTTGCGAATGCAGGCCGATGTGCCCGGCCTCGAGGCTCTTGTTCCGGGCGCCGTCGGTGATCCCCTTTCCGTCGTCGGTGACGACCAGCCGAGCCGCGTCCCCGTAGAGACCAACGGTGATCGACGCCCGGTCGGCGCCGGCGTGCTTGACGACGTTGCTCAGCAGCTCCCTGGCCGCGCTGAAGAGCAGCGCGTCGACCGCCGTGTGGACGCCATCGGGCCAGTCGTCCACGTTGACGTCAACCGTGAAGTCGCGGCGCTCCTGGGCGACGGCAAGGTCAAAGAGGGCCCGTGCCAGCCCGGAATGCGCGAGCACGGCTGGATGCAGTTCGGACACCGTCGAGCGAAGCATCCGCGTCGACTCGGTGAGCGCCCGCTCGATGCGCTCGACGGCGTCACCACCACCGCCGTCGCGCACGTCGTCCAGATCGAGCCGGGCCGCCAGCACGTACTGCAGCGCCCCGTCGTGCAGCCGCTCGGAGAGGTCGCGGCGCTCCCGCTCCTCCAGGTGCACGAGGTCGTCGAGCAGCGTCGTGCGGTCCTGCACCAGACCACCGATCGTGCGAACCCGGGAGCGCTGGATGCGTGACAGTCCCACCGCTGCGGCGCCAACGCTGGCGAGCATGAACGTCCGCAGCACGATCGATTCCCACGGCTCTTCGTTCGCCGCTTGAGTGGCCAGGCTGGCGATGAGATACACGGCGGTGGTCGGGATGACCACCGCGGCGCAGATGCCGGGGCGCAGTTGCGTGGCGGCCAGCACGGGCAGCAGGAAGAAGCCGATGACCAGCACGTCGGAGGTCCAGCTCTGTTGCGCCTCGATACCGGCGATGAGGGTCAGCGTGGCCAGCACGGCGAGGTCGACGAACAATCCGAGCCACCCCCAACGGGACACGGACGGGCCGCCTTTCCACGCCCAGCCGGCGAAGGTTGCCGCGCAGGTCGCGTAGGCGGCGACGGTGACGTAGTAGGCGGTGGCTCCTTGCACGGGCGGGATCAGGATGACCGTGAGCAAGAGAAAGACGACCAGCGCCCCCCGCAAGAGGAGCTGCAGTCGCAGGCCGCGGTTGGCGTGCTCGAGGACGGCACCGGAGATCTCGATCATGCGTGCATCTTTCCGTAGGCTGAGCGACCGCCGGCAGGAAGGGATCGATGTCAGCGAAAGATGGCCGCGTGCGCGTGGTGGTTGCTGATGATCACCCGTTCTTCCGTGACGGAGTGACGCGCGGTCTGAACCAGGACGGTCGGGTCGAGGTCGTCGCCGAAGCCGAGAACGGCAGAGACGCCATCGAGGCGATCCGTCGCGAGCAGCCCGACGTGGCGTTGGTCGACTATCAGATGCCCGAGGTCGACGGCCTCGGCGTCGTACGGGCCGTACACCGCGACGAGCTGGCGACACGCGTGCTCGTGCTGTCCGCCTACACCGACAGCGCACTCGTCTTCGAGGCGCTGCAAGAGGGCGCGGCCGGGTTCCTGCCGAAGGATGCCCGCCGCTCGGAGATCGTCGAGGCCGTGGTCAAGGTGGCACGCGGGGAGACCGTTGTTCCGGCCGAGCTCGCCGGCGCCCTGGCCGGGGAGATCCGCCTGCGCGCTCAGCCAAACGCGCCGGTCCTTTCCGAGCGCGAACGCCAGGTACTGCAGGCCTTCGCCAGCGGGCAATCGATTCCCCAGGTCGCCGCGGAGCTGATGATCGGGGTGAGCACGGTCAAGACCCACACCCAACGGTTGTACGAGAAGCTCGGTGTCTCGGATCGCGCCGCCGCGGTCGCCGAAGCGATGCGCCGGGGTCTCCTGGAGTAGAGACCCCGGCGCACCAGATCAGCAGTGCTCGATGCCGGCCGGCGGGTCTGATCGAGGCCCGGTGACGTACGCCTCGTTCCCGTCGTGACGAATGCCGATCCAGATGTGGCTGCCGTCCACCGTCCTGGCCCTTGGTCCAGCAAACCGTCTCCACGATGTCCCCCTGTCGCGAGTTAGGCAGATCTGGTCGGTGTTGGTCGGTCGGGCCGCTGAAGGCAGTGGTCGACCTCGTGATGACGCCGGTTCCACCCGCCGCGCTGGCGGTACCGGCGAGACCGGCGGCGGCGCCGAGGCCGGCGACGGTGGAGAGCGTGGCGAGAGCGATGAGCTTGCGCATGACTGAATCCCTTTCGATTCGTTCGCTCGGGACCATTTCCCGAGGACACCATGAGCATGACGGTGAGCCGGTCGGCGCGGTATCGAACGACCGGTTGATGGGCAGGACGACGGCGATGTCCACCGATCGGAGGACCTCTCCTTCATCGGGCGGATCAGACGACCGCCCGATGGCACCTCAGGTCGTCAGCGCGCAAGGTGGCAGCCATGTATCACGCTCTGTTCTTCCAGACGTTCATGGACGACCGCCGCGACGACTTCGTTCGCGCCGCTGATGAGGACCGCGGTCGCACGCGGTCGTCGAGGCGCCGTCGGCGCAACAAGTCTCGGCGGGTGGTCAGCGCACCTGCTGGCTGATGTTCTCGAACGGCCAAGCGGCGGCGAGCCAGCTCGACAGGGCCGTTGACAGCGGCCCGTCGAGCTCGGCTCGATCGGCACGCACCCAGGACCTGACACTGACGTCGTATCCCTCGTGCTTCGAGGGGTAGATGTACACGCAGCCGATCACCTCGTCGCTTCCGGTCTCCAACACCGTGAAGGTGAAGCCTCGACGGGCCACGAAGTCGTCGGCATGGCCCTGCAGGTCGGCGAGGTTGTCGTCGAGCGACATGCCCGCCTGCGGCGGCCATTCCGTTTCCTCGAACCCCGGGGTCGCGCGGATGTGCTCGATGCTCGACGTCCACGCCGCGTGGTCGGCGAGGTTGTGCTGCGGCCCGAGCGGTTCGAGCCGGAAGCGCGGCGTGACGAGGCTCGTCGGTACGTCGAATCCTGCTGGCACGAGGTCACCCATCAGGCCTCCCGCGGTAGCTTCGCGCCATGCGCGCAGATGGCGCTGACGCAGCCGAGGTCACGGACGAGGAACTGACCGCGCTCGCGCTCGCCGCCGATCCCGATGCGGCGCTCGACGAGGCCGCCACGCCGTTCGACGCACGTGAGGAGCCATGCGACCTGCTGCCCAGCTGGTACATGCCGTCACTCGCAATGCGCCGAGTCGGACGGGCACGCCGGGTCGTCGTCGCCGCCGTCGTCGGCGCGCTCCTGGTGATCAGCGGTGCAGGCCTGTGCGTCACGTACGGCTTCGCCGAGATCGCCTGGTGACCGTGGCCGACGCCGATGTCCTGCTGATCGACGAGCCTGCGCCGAAGGTTCGGCGGCTGACGCTGAACCGCCCTGACAAGCGCAACGCGTTGAACGACGCCCTGCGCGGCGCGCTGTTCGACGCCTTGCGGACTGGCGACCGTGCCCGCGACGTCTCGGTGATGATCATTCGCGGCGCCGGCCTCAGCTTCTGCGCCGGCTACGACCTTGCCGCTCCGAACCACGACGTGGAGCGGGCGATCGCCCACACCGACGGATGGTGGTCGCGCCACGTCGTGAACAACTGGTTCGAGATGTGGGACATGGCGACGCCGATCATCGGCCAGGTCCACGGCTACTGCCTGGCTGGCGGCTCCGAGCTGGCCGCCGCGTGCGACCTCGTGTACGTCGCCGAGGATGCGCAGGTCGGGTACCCGCCCGTCCGGCTCATGTCGCCGCCCGACATGCAGTGGCAGACGTGGCTGCTCGGGTTGCGTCACGGGATGGAGGCGTTGCTGACCGGTGACTCGATGTCGGGTGTCGAGGCGGCGGAGCGTGGGTTCGCCAATCGAGCGTTCCCGGCTGCGGATCTCGACGCCGGCGTGCTGGCGATCGCCGAGCGGGTGGCCAAGGTTCCGCCGGACCTGTTGGCGCTCAACAAGCGAGCAGCCCACCGGGCCATGGAGGCGATGGGCATCCGCGCCGGCATGCGCGCGACAGCGGAGATCCAGGCGCTCGGCTTCCATCAGCCGTCATCGCGGGAGTACATGGCGTCGTTCGCCACCAAGGGCGTGAGCGCCGCGCTCACCGAGCGCGATCGCGCCTTCGGCGACTACCGCGCCCGCGACGAGCCGAGCCGCGACTAGCACCTCGTCATGGTCCGCGAAATGGCTGCATATCAGCCTTTTCGCTGACCTTGAGCCGCTGGAAGCGACCGATCAGCGCCAGTCGATGAACTCGTGGAGCTGGGCGCCGAGGTGGTCCTTGAACGTCTCGATCATCGCCTCGATGTGCTGCTCCATCGCGCTCGCCGCCTTGTGAGGTGAGCCTGCCACGACCGCCTTCGCGACGGCGACGTGGTCGGCCTCGATCCGCTCCCGGTCGTTGCGGGGGTCTGCATGGCCGAGCAGGTGGTGCGCCACGATCTGTCCGATCGTCTGCAGCATCACCTCCAACACCCGGTTGTTGGCCAACGACGCCAGGACCGAGTGGAAGCGCGCCTGATCCAGCATGAACTCCCGGATGTCCTCCTCACGCCCCTCGCGCATCGCGAGGTACGGCTCCATCGCCGCTCGCACGGCGGCGCGGTCGTCGTTGCGGGCAGCTCGCTCGGCGAGGAGCGTCTCCGTCACGACCCATGCCTCGAGGAGCTCGGCGTAGGTTCCGCCTGCAAGGTGGTAGAAGAGCGTTGAAGTCCGACCGAGGCTGGCCGGGTCGAGGTGCCCGACGATCGGCCCGCCGCCCGGCCCACGGCGCAGCGAGATCAGGCCCTGTACCTCGAGCAGGCGGAGCCCCTCGCGGAGACTCTCTCGCGACAGCCGGAACTGCTCCAACATGACGGCTTCGGACGGCAGTTTGTCGCCGGTGCGGAGTCCCTTGTTGACGATCTCGCGCACGAGATCGCGGGCGAACGCCTCGGACGTCTTGAGCGGCCGGAAGATGGCATCACCGGTCGAGATCGGCATCGCGGTGGCCACGGCAAGACCGTATCGATCGATCGAGGTGGGTGGTGCCGGGCGCCGGTGCCCGACCGCCGCGCTGGTAGACAAGTACGTCGTGCCGGCCAATCGGTTCGATCTTTCAGGCAAGGTGGCGCTCGTCACCGGCGGCAGCAGGGGCCTCGGCCGCGAGATGGTCTTGGCGTTCGCCGAGGCTGGCGCCGACGTCGTCATCGCCAGCCGCAAACAGGATGCCTGTGACGCGCTCGCCGCCGAGGTCACGAGCGCGACCGGGCAGCGCGCGCTTCCGATCGCCTGCCACGTCGGTCGCTGGTCGGAGCTCGACGCGCTGGTCGACCGCAGCTACACCGAGATGGGCCACATCGACGTGCTCGTCAACAACGCCGGAATGTCGCCGCTGTACCCGAGCCTGCCCGAGGTCAGCGAGGAGCTGTTCGACAAGGTCATCGGCGTCAACTTCAAGGGGCCGTTCCGCCTGGCGGCCCTCGTCGCCCCGCGGATGGCCGCTGGCGACGGCGGCTCGATCATCAACGTGAGCAGCGTCGCCGCCATCCGCCCCACCCCGACCGAGCTGCCGTACGGCGCCGCGAAAGCAGCGCTCGACGTCCTGACCGTCGGGTTCGCGCAGGCCTACGGACCAAGCGTGCGGGTCAACACGATCATGCCCGGGCCGTTCCTCACCGACATCTCGAAGGCGTGGGACCTCGAGGCCTTCCGGGAGATGGCAACCCACTTCCCGCTCGGTCGCGGCGGTGAACCGCACGAGATCGTCGGCGCCGCGCTGTACCTCGCCAGCGACGCGTCGAGCTTCACGACGGGCAGCGTGCTGCGCGTCGACGGCGGTCAGTCTGTCGCCACGCCGTAGGTGATGATGTCCGGTGTGAACGGCACCAACCGACAGCTCCTGCTGCGCGAGCGCCCGACCGGGGAGGTCACCGACGAGCACTTCGAGCTCGTGGAAGCGGCGATCCCGGAGCCCGGTCCCGGCGAGGTCCTGCTACGGACACGGTGGCTGTCGTTCGACCCGGCCCAACGAGGCTGGCTCAACGACGTGCGTTCGTACGTCCCGCCGGTGGCCATCGGCGAGGTGATGCGGGCCGACGGCATCGGCGAGGTCATCGCGTCGAACGCCGACGGGATCGAGGTCGGGCAGCTGCTCCACACGACGATCGGCTGGCAGGAATACGTCGTCATCGATCCGGCGCGCACGGAGCTGTTCGAGGTGGTGCCCGAGTCGGTGCCGGCCCCCGAGCTGATGCTCGGCGCGCTCGGCATCACCGGCCTCACCGCGTACTTCGGCATGATCGAGATCGGTCGTCCGGTGGAGGGCGACACCGTGCTCGTCACGTCGGCCGCCGGAGCGACCGGATCGATCGCCGGGCAGATCGCGCGGATCAAGGGTGCGGCGCGGGTGATCGGCACAGCCGGCGCCGAGGAGAAGCGCTCGTGGGTGCGCGACGTCGCCGGCTTCGACGAGTGCCGGTGCCACTACGACGACGACATCCGCCGGCAGCTCCGGGAGGCCAGCCCCCAGGGCTACAACGTCGTGTTCGACAACGTGGGTGGTTCCCTCCTGGACGCCGCCCTGTTCAACATCGCCGAGCGGGCTCGCGTCGTGCTCTGCGGGTCGATCTCGACCGGCTACAAGCCGCAGCGCCCCGAGGTCGGGTTGCACTACTACCAGCTGCTGACCACGCGGCGCGGCCGGATGGAGGGCTTCATCGTCACGGACTACGCGTCGAGGTTCGACCAAGCCCGCGCCGAGCTGGCGGCGTGGATCGCCGACGGCCGCCTGCAGCAGCAGTCCGACGTGTTGGAAGGACTGGAGCAGGCACCGTCGGGTCTGCAGCGGCTGTTCAGCGGCGGCAACCTCGGCAAGCAGTTGCTCCGGCTCTGACCGTGACGTTCGGGTTCGTCTCGCAGCCAAGCTGCTCGACTCACCTCTTGAGCTCGCTGCCGCCGCTCTGCAGCGGCGCTCGCCCGCCTGCCCGATTCGCGCGACCTCCTACGGCACGATCACCGTTCGGCCTGCGCCGAGCGGTCCGCTGAGCAGGTCCGGAACGTCAGCCAGCCCGACGCGCTGGCCGAGCAGGATGCCGAGGTCGAGCTGGCCGGACTCGACCAGTGCGACGTAGCGCGGGATGTCGCGGAACACCGATGACCCGCCGTACACGCAGCCGATCAGCCGCTTGCCGGTGAGCGGGATCTGCGCCACCGGCACGTTGACCGGGACGTCCGGGCCGGGCACGCCGATCTCGACGATCGTGCCACCCCGGCGGGAGAGCGCCCACGCCTGATCCAGGGTTCCCGACGACCCGACGCAGTCGATGACGGTGTCCACACCGATGCCGCCGGTCAGCTCGCTCACTGCACCGGCAACATCGTCTTCGCGGGGGTCGAACGTGTGCGTCGCGCCGCACCTCGTCGCCAGCGCGCGACTGGCGGCGACCGGGTCGACGGCAATCAGCGGCGTGGCGCCCTTCAGCCGCGCACCCTGCAGCGCGCACAGGCCCACGCCGCCGGCGCCGATGACGAGGACGCTGTCACCTGGGCGGATCGATGCCAGGTTCGTGGCGGAGCCCGTCCCGGTCACGACGGCACAGCCCAGCAGCGCCAGTTCCTCGGCGGGGAGGTCCGTGTGCACGGGCACCGCCGCCTGCTCGGAGACGACGACCGCGTCGGAGAAGGTCCCGAGGCCGGTGCTGCCGCGGATCGTCGTCGCGCCATCGGTGAAGCCGTCCCGGCGCAGGTCCGACGCACAGAGGTATGGCTCGCCTCGAGCGCAGAAGTAGCAGCGGCCGCACGTCGGGATCGCCGACAGCACGACGCGGTCACCGCGCTGCACGGTCGTGACGTCCGCACCGACGTCGACGACCACCCCGGCTCCCTCGTGTCCCAGCACCATCGGCCGAGGCGCCGGAAGGTCGCCGGTGAGCACCGACACGTCGCTGTGGCAGATGCCGCTGGCCTCGACGCGCACGACGACGTCGGTCCGCCCTGGCGGAACCAGGTCCAGTTCCTCGAGCGCGCACGCCCCGACGTCTCGTGAAACGACAGCAGTCACGTCATTCTCCGTAATGGGGGGCGAGCGCCGCTGCGAAGCGGCGGCGAGCTCGGCAGGTGAGGCGAGCAACTTGCTTGCGAGCCGAGCCCGAACATCACGGTGATTCAAGGGCGACGTCGCCGAGGTAGCTGGCCTCGAGCAGGTCGCGGCGCTCGAGGAGCTCGGCAGCGGGACCGGACAACACCAGCTCACCGTGGTTGAGCACGTACCCGCGGTCGGCGACCTCGAGCGCCATGTGCACGTGTTGCTCGACGACGAGCACGCCGGCGTTGGTCTCGTCGGCGATGCGCCGCACGAGTGGCAGCAGTCGCTCCACGATGATCGGCGCCAGCCCGAGGCTCATCTCGTCGACGAGCAGGCACTTCGGCTCCGACGCGAGCCCCCGCGCCATCGCCAGCATCTGCTGCTCGCCGCCCGACAACAGTCCGGCCATGCGGTTCTTCAGCGGGATCAGGGCCGGGAACATCTCCATCGCTCGGTCATAGGCGATCTTCCGCTTGGCCCGATCGGTCGTCAGGCCCAGCGTGAGGTTCTCGTTCACGGTCATGTCGAAGAACAGCGAGCGGTCCTCGGCGATGTGGGCCAGGCCACGGCGAGGGATCGTGTACGGGCGCTCTCCCGTCACGTCTTCACCGAGCACGCGCACGGAACCCTCGATCGGGCGCAGCAACCCGGAGATCGTCAGCAGCGTCGTCGTCTTGCCCGCACCGTTCGGGCCGAGCAGGGCGACGACCTCGCCGGCGTCGACGTGCAGGGTCAGATCACGGACGACCGGAATGCCGCCGTACCCGGCGTGCAGGCCCTCGATGTCGATCAGCCGGTCGGTCATGTCGTGGCTCCGTCCCCGTGGCGCTTGCTGGTGAGGTCGGCGCCAGCGCGGGCCTGCGCCTCACCGGCCGACTCGCCGAGGTACGCCTTGATCACGCCAGGGTCGGCGCGCACCTGCCCCGGCGTGCCGTGGGCGATGACGCGCCCGAAGTCGAGGACGTAGATGTAGTCGCACACGTTGAGCACGAGTCCCATGTCGTGGTCGATGAGAAACACCGACATGCCGCGCGTGAGGAACTCCCGCAGGTGGACGCCGAGCAGCTGGCTTTCGGCGGTATCGAGACCGGCGGCCGGCTCGTCGAGGAGGACCAGCTTGGGATCCGCTGCGAGCGCCCGTGCCACGCCGATGAGCTTGCGTTGACCGTGGCTGAGGTCCGTGGGGAACGTTGCGGCGAGCCCGCTCAAGCCGAGCACGGCAAGCGCCCGGTCGACCTGTGCGTAGTAGGCCCGCTCGTTGAAGCCCGGCCGCAGCGCGTCGCCGAGGAACGAGTGCCAGCGCGGGCGCTCGGCGGCGGCCAGCAGGTTGTCCCTCACCGTGAGATCCTCGAAGAGCTCGAGCGACTGGAACGTCCGGCTCAACCCGAGGTGGGCCCGCCGGTCGGGCGTCTTGCCGGCGAGGTCGACGCCGTCGAAGATCACGCGGCCGGCGCTGACATGCGTGAAGCCGGTGATGGCGTCGATGAAGGTCGTCTTGCCGGCACCGTTGGGTCCGATCAGTCCGACCAGCTTGCCGACCTCGACATCGAGATCGATGTTCTCGTTGGCGTGCAATCCGCCGTACGAGACCGTCAGTCCACGGGCCTCGAGCAGGGCCATCAGACTGCCGTCTCCACGCGCTCGGGGGGTGGTTGGTTGAGCGGCGCATGGGCCTCGATGGCGGCGTGCATCGGATCGACCTTGCCGGTACTGGCGCGGTAGATGCGCAGCGCGATCGAGCGAACCATCAGCGCGATCCCCGCGAAGATCAACGGCATGTACAGCTTGCTGTACTGATCATCCCGCAACGGGAAGAGCACCCACCCGAGGGCGTAGCCGACGAGCGCCGTCGGTCCGAAACGGACTGCCGCACTGGCCCAGCGCTGCCCGGCCTCGCCGAAGGTGGGACTGATCGGACCCAGCCGGCTGGCCACCGCCAGCAGCACCAGCCAGGCGAGGAAGCCACTGAACAGCGCCCACGCCAGGTTGTTGTCGATGATGGTGTCGTTGAGGAGCTTCAGCCAGACCGCCAAGCCGACCAGCAACACGACGAACACCACGTTGAGGAACTGCCGGGAGCGTCCGGCGTAGGCCTCGCTCAGCGTGCGCGCGCCGGGGATCGCCGAGAGCAGCCAATTGCCCGCGTAGCGCAGGCTCCCCTGCATGAACGGGGCGATGCCCTCGGGGTGGATGATCGCCGTCAGGATCATGCCGAGGCCGCCGATGATCCCGAGGTAGCTCTCGATCGTCGACGCGTAGAAGTAGTTCGACGTCACGGCGGCGAGGCCGCCGGCGACGAGGAGCCCGCCGACGACGGCTCCGTTGATCGATGTGATGCCGCCGAGATACGCGAAGGCCAGCAGGGCCAAGCTCGCCGTGTAGGGGAAGTTGGCGGATGACACCTCGACCTGCTTGAAGGCGAGCATGACGCCACCGATGCCGGCGATCGCCGCGCTGATACCGAAGGCCAGCAGCTTGGTGCGGGCGACGTTGATCCCGGACGCTGCCGCCGCCCGCTCGTTGGCCCGCACCGAGAGGAAGCGACGACCCAGCCCGGAGCGCCGGATGTTGGCCACGGCGATCGCCAGGACCACGAATACGACCACCTCGAAGATGGCGAACCCAGGGTTGTCGTTCTGCGCTCGCTCGCTGCGGGCGCCGATGTCCAACCCGAAGAGTCCGGGCGGCACGATCGTCGCCGGCGCACCAGAGACGAGGCCTGTCAGCTTGTCGTTGTCGAGGTAGACGTCCTGGATCGTGACCGCCGCGGCGATGGTGACGACGGCCAACTGCACACCCCTGATGCGCACCGCCGGAAGCCCGAGGACCAGTCCGACGAGGACGGCGACGGCGACGCCCGCCAGGGCCGCCAGCGGCCACGGAAGGCCAGGTCCGGAGACCGCACTGAGCCCCGACCCTTGAACCGTGCCGTCGGCCATCATGCGGGCCATGAAGAAGGCGGCCACACCAGCGAGCGACATCTGCATCAGCGAGATCTGGCCCGTGTAGCCCGTCAGGACGACCAGCGAGAGCATGATGATCATGAACACCAGCGACGTCTGGATGGCGCCGGCGAAGACGGTGCGGATGCCGCTGTTCTCGAAGACGAAGGCGAAGAACGCGAGGACCGTGATCCACACGACAGCGTGCTGAGGGACCCGGACCGGATACGGCGACAGCGGTAACCGCTGCTCCTCGACCGTTCCGCGCACCGGGAGGGAGCGACCGCGCAGGAACAGCACGGCGACGATGACGATCAGCGGAAGTGCGGACACGATCCCGCGCTCGATTCGGGTCCACTCGAACCAGTCGTCGCTGCGCTCCCGGAGCAGCGAGTTGGCCATCCCGAGCGCAATGCCACCGGCGATGGTGATCGGCACCGACTTGAGGCTGCCGATCAGCGCCGCAGCCAGCGCCGGCACGATCAGCGCCGTGAGTCCAACCGGTGTGATGGGGCCCTGGATGGGTCCCACGAGGATGGCCGCGAGCGTGGCGACGAGCGAGGCGACGACCCAGTTCGTGGCGGCCAGCCGCTGCGGCGAGTAGCCGAGGAGCACGGCACCCTTCTCGTTGCTCGCCGCGGCCCTCGTCGCCATGCCGAAGCGGGTGTACTTGTAGACCGCCCAGACGACGGCGCCGACGATGACGGCGGCGAAGAAGGCGAAGAGGCTGTTGCGGGGGAACGGGTTGCCGAGCCCGAGGAAGTTGTCGAACGGATCGTTCTCGCCGGGGAAGACCGACTTGGGTGTCGGGTAGCTCGTGCCGAAGTTGAGCAGGGCGACGCCCTGCAGATAGAGGGCGAGTCCGAGCGAAGCGACCACCTTGCCGAGCGGAGCGGCGCGCCGCAGCGGTCGGAACACGAGGAAGTGGGCGGCCAGCCCGATCACCGCGGCCATCGCCAGGGCGATGACGAGTGCGACCGCCATCGGTACCCCGCCGCTGTCGCTGAGCGTGATCTGCACGGGCAGGTTGAGCGTGTCGGTGGGGAGGATGTCGACCCACGGGAGGAAGATCTCGCCCTGGTTCCATGCCCGGTCGAACGTGCGCGACGCCGTACATCGCCATCGCACCCATGGCGAAGTTGATGACGCCGGAGCCCTTGTAAACGACCACGAGGCTGGCGCCCAACATGGCGTACAGCGACCCGATACCGATGCCGGCGATCAGGTAGAAGATGATGTCGTTCACCTAGATCCCCTCGCATTCGCCGAGGCGCTGAACCACGTCGGTGCGGCCAACAGTACGCCGCTCGGATCCGGGGCCGAGCTGGTCACACGGCCCCGGCATGGACCTTCGGACCACGTCCTTTCCGGACGAGGTCAATCGACGGGAGTGGTGCGGATCTCCGTCCCCTCGACGAGCTCGATCGCCGAGTACTCGTCGATCAGCGTGTCCCGCGACTCCCCGTTCCACTGGGCGACGCTGACGGTGCTGTTGCAGACCGAGATGTACGGCTCGGTCGCGGCCGAACAAGAGATTGGCGTGCTGCCGAACTGCGGCGCATTGTCCGTCGCCGCGAAGGCGTCGGCCAGCGTCTGGCCGTCGACCTGCTCGCCGGCGGCGGCCACCTCGGCCGCCCGCTGCACCATGCTCATGGTCACGATGAAGCCCTGCTGGGCGAAGTTGCGCGTCATCAGATCCGCGGGGAGGCCGTACTCGACGACCTTCTCCTGGTACAGCGTCGCCTGCTCGGCCTGATCGGCGTCGAGTGTCGCCGGATCCTGGCTGAGGAACGGCGGCGAGCCCACGAAGTAGATGCCGTTGGCACTCTCGCCGGCATCCGTCGCCGCGGTCTGGTCGAAGCACGACGTCGTCATGACGAACGGGACTTCCTCGATCGAGTAACCCACGCTGGTCAGCGCGTTGAGCAGCGGGAAGCACACCGTCGCCGCGGCGGAGAAGATGATGGCGTCCGGTTCGTAGGCCAGGATCTGGTTGGCGATGGAGGTGAGGTCGGGCTCGTTCGGCGGGATGGCGAACCCCTGGCGCTCCAAGTCCGGAATGGACCCGGCCTCAGGTGACGTCGCCCCTTCGACCGTGCCCTTGAGGATGTCGAGCGGCTTCTGCTCGCTGTCGGCGTAGCACAGCACGCCCGAGGGGATGTCGGTGTACGGGATCGCGATCCGCGTCGCGCCGAGCTCCTCCGCGGCGTACTTGGACATGCCGGTCAGGGAGCCGGCGCACCCAGCTCCGGCGAGCGCGTAGACGCCCTCGGTCGTGTAGTCGAGGACCGAGACCGGCGTGCCGATGATCACCGGGATGCCGGCCCCACGGAGGATCTGCATGTGCGTACCGAACTGGTTGATCGTCGAGATCACGAAGTCGACCTGGGCAGCCGCCAGCTCGTTGGCGCACCGCTGCGTGTCCTCGGGGACGTTGTAGTCGATGGCGCACAGGTTCAGCTCGATCTGCCGGCCCTCCAGGCCGTTCAGCTCGGCGTTGGCGTACTCGACGGCCGCCTCCACGGCGCCGCCGTAGTCCGGGAACAGGTCGTTGGAGTTGATCACGCCCAGCTTGAACGGTCCGAGGTCGGCGCTGCCGTCCCCGCCGGGGACGACCATCGCGCTGGCGGCTTCCGCGCCGCCTTCGTCGGCTTCTGTGCCCTCGGTGGCTTCGGTGTCCTCCGTCGCCTCCGTGTCCTCCGGTGGCGACGTCTCCTCAGCAGCCTCCGTGTCGGTGGGTGCCTCCGTCGCGGCGGGAGCCTCCGTGCCCGCTGGCTCGGTCCCGTCGGCGCTGTCGCTGTCGTCGTCGTCACCGCCACACGCGGCGGCAACGAGAGCCAACGCAAACGCGGGAACCAGCACCTTGCGCAGTGCAATACGCCTCACGTCATCCCCCTGTCCCCTGTCGACGCAAGCCCGGGCGGTGCTTGCTGCACACAGACTATAGTTTCATTTCGGTAGCTATTTCACGCGTCCGGGGGAATGACCTGATGGGTGACCCGATACCCGAACGACCGCCGGGGACGCATTGTCCTGTCATTGACATCGACTACCGGAACGCCCGGCCGGCGTTCGGGCACTACGCCAGCCTCAACGAGGTGCGCGAGCTGGCGCCGATCGTCTGGAACACGACGCCGAACGGTTTCTGGATGGTCACCCGCTACGACGACGTGCGCGAGGCGTTGCAGACACCATCGGTGTTCTCGAACAAGGTCCTCAGCACGCTCGGCGACCCGGACCACCGGCTGTACCTCCTGCCCCAGAACCTCGACGGCCAGGCCCACGTCGACTGCCGCCACGTCGTCAACCCGTGGTTCTCTCCCGGTTCGGTCAAGCGGCTCGAACCACTGGCTCGCGAGCGGTGCATCGCGCTGATCGAGGAGCTGCGGCCCAAGGGCGGCTGCGACATGGCCGTCGACTTCGCCATGCTCTACGCGACGGAGATGTTCCTCGCCATCCTCGGCCTGCCGGTGGAGGATGGGGCGTTCATGCTGCCCCGGGTCGAGACGATCTTCCGCGGTTTCTTCGGCGGAGATCCGGTGGCGCAGGCGACCGCGGCCGAAGAGATCAAGGGCTACTTCGAGCAGGTCGTCGAGGATCGGGCCGCGCAGCCTCGCGACGTCGGGATCGACTTCGTCTCCTACCTGCTGCAGACGAACATGGGATCCCGCCCGATCACGAACGACGAGATCCTCACGCTCTGCATGACGATCATGCTGGCCGGCCTCGATACGACGCGCAGCATGCTCGGTTACATCTTCCATCACCTCTCCACGCACGAAGCCGATCGGCGCATGCTGATCGATGATCCGGAGCGGATCCCCGACGCCATCGAGGAGTTCGTCCGGCTCTACGCACTGGTCTTCCAGGACGGTCGGTACGTCGACCAAGACATCGACTTCCATGGTTGCCCGATGAAGGAGGGCGACATGGTGTGGTTGGGTCTAGCGCAGGCGAACCGCGACCCGCGGCGCTTCGAGCGGCCCGACGAGTTCGTCATCGACCGCCAGTTCACCAAGCACCTCGGGTTCGGTGCCGGCGCTCACCGCTGCCTCGGTGCGCACCTCGCTCGTGTGGAGCTGATCATCGTCCTGGAGGAGTGGCTGCGTCGCATCCCCGACTTCCGGCTGGCCACCGACGAGCAGTTGATGGAGCGCGGCGGGCAGCTGATGCTCCAGACGGTGCCACTCGAGTGGGAGGCATGATGCGCATCGTGGTCGACGGCGAGCTGTGCAGCGGGCAGGGTCGCTGCTACACGCGGGCGCCGGAGCTGCTGGAGTGCGACGACGAGGGCTTCGTCACGATCAAGGGCAGCTCGATGGAAGTCCCGCCCGGCCTCGAGGACGCCGCCCGCACCGCCATGCGCGTCTGCCCCGAGGACGCCATCACGATCGTGGAGGAGGAGACTCGTTTCTGACGCCCGATCGGTGTCACGGATGACACCAAACGGGCGTCAGAAACCAGTTCAGGCCGCCACGAACACGAGGTGGCGCCGTTGCCCGAAGTCGACGAACTCTGCCCGCACGCGGTCCCCGATCGCGACCTCACTGTCGTCGGCGAGGTTCGTGACGAGGCGCACGCCGTCCACGCCGTCGAGCTCGACGAACGCGACGACGTAGGGGACGTCGGCCTGACCGCCGGGCAGGAACGCCCGCTCGACACGCGTCGCCGTGTGGAGGGTCCCGGTCGTCGCGACCTGTTCCCACACGAGGGATGCGCCAGGGCATTCGGGCCCCGCCTCGTCGGGGTACCACTGCCACTTCCCGCAGTCCGAGCAGCGCGGCAGGACGAGTCGCTCCTCATCGATCGCCGCCCAGAACGGAGCGGAGATCTCGTCGTCGAGGGGTGGGTCGTAGTGGGGCAACCCCATCAGCGGTCCTTCGTCAACAGCAGCGTGGCGTGCTCGGGGGCACCGAGGCCGGCGACGAGCGCGACCTCGGCATCCTCAACTTGCGCCTCACCGCGATCACCGCGCAGCTGGCGGACGGCCTCCACGACGTGGTTGCCACCGACGAGGTACGACTGACAGAGCAGACCCCCGTGCGTGTTGACCGGCAGCTCGCCACCCGGACCGATCGCGCCTGACGCGGCGAATTGGGCGCCGGCGCCCTTCTCGGCGAACCCGAGATCCTCGAGCTGCAGCAGCATCGAGATCGAGAAGCAGTCGTAGATCTCGGCGACGTCGACGTCGGCCGCCGTCAGCCCAGCCTCGCGGTACGCCTTCGGGCCGGACATCGTGGCTGCCGTCGTGAGGAGGTCCCCCGCCTGGCTGAAGTACCCGGACTGCGGCAGCGGCTTGGAGCCGAAGCCGACGCCGGCGACGACGGCCGGTGGGTGCGGCAGGTCGCGGGCTCGCTCGAGGCTCGTCATCACGAACGCCACGCCGCCGTCGTTGACGAGGCAGCAGTCGAGCTTGCGCAACGGGTCCGAGACCATCGGGCTCTCCAGGTAGCCGTCCATCGTCAGTGGCTCCTGGCGCAGCGCGTTCGGCGTCCGCTGGGCGTGCGCCCGCGCGGCGACGGCGACGGAGCCGAGCTCCTCCGGCTCGAGGCCGTAGAGGTGCCGGTACCGGGCAGCCGCGACGGCGAAGTAGACGGCTTGGCCGTAGTAGCCGAATGGCATCTCGAACGCCGCCTTGGCACGGTCGCCCGCGTGCAGTGCATACGCGCCACCGGCGCCGCGGACGCTGAGGTTGATGGAGTAGTAGCTGACGACCACCGACGCTTCGCCCGACTCGATCGCCATGCGCGCCAACGCAGGCGCGTACACGGTCCCCGAACCGGCGATGCCGACGTGGGCCGTGAACGGACGCTCGCGCATGCCGATGCGGGCGCCGACGAGATCTGCCGGTGCGGAGTTGACGAGCGTGTACGACTCGGTGACGATGCCGTCGACGTCGGCACCGGTCAGGCCGGCGTCGGCCAGCGCCCGCTGCACGGCGTCGACAGCCAGTGCCGACGGCGACCGCGGGTCCTTCCAGGCGTAGTCGGTCTCTCCGACCCCGACGATCGCGATACTCACGTCGAACCTCCACTCTCGCCACCGTGTCGGGGATCGATCCAGACGCCGCGCCGCGCCAGCTCCGGAAGCACCTCGGTCGTGAACAGCTCGAGGCTCGCCGTGCCTTCGTCGGGCGGCAATCCCCCCATCAACGGGTGCAGCGTGATCTCCGCGTCGGCACCAGCAGCGACGACGACGTCCACGCAGTCCTCCGGCGTGACGACGGCGAACTGTGGCTTGGCCTTCAGCTCGTCGACCGTCTCGATCGGCGGGTACGGCGTCGCGCCCACGCCACGCTCCTTGGCCCATTCGGCGTTGGAGTTCGTCGTGTACATCACGTGCGGGCCGATGACGTCCCAGCTGCGCTCGGGATCCCGCGTCACGAACAGGAACAGCGGACCCTTCGGCCGCGGCCGCCGAGGCACCGGCTTGCCGAGGCGCTCCATCTCCGCGGCGTACACGTCGTACAGCTGTGGCGTGGCCGGCATGAAGTCGTCGCCGTAGCGGGCCGCCCTGATCGCCGACGCCTCCGTCGATCCGCCGATGTAGATCGGCGGACGTGGCTTCTGCACGGGCGTCGGCAGGATCTGGACCGTCACCCCCTCGTACTCGAACGGCTCACCGGTCCAGGCTCGCTCCAGGATGCCGATGGTCTCCTCGAGAATCTTGACCCGCTTCGACTTCTCGACGCCGAACATCGCGAACTCGTGGAGCCGGTAGCCGATGCCCAGGGTGAGCTCGACGCGACCACCGCTGATGAGGTCGAGCACCGCCAAGTCCTCGGCCAGCATGATCGGATTGTGGAGCACCGGGAGCAGCGCCGAGAAGTGCACCGTCATCCGCTTCGTGCGGGCCATCATGGCCGAGGCCAGCACGATCGGTGACGGCAGGTAGCCGTCTTCGGCGGCGTGGTGTTCCGCGAGGAACACGGTGTCGAACCCGGCACCGTCGGCGATGGCACACTGCTCGACGGCCGCTGGATAGAGGTCTGCCGCGGGAGCGCCGAACCCGGGAGCCCGCATGTCGTAGCGCAGTGCCAGCCGGATGCCCATCACGGCACTCCTTCGCTCGGAGGTCCACAGATCGCCAGCCCACGGTACCGGTTCGTGCTTGACTCGGCCTCATGTCCGGGTCGCCAGCCCCAGGGCCGACCGTCGAGCCGTCCGGGCCCCGGGGGCCGCTGCGCGGCATCCGCGTCCTCGAGTTGGCGAGCATCGGTCCGATCCCGTTCTGCGGGATGGTGCTCTCCGACATGGGTGCCGATGTCATCCGGCTCGACCGCACGGCGGGCGCGGCGCTCCCCCAGCAGGTGCTCGATCGCGGCCGTCGCTCGATCGCCGTCGACCTCAAGCAGCCGGACGGACTGGCTCTCGTCCTCGACCTCGTTGCCACCTCGGACGTGCTCATCGAGGGCTACCGGCCGGGTGTCGCCGAGCGTCTCGGCGTCGGCCCGGAAGCGTGTCTCGCCCGCAACCCTCGCCTCGTGTACGGGCGGATGACCGGGTGGGGTCGCTCGGGTCCACTCGCCGACCGAGCCGGACACGACATCAACTATCTCGCTGTCGCCGGCGCGCTTGGCGCCTTCGGTCGGGCGGGCGAGCCACCGGTGCCGCCGCTCAGCATCATCGCCGACCTCGGCGCTGGCGGGCTGCTGCTCGCCTACGGGATCACCTGCGCGCTGTTCGAGCGGGCGACCAGCGGCACCGGCCAGGTCGTCGATGCGGCGATGCTCGATGGCACGGCGCTGTTCATGGGCCCGTGGCTCGAGGCCCAGCAAGCCGGCACGTGGAACGACGCCCGTGGCACGAACAACCTCGACTCCGGCGCGCCGTTCTACGACAGCTACCGCTGCGCCGATGGCGAGTACGTCGCGGTCGGTGCGCTGGAGCCGCAGTTCTACGCCCGGCTGCTCGAGGGCCTCGATCTCGACGCGGCGTCGATCCCGGATCGGCAGGATCCAGCGAACTGGCCTGCGCTGCGCGCGCTGTTCGCCGAACGCTTCAGCACGATGACCCGCGACGAGTGGGCCGGCCGCTTCGCGGGCGTCGATGCATGCGTCGCGCCGGTCCTGAAGCTGGCCGAGGTCCCGCGCCATCCGCAGATCGCCGCCGGCGCGACCATCGTCTCCGTCGACGGCACGGTGCATCCCGCGCCGGCACCGCGCCTCGACCGCACACCGGGAGCGATCGCCGGTCGCGCCAGCCAGCCTGGCGCCGACACCGACGAGGTCCTCGCCGATCTCGGCTACGACGAGCAGACCGTTGCCTCACTGCGGGCACGGGGCGTCGTGGCGTGAGGCAGCAGTACTGTCCGCCCGATGAGCCAGGACGACCTCCTCGCGCGGCTGCGGCGCCTCGAACTGATCGAGCTGGCCAAGACGGCGACGATTGCCTACGCCAGCGCGTGTGACCACAAGGCGGTCGACGAGCTGCGCACCAACGTCTTCACCAACGACGCGGTGCTGCACGTCCCGAACCGCGACTTCGTCGGCGTCGACGCCGTCGCCGAGTTCTACGCGCACCAGTTTCCCGAGATGGGCGCACGGCGGCACTTCCTCACCAACCAAGTCGCCGAGGTCGGCGATGACGAGCGAGTCCACGTCGAGTCGTACTTCTTCTTCGTCAGCGCCGACGATCGATCGGTGATCGGCTGGGGTCAGTACCGAGACATCGTCGTCGTCGGCGACGATGGACCGCGCATCGCCGACAAGACGATCATCCTCGACGTGCGCACCGACCTCAGCACCGGGTGGGCGATGTCGCCGACCTCCGAGGGGCTGCCGTGACCGGTCCCCGGCTCGCCGGGCGCAGCGCGGTCATCACCGGCGGCGCGGGCGGCATCGGGGCCGCAACTGCTCGCCGCTTCGTCGAGGAGGGCGCCCGTGTCGTGATCGCCGACCTGCTGGTCGAACCCGGCAGGCGACTCGCCGATGAGCTCGGCGACGCAGCCCGCTTCGCACGCGTCGACGTCACGGATGAGGACGACGTCCGTGCCGCGGTCGAGCTCGCACTGGCCGACTTCGGCCGCCTCGACGTGATGTTCAACAACGCCGGGATCATCGGCGCCGTCGGCTCCATCGCCAAGCTCGACATGGCCGACGTCGACCGGACGATCGCCGTCATCCTGCGCGGGACGTTGCTCGGCATGAAGCATGCGGCGGCGGCGATGATCCCGCAGGGCAGCGGCGTCATCCTCTCCACGTCCAGCCCCGCCGGCGTCGTCGGCGGCGTCGGAGCACACGTCTACTCGGCCGCCAAAGCAGCCGTGCTCGGTCTGACCCGGTCCGTCGCCGCCGAGCTCCGCCCGCATCACATCCGCGTCAACAGCATCGTGCCGGGTGCAACGGTGACGGCGATGACGGCGGAGATCCTGACCGGCGACGCGGGCGACCTCGACGGTGCACACGAGGCGCTGGCGGAGCGGGCGTTGATGGATCGTCCGGCGCAGCCCGATGACATCGCCGCCGGTGCGCTCTACCTGGCCAGCGACGATGCCTGGTTCGTCACCGGCCAGGTGTTGACGATCGACGGCGGGCTGACGACGATCGCCGGGCCATCGCCGATGGCGATCGGCGAGTACGAAGAGCCTCGCCGCCTGCTCGGGCCGACCGCCGGCGTCAGCTGACGTCAGCTGACGCCAGCACGGCCGACGTCTCGATGAGCTCAGCGATCCGCGCGTCGTCGTAGCCGAGCTCGCCGAGCAACTCGCGGGTGTGCTCGCCGAGCAGCGGCGCCCGGCCGCGGCGGGCCGACGACTGGCGACGCAGGTGGACGAGGTCCCCGACGATGCGGATGCCGCCGTACACCGGGTGCTGGAACGCGTAGACGCGGCCGTCGTCGAGCAGCTCCTGTTCGAGGAAGGCATCACGGTTGAGCCAGCTCTCCTCCCGGACGCCCTCGACCGGGACGCCCCGCTCCCCCAGGAACTGCATCCAGTCCTCCACCAGCCGTTCGACGAAGTGGTACTCGAGCAACTCCGCAGCGGGACCGGCGGTCGGCGCGTCTGCGGCGAGATCCTCGTCCGACAAGCCCGCCCGCGCCTCTTCTGGCACGACCGCCTCGACGAGCGCGGCGAACTGCTCGGGCCGCGTGCACGTCACGCAGATCCACGCGTCGAGGCACTGGTAGATGCGGTAGCCGGCGCTCCACCCGTACTGGCCGTGATCGAGGCGTGGGATCACGCTCTCGTAACGGCCGTCGCGCTTGTAGTACTCGCTCGTCGTGAACACCGAGGAGTGCAGCTGCGGGCACTCCACGCGCTGGCCCTCGCCAGTGCGCTCGCGGTGCAGCAGGCCGAGCAGGCAGGCGCACGCGCCGAGCAAGCCGTTGTAGTAGTCCTCGTTGCCGAACGTCGCCCGCGGCCGGTTGCCCTCGCCGGCGGCGACCACGAACTGGCCGACGAACCCCGAGACGAGCGGGGCGAAGCTCTGCAGCATCGACTTCGGCCCGGACGACCCGTACCCCGGCGAGTAGTGGTAGACGATGTCGGGTCGCACCTCGCGCACGGAGGCATCGTCGATCCGCAGCCGCTCGGCCACGCCCGGCCGCAGGTTGTGTTGCACCACGTCGGCGTTCGCCAGGAGCTCGCGCAGCAGCGGCGCCGCATCCGGATGCTTGAGATCGACGGCGATGTCCCGCTTGCCGCGGTTGGCGCCCTCGAAGATCTCCGCCAACGGCCGCATCGGATCGCCGGCCAAGGCCTCCACCTTGATGATCTCGGCGCCGAGGTCCGAGAGCAGCCGGTGGCCGTAGGGCGCGGCGAAGAACGTGGCGAACTCGACGACGCGGACACCTTCGAGGGGGGTGGCCATCGGCGCCTTCCCGGACACCACCGGCAGTCCTGGCGCCGACCAGCCGGCGGACCGCACTGACTCGCCGTCAGCATCGAGCTGCGGAGCGGGAGCGGCGATGCGTCCGGGCGTCTCCGACATCAACGCACACGGTCCGACCAGCTCGATGCGGCCCAGCGCGGGGTCGTCGATCTCGGCGACGATCCCGGCGTAACGGACCTGCTCGTCGTCGAGCGCTTCGCCGGGGAGGCCGATGGGCAGGGCGGCGACCTCGTTCGACCACAGGAGCTGCAGCCACTCGGCGACCGGTCGCGTCCGGACGATGTCGGGCAGCTTGGAGGCGAGGAGCTCCATGTCCCGGTCGGTGAGCAGGCTGTCCATCTGGACCGAACCCTGCGTCTTGCTGATCTCCTGGCCGAGCCCGAACACCTCCATCGCCCGGTCGAACGCTCCGGCTGCGCCGGTGTGGACCTGGATCAGGCGGCCGTCGGCGCACTCGAACATGCGCAGCAGCAGGCGTTTGTTCCCGAACTGCAGGTCGCCGGTTGCGCTCTTGCGGTCGATCGCCTTGCCGGCCGACTCGCTGAACCAGTTCATCGTGTACTGGGCCAGGGCGCCGTCGAGCATCGACACGTCGACGTGGTCGCCGAAGCCCGTGACGAGGCGGCTGCGCAGGCAGCTGAGGATCCCGATGGTCGCCAACAGCGCCGTGGAGTAGTCGATCGCCGGGTGGCCGAGGAAGATCGGCCCCTCCCGGCTCCCACCCCATTCGTTCATGATCCCGAGGTGGGCGGCCACCGCGGCGTCGTAGCCGAGCCGGTCGCGGCGACTGCCCTCCTGGCCATAGGCCGAGATCGAGCAGTACACGACGTCGTCGTTCGCGGCGACGACATCGTCATAGCCGAGGCCCCGCTCGGCCATCGTGCCGGGCCGATGGTCCTCGATCACGATGTCGGCGCCGGCGGCGAGCACCCGCGCCTGCTGTTGACCGTCGGGCGTGCCCAGGTCGAGGACGACGCTGCGCTTACCCCGCCCCCAGATGCTGTGCGCACCGGTCGCCCGCAGCGGCGAACCGCCCGGGGATTCGACGACGATCACCTCTGCGCCGTAGTCGGCCAGCAGCATGGTGGCCACCGCGCCGGGCATCCCGCGAGTGACGTCGAGCACGCGAACACCTTCCAATGGACGCCTGGAGCGGGCATTGGAGGAGGTGGAGGTCATCCCTCAGTCGTAACACATCAGGCCGGAACTGAAGCCTGGAAGAACTCCCGCAGGGCCTCAGCCATCTCGGCCCGTACGCCGGCGCCCGAGATGACGATCCCGACCATGGTCAGCGAGGTGTGGGTGTGTCCCCGCGCCGCGATGACCCGCACGGGCACGCCGGCCTTCTCCAGCGCCTGCGCGTACGCATTGCCTTCATCCCGGAGCGGATCGAACTCGCACGTCACGACGCACGCCGGCGGCAGGCCCGAGAGGTCGGCGGCACGCAACGGCGCGGCCCGGGGATCGGTGCGCTCGTCGGCGTCGGCGTAGTGATCCCAGAACCATTTCAACAGCGGCGCGGTGAGGACGAAGCCTTCGGCGTTCTCGATGTACGACGCAGTCTCCATGTCGCAATCCGTGACGGGAGTCAGCAGCAGCTGCCCGACGATCTCGGGCCCGCCGGCGTCACGCGCCATCTGGCAGGTGACCGCGGCGACGTTGCCGCCGGCGCTCCAGCCGGCAACGGCGAGCTGACCGGGGATCCCGCCCAGCTCCTGGGTGTGGGCAGCGATCCACTGGACCGCGGCGAACCCATCCTCGGCAGCCGCAGGGAAGCAGGCCTCGGGTGCGTGGCGGTAGTTGACCGACACGATCACGGCGTCGGCACTGACGCACAGGTCACGACAGAGCGGCTCGTCCGAGTCCTTGCTACCGAGCACCCAACCGCCACCGTGGAAGTAGGCGACGATCGGGTGCGGTCCGGGCGTTGCCGGCCGGTAGAGCCGGTACTCGAGCAGACCGGCCGCTCCGGGCAGCTCACCGTCGACGATCTCGCCGACATCGGGCCCCAGCGGTCGGTCTGCGTTCATGGTGTCGAGGAAGGCGCGCGCGTCGGTCGGGCTCATCGACTCCAGCAATGGCAGGTTCAACTGCTCCAACAGGGTCAACACGGCGAACACGTCGGGCTGCAGGCGGCGGATCACGCCGTCGTTGCGCTGCCGACCGGCCGGGCCGGAGAGCTCGAAGCCGAAGTAACCCCGCTCGACGACCTCGTCGCACGCCCCGCGATACGTGTCGACTCCGCCGATGTACGGCAGGAACACGCGCGGCTTGCCAGGCACGTTGGCGCCCATGTACCAGGAGTTCGCCAGGGGGTACAGCGTGATGTCCGCGCAGTCGTTGGTGTGTTGGACCCAGCCGGCCTCGGCCGTGTCGGTCGGCTCGATCCGCTCGAACCCGTTGGCCCGCAGGTACTCCAAGCAATCTGCCACCCAGTCGACGTGTTGCTCGATGGACACCGCCATGTTGGACAGCACCGAGGGACTGCCCGGGCCGGTGATCAGGAACAGGTTCGGGAAGCTCGTCGTCGTCAGCCCGAGGTACGTCGTCGGGCCGTGCGCCCACTTCTCCTTCAGGCTCAGCTCGTCGCGCCCGGTGATGTCGACGGACACGATCGCCCCGGTCATGGCGTCGAAGCCGGTGGCGAGGACGAGCGCGTCGAACTCGAACGACTCGTCGATGGTGTTGATGCCCTGCTCGGTGATCGACCTGATCGGGTCCTTGTGCAGGTCGACGAGACGAACGTGGGGCAGGTTGAACGTGGCGAAGTAGTTGGTGTCGAGGCACGGTCGCTTCGTGCCGAAGGGGTGGTCGGTTGGGCACAGCGCCTCTGCGGTCTCGGGGTCCTTCACGATCTCGCGGATCTTGCGTCGGATGTGCTCGGCGACGACGTCGTTGGCCTCACGGTTGATCAGCACGTCGGCGAACGTGCCGAGGATCGAGAACAGCTCGCCTGCCTCCCACGCCGCTTCGAATCGGGCCCGCTGCTCGTCGGGCGGCAGCGACGCAGCCGTGTCGACCGGGATCTCGAAGGGCATGCCTCCGCGCGACCACTTGCCGGAATGCCGGTACGCGTCGCGATCGCGGGCGATGTCGTCGAGGCGCTCCGGCGAGGGCGGACCGTTGTGGGCGGGGATCGAGAAGTTCGGGGTGCGCTGGAACACGACCAGCTCACGAGCCTGCTCGGCGATCAACGGGATCGACTGGATCCCCGACGAACCGGTCCCGACGACGGCGACTCGCTGACCGGTGAAGTCGACGCCCTCGTGTGGCCAGGTGCTCGTGAAGTAGACGTCACCGGCGAACCGGTCGAGGCCGTCGATGTCGACCGCCTTGGGCATCGACAGGCATCCCGTCGCCATGATGAACCACCGGCACGACAGGCGATCGCCCTGGTCGGTAGTGAGCGTCCAGCGCGAGGCGCCGTCGTCCCACGTCGCCGCCGCCACGCGGGTCGAGAAACGGATGTCCGGCCGCAGGTCGTACTTCTCGGTGACGTGCTGGAGGTAGCGGAGGATCTCGGGCTGGGTGGCGTACTTCTCCGACCACGTCCACTCGGCTTCCAGCTCTGGGTCGAACGAGTACGTGTAGTCGGTGGTCGGGATGTCGCAGCGCGCGCCCGGGTATCGGTTCCAGTACCAGGTCCCACCGACGTCGTCGGCCGACTCCAGCACCGTCGTCGAGAACCCCAGCTGACGCAGCCGATGGAGCATGTACAGCCCGGCGAAGCCGGCGCCGACGACCACCACATCGAGCTCGTCGGCCGAACCGTTCCCAGCCGCCATCCGTCCCCCAGCCATACGCGCACCCCGGTTGTCGCGCGACATCTCGCAGTCGCGATCGAATGCAGTCTCGCCGGGCCAGCCAGGCGAACGAGAACGGAGCGCGCGCGGAAGAACGTACGTTGGCCCCGTGAACGAGAACGGCGGATCACGGCGGCTGCGGGTGTTGGTCACCAGCACGCCCGGCGCCGGTCACATCACTCCGGTGATACCCGTGGCCGTGGCGCTGCGCGCCGCCGGGCACACGGTGCACTGGGCGATCGCCTCCGACGGTGGCGATGCAGTGGCAGCGATGGGTTTCGAGTGGTCGCCCGCCGGCGTCACGGTGCCCACCCGCCGCAAGCTGTCCGCACCCGACCTGCCGCGCATCATGGCGCTCCCGCCGGCGCAACGACGCGGACCATTGTTCGCCGCATTGTTCGCTCGTATCGCCGCTCCGGTGATGAGAGAAGACCTCACTGCGCTTTTCGACACCTTCCGACCCGAGCTCGTGGTGCGCGAGACGGGCGAGGTGGCGGCCGTGCCGATGTCGTTGGCAAGGGACGTGCCGCTGGTGACGGTCGGGTTCAGCGGCGCGATCCCTGAGTGGGCCCGCGCCGAGAGCCTGGACGCGCTGGCGCCCCTGTGGCGCGCCGAGGGCCTCGGTGCACCGTCCTGGGATGAGTTGTTCGGCCGGTTGTACCTTCACCCGTTCCCGCCCTCGTTCGACCAACGTCCCGAGGTCGACGTGGTCCGGGACCTCCGGCCGGCAGCGGTGGTTCCGACCGACGACCCACCGCCGTGGCTGTCCTTGCTCGGTGCCGAACGGGACGGCGTCTACGTGACGGCAGGGACCGAGGTCCTCGCCGTCACGTACCCGTGGACCGACGTGTTCTCGGCGCTCGCACGGCTGGACGTGGACGCCGTGGCCACCATCGGACGACACGTCGATCTGTCGAAACTGGGTGACGTGCCGTCCAACGTGCACGTCGAGCGCTTCGTGCCGCAGGCACGAGTGCTCGAGCGGGTCTCGGCGGTCATCTCGCACGGCGGTGCCGGCACCGTGCTCGGGACCGCGGCGAGTGGCTTGCCGCACGTCGTCGTGCCGCTGTTCGCCGACCAATGGGAGAACGGGACCGCTGTCAGCGAGGCAGGATGCGGAATGATCCTCGGTCCTGATCAGCGCAGCAGCGAGGACATCGAGCGAGCGCTCGACGAGGTCCTCAGCGACAGGGCCTACCGCGACGCGGCGACGCGCGTCGCCGCCGAGATCGCCGCTATGCCGACCGCCGAGCAGCTCTTGCCCGAGATCGAAGGTCTCGTCCCGTAGCAGGCTTCAGATCGCGCCGGCGGCGGACAGCTCGCCGATGTCGTCCCAGGTGTAGCCCAGCTCGAGGAGCACCTCCTCGGTGTGCTGACCGAGCTCTGGCAGGTCGGCCCGGACCTCAGCGGGGGTCGCGCTGAACCGGACCGGCGCGGCGACCACGGCCGTCTCGGTGCCGTCCTCTGCCGGCGCGCGAACGAGGTAGCCGTTGTCCCACACCATCGGATCGGCGACGACCTCGCCGTGGTCACGCACGGGTGCGAAACGCAGTCCGGCAGCCCCGAGCACTTCACACCACTCCCCCGTCGAGCGCGTCCGGAAGACCTCGTCGAGGAGGGGGAACAGCGCGGCGCGCTCCTC
The DNA here is from genome assembly GCA_963844915.1 of uncultured Acidimicrobiia bacterium. GTDB lineage: Bacteria > Actinomycetota > Acidimicrobiia > Acidimicrobiales > Ilumatobacteraceae > JALZMG01. The sequence continues at coordinate 163,927 of CAWJQF010000013.1, read as the reverse complement.
CTCGAAGTAGAGCGGCTGCGGGAACTGCTCGGCCAGCTCCGGCCGGCCGATGACGTCGAAGAACCGGGTGCGCGCCGGCCCGACCACGCCGACGACGGCGAGCCAGCCGTCGGCCGTCGGGAAGATGGCGTACAGACCCGGCACGAAGGGGTTGCCGCGGTTCGCTCGTCCGCCCGGCTTGCCCGTCATCAGGCACCCGGTGATCTCGCTCGCCTGCGCCCACAGCTGGCCGCCCACCAGCGACGTGTCGACGCGCTCGACCGACACCCGTGCGCTGGCGCGCCACGAGTGCGGCGAGGATCCCGCCGACGAGGTTGAGCGCGGCGATGTGGTCGGCGATCGTTGCCCCGACGGGCGAGGGCTCACCGCCGGTTCGGCCGGTCGTGCTGATCAGCCCCCCGACCGCCTGGGCGCTCAAGTCGGCACCTTCGCGCGCCGCATCAGGACCCTCCAGGCCGAAGGTCGAACCGGCGGCGTAGATCAGGCCGGCGTTGCGCTCCGCCAACTCGTCGTAGCCGAGGCCCCACGACTCCATCGTTCCCGGCTTGAAGTTGGTGATCACGACGTCCGCCCACGCCCCCAACCGCAGGAAGATCTCCCGCCCTTCCGGCCGCCGCAGGTCGACCGTGATGCTGCGCTTGCCACGGTTGCAGGCCGCGAAGTACGCGCTGCGGTAGTCCCCCCGCTGCACCGGCAGCCACCGGGCTTGGTCGCCGAACCCGGGGAGCTCGGCCTTGATGACGTCCGCGCCCCACTCGCCGAGCGTGGCCGCCGCCTGCGGACCCTGCACGAGCAGCCCCGCCTCGACGACCTTGAGGCCCTCCAGTGCGCCGGCCACCGCTCAGACGTCCCACTGCAGCGGCACACGTCGCAGCATCAGCTGTCCGCCGCGTTCCTGCAGTTCGCCATCTTCGGCGAGGCGGAAGTCCGGGATCCGCCGCAGCCACTCCTCGAGGGCGACGATCAGCTCGCTGCGGGCGAGGTGGGAGCCGAGGCAACGATGCCCGCCGGCGGCGAACGCCAGATGCTTGGTGAACTCGCGTCCCAGCTTGAACTCGTCGGGGTCGTCGAACTTGCGGGGATCACGATCGGCGGCCGCCAGCCCGAGCCACACGATGTCGCCCTGCCTCATCGGGCAGCCGGCGAACTCGATGTCCTCGGCGACGTACCGACCGTCCTGGATGAGCAGGCCGTAGAGGCGGACGAACTCCTCGACGGCGTCGGGGATCAGCTCCGGTTGGTCGACGAGCGTTCGACGGTCGGACTCATGGGTCGCAAGGTGGTGGAAGATGTACCCCAGCTCGCTGCGCGTCGTGTCGAGCCCGGCCAGCATGATCGTGAAGCACAGCGTCTGCACGTCCTCGTGCGGCAGCGGCGCACCGTCGGGCTCCGCCTGGAGCAGGTACGTGATGAAGTCCGTCGCCGGGTCCCGCGGTACGGCGAGGCGCTCGTCGATGGCCGCCTTGTAATAGGCGTGCAACTCCTCGACGTACGTGTCGGTCTCCTCCTCGGCACCTCCGAAGAAGCGCCGGAACATGCCTTCGACGAGTGGGAGCAGCACGCGGCCATCCTCGGTCGGGAGGCCGAGGATCGCCAGGAACACCTCGGTCGGGTAGAGCATCGCGAAGTCCACCGCGAGATCGCACGACCCGCGGGGCGCCAGCTCCTCGATCATCTCGATGCAGCGCGCCCTGGCCATCGGCTCGATGCGCTTGACCGAACCCGGCGAGAACCACGGGTTGAGCACCTGGCGGTACTTCACGTGCTCCCTGCCGACGGCGTTCTGCGGGATCAACTTGACCTTCGTCGCTGGGTCCTGCAGCGCGCTGGTGACCCGGTTCGTGAAGACCTCCGGTCGCTGCAGCACCTCCCTGACGTCGTCGTAGCGGTTGAGCATCCAGAACCTGTGCGGCACGGTGTTCATCGAGACGCGGGCCTGCTCGCGTACCTCGTTCAGGCTGTTCCAGTGCCAGAACGCCGGCCGGTACTGCCGATAATCGATGTCCACCACGGGGCAGCCGCTGGCGATCGCATCCTCCGGCGTGCTCATCATCGTCGTCATCTTGGCAGTAGTGCGAGGCCAGCGCCGCTGCGAGCGCGCTGGAGCGACATGCGCGCGCCGTGGCCGAACCTTCAGCTGCAATGGTGGTGGGCGACCTGGCGCATCGCGGGTCGACCTTGTGGGGTCCCAGGGTGGCGTTCACCTGGGAGGGCAGGTCGCGGACGTACGGCGAGCTCGCCGACCGCACGGCTCGCATCGCGGCCGCGCTGGCTGCAGCGGGCGTCGGTGAGGGCACCCGGCTGGCGGTGCTGTCGTCCAACCAGCCAGAGGTTGTCGAGACCTGTCTCGCCGCCTCCCTCCTCGGAGCCGTCGTCGTGCCGCTGAACCCGCGGCTCGTCGCCGCCGACCTGCGCTTCCAGATCGATGACGCCGGTGTGACCCACGCGCTGGTCCATCCCGACCTGGCTCCGCTGGGCGAGGCGAGCGGCTTGGGCAGCACGACGGCTTGGACGATCGGTCCGGACCTCGAGCGCGCCATCTCCGGTGCCGAGCCGCGCTCGTGGAACGCGCCGCGGCCACCGTCCGACGGTCCCTGCATCCACCTCTACACGTCCGGGACGACGGGGAAGCCCAAGGGCTGCCTGCTCTCACAACGTGGGTGGCTGGCGGCGAACGCCAACCTCGCCCTCTCGTTCGGCATCTCCGCCGACGAGGTGGTGCTCGGCGTGTACCCGTTCTTCCACGTCGCCGGGTTGGGGATCGTGCTCGCCCACCTCACGGTGGGAGCCCGCGTCGTCGTCCCGGGAAGCGCCGATGCCGAAGAGATCTGGCGACTCGTCGGTGACGAGGCGCTGACGACGATCTCGCTGCCCGGACTGAAGCATGCGCTCGTCCACCCGATGGCCGACAAGGTCGATCGATCATCGGTACGCATCCTGTTCGGCGGGGCGGCGATGGAGTCGCTGGCGACGCTCGACCGGCTGGCCGAGGTGCTACCCGATGCGCACTTCCGCGGGATCTACGGATCCACCGAGGCGGGCAACTTCGTCACCGTCAGCAGCGCCGACGACGAGCGGGCGCGCCCGGGCACGATCGGCCGACCTCTGTTCGGGTTCGACGCGGCGATCCTCGGCGACGACGACCGTCACCTTCCGCCAGGCGAGGAAGGCGAACTCGGCTTGCGCGGGCCGAGCACCATGCTCGGGTACTGGAACCTGCCCGACGCCACGGCCGTGGCGCTCGCCAACGGGTGGCTGCACACCGGCGACATCATGCGCATGGACGACGACGGGTTCCTGTACTTCGTCGATCGCTCCAAGGACATGATCAAGCCCGGTGGCGAGAACGTGTACTCGATCGAGGTCGAGTCGGTCCTGTTGCGGCATGCCGACGTCGTCGACTGCGCCGTGATCGGAGTCCCCGATGCGAAGTGGGGTGAGGCGGTCAAGGCGATCGTCGTGCTCGCTCCTGGATCGGCGACCACGCCGGAGGACCTCGACGCCCACTGCCTCACCTCGATGGCGCCGTACAAGCGCCCGCGCTGGTACGAGATCACGGACGCGATCCCCCGCAACGAGACCCTCAAGATCGTGAAGAAGGACCTGCGCGCCGCTCACGACCCAGCCCGCGCCATCCGCCTCTCCGAACGGGCCTGATCCCATCCGAGTGTTTGACACCATCCGAGTGTCAGGCCCCGGGAAAATCGAGGTCCAGCACTCCGACGGGCGCAAACACTCGGATGCTCAGGGCGGGGGGACTTCGAGCACGCCGGAGCTCACGAGGTCGTCGACTTCGTGCTCGCTGAGGCCGAGCACGTCGACGGCGATCTCGCGGGTGTGCTCGCCGTGCACGGGCGCCGGCTCGAGCGGCGTCTCGGGCACCGAGCGCGCAGCGCACGGAATCACCCTCGACGAACAGCGGGTCCCACCCCGGCTGCATCAGCACGCGGATGAAGCCGCGCTCGACGAGGTGCGGATCGGAGAGCACGTCGGTCGGAGTGAGCACCGCTGCGGCGGCGATGCCCGCCGCCTGCAATTGCTCCATCGCCACCGTCGGAGTGCGGCTCGACGTCCAAGCCGCCAGCGCCTCCTGCAGGTCGTCGGTCGGCGACGCGTCGATGGCGGCGGCGACACGTCGACGGGCATGGTCGTCGACGATCGTGACGACGCACCACTGGTCATCGCCGGCGCAGGCGTAGACGCCCGACGTGACGGTGACCGGCGACGTGGACTCGGGCGCCAGTGACTGCATGACGAACTGCTCGCTCAAGTGGTTCGTCACGGCGCCGGCCTGCGGGATGCGGATCGCCTCCCCATGCCCGGAGGTCCGACGCTCGATCAACCACGCCAGCGCGGCCAGCGCGCCGAGCCGGCCGACGAAGTGGTCGGGGAACACCGACGTCGAGTCGGCGAAACCGGTCTCGTCGTCCGGGTAGCGCCACAGTCCTGACAGGCCGCCCGCACCCCGGGCGCTCGGCCCGAACCCTCGCCAGGCCGACCACCCGCCGGCGCGGCCGAACAGTTGGCTGCTCACGATGATCAGGCCGGGGTGCAGCTGGCGCAGCTCGTCGGCACCCAGCCCGAGCTTCTCCAGCACGCCACGGGCCATGTTCTCGACGAGCACGTCGGACCGCTCGACGAGGCGGCGCACGAGCTCGCGGCCGGTGTCGCTCTTGAGGTCCACGCCGAAGCTGCGCTTGTTGCGGTTCAGCGTGACGAACTGGGCGCTCATGCCGGCCGCCCCGCCGGCCAGACGGGCCAGATCGGGGTTCGACCGGCTCTCCACGCGGATGACGTCGGCACCGAAGTCGGCGAGCAGCTTGCCGGTCTCGGGCGCGGCGTAGACGACGCCGAAGTCGAGCACCCGGATGCCCTTCAACGGCGGCACGGGCTCGGCCGGCGCGGCGGCCGCCGTCACCCGGGCTTTCGTGTCCCTCCAAGCGAGGACGTCGTCGGTGTGCTCGCCGGGGTCGGGAGCGCGGTGGCGGAAGCCGACGTTCTCCTCGCCGACCTGGAACAGCCCGGCCGGCAGCGCCGCTCGTCGGTTGGCGAGCACTTCGCCGTCGACGAACACGCGACCCTCGCGCAGTGGCTCGGCGTCGAGCACGGCCTGCAGGCTGAGCACTGGCGCCAGCGGGATCCCGCGTCGTTGCGCTTCGTCCACCGTGGACGCGACGTCGCGTGCGGCGAAGAAGCGTGCATACTCGGCGGCCACCTCCGCCGCGTCGTCGCGGTCGAGCGGCCCGCCCTCGCGACCCTCGTCGAGCCAGGCGAGCATCGCTTCGGTGTGGCGGGGCAGGAGCAGGACGATGCGCACGAAGCCGTCAGTGCACCGGTACGTCGGGTACGAGATGGGGCCCCGGGGACCGAGCTGCTCGGCGACCGGCAGCACGGCGTCGGCCGCCTGCACCATCGCTTCGTGCAGCGACAGCTGGAAGTGCTGCCCGTCGCCCGTGTCCATCCGGTTCCACAGCCCGACCAGCGCGAGGTACGCCGCCATCACCCCACCGACGTCGTAGGCGATGCGCCCGGGCGGCAGCAACGGCGGTCGCCCGGCGATCCGGCTCAGCGACAGCATGCCGCTCAGCGCGAACAGGACGGGATCGCTCGCCTGGTACCCGCTGTAGGGACCTGGTTCGCCGAACGGCTGGACCGACACGACGACGAGGTCCGGCCGTGCCGTACGCACCGCCTCCACGTCGAGCGGTGCGCCGGTGTCGATCCACACATCGGCACCGCCGAGCAGGTCGAGCAGCTGCTGCTGGCCCTCGGCCGTCGCTGTGTCGAGGACGATGGAGCGCTTGTTGGCGTTGCGCAACGAGAAGCTGAGGCTCGCGCCGCCGACGATCGGCGGAAGTGCCCGGGCGGGACTCCCGCCGGGCGGCTCGACGAGGATCACTTCGGCGCCGAGGTCGGCGAGGAGGCGGCCGGCGAAGTTGGCGGAGTCGTCGGTGGTGTCGACGACGCGCACTCCGCTCAGCGGGGCGGTGCTCACGGCGTCACGCCTCGGCTGGACGGAACTTCGGCAGGGCCAGCTCGTCGCTGATCCGTTCGAACTCCACGACGACCGGGAGCCCGGCGCGCAGCTCCTCGTTCGACACCCCCACGATGTTCGTCACCATCCTCACACCTTCGTCGAGATCGACCATCGCCACGTTGTACGGGATCTCACTGGCGAACCCCGGATGGAACACCTGGTGCACGAGCGTGTACGAGTACAGCGTCCCGATGCCGCTGGCGGCGGTCCACGCCACGTCGTCGCTGAAGCACTCGATGCAGCGGGCCCGTACCGGCCACATCCACCTGCCGCACGCGCTGCAGCGTTGCAACATCAGCTCGCCGCGCAACGACCCGTCGAAGAACGGCTGACTGTGCGCGTCGGGCCGCGGGATGGGCTTGGTGTACTCGACCTCGATCGACGCGTCGACCCCGCTCTCCCCCACAGCTAGCTCGCCGTCCTCGCGGTCGGCCTTCTCCCGTGCGACGGATTCACGACTCATGGGGCGAGAGGATCATCGTCGAGTGGTAGTTCAAGAACCCGCCGTTCCCGCTGACGAGCACGAGGTCGTGCTCGTCGACCTGGCGGAGTCCGCCTTGGCCCCTGGCCTGGATGACACCCTCCGATAGCGGCGTGAACCCCCACATGTAGAACGACGACAGCTGCCCGCCACCGGTGTTGGTCGGCAGCGAGCCGCCCGGGCCGAGCTTGCCGTCCTCCACGAACGGGCCGCCTTCGCCCTTGCCGCAGAAGCCGTAGTCCTCCAGCGTCACGAGGACGGTGTACGTGTAGCAGTCGTAGAGCTCGAGGACGTCGATGTCAGCGAGCCCGACTCCGGCCTGACCCAGCGCCAGCTGACCCGAGCGTTTCGCCCCGGTGTGCGTGGCCGGATGGCGGTCGGTGCGCTGGCTGTCGCCCGGCGCAGCCTGTCCGACACCCAGCACGTAGACGGGCGGCTGGCGCAACGACCGCGCCCGCTCGGCTGACGTGACGATGAAGGCGATCGCACCGTTGGACACGAGACAGCAGTCGTAGAGGTGCAGCGGCTCGGCGATGTAGCGCGACGCCTGATGCTCCTCGAGCGTCAACGGCTTGCGGATCTGCGCCCGTTCGTTGTTCATCGCCCATTGCCGCTGCGACACGGCGATCGCGCCGAGCTGCTCGCTCGTCGTGCCGTACGTGCTCATGTGCCGTTGGGTCGCCATGGCGTAGCCGGGGTTGGCGCCGTAGAAGCCGTGGGCGTTGAGGACGCCGCCCATCCCGTACAGGCCCTGCCGGGTGCCGTACGCGGCGCCGGCCGACGTGGCCGGCTGAAGCGGCGCATCGGCGTACACGAGCGCCACCACGTTGGCCTGGCCCTGATCGATGGCGGCGAACGCGTACTGCAGCATCGTGGCCGGCGTCGAGCCGTAGGCGTTCATCACGTTGAGCAACGTGAGGTCTTCGAACCCCAGCGTCAGCTGGAGGTTCGGGTTCATCTCCGCCGACAGGTTGCCGTTGACGAGCAGGCCGTCGACGTCCGGCTTGACCAGCCCCGCGTCGTCGAGCGCCAGCGCGATCGCCTCGGCGGCGAAATCCGTCGCCGTGCGACCGTAGATCTTGCCCATCTCGGTGATGCCGAGTCCGGCGATCGCACCCGTCGACGCCATTCATCCCCTCCTTGGTAGTGACACGGTGACGGTCCCCGGGCCGACCGACACGCTTGAAGCTGTCAGCTCGTCATCATGCTCCGACCACACCTCCAGGTCGACCAAACCCAGCGGGCCGTCCTCGCGCTTGCCGGCGACACGGCCCTTCACCGTGACGGTCTCCCCCACGACGTTGAACGACGACATGCGGAAACCTTTGATGCCGACGAAGCGGCCCCGCAGGCCGATGTACTCGCGCACCGCCCGCTCCCACATGCCGAGCAGGAACGTCGTGTTGGCGTACATCTCGGGGGCGCCCGACGCGCGAGCGAACTCGGAGTTGTGGTGGATCGCGTTGAAGTCTCGGTTGGAACCGGAAGCGACGACGAGTCGGTACACGGTCAGCGGGAACTCGACCGGCGGCAGCTCGTCGCCTTCCGCGACCTCGTCCCAGTACCGCTGCTGGCTCCAGTCGATGGTCACGCCGGGGCCTCGCTGTCATGGGCGTTGTAGAGGTAGAGGCCAGTGCGCACTCGCGCCACCACCTCGCCGCGCTGGTTCTGCATCTCCCACTGCCACTTCGTGAAGGCACCGCGACCGACCCTGGTCTCCTTCGGCTCGCACGACAGCAGCACGTTGCCGACCCTCGTCAGGGTGTCACCGACGAGGAGGTCGGTGAGGAAGTCGAACTCGATGTCGGTGGCGAAGTAGCCGGTCGTCGGCGGCGCGACGTCGATCGTCGGTGGCTTGATCGGTGAGCGAGCCGGCTGGTCATCCCTGCCGGCCGTGGTGAACAACGGGTCGTCGCCCGGGTTCCACATCGCCGGGATCGAGAACATGAGCACGCTGCTGACGGGGGCGACGATGCCCTCGTAGCCGGCGGCACGGGCGGCGTCGTCGTCGAAGTGCAGCGGGCAACCGAACTCCAGCGGCTCGCAGTAGCGGCGGATCAGCCCGGCCTCGACCTGGTCCGCGCCGACGAAGGCTTCGTCGCCGAAGTCGCGACCGACGGCCTCCTGCAGCGGCTTCCAGGCTGCCTTCCAGTCCTCGTCAACGGTCATTCCACTGGATTCGTCTATTTCGTTAGCGTATTGTTGGATCGGGCGGCCGTCAAGGAGGGCGAGACGTGACGGAGCAGGTCGTTGAGCCGGTGCGGATCCCGAAGGCGGCGGCCGTCGTCGCCACCCGCTTGCGCCGACGAATCGTCTCGGGCGACCTCGAGCACGGTGGATCACTACCCAACGAGAGCGAGCTGATGCGCCATTTCGAGGTGTCTCGGCCGACCGTGCGCGAAGCGCTCCGCATCCTCGAGAGCGAGTCGTTGATCGCCGTCAAGCGCGGAGCCAACGGCGGCGCGAAGGTCCAACGGCCGGACGTGTCGGTGACGGCGCGACACGCCGCGCTGTGGCTGCGCACCCAGCAGACGCCACTGGCCGACGTGTTCGAGGCGCGGCGCGTCATCGAGCCGGCCGCCGCTGGCCTGCTCGCCGCCAACCGCACCGACGAGGACCTCGAGGCGCTGCGGCAGTCGCACGAGCGGTTGCTGGCGCTTGCCGACGACCCGGTTGCCTTCCCGTCGGCGGCGGCGCAGTTCCACCTGGACGTGGTCGAGTTCGCGGGCAACCGCACGCTGGCCCTGTTCGGGCGGATCATGCTGGACATCGTCGACACCCACAACCGGGCGATCTTCCACGTGCGGCCACCGGACGGCGGGCAGGTCGAGCGGGCGAATCGTGAGCACGCCGAGCTGCTGGCACATGTCGCAGCGCGTGATGTCGACGCCGCGGTGGCGTCGTGGGAACGCCACATGTCCAACGCCACGCGATTGGCGCTCGAGACCCTCGGCGCCGACACCACGATCAACCTGGCCGAGATGCCGCCGTGAACGGGAGGCGGTCGAAGATGATCCGCATGTGCGTGATCCGGCCGTTGCGCACGGTGAGCCACTCGGCGCCGGGCGCGTCGGCCACCCGGACCGTGTGGGTCTGGTAGACGAGCAGGGCCTGCTCGTCGTCGCCGAATGCAGCGAACAGCTCCGTGCTCGTCACGATCTCGACGAAGGGTCCCATGAAGCCACGGAACGCCGTCGCGCCCTGCAGCTGCCCTGCTGGTGCGTCGCACGTGATGTCGTCGGCGACGTACGTCATCGCCGTCTCGAAGTCGTGGCTGGTCCAGGCCCGGTGGTAGGCCAGCGCCGTCTCGAGCGCCGCGCCGTGGAAGTTGTTCATGGTGAGGTAGACACCGCACCGTCGACGATCGGAACGGACCACGACTGGTGGCAGCATCCGGGCTGATGAGCAGCGCCGTCCTCGACCGGGCTCGAGCCGGAGACGCCGAGGCGTTCCGTGAGCTCGTGGATCCACACCTGCCGCGAGCTGCACGTGCACTGCTACCGGATGCTGGGTTCGGTCACGGACGCGGACGATGTGCTGCAGGACACGCTGACCGCGGCGTGGCGTGGCCTCGACGGCTTCGCCGGTCTGGCGTCGCTGCGCACCTGGCTGTATCGCATCGCCACCAACCGGTGCCTGAACGCGATCCGTCGCAGCAAGCGGCGCCCAGCGGCCGAGCCCGTCCCGCCGTTCGACCCGCCGGAACCGACGACCCGCAACGAGGTCACGTGGCTGCAGCCGTACCCCACGCCCGAAGTCGGCTACGAGGCGCGAGAGGCGATCGAGCTGGCGTTCATCGCCGCGCTGCAGCGTCTCCCGCCGCGTCAGAGCCGCGGCGCTGCTCCTGTGCGACGTGCTCGGCTTCTCGATCGCTGACGTCACCGCGATGCTGGAGACCAGTCCGACCGCGGTGAAGGGCGCGTTGCAGCGGGCGCGAAGCGCCGTTGCCGAGAACCGGCCCTCCACGACGTCACCGCCGACAGGTTCGACGCAGGAGCAGGACCTGGCGCGACGCTTCGCCACCGCGCTCACCGCCGGCGACGTGGACGGCGTCGTCGCGCTGCTCACCGACGACGCCTGGCTGGCGATGCCTCCGGCTCCGCACGAGTACGTCGGACGAGCACCGATCGCCGAGTTCCTCCGCACCAGCGCGGCATGGCGACGTCGGTCCGGCCTCCGTCTTGCCCTCGAGCCCAGGACGGCGAACTGCCAACCGGCGTTCTGCGTCTCCCTCACGTCGCCCGACGGCGCACACGTGACCCCTGCCTCGGTGATGGTTCTCACCATCACGCCTGACGGGATCACCGGCCTCACCAACTTCCTCGATCCCCGCCTCCCCCCGATCTTCGAGCGCAGATCGCCCGAAATCCGGTTTTGAATCCCGGTCAAGCTCGATTTCGAGCATGAATCTGCCAGAGAACCGGGCGGCCGGGTCCGCCACGCTTCAGGCGGCGTCGACCTCGATGTCGATGGGCACACCATTCGTGAGGATGTCGAACACGGCGGACCGCTTGCGCGCCTGCTCGACGAGCTGGGCGAGCTTGTCCGGCTCGTCGCCGCGCACCTTGAAGCCGACCTTGATCCGGCGGAAGCCTCTGCGCACCTCGTCCGACAGGCCGAGGACGCCGAGCAGGTCGATGTCGCCCTCGATCGTCGACTCGACCTCGGTCAGCGTCACCCCCCTCGCCGCAGCGATGTTCGCCAGCCCGGCGGTCAGGCACGCGGCGAGTGCGTGGAGGACGAACTCCACCGGCGTGACGCCACGATCACCGCCGACGAGGACCGTGGGATGGTCGGCGTCGTACACGTGCACCTGTTCGTGGGCCAGGTCCTGCATCGCGCCGTGGAAGCCGTGGATCGTCGACTGGCTGTGCACGCCGCCGACCCAGCGGTTCACGGCGCGGAACCGGAACTTGGCGAGCTGTGGCGTCGCCTTGACGGCGTCGATCGTGGCGAACAGGGTCGTCGTGTCGACACCGTTGCGGACGGGCTGGTCCATGGCCCCACTTTGCGGAAGCGGCTGACGACCAGACATCCGTGCCGGCCACGGATCCTGATCGTTCGGGTTCGTCTCGCAGCCAAGCTGCTCGACTCACCTGCCGAGCTCGCCGCCGCCGCTTCGCAGCGGCGCTCGCCCACCTGAGCTCTGGGAAGTGCGACCGATCAGCCGAGAAGTCCGTAGCGGTCGACGTCGACGAGCACGACGCCCGCCCCGATGCCCTCGGCGATGGCGATTGCCTCGTCGACGAGCGGGCGCACCTCCGATCGCGAGGCGCCGGCGCGACGGCGGCTCTCGGCGAGGAACACCAGCTCGCGCGCCAGGAACGCTGGGGTCCTTCGCTGCCGGCTGGCGGTCACCGCCCGCTCGGCGTAGGCCGCGGCGGCGGCTGGGTCGCCGACGGCCAACGACGCTTGGGCCAGCACCTGGTCGAACGGCCGGCCCGGGTACGGGCCACCGACGGCGATCCGGCCGGAGTACGGCGTCGCGACCTGCAGGACGTGGGCGGCGACCGGCGCTTCGCCGGTGACCTCGGCGGCCTCCGCCAGGTCGCTCACGGCGACGGACCATGGATAGATCTGGCGGATCGGGAACCCTTCGTCACGCAGCACGTCGAGGGTCGCACGGGCATCGTCGAGGCTGCTCGCTGCGCGCCTGCACCGCCGCCAGCGAGCACCGGTACCACGCATCCGACGACCGACTCGCGGCGCGCCCGTACCGGGCGAGCAGCTCCTCGTCACGCCCCTGCAGCCGGCGGCTCGCCACGGTCGCCCACTCGGCGAACACGCGCCCCGCGCCGATCCCCATCGACAGCGGAACGGTCTCGGCGGCGATCGCTTCCGCCGCCGCCAGGTCACCTTCGAGGTAGGCGCGGTTGGCGCGGTGGTTGATGACCTGGATCTGGAAGAAGCCGAGGCTGTGGTCGCCGAGCGCCGCGGTGAGCCGCTCGAATTCGTCGCGCCATGCATCGAGCTCGCCACGCTCGAGGTGCGCCACGGCGAGTGCGTGACGTCCACCGAGTGTCATCGCCAACCGCCCGAGCTGCCGCCCCGAGCGCGACGAGCTCGACGCCGATCCGAACCCGATCGTCGATGCGGCTGGGATGACTCAACAGATGGCGCTCGCTCTGCAGCACCGCCCCGAGGACCTCCGGGTCGCCGAGATCTCGCGGAATCGATTCGGCCTGGCGGCCCAGCCGCAACGCCTCGTCGACACTGAGGAACAGCCAGTGCGAGGCGAGGTCCATCAGCAAGCGGGCACGAGCCGGGCTCGGTTCGGGCCCGAGCGCGGCCAGCGCGGCTTCCGTGATCGCCCGTCCCTCGGGCATGGGGTCGACGAACCCGACGGCGCCGAACTGCGGGATCGCCGCCGCCGCCCGAACGAGCGCCTCCTTGTCGCCCACGTCGCGCGCCCGCCGCGCCGCGTCGAGCAGCATCGGCAGCCCGTCACGGTCGCCTCGGTGATGCAGCGCCGCGGCGATGCGCACGGTGAGGTCGAGCGTCACGGCGGCATCCGGTGGGTCGAGGAGGCGGGCCGCGTCGAGCCCACGCCGGTAGTGGGCGATCGCCTCGTCGTACCCGTAGCTGTGCTCGGCGTGCTGCGCAGCGGCGCGGGCCAGCTCGATCGCCTGCCGTGCGTCGCCCAGCGGCAGCGCCAGGCAGGCATGCCGCGCCCGCTCGGACTGGACGCGCGCGTCGTCGAGCGGCGTGGCCAGCGCGGCAGCCGCTCGTGCGTGCAGCTCGAGCCGTCGGCGTAGCGACAACGCGCCGTATCGGTGGGAACGGAACAGGGCATGCACGAACGTGAACCACCCGATCCGAGACGGGTGCGCGACAACGAGACCTGCCGCATCGGCGGCTTCCAAGCACTCGAGAACTCGCAGCAGCGGTGCGCCGTGGGCGGCCGCCAGTCGATCGGCGTCGAACTCCGAGCCGAACGTCGCCGCCTGATCGAGCACGGCCCGCGACTCGTCGTCGAGCAACGCGTCACGCCGCACCAACCACGCCGGCAGCGACCGCTGCCCGGCATACGAGCTCATGTGGGTGACCAGCAGCGGGTTGCCGCCGGTGTCGGCACGGATCACCTCGGCCTCAGCGGAGGTGGAGCCGACAAGCGCGCCGACCTCGTCGGATCCCAGGCCGGTCAGCGACTGCCGCCGCACGGACGGCAGCCGTTCCAAGTCGGCCAGCAGCGCGACGAGCTCGTCATCGAAGTCGGGCTTCGTGTCGCGGGTCGTGGTCACGACGAGCAGCGGGTCGCGGCCGGCACGGCGGGCGAGATGGCGCAGCACGCTCCTCGTCGTGCTCGTCGACCAGTGCAGGTCCTCGATCACCAGCAGTGTCGGGCCGGCGGCGGCGCCGTCGAGGAACCACTGCCGGATCGCGTCGAGCACCATCGAGCGCTCGAAGGCATCGACGTCATCGCTCGGCTGCTGCTCGACCGCCGAGCCGAGGACGCGCGCCAGGTCGGGTGACAGCCGGGCCAACGTGCCGGCCGCATCGCCGGCCCGCCGCCGCGCGTCGGCCGACCCGAGGCCGGCTGCGTCGTCCGCGATCGCCTCCACGAACGGCCCGTACGGCTCGTCGATGTCCTCATGGCACGCGCCGAGCAGCACGCTGCCGCCGGTGGCGTGGACGTCGGAAGCGAGCTCGGCAACCAGCCGGCTCTTGCCCATCCCAGCCTCTGCGGTGACGACGACGATCAGCGTGTGCCCGGCCTGCGCCAGCTGCCACTGCTGGCGCAGCGCCTCCCGCTCGGCGGTACGACCGACGAACGTGGTGTCGTCGGCGAGCAGGGCGAGCGCCGGCGGCAACGAAGGCGGACGCGGCGCCGACGTCGTCGCCGGTGCGACCGTTGGTGTGGTCGATGGCGCGGCGTGGCGAGCCAGCTTCCGCCGGTCGGCGACGCCGAGCTTGCGAAGGAGCGCGGAGACGTGCGACTCCACGGTGCGCTGCGAGATGTACAGCCGCGAGGCGATCTCGGCGTTCGTCAGGTGCTCGCCGATCAGCGCCAGCACCTCCGCTTCCCGACGCGTCACGACCTGGTCGGGCGTCACACCCGCCGGCACGTCCCTCACGCTGCCAGCATGTCACCGGCCAGGGCCGCGAATCCGTGCCTGGCACGGATGCGGGCGTGGCTCGACGGAGCGCACGCTGCGCGGCATGAAGCGCAACCCCCGCCTCCGGACCCTGTCTCGCCACGGCCGGCGCCGTGACGGCGACGATCGCCGCTGTCACTCTTGCCGTGTCGCTCATGCCAGGCCCAACGGACCCGACGTGCCCGACACCATCCAGGTCGACGCAGGCAACAAGCGTGTACCTCGTCGGTCACGCCGTCGGCGTGCAGATCTACTCGTGCACGGACAGGGCCGAGCGGCCCGCGTTGGACGTTCGGCGGGCCACGTGCCGACGTCTACGGCGAGAACGGCGAGCTCGCCATGACGCACTTCGGCGGACCGACGTGGCAGGCGCGCGACGGCAGCAAGGTGGTCGGCAGCAGGGTCGATGGCGTGACGGTCGACCCCACGGCGATTCCGTGGCTGCTGCTTTCTGCCGCACCCTCGTCCGGACCCGACGGCGAGCGGCTGTCGCCGACCACGTTCATCCAGCGGGTGAACACGACCGGCGGGTTGGAGCCGCCGGCATCCGAGTGCAACGCATCGACGGCGGGCACCACCGAGGAAGTCGACTACACGGCTGACTACTACTTCTGGAAGGCGACCGGACGCTGAGGATCAGGGCGCGTCCGCGTGCTCGATGATGCCGCGGATGTTCTTGCCGTCCTCGAGATCCCGGTAGCCCTGGGTGACCTGGGCGAGCGGGTAGCGGTTCGTGACGGCGTCGGCGATGTTGAGCTGCCCCCGCCGCATGAGTTCGACCAGCAGCGGGATGTCGTGGTGCGGGCTGCACAGCCCGTAGAGGCAGCCGACGATCGTCTTCGCCCAGGCGCTCAGGATCGTCCCCGGAAGCTTCACGGTCGGCGCCTGCCCGTCATGGGACATCCCCGTGAGGACGAGCGTCCCACCCTTGCGCGTCAACGCGAACGCCCTGAGCGGTGACCTCGGCGGTGACGTCACCGACCGTGATGATGACCTTGTCCGCCATCACGCCCGAGGTCTCCTCGATCAGGGCAGCTTCGGCCTCGTCGAAGGACGGAAAGCAGAGGTGCGCACCGAGGCTGTGAGGCGTGTTGCAGCTTCAATGGCTCAGGGTCGATGCACGCGACGACCGAGGCGCCGGCGGCAAGGGCTCCTTGCACGGCGAACGACCCCACGCCGCCCGCGCCGATGATCACGACGACCTCTCCTGGCGCGACGCGGGCGGCGTTGATCTGCCGATCCCCATCCCGTCGGGACGCAGCACGCCAGCAGGCACGCCTGGTCCAGGGGCACGTCCGGCGGGATCCTCACGACCGACCCCCGGGCGAGCGTCGCGTACCGGGAGAACGCGCCGACCTGGCAGAACCCGCCGAGGTCCTCGTCACCGCGATGGAAGGGGAACGATCCATCGGGGGCCATGCCGGTGAGCGCGTGCGCGCCGTCGTCACAGAGGTATGGCGCGCCGGTCACGCACCATCGGCACCATCCGCAGGTGGGCACGATGGACGCGACGATGTGGTCGCCAGGGGCGAGGTCGTGGACCCCGGCCCCGACTTCCTCGACGACGCCGGCACCTTCGTGGCCGCCGACGATCGGGAGGCGCCCCGCCGCGCCGAACCGGAGATGCTCGTCGGAGTGGCACAGGCCCGCGTAGTCGAACCGCACGTGGACCTCGCCGGCGCGGGGAGGATCGACCTCCAGCTCGACGACCTCCCACTCGCCGCCTTCGGCGAACAGCACTGCGGCGGTGCTGGTCCTCATCGGCTCTCGTCCCTCGTGCCGGCATGCGCCGTGCGGCCGGACTCGTGCTCCGGGAACAATTCGGCGTACGTGTCGCCCTCGACGTGCGGATGCTTGGCGAGCTCGGTCTCGTCGATGTCGACGCCGAGCCCTGGTCCGGTCGGCGCGGTGAGGGTCCCGTCCGTGATGTCGGTGAGCCCGAGGCCTGGGTTGTCGCCGATGTCGGTGATCATCGGCTGGTCGCGCTCGATGTCGAACTCGAACAAGCGGACGCGCGCCGCCGTCGCCCACTGGAGGTTCGCGGCGAGGCCGACGACGGTCGGTCCACCGATGTGCGGGATGACCTCGATGGACGAGCGGCCGGCGATGTCGGCGATCTCCATGCACGACAGCAGCCCGCCGTTCAGCGTCGCGTCGGGTTCGAACACGCGCGCTGCATCGCGCCGAGCGAGGTCGGCGAAGGCTCGCGCCGAGTAGACACGCTCACCGACCGCGACGCGGATGGGCGAGCTGTGTTGCAGACGCTCGAGCCCGTCGATCTGGTACTGCGGGATCGGCTCCTCGAAGAAGTGGATGCGGTACGGGGCGATCTTCTGAACGAGCTCGATGGCGCTGTCGACGTCGTGGAACCAGTACGAGTCGACACCGATCAGCAGGTCGGGCCCGACGTGCTCGCGCACCAACCTCACCAGGTCGACGTCCTCGTCCACGGCGCGTCCGAGACGAACCTTGATGCCCTTGAACCCGAGGCTGACGCACTGGTCGAAGTAGTGCGTGTGCCAGTCGTGCGACTGCTCGAACATCGTCGTGCCGGTCCCGTAGAGCGGGATCGGGTAGGCCCGGCCGCCGAGGAGCTGATGGATCGGCGCGCCGAGCGTCTTGCCGAGGATGTCCCACAGCGCGATCTCGATCGCGCCGATCGTCTGCGACGACAGACCCTCCCATCCGAGGTAGCCGTCGAGCGCGACCCGCAGGTCGGCGACGCGGTCACGGATGGCCAGCGGGTCACGTCCCTCGAGGTGACGGGAGCAGACGTCCTCGACGACGGCGCGGAAGACGGTCGGATAGGAGTGGCCCCAGTTCGTCGAGGCCTCGCCCCAACCGACGATCCCCGTGTCCGTCTCGATCCGCACCAGGGCCCAGCTCCGTTGCATCTCCGGATTGAGGATCCGGTGACCGGTCAGCACCGCCCGAACGTTCTCGATCTTCATTCCGATCCTTCCTCGGTGGTGGTGGCGAGCAGGCCCTGGCCGGCCAGCTCGCTCCAGAGGTCGTCGGGGATGCCAGCGCGTAGCACCTCGATGTTCTCGTCGACCTCGGGCGGCCTCGCCATCCCGACGATCACGACGCTCACGTCGGGGTGCATGAAGGGAAAGCTCAACGCCGCCGCCCGCAACGCCACGCCGTGACGCTGGCAGACCTGCTCGATGCGACGCGCCCGATCGAGCACGGAGGCGGAGGCGGGCGCGTAGTCGTACCACGCGCCCTCCGCCGGCCGGGCGAGAACCCCGCTGTTGAACACGCCGGCCGCCAGGTAGGCGACGCCGCGGGTCGCGCACTGACGGATCACCGGCGCCGCGCTCTGGTCGAGCAGGGTGTAGCGGCCGGCGACGAGCACGCAGTCCAAGTCGCCACGGTCGAGGAACGTCTCCGCCGTCTGCACGAAATTCGTGCCGAGCGAGACCGCACCGATCACCCCCTGCGCGCGGAGGTCGACGAGGGCGCGATGCGTGCCGTCGATCGCTTCGTCGATGTGGTCCTCGGGATCGTGGATGTGGACGATGTCGACGCGATCGACGCCGAGGCGACTGAGGCTGCTTTCCAGCGACCGGTGCACGGCGTCAGCGCTGAAGTCGAAGCGGGCCTCGACGTGCCCATCAGCACTCACGTCGAGGAGACGGCCGACCTTCGTCGCCAGCACCAGGCCGTCACGGCGTCCCGCCAGCGCCGCTCCCAGTCGGCTCTCGGACTCGCCCAACCCGTAGAACGGCGCGGTGTCGAAGAACGTCACGCCAGCGTCGACGGCTCGGCGAGCCGTGCTGACGGCCGTCGCCTCGACATTCTCCCAGTACACGGACGCCAGTGGTGCCGTCCCCAGTCCCAGCCTGCGGGCGCGGAGACCGGTACGCCCCAGGACAACTTCTTCCATGGACGGGCCCCCTGCCTTTCACTCGGCCGCCGACAATAAGTAGTGTTTATGGCGCTGAGGTTCGGCGCAAGTAGCGCGAGGGACCCAGGTCGGGGAGGCAGACACCGTTGAGGGCGGTACAGGGGGAGGCGACGACCCCGCGATCTGAGCTCGCGGACGAGCGCCCGTCAGTGAGCTGGTGGGGCCCCTGGGCTGACCTCGCGCTCCCATTGATCGGCGCGCTCCTGCTCCTTGCGATCTGGATCTACGGCGGGCGCGCCGGCTGGGCGAGTGGCATGGTCGTCACGCCGGCCAAGGCCATCGAGCCGATCTTCGGCGATTCGGCCGGCATCTACTGGCGGGCTGCAGGCGCCACGACCTGGTCCGCCTTCCGCGGCCTGCTCATCGGAGGATCACTGGCGTTCATCGCCGCGCTGCTGGCCGCCGGCGTGCCATTCCTGCGGCGCAGCATCACGAGGCTCGCCGCCATCGCGAATGCCGCGCCATGGGTCGCGGTGGCGCCCTGCCTGATCATCATCCTGGGCAAGGACCGCGGTCCGACGGCCGTCGCCGCGCTCGCCGTGTTCTTCTTCATCTTCATCTCGACGACGGTCGGCCTGGGTGCGGCGCCGGCCGCCACCCACGATGTGGCCTCGGTGCTCGGCGCCAGCCGTTCCCGGCGCATGTGGTCGGTGCAGCTGCCTGCGGCGTGGCCCTCCATCGCCGACGGACTGAAGCTGGCCGCGCCGGCTGCCCTTGCCGGCGCCATCTTCGGCGAGTGGTACGGCGCCCCGCGTGGTCTCGGCGTGCTGCTGATCACTGCCATGCAGTCGGCCCGACCGCAGCAGCTCTGGGCGGCGTCGCTGCTCAGCGCGTCGATCGGCTTGGCAGCATTCGCCCTGCTGGCGGGCAGCCGGGTGCTCCTCGCCAAGCGCTTCGGCACGACGATCGGCGACAGCGCCGATCGCACCAATCAGAAGAAGCGACGCCTCTCGGTGATCATCGCGGAGCTCGTCGCCATCGCCGTACTCAGCGCCGTGTTGATCACCGCCTGGTGGGCGTGGATCGAGATCGGCGACATCTCAGGCATCGTCGTGCCCCGCCCGTCGTCGGTCTGGGAGGACATCTCCTCGTCGCCCGGCGAGTACCTCTCGGCGACGTTCGCGACGCTCCAGACAGCGGCGATCGCGCTCCTCATCGGCAGCGCGGTCGGACTCGGCGCGGCGCTCCTGGCTTCGCGGGTGAGACTGCTCGCCGGCATGACGATCCCCGTCGTCGTCCTCATGGCGGCGACTCCGCTCGTCGCGCTGTTCCCGCTCTTCGCCCGCATCATCGGCTACCAGCCGAACACCGTGCGGCTCCTCGCCGCCGTGATGGTCTTCTACCCGGTCTTCGTGTACACGCGCTCGGGCCTCCAGGCGGCGAACCCATCCGCCCTCGACGTCGTCGAGTCGCTCGGCGGCACTCCGAACTCGCGGTTCCGCAGCGTGATCCTCCCGTCGGCGGTTCCGCACATCGCCAGCGGCTTCCGCATCGCCGCGGGCTCTGCCGTCATCGCCGCAGTCGTCGGCGAGACCCTCATCGGGCGGAAGGGACTCGGCGTCGAGTTCTCGTCCGCGTACAACCAGCTCAATTTGTCGCGGGCCTTTGGCGCCGCGTTGGTCGTCGTGGGCACCTCACTCGTGGTGTTCGCGTTGGCCGGCAAGTTCGAGCAAGTGGTCCACCGCCGGTGGACATGAACAACTCAAGCGACCCAGGAGGTCCCAGATTGAACCAGCGTTACGACCGTCGCCTGTTCCTGTCGAGGACCACACGGGCGGTGGGCGGACTCACGATCCTGTCCAGTCCCTTGCTGCTGTGGGCGTGTGGGGGTGACGACGACGACTCCGATGCCGGGTCTGCCACCACGTCCGGCGGCACGACCGGCACGACCGCCGCCGGCAGCGCCACGACGAGCGCCAGCACGAGCGCCAGCACGAGCTCGGGTGGCGGTGGCGCCGCAGGCACCGTCGGCACGCAGTTCAACTGGGTGCCCGACGTCGAGTGGGCGGCCTGGTACCTGGGTGACGCCAACGGGCATTTCGCCGAGTACGACGTCACCTCTGAGCTCGGCCACGGCGGTCCGAACACGCCGGCGGTCGTTCAGGTTCTTGCCGCGGGCGACGGCAACGTCGGCCTCTCGGCGAGCGAGCTGGACATCACCCAGGCCAACGCCGAGGGCTCCGACTTCGTGATCATCGGCTCGATGTACCAGCGCAACCCGCTCGGCCTGACCTGGTTGGCGGACACGACGATCGAATCTGCAGAGGACCTGGTGGACAAGCGCATCGGCGGTCCGCAGGGCGACCAGGTGCAGTTCGAAGCGGTGCTCAAGATCAACGGCCTGCCGACCGACCAGTACGAGTACATCCCGATGACCTTCGACCCGCAGCCACTCGTCGACGGCGAGATGGACGTCATCATCTCCTACGTCACGAACCAGCCCATCCAGTTGACGCTGGCGGGCAATCAGGTCGAGGCCGCGCCGTACTCCGACTTCGGCCTCCCGTCCTACGGGGACATCCTCTTCGCGTCGAAGGCATGGATCGCCGAGAACCGCGACCTGGTCGTGCGGTACCTCGCCGGCCTGCTCGGCGGTGCCGAGGACAACCGCACCGACCCGATGGCCGTGATCCCGATCCTCGTGGCCGAGTACGGCGAAGAGGCGGAGATCGACGAGGAGTACGCCGCGGCGGCGAACCCCGAGTACATCGCGCTCATGGACAGCGAGTTCACGGACACCAACGGGCTGCTGTCGGTCGACCCGGAGAAGATGGCGAACGAAGTGCTCCCCGGTCTCGAAGCTGCGGGCGCGGCCGACCTGCCGACGGCCGACGAGCTCCTCGACGTCACCGTGCTGCAGGAAGCACACGAACTCCGTCAGTGACCGCCTCGTCGACCGCCCACCTCGACCCCGTCTTGACCGAGACCGCAGGGTTCGAGCTCGACGCCGTCCGCAAGGAGTTCGTCCTCGACCGCAAGCCACTCGTGGCGATCCAGCGCGTGGATCACACTGCGGCGATGGGCACGCTGACGGCCCTGCTCGGACCGTCTGGATGCGGGAAATCGACCGTCCTGCGCATGCTCGCCGGCCTGGAGGAGCCGACGGCCGGCAGCGTGCGCATCCACGGGCGCCGGCCGTCGGCGTTGCGTGACGACCACCAGATCGGCGTCGCCTTCCAGGATCCAGCGCTGCTGCCGTGGCGGACCGTTCGCGACAACATCCGCCTCGCCCTCCAGGTCACCGGCGCCAAGGTGCCGAAGTCGGCGGTCGACGACCTGATCCGGCTCGTCGGCCTGAAGGGGTTCGAGTCGGCTCGTCCACGGCAGCTCTCCGGCGGCATGCGCCAGCGGGTGGCGATCGCCCGCGCCCTGGTCACCGAACCGACGGTGCTGCTGCTCGACGAGCCGTTCGGCGCCCTCGACGCGATGACCCGCCGGCGCATGAACATGGAGCTCCAGCGGATCTGGATGGCGAAAGTCACGACCACGCTGCTCGTCACGCACTCGATCGACGAGGCCGTGCTCCTCGCCGACGAGATCGTTGTGATGTCGCCACGACCGTCCACGATCCTGGCCACCATCGATGTGGACCTGCCGCGACCGCGCACGCCCGAGCTCACGAGGAGCGAGGAGTTCCACGCCGTCGCGGACAGCGTGTCGGCGGTGCTGGTGGCAGGGGACGAGGAGTGACGGCCAGCGACACCGAGGTCGACCGCATCCGCTCCAGCGTCGGTCAGGCGATCCACAGCGCCCGTACCCGCGCCCACCTGTCGATGCGCGAGCTCGCCGAGCAGTGCGGCGTGAGCCAGCCGTTCATCAGCGCCGTGGAGCGGGGCCTGTCGACGCCGTCGATCTCGACGCTGTACCGGCTGGCCGAGGTCCTGGACACGGAGCCGTCGGCGCTGCTCCCGGTGCATCGCGAAGACGAGGTGAGCGTCATCCGGGTCGGCGAAGGCCGGCGCATCCCGTCGAGCGATCGGCCGAACTCGGCGGTCGGCCGGGTGCTGTTCAGCGACGAGGCCCGTCACCTCGAGGTCTACGAGTACCGCACCGACCGCGTCGAGGACCTCGACGTGTGGTTCGAGCATCCCGGCGATGTCGTGCTGTACCTGTTGGAAGGCCGACTGCGGCTGGAGTTCAACGGGCGGTCGGCGGTCGAGCTCGGGGCAGGTGACTGCGTCGTCCATCCGGGACCGATCCCCCATCGCTGGACCGTCCAGGGCGACGAGCGCGCCCACATCTTCGTGGTGGTCGTCCGCCACGAGCCCAACTGATCACTCAGGGTTATCGCGACCACTGCACGGCTAATGCTGTGAGTCGTCATGGCGGTCGTGGCGGTTGCGCTCCTCGTCGTCGGCGTGTCCGGCACCATCGTCCGCCCGTGGCGACTCCCCCCGTGGCTCTTCTCTGTGGCCGCGGCCGTCGTGGCCGTGGCTGTCGGTGTCACGGGGCTCGCCGACGTCCGCACCGCCCTCGGCCCACTCGTGGAGCCGATCGCCTTCCTGCTCCTCGCCGTGCCCCTCGCCGTGGCACTCGACGAGCTCGGTGTGTTCCGCGCCGCCGCGTCGGTGGTGGCGGGTCGCCGAGTCGGTGTCGGCATGTGGATGCTGTGCGGCGTGGCCGTGGCGGTGCTCAACCTCGACGCCGCCGTTGTGTTGTGGCCAACCGTCCTGGTGACCGGATCGTTGTCCGGGCTCCTGTGGCTCGACGCCGCGCGCCGGTCGGGACTGGACGTCCACGGCCGCGACTACGCGCGAGTCGGCCTCATTGCCGGGGTTCCGGCACTGTTGGCCGCAGTGACGGTGCTGTCCCTGACCTGATCGCGCCGACCAGCTCGATGCTCGGCCTGGGTCAGCATCTTGGCGGGACGGTCCACCAATTCGCTGACGAAGGGCGGCCACCGGGCAAGCCGGCCAGCCGCGGCAGTCGCTAGATCACCCCGATCGAGCGGCGTGGCATCGACATGTCGTACGACTTCGGTTGGTACGGATGCGCCCGCAGCGCGGCCTCGTCGATCTCCACGCCGAGGCCGGGGCCGGTGGGCACCGCCAACTCCCCGTCGACGATCGACGACGTCGACAGCTGCGGCCCGACCAGCACGTCCCAGATCGTGTCCAGCGTGAACGCGTGCTCGAGCAGCTGCACGTTCTGACGGATCGCCGCCAGGTGGAGCCCGGCGGCCATCGCCAGCGGACCAGCCGCCGCGTGCGGCATCACCGGCACACCGTGGCCCTCGGCGATCGTCGCCACCTGGAGACACTCCGACAGCCCACCGGCGATCGAGGGGTCCGGCTGCACGATGTCCGGCCACCCGTCGGCCAGCGTGTCGCCGAAGTCAGACGCGCCGAAGAGGTGCTCGCCGTAGGCGATGGGCAGCGGCGATCGGGCCACCACGTTGGCGACCGCGCGGCGGTACAGCTGGGGCACCGGCTCCTCGAAGAACACGACGCCCTCGTCGGCCAAGCCGTCGGCGAGCCGGAGCGCCGTCGTCACCGAGAAGTTCTCGTTCCCGTCGACGAGGATCGAGAACGACGACGGCAGCTCGGTGCGCAGCTCGTGGAGCACAGCGAGATCCGCGTCGGGGTCGAGTGAGGTCCGCACCTTGGCGACGTTGACTCCGCGATCGATCATCGCTCCAAGGATTCGGACGTGCATGTCGATCGGCTCGTTGAGGAACTTGCCCGACGCATAGACCGGGATGCGGTCGCGCGTCTGGCCGATCAGCTGCGAGACGGACTGCCCCGCCAGCTTCCCGAAGAGGTCCCACAACGCCAGCTCCAGGCCGCTCAGCGCCTGGATGGCCAGGCCCGCGTCGCCGATCCGCCGCCGCGCCCACATCCGCAACTTGCGGGTCAGTGCGTCGACGGACACCAGCTCACTCCCAACCACGAGCGGCGCATACACGTGGTCGATGAGTGGGGCATACACCTCCGGGAACGTGCAGCAGTAGCTGTCGCAGATCTCACCCCACCCGACGACGCCGTCTGCCTCCACCCGCACGAGGCAGAGGTGCATCTGCTCGCCGAACATGTCGGGCAACGTCGTGGGCACGACCTCGATGGTTTCGATCTTCGTCATCGCGAACGGACGATGGGCATGTCAGGTCCCCTCCCGGAGATACTTGGCGAGTGCGTTACGTCGTGATCGGTGCAGGCGCGATCGGAGGTGCCGTCGGTGGCCGGCTGCACCAGCACGGCCACTCGGCGGTGCTGGTTGCACGCGGGCCCCACTTCGAGGCGCTGTCGCGTGACGGCCTGCGTCTCGAGGACCCGGACGGCGAGGTGACGCTCGACGTGCCCGTCGTCGACGATCCCGCCGCAGTCGACTGGAACGGGGACGACGTCGCGCTGCTGGCAACGAAGACGCATCAGACGCCGGCGGCGCTCGAGCAGTTGACCGCGGTGGCACCGCCCGACGTGCCGGTCCTGTGCCTGCAGAACGGCGTGGCCAACGAGCGCATGGCACTGAGGCGCTTCCCGAACGTGCACGGCGTCGTGGTGATGCTCCCCGCCGCGCACCTGGACCCGGGTGCCGTCGTCGTCAGCACGACCGGCATCACCGGCATCCTCGACCTCGGCCGTGCGCCCGATGGCGTCGACGACGTCGACGAACGCGTCGCCGCCGACCTCAGCAGCGCCTCGTTCTCGTCGCAGCCGGCCGCCGACGTCATGGCGTGGAAGCGGGCCAAGCTCCTGCTCAACCTCGGCAATGCGGTCGAGGCAGCCTGCGTCGATTCGGACAGCGAGGCGGCGAAGGTCCTCGCCGATCGCGCACGCGCCGAGGGCGAGGCGTCCTTCACGGCAGCGGACTGGACGTGGACCGATGCCGCCGCGTTCGCCGCCCGCCGCAAGGGCATCCTGGCGCCGTGGCGTCCTGCCGACGGTACGACTCGTCCTGGCGGCTCGACGTTCCAGAGCCTGCTGCGCCGCACGGGCAGCACGGAGGTCGACTACCTGAACGGCGAGATCGTGCTGCTCGGGCGCCTGCACGGCGTGGCGACGCCGACCAACGAGCTCCTGCAGGCAACGATCCGGCGCATGGCCCAGAACGGGACCGCGCCGGGCAGTCTCCATGCGCAGGAGCTTCTCGACGCGGTCGACGGTCACCCTTGAGGTAGCTCGCCCATCACGCCTTCGACGACGTAGTCGATGGTCGTGAGGTGCTCGATGTCGGGAACCGCACCTTCCTCGATGCGCACCGTGCCGTCACGGTCGGTGACCGGTCCGGCGAACGGCTCGAACTCGCCGGCGATGATCTCCTGCTTGCGCGTCTCGATCAGCTCCCTGGTCTCGGCGTCGACGATCGGGCCGAGCTCGGCGAGCGTGATGAACTCGTCGGCCATGTTGCCCCGGTAGGAGTGCGACTCCCACACGCCGTCGATGACGTCCTGCAGCGTCTTCACGTAGTACGGGCCCCAGTTGTACTCAGCAGACGTCATGAACGTGTCGGGTCCGTTCACGCGCTGCGCCCCGCTGGCCTGACCGTCCCACGGGAGGCCGTTCTGGTCAGCGGTGGTGCCGACGGCCGGTGAGCTCGTGCTCATCTTGAGGACGTCGGCACCCTGGTCGATCAGTGCCTCGGCGGCCTGCGCCTCCGTCGGCGGGTCGAACCACGAGTTGACCCAGACGGTCTGCACCGTCGCATCGGGGTTGACCTCGCGGGCGCCGAGCGTGAAGGCGTTGAGGTCGGACAGGACGTCCGGGATGGCGAACGCACCCACGTAGCCGATGGTGCCGCTCTCCGTCGCGGCGCCCGCAGCCATGCCCTCGAGGTAGGCGCCGTAGTAGTAGTCACCCCAGTAGGTCGACAGGTTCTCGTCCAGCTTGAAGCCCGAGGCGTGCTCGAACTTCGTGTCCGGGAAGTCGGGCGCCACCCGCGCCATGTGGTCCATGTAGCCGAACGTCGTCCCGAACACGATGTCCCACCCGTCCTGGGCGAGGTCGCGGAACACCCGCTCGGAGTCAGCCTCGGTGATCTCCTCGAGGACGAGCACCTCGGCGCAGGGCAGCTCTTCCTTGACCTGGTCGATGCCCTTCTGGTGCTGGAAGTTCCATCCGTTGTCGGTGGTCGATCCAACCAGTACGAACGCGGCGCGCACGCACGGCTCGGTGCCGGTCGCGTCGTCGCCCTCGGTGGTCGCCGCTGCCGAACCGCTCGTCGCGCCGGCTGCGGTGGTCGCTGCGGCGGACTCGCCGGCGCTCGTCGCGCTGGCGGAATCGCTGTCGTCGTCGTCACCTCCACACGACGCTGCGACCAACGCCAGTGCGGCGGCCGTTGCTCCCAACCAGCGCCACCCGCGGGCGCGAGACATCTGCTGCTGACCGATCACGTCATCTCCCCTGTTGTTGTGTCTGCGCTGCACGTCATCCCAACCGCTCCACATCGACGCCGAACGTGCTGCGGTGCCACGGGGTGGTGAGCCCCGACATCCCTGCCCGTTCGACCAGTTCCTTCGCCCTGGCGTCGGCCTCCCTGATCAGCTCTGCCTCGTCGACGAAGAGGCATCGCCCGTCCTCGTACACCACGCGCCCACCGACGATCGTCATGTCGACATCCGATGCACGCGCCGAGTAGACGAGCGCGGCGACCGTCCGGTGCAGCGGCCGCGTGTGGATCTTGTTCAGGTCCACGACGGCCACGTCGGCCAACTTGCCCGGCGCCAACACCCCGGCGTCGATGCCGGCGTACCGCGCGCCGTCGCGTGTCGCCAACTCGATCGCCTCCTCGACGTGGGCGGCGACCGGATCACCGGTGTGGGCCCGCTGCAGCAGTACGGCCTGCTTCATGCACTCGAACATGTCCTGGCCGGTCACGGCCACGCCATCGGTGCCGAGACCGACCGACGCGCCGGCGCTCCGCAGGTCGTGCAGCCTGGCCACTCCGCAGCCGATGTACTCGTTGGAGACCGGGTTGTAGGAGACGCCTGAGCGCGTCGCGCCGATTTGCTCGATCTCCGTGTCGTCGAACCAGATGCCGTGGGCCAGCGTGGCGTCCTCGCCGAGCAGCCCCTCGGTGGCCAGCCACGACGCCGGCCGGATGCCGTACACCTCGAGGTAGACCTCGGGATCGATGCTCCCCTCCGAGCAGTGCGTGTGCCAGCCGACGCCGAACTCGCGCGCCAACTCGACGGAATCGCGCAGCAGGTCCTGACCGACGTAGATCACGTTGAGCGGCGCCGGCCACACGACCACCCGGCCGTCCTTGCCACGCTGCTCGAGACAGCCACGCGTGATGTCGAGCTCCTCCTCGGCCGTCCGGGTGAACAGGCTGCTGGTCAAGTTCATCCGGCGGGCCACCTCGGTCGGCGGACCGACGATCCCCCTCGCGACCGCGCCGCGCAGTCCCACCTCGTCGATCGCCGCCGCGATCGACAACGTCGTCTCGAGGTCGTTCGGCGCGTAGTGGTTGTCGATGATGCACGTCGTGCCGGCCCGAGCCGCCTGTGCGGCGCCGACGAGCGCGGCGATCCGCGCCTCGTTCGGAGCGATCGTGCCGGCGTAGGGCCACATGAACTCGTTGAGCCACGGCCACAACGCCAACCCGTCGCCAAGACCGCGCGAGCGTCTGGAAGAGGTGGCTGTGGCAGTCGACGAAACCGGGGATCACGGCCTTGCCGGCGCAGTCGACCCGGCGGGCGCTCGTCCAGTCGGCGAAGTCCTCGGCCGGGCCGACGGCGATGATCCGCTCGCCATCGATGGCCACCGCGCCGGGCTCGATGACGCGCCGCTCGTCGTCGACGGTGACCACCGAGCCGCCGATGAGCAGCAGGTCGCACGCTTGCTGGCTGGTGGCCATGTGTCCCCCTGACGACGACGCCGCAGCCATAGTATGCACATTGCATGTAATGTGGCCAAGATGGCGGAGAGCACCTCCGAGTCCGCCGTCGAAGCCGGACCGCAAGCCGCCACCGGGGTGATCAGTGCGACCGACGGCCGGCCGCACGGGAGCCCGCTGGCCGCCGAGATGGCCTCGATCTCGAAGTCGTTCTACGGCACCATGGCGATCGACGCCGTCGACTTCGACCTGCGGTGGGGAGAGGTGCACGCGCTCCTCGGTGAGAACGGCGCCGGCAAGACGAGCCTCTGCTCGGTCCTGGCGGGCCTGTACCGACCCGATGACGGAGAGGTCTCCGTCGACGGGCAACCCGTGTCCTTCGCCTCGCCGCGGGACGCACTCGCCGCCGGCGTCGGCATGGTGTACCAGGAGTTTCGGCTGGTCGAGAGCTTCACCGTCGCCGAGAACGTCGCGCTCGGCGACCCGACGGCGGCAATTCGCCTGCGGCGTCGCCGGCTCGAGCGCAAGGTCGCCGACCTCGCGAAGAGCTTCGGCATCGACGTCCATCCCGGCCGGCGCGTCGGGCACCTCTCCGTCGGCGAGCGCCAGCGGGTCGAGATCCTCAAGCTGCTGCACCGCGACGTACGGATCCTCATCCTCGACGAACCGACGGCGGTCCTGACGCCCCAGGAGTCCGACGACCTGTTGCGCACCCTGCGACAGATGGCGGACGAGGGCCGGGCGATCGTGATCATCTCCCACAAGCTCGGCGAGATCCAGAGCGTGTCCGACCGGATCACCGTCTTGCGCGACGGCCGACGAGTTGGTCAGGTCGACACGGCCACGTCGGATCGCCGCTCGCTGGCACGGCTGATGATCGGGCGCGAGTTCCAGTTGCCCGAGCGTCGCGACACCGGTCGCTCCAGGAAGCCGGGCCTCAGCGTCCGCGACCTGCGGGCGCACAGTGACGACGGCACCGAGGCCCTGCGCGCCGTCTCCTTCGAGCTCGCCCGCGGCGAGATCCTCGGCGTGGCCGGCGTCGCCGGCAACGGCCAGCGCGAGCTGGCGGAGACGATCGCCGGCGTGCGCGTCGCCACCGGTGGCGAGATCGTGATGGCCGAGCAGAGCCTTGACGTCACGAACCTCCCTGTGGTCGACCGCACCGACCTCGGCCTGGCGTACGTGCCGGACGACCGCAAGGGCGTCGGCGTCAGCCCTGGGCTCCCGATCGCCGACAACCTGGTGCTGAAGTCGTACCTGCACCCGCCGTTCTCGCGTGGTCCGCTGCTCGCAACCCGCGAGGTCAACGCCCACGCGCAGACGCTGACCGAACGCTTCGACATCCGCGGTGTGCGCAGCGGGATGCCCGTGCGCTTGCTGTCGGGAGGCAACCTCCAGAAGGTCGTCCTGGCACGAGAGATCTCGGGTCAGCCGAAGATCCTCGTCGCCTCGTATCCGACGCGCGGGCTCGATCTCGGCGCCGTCGCCGCGGTCCGCAGCATCCTGCTCGAGCAGGCGCAGGCCGGCACCGGGATCCTCTTGATGTCGGAGGATCTCGACGAGCTGCTGGCGCTGAGCGACCGGTTGATCGTGCTGTACGGCGGCCGCGTGGTCGGCGAGTTCGATGCCCACGAGGTCGACGTCGATCACATCGGTCTGCTGATGGCCGGGCACGATGCCGACGAGGCGAGCGCCTGATGCGCAGCGTCGCCATCGAGCGTCGCCCGGTCCCACCGCGCTGGTTCACCGTCGCCGTTCCGATCGTCGCCGTGCTGTGTGCGGCGCTGCTCGCGGCCGGGTTCCTCGCCCTCGGTGGGTATGACCCCATCGAGGTCTACCGCACGATGCTCGAGACCGCCTTCGGGTCCCGCTTCGCGATCACCGAGACACTCGTCCAGGCGACACCGCTCATCCTCACGGGCCTCGCGGCAGCGCTCGCCTTCCGGCTGCAGCTCTGGAACATCGGCGGTGAGGGTCAGCTCTATCTCGGCGCGGTCGTTTCGTCGGGTCTCGCCTTCGCGCTCGGTGACTCGCTGCCGGCTGCACCGGCGATCGGCCTGCTGCTCATCGCCGGAGCCGTTGGCGGCGGGCTGTACGCCCTGCTGGCCGGTGTGCCACGCGCCGTGTGGGGCACCGACGAGATCGTGCTGACGCTGATGTTCAACTTCGTCGCGCTGAACCTCATCAACTATCTCGTGTTCGGTAGCTCGAGCGCGTGGCGGGATCCGGTGACGTCCTCGTTCCCGCAAGGCCGGTTCCTGCCTGAGGTGTTCGACCTGCCGCACTTGCTCGACCGCCTCGACATCGGCGTGCTCGTGGGTGTCGGCGCCGGGATCATCGGGTGGTGGGCGCTGCGCCGCACGCGCTGGGGCTTCGAGTTCCAGGTGATCGGCGACTCCCGGGGCGCCGCCCGCTACGCAGGGCTCAACATCCGTCGCAAGATCATCCAGACGTTCTTCCTCTCCGGTGCGCTGGCCGGGCTCGCCGGTGCCGTGCTCGTCGCCGGCCCGCTCGGCTCGTTCGAGCCACGAGGACTGACGATCGGGCTCGGCTTCTCCGGGATCCTCGTCGCCGCGATGGCTCGCTTCAACTTGCTCGCCGTGCTCCCGACGGCAGTGTTCGTCGCCGGCGTGACGGTCTCTGGCCCCGAGCTGCAATCCATCGGTGTGCCGGCACCCGCAGTGGTGATGGTGCAGGGCACGATCCTGCTCTTCGTCGCCGCCGGCGAGTTCTTCACCACCTATCGGTTCAAGCGGGTCGCACGTCAGGGCGTCGAGAAGCACGAAGAGGCGGTGGCGGTGTGAACGACTCGACCGTCGTCACGCTCATCGTCTCCGGCATCCTCTTCGGGACGCCGCTCGCCCTCGCCGCCATCGGCGAGATCATGGCCGAGCGCTCGGGCGTGCTGAACCTCGGCATCGAGGGGATGATGCTCGTGGGCGCGGTTGCCGCGTTCTGGACGTCCGTGCAGACCGGCAGCGTGTGGCTCGCCATCCTCGTCGCCATCGCCGCCGGCGCGGTGATGTCGGCGGTCGTCGCGCTGATGAGCATCACGCTGCGCGTCAGCCAGATCGTCACCGGGCTCGGCGTGGTGCTGTTCGGGATCGGGTTGTCGAGCTACATCGGTCGATCTGGCGACCCTCCGCTGCACGGCCAGGCAACGAGCGCGACGATCACGCCGTTCCTGGACAGCGGCCCCGCCGACTGGCCGGTGGTCGGGCCGATCCTGCTCGGCCACGACTTCGTCGTGTACGTCACGTGGATCTTCGCCGCGCTCACCAGCTGGTACCTGTTCAAGACGCGGACCGGATTGGCCACCCGCGCCGTCGGTGAGGACCCGGCCAGCGCCGACGCCGCCGGTGTGCGCGTCGCCGCGGTGCGCTACGCACATGTGCTCATCGGCGGAGCCGCCGCCGGGTTCGGCGGCGCGTACTTCACGCTCGCGTTGATCCCGTCGTGGCAGGACGAGATCACCGCCGGAGCCGGCTGGATCGCCATCGCCATCGTGATCATCGCCCGCTGGCGTCCGTGGCGAGCACTGCTGGCCGCGTATGTCTTCGGCGCGGCGACACGCCTCGGGCTGACGCTGCAGATCCTCAACGTGAGCATCTCACCGCAGCTTCTCAGCATGATCCCGTTCCTCCTCGCCATCGCCGCCGTGCTCCTGAGCTCGATCGCCCGCTCGAGGGGAGGCTCCGCACCTGCTTCGCTGGCGCGGCCCTACTTCCGGGAGGAGCGATGACGCTGATCGAGAACACCGACGCCGGCTCGGCACGGCTGTACGAGTCGTTCCGTCAGTACTGGCACCCCGTCGCCTACTCGTCCGAGCTCGGCGACGAGCCGATGAACGTTCGCCTGCTCGATCACGAGGTGGTGCTCGTGCGGCTCGGCGGCGAGGTCCGTGCGTTCTACGACCTGTGCGTCCACCGAGGTACGCCGCTGTCACTCGGCTTCGTCGACAACGACCGGTTGCGCTGCGCTTACCACGGTTGGGCGTACGACTGCTCGGGAGTGTGCACCGAGATCCCTTCGGTCAAGGGCGGGCGCATCCCAGGAAGGGCCCGCCTGCGCCGCTACCAGGCGACGGAGCGCTGCGGGCTCGTGTGGGTCTGCCTCGAGGACGAGCCGCGCTTCGGGCTCCCAGAGTTCGTCCACTACGACGATGCGGAGTTCCGCGTGCTCGAGGTGGAGGCGTACGACTGGCGCTGCTCGGCACCGCGCCGCTTCGAGAACGTCGTCGACTTCGCCCACTTCGCCTGGCTGCACGAAGGTCTGCTCGGATCTCGGGATCGTCCGGAGGTCCCACGGCACGAGGTCCGCCGGGAGGGTGGCGAGATCCGGGTGGAGATCGAGTTCGAGGAGCCGAGCGACACGCAGAAGAACGCCAACCTCGGCCTGTCCGACGAGAAGATCACGGCGGAGAAGCGCTATCGACTCTTCATGCCGTTCTCGGCACTCAACGAGCAGTGCTTCCCGGACGGCAAGAAGTACGTCTTGTTCTGGGCGTTCTCGCCGCTCGGACCGAAGCTGACGCGCACGTTCACGTTGATCGCCCGCAACTACGGACTCACTCCCGGCGGCGATCGCGACGTCTTGTCCTTCAACGAGGAGGTCATCGCCGCCGACAAGCCCGTCGTCGAGGGCCAGCGTCCCGAGGAGCTGCCGTTCGACCTCACCGCCGAGCTGCACATCCGCGACGCTGATCGGGTCTCAATCGAATACCGCAAGTGGCTCTACGAGCTCGCCGGGGAGGCTCCGTGAGCAATGGACTGCACATTGCATGTAATGTGGAGGAGGTAGTGCAAGCGACGGCGACTCTTCGCCCGACGACATGGGCCGACGCGCTCGAGCTGAGAGCCGCCCACCCCGAGGCGCTGCCGATCAACGGCGGCACCGACGTGATGGTCGAGATCAACTTCGACCGCCGCCGGCCGGCGGGGCTGCTCGACCTCTCGCAGATCCCCGAGCTGGCGACGTGGGAGCTGCTCGAAGCCGGCGATGGAAACCGCCCGCTCGTGCGTCTCGGGGCGGGGCTCAGCTACACGCGGATCGTCGAAGAGCTGGCGGACCTCACCCCGAGCCTCGCCATGGCATCACGGACCGTCGGGTCGCCGCAGATCCGCAACCGTGGCACCGTCGGCGGCAACCTCGGCACGGCCTCCCCCGCCGGCGACGCCCACCCGCCGCTGCTGGCGACCCGCGCCGTCGTCGAGCTCGAGGGTCCGAGCGGACAGCGGCTCGTGCCGATCGACGAGTACTTCGTCGGCCCGAAGCGCAGCGTCCTCGCAGCCGACGAGCTGATCCGCGCCGTCCGCATCCCGGTCGCCGACGGACCTCAGCAGTTCTCCAAGATCGGTCCGCGCAACGCGATGGTCATCGCCACGACGTCGTTCGCGCTGTGCGTCGACCGTGGCGACCGGCGCATCGGCACGGGCATCGGGTCGGCTGGGCCGACACCCCTGCGGGCGCACGAGGCCGAGGCGCTGATCACCGACGCGATCGACGGGCGGTGGGATGACCCTGGCCCACTCGACCCCGCTGTCGCCGTCCGCTTCGGTGAGCTCGTGGCTGCCGCCGCGAGTCCGATCGACGACGTCCGCGGAACCGCCCGCTACCGGCGGCACGCGCTCGGGGTGCTCGCCCGCCGCTGCCTCGGGTGGGTGTGGGAACCGCTCGGGGAGGCGAACCGATGAGGCTCCGGCTGACGGTCAACGGTCGCGACCACGAGGTCGACGACGTCTGGGGATGCGAGAGCCTGCTCTACGTCCTGCGCGAGCGCCTGGAGCTGCGGGGTTCGAAGAACGCCTGCGAGCAAGGCGAGTGCGGATCGTGCTCGGTGCTGATGGACGACGTCCTCGTGTGCTCGTGCCTGGTGGCTGCCGGGCAGGCCGACGGGTCCTCGATCGTCACCATCGAAGGCCTCGCCGAGGGCGACGACCTCCACCCGGTGCAGCAGGCGTTCCTCGACGCCGGCGCGGTGCAATGCGGCTTCTGCACGCCAGGGCTGATCGTCGCCGTCCACGAACTGCTGCGGCGAGAGGCGGCACCCCGCGAGGAGTCGGTCCGCGAGGCGCTGGCCGGCAACCTCTGCCGTTGCACGGGCTACCAGAAGATCCTCGATGCGGTGCGCCTGGCCTCGACGTCGTCGGGAGGCAACGAAAGATGAGTTCGGCGAAGGTCAAGTGGATCTCCCGGTGCGGATGCGAGCGAGCGAGCGCCACCTCGATCCGATGCGAGCGACCGGGGCGCCAGCGGAGGGAGCGTCCACGCCCGGCCTGCGTGGCCGGGGAACGCAATGACAGCCTGCGTGGCCGGGGAACGCAATGAAGCTGCCGGTCACGATCCTCACCGGCTTCCTCGGCTCGGGGAAGACGACACTGCTCAACTTCATCCTGCGCGAGCAGCACGGCCGGCGCATCGCCGTGATCGAGAACGAGTTCGGTGAGATCGACATCGACTCGGATCTCGTGCTGCGGTCCGACGAAGAGATCATCGAGATGAGCAACGGCTGCATCTGCTGCGTCACGTCCGTGCGCACGGATCTGCTCGATGTGATCCGCAAGCTCGTCGATCGTGTCGACTACATCCTGATCGAGGCCAGCGGGCTCGCCGACCCGATGCCGATCGCCCAGGCCTTCTTCCTCGACGATCCCGTGCTGGAGCACGTTGCGCTCGACGCCATCGTCGCCCTCGTCGACGCCAAGCACATCGAGCAGCACCTCGACGACGTCCGCTACGACGGCATCGACAACCAGGCCGTGGATCAGATCGTCAGCGCCGACCGCATCATCATCAACAAGGTCGACCTGGTCGACCCTGCCGATGTCGAGCGGATCCGCCAACGCATCGCGCGGCTCAACGAGCGGGCCGAGATCGCCACGTCGAGCTACGCCGAGGTCAACCTCGACTCGATCCTCGGCATCGAGGCGTTCGAGCTGTCGAAGCGAGCAGCGACCGACCCCGGGTTCCTCGACACGCACTACCACCACTCGCACGACCCCGACGTCATGTCGGTGACGGTCCGGGTGCCCGGGGAGCTCGACGAGGATCTGCTCCGGGCCTTCGCCGAGCGGACCGCCGCGGACTTCGGGCCCGACCTGCTGCGGTGGAAGGGGATCATCGCCCTGTCCGGCGAGTCGCGCAAGGTCGCGCTGCAGGGCGTGCACCAGCTGTTCGAGATCTATGCCATCGAGCCGTGGGGTGACCGGCACCGCGACAGCCGGGTCGTGTTCATCGGCAAGAACCTCCAGCGCGAGACGCTGGAGCAGGGGCTCATCGCCTGCAAGACACCGGAGCTCGCTCCGACCGGGGGCAGTCATGGCTGACCTCGACGGGTTGCAGGCGCTGGAGCCCGGCGATCTCCTCGCCGACCGCGCCTACCTGCAGCTCCGGCGCGCCATCCTGCGCAACCAGCTCGTCGCCGGCGACGCCCTCAGCGTGCCCGAGCTGGCACGCCGCATGAACATCAGCCGCAGCCCGGTACGGGAGGCCGTGCAGCGCCTGATCTACGACGGCCTCGCCGCCAACGTGCCGCACCGAGGCGCGATCGTGAGCGAGCTGAAGCCGGAAGACTTCCGAGGCCTGCTGGAGGTGCGCCAGGCGCTCGAAGGGCTGGCCGCCCGATTGGCCACCGAGCGGGCGACGGACGAGCAGCTGCGCTCGCTGCGGGCGGTGCTCAACGAGCACGCCGTCGTCGTCGAGGCCGGCGACGAGGACGCCAACGTCGAGCTCGACACCCGCTTCCACAGCATCATCCGCGAGGCGGCGGGCAACCCCGAGCTCAGCATGACCCTCAGTCGGATCCAGGGCCGCGCCCACCTGTCCCGCTTCACGCTGTGGCGCGCCAAGCGCAACACGCGTGACGCGCTCGACGAGCACCAGGCGATCTTCCTCGCCATGGCCGCGCGTGACCCCGAAGGCGCCGAGCGGGCCGCCCGCCAGCACATCTCCAACCTCCTCGCCAGGGTCGAGTCCCCGGCACCAGCAGAGCTGACACACGCATGACGTCCATTGCGTTCCCCGGCCACGCAGGCCGTTGGTGGCCACTCGCTCGCTGGCGCTCGCTCGCTCGCACTCGTGACATGGTGAACCGATGACCGCGGTCGAGACCGCACGCCCGGCGGCGGGCACCGGCCAGACCGGCGGCGTCGGGGATTCGGCGTCGCGGCCCGACGGCACGCTCAAGGTCACCGGCAACTTCGCCTACTCCTCCGACCTCCATCTGTCCGGCGCGCTGTGGGGCGCCACGCTGCGCAGCCCCTTCCCACGCGCCCGCATCCTCAGCCTGGACACGGCGCGGGCGCTGGCGATCCCGGGCGTGGCCGCGGTGCTCACCCACGAGGACGTCCCCGGCGAGAAGACGTACGGCATGAAGGTCGCCGATCAACCTGTACTCGCCTTCGACGAGGTTCGCTACCAGGGCGAGGCCGTGGCCGTCGTCGCCGCCGACCATCCCGAGATCGCCCGTCGCGCCCTCGACGAGATCGTCGTGGTGTACGAGGAACTGCAGCCCATCGTGGATCCCGAGCTCGCCCTCGCCGGCGACGGCGGTGCCGTGCATCCCGGCGGCAACCTCGTGCGCCACGTGCGCATCCGCCACGGTGACACGGACGAGGCGCGCCGGCGATCCGACGTCGTCATCGAGGCGGACTTCGAGGTCGGGACACAGGACCCAGCGTTCCTCGGTCCCGAGTCGGGGCTCGCCGTCCCCGACGGCGACGGCGGCGTCGACCTCTACGTCGCGGCGCAATGGCTCCACCTCGACCAGACCCAAGTCGCGGCGACCCTGGGCCTACCACCGGCGATGGTGCGGCTGTCGCTCGGCGGCGTCGGTGGTGCCTTCGGTGGGCGCGAGGACTTGTCCATGCACGTCCACGCTTGCATGCTCGCCCTGCGCACCGGTCGGCCCGTGCGGATGGTCTACAACCGCGAGGAGTCGTTCTTCGGCCACGTCCGCCGCCACCCGGCGCGCGCCCACGTCGAGCTCGGCGCGACGAACGACGGCCAGATCGTGTTCGCCAACGTGCGAATGCTCCTCGACGGGGGTGCCTACACCTCGACCTCGAACGTCGTCATCGCCAACGCCTGCTACTTCGCGGCAGGCGCGTACCAAGTCCCCGACGTGCGCATCGACGGCTATGCGGTGTTCACGAACAACCCCCCGTGCGGGGCGATGCGCGGCTTCGGCGCCGTGCAGGCCTGCTACGCCATCGAGTCGGCGATCGACCGGCTCGCCATCGCAGCGGGCATCGACCCGCTGGAGCTGCGACTGCGCAACGCCCTCGTCGAGGGCGACGTGCTCCCGACTGGCCAG
Source organism: uncultured Acidimicrobiia bacterium (assembly GCA_963844915.1). GTDB lineage: Bacteria > Actinomycetota > Acidimicrobiia > Acidimicrobiales > Ilumatobacteraceae > JALZMG01. The sequence continues at coordinate 126,316 of CAWJQF010000013.1, read as the reverse complement.
GCAGTCGACGGACCAACGCCCGTGCGCGAGCTGCTCGAGCACTTGCGCGACCTGCCGCTGCCGCCCGAGCGCGACGGCGAGCTCGACCTGCGGACGCTTCCCGGCGGCCTCGGCAACGTCACTCACGGCGAGGGCATCCGACGCGGCGTCGGATACGCGCTCGGCATGAAGGCGATCGGCTACTCGGGCGGCGTCGACGACTACGGCACGGCGCGCGTCCGGCTGCGCGCCCTCAACGGCGTGCCGGTCGCCGACGTCCATAGCGCCGCCGCGGAGTGCGGACAGGGCCTCACCACCGTGATGGCGCAGATCGTCCGCACGGAGCTCGGTGTCGAGCAGGTCGTCGTCCAGCAAGCCGACACGTCGATCGGTGACTCCGGATCGACGTCCGCCTCGCGCCAGACGTGGATGACCGGTGGCGCGGTGCTCGCGGCGTGCGAGGCGGTGTGCGGTGCCGTCCTCGCGCGTGCCGCCGAGCAGCTGGATCGACCTGCGGCGTCACTCGTCCTGCGCGACGGCCGCGTCTGGGATACCGACGACATCACCGTGAACATCGCGCTGGCCGACGTCCTCGGCGACGACGTCGTCGACGAGGAGTGCGAGTACCACCATCGCCGCACCGGAAGGATCGATGACGAGCGTGGGCAGGGCGACGCACACATCGCGTTCGCCTACGCCGCGCACCGCGCCGTCGTCGACGTCGACACCGAGCTCGGTCTCGTGCGCGTCGTCGAGCTGGCCACCGCCCAAGACGTGGGCAAGGCCATCAACCCGATCGCCGTCGAGGGTCAGATCGAGGGCGGGTCTGCCCAGGGCCTGGGGTTGGCCCTCATGGAGGAGGTCCAGATCGTCGACGGCCGCATCCGCAACCCGTCGTTCACCGACTACCTCATCCCGACCATCCTCGACATGCCGCCCGTGAACATGAAGGTGTTCGAGTACCCCCACCCCGACTCCCCGTACGGCCTCAACGGTGTCGGGGAGCCGCCCACCCTGTCGTCGACACCGGCGATCATGAACGCCCTGCGCAACGCGACCGGCCTCGACCTTCCACGCGTCCCAGTCCGCCCTGCCGACTTCATCCCTGAGGAGACGACCACATGATCATCGACACCCACCTCCATCCGACCAACAAGGTCGACGAGGCGTGGCGCCACACCGGCGAGCCGTTCACCGGCGAGCGGCTCCTCGCGATGATGGACGGGCCGTTCATCATCAATGGCAAGCCACGGCGGATCGACATGGGCTTCATCCAGCCACCGCCGGGCAACACCGCGTGGCGCGACGGCGACCGCTCGGGGCGGGAGGGCATCCGGGACTACATGGCGTACATCACGCACCTCGTCCAGACGTATCCCGATCGCTTCATCGGCAACTTCACGTACAACCCGCGGTTCGGGCCCGAGAACGGGGCGGCCGAGCTCGAGTTCCACGTGAAGGAGTACGGCTACAAGATGATGAAGCTGCACGCCAACATGCACGCCTACCGACCCGACCGCGCCCTCGACTGGCTGCGTCCGGCGCTGCAGAAGGCCGACGAGCTCGGCATCATCGTGCTGCTGCACACGGGCGACGGCCCGTACAGCATCCCGACGCAGTTCTACCCCATCATCCGCGAGTTCAAGAACGTCAACTTCATCATCGGCCACTTCGGCGTGCAGACCGGCGGCGTCTACTGCTTCGAGGCGCTGTGGATGATCCTCGACAGCCCGAACGTGTACGGCGAGTCGGGCTGGTTGCTGCAGTCGCGCATCGTCGAGTTCGCCAAGGAGATGCCGGAGGACCGCCTCGTGTTCGGCACCGACTCGCCACCGAACGAGCCGGGCATGTGGCTGCGCCAGCTCGAAGTGCTGTGCACGCCGCCGCCGCAGGGCCTCAACGCGAGCGAGGAGGTGCTGGAGGGCTACATGGGCAACAACGTGGCCAAGCTCGTCGGGATCGAGGGCACGCCGCCACCAGCCAGCCTCGAGGAGGCGGAGGCCCGCCTGGCTGCTGGTTCGGCTGGTCCCGTTTCGGTGTGAGCGAGCGAAGCGAGCGAACCATCGTCACGGCGCCGCGCCGCCTCGTCGTCGGCATCAGCGGCTCGAGCGCGCCGCATTACGGCATCGCGCTGCTGCGCGCGCTGCGGGATCTCGCGGACGTCGAGACCCACCTCGTGATCTCGAGTGGAGCGCATCGCACGATCGAGCTGGAGACCGATCTCAAGGTCGTCGACGTCGAGTCGCTGGCGGACGTGGTCCACGATCCCGGCGACCTCGCCGCGTCGATCTCGTCGGGATCCTTCCTCACGATGGGCATGGTCGTCGTGCCGTGCTCGATGCACACGCTGGCGGCGATCGCCCACGGGATCAGCGACAACCTGCTCGCTCGCGCCGCCGACGTCACGTTGAAGGAGCGCCGCCTGCTCGTCCTCGTCCCGCGCGAGACCCCGCTCAGCCTCATCCACCTGCGCAACATGGTCGCCGTGACCGAAGCCGGGGCCACGATCCTGCCACCGGTGCCGGGCTTCTATCAGCGGCCAGAGTCGATCGACGATCTGCTCAAGCACACGACGGGCAAGGTGCTCGACCAGTTCGGCATCGAGCACGAGCTGTTCCGGCGCTGGACAACTCCGACCGGGGACAGGTCGTGACCGCCGCGACACCGTCACCTGCGAGCGACGGAGCGCCAGCGGAGGAGCGGCCAACAACGGCCTGCGTGGCCGGGGAACGCTGCGACACGTCCCAGGACCTCCACGACTGCCTGGCCAGCTACCGCCGGCAGCACCCAGAGGACGTGCTCGTCGTCGACGAGCGGGTCTCCGCCGACCAGGACGTCACGGCACTGGTGTGGGAGCTGGCGGCGCGCGGCGAGAGCCCGGTCGTCTGGTGCAACGACGTGGAGGGTCGGAGCACGCCGCTCGTGACGAACCTGTTCGCGTCGCGGCCGCGTATCGCACATTGGCTCGGCGCGGACCTGGGCGAACTGCACGAGGCCTACCAGCGGCGAGCCCGCCAGGCTCGGCCGATGCGCGAGGTCGAGAGCGGGCCAGTGCTCGACGAGATCGCGCTCGGTGACGACGTCGACCTCACGGCGTTGCCACTGATCACCCACTTCGAGTCCGACCTCGGGCCCTACATCACGAACGGCGTCGTCGTTGGCGAGGACCCGGTCAGCGGTGTCGGCAACCTCAGCTACCACCGCGCCGTCGTGCTCTCACCGACCACGCTGGGGACGAGCCTGCACTCCCGCGGCGACATCTGGCGCATGCTCCAGAACGCAGCCGACATGAACACGGTGCTGCCGGTGGCGGTGGTGCTCGGCGCCCACCCGCTGTTCATGCTGGCTGCGTCGGCACGCGTGCCGTACCACGTCGACGAGCGCGAGATCGCGGGTGGTCTGCTCGGCGAGAGCTTGGAGGTCGTCAGAACACCGGTGCACGGCCTGCGGGTCCCGGCCAGCGCCGAGTACGTCCTCGAGGGCGTGATCGACCCGCAGCAGCGCGCCGAGGAAGGGCCGTTCGGCGAGTTCACCGGCTACTCGTCGGACCGCTCGACACACAGCCGCCTCGACGTGCACGCGGTGCTGCACCGTCGCGACGCGTTCTGGGTCGACGTCGTCGGCGGCAACTCGGACGAGCACCTCAACCTCGCCCGCGTGCCGCGCGAGTCCGAGATGATCGAGCGCCTGAAGGAACGGTTCCCCTGCGTCGTCGACGTCCACTATCCACGCTCGGGCACGCACTTCCACTGCTACCTCGGCGTGCGGCAGCGCCGCCCCGGCGAGGCTCGCCAGGCGATGCTCGGCCTGCTGGGCTGGGACCCATACCTCAAGACCGTGATCGCCGTGGATGACGACGTCGACCTCAGCGACGACAGCGAGGTGCTGTGGGCGCTCGCCACCCGCTTCCAGCCGGCCGAGGACATCATGATCGCGGAGCGGCTGCCGGGCAGCGCCCTCGATCCGTCGTCGACGCCGGACGGTTCGACGTCGCGCGTGGCAATCGACGCCACCCGCGGGCCAGCGTTCAACGCCGCCCGCATCCGCATCTCCGCTGGCGCGCGTGCGAACGCGGCGCGGCTGCTGGACAGTCTCACGAGCGAGGGACCTCACCGATGACCACACAGGATGTGACCGCGATCGACTGGACCGTGGGCGGCGAGGAACGCCTCTACCGCTCGTTGCGCCGCTACTGGCACCCGGTGCTCTACGCCAGCGAGCTGGGGGACAGCCCGCAGCAGGTGACGCTCCTCGACGAGCGGATCGTCGTCGTCCGCCTGGCCGGTGAGGTGCGGGCGTTCACCGACCGGTGCGCCCACCGCGGCACCGCGGTCTCGCTGGGTTGGGTCGAGGACGAGGTCATCCTCCGTTGCCCCTACCACGGCTGGACGTACGGCCCCGACGGCGTGTGCACGAGCATCCCCTCCCGGTTCGGCACGAAGATCCCGCCGAACGCGCGACTGCAGCAGCACCTGGCGGCCGAGCGCAACGGCCTGATCTACGTCAGCCTCGACCCCGAGCCCGCGTTCCCGATCCCGGAGTTCCCCGAGTTCGACGACCCGTCGTACCGCGTCGCCGTGGTGCCGGCGTACGACTGGCACACGGGCGCGGCGCGGCGCACCGAGAACTTCGTGGACTTCGCCCATTTCGCGTGGGTGCACGATGGCGTGCTGGCCAGTCGCGACGATCCCGAGGTGCCGGACCATGAGGTGTGGCGCGAGGGCGCCGAACTGCGCACCACGATCACTGTCGACGAGCCGGCCTCGACGGACAAGACGGAGACCTTGGAGCTCGAGAGCGCCAACGCCAAGGTGCCCGGTCGCCGGAACTACCGGGTGCCGCTCCCCTTCTCGGTCTGGCTGCAGCAGCAGCTGCCGGGAGGGAACACATTCGTGCTGTTCATGGCCTGCTCGCCGATCAGCCAGAAGCACTGCCGCAGCTTCACGTTCAACGCCCGCAACTTCGCCCTCGACGAGGACGACGAGCGGTTCATCAAGTTCCAGCAGGAGATCGCCGAAGCAGATCGGGTCATCTCGGAGTCGCAAACGCCCGAGGAGCTGCCGTTCGACATGACGGCCGAGCTCTACGTGCGGGGCGCAGACCGCTTGTCGATCGAGTACCGCCGATGGCTGTTCGACATGGCGCGAGCATCGACGAATGGGTGAACCTCAGGCGGTCGTCGAGCCGGTCGACACGCTCCCGATCGAGCTCGTCGTCAACGGCCGGACCGTGCGGCGGACGGTGCCCGTCCGCCAGCTCCTGTCCGACTTCCTCCGTGACGACCTTCGCCTGACGGGAACGCACGTCGGCTGTGAGCACGGGGTCTGTGGGGCCTGCACCGTCGAGGTCGACGGCGGAGCCGTGCGGGCGTGCATCATGCTGGCGGTGCAGGCGGACGGGAAACAGGTCACGACGGTCGAGGGCCTGTCCAGCGATGGCGAGCTGACGGAGATGCAGCAGGCGTTCCACCGTCACCACGCCCTGCAGTGCGGGTTCTGCACCCCCGGCTTCCTCGTGACGTTGGCGTCCGCCGACCCGGCCGAGTGGCCCGACGAGCACGCCGTGCGCCAACTGTTGTCGGGCAACCTGTGCCGCTGCACCGGTTACCAGCAGATCGTGCAGGCGGTGCACGACGCCTGGCAGCGCCCGTGAGATACGTCGGTTCCCGAGTCGGCAGAACCGAGGACGGTCCGCTGCTCGCTGGCCGCGCCCAGTACATCGCCGACGTCACGCTGCCCGGGATCGTCGAGGCGGCGTTCGTGCGCAGCACCCTGGCCCACGCCCGGATCACGAGCATCGGCGTCGACGAGGCCCGCGCCGAGCCGGGCGTCCTCGACGTGGTCACCGCCGGGGATCTCGCCGGCGTCACTCGCTACCCGCACCTCGTCCCGTGGATGAAGGACGTCGACTCGTTCCCACTCGCCCGTGACCGGGTCCGCTATGTCGGCATGCCGGTCGCCGCCGTCGTGGCCGACGATCGCTACGCCGCCGAAGACGGCGCGGCACTCGTCATCGTGGACTACGACGAGCTGCCGGTGCTGGTGTCGGTCGACGACGCGCTGGCGGACGACGCACCTCGCCTGTACGACGAGTGGCCCGACAACAAGCTGATGGACCTGCCGGTGACCCAGCCGGAGGTCGACCGGGTCTTCGCCGAGCACGACGTCGTGCGCACGACGTTCCGCATGCAGCGACAGTCGCCGAGCCCGATGGAGACGCGCGGCATCGTCGCCGATTACCAGAACGGCCGGCTGACCGTGTGGGCGTCGACGCAGAGCCCGTACATCCTGCGCACGACGCTGTCGATGATGCTCGGCCTGCGCGAGTCCGGCATCCGGGTGATCGTCCCGAGTGTCGGCGGCGGGTTCGGGTGCAAGTTGCACCAGTACCCGGAGGACCTCGTCGTTCCGTGGCTCTCGATGCGCCTGGGCCGGCCAGTGCGCTGGATCGAGGACCGCGCCGAACACCTCATGACGTCGATCCATGCCCGGGAGCAGCGGATGGACGTGCAGGCGGCCTACGACGGCTCCGGTCGCATCGTTGCGTTGCGCGGGAACGTCGCCACCAACGTCGGCTCGGGTGAGGTGTTCATCCCCGGCACCTCGACGACGCTCGTGTCGCAGGGTTGCCTGACGGGCGCGTACGACATCCCCGTCACCGAGGTGTCGGCGGCGTGCGTCGTCACGAACAAGACGCCGTCGGGCGCCTATCGCGGTTTCGGGTCCCCGGAAGCGATCTTCGCCATGGAGCGGACCGTCGACAAGGTGGCGAGGCTGGCGGGTGTCAACCCGCGAGACACCCGGCGCGCCATGCTGCCGGCCGTTGGCGACGGCGCCTTCGTGACGCCGTCGGGCGGGCGCCTCGGTCTCGGCAGCCATCGTCAGGCGTTCGACCGTGCGGTCGAGCTCGGCGACAAGGCGCTGGAGGCGGCGGGCGCGTTGTATGCGGGTGATCCACGCATTCGCGTCGGTGTCGGCTTTGCCTCGTTCGTCGAGCCGACCGGCCCCTCGTACTACGGGACCACGGGCTTCTGGCAGTCGTACGACTCCGCACTGGTGAGGATCCAGCCCGACGGCAGCGCGCTCGTCGGGATCGGCGTGCAGGCCATCGGCCAGGGCATCCAGAGCACGACCGCCGCAATCGCCGCCGACACGCTCGGGATCTTGATCGACGACATCAGCGTCATCTGCGGCGACACGGACCTGTCGCCGTATGGCCTGGGGGCGTGGGGTGGTCGGGGCGCCATCGTGACCAGCGGATCGGTGGTCAAGGCGGCGGAGATCGTGGCGACGAAGGCCAAGCTGATCGCCGCCGGGCTACTGGAGGCCAATCCGGACGACATCGTGATCACGGACGGCAAACTGCACGTCCGCGGCAGCGACGAGCCCTCGGTGACGATGCGCGACGTTGCGATCGCCGCGTACGTCCGCACCGAGCTGCTGCCCGAAGGCGTCGATCCCGGGCTCGAGGCGACGGCGACGTACGAACCGCCCGGCATCGACACCGAGCCGGACGAGCACGGCCGAATGAACGTCGCCGCCGCGTGGTCCAACGCCAGCCATGCCGCGGTGGTCAAGGTCGACATCACGACCGGCACCATCGAGGTGGTCGACTATGTCGTCGTGCACGACTGCGGAACGGTGATCAACCCGCAGATCGTCGAGGGTCAGACGACCGGCGGCGTGGCGCAGGGCATTGCCGGGGCGCTGTATGAGCACGTCGTGTACGACGAAGCCGGGCAACCGCTGAGCGCCTCCTTCATGGACTACATCGTCCCGACCAGTCTCGAGATCCCGCCGATGACGATCGAGCACCTGGAGACTCCGTCGGCCACGACGACGCTCGGCGTGAAGGGCGTCGGCGAATCGGGCACGATCGGCCCGGCGGCGGCGATCGGCAACGCGGTCTCCGACGCACTGGCGGAGTTCCACGTCGACATCGTCGAGACGCCGATCACGCCGTCGAGCGTGCTGGCAGCGATCCACGCGGCGGGCGCCGCGTCGTGAAGCCGCCGAAGTTCCGCTACCTCCGCCCCGATTCGCTGGAGGAGGTTCTCGTCGCCCTGGCTGCGCATGGCGACGAGGCCAAGCCGCTGGCGGGAGGGCAGAGTCTGATCCCGGCGATGAACTTCCGCCTGGCCCAGCCGTCGATCCTCGTCGATCTCGAGTTGGTCTCGGAGTTGCAGACGTTGTCTCGTCAGGACGGCGAGCTGCGCGTCGGCGCGATGGTGCGTCAGCGGCAAGCTGAGCGCTCGGCCGAGGTGCGAGCCGCCTGTCCCCTGCTCGCTGATGCGCTGCCGTGGATCGGACACATCCAGAACCGCAACCGCGGCACGATCGGCGGCAGCATTGCCCACGCCGACCCGGCCGCCGAGCTCCCGGCCGTCGCGGTGGCGCTCGACGCGACGCTCGAGGTGTCGAGCACGCGTGGGTCGCGGATTGTTCCCGCAGCGACGTTCTTCGAGGGGCCGTTCACGACGGTGGTCGAGGCCGACGAGATCCTCACCAGCGTGCGGTTTCCGGTGGCCCAGGGCGCCCGGGCGGCGTGCCTGGAGGTGGCGCCCCGGCACGGCGACTTCGCAGTGGTCGGCGTCGCGGCGAGCGTTCGTTTCGCGAGCGGCGGAACGTTGGTCGAGGACGTCGGCCTTGCAGCCTTCGGTGTGGGCGCCGCACCCGTTCGGCTGACGGAGGCGGAGGCCCAGGTGCGCGGCGTCGAGCTGACGGCGCAGGTCGCCGAGCAGGCGGGCGCGGCATCAGCCGAGGACGTCGAGGACCCGACGGCCGACATCCACGCGACGAGCGACTACCGCCGCCGGGCCCTCACCGAGCTGGTGAAGCGGGTGTTGAGCTTCTGACGAAGTTTCGTATCCGCCAGCGGACCCGAAATCAGCGCAGAACGCCCTCAGGGGGCAGCCGATCAGCCGTCAGCGTCCGGAGCGACGAACTCCGGCAGCTTCTCCTCGAACAGTTGCGCCACGGTCAGAGACGGAAGGATGTGGCCCTGCGGCCGCGCCGTCGCGGCGAGCTCAGCTCCCCATTCGGCGGCCAGTTGCCGCTGGTTCGGCGTGCCGTGGTGACCGTCGTTGTCGAACGAGCAGTCTCCGACGATGAAGAAGCTGAGCACGGCATCGACTACACGCTTGGCGTTGAGCGACAGGCCCTGGGCGTGCGTCCCCCAGTAGGTCGCGAACGCGTCTGCCATCAGCTCGGTCCGGCGGGTCGCCTCCGGCCCGGGCAGCGGCGAGTCGAAGAGGTCGTTCTCGTACTGGATGTGATGGCCGAACTCGTGGCCAAGGACGACCCGGGATCCCACGTTGCCGATCCCGATCCAATCGAGGGCGTCGAGGACGCCGTCACCCATGACGAGCTTGTCCGGGATCGAGCGGAGGAACGGGTCCGTCTCGTCGACGCCGGAGAAGGCGAAGGCGTTGAGCGTGAAGATCGGGTTGTTGCCATCGTCGAGCGCCGCGCTGTTGGCGACGAACTGGGCGATCGACGCGGCGTGAGCGGCGGCTTCCGATTCGGTCTCACCGAGTAGCACCATGAGCAGCCGGGCCACTCGCGCCGTATCGAGGAGCACGTCGCCGTGCATGGCGTGCAACTGGATGTCGGCGGACTGGATGTCCCAGAAGCGCTTGGCGTCGCGGAACGACTTGGTGAGCAGCTGTGAGTAGTCGGCGCGCAGCGCGTAGCGGGAGTCCATGTTCGAGCCGAAGAACCAGGCGTCGTACGTCGGCAGGTTCAGCACGAGGCCGTCGTCGGCGAACAGGAATTGGAGGTCGGCCATCGTCATCTCGGCGACCAGCGACCCGACGAAGGCGTCGAGTTGCGTCGGCCCGCACTCGTAGTCGTCTGGATCGATCGCCCGCTCGATGGCGGCTCGGGCGGGCGACTCGATGTGCAGTCGTGTCGCCGTGGGCTGCCAGTCAGGAGGGCTGGTCGCGCCGGCACTGCCCGGAGCGAGCGTCCCAAGGATCAAGACCAGGCCTGAGCCCAGTGCAGCAGCAAGACGTGTGCGAGCCCCCATGCCCCACCTCCCGAGGAAAGTCTCTGAGCCGTGCCCGCCAGCGGGGACCGTACCTCGTTTCGGGCCTCGTCTCGACGCTGTGGCAACGTTCCGGGACCGAGATCTTGAAGGAGCGGAAGTGGAAGATCGGTCAGGCGCCGGTGCTGTGGACGTGACGACGTTGATCGAGGGAACGCTCATCACGATGGACCCGGATCGGCGGGTCATTCCCGACGGGTCCGTGGCGGTGGCCGGCGACCGCATCGCCGACATCGGCGGTGTGGCGGCACTTCGCGAGCGCTATCCGGACGCCGAACGGATCGGCGGCGAGCGCCGCTACGTGATCCCCGGCTTGATCGATTGCCACAACCATGTGGCGCAGGCGCTGTGCCGGGAGAGCACTGTCGAGGACTTCCCGAACATCTACCGCATCTACATCCCCGCCGAGGCGATCCAGTCCGAGGACGACGTGCGGATCAGCGCCAAGGTGGCCTTCGCCCAACTGATGCGGGCCGGCGTGACGACGATGACGGAGACGACGTGCACCGTCGCCCACGAGGAACCGATCGCCGAGACCGTGATGGAGACGGGCATCCGCTGCGCGCTCGCCCGCGGCATGTGGGACCGCGAGTCGCGGCTGGCCGGCAACTACGAGCAGATCACCGAGCGGTCGTGGTACCGCGACGACCCGAAGGTGCTCGCCGACGACCTGGCGTACACGAAGGAGTTCTTCGCCAAGTGGTTCGCCAGGGGCGAAGGCCGGCTGCGGCCGTGGGTACACAACCTCGGTGTTCCGTCCTGCTCCGACGAGCGGTACCTCGCCACCGACGAGCTCGCCAAGGAGTGGGGCACCGGCGTGATGACCCACATCAACCGAGACCGCGAAGAGATCGAACTGGCCGTGTCGCTCTTCGGCCACCGCCCCCTCGAGCACCTCGCTTCGATCGGCGCGCTGACCGAGCGGCTCGTCGCCATCCACGCCATGCTCACCACCGACCGTGAGATCCGCCTGATGGCCGAAGCCGGCGCCAAGCTGGCCCACGCCCCCGTCGTGTGCACCGACATCATGTCCGCCGTCACCCGGGTGCCATTGATGCGCGAGCTCGGGATCACGGTCGGCCTCGGCTGCGACACCATCATCAACGACCTGCTGAAGCTGATGCGGATCGCCTTCACGATGCACAACCAGGCGGCGATGCCGCTGTTCGACCCCTACGGATTCACGACGCTCGACGCGTTCGAGATGGGCACGATCGACGCCGCCAAGCTGCTGCTGTGGGACAGCGAGATCGGCTCGCTCGAAGTCGGAAAGGCCGCGGACATCACCGTCATCGACGCCAACAACGTGCGCCTGTCACCGTCGACGGATCCGGTGGCGACGCTCGTGCGCTACGGCGTCGGCACCGACGCCGAATCGGTGATGGTGGCCGGGAAGCTCACCGTCCACGACGGCAAGCTGGTGACCATTGACGAGGCGGAGTTGCTCGAACAAGCCGAGGAACTTGGCGCACGGATGATCAGCGAGATGGCCCCGCTCCGTTACGTGCAGCTCGGCACGAACGTCAACGTGCTCTGAGCCTCCTCGTCTTGGGGGCCGTCAGTGTGCGCGGCGCGCGACGACGTAGAAGGCCACGCCGCAGCCGGCCAGGATCGCGGCGAACGCCACGATGCTGTTGGAGCCGCTGTTACCAGTGGCCGGCAGCCGACCGCCACCACGAGTGGTCGTCGTCGCCTTGGCGATGGACGTCGACGTGGTGGACGAGGTCGACGTGGTCGAGCCCGGGTTGGTCGTGGATGTCGTCGTCGATCCAGGGTCGGTCGTCGACGTCGAACTCGACGTGGACGTGGACGTCGTGGACGGGATGGTCGTCGAGGTGGTGGTCGTCGACGTCGACGTCGTGGTACTTGTGGTCGTGGTCGTGATCGTCGTTGTCGGCGGCGTGAGCCGGAGCACGAAGTCGACGCCGGTCACGTCTCGTCGGCGCAACTCGCCTACCACTGGACCGGGGCCGATCCTCAGACGCGCCGGTCATCGCGCCGAGACGAGCGATCGTCAGCCCGGTGCGGCTGTCGCCTCGACGGCCTGCAGGATGAGTTGGGTCGCGGCCTCGGGCTGGGACACGAACGAGACGTGCGAAGCCGGGACCTCCACGATCGTCGCGTTGGCCCGTTCGGCCATGAACCGCTGCAGCGCCGGCGGAATCGCCTTGTCCTCGGTACCAACCAAATACCAGCACGGCAGTGTCTGCCACGCCGGTGGGGCCGACGGCGTGGCTGCGAACGCCGCGGCGGCGTAGGGCCGCTGCGCCGCCGCCATCACGGCGGCCGTCTCAGGATCGACGTCGGCGGCGAAGGCTTCGTGGAACGCCTCGGGGGCGAGGTAGAGGTCGATGCCCTCGCTCCCGTCGGGGCTGGTGAACGGAACGGGCCTGATCGACGGCCCCACAAGGCTGCCTTCGAACTTCTCGAGGAGCTGCTGCTGGCTCTCGCCGACGTCGCACATCCAGCCGTTGAAGTAGACGAGCGCCTGGACCTGCTCGTTGCCGATCGCGGCGGTCGAGATCACGTTGCCGCCGTAGGAGTGGCCGACGAGCACGATCGGCCCGCTCAGGGTCCGCAGGAACTCGGCCAGGTACGCCGAGTCGCCAGCGAGGTCGCGAAGTGGATTGCCGAACCCGATGACGGAATACCCGCGGTCTCGGAGGGCACGGATCTCGGCGTCGAAGCCAGTCGCGTCCGCCCACGCACCGTGCACCAGGACGATCGTCGGGGTCTCAGCAGCCATTCTCGTTTCCTCCTGCGTCCGGCCCTCACCGGCGGCGGGGCCTGCAACCGCACATTACGCCGGGCTTGTGGCAGACAGCTCGTGACCACCGCGCAGCGTGTGCTGCTCCACTCGAGGCCACGAACGTCGGTGATTGCTCGTGGACCGGGCTGCGCGCCATGCCCCACGAGCTGGCGACGAAGTCGATGGAGCTGTTCGCTCGCGGGAACGACGGAACGATCGGACGGCGGGTGCCTGGCTGATCGATTCACTGGAAAGTGGTCGTCGTCACGGGTGCTGCGCGTGGCGGCATCAGAGGGCGACCGCAGCGGTGCTCGCCGCCGAGGGAAGCGCAGGTGTGCTCTGCCGCTCAACCCGGTGCGGTGACGACCGGAAGGACCACCCGAGAGGCCGACAGGTCGATCGTCCGGTGCGACGGCAGCATTCGCGTCGACATGGCCGGATCGTCACCGGTACCCAGGTTGCGCTCCCAACGAGGATGCGAGCCCCCTGCGATGGTCAGCCGGATCCGGCTTCCCCGCGCGAACCGGTGCGCGATCGGGTCGAGCTCCAACCGGACCAGATCGGTGGGCGACGACGGGTCGAGCCGCAGCATCCCGTCGGCGATGTTCCGCGAGCGACCTTTGGCGTCGACCTCCGAGAGCCGGACGAACAGGTCGGCGAACGGGTTGTCGGAGCTATGACCCACCTCCGCGACAGGGGTGCCGGCAACCTCGAGCTCGGCGGTCAACGGCTCGGACGTGAACGTCAGCAGATCCGATCGCTTGGCCAGGTCCGTGTCGTCCTTCCAGCCCGCAGCGAAGGTGTTGGCCATGCTGACGTAGGCCCCGCCGTACGTCGGGGTCGGGTCGGCCGGGTCATAGGTGAACTCGGCAATGCTTCCCGCATCGGCCGGCTGCGCGCCCAGGACGTTGCCGGCGCCCGGATAGAAAGCGTGCTCAGTCGTCGCAGGCGGCCACGCCGGAAGCCCCCGCCATCCTCCGCCCGGTCCGTTCACGAACACGTTGACCGGCGTGGTGCGACGCGAGCCGCCCGATCCGGCCAGATACGCGTCCAACCACTCGATGGCCTCGGGGAGGAGGACCTGACCGCCCTTGGCGCCTCCCTCGGCGTGTGTCCATGGACCCATGGTGAGGGCGACGTCGGCGCCCCGATCGGCGAGCCGTGCGTACGCCGCGACGGTCTGGCGGAGGAAGCCGTCCTGCCAACCGCCTTGGAGGAGCACGGGGATCTTCACCTGCTCCAGCGCCGGCGTGAAGTTGGCGTTCTTCCAGAGCGGGTCGCCCAAGTCGCGCCGGCTGATCCACTCGCGGTACCAGGGCGCTGCGCCGTGCAGCAGCTCGTCGTCCGCCGCAGTCAGCGGCAAGCGGTCCATCGCCTGCCTGATCTGCTTCCGGGAGAAGCGGATCGCCGTCATGCGACGCAGGATCGGGTCCTCCTGGTGTGTGACGACGAAGGACCACTCGAACAACGTGCTCAGGTGGAAGGCTCCAGTGCCACGAGCGAACGCGGAGAAGTCATAGGGGCAGCAAGCGATCACCGCAGCTTTCATCTCTGGCGGCGGATCCATCAGGAGCGCCCACTGCACGAACCCGAGGTACGAGTACCCCTGGGTGGCGAAGCGACCGTCGAACCACGGCCGCTCGCGCATCCAGGCGACGATGTCAGCAGCGTCGTCGGCCTCCTGCGCGAACGGCACGAAGGTTCCGCCGGACCCGAAGGTGCCGCGACACTTGACCAGCAGGACCCGGTAGCCGCGCCGGGCCATGAACCCGCCGGTCATGGCCTGTCCGACCATGTTGATGCCGTACGGGGAGGTGACGAGCACCGTCCCCGACGCCTTTCCCTTCGGCTCCAAGAGGTTGGCGAGCAGCTCGACGCCATCTCGCATCGGGACCCGGACGTCGTAGGTCGTCGTGTAGTCGGTCCTCGGTGCGGGCAACTTCGTGTACTTCCCCCACTGCCAGTCGACGAATCGTTGACCGAGCGTCCGGTTCTTCGCCTGTTGGTTCATCTGGTCCGTCTCAATCGACCGTGAGCTCGTCGGCGACGCCGTCGCTCGGCGCATCGTCGGGCGATGAGGCCGCCGACCCATCGCGAGCGTCGGTCACAGTGACTCGATCAACTTCTCGACGCGCTCGTCGCGGCTCTTGAACGGGTCCTTGCACAGCACCGTCCGTTGAACCTGGTCGTTCACTTTGAGGTGCACCCAATCGACCGTGTAGTCGCGTTTGCGCTCCTTGGCCCGGCGCACGAACTCGCCGCGCAGGCGGGCCCGGGTGGTCTGGGGCGGGACGTCGGTGGCCGTGTCGATGTCGCTGTCGGTGCACAGGCGCTCGACGAGTCCTCGATCCTGCAGCTTGTAGAACGGGCTACGGGCGCGAGACACGTCGTGGTACTGCAGGTCGAGCAGCTGCACGCGAGGGTGCCCCAACGGCAGACCGTGGCGGTCCCGGAACGCCTCCAGCAGCTTGAGCTTGATGACCCAGTCGACCTCGCGGTCCAGCTTGAGCGGATCGTTCTCGATCGTCGTGACGCAGTACTCCCACATCTCGAGCGCCCGCTGCTCGAGCGGCGGGAAGCCCTTCGTCTCGGCGTAACGCAATGCCCGGTCGAGGTACTCGCGCTGGATGTCCAGGGCCGACACCTCGCGGCCGCTGCCGAGACGCACCGTGCGACGGCACGTCGGGTCGTGGCTGATCTCGCGGATCGCCCGGATCGGGTTCTCCAGCGTCATGTCCCGCAGCACGACGGAACGGTCCTCGAGCATCCGCAGCATGCACGCGGCGGCGCCGACCTTGAGGAACGTCGTGTACTCCGACATGTTCGAGTCGCCGACGATGACATGCAGGCGGCGGAACCGCTCGGCGTCGGAGAGCGGCTCGTCACGGGTGTTGATGATCGGGCGACTGCGCGTCGTCGCCGAGCTGACGCCCTCCCAGATGTGCTCGGCCCGCTGGGCGATCGAGTAGGTGGCACCGCGCGCGGTGTGCAGGACCTTGCCGGCACCGGCGTAGATCTGGCGGCTGACGAGGAACGGGATCAGCACCTCGGCGTAGTGGCCGAGGTCGTCGTCGCGGCTGGTGCAGTAGTTCTCGTGGCAGCCGTAGCTGTTGCCCGCCGAGTCGGCGTTGTTCTTGAACAGGTAGATGGTGCCGCGGATCGACTCCTCCGCGAGGCGCTGTTCGGCGGACTCGACGAGGCTTTCGAGGATCCGCTCCCCCGCCTTGTCGTGGACGACGAGCTCATACAACGAGTCGCACTCCGGGGTCGCGTACTCCGGGTGGGAGCCGACGTCGAGGTAGAGGCGGGCGCCGTTCTGGAGGAAGACGTTGGAGCTGCGGCCCCACGAGACGACCCTGCGGAACAGGTAGCGGGCGACCTCGTCGGGGCTGAGCCGGCGCTGGCCCCGCAGCGTGCACGTCACGCCGTACTCGTTCTCGAGGCCGTAGATCCGCCTCTCCATGAGCCGAACCTACAGGTGCCGCCCCACCCGAGGGTCGCACGATCGTGGGCCTTCGCGTTTGTTCGCTGACGCCGGGTCGAACAGGGCCAGCTGCACCCCGCTGCGTTCCCGCGAGCGCGACCGATTTCCCGCTGTGGGTGCTTCGTCGCGACTCCAGCCGTCGACTCGACGGCGCCGTTTCGACAGCACACTCTGATGAGCAGCGAGATGCTGTTCGGCAGCTATGGAGCAGCCGCTGAGGCGTCCTTCGGTATCGACGTTCGGGCGCGTTTCGACGCCGCCGGCTCAGGCCGGACGAACTACAGGCCCGTCGACCTTCCTGTGGTAGGCCCACTCTGACGAGGGTGCCGCCACGTGGTCCGGGGGCGATCGGAGGGAGCGCAATGCCCGTCGAGGGACGGCACCCCGTGCGTGACTGTCGGCCGATCGGGGGACACGCGTGTCGGCCAGCTCGATGTCCACGATCATCTTCGGTAGCCACCGATCGGCGGACTGCGCTGGCACCGTCCTGTTGCGACGGTTGTCCCATGAACATCACGACCAACAGCCACTCCCCCCGCACCACCCTCCGCAATCGATGGCTCGTAGACGATCACGGTCGGCTCTACGGAAAATGGGCGCTGGAGGACGGCGGCATGCACCAGCCCGTCGAGTCGACGGTCGACGACGATCGCGCGGCATGACCCAGTGCCAGTCGGCCGATGGTGTCGCTCAGC
This sequence comes from uncultured Acidimicrobiia bacterium, assembly GCA_963844915.1. GTDB lineage: Bacteria > Actinomycetota > Acidimicrobiia > Acidimicrobiales > Ilumatobacteraceae > JALZMG01. The sequence goes on along the minus strand of CAWJQF010000013.1, from coordinate 109,365 downwards.
CCGCGCCGTCCGCGCCGCCCTCGGCGCGGAGCTGGCTCGGATCGACGGTGGGACCGGGGTCGGACACCGGTACCGGGACGTCGACCGAGCCGACGGTGCCACGTGCTGGGCTGCGGCCGGCGTGGACCTGCCGCCGGCCGCCTGGATCCGCAATCTTGTGTGGGCCATCGCATGCAAGTCGCACCTGCACCGTCGATGCATCGGTGTGCCTGGCGGCGTTCGACAGCAGCTCCCGAGCCGCGCTCTGGACAGCGCATCGACGGGCGTGCGCTGACCCTCTGGCCAATCGCACCGCTCGACCTCCACTCGTCCGCCTTTGACACCAACACGATTCGTTACGAAGCGGTCGAGGAACACGCGAGTTGCGGGTCCCCCCAACTACTCGAAGCTCGCGATGACGCCTTACAGACGCGGCGTTGACTGACCGCCGCCGAGGCGGAGGGGCGGCTCGCGGGTCGCGGCAGTGCCGGTCACGGTTTCCCTCTGGGCGCACGCCGGCGCCTTGGCGTTGTTCTGCCTCCGATAGCGGGCAGGCTCGTAGGATCGGGCTACTCCTCGATGAGGATCACCAGGGACTCTGGCACGACGCCGTCATGAGCCATCGCCTCGGCTGCTGCCTCGCTCTGCATGGCGGCCATGAGGGCATCAAGGTCGGCAACGTCCATGAGAATTGCAACTTGGGTTGGGTTCTCCGGATTGACAAACGTTCTGATGTTCGTGACACCGAGGGGACCAAAGACCTCCTGACGCTTCGGTGACGCGAGCCAGTGATCCTTCCCCTTCGAGATGTCATGGTGCCCGATCACCGTCGGCATACCGCCCCCTTTGGATTGATGAACTTTGTCCTGGCGCGGCGACCGTAGCTCGACTGCGAGGAACCGGTCCCACCAGCCCCGCGCCGATCAGCGAGTGGCGCACGCGGACCGACCTTCACGGTGGACACGGTCACCTCCCGTCTGGCACCCTTGAGGTGTCGGCGGACGGACGACTGAGAGGGGACGACTGTGGATCACGCTACGACCATGCGCAGCGGCTACGAGCGCATCAACGCGCGCGACCTCGACGGGTTCGGTGCGCTGCTCGCGGAGGACTTCGTCGAGCACGACGAGGTCCCTGGTCTGCCTCCCACAAAGGAAGGGGTGATCGCGTACTTCACGTCGTTGCTGACCTCGTTTCCCGACATGCAGATGACCGTCGAGGATCTGATCGCCAGCGGGAACAAGGCCGTTGCCCGCGTGACGGCCACCGCAACACACCAAGGTGAGTTCATGGGGGTCCCGCCCACCGGCAACGCCGTGGCGATTCAACTCATCGACATCATGAGCTTCGACGACGCGGGCCTCGTGCGCGAACACTGGGGTGTCGCCGACTTGCTCTCACTCATGCAGCAACTCGGCGTCGTACCCGCCGGTCCTCCGGCCTAGCCGCCCGAACCAGCGGCACCGGCTGATCGAGTCATAGGGCCCGGTGCGGAGGCTCGTTCTCGGCGGCCTGAAGCGCGACGAGGGCTACGGGCGGTTCATGCAGCGCTGCGGCATGCTCGACGAGACGATCGCGGGTCACGGCGGAGTCCGGCCGGTGGAGCAGGGCGAGGGTGACCGTGTGGTCGGGGCATTCAGTCGGGCGTCGGACGCGCCCGCCATGGGGATTACCATCCCGCGAGGCCATGAGCGCGGGGGCGTGATGGCACCTAGAGCCAACGCAGGTCCAATGGAGGAGGCTGGGGTGAAGACAAGGCTTTTCGCAGTTCTCGCTAGTGTCGCTTTGACCGTCGGGATGTGGTCCAGTGCCACCGCCATCACATGGGGTCGGCCCGATGTGAACAACGAGTACCCGAACGTTGCGTCCGTGCGCGGAATCGTCGAAGCACAGAATCTGGCTCGTATCAGCTGCAGCGGAAGTCTGCTCCACACGGATGCGACCAAGATCGTGATCTTGACGGCCGCGCACTGCACCGATGCGTGGGCCGATGCGATTGCGGCAGGGACGATTACGTCGGTTGGCGTGTCGTTCGATCAGAACAATCAGGTCAATGGGACGACGACAGACGCCACTTTCTACGTTCGGGGTGGAGTCCCGATCAGCTTTCCCGCCAAGGATGCACCCTTTGAGTCGTTTGATTATGGGCTCGTTGTGTTCTCCACGAATGCCGAAAACGCTGTCGGCCAGACGGTCCAAGAGCGTTGGGGCACGCTCGCGCCGGTGCAAATTGCTCCAGATCCAGGATATCTGTCGAGTGTGATCAGCAGTGTCCGCCAGCCGGCTCGCAACCTGTCCTTCACCGCCGTCGGCTACGGGACAGGTGAGAAGTTCCCCATCCCCGGAGAGGAGACCGGACCAGCCGATCCGTCTGGGACCAACTCATCGAAGTTCCTCATTCGGTATATCGCCGACGGTCTCACGTATAATTCTCACAATCCTGTGAACGATGTGCTCAGGCTCTCGATGAACATCGCGAAGGATGAAAGCGGCACATGCAACGGCGATTCGGGAGGCCCAATCTTCTACGACGATCCAACACTGGGTCGAGTTCAAGTGTCATTGGTGTCCGGTGGAGACTTCCCGTGCCGAGCAACGAACACCGGTCCTGCGTTCAGCCGGCAGGAGGCCTTCGACTTCGTGGCCTGCGGAATGGTCGCCGGCGACGCCACCGCGGTGATGGCATGTGTCGATGAGCTCTTCGCAGCGTAAGCGCCCCAACTCCAGCGCGGGGATCCGTGTTGCGTGGTCCGTCGCACGCCCCGAATGACGCTGCTGCGCAGTAGAGGGTTGGCTTGGCCCCGCTCCCGAGCCGGCGATCGGAGTCGGCATGATCGATCGCGTGCTCCAACTCGGCCACGCTGAACGAGGGTGATGGCTCGTCGTCCGGTGCGTGGTCCAACCCCGAGGCGACGTCCGGCGTTCACTCCCGCAGATGCCCGGTCTGCGCACGGCGAATGGCATCACCGACGCGGTTGGTCCGACGCTCACCTGGGGGTCGCCTTGGACCGTTCGGTGTCACGCGTGTCATGGAACAGTTGGCGACGCGAGCCATTCGAGCCATCTGGCGTGTGGTTGGACGCGAGCAAGAAGGTGGGCGGTCGCTGCTCTGTGGCCGAAGAGCATGACGCCGAGGACGTCCCCGCGCGTTCGAGGATCGTGCTTGTCGAGTTGTCTGACCACGCCGGGATTCTCCGCCGAGATCCAGGCCAGACGGTGGTGCTCCGAGGCGGCACGAAGCAGGTCGACGAACGCGATGCGCTCGTCGGTCGAAAAGTATCCGAACGCCCAGGTGGTAATGACCACCGCCGTCACTTCAGCGGGTAGTTCACTGAGGAGCGATGGCAATACGTCGTTGGCGCGGCCGGCAACAACAGTCGGCGCGTGCTCTAGGGCCAATCGGATGGACGCTTCGACCCGAGTGACGCGACCGCTGTCGGGCCACACGCATGCGAGCAGCCAGCGGGCGTCGGACGGATCGAAGAGATTGATGGGCGACCGGTCGATGCCGACTCGGCCGATGACGTCGGGAAATCGGTCAGCGATCGGAGGATGGCCACCGAACACGTCGCAGCAGATGTGCACGGGCGAGTCGGATGGACCGGTCGCTCCGTGACTTCCGTAGTCGATCCGGTAGTGGTCGAAGAGCAGATTGAGCCCGGCGCTGGCTCCGACGTCGATCAGCCAGTGCTCGAACGCGACGGCCCGAACGACAGGCGACAAGCTCTCACCTTGCTCGATGAGGCGAGCGACATCACGGGTCGGCTCGGCATGCCGCTACTCCATCAGCAAGCCAAGGAACTCAAGGCCGATTCGGCAGGGCGGTGATCCCTCACCAGGGCGATCCAATCCCGCAGGCACGAGCTCCCGCACGAGAGTCCTTCACCTTCGTCGCTGGACGGTGGTCTGGACCCCTTGCATCGACTACGAGTGCCCTGGTCAGGAGGCACTCGCAAGCATTCCGTTGCTAGGGGAACCGGATGCCCTTTGATGGCGCCTCCTCCGAGCTGGGATTTGGTGGACCTGGGGAGAATCAACCCCGTCCCGGTCGGGCACAGCAATGGACAGCAGCGGGTTCGTTCAGGCCGGACAACTGAAACGGCGATCCGAGTCGGCACGATCGATCGCGTGCTCGAACTCGGCCGCGCCGATGCGTGCAGCTGACCGTGATGTGTCACCGCTCGCGGGCAGGCTGCTCTCGTTGGGGATCGTCGGGACGGGTGCTATGAATCCGCAGATGGGGGCGTTGCGCCACATCGTGCTGTCCGACCTGCACCTCGGCGCGCTGAACAGCGTCCTCACGAACGTTGGCCACGGTGGCGGCAAGGTCGACACCGCCACGGCGGCGCCAGTGCTCACGTCGCTCGGCGCCTGCCTGCGGGCCCTGCCGGCGGGAGCCGATCCGCCCGAGTTGGTGGTGCTCGGTGACCTGTTCGAGCTGGCGCTCACCCCACTCGACGACGCTGCCGCAACGTTCGGGCACTTCGTGCGAGCGATCGGCTTGGGTGAGCGCGACGGCGCAGTGGCTCCGCACGTGCGCTTCGTTGCCGGCAACCACGACCACCAGCTCTGGACCCGGGCGCGGCTCGATCGTGAGATCGCAGTCGTCGCCGCCACGCCCACCGACCACCCGCTCCCTGACGCAGCCCACGTCACGTCGATGTTCCCCGACGCCGATGACGTAGCTGCGCGCGGCCGCTTCATCGAGGCGCTTGCCCGGCGGGCCGGCGTTGACGCCGAGGTGACCGTCACCCACTCCTACCCGAACCTGGCCATCCGGGGGGAGGGCGATCGCGTCGTCGTGATGCACCACGGCCACTTCGTCGAGCGGCTGTACCGGATCATGTCCAGTCTTGACGACATCTTCGAGCGTCCGCAGGCGAACCGCACGGTGGTCGACCTGGAGAGTGACAACGCCGGCTGGATCGACTTCTTCTGGTCCTCCGAGGGTGACTCCGGTGATGCGGGCGTCGACGTGCGGATGCTCTACGAGTCGCTCGTCAGCGGGCGCACCCTCGACGCCGAGCTCGATCAGATCAGCCGCCTCGTCGGTGCCTCGCGACGGCCCCCGCTCGGAACCGTCCTGCGTTGGGTCGTCGACCGCGGCCTGCGCTGGGCGTCCGGCGCGATTGGTCGTGCCGAGCGGCACCACCCGGGCGCGGCGTTGTCGCCCGACGCGGACGCCGGCCTGGAGATGTACCTCGCTGGGCCGGTCGCGCACGAGTTGCGACGGGCGTTCGAGACGCCGTTGCCCGACACGACGTTCGTGTTTGGCCACACCCACAAGCCGTTCGTCGGCACCCGCGGTGTCGCCGGCTACGCCCGGCCGATCGCCGTCGTCAACACGGGCGGTTGGGTCGTCGATCACCCCGAGGCGGAGCCGCTCAAGGGGGCGAGCGTCGTGCTCGTCGACGACGAGGCCAACGTGGTCTCTCTTCAGCTCTACCGCCAGCGGTCCGACGGCGCTGCCGACTCGCCGGCCGTCGTCCCAGCCGACGCGCACTCGATCGCCTTCGCCGAGCAGGTCCGCAGCGGCATCGATGCGACCCGAGATCCGTGGGCCCGGTTCACCACCGACGTGGTGGCGACCCTCGCCGATCGGCGCCGCGAGCTGCAAAACCGCGAGGTTGCCGTCCGCCGACGGCTCCGTCGCGCCGAAACGAAGCGGGCCTCAGGGCTTGAGCAGCCTCCCGTCGATCGGCGGGGCCTCGCACGCCGCTCCGACAGCTAGACGGCGAGCGGGGTCTCGAGCAAGGCGGGAATGACGGCGAGGTCGAGTTTCGCCGCGAGCGCGACCGCCTCCGTGGCCGCCTCGTCGCCGACGCGGTCGTCGCCCGAGGCCCCCCGCCGACGGCGGACGCGCACCAACTCGGCGAGCGAGCGGGCCAGCCACGGCCACGCCTCGAGGTCGTGCTCGAGGCGGATCGCCGCCTCGAGGTGCTCCACCGCCCGGTCGAGGTCGCCAAGCACCGCCCTGGCGATGCCCTGGTAGTGGGCGACCGGTCCCCACCAGTAGCAGGCGTCGGCGATGCAAAAGCCGTCGGCCGCGTCGAGCACGGGCAGCGCCCGCTCCACCAACGCGCCGTCGCCAAGACGAGCCGCGGCGAGCACTGCGGCGGCGATCCCGGACGTGGCAACGTGCCCGTTCGGATAGTCCCAGAAGTCGATCGTGTGCTGGCGCTGCAACGAGTCGGCCGCCTCATCGAGGTCGCCCACCTCAGCGTTGAGCAGCGACCAGTGAGCCCAGACAGCGGGGAACCACCCGTCGCCCTTGCGTGCGGCCATCCGCTCGGCGAGCTCGCCGAGCCGGCCTTGCATGAAGCGGAACGAGAACCGCTGGGAGGCGAAGATGAGCGCCGCATCCGGCGCCCCGACCCGCCGGGCGAGATCCAGCGAACGCATCATCTCGCGGTCGGCCGCATCGAAGTTGCCGTGGATCGACTCGATGGTTGCCCGGTGACGGGACACCCAGACGAGGGGCTCCGGCTGGCGCATGCTCGTCGCGTGGGCCTCGAGGCGGGCGAAGTCCGATTCGACGCGCGGACCGTCGCCGACCTCGAGCGCCATCTTGACGGAGTAGTGCAGCGCACGGAACCCGAGCAGATCGTCATCGAGGCGCTCGGCCAGGTCGACGAGCTCGGCGACGTCACGGGCGCGCTCGGCGATCGTGACGACGTGGGCGACGGCCACCTGCCGGCGCGCCAGGACCCACGCCAGCGTGCGCTGGTTCCCTGATCGCCGCGCCAGCTCCAATGCGTCGTCGCTGAGGCGGCGGCGGTCGTCGAATCCCGGTCCGACGCTCAGCTCCATCGCCAAGCTGCACAGCAACTCAGCCTGATGCACCAGGTTGTCCGGCGGGATCACCGTCAGTGCCGCCCGCAGCATCTCGATGCGGTCGGCGTCGAGCCCGTGCGAGTCGGCGAACGTGCCCCGCGTGTTGGTCAGCGTGGCCTGCACAAGTAGGTCGACGACGCCTTCGTTGCGGGCGATCCGTGACGCCTCGAGGAGCGACCCGCGGAATGCCGCGATGCCGGCGCGGCGTTGGGCGGTTCCGAGTCGAAGCAGGATCTCGGCCCGCTCGACACCTTCGCCGTCGCTGCCCGCGGCGTCGGTCTCCGCCAGGTGTTCGAGCGCCACGCCGTACCAGCGCGCGGCGGTCTCGAACTCGAACGCCGCATCGGCCTCGTCGCCGGCGAGCCGGGCGTGTCGCACGGCGCGAGCCTGCTGGGCGGGTCCGAGCATCGCCGACTGCAGCGAGTGGTGGGCGAGCATCGCCGCGCCACAGCCGGGGCTCGCCGCGAGCTGCTCGGCCAGGCGGTCGTGCAGCCGAGCCCGGCGCAGCGTCGACAGCTCGTCGTACACCACGTCGCGAACGAGAGCGTGGATGAAGCGGTACTCCAGCGTCCTACCGACCTGCTCGACGAGGCGGTGGCGGGTCGCCCGCTCGAGGACGTCGAGGAAGCGCCCGTCGAGATCGTCGATCTGCTCGAGGACGAGGGCGTCGAACCGCGCCCCGGCGATCGCTGCCAGCCCGAGCAGTCGAGTGACGTCGTCGCCAACGGCACTGATCCGACCGAGCACGACGTCGCGCAGCGACTCGGGGAGGCGCAGCTCGCCGACCGGGGTCGCTCGGGTCCAGCGGCCGTCGACACGCTGGAGGTGGCCTGCCTCGACGAGGTGGGCGAGCAGCTGGGTGACGTACAAGGGGTTGCCCCCGGTCTCCTCGCGCAGCGTGAGCGCCAGTTCCCGGGCCTCGGCCACCGCGCTCGAGATCGGTGGCCGCGGCCTTCGACAGCAGGTCGAGCACGTCGTCCTCGTCGAGCTCCTCGACCGCCACGTACAGGCAGCGGTCGAGCCGGCTGGCGTCGGCGACGACGGCGGCGAGCTCGGTCGACACGTCGGCCGGCCGGTACGTGGCCACGATCATCAACGGGGCGTCGCGGTGCCAGCCGACGAGGTGGCGGAGGAGCTGCACTGTCTGCGCTGCCGCCCAGTGGACGTCGTCGAGCACGACGAGCAGTGGTGATCCGGCGGCGATCTCGTGGAACGCCTCGGCGACGGCGTCGAACAGGACGAGGCGGTCTCCTGCGGGATCGTCCGACGGCTCCGGCGCGACGAGGTGCGGGCTCCGCTCGGCGAGCTCCGGCACGACGGTCAGCAGGGCGGCGGCGTGCCCGCCGAGCTCGACGGGCGCGTCGCGCAGCACGTCCGTCAGGTACTGGCGCAAGGCCAGGACGAACGGCTGGAGCGGGCCGCCGACGTCGGGATCGCAGCGCCCGAACAGCACCGTCCCGCCGTGGGCGTGGACGTGGCCGGCGACGTCGGCGGCGAGCCTGCTCTTGCCGATGCCCGGCTCGCCGGCCAGCAGGACCAGCTGCCGTTCGCCGGCGGCCGCCCGGTCCCAGGCCTGGACCATCGCCGCCCGCTCTGCCTCGCGACCAACCAGCTCGAAGGCGCCGCGACCGCTGAGCATCGCCGGCGATCCGACCTCGACGTCGCGGCTCGTCGACCACACCACGCGGTGGACGTCGACTGGCTCGGGGATGCCCTTGAGCACCATCGGCCCCACCGCCTCGTAACCGACGCCCGGTCGGTCGCCGGCCAGCCGGCGAACGAGGTCGGTGAGCAGGATCTCGCCGCCGGTCGCCGCAGGGCACAGGCGCGCCGCCTCGACGACCGCCGGGCCGTAGTAGTCGCCCTCGTCCTCGACGACGTCGCCGGCGGCGACGCCGATCCGGATCCGCAAGTCGATCCTCGCCGCCTGCGCCTGGGCCGCCGTGCGCTGCTGCATCGCGGCGGCGGCGGCGACGCCTCCGGCGGCGGAGGGAACGATTGCCATCAGGCCGTCACCGAGGCTCTTGACCTCGCGCCCGCCCTGTTCGTGCAAGGCCGCCCGCAGGTGAGCAACATGGCGCCGTCGGACGCCTTCGTAGCGCTCCGGACCGAGCTCGTACAGCAACTCAGTCGAACGAGCAACGTCGGTGAAGATGATCGCGGCCATCGAGCCCCAGGGCGACGCCGCCACGCCATCGAGTGTACGTGGCGCGCTGTCCCCACGTCGGGGTCACCGACGTGCCCCGTGTCGTCGGCGCCCGCCAGGCGTCTACGGTCGCGCGCGATGGGGGTCCCGCTCTCTCGACCCGTGTCCGAGCTCGGCGATTCGTACGCCGCCGTGGTCATCGGCTCCGGCTATGGCGGGGCGATCACGGCGTGCCGGCTGGCCCGGACCGGGCAGCCCGTCGCCATTCTCGAGCGCGGACGGGAGCTGCACCCGGGCCAGTTCCCCCGCTCCCTGGAGGAGGCCGGCAGACAGTTGCAGATCGCCGCCGGCCACGAGCACGTGGGCGATCGCCGCAACCTCTACACGTTCCACGTAGGACCCGACCTCAACGTGTTCTCCGGCTGCGGCCTCGGCGGGACGTCGCTGGTCAACGCGAACGTCGCCATGCGACCATCCGACCTCGTGCTCGCCGACCGCCGCTGGCCGGCGGCGCTGCGGGCCGACGGTGATGCGCTCGCGGCCGGCTTCGATCGGGCCGAGCAGATGCTCCGGCCGGCGCCGTACCCGGACACCTTCCCGCCGTTGGCGAAGATCGCCGCCCTCCGGCTGTCGGCCGACGGGGCGACGGTGGCCAGGACACCGATCAACGTGAACTTCCGCGCCGGCGTCAACCACGTCGGCGTCTACCAGGACGCCTGCAACGGGTGCGGCGACTGCGTGACGGGGTGCAACTACGGCGCCAAGAACACGCTGATGATGAACTACCTCCCCGATGCCGTCAGCCACGGGGCGTCGATCTTCACCGAGGTCGATGTGCGCTGGATCGAGCAAGCCAACAACCGGTGGGCGGTACGGTACGTGCCGCTCGGACTCGGTCAGGATGCGTTCGGGGCGCCGACGCAGTTCGTCACCGCCGACGTCGTGATCGTCGCCGCCGGCACCCTCGGATCGACCGAGATCCTCCTGCGCTCCCGGGCCAAGGGGCTCGCCGTGTCCGACCGCCTCGGGCGCAGGTTCACCGGGAACGGCGACATGCTCGGGCTGGCCTACGGCCTGCGCCAGGTCGTCAACGGCATCGGCTCGGGCACCCGGGCGCCGAGCCGCGAGCACCCGCCGGGGCCGTGCATCACGGCCGTGATCGACGACCGGGGCAATCCGAACCCATTGGATGACGTGATCATCGAGGACGCGTGCATCCCCGGGCCGCTGGCGCCGCTGATCCCGGCGATGATGGTCCCGCAGGTCTTGCCGCGATGGATCACGCGGAGGGGCGGACCGGTCGGCTTCGTCCGCCAGGCGCTCGCATGGGGCTTTCGCGGTTGGATGCACCGTTTGCAGACGTTCCTCCTGATGGGCGCGGACGACGACGAGGGCCGCGTCGTGCTCGACGGCGACGGTGAGCACGGCACGGCGCGCGTCGAGTGGCCGGGATGCGGGACGAGGCGGTTCTATGAGCGGGCCAACCGGCATCTCGACAGCGCCTCGACGGCGTCGGGCGGCCACTACCTGCGCAGCCCGATCTACGATCGCCTGCTGCACCACCGGGTCATCACCGTGCACCCCCTCGGCGGGTGCGTGATGGCTGATTCAGCTGATGGTGGCGTCGTCGATGAGCGCAGCCGCGTGTTCGCCGGCACTGCCGGCACGGACGTGCACACCGGGCTGTACGTGTCGGATGGCTCGGTCGTGCCGCTCCCGCTGGGGGTCAACCCGCTGTTGACGATCTCCGCGCTGGCGGAGCGTACGGCGGCCTTGATCGCCGCCGACCGGGGGTGGACCGTTGACGACTCGGTCCCGGCGGCGCCGCCGGGCGGACCGACGGCAATTCCCGATCGTCCGGGCCTGCGATTCAGCGAGCGGATGTCGGGGTGGTTCGGGCTCGGCGACGGTGGCGTCGCTGAGCCGACGCTGATGGATCTCGACACCTACCACGAGGCCGCCGCCGCCGGTGAGGCCGCCGGCTCCCGGCTCACGTTCGTGCTCACCCTGGCGACGGACGACGCCCATGCCGTCATCGAGCACATCGACGCACCGATGACGGCGATCGGGACGGTCGCCGCGCCGGCTCTGTCGTCCGAGCCACTCACCGTCCGCGACGGGCGGTTCAACCTGTTCGTGCGCGACGCAACTGATCCGGCGGTACAGCACATGTGGTACCGCCTGCCGCTGGAGGCGGTGGACGGGACGCGGTACAGCTTCGTCGGCTTCAAGACGATCCAGCCGTCGGCGGCGATCGACGTGTGGGCGGACACCACAACCCTCTACGTGACCGTCCGTCGCGACGACGAGCAGGGCCCGGTCGTCGGCCGGGGTGTGCTGCGGATCGCTGCGGCCGACTTCGCCGCTCAGCTCGGCACGATGTCGACGACAGGACCGGTCGGCCACGTCGAGCGGCTGCGCATCCTTGCCCAGTTCGGGGAGCGGTTCGCCGGTGCGCTCGTCCACGACTATGGCCACGTCATCCAGCGGCCTTCTCAGTTGCGAAGGCACGCCCCGCCCCGCCAGCACCGCCCGTTGCGCGTCCCCCCGCCCTCCGTGCACGCGTACCGCTCGCTCGACGGCCTCGACCTTCGGCTGACACGGTACGCCGGCGGAACACGGGGACCGGTCGTGATCTCCCACGGCCAGGGCGCCAACCCGTTGACGTTCACCACCGACACGATCGAGACGAACTGCGTCGAGTACCTCGTCGCGCACGGCTTCGACGTGTGGGTGCAGGAGTGGCGGGGCTCGACGCTGCTACCGACGTGTCGCGCACAGTCCGACGCCGACGAGGTCGCCCGCTACGACCACCCGGCCGCCGAACGCTACGTGCGCACCGCCACCGGGCGCCACGACTTGCACTGGGTCAGCCACTGCGTCGGCTCGCTGACGACGACCATGGCCACGCTCGCCGGCACGCTGACACCGGCGTCGCTGCTGCTCTCCAGCGTGGCTATGCACCCGATCGGGCCGACGATGACGCGGCTGAAGGCCGGTTTCGACGCACCTGGCCTGCTCCGTCGCACCGGCGTGCGCTTGATGACGACTGACGCCTACGACGAGGAGTCGCCCGGGGCTCGCGCCCTCGACCAGCTCCTCCGCCTCTACCCGATCCCGGCGCAGGAGCGGTGCGACGAGGCCGTGTGCCGCCGGCTGGCGTTCATCTACGGCAACGCGATCCACCACAGTGCGGTCGACGAGGGCACCCACGTCACCCTGCACGAGCTGTTCGGCGTCACCAACATGCGGATGATGCAGCACCTCGGCCGGTGCGCCCGCTTCGAGCGCATCGTCGCCGCCAACGGTGCCGACGTGTACATGCGGCGACTGGAGTGGCTGCAACTGCCGATCACCTTCCTGCATGGCGTGCACAACCTGGTGTGGGTGCCAGCGGCAACCGCACGCAGCTACGACCTGCTCGTTCGTGAGTTCGGCCCGGCGAACTACCGGCGCGTGCTGCTGCCCGAGCACGGTCACCAGGACACGTTCATCGGCCACCGCTCGGTCGACGACGTCTTCCCCGAGTTGCTCGCCCACCTCGAGCGCGCCGGCGCCTGACCCGCAACTCGACAAGGCGCTCTACACCTGCCTGCAGCGATCCTTGGATCCTTGCCGGCACCTGCAGTGCGTCGCGTCACGGTCTCACCGGCGGACCCTCGTGACGGCTACCGCAGCAGAATCGTCTCGGGCTGCGAGCGGGCCGCTAGTGACCTGGTCGTATATTCGTTGGCAGTAGTTGACGAGACTGTCGAGGATCTCGTCGGCGGTCTTGTGTCAGACTAATGACTTGTGTTCGTCGTTCCAGTCGGTGATCCAGGTTCGGATTGACGCGACGTATTCTCGAATCTAGCGATGTTGCCGCGCTCAACCAACGGTTGGTGAGCTCGCCGAACCAGCGCTCACGAGGTACAGCCACGAGCTGTAGCTCGGCGTGAAGTGCAGCGTGAACCGGGGATGGCGCAGCAGCCATCGCTAGATAGCCGAGTCTTGTGAGTGGCGTTGTTATCTACCATGACGTGACGTCCAAGTCGGCGGGAGCGCTGTGATCGATCAGGTTCAAGAAGCGCCTTAACTCCTCGGCGCTATGCCGTGCGTCATGTCGGTGATCACGTAGCCCGAAGCACATCCAAGGCAGCGTAGAGGTTGGGGTGCCATGCCGGCGGCAGTCGTGGTGCGCCGCTCCGACGTGCCACTTATCAGAGACAACACTATAGCGATGCGTCGAGCGCTTGGATCTGTGACTTCTCGTCGACGCACAGCACCACCGCACCTCGGGCGCGTTGAGTTAAAGCTCGACTATCTCGCGAACCTTATCTATGAAGAGCTGTTCCGGACAGCTTGAAGTTGTCAACAAGTGCGGCTTGAGCCCAAACGCACGCCAACGACTGACCGCATTGGTACGCACCCGCTGCAACGAACGGTCGACCGTGCGCGGCGACACGCGTTCTCCTCCAACTTCTTGACAATCAGCCACTCGACGTCGTCGTCACCGATGCTGCGAGCCCTCCGGACGCTCGTCGTGGAGACCATGGGGCGGCCACTGCCGGACACCGGCGATCGCGTCGCCGTTTCCGCGTCGTTCGCCTCCGCAGTGGACCGCCCCGGTCCGTCGCGGTCGAGTACGCGAATGGGCGGTCCAGCTCGGCAGGCCGGCCCGCTCCGACCGCCTCCATGGCGTGGACGTTGTGAACGCTGTCGAACCCATAGAAGCGGCCCAAGCGCAGCGCCACATCCCCCGTTTCCTTGATCGGCGGCGTCGGTCTCGGCGGCGGGTGCCGAACCGGTGATGCTGGCCGGCGCGACACGCCACGACTCGTCCAACACGCCGTCGCTCTGTCGGCGGACAGTGACGCTCAGCCGAGGGACGAGCGGCCGGTATCCGACATGACGGTCGTTCTGTGAACGGGGTCACCGTGCGAACCCGTCACGCCAGCCCGCCCCCACCCGTCACATCGTCATGGCCATCAACGCCTCACGCCGTGGTCGAGTCCACCTGAGACACCGACGTTTCAAGGAAACGAACGTGGTCGGCCAGCTGCGTGCCGGCGCCAGCCATTCACGACCACCAAGGACAAGATCATGAATCTCACGCTGTGGATCATCACCGGCCTGCTGACCGTCGTCGCCCTGACGGGCGGCGTCAGCAAGACCTTCGTGCCGAAGGAGAAGCTGGCTCACGTTCCCGGTGGAGGATGGACCAAGGATCACACTGCCGGCTTCGTCAAGACGCTCGGGGTCCTCGAGCTGCTGGCCGTGGCGGGTCTCATCCTGCCCGCCGTCGTCGACGTGGCGCCCGTCCTTGTACCCATCACCGCAGTCTGCTGGGTACTGCTCATGGTTGGCGCGATGATCACGCACCTTCGCCGTGACGAGCGCAAGTTCGTCATGCTCAATCTGGTCTACCTCGCAGTCGCGGCATTCATCGCGTGGGGCCGGTTCGGCCCACAATCGTTCAGCTGAACGGGTCGTCGAGGAATGGGGGTCTCAGTGATGGGCATCTCAATCACCGGCAATTTGGTTCCTTCCCAGCCGGAACGCCCGACGTCCAGGACACGGGCTCGGACGGTACGGACATGACGTTCGGGCGCGACCGGTGGGAGCCTCAAGGCGTCGTTCGGGCGCAACGTTGGGTACCGCGATGGCTGCACTGACATCCGGCACGGTGTCAGCACACGCCCACGTTTGCACCTTCGGCGCCGCGCTGGGCTCTTGACTTCAGGTCGCGGTTGCGATCGGCGTCGTCGCTGGTGACCAGTCCGGTGACGAGCCCAACTGGTCGTCACGACCACGGCTGTCGTGACGTTGTCGGGTGACCTACCGCCGTGTTTCGTAGTGGTTCAGCAACTCGCCGAGGGGTGTTCGCCACCAGGCGTCGGCGTGAGCGGGGGGTGTCCTGTTGGGCCAGAGCACCGCTGTGATGGGCGCGGGATCGCCATCGCTTCGTAGCTCGTCAACGGCGGCGGCAGCCATCGCCGCGAGGCGACGCGCCGTTTCCGGTTGGGTGATGTCGGCCACCGGAAAGTCGGCCAGTTGATGCAGTGCCCACAGTCGGGAGAGCAGCTCGTCATAGAGCTGCTCAGCTGGTGGGTCTGTGAAGATGTCGACCGTTGCCATCACCGTCCTGCTTGCTCGGCGGTCTGATGCGCCGATGCTCGTGTGGGCGGGACCGCTCGAGGCGGACCGCCCATCGTCTGAACGCGTTCGGCCGGCGGCAACCGGCTCGGCTGGTTCAGCCCCAAAATGCGCGAAGGTCGAGTGGGTCACCGAGTGTGATGCCTTCAGCGGAAATTTTGAACTCGCTGATCACCGCCGAGTTCATCGATCCTCTCGATTTGA
The DNA here is from genome assembly GCA_963844915.1 of uncultured Acidimicrobiia bacterium. Lineage (GTDB taxonomy): Bacteria > Actinomycetota > Acidimicrobiia > Acidimicrobiales > Ilumatobacteraceae > JALZMG01. The sequence continues at coordinate 94,067 of CAWJQF010000013.1, read as the reverse complement.
GAACGCTGAGTGCGCGCCTCATCTGTGGGCCGTCTTGAACATGTTGGAGGAGGATGACGTTGTCAGCGATGTGGGACATGCCGAATTCGCTGAGCCGCGTGATCCGGAACAGTTCCATGGTCTCATAGGTGAACATGACGCTGATGCCGAGGCGGGCGCAGCGTTGCACCAGCGAGTAGATGAATTCGCGAAGTCTGGTGGGATCAGGGGAGGCGGCGATGAGGTCGTTGAGGCTGTCGATGACGATGCGGCGGGCGTCGACCTGTTGGATCCGATCGAGAATCTCGTAGACCAGCTCATCGATGTAGATGTCGACCGGTGACCGGTCCATGATCGTGACCTTCGGGTTGTCGATGGTCCAGCCGAACCGCCCGATGACGCGGGTGAGCTGGGTCCGGTTCTCCTGCAGGGTGACGAAGACCCCCGGTTCGCCCGCAGCGGCGCCGGCGTAAACGAAGTGCAGACCCATGAGTGTCTTGCCGGCACCAGATGGTCCCGCGATGAGGCTCGTGGATCCAGCCCAGTAGCCGTCTTCGAGCGCATCATCGAGTGCGGCAATACCTGTCGAAACCCGCTCGCCGTTCGATGAGACGTCAACCGACACCTCGATGTCGGCGAGTCGGGGGAACACGACGAGTCCTTCGGCGCTGATGCGATAGACGTGGTCGCCGGACATGAAGTCACTGCCGCGCAGCTTGCGGATACTGAGATAGCGGATCGATCGCTCAGCGGATCGCCTCGTCTCGAGCCCGATGACGGCGTCGGCGACAGCGAACTCAGGAGAATCGGTCGCTTCGTCGGGACTGTATTCGCCGACCCACAGCGAGGAGACAGCGACGACGGTGAGGCGCCCGGCGAGCTCATGCAGGAAGCGGCGGAACTCGGCGTCGCTCGCCGCAAACGTTCGCAGGGCCTTGAAGCTGTCGATCACGATGATGCCCGGACGATGTTCCTTGATCAACGCGGCGAGGCGTTCGAGCACCGCGGCAAGACCGCCTTGGTGCACGGCGTCGCCGAGATCGTCGTAGAACACCGATCGGCCGACCTGTCCCGGATCGAAGAACGCCAGCGACTGCCCGAACCGCAACAGCTTGTCGAAGGGTTCTGACACCGTCGACAGGTACAGCGCCGGCCGCTCCGGCGTGGCGTTGGCGAACAGACACTGCTCGGCGAGGATCGTCTTGCCGGTCCCCGGCGCACCGGCAACCAGCGTGATCGCGTCCAACACGAGGCCACCGCCGAGCACCTCGTCGAGCCGCGAGTTCCCTGTGGAGAGACGCTCCATCAGGACACATCGACGGGAGAACGACGAGTGAGGGCGCTCAACCCCAGCAGGTCGCGCACCGTCGACACGAACTGCAACGGCACCACCGGTTTGGCGAGGAACGCACTCGCCCCGGCCGCCAACGCCGCATCACCCAGATCGAGCGCCGACATCGCCAACACCGGCGCAGCGCCATCGCCCGCCAACCGTTCACACAGCGCGAGACCACCACCCGAGATCATCAGCTCGACGATCGTCAAGTCTGGTCGCCGTTCGCTGAACAGCTGCTCTGCCAGACGTGGCTCGAACGCCACACACACGTCGTAGCCCTCGGTCCGCAGGAAGTATTCGATCAGTTCAGCTGCGTACCGATCACGCTCCGCGAGGAGCACGACCACTCGCACACCATCAGGGTTGGGACCGCTCAGACTTTCCGCGTCACCCAAACGTTCGGCCAACAACCGGTGAGCATCAGCCGGCGTGCTACCCGCCTCGATCGAGTCGACAATGAACCGCAACTGCTCCAGCTCGTCGCGCGAGTAGACCCGTTGGCCACCACGGCTCCGCGTCGGAACCACGATGCCGTAGCGCTCCTCCCAGGTTCGCAAGGACGCCGCCTCCACTCCGACCATGCCGGCAACCGCCCCGATCGAATAGATCGGTCGACGCCCCGACTCCTCCCCCTGGACGGATGGGCTCATTGAACCGAACTCGCGGGCCACACACCCAAGGTGGCGTCAACACCGGTCAATTCCAGCAGCCGGACCACGCATCGCGACGGGTTGACGATGCTCAGCCTTCCGCCTCGACGGCGGCAGGCCTGATCCACTGCCATCAACAGGCGCAGCCCGGACGCGTCGATGAACGTCAGGCCGCCACAGTCCAGCTCGACGTGCCCACCCGAAGGAACCAGGACGCGCCGACGCCCCGGCCACCTCCGCCACGTCGAGCTCACCACGCAACCGGAAGGTCCCAGGCCCATCCTGCAGAACGGTCAAACACGATCCCGCCAAGTCCCCAGACACCTCACCGCTCCCATCACATGACTTCCTCACAACCTCAACAATAGCTAATCAAGGCCGACATGTCCAGGATGTTGCGCACACCAGGTGGATCAGCGGACCGAGCTGCTGTGCCCGATCGCGATCGTCACGTCGACGACGGCGTCAGCGGACGTGCGGCGCGACGCTCCCCTCCCGCGTCGCGAGAGCGTCGTGGTGGAGCTGCGTCATGCCAAGCTGGTCGGTGGCCTGCGTGACCTCGTCGAGGAGGGCATGGGCACGGTCACGGTCGCCGGCGGCGTCGCGTTCGAGCAGGGTCCGGGCGTGCCAGTACTGCGTCCGGGCGACAAGCGGGGAGAAGCCGGCCGCACGTTCCAGCTCAGCCGCCGAGCTGTAGCACGCGGCGGCTTCGTCGAGGCGGCCGATCGTGGCGAGGACGTGCCCGATCGCACGATCGGAGGCACCTTCGATGGAAAGCCCCCATCCTCCGATGAGGATCTGTCCCCTCCACGGCGACAAATGGGCGAGCAACAGCGTGGCGCGTCGACGATCGCCGACCCTCCGGCACACCTCGGACAGATAGCGGATCACCATCGGCGAACGTCGCATCAGGTGCTGCATGGTGTCATCCGTGAATTCGCCGCCGAGCCGATCGATCGCCTCGGTCGCGTCATCTATCCGGTCGGCCTCGGCCAGGGCACCGGCACGCATGGCCAGGTATCCCGGCAGGTCCACATCGAGACGGTCAAGCCCGTCCAGGGTGGTGATCACCTCGGTGAGCCGGCCCTGCTCGAAGCGGGCGGCGAGGATTTGGGCAATGTAGGCGAGCTGCACCACGAGGATGTGGCGCCCGGCGCGCTCGGCGGCCGCCGCTGCCAACGCCTTTCCCGTCGAGAACCGCCCACTCCCGGTCGCCAGTGCCGACTGCAGGTGCAAGGCGCGCTGACCCGACAGGCGGAGCCCGATCCGTTCAGCCTCGGCGGTGACCTTGGCGAGATGCTCTTCGGCGTCACTCCGCCGTCCGAGCCGCAACAATGCCAATGTCAACAGGCACTTCGCGAACGTGTGGTCCCAATTCGTCGGTCCGGCACGCTCGAGCGTGTCGACGACCTCTTGGGCGTCGGACAGCATCGCGTGCGCGTCGGGCATCTGCGTCTGCAGGATCAACCGAGAGTGCAGGGTGGAGATCAGTGCATCCCGGTCCCCTGTCCGCCTGGCCATCGCAACCGCCTCGTCGGTCAGGCGCACGTCGTCACGCGACCGTTGCCAGGCGACGTTCTGGACTGGCACTGCTCGCCAGCCGAGTGCGCTCGCTCGCAGGGCGGAGTCGCCCGGGCCGACCACATCGAGCAGGTCCTCGAGCAGGCGGACAAGCTCGTCGTCGGCGGTCAGCCGCGCCACGTACCCGTAGCCTTGGACGGCGGCGAAAATGCGCTCAGGATCTCGTGCGTCTCTGGCGATCTCGGCCGCCGCCAACCACAGTCGCTGAGCTTCGGCGGGCTCGGCGAGTGCGTTCAGGGCGCCACCGAGTGCGGCCAGTACCCGGTAGCGCAGATCGGGATCGGACGACGACATCCGATTGACGCCGGCGAGCGCGGTTCGCAAATGGCCGACCGCCTCCTCGAACGCAACGCGTTGGAGGGCATCCTCGCCGGCGGCCAGCGACGTCCGCACGACGGTCGCGTCGTCGCCCATCTCCCGGCCCGACGCGTAGTGGTCAGCAATCTCTCCCAGCAGCGCCGGTTCGTGATGCTCGAGCTGCTCGGCGATGCGCCAATGGAGAGAAACGAGGCGTGGACGAGAAAGATCGTCAAGGACCGCTTGGCGCACCAGGGCGTGGGCGAACACGTAGTGCCGACCTCCTTCCCCGCGCAGCAGATCGGAGCGCACTGCTGTGTCGACGGCGTCGAGCGCCTCGTCAAAATCGACGTGAATCACAGCGGCGACGATCCTCGGATCGAACCGCAAGCCCGTGACGGCACACGCATCCAGCACACGGCGCGTCCCAGATTCGAGCCCGGCGAGGCGGCGGGCGATGACACCACGCGCGCCTTCGGGAACACCAACAACCTCCAGTTCGGCGGCGGCCACCCAGTCACCGCTCGGCGAACGGACGAACGCGACGTCCTCGAGGTGGGCGAGGAGCGCAGCAAGGAAGAACGGGTTGCCATCTGTGTACTGCCGAAACACGGCCGACACGGCGTCGGGCGGTGCGACACCAGAATGCAGTGCGAGCAACTCACCGACCTCGGCGCGGTCGAGGCCGCCGAGATCGATGAGTTCGACCGAGCGGTCCGTTCCGGGGTCACCGAGCACATCGACGGCCCCTCTGCCGGGCTGGCCTCGTCGCAACGTCGCCACGAGCGCCGATCCCGGAACGGCTCGCCGCACCAGATGACCGAGCAACAACAGCGTCGATGGCTCTGCCCACTGCAGATCATCGACCACCAACAGCAGTGGCCGCTCCGCGGCGATCGATGCCATCAACGCCGCCACGGCCTCGAACAGCCGCCACCGGCGGGCTTCGGGATCGTCCGGGGTCGTCGGTGGCTCGATGCCCAGCCGACGGGCGAGCGCTGGCCACAGGCTCACGAGCTCGGCGCCATCGCCGATGACCCGTGGCAGAGCGGCGTCTGGGTACTCGGCCAACCACGCCCCGTACGCTTCGACCACCGGCTGGTAGGGCGCAGCCAGTCCTTCGTCGCAGCGTCCGTGCAAGACCGTGAAACCGCGCGACCTCGCATCGGCGGCCATCGCCGCGGCCAGCCGGGTCTTGCCGACGCCGGGCTCGCCGACGATCAACACTGTCAGCGACGTGCCTCCAGTGACGCGGTTCAACATCGATGCAGCTCGCTCCAGTTCGACTCGGCGCCCCACGAGCGGGCTGCTCGCCGCCGACACGAGCGCAGCCGGCAATGGACCGACGCCGTCGTCGACGGTGACCAACTCGTACACCTCCACCGGCTGCTCGAAGCCACGCAAGATGCGCTCGCCGAGCGACCGAACAGCGCAGTCAGTACGTCCTCGACTCAGGCGCACCGTTGCGTCGGTGACCAACACCGAGCCGCCAGTTGCCGCTGAGCACAAACGGCTCGCCTCGATTGCTGCCGCACCGAGCCAGTCATCGCCTTCGCGCACCATGTCACCGGTGCTGACGCCAACGCGCAGGTACTGCTCGGCACTGCCGATCGGCAGCCGGCGCGCCAACAACTGCAGCTCAGCTGCCGCCTCGAGGCCGGCCACCGCACTTCCGAACGTGGCCATCACGCCGTCCCCGACGCTCTTCACCACGGTGCCGCCCGACGCCTCGACGACGTGCCGACTCGCCCGTTCCAACTCAGCGATGCGCACGTCGGCGACGTCGTCGCCGACACTTGCACGCCACGCCGTCGACCCGACGACGTCGGTGAACACCACCGTCACCGTTTCTGGGCGGCGGGCCGAGGCCATACCCCACAGTACGGCGACACCATCCCTCCTCGATCGGCGTTCCAGAGCGTCGGGCCTCGGTCATCAGAGGACGAGGCGAGTGGTCCGCGCTCTGACAGCTCGAAGCGAACCGTGTGCGGAACGACGACTGCACGATCGCCGCGCTGGAGTTGAACCTGGGTGCTGTTGCGTCCCAGTCACTTGAGGATCAGCCGGTCGACGACGCAGGCGCAGTCCGGACGGGAACGTGACGATGCCGCAGCCGGGCGCGCTCGTCTTCGGCCCACAGATCGGCGTTGGCGAGCGCCTCGTCGAAGGCGTCGGGCACGCATTCGATCGAGCCCCGCGCCGTCCGAGCACCACCTCCGGCTCTAGTACCGTCGATTGCCTGCCATGGCCGGCGTGCGGTGGGCGCAGGTCGGCGGTGGCGACGAAAGGAGCCCGCGATGGCGACGGAGCGGTCCGACGATGCAGGCGCATCCGCGAAGAAGGCGCCGGCGAAGAAGAAGGCGGCAGCACCGAAGCCTGCGGTGAGGAAGAAGCCCTCCGCCGCGGTGGGCAAGAAGCCCTCCGCCGCGGTCGGCAAGAAGATCACCCAGACGGCGGTGATCAAGGATCCCGGCGCCCTGCGGTCGACGGTGTGGCTCGAGATCGGACCAATCTGGATGGAGCGCCATCCGACCCGTCCCGAGGAGCTCATCATCAAGGAGATCTCGACGCGGCGGACCCAGCAGCAGTGATGCCCCGGGCGAGCGACGCGACCGCGCGTCGCGCCCGAGTCCCGTCGTTCCCGCACGAGGTCAACTGGGTCGTCAAGGCATCGAAGCTGTGCAACCTGCGGTGTCGCTACTGCTACGAGTGGGACGACCTCGCCAAGCGCGACCGGATGTCGTTGGCGCAATGGGAGCTGCTGTTGCAGGCCGTGCGCGGCTACCACCGGACCGTCGAAAGGTCGGTCGGTCCGGAACGGGGCGTGCGGTCGAACATCATCTGGCACGGCGGCGAGCCGCTGCTGCTGCCGACCCGCTACTTCGAGGACGTGTTCGCGCTCGAGCGCGAGGTGCTGTCCGACGTCGACCACCGCAACGTGCTGCAGTCGAACCTCTACGTGATGCCGTCGCGCACGATGGACGTGCTCGAACAAGAGCACGTCCAGCTCGGCGTGTCGTTCGATCTCGTGCCCGGTGTGCGCCTGGCGCGTGACGGGTCGACAACCGAGGAGGCCGTCGCCGCCAACATCGAGCGGCTGCAAGCTCGCGGGGTGCAGCTCGGTGCGGTGGTCGTCCTCGCCGGCCACACGGCGCCACACGTTCGCCGCATCTACGACTTCTTCGCCGGGCGCGACCTGCCGGTCCGCTTCCTGCCGATGTTCGACGCCCCGCTCAACACGCCGGAGGCCCCCTTCGCGTTGAGCGAGGCGGCGACGGTGCGGACGTTGCAGCAGCTGTTCCGGCATTGGATGCGGGCAACGCCACGCGCCCCGACGTGGCCTCTCGTCGACTACGTGTACACGGCACTGCTCGCCAGCAAGGGTGAGACGCGTGAGGCGTTCGACCGCGCCGATCCCGGCGAGTGGGCGTTGCTGGTCGACACCGACGGGACGCTCTACCACCGCCCCGACGCGTACGTCGGCGACCGAGCCCTCGGCAACGTGTTCGACCAGCCGATCGGTGAGATCCTCGGATCGGAGCGATACGCGTCGTCGCTGCAACGCGATCGGGCGCTCGTCTCGCGCCAATGCCACCGATGCCGGTTCCGCGGTGCGTGCGACACGCGCCCGCTGTTCGAGTCGCCACGGCAGCTGACCGGACCGCGATGCAGCATCAGCCACGCGATGTTCGGCTACGTCACGTCCTACTTCGCGAAGCGCGGCATTGGACCCGACGGGATCTCGCAGGTCCTAGTGGAGCTCTGACGACCCTTGGCCACGAGCTACTACCTCAACCTCAATTACGTCTGCAACGAGCACTGCGTGTTCTGCGCCTCCGACCTGACGAACGGTCTCGAGCGGCTCGGCGACTCGCGGATCAGCAAGCAGCTCACGCTCGCCGAGATCCGCGACTGGATGGCCGACGATCCCCCGCGCGACGGCGACCAGGTGTTGCTTGCGGGTGGCGAGCCGACGCTGCACCGCGACCTGTGCGCGATCGTCGCCGAGTTCGCAACGCGCTGCGCCGACATCAAGCTGTTCACGAACGGGGTCCGGCTCGCCAACTGCGACTACGCGTCGGCGGTGCTCGCATCCGGCGTGTCCGGCTTCGAGGTCGCCCTGTTCGGCGCGACGGCCGCGTCGCACGACGCGATCACGAAGCGGGCAGCCAGCTTCGATCAGACGTTTGCCGCTCTCGACAACCTGCTGCGCCTCCGCGGCCCGGGGGTGCGGATCGTCGTCCGCCTGCTCGTGGCCGAACAGTGCTACGCCGAGCTGCCGGACATTGTGGACGCGGCGCACGCCCGGTCGCCCGGCATCGACGAGTTCAGCATCAACCGGCTGATCTACTCGCAGAAGGCGACCGAGAGCGGCGCGCCCGTCTCGTGGGCCGAGGCGGCGCCGGCGATCAACGAAGCAGTGCGGCGGGCCCGCGCGTACGGCTACGGCGTGAACTTCTGGCCGGTGCCGCTCTGCGTGTTCCGCGGCCCCAATCGTCGCTTCGTGCGATCGGAACTCGCACGGCTCGCCGAGCAGCAGGATCGGCAGCAGGACCGTGGGCCGTCGTCGTTCCGATACCTCGACCCGGTCGTGGCCGCCGGCGTGCTGGTCGGCTCGACGCAGTCCGGCGCCGCCGTGGCGACGCCCGACGTGTGCCGGCGCTGCGCGTTGCAGGCGATTTGCGGTGGCGTCGAGCAGCCGTACGTCGAGCGCTTTGGCACTGCCGGCCTGAGACGGGTCGCGAGCTGAGTGCACGACGTCACGATCGTCTGCGCGACCCGCAACGGCGGCGACGCCGTGCGTCTGACGTTCGAGTCGCTGCGCCGCACGACCGTCGCACCGCTGCGGGTGCTCGTCGCCGATAACGGCTCCGTCGACGGCACCCGCGAAATGTTGGGCGGGCTCGACTGGATCGAGCTGCACCGCCGCCGACCGGGCCGCCACGCGCCGGGCCACGGGGCGACGCTCGACTGGCTCGTGCGCAAGGTCACCACGCGCCTCGTGTTGACGCTCGACTCCGATGTCGTGTTCCTGCGGCGCGGTTGGCTGGAGGAGTTGTGCGCGGCACTCGACCGTTCCGGCGCGATCGCGGTCGGCGAGCTCGAGCCGGCGGTCGGCGGGTACCGGGCCCGCCTGTCGCCCGCCCTACTGTTGCTCGACACCGAGCGGTTGCGTGCCCTGCGTTGCTCGTTCCGCTCCTACGTCCGCATCGACGATCCCGACGAGGCACTGCGTTGGCGACGGCGCCCGGCGAGTGGCGAGCGCGTGCGCCAGGGCGAGCTGGCGACGTACCGCAGCGCCGCCTTCTACACGACCGGCGCCCGAGTGTTCGAGCGTCTGCACGAGTCGGGATCGCGATGGTTGGCGACACCGGCGGCGACCCGTCGCAAGTACCGCCACCTCGGCCACATGTCGTGGGCGGGCGCCGACGACGAGCTGTCCGAGCGCAACCGCCAGAACGAGCTCCACGTCCGGGCCGCCTTGGCGCGTGTCGACCAGGGCACGTGACGTCCCTCAGTAGCCGATGCGGAGCGTCAAGCCGCCGTCGGCGACGACGTTCTGGCCGGTCACCCACGACGGCTGGCGCGCCAGGTTCGCCGCACCGATCAACATCCTGCCGATCGCCAGCAAGTACGACTGCGAACTCATCGGCCCGCCACCCCCCACCCACCCCGCTGTAGGAGCCTGCAGCCGGCGATCGAGGACGCGGCGGCCCGCGACGACCGGACGCGGATATCGGACAATGCGCGCTCGTGCGACTATCTGACCGGTGCGCACGACGCGAGCTACGATCGGCGCCCAGCCGAGTGGCATGGGGAGCGACAATGGGTCAGCGCCGGCTTGGGAAGAGGCTCGCGATCGTGCTCGCCGCCGCCGGCCTGTCGATGGTGCCCGCGCCATGGGCGGGCGCGTCCGGCCCTGCCACGCCGGCGGGCGACACGGCCGCCGGCGCGGCGGATGACGAATTCGCCGGCCTGGTCGACATCGGCGGAGGTCGCCGGCTCTATCTGGAGTGTCGCGGGAGTGGCAGCCCGACGGTGGTGTTCGAATCGGGCTCAGGGGACGCCGCCGACGTCTGGAGCATGGTCGACGAGGGGTCGAGCGAGACCGCTGTGCTGCCCGCCGTCGCAGAGTTCACGCGAGTGTGCGCGTACGACCGGCCGGGCACCAAGTTGAGGTCGGCCCAGCCGAGCCGCAGCGACCCCGTCGATCTGCCCCGAGCCGTGAGCGAGATCGTCGCCGACCTGCACGCCCTCCTCGACGCCGCGGACGTCCCAGGCCCCTACGTGTTGGTCGCTCACTCAATGGGGGGAATGCTCGCTCGCCTCTACGCCGGCACGTACCCCGACGAGGTCGCCGGCTTCGTCTCCGTCGATGCCGCACACGAGATCTACTACGAGGCGTACCAGGAGCTGCTCCCACCGGAGCTGTACATGGCGCCCGGCATCGAGATCGACGTCGTCGCCGCCGCCGCTGACATGCGACGGGCGCGGACCGAGCAGCCGCTGCGTCAGATGCCGATGGTCGTGCTGGAGCATTCCCGAGACCGAGAACGGTTTCCGAACCCGTTCGGCCTGCCGCCTGAGTTACCGATCGAAGCGTTGGAGCTGGCCTTCCAGGCGTCGCAGGACGACCTGGCCTCCCTCGTGCCCGGCACGCAGCACGTGATCGCCGCGAACAGCGAGCACTACATCCATTTCTCGGAACCCGCCCTTGTGGTCGACGCAACGCGCGCCGTGGTCGACGCCGTGCGGCGCGGCGAGTCCCGGCTTGGCAGCGAAGCGCTCGCTGACACCGGGGGGACCGCGTGGATCCTGGTCTCCATGGCCTTCCTCCTGACCGGACTTGGTCTCGGCCTGCGGGTCGTTTCGACCGCACCGAACAGCACCCACGAGCAAAACCCGGGGTGAGGACGGCCAGCAACGCCGGCGCGCCGAGGCACGGAGCGATCGATGTCAAGCGTTCTGTCCGTACAGAGCGCTCCTTGTGATGCGATTCCTACGGACAGTTTGGGTGCTCTGCTTCAGACTCGGTTCAGCGTGCCGATGCCTTCTCCGTCAGAGTCTCCGATGAAGATCGACGAGGCCCGACCGTCTGGTCCGATCGTGAACGTGGCTGCGCTCCGCAGGTCCGGGTACTCCGGGGAGCCAATGTACGTGAAGGTGTCGGCGTCCCAGTGGGTCAACGGGAGCGTCACCCTGTCCGGTCCCTCGACGAGGGCCATGCCCTCGCCGTCGGCGACGACCTCGAACGTGCCGTAGAAGTCGTTGGCGTAGGACCCGAGGTAGGCGTCGTTCGGCCGGGCCGGCGTCGGCGGCTCGGGCACGTCGGAGAGTGCCGGGTCCTCGACGGAGTAGAGCCCGTCGACGAATGACCAGTATTCGGGCCAGTCGCTTGTCTGCCCGCCCGTGACGATCTGGTCGATGATCTCATCGACGAGCGCCTCGGGCGCTCCGATCGGGTAGCCGTTGGTCAGCACGACCACGCCGAGCCCCTCGGCCGGTAGCAGCGTGGCGTTGGTCGCCGCACCTCTCGTGAAGGCTCCGGAGTGCGCCCAGCGCAGGTAGCCAAGATGGTCGTTCTCGACGTTCCAGCCGAGCCCGTAGAAGAGTGACTGACCGTCGTACGTTCCAGGCGACCCCCGCACGATGTGGGGCGTGTGCGTCGGCAGGAGTGCCTCCTCGCTGACGATCTCCTCCCCATCGAGCGTGCCGCCGTTGAGCTGCAGCCGCACCCACGTCGCCACGTCCGTCACCGCCGCGCTCACTCCGCCCGCTGGTGCCTGGGCGTCCGGCATGCGTGTCGGGCCGGGGACCCATTCGCCGTCGAGCCGGACGTGGATGGTGGCCCGGTCAGGTCGCGCCAAGAAGTCGGCGTACCGGGCGCTCGCCGTGGCCATCCCCGCGGGCTCGAAGAGCTGCTCGTCGATCATGTCCTCGAAGCTCACCCCAGCAGCCTTGGCCGCCGCATCACCGCCCGCCGTCATCCCGAAGTTCGAGTAGGCGTAGGTGGCGCGGAACGGGTTGAGCGGGACGTAACGCAGCCGGGCCAGGACCTCGTCTCGCGTATAGCCGAGGATCTCGAGCGAATCGCCGACCCCGCCGGGCAGCCCGCTGCGGTGCGAGTACAAGTCAGCGAACGTGACGTGCTCGGTGACCCACGGATCACTGAACACGAGATCCGGGGCATACGGGTGGACAGGCTCGTCCCAGTCGATGATCCCTTCGGAAACCAGACCGGCGAGCGCCGTCCCGGTGATCGGCTTGGACAACGAGGCGATCTGGAACACCGTGTCGGCGCTGACCGCATCATCCGTGCCGACCTCTCGCACGCCATACCCCTCGGCGAACACCACCTCGTCGTCGTAGACGACACCGACGGCGACGCCGGGGACGCCCGTCTTCTCCATCTCGGCCTCGACGAACCCGTCGATCATGCCCAACGCATCATCCACCTGCTGGCGTGTGACGCCCGCCGCCGCCGCACCCTCCGCGCCTCCCGGCGCCACGTACCCCGGCGCCTCAGTCTCCGCAGTGGTCGGAGCCGTCGTCGACTCAGCAGTCGACTCGGGCGCACTCGTCGCCTCCGTCGTGGCGGTCGGCGCGGCGCCGGCTTCCTCCGGCGCGTCATCCGAGCACGCCACGAGCATGGTTACGGCGGCGAGCGCGAGCACCGTCTTGCGCTCAGCGATCATCCGTCCTCCCTCCACCGGCAGCCGCAGCAAGCCGGGGTCCGGAGAAGTATCGCAGCGGCGAGGTGGGTATGGCGACAGTCCTCACCCCGGGGCCGTGGGTCCACGCTGCAGGGGTGCTGGCGCGGCGTTCGGTGCGCGGCGCGGCTGGAGGCGGCGAAGCCGCGTTCGTCGAGGGTCGTGGCGCGCGGCAGGTGCACGTGGCGATCTCGAGATCATGCCGTTGACCAGGAGGTTGACCGCTCGTGTCACGGTCGTGTCACAGACACGGGACGTCGGCGTCACGCGCTTGTCGATGACAACACCAGCGAACGCGACACATCCAGGCACCGACAACGCCGATCAGCCGCGCCGCACTCTCAAGAAGGACCGATGTGATGTTCAAATCCCCTGATGGAAGGCGACGCCCGCAGCGCGTCATTCCCGCGACCAGCGCGATCGTGGCCGTCGGCGTGGCGGTGACCCTGTCTGCCGCGGCATCGGCTGCGCCGTCTCCGAGCCAGGCGGCGCCGACGTGCTTCGGCGTCGTCCCGACGATCGTCGTGCCACCTGGCGGTCAGCCGGTCGCCGGCACGAACGGCGACGACGTCATCCTCGGCTCGATCGGCGCTGACCGCGTAGATGGACGAGGTGGCCACGATCTGATCTGCGGCCGCAGCGGTGACGACGTGCTGCGCGGCGGAGGCGCGTTCGACCTGATGACCGGCGACGAAGGGAACGACCGGGTGTTCGGTGACGCTGGCGATGACGTGCTATTCGGCGACATCGGCGACGACCGGGTCGACGGCGGCGACGGCGACGACCGGGTCGACGGCGGCGACGGCGACGACGACGCCGATGGCAACGAGGTCACCGACTTCATCAACGGCCAAGCGGGCGACGACACTCTCCGCGGTGGTGACGGCGACGACGAGATCTTCAGTGGACCCGGCGCCGACGGCCTCAACGGCGACAACCTCTTCCCGACCGTCAACAGCGGCGATGACGTGCTCGTCGGCAACGGCGCCGGCCGCAAGGTCATGATCGGCGGCCCCGGAGACGACCGACTGACCGGTGGACCGGACGGTGACTCGCTGCGCGACTTCGCCGGCAACGACGATCTGCGGGGCCTGGCAGGCGACGACACGTTCGTCGGGTGCGGGGAGGGACGAGACTTCGTCGACGGAGGCGACGGCGTCGACAGCCTCGGCGTTGATCCCCAGTGCGAGACGGTCGTCAACGTCCCCTGACACGATCCGCTGGCGTCACCGAAGCCGACGGCGATCGCGGCATCGGTGACGCCGCGGCGGTTCGACGACCTGCCAGCGCGGTCGACGACCGAGGACGAGGAGGGCAGGTCCGATTCGTCGATGCCGGGTGAGGACTTGCATGCGTTCGTCAACGATCTCGAGCGGCCGATCGGCACTACCTGCACGGGCGCCGGATGTACGAGACGATCATGTGCTGGGAGACCGCGAGCACCGAGGCCGATGAGCCGGCACGGCGGCTTGCTACGGTCCGGGCGGAGGTGGTGCCAATGATGCTGAGATCGATTCGCGCGCTCGTTGCCGCGGCAGTTGCGCTGTTGATGGTGGCCGGAAGCACCACGCCCAGCTCGGCCCAAGGTGCCCCGACCGTGCAACTCACCCCGTCGACGATCGCAGTTGGCGGCGAGTTCCGCGCCGACCTCGTCAACTGTTTCATTGACGCCGCGTTCTTCTTCGACATCGTGAACGGTGATCAGCCCATCATTGGGGATCGTTGCGATACGGGGTCGGACGGGACGAACGTGGCCACCGTCGGGCTCGACGCCCCGTCGACACCCGGCCAATACACGGTCAAGGCGATTGACGCGCACGGCAACGAGGTGGCATCCGCCACGCTGACCGTCACTGCCGCGAACCCTGGTCCCGGCCCGGTCGCCGTCTGCGCCCAGGCGATCGCCGAGGCGGGGACGGGCGTCGGGAGCTACGGGAGCTACAAGCTCGTGCAGGCCCCGGCGCGAGGCAGGGCGGGCAACGACGTGGTCGTTGGCACCGCGGGTGACGACGTTCTCGTCGGCGGTTCGGGGAACGACGTGCTCTGCGGACTAGGCGGCGATGACGTGCTGTCTGGCGAATCGGGGAACGACCATCTGGATGGTGGGCCGGACGATGACGCACTTTCCGGCGGATCGGGGGACGACCACGTGGACGGCGGAGCGGGTATCGACACGTTGAACGGTGGCTCCGGCAACGACACCCTGATCAACGGCGAGACCAACGACTGAGCCAGTTGGAGTGCTTCAGCCCGCGTCTTGGTTGACGGTCAACCAGAACGTGGCGCCTGCGCGGATGTGTTCGACGAGATTGTCTGTGACGGTGCGGCAGCGGTCGAACGGCACCGCCAGGAGGTCGAGTTCGTCGACGACATCGACCACGCGTGGGCCCGCTGCGCACGGAATGACGGCCATCGATTGCGTGACAAGCGGCACGTATCCAGCTGCGAACCGGTCAGACCGGCTCCGCGTATGGACGTACGTCAGCCGGACATCCCGAGGCACCGCCGTGAACGACCATCTCCCACCTCAACCGACACCACGAGACGCCCGCCCCGCCTGGATCGCGGCGTACTTGCGGGCTAGCCGCGACTGCGCCGTCGCCGACGAGCGCACCAGCCACCGACGCCGGGTCCGGCCCCATCCAGGAGCGCCGTGGGCCCAGCCGCGGGTGGTGGGTACTGGGCGCCGTTCTTGACGACAGCTGGCAGAGATGGCGCCCAGATTGGGATGTGGCGGAAATGGCGCCCAGACAGGTAGGTGGTTCAGGTCCAGCCGGGGATCCAGCTGGTGCCGGCCAGCGGGATCTTGGCCATGGCGGCTGCCTCGATCGTGAGGGCGACGAGATCCTCGGGTTCGAGGTTGTGGACGTCGCTCTTGCCGCAGGCCCGGGCCAGTGTCGTCAGCTCCATCGTCATCGCCCGGAGGTAGTTCGTCATCCACTGGGCCCCGACCGCGGGGTCGAGGCGGTCTTCGAGCTCCGGCTCCTGTGTGGTGATGCCCACGGGGCAGAGGCCGGTGTGGCAGTGGTGGCAGTAGCCGGGTGCGGCGCCCAGTGCCTCGTACTCGGCGGCGGCGTCAACCCATCGGTCCGACTCGGAGTTCCACCACGCATCGCGGTTGCACCCGAGGGCGATCAGCGAGGCGACGCCAATGGAGACCGCGTCCGCGCCGAGCGCCAGTGCCTTCGCCGCGTCGGCTCCTGACCGGATTCCTCCCGAGACGATCAGCTGGACCTCGTGGTGCTTGCCGGTCTCGCGCAGCGCCTCGGCGGCCATGCGGACAGCGGCGAGGGTCGGGATGCCGGCGTGCTCGATGAAGACGTCCTGGGTCGCCCCGGTTCCACCTTGCAGCCCGTCGACGACGACGACGTCGGCCCCAGCGGCGACGGCGAGCTTCACGTCGAAGGCGACGCGAGTGGCCCCGATCTTCACGTAGATCGGCTTCTGCCAGTCGGTGGCCTCGCGCAGCTCCTCGATCTTCATCACGAGGTCGTCAGGTCCGGTCCAGTCGGGATGGCGGCAGGCCGAGCGCTGGTCGATGCCGGCAGGAAGCGTGCGCATGCCGGCGACTCGCTCGCTGACCTTCTGGCCGAGCAGCATGCCGCCGCCGCCGGGCTTGGCGCCCTGGCCGATGACGATCTCAATGGCGTCGGCGCGGTGGACGTCGTGGGGGTTGAAGCCGTAGCGGCTCGGCAGGCACTGGTAGACGAGGTACTTCGACGCCGTGCGCTCCTCGGTGGTCATGCCACCGTCGCCCGTGGTGGTCGACGTGCCGACCGCCGTCGCCGCACGGCCCAGCGCTTCCTTCGCGTGGCCGGAGAGGGCGCCGAAGCTCATCCCGGCGATCGTGATCGGGGTGTCGAGCACGAGCGGTTTCGCCGCGAACCGCGAGCCGAGCACCGTCGTCGTCGAGCACGTCTCGCGGTAGCCCTCGATCGGATAGCGCGACGCGGATGCGGTGATGAACACGAGATCGTCGAACGTGGGCAGCGCGCGCTTGGCACCCCACCCGCGGATCTCGTACCGCCCCTCCTCCGCCATCCCGTGGATCTGGTCGATGACCTGGCGCGGGAAGCTGTGGCTCTCGCGCAGCGCGAGTGGTCGACGGCGAGGCTCCATCACGGGCTCCATGTCAGTAGTGGTGCGCCTTGACGGCGTCGAAGTTGTAGAGCTCGCGAGCTGAGGCGACCTTCGTGACGTCCTCCGGCGAGATGTGGTCGAAGCCCGCCAACTCCACGAGCTGACGCAGGCGACCCACGTCGACCGCAGTGAGCTCCTCGACTCTCGCGTCGGAGCCAAGGCTCTTGATCGCCCCGCCGACGTAGATCACCGCCTCGTACAGCGAGTCACCGAGTGCCTCCCCGGCATCACCACCGACGAGCAGCACGCCGGCCTGCGCCATGAACGCACTGAAGTTGCCGGCATCGCCGGCGACGAGGACGGTGCCGCCCTTCAGTGAGATCGCCGCTCTCGTTGACGCAGCACCGTCGACGACGATCGTGCCGCCGTGAGCGGAGGCACCGACTCGCTCGCTGGCGTTGCCCGCGATCCGGACCGAACCACCCATCAGGTTCTCGCCGGCGGCCCAGCCGGCGAAGCCGTCGACCCGTATGTGGGGTCCGTCGCACAGGCCGCCGACGTAGTGGCCGACGTCGCCCTCGATGCTGATGTCGAGGTGGTGGACCAGTCCGACGGCGAGGTTGTGTCGCCCACGCGGGTTGAGAATTCGAGCTCGGGAGCCGGGCGGCAGAGCCCGCAGCGCCTGGTTGACCTGACGGGTCGTCAGCTCGTCGCAGTCGAGCGTTGTCGACTCCAGCACGGTCACGACCGGCTCATCGCGGCCGTTCCCACAGGTACAGCTCCGTCGGAGTCGGCTCGAACACCTCCGCGTGCTCGACGTCCGGCAGGATCGCCAGCGCACGGAACTCGGACGCAACCGCGACGTACCGGTCGTGCACCGCCACCATCGCCGGTTTGCACCCGAACTCGTCGCGAACGACCGCCATCTGGTCGCGGGTTGCGCAGACCAGCGTGTAGAAGCCGTCCATCTCCTTCTGCAGCACGCGGATTGCGTCGCCGAGATCGCGGCCGTGCTCCATCTCTCGGCCGATCAGGCGAGCCGCCACCTCGGTGTCGTTCGCCGTCAGGAAGCGCTCCCCCTCGGCCTCGAGGTCACGCTTGACGGTGAAGTAGTTCGAGAACGTCCCGTTGTGCACGACGCACAGGTCGTCGTGCGTCGAGAACGGATGCGAGCCGTCGATGGTGACTGCCGACTCGGTCGCCATCCGCGTGTGGCCGATGCCGAGATAGCCGTGGCGGGCCGGCACGCCGTAGTCCTTGCTGATGTCGACGGGTAGGCCGACTCCCTTGAAGACGTCGAGGTCGCGACCCGACGAGACGACCTGCACGCCACGGGATTCCAAGTCGCCACGCAGCCCGGCCGGACCGGTGAGCGCGGCGGAGCGCCCGTAGTAGTCGGTCGCCGTCGCACCGACCGCAGCAGCGAGCTCGTCCCAGTCGACGTCCGTCTCGGCGCGGCAGGAGTACTTGGCGCGGCCATCCGCGAGCCCCTCCGAGTAGACAGCGACGCCCGCCGAGTCGGGGCCCCGCTCGGTCATCTGCACGAGCATCGCCGTCAGCAGTGGACCGAGCTCCGGCTCCAGATCCCGATCGAGGATGAGCAGACCGACGATGCCGCACATGTTTCCTCATGGTAGATCTTCGATTCCTGCAGTGAAACATCGGCGAAGCTAACGTGCGGGCGTGACTGACATCCGCGAGGAGCTCGAGGCCCGGGCGGCAGAAGACGGCATCGAGTTCTTCCTGACGATGTTCGTCGACATGCACGGGCGCCCCTGCGCCAAGCTCGTGCCGTCGTCGGCGATGGACGTGGTGGTCGGCGGAGCGGGGTTTGCCGGCTTCGCCGTCGGGCCGATGGGCCAGAGTCCGGCCGACCCCGACATGATCGCCGCGCCGGACCCGGCGAGCTACGTGAAGCTGCCGTGGCGCGACGGCGTCGCCGTGCTGATGTGCGACATCGAGGTCGAGGGCAAGCCGTGGCCGTACACGCCGAGGGTGATGCTGCGCAACACGTTGGAGCGGCTGCGTGACGAGCGCGGCATGCGGCTGATGGTTGGCGTCGAGGCGGAGTACCACCTCGTCCGCCGCCGGCCCGAGGGTGGCATCGAGGTCGCCGACCCGCTCGACCAGAGCAGCCTGCCCTGCTACGACGCCAAGGGCCTGACCCGCATGTTCGACCACCTCTCGACGGTCTCGCGGTACATGAACGAGCTCGGTTGGACGAACTACGCCAACGACCACGAGGACGCCAACGGCCAGTTCGAGCAGAACTTCCTCTTCGACGACGCCCTCATCACTGCCGACCGCGTCATCTTCTTCCGCTACATGGTCCACACGCTGGCCCACGAGGCGGGCATGGCGGCGACGTTCATGCCCAAGCCGTTCACCCGTCTGACCGGCAACGGCATGCACACCAACGTCTCGCTCTGGTCGACCGAGGGGCGCAACCTGTTCGCCGGAGGTCGCGGCCGGGACCGGTACGGCCTCGGGCTCTCGCGGCTCGGGTACCAGTTCGCGGCCGGAGTCCTCGAGCACGCCCCCGGCCTGTCCGCCGTCGTCTGCCCCACGGTCAACAGCTACAAGCGGATGGGCGTCGGCCCGCCGAGCTCGGGCGCGACGTGGGCACCGGCGTACGTCTCCTACGGCGGCAACAACCGGACCCAGCTGATGCGCGTGCCCGAGGTCGGGCGGATCGAGCTGCGGGCCGTCGACGGCTCCGCCAACCCGTACCTCGCCTTCGCCGCAGTGCTTGCCGCCGGACTCGACGGCGTCGACCGCGAGCTCGATCCCGGCCGTCCCAACGCCGACAACCTCTACGCGTTGGAGGCCGACGTGATCGCCTCCCGCGGCATCACCGCCATGCCGCCGACATTGCTCCACGCCGTCGAGGCACTCGTCGAAGACGACGCCTTGCGGGCGGCCTTCGGCAACACCGGCAGCGAGGACTACGTGGACTACTTCGCCCGCGTGAAGTCCGAGGAGTTCCGGGAGTGGCACGCCAAGGTGACCGACTGGGAACTCGACCGCTACCTGTCCCTGTTCTGAATCGCTGGAGACACTCGTCCGATGGCCCTCCCCCAGCGCCACGTCGCCGAGGACAGCCTCGAGCTGACGGAGCAGGCGATGCACGCCGCGATTGCTCGCCAGGTTCGCGAGCAGCGACAGCAGTTAGGCCTCACCGTCGCGCAACTCGCCGACCGCAGCGGCATCTCGAAGGGGATGTTGTCGAAGATCGAGAACGCACAGGCGTCGCCGAGCCTGGCGACGCTCGCCCGCCTCGCTTCGGCCGTCGGCGTGCCGGTCACCTCGTTCTTCAGGGGGCTCGAGGAGGAGCACGACGCACTACACGTTCGATCGGGCGAGGGTCTGGACATCGTGCGGCGGGGCACCCGCGTTGGGCACCGCTACCAGCTCCTCGGCAGCATGCGCGGCGCGGCCAAGCGCATCGAGCCGGTCCTCGTCACATTGACCGAGAGCTCGGAGGTCTTCCCCCTCTTCCAGCACATCGGCACGGAGTTCATCTACATGCTGAGCGGGCGCATGACGTACGGCTACGGCGCGGCCCGCTACCTGATGCGGCCTGGCGACGCTCTCGAGTTCGAGGGCGATGTGCCCCACGGTCCGGTCGAGCTGACGAAGTTGCCGATCACGTTCCTCTCGATCATCGCCACCGGCGCGCTGACGGGGGACGGTTCCTAGCGTGGTGAAGATCAGTCGTCCGGCCGCCAGGTATTCGGCGGCGACGCTCGTGCGCCACGGCCTGCGCAGCCGTCCGTGGCCGCGGGCGTGGCGCACTCCGCACCTGCGTGACACGTACGACGTCGTCATCGTCGGCGCCGGCGTCCACGGGCTGGCCACCGCCTACTACCTGGCCACGAAGTGGGGCGTCACGAACGTGGCGGTCATCGACAAGGGCTACATCGGCGGCGGCGGCTCCGGGCGGAACACCGCCATCGTGCGCTCGAACTACCTGACCCCCGACGGCGTCGCCTTCTACGACCGCTCCGTCAAGCTCTACGAGCAGCTGGCCGCGGAGCTCAACTTCAACGTGATGTTCTCGCAGCGGGGGCATCTCACGCTCGCCCACAACGACTCGTCCCTGCGGACGATGCGGTGGCGAGCGGAGGTCAACAAGCTGCAAGGCGTTGACTCCGAGGTGATCGGCCCGGAGGAGATCGCCCGCCTCGTCCCGTTCATGGACGTCAGCGAGGACACGCGCTATCCGATCCTCGGCGCGCTCTACCACCCACCGGGCGGCACGATCCGCCACGACGCCGTCAACTGGGGCTACGCCCGCGCCGCCGACGCGATGGGCGTCGACATCCATCAGCAGACGGAGTTGCTCGACATCGATGTGGTCGGCGGCGAGGTCGTCGGCGTCACGACGTCGCGTGGCCGCATCTCGACACCGCTCGTCGTGAACTGCACGGCCGGCTGGTCGTCGCTGATCTCGGCGATGGCCGGCGTCACGCTGCCGATCAGCACGCACCCGCTCGAAGCGGCCGTGACCGAGCCGGTCAAGCCGTTCCTCAGCACCGTCGTCGTCTCCGGGACGCTGCACGTGTACGTCAGCCAGACGGACCGCGGCGAGCTCGTGTTCGGCGCCAGCACCGACTCGGTCGCCTCGTACTCGATGCGTGGCTCGCTGGCGTTCTGCGAGGAGCTGGCCGGCCACGTGCTCGAGCTGATGCCCTCACTCTCCAAGCTGCGGGTGCTGCGCCAGTGGGCCGGCCTGTGCGACATGACGCCCGACTTCTCGCCCGTCATGGGCGTGACGCCGGTGCAGGGTTTCCTCGTCGACGTCGGTTGGGGGACGTACGGGTTCAAGGCCGGACCAGTATCCGGGGAGGCGATGGCGGAGCTGATCGCCACCGGCAAGACACCGGAGATCATCGCTCCGTTCGACCTCGCGCGGTTCCCGGAAGGTCGCCTCGTCGGAGAGAAGGGTGCGGCCGCCGTCGGCCACTGACCGATGATCCTCGTTCCGTGTCCTTGGTGTGGCCCGCGCGGGTCGGCGGAGTTCCGCTTCGTCGGTGATGCCGGCAAGCGGCCCGATCCGTCGACAGCGGCGCCCGACGAGTGGCGTGCCTACCTCTACCTGCAGGGCAACGAGGCCGGCTTTGTCAGAGAAACCTGGTACCACCGGGCCGGCTGCCGGCGGTACTTCGTGGTCGAGCGACATCGCGTGACGAACGAGATCCGGGCCGAACAGTGAACGCACGCCTCGGTCCGCAGCCCGGTGAGGAGATCGACCGCCAGGCGCCGCTCACGTTCAACTGGAACGGCGACGACTACGGCGGCTTCGCCGGCGACACCATCGCCTCGGCGCTCGCCGCGGCAGGCGTCGCGGTCTTCTCGCGCAGCTTCAAGTACCACCGGCCGCGCGGTCTGCTCACGGCGACGTTCCACGATCCCGGATGCACCGTGCAAGTGGGCGACGAACCCAACGTCCGCGGCGCCCACCGCCAGCTGGCGGCGGGAATGGTCGTGCGCTCGCAGAACACCTGGCCGTCACTGCAACACGACGTGAAGGCCGCCAACCAGCTCGTCGGGCGGTTCCTCGGCGCCGGCTTCTACTACAAGACGTTCATCAAGCCGCAACGGCTGTGGCCGGCGTACCAGAAGGTGCTCAGCCGCTTCGCCGCCGGCGGGCGGATCTCCGACCAGCCATCCGAAGACCGCTTCGAGCAGCGCTACGCCCACGTCGACGTGTGCGTGGCCGGAGGCGGACCGGCAGGCATGGCGGCCGCAATCGCCGCCGCCGAGACCGGGGCGCGGGTGCTGCTCGTCGAGGAGGAGCACCGGCTCGGCGGCCACTTGCGCTACGGCGGACCGGCCGAGCTCGCGGCGCTCGCCGAGCTGCGTCAAGCGCTCGCCGCACGGGCGAACGTCGAGGTCATCACGAACGGCGTCGTCGCCGGGCGCTACGACGACAACTGGCTGTCCGTCCTCGAGCGCCAGCCGGGCCCCGTGTTCGAGCGCCTCCTCAAGGTCCGCGCCCAGCGGCTCGTCGTCGCGGCGGGACTCATCGAGCGCCCGTACGTGTTCGAGGGCAACGACGAGCCCGGTGTGCTGCTGTCGACGGCCGTCCGCCGGCTCGTCAACCTCTGGGCGGTTCGACCGGGAGAGCGGGCGGTGGTCCTGACCGCCAATGAGGAAGGAGACGCAGCCGTCGACGACCTCCGTCGCGCCGGAGTCGAGATCGTTCGCGTCCTCGATGCCCGATTCGGCGACGAGATCGTGAAGGCCGAGGGCGGCGGTCGTGGCGCCAACCGCCGCGTTCGACGAGTCACGGTTGGCACCGGAGAGCGCATCGAGTGCGACCTGCTCGTCACGGCCGTCGGCTGGACCGCACCCACGACGCTGCTCAACCTGGCCGGCGACCGTCCGCAGTTCTCCGACGTCGCCAACCGGTTCCTGCCTGGCGGGCTGGCTCATCCGAGCGTGCTCGCCACCGGCGGGCTCGCTGGTGACGGTTCGCTCGACGCGCTGGTCGAGCACGGGGGCGCGACAGGCCGAGTGGCGGCGAGCCACGGTGGCGCCAGCAGGTCGACGGCGATCCCGGAGCTCCACGTGCGGGAGCATCCGTCGCTGTTCCGGTCGCGGACGCACGGGATGGTCGACTTCTCGGAGGACGTGTCGTCCAAGGACATCGTCTCCGCCGCCGCCGAGGGTTACGACTCGATCGAGCTCGTCAAGCGCTTCACGACAGCGACGATGGGACCTTCCCAGGGGAAGCTGGAGACCGTCAACCTCGTCGCCGTGCTCGCCGAGGCCAACGGCAGGACGATCGAGGACACCGGCACGACGGTGTGGCGGCCGCCCTACGCCCCGATCACGCTCGGTGCCCTCGCCGGTCGCGGCTACGAGCCCGTGCGCTACTCCCCCATGCAGCGGTGGCACGAAGCCCACGGCGCGCAGCCGCTCATCGCCGGCGACTGGATCCGCCCGGACCACTACGGCGATCCAGCGGCCGAGGTGCGCAACGTCCGGTCGAACGTCGGGATCATCGACGTCACCCCGCTCGGCAAGCTCGATCTGCGCGGACCGGACGTCCCACAACTCCTCAACCTGCTGTACGTCAACCAGTGGAACAAGCTCGCGATCGGAGGCGTCCGCTACGGCATGATGTGCGCCGAGGACGGTGTCGTGCTCGACGACGGCGTGACCGGTCGGCTGGGACCCGAGCACTACGTGATGTCGACGACGTCGTCAGGTGCGGGGACGGTGTGGGAGTGGGTCCTCAACTGGTTGCAAACGGAACATCCCGAGTGGCGCGTCCACGTGACGCCCGTGACGACGGCGTACGCGTCGATGAACCTCGCCGGTCCAGCCAGTCGGGTGCTCCTCGATCGGCTCGTGACGGACATCGACCTGTCGCCGGAAGCGTTCCCGTACATGCAGGTGCGCGAGGGGACCGTGGCCGGAGTGTCTGGCTGCTTCATGTGGCGCATCGGCTTCACCGGGGAGCTGAGCTACGAGTTGCACGTTCCCGCGGCGTACGGGCTGCACGTGTGGGAGGCGTGCCTCGAGGCGGGCGCCGACCTCGGCATCCGCGCCTTTGGCGTCGAGGCGCAGCGCATCATGCGGCTGGAGAAGGGGCATTTCATCGTCGGGCAGGACACCGACGGACTGACGCAGGCGTTCGCCGTCGGCCTCGGCTCATTGATCAAGCTCGCCAAACCGGACTTTGCCGGCCGGCCCGAGCTGGTCTGGCAGCAGGAGCGCGGCGACTACCAGCGGCTCGTCGGCCTGCAAACCGTCGATCCCCGGTGCGTCCCTGCCGAGGGTTGCCAGATCGTCGAGCGGGTCGACGGGCGGACGGCGATCGTCGGCCGCATCACGTCGAGCCGGATGTCGCCGACGCTGGAACGCTCGATCTGCCTCGGCTTCGTGGCGCCGAATTTGTCCGAGCCCGACTCGCTGGTCACCGTGCACCTCACCGACGGCTCTGACGTCCCGGCGCGGGTGATGGAACACCACGCCCACTTCGACCCCGAGGGGGTGCGGCTCCGTGGCTGACGGACCGATCGCCCGCTCGCCGATCGCACCTGCTCCACCGATCGCGGTCGTGGACGGCTGGGAGGTCTCGCAGCGACGCTCTACGGGTGCACTGACACTGTCGGACCAGACGCCGTTGGCGAAGTTGCTCGTCCATGCCGACTGGGATGGTGCGTACGCCGGCGCAGCCGTCGTCGGGTTCGGCCACGCCGGTCATGTCGACGACGATGTCCTGGAGATCGGTTCGGGCGTCGGCGAGTGGCTGCTCCTCGGGCCCGCCGGATCAGCTGTCGCGTTGGGGAACCGTGTGAACGCACGCGTCGGTACCGAGTTCGTCAGCGTCGTCGACCTGACGCACGGCCGGGCGCTCGTGCGCCTCACCGGCGACGACGCGTCGCGAGTGCTGTCCAAGCTTTGCGGCATCGACCTCGCCGACGAGGTCACGCCGAACCTGCGCGCCTTCCGCTCATCAGTGGCGAAGGTCGTCACCGACGTCGTGCGCGACGACGTCGACGGCACCCGCTCGTACCTGTTGCACTGCGAACGATCTTCGGGGCAGTACCTGTTCGACGTGCTCGTCGACGCCGGCGCCGAGTTCGGACTCGAGATCGCCGGCTTCGTGAACGATGACTCCGGGGAGGCCCAGCCGTCTAACGGATGACTGAGAGGAGCATCGGATGCCGAAGGTCATCGCTGACATCACGATGTCGCTGGACGGCTACGTGACCGGGGAGGGGTCCGATCCCCAGCACGGGCTCGGAGACGCCGAGGAGCTCCACGCCTGGGTGATGGATCAGGATCCGGTCGACACCGAGATCCTCGAGCGGACCACGGCGGAGACCGGCGCCGTGGTGATGGGTCGCCGACTGTTCGACGTCATCGATGGGCCCGATGGATGGTCGGCCGAGATGGGCTACGGGGCGCAGTTCGCCGGAGCGCCGCCGTACTTCGTGGTCACCCATTCGCCGCCGCCGGACGTCCGACTGGAACGCGACCTCGGTCTGCGGTTCACGTTCGCCGACGGTGTCGAAGCTGCCGTCGAACAGGCGCGAGCGGCGGCGACCGAGGGTCACGTCGTGATCATGGGTGGAGGCGACGTCATCGCCCAGGCGATCGAGCAAGGTCTCGTCGAGGAGCTGCGCTTGCACGTTGCACCGATGTTGCTCGGCGGCGGAACGCCACTGTTCCGAGCCGGCACGCGCCAGCTCTACCGGCAACGCGACGTGCGACCGTCGAGGAACGCCGTACACGTCGTGTACGAGCGCCTGAGGGCCGACGACTAGATCTGGGCGCGGACGCTCTCGTTCGCCGATCCGGGCGCGCACGTTCTCGGATTCGAGAATGTCCGCGTCCAGAAGCCGCTTTGAGAAGCTCCGCGCCCAGATGTGGACGAGCGCGTCGAGGGCTAGACGGAGATCCCGTCGATCGAGACGGGCATGTGGATCGGGCCGCGCAGCACGGGGCTCGGCCGGTACGGCGGCGGATCGACGAGCAGCTTGGGGTTCTCCAGCGCGCGGGCGATGGCAGTCAGTGCGATCTGCCCTTCGAGACGCGCCAGCGGGGCACCGAAGCAGTAGTGGATGCCGCCGCCGAGGCCGTAGTGCTGGATGCTTGGGCGGTCCGGATCGAACTGGTCCGGATTGGCGAAGAGGTCCGGGTCGCGGCTCGCCGCGGCCAGCAGCAGGACGATCCGCGATCCCTTCGGGATGGTCACGCCGCCGATCTCGATCGGCGCGGCGGCCACCCGGTTGGGGATGTACTGGACCGGCGGCTCGAATCGCAGGAGCTCCTCGACGAAGCGGAGCGAGATCTCGGGTTCGGAGCGAAGGCGCTCGCGGAGGTCCGGCCGGCGCAGCATCAGCAGCGTGCCGTTGGAGATCAGGTTGACCGTCGTCTCGTGCCCCGCCACGAGCATCAGGACGCCCGTCGCGACCACGTCCATGTCCTCCATGCGGTCTGCCGACGTCTCGTTGGCGAGCCGTGACAGCAGGTTGTCGCTCGGCTCCTTGCGGTGCCGGGCGACGAGATCGAACAGGTAGAGACCGAGCTCCTGCGTCTTCTGGACCTTCATCTCTGCCAGCTCGTCGGCGCCCTCCTGGTCCGCCGAGCCTGCGGTCCGCACCAGGGCGTCCGCGATTTCCTTGAACTTCGGTTCGTCCTCGGGCGGGACACCCAGCAGCTCGCAGATGACGGCGACCGGCAGGGGATACGCCAGGTCGTCGACGACGTCGATCTCCGTGCGCCCGTCGAGGTCCGCCAGCAGCGCGTTCATCCGCGCCGCGATGTCGGACTCCTTGGAGGCCACCAGGCCGGCGTGGTCGGGTGGCCCGAACTGGTTCATGGCGATCCGCCGCAACCGATCGTGGTTCGGGGCGTCCTGCCTGATGAACGGGAAGGCCGGCGGCAGCGGCCCGGGGTCGGGGAGGTTGCGGGGGTCCGAGCTGACGCGAGGGTCGTGGAGCAGCGCCGAGACCTCGCGATACCTGGAGACGACGTAGGCCCCGTCGTGTTGCCGGCAGATCCCGACCTGGCGGGCCTGGGCGTAGAGGGGATACGGGTTCGCCCGGTTCTCCTGCTTGGCGATCTCGAAGACCAACCGCTCCTCGTTCATCACCGACCTCCGTCCATGCCGACCACATGCGCCCGCACCTGGTCCGGGTCGTGCCCGCTGAGCACCACCGTCGGCGCGTGGTGCGTCGCCACCGGGAACGTCACGGGCTCCGCCCGCCCAGGTGTTGCCTCGTCGAACTGCGGCAGATCGAGCGGGAACGGCGCAGCGGACTCGATCTGCGCACGGTAGAAGTCGAGCCACTTGGCCTGATCGAAGAACACGGCGGCCACCACCCGCCCATCACGCCCGTACGCGGCGACCGGGTTGTGGTCGACCTTGGAGCCTTGCGTGAACTGGATCTCGTCGCCGTACGGCGGCACGCCCACGGACTTGATGTTGACGCCGAACTGGATCGACCAGAACGCCGGCACAGAGATGTGGGGCACACGGCGGATCGGATCGCACACCATGTTGTGGGCCACCACCCTCGCCTGGGCCACGGCGTTCTCCCAATGCTCCAGGCTGAGGAACTGATACCCGTAGAGCGGGTGCGGGAAGCGCGCCACGTCGCCGGCCACGAAGACGTCGTCGGTGACGAGGCCGTCAATGTTCACGGCGCGGCAACCGGCGTCGGCCGACACGCCGAGCGGCCCGGCCGCCAACCGTGAACCTTGCAGCCACTCGACATTGCGCACCGAGCCGAGGGCAACCACAGCGACGTCCACGTCGAGTCGTGTTCCATCCGACAGCGTGACCTGGCGGACCCTGCCGTCACCCTCGAGCGCCCCGACCTCAACCCCCGTGCGAAGGTCGACACCGTGGCCGCGCTGGAGATCCGCGGCGATCTCGCCGATCACGTCACCAAGCGCACCACCAAGCGGCGTCGTGCCACGCTCGACCAACGTCACGTCGAGCCCCAACTGGCGACAGACAGACGCGATCTCCGACCCAGTGAAACCGCCGCCGACGACAAGCACACGCCGCGGCTTCTCCGCGAGCAACGCATGGAGTTGCTCTGCATCACCGCTCGTGCGCACGGAGATGACACCATCAAGCGCCCCCTCCTCGGCGACCGGCCACGGACGGCTACGCACACCGGTGGCGATCACCACACGGTCGTAGTCGACACGTCGCCCATCGGCGAGCGCAACCTGCCGCTCCCCGCGATCGAGACCCGTCGCCGCCACGCCCAGCAGCCACTCCACGCCATCGAGGTTGCGCAGCCGTGGCAACCCGGTCTTGCGCGCCGGTGCGAAGCCGAGTGGAACCTGCTTCGACAACGGCGGGCGGTCATACGGCGGCTGCTCCTCGTCACCGATAACGGTGATCGGGCCGTCATGACCGACGTCGCGCAACGCCTCCGCCGTCCGCAACCCCGCCAACGACGCACCGACGATCACCACGCGGGCATCGGCGGGAAGACCGCCATGAACGTTCCTCACGGCGCAGTCGAAAGATCGTCGACGTCGACCAGGATCGCACCGACAGGGCACGCCGCAGCCGCCCGCAACACGTTCACCCGCATCGACTCGTCAGGCTCCGGCACGTACATCAACGCCTCATTGCCGACGAAACGGAAGACATCAGGAGCAAGGAACGCGCACTGCGCATAGCCCTGGCACAACGTGAGATCAACGGCGAGCCGCACAGCCGGCGATGGTAGCCGGGCGGGGGCACGGCGTCCCTCAGCGGGCCGAGCAGCGATGAGAAGGAGTGTGTCCGAACGTCGGAACGGGCAGAGCGTCGTCATGCAACCCGCAAGGAGGCTCGTATGAGCTTGCCGAAGATCGTCTCGCAAGAGGAGTGGACCGCCGCCCGGCGCACCCTGCTCGAGAAGGAGAAGGACTTCACCCGCCAGCGCGACCGCCTCAACACCGAGCGTCGTGAGCTACCGATGATCGAGGTGACGAAGCCCTACGAGTTCGAGGGCCCGGACGGCACGGTTTCGCTGCTCGACCTGTTCGAGGGCCGGCTGCAGCTGATCGTGTACCACTTCATGTTCCACCCCGAGTGGGAGGACGGGTGCCCGAGTTGCACGGCCGGCACCGTCGAGTTGGCGCCTGGCTTGATCGAGCACCTCCACGTCCGCGACACCACCTACGCCCTCGTGTCGCGGGCGCCGCTCGCCAAGCTCGAGCGGTGGAAGGCCAAGCACGGCTGGACGATCCCGTGGTATTCGACCAATGACGGCGACTTCAGCTACGACTTCGGCGCGACCATCGATGCGTCGCGGGGCTTCGACGAGTTCAACTACCGCACACTCGACGAGTACGCGGCCATGGGTCGAGAGAGCATGAAGACCTCCGAGCAGCCCTACGACATGCCGGGCCGGACGTGCTTCCTCCAGGTCGACGGCACCGTGTATCGCACGTACTCGGTGTATGCCCGCGGCTTGGAGAGCACGGGAGGCTCGTACTACTTCCTGGACCTGACCGCGCTCGGCCGCCAAGAGGACTGGGAGCTGCCCGCCGGACGCTCCACCAGCGCGCGCGGCAACCAACCGGACTTCGCGTCCTGACCACGCGCTGGCCCTTGCCAGCCAGGCAGTCGTAGCGTGTC
The DNA here is from genome assembly GCA_963844915.1 of uncultured Acidimicrobiia bacterium. Classification (GTDB taxonomy): domain Bacteria; phylum Actinomycetota; class Acidimicrobiia; order Acidimicrobiales; family Ilumatobacteraceae; genus JALZMG01. Next base: position 64,322 of record CAWJQF010000013.1, on the reverse strand, counting down.
GGGCGTGATGGCGACGGCGGGCCGCTGGCGAGGGGTGACGGCGTTTGCCGTCGGCGCCCTCGTTGCGTGGCTCGCCGCGGAAGGCCACCGCGTGGCCTCCGGAGCCGCGCCTTCGACCGGCAGCATGACGCTGGCCGCCGGTGTGGTCGCGATGTCGGCGCTCGTGGGCATGCGGCTTCCGTGGACCTGGTGGCGCGTCGTTGCCGCGATCGCGGTGCTGCAGCCGATGATGCACTTCGTCTTCTCGACGTTCCCCGCGGACGCCGCCGCGCATGTCCACGGCCACCACGACATGTCGGGATCGTCAAGTGGCTGGACGATGGTTGCGGCGCACGTCGTGGCGACGGTCGTCGCCGCAGTGTTGCTGCGTGCCGGCGGACGGTGGCTCGTGCGCATGCCGGAGTGCGTGCGGGCGATCAGCCTGTTCGTGCGCCGGCCGGCGGTGTGGCCGCTCGTCGCGCTTCCAGCGCGGGCGCCGGCGACGATCGTCCCGGTCGTCTCCTTCACGCCTGAGGTCAGGAACAGCCGCGGCCCGCCGCGCTGACGGCATCTCGCTGTTGGCGCCGCACCCTTCGAGGTGCGGCGACCTGTTCTGTTCAAGCCTCGAGTGAAGGAAGTTCGTTTCATGTCGTCTGTTCGCGTGCGGCGGATCGTCGCGGCGTCGGTTGCCGCCGTCGGTCTCGCCCTTGTCCCTGCGCTGACTGTCAGCGCCCACGTCACGGTGTCGTCGCCGGACGCCGCCCCCGGCGGGTTCGGCAAGGTGGTGTTCCGAGTGCCCAACGAGTCCGACTCGGCGAGCACCGTTGCACTCTCGGTGGATCTGCCGACCGACACCCCGTTCGCCTTCGTCAGTGTCCGCCCCGTGGCCGGGTGGACCGTGGAGACGACCACCGAGGCCTTGCCCGAGCCCGTCGAGTTGGAGGGCGGCTTCACCGTCACGGAGGCGGTCGCCACCGTCACCTGGACGGCCGACTCGGAAGAGAACGGCGTCGGTCCGGGTGAGTTCACCGAGTTCGAGGTGTCGGCCGGACCGTTCCCCGAGGACGTCGATCAGTTGACGTTCCCTGCGACGCAGACCTACTCCGACGGTGAGGTCGTCGAGTGGGCAGACCCCGTGCAAGAGGGGGAGGCCGAGCCTGAGCACCCGGCCCCCACGCTGGAGCTCAGCGGGTCATCCGCGGCGGCGGAGTCAGACGATGACGGCGGGTCCTCGGACACGCTGGCGATCGTGCTCGGCGCGGTCGGTATCGGGCTCGGGCTCATCGCGCTGATCGTTGCGCTCAGCGGCCGGCGCCGCGGACCTGTCACCCCGTCGGTGACATGAGCCGCCGAGCCGTGCTCGGCGTCGCGGTAGCGCTGGTCGTCGGCGCGTCGCTGGCAACGCCAGCGCCCGCGTCGGCGCACGCCGAGCTGGTCTCCTCGGAACCTGCGAACGGCGCCACGCTCGACGCACTTCCGAGCGAGATCGTGCTGACGTTCAGCGAGAACGTCGGGAATCCGGCTGGCCTGAGCGTCGTCTCCGCCGACGGAATCGTCCTCGAGGCCGGCGAGCTCGAGGTCATCGACGACACGATGCGGCTGCCACTGGCTGCCGCACCGGCCACCCCCGGCCACTACCTCGTCTCGTACAACGTGACCTCGGCGGACGGACATCCGATCGGCGGCGAGCTGCACTTCCTCGTCGCCGGCTCATCGGGCGCCGTTCCCGCACCCGAGGTGGTCCTGCCCGGCGTCGGAGGCAGTGACGACGGCGGCGCGGATGCGGCGGTGACCGTCGTGCTGGCGGTGTTGCTTGCCGCCGCGCTGGCGGCGGCCGTGCTGGCCACCCGACGCGTGGTGCGCCGGCTCGCCATCGACGACACGGCGTGATCCGCAGCGGCGCCAGAGCGCCGGTCGTTGCCTGGGTGGCGTCGACATCGGCGGCGTCACTCATCGTGCTGGTGCTCGTGCTGGAGCTCGGCGGGGGTGCCCCCGCCGAGCCACCGGCCCCGCTCCCGGATCGGGGACGCGTTCCGGAGTGGGCGACGGCGCTCCTCCCGCTACTGGGTTGGGGAGCGGCGATCAGCATGGTTGGACTGGCGCTCATCGCCAGCGGCCTCTTCGGAGGACCGCGGCGCGATGCGGCACGACGCGCCGGGATCGCCGCGTTCGTGCTGAGTGGGCTGGCGCTGCTGCAGCTCGGTGCGTACGCCTGGGAGCTCAATGGTCAGGCCCCGCTGCTCGACTCGGTGCAGGCCCGCGGGCTCCTCGCCCAAGCCATCATCGCCATGCTCGTCGGGCTGCTGGCGGTGACGGTGCAGTCCGATCGCGCCGGCCCCGCGCTGCTGATGGCGGCGATCGTGGCGATCGTTCCGCCATTGCTGACCGGCCACGCTCGCACGGCATCCAATCCGGCGCTGACGTCGGTCGCGTTGATCATCCACGCCATCGCCGCGACGGTCTGGATCGGCGGCCTGCTCGGCCTGTGTTGGATGGTGCTGCGCGAGCAAGGTCAATGGTCGACCGCGGTGTGCCGGTTCTCACCGCTCGCGCTCGGCTGCGCCGTGGCCGTCGCGGCGTCCGGGATGATCACCATGCTGGGTCACCTCTCGTTCGGCGATCTGCTGACCAGCTCGTACGGCGCGGTCATCGTGCTCAAGGCTGTGCTCCTCGCCGGGCTCGCCGGCTTCGGCTCGTTGCAGCGCCGATACGTCATCGCCCGCAGCGGCACGCCGAGACGGGCGTTCGTCCTCGTCGCCGGCTGCGAACTGCTCGTCATGGCGCTCACCATCGCCCTCGCCACCGGCCTCGCCCAGACCCCTCCCCCTTCGTGAAGACGATCCACGTCATCGCTGCGGCGCTCGCCGGCGCGGCATTGCTGGCGCTCCCTGACGGCCCGGCCCACGCAGACCCGCCCGAGCCGTCCGACTACGAGTCAGTGATCGTCGCCATCAGCCCGCCCACGAACTCGATCCAGCCGCGGCTGATCGGCGACGGCTCCGTCATCGAACTCGTGGTGACCGCCGGAACGGACGTCACCGTGTCGGGGTATCAAGCAGAGCCGTACCTCCACTTCCAGCCCGACGGAACCGTCACCGAGAACCGCCGCGCTCCGACGACGTATCTGAACCGCAGTCTGAACGGTGATCCGATCCCGCGTGAAGCGAGCGCGAGTGATGAGCCGCAGTGGTCCGTCGTCGCCACCGACGGGACCTACGCGTGGCACGACCACCGCACGCACTGGATGGGGGGATCACCACCCGCCGACGCGGCGCGCGGCGACGAGATCCAGTCCGGCGTCGTGCAGTTGCTCGTCGACGGCGCGCCGGTCCAGATCTCGATTTCCACGCGGTGGGTCGACGCGCCATCTCCAATCGCACTCCTCGTCGGAGCCATGCTCGGCGGTGGGCTGGTGCTCCTCGCCACCGTCCTGCGTCGGAGTCTCCTCTGGGTCCTGCTCGCCGCGGCGATCGCTGCGTTCGTCGTCGGGTGGTGGCAGTACCGCTCGATCCCAGCAGTCGTCGAACCTCCCGTCGTGTGGTGGCTCCTCCCCGCGATCGCCATCGTGTGCACGGCTGTCGCGCTCGTTGTCCGCAACCGCCTCGCCGCTCAGGCGCTGGCGATCCTCGCCGCGCTCGAGCTGGCGGCGTGGCTCTTTCAGCGGCGCGATGTCGCCTTCCGGGCGACGATCCCGACGGACGCGCCGTACTGGTTCGATCGCGGCGTGCTCGCGGCAACAGCGGTGACCGTTGTCGTGCTCGTTGTCACCGAGCTTGTCGCCTGGCGGCGACCTATCCTCCCGCGATGACCGCCGACGTCGTCAGCGATGAAGCCGGGTTGCGGGAGCGCTACCGCCAGCCGCATCCGGCCGTCGTCGCCAAGGTCCGCCCGAAGATCGACCCTGCCGCGGCGGCGTTCGTCGCCGCCTCACCGCTCGTCGTGCTCGCCACCACCTCGGCGACGGGAACCGACGCGTCGCCGCGCGGCGGACCGCCAGGATTCGTCAAGGTTCTCGATCCCAACCACGTCGCGTTCGCCGACCTGTCCGGGAACAACCGTCTCGACTCGTACGGCAACATCGTCGAGCACCCGGACGTCGGGATGCTGTTTCTCGTGCCGAGCGTCGGCGAGACGCTGCGCATCAACGGTCGGGCGACCATCACGACGGATCCGGAGGTCCTGGCGACCACGGCGATCGATGGTGTGCGTCCGAAGGTCGCCGTGATCGTCGACGTCGACGAGTGCTACATCCACTGTGCGAAGGCCCTGCGTCGCAGTGGCGTGTGGGACCCCGCCACGTGGCTCCCTCCGGAGGAGCGGACGTCGGGCGCCGAAGTGATCGTGGATCAGTTCCAGCTCGACGTCACCGCTGACGTCGTCGAGGCCGACCTCGAGCAGGACTACCAGGCGACGCTCTGGGTCGAGGGCGGTCGCTGACTGCTCGAGCGCTGAACGTCGCTCACGCCGTGGTGCGGCGGCTGCTCATCGCGTTGAGCCACGCGGCGACACGGTGGGCGCGCTCGGCGTCGACGGTCTCGACGACGTCGGGATGGATGCGCCGCAGTGCCCACTTGAGGTCGTCCTTGGATGGCGGGCCGCCGAGGTCGCGGTCCCCGCGTCGCCTCGACGTTCGCGGCGTCGTGGCTGCCGCCCCAGCGGCGTAGCCGTTGGAGAAACCGTCGCGCGTGCCCTCTGCGTACCCGGCCCGGTACCCCTCCTCGTAGCTGCGCGGGCGGCGGGCCCGCTCGCCAGCACGGTGGGCGGCGACGAGCCGGCGGGCCTGGCGTATCGACGTGCACTCGGCGCCCTCGATGAGCGACCGATGCGCGGCGAGCCGCATGAAGAGGAAGGCCGTCGACGGCGCGATACCAGCGCGACGAAGCGCGGCAGCCCAGTGGCCACGATCGACGAGCGGCTTCGCGGCGGCGATCGCATCGCCCGCGTCGAGCGCCGAGGCGAGGGCGTGCTCCGGTCCGTGGTGCCCGTTCCGATGTGCGGCCGCGGCCTCACCAAGGAGGTCGTCCACGCGGGCGGCGGTGCGGACGTCGCTCATCGCGTCGCGAACACTAACGAGCGGTGGTTCTCTGCGGATTGACCGCCGTCGTAGAGTCCCTCAGCGAGGGACGGAGCGGGAGGTCGTCGGTGTCGAACCATGACTTTGACAGTGCGGTCGAGTCCTATCAGCAGGCGCTGGACGCGTTCCTGAAGGGCGACGCAGGTCCGGTTTCGGAGCACTTCTCCCGGCGCGATGACGTGACCCTGGCCAATCCGCTCGGTCCGCCGCGCGTCGGTCGAGCCGACGTCGAGACGGCGATCGGACAGGCGTCCGCCCACTTCGAGGATGGCTTCATGCGGTTCGAGGAGATCTCGCGGTACGCCACGGACGACCTCGGCTACGTGGTCTGGATCGAGCGGGGTGAGGTTCGGCTCGTCGGTACTCAGACGATGGCTCCGTCATCGCTGAGGGTGACGATGATCTTCCGTCGCGAGGGCGACACCTGGAAGGTCGCCCATCGTCACGCCGACCCGATCACGAGCGATCGACCCGTGAGCATTGTCCTGGAGACGTAGCCGCACGTTCGTCAAGCGGCTGTGGGACCGCGTGGCCCACGCCGTCTCCTGGACGCCGCCGACGTCGACCGAGATCGGGACGGTCGCCAAGTCCGGCCTCGCCGCGGGCCTGGCGTGGTGGGTCGCCGCGCTCGTCACGGACATCGACTATCCCATCCTGGCCTCGCTGACCGCCGTCGTGGTCGTGCAGGTGTCGGTACGGGCATCCGTTCGTACCGCGCTGCAACGCAGCGGTGCCGTTGTGCTCGGTGTGTTGATCGCGGTGGCCGTCGGTGACGCGCTCGACCTGAACGCGCTCACGGTCGCCCTGCTCGTCGGGGTGTCGCTCGGGGTCGCCCAGCTCGTCCTGCGACTGCCACCCGCGGCGGCGAGGCAGGTGCCGCTCAGCGGTCTCGTCGTGCTCTCCGCGGTCGCGGCCAGTCAGCCGAATCAGGGTTGGCGACGTGCGCTCGACACGCTGCTCGGCGCGGCCGTCGGCGTCGCCATCTCGCTCCTCCTCCCTGCGTCGCGGTGGGTCGATGCTCGGCAGACGCTGGGCCGGCTGTCCGCCAGCCTCGGCGACCTGCTCGATGAGATGGGCGAGGGCCTCCAGGGCCCGTGGTCGACCGAACAGACGGAGGAATGGAGGCGCACCGCCCGCACCACGCGGCAGCGGCTCGTCGACGAGGCAGCCGAGGCGGTCGGCAGTGGCCGCGAGTCGGCGCGGTGGAACCTGCGCGACCGGCGTCACCTCGAGGCGCTCGGTCGCTACGAGCAAGTCATGCCGCGGCTGGACCGCACGGCCATCGGCGTCTCCGTGATCTCACGAGGCCTCGACGACCACGCCCATCTCGCTGGCTCGACGCACGCCGCGATGCCGGCGATGGGGTTGCTGTTCAACGCCCTCGCCGATGCCGTTCGCGTGCTGGTGCAGGAGGTGTTGGACGAGCCGCACGATGGCGATGTCATGCAGTCGTTGGCGGAGGTCGAGCTCCGTAGGGCCCGGTGCGTCCAGGCGGCGGGCCGCCGCGCCCGCTCGGCGCTCGATCGGGACGGCGAGGTCGAGCATGGCGAGCTGCTGGAGGGCGAGTGGCTCAATTACGCGGCGCTACTCGTCCAGGTCGATCGGATCGTCGACGACCTGAGCGCTCCCGTTCCCGCCTGATCCGGCTCGCCAATCATGCTGTGGCCATGAACGAGGGAATGTTGGCGGCGATCGGCTCGACACCGCTCGTCCGGCTGGAGCGTCTCGTGCCGGACGGGCACGCCGCGGTCTGGGTGAAGCTGGAAGCGGCGAACCCAACCGGGTCGTACAAGGACCGGATGGCGCTGGCCATGGTCCGGGTCGCCGAACGTGACGGCCGACTCGCGCCGGGCCAGCCGGTCGTCGAGTACACCGGCGGCAGCACGGGAAGCTCGCTGGCGTTCGTCTGCGCGGTCACCGACCACCCGCTGCACATCGTCACCTCCGACGCCTTCGCCATGGAGAAGCGCCGCACGATCGAGGCGTTCGGTGCCTCCGTCGAGATCGTGTCGAGCCCGGAGGGGATCACGCCCGACCTCATCCCGCGCATGCGGGCGAGAGCGCGAGAGGCTGCCCGCGAGCTCGGTGGCTTCCAGACCGATCAGTTCCGCAACACCGACATGATCGAGGGCTATCGGCAGTTGGGGACGGAGATCATCGAGCAGCTGCCCGGCACCGTCGACGCGCTGTGCTTGTACGTCGGCACGGCTGGCTGCTTCCTGGGCGTGAGCCGCGAGCTGCGCACCGTCTACCCACTGCTGCACCGGGTGGCGGTGGAGCCGGCGGAATCCGCCGTGCTGTCGGGACGGGCTGCCGGGACGCACCGCATCGAGGGCGGCGGCGCAGGGTTCGTCCCCGATCTGCTCGAGCGAGCGGACTTCGACGAGGTCCTCGCCGTCAGCACGGCCGACGCCTTCGCGATGGCGCGCCGAGCGGCGCGGGTCGAGGGCCTCTTCTCAGGTCCGTCGACAGGCGCCAACATCACGGCTGCGCTCGCTGTCGCCGAGCGGCTCGGACCTGGACGGACGGTCGTCACGATCCAGGTCGACTCCGGGTTGAAGTATCTCTCCGGAGACGTGTTCCAGCAGGCGCGTTGAGCGACGGGACGCGACGTCGATCAGGGTCCGCTCGGCGCCGAGGCGCCACCGCAGTCGATGCCGGAGAACACTGAAGCCCCGTTGCCGCGATGCCGCCCGGGCCGGGACCGGCGAGGACATTCGAGTTCTGGATGGCGATCGCGACGGTCTGCAGCGTGTTGGCGGTCGAGTTGTTGATCCCGATGGACGACCCAGCAACGCCGATCGCGGCGCTGCCGTTCATTGCGATCGCCACTCCGCCCTGCGTCGCCGCAGCGCCTGAACCCTCGACGAACGCGCACGTCGCAGGTAGCGCCGGCACGTCCGTGCCATCGAGAGCCCGAAGGCAACACGAGCAAGCCTGCCGCAGCAGCAACCGGCGCACCGACGAGGAGCAACTTCTTCACCGTCCACCTCCGGGAGTCGTTGGCGGGGGATCTTGGCACTCGGCAACCCTCCCGTCAATCACGCCGAATGAACGCGACGTGCCCCCGGAGGCGGTGCCGTCGGCCAAGATCTGAGAGGCTGCGTGCTCGTTTGGCGGCCGCGTCGAGGGAGAGGTGTCGCAGATGGATGATCGTGCCAGTGACCAGAACGTGGTGCCCATCCATGCCACGTCGGCGTTCCAGCAGGGCATCGCTCCGGACGGGTTCCCCGCCCAGGGCATGGACCCGGATGCGGCCTACGAGCTCCTGCGCACCGCGCTCATGCTGGATGGCCGCCCGACGCTGAACCTGGCGTCGTTCGTGACGACGTGGATGGAGCCGCAGGCCGAAGCGCTGATCCACGAGACGCTGCGCAAGAACCACATCGATCACGACGAGTACCCAGCAGCGTCCTTGGTCGAGGAGGCGTGCGTGCACATGCTCGGCGCGCTGTTCAACGCGCCTGATCCCGCAGAAGTGGTCGGCGTCGCCACGATCGGGTCCTCCGAGGCGATCATGTTGGGCCTGCTCGCCCACAAGTGGAGCTGGCGAGCCCGTCGCGAAGCGGCCGGCGAGGACACGACCCGGCCGAACGTGGTGTTCGGAGCGGAGACGCATGTCGTCTGGGACAAGTTCGCCAAGTACTTCGACGTCGAGATGCGCAAGATCCCGATGCGTCCGGACCGGTGGGTGCTGTCGGCAGACGACGTCGCGCAGCACGTCGACGAGAACACGATCGCGGTCGGAGCGGTGCTCGGTACGACCCACATCGGTGAAGCCGACCCGATCAAGGAGATCAACGACCTCCTGGTGCAGATCAAGGCCGAGCGCGGGTGGGACATCCCGCTTCACATCGACGGCGCGAGCGGCGGCTTCATCGCGCCGTTCGCCCATCCCGACTTCGAGTTCGACTTTCGGCTCGAGCAGGTCGCGTCGATCAATGCCTCGGGTCACAAGTACGGCCTCGTCTACCCGGGCGTCGGGTGGCTGATCTTCCGGGACCAGACGAAGCTGCCCGACGAGCTCGTCTTCAGCGTCAACTACCTGGGCGGCGCCCAGCCGACCTACACGTTCAACTTCTCCCGCGGGTCGGCGATGGTCCAGGCGCAGGCCTACAACTTCCTGCGCCTCGGCCGCGAGGGCTACACGCGCATCGTCGAGTCGATGCTGGCCAACGCCAAGTACCTGAACGAGCAGCTCGAGGGCACGGGAAAGTTCGAGATCCTCAACCCAGGTCTCGCCGAGCCGGTGGTGACCTTCCGGCTCAAGGGCGACCCCGGGTTCGACGTCTACCACCTGTCCGCTCGCCTTCGCGAGAACGGATGGATCGTGCCGGCCTACAGCCTTCCACCCGATGCGGAGGACGTGCACCTCATGCGCGTGGTCGTGCGGATCGACCTCAGCCGCCGGATGATCGACCTGCTGTTGCTCGACGTGCTGCAGGCATGGGACGCGCTGGCCAAAGAACGGCCGCCGGCACTGGCCGCGCCCCGCCCCGACGTGTGGACGCATCCGTCGCATGCCGCCGACCACAGCAAGCGGCGCACTCGCAGAACTGCCAAGCGGACCTGACGGACGCGGCCGTCCAGGCCGAATCGAGACCACGGCGAGTCTCAGCAGTCCTACCCTGGCAGCCGATGGACACCGTCTCCATTGACGGGTTGGACGTGTCGTTCGAGCGGGTGGGTGCCGGGCCCGACGTCGTGCTGTTGCACGGGTATGTCGGCGACGGTCCGGTCACGTGGCGGCCCCAGCTCGACGCACTTGCCGACCAGTTCCGTCTCGTCGCCTGGGACGCGCCCGGTGCGGGTCGCTCCTCCGACCCACCGGAGTCGTTCGGCATCACCGGCTATGCCGACTGCTTGGCTCGCTTCATCGAAGTGGTCGAGCTCGATCGGCCACACATCGTTGGGCTGTCGTTCGGGGGTGCCCTGGCGCTGGCCTTCGCTCATCGCTACCCGACGGTCCCGCGCAGTCTGGTCGTGGTCTCGGGCTACGCCGGCTGGCGGGGGTCCCTTCCTCCTGCTGTCGCGGAGGATCGGCTGCAACAGGCGATCCGCCTGTCGGAACTGAGCGGTGAGCGCCTCGCCGCCACGTTGCTCCCGACGATGTTCGACGCACCACCTCCGAGCGAGGTGCTTGACTCGTTCGGAGACAGCCTGCGCAGCTTCCATCCGGGAGGATTCCGGTCCATGGCCGAGGCGTCAGCGGAGGACCTGCGCGGCGCGCTGGCGGACATCACGCTTCCGACACTGCTCGTCTACGGGGATCGAGACGTCCGCGCTCCCATCTACGTCGGCGAGCAGCTGCACGCCGCGCTGCCTGACTCCACGCTCGTTGTGCTGGAAGGGGTCGGCCACGTGTGCAACCTCGAAGCTCCCGACGAGTTCAACGAGACCCTCCGGAGCTGGCTCATCGGGCACCCGTGACGTGACCGGCCTCACGTCGCACGCGTGGCGGCGTACTCGCCGGCGGCGGCGACACCGATGCCCGCGGCGACTGCGGCAGCTCCGGCCGACGCAAACCGTTGCTCCATTCCTGGCGGCGTGTACACCTCGACGATCTGCGCGAACTCGGCAGTGTCGTTCCACAGCTCGTGCTCGACGCCGCGGGGCATGAGCAGCACACCGCCGGCGCCGAGTGCGGCTTCCTCGTCGCCGACACGAAAGCGGACTTGTCCCGAGATCACGATGTTGATCTGCTCCTCGGTGTCGTGAGTGTGCGCGTCGACGTGCAGGCCAGGGGGCATGTCGACGGTCAGCACGACGGCATGACCGCTCGTCTCCGAGCCGGACACGACCAGTTGGAAAGGCGTCCCTTCGATCTGATCGCCCGCACCCCAAACGACTCCGATGCTCATCTCATCCACCCTTTCGCTGAGAGCTTCACTAGTGGTAGCCACTAGTAATGACCACTAGTACTCTCTCGGCATGGCGCAAGTCAAGCGTGGATCGCGACAGGAGAGGGCGGCGGCGACTCGCCGGCGCATGCTCGACGCCGCGTACGAGCTGTTCTGCAGCGACGGGTATCGCGCCACGACGATGGACGCGATCGCTGAGCGCGCCGGCGTCGCCGTGCAAACGCTGTACTTCACGTTCCACACCAAGGACGACCTGTTCCAGGCGGTGCACGAACGCACGGTCCTCGGCGACGACGAGCTTCCACCGCAGCGGCAGCCGTGGTACCTCGCGGCGGTCGACGCTGACGACGTCCGTGACGCGGTACGCCACATCTGCCGCGGCGTGCTCTCGATCTCAGGCCGCGTCGCACCAATGATCCCCGCGTTCCACGCCGTCGCCGGCGATCCGGCCGGCGAGGTGTGGGAACGAGGCCAGCGCCTGCGCCTCGACGGCATGGTCGAACTCGTCGCCCGACTCGTGAAGAAGGCACCGCTGCGCAAGGGCGTGACCAAGGATCACGCAGCCGATGTGCTCTATCTCTGCCTCAGTCCCGACCTGTACTGGACGATGGTGATCGGCCGTGGATGGAGCGAGCGGCAGCTCGCCAACTGGACCGAGCGGGTGATCCTCGACGACGTGTTCGGACTGGATGCCGTCACGTAGTGCGGTCGAGGTACCGGTCGGGGTCGGCGGCGAAGCGGGAGACGCACGGCAGCCCGCAGAAGTGGAAGCGCCGCCCAAGCCAGTCGAGGACGATGGCGGAGCCGGCCGCGGTCGGGACGCGCATCTGACAGACCGGGTCGAGAACGGCCTCCTCCGTGCCGTCACCGACTCGAACGTCGTAGATGTCGACCGACTCGCTGAGGTTGCGCAAGTTGACGGACCCGACGTGCGTGATCGTCGCTCCGAGGTCCCGGGCAGCGAAGGCGGCCTGCGAGGTGACGAGCAGCTGACCGCCTCGCGCTTCCCCGGCGACCCGGGCGGCGAGATTCACAGCCGCGCCGTAGTAGTCGCCTTCGACGGCGACGGCGGGTCCGTGATGCGCACCGGCGCGTGGCAGCAGCACGGCGTCGTGCACGACGAGCTCCCGCTGCAGCAACTCGCGTAGTGCGACGATCGCGCGATCGGGTGCTGAGAAGCGCAGCATCAGGGCGTCCCCAATCGTCTTGACCAGTTCGTCGTCGGGCCCGAGCACCTGCGAGGCGCGGTCCCGGAACGTCCGCACGATCGACACAGCCTCCGCGTCGCCGTGCGCTTCGGTCACCGCAGTGAACCCTGCGAGGTCGACGAAGGCGTACGTCGCCTCGACGGAGTCGTCGTTCGTCGTCATCGTGCTCGATTGGCCATGGTCGTCAATGGTGGCGCTCGGTGTGCTCGATCTGGGTGTCGAGGTCTTCCGGGTCGAGGTGTGCGCTGGCGAACTCCGCCGTCATCGGCAGCGCGAGGTGGAGGTCGGTGCCGATGCACACCTCGAGCGTGCCATGGTCGAGCACGAAGTCGAGGACGTGGCCGCCTGTGCGCAGCGATTCGTCGACGAAGTGGACGTGGCCGCCCGGCACTCCGATGCCCCGCTCGTACAGCGGGGTGCGGAAGCCGGCGACCGTGCCAACGACCTCGCGATGCTCCAGCACCCGCTCACCGGACGTGACCTCGACGAGCGGTCGGTACGGACGTGACTGGCGGATGACGGTGCGGGTGCGGACGACGGCGAAGCGCCCACGGATGCGAACGGCGTAGAGGTAGTTCTGCGACGGCACCAGGTCGGCCAGCAGCTCGACGATCTCGGCTCGCGTCGCACTGGTCGAGATCTCGCGCCGAGCGTGGGACACGAAGGCCGTGATCACAGCGAACGGTGTGCGGTCGTCGTAGGCCGCCGCCGTCACGCCACCGTCGGCCCGCATCCGATAGGCGACACCATCGAGCACGAGGAGTTCGCCGTCGAGAGCGTCGAACGTGCCGAGCCCGAAGTCGCCGTGACGCAGCAGTTGGCCGATGGTGTGATCGCCGTCGTAGACACCGTCGAGCAGCGCGCTCATGACGCTGACCTGGTGGACAGCGTGGCGCTCGGGCGGCAGAGACAGCACGGGCAGAAGTCTGCCGTGCGTGGCTCAGCAGCTGCCGGTCGCCGAACGGGTCACTCCGACCGGCCGTCTCCCTGGATCACCGGAACGTTCGGGCGAGGTGCTCCGCGAGGCGGTCGAGGTTGATCGCCGAGGTGCGATAGCCGACGTAGCCGTCGGGCCGGATGAGGTAGGCGGGGATCGCACCATCGGAGGTCTCGACGGCCAACCCGTACGCAGCAGCGGCGCGGCCGTCGGCGTCGCGCAGCGTCATGCCGGAGACGTCCGTGATCGAGGAGTCGGCGGGCACGATGACGTGGCTGCAGATCCGACCCTGCGTTCGCTCTGCGACCTCCGCGGCGAGGAGGCGTGCCGCCGCGCAGTCGGCATCAGAGCGGGCCCACAGCAACAGCGTGTGGTCCGGGTGGCGCAGCAGCTCGTGCAACCGGAGCGCAAATCCGGCGGAGTCCTGACGCAGCCCCGTCGCATCCGGTGCTCGCTCGCCGGGCGAGGGACCACCGGCGAGTTCGCCGGTACCCACATCTTCGCCGACGATCGGGCTGTCGGGGTACGCGACGAGCAGCTGCGCCTCCCGGAGCATCGTCGTCTCCAGGTTCGCATCTCCCGCTCCGACCCCCTCCCGGGCGTTGCGCACTGTCCGCCCGACGACCTCTTCACCGACCGGGTGACGTTCGGCGTCGTAGGAGTCCAGCAGGCCCTCGGAGGCGGAGCCCTGCACGGCGAGGGCCAGCTTCCAGCCCAGGTTGTAGGCGTCCTGGAGGCCCGTGTTCATGCCTTGGGCCCCTGTTGGCGGATGGATGTGCGCAGCATCGCCGGCGACGAACGCCCGGCCCGACCCGTAGCGGTCCACCAGTCGATGGCTGATCCGGAACACCGATGACCAGCGCATGTTCGACGCCTTCGTCGGCTGCGGTGAGAGGCGGTCGAGCACGGCCTGGATGTGGTGCAGCTCGGGGGGACGAACCGACTCGATGCCGTGCGCGACCTCACCTGCGGCCGGTTTCGGCGTCGCGAGGTCGTCGGGGACGAGCATCGACATGCGGTACCGGTTGATGCCAGGCAGCGGGATGCAGACGAGCACGTCGTCGACGACGCCGTCGGTCTGGTGGCTCGCCCGGACGCCGTAGCCGGCCGGCATCGTCCAGTCGACCTCGACGTCGGCGAGCATGTACTCCTCCGGGAAGGCGTCGCCCTCGAACGACAGGTCGAGTCCTTTGCGGACGACACTGTGCGCGCCGTCGCAACCCACGAGGAACTTGCTGGTCAGCGTTCGCTCGGCGGACGTCGTGCTGCTTCCATCGCGTACCGTGCTGACGACACCGTTCGCGTCCTGCGTGAAGTCCAGCAGTTGGCAGCCTCGCTGCACCGACGTCCCCAGGGTCGCCAGGTGGTCACCCAGGATCCGCTCGGTGTCGTACTGCGGCAAGGCGATGAACCGGTACGGGACCTCATCGGGGAGGCTGAGGTCCAGCTGCGCCACCTGCTCGCCGTTCACGTAGACGATCTGCCCGCGCATCGCGATGCTTGCGTCGAGTGCAGGTCGGACGACCCCGACGGTGTCCCAGATCTCGAGCGTGCGGGGCTGCACGCCCACCGCCTTGGCCCAGAGCGCCGACGTCTCTCGTTGGTCGATGATCACGACGTCGACGCCTCGACGGCGCAGCTCGACCGCCGTCATCAGACCAACCGGGCCGGCGCCGGCGACCAAGACGTCTGCGTCCATCACCATCTCCCTCATCGACTGATGCTGGCTCGTCGAAGCCGAGGTGCATCGGGTACTCGCCGATGGTAGGTGGCGTGAGCGTCAGCGGACCAAGCCGACAGCGTCACATGAAGTTCCGTGCCCGCCCCACCCAAGGCCCGGTGCGGAGTCGATTTCGCAAGAGCTCGGGTACCGTCGTCGGCTCCGCAAGCCCTGGGCGCCGCCGAACACCGAGGTAGGACGTGGATGCAGAGACCATCACCCTCGCAACGCCAGACGGTCCGATGGACGTCTACGTCGCCCGGTCGCCATCGCCGGCGGACCCGCCGCGGGCGGTCATCGTCGTCCAGGAGGCGTTCGGGGTCAATGAGCACATCGAGGATGTGACGAGGCGCTTCGCTGGCGCCGGGTACCTGGCGATCGCGCCACATCTCTTCCACCGCAGCGGCGGAGGCACCATCGCCTACGACGACAGAGACGGGATGGCGCGTCACGTCGCCGCCGTCGCCGACGAGCACACGCTCGACGACCTCGACGCGGTGCTCGAGTGGCTTCGCACCGAGGGGATCGAAGACCGCCGTGTCGGCGTGGTCGGGTTCTGCTTCGGCGGCCGCGTCGCCTTCCTGGTTGCAACCCGCAGGTCGATCGGCGCAGCGGTCGGGTTCTACGGCGGTGGCATCGTGCACGCGAGGTCGGACGCACGCCCGTCGTTGCTTCCCGGTGTGCCCGCGATGCAGACGCCGTGGCTCGGCCTGTTCGGTGACGCCGACGAGTCCATCCCGGCAGACGACGTCGAGGCGATCGAAGCGGCCCTCGCATCAGCGCCGGTCAGCACCGAGGTTCAGGTCTACGCGAACGCCGGTCATGCCTTCCTGAACGACACGCGTCCCGACCGCCACGTCCCCGAGGCGGCGGGCGAGGCGTGGTCCCGCACCCTCACCTGGTTCGACGAGCACCTCGCGGGCGGCTGATCGGGACGATCACGCCATGTGGCTACGAGCTCGCCAGGTGCGCGGAGACCTGACGCTGCAGGTCATCGCTCGACGGGTCGGTCCACAACGAGACGTGCTGCCGCCGTCGACCTGCACGCGACGGCAAAGCGACCGATGCCGAGGCCCCATCAACCTGCCCTGGTCCGAGCCACCCGTCCATGAAGAGCACGGGGGGCACCGTCGCCGTCCTCGAAGTAGTGAACCGGCCCGTAGGAAGTGGTCGCTGTCGTCCCTGCGGCTTCGTCGTCGGTCACGTCTCATCGCTCCTGTCAGTTGTGAGTGCCGCCGTCCCGATGGATGCTCGTGGCCGAGCCCGAGACGGCGATCATCGTGCCGAACCGGAAATGGGCGTGGCAGTCTGACGCACTGTCGTGCTCGCGTCGAGGGAGAGAGATCATGGGCGATCGACGAATCGCCGCCGGAGGCCGTGTCCGTCCGAGCGTGCTTCCGGTCATCGCCGCCGTCGTGCTCACCGCCGCGTGCGAGTCCACGTCGTCATCGACGTCGACTCAGACCATGTCCACGTGGGGGGTTGCCACCACCCTGGCATCGCCCGAGTACGCCGCCGGCCTCCGGGCGTCGCTCGAAGAGGTGGTCGAGAGCACCACGGTCCCCGCGGCGATCGTTCTCGTACGATCGAGTGAGTTCGGCGACGCCACCTTTGCCTTCGGCAACACCGAGCTCGGCGGCACGCAGCCGGTCACGACGAGCGACCACGTCCGCGTCGGCAGCGTCACCAAGACGATGACGGCGACGATCATCTTGCAGCTCATCGAGGAAGGTCTGCTCGCCCTCGACGACCCTGTCAGCAAGTACGTCGCGGGCGTTCCCGACGGCGACGACGTCACGATTGCGGAACTGCTCGACATGCGCAGCGGTCTGTACAACTACACCGACGACCCTCAGTGGGCGCAGATCGCCGATACCGAAACTCAGCGGGTGTGGCGGCCACAGGAGTTGCTCGACATCGCCTTCGCCCACCCGTCCTACTTCGCGCCGGGTTCGAACTGGCACTACACAAACACGAACTACATCCTGCTCGGGATGATCATGGAGCAGCTCACCGGGCAGACCGCCAGCGAGCTGTTCGAGGAGCGACTGTTCGCGCCCCTCGGCATGGACGACACCGCTCTGCCCACGTTGGAGGAGTCGTCGATGCCGGTGCCGTTCGTGCACGGTTACCACTACGGCAGCTTCAGTGAAGCGCTTCCAGCCGGACAACAAGCGGAGGCACGTGCGGGCACGCTCCTTCCGGAGGACGTCAGCGAGATCAATCCATCATGGGGCTGGACCGCCGGTTCCGTGACCTCCACGCCAGACGACCTCGTCGTGTGGGCCGACGCCCTCGTCAGCGGCGAGTTGCTCGATCCGGCCACCCAGCAGCTGCGCATCGACAGCATCCGCGGCATCGGCCCTGACTACCCGCAGGCCGAAGGCGTCTACGGCTACGGGTATGGCATCGACAAGACGGGGTCCTACATCGGCCACGGCGGTCAGATCACCGGCTTCAACACGGCGATGTCTCGCGATCCGGACACCGACACGACGGTCATCGTGGTCGCCAACCTCACCCTCGCACCCGACGGCACGCCCGTGGCTCCCACGCTCTCCAACATCGTCGTGACTGCGCTAGCGGACAGCTCGACCACGGACTGAAGCGAGTGCCCTTCGCCTGGCCTCGTGTGGGCGCCAGGTCAGTTCAGCCGGTCGAGAACGCCTCGCATTCCTTCCCGGTCGTACGCCAGCATCGTCATGGTGCGGATGGCGCCCCGCGAGCAGACGTCGAGCAGGTAGGCAGTGATCGACTGGTCGTCGTCGGCTTCGGCGATGAAGACCATGTCATAGATTCCGACCGTCCAGTACATCGACGTCGGCGTGACGCCGTACTTCGACGCCAGCTCGAGGCCGGCGTCGAGCCGGTCGACAGTGGCCTTCACGTCCTTCAACCCCTGGTCGGTCCAGTTGACCAATGAGATGTACGTCCCCATCGCTCCATTGTTGTCGCGTCGGCACGGGCAGGCGTTCGCCGCGGAGGGCGATCAACCTCTGACGTCGCGAATCGCGTCGACGACGAGCTGCGGTTGGTCGCGGTGGATGTAGTGGGTTGCATTGGTGTCGGTGACGTGTTCGGCGTCCGGGTACGTCGCCGCCAGCTCGTCCTGCGCGGCGAGCTGCGCCGACCAGAGCGCATCGGAGAACTCCTGATCGACGAAGTCCGCGAACACGCCGGAGGCGATCAGCTCGGGCGTGATCAGCCACGTGTCGGCGGTCAGGATGACCATCGGGACGTCTGGCATCGTTCCCGCGGCTTGCATCTGCTCGACGAGCGTGGCGTACTCGAACGTCTCGGCTCCTGGCGGACGCCCCTGGACCTCCGGGCTGTTCAACCGCTCGAAGTCGATCAACTGCTCTGGCGTCAGCCCGTCGCCCAGGTGCTCGGACAGGCCGTCGTCGAGGACCACGCCGGCGACGGTCGACGGGTACTCGCCGGCGTAGTACCGGACGATGGGACCGCCCAACGAGTGGCCGACCAAGACGTAGGGTCCAGCTTCACCTGACGCCTCCAGCAGCGCGTGGAGATCGGCCGCCGCATCGGCGGGCGTGATCGGTTGCTCCACCTCGGTGGACGCCGTGACATCCCATCCCGAGGACGTCTCGGTCGCAGTTCCAGGGCGGTCGTAGACGCAGACACGACTGAACTTGGCGACCTCAGGGAAGACGCCCGTCTGGTCCGGGCTCGCCGTGGCACTCCAGTTCTCGCCACGTTCGCCCCCACCGGCGACGAGCACGACGGTGGGACTTCCGCTGCCCCGACACTCCATGTACATCTGGCGGCCACCCCCGATGTCGACCATGCCGGAGAAGTCTGCTTGCGGGTTCGTGCTCACGTCCGAGGCATCGGCGCCGCCTGGAGTGGTGGTGACGGGTGCGACCGTTGTTCCCGATTCGGATCCAGACGAGCTGCACGCGGTCGCCACGATCGCTGCGGCGAGGAGCGCCGTACCGACGCGTCGACGGCGGCGCCGACTCTGACAGGCGACCATCGTCATGCGGCGCCCCTTTCCGTGCGGCGACCGCACTCCCTTCAGCGGCGGATCAGCCCCGCTGCTGTGCAGTCCTCCAAGCGGGGGATGACCCTACACGGGCGACACGCTGTTCCGCAGCTCCCGCAACGACACACGGCGCAACGGGGAGACCAATCGCGGCGACGGCCGGGCTGCTACACCGGCGCCGTGACCGATTCATACTTCCAGTCCGTCGGCTCGGGCGTGTTGCCGTTTCCGCACGCCCACGCGCCCTGGGGCGAGGAGATGTTGCACGGCCGGTTGCTCGGCGGGCTTGCGGCACGGGCGCTCGAGGCGGAGCATGGCGCGCCGGGTTGGCGGGCCGCGAGGCTCACTGTCGACTTGTTCCGACCGGCCGCGATGGCGCTCGTAGAGATCGATGTGCGACCGATTCGGGCCGGGCGGCGCCTCAAGGTGACCGACGCATTGGTGCGGTGCGCCGGTCACGACGTCGGGCGAGCGACGGCAGTGTTCCTCGCCGAGAGCGAGGAACCACCCGGACGGATCTGGCGGCCTCGGCACGAGCCGTGGCCGGATCCCGATTCGCTCGAGGCGTCCGGGGTCGGTTCACCTGACCACGCCGGATGGTGGTTCCGGGTCGTGCGGGGAGGCTTCGGCGCAGGTGAGCAAACCCGGATCTGGACCAAGGAGACAACCCGCCTCGTCGACGACGAGCCAATGTCGCCGTTCGTGCGCACGGCGCTGTCCGGCGACATCGCCTGTCCGCTCGCCAACAGCAGCGACGACGGCCTGCACTACATCAACGGCGACTACACGATGCTGATCGGACGCTACCCAGTCGGCGAGTGGGTCGGTCTCGAGGTCGCGCAGCAGATCGACGCTGATGGCATCTCGATGGGCTCAGCGACGCTCGTCGACCGGACCGGACCTTTCGCCACCAGCGGCGGTGTGTCGCTTGCTCGCCCGCCGATGGTGCCAGCTGCGTAGGCATGCCGCAGTATGGTCCGCGCCTCCGACGATCGAGCCGGCAGGCACGTCGTCGATGTACTTGGAGTCCGAGGCTCGCAGTCACGGCTGGAGGATGACCCGGCCGGGGATACCGCCGGCCGCCTTTGCGGTGAACGCCTCCCGGGCTTGGGCGAGGGGATACACGGCACCGACCTGGGGGCGGAGCCGGCCGCTGTCGACGAGGCGAGCGATCTCGACGAGTTGGGCGCCGTCCGGGTGCCGGATGAAGTAGATCGAGCGGATGTCGTCGCGCCCAGCTGTCGGGGGTGAGGCGACCGAGACGAGTACCCCGCCGGACCTCACGATGCTGACCGACTGGGCGAGGACGTCGCCGCCGATCGTGTCGAAAACGACATCACACTGCTCGACGCCGGTGAACCAGGCATCCTGCTCGAGGTCGACGAACTCGTCGGCCCCAAGGTCGAGGATCAACGACCTCACGCTCGAACGGCCGGTCCCGATCACGCGAGCGTCCTTCGCCTTGGCGAGCTGCACGGCGATCGACCCGACCGCGCCGGCAGCGCCGTGGATCAGCGCTGTCTGTCCCGCGCCGAGGTGGCCGTGATCGAAAAGCGCCTGCCAGGACGTGAGGGCAGCCTGCGGTAGCGATGCGGCCTGCACGTGATCGACGGTGGTCGGCGCCGGCGCAACGTCGCGGGCCTCGATGGTCATCAGCTCCGCGGCGGCACCGTCGCGGTAGTCGTCGTTCAGGCCATACACCTCGTCGCCGACAGCCACCCCGGCGGTGCCGTATCCGAGCGCGACGACCACGCCGGAGAACTCCTGGCCCGGGATCAACGGTGTGCGGTCGCGCCCGGCGCGATCGGCGTACAGCCCCCAGGACAGCTCATCGGCGGTGATCCCGCACGCATGCACCCGGACCAGCACGTCGCGGATCGCCGGTGTGGGATCAGGCGCCTCCTCGTACACGAGACCATCGACGCCGACAGGTGCAGAGATCCGGATCGCTCTCATCGCCTCACTCCCTCTGTGCGTGAGATCACCCGCCTGCCGGCGAGGTGACGGGCGGGTCCTCATTGAGGTTTTCGACCACCTCGAGCAAGTCGCCCTCGGTGACGAAGTTGACGGCCACGATGTTCGGCATCAGGTGGCGTGCGTCGGCGCATTGGCGCGCCCGCGCGTCGAGGACGTCGTAGGCGTTGACCTGGCGAGCTGTGTCGATCGACGGTGCCGCGTTCGTGGTGATGAAGTGGTTCAGCTCGAACAGCGGTGCATCGGCTGGTCCGCGGTTGGGCTGGCAGTTGAAGGCAGCCGGGGAGGTGAACGTGAACGGCGTCTCCTGGAAGATGCCGTAGCCCTGGGTGTACCACGGGGGTGTGCCACCGGCGTGCTCGGACAGTACGAGCAGCGTCTGGCGCGCCTCGATCATCTGGCGCAGTGTCGTGGGCGGCGCGGCCGTGTCGTAGGTCCAGACGCGGTCGATGAGGCCGGCACTCGCGAACGCCGCGGCCGTGTCCTCCGGCGACACGTAGTCGCCGATGAACAGCAGGATCACCTCATGCGGGTTGCGGTCCATGAACGCCTTGAGCTGGGCGAGCACGTCTGAGAACGGAATCGCGCCGAGGCTGCAGTACACGTGACAGAGGTAGATCGTCCGCTCGGCGGCCTGGACCGGGACGGTCTGCTCGAGCTGCTGGGCACGGGCGACGGCTTCCGCCGAGAGCTCCGAGACCTCGTCGGAGCGGTCGACGGAGGACTCCGCGGCGACGTTGGTGACGACGATCTCCGCACCGCCCACCTCAACGCCCGTCGGCGTCCCGTAGTGGGACTTGACGAGCAGCGCCCGCACCCCGTACTCGAGCTGCGCAGGGATGCCGGTGAGCTGCTCGGGAAAGAGCCAGCCGGGGTTCGTCGCCGCCGACATGGCGTTGTGGGCGCCGGCCAGCGCGACCTGGTCCAGGCGCCGGTCGCACAGGTCGGCGGAGCCATTGCACTCCAGCTGCCTGCTGGCCCGCGCGTCGGACCGAGCTGCGCCGACGGTGAGCACCGCCCCGACGGCCACGACCGCCACCAGGACCACCGCCGCGGCAATGCCGACGGCTCGTCTCGACACAGGGTGGGCCGCCGGGCGATGCGCCGGCGACGCACCAAACGCGGCCGTGATGCACAGCACCGCTCCGACATAGGCAAGGGCGATCCCGGCGGACACGAGAACCAGCGCGACCACGGCTTCGCGGGCGACGATGAGGAGTGCCGCAACAAGCAGCAGCACGATCCCCCCGACGGCCTGGTGGCGGGGCGAGGACTCCACCCAACGCCACGCGGCACCGGCGCGCTCGGTCACGTGCGGGCGCGGGACACCGGCCGCCTCCGCGGCCGCCGCGAGCAGCACGCCGGCGACCACCACCCACAGCCCGATGGTCAGTAGGTCGGCGATGAACCGGCCGACGGCGCCCGAGACGGCAGCCGCAAGGGTGGGGTCGTCGATCTCGCGGGCGGCGATTCTCGGCGCCAGCACGGTCACGACGACGACGACCAAACCGGCGACGACGGCGCCGGCACCGATGCGTCGCACCGAACGCCGGCGGTCGCGATCAAGCAGAACGGCGGCGGCGAAGGCGATCACGGTGAGGGCACCCGCCACGTCGTCCAGCCAACGCACCCGTTCAGAGAGGCGGTACAGGTCAAGCCTGGCCAGGACGGGACCGGCGTCGATCAGCAGCGAGCCGGCGCGCCGCTCGAGCGTCTGGGCCAAGCCCGGGTTGCCTGCGGCGGCGGCCGAGCTGGCGAAGATCTCGATCGTCTCGCCGAGCTCGAGAGCTGCGGTGCCGGCGTGCTGACTGACGGCCGCCCGATGGGCGGTCTCGACAGCGCGGCGGAAGATCGCCTCGAAGCCGGGCGTGCCGACAACGTCGACGATGATCGGCAGCAGCTCCGAGCGGTAGGCAACGACGTCGGACACGCCCGCAGCCTCCAGCTGATCGGCAATCGCCTCGCCGAGCTTCTGACGAACACGGCCATCGCGTAGGACGACGACCGCCCGGTCGGCGAACTCGCCGCTGTTGAACAGCGTCCGGTCAGCCCATCCGGCGAGTACCGCCACGATGAGCAGGAACGTGCCAACCACGACGCACGCCGCGCTCCATCCACCTCGCTTCACGATCGACCAATTCTGCCCATCGCTGACATCGCCCACCACTCCAGCGCCCGGTCATGCGTCGAGCAGGGCGGTCCGGAGGGGCTGGTCCCACTGGCGGGCCGCGGCGTCGTAGATACCGAAGTCGGTCGCCAAATCCCAATAGCACCAAGGGGTGCCGAGCTGGTCGGCGACCGTCCGCACGTGTCTCGTCCAGGCCACTCTGTCGTTGTGCGCAGCAAGACCGAGCGTGCCGAACTCCCCGATGAACAGCCGCCGGCCTCGTCCGTGTGACCACGCGACGGCGGCGGCGAGATCGTCGTGTACGGCGGCCCGGTCGGCGGGCGAGCCCCATCGCGTGCCGAGCCAGTCGACGGCGTGCGGCACCCATCGAGCACCCTGGTGGGTGAACGACAGCGGCAGGTAGTAGTGGAGCGTGACGATGAGGCGCTCGTCGTCGGGGAGCTCGAGTTCGGCGAGTCCGGCGATCGTGTTGCGGTGTGCCGGTCCGGCCACGACGTCACGCTCGGGGTTGCTGTTGCGCACGACGGCGAGCGCATCGGCGAGCAGCTCGTTCCATCGGCGGCCCGACACCAGGCCGTGTGGCTCGTTGAGCAGCTCGAACACGACGGTGGTCGGCAGACCGGCGTAGCGCTCGCCGATCTGCGCCCACAGGGCGAGGAACCGCTCACGGTGGGCGTCCGGGTCGACACACAAGTCGTCGTAGTGGTGCACGTCGATGACCACCTCGAGCTCTCGTGCGAGGGCCGCGTCGATGAGTCGATCGACCTCGGCGAAGAACGCCGGCGAGATCTCAAATGGAGCGGTCTGTGCTGCATGCTTCGACCAAGCCACCGGCAGGCGGACCGTGTCGAATCCGGCGTCACGGATCGCACTGAGATGACCGCCGTCGACTTCCCACGCCCAGGGATCATCAGGTCCCACTTCGAGCGCGTTGCCGACGTTGATGCCGCGACGCACGACCGCACATGGTACGAACGCGTCCTCGCGGGACGACGACACGGCGCAGCAGCCTCACACCGCCCGATGCTGTGCCGGGGTCGTGACAGCGATGAGGGCCGGCGGCAACGATGCACCGGCGAGCGCGCAGGGCGGCCTCGTTACGATGCGCTCGTGCCCGTGCTCGTGCTCACCGTGATCGGTGACGACCGTGTCGGGCTCGTCGAAGCCCTCGCCGACACGGTGTCCACTCACGGTGGCAACTGGGAGCGCAGCCAGATGGCAGAGCTAGCCGGCAAGTTCGCGGGCATCGTCGTCGTCACCGTCCCCGCCGACCGCACGGCAGACTTGACCGACGCGCTGCGTGCCCTCGACGGCCTTCTCGAGGTCTCCGCCCACTCCGGCACAGATACCGCCGCCGATCAGCGGGGCTGGCCGCAGCTCACGCTCGACCTGACTGGAAACGACCATCCCGGCATCGTCCACGACGTGTCGGCCGTACTGAGCCGGCATGGGCTGAGCATCGACACGATCACCACGGACGCCCGCGACGCGCCGATGGCCGGAGGGGTGATCTTCGAGGCTCACGTCGTCGCCCGCGTCCCGCCGTCCTCCGATCCTGCCGCCGTGCGTGCCGACCTCGAGGAGCTGGCGACCGAGATCATGGTCGACATCAGCGCCGACGAGAAGTAGGGACGCGCAGCGCGACTGTGACGCCAACCTCAACGCTGCGTGACCTCCTCGCTGAGCTCGACCGCGCCCTCGCCTACACCGACGACCTCCAGGTCGGACTCACGCCCGAGCAGATCGCGTGGCGTCCGGACTCAGAGTCATCCGCCATCGGCTGGCACCTCGGGCATCAAGCCGCCGTCGCCCATTTCATGCTCCGCAACCTCCTCGCCGCCGAACCAAGCATCGACGCCAACATCGACGCCTTGATGGACTCCGCCACTCCCGAACGCCAGCGGGGAGAGCTTCCGTCGCTCGACCGCATTCGCGCGTACCGCAGCGCAGTCGCCGCGCGAATGCACGATCGGATTGGACAGATCGACCAAGGCGCAGTCGGAGCGCCGAACCAACTCCGCGTGATCGCATCGACGCTGCTCATCGCCGTCGTCAACCACGAGTACCAACACAGCAAGTGGATCGGTGAACTCCGCACCGACGCCTTCGGCCTCGACGCACCTCCGCTTCCCAGCTCGCCTCGACTCAGCGTCATCGATGACTACGTGGCGCTCGAGGCCGTCACGCGGCGCTCATCCTCCCGCGCTTGACCCGAAAGCCGCTCCCTGATCGACGCCAGCCACATTCGATGCTGTCGTGCCGTGCTGAGCAGGTGCGGGTTGGGTGTTGCGGTTGGCGGTCCATCCCCACCCGGCGGCGACGAGGGCGGCGATGCCACCGACGAGGAGCCCGGCGCGGGCGCCGTAGCGGTCGCAGATGAAGCCCAGCAGCGGGGCGCCGATCGGGGTAGAACCCACGATCACGATGCCTTGCAGTGCGCTGACCCGGCCCTGCATGACGGGCGTGGAACTGATCTGCACGATGGCGGTGGCGGCAGTCATGAAGAACGTGGATGCCCAGCCGACGATCAGGATCGCCGGGAACGCCCAGCCGATCGACGGCACGGCGGCGAAGATGAACATGCTTGCGGCGAAGGCGGTGCAGGTGCCGACGACGGTGGGGATGCCGACGGTGTGACGGCGGGCTCCAGCGAGCGCGCCGACGAGCGAACCGACACTGAACACCGAGAACAGGAGTGTGAAGGTGGCCACGCTGCCGCCATAGCTGTGAGTCACGACGAGCGGTACGACGACTTGGAAGTTGTAGGCGAGCACACCGACGATGGCCACGACAACGAGGGGGATCCACACGTTGGGCACTGAGCGGGCGTAGCGCAACCCGGCTCGAAGCTGACCTTTGGCTTTGGCGGTGATCGGAGCGGCACGTAGCTGACGGGGGTCGATCAGGAACAGGCCGGCCAGCACAGCGACGTAGGTGAACGCGTCGAGCGTGAAGCACCATGCGTAGCCGACCGTCGCGATGAGCAGCCCGGCCAGCGCTGGACCAACGACGCGGGCCAGGTTCATCACCGCGGTGTTGAGGCTGATCGCGTTGGTGACGTCCTTCTCGGCGACGAGCTCGACGACGAACGCCCGACGGGTTGGGAAGTCGAATGCGAACACGCAGCCGCCGACGAGGGCAATCGCGTAGATCGCCGCCAGCGGAGGCCGGTCCATGAACGCCAACGCGGCCATCGCGAACGACTGCAGCATGGCCAGGATCTGCACGATGATGAGGAGTCGGCGCTTGTCGGACCGATCGGCGATCAGTCCGGCCCACGCCCCGAACAGCAGCATCGGGAGGAACTCGCAGGCGGTGACGATCCCGACCGCGAAGCCGTCGCCGGTCAGATGCAGGACCAGCAATGTCTGACCGATGCGAGTCAGCCAGTTTCCAGTCTGGGAGACAGCTTGACCCGCGAAGTAGACACGGAAGTTCCGGGTCTCGAACGAACGGAACGTCGCCCGACTCCCAGCCGCCACCCGGGCACGTGTTTCAGTCAACGTCACCGCTGAGAGCTCCCGTCATCGACGAGGCGCTCCAACAACGTTGCCGCCTCCCGAAGGCACGCCAGCTCGCTCGGGGTACAGCCCTCCAGACGATCCGCCAGCCATGCCGTGTGACGCTCGCGGGTGACCTCGAGCTGCCGGCGCCCCTTCGCCGTGCATTCCACCCACGTCACCCGCCGATCGGTGTCGTCGACGCGGCGGGTGATCAGCCCAGCTTCTGCCAGCTTGACGGCGACCCGGGTGATCGACGCCGCTGTCACTCCCTCGCGCGTGGACAAGGCACCCAACGTCATCGGCCCTTCACGGGAAATCGTGGCAAGCGCCGCGGCGAGCGTCGGCGACAGACCCGACGGGTCGTTCTGGCGGAGTCGGCGAACCAGCCGCCTCGTCGCCAACCGCAATGCGCCAGCCACCTCCACCGCCTGCTGCGTCGGAGACCGCCTCACGGGTGCTGCCACACCCAATACTTTACATAGCTTACCTTTATGTTTTACATGGCTTACTACTTGGTCGCCTGACGCGCGTCACATCATCCGGGTAGGGTTCGGCGAGTGGGAGGTGAGCTGCGGCCGTTCCGCCTCCGCACACCCCTCTTGAGCGCGGGTCGAAGCCACACCATCCTCGCCGAGACCGACCGTATGACCGTCGCCATCAAGGGCTACGCCCAGGGCGGCGAGAACGCGCTCCACGCCCATCCGGACGAAGACCACGTCTTTGTCATCCTCCAGGGCGAGGCCACCTACCACGATGCCGACGGGCAGGTGCTGGTGCTGGGCCGGCACGAGGGCGTGCTGGTGCCCCACGGCGTCCTCTACCGCTTCGAGAGCTCAGGCGACGAGCAACTTGTCTTGCTGCGCACCGGAGCAGGCCCGCGCGAACAGACTTACCACCGCGTTGGTCCCGATGGTGAGGTCATACCGGCCCGTTCGGCCGCCAATGGGTACGAGGAGCCGGTCCCGATCCCGGGCCAGTTCTTCGAATAGCGCGCTGTCTGCCCGTTGCGCCCCATGCCCGCCAGACGTCCCGCCGCCGAGGAGTACCTGACGGTCGGCGAGCTCATCGACTCGGCGCGCCGGTCGCTCGAACCCGAGCTGTGGGACTACGCCGCGGGCGGCAGCGACGGTGAGCAGACGCTGCGGGAGAACCGTCTGGCACTGGAGCGCATCTCGTTCCGTGGGCGGATCCTGCGCGACGTCCATGACGCGTCAGCGGCGACGACGTTCCTCGGCATACCCATGGCGCTGCCAGTGATGTTGGCGCCCGTGGGCACAGTCGCCTTGTTCGACGAGGATGGTGCGGTCGCGGTCGCGCGAGCCGCCGAGGATGCCGGCACCATCGCCTTCGTCGGTGTCCTGTCCCGACCTGCCCTCGACGAGGTGGCCACGGCCTGCCCGGACGCGGCGGTCGTGTTCCAGCTCTATGCCCGTGGCGACCGCGATTGGCTCGCGTCGCTCGTTCGCCGCGCTGAGGATGCTGGTTGCCGGGCGCTGTGCCTCACCGCCGACAGCCCGGTGGAGGCGCGCCGAGAGCGCGACCTCCGAAATCGCTTGGACTTCCGCCTCCGACACGGGCCGCCTGCGAACCTCGCAGCGCTGGGCAACGACCGTTCCTTCCAATCGCGCGTGACGTGGTCAGATCTGGAGTGGCTGCGTTCGACGACGACGCTGCCGCTCGTGCTCAAGGGTGTGATGTGCGGCGACGACGCCACACTCGCCGTCGAGGCGGGTGTCGACGCGGTGTACGTCTCCAACCACGGCGGCCGCACGCTGGATGGCGCGCCTGCGGCGATCGACGTGGTGGAAGAAGTGGTCGACGCAGTCGACGGCCGGGCGGAGGTCGTCGTCGACGGCGGGTTCCTGCGCGGTGTCGATGTGCTCAAGGCATTGGCCTCGGGCGCCCGTGCAGCGGGGATCGGCAAGCTGCAGTGTTGGGGGCTCGCGGCCGGCGGTCGAACCGGTCTGGCCCGCGTGCTCGACCTCCTCCTACTGGAGATCGAGACGAGCATGGCGCTGCTCGGCGTCCGAACCGTCGCCGAGCTCCACCCCGACCTGCTCCGGCGGTCACACCGCTGAGAACGTCCTCAGACCACTGCTGCTGCTGCTGCCGCCGCCGCCGCCCCCACCCCCACCGCGGCACCCACCGACCCGATGAACAAGTCGTGATCGGAGACGCCAGCGGCGAGGGCGTCGAGCTGCTCGGTGGTCAGCTGGTCGCCGTAGCGGTCGATCGCGGCGTCACGCATGTCGTTCTCGGACACGTCGAACCCTTCGCTCTTGAGGAGCTCGATGCTGGCTTCCGGCCCACCGGCGTCCTTCACTCGCTCGGCGAAGGCCTCGTCGGATTCGATGCGGTCCAAGGCGGCGGCCGCCGCTGAGTTGGTCATGGGCCGAGGCTGCCACGCCGACCCCTCACCACGCGCGAACGCGCGAGCCGCGTTCTCAGACCGCGGCGGCCATCGCTGCGGCGGTGGCGGCGATCGCGACACCAGCCACGACCGCGGGTCCGATGGGTTCGGACCCGCCGGCGAGAGCGTCGAGCTGCTCGGTGGTCAGCTGATCGCCGTAGCGGTCGAGCGCTGCGTCGCGCAGGTCCGCTCGGGTGACGTCGAAACCCTCGCTCTTGAGGAGCTCGATGCTGGCTTCGGGCCCACCGGCGTCCTTCACCCGCTGGGCGAAGGCCTCGTCGGATTCGATGCGGTCCAAGGCGGCGGCCGCCGCTGTGTTCGTCATGGGCCGAGGCTGCCACGCCGATCCTTCGGCGCGCGAACGCGCGGCAGCCGCTCCGCCGCGTCGCCCGTGGGCGGAGCATCACTCGGCGAGTCGTGCCAGTGAAACGGGTGGGGGCGGGGCCTACCCTGTCGCGGTGATCGGGACCGACGCGCCTACATCTCGGCCCCGCTCCGGTGTCGTCGTCTTCCTGGGCCCGTCGCTCGACGTGACCACGGCCGAAGCCATCCTGCCGGAGGCGACCTTTCTCCCCCCGATCTGCCAGGGCCAACTCCTCTCGGCGGTCGACCGCCACCAGCCCGGAGTCGTCGGGATCGTCGACGGTGAGTTCGGCCAGAGCCTCTCGGTCTGGCACAAGGAGATCCTCCACGTGCTCGGCCGTGGAGTGCGGGTCTTCGGCGCCTCGTCGATGGGGGCCCTCCGGGCAGCCGAGTGCGACGTCTACGGCATGGAGGGCGTCGGGCGGATCTACGAGTGGTTCCGTGACGGTGTCCTCAACGCCGACGACGAGGTCGCCCTCCTCCACGCGTCGGCCGACGACGGGTGGAGGAGCCTGTCGTGGCCGATGGTGAACGTGCGGGCGACGGTCGAACGGCTACGTGCCGACCGCATGATCGACGAAGTGGCGTCGACCGCGGTGCTCGACGTCGCCAAGTCGCTCTACTTCGGGAGCCGAACCGAGCGTGCGCTCGCCTCCGAGCTCACGGCGTCGGGATGGCGCGACGGCGCCGCTCTGGCGGCTCTGGTCACCGCCCACTACGTCGATCAGAAGCGCCTCGACGCCACGGAGCTGCTGGCCCGGCTGGCGGGCGACCTGGGCCCGGCGCCCGGTGAGCAGCGTCCGCCGCGCCAGCGGCTCAGCTGGCTGGGCGAGACGATGCGCACGTGCGACACGGAAGTACAGCGACCGACCGGTGCGATCTTGCGCTACCGCCTCGTCCAGGATGCGGCGCTGCACGAGAAAGACTTCGAGGAGCTCCAAGAGCGAGCCCTGAATCGCATGATCGTGTCCCGCTACGCGGAGGAATTCGGCTGCCACCCCACCGAGGATGAGGCCGCTGCCGAGCGGGCGATCTTCTTGAAGCGCCGGCAACTGGATGAGGACACGTTGTCGGAGTGGCTCGCTGCGAACGATCTCGACGAGGAGCAACTCGCGGAGCTGCTGCTCGACGAGGCGCGCGTCCGGCGCATGCAACGTTGGTACCTCGTCACCCTCGGATATGAGCGCAACTGCGGGCCGGTCACCGATCAGCTGCGGCTCGAGGGCCGCTACCCCGAGGTGGCCGACCGCGCCGCCCGTCGCGCCGCGCTGGCCGACGCATCGCACGTCGGACTCTCCACCGATGACGAGGTCGGCAGGCGCCTCGTCGTCGAACAGATGGCGGCGGCGGGGTGGCGACCGTCGACGCCGCTGCCCGACTGGCTCGTCGACCACGGCTTCGCGGCAGGCGCCGAGCTCCTGCTCGCGCTCGGCGACGCCTCCGCCGCCCGCCACGAAGGCGCCCGACGTCGCGACCGCGGCGAGCAGGCGATTGCGGCGATCATCGGAGACGCGCGGTGACGCCGGCTCCGACCGTGACCGACACCGATCCCGGGGCCGCCACCGACACCACGTCCTTTCGCGAGCGCGCGCTGGGCGGCGGTGGCAACCCGCTCGAGCAGCTCGACCGTCTGTTCCGGGTCACGTCGCGGCGGACGTGGGCGGCAGTCGGGGCGCTGGCCATCCTTGTCGGCGCCGTCGTGGCCTGGGGGTTCATCGCCGAACGCGAGGTGACGGTCACCGCACCCGGGCTGCTCGTGCCGCAGAACGGCTTCATCGAGGTGGGCCGGCTCGAATCGGGTGTCGTCGACCAGGTGCTGGTGAGTGAGGATGACTTCGTCCAGCGTGGCGACCTGCTGGCGACCTACACCGCCCCCGGCGACGTACCCGCCGAGATTCTCGCGCCCGTCGCTGGAAGCGTCGAAGAGATCGAGATCGCCCCCGGTTCGACGCTCGTTCCGGGTCTCCCGGCGTTCACCATGCTTCCGGGCGACTCGCCGACGCTTGCGGTGGCGTTCGCCACACCGTCCACGCGCGCCGAGCTCGACATCGGCGACGAGGTGACGGTCGAGGTCGCATCGGCGCCGCCGGCGCAGTACGGCTCGATCTACGGCGAGATCATCGACATCTCGAGGATCCCGACCACGCTCGCCCGTATCGACCGGCTCACGGGTGGCAACCAAGAGCTGGCCCAAGGTTTTCTCGCCGCCGGCCCCGTGTACTCCGTCGAGGTGGCGCTGCAGCTCGACCCGAGTACCGACAGCGGCTTTCGGTGGACGACCAATGACGGGCCTGACTTCGCCGTCTCGCCCGGCTCGATCGTGCAGGTGACGGCGCAGGTTGGGACGTCGACGATCGCCTCCGAACTGCTCAAGTGACCGACGTCAAGGAGAAGGTCGGCGAGGCCACGTCGGCCAAGCGGATCAAGACGCCGACCATCCTGCAGATGCAGGTCACGGAGTGCGGTGCCGCCGCGCTCGGGATGGTGCTCGCGCACTACGGGCGTTGGGTCGCGCTCAACGAGCTGCGCACGGTGTGCGGCGCGTCCCGCGACGGCACGACCGGGAGCGACCTGGTGCGGGCGGCCGAGCAGTACGGCTGCACCGCCGTCGGCTACGGCCGCTCGCCGGCTCGCCTCGAAGAGCTGGGCTGGCCGCTCATCGCGTTCTGGGAGGGCAACCACTTCGTCGTCCTCGAAGGACGCGACCGGGACGGCGGATACTGGCTGAACGACCCCGCCAACGGCCACCGTCACGTCACCGCGGAGAAGTTCGACCGCTCGTACGACCGGGTCGTGCTCGTGGTCCGTCCCGGGCCCGACTTCAAGCCCGAGCGGGAAACCGCCGAAGCCATCGTCCGCCCTCTTCAGCCGGCTGCGGCCGCTGGTGGCAGCCGTACTCGCCGTGTTCACGATCGCCGCGCTCCTCGTCGTCCCGGGGGTGGCGCTGGCGTTGCTGGCGAAGATCTTCGTCGACGAGGTACTCGTCGCCGGCGACCAGTCAGCCGCGCCCGAGCTGATCATCGGCTTGTTGGCCGTGATCGCGGTCCAGGCCGCGCTCACCTGGTACCAGACGCGCACGCTCGTCGCGTTGCGCACCTTGTTGCTCGGCCGCACCGCGTCAGAGTTCGTCCGCCACGCGCTCCGGCTTCCCGAGCGTTACTTCGTCGCCCGATCGGTGCCCGACCTCACGATGCGCGTCGGTCTCAACGAGCAGGTCGCATCGATACTGACCGGACGGCTGGCCGTCATCGTGGCGGCGGGTGTCGTGGTCGTCGTCTACGGGGTCCTGATGCTCGTGCTGCAGCCGCTGCTCGGCATCGTCGGTATCGCCCTCTCGCTGATCAACCTGGTAGCCGCGCAGTACGGGCTGGGGCGCCGCGAGGACGCCGCCCAGCGTCTGTCGATCGAACAGGCGAAGTGGCAGGCCGTCACGCTGCACGGCGTCGCGACGCTCGAGTCGGTGAAGGCGGGTGGACTCGAGGCCGACGCGTTCGCCCGCTGGGCGGGGATCGGCACCAACGTCGCGCTGGAGCGCCAGGACCTCGCGCTGCGCACCCAGCGCCTCGGGGCGGTGCCAATCTTCGTCCGCTCGCTCACCGCAGCGTTCATCCTCGGCCTGGGCGCGTATCTCGTGATCGAGGGCCAGCTCTCGCTCGGCACGCTGGTGGCGTTCCAGGCGCTCCTGGCGTCGTTCCAAGGCCCCATCGCCGACTTCCTGGGGTTCGCAGGCCAGGTGCAGCAGACCCGCCAGAGCCTCGTTCGTCTCGACGACGTCCTGAACGACGACATCGACCCGGTCTGCGACCCGGCCCGCCAGCGTCAGGATCTCGATGGCGAGGCACCGAGGCTGGAGGGCGCCCTCACCCTGCGCGGCGTGACGTTCGGCTTCAAGCCGCTGGCGCCGCCGCTCATCGAGGACTTCGACCTCGATGTCGAACCCGGTCAGCGCGTCGCGATCGTGGGCTCGAGTGGAAGTGGGAAGTCGACCCTCGTGCGCCTCATCGCCGGGCTCCACGAGCCGTGGCGGGGCGAGATCAAGTTCGACGGGCGGGCCCGCCCGGAGGTGCCGCGCGCCGTCCTCGTCTCGTCGATCGGCATGGTCGACCAGACCATCGCCCTGTTCGGGGGCACCATCCGCGACAACCTCGCGCTCTGGGATCCCACGGTCAGCCACGAGGCGCTGGTGCGGGCGGCGAAAGACGCCCAGATCCACGACGACATCGTCAGCCGTGCGGGCGCGTACCGCTCGCGAGTCACCGAGGGTGGGCTGAACTGGAGCGGTGGTCAGCGCCAGCGGCTCGAGATCGCGCGGGCCCTGGTCCGCGATCCTCGCGTGCTCCTCCTCGACGAGGCGACGAGCGCGCTCGACGCCGAGACCGAGGCAGAGGTCGAGGACGCCCTCAGACGTCGGGGCTGCACCTGTGTGATCGTCGCCCATCGCCTCTCGACGGTGCGCGACGCGGACCACATCGTCGTGCTCGACAAGGGCAAGGTCGTGCAGCGCGGCACCCACGACGAGCTGATGGCCATCGATGGCCCGTACGCGCGGCTGGTGTCGGAGTGAGCGAGCGAGTCTTCGAGCGAGCGAACCATCGACACGGTCTTCCGCTCATTGGTGCGCTCGTGACGGCGAGACGGTCGACGTTGTCGCATGCGGTGATGGTGCACCAATGAGTGCGGGCGCGCTGCAACTCGGCACTGCGGCCGGCTGGCAGGTCGAGCGCGGCCACCTCTTCGTCTTTGCCGCCCGCAAGGTGAACGGCGGCGGAACGGGCCCGCGTGCGTTCGTGACCGCGCTGCCCGAGGGCGCGACACTCGTGACGGACGCCTCCGATGCCGCCCACAGTGACGGGCTGGTACTCCTCGGCGTGCCGAGCACTTCGGCGTACGTCGTTCCGCTCGACGGCGATGCCTTGCGCGAACGCCTCGGCGGGGCCGACGGAGCGGCGGCGGCGGCCCACACAGCCCGCGCGCTGTGGTCGGACACCGACGGCACCGAGGTCCGCGGCGCCGGCGTCGTGCCGCTCGAGCCTGGGGTGGTCGAGTTGAACGGAGACGCAGTCGCCGAGAGTCACGGCGACGTCGTCTGGGTGCAGGCGCGCACCGGCACGGTGCTGCTGCCCGACGGCCCGCTTCCTCCCGACGGGACGCTCCTCGCGCCCCGGGTGCGCGTCGCCCGAGTCGGAGACGACGCCGCGAGCCTGGAGGTGACCTCGCTCGAGGAGGCGATCGGGCGCGGCGTCGTGCCCGCGACCCTCACCGTGCTGCTTGCCCGGGCCGTCGTCCGCGCCGAGCGTCGGGCCGTGGCCGACGAAGCACGCGTGCTCGCCGCCGAGCACCAACGAACAGAACACGACGCCGCCGTCGAACGGGCCGGCATCGCGCGCCTCGCCGAGGTCGTCACCGGCCCGCCCGCCCTGCCGCCCACGCCGGCGATCAGCGACCCGTTCCTGGCGTGCGCGGCGATGGTTGGCGCGCACGCCGGCTTCACGCTCGAAGCCGAGCCAACGGCCCTCGAGGGAAGGGAAGGAGACGAGGCGGTCCGGGCGCTCGCCCGCGGCGTCGGGTGTCCACTGGCGGCGAGTCGAGCTCACCGGCGACTGGTGGCGCGTCGGCCAAGATCCTCTGCTCGGATATCGCCCCGACGGCACGCCGGTCGCGCTCCTGCCACTGCGGGGCCGTTACCAGTGCGTCGAGAGCGACGGCACCGCCAACGAGCTGAACGAGAGCCGCGCCGCCGAGCTCCTCGACGTCGCGTTCGTTTTCTCGCCACCGCTCCCGGACCGACCAATCGAGCCCAATGAGCTCGCACGGTTCACCTTTCGGGACGCATCCAGGGACCTCATCGCGCTCGCACTGCTCGGCCTGGTAGCCGGCGTCGTCGGTCTCGCCGTGCCGCTCGCCACCGGCGTGGTGTTCGACGAGATCATTCCGCGGGGAGAGACAAACCGCCTGTGGTGGCTCGTCGGCGCGCTCATCGCGGCCGCGATCGCCCTCGGACTGCTCCAGTACGCGCAGGCGGCTCGCCAGACCCGGCTCGAGGCACGCGGGGCGCGCCGCATCGGCGAGGTCACGTGGAGCCGCGTGCTCAGCCTCCCGACGTCGGCGGCGAGTCGCTTCGGCATCGGTGAGCTGGCGGGCCGGGTGGTCGGCCTCGACACCATGCGCGAGATCGTCGCCGGAGCCGGGCTGGCGAGCGTGGCGACCATGCTGGCATCGCTCCTCGTCGTGGTCGTCCTCTTCGTCTACGACGTCTCGCTCGCGCTCCTCGCGCTGGCCGGCGGCATCATCGCCCTGCTCGTGACGCTCACCCTGGCGACGCAAGTCGGGCGCCAGTCGGAGCAGTTCCAGGAACGCACGGCGACCGTCAACGGATTCCTGCGCGAGGTGCTGCGCGGGCTGCCCAAGCTGCGGGTGGCGGGCGGCGAGGCTCGCGCGTTCGACGCCTGGGCGGACCGCTTCGCGCCCGCCATGGGCATCGAGATGGCGCGATCGCAAGCGCGGCTCCAGCTCGTGGTCGGACTGCTCACTCCGCTGGGCACGCTGCTGCTGTTCAGCGCAGTCGCGGCGCGCGGAGGCGCGGCGGCGATCGGCGTCGGCACGTTCCTCGCCTTCCAAGTCACGTACTCGCAGTACCTGGGCACCATCGGTCAGCTCGCCAACACGGTCGGCACCGTCTGGCAGGCCCGGCCGCTGGCGCGCCGGGCGGGCGAGCTGCTCGCCGAAGCCCCCGAGACCGGGCGGGGACGATCCGACCCCGGCCTGCTGCAAGGCGCGGTCGAGCTGCGCGACGTCGTCTTCCGCTACCAGGCCGACTCGGCGCCGGTGCTCGACGGGCTCAGCATCTACGCCTCGCCGGGCGAGTTCCTCGCCCTCGTCGGGAAGTCCGGCTGCGGGAAGTCGACGGTGATGCGCCTCCTCCTCGGCTTCGAGGCTCCCGAAGCCGGTTCCGTGCTCATCGACGATCGCGACCTCGGATCGCTCGACGTGGCCGCCGTGCGCCGCCAGTTCGGGGTCGTCCTCCAGGACAGCCAGCTCACGCCCGGCAGCGTCTTCGACAACATCGCCGCCGGGATCGCGCTGACCGAGGACGAAGTCTGGGCGTACGCCGAGCTGGCGGCGTTCGCCGACGACCTGCGCGGCATGCCGATGGGCATGCAAACCATGATCACGCCCGGCGCGGGTGCCTTCTCCGGCGGTCAGCGCCAGCGGCTCCTCCTGGCTCGTGCGCTCGCCCGCCGGCCGGCCGTGCTCCTGCTCGACGAGGCGACCAGTGCGCTCGACAACGTGACGCAAGGCGTCGTCGCCCGCAACGTCGCGCACCTGGGCATCACCCGCATCGTCGTCGCGCACCGGCTCAGCACGATCGAGTCCGCCGACCGCATCGCAGTTATTGACGCCGGTCGCGTCGTCGAGCAGGGCACCCACGCCGCGTTGATGGCCGGCGGCGGCGCCTACGCCAACCTCGTCGCCCGCCAAGTCATCTGAGATGAGGAGCGATTCGTGACCACCATCGTTCGCGATGACGCGCCACCGATCAACTACTACGGCGAACAGCACACAGCGACGAAGGAGTTCCTGCTCGGAACGCAGCGGGCGATGCCGCCCGAAGAGACGTTGGCGCGAATCCGTCCGCACTTCTCGACGGTCGGCATCACGCGTCTGGCCGACATCACCGGCCTCGACCGGCTCGGCGTGCCGATCTGGTGCTCGATCCGACCGGACTCGTCGACACTTGCCGTCGACTCCGGGAAGGGGGCGACGCCGGTGGCGGCGGCGACGTCGGCGGCGATGGAGGCGCTGGAGCGATCAGTCGCCGAGGTCTTCGACGAGGTCGCGACGCGCGCCACCTACGAGCAGGTCGCCCCGGAGGCTGCCTTCGGGCCCGACGAGCATCCCCGCCTGAAGTACTCACTGTGGGCGCCCGACACGGTGCACGCCTGGACGTCGGCGTGGGAGCTGGGCGCGGCGCGCGAGGTGCTCGTGCCGACGCCGCTGGTGGGACTCCCAGCACACAAGACGTTGTTCCGTGAGTCTTGGTGGGCGCAGACATCGAACGGACTGGCCTCGGGCAACCACCTCCCGGAGGCGCTGTGCGCTGGCCTCTACGAGGTCATCGAACGCGACGCGACCTGCTGTTGGCAGGCGGCGATGGAACGCGGTCATCAGCCGCTGCGCATCGACCTCTCCACCGTCGCCCAACCGGTCATCCGGGGGCTCCTCGAGCAGCTCGACTCGGCGGGCATCGCCACGGACCTCCTGTGGTGCCCCACCGAGTTCGGCGTGCCGGTCTTCATCGGCCTGGTTCGTGACATCGAAGTGCCGGGCGTCGGCACCTACATGGGCTACGGATGCCATCTCGATCCCGAGATCGCGATGATCCGCGCCGTCACCGAGGCAGTCCAGGCCCGCACGTTGATCATCGCCGGCGCACGCGACGACATCTTCCGCGCTCAGTTCCGTGTGCTGCGCGCGTCCAGCGCCGTCGTGACCGACCAGTTCTCCAGCCTGTCGTCGGTCGGCGCACCGGACGTCCCCGACGCGTCCTCACCGACGTTCCATGGTGACGTCGCGCTGCTCATCGCCCGCCTGGCGGAACGCGGATTCGATCGCGTCGTCGTCCGCGAGCTGCCCGCCGATCACCTCGAGGTGTCGGTCGTGCGCGTCTTCGTTCCCGGCCTGGAGGGCTACCGCTTCGCCTGGATCGACACCGGATCGCGCGCCAACGACTTCGACCCGACGCCCTGGCTCGAATGATCTACCACGGCCCGCCACGCCTCGACCTCGTCGTGAAGGGCGGTGCCCCGGAACGGCCCGAGACCGGACCCGGCCAACGCCCGCAGCGGGTCGTCGAACGTCACCGCTCGTAGCTGCTCGGGGGTGAGCAGACCCCGCTCCACCTGCTCCCACGCCTCTGTGAGGAATTTCGTTGCGTCCGGCGCATCCCAGTGCCCGAGGTCGCTCCCGAGCAGAACACCGACGTGCGTACCGGCGGCGAGGCGGTCGTCGAAGGCCAGAAAGATCAGCGGGTCATCGGCCTCGCAGCTGGCGAAGAACTGGTCGCGGAAGACCCGGTGGATCGCATCGGGGCCGTCGAGCGCGGATTCGGCGAACTCGTCGATCACGTCGTGGTCGGCGACCGGCAGACCGAGGGGCGACAGCACCTCGTCGATGCGGTCGGCACGGGCTCGGATCGCGTCGGTCCCGTACTCGTGGACGAGGTCGGCGACGAGGCGCCGGTCGATCCGGCTGGGGTCGTAGCGATCGATTGCCAGCCCGGCCCGCTTCTCCCAGTGGCTCACGATGTCGCTGCGCAGGCTCACCGCCCAGGCGACGCCGCCCTCCATGAAGCCGAAACGCAGGCGGGGGAAGCGCACCGGCACACCGCCGAACAGCAACGAGCGGGCCGCGCCCTCGGCACCGGCAGCGAAGCCACCAACGTGGTTGTACATGTAGTTCGCGCCCGACGCCCGCGTGCCGTAACTGAACGCCGGCGTGTGGAACGTCGGGGTGACACCGAGCCGCTCGCACGCCTGCCACACCGGGTCGTAGTCGTGGGCCGCGCCGTGTCCGAGCCCGTCGAAGGCGATGGGCCGATCGGCGCCCTTCGCAAGCCGGGGCACGAGGCCCGTCATCACGACCGCTTTCAGGCCGAGCTCCTCCACCGCATGCTCGAGCGCGGCCAGGGCTTCATCGGGGGTGTAGGCGGGCACGACGGCGACCGGCTCCACCCGATCACGCACGCCGGCGAAGACTTCGACGGCGTAGCGGTTGAACGCACGCGCCGAAGCGGCGCGCGTCTCGGCGTCGGTGACGTGGAGCGCAAGCATGCCGTGGGTCGGGTAGAGGAACGCGAAGTCGACGCCGACCTCGTCGAGCCGCGACCAGAGCAGTCGCGGGAGCATCGCCGTCGCACGGTCGAGGGAACTGGGCGCCAGGGCCCACCACGGCGGCCGCATCGCACCGAGCGGCCGGCGGGCCGCCGGGGGCAGGCGCCCGACGATCGCCGTTCCCTGAATGGCGGCGTCGAACCCGCGAGCCGCCGCCTCGCCACCCTCCTCCACGACGAAGTCCCGTACGAGTGGCAGGTATTCGATGACGTGCGCATCGCAGTCGATGACGGGGTGCCCGAGACGCTCGCGGATCTCCGCCGCGGTCACAGCAGCGGCTCGAACGAGCAAGCGAACACGCGACGGTCGAGGTTGTCGCCGCCGCGGTCGGAGAAGGCGTCTGCCATGACGAGATTCTGGCGGACCGGCCTTCCACATCGCCTACGTGCAAGCAAGCGGTGCGCGTCTGGGTCGGCTCCCGGGACACACCGGGCTCGAGAACAGCCCTCTAGGGCCTTGCGAGGTCTACGGACAGAACGCCAGGTCGATGGTCACGTCGACGACGCCCTCATCGGAACATTCGGTGATCGGGAGGCCAGCGTGGCGGAAGACGGACAGCATGGGCTCGTTGTCGGGCAGCGTCGCTGCGATGAGACGCGTGATTCCGACGTGACGGGCCCGGGCGGCAAGGCGTGAAAGCAGCACTGTGCCCAATCCACGGCCCTGCCAGCTGTCAGCGACGACGAATGCGACCTCGGCATCAAGACCAGTGTCGATCCGATCGAACCTCGCGACCGCGACGATCTCTCCGTCGGCGACCGCGACGATCGCCTCCCGGTCCACGTGGTCGACGTGAGTGAAGCGACGTAGTTCGGCGGGGCTCAGCTCGGGATGGACGTAGAAGAAGCGTCGCCGGATCGTTTCAGGCGACAACCGGTGATGGAAGTCGTGCAGGCGGTCCTCGTCGCTCGGCTGGATCGGGAGGAAGTCCACCCTCAGTCCGCCTGGCAGGAGCACGTGGTCGGCATCATGCGATTCGAGGAACTCGGCGTCAACGCTCGTCTGGGTCATGGACGGGATCTCCTCGAGCGTCGCGACACTGCGCGGCTCAGGAAGCGGGCACCCCAGCGAACCAGTCATCACCGGCGCCGGTATGGATGACCCGGCTCGTGATGTCAATCGGTAACACCACGAACAGGCGCTCACGCCTGCCGGGCGCCCAGCAATCGAGCGGAAGTCGACGCAGGCGTTGCGCGGCTACGTCGGAGGCCGTCGTGATGTCACGGGCGACCCCTTGGACGAGGATCGACCACCCGCTACGCAGCGTCGTGTCGTAGCCATCGACCTCGAGGGCGACACGCCGACCGTCGAGCGCGCCCAGCGGACCCGTCGCATCCGTGCGGAACACGATGCGCGCTTCATCATCGGTGGCGACGTTGATGGGGACGATGATGGGCTGGTCGTCGTCGACGTAGCCGATGCGGGCGACGCGGGTCCTGCGCAGGCGGTCGCGCAGCAGCGACTCGTCGAGCTGGTCGATGCGGTCGACCGACATTGCCGAAGCCGGAATCGTCGCTCATCGCAGCAGCCCGGACGTCTCGGCCAGCGCTGACACGAGGGAAGCGCCCCAGTCGCGCGCCCGTTCGAGCTCACCCTCGGCGAGCGGACCGGGCGTGTCTGTCACCGTGAACGACATCGGCTTGACGACGTCGAATCCAAGGCGACGCAGCCGACGCCGGATCCCTCGTGCTGCGGAGCCGAACAGGAATGGTTTGCGGATACGCGTGTCGAAACACGCCCCGATGAACGGCCTCGATGGACGCGGCAGCTCGTCCAGCCATTCACGCACACCGTGCTCAGCTGGTCCGGCGGCGCCCTGAGCGCGGGCCGCCTGCCTGGTCCCGGGTCGCGACATGCCGAAGGCGTGCGTCGGTCCCCCGACGATCAGCACATCGACGTCATCGAACTGGTCCGGCGCCGACGCGACGTCGCACACCGTCACCGCAACGCCTTTGCCGGCGGCACCATCGCCGATGGCTCGGGCGATCGCTTCGGTGTTGCCGAACATCGATTCGTAGACCACGACGACGCGCCCGAGGACGGGTTCACGTTGCATGATCGAACCTCCTTGCTCGTCTCCAGTGTCGATGGCGCCGACGCAACGCGGTAGGGCCGAAGGTCACGCTCACGCCGGGCCGCGCCGATCGTGCGTGATGCCGGCCGGAGCAGGACCTACGGCCCTATGCGGACGAACCCGAGTCGCGCACCCTGAAGTTGGACGATCGATGGGAGGAGCCATGTTCAGGACGTTCGTCGTTGCCTTGGACCTCGGCGACGATGGTGACCGAGCACTGCCGGTCGTGGAGGCGCTCGCCTCCAGGGGTCCGATGGCGGTCGAGCTGGTCACCGTCAGCAGTCCAGGAATGCCAGCGGAGGCCGACAGCTGGGAGCTCGAGCGGCGCGCCGCTCGGTTCTCCAACTGCAGAGCGACGTGGAACGTCATCGTTGACAGCGACATCGCCCGCGGGCTCCTCCAGCACGTCGCAGGCCGTCCCGAGTCCGTGCTGGTGATGACGACGTCGGCACGTCGCCCCCTTACGGCGGCGTTGTTCGGCGGCGTCGTGCACGACGTGTTGCGGAACACCGACGGGCCGGTGTTGCTCGTCGGTCCGCAAGTCGATATGAGGGTCGCGCTCGGCACCACCCTGATCGCCTGCGTCGACGCCAGCGATGCTGCGACGTGGGCCGTGCCCGCCATCGTGTCCTGGCAGCGAGCCTTGTCCGGCACGCCGCCACGAGTCGTTGAGGTTGTGCCCGATGACGGGGGCCATGCGACAACGAGCCAGCAGCACGTCAATGCAATGACGTCATTACTCGCCATCGACCGTGTCGAGGCCGTTGCCACTGTCGTTCATCACGACGATCCGGTCATCGGGCTCGAGCAACTGGCTGACGGGTTGCCCGGAGCCATCTATGTCACCGCGAGCGGCCGCTACACCGACGGTCGTCCGCATCTCCACAGCACCACTCGGGATCTCGTGCGCCGGGCAACCCGACCAGTGCTCATCGTTCCTGCCCGCCCGCCGGCGGCATCGACGGAGACAGTCGGCACAGACGACTGCTGCGTCCACCGGCCCTTCCGCAACATGGTCGTCCTGCCTCCGTATCGGCTGGCCCCGCCGCCATGGCCCCGAGGGCGATCAAGGTTCGCGAGCGTCGTGACGTCGGCGATCCGGAACGCAGCGCTGGTTCGGTCGAACGAATCGGCGCTGGTGCGTCGACCGCTCCTCCGCTGTTGGGGACCGTCCGGCATCGGTGCACGACGCTCAGTCGGCGGGCACGTATGGCAGGAAGGTTCCGTCGGAGCGACGGCGACGGCGGCTGATCGAACGTCCGGTGACCGTCGACGGGACGATGCGGATCCACTCGTCCCGATCGCCGGGAGCCCACGGCTGCGGGCCCGGCGCGCCGATCCGGCGCTTGGCCGATGCATCGATCCGTTCGGTCTCGCCGAGGATCAGGACGCTCCAACCGGTCTGCCGGTCCTGTGCGGCGGCATCAACCTCGAACGCGACGGGCTCCCGAGCGACGAGGTCGGCCAACGGCGAACCGCGGTCGGTGCGAAAGACAATGGTTCGGTCGTCGGTCACGTGGTTGACCGGCAGGACCATCGGACGACCGCGGTGGATGAACGCGACTCTGCCAACGGGCTGTTGTTCCGCCAGCCGCCAGCAGACGTTCACCTCGAGCTCGGTCATCCACACGACATCGCTGGAGGCACCCTCGTGTGTGACGGACTCGCTCATTTCCGCACCTCCATCTCCACGGCTCCAGCTTGTCCATTGACAGTCGCGGGCACGGCGTGCAACAGAGGCAGCACGAACACGTCGGTTCGATCCCAGGGCTGCATACGTTCCACAGCGAGCTGCTGTAGTTGTTCGGCGAGGTCGCTCAGCGCGCGGGCGGCAGCGAGCTCGGCGGCGACTTCGGGAATGTGTCGATCGCTCGCGTGCTTACGTGTGTCGCCGCGACCGGTCAGGTGGTCGAGACCAGCGGTGAGCTCGGCGTCGGCGTGCAAGCTGAAGCATCCCGTCGGGGTGAAGGTGATGGTGATGCTCCACGTTTCGCTCATGTCGTCATCGTCCGCCGGCAGGCACACTGCCAGTAGGGCCAAACGTCCCCGCCCGAGGACGATGCTGCGCCAGTGGCACTACGGGCGGTGCCAGAGATGCGGGGGCGTCGTCGATGCCGACCGGTTGAGCGCGCTGCCGGCAACGCCGTGGTGTCGGAGCGGTGCCGGACGCCTCGAACGTCAGGCGGGATGGTTGGACTCCTTCCGCGGCGACAGCCGTGGCGTGCTCATGAGCACGGAGTTCCTGCCCGACGACGACGCCGGTCCGGACTCAGATGGTGGTGCCGGCCAGGAGGAGGCGGCCGTCACGGT
This sequence comes from uncultured Acidimicrobiia bacterium, assembly GCA_963844915.1. Classification (GTDB taxonomy): domain Bacteria; phylum Actinomycetota; class Acidimicrobiia; order Acidimicrobiales; family Ilumatobacteraceae; genus JALZMG01. The sequence continues at coordinate 20,888 of CAWJQF010000013.1, read as the reverse complement.
TCGCCGTTTGAAGTGATCCTTGATGTCGGCGTCGCCGGCGCTGGGACGGCCGGGTCAGCAGGCGAGGAGATGCGATCGAGCACGACCGGCACGATCTCCGCAACAGGCTGCGAGGTGCTGACGGTCGTCGCGCCGGGCCAGCAATCAAATGATGCGGCCATCTCGGCCACGACGACGTCGTTGGCGTCCGACGGGTCGCCTCCGGTGGCGGCACGTGCGGAGACGCGGGCGGCGGCGACGTCTGCCGGAAGCACGCAGCGCACCTCGACGAGATCGGCGGAGCACTCGGCGGCGATCGCCGCTGCCCGAGCGCGCAGGCTCGCCTTTGAGAACGACGCATCCAGGATGACGCTGTGCCCCCGGGCCATGAGCTTCTTCGCCTGCGTGTTGAGCGCTTCGTAGGTCGCCTCGGTCCTCACTGGCGAGTAGAGCCCGTGCTGATAGGCAGCGGGTGCCGGGTCCAGCGGATCGAGCCCGGCAAGCTCCTTGCGGACTTCGTCGGAGCGGAGCACGGGCCAACCCAGCTCGTCACCGAGAGCGGCGGCGAGCGTCGACTTCCCGGAGCCAGGCAGCCCGCCGATGACCACCACCCTCACACGAGCATCGAGCAGGTGACGATGGCACATCGTCAGGTACATCCCGGCGTCGACAAGGTCGCCCGGGCCGCCGCGCAGGCACGAGACCTTCGAACGCACCAAGGCTCGATAGGCAACGTAGTGATGCTCGAGCGACGACGGGTGGGTCTCCGCTGAGAACTCGCGATACCACTTGAGGAAGGCGGTGGCGAGATCGAGCCGTCCCACGCGCTCGAGGTCCATCGCGAGGAAGCCGACGTCGTAGAGCACGTCACCCCAACGGAGCCGGTCGTCGAACTCCAACCCGTCGAGGATGCGGGGACCATCGTCGAGGCAGAAGATGTCCTCGGCGAGCAGGTCTCCGTGGCCGTCCACGACGCGCCCGTCGGAGACGCGCTCGGCGAGTAGCGCAGCTCGACCATCGAGATAACGGTGGGCGAGCTGCCCGATGCTCGCGAGCATCGCTCGATCGATTGGCTGGGGTACGAACGCCGCGAGCTCGCGAAGGTTCTCCGCCCACAGCTCGTGCAGCGCCTGAGGGGTAGCCACCGAGCGGACCTCCTCGGTGCTCGCTGCACGAGCGTGATGGTCGGCCATCGTCCGGGCCACGGTGCGCAGGCATGGAGACACGTCGCGACGCTCCCGGATCAGCGTCGCCAACCGCCGGTCGGCCGGGAGCCGGCGCATCAGGACTGCGTAGTCGACGACGTTGCCGGCGTCGTCGACGACATCCTCGACGCCAAGGTAAACGTCCGGGCTGAAGCGCCGGTTCAGGGCCACGTCTCGCTCGCATGCCTGCCGGCGCAGCTCCCGGGTGCTGAGGTCGATGAACGGGAAGCGCACCGGCTTCTTGCGTTTGTGTACCCGTTCGCCATCGAACACCAGCGTCGACACGTGCGTCTCGACGGTCTCCACGCCTGCGTGTGAAGGGTCGAGGGCGTGCACTGAGACTCTGGCCATCATCCGCTCAGGCCGATGTGTGTCCGCAGACGAGCGGTCGTTCGGATCACGAGCTGGTGAGCACGACCTTGAGGGCGCCGGTCTCGGATGCCCGAGCGAAGACGTCGTAGGCCTCTTCGAACTGGTCGAGGTGGAAATGGTGGGTGACGAAGCGGTCGACGTTGACCTGTTGGCTCTGGGCAAGACGAAGCAGGGTCGGCGTGGAGTACGTGTCGACGAGACCGGTCGTGATCGTGACGTTCTTGATCCACAGCTCCTCGAGGTGCAGCGAGGCCGGTTCGCCGTGCACGCCGACGTTGGCGATGTGGCCGCCGGGTCGAGCCAAGGCAGCAGCGAGCTCGAACGTCGCCGGCACACCAACCGCCTCAACGGTGACGTCGGCCCCGAGTCCACCGGTCAGATCACGCACGACCGCGAGAGCATCCTCACGCCCGTTGTTGACCACCACGTCAGCGCCGAACTGCTTCGCTGCGTCGAGGCGGCTGTCGGCGAGATCGATGGCCACCACGTGGCTCGGACTGTAGAGGCGGGCTCCCATCATCACGGACAAGCCGATCGGCCCGGCACCGACGACGGCCACTACGTCACCGGGTCGGACCTGCCCGTTGAGCACGCCGACCTCGTAGCCGGTCGGCAGGATGTCGGCGAGCATCAACAGCTGCTCGTCCGTCACCCCCGCAGGCTGGACATACGTCGAGGTGTCTGCGAACGGCACGCGCACGTATTCAGCCTGGGTGCCGTCGATCTTGTGCCCAAGGATCCAGCCTCCCCCGCCGAGGCACTGGCCGTAGCTGCCCTCTCGGCAGTAGCGGCAAGCTCCGCAAGCGGTGATGCAGGAGACCAACACCCGGTCGCCCGGCTCGCGGTTCTTCACGCTCGAACCGACGGCCTCGATGGTGCCGACTGCCTCGTGACCGAGGATGCGGCCCGGCGTCACCGCCGGCACGTCGCCTTTGAGGATGTGCAGGTCGGTGCCGCAGATCGTCACGGCGTCGACGCGTACGATGGCGTCGGTGTCGTCGATCAACGACGGCTTGGGCACTTCCTCCCACGCCTTCTTCCCGGGGCCGTGATAGACGATGGCCTTCATCGTGAGTGCCTCCTCGAAATCGAACGGATCACTGTCCACCGTACGTACGGCCGCCTCGGTGCACTAGGGCCATAAGGCCCGACGTTCTCGACGCTCGCTGGCCGTCCTCACACAGGTCATCGACCCGCGGCTGATCGGCCGAATGCAGCCCGTTCCGGTCGAAGGTCCCTATCCGGCACCGCGCCCCTGGGACGATGATCGAAGGGTGGAGGAGATCATCCGCTATCATGAGCTTCCGCATGGCTGACAGCCCATGACGACCACCGCTGACCACGCGCTTGCGTCGTTCGAACGGGACGTGCTGTTGACAACGGGGCGAGCCGTCCGTGTCCGGCCGGCTGGGTCATCCGACGTCGGCCGCTTGCGTGGGTTCTACGAGCAGTTGAGCGACGCGTCGAACTACTCCCGGTTCTTCGGCATCCGGCGTTTCATCCCCGATCGGGAGCTGCATCGCGCCACCGTCCAGGACGTTCGCTCCGACGTGACGCTCATCGCTCAGGCCGGAGATGACGTGATCGGCGTCGGCGAGTACCACGCCCTGCCCAGCGGCGACGAAGCCGAAGTCGCGTTCGCCGTGTCCGATCTCCACCACCATGAGGGCATCGGCACGGTGCTCCTCGAGGACCTGGCGATGATCGCCCGCGCGGCGGGATTCTCACGGCTCGTCGCCTCGACGATGCCGGGGAATGCGGCGATGCGACAGGTCTTCGGCACGGTCGGCATGGTCACCCGGGAGTCGTTCGATGACGGCCTCGTCGATGTGCAGTTGGACCTCACGACCGCCCACCTCATGGAAGACGACGCCGACCTGCGCGACTGGCGCTCGACCGTCCAGTCGCTTCAGCCGATCGTGCGGCCCACGCACGTCGTGGTCATCGGCGCCGGCCGTGACGAGCGTGGGCCGGGTCGGCGGATCCTCGCTCACCTGCGCGAGTCGTTCGCCGGACGCACCAGCGTCGTCCACCCGTCCGCCGCCATGATCGGCGGCATCCAGTCGATGTCTCGGATCAGCGAGGTGGACACGGTGCCCGACCTCGCCGTGATCGCCGTCCCCGCCACGGCCGTGATTGGAGTTGTCGACGAGTGCGGGCAGGCTGGCGTCGCAGCCGCGGTCGTCATCTCGTCTGGATTCGCTGAGCAAGGCGACGACGGTCGGCGGCGCCAGGAGGAGTTGCTCGCCGTAGCCCGCTCCCACGGGATGCGCATCGTCGGGCCGAACTGCCTAGGTGTCGTCTCGACCCGATGCGGGCTCAACGCCACCTTCACAGCACAGCGGTTCCTACCAGGTGGGATCGCGGTGGCAGCACAGTCGGGCGGCGTAGGGATCGCCATCGCCGCCGAAGCCGAACAGCGCTGCGCCGGCATTTCGGCATTCGTGTCGATGGGCAACAAGGTGGACGTCAGCAGCAACGACCTCCTGCGCCTGTGGGCCGACGACGATGACACCAACGTCGCGCTCATCTACCTCGAGTCGTTTGGTGATCCAGTCCGTTTCGCTCGGGTGGCTCGGGCAGTGTCTCGCCGCATGCCGATCGTCGCGCTCAAGGCTGGGAGGACGGCACCCGGCCGCCGGGCTGCGGGCTCCCACACGGCTGCGCTCGCCAGCGACGACGCTGTGGTCGACGCCCTGTTCGCGCACACCGGCGTGATTCGCGCCCGAACGCTCGAGGAGTTGGTCGACGTCGGATTGCTCCTCGATCGTCAGCCGGCACCGGCCGGTTCACGCGTGGCGCTCATCGGTAATGCCGGTGGTCCGCTGATCCTTGGGGCCGACGTGGCTGCCGATCGAGGGCTCGTGGTACCGGAGCTGTCGGCGGAGCTGCAGGCGACCATCATCGACACGGTCCCCGCAGCGGCGGCGTCCAACCCGGTCGACCTGACCTCGGCGATGAACGGCGAGCAGCTCGCCGCAGTGACGCAGACCATCGCGGCATCCGGAGAGGTTGACGCCTGCATCGTCGTCATCATCGACGTCGATGAGTCGACTCACCTGATCACGCAGTCGCTGTCGACCGTGCGCGCAGATGTCCCAGTGGCGGTCGCCCATGCCGGCCGCGCCGACCCGCAGCTCGCGCCGTATCCGTCCGCCGAACGGGCGGCAGTCGCCGTGGCACTCGCGGCGCAACGGGCACGCTGGCAGGAAACGCTGACGGTGGAACCCGCCGATCGGACCGCCGCCGCGGACGACGCAACTCAGTTGGCGATCGCCCGACGGATCGTTCGCCGCGACGGAAGGACGGAAGGGGGCTGGCTCGCACCGAGTGCTGCGTTCGAGCTGGTCGCCTCCGTCGGCATCCCGGTCGCTCCGTGGCAGTACGTCCGATCAGCCGCCGAATGCGCCGCCGCGGCGACCGTCGTCGGCACGCCGTGCGTCGTCAAGGGCGACATCGAGCGAGTCCTCCACAAGAGCGACGAGGGCGCGGTCACGCTCGACATCGCCAACGCTGAGGCCGCCGGCAGGGCCTACGCAGACCTGGTCGCCCGGTTCGATCGCCGCGTTCGAGGTGCCCTCGTCCAGGCGCAAGCGGCGCCCGGCCTCGAGCTGCTCGTGGGCATCGCCCGCCATCCCGGCTTCGGGCCCGTCGTCGTCGTCGGGGCGGGCGGCACCGAAGCAGAGCTGCGCAACGACCGAGCCATCCTCATCGCACCGGTCAGCACGGCCACGGCGATCAGAACGATCAACGGGCTCCAGCTAGCGCCGCTCCTCCACGGTTACCGCGGTCGCCCTCCACTACCTGTTGAGCGGATTGCTGAACTCGTCCGCAGGGTCAGCCTGCTGGCGATCGCCGTCCCGGAACTGCAGCAACTGGACCTGAATCCCGTCATCGTGGACCCGGCTGGATGCCTCATCGTCGACGCCCGCGCCGCCGTCAGCGATGATGTGGCACCGACGACGCCGCTTCGAGGCATGCGCGGTCACATCGGAGTCGCCGCCGGTTCGTGAGCCCGGTGGCGGACCGGCGTGCGAGAGCCAGCTGACGCCCCATCGCCGCGGGCGGCTGAATGAACGTGACGTCGGTGCGCAGCGGGGCCGCCGAGTCGTACTCGGTCGGCCGTCCAGGCACGAGCTGAGTCTCGACACTGCGCCACGAGGAACGGATCCTGGCGCTGCCAGAAGTCGTTCGTTCATTCATTCACGCGATCGCGAATGAACTCGAGGATGCGCCGATGCTTCTCGTTGTCCAACTGCATGATCCGTACCACGAGCTGCCACACGGTCGTGTTCCGGACGTCGTGCAGTTCCTTCGCCAGACGCTCGAGGTCCCTGTTGTCCTCCTCCTCGAAGGCGAGGAGACGCTCGGTCTCGGCCAGGACCCGTTGTCGATCCTCCCTCAGTCGACCGAGAGCGGGAATCGGTGTCGGTTCACCCGAGAGCTCGGCGGTCGTGCGGATCGTCTCGGCAAGGTCGTCGAGAAGCTGATGGTGGCGGCGTTCATCGTCGAGGATGATGCGAGCGAGGTAGGCGAACGCCGGCGAGTCCGAGCTCTGGGCGAGATCCTGATAGGCCTCGAGGATCTCCCCCTCGGTTCTCCCGTGTGCCGTCACGTGGTCGTACAGCTGCTGTTCCCAAACACTCGCGCCCTGGATCATTGCCATGGCTCACCCTCCTCTATCAACAGACGCCAGTCGCCGATATCGGCGTCCGGCTTTTCGAACGTGTCCCACGCCGTCGAGCGCGGCGATCTGCCCGAAGGAATCGGTCATTGTGATCCAATTTCCCAGACAAGGTCGCCTGCGACGACCGGGATCGAACACGGGTATCGACCGGTGACGCAACGTCACGACGCCTTGACTCGAAGTCCATGCAACTCCGGCCGTAGCTGGCGGCCCATCAGCGTCCTGACCGCATCCCGCGGCGCAATCTGGCCGTCGAGCACGGCTGCCACCGTCTCGGCGATCGGCATCTCCACATCGTGACGACGGGCAAGTTCGACGATCACGGGCGCCGTCGTGACGCCTTCGGCGACCGAGCTCATGCGTCCCACGATGTCCTGGACGGTGCATCCGGCTGCGAGCTCCGTACCGACACGGTGGTTCCTGCTCAGCGGGCTCAAGCAGGTGGCGATGAGGTCACCGTTTCCGGCAAGCCCGAGAAACGTGAGTGGGTCGCCGCCGAGCGCGACGCCGAGCCTGGCCAGCTCGGCCAGTCCACGGGTGACGAGCACCGCCATCGTGCTCATGCCGCACCCGAGCCCGCTTGCCACCCCAGCCCCGATCGCGATGACGTTCTTCGCTGCGCCGCCAATCTCGCAGCCGACGACGTCCGAGCTTGTGTACACGCGGAACGTCGGACCGGAGAGCCGAGATTGGATCGTCCTGGCCGCGACCGGGTCGGTGAACGCGACTGTCGTTGCCGATGGATGTCCGGCCATCACCTCCTCGGCGAGGTTTGGGCCGGCGAGCACGCCGACGGCGTCGGTAGGAAGGTTGGGCAGCACGTCGCGCAAGACTTCGGTCATCCGCATGAACGAGCACACCTCGATGCCCTTCGCGACGCTGACGAGCAGCATCCTGTCGGTGATCCAGCGGCTTGCCGATGTCACCACTGCGCGCACGTGCTGAGCGGGAACGGCCACGATGACGACGTCGGCGCCATCGAGGGCAGTTTCCAACGCGCCGGTCACGTTCATCGCGCGCGGCAGCTCGAATCCCGGAAGAAAGTGGTGGTTCTGACGGTCATCGCGAATGGCCGAGACCACCTCGGGCTCGTGTGCCCACAGTGTCGTGGCGCCACCGGCTGAAGCGAGGGCGCCGAGCGTCGTTCCCCACGCTCCGCCTCCCACAACGGCAACGCGCACTGGTTCGGCGCGCTCGGAGTCCGCCCTCAGCCCGCGGCACGGTCATTGGACAGCGGGGGGTCGACGAATACGCGGACGTCGCGGATGGAGACTGGCGTGCCCCCTTCGACTCGTACAGCTTCATCAGCGCAGCGTCGTCCTCCGGGCGAACGGGACGGATGTGGATGCGCATGTCATCACTGTGCGTCGCAGCTCGCAGACGTGTAAGGGCCAAACGTCCCAATGTGTGGAGCCTCGGGCTGGCTGACGCCACGGCCAGCGAGAGCTGACAGTCGGCGAGGGCGCCGTCGCTCGCGATGAGCGATCGGCGTCGCATGGGCGCTCATCGCTCATCACACGACCAGTCAACCGCGATGACGTCGCAACTCGGCGTCGACGTCAGCGTCTGTGACCGGACGACGGAGGAATGTGTCCCAGGCATGCAGGACGAGTCCGGCGCCCCAGCTCGCGATGACCCACGCCGGCCAGAAGTATCCGGCACCTGTCAATGCCCACAACAACACGAGGGACGTGTTGACGACGACGTACGCGACCAGGTGGGCTCCGAAGTCCCGACGGTCCTGAAGACGCTTGCGAATTCGTTCTCGTTCGGGTTCGGCGGATGCTTGAGCGCTGAGTTCAGACCCTTCAATGTGATCCAAGCCATTCATGCGAAATCCTTTCGGTCATGCGGCTGCGAACGCTCTCGTAGCGGCGTAGACCGGCAGCCTGCGTGCTTCGAATCAAGTCCATGGTGAGCTTGCTCCTGGCTTCACCGTCTCACCCCGTAGGGCGGCCGACCAGGGTCGGAGGTCGCAACCCATCGCGTGTCGGTGATCGACGATGCGGGGACCTTTGCCCCTTGCGTGCACCAACATGTGAATGGATGCTCGAGACATGACCACCGACCGCCACGGCATCACCGTCCTCGACGTGCACGACTGCTGGGATCTGCTCCGGCAGGCGGACGTCGGCCGCCTCGCGGTGACCCTTCACGACGAGCCAGAAATCTTCCCGATCAACTTCGTCGTCGATCGAGACACGGTCGTGTTCCGCAGCGCGCAGGGAACGAAGCTGGTCGGCGCGGTCGAGGGTCGTACCGTCGCCTTCGAGGCCGACGGCTACAACGCGGAAGCCGGGGAGGCCTGGAGTGTCATCATCAAGGGGCGGGCAACAGAGATCGAGCGAAATCACGAGCTCTTTGAGGTGATGCATCTTCCACTGTTCCCCTGGCACGCCGGGCGGAAGCACCACTTTGTGAGGATCGAGCCGCTCGGGGTGAGCGGCCGCCGATTCCACGTCACCGACAAGGACAGCTGGGAGATCCTTCCCCGCACGGTGGACACCAGCGCCGAGTGAGGGGGTGTGGCTGCGGGACTGCTGGCGGGGCTGGCCGGGACTTTCTGGCCATGCCTGCCGGCCTGGTCACTGGACCATGCAGCATCTCGCGTCGAGCAGATCCGACGCCTCAGGTTGAGGGGGAGACACGCTCGATGAGGTATCGCTCGAGCCCGTCAAGCGTGCCGACCAACGGATAGTCGCTCTCGGGCACACGGATGCCGCACCCATCGGTGACTGCCGCCATGAGCTGCTCGAACTCGAAGGGCTCCAAGTTCGCCTCTTCCACGATCGGTTCGAAGCGGCTGAGTTCCTCGAGATCCGTGTATGGCCTCACTTGGCGCATCGCTCGCATGACGGCGCCCCAGATCACCCAACGCTCACCGTTCTCGTCACCGTCGGCGACATCAACCGCAGATTGCCTGGGAGTTTCCGATGTGCCCATACGCCAAGCATGTGCCACGCAATGCCCGCGACGACAGGGCCGAACGTCCCGCCCCTCGTAGATCGCCCTGCGGCGTCAGCTTCCTGGTGCCGAAGATGATCAAGGTGGCCCGCTGGACAACGACCGCGATCTTGGTGCCCCAGTGCGCGTCGCCGCCCAGGCCGGGATGCTGGCCTGGATCTGGTGGGCCACCAACCGCGCCCGCAAGCACCAGGCCGCGTGAGACCACAACGTGTGCGCACCCACCGGCGCGGGCTGCCAGAGTCTGCGAGTGAGCGCCGCAGCTCGACACGCGCACAACCGTGAATGCCGGAAAGGGGTGTTGTGAAGACGTATCTGGAGGGTGATCGCTTCCCGGGGAAGGTGGGTCGCACGATCGCTGATTCGGAGGCGGCGTTCCCGATGCCGCCGGAGTCGCCGGAGGGGGCGCCGAACGTGATGTACATCGTGATCGATGACATCGGGTTCGGGTGGATCGAGCCGTTCGGCGGGGCGATCCGCACGCCGAACATCGATCGGCTGGCTCGGAACGGGTTGCGGTACACGAACTTCACGACGACGGCGTTGTGCTCGCCGACGCGTTCGTGTCTGGTGACGGGCCGGAACCATCACTCGGTGGGGATGGCCAACATCCCCGAGCTGGCGTCGGGGTTCCCGGGGTACAACGCCCGGCAGCCGCAGAACAAGGCCGGGATCGGGGCGATGCTGCACGACTACGGGTACACGAGCTTCTGCATCGGCAAGTGGCACAACACGCCGTCGGAAGAGACGGGGATCTCCGGCCCGTGTCGCGGATCGCTGGGGGCGACGTTGGGGATCGCACCTTCCGTGAACCTTTCGTTCTGATCGCGCGAGCCTGCCTCGGCCGCGTCCGCGTGGACCACCGCACCGGCGGTGTCTGACACACTCCCACGACGATGACCGAACGACCGGCGACCGAGTTCCCCGACGGCTTCCGGTGGGGTGCCGCTACCGCCAGCTACCAGATCGAGGGAGGCGTCAGCGAGGGCGGGCGAGCACCGAGCGTGTGGGACACGTTCGCACACACCGAGGGCAAGGTGGCCAACGGCGAGACGGGCGACATCGCCTGCGATCACTACCACCGGGTCGACGAAGACGTCTCGATGATGGCCGACCTCGGCTTGCAGACGTATCGCTTCTCGGTGTCGTGGTCGCGGGTGGTGCCCGACGGCCGTGGCACGGTCAACGCGGACGGCATCGCGCTTCTACCAACGACTCGTCGATCGCCTGCTCGACCACGGCATCACGCCGTGCCCGACGCTCTTCCACTGGGACCTCCCCCAGGCGCTCGAGGAGCTCGGCGGCTTCCGGAGCCGGGACACCGTCAGCTGGTTCGGCGACTACGCCGCGCTGATGGCACGCGAGCTCGGCGACCGGGTGCCGATGTGGTCGACGTTCAACGAGCCGTGGTGCTACGCCTACCTTGGCCACGCGTCGGGCCGTCACGCGCCGGGACTCACCGACCAGGCCGCGGCCGTCACCGTCGCCCATCATGAGTTGCTCGCCCACGGCCTCGCAGTGAGCGCGATGCGTGCCGAGCGCGACGGACTGCACCTCGGGATCGTGATCAACCCGTCGAACGTCCACACCGAGGGTGACCCGCCGGCGCCCGCCGACCAGCTGCGCCTCGTCGACGGGATCCACAACCGGTGGTGGTTCGACGCCCTGCTGCGCGGTGCGTACCCGGCCGACGTGCTCACGTCGTACGGCGACCTCGCCGGCGCCGTCCAAGCCGGCGACCTCGCGATCATCGCCTCGCCGATCGACTGGATCGGCGTCAACTACTACTTCGACATCCTGCTACGCGGGCTCGCCACTGACGAGTCGACGCGCGGCCTGCCGGAGTACCCCACCGTCGTCGGCGTGACGCAGGCCGACCGGCGCGCCGTCCACACCGACATGGGCTGGCCGATCACGCCGGAGGGGTTCACCCGGCTGCTGCGGCGTCTGGACCGCGACTATCCGAACCTGCCGCCGATGTACATCACCGAAAACGGGTGCGCGTACGACGACCCGGTCCTGGACGGTCGGTGCGCCGACGCGCGCCGCATCGAGTACCTCGACTTCCATCTGCGGGCCCTGCGCGACGCGATCGACGCCGGCGTCGACGTCCGCGGGTACTACCAGTGGTCACTGATGGACAACTTCGAGTGGGCACTCGGTTACGCCAAACGCTTCGGCCTCGTCCACGTCGACTTCGCATCGCTGCAGCGGACGCCGCGCGACAGCGCCCACTGGTACCGCGACGTGATCCGGCGCAACGGCCTCGCAGCCACGCAGCGCTGACCGGCGGCGGCCGATCGACGGTCGCCGCCCGGAAGTGCGAGCCACGACAGCGGAACACCACCGACAGCTCACAGCGACCGGTCCAAGCGTCCCGGCTCGCCACCAGCCGCTTGATCTCCGTCGAACACGGGCCCGGCCTCGAAGTGAACCAACTCATCCGCGAGGATGACGTCAGATGGGAGTGCCGGTCGTTGCGAGCATCGTGATCGTTGCCGCGTTCGCCGGCTCGGCGTGTGGCCGCGAGTCGCCCGCTGCTGACTCCGGCCCAACCGATGCGGTGCTGCCGTCATCGGTGCCGCTGCCGATCACCGTAGGGCGCCCGCCCGCGACGATGGTGACGGTGCTGGCCTCCTCGGCGCCGGTGCAGAGCGCCGGGAGGTTGCCGGCGACAACGGTGATGGTGCCGCCCGATCCGAACGCGGCACCGGTGGTGTCGGTCGCGCCGTTCGAGGTCGTCGAGCCCTGCCCCCAGTCCGACCCGTCCTCCGACGGCGGGCAGGGCGTGCTCGCGGAGTCATCCAGGCTCGAGTCGATGCTCGGCCAGGTACTGGCTTATGGCGGCCAACGCCCGGACCAGTTCGGCAGCTACGGCCTCGTCTGGGACGGTGAGGACGCATCGGTGTTCGTATCGTTCACCTCCGATCTCGACGCCCATCGGGTCGCGCTGCAAGGCACCGTCGACCATCCCGACGAGCTGATCGTGTGTCAGGTCGCAATGTCCGGCGTGGTTGCGCAGGCGGTCCAGGCGACGCTCACCGCTGAGCTCGCGGGTCGCTTCGTCTCGATCGGTCGAGGAATGGGCCCGCTCGAGGTCACGTTGGCGCCGACCGAGGCACAGCTCGCTGGGGAGCTGGTGGCGCGGTACGGCGACGCGATCGAGGTGACCGTCGGAGCGTTGCTCTATCCGATCGAGGACGCGGTCATCGGTGTGTGCGGACGCGCCGGACGGCGCAAGTCTCCCGGGTTTGCGCATCGAGATCGTCGGCCCCGTGAACTCGTTGAGTGCCACGGGTGCAACGCCAGCGGAGGTCACCGTCGTGCTCACCAATGAGGGTGACACGCCGATCAGCTTCGGCTCCGGCACGGCACGAGGCACGATCCTGGACCTTTCCGGCAACGTGGTATCGAGTCCCACGTACTCGCTCGCCGACGTCGGGATCGGAGTCGATCTCGCTCCGGGTACGTCGATGGAGCTGCCGGCGGTTGTCAGCACCGCAAGCTGCGATCCCCAGCTCGGCTACACACTGCCAGCGGGCGACTACCAGTTGGTCGCCGAAGTCCAGCACTCCGACGGCGACACCACGACCCTGCACTCGCCGCCAATCCCGATCGTCGTCGGCGGATAGCCCGCAAGGGCCGGACTCGGGCGGCTTCCCTCCGGCCCTTCGCCGTGGATACCCGACGTTCGAGGATCTCGGCGACGCGGTTGCAGGACGCGTTATCGGAAGATCGCACTCCTGGGCGTTCGGTGCCGGAACGGAGTCGCGATCGACGCTCCCGAGCGAATCCTGTTTGTGTCAAGGGGCGGCGTTGGGGGCCGGTCGTGGCCGCACACCGCGCCGGTCGGGCGGCGTCAAGACCTGCGCCATATCTGCCAGTGAGGATGGTGGAGTGGGGCCGACTCCCGAACGTCGTTCCTTGGCGTTCGGGAGCGCCGTGGAGCCGGCGTTACTCCCGGGTCGCGGTGGTGTTATCGCTTGGATCATTCGGACACCTCGGCGGCGGCGTTCTGTGCGACGTCCACTGCGAGGCCGAGCTCGCCGACAACGCTGACTTCGCGCTGGCAGCTGCCGTGGTGGCGAGCGCGGAGCCGTCGATATGGGCGGACCAGCCACCACGGGCCGTGGACGACCTGCTCGCGATCGCGAGCAGGTCGCTGCGGGCCTATCGGCACTTCAGGGAGAGTGGTCGCCGCGGCTGTCAGCGCGCGTTTTGGGCGAGCGCGAGCACGCAGATCGGAGGTGCGGCCCACACGGGCGGTCCGGCCGGGGCACGGCGGTGACCATGTCCACCCCACGGAGACGAGGTGCCCTCGGTCCGCGGCGCTTACGAACGCGACCAGTCGGCGCCGAGCCGCTCGGTGGCGGCGAGGTTTGTTCTCAAGAATGTCGACGCCCGGTCGAGCGCGGCATCCGCCTCGTCGAGCATGGCCGCAAACGCTTGGAACACGTGCGGGACGCTGTCGGTAACGTCCAGCGTGACTGTCACATCGGCCGTCGCGGCCCGCTCGGCCAGCCGGAGGGCGTCGCTCAGCAGGATCTCGTTCGAACCGACCTGGATCAACAGCGGGGGCAGGCCGGTCAAGTCCGCGAAGACAGGGCTGATGAGCGGGTCCGAGGCGTCGGCACCGGCGACGTAGTCCGGGATGCGAAGACGAAGGCCTTCGGGCGTGAGGGTGCGATCGACCGCCTCCCTGTTGGCAATCGAGTCCCCTGACAGCGTGAGGTCCGCGTACGGCGACATCAAGAGCGCGCAGGAGGGCAGCGGGATGTCGGCGTCTCGGAGGGCGAGCAGGGTGGCCACCGCCAGCCCACCACCGGCCGACTCGCCGGCAAGCGCGATCTGGCCCGCGTCAACACCTTGTTCGAGTAAGCCCTGGTAGGCGTCTTGCGCGTCTGCGACCGCGGCCGGGTATGGGTGTTCCGGCGCGAGTCGGTAGTCGAGGGTGATGACCCTTGTGCCCGTACGCCGGGCGAGCTCCCCCACCAAGGGGACGGTCGCCGTCGCCGTGCCGATGACATAGACGCCGCCGTGGAAGTAGAGGATCACGCCGTCGGCGTCGGCGTCGGCTCCGCGAACGGTGACCTCGATGGCGCCGACCCCGCCGATAGTCGTCGGGCTCTGTTGGACATCGTCGGGTACCGGGATACGGGCCATCAGTTCGTTGAAGCTGGCTCGCAACGTCGGGACGTCGGCTTGAAGGTCGAGCCCGCCTTGGCTCAGGACCGCGTCCAGCGCAAGTTTCTGATCTTTGCTCATGGCCTCTCCTCCGGGACGGTCAGCGGTACGTCATCCATGGCATCCGCAGCGGGTCATCTGCCGAACCACGGCGGCCGGGCTCGGCGTGACGGCCGACTCGATGACTGGACGCGGCTCGGCAGGGCGCGGGCGTAGCAGCAACCCGCCGATGATCGCCGCGCTCACCATCAGGAGGGCGCCGACGATGAAGGCATACGCATACGAGCTGGTGGTGGCCGAGGCCAGCGCCGCCGGCGTCGGGACGCGTGGGGCGACGGCGTCGAAACGGGCCGTCGCCACCGCGGTGAGGATGGCCAGACCGAGCGACCCGCCGATCTGTTGGCTGGCGTTGAGCAGGGCGGACGCCACCCCGGTGTCCTCCTGGGGGACCCCGGCCACCGCCGAGGAGGTGACGCTCACGAAGGCCCCACCCATCCCCGTGCCGATGAGCACGAGCGACGGCAGCAGGTCGAGGTAGCCGCTCGTGGGTGAGAGGCGCGCCAGTAGGGCCAGCCCGCCGGCTCCCAGGAGGAACCCGGTCACGAGGATCGGTCGGGCGCCGACCCGACCGAGGATCCTGGAGCCGACGCCGGCGCTGATGACGAGCAGGATGGAGAGGGGGAGGTAGGCGATGCCGGTCTTCAGGGGGGAGTAGTGCAGGAGGTCCTGCATGTACAGGGTCAGGAAGAAGAACACGGCGAACAGCCCGGCGCCGGCGATGAGCATCCCTACGTCGGCACCGACGAGGGTCCGGCTGCGGAACAGCCGCGGGGGGACGAGAGGATGCCGGCCCCGCAGCTGGAGAATCACGAACGTCGTCAGCAGCACGGCCGCGGCGGCCAGGACCAAGAGCGTCTGCGCCGACCCCCAGCCCCACACGTTGGCCCGCACGAGGGCGAAGACCAAGGCTCCGAGCCCGGCCGTGCCCGTCACGGCGCCGGGCACGTCGAAGCCGCCGGCGGCGGGTTTGCGGCTCTCGTCGATCAGCTTGAAGGAGGCGACGACGGCGACGGCCGCGATCGGCAGGTTGACGAAGAACACCCACCGCCACGACAGCGCTGTTGTCAGCAGGCCCCCGGCCAGCAGCCCCACGGCGCCGCCGGCGCCGGCGATGGCCGACCACACGCCGAGCGCTCGGTTGCGCTCCTCGCCCTCGGCGAAGATGACCGTCAGCAGACTCAGAGCGGCGGGGGCCATGAACGCTGCGCCCAGCCCTTGGACGGCCCGTGAGCCCACGAGCAGTGCCGGCGAGTTGGCCAGGCCGCAGGAAAGGCTGGCGGCCGCGAAGACGACGATGCCGGAGACGAACACCAGGCGGCGGCCGTAGCGGTCGGCGATCCGCCCGCCGAGGAGCAGGAAGCCGCCGGCGGTGAGGACGTAGGCGTTGATGACCCACTGGAGGTCGGCCTCGGACGTGAAGTGCAGGTCCTTCTGGATCGAGGGCAGCGCCACGTTCACGATGGTCGTGTCGAGGATCACCATGAGCTGCGCCACCGACAGGACGGCCAGCGCCGCCCACTTGGAGCGGGTTACCGAGTCGGTCGAGGCGGGCTTCGCGCCAGTCGTCGTGGTCTGTGCACTCACGGTTTACCGCGACAGGTACGGCGTGAAGAGACGGATCGGGCCGCCTGCCAGCATGGTTTTGAGTTCAGCGCTCGGCTCTCCGATGAGCTCGCCGGCGAACGATCCCGTCCGAATGATTGCCTCGCTCAAGTCGCCAAAGTGCTCGGCGTGCTCGATGAGCGCCTGGGAATCCCTGTACCGCTCGAGGACGATGCACTCCGATTGGTCGTCGTTGAAGGAGATCTCGAACTGCAGAGTTCCGGTGTCCTTGTTCCGCACGATCTCCATGGCCTGCGCGGCCAGGCGTTTGAACTCCTCCAGCCCGCCCTCGTGGAACTTGCACCGAGCGATGCCCTGAAGCTCGCTCATCCTCAAGACTCGCTCCTCGGACAGTCTCCTACTGGTGCACCTGGCTGCCGTAGCCGAGGTCGAGGCGGATCGACTCCATCACCCAGAACGCGGTGCTGGCGGTGAACACGTCGACGGCCGCCATCCTGCCGGTGTACTTCTCGATGACCGGTGCGGCGGTAGCCGCGGTGACGGCGTCGAGGTAGCCCCGCACCCCCGCCCAGGAGTTCTCGCCGTACTTCATGAAGTACGGCGTGGGGTCGAGGGTGTCGATCGCCTTTCGGGCAGCGGCGGCGATGTCGGCCATGTACTCCTGGTGCATCGTGACGTCGTCGCGGGTGCCGACCCGCCCCATGTGGCCGCCCAGGAAGTGCGTCCAGGGGTAGGCCATGGCCTTGGCCGGCGCCTCGATGTACCCGGGGATGTCCTCGCTGAGGTTGGCGATGTAGATCGGGGCCCACCCGGGGTTGACGATGTCGACGAGCATCAGCGCGTCGTGACCTGGCAGGTGGATGTAGATGTTGTCGGGCGAGTGGTTGGAGCCGAGCCAGGCCAGGTCGATGCGCTCGCCGCCGATCTCCACGCTGCGCCTGTCCTGGAACGTCTCCTCGGGCGCCGGCCGGGCCGGGTCGTTGTCGCGCAGCAGGAGGCGGCGCGTCTCCTCGTGGCCGATGCGGACGATGTCCTTGTCGTCGAAGAGGGACGCCGCTCCGCCGTGGTCGGCGTGGTGGTGCGAGTAGATGAGGTGGGTCACCTTGTTGCTGACGCCGTTTGCCGACGCGATCTCGTCGACGGCCCGCCGGATGTTGTGGCCGATGGTCGGCGGAGCGTCGAGCAGCACGACGCCGTCGGATGTGGTCAGGAACGCCGACTGGTAGGTGCCGTCGGTCACCGCATAGAGGTTCCGCTCGACACGCTCCACGTGGTAGCCCTGCTCGTTCAGGGTGGGGCCGAGCGCCGACTTCGGGATCGGCGCGTAGTCCGGCAGGCCTGCGGCGTCGCCGGGGCGTGTGTCGGCAAACGCCTCGGTTGTCGTGTCGGCAGTGCTCATCCAACCCTCCGTCTGTTGCGCGCTGCGTGCCACGATCGCCACGATCCAGGTGAGCCGCCATCACCGGATGCTGGTGATTCTCCGGCCGCGCAAAAGCGGGCGAGACGCGCGAGCATCACCGGTGTGGCGAAGGGGCTGCTTCGTCGTGATGACCTCTTCGCCGCGTTGGATCGCTCCTCGCTGAGGAAGGTGACCGTCATCTCCGCGCCTCCGGGGAGCGGGAAGACGTCGCTGCTACGGGCGTGGTCCGACCGAGCGAGCGACGATCGCCGGGTCGCCTTCGTGTCGGTGCCCCGCGACCAACAGGATGCGCAGCAGTTCTGGCTCGCCGTCTTGGAGGCGATCCGGCGAACGGATGCCGTCGCTGATTCCCGCCGGCAGCCCGCTGCGCCCGATTTTGACGGCGATGTGATTGTCGACACGGTTGTATCGGAACTGGCCAAAGCGGGCGGAGTCGTTGTGCTGGTGATCGACGATCTCCACGAGCTGAGTTCCGCCGACGCCCGCTCCCAACTCGAGCATTTGCTCAGCTCGCTACCGGAACCTGCGCACGTCGTGTTGTCGTCTCGCCGCGATCCGCCGATCAAACTGCACCAGCTCCGGCTGGCCGGCGAGGTCGCCGAGCTTCGAGCCAGCGATCTGCGATTCAGTGTCAGCGAGACACGCGAACTGCTGGCCGCGTCGGGGATCAATCTGTCCGAGGCGGGAGCGGCCGCGTTGCACGAGCGCACGGAGGGTTGGGCGGCCGGCCTGCGCCTGGCAGTGATCTCCCTCAGCGGTCATCCGGACCCAGAGCGCTTCGTGAACGAGTTCTCCGGGACCGACCGGGCGATCGGGGAATACCTGATGGCGGAGATGCTCGACCGCCAGCCGATCGAGACCCAGAGCATGCTGTTGCGCACCTCGGTGGTCGAACGGTTGAACGGCGAGCTGGCCGACCTGCTGGCCGACCGCCCAGGCTGTGAGCAGATGCTGCTGGCGCTCGAGGACGCCAACGCCTTCGTCGTCTCGCTCGACGCCCAGCGCACCTGGTTCCGCTATCACCACCTTCTCGCCGATTTCCTGCGTTTGGAACTGCGCCGAACGATGGCTGAGCAGGTTCCCGACCTGCACCGCAAGGCCGCAGCGTGGCTCGGTGATCACGGTGAGGTCGTCGAGGCCATCCGACACAGACTCGCCGCGGGCGACTGGTCCGATGCGTCCGGGCTCCTCGCCGACCACTTGTTCAGCCTGACGCTCGACGGTCAAGAAGGCAGCATCGCCGCGCTGTTGCGGTCGTTCCCGGCTGGGGCATCGGATGCGCATCCCGAGCTGGCTCTGGCTCACGCCGCGACGCAGCTTGCACAGGGACGGCTCGATGAGGCATCGGCTCAACTCCAGGTGGCTGCGTCCCACGTCGACAGCGCACCGCCCGCCCGCCGTCGTCATCTCGCGATTGCACACGCCTCCCTCCGCTTGGCGCTAGCGCGCCGCAGCGGCCAGTTCGCGGAAGTCGTCGAGCAAGTGAATCTGCTCGATGTGTCGACTGCAGACGGGTCAATCGACCTGATCGGGATGGAGAGCGAGTTGCGCGCCGTCGCGCTGATGAACCTTGGGATCGTCGAGAGATGGTCCGGCCAATTCGCCGACTCGGAGCGTCACGTGACCGAAGGAGCGACGCTCGCCCAGGCCATCGGCCGACCCTACATAGAAGTCGCGTGTCGCGCCTATCAAGCGTTTCCGTCACAGTTCGTCTCGCTCACGAAGGCACGCGAGCGCGGTCGTCAGGCGCTCGCCCTGGGCGAGCGCTATGGCTTGAGCGATCGCTCCGTGCTCGCGCCTGCGTTCGGGGCCGTAGCCACAACCGCGGTGTGGATGGGCGAGTTCGAGGAGGGGGAGCGTTGGCTGCGCCGCGGCTGGGACGTCGTCCAGGCAGGCCTCGACCCTGCTGTCGAGGTGCTGCTGCACATGGTCACGGGCATGTTGCATGCCGGTCGCGGGGAGCATCGGTCGGCACTCGAGGCGTTGACCGCCGCCGTGCAGGCGCAGTCGCTGCTCAGCGGTGTGCACATCCTCGCGCCGGTGATCGCCGAATGGCTCGCTCGTCTCGGAATGCCAGATGAGGCGCGCGCAACGCTCGACGCGTTCTCCACCGAACACGAATGGATCGACGCCGTTGACCTCGCCCAAGCAGCGATCCGCCTGGCAGAGGGAGACCCTGCCGCGGCATTGACTGTCCTCGGAGACGCTCAGCGCATGGTGCCGCCCCCCGGCTTCCCGGCGTACGGACTCGTCGAAGCGCATCTGCTCACCGGCCTCGCGAATCTCGCTCTGGGCGATCGGAACGCCGCCGCGGCCGCAGCCGAGGGCGCGCTCGCGGCTGCTGAACCAGATCGGCTGATCTTCCCGTTTGCGATGAGTAACGCTGGCGAACTCCTCGACGTCCTCCCACGTCACCAAACGGCGCACAGCGCGTTGCTCGCCGATGTCGTCGATCTCCTGCGGGGCGCACCGGCGCCAGACATCGACCGGAAGCGGCTCTCGCCGCCCGAACAGCTCAGCCCCAGCGAGTTGCGGGTGCTGCGGTTCCTGCCGACGAACCTCACGCGGCCCGAGATCGCGCGATCGCTCGACGTTTCCGTCAACACGGTCAACACCCATATCCGCAGCATCTACTCCAAGCTCGGCGCGAGGAACCGCAGTTCGGCCGTGGGTCGAGCACGCGACCTGCGGCTCCTCGCCACCGGCCGAGCCCAACCACCGTCGAAGTGAACTCTGCGTCCGCCGGCGAGCAATCACCAGATTCCGGTGGCGACCGCTCACCGGGTCACGCCCCAATGTCATCGGGTGGCCACGGAGCCCGGCTGCCAGTACACGATCCGGATCAGGGGGCGGCTCGGAGCTACCGCGCTGTCCGCGTTCCCGTCCATGGAGTCCGAGGTGCGCGGCCGCGAGACGGTGCTCACGGGCTCACTCGAGGACCGGTCCGCGGTGTACGGGGTCCTGGCGCAGCTCGAAGCGCTCGGCCTCGACGTTCTCGAGCTTCGCCAAGTCGAGCCACCAACCGTCCATCAGCCCTAGCAGACCAAGGAGCGAGCCGTGCCAGAGGCGACCGACTGGAACACGAAGACCATCGACGAGTTCCGCGCCAACGAAGGCCGCGTCGGCGGGCCCTTCGAAGGCGCGCCGATGGTCCTGGTAACCCATCGCGGCCGCAAGAGCGGCCACCAGCACGTCACCCCGATGATGTACCTGCCCGACGAGACCGACGACAGCGTCATCTACGTGTTCGCCACCAAGGGAGGCGCACCGTCCAACCCCGACTGGTACTACAACCTCACCACCGTCGGCGAGGCCTCGATCGAGCGTGGAACCGACCGCTACACGGTGACCGTTCGCGAGGTCACCGGTGACGAGCGAGACCGCGTCTACGCCGAACAAGCCCGCCGCTACCCCGGCTTCGCCGACTACGCAAAGCAAACCGAAGGCACCCGCA
>CAWJQF010000012.1:0-60998 GCA_963844915.1 uncultured Acidimicrobiia bacterium | reverse complement strand
GCCACGAGTTCTGACCGAGGCCTTACCCTCGGGTGGTGCGGCTACGGCCGGACTTCGTAGAACGCGTTGATGGCGTGGTCGACGGGCAGTCGGCGGAACCTCGTGAACCCGGCGGCGCGAGCCATCGACTCGGCCCGGCTGGCCGGCATACCGAGCGTCCCGAGTCCAGCCCCACCAGGCTCCGAGAGCGCCGACGACAGGCACGAGAGGACGCTGATCCCGTACATCAACGGCGCCATCGGGTTGCGCGTGGCGTTCTCCTCGAAGGTGTCGCCGGCCTTGATGTCGACCAGCAGCCACGTGCCGTCGTCGGCGATGGCACCACGGATGAGGTGCATCATCCCCTGCGGATCCGTCATGTCGTGCAGGCAGTCGAACGTGACGACGAAGTCGATGGAGTGATCGGCCGGCAGTGGGTGGTCCCGCGGATCTCGGAACGCGACGTTGTCCATGCCCGCCTCCTGTCGGCGGGTCGTGGCGCGTTCGAGCGCATGCCGGGAGATGTCGTAGCCGGTGATCTGACTGGCCGGGAAGGCCTCGCCGAGCATCAGCACCGCTCCCCCGGCGCCGCACCCGATCTCGACGACCCGCGCTCCGGCTTCGAGCTTGGCGCGGACGCCCTCCAACTCAGGAAGCACCGTCGGGACCAGATGAGCGCGGTTCCAGGGCTCGAAGCTGCGCTCCATTCCCACGGCCGCCTCCGGACCGTGGGCGTCGTAGTCGTACCCGAGACCGGTGCGGAAGCTCTCGGGCAGCCGCTCGAGTGTGAGCATCGTCTGCGGCAGATCATGGAACATCCCGATCCCGTACGCCTCGTCGTCCGGCGCGGCGAGGACCGCCACGGCCTCCGGTGACATCGAGAAGCGTTCGTCACCGCCCGCGCCATCAACCTCCAGGACCTTGGCCGCGGCCTGGTTGTAGGCCCATTCGCGCACCCACCGCTCGACGAGGCCGGTGCGTGCGGCCAGCTCGCCGGCGGTGAGAGGACCGTCTGCGGCGGCAATCGCGGCGTACAGGCCGAGCTGGTCGCCGAGATGGATCATCGCCGCGGTCATCGCACCCTCCAGCTTGGAGAACACGAGGAATTGGAACGCCTTCAGGCGATCCGGATCGGCGGTCGGCGGCGAAGCAGGCACAGCAAAAACGGTACGGGCTATCACCGAGTTCGATCGGCGACGGGGATGTGCTCGACGTCAGAGAGTGCGGTCAGGCTGAACGTGTAGCCGTCACCCAGGGGGATCGCCTCGAGCCGGCTGACCGACGCGTGGCGCAGGACCAGGCGCTCCCACTCCCACGGCGTCGGCGGAAGTCCGAGCAGGTGGCAGATGACGATCGAGTTCGTTCCGTTGTGAGCGACGAGCCCGATGCGCCGGCCCGGTTCCTCGATCTGCCACACGGGCAGTTCGGACTCGACCTGCACGACGCCGCGCTCCTGCAGGAACTTCTCGGCGCCGAGCCGGATTCGCTGCACGAACTCGCGGATGTCCTCGCCACCCGGCAGGCCCCGCCAGCGGTCGAGCGATGGACGGCTGCGCAGCTCCTCGTACGCCTCGGCTGCGTGCTCGGCCGGGGTGCCGTGCCAGTTCGGGTCGCGGATCTCCTCGAGCCAGAGGTCGATGTCCTCGCTCCGCCCGAGGGATTCGAGTAGTGGCGCCGCCGTCTCGCGAGCCCGCACGAGCGGTGAGACGAGCACCTCGTCGAAGTGCTCGCTCGACAGGGCCTCGGCGAGCGCCGCGGCTTGACGGTGTCCCAGATCGGTGAGCGGTGGATCGATGACGTTGAGCCCCTCGCGCACCCATTCGGGCTGGCCGTGGCGGATGAGGACAAGCTCCACTCTCACAGGGTACGTCTAGGGTCGGCGCTGTGAGCGGGTGGTATCCCGACCCTGCCGGCCGCTACGAGCTGCGCTTCCACAACGGCGAGGTGTGGACCGCTGACGTGTCGACCGGCGGCCAGCGCTTCGTCGATCGACTGCCGATCGAGGCGCCCCGGCGCCAAGGAAACGGCGTGGCAGTTGCCGCCATGGTGTGCGGCATCGCCAGCGTGGTCACCGGCTGGGTCCCGTTCGTCGTGGTCATCGGGCTGGCCGCGGCGATCGTCGCCATCGTGCTCGGGATCGTTGGTCTGCGGCGCTCGCGCGCCCGCGGCGGCACCGGATCCGGCTTCGCCGTCGCCGGGATCATCACCGGCTCAGTCGGCGTGCTGGCGGCCGTCGTGGGGGTCGTGCTCAGCGTTGTCGTGATCCGAGAGATCAACGCGTTCCTCGATCCCGGCCCGGTCGACGGCGAGTTGACCGAGTGCGTCGTCGACGAGGACGACGTGGTGGTGCGCGGTGTCGTGGAGAACCAGAGCAGCCGCGAGCGCAGCTACTCCGTGCTCGTCGATGTCAACGCCGGATTGGACGAGTGGGACGAGCGCTTCGAGGTCAACGACGTGCCGGCGGGTGAACGGGCTGAGTTCTCCGGGCGGTTGAGGGCGACGGGCTTGGGCAACGCCGATCCGTCGATCGACTGCTCGATCCGCTCGATCGACGGACCCGTGCCGTTCGGCCTCGAGAACTTCGACCCGGACTGACCGCTTCTGTCCGTAGGAATCGCCTCACAACGAACGGTTGCGACGGACAGAACGGGGATCACGGTCAGAACGTCGCCGTCGCTGCCATCCACGCGTCGTAGAGGTCGGCGTAGGTGCCACGGGCATCGATGAGGCGGTCGTGGTGGCCGTCCTCGACGAGCATCCCGTCGCGCAGCACGAGCACGCGGTCGGCGTGTGCGGCCGTCGACATCCGGTGGGCGATGGCAATCGTCGTCCGTCCCTCGGCGAGGTGGTCCAGCGCCCTCGAGATGCGTACCTCCGTCAGCGCGTCCACCGACGACGTGGCTTCGTCCAGCACGAGCACGTCCGGGTCGGCGATGCCAGCGCGCAGCAGCGCGACGAGCTGGCGCTCGCCGGCCGACAGTTGGTCGCCCCGCTCGCCGACGTCCGTCGTCAGCCGATCGGGCATGCTGTCGATCCACTCCTGGAGGTCCAGCCGGGCGACGATCTCGGCGACGTCGTCGATCGACGTTCCCGGACGAGCGAAGCCGACGTTGGCGGCGATCGTGCCGTTGAAGAGGAACGGCTCCTGCGAAACGACGACGAGCCGCGAGCGCAGATCCTCGTTCGAGACGTAGCGCAACGACACCCCACCGATACAGACCTCGCCGATGGTCGGGTCGGCGAAGCGGGCGATCAACCGGCCCAGCGTCGTCTTGCCTGATCCGGTGGCGCCGACCAAGGCGACCTGCTGTCCGGCAGGGATGTACGCCGTGACGTGACGCAGCACGGCGTCGTCCGATGACGAGGCGAGACCGCGTGTCGGATACGAGAACGTGACGTCGCGAACGTCGATGTCGAGCCGTCCGTCCGGGAGCGGACGCGGATGTTCGGGCGGTGGCGGCCCGACCGGAAGGTCGAGGACGCCGAGCACGCGGCGCAGGCCGGCGACCGCCGTCTGGGTCTGATCGAGCACCTCCGTGAACTCGGCGATCGGCTCGAGGAACCGGTAGGTCAGGAAGATGAAGCCGATCATGGCCCCAGCCGTGAGCCCGCTGTCGGGTCCCCGGACCACCCCGACGACGATCACGGCGGCGACCGTCAGGACGGAGAACACCTCGCCGGAAGGGAAGAGGAACGCGCCGATCACGCCGGCTCGGATCTGGGAGCGAACGCGACCATCGATCACCTCGTCGGCATCGGCCTCCAATGCCGGCCCGGCGTCGTAGGCCCTGATGGTCTCCGCGCCGGAGACGACCTCGGTGATCGTGGAGAGCATCTCGCCGTTTCGTTCGCGCGCCTGCTCGTACGCCGTGACGAGGTGCCGCTGCACGGCGCGGAGCACGATCGCGAGTGGCGCGGCGACGGCGAACGCGACGAGGGCGAGGATCCAGTCGTAGGCCAGCATGACGGCGGCAACCATCAGCATCAGCGGACCGTCGAGCAGCCACGCCAAGCCACCCCATTGGAAGAACTGGGCCAGCGTCTCGATGTCGCTGGTGACGCGGGCGACGAGCGCGCCGCGTCGCTCCTCGTTGTGGTCGGCGAGGCTGATGCGGTGGATGTGCGAGATGAGGCGCGTCCGCAGTTCGTAGAGCGCCTGCTCCGAGCGCTGCCCGAGCCGGACGACCGCCTGCCGCTGGGCGATGCCAGCGATCGCGAGGGCGACGCCGGCGATCGCCGCCAGCGTGGCGACGAGCGCGACGTTCACGCCGCCGGTGATGCCGCGGTCGATGGCCTGCTGCAGGAGGATGGGGACGACGACCCGGCCTGTCGCCCCGACGGCGGCGAGGCCCCAGGTGATCCACAGCCCATGGCGCAGCACCGGCGCTTCGTGCAGGCCGCGGCCAATCGTGTGCATCGCCCCGAACCGCCCGACTGGTTCGGTCACGATCCACCCCCGACCACAGCGCCGGCGGACTCGCGGTCGGCCTCGAACGCCTCGACGAGCGCGCGGTAGCCGTCCTGGCGGGTCATCAGCTCGTCGTGTGGTCCGTGATCGACGACCCGACCGTTGGCGAGGTAGACGACCTCGTCGGCGAGCCGGATCGTCGATGGGCGCGAGGCGACCATCAGGACGGTCGTGCCGACGAGTCCGCCGCGGAGGTTGGCGAGCACCGCGGCCTCCGTCGTCGGGTCCAGCGCCGACGTGGTGTCATCGAGCAGGAGCAGGCCCGGCCTGCGCACCAGTGCTCGCGCCAAGGCGACCCGCTGGCGCTGGCCGCCACTCAGGCTGACGCCGCGCTCCCCCACCACCGTGTCGATGCCGTTCGGCGTCTCGGCGACGAAGTCATCAGCGCGGGCCAGGCGCAGTGCCTCCCACAGGTCCGGTTCCGAGATCTCCTGCCCGAGCGCCAGGTTGTGACGGATCGTGCCGGAGAAGAGGAACGCCTCCTGGGTGACGACTGCCCGCGGCCCCGGCGCCGAGCCGCACGACGCCGGATACCGGCGGCACGAGGCCTGCGACGATCTCGACGAGCGTCGTCTTCCCCGCGCCGGTCGGACCGACGATCGCCACCATCCGGCCCTTCTCCACCGCCAGGTCGACGTCGTCGATCGCCGGGCGCAGCTCCCCGGGGAACGTGAAGTGGATCGAATCGAGTTGCACGCCCAGTCCGTCGGGCGCCGGCGCGATCGCCGCCGCAGGATCGGGCTCGATCGGCTCGTCCAGCACCTCGCGCACGCGCCGCCATCCCGCCAGCGAGTGCGGCATCTCGGACAGCGCGTAGCCGATCAGACGCAGCGGGAAGACGAGCAGCGTGAAAAGGTAGATGAAGCTGGTCAGCTGGCCAACGGACATCGCTCCTGCGTCGACGCGCATCGAGCCGAGGAGCACGAGCCCGACGTTGACCATCGACGGCATGACATCGAGCAACGCTTCGAACGTCCCACGGAGCGTCACCGCCTGCACGCGGGCGGTGCGCAGGTATCCGGCCAGCGTGGCCAACCGTTCGGTCTCGCGCTGCTCGGCGCCGTACGCCTTGACGAGTTGCACGGCGTCGAAGCTCTCGTGCACGCCGGCCGACAGATCGCCGAGGTGTGTCTGCGCCGCGTCGTAGAAGCTCTCGACGCGCTTCTGGTACACGATGTTCAGCCCGATCAGGACCGGGAACACGGCGACGGCGACGGCGCCGAGCACGAGATCCGTCCACAGCAGCCAGATGGCCGAGACGAAGATCAACAGCACCGTGCCGGTGGCGAACGGCACGGGCGCCAGTACTGAGACCGCGGCATCGGTGTCGACGCCAGCGCGGGCGACGAGGTCGCCGTCGGGCCGGCGGGCGTGCCACGACATCGGCTGGCGCACGAGGCGATTCACGACGCCCTCGCTCAGTGACCCGGCGACGCGCCACTGGGTCTTGCCGGCCCACGTCCGCCGCACGACGACGCCCGCCGCCCGCAGCAGGCCGATGCCGATGATCAAGCCGACACCGATCAGCACGGTCCCCACGGCAACCTGGCCTTCGTCGAAGCGCGGGACGATGACGTGGTCGGTGACCCACTGCACCGCGATGCTCGATCCGACGGTGCACAACGCGAAGACGGCGGCGCCGGAGACGGCGATGGCGAACGGGCGAGGGTGCAGGCGCAGCTCCCCGCGCAACATCTCGAGGCTCTCGCGGGCGCGATGGAAGCGCCCCGTTCGATCGGTTGGTACCAAGGGCCCCCGTTCTACCGCGTAACTCCGGCGGTACTCTGCCCAGGGATGGAGCCGATCGATCTGGCGTTGCTGGTCGTGCGGCTCATGTTCGGCGTCGGGCTGTCACTGCACGGCTACAACAAGATCTTCGGCGGTGGCGGCCTCGCGGGCACGGGCCGGTGGTTCGGATCGTTGGGCATGCGCTGGCCGGCGGTGCAGGCGCGCGTCGCCGCGACGACCGAGATCACGGCCGGCCTGCTGTTCGCCGCCGGGCTGCTCACGCCATTCGCCGCAGCCGGGATGATCGGCGTGATGCTGGTCGCCGCGTGGGCCGCTCACCGGCACAACGGCTTCTTCATCTTCCGCAAGGGCGAAGGCTGGGAGTACGTCGCCTCGATCGCCGTCGTTGCTTGGGCGATAGCCACCATCGGTCCGGGTGAGCTGTCGCTCGATCACGCCCTCGACCTGACGTGGGACGCGTGGGATGGCTGGATCGGGTCAGCGATCGCCGGTGTGCTCGGCGTCGGCGGAGCGATCCTCCAGCTCGCCGTGTGCTACCGGCCGGCCCGATGACGATCACGGAGCCGGCTCCAGCGGCGACCGATCCTCGACGGCGGTTCCCGTGGCGGATCCTGCTCGGGATCATCGTCGTCCTGTTCGCGACCTTCTGGGTGTGGGCGTTGTTCTTCGCCTCGAAGGAGGCGATCAACAAGATCGACGACCGGGGCTGGGCGGCACGGGCGGAGGCGATCTGCGCCGACGCCAAGGTGCGGCGAGAGGCGCTCGCCGACTACCGACGCGTTGACGAGAACGACGCGGCGATGATGGTCGAGCGCGGCAACTTGGTGGATGCCGCCACGGACTTGGTCGAGCAGATGCTCGACGACGTGGTCGCCGTTCCACCGACAGACGACAAGGGTGCGGCGATCGTCCCTGACTGGGAGGCCGACTACCGCACGTACCTGCAGAACCGCCGGGACTACGCCGACGTGCTCCGCACCGGTCGCAACGCGCCGTTCACGGAGGCCGCAGTCGACGGCATCCCGATCAGCGACAAGGTCGAGCGCTTCGCCGGCGACAACGAGATGCCGTCCTGCGCCCCACCGACCGACCTCAGCTAGACGCGTCGACGGCCTCGTTCGCTCGAAACTCACTCACTCGGCGTGTGGCTCGTCGCTGGCGCTTCCCTCGCCACCTGTGCTATTGGCGGAGTTGCTTGACGACGCGTGCTGGGTTGCCGGCGGCGACGGTGAAGTCAGGGATCGAGCCGCGCACGACGCTGTTCGCGCCGATCACCACATGACGGCCGATCGTGGCGCCCGGCAGCACCACCGTCCCGTGACCCAGCCAGGACCCGGCGCCGATGCGCACCGGTTGCTCGGGCATCATCTGCTGCGAGATCGGGCGGTCGAGGTCCTCGTACCCGTGGTTCTGATCGGTGATGTACACGTGGTGGCCGGTCCACACGTCGTCGTCGATGTCGATCGACAGGTGGCCGACGATCCCACTGCCGCGACCGATCAGGCAGCGCGCGCCGATGCGCACGACGGGATCGGACACGCACTCCTGACCGGGCACCATCCCGGCGGACAGGGAGATCTGCGGTCCGATCAACGTGCCTGACCCGATGTGGATGTAGCGCTCGTTGACGATGGCCGCGGGCGGGAAGCAGATCACGCTGTTCGCGCCGAACGCTCCGAACCGCCGAGCGCGACGACTGCCCGTGTGGATCGCGCCGAGCTCGCACGCCACTTCCCACGCCCGCTGCACGATCTCCCCGGCGACGCGGGCCGGCGCTCGTCCCGCCACGATCGGCGAAGCTACCGTCGACCGCAGTGGACTCGGCGCGGGTCGTCCAACTCACCGACACCCACTTCTCGGCCAATGACGGTGTCCCGGCGCACTGGCCCCCAACGCTCGATTGGCTGCGCCAGGATCCACCCGACCTCGTCGTGCACAGCGGAGACATCGTGTTCGAGGACCCCGATGACGAGGCCGATCGAGCGTTCGCTCGCCGGCTGCTCGACGACGTCCCGGTCCACCTGGCGTGCATCCCGGGCAACCACGACGTCGGCAGGTACGGCGACGAGGCCGATCGGGCGCGTCGGGTGAGGACGTTCCGGGAGACCTGGGGCGATGATCGCTTCGTCCTCGACCTCGCGGGTTGGCGACTCGTCGGAGCCGACGCCTACCTCCTCGGCGACACCGAGCACGACGCCTGGCTCCATTCCGTGACCCACACGGGCGCGCCGGTCCTCGTCTTCGTCCACCAGCCACTGGCCGGCGACCCGGACGACGGCTGGCAGATGACGGAGGTTGCCCGCGCCGCGTTCGCCGCTGCCGTCGCGGGCAGCGACGTGCGGATCGTCGCGTCGGGCCATCGCCACACGGCCGGTCGCTTCGGTCGGGCCGTCTGGGCGCCCTCGCTCACCGTCGTGGGAGACGACCTCGGCGGCACGGACCCGCGCTGCGGTGTGGTGGAGCACGTGCTCGATGTGGGCGGCGGCTACGAGGTGAGTGCGGTGCGACCGTGGGCGGGCGAGCGAGCGCCGATCACGGATCGACGAGCAGGACGATCGCCAGCACGACCCCGTTGAAGAGGGCGTGGCCGATGATCGCCGGGCCGAGGCGGCGGAGCAGGTACGTGGCGCCGCCCAGCGCCACCCCCACGGCACCGAGCACGAGCGCCAGCCCGATGTTGCCGCTGCCGCGCACCGGATCGATGTGCGCCACGCCGAACAGCAGCGCTTGGACGGCGACCGCAGGGACCACCGCGATGCGACTCAACAGGCCGCGCAGCATGAGCCCGCGGAAGACGAGCTCCTCGACGAACGGCGCGGCGACGACGGCGGTCAACAGCAACGCGATGACGTAGGCCCGATCGGCGTCGACGTTGCCGATGCCCTCGGTGTTCCCGACGAGGGGGATGCCGGCCAGCTGAACAACGAGCAGCACGGCCAGCTCACAGCCGAACGCAGCCAGCCAGACGAGTGGCCCCCAGCCCGCATCCGACCAGCGGAAGCGCAGTCCGACGTCGCGAGCCAGATGACCGCTGCCCCAGCGACGGCTGGCGAACCAGCACCACCACACGGACGGTCCGTAGCCGACGACGATGCCGATCGCAGCGAGGACGAGCAGCGGCCAGCCCCGTTCGGCCAATCCGTCGAGTAAGTACCGGCTGGCGATCAGCGAAGCGATGAGCACGACGACGGCGCCGACGGCGACTGCCAGCGGCAGCGTCGGGTGGGCCTCGACATCACGAGGTGGCGTGAGGATGCCGGTGGTGTGGGTGGTCCAGCGGCGACCGTCGTAGTAGCGCAGCAGCGGGTAGCCGTACGGATCGCGGTACCAACCGGCAGGGACCCCGGCGGGTGGCGGCAGCGCGGTGGGCGGACGCAGCATCACGGGAGCTGCCGGGTCCGCACGCGGCGGAGCGTACTGGCGTGTGTTCGACCGTGAGCTGAGACGGCGTCAAGAACCGGCGAGGCCGGCGGACGACTGCCGCGCGGGGAGGGCGTGGGCGACCACCCGACCGTCCACGAGGTGCGTGGTGCTGCCGATCTGCACGAGGACCGCACCGCCGTCACCGACCGTCAGCGCAGTGGGCCGACCCGGAAGGAGGGCGCGGCCGAGCTCGTCGAGCGTGAGGCGATCCAACACGATCA
This sequence comes from uncultured Acidimicrobiia bacterium, assembly GCA_963844915.1. Classification (GTDB taxonomy): domain Bacteria; phylum Actinomycetota; class Acidimicrobiia; order Acidimicrobiales; family Ilumatobacteraceae; genus JALZMG01. The sequence goes on along the minus strand of CAWJQF010000012.1, from coordinate 51,158 downwards.
GCGCCGGCGCCGTGCAGGCGCTTCCCCGCCCAGCCACGAAGACGAGCCCGCTGGCGGCGTCGACCGCCACCAACCGCGGCTCGACGCCGTCACCGAGGGACAGGGTGCGGTCGACCGTGTGACGGCCGGTGGCATGTCGCTGGATGACGGTGAGCGCATCGACGGACTGCCGTGAGGCACGGTGCGTCCGAGCGACGTAGACCCGTCGCAGCTCGCCGTCGACGGCGAGGCCACGCGGACCGACGAAGGTCGCGTCGCCGATCAGCGCCATTGGGTGGAGGTCGTGGGCCCGCAACACGTGGATGCGGCGATGCAGTCCGTGCGACGCGTAGACCAGCCCGGCTGCCTCGTCGAGCGCGGCATCGACCACGCCGGGACCGAGCGGTCGACCGTCCACCCGTACCGCCCGCACCGCCGCCAGCAGGCTGCTCACGCCGGCACCCCGATGCGAGGCTCGAGCACCAGCGGCGCGGCCTCCAGCGCAGGTCGTTGCACGACGTGGCTCACCGAGACGCGACGGCGGCGGCAGCGCATCACTGCAGAACCGTCGAGCAGCGTTGCGGGCGGAAGGTCGCCGACGTAGAGATCCTGCAGGGCGCTGCCGGCCACCGGACTGGCCAGCTCGAAGCTCGCGGACACGCCCGGAGGAACGAGCAGCTCGACCAGGTCGGAGCCCACGTCGTGATCGACAACGACATCATCGCCCGTAACTTCGTCGCCGAGAGCGGCGCGGATCGAGAGTCGCAGGTGGATCTTCGAGCCGACGCCGGCGAACGGGATGACGATCGGCTGCGACCGTCCAGCCAGTCCGATCAACGCCAGCCCGGCTGCTGCAGGGTCGGCAGCCGAGTCGACCTCGTGGCGGGAGGCCAGCAGCGGGTCGAGCTCGGGCGGCACGATCGTCCACTCGACATGAGGACCGATGGGGCGACCGTCATCGTCGCTGCGCACGACGACGTCGAGCTCCTCGTCGCGCGCGGTCCCGACGACCGACGGCGCGTCGACAGCCGACCGGCGAAGGTACCGACCGGCCGACACGACCTGCTCGCTGCCGGCCATCACGTTGCCGGCCAGATCGACTGCCCGGACGCAGAACGCGACGTGATCGCCGTAGCGCGGAGCGGGACCCCCGTGCCACGTGATGACCGGACCTTCGCCGATTGCGTGAAGGGGGCCGCCGGCGAGCGCAACCTCGGCTCGGATGCCGCGTGTGACGTCTTCGGCGTGGAGCACGCCACCCGAGTCGTCGCTGGTGGCCCGCCGCATCGCCAGCGTGAACGCTCCGTCGTCGAGGAGTGGCAGCTCGACTCGGCGCTCGGGCCCGGCCGCGGCCAGCTCCTCCGCCAACGTGTCGACGACGTCGCTCAGCTCGGCGACCGCGATCCGCGTCAGGGTGACTTCCGGGCAGTACCTCCGCCCTCCGTCGCGGGGCACGACGCTCCACCCCGACCTACTGCTGCGCACCCTGGTCCACGGCTGCTCGACCTGCACCGGACCGTCGAGGGCACGACCGTCAGCGTCGACCACCCGGATGGCGTACTCCCCTTCGAACCTCGGCACGGTGGCATCGATGCGCAGGCCGAACTGCTCGACCCCGCCGTCGTCCGCAACGGCGGAGCGCTGGGCCAGTCGGGTGATCGCGTCGGCCGGGACACGGCCCCGCTGGCGAGTGACCACCATGTCGCCCAGGACGGCCAGCGCGGCGCGCTCGCCAACGCTCGGCCAGGCAGTCGGGCTGAACTTCGCCATCGAGCGCTCCAGCTCAGCGAGCTCGCCGGCGGCCTCGGCGATGTCGGCGGCCATCGTGCCGTTGGCCGACGCGGCATGGCTGATCGACGTGACGTCCGTGCTGTTGATCGTCAGCGGCAGGTCGATGCTGCCGTCGGCGGACACCAGGCGGCGCGGCTGCAGGTCGGCCGCGACGGTGTGCCAGTCGACGAGGGCTGAACTGGCCGGCGCAACGACGATCGACAGCTTCAGCGCGTCGTCGGCGAGGCCGTTGGGCAGAACGATCCAGCACACGCTCCAGGTCACGCTGCAAGAGTGCGCGATCAGGCGTTCCTTCGGCGTCGGTCGGACCCCTTCTTCGGGGTCTTACGGGGTCTTACGGGCGCCTCCGCCGTGGCGCACACGCGACGAACGCCCCTGAGATCCGCCAGCATGGTGGGGTGCCGGTGCCGCCCGCCGCCCACGCACCGCTCGTTGGACGGGCGCGGGCCGTCACCTCACTTCAGGACGCCTTCGAGCGGGCCCGGCGAGGCCGCGGTGGTGCGCTCGCCATCGTCGGGGAGGCCGGCATCGGCAAGTCGCGCCTGGTCCGTGATGTCACGTCTGGCGCCGGCGCGGTGCACGAGGGCCGCTGCATCGCCCTCGGCGGCGAGCCCCTGCGCCACGCCGCGCTGGTCGACATGCTGCGCAACGCCGGCCCTCCGGAGGGAACGTTGGCGGGAGCGACGACCGAACAGCTGCTCGAACGGATGCTCGGGCTCGCCGACGTCGGCACCGAGGAGCTACCGATCATTCTCGTCGTCGAAGACGTCCACTGGGCCGACCGAGCGACGTGCGAGGTGCTGATGGTCCTCGCCCGCCACGTGGCCAGCCGCCCCTCCACGCTGCTGATGACGTGCCGCGACGACGAGCTGCCGCTGGGTCACTACGTGCGACTGCTCCTCGCCGAGCTCGGTCAGGCCGAACTGGTGACCACGGTGCAGTTGCGCCGTTTGGGCGCCGCCGACGTGGCCCAGCTCATCGAACACCTGACGGGACCGGTCGACGACGTCACCGCGGCCGCCATCTTCCACCGCTCTGCGGGCAATCCGCTGCTCGTCCGGGAGCTGTGCGCCGGCGACTTCGGGCGGCGAGGCCCAGGCGCGCCGAACGACGTCCCGATGCTCGACGTCCCGATGCTCGACGTCCTGCTGGCCAGGGCGGAGCGGCTGTCCCCGGCAGGACGGCAGGTCGCCGCGGCGTTGGCGACCGCGGGACGGCCTGTCGACGCCGCCGTGCTGGCCGAACACCTGTCGGAGGTCGGCGATGACGTCGTCGCCGCCGGCCTGCGCGAGGCGCTTGACCACCACCTCCTCGTGCGCCAGGGCGACGTGGTCGAGTTCCATCATGTGCTCGTGTCCGAGGCCGTCGCCCGGAAGTTGCTCCCGACGGAGCGGCGCGCCCTGCATCGCCGCTGGGCCGAGGTGCTGCGGACGAGAGCGCCCGCCGGCGTCTTGGCGCACCACTGGGCAGAAGCGGGCGAGCCGCGGCGAGCACTCTCGGCGAGCATCACCGCCGGTGACCTGGCGGCCGCCGACCTCGCCGCCCACGATGCGTTCGGGCATTACCGCCGAGCCCTGCAGCTGTGGGATGAGGTCGAAGAGCCCGACCGTGCGGCCGGATGCTCGTTCATCGAGCTCAGCCGCCGCACCGCCGAAGTCGCCAACCGCTCGGGGAACCGGGATGTCGCCGTCGACGTCATCGATGCGGCGCGGCGGACGATCGATGCCGCCGACGACCCGACGACGGCGAGCGTGCTGGCGGAGCGCCGTGCGTGGTACCTGCTCCGACTGGGTCGCAGCGAGGAGGCCGACCGCGCGTACACGGAGGCCGTGGAACTGCTGCCAGACGACGCGCCCCGGCGGTGCGCGCCGCCGTGCTTGCCGGAACGGTGCGGGCGGCCGAGCAGCGGCTCGACGCCGACGCCGCGCTGGCTCGGGCGCAGGCGGCGATGGATGCCGCCGTGACCGCTCCGCAGGTGCAGGTCCATGCCCACTACATGCTGGCGAGGGCGCTCCTCGTGGCCCAGGATTGGGGAGGCGCCGAGCGGGAGTTCGTCGCTGCCGTCGCATCGGCGGAGGAGCACCTCGAGCCAGTCACGGGCGCCGTTGCGCTGGCCGATCTCTGCGAGCTGCTGGCGCCACAGGGCCGACTGGCCGAGGCGCTCGCCGTCGCCATCGATTCCGCTGCCCGGCTGCGCGCCGCCGGATGGGTCGACCCGAACGCCACGCTCGTTGATGGGGTGGCGGCGAGCATGGAACTGCGGCGGGGCGACGTGCGCGCCGCGAGGACGTTCGCCGAGGCGGTGATGACCGATGCCCGCGCCTCGGTCACGCTGGCGCTCGGTCACGTGCTGATGGGCTGGTGCGATCTCGAGGACGCGTCGTTCGTGGAGGCCCGCGAACACGTGGAGATGGCCCGCTTCCTGGCGGCTCCCCTGCTCGACGGTCGCCTCGGCGGCATGCTGGCCGTGGTGCGGGCGGAGATCGCCATGGCTGAAGGTCACGGCGAGCGGGCCAGGGCGGCGATCGACGAAGGCGTGCGGATGGTCGGCACGACCGGAGACGACGAGGTGCTCGGTCAGCTCGGGCTGCTCGGCCTGCGCATCGTCCGCGAGCGGGATCAGCAGCTCGATCGACGCGGTGCCGCCGGCGCCAAGGTCCAGCTGGAGGACCTGCGTGAGCGCTACGAGCGGGTGGTGGAGGGCGCCATCGCCGGACGTCCTGGCCGCCGGGCAACGACGGCGCTGGTGACCGAGCTCGCCGCCGAACGCTCGCATCCCGACCCGGCGGCGTGGCTGGCGGCGGCGACCGCCTGGGACGACGTGGTCTGGCCCCGCCTCGCCCTGCGGGCGCGTCTCGCCGGGGCGGTCGCATCGTTCGAGGTCGGTGACCGCGCCAGCGCCGCTGCCGGCTTGGACGAGGTCGCGGCCACCGCCGCCGAGCTCGGCAACCGCGCCTTGGTGGAGGAGGCGGAGCGAATCGCCCGTCGCGCGGGACTGCGCGTCTCCGCGTCGACGGCTGCCGCGCCCGCGGCGACCCCGAGCGCGGACCGCCTCACGGCACGCGAGTTGGAAGTGCTCGATCTGCTGGCGGCCGGCGCCACCAATCGGCAGATCGCTCACTCGCTGTTCATCAGCGAGAAGACCGCCAGCGTCCACGTCTCGCGCATCCTGACCAAGCTGGGGGTCACGTCGCGGGCCGAGGCGGCGACCGTGGCGCGGCGACATCGGCAATGAGCTCGGCTTCGCTCTGGGAGCAGACCATGCCGGCAGACGCCCGCGTCGACGGCGTGCCGCTGCCGGGCGATGTCGACGTCGACGTCGCCATCGTCGGTGCCGGGTTGACGGGGTTGTGGACCGCGTACTACCTCGCCTCCGCGGACGGGGGGTTGCGGATCGCCGTGCTCGAGCGCGAGCGTGTCGGCTTCGGGGCCAGTGGCCGCAACGGCGGTTGGTGCTCTGGGCTGCTAGCTGCGGGCATCGGTCGCCTCGCCAGCCGCCACGGCCGCACCACGGCGATCGCCATGCAGCGCCAGCTCTTCGGCGCGGTCGACGAGATCGGACGAGTTGTGGAGGCGGAACGACTCGACGCTCAGTACGCGAAGGGCGGGACCATCACGGCCGCCCGAACCGCGGCACAACAGCAGCGGCTCGTCGACGACCTGGCGGAAGCCCGCTCGTTCGGGTTCGGCAACGACGACCTGCGGTGGCTGGAGCCCGACGAGCTCTTGGAGCGCTGCCGGATGGCCGGCTCGCGAGCTGCCCTGTTCACGCCGCACTGCGCGGCGGTGCACCCGATGCGGCTCGTGCACGGCGTCGCGGCCGCGGTTTGCCGTCGCGGGGTCGTGCTGCACGACCAGACGCCCGTCGTCGAGATCGCCCCGGGCGCAGTGGTCACCGAGCGCGGCAGGGTGCGCGCCGAGGTCGTGGTGGTGGCCACGGAGGCCTACACCGCAATGCTGCCGGGACGGCGCCGCGACCTCGTCCCGCTGTACTCCCTGATGGTGGGCACGGAACCGCTCGACGCCGACCAGTGGGAGCAGGTCGGGCTGGCCGCCCGGGAGACGTTCCACGATGCCCGCCACCTCATCATCTACGGCCAGCGAACCACCGATGGACGGCTGGCCTTCGGTGGGCGGGGCGCGCCGTACCACTTCGGGTCGCGCATCGAACCCGGATTCGACACCGACGAGCGTGTCCGCTCGATGCTCGTCGCCGCGCTGCGCGAGCTCTTCCCGGTCGTCGGGGAGGTCGACGTGCCGTTCCACTGGGGTGGGCCGCTGGGTGTTCCGCGGGACTGGGAGTGGTCGGCACGATTCGACCGCACGACCGGGCTGGCGTCGGCGGGCGGCTATGTCGGTGACGGGGTCTCGACCACGAACGTCGCTGGCCGCACGCTGGCCGACCTCATCAATGGCGTGCGCAGCGAGCTGACGGAGCTGCCGTGGGCCGACCACCGGACACCGCGATGGGAGCCCGAGCCGCTGCGCTGGGTGGGCATCAATCTCAGCCGGCGAGCTGCCTCCGGTGCCGATCGCGCCGAGCACTCGACCCGGCCCTTGTCGGCGGCGAGATCCAAGGCGTGGTCACGCGTCCTCTCACTCGTGACCGGTCGTTGATCTTCCGAGGCGGTCGATCATGGATATTCGTCGGGCACGTCTTCGGCGAAGAGCCACGTGTCGAAGAAGGCAGTCAGGTCACGGCCGGCGACCTCGGCGGCGAGCGCCGTGAAGTCGGCGGTGCGCTTCGAGGTTCCGTCGTTCTCCGCAACCCAGCGCTGCAACAACGTGAAGAAGGATTCGTCCCCGATCTCTTGCCGCAGCGCGTGCAGCACGACTGCACCGCCGTCGTAGCGCTCGAACCCGAACAGGTTCTCCACCGACGGCTCGCCCGTCGACTCGTCGAAGTCCTGGCGGTAGGCCAGATTGCTCCTCGCCTGCAGATCGAGAGGAAGCAACCCGGCGTGGTCGAGCCACATCCACTGGGCATAGGTGGCAAAGGACTCGTTGAGCCACAGGTCGGCCCAGTCGGCGGGAGTGACGGCGTTGCCGAACCACTGGTGGGCCAGTTCGTGGGAGAGCAAGAGATGTTCCACGGCGCCGGGTGAGCCGCCCGGGAAGTCGTCACGCGAGAACAGTGACCGTCCCTGCGTCTCCATCGCCAGGCCCGAGAAGCTCTCCGTGAACGCCAGCCCATACCGATCGAGCGGATACCGACCGAACAGGGGCTCGAAGAACGCCAGCTGGTCGTCGGTCAGGTCGAAGTACGGCTGCATCTGATCCACGTCGTCGGTCAGCGCGACGTCGACGATCGAGACGGTGCCAGCGACGCCGTGGTCGAGGACCGCGTAGTCGCCCGTCAGCACCTGGACGAGGTAGGTCGCCATCGGCTCGCGCTGCTCCCATACCCACGTGTCGCCTTCGGGGCTCGCTCGCTGCTCCACGAGCTCACCGTTGGCGACAGCGCTGACCCCGCTCGGGACGGTCAGCTCGAACCGCCAAGTCGCCTTGTCGGACGGGTGGTCGTTGCTCGGCAGCCAGGAGTGCGCGCCGTCGGGCTCGTTGAGGACGAACGAACCGGTCGGCGTGGCGAACCATCCGATGCCGAGACCGACTGGCGAGTCCGCTCCGTCGGCGACATCGGAGTACGCAATGTCGATGGTGATGGGTTGCTGCACGGGAAGCAGCGTCGATGGGTGGATGACGAGCTCGTCGTCGCCGAGCGTGAACTCGGCTGGGCTGCCGTCGACGCTGACCGTCTCGATGTCCATCTCCCCGGCGTCGAGCACGAGTCGATCGCGTCGCCCGTCGAAGAGCGCCGTGATCGTGACGTCGGCATCGATGACCTCGGTGGACGGGTCGTATCCGAGCCGGACGTCGTAGGACTGAACGTCGAGCTCGTCGGTGCCCAGGTCCGGGAAGAGCGAATCGCCGATCGACTCCACTCCCTGCGCCGGCGCGGGCGGTGCGGTGGGGGCAGGTTCGTTCGGCTCGGCATCCGGCGGTTGCGTCGGGGTTGGCGTCGACGTCGTGGACGGCGTCGTGGTCGGTGACGTCGAGGCGGCCGGCTGCTCGACGGCAGATTCGGTGTGCACGTCCACGGTCCCGCACCCGGCGGCGAACACCGCCAGTGCGACGAGCACGCGTCGCATCAACGATGGAGATCCGGATCGGCGATGCGCGCCCAGTGCCGAACCGTGAAGACGGAGCTCCCCGACAGCACGGCGCCACGCCCGAGCAGCCGGCCGCCCTGCCAGTTGGAGAGACCGAGCTCGGGGGTGCCCAACGCGTACTGGCCGTCGACCCAGCGGGTGAAGCCGTCGCCGACGAACGGCGCCTCGATCATGGCGTAGAACCGGCGATGCTCGTCGGCGTCCTCGCTGACGAGCGATGCCGCCAGCCGCGGGCTGTGGGTGTTGAACGCGTCGACGGCGTCGTCGACGGATGCCGTGACGACCAGCGAGATCTCCGGTGCGTCCTCCCATTCCCACTCGGTCCCGAGGTCGTCGCGGTCGATCTCGCTCGTCACTCGCTCAGGCGGCAGCGCATCGGCCGACGCCCGCTCGACATGCAGGGTGGCCTTCGTGCCCCGGCGCGCGGCTGCCTCGTCGAGGGCGTCGAGGAACACGTCCACGAGGTCGGGGCGGGCGCGTGGCAGGCAGCAGACGTTCAACGTGTTGCACACCTTGCGGTCCAGCGAGTGCAGCACGCTGGCCCGAAGGCGCGCCGGATCGGCCGACTCCCCGGCGATCAGCCAGGCCCCGCCCGTGCCGTGCAGGCTCACGGGGGTGCCTGCTTGGCGGGCGACCGCTCCGAGTTGCCTGACGGCCTCGCCCGAGCCTCTGGCGACGGCAAGCGCGAGCCGTCGATCGTCGAACAGTGCCCAGCCCGCCGCCCTGTCCGGAGAGCGGACGAGGCTGATCGCACCCGGGGGCATCCCCGTCGCAGCCAGCGCTGGCTCGAGCGCCTCAGCCGTGATGGCCGCTGCCGTGCGGAGCGCGTCGGAGCCGATGCGCATCACGACTGCGTTGCCCGTGCGCAGCACGCCGGCCGCGTCGGCGAACACGTTGGGCCGGCCCTCGAACACGAACCCGACGATCCCGAGCGGGGCGCGGCGGGCCTCCACGGACCACGCGTCGTGCTCGATGCGCTCGATCGGTTCGTCGCGTCGCAGCGAGGATGCGGCCCACGACCGCAGTCCGGCCACCATGTCCGCCCGCATCTTGGCGGTGAGGACGAGACGCGTCGTCGAGCGCCCGGCGGCCTTCGCCGATGCGACGTCGCTCTCGTTGGCGTCGAGGATCGGTACCGCCGTCGTGTCGTCGGCCAAGCGCTCGGCGAAGCGCTCGAAGAGCTCCGTGATCTGCTCGTCGGTGCAGCCGTTGAGCGCGCCGAACGCCGCGGTGGCGGCCGTGACGGCATCGGCGGCAGCCGCCTGGGCCGACGCGGGGATGTGCAAGAGGTCGCCCGTCTCCTGCACGACAAGGAGGCGATCGCCGGGAACGAACGCCGCGGCGAGCGCTTCTGGCACCACCGTCAGGCGGTCGCCACCGAACACGATCGGCTGGCCGGCCGTGAGGTGCTCGAGACGCGCGCCCACGTGCGCAGCGTACGGGCCGCCGTCGATACCGTGACCGCATGTCGACGGACGACCGCCTGTACTTCCGCCAGCTGCTGTCGGGGCGGGATTTCGCCGTCGGTGACGCGCTGGCATCGCAGATGGTCAACTTCGTGTACGCCGTCGGCGACCGGGCGACGGGTGAGTGCCTGCTCGTCGATCCTGCGTACGGCGTCGACGACCTCGTCGACGTGGTCGAGGCCGACGGCATGACTGTCGGGGGCGTACTGGCCACGCACTATCACCCCGACCACGTCGGTGGCTCCATGTCCGGTTACACGATCGAGGGCGTGGCCCGGCTCCTCGAGCGGGTCGAGTGCCCGATCCACGTGCAGCGAGCGGAGGCGCCGTGGGTCAGCCGGACCACCGGGATCGCCGAGAGCGAGCTGGCGTTGCACGACCCAGGGGAACGCGTCGCGGTCGGTGCGGTCGAGATCGAGCTGGTGCACACGCCAGGCCACACCCCCGGCAGCCAATGCTTCCTGGTCGAGGGGCGCCTCGTGTCCGGCGACACGCTGTTCCTGGACGGCTGCGGGCGCACGGATCTGCCGGGCAGTGACGCCGAGCAGATGTACGAGAGTCTGCAGCGACTGGCCACGCTGCCGGGAGACACGATCGTCTATCCCGGTCACCGCTACTCGATGCCCTCGAGCGCCAGCCTCGACGCCATCCGGGAGCAGAACTACGTCTACCGCCCCACGAACAAGGAGCAGTGGCTGACGATGTTCGCCGGTGGCTAAGCCGGGCCCTCCACCGGCGGTGAGCAATCGGAGCCGCGACATTCGCGCTGCACCTCTCACCGCGCCAGCCTTCGCGTCACACCAGACGGCGGCGATTATCGCTGCGACCCCGGCGACGGTGAGCAGGACGAGAACGAGCCAGCGAAAGCGACGGGGGTCCAGGTGGCGTCGCAGCGAGACGCCGGCGAAGGCTCCGATGGCGAGACCCGGCAATGACACGGCGACTGCTGTGAGCACTTCGCCATCGACGTCTCCGATCGCCGCGAACACGACGATGCTGACGATGTCGAGCACCGCGAAGACCGTGGTCGTCGTCGCCCGGAAGCGGGCCGGCGGGAAGTGGCGCGCCTGCAGGACGAACACCATTGGCGGGCCGTTGACACCGGCCGACATGGTCAGGGCGCCGGACAGCGCCCCGGCGCCGACGTCGAGGCCCGGGCCGACGTGCCGCAGATCGAGTCCAGCGGCGATGAGCACGACAGCGGCCAGCACCGCGACACCGATCACGATGCCCAGCACCTGGCTGTCGGCCAGGCGGAAGACGAGCAGTCCCACTGGCAACCCGGCTGCGGCCCCTGCCAGCAGCCGGGCGACCACGGGCCGGTCGGCGTCGTGCCGACCGCTCACCGCCTGGTACGTGTTCGTCAACGTCGCCAGGGCGAGCGACACCACGACGGCATCGTGCGGATCGAGCACGATCGACATCAGGGGTACCGAGGCCAGGGCGAACCCGAAGCCGGCCAAGAGCTGCACGGTCGCCGCAACAGCGACCACCACCGCCACGCCGATGTAGGCGGCGGCGCTCACCAGGTGTCGATGTTCGGTCGCTTCTTGCCGGCTCGCCGCTCCGGCGGCGGTGCTGCGTCGAGGATCGTCGTGATCCAGCGCCGGCTGTCGGCCGGATCGATCACGTCGTCGATCTCGAAGTATGAGGCGACGCTCAGGCCCTTGCCGACGTCATACATCCGGTCCACGAGCTCTTGGAACAGCTCCTCTCGGGCCTCGTTGTCCTCGACGGCGTCGAGCTCACGCCGGTAGCCGAGGCGCACCGCACCCTCGAGGCCCATGCCGCCGAACTCCCCCGTGGGCCACGCCACACACGCCAGCGGCGCCTTCGTCGACCCGCCCATCATCGCCTGCGCGCCGAGCCCGTAGGCCTTGCGCAGCACGATGGTCACCGTCGGGACCGAGACGTTGGCCCCGGTGACGAAGAGGCGGTTGCAGTGCCGCACGAGACCGGTCTCCTCGACGTCTGGCCCAACCATCATCCCCGGCGTGTCGCACAGCGTGACGATCGGGAGGTCGAAGGCGTCGCAGAGTTGCATGAACCGGGCCGCCTTGTCCGCACCCGGAGTGTCGATGGCTCCGGCGAGATGCGCCGGGTTGTTGGCGATGACGCCGACGGGCCGTCCTTCGATCCGAGCCAGGGCAGTGATCATGCCCAGCCCGAAGTCGCGGCGCAGTTCGAGCACCGACCCGGTGTCGAAGAGCAAGTCGACGGCGCGCCGCACGTCGTAGCTGCGCAGACGGTCCACGGGGACGACGTCCCGCAGCGCCACCTGGTCGGCACAGTCCCAGCGGGAGAGGCGTCCCTGGAAGTACGAGAGGTACTGCTTGGCCAAGGCGACGGCGTCGGCCTCGTCGTCGGCCACGAGGTCGACGACGCCGTTCTGGCGCTGCACGCCGATCGGGCCGATCGCGGTCGGCTCGAAGACACCGAGCCCGCCGCCCTCGATCATCGCCGGGCCGCCCATCCCGATGTTCGAGTCCACGGTCGCGATGACGACGTCGCAGCAGCCGAGGATTGCGGCGTTGCCGGCGAAGCAGTAGCCCGCGTTGACGCCGACGAGTGGCACGAGTCCGGACAGCTCGGCCAGCCAGAGGAAGGCGAGGCAATCGAGTCCCGACGGGCCGGTACCGTCGGTGTCGCCGGGCCGCCCGCCCCCGCCTTCGGTGAAGAACACGATCGGCAGGCGCATCCGTTCGGCGAGCTCGAACAGGCGGTCCTTCTTGCGGTGGTTCTGCAGCCCTTGGGTGCCGGCGAGGACCGTGTAGTCGTACGACATGGCGATGCACCGGACGGTCTCGCCCTCGAAGAGCGCTCCGTTCACCGTCCCGATGCCGGCGACCAGCCCGTCGGCCGGCGTGTTGGCGACGAGATCCTGCAGCTCGCGACGCCGTCGTTGGGCCGCGATGACGAGTGGTCCGTACTCGATGAAGGATCCGGCGTCGACGAGATCGGCGACGTTCTCACGCGCCGTGCGACGGCCGACGGCGCGACGTCGTGCGACGGCGTCCGGGCGGGACTCGTCGAGAGCGATGCGGTGGCGGGCGATGCTCTCGGCGAGATCCGGACGTTCGCTGAGCGCCGTCTCGTTCGTGGCCGCGATCGCTTCTGCGCCCTGTGCGGCGTCGACGGGCTCCAGGAGGGCGAGGAGATCTCCCGGCATCACGGCGGCCCCGAGCGTGGCCGTGACTTCGCCCACACGCCCTGTCTCCGGCGCAACGATGTCGTGGTGCATCTTCATCGACTCGATGAGCACGATCGCTTGGCCCGCCCGAACGAGGTCTCCGGTCGCCACCTCGATCGACACGACGGTGCCCTGCAGCGGGCTGCGGATCTCCGTCATCGCCCGGCACTGTATGGGCGGCGCGTACGGTGCCTGCCATGAGGGAGCGCCTGGTCATCGTGTCCGTCGCAGCCGGGATGGTCGCCCTGATCGGATGCAACGACGTCAACCCGGCGGCGCAAGCGCCCGAGCAGGAAGCAGGAACCGAGCGGCTGACCTCCGTCGTCCAGCTCGGTGACTCGATCGCCTCCGGCGAGGGGACGCTGTACGGCTACCAGTGGGATGAAGCCAGTCAGACGTGGACGGGGGGCGACGTCGACGCACAGTGGCCGCCGCCATACCCCGACTGCCATGTGTCCCCGGACGCCTACGGCAACGTGGTGGCCACCTATTTCGGCACGCAGTTGCAGCAATTCGCCTGCACGGGTGCAACGTTCGCCGCCGGGATCACGACGCCGGAGATGGACGGCAACGACGAGATGCGCCCGGCCCAGTTCGGCGACTGGGACGCCAAGACGGACCTCAACGAGGAGTACGACGACGCCGCGCCGCAGGTGGTGCTCATCACGCTCGGTGCCGACGACCTGCAGTTCGCCTCGATCGTCGAGGACTGCATCAAGAACGGCTACAAGTACTACTGGCACCTCGCTGACCTCGAATGCGTCGACCAGAACCCGGGGCAGTCGGTCCAGACGAAGTACGTCGACGTTCTGCCGACGGTCGAGAAGAGCTACGCAACGCTCGTCAAGTGGATCCAGGACCGAGCAACGGCGAACAACGCGCCACAGCCGAAGGTCGTCTTCACGAACTACGCCAACCCGTTCCCGCCCAACGGCGCGGAGTGCAACGACACGAACTGGCTGTACCCCGAGCAGCTCAAGTACCTGTCGAGCCTCGTCGATCAGATCAACGGCATCATCATGCAGACGATCACTGGGCTCAACGATCCGAACGTCGCTGTGGCCGACATCTCGGGCGCCTACGTCGTGAAGGACACGTCGCACACCTGGTGCACGGACGCTCCGTGGGCGTACGGACTGTCGATCTACTCGGTGTCGAGTCCGAGCTCGTTCTGGAGCCAGGCCCCGTTCCATCCGACGCCGGACGGGCAGGAGAGCATCGCCGAGCACGTCATTCCCGTCGTCCACCAGTGGTTTGCCCAGCCGAACCTGCCGGAGACGCCGCCGCCGTCGACCCTGCCGATCACGGATCCCGACCCGACGACCTCGCAGCCCGAGGTCGCGCCGACGACCGCTGAGCCCGACGTGGCGCCGACGACCACCGACTGACGTCCACGCGTTCTGTGTGAGCGAAAACGTGGTCCTGACGCGGTATTGCCTGACACAGACGCCCGCGTCTTCGTTCACCCAGAAGTGGGGACGTCGAGGATGCGCCGGAAGTACTCGGCCGTGCGCTCGAGACCGGTGCGCAGCGGGATCTCGGGTTCCCAGCCGAGCGCCGACCGGGCGAGCGTCAGGTCAGGCTGGCGCTGCGTCGGATCGTCCACTGGGAGCGGCTCGAAGACGAGCTCGGACTTGGATCCCGTGACCTCGAGGACCATCTCGGCGAGCTCGCGGATCGTGAACTCGGCGGGATTGCCGATGTTGACCGGACCCGTGATCTCGCCGTCGAGCAGGGCCAGGAACCCGCGGACCTCGTCGTCGACGTAGCAGAACGAGCGGGTCTGGCTGCCGTCTCCGAAGATCGTGATCGGATCGCCGCGGAGCGCCTGGACGAGAAAGTTGGACACGGCTCGGCCGTCATCGGCTCGTTGCGAGGGCCCGTACGTGTTGAAGATCCGCACGATGCGCACCTCGAGGCCGTGGTGGCGGTGGTACGCCATCGTCATCGCCTCGGCGAAGCGTTTTGCTTCGTCGTAGACGCCACGCGGGCCGATCGGGTTGACGTGACCCCAGTACGTCTCGGGCTGGGGGTGCACCTGCGGGTCGCCGTAGACCTCGCTCGTCGAGGCGAGGAAGAACCTCGCGCCCTTCGCTTTGGCCAGCCCGAGCGTGTTGTGGGTGCCGAGGCTGCCGACCTTGAGGATCTGGATCGGGATTCGCTCGAAGTCCGCCGGCGAGGCAGGACTGGCGAAGTGCATCACGGCGTCGACGGCGCCAGGGATCCAGACGTACTGGCTCACGTCGTGCTCGACGAACGTGAAGCTGCGTTCGCCGAACAGCTCCTCGATGTTGGAGACGGCCCCGGTGACCAGGTTGTCGACGGCGATCACCTGGTCGCCACGCGCCAGCAACGCCCGGCACAGGTGGGAGCCGAGGAACCCTGCGCCGCCGGTGACGACGATGCGCGCCATCAGTTCCGCAGCCCTAGCGGCCGATGCCCTGGTAGTCGAACCCGGCCCGCCGCCACTCGCTGCGGTCGAGCAGGTTGCGGCCGTCGACCACCGCCCGGCCGTTCATCGCCGCGGCTGCCTTGCCGGCGTCGAGCCACCGATAGTCGTCCCACTCCGTGAGCACCGCCAGGACGTCGGCACCCTCGCACGCCTCATACGGCTCGGAGAAGACCTCGATCGCGTCCGGCACACCGGCCTTCGGCCCCGGCACGGTCGGATCGTGCGCACGCACCTTGGCGCCCTGCGCCAGCAACCGGTCCACGATCGCCAACGACGGAGACTCGCGAAGGTCGTCGGTACGGGCCTTGAACGTGAGGCCCCACACGGCGATCACCTTGCCGGCGACATCGCCGCCCGCGGCGATCCTGATCTTGTCCGTCACCCGGTCGAACTGCTCGTCGTTGACCGCCACGACGCCGTCCAGCAGACCGAAGTCGTAGCCGGCGTCCTCGGCGATCTTCAGCAGGGCCCGCGTGTCCTTGGGGAAGCAGGAACCACCCCACCCCGGACCCGGGCGGAGGAACTCCTGACCGATGCGCTTGTCGTATCCGAGGCCCAACACGACGTCGTTGACGTCCGCCCCGACTCCTTCGCAGATCGCCGCGACGGCGTTGACGAACGACAGCTTCGTCGCCAGGAACGCGTTCGCGGCGTACTTGAGCGTCTCGGCCGACGCCGGGTCGGTCACGATCACCGGCGCCGCGACGCCGAGATACAGCGACGACACCTTGATCGCCGCCGACTGGTCCGTGCTGCCGACGACGATGCGGTCGGGCTTGAGGAAGTCCTGCACCGCCGATCCCTCGCGCAGGAACTCGGGGTTCGAGACGACCTGCACATCCGGACGATCGAGCACCCGCTCGACCACCCGCGCCGAGCCAACCGGCACCGTGGACTTGTTCACGACGACGCTCTCGTAGGGCAGCGCCTCGGAAATCTCTCGTGCTGCCTGCTCGATGTACGACAGATCGGCACTGCCGTCCTCACCCTGGGGCGTCGGAACGCAGAGGAACGCGATGTCGCAGTCGCGGACGGCGTTGGCGGCGCCAACCACGAAGCGCAGGCGGCCAGACCGCAGCCCTTCTTCGACGAGCCGGTCCAGGCCGTGCTCGACGATCGGGATCTCGCCACGTGACAGTCGCGCGATCTTCTCCGCGTCGACGTCGGCACAGGTGACCTCGTGGCCGAGATGGGCGAAGCAGGCTCCGGTGGTCAACCCGACATAGCCCGTGCCGACTATGGCGATGCGCGACATGGCCCGCGACGCTACTGGCCGTCCGCGCCGCGGCCTACGAGCCGGTTGGACCCTGAGTCAGCGGAGCCAGACGGAACGTGCTGACTACCGTGTTCCGAATGCCGCTCACTGCGTTCCCCGGCCACGCAGACGCCACTGCGTTCCCCGGCCACGCAGGCCGCTGTCAGCCCCTCCCTCGCTGGCGCTCGGTCGCTCGCACATCGCTTGCGGACTGGCGCTCGCTCGCTCGCATGCGGTGACAGTTGATGGCTCCCATCGAACCACTCGATCCCGGGCTCCTCGAGGCCTGCGGCGTCGATCCCGCGACCGTCTGCGAGTGGGTCTGGGACCGCACGTCGAACGAGACGCTGGCGAAGCTGGCCGACTGGTTCATCGGCATCCCACTCACGGTCGTCGCCATCCTCGCGGTCGCCTTCGTGGTCTCGCGCATCGCCAGGCACTTCATTCGCAAGGCCGTCTACCGGGTCGTCGTGACCGACCGGGAGGCGGCGGGCCGGGCACTGCAGCGGATCAACCTCGCCGCCGAGCCACCAGAACCTGCGGTCGAGGACCCGCGCCGTCTCGCCCGGGCCCGGTCCATCTCGACCGTCGTGGCGTCGACCATCAGCGTGATCATCTGGGTGATGGCCCTGTTCATCATTCTCGGCGAGCTCGGCATCGACCTGGCGCCGCTGATCGCGGGCGCCGGGATCGCCGGCGTCGCCCTCGGCTTCGGCGCCCAGAGCCTCGTCAAGGACTGCCTCAGCGGCCTGTTCATGCTGATCGAGGACCAGTTCGGGATCGGCGACGTCGTCGACGTGGGTGAAGCGGCCGGCGTGGTGGAGCGGGTCTCCCTCCGGGCAACAGTCCTGCGCAGCCTCGACGGGACGGTCTGGCACGTACCGAACGGAGAGATCGTGCGGGTCGGCAACCGGTCGCAGCTGTGGTCGGTCGCAGTGATCGATGTCGTGGTCGGCTACGAGGCCGACGTGGAGCGCGCCGGCCGGATCCTCGAGGACACGGCCAAGCGCGTCGTCGAGCAGGAGGACCACGCCGGCCACGTGCTCGAGGCGCCCATCCTCCTCGGCGTCGAGTCGGCGGCGTCCGATGGGGTGCTGCTGCGCCTGACCGTCAAGACCACCCCTGGCGCCCAGTTCGAGCTGCAGCGGGCCCTGCTCCAGGCCGTCAAGCGGGCCTTCGACGAGGCCGGGATCCCGCGCCCGCCGCCGCAACCGCAGTGGACACGTCCGCCGCCCCCCTAGATGCCATGATGGACCTCGTGTCCGGTGGGCGGGGGGAGCAATGACGGCGTTCTTCACCGCACCCGACGGCGCGTCGTTGTGGTGGTCGATCATCCTGCTCGTCCTGACCGGCCTGCTGCTGCTGCGTGCGGGCGTCGCCACTCGACCTCCCCGGCTGACGGCAGCGACCACGTCCAACGAGCTGGGGAACGAGTCCCCAGCCATTGCCAGCCTGCTCACGAACGGATTCGTCGTGACCCCGCCGGCAGCCAACGCGACCCTGCTCGACCTCGTCGCGCGCGGCTGGCTGCGCATCGAGCAGGCCGACCAGGAGGTGGTGCTGCTCACCGACCGGCGCGGCCGTGCCGGCGACGTGCTCGCGCCGTACGAGCAGCAGGTCCTCAACCACGTCCATCGGCAGACCGCCGGCCTGCTGACCGGCGTCTCCGGGGCCGGCATCGAGATCGCCGGGCTGCGTCTCCCCCGCAAGTGGTGGCGGCGGTTCACGAAGGCCGTCGTCGCTGACTCCCGCCGCCAGGGCCTCTCCAAGCGCCGCTGGGACGTGCTCGCCCTCGGGCCTCCGGTCATCACGTGCGCGCTGTCGGCATTCATGTGGTGGCGATCCGTCCGGACGGGTCCGGAGACCGCCGTCGTGGACTCCCTGCAATCACGTGGCGTCGCACTTGCCGTCCTCATCGCCATCCTGCTCGTCATCCGCAGGTTGGTGAAGCGGATCAGGTCGCGCGCCCAGCGACCGACCGAGCTCGGCCTCGAACGGGCTGCCCACTGGCTCTCGGTGCGGGCGTGGATGGAACCACGGGGGTTCGAGGGCGCCTCGGCGACGGCCGCCAACAGCGCGAGCCGGGCGCTCGCCTATGCCTCCGCCCTCGGCCTGGCTGAGCGGGCCGCCGACGAGCTGCCGGTCGTGCCGGAGGACGATCGGCTGGCGTGGAGCAACGCCACGGGTGAATGGCACGTCGTGCGCGTGCGGTACCCGTTCCGGCCCGGATACGGCCGGCATCCGGCGGCGATGCTCCTGGTCGGGCTGCTCGTCGGCGCCGGGTTGATCGCCCTGCAGCGCTTCCTGCTCGATGTCGCCCGCGGGGACGCGCTGCTGTCCGTGTTCGAGGAGTTCCCGGACCAGGCCGACCTCATCGAGACGGTGGCCCTCGTGCTGGCGGGCATCATCATCCTGCCGTTGCTCTGGATGGGTTGGCTCGTCATCGCCGGGTCGTTCGACCTGTTCTCGACGATCGAGCGCCAGGGCGTGGTCGTCCGCGCCCGTCGGCCGCAGCGCGTCGTGCCGTTCCCGCGGCTCATGCGACCCCTCGCCAGGCGGGACCGATTCGCGCTGTTCATCGCCATCGACGATGGCCGCTCCGACCGCGTCAGCGCATGGCTCTCCAACGAGCGCACCGCCGTGCCGCAAGGCGCCAGGGCCCGCGTGCTGGCCACGCCCGTCCTCGGCTACGTCCGGTCCTCCGAACCCGTCGGCACCACGCGCTGACCCCTTCTGTTCGTCGCGATCGCCCGTTGTGAGGCGATTCGTACGGACAGAACACGTGCCGTAGCGTCGCTACATGCCCCGGCTGCTCTTGACGAACGACGACGGCATCGACTCCGTCGGGCTCCATCGCCTGGCGGTGGCGATGCGCCAGCACGGCGACGTCGTGATCGCCGCACCCGACACGGAGTACTCCGGTGCCGGAGCCGCCCTCGGACCGCTCCACCTCATGCAACCAGAGGTGCGGCGCGTCGGCGTCGACGGCATCGACGAGGCTTGGTCGGTGAACGGCGCGCCTGCGCTGTGCGTCATGTTCGCCCGGCTCGGTGCGTTCGGTCCGATCGATCTCGTCGTCTCCGGCATCAACCCGGGCGCCAACGTCGGCCGCGCCGTCTACCACTCGGGAACGGTCGGTGCCGCCCTGACGGCTCGCAACGGCAACGTCAGCGGCGTCGCCGTCAGCCAGGCCGTGAAGGGATTCGGCGTCGAAGGCCAGGGTTGGGACGACATGATCGCCGATCAGCACTGGGACACAGCGGCGTACGTGGGCA
Organism: uncultured Acidimicrobiia bacterium; assembly: GCA_963844915.1. Taxonomy (GTDB): domain Bacteria; phylum Actinomycetota; class Acidimicrobiia; order Acidimicrobiales; family Ilumatobacteraceae; genus JALZMG01. The sequence goes on along the minus strand of CAWJQF010000012.1, from coordinate 31,580 downwards.
GCGTCGTCGTCGGCGCGGTGCTCTCGTCCCTTCCGGAAGACCCCGTCGTCGTCAACGTCAACGTGCCCAATCTGCCCATCGACCAGATACGCGGCTGGCGTCACGCGGCGATCGGGCTGCTGCCACCACGGGCGGTCACCAAGGCCCGCCTCGATCCCATCCAGGGTCGAGAGGGCGCATTCGCCGTGCGTCTCGAGTGGGGCGACACCATTGAGCTCCCTCCGGAGACCGACGGTGGTGCGATCGAGCGCGACGAGGTCACGGTCTCGTACGTGAGCCGCATGGTGGCCGAGCCCCGCGAGGACCTCGACGCTGTCGACGCTGCCCTCGACGGATCACTCGCTCCGGCGGCCTCGTACGATGTGACGCCATGACCTCGGTGGATCGCACGGATGAGTGGGCAGAGCTTCGAGAGCGCTACGTCGTGCCCCACGAGCGGAGGGCGCCGACGACCGCTCGCGGCGTCCACCACACCGCCCACATCTCGTCGGACGTCGTCAGGACGATCGACTTCTACCAGGGCCTGCTCGGCTTCCCCCTGACTGAGCTCTTCGAGAACCGCGACTACCCGGGTTCGACGCACTTCTTCTTCGACATCGGCAACGGCAACGCGCTGGCCTTTTTCGACTTCCCGGGTCTCGACGTCGGGCCGTACCAGGAGGTGCTCGGCGGGCACCACCACCTGGCGATCAGCGTTGCGCCGGAGCAGTGGGAGGAGCTGCGGCGACGCCTCGACGAGGCGGGTATCGAGCACCACGACGAGAGCGGTGTCTCGATGTACTTCCGGGGACCCGACGGCGAGCGCCTCGAGCTGATCGCTGATCCGCTCGGCGAGATGTATGGCAGCTCGGTGCTGTGACCGATCCCCGGCTGGCCGAGTACCGGGCCAGCATCGACAACATCGACGCCGCCCTGGTCCACCTGCTGGCAGAACGCTTCAAGATCACGCAGGCGGTCGGGCGCTACAAGGCGGAGGTCGGCTTGCCACCGTCGGATCCCGAGCGCGAGGAGCAGCAGATCCGCCGGCTGCGCGCGCTCGCCGAGGAGTCGGGGCTCGATCCGGCGTTCAGCGAGAAGTTCCTCCGCTTCATCGTCGACGAGGTGATCCGCCACCACCAGCAGATCTCGGCGAACGCGTCGCGGGAGGCGTGAGCCGCAGTCACTCACCGCTGGCGACGTCCCGGGCCAGCGTGCGCACGGCATCGGCGTGGACAGTCGCCTCGTCCTCCGTGAGCGATGCGCCGAGCTCGACGATGAAGGCGATCCCGTCCTCGATCGTGCGCCGCTGCCATGTCGCGGCGACGCCGGTGTACGTGCCGCCGCTGATGTCGAGCACCGGCAGCCCGGTCAGCTCCGCGTAGCGCGCCCGCAGCTCGCCGTCGCGGCCCTGCCCGGGGGCGATGCGGAACAGGTCCTGGTGGTACCAGATGCCGAGGTCTGGCTGCAGGAGCGAGATCAGCCCGACCATCGCCTGTGTCTCGGGCTCGCTCGCCGGGCCGGTGCCGCCGTACTGCGAACCGCCCGGTTCCTCCAACGGTGCCCACCCGAACGGGAAGTTGCGATTGAGATCGACGAGGTTGGCGTTGGTGCGCCGGCGCGCAGCTTGGCCGTCGGGGTTCATCGACTCGACGAGCCAGAGGTCGACGCCCTCTGGCACCGGTGCGGTCGCCAGCCGGTCGACGATCGCCACCCCTGCATCCTCGTCGCCGTGGATGACCCCGATGACGAGCACGACGACGCCGCCTGGCGTTCCGCGCTCCACGGCGACGAGCGGTCGGCCCTCGACGGAGCGACCGAACTCGACCACCTGCACGGCGTCGGTGACGAGATCGGCGACGTGCGGCGCGGTGGTCGTTGTCGTTGTCGAGGTGGTCGACGAAGTTGTCGATGTCGAGGTGCGTCGACGAAGAAGTTGGCGACGACGTCGTCGCGGTCGCGGAGGTCGAACTGGTCGGCGTCGTCGTCTGGTCAGTGGACGTGCCCGGCGCCGTGTCACCGTCGGACGAGCAGGCGCCGAGCATTGCGACGGCGAGCAACCACGGCGCCCGGACCACCGCCGGACCGTACCGGCCCCGCGGTGGCAGGTCGCGTCGTTCTGAGGTGAGGACCCGGTTCGGCACGCCGGCGCCTCCAGGCGCTTCGGCGGCCGCATCAGATGCGTCTGCTTACACGGCGTCGGGCCCGCGCTCCCCCGTCCGGATCCGCACGAGATCCTCCAGCGACGTGACCCAGATCTTGCCGTCGCCGATCTTCTCCGTGCGGGCCGTCTCGACGATGGCGTCGACGACCGAGTCGACCACGCCGTCCTCGACGATGATCTCCAACTTGACCTTCGGCACGAAGTCGATCTGGTACTCCGTGCCTCGATACGTCTCCGTGTGCCCGCCCTGGCGGCCGAACCCACGGACCTCGGTGACGGTGAGCCCGACGACGCCGGCGGCCTTCAGTGTGGCCTTCACGTCGTCGAGCTTGAACGGCTTGATGATGGCGGTGATCAGCTTCATGTCGACTCCTCGCTCAGGCCGCGCCGTGGTAGGCGGTCTCGCCGTGCTCGGCGAGGTCGAGGCCGGTGACCTCTTCCTCCTCGCTCACACGGATTCCGATGGTGAGTTGCAGCGCCTTCACGATGAGGAACGTCAGCACGAACGACCAGACGATGGCGACGCCGTTGGCGAGGAGCTGCTCGCCGAGCAGGCTCAGCCCGCCACCGTGGAACAGGCCTTCGCCGGAGAAGAACGTCTCACCGTCGGGCTTGAGGAAGAAGTCCGGGTTGGCGAAGAACCCGATGAGCAGTGACCCGATGAGTCCGCCCACGAAGTGCACGCCGACCACGTCGAGTGCGTCGTCGTAGCCGGCCTTCGTCTTCAGCCGCACCGCGTAGCAGCAGATCGCGCCGGCCAGGGCGCCGATGACGAGCGGTGCAACGCCCGACACGTATCCCGCAGCCGGCGTGATCGCCACGAGCCCGGCCACGATGCCGGACGCCGCGCCGAGGTTGGTCGTGTGGCCGTCACGCAGCCATTCGACGAGGATCCAGATCAAGCCCGCCGCGGCAGCGGCGAGGAACGTGTTCATGAACGCCTGCGCCGCCTGTCCGTTGGCGGCCAACGCCGAGCCGGCGTTGAAGCCGAACCATCCGAACCACAGGATGCCGGCACCGATCATCACCAGCGGCATCGAGTGCGGCGGTTCGTTCTCGTGCGGCCAGCCCCGACGCTTGCCGAGCACGAGCACGGCGGCCAGCGAGGCGATCCCGGCGTTGACGTGGATCGCCGTGCCGCCGGCGAAGTCGAGTGAGCCACGCTGCCCAAGCCATCCACCGAACACCCATTTGAAGATCGGCACGTAGACGAGGAACAGCCACAGCGGGACGAACAGTGCCCACGCCGAGAACTTCATCCGGTCGGCGACGGCGCCCGAGATCAGCGCAGGCGTGATCACGGCGAACATGCCGAGGTACGCGACGATGGCGAGCGTCCCTCCGTCGCCGACCTCGGTGATGTCCCGCAGGAATGCGGCGTCGAACGTGCCAATGAACTTGTTGTCGAAGGGCACCTGGGCCAGCGAGTACCCGGCGACCATCCACAGGATCGGGATGATGAGCAGGCAGTAGAAGTTCATCATCAGCATGTTCAGCACGTTGCGGCGCCGATCCATCCCGCCATAGAAGAAGGCCAATCCCGGCGTCATGAAGAGCACGAGCGCCGCCGCGGTCAGCACCCAGGCGAGACTTCCGCTGTCCATCTGGAACCCTTTCCGGATCGCCAGGGTGTGCGATCCGGCGCGGAACGTACGGAAGAAGCGTTTCGTGAATGTTTCCAGACCGTGCGCAGTCGGTTACGACCGGCGGACGTGGAACACTCGGATGGGTGAGCGCTGACGAGCTTCCCAGCCTGGCCGAAGTCACTGCCGCCCTGACCGCACCTGGTGCGATGTTCGAAATGGAGGACGTCGTCGTCGACGGCGTGGCCTTGCGTGCATGGAAGAACGCCCCGCCGACACTGCGCGAGCTGCTCGACCTCAGCCGCCTCCACGGGGACGCCGAGTTCCTCGTCTACGACGCCGAGGCGCCAGGCGCCGTCCCCGGTCCGTTCGATCGCATCACGTTCCGGGCTCACGCCGCGGCCTCCGCAACGTTCGCCCGACGCCTCATCGAGGACCACGGTGTCCGGCCAGGCGATCGGGTGACGATCGCCATGCGCAACTTCCCGGAGTGGAGCATCGCGTTCTGGGGCGCCGCCGCAGCCGGGGCAGTGGTCGTGCCACTCAACGCGTGGTGGACGGGTCCGGAGTTGGCGTACGGCCTCGCCGACTCGGGCAGCAAGTTGGCCATCGCCGACCTCGAGCGGGCCGAGCGCATCGGTGAGCACCGCGCCGAGCTCCCGGACCTGGAGGCGGTGATCGTCGCCCGCGCCGGCCGCGACACGATCCCGGACACGATCGCGTTCGAGGATGCCATCGGCACCGTCGAGTCCGACACTCCGCTGCCCGATGTCATCCTCGGTCCCGAGGACGACGCCACGATCTTCTACACGTCAGGCACGACGGGACAGCCCAAGGGAGCGCTGGGCACCCACCGCAACATCTGCACGAACCTCCTCAGCCTCGGCTACTGCGTGGCGCGCGGGGCGATGCGTTCGACCAATGCCGCGTCGTCCTCCTCGGCGCCCGCCGAGCGGAACATCTACTTGCTCTCGGTGCCGTTCTTCCACGCCACCGGCTGCCACTCGGTCCTCGTCGCCAACCTTGCCGTCGGTGGGGAGATCGTGATCATGCATCGCTGGGACGCCGAGCGGGCGCTGCAGCTGATCGAGCGCGAACGGGTGACGATCTTCGGTGGCGTGCCGGCCATGGCCTGGCAGGTGCTCGAGCACCCGGAGTTCGAGCGCTACGACCTGTCGTCGGTGAAGTCGATCGGCTACGGCGGCGCGCCTGCGGCGCCCGAGCTCGTGCGCCGTCTCGAGGCCATGTTCCCTGGGCGGACGCCGTCGAACGGGTACGGGCTGACCGAGACGTCGTCGGTGACGACGATGAACTCCGGACTGGACTACCAGCGCAAGCCCGACAGCGTCGGTGTGCCGATCCCGGTCTGCGACGTGCAGGTCGTCGACCCCGACGGACGGGTGCTGGCGACGGGTGAGATCGGTGAGTTGTGGATCAAGGGACCGAACGTCGTCAAGGGCTACTGGAACAAGCCGGAGGCGACGGCTGCGGCGATCACCGATGGCTGGTTGCACTCAGGCGACGTCGCCCGCGTCGATGACGAAGGATTCGTCTTCATCGTCGACCGCGCCAAGGACATGATCATCCGCGGTGGCGAGAACGTCTACTGCGTCGAGGTCGAAGCCGCCCTGTTCGAGCACCCGTCCGTGACCGACGCGGCGGCGATCGGCATCCCCCACCACGTGCTCGGCGAGGAGGTCGGCGCGGTCGTCCATCTGGCACCGGGCACGAGCGCGAGTGAAGACGAGCTGCGGGAGTTCGTCGGCGCCCGGATCGCCGCCTTCAAAGTGCCGGTACGGATCTGGTTCAAGGAGGAACCACTCCCCCGGAACCCGAACGGGAAGATCATGAAGCGCGACCTGAAGGCCGAGCTGTTGCCCCAGCCATAGAGTTCGGTCGTGCGACTGACCACCGCCGCCATCCAGATGGCGATGGGCGACGACCTCGACGCCAACGTTGCGACGGCCGAGCGGCTCGTGCGCGATGCCGCAGCGCAAGGCGCGCAGCTGATCCTGCTGCCCGAGTTGTTCGAGGGACCGTACTTCTGCAAGGACATGAAGCCCGAGCACTTCGACCGAGCCCACGAGGTCGACGGTCATCCGACGGTGGGCAAGCTGGCCGCCCTCGCTGCCGAGCTGCGCGTCGTCCTGCCGGTGAGCATCTACGAGCGGGCCAACCGGGCGACGTACAACTCCGTGGTGATCGTCGACGCCGACGGGTCGGTGCTCGGCACCTATCGCAAGAGCCACATCCCCGATGGCCCGGGCTATACCGAGAAGTACTACTTCAACCCTGGTGACACCGGGTTCAAGGTGTGGGAGACCCAGCTCGGCACGGTGGGAGTCGGCATCTGCTGGGACCAGTGGTTCCCCGAGTCGGCCCGCTGCATGGCACTGCTCGGCGCCGACGTCTTGTGCTATCCGACGGCCATCGGCAGCGAGCCTCCCGATCCGAGTTGGGATTCGAGCGGGCACTGGCAGCGCGTCATGCAGGGGCATGCCGGAGCCAACCTGACGCCGCTGGTCGCTTCCAACCGGATCGGCCACGAGGTGGGCGACACGACGGAGATCACGTTCTACGGGTCGTCGTTCATCGCCGACCACACCGGCGCCAAGGTCGCCGAGGCCGGTCGTGATGACGAGGCGATCCTCGTGGCGACGTTCGATCTGGAGGCGGGTCGTCGCGACCGCCACTCTTGGGGCATCTTTCGCGACCGCCGTCCCGACCTCTACGGCCCGCTGCTGACCCTCGACGGCGTCACCACCCGCACGCGATGAGCATCAGGTTCCACATGCCGGCGGAGGCGGCGCCGCACGAGCGGACGGTGATGTGCTGGCCGACGCGCGTCTCGCTCTATGGCGACCTGCTGCCGGCGGCAGAGCGGGCCCACGCCGAGGTGGCGGCGACGATCGCCGGGTTCGAGCCGGTCACGATGATCGCCCCGTCAACGGTGGCGTCGCGGGCGGCCGAGGCGTGCGGCGCCGCGGTCGAGATCGTCGAGCTCGACATCGACGACTCCTGGTTCCGGGACACCGGCCCGATCTACGTCGTTTCGGATGACCGTGCACGGCGCGTCGCTGTGGACTGGATCTTCAACTCCTGGGGAGAGAAGTACCTGCCCTGGGAGCGCGATGCGGCGCTGGCCCGGGCGTGGGCTGAGCACGCCGGTGACGAGGTGCGCTCCGTCCCGATGGTCCTCGAAGGCGGCTCGATCGCCGTCGACGGTGAGGGCACGCTCCTCACGACCACGCAGTGCCTGCTGCACCCCAACCGCAACCCGGACCTGACCAAGCGCGAGATCGAGCAGCACCTGATCGACGAGCTCGGCATCGACGTCGTCGTGTGGCTCCCTCACGGTCTGGCCCTCGACGACGACACCGACGGCCACGTCGACAACGTGGGGGCCTTCGCCCGCCCGGGCGTCCTCGTACTCCAGGGTTGCGTCGACGAGGCCGAGCCCGACTGGCTGCGCTGCAACATCAATCGTCGCTGGGCTGCCGGCAGCGTCGACGCGGGCGGTCGCACCCTCGACGTCGTCGAGATCCCGGTGCTGCCGTTCGCCGAGGTCGGCGGGCGGCGCGTTGTGGTCCCGTACCTCAACTACTACGTCGGCAACGGATTCGTCGTGGTGCCGGTGTGCGGACACCCCGCAGATGCCGACATGGTGGCGATGATCGGCGACCAGTACCCCGGGCGGACCACGGTCCCGCTCGACGTTGGCGCCGTGCTCGCGTACGGCGGCGGCGGGATCCACTGCATCACGCAGCAGGTCCCCGCGACTACCTGACGAGTTCTACGCTCGCTGGCCGTGTCGCGCTCGGTCTATCTGACGGCGATGGGCCCGGCCAGCGGCAAGTCGATCGTCGCCCTCGGTGTCGTCGAGCACCTGTCGCGGCGGGTCAGTCGCCTCGGTTTCTTCCGACCGATCGTGCAGAGCGTGCCGGACAACGACACCGAGCTCATCCGTGTTCGGTACCAGCTGGACGACGACCAGGTCGCGCACGCATTCACGGCGGATGAGGTCCGCAGCCTCGTCAGCGGCACCCGCGAGATCGTCGACGCCGGCATCGCGCAGGCGCTCGCGGAGTTCAAGGCGCTGGAGGCTCGCTGTGACGTCGTCGTCATCGAGGGCACCGACTTCACGGGGCCGTCATCGCCACTCGAGTTCGACTTCAACGCCCGTGTCGCCCGCCACCTCGGTGCGCCCGTCCTCGCGGTGATCAACGGGTACGACCATCCGGTCGAGCACATCGTGGAGATGGTGCGCGTCAGCGAGGAATCGCTCGACGGGCAAGGCGACGCCGTCCTCGCCCTGATCGTCAACCGCGTGTACCCCGACTACCTGAAGGCTGTCAACGCGGCGTTCGCCGACCGCCCCGCCGGTGCGCCGCCGGTATGGGCGCTGCCCGAGGACGACGGCCTCCGCTACCCCACGCTCGCCGAGTTGGGTCAGGCCCTCGACGCCGAGCTGCTGGCCGGCGACGGCGACGATCTCAACCGGGAGGTGCGCCGCGTCAAGGTGGCCGCGATGTCGGTGCCCAACCTCCTCGATCACGTCGAGGAGGGCACCGTCTTCATCGCACCAGGCGACCGCCCGGATGTGATCGTCGCGGCGGCGCTGACCCGGCATTCAGGAGCCGTCCCAAGCGTGGCGGGCATCGTCCTGAGTGGTGGCCTCCGTCCCGACCAGCGAGTTGCCGACCTCATCGGCGGCCTCGGCGACGGCGGCAAGCCACTGCCACTGCTGGCCGTCGACGCGGACACCTTCGACACGGCGAACGCGGCGGCCGCCGTCGAGGGGGCGATCACGCCGGCCAACGAGCGCAAGATCGAGGCCGCCCTCGGCCTCTTCGAGTCGCACGTCGACCTTGGCCGACTCGATCAGCGCATGTCGCTCGCTCGTTCGACCGTCGTCACGCCGCTGATGTTCCAGTACGAGCTGATCGAGCGAGCCAAGGCGGCCGCTGCCCGCATCGTGCTCCCCGAGGGCACGGACGAGCGCATCCTCGAGGCTGCCGATCGTCTCGTCCGGCGGAAGGTCTGCGACCTGACGCTGCTCGGTCCCGAGAGCTCGGTGCGCCAGCGGATCTCGGAGCTCGGCCTGGACCTCGACGAGAGTGTCGATCGTCGATCCTGCGGATTCTCCCTGGCGCGAGGACTTCGCCGAGGCGTATCGACAGCTACGGGCGCACAAGGGCGTGACGACCGACCAGGCCCACGACGCGCTGGCCGACGAGAGCTTCTTCGGCACGATGATGGTCCAGCAGGGCATCGTGGACGGGATGGTGTCGGGCGCCGCGCACACCACGGCGCACACGATCCGCCCGGCGCTGGAGATCATTCGCACGAGCCCCGACACCTCGATCGTCTCCAGCGTGTTCCTGATGTTGCTCGCCGATCGCGTGCTGGTCTACGGCGACTGCGCGATCAACCCCGACCCCAATGCCGCCCAGCTGGCCGACATCGCGATCTCGTCGGCGGCGACCGCCCAGCTGTTCGGCATCGTCCCCCGCGTGGCCATGCTCAGCTACTCAACCGGCGAATCGGGGGCTGGCGTCGACGTCGACAAGGTGCGCGCGGCGACCGAGCGCGTGCGGGCGCTGCGGCCGGACCTGATGGTCGAAGGACCGATCCAGTACGACGCTGCGGTCGACGCCAGCGTGGCGCGAACGAAGCTGCCCGACAGCGAGGTCGCCGGACAGGCGACCGTGTTCATCTTCCCGGACCTCAACACCGGCAACAACACCTACAAGGCCGTGCAACGCTCGGCCGGAGCCGTCGCCGTCGGTCCGGTGTTGCAGGGACTGCGGCGGCCCGTGAACGACCTCTCGCGCGGTGCGACCGTGACGGACATCGTCAACACGGTGGCCATCACGGCGATCCAGGCAGCCGGCGACGCTGTCTGATGCGGGTACTCGTCCTGAACACCGGCAGCTCATCGATCAAGTACCAGCTGATCGAGTCGGCCAGTGGCGAGCGGCTGGCCGGCGGACTGGCCGCAGAGGTCACCGACCACGAGGCGGCACTGCAGAACGTCGTGACCGAGCTCGGTGACGTCGCCGTCGACGCCGTCGGCCACCGCGTCGTGCACGGGGGCGAGCGGTTCACCGCGCCGACCGTCGTCGACGACGCCGTGCTCGATGCGCTGCGGGCGCTGGTGCCGCTCGCCCCGCTCCACAACCCGGCCAACATCCGCGGCATCGAGGTCGCCCGTCGGGTGTGGTCGGGTGTTCCGCAGGTGGCGGTGTTCGACACGGCCTTCCATCGGACCCTCCCTCCACACGCCTACCTCTACGCCGTCCCGGTGGCCTGGTACCAGGAGCACGGCGTTCGCCGGTACGGCTTCCACGGAAGCTCGCACGAGTTCGTGTCGAGACGCACCGCGGAGCTGCTCGGACGTGACCTGGCGGCGCTCCACCTGATCGTCGCCCATCTCGGGAACGGCGCGTCGATCACGGCGGTCGCCGGCGGGCGCAGTGTCGATACGTCGATGGGACTGTCGCCCCTGGAGGGACTCGTGATGGGGTCGCGCTCCGGGGACATCGACCCAACCGTGATCACGCACGTCGCGACCGCAACCGGTCGACCCTTCGAGGACGTCGCCGCTGAGCTCAACACTGCGAGCGGCTTGAAGGGACTGACCGGTGTCTCTGACATGCGGGAAGTCACCACCCGTGCCGCCTCGGGTGACGCCACAGCCGCGCTGGCGCTGGCCGTGTTCTGCTACCGCGTGAAGAAGTACGTCGGGGCGTACCTCGCCGTGCTCGGTCGCTGCGACGCGCTGGTCTTCACCGGCGGCATCGGTGAGCACAGCGCGGCGGTGCGCCGTGGGGTCTGCGATGGCCTCGAGCCGTTCGGCTTCGTGCTCGATGACCGACGCAACGATGCGAACGAGCTCGTGGTGTCGCGTGCCGACAGCCCGATCTCGGTGCTGGTCGTGCCGACCGACGAGGAGCTGGCGATCGCCGAGCACACTGCCATCACCGTGGCCGCCCACTGACAGGAGATGACCGTGGAGAAGGACCCGCGTCGCTGGATCGGCGCCCTGCGCGCGTCGCACGATCGCCTGGTCGAGCTCGTGCGCGAGCTGGACGACGAAGCACTCGGGCGCCAGTCAATGGCCTCCGAATGGACGGTCGCCCAGGTCTTGTCCCACCTCGGGAGCAGCGCGGAGATCAGCCAGGCGACGCTGGAGATCGCCTCGGGAGCACCCGACCCGCTCGGCGAGGGTGGCCGCCTAGCGAACTGTCCGTAGCAACCGGCAGGGCTCGCGCGTCGCAACGATTCGATCGCTACGGACAGTTCGCTGCGATGGGATGCCGACCTGAGCGACCGAACTGTCCGTAGCGATCGACCCGTCCTGGCCGGTTGCTACGGACAGTTCGCAATTGCGCTTCGTTCCGCCTCGGGGAGCACGCCTTCCACACCTGGGACGTCGCTGGTGCGTTCGACCGCACCGCACGAGTCCCACCGGACGCCACCGAGCTGCTCATCGATCTGCAGCGCGGCATCGTCAGGCTGGCGAGTCAGTTCATCCCACGCGAGACCAGGCCGGCCGAGGAGAAGACGCTGCTGATCAAGACCACGGCGCCGGTTCGTACCTACGAGCTGGTGCTCGGCGAGGGAGCTGAGCTGCGGTCCGGCGATCTCGACGGCGGAAGCGACGGCGAGTTGGCGATCCCTGCCGAAGCGCTGCTGCGACTCTTCGCCGGTCGTCTCAAACCCGGCTACCGTAGTCGGACTGTCCTTCGAGATCGATCGTTGTGAGCCGGTTGCTACGGACAGTTCGATGAGGACGGGCTCTCTAGCATCTCGGCTCGTGATGCCGAGCACGGTGCAGCGGCTCAGCCGGGGCGACGCACGCCGGATCGCTGTCAAGGCGCAGTTGCTCCACGCGCGACGACCAAAGGACCTGCTCAGTGTCGTCGAGCACCTGACGTTCCTGCAGCTCGACCCCACCGCCGTGGTGGCGCCTGCGGCCGACCTCGTTGCGTGGAGCCGCCTCGGTGACGCCTACGACCCGGCCCAGCTGCAGCAGGCGCTCGAGCAGGATCGCACGCTGTTCGAGCACCGCGGCCAGGACTCGGCCGCCGAGCCGATCCTCGTCATGGTGCGCCCAATGGCGGATCTCGGGCTGTACCTCGCCGAGATGGCGACGTGGCCAGCCAACTGGGGGCGCCGCGCCGCCGAATGGCTCGCCGCCAACGACGCGTTCCGCCGGCGGGTTCTCGATCAGCTCGCCGCGTCGGGTCCGCTGCTCTCTCGCGAGATCCCGGACACGTCCGCGGTCCCCTGGGCCTCGTCGGGCTGGACGAACGACCGCAACGTCACCCAGATGCTCGAGTTCCTCACGTCGCGCGGCGAGGTCGCGGTCGCCGGGAGGCGCGGTCGGCATCGCGTGTGGGACCTGGCCGCGCACGTCTACCCGGCGAAGACCTCAGTTGTCCCCGACGACGAAGCTCGACGCGTTCGCGACGAGAAGCGGCTGCGGTCACTCGGTGTGGCCCGACCGCGGATCGTCGGCGCGGCGGGCGTGCCTGCCGAGATCGAAGGAACCTCGGGCGAATGGCGGCTCGATCCGGAAGCGACCGCCAAGGACTTCGCCGGCCGCACGGCGCTGCTGTCGCCGTTCGACCGGCTCATCCACAACCGGGCTCGCGCCACCGAGCTGTTCGACTTCGAGTACGTGCTCGAGATGTACAAGCCGAAGGCCAAGCGACGCTGGGGCTACTTCGCGCTCCCCGTGCTCCACAACGACCTGCTCATCGGCAAGGTCGACGCTGCGGCGGACCGCTCCGCCTCAGTCTTGCGAGTGCACGCCATCCACGAGGACGTGAAGTTCACGCGCGCGATGCGGTCCGCCGTCGACAACGAACTTCACGCGCTGGCCACCTGGCTCGGGCTGTCGGACGTCAGCGTGGACTGAGCGGCGTCGCCGTTCGGCTGGCGCACCGCCAGGTACAGGAGCGCGATCGCACCCCCGAAGGCGATCGGGAGCGACCGGTACACGAGCAGCGGGTGGATCTGGCTGTGGTTGTTCAGCGCCACGTACCACGCGACCGCGGGTGCGAGCGCGATCAGTGCACAGAGGACGAGTCCCCACCGGCCGTCCAGCCGCCTCCGCTTCGCCAAGGCGACGACCGCCAGCACACCGAGAGCAGCCGCCATGGCGACCACGACCCACGGCGTCAGGGGGCGGTCCCACCACATCTCGAGGTTGGCGGTGAGGCCACCGAACCGGGAGTCGGACACGCCGCTGGTGCCGCTCGAGAGTCGGAACTCGATCTGGGAGCGGACCGAGTCGTCAACGGTGTCGATGCCGAGCACGGCCGCCGCGATCACCCACTTCCAGCCCCACATCCACGCCAGCCCCACGATCCAACCGACCACGGCGGCGGCGGCGATCCGCCAGGTCCGCAGTGATGGGCGACCGGCCACACAGGCACCGAGCGTCGCCCCGACCGAGGTCAACGCCAACGCACCCGGCATCGTCGTCATCAGGTCGAGGTAGGCGCTGATCGCGCCGGCAACGGCGGCGGCGAGCGCAGCGGTCGTCCAGCTGGGCCGGACGGCGACCGCCAGCATCGCCATCCACCCGCCGATCCACGCACACGCGCTACCGATCGCCGTGGATGCCGAGAGCCCCGAGACGACCATGTCGCTGGTCAGCAGGGCAGGACCGACGAGCAGCAGCGTGGCGACGACACCGAACGATCGCTTGACCGCAGCGCACATCCCGAACACCGCCACCAGCGAGAAGGCGAAGGCGATCCAACGGGTGCCGGTCACGCCGAACAGCGCCAATCCCGGGCGCGTGATCATGGCGTACCCGTGCCAGTAGCGCAGGTACGGGAACCCGGCGCGCAGGGTGCCACTCTCGGCGTACTCATCGAGGGCAGCGTCGAGTCGTGTGCACCCGGTGTACGCCGGGCTGCGCATGGTGTTGGTCAAGACGTTGTCGCCAGGTCGGGAGCCGATGCCGAGCGACAAGGCGGTGCACTCGGTGTAGCGGGCCGCCGACGTGCCGAGCGGGGTCGCGTTCTCATCGGACGGACCGATCTGCCCGGCGTCGCGGGCATCGAGCAGGTTGTCGGCGATCGGGTCGTTCGGCACCAGGTCGGCGGCAAGGACGCCGATCAGGCCGAGCAAGGGGGCGCACAACAGCAGGACGATCAGGCGCCGGTCGATCGTGGCCAGCCGGCGCCAGCGCGACGGTGGTACTCGAGCGGCGACGGGCTCGCTGCGGACCGCACGCACGGACCGAGTCTTGCCGCATCCTGCTCCCCGAAACAGGGCAGGCGTCGCCAGTACCGTGTGCGTCGTGGCCGACGTTGGCGGAGATCCGGCGTGCTGGTTGGACGCGGTCTGTGACCGGTGCGGGGCGTTGATCGAGGCTGGGGAGCCACACAGGTGTCGTGTCGGGCTCGCTCCAAAAGGCGGTTCCTATGCTGGCGGGGTGGACCTCGAGTTCAAAGGGGAGATCATCCACTGGCGGGGCCCGTCACCGTTCCACTTCGTCACCGTGCCAGACGAGGAGAGCGCGGCGATCGAGGCCGTGTCGTCCCTCGTGACGTACGGCTGGGGAGCGATCCCGGTGAAGGCCCGCATCGGCGAGACCGACTTCAAGACATCGCTGTTCCCGAAGGGTGACTTCTACCTCGTGCCGGTCAAGGATGCGGTCCGGCGAGCCGAGGACCTGACGCTCGGCGATGTCGTGACGGTGCAGCTGCACCTCGACACGTGACGGCCTGCGCCCAGACGTCACTGCCGAGTGATCGTCGGCCGTGGAGCGAACGAACGCTCAACAGCCACCACGTGAGTGAAGTCGCCGGGATGGTCCAGCAGCGCGTGCACCGCGGCGAGCGGGGTGAGACCGTTGTACGAGAGATCACGACCGACCGTCGACGTGACGCCCAGCAGCACGAGCTCGCCACCTTGCTCGGCGAACAGCCCTCCTCCCGATGCACCCGGGATGAGGCCGCAGCTGATCTTCAGCTGATCGTCGGCGACCTCGATCGCTGATGCCCGCTCGACGCAGCCGGAGGGCAGGGACTCGATCTGAACGACTCCCCCGGTGACGCCCTTCGGTATGGGCCGCTGGCCGTAGCGGGTGCCACGGAGCAACGAACCATCCGTATCGATGGGCTGGAAGCCGGCCAGCGTGACGAGTCCGTGCGTGGGCAGGGTGTCACCGAGCCTCGCCGCCGGTCCGGGGACCACGTGGCGCATGACGAGCACGGCCGCATCCAGCAAGGTGCTCTGCGTCTCGTGGTAGCGGGTGTTGACCAGCACGGCCTGGGGCGTGTACTCCACGCCGTCGCGCACGACGGTGACGGCCGTGACCTCTCCGGCGTCGTCGAGGACGCAGTGGGCGGCCGTGATGACGAGGGCTGTGTCGACGATCGGTGTGCCCGAACAGGCCGAGCTGCCATGGACGCGCACGAGGATCTCGGCGACGTCGCCATCCAGCACGTGCGGCCTGTCCAGCGCCGTGTGACCGTCAGCCACGGCCGGCGACGGAATTGGCGCAACTGCTGCCGCTGCGGTGACGAGGATCGCCGAGAGGGCGATTCCGGTGCTGTGATGCCCGATTGCTCGCATGCAGACGACGGTCCGCCGAGCCGCCCAAAGGGCACCGAAGGCCCGCTCAAGAACCGCTCAAGCCCGGTCAGGGGGCCCGGGTTTCTGGGCGCCATTTCCGCCAAATCGACAACTGGGCGCCAGCTCTGCCAGGTGGTGGCAGGATTGGCGCCCAGAAGGTGGGCGGGGGGTGGGTATTAGGCGCCGCGGATGAGGGCGAGCGCCTCTCGGGCGCTCAGCTCGGCGCCGGCGGCGAGGGCGGCCTCGTACGTCGCTGCGTCACAGCCATCCTCAACCAGCGCGACGAGCTGCCGTTCCCGGCGTCGGGTCAGCGGCCATGCCGTCCGCCCCGCCCGCTGGCGCAAGCCACGGGCGGCGCCGAGCGCGGTCGCCGCACGCTGTGAATCGCCCTCGGCCGTCGCCAGCTGGGCGGCGGTGACGAGGGCGAACGTCAGCGTGAGCGAGCTCAGGTGCGCGGCATCGATGGCATCGGCCGCCCGGTTGAGCACGGTGCGCGCCGTGTCGAGCTCTCCCGCGCTCGCGTCGAGCGAAGCGAGCTGCGTCCGGGCACTCGCTTCGAGCCAGTTGTTGCCGTACCGGGAACCGAACTCGTCGACACGTTCGAGGTGAGGCCGGGCGCGTTCCGGCCGTTCGAACGTCGCCTCGAGCATGCCGACGGTCAACTCGGCGAAGGCGACGAACGGATCGTTGCTCTGGCGGAAGCCATCGAGCGCGGCGGAGGCGGCCGTGAGGGCGTTGTCGAAGTCGTCCCGGATCGGGAGCGTCCAGGCGACGGCCAGCTGCAGCTCACTCTCCAGGTGCGGATCGGCGACTGGCCGCTCCAACTGCTCGATGGCGTCGACTGCCTCGAGCGCAACGGCGTCGTCGCCGACCTCGACCGCCGTCACTGCCCATGTGAACAGGACCTGAGCCTGGGCATGCTCATCGAGCTCATCGGCTCGCGGGCGCAGCTCGTCGATCCACGCGCGGCCCTCGGTCATCCGGTCGCGCATCTGCCAGAACAGCCAGAGCACACGGAACATCTGCGGGAGCGGCGTGATGTCGTGGTTGAAGAACCACCGGATGGCGACGCGCACGTTCTCCTCTTCGACGCCCAGGCGGTCGGCCCACTCGACCTGTCGTTCCGCTGGCCAGCTGGTGTCGGTGACGAACTCGGCGAAGTACTCGGCGTGTCGCCGTGCGACCTCGGCTCCGGCATCTCCGGCCGCCAGTCGTTCGGCGGCGAGCTCCCGCACGGTCGCCAGCATGCGGAAGCGTGGTCCGTCGTCGTTGGCGACGACGCTGACAAGGCTGTGGCCGGCGAGCGCGTCGAGGAGGTCCAGCGTCTCGTCCTCCGTGAGTGCGGCCACGCGTGCTGCGGCGTCGAGGGTCCATCCGTCGGCGAACACGGACAGCGCCTCCACGAGCTCTCGCTCGGAGTCGTTGAGCAGTCCGAAGCTCCACTCGACGGTCGCTCGAAGCGTGCGTTGGCGTTCCGGAAGGTCGACGGGTCCCGTGCCGAGCGCGTCGAGGACGTTCTCGAGGCGGGTCAACAGTGTCACGGGGGGGAGCAGCCGAGTGCGCGCTGCCGCGAGCTCGATCGCGAGGGGGAGCCCGTCGAGGCGGCGGCAGATCTCCGCGATGGCGGCGATGTTCGAGTCGTCCAACGTGAAGTCGTGGCGGACCGCTCGTGCCCGATCCACGAACAGGCGCACTGCCGGCAGCGCCGCGAGCTCCGCCAGCGACGGGCTCCCGGCGAACGTCGGGACGGTGAGCGCCTCCACGGGGTATTCCCGCTCGGCGCTGAGGCGCAGCACGGTGCGACTCGTGGCAAGGATCCGGACGTCCGGAGATGCGACGAGGAGTTGATCGAGCTCGGTTGCCACGCCCGTCACCTGCTCGAGGTTGTCGAGGACCAGCAGCGTCGGGCGCCCGGCGAAGAACTCGATCAAGGTGTCGAGCGCCGAGCGCGTGCCTTCGATGGGCGCCCCGACAGCGGCGGCAACGCGGGGCAGCACCAGCGAGGGGTCCGTGATGGTCGCGAGGGGCACGAACTCCGCGTGGAGGTGGTGCCCGTCGAGCGCCGCGCCGACGGCGATCGCCAGCCGCGTCTTGCCGATGCCGCCCGGGCCGGTCAGCGTGACCAGCCGAACGTCGGGAGACTCGAGCAGCGTCGACAGCTCGGCGACGGCGGCCTCGCGACCGATCAGCGAGGTCGACGGCGTCGGCAGCGAGTGGCGGGTAGGCGGCGCGGCGCTCGCCGCCGGCGCGACCGAGGGTGCCGCAGCGACGGCGGAGGTCGGCGTGGCGAACCGCTCGCTGAGGAGCAGCGCCAGGTCGTCCCGCACGAGGCGGCCGAGCTCGCGCGGTGCGGAAGGAGCGGTAGGAATCGACGCCCGTGGCCTGGAGTTCGGCGATCATCTCCGCCAACCGAGGTTCCTGCTCCGGCGCCGGTGTCTTCAGATAGAGCAGCCGTGGCATGCCGTCGGAGAGCCGGAACTCGTCCTCCAGGCCGGAGATGTCCATGTCAGGCCCGATCCATCCGTAGCGCTGCCAGTACAGGCCGACGAAGACGTCGGACTGCGCCAGGTAGGCGCGGTAGAGCTCACGGGGCGGGTGCGGCCGGGCCCCGAGCTCGAACATCACCGGTGTCAGCCGTAGCGCCGAGATCGCCCTCGCCACCGCAGCCCGCTCGGGCGCCAGCTCGGCAAGCGTCGAGCTGACGAACACGCGCAGTCGTTGATCGGGCGTCCGGATCGCCAGCGCCCCGTCGTGGTCAGTCGTCATCACCCCGTCCTCGTCAGACAACGCTCCCGTCTAGCACGCCCGCAGCGGCGAGGCTGACCCCGCTGCGCGCCGGTCGGACGGGTCAGACCGGTGTGATGGGCCTGCGCATCCGAACGATGGGGATCTGCGTGCCAGTCGAGGCATCGGTCATGCGTTCCACCGGCACGAAGCCGTAGGCCGTGTAGAGCGGTTCGCCGGCGAGGGTGGCCATCAACTCGAGGCTCGTGAACCCTTCGGCCGCAGCAGCCGACTCGCACAGCGTGAGGATGAGGCGGCCGACGCCGCGGCGAGCGAAGGACGGTGACGTGTACATCGCCCGTACCCGCGCTGGCTCGGTGGCCGGGTCGAGCAACGCGTCATCGCGACCGCCCGTGTGGTCACCGCCGTACAGCGTCGCTCGACGGCTCCACCCGCCGCAGCCGGCGAGCGCGCCGCTGCTCTCGACCACGAAGTACGTGCCGTCGTCGATCAGTCGAGCGTCGATGCCCATGATCCCCCGGCTGGCGGCGATCTGGTCGGGACGCAAGTAGCCACGCTGCAGCACCTCGATCGCAGCCGCCGCAAGAGCATCGAGTGCCGGCCGATCGACCATCGTGGCGAGGCGGTGCGTGAAGTCCGCACGCTCCCCCGGGTGACCGTGGTCCATTCGCTCGATCATTGACTTGAGGCCGGACTCGGCAGAACTGCGAGCTGACGGATCAGCCCTCGGCTGGCTCGTTGGTCGTGCGAGTGATGTCGGCGCCGTTGTGTGCCGGTTCGTAGAAGTCGGCAAACAGCTTGGCGACCAGCTCGCCGCGGCTGGTGACGCCGACCTTGGCGAAGATCGCCTTGACGTGGTCGCGGACGGTGTGGCGGGACAGGATCAGCTCGTCGGCGATCTGAGGGGTGCCGGCGCCGCGTGCGATCAGGCTGATGATCTCTTGTTCGTGTGGTCGTTGGTTGCGAAGCGGAAGTCCCAGCCACCGGGCGACGATAGTGGCGGTGGCGCAACACGTTCTCGGCGCTTGGCCACGATTCGCTAGGACGGCGGCGGTGCGACACGGTCGCCGGTGGCGGTGATCGCCCTCCGGAGGCGCCGGGCGAGTCGCGGGTCGGCGTGGATCTCCGCCGTCGCCCGCCACTCTCGAAGCAGCTGGGCGACGGGAGCGAAGTTGTCGATCGCCGAGGCGGCGACGAGCGTACGACCCAGCTCGTCGACGAACGCGGACTGTTCGCGAGCTGGGAGGAGCGACGCCCAGGGAAAGACATCGTCGAGCGCGTCGGCGAGCCCGCTCGGGTCGTGGGTCAGCAAGTTGCGGAGCAGGCGGGCGACGGTGTCGAAGGCCTCCGCACGCGCCTCGTCGCAGTTGCGCACTGCGTCGCCAGCCCGCCAAGGCCCCTTCGGCCGAATGTCGAAGAAGCAGGGCGCTATGACTGAGGGAGCCGCGGGTGGAGGTACGACGAGATTCGTTGTGCTGCGGGTGGGTCGAGGTTGGCCAGCACGGCGACGACGTAGCCGGAGTTCGGGTAGATCCTCAGGTCGCCGTTCATGCCTGGTGCGCCGCCGCTGTGGCCTACGGGGCCGCTCTCGTCGACGTCTCGTTGATCCTCGAACCCGTAGGCGTATCCGGCGCCGGGACTCGAGTCCACCTTGGCGGTCCACAGCAAGTCGGTGCTGTCGGGGCTGAGCAGGCGGTGGTTCAGCAGTGCCTCGGCGAATCGGGTGAGGTCCTCGACGGTGGAGTAGCCGCCGCCGGCGGCGGTTCCGCGGTAGGGCAGGGTGGCGGTGTTCGGCTGCCACTCGCCGCCGCCGGTCTCGACGTGGTGTATCCGATGGAGCGGTCCGGGACCGCGTCGGTCTCGGGCAGCGAGCCGGTGGCGGTCATCTCTGCCGGCTGGTAGATGTGGTCGTCCACGTAGTCGTAGTAGGTCTGCCCGGTGACCGCTTCGATGATCGCCCCGAGCAGCACGAAGCCGTAGTTGCTGTACGCCCACCGACTGCCTGGCTCGAACTCGGGGCCGCGTGAGCCGTACACCTCGATGTAGTCCTGGTGGGTGCGCAGCTCGTCGCGATGAGCGTCGAAGGTGGGGCCGAAGATGTCTCCGGTGCCGCCGGTGTGGGTCAGCAGGTGGTGGATGGTGACGGTGGTGGCGACGTCCGGGTTGGGGTAGTCGGTGAGGAAGTCGCCGACCGGTGCGGTGAGGTCGATCTTGCCGGCCTCCACGAGTTGGAGGATGGCGACTGCGGTGATCATCTTGTTCATGGACCCGATGCGGAAGCGGGTCTGCAGGGTGTTCGGGATCGCGCGGTCGCGGTCGGCCAACCCGACGGCGTCGCTGAACAGGATCTCGCCGTGTCTTGTGACCAGAACGGCGCCGCTGAAGCGGTCCGCTGCGGCCTCCTTGCGCAGCAGCGCTTCGACGTCGTCGAGGGCGGGCGGGGTGATGGGTAACTCGGCGGCGAGGGCGGCGACCTCGCTGGCGGTGAGCGGCCCGTCATAGAGCCGGATCCGGGACACCGCTCCTGCGGAGTTCTCGTTCGATGTAGTGCGGTCGTCGCTGAACAGCCGAAGGGTGTCGTTGGCGTCGATGACGGCGATGTCGCCGCTGTCGTGGAAGGACAGCTGCCTGGTCCCGTTGGCATAGGCGACGACGGTGCCGGTGGCATCCCTGGTGAGTACGACGTGGGCGTACGAGTCCGCTTCGAGCGCCGCGCCGAAGCCCGAGGTGATCGGCCAGAAATCCATTCGTCCGTCCAGGCTGTACAGACCGCAATCTTCCGTGGCGTCGTTGAAGTCGATGATCTTCGCCCAGCCATCGAGGCGATCGAAGCGGAACACCAGCTCGATCGTGTATTCGCTGCCAATGACCTCGGATGCGGGGGTGAGCGCGAGGCCGCCGCCCCGATCGAACGTCAGCACCGGGCGCGTCTGACCGAGCACGGCCTCGTCGATGAATCCAGTGGCGTCGGTACCGATCAGCGAGAGCTCCGTGGCGGCACCGACCGAGTCGACGAGCGAGTTCTCGAACCGATAGTCAGCCGTGATCGCTGGCCTGGCGTGGCGCCTGGCTCTCGGGCGGCGCGGCAGTCGCTGGCCGAGGCTCGAGCCCAGCTGGCCCCGCTGGCCCACCCTGGCTCGGACACCCCTCCGGTTGCGCCACCGACGTGGTCGGCGATGTGCTCGGCGCAGCGACGCTCGGCGACACGACGGTCGACGCTGGTGTCGCCGGCGGCGCTGCTTCCCGCTCGCCCTGCCCCGTCCCGGTGCAGGCGACGAGGACAGCCAAGCGCGGCGCAGCAGCAACACCACCTGAGCCGCTTCGCCGTGGCGATGACTCTTGTTCGGTCCTCCTCCTCGTTCGGGGCTTGCAGTCACTTCTCCTTTGGCCACGACCCCTGGAGTGTCAGTCGTGCGATCGGTGGAAGTGGTGGGCGAGCACCCAGTTGCTGACCCGTGTTCCGATCTGGACGCCGTCGTCGACGGCGGTGCGGAAGTGGATGCCGCCCCAGATGCGGGCGTTGCTGACCTCGTATTCGAGGTCGCTGACGTGGGCGTAGTGACGATCGCCGAGGCCGGTCAGGCTGGGAATGGTGAAGTCGATCGATCGGGTGCCGAGGAACCTGGCGATGACTCGTCCGCCGGCGGGGGTGATGCAGGAGTGGGCGCTGGGGTATTCGGGGTGGTTCGGTGTCGACTGGGAGCAGCGTCGCCCACGCCGGGTCGGCGATGGTTGCGTCGTTGCCGTCGGTGTCGCCGGCTCGGATGGCGGTGATTGGCCGCCAGAAGGTGTACACGTATTTGGCGTCGAAGCAGGCGATGAGGGCGTCGGCGTAGGTGACCGAGATCATCGCCATGAACCGGGCCGCGTCGACGATGTCGAGCTCGCGGTCAAGGACAAACCTGCGGAACGAGCCATGGGCCTGCTGAACGGGAGGTTCACCCCAGAACCGGGCGGCCAGCGTTTGCTCGGGGGTGCGGGTCGTGCTCGTGCTGGAGCCGATCTCTTTGACCTCGTTGTAGTCGCGTGCCCACCGCCGGCTGTCGAGTCGAGGCGGCCCGCTCGGTCGGAACTGGTCGGCCGTGCGGAGGCTGAACGGATCCATCAGGCCGAGGTAGGTCCCGACGGGCGGCGTGGGTGCCGTCGGCAGCCACACCCCCGGAACGGGTGGGTTCGGCGGCGCGTAGGTCACTGGTGCGCGGAAGCCGTCCCCGGCCCGCAGCTCGATCAACCGTGCGGCCACGGCGTCACCGGTGGCGACACCGTCCATCTCGGCCTGGCCGTCGGCAATCGTGGCCAACGATGATTCATATGCCGGCTCGACGATCGTCGCCGCCTGACCGGGCAGGTAGTGGACGAGGACCCGCCGGGCGGCAGCCGCGACTGCAGCTTCATACGAAGCGCCATCGGGGGCGTCGAGGTCGACGGCGAACGGCTCGTAGCCGCCCGCCACCGCCATCACCGCGTCGTACACGGCGATCGCCACGTAGGCGAAGATCGGGTGACCCTCGGCCGGCGACAGACCGGCGGCACTGAAGGCCTGAGTACCCACCGCATCCCACGCCGCGACGTAGGTGTCCGGCGGCCTAGCGGTCCGAGCCGTACCGTCGCCTGCGACGGGCTCGCCGAGCCCGACCACCGACACCGCGAGCACCACAGATGAGATCGACCAGGCCGCTCTCGAGATCGTTCGCTTCATGTCATTTCCTTCTGTCGTTCGGACTCGCCCGTTGATGAGATCAACCTGTCGTCGCCCGCTCGAGGGGGTGCGGGAACCGAGCGGCGTTCACGTCCCCTCACTGCCAGCCGGCTACGCATCTCTTTGCGGTGGGCGTTGGAGCAGAAGGTGGCGGTAGCCCCAGCCGTCTTCTTGGTGGTACGCCTCGTCGATGACAGTGAGCCCAGCCGTGGCGCTCCACTCGATGACCTGTTCACGGCTGGGGTAGTAGTGGTAGCCGGCGACGTCGCCGTCGATGACTTCGCCGAGCACAGCGGGCACCGCCCGAGCGAGCAGCAGATCATGCGT
This sequence comes from uncultured Acidimicrobiia bacterium, assembly GCA_963844915.1. Lineage (GTDB taxonomy): Bacteria > Actinomycetota > Acidimicrobiia > Acidimicrobiales > Ilumatobacteraceae > JALZMG01. The sequence continues at coordinate 8,485 of CAWJQF010000012.1, read as the reverse complement.
GGCGGGGTAGTCAGCGTCGTGGTCCTCCTCGACGGTGAGGTACAGGTGACCTCCAGGTCGGAGGGCGCGGTGCAGATTGGCGAGAACGCAGGGCCAGTCCTCGGGTGCGACGTTCTCCATGGCGTCGATGGTCATCACGGCGTCGAATCGTTCGACGAACGAGAGCTCTTGCAGACCGACGTGTTGGAGGTCGATGGCGATGCCGCGGCGTTGCGCCTCGGCCAGCATGTTGGCCGATTGGTCGATGCCGACGACCCTGTGCCCGGCCGCTGCGACGAGGGGGAAGTAGCGGCCGGTGCCGCACGGTGCGTCGAGCACGATCCCGTGATCGGGGCACAGCGCGAGTAAGCGCTTGACCCAGGCCTGTTGTGGCCGGTTCGGGTAGGGGTGGCGGTCGAAGGTCGCCGCTTCTGCGTCGTAGGCGGCGATGACTGCTGCTCGCCGTTGCTCGATCCACTCGCGCCGTTGTTCGGCGGTGTGCCGCAGGTCCTGGTGCATCGCATCGTCTCGGTTTGGCGTGTGGTCGCCTCGCCACTTCCTTTCTGGTCGCAGCGTGCGCCGATCGGGCACGTGGCGCCTCCGTACCCGGTACGGGTAGTGATACGGAGTTGGTCGCGACGAGCGTCCCTCGCCGGCAGTCGGGCCGTAGGTGCGATCATGGTGCTGATGGCAGATCCGCTGGCGGCGAGTGGTGTCACCCGCAGAGAGGCCGAGGTGCTGGCCGGGCTGGGTGAGCAGCTCTCGAACGCGGAGATCGCGGCCCAGATGTATGTGTCGGAGCGGACGGTCGAGACCCACGTGTCGTCGTTGCTGCGAAAGTTGGGCGCGAGCAACCGTCGCGAGCTCGGACGGTTGGCGGGGCGGACTCGAGGCACGTCGATGGTCGACAACGGCACAATCGGCCCGTCCGGAACGGTCACGTTCCTCTTCACCGATGTCGAGGACTCGACCGCGTTGTGGGAGCGGTACCCAACGTTCATGCCCGACGTGCTGGCGCGCCACGACGCCGCCGTGCGGGACGCGATCCGCCGTCACCGGGGCCACGTCTTCACGGCTACGGGTGATGGATTCGGTGCTGCCTTCGCGTCAGCCCCCGAGGCTGTGAGTGCCGCGGTTGATGCTCAGCGGTCACTGGGGTTGGAGTCGTGGCCGGGCGATGTGATCGTTCGCGTGCGGATGGGATTGCACAGCGGCACGGCGACTGAGCGAAACGGCAACTACTTCGGAGGCGCCGTCAACCGTGCGGCCCGCATCACCGTGATCGGGCGCGGGGGCCAGATGCTCCTGTCGGCGGCGACGGCCGACCTCGTCGCCGACCAGGGGTGGACGATGGTGGACCTCGGCCGGCATCACTTGAAGGGGCTCGAGCGGCCGGAGCGCATCGTCCGCCTGGACGCTCCAGCACTGCCGGTGGTCACGCTCGCACTGCGTGCCGGCCGCGAACGCGCCGGCAACCTGCCGCACCCGTCCACGACGTTGATCGGCCGCGAGGATGAGTTGAGCCGACTGGTCGACATGGTCGGCACGCACAGGTTGGTGACCGTCTCCGGCCCGGGAGGGGCAGGCAAGACTCGCCTCGCCCTTGCTGCGGCAGACGCCGTTGCCGACCAGTTCCCCGACGGTACGTGGTTCGTGGAGCTCGGCGAGCTCCAGGATCCGGCCGACGTTCCGTCCGCCGTGGCCACGACGCTGGCCCTCCACTCTGCCGGCAGCGAGGACATCACCTCGCTGTTCGCTGCGTTGTCGGATCAGCGGGCCCTGCTGTTGCTCGACAACTGCGAGCACCTCATCGACGGCGTCATCCAGTTCGTGTCCGCGCTCGAGTCGCACTGCGATCGGATCACCGTGCTGGCGACGAGCCGGGAGGCACTCGGGCTCGGCCACGAGGTGCGTCTCAACCTGCGTCCCCTCGACGTGATCGGTGACAGTGGCACATCCGACGCCATGCGGATGTTCTGTGAGCGTGCCGCGGCCGTTCTCGGCAGCTTCCAACCGTCCGAGAAGGACGTCGAGGTCATCGACGAGATCTGCAGGCGGCTCGACGGTCTTCCCCTGGCGATCGAGTTGGCCACGGCGCGACTGTCGGCGATGACGGTGGCTGAGCTCCGAGGACACCTCGAGGATCGTCTCGACGTGCTCGCTCGTCGGCGTGGCGTCAATGCCCGCCACCAGAGCCTGCGCGCCACCGTTGCGTGGTCGTACGACCTGCTGACAGAGATCGAGCAGTCCTTCTGCGATGAGCTCTCCGCCTTCGGCGCCGACTTCGGCGTTCAGGCGGCACGAGCGGTGGGAGGCGACACCACGGTGCCGGTGGACGATCTCTTGATGTCATTGGTCGACAAGTCGCTGCTCACGGCCAACCGAGGACCGATCGGCATGCGCTTCCGGCAGCTCGAAACGGTGCGCCAATACGGTGAAACCCGCCTCCAGGAACGAGGCTTGGTGGCGGCGAGCATGCGTCGGCAGCTCGACCACTACGTCGCGTGGACAGAGTCCGCGGACGCGGGCATCAAGAGTCCGGACGAGCTGCATTGGCACCACTGGTTCACTGCCGAATGGCCCAACGTGCGGAACGTGTTCCGGTGGGCCTGCACGGTCGACGACGGCGACGCTGCGTGCCGCCTGGTGAGCGCAACGCTGTGGTGGGCGACGTCGCGAATGCAACTCGAGGCCGACCGGTGGTGCGAGCTGGCACTTGGGATGCCGTCGGCGGCCGACCACCCGCTGAGGCCGGTCGTGTTGGCGGGCGCTTCCCTCTTCGCCCACAGGCGCGGAGATCACGACCGTGACCGGCGGTCGCTCGAGCGCGCCCGCGAGGAGGAGCAGCGGCTCGGGGTGGTCTCCTCGCCCCTGGTAGAGGTAGCCGCGCTGAACGAGTGGAACGGTGGACCTGCGGGAGCCTTGAGGGATGTGGCCGCGTTGCGCCTACGAGCTGAGCACGTGTCTGATGAGTTCTGGCAATTGTCGGCCGCACTCGGAGAAGCGCAGATCCTTGCCGCCATGACGCGTGGCGCGGCACCCTCTCACGACGAAGAAGCCGATTACATCGCCCGCATCAGCCAAATCGTCGGACAGGCCGAGAGTTACGGGCAGCCGAGCAGCGTCGCGGACACCCGCGCCTCGCTGGGCATCGCGTTGCGATCGTCCCAGCCAGCTGCCGCGCTGACGCTGCTCGAGGATGCGCTCGACCTGTGCGCGCCGCTCGGCGTCGAGGAAACGTCCAGCACGGCACGCTGCGAGCTGGCATCTCACTACACCCAGCTCGAACGGCCACGCGATGCCCTGGCACTCATCCGCACCACCATCCCCGCCTACGTCCGCGTCGGTGCTTGGCATGACGTGTACGCAGCCCTCGCGGACACCGCTCAAGCGTTCGTCGATGTCGGTCGCCCTCGCGTCGCCGCGACCATCCTCGGCCGGCTCGGCACCGGGACCAGCGAGTTCAACCAGAACTACTACGAGTTTCCGGCACTTCACGACCAACTCGTCGCGGCACTCGGCGCCCCCGACGTCGCCACGCTGGTCGACGAGAGCCAAACCCAAACGCTCGCCGACGTCGCACAACTCGTGGTCAACACGATCGACGAGCTCTAGCGCCAACGCGCAGGGGGCAGACGACGAGCGCATCATCTCTGACCAGCGCTTTCGCGCCGATGCTTGGGTGTCGGAGGACCGACACCTCACCGGACTACACGCGCTGAACCACCGGCGGCCCTGCTCGAGCGCTGGTTCATCGCTGCTTGGCCGCACCGCAGGGAAGAATCGGGGCCGTCCTCGTGAGCGACGATGGGACGTGGCGACGGCCGGCGCTGGGAACGAACCAACCTCAAGAGGTCGGGGACGATCCGGACGAGCGGAGGGACCTTCCAGGCCGTGCACTCCCCCGACACCGAGGCTCTCCCCCGTCTCGCCGAGGCCCTCACGGCCACGTCGTCATCGGGTTCGGGTTTGAGCCCGACAGCCGCCGTCGCACCAGCACTCGTCCGCCTGTAGCGCCCGACCGTGGGTGGCGCCATACACACCTCTCGAGCCGGACATCATCGGCGGCGGTTATCCGACACCCTCGCCACGCGGAGGCCGGTTACAGAGCGACCCACCTCGCCGAGGGTGCCGGAATTATCGCCGGGGGTGACGAGCGCCATCGAGCCGGCGAACTCGGACACCCGCCTCACCCTGGTTCGTGCTCGCGCAGCTCCGCTGCCATGGACTCTCTGAAGCGGAGCCTGACGCGTCGAGCTCGCCGGCACCGCCGTCAGTGGCGGACGGTCCGGGCGCGCTCGTCGAGGCGGGCGACAGTGGCGGCGCGAAAGCGACGCAGCACGGCTTCGGCCCGGTCGCGGCGCACAGCACGACGAACCCGACCACCGCGCCAACCGCGGCCGTGCCCGACTCGTCGTCGACGAGCCGATGGTGAGCAGGCCGACCGCGGCGCCGACGAGGCCGCCGATCAGGGCGCCGGCGGTCATGCGGAGTACCAGTCTCCTGAACGACTGGACCTCGACGACGGCGATCTCGCTCGTGGCGAGCTCGGCGGCACGCTCTGCGCCGTCTCCGACAACGCGGATGTCGCCGCCATCGATCCCGGAGAGCTCAAGCGCCATCACCGCGTCGTAGATCTCGGCGAAGTCGGGCAAGGTCGCGACGACGTTCTCGCGGGTGAAGGTCAGGGCGGCCATCGATCGGCTGACTCGTCCGTGAGGGTGGGAGGGTCGACCTCGGCGGTCATTCGACGCCGTGCTGTGGCACGCCGAACCGCTGCACGTACTGCTTGAGCTCGGCCCGCAACACGTCGGCGAGCTGTCCGACCGCGCCGGCCGGTACCACGACTTCGGCAACGGCTCGCGGCGTCAGCGCCACGGCGCCCGGCTCCGGGAGGGACCCCTGGTCGTGGGGCATCGTGAGCAGGGAGAAGGTGATGCGGAAGTCATACGGCGTGAACGTCACGTTCGCGCTGTTGGCGTACACCGGCGGGCCCACCGTCGAGAGGTCAGGTGGAGTGATCGTCAGGGCGGGGGAAGTCAGGGTCATCGGTGGTCCCCTTTCGATGTCGAAGGGCCCGGCCGCTCGCCGGGGCTCGCGTGTCGAGCCCGATGGTCGCGGAGCCCGCGGCCGGCAGCATCACGCGATCGCGCAGTGTCCCAGCGGTTTCGATCGCCCGCGACAAGCGGCTCGGCTGACCAGCCTCTTGAGCTCGCTCATCCACAGGACGGAACTGGCCATCACGGCACACAGCGCTCAGTCGGCGGCCGTCAGCGGGGTCGTCTCGAACGCCCGGTTGAGCATCGGCACGTACAACACAGCCACCTGCACGGCGAGTGAGCCGATGATCGCCAAACCACAGGCGCCGGTTGCTGAACACGCCGAAGAAGGCGCTGGTGCGCTCGGCGCGCGAGTTCAGGCAGTTGAACAGCTGGGCCAGCACGAGCACGGTGAAGCCAGCGGTGCGGGCCTCAGTCAGCTCGGCCGATCCGTCGACGATCCTCGCCGGCGGCTTGAGATCGAGCGTGAACAACGTCGCGCACGCCATCACGATGGCAATGAGGACCACGTCGACTCTCATGCTCCGGTCGATCAGGCGGTCGGTGAGCTTGCGGGGAGGACGCCGCATCACGTCGCCGGAGGGGGGTCGAGGCCGAGGGCAAGGGCCGGACTGGTGTCGGTGAGCAGGTTGATCCTCAGGATCTGAGCCGCCAGGCGCGGCGCAACGGCTGCGCCTCCGATGACGTCGAGACCGATGACGGACGCTCCGATGATGCCCAGGAGCAAGGTGAGGATCTCGCCGACGTTCGAGGAGAGGAGGTAGCGGAGAAACTTGCGGATGTTGGCGAAGATCGCGCGCCCTGTCGAACCGCCGCGACGTTGGTGGCGCAGTTATCGTCGGCGAGGGATCATCCTGGCTGCTTGCGTAGCCACGTCGGTGCCGTTGACGCCATCGCGATGCCGATGTCGGCCGCCTTGAGGGCCGGGGCGTAGTTGACGCCGTCACCCGTCATCGCCACGACATGACCGGCGGCTTGCAACGCATCGACGATGCGCAGTTTGTGCTCCGGGTCGACCCGTGCGTACAGGGAGACCTTCGGACCGTCTCGACGAGCGCGTCGGCGTCGACGGGCTCGAGTTCGAGCCCGGTCACGACGGCAGGTGTGTCCGCCGGCGCAATACCGAGGTCGATGGCGATGCGGGCCGCCGTGCGCGGGTGGTCGCCGGTGATCATGATGACGCGCAGGCGGGCCCGCTGCGCATCCGCGACCGCCGCCGGCACTTGAGGTCGCGGCGGGTCGATCATCCCGACGACGCCGGCGAACTCGAGGTCACGTTCAAACGACTCGTCGGGTTGCGGTACGTCGGTCGTGTCGAGGAAGCGGTAGCCCACGGCGATCGTGCGCCCCCGCCCGGGACCGGTGGCGAGCCACCCGCGTCGTCGATCTCGCCCGTCCCCTCGACGACGTGCCGATGGCGCGCCCAGACGTGCCGCTGGCCAGCGTCCTCGATCGGATGCGAGATGACTGCGCGGACGGCCGGGTCCTCGTCGTCGACGACAGCGTCGTCGTCGGCGTGGTCTCACCGTCGGACGTCCGTCTCGCTCTCGAGCTTGCCGAGGTCGTCCGGCCCAGCGACCGAGACGAGGCGAGACCGTGAGCCATCGCGGGGTCGGGTCGCTCACGGGGCGGCGCGACCACGCGGACTCGGGATGTGGCGACCTCAACTCGGCGCGACGGTGTTCCCGTCACTGTCCGGACCCTCCGGCGCCGCGAGGGTTGACAGGAAAGGAAGTGCGATGGCCGACATCCACGTTCGTCACTTCATCAAACGCTTTGGCGACTACGAGCCGACCGTCAAGGACGTCAGTCTCGACGTTGCGGACCGCGAGTTCATGATCCTGGTCGGCCCGTCCGGCTGTGGAAAGTCGACGATCTTGCGAATGATCGTCGGGCTCGAAGACGTGACGTCCGGCGACATCCTCATCGGTGACCGCCGTGTCACCGCCGAGCCTCCGCGCAACCGCAACCTGGCGATGGTCCTTCAGAACTATGCCCTCTACCCGCACCTCACGGTGTTCGAGAACATCGCCTTTCCACTCCGCCTTCTGGAGCCCCCGGACTCCGAGGTCAAGGCGCGAGTGGAACGAGTGGCACAACTGCTCAAGCTGACCGACCTCCTCGATCGCAAGCCGGCCATCCTCTCGGGAGGGCAGCGCCAGCGCGTCGCGATGGGCCGGGCACTCGTCCGCGACGCCGACGCTCATCTGTTCGACGAACCGCTCTCCAACCTCGACGCCGCGCCGCGCGGGCTCATGCGAACCGAGATCTCGCGGCTCCGACGCGGCCTCGGCCTGACGGCCATCTACGTCACCCACGACCAGATCGACGCCATGACCCTCGGCGATCGCCTCGCCGTGCTCCGCAAGGGCACGCTGCAACAGGTCGACACCCCTCGGCAGGTCTACGAGCATCCCGTCAACATGTTCGTCGCCAGCTTCATCGGGTCACCTTCGATGAACCTCATCCCGGGGCGGGTCAACGGTGCGGCCCTGCAACTCCCGATGGTGCGCATCACCCTGGCGCCACGCGTCGCGTCCATGCTCGCCGACGACGACGTGGTGATCGCCGGGGCGCGACCTGAACACGTCCACGACGACCATGGCATCGCCCCAGAAGCACGGGCACGCGGCTTGAGCTTCACCGCCGCCGTCGACGTCATCGAGTGGGTCGGGAGCGTGCAGTACGCCTACATCCCCTATGACCTTCCCCCCGACCTCGCCGACCCGCTCGCCGCCCTCGCCGCTGAGCTGAACATCGAACGGACCCAACCACAGCTCATCGTCGAGCTCGACCCCTCCAGCACGATCGAGGAGGGCACCGACGTCGGCCTATGGCTCGACACGTCCCGGCTGCACCTTTCGACCCACGGAGCGGGACGAACCTCACGCTGGACGCCACGGCCGGGACGTCAGCGGCGTGACGCCACGACTACGGCGGCAGCTCGACGATGTGGGCGGTCTCGGCGACCCTCGCCTTGTCGGGGTGATCACGCAGGGCGAGTCATGTGGTCAACGGTCTTCGTCGTAGCGAGCGTCGCGGTCACGGCCGTCGTCGTGGCATGGTTCCTCGTCACGGCCAAGCGCCTGGAAGCGAGCCACTCCGACGAGTATCCCGACACGCCGGCGGAGCGGTTCTACGGGCCCCATCCGTTCGCGCCCGCCGGGCCGGATGCCGAGTCACAGCGTCCGGAGGACACCGGCAACGCGTGGGACCCGCCTCCGCCACCCCCGACACGAAGTGGGCGGAGGCAGCGGGCTCGTAGGCCGCGACGATGAGTCGACCGCGTCACGCGTAGGCGGGACCGGTCGACGCTCCGGCACGGCGACGGCGCCGCACGTGGGATCGAGTCTCGAACCGAGCGCTGGTGTGTCGCTGCACGGTTCCGTTCCTGCTCGCCATGGCCGCCTTCGGCGTCTGGCGGAACAGGTCGACGACGCTGGTAG
>CAWJQF010000011.1:0-628539 GCA_963844915.1 uncultured Acidimicrobiia bacterium | reverse complement strand
CGGAGACGACGGTCGCGCCGCTGGCCGCGCCGCGAGCTGAGGCGCCCCCGGCACCGCCGGCGGCACCGCAGGCGGTGTCCTCGCAGGCACAGACGCTGCCGGCGACCGGATCCACGTCGGCCGGGCTGGTCATCGCCGCGGCGGCGACGCTGGTTGCCGGTGTCACGATGTGGCTCGTCAGCCGCCGTCGACGCATGGCCTGATCATCTGCTCGCTGAGGCGGGGTCCGCGTCCGGCGGCGTGGAGCGAGTGACTCGTATCCTGCGGCTGTGCGGATCTCGCCCGAGCGATACCGGCTGATCACGGTCATCGCCCTCGGCCTGCTCATCGCCATCGTCATCACGGGCGCCGCGGTCCGGCTCACCGGCTCGGGTCTCGGGTGTGAGGACTGGCCCAACTGCAGCGACGCGCGACTCATCGACGTCTCGTCGGCCAATGCCGCGATCGAGCAGATCAACCGCCTGTTCACGGGCCTGGTCGCCGTTGCGGTGATCGCCGCCGTGCTGGGCTCGCTGTGGCGCACGCCCAGGCGCCGCGACCTGACGCTGCTCTCCCTCGGACTCGTCGCCGGCGTCCTCGGCCAGATCGTCCTCGGCGGCATCACCGTGCTGGTCGACCTGCACCCAGTCGCCGTCCAGAGCCATCTGCTGCTCTCGATGGTGCTCGTCGCGACTGCGGTCACCCTCGTGCGGCGGGCTGGAGAACCCGACGATGCGCAGCGCGGCGCCCTCGTCAGCACTCGCACGAGCTGGCTCGTCTGGGCCCTCGGCGCGACGACAGCTGTGGCGATCGTCACGGGCACGGTCGTCACCGGAGCGGGACCGCATGCCGGCGATGAGCGAGCCAGGCGCTACGCCGTCGACATCGCCGACGCCGCCCGCGTGCACGGCGCCACGGTGATCGTCGCTCTCGTCTTGGCGCTGGTCATCGTCGCGACGACAAGGCGGACGTCGGATGGGCGGAATCTGCAGGCACCCTTGTCCTCGTGGTTGTTCGTTGGGCTTCTCCAAGCGGGCGTTGGTTACACGCAGTACTTCAACGAGGTGCCGGCCCTGCTCGTCGGGATCCATGTCGCCGGAGCGACAGCGCTGTGGGCGATGACCGTGTGGCTCGTGCTGTCGACCCGGGGACCAGTCGCTGCGGTCACCGCGCCACGATCGGCAATCGCCGTGCCGGCGTGATGCGTTGGCGGGCTGCGCTCCTGGCGGGGATCGCCGTGCTCGCGTCGTGCGGCGGGGACTCGGCGCCATCAGCGGATCAACAGCAGGACGCGGCGATGGCGACTGCGCTCTGCAATGCGTTGCGCAACGAGACCAACGTCATGGTCCGCATCGCCAACCACGCCGTCGCCGGGATCGAGGGCAAGTCGCCGCGGGAGCGCTTCGAGTCCATCGACGCCGGGTTCGTCGAGGCCAGCACGGCGGCCACCGCGTTCGCTGACAGTGTCGATTCGATCGAGCTGCCCGACATCCCGGAGCGAGACAGCCTGCGCCAGCAGGTCGCCGAGGGCGCCCAGCAGGCTGTCGATGAGGTGAGTGACGAGCGCGAGGCCTTCGATGAGACCGGTCCGACCGTCGATGACGCCAACACGCGTGGCCGTGTCGGGGAGTTCTTCAACAGCATCGAGAAGGTGCTGTCGGTCGTCGAGCCGACGATCGCGACGTACGACCGGCGCGAGCTGCAGGAAGCGTTCCTCTCCGAGCCCGACTGCACGCACGTGATCCAGCCGTTCCGGCTCGACGACTGACGTTCAGGTTCGGCTCGCAAACAAGTTGCTCGCCTCACCTCCCGAGCTCGCCGCCTCCGCTCCGCTCCGGCGTCTCACCTGCCTACGTCATTCTCGCGACCGACACAATCCAGGTTCAGCTCGCAAACAAGTTGCTCGCCTCACCTCCCGAGCTCGCCGCCTCCGCTCCGCTCCGGCGTCTCACCTGCCTACGTCATTCCTCCGACCGACCATCCAGGTTCAGCTCGCAAACAAGTTGCTCGCCTCACCTCCCGAGCTCGCCGCCTCCGCTCCGCTCCGGCGTCTCACCTGCCTACGTCATTCTCGCGACCGACACATTCAGGTTCGGCTCGCAAACACGTTGCCCGCCCGACTGCCTGAACGAGTTCGTCACCTAAGCGAAATCGGTGTGCTTCCTGGCACACCTCCCGGGCGGCGTACAGTACCGAGCCGTGGACGGGGGGCTTCACTCTGGATGGTTTCGTTTCAGGTGGCTGCGCTTCGTCCTTCTGGGACTCCTCGCCGCCATCGCCCTCGGTGACGTCGCCGGCGCGCAGGGCACCGGAGAGGGTGCGGGCGTGCAGGGGACCCTGCAGTATCGCTCTGACGACCCCGAGGAGACCGACCGGATCCCCATCGAGGGCGCCGAGGTCGTCGTGTACACCGCCGAGCTCGCGCCCGATGGACGGTCGATCGTCACGGTCGGGGAGGAGGTCGCCGGGGGCACCTCCGCGGCCGACGGAACGTTCTCCATCGATCTGCCGGGGGGCGGCGACTACGCCGTCGAGATCGTCGTCGACACGCTCCCGGAGGGCGTCGAGCTGGTCGACGAGGACCGTGCCCAACTGCCCCTGAGGCTCGGTGAGAACCAGCGGCGCAACGTGCTGTTCAACCTGGCCGAAGGCGAAGCGGCGGCAGCGGCGCGAGATCGGGGCAGCGCCCCGTTCTTCGATCGTGCGGCGCGCCTGTTCGTGGAGGGTGTCAAGTTCGGCCTGATCATCGGGATGTGCGCGATCGGCCTCTCGCTGATCTACGGGACGACGGGCCTCGTCAACTTCGCCCACGGCGAGATGATCACGCTGGGCGCCGTCTTCGCCTTCTTCTTCAACGTCACCCTCGGGATCCAGCTGCTGATCGCCGTGCCGCTGGCGATGGTCCTCGGCGGGGTCGTCGGCGCCGGCATGGACCTCGGCATCTGGCGCCCGCTGCGCCGGCGCGGCTCCGGGCTGGTGGCGATGATGATCATCTCCATCGGCCTCGCCATCGTCTTGCGCTACGGGATCCTGTACCAGTTCGGCGACCGCTCCCGGCCCTTCAAGGACTACGCCGTGCAGTCCGAGGCGCTGCTCGAGATCGGTCCGGTGGACCTGATCCCCAAGGACGTGGTGATCATCGTCGTCAGCACGGTCGTGCTCATCGTCGTCGCCATGGCCCTGCGCCTCACCAAGCTCGGCAAGGCGATGCGGGCGGTCGCCGACAGCGGGGACCTCGCGGCGTCCAGCGGCATCGACGTCAACCGCATCATCACCATCGTCTGGTTCATGGCCGGCGTGCTCGTCACGCTCGGCGGCGTCTTCGTGGGCCTCTCCGAGCAGGTCAACTGGTTGATGGGCAACCAGCTGCTGCTGCTCATGTTCGCCGGCGTGACGCTCGGCGGCCTCGGCACCGACTTCGGCGCCATGGTCGGCAGCCTCCTCGTCGGGATCCTGGTCTACATGTCGACGCTGTGGATCGCCCCGGAGCTGAAGAACGTCGGCGCCCTCGTCATCCTCATCCTCATCCTGATGGTCCGGCCACAGGGCATCTTCGGACGCAAGGAACGGATCGGGTAGCGCCATGGACTGGTGGGCGATCATCTCCAACACGCTGCGCGCCGGCTATCAGCACCAGCGCCATCATCTACGCCCTCGCCGCGATCGGGCTCAACCTGCACTTCGGCTACACCGGCCTGCTCAACTTCGGCCAGGTCGGGTTCATGGCGGCCGGCGCCTACGGCCTCGGCATCACGACGTACACGTACGGCTGGCCGCTGTGGGCGGGGATCCTCGCCGGCCTGGGCGCCGGCGTGCTCCTCGGCGTCCTGCTCGGTGCACCGACGCTGCGACTGCGTGCCGACTACCTGGCGATCGTGACGATCGCCGCGGGCGAGATCATCCGCATCATCGTGCGAGCAGCCGGTCCTGCAGGGACGTCACCGGTGGCTCCAACGGCCTCAACGGCTTCGCCAACGAGTTCCAGGAGTGGAACTTCTTCGACCCGTCGCGCGGGTACGGCGGCCGCGTGTTCGGCAAGCTCAACCTCGAGTACACCGGCGCCGACCTCTGGGAGATGATCGTCGGCTGGAGCCTCGTCGGCCTGTGCGTGTTCATCATGTGGCTGCTCGTGTCGAGCCCGTGGGGTCGGGTGCTCAAGTCGATCCGCGAGGACGAGGACGCGGCGCGGGCGCTCGGCAAGAACGTCTTCCGCTTCAAGATGCAGTCGCTGATCCTCGGCGGCACGTTCGGCACCATCGCCGGCATGTTCTTCGCCATCTCCAACAACTCGGTGCAGCCCGACAACTACTCGACGCCGGTGACGTTCTTCGCCCTGACGGCGGCCATCATGGGCGGGCTCGGCCGGGTCGGCGGGCCGGTGATCGGCTCGATGATCTTCTGGATGATCCTCGCCTTCACCGACAACCTCCTGCGCCAGGCGGTCGGCGAGGAGTACATCCCCGACAGCCTCATGGACGCCGTGCAGATCGGCCAGGTGCGCTTCATCCTGGTCGGCCTGCTGCTCATGCGCTGATGGTGTTCCGCCCGCAGGGCATCTTCGGCGACAAACGGGAGATCGCGATCGATGTCCGCAAGTGAACCCGACGAGTCGTCTTCGGCCGCACGGCCGGTGGCGGCGGTGCCGCGCGCTGCGCGAGGAGGAGTGGGACAACCCGGCCGCCCGGCGTTCGACGGCGTCGAGCCGACGCCCGGCGTGGCCAAGCCCGACCCGATCCTCGTCGCCGACGACGTCACCCGCACGTTCGGCGGCATCCGGGCGGTGTCGGTCGACCACCTCGAGGTCCAGCGCGGCGCGATCACCGCGCTGATCGGGCCGAACGGCGCCGGCAAGACGACGTTCTTCAACCTGCTCACCGGCTTCGACAAGCCGAACAGCGGCACCGTCGTGTTCGACGGGCAGCCGGCCAGCGGCGAGGCCTCGTACACGCTGGCATCGAAGGGCATGGTGCGGACGTTCCAGCTGACCAAGGTCCTGGCCAAGATGTCCGTGCTCGACAACATGATGCTGGCCGCCCAGGAGCAGTCGGGCGAGTCGATGTTCCGCGGCCTCGTGCGCAAGTGGACGCGGGCAGGAGCGCGCCGTGCGCGGCACGCGCCCTCGAGGTGCTCGAGCGCTTCAACATGGTCCACATGAAGGACGAGTTCGCCGGCGCGCTGTCGGGTGGTCAGCGCAAGCTGCTCGAGATGGCTCGGTCGATGATGGCCGACCCGAAGCTGATCATGCTCGACGAGCCGATGGCCGGCGTCAACCCGGCGCTCACCCAGTCGCTGCTGGGCCACGTCAAGCGGCTGCGCTCCGAAGGAATCACCGTGATGTTCGTCGAGCACGACATGGACGTGGTGCGCGACATCAGCGACTGGGTCGTCGTGATGGCCGAGGGCGCGATCATCGCCGAAGGGCCGTCGGACGCGATCGGGTCGAACCAGGCCGTCGATCGATGCCTACCTCGGCTCGTCGCACGCCGCGCTGACCGAGGAGATCATCCACGGCGTCGTCCCGAAGGCGGAAGAGGTGCAGGAGCTGGTCTCGGAGCACGAGCTGCACCACGAGCACGGACTGCCGCGAGCGAGCACGACGGTGCCTGACGCCAACGGCGACCTGCTGGTCCACGTCGACAACGTCGTCGCCGGCTACGTCCCCGAGGTCAACATCCTCAAGGGCAGCAGCCTCGAGCTGGCGCCGGGGGAGCTGATCGGCATCATCGGGCCCAACGGGGCCGGCAAGTCGACGATGCTGAAGGCGCTGTTCGGCCTGATCCCGGTCCGCAGCGGCACGGTGTCGTACCGCGGCGAGGACGTCACCGGCCGGAAGGCCAACGTGCTCGTGGCCAAGGGCATCGGCTACGTCCCGCAGATCAACAACGTGTTCCCGTCGCTGACCGTCAACGAGAACCTCGAGATGGGCGGCTACCTGCGCAAGGGTGGGCTGCAGGAGCGCTTGGACTGGGTCGTGTCGATGTTCCCCCGGCTCGGCGAGCGCATCGGCCAGCGCGCCGGGTCGCTCTCCGGCGGCGAGCGCCAGATGCTGGCCATGGGGCGGGCGCTGATGATGGAGCCCAAGGTGCTGCTCCTCGACGAGCCGTCGCGCGGGTTGTCGCCGATGCTCCAGGACCAGGTCTTCGAGCGGGTCCAGCAGGTCAACGAGGCCGGGGTCTCGATCATCATGGTCGAGCAGAACGCCGCCCGCTGCCTGCAGATCTGCGACCGCGGCTACGTGCTCGACCAGGGCCGCAACGCCTACACCGGCACCGGGCAGGAGCTGATGACCGACCCCAAGGTCATCGAGCTGTACCTCGGCACGCTCGCCAAGGCGCGCTGACGACGACGATCGCGGACTGACCCGCTTCGCAGGGTCACTCCGCGTAAGTGCTAGATGGCACGTTCTGTCCGTATGAATCGCCTCACAACGACCGATTCGTACGGACAGTTCGCCTCCCGGACGCGGCTCGGGCCGCCCCGCAGGGCGGCCCCGACTCAACTGACTGTGCGTTGCTCAGATCTGAGCGAAGCGGTACTCCGTGGCGACGCCGCGCCGACCGGTTGTCGTCGTCGTAGCTGAGGATGGCGAAGCTCGCCTCCGTCGGCTCGCCCTCGGGCCCGAACGTCATCGGACCAGCGGGACCGTCGTAGTCGATGTCCTCGCCGTCGTCGATGAGGGCCATGCACTCGGCGAACGTCGTGCACTTGGTGCCGTCACGGGTGACGCCGTTGATGTGGGCGGCGATCTGCGCCGGGTCGTCCGAGCCGGCGATCTCGGCCGCCAGCGCGACGATGACCATCGCGTCGTAGGTCTCCGGGCCGTAGCTGAAGTCGATCAGCGCCGGATCGACCTCGAGCAGCTTGGCGCGGAAGTCCTCGGTGAGCTCGGCCTGGGGCAGCGTGCCCTTGACGCCGACCAGCGAGCCGGCGGGCAGCTGCTCACCGAGGGCGTTGCCGACGTTGCCGTCGACGAGGTAGATCCGCTTCTGATCGGCCGTGAAGCCCGACTCGAACAGCGTCGTGAGGATCTGCGCCGACTCCTCGAAGCCGATCAGCACCAGCGCCTCGGGATCGCCGCTGATGATGCGCTCGACCTCGGCACCGAAGTTGTCGGCGTTCGGGTCGTACGTGAACGAGTCGACGATCTCGCCGCCCTGCTCCTCGAACGGCTCGCTCGAGTAGCTGGAGCAGACCCTCACCGTAGGGGTCCTGCAGCGCGATGAACGTCGGCGTTGGTGACGCCCTCCTCGATCATGAGGTCGGCGAGCACCCGGCCCTGCAGCACGTCGGACGGCGCGGTACGGAAGTAGAGGTCGTCGTCGTCGTACGTCGTGAAGTCAGGCGACGTGTTGGCCGGCGAGAAGTGGATCTTGCAGTTCTCGACGAGCTTGTCGATGAACGTGAACGACACGCCCGACGACGCCGCACCGACGAACACGTCGGCACCGGCAGCGAGCTGGCGGTCGACGGTCTGGTTGGCGATGTCGGTCGAGGTGTCGCCGGAGTCGCCCTGGTCGAGGGTGACGTCCTGGCCGAGCACGCCGCCGGCGGCGTTGATGTCGTTGACGGCGAGCTGGGCGCCGGCGAACTCCGGTGGTCCGAGGAAGGCCAGGTTGCCGGTCTCGGGCAGCACCGTGGCGAAGTTGAGCGTGCCGTCGGACTCGCCGGTGCAGGTCGGCGCGGCCTCGACCGCACCGTCTGCCGCGCCGGCTCTGTGCCGTCGTCGGCCGTCGTCTCGTCGGGAGCTTCGGTCCCCTCGTCGGCGGTTGTCTCGTCGGGAGCTTCGGTCCCCTCGACAGCCTCCGTGCCTTCGGGAGCCTCCGTGCCTGCCGGAGCCTCGGTGCCCGCGGCTTCGGTGCCAGCGGGCTCGGCGTCATCGTCGTCGCCACCGCAGGCCGCGGCCACCAGCGAGAGGCCGATCGCCAACGCCGCGACGCGTCGTACGCGTGTACGTTGCATGGTGTGTTTCTCCCCCTCTGGGTGAACGGGACGGGATTGCCCCGGTCGGTGAGGTGCGTACAACGTAGTCGGTGCGGAAGGAAACGCGGGTGCACACGTTCCGGAGGGCCGGCTCGCCGGAGCGCTGGCTACCGTCATCTCTGATGTCCCGGCCAGACGTCTCGTTGCTCGACGGCCTGGGGACGACCCGCGCCATCCGTCGCTACACGCCCGATCCGATCCCGGACACGGACCTCGCCGAGATCCTGTGGTACGCCGCGCGGGCGCCGTCGGGGACGAATCGTCAGCCGTTCCGGTTCATCACGCTGCGCCGCGAGGACGACGAGGCAGCCCTCGCCCGTGGGCTGTTGGCACGTGCCTTTCGCCAGTCATGGGAGGTCAAGCGGGCCGATCTCGACGCCTCCGGTCCTCCGGCCGAGGGCTCGTCCCGGGCGCGCATGCAGGCGACGATGCAGCACTACGTCGACCACTTGGACGAGGTTCCGGTGATCGTGCTCGTCGGCCTCGAGCGCTACCGGGCACCGAACCCCTACGAGGGAGCGTCCGTGTACCCGGCGTGCCAGAACCTCCTGCTGGCGGCACGAGCACTGGGGTACGGCGGAACGCTGACCGGGTGGCACCACGCCGTCGAGGAGGAGCTGCGCGAGCTGCTGGCCCTCCCTGAGCACGTCGCGCTGTCGGCGTGCATCACGCTCGGCGTGCCGGCCGGTCATCACGGACCGCTGCGCCGCAGGCCGCTCTCGCAGCTCGTGCACGATGGCCGGTGGGACCGCTCCGCCACGTGGCTCGGGGAGCGCGGCGAGTGACGGAGGATCCGTTTGCCGTTCTCGGCGTGGCCCCGGGTGCCGACGAGGCGACGTTGCGGGCGGCCAGGCGGCGCCTCGCCAAGGAGGTCCACCCAGATCGTCGAGGGAGGTGACACGGCACGCATGGAGCGGCTCAACGCCGCCTTCGATGAGGCGTTGGCGCGACTCCAGCCGGCGGTGGTCGCGCCTCCGACGAATGGATCGGCGCCCCAGTCGACGACGGCGCCGCCCCCCCGAGCGCAGGGCCGCTTCGCCCACGACGTGGCGTCGTTCACGATCGAGGCGTTGCCGGCCGAGGCCTTCGAGGCGCTGTTGATCGTCGCGTCCTGGCTCGGCGAGGTGCTCGTCGACGAACCGCCGTACCAGCTCGACGTCGCACTTGCCGAGCCGTTCGACTGCTGGTGCCGCCTCGACCTCGTCCCCGACGCAGGAGCGAGCACCGTCGCCCTCACGCTGGCTGCCTTCGACGCCCGCCCCGTCCCGGACCTGGACGCCGTCCGCGACGCCTGGGTCGCCAACCTCAACCAGCTCGGCCACCCGGACCCCGACCCCTGATCCATCCGAGTGTTTGAGCCCATCGGAGTGTCAGACCCCGGGAAAATCGAGGTCCAGCACTCGGATGGGGTCAAACACTCGGATGGGTCAGGACGGGGGCGGGTTGAACTCGTCGTCGTAGACGGCGGTCTGCAGGCCGAGCAGCCAGCTCACCGGATCGGTGCCGCCTGGGAACGATCCATCCGGGTTCCACACGTCGGTCTCGGTGAAGCCCGTCGAGGGATCGGTCGTCGTCAGCGTCGGATCCGGCGGGCGGATCGCGTCGGCCGCCAGGCGCTGGAACCCGCCGCGCACGACCAGGTCGCGGATCGCCCGGATGCTGTCGACCGGGTCGAGCGGCAGCTCAGCCGGGAGAATCCCCAGGCGCGCCGCCATCGCCGTCGCGCGGAACACCGCGACCTCCTGCGACCGTCCCCGCAGCAGCGCCTCGTCGAGCACCGACGCGGCGTACGACGAATCGAAGCTCAGCCCGCGCCGCCAGAGGTGCGTCGTTCCGACGATGGCGATCGCGTCGTCGACCACCATCGTCGTGTTGGCCAGACGCAGCGACCGCGCCGGACCGGCGGCCGGAGAGAACGCCACGAACCGCTCGGCCCGATCACCACCAGCCATTGCGGTCAGCGCCGCCGCGATCCCCGCATCGCGCACGCGCTGCAGCGGGGCAGGGCTGCCGGGGAGGAGGTGGAACGGGAGGCACATCGCGACGTGCAGGCTCGACGTCGCATCCATCCGGTCGATCAGCGCCTGCCAGAGCGCCACCTCGTCGCCGTCGTCGGCGTCACCTAAGGCCAGGTGATCGAACGCCGGCGTCTCGATGTAGATGAAGTCCTCCGCCCGCCCGATCGCGGCGAGCATCGCCGTCGCACCCTGCCGCGCGCCGTAGGACGCCGTCAGGATCCTGCTGTCGAGAGCTCGGCGCGCGCTGACCAGTCCTGCCCCGGTAGGTGTCGGCAGCGACCCGATCAGCCCGAACAGGAAGTTGGCGACGTCGTCCCACTCTCCGTCGAACGGGTACGGATTTCCGAACGCCGTGTTGAGCGCGTCGTAGGCCAGCTCGGACGCCACGCCCGCGGCCTCCGTGCGCAGCCCGGCGATCCACAGGCTGTTCGCCGTCGGCGTGCCGGGTTGGTCGATCGGGTTCTGGTTGGCATTGGTGACGAGGTCGATGGTCCTGGCGATCGTGCGATCCCGCACGTACTCGGCCATGGCGACCGACGCCGAACCTCTCACGAGCACGCCGTCGCCGTGAATGTCTGGCGCGCCCGGCGCGCCGGGATGACCTTGCTGGTGCGAGGGCAGCTCGTGGAACGAGCCGAGCAGCGGCGTCGAGCCCACGACCGCGGCCCCTGCCGTGCCGCTGGGATTGTCCGGGCGTTGCGACATCACGATCTCGAGCCGGTCCATGCCGGGCAGCGGGAAACCGGCCATCCAGAACTCAGTCCGGTTGAACGGCCGCCGGTCCTGCCGCGCCACGGTGGTTCCGTTCTCGCGCAGCGCGGCGGCCGGCTCACCGGTCGCGTGCGGGTCGGCATCCTGGGTCTGGAACGGTGCCGCGGTGAGCTGGATCGTGTCGCCGTTGCCGAGCAGATTGACCACGCAGCCAGCAGCGAAGGCGACGGCCGGGATCGTCGAGCGATCAACGAGTTGCGGGGGTGTCGCGCCGAGTCCGACGACCTCGGAGCCGGAGGGCACACTGCCATTCGGGAGAGCACCCGCTTGCTGTGCTCCGGTTGCGCAGATGAGCAGCGGCGGAGTTGCCGAGTTGAGCGCGATCCGTGCATTCGTCGTCGCGGGGAACGGCCGGTCGATGCGCTGGTCGGGGAAGAGCGTCTGGCCGCCCTGCGTCACGATCAGCAGATCGACACCGAGTCGTGGTGCGGCATCCCCCTCGGATGTGTCCACCACCGTGCCGTCCGGCAATGGCAGCACGATGCGCGCGGCGCCTGACTGGTCGACAGGTGCCGCACCGCCGTCGAGCCGGAGGTGCCGGCCGGTCGCCGGATCGAACCCGAGCGGCCAGATGCGCACCCACGCTCCCGACGCGCTCGTCGGGAACTGCACGGTCACGAGGACGGTCTGACCGAGGGCGATCGAACCGTCGGCCACGCCACCACCGTCCAACGCCACGGCGGTGAGGCTCGGCGCCGTCTGCGGCGGTGTACCGGCGGCCAACGTCGGGACCGGGAGCTGGCCAGCATCCCGATCGACCTGCGAGGCCACGAGCACGGTCGCGATCGTCCCGCCCGCCGGCGTGGCCAGCGCACCGAGCGTCGCCTCGCCACCCGCCAGCAGCGCGTTGCGCGTGCTGCGCGCCGGGCGCACACCGGTCGACGCCCGGTTCTGGTCGTCTGCTCGGCGCTGCACCACGTCAGCCGCGCCCGCCGCGGCGGTCCGCCGCTGCCCGACGAGGTCGTGCTCGACCGACAGCACGCCGATCCGCACGAAGTCCCGCGCCAAATTGGCCAATGCGCCGTTCTGCCAGGCCTGGGCCTGGTTGGTGTAGCGACCGTCGGGCAGGACCGCGGCGAGCGGCTGCGGGAAGTCGTCGAGGTTCGGCGCGTTCGTGAACGCCACGGTGACGCCGTTGTTGTTGCTCGCCCGCTGGACGACGCCGGTCCCGGTGGCGTTCGTGAGCTGCAACCTGCTCATCGGCGCGTCGAGTGGTCCCTCGTGCGCGTTGACGAGGTGGAACGTGAGCCCATTCGCGACCTGCACGGTGCGCTCCGCGACACCGTCGGCCCACAGGTTGGTGAACGTCGTCCCGGCCTGCAGGTTCCACCACGCCGCCACTGCGCCTGGATCAAGCGGACGGCCGCGATGGTCGAACGCCCACATCTGGACCGACGTGCTCGTCGGGAACTGCAGCAGCTCCTGCGCCGTGCCCGAGCCCTGGAAGAGCTGGCCGGGCTGCAGGAGATCGGTCATCGGTTGCGGTCCGTTGCCGAACGTCGACCCGTCCCACGTCAGTCCGAGATACGCCGCCCGGTCCTCGTCGGACGTCACGCCGGAAGCGAAGTCGAAGGCGTCGGGCAGCAGGGCGACCAGCGCGTCGACGTCGCTCGGCGGCGTCCGCAGCTCCATCGCGATCGTCCGCACGATGGGTCGCGTGGGAACGTTCGCCGTCGCCGGGTTCGCCGCCGACGGGATCGGCACGGGGAGTGCGTCGAGCCGCCGCTCGACCCACGGCAGCAGGCGGAAGACGGCGACGAAGCTGCCGTTGTTGAAGGCGGGCGTGCCGTCGGGACCGCGCAGCCCGGCCAGGCCCGTTGGACGTGGCGACGTGGCCATGAAGAACGACAGCAGCCCGGACGCCGGCGGCAGCCACGACACGTTCTGCAGGGTGAGCGCGACGTCGAGCACGCCGGCCGCCGGCAACGGAAGCGTCACGTCGTCGTCGTCGAACCACGGCCCGAGCGCGGGTGAGTGCAGTTGCAACGTGGTGGGGTCGGGGTTCAGGAGCGTCATGACGACGACCAACTTGGTGCTGACCGCGACGCTCGGTCGGCTCCACGCCCCAGGTCGGCTGCTGCCGGGAAGGTCGGGCGACTGCACCTCGACGACCCACGAGTACAGGCGTCCAGCGCGCAGTCGATGCGCGGGCTCGTGGACGTAGGCGCCGTCGTCGACGATGTCGCAGTACTTCTCGCCTGCGGTCAACACGATGACGTCCTCACGGGCTACCGGCATGCGGCGCGGGTCGGAGTGCACGGCGCTGCGCCGCAGCCGGAACCGGGTCGCCGCGTCCGTGCGGCCGGTCAGTCGCAACCGGAGCGTCACGGTGATCGGCGGCCCGGCGTTCGTGGCGAGCACCTCGAGCAGCGGCTGCGGTGGCCCCGAGCGCTCGGGCACTGCCCACACCCACGGAGGCGTGGCCACGAAGTCGGCCTGCGCGCCGGCGTCGGTCTCGGCGACGACCTTGTAGACGGCCAACGCCTTCAGTGACCCACTCAGCTCGTGCTGGTAGGACAGCGGGCCACCGTTCGCCTCGAGCGGATCGTCCGTGAGGTTCTGGAACCACTCCCGGTCGAACAGATCGTGGTGGTCTCGCAGGGCCTGGGCGCGGCCCGGCGCGTCGGTCGCTGCCTCGAGCGCCTCCAGCAGAGCGCCGTACGAGGCGTCGCCGCCGGCGAGCGCCGTGGCCTGGTGCAGGATGCGCTGCTCGTCGCACGCGTACACACGGAAACGACGCTGCGCGCCCGTCGGCGCCCACGTCAGCTTCACCCTCGCCCGGCCCGTGGCGTCGGGACGGGCCGTCCACTCCAACAGCGGCGGCTCGGGGACCGTCCGCGGACCACGAGCGTCCGCGCACGCCGTGACCCGGGATGTCGACTCGACCGACTCGACGCCTGCCGTGTCGATCCAGCGAGCGGTCGTCACGGCCTCGACGACGGCGCCCAGCGGAAGGAGTGAAGCCGCAGGTCGTGGGATCTCGACCACGAGCTCGTCACCCTGCGCGTCGGCCACGTCTGCTTCGACCGTGAACGTCGCGACGCCAACCGTGCCGGTCAACCGGATCCGGTCGAGCGGATGTGAGGCCGGCGCCAGGGATTCCACGGGAGGGACCTGCACCCGCGCCTCGAGCGATCCCCAGAGCGGCGTCAAGGTTCCCGTATCCGGGTCGGCGATCGTGTACCACACGTCGAACACCGGCTCTGGGGGCGCTGGTCGAAGCTTCGGCGCGAGCACACGTTCGGACCACTCGCTCCAGCGACCGAACACGTCGCACTGCGCAACACGCGCCGTGAATCCACCTGCTGGCACGTCTCGATGCATGAGCCGCCCGGCGTCTGGCTGCGGAGACTGGGCCGGCACGGCCGGCACGAGGCGCAGGGCCCGGTCGTCGAAGGCGCTCCTGCGAACGGGCACCCGTTCGTTGACACCCGTGATGCGGCTGGCCTGCTGCGTGGCGAACGCCAACCCCGCCGCTGGCACGAGGCCGCTGACCGGGACCGTCGCCTGGCGCCTCGCAGCCGGCGGCACGGCGGGCAACCAGGGTCCGAGCCCGTCGCTGGTGGCCGGGAAGGTCGGCGCCAACTCGGTGCCCACGACCGGTGCCTCCGGCCGCAGCGGCGGGGCGTGCCCAACGGCCACCGCCGGCAGCCAGAGCTGAAAGATCGGCAGGCTGTCGGGCGATTCGTCGAACGTCGGGCCGGTGGGATCGTTGTCGTCGTTGACGTCGGTCACCAGCCCGATCACGGCGGGGAGGAACGAGACGATCTCGGCCGGCGACAGCGCGGTGCGGTCGATCGCCCACCAGCTCCACAGCTGGTACACCACGACGTCGTCCGGGTTCGGTTGGAAGTCGTCGACGTCCATGAATCCGAGCCAGCGGGCGAGCGTCGGTTCGAGCATCGCCGTGTGGACGAGGTCGATCGGCAGGTACGTCGCCTCCGGCGCCACCGTGGAGTCGCCCTCGGTCAGCTCCTCGACACGCGTGAGCCGGTGCTGCGGCGCGGAGAGGTCGTCGAGCAGGGCATCGAGGGCGTCGCTCACGGTCGGCGCCAGCGCGGCCAGCTTGGCCGCTTCGTCGTCGGCGTCCGAGGCCGACGTCGAGAATGCGTCAGCGGCAGTCGGCTCGTCGTGCAGCCCGACGTGCGGAGGAGCACCTCGGCGCACGCGGTTGCTCGCCTGCACCAGGTTGTCCACGTTCCTCGGGTCGGTGTAGCGCGGGCGGTTGTCACGAGGCAGCGCCATGACGTTCAGCTCGTCCCAGGTCAGGGCGAGGCGCCACACGTCGAGCCACGTGAGGTCGCGGACCACACCGGAACCGCTGACGATGACGCCGTCGATGGCGCTCCCGCCGAGCGACAGCGGCTCGGCGTCGCGAGCCCCGAGCAGCCGCGGGCCCCTTGCCGTCGAGCGGAAGATGTCCGCTCGGACGTCGGCATCCCGGGCCGTCTCGACGCGCAACCAGATGGCCCGACTGAGCGCGTTCGTCGGCAGCAGCCCCGTGACAGGGTTGTCCGGCGTGACGGTGAAGGGAGCCACGACCGTCTGCCCGCGGGCGTCCGTCCAGGTCACCTCGTGGCGCAGCGGTGGGAAGTCGGGCAGCCAGCCGGTAGCGCGTTGGGCGTGGGGACCGAGGTTCGTGCGCCACACGTGGACGGGCCGCATCGGGAGCCCGAGGCGCGGGTCGGAGAACAGCCGGTAGTGGACCCCGTCGACGAGATGCGGATCATCCTGGGAGTGCAGGGCGAGGGCCCCGAGCGCCCATGGGGGAGGAAGCGCACGCATCAGACGAACTCCTGGGAGACGAGGCGGGGAACCGTGGACACGACGCGTTCGGCGCGGCGGGCCCGGCCGCGGTCGGACCACTCGAGCTCGATCGTCGAGTCGTCCGCACCCGGCCGCAGCGGCACGTCGGGGGCAAGGAGGATGCGGGTCGCCGAACCGTTGCTGCGTCGCGCCGTCAGCTCGTTCGCGCCGATGCGGGCGTCGACGACGGCCAGCCGGGGCGGCGGCTCGACGTAGTCGACGACCTCACCCGTGCTCGTGGACTGCACGGCGACGAACGTCGCGTCGGTCAGCACGGCCGCAGCGCTGATCGTCGGCGGCCCCGGCGGGCTGTCGTCGAGGATGTCCTCCAGACGCGCCGGCCGCTCCATTGCCTCGAGGCTGTCCAGCAACAGCCCGGCGATGCGCCACCCGCCGTCGTCGACCCACAGCAAGATCGCCGTGGGAACGTCCGGGATCGGGAGCGGGTCGAGGCCGAGCGCGGCCAAGGCCTCGTCCAGCGCGACGTCATCGTTCAACCGGACGTCGGCCGGCGCGGGTGCGACGACGAGCTGCTCGAGGCAGAAGATCGGGTCGGGGTCGCCGCCGGCGTCGAACCCGAGGGCAGCGAACAGCTCGTCGGCGTCGCGGAACGCCGACGTCGAGAAGTGGGTCCTGGCGATCACGACGCCGGCTGCCGTCGGCGGGCTCGCCGGGATGGCGCGGACGACGAGGTCGTACTCGGCCAGTGGCTCGAGGTCGGCGGTGATCGAGGCGGTGATGCCGTGCGGCTGCGGACCGTCGACGCACGGAGCCAGCAGTGCGGCGACGGCCATGCGGGCGTCGGCCATGGTGCTCTGCATGGTCGACGAGTTGGATCCCCAGCTCACCGTCGAGGCGACGAGGCGGTCGCCGATGCCGGTCGACGTGCCGGGAGGCGGATCGGTGCGCACGACGTCGAGCGAGAGCTCGTGCTGGTACTTCTCGAGCAATGCTTCGACCCACTCCACCTCGAAGTGCACCAGCAGGTCGTCGTCGAGGAAGTGGCGTGGCGTGGGGCGCTCCGGATCGAAGCCGATGACGTACCGGGCCAGCGACCGTGGATCGAAGACATCCTGCACGTCGAAACGCAGCAGGTCTTCGTCCGCCACGGTCTCGAGCGCGGCGGTGCGGAACTCGAATGTCTGCGTGACGTCGCGCTCGACGGACACCTCGTCCGGCGGGGTGTCCCAGTCGAGACTGGCTGCCGACGGCGGACCGCCGACGCCCGCCTGGTTCCACTCGGCGACGTCGTACCGGATGCGGACCTTCCACCGCTCGTCGGCGTCGAGCAGCACGACGCGGTCTTCCTGCGCGCCGTCCCACGTCGAGTTCCAGCCGTCGAGCAGGTCGTCGCGCGCCGCGTCGGCGGCTTCGGCAGCCTCGACCGCTGACGTCGTGGTGAAGCAGCTGCTGACGATGCCGACCTGGAGCGTCGGCAGGGGAGCGAGCTGCACGCCGGTCCATGGCCCGCTGTCGCCGGCGTCGGGTCGGTAGCGGACGATCGCCGCAGCGCTGCGCTCCGACGAGACGACCTCGACCAGCGCCGGAGGCCACGGCCGGGTGTCGGTGGCTCGCCGTCCGGTGCAGCTGGGGGCGAGCAGGGCGCCGACCTCTTCGAGCCACGCCACGACCCGTTCGAGGTAGATGGCGTCGTCGACCCCGATGAGCAGCTGGATGCACAACCGATCGAGCAGGAGCAGTTGCCCACCCGGCACCGGCTCGGCCCACAGCTCGACGCGGGCGATGCCGCGGCGCCTGATGACGAGGTTGTAGGGCACCTCCGGCGCGACGTTGGCCGGCAGCGCGGCCTCGCCCAGCAGCGTGCCGTCGGCGTCGAGTGCACGCATGCGGATCGGCTCGCTGCCGGTGTACGCGACGCGTGCGACGACTCGCGTTGCCGGGCCGTACGCGAACGGGGTGAACTCGCCGCCGATCTCGATCACCAGCGTGTCCGTGAACGGCACCGTGTAGGCCCCCGCGACCGTGCCGGAGTGCCCGGTGATGCGGAAGGCGAAGTACTCCAGGACGTCGGGGAGCGGTGACCCGCCGTCTCCCCACTCGTCGAGATCGGTGCACAGCTCGACCTCGCCGGTCACGGGCGGAGGCAGCGTGAGGGCGACGACGAGCTCCGGGTCGTCGACGTCGGCCTCGAACGTCCCGTCGAAGCCGACGGTGATCGGCTCGCGCTCGTCGTGGGTGTACCGAGGGAGCCTCCAGACGCGCGTCACCTCGTGTCCCGTGTCGGGCGCCGTCCATGGCGCCGGCAACGGGGCTGCGGCTCCGGGCTCGTAGCGGAAGCCGAGCAAGCCGGCCCAGGTGAACGCGGCGTCGAGCGGCATCCCGAGCGTCTCCGTGCCGACGAGCGCAGTGCCCGACCGCCAGGGCAGCCCCCCGGCCGGCGCAGCGGCGAAGCGCACCTGGTCCGGCTCGAGTCGCTCGCCGTCGGCGCCGTAGACGCAGTGCCGGGTCGTGCCGGGCACCGGGTCACACAGGCGCTCGACGACCGTGGCGGGATCCCCTTCGGTTGCCGCGCCGCCGTCGGTGAGGGCTCTCGCCCACGGCGCCAGGTCCCAGGCCAGGAGGGCGAGGTCCCACGCTTCGTGCTCGGAAGACGGGGCGTCGCCTTCGGCGGGGAGCGCCGGCCGGCCGGCAGGGAGCCACCAGTTGCTGGGCCAGTCGGACGAGCCCTCGACAACCGCGCCGGCGGCGTCGAGCAGCTCCACGGCTCGGAGTCGGTAGAGGAACTTGGTGCGCGCCGAGCCGCCCCAATCGGCGCCCCACCCACCGGCCGGCGTGGGCCGGAACGAATCGCCCTCGAGGTCGATGACCACGCGCTTGGAGAAGTGCACCGTCGGCCGGCAGTCCACCCAGGCGGTGTGCGGCGCGCCGGTGCTGCCACCGCTGGCCAGATCTCGAGCAGTGGCGATGACTCGGGCGTGACGGTCGCTGAGGCTCACGCCGGCGACGAGCGGATCGGCTTCGACCTCCGGCGACGCAGCGCCGCCGAGCGTGATGTGGACGCAGCCCTTGGCCTTGAACAGCGCCAGGTCGACCTCGCCACAGAACTCGCCCTCCAGCCGCGCATCATCCTTGGTCAGGGTCAGCTCGACGTTGCCCTCGATGCTGACGCCCACCGGGCCGAACCGCAGCTCGCCGGCCGTCTCCAGCTCGCCCTTGATGAGCAGTGGCTTCGTCCCGAGCCCGACGACGATCGAGGACCCCGCCCGCAGGTACACAGCCCTGCCGCCCCACTCGAAGTCGTACCCGGCGCCGAACCCGATCGAGAACCCGGTGAAGTCCCACTCGTCGCCCTTGCCACCGAGGTTGGGCAGCGCCTTCTCCTCGATCATCAGGTAGGCCCACGCCCGCAGGTCGAGCGTGCCCGGCAGCACGGTCACCGTCACGGGATCACCAGCCCGTCCTGCGTATCCATCCGAACCGATGCGCACGTAGGCGCCGTCGTCTCCGGTGAACGGGAACCAGGCCGCCACCGGGACCTGGACGTGGATCAGCGAGGGAATGTCGTAGGTGCCACGGATCCCGACCGCGATGCCGTCGCTGCTGATGGCGATGATGCCGAGCAGCCCGACACTCGTGGCCGTCCCGGCATCAGGGTCCTCTTCGACGTCGCCGGGGAAGCTCATGAACGCCCCCGCCACGGTCAGCACGACCGACGGGTCCGGGAGCTCGACGACGATCATGCCGTTGAGGTTGAACGTGAACCCACCGTCGGGTTGGGTGCCGACGATGGCGCCGAGGCCGAGGGCAAGTTGGCCCTGCTCGGGCCGGTACTTCTCGAGGAGCGGAGTCTCGTACCAGGCCAGCTCGCGCTGCACCGGGTCGGGTTCCTCGCTCGCTGGCAGAAGGTCGCGCGTCCCGTTGGAGACGAAGCGGCCCTGTAGGCCGAACAGACCGAGCCCTGTGCCGAGGATGGGGATCGCGGTGGCGAAGATCACCGCCACCTCGAGGTGGGCCATCGGATCCTCGTAGCGGAACGCCGCCTTGATCTGGAGGCCGATCGGTTCGATGGCCAGATCGAGCGCTGCTGACACGGCGACTGAGCCGCCTTCGCCCTCGGTGATCGCCAGCTGGCCCTGCCCCTGCAGCACGCCGGGGATGTCGACCGAGATCGTCAGGCCGCGCAGCTCGAACACGACGTCGCCGTCGATGGTGAGCCGCAGCGTCGCCTCGTCGAGGCGGACGGGTCCGAGGTCGATGGCCATGGCCAGATCGACCTCGATCCAGATCGAGCCGGCCCCCATCCTCACGGCGGCGACGCCGAGGAGGCGGGCGAGGGCGGTCGACATCTCCCACGTCCCGGGGCTGACGATCTCCGCCGCTTCCTCGTAGACGAGTCCGAGGCTGTC
This sequence comes from uncultured Acidimicrobiia bacterium, assembly GCA_963844915.1. GTDB lineage: Bacteria > Actinomycetota > Acidimicrobiia > Acidimicrobiales > Ilumatobacteraceae > JALZMG01. Next base: position 608,618 of record CAWJQF010000011.1, on the reverse strand, counting down.
GAGGTTCGTCGACGTGACGTCGAAGCCGAGCTCGACGCCGGCGCGTCGGTATCGGATCGCCACACCGGTGCCGCTGAGGACGCCGGAGGGCAGCGCCACATCGAACGCCGCCGTGTAGTCGGCGTAGAGCCAGACGCGGCAGGCCGCCGTGGCGTCGCCGCCGCCGGCGGCGCGGCCGTACCCGAACTCCAGCCGGTGCAGCGTCGTCGCGCCGTTCGCGGCGAGGTCGAGCGCGGCGCTGGCGAGCAGCACACCGCCGAGCGCGACGAGCGGTACGACCGACTCGCGGGCGTCGGCGGGGTCGACACCGGTGGCCAGCGCCGGGCCGAGCGCCAGCATCAACGCCACGTGGTCGGCGATGCCGTTCCCGTCGTCGGCGAGGCGGGCGATGCCGTCGTCGTTCCCAGGGGTGTCCAGCGCGCCGGAGACGACGAGCTGCCGCGTCCGCGGATCGTGGCTGAAGCGCAGCAGGACCTGCCAGACCTTCGTCTCGCCGGGCTCCGGTTCGACGGTCGGCTGCGGCTCGACCTCGCCCTCGAGCACGGGGATGGCGAGCGTGCCGTTCTCCCACTCGAATGCCACCTCGACCAGCGTCGGCGCCGAGTCCTGGGCGTCGACCCAGGACGGGCTGTCCCAGCGGGCGAGGAGGCGCAAGGCGGCGACGAGGGCGCGCTCCCGCGGCGCCTCGGTGATGTGCGCCCACTGATCGGCACCGGGGACCAACGTGCGCCGTCGGGAGGCGGCGACGGCGTCTCCGTCGGTGAGTCCGGGCAGCAGGGGATCGGGAACGACGGCGTAGATGTCGAACCCGCGGGCCTCCTCACGTTCGGGGATCGCGCGGTCGTCTCCCCACTCGCTCAGGCGCGCTGCGTGGTCGACCTTGATGCGGATCTCCTGCCGGGTGCGCTCGTCGAGGCTGCGCGCGCGGAGCTCGGGAGCGGCGAGCTCGTCGAGGATGGTCGGGTCGTCCGGCATCGTCCCGACGGCGTCACCACTCGCCTGGTTCTCACCTCGCGAATAGACGACCGACGTGTCGAGCGCGCCTGACCCGAGGCTCGGATCGGTGAGGAGCGCGCGGCCCTGCGCGGCACGCCGCCCACCGAGCCCCGTGTTGTACGCGTCGTCGCCGATGTCGCAGGTCCGGCCGATGACGACGAACCGCGCCGCGGCGTCGACGGCCACGACCTGCGCCGCCCAGTCCCGCAGCACCGCCGCAGCGGCGACGTGCGGGTCGGTGCCCTCGGAGAGGCCCCACGCCCGGTCCGGCCCGCCGACGGTCGGGTCGATGGGGTCCCAGACCGGATAGGGATCAGCCGGGCCCCACGGATCGACGTGGCTGCCCTCGAAGCCAGGTTCCTCGGTCGTGAACTCGACGGGGTGGATCTCGCGGTACAGCACCGGGTCGGTCGAGTCGAAGGCCATCCGCACACGCATCGCCGAGAGCACGTGGCTGCCGGCATCGGCATCGTCGGCGAGCGTCAGCTCGGCCAGCGTGCCGTCCGGGATCGTCAGCTCCGGAGGGGGACCACGGTGCAACGTGGCCGGCTCGTCGCTCGGCCGGAAGGCCCCGTCCTGATGGAACGAGCGGAGGTGATACGAGCCGACGACCGCCGTCGGGACGGCTGGCTCGTCGCGCTCCTCGACGAGGAGGCGGGGCCCGCGGCGTTCCTCAGCAGGGCCAGCCCCGTCGATCTCCGCGCAGCCGATGACCATCCGATCGGCGGTCTCGATGACGTCGACCTCGAGGCGCCGGCGGCGGCCGAGGTGATCGGTGAGCACGACATCGTGCCGACCGGCCGGCCACGCACCGAGTGGCTCGAAGTGCTCACCGGTGCCGGTCAGCGTGGCGGCGCCGCGGCGCAGCTCCCACGTGATGCGATCGCGGTCGTCGGCGTCGGCGGGCAGCGGGTCGATGGCGTCGAACCAGATGCCGGCCAAGTCCTCCGACGTCCCGGAGATGTGCGTGACGTCGTTCCAGCCGAATGGCTCCGACGTGACCTGGATCTTCGGCGGGAACCCGCCGTCGTCGTCGGCGTCCGCGTCGGGCACGAAGGCAAACGTGAGCTGCGGGCCGTCGGCCGAGGACCCGTCCTCGAGGGTGAAGATGTCGCGGTACCCGAGCGTGTCGTGCGGATCGCCGGGCCGCACGACGAGCCACCCGGTGTCGTTGCTCGTCGTCCACGTGGTGGTCCCCGGCAGGCGCCACCGCGCCTCCGCTTCCGGCGGGAAGAGGCGGGCGAGGATGCGCACCGGGTCGCCGGCGCGTGTCGAGACGACCTCGACCTCTCGCTGCACGCTCGGTCCGGCGGGCGTCGCCAGGTCGCTCAGCTGGCCATCGACGTCCTGGTAGAAGTGCAGTGCCACCTTGTGGGCATCGCCGTCGGGGACGTCGAGCCGCGACGTCTCGCCGAACTGGACGAACGCTTCGAGCTGGACCCCGTTGTCGGGGCTGAAGCCGATCAAGAGGTCCCGGACACCGGCGGTGACGTCGCCGAGGAACGGCAGGTCGCGAGGGAGGTAGAGCGTGGCGTCCGACATCGACAGGCCGCGCCACGCGGCGTCCTGGCCGCGGGCGACGATCTCCGGTGGGGTGATCGCCGTCGTCTGGTCCCACGCGATCTCGCCGACGGTCATGCCGAAGCCGCTCGGTCCGAACAGGAGGTGGCGGGGCTCGAGGCCGGCCCGGGCGATCAGCCCGGACGGGGCGTCGGGCTGGAACGGGTCGGGATCGGCGACGAACCGGGGCTGGACCGATCCGCTCGCGTTCCCGATCAGCACGGCGCCACTCACCCAGAGGTGGACACGCTCGCGGTCGGGATCGGGGACGAGTGGGCCGACGAAGCCGTCCGTGGTCTGCGCCCGCTGAGCGGCGATCCCTGGCATCGGGATGAGCAGACGGTCGACGTACAGCGTGACCTGCCACGTCACGGGCTCGGGTTCCAGGTTCTGTCCGCCGGTCGGCGCCACGCGGTTGGAGGCGTAGGTGAACCGCAGTCCGCTGGTGGCACCGGGGATCTCCGCCGTGAAGCCCTCCCCGATGTCGATGCCGAGCACGTCGAACACCGACCGGGCCGTGCCCTCGACGATGTCGTAGTTGCCCGAGGCCCGTGAAGACTGCTCCACCACGGACAGGAGCTCGAGCAGCCGTGCGAGGCCGGCGGGGATCAGCTCGTGGGCGCCCTGCGGCAGCGCGGTGACGAGGTCGAGCAGTGTGATGCCTCGGGGAGCCGGCACGTCGGACATCAGGCGCCCGCGCTGCTCGCCGGGTGCAGGACGGTCACCTCACAGCGTCCGGCCAGCTCGGCGACGGCCTTGCCGCTCGCGTCGACGAGCGGCCGCTCGAACGTGAACGCCGTTCCGTCTGCGCCGGGGCCGCCGAGCCGTGCCTCGATCGCCGTGGCGACGATGACTGCGGACGGCGACGGTGCTGGGCCCTGGGTGGTCGGCACGAGAACGGGGCGGTGGAGTCGGCGCGCCTCCTCGCGGGCCTCGTCGAGCCGGACAGCTTCATCCGGCACCACCTGCGGGAGCACACGCAGCGCCGGACCAGCGAGCACCCGCCCGAGCGCGCTGCGTGGCGGCGGCCGGCCGACGGGTGGTCGGTCGACGAGCGCAGGCTTCGCCGGTGCGGCGGTCGCGCCGGCCAAGTTGGCGACGTCGGCGACGAGGAGCAGCGTCAGCCGCTGGCACAGGTCGTCGAGAGCCGGGGGAGACGGCAGCGGCGTCGTCGCCGGACCACCGTGTCGCACGAGCACCGCCGCCGCACCGATGCACCACCCAGCGAGGCCGGCGACGACGCCGCCGACCGAGTCCAGGACGACGGTGCCCGAGCCGGGCTGGCGGGGTGTCAACTCGCCTGCCTTGGCTGCACCGACGAGCGGGCGCCCGGTACGGACGAGCGGTTCTGTCGCCCGGAGTGGGTTCGCCGCCAGGCCGGCCGGCGGGAGGGCGACGCCGAACACCACGGGCCAACAGGTCAACGAGCCCGGCCCGTCCGGCGCGGAGATCGTGCAGCGCGTCACGGTCAGTCGGGCGACGACGGCACCGCGCGCGGTCATCTGTGACATCGCTACGCCTTCACGTACGCGCGGACATCCGTAGGTTCACGCAAACGGATCGTTCTGTTCGTCGGAATCGATCGTTGTGAGGCGATCTCTACGGACAGTTCGAGGTTTCGGCCAGCAGACGCTCCACGACGATGGCCACGCCGTCGTCATCGTTCGAGGCCGTCACCTCGTCAGCGATCCGCTTCGTCTCGGCGTCGGCATTGCCCATCGCAACGCCGAGCCCAGCCCAGGTCAGCATCTCGTGATCGTTGAGGCCGTCGCCGAACGCCACCACGTCATCCCGCTCCACTCCGACTCGTTCGCAGAGGTGGACCACGCCGCTGCCCTTGTGCACGCCGGGCGGGGTGAGCTCGACACTTCCGGGTAGGCCCGATGGGCTGATGTGGAGCTCCTGCGGTACGACGGCGGCGATGCGCTGCAGCAGCCAGCCCGTGTCGGCGCCGAGCACGAAGAGCACGGAGCTGTGCACGGTGTCGTCCGGTTGAGGTCTGGCGTCAGGGACGACGACGGCGTCCGCCTTGGTGAGCGGGGCGAGCACGTCGAAACCTGGTTCGACGTGGAACCGGTCGGCCGTCGTGATGGCCAGGCGCAGGTCCGGGATTGCCTGGCGCGCCGCCGTCAGCACCGACCGCACGAGCTGCCCGGGCAGGCTCGCCTGGTACAGCACCGCCCCGGTGTCGACCTCCGCAACGGTCGCTCCGTTCGCAGCGACGACGAACTCGCCGACCGCCAGCTCGCGCACGAGCGGCAGCACGTAGGGCAGTGGCCGGCCCGTCACCAGCGCGACGTGCCAGCCGGCGCGGTCGGCCGCACGGAGGGCCTGGCGCGTGCGCGTCGTGAGCCTGCCGTCGGACGTGAGCAGCGTGCCGTCCACGTCGAGCACCATGAGCCGGGGCCGGGCACTGAGTTCGCGCGAGATGGCGCGACGAAACCGGTCCGCACCCGCCGCTGTCAAGCGGAAGTCGTTGGCGAGTGAGCTGACGACTCCGGCTACCGTCGCACGGCGTGTCTCCCCGTCTCGTGGGGCGGGCGGTGGAACTCGGGGCGGTGCGCGATGCGCAGCGCCGCCTCGCCCAAGGTGTCGGGCAGTTCCTGTGCGTCGAGGGAGAGGCCGGCATCGGCAAGACCACCCTGCTCGCGGCGGCAACCGAGCTCCTGGCCTCGCCGAAGACGGCCGTGAGCAACGCGGCTGCCGTCGAGACGGATCGACACCGGCCACTCGCACTGATGCGTCGGCTGCTCCCGGCGCTGCCGGACGTCCGGCCACACGATGACCCGATCGACGCCAGCCTCGCCACGGTCGAGCGACGCGTCGGCGCCGGGCGGCTGGTGCTCGTGGCCGACGACGTCCAATGGGCCGACGACGCCAGCCTCGAGGCACTACGGGCGATCGGCGCGCGGGCGGAGGCGCTCGGCCTGCTGTTGATCATCGCGACCCGACCGCAGCCGGCACCGTCGGGAGTACGGCGCCTCGTCGAGTTGGCCGATGATCACGGGGCCTGCCTGCGTCCGGATCCGCTGGGCCCGGACCAGCTCGCCACGCTCGTCGACCAGCAGGTCGGCGCGCCACCTGGGCCGGCGCTCGCCTCGACGATGACGATGACGGCTGGGAACCCGTTCCTCGCCACCGAACTGCTGCGCAGCCTGGTCGAGGACGGCCAGATCGAGGTCGACGGCGGCATCGCCGAGCTCGTCGCCGGTGAGGAGCTTCCCGGGGGGCTGCGACGGCGCCTCGCGACTCGCACGCTCGGTTCCATACCGGGCGGTGACGTCGTGTTGCGCGCCGCGGCCGTCGTACCGGGCGGCGTGACCGTCGACGAGCTGGCGGCGATCGTCGACGTCGAGGTCGGTGCGGTGCTCGCCATCGCCCTCACGGCCGTCGAGCTCGGCCTGTTCGTCGACACCGGCACGGCGTTGACGTTCCGTCATGAGCTGCTTCGCCGGTCAGTGGTCGACGCGACGCCACCATCGATCGCGCGCACGTTGTCACGGCGTGCCGCTGACGTCCTGCGCCAGCGGCACGCGGATCCGGAACGGGTGACGGCCTGCCTGCTCGCTGGCAGCGACCACGACGATGGAGGCGACGTCGAGCGCCTGGTGGCGGCCGGGCTCGAGTACCAGCGGACACATCCAGGCGCCGCCGCCGATCTGCTCGACCGGGCCCTCACGGACCTTGCCCAGTCGGACCCTCGGCGCCAGGAGGTGCAGCTGGCACTCGGCTGGTCGCTGGTCGCCGCCGGCCGCGCCAGCGAGGTCGAGCCTCGGCTGGCGGAGATGCTGACCGACGCCGATGACCGTTCGCCCGTCGAGGTGCAGCGGTTGCAAGGGATCGCCGCCAGCTTGTCGGGTCGACTCGACCGCGTCGTCGAGCGGTCCGCGCACATCGACGCGCACAGTCTGAGCGAGCGGTACGACGGAAGCAGCGCGGAGTCCGTTGACGCCGTCGCCGAGCTGGCGTTGCTGCGCGTCTCGACGGCGCGCCTGCGGGAGGCGGCAGCGATCGTCGACTGGGTGGAGCGCTCGCCGACTCCTGCTTCGGCATTTCGGGCTTCGACGATCGGAACGGTCAATGCCTGGCTGGCGGCGAGCGCCGGTCGGTTCGAGGACGGCGTCGTGCACGCCCGGTCGGGCGTCGATTGGGCCGAACGTGACGACACGCGCCGGGCCAGCGTTGTCGTCCCAGCGCTCGCACTCGCGGCCTGCCTCGACCACCTCGGCGAGTCGGATGGTGCGCTGCGCGCGTCGCAGGGTCGCGCGGCCGAGCTGCTGCTGCCTCGATGGGGTCCTCCGCTGCTGCAGTTCTTCGCCGCGGTCGCGCTGTACCGCAGGGGCAACTGGGACGACGCCTTGGCGGAGGTCGACGCCGGCCTTCGCGCTGCCGACGACATCGACGTCAACATGGCGGCGTTCTGGCCGTATGCGGTTGCTGCCCTCGTGACCTGCGCGAGGGGTGAGGTCAGCACGGCTCGGGCGCTGCTGCACGAGGGCGCCTCGCGCAGCCAGGCGCAGGCGCTCGGGCGAGAGTGGCTGGCCTACGCGTGGGTGTGCGTGGCGGAAGCCGACGGCGACGTCGGCGGCGCGGCGGGCATCGTGGAACCTGCCGTCGGCGGCATCGAGGCTGTCGGGGCGCCCGGTGCGTTCATCAACGGCGGGCCCGACATGGCTCGCGTCTGCTTGCAGGCAGGCCGGTCCGACCTCGCCGAGCGGATCGCCACGGGCATCGCCGCGGTGGCGTCGCGCACACGGTCGCCGATCGTTGCGGCACTGCGCAGCTGGGTCGAGGGTCTGATCGGTGGCGATGGAGTGCTCCTCGAAGCGGCGGCGTCGAGCTTGCTCGCGTCGGGCCGGCTGCCCGAGGCGGCACGAGCCAGTCGCGATGCGGCGATGGTGCTGGCGCGGACCGGCGACCTCGAAGGCTCACGCCGGCTCGCCAAGGAGGCGTTCGCATCGTTCGAGTCCCTCGGCGCCGAGCAGTGGCGCCGCCAGCTGCGCGCGGATCTGCGCGAGGTCGGTCTGGACATCCGGCCCCGCCGCGGCCCGCGACGACCACAGGCCGGGTGGTCGAGCCTGACGGCGTCGGAGCAGACGATCGTCGGGTTGGTCGGCGACGGCTTGACGAACACCGAGATCGCGGAGCGGCTCTACGTGTCGCGACGGACCGTCGAGTCCCACCTCGGCAGGGTGTACACGAAGCTCGGCCTGTCGAGCCGCGCCCAGCTCGTCGCCGGGGTCCTCGCCCGCCGCCAAGGCTGACCCTGCTCCATCCGAGTGTTTGACGCCATCGGAGTGCTGAGCCTCGATTTTCTCGACCTCCAGCACTCCGATGGGCGCAAACACTCGGATGGCTACGGCCGTTCCGCAGCGGCCTTGGTGAGGCGGTCGCGGATGGCGTGGCCGAGTCCGCGTGAGGGGGGCAGCACGGCGACGACGACGTCTGCCCCTGCAGCGTCGGCATCACGCAGTCGTGAGTACAGCTCGCGGGCGTAGCGGACGAGGTCGGCCGAGAGGTCGAGCAGCTCGACCTGCCGACCGTCGCGCGTCAGCTCTGCGGCCCGCTGCTCGCCCTCCTGTGAAGTGTCGACGAGGACGACCTCCGCCGACGGCGCGTAGTGCGCCGCCAACATCCCTGCCGCCCGGGAAGGTCCCGTCGTCGGCGCCAGCGTCTGATCGAGGAGCCGCTCGATGTCCTCGGCGGGGATCCCGCCGGGGCGCAGCAGCTGCGGCGGGTCGGCGGTGCAGTCGACGATCGTGCTCTCCACACCGATCGGACTCGCTCCGCCGTCGAGGATGACGTCGCGGCGAGCGTCGAGGAGCGGTCCGAGATCGTCGACCACGTGGCGGGCGGTCGTCGGGCTGACACGGCCGAAGCGGTTCGCCGACGGTGCGGCGACGCCGCGGCCGGAGCGGGCCAGCAATTCCTGGGCGACGGGATGGGCGGGCACGCGCACGCCGATGGTGTCACGGCCACCGGTCACGACGTCCAGCACGCGCTCGGCCCGCGGCAGCAGCAGGGTCAACGGCCCCGGCCAGCAGGTGGCAGCCAGCACCTGAGCCGCTGGCGGGACCTCGCTGGCCCACGCTTCGACGTCCTCGAGCCGCACGTGCACGATCAGCGGGTGACCAGCGGGCCGTGCCTTGACCTCGAAGATCCGGCGAACCGCCTCCTCGTTGTCGGCATCGGCACCGAGCCCGTACACGGTCTCGGTCGGAAGGGCGACCAGTCCACCGGCGACCAGCGCTCGGGCGGCGACGCCGACGTCGGTGGTCAGCACCTCACGGGACGGCGTCGAGGAATCCGAGCGCGGCGTCGATGAACCCGAACGACTCCGGCGTGGCGAAGTGGTCCACGTTGCGCAGCGTGATCTGCCGGGCGTCGGGAAGGGCGGCGACGAGCTCGTCGGCGGGACCAGCGAAGTCCCGGTCGCCGATCACGACCAGCACCGGGTTCTTCACCGCCGCCAGTTCGGCCTCCGTGAATGGTCCCTCGTCATCCCGGCGCAGCAGCGCGGCGAGCGCGAGACGGTCGTTCCCAGGCTGGGCGGCGTACTGCCCGAAGAGCCGCGCCACGTTGTCGTCGTCGGGAGCCGTCCCTTCCACACCCGCCAGGATGCGGGCGCGATGTTCCTGGTCGCGCTCGAACACGTTGCGCCCGATCCCGGCCACGACGATGCGCCCGAACCGGTCCGGACAGCGCCCGGCCAGCCGCAGCAGCGTGATCGCCCCGAGCGAGAACCCCACCGCGTCGACCGGCTCTTCCGGCAGGGCCTCGGCGATGCGCGCCGTGAGGTCGGCGTACGCCTCCGGTTCGTGTGGCCTGGGTGCGTCGCCGTGCCCGAGCAGGTCGACACCGATGACGGTCCGCCCGGCGTCGGTGAGCAGATCCGTGAAGCCGCTGCGCCGCCAGGTCGCGTCGAACGATCCTCCCCACCCGTGGACCAGCAGCACTGGCGCCAGACCGTCACTCACCGAGTCGGATCGTACGGTGCCCGCGATGAGCGATGTGCGCCCCATGACCACTCATCGCTCATCGCGCACGCCGTAACCCGTGGGGGCGCCCCCACACCCCATCGCCGTCCGGCTCGCTGGCGCTCGCTCGGCCGGCACGGCGCAGACACGCCGTAACCTTGAGACGGCCTGTTTTCGGCTCGAGGACAACGATGCGCCTGCTGCACCCTGCCCCTGCCCACGATCTCACCTACAGCGACGTCTTCATGGTGCCGAGCCTGTCGTCGGTGCCGTCACGCCTCGACGTCGACCTGACGACACCGGACGGCATCGGCACGACGCTGCCGATCGTCGTCGCCAACATGACCGCCATCGCCGGCCGCCGCATGGCCGAGACCGTCGCTCGCCGCGGCGGCATCACCGTCCTGCCCCAGGACATCCCCCTCGACGTCGTCGGCTCGGTGGTCGAGTACGTCAAGGGCAGCCACCCGCTGTACGAGACGCCGATCACGCTCTCGCCCCACGACACGATCGTCGACGCCCTCGGGCTGATCCACAAGCGGGCGCATGGCGCCGTGGTCATCGTCGATGACGGCAACCGGCCGCTCGGCGTGTTCACGGAGGCCGACGCGGCGGGCTTCGACCGCTTCACCCAGCTGCACGCCGTCATGTCGCGGGAGCTCGTCACGATGCCCGACGGCACGGACGCCCGCAACGCCTTCGAGCTGCTGTCGACGAACCGGCGCTCGATGGAGCCGGTCGTCGACGGCGACGGCCGCCTCGTCGGCCTCATGACCCGCAACGGTGCGCTGCGCTCGATCACCTATCGACCGGCACTCGACGCCGACGGGCGGCTGATGATCGCCGTCGCCGTCGGCATCAACGCCGACCCCGAGACGAAGGCCAAGGCGCTCGTCGAGCTCGGCGTCGACGTCCTCGTGATCGACACCGCTCACGGTCATCAGACCCGCACGCTGCGCGCCATCGAAGCGGTCCGGGCCGTGGCCCGTGACGTTCCGATCGTCGCCGGCAACGTCGTGACCGTCGAGGCCACGCGACAGCTCATCGAAGCCGGCGCCGACATCGTCAAGGTCGGTGTCGGCCCTGGAGCCATGTGCACGACGCGCATGATGACGGGCGTCGGCCGCCCGCAGTTCTCTGCGGTCCTCGAGTGCGCGGCGGAAGCCCGGCGGCTCGGCCGACACATCTGGGCCGACGGCGGGGTGCGCTGGCCGCGCGACGTCGCGCTCGCGCTGGCCGGAGGGGCGGCGAGCGTCATGTTCGGCTCGTGGCTTGCCGGCACGTACGAGTCAGCGGCCGACACGATGCGCGACCCGGACGGCCGGCTCTACAAGGAGAGCTTCGGCATGGCGTCCAACCGCGCGGTGAAGCACCGCACGAAGGACGAAGGCGTCGTCGAGCGAGCGCTCAAGGAGCTGTTCGAGGAGGGCATCAGCACGTCGCGCATGTACCTCGATCCCGAACGGCCAGGCGTCGAGGACATCATCGACCAGATCGTCGCCGGCCTGCGCTCCGCCTGTACGTATGCCGGCGCGGCCGACCTGGTGCAGTTCCACGAGCGTGCCGTCGTCGGCGTCCAGAGTGCCGCCGGATACCAGGAAGGCCTGCCTCAGGGCACCTCCTGGTGACATCACACATCATCACCATCGACGGCCCCGCCGGCGCTGGCAAGAGCACCGTCGGCAAGGCGCTCGCCAAGCGGATCGGGCTCGAGTACCTCGACACCGGCGCGATGTACCGTGCCGTCACGTTCGCGGCCTTGCGCCGTGGCATCCCGGTCACGGATGAGGACGCCGTTGCCGCACTCGCCCGACAGCTCGACCTGACCGTCGACGAGCACACCGTCGTCGTCGACGGCGTCGACGCGACTGCCGGCATCCGATCCCGAGAGGTGACCGAGGGCGTCAGTGCGATCGCCGCCAACACCCCGGTGCGGGAGGAGCTGCGCGCCCGCCAGCGGCAGTGGGCGGCGGACCGAGGCGGTGGCGTGATCGAAGGTCGCGACATCGGAACCGTCGTGTTCCCGAGCGCGACCTTGAAGCTGTTCATCACGGCGACGCCGAGGGTCCGGGCGGAGCGACGCGTCGGTGAGATCGGCGGGGCCCTCGAGGACGTCGAGGCCTCGATCACCGAGCGCGACCGGCGTGACATGACGCGAGTCGACGGCCCACTGCGAGCAGCCGACGGTGCAGTCACGATCGACACCAGCGGGCTGACGATCGACGAGGTCGTCGACCGCATCGTCGAGCTGCTGCCCGAGGAGTGCCGGTGACGAGGGTGGAGTCGTCCCTCGCCGGCCAAGGCCTCGGCAGCCGCATCGCGTACTGGATCGCCCGCGTTGCCGTCTACGGGTTCTGCCGCTTGTGGACGCGGGTCGAGGTCGACGGCCGCGAGAACGTGCCGGCGACCGGACCCTTCGTGCTTGCGCCGGTGCACCGCTCGAACATGGACACGCCGTTCGCGTCGTGCGTCACCCGCCGACGCCTGCGCTTCATGGGGAAGGACACGCTGTGGAAGCGGCAGCCGGCCTCGTGGTTCCTGTCGGCACTCGGCGGATTCCCCGTCACCCGGGGCACCGCAGACCGGGAGGCGCTGAAGCGCTGCATCGCCGTGCTTCAGGCGGGTGAACCACTCGTGCTGTTCCCAGAGGGTGAGCGGAAGTCTGGGCCAACCGTCCAGCCGCTGTTCGACGGGCCGGCCTACGTCGCCCTCAAGACCGACGTTCCGATCGTTCCCGTCGGCATCGGCGGCTCGGAGGCCGTGATGCCCAAGGGCGCCAAGTTCATCCGACCCAGCAAGGTTCACGTCATCGTGGGGACGCCGATCAAGCGACCAGCGGTGGCGGGGCGGGTCCCTCGCGCCACCATCGAGGCGTTGACCGACGAACTGCACTCCGAGCTGCAGGTGCTGTTCGACGAGGCACAGCGCCGGGTCGAAGCGGGACGTAGCCGTCGCACTCAGCCAGCGAGATAGGCGGCCAGCGCGTCCGCCAGCCACGGCGGATCGCGCACCCCGCACAGCTCGCGCGCCGAGTGCATGGACAGCTGCGGCACGCCCACGTCGACCGTCGCGATGCCGAGGCGAGTGGCGGTGAGCGGCCCGATCGTCGATCCGCACGGCATGTTGTTGCGCGACACGAACGTCTGGACCGGCACACCGGCCTGCTCGCACGCGGACGCGAACAGCTGCGCCGTGTCGGCCGACGTGGCATAGCGCTGGTTCATGTTGATCTTGATCGCCGGACCGTGGTTGACGATCGGGGCGTGGTCGGGGTCGTGGCGCTCCGGGTAGTTCGGGTGCACGGCGTGCGCGTTGTCGGCCGAGATGCACGACGACGCGGCCAGGAGGCGGTGGAGGTCGTCACGCGATCCGTCACCGTGAAGGCGCTCGAGGATCGTCGACAAGAACGGCCCGGACGCACCGGTCGTGCTGGCCGACCCGACCTCCTCATGGTCGAAGAGCGCGATCACGGCGAGATCTGCCGAGGGCTCGACAGCCGCGAGGGCAGTCGTCGCCGCCCAGCACGACACGAGGTTGTCGAGACGCCCGCTCGCCAGCATTGATCGATCGGCGCCCAGCACGCGCGCTGGCTGCACGTCGTACAGGCACAGCTCCCACCACGCCGGGGTGCCGTCGAGCGAGGCGGCAGCGCCCAACCACTTCTCGAAGTCGACCGACAGCTCCGTCGCCCACACGGGTGTGAGATGGGCCTGCCGGTCGAGCACGAGTCCGTGCTCGTTGACCTCACGGTCGAGGTGGATCGCAAGTTGCGGAACGCGGGCGATCGCGGCGTCGACATGCACGAGGGTCGAGTCGCCGTCCGTCGTCAGCACCCTCCCGGCCAGGCCGAGGTCACGATCCAGCCAGCTGTTGAGCAGGACACCGCCGTACACCTCGACGCCGAGTTGACGCCAACCGGCACGAGACGTGTCCGGGTTCGGTTTGACCCGCAGGCACGGCGAGTCCGTGTGCGCACCGATGATGCGGATCGACCGTGGTCGAGCCGTCGACGGCCGTCTCCAGGCGATCAAGGCTCCGCCACGCACGACGTAACCGGCCGGCGGGAGGTCCGCCCACGGATCGCGCTCGTCCAGCTCCACGAATCCGGCGGCGTCCAAGTGACGGCACGACGAGCCGACGGCGTGCCACGGCGACGGCGATGAATCCAGGTACGCCAGCAAAGACTCCATCGAAGGACTAGATAAGCAGGTGTGATCCGCCGTACGAAGATCGTCGCCACACTCGGACCCTCGGTCGACGATCCGAAGGAGCTCGAGAGCATCCTGCGGGCTGGCGCCGACGTCATCCGCATCAACCTCAGCCACGGCGCCATCGAGGAGCACCTGCATCGAGCGGCGATGGTGCGCGAGGTGGCCGCCACGATGGATCGTCCCGTCGGCGTGCTCGCCGACCTGCCAGGGCCCAAGATCCGCGCCGGCCGGTTCCCGGACGACGGTGCCGAGCTGGCCCCAGGGGAGATCGTCTCCTTGGTGCCGGGCGACGGCCCGAGCAACGCCGAGCAGATCTGCGTCGAATACGACACGCTCCTGCTGGACGTGGATCTCGGCGACCGCGTCGTCCTCGGCGACGGCGCCATCTCGATGAGGGTCGTCGCGGCGACGTCGACCGAGCTGCAGGCAGAGATCGAGAGTGGCGGGCGGGCACAGGGTCGACCGGGCGTCCACCTGTCGTGCGAGCGGCTGCAGATGCGAGCTCCGACGGCTGAGGATCTCGTGCTCGCCGAAGCCGTCGCCGCCGCAGGAGTCGACTACATCGCGCTGTCGTTCGTCCGTCGCGCCGACGACGTCCACGAGTTGCGCAAGGTCGTCGGTGATCGGGCCGGGATCATCGCCAAGATCGAGACGAGCGCCGCGCTCGCCGAACTGCCGGCGATCGCCGAGGCGGCGGACGCGCTCATGGTCGCTCGCGGCGACCTGGGGATCGACTGCCCGCTGGAGGACGTGCCGCACCTGCAGAAACGGATCGTGCGCCACTGCGTCGAAGTCGGCCGGCCGGTCATCACCGCCACGCAGATGCTGGAGTCGATGATCCAGTCGCCGTCGCCGACCCGTGCCGAGGTCAGCGACGTCGCCAACGCCGTGTTCGACGGTACCGACGCCGTCATGCTGTCGGGCGAGACGGCGATCGGCCTGCGGCCGGCCGAGGTCGTCTCGACGATGGGCCGGATCGCCGCTCGAGCGGAGGCGGAAGCCAGTTACCGGCAGTGGGCGGAGCGGCTGGGACGTGAGCAACGCACGTGGGATGACGACACGTTCGATCGCATCACGGCCGCCGTCACCCATGCCGCTTGGATGGCCGCCCACGACGCACAGGCGTCGGCCATCCTGTGCTGCACGCGCACTGGACGCACGGCGCGGGCGATGGCGCGCTTCCGTCCGGCCTGCCGACTGATCGGGCTGTCACCTGATCCGCGCACGGTCGACTCGTTGACCTTGTCCTGGGGCGTCGAACCGGTCCACGTCGACGAGTACCACACGAGCGACGAGATGGTCTGGTTCGCCGTCCAGACGGCGCTCGAACATGGCTTCATCACACACGGCGACACCGTGCTCGTGCTCGCCGGCGCGCCGGACCGCCACAGCGCCGCGGCGGCCGACGTGCTGCGGATTGTCAAGATCGAGTGACTCGGCCGTGACGGGCATCTGGTCGGAGACGAGCGGCCCACCCGACGGGCCGCTCGTCGTGCTCGTGCACGGGTCCATGGACCGCTCGGCCGGACTGCTCAAGCTGTCCCGCCGCCTCGACGACGAACATCTCGTGTTGCGCTACGACCGCCGGGGATACGGGCGCTCGACCCCGCACGACGGGCCGTACGACATGGGCTCCCAGGTCGATGACCTCGCGGCGTTGCTGGAAGGGCGGGCGGCCGTCGTGTTCGGCCACAGCTACGGCGGCAACGTGGCCCTGGCCTTGGCCGCCCGACGGCCGGACCTGGTGCGCGGCGTCGCCGTGTACGAGACACCACTGTCGTGGTTGGCGTGGTGGCCGACGACGACCGCTGGCGGCGATGCGCTGACCGTACGCGACGGCCACGTCGCCGATCCGGCGGACGCGGCGGAGCGCTTCATGCGCCGGCTGGTCGGTGACGAGCGGTGGAGCCGGCTCCCTGAGGGGACCCGCCGCGCCCGTTGCGCGGAGGGTCCGGCGATGATCGGTGAGCTGCACGATCTGCGCGACCACGCGCCGTGGGATCCGGCCGCCGTGACCACGCCGGTCGTCGCGATGCGGGGTGAGCACGGCGCCGAGCACCATCGCCGCTCGACCGCCCACCTGGAGGCGACACTGCCGGGCTGTCGCCTCGTCGACATCCACGGAGCCCGTCATTTCGGGCCGAACACCCATCCCGACGCCGTCGCTGCCGTCATCGCCGAGCTGGTCGCCCGCCTACCCTCGGGCACATGACCGACGAGCGTCCGATCGCCATGTCGTACGGCCTTCCGTCCACCGTGCTGCCGCCTGCCGACGCCGACGCGCAGCAGGCCCTCGCTGATGCGCTCGCCGCCGAGCCGGCAGCGCGCCGAGACGCGCTGGCCGCCGTTGCCAGCCGGTATCCCCGCTACCTCGACGCGTGGGCAGAGCTGGGTGACGCCGGCCGCGACGACATGGAGCGTTACGCGTACTACCGGGTCGGCTACCACCGCGGACTGGACGCGCTGCGGGCCAACGGCTGGCGGGGATCCGGTTACGTGCGCTGGAGTGAGCCGACCAACCGCGGTTTCCTGCGCTCGTTGGCCGGGCTCGGCGCGATCGCCGAGTCGATCGGCGAGGCGGACGAAGCCGAGCGGATCGCGACCTTCCTCGTGCAGCTCGACCCCGACGGGGGACGTCGGACGCGATGACGGCCGGCGCCGTGCTGTGCGGCGGACGGAGCCGGAGGATGGGCACCGACAAGGCGGTGGTCGAGGTCGACGGCGTGGCGATGGCCGAGCGTGTGGCGAGGACGTTGGAGGCGGCTGGGTGCCATCCGGTGGTGCTCGTCGGCGGTGACATCGCGCTCCTCGAGCGGTTCGGGCGGCCGAGCATCGCCGATGGATGGCCGGGGGAGGGTCCGCTCGGTGGCGTGCTCACGGCGCTGAGGGCGGTCGGGTCCGATGGCGTCGTGGTGGCTGCCTGTGACCTGCCGTGGCTCGACGTCGACACCGTTCGTGCCGTCGTCGGGGCTGGCCTCGCCGCAGCGCCCCCAGTCGACGTCGCCGTCGCCGTCACTGGACGGCTCGAACCGGCGCTGGCGTGGTGGAGCGGTCGTGCGCTCGATCGAGCGACCGACATCTGGGTGGAGGGAGTCCGGGCGATCCACGAGGCGATCGGACGGCTCACCGCCGTGCGCGTCGACGTCGACCCGGCGGCCCTGCACAACGTGAACACGGCGGCCGATCTGGCCGCGGCGCGGCCGCCGGCAGCCTCGCCGGATGGGTAGCCTCGCTCCGTGGCCGTGACAGAGATCGAGGTCAATGAGCTGGCAGAGCAGCTGCAAGCGGGCGCTCGGCTGATCGACGTCCGCGAACCCGACGAGTACACCGCCGGCCATGTCCCGGGCGCCGTGTCGATCCCGCTGGCGACCGTGCCGGACAACCTCGACACCTTCCGCGGACCCGATGCGGTCTACGTGATCTGCCAGGGCGGCGGCCGCAGCCGGCGCGCCGCTGAGTTCGTCGCCGATCACGGCATCGACGCCATCAACGTGGCGGGCGGCACGGGGGCGTGGGTCGCGTCCGGCCGGGACACCGTCGCGGGAGACCAGCCCTCGTGACCCACCGTTGGGTCGAGCGCGAGGACGAGCTCGACCAATTGATCGATGAGCTGGCGGCCGAGCCGCGGTACGCGATGGACACCGAGTTCCATCGGGAACGCACCTATTACCCAAGGTTGGCGTTGGTGCAGTTCGCCTGGGGCGGAGCGCCGTCCGGCGATGCACCGGTCCAGCTGGCGCTCGTCGATCCGCTGGTCGTCGACGTGCGGGCGCTGGCCAGGTTGTTCGAGCTGCCGGCGCTCGTCGTGGCGCATGCCGCGCAGCAAGACCTGGACGTCCTGACGCACGCCGTGGGCACGATCCCGGCGCGGCTGTTCGACACGCAGGTCGCGGCCGGGTTCGTGGGCTACGGGACGCCGTCGCTCTCGGCGCTTTTGCAGGGAGAGCTGGGCGTCACGCCGGCCAAGGGCGACCGCCTCACGGACTGGCTGCACCGGCCGTTGACCGACGCACAGAAGGCATACGCCGAGTCCGACGTGGTGTGGCTGCTCCAGCTGCAGGATCGGCTGATTGCCGAGCTGAGTGAGCTCGGCAGAACGGCATGGGTGGACGAGGCGTGCGAGGAGCTGCGCACGCGGCCGACGGGGGCGACGCCGCCGGATCTCGCCTGGCTGAAGCTGAAGGACGCCAAGTCGCTGCGCTCGCGGGCGCGCGCCGTGGCGCAGGGTGTGGCGGCGTGGCGGGAGCGGGAAGCGGCGGCCACGGACGTTCCCGTCCGCCAGGTGCTGCCGGATCTCGCCGTGCTGGGCGTCGCCCAACGGCAGCCGACCAACCTGGACGAGCTGGGACAGGCCCGGGGGATCGACGAACGGCACCGGCGCGGCCGGACCGGGCGCGAGCTGCTGGAGACCGTCGCCAAGGCGCGGGTCGCCGATCCTCCCGCCGTCCCCAATGGCGTCGACGAGCTCGACCGGAGCATGCGGCCGGCCGTCACGCTCGTGTCGGCGTGGGTCAGCCAGGTCGCCCGCGATGCCCGCATCGACACCGCACTGCTCGCCACGCGGGCCGATCTCGTCGCGATCCTGCGCGACGATCCGGACGCCAAGCTGGCTCACGGCTGGCGCGCTCGAGCTGCTCGGGGACGGGATCACCCGACTGCTCGACGGCCGTAGCGCACTGACGTTCGACGGCAAGGGCGCACTCCGTCTCGTCGACGTGCCTTGATGCGGCCGTTGGTCCAGCGCCTTCGCCGGCCGCACCAACGCTTGGACCCGTCGTTCAGAGGTAGAGACCCGGTTCGGCACGGCGGGCGCTCCAGCGCCTTCGCCGGCCGCATCAACGCTTGGACCCGTCGTTCAGAGGTAGAGACCCGGTTCGGCACGGCGGGCGCTCCAGCGCCTTCGCCGGCCGCATTGATCAACGGTCTTCTGGCACATCCCTGATGACGTAGGTGCACGTCTTCGAAGGGGTCGACCAGGTAGGCTGGCGTCCAATGTCAATGCGCTAGTTCTGGGGAGCCCTGGTGAAGAAGGGTCGTCATCGCCGCTTCGAAGAGGCGAGGAAGCTGAAGCAATCTGGTCCCGCGGCGTTCGATCTGGGTCTCGGAGATCGCAGCCGGCAGGGCACCGCCACCCAGGACGACCCGGACGAGGACGACGAGTACGCCGCCCTAGCCCAGAAGTACGGCGTCGAGTTCGACGACGACGACGCTGAGCAAGACACGACTGACTGACTGACGTCGCCGGCTGACCGGCGAACTGGGCGCGCTGATTCTCGAATCCGAGAACGTTCGCGCCCAGAAGCGTCGTTGAGAAGCTCCGCGCCCAGATGCGCGTTCGCTATCGCCGCTTCCGCACGGCAGGGTGCGGCAGCGGGATCCAGTCCGGACGCTCGAGCTGCTGCACGAGCAGGTCGTAGATGGGCGTTCCGACGAGCGCCACGATGTCGTCGCGCGAGGACCGGTACACCGGGTCCTTTCCGATGAACGCCTCGGGCGATTCCGTGCACCACCAGTGGAACTCCTCCCCGCCCTCGCCCCAGTCGCGGCGCTTCCACTCGCGCAGCCGGGACGTCACGTGGCCGTTCTCGTCGGTCGAGTGCTCGAGTCGCAGCGGCACCTGCCAGCACACGTTGGGTTTCCAGTCGAGCGGTCGCTCGCCAGCGGCCATCGCGCCGATGTGCAGCGCACATCCGACGCCGCCGGCGAACCCTGGCCGGTTGAGGAAGATGCACGCATCGTCGACGAGCCGGGTGACGGTCGCATCGCCGTCTCCGTCCTCCTCGGACCCAGGGCGCAGGAACCCGCCGCGGCGAGCCTTGGCGTGGAACTGCATCTGCTCGGGTCGCAGGCGGACAAAGGCCTTCACGACGTTCGCCACGTCGTCGTCGTCGACGAAGTGGGCGCCGTAGCTGCAGCAGCCCTGCATCATCTCCGGCGCCGGACCATCGAGGATGCCGAGGCAACCATCCCCGTAGATGCACCGGTAGTTGGAGCGTAGGAACGTCGCGTCGAACACCCACGTGCGGTGCTCGTCGGGATCCTCGAAGCTGATCCATTCGTGCAGATCCTCGGGGGCTGCGACAGCGGAGACAGCGTGACCCTTCACGCCGTCAACCTAGCGAGAGCCCCTCACACCCCACCGGTAGGCTCGCCTGCGCAGATGGGCGCTCAACCTCCTCGTCACGCGGACCAGCTCCGCCAGTCCTTCCTTGACTTCTTCGCGCGTCGTGAGCACACGCCGGTGCCATCGGCGAGTCTCATCCCACACGACCCGACAGTCCTGTTCAACGTCGCCGGCATGGTGCCGTTCAAGCCGTATTTCGTAGGCAATGAGGTGCCGCCGTTTCGCCGCGCCGTCAGCTCGCAGAAGTGCGTCCGTGCCGGTGGCAAGCACAACGACCTCGACGACGTCGGCCGGACCAAGCGCCATCTCGTGTTCTTCGAGATGATGGGCAACTTCAGCTTCGGGGACTACTTCAAGGAGCTGGCGATCCCCTACAGCTGGGAGCTCGTCACCGAGGACTGGGGGTTCGACGGCGACCGCATCTGGATCACCGTCCACACGAGTGACGACGAGGCCGAGGCGATCTGGCACGACGTCGTCGGCGTGCCGATGGAGCGCATCCAGCGCCTCGGCGACAAGGACAACTTCTGGCAGATGGGGGAGACGGGCCCGTGTGGTCCGTGCTCCGAGCTGCACTTCGACCGCGGTCCGGACTTCGGTCCCGAGGGCGGGCCGCTGCAGGACCCACACGGTGACCGCTACATGGAGTTCTGGAACCTGGTCTTCATGCAGTACGACCAGGCGCCGGATGGCACCCGCACGCCGCTGCCCCGCCCCTCGATCGACACCGGGGCCGGGCTCGAGCGGATCCTCTGCCTGCTGCAGGGCGTCGACGCCGTCTGGGAGACCGATCTCCTGGCACCGCTCGTCGAGCAGGCCTGCCGCGCCACCGGTCGCACGTACCGACCCGGCGACTACCACGATCGGGACAGCTTCGCCGTGCGGGTGCTCGCCGAACACGCTCGCTCGGCCGCGATGCTCGTCGGCGACGGCGTGTTCCCGAGCAACGAGGCCCGCGGCTTCGTGCTGCGCCGGATCATCCGGCGAGCCGTGCGCTACGCCTATCTGCTCGGCACCGAACAGCTCGTCATGCCCGGGCTCGCCGAGGTGGCGATCGACGTGATGAGTGCCGCCTATCCGGATGTCGCCCGCCAGCGCGACTTCATCGTGGGCGTGCTCGGCAAGGAGGAGGAGCGCTTCCGCCAGACACTGCGCAACGGCCTGTCCATCCTGGAGCACGAGCTCGATGACGGTGCCGCCGAGCTGTCGGGCCCGACCGCCTTCCTGCTCCATGACACGTACGGGTTCCCACTCGAGCTGACCCAGGAGATCGCCGGTGAGCGCGACGTCGCCGTCGACGTCGCCGGCTTCGAGACCGAGATGGCCGAGCAGCGCGAGCGGGCCAAGGCAGCTCGCCGCAAGGGTGAGGACGACGCCAACCTCGACGCCTACCGCGAGCTGGTCGAGCAGTTCGGCATCACGGAGTTCGTCGGGTACACGGACAACTCCACGGAGGCGCGCGTCCTCGCTGTCGTCCCGGCCGCGGGCAGCGGCGATGGCGACGGCGACGCGCTCGTCGAGGTGTTCCTCGACCGGACACCGTTCTACGCCGAGAGCGGCGGACAGATCGGTGACCAGGGCAGGATCACTGGTCCGACCGGCACGGCCGAGGTCCTCGACACGACGTTCGCCCTGCCCAACCTGCGACGCCACACCGCCCGAGTCGTCGACGGCGAGCTCGCTGCGGGCCAGGTCGTGACGGCTGCGATCGACGTCGAACGCCGCGATGCCATTCGCCGCAACCACACGGCCACCCACCTCCTCCACCACGCGCTGCGCCAGGTGCTCGGCGACCACGTCAAGCAGGCTGGCTCGCTGGTCGCCCCGGATCGACTGCGTTTCGACTTCTCGCACTACGAGCCCGTCACCCCCGAGCAGATCGAAGAGATCGAGCGCCTCACCAACGCCAACACGCTGGCCAACACGGACGTCCACGCGTTCGAGACGACGAAGTCCGACGCCGAGGAGCGCGGCGCCATCGCGTTCTTCGGCGACAAGTACGGCGACGTCGTCCGAGTGCTGGAGGCCGGCCCCTCGATCGAGCTCTGTGGTGGGACGCACGTCCGCGCGACCGGGGACATCGGCACGGTCAAAGTCGTGAGCGAGGGCTCCATCGGCTCGAACCTCCGCCGCATCGAGGCGATCACGGGCGAGGGGAGCGTGGCGCTGCTCCAGCGCGACGAGCGTGCCCTGGCCGACGTCGGGCGGCTCGTCGGCGCTCCCGCCGATCAGGCCGTCGAAGGCGTGCAACGCAAGCTCGACGAGCTGCGCGCGCTGGCCGACGAGGTCAAGGTGCTGCGGGCGAAGCTGGCGACCGGGCGAGCCTCCGAGCTCGCCGCGATGGCGACCGCAGGCGCCGTCGTGGAGCGGGTCGACGGCTTGGCGCCCAACGAGCTGCGTGAGCTGGCGCTCGCCGTTCGCGACGAGCCGGGAGTCGACATCGTCGTCCTGGCTGGTGAGACGACCACCGGCGGCGTGAGCATCACCGGGGCGGTGACGCCCGGGCTGGGCATCGAGGCTGCGGGGCTGATCCGAGATGCCGCCAAGGCCGTCGGCGGAGGCGGCGGCGGCAAGGGCGATGTCGCAACTGCGGGAGGCAAGGACATCAGCGGCATCGGTGATGCTCTGGCCATCGCCAAGGACGCCGTCGAGTCCGCCCGCGCCTCGTCCTGAACCGTGCGCGCGCTCGGCCTCGATCTCGGCTCGAAGCGCATCGGCGTCGCCGTCAGTGATCGCTCCGGCACGATCGCCTCACCCCTCACGGTGATCGGGCGTGGTCGTAACCGCAGCGAGGACCACCGTCACATCGCCGCCCTCGCCCGTGAGGAAGAGGTCGAGCTCGTGGTCGTCGGGATGCCGCGCAGCCTGTCCGGCGCCGACGGCCCAGCAGCGCGGGGTGCCCGGGCCGAAGTCGAGGCGCTGGCTAGCGTTGTCCAGGTGCCCGTCGAGACCTGGGACGAGCGGTTCACGACCGTGACCGCCGAACGCGCCTTGAGGCAGGGTGGTGTGCGCGGCGCGGCGAAGCGCGACGTCGTCGACAAGGTCGCCGCGGCGGTCATCCTGCAGTCCTGGCTCGACGCCCACCGCGATGGAGGGCGGCGACCGTGACGATCGCCGAGGAGCTCGCTCGCGAACGCGCCGCCAAGCAGGCCGCCGAAGATCGCGACCCGCGTGGCATCGATGACCTCGACTCGCTCGATGCCCTGGAGACGCTCGATTGGAGCACCGACCCGTGGGACGACGCCGAGGTCGCCGGGGTCGTCGAACGTCTGCGCTGGCAGACCCGCTCGATCAAGTGGGTCGCCTATGCGGCGATGGTCCTCGTGGTCGCGTTGATCCTGGCCGCCGGCGGTGTCGGCTGGTGGTACATCCACCAGCTCAACCCCGAGGGTGAAACCGGTGCCCCGGCGAGCTTCACGGTCGACGCCGCCGACAGCCTCGACTCGCTCAGCGAGCGGCTCGAGCAGGACGGCTTCATCGTCGACGCCGGTGTCTTCCGCTGGTACGTCGAGCGCCACGGTGGCCTGGAGATCACGCCGGGGTACTACGAGATCACGACGAGCGACCACATGGGCAACGTGCTGGCGACGCTGCGCACACCACCCGCGCAGACCTACAACAAGGTCACGTTCCCGGAGGGCTTCACCATGGCGCAGATGGCACAGCGCCTCGACGAGAAGGTCGTCCCGATGACCGCCGACGGATTCAACGCGGCGATGCAGGACCCGGCGCTCGTCGCCAACTTCCGCCCGTTCGGCGTCACGTCGCTGGAGGGCCTGCTGTTCCCCGACACCTATCAGGTCTCCAACGGGGAGAGCGAAGGTCAAGTGATCAGCCGGATGATCTCCCAGATGGAACGCGTCGGTAGCCAGGAGGACATCGTCACCAAGGGCGAGCGGCTCTTCCAGAGCCCGTATGGGATCCTCACCATCGCCTCGATGATCGAGCGCGAGGCGAAGACGGACGCCGACCGGGCGAAGATCGCCAGGGTCATCTACAACCGGCTGGGCATCGGCATGCCGTTGGCCATCGACGCAGCCGTGCGCTACGGGACGCTGCAGTCGGGCCTCGACCCGGACACGGTGCCGTTCAGCGACCAGCGGAACATGGACACTCCGTGGAACACGTACATGCACGAAGGCCTGCCACCCACGCCGATCGCCAACCCCGGGCGGGCGTCGATCCAGGCCGCGCTCAATCCGGCGCCCAACCCGAGCGTCGGTGACCCGATCTGCGCCGACCTGCCCGAGGACACACCCTGTGTCTACCTCTTCTACGTGATCGCCGACGAGGACGGGAACCACGCCTTCGCGGCGACCGCCGAGCAGCACGAGGCCAACATCGCCGCGGCGGCGGCTGCCGGCTTGCTCGACTGATGCGGCCGGCGAAGGCGCTGGAGCGCCCGCCGTGCCGAACCGGGGCTCCACCTCTGAACGACGCGACCCGGTCCGTGGGACGATGACCGTCGCGGCGGTCATCGGCTCCCCGGTCGCGCACTCGTTGTCGCCGGCGCTGCACCGGGCGGCCTTCGCAGCTGCGGGCCTCGACTGGGACTACGTCGCCTTCGACGTGCCGGCCGGATCCGGTGCGGCTGCCGTCGACGCGATGCGCACATTCGGACTGGTCGGGCTGTCCGTGACGACACCCCTGAAGGCGGAGGTGGCAGCCGCGGTCGACGAGTTGGCGCCCGCTGCGGCAGCGTTGGAGTCGGTCAACACCGTCGTCCGTGACGGCGCCACGCTGGTCGGCCACAGCACCGACGGCGACGGCTTCCTCGCCGCGTTGGCCGCCGCCGGCACCCCCGTCGAGGGCAGGCGAGTGGTCATCGTCGGCGCAGGCGCCGCCGCCCGCAGCCTCGTCGACGCGTTGGGTCGCGCCGGCGCCGCTGACATCGCGGTCGTCAACCGGACCGCGGAGCGGGCTCTGGCTGCCGCCGCATTGGCGCCGGCCGCCCGGGTCGGGGGTTTCGACGACGTCGGGCGGGCGGACATCGTCGTCAACGCCACGACCGTCGGCATGGGCGCGACCGACGTGCCGTTCGATCCCGCCCTCCTGCGTCGGGGCCAGGTCGTCAGCGATCTCGTGTACCACCCGCTCGAGACGGCGCTCCTGCGCGCCGCGGCGAGCACGGGATGCGGGACCGTCGACGGACTCGGCATGCTGGTCCACCAGGCCGTCCTCCAGCAGGAGCTGTGGACCGGGCAGCGCCCCGACCCGACGCTCCTGCGGGCCGCCGCCCTCGCCGAGCTGAGGGCGCGGCGATGAGCGATGAGTGCCTTTGCGACGCACATCGCTCATCGCGCAGACGGAGAGCCACCAGTAGCGTTGCGGCGTGCTGCGCTTCCTCACTGCGGGTGAGTCCCACGGGCAGGGGCTCGTGGTCATCGTCGAGGGGTTGCCAGCCGGCCTGGCGGTGACCGTCGAGGAGGTCCAGGCGGAGCTCGCCCGCCGCCGGCTGGGCTTCGGCCGGGGACCACGACAGCGCTTCGAGGTCGACGAGCTGACGCTCGTCGGCGGTGTCCGCCACGGCCGCACGATCGGCGCGCCGGTCGCCATCGAGATCAAGAACACCGAGTGGTACCGCAGCGACAAGTGGCACGCCGAGATGTCGCCTGCGCCGGGCGAGACCAAGGCGCCCCTGACCCAGGTCCGTCCCGGCCACGCCGACCTCGCCGGCATGCAGAAGTACGGCTTCACCGACGCCCGTGACGTCCTCGAGCGGGCCAGCGCGCGCGAGACCGCCGCCCGTGTCGCTGCCGGCTCACTGGCCAAGCTGCTGCTGCGTCAGCTCGGCGTCGAGGTGCTCTCGCACGTCATCCAGCTCGGCCAGGCCCGGTCCAATGCGCCTCGCCCGACGGCGACCGATCTGCCGGTGATCGACGAATCGCCGGTTCGCTGCTTCGATCCAGCGGCCGCCGAGGCGATGATCCTGGAGGTGAAGGGGGCGGCCAAGGACGGCGACTCGCTCGGGGGAATCGTCGAGATCATCGCCGAGGGCGTCCCCGTTGGTCTCGGCAGCCACGTCCACTGGGACCGCAAGCTGGACGCCCTCCTGGCCCAGGCGGTGCTCAGCATCCAGGCCGTCAAGGGCGTCGAGATCGGCGACGGCTTCGAGGTCGCCGCCCGGCGGGGCAGCGCTGCCCACGACGCCATCCGCTGGGACCCAGACGCTGGCGCCTACCGGCGCGACACCACGCTGGCCGGTGGCATCGAGGGCGGCATGTCGACCGGCGACCTGCTCGTCGTGCGAGCGGCGATGAAGCCCCTGGCCACCCTCAACGTGCCCGTGCTCGAAACCGTCGACACGGCCACGAAGGAGTCGACGGTCTCGTTCAAGGAGCGCACGGACGTCACCGCAGTGCCAGCGATGGGAGTGGTCGCCGAGACGATGGTCGCGCTGATCCTCGCCCGAGAGGCCCAACGGAAGTTCGGCGGTGACTCGATGGTCGAGCTGACGCGCAACGCCGAGGCCTTCCGCTCCGGGCTCAAATGACGCGTCACGTGGTGCTCGTCGGGATGATGGGCGCCGGCAAGACCACGATTGGCAGGGCGCTGGCCGCACACCTGCAACGACCATTCGTGGACTCCGATCAGCTGATCGAGGCGACGACCGGCCGCACGGTGCGGGAGATCTGGGAGGAGGACGGGGAGCCAGCCTTCCGCGTGCTCGAGACGCGCGCGCTCGTCGACGCGCTGTCCGAGCCCGAGCCGCTCGTCATCGCTGCCGCCGGTGGCACGGTGCTGCGCCAGGAGAACCGCGACGCGCTCGAGCGTGCCCACGCCCTCGTCGTGTGGTTGCGGGCCGATCCCGGCGCCCTGT
The DNA here is from genome assembly GCA_963844915.1 of uncultured Acidimicrobiia bacterium. Lineage (GTDB taxonomy): Bacteria > Actinomycetota > Acidimicrobiia > Acidimicrobiales > Ilumatobacteraceae > JALZMG01. Next base: position 581,930 of record CAWJQF010000011.1, on the reverse strand, counting down.
CGCAGCGGGTCACCACCCACGGGCACCGGCCGTTGCTCGACGGTGATCCCGAAGCCGCCATGCGTCGCCTGCTGCCGGAACGCGAGCACTTCTACGCGGAGGTGGCGCACGCCGTCGTCGACACCGGCGCGGCCTCACCCGACGACGTGCTCGTCGAGGTGCTGGCCGTCGTCGAGGAGGCCGACCAATCGTGACTCCGCTGCAGCGCGTCGTCGTCCCCCTCGGCGAGCGCTCGTACGACGTCATCGTCGGCCACGGGGCGATCGCCGAGCTGTCCGGTCTGCTCCCCAAGACGGCACGCCAGGCGGCCATCGTGACGCAGGCCACCGTGCCGTGCTCGATCGACCTGCCGCTGCCCGTCGAACGCATGGAGATCGGCGAGGGCGAGGCGCACAAGTCGTTGACGACGCTCGAGCTGCTGGCCCGGTCGTTCGCCCGCATCGGCCTGACCCGTCACGACGTCGTGATCGGCGTCGGAGGCGGCATGGTCACCGACGTCGCCGGTCTCGCCGCGGCGACGTGGCATCGGGGCACGCCCCTGATCAACGTCGCCACCACGCTGCTCGGCATGATCGACGGCGCGATCGGCGGCAAGACCGCCGTGAACCTGCCCGAGGGCAAGAACCTCGTCGGCGCGTTCTGGCAGCCATCCGGCGTGATCTGCGACCTCGACGCGCTGGCGACCTTGCCGGCACGCGAGCGCCGCTCTGGCGAGGGTGAGATGGCCAAGTACCACTTCCTCACCGGCGAAGATCTCGAGGCGATGGACCTGACGGCTCGCGTCGCCCGCTGCGTGTCGATCAAGGCGGCCCTCGTTGCCGCTGACGAGCGGGAGGGAGACCAACGGGCACTGCTCAACTACGGGCACACGTTGGCCCACGCGTTGGAGATCGCCACGGATCACGCGCTGACTCACGGCGAGGCCGTCGGGATCGGGCTGGTGTTCGCCGCCGAGCTCGCACAGCAGCTCGACCGGATCGACGGCGCGCGGGTCCAGGCGCATCGCCAAGTGGTCGGCGGCACGTACGGTTTGCCGACGAGCATGCCCACCGAACTCGACGCCGACGAGTTGGTGGCGTTGATGGCGCGCGACAAGAAGGCGCTCGACGGTCTGACGTTCGTCCTCGACGGGCCACGGGGCATCGAGGTCGTGCGGCGCGTCTCGCAGCGCGACGTGCGCGCGGCGCTGGCGCGGATGTGACCGTCGACCCCGAACGTCGCGGCGTACCGTTGAGCGGTGTGGACGCCGCATCGCCCCCCTGCGTGCTGCTCCTGCACGGCCCGAACCTCAATCTGCTCGGCACCCGCGAGCCAGAGATCTACGGCACGGCGACGCTCGGTGACCACGTCGCCCGCACGGAACAGGCGGCCGCCGAGTTCGGGTTGACGATCGAGGCCATCCAGAGCAACCACGAAGGCGAGCTGGTCGACGCCATCCACGCCGCGCGCGGTCGGTGCGTCGCGATCATCATCAATCCCGGCGCGCTCACGCACTACGCCTGGAGCCTGCACGACGCGCTGGCCGCCTTCGAGGGTCCGATCGTCGAAGTGCACCTCTCCAACCCGAACGCCCGGGAGCCATGGAGGCACACGAGCGTCGTCGCGCCGGTCGCCAGCGGGTCGATCGTCGGCTTCGGCGGGCTCGGCTACGAGCTCGCCGTGCGGGCAGTCGCCGCCCGCCTCGCGGAGCGAGCATGAGCGAGCTGCCGCCGATCGGCTACGCCGCACGACCCGACGCCGTGCGGGAGGCTCTGGACGGCCGCACGCTGATCGTCTCGGCGCCGTCCGACCTTCGCTGGCTGACGTCCTTCGGCGGATCGCTCGGATGGGCAGTCATCGGCCCGGAGACGTTCGTGCTGATCACCGATGGCCGATATGCCGACCGCGCCGCCGCCGATGTCGCGGCAGCGGGGATCGCGCCCGACATCGTGGTCGGCTCCACCCGTCCGGAGATCCGCGACCACGTCGTCGCCGCGGCTCGTGGCGGACCGGTGGTCGCGGACGCCACCCACCTCACCCACGCGACGTGGCTCGACTTCGCCACCGACCTCGAGCTCGAGCCCGACGGCCACACGATCCGCCGACTGCGTCGAGTCAAGGACCGCGGCGAGTTGGCCCGGATCGCCCATGCTGCGGAGATCGCCGATGTCGCACTGACTGCAGTCGTTCCGCAGCTCGCCGAGCAGCCGACCGAGGCCGACGTGCGCGACGAGCTGGAGCACCGCATGCGCCGCCTCGGTGCGGACGGACCGAGCTACGACACCATCGTCGCCAGTGGACCACAGCACGCCGCCCGACCCCACCACCACACCGGCCGACGCATGATCGTCGAGGGCGACACGGTGATCATCGACGTCGGTGCACTGGTCGACGGCTACCACTCGGACATGACCCGCACGTTCGTCGTGGGCGAACCGGACCAGCAGCAGCAGGACGTGTACGGCCTCGTCCTCGAGGCGCAGCTCGCCGGGCTCGCCGCGATCGGTGCCGGCGTCGACGCGTCGGCGGTCGACGCCACGTGCCGACGGGTCTTCGATGACGCCGGGCTGGGCGACTGGTTCATCCACGGAACCGGCCACGGCGTCGGCCTCGACATCCACGAGGACCCGTTCGCGTCGAAGGTGTCGACCGAGCAGCTCGTCGTCGGAGACGTGGTGACCGTCGAACCCGGCCTCTATCGTGACGGCTTCGGCGGAGTCCGCATCGAGGATCTCGTCACCGTCACCGAGACGGGCTGCCGCATCCTCACCCATCTGTCCAAGGACACGCCATGCCTGCCATCACGACCAACGACCTGAGGACCGGCATCACGCTGCAGCTCGACAACGGGCTGTTCCAGGTCGTCGAGTTCCAGCACGTGAAGCCCGGCAAGGGCGGCGCCTTCGTCCGCACGAAGCTCCGCAACGTGCGCACCGGGAGCGTCCTCGAGCGCACGTTCAACGCCGGCGTGCGCGTCGAGCAGGCGATCGTCGACCGCCAGGACATGCAGTTCCTGTACCGGGACGCGGACGACTACGTGTTCATGAACACGTCCACCTACGACCAGACGCAGGTCGCGCCCGCGGCGCTCGGCACGGTGGCCGACTACCTCGTGGAGGGCGCGGTCGCCCAGATCGCGCAGTACCAGGGGCAGATCATCGGCGTCGAGATCCCGGCGTCGGTCGAGCTGAGCGTGGCGCAGACCGAACCCGGCGTGCAGGGCGATCGGGTGTCCGGCGCCCGCAAGCCGGCCGTGCTCGAGACCGGCAAGACGGTCCAGGTACCGCTTTTCGTCGAAGTCGGCGATCGCGTGAAGGTCGACACCCGCTCGGGTGAGTACATCACACGAGTCTGAATCGTCGACGGTGAGCGAGCGTCGCCCGAAGCGACCTGATCGGCGTTCTGACGCCAGGGAGCGGGCGCTGTACCTCCTCTACGAGGCGCAGGCCAAGGGCATCTCCCCGGTCGATGCGCTCGAGGTGCAGATCGTCGAGCCCGACGCGATGACGGCGACCCTCGTGCGAGGAGTGGCCGAACACCGGGAGCGCCTCGACGAGGCGATTGCCGCCAAGGCGACCGGGTGGCCGCTCGCCCGCATGCCCGTGCTCGACCTCAACGTCCTGCGCCTGGGCGCGTTCGAGCTGGCCGAACGGCCGGATGTCCCGGTCGCCGTCGTGATCGACGAGGCCGTCGAGCTGGCCAAGCGTTTCTCCACCGACGACAGCGGACGCTTCGTCAACGGCGTCCTGTCCGCCTTGGCTCGCGAATGGCGGTGACCGCAACCACCACCGACGGCGTGACGGAAGTGCCGCGCACACGGGTGCGGGCGGTCACCGAGCGGTTGGCCAAGGTCCACGTCGCCGCCTGGTTGACGCTCGTCGGGATCGTCGTGTTCACCGTCGTCTTCGGCCGCCTCGGCGTCATCCACCACAACAACTTCGGATCGTGGGCCTACGACCTGGGGATCTACGACCAGGGCTTCTGGCTCGTGTCACGCGGCGGGCAGTCGTTCGTCACCGTGCGCGGTCTCGAGTTCTGGGGCCACCACATCAACGTCGTCGCGCTGCTGTTCGCGCCGTTCTACTGGCTCGGCGCGGGCCCGTCGTTCCTCTACGTGGCCCAGGCCTTCATCCTCGGGCTGGGCGCGTTGCCCGTCTACCTGATCGCCCGGGACCGCTTCGAGCGCCCGTGGATCGGCCTGACGTTCGCCGTGGCCTACCTGATGTACGCGCCGGTCCAGTGGATCACCTCGGCCAACTTCCATCCCGAGGCGCTCGTCGTCACACCGCTGCTGTTCGCCTGGTTCTTCGCCCGCCGCCGCTCGTGGGGGTGGTACTTCGTCGCGCTGGCGCTCGCGCTCTCGACCCGCGAGGACGTGGCGCTCCTCGTGTTCATGCTCGGCTTCGTGCTGGCCGTCCTGTACTGGCGCAGCGACGCGCGACGCGATCTGTATGCGGCGCTCGGCACGATGTTCATCGGCTTCGCCTGGTACCTGATCTGCACACAGCTGGTGATCCCGTACTTCAACGACGGCCGGCAGGCGTTCTACCTCGAGTACTTCTACGGCAGTTACGGCGGCACGTTCCCCGAGATCGCCCAGACGATGGCGCGCCACCCCGACCAGCTCGTGCGCGACGTCACCCAGCCGGACCGACTGCGGTTCTACCGCGACCTCCTCTTGCCGTGGGGCGGGTTGCCGCTGGCGGCTCCGCTCGAGCTGCTGATGGCACTGCCGCAGCTGCTGGCCAGCGCCATCGGGAGCAGCCCGTACGCGAGGTCGATCCGCTACCAGTACACGGCGGTGATGATCGCGCCGATCACGATCGCCGCGATCGAGGGCGGACGGTGGTTGTGGGGGCGGTTCCGGGTCGTGCGCGTCGGGCTCATTCCGTGGTTGCTGGTGTGGGCCTACGTGACGAACGTGGCGTGGTCGCCGTCGCCGATCGGCACCGGCTACGACCTGGCGTGGGTGCGTGAGAACCCGCGGCAGGCGTCGCTCGAGGCCGCGGTCGAGAGTGTGCCGGACGACGCTTCCGTCACCGCGACGTACGGGTTGCTCCCGCACCTGTCCCATCGTGAGCAGATCTACAACTGGCCGAACCCGTTCGTCATGTCGTACTGGGGCAACGACGACGACTACCGGCTGCCGGACCCAGCAACGATCGAGTACGTCGTCGTCGACCGACAGCAGGTCGGGGCGACCGAGCAGCAACTGCTCGCCGATCTGATCGACGGCGACCCGTACGAGATCCTCTTCGACCAGGAGGACGTCGTCGTGGCACGCCGGGTGAGCCCCGACACCTGACGCTCGAGCCGCCAGTTCGCCGTGAGCGGCGACTAGCGCTTCCGAGCGATGGCGAGCAGGTTCTTGCCGAGCGGGGGATGCGGCACGAGCCGCTGCAGGGCGCGGCTGACGGGCACGATGACCCGGTCGTAGCCGGTGGACGACACCGCGCCGAGCGACTTCACGTCGATCAGCCGGTACATCGCGTAATACGGGCCAACACCGAGCACGTCGAGGTACCGCAGGTCGACCACCTCGAACCCGGCCGCCTCGACCGTGGCCGCCAGGTCGCCGCGCACGTAGCGGCGGTGGTGACCGGACTTGTAGTCGAGCGAGCCGTAGAGGCGGGGGAGTGCGGGCACGAAGATGGCCAGCGTGCCTCCTTCCACGAGGAGCTGGTGCGCGTCGCGCAGCTCACGCTCGTCGTCGAGGATGTGCTCCAGGACGTTGACGTAGACGACCGAGTCGAACGTCGGAGCGGGGTCGTCGTCCAGCAGCTCCGTCGACGTCGCCTTGCGGGCGGTGATCCCAGCACGGTCACCGAGGCGCTCTTGCAGCTCGTCGAAGAGGTTGGCCGCCGGCTCCAGCACGGTCAGCGCCACGTCGGGCCGGCGCTCGGCCAACGCCAGTGACACACTGCCGATGCCGGCACCGACCTCGAGCACGCGTCGCCCGAGATGGGGCGCGATCTCGTCGGCGATCCAGCCGATGAACCGTTCTGCGCTCGCCAGCCGCTCGAGCTCGACATCGGCGCCGAACGATGAGTCGACCATGGCCTCCTGGTCGCGCATCCGTCCCGATCGGGACGCCCACGTGGCTTGGTCCGAGCGCATCTTCGCCCGCACCTCCTGGACCCGCTGGCGGAGCGGGGCGAGGCTGCGCTGGAAGTCGACGACGTCGCGCAGCGACAGCGACGCGACGTCGGAGTAGCGCGGGCGATACACGATCGGCACCTCGTCGATGCTGAAGCCGTAGGCCTGGGCGAGCGCGACGAAGGCCGGGTAGAACCCGTAGCCGGTGAGCTGCATCCCGTCTTCCAGCACCGTTCGCACGACATCGACATCGACGACCCAGAACGACGTCGTCGCGTCTCGCACTCGCCGCAAGCCGGTGCTGCGCCGAACGAGCTCGCTGGCAGCACGGCTGGCCAGGGCCCGCGGTGCCGCCGTGCCGGGCGATGAGCCGCCACGCACCCAACGGGAGCCGATGGTCAGCCCGCTGCGGCGGGCCAGGAACATGCGCACCAGATCGGTGATCTGGCGGGCGTCATGGCGGCCGTCGGGGTCGAGGGTGACGATGAACCGGGCCTCATCCGCGGCAACGACGTGCCGGAAGCCGGCGAGGAGCGCGGCGCCGGGGATGCGACCAGGGCCCGCGATCACCTCAAGGGGCAGACCGAAGCGTTCCGCCTCGCGCCGGGCCACGGCAGCAGTCCCGTCGGGCGAGTCGTCGTCGACGAGCAGCACGTTCAGCTCGATGCCGGCGCGGCGCAGTGCCGTCGCCGCCTCGTCCAGCTCGGCCAGGACCGGTCCGATCGACGCCGCCTCGTTGTAGGTCCCCATCACGACGGTGCCACGCACGCCGATCAACCTAGGTCGCGGCGATGGCTGGTACGGTGCCATCCGACCGTGAAGCGGGTCCCGTGAGGCCCGGACGGAGGATGAGTGCGCGACGAACCTGAGCGGCCGGCGCGAGCGCCGGGCCTGGTGCTCAGCCAGGATGACGTGCGGCGGGCGGTGACCCGCATGGCACACGAGATCCTCGAACGCAACGCCCGTGACAACCGACTCGACGCGCTCGTGCTGCTTGGTCTGCAGCGCGGCGGTGTGTGGCTGGCCGAGCGCCTCGGCATGGAGGTCGCCCGCATCGAAGGGCCGGTCCCGGTCGGGAGCCTCGACGTCTCGATGTACCGCGACGACATCGGGCTGCGGCCGGTCGTGCCGGCGGGGCGCACCGACATCCCCGTCGACCTGAGCGGCGCCACCGTCGTGCTCGTCGACGACGTGCTGTACACGGGGCGCACGGTGCGGGCTGCCCTCGACGCGGTCAGCGAGTACGGGCGCCCGCGGGCGGTCCAGCTGGCGGTGCTCGTCGACCGCGGCCACCGGGAGCTGCCGATCCGCCCGGACTTCGTCGGCAAGAACCTGCCGACGAGCACGCGCGAAGACGTCGTCGTCACGGAGCAGGGCGTCGAAATCAAGCCTGTCGCGCAGCGCGAGCGAGTGAGCGCCAGCGATTCCACGGGCGGCAAGCGACCGAGCGCCAGCGAGGGAGCGGTCAGCAGCGGCCTGCGTGGCCGGGGAACGCAATGACGCCTGCGTGGCCGGGGAACGCAGTGACGGCGCGGTGAAGCACCTGCGGTCGATCAGCGAGATCGGTGTCGACGGCGTGCAGCGCCTGCTCGAGCTCACCGACACGATGGTCGACATCAACCAGCGGCCCAACCCGCGGGTACCAGCACTGCGCGGCAAGACCGTGTGCAACCTGTTCTTCGAGGACTCGACGCGCACCCGGCTCTCGTTCGAGACCGCCGCCAAGCGGCTGTCGGCGGACGTGATGACGTTCTCGGTCGGCACGTCGAGCGTGAACAAGGGCGAGAGCCTGCGCGACACGATCGAAACGGTCGCCGCGATGGGCGTCGACGCATTCGTGATCCGCCACGGGTCGAGCGGCGTGCCATGGCAGGTCAGCCGCTGGACGACGGCGAGCATCATCAACGCCGGCGACGGCTGGCATGGCCATCCGACGCAAGCGCTGCTCGACGCCTACACCGTACGCCAGGCGCTGGGGCGGTCGTCCGGGCTCGACGGCGTGCGGGTGGCGATCGTCGGGGACATCCGCCACAGCCGAGTTGCGCGCAGCGCCGTCGAGGTGTTCACGGCCCTCGGTGCCGACGTCACGCTCGTCGCGCCCGTCACGCTGCTGCCGCCGGTGCCTCCCGCGCCGACGACTGACGATCTCGATGCGGTGGTCGAGAAGGTCGACGTGCTGTACCTGTTGCGGATGCAACGAGAGCGCATGCAGGAGGCGCTCGTGCCGAGCCTGCGCGAGTACAGCGCCCGCTTCGGGCTGACTGCCGAGCGAGCTCGACGCCTGCCGGAGCATGCGCTCGTGATGCACCCCGGTCCGATGAACCGCGGCGTCGAGATCCTCGTCGATCCTGCCGAGCTGCCCGGAGCAGTCATCACCCAGCAGGTCACCAACGGCGTGGCCGTGCGCATGGCGGTGCTGTTCGAGCTGTTGGGCGCGGGGCGCGATGTGCCTGTCGAGGAGCCGGCGTGACGGGCAGCGTGCTCATCCGGGGCGGAACGGTCGTCGATCGAGAAGGTGAGCGGCGGGCGGACGTGCTGATCGAGGACGGTCGCGTCGCGGCGATTGGCGATGCCGTCGGCGCAGAACTGCGCGCTGACCAGGTGCTCGACGCCGGCGGCTGCGTGGTCGCGCCAGGATTCGTCGACCTCCACGTCCACCTGCGCGAGCCCGGTCGCGAGGAGGTCGAGACGATCGAGACCGGCAGCAGGGCCGCGGCCCTCGGCGGATTCACGGCGGTCGTGGCCATGCCGAACACCGATCCGCCGCAGGACTCGCGCGGCGTCGTGGAGTTCGTGCGGGCCCAAGGCGAGCAGGCCGGTCTGTGCGAAGTGCTGCCGGCCGGGTGCATCACGATGGGTCGGGCCGGCGAAGCGCTCGCGCCGTACGCCGAGCTCGTCGCGGCCGGTGTGCGCATCTTCACCGACGACGGCAACGGCGTGCAGGATCCGCTGCTCATGCGTCGTGCGATGGAGTACTCGCGCGGTCTGGACATGGTCCTCGCCCAGCATTGCGAGATCGCCCGCCTCACCCAAGGGGCCGTCATGCACGAGGGCCGCTGCTGCAGCGAGCTCGGGTTGCCCGGATGGCCTGCGCTCGCCGAGGAGCTGATGGTCCATCGCGACCTCGAGCTGTCACGACTGACGGGTGCCCGCATCCACCTGCTCCACCTGTCGACGGCGCGCAGCGTCGAGCTGGTCCGGTTGGCCAAGGCCGACGGCGTCGCCGTGACGGCAGAAGCTGCGCCCCACCACTTCACGCTCACCGACGAGCACCTCCGCGGCTATGACCCGGTCTTCAAGGTGAATCCGCCGCTGCGCACCGCCGACGACGTCGCGGCGATCAAGGCTGGTCTCGCCGACGGCACCATCGACGCGATCGCAACGGACCACGCACCGCATCCCCAAGAAGGCAAGGAGCGACCGATCGACACCGCACCGCCGGGCATGCTCGGGTTGGAGACCGCTCTCGGCGTCGCGCTGGCCGAGCTCGACCTGCCGCTGCAGGATGTCGTCGCCGCGCTGTCATGGAAGCCGGCGGCGATCGCCGGCGTCAGCGATCGCCACGGCGTACCGATCCAGGAGGGCGGCACTGCAAACCTCGTCGTGTTCGACCCGACGGTCAGCTGGAGCGTGCGGCCAGCGGCCCTCGCCAGCAACAGCCGCAACACGCCCGTACGTGGGCAGGACGCTCAAAGGCCGTGTGCGGCACACGGTCTTCAGGGGTGCGCCGGTTGTCATCGACGGAGTGCCTCAAAGATGAATGGTTATACGATCCAATGCATGTACATCCATGCCGGCACCGTCCTGTTTGTTGGGATCGCCTCACAATGAACGGTTCCGAAGGACAGAACGGGGTGCTTGCGCTGGCGGACGGGTCCATGTTCGAGGGCGAACTGTTCGGTGCTCCCGTGCTGGCGGCGGGCGAGGTCGTGTTCAACACGACGCTGACCGGCTACCAGGAGGTGCTCACCGACCCGAGCTATGCGGGCCAGATCATCACGTTCACGAACCCCCACCTCGGCAACTACGGCGTCAACCTGACCGACTTCGAGGCGCGGCGCCCGTTCTGCCGCGGCGTCATCGCTCGGGCCGTCGCTCGGCGACCGAGCAACCGCCGAGCCCAGGCACCCCTGGACGACATGTTGCGGCGCTACGGCATCCCCGGGATCGGTGGCATCGACACACGCCGCCTGACCCGGCTGATCCGCGACACCGGCGCGATGCCTGGTGCCTTCGGCCCGGCCGACGACCTCGCAGCGGTGCGCGCTGCGGCGGCGTCCGAACCGGGGACCGCCGGCATCGATCTCGTCGCCACCGTCACGACGCCGGCGCCGTACACGGTCGGCGCCGATGGCCCGTTCACGATCGTCGCCTACGACTTCGGGATCAAGCGGACGATCCTTCGCCACCTCGCCGGCTTCGGTCGGGTCGACGTCGTCCCGGCGTCGACGACCGCGACCGACGTGCTGGCCCGCGAACCGGATGGCGTCTTCCTGTCCAACGGGCCGGGCGACCCGAGTGAGGTGCCGTACGCCGTCGAGGCGATCCGCGGGCTGCTCGGCGAGGTGCCGATCTTCGGCATCTGCCTCGGCCACCAGCTGCTCGGCCGCGCCCTGGGCGCCGAGACGGTGAAGCTGCCGTTCGGGCATCACGGCGCAAACCACCCGGTCAAGGACCTCTCGACCGGCGCCATCGAGATCACCAGTCAGAACCACAACTTCGCCGTGGACGCATCCACACTCCCGGGCGGGGTCGAGCTGACGCACGTCAACCTCAACGACGGCGTGTGTGAAGGGCTGGCCATTCCCGAAGCTCGCGCCTTCTCGGTGCAGCACCATCCCGAGGCGGGGCCGGGCCCGCACGACAGCTGGTACCTGTTCGACCGGTTCTCCAAGGCGATGGGGGGCCGCCGGGTCAGCGAGCTCACCGACGACCCAACCGGGCTGCCCGCCCCGGACCTCGGCGTCGGAGTCGTTTGATGCCGCGGCGCAACGACCTCTCCTCGATCCTCGTCATCGGGTCCGGCCCGATCGTCATCGGCCAGGCCTGCGAGTTCGACTACTCCGGGACGCAGGCCTGCCGGGTGCTGCGCGACGAGGGCTATCGAGTGGTCCTCGTCAACTCGAACCCGGCCACGATCATGACGGACCCGGACTTCGCAGATCGCACCTACATCGAGCCGCTGACGCCGGAAGTGGTCGCCCGGATCATCGAACGCGAGCAGCCCGACGCCGTGCTCCCGACGCTCGGCGGGCAGACCGGGCTGAACCTCGCGATGGACCTGTACCGCCAGGGTCTCATCGGGGTGCCAGGCACGCCGGAGCTGATCGGGGCCGATGCCGAGGCCATCGCCACGGCCGAGGATCGCGAGCGGTTCAAGCGGGCGATGCTCGAGATCGGCCTCGACGTCCCTGTCTCGGGCATCGCCCACACCCTGGACGAAGCCCGCCGCGTCATGGTGAACGTGGGGCTCCCGGTGATCGTCAGGCCGGCCTACATCCTCGGTGGCCGCGGCACCGGCATCGCCCACACGCCCGAGCAGTTCGAGCACATCGCCCGCGTCGGCCTGGCGGCCAGCCCGATCGGCGAGATCCTCATCGAGGAGTCGATCGCCGGGTGGAAGGAGTTCGAGCTCGAGGTGATGCGCGACGCCGCCGACAACTGCGTGATCATCTGCTCGATCGAGAACGTCGATCCGATGGGTGTGCACACCGGCGACTCGATCACCGTCGCTCCTGCGCAGACGCTGACCGACGTCGAGTACCAGGCGATGCGCGACGCGGCGTTCGCCTGCATCCGACGCGTCGGTGTCGAGACCGGCGGCTCCAACGTCCAGTTCGCCCTCGACCCGGTGACCGGGCGCCAGGTGATCATCGAGATGAACCCGCGCGTGTCGCGCTCGTCGGCGCTGGCGTCGAAGGCGACGGGCTTCCCGATTGCCAAGATCGCCGCTCGACTCGCCGTCGGCTACACGCTCGACGAGATCTCGAACGACATCACGCGCGCCACACCCGCCTGCTTCGAGCCGGTGATCGACTACGTCGTCACGAAGGTGCCGCGATGGGCCTTCGAGAAGCTGCCCGGAACGACGGGTGTCCTCGGCACGCAGATGCAGTCGGTCGGCGAGGTGATGGCGATCGGGCGGACGTTCCCCGAGAGCATCCAGAAGGCGCTGCGCTCGCTCGAGCACGGCCGCGCCGGTCTGAACTGCGACCCTGCCGAGGCCGAGCTGGAACCGGTCAGTGACGGCGATCTGCTGGCGGCGATCGCCGTGCCGACCCCGAACCGGATCTTCGAGATCGGCGAGTTGCTCCGCCGCGGCCGCACGATCGAGGAGCTGTACGACGCCTGCCGCATCGATCCGTGGTTCCTCGATCAGCTGCTGGCCATCGTCGAACACCGCGATGAGCTGGCCACCGTCGATGGCCCGGACGATCTCGACGCGCGAGCGTGGAGGCGAGCCAAGCGACTCGGCTTCAGCGACGCGCAACTTGCTCACCTGTGGGCGACGACCGAGAACCACGTGCGGGCGACACGGGAACGAGCCGGTGTCCACCCCACGTTCAAGACCGTCGACACGTGCGCCGCCGAGTTCGCCGCCGAGACGCCATACCACTACTCGACGTGGGAGGACGAGAGCGAGGTCCGCCCGTCCGATCGGCCGCGGGTGGTGATCCTCGGTTCCGGGCCGAACCGCATCGGCCAGGGCATCGAGTTCGACTACTGCTGCGTCCATGCCAGCTTCGCCCTGCGCGACGCCGGTTTCGAGACCGTGATGGTCAACTGCAACCCGGAGACCGTCTCGACGGACTACGACACGTCCGACCGCCTGTACTTCGAACCGCTCACCGCCGAGGACGTCCTCAACGTGATCGCCGCCGAGACAGCCGCCGCAGGCGGCACGCCACCGCAGGTCATCGTCACCCTCGGCGGTCAGACGCCGCTCAAGCTGGCCTCGCTGCTGCCGGAGGCGTTGGTCGCCGGCACGCCGCCGGCCTCGATCGATCTCGCCGAGGACCGCGAGAAGTGGAACGCCGTGTGCGACGAGCTGCGCATCCCGCAACCGCCGGGCGGTATGGCCACGGACCTGGAGGAAGCGCTGGCCGTCGTCGAGCAGGTCGGGTTCCCGGTGCTCGTGCGCCCCAGCTACGTGCTCGGCGGCCGGGCGATGCAGATCGTTCACGACGTCAACCAGCTGGCCAGCGCGATGGCCGAGCTCGCCGGCTTCGGCAGCCTGGCGCGTGAGGGCGGGCTGTCCGCCGAGCGCCCGGTGCTCATCGACCGCTTCCTCGAGGACGCCGTCGAGGTCGACGTCGACGCGGTGCGTGACGTCACCGGAGAGGTCTTGATCGGCGGCGTCATGGAGCACGTGGAGGAGGCCGGCGTGCACTCCGGCGACTCGGCGTGCGCGATCCCGCCCCAGACGTTGCCGTCCTGGGTGGTCGAGGTGATCGAGGCGTACACCACGGCGATCGCCGCGCGCCTCGAGGTGCGTGGGTGCATCAACGTGCAGTACGCGGTGACGGGCACAACGGTCTACGTGATCGAGGCCAACCCGCGAGCCAGCAGGACGGTGCCGTTCGTCGCCAAGGCAACGGGCGTGCCACTGGCGAAGGTGGCGACGCGGGTGATGCTCGGAGCGACGCTGGCCGAGCTGCGCGTCGAGGGGCTGCTGCCGACCTCCGTGCTGCACGGCGCCGACGCAACACGGAGCGTGGCGGTGAAGGAAGCCGTCCTGCCGTTCTCCCGCTTCCCGGAGGTCGACCCCGCGCTCGGTCCCGAGATGCGCTCGACCGGTGAGGTGATGGGCATCGACGAGACGTTCGGGCGCGCCTTCTACAAGGCGGAGCTCGCCGCCGGCACCGTGCTGCCGACGGCCGGAACGGTGTTCCTCTCCTTGGCCGACGGCGACAAACCCGCCGGCTTGGTCGTCGCCAAGCGGCTGCGCGAGCTCGAGCTCGGCGTCGTCGCCACGCAGGGGACGGCGGACTACCTGGCCCGGTTCGGGCAGCGCGTTGACGAGGTCGTGGCCAAGGTGAGCGAGGGTGCCGGCAAGACGGCCGTCGACCTCATCGGGGACGGTGCCGTGGTGTTCGTCGTCAACACGCCCGAGGGCAGGAGTGAGCGCAGTGACGGGGAGCTGATCCGCAAGGCGTGCACGCTGCACCGCGTCGCCTGCGTGACCACGGTCGACGCCGCGCTGGCGGCCGTCCACGGCCTGGCCGAGCAGCGTCACCGCCCGATCGAGGTGCGCTCACTGCAAGAGCACCACGCCAGAACGTGAGCGACCCAGCCGTCGTGCCTGCCCACATCTGGGCGCGGAGATTCTCATCACGGCTTCCGGGCGCGCACGTTCTCGAATTCGAGAACCTCCGCGCCCAGATCAACATCGTCGCGGTTCGGTGAGCGTCTCGATCGGGTCGGTGACGCTGGCCAACCCCGTCATGACGGCCTCGGGGACGGCGGGCTACGGCACAGAGCTGGCCCGGTACTTCGACCTCTCGGCGCTCGGGGCGATCGTCGTGAAGTCACTCGCCGCGTACGAGTGGGCCGGCAACCCCGCACCCCGGCTGCACCCAACTCCGCAGGGGATGCTCAACGCCGTCGGGCTGCAAGGCCCCGGCATCACCTACTGGCTCGAGCACGTGTTGCCCGATCTCCTGCGGGCGCGGGCGACCGTCGTCGCCTCGATCTGGGGGCGCTCTGTCGACGACTACGCCAGAGCCGCTGAGCTGCTGAGCGACGCGCCCGCCGAGGTCGTGGCCGTCGAGGTGAACCTGTCCTGCCCCAACCTGGAAGGGCGGGAGTCGATCTTCGCCCACGACCCCGAGCTGTCGGCCTCGGTGATCGCCGCCACGGCGCCGTGCGGCCGACCGCGCTGGGCGAAGCTGAGCCCGAACACCGACCGTGTCGTGGACATCGCGAAAGCCGTGGCTGCCGCAGGCGCCGATGCCGTGACCTGCATCAACACACTGCTCGGGCTGGTCTACGACCCGGTGACCAGGCGTCCTGCCCTGGGTGCCGGCGGCGGTGGCCTGTCCGGGCCGGCGATCCACCCGGTCGCCGTCCGCATCGTCCACGACGTCCATGCCGCGTTGCCCGATCTCCCCATCGTCGGCGTGGGCGGCGTGGCGAGCGGCTGGGATGCCCGAGAGCTCCTGCTCGCAGGGGCCTCGGCAGTGCAGGTCGGGACGGCGACGTTCGCCGATCCGCGAGCGCCGCGGCGCGTGCTGGGCCAGCTCGAGGCCGAACAAATGTACCCTTGAGAGATGGGGCCATCCACCTGTTTCCTGGGCGTTTCGGGTACCTTGACCTGCATGGCTACACCTCCGCAGTTGACCCCTGAGCAGCGCACCGCAGCGTTGGCGAAGGCCGCCGAGGCTCGTGCGGCTCGCGCGAAGATCAAGGACCAGTTGAGGAACAACACGTTGTCGCTGTCCGAGGCCCTCGATTCTGACGACCCCAACGTGGGCAAGCTCAAGGTCCACTCACTCCTCGAAGCGCTCCCCGGCATCGGAAAGGTCAGGGCCCGCAGGGTGATGGAGGAGGTCGGCATCGCCGACAACCGCCGGGTCCAGGGCCTCGGCGTGCAGCAGCGGCAAGCCCTGCTCGACGCCCTCGGGTGAGCCCGGAGCCCCCGGGAGCACCACCACTCATCATCGTCGTCTCTGGTCCGGGCGGCGTCGGCAAAGGCACGATCGTCGACGCTCTCGTGGCGCGCGATCCCCAGCTCTGGCTGAGTCGGAGCTGGACGACGCGTGTCCGCCGGTCCGCAGAACCGGGCGAGGCCTACGTGTTCACCGATCGGGAGACGTTCGAGCGGCGCATCGCCGCCGGCGGATTCCTGGAGTGGACCGAGTTCCTCGGCAACTACTACGGCACCCCGTTGCCGAACCCCCCGCCAGACTCCGACGTCGTCCTCGAGATCGAGGTCGACGGCGCCAGCCAGGTCAAGGCGATCCGCCCGGACGCCTTGTTGATCTTCGTACTCCCGCCGTCGCGTGAGGAGCAGGAGCGACGGCTGCGCTCGCGCGGCGACGACGCCGAGCGTGTCATCTCGCGGTTGCGCAAGGCGGATGACGAAGAGCCCGTTGGCCTCAAGCTGGCCGACCACGTCGTGGTCAACGACGACCTCGAGACCACGATCGACGAGATGTTGCGCATCATCGGGGCAGCACGAAACCGCCGGTAGCATTTGTCGGCTGTCCGACCGCGATGCGGGCGGATCCCGATCCGGAGAAACATGGAACGCGCCCACGACACGATGATGAACCCGCCGATCGAGGAGCTCCTCGATCGCGTCGACTCCAAGTTCGGCCTCGTCACGCTGGCCGCGCGGCGTGCCCGCAACATCAACGCGTACTTCAACCAGCTCGGCGAAGGCCTCGGTCACATGATCCCGCCGCAGGTCAGCTCCGTCGCCCGGAAGCCGCTCAGCATCGGTTTCGAGGAGATCGCCGCTGACAAGATCCGCTGGACCGAAGCGCCCGAGCCCGAGGCTGAGGCCGGGGCGCTCGACGAAGAGCTCGCCGAGGACGCCGGCGACAGCTGAGCAGCGGGCACCGACTTGCTGGCCGGATCTCGCGTCGTCCTTGGGGTCTCCGGGGGCATCGCCGCCTACAAGGCGGTCGAGGTGTGTCGCCGTCTGATCGATTCCGGAGCGCACGTCGTGCCCGTCATGACGAGGGGCGCCGAGCACTTCCTCGGTCGTACGACGCTGAGTGCGCTCGCCAGCGAGCCGGTGCAGACCGAGCTCTGGAACGCCGCTGATCCGATCCCGCACACGCGGCTCGGGCAATCAGCGGACCTCGTGATCGTCGCTCCCGCCACGGCCCGGGTGATCGCCGCCTACGCCGCCGGCCTGTCGAACGACCTGCTGGTGGCCACGCTGCTCGCCACGCGGGCGCCGGTGCTCGTCTGTCCGGCCATGCACACCGAGATGTGGGAGCACCCGGCAGTCGCCGAGAACATCGCCACGCTGCGTCGCCGCGGCGTCCACATCGAAGGGCCCTCCGTCGGCCGCCTGGCTGGGGGCGATTCCGGGGCTGGACGGCTGGCCGATCCGATCGAGATCGTGGCGGCAGCGGCGCGCCTCCTCGATCCGGCGGGCACCGATCTCGCCGGCGTGCGGTTCGTCGTCACCGCCGGCGGGACGCGCGAGCCGATCGACGCCGTGCGGGTCATCGCCAACCGCAGCTCGGGCAAGCAGGGCTACGCGATCGCCGCTGAGGCGGCGGCACGCGGGGCCGACGTCGTGCTCATCAGCACCGTCGACCGTCCGCCACCAGTTGGCGCCCGCGTGCGCAGCGTGGAAACAGCCGCCGAGCTGCAAGCGGCGGTCGAGGAGGAGGGCCGCGACGCCGCCGTCATCGTCATGGCCGCCGCCGTCGCCGACTTCCGTCCGCAGCAGGCCGCCGATGGCAAGCTCAAGAAGCGCGACGGCGTGCCGGAGATCGTCTTGGAGCAGACGCCGGACATCCTGGCCGGGCTCGGCGCCGCCAAGGGTCCGGGGCAGGTGCTCGTCGGGTTCGCCGCCGAGACGAGCGATCTCCTCGCCAACGCCCAGTCCAAGCTCAGCGCCAAGCGACTCGACCTGGTCGTCGCCAACGACGTCAGCAAGCCCGGCGTGGGCTTCGGTTACGACACCAACGCCGTCCTGTTGCTGCGCCCTGGTCTCGACCCGGTCAGCATCGACAAGCGCGACAAGCGCGACATCGCCCGCGCCGTCATCGACGCCATCGTCGAAATCCGGGCCCGATCCACCACCTGAGGAGTTTCTCGTGTCCAACTGGACGTTCACATCCGAAAGCGTCACCGAAGGCCATCCCGACAAGATGGCCGACCAGATCAGTGACGCCGTGTTGGATGCCATTCTCGGCGAGGATCCGAACGGCCGTGTGGCCTGCGAGACGATGCTCACGACGGGCCTGTGCGTCGTCGCCGGCGAGATCACGACGTCGGCCTACGTCGACATCCCCAAGCTCGCCCGGGACACGATCCGCTCGATCGGCTATGACAATCCGCACTACGGCTTCGACGGCACGACCTGCGGCGTGATCGTGTCGATCGACGAGCAGAGCCCGAACATCGCCCAGGGCGTCGACACCAGCGAGGAGCTCCGGCACGGCAAGGCAGGCGAGGATCAGATCAACGCGCAGGGTGCCGGCGACCAGGGGATGATGTTCGGTTTCGCCTGCGACGAGACGCCCGAGCTCATGCCGCTGCCGATCTGGACCGCCCACCGTCTGGCCGAGCGCCTGGCCGAGGTTCGCAAGTCCGGCGAGGTGCCGTACCTGCGTCCCGACGGCAAGACGCAGGTCACCTACGACTACGAGGACGGCCGGCCGGTCAGGCTGCGCACGGTGCTGGTCAGCACGCAGCACCAGGAGGGCGTCGACCGCGACACCGTGAT
Organism: uncultured Acidimicrobiia bacterium; assembly: GCA_963844915.1. Classification (GTDB taxonomy): domain Bacteria; phylum Actinomycetota; class Acidimicrobiia; order Acidimicrobiales; family Ilumatobacteraceae; genus JALZMG01. The sequence continues at coordinate 563,443 of CAWJQF010000011.1, read as the reverse complement.
CCGGCCCGACTTGATCGAGCAGGTCATCCGCCCGACCGTGCCCGAGCAGTTCGGCGAGGATGACTACGACGTGTGGATCAACCCGACCGGCACGTTCGTGCTCGGTGGCCCGCATGCCGACTGCGGGCTGACCGGGCGCAAGATCATCGTCGACACGTACGGCGGTATGAGCCGCCACGGCGGTGGTGCGTTCAGCGGCAAGGATCCAAGCAAGGTCGACCGCTCCGGCGCGTACGCCGCGAGGTGGGTCGCCAAGCACGTCGTCGCGAGCGGCGCGGCCGCGAAGTGCGAAGTCCAGGTGGCCTACGCCATCGGCATGGCCCACCCGATGAGCGTGCTCGTCGAGACGTTCGGCACGAACACCGTCGACCCGGCCTTGATCGAGAAGGCGGTGCGCGAGGTGTTCGACCTCCGTCCCGGCGCGATCGTTCGCGACCTCGAGTTGAAGCGACCGATCTACCGGAAGACCGCCGCGTACGGCCACTTCGGGCGGGCGCTGCCGGGACTGAGCTGGGAGCACACCACCCGCCTCGACGACTTCAAGTCCGCCGTCGGCGCGTGAGGTTTCGCCTCGCAACCGGAGGTTGATCGTCGCACGTCCGGCCGTCGCCCGGGTCCTGCCCGACCTCACCGGGCTGGACAAGGAGTTCGACTACCTCATCCCGGAGGACATGGCCCCGGCCGTGCAGGTGGGGTCGCTGCTGCGAGTCCCGCTGCACGGGCGACGCGTGGGCGGCTGGGTCATTGAGCTGGACCCACGTGACGCGCCGGCCACCGAGCTGCGGCCGATTGCCAAGGTCAGCTCGCGTGGGCCCGACGCCGCGCTGATCGAACTGGCGCGCTGGGCATCGGTTCGCTGGGCGGCCGGGCGCCTGCGTCCGTTCCTCGTCACCGCCAGCCCGCCGGCCAACGTCGGTGCGCTACCGCCCGAGCGACGAACCAAGGTCGCCATCGAGCCGGCCCACCGGGATGCGGCCGATCTGCTCGTCGCCGGCGGTGGCATGCTGCGGCTCCCACCGACCGAGGACGTCCTGCCCGTGCTGGCCGCAGCGGCGCGACTCGGGCCCCTGCTCGTGATCGTGCCGTCCGTCGACCGCGCCCGCATCGACGCGACGCGGCTGCGACGCGCCGGGCTTGCCGTCGCGCTGGTGCCGCAGGAGTGGGCGCAGGCGGCGGCCGGGGTCGACGTCGTCATCGGCGCCCGTGCCGCGGCGTGGGCACCGTGCCGCGACCTCGCCGCTGTCGTCGTCGTCGACGAGCAGGAGGAGTCGCTGCAGGAGGAGCGCAGCCCGACGTGGCACGCCCGCGACGTCGTTGTCGAACGGGGTCGTCGCGCAGGTGTCCCGGTGCTGCTCGTCTCACCGTGCCCGACGGTCAGCGGGCTGGCGGCTGTGGGGGACCGGTTGCGGCGGCCGTCGATCGACGACGAGCGCAACGCATGGCCCATCGTCGAGGTCGTCGACCGCGGGCGGGAGGAACCGTGGAAGCGATCGCTGGTCACGCCGGCGTTGATCGCCCACCTACGCAACGATGAGCGGACGGTCGTGTGCGTGCAGAACACGCTCGGTCGGGCACGCATCCTCGCCTGCCGGGCATGCCGGACGTTGGCGCGGTGCGAGCGTTGCGAAGCTGCCGTCGGCCTGACCGACGAGGGCCTGCTGGCCTGCCGCCGCTGCGGCCTCGAGCGTCCCGCCGTGTGCCGAGCCTGTGGAGCGACGAGCTTCGCCAACCTGCGCCCCGGCGTGACGCGCCTGCGCGAGGAGCTGGAAGCGGCGGCAGGGCGCCCGGTGATCGCCGTCACCGGCGACGCCACGGACCCGCCGGCTGCGGCGGGCGTGTACGTCGGCACCGAGGCCGTTCTCCACCGTCTCCGGGCCGCGGATGTCGTGGCGTTCCTCGATCTCGACGCAGAGCTGCTGGCGCCCCGCTACCGGGCCGCCGAGCAAGCAATGGCGCTGCTGGTGCGCGCTGCCCGGTTGACGGGGTCGCGACTGCGTGGAGGGCGGCTGCTGCTGCAGACGTTCCTGCCTCGCCACGAGGTCGTACAGGCGGCGTTGCTCGCCGATCCCGGACGGCTGACCGGTCCGGAGACGGAGCGCCGGCGGTTGCTGTCGCTTCCACCGTTCGCCGCGCTCGCCGCGCTGAGCGGTCCCGGGCACGACTCCGTCGCCGAGTGGCTACGCAGTGTCGACGGCGTCTCGGTCGGCGCCGCGTCGGGACGTCCCGACGCCGTCGACCTCGCGCGTGCTGCAACCTGGGACGAGCTCGGCCAGGCGCTGATCGGAGCGCCGCGCCCGAAGGGCAGTCGCGTCCGCGTCGAGGTCGATCCGCCGCGCCACTAGCGCACGGTGCGCGAGGGAACCTGCAGCATGCGGTAGCCACGTGAGGAGGCGAGGCGTGTGGTCGGCCAGCCCTCGTCGATGAGCCAGCGTTGCAGCGAGTCGGCACCGAGGTGCTTCTGGACGACGAGCACCGCCCGGCCCTCGGTCGAGAGTCGCCCGAGCCACGTCGAAAGCAAGGCGTGCAGTGCCGGCTTGCCGATGCGGATCGGTGGGTTCGACCAGATGAGATCAAACCGCACGTCGGCTGGAACACCCTCGGGATCGGCGACCGCCACGTTGGGCAATTCGTTGGCGGCGGCGTTCGCGGCGGTCAATTGACGCGCCCGCGCGTTGACGTCGACCGCCCACACCGTTGCCTGCGGCGCCAGTCGGGCAAGCGCCAGGGCCAGCACGCCGCTGCCGGAGCCGAGATCGAGGAACGTGCCTTCGAGTGGTGGAGGAGGCGCGTTCCGCAACAGCACAGCGGTACCCGGATCCACACGACCGTGACTGAACACACCGCGGTCGGTGCGCAACGTGAGCACAGATCCCCCTACCTCGATCGCCACTTCAGCCTCCGCCGAAGCGACGCGCGGCGACTCGTCGAAGTACTGCGACATGTCGTTACAAGGCTATGACGGTGCTCACCCGCGAACAGGCTGGAACAGTACTGTCCCCTCTCCCAGTGACGGCGGGGGTCCCATGACTGGCACGTTGGACGCGGTGGCGGCCGCGTCGGAAACGACAGTGGCGCCGCCGTACCGGCCGATTGCTGATCGGCGTCGGCATCGTCATCATGCTCGCCGGCTTGCTGTTCGGCTACGACCAAGGCGTCATCGCCGGTGCACTGCACGGCATCCGGAGCGAGTTCGACATCGGCACCACGCTCGTCGAGGTCATCACGAGCTGGGTCACGCTCGGCGCGCTGTTCGGCGCGCTCGTCGCCGGCGTGCTCGCCGACAAGCTGGGCCGGCGCATCACGATCGTCACCGCCGCTGCGCTGTTCGTCGTCGGCGCGGCGCTCGAGGCGTTCGCCCCCGGACCGCCCGTACTCGTGGTGGGGCGACTGACCGTCGGGTTCGGGGTCGGTGTGGCGTCCGATGCTCGGCGTTTCGGCCATCCCGGGTCTCCTGCTCGTCCTGGCGATCTGGCCGATGCCGGAGTCGCCTCGCTGGCTCATCCAGCGCGAGCGGGAACACGAGGCCCGCGACGTCATCTGCCGTTGCGAACCCGACTGTGACGTGGATGCTCGAATCGACGAGATCTGCGCGTGCATCGCCGCGGACGCAGACAGCGCGTCGTGGCGGGAGCTCTTCAGCAAGTCCATTCGCACTCCCTTGATGATTGGCGTCGGTCTCGCCGTGTTCCAGCAGATCACGGGCATCAATGCGATCATCTACTACGCCAACGAGATCTTCGGCGCCGCCGGCTTCGAGACCCCGCAGGAACAGGCCTCGTCGGGTTCATCGCCTCCTTCGCGTTCTCACTGGGCCCAGTGGTGTGGGCGGTGATCAACGAGATCTTCCCCAGCCGCATCCGCGCCTCGGCCGCGGCGTTGCCGTGGCCACGGCCGCCAACTGGGGGGAGTGCGTGGCTCGTCAGCCAGTTCTTCCTGTCGCTGACCAACGCCATCGGCACCGCGGCGACGTTCTGGATGTTCGCCTTCTTCTCCGTCCTCGCGTTCATCTGGATCAAGCTCCGCGTCCCCGAGACCAAGGGCAAGACGCTCGAGGAGATCGAGGAGTTGTGGGAGCCGCAGCGCGCTGCGGCTGTCGCCGCGCAGGTCAGCCCGTAGCCTGGAGGACGTGCCCGAACAGATCCGCGTCTTTGGCGACCCCGTCCTCAAGACGAAGGCCGCGCCCGTCGACGACGTCGACGGCAAGGCCAACCGCCTGGTTGCCAAGATGTTCGACGCGCTCTATGCCACGGACAACGGATTGGCGCTCGCCGCACCCCAGATCGGAGTCCAGAAGCAGGTCGTCGTGTGGGACTTCGGCGAGGATCCGCTCGTCGTCTTCAACCCCGAGATCGTTGAATCCGACGGCGAGTGGGTCTACGACGAAGGCTGCCTGTCGATCCCCGGGCTGTACGTGGAGATCGTCCGTCCGAAGTGTGTTCATGTCCGCGGGATCGATCGCGATGGCAACCCGGTGGAGTGGGAGGCCGACGAGGTGGAGGCCCGGATGTTCCAGCACGAGCTCGATCACCTCAACGGCGTGTTGATGTTCGACCGCATGACGCCGGAGCAGCGCAAGGAGGCGTTGGTCGAGTACCGCCGTCTCCAGGAGGCGGCGTCGCCCGAGCCGGCCCCGCGTCGGCGGTTGCGCCTGCGCTGATCGCCCGATGCGCCTGGTCTATCTCGGCACGCCCGAGCTGGCAGTACCGCCGCTGCGGGCGCTCGTCGAAGCAGGGCACGATGTCGCGCTCGTCGTGACTCGCGTCGACCGCCGCAGAGGGCGGGGCGGTGCCACGTCGCCGAGCCCCGTGAAGTTGGCGGCGCTCGAGCTCGGCATCCCTGTCTCGCACTCCATGGACGACGTGCTGACCGTCGGCGCCGAGCTCGGCGTCGTCGTGGCCTTCGGCCGGCTCATCCCGCCGCACGTGCTGGACCAGCTGCCGATGGTCAACATCCACTTCTCGCTGCTGCCTCGGTGGCGAGGCGCAGCGCCGGTCTTGCGCGCGCTGCTGGCTGGTGACACGGTCACCGGGGTCGCCGTGATGGCCGTCGCCAACGAACTCGACAGCGGCGACGTGTACGCCAGCCGGGAGGTGCCGATCGGGCCGCGGGTGACCTTGGACCAGCTGCGCGACCAGCTGGTCGCGGTCGGGACCGAGCTGCTGCTGTCGACGCTGTCCGGGCCGCTGCCGACGCCGGTGCCGCAATCCGGCGAGGTGACGGTTGCGGAAAAGGTGCGACCAGAGGAGCTGCGTCTCGACTGGACGACGCCGGCCGTCGAGCTCGACCGCTGGGTGCGAGTTGGCGGCGCCTGGACGACGTTCCGCGGACGGCGGATGAAGGTGCTGGCGTCGGAGCCGGTCGACGCCGGCGGCGATCTGCCGGCAGGCAGCCTGACCACCGAGGGTCTCGTGGGCACCGGGTCCGGCGCGCTGCGGCTTCTGATGGTCCAGCCCGAAGGCAGATCGGCCATGGCCTGGCAGGACTTCGCCAACGGGTCTCGCCCCCAGCCCGGTGAACAGCTCGGTCAACGGGCTCAGCCGTGACCTGGGTATCTGGGCGCCATCTCTGCCACCGCCCGATCTGGGTGCGATCTCGGCCAAGGGCTGGCAGGATCGGCGCCCAGATTCAGAGTCAGGTCGAGCGACGGGCCCGGGCGACGGCGAAGACGCCGAGCGCGAGCAACAAGACCGCCGGGAGGATCAGCGCCGTGCCGATGCCGCCGCCGGTGGCAGGCAGCGTCCCGAACGGCCGGCGCGGGTTCGTCGTCGTCGTCGACGTCGTCGGCGCGCCTCCCGCGAGCGCCTCGGTGACGACCACGTCGACGGTGGCCGCGGCCTGGGGACCGCCGCTGCGGATCATCGTCTGACCGGTGTACACACGAGCGACGGAGGTGCCGCCGGAGCTCGTCTCGGTGACAGTTGCGGTGTACGTGCCAGCCGCTGCGTAGACGTGGGTGGCGGTCGGTGTCGTCGTCGTCAGGGTGGCACCGTCGCCGAAGCTCCAGGCGTAGCTGGCGATCGTGCCGAACCTGACGGTCGATGCCGATGCGTCGAACGAGGTCTCCGTGCCGGGTCGCCCCGCGGTCACGCTGAGCGCAGCCACCGGCGCCTGATCAGGTGTGATGACCGCGGCGATCGGACCACTGCCAGCTGGGATCGGGCTGCCGGCGGTCCTGGTCGCCAGGGTGAGTGGCAGGACGTTGTCCGAGCCCAGGTTGCCGATGTAGGCGGTCTCGCCATCGGGCGTGATGGCGATGGCTGAGGGGCCCTGGGTGGTCAAGCGGATCGGCTCGTCCGCGGTGTTCGTGGCGACGTCGATCGGCGTGATGCTGTTGGAGGCCACGTTGGCGACGTACGCGGTGGCACCGTCCGGCGTGATGCCGACCGCCACCGGGGTGTTCTCCACGGCGATCGCCGTGCCAGCGGTGCCCGCGCCGAGATCGATCCGGGTGACGGTGTTCCCCTCGGTGTTCGTGACATAGGCGGCGGTCCCGTCAGGCGTGATGGCGATCGCCGACGGACCTGCACCCACCGGGATCGGCGCACCCGCGACCCTCGTGGCCACGTCGATCGGTGTGACGTCGTTCGAGTTTCCATTGGTGACGTAGGCCGCTCCGCCGTCCGGTGTGATCGCGACCGCCGACGGCTCGAGACCGACCGCGATGTCGGTGAGCCTTCGTGTTCGTCGCGATGTCGAGCACCGTGACGTTGTTCGAACCACCATTGACGACGAAGGCGAGGGCGCCGTCGGGTGTGATGGCGATCCCCGTGGGACCAGTGTTCACTTCGATGGGGTCGCCTGCAGTGCCGCTGGCGATGTCGATCGGTGTGACCGTCGTGGAGAGGGCGTTGGCGACGTAGGCGGTGGCCGCGTCGGGGGTGATCGCAATCGCAGCCGCCCCGTCGTCGGTGGCGATGGCGGCCTGGGCGGCATTCGTGCGGAGGTCGACCGGTGTGACGTCACCGGAATCGATGTTGGCGACGAGGAGCGTCCAGCTGCCACCTGCTGTCTGCGACGCGGCCGGCGCCGCAAGCCACGCCAGCGACCCTCCAATTGCGAGCGCACCGACCAACAGTCGCAATGCCGTCCTCGGCACCAGCCCACCTCCCCATGGATGACACAGGGACCATACCTCCCGACCTCCGCGCGCCAGTAGGTTGCGCCGCATGGCTGACGGCCCGCTCCGCGCCAAGGTGCTGACGATCAGCGACGGCGTCGCCCACGGATCGCGAGACGACGCCAGTGGCCGCGCCCTCGTCGAGCAACTGACGGCCGCAGGGTTCGACGTCGTCGACCACCAAGCGTGCCAGGACGGTCGCGACACCGTCGCCACGGCGCTCACCGAGCTGACCACCGACTTCGCCGGTCTGATCGTGACAACCGGCGGCACGGGCTTCGCTCCCCGCGATCAGACCCCGGAGGGCACGCTGCAGGTCATCGAGCGCGAGGCGCCGGGCCTCGCCGAGGCGATGCGGGCGATCAGCCCGTTCGGTCGGCTCTCCCGCGGCGTTGCCGGCGTGCGCGGGCAGTGCATCGTGTGCAACACGCCGGGCTCACCGAAGGGCTGCGTCGAGCAGCTCGGCGCGGTGCTCGACGTCCTCCCGCACGCGCTGGCCCTCCTCCACGAGGAGCCGACCAGTCACTGACCCCTTCTGTCCTGCAGAACCGTGCGTTGTGATGCGGTTCGCACGGACAGAACGGGCTTCAGCCGGTGATGACCGCCGATAGCGTCCGCCGCCGTGCTGCGGATCGTACTCCCGAAGGGTTCGCTGGAACGGGCGACGCTGGAGCTGTTCGAGGCCGCCGACCTCACCGTCAACCGCTCGTCGGACATCGAGTACCGCGCCGTGATCGACGACCCACGCGTCGAGGAGGTGCGCATCCTGCGCCCGCAGGAGATCCCCACGTACGTCGCCGAGGGCCTGTTCGACATCGGCATCACCGGCCGGGACTGGGTCGAGGAGACCGGCAGCGACGTCGTGAGCCTCGGTGAGCTGCGCTACTCCAAGGCAACCGCCAACCCCGTCCGCATCGTCGTCGCCGTCGCCGGCGATTCCCCGGCCCAACGTGTCGAGGACCTCCCACAGGGCGTGCGCGTGTCGTCGGAGTACCCCGAGCTGACCCGCCGCTACTTCGCCGCACGCGGCATCGCCGCCGACGTCCGCTTGTCCTACGGCGCCAGCGAGGCCAAGGTGCCCGACATCGCCGACTGCGTCGTCGACATCACGGAGACCGGCCGGGCGCTGCGCGCCGCCGGCCTGCGCATCATCGACACCATCCTCACGAGCTTCACCGAGGTCGTCGCCAACCACGCCGCCTACGACGATCCCGACAAGCGCCACGCCATGGGACAGCTGATGACCCTGCTCAACGGCGCGCTCGAGGCCCGCACGAAGGTGCTCCTCAAGCTGAACGTCGCCGCCGAGGACTATGAGGCGGTGCTCAACGTCCTCCCGTCGGCCAAGTCGCCGACGGTCTCCGAGCTCGCCGGGGGCGGATACGCGATCGAGAGCCTCGTCGAGAAGCGCCTGATCAACCTCGTGATCCCGGCGCTCAAAGACGCCGGCGCGACGGACTTGCTCGAAGTGCCGATCGCCAAGATCGTCCACTGATGCCGGAGGTCTGATGCCCATCGGCACCGTCGTCGACTTCGACGACCACGTCGGGCTCGGGCACGTCGACGCCGAGGACGGCGTCCGTTACCTGTTCCACTGCGTCGAGATCGCCGACGGGACACGCACGATCGACGTCGGGGCAAGGGTGCGCTTCGACCTGATGATCAAGCTCGGCTCGCCGGAGGCGTCGAACCTCCGGCCGGTGCGCGATTCGACCCCGTGAACCGGGAGTTCGAAGAACGGGTCGTGCGGGTCCTCGTGGCGCTGGAGGAAGGGGAGGTCGTCAGCTATGGCGACGTTGCCGACGACGCCGGCTACCCCGGAAGGTCACGCGCCGTCGGCGCGCTGCTCGCCGAGGCCACGGTGGACGTCCCGTGGTGGCGCGTGGTGCGCAGCGACGGTCGCCTGGTCACGGAGCCGGCAGCTGACCAGGCCGGCCTGCTACGTGCGGAAGGCGTCGTCGTGGCGAACGGGCGTGTCAGGGCTGCGCCGCATGGTCGCTTTCGGCGGCGATGACCCGGGACTTCACCTCGACGAAGGCGAGGCGGATGTTGCCGAGGGCATCGCGCATCGTGGCCGCCTCCGGACCGAGCCGATCGCCGAGCCCCTCCACCAGGCAGGCGACGGCGTCGATCGCCAGCGCCGCCGAAACCAGGTTCGGCTCGCCCTGGGCGAGATGGATGGCGGCCAGCTCATACAACCCCATCACGTGGTTCGTGACGACGACTTCGGCCGGAACCTCGGCGACGCGGCGCCGGGCTTCGTCGATCGCTGCCTGCGCGTCCGTCAGCTGATCACCATCAGGCTGCGTATCAGCAGGCTGCGCGTCAGCAGGCTGCGCGTCAGCAGGCTGAGCGTCAGCAGGCCGCGCGTCAGCAGGCTGAGCGTCAGCTGCGTCGTCGGCGCTCACCTGCGCTACCCTACCTGGGGCAATTGAGGCGAAGCGGGGGCAACCCCCACCCGGCCACCAGCGGTGCGTCCGGGTCCAACGGCACGATCGGTGTGCTCCGCGGGCTTCGCGTCGAGCACCGAAACAACCGACGAACAGGGAGACACCGCCCATTGCACAGGAGTGAGCAGTCATAGCCGCGCCGCAACGCGACCAGCGCGAACAACATCGCATCAACGACCGCATCCGGGCCAGGGAAGTCCGCCTGATCGGACCGGACGGGGACCAGCTGGGCATCAAGCCCGTCCCCGAGGCGTTGAAGCTGGCGAGGGGCCTCGACCTCGACCTCGTCGAGGTGGCCCCCATGGCCAACCCGCCGGTCTGTCGGATCATGGACTACGGGAAGTTCCGCTACGAAGAAGCGCAGAAGGCCAAGGAGTCCCGCCGGAAATCGTCCAACGTGTCGATCAAGGAGGTGAAGTTCCGACCGAAGATCGGTCGGGGTGACTTCGACGTCAAGGTGCGCAAGGTCGACGAGTTCGTCCGCGAGGGTCACAAGGTCAAGGTGACGCTGCAGTTCCGGGGTCGTGAGATGGCCCATCCGGAGCTCGGTGAGAAGATCCTCGACCAAGTCCTCAGGGTCGTCGGGCCGATCGTCAAGGTCGAGAGCCAGGCTCGCCTGGAGGGCCGCAACATGTCGATGGTCCTGTCGCCCGACAGGAAGGCGTTGGACGAGGCAGCCAAGGCTGACGTGGCCGTCGCGCTCACCGACCAACCGGCCGAAGAACCGGCCAGTGAACCGGCCGACGAATTGGCCGACGAATTGGCCGACCAAGCGGCCAGTGAACCGGCCGGTGAACCGGCGCCCGCGACGGGTACCGCTGCCACCTGACACAGCTCTTCGACCTCACTCCTGCGAAAGGTCCAGACCATGCCGAAGATGAAGACCTCCAAGACCGCGGCAAAGCGGTTCAAGACGACCGGAACGGGGCGCCTGCGGCGCCAGCAGTCGATGCGCCAGCACCTGTTCGAGAAGAAGCCGTCGACGCGGACGCGGCGGCTCGCCGCCGACGCGGACGTCAACCCGGCCGACCTGCCCAAGATCAAGCGGCTGCTGGGCAAGCGCTGAGGAGAGTGAGTTCACGATGGCAAGGGTGAAGCGTGGGGTCGTCGCCAAACGACGCCACAAGAAGGTCCTCGAGCAGGCCAAGGGCTACTACGGCAACAAGAGCCGTTCCTTCCGCGCCGCCAACGAGCAGGTCATGCGCAGTGGCCAGTACGCCTTCCGCGACCGTCGCGCCCGCAAGGGCGAGTTCCGGCGGCTGTGGATCCAGCGCATCAATGCGGCGACCCGGCAGCACGACCTGTCCTACAGCCGGTTCATCGCCGGGCTCTCGGCGGCCGGGATCGAGGTCGATCGCAAGATCCTCGCCGACCTCGCAGTCAGCGATCCGGTGGCCTTCGGCCGCCTGGTCGAGGCAGCCCGATCGGCCCTGTAACGCCGACCCGCGAGCTGGGGTTCACCAGCCCAGAGGTTCAACGCCTGCGCCGCCTGCTCGGCCGCCGCAGTGCCCGGCACGAGGACGGCGCGTTCGTCGTCGAGGGGCCGCTCCTGATCGCCGAGGCGGTAGCTGCCGGGTGCCACGTCCAGGGGCAGTACGCCGGCCCGGAGGTCGAGCCCGTGGACGGCGCAGGTCCGGTGCACCACCTGGGTCGAGGCGTCGCCGAGCGGGTCAGCGACACGAAGACGTCGACCGGGCTGCTCGCCATCATCGACATCCCGCAGGCCGCCGGCGACGCGCTGTCCAAGGCCGAGCTGGCCGTGGTCGCTGACCAGATCGCCGACCCCGGGAACCTGGGCACGATCCTGCGTTCCGCCGAGGCGGCCGGCTTCGATGTCGTCGTCACGACACCCGGAACCGTCGATCCCTACAACCCGAAGACCGTGCGGGCCTCGGCCGGCTCCGTCTTGCACGTCCCGGTCGTGGTTGCGGAGCTGGCCGAGGCGCGGGCCGCCGGACTGCGGCTCCTCGGCACGTCGTCGCACACAGGAACTGCGTACACCAACGTGGATTGGCACGGGCGCCTCGCCATCGTCGCCGGCAGCGAGGCCCACGGCCTCCAGCCCACAGCCGCCGTCGACGAATGGGTGCGCATCGAGCACCACGGGCGCGCCGAGAGCATCAACGTCGCGATGGCCGTCACAGTGCTGTGCTTCGAGGCGGCGCGAGCCCGCCCTTGATCGCGATTTGCGTCGCCGTTTCCGCGGTCGATCGCGGGAACCGTGACGCAAACTGGAAAGCGCGTCCAATATCGTGCCCGCCTTGATCGAAGACATCCGTGCTGCTCGCGAGGCCGCGCTCGCCGACATCGGCGCCGCCGCGACGCTCGATGCCTTGTTGACGGTCGACAGCGAGGTGCTCGGTCGCCGGGGCTCGCTGGGCCGGCTGAAGACCCAGCTCGGGTCGCTCGCCAGCCTGGACGAGCGCCGGGAGGCTGGTCGTGAGCTGAACGAGGCGACCGCTGCCGTCACGGACGCCGTCGCGGCCAAGCGAGGCGAGCTCGCCGGCAACGCTCGCGCCGCCCAGGTCGAGGACGAGCGCCTCGACCTGACGGAGTTCCTCGGCAAGCCGCGGCGCGGCCGGGCGCACATCGTCACCCAGGCGTGGGAGCGTCTCGAGGACGTGTTCGTCGGCATGGGCTTCCAGGTCGCCGAAGGCCCTGAGGTCGAGACCGACTGGTACAACTTCGAGGCCCTCAACATGGGCGCCACCCATCCTGCGCGCAGCGACTTCGACACCTTGTTCGTCGATCACCGCGGTGCTCCGGCGGGGACCACCGTGTTGCGCACCCACACCTCTCCGGTGCAGATCAGGGCGATGCAGGCCGGGCAGCCACCCATCTACATCATTGCCCCAGGGCGCGTGTTCCGACGCGACACGCCCGATGCGACGCACATGCCCGTGTTCCACCAGTTGGAAGGCCTGGTCATCGACCGCGACATCTCGCTCGCCGATCTCGCCGGGACGATCGAGGCCTTCACCATCGCCTTCTTCGGCGAGGGCTTCACGTCGCGGCTGCGGCCCAGCTACTTCCCCTTCACGGAGCCGTCCGGCGAGTTCGACATCCGCACCCCGTCGGGTCAGTGGCTCGAGCTGGGCGGGTGCGGCATGGTCCATCCGAACGTGCTGCGAGCAGGGGGTGTCGACCCAGAGGAATGGAGCGGGTTCGCCTTCGGGTTCGGCATCGACCGGATGGCCAAGGAGCGTCACGAGGTCGGCGACCTCCGCGAGATGTTCACCGGCGACATCCGTTTCTCCGAGCAGTTCTGATCCGCGATGAAGATCCTCCTCTCCTGGCTCAACGAGTACGTCGACACGGGCTCGGATCTCGACGCGCTCGAGGACACCCTGGCGATGCTCGGGCTGCCGGTCGAGGACGTCATCCGAACCGGCGGGGTCGAGGGTGTCGTCACGGCCCGCGTCCTCCGAACGGAAGTGCCGCCGGACGCGGCGAAGGTCCAGCGCGTGTGGATCGACACCGGCGACGGCACGGAGCACCACGTGTGGTGCGGCGCGTTCAACTTCGGCATCGACGACGTCGTGCCGTTCGCCCCGATCGGCACGACGCTTCCCGACGGCCGGACGCTGGCCCGCCGGGCGATCCTCGGCATCGATTCGGAGGGGATGCTGTGCTCCGCTCGTGAGCTGGAACTCGGCGACGACCACACGGGGATCCTCGTGCTGCCGCGCGACGCTCCGATCGGTGTGCCGTACGGCGACGCCATCGGGCAGCGCGACGACGTCGTCCTCGACCTCGAGGTCGCCCGCAACCGACCCGACGCCTGGTGCTACATCGGCGTGGCCCGCGACCTGGCGGCCAAGTGGGGAACCGAGCTGCGCGTCCCGGGACCGCCGCCGATCGTGGCTGGCGGCGGCGAACTGCGCACGACCGTGGAAATCGTCGACGGCGACCGGTGCGGGCGCTTCACGTCGACCGTGCTGTCGGGCGTGCGCATCGGGCCGTCCGCGACCTGGATGGCCGAGCGCTTGCTGGCAGCCGGGATGCGTCCGATCAACAACGTGGTTGACGTCAGCAACTACGTGATGCTCGAGGGCGGGCAGCCGAACCATCCGTACGACCTCGACACCTTGGCCGGTCGTGGCTTCCGGATCCGGCTGGCCCGGGACGGCGAGACGTTGGTGACCCTCGACGACGTCGAGCGACGGCTCACCACCGACGACCTCTTGATCTGCGACGCCGAAGATCGACCGATCGGCCTGGCCGGGATCATGGGTGGAGCCGACAGCGAGATCAGCGACTCGACGACCGTGGTGGCGCTCGAGATGGCGTGGTTCGCTCCGGAGCTGATCGGAATGAGCGCGGGGCGGCTCGGCGTGCGCTCGGAGGCGTCGGCCCGCTTCGAGCGTGGCGTCGACGCGTGGGGGATCGACCGGTCGATCGCCCGCTTCGTCGAGCTGCTGCGCGAGACGTGTCCGAGCCTCGTCGTGCACGACGGCGCCGTGGATGCGCGCAGCGACGACGTGCCTCCGCGGGATCGCTCGTGCCGCGTGCGCACCAGCGAGGTGAACCGGATCCTCGGGACCTCGCTCCAGGCCGACGACCTCGCACCGCTCCTCGACCCGATCGGGTTCACGGTCTCGGGTCACGGCGACGTGCGAGACGTCGCCATTCCGTCGTGGCGTCCGGACAGCTCGATCGAGGTCGACGTCATCGAGGAGGTCGGTCGTCTCTACGGCTACGACCGCATCGGGAAGCGGATGCCGTCGTCGCTGATCCACGGCCACCTCACCATCGCCCAGCAACGGCGGCGTCGGGTCCGTGACGTCCTGCTCGGGCTCGGCATCACGGAGGTGATGCCGAGCCCCTTCCTCGCTCCCGACGTCCTCGAGCGGGCCGGCCTCGACGGCGAGGCCCTGCGGATCACGAACCCGCTCGTCGCCGACGAGAGCGTCCTGCGCACGTCGCTGCGTCCGGGACTGCTGCGCGCCGTCGCCTTCAACGAATCCCACCGCCGGCCCGGCGTCGCGCTGTTCGAGATCGGCCACGTCTATCCACCCGGACCAGGTGAGCTGCCCGACGAGTACGAGGCGCTCGGCATCGTGCTGGCAGCCGAGGAAGCACCGGCGTCGGTCGCGGTGTGGCGAGAACTGTCGAGTGCGATGGGAATTGGCGCCCAACTCGACCAGCGTCGGGTGCCTCCAGGCTTGCATCCGACCCGTGCGGCGACCCTCGTGGCGGGGCGAGAGGTCATCGGCGCCGTCGGTGAGGTTGCTCCGGACGTGCTCGAATCGTTCGGGATCAGCGAACGTGTGGCAGTGCTCGAGCTCGACCTGCGATCGGTGCTCGCGACAGAGCCTCCTGCCGCCCGTTGGCGACCGACCAGTCGGCACCCGTCGAGCGATCTCGACCTCGCGTTCGCGCTCCCCGACGACGTGCCAGCCGAACGCCTGAGCAAGGCGATCCGTCAGGGAGCAGGAAACCTGCTCGTCGACCTGGACCTCTTCGACGTCTACCGGGGTCCCGGCGTGGCGGACGGACGACGGAGCCTCGCCTACCGCCTGCGCCTGCAGGCGGCGGACCGCAACCTCACCGACGCCGATGTCGCGAAGGTGCGGGAGGGGGCCACGGCGGCCGCCGCCAAGCTGGGCGCCGAGCTGCGGGGCTGACGCTGGCGCGGGCCCCCGGAAGGCGCACGTGGCCGTGGGTCGTCGTACCGATGGTCCTCTCGGCGTTGATCTTCGGCGCCATCGCCGTGGCCGTTCGCAGCGGCACTGAGGAGGATGACGACGAGATCTCGGGTCCGGCGGAGCAGTTGCCTGCCGTCGTGTCCGCCGCACAGGAGCTGCTCGACACCGTCCCACCGGAGCTCGACCATCGCCGCCGAGCTCGGTCGCGCCTACGGCGAGGCCGTTGTCGGGTTCGACGAGTTCGCCGAGAGCGGCGATGATCTCGCCTTCGCCGAGGAGTTCGACCGGCTACCGGACGCCGAGGCTCGCCTGCTCGGCAGGTCACTCGGCGAGATGCAGAGTCAGCTCTCGCCGACCGAGGTCGACGGCGCCAGGGAAGCAGACGACCGATCCGGTGACATCAGGTTCGGCTTGCAGCTCTCTCGTGCCGCGATCCAGGCGATGGACCCGGACGCGACCGCACGGCAGCAGGCGCTGGCGATCCTGCCGTTCTCCGTGCAGGACTTGACCGGCTTCGACGAGATCGCGGGCATGCTCGCTGCCGGGGACCTGCAAGCCCTGGAGGCGCGCATCGACGAGGCGCTCTCGGACGCCGGGGCAGCGGAGCTGGTCAGCTCGGTGGCCAACGCGATCAGCCAACGGCTCCCCGTCGTCGACGACGTCGACTACAGCACGGAGTTCTTCAGCGGATACGGCGCGACTGAATGCGGCCGGCGAAGGCGCTGGAGCGCCCGCCGTGCCGAACCGAGCCTTCGCCCCTGAACGGCGCGATCGAGCGCCGGATGCCGGTCCGCGACCCCGTGTTCCATTAGGTGTCACATCCGTGTCACGCCTCCTCCAGCGTGGCGACCGCCGTCGCCGTGCTCCAAGGAGGACTCATCATGACGTGGATTGGGCGCAAGAAGGTGGCGTTCGTGCCGGTGTACCGACCGCACGCGCTGCCACCGGACCAGATCCCGGCCGACTGGCACAACGACATCCTGCGTCGCGTGCTCTTCGATCCGGACGCACGGACGGGGCGGGATCGCTCGCTGCGGGCGTACATCCGAGCTGCATCGTCGGGTGTCGCTGACCTCGATGCGGTCGTCCTGTCGATGCAGACCGTCGACGCTCAGGACGTGCCCGCCAACGTGCTCGAGGGGCAGCTCGGGTCGACCCTGCGCGACCAGGGCTTCGATGCCGCAGCGATCGTCATGCTCGGCGGCCCCGGTGCCGGTACGAACGCCGGTTTCTGGTCGCGCTTCGTGATGGCCGAAGGGGTCGGCGTGTGGGCGATGGAGCTGATCCACGGCTTGACCGGCTTCGGAGACCTCTATCCCTTCGGCGGCGACATGGGCGGCTTCGACGAGATGGCCTGTTCCTGCGGCACGCACCCGTCGGCCTACACGAAAGCGGCCATCGGCTGGCTCGAGAGGGGAGCGATCGCCGCCCAGAACGGCCGGTCGGCGCGACACGAGCTGCACTCGGTCGGCCTCACCCAACCGCCGCCGTCGGGCCGCTCGGCGGCCGTGCGGATCGGTGCGAGCGTGCCGTACCTGATGGTCGAGGCGCGCCAGCGCGTCGACCAGTTCGACGCCGGCATCCCGAGCGAGGGGGCGATCGTCTACCGGGTGCAGACGGCCGATCCGTTGGGCCATGCCCAGAACGGGACGGCTCCGATCGACCTGCTGACGACGACCGCTCTTGCGCCGGGCGCATCGTTCACGAGCGACGAGGGGGTCGTCGTGAGCGTGCTCGGCGCCGTGCCCGGCGGGTTGTCGGTGCAGATCGATGATCCCGGCAAGCATCTCGTCGATCGGACCGCAGAGTTCGGCGCGCCGGCCGCCGCCAGCGCTCCCACGGCGTGCGTCATTCCCGGCCTCGGCGTGCACAACATCGCCTACCGGGACACGTCCGGCCGCCTGCACGAGCTGTGGCGCGACGCCCAAGGCCTGACCGGCACGTCCAACCTCACGCAGCTGGCCGGCGCACCCACGGCGACCGGCAACCCGTTCGCCCTCGTCGACACCGCCCGCAACACCGAGATCCTCCTGTTCCGCAGCGGCGATGGCAAGGTGCGCAGCTTGTACTGGTCGACCGGTCCCGTCGGTCACGACGACCTCAGTGGGACGGCCGGAGCCCCAGGGGCGGCGGGTGATCCGGTCGGGTACTACTTCGCGCCGGGCGACACGTTCCACGTCGTGTACCGCGGCACCGACAACCACCTGCACGAGCTGTACTGGTTCGGCGTTGCCCCAGTGGGATACGGCGGCAACCTCACGGGCACGATCGGCGCGCCGAAGGCGGCGGGCAACCCGAGCGGGTTCATCAACGCGGCCGGCGTCAACATCGTCGCCTACCGCAGCGTGGACGGTCGCATCCTCAGCGTCTACTGGGCCGACGGACCGAGCGGACTCGACGACCTCTCCGGAACCGCGGGTACCCCACGGGCCGCCGGCGACCCGGTCGGGTACTACACGCCGCACGACGACACCCACCAGATCGTCTACCGCGGCACCGACAACCACCTCTACGAGCTGTATTGGCCGAACGTCGCGCCGGTCGCCGGATGGAACCTGACGGCAAGCGCCGGCGCGCCGCCCGCCGTCGGCACCCCGAGCGCGTTCTACCACGCCCCCAGCAACGTCAAGCACGTGATCTATCGGTCCGCCGACGGTGGCATGCACCAGCTCTGGTGGGTGCCGGGCGGAGGCGCGCCGACGTGGGTCAATCTCACGTCACTGGCCGGCGCGCCGCCCGCGGCCGACGGTCCTGCAGCGTTCGCCACCGATACGCCGTGGCTGGCCCACGCCGCGTACCGAGGCAACAACGGCCACATCTACGAGATCATGTGGTAGCAGCCGGGTTACCTTGAGTGGACCCCAGGGGCGGAGCCTCGTGGAGCGGTGAAGGAGGCATCATGACCACGCCACCGATGGGCAGCCTGCTGCTCGGTTCATCCAACGTCGAGGCGATGAAGGACTGGTACTCGAAGGCGTTCAGCGTCACGGCGAACGACATGGGCGCCTTCGCCTTCGGTCCCGTGCAGCTGTTCATCGAGGAGCACAGCGAGGTGAGCGGTCCGACGCAGGAGCCGGCGCGGGTGATCCTCAACCTCGACGTCGAGGACTGCCGCGCGCTCGAGGCGCACTTGCAACAGGTCGGTGCGACGTGGGTTCGTCCCGTCGAGCAGGAGTCGTTCGGGCTCATCGGGACGCTGGCCGATCCCGATGGCAACTACGTCCAGATCATCCAGTGGGGCGCCTCACCGGAGTCGCATCGCGACTGAACGTTCGGGCTCCGAGCGGCGGCTCTGGCGCGGTCATCGACGGCCTCGTTCCGCCCCGCACCGTGCGAGGCCGCGTGCCTAACGCCGAATCTGGGGCGATACCCAATCTGGGCACGTTCCACGTCGACGGGCACGGATCGGGTGTTCGGAGCGACTGAGCCGACCCGATCCGCCGGTGAGGGAGTCTGGCCGGCCGCCGAAGTGTGGGCGTCTGAGGGGGTTCGTCGCTGGCGCTCCGACGAGCCGCGACCGACGCGGATCGCGCTACCCGCCGCGGCACTTTGGCAGCGGAGATGTGTCGGCGGACCCGGATGAGCATGCGGAGCGGCTCTTCCCCGAGTTCGTCAGTGTCTGCACGGTGTCGCGTGCTAGGCACCCGCGGCGTGGCGATGGGGCTGGTGTTGTTGGCTTTGGCCGCAGCTGTCTTGTTCGGCGGCGCCGAATTGTTCGCCGAGCACGCCGCGGCGGCCGGTGACCGCCTCGGTGTGAGCGCACTGGCGGTGGGAGTGCTGCTCGCAGGTGCCGAGCCGGAGGAGCTGATCACGGCGGTCACGGCGGCGGCCAGAGATCGGCCCGGTCTCGCGGTGGGCGACGCGATCGGCGCGAACATCACGATGCTGACCCTGGCGTTGGGCTTGGCGGCGATGCTGGGACCGCTGCCGCTCGGTGGCCGGGTACGTTCCTATGCCGTCGGGGCGACGGTCGCTGGTGGCGTCGCCGCGATTTGTCTGGCTGACGGGCGACTGAGCCGCGCCGAGGGTTTCGCGCTGGTCGCCTTGTACGTCGTGCTGGTGGCGGTGGTGTGGTGGCGGGAGCGTCAGCCACCGGTGATTGGCGAGTTGGCCGAGGTTCTTGACGACGGGGACGACGACCCCGTCAGCAACAGCGCGACCTGGGGTTTGGCGTTGTGCGTCACCGGCATCGTGATCATGGCGGCGGGTGGGATACTCGCCGTGCAGGGGGCGGAGCGGGTGGTCGACGCGCTCTCGGTTTCGGACACCGCGGTCGGGTTGACACTGGTCGCGCTGGCGACCACCGCCGAACTGTTGGCGCTGGCGTTCGCGTCGGCGCGGCGTAACGTCAGCGAGTTGGCGGTCGCCGCCGTCGTAGGTTCGGCCGCCTACAACTCCACGGCCACACTGGGCGCCGCCGCACTGGTGCACCCAGTGGGTGGCCTCGACGTTCGTGCCGCAGCTGTCGTCGCTGCAGCCCTGCCACTTGTCGTGTTGGTCCTGGGTGGGCATCAACAGCGGTTGCCCCGCGCCGCGGGTGCAGCGCTGGTCGGCGCGTACGGAGCGTTCGTCGTCGTCGCATTGCGCTAGCGCCCCGGCGCGTCGGCGTCCATCGAAGGCTCTGATCTCGCGTCCCGTCCTCTGCGCCTGCGATCACTCACCGAGCATCCGGTCGGGCAGGAGGTTCGTCGTCCCTGGACTACCCGACGGGGCGTATGACGAGGTACAAGACCGTTCGTCACTCGGCAACTGGTCACCTCCTTGTGATCGAGCCACCACAGAACGCTCCGTCAGGAGCCTGCGCTGCCGACGAGCCGCTTGGGGTCCAGCGCGCCCAGATCGCGGCGCCGAGCTGGGTGGCGACAGTCTCGGATTCGAGACGGTGACCACCCAGAAGGTGGAATGAGACCACGGCCATCCAGATGAAGGCTGGCGGCTTTGCCTAGTTCGTCTCGAGGTCGTCCGGAGCAGTCGCCAGCCAGGAGAGCCGGCCTGGTTGACGGCGCAGGACGGTGCGCCAGAGGTCGTCGGGCTCGGGCGTGAACACGTCCGACGGGTCCGGGTCGAGAACCAGCCAGGCACCGGCCTCGATCTCACCCTCCAGCTGGCCGGGGCCCCACCCGGAGTAGCCCCGGAACACCCGGAGCGCGCTGATCGAACCGGTCATCGACAGCGGATCGGCTCCCAGGTCCGCCGAGGCGAGGTTCCCGCTGAGCGGGGCCAGGTGCTCGTCGGGCTCATCCAGCGCTTCCTCCGTGCGGGCCAGCGCGATCAGCGCGTCGGGCTCGACGGGGCCTCCGGAGAACACCTGCGACGGCTCCGACTGCAGCTCGATCCAGCCGTCGAGGGGTTCCCCGAGCTGCTCCGGACTCGGGCGGTTGAGCACGAGTCCGAGCGCGCCCTCATCGTGGTGTTCGAGCACGTAGATCACCGTCCGGTCGAAGTTGGGATCCTCGAGCGGTGGGGTGGCGAGCAGCAGCCGACCCTTGGTCGGTGGGCTGCCCGGGAGCATGAGCCCATTCTGCCCCGACCGCCCGTATCGAACCGTAGTTGTATGAAGATACGACATAGCGTATGATCATGCGATGACGATCCAGGCTGCCGTCGTGGGTGCCTCTGGCTACACCGGCGCCGAACTGCTGCGGTTGCTCGCCGCGCACCCGCACATCGAGGTGGCCGTGGCCACGGGCGACTCGCAGGCTGGCGCGTCGATCGAGGCCCTCTATCCATCGCTCGGCGCGGCCTATCCGGGCCTCGTGCTGGAGCCGTTCGAGCCAGCGCACGTGCACGGGCTCGACATCGTGTTCCTCGGTCTGCCGCACGACGCCAGCCTGGCAACCGTGCCGCAGTTGGTCGACCACGTCGGATGCGTCGTCGACCTGTCGGCGGCGTTCCGCTTGAAGGACTCCGACGCGTACCCGCAGTGGTACGGCTTCGCCCACGATCAGCCCGACCTCCTGGCCGAGGCCGTGTATGGGCTGCCGGAGCGGCATCGCGACGAGCTGAAGGGCGCCCGCCTGATCGCCACACCCGGCTGCTACGTGACGGCAGCGACGCTGGCGCTGGCTCCATTGCTCGACGCCGGACTGCTGGACCGTTCGGGGATCATCGTGGACGCCGCCAGCGGGGTCTCCGGCGCAGGACGGCCGCCGAAGCCGACGACGGCGTTCTGCACCGTCGACGAGGACTTCGTCGCCTACGGGCTGCTCGACCATCGCCACACCCCGGAGATCGAGCAGAACCTCGAGGCGCAGGTGCTCTTCACGCCGCACCTCGCACCGATGAGCCGGGGCATCCTCGCGACCTGCTACGCCCGTCCTACCGCCGGTCAAGCGCCGACGACGGCAGCACTGATCGAGTCGCTGCACGACGCGTACGCGGGCGAGCCGTTCGTCGTCGTCACCGAGGGAAGTCCGTCGACGAAGGCGACGCTCGGCTCGAACTGTGCCCACGTCACGGCCCGCTTCGATCCGCGCACCGGCTACGTCATCGCGCTGTGCGCCCTCGACAACCTGACGAAGGGCGCCTCCGGCGGCGCCCTGCAGTCGGCCAACGTCGCCCTCGGCCTCGAGGAGACCGCCGGGTTACCACTCGTCGGGCTCGCTCCATGACGAGCCATCCGAGTGTTTCAGGCGATCGGAGTGTTTCGAACGGGAATGCCCCGGCGGAAACACTCGGATGGAACGCGCCGACGGTCGCCCACGTGCTCGTCGAGGCGCTGCCGTACATCCGCCGCTTCGCCGGACGCACCATCGTCGTCAAGTACGGGGGGAACGCCCTCGCCGGAACGTCGGATCACGACGCCCTGGCCCTCTTCGCCGAGGACATCGTGCTCATGCACCTCGTCGGGATGCGGCCAGTCGTCGTCCACGGCGGAGGACCGCAGATCAGCGCGCTGATGACGCGGCTCGGCAAGACCACCGAGTTCCGTGGCGGCCTGCGCGTCACCGATGCCGAGACCGTGGACATCGC
Source organism: uncultured Acidimicrobiia bacterium (assembly GCA_963844915.1). Taxonomy (GTDB): domain Bacteria; phylum Actinomycetota; class Acidimicrobiia; order Acidimicrobiales; family Ilumatobacteraceae; genus JALZMG01. Next base: position 541,256 of record CAWJQF010000011.1, on the reverse strand, counting down.
CCGCATGGTCCTCATCGGCCAGGTCAACCCCCAGCTCGTCACGGCCATCAACCTGCACGGCAACTACGCAGTCGGCGTGAGCGGCGAGGACGCCGGCCTCATCCGGGCCACTGCCCACGACCCCGACCTGGGCTTCGTCGGCGACGTCGATGCGATCAACCCCGGGATCCTGCTCGGCTTGATGGCCGACGAGTACGTGCCGGTCGTCGCCACCATCGGCACCGACCAACACGGCCAGCCCTACAACATCAACGCCGACGTCGTCGCCGGCGCCATCGCCGAAGCGCTCGATGCCGAGAAACTCGTCTATCTCACGGACGTCGAAGGCCTGCGGCGCGATCGCGACGACCCGGCCAGCCTGATCCGCCAGACGACGGCCAACGAGCTCGACGAGCTGATCGCCGACGGGACCATCGCCGGCGGCATGATCCCGAAGGTGCGCGGCTGCAGCCACGCCGTGCGCCACGGGGTGGAACGAGCCCACATCCTCGACGGCCGGATCGCCCACGTCCTGCTGCTCGAGATCTTCACGGACGCCGGCATCGGCACGATGGTGCTGAGAGAGGAGCACGCATGAGGACCATGCCGACCACCGAGGCGTGGCCGATGATGCCCGTGTTCGCCCCGCCGTCGGTGATGTTCGTGCGCGGTCGGGGCACCGAGCTCTGGGATGCCGACGGCAAGCGCTACCTCGACTTCCTGTGCGGGATCGCCGTCACGTCCCTCGGCCATGCCAACCCTGCCGTCGCCGAGGCGATCAGTGCGCAGGCGCACCAGCTGTTGCACGTCAGCAACTTCTTCGCCAACCCGGTGGCCGTCCAGGCAGCGATCGAGCTCGATGCGCTCCTCGCCGAGACGACGGGCCTCGACGGCCAGGTCTTCTTCACGAACTCCGGCGCCGAATCCGTGGAGTGCGCGATCAAGCTGGCCCGCAAGCATGGCGGACGCGGCCGCCACGTCGTCGTCAGCGCGCTGGGCAGCTTCCATGGGCGCACGCTGGCAGCTCTGGCCGCGACCGGTCAGCCCACCAAGCACGAGCCGTTCCAGCCCATGCCGGAGGGCTTCCACCACGTCGCCTGGGGTGACCTCGACGCTCTCGAGCGCGCTGTCGACGCGTCGGTGGCGGCAGTCCTCATCGAGCCGATCCAGGGCGAGGGCGGCGTGAACCCACCTCCGCCTGGCTACCTCGCCGGCATCCGCGACGTGTGCACGACGACGGGCGCGCTGTTGATCGTCGACGAGATCCAAACCGGGTTCGGACGGACGGGGAGTGGTTCGGCTTCCAGCACGACGGCGTCGTGCCGGACGTCGTCACGCTGGCCAAGGCGATGGGCAACGGGATGCCCGTCGGTGCGTGCTGGGCCCGGCGCGACGTCGCCACCGTCTTCGAGCCGGGTGACCACGGGAGCACGTACAGCGGCACCGCAATCGCCACCGCCGCGGTGCGGGCCGTGCTCGCCGAGATGCGGCGCATCGATGCGCCGGCGCTGGCGGCGGCGCAGGGCGCCAAGCTGGCAGCCGCCGTGGATGCGCTGCCGGGTGTCGCATCGGTGCGCGGCCGGGGCCTGCTGCTCGCTGCCGAGCTCGAGGGCGGCGACGCGGCACGGGTGCAGCGGGAGCTCCTTGCTTCGGGCCTCGTCACGAACGCCGTGACGCCGACCGCGCTCCGTCTGGCCCCGCCGCTCACCGTGACCGACGCCGAGCTCGACGAGGCCGTCGCGATCATGCGTCAGGTGCTGGCGTGACTCGGCATCTGCTCGAGGTCGCCGATCTGACGACCGAAGAGGTCCGACGAGTGCTGCAGCTCGGCTGGCAGCCAGTCGAGTCGCTCGGGCGACCTCTCGCTGGCCGAGGCGCAGCACTCATCTTCGAGAAGGCATCGACGCGGACCCGTCATTCCACCGAGCTTGCCGTGGTCCAGCTCGGCGGTCATCCGATTTACACCCGGGGCGACGAGATCGGCATGGACGAGCGCGAGTCCGTCGAGGACGTCGTGCGGATCCTGCAGGGCTACCACGCCTTGATCGCCGCACGGGTGTTCTCCCACGACGTGCTGCTGCGCATGGTCGACGTGGCCACCGTTCCGATCGTCAACCTCCTCTCCGATCGAGCCCATCCGCTGCAGGCGATCGCCGACGCCATGACGATGGAGGAGGCGCTCGGTCCGCTCGAAGGCCGGTCCGTGGCGTGGGTCGGCGACTACAACAACGTCGCCCGCTCGCTCGGCGAGGTGTGCGCGCTGCTCGGCGCCGAGGTGCGCTTCGCCTGTCCCTTCGGGTACCACGCCGACGACGAGGAGCTCGAGCGCCTGGCACTGCTCGGTGCGGCGTCGGTGTCACAGACGCACCGGCCGCCCGACGCGGTCTCCGGGGCGGACGCCGTGCACGCCGACACGTGGGTGTCCATGGGCCAGGAGGACGACGCGGCGGCACGCAAGCAGGCGTTCGAGGGCTTCACGGTCGACCGGGACCTGATGGCCCTGGCCGCGCCCGGAGCGCTGTTCATGCACTGCCTGCCGGCGCACCGAGGTCTCGAGGTGACCGAGGACGTCATCGACGGCCCGCACAGCGTCGTGATCCGCCAGGGACACCTCCGGCTCCCCGCGGCGCGGGGTGCCTTGGCATTCCTGCTCGAGTGAGCGAGGGAACCGGATGAGCACGAAGCAGCGACGCCAGCAGACGATCGCCCGCCTGATCGGCCAGCGCGCCGTCGCCAACCAACCACAACTCCTCGAGCTGCTCGCCGAGGAGGGGATCGCGGCCACGCAAGCCACGGTGTCGCGCGATCTCGAGGAGCTCGGGGCGATCAAGGTGCGCGTGCCCGGCGGGCAGGCGGTCTACGCCCTGCCCGAGTTGGAGAGCGATCGACTCGTCCCGTTCGAACAGCTCCGCCGCGTGCTCGGCGAGTGGGTGGGTGACGTGAGCTCGTCGGCCAACCTCGTGATCCTGCGCACGCCGCCCGGCTGCGCCCACGTCGTCGCCTCGGCACTCGACCGCAGTGCGCTGGATGGGTTGCTCGGCACCGTGGCCGGCGACGACACGCTGCTGTGCGTCGCCGCTAATGACACGACCGGCGAGGAGCTCGCCGGCCGGCTGCGGTCGCTCGCCGGACTCGGCGGTGACGATGCCTGACGAGCCGACGACACTCTGGCACGGGCGATTCGCCGGCGGGCCCGCCGAGGAGCTGCTGGCGTTCACCGTCAGCCTCCCGTTCGACCGCCGGCTGTGGCGCGAGGACATCACCGGATCTCGCGCCCACGTCGACGGCTTGCAACGGGCGGGGCTCCTCGACGAGACCGAGCGAGACGCCATTCAGCACGCCCTCGACCAGGTCGAGACCGAACTGGTCACCGGGTCGTTCGAGTTCGCCCCGACGGACGAGGACATCCACACCGCAGTCGAGCGCCGGACCACCGAGCTGGCGGGACCGGCGGGTGCGAAGCTCCACACGGCGCGCAGCCGCAACGACCAGGTCGCCACGGATCTGCGCCTGTGGTGCAAGCGCGAGCTGCTCGAAGTGGCACGCCGCGTGATCGGCCTGCAGCAGGTCTTGCTCGGCCGCGCCGAGGCGGCTGGTGGCGCCTACCTCCCCGGTTACACCCATCTGCAACGGGCCCAGCCGGTGCTGCTCGCCCACCACCTGCTGGCCCACGGGTGGGCGCTGGCGCGGGACGTCGACCGGCTCGTCGCCACTGTCGAGCGTCTCGATGTGTCGCCGCTCGGTGCAGGCGCGCTGGCGGGGACATCGCTGCCGATCGACCCCGCGGCGACGGCGCAGGCGCTCGGCTTCGCGGAGGTGTTCGCCAACTCACTCGATGCAGTCAGCGACCGTGACTTCGTGGCGGAAGCGCTGTTCGACATCTGTGTCCTCGGACTGCACCTCGCCCGACTCGGCGAGGAGTGGGTGCTGTGGACGAGTGAGGAGTTCGGCTTCGCCCGCCTCGACGACGCGTACGCGACAGGGTCGTCGATGCTCCCTCAGAAGAAGAACCCCGACATCGCCGAGCTGGTTCGGGGCAAGGCGGGGCGCCTCATCGGCAACCTGACCGGCCTGCTGGCGACGTTGAAGGGGCTCCCGCTCGCCTACAACCGTGACCTGCAGGAAGACAAGGAGCCGCTGTTCGACTCCGTCGACCAGGTCTCACTGGCGCTCGTCGCGATGGCCGGGATGATCGAGACCGCGACATTCGACGTCGACCGAATGGCTGCGGCAGCCGACGTCGAAGCTGCGGCGGCGACCGACCTCGCCGAATGGCTCGTGCGCAACGGCACGCCGTTCCGCGAGGCGCACGCCATCGTCGGTCAGCTCGTCCGCGAGCACCTCGAGTCGGGACGAAGCCTGCGCGAGCTGGCGCATGGCGACCAACGACTCGGAGCGGATGCTGCCGCTCTCGTCGTCGCCGGCGCCGGTGTCGAGCGGCGCACATCGCCCGGCGGTGCCGGGCCCGGTCCTCTCGGCGATCAGATGGCCCGTTTCGCGTCGCTGCTCGAGGATCTGCAGGCCCGTCTGGCGTGACGGAGCAGCGGCTCGAGCGCGAGTTCTTCGAGCGCGGCTCGGTCGAGCTGGCACCGGCGCTCCTCAACAAGATCCTCGTCGCGGGACCGTGCGCAGGGCGCATCGTCGAAGTCGAGGCGTATCGCCCCGACGACCCCGCCAGCCATTCCTTCCGCGGCCGAACGGCGCGCAACTCGACGATGTTCGGGCCGGCCGGACACCTCTACGTCTACTTCACGTACGGCATGCACTTCTGCGCCAATGTGGTCGCCGGCACCGACGGCGATGCCCAGGCCGTCCTGTTGCGAGGGCTGGTCCCGCTGCGTGGCATCGAGATCATGCGGGGCCGCCGAGGCAGCAAGCCTGACCGCCTCCTCACCGACGGGCCCGGCAAGCTGTGCCAGGCCCTCGGGATCGACCGCCGCCACGACGGCGTCGACCTGTGCACCAATGGTGAGCTGGCGATCGTCGACGACGGCACGCTGCCTCCGGCCACGCCCGTGATCACGCCGCGCATCGGCATCCGGGTCGCCACCGAACAGCCGTGGCGGTGGCTGGCGTGACGGACGCGGTTGGCGGGCACATTCCCGTCGTGTCGGCGGGCGGTCCACCCTCCGGATACGGGCGGGTCACCAAGACGTTGCACTGGCTGACCGTCGTCGCGCTCGTCACGCAGTTCACGATCGGCTACACGATGGAGGCAGATGGCGGCGGTCGAGGGCGTGGGCGCGGGCGGGGCGGGGAATCGGGACGCGGCCGTGGCCGAGGCGGCGAGCTCGAGGTCTTCGGCGACGACACGTTGCTGACCGCTCACGTGCTGCTCGGGATCACGATCCTGCTCCTCGCGACGGTGCGCCTCCTCTGGCGCCGCCACTCGATGCTGCCGCCGTGGGCCCCCGGGCTGTCGAGCGTCGAACGGACGCTCGCGCACTGGACGGAGCGCGCCCTCTATGTCCTGCTCTTCGTGATGCCGCTCACCGGGCTCTGGCTCGTCCTCGTCTCGGACGACGCGTTGCCCGTCCACGTGGCGAGCCATATCACGTTCTTCGTCGCAGTGTCCGTCCACGTCGGCCTCGTTCTCAAGCACCAGCTGATCGACCGCGACCGGCTCCTGCGCCGGATGCTCTAGTGCAGTGTCAGACAACGTTCGCCCCGGTTCGGGACGCACCGATCAGATCGCCGCGTCCCGCGCTCGGCCCTGAGTCCTTGGTGAGCCTTGTTCTGGGCGGCTCCATGTGCGGGTCTCTTGCTCGTTCGGGTCGCGTAGTCGTAGCGTCAGCGCGAACGGCGAGGGAGAGGGTGGACCATGGCATCGAAGAATGTTGAGTCCGTGCTGGCCGAGCATGCGGGGTTCAACGCCCGGGACTGGGATTCGATCCGGCGTTTGATCGCGCAGGACTGTGTCTTTGTCGATGGGCGTGGCGTCGTGCACAAGGGACCTGAGGCTTTCGTGAGTGACTACGCGAAGGGGTGGCCCGACGCGTTTTCGGATGCCGAGGTCACCGAGGCGAAGTACTACGACGCGGGAGACACGGTCGTGGCGGAGTTCGTCGGAAGGGGCACGAATGACGGTCCACTCGGACCGATGCCCCCGACCAATCGTCGCATCGAGCTTCCGTACTGTGAGATCTACCACTTCGGGTCCGACGGCAAGATCATTGGTGGTCACGCCTATTTCGACATGTATGGGCTGCTCGTGCAGCTCGGTCACGCGGAGCCGCCAGCTGATTCGTAGCGAAGAACTCGTCGCACACCGAGCGTGGGCAAGCTCCAGCTCCGCGGACCACGCATTTACCGCCGAACCCGCCGGCACCGACTGCCCAGTAGGGGCGCGGCTCGCAAGCCGCCGTCGCGCACAGATCATCCGGTCTGAGCACGGTCGCCGAACGGATGGGGCGGCAATGACCGCCGGTACCGTCGGCACCATGGCGACGACGACGTTCGAGATCTCAGGCAAACTGGTCGGGCGCGTCGGCTACGGCGCGATGCAGCTTCCCGGGCCCGGGGTGATGGGTCCACCGCGCGACCACGACACAGCGATCGCGGTGCTTCGGAGGGCTGTCGAGGCCGGCGTGAACCACATCGACACCGCCCAGTACTACGGCCCGAACGTGGCCAACGAGCTGATCCGTGAGGCGCTGTACCCGTATTCCGATGACCTCGTCATCGTGTCCAAGGTGGGCGCCGTGCGCGACGAGGCCGGCGGTTGGCACCCTGCGCAGACACCAGCCGAGCTGCGCGCCGGGGTGGAGGACAACCTGCGCACGCTCGGCGTCGAGCAACTTGGCGCGGTCAACCTGCGGCGGACTGAGCACGAGATGGCCGACGAACAGCGTGTGCCGCTCGCCGACCAGCTCGCCGAGATGGTGACGCTGCGCGAGGAAGGCAAGATCGGCGGCGTCGGCATCTCGACGGCGCCCCTGGCCGAGGTCGACGAGGCGATCAGGTCGGCGCGGATCACCTGCGTCCAGAACGCCTACAGCGTGCTCGCCCGCGACGACGGAGGCGTGCTCGACCGGTGCATCGCCGCCGGGATCGCGTTCGTCCCGTACTTCCCCTTGGGCTCAGCGTTCCCCGGCCTGCCCAAGGTCACCGACGATGCACGGGTGCAGGCGGTGGCGGCGCGGCTCGGTGCCACGCCTGCACAAGTCGGGCTGGCCTGGCTGCTGGCGCGTGCCGACAACATCCTGCTCATCCCTGGCACGTCATCACTCGCCCACCTCGAGGAGAATCTCGCCGCGCGCGACCTCGTGCTCTCCACCGCCGATCTGGCCCAGCTCGACGACCGCTGAGGGGTCACCGGCGCGCCGAGGTCCGCTACGCGGCCCATCTCTGGAGCTCTCGGCTGGGTGGAGCTCAATCGGCGGTATCGGAGGTCGAGCAGTCGCAGCCGCACGATGCCGATCTGGAGTGGGCGCGGCACCCTCTAGTCAGCTCTACGCGAGCGCCGGATCGAGGAACTCAGGGATCATCGCCAGCAGCCAGTCGGCGCGGTCGAGCATGCCGCTTCCCGGCGGCACGAAGTGCGACGTTCCCGGCAGCACCGCCAGCTGCGACGTCGGCAGGCCGGCAAGGTCGCCCATCACGCCGCCGCCGAGCAGACCGAACAACTCGACGGCGTGTTCCAGCCGCACGACATCGGAATCGCCGACGACGATCAGCGTGGGCGCGGTGATCCCGCGGACCTCATCCGTCCAGTCGAACGGCGTCGAATCGAGGTGCACGAGCTTCTCGACGAGCTTGGGGAAGTCGCCGGGGTTGGGCGCTGCGCGCAGGTATTCGTCTTCCATCGGCGACCCGGCAAAGAGCTCTGGCGTGATCGTCGGGAACATCTCGGTCGCGGCGGCGTGCATCCCGTCGTAGGTGAAGGACGCCGACGCCGCCACCAGGCGGCGCACGCGCGCCGGGTCGCGGATGGCGATCTGCAATGCGATCCCGGCGCCCATGCTGTATCCGACGACGTCGGCCTGCTCGATCCCGAGGTGCTCGAGCAACGCCGCGGAGTCGTCGGCCATCTGCTCGTAGGTGAGCGGGCGATCGACGTCCGCCGTGTGACCATGGCCCTGCTGCTCGGGTACGACGACTCGCCGACGCGCCGCGAGCCCCGGCACGAGAGGGGCCATTCCATCGGCCGTCATGTAGGCGCCGTGCAGCAACAGCAACGGCGGACCGTCGCCGTGCACCTCGTAGTACATCTCGAGACCGTTGACCGGCGCGTAGCCGGTCCGAGGACCTTCGGTTGACATCCCGTCGATCCTTCTCCGTCGGATGGGCCGCTGTCGACCCCTCAGGAGCTCTGCGCACCCGCCAGCAGGACCCTCCACGTGTCGACATCGGGGATGCCGTCGACGTTCAGCCCGTTGGCCCGCTGGACCGCCACGACGTCCTCCTGGACGTCGAGCGTGAAGCGACCGTCCGGATCGTGCGCGAACCCGTTCGCAGTGAGCAGCAGCTGCAGGGCGCGAACGGCTTCGCCCTCCTGGCCCCGCTTGACCGGAACGACGAGCTGCTGCCACGTCAGCCGCGCGACGAGACCATCCGCTGGGATGCCGACGGAGTCCTCGAACTGGCGGACGGCGTCCTCGGTCGCGTCGTCGAAGAACCTGGATGGCTCCACTGGGAAGCCGCGCTGGGTGAGCAGCCGTTGGATCGCCTCCACGAGCGTGCCCTCACTGCCGACCGAGACGCTCGGAAAGGCGGCGGCCGGTGGCGTCGTCGTCGACGTGGTCGTGGTGGCAAGGGCACCGGTCGGGGAGTCGTCGTCGTCGAGGGCGCGCCAGAGCAACAGCCCCGCCACTGCGACCACCACGACCGCCGCTGCGGCTGCCGCCCACCGCCCCCAGCGGTGCCACCAGGTGGTCGCGGGTGCATCGGGTTGCGTCTCGGCACCCGGCTCGCCGGGTGGATCCGGTGGCGGCAGCGGCGCAGCCTCGACCTCGAAGCGGAACAGCTCGATGTTCGGGTCGCTGAGGAACAGCACCGGGGTCGCCCACTCGACGCTGTCGATCTCGGCATAGATCGCCTTGCGGGCCTCGCCGATCGCCGCATCGATCGGGTCCTGCCGGCCGATCAGGTTCGTGTACAGCTCCTCGGCGAAGAGGATCGCCGCGCCGTCGCTGATCTCGAACTGCATCGCCACGACGGCCGGCACGCCGAGGCGCACGAGCGTCGTCGCCACGCCGGCGTACGGATCGGTCAGCGTTGTCCGCGCCCCCTCGCAGGAGTTGAGCACGACGAGGCGCAGCGTCGCCTGGTCCGACAGCAGGTTGGCGAAGAGGGTCTCGTCGACGCGCACCGAGTTGCCGTCGGCTCCCTCGAGATACAGGATCCCGTCACCGTGCTCCGTGAAGTCGCTGTGGCCGACGTAGTGCACGACGTGGTACGTGCCGTCGCGCAGTGCCCGACGCAGCCCACCCGGCGAGGCCGGCTCCAGCCACTCCAGCTCCACACGACCGAGCGTGCGCACCGGCGCGAGCGCCCGCTCCATGCGCTCGCGCTCGGCGCCGACGTCGAGTGGGGGCAGATCTCGCGGGCTGGCGACAACGCCGAGGACGCGCACGGAGCGCTCGACCGTCGGGGGAGACGCCATGCGCGACGCGTCGAGCACCCGCACCAGCGGACTGCGGCGCTGGCTGGCGAGGAAACGTGGTGGTCGGTAGAGGAACTCCCAGGGGACGCTGAGCAGCGCAGGCGCGGCGGCGAGCGCCAAGCTGAGGCGCAAGCCATGATTGCGCGTCTCGGCGCGCGCCCGCGCGCTCTCGTACGCCGTCCCGATCTCGCCGTTGAACAGCGCCTCGGCGATCAGCCGTCCGAGCCGCTCGACGTCGACCGGGGGCGGCCCGGAGCCGCCGACGTCGCGTGTGATCGTGGCGGTCGTGGGCGGCGGGGCCTCCGGCACTGGCGTCGCCTTCCGCGTGCGACGCGCAGCGGCCCGAGCCGTCGCCACGTCGAGCACGGCTTGCTCGAGCTCCGCCTCCGTCAGCGGCAGCGAGAAGACGCCCACCGCGATGCCGCCGTCGGTATCGGCCGCGAGGACGTCGAAGGACCCGTCGTCGCGCGCCGTGAACGTCACCCGGAAGTCGTCGTAGACGTAGGTCGCCATGCCCGGAACAGATGATCGACCACGACGCCGCCTGATACAAGGGTAACCGTGACGAAGCGACAGCCGATGGGCGACGTCGTGATCCTGCTGCCGGGGATCCTCGGCAGCGTGCTGACACGCGACGGCAAGGATGTATGGGCGCCTTCGGCGGGCGCGGTGGGGCGGGCGCTGTGGTCGCTCGGTCGGAGCATTCGCACGCTGCAGCTCGAGGACGACCCGCCCGAACGCGATGAGCTCGGCGACGGCGTCGTTGCCAGCCGGCTGGTGCCGGACGTGCACCTCATCCCAGGTCTCTGGGGCATCGACGGGTACTCGGGCATCTCGCGCATGATCCACGACCACTTCGACGTCGTCGACGGGCAGACGTACGTGGAGTTCCCGTACGACTGGCGACGTGACAACAGGGTCGCCGCTCGGCGCCTGCGCGAGGTGGCCGAAAGGACGTTGCATCAGCAACGACAACACAATCCAGACGCCAAACTGGTCCTCGTCGGCCACTCCATGGGCGGGCTCGTCGCGCGCTACTTCCTCGAGTGCCTCGACGGCTGGCGCGACACCCGACTCCTCGTCACGTTCGGGACGCCGTACCGCGGCTCGATCAACGCCGTCGACTTCCTCGTCAACGGGTTCGAGAAGCGCCTCGGACCGCTGAAGGTCGTCGACCTGACGGACCTGCTGCGGTCGCTCACGTCCGTGTACCAGCTGCTGCCGGTGTACCCGTGCGTCGACCTCGGTGCTGGGTACCAGCGTGTCGCGGAGGTGCCCCTGCCAGGCGTCGATCCAGATCGGGCCAATGCCGCGCTCACCGAGTTCCATCGCGCCATCGAGGCCGGCGTGGCGACGCACGAGCCGGGCGACTACGAGATCCAGTCGGTCGTCGGCCTCGCCCAGTCGACCAAGCAGTCCGGGCGCTGGGACGGTGCGCGCCTGACGATCGAGTCCAGCCACGGCGGCGAGGACATGGGTGGCGACGGCACCGTCCCGCGTGTCTCGGCGACACCCATCGAGACCGACGACTGGGAGCCGACCTACCAACCGATGTACTCGGGCGACCGCCACGCTTCGCTGCAGAACGCCGACGCGGTGCAGACACAGCTGCTCGGCGTGCTGACGGCGAGGAGACGCGAAGGTTTCCGCGCCGTGCAGGGCGTCCGGATCGAAGCCGACGAACTGCTCGCGGTGGGCGAACCGCTCGTCGTCCGTGCCCTGCCCGATCGGGCCAACCTCACGATGCAGGCGACCGTGACCGACGCCGCCACCGGTCGCCAAGTCGCCGCCGTACCGCTGCAACGGGACGCCGACGACGTGCACCACGTCGAGGTCCCCCCGCTCGCGCCCGGCGACTACCGCTGGCGCGTGGAGGGGGTGGGCGACAGCGCCGGCCTCGCCGATCCGGTCCATGGGTTGGTGTGCGTCGTCGACGACCTCCCGCCAGACTCGTGAAGCTCTACGCGCTGCTCGTCGGCATCGACGACTACCAGACCCCTGTGCCGCCGCTGCGCGGGTGCCGCAACGACATCGAGTCGCTCGCCGACTACCTCCAGGCGCGCACCGGTGTCGATCTCGCGCTGCGGACGCTCTACGACAACGAGGGGACTCGAGACGCCGTCATCTCGGCGTTTCGCGATCACCTCGGCCAGGCAGGTCCCGGCGACGTTGCCCTCTTCGCCTACGCCGGCCATGGCAGTGAGGAGCCGGTGCCGACCGAACTGGCCGACCTCGAACCGACCGGACGGATCCAGACGCTGATGTTCCACGACTGCAACCGCCGCGTGGACGGACAGCTCCGCCGAGCCCTTGCTGACAAGGAGTTGGCCGTCCTGCTGGCGACCGTGGCGGGCATTGGTGCCCACGTCGCCGTGATCCTCGACTGCTGCCATTCCGGCGGAGCGACCCGCGAGGGCACGGCGGCGCGGGGTTGGTCGCCAGAGACCGCCCGTGACGTCGATCCCGAGCTGTGGACGGCGCGGCCGGTGCAGGAGTTCGTGGCAGGCGCGCTCGAACAGTGGCAGGCGCCCGCCCCGCAGCACGTCGCGCTCGCCGCCTGCCGGTCGACCGAGCTGGCGAAGGAGCACCAGATCGGCGACATGACGCACGGGGCGTTCTCCAGCGCGCTCCTGGAGACGCTCCAGGCGCTTGGCTCGCGGGCCACGTATCGGACCGTGCTCGACAACGTGCGGGCGAAGGTCGAACGCACGACCGCGGACCAGCGCCCCGAGCTCTTCCCGCTCGACCGGAACGGCCTCGGCGACGGGCTGTTCCTCGATGGCACCGTGACCCCTGCACCGGCAACGTTCCGCATGACGCGAACGGCAGACGGATGGAGCGTCGACGCGGGGCTGGTCCACGGGCTCCGGGCACCGGTGGACGACGAGGCCTTCGTGTTGGCGTGCGAAGGCCCGAACGGCGAAGTGGCGGGACGAGCGCGCGTGACCGAGGTCGCCATCGGATCGTCGGTGGTCGAGCCGGTGGGATGGACACCTGAGGATCTGGCCTACGACGCGGTCATCGCCGAGGTCCCGTTGCCGGCGGGCGAAGTCGTGGTCGACCGCGATCTCGAACGAACCGCCCCGGAAGCGGTGGCGGCGATCAGGTCGGCCGTGGACACCGCCGGGCCAGATGGAGCGCCATCGCCGTTCGTGCGGGTCGTCGGGGCAGACACCGCCATCGCTGGCGCGCTGCGGCTGCTCCTCACATCGCCGTCAGCCGACATGGTGCAGATCGCCCGCCTCGACGGCACCGCGGTCGGGCCGCCGACGCCGATCGGCGCAGCTGGAGACGCGGAGTTGGTCGTCAGCCGCCTGGAGCACGTGGTGCGCTGGGAGCAGGTGCGTGGCATCGGCGAGCACCCGTCACCGCTGCACGACGCCGTCACGCTCGACGTGTACGACGCGCCCGACGGCGAGGATCGACGTCCACCGGACCGCCAGCCACGAGCCTCCGCCGGTGGTCAACACCTCGAGTACCACCGCCGCGACGACGGGACGCTGGCGCCGCCGCGCGTCTACCTCGACGTCACGAACCGCTCGGACGATGACCTGTACGTCGCCGTGCTCGACCTGACGGACCGCTTTCGGTGTCATGCCGTGCTGCCGACGACGTTCCTCCTGGCCGGCCGCACGCTGGCCCTGTGGGATCGGCAGCCGATCCCGGTCGAGCTCCCCGAGGGACGCGCGCTGGAGACCGGAGCGAACGTTCGGGACTGGCTGAAGGTCGTCGTCAGCGACGTGGACTTCGACGCGACGAGCGCCGACCTGCCGGCGTTGGACGAACCCATCGCTGCCAGCCGTTCCGGCCGGGCACCGCGGACGACCGTGGAGCGGATGTTCGCCAAAGCCGTTTCCCGCGACATCGGCACCGACGACCCCCCACAGGACGCTCCCGCCCGTTGGGCCGCAACCACCATCGAGCTGGAGACGACCGTGCCCTGATTCCCCGAAATCCGGTTTTGAATCCCGGTCAAGCTCGAAAACGAGAGCGGATCTTCCAGAGAACCGGTCCCCCTAGCGCCAGTGCATCCAGTAGCCGTGCGGGTGGGTGTCGGCCAACTGCGCGACGACCCGCCGCCCGCGGCGCCAACGCACGAGCACCAGCACGGTCCGCTCGACGAAGGCGTCATCCGATGGGCCGGGCAGCTCGGGCGTCAGGAACGGGCTCTCGGCGTAGATCCACGACAGATCCAGGCGTGATCCCAGCGCGTCGAGCGTGCTGACGTAGTCGGTGCGCTGCCTGCCGGTGAGGTAGTTGAGCACCCACGTGTTCGTCACGACGGGATGGCCGACGGTGGCGAGGTCTTCGACATGCGCACCGACGTCGGACACGGCATCGCCCGTCCGGACGTCGAGCTCGGTCGTCCTCGCGAGATCGAGCGCAGCTCGCAGCCGTTCGAACCGGTCGATCTGATCGGGCCAGACGCACGCCTCGAGCCATCGGGCCTGGTCCTCGTCGTGTGCGTCGATCGGTGTCCGGTCGAGCCCCCGACTACGCACGATCTTCGGCATCGTGGCCGGGATCGGGACGGCACCTCGAGTGCCACAGGCGAGCACGACCGGCGACGCATCGCCGACGATCGTGGCCTCGCCGTCGGCGCCCTCCGGCTCGTAGCGGTAGCGGTACCGAGGGAGGAGCAGGTTGAGCCCGGCGCTGGCGCCGACGTCGAGATGGGCCAGCGCGCCCGACCTCGGCGGCGACGAGCCCGAACGCCGGGAGCAGCAGCGCGCACCGCCCGATCTCGTTGGTCTGCGTGCTACGCGTCCGCAGGAGGTGCTCGAGCTGACTGCGGTTCGAGCGGCAGAACGCCCGGAAGGCGGGCAGCGGATCGCTGCGGTCGGGGTCAGGGGTGAGGTTCGGGTAGTGACGGGCCAGCGGGTCGTCGTGACCATCGAGCAGCAGCGCATGCACGCAGGCGAACAGGAGGACGGGTTGGCGCTGCGTGACGGGCGCCGTGAGCAGCAGGCTCGCCAGCTCGTCGTCGGCGGCGATCCCTGCCGACAGCTGGGCGTACAGCGGCGCCCGCTTCGTTGCCGTCCGCCCGAACTCGGCGAACATCAGGGCGCATGCGTCGACCGACACCGGGGCATTCTGTCCGTAGGAACCGATCATTGTGATGCGGTTCCTACACACAGTTCGGGCAACATGTCGGGCGCCATGGACCTGCTCGCCGACCTCGAGGCTCGGGGACTCCTGCAAGAGTCGACCGATCGCAGCGCGCTGGCGGCGCGACTCGGGCCAGGGCAGCCGCCGATCACGCTGTACTACGGCTGCGACCCATCGGCTGACAGCCTCCACCACGGCAACCTGATCGGCCTGATCATGCTGCGCCGATTCCAGGACGCCGGGCACTTCGCGCTCGCCCTCGCCGGCGGGGCGACCGGGATGATCGGGGACCCCAGCGGCCGATCCGAGGAGCGCAACCTCCTCGATGACGAGACGCTCGATCGGAACCTCGCCGCCATCAAGGGGCAACTGGCCCGCATCGTCGACCTCTCCGAGGGCCGGGGCCGACTCGTGGACAACCGCGAGTGGACGCAGCCGATCACGCTCCTCGAGTTCCTACGCGACGTCGGCCGCCACGCCACGGTCAACCAGATGGTCGGTCGCGAGAGCGTGCGGATCCGCATGGAGTCCGAGCACGGGATCTCCTACACCGAGTTCAGCTACATGCTGCTCCAGGCCAACGACTACCTCTGGCTGCACGATCACTTGGGCTGCGAGCTGCAGATCGGCGGGTCCGACCAGTGGGGCAACA
The DNA here is from genome assembly GCA_963844915.1 of uncultured Acidimicrobiia bacterium. Taxonomy (GTDB): domain Bacteria; phylum Actinomycetota; class Acidimicrobiia; order Acidimicrobiales; family Ilumatobacteraceae; genus JALZMG01. The sequence goes on along the minus strand of CAWJQF010000011.1, from coordinate 525,912 downwards.
TCCTGTCCGGCGTCGACCTGATCCGTCGCGCTCGCCAGGCAGCGGTGCATGCGATGGCCTGGCCGCTGCTGACGGCGGCCGACGGGTCCAAGATCGGCAAGACGACCGGTGCCCGGATCTGGCTCGATCCGGACAAGACGTCGCCGTATCGCTTCCACCAGCACTGGATGCAGCTCGACGACGCCGAGGTCGAACGACAGTTCCCGGTGTTCTCACTGCGCCGACTGCCCGAGATCGAGGCGATCCTGGCGGAGCATCGAACAGCTCCGGAGCGGCGGCACGGCCAGCGGGCGCTGGCGGACGAGATGACGGCGCTCGTGCACGGCCACGACGCGGCCAAGGCGGCGGCGGAGGCCGCCGACATCCTGTTCGGCGGCGATCCGCTGGCGGCGTCCCCCGAAGCACTTCGAAGCGCTGGCCGCCGAGGTGCCGTCGTCGCAGACCCGGCAGCGCGACGACGTGGTCGCACTGCTCGTCGGCGCCGGCGTGGCGGCGTCGAACAGCGAGGCCAGGAGGCTGCTACAGCAGGGGAGCATCCGGGCGAACGGCCTGCTGGTGACGTTGGACGAGGGTGTCCGCCAGGTGCCCCTGCTGCACGACCGCTGGCTGCTGCTGCGCCGTGGCAAGCGGTCGTACCACCTCGTGGAGGTTTTCCCGAACGCAGGTTGACGCTCCCCACCTGCGCCGTTATCGTGGTCATTCGCCCTGGGAGCCGGCTCTGCCGGCAGGCCCTGGGCGAGGCACCAACGCCGATGCCGCCTTCGGGCGCTCCGGTGCGTGCCCGAGCTTCGGCTCCTTGAAAACGGAAGAGAAGACGAACGCCAGTGCGGGCAGCGAGTCGTGGGCTTTGCCTTCGACGACGCTGTCTGTCGATTCCGTGGCCGGTTCCCGCCGGTCACGACACGGACGTCGCCGGTTCGCCGGCGAAGTTCAACAGGCCGGGCCAATCACCCGGCCGACAGGAGCATGGCACCCACTACGAGCGCTGCTGCTCGGGTGCCGCTCACCACCAATCGTTTCGGCCGGGTCCGCCCGGACGAGCCGGTTCTTGATGGAGAGTTTGATCCTGGCTCAGGACGAACGCTGGCGGCGTGCTTAACACATGCAAGTCGAACGGGGTCCAACCAGTCGCAAGACCGGGGAAGACCAAGTGGCGAACGGGTGCGTAACACGTGAGGAACCTGTCCCGGTCTCTGGAATAACGAGTGGAAACATTCGCTAATACCGGATGCCGTCGGGTCACCGCATGGTGAACTGACGAAAGGGCTACCGGATCGGGAGGGGCTCGCGGCCTATCAGCTTGTTGGTGAGGTAACGGCTCACCAAGGCGTCGACGGGTAGCTGGTCTGAGAGGATGATCAGCCACACTGGGACTGAGACACGGCCCAGACTCCTACGGGAGGCAGCAGTGGGGAATCTTGCACAATGGGCGAAAGCCTGATGCAGCAACGCCGCGTGCGGGAAGAAGGCCTTAGGGTTGTAAACCGCTTTCAGCAGGGAAGAAAATGACGGTACCTGTAGAAGAAGGTGCGGCCAACTACGTGCCAGCAGCCGCGGTGACACGTAGGCACCAAGCGTTGTCCGGATTTATTGGGCGTAAAGAGCTCGTAGGCGGTTCGGTAAGTCGGGTGTGAAAACTCTGGGCTCAACCCAGAGCCGCCACTCGATACTGCTGTGACTCGAGTGCGGTAGGGGAGCGGGGAATTCCTGGTGTAGCGGTGAAATGCGCAGATATCAGGAGGAACACCAGTGGCGAAGGCGCCGCTCTGGGCCGTGACTGACGCTGAGGAGCGAAAGCGTGGGTAGCAAACAGGATTAGATACCCTGGTAGTCCACGCCGTAAACGTTGGGCACTAGGTGTGGGTCTCAACCAACGAGATCCGCGCCGTCGCTAACGCATTAAGTGCCCCGCCTGGGGAGTACGGCCGCAAGGCTAAAACTCAAAGGAATTGACGGGGGCCCGCACAAGCAGCGGAGCGTGTTGCTTAATTCGATGTTACGCGAAGAACCTTACCTGGGTTTGACATGTAGGGAAAAGCTCTGGAGACAGGGTGTCCTAACGGGCCCTACACAGGTGGTGCATGGCTGTCGTCAGCTCGTGTCGTGAGATGTTGGGTTAAGTCCCGCAACGAGCGCAACCCTTATCCTGTGTTGCCAGCGGATTACGCCGGGGACTCGCAGGAGACTGCCGGGGTCAACTCGGAGGAAGGTGGGGACGACGTCAAGTCATCATGCCCCTTATGCCCAGGGCTGCAAACACGCTACAATGGCCGGTACAGAGGGCTGCGATCCCGTGAGGGTGAGCGAATCCCACAAAGCCGGTCTCAGTTCGGATTGGAGTCTGCAACTCGACTCCATGAAGCCGGAGTTGCTAGTAATCCCGGATCAGCACGCCGGGGTGAATACGTTCCCGGGCCTTGTACACACCGCCCGTCACACCACGAAAGTCGGCAACACCCGAAGCCGGTGGCCCAACCCGCAAGGGGGGGAGCCGTCGAAGGTGGGGTCGGTGATTGGGGTGAAGTCGTAACAAGGTAGCCGTACCGGAAGGTGCGGCTGGATCACCTCCTTTCTAAGGAGTCCATTCCACACCATCGGTGATCGCATGATCACCTGGTGTTTGGACACCCAGTTGGTGCACTGGTGGGTTCGTCGCCCAGCTCGAGCAGGTTCGTAGGCTTCGGCCTCACCCGCTCGTGCGAAACGACGTACTTGTCTTCTCTTCCGTTTTGAAGGAGTCGAAACGACTCACTTCTGTGCTGCCGCCTCCTGTTGGGAGAGCCGGCCGGCGCCGCTCTCGTCGAGCTCGAGCCTTCGCTCGGTGCTCCGATGATGCGCCACGACCCGCACCTTGAGAACTGCAGAGCAAGCACGAGCATCTTATTGTGCGGGGTTCGCCCCGCACGTACGAACAAATCTTGTTCTTTCCAAGCTACAAAGAGCCAACGGTGGATGCCTTGGCGCCAAGAACCGATGAAGGACGTGAGTGACTGCGAAAAGCTGCGGGGAGCCGTCTACTGGGCTACGAGCCGCAGATGTCCGAATGGGGAAACCCACCACTCGTCATGGAGTGAGTACCCCGGCCTGAACACATAGGGCCGGTGGAGGGAACCACGGGAATTGAAACATCTCAGTACCGTGAGGAAAGGAAAGCAACCGCGACACCCCGAGTAGCGGCGAGCGAAACGGGTAGAGACCAAACTTCAACAGTGCCAAGCCTGGTGGCGTTGCTGTTGAGGGGTAGTGGGATCGAAGAGGCAGGGCACCAGACCTGCCACAGAGTTACCAAGCTGCTGTGTAGGAGAACGGCTCTGGAAAGGCCGGCCAAAGGGGGTAACAGCCCCGTATCCGAAACGCACGCAGCCTCTGCTTCGTCATCCCAAGTAGCGCCGGGACCGTGAAAACTGGCGTGAATCTGCGGGGACCACCCCGTAAGTCTAAGTATTCCTTGGCGACCGATAGTGAACCAGTACCGTGAGGGAAAGGTGAAAAGTACCCCGGGAGGGGAGTGAAATAGTACCTGAAACCGTTGGTTTACAAGCAGTCAGAGCGTCGTCATGCCTTCGGGCATGGCCGCAATGGCGTGCCTTTTGAAGAATGAGCCTGCGAGTTATGGTATGTGGCAAGGTTAACCCGTAGTGGGGTAGCCGCAGCGAAAGCGAGTCTGAATAGGGCGTAGAGTCGCATGCTGTAGACCCGAAGCCAAGTGATCTATCCATGGCCAGGCTGAAGCGGAGGTAAGACTCCGTGGAGGGCCGAACCCACGTCGGTTAAAAACGGCGGGGATGAGCTGTGGATAGGGGTGAAAGGCCAATCAAACTTGGCGATAGCTGGTTCTCCTCGAAATGCATCTAGGTGCAGCGTCATGTGTTCAGCATCGGAGGTAGAGCACTGGATGGGTACGGGGGCCTACAAGCTTACCAACCCCAGCCAAACTCCGAATGCCGATGCTCCAGAACATGGCAGTGAGACCACGGGGGATGAGCTTCGTTGGTCGAAAGGGAAACAGCCCAGATCATCAGCTAAGGCCCCTAATTCAGGACTAAGTGGAAAACGATGTGGGATTGCACAGACAGCCAGGAGGTTGGCTTAGAAGCAGCCACCCTTGAAAGAGTGCGTAATAGCTCACTGGTCGAGTGATCCTGCGCGGACAATGTAACGGGGCTCAAGTCCTGAGCCGAAGCTATGGGCTTTCGGACGCCTTCGGGCGACCGGGAGCGGTAGAGGAGCGTCGATGGTGCAGCGAAGTCCCGGCGTGAGCCGAGGTGGAGCGCCATCGAGTGAGAATGCAGGCATGAGTAGCGAGAGAGGGGTGAGAAACCCCTCCGCCGTAAGCCCAAGGGTTCCTGGGGAAGGCTAATCCACCCAGGGTGAGTCGGGAGCTAAGGCGAGGCCGAAAGGCGTAGTCGATGCACAACTGGTTGATATTCCAGTGACCTCCGTGCCCGCGCCAGGCCCAAGAGTGGCAACGTGGGGGCTGTTCCTTCGGGAGCGATCTCACCGAGCTGCTGGCGGGTAGCTGACGGGGGACGCAGGAGGGTAGGTGAGCCGGGGCGATGGTTGTCCCCGGGTAAGCGTGTAGGAGGGTCCCGATGAGAGTTGGGGCCGTAACTCTGAGACGTGATGCCGAGCCGCAACAGGCGAAGTCACTGATCCCATGCTGCCAAGAAAAGCCCAGCAGTGAGCTGGCACGGAGCCCGTACCCCAAACCGACACAGGTGGGCGGGTAGAGAATACCAAGGCGATCGGGAGAACTATGGTTAAGGAACTCGGCAAATTACCTCCGTAACTTCGGAAGAAGGAGGACCCTCCGCGGTGACGATCCTCGCGATCCGAGCTGCCGAGGGTGGCACAGACCAGGGGGTAGCGACTGTTTATCAAAAACACAGCAGCGTGCGAAGCCGCAAGGCGCTGTATACGCTGTGACGCCTGCCCAATGCTGGAAGGTCACGGGGAACGGTTAGCCGCAAGGCGAAGCTGTGAACCTAAGCCCCAGTGAATGGCGGCGGTAACTATAACCGTCCTAAGGTAGCGAAATTCCTTGTCAGGTAAGTTCTGACCTGCACGAATGGCGTAACGACTTCCCCACTGTCTCAACCATAGACCCGGCGAAATTGAAGTACGAGTAAAGATGCTCGTTTGCTGCGGAAGGACGGAAAGACCCCGTGGACCTTTACTATAACTTGGTGTTGAGTTTTGACCTGCGTTGTGTAGGATAGGTGGGAGACTTGGAAGCATTGGCGCCAGCCAGTGTGGAGTCATCGTTGAAATACCACCCTGCGTATGTTGGGGCTCTAACTTTGGTCCGTGATCCGGATCAGGGACAGCGCCAGGCGGGTAGTTTGACTGGGGCGGTCGCCTCCTAAAATGTAACGGAGGCGCCCAAAGGTTCCCTCAGGCTGGTTGGCAATCAGTCGTCGAGTGCAATGACACAAGGGAGCTTGACTGCGAGACCTACAAGTCAAGCAGGTGCGAAAGCAGGGCATAGTGACCCGGCCATTGCGTGTGGAAGCGTGGTCGCTCAACGGATAAAAGGTACCCCGGGGATAACAGGTTAATCTTTCCCAAGAGTCCATATCGACGGAAAGGTTTGACACCTCGATGTCGGCTCATCGCATCCTGGGGCTGAAGCAGGTCCCAAGGGTTGGGCTGTTCGCCCATTAAAGCGGTACGCGAGCTGGGTTCAGAACGTCGTGAGACAGTTCGGTCCCTATCCTCCGCAGCCGAAGGAGTGTTGAGGAAGGCTGTCCCTAGTACGAGAGGACCGGGACGGACGCAGCTCTGGTGTGTCTGTTGTCCTGCCAAGGGCACGGCAGATTGGCCACCTGCGGAAGGGATAACCGCTGAAAGCATCTAAGTGGGAAACCCGTTCCAAGATGAGCACTCCCATGCGGTCAACGCAGTAAGGCCCGTGACAAGACCATCACGTTGATAGGCCGGAGGTGTAATCGTGGCAACACGTTCAGCCGACCGGTACTAATCGGCCGAGGGCTTGGATTGAACGCTCGTGCTTGCTCTGGAGTCCTCGGTGTGCGACGCACCGTTGACAACTGATTTCGGTGGCCATGGCGACAGGGTCACACCCGTTCCCATCCCGAACACGGAAGTTAAGCCTGTCAGCGCCGATGGTACTTGGGGGTTCACCCCCTGGGAGAGTAGGACGCCGCCGGATTTCGCTCGAAGGGCGCCCTTCCTCGGAGGGGCGCCTTTTCGCGTTCCCCGTAGCATGGCGCAATGCCCCCCGCCGGCCGTCCACCGTCGCGCCGACGCGCCAGCAGCCAGCAGGGCCGCAGCCAGGACGGCCGCAGCCAGGACGGCCGAAGCCGGGAGGGCCGTAGCCAGCAGGGCCGCAGCCAGGATCGGCACACGCGCAAGCGCAGCGCCACGCCTCAGCGCCGGCGAAACGACCGGCCTGCCCGCCAACAGCGCCCCCAGACGGCGGCCGAGCGTCGGGCGGCGGAGGTCAACGCCAAGCGCCCACGTCGCGCCCCACGGGATCCGGAAGCTGAGCGCGCCAAGATCGAGTCCCGGACGCTCGACACGTGGATCGACGAGGGCTCCCTGCGGGACGAGGCCGCAGGTGCGGCGAGTCGCGCCGCGACGTCGCCTCGACCAGCCCCGCGCCGGCGCAGGATCGATCCGGACACCGTCAGCGAGATCGAGTCCGACGTCCGCGATCCACGCCGCGCCGCCGAGCTGACCAGCCGGCTCGGCCAGGCCCAGCAGGCCCTCGACCGTGAGCGGTTCGACGACGCCAGGCGCTTGGCATCCAGCTTGCTGCGGTCGTTGCAGAACGTCGCCGCGGTGCACGAGGTGGTCGGCCTGGCCGCCTACCGCACAGGGCGGTGGAAGCAGGCGGCGTCCGAGCTCGCTGCGGCCCAGAGCCTGCACCAGTCGGTGGAACTGCTCCCCGTTCTCGCCGACGCGTACCGGGCGCTCAGGCGATGGTCCGACGTCGATCGCATCTGGTCCGAGGTTCGGGAGGCCTCACCGAGCCAGGAGGTGCTCGCCGAGGCCCGCATCGTGGCCGCTGGGGCGCTGGCCGATCAGGGCGACCTGAGCGCGGCGATTCGCACGATGGGCCGGTCGGCGCAGGTGCCGAAACGGGTGCGTGACCACCACCTCCGCCAGTGGTACGTGCTGGCGGACCTCCATGACCGGGCAGGCGACACGCTCGAGGCGACTCGCTGGTTCGAGCGCGTCGCCGAGCACGACCCCGAGTTCGTCGACGTGCTCGACCGCCTCCGCGCCCTCGGTCGGTAGTCAGGTGGGCCGATTGCGACCGAGCTGGTCGTGGCTCGTCACCCAGTCACCATGGAGCACCGCTGACGTGAGCGACGTCTCGCCGGCCAGCACGACGGCGGCGCAGATCTCGGCGAACTTCATCACCTTTCCCGAGCCGTAGCAGCCGAGCATCTCGAGGCACTCGCGCTGGGTCGGGAGGCCGGTGCCACCTCCGTAGGTGGCGACGATCAGCGCCGGAAGGGTGATCGACCAGTAGTAGTCCCCGTTGTCGAGCAGTTGGTTGTAGACGATCCCGGCGTGTGACTCCGAGACGTTGGCGACGTCTTGCCCACAAGCGATGAACATCGCCGTCAGGCCGTTGGCCGCGTGCGCCCCGTTGTTCGCCGATGCCGCCATGAAGCTGCCGGCCAAGGAGATCTGGCGACCCCAGAACAGGGTCTTCGTGTCGACGCCCATCAGGCCCTTGATCACGTCGTTCTTGATGACGGCCTCGGCGACCACGCGCTTGCCACGGGTCTGCAGCATGTTGATCTGCGAGTGCTTCTTGTCGGTGTCGATGGCGCCGGACAGGATGAACTGCGGTCGACCGGGATACGTCGCCTGGATCCACTCGCAGGCGGCCAGCGTCGCCTTGCCGGTCATGTTCTGCCCGGCGGCATCGCCCGTGGTGTAGTTGAAGCGCAGGTAGCGCAGCGGCCCGACCGAGTACTGGTTGATCGACATCAGCTTCCCGGACCGCGTCGTCGTCTCCGCCTGCGCCTTGATCTCGGTGAAGTGTTCGGCGACCCATTCGCCGAACTTCCGGCCGCCCAGCGCGTCCTCGAGGATGAACACCGGGGCCCGCTGCATGCGGTCGTCGACCACCGCGGTCTTGACGCCGCCACAATCGTTGAGCAGCCTCATCCCGCGGTTGTAGCTCGCCACCAGGGTTCCCTCCGTGGTCGCCAGCGGGATGTAGAACTCACCTTCGGCGTGCTCACCGTTGACGAGCAACGGGCCAGCGATCCCGATCGGGACCTGGGCCACGCCGGCGAAGTTCTCGACGTTCCCGGGCAGCACGGACGGATCGATCGAGAAGCTCCCGACATGCTGCAAGTCGACGCCCGTCTGCTCGCGCACGAACTCTCGGCGCATGCGCGCCGCTTCCGGCGAGTAGTCGTTCTCCCGGTCACACGGCACCGGAGTCCTGGCACGGTTGATCATCTCGGACACGTTTCCTCCGATCTGCCGCCCGGCTGCGGCCGGACGCCGGGACCCCCAGCTTGGTTGCTCCTACTCTTTCCACGATCCGATCGTTTGACACGATCGGCTCGAGCTTGCACTGTGGCCCGATGAGCGAGCCCGCCCTGCAGATCCGCCTCTTGCAGGTCGGCGACCGGAGTGCCGTCCAGGCGTTCCGTCACCGCATCCCGAGCGGTGAGCTCGCCTTCCTGGACCGCTTCCTCCTGTCGGACGTCGCCGTCGCTGGGTGGACGCAGCGATCACCGGCTCGTCGCTTCGGGGCGTTCGACGGCGAGCAGATGGTGGCGGTGATGAGCGTGACGCCCGGCGCTGGGTGGATGAGCCGTGTCGGCGAGCTGCGTGTGCTCATTGCACCCGAGGCGCGCGGCAAGGGACTGCTCAGCAACCTCGTCCAACGTGGGGTCGTCGAAGCGGACGACATGGCGCTCGCCAAGCTGACGATCGAGGTGTCCGCTGAGCTGCGGCCCGTCGCCGACATGTTCGTCGAGCGGTTCGGCTTCGTGCAGGAGGGCCTGCTCCGCGATCACGTCGACGACGCCGCCGGCAACCGCCACGATCTCCTGATCCTCAGCCGGTTCCTCCCGGCGAGTTGATCGACTCCGCCGGACGGATCGTCAGACGCCGAGCCGGTTCGGGTGGAGCCGCAGGTCGGCGTCGCGCAGCCCGCGCGCCGAGCCCCTCGAGCAGCCGGCGTGTCACGCTCGGCACCTGGTCGATCAGCTCGAGGAACTCTCGCCGCGACAGCACGAGCAACTCCATGTCGCTGCCGGCGGTGACCGTGGCGATCCGCGGGCCACCGTCGAGCAGTGCCATCTCGCCGAAGAAACCACCGGGCTCGATCGTGGCGACGTGCTCGCCGCCGATGGTGACGGCGGCCTGTCCATCGATGACGATGTAGCACTCGTTGCCCGTCTCGTTCTCGCTACAGAGCACCTGGCCGGCGTTCACTGATGCGCCCGTCGTGATCTTGGCGAGCTCGCGCAGCTCCTTCTGGGTGCACGCACTGAACAACGGAACCTGGGCCAGACGGTCGATCTTCTGGTCCTGTCTCTTCAGCATCGAGTCTCCTGTCAGCTGCTGCGGAACGAGGTGATGAGGTCGCCGATATCGGTGAAGAAGCCCGTCGCTGCGTCGTACTGCACGATCTGGATGTCCTCCGCGTAGAAGGCATCCTCCTCACCGGCCATCTTGTAGTCGACGCCCTCGCGGGTGAGCAACGGGTGATAGTCGAAGTTGCGGCTGGCGTTGATGATCGATGCCTGGGTCAGGCCGTCGGGCGACTCGGCGGCTTGACGCAAGATCTCGACGGTCACCTCGCCGATGTTCCAGCCGGCGGCTGCCGTGGAGACGATGTCGGCGTTGCCCCGGTTCGTCATGTAGTCGATGTACGCCTGGACGTCCGGGTCGGCCGCCGCAACCTCCGGATTGGTGACGTCCTGCAACCCGGCGGACGCCGACGTGATCAAGCCGTTGGCTGCCTCGCCAGCCACGGCCAGGATCAGCGGGCTGGCGCACGTGTTCGTGATGTACACCTGCGGATCCCACCCGGACTGGACCGCCTTGGCGTTGGCCAGTTCGGACATGAACGTCGGGCACTGGGCGCCGAGTGGGACCGCCATGATGACGTCCGGCTGGTTGCCGGCGATGCTGTTGAGCTGAGCCGAAGGAGGAGCGCTGTCGGCAGCCTCGATGGTCTGCGCGTCGACGATCTCGATGCCGGCTTCCTCGGCCGCCGCCTCGAACGCCGTGCGGTACACCTCGCCGAACTCGTTGGCCACCGTGAACAACGCGGCGGTCGCGCCGTCGGGGAACTGCTCGGCGATGTGCTGGGCGTACGCCTCCGCCTCGATGTTGTAGGGGATCAGCCCGCCCGTGGTCCACGGATAGTCGGCGACCTCGCCCCACGCCGGCGAGCCCGTGAGAGCGAGCATCTGCGGCACGCACTCCTCGTTGAGGACGGCGCGCACGGCGTCGTTGTTCGGCGTGCCGATGATGCCGCTGAACAGGTTCACCCCCGAGTCGAGCAGGCCGTTGACGACGTTCGGTGTCTGGGCGGCGTCGTACTGGTCGTCGCCGATGTTCAGCGAGACCTCATGCTCCGGCAGGAGGCCCTGCTCGTTGGCGTACTCGACGTAGGCCCGGAACCCTTCGGCGACCGGTCCGAACGCCGTTGCGGCGACGCCGCCCGACAGCGGCATCGACGAGCCGATGCTGACGGTCCCTTCGATCGGCGAGTTGGCGAGGTCCGGATCGATGCAGTCGTCCGTCGACACCGTCCACTCGGCCCCTCCGCCGCCACCGCCCTCGGTGGTCTCTCCGCCCTCCGTGTCGGCGGTCGTCGTCTCGACGGCGGTGTCCTCCGACGCCTCGGTCGTTTCCGTTTCAGCCGCCGTCGTGGGGGCAGCGCCGCCAGCGTCAGCAGACGTGGTCGCGGTCCCACCGTCAGTGGTGTCGACCTCTTCACCCTCCTCGGGGCCGCGACTGCAGGCGGCCAGGAGCAGCGAGGTGGCGGCCAGTGCCGCTAGGAGGCGTGACTGTCGTGGGGTCATGGACTTCCCCTTCGGTGTCGATGGTGGGCGGCTAGAGATACATCAAATTGGCGATCCCGCGACCGCGGGCTCCTCGAGCGCGGAGACAGGCAGCGGCGCCGTCCCCGCCGGGCGCGGGATGATGACGATGAACTTGGCGGCGATCCGCTTGAGCAGTCCGACGATGCCGAACGGGGCGACGAAGACGATGATCAACAGCACGATGGCGAGGACCAGCGTGGCCGGCGAGCCGGTCATCCATCCGAACAGCCAGCCGATGACGCCTTCGCCCGACTCACCGGCCTGGCGGGTCCGGGTGTCGAGGATCACGTAGGCGAACGCACCGACAATGGGGCCCCACAGGGTGGCTGCGCCGCCGAGCACCATGATGAGCAGGAACGTGATGCTGCCGAGCAGCGTGAAGAAGCGCAGGTTCGGCTCGGCGAGCGTGCTCTGGATGGCGTACAGACATCCGCCGACGGCGCACATCGCGGCAGACGTGCCGAACACGAGTGCCTTCGTCTTCGCCCGGCTGATGCCCATCACGGCAGCGGCGGTCTCGTTGTCTCGGATGGCGATCAGCGACCGGCCGACGCGGCTCTTGACGATGCCTCGGCAGACGAGATAGCAGACCGCCAGGATGAGGATCCCGACCCAGTAGAGGAAGATGGCACGACCTTCGCGACCGCGCAGCTCGGGGAGCGAGATGCTCTCGTTGATGAACTGCCAGCGTGCGAAGTGGTCGTTGTACCAGGCCGGCGTTTGTTCATAACCGATCCCGCTGATGCCCTGCGCGCCGTTCGTCAGCCAGGCGAGCTTTCCCCATCGCACGAGCGTCGGGAACAACACGGCGAGCGCAAGCGTGACGAGGGCGAGGTAGACGCCCTTCAGCCGCAGCGCGGGCAGTGACACGATGCAGCCAACGACGAACGCCAGAGCGGCAGCGACGTAGATCGTCCACCCCTGGGTCCAGCCGTACTCGCTCACGAGGATGGCGGTCGTGTAGCCGCCGATGCCGAAGAACGCCGAGTGGCCGATCGAGATCACTCCGCTATAGCCGAGCAGCAGGTTGAGCGACATCGCGGCGATCGCCAGTTGGGTGGCCGTCGCCATGTCGCCGATGGTGCTGGTGTTGGTCTTCGTCGGGATGTAGAGGAGGGCAGCGACGACGGCAACGACCCAGACGATCCGGATCACCCAGTGACCGGGAGAGCCCTCGTTGAGCTTGAGCACGTCAGACCCTCTCGACCTTGGCCGTGCCGAACAGCCCGGACGGCTTCACTAGGAGCACGACAAAGATCACGAGCAGCGCGACGCCCAATTTCATCTCCTGGCCCACCCACTCCTGGGAGAACTCAGCGGCGAGGTTCTCGATGATCCCGATGAGGAGCCCACCGATCACTGCCCCACCCGGGCTGTCGAGCCCGCCGAGCGTGGCCGCCGCCGATCCATAGACGAAGATGGTCACCATGATGATCGGGGTCACCTGGCCCTGATTGCCGGCGACGAGGATGGCGGCAATGGCGCCGATGGCGCCAGCGATTGCCCACGAACCGATGAGCACACGGCTCGTCGGCACACCCACGAGTCGCGCCGACTCGGCGTTGCTGGCGACGCCGCGCATCGCCAGCCCGAAGCGCGTGCGCTGGAACAAGAAGAAGAGCAACCCGGTGATGACGAGGGTGACGACGAGGGCGCCGATGTCGCGATCACGCCAGACGCCGCCCCCGATGCGCCAGAAGTCCTCCGGGTCGTTGGGGAACAGGTTGCCGATCTCCTCGGCCGGCGGTGCACCCCAGATGCCCGTCGTCAGCGCATTGATGCCGAGGAACAGCGCGATCAGCGCGACGAACACGGCGAGGGGTGACTTCTTCTCGAGTGGGCGCACGATGACGACCTCCGTGGCGCCGCCGAGGAGCGCACCAAAGGCCATTCCGAGCAACGCGGCAATGACCAACGGCACTCCGGCGTCGTAGAACGCCCACGCGATGAAGGCCGACAACGTCCCCATCTCGCCCTGAGCGAAGTTGAGGTGTCCAGTCGCGCGGAACACCACGACGAGGCTGAGTGCGACGAGCGCGTAGATGGCCCCGGAGGACAGGCCCAGGAAGACGGCGTCGAGGAAGCGCTCCATCTCAGTACCCCAGGTACGCCTTGCGGATGCTGTCGTCGGCGGCGATCGTCTCGGCGTCTCCGGACGCGACGATATGCCCCGTCTCCAGGAGGTAGACGCGATCGGCGATGCGCATCGCCAGGTTGGCGTTCTGCTCCACGAGCAGCACGGCGATGCCCTGGTCACGACTCAGCTCGCCGATGATCGCGAAGAGCTCCTTCGTGATGCGTGGCGCGAGACCTTGGCTCGGCTCGTCACACAACAGCAGCCGCGGTCGGCTCATCAGCGCCCTGGCGATGGCCAGCATCTGCTGCTCGCCGCCCGACAGGCTGCCGGCCTTCTGCGTCTTGCGCTCGGCCAGCCGAGGGAACGTGTCGAACCAGCGCTTGATGTCGTCGTCGACCCCGCCACCGCGCTGCGTGTACGCGCCGATCCGCAGGTTGTCCTCGACGCTCAGCTCGGGGAACGTCCCACGTCCTTGCGGCACTTGGGCGATCCCGGCCCGCACGATGGCGTCGGGCGAGGCCTTGAGGATCGACCTCCCGGCCATGTCGATCTCGCCCTCGCGGGGGATCGTGCCGCAGATCGCCCGCATCGTCGTCGTCTTGCCCGCGCCATTGGCGCCGAGCACGACCACGACCTCGCCCTCACCGACCGAGAGGCTGACGTTGTGCAGCACCACGACCGGGCCGTAGCCGGCGCGCAGGTTGGCGACGTGCAAGAGCGTCGCCGCGGCCGCCGGCTCGGCGGCGACCGCCTGCGGCCCCAGCTCGCTCACATAGGCGTCGTCGTCGACGGTCGTCATTCGGCCGCTCCCAGGTAGGCCTCGATCACTTGCGGGTCGCGTTGCACATCGGCCGGGAGACCTTCAGCGATCTTGCGGCCGAAGTCCATCGCCACGACCTTGTCGGACACCCGCATCACCATCGACATGTGGTGTTCGACGAGGAGGACCGTCAGCGCGAAGTCCTCGCGGATCTTGAGGATGGTGTCGCCGAGCTCGTCGACCTCGCCGTGGGTGAGACCGGCCGCCGGCTCGTCCATCAGCAGGAAGCGCGGTTGGGCGGCCAGGGCTCGGGCGATCTCGAGGCGCTTCAACGTGCCGAAGGGCAGGCCCGCCGCCGGACGGAACATCAGGGGACCGAGATCGAGACGGGTCAGCAGATCGCCGGCGAAGTTCCGCATCTTGCGGTTCTCCTTGTTGACACCGATCCGGAAGACGGACTGGGCGAATCCGACGTGCCCCTGACTGTGCGCGCCGACCATCACGTTGTCCAGCAACGTCATCGTCGGGAACAGGGCCAGGTTCTGGAACGAGCGGGCAATGCCCTTGCCGGCGATGGCGTGCGCCGGAAGGGCGAGGAGGTCCTCACCGCCGAACGTCACCCGACCGGCCGACGGTTGATAGATGCGGCTGACGACGTTGAACATCGTCGTCTTGCCGGCGCCGTTCGGACCGATCAGACCGCAGATCTCGCCGTCGTCGATCGTGAAGGACAGGCCATCGAGAGCGACGATGCCACCGAAGCGCAACGTGATGTCCTGCACCTCCAGCAAGGCCACGTCTCGTCCTCCCCTCTGGCCCAACGTCACGCCCGAGCGCGGCTCGTGGGCAGGATCTTAGGCAGACGGATCCACCCAACCCGGACCATCGCCCCGGCGGACCCGGTGACGGCTGCGCCGCCAGTCGTTGATGCGCCTACAGCGTGAGACCGATGTCGGCGGCGATGTCGCGGGCCTCGGCGGCCTGCCGTGCTGCCTCGCCGGCATCACCCGGTCCGCCCCGGGCACGGAGCGCGGCCGCCAGATCGCGCCGCGCACGTGCCTCGAAGGGACGGGTGCCCTGGGCGAAGCTCTCGTCGATGGCTTGGCGCAGGAACCGCACCGCGGCATCGTGCTCGCCGGCGGTCAGCGCAGACAGTCCCAGGTAGCCGCTGACCGGACCGACGGCGAAGCCGGCAAGCCCGGCGACGGCGACCCGCCCCAGGTAGGGCGCCAGCGCCTCCATCAACGCACGCGCTCGCGGAGCGTCGTCGAGGGCGTAGGCCACTTCGACGAGTGCGGCGACCGCCGGCAGGAACATCTGGTTGTGACCGATCCGCACTCCGTCAGCGTCGACGAACTCGGCGAGCAGTTCCTCCGCGTCGGAACGCCGATCAGGCAGTTCGACGAGGATGCGCAGGCGCGAGATCTGCCAGGTGCGCAGCGGCCTGATCGCCACCAGCCGCTCGATGTCGGGCAGCAGGTCGGTCAACCGCCCGCGGTCGAGTGCGATGCGGTAGGCGAAGCCGGCGTAGGCGACCTCGGCGTTCTCGCCGTGGGACCGCAGCCCGGCCACCCGAGCCTCGTCGGCGAGTTTCTGGGCGTCGTCGTAACGGCCGACCGAGACGAGGCGAGACACCTCGAGGAACATCCCGTACACCTCGAAGAGCGCGAGGTGCGCGTCTTCGGCCTGCTGGCGGAAGTCCTGCAGGATCGCCAGGTGCTCCTCGATGCGCCCTAGCTCGAGCAGATCGACGAGAGCGAAGAGTTTGGCGGTCAGCTGGAGCTGCACGTTGCTCGTCCGGTCGGCTTCGCGCACGGCGGACATCGCGACGTCGGCACGTTCCTCGAGGCGGTCGAGTTGCCACAGGGCGAGACGCTGGGCGAGGTGCGCCGAGGCGAGGAGCTCGGGGCTGCCGTCGGCGGTGGCGATGGCGAGCGCCTCCGTCGCCAGTTCTTGCCGTCGCGCCGCGTCGCGACTGGCTACGAGCACCGACGACAGCATGCTGCGCATGCGCACCTGGTAGCGACGATCGCTCTCCGGCAGTGTGGCGATCGCCAGCTCCATCAGCTCGACGAGCTCGGGATCGGCCGGACGCCCGATGTCGAAGCCGACGCCCGACAGCGACATCACCCAGGTCTCGGCAGCGCCGGCGACGAGCGAGGCGTCCTCGCCAATTCGCGCCAGTGCGGCCGCCTCCTTCGCCGCCGCCATGGCCGAGGCGCCGTCACCGATCGCCCGGGCGACCTCCGACTCGAGCAGCTTGACGGCGACCTGGTCACCGATCTCGGTCTCCGCCACCACCAGCTCGCCCGCCCTGCGGACCCACGTCGCGGCATCCTCGTAGGCGGCGATCGACAGCGAGTGCTGCCCGGCGGCCAACCCGGCGGCGATCCGCCGGTGCCGGTCGATCAGGCCTCCCGCTGCCATCAGGTGGTGGGCGTGGCGGGCCGGTGACGAGTTGGGCTCGCTGTCCTGCTCCAGCGCCTCGCCGAGCCGGCGATGAAGGTCGAGTCGCCGTGTCCGCCCGAGCCGCTCGTCGATCACCTGACCGATCAACGCGTGCGGCATCGCCAGGCGCCCCGCGCCGTCCTCCACCAGCAGACCCGCCGAGACCGCGTGGTCGGTCGCGTCGAGCAGGCGATCCCCATCGAGCCCACTGGCGGCGACGAGCACCGGCAGCGTGGCTGCCTGCCCGGCGACGGCGGTCAGGTTCAGGACCTGCATCACGACTGGATCGAGCCGATCGAGGCGGACACCGAGCATGTCGCGAACCGAGTCGGGAAGATCCGCGCCCGGCTCGCCGTCGGCATTGCGGATCAGCTCGGTCAGGAAGAACGCGTTGCCGCCGGTGGCGGCGCGCAGCTCGGCAGCGCCGATCGCTTCATGACCGTGCAGTTCGAGCAACGTACCGACCTCGCCCGTGCCGAGCGCGTCGACCGAGATGCGTGTCAGCAGGCCGTCACGGGCGAGCGTGGCAGCGACCCGGTCCAGCTCGGGCGCCGGATCGTCGGCAGGTGAGCGCACCGTCATCACCACCATGGTGCGCGACGTCAGCTCGTGGCGGATGACGTGTTCGATCATCTTGAGGGACGGCGCGTCGGCCCATTGCACGTCGTCGAGCACGATGAGGAGGGGATGCTCCCGCGATTCGCCGTGGAGCAGTTCCGCCACCGTCTCGAACAGGAGGTACCGCTCGACGCTCGGGTCGGGCCGTTCGGGCCGCACGCCCGGAACCAGATGGTCCAGCTCCGGCAGCAGCAGCACGAGGATCCCGCGGTCCTGCGCGATGCGGGCGGCCGCCTCGGACGACACCGTGCGCAGCGCGGTCCGCAACGCCTCGACCATCGGCTCGAACGGCACGACGGCGTCCTGGGTCGCCCGCCCCCAGAGGACGATACCGCCCATGGAATGAACGTCGGAGGCGAAGCGGGCCGCCAGCCGGGACTTGCCGGCGCCGGCTTCGCCGGTCAGCAAGGCGAGATGCCGGTCGCCGCCCACGGCCTCCGACCAGAGGCGGTGCAGCGTGCCGAGATGCGCCTGGCGCCCTACGAACGCCGTCTTCGCGGCACGCACGACCGGGCCCGGCAGCGGCACGGGTGATGCCGGCGGGGCCGAGGCAGCGACCAGCTCGGGCTCGGCCGCTGCTTGCGCCGCTGCCGACGACGTCGGGAACGGCGGTGCTGTCGGCCCTCGCTGCTTCAGGTTCGGGTCGTGGGTGAGGATCGCCGTCTGCAGCTCCACCAGGGCCGGTGACGGATCGAGGCCGAGCTCCTCGGCCAGCACCGAGCGCGTTCGGGAGAACACGCGCAGCGCGTCGGCTTGGCGGTCGCATCGGTACAGGGCGATCATCAGCCGCCTGGCGAAGCCTTCCCGCAGCGGGTGCTCCTCGGTCGTCCGCTCGAGCTCGACGACGGCTTCGGCGTGGCGGCCGAGCGTGAGGAGGGCGTCGTAGCGGGCCTCCAGCGCCGACATCCGCAGCTCCTCCCACCGCACGGCGGCGGAGCGGGCCCATTCTTCGTCGACGAGATCGGCCATGACCGGCCCCCGCCACTCGGCCAGCGCGGCGTCGAGGAGACGCAGGCCCTCCTCACCGGGTCCGAGGCGGCGACCTTCGGCGACCCGATCTTCGAACCGTGTGACGTCGAGCGCCTCACGATCGACGGCGAGGAGGTAGCCAGGTCCTTCCCGCCGGAGCGTGTTGGCGTCGCCGAGCGCTCGACGCAGCAGGGAGACGTAGCTCTGCAGTGTGTTGACGGCCGTCGTCGGCGGTCCGCCGGGCCACACGTCATCGACCAAGCGGTCGACGGTTACGATGTGGCCGGCGACCAGGGCCAGGCGCGCCAGTACAGCCCGCTGGCGAGGACCGCCGAGGGAAACCGGCTCGCCGCCGAGCTCGGCGGTGATCGGCCCGAGCAGGCGGATGTCGAGCGCACGCGCGTGACCCGAGTGTCCGACCTCCCGCCTCATTGGCAGTTGATGTTACGCGTCAGGGACGCTCGTACCCACGCTCGTGCCCGGTGGCCCATCCCGCTCGGACCGGCGATGACGGAGCGCCCGGGGCAGCAGGTAGATGACGTCGTAGCTGGCGCCGAGCAGGTCCCCTGATGCGGCGACCTCGAACGTGACGCGATCGGCGACGCCAGCGCGTGCCGCCGCATGGCGGGCGCTGGCGACGGCCTGTGGATCACTGTCGAACCCGGCGAGCACCGCCGCCGGCGACGCACGCGCCATGGCGATCACGAAACCGCCCGTTCCGCACCCGATCACGCCGATCCGCGGCGGCTTCACCGGCCAGCCGATCGCGAGGACGCCGCGCTAGCCCGGCTTGCGGGCCACGTACACCGAGTCCATCGGATCGCCGGGCACCTCGTGGATCTCGAGGTCGACGAAGCCGGCGACCGAGAGCATCTCGAGGGCCAGCTCCTCGCCCCACATCGTGCCGAGTCCTGCGCCACCGCTGGCCAGCGACACGGGCATGCAATGCAGGGTGCTCACGGAGTACAGCAACGGCGCGAACGGGTGGTCGAGGTTGCGCTCGAGGTGACTGGACCCACGGACGTCGAACATGACGAACACACCGCCGGGCGCCAGTGCGTCGAACACGCGAGCAAGCACGCCCGCCGGGTCGGCCTGGTCGTGGATCGCATCGAACGCGAAGGCCGCGCCGAGCGGCGGGTCGGTCGGCAGCTCCGTCACGTCGAGGACTTCGAACGTCGTATTCGTCAGGCCCCACTCGAGCGCCTCGATGCGGGCCCGGGCGATGGCGTCCTCGGCGAGGTCAGCTCCCACGAACGATGATCGCGGGAAGGCCTGTGCCAGCAGGTTGGTGGTGTGGCCAGTCCCGCAGCCGATGTCGGCGACCCGGGTGCCGGCGGCGAGCTGCTCGCCGAGTCCGGCGACGAGCGGCACGACGCCGTCGACGAGGATCCCGTCGAACATCGGGCGGCTGAGGCCGTCCATGATGTCGGTGAAGCCCGGTCGGTACGCCGAGTAGGGGACACCGCCGCCGTGCCGGAAGGATTGGGCGACCGGCTCGATGAATCCTGCGAGGTGCCCGCTCAGCTGGCTCGTCGGCGCCAGGTTGCGTTCGTCGTCGCCCGTGAGGCAGGCGGCGTGCTCCGCGGGCAGCGTGTAGGTCCGCGCAACGGCGTCGAACTCGAACACGCCGGCGGTGACGAGGGCGCCGAGCCACTCACGCACGTAGCGCTCCTCGAGGCCGGCCCGGTCGGCCAGCTCACGGCTCGTCGCCGGTCCGATGCTCGCCGCGTCGAACAGACCGGTCCGGTGTCCGAGATCGACCATGAACGTGAGGAAGCCACCCGTGTACCAACCGAAGACCTGCTCGGCGAACGCGGCGACCCGCTCGTCGTCGAGCGAATCCGGGTCGATGGGCGTAGTGGTGATCGACATGGCCCCAACCGTACGGATCACGCGCGACGGGCGACTTCGGCCGAATCATGCAATTCCCCAGGATGTGGCTGGGTCGAACTATGTAGACGGGGCAACCAGCCCGTGCGCGTGCGCGTACGCCGCGGCCGCCGTGCGCGAGTTGACGCCGAGCTTGAGGTAGAGGTTGGCGAGGTGCCGGGCGACGGTCTTCTCACTGAGCACGAGCTGCTCCGCGACGGCACGGTTGGACAGACCGCGGGCAACGAGCTCCAAGACCTCTGATTCGCGGGCGGTGAGCCCACTCGACGGCACGTCGGCCCGCGCTCTACCGCGAGCAACGCCCAGGTCCGCCAGCTCCGCATGGGCGGCGGCCGCCTCGAGGGCGGCCGCCTGCTCGTTGCCGAGCGCCAGGTGCACCTTCGACAGCAGCGTGCGGGTCTGCGCGACACGCATGGGCGCGCCGAGCTGCTGCCAACGCTGCCGCGCCGTGGTGAGCCAGTGGAGTGCTTCTTCGCTCGCGCCCTCGGCGAACTGCACCCGGCCTTGCGCCAGCGCGGCGGCCGCGAGCAGGCCGGAGCTGGCGTACGTCTCCGCTGCCGCCTGGAGCTCGTCGCACGCCCGCCGGGCGATCGCGAGATCACCCGTCTCCAGCGCGACGTCGACGACGGCCTCCCACAGCCGCGTCTTGGTGAGGCGCTGCGTCGTGGCTGCTTCCGCAGCCAGCAAGGCGTCGAGCGCCTCGCGGTGGCGTCCGCGGGCGCTCCACGCCAGCGCGAGGCCCGGCTGTGGATCGCACCCGCGCTGGTGCGCCTCGCCGTATGCCTGCTCGGCGCCGTCGAGGTCACCGCGCAGCCGCCGGATCTCCCCGAGCTCGTAGAGCGCGAGCCCTACAGCGATGATGTTCATCGCCGCCAGCTCGGAGCACACGAGCTCGATCTCGGCCTCCGCTCGCGCCCACTCGCCGCGCACCTGCAGCAGCTGCGCCCGGTGGACCCGACAGATGCCGAGGAACATCACCGCGTTGCTGAAGCCGGCGCACCAGCGCGCCGTGGCATCCGTCCACTGTTGGGCCCGCCGGACGTCGGCGAGCTCGTGGCAGACGGCCATCAGCTGGCAGTAGATGTTGCCGACGAATGCCGGCCGCACCCGCCCTGCCACGACCGGCAGCATCGCTTCGTCGAGCACCGCCAGCCCGTGAGCGACATCGCCTTGCTTGATGCGGGCGATGCCTTCGCTGACCAGCGCGTAGGCGCACAGCGTCTCGTCGCCGAAACGCTCGGCGAACGCGGCGAGCGATCGGGCAACGGCGATGGCGGTCTCGAAGTCACCTTCGGCGGCCGCCGCCTCGAGCTCGAACGATCGGAGGTAGCCGTGTTCGGCACACTCGGGGAGCCCGTCGAGCAGTCGGTTGGCACGACTCAACCAACCCGAACCCATCGCCTCCTCACCGCGTAGGAGCCACGAGAAGCCGATGTCCATCGCCAGCATCGCCGCCGGGCGTGGCTCCGGGAGATCGCCGTGCAGGTACAGGCGGTAGGCCTCCTCGTACGCCGACAGGCTCTCGTCGATCGCGCCCTCCCACCACGCCGCCTCGGCGAGCGCTTCCATGTCGGATGCGGCCAGTGGCCCGCGGGCGCGGAGCGCGAGGAATCCGGCACGAGCCTGCTGCCAGTCATGGCAGGCGGACGCTGCGCGTGCAGCCAACAGATCGGCCGTCGCGGCCGCGTCGTCCGCCATGCCAACCATTCTGCCTCTGCGCCGGAGCACCCTCGGTAGCGTGCCCGGACGTGGGGAGTCGGCACTTCCGAGCTGGTGTGGTCACCGTCGTGCGCCGCGACGACGGTCGGGTGATGGCGTTCGAGCGAGCCGACGTGCCGGGAAGCTGGCAGTTGCCCCAGGGCGGACTCGAGAAAGCCGAGGCGCCCCTCGACGCAGCCTGGCGCGAACTGAAGGAGGAGACGGGTCTCGGGCCCGAGGACGTCGAGCTGGTTGGCGAGCACCCGGATTGGATCCTCTACGAGTGGCCGACCGATGTCGTCGGAGCTGGGGCGAGGTTGGGGCAGGTCCAACGGTGGTTCTTCTTCCGTCCGCGCTCCGACGAGGTCGAGCCAGAGCCGGACGGGCGCGAGTTCCGAGCCTGGCAGTGGGCCGAGACGGAATGGCTCGTCAACCACGTCGTGCCGTTCCGCCAGCCCGGCTACCGCCGGATCTTCCAATGACCCGCGTGGACGCCGGTGATCTCTTCTCGGCGGCGGCCGACGAGCGGTTGCGCTCGACTGCCCCGCTCGCCGCGCGCTTGCGGCCGCGCACGATCGACGAGGTGGTCGGTCAGCGCGATCTGCTCGGACCAGGGCGCCCGCTGCGCCGACTCGTGGAGCTCGATCAACTCTCATCGGTGCTGTTCTGGGGACCACCCGGCACGGGCAAGACCACGATCGCCCTCGCCATTGCCGGCACGACGGCGCGAGCCTTCGAGCAGCTCTCGGCGGTGACCGCAGGCGTCAAGGACGTGCGCGACGTCATCGAGCGGGCCCGCCGGCGGCTCGGTGAGCACGACCAGGGGACGATCCTGTTCCTCGACGAGATCCACCGCTTCAACAAGGCCCAGCAGGACGCGCTGCTACCCGCCGTCGAGGACGGCACGCTGGTCCTCATCGGGGCCACCACCGAGAACCCCTTCTTCGAGGTCAACCCACCGCTGCGCAGCCGCTCGACGCTGTTCCGCCTGGAACCGCTCGAGTCCGACGATCTGCGGGCACTCGTCGCTCGTGGCCTCGAGGCGCTGCAGACGACCGCATCCGACGAGGCCGTCGAGTTGTTGGTCGAGCGCAGCGGCGGCGATGGCCGTCAGGTGCTCAACTCAGTGGAGGTCGCCGCCGCGTTGGCCCTGCCGAGCGGTATCGACATCGCCCACGCCGAAGCGGCTCTCTCCACGAGCGCTGTCCGCTATGGGCGAGATGACCACTACGACGTGATCAGCGCGTTCATCAAGTCGATGCGCGGGTCCGATCCCGACGCCGCGGTCTACTGGCTCGCCCGCATGTTGGAGGCCGGCGAGGATCCGCGGTTCATCGCCCGGCGGATGGTCATCTTCGCCAGCGAGGACATCGGAATGGCTGACCCGCAAGCACTCGTCGTGGCGACGGCGGCCGCCCACGCGCTCGAGCTCGTCGGCCTTCCTGAGGCCCAGCTCAACCTGGCGCAGTCGGCGATCCACCTCGCCACGTCACCCAAGAGCAACTCGAGCGCGGTCGCCATCTGGCAGGCCCGCCAGGATGTCGCGGAGGGGGCGTTGGGCGAGGTGCCGCCACACCTGCGCAGCTCGGGCTATCGCGGCGCCAAGGGGCTGGGCCACGGGGTGGGCTACGACTACCCTCATGAGCACGAACACGACGAGCTCGGCGGATGGGTCGACCAGCAGTACCTACCCGACCGACTCGTCGATCGCACGTGGTACCGACCGACGGACCATGGCGAAGAGCGCACGGTGGCCGAGCGCATGAAGGCCAGGAAGACACGAGGAGGCGAGGAGGAGCGATGACGGCTGGCGAGGTCATGCTCGTGGTTGCCGGCGTGCTCGGCGCCTTGGCGTGCGCCGCGCTCGTCGTCACGCTCGTGCGTGTGTCGGACGCGTTGCGGGCACTGCGCCGGGAGATGGCCACCGTGGCCCCGCTGGTCGACGAGCTCCGCGCATCGATCGACGACGCACGAGCTGCGGCGGTGGAAGTCCGCCAGGTCCCGACCACACGCGTCGCCATTGGATCCGGTCCCTCGCGGACGACACGCACGACGCTTTCCGAGCCCATGATCAAGGCGGCCGGTCTGGCGACCGGAACGTCACGGGCCGTCCGGCGGCTCCGGCGAGGCGCATGATGCGGCGCTTGGCATGGTTCGCCGGAGGGGTCGTCACCGGTGCTGCCGGCATGGAATACGCCCGGCGCAAAGTGACGGCGACAGCGCGGCGGCTTGCGCCGGCCAACGTCGCGAAGGGCGCCGTGCACGGCGTGCGTCGCTCGGGCAACCGCGTCGCCGACGCGTTGCGTGAGGGACGATCGGCGGCACGCCAGCGCGAGCGTGAACTCCGCGCCGAGCGCGACGGTCGGCTCGTTCGGCTGCACGACCATCTCGCACCAGGCGACGAGGTGCTCGTGGACGGCGAACCGGTCGAGTCAGGTCGTGTCATCCTCCTGCGTCAGCCAGATCCACCGGAGTGACCCTCGTCGCCGAGCTCCGCGCAGCACTCGCTGACGATCGGGTGCGTGACGGCCGAACCGAGCTTGCGCTGTACCGCCACGACGCGTCGGCGATGGAGGGAGCCGCGGTCGCCGTGTGCTTCCCCGTCACCACCGCCGAGGTGCAGTCGTGCGTGCGCGTCGCCCGTCGGCACGGTGTCCCGTTCGTCGCGCGCGGTTCGGGCACCGGTCTTGCCGGAGGTGCGGTCCCGCCGGACGGTGCGGTCGTCATCTCGACGACGAAGATGAACCGCATCGAGTCGGTCGATGTGGCGTCGCGGCGAGCGTGGGTCGAGCCAGGCGTGCTGAACCTCGACCTCAGCCGTGCGGTCGCCACACATGGACTGCACTTCGCGCCCGACCCGAGCAGCCAGCAGACGTGCTCGATCGGCGGCAACGTGGCCAACAACTCGGGCGGTCCGCACTGCCTCGCCGAGGGCGTCACCAACGCGCATGTGCTGGCGCTCGAGGTCGTACTGCCCGACGGCAACGTGGCACTCCTCGGCGGCGCCGATGCCGAGCCGCTGGGCTACGACCTGCGCGGCGTTTTCGTCGGCAGCGAGGGGATGCTCGGCATCGCGACGAAGGTGCTCGTCCGCCTCACGCCGAACCCGCCGGCCGTGTGCACGATGCTGATGGACTTCGACACGGTCGAGGCGGGTGCCTCGACCGTGAGTGCCGTGATCGCCAGTGGCATCGTCCCGGCGGCGATGGAGATGATGGACCAGCTGTGCCTCCGTGCCGTGGAGGCATACGTGCACGCCGGGTTGCCGGTCGAGGCCGCGGCGGCATTGTTGATCGAGGTCGTCGGCCTGCCCAACGGCGTCACCGCCGACGCCGCCGCCATTACGGAGATCGCCGCGAGCCACAACGTGCGAACCGTGCGGATCGCCGCCGACGATGCCGAGCGAGCGCTGCTCTGGAAGAGTCGCAAGTCGGCGTTCGGCGCGATCTCCCGGATCAAACCGAACTACTACCTGCACGACACCGTGGTCCCGCGAACCCGGCTGCCGGAGGTGCTGAACGCCGTGTACGACATCACGCGGCGCCACGACCTGCTCGTCCTGAACGTGTTCCACGCCGGTGACGGCAACCTTCATCCGCTGCTCCTGTACGACGGGCGGGAACCCGGCGTGCTGGATCGGGTGCACGCGGCGGGGGAGGAGATCGTGCGCGTGTCCGTCGAGGCTGGCGGGGTCCTCAGCGGGGAGCACGGGATCGGGTTGGAGAAGCGAGACCTGATGCCGTTGATGTTCTCGGCGGTCGATCTGGCTGCGCAGGAGGCGCTCCGTGCGGCGTTCGATCCGGACGGCGTGTCCAACCCCGGAAAGGTGCTGCCGAGCCCGGCCCGCTGCGGTGACATTCTCGACGGCGGGCGCGTGGCGCGAGCCGTCGCCGCAGGCGCGTGGA
This sequence comes from uncultured Acidimicrobiia bacterium, assembly GCA_963844915.1. GTDB lineage: Bacteria > Actinomycetota > Acidimicrobiia > Acidimicrobiales > Ilumatobacteraceae > JALZMG01. The sequence goes on along the minus strand of CAWJQF010000011.1, from coordinate 500,487 downwards.
TCTGAGCAGCTTCGCCGCCGAAGTCGGCGTCACAGATCCCGTCTCCATCACCGGTCTGGGGACTCGAGGTGGTCCGGTGGCAGGCGTGCGGACGGTCACCGCGCCGGCAGGGATCACGTGGATCGAACCTGCCGAGATGACGGCGTCCTGCGGCGCCGGGACTGCCGTTGCCGACCTCGACGACGCCCTGCGCGAGTACGGGCAGTGCGTGGCGATCCCCACGTCGGGGTCGATCGGAGGCGCCTTGGCGGTCGGTCGCAGCGGGCTGCGCCGCCTCGGCTACGGACCCGTGCGCGATGCGCTGCTCCAGGCGCGCTACGTCTCCGCCGCGGGCGAGCTCGTCAAGGCGGGTGGGCCGACGGTCAAGAACGTCAGCGGGTTCGATCTCTGCCGGCTGCTCGTTGGCTCGCGCGGGACGCTCGGGTTCATCGGCGACGTCATCTTGCGGACGCGTCCGCGAGCACGCTTCGAGCAGTGGTTCCGCGGTGACGTCGATCCGGACGAGGTGTTGGCGCGGCTGTATCGCCCGACGGCCGCCCTGTGGGACGGCTCATCGGTGTCGGTGCTGCTAGAAGGCGACCCGGAAGACGTCGACCAGCAGATCGCGCCGTTGGGGCTGACCGCCGTCGACGGGCCGCCGGAGCTGCCGGCCGGCGGGCGTTGGTCGATCGCGCCCGGCGCCTACCGGACGCTGCGCGGGCGGTTCGTCGTCGAACTCGGCGTCGGCGTCGTTCATCACGAGGAGCCGCCGCCCTGGCGTGACGTCGATCCGGTGCTCCGTGATCTCCACCACCACCTCAAGCAGCGGTTCGACCCGACCGGGCGGCTCAATCCTGGCGTCGACGTGCTCGATGGATGACGCCACGCCGGAACTGGCTGCAGCGGCGGCGCGGCACTGGCAACTCCCGGCGCCACAGCTGCTGCGTTCGGGCATGAGCGCGCTCTACGAGTGCGGCGACGTGGTGTTGCGGCTGGGCCGAGTCGGCGTGACCACGACGGGCCGGTCGATGGAGCTGGCGGAACTGCTGACGGCGCGCGGGATCCGCGTGCCGCTGCCGGCGCGTGACGACGTCGTGGCCGACGGTGAGTTTGCGGCGACCGCGTGGCATCGCCTCGTGCCCACCGATGGCGAGCCGGACTGGCGGGAGGCCGGACGAATGGTCGCCGAGGTCCACGCCATCGACCCACGTTCGCTGCCCAAGGGACAACCGCTGCCGCCGTGCGAGTCGTTCCCGTGGTGGCACTTCGACGAGCGGCTGGCGGAAGTCGACGGCGCGCTCGATGCCGCCGCCCGAGCGGGCCTCGCCGAGGTCATCGAACGACACGCGGGGTGGACCGAGGGTCTCGAGCGCGTCGTGTGCCACGGCGACGTACACCCCGGCAACGTGATGATGACGGCCGAAGGGGTGACCCTGCTCGACTGGGACATGCTGTGCGCAGGTCCGCCGGCGTGGGATCACGCCATGCTGATGCGGTTGGATCGGTGGGGCTGGCCGCCTCGCTGGTACGACGAGTTCGCCACCGGATACGGCCACTCACTTGCCGGCGAGTCGACGGCGGAGGCGCTCGCCGATCTACGTCTCGTGGCAGCAACGCTGATGCGCCTGCGAGCGGGCTTGTCAGACCCGAGCGCGATGCCGGAGGCGCAGCTGCGCCTCGCCTACTGGCGCGGCGAACCAGACGCCCCGGTGTGGACCGCGGTCTGAACCCATACCGTGGCCGCGGTGACGCTCGACCTCCGGCTCGACGACGAGGAGCTGTCCGGTTGCGTTGCCTGTGGGCTGTGCCTGCCGCACTGCCCGACGTTCCGGGTGACGGGGGAGGAGGGTCTCTCACCTCGCGGCCGGATCGACGCGATGCGCGGCGTGCAGTGGCGGGGCGCCGAGGTGGACGACGACTTCGTGCGGTTCATGGAGACCTGCGTGCAGTGCCGCGGCTGCGAACCGGCGTGCCCGAGCGGCGTGCCGTTCGGACACCTGATGGAGGGGACGCGGCACGCCCTGGCGGAGGAGCACCGCACGGCACCGCGGCGCCTGCGGGCTGGGCTCGCGGTGCTCGGCCGGCATCGCCTGCTGCGCGTCGGCTCGACGTTGCTCGCGGTCGCGCAACGGCTGCACCTGGTGCCGAGACGGATGGGGCTTCCACTCCTCCCGCTCAGGCAGGGGCCGGCGGTGCGCTCAACCGCAACCATGGCTGAGTCGCGTCATTCGGGGGCGGATGTCCCGGTTCGGCACGGCGGGCGCTCCATCGCCTTCGCCGGCCGCATCGAGAGCGTCTGGCTCTTCACCGGTTGCGTGATGGACGCCTGGATGCGGTCGACGCACCGGGCCACCGCCGCGCTGCTCGGCGCCGTCGGGAGCACGTATGCGGTGCCGAGGAGGGGCGGCGCCTGCTGCGGCGCCCTGCATGCCCACGCCGGCCTCATCGACGAGGCGTCCGAGCTGGCACGCCGCGTGATCGCATCGATGCCAGGTGAGGCGCCCATCGTGGTCAATTCGGCGGGCTGCGGGGCAGCGATGAAGGACTACGGGCACCTGCTGGGCACCGACGAGGGCGCCGAGTTCGCCGCTCGGGTGGTCGACGTGCACGAGTACCTCGCCGGCCGCCTCGACCGTCTTCCGGCGCCGCGACGGCCCATGCCGCCGGTGATCGTCCAGGACCCGTGCCACCTGCGCCACGTCCAACGAGCACACGAACCCGTGCGAACGGTGCTTCGTCACGTCACCGTCGTCGCGGAACTCGACGACGACGGTCTGTGCTGCGGTGCCGGCGGGGCTTACTCTGCGCTCCAACCCGAACTGTCGAGCGCGATCAGAGAACGCAAGCTGGGTGCGATCGCCGCAGCCACCGAACGATCCGGCGCCACCGTGGTCGCCTCCGCCAATCCCGGCTGCGTCATGCATCTCGCCGCCGCCGGTGTCGACGCGCGCCACCCGGTCGACCTCGTCGCCGAAGCGGTGCTTCCGTGAGCCGCTACGACGAACTCGCCGAACGACTCGAGACGATCGGCGCCGAGCTCGACGAGCTGTCCTTCGACGTGCTGCAGGAGGCCGTCGCCCAAGGGGCCACACAGCGTCCGGCCGCCGACAAGGCACTGACCCAGGCCCGCCGTGCCGTGGAGAAGGCGGCGCAGGTCCTGCGTCAGGCCGGCGACGACACGAGCTGACAGGAGCGGCGCAGCTGGAGCGATGCCCGGGCCCGCTGGAGCGAGCTGTTCACGGCGGCGACGCTCATCCCCGTCATCTCGGCGACCTCTGCTGCGCTCAAGCGGTGCACCTCGCGCAGCATCAAGACCGTTCGCTGGCGTGGCGGAAGCCCGAACGCGACGACCAACGCATGCCGCACCGACTCCCGCCGGACCAACACCTCCGCGGGGTCGGCTGCGACCTCGTCGGAGGCGGGAGCGGGGATGCCGTCCGACGACAGATCCAGGAGCTCGGGGCGCCGACGCCGCCGCTTGTGGACGTCGACACAGACGTTCGTGGCGATGCGGTACAGCCACGAGCGGATCGACGACCTGCCCTCGAAACGGTGCAGTGCCTGCCACGCACGAACCATCGTCTCCTGTGCTGCGTCGTCTGCATCGACGGCGGAACCGAGCAGCCGCTGGCAGTACCACGTGATCGCGACGCGATGGACCTCGAGGAACGAGGTGTCGTCTGCTGTGGATCGCAACACCCGTGCACTGTGCCCGTGCCGGAGTGCCCGATGCTTGACGGCGATTGCTCAGCGGTGCATCTGGACGACGACGCCGCACCGGAGTTCAAGCGCGCGAGTGCGCGGTGCAGTTCGATCGAGCTATCGGGCTCCACCATGAATGTCGAGCAGCCGCCGCCCGCGAACCCGTCCTCGTCGCGGTCGGGCTCGGCGGGTTGGTGCTCGGAGCGATCTGCCTCGTCGGTGCGGCCATTCAGGGTGCCACCGTTCCTCCCGAGGGCAAGCTGGTGGACGCAGCGACGTTCTGCTTCGGCGTGGGCCTGTACACCGTCACGATCGCTGTGCTGCTGCCGCTGGCGGAGTACTCACCTGCGGCACGGCGGCGGTGGCGGCGGCCCTCAACGTCGTGTTGTTCGTCCTGCTTGGCGTGCGCTTCTTTCGAGCCGGCGTGTTGGCCGATCGATCCGTGTTGCGACTCGGGGTCCGCTACGGCGTGGTCGCCGTCGCGATCTCGTTCGCCGTTGGGGTGGTCATGAGTGTCAGATCGGGTCGGGAGGTGGGAGAGCAGGGCAACCTCCTGCTGTCGCACGGCCTAGGAGTGCACGGCATCCAGGCTCTCCCGATCGTCGCGCTCGCACTCGTCGCCGCCGCCCCGCCGCCGCGCACGGGGATGCTCCACACCGTCGGCATCGGATGGCTCGCGGCCTGCACTGCTGCCCTGGTACAAGCGCTGCTCGGCCGGCCGCCGCTCGACGCGTCGTTCCTGACGGCGGTGATCGTCGCCGGACTCGTCGTCTGGGTGGGAAGCGCCGGTTACGCCTTGGTCGTGTGGCGACGCGCCGCTGCGGCCTGATCGGTCACGTCGCGCTCACGCCGGCCGGGTGAGCAACTCCACGAGCGGTGCTGCTCCGGGGTCTCTCAGGCGGGTGCGCAGCGTCGACGGTGCGGCTCCGAGGAACCGCGTGACGGTCCGGGTCATGTGCCCGTGGTCGGCGAACCCGGTCTCGGCGGCGACCGCAGCCAGGTCGTCGTCACCCTCGTCGAGCCGATCGAGCACCGCATGAAGGCGGAGCCGCGTTCGGTACTCGGAGATCGTGATGCCCGTGACCTCCCGGAAGACCCTCGACAGGTGGTACGGCGATGCACCAACTCGACGGGCCAGTTCGAGCAGTCCCAGCCGCTCGTGGAACGACGAGTGCATCAGCTCCATGGCGTCGGCGACCAACCGCCGCCTGGCGCTCGCCGTGCTGCGTCGGCGTCCGATCGACCGTCCGGGCTCGGGACGCGGGAGGCAGTGATGGATCAGCGCGTGGACTCCGGCCTCCGTCTCCAGATCGTCAGTCCCGACGGCGCCGATCAACAACCGGTGCGCGAGGCCCACCCTTGGATCGACCCGGATCGGCCCGACCGCCTTCGTCAGGTCGGGCAGCTCGCCGAGCTTGCCGGGTTCGAACTGGAGGAACGTGAGCTCCTCGTACGCCGTCGTGAAGACGGAGACGCTCGCTTCCTGCCCCGGTCGGCGCAAGAACCCCGTGTTGACGTCGACCATGTGCTCGACACCTTCGACGTGCCGGCGGTACGCCCCTCGGCGGGCCAGAACGACTCCCCAGTGCGTCGTCGGCGTGGGCTTGCTCCAGCCGTAGGGGTGAAAGCGGCCGCGGAGGGTCTCGATGGTGATGCCGTCGGCCGTCCAATCGGTCGACAGGGTCGAGCTCAGCACGGGTTGCATCGGTCGCTGCATGAAATGATCTCGTCGCTGAACGGCGCCGGCAAGCGATCAGCGTCACATGACGGTCGAGATCAGGCTTGAAGGTGATTGCGCAGTTGTCGTTGCGATCGCGCATGCGGGTTCAAGGACGGGCGTCCACGCGGCTGGCACCGTGAGGTCGCACAGGTGCGGTCGATCATTTGCGCGAGGTGAGCATGGAGAGCGCGGTCGCAGCCGAGCGAGCCGAGCTCGGAGCGTTCCTCGACGGGGCCCGCGCCGCTGTCGAGGCGAACCTGGCGAATGTGCCCGGTGCGCTGCTGCGGGAACCGCTGGTCTCATCGGGAGGAAGCCTGCTCGGCATCGTCAAACACCTCGCCCACCTGGAACGTTGGTGGTTCGCCTACACGTTCGCCGGCCTCGATGTGGACTTCCCGTGGACCGACGACGATCCCGACGCCGACTGGAGACTCGAGCGTGGCGAGACAGCGCGCAGCGTCCTGGCCGTCTACCACGCCGAGTGCCGGCGCAGCCGCATGATCGTCGCAACGGCGACGCTCGACCAGGTCGCTGCTCGATCAGACGAGAGCACAGATCCCAAGGCGCTGCGCTGGGTGCTGCTGCACATGATCGCCGAGACCTCCCGCCACGCCGGCCACGCCGACCTGCTCCGTCAACTCATCGACGGGGAGTCGAGCGCGCTTCCGTGTTCGTGACCGCTCCGCCGAATGTGCGGTGAGGTCAGGCTCGGTTCCAGATGTCGGCGCAGGCGACACAAGTTCGCTCAGGGATGAGCCCAACCCGCATCAGCTGAGCGAACACCCAGCAGCCCGCACAGAATCCGGCGACCGACTCGAGGAGGGCGAACACGACGAGGATGCCGAGGAGCGCCGACGCGAGAGCGGGCTGATCCAGCCACAGGCTGGCGACGGCGGCGACGCTGGTGATGACGAGTCCGATCGATTGGGCGAAGCGCTTGGGTGGACCGGGCACGGACTTCGGGGGGCCGAGTCGGGGTGCCACGACCCTCGTCGCCAGTTGCCCGAGCGGGCTGAGCTTCGGACCCGTGAGCACGCGAGCGAGGAATCCGAGCGCCAGCGGCACGAGCAACCAGTGCCAGCCGGTGACCAGCGTGACGACCGAGATGATCGCCACGCCGCCGGCGACGACTCGGGCTGCCTTCTCGTTGACGATGTCGGGGAACCCCAGCACCGACGCCACGCCCTCACCGTACCGCCCTGCACGCAAAATCCCGACCAACTTGCTCGGGATTGTGCACCTAGATGGACGCCGGCTGCGCCTCGTAGATCTGGAGGCTCGGCGCCTCCTCGGCAAGCGACGCGGCCTCCTGCACGAAGGCGATCGATGCAGGCACGGCGAAGTGGGCTCGGAGCGTGTCCGCGTCAGCCCAGTGCTCGAGGAACACGAGTCGGTTCTCATCCTCGACGTCGCGATGGACGGAATGGAAGAGACAGCCCGGCTCCAGTCTCGATCGGTTGACGTGCTCGAGGCTCAGCTCGAGCACTCGCGGCAGGTGGTCGCGCTGCGCCTTGATGCTGCCAGTGACGATGAGCATCGGCGGAAGCTACAGAGTGGTCAGAGCTGGCTCACGGTCCACAGCACCGAGCACGCGGCGAACAGCAGGCCGAAGATCTGGCAGGCGATCGCACGATTGAGTGTGCGGGCCGTCGAATCTGCGGCGTTGCGCACCGAGATCAGGTAGGTGACGAGCACTGACGCGACCTCACGTTGATGCTCCGAGTCGTCCTCGTCGTCGTACCAACCCTCGGGCGTCACCGCCGCGCGCAACGAGTCGGCCTTGGGCCGACGGATCTCGCGAGATCGGTTGGCGAAGAGCGCGAGCACGGCGGCGACGACGAACCCGGCGAGCGCGACGGCGATCAAGGCCACTGAAGCAGCGTTGATCCCGTCGTCCTCCTCGGCTCGCGAGGCGGCGAACGTGACCAGTCCCGTGAGGAGCGTGACGACCCCCGCCGACGTCGTCACCACCGTGAGCGCCCGCGACCGAAAGCCGGTCAGGTCGGTCTCGGCGCGCGTCAACTCACTCTGGATCAGCTCGAGCGATGGATGCGTCGTCACTTCGGACGGACGATCACTGCTGCTGTTGCTGCTCCTGCTGCTCCTGCTGCTCCTGCTGCTCCTGCTGCTCCTGCTGCTGCTGCTGTCTGCTGTTGCTGTTGCTGTTGCTGCTGCTGTTGTTGCTGTTGTTGCTGCTGGCCGCGTTCCGCTGGTTCGTACTTCGCGCCCGATTCGGTCTCGAACTTGTCCGGCTTCACCGGCGTCCCTCCCTTGCCGCACAGGAAGTCGTCATCGTAGGCGCCGGACGTGGCCACCCAGCCTGATTAGCCGCGGCGCGGGACGGTCAGGTCGGCGGGGACTGGGCCGACGCCGCACCCTCGACGGTGGGGTCGCTGCCGCTCCCGGCGCCGGGCACCGATGGCACGTCACGGTTCAGCGTGTCGATCAACGCCCGCAACCCGCTGGCACGGTGCCGGGCGAAGGAGAACCGGATGCGCGGAAGGTCGATGTGGTCGTCGTGGCGGCGTTCGATGTCGAGCGGTGCGCTGCGCGTGAAGCGACCCTTCGCCAGGAGGTCGCCGAAGCGCTCGTTCAGCTCACCCAACAGTTCGTCGTTCGCCTCGTAGCGCAGGCGGATCACCGCCTGGTCCCCGACGTAGCGGATCGAGTGGTAGTTGGCATAGAAGCGGTCGATCTCGGCGCACGCCTCCTCGACCGAGTCGGTCACGAAGTAGAGGCCGGTATCGCTCGCCGACACGAGCTCTCGGTCGACGAGCAGCTCGTGGATCATCTGGTCGATCTTCCCCCAGAACGGGTCGTGGGGCGGATCGAGCAGCACGATCGGCACCGGCAGGCCCTTGCCGGTCTGCGTCAACGTCAGCAGTTCGAACGTCTCATCGAGCGTGCCGAACCCTCCTGGCAGACAGACAAAGGCCCTGCTCTCCTTCACGAGCATCAACTTGCGGGTGAAGAAGTACTTCATGCTGACGTACTTCTCGTCGCCGGCGATGACGGGGTTGGCCCCCTGCTCGAACGGGAGGCGGATCGCCACGCCGATGCTGTGCTCACGGCCGGCGCCTTCCATCGCCGCCTGCATGATCCCCGGACCAGCTCCAGTGACGATGATCCAACCCCGCTCGGCCAGCGCGTTCGCGATGCGTCGAGCCTGCTCGTACACCGGGTCGTCCGTACGTGTGCGGGCGGACCCGAAGACTGTCGCCTTGGGGATCTGCTCGTACGGCGCGAAGACAGCGAACGCTTCGCGCATCTCCGTCATCGCGGCGGCGGCGATCTTCAGATCGAGCGGATCGGGTCCGTCGGTCAGCAGACCAAGGGCGCTCTCGATGAGCTCCCTCGCGATGCGTGGGTCGCCAGGTGGGTCGAGTCGCGCGACCAGCTGTCGCGCCAGCGCCTCGACGTCGTCGGGGACGGGCGGCAGTTCGTCGTCGAGCGAGGCCTCAGTCGGCACGCAGCTCGGCCGACTTGGCAGTGAGCGCGCTGAGCAGCTCGTCGAAGCTCTTCGAGAAGCTGGACACGCCTTCGCGCTCCAGACGGTCGGCGACATCGGCGAGGTCGATGCCGACTTCCTCGAGCTGGTGCCACACCTCTTCGGCCTGCTCGACGTCGGCATCAACGCGGAGAGCCAGCGTGCCGTGGTCGGCGAACGCCTCGATCGTCGCGTCGGGCAGCGTGTTGACGGTGTCCGGGCCGATCAGCTCGTCGACGTACATCGTGTCGGGATAGGCCGGGTTCTTCGTTGACGTGCTGGCCCACAGCGGCCGCTGCACCCGTGCCCCGACGGCGGCGAGGCGCTCCCAGCGCGGTCCGGCGAACGTCTCGCGGAACTGCCGGTAGGCGAGCTTGCCCTGCGCCACCGCAGCTTTGCCACGAAGCGCCAGCGCCTCGGGCGTGCCGATCTCGTCCAGGCGCCGGTCCACCTCGGTGTCGACTCGCGAGATGAAGAAGCTGGCGACGCTGGCGACCTTCGTCGGATCGTCGCCCCGCTCGACGACCTGCTCGATTCCTTCGAGATAGGCGTCCATCACCTCTTGATGGCGCTCGAGGCTGAAGATCAACGTGACGTTGATGTTCCGGGCCTCGCTGATCATCTGGCGGATCGGTGCCAGCCCAGCCTGCGTGCCGGGGATCTTCACCATCAGGTTGGGCCGGTTGATGCGCTCGTGCAGACCACGGGCCGCCGTCTCGGTGCCGGCCGAGTCGTCGGCGAGGTCGGGCGCGACCTCCACGCTGACGAACCCGTCGCCACCGTGGCTCGAGTCGTACAACGGTGCGAACACCTCGCAGGCCGCCTCGATGTCGGCGATGACGAGCGTCCAGTAGTCGTCGACGATCGGGCCGTCCTCGGTGGCGATCTCACGGAACTGGGCGTCGTAGTCGGCGGAGCCGGAGATCGCCTTCTGGAAGATCGTCGGGTTCGACGTCAGCCCGCGGATGCCCTCGTCACGCAGACGGGCCAGCTGGCCTGACGTCAGGTACCCCCGCTTCAAGTTGTCGAGCCACGGGCTCTGCCCGAACTCCTCGTAGAGCCGGACCAAATTGTGAGTCATCTCTTCTCCTCCCGCGGGCTGCCCGCAAGTGTGCGGGCGCGTTGCATGACGTTGTCAACGTTGATGCCCAGGCGCTCCAGGACCTCGCTCCCCGGTGCGCTGACGCCGAAGCGGTCGATGCCGATCGAGTCATCGGCGTATCGCGACCAGCCGAACGTGGTGGCTGCCTCGACCGACAGTACGGGGACGCCGGGCGGCAGCACCTCGTGGCGATAGTCCTCGCCCTGCGCCTCGAAGCGGTCCCAGCTGGGCAGGCTGACCACTCTGGAAGCCACGCCCTCGGCGTTGAGCTGCCGACCGGCCTCGACCGCAACGGCGACTTCGCTGCCGGTGGCGACGATGATCACCCCTGGACGACCGGCGGATTCGAGGACGACGCCGGCGCCTCGCTCGACGGCCGAGCCATCGGTGCAGACCGGCCCACCCTGGCGGGACAGCACGAGCACCGTCGGACCGTCGTGGTCGACGGTGGCCCTCCATGCCGTCGCCGTCTCGTTGCCGTCGGCGGGGCGGATGACCTGGAGGTTGGGCATCGAGCGGATCGACGCCAGCTGCTCGACCGGCTGGTGCGTCGGGCCGTCCTCGCCGACACCCACCGAGTCGTGACTGAACACGAACACGGCCTTGGCGTGGGACAGCGCGGCGAGCCGCACGGGCTCGCGCATGTAGTCGAGGAACGCGAAGAACGTGCCGCCGAGCGGGAGAATCCCTCCGTGGCGGGCCATCCCGACGAGCGCCGCACCCATCGCATGTTCCCGGATGCCGTAGTACAGCTGGCGGCCGCCGTGATTTTCGGCGGTCTGCGTGCCGACGGCGTCGGGCAACTTCACGCCGGTGTTGCCAGTCAGGTCGGCGGCGCCCGCGACGAGCCCGGGGAATCGTTCGATGACGGCGGCCAGCACCTTGACCATCGCCTGCCGGGTCGCCATCTCCTCGCCCTGCTCGAAGGCGGGAAGCGCCTCCTCCCAGCCCTTCAGTCCGGTGCCGGCCCACGCCGCGTCCCAGGCTGCCCGCTCCTCGGTGCTCAGCTCGTCGAGCGTCTCCTCCCAGCGCTGCCGTTGCTCACGACACCGTGCCCGTGCCATCGCTCGATACCCATCGACGACCTCGGTCGGCGCCCAGAACGGCTCGTCGGGGATGCCCATCACTGCTTTGGTGCGGGTGACGTCCTCCGGCGTGAACGGGTTGCCGTGGGCGAGGTGGTCGTCGGTGTGATCGGGCGACGGGTAGCCGACGTGCGAGCGCAGGACGAGCAGCGTCGGACGCGTCTCGTCCGCCCGCGCCTCCAGCAGCGCCGCCTCGAGAGCGTCGACGTCATTGGCGATCTCGCCCAGCCGCTGGACGTTCCAGCCGTAGGCAGAGAAGCGCAGCGGGACATCGTCGGAGTAGGCGAGCGAGGTCGGGCCGTCGATCGTGATGTGGTTGTCGTCGTAGACGCAGATCAGCCGGCCGAGACCGAGATGACCTGCCAGCGAGGCAGCCTCGTGGCTGATCCCCTCCATGAAGCAGCCGTCGCCGGTGATCACGTACGTGTGGTGGTCGACGAGGTTGGCCCCGAATCGATCGCGGAGCACTCGCTCGGCGATGGCCATGCCGACGGCGTCGCCGAAGCCCTGCCCGAGCGGGCCGGTCGTCACCTCGACCCCCGTCGTGTGCCCAGCCTCCGGATGGCCTGGTGTCCGCGACTCCCATGAGCGGAACGCCTTGATGTCGTCGAGCTCGAGGCCCAGCCCGGTGAGGTAGAGCATCGAGTACTGCAGGATCGAGGCGTGGCCGTTGGAGAGCACGAAACGGTCGCGGTCGGGCCACTCCGGTGCTGCCGGGTCGAACTTCATCACCCTGCTGAACAGCACGTGGGCGAGGGGAGCGAGCGCCATCGCCGTGCCCTGGTGACCGCTCTTGGCGTGCAGTGGCGCATCCATCGCGAAGCCACGGATCAGGTTGATCGCGTCGTTCTGGAGCGTGGCCGACAAGGCGTTGTCCATCGCTGGCGACCCTACCCACGCCTCATCCGAGTGTTTCGCCCTATCCGAGTGTTGGTTCCCGGGAAAATCGAGGCGCAGCACTCCGATGGCGTCAAACACTCGGATGGGATCAGGCCGGGGGTAACAGCGTGAACGGGACCACGAGCCATGGGCTCTGGTCGATGCGGCAGTGGGCAAACACCTGGCCGTAGTCGGGGAACTCGAGCTCGCCGCGCACGAGACGGTACGTGAACTTGCCCGGCTCGACCGTGAACGGGCTCACGTTGCGCGCCACCTGGTCATCGTCGGAAGCCGGCGCGTCCGGGTCGCCGGTCTTGCGGAACAGCACCTCGAACACCCCCTGGCCCGGGTCCGAGGGCGGGCAGTAGATCAACGCGACGAGGTGCGGGGCGACCGTCACGGGTGCCGGAGAGGGCGCGGCCATCGAGAACATCGCGCCAGTGAGGTCGATGCGGGCGGCCGGGCCGGGGGCCTGACGCAGCTCGAAGTTCTCGACGAACAGTGCCGAGACGATGTGCATGGCGGCGAGGGTAGCGACGTTGCCGACCTTGGGTTTCGTGGGGCGGCGTCGTGTGGCAGGCTGCGACGCATGGCTGTTGAACTGCCCCCGCTGCCCTACGACATGAACGCCCTCGAGCCCTATCTGTCGGCTGAGACGTTCGAGTACCACTACGGCAAGCACCACAAGACGTACGTCGACACGCTCAACTCGATGCTCGAGGGGACCCCCGAGGAGTCGAAGTCCTTGGAGGACATCATCCTGGCCGCCGAGCCCGGCAAGAAGTTCAACAACGCCGCCCAGGTGTGGAACCACAACCTCTACTGGACCTCGATGGCGCCGGGAGGTGGCGGTGCGCCCTCAGGCGCCGCGGGCGACGCCGTGCAGGCGGCGTTCGGCGGCTACGACAAGTTCCGCGAGGAGTTCAAGACGGCGGCAACCGGACAGTTCGGGTCAGGATGGACGTGGCTGACGGTGGACGGCGGGAAGCTGGCGATCTCCGCGACCTCGAACGCTGATCTGCCGATGAAGCACGGACAGACCGCCGTGCTGACCTGCGATGTCTGGGAGCACGCCTACTACATCGACTACCGCAACAAGCGGCCCGACTACGTCGACACCTTCCTGGATCACTTGATCAACTGGAAACTGGTCGAGGCCGCGCTGGGCTGAGTCAGCTGGACGCGGCCGGACGCCGCGCTCGCCTGAGCGCCGCCAACGCCTCGCGCTGACCCAGCCGACCATCGGGCAGGATGCGCTGCATGGTGCGCGTCTTGGCCAGGCGCAGCCACGTCAGCACCTTGATGACGTACCAACCTGGGTCGATCTCGTACCACCGGTGGGCCAGCTTCGCCGACGTCGGCGCGGCGTGGTGGTTGTTGTGCAGTCCCTCACCGGCCGTGAGGAAGGCCAGCCACTGCAGGTTCCCAGCGGTGTTGTCGTAGGGCTTGCGCCCGAAGTGGTGGGCGATGGCGTTCACCGCCGCCGCTCCTCCGAGATACAGGTTGACGTGGACGAAAGCAGCCAGCAGGCCGACCTGCCATCCGAAGACGACGACGAGGAATCCGATGCCGAGGGCGAGGCCGGGAAACGCCCGGTCGTAGAACCATCGGTCGGCCCAGGTCGGCGGTAGGTCCTTGGCGTACTTGGCGATCGTCTGCGGGTTCTGGGCCTCGGCGCGGTACATCGCCACGTTCAGCATCTGCACTTTGAGCCAGCCATGGATGACGGGGGAGTGCGGGTCCCCCTCGACGTCGGTGTAGGCGTGATGCTTGCGGTGCACGGCGACCCACTGACGAGGGCGAATGCCCGTGGTGATCCACGTCAGGAGGCGGAACACCTGGGTCGTGAAGGGGTGCAGCGTGAGGGCCCGGTGCGAGAGCGCGCGATGGAGGTAGACGGTCGTGGCGACGTTTGCCAGCAGCGTGACGCCAAAGCCGATGAGGAGCGCCAGGAGCACCATCCGCAACATGATCCCACCGTATCAACGTCTACCGACCGGTCGGTAGGGATGGTTGGGGGTTTAATGTGGGGTTCATGGCGGACGACCCCCCGGTGGAGTTGCAGCCGCCGGCGATTGTCACGCGAAGGACGCGCGAGCTGATCCTGGAGGAGGCCTTGGCCTGCTTCGCCATGACCGGCTACGAGGGCACCTCCCTGAACGACATCGCCGCCGGCGTCGGCATCCGCCGTCCCAGCCTGCTCCACCACTTCCCGTCCAAGGAGGCGCTCTACGGCGAGGTCTTCGAGCACCTGCTCTCGGACTGGTTCAAGCGCGTCGACGCTGCCGTGTCGTCCGAGGAGCGGGGCTGGGCCAAGGTCGAGCAGGTGCTGCGGGCGGGGTTCTCGTACTTCGTCGACAACCCGGCCTTCGTTCGGCTGGTGCGCCGGGAGGCCATTGACGGTGGCACACACCTCGGCATCGACCTGGCCGCAGTCATGCGGCCGATGTTCGACCTGGCCAAGGAGTACCTGCGCCGGGAGATGGCGGCCGGCACGTTCCGCACGCAGGATCCCGAGCAACTGCTGATCACGGGCTACGGCGCCCTGCTCAGCTACTTCTCAGACGCCCCGTTCCTGGAGGGGCTGATCGACATCGATCCGCTCGACCCGCGAGCCCTCGAGCAGCGCCTCGGCCACATCCTGGCCTTCTTCCACGCAGCACTCGTGCCGTAGCGGCCTCTGCTTCAGGCTCGGCTCGCAAACAAGTTGCTCGCCTCACCTCCGAGCTCGTCGCCTCCGCTCCGCTCCGGCGCCTCACCTGCCTGGCAGCGGTTCGCGCGTATCTCCCAGCGCTTCACGCGCTCGTCATGTGGACGTCAAGCGAACGCGCAGACGATGTAGTCGTGACAGAACGGATCACCGCCATGACCATGAGCCGAGAGGGCTTCGATCCCGCCGAGGATGTCGGCGCTCCCGACGTTCTTGCTCATGTCCGCCGGGCCTTGCGAGCCAGCGCCGCCGAGCTGGCCAAGTCGCTCGATGAGGTGCCGTCGTCCGACCGGCGCCGTCAGCGCGCCCTCGACCGGTGGTTCGCCGGCTTCGCCGCCCAGCTGCGCCTGCACCACGAGCTGATCGACACCATGGTGATCCCAGCGCTCGCCGCCCGCGGCGCCCTCGACCAGCGCTCGCTCGACACGATCGCCGCCGACCATGCCTGGGTCGACCAGATCCTCAGCGATCTCGGCGACGCCCTGGGCGTGCTGGCCTTCGGGCTGGGCGCACCCAACTGGTGGATCGGCAAGGCCTCCGACCTCGCCGCGGCGATGAGCCATGTTCTCTCCGGCCAGCTGGCCCGCGAGCAGCGCCTGCTCGGGCCGCTCGTCGACCGCTGGTTGGCGCCCCAGGAGCGTGAGGTCGTGCGCCACGAAGCAATGCGCCACGTCGCCACTGGTCCAGCCCGCTTCTCCCTCGCCTGGCTGTACTCCCACGTCGACGACTCGACCCGGATGCAGCTCAGCGCGTACGCGCCGACGGCGAGCCGGATCATGTGGCGCTCCCAGCGCGGCGCCTACGAGCGCACCACGCTGACCGCCCTGGGCGGCTGAGCGCCCTGGGCGGCTGAGCGAGGCGAAGCCGCCCCGCACCCTCATTACGCTGCGGCGCCGATGGGTGGCCGCACGCTCTCCGAGCGCGACTCCAAGCACCTGCTGGCCAGTTACGGCATCCCGGTCGCCGAGGAACGGTTGGTGGCCTCCGCCGACGAAGCCGTTCGGGCCGCCGACGGGCTCGGCTATCCCGTGGTCGCGAAGCTCAACGGCGAGGGCATCGCCCACAAGACCGAGCGTGGACTGGTTCGCTTGAGGCTCGCCGACGCCGACGCCGTCCACCGGGCCGCCATCGACCTGCTCGCCGCCGCGACTTCTGACGACGGTGAGGTCGCCGTGCTCGTGGCGCCGATGGTGCAGGGCAATCGTGAGCTGATCGGCGGGATGCTGCGCGACCAGCAGTTCGGGCCCACCGTCATGCTCGGCGTGGGCGGGATCCTGGCCGAGGCCGTCGCCGACGTCGTGTTCCGACCAGCGCCGCTCGACGAGATCACCGCCCACGAGATGATCGACCAGCTCGCCACGCAGCGGCTGCTCGATCCGTTCCGGGGTGAGGCTGCAGTCGACCGGGATCTGCTGGCCGGCATCCTCGTGGCGCTCGGCCGGATCGCCGGGGAGCGGCCAGACGTCGCCAGCATCGACGTCAATCCGCTGATCGTCGATCCGGCCGGCCACCCGATCGCCGTCGACGCGCTCGTCGAGCACGCCAGCGAGCCGTTCGTCGGATCGACCGGCCGCAGCGCCAGACCGACGACAAACTCGTCGGCACCCACCGCCGACCAGTTCCGAGCCCTGTTCGAGCCGCGCGGCGTGCTCGTCACGGGCGCATCCACCCATCCGGGCAAGTTCGGGTTCGTGTCGCTCCACAACCTGCTGTCCAGCGGGTATCGGGGCAAGGTCTTCGGCACCAACCTCCAGGGCGACGAGGTGCTCGGCGTGCGCACCGTCGCCGACGTCGCCGAGCTGCCCGACGGCGAGATCGATCTCGTCTTCGTCTGCACCCCGGCGGCCGCCAACAACGAGCTGTTGCGGGCCTGCGCGGCGAAGGGGGTGCAGGCTGCCTTCCTGACGACGGCGGGTTACGGCGAGGCGGGGGAGGAGGGCCGGCGCGCCGAGGCCGAGCTGGTCGCCCTCGCCGACGAGCTCGGCCTCCTCCTCGCCGGTCCCAACGGTCAGGGCGTCGTCAGCACGCCGGTGTCGCTGTGCGCCCAGATCGTCGCCCCGTACCCGCCACCCGGCCGCATCGCCGTGGCCAGCCAGAGCGGCAACTTCGTGTCCAGCTTCCTCAACTACGCGCGAGCGACGGGCGTCGGTATCAGCAGAGCGGTTTCGGCCGGCAACGCGGCGGCGGTGTCGGTCGCCGACTATCTCGACCACTACGCCGAGGATCCGGCGACGGCGGTCGGCTTGGCGTACATCGAGGGCATCACGGACGGCCGGGCGTTGATGGAACGGCTCGCCGCCGCAGCGGCCCGCAAGCCACTGGTGCTCCTCAAGGGTGGGGCGACCGAAGGTGGAGCGCGCGCCGCGGCGAGCCACACCGGGGCGTTGGCCGCAGACGACAAGGTCTTCGACGGGGCTTGCCGCGCCGCCGGCATCACGCGTGCGAGCACGGTCGAGGAGGCGTTCGAAGCGGCGGCGACGTTCGCCACGCAGCCGCCACCGCGAGGACCCAACGTCGTGGTGCTGACGACGGCAGGCGGGTGGGGCGTCGTCACCGCCGACGCCATCGCTCGCGACGGTTCGCTGCGGTTGCTGCCGTTGCCCGAGGACCTGCGCTCGGCCATCGACGCGTTGCTGCCTCCACGGTGGAGCCGCAACAACCCCGTCGACTGCGCCGGGGGTGAGACGCGGGACACGATCCCCGAGGTGATGCGGCTGATCGCCGAACACTCCGACGTGCACGCCGTCGTGTACCTCGGGATCGGCATCCAGTCGAACCAGGCCCGGATGATGCGCGACGGTCCGTTCTTCCCGGGCGCCGGGCTCGACCGCATCGTTCCGTACCACGAGCGCCAGGACGCCCGCTTCGCCGAGGCTGCGGCGGAGCTCAGCGAGGCGACGGGCAAGCCGATCCTCACGGCCACCGAGCTGGCCGTCGCCGATCCCGCCAACGCCGGTCCGGCGACGGTGCGGGCGACGGGCCGGCTGTGCTACCCGAGCGGCAACCGGGCGGTCGTCGCGCTCGGCCACCTGTACCGGGACGCCGAGCACCGCCGGCGGCGAGCCAAGTCGTGAGTGGCCGACGGCGCGGGCACCCGGTCATCACCCTGTCGCTCGTGGCGCTCATCCCCGCTCTGGTGTTGGCTGGCGTGTGGTGGTGGGCGGATGGGCGCGCCGACGAGGGGTCGGCACCCGACGCGACAGCCGTCGCACCGCCGCCGCCAGCGCCGGCACTGCCGACGCCGCTGCTGTCGTTTCGGCGCGCCCCCGCATCCCTCGCTCGCGAGCTGAGCCTGCCGGCATTCGAGCAAGCGGTCGCCGACTTCGGCGCCACGCTCGATGCCACATCGTGCGTCGCCGTCGCCCTCGATGGCGTGCCGGTCGGCTCCACCGGTGCCGATCGCGCGGTGATCCCGGCCAGCAACCAGAAGCTGCTCGTCGGCGCTGTCGCGCTCGAGGTGCTCGGTCCGGACACGACGTTCACGACGGAGGTCAGGTCCCTGCCGGTGCAGGCAGGTGTCGTGACCGGAGACCTCTACCTCGTCGGTGGCGGCGACCCGCTGCTGACGAGCAGCCAGTACCCGGTCGGCGACGACGCCTACCCGGTGACGACGCCGACGTCGCTCGACCAACTCGCCGACGCGGTCGTCGCCGCCGGGGTGCAGCGCGTCGACGGCTCGGTCGTCGGAGATGGCACGCGCTACGACGACGAGTGGTTCGCGCCCAGCTGGAGCAACGACGTCCGTGGCATCGAGGCCGGCCCGTACGACGCGCTCGTCGTCAACGACGCTCGCGTCACCGGTGATCCGTCGAAGGCGAGCGACCCAGCCGAGGGTGCGGCGCGTGAGTTCGCCGCGCTGCTGGCCCAGCGCGGTGTCACGGTCGGCGGTGCGCCGGCCGCTGGTGTCGCCCCGCCCGAAGCGACCACGATCGCTTCCGTCTCGTCGGCACCGGTCTCCGACGTCGTGACAGAGATGCTTGGAACGAGCGACGACAACACGGCCGAGATGCTCGTCAAGGAGCTCGGGGTCGCGGGTGGTGGCGGCGGGACTCGCGACGCCGGTTTGGCGGTGATCCAGCAGACGCTCGCAGGCTGGGGCGTCCCCATGGCCGGCGTCGCGCTCGCGGACGGATCCGGGCTGAGCAACGACAACCGCCTCACGTGCGCCGCGCTGCTCGCCGTCCTGGCCCGCCACGAGCCCGACGATGCGTTCGGGATCGGATTGCCGGTCGCCGGCCAGAGCGGGACGTTGTCGGACGTGTTCGTCGATTCGCCGGTCGCCGGCCGGCTGCGCGGGAAGACGGGGACCCTGGGCAACGCGCCGCTCGACGCCGACCCGCCCGGCGTCAAGTCCCTGTCCGGGTACCTACCGGTCGACGGCAACGGCACCATCGAGTACGCGCTGGTGCTCAACTCTGCCGGCGCGCTCACCGACGAAGCCGTCTACCTCCCGATCTGGAACGCCCTCGCCACCGCCCTGTCCACCTACCCCCAGGGCCCCACCCCCACCGAGCTCGGCCCCCGCTGACGCCCGAAAACCGGTTTTGAATCCCGGTCAAGGCTCGTTCTCGAGAGCAGATCTTCCAGAGAATCGCCTGGCGGTACCGTGACCGGCGATGGCGGTGCTCCCGATGTTCCCGCTCGGCACCGTCCTGCTCCCCGGCGGGATCCTGCCGCTGCACGTGTTCGAGCCGCGCTACCGCCAGCTCGTGATCGACTGCCTCGCCGACGACGACGGCGACCCCGAGTTCGGGGTGACGATGATCGAGCGCGGTTGGGAGGTTGGCGGCGGCGACACCCGCAGCGACGTCGGTGTCGTTGCGCGGATGGTGCAGATCGAGGCCCTGCCGGACGGCCGGTACGCCGTGGTCGCCGTGGGCACCCGCCGGATCCGCGTGCTCGCCTGGCTCCCCGACGACCCATACCCACTGGCCGACGTGGACGACTGGCCGGACGACGAGCCTGACGCCGATGGTCTGTCCGCTCGCGTCGACGCCACCCGCGACCGGCTCGGCGAAGTGCTCGAACTCGCGGTGCGGGCGGGCGACCTGCGCGCCGTACCCGAGCTGACACTCGGCGACGACTCGCTGCTGGCGTCCTACCACCTCGCCGGGCTGGCGCCCATCGGCCCCGCCGACCGCTTCCGGCTGCTCAGCGCGCGATCACCCGCCGAGCGCCTCGACCTGCTCGGTGAGGCGCTCGACGACGTGGAGGCCATGCTGCGTTTCCGATTGGCCGAAGGGCCGTCGTGATAGAACGACGGCGTGACGGCCCCGCAGACTGACCGCCCGCGGCCCCGCCGGGACCAGCCATCGTCATTCGGCGACGTCGTCCAAGTCGTCAGGACCTACGCCGAGCAGGAGACGCTGGGTCCCCTCAAGGGAGCCGGCCGCTGGCTCGCCATGGGCGTCATCGGCGCCCTGCTGCTCGGCCTCGGCTTGGTCATCCTGCTGCTCGGGCTGCTGCGACTGATCCAGACGCAGTGGACGACAGTCTCCACCGGCGGATGGTCCTGGGTGCCGTACCTCATCGTCCTCGTGGCTTGCCTCTTGCTGTTGATCCTGATCGTCAGCCGCATCAACCGAGACAGCCTGAAATAAGGAGTCCAAGTGATGGCCAAGCGCCTGACCGCCGACCCGACGGCGAAGATCTCACGCGATGACCTCGAGCGAGAGTTCCGCTCTCTCCAGGGCGAGGCGCGGGAGATGGTTGACGAGCAGAGCAACAAGTTGATCACGATGGGCGTCGTTGGCGTGGTGATCGTCGTCGTGATCATCTTCCTGCTCGGCCGACGCGCCGGACGCCGCAAGAACACCTACATCGAGATCCGGAGGGTGTGACAGTGGCTCTCTACGGGCGCTTCTCCCGCCGCTTCCCACTCCTGTCGCCGACGTTCATGCTGCGCCGCAAGGCGCTCACGCAAGGCGTCTTCGGTGACAGCCGGTTCTGGCAGTTCATCGCCTTCGTGCTCGTCACTCGACGCATCATCCGCAAGATCATGGGCAGCGACCCGATCGTCGTCGGCGTCGAGCGGATCCGGCCGGGGGAGACCGTCATCCTCACGGGGCTGCAGTCGAAGAAGTGAAGGTGCTGCTGCGTAACCCGCGGCGGGAGATCGAGATCACTGGCCCCCGCACGGTTCGTAGCCTCCTCGCTGAACTGGAGCTGCCCCGCGAGGCGCATCTCGTGATCCGCAACGGCGAGCTCGTACCCGGCGACACACGCCTCGAGGCGACGGACACGATCGAGATCCGCCCCGTCATCTCCGGGGGCTGCTGATGGCCAAGTGCCGGGTGTGCCGAGGGCCGGCGGTGATCGATCTGCCTCGACACAACGCCAACTTCTGCGCCGAGCACCTGCAGCAGCTCTGCCGGCGGCAGGTGGCGCAGGCGATCAAGGACCACCACATGCTCGAGCCGACCGATCGCGTGCTGGTGGCAGTCAGCGGCGGCAAGGACTCGCTCGCAGTCTGGGATGTACTCCTCGATCTCGGCTACCAGGCCGACGGCCTGTACCTCGGCCTGGGCATCGGTGAGTACAGCGACGACAGCGGCGCCTATGCCCGCGACTTCGCGGAGCGCCGCGGGCTGCACCTGCGCACGATCGACCTCCGCCGCGACTACGGCTACGACGTGCCGACTGCGGCGTCCGCCACGCACCGCGTGCCGTGCTCCGCGTGCGGCCTCTCGAAACGGCACCTCTTCGACGAAGCAGCGCGTGACGGCGGCTACGACGCCGTTGCGACCGGTCACAACCTCGACGACGAGGCGGCCGTGCTGTTCGGTAACGCGCTGCGGTGGGAGGTCGACTTCCTCGCTCGCCAGTCGCCGTGCCTGCCGGCCGGGGATGGCTTCCCGCGCAAGGTCAAGCCGCTCGTGCGGTTGACCGAGCGGGAGACGGCGGCGTGGTGCATCACCCGGGGCATCGACTACCAGGTCGAGGAGTGCCCGATGGCCGCCGGCAACCGGCACCTCCAGTACAAGGCGACCCTGAACCGGCTGGAGGAGATCTCACCGGGGACGAAGGCAGCGTTCTATCTCGGCTTCCTCGAGCGCATGGCCCCGCTCCTCGAGGGCCACTCGACGGCAGACATCGAAGGACTGCGGGCGTGCGCCCGCTGCGGCTCGCCGACGACAACGGAAGTGTGTGCGTTCTGCCGGCTCGTCAACGTCGCTGCTGCCCACGAGCCGGTGGCGGCGGAGATCATTGCCCGTCGCGCAGCGATGAGCGAGCGCAGCGAACGCGGCGAGCGCGGCGACCTACTGCGCCTCGGTGAGCGCGTGCTGCTGCTCGATGCCAAGCGGCGGCGCTACCTGATCGTGCTGAGCGAGCGCGGCGAGTTCCACAGCCACGCCGGGTTCGTCCCCCACCGCGACCTCGTCGGTGTGCCCGAGGGCACGGTCGTCCGATCGACCCACGGCGCCGAGTACACGGTGCTGCGTCCGACGCTGGAGGACTTCGTGCTGCAGATGCCGCGCGGCGCGCAGGTCATCTATCCCAAGGACCTCGCGCCGATGTGCATGCTCGCCGACATCGCGCCGGGTGTGCGGGTGTTCGAGTCGGGTGTCGGCTCCGGCGTGCTGTCGATGGCGATGCTGCGCGCCGGTGCCGACATCGTCGGCTACGAGCTGCGCGAAGACTTCGCCAACCGCGCCCGATCCAACGTCCGGAGCTTCCTCGGCGAGGACGCCCTCACGCGGTACCGCGTCGAGCTGCGCGACAGCTACGCCGGTATCGACGCGGGCGACGGACCATTCGACCGTGTGCTGCTCGACCTGCCGGAACCGTGGCAGCTCGTGCCGCACGCCGAGGGCGTGCTGCAAGCGGGCGGGATCCTCGTCGCCTACACGCCGTCGATCGTGCAAGCGACGCAGACACGCGAAGCGCTACGGGGAAAGTGGATCGAGGCTCGCACGATCGAGGTGCTGCACCGCAGCTGGCACATCGACGGTGCGGCGGTTCGGCCCGATCACCGGATGGTGGCGCACACGGGGTTCTTGACGGCGGCCCGATTCCTCGGCCGCTAGGCGAACTGCGGCCGCTAGGCAGACTGGGGCGAAGCGGCCAGCGCTACGGCTCGATGTAGATGCACTCGCCGGGGCACTCCTCGGCGGCCTCGATGACGGCGTCGAGCTGTCCATCGGGGATGCCGGCCAGCCCTTCGGCGCCCTGCGCGTTGCCCTTGGCTGCGGCGTAAACCGTGCCGCCTTCCTTGACATAGGCGAGACCATCGTCGAGCAGCGTGAAGACGTCGGGCGCGATCTCCTCACAGAGTCCGTCGCCCGTGCAGAGATCCTGGTCGATCCAGACCTTCATGGTGATGGGAACTCCTTCGCTCCGGCGAACTGCGATCGAGTTTACACGGCCGACGGCGTGGAAAGGGCACAACGACGTGACTCGTTCCCGAGTCGCGTCGTTCTGAGGCGGAGACCGGATTCGGCACGCTGGCGCCTCCAGGCGCCTCGGCGGCCGCTTCCCGAACGTACCGACGACACGCAAGTCGCCGGGTGTAGCGTCGCCCGTAGCTCGATCGAAGGAGGCAGCGTGCCCGAGGAGTCCACCGAGGCCACCAGAGCCCAGGTCGACGCGCTGGTCGAGGAGATCGCCCACCTTCGAGCTCGCCTGGCCGACGCACCCAAGCGCGTGCGCGCGCTGGAGGAGCGGTTGCTCGAGACCAAGGGTCAACTGGCGCAAGCCGTCGCCCAGAACGAGAAGTTGAGCTACACCCTGCGGGAAGCGCGCGAGCACATCGCCACGCTGCGCGACGAGGTCGACAAGCTGACCCAGCCGCCGTCCGCCTACGGGGTCGTCGTCGGCAAGAACGACGATGGCACCGTCGACATCCTCACGAGCGGCCGCAAGATGAAGGTCGCCACCCACCCCGACATCGACCTCGAGGAGCTCGACCGCGGCAGTGAGGTGGTCCTCAACGAGAGCTTCAACGTCATCCTCGCCCGGCGACCCGAGCTGACCGGTGAAGTCGTCACCGTCAAGGAGCTCATGGACGACGGAGTGCGCGCGCTGGTCATCGGTCGCGCCGACGAGGAACGGGTCTGCGAGCTGGCCGACGCCGTGCGCGGCATCCACCTTCGAGCCGGCGACACGATGCGCCTCGATATCCGCTCCAACCTGCTGCTCGAGAAGCTGCCCCGTCCCGAGGTCGAGGACCTGCTACTCGAAGAGGTGCCCGACATCTCGTACGCCGACATCGGTGGCCTCGACGATCAGATCGAGCAAATCGCGGACGCCGTCGAGTTGCCGTTCCTGCACCAGGACCTGTTCGCCGAGCACCGTCTGCCGGCGCCGAAGGGCATCCTCCTGTACGGGCCGCCCGGCTGCGGCAAGACCTTGATCGCCAAGGCCGTCGCCAACAGCCTTGCCAAGAAGGTGGCCGCATCGACGGGCGATCAGAAGGCGCGCAGCTACTTCATCAACATCAAGGGCCCCGAACTGCTCAACAAGTACGTCGGCGAGACCGAGCGGCAGATCCGCCTCGTCTTCCAACGCGCCCGTGAGAAGAGCGAGGAAGGCTGGCCGGTCATCGTCTTCTTCGACGAGATGGACTCGATGTTCCGCACCCGCGGCTCGGGCATCAGCTCGGACATGGAGTCGACGATCGTGCCGCAGCTCCTCGCGGAGATCGACGGCGTCGAGGGTCTGCGCAACGTCATCGTGATCGGCGCGACGAACCGTGAGGATCTCATCGACCCGGCGATCCTGCGGCCCGGCCGGCTCGACGTGAAGATCAAGATCGAGCGCCCGAACGCCCCGGCTGCGGCGCAGATCTTCTCCCAGTACCTCACCGATGAGATCCCCATCGCCGCCGACCACAAGGTGCCGGAGATGATCGAGGCCACGGTCGCCGAGATGTACCAGGAGGACGAGGCGAACCGGTTCCTCGAAGTGACGTACGCCAATGGCGACAAGGAGATCCTCTACTACAAGGACTTCGCGTCAGGGGCGATGATCGAGAACATCGTGCGGCGGGCCAAGAAACTGGCCATCAAGCGGGTCATCGGCGGCGGCGAACGAGGCGTGCGCCTGGAGGATCTCCTGGCTTCGATCAAGCAGGAGTACAAGGAGCACGAGGACCTGCCGAACACGACCAACCCCGACGACTGGGCGAAGATCTCGGGCAAGAAGGGCGAGCGCATCGTGTTCATCCGCACGCTCGTCAACGAAGGCAAGGACAAGGATCCGCTCGGCGGCCGAGCCATCGAGCGGGTGGCGACGGGTCAGTACTTGTAATGGCGCAAAGGGGGGAAGGTGACCTTCCCCCCTTTGGAACCCCCCATCTCATGAGGAGCTGCGGTCGGCCGAGCAAGTCGGCCGATCCTCGCACCGAAATCCACGCTCGGTCGTGCCGGTACCGGCACGACCGAACAACTGCCGACGGGTGCGGGTCGTTGGTGGCTAGGGTCCCCCCATGGCGCTGCCGAAGGTGTGCGGCATCGAGACCGAGTACGGCATCGCCGTGCGCGGTGCCGAGAACAACCCCGTCTCGGCTTCCTCGCTGCTGATCAACGCCTACGTCGCGGCGACCACGAGCCGCCAGCGGGGCAGAGTGGGTTGGGACTTCGACGACGAGTCACCGGCCAACGATGCCCGCGGATTCTCGCTGGACGAGTCGATCGCCCCCGAGGTCGAGACGACGCTCGTCAACGCGGTGCTCACCAACGGCGCCCGCTACTACGTCGACCACGCCCATCCCGAGATCTCGACCCCGGAGGTGGCGACCGCCCTCGAGGCGGTGTGCTTCGACCGGGCGGCCGAGGAGATCGTGCGCCGCAGCATGGTCCACGCCGCCGCCAAGCTCGCCATGACGGCGACGGGCCCGGCCGAGGTCGTGGTCTACAAGAACAACTCCGACGGCAAGGGCAACAGCTACGGCTGTCACGAGAACTACCTGCTCGCCCGCGAGACGCCGTTCGGACGGATCGTCGCGCAGGTCACCCCGCACTTCGTGACGCGCCAGGTGTTCACCGGCGCTGGAAAGGTTGGCTGCGAGCTGCCGGGTGTGCCGTTCGACCAGGTGCCCTACCAACTGACGCAGCGGGCCGACTTCTTCGAGGAGGAGGTCGGGCTCGAGACGACCCTCAAGCGGCCGATCGTCAACACCCGCGACGAGCCGCACTGTGACGCACAGAAGTACCGCCGCCTGCACGTGATCGTCGGTGACGCGAACATGGCGGAGGTCGCCACGTACCTCAAGGTCGGTACGACGGCGATCGTGCTGGCGATGATCGAGGACGACGCGCTCGGCGAGGACTGGCTGCTGGCCAACCCCGTGTCGGCGATCCGCCAGATCAGCCACGACCCGACGCTGACGCGCACGATCATGCTGCGCGACGGTCGTCGGGCGACGGCGCTCGAGATCCAGTGGGGACTGCTCGAGCGAGCTCGCAAGTACGAGCAGTTGCACGGGCTGGCCTGCGTCGACGAGACGGTCGGCTTGGACGTCCTGCGCCGTTGGGAGCAGGTCCTCACCGGCCTCGAGCACGACCCGAACTCGGTGGCGCCATGGGTGGACTGGATCGCCAAACGCCGCCTCGTCGACGGCTATGCGGAACGCCACGGCCTCGAGCCAGGCTCGGTGCGCCTCAAGGCGATCGACTTGCAGTACCACGACCTCCGAGCCGATCGCGGGCTGGCGTCGCGTGCGGGGCTGGAGATCCTGGTCACAGAAGATGACGTCCTGCGGGCGGTGACCGAGCCGCCGACGAGCACGCGGGCCTACTTCCGGGGCCGATGCCTCGCCAAGTACCCCGAGGAGATCGTCGCCGCCAACTGGGACTCGATCGTGTTCGATGTCGGGCGGGAGCCGCTGCGGCGGGTCCCAATGATGGAGCCATTACGGGGAACGGCGGACCACGTGGCTAGGTTGATCGACGAGAGCGACACCGCCGTCGAACTTCTCGAGCGTCTCGGTTCGTAGCGCCCGAGAGTGAGACCGCGAAGGAGGCGGCAAGGACATGGCCGAGCGCACGCACAAGCAGAAGACGACAACACGGACGACCGAGCCCGAGGTCGTCGAAGAGGCACCCCCAACCTCGGAGAGCGGCGAGAAGCTGAAGGCCGAGCTGGACGACCTGCTGGACGAGATCGACGAGGTCCTGGAGACCAACGCCGAGGACTTCGTCAAGTCCTACGTCCAGAAGGGCGGGCAGTAAGAAGCTCCATGAGCATGCCGGTGTTCACCCCGGGCGAAGATCCGGGGTCAAGCTTCGCTGACCTCCTGCGGCGCATCGGCGCCTCCGGTGCCGACGTCGACGGTGACGCTGCCGCGCTCGGCGCGCTGCCCCATGCCACGACGTGCGTGGCGGCGCGCTATGCCGATGGGGTCGTCATGGCCGGCGACCGCCGGGCGACCGCCGGCAACCTGATCAGCCACCGGTCGATGGACAAGGTCATCGAGGCCGATCGCCACAGCGCGGTGGCCATCGCCGGCGCGGCCGGTCCGGCGATGGAGATGGTCCGCCTCTTCCAACTGCAGCTCGAGCACTACGAGAAGGTCGAGGGCACGGCGCTCAGCCTGGAGGGCAAGGCCAACCAGCTGTCGATGATGATCCGCGGCAACCTCCAGGCGGCGATGATGGGTCTCGCCGTCGTGCCGATCTTCGGTGGGTACGACCTGCGTCGCCAGGTCGGGCGCCTCTTCGCCTACGACGTGACCGGTGGGCGCTACGAGGAGCGGGAGTACGTGGCGACGGGCTCCGGCAGCCTCCATGCCGGCACGGTGATCAAGGTCGGCTACCGGCCGGCGATGGATCGCTCGGACGCCGTGAACCTCGTGTGCCGGGCGCTGTGGGAAGCCGCCGACGCCGACTCGGCCACGGGCGGGCCGGACATGCTGCGCAACATCTTCCCGATCGTCGCCACGATCACCGCCGACGGCTTCACCGCGCTCGAGGACGACGAGCTGAGGCAGCGCTACGAAGCGATCGCCGACGACATCCGAGCCCGGGAGGCTGGAACGTCATGAACATGCCGTTCATTGCGTTCCCCGGCCACGCAGACGCCATCGCGTTCCCCGGCCACGCAGGCCGCGTTGAGCCGCTCGTTCGCTGGCGCTCGCTCGCTCGCGTTGCGCCTGCACGTTGGCGCTCGGTCGCTGGCATCGGAGGACGCGACTCATGAACATGCCGTTCTACGTCGCTCCCGAGCAGGTGATGAAGGACCGCGCGGACTACGCCCGCAAGGGCATCGCCCGTGGACGCGCCCTCGTCGCCTTGCGCTACTCCGACGGGATCGCCATCGTCGCCGAGAACAGCTCCGAGACCCTGCGCAAGATCAGCGAGCTCTACGACCGGATCGCCTTCGCCGGCGTCGGTCGCTACAACGAGTTCGACCAGCTGCGCGTGGCCGGCGTTCGGGCGGCCGACATCAAGGGCTACCAATACAGCCGCGACGACGTCGACGCCCGCAGCCTCGCCAACCAGTACGCCCAGATCCTCGGTCAGATCTTCACCCACGAGATGAAGCCGATGGAGGTCGAGATCCTCGTCGCCGAGGTCGGCTACGTGCCGGCCGGCGACCAGATGTTCCACGTCCTCTACGACGGCACGGTGTTCGACCATCGCGACCACACGGTGCTCGGTGGCGACGCCGACGCGATCCTCGCGCGCATCAGCGAGTCGTACGCCGACGGTCTGGATGCCGGCGCCGCAATCCGCGCTGGAGCGGCGGCCCTGGCCGGACCTGACCGTGAGCTGCCGGCGGGCGACCTCGAGGTCGCGTTGCTCGCCCGTGGTGCGGCGCGGCGTTGCTTCCGCCGCCTCACCGACGAACAGGTCGCCGCCTACCTCGCCTCACCCGACGACGCCACCGAGTCCTGATCCATCCGAGTGTTTGCGTCCATCCGAGTGCTGGAGGTCGATTTTTCCCACACCTGACACTCGGATGCCGTCAAACACTCGGATGAAGTTGGCTCGGGTACGGTGCGGCCGATGGCCTCGATCGACTTGAACAGTGATCTGGGGGAGTCGTTCGGGGTCTGGAAGCTCGGTGACGACGCGGCGATGCTCGAGCTCGTCACGAGCGCCAACGTGGCCTGCGGCTTCCACGCCGGCGACCCGTCGACGCTCCGCACCGTGTGCAACGCGGCCGTCGCCAACGGAGTGTCCGTCGGGGCCCAGGTCGGCTATCCCGACCTCCTCGGGTTCGGTCGGCGGGCCATCGACATCGACCCGCTCGAGCTACGCGACGCCGTGCTCTATCAGCTCGGCGCGCTCGACGCCTTCGCCCAGGTCGCGGGGACCGAGGTCGCCTACGTCAAGCCGCACGGCGCGCTCTACCACGCCACGGTGCGCGACGCCGCGCAGGCCGAGGCCGTCGTCGCCGCGGCAGCCGACTATGACGCCTCGCTCGCTGTCCTCGGCGCCCCCGACTCAGAGCTGCTGCGGGCCGCCGAGGCGGCGGGCCTCGAACCGATTCCCGAGGCGTTCGCCGACCGGGCCTACCTGCGCGACGGTCGTCTGGTGTCTCGGGCAGAACCGGACGCGCTGATCGTCGAGCCCGCCGAAGTGGCGGCCCGTGCCGTGCGGCTGGCCGTCGAGCACGAGGTCGTGTCCGTCGACGGCTCGATCGTCGCCGTCGACGCGCGCTCACTGTGCGTCCACGGCGACACGCCCGGTGCGGTCGAGCTGGCGCGGGCTGTCCGCGACGCGCTCGAGGCCGCTGGCGTGACGCTCCAGCCCTTCACGTGAGTCCACGGCTGCGGCCGTACGGTCCAGCGGCGTGGCTGCTCGAACCGGACCGTGACGACGACGTCCTGGCGGCGGCCGCCGCCGTCGCACGGAGCGAGGCGGTCAGCGAGGTCGTGCCCGGGGCACGCACGGTGCTGGTGCACCTGGCGCCAGGAGGCGATCGAGACGAGATCGGCCGGCAACTGCTGCAGCTGGCATCCGTCGCCGAAGGAACGGCCGTCGATCATCCGTCGGATGCCGTGGAGCTCTCCGTCACCTACGACGGCGAAGACCTGGACGCCGTCGCGGCGGCGTGCGGCCTGACCATCGCCGAGGTCGTGTCCCGCCACAGCGACGCGACCTACCGCGCCGCGTTCTGCGGCTTCGCCCCCGGGTTCGCCTACCTGACGGGGCTCGACCCCGCGCTCCAGCTACCACGCCGGGCGACGCCGCGCACCCGTGTGCCGGCAGGCTCGGTCGCCATCGCCGCCGGCTACAGCGCCGTCTACCCGACGGCATCGCCGGGCGGCTGGCACCTCATCGGACACACCGATGCCGTGCTGTTCGCCGCCGATCGCGACCCGCCCGCCCTCATCGCTCCCGGGACCACCGTTCACTTCGTGCCGACGTGAGCGCGCTCGAGATCGTCGACGCCGGCTGGTCCACGACGATCCAGGACGCCGGCCGTTCCGGGTACGCCGCGATCGGAGTGCCACCGAGCGGCGCCCTCGACGGTCCGACCCGCGACCTGCTCAGCCGCCTCGTCGGCAACCCGCCGGACGCGGCGGTCCTGGAGACCGCGGGCAGGCTGCGTCTTCGCGCCATCGGCCCGTGCACGATCGCCCTGTCCTCCGAACTGGCGCCGCGAGCCGTGACCGACGGTGAGATCGTGGCGGTCGACCCAGCCCGCGATGACCTGTGGGGCTACCTCGCCGCACGCGGCGGGATCGACGTTCCCCCGGTGCTCGGCTCGAGAAGCCACGACACGCTGTCGGGCCTCGGACCGCCGACGCTGGCGGCCGAACAGCGGCTGCCGATCGGTCCCGACCCCGGAACACCGGTCATCGTCGACCAGGCAGCCGTCGTCGGTGCCGGAGCGCAACGGGCGACCGTGTGGCCCGGCCCCCGCCTCGACTGGTTCGCCGCCGACGCGCTCCAACAGCTCGTGACGACCGACTGGACCGTCTCCGCCGATGTCAGCCGGGTCGGCGTGCGCCTCGACGGACCACCGCTGCGGCGAGTCGTCGACGGCGAGCTACCCAGTGAAGGGCTCGTCACGGGAGCCATCCAGGTGCCGCCCGACGGCCGCCCGGTCGTGATGCTCGCCGATCACCCGACGACGGGCGGGTACCCCGTGATCGCCGTCGTCGATCCGGCATGCGTGCGCATCGTCGCCCAGCGTCGCCCCGGTTCGTCGCTGCGCTTCAGCGTTCCTACGCTGCATCCATGACCGACCATCTCCGCTTCGGAATCTTCATGGCGCCGTTCCACCAAGCGGGAGAGAACCCGACGCTGGCGTTCGAACGCGACCTCGAGCTGATCCAGCACCTCGACCGGCTCGGCTGGGATGAGGCCTGGATCGGCGAGCACCACTCGGCGGGGACCGAGATCATCGCTTCCCCCGAGATCTTCGTCGCCGTCGCCGCCGAGCGGACGCGTCACATCAAGCTCGGCACGGGCGTGATCAGCGTGGCGTACCACAACCCGCTGATGATCGCCGAGCGAGCGGTCCTCCTCGACCACCTCACGAGGGGCCGGTTCATGCTCGGCGTGGGACCCGGTTCGCTTCCGACCGACGCGCTGATGCTCGGGCTCGACCCGACGGAGACGCGCCCGCTGCTCGAGGAAGGCCTCGACGTCATCGTGCGGCTGCTGCAGAACGAGGAGCCGGTCTCGAGCAAGACGAGCGCGTGGAACCTCGTGGATGCCCGCCTGCACCTCCTGCCGTACTCGGAGCCGCGGTTCGACCTCGCGGCTGCCGCGATGGTGTCGCCGTCAGGTCCACGCCTTGCCGGCAGGTACGGCATCGGCCTGCTGTCGATCGGGGCCACCCAGGAGGTCGGCTTCGACGTGCTGGGCCTGCACTGGGACGTGATGGAGGAGCGCGCCGCGACGTTCGGCACGACCGCCGACCGCTCCCAGTGGCGGCTCGTCGGACTGATGCACGTCGCCGAGACGAAAGCGCAAGCCGAGCAGGACGTCGAGTACGGCATCCGGGAGTGGTTCGACTACTTCCAGCACACTGCCGCCTTCCCCCAGATGGCCGTGTCACCGTCAACGGCGGTGGGGGAGCTGATCGAGTTCGTCAACGGCTCGGGTCTCGGCTCGATCGGCACCGTCGACATGGCCTGCGAGCAGATCGAGCGCCTCCAGAAGCAGTCGGGTGGATTCGGGTGCTACCTGACGTTGGCTCACGAATGGGCGAACCCGGAGGCGACGAAGCGCAGCTACGAGCTGATCGCCCAACGGGTCTTCCCGGAGTTCCAGGGGCACGCCGCCCAGACCCGCGCCGCCAAGGAGCGAGCACGGGCGAGCCGGGAACCCCTCGCCGAGCGCAACCTGCAGGCCGTCCAGGACATGGTCGACAAGCACGAGGCGGAATTGGCCGAGAAGCGCCGTCCGGGCTAGCGGCTAAGTGCGGCCCGGCGCGACCCAGGTACCGCTAGGTTGCATCCATGGAGAGGCGGATCTACGGCCTCGAGAACGAGTACGGCGTGACGTGCACGCTCCGGGGCCAGCGCCGGCTGAGCCCGGACGAGGTCGCCCGGTACCTCTTCCGGCGCGTGGTCAGCTGGGGCCGTAGCTCCAACGTCTTCCTGCAGAACGGCGCCCGGCTGTACCTCGACGTCGGGTCCCATCCCGAGTACGCCACGCCGGAGTGCGACTCGCTGTATGAGCTCGTCGTCCACGACAAGGCGGGGGAGCGGATCCTCGAGAGCCTCGTCGAGTCCGCCGAACAGCGCCTCGCCGAGGAGTCGATCCGCGGCACCATCTACCTGTTCAAGAACAACACCGACTCGGCCGGCAACAGCTACGGCTGCCACGAGAACTACCTGACCAGCCGCCACGACGACCTCGGCCACTACGCCGAGGTGCTGATCCCGTTCCTCGTCAGCCGCCAGATCTACGCCGGTGCCGGCAAGGTCCTGCACACCGCGCGCGGCGCCACCTACTCGATCGCCCAGCGGGCCGAGCACATCTGGGAGGGCGTCAGCTCGGCGACCACCCGCAGCCGCCCGATCATCAACACTCGCGACGAACCGCATGCCGACGCCGAGCGGTTCCGCCGCCTGCACGTCATCGTCGGTGACTCCAACATGAGCGAGTACTCGACGTTCGTGAAGGTCGGCGCCGCCGCCTGCATGCTGCGGATGCTGGAGGACCGCAGCGTCGTGTTGCGGGACATGACGCTCGAGAACCCGATCCGGGCGATCAGGGAGATCAGCCACGACCCAACGTGCCGGCGGGTCGTCCGCCTCGGCAACGGCCGCGAGGTCAGCGCGCTCGACATCCAGCGCGAGTACCTCGACCGCGCGTTGCGCTACTCCGAGGCCAAGGGGTTCCCACCGCTCGAGCAGCGGGCGCTCGAGATGTGGGAGCACTGCGTGTCGACCATCGAGAACGACCCGCTGAAGCTCGACCGTGAGGTCGACTGGGTCATCAAGTTCAAGCTGCTCGAGGCGTTCCGCGAGCGCCACGGTCTGCCGTTCGGGCACCCCCGCGTGCAGCTGCTCGACCTGCAGTACCACGACGTGTCGCGCGCACGCAGCCCGTTCTACAAGCTGCAGGATCGGGGACTCGTGGAGCGCCTGTGCACGGACAAGGACATCGACACGGCCACCGACGTGCCACCGCAGACGACGCGGGCACGATTGCGTGGCGAGTTCGTGCGGCGGGCCAAGGAGCGCAAGCGCGACTACACCGTCGATTGGGTCCACCTCAAGCTCAATGACCAGGCTCAGCGGACCGTGCTGTGCAAGGATCCGTTCAAGAGCCGCGACGAGCGGGTCGAGAAGCTGATCGAGTCGCTGTGAGCCATCGATGACCGATCAGGCCGATCAGGCCGATCAAGCGGATCCCGCGGATCCCGCGGATCAGACCGAACAGAAGGACGGCGAGGAGATCGTCACGCGCAAGGAGGGCCGGCGCCGGCGGGCATTGCTCGACTGGGTGATCGTCATCGCGGTCGCGCTGCTGGTGGCGTTCGTCGTGCGGACGTTCGTGCTCGCCCACTTCGTCGTCGACGGCACCTCGATGGCGACGACGCTCGCCGACGACGACCGCGTCTTCGTCAACAAGCTGTCGTACCGCTTGCACGACCCGAACCGTGGTGACGTCGTCGTCCTACACCAGCTGAACGGCACGGCGTCGCGGGACCTCATCAAGCGTGTGATCGCGCTGCCGGGGGAGACGATCGAGATCCGCAGCTGCCAGGTGCTGATCGACGGGCGGCTGCTCGAGGAGCCGTATCTCGACCCAGAGGTGGTGCAGCCAGGGAACTGCGGTCGTGACCTGGCCCCGGTCACCATTCCGGAGGAGAACGTGTTCGTGATGGGCGACAACCGCCCGGGCTCACAGGACAGCCGCGACCTCGGCCCGATCCCGGAGGACGAGCTCGTCGGCAGAGCGTTCGTCGTCTTCTGGCCCCAAAGCCATTGGCAGTGGCTGTAGCGCGCCCTGGAATCCGCCGCAGCAACTGATCCGAACCCCGCCCGATGCGGGAGAGAGTCCGATCTGGGCGCGGAGGTTCTCGAATTCGAGAACGAGCGCGCCCAGATGGCTTGCTGAGAACGTCCGCGCCCAGATGTGCGGGGTCAGGACGGGTCGAGCTCGGCCTTGAGGGCATCGGTCATCACGTCGACGTGGTCGCTGAACACACCGTCGATGCCCATCCGGATGACGTTGCGCAGCACATGCTCGAACTGCAGGTCCCAGGCGAAGGCGAGGCGCTCGAACCGGTGGAACAGGGTCGTCAGCCCGCCGGACCACTCCGTGTGGTGGAGGTTGACGGCGTCGATGCCCTCGTCGGCCAACGTCGCGGCACGGCGCTCCGGCCCCTCGCTCATCCGGCGCAGCTTCGTGGAGTTGACGAGCCGCACCGTGTCGTCGAGCGGGCGCAGCGAGCGGAGAACGTCCAGGTCCCAGTGGCACAGCCACAGTCGCGGCAGCAGCTCGGGGGCGAGCTGCTTGACGGTGTCGACCACCACTGGGCCGACGTCGGGCTGCTGGAGGTCGAGCGACAGCTCGTAATCCGACCCGCAGGCGACGATCAGATCAGCCAACGTCGGGATGTGCGAGGGCAAGCTGTCGCGCCCGAACGTCGACAACTTCCGCCGCCGGAAGCCCGTTCGCACGACCCCGTCGTGGTCGAGTACCGGAACGCCATCGGCCGTCAGCCAGACGTCGCTCTCCAGACCGGTCGCGCCGAGCCGCAGCGCCAGAGCGAACGCGTCAATCGTGTTCTCCCGGGCGTGCGCCCTCGCGCCACGGTGGGCGAACGCGATCGGGCGCTCGAGCAGCGACGGGAGCCGTTGTTGCACGCCGCCCGATCATGCCAGCCGCCGGCCCCGGCGGCACCGTGAACGCCCAGGACCGTAGGATCGAGACGATGTTCAACCTGTCCGGCAGCGAGGTCGTGATCATCCTCCTGCTGGCGTTGGTGATCCTCGGGCCAGAGAAGTTGCCCGACTTCCTGCGCCGCGCGGGGCGCACATACGCCGAGCTCAAGAAGCTGGGCAACAACTTCCAGAGCGAGATGCGCAGTGTCCTCGATGAGCCGATGAAGGAGATGCGCGAGACCGCCGACCTCCTGCAGAAATCGACGCAGCTCGAGGATCATGAGCCCTCCGAGCCGGGGGCCAGCGGCGGGGCCACGCCGGCGCCCGCCCGTCCCGCCGCGCCGCGGCCCAGTGAGTCCTCGACCACCGCACCGCCTTCATCACCCGCGCCCGACGGTGACGCCGAGACCCAGACCGATGCCACCGCCACTGCTGACGAGGAACTCATCAACCGTACGTTGAGCGGCGCCTCGGACGAGGCCGCGCCCGACGACAATCGCACCGGCTGATGAGCCCCTCCTTCCGGCGCCGGTCCAAGCGGCCGTCGATCAAGTCCCCCGACGACACGATGACGCTCACCGAGCACCTCGGGGAGCTGCGCGTCAGGATCATCCGCTGCGCCCTCGCCATCTTCGTCGCGGCGATCGCCATCGTCGCGTTCTATGACCAGGTTCTCGACTTCCTGACCGGCCCGTACGTGCGGCTGTGCGAGTCCCGGGGCGAGGAGTTCTGCGGGTTCGAGCCGGGCACCGACAACACGTTGTTCATCATGGATCCGCTCGAGGGCCTCACGACGCGCCTGCGGGTGGCCATGTACGGCGGCGTGATCCTGGCCATGCCCATCATCCTGTGGCAGGTGTGGCGGTTCATCGTCCCCGCGCTGCACTCCCGTGAGAAGCGCTACGCCATCCCATTCATCCTCTCCTCGCTCGTGCTGTTCCTCCTCGGAGGGTTCCTCGCCTACATCACCCTCGAGCCAGCCCTCGAGTTCCTCATCTCGTGGAGCGGCGAGGGGGTCGGACAGGTCTTCCAGGTCAGCCGCTACGTGCGCCTTGTCGGGCTGATGGTCGGCGCGTTCGGGGTGGGCTTCCAGTTCCCCGTGCTGCTGGTGTTCTTGCAGATCGCCGGCGTCGTGACGCCGCACCAGCTCCTCCGCGGCTGGCGTTACGCGCTGCTGGCCGTCGTGGTCGTCGCCGCGGTGATCACGCCGTCCGGCGATCCGATCTCGCTGGCCGCCCTCGCCGTCCCGATGGCCATCTTGTACTTCATCGCGATCGGCATCGGCACGGTCTTCGAGCGCCGCAAGCGACGTGCTCTAGCACCGTCCTGAGAGACTGGACGCCGTGCGTCCTGACCGCGCCGAGCTCGTCGAGCGCTTCCCGTTCCCGCTCGACCAGTTCCAGGTCGATGCCATCGACGCCCTCGACGACGGGCACCACGTCGTCGTAGCAGCGCCGACCGGCAGCGGGAAGACCGCCGTCGCCGAATACGGCATCGAGGCGACACGGCGCGATGGCCGGCGGGCTTTCTACACGGCGCCGCTGAAGGCGCTCTCGAACCAGAAGTTCCGCGACCTCCGTGACTACTACGGCGCCGGCCAGGTGGGCCTCCTCACGGGCGACAACTCGATCGACGGGGACGCCCCGGTCGTCGTGATGACGACCGAGGTCCTGCGCAACATGATCTACGCCCGGTCCTCAGCCCTCCACGACCTCGGCCTCGTCGTGCTCGACGAGGTGCACTTCCTCCAGGACGCCTACCGCGGCCCCGTGTGGGAGGAGGTGATCGTCCACTTGCCGCCCCACGTCCGCCTGATCTGCCTGTCGGCCACCGTGAGCAATACCGCCGAGCTTGCGGCGTGGATCCAGACCGTGCGCGGCCCGACGACACCGATCATCGAGCTCCGGCGCCCAGTGAGGCTCGACGACCACTACCTGGTGGGTGACCGCACGAACGACCGCCTGCACTTCCTGCCGACGTTCGTCGGTGGGCGCCCCAACCCAGAGGCCGCCCGCCTCGACGCATCTGCGGTGCGCCGCGGGGGACGCAACCAGCGGCCCGCTCGAGGCAGCGGCCGGCGAGTCCTCTTCACGCCGGGCCGGCTCGAGATCGTCGACCTCCTGGCCCAGCGCGAGTTCCTGCCGGCGATCGTGTTCATCTTCAGCCGCCACCAGTGCGACGAGGCAGCCCGCTCGTGCCTCGCCGCCGGAGTCCGGCTGACCACCGGCGACGAGCAAGCGCGCATCCGCGCCATCGTCGAGGCGCGCCTCACGGGCCTCCACGAGGATGACCTGGAGGTGCTCGGCTACGAGCAGTTCCTGGCCCAACTCGAGGCCGGCATCGCCGCCCACCACGCCGGGATGGTTCCGGCGTTCAAGGAAGCCGTCGAGGCATGCTTCGTCGAGGGGCTGACGAAGGTGGTGTTCGCCACCGAGACATTGGCCGTTGGCATCAACATGCCGGCGCGCACCGTCGTCATCGAGAAGCTCACGAAGTTCACCGGCGATCACCACGAGGCGTTGACGGCCGGTGAGTACACGCAGCTGACCGGCCGTGCCGGGCGGCGGGGGATCGACGCCATCGGCCAGGCGGTCGTGCTGTGGAGCCCATACGTGCCGTTCGAGCAGGTGGCCGCGCTCGCCGCCAGCCGTACGTTCCACCTGCGCTCGGCGTTCCGGCCGACGTACAACATGGCTGCCAATCTCGTCGGCACCTACAGCAACGAGCAGGCCCACCACCTGCTCAACCTCTCGTTCGCCCAGTACCAGGCCGACCGCGACGTCGTCCGCCTCGAGGCCCGCGTGGAGCGCGTGCGTGAGCGGCTGGCCGAGGCACGACAGGAGGCCGAGAGCCCGTACGGCGACATCTGGGCGTACCGCCGGTCATTGGACGAGGTGCGAGCACGGCGCCGAGGGCGCGACGACCTCGTCGCCGTCGGGCTCGCCCGCCTCCGTCCAGGTGAGATCGTCCACGCCTCGAAGGGCCGCTATCGCGGGCCGGTGGCAGTGATCGCCAGCGCGCACCGCAAGGGCGGGATGCGCCTGACCACCATCACCAAGCGGGGCGATCTGTTGCTCCTCACCGCCGACGACTTCGACGACGTGCCGCGCCCAGTCGGCACGGTCCGTCTTCCGACGGTGTTCAACCCCAACCGAGCCGACTACCGCCGCGAGGTGGCGCGCACGCTCGGCACCGCCAAGCTGCGCGGCGCCGGCAACGGCCGGCGTCGGCGCGATGACCACGATGGCACCCACCCGGTGGCAGCGGACCCCGAACTGGCGCTGCGAATGCGGGCGGCAGGCTTGACCGAGCGTCTGGAGCGCGAGCTGCTCCAGCTCGGCGGGCGCGTCGAGGGACACAACCAGTCGTTGGCCCGGGAGTTCGATCGCGTGCTGGACGTCCTGCAGCGACGCTCCTACGTCGACGTCGAGAACTGGGAGCTGACCGGGCGTGGCCGCGTGCTCTCGCGCGTCTTCCACGAGTCGGACCTCCTCGTCACCGAGTGCCTGCACGGTGGACTGCTCGATGGCCTCAACGCCGAGCAGCTGGGCGGGCTGCTGTCGACGTTCGTCTACGAGCACCGCAGCCCCGAGCCGCCGCCTGCACCGTGGTTCCCCTCGGCCGACGTGCGGCGGCGTTGGTCCGGGATCCAGGCGGCGAGCGAGGACCTCGCCGCCGACGAGCGCTCCGTCGGTCTGGCCGAGCACCGGCCGCCCGATCCCGGCTTCCTGGCCGCCGCGCATGCCTGGATCGCCGGCGAGGAGCTGGCCGACGTCGTCGGACCCGAAGAGCTGACCGGCGGCGACTTCGTTCGCACGATGAAGCAGCTCATCGACCTCGCCCGGCAAGTGGCGTTGGTCGCGCCTGATGCAGACACCCGCCAGCGGGCCGGAGAGGCTGCCGAGCGCGCCTTCCGCGGGGTCGTCGCCGACGCCGTGATCGCCCCGGTCGAGGCGTGATCCGGCGTGGAGATCCGTGGGGTGAGCTGGTCGACCCGCCCGCAGAGCTGATCGACGTCGCGTCCGACGCGGAGGCGGCGACCTTGGCGGACAGCGATCAGGTGCGCTTGACCGGTGGCGATCTGCTGATGAGCCTCGGGGGGCCGACAACGGGATCGCACGTCGCCCGCTTCCACATCGATCTGCTGCGCGTGACGTCCGACGTGGGCGCGCACGTCGCCATCGCCCACGTCATCGCCCGTCGCCGGAGCTGGTGGCACGGGCCGATCGCCGCCGCCTTCAACGTCGATCGACTCGGGAACTGGGACGCCGCCCCGCGAGCCCACCCGGGAGATGGGTTGCTCGACGTCATCGAGGTCGGCGCCGAGATGTCGTTCCGCGATCGCTGGCAGGCCCGGCGGCGACTCCCGACGGGGACGCACGTCCCGCACCCGACGATCACGACCCGTCGCGCACGTGCGGTGAGCTGGACGTTCGATGCGCCGCGTCGGCTGTGGGTCGACGGCGAACGGTGCGGGTTCGTACGCTCCCTCGAGGTCGTCGTCGAGCCCGGCGCCGCCACCGTGCACACCTGAGGAGGACCTGTTGGACGCCTGGATCCTGGACGAGTCGCCCGGCACCTATCGCTGGGGGTCGATCGACCTGCCCGAGCTCGGCCCCGACGACGTGCGCATCGAGGTCGTCGCGAGTGCGCTCAACCACATGGATCTCTGGGTCACTCGCGGACTTCCAAAGCCGCCGCTGCCACACGTACCCGGCTGCGACGTCGCCGGCATCGTCGACGCTGTCGGCTCAGCGGTGGACGGCATCGCCGTCGGTGACGAAGTCGTCGTCAATCCAGGCGTGTCTCCGGTCGCCGACATCGTGGCCCTCGGCAACGACAGCCCGATGGGGCCTGGCTTCGCCATCTACGGCGAGCACACGTGGGGAGGCCACGCCACGCACGCCATCGCCCCTGCCCGCAACGTCGTGCCACGCCCAGCAGGAAGGTCCTGGGAGGAGTCCGCGGCGTATCCACTGGCGGCACTGACGGCGTACCGCATGCTGCGCCGGGCTCGGCTGCGCGCGGGCCACACGGTGCTCGTCGTCGGCATCGGCTCGGGTGTTTCGAGCGCCGCGCTGGCGATCGCCCGCCATCTCGGCGCGGACGTCGTGGCGACGAGCCGCAGCGAGGCGAAGCGCGAGGCCGCGCTCGCCATGGGTGCGAGCGCGGTCATCGACACCGCCGACGAGCGCTGGTCGGTCGAGGCCGACGTCGTGGTCGAGAGCGTCGGCGCAGCGACCTGGGAACGCTCCGTGCGGGCCCTCAAGGCAGGCGGGCGGCTGGTCGTCTGTGGCGGCACGTCCGGCGCGAAGGTGGAGCTCAACCTGCCCCGCCTGTTCTTCAAGCAGTACGAGATCATCGGCTCGTCGATGGGCAGCTACCAGGAGTTCGCCGAGGTGACGGCGCTCGTCGCAGGCGGTCTCGACGTGCACATCGACCAGGTGGTGCAACTGTCGGAGTACGAGGCGGCGCTGGCCCGGCTGGAAGCCGGTGACCAGCTGGGCAAGCTCGTGCTGCGGCATTAAGGACGATCTGTCCGTAGGGATCGCCTCACAACGATCGATTCCTACGGACAGGACCGGGATCACCGGGGCGCCGATGCCCGGCCGATTAGGTTCGCC
This sequence comes from uncultured Acidimicrobiia bacterium, assembly GCA_963844915.1. GTDB lineage: Bacteria > Actinomycetota > Acidimicrobiia > Acidimicrobiales > Ilumatobacteraceae > JALZMG01. The sequence goes on along the minus strand of CAWJQF010000011.1, from coordinate 459,957 downwards.
GCCTGTGACTGCCTACGTCCCCGAGGAGTTCACACCGGAAGAAGGGGACGTGCTCCGGCGGTACTTCACGAACTTGGACGGGCCGGTCTTCGCGCTGGTCAACCTTCCCGAGGTCGTGAAGGGCGCGCTGTTCTCCCGGTACAGCCGCAGCGCCAAGAGCCTCCGGCGGCTCTTCCTCGACGAGTTCGTCGGCGATCTCGACATCTCGGGTGATCACACGATCGACGCCACGGTCGGCCTCAAGCGGGCCGAAGACCTGTACGAGAAGGTGTTCGTCGAGTACGGCGACGATTCCGTGGCCCAGCTGGCCGGCGTGCACGTCGCCTGCGAGCAGTCCTCGAACGTTCTGACGAAGGTGCTCGAGTGGGGTCGCCTGATGAGCTACCTCGAGCAGAGCACCCGCTACATCGCCTACGACGCCCGCCTCGGCGGGCGCTATCGCTACTACCGCGACCCTGCGGTGCTCTCCAGCCGGTTGGGCACGAGGTACGTCGGCGACATGGACCGCATGTTCGATGCGTACAGCCACGTGTTGAGCACGGTCACCGATCACGTCCGAGCCACGGTCGAGCAGGATCCGGCCGACAGCGATTTCGTGTTCCGGCAGGCCACACGTGCCAAAGCCCTCGACGCCGCCCGGGGGATCCTTCCTGCTGGATCGCTGTCCAACGTCGGCATCTACGGCAGCGGTCAGGGCTTCGAGGCGCTGCTCCTGCGGCTGCAGACCCACCCGCTGCCCGAAGCACGCGAGTACGGCCAGCTGATGCTCCATGAGCTGCGCAAGGTCATCCCGAGCTTCCTGCGCCGAGTCGACATGCCCGAGCGCGGCCTGCGGTGGTCGAACTACCTGGCGACGACGCGCCAGCGCACCGCCGAGCTGGTCGACTCGCTGTTCGCCGAGCAGCCTGCCGAGCAGTCGCCGACGGTCACGCTGATCGACTTCGACCCGCAGGCCGAGGACAAGCTGCTGGCCGCCATCTGCTACCCCCACTCGCACCTGCCCGAGCACCAATTGCTCGACCGCGTGGCCCGCCTCGGGGCGGCCGAGCGGCTGGCGCTCTTGCGCGCCTACGTGGGGGAGCGGGACAACCGCCGGCACAAGCCTGGGCGGGCGTTCGAGCGGGTCGACTATCGCTTCGACGTGCTGTCGGACTACGGCGCGTTCCGGGACCTGCAACGGCATCGGCTGCTGACGATCGAGTGGCAGCGCCTGACGCCCGCCCATGGGTACGTACGTCCCGAGCTGGTCGATGCCGCCGGTCAAGCGACTGCGTTCGACGAAGCGATGCACCGCTCAGCCCGCCTGTACGAGGCGATGGCCGAGCAGTTCGCGGAGCAGGCGCCCTACGCCGTCGCGATGGCGTATCGCCTGCGGTACGTCATGCAGTTCAACGCGCGGGAGGCGATCCACCTCCTCGAGTTGCGTTCGGGGTCGCAGGGCCATCCGGCCTACCGGCGAGTGGTGCTCGAGATGCATCGCCTGATCGCCGAGCAGGCCGGCCATCGCGTGGTCGCCGAGGCGATGAACCACCTGACGACGGAGGCGCCGGCGCTGGAGCGACTGGCAGCCGAGCGGCGAGCCGAATCGCGCCGCGGCTCGGGCGTGTGACGGTTGTCACGAACCCGCCCGCGAGCCGATCCGGACGACCGACCTATGCTCCGGCCCCGCGATGGCCGCTGATGACGACGACAACACAGTGTCCGACGACGCGGACGACGCGCCGGAGGGCCTCGACGCGCAAGGACCCGACGAGGACGAGATCGAGGAGGGCGAGGACGCCGACATCGAGCCGGACGCCGACGAGCTCGAGGACGATCTCTTTGTCGTGGAAGAGGCAGAGAACGAAGACACCGAGGAGGTCGCCGACGAGGAGGAGGACGAGGACGAGGACGCCGAGGAGGCGGGCACCACTCGCACCAAGCGGCGCACCGGCGACGAGGAGGAGGACGAGGACGACGAGCTCCTGTCGCCTGACGACGTCGAAGCCGATCTTGACCGCATCCTGAAGGATCGCCTCGTCACCGCCGAGGACGACGAGGACGAGGAAGACGAGGAGCCCGAGGACCGGGCCGAAGGCGGCGACCGCCTGCAACCGAAGCGTGCCGACGAGCAGCTCTGCCCGAACTGCTTCCTGCTCGTGCGGGCGACGGCCCCTGGGTGCCCGGTCGGCGACGACGACTGCCCGATCTTCGGGTGAGCGATGTTCGGGTTGTTCGGGTGAGCGATCCGGACCCCATCCGGGCCGAGGTCGAGCGGCGCCTGCGGGCAGTGGCCGAGGCAACGGTGATGCTGCCGTTGACGACGATGCGCACGGTCGACGCGTGCGTCCGTCGGCGCATCGACTCAGCCCTCGATGTCGTGCAGCGCCCGATGCAGGTGGTGCGCTCGTTGATCGACCTCGTCACCGGCGCAGCTGCTCCGACGAACGTGAGCGAGCCGCCCGCCCGCGTGATCGACGTGACGGAGGCAACGGTCGCTCCTGCGGACTTCGCGGACGCACCGATCGCGGGCAACGGCGATGCGGACGATCTGCCGATCGAGGCGTACGAGAGCCTGGCGGCGAGCCACGTCGTCGCTCGCCTCGAGGCGCTGTCGCCGAGTGAGTTGGAGCAGGTGCGCGAGTTCGAGGCCGCCCACCGCGGCCGGCGCACCGTGCTCGGCAAGATCGATCAGCTGCTCGGCTCTGCATGACCGACCCCTACGTCCGACCGGCCCGCGCCGACGACGGGCCGGAACTGGCGCTCTTGGAGGATGCGGCTCGCGCCGGGCTGGTCGACGCCCGCGGGGGAGCGCGGTGGTTGGAGGAGCACCCCCGCATCGGTCCGGACTGGGCATCAGCCATCGCTCGACGCGACGTCTTCGTCGCCGAGCTGGCGGACCCGGTGCCAGTCCTCGCCGGCTACCTCGTGCTCGATGTCGCGGGTGCGGTGGCGACGGTGGATCAGGTCTACGTCAGCCCGGAGGCACGCGAGCTCGGGTTCGGCGACGCACTGCTGGCGGCCGCGTGGTCACGGGCGGCAGATGCCGGCGCGGCGATCCTCGAGGGTCACGCACTGCCGGGTGACCGGCACATCAAGAACCTCTACGAGCGAGCGGGGATCACGGCGCGGCTGATCACGGTGTCCCGAGTGATCAACGACCCGTCCAGTTCGGCTGACGCTTCTCGATGAAGGCCTGGAGGCCCTCCTTGAGGTCCTCCGACTTCATGATCACCCCCGACGCCCGATCGGTCATCGACTTGAGCTCGTCCTCGGTACCGGTCGCCGCGGCGCGCACGACGGCGCGGCTCTCCCACACCGCCAGCGGAGCGGACTTGGTGATCTGGTCGGCGAGAGTTCGGGCGGCGTTCTCGGCCTCGCCTGGCTCGACGAGCCTCGAGATCATGCCGAGGGCGTAGGCCCGCTCCGCGGGGATCGGCTCGCCCGTGAGGATGGCCTCCATCGCCGCCGCCTGCCCGATCGCCCACGGCAGGCGGAACAGACCGCCGGCGCCAGCCACCAGGTTGCGCTTGACCTCCGCCAGCCCGAACGACGAGCGGGTCGTGGCGACCACGAGGTCGGCGGCGAGGACGATCTCGCAGCCGCCGGCCGTGGCGAGGCCGTCGACGGCGACGATGATCGGCTTGCGCCGGTCGCGGTAGGCGAAGCCGGCGAAGCCGCCGCGCTTGGTGAGCAGGGCGCCGGCGTTGCCGGCGTTGATCTCCTTGAGGTCGGCGCCAGCGGAGAAGACCGGGCGCTCCTGGCCCGCGGTGTTGGCGCGGAGGATGCCGACCCAGACGTCGTCGTCGTCCTCGAGGCGGTCGATGGCCGACTCCATCCCCTCGGCGACGGCACCGTTGACGGCATTGCGGGCTTCCGGACGATTGAGCGTGATGAGGGCAACCCGCCCATCGACCTCATAGAGCACGACGTCAGACATGGCGCCTCATGGTAGGGAGTCGGTACCTCACGATGACAGGTGAGCGGTGAGCGATGGGGTCCGCGATGAGCGATGAGTGGCCATACGCCGCACACTGCTCATCGCGCTTTGTGACGGGGCGCCGTGATGAGCGATGAGTGGGCATACGCCGCAGATCGCTCATCGCGCCGGTGAGACCGGCACCGTCCGTCCGCTGCGGTGAGCGATGAGCGCGCTCTGCGCCTCGATCGCTCACATCACGCTGGAAAGACGTTGACCCGGTGAGAGATCGGCGCGCTATCCGCCCTCATTGCTCACCGCGTCGGCCGACTCGCGCAACGGGGCAGTCGTCTCGTACTCGGCCGCTGGCTCGGGCTCGATGGCCTCAGGGGCTTCCGGTGCCTCGCTCGCCTGGGCCACGTCGGCGGGCTCGGGCTCGGCGGGCACCTCGGGCTGAGCGGGCTCGGGCTCGGCCGCCGCTGACGGCTCGGCGGGCGGGGCTCGGCGGCTGCGACACCTCCGCCTCGGCTGCGGCTCGGGCTCGGCGGGCGCCTGGACTGAGCGGGCTCGGGTCTCGGCCGGCGGCTCAGCTCAGCGGCTCGGGCTCCGGGCCTCGGAGGTCTCGGCCGGCGGCTCGGGGTCGGCGGACGACGCCGCTACCTCGGCGGGCTCGGGCTCGGCTGCTGGCTCGGGCTCGGAGGGCGCCTCGGACTGAGCGGGCTCAGGTGACGCCTCGGTATCGGCGGCCGACGTCGCAACCTCGACCTCGGCGGGCTCGGGCTCGGGTGCCGGCTGCGACACCTCCGCCTCAGCTGCCTTCTCCGGCTCGACCGCGGGCGTCGCCGCCTGCTGCGGACGGTCGCGGTGCTCCGGTCGGTCGCGGTGCTCCGGCCGGCCTGCACCCTTCTTGGGCTCTGGGCGCCGGTTCGTGGGCCGCAGCGGCTTGGGCATCGGTGCACCTTGACGCACCTCGACGCCGTAGATCGCCGCAACCTGGGGGAGCAGCGGCGCCAGCCGCTGCACCGTCGCCGTCAGCTCATCACTGCGCTGCTCCGCCGGTGCCGTCGGCACGACGAGCGCCCGCACTGGCGAGAATGCCGCCGCCTCCAGCACCGCCACCCATCGATCCGGCGCGTCCGTCGGCTGCAACGCCGCCGTCGTCGACTCGCCGAGGCGATGGGCGAGTGACGGCGGGAACGGCACGCCAGCCTTGGGGGGCACCGACGACAATCGCAGCGCTCGCACGATCCTCCCCACGTCGAGTGCAGCCTCCACGTCGGCCAGCCACAGTGCCTGCTCCTCGTCCTGCTTCGTGACCAGCGCCTGCTTGAGCTCCACCGCCAAGCCGCGCGTCGACTCATCCCTGGCGACGACTGGGTCATCAGCCGACGCGACGACACTGCGCAGGTCGCGCAGGTCGAGGTGCGCCAGCTGGCGCTGTGCCGCCTCCGCCCGGTCCAGCCAGTCGGCGACGCGCAACCGCGGGATCAACTCCTCAGCCATCTTCAAGATCCCGGCCTCGGGCATCGGCGGCTTGCCCTCGGCACGCAACCGGGCGTTGTCCTCGCGCAGCCGCTGACGCACCGCCGGCATGCCCTGCAGGGCGAGCTCGGCGACCGCCTGCTGCTCGTCCGGCAGCGAGGCCAGCACCTCCGAGCGGTGCTGCTTTCCCGGCCGGAGCCGCTTCGGCTTCGGACGCTGCGGCACCTCGGGCGGCGGCGTGAAGTGGGGGCGGTGCCGCCGGCGCTCCGCGTCGGGCCGATCGGAACGATCGGGGCCGTCAGGGCGCTCGCCACCATCGGCACGCCGTGACCGATCGGATCGATCCCGGCGGTCGCCACGGCCGTCCCGGTCTCCTCGCTCGCGACGGTCATCGCGCCGACCGTCTCGGCGCTCACCATCCGGGCGATCGGGCCGATCACGCCGGGGTCGCCGCGGACCGCCGCGGTCGCTTCGCCCACCTCCTGGCGCGCGCTGCTGCACGACGGGCTCGAAGGACTCCTCCGCGGGGAGCAGCTCGAGAAGGTCCGTTCGGTTCGACCGGTCCTTGTTCGGCACCACCGAGAGGATGCGAATGCCGTCGACGTCCTTCTCCGTCTCCACCCGAAGCTGGTCGCCGACGCCTGCGGACCCCGGCAGGATTGATCCATCCAGCACGCCACGCGGTTCACGGGCGCCGACAGCGCGCCACGTCCAGGAGCCGTCGGGGTTCGAGCTGGTCAGCTCGATCTCGATGCGCACCGGCATGTCCAGCCACGGTACAGCGTTACGGTCGTGACCATGCCGGTGTATGCCCTCGGTGACCAGGTGCCACAGATCGACGCCAGCGCGTACATCCACCCCGACGCGGTGGTCATCGGCTCCGTGAGCATCGGGCCGGAGAGCTCGGTCTGGCCCGCCGCCGTCCTACGTGGCGACGACGGAACGATCCGTGTCGGGGCACGCACGAGCGTGCAGGACGGGGCCGTCCTGCACACGACGGCGGAGCACCCGACCGTCGTCGGCGACGATTGCGTCATCGGCCACCTCGCCCATCTCGAGGGCTGCACCATCGAAAGCGGGGCGATGGTCGCCAACGCCGCCATGGTGCTCCACCGAAGCGTTGTCGGCACCGGAGCCATCGTCGCCGCGAACGCCGTGGTGCTCAACGATGTCGTCGTTCCGCCCGGCGCGCTGGCCGTCGGCACACCGGCGACGATCAAGCCCGACCGCGCCCGCGCTGACGAGATCGCCCACAACGTCGCGGTGTACGTCGCCCGATCCGGCCGATACCGACACGACCTGCGCCGGATCGACTGACGATGCTCGCTCTGGTGGTCACGGTGCCGGCCAACGAGGTCGAGCTGGCCAGCGACGCCCTGTGGGCGCTCGGAGTGGCGGCGATCGAGGAGCGGTCGCCCGAGACACTGACCGAGGATCACTTCGTCGAGCTGTGGACGTCGCTCGGAACAGACGTCGGCGCGATCACGAAGGCCGCCGAGGCGTTCCCGGCCCGCTGGAGGTGGCACACGGTGGAGGTCGATCCGGCCGTCATCGACGCGTGGCGAGCGCACGCCCTCCCGTCGTGGATCGAGCGCGATCTGGTGATCGTCCCGGCCTGGAAGGAAGTGACGATCGACGCTGGGGTGACTCGTGTGGACATCGACCCCGGTGCCGCGTTCGGGCTTGGCGACCACCCGACGACCATCCTTTCGTTGCGTCTGCTGCGCCGCACGATCTGGCCTGGTGCCACCGTGCTCGACGTCGGGTGCGGCAGCGGTGTGCTGTCGGTCGTCGCCGCCCGGCTCGGCGCGCCGTACGTCGCGGCCATCGACATCTCGGTGGCGGCGATCGAGGCCACGAACGCCAACGCCACCCGCAACGGCGTGGCCGGCGCCATCACGGTCAGTGACCGGCCGTTGGCCTCCATCGAGGACCAGTTCGACATCGTGCTGGCCAACCTCCTGGCGCCGGTCGTGGTGGACTTGGCAACGGACCTGCGCCGAGTCCTCGCCCCCTCTGGTGCGCTGATCGTGAGTGGAGTCCTGGAGGGCGCCGATCACCACGTTCGTGTCGCGCTCGAACCGCTGCAGGTGGTCCAGGAGATGACGCGCGACGGCTGGGCGGCGCTCCTCGCCAGGCAGTAGGACAGGGGGATGCCGCAGCTCGACACGGACTACCTGGTGATCGGCGCGGGCGCGTCCGGACTGGCCTTCACGGACGCGCTGATCGCCGGTGCCGAGGTCGATGTCGTGATGGTCGATCGCCGGCACAATCCGGGCGGCCATTGGAACGACGCCTACTCGTTCGTCCGGCTGCACCAACCATCGGCGACCTACGGCGTCAACTCGCGGGCGCTCGGCACGGAGACGATCGACACGACCGGCTCAAACGCCGGCTTCTACGAGCGCGCCACGGGCGTCGAGATCTGCGATTACTTCCGGCGCGTGCTCGACGAGCAGCTGGTGGGCTCGGGGCAGGTTCGCTTCTTCGGGCAATGCGACTACGACGGCGTGGACGGCACGCACCACACCTTCACGTCGCGGCTCACGGGCGAGACGACGACCGTGCGGGTCCGCCGGAAGTCCGTCGACACCACCTACCTCGAGACGTCGGTTCCGGCAACGCATCAACCTGCGTTCACGGTCGACGACGGTGCGACGCTGATCCCGGTCGGCGATCTCGTCAACGTCACCGAGCCACCGTCGGGCTTCACGGTGCTCGGTGCGGGCAAGACGGCGATGGATGCCTGCACGTTCCTGCTCGAGAGCAACGTCGACCCAGAGAAGATCCGCTGGGTCCGACCCCGCGACGCGTGGCTGCTCAACCGCGCGTCCTTCCAGCCGCTCGATCACGTCGTCGGGACCGTCGAGGCGCTCTCGATGGTGCTGCAGTGCCTCGCCGAGGCGGAGAACCCGCCCGAGCTCTTCCGCCGGCTCGAATCGTGCGGTCAGCTCCTGCGGCTCGACGAAGCGCAGGAACCGACGATGTACCGCGGCGCCATCGTCAGCGAGGCCGAGCAGGAATGCCTCAAGCAGATCGAGCGGGTCGTTCGCCAAGGACGCGTACGGAGCATCGACACGGACCGCATCGTCCTCGACGACGGAGAGATCCCCACGGACCGCCGGACCGTCCACGTCGACTGCACGGCCTACGGGCTACGGGCGGCGCCGACGCGACCGATCTTCGAAAGCGGACGAGTCACGCCGCAGTCGCTGATGAGCGGCTTCACCACGTTCAACGCAGCGCTGATCGGATTCGTCGAGGCTGCGCGAGAGGACGACGCCGACAAGAACCGCCTCTGCCCACCGATCCCGTACGCCAGCCGACCGATTGACTGGATCAGCTCGTTCGAGGGTGGCTTCCGCGTCCTCGGTCAGCTGATGACCGAGCCGGACATGGCGGCCTGGCTGGGACGCTCCCGGCTGAACACGACGCGCGGCATGCGCGCGCACCTCGGCGACACCCGCATGCAAGCGGCCCTCGGGAAGTGGTTCGAGCACCTCGAACCCGCGCTCGCCAACGCGGCGCGGCTGCGCGGGTCCGTCTAGTGATCTGAGTCGGGATTTTGTGATCAGTTAGGAATTTTCGTGTTGTCGGTGGCGTTCCTCCCTGTCGTCTCAACGACGATGGGAGGTCGCGATGGCAGCACGGGGCACACCGTTGGCCGAGTTGGTGGTCAGCGACGACGAGCGCGAGATCTTGGAACGTTGGGCTCGACGACCGACGACAGCGCAGGCGCTGGCGCTGCGTTGTCGCATCGTGCTGGCCTGCGCTGAGGGGCTGTCGAACGTGGAGGTCGCTGATCGTCTCGGCGTCAGCCGAATGACCGTCGGCAAGTGGCGCAGCCGCTTCGTCAGCGACCGCCTCGATGGTCTCCACGACGAACCTCGTCCCGGCGGGCCTCGCAGCATCGGTGACGACGACGTCGAGCGGGTGATTGTCAAGACGTTGGAGGAGACACCGCGTGACGCCACGCACTGGTCGACTCGTTCGATGGCCCAGGCGGCGGGCATGTCGCAATCGGCGGTCAGTCGGATCTGGCGGGCCTTTGGGCTCAAGCCGCACCTTGTCGACACCTTCAAGCTGTCACCGGACCCGCTCTTCATCGACAAGGTCCGCGACATCGTCGGGCTCTACCTCAACCCGCCCGAGGCCGCGGTGGTGCTGTGCGTCGACGAGAAGTCACAGATCCAAGCGCTCGACCGCACCGCTCCAGTCCTGCCCCTGATCCCCGGCACCCCCGAGCGGCGCACCCACGACTACCGCCGGCATGGCACCACCAACCTCTACGCCGCCTTGGATGTCGCTTCGGGCTACGTGATCACCGACATGACGCCACGGCATCGCGCCGAGGAGTTCCGGCGCTTCTTGAACCTGATCGACCACAGCGTTCCCGCCGACTTGGACGTCCACGTCATCGTCGACAACAACGCCACTCACAAGACCCCAGCAATCCAGCGATGGCTGCTGCGCCATCCCCGGTTCACGCTCCACTTCACGCCGACCTACAGCTCATGGCTGAACCTCGTCGAGCGCTGGTTCGCCGAGCTCACCAACCGTTGGTTGCGCCGCGGCACACATCGCTCGACTCGTGAACTCGTCGCCTCAATCCGAACCTGGATCACCAACTGGAACGACGAACCCAAGCCATTCGTCTGGCACAAGACCGCCGACGAGATCCTCGACACCCTCGCCAACTACTGCCAACGAATCTCCGACTCAGATCACTAGGCCATCGCGAGCAGCGCAGCGATCTCGTCGGCCGAGGGCATCGCCGGCACGGCGCCGTGGCGAGTCGTGGCCAGCGCGCCGGCCGCCGCGGCGAAGCGAACCGCGATCGGCAACTCGTCGCCGGTTGCCAGTCGAGCCGCCAGCGCGCCACAGAACGCATCGCCGGCGCCGGTCGTGTCGACCACGTCGGCACGAAACGCCGGCTGGTGCCACTCGCCGTCAGCGGCGACCACGGAGGTGCCTCGTGCGCCGAGGGTGGTCACGACGGCCGACACGCCTCGGGCGAGCATCGCCGGCGCACCACCCAGCTCGGCCGCCTCGTGTTCGTTCGGCACGACGATGTCCGCCTCCAGCGCCGCCGACCAGCCGGACGCCGGCGCCGGGTTGAGCACGGTCGTCGCACCCTGAGCCCTGGCGATGCGCAGACTCGCGGCCGCGGCGGGAACCGGGATCTCGAGCTGGACGAGCACGACGCGCGCCTGCGGCAACCGGTCGACGACGACCGTTGCGTTGGCACCGGGCACGACGACGATCAAGTTCTCCCCATCGTCGTCGACGACGATCAGGGCCCGTCCGGTCGGTGCATCAGCCAAGGCGAGCGCCTCGACGTCCACGCCGGCCGACACGAGCTCGTGACGGAGGCGGTCACCGGCGGCGTCCCGACCGACGGCGCCGATGAAGGCCGTCGACGCGCCGGCCCGCGCCGCGGCGATGGCCTGGTTGACCCCCTTGCCGCCGACGTGCTCGGCGAACCCCGACCCGAGCACGGTCTCTCCGGCCGCAGGCAGGCGTGCTGCGCTGGCGACGAGATCGAGGTTGGCGCTGCCGACGACGCAGACGTCGAGCACGCGTCGAAGACCGGGTGCTTCAGCCGGCGCGAGCGCGCACCCCGATCGGTGCGATCAGCCGGTATCCGGCGGCGTGGCGCTCATCTTCGCTCTCGCCACCCCAGAACCCGTACTCGTGGTGGCTGCGGGCAAACTCCTGGCAATCGGCCTGCACCGCGCAGCTGCGGCAGACCTGACGAGCCATCGCCTCACGGCGCTCGCGAGCCTGCGGACGCTCCGCTGACGACGGGAAGAACAGGTGGGTCAGACCCTTGCAGGCAGCGTCTCGCATCCACACGTCATCGGCCGACCCAAGGCCGACGAACTCGACTGCTGCCATCCAGAGTACCCCCTCGCTGGACCTTGCGTCAGCAAACGCGACGTCCGTGTCAGGTTAGGAACAACCTGACCGGCGGGTCAATAAGGCAGACCCGACACGTGTGTGCCACTCGTCACGTGAGAGGCGTACTAGGTCTCCATCGACGCGCGGACGCCCGCCGCGAACGCCTCGACGTCCTCTGTCGTGGTGTCCCAGGCAGTCATCCAGCGCACCTGATCACGCGCCAGATCCCAGTCCCAGAAGAACGACCAGTCCCGCAGCGGCTGGATCACCTCGGGAACGAGGACGGGGAACAGCCCGTTCACTGCCGGCGGATCGAGGTGCTTCACGGCTGGAAGCTCCGCCGTCGCGGCATATAGCTCCTGTGCCATCGCGTTGGCGTGCCCGGCGAGCCGTAGCCAGAGGTCGTCGTTGAACATGGCGATGAACTGGGCGGAGACGAAGCGCATCTTGGAAGGGAGCTGGGTGAGTTGCTTGCGCAGGTACAACGCCCGTCGGGCCAGTTCAGGCCGCAGGTGCACGACCGCCTCGCCGCCGAGCATCCCGTTCTTCGTGCCGCCGAACGTGAGTACGTCGACACCGGCGTCGACCGTGAAGGACCGCAGCGCTGCCGCATCGCCGCCAAGGGCCACGGTTGCGTTGGCGAGGCGGGCCCCGTCGACGTGGACCTTCATGCCGTGGCGGTGGGCGCGATCGCAGATGGCGGCCATCTCGTCGGGCGTGTACACCGTGCCGAGCTCGGTGCACTGCGTCAGCGACACGACGCTCGGCTGGACGTGGTGGATGTTGCCGATCAGCTGTGCCACCTCGTCGAGCTGATCGGGATGCAACTTGCCGTCCACGCTGGGCAGATCGATCAGCTTCGTCCCGAGCAGCCGCTCGGACGCACCGGCCTCATCCACCGCGATGTGCGACTCCTGCGTGCAGACGACGGCGTCCGCCGGGCCGAGCAAGGTCGCCAGCGCGAGCACGTTGGCGCCGGTGCCGTTGAACGTGAGCAGCGTCGTCACGTCTCCGAACAGATCGCGGAACAGGCCTTCGACGCGACGCGTCCATGGATCGTCGCCGTAGGCGATGGCGTGGCCCTCGTTGGCGCTGGCGATCGCTTCGAGCACGGCTGGATGGGCGCCGGCGGCATTGTCGCTGGCGAAGGTCCTGGCTGGCGGGGGTGGCAGCTCCACGGGGCCACAGTATGGAGGTCCGGCTGTCCGCGGACTCGCCGCTACTGTCCCTGCCCGTGTCGGACCTGGAAGTCGAGGAGCGCGTGCGCGCCGCGGGCAGTCAGCTCACGGCGGCGGAGCGACGCGTGGCACAGGTCGTTCTCGAACGCCCGCAGCTCGTCGGGTTCGGAACCGTTGCCGACCTCGCCGAGGCGGCCGGGGCCGGCGCGGCGACCGTCGTCAGGTTGGCCGCCAAGCTCGGGTTCGATGGCTTCGAGCGCGCTGCAGGCGTCCGTCCAAGGTGACCTGTCGCGCCAGCTCCGACCGGCCGCCGAACGGATCCGTGAGCTGGAGGGTGATCAGCCGATCGTCCGCCATCGCGCCGCCGAGCTGTCCAACGTCCAGGCCACGCTCGACGCCGTCGACCCAGAGACCCTCGATGCCGTCGTGACGCTGCTCTCCGACTTGGGGCGCGACGTGCTGGTACTCGCCGGGGATGCCGAGCGTGGCGTCGCCGAGCAGTTCGCCGCAGATCTCGGTGCCCTCCGTGGCGGCGTGACCGTCGTCCACGGCAGCGACGTCACGGTCCGCCGGCAGCTCGCGCTGAGCCGCCGCGGTTCCACGCTGATCGTCGTCGACCTTCGACGTTACGAGCGGTGGCTGCTCGACGCCTTCGAGCAGGGCCGCACGGCCGGGCACACCCTGGTGGCGCTGTCGGATGGGGTGCTGTCACCGCTCGCCATGAGTGCCGAACACTCGTTCACGATCTCTGCCGCATCGGTCTCGCCCTTCGACAGCCACGTCGGCACGCTGGCGCTCTTCGATCTTCTCGTGGCGACGACGGCCGAGCGCCTGCGATCGTCGGCTGCCGAGCGCCTCGAGCGCGTCGAGTCGGCGTGGGCAGAGGGTTCGTCACTGACCGAGCGCTGACGACCCGTGATCGTCGACGCCCACGTGCACCTGCTCCCTGGGCGACTTGCGGAGAAGGTTCGCGCCTTCTTCGCCGACCACCTACAGCGTGCGAACGTCGATCACGCGCGGCCCTTCGCCTATCCGATCGACCACGCCGCCGTGCTCGAGTCCCTCGCCGCTGACGGTGTCGATCGCGTGTGGTCGTTCTCGTACGCCCACAAGCCGGGTATCGCGGCCGGGCTCAACGAGGCGTCGGCGGAGACGGTGGCGATGTTCGCCGGCGGGCCCGTGGAGGTCGTCGGCGGCGCGACGGTGCACCCGGCAGACGATGCGCCCGCCGCACTCGTTGTCGACGCCGTCGACCGGCTCGGGCTGCGGGTGCTCAAGCTGCACTGCTCTGTCGGGGCGTTCGACGTCGACGATGCCCGCCTCGGTCCCGTGTTCGCCGTCGCCGCCGAACGCCAGCTGCCCGTCGTCGTCCACCTCGGCCATGACGTCTCAGGTCACACGGAGGCCGCGGAGCTCGCCGCGCTCGACCGCGTCGCGGCGGCTCATCCTGCGGCACCGATCGTGCTCGCCCACTGCGGCCACCACGCGGCGCGCGAGGCGCTCGTCGTGCTGGATCGACACCCTTCGTTGCATGCCGACTTGACACCGGTCGGAATCAGCCCAGTCGCAGTGACCGCCGCGGACATTCACTCGCGTCCCGATCGATTCCTGTTCGGCAGCGACGCGCCGAACACTCCGTATACGGTCGGTGAGAGCCTCGCCAGGGTGCGGGCGCTCCACCTCGATGCGGCGACCGAGGCGGCGGTGCTGGGCGGTAACGCCGAGCGCCTCACGGCAGGAGTGGTGACGGGCTAGCGAGTTGCACGGCTGGGGCAGGTGGCCGAGCGCGGCTCGGCTTCCGCTCACGTGCGGCCGTCGTGCTCCTGGGCCTGCTGCATTGCCTGGTCGGCATCGGCGGGACGGGCCTCCCAGTCGGCGGCGAACGTGTGGTAGCCGGCGCGGCGGAAGGCGTCGAGCACGACCGGGTCGTCGTCGACGACGATGCCGACGGTGCGTCCATCGGCGAGGGTCTCGAGCAGTTCGAGCTTGAGGACGGCGGCCGGTCGGCGATCGCCCTGCGGCCGCATCACCACGCGTCGACCTCCGAGCCCGTGCTCGTCGAGCCAGCGCACGGTGTCGTCATGAAGGTGGTGAGGGCGACCAGTCAGGAACACGACCTCGTGATCGGAGGCGAGCGTGTCCACGACAGCCACACCCTCGGGGTGCACGGCGTCGTGCCGAGCGGCGGCGAAGAACGCAGTCCAGTTCTTGGGACGGCGTTCGAGGTAGCGAAGGCGGTGGCGCACGTCGGCCACGACGCCGTCGAGGTCGATGATGGCCAGTGGACGTTCGTCGTCGGACGCGCTCACGCCGCGCTGTCTAGCGGAGTCGACAGCGCGGCGTGGTGCGGAGTGTCAGGCCTGGGCGAGTTCGGCGACGACGTCCTCGAGGCGGTTGTACGAGATCTGCATGCCGCCCTCCATTCCTGACTGGATGTGGCCGTCGCGGTGTTCCTTGGTGACGTGCTTGACCAGCGTCGTCATCGTCGTCACACCATCGGACTCGTCGAGCGTCATCGTGTTGACGGACGCCACGGAGTCCGGATCGTCGGTGATGCCCATTGCGGCGAGCCCTTCGAACGCCTCGGTCGACACGATCGCGCGTCGGCTCGTCGATCTCCCGGTACTCACCGTGGAAACCGACTTCCATGTCGCCCTCCTTGATGAGGTACCGCCACGTGCCGCCCGGACGCAGGTCGATGTCGCAGACGAGCCACTGCGAGGAGTCGAAACCCCACCAGCGCTTGACGAGCTCGGGAGTCGTGAAGGCCTTGAACACGAGCGACGCAGGGGCGTCGAACTCGCGCGTGATGAGGATCTCGGTGTCCGACGGAAGCGAGACGGTGGCCGAGCCGTGGCGGTTGCTGGTGGTGGTCATGATTGGTCCTCCTGGGATTGCAGCTCGACGAGCAGGTCGTCGAGTCGGTCGAGACGGATGTTCCAGGTGCGCTCGAACGTGCGCACCCAGTCGTGGATGGGCTGCAGCGCCGCACCGTTGACCCGGTACCAGCGATGACGCCCATCCACGCGGACGAGTACGAGGTCGACCGCCCGCAGCACGGCCAGGTGCTTGGACACCTGGGGCTGGCTGAAGCCGGTTCGTTCGACGAGCTCTCCGACGGTCACCTCACCGACGCCGATGGCGTCGAGGAGTTGACGGCGGCTCGCCTCGGCGACAGCGTTGAACGCGTCGGTCGTCGTCGGGGTGCGAGCCACTTCGAGATCATATGCCTATATCGGAATATGTCAACGGCCGGGCGCTGCGACCTCCGTCACGCCATGAGCTACGTCGCTCAGGGCGCCAGGCCCGCAGCGTGAGGAGCCGCGGCGTTAAGTTGCCATCGATGGCAGACGATCAGTCGATCCCTGCGTCAGCGGGCGATGTCGTCGTCCTCGTCGGCACGGTCAAGGGCCTGTTCGCTCTGTCGGCGCGACCAGCACGAGACACCTGGGCGCTGACGGGCCCCTGGTTCAAGGGTGAGGAGATCTACGCCGCCGCGCTCGACAACCGCGGCGACGCGCCGCGGCTGCTCGTCGGAGCGACAAGCTCGCACTGGGGCCCATCCGTCTATCGGTCCGATGATCTCGGCCGGTCATGGGTCGAGCCGGACACGGACACGTTGCGCTTCCCCGAGCGCGCCGGCGCCGTCGTCGCACGTGTGTGGCAACTGCAGCCTGCGGGTCCGGCGCAGCCCGACGTCGTCTACGCGGGCGTCGAACCGGCAGCGCTGTTCCGTTCCGACGACGGCGGCGTCTCGTTCCGGCTCAACGAGGGTCTCTGGGACCACGAGCACCGGCCGCATTGGGAGCCAGGCGGTGGTGGCATGTGCCTCCACACCATCATCCCGGATCCGGGTGGTCAGCCCCGGCTCGGCGTCGCCATCTCGGCCGCTGGCTTCTATCGCACGGTCGACGGATCGACCTGGGAAGCGGCCAACGTCGGCATCCGGGCACCCTTCCTGCCGGATGAGACTCCCGTGTTCGGCCAGTGCGTCCACAAGGTGGACCGCCACCCCGCGGAGCCGGACACGCTCTTCCTTCAACACCACTGGGGCGTGTACCGCTCCGACGATTTCGGTGGCCAATGGACCGAGATCGGGGCCGACAGCCTCCCATCGACGTTCGGGTTCCCCGTCGTCGTCGACTCGAACCGACCCGACGTCGCGTACGTTCTGCCGTTGACCTCCGACGAGTTCCGCTGCACGCCCGATGCCCACCTACGCGTGTACCGCACGATCGATGGTGGCGTCACATGGGATGCACTCGCCAACGGGCTGCCACAGGACAATGCGTGGATCACCGTTCTGCGCGATGGGTTCACCGCGGACTCCCTCGATCCGGCGGGGCTGTACGTGGGTACGCGCACGGGCGAGGTGTTCGGTTCTGCCGACGCCGGCGAGTCGTGGCGCGAGCTCGCCCGCTACCTGCCGCCTGTGCTCTGCGTGAAGACGGCGGTCTTGCGCTGAAGGTCGTCGTCCGCCTTGCTCCCGCGTTGCGCCAGCACGCAGGCGGCACATCGAAGGTCGAAGTCGATCTTGCGCCGCCGGCAACCGTTGGCGCCGTGCTCGATCAACTCGCGCAGGTTCACCCGGCCGTCGGTCGCCGAGTGCGCGACGAGGCGGGCGCCCTTCGGACGCACGTCAACGTGTTCGTCGGTTCTGACAACGCTCGCGACCTCAACGCCGCCGACACGGTCATCCCGGAGGGCACGGAGGTGTCGGTGCTGGCGGCGGTCTCGGGAGGCTGACCGCGGCATCCACGGTTGAGGCCCCGGCTCGTCCGGTCAGAGCTCGATCTCGCCCTCGATGCACGTCACCGCATCGCCGCCGATCCACACCTGCCCGTTGTCGTCCAGGGTGACGTGGACGCGCCCCGCCCGGCCGAGCGCGGCTCCCTGCGCTGCGATGTACGGCGCGGTCACCCGACCGGTCCGCGTCAGCCACTGGCCGAGCGACGCATTGAGGCTGCCCGTCACGGGATCCTCGACGAGCATCCCGTCCTTCGGGAAGAAGGCCCGCACCTCGATCGCCTCGGGCGCACCCGGCGGGTACACACCGACCAGCCCGATGTCCAAGTCGGCGTAGGCCGGTCGGACGGCCAGCACGGCCTCGGCGCTGGCGAGCTGCGCGGCAACCCAGCCGGGGCCGTTGTCGACCCATTCGGCGGCCACGATGTCGTCGCGCTCGATCTGCAGTGCAGCGGCGAGTTGATCGACCACCTCGTCCTCTGCGGGACCGGAGCGGATGAGTGGGGGAGCAGCGAAGGCAAGACGCTCCGCTCGGCGGATGGAGATCAGTCCGGCCGCGCACTCCTGGACGACCGCGTCGCCCTCACCCGATTCGCCGCGGCGTTGCAGCCACGCGTGACACGTGCCGAGCGTCGGATGGCCGGCGAACGGCAGCTCGGTGACGGGCGTGAAGATGCGGAGGCGATAGTCGGCACCGTCGGTGGCCGGCGGAAGGACGAACGTCGTCTCCGACAAGTTCGTCCACCGAGCCACGCGCTGCATGGTGTCCGTGTCCAGATCATCGGCGTCGAACACCACCGCCACGGGGTTGCCGCGGTACGGCTCGTCGGTGAACACGTCGACTTGAAGGAAGGGACGTCGCACGGGGTCACTGTGACACAGAGTGCGGGTCGACTACCGTTTCGTCATGACGGAAATGCGGCGATGCCGGTGGTGCAGGAGGGCACTGCCGCAACGCGCCGGCCGCGGCCGTCCACGCGAGTTCTGCTCGCAGCGCTGCCGTCAATGGGACTGGGTCGGCCGCCAGCGGGCCGGCGAGTTGGCACTGAGCGAAGGCGAGTTGGTGATCGCCCGCGAGGCGCTCGACGAGTTGCACGACGACCTGTACGCGCTGGCGTGCGCGGTGGACGACACCGAGCGCGATCTGGAAGGTGCCGGCGGCGCGCCGAACGCCGCCGAGCTGCGTCGGATCCTGGACTGGCTCCTCGCTGCGGCGAGACCGCTCCGGGACCGGGAACTCCCCGCAGCCCAGCCACCAGCGCCCATTACGTCATGACGTAATAGACGCTCGGCCCGCTGCCGTCGTGGTGAGAGGTGAGCGATCGGGGCGCCATGTGCGCTGCACGCTTGCAGCGCATCCCAGCCCGATCGTCTGCGGTGAGCAATCGGGGCGGTAAGCGCGCTCACCGCTCACCGAGTCGCGTCGATGGATCCAGCCCGTAGGACATTATCGGCGTCTGAAGGCAGACGCCGATAATGTCCGTTATGTCAGTTTGATGGGCCTGGTGAGGCGGCCGCTGCCTGCAGTAGCGGAGACTCTTGGCCCGACCGGCTGGAAGCGCCGAAGTCCTTGCGTCAGAGGCAAGGAGGCCCGATGTCCAACTCGTCGGCGCGCCCGCGAGGCGCTCGAACCCGAAAGATCGGCGCAGTCGTCGCCACATTGGCGGTCATCGCCGGCTTGACGTTCGGCGGCGTCGCGGCAAGCGCGTCCGATGGGACGTACGGACGCGGCTCGACCGGTGAGCCGGTCCGCCAAGTCCAGCAACGCTTGATCGAGGTCGGCTTCCCGATCCGTGGCGGCGCCGACGGAGTCTTCGGGGCCGAGACGGAGGACGCCATCCGCGACTTCCAGGAGGCACAGGGCTACAAGGTGACCGGCCGCACGAATCCGGCGACCCTCAAGGCGCTCGGCCTCACGAACCTCGCCGCGCCCAGCGCCGGCGGAGCGAGCAGCTGCCCCTGCGGCGCCCGCCTCCACTGGCTCCGCGGGGTCGTTGGAGGGCCTCGGACGTGGTTCGCGTGGTGAAGCTGTGCGGATGGTGCAGCAGCGCCTCATCGATGTCGGGTTCCCGATCCGCGGCGGCGCGGATGGCTACTTCGGTGCCGCCACCGAGGACGCCATCCGTGACTTCCAGGGCGCCCAGGGCTACCAGGTCACCGGACGTACGAACCGGGCCACCATCAAGGCGCTCGGCCTTTTGGGGGCGGCTGTCGCCGGCGGCGGGGGCGGCGGCGGGGGCAGCGCCCCGGCCGCGACCAGCTCCGGCGCGACCTCCGTCGTCGGGCTCCAGCTCGGCGCTCGCGGGCCAGCCGTAACCACGCTGCAGCAGCGCATCATGGACCTCGGATGGCCGCTGCGAGGCGGCGCCGATGGCGTCTTCGGCGCAGCCACCCAGAACCGGGTGCTCCAGTTCCAGCGTGCCAACGGCCTTTCGGCCACCGGCGTCGTCGACGCCCGCACCGCCAGCGCAATGGGCCTCGGGGGCGGCGGGGGCGGCGGGGCGAGCACCTCGAACAGCGGGTCGAGCGGAGGCTCGAGCGGTGCGTCGAGCGGCTCGACAGCCAGCGGCTTCGCCCGCTACGACGAGCGTGGTGCTCGTGTCGTTGCCCTGCAACAGGCCCTCATCGCGGCCGGGATCAGCTTCGCCGGAGGTGCAGACGGAGTCTTCGGTTCGGCAACGGCCGGCGCGATCATGTCGTTCCAGCGGGCTCGCGGTCTCACCGTCTCCGGAAAGGTTGACGAGGCAACGGCCGCCGCGCTCGGCCTCGCGCCGGCATCCGAGCCCGGTCCAGCGCCGAGCGTCTCCGTCTCACTCGAAGCGAGGCCGGTGCAGGGCCCGTGCAACTACCGGGACAGCTTCAGCGCCGCCCGCAGCAATGGTCGGGTCCACCTGGGCACCGACATCATCGCCGCCGAAGGCAACCAGGTCTACGCCGTCGTAACCGGCACGATCACGAAGATCTACACCGACGCCGCCGGGTCCCTGTCGGGCAACGGCATGCGGGTCGCCCGCAGCGACGGGACCTACTTCTTCTACGCCCACCTGTCCGCCTTCGCTCCCGGGATCGCATCCGGAACGGCCGTGTCGGCGGGGCAACTCATCGGGTACGTCGGTCAGACGGGCAACGCGGGGACGCCTCACCTTCACCTCGAGGTGCACCCGGGCGGGGGTGCGGCGGTCAACCCCTACCCCATCATTCGCGCATTCGGAGCCTGCTGACCCGACTTGGTCCGCGGATCGGCGCCGTCCGCACGCCGATTCGCGGACCGAGCGGATGGCAGAATCCCCCGCCTGATCGTCGACATCCAACTCAACCAGGGCAAGCTCGACTGGCCAGCGCTCGCCGAGCGCGCCCAGGCGGCGGAGATCGCTGGGTTCGGCGCTGTCTGGGTCTTCGACCACCTCGCCGGCATCTCGACTCGCGGCGATCACATGTTCGAGGCATTCACCCTGCTCGGCGCGCTGGCCGCGTCGACGACGACCATCGAGCTCGGCACGATGGTCGCCAACGTCAACAACCGCACGCCGGCCGTTCTTGCGTTGGCCGCGGCCAGCGTGGACGCCATCGCCGACCGCCGCTTCCACCTCGGCATCGGGTCCGGTGCCGCACCCGACTCTCGCTGGGCGACCGAGATGCACGCCGTCGACCAACCGATCCTGCCGACAGCGGCCTCCCGGCACGCAGCCTTGGAGCACGTCCTCGACACGCTCGAGCGGCTCTGGGCACCGACCCGCGACCCCAAGCTGGCGACGTTCCCGCTCCCCCGCCGGCGCCCTGCGGTCATCGTCGGCGTGGGTGGTACCGAGCTCGCCGCCATCGCCGGCCGCAAGGCCAGCGGCGTCAATGTGGCGTGGCATCACCCCCGCCGTGAAGTGCTCCTCGCGGCGGCTGAAGCGGCGGCCGGCGAGCGCAGCGACTTCCTGCTCACCGCGTGGACGATCTGGCACGACGCCCTGCTCGACCCCGACCATCCGGAGCGCCGCGCCGCGGCCGCGCGCGGGATCCAACGTTTCGTGCTGTTGGCCCTGACCGACGTCACGCCAGAGCACATCGCCCAGACGACCGTGAACGGCTGAGCCGTAGGGAGGATCCCGAGGCGGAAGCCCGTACCGTCGGGTCTCGATCGACCAGTCGGGTCGGCCGAGACAGACAGGTTGGTTCCTCAGTGCAAGGCAAAGTGAAGTTCTTCGATCACGACCGCGGCTTCGGGTTCATCTCCCGCGAGGGCGGCGAGGACGTGTTCGTACATGTCTCGAACGTTCAGCCGGGCGGCACGGCGCTGGCCGAGGGCCAGGCCGTCGAGTTCGACCTGGGTCCCGGCCGCAAGAGCGAGGAAGCCAAGAACGTCCGTTCCATCTGAGGGTCACAGGCGGTCGGTGCGAACCGCGCCCTCAGTACACTGAACGATCCTTGGATCCGACGCCGGCGACGTGGCGTCTCCTCCGAGCCTGACCGGAAGGAGCTGCCGTGAACCAGGCCAGGTTTCAGAAGCAGCAGCGCGAAAAGGCGCGCCGCGAGCGAGCGGCAGCCAAGTTTGCCAAGCGCGCCCAACGAGGCACCGCGCCTGAGGCCGGTCCGGCCGCACCGGTGCGCCCGCAGGCCGACGTCCTTGCCGAGCTCACTGAGTTGCACGAGCAGTTCGAGGCAGGACTCGTGACGTTCGACGATTTCGAGGCAGGGAAGGAGCGCCTGACGGCGCAACTCGACGTCGGCTGATCGACGCCGGCTGATCGACGTCAGCTGACGTCAGGCCCCTCGTGGGCGAGGCGCCGTCACCGTCGAGTCGGTGACCATGCGACGGGCAATCGCCTCCGGACCCGGCTCGTGGACGTCGCTGGCCCATCCGAGTCGCTGGAACAAGGAGATGAGGCGGGCCGAGGTGTCGACCTCTCCCGCCAGCAGACCGTGCCGAGCCGACCGCGGGAACGCGTGGTGTCCGTTGTGCCACGACTCCCCCATCGACACGAGGGCCAGCCCACGCAGGTTCGTGCTGCGATCAGTGGTCTTGAACGGACGGTCGCCGAACGTGTGGCACAGCGAGTTGATGCTCCAGGTCACATGGTGGAGCACCAGGATGCGGACTCCGCCGGCCCACAGCAGCGCCGTCAGGGCGCCGGCCAGGCCGCCGCCGAGGAGCCACCCGAGCCCGAACGGGATGGCCAGCGACAACACACACCACATCGGGAACAGCGCGTTCATGACGACGAGGTCCCGGTCGGCGAGAAGGTCTGCAGCGTGGCGCGACCAGTTGGTTCGAGCGTGCTTCAGCAGCCAGCCGATGTGCGCGTGCCACAAGCCGCGAAGGCGGGCACCACTACCGGTTCCGAAGCGGTGCGGTGAGTGCGGATCCTCGGACTGGTCCGAGAAGACATGGTGCCGGCGATGGTCGGCGACCCATCCGATCGGGCCACCTTCGAACGCCATGGAGCCGGCTCCGACCAGGAACAGCTTGAGCGGTCGACAGGCGCGGAACGAGCGGTGCGCGAGCAGGCGGTGGTAGCCAATGGTGATTCCGTGGCCGACCACGAAATACATGACGACGGCGATCACGATGTCTCGGAGCTGGACGCCCTCGCCCCAGAACCACACGATGCCGAACGCCAACGCGAGGAAGGGCATGGCGACGATGAACGCGGTGATCGCCTGCTCGCCGCGACTCGTCATGCCGTCCGGTGCAGCAGCATCCTCACCCTGCACCGGTTCGCCCGCGACGAGGGGGGCGGTAAGTGTGGTTGACATCGGCGCTCCTCGTCGACGTACGGCCCACCTCGGCGAGGTGGGGCGGATCCGACCAGGGTCCGGAGTCGATGCCGTCACGCCAACGTCGCTTGACGTGATGCCTCACCCTACCCACACGATGTGACCTCTAGTCGCCACACGAACGTGACGATCAGCGGGGCGCGGTTGGAGAGCAGGACGCGACGGGTAGGGTCCGCAGCACACGACGAACCGTTCGTGCCGGGCCGCCCTCAGCTTGGTCCGGGAGCGTCGCTCGAGACCCCTGGTAGCGCTTCATCTCTGAGTACGCGACCAGGAACTTGATGGCAGAGCAACCGGGCGAAACCGCCGGCGACGTGACGTGGCGGCTCCACCCGCCGAAGCGCTCCGTCGTCGCGGCGGTCATACGGCGGCTGATCCCGACGCTCATCGAAGCCACGCTGATCCCGACCGTGCTGTTCTATGTCGTCGTCGCTCGCTTCGGCCTCTTGTGGGCGTTCATCGCAGCAGCAGGCTGGACGTTCGGATGTGTCGGCGGTCGCCTCCTCGGTGGTCGCGCCATCCCCGGCATCCTGATGCTGGGCTGCATCGGAATCACGATCCGCACGGGGATCTACCTCTGGAGTCAGAACGCCTTCGTCTACTTCGCTCAGCCCGTGCTCCGCACGGTGCTGACCGCCGGCGCCTTCGCGCTCTCTGCACGGCTCCGACGGCCGATCATCGCTCGGTTCGCCGACGACTTCTGCCCGCTCGATCCCGAGGTCCGGTGTCGTCCGGGGATCGAGCAGCTGTTCCGCCGTCTCACGTATCAGTGGGCAGCGGTCAACGCGGCGCTGGCAACCGTCAGCCTCGCGCTCCTCTGGACGGTCTCGTCGACAACGTTCGTCGGCGCCACGACCGTCGCCACCTGGCTGCTCACGTCGACGGGCCTCTATCTGACGGTGTCAGCGTCGGTGCGTACGGCCAGGTCCGAAGGTCTCACCACCGCGATCGCGTCGAATGGCCGCATGCGGGCCTACGCAGTGTGAGGGGTGCGACGCGCGGCACCGTCGTCAGCCTCGTGACTGCTCCTCGTCGATCGCCTTGGCAAAAGCAACGATCAGGTCGCTGACCGCATCCGCGCATTCCAGCGGAAGCATGTGTCCGGCGCCGTCGAAGATCCGGGCCTGAGCGTTCGGAAGGCGGCTCGCCAGCAGCTCTGTATGGCGAGCGCTGATGACGCGGTCGGCGGATCCGGCCAGAGCCAAGATCGGAAGCTGCACATCCGACAGATCCTCGGTCAGGTCGGTTCCGAGCAGGCGACGGGCGAACCCTCGACGAGCCGCGACTGGGCTCTCCAGTCCCACCAGTCGTGCGGCCTGCACGTCGCTCAAGCGGGGACGGTCACCGAAGTTCCCGCGAGTGAGGACGACCCCATGTCGCGGATGGCGGCTGAGGCGCTCGAGGTACGGCCAATCCATTGCCGCGACGAGGGCGCGGTGACGACGGTCGTCGGCCGGTCCGCGTGCGGTGCTACTGAGCAGCACCAGACCGCGGACGCGTTCCTCGATCACCTCCGGATGGTGGACCGCCACACCGAGCGCGACCGCGCCTCCCATCGAGTGGCCAACGATGATCGCGTCGCGCAGGTCGAGCTCCTCGAGCACCACGACCACGTCCTCGAGCAGGCCGCGGAACGTGAAGTCGCCGGGCACGGCCGACGAACGACCGAAACCGCGCTGGTCGACGGCCACGACTCGATGACCTTTCGCCGCCAGTTGCGGAGCCAGCTTGGCGAACGTGCCGACCGTCGCGCCGTGTCCGTGGAGCAGCACGACCGGCTGACCGATGCCGCGCTCTTCCACGTACAGCTCCCCCGCCGCCGACGTTCCGATGCGCCGGACTTCGAAGGGCGCGGCGCCGGAGTCGAGCCCGGATTGCTCGGACGACGCGTCGATGCCCGCCAGGACTCGGCGCTCGATCAGCTCGATCAACGCGACGATGGCCCCGGTGAGGGTGACCAGCCCGATGATCCACCGCTTCGATCGCACGCGAGCCTTTCACGGCTCGGACGGTCACGGACCGCCTCAACGTGCAGACGCGAGCCAGCATCGACGTTAACGGCCGAGCACCGTGCGACGAGGGTTCGATCCGGCAGCCCGGACGAGTACCGGTCAGGGTGGTGCAGGCGGGAGGACGTCGAGATCCATGGTCCCGCTGACAACGCCGCGGGCGACCTCGGCAAGATGCTGATTGTGGCCGCGGGCGTGGTGGCGGAGCACCGCGAAGGCGGCGTCGACGGGCCGGCCGTGTCGTTCGGCGATCATCCCTTTGGCCTGCTCGATGATGATGCGACTGGCGAGCGCCTGGCTGAGCTGTTGGTGGACGAGTCGGGTGTCGAGGGTGGCGCGGTGCTGCAGGATGGCGATCGTGGCGATGTCGGCGAGGGCTCGAGCTGCGGCGACATCGTCGTCGCTCAATGAGCCGGTGCTGCAGCGGAACAAGTTGACCACACCGATGACCTGGGTGCGTAGTCGCATCGGGATGGCGTCCGCGGCGAAGAACCCTGCATCGACCGCGACCGGCGCGAAGCCTGGCCAGCGCCGATCGTTGCTGGTGAGATCCTGATTGACGACGGGTTGGCCGGTGCGGAAGCAGTCCTGGCACGGCCCTTCCTGGGACTGCAGCTCGAACAGTTCGACCAGTTGCATCGCCTCGCTGGTGGCGGTCATCAGCGTCAACTCGCCGTCGGGGGTGGCGAGCATGATGCCGGCAGCATCAACATCGAGCACGGCGAGACAGCGGTCGGACAGGGTGGTGAGCAGCTCCACGACGTCGAAATCGTCGACGAGGTTGTCGGCGAGCTCGACCATCGTGCGGGCCAATTCCGCCTCTCGTGTCATCGTCGACCTCCTCACACCCAAGGCGCCGCAGTCGATGACGGTGCCACCCACCTCGATTCAAGCACGCCACCGAAGATGACGGAAGCTCCGTCAACGGGCGACGAGTGGTGTCCGAACTTGGGGATGCCCCCTACGTCGTCGGGGAAGCTGATGTGGGCGGAGTTGCTGTGCTGAACGGCGTTTCGCCGGGCGCGTGGCGGGGGATGTCGAGCGCTCCTCCAGTCAGCGACCGGACACGCGTGATCAGCTCTTCGAGCTGGGCAGCCGACACCGGCTCTCGCCACTCACGAAGTGCACCGTGCAGGACGACGCGGCGATCAGCGACGGCCACGTCATCGAGCACCACTCCAGGCGGTAGTTGCAGCGGACGGCGGACCGCTGGAACGCGCGTCAGCCAGCGCCGAACGGGACGCCGTCGCCGAATGGCGACACCTGTCACCTGCAGGACGAGCGTCGATCCATCGATCCTCGGCTCGACCTCGACGTGACCCCACGTTTCGTGACCGCGCAACCTGACGGACGCGCGGTCGCCGGCGAGCGTCACGATCAACCGTGGATTCGCATCTGCGACGAGCGCGGCAATCGTCGGCTCCGTCAACGAGGCGGTGAAGAGGATCGGTGCGGCCACGAGGGCGTGCGGATTGCCGGCGCTCACGTGCACGTTGCGAGCCTCGATCGACAGCTCGTCGACACGGCGATCTGCCCATTGCACGTCACGCGCTTCGAGCTCGACGCTTCCGAGCTGGCCAAGCATCAGTCCAGCAGGTGCGGGTGTGACGTGGGCGTGCGTCACGGTCAGTCGGACGCTGGCATCGCCGAAGCTGATCTGCACCTCTCGCCCAACGAGATGGTTGGCAATGCTGTCGACGAGCTCCTGCAGCAGTGTGCCGGGCGAGAAGCCGAGCAGGTCGGCCATTCGCGTGACGCCGGCCGTCAGTGGCCCGACGATCGACTGCGGCGGCGTCCACGAGCGCGACATCTGCCGCCACCAGTCTGTGGCTCCCCTGCCATGCGGGGACGGATGGTCGGACACGCGTCGACGCTACGCCAACGTCGACCCCCTCGTTGCCGCCGGTCAGCGGAACGGCAGCAGCATGTCGACCCAGTCGACGGCCTCGTCGAGCCAGCCGAGCAGTGACAGGATCGAGGAGAGCGTCTGCGGCGGACGACTGATCAGGCTGTCCGACGCCAACACCCGCCCGAAGTCGACGTCCACGGAATCGGGCCGACGCACGTCTCCCGTCGGCGTCCTGAACACCACGCCGGCACGGCGGCTCATGATCCGCATCACCTCGCGGGCGACGATCCCGTACCCGATCGTCGTCGGGTGCACGCCGTCGAGCGAGAACAACCCACCCTCGGTCCGTCCACGCGGACCCGACTCGAAGAACCGGGTGCTCGGCACCGGCTGGAGCGTCGCCAACTCCGCCGGCAGCTCGTACGGCTGCCACCACGGAGGGCGTGCCGCCGGATCCTCGATGTACCGCTTCGTGGCAAGGCTGTCGAGCACCGCCGCAAGGTCGAGGAGGTACCAGTCGCGCCCGGCCCGGCGGGCCCGCCGCACGGTGTCGATGATCGTCACGTTGTAGGCGTCGATCGCCGAATCGACCGCCCGGGCCTCCTCAGCCGTGAGGTGCGAGTCGCGGTCCGGATCGAAGTCGTCGTCGTCGACCCATGGCCGCACGTAGTACGGGAAGTACCTCGACCCGCGCTCGACCTTCCCCCGCCACCCTCTGGCGATCGGCGCGATCGTCACCTGCGGGACGGTGGCCAGGATCACGTGACGTGCGGCGATCCGCTCGAGCTGCTCCACGAGCAGCGCCCACTCGGCCTGGAAGTGGGCGGGCTGCCAGACGTTGTAGGCGCCCTTCGTGGCGAGCCGCCGGCGGGGCGAAGCGTCGAGGTAGTCGGGTGGTGTCCAGCGCACGTCGAGGTGGACGACCGACCCGAGGGCATTGTTGCCGCCGAGCATCACGACGAGCGTCTCGATCCCTGGCCCATCACCACCGTCGGCGAGACCTTGGCCGCCCATCGCCCGCGCTGCGTCGAGGACGGTCCGGGCCTTGCCGTCGGGTGCTCGGCAGCTCTCGAGCACGGTCCGCCACGCCCGGTCATTGTCGTGCTCGACCAGCTGCGCCAGCAGATCATCCTCTGCCGGCTCCTGCAGCCGCTGGGCGACGATGTCAGCGTCGAGGAGCACGACGTCGAGCAGGTCGGCTCCGTAGACACCGAGGTTGTGGTACGGCGCGGCCGTCACCGGCAGCACGAGTCCGTCGCCGCGCTCCCAGTAGTCCTCGACGTCGTCCATGCGGGCCTGCACGTAGCGCAGTGCCCGGAACGCCTCGTACCAGTCGATCCGCTCCCCGACCACCTCCTCCAGGCCGCGCACCAGGCGCTCCAGATCGAGCGGCAGCCCGCCCGGACCGCTTGGCGGCTCGTAGATCGGATAGCGGTAGTCGGGGCCGATGCGCAGTCCCAGCTCGTAGGCGACGACGGCCGGCCAAGACAGATCGGTGCGGAAGATCGCTGCGCTCATGAAGCCGTGCGTCAGCGAGTCACCGATCGTCACGAGCCGGTTGACCGGCTCCCCGGTCCGATCGACCTCGACAGGGATCCCAAGTGTTGGATCGCGCTCTGGCGGCCGCGGCTCCGTGCGGATCCGCACCCTCGGTCGAAACGCGCGCCGTGCCGGCATGTCGCAGCCTCCCTCGCTAACGCAGGATCTCGATCAACAGGACCCAGGCCTGGGTAACCCCGCCAATGATCGCAGCGATGACGGCGACGGGGAGCCAGTAGAGGCCGCCCAAGCCCTCGATGAGGAGTCCGGCGCCGGCCAGGATCGTCGGCCCGACCAGGAGGATCACCGGGAGCGCGCCGCTGTAGAACCACTGGCGATACGTGCGTTCCGGCGGGAGGTGGGCGGGCCAGTTGAGCAGGCCCTGCGCGAGGCCCAGCATCAGACCGAGAACCGCCAGCTCGAGCCCCAGCAAATCGTCGCTCTGCGCGGGGATGAGGAGCAACAGCGCCATGAAGAGCGGCGCGAGGAGGGCGATCAACGCGGATGCGGCCCGGCCGGGAAGCCGCGGCCCCGCGATGATCTCCCTGAGGTTGATCGAGACGGCGACGATGAGCAAGCCGGCCAGCGCAGCGGCGGCGCCGGCAGTGGCGACGGCGAAGTCCGCCCACTGCTCAGCGTCGTACGCGGCGTTCACGAGCGCAGTCTTTCCTGACCGCCTGCCGTCGTGGTGGATTCCCGACACCTGAGATGCAGCCGGGTAGCGTGGTCATCGCCGACGAACCCATCCGGGAGAGCCAGGACACTGGCGCCGAAGGAGCAAGCAACCCCGCAATCTCTCAGGCCGTGAGACCGGACGGGTGAGGCGACGCTGGAAAGCAGCTCGGGCCAGGACAGGACACAGACAGGACAACAACACACGGAACGGGCTCACCGAAGGGGAAAGCCTGGCGACGGCGCCGGGCGAAGCTCTCAGGTCCAAGGACAGCGCGGGGCGATCGGAACACGCGACGTTCGGAGCCCATCATGCCAGTCCCGCTGTCCCACCTTTCCGACGAGTTCGTCGACCGCCACGTCGGTCCCGACGCAGCCGAGCTCGGGCACATGCTCGACGTCATCGGTGCCGAGTCGCTGGATGAGCTGCTCGACCAGACCGTGCCGGAGTCGATCCGCTCCCGCGAGGAGCTGAACCTTCCGGCGGCCCGCTCCGAGACGGAAGTGATCGCTGCGCTGCGCGACCTCGCGGCGCGCAACGCACCGCGGACGAGCTTGATCGGCATGGGATACGCGGGGACCATCACGCCGCCGGTCGTCCGGCGCAACGTGTTGGAGAACCCCGCCTGGTACACGTCCTATACGCCGTACCAGGCCGAGATCAGCCAGGGCCGCCTCGAAGCGTTGCTCGATTTCCAAACGATGGTCGCCGAGCTGACCGGTCTGCCGGTTGCCAATGCCTCACTGCTCGATGAGGCCACGGCGGCTGCGGAGGCGATGACGATGGCACGGCGGCTGACGAAGGTCGATTCCAAGCGCTTCGTCGTGCACCACGACACCCATCCGCAGACGATCGCCGTGCTGGCGACGCGGGCCGAGCCGGTCGGCATCGAGCTCGTTGTCGCCGACGTCGAGGCGGTCGACACCGACGGCGGCTGCTTCGGGGCGCTGTTCAGCCTTCCCACGTCGACGGGCGACGTGCCGGACTGGTCGGCGGCCATCGAGCGGGTCCACGATGTCGGCGGATTGGCCATCGTCGCCACGGATCTCCTGGCCTGTGCCATCGCGATCCCGCCCGGTCAGCTCGGCGCTGACATCGCCGTCGGATCGGCGCAGCGCTTCGGTGTCCCGATGGCCTTCGGCGGACCCCACGCCGCCTTCATCGCCGTGCAGCAGCACGCCGCGCGCGCCCTGCCCGGACGCCTGGTCGGCGTCAGTACGGACACCGCTGGGCGGCCGGCGTTGCGCTTGGCGCTGCAGACCCGCGAGCAGCACATCCGACGGGAGCGGGCGACCTCCAACATCTGCACCGCCCAGGTCCTGCTCGCCAACATCGCCGGTCTGTACGCGGCATGGCACGGTCCCGAGGGCCTGCGGCGGATCGCCGAGCGCACGCACCGCTACGCCTCGATCACCGCTGCAGGGTTGCACGCCGAGGGACACCGGCTGCGCCACGACACGTGGTTCGACACGGTCACCGTCGAGGACGTCGACGCCGACGCGGTGCTCGCCGCCGCCCGCGCCCGCAACATCGATCTCCGTCGGGTCGACGACCGCAGCGTCGGCCTCACCTTCGACGAGACGTCGAGCCTCGGAGTCGTCGAACGAGCATTGGCGGCGTTCGGAGCGCATCTGCCCGACCAGTCGGACGAGGCGCCTGACGGTCTGCTCACGCGGCGCACCGACGACTACCTGCACCAGGCCGTGTTCCAGCGTTATCACACCGAGCACGAGATGCTCCGGTACCTGCGACGCCTCGCCGACAAGGACCTGGCCCTCGACCGGACGATGATCCCACTTGGATCGTGCACGATGAAGCTCAACGCCACGACGGAGATGGAGTCGATCACGTGGCCGGAGTTCGCCGACCTGCACCCCTTCGCGCCGGATGACAGCTCGAACGGGTTGCGCCAGCTGATCGCCGAGTTGGAGTCCTGGCTCGCCGAGATGACCGGCTACGACGCGGTGAGCGTCCAACCCAACGCCGGAAGTCAGGGCGAGTTCGCCGGCCTCCTCGCCATCCGGGCCTTCCATTGCGCCAACGGTGACGAGCACCGCACCATCTGCCTGATCCCGGCCAGCGCGCACGGCACGAACGCCGCCAGCGCGGTGATGGCCGGGTTCGAGGTCGTCGTCCTCGCCACCGACGCCGACGGGAACATCGACATCGCTGATCTGCACGCCAAGCTCGAGGCAGGTGGCGATCGAGTGGCGGCGATCATGGTCACGTACCCCTCGACGCACGGCATCTTCGAGGAGGCGATCGGTGAGGTCTGTGCCGCGGTGCACGATGCCGGCGGGCAGGTCTACATCGATGGCGCCAACCTCAACGCGCTCGTCGGCGTGGCGCGTCCCGGCCGCTTCGGTGCCGATGTGAGCCACCTCAACCTCCACAAGACGTTCTGCATCCCGCACGGTGGCGGTGGCCCGGGCGTCGGACCGGTCGCCGTGCGTGCCCACCTGGCGCCGTTCCTGCCCGGCAATCCACTCGGCGGACCTGAGCAGCGAGTCGGACCGGTGTCGGCGGCACCGTACGGTTCGGCGGGCATCCTGCCGATCTCGTGGGCGTACATCGCGCTGATGGGACCGGCCGGCTTGACCCATGCCACAGAGGTGGCGATCTGCTCGGCCAACTACGTGGCGACGCGCCTCGCCGATCACTACCCCGTGCTGTACCGAGGCGCCCACGGACGCGTCGGCCACGAATGCATCGTCGACCTGCGTGGGATCACGCGGGCGACCGGCGTGACGGTCGACGATGTCGCCAAGCGCCTGATGGACTACGGGTTCCACGCGCCGACGATGAGCTTCCCGGTCGCCGGCACCTTGATGATCGAACCGACCGAGAGCGAGACGCTCTCCGAGCTCGATCGGTTCTGCGACGCGATGATCGCCATCCGCCGCGAGATCGAGCAGGTCGGCGACGGCACGTGGCCGCTCGAACGCAGCCCGTTGCGCCTGGCGCCGCACACCGCGGAGGACCTCCTTGGCGAGTGGGACCGTCCCTACGACCGGGCGTTCGCCGCCTACCCCCGGCCGGAGTTGCGGACGGCCAAGTACTTCCCACCGGTGTCACGCATCGACGCCGCCGGCGGAGACCGCAACCTCGTCTGCTCGTGCGAGCCCTTGGAGGCCTACGCGACGTCGCTGACTAGCGTGCCGCAGGTGATCGCTCATGGCTGACACCCCCCGCCCGGACCCGTTCAGCGACGTCATCTCGCTCGTCGCCGGCCCGATTGCCGCTGTCATCCGGTCGTTCGATCAGCTTCGTCGGGGTGCCGAGGAGCTCATGAAAGGGCTCGAGAACTTCAACGCGACGATGGAGAACCTGAACGACACGGCCGGGCGGGTCAACCGGCTCCTCAACGACTTCGAGGAACCGATCAGGGCGATGCTCCCGCAGCTGACGCGCACCGTGAAGCTGGCCGACGAGCTGTCGGCACGACTGTCCGGCCCGCTCGATCAGGTCGCCCCAGGCTTGGCTCGCCTCGCTGACACCCTGAACTCTCCGGTGCTGCTGGCGCTGCCGACGGATCTGGGCGCCTTCCTCGACATCATCAACGACCTGTCGCGTCGGATGTCGCCGCTGGCCCAAGTGTTCGAGCAGGCCGGCGGCCTGTTCGGGATGCGCTTCCCCGGGATGCCAGCTCGGTCGGCGACGCCAGCGCCCGCGCCTCCCCCGCCACCGGCGGACAAGGCGCCGGCCAAGAAGGCGTCGGCGAAGAAGGCACCGGCGAAGAAGAAGAAGGCCCGGCGAAGAAGGTCGGACGCGGCTCGCAAGTCAGCGGCGAGGTGACGCAGGCATCGACGCGGGCGTCCTGACGCGGGCGTCCTCAACGACCGACGAACGGCGTGGGGACGATCTCGCCGGAGAGCATCGTGCCGCGCACGTCGATCTCGACGGGGACCCCGGGACCGAGATCGGGCGGGACGAAGGCCAGCGCGATCCCGTGGCCGAGCACCGGTGAGAAGTTGCCGCTGGTGACCTGACCGACGATCTCGCCCCCGCAGTGGACCGAGCTCTCGGCCCGCGGCGGGCGGCGACCCTCCGTAGCGATCCCGACGAGATGGCGCTCGACGCCGCGCGCCCGCTCACGTTCGAGTGCATCCCGGCCGCGGAACGCCGGCTTGTCCCATCCGACCACCCAGCCCAAGCCGGCCTGCAGCGGTGTGATCCCGGGGCCGAGCTCGTGGCCGTGCAGCGGGAGGCCTGCTTCGAGACGCAGCGTGTCCCGCGCGCCGAGCCCGGCAGGCGTCACGCCCGCCTCGACGACCGCCTGCCACAGGGCCGCTGCGGCATCGGCCGGCACGGCGATCTCGACACCCCGCTCACCGGTGTAGCCGGTGCCCGCCACGGTGCACCTCTCGTTCTGCCACTCGACCGAGCCGACTCGGAAGCGCCCGACGGTGTTCACGCCGGGCAGCACCGTTGACAGACGCTCGACAGCGTCGGGGCCCTGGATCGCCAGCACAGCCCGCTGTGCAGTCGTCTCCCGGCCACCGATGGCAGCGCGCACGCGGTCCGTGTTGGAGGCGTTCGGCATCACGTCGAAGACCTCGCCGTCCGGATGCCACCAGATGATGATGTCGTCGAGCACCGAGCCGTCGTCATCGAGGAGGTGGGTGTACTGGGCTCGGCCGGCGGCGATCTTGCGCAGGTCGTTGGTGAGCGTCCGCTGCAGCCGGTCGAAGGCGTCGGGTTCGTCCAAGCGGACCGTGCCGAGATGTGACACGTCGAAGACGACGGCGTCGCGGCGGCAGGCGAGGTGCTCGGCGATCGTGCCGGTCGGGTACTCGAGCGGCATCTCCCAGCCGCCGAACTCCACCATCCGGGCGCCGAGTGCCCGGTGCACTCCGTCGAGCGGCGACCGCTCGAGCGTCATGTCGCCAGGGTCACCGGACCAGCGCGGGCCTGGTCGTCATTGAAGGGGACCAGCTGAGCGACCAGCTGAGCATCGATGTCGTCCTTCACGCCTGCCAGCGGTAGCACGTTGAGCACGCCCTGACCCTGACGCAGCACGTCCACCAGTTCGTCGCCGTCGCAGAGGACGACCTGGTGGCCGGAGATCACGATGTGCGCGGAGGCGATGTCGGTCGTGACATGACGACGAAGGTACGTGAAGACCTCGCGGACGGATTCGAGCCGGATCCCGGCGTCCAGCAGCGTCTTGATCACGCGCAGCTCGAGCAGATCGCGGTACGAGTAACGGCGACGGCTGCCGCTGCCTGATGCCTCGACGAGTGACGGGCGCAGCAGGTCCGTGCGGGCCCAGTAATCGAGCTGCCGATACGTGATGCCGACGATCTTGGCGGTCTGCGTGCCGCTGTATCCGGTTTCCGTCACGGCCCCAACACCTCCGTGTCTTGCTCGCGCCACACCGGCGTAGTTACGTCGATGTGAGAAAGCAGACGCTAGAGCCGCGCCACGCCGCCGTCAAGGGATCCGCGTGAAAGCAAGGACGCTCCCGAGCGTTCGTGGCGCAGTGAGCTATCCGAAATCGTCGGGGTTGACGTGCTCGATGAAGTCGCGGAACTCGTCGATGATCTCTTCGGCCTCTTCCTCGGGCTCCGGCGTCGGCTCCTGGCCGACCTCGTCGAGGAGCTCCTCCGAGGCGAAGAGCGGGGCCGAGCAGCGCACGGCGAGGGCGATGGCGTCGGACGGGCGGCTCGACATCACGGTCAGCTCGCCATCACGGCGCAGGTGGAGCTCGGCGAAGTACGTGTGGTCCCGCATCTCCGTGACAACGATCTGCTCGAGGGCGACGCCGAGGGTCGTCAGAACCTGGATGAACAGGTCGTGCGTCAGCGGTCGAGGTGGGGTGACCCCTTCCAGCGCGTAGTGGATCGACGTGGCCTCCGGCGTTCCGATGTAGATCGGCAGAAGACGCTGGCGGCCCGTCTGCTCTCGCAACAACACCATCGGTGTGTTGGCAGGGATCTCGACCCGTACCCCGACCAGCTCCAGCGGCACCACCGCGTCGATCGTACCCTCACCGGACCTCCCGACGGCGGCGTGAAGGGCGCCGGACTCAGAGCTCGAGGTAGCGCCGGAGCACCGAGCGCATCATCGCCGCACGGAGCTTGCCGCCGAGCGTCTCGAGCTCGTCCAACCGCGCGGCGGAGTCGCTGCGAGCCTGCGGGTTGCGTTGACGGAGCACGGGCAGGATCAGCTGCTCGTACAGCCCGGCCTCCCGCTCGGCGGAGGTCCTCCACGCCCGCAGGTGCCGCGCGTCGACGCCCGCCCGCAGGAAGCCTCCTGCCGCGGCCGCGATCTCCACGGCCTCGTCCCCGTAGAGCTCGCTCCCTCGCGCCCCGAGCACGCCGTACTCCTCGAGTTGGGCCAATTCGTCCGGCGTCACCGAGGCCATCGCGCAGAGCTCGGCCCGGTTGACGAGCACGCCGGGCAGGATGCGTGCTGCTGGCACCGGCTGCGCCGGCTGAGCATTGGCGGACTGCGTTGGCTGCTGCGGCGGCGGGGTGGACTGCGCCGCCGGCGGTGCCGGCGCGGCCGACTCGGCGGCCGGCTGGGCGGCGGCGGTTGTCTCGGCCGGCCGCACGGCGCGTCCGGTCGACGGATGCTTGGCGACGACGGCTGGGCTTGGGCGTTCGGGCTCCGCGGCGCCCTTCGACGGCGTCGGATCCGGTGGTTCGATCTCGCCGGAGTCGAGCCGGTCCTTGATCACCCTCAACGGCAGGAACTTCTCACGCTGCTCGCGGAGGATCAACCGCAGCAGCTCGACGTCGTCGTCGAAGAACTTCCGGTACCCGGACGGCGTCCGCTCCGGCTCGATCAACCCCTGACTCTCGAGGAAGCGGATCTTGGAGATCGTGACGTCGGGGAACTCCTCGAGCAGCAACCCGAGGACCTCGCCGATCGAGAGGTGGGCCGGACCAGCCTCAGGCATCGGCGCGCTCGAACAGGACGAGGCGGAACTTGCCGATCTGCAGCTCGTCGCCGTGACGGAGCACGGCCCGGTCGATCCGCTCCTGATTGACGTAGGTGCCGTTCAGCGAGCCAGCATCGCTCACGACGTAGCCCTCGTCCGTCCGTTGGATCGTGGCATGTCGCCGGGACACGGTGATGTCGTCGAGCATGATCTCGCTGTCGGGATGACGGCCGAGCTTCGTCACGTTGCCCTTGAGTGTGAACCGATCCCCGGCTTGGACACCGGAGCGCACGATGAGCACCGCGGCGTCAGTCGGCAGATCGTCGATGGGCACGACGACGTCGTCCTCCGTTCCCGGAGCGTCCTGCAGCGGATCGACAGCCGACAAGGTGATGGTGCGGTCGGCGGTGATGTCGAGCGGCGCGCCGCAGCTCGAGCAGAAACCACTGTCAGGCGGATTTCTGTGCCCGCAGTTGTTGCAGAACGTGTACGGCACCTCAGCCCTCGATCAGCTGCCGGTAGGCAGCGGCGTCCAGCAGGTTCTCGTACTGCGTTGGATCGCTCATCTGGATGGTGCAGATCCAGCCATCGCCGTACGGGTCCTCGTTGAGCGCCTGCGGGGAATCCACCAGCCCATCGTTGATCTGCACCACGACACCGGACACCGGTGCGTAGACGTCGGAGACGGACTTCGTGCTCTCGACCTCACCAAAGGATTCACCGGCGTTGACGTTCGCGCCCACCGCAGGAACCTGCACGAACACCACGTCACCGAGGGCATCCTGGGCGTAGTCGGTGATGCCGACCCGCACGATCTCCCCGTCCCGGCTGATCCACTCGTGGTCCGTCGAGTACCGCAGCTGCTCGGGGATGTTCACGCCCGCAACCGTAACGCGGCGACACCGCCACGGATCTTGGCCAGGTAGCCCGCACCCGTCACCAGACTGAGGACGAGCCCGGGGATGCCGATCAGCCACGAGGCAACCCAGAAGAAGTCGTGCGCGGCGATGTCGCTGTCGCCGAGCAGGAAACCCGGGATGGCCATCATCAGGAGGGCGGTAGCCACCTTGCCCAGGAAGGCGACGTCCAAGCGAGGCAGATGGTAGAAGATCGTGGCGATGGCGACTGCGCCGCCGACGATCAGTTCGCGGGCCAGCACGGTGATCAGGAACCACGCCGGCCCAGCGCCGTCGACGAGCATGGCGACGATGGCGACCATGAACACGAGGCGGTCGACGGTGGGATCGAACTTCTTGCCGAACTCGCTGACCTGCCCGAGCCTGCGGGCGAGGTAGCCGTCGACCCAGTCGGTGGCGCACAGCCCCCCGAGCAACCAAGCCGCGGCGGCGCGGTTGTCGCGCCCGAACAAGAGATAGAGGAACAGAGGTAGGCAGAGGAGGCGGATCAGTGTGATGACGTTCGGCAACGTCAGGAGCCGATCCACCTCCCCCGCCGTCGGAGTTGTGGGGCGCGATGAGCGATGAGTGGCCATACGGCGCTCATCGCTCATCGCGCCAAGTTTGGCGTCAGGGACCTGCCAACTTGCAGGGGGTCCCTGGCTGTCCTGGGCACGTGCCCGCCGGGCCGGCTGGCTCCACCAGCGGCTGGCTGCCGGGAACCCGCTGGCCGCGGACGCCGTTCACCGACTCAGTCGAGTAGGCGAACGTCAGCACGGCAAAGGCGATGGCGTCGGTGTTGACGTCGAGCGCCTCCAACGCCACATTGTCGAAGTCGTCGCACGCGGCGTGGTAGCACGGGTCGAACTGGGCGCCGACCGTGCCGCCCCAGACGGCCTGCTGCTCCGCAGTCTTCAACACCTCGGCGCCGGTGAACAGCCCACTCGACGGGATGCCGTTGTTGATGAACGCCTGGTAGTCGCTGCGGCCGCTGAACTCCGTGTCGTCATAGGCCTGACCGACCATGGTGAAGAACGACTCGAAGACGTCCTCCAGGACCTCCGATCCGGGGGGAACTGCCACCGGCGCGGTGTACGACGACTGATCGGCGTCGTAGACCCCGATGTAGTAGTTCGGCGACCCGATCATGTCGAAGTTCATGTACAGCGCGACCTCGCCCAGAGTCCCCGCTTCGACTTGCTGCTCGACCCACGCCGTGGACCCGACCAGACCGGCTTCCTCCCGGCCCCACCAGGCGAAGCGCAGGGTGTTGCGTGGGGTATGACGGCCGAGGTTCTGGGCGATCTCGAGCAGTGCGGCCGAGCCGCTCCCGTTGTCGTTGATGCCGGGTCCGGCGAGCACCGAGTCGAGGTGGGCGCCAGCCATGACGACGTTTTCGTCATTCACGCCCTCCTTCTCGGCGATCACGTTCTCGGACATCCGCTCCTCCAACCGCACCGAGATGCGGGCCGTGGACCCGGGCGCGGCGAGGGCTTCGCCCTGGGCGAACGAGGCCCCGACGACGGGGACGGTCAGAGGCCCGACGGCCGAGCCTGCGGGAGCCGCCGCGGTGACGTTGACCAACGGGCCCTCGCGGTCGGGCGTGTTGCCCTGGTTGAAGATGATCACCCCAGCGGCGCCGGCGGCCTCCGCGTTGTGAGCCTTCAGGGCGAAGCTGCATCCACCCCGCTGGAGGAGGGCGATCGCACCCGCCGGGAAGCCGGCGAAG
Source organism: uncultured Acidimicrobiia bacterium (assembly GCA_963844915.1). Lineage (GTDB taxonomy): Bacteria > Actinomycetota > Acidimicrobiia > Acidimicrobiales > Ilumatobacteraceae > JALZMG01. Next base: position 421,408 of record CAWJQF010000011.1, on the reverse strand, counting down.
TCGTCAACGCCCATCGGGTCCGCCATGAGCGGGGCGCCGACGGCGGCCTCGGTGAATGCGCCGTCGCAGCCACTCGTGTTGGCCCGCGGGGGTACGAGGTTGATGTCGATCGGGAACACGTTCCCGGTCACGTCACCGAAGGGCGCACCAGTGAGCCCCTGCGTCGCGTACGTCGGCGTTGCACCGGTGTGAGCTGCTCGATCTCGGCGACGCCAACCTCGAAGGTGAACGGCACTCGCTCGACGTCCCAGCCGGCGGCCGCCATCGTCTCGACGACGTAGTCGACGCTCTGCGTGTATCCGGGTGATCCGTCGACGCGAGTGCCGCCGTTGGCGTCGGCGATCGCCTGGAGCGCCGCTTGGTGCTCTCTGACCCCCTCGACCGTGACGCAGTCGAGGAGCTTGTCGTACGTGTTGTTGTTGCGCCGCTCGCAGGCGGGGGCCTGCTGGGCGTCGGCTGTCGTCGGTATGAGCAGCCCAGCGAGCGCAGCGCCGGCGACGAGGCCGGCCAGCCTGCGGCGACGAGTGGATGGATCACTGTTGAACACGATGTTCGCGTCCCCCCTACGTGTAGATGTTGTTGTCCCCTGGGTGTGTGTGTTCCGCCTGACCCGCTGAGCACCGTAGCCCGCTCGTGGGCGGTTCGTTCCAGTCCCCAGCTGAACGGGAGTACTTGGATCAAGCGGCGGGGAACCTACCCTCCCTGACATGGCGACAATCTTCACCCGGGTCATTGCCGGTGAGATCCCCGGCACGTTCGTGTGGCGCGACGATCGCTGCGTCGCCTTTCTCTCCATCAACCCGCTCGCTCATGGGCACGTGCTCGTGGTGCCGATCGAGGAGGTGGACCACTGGATCGACGCCTCTCCGGAGCTCGTCGCCCACCTCTTCGAGGTGACGCGGGTGATCGGTCTGGCGCAGGAGCGAGCGTTCCGCTGCGAACGGATCGGGGTGATCATCGCCGGGTACGAGGTGCCGCACACACACGTCCACGTGGTCCCGACCAACTCGATGGCCGAGGTGGCGTTCGCCAATGCCGCCGAGCACGTCGAGCGGGATGAGCTCGAGGCTGCGGCAGGGGCGATCCGCGCCGAACTGACGGCGATGGGTCGTGCGGAGGTCGTCGCCGCCTGAGCTGCGAGCTCCCGAGCTTCCGTGTCGCAGCGAGCGTGGATGGTCAGGCCGAGCGTCGTGCCGCCAGGCACAGCGAGGCACGCCGAGTGAGCGCAGCGAGCGAGGCCATCAAGAGGGCTCGATGAGGTGGGGGCCCTTGTTGCGGACGTTGTTGACGTCCGTGCTGACGGCGCGCACCTGCAACAGCGTGTCCGGTGCGGGAATGAGCAGCTTCGAGAGCGACTCGATGTCGTTGTTGTTCGGATCGAGCCAGGCTTCCCACGCCGACTGCGGGAGGATGACCGGCATCCGGTCGTGGATCGGCGACATCGTCCCGTTGGCCGATGTCGTGATGACCGTGGCGGAGTGCAGCCAATCGGGGTCGCTGCTCTCCGGATCACGCCATGCCGACCACAGGCCGGCGACTGCCAGCGGCTCGCCGTCGAGGCGGCTGATGAACATCGGCTGCTTGGCCGGCTTCCCCGCCTTGGTCACCGGCCCTCCCGGCTGGCCGGCCTGCCACTCGTAGAACCCGTCCATCGGGATCAGGCACCGGTTCTTCTTGAACACGCCCTTGTACGCCGGCTTCGATGCCATCGTCTCGGAGCGGGCGTTGATCATCCGCTGGCCGATCTTGCGCTCCTTGGCCCACACTGGGATGAGGCCCCAGTGGAACACGTCGAGGCGCGCCTCGCCGTCGGGGCCGACGACGACGCCGTAGATGTCGTTGGTCGGCGCGACGTTGTAGTTCTCACCCAGCGTCTCGCCCTCGAACGCGGCTCCGAAGTACTCGGCGATCTTCTCGGGCGTGCTGGAGGAGACGAAGCGACCGCACATGGACGTTCGACGCTACCGGCGGGCGTCGACCGACACCTGTGGCAGTGGCTTGCGCCACCGGTGGCGCGTCGCCCACACGACCCACGCAGCCGCACCGACGGGAATCTCGAGCACGTACGTGTAGCACCGGAACAGCAGCACCGCCGCCGCCGAACCCACGTCGTTGCCACCGAACGCGATCAGTGCGGCAACCGTGCCCGCCTCGACGAACCCGACCCCGCTCGGTGTGATGGCGATCGTCGTCAGCAGGTTGGCGAAGGAGAAGGCGGCGAGCACCTCGATCCAACCCAGTTCGTCGTTGGTCGTGCCGAGCATGCGCACACACATGAGGAGCAACAGGTACTGGCCGAGGTTGTAGGCGAGCATCCAGAACGTCAGCGACTTCCACTTCGCCCGGATCAGGGCGCGGCTGCGATGGCGGAAGTCGATGACGGCGTCGCGCCAACCCGTGACCGGCGGCCGCCGAACGAGTCGCATCGCGGCCGAGCCGACCCGTTCGGCGAACCGGCCGATGCGCTCCGCCAGCGACTCGCTGCGCAGGACGAGCGTGAAGCACACGATGCCCCCGACGAGCATGACGAGCCCCAGGAACGTGGGCACGACAAGGCCAGCGGTGCTGCGGTCGGCGACGACGAGGATGGCGAGCGACAGGACCGGCAGGCCCAGCTTGGTGAACACGTTCCAGATGCCGCTGACGAGGATCCCGAGCGTCGTCGCGGGCGCCGAGATTCCCCACGACATCGTCATCGTGTACGTCGCGGCCACCCCGGCGGCGCCGCCGAAGGGCACGACGTTGGAGACGGCACTGCCAGCGAAGTTGAGCACCAGCGCCTGAGGGTGGGACAGGCCGGGCAAGGCGTTCGTCAGCACGAAGCTGTAGGTGAGCATCACGAGGATCCAGAACGCCGTGAGCTCGATCAGCTCGACGATCGTCAGCTGCTTCATGTGCTCGAAGATCTCGGAGTAGCCCGAACCAACGATCGAGGGGATGGCGAAGGCGAAGAGGACGACGACGACGGCCAGCGACACGATGATCTCGATGACTCGCCGGCGTGGTGACTTCGAAGCCAGCTCCTGCTCGACGAGGTGCGCTGGAACGCGCAGGGCGTCGAGGCCCTCGACGTCGTCCGATTCGGGCCGCTGCGTCATCGCGACGCGTGTTCGAGCGTCGCGAAGACGTCGGTCAGGGCGCTGCCCGGCGGACAGGCGCGGTCGACGAACCACTCCGTGCCGAAGGCGGCGGCGAACAGGTCCTCGGGAAGGGCGAGGAAGACAGCGAGCGTCCTGACCGTCGTTCCGCCGGTGGTCTGGCTGACGTGCGCTTCCATGGAAACGCGCTTCGCGGCGAGGTGCGCGCTGACGTCGACCGCGTGCGTGATGTCAGTTGCCGCCGTGTAGACGGTGGACAGGTCCGGCGGCACGACGTCGGCAGGCAAGTCGAACCCGAGGGTCGGCACGACCTGCGCTGCCAACGCCAGAAGGTCACGACTGATCGTTGCCTCGAGGACGACGGGCGTGCCAGCGAGCTGCGCCGCCGCCCGACCGACGTCGTGAACCCGTACGTGATCCGGGTGTCCGTAGCCACCGAGTGGGTCGTAGATCGTCAGGACGTCGGCCGCCTCTTCGCGCAGGATCGCCGCCAGGCGCGCCGCGCTCTCGTCGATCGGAGCCGCGACGAAGGAGTCCGCTGGCGGTGGATCCGGGCCGGATCCGGAATCGCCGTAGCCGAGCACCTCGACGCGGGCGACACCGAGTGCGGTGGCCGAACGCTCGAGCTCTTCGAGGCGCGCGTCGCCGAGATCCTCGAAGCCCGCGGCCTCACCCCGCTCGCCCCGCGTCGCGACGACGAGGACCACCCGGTCGCCGCCGGCGGCCACCTTGGCCATCGTGCCGGCGGTGAGCATCGACTCATCGTCGGGATGAGCATGGAAGCAGACCAGCGTGCGTGTCACGTGGCGCCAGTCTTGCCGCTGACCGTGTCCGCCTTCACTGATTCTGACGACACTTGGTTGCGCTCAGCGCAACCAAGTGTCGTCAGAAACTGAAGGGCGGCATCCGGGAGGGCCGGAGGGCGGGGCGGTACGCTCGTCGGTCGTGCTGGCGGCCTCCACTCCCCTGCGCATCGGCCTCGTCAGCGATTGCTACATCCCCCAGGTCGGGGGCATCGAGATGCAGGTCCACGATCTGGCCCAACGGCTGATCGCGGCCGGTCACGAGGTCCTCGTCGTGACACCGACCGCTGGGCCGAGCGTCGTCGACGGCGTGCGCGTGCACCGCCTCGACACACCGCTGCTGCCGTTCAACATCCCGTTCACCCCGAAGAGCTTCCGAATGACCGCCGACGTGCTGCTGCGCGAACAGGTCGACGTCGCCCACTTCCACGGAGGCATCGCCTCCCCGCTGTCGTACGCCGCCGCCTACCGCACCCAGCGCGCCGGCCTGCCGACGGTGATCACCACGCACTGCATGTGGAGCTACGTCACCCCGATCTTCGGAGCCCTCGACCGGATCGGGCACTGGAGCCGCTGGAACGCAGTGTTCTCCGCCGTGAGCGCGGTGGCGGCAGAGCCGATCGAACGGATCGCCGGCCCCGATCGCGAGGTGCTCGTGCTGCCGAACGGCATCGACCAGACGGACTGGGCCGTCGACCCCCAGGAGCGCGATGCCGACGACGTGCGCCTCATGACCGTGATGCGCCTGGCGCCGCGCAAGCGCCCCATGCACCTGCTGCGGATGATGACGCGCCTGCTGGCGCGGACCCCACCGGCGATCCGCCTCCGGCTGGACGTGGTGGGCGAGGGACCAGAGCGACCCTCGCTCGAGCGCTACATCCGCCGCCACGGGCTGGGCGACGTCGTCTTCCTCGTCGGGCGACGCTCCCGGGACGAGATCAGGGCGATGTACGGCAGGGCCGACCTCTTCGTCGCGCCGGCCAACCTCGAATCGTTCGGCATCGCCGCCCTCGAAGCGAGATGTGCCGGTGTCCCCGTCGTCGCCAAGGAGCACACGGGGATCCGCGAGTTCGTCGAGCACGGTCGGGAAGGACTGCTCGCCCGCAGCGACGGCGACATGGTGGACCAGCTGCAGCGCCTCATCGGCGATCCCGAGCTCCGGCTGCTGATCGCCAAGCACAACCGGGAGACGGCCGTGGCCGTCGAGTGGCCGCGGGTCGTCGAGCTGAACGTCGCCGCTTACCGGGCGGCGATTGCCCGGTACGGCACGCGTTCGGGCTGATCGACGATGTCGTTGTGATGCTCGCCATCGTGATGCTCGTCATCGCGCTCTGACAGCGGGCGTCCGCGACCTGCCTTGGTGACGACGCGGGCCAGGCCGTAGCCGACACCGAACACGATGGCGCCACCGACGGCGTCGAGGAGGTAGTGGTTTCCCGTCGCCACGACGACGTACACCGTCACGACCGGGTAGGCGACCGCCAGTCCCCTGGCCCAGTTGCTGCGCACACGCGGGTACAGGGCGCAGGCGGCCCACAAGGCCCAGGCGCAGTGCAGGCTCGGCATCGCGGCGAACGGGTTGGAGACCGTCCGCATGCCTTCGGAGTTGAAGTTCCAGAACGTCGGATACTCGAACAGCGTGTCGACGAACCCGAACGTGCGCCCATCACCCAGGGTGTCGAGCAACCGCGGCGGCATCAGCGGGAACAGGGCGAACCCGAGCAGCCCGAGCGTCGTGAGGAACGCCAGCGTGTTGCGCCACAGGGGGTAGGCGTCGGAGCGGCGGCGGTAGAGCCACACGATCACCGCGAACGTCACGATCAGGTACGCCGACCCGTAGAAGTAGTTGGCGGCGATGATCAGCGGTCGGAAGTGCAGCGACCACTCCTGGATGGCCAGCTCGTGGTTGATCCCGAGCACCTTCTGGATGTCGATGATCAACAGGGCGTTGTCGAAGGCCTTGCCGGCGCCCGAGACGGCGCGGCTGCGCACCAACTCGTAGACGGCGTACACGGCGAGCACGGCGATGATCTGCTTCCACCAGTGCAGGACCGTCCCGTCGCTCAGCGTCCGGCCACGTCGCCAGCGCGGGACCAAGGGCGCGACAGGAGCAGGTGGCGGCGTCTGGGCCTCCGCTTCGCTACTCACCACCGTTCCCCCTACCCATTCCTGGCATTCTACGGTCAGGGACTGCGACGTGGCCGTCACATATGGCGCTCGTCACAGCGTTTCGAGGGAGGTTGACATGCCAGGCGCAGAACGGGCCCGGGTGGCGCGCTTCGGACAGCTCGAGAACGGCCTCCGCCAAGCCGGTGAGTGGTACACCTGGGGTCCGTACGTCAGTGAACGGCAGTGGGGCACCGTCCGCGAGGACTACAGCGCCAACGGCGATGCTTGGTCCTACCTCCCCCACGACCACGCCAGGTCGCGGGCCTACCGGTGGGGGGAGGACGGGATGGCGGGCTTCTGCGACGTCGAGCAGCGACTGTGCCTTGCGCTGGCGCTGTGGAACGGCCGTGACCCGATCCTCAAGGAACGCATGTTCGGCCTGACGGGGCCGCAGGGCAACCACGGCGAGGATGTCAAGGAGTACTGGTGGTACCTCGACGCTGTTCCCAGCCACGCCTGGAACCGCTGGCGCTACCACTATCCACAGGCGGCCTTCCCGTACGACGACCTGATCGCCGAGAACGCCCGTCGGGGGCGGCACGAGCCCGAGTACGAGCTCCTCGACACCGGTGCGTTCGACGAGGACCGCTACTGGATCGTCGAGGTCGACTACGCGAAAGCCAAGCCGGACGACGTCTTGATGACGGTGCGTGTCACGAATGCCGGGCCGGACGCCGACACCATCCACGTGCTGCCCACCGTGTGGTTCCGCAACACGTGGAGCTGGGATGACGATGCGGCTCGGCCCCGGCTGTGGCGACGGCGCGACGGTGCCGTCGCGATCGACCATCCGTTCCTCGGTGACCTCGAGTTGCTCGCCGGAGCAGCACCCGACGGCACCGAGCCGACCGCCGTGTTCTGTCAGAACGAGACCAACGAGGGCCGACTGTTCGGCGCACAGGGTTCCCACCCTTGCCCGAAGGATGGGATCAACGACCACGTCGTCAGCGGCGCACCGACGATCGATCTGGAGGAGCAGGGCACCAAGGCAGCGTTCTGGTACCGCACGTCGGTCGAGCCCGGCGAGACGATCGAGCTCCGACTGCGCCTGCGGCCCACTGGCTCGAAGCCGACTCAGGCGGCGAAGGCACTCGGGCGCAACTTCACCGAGGTCAACGAGCGCAGACGCCGCGAGGCGGACGAGTTCTACGCCGAACTGGGCACGACCGACGGCTCGGCGCAGGAAGCCATGGTCATGCGCCAGGCATTCGCCGGGATGCTGTGGAGCAAGCAGCTGTACTCCTACGACGTGAAGCGCTGGTTGGCGGGCGATCCGACGCAGCCTCCGCCACCACCGGACCGACAGAACGGACGCAACGCCCACTGGAGCACGTTCGACGCCTTCGACATCATGTCGATGCCGGACAAGTGGGAATACCCGTGGTTCGCGGCGTGGGACATGGGTTTCCACTGCGTCGCGCTGGCCCACGTCGACCCGAAGTTCGCCAAGTACCAGCTGCTGCTGCTGTGCAGGGAATGGTTCCAGCACCCGAGCGGTGCACTGCCCGCCTACGAGTGGGACTTCGGTGACGTCAACCCGCCCGTCCAGGCGTGGGCGGCGCTCGAGGTCTTCGCCATCGACGGCGGCCGCGACATCAACTTCCTCAGCCAGGTCTTCGACAAGCTGCTCGTCAACTTCACGTGGTGGATGAACCTGCAGGACGCCGACGGTTCCAACTTGTTCGAAGGCGGATTCCTCGGTCTCGACAACATCGGTCCACTCGACCGTTCGCACCTTCCGGTCGGCGGCGTGCTCGAGCAGTCCGACGCCACGGGCTGGATGGCGTCCTACGCGCTCTCCATGGGATCGATCGCCGCGATCCTGTCACGCTCAGGCCAGCGTCCGGCCACCGACCTGGTGTTGAAGTTCCTGGAGCACTTCACGTCGATCCGCGAGGCGCTGGCCACGCTCGGGATGTGGGATGAGCAGGACGGCCTCTACTACGACCAGCTGACGACGCCGCAAGGCACCGTCCCGATCAAGGTCCGCTCGATGGTCGGCATCATCCCGCTCCTCGCCGCCATCACCCTCGACCAGGAAGTCGTGGGTCGCGCCCAGACCCTTGGCAAGGGCGTGGCCAGGTTGATCGCCGACCTCGGCGGGCGTGACGGGCTGATCGAGCAGGGCCTGCTGCGCTCCGGCAATGGCAACACGCGGCTGCTGCTCGGCGTGGTCGGCATCGATCAGCTGTTGCGCATCTTCACGAAGCTGTTCGACGAGCAGGAGTTCCTGTCGCCGCACGGACTCCGCGCCGTCTCGGCGTACCACCGGGAGCACCCGTACGTGCTCGAGATCGAGGGCGTCACCGCGAGCATCGACTACGAGCCGGCCGAGTCGACGACGGACATGTTCGGCGGCAACTCGAACTGGCGGGGGCCGATCTGGTTCCCGCTGAACTACCTGGTCATCATCGCCCTCGAGCGCTATCACCGGTTCTTCGGGGAGGACTTGACGATCGAGTACCCGACCGGCAGTGGGCACCAGCACACGTTGCAGCAGGTCGCCGATGACCTGCGCAAGCGGCTGATCGGCCTGTTCGTGCCGGGAACCGACGGGCGGCGACCCTGCTTCGGCGGGGTGGAGCGGTTGCAGAGCGACCCGGCGTGGCGGGACAACCTCGTGTTCAACGAGTACTTCCACGGGGACAACGGTGCCGGCCTCGGAGCGGCGCACCAGACCGGATGGACGGGCATCGTCGCCGACCTCATCCGCGGACGCCCTGGCGACGGCGTCTACACCGTTGGCGAGGCGGCCCGCCTCGTGCTCGATCGCGCCCGATCGCAAGGCCCAACCCGCAAGGGCTGACTTCCGACCGACCGGGAACACGGGGTCTCCCCTATGCCGGACGAACCCACCAAGGCGTCTAGAGATCGTGAGGATTCGCACGCTCATCACGGCGACAGTCGCCATGGCCGGCTCCGTCGCAATGATCATCGCTTGGCGACGCACGAACACGCCGCCGAGTGACCGCGCTGCGGCCGACGTGAGCCGCCGTGCCGTCACCCGTACGCGGGTTGGTGGCCACCGGCACCGCAGCACCCGCTCCCGGTGCCATCAGCATGAGCCCCTGGCGTACGAACGCCGCGGCTACTGGCCGGTGGGACGAGGGAGGTTCGCGCTTCCACCCTCGTGATGTCCAGCAGGCGTGGCCCGAAGTCCCGAACCCACGTAGTGCAGATGGGCTCCCGCCGAGACTCCGGGCCAACTGAGGTAGCGCCGTCGGCAGGTGATCCGTTACAGCCGGTGTCGTCGCGGCCCGAAGCGTCCGCCCTGCACGCCCGTCGACTCATGCCAGAGCGGACGCCCGGTCCGCATCACCAACAGCGTCGACCCGCAGTCTCCCGTTACGGCCGTCATGGTTGCTCGCCAAGCTCTCTCGTCAGCCGACGTACTTCCGACCGACGTCGCACGTGCTCTTGCGACACGAGCTGCAATGACGCGATGGTCACGCCAGCGACGAGGCCGCCGATCACATCGGACCACAAGTCGCGCTGGGCGTTCTGGGTGTTGTAGGCCACGAGTGCCAACACGATCACGACAGACGTCGAGATCGTGACGAGCAAAGACCTCCGCCGGGAACGCTCGGCCTCCAGGCGTGCGTAGCGCAGCTCCGCCCTCAGGTGTTCAACGTCAGCCATGAGCGCGCACAGTACGGGGACCTGCGTCGGGCTGGGGAGATTCGAACTCCCGACCTCTTGACCCCCAGGCAGTCGTCGGACGTGTCAGGGATGACCGCCGGTGCCGTGCGCTGGTGTGTCGTCCGGCGCGCCGTCCGGTTGGTGCCGCCTCGGGCAGGAGCGCAGGGGCGTGATCTTCTTCGGCGACTAGGCGGGCCAGGCGTGATGCTGACGCACATCGGCGGGTCCGGGGCGGCAGGCGGTGAGCGGCTGCGCGGGCGCGTGGCGTCCGCCGGCGGCATGCAATCCCGGATTCTCAGAGTCCGCCGCTCTCCGTGCGTCATTACGCGTTCAACGAAGCCCCGAGGATCTTGGTGGTCCGGCCATCACGGCAGGTGCGCTTGGGGATGCGCCGCTGAGCGGGACCAGGTCCCGAGGCCGTTGGTGTCGAAGAACTCGAGGTTGAGGGCGACCGCTTGGTCCCCGTCGATCGTGAACGTGGCCGACGAGAGCGAGCCGTACGGGGCGTTCTCGCCGGTCGGGACGAAGGAGAATGTGTCACCGTCCCAGTGCTCGAGAGCGAGGCGGTAGTCGGCCGGACCGAGGTCGACCACGAGGCCGCCGTCGACGACGTGCACGGTCGCCGGCCCGAAGTACTCGTTGGCGTACTCGCCGGCGTACGCGTCGAGCGCGGCGCCGGGGCTCGGCGAGGCGGGGGGTTCCTCATCGACGAGGTCGCCGACCGGGAGGTGGTAGTGGGCCAACAACGTGGCGTAGTCGGTGCGCCAGTCCCGGATGATCGACCCGTACTGCACGAGATCCATGAACTCCGAGGCCAGCGCTTCGGCGGCGCCGATTGGGCCGGCGTTCGTCAACACGATGATCCCGACGTTGGCGTCGGGGAGCATCTGGAAGTTGGTCGCCGCCCCGAGGACGAACGCCCCGGAGTGGCTGAGGCTGACGCGCCCGCTGGGCTGCACGCCGACGTTGAAGCCGAACCCGGACTGGGCGGGTCGTTGGGCGGGGGCCGTCGTGTGCGCCGAGATCATCTGCGCGCTGATGGCCGGGAGCAGGGCGCTTGGATCGATGAGCTGTTGGCCGTGAAACTCCCCGTCGGCGAGGATCAGCTGCATCCACTTGGCGAGGTCGTTGACGTTCGAGGAGACACCACCGGCGGGGGATTGCTCGTCGGGGTCACGTTCGTAGCGCGCCTCGAACGAGTCGCCGATCTTGGCGTGGATGGTGGCCCGGTTCTCCTGGGCGAGGAAGTCCTCGTACCGCGAGCTGGTGGAGGTCATTCCCAACGGTTCGTAGAGCTCCCGCTCGGAGAGGTCTTCCCAACTCGTCCCGGCGGCCTCGGCGACCGCTTCGGCACCGACGGTCATCCCGAAGCTGGCGTAGTTGTAGACCTCGCGGAACGGGACCAGGGGCTCGTGGACGAGGTGGGACAGCACGTACTCCCGGTCGTAGCCGATGTCCTCGAGATCGTCACCGGCGGCGCCTGGCAGCCCGGATCGGTGGGAGTAGAAGTCGCCGACCGTGGCGTGCTCGGTGATGTAGGGGTCGGCCAGCTCGAAGCGGGGCATCAGCTCGCTGACCGGCGTGTCCCACGTGACGACGTCCTTGGCAACCTGCGTGGCCACGACGGTGGCGCCGAGCGACTTCGACACCGAGGCGATCTGGAAGACGGTGTCGGCGTCGACCGAGTCGTCGGATCCGAGCGTCTTCACGCCGAAGCCGTCGGCGAACACTGTCTTGTCCCCGTGGACCACGGCGACCGCCATCCCGGGAACCCCGCTCTCGTCGAGCATCGTCTGGGCCAGGGTCGGCAGCTCGGCCAACGCCTCGTCCAAGCCGCCCGGCGGGGCGCGCAGCGCATCCTCCGAGGGGATCGCTCCCGTCACGATCTCAGACTGGGCGGGATCCGAGCAGGCCGACGTCCCGACGGCCACCAACGCAACGGCGGCGGCCGCGGCAATGCCCCGCACCCGTCGTTCCCTTCGATGTACGCCACTGCTCGCATTGACCGGGCGCGTCGCGCTCACGACTCTCGACGACACGGGCTTGCCGCGGGCGGCGCGATGGAACATGTCAACGTTCACAGGAATGGTTCCTCTCCGGTCGATGAGCGGGATCCGCTCGCATGACGTCGACGGTAAAGAGGGCGCGTTCCCGGCGCGTTCCCGGGTCGAGACGTGCGACGTAGGTCATCGTGGCGAACTCGACGTCGAGGCCGCGCCAGGGGCGTTGGCGGGCGAGTGCGGTACTCACAATGTCGCCGAGATCTCCGTCTGTGTGGACCTCTGAGGACAAAGCGGCGCCGCATCCCACGAGGGGATTCGGCGCCGCAGGACCGGCCGGGTTCAGCGTTGCGTGTTGGGGGTGAAGGTGTGCCCGGTGGCGGTGGAAAGGGCGACGAACATCCGAGTGGCCGGCGACGAGCACACGGCCTCGCGGGGGTCGTCGGGCAGCGTCGGGGAGTCAGGGCAGTCGCCGGAGGCGATGTCGCTGTTCGTCTGGACGACGATCGAGGTGTCGCTCGTCGTGTCGTAGAAGAGCGCGGTGTTGTAGCCGGGGAGCTCGCCGGTGTGGCCGACCCAGCCGTCGACGCAGCCGATGCCGATGCCGTAGCCCAATTCACCTGGGAACGATGTGAGGCGTTCGGCTTGGGCGTCGGCGTCGAGGAGATCTTGGCCGGTGCCCAGCGCCCTGGTGTAGACGAGGAGGTCGTCGACGTTCGAGATCAGCCCGCCGGCGGCCCACTGCCATGACGGGTTCCAGTGGGTGGCATTGCTCGGGTTCTCGGGTGTCGCCGCATCGCCCTGCAAGGTGAACCCCTGCGGGTAAGGCGACGGGATCTCGGTCGACTCGCCCGGCCACGAGGTGTTCGACATCCCGAGCGGGTCGAGGATCCGCTGCTGGATCACCGTCGCGATTGGCTGGCCCGTGACCTTCTCGATGACCATGCCGAGGAGGAAGGTGTTGGTGTTCGAGTAGTTGAACTCCGCGCCAGGTTCGAAGATCGGCGAGTCGGCGACTCCGATGGCGACCAGCTCGTCAGGGGTAAAGGTCGTTTCGGGCCGGGCGGCGTAGACGTCGAAGAACGCCGGGGCCGTCGAATAGGTGGCGACGCCACTGGTCATGTTCGCCAGCATGCGCAACGTCACCCGATCGCCGTTGGGGATGCCTGGGACGTACTCGTCGATGGTGTCGTCGAGGGAGAGCCTGCCCTGCTCGGCGAGTTGCATGATCATCGTGCCGGTGAAGGTCTTGGTCACCGATCCGATGCGGGTGTGCATACCTGCCTTCATCGGCGCACCGGTCGCGGGATCGGCCTCGCCGTACGCCTTGATCCAGGTGCCCTCCGGGGTGCGCACCCCGACGATTGCGCCGGGGGTGGAGGCCTGCTCGAAGGCGGCCTGGGCGGCCGCGTCGAGCTTGGCGACCACCTCGGCTGACAACGCCGCCGTGGTCGACTCCGGCGTGGCCTTCTTGGCGATCACGTCGTCGACATCGGGGACGCAAGTGCTCTCCGGCAGCGACGAGGTGGCGCTCGCGCCGCATGCCGCGGCGATGGTGACGGTTAGAGCCGTCGCGGCGAGCGGGACGAGGCGTCGGCGCCACCCTCCCGCACGGTTGGTCGGCACGGGACGGGGCATCTCGGTCGTGTCGGACGTTGATGTGGACATGGTGGTTCCTTTCATTCGGCTTCGGGTCGGGGACCTTCGGCCCTGGTTTCATTGGTGCTGGGGCGTGCGCGAGCGGGCTCGCGACGCAAGTGGTGAAGGGGGGGCGGGTGGGCGGTCAGGACGGCGGGTGCGGCACGACGCGTAGGTACGGCGTGACGGAGATCCATCCCTGCGGGAAGTGCTCGGCAGCCTCGGCGTCGCTCAGCTCGGGGGCGAGCATGCAGGCGTCGCCGGGCTGCCAGTTGGCTGGTGTGGCCACCGGGTGGCGGGCGGCGAGCTGCAGGGCGTCGATGGCGCGCATGATCTCGCCGAAGTTGCGACCCGTGCTCGCTGGGTAGCTGAGCACCAGCTCGATCCGGTTGTCCGGTCCGATGACGAAGACGGATCGCATCGGTGCGGTGTCGGTCGGATCGACGCGGACCAGGTCGTAGAGACGGGCGATCGCTCCGTCTTCGTCGCCGATGACCGGGAAGTTCGGGGCGACGCCCTGGGTCTGCTCGATGTCGACGGCCCAGCGATGATGGTGGGCCACCGTGTCGGTGCTCAGTGCCAGCACTCGCACGCGGCGGCTATCGAACTCCGCCTTCAGGCGGGCGGCGACACCGAGCTCCGTCGTGCCGACGAAGTCCGTCGGCAGCGACAGGAGCATGGCCCACCTGCCGCGCTTCCAGTCGTACAACTCGACCGGGCCTTGCGTGGTGTCTGCGATGAAGTTGGGGGCGTGGTCGCCGATTCGCAGTGCCATCGTCGGGTGCTCCTGTTCGTCAGGAGCAACGTACGAACGGCGCGTTCCCGCCGTGTTCCCGACCTCAGGGCGCGTCGAGGGCGAGGAGGCGCCGGCGGGCACGGCCGGCCCACAGCTCGTGCGACGCGCGGTCGTAGAGCACAGCCGCCTCCTCGAGCTGTCGGCGGGCGCCGGCGATGTCGCCGGCCGCCCGGCTGGCGTCGCTCATCGCGGAGGCGGCCATCGCCGACCACGCCGAGCCCTTGAAGGCCTCGGCCGTGTTGATCGCCGTGCGGGCGTGGCGCGCGGCCGCCTCGGCGTTGCCGCACGAGGCATACGCCTCGGCGGCCATCGGCTGCAGCAGCCCACTACAGGTCGGACAGTCTCCGTACCGTGCAGCTGCAGCCTCGGCGTTCTTGATCGCGAGCACGGCGGCCTCGGCGTCGTTGCGTTCGAGCTCGAGGTAGGCCAACGTCGCATAGAGCCGGCCCCACAGGTGCCGCGCCATCGGTGAGGTCGTCGCGATGGCCATGCCGCGCGTCGCCGCGTCGTGGGCGCGGACGAAGTCGCCGCGACTTGCGGCGACCTCGGCGAGTCGCTGCCACGGCAGGCCGCCGGAGCGGCTCCCGAGCTCGGTGTGGATGTCGGTGCTGCGCGTCAGACACGCTTCGGCCTCGTCAAGGCGGTTGCGGAGCATGAGTGCCTCTCCGAGCAGGCACCACGCGAACGCCTCCGCTCGGCGTGCCGACAGGCGGCCCGCGACCTCGAGCACATGGCGGGCGTAGTCCTCGACACCGCTACTGAGATCGTCGCTGTAGAGGTGGTATTGGCCGATGCAGTGATGGATGTCGAACACCCTGGCCAGCTGCGCGTCGTCGGCCGACGTACCGAGGCGATCGATCTCGAGCAGCAGACCTTCACGCCAGGCCCCGCGGTAGTGGCACACGATGGCGATCGTCTCGTAGGCCGCGGCGAGGTCGTCTGCACCACCGAGCCGCTCGGCGAGAGCGCGGCAGGCTTCGGCCTGCACCACCGCCGCGTCTGGCGCGCCGGTCTGGCACAACCAGTTCGCACGGGTGGCCAGCACGCGGACCCGCTCCGTGTCGTCGGGCCACCGTGCGAGGGACGACTCGGCGGCGTCGAGGTGCTCGCCGGCCGGTCCCGGCGTCGGCGTGAGGAGCACCGCCTGCGCAGACTTGCGTTCGAGCCGCGACCGCTCGGCCTCGCTGTCGTTGGAGACGAGTGCCGAACGCAGCGCGCTCAGAGCGCCAGTCCCGTCACCGGCCATCATCCGCAGGTCTCCGATCCGCTCCCAACGCTTGGCGGTGTGCCCCTGCGTGCCCTCGGTCCTGGAGTAGATCTCCTCGTAGAGCTCGACGGTCTCGATGCCGGGATCAACACCGATCTCGGTCGCCAACGCCTCGCGCAACGTCTCGTAGACGGACAGCGCCTCGGACCGCTGCCCCGATGCCGCGAGCACTCGCATCAACCCGTGCGCCGCTTCCTCGTGCACCGCATCCATCGCCACGGCCCGGCGAAGCAGACCTGCGGCCTCGACGAGCTCACAACGCGCCTCGAGGAGGGCGGCCAACTCGACGAGCATGGCGAGCGCGTCGGCCTGCAGTTCGGCGTGCCGACGGATCACCCACTCCTCGTACCGATCTTCGGGCAGGAGCTCACCCCGGCACACCGCGATGGCCCGCCGATACGCGTGGATGTCTCGCTTGGCGCGTGCCTCGGACGCGGCCAGTTCGAACGCGTCGACGTCGACCCACGTGCCGGGAGGCAAGCCCAACAGCTCGCCCTGCGAGATGATCAAGGCCGAGCCGTCGCCGAGCTCACCCGACAACTCGGCACGCGCTCGATACACCACCTTGCGGAGGTTGCTGGCGGCCGAGACCGGGTCCAGCTCGGGCCACAGCGCGTCGATGACCTGATCGCGATGGAGCCGATGACCTGGCGCCAGCGCCAGCATCTTCACAAGGGCCTTCGGCTTGCGCCGACCCCAGTCGACCTCGTCGACAACTCGCTCGCCGACGCGGACTCGAAAGCCCCCCAGCAGCTCGATCGCCATCGGCGCCAGCTGCTCACTGCCGCTGCTCACGAGACCCTCGCTCACGAGAAGAAGGTCGCCGTCTGCGCCGGGCGGACGACGAGCTCGGGGATGTTCAGACGCAGTAGGAGCCCGACGACGTAGGCGACCGCATCGGCGATGTATTCGGGTCGAGCGACGACGTTGTCCATCGCCATCTGCGCCTTCGCCGACACCTCCTCGGGAAGGCGCTCGCCCGGGGCGACCTCCAGGTCCATGCCTGCGAGTGCGCCGATCCCCCGCACCACGGAGTCGAAGTTGCGGATGAAGTTCGACGCGGCGACGCCCGACATGAGCGTCGTGATGCGGATGTCGTCCGCTTCGAGCTCCACGCGCAGACCCGCGGTGCGGTGGTTCACAGCGAGCTTCGTCGCGCCATAGACACCAGAGTCGGCGCACCGTCGAGGAAGCGGGCGGGACGCTCGAGCCCGGCCGCGTTGACCATGACGTCGACTCCGCCGACATCGACGACCTGCTCGACCAGCGAGGGCAAGGCATCGCTGTCACGCACCTCGAGCACCACCGACCGAGCGACTCCGACCGAGTCGCGGATGGCGGCACCGGACTGGTCCATCGGTCCGGTCGTCCGGCCGACCAGATGCAATGGTTCGGAACCCGTCATGGGCTTGC
This sequence comes from uncultured Acidimicrobiia bacterium, assembly GCA_963844915.1. Classification (GTDB taxonomy): domain Bacteria; phylum Actinomycetota; class Acidimicrobiia; order Acidimicrobiales; family Ilumatobacteraceae; genus JALZMG01. The sequence continues at coordinate 404,585 of CAWJQF010000011.1, read as the reverse complement.
CTCGATCGCTGTCATGCGGATACGAGCGATCGCTCGTGTTCTTGCTATGATGCGAGCGTTCGCTCGTATTTGTCAAGAGACAACCGGTGGAGGAGCACATGCAGGTCGGATCGAAACTCAACGACACCGCACCCCGTCGCCAAGAACGGGGTCGGCGACGGATCGAGGCCATCCTCGACGCCGCCGAGGACGTGTTCGCCGAGGTTGGCTACGAGGCGGCCACCACCAATCTCATCGCCTCCCGGGCCGGCATCTCGCCCGGCTCGCTGTATCAGTACTTCGCCAGCAAGCAAGCCATCGCCGAATCACTGGCCGAGCGCTGCCTCGCCCAGCTGGCGGAGACCCAGGCCGGCGTGTTCGACGACGACCTTGCGACGATCTCCCTGGATCAGCTCGTCGACCGGGTCATCGATCCGATGCTCGCCTTCAACCTCGCCCACCCCGGCGCCAAGGCGCTCCTCGTCGGCGGTGGCTTGTCACCCGAGCTCACGGCGTCGACGCAGCGTCTGCACAACGCGCTCTGTGGCCAGACCGAAGTGCTGATCGGCATGCGAACCCCCGGCCTGTCACCGAAGGATCGGGCCTTGATGGCGACCGTGACCATCCAGATCTACGCCGCCGTGCTCCCCGCGATCCTCGCCGCCACGCCACGTGAGCGACCGCGCTTGATCCGCGAGCTGAAGACCGCCCTCGTCGGCTATTGGACCAGCGTCGAGACGGCAGCCGCACGATCGCCCGCTCCGACCGCGTCATCGTCATCTCCCACGGAGCCGTCGGTAAAGCGCACAGCTTTGAGCGAACGTGCGTACCGCGCCCGAATAACCCAGCCGCCGGCGTCCGACACCGCCGAGTGACGGTCGATCGGACCGACAGCGGTTCAACCGATGTCGGCGCCGTACACCTTGTCGACTGTCATCGTCATGAGTACTCGACGGTCCGGCACCATGGCTGAGCGGTACTCGTTCCAGTCGGGGTGCTCACCGGCGGCGAGCCGGTAGTAGTCCACCAATGCCTGGACTTCCGGGCCGATACGGTCGCTTCCGGGCCCGGTCAGGGTCGCGGTGCCCTCTGCTGTAGCCCACGCGTGGCCGTCCGGCCTCGTGACCTCCAACGTCGCCCGTGGATCCCTTCGGAGGTTCGCCGTCTTCGCGGGCGTGCGCGCACGGAGAAATAGATCACGCCGGCGTGTCGGTCGTAGAACGGCATGACGGGTGTCAGCTGCGGGCGCCCGTCGGTCTTGATGGTGGCCAAGACGCCGAGCCTGCTCTCTGCCAGTAGGACGTGCGGGTCGAACGGCGTAGCACTCATGCGATGAGCCAACTCGCTGGCGTCCCAACGCATTCCTGAGAGACAGCGACGACGGTGACGGCGGACGGGCGGCCTGATCGCAGGCGTGAACGGCCAGCTCATTCGTGGACAGGTGAGCCGATCGCCGGTTGCGTGCTCGTCACGGGCCTGGGCACGACGAACAGGCTTGCAGCCGCGAGGGCGGCGGAACGGCACCTATGCCCCCGGCAGCAGGCTCGGCGCCAAGTTCAAGGTCGTCTCGATCTAGCAGGGATTTCTCGTCGGGGCTGGGGAGATTCGAACTCCCGACCTCTTGACCCCCAGGTAGTCGTCCGACGTGTCAGGGGTGACCGCCGGTGCCGTGCGCTGGTGTGTCGTCCGGCGCCCCGTCCGGTTGGTGCCGCCAAGTCCGGTGAGTGACGGGGTCTAAGAGAACTGTAAGAGAACACGGCTAGGACTCGCGGCCGTCGTCGGGAATGGAGCGCATAGGCGAGCGAGGCACGGCGGTGAGGTACATGCGCGGGTCTGGGGCAGGCAGAGTTGAGCGGATGCGGTGCTCGGGCTCATCGCGCACCCCGACGGCGGGTCGCACTTCATCGGTGTGCGGTGCATCGAACGCCTGGACGAGATCGGGACCCACTCCTCAATCGGCACCATCGCCGACCCGCATGACAACGCGCTCGCCGAGACCACGAATGGGCTCTTCAAGGCGGAATGCGTCGACGGGCCCGACACCGTGGGTGGAGGACGACCCGAGTCTTGACTCGACTCGGACTCCTGGTGATCGGAGGCCCCACTCCTTCATGGCATCAGTTCGGCACCCGCTCACTCCGTCCAGCGCGACGACGCCAGCGACAACTCGAGACGACGGATCGCCGAATCGGTACGCCGTCGTGCTCGCATGTGAGCTCTCGTGCTCGCGAGAGTTTGCTGCGCACATTGCGGATACCCCCTTGGCCTCCGAGCTGAGCATCATTGGGGGCGTCTTATCGGGCGGTCCGATGGCGCGCTTCGCCGGAAGTTCCCCGTTCGGGCTCGGCGGGAGGGCTGGGATTATCGGTGGATCCGCGGGCGTGATTGACCCGGCGTTATTCCCACCCTCCTGGGTGATTCGTGGCCGCGTTATCCGACGCGTCATGGCCTCGGGCGCTTCGGAAAGTCGGGCTGATTGGACGACCTTTCATCGTCTTGAGATTCGGTGCGATGGTCAGAGTTGGCGCCGCATGACGGGACGGCTCGGGTACGTCCGGCCGATCTCGGCGAAACCGTTAGCCGCGAACATGCGCATGGTGCCGGTGAACAGCGCAGAGCCGCTCACCTTTCGAGCCTTCAGCGCGGCGGTGTCGACTGGATGTCCCTCGACGGCGGTTGCGCCGTGATCTCGGGCGTGTGCCACTGCGGCATCGAGGAGGGCGGTCGCGACGCCGAGGCTGCGAGCGCGCTTGTCGATCGCGAAGCAGGTGACCCACCAGGCGCCGGGATCGTCGGTCAGGATGCGGCGCAACGCCTGGTTCGCCAGGAGGGCGGGCAAGGCTGACCGTGGCATCACCCTCGTCCAGCCGGCCGGGACGCCGTCGAGATAGGCGATGACGCCCGGAGCCATCACGGCGGTGCGGATCTCATGTCGAAGGGCTTCCCGGTTGTCGCTGGGGTCGATGGCGTCGGGTGGTGGGTCGAGGAACCGGCGGCACCAGCACCAGCCAGGGTCGTCACCACGGCGACCGAACACGCTCACGACCTCGGGCCAACGGTCCGCCGTCGCCAGTGCGGTCTGGATGCTCACCATCTGCGAACGGCACCTGGGATCTCCGACGAGACCCAAGTTGGCCCGACGTCTGTTGCGACCTGCACCAGCACCTCCACAAGCCCTGACTGTTCTCGAGACCGCCACGCCAGCGTGCGCCGAGCCGGCGATCCTGGGCTCGGCGGCCCGACACTATTTCCCGTTGTTCGATGACCACCTCGACAGAGCGTTCTGTGCGGCCCTCTGGTCGCCGCGGGCAGCGGGCTGCGCTCGACGCCCGGTACGGCGAGCACCGATCCGTCCGTTCTGTCTCGTCGCGGCGGGTGGAGGCCGGCCGTAGCCGCCCCGGACGTTCGCCAGTGCAGGTGAACCGCGGCGAGGATGTCGATCGAGGCAGCGAGCGGGGTCAGGTGCGCTTGATTGAGGCGAACCACGAGCGCACCGGCTCCGAGCGGATCGTGACGTAGAGCTCCGCGGGCTCGATTCTCTCGACTCGCCACCGTGGTGCGAACGCGCCTCGGATCTCGGCTTGTGTGACTCGGCGCGGTCCCCATCCGGGCGGCTCCTCATCGCTGAAGCAGAGCAGGAAGTAGCGGCCACCTGTCCGCACCACGCGAGCAAGGCTCTCGACGAATGAGCGACGGTCCTCGTCATCGAAGACGTGAAACAGGCCGCAGTCGAGGACGACGTCGAACTGCTCGCCAAGCGATTCCAGGTGAAGCGCGTCGCCGACGACGAACTGCGAGGATGTGCCTCGCTCCTGCGCCTTCGCTTCGGCGAGGCGGATCGCGGTTGGGGACAGGTCAACGCCGACGGTCTTGCACCCCGCCTGGGTCGCCATCAGCGCGTGCTCGCCGGTACCACACCCCACATCGAGCACGTCACCGCTCAGACGGCCCTCACGAGCCAACGCCGCAAAGGCGGGTTGCGGGCGACCGATATCCCACGGCGGCGTCGACGAGTAGGCCGCGTCGAACTCGGCAACGAGATCTCGCTTCTCCGGCGGCGGATTGCTCACATCCGTTCTCACTACCAGCTGGCGTTGAGCGCGTCGGTCGCGGTCAGGCCGTAGAGGCGCAGGACCCTTTACTGCAGGATGCTTGCCGCCTTCGATTGGGCGAGGCGACCGGCAGTGATGTGCTCGGCGGCCAGGTGGCTGAGGCTGAAGGTCGGCGAGACGAGCCAGTGGGCTGGGAAGCTGCGATCGAAGTCGCCGGACCGTTGTCCCCGTCGGGTGAGTCGCTCGAGGACGTCGGTAAGAGTTCGTGCGGATCGTTGCCTGCGGAGGTGCCGATCCGGGTCAGGGTGGGCTCAAGCAGGATGGGATGGCGGCGTACGAGTTCTTCGCTGAGGGCGAGGAAGCGCCGGAGTGCCAAGGGTGGAGTGAGAGCGTCGAGATCGGCGTCCTCGATGGTCGCGACGGCTTCGGCCACACGGCGTCGAACACGGCAGCGATCAGGGCGTCGCGTGACGAGAAATGGGCGTAGACGGTCTGGCGGGTGACGCCGGCCGCGACGGCGAGCTCTTCCATGCTGGCATCGGGCCGCTTCCCGAGGATGGAACGGGCCGCGTCCATGATCAGTTCAATGCTCCGCCGGGCGTCCTCCCGCCGACCATCGAGCGCCAGAATCGGGTGGCGAACATCCGCTCGTGCAGGCCTTCCCCGGCGTGGCTGAACAGGGCGTCGAACGTGATGTCGCCGCCGGTCCCGAACCCGTCCAGCGAGATCGAGAAGCTGTGGACACGGACCTGGGACATCGATGCCGCCCGAGTGGTAGCTGGTTGCGACGTGCGGATCGTGCGGGCCGAGCAACTCAGCCGCCGTGCGGGTGGTGGCGACCAGCGCCTCAGCCGGCGACATCCCGCACTCGACCATCAACGGCAGCTCGCCCAGGTTGCGGCCGTGCGGGGTCACGCCGCTGTCGGTGCCCATGGCCACCTTCACCCCGGCGCCGATCGCCTTGCTCACCGAGGCAACGTGCGCCTCCATCACCATCTTCGTCTTCTCCACGGCGTCCGGCGGTACGGGCACGCCGGCCTCGGCGGCCTCGAGCACGCCGCGCGGCGCCATGAGGGTGGGAACGAGGTACGTGCCAAGCTCGAGCATCTGGCCGATCGCCTCGTCGTCGAGGTAGATGCCGTGTTCGATCGAGCGGACCCCGTTGCGGATCGCAGCCTTGATCCCGTCGGTCGCCTGCGCGTGGGCCATCACGAACCGGCCGGCCGCGTCCGCCTCCTCCACCAGTACCGCCAGCTCGGCGTCGCGGAAATGGCCGTGGCGGGGATCGTCGCGTGGCGACAGCACGCCGCCGCTCGTCGCCACCTTGATCACGTCGGCGCCGGCGCGCACGAGCTCACGCACCTTGCGGCGCATCTCGGCGGGGCCGTCGACGACCGTGTCCGGACGGCCCGGGTGTGGCACGAACAACGGCAGGTGGGCGCCGCAGACCTGCCATCGGTCGCCGTGCCCGCCGGTCTGGCTGAGCATCGAGATCGAGATCTGCATGCGCGGCCCGGCGATCATCCCCCGCTGCTGGGCGGTCTTGATGCCTAGATCGGAGCCGCCGGCCTCGCGTACCGTCGTGATGCCGCTGTCGAGCGTCGCCCGCATGTTCTCCGCCGCCTCGTAGAACGCGAGTGAGAACGGACGGCGCACCGAGTACATCGGGTCGAGCTGGCCATTCAACAGGAAGTGGACATGGCTGTCGATGAATCCAGCCCGGGTCCTACATCGACGATGCTCCCGTCTTCCATCACCACATCCGCGACGACTGGCGCCGATTCTGACCCGTCGAACACCTGCCCGCCCTCCAGCAACAGTCGAGTCATGCACCGACCCTACGCGCCACTCGCCGCCCCTTTCCTCGGGCGGAACAGCGAGACGTCACCCGCCGACGCCCACGCCACGTCGAAGGCGACACCACGTCGCCACCGGCGATGGCGCCGGCGTCCCCGCGGCGATCACGAGTATCCGACAATTGCCGTCAGTAACGCCAGCGAGCCCTCTCCGATACCGCCGGATCAGCGCAGTGAGATTGCGATGGCGGCGCGTGTCTCCGCCCCGGCTCTGAGGCCCTCGGCGGTGCGGCGTCGAGTCGCTTTGCTCAGTGGAGCGCGACGCGAACGACCTGGTACGGGGTGCTCGGTGTCGGCGGCGTGGTGAATCGTCCGTTCACGGCGTAGAGCGCGTTCCCGAAGCGGGCGACGGTGGTCGGGATGTCGAGGTCGGCGTCGGTCAAGATGTCCATGAGCTGGCCCGACTCCCAGCCGGCGTCGAGTTCGATGACGGCGATCTGGTTGAGTCGGTTCTGAGCGACGTAAAGAGTCCGGCCGCGCAGCAGGAGCCCGTCGCCGGCCGTCACCGGCGGCGCGTCGATCAGCTCCGCCGTCCCGGTCGTGGGATCGACGCTGAAGAGGCCGCCGGTCGTCGAGTTCACCACGAGGAGCCGTTCTCCGCTCGGGTCGGCGACGATCCCGTTGGCGTTGGTAGACCCAACTACCTGGGTCCAGTCGCCGGCGAGGGCGATCGTGCTCACCGGCCCGGGCGTCGTGCAGTCCGTAAGCCCGACCCGATAGAGCACCGCCTGCTGGGAGTCGGTGAAGTACGCCCCTTCGGTCGTCACCGTCACGTCGTTCACGAACGAGGGCGGAGCCGTGAACTGGAAACTCGCGACGGATTCTCCGGTCTCGGCGTCGTAGACGTAGCCCTGGCCCGTCGCTCCGCCCGCGACGAACAGCAGGCCGCACCGGGCTTCATAGTCCAGGCCGACGGCGACGCGTCCGTCCTGGCCCTGGATGAACACTTCGCCCTGGCCGGTCCGCACGTCACCGCGGTAGACGGCACCGTTGGCGCGGGAGCCGGCGTAGAACGTCGGCCCCGGCCCGATCGCGATGCCCTCCGGAAGCCATCCGTCAGGAAGCGAGATCACGTCCGGGAAGACGGGCGGGTCGGCGGCGGCGGGCGCGCTGACGGCGACCGCGCCAACCGCGGCGGTGATCGCGAGCATCCGCATGCGGATACGTCCGGTCATGTGGCACCTCCTGAAGATGGTCCAGCGTCGAACGGCGTGCGTGCGCTCCGTTCCCGCCCGAGCGAAGCGATCGGTCGAGGCTCCGCCCCGGTCCTCGAGATCGTGGGCTTCACCCCACCAAGTCGACAGTCACCCCCGACTCCGTCGGCCCAGCTGAGCCTCCCCGGGGAGGGTTGTTTCGTTGAACGGATCCCGTTCACGACCAGGGCTGTGATGCCACCTGCGTCACTCAGCCGGGGTCACCGTCGCAGTCGGGATCGGCGAGGAACGGTCCGTCGGCAGTGCCGCTGGAGGCGTGTCCCTGGTGCGACGGGAACACCTGGATCCACTCGAACGGCGCACCGTGTGAGCTCCGCAGCACGTGACAATGGGGGCCGCCGCCGAAACCAGCTTCGTTGCGGCCCGTCGAGTTCTCGCCCTCGGAGGGCTGGTTCATTTCCTGCGCGGAGGCCGTCGCCGCAAGACCAAAGGTGGTCAACGTGACAACGACCGTGGCGATCAATGTTCGACGCATACACGTCCTCCTCGTCGATACCTTCGCGCTACTACGGGCCAGACGGTTCGAGAGATTGCGGCTTCTTCCCGTTCGGGTCAGCCTGTACCGGTCTGCCAGCGAACCCGTGGCGTCCTGGCGAGAGCATCTCGGCGCTCGTCAGCAACCAGCCGGCCCAGGTGCGTTCGGAGGTGCGTTGTCGGCTTCGCTCGGAAACCAACGGTTGTCCCGGGCTTCGGCGGCGGCCAACTCCGACAGGCCGGTCTCGGACCCGATGACACCACCGCTCCTTGAGAGATGCCGTTCGTCACTCGGCGGTCGACGTGCACCAGCTCGGCGCCCGGTCAAACGGCGCAGAATGCACGCTCGGGCGCGGCATCCGTCACCCGACGGGACGCAGCGAACGCCCGCAGAGCCGCCGCCCGGTATCCGCTGGCCTCCACCGAAGCCGGGGCGGTTCAAGATGCCTTGTGAAGTGTGTGCCGCCTCCTACACCACGTGATGGGACTCACTCCAGCCGCGGTCGACGTGACCGGTTGAGTGGCGCCGCGCCCGTTGGAAGGCGCGAGTGCGATTGACTGTCGCAGTCGGCCCCGCAGCGGGCGGGAGCCGTGCACGAAAGGGAGGTCCCATGCGCGGATCGAATCGGGCTTGGAGGCGCGCGTTCGCCGCCACCCTCTTGGGTGTCGGCGGTGGTGTCGCAGTGGCGGGTGCCGCTGTCGCGGCACCCGCTCAGCATTTCGAGGAGAGCGTTGTAGGCGATGTCTTCGAATGTGTCGACAACACCTACACAGCCGTGTCGGGAACGCTCAAGTCGGTGTTCCACGAAGGCGTGACGCCGGGCGGCAACACCAACTTCACCGGCACGTTGACCCCCAAGGGTGTCGTGCTCGTCGACGAGGCCGGCAACACGTATCGGGTGAGTGGCGCAGTGTGGTTCGGTGACACGTCCAACGCCAACCAAGGTTCGGCTCAGGGCACGTTCACCGCCTACTTGAACATCATCGCCAAGGGCGGCGGTGTCGTCGACCGGGTTGCTCAGACCGCCCATTTCGGAAGCAACGGCGAGTTCTTCCTCGACAACGGGACGTGCGAACCACCCGAGTGAGCACGCGGTGGATCGGTCCGCAGCCGTCGGGCAGCATCACGACGGCGGCGGCCGCCACCACGATCGAGTGATCGGCGTCTGGACTGCAGCTCAGGCGACGCAGCCGTCACAGTGTGAGTTCATAGCGCCGCGCCGACCTCGCCGGACTCGGTCCGCCAGCGCCCGACCTGCCGTTCGGCGTGGTGGGCGACCGCGCGTCGACTCCCCGACCACGCGCCCCCAGTCGGCGATCTGCTGAGGCGGACAGGCACCGAACCATGTCCCAGAACGTGGCACGGATCGGTCGGCCGGGGGTGTCACCAACCGCCGCGAGTGCGCGCCGCTTGACAGCGATCTCCAGGTGAACTGTCGGTCGTCGTCGTGCGATGAGATTGGCTGCGCGCAACCGTCCAACTGATCGTGAGTGTCCGCGAGGGGTGCCGGGGCTGCAGCAGGAGGAGGAGTGCACCGTGAGCTCGATGGCTCGCCGGATGTTCGAGCTCGTCGAGCCGATCGGTGTCATCCCCTACTCAGCCGACGAACCCAACGAAGCGATGTTCGCCCTCGGGTTCACGAACTACTGGGACACCTACTTCGCCGGACGGGCGGCGCCCCTGGGCCTCGCCCCGGCGGAGGTGGTGGACGCGCTCTTCTACAGCTTCGCTCCCGGTGAGGTGGCCCGACACGTTCCGAAGGTGTGGCGCACCACCACACCCGAAGCGGCGATCGCCGCTCGCCAGGCGGGCTGCGTGAAGGCGTTGCGGCGGATCCTCGGCGATCACGTCGACTCTCCCGGCTTCGCCCGCGCCGCTGAACTGTTGACCAAGGCCGCGACCAGCGCACCGTTCGAGGGCCGGCCGATGTACGCCGCGCTGCGCGCCATCCCGATCCCCAATGACGTGGTGGCCCGCCTCTTCCATGCCGCTTCCTTGCTGCGCGAACACCGTGGCGACGGACACATCGCAGCCCTGATGATTGAGGGTGTCGGCGGCCTCGAGGCTCACGTCCTGTTCGCCCTCGACATGGGCATGCCCGCGGAGAAGTTCGGACGCATCCACCACCTCCCGGCAGCGCAGCTCGCCGCCGTGATCGACGGAATGCGCGATCGCGGCCTGATCGGCGATGACGGTTGGCTCAGCGAACAGGGTCGCGCTGTCAAACAGCGGGTCGAGGCGCTCACCGACGACCTCGCGGCGAAGCCCTACGAAAGCCTCGAGCCGGGCGAGCTCGACGAGCTCATGGCCACGCTCGAGCCGCTCGCCGCGCTGCTACTCGCCGCCCAGAACTGGTAGGCGCAGCAGCGACAGTTCTGTTCGCGACATTGTCTAGAGGGTTCTCGCCCACGAGATGATCGTCCATGGGGCGACCGCCCCGAACGCCGGCTGAGCAGCGGCCGCCACGCATGGTTCGGCAATGAGGTATCGGGTGACGTGCAAGCTGATGGTGAGGCCGGATCTACGCTTGCTGACGGCTCGAGGTGCTCGGGTCGAGAGAGGTCTGGACAAACCATGACCGATGCCGAGGGTTCACTTGACGTGCCGGGCTTGCCGTCCTGGGAGGATCCACCGTCAGACGTGCCCGCCGCAGTTCGCAAGATCAAGTCGGCGATCCGGGCACGCATCGAAGCCTCCGGGCGCAGCGTCGAGGAGGTTTTCGGGATTGTCGCCGACCTCGTATCGGTGCGCGCCGGCGAGATCCGCGCTGCGAACGGAGCCGCTGGTACGGGCTGGCCCGTGATCGACTACGCGGACATCGCCGCTGGCAGAGTCTCGACAGAGTCGTACTCATTGCTGCGTCGACGCGGGTGCATGGTCGTTCGTGGACATTTCGATCGCGAACAAGCACTCGGCTGGGATCGTCAGATCGTCGACTACGTGGACTCGAACGACTTCTTCGAGAAGTACCGAGGCCCGGGCGACGACTTCTTCGGCACCGTCGACTCAAAGCCCGAGATCTATCCGATCTACTGGTCGCACGCTCAGATGCAAGCCCGCCAGAGCGAACGGATGGCGAACGTCCAGACGTTCCTCAATTCGCTCTGGCACAACACGTCAGGCGGCACCGAATGGTTCGAACCCGACCGCAACGTGCTGTACCCAGATCGCATCCGCCGCCGGCCCGAAGGCGCGAACTCCAAGGGTCTGGGCACCCACATCGACGCAGGCACCTTCGACCTGTGGATGAAAGTTGAGTACCAACAGGCGTTCCGTCACGTCTTCGACGGGTCGATCGAACAGTTCGACCCTTGGAGCGCCGCTCATCGGACGTCGGGATCTCAGTACGCGAGCACGACGATGACGTCGGTCTTCCGCACCTTCCAGGGTTGGACGGCGCTTTCGGACATGGACCATGACCAGGGCGTGCTGCAGGCCATCCCGATACCCGAAGCGATCGCGTATCTGTTGCTGCGCCCATTGCTGGGTGATGTCGCTGACGACGACATGTGCGGAATGACCGCCGGCCAGGTCTTCCCGGTCACGGAGCGGTGGCACGCACCATTACTCGAGGCGCTGAGCGGGATCCCCGACATTCGGGCAGGGGACTCGGTTTGGTGGCACGGTGACATGCCACACGCGGTCGCGCCCGTCATCGATCAACGTGGGTGGGGCAACGTGATGTACATCCCGGCCGCACCCTGGTGCCCACGCAACGAGGCCTACTCCGCGTCCGTATTCGCAGCGCTCACCGCAGGAACCAGCCCGAGTGACTTTCCCGAAGAGGACTACGAGCAGACGTGGCCCAATCGTTTCCAGATCCACGAACTCAATCAATACGGTCGACAATCGCTCGGCCTCAACTGAACCAGGAGGCGCCGTTCGTCGATGTCGGGGCCCGGTCGACGACTCGGCGGGACGCTGCCTCGCCAAGTGTCACCAAACGCCGGAATGCGGACCCCGCCCCGTCGACTCCATCGCTGCGGGAGATGAAGGCCCGCCACAGGCTCGTGGCCGCCAGTGGGCAGATCGCGGGGACCGCGAACAGGAAGAGGACTCACGGTTCGGGCGGTCGTCGCAAGGATCGCCACGGAGAGCCTCGCAAGCGACGGCCCCGAGGAACGCGACGTCGGCCTAACCGTCTGCATGAAAACGTCCGACGATCTCGTCGGCGGAGGCGGTTGACGTCCACTGGAGGAGCGCCGGCGGCACTCCGCCCTCGCGGCGCCGCCTGGCGGCGTGCACGCCCCGGTCCACTCGGCCCAGCGCCCACCAACACGTCGGCCGGCGACTGGCAGCGCCTTGATAACGCACTGCACCAATCCACCGCGCCGACCATCACATCGCTACTTCAACGGTGAGGCCACCCGTCAGGTCTCGGGCGGGCCACCACTCGGCCGGGCGCCCGCGAGACATCCCACTCGCAGGCGCAGACCATGGCAGCGCGGTGGTCGTGGATAGGGCCTCCCCAGGACCCAACGGCCACCGCATCGCTCTCTCGCTTTCGATCCCCGGGCGATGGGTCAGTCTCGGCCGCCAGCCTCCGCCGCCGGCGCCCACGCGCAGAGCCTTCGGACGCACTCGCTTGCAGCACCAACCGCGTCCACCCGGCACGCAACGAAGGGACGCTGAGCCCGCACCTCGGGAAGTCCTCGCGAGAGCGCCGAACGCCTAATACACGGGTGATCTTGGGGCCATCCGTGGGCGGCCGGCACGCACGCGAAATGTTCGATCCGCCGGCGGTGAGTTCGACTGGTCGCAAGGGCACATTCGGTCACCTGACGACGGAGACCTTGACACGCCAGATGGTCTGGCCACCCTTCTTCCCACGTGACGCCGGCGGGCGACCACGCTCAATGAGAGGATGATCGCCCGCGTCGTGTTCGGCCTCAACCAGGCCCGCCTCGGTGAGCGCGACGGCAGCGCCCCGCTGGACCTTGGCGATCCGCCGACGCGCCACCGTCGCTCGTGAGTAGGCGTGCCGGGACTGTCTGTTACCGTCGTCGTTGACGGGCGCCTGACGAAGGTTCGGTTGGAGCCGGACTGAGGAGGAGCCATGCCGATCTCCGCGCCGGCCCGTTCCCGTCGCCTACTGGTGTCGATGGTTCTCTCCGTCACGCCGTTCGTAGCGCTCCCGGCTGTTGAGGCGGACGCGGCGCCCGTCACGGCCGGCGGCTTCACGACGTCGGCCAGTGCCTCTCCGACCGAGGTGCGCCGCGGGTCGACCGTGTCGATCGCCGTCTCGGTGACGGCGTCCTCGGACCGCCAAGGGTTAGTGGATGTGGAGGTCCACGACGGCAGGGGTCGCAAGGTGTTCCAGCGCTCGTGGGACGCCGAGACCTTCCCTGCATCCCAGGCGAGGACGTTCACGGCGACGTGGAGCGTTCCGGCCGCCGAGCGGCGCGGTCGTCACACGATCAAAGTCGGCGTGTTCGACAATGGCTGGGGCACGTTGCACCATTGGAACGACAGCGCTGCATCGTTCCAGGTTCTCTCGTCGTCTGCTCCCACGACGGCGACCACCACAACCACCACCGCGAGCACGACGACCACGTCACCGACCACGACCACAACGGCGCCGAGCGTCACGACGAGCACGCCACCGCCGACCACGACCCAGGCGCCTACCACGACCGCACCACCACCATCTGGTCGGTTCGATCTGCTGCCGCCGGGTGCGACCCTGCCCACCTCGACGCAATGCGCGAATCGAGTGCGCCCCACCCCCGAGGTTCGGGAGGTCAACCAGCGTCCGAATCAGTTCGGTGGCATCCCGAATCAAACGCGTGGCGCCGCCGGCGCGTGGTCCGATGCCGACCCGGCCAAAGCTCCGTTCGCGGCCCGCGTTGACGGCAACTTCGTTGGAACGACCGACGAGATCATCCAGTGGGCCGCGTGCAAATGGGGCGTCGACGAGGACTTCGTACGCGCCCAACTCGTCGCCGAGTCCTATTGGGACCAGGTGAACAGCCTCGGTGACTGGGGTACAACGGCCGTGAACTGCGAGCCGCGATTCCCGCTCGGCACCGATGGCCGTACTGGTCAGTGTCCCGAGTCGTTCGGCCTCGGTCAGACCCGCTTCCCATACATGCGTAGCGCGTTCCCCCACGCCTACGACTCGTCGGCCTACAACCTCGACGTCACCTATGCCTTCTGGCGATCCTGCTTCGAGGGCACGGAGACATGGCTGAACACCGTCGAGCGAGGTCGCGTCTATGCGGCCGGCGACATGCTCGGATGCATGGGCCGCTGGTTCGCTGGTCGCTGGTACACGGCGGGTGCCGTCGACTACATGAACACAGTTCAAGGGCACGTCAACAATCGCACGTGGGAGACGGACGAGTTCCTGGCCTACGATCCGCCGTCCCCTACCACGGCGACGAGGGCTGTCACCTCGACCACGACACGACACCGGCGAATCCTCGACCGCGAGGACTGAATGCCAGACCGTTGCGCCTCGAACGCTCCACAGACCTGCGGGGAGCGGAGATGCAGCAGGACGCCGCTCGAGTGGCGGCCTCAGGCGAAGAATCGACGCCCTCAGTACGGCAGGACCGTCACCCGCTCACCGCCTTACGACGGGAATCGGCAGCCACGCCAGCCGCGCCAGCGCTCATAGCGCATCCTCCACACGTACAGCCAAATCATCTCCGACCCACCCGTCGAGCCGCCGTTACGTAGCGGTTCGTGATGAGAAGTGCGATCACGGGCGGCACGACTTCGTCGTGCTCCGTCCACGCCGCGCCGACGTTGGCGACCTTGGCGAGCGATTGCTGGTCCCGGTGAGCGCCCACTGACGAGCTGACAGTGACGAGCACACCCGCGATCGACGGCCATCAAGGCAGCGACGGGCCGATCCCGAAGCCGCGTTCGGAGGCGGCGGCTCTCCAACGCGATCGGAGAAGCGACACGACACGAGAACGCTCTCGTCGCCGCCGCACTCGACTTTCTGGGCGAACATCCTCCTCGAACCCGACTCAACACCAGCGCCTAACCGAGAGTTCGACGATGTCATCGACGCCGAGGTTGTCGCCGACCACAAGCCCACAGTGCAACGAGGCGTGACCCACCTCCCCAGACACGTCAAGCCGCCGTCCACTCCGCCTGAGGCGAACGTCTGGCGCCGTGGTGGTCACCACCGAATGACGCGACCGAATCCCGCCCGCTGTCGCTGATGACGGCGCGCAAGGCCACGGACACACGACGGAACGCTCGGGGTCGATACCACACAGTGAGAGGTAATGACATGAGATCCATCCGTTCCAGCCGCCTGCTGATCGGCGGGATCGCCGCCGCCGCGGCGACCCTGTCGTTGACGCAGCTGGCCCAGGCCGGTCCGCCCGAGCCGTCCGTCCCAACCAAGATCGAGGTTTGCTGACGGCCACAAGGTGTTCCTCGTCGGTCACGGCGTCGGCGTCCAGATCTACTCGTGCAACGACACTTCGAGCGGCTTCGTCTGGGGCTTCGTCACGCCGCGGGCCGACCTGTTCAACGACAACGGCAAGCTCCTCACCACCCACTTCGGCGGCCCGACGTGGCAGGCGAAAGACGGCAGCAGAGTCGTGGGCCGCGCCGAGGCCGACGTCACCGTCGATCCGACCGCCATTCCATGGCTGCGGGTGGCCGCTGCTTCGACGAGCGGCGAGCGTTGACCGCAAACCGGTGATCCTGCGAGGTGATCACAGCCGCGCTGTCGTAGGCACCTGACGGGCGGCCGACTCGACGGCAGCCCCCTTGCGCATCGACGCAGAACGCCCGCTCGGGAGCGTCGATCGCCACTCCGCGCCGGCACCGAACGCCCAGGAGTGCGATCGTCCGATAAGCGCGTCCTGTAATCGCGTCGCCGAGCATCCTCGAACGCCGGTTAGAGGGTCAACGAGTGTGGCGCCGCCTGGGCGTAACGGTGCCTCCAAGCGAACCCCGACTAGTAGATCGATCACCATGATGACGTGCCGTCGCTCCGAGGTAGGCACCGAACCACGTCACGCCCGTCTGCGCTATCACGAGCATCTCGCCGGCGATCCAGACTGACGCACCGTCGTCCGGGTCATGCCAGAGGGTGCCGAGCAGGGCCTGTGCGCGCATCACATTGGTCACATGGGCGCACGCTCGCCGCCGGTACGGTCGGCGGCGTGCAGGTGGATCTGCTGTTCGATCCGTTTGGGGGACGGTGGGAGGATCTCCGCGACGCCGCCGTGCGCGCTGAGGAGGCCGGCTTCGGCGGCGTGTGGCTCTACGACCACCTGGCTGGCTCGGCGCACGGCGCATCGCACGTCCTCGAGTGCTGGACTGTCCTCAGCGCGTTGGCGGCGGCGGTGCCGCAGCTGGCGGTCGGGTCGCTCGTGCTCAACGTCGCTAACCGGGACGCCGGCACGCTCGCCGTGATGGCGGCGACCCTCCAGGAGGTCAGCGGCGGCCGGCTGCTGCTCGGAATCGGCGCCGGGGGCGGCGCAGGGACGCCCTACGCCGAAGAGCAGCAGGCGTTTGGGCGTCCGGTCCTCGGCGACGTCGCAAGGCGGGCGGCGGTCGAGTCGACGATCACCACGTTGCGCCAGGTGTGGTCGGGCAAGGCAGGCGGGGTCGACGGTTTCCTGCGACCCTCGCCTCCCCCGCCGGTGATCGTCGGCGGGTTCGGGCCGAAGATGGCCGAGCTCGCCGGCCGCCTCGGCGACGGCATCAACGCGCCGTCGGGCCCGTCGCTGCCCCGTCTGCTCAATGTCGCCCGGCACGCCCACGCCGCGGCGGGTCGCGACCCGGACACGTTCCTCGTCACGACGTCAGGGTCCCCGACCGACGACCGCCTCGCTCGTCTGGGGGTGGACCGTGTGATCACAATGGTCCGCCCGCCCTACAGCGATGCCGTCGGCCTCCTCGCCCGCGACATCGGCCAGCGCTGAGCGGGCGCCGTCAGGCCGCGCCCACGCGACGGGACGTCGAGCACGCCCGAGCGTCGTGGGACGACCCCGAACATCAGCGAGTGATCCCGTCACGCCATGCAGGGGCCGACGGGCACGTTGTGGCCGTCGATGGCGACCGAGCTTCATCCCGAGCACCTGGCCGCTGCCCGATCCTCCGTGATGGCTGCCGCCCGAGTAGCCGACAGTCCGGCAGTACCGAACGACCGGCGCACAGTGTTCGGTGCGCGACCTACCCAACGTTGACGCGCCCGAGCCGGTCGCCGGCGACGAGTACCAACCTCTCGACGACGGGATGACCGCCACGCCGAACGCCGAGTCGGGGCGCGATCGGCTCGACGTCGAGCAGGCACACGAGGAGCGCCGAGCGGCAGTTAGGAACGCTCGCCTGCCACCGCCGGACTCGCTGGGTGATGTCGTCGGGAGGCCATCGTGGAGGTCTCGCCACGATGAGTTGGATTGGGGCCAGAGGCGAAACGAGGGACGGCAGCACTTCCGCAGAAATTCTCTTGGAACTTTGCCGCTGCTCGTTCGTTGATAGGGGTGTGATGAGTGCGGACGCCGACCTTCCGACGAAGGCGTTCGACGGCGTCCGTTTCGACGACTTCTACGATCGGGCGCTGCCGGTGGTGTACGGATACCTGCTGCGGTTGTGTGGCGGCGACCGCGAGGAGGCGTGGGATCTCACGCAAGACAGCTGGGTCACCCTCGTCGATCGGCTCACCCAAGGACAGACCGACAAGGCGACGGTCGGGTTCCTGCTCTCGGTTGCGCGCTCGCGCTATCTCGACTCATGGCGACGCGAACGCAAACTGCAACGCAAGCTGCGATTGGTCTGGGCCGGTGCCCGCCACTCCGAGTCCGCCGAGCTGTCAGCGGACAAGGTGCTCGATCATCTGTCGGTCTGCTCAGCCGAACATCGCGTCGTGCTCATGCTCGCCTACGTCGACGACATCCCAATCGCCGAGATCGCCCAGATGTTGGGGTCGTCGCTTTCATCCACGTACTCCCTGCTTGCGCGTGCGCGCAACGAGCTTCGAAGCCACCTCTCCGGAGAACTGACATGACCGATCGCTACGACGAGATGAGGGTTGCCCCCGACCCCTCGCAGGCCGAGGCATTACGCCAGCGTCTGCACGCCCGCCTGGCAACGGCCGCTCGGGATGACCCCAAGGACCAATCCCATCTCCACCCCGGCGCTCGTCTCGATCGTCAACCCCACCGCGACCCGATGAAGGAGATCTACGTGTCCGTCGAGTCACCCACCCACGAAGGCAGAAACCGTCGACGCCTGGCGATGGTTGCCGCTGCCGTCGTCGCCGTCATCGGCGTGACCGGCATCGCAGTCGCCGTCGCCACGAGCTCCGGGGACGACGCGACGCAGTCGCCAGCGGCAGCGGCCACCTTGGCACCAACGACGACCGTCCCACCGGTCGCGGAGGAGCTGCCCGAACAGGCGCCCGTGGAGGTTTCCGCGTGCGTGAACCCCGGCCCAGCGGTTCATGTCGGGACCGAGGAGCGCAGCCAGGTCTCCCTGCCGGAGGGCGAAATGACGATCACGCGGGACCGAGGCGACACCTGGCAGTTGAACGTCAGCGACGTGTCCGACCCGCGCCTCGACGGCACGTGGTACAACAGCGCCGACGGAGACCTGTACAGCCTGCCTGGGGGAGCTTCGGGGCCACATTTGGCCACAGAGACCCACCGCATCGAGAACGACGACGGGGCGTGGCAGGGATCGTTCGTGGTCGTCGGGACCCCGGATCATCCGAGTACGGGCTTGCAGTACGACTTGCAGTACGTGCTGGTCGGCGAGGGCGCCTACGAGGGGCTCACAGCGGTCATGATCGGCAGCGATGGGGCCTGCCCGAACACCCGGGGCTACATCGTCGAAGGCAATGTCCCGGCGCCCCCCGTGCCTCAAACCGGCCCATAACGAGCGTCACTACGCTCGCGCGCGACAGCCTGATCTCGAGACGTCAACCACCCACCGTCGCAACGAATCGGGGGATCTTTCGACGAGCTCCGATTGCTAGGGGCGCGGCTCGCAAGCCGCCGTCGCGCACAGATCTGTAGGCGATCTGTAGCTGCCTCAGAACGCCGGGACCGGGTGATCGCTCGAGACGGCGCTGTAGTGGCAGGGTGGAGCATGGCGCGAGCCCGGACGTTGGCGGTTGCGGCGGCCAGCGCCTTGGCGATTGCTGGCGCGACTGGATGCAGCTCAGACGACTCGTCTTCTGACGGAGCTGTGGAGAGGTCGTCGCCGTCGACGCCCGAGGCAGTCTCATCGTTGATCGCGTCGACGCGTCCTGTCGGCACGAGCACGACGACCGACGCGACGACGTCCGAACCGTCTGTGTCGACGACCACGACGTCCCCGCGACCTGTCCCGTTCGACGATCTGGAGATCGACGTCTACCCGGTCCCTGCCGGATCGCGTCCGCACGACGTTGCGCCGGCAGCAGACGGAGGCGTCTGGTACACCGCCCAACGAGCAGGAGCGCTCGGTCATCTCGACCCGGTGTCTGGTCGGACCCGCCACATCGCTTTGGGTGCAGGTTCCGCGCCGCACGGCGTGATCGTGGACGACGAGGGCATCGCCTGGGTGACGGACGGCGGACTCAACGCGATCGTGAGCGTCGATCCCGACGGTGATGTCGTGACCGTGTTCCCGCTCCCTGAGACTGCGCCCGACGCGAACCTCAACACGGCAGCGTTCGCCGCCGACGGGCGCCTGTGGTTCACGGGCCAGACGGGCTTTCACGGTGTGCTCGACCCGAACACCGGCGAGGTTCAAGTGTTCGAGTCACCGCGCGGACGAGGCCCCTATGGCATCGCGGCGACGCCGGATGGCGGGATCTTCTACGCCTCCCTGGCCGGGAGCTACGTCGGCGCGGTTGGTCCCGATGGCAGCGTGACGGTGCTCGATCCGCCGACGCCCGACCAGGGCGCTCGTCGAGTGTGGCAGGACTCCACGGGCGCGATCTGGGTCAGCGAGTGGAACGCCGGCGATCTCAGCCGGTACACGCCGGCTACGGGCACCTGGGACCTGTGGCGGCTGCCCGGCGTCGATCCGTCTGCGTATGCCGTCTTCGTCGATGCGGTCGATCAGGTGTGGGTGAGTGACTTCGGCGGCAACGCGATCCATCGCTTCGACCCCCTCACCGAGTCGTTCGAGACCTTCCCGCTCCCGGCCCAGCCCGGAGAGGTTCGCCAGATCCACGGACGCCGCAGCGAGGTGTGGGCGGCGCAGTCCGCCGACGACTCGATCATCGTGATCCGCCCCGCGCCGTCACCGAGCACGGCCGACGGTCCACCATTGCCAGGCGGGGCAGGCGCGCGCCAAGATCGATCGCCCGCTGGCTAAGAACGAGCGCGGGTTGTTTGGACGCGTCTTCGCTGAGCCGACCTCGTAGTCGGGTCGGTCGTCAGAGGCTCCGAGTCGCCGTGGCAAACCTCGTTGCTCGTTGTGAGAGTGCCCGCCAAGCCATGCCTGGGGACGCGCGAAGATTTCGCGTAAGCAAACACGACGACCGGGCATAACCATGTCATGAGCAGACGGACGGGTACCCCGGACGGCTGCAGCTCGCGTGACGAGGCCCGGTTCGGCGAGGTCTATCGCCGCTACTACCGGCCTGTGCGCGACTTTTGCCGGCGCCGGGTGGCCGCCGACGCCGTCGATGATGTCGTCGCCGAGGTGTTCCTCACGACGTGGCGTCGCCTCGCCGACGTGCCCGATGGCCGTGGTGCCCTGGTGTGGCTGTACGGGGTCGCGCACCGCGTGATCGGCCACCACTGGCGCAGCACGTCAAGACGTCGACGGCTCGAGATCCGGATGCTGTCCATCGCCGATCATCCCGCGTCGACCGCTGACGAGCTGGTGCTCGATGGCGATGAGTGCCGGCTCGTGCTCGACGCGCTCGCCCGGCTCGGTACCAGCGACGCCGAGGTGCTCTTACTCGTCGCCTGGGAGCACCTCTCCATCGTGGACATCGCCGCCGTGCTCGGCATCGCCCCCAACGCGGTGGCGCAACGCCTGCATCGAGCTCGCCGCCATCTCGGCCGCGAGTACCGCCGGCTGCAAGCCCGACCGATGCCGACCCCATTGCTCCGAAAGGAGGTGCCCGGTGATCACCGATGACGAGGTGATGCGCATCCTCGAACGGGCCGACCCGGCCCGCGTGGACGACGACATCCCGATGATCGACGCCGCCGGCTACCTCGACGTCCTGCGCACGAGCAGCAACGTGACCCTCATCGATACCGAACCGACATCGACCCGGCCGTCGCGCCGTCGATGGGCGATCATCACCGCTGCCGCTGCCGCCGTGGTGGCGATCGTCGTCGGCGGGCTCGTGCTCGCCGCCCGAGACGACGCCGACGACGCCGCCGCGCCAGCGGACCGACCCGCCCGGGCGACAAACGTGACCCCGACGACGCCTGCGCGAGGCGTCCTCAATCCTCTCCTCGAGATCCGGTCGCGGCTCGGCAATCAAGGCGTCGAGGAGCTGTTCCGCGTGCACTCCGACACGGCGGCGTACTGGCGCGTCGCCACGCTGCCAGAGTTCGACGGTCGCATGTTCACGATGCCGAGCCGCACACTCGTCCCCCTGGATGAGGCCGACGAGGCGGGGCCGGGCGGGCGAACGATCCTCCAGCAGATCGAAATCCAAGGGCTCGAGGGTCAGCTGCTCCCTGCGGCGGCCGACCCGCGACAAGTCGTCTCGAACGCCGAGATCCGGTTCGAACCGAACACGAGCACACTTGTCAAGACGAGCCCCCTGCTCCCCGGCGACCAGTACTCCGTCGTGTCAGCGGCCCCCGACGTGTCCCCCGAGATGCTGCGCGCAGCGTCCTCACAGAACCCCCCCGACGACGTGTTCCTCGGCCTGCCCGACAACCTGCCCGACCTTGTGGCAGAGCTCGCCGACGAGGTGACCGCCAGCGCCACCACCGACTACGACCGCATGATCGCGCTGCAGAACTGGTTCCGAACGTTCGACTACAGCGTCGACGTCCAGTCGGGACACAGCTCCAACGCGATCGAGAACTTCCTCCAGACCCGGACCGGCTACTGCGAACAGTTCGCAGCCGCGTTCGCAGTGATGGCTCGAACGCTCGACATCCCCTCCCGCGTGGCCGTCGGATTCACCCCGGGCAACCTCACCCTCGATGGGTCCTACAGCGTCACCAGCGCGCAGTCCCACGCCTGGCCAGAACTGTGGTTCGACGACATTGGCTGGGTGGCCTTCGAGCCAACACCCGGCCGAGGCGCGCCCGGCGCTGAGGACTACACGGGCGTCGAACCCGCCCAGCAGGCTGCCCCATAGAATCGCCGAAGCTGGCGAAGCGTCTCCGAACATCGGCGCCCCCTGGCCTCGGGACAAATGAGGCATCCTCAAAGGTGCTCCGACCTGCTACCCGCGGAACCCACGACGGCAAGCAGATCCGCGCTCACGTCGGAACAATCACCACGTCGGAACGATCGGCGATCGGCGCACATCGATCGGACCTGCCGCCCATGGTGAAGTCGCGCCACATATCGCCGCTTTTCCACGAAGTCGACCTCTGCACCGCCCCGGGTTTGATGGAGGCTCGGTTTAGTGGGCTCCGACCGGATTGGTCGGCGGTTGTTGAGCGTAGTGAGCGGCTTCGAACTCGTCGGGTGGGGCGTTGCCGATGGCGGAGTGGAGGCGGGTGGTGTTCCACCAGTGGACCCAGGACAGCGTGGCGAGCTCGACGTCATCGACGCTGCGCCATGGGCCGCGCATGGTGATCAGCTCGCTCTTGTAGAGGCCGATGATCGACTCGGCCATGGCGTTGTCGTAGGAGTCGCCGCGGGAGCCGACGGAGGTGACGGCGCCTTCGGCGGCGAGGCGTTCGGTGTAGCGGATGGAGAGGTATTGCCTCCACGGTCGGAGTGATGGACCAGCCCGGCGAGGTCAGGGTGCGGCTAGATGGCCATCTCCAGGCGTCCAGGGCCGTCGGTGCGCTGGTGGCGCGGCCAGCCGACGGTCGCCGCGAGTACACGCGGTGTCGAGCGCCGTGTAGGCGAACCCGCACCACGTGGCGACGTAGGTGATGTCGGCGATCCACAACTGGTTGGAGCGTCGGCGCGAAGCGGCGCTCGACGAGATCGGGCTGGAGGTTGGGCCGTCGACGGGGATCGTCGTGCGTCGCCGCCTGCCTCGGGTGCGGCCGGCCAGGCCCATCTGGCGCATCAGGCGTTCCACCGTGCAACGAGCCACGCCCACACCGTCACGATGCAGCTGCCGCCACACCTTGCGGGCCCCGTAGACGCCGTAGTTGGCGGCATGCACCCGAGCAATCGCCGTCTTCACGGCCTCGTCGCGGAGGCGACGCTGGCACGGTTGGCGCCCCTTGGCGGCGTAGTAGCTGGATGGGGCGACCTGCAACACACGACAGATCGGCTCGACCCCGAAACGGTCCCGATGAGCGTCCACGTAGCGGACTACTTGTGCGAGCGGCGGTCGAGCTCCGCCCCGAAGAAAGCCGCCGCCGTCTTCAAGATCTCATTCGCTCGGCGCAACTCCTTGTTCTCCCGTTCCAACTCGGCGATCCGTGATCGCTCCGCTCGCGACGGCCCCGGCCGTGCATCGCCATCGGCCTCTTGCTCCAGCACCCACCGACGCAACGTCTCGCGATGCAGACCAAGCTGCGCCGCGACGACGGTCAGCCCGCCGTCGGACAGACCGCGCTCCCCACGCCACTCGCGCACCAAACGCACCGCCCGCACCCGGAACTCGTCGGGGTAGCTCCTCGGTCGTGCCATGGACTCCATCCTTCCTGCACGGAATGGAGCCTCCGTGGAACCCGGGGCGGTTCAGGGCTTCGAGTGAGCACCGAACGGCATCTCGTTGCTCGTCGGGCGACGCGACTGCTGCAACTCGCTCGCGCCGGCGGCCCGAGCCGCGGGACTCGGCCGCGGTCGCAGCGCCAGAGCGGTCATGCGTTCGCGAAGGATTCGCGTCACCGGCCGACGCGCCCGGGTTGGCGGGCGCGTCGGTAGCTGGCGAAGCGACTGGCTGCGTCAGGACGTCGCAGCTACCGCCGCCTCGATCACATTGGTGACGGCTGCGGGTCGGCTGATGAGTACAAGATGGCCAGCCTTGACGGTCTCGATGGTCGCGTTCGCACGCTCGGACATGAACTCCTGCAGGGCGGGCGGGATCACGTGATCTTGGGTACCGATCAGCGACCACGATGGGATCGTCTTCCAGGCTGGCGCGCCCGAGGGCTCGAAGAGTTGTTCGATCGCGGCGGGCCGCTGGACGGCTGCGAGCACGGCCGCGTCTCTCGGGTTGACGCCGTTGGCGAAGCACTCCGCGAAGCCAGTGTAGGGCGGGTTCGGCTCGACACGCAGATAGAGGTCAATGCCGCCGCCCGGGATTGGCACCGGGTTGAAGGCGGCGTTGGCCGGGTCGACGATGCAGGAGCCGGTGGCGGTGGGCATGCCGAGGAGGTCGGCCGAGGTCTCACCTTCGTCAGGGAGAAATGCATCGATGTACACCAGGGCCGCGATGTTGGGGTTGCCGACCGCCGCGTTGGTCGTGACGAAGCCCCCGTACGAGTGGGCGACCAGCACGATCGGACCGCTGATGGTTTGCAGGTAGCTGGAGAGGTAGGCGGCGTCGGAGCTGGGTCCCCGCAGTGGGTTGGGCGGCGCGACGACGGTGAAGCCTTGGCGCTGCAACCTTGCGATGACGCCACTCCACGAAGAGCCGTCGGCCCAGTCGCCATGTACGAGCACGATCGTGGGTTTCGGGCTCATGTCGATGGCGCCTGCGCCAGCGCCATCGATGGGAACGATGACAAGTCCAAGCATCACCAAGACCGCGATGAGCCAGGTGGATGGTCGTCTGGGATGTCGACGGGGTGTGGCGCGCATCTCGAGCTCCGTTCGTTGTACGGGACAGGACCGACACAACCACACGAAGTGAGTGCGTTCAAGCAACACACGTCTGCCGTTCCGGCGCAACGCAAGCCGCACCTGATGGAACGGACTACTCCTCCGCGGGCGCGCCCGAACTGCTGCATCAAATGACGGCGCGGTCACCCTCGCAAGGCGCACCTATCGGCATCTCGGGACTTGAGACATGGCCCGCGTTGTCCGCGTGCCGTCGTGCTACCCGGTCGTGGCTGTGTGGGGCTGGTCGGGGACGGTTCGGCGAACACGGAGACACTGGTCCACCCCGAACAGGCGATGGGCCCGTTGGTCGGCGGGAGAGAACTGGTGCTGGACGGCCCCGAGAGGAACGACCTCTGGTCGGTTCACGTGGTACGTGCTGCCGTCATGCGCGATGGTGGCGGACCCACTCGCGAGCACGTTCTTGAGCCAGTCCGCGCTGAGCCCGTACGGAAGCGCGATCACGAACCCGTCATCGCCCGGCACCGCCCCCACCGGCGTCGAGTAGGAACGGCCGGATGTCCGTCCAACGTGGTGGACCACCGAGGCGGAAGCGCCCGGCCCACCAGCCCACTTGATAGCCAGAGGTCTCATCGCTCGGCCGAGCTTGCGGACGCCGTTCACCACGGGCGGTGACTTCGCCCTCATCCCCGTCACGAACACGATCCCGGTCACGGACACGACGAGGACCAGGCTGCCGGCCGCTCTCGTGATGGCTCGGCGCACGAACAACTCCTCACTCGACGGTGTGAGCAACACCCTCGTCCATGCGCCGGCCTCCGTCCAGTCCCGACCCTGCGTCACATCCGGGCGAGAACCATCCGGTAAGGGGGAGCACGCCGGCGGGGTCGTCGACGGTTCCGAATGCGTTGTCACCCGCGCCCGGTCGCGACCGCACCGAACCACACGGCCGAACAACGGCCAAGACGGCCGACCGGCCGCGCCAGAGCGGCATCACCGGCGCGGTTGGGCGGGCGCTCACCCCCGAGGGTCGCCTTGGACCGTTCGGTGTCGCGGCGCATTGCCGGGAGTAAGCGCCGGGCCGTCGACCTCGGCGTCGAACCACCACCGGACGATGAGCCACCATCGTCGATCTGGCGCGCTCACGGCGGGCAGCACCCTCACGGTCGGCGATTGGAGAGCACGCCTCGGAGCCGGCGATTGGGGACAGTGCGGATCGAATGATCGGTGTGCTCACGCGACACCTGCTCGCTCCTGCAAGCACGACATCGTCGTTCGGCGCTGCCACCGCCGTCGACAGCGGGGCGCTCGCGATAAGCCATCCATCGCGCTGTCATATGGACGCAGCACCGAACAGCTCTCCGCCGACGTTCTGTAGAGGCAGACCCCGGCGTTCGATGACGCGGCGGATCGGGATTATTGGCCTCCCGATCGAATGGCAGCACCTCGACGCTTTGGTGCGCGTAGCGTCGTTCGGCATGGCGGCGCGGCACCGCCCGACCGACGAAGACCGCCACCGAGCGATCGACATCGCACTGAGCGGACTCGCCCGCGGTGACGA
This sequence comes from uncultured Acidimicrobiia bacterium, assembly GCA_963844915.1. Taxonomy (GTDB): domain Bacteria; phylum Actinomycetota; class Acidimicrobiia; order Acidimicrobiales; family Ilumatobacteraceae; genus JALZMG01. The sequence continues at coordinate 378,645 of CAWJQF010000011.1, read as the reverse complement.
CCTCGGCGACGTCGCCGCCCGGCTCGAGCCACTCCATCCGCGACATGACATGTTTCCCGGCGAGCTCCTTCTCGATCTCGCTGCCGACGCCATCGACCTCTCCGGCGCCAGCCGTCAATCTCCACTGGAGTTCGAAGCCATCCGTGAGCGCCATCTACCAGACGGGATCGCCCACACCAAGGCCCAACACCACAAGAACAAGTTCGCGCTTCGGGCCGCTGCCATGCTGCACGGCGGAGTTGACCCTGGACTCCTCGACGAGGTGCAGTGGTGGCGGACCGACGATCTCTGGTACTGGTCGCTCGAAGCGCTCGCCGCCTACGTCCGCGCTGCCGCCGAACGTAGCAACCGGACCGTCGAGCTCGTCTGCCGCCGGATCGCCGACGCACGAGACGTCCTCCTCACGTGAAGCGTCCCACCGGGAAACGCACGGGATGGAACGCGCTCGTCACCGGTTGCGTCGTCGTGGGCACTCAGCGAGATGCCGTGATGCCGATCGGTGCCCCTAGCGGGTCGAGGTGAGATGTCGTGTGTTCAGGTTCGGCATCCGTAGCCGGCACGTGAGGGACGCGTCGGCGCTCCACGCCTGTGGTTCGAGGACGCTGCGCGGTAGGGCTGTCGTCGTCGTGGTCGGCCGTGATTCCTTGCGGTCGCTCTCACCGCTGACTGTCATCGCACACCCGGTTGCACAGCGTCGGACAGCCGCGCGCGAAGGAGCCACGCAAGCCCGTGCAGTACGATCGTCTGCCTGCTGGTCGTGGTCGAGCGTCGGTCGAACTGAATTCGTTGTCACCGTGGCGGAGTATGGCAACGTCCATCCCCGCACTGACGCGTCACCCCGCTACGAGGAGGCGTCGGAAAGTGTTGCTCCGCAGGCGACGCCATTCGTCGAACAGCGCACAGGCCTCCTGGCCGAGGGTGTCGTCCACAACGCAGTTCCCTATGCGTGGCCCCGCCGGTTGAACGCCGGCGCAGTGCTCGACGCTGCTGGTCTCCCACGGCACCGGGAGGACTATGCAGCGGCGGCGCGCCGGGAATGGCCGCAGGTGGCGCGGCTTGTCGTCGTCGCCGGCGTGGCGTGGCAGGTGTGCGTCTGGCTGGGCGCCGACTATCCACCGGTCCTCGCCGTGATCGTGCCGTTGGTGAGCCTGCGGGACGATCCGTTCTCGGCGTTCAACTTCTCGATCGCCCGCCTCGTCGGAGTGGTCGCTGGAGTAGTGGCCGGCATCTGCGTGCTTCAGTTGCTGCGGCCCGGCGTGCTCGCGGTCGTCCTCGTGCTCGGCTTGTCGCTCGTCATTGGCATCGTGCTGCGCGTCGGCGACGTGCTGAACATCCAGGTGGCGGTTTCCGCGCTGTTGGTGTTCAGCAGCGCTGATCCCGAGTCGTACGGCCTGACTCGGCTGTGGGAGACCGGTGTCGGGGCGGTCGTGACGATCGTGCTCGCGCCGCTTCTGTTCCCGGCGAACCCGCTCACGGCGGCGCGTGCCGAGCTTCAAGCGATCGCCGCGCGCCTGACGGCGGCGGTGCGTGACACGGTCCGCCTCACTGGAGCCGGCGAGCTGGCCGTCGGTTCGAGGACGCGTGGTCTGGTTGCGGTGCTTCATAACGGCGACCCCGTCGCCGCAAATGTTGACAGGCTGCGCAGACAGATCGCTACAGCGCAGAAGTCGGCGCGATGGAGCCTCTTGCGTCGGCGCGAGCTGCGTGCGGTCGCCGGCCTGGACGACACCACCGTCCTCGCGCAGCACCTGTCACTCGACTCGCGCGCGTTCGCCGAAGAGTCCATCACCTTTGCCCTGCGGGCGCCGCAGTATGCGAGCGATCCGCACCTTCGACCCGACCGGCTGGAGCGTGTGTCGGAACCCTTGATCGAGGCCATTCCGGCGGCGCTCGAGGGCGCACCTTTTGAAGCGGCGGTCGCACGAGCAACCGCTGCAGTCGCCGAGTTCCACTCCAGCGAGCACAGCCACCTGGCGTCTGTCGTGCGACGCCCGCTGCATCGAATGGTCGAGGACCTGCAATCCTTCGTCGGGTAGCTGTTCATCCGGACTTCGCATTCGGACCTCCCCGTGGCCATCAACTCGCGATGCCACCGGGGACCGCACAGCCGCAGTCCGATGCGAACTCGGACGGCGTCACGCCGGCGCAGCTCGCTTGACGCCACATCGGGTACCACGCAAGGTCCAGCCGGAGTCGTGCCGCTGCGGGGCTAGCGCCGCAATGCCGTTCTGGCGCGGCCTCGTTGCGAGTGGCTGTGATTCGGTGCTGACGTTCGGTACTCGGCCGAGCCTGCCGCAACTTCGCGTACAACTGACGGTCCGTGCTAGCGGGCGCAAGCACAGCCGGGGCTGAGTTGGCTCGGCGGGCGCCGGATAGCCGGCGTTCAGGGACAGGTGGGTCAGGGTCGCCCGGCGCGGGCGACGTCGACTGCGTGTGTCAGCACGATGCCTTCAGATGCGCTACTGGCGCCGTCGTAGCGGTTCGCCACGATGTACAGCGTGCTGCCGCCGTCACCGCCGAGCATGCAGGCGAAACAACCGCGGTCGGCCCCGACGGTTGCCAGCACCTCGCCGCCCGGCGCGACTCGGGTGCATCGTTGTTGGGGGACGCTGGCGTACCAGATCGCCCCGTCGGCATCCGTGCAGATTCCGTCGGGAGCCGACCCAGGTTCGAGGTCGGCCCAGACACGACGGTCGATCAATTCGCCGGACTCGGTGATGGTCCACGCGGTCAGCCGATCGGCGTGTGACTCGGCCAGCACGAGCGTGTCGTCGTCCAGGATGGCCATCCCGTTCGGGAACCACACGTCCCCGGCGACGCGGCGGCTACTCCCGTCGGGCAGCACGACAGCGACCAAGCCGGGCTTGGACTCCTCCCCGGGTCGCGAACCCGGCATGTTCACCCAGACCCGGCCGGCGTTGTCGACGACGATCTCGTTGAATGGCTGCCCGGTGGCGCCGTAGGGGGTCAGGTCCGTGCCGGTGACCACTCCGTTCGGTGTGGAGACCACGAGTTGACCGTCGGTGAGCCAGTCGATGGAGAACGGCAGCCCTTCGACGCGGGTGACGACTTCGCGGTCGCCGTTCGCGTCGAACGCCAGCACCTCGCCGGCCAGCCAGTCGCACATCCAGAACCGGCCCTCGTGCCATCGAGGGGATTCGCCCATCTGGATCCCGGTGGCGAAGATCTCGGTCATGCCCCGACCGTCTGGGAGCCGCTGACGTGGCGGCGTCTCATTGGGTGAACCAGAACTCGATCTCGGCGCTGTCGGTGTCGAACCGCGCTGCGTGTTCGATGCCGGCCGGCACGTGATACCACTCGCCTGCGCCGTACATGGTGACCTGGTCTTCCACCGTGAGGATGAGCTGCCCTTTGGTGATGACGCCAAGGTTGTTGGTCGGATGGGTGTGTGGTTCGATCGTGGTCCCGGCGGGGTACGTGGCGAACAGCACCTCGCACCCTGCTGCTTGAAGTCGGTGGGCGTCGAAGGGCCCGTCGAAGTTGGGAAGCGCTTCGATCTCAGCGGGAAAGTGATGAATCTGGCTGGGCATGGTTGTCCTTTCGGGTGAGGAGGGTGCCAATGGTGTCCATCGCGTCGAGGAGTCGATCGAGGCCCTCGGAGTCGAGGTGCTCGACGAGGGTGAGGACTCGTTGGTTCGACCGGCGTTCGATCTCGTCCAACAGCCGCCGACCCTTGGCAGTCAGCGCCACGACACGTTGTCGACGATCGTCCGTCGAGATCGTTCGCCGGATCAGCCTGGCGTCCTCGAGCGTTCCGAGCACCCGACTGGTGTAGGCCAGATCCAATCCGAGCATGTCGGCGATCTGGTTCACCTGCGGCTCGGTCAGTGACCCGATCGTGAACAACATCCGCGATTGCGCCAGGCTGACGGCGAGGCCTTCGTGTCGATCATCGAGCGACCCGATCGCCTGGGTGTACAGGCGGTTGAACGCCCGGATCCGCTCCGCCAACGCTCGATCCTCCACCGCATCGAAGATACTGGACCTATGACAACTATTGCAAGCGGTCCAGGGATCAAAATGCGGCCAGGCCAGCGATAGTTGCCTCGGCGTCCCTATCGGGCGACGATCAAGGCGCTTACGCCCTCTAAACACGGCAGCACCGAACTGCCGGAGTGCGCTCGTAGCTGAGTCCGACACGACCGCACGGAACCACAGTTGCCGAGCGGCGATTGGGGGATGGTGCGCAGATCGATGATCGATGTGCGATCGGGCTCGTCAGAAGGAGCGCGGAGAGGCATTCGGAGCGCACCGGTCTGGCTGTCGAGTAGCTTGCGGCCCTCGTCCCTTCGCAGCGTGAGTTGCGACTCTGCAACGAGTTGCGTTCGGGGAAGTGCACACACCATCAATCAGAACGCGCCCAACTTCAACACGCCGATTCCATCGAGGATCATGTTCCGACGGGACGGGCTGGACGAGTCGTGACGACCACAGTCCGGTCCGCCCTGCCGTCGGACAACCACGTCCATACCGAGTGGTCCTGGGACGCCGCGGCAGGTTCGATGGAAGACTCCTGCGCCCGAGCCCTCAAGCTAGGCCTGCCCTCGATCGCATTCACTGAACACGTCGATGCCGCCCGGTGGGTTCTCACAGCAGAGGCTCAGTCGCTAATGCCGCCTGACCGTGTCGGCACCGATGGACGCTTCGACCCTCTGTCGTTCGATACCGAGGAATACTTCGCCTGCGTGGAGCGATGTCGCGACCGTTACCCCGATCTTCGCATCCTGAGTGGAGTCGAACTGGGCGAGCCGCACTGGTTCGAGGAGAGGAGCCGGACACTGTTGAGGTCGGGAGCGTTTGATCGGGTACTCGGCTCGCTTCACTCCCTCGTTCTCGAGGACGGGCCATGGCTTGTCGACACGCTGTTCTGGTCCAGCGCCCCCGAGATTGTCGTACCCGACGAGATCGTTCGTTCCTACCTCAGCGAGACGCTGCGGATGATCGAGTCCTGCGACATGTTCGAAGTGCTCGCCCACATCGACTACCCGGTTCGTGGCTGGCCGGCGTCTGCAGGCATGTTCGACCCCGCTGACTTCGAGGACGAGTACCGAGCCGTGCTGCACGCATTGGCCAGTTCTGGCCGGGCGCTCGAAGTCAACACCCGTCTGCCGATGCCAGCCGAGATCGTCGGCTGGTGGCATACGGTCGGCGGTGAGGCGGTCTCCTTCGGCAGTGACGCTCACGAACCCTCACTGGTGGGACATGGCTTCACGGACGCCGCGGCGATGGTCGAAGCGCACGGCTTCCACCCGGGCCAGGACCCCCACGACTTCTGGCGCCGACGACCATAGGTCCCGGTCCCAGCATTCTGGAACAGCGCGCAGATCTGCCTGATTGCTCCGCGCTAGCTGGTTGACCAGCGGTACCCGCACAGATCAGCGCCCGGGAGCCGGCTGCGTTAGGAGACAGGGACGCTGCCACCGGAGGGTTCGATCTGAGCGGTCGCCGCAGCGGCCGACCGCGCGATATGGACTGTCGCCGGAGTTCTCTTGCGGTCTCGTCCGCTACAGCGACTGGTACAGCGCGAACAGACCGACCGGGCTGCCGGCGAGTTGCGACCGGAGCTGCTCGTTCGGGTCGCCGAGGAGCTCGCCGCTGACATTGGCCGTCGCCATGACGGCAAGCAGCTGATTACGCGCGCCGGGCGCGAGGTGAACGCCAACGACCACACGACAGTTGAGCCAGCCTGACACCCAGCGAGCTGCAGATGGTCACACTCGTCGCGGATGTACTCACCAACCCCAATCGCGGCCCGCCTTTACGTCAACTGTTCGACCGTGAAGACACACATCGCGCACACCTTTGCCAAGCTTGGTGTCCGCAGCCCCAGCGAACTCGCCGCAACGGTGGCACGCCACTCCGCGCAGTGAGGTCGTCGGAACAATCCGGCTCGTCCGAGCGTCGGCGCACGGTCCGTCGGGCTCGAGGTTGTCCACGCCGGCGAGACGACGCTCAGCTTGGAAACGTCCATCGTGCTACAGAACAGCGCGCCCGAACATCGCGACCGAATCACGGGTGGAGCGGTCCTCGAGGGCGCACAGGTCGGCATCTCGTTACTTGGCGAGGCCGTCCGCATTGCGACAGTGCGGAGAGCACGCACGCCCGCATGGTGCCGGTGTTGTTCGCGGTGGTCAGCAGCGTAGGCACCGGTGTCACCGGCGACGCAGTCGTGACGGGCAAGGGGCCGAGAGCGCCGTCGCCCGCTGGGGACCCGTCGTGGCGAGCGTGTTCACGTCCCGACTACCACTGGCCGCTCCGGTCGGCCGAGTCGCGACCCGGCCGGCCAGAGCCGCCTGGCGGTGTTAGCCGCGAAGGCCGAAGGAGTAGAGCTTGTTGTTCGGTGTACCGAAGAGGGTGTAGCCCGATCCCCAGAACAGCCGGCCCTCGGAGATAGCCGCACCTGACAGGCATGAGCCGCCACTGGCGAAGGTCCACAGGATGGCTCCCGTGGCACCGTCCAGGGCGTACATGTGCCCCTCGGGGTCGAGCGCGCATCCGAAGACCACGCCGTTGGCCGTCGTCACGGGGCCGGAGGAGCCGCCGCCAACGGGGTCTCCACCGAAAGTTGGCACGGTCTGCCACAGCAGCTGACCGGTGACGGCATCGATGCCGCTCCACACGCCGTCAGTCGTGGTCGTGCCGTCGGGAACGGTCCACGGAACAGCGTTGCTGTTGGCGTTGGCGGTGTAGACGCGCTGGCCGTCGACGGCGGAGCCCCACTGCAGGCCGCCAGCGGTTCCACCAGGACCGGCCTGGGTGACCCAGTCGACCACTCCGGTGGCGGGGTCGAGCGTCCAGTATTGGCCGCTCTTCTGGCCGGCCCCCACGACGTCACGCGGCCGGTTGCCGTCCCTGACAGTGAACAGCGCCGGTGCTTGGCCGAAATCGAAGTCGGGTCCGGCCGGCTCCGGGCAGTTGGTCCCCTCACCGAGGAACGGGATGCAGTCCACCGTCCAGGCGTCGAAGCCCAACATGCGCGTCACCCAGCGGATGGCCCCAGTCTTCAGGTCGAGGGCCAGGACCGAATCGAAGTGGTTGTCGGCCGGCAAGCACGCCTGCTGAGCCTCCGGATCGTTGCCGGCGGCGGCGATGCAGTCGAGGGTCTCCGGTGGCGCGTCGTAGTTGTTCCCGGTGGCGACGTACAACTGTCCCCGTTTGGTGTCGATCGCCGGGGAGCTACCCCACACCGCGTTACCCGGGAAACCGGGCGGCGCCATCGTGGTCTGCCAGACGATGGCGCCAGTGTTCAAGTCGAGCGCCGCCATCTGCCCACGGAACGAACAGCAGTCGTAGCCGGGGATGAGGGCGAAGGACTCCTCCAGCGAAGAGGTGCCGACGAAGACGCGGTTACCGAACACGGTGGCCGACTGGGTGATGATGGCGGCCGGGTGCGTGTCCAGGGTCGTGACCCAGAGCGGGGCTCCTGTGTCCTTGTCGAAGGCGAGGACCTTCCCACCGCCACCGAAGGGGCCTTGGGTGCCGATGATCACCCTGTTGCCGGCGACGGCGGGCGTCGCCCTGGCGTAGTCACCCGGCACGCCGCTGGCCGCGGCGATGCTGGACTTCCACCGCTGCTGGCCGGTCCACTTGTCGACGGCGTAGAGGTTGCCGGCCCGGTCGGGGAAGTACACCGTGTCCCCGACCACCGCCGGTGTGGCCGATACGTCGCCGCCCGTCGTGAACTCCCACTTCACCTCGAGCTCGTCGACATTGCTCACACTCAACGTCTTCTCGTTCGCTTGGAACCGGGTGTTCTGCAGATTGCCGCCCGCCGAGTTCCAGTCGCTCCCACCGACAGCAGTGGACACCACCCCGCCCAACAACACGCCGACCACCGCGATGGCGATCGCCCCTGACGCCCTTGTCATCCGTCTCATTGAGCCCCCAATCTGTGAAAGGGCGCGCGGGCCCGGACCGAGAATCGGTCTGGGCGCTGATCACTGCCCCATTGCCGCCGTGTGCACCACCTCAGTGCACCGGCGCAACCCAGCCGTATCGACGGTCGGGTCCCAGCGGAGCGATAGCGGTCATCTTCGCGCGTCGTGTGACGGTGCCACACACTTGACATGTACGGCTGCGGCCTGCGTCGGGATTGTCGCCGTGTCCGCCACGTTGCGGTGCGCGTGAGACCGTCTCACCGGTCCAACCCGCCACGACGAGTGCCCGGCGTCGTTGCCGGTGTTCCAGAGGCCGAGACCGGGCGCTGCTGACCCCGAGGGGTCTTGCTCGCCGACGAGCACCGGCTAGCGGTCGTCGTTGGACTCACCGGCGTCGGCTTGGTGCCGGTGATCGGCGTGGGCTCCGGCGGCACATAACGTCACGCCATAACGACGGCATCCCGTCCGCGGGTGCGCGCACCGATCGGCATGTCGTTGCCGAGCGATGACATCCGCGAACCGGCGGTCCATGACTCTTCGGGATTGGCTTCGCACCGGTTTTGAGGCACCTCGCTAGGGCAGTAGGTGGCGTGTGAATCGATGACGGAGCGAGCGGCGATTAGCTCGACAAGTGAGCTCCGCGGGCGCGGTACGCCGCGGTCGCGTTGCGGTTCGTGCACGCCGTCGAGCAGTAGCGACGTGACCTGTTGCGGCTGAGATCGAGCACGATTCCGCCGCACTCTTCATCGGCGCACATGCCGAAGCGGGACAGCTCGTCGGCGCGGATCATGTCGGTCATCGCCATCGCCGACTCGACCGCTATACGGGTGGCGAGTGGAGCGTCGGCAGGCACTGCGTGGATGTGCCAGTCGTAGTCACCGTGCCGAACCAGCTGTGGGAGCGCACCGGCCTCTGCGAGCAACTCGTTGGCCAGCGCGGCCGCCGTGTCGCGGTCGGCGGTGAAGAGGGCGATGAGTCGCGGCCTGAGGTTGCGCACGGCGTCGAGCTCGGCCCGGTTGCGGTCGTGCCGGCCGGTGTACACATGGCGCGCGAACAGCACGTCGAGCTCACCCACCGTCGTGAGGGTGTCGGGCGGGTAGGCGGAGTTGGCGATCGCCACGCCGGCTTGAAGGGAGGCGATCGTGTCATGGGCGAAACGCACATTGACACCTTACCGCACCGGCGGTACCGTCATGAACCATTCGTACGATGACTCATGACGCACGACTCGGCCTAGCGCTCGCCATCGGGTCGTCGCTCGCCTTTGGTCTGTCCGGCTCGCTCGCCCGCGGGCTCTTCGACGCCGGATGGAGCCCGGGGGCCGTCGTGCTCCTCCGCCTCACGATCGGCGCACTCGTGGTCCTGCCAGCGGGCCTAGCGTCGCTGGCTGGACGCTGGCACGTGCTGCGCAAGAACGCGGGACTCATCGTCACCTACGGGTTGTTGGCCGTCGCCGGCGCGCAGTACTGCTACTTCGCCGCCGTACAACGAATGGATGTCGGCCCCGCGCTGCTGATCGAATTCACTGCCCCCGCCGCAGTCGTCGGCTGGATGTGGGCCCGGCACGGCCAGCGACCGACCCGCGTCACCGTCGCCGGCGCAGCGATCGCCGCAGTCGGGTTGGTGCTCGTGCTCGACGTCGTCACCGGGGTCAGCCTCGACGGCATCGGCGTCGCCTGGGCACTGGCGGCGATGATCGGCTGTGCGACCTATTTCGTCGTCAACGGCAACGACACGACCGGGCTGCCGCCCCTCGCCCTCGCCGCCGGCGGCCTCGTCGTCGGAGCGATCGGACTCGGCGTGCTGGGGCTGACTGGTCTGCTGCCGCTGGCGGCGAACACCCGCGACGTCCGGCTCGCCGACGCCACGGTCGCATGGTGGACGCCGGTGCTTCTGCTCGGCGTCGTCACCGCCGGCCTGCCGTACGTCGCCGGCATCGCCGCCGGACGACGGCTCGGGTCACGACTGGTCTCGTTCGTGTCGTTGCTCGAGGTGGTCGCCGGCGTGATCTTCGCCTGGTTGCTGCTCGACCAGGTTCCCGCGGCCATGCAACTGGTCGGTGGCGCCTCGATCCTGCTCGGGGTGGTCGTCGTGCGCCTCGGTGAGACGGTGAGCGGGACCGGCGATTCGAGGACCAGGCCGACCCACGGCGATCTCGTGCCGCAGCCCGCATCAGGCGCATTCCTGCAGAACCCGTAGCTGGCTCACGGTTCCGAGATGATCCCCGTCGGGTCCACGCGTCGAGCTCCTCGGGGATCCATCCGTCGACGACGAGACGCGTCTCCGCGAACACGCATCGCATTCCATGCTCATGGGCATGGGACCGACGTCCGACAGGTGCCGGTCGAGGACGCCACGTGGCCCGTCCGAAACCACTCATCTGGTAACGAGCCGGTCTGCGCCTCAATCGCGTCCGGGACGGCCGCAGAGGGCCGCGTCTTCAAACGACGTCCCGTCACGCTCCGACGATCACCTGACCGGTGTAGTCGCCTGCGGTGAACTCGGCGCTCGCCTCGTCCGACCATCGCAGAGCGCACAGCTCGCCGCGGCGCAACCCCGTCGCCAACGCGACGAACCACAACGGGAACAGCCGGTCTTCCTTGACCGCGGGCGACGACAAGAAGCATCGTGCCTCGTCGGCCGACCAGAAGCGGATCTCCGATTCTCGGTCGCCTGGCGGCAGAGGCACATCGTCGGCCGGGTTGCGTGCGACGTAGCCACGCTTCACCGCCGAGGCCAGAGCCGAACGAAACGTCTTGCCGATCACTTGACGAGAACGGGAGCTGAGCCCAGCACTTCGGAGTCCGTCGTTGAGCTCTTGGACGTGGCGAGGTCTGAGTTCGCTCAGCTTCATGGCCCCCAGTCGTGCGGTGATGTGGCCGACGGCCCACCGGTATTGGGCTCTGGTAGCCGGGGCCCGATCAGCTCTGGTTGGCAGCCATTCATCCAGGAGGAACTCCGACACGGTGCCCGCAGCAGGCTTCTCGTAGCCCTGGCTGAGCACGTGGGCGAGGCGCTCCTGAGCGGCGCGCTTGGTGCGGAGGTGCCCGCCGACAGCTGGCGTCGTCGCCCTGTGGCCGGATCCGGATCGGACTCAACCTTGACCATGTACCGACGGCGCCCATCAGAGCCGCTGCGCTCGACGATGTGGCCTCCTGGCCCGCGCACGGAAGCGACTGCTACGCGCTATGAGAACTGAAAGAGAACATCCCCCAACAGTGCGACGCCCAGCGCCGAAGCTAACGCCTCTGAGCAGGACTTTCTGTGGTCGGGCTGGGGAGATTCGAACTCCCGACCTCTTGACCCCCAGTCAAGCGCGCTAACCAAGCTGCGCCACAGCCCGTGTGACGCCGGCTGATGCTAGCGGGGGCTGTCGAACCTGGGCCGGCCGCGTTTGGTCAGCACTTTGGTTGACCGTTCCACCAGATCGCTGACGGAGCGCCCGGACGAAGGGGCGCGCCACGAGGACAGAATGGCCCGATGTCCACCTTCGGGTTCTCCTCCACGACCGACGACGTCCTGGCCGGCGTCGATCTCACGGGCCGGCTCGCCGTCGTCACCGGCGCGTCGACCGGGCTCGGGGAGGAGACGACGCGTGCCTTCGCCGACCACGGCGCCGCTGTCGTCATGGCGATCCGCGACGTCGATCGCGGGGAGGCGGCGGCCGAGCGCGTGCGCGCAGCCGTCGACCACCCCGTCCAGCTCGAGGTGCGCGAGCTCGATCTCGCCTCACTCGACAGCGTGCGCGCCTTCGCCGACGCCTTCCTCGCCGAGCACGACCGGCTGGACCTCCTCATCAACAACGCGGGCCTGATGGCCTGCCCGTACGGGACGACCAAGGACGGCTTCGAGCTCCAGTTCGGCACGAACCACCTCGGGCACTTCCTCCTCGGCACGTTGCTCACACCGGCGCTCGTCGCCGGGGCCCCGTCCCGACTTGTGTCGCTGACGTCTCGTGGACACGCCGTGTCCGACGTCGACCTCGAGGACTACGGGTTCGAGACCACGCCCTACGACGCGTGGGTCGCTTACGGGCGATCCAAGACTGCCAACGCGCTGTTCGCCGTCGCCTTCGATCGCCGTCACGCCGACCAGGGCGTGCATGCTTACTCCGTGCACCCAGGCGGCATCCATACCGAGCTGGCGCGCCACCTCACGGACGAGACGCTCGGTGCGCTGCGCCGTCGCCTCGAGTCGAGCGGCCGGCAGTTCCAGTGGAAGACGATCCCGCAGGGCGCGGCGACGTCGGTGTGGGCGGCGACCGCCGCCGAGCTCGATAGCTCCGGCGGCCACTACCTCGAGGACTGCGGTGTCGCCGAGATCACCGACGAAGCCGCGCTGGAGACGGGCGTCCGGGCCTATGCCCAGGATCCTCGAGCGCGCCGAGGCGCTGTGGGAGCTGTCGGAGCGCCTCGTCGCTCGCTGAACGGTGCAGGACGGGGCGCTCAGCCGAAGAACAGCTGGTAGAAGCGCCACACCAGGTAGGCGACGGCGGCGACGATGAGCAGCTTGAAGTGCCACGGCGTGCCCGTGTGGGTGTCCTGGTCTTCCCCGGTCTCCTGGTCGGGCGCTTCGAGCGACCGGCCGCACGTCGGACAGTTGCCTTCGGGCGTCATCGCCGACGGCGCCCAGTAGCGCGAACAGCCCTCACACCACGGCATGGCCTCGATACCCGTCAGCCCGTTCGCCGCCGCACGCGCAACTTGAGGGGCGTCGAGCCGAAACCGAACGCCTCGCGGATCGAACGCTCGAGGTAGCGCAGGTACGTCTGGGGCAGTTCGCGGTTGGCGAACAGGGTGAACGTGGGTGGGTCGCTGGCGCCCTGCACGGCGTAGAGCACGCGGGCCCCTCCCCCGGCGGGATGCCGCTGCTGCGCCTCGGCGATGACGCGGTTGACGTCGCGAGTCGGCACGCGCCGGTGGTACTGCGTGATCGCCTCCTGGAGGACCGGGCGCAGCCGGTGCACGCCCTTTCCGGTGAGCGCGGAGATCTTCAGCACCGGAGCGTCACCGATGAAGGCCAGTTTGCGCGACAGCTCACTGAGCACTCCCCGCTGGTCATCCGGGTCCGTGATCAGCTCCCATTTGTTGAGCAGCACCACGATCGGGCATCCGGCCGCGTCGATGCGCTCGGCGAGCCGCTGGTCCTGACCTGTCACGCCCTCCCTCGCGTCGATCACGAGCAGCGCGATGTCGGCATCGTCGATCGCCCGCAGCGCCCGGACGAGGGAGTAGTACTCGGCCGCGTCGTCGATCCGCGACCGCCGCCGCATGCCCGCCGTGTCGACGTAGACGATCGGACCATCGGCCGTCTCGACGAGTGTGTCGATGGAATCGCGAGTCGTGCCCGGCAGGTCGTGGACGACCGAGCGGTCCGCTCCGACGAGGCGGTTGAAAAGCGTGCTCTTGCCGACGTTGGGCCGACCGACGATCGCCACCCTCGGGGGACGCGGCTCGTCGGGTGTCCACGGCGCGATGTCCCCCCGATGCGGCTCCGGTTCATCGTCTGGATGCGGTGCCGGCAGCCGCTCGACGACGACGTCCAGCAGGTCGCCCGCGCGCCGCCCGTGCAGGGCGCTGATCGGGTACGGCTCACCGAGCCCGAGCGCAAGGAATTCCCAGCGCTCGTCCTCCCGGCGGTCGTTGTCGGATTTGTTGGCGACGACGATCACCTCGCGCCCGTCGCGACGCAGCCAGCCGGCGATCGCCTCATCCTCGTCGGTCATCCCGACGGACGCATCGACCACGAGCAGCACAACGTCGGCGCCACGAACGGCCGCCTCCACCTGGCGGCTCACCTTGACCTCGAGATCGCTGCCGGTCGGCGACCAGCCGCCCGTGTCGATCACCCGGAACGGCACGCCGAGCCACTCGGCCTCCAGCTCCTTGCGGTCGCGGGTGATGCCGGGCCGGTCCTCGACGATCGCCGCCTGCTCGCCGAGGATGCGGTTGAACAGCGTGCTCTTGCCGACGTTGGGCCGGCCGACGATCACGACGACCGGCAGCGGGGTGACCGCTGCGTCACTCATGAGCACAGCAGGGCCGCACGCAACGCGTGGCCGTCGGTCGCCACCACCTCGACAGGTCTCGGCAGGTCCTCGACGGAGCTGCCGTCGAGGAAGTGGCCGTCATCCGACAAGCAGACGTCCGGCAAGAGATAGCGGTGGCTGGTGGGCTGGTCGGCAAGCACGCGTGCCAGATCAGGGCCGGTCATCAGCCCCGTGACGCCCGTGTTGCCGCCGAAGAAGTCGTTGCGGACCGGAACGATGCGGACGTCCGGCCGGGCCAGGCGATCAACGAGCGGCGCCACCACCTTGGCGCCGAGTTCGCCGGTCAGGATCGCCACGGGCGCCTGCCGGCTCGGTCGCAGCACGACCGGCGCCGTCGCAGCTGCCGATCGCAAGGCGGTGTAGGCGGCAGGATTACGTGGCAGCGATGCCGTGTCGGCGGAGGCGAAGAAGCCGCGCTGTGGTCCCGTGACGTCGCCCGACTGGCCTTCGAACTCGAGCTCGAACGTGCGGGCCATGCCGACGCCGTCCTCGTGCATCGTGAAGCCCTCGTAGCGGTCGGCCGGGGGGAACGGACGCTCGGCGAGCAGGTAGTACTCGTCAGCCGCGTGGACGAGGCGGCGACCCAGAGCAGCTGCGTAGACCTCCTGCCAATCCTCGACGGCGTCGACGACGGCGGCGGCCTCGGTGCTCGTGTGGCGGCGCATCGCCTGCTCGGGATTGAAGCGCGAGACGCCGAGCGGGACCACCGCCAGCGCGGCGAGCTCGGGGTACTCGTCGAGCACCCCGGCCAGCGTGTCGTCGAGCGCGCGGCCGTCGTTGACTCCAGGACACACCACGACCTGGCCGCGCACCTCGATGCCGTGATCGAGCAGCGCCCGCAGCCAGCGCAGGCTGGTGGCGCCGCGCTCGTTGCGCAGCATGCGTGCCCGCAGGGCTGGATCGGTGCTGTGGATGCTGACGTGCAGCGGAGACAGGTTCTCGGTCACGACACGTTCGAGGTCGGCCTCGGTGAAGCGGGTCAGCGTCGTGAAGTTCCCGTACAGGAAGCTGAGCCGGTAGTCGTCGTCCTTCAGGTAGAGGCTGCGGCGCAGGCCCTTGGGGAGCTGGTAGATGAAGCAGAACTCACAGTGGTTGTCGCAGGTCCGAACGCGGTCGAAGACGGCGCTCGAGACCTCGGCGCCGAGCGGCTGACCCTCCGCCTTGCGCACGTCCAGCTCGAGCTCGAGGCCGCTGCGCTGCACGTCGAGCGTCACGTCGGCCTCGTCCGTCCACAGCCTCCACTCGATCACGTCGCGAGGGACACGGCCGTTGATCCGCACGATGGCGTCGCCGGCGCGCAGCCCGACGGCAGCGGCGGGCGAGTCCGGCGTGACGGACACGACGCGTGGTGCGAGGGAGCTGGCGGACATGGCCGGTCCAGGCTACGGGCCACCTGCCGGGACAGCAGGGGCCCGGGACGCGTGATTCGCGCCCGGATAGCGTTGGGCTCGCGATGGCGATCGAACGGGTGCTCCTTGCCGAGCCGAGGGGCTTCTGCGCCGGGGTCGAGATGGCGATCAAGGCACTGGCCTGGATGGTGCGCAGCTTCGAGCCGCCCGTCTACTGCTACCACGAGATCGTCCACAACAAGCTGATCGTCGAGCGCTTCGAGCGCGAGGGCGTCGTGTTCGTCGACGACATCGCCGACGTCCCGAAGGGACGGCCGATCATGCTGTCAGCACACGGCTCAGCCCCGGAGGTCGTCGCCGCCGCCAGGGAGCGCGGCAGCTACGTCGTCGACGCGGTGTGCCCCCTCGTGACCAAGGTGCATCACGAGGTCCGGGTGCGGGCGGGCAAGGGCTATCGCATCGTGTACGTCGGCCACGCCGGCCACGAGGAAGCCGTCGGGACGATGGCGGTGGCTCCGGAGTCGATCAGCCGAGTCGAGAACGTTGCCGACGTCGGTGCATTGCCAGCCTTCGAGGAGCCCGTCGCGTTGCTGGCGCAGACGACGCTGTCCCACCGCGATTGGGGTGACGTGGCGGTCGCCGTGCGGGACCGCTTTCCCGATGTATGGACGCCAGGCCGCAGCGATCTCTGCTTCGCCACGACGAACCGGCAATCGTCGCTGCTCGCTGTCGCTGACCGCTGCGACGCCATGATCGTCATCGGGTCGGCCAACTCCTCGAACACGATGGCCCTCGAACGCCTGGCCCGGGAGTCGAGGAGCAAGCGCGTCGCGCGCATCAACACCGCCGACGAGATCCCCGACGAGGTGCTCGCGCGGGCGCGGGTCGTCGGCGTCACCGCGGGCGCATCGGCACCCGACGAGATCGTGGCAGAGGTGATCGCCCGACTCGATCCGCGCGACGGCGTGGAGCTCGTCAGCGTCACGGACGAGGACGAGTACTTCCCGCCGCCGCGCAACCTGCGCGAGCTGCAATCGGCGCTCGGCTTCGCCGCGACCAGCATGCTCGGCGGCTCACTCGACCGCCGCCCGCCGATGGACGATCGGGCGCTCAGCGCGAGCGACGTCCTCGCGGCGCTCGCCCGAGCCTGAGATTCAGTTGCGGGGCACCTGGCTCCACGGGACGTCGCGGTCGACACGCACGTCGCCCGGCAGCCCGAGCACACGCTCACCGAGGATGTTCCTCATCACCTCGGTCGTGCCGCCCTCGATCGAGTTGGCACGAGACCGGAGGAACGCCTTCTGCAGGCTGACCTCCGTGCCGCCGACGAGCTCGGGCCGGATCATGTCGTAGCTGCCGTACAGCATCCCGTCAGCCCCGAGCAGGTTGACGACCTCGTCGTAGACGTCCTTGTTGAGCTCCGCCGACGCGGCCTTGCCGATCGACCCCTCCGGACCCGGGTCGCCGCGCTTGCGTGCCGCATTCGCCCGCAGGTTCGTCAGCCGCAGCACCTCCACGCGAGACCACAGCTGCGTCACACGCTCGCGCGCCGCCGCGCTCTTGCGCTCGGGCGGGAGCTCCTCCCACACCTTGATCAGGGCAGCGATCGGTCCCGAGCCCTTCGGCGCCACCGCGCCGCCGATCGACACCCGCTCGTTCATCAGCGTCGTCAGCGAGACACGCCAACCGTCGCCGGGCTGACCCAGCCGATTGGCGTCGGGAATCCGCGTGTTGGTGAAGAACACCTCGTTGAACTCGGCCTCGCCGGTGATCTGGCGAAGCGGCTTGACCTCCACGCCGGGACCCTGCATGTCGACGATGAACGCCGTGAGCCCGGCGTGCTTCACCGTCTCCGCATCGGTGCGCACCACCAGCAGCCCCCACTTGGAGACGTGCGCCAGCGTCGTCCACACCTTCTGGCCGTTGACGAGCCACTCCTCCCCGTCCTTGATGGCGCGAGAGGACAGACCGGCGAAGTCCGACCCGGAGCCGGGCTCCGAGAAGAGCTGGCACCAGATCTCCTCGCCCGTGAACAGCGGGCGGAGGTACCGCCGCTTCTGCTCGTCGGTCCCCCACACCGCGACGGTCGGGCCGCACATGCCGTACCCGATGGGGTTGCGGTAGTACGCGTTGGGGCCGCCGGCAGCCGCGATGCGCTCGTTGACGATCCGCTGCAGCTTGGCGGAGACGCCCAGGCCGCCGTGACCCTCGTCGAAGTGGACCCACGCCAGACCCCGGTCGTACTGCTCGCCGAGGAACGTCCGCGGCTCGGTCGTGCGCGGCGGGAACTGGGTCAGCAGGTCATCGACCAGCGCCTCGACCCGTTGCTCGTCCGTCGAGGCACGGTTCTCGGTCAACGTCATGGGGCGACGGTACCGGCTCGTTGACCTCGTACGTCAGTTGAAGACGGCGACGCTGCGCGCCGCGTCGGCGCGCTCCGCCGACAGCTCGGGCACCCTCCAGCGGAGGCCGGCGACGAGTGCGGCGTGGACCGGGTCACGGCGTCGCCGGTAGCTGGCCCGCAGGTTGCTCAGGATGCGCACGACGATCGCCCTGGCCGGCACGGGTTCGAGATGGCGATCGTCCCACGCCAACGTTCCTCGGGCCATCGACTCGAACATTGCCCTCGCTCCCTCGGGATCCAACATCGCACCGGTGAACGGGTCGACCAGCGCCGTCGGGTCCGTGGCGTCACGGACGAGGAAGTGCATCGGCATCCCGATGCCCACCACCCCGACGCCGGCCCGTCTCCCCACCTCGATCATCACCGTGGCGAGCAGGATCGGGAGCCCTCGTCGGCGGGCGAGGACGGGCTGGAGGAACGAGTTCTCGGGGTCGTCGTAGCGCTGGCTGTCGCCGGCGAACCCGACCTCGTCGAAGAGGTGGTGACGAAGGCCTTCGAACGATCGCTCGCCACAGCCGGCGGCCAGCGTGTCGAGCAGATCCAGCGCCGGTGCCTCGTCGACGCCGCCGCGCAGGACGTCCTCGATGGCCAGCGCGGCGCGGTCGAGCGGGACGAGCGCGGGATCGCCGTCGATGAGGCGCCCGAAGCGCTCCAGCGCTCCGGCCGGATCCACAGTGGGAACGTACCGTCGGGTACCTTCCGCGGGCATGTACCCCGGTGCCTACGTGGCTGCGCAACCGGACAAGCCGGCGGTGATCATGGCTGCCACCGGAGCGGTGCAGACGTTCGCCGAGCTCGACGCTGCCGCCAACCGGCTGGCGCGGCTGCTGCGTGCGGCCGGCGTCGAGCCCGGTGACCACGTGGCGTTCTGCATGGAGAACCATCCCCGATACCTGGAGGTCGCCTGGGGCTGCCACTACGCCGGCGCCATCTACACCGCCGCGTCGTCGCGCCTCACGAGCGGCGAGCTCGGTTACGTGCTGCGCGACTGTGAAGCCAAGGTCTTCATCACCTCGATGCATCACGCGGACCAGGCTGTGCAGGTGCTCGGACACGTTCCCGGTGTCACGACGCGGCTGATGCTCGACGGCGTGATCGACGGGTACTCGTCATACGAGGAGGCCGTGGCGAGCCAGACAGCTGACCCGCTGTCGGATCGTGTCGCCGGCCAGGACATGCTCTACTCGTCCGGCACCACCGGGCTGCCCAAGGGAGTCGCCCGCACCTTCGTGCCGGAGCCGCTGGAGACAACGGGCGGTCCGGTGCTCGGGTTGCTGCGGCTCCTGTTCGCGGCGGACGAGCAGTCCGTGTACCTCTCCCCCGCGCCGCTGTACCACGCCGCACCGCTGCGGTTCTGCATGGCGGCCAACGGCCTCGGCGCGTCGGTCATCGTCATGGAGCACTTCGACGCGGAGGAGTTCCTGCGGTTGATCGAGACGCACCGTGTGACGCACACGCAGGTCGTGCCGACGATGTTCGTGCGCCTGCTCAAGCTGCCGCCGGACGTGCGGTCGCGCTACGACGTGTCGTCGCTGCAGTACGTCATCCACGCCGCCGCACCATGTCCGGTGCCGGTGAAGCAGCAGATGATCGAGTGGTTCGGTCCGGTGATCCACGAGTACTACGCCGGCACCGAGGGGAACGGGTTCGTGTATTGCTCGAGCGAGCAGTGGCTGGCGCACCCCGGCACCGTCGGCTTTCCGCTGAACTGCACGATCCACATCTGCGACGACGTCGGCGAAGAGGTGCCGCAGGGCGAGCGGGGAACCATCTACTTCGAGGGCGGCCTGGAGTTCGAGTACCACAACGACCCGGACAAGACCCGGTCGTCGCGTCACCCGAAGGGCTGGAGCACCCTCGGTGACGTCGGCTACGTCGACGCGGACGGCTTCCTCTTCTTGACCGACCGCAAGGCGTACATGATCATCTCGGGCGGCGTGAACATCTATCCGCAGGAGGCGGAGAACGTGCTGATCACGCATCCCAAGGTGATCGACGTCGCCGTGTTCGGTGTGCCGAACGACGAGTTCGGTGAAGAGGTCAAGGCCGTCGTCCAGCCCGTCGAGCTACCGGTCGACGACGAGGAGGCCGATGCGTTGGCGGCCGAGCTGGTGCGCTACTGCCGATCGCAGCTCGCCGACGTGAAGTGCCCTCGCTCGATCGACTTCCGCAGCGAGCTCCCCCGCCACCCGACCGGCAAGCTGTACAAGCGTCTGCTGCGCGACGAGTACTGGTCGGCTGCCGGTCGCAGCATCTGAGCCGTTCTGTCCTTCAGAACGTTGCGTTGTGAGGCGATTGTTAAGGACAGAACGCCTCACTGCGTCACGTCGACCGGCGCCATCAACGCTCCGATCGCGGTGCCCAGTTCGGCGTCGGCGAAGCGCCAGAACGCCACGGACCGCGTCCCGACGCTAGGTCCGACAGGTGTGTTGGCAGCCTCGAACGAGATGCGGGCGTAGCCGTCCTTGGCGATGACGACGCCGTCGCGGCGCTCATCGGGGCCGGCCCACCGCCAGGTTCCGTCCTCGTAGCGGGCGGCGCGACCGGACACCTCGACCGGTGTGTCCACGTGCAGCTGCCAGGTGCCGCCGCTGCGGTTGGCGTCGGCCGCAGCGAGCAGCAGCGCTTCCAGTTCCGTCGCTGAGATGTCGAGCTCGCGACCGCTCACGACGAGGTCGAGCACGAGGTGCAGCGGTAGGCCGTCGAGGCCGCTCGTGATGACGCCGAGTCCCGCGCCGAAGCGCGGGTTCAGCTCGGTGGGCCGGAACCCGTCAGCCGTCGCCACGCCGTCGATGGTGAAGGCGCCGCGGAAGTCGAACTCGTCGCGCAGCAGCGCCCCGACGCGTCGCGCCGCGTCGCTCATCTCGTCGCGGACCGCCGCCGGCGGATCCCAGAACGTGGCGCAGCCCGAGTAGCGCAGCTCGTGCTCGCGGCGCAGCGTC
Source organism: uncultured Acidimicrobiia bacterium (assembly GCA_963844915.1). GTDB lineage: Bacteria > Actinomycetota > Acidimicrobiia > Acidimicrobiales > Ilumatobacteraceae > JALZMG01. The sequence goes on along the minus strand of CAWJQF010000011.1, from coordinate 358,003 downwards.
ACCAGCTCGACTGGCCGCAGCGCGACAACGCCGTCGGGGAGCACGATGCCGTGCACCGACGTGGCGATGCCCTCGAGGAACGGCATGACCCGCACGGCGTCGCACCAGGGCGCGAGGTCGGCGGTCGCGTCCACCGCCGCGCCGTCGTCGATGACCCATCGCGTGCGGATCGCCCCGCCGTGGTAGCCGTCACGGGAATCGGCGGCCCACACGGTGCCGGCGCCGTGATCGAGTGCACGCCAGACCTGGGCGGCCTCGCCCACCGGGATGACTGCCGAGGCTGCCCGCATCACCCCGGCGCGATCGAGCAGCTCGTCGACGATCGTCTTGTCCTCGAGCGCCACCCACTCGGGCCGACGGTGGGCGACGAGCGGTCGGCCGACGAGCTCAGGGGTCTCGGTGAGGAACACCCCGAACACGACCGCCGTACGGTCGGGGTCGAACGCCTCGATGGCCTCGACGGCCGCCGTCGGCAGCGCGGCCAGGACGTCGAGCGCGGCGCGAATGCGCACCATCTCGTCGGCGTCGTCACCAGGCACGTCGACGACCTCGATGATCGCCTCGGGCTGTGGCCCTGCGCCGAGTCCCTGTGTCGCCACCACCAAGACGTCGGTCGCGCCGAGATCACGCAGCGCGGCGACGAGCGACGTCCACGCGGCGGCAGGTCCACCAGCGACGATCACCCGCTGTCCGCTGACCAACGCACCGAGCGGTCGGCGCCACCAATCCATCGGCCAAGGTTAGGAAGCAGCGCGCTCGCGATTGTTTGGCAATTTCACCGTCAAAATCGGTGTTGACCGGGATTCAAAACCAGTTATGACGCGGCGTGGAGGCGATCGAGGAGGTGGGCGAGGCGGATCGAGTCGGTGGGACTCCAGGCCGGGTCGAGGTCGCCGGAGGCCTCGGCGACGAAGTTGGTGACCATCCGTTCGTAGGCGTTGGCGCCGGAGTGCGGGAAGTTGTCCCGGGTGCCGTCGGGCCGCTGGATCGTCAGCACGCCCGGACGCTCTGGACCCGGAACGTGGTGATCGATCTCGATCACGCCGTTCGTGCCGACGAGGACCTGGCGGCGATGCATCGGTGCCTCGAACGAGACAGCGAACGACGCTCCGGTCCCGACCCCGAGCTCGACCCACCCGCTCATCGACACGTCGATCCCGCCGCCGTTGCGGACGGCCGTCGCCGCTGCCGTTCCGACGTCCTGTCCGGACAGCGTGAGCGCCGGACCGAGGCAGTAGATGCCGGCGTCGAAGAGGGCACCTCCGCCCAACGCGCTGAACCGGTGGTCGTCAGGCCGATCGAGGACGAACGTGAACGCCGCGTCGTGCGACACGAGGTGACCGATCTCCCCACTGGCGACCAACTCACGGAGGCGCTGCGCCCGTGGGTGGTGCGGCCACATGAACGCCTCGGACAGCCAGCGACCGGACGATTCGGCGATCGCGAAGAGGCGCTCGGTGTCAGGCCCGGACAGCGTCAACGGCTTCTCGCACAGGACGTGCTTGCCACACTCGAGCGCCCGCCGGACCCAGTCGACGTGGAGCGCACTCGGCAGGGGGACGTAGACCGCATCGACCGATGGGTCGTTCAACACCTCGAGGTACGGCGACGTGTCGTCGCGATCGGCGCCGCGTCGTGACGCTTCGGCCACGATGCGTTGCCCGGAGAGTCCGAACGCCGGCCGCAGGCGCAGGCGATGGACCCGCGACGTGGGGCCGATCACCCCCCAACGCACGGCACGCCTCCTAACGTCCCAGCGTCACGGGGAGAGGATGACCATCCGCAGCTCGGTCATCTCGCGCGCTGCGTAGTGCGGCCCTTCACGCGTGTTGCCGCTGTCGCGCAAACCGCCGTACGGCTGCTGGTCGGCCCGCCACGTGGGCACCTCGTTGACGAGAACGCCCCCGAAGTCGAGCGTCTGGACAGCCTTGATGGCGTTGCCGACGTTGTTCGTGTAGATCGCCGCGTGCAGGCCGTAGCGCGTGTCGTTGGCCAGTCGCAGCGCTTCGTCGAGGTCGCCGTACGCGGCGCATGCGACGACGGGACCGAAGACCTCCTCCGACCACACCTTCATGTCGGGCGTGACGCCGTCGAGGATCGTCGGCGCCAGCACACCCGCGTCGTCGACCTCCCCGCCGAGCACGAGCGTCGCGCCGGCGGTGACAGCCTCGTCGATCCACTCCTTGACCCGATCCCGATCCTTCGCCGAGATCAGCGCCGACACGTCCGTGCCTTCGTCGAGCGGATCACCCACGGCCAACGACGAGACCTCCTTGACGAGTCGATCGATGAACTCGTCGTGGATGGCGTCCTCGGCCAGGATCCGCTGCGTCGAGATGCAGCTCTGGCCGGCATGGGAGAAGCCCGCCACCTTGATCTTCGCGGCCGCCGATGGCCAGTCGCTGTCCGCCTCGATGATCACGGGCGCGTTGTTCCCGAGCTCGAGGCCGACCTTCTTGCGGGCGGCGCGACCCCTGATCCCCCACCCGACCTCCGGCGAACCGGTGAACGTGATCATCGCGATGTCCGGGTGGTCGACGATGGCGTTGCCGACGGTCGATCCGCTGCCGGTGACGACGTGCAACCACTCGGCTGGGAGCCCGCAGTCGTCGATCAGCAGATCGGCCAGCGCGATCGCACTGAAGGGCGTCTGCCCCGCCGGCTTGAGGACGACGGGGCATCCGGCGGCGATCGCCGGCGCGACCTTGTGCACGACGAGGTTGAGCGGGAAGTTGAACGGGCTGATCGCACCGACGACGCCGATCGGCACGCGCATCGTGAAACCGACCTTGCCGACGCCGCTCGGGATCGCGTCGAGCGGAACGACGTCACCGGCCATCGTGCGGGCCTCGGCTGCGGAGAACTGGAAGGTCCCGACGGCGCGCTCGGCTTCGACGCGCGCCGTCTTCATCGGCTTGGCGGACTCGTCGGCGATGATCTTGGCGAACTCTTCGCGTCGCTCGGTCAAGAAGCGCGCTGCGGTGTCGAGCACCTCGGCGCGCTGCCATGTCGGCAGCGGGCCGCCGGCGAGCGCGGCCTTCGCCGAGCGCACCGCCCGGTCCACTTCGTCGGGTCCGCACACGGGGACGCGTCCGATCTCGTGACCGTCGTAGGGCGACGTCACGGCGCTCGATTCGGAGCCGGTGAAGCGCTCGCCGGCGATCGGCAGGGAACGGACCGTCATGGGTCGACCATACTGCCGGTCATGGGGGAGCCGACGCAGCCGCGCCATCCATTCCTCGAGTGGCCCGGGCCCATCGCGTTCGCTCATCGCGGTGGCGGCAGTGAGGCCCCCGAGAACACCTTGCCGGCGTTCCAGCACGCCGTCGATCTCGGCTACACGTTCCTCGAGACCGACGTGCGGATCACGGCCGATGGAGTCGCCGTCGCCTTCCACGACGAGAACCTCCAACGGACTTGCGGGCGGCCGGAGCGGATCTCCGAGTTGTCGTGGCGGGTGCTGCAGACGGTGCGCGTGAACGGCGCCGAGCCGATCGCGCTGCTGGAGGACGTGTTCGGCACCTGGCCGAACACCCGCATCAACGTCGACTGCAAGGACGACAGGTCGCTCGAGCCGTTGGCCGCGATGGTCGAGCGGTTCGATGCACTCGACCGCACGCTCGTCGCCGCCTTCGACGATCGGCGGGTCCGCTGGCTGCGTCGGCGCCTCGGCCCACGGGCCTGCACCGTGGCGGGGATCGCGGAGGTCGAGCGCGCTGCGCATCACCGGTTGGACGCCCTCCGGGGCGAATGCCACGCAGATCCCGATCCGCCGCTACGGCATCCCCCTGGCCACGCCGGGGTTCGTCCGCCGAGCCCACGCCCGGCGGCTGGCCGTGCACGTGTGGACGATCGACGACGCGCCGGAGATAGGGCGCCTTCTCGACCTCGGCGCCGACGGGATCATGACCGATCGCCCGAGCGTGCTGAAGGACGTCCTGCAGGGCCGAGATCTCTGGTTCTGAAACGCCGTAACTGGGCGCCGATTCCGCCAAATCGGTTTCTGGGCGCCCTTTCTGCCAAGTGCTGTCAGGATCGGCGCCCAGTTCGGCTACAGCGGTAGGCGGTCCGGCGGCTCGGTCGTCGACGCCAGGAGACGGCGGGCCCGGCGGCCGAGATCCCCGAGGTCGACGCGACCGGCCTCCGCGGCGTTGACGAGTCGCTGGGCGAGGTCGAGGGCGTCGTCGACGATCGGCGTGACGGCCGCCGCCTCCTCCCCCATCTCCTGGAGGATGATCCGTTCCGTCCGCGACGCGACGATCGGGTCGGGGATGCCTTCGACCCACACGCGGGTCCGCCGACCATCTCCGCGCTCGTCACCGCGCAGCGGCTCGAGGGCGAAGATCCGGTCCGAACGGGCGAACTTGCCGAAGCCGAGGGACACCATGCGCGGTTCGGCCATGTCCCGATCATCCCAGATCAGGCTTGCGCCGACGGCCGCCTGCGTCGAACCCTTGCGGACGGCAGCCCACCGCGGTGAGGATGCTCGGGTGCCGATGGACCTGGTGATCGAAGTGGACAACAAGCCGGGCGCGCTGGCGCAGGTCGCACGCGCGATCAGCGACGCCGGCGTGAACATTGCTGCGGCGACGTGCATTGGCGCCGCGGAGCGGGCCGAACTGCACATCCTCGTTCCCCACGCCGATGCGGCGAAGCATGCGCTCTCGACCGCCCAGCTGGCCGTCACTCGCGAGCGCGAAGTGGTGGTGGTCGAAGTCGATGACCGGCCCGGAGTCCTCGCCGATCTCGCTCGCGACGTCGCCGAGGCCGGCATCGACCTCGAGCTCGTCTACGTCGCCACTCGCAATCGAGTCGTCTTCGGAGCGGCCGATCTCGCGGCGCTCAAGAGCGCCCTCAAGATCGCGACCTGACGGGATTCCCCCCGTTCGTCAGTGCGGCGGCGGAGCCGGCGGCGAGCACGAACGCGCCGATGATCGTCACGGTCGGTCCGACTTCCACGCGGACGAGCGCCGAGCCGCGGAACGCCACGACCGCGGCCATGGTGCCGGCGTAGCCGGCGGCGACGAGCCCCGTCGCACCACCGAGCCGAGGCCATCCCCACCACGTCGCGACGACGGCGAGCACGACGAGCACCGTGACGATCGGCCACCACCGCAGCGCCGTTGCCGCCGCGCCGTCCGGGGCGAAGCCCAGGCGCTCGACGAGCTCCAAGACGTCGTAGCTGTTGCGCCGCCGCCCGCCGGTGCGCACCCACGGCAGCAGCGTGCCAGTGACGACGACCGCCGCCCCGACCGCCATGACCACCACCGTCGAAGCTCGGCGCTTGATGGCCCAAACCTAGAGACCTCGGCGCAACGAAGGCGGGTGAGACACCGAAGCGTCAGCGGAGGCGGTGAGCTCCGCAGGTGAGGCGAGCAACTTGTTTGCGAGCCGAGCCCGAGGCATATGGTCGGAACGATGACGGTCAACTCCCCGACCGGAGCGGTGCGAGCCCTGCGCGCCGTGGCCGCGACCGCCGATCAGCTGGCGACGCAAGCGGCGATGGCCGCGTTCGCGTGGGGCGGCAACGCCGTGGACGCCGCCATCGCCGCCAACGCCGCCATCGCCGTCACGGCGCCCCATTTGTGCGGGATGGGCGGCGACCTCCTGGCTGTGGTCCGGACTTCGGGCGGCGAGATCGTCGCGCTCAATGCCAGCGGCCGCGCAGGTTCGGGCGCCGACGCCGCCGCCCTTCGCCAGGACGGACACCACGAGATGCCGTTCCGCCACGACATCCGCTCGGTGACCGTCCCCGGCTGCGTCGACGGATGGATGGCACTGCACGAGCGCTTCGGGCACCTCGACCTGGCGGCCGTGCTCGGCCCGGCGACAAGGCTCGCCGCCGGCGGATTCCCTGCCAGTCCCCTGCTCGTCGGCTCGCTCGAGCTCGTCGATGACGCCGCACGCGACAACCTGGCGGTGCTCGCCGAACAGGCTCGCCGACCTGGTGCGCCGGTCCGTCGTGCCGGCGTTGCGTTGGCACTCCAGGCAATCGTCAAGGGTGGGCGGTCGGCCTTCTACCTCGGCGCCTTCGGCGAGGGCCTGATCGACTTGGGCCAGGGTCTGTTCACCGAGGACGACCTCGCATGCGTCCAGGCCGATTGGGTCGAGCCGCTGGTCACGGACGCCTTCGGCGTGCAGCTCGCGACGATCGGTCCCAACTCGCAGGCTTACCTGGCGCTCGGCGCAGCCCGCTTGGCCGACACGCTCGGCGTGCCCGACGATCCCGCCGATCCAGCGTGGCCCCACCTGCTCATCGAGGTCTCCACCGCGGCCGCGATGGACCGACCGGCCGTGCTCCACGACGAGGCCGACGGCGTCGCGCTTGTCGACCAGATCGCCGGACGAGCCGCGCTGGTCGACCGCCAGCGAGCGAGCCGGCGTCAGACCGCCACCGTCCTCGGTGACACCACGTACCTCTGCACGGCCGACGATTCGGGCATGGCCGTCAGCCTCATCCAGTCGAACGCATCGGGTTTCGGATCGTGGCTGGTCGAACCGACGACGGGGATCAACCTGCACAACCGCGGCCTCGGCTTCAGCGCGCAGGCCGGTCACCCGGCCGAGTTCCGGCCAGGTCGGCGCCCGCCGCACACGCTGTGCCCCGCCATGGCAACGCGCAGCGGCAAGCTCGTCGCTGTCTTCGGCACGATGGGCGGCGATGCGCAACCGCAGATCCTGCTCCAGCTGATGGCCCGACTGTTCGCTGGACAGGAGGGGCCGGCGTCGGCAGTCGGTGCCGGGCGCTGGGTGCTGCGCGGGCCAACGACAGGATTCGACACGTGGACGAGCGGGCAACCACCGGCGGTGATCATCGAAGGCCACGCTCCGGCGGCATGGCGCGACGCGTTGCTCGCGCTGGGACACGACGTGAGCGTCGCACCGCCGTTCGACTCCGGCTTCGGCCACGCCAACGTGATCACGGTCGACGACAGCGGAGTGTTCGCTGCGGCCGCCGATCCGCGGGCTCGCGTCTCGAGCGCAGCGGGGACTTGACTTGAAGCCGATACAGCGTGCGAGCGAGCCGAGCGCCAGCGAGCGAGCGGCAACCGACGGCCTGCGTGGCCGGGGAACGCAGTGAGGACCTGACCTCATGCCAGAGGGGCACACGCTGCACCGCCTCGCGCGGTCACAACGTCGCCAGTTCGTCGGGCTGCCGATCGCCGTGTCGAGCCCGCAGGGCCGGTTCGAGGCCGCGCTGGTCGACGGGCGGGTGCTGGACAGCGTCACCGCCCACGGCAAGCACCTCTTCGCCTCGTTCGGCGACCGCATCGTGCACGTCCACCTCGGCCTGTTCGGCAAGTACGCGGCGGGCACCGGCGATCCGCCAGAGCCGCGGGGAGCCATCCGCATGCGGTGGGTCGCCGAGTCAGGCTGGGCCGATCTACGCGGCCCGACGGCGTGCGAGGTGCTCAGCCCATCGGAGGTCGATGCGATCATCGCCCGGCTGGGGCCCGATCCCCTCCGTGCCGGCAGCGATGGCGGCCGCGCGTTCGAGCGGATCCGTCGTAGCCGTGCCCCGCTCGCCGGGCTGCTGATGGACCAGCGCGTCGTCGCGGGGGTCGGCAACGTCTACCGCTCCGAAGTGCTGTTCCGCCACCGGCTCGATCCGTACCTGCCCGGTAAGGCGCTCGATGCGGCGGCGTGGGAGCGCATCTGGTCCGACGTCGTGACGCTGATGCGCGCCGGGCTCCGCAGCGGACGCATCATCACCACCGATCCAGTCGACCGGACGCGGCGCACCGGCCCGGTGCGGGGTGAGGACGCCCACTACGTGTACCGCCGCACCGGCATGCCGTGCCGGATCGACGGTACGCCGATCACGATGCAGGTGCTTGCCGCCCGCAAGCTGTACTGGTGCCCGACGTGTCAGAAGGAGTGACCAGCGCGCGCGGCTTCGACCGCCTCGTCAACTTCAGCGACGCCGTCGTCGCCATCGCCATCTCCCTGTTGATCCTTCCGGTCGTAGACGCCGTCACGGACATCAGCGATGAGACGGGGGTCGACTTCTTCGCCGAGAACGGCAGCCGGCTCATCGCGTTCGTCGTGAGCTTCGTCGTCATCGCCAAGTTCTGGCTCGTCCACCACAGCATCTTCGAGAAGGTGGTCAGCTACACGCACGCGATCCTGATCGCCAACTTCGTGTGGCTGATCAGCATCGTGTTCATCCCGTTGCCGACGGAGATGCTCGGCGAGCACGGTGTGGACGACGCGTTCGTGCGGTTCGTGTACTGCGGGTCGCTGTTCGTGACCAGTGCCTCGATCGTGTTCCTGGATTGGCTCATCCGGCGCAGCCCCCAGACGTGGAGGGATCCGTCCGGGCTAGGGCCCGGCTTCGAGCGCGGGCTGATGACGAGCGTGATGTTCCTCCTGGCGACCGTCATCGCTGTGACGGTTCCGGTGATCGGACTGTGGGCCCTGCTGCTCGTGTGGCTCGGCGATCCGCTCGGGCGGCGCCTGGAGCGAGAGCGCCAACGTGCCTGACCTCCTCCTGCAGGGCGCCACGCTGCTCGACGGAACGCGTCGCCGACGTCCGAGTGCGAGACGGTCGCATCGACGCCATCGGCCAGCTTGCCGCCACGCCGGGGGACGAGACCCGCGACCTCACCGGGTACCTGCTCTCACTCGCGCCGGTCGAGCCGCACGCCCACCTCGACAAGGCGTTCCTCGCCGAGCGCGTGACGAATCGCACCGGTGATCTGCTGGGTGCGGTGGAGGCGATGGTGGCTGCCCGCGGCGAGCTCGGCGTCGAAGACACGATCGAGCGTGCCGAACGGGCGGCCCGTCTGCTCGCCGCCAACGGCTTCGCCGCTGTCCGCAGCCACGCCGACACGACGATGGACCATGGGCTGCGCAGCATCGAGGCGCTCGCCGAAGTGCGCCGCCGCGTGGCGGACGTGATCGACGTGCAGGTGGTCGCGCTGTGCGGATGGCCGGTCGTCGGAGCAGAGGGTGAGGGCCAACGTGCGTTGCTCGTTGACGCACTCGCCGCCGGTGCCGACCTCGTCGGCGGAGCACCACACTTCGACCCGGGCGGATCGCGGGCGGCCACGGAGGCGCTGCTGCAGATCGCCACCGAACACGGCGTCGGCGTCGACCTGCACACCGACGAGACGCTCGACCTGCAGTTCGACGGGCTGTCGGAACTGGCGGAGCTGATCACGACGTCGCGCTTCGCGTACCCGGTGACCGCCAGTCACTGCGTCAGCCTTGGCATGCGCCCACCGGACCGCCAGCGCGAAGTCGCCGAGCTCGTAGCTGCCGTCGGTATCTCCGTGGTTGCCCTGCCGGCGACGAACCTGTACCTGCAAGGCCGCCAACATCAGGAGGCCATGCCCCGTGGAGTGACCGCGGTGCACGCATTGCGGGGGGCCGGCGCCGTGGTCGCTGCTGGTGGCGACAACCTCCAGGATCCGTTCAATCCGGTTGGGCGCGGTTGCCCGTTCGAGACGGCCGCACTCATGATCCTGACGACTCACCTCCTGCCGGAGGAAGCCTGGGAGACCGTCACCACCGGCGCCCGGCGGGCCATCGGAATGGCATCAGCCGACCTCGCCGTCGGCGCGCCAGCGGATCTTCTGGCTGTCCGCGCCTCGACGATCCGCGAAGCCATCGCCTTCGCGCCCGCCGACCGCTTGGTCATCCGTCGTGGTCGGGTGATGGATTAGCCAGCGCGAGGAGGGTCTGCAAGAGCACATTCGCGCCGGCCGCGACGTCGTCCGGCTCCGTGTGCTCGGCGATGTTGTGCGAGAGGCCGTTCACGCTCGGCGTGAAGATCATCGCCGCTGGGCAGATCCGCGCCAGCATCTGGGCGTCGTGACCGGCGCCGCTCGGCATGCGGCGCGTGGTGTAGCCGAGCCGCCGCGCCGTCGTCTCGACGAGGTCCACCGTCGCCGGATCGAAGTCAACCGGTTCGAAGCGGGCCAGTGATCGGGTGCTCACCGTGACGTTCTCGGCGGCGGCCAGTCGGTCGACCTCGGCACGCAACGCGTCCTCGGCTCGCCGCAACACCTCGTCGTCGGTGTTCCGGAGGTCGACGGTCAGTGTGGCGCCGCTGGGAACGACGTTGACGAGATCAGGCGTGACCTCGAACCGTCCGACGGTGGCGACCTGGGCGCCCCCGAGCTCGAGCGCCAGGCGGCGGGCGAACGTCGCGATCTCGGCCGCCGCGTAGCCGGCGTCCCGCCGCAACGGCATCGGTGTGGTGCCGGCGTGGGCGGAACGACCGGCGATCGTCAGCTCGGTCCAGGAGATGCCCTGCACACCTTCGACGACTCCGATCGTGATGTCCTCCGCTTCGAGGATCGGCCCCTGCTCGATGTGCAGTTCGACGTAGGCGTGCGGTGCGTCCGCCGTCGGGCACGGGACCGGTCCGGCGTAGCCGATCCGGGCCAACTCTTCACCGAGCCGTGCGCCGTCATCGACGGCGACGGCGTCGAGCGCCTCCTCGAGCGCCATGCCACCGGCGAACACGAGGCTGCCGAGCATGTCTGGCGGGAACCGGGCACCCTCCTCGTCGGTGAAGAACGCAACGGCGATCGGGTGGGTCGTCGTGACGCCGTGCTGCTCGAGGGTCTCGACGACTTCGAGGCCGGCCAGGACGCCCAGGTTTCCGTCGAAGCGGCCGCCGGTGGCGACGGTGTCGATGTGGGAACCGGTCATCACCGGAGCAGCCGTCGGGTCGGTCCCGGGACGCATGGCGACGACGTTGCCGATGGCGTCGATCGACACGGCGAGGCCGAGATCGTGCATCCAGCCGACGACCAGGTCGCGGCCCTCTCGGTCGGCGTCCGTGAGGGCGAGGCGAGCACAGCCTTGCTCCCCGTTCGGCCCTTTGATGGCGCCGATCTCGCCGAGCTCGACGAGGCGGTTCCACAGGCGCGCACCGTCGACCCGCAGCTGATCCCATCGACTTCCCACGCTGATCCCCTCTCACCGCGCTCTCACCCGGATGCTGACACCCCGCCTGTATCGTCGTAGCAGAACCACGATGCTCAACGGATCGCTCAAAGTCGGTCGCTTGGCCGGTGCGACGCTGCGGATCCATTGGAGCGCGGTCGTGATCGGCGTCATCCTCGGCCTCGGTCTCGCGCAGGCCGGTGATCTCGGTGTGATCGCCGTGATCGTCGGCGTGGTCTTCTTCTTCGCTTCGATCCTCGCTCACGAGCTGGCGCATGCCGTGGTTGCCCGGCACTACGGCGTCAGCACGACGTCGATCGACCTGTGGGCGCTCGGCGGCGTGGCCCGCCTCGATCGCGAACCCAGCTCGCCACGCGCTGATGGATGGATCGCCGCCGCCGGTCCGCTGTGCAGCCTCATCATCGGCCTCGCGACGTACGGCACGGCCGTGTTGCTGCACCGCCTCGATGCACCGCAGGATCTCGTCGCGGTTCTCGGGTGGCTCGGGATCATCAACGGCGCGCTGGCGATCTTCAACATGCTCCCCGGTGCGCCACTCGACGGTGGACGGGTCGTGCGGGCCGTGCGGTGGGCCCGTCACGGCAACCGCTACCGCGCCATGCGCGAGGCGGCCCAGGCCGGCCGGATCATCGGCTGGGGACTCGCCGCGCTCGGCCTGTCGCTGACGCTGAACGGGCGGGCCGGGATCTGGATCGCCATCACCGGGTTCTTCATCGCCGTCAACGCGCGTGCCGAGATCACGATGGCCGGCGTGGGCGAGCGCCTGGCCGGCATCAAAGTGAAGGACGTCACCTGGTTCGGCATCGCCGAGACGGACACCGACATGGACGCCGACTCGATGATCTGGCAGCGATCACGGCTCGGCGGAGCCGGCGCAGTCGCCGTGCGTGGCGAGGACGGCGAGCTCGGCGGGCTGGTGCTCGAGGACCATCTCTGGGCGGTGCCCGCGGAGCAGCGTCCGTGGACGATGCTCACGACGCTGATGACCCCGTTCAACCGGCTGGCCCAAGCCGACCCCGATGACGAGCTGGCATCCGTGCTGCCCAAGCTGAATCCGCTGAACCCAGTCGTCACCGTGTGGCGCGGTGGACAACTCCTCGGCGTCGTGCCCCCGAAGGCGCTGCGCGCCAAGCTCCAACTCGAACCGGCCGCCACCCCCGGCTGACGTGGTGCACCGCCCGAGCAGGGACCGGGCCGCGTCGTTCTGAGCTGAACTCCCGGTTCGGCACGCCGGCGCCTCCAGGCGCTTCGGCGGCCGCATCATTACGCGTCGCGGACGGCCCAGGCCCGCTTGGCGACGGGGTCCTTGTCGCTCCATGGGAAGTTGATCCAGAGGCCCGTGCGCTTCCACACGTAGTCGCAGCGGACCACGGAGTGCGGCTTCTCGTACAGGACCGCTGTGCGCACCTCGGCGACCTTGCCCTCGCAGAACTGCTGCACGCTGCGCAGCGTGTGGCCGGTGTCGGCGACGTCGTCGGCGATGAGGATGTGGGCGTCGTGGAGGTCGACGAAGTCAGGGGCCGGCGGCAGGATCCGGGGCACCTCGAGGCGCTCGTCGACCCCCGTGTAGAACTCGACGTTCATCGTGTAGACGTTCTTGACGGACAGCGCGTATCCGAGGGCGCCACCGATGAGCAGACCACCGTGGGCGATGGCCAGGATCATCTCGGGTTCGTAGCCGTCATCGGCAACCATCTGGGCGACGTCGCGCGACGCCACACCGAAGTCGTCCCAGGCCATGATCTCGCGCTCTGCGGGCACGCCTCGGAACCTACCGCCAATGTTCGCGGTCGGAAGCCGCGGCGCCACTTCGGCGTCGGCGAGACGAGTTCGCGAGAAGATGGGGCACGTGACCGGACGCTCCAAGGGGCTTCACCTCGGAACAGCGGTCGGCTCTCCCGGTGCGTGAGCGCTGTCGGGCTCGCCGCGGCCCTGCTTGCGGGCGTCGCGGCGTGCGGGGACGATGACGCCGGCTCAGCGACGACGGCCGGCGCCGCTCCGACGAGCGACGCTCCGACGACGTCCGGCGAGCCCGTCGAATCCACCTGTGTCGCCGACGTCGACAGCGCCATCGCCGCAGGGACGTCCGAGCCCTCGCTCGAGCCCCTCCCGGCGGATCTCGTGGCCTCGCTCGATGCTGCCGTCCAGGCGTCGTTCGCACAAGCCTCGGCGCCCGGCGCCATCGTGGGTGTGCAGACGCCGGAGGGAACGTGGACGGCGGCCTATGGGTTGGCTGACCCCAATGCCGGCATTCCGATGGAGGTCGGGATGCACACTCGCATCGGCTCGGTGACGAAGACCTTCGTGAACACCCTGCTCCTGCAGCTCGAGGAGGAGGGCGTCCTCTCACTCGACGACACGATCGACGAGTACGTCGACGGCGTTCCCAACGGTGACCGCATCACGCTCCGGATGCTTGCCGACATGACCTCCGGCGTTCAGAGCTACACGCTCACCCAGGAGTTCGTCGAGATCCTCTTCACCAGGCCGGAAACCATCTGGACACCGCAGGAGGTGCTGCAGATCGGCCTTGATGCATCGCCGCTGTTCGAACCAGGCGCCGAGTTCTACTACTCGAACAGCAACACGATCCTGATCGGGATGGTGATCGAACAGCTCACCGGGCAGCCCGTCCAGGACGTCCTCCAGGAACGCATCCTCGACCCGCTCGGCCTCGACGGCACCTCGTGGCCCGGTACGTCCACAGACATCCCCGAGCCGTACGCGCAGGGCTTCACGCTGCAGGGGATGGCGACTCCGGACAACCCGAGCAACACCACGCACTGGAACGTCGAGTGGGCGTGGACCGCCGGCGAAATGATCTCGACCATTGACGACCTGCTGCTGTGGGGACGGTCCCTCGCCACCGGCCGCGGCATCCTCGGCGACGAAGCCCAAGCGGCGCGCTTGACGTCGTTTCCCGGCGAGTCCGGATACGGCCTCGCGCTCGGCTGCATCGACGAGTGGGTCGGCCACACCGGTGAGCTCCCGGGCTACAACACGAGCCTCTTCCACCACGTGCCGACCGACACGACAGTGATCGTGCAGGCCAACAGCGACATCGCCTCCGGTGACTGCCCTGATGCCTTGCCCACGCTGCCCGACAACAACCCGGATCTCGTGTGCACGTCACCAGCCACCCGCATCTTCGTCGCTCTCTCCGACGCCCTCGGGTACCCCTTCCCACCCGAGATCGAGGCCTGGCTGCACGGAGCCACCGGCTAGCCGGGCTCGACCTCTAGAGCGCGACGTCGGATGGCCGGATCGGCACTCGTGCCAGGAACGGGCGGTCCGTCCGGCCCTGCTCTTCGTCGAACTGGGCCAACGCGTCACGCACGGCAGCCACGATCGCCGGCGTGACCGAGATGCACGGTGGCTCGCCCGCACCCTTGGCCCCGAGCGGTGCCTGCGGGTCGGGCTCCTCGACCAGCGTCGCCACCACGTCGGGCATGTCGAGGAACGTCGGCAACAGGTAATCGGTGAAGCTGGCGTTGCGCACGACGCCATCGATCTGGACGATCTCCTCCATCACGGCGAGTCCGAGACCCTGGGAGATGCCGCCCTCGATCTGGCCGAGCACGGCCAGCGGGTTGAGCGCCCTGCCGACATCCTGGGCCGTCGCGATCTGGATCACCTTCAGCAACCCCAGGTCCGGGTCGACGTCGACGACGGCGCGATGGGCGACGAAGGCGAACGCCGTGTGGCAGTTGCCCTGGCCGTCGGCGTCCAGCTCCTCGGTCGGGCGGTGGTGGAACTCGACGGTCTCCTCGAACTTCACCCCAGTGGTGACGTCATCGACGGCCACGCGCAGATCGCCGAGCGAGTCGACGACCTCCCGCCCGTCGATGACGAGGCGCAGCGGGTCGAGGCCGTGCATCGCGCCCACGTGCTCGAACAACCGCTCCCGCACGGCGCGGCACGCCCCGTCGACGGCGCCGCCGCTCATCCACGTCTGGCGAGAGGCCGACGTCGAGCCGGAGGAGCCGATCGTCGTGTCGATGGGCTCGAGGACGACGGTCTCGACGCCGAGCACCGTGCGGGCGATCTGCTGGGCGATCGTGATGAATCCCTGGCCGACCTCCGCCGTCGCGAACTTCAGCGTGGCCACGCCATCGGCGAGGCGACACCGGGCGGTCGAGTAGTCGTCGAAGCCCTCCGAGTACATGAGGTTCTTGATCGCCACTCCCCAGCCGACGCCGCGGCGGACGTGCCCGACGTCGGCCGTCAGCCCCGCCCCGCCCGGCAGACGCATCGCGTCCTCGGCGCCCGAATCGACAGCCTGTCCGATCCCGACATCGGGCATCGGCAACGATGCCGTCTCACGGATGCAGCGGGCGACCGGCGCGACGCTCTCCATGACCTGCCCCGTGATCAACCGGTCACCGGTCTCCATGGCGTTGCGCAAGCGGATCTCGACCGGGTCGAGCCCGCACGCGGCGGCCAGCAGGTCCATCTGGCCCTCGTGGGCGAAGCACGCTTGGACGACGCCGAACCCGCGCATCGCCCCGCACGGCAGGTGGTTGGTGCGCACGGCGTAACCGTCGACGACGGCGTTGGGACACTTGTACGGGCCCTGCGTGTGCGTGATCGCGTTGAGCAGCACGGCCGATGACGTCGAGGCGAAGGCACCGCCGTCGAGCACGAACCGGGCCTCGACCTTGACGAGCCGACCGTCCGCCGTGGCGTGATGTCGCATCCAGATCTTCGCCGGGTGCCGGTGAACGTGGCCGAGGAAGCTCTCCGCCCGGCTGTAGGCCATGCGCACTGGACGACGCAGGCGCAAGGCGAGCAGGCACGAGTGGACCTGCAGGCTGATGTCCTCGCGCGCTCCGAACGCCCCGCCGACCCCGCCCAGCACGAGCCGCACCCGCTCCTCCGGCAGACCGAGGCAGGCGGCGATCTGCTTGCGGTCCTCGTGCAGCCATTGCGTTGCGATGTGCAGCTCGACGCCGCGACCGTCGTCGTCGGGGACCGCGACCGCGGCCTCGAGCCCGAGGAACGCCTGGTCCTGCATACCGATCTCGTAGGTGCCCTCGACGACGACCTCGCCCAGAGCGTCGACATCGCCACAGCGGATCCGCTGCTGGCGCAGGATGTTGCCGTCGGGATGGATCGGTGGGTGATCGCCGGCGATCGCCGCCTCGGGGTCGAGCAACGGCTTCAACACCTCGTAGGTGACGTTGATCGCCGCCAACGCCCGCCGGCACGTCTCCGGATGGTCGGCGGCGACGGCGGCGACCGGTTGCCCGACGTAGCGGACGTGGTCGCTGGCGAAGACAGGTTGGTCAGCGGCGATCAGCCCGTACGTCTCCTTCCCCGGCACGTCGGCGGCCGTGATCACCGCTTCGACTCCCGGCACCTGCCACGCCGGCGTCACGTCGATCGAGACGATGCGGGCGTATGGGTGCGGCGAACGCAACGTGGCGCCCCACATCGCGCCGTCGATCGGGAGGTCCGACGAGAACGCGAACGCGCCCTGCGTCTTGATGATCCCGTCCGGGCGCGTCGGCGAGTCGCCGATCCTGCCGGACGTGACGAGTGATCCTGTGCGGACGTCGGTGGCCGTCACGACGGGCCGTCCCGACCCTGACGCTCATGGGCCACTCTGCGCACCGCCTCGATGATCCGGCCATAGCCGGTGCAGCGGCAGATGTTGCCGGAGAGCTCCTCGCGGATCTCGGTCTCGGTCGGGTCCGGGCGGCGCTCCAGCAGCGCGTGTGCAGCCACGATGAGGCCCGGCGTGCAGAACCCACACTGCACGGCGCCGGTGTCGACGAAGGCGCGCTGGACATCTGTCGGCGCGGCCGGTTCGGCCAGTCCCTCGACGGTGACGATCGGGCGGTCGATCGCGCTCGCCGCCATCACGAGGCACGAGCACACGAGGTGACCGTCGACGAGCACCGAGCACGAACCGCACTCGCCCTGCTCGCAGGCGCCCTTCGCGCCCATCAGCCCGAGCCGCTCGCGCAGCACGTAGAGCAGGCTCTCCCCCACCCACGCGTCGGCGACGTCGTGCGTTCGGCCGTTGACGTGCAGCTTGTAGTTGGCGCTCACAGCGATCCGTTCGGGAACGCCCGCCGCAGCAGGCGTCGGGCGAGCACCTCGACGGCGCGTCGGCGATAGGCCGCAGTCGCCCGGTGGTCGTCGATCGGACTGGCCGCTGCCGCGGCCAACTCGCCGAACCGATTGGCGGCGTCGTCGGTCACGGCCTCCGTGTCCCAATCGACGGTCGTCGCGGCGTGCGCTTCCGCGTCGGCGGCACGCACGATCGTCGGTGCGACCGAGCCGAGGGCGAGGCGCACCGTGCGCCCCGGTCGATCGACGGCGAGGCAGGCGCCGGCGATGGCGATGACCATTGCGTTGCGGACGCCGACCTTGGCGTAGCCCTGCCAGCCGTCGAGCACCGGCACCGTCACGGAGACGATGAGCTCGCCCGAGCGCAGGGCCGTGCGCTTGACCCCGGTCATGAACTCGACCACGGGCAACGTGCGCGTGCCGTCGTGGCCGAGTAGTTCGACGACCGCGTCGAGCGCGGCGAGCACGGGGAGGCCGTCGCCGGCCGGTGAGCACGTGGCGAGGTTGCCTCCGATCGTCGCGGCGTTGCGGATCTGCGGCGACCCGACCGTCCGCGCCGCCTGGGCGAGCGCCGGCGCCCACCCTGACAACGGTTCCCGCTCGAGCTCGGCGTAGGTGACGGCTGCACCGAGCCGCAGCGTCCGAGCCACCGGGTCGTGGACCCAGCTGCGCAGTTCGGGCAGCTGACCGACGGCGACGACCGACTCGTCGTCGGACAGGTGATGGCGCCCTTCGTTGATCTCGACCATCAGGTCCGTGCCGCCGGCGAGCAGCAGCGCGTCGGGCTGCTCCGACAACGTCGCCAATGCCTCGTCGAGCGACGTCGGAGTCAGTACGCCCATCGGCGCGACTTTACAAACCGTCAAGCTGTCGGGTCCGACCGATCCGAGTGTTTGACGCCGTCGGAGTGTCAAACCCCGGGAAAATCGAGGTCCAGCACTCCGATGACCTCAAACACTCGGATGGGAAGTCACGTGACTTTGAGGCCAGTGAGGTCCGCCTCAGGCTCGGGGTACTGCGGGTCGAGTTGCTCGAGCGTCAGGCGCAGGATCTTCGCCACGGCCAGGTTGCGCGCCCACTTGCGGTCGCCCGGCACGACGTACCACGCAGCGTCTGCCGTCGAGGTCTCACGCAGCGCATCCGTGTACGCCTCCCGGTACACCGGCCAGAGCTTGCGGTCGTCGAGATCGCCGAGCCGGAACTTCCACCGCTCCTCCGGGGTGTCGATGCGATCCTGCAGTCGACGGCCCTGCTCTTCGTACGAGACGTTGAGGTGCAGTTTGACGACGGTCGTGCCAGCATCCGTCAACGCCCGCTCGAAGTCGCGGATGTGCGCATACCGAGGCCGCCACACCTCCGGCTCGACGAGTTCCTTGACCCGCTCGACGAGCACCGCCTCGTAGTGGCTGCGGTTGAACACGCCGATCATCCCTCGGCGGGGGCAGCGGACGTGGTGCCGCCACAGGAAGTCGTGCTCCGCTTCCTCCTCGGTCGGCACACCGAAGCTGTGCACCGTGATCCCGGCGGGGTTGATGCCGGTCAGCACGGAGCGGATCACCCCGTCCTTGCCGCCGGCATCCATGGCCTGCAGGACGACGAGCACGGCTCGACGGCGTTCGGCGAAGAGCCGCTTCTGCAGTTCGGCGATCGCATCGACATCGACGCCGAGCTGGTTCTTGGCGGCCGCCTTCTGCCACCCGAAGGTCTCGTCGGGCGGATGGTCGTCGAGGTCGAGCGCCCCGTTGACTCGCATCGCGGCGACGACTGCGGAGTCCGATGCGGGCATGGTTGGACCGTAGCGGCGGCGGTCGGTCCGACTTCCCGTCACACCAATGGGGATCGCTAAGGTCGCTTTCCGCCGTGACCGGCGTCACGGCAGCCGGGGACGTAACGTACGCACCTGGCGGAGCTCGGCGCAGCACAGCACCGAGTACAAACGACAAGGGGGATAGGTGCGCTCAGCACGATCATCGAAGTGGGCCACGTTCGGCGCGCTGGCGATCAGCTTCGGGCTAATCGCTGCAGCCTGCTCGGACAAGAAGGACGAGGAGTCCGTCGGCGGAGGAACGACGGCGCCGGCGACCGAGACCACGACTGCCGAGACCGCGGCGGAGACGACGGCGCCGGATGAGTCGGGCGCGACGACGTCCGCCCCGTCAGAGGGCACCACCGAGACGACTGCAGGTGGGGATGAAGGCGGCTCGGGGCTCGAGTTCCCGCCCAACACGCTGCCTCAACCGGAGGGCGAGCCGGTCGTGGGCGGGCGGCTCGTCGTCGCCGGAGAGGCCGAGGTCGGTCAGCCGTGGACGCCGGCCAACGTCGCCTGCGACTCGTTCTGCCAGATGCGCATCCGCACGTTCTTCGAGCCGCTCGCCGTCACCGACCAGAACCTCGAGTTCCAGCCATACCTCGCCGAGAGCATCGAGCCGAACGAGGACTACACGGTCTGGACGATCAAGCTGCGCGAGGGCATCAACTTCACCGACGGCACGCCGCTCAACGCCGACGCGGCGATGGAGAACATCAACCGCAGCTTCTTCGGCATCATCCCCGCCGGAGCGCTGAAGGACATCGCCAAGAACCCCGACAACACCGTCGTGATGGAGAAGCTCGACGACTACACGTTCACCATCGCCACCGGTCGCGAACGGCAACCCGGCCGAGCCCGTCTCCTGGCCGCTGTTCCCGACCTACCTGACCGGGCAGGCCGGCATGATGGCGTCGCCGACGTGGCTGGCCGCCGTCGACGAGGACCCGAGCCTGGCGACCCAGCCGGTCGGCACCGGCCCGTTCACCGTCGCGGAGTACCTGCCCGGCGACCGCATGACCGTCGTCAAGAACCCCGACTACTGGCGCCAGGACGAGGCCGGCAACCAACTGCCGTATCTCGACGAGATCGAGTTCCGCGTCATCGTCGACTCGCAGACCCGCCAGGCCGCACTGGAGTCCGGCGAGGTCGACCTGATCGCCACGGCGGATCCCACCGTCGTCGGGCCGCTGTCCGAGAACGACAGCTTCGTCACCCTGCTGCAGAACGTGCTGACCGAGACGGCCTACGTGATGTTGCACCTGACGAAGCCGCAGTTCCAGAGCAAGGAGCGTCCGGTGCGCGCTGGTCCAGGCGATCGACAAGCAGGACCTCATCGACGTCGTCTACGCCGGGTACCCGCGAGCCGTCGAACGGCCCGTTCACGCCCGGCCAGGACGGCTACCTCGAGGACACCGGGCTCCCCGAGTACGACCCGGACGCGGCCAGGGCGGCGATCGAGGCGTGGGAGGCGGAGAACGGCCCGCTGACCATCGACTACTCCACGACGCCGACCGGCACCAACAAGGCGGCGGCCGACTACCTCCAGCAGAAGTGGGGTGAGGTCGGCGTCGACGTGACGCAGACTGTGATCGAGCAGTCACAGCTGATCAACAACGCCCTGTTCGGCACGCCCGAGTTCGAGGCGTTCGGCTGGCGCAACCACGCCGGCATCTTCGTGGACAGCCAGAACTTCTGGTGGAACGGCTTCGCCTCCGACGCCTTCGGCGCGGAGACCGCAGGACGGCGCGCTCTCGCTGAACTTCGGGCGGCTCAACGATCCCGTGATCAACGATCTGCTCGACCAGGTCCGCTCGGAGACCGATCCGGCGACCCGCAAGGAGCTGGCCCAGGAGATCAACCGGCAGTTCGCCCGGGAGTGCTGGATCCTGCCGGCGTACCAGGTCGAGTGGGGCATCCACATGGATCCGAAGGTCCAGAACATCGGCTACACGCCGCTCGTCGACGGCGACGGCTACATGCTCGACGGCGCCGGCTTCCCCGGCCAGGTCTGGCTGACGTCGGTCTGGGTCGAGGAGTAGAGCGAGGAATGAGCCAGTCGACTGGGGGCGCAGCCCCCAGTTGATCAACGAGTGATCGGAGGCCAAGTCACCGCATGCGCTACCTCGGCCAGCGGCTGATCCAGTTCGTCCTGGTCTTCATCCTCGTCACCTTCCTGGTGATGGTGGCGACCAGGATCGGCTCGAGGGACCCCGCCCGCGATCTCGCGGGCGGGGCCGTCAGCGAGCAACAGATCGAGCGGGTGATGAACGACTACCCGTACCTCGACGACCCGCTGCCGGTGCAGTACGTCTACTGGCTGAAGGACGTCTTCACCGGCGACTGGGGCTTCTCGTACGTCGCCAGCCAGTCGAACCTCGAGATGTTCCAGCAGCGGATGCCGACGACGGTGTTCATCGTGTTCTGGTCGATCATCATCGGCCTGATCATCTCCGTGCCCCTCGGCGTCTACGGGGCCTACCGAAGAGACAGAGCGTTCGACCGCGGGAGCAGCCTCGCGTCGTTTGCCGTCCTGTCGACACCGCCGCTCGTCATCGCCGTGCTCGCGCTGTTCCTCATCACCAACCGACTCAGCTTCTTCCCCACACTCGGCAGCTCGAGGTACGTCGCGCCATGGGACAGCCCGATCGACCACTTCAAGAACTTCTTCATACCGGCGCTCGTCCTCGGAGTCGGACTCGGCGCGGCGTGGAGCCGCTTGCTGCGCGCGGACATGATCCTGGCGCTGCAGAGCGACGCCATCAACATGGCCAGAGCCAAGGGGATCTCGCCGCGCCGTGTGCTCTGGGTGCACGCGCTGCGCATGTCGATCCTCACGTTGATGACGAGCGTGGCGTTGTCGATGGCGGCGCTCATCGGCGGCACGGTCGTCATCGAGGCGTTCTTCGGCCCCAAGGGGATCGGCGAGCGCCTGCTGTTCGCCATCCAGCAGAACGATCTGCTCGTGATCCAGGCGATCGTGGCGATCCTCGTCGTCACGGTCGTGCTCGCCAACCTCGTCGTCGACCTCCTCTACTCGGTCGTCGATCCGCGCATCCGCCTTGCGAGGTCGTTGGGGTGAGCCATGACCGAGATCGCGCCGACCGCTACCGCTGCCGCAACGCTGGCCCCCGTCGGGGTCGCGGAACCGACGAAAAGCCGCCGCAAGATCCCCTTCGGGCTGGCGTTCGGCGTGACGTGGCTGGTCTTGCTGCTGTTCCTGACCCTGTTCGCCGACTACCTCCCGTTCATCCGGCTGCCGGACCGCGGCCTCGAGGGGGCCGGCAACTACGCCTACGGCCCGGGCGCCGACTTCTGGTTCGGCAGTGACCGCAACGGGAGGGACGTCTTCGCCCGCTGCATCTACGGCGCCAGGATCACGTTGCTGATCAGCGTGTCCAGCATCGTCGTCGGGCTGATCTGGGGCACCGCCGTCGGGATGGTCAGCGGGTACCGCCGAGGGTGGACCGACCGAAGTCTGTCGGTCTTCGTCGACGCGCTCCTCGCCATCCCCGGTCTCGTCTTCGCGGCGATGATCGTGGGACGAGCCCGGGCGCTGCGGCAGAGCGAGATCGAGGTCCTCGGCATCGGCTTCGGCTGGGTCAGCAACACGTGGGCGATCATGTTCGTGTTCGCCGTGTTGACGATCGCGCCGGTGTCGCGCATCGTGCGGGCTCAGACGCTCAGCCTGTCCCAGCGCGAGTACGTGCTGGCAGCCCGCAGCCTCGGCGCCAAGACCCCGCGCATCCTGTTCAGGGAGATCCTGCCCAACATCGTGCCGGCCCTCGTCTCCGTGCTGTTCACCGGCGTCGCCATCGTGCTGTCCGCAGAGGCCGGCCTCGCCTTCCTCGGCTACAGCGTCGAGCCGCCGGAGGCATCGTGGGGACTGATGGTCTCCGAGAACCGGGAGTTCATCAGCCGGGCCTGGTGGGCCACGCTGTTCCCCTGCCTCATGCTCTTCCTCACCGTGCTGGCCCTGAACCTGATCGGTGACAGGATCGCCCGCCGCTTCGACATCCGAGAGGCCGTGATTTGAGCGAGGGGCGGACCCAGGCCAGCGGGCGACGCGAGAGCGGACTGCTCCTGGAGGTCGAGGACCTGCGGACCTACTTCAGCACGCCGCGCGGAAGGGTCAAGGCGGTCGACGGGGTGTCGTTCACGCTCGACCGCGGCAAGGCGCTCGGGATCGTCGGCGAGTCCGGCTCCGGAAAGACGGTGCTGTCCCGCTCGATCATGGGACTGCTCGGCGGCAAGAGCGTGGAGCGCACCGGGTCGATCCGCTTCGCCGGTCAGGAGATGATCCATCTCACACCCAAGCAGATGCGCCACATCTGGGGACAAGAGATGTCGATGATCTTCCAGGACCCGATGACGTCGCTGAACCCGCTGATGAAGATCGGCAAGCAGATCGCCGAGCCACTGCGCACGCATCTCGACGCCAGCCGCGCGGACGCCAAGGCAACGTCCGAGCGCCTCCTGCGTGAGGTCCGCATCCCTGAGGCGGCGCGGCGCCTGGAGCAGTACCCGCACGAGCTGTCGGGCGGCATGCGCCAGCGCGTGATGATCGCCATCGCACTGGCCTGCGGCCCCTCGCTGCTCTTCGCCGACGAGCCGACGACGGCCCTCGACGTGACGGTGCAGTCGCAGATCCTCGATCTGATCGAGGACGAACGGCGCGAGCGCAACATGTCGCTGATCCTCGTCACCCACGATCTCGGTGTGGTCGCCGGGCACACCGACGAGATCGCCGTGATGTACGGCGGACGTCTCGTCGAGAAGGCGCCGACCAAGCGGCTCTTCGCCAACATGAAGATGCCGTACACCGAGGCGCT
Organism: uncultured Acidimicrobiia bacterium; assembly: GCA_963844915.1. Lineage (GTDB taxonomy): Bacteria > Actinomycetota > Acidimicrobiia > Acidimicrobiales > Ilumatobacteraceae > JALZMG01. The sequence goes on along the minus strand of CAWJQF010000011.1, from coordinate 334,369 downwards.
GATGTCCAGCATCCCCAAGCTGGAGCAGCCCTCGCACTCGCGGCTGAGCACGATCCCTGGCCGGCCACCCGATCTGGTCAACCCGCCGGTCGGGTGCCCGTTCTCCCCGCGCTGCGCCTACGCCCGCGACCGCTGCCATGCCGAGCGGCCGCCGCTGGTGCCCGCCGAAACGCCGGACCACCTCTTCGCCTGCTGGTACCCGGTCGGCTCGCCGGAGTACCACGAGCGGCGCCGCGAGCTCGACGCCGCGCTGGTCGGTGCACCAGTCGGAGCGGGCGCGCCGGTGACCGAGCCGACCTCGTTCGAGGATGTCTCCTGATGGCCGACGTCGGCAAGACTCACCAGGACCCGACCTAATGGCCGGCACCGGCAAGGCGCACCTGCGCGACACCGACGACGTCCTGCTGCGCGTCGAGGACCTCGTCGTCGAGTTCCCCGTCGGGCGGACCGGGTTGGTCGTCAACGCCGTGTCCGGCATCAGCTTCGACGTCCGTCGAGGCGAGACGCTCGGACTGGTCGGTGAGTCGGGGTGCGGCAAGAGCACGACGGGCCGGGCGATCATGCAGCTCCCCCGACCGACGCGGGGTGTCGTGCGCTTCGAAGGCAAGGAGCTGACGGGCATGCCGACCGCCGACATGCGGGAGGCCCGGACGCACATGCAGATGATCTTCCAGGATCCGATCTCGTCGCTGAACCCGCGGCGCAAGGTCCGGGACATCGTGATGGAGCCGCTGACGATCTGGAAGCGCGGCACCTCCACCGAGCGGGGGCAGCTCGTCGACAAGACCCTCGAGGAAGTCGGCATCGATCCGACGCGGGCGGCCGAGAGCCAGGCGCACCAGTTCTCGGGCGGCCAGTGCCAGCGCATCTCGATCGCCCGGGCGCTCGTGCTCGACCCGAGCATGATCATCTGCGACGAGCCGGTCTCGGCCCTCGACGTGAGCGTGCAGGCGCAGGTGCTCAACCTCCTCGAGGACCTGAAGGCGCGCTACGGCCTGACGCTGATCTTCATCGCCCACGACCTCGCCGTCGTGAAGAACATCAGCGACCGCGTCGCCGTCATGTACCTCGGCAAGCTGTGCGAGGTGGCGCCGAGCGACGAGCTCTACGCCGCACCGATGCACCCGTACACGAACGTGCTGCTGGCGTCGATCCCGGTCCCCGACCCGGAGGCCGAAGCCTCGAAGATCGATGTCATCGGCGAGCCGCCCTCACCGGTCCTGCCGCCGGCGGGGTGCCGCTTCCACCCGCGCTGCCCCAGCGCCACGGAGGTGTGCACGACGACCGAGCCTCAGCTCGAAGAGCTGCGACCGGGCCACTTCGTCGCCTGCCACAACCCGGTGTTCGACTCACCCGTCGCCGTCCCCGTCGACGTCGCGCCGAACGGCACCAACCCGTCGGCGAACTGACCTGGTTCTGTCCGTCACAATCGATTCGATCCGCCCGATCGCCACGGACAGTTCCCGCGGTACGGTCGCGTCGTGAGCTTCACCCTGCCGCGTGGTCCGTTCGGGCGCACCGGGCACGAGTCGACGCGGGTCGTTTTCGGGGCTGCCGCCCTCGGCGGCATGAGCCAGAGCCGGGCCGACGCCACGCTGGAGCAAGTCGCCCAGTTCGGCATCAACCACATCGACACCGCCGCCGGCTACGGCGCCTCTGAGGACCGCCTGCGGCCGTGGCTCGCCACGAACCGGGACAGTGTCTTCCTCGCCACGAAGACCGGTGAACGTCGCGGCGACCGCGCTCGCGCCGAGCTCGAACGCTCGCTGCAGCGCATGAACGTCGAGCACGTCGACCTCATCCAGCTCCACAACCTCGTCGAGGAAGACGAGTGGGATGTCGCTCATGGCCCGGATGGCGCAGTCGAGGCGCTGGTGCGAGCGAGGGACGAGGGGCTCGTCCGCTTCATCGGCGTCACGGGCCACGGGATGCGAATCCCGCACATGCACCTCGCCTCGCTCGACCGGTTCCCGTTCGATTCGGTGCTGTTGCCGTACAACCACTCGTCGTTGCTCGACCCGGGCTACGAGGCCGACGTCCGGATGCTGCTGGAGCGATGCGCCGAGCAAGAGGTCGCCGTGCAGACGATCAAGTCGATCGCCCGCCGCCGCTGGCCCGACGACGCCACCGAGCCGCATTTCAGCTGGTACCAGCCGTTGCGCGACGACGCAGCGATCGGGCGGGCGGTGCGTTTCGTGCTCTCGGATCCGCAGCTGTTCCTCAACAGCAGTAGCGACGCGACGCTGCTGGCGGCAACGGTCGAGGCCGCTGCCGGCTCGCTCGATCGGCCGAGCGACGATGAGCTCCTCGCCGACGCGGAGCGCTTCGACATCACCCCGCTCTTCGACGGCGACGCACTCGAACGCATTTGAGTTTCGCTTCGCAACCAGAGGTTGCGCAGCGAGCCCCCACACCCCCGCCGCAGTTCCCTGATGCCAGGGATGTGGCTAGTACGGTCGGCTCGATGCCGATCGCCGACCCTGTCGATCGGCGCACCCCGCTCCTCGACCTGCGCCGGACGCTGTCGTGGTACCAGCACGGCCGTGGAGATCCGACCACCCGGGTGACCACGTCGAGCATGGCGCGAGCGTGCTGGACCCCCGACGGTCCGGCCACCGTGACGGTCGATTGGTCCGGACCCGAGCTCGAGGTGGAGGCGTGGGGGCCGGGACGCGACCACGCCGCCCGCGCCGCGCTCCAGATGGCCGCCGTCAATCGGCTCCCGATCGAGGTCGCCGAGTGTCACCCCGTCGTGTCCGACGCGGCACGGAGGCTGCAGGGCGTCCGGACGGGTCGTAGCGGCGACCTGTACCACGCCCTGCTCCCGACGATCCTCGCCCAGCGCATCACGTCCGGTGAGGCCGTTCGCCAGTGGGCGTCGTTGTGCCGCCAGCTCGGCGAGCCGGCCCCCGACCCCTCCCTTGACCTGCTGCTGCCGCCGGCACCGACGCAGCTCGCTGGCCGCCCTGCCTGGTGGTTCCACCCACTCGGCATCGAGGCCAAGCGGGCCCGCGCCATCGCCGAGATCGGGCGGATCGCCGATCGCCTGTGGGACTGGGTGCAGCTGCCAACGTCGGAGCTCGCGGTCAAGCTGCGGCTGGTTCGGGGCGTCGGCGCCTGGACGGTCGGCTCGGTGCTCGGCCCGGTGTGCGGCGACGACGACGCCGTGCCGGTCGGCGACTTCCACCTGCCGAACATCGTGGCGTGGAACCTCGCCGGCGAGGCGCGAGCCGACGATGCGCGGATGCTCGAGCTACTCGAACCGTTCTGCGGCCACCGCGGCAGGGTGATCAGGCTCCTCACGCTGGCCGGCGACCATCCGCCGGCGTTCGGTCCGCGACGACGCATCCTGCCGATGCACCGCTGGTGATCCCTCGCTGGAGCCCACGGCCGTCCCGAGCGTCCACGCATCCGGCTGATACGTTTCCGCGATGCCGGGTCATGTCCGCGGATCGTGCCTGCCCGGGAACCCTCCGTCTGCAGCACGACTGTGACCAGCACTTCGACGACGACACGACCCGGTTCGTGGCCCGACGAGCCACGTGAAGACGTTTCGACGCTCGCCCTCCCCGGCGAGCCGAGCGCAGCCGAGGCGGAACGCCGGATCTGGCGGCGCTCCCTGTTCGTCGGTCTTTCGGCGCTGGTCGTGTCGCGGATGTGCATGCTGATCGGCGCCGGCGTCCGGGCGAGCCAGCAGTCGGTCGACGCCGACCGGCTCCTGCAGCCACGCCCAGGCAACCCATGGGCGCTCGTGGCGAGAGTGTTCGCCCAGTGGGACTCGAACTGGTACCTGGAGATCGTCCGCAACGGGTACCCCCGCTCGATACCCCCGGACATCACGTACTTCCAGCTCGAGGCCCGGGCGGCGTTCTTTCCGCTCTATCCGTTCTCCGTTCGCTGGCTCGACGCGATCGCGCCGTTCGGCGACACGTTTGCCGCGCTGATGCTCAACGTGTTCGCGGCGATCGCCGCCGTCGTGCTCGTCGGGTTGCTCGCCCGCCGCTTGTACGGCGCCGAGGTCGCCGGTCGGACCATGGTCCTGTTCGCCGTGTTCCCCGGATCGTTCGTCCTCTCCTTCGCCTACGCCGAGGCGCTGCTCATCGTCTTCGCGGCGGCCTGCCTGCTGTTCCTGATCGACGAACGATGGCTCCTCGCCGGCGTCGCCGCAGCGCTGGCGACAGCGACCAGACCCAACGGCATCGCCCTCGTCGCAGCGTGCATCGTCGCGGCGGCCATCGCGATCTATCGCCGCCGGGACTGGTGGTCGCTGATCGCCGTCGCGCTGGCGCCGGTCGGCTTCATCGCCTTCCAGTGGTTCCTGGCGGCCCACACCGGTGAATCGGCGGCCTGGTGGCGCGTCCAGCGGGAAGCCTGGAGGGAGGGCACGAGCTTCGGCATCACGGCGGTCAGGAACACGTTCAGCTTCTTCCAGCATCCGTTGGACTCGCCGGCCGATGCGCTGACGTTCGCCTGCATGGTGACGCTCGTGTTCGGGCTGTGGTGCCTCTGGAAACGGCGCCTGCCGTGGCCGATGGTCGCCTACTGCGCCGTGATCATCGCGCTGATGCTGCTCCCGGCGACCGTGACCGCCCGGCCACGCTTCCTCCTCACGGCCTTTCCGCTGTTCATCAGCGTCGCTGCGTGGTGGCCGCGCAACGATCGAACGGCCTGGGACATGATGCTCGTGCTCAGTGGCGCTGGCCTGGCAGGACTCACGGCGCTGTACGGCGTCTACGGCGCAATCCCGTAGCAAGGTCCGACACGCCCCACCGCGTGACGAGCAGCATCGACTCCACGATGATGCGGGTCGACATCTTCGACGTGCCGTACCTGCGGTCGGCGAAGACGATCGGCGTCTCCGCCATCGTGTGGCCGTGGCGCTCGTGACGCCGCACGAGCTCGGTGAGGAAGGCGTAGCCCTCGGCCGTCGTCGTTGCCGGCTCGATGGCGCGCAGCGCCGTCGCCCGGTACGCCCGGTAGCCCGACGTGCAGTCGTTGATGCCGAGCCTGAGGACGAACGACGTGTATCGATTGCCCCACCGCGACAGCACCCGGCGATGGAGCGGCCAGTCGACGGTTGCCCCGCCCGGGACGTACCGGCTGCCGATGGCGACGTCGGCGCCACCCTCGATGAGCCCGATCAGGTCCGGCAGCACGGACGGATCGTGCGACCAGTCGACGTCCATCGAGACGATGACGTCGTAGCCCTCGTCGAGGGCGACGGTGAAGCCCTCGCGGTACGCCGTGCCGAGCCCGCGCTTGCGGGGGCGGACGACGAGCTTGATCTGCCCGAGATCGGCCGCCGTCGCCTCGACCAGCTCCGCAGTGCCATCCGGGCTGTTGTCGTCGATCACCAGTACGTCGGCAGCCGGAACCGTGTCGCGCACGGCGCCCAACAGGCCGCGCACGTTGTCTCGCTCGTTGTACGTCGGCAGGACGACCACCGTGCGCATCAGGCGCAGGCTAGGTGCCGCGCATCACGACGCGGTGGAACACCCTGAGCACGCCGAGGGCGGAGGCATCCCAGGTGAGGCGGCGGGCGCGGGCCAACGCACCGGCCGCCAAACGCTCCCGCTCGGCGTGATCCGTGAGCAGGGCGGTCATCGCCTTGCCCAGTTCGGCAGGTGCTGCGAGCACGCCGGTACGGCCATCGATGACGGAGCACCGGTGTCCCGAGATGTCCGTCGCAACGGCAGGGGTGCCGCAGGCCGCCGCTTCGGTCAGCGACAGTCCCCACCCTTCGGCCAGGGATGCACTCGCCACGATCCAGGCGCGGCGGTACTCGTCGCGCAGCGCCTCGTGTGTCAGACGCCCCGCGAGCTCGACCCAAGCACCGGCGTCGTGCTCGGCGATCCATTGCACGACCTCTGGCCGGGTCGGCCCATCTCCGACGATCCGCAGCCGTAGATCAGGGACCAGCTGCTTGGCCTCGAACGCGGCGTCGAGCAACAGCCCGAAGCGCTTGACCGGGGCCAGCCGGCCGACGGCGATGACCGAGGGATGCGGCGTGCGCTCGCCGCCAGGGGTGAAGAACGGCTCGACCCCATTGTCAACGGCGGTCACTCGTGACGGGCGGAAGCCGAGCGCGATGAGCTCCGCCCGCGTCGCCTCGGACGGCGTGACGGTCTCGCTGGCCCGGTAGAACGGCGGCGCCAGCCGAGCTTCGAGGAAACGCCCGGCCCCGGCCAGCGGGCCGGGCATGACCTGGTCCCACATCGGACCATGGACGTGGTGGAGGATCGTCAGGTGCGGCCGGCGGTACCAGACCGGGGAGAACCAGGGCACGCCATTCCAGATCTCGACGAGCGCATCCGACGGACCCATCCGCCCCGCCAGCTCGGACACCATCGTGCGAGGGAAGACGCTGTAACGGCTGCCCCGCCGCACGACCCGATAACCGTGACGCTCCGACTCCGCCGGCAGATCGACCGCCGCCGACGTGCGGTGGACGATCTCCAGCCCTGCGGCCGCCCAGCGGCGCATGAACTCGTCGGCGTGGACCTCCGACCCGCCGGCGTCGGGGTCGTCGAGATCGCGCCAAGCCAGGACATGGACGCGCCGGATGCCGCGCGTCATCACGGAGGCAACGAGCTCCTCGATCGCCTCCTGCTCGCCGGACATGGGCGAGGAAGCTACCGAGTTCGATGCGGCCGGCGAAGGCGCTGGAGCGCCCGCCGTGCCGAACCGGGGCTTCGCCTCCGAACGACGCGGCCGGCGAAGGCGCTGCGGCGAAGGCGCCGTACCGAACCGGGTGAGCCCCGGCCCGTGCCGCAGCCGCATCGCCGGTGACCACTACGATCGCTGGTTCCAATGCCGACGTTCCCGCCGCCCGGCCCCATCGCCACGTTCGGGGACCGGCTCCTCGCCCACGATCTGCCTGCGCTGCCCGACGACCGGCGCCGCGAGGTCGTCGCGTTCACCGGGCGCCGCATCGCCGGGATGCCGTCTCCGATGCGCGTCGGCGTGGGGGTCGTCGCCGTGGCCCTCGACGGAGTCGGGCGAGTCGTCGGGCCGACCAGGGTCGCCACGTTCGCCGCCCGCCGACCGCTGCCCGTCATCGGGGACTACGTGCGACTCGTGCGCTCACTCGCCTACACGTACGTCTGGGAGCACTGGCCGGACACCGCCCCAGATGGCGCTCCCCCATCCAGACCCCTGGACGCGATGAGCGATGAGTGGCGATACGGCGCACATCGCTCATCACGCACAGGACCGGCGGCCGGCGATGAGGGACGGAAGCAGGGTGGCGCTCCCGCATGAGCCCGCGCCTCGCCGATCTCGAGACTGACGTGCTCGTGATCGGGTCCGGTGCAGGCGGCGCACCGACGGCCGCTTTGCTCGCCGAAGCCGGCCACGACGTGCTCGTGGTCGAGGAGGGACCGCTCGTCCGGCAGGGCGAGACCGTGCCGTTCTCGCTCGACCAGATGGATCGCCAGTACCGTGCCGGCGGGGTGACGGCAGCGTTCGGCTCCGCGGCCATCGCCTACACCGAGGGCTGTTGCGCCGGAGGCGGGACCGAGATCAACAGCGGGCTGTACCGGCGCCCGCCGGAGAACGTGCTCGACCGCTGGCGCCAGACCGTCGACGACCTCGACCCAGCCGACGTGTACGCCACGTGCGACGAGGTGGAGAAGGAGCTCTCCGTACAGGCCGTGCCGGGGGCCCACCTGGCCGCCAGCGAGGCACTGCGCCGTGGCGCCGAGCGGCTCGGGTGGCGTCATGACGAGAGCCCACGCTGGATGGACTACTCCGCCGGGCCCGACTCCCGCCAGGGGCGGCGCCGCAGCATGTCCGAGACCTATCTCCCACGGGCGGAAGCGGCCGGCGCCCGCCTGCTCACGGACCACCGCGTCGACCGCCTGGTCATCGACGGCGGCCGGGCGCAGCGCGCCGAGGTCAGCACTGCCGCGGGGCACCGCACCGTGCACTTCCGAGACGTCTTCGTGTGCGGCGGCGCCATCCAGACTCCCGCCCTCCTCCAGCGCTCCGGCCTGCGCGGCGCGGTCGGCCGCTCGCTGGCCGTCCATCCGACCGTCAAGCTGGCGGCCCGCTTTCCGGATGCCATCAACGTCGCCGACGACGTGCCGGTCCATCAGGTCAAGGAGTTCGCCCCTGACCTGTCGTTCGGCGGCTCGGCCTCCAGCCCGGGCCTCGTCGCGCTCGCCCTCAGCGACTCGTGGGATCGCTTCGCGCCGGCCGTGCGCGACTGGCGGCACTTCGCCGTCTACTACGCGGCGATCACGAGCGAAGGCCGTGGCACCGTGCGCGCCGTACCGCGGATGCGCGACCCGGTCGTCACGTACCGGCTGACCCGGCGTGATCGCGCCGTCCTCGGCCAGGGACTGGCCCGCCTCGCCCTGCTCATGCTCGAGGCCGGCGCGACTGCCGTGTACCCCTCGTATCGAGGCGCCCCGGTCGTTCGCCGCCCATCCGATCTGGCCACGGTGCACGCGACGTTCAGCACGCGGCGGGCCAGCCTGATGACCGTCCATCTGTGCTCGACCGTCCCCTTGGGACGTGATGGCGCAACGCCGGCCGACAGCTTCGGGCTCGTGGGTGGCACACGCAACGTCCGCGTCAACGACGCCTCGCTGCTGCCCGACGCGCCGGGCGTCAACCCGCAGGCATCGGTGATGGCCATCGCGGTGCGCAACGCCCGCCACTTCCTGGAGACCGCGACTTCGTGACCGTCGAGCCGGAGCGGGTGGGGGCGCCCGACACGACGATCATCACCGGCACGACCGGCTGGCTCGGTCGCGCCCTGCTCCACCACCTCACTGCCGACGGCCCGCTGGCGCGCGCAGGCATCATCCGCGCCCTCGTCACCGACGCCGCCGACCTCGAGGGGCTGCGCCGACCTGGGCGAGTGGAACCCGTGGTCGGCGACGTGCGGCGCCCCGACGGCCTGACCCGTCTGTTCGACGGCCTCGGCGGCACCGTCGACGTCATCCACGCCGTCGGCGTGATCCACCCGCGCCGCGTCGACGAGTTCGAAGAGGTGAACGCACGCGGTACCGCCAACGTCCTGGATGCGGCGCTGGCGGCGGGCGTGCGTCGACTGGTGCACGTGTCCTCCAACAGTCCGTTCGGCGCCAACTCCCACCGCCTCGACGTGTTCCGGGACGACGAGCCCTACAGCCCGCAAGGTGGCTACGGGCGGTCGAAGATGCGGGCCGAGCTGCACGTCGCCGATGCCGTCGCCGCCGGCCTCGACGCCGTCATCGTGCGGCCCCCTTGGTTCTACGGTCCGTTCCAGCCGGACCGCCAGACAGCGTTCCTGCGGATGGTCCGGCGCGGCCGGTTTCCCGTCATCGGCGACGGCCGTCAGCGGCGTTCGATGGTCTACGTCGACAACCTCGTCCAGGGCGTCGTCGCCGCCGAATTGACTTCGACGCCTCCCGGACGTGCGTGGTGGATCGCCGACGCCGAGCCGTACGAGCTGGCCGACATCGTCGCCACGGTCGGCCGCGCGCTCAGCGCGGAAGGTCTCGAGGTCGCGCCCAACCGCTTGCGCGTCCCCGCCGCGGTCAGCCGGCTGGCCGTCAGCGCCGACGAGCTGATCCAGCGCACCGGCAGGTACGTGGCGCCGCTCCACGTGCTCGGTGAGCTCGGCACGACGATCGCCTGCGACATCTCCGTCGCCCGGGACGAGCTGGGCTACCGACCCGAGATCGCGCTCGAGGAAGGGATGCGGCGCAGTGTCCGCTGGTGCCTCGATCAGGGCGTCGAGCTGTGACGACCAGCGTCGTCACCGGCGGCAACGGCTACTTCGGACGCGTGCTCGTGCAACGCCTGCTGGAGCAGGGCGACGACGTGCGACTGCTCGACATCGACGTCAGCGATGCCTCGCCCGACGGCGTCGAGATCATCGAAGGCGACATCCGGGATGTCGACGTCGTGCGGCGGGCAGTCGATGGCGCCGATGCGGTGTTCCACAACGTCGCCCAGGTGCCGCTCGCCAAGGACCCCCACCTGCTGCGCTCGGTCAACGTCGACGGCACCGAGAACGTGCTCGCCGCCAGCCGGGCCGCCGGCGTCGCCAAGGTCGTGCACACCTCGTCGAGCGCCGTCTTCGGGATCCCGGAGAGCAACCCGGTCCTGTCGACGACGGTCCCCCAGCCAGCCGAGCCATACGGCCACGCCAAGCTGGCCGCCGAGTGGGCGTGCCTGCGCGCGGCGTCCGCCGGCCTCGACGTGACGATCGTCCGGCCCCGCACGATCCTGGGGCACGGTCGCCTCGGCATCTTCGGAATCCTCTTCGACTGGATCGCCGACGGCGCCGACCCGTTCGTGCTCGGCGACGGTTCGAACCGCTACCAGTTCCTGCACGCCGACGATCTGGCCAGCGCCTGCCAGCTCGCCGCCACCAGAGCCGGGCCGGCCGTGTTCAACGTCGGCACCGACCGCTTCGGCACGATGCGCGAGGCGCTGGATCACGTCTGCCAACACGCCGGCACCGGTGCTCGCGTGCGTAGCCTGCCCACTGGCCCAACGGCAGCGGCGATGCGCGCCAGCGCGGCGCTCCACCTCACGCCCTTCGCGCCGTATCACTGGCTGATGTACGGCCGGTCGATGTGGTTCGACCTCGACGACGTTCGAGACGCGCTGGGATGGAACCCGCGGTTCTCGACGGATGAGATGTTCGCCGAGAGCTACGACGCGTTCGTGGCCAACCGCGCCACGTCGACCGACGGGTCCTCCCCGCACCGGCGCACTGCCAAGGCCGGAGCCCTCGCCGCGCTGAAGCGCATCTCACAGGCGCTTCCATGAAGGCCGACGCAAGACGCACGATCAGCGTCGTCCGCCAGCACGCCGTGTGGTTCGCCGCCGGTGGCTTGGCGCTGTTGGCATACGTCCCTGCCCTGCTGTCGTCGCCCGGCCGGATGCCTGCCGACACCAAGCTCTACCTCTACCTCGACCCCAACCGGCTGATCACCGACGCCCCCTGGACGTTCGATCCCCGGCAGTTCGCCGGCTGGGTTCCGCATCAGGTGATTGCCTACCTGTGGCCGCAAGGCCCGTGGTACTCGCTCGGCGACGCCGCCGGGCTTCCCGATTGGATCACGCATCGGCTGTGGATCGGCAGCCTGTTCCTGGCCGCCGGCGCCGGCGTGCTGTGGCTCGGTCGTCGCTTCGGCCTCGGCGTGCTGGCCGCCTTCGCCGCGGCGGTCGTCTACCAGCTGTCGCCCTACCTCCTACCGTACGTCTCCCGCACGTCGGCGATGTTGCTGCCGTGGGCGGCGCTCGGCTGGCTCGTCGGCCTGATCGCGCTGGCCGGCACCCGATCGAAGTGGCGGTACGCCGCACTCTGCGCGCTGGTCATCGCCACCGTCGGCGCTGTCAACGCGACGGCGCTCTTGATGATCGCACCGGCGCCTGTGCTCTGGCTGCTCGTCGCCGCTGCGGAACGCAGGATCGGCTGGGGGCGGGCGGTCGCAACTGCCGCCAAGGTCGGCGTGCTGTCGATCGGCGTCTCGCTGTGGTGGATCGTCGCCGTCGTCATCCAGGGCAGGCGTGGCGCCGACGTCCTCGCCTACTCGGAATCCCTCGAAGCCGTCAGTCACACGTCGACCTCGCCCGAGGTGTGGCGCGGCCTCGGCTACTGGCTGACGTACGTTCGCGATCCGTACGCCGCGACGACCACGGCGGGCGCCGAGTACCTCGAGTCGGCCTGGTTGATCACCGCCGGCTTCGCGGTAGTCGTGATCGGCCTGCTCGGCCTGACGATCGTCCGCTGGCGCGAGCGTCGCTTCGCCGTGACGCTCGTCGTGACCGGTGTCGTGCTCGGTGTCGGGGTACATCCGTTCACCGATCCCAGCCCGCTGATGGACGTGCTCTCGGGCGATGGCGAGAGCGGCCTCGCGCTGGCGCTGCGATCGAGCACACGCGCCATCCCCATGCTCGTCCTCGGTCTGGCGCTCGGCGGCGCCGCGCTGATCGACGGCCTCGGCGCGTCTCGCATCCCGGCGAGGCGCTGGCTGCGCCCACTTGCCGCGGTCGCACTCGTCCTCCTGGCCATCGTGAACCTTCCGTCGCTCACCGATCACCGTCTCGTCGACCCGGCGCTCGAACGGGACGAGGACCCGCCAGCGGCGTGGCTCGAGGCCGCTGCGGATCTCGACGCCGCGCCCTCCGGCTACCGCGTGCTGCAACTGCCCGGTGCCGAGTTCGGCGCGTTCCGCTGGGGGTACACCGTCGATCCGCCGTTGCCCGGGTTGACCGAACGGCCGCTCGTCACCCGCGACCTGCTGCCGCTGGGAAGCGCTGCGGCGATGGATCTCGTCTACGCACTCGACGACCGCTTCCAGGCAGGTGTTGCCGAGCCGGCCTCGCTCGCCCCGGTCTCCCGGCTGCTCGGTGCCGACACGATCTGGGTCACCGGCGACGCTGCCTTCGAGCGCTTCAGAACGCCGCGCCCCGAGCTCGTGCTCGACCTCCTCACCGGCGCGCCTGACCTCGGTCGGCCCGATGCGTACGGCGACGCAGTGAGCAACCTCCCGATCATCCCGATGGTCGACGAGCAATCCACATCGGACGGTCGCGTCGGCCAGCCGATCCCACCAGTCGTCCTCGCATCCGTCGACGATCCGATCGGCGTCATCCGGGTCAAGGATCGGGAGGTGCTCGTCGCCGGCAGCGGTGACGGACTCGTCGACGCGGCAGCCGCCGGACTGATCGACGGATCGGAGCTCGTTCGCTACAGCGCCTCGCTCGGCGACGCCGCGCTGGTGCGTGCGGTGGACGACGCCTCCGCGGTGATCATCACCGACACCAACCGCGATCGTGCCCACCACTGGCGCAGCTCGCAGGACGTCGTCGGCCTCACAGAGGACGACGACCCCGATGCGCCGGACGTCCTGCGCCGGGACGTGGCCGATCAGCGGCTGCCGGTCTTCGAGGACGCGTCAGCGGCGGCGGCCACGGCGGCCGTACAGGACGGCCCGGTGCGGGCGCAAGCCACGGCGTACGGCGAGCCCTTCGCCTTCCGTCCGGAGCAGCGTCCGGCGATGGCCGTCGACGGGGACCCCGCCACGGCGTGGGTCGTCGGCGACCATGCCGATCCGGTTGGCGAACGCATCGAGCTCACGATCGACGAGCCGGTCGACCACCTGACGCTGCGCCAGCCAAACGGGGCCGCCGATCGCCGTCACGTCGGCACCGTTGCCGTCACGGTCGAGGGCAGCGAACCGCAACACGTCACGCTCGACGACAGCTCGTTCAGCGCCGACGGGCAGCGCGTCGACGTCACGCCGACGAACGGGCCGAGCACTGTCGACATCACGATCGAATCGATCGTCGTGCCGCCCGGTTCGACCGAGCCGCTGGCCGCCGTCGGGTTCGCCGAGATCGATGCTGGGCTCGCTCCGACGCTCGAGGTGGTGCGCCTGCCGACCGACTCCGTCTCCATCCTCCGTGACTCGCCGGACACCCCGTTGTCGTACGTGTTCACGCGGCTCCGCACCCGCCCGACCGACCGCTGGCGCAGTGACCCCGAGCCGACGATGCGCCGTGAGTTCACGGTCCCCGGCGACCGCACGTTCACGCCGGCCGTGACGGTTCGACTCGACCAGCGAGCCGACGACGCTGTGCTCGCCGAGCTGCTCGGCATCGACGGTGCGCGCACGCGTCGTCACGGTTGACCGGAGTCGCCGCCGCTGGAGGATGGGCCGCGACCGACGACAACCCGGCCACGTCGTGGATCACACCGTTCGGTGCGGCCGTGGGGGCCCACCTCGACGTCGCGCTGGCAGGTCCGGTCAGGGAGCTGACGATCACCCAGCCCGCGGGTGACTTCTCCCCCATCACCGGCCTGCGACTCACATCCGGCGACACGGCGGTTGACGTGACCGTCCCAGCGGCCGGTGTCGATGGCCGGAGCACGGTCACGCTGCCCGAACGGCTCACCGGACCGGAGCTGGCGATCGAGATCACGACGGTCGAGCCACGCGCGACGACCGATCGCCGCTACGGCGACCCGGTCGCCCTGCCGGCGGCGATCAGCGAGCTGTCCGCCGGCACGCGGACCCTCCTGCCCGCCGATCTCGACACCGGCTGCCGGGACGACCTGCTCGCCATCGACGGCACACCCGTGCCGGTGCAGGTCGTTGCCCCGGTCGCCGACCTGCTCGCCGGGAGCCCGGTCGAGGCGGTGCTCTGCGAGCCGGAGCTCGCGCTGGAGGATGGCCCGCACGAACTGGACACGACGGCGGACACCGGGCTGCAGGTCGATCGTGTCGTGTTGGCGGGTCCGCAGGCGACCGCAGCGCCCGCCGGCGGTCCGACGATCGAGGTGACGTCGGTCGACCGGACCAGCCGGACGGCGACGGTCGACGGGTGCCGCGAGGGCTGTTGGCTGGTGCTCGGCGAGGGATTCAACGACGCCTGGCGGGCAGAGGCCGCCGGCCAGGACCTGGGTCCGCCGCAGCTCGTCGATGGCGGCTTCAACGGGTGGCGCCTTCCGCCGACCGAGCGTCCTGTCGAGGTCACGATGCACTGGACAGCCCAGCGACCACAGATGATCGCCCTCCTGCTCACCGGGCTGACGCTGCTCGTGTGCCTCGCGCTCGTGTTGCTCGACCGGAAGTCGGCGATCACTGCTGAGCCAGCACCGGCCGTCCTCGGGTGGAGCGGCGATCGCGTCGGGGTCCGCAGGCGGTGGGTGGCTGCGGCCGTGTGGGTCGTCGCCGCGGCACTGCTCGTCGGGTTCGGCTGGGCGCTCGTCGCGGCCATCGCCGGGGGCCTGCTGATCGTGCGGGTGGGGCGGCCACGACTGGCGGGGTTCGTTGCCGTTGGTCTCCTGGCCGCGATCGCGGCCGTCGTCATCGTGATCGTGCTTCGCGAGCACCCGCTGCCGAACGCCGCCTGGCCGGTGCGCTTCGAGCGCTGGCACGGCGTCGGGTTGTTCGCCGCGGTGTCGCTGCTCATCGTGCTGTTCAGTGGCGACGGTCAGCCGTCGGCGAACGGCTCGACGAAGACGGCGATGGCGTCGGCGTCTTCGGACGCCGAAACGTAGGCCACGCGTGTTGCGCCGGGCGGGACCACTTCGGCCTCGGGACCGGTCCGGTAGAAGAGGCGGACATCGGCACCACCGTCGAACCGCCGGTTGTCGCCCACCTGCCGCACGTCTCCGTCGCCCGCCACGAGGAACGGGATGTCCCGCCGAGCGAGCTCGGCCATCAACGCCCACGAGTACGGCTCGGCGAAGACGATGCCCTCCAGGTCGACGAACACGGTTCCGGTGCCCTCGAGCGGTCCGAGCTGCTCACGGAGTGCTTCGGCACCTGCCCACGCCTCCGGCTGGTCGACCGGGCCGGCCACCACCCGGTACGTCGGGATCGTGAGCAGTGACACCACGACACCGACCGCGACGGCGACCCACGATGCGCGTGTCGCGGTGACGGTGGATCGGCGCGCCGCGGCCTGCAGCAGCGCGCCGACGAGGACCGCCGCGATGAAGGCGCCGAGCGCCCACAGCCAGCGCACCTTGTGCGCGACGACGCCGAAGACCGGGTCGACTGGCGTGATCATCGCGGTGAACAGCGCAACGAGCAGCGCCACACCGATCAGCACCACGCCCGGCGGAGTGATCTCGTCCCCGGATCGCCGGGTCAGCACGAACGCGGCGATCAGCACGGCGACGAGCACGACGAGTCCGAGGACGGCCAGCGGCAGTGCAGGGAGCGCATCGAGGTCG
The DNA here is from genome assembly GCA_963844915.1 of uncultured Acidimicrobiia bacterium. Lineage (GTDB taxonomy): Bacteria > Actinomycetota > Acidimicrobiia > Acidimicrobiales > Ilumatobacteraceae > JALZMG01. The sequence continues at coordinate 318,675 of CAWJQF010000011.1, read as the reverse complement.
ATCCGGCGCGTGCCATCGACGTCCGTCCACGGTGAGGCGGGGATCGCCGAGTCGTATCCGGGCCGACCGAACCACGGTGGCAGGGCGAGCACCGCTGACAGCATCCGCACCGACGCACCGACGCCGTTGCGGGCGCCCTCGGTGCCGGAGGAGTCGAGGAGCCGGCTGAGGTTGCCCTCTCCGGAGGACGTGAACTGCTCCCACAGCGGCTGAGCCCACGCAACGACGCCGACCACGATGGCGAGCACGAACGATCGGTGGTGCTGGGACCACGTCTGTCGGCCGTCTCGGACGATGAGCGCGACGACCGCACCGATGAGCAGCGCCGGCACGAGGAACAGGTAGCTGAGGTGGGCCTGCACGCAGAGCGACCCGACGAGCACCGCCCACGGCAGGGCCCCGGCGTGCCCGCACCACACTGCCCACATCAGGACGAGGAAGCAGAAGAACGGCAGCACGAGGATGTTCGGTTGCCACGTGTCGAACAGCAGCTCGCTGCCCATCGCCCACGTGAGGACGGCCGCGGCGACGGCGGTGGCCAGCGCGGTCGCCGCACCACCGACACGCCGCGCCACGAGGACGCTGGCCCACAACGCACCGAGGTTGAGCACCGCCGCGCCGAAGGCGAGACCGAATCGACCGCCGAGCAGGCGCACCGGGAGCGCGAAGTAGTCGAACAGCAGCGGCCCCGGGTGGTTGACGTCCAGCCCCGTGGCGACCGAGGCCGAGGACCACGTGCCGAGCAACGGACGGTCGGACGTGAAGACGTCCCACGCGCGCAGCTCGATCAACGCGTTGTCGCCGATCGGTTGGAAGCCGCGGACGAGACCGCGGATCGTGGAGAACACGACGACGGCTGTGGTGAGCACCGTCACGATGACCCAGGGCGGCGGCGCGCCGCGACGGCTCGCCGAGGCGGCAGGTTGCACGGTCGCCGCGGCCGTCGTCGTCACAGCGCCGTCGGGTCGTCGTCGGACGGTGGTGGGGCGATGAAGACGACCATCGGCTGGCCGAACTCGATCAGGCGGCCCAGGTCGCGCTGGTCCGCCGCCGAGAGCCGCGTGTCGATCGACATGCCGAACAGGTTGGTGTCGACGAGCGGGACGAGCTCGGCCAGGCCTTCGTCCTCGAGGCGCTCGATGAATCCCGCCCGTACGGTCTCGTACTCGGCACGCTGCTCGTCCGTGCGGGGATCGTACGAAGCGACCTCCACGGCGTCGGGGACGGCGCGCCAGATGTCGACGTAGCCGCCGGTGGCGAGGTGGATCTGGGCGTCGGCATCCGAGCGTGGCCGCGTGCGGTGCTCGGTCGCGGGGACCCTGAAGTATTCGTCGGCGGCGACGTCGAGGCCACGCCGCTCGAGCTCGTCGAGCAGTCCGAAGCCCGGGCTGCCGATGTCGGCGGCGTCGCTCCAGCGCACGATGTACCGCCCGTCTTCTCCGGTCGCTGCACCGACACCGTCGACGACCGCGTCGTACGTCGGCGCGGCGAGGCTGCCGACCGCCGTGCTCAAGCGCTCTTCGGGGTTCTTGGCGTCGGCCGCGAAGGCGACCGCCGTGGCCAGGGAGGTGACGAGGGCGGCGGCTGCGGCGATGACGGCGACAGGCGTCGCGGCGTCACGGGCTGGTCGCCGATGGCGGTACAGGGCAACGGCCGTCCACACGATGGAGCCGACCAGCAACGTCGTGATCCCCCACGCCCACAGCGTCAAGTAGAACCATGGCCGCCCGAAGATCCGTGCCGTCGACGCGGTGCCGAGCAGCAGGGCCACGCCGATCACCACGTGCAGGGCTCGCAGGGCGCGCGAACCGACGCGGAAGGCAACGATCGCCGCGGCGACCCAGATGATGAACGTGACGGCGCCACGCCATTCGGAAGCCGAGTCGACGAAGCGCTCGGTGCCGGTCAGCTGCGCACCCAAGCCGTAGAACGCGTCGAGGTGGCGAGCCATGATGCGTAGGCCGTCGCCGAGGCCGATCGCCGCCTCTGGCGGTGAGCCGAAGTGGTCGGCCAGCTCGCGGAGGTTCCCCGGCTCGTTGGTCAGCTGGTCCAGCAGTGGCGGGATCCAGAGCACCACGCCGATCCCCACGCTCCACACGAGGCTGCGGCGGACGGCCGGTAGCTCGTCGGGCGTCCTGCGGCGTAGTCCGACGAGCGTGGCGACCAGCGCAAGGACCGTCATCCCGGCGCCGAGCGGCAGGTACGGCACGTGGGTCTGCGCGCACAGCGTCGCCGCGACGACGAGGGGGATCAGCATGCGGTGGTCGCCGCACAGCACCGCCCACGTGGCGAGCAACACGAGCAGCCACGCCAGCAGCGGGAGGTAGGGGTTCCACGGTTGCGTGAGGAGGACCTGGCCGTAGCCGCGGATGGCCAGTGCGAGCAGGGCAGCGACGGCGGCCACGCCCTTCCAGCCGAGACGGCGCTGGCCGATCCAGAGCGCCGCGGCGATGGCAGCCAAATGGATCACGACGGTTGCTGCCTCGAGGGCCCACGACGACGAGCCCAGGATGCGGTACGCCGGCGCCAGCAGGTAGAAGCTGAGCGGGCCGGGGTGGCTGCCCTGGTCGGGGTACTCGCCGATGCGTCCGGGCAACCCGATCAGGGGGTTGTTGGCGGTGAAGACGTCGCGGACGCGGAACTCCGTCATCGCCAGGTCGAGCACCGGGAACCACCGCTCGGCGCGCAGTGCGACGACGGCGGCGATCAGCGGCAGGCCGACGACGAGCGTGGCGATGACGATGGTCCAGGCGGAATGGCGATCGACCCAGCGCCGGTCGTCACTCGGGGGAACGGTGGTCGACCCCGGTTCGCCGGCGGGCAGGCGCGCCTGCGCCGGCGTCTCGATCACGAACGCGAGAGCGTACCGGTCGGTCCCGGTGGGTGTCAGGATGCCGACGTGCGGGTTGCTCCGGGTTGGACGGCTCGCACGGCACTCCCGAACGGTTCGGCCTGGGCGGGCGAGGGTGGGCTGGCCGCCCGGCGGGCAGCACGCGTTGCGGCGGCCATCGCCATCGTCGTGTTCGTGCTGCTGGCCACGAACGGGCGGCCGTGGGACGCCTTCCAGCGCGGCCCGTTCACGAGTGATTTCTACGACGCCCAGGCCGCGTGCGCTGTCCCGAGGCCACGTCGACGTGCCGGCCGACGTCGCCGGCGTCGAGGGCTTCGTCGTCGATGGGGAGACGCACCTGTACTACGGGATCGTGCCGGCCGTCGCCCGGCTCCCGATCAGCGCCATCACGTCGGCGGCCGACGGGCGCCTGGTGGTGCTCAGCCAGGTCGTCGCGCTCGGCGTCGCCTGCCTCGCCGCCGCCCGCTTGTTGCAGCGCGGGAGGGCAGCATGTCGGGTCGAGGCCCCACTGCGGTGGTGGCCGTGGATCACGGGCGGCTTCGCCCTGGCAGTCGGGGTCTCCAGCCCGTTGCTGTGGCTGTCTTCCGAGGCGCTCGTCTACCACGAGGCCGAGCTCTGGGGAGCGGCGCTTGCGCTGGCCGGCTTCGACCGGGTCGTCGCCTGGTGGGCGACGCGGCCGAGGGCTCGACCTCCTGGGCGCCGGGGCGCTCGCTGCCGTGGCGCTGTCCGCCCGACCATCCTCGGGGATGGGCCCGGCGTTGGCGCTGGGAGGGCTGGCGGTCGTCCTGGCCGTACAGCGGGATGGCGGCTCGGTGCGTGGGCGCTCGGCGCCGCCGCTGTGCCGTTCCTGCTCTACGCGTGCGTCAACCTGGTTCGCTTCGGCGTGCCGTTGTCGACCCCGTTCGATCGCCAGGTCCTGAACGAGTTCTCGGCCGACCGACGAGCGGCGCTGGCGGACAACGGCGGGACGTTGTTCGGCTTGAAGTTCGTGCCAACTGCCCTCGTGCAGTACCTGCGGCCGGACACGATCGAGCCCCGGGCGCTGCTGCCGTGGTTCTCGTGGGCGGCGCCGGCCGACCTGATCGGTGACGTCACGTTCGACACCGTGGACCGGTCGGCTTCGTTGCCGGTCGTGGCGCCCCTGTGGCTCGTCGCCTGGGTGTGCGGCGTGGTCGCGATGGTGCGCCGCCGCATCGCAGCAGCGTGGGCCGTGTCGACGGGGGCCGCCGCGGTCGGCGTGCTCCCGATGCTGGCCATCGCCTTCATCGCGCAGCGCTACCTCGCTGACTTCGTGCCGTTGCTCGTGCTCGGTGCGGCGCTCGGTGTTCCGGTGATCGCCGCCTGGGCGGCCACAACCAGGCGGCGGGCGGTCGGTGTGCTGGCCGGCGCGGTCATCCTCGGCGTGGCCGGCCTCGTGACGAATGCGGGCCTGGCCGTGCTGGCACGCAACCTCTACCTGCTGCCGGACGTGGACGCGCTGGCGGGACTTCGTGGCGTTGCAGTACGCCGTCCACGACGTCCTGGGCAGCGGTGCGCCGGACGTGCAGCGTGTCGAACGGCTCGGCGACGTGGGTCCGGACGGGGCGATCGCCATCGTCGGCGACTGCGATGCGGTCTATCGCAGCGACGGCGCAACGTGGCGGTTGCTCGAGCTGCGGCCCGGCGGGGCGCAGCGCGTCGTCGTCGAGGGGTCGGCGACCGGGCCGGTCGTGCTCGGTGACGGCTGGCAGATCGATCTCGTCGCCGATGGGACCGACCGGCGCCTCGAGTACATCGGACCGACCACCGTGACGGGCGACGTGCTGCCCGGCGAGGCGCCGTTGCGCATCGACGTCGCTGCCGACGCCGCGCTCCCGACGGTGGTCGTGCGCGTCGATGGCGAGCTCGTCCTCGAGGCCTTCCTGCAGCCGGCCGCCGGCCCGCTCGTCCCCGCTCCCGGCTGGCGCCCGATCCCGGGCGAGGCCTCACTGTGCACCGACCTGAGCGCCCGCCTCGACTGAGGCCGCGCCGGTCCGCCCCGCGATGAGCGATGAGTGGTCATACGGCGCACATCGCTCATCGTGTGCCCGGGTCCGACCACGCGATGAGCAATCTGCGCTCCATCGCCACTCATCGCTCATCGCGCACGGAGCGCGCGACCTCAGAGCGCGCGGGTCATGAAGATGCTGTGGCCGCTGTCGGGGTAGCCGGCGTACGGGCCGCACACCTGGAAGCCGGCGGTGGCGTACATCGCTCGCGCCGGCTCGTACTCGACCTCTGAACCGGTCTCCAGGCTGACCCGCTGGTAGCCCCGCTCACGAGCGAGCTGCAGCAAGTGCTCGAGCATGGCCGCCCCGATGCCGCGGCCTCGCGCCGCTCCCGAGGTGTGCATCGACTTGATCTCGGCGTGTTCGGCATCGAGCTCCAACAGCGCACCGACCGCCAGCAGCTCGCCATCTAGACGTGCACTGCAGAACGTCACGCTCGGCTGCGCCAGCTCCTCGACGTCGAGCGCGAAGACGAACTCCGCCGGCGAGCAGGACAACGAGAACTCGTGGTGCTGCTCGAGCAACATCACGACGTCGTCGGCGCGAGGATCATCGGGACCGATGACCACGCCAGCCATCGCCGCATCGAACCCGACCGACCCCACCGTGTCAACCACCCGAAGGGAGCAACCGACGTGACGATCGAGCGGATCATCGCACCACGGGCCAGGCGCATCGCGGGTGCCGCCGGCGAGGTCGACCGGTTGCTCCCGTACCGGGAGCGGCGCATGGTCGGGCCGTTCATCTTCGCCGACCTGATGGGTCCCGACGATCTCGGCCCAGGTGAGGGCGCCGACGTGCCGCCCCACCCGCACATCGGGCTGGCGACGGTGACGTACCTGTTCGAAGGGGCCCTGCTGCACCGCGACTCGACGGGCGCCGTCCAGCAGATCGAGCCCGGCGGCGTGAACTGGATGACGGCCGGCCGCGGGGTCGCCCACAGCGAGCGCACGCCACCGGCGATGCGGCCTGTCGTCGGCCGCCTGGCCGGCCTGCAGACGTGGGTGGCGCTGCCCGTCGAGATCGAGGAGAGCGAGCCCGACTTCCAGCACGCCGGCGCCGACGAGCTCCCCACCGCCGAGGACGGCGGCGCTCGAGTGCGCTTGCTCGTCGGGAGCGCGTTCGGAGCGGCGTCGCCGGTGGCGGGCGCCTCACCTCTCTTCCACGCCGATGTCCACCTCGCCACGGACGCCCACCTCGCCCTCCCGGCAGAGCACGCCGAGCGGGCAGTGCTCGTGATCGAGGGTGCCGTCGAGGTCGACGGCGAGCCCGTGCCGGAGCGTCACCTCGCTGTCGTCGACCCCGGCGACTCCGTGGTCACCGCGTCGCAACCATCGAGGATCATGACGTTCGGCGGGGCACCCCTCGGGCGCCGGCTGATCTGGTGGAACTTCGTCGCCTCGACGCAGGAGCAGATCGACCGCGCCAAGGCCGACTGGGCAGCCCGCCGTTTCGCCGAGATCCCGGAGGAGCACGGCCGCGTCGAGCTGCCCGGGTAGTTTGCCCCTCTCGTGGACACGGCGACCCTCCCTGGCGCGGAGGTCGTCGATCAGCACGGGGCCGACGACCCGACCGCCTTCGTGCTCGGTGGTTCCGGCGGCCTGCGGCGCCGGTCCCAGGGCGCCTTCGGGACGTGGCTCGGCATCGCCATCGTCGGGGTGCTGGTGGCGATCCCGCTGCGCGGGCTCTACCGCTTCACCGGCGGGACCATGGAAGAGGGCTTCATGCTCTACTTCCCCGAGCTCATCGCTCGCGGCGACGTGCCCAACGTCGACTTCCTGCACCTCTACGGCCCTGGCTCACTGCACGTCCTGACCGGCTGGTACGAGCTGTTCGGCTACTCCCTGCCAGCCGAGCGGACGTTCGGCCTGCTGCAGCACCTCGGGATCATCTTCGCGTTGTTCGCCCTGGCGCGGGCGTGGGGCCGGGCCGCCGCGACCGCGGTCGGCGTGTTCGCCGTCTTCTACGTGATGACGCCGGTGGCGCTCACCGCGATGGCCTGGAACGGCGGACTCGCCCTCACGCTCTGGAGCGCGGTGTTCGCGCTGCGGGCCAGCCGGCTCGGTGCGGTCGGCCGGGGGCGGAACTGGTGGATCGCCGCCGGTGTGCTGGCCGGGCTGGCGTTGAGCTTCCGCCCGGACCTCGTCATCGCCGTCGGCCTCGTGTTCGGCTGGCTGCTGTGGCGGAGCCGTCCGGGCCGCCGTCCAGCCCTCCTCGGCGCCGTCATCGGCTTGCTGCCGATCTGGGTCCACCTGATCATGGCCGGCCCGGTCAGCGCCTTCGAAGGCATGGTCCTCGACCCGGTGTTCCGGCTCCGCGACGGCCGTGAGCTGCCCCGCCCGCCGCCATGGGACCACCTCGACGGCGCGTTGCAGGCGGTCGCCGAGGAGATCCCGCCGTGGTGGAAGTTCCCCGCGCTCTCGGCGTCGCACACGATCTTCGTGTGGTTCTTCGTCATGCTGCTCGGAACGGCGGCCATGGTGGCCTTCGCCATCTGGAACCGGCGCCGCGCTGGGCCGACTGGCCGGGCGACCGTGCTGCTCGCCGTCTCGCTGGTCAGTGTCGGGATCCTTCCGCAGGCGCTGCAACGACCGGACTCCGCACACCTCCTGTGGGTCACGTGCGTGGCGTTCCCGTTCTCCGTCGCCACCGTCGCGGAACTGGTCGCCAGGTTCTGGCCAACGCTCGATCGCCGTCGCGCCGTCGCCATCGGTGGAGCCTTCACGCTCGTGCTCACGTTCGCGGTGACGGCCCTGTTCACGTTCCGCTACTACCTCCTGCACACCCGGATCGGGCTCGGCCAGGTGGCGAGCCCGTTCCGCGTGGAGCGCGGCGACCGCTACTTCTACCTGGGTGACCGCGAGGCGTACCTCGCTGTGCAGGCCGCGGTCGACCAGCTCGACGGGCTCGCCGAGCCCGGTGATCGGCTGCTCGTCGGCCCCAACGACCTGCGCCGCACCTGGTACAGCGACGTGTTCATCTACTGGCTGCTGCCCGAGCTCGAACCGGCGACGTACTACATCGAGATGGACCCCGGCCTGGCGAACGCCGAGGGTTCGAGCCTCGCCGGCGATGTCGCCTCCGCCGATTGGGTGCTGCTGACCGGCCTGTGGGACGGCTGGACCGAGCCCAACTCATCCGTCGATTACGGCTCCGACGCGCCGAACCAGGTCCTGCGCGACGAGTTCTGCGTCGTCGACACGTGGGAGGACGGCCAGGCCACGCTCTATTCCCGAAATCCAACCTTCTGTCCGTAGGAATCGCCTCACAACGATCGATCCTGAAGGACAGAACGCTCACTCCGGCAAGCGACGCCACACCGTTCGGGGCAGGTGGCGGAACACGGTGAAAACCGGGCGCAGTGTCGATGGCACCCAGACTGTGTGGCGGCCCTTGCGCAGCCCATCGACGGTCGCCTTGGCGACGGCTGCGGGCGTGGTCGCCAATGGCCTGGCCTTCATCCCTGCCGTCATCTGTGAGTGGACGAAACCTGGCCGCACGATGAGCACGCTGGCGCCGGTCCCGGCCAACGCGTCGCCGAGACCCTGGGCGAAACCGTCGAGCCCGGCCTTCGAGGAGCCGTACACGAAGTTGTCCTTGCGCACCCGCTCCCCTGCGACGCTGGACAGCACGACCAGCCGGCCGTGGCCCTGGCGACGGAACTGTGCGGCGACGGCGAGCGACACGCTGACCGCGCCCGTGTAGTTGACGGTCACCAGCTCGGCCGCCCGCGCTGGGTCGCCGTCCAGCTCCGTCTGATCGCCCAGCTGCCCGAACGCCACGATCACCACGTCCAGGTCACCGTGGCGGGCGACGAGGTCACGCACGAACGGCTCGTGCGTGTCCACATCGGCGGCATCGAATTGCGCTGTCTCGACGGTCAGCCCGTCGCGTTGCAAGGAGCCCGCCGCCAGTTCGTCGGGACGGCGCGCCGCCAGCACGACGACACGCGTCGACGGCGACACCAGCGCCTCGACGATGGCCCGCCCGATCTCGCTGCCGCCGCCGAGCAGGACGATGGTCTGCGCTTCGCCAAGGGCATTCTGCATTACTGCGTTCCCCGGCCACGCAGGCCGTTGTTGGCCGCTCGCTCGCTGGCGCTCGCTCGCTTGTGATTGGAGACGGGTTCAGGTTGCACTTCACCCCTCCAGGAGCCCGAGCCGCCGGCTCTGATCACTGGCCCACACGCCGGCCGGATCGACGGCATCCCGAACCGCCCGCCACTCGGCCAGCCGCGGATATCCCCTGCGGATCGCCGCGGGGGTCGTGCAGGCGTCCTTCGCGAGGTAGTGGCGCCCGCCCGCCTCGAGCACGAGCTCGTCCAGCCCGTGCAGCATCGGCGCCAGCGCTGACGCCGACGCCGGGATGTCCAGCGCCAGCGCCCAGCCGGGTCGCGGGAAGCTGAGCGGCGCCGGGTTGCCCGGACCGAACCGCTTGAGCACGGCCAGGAAGCTGGCTGTGCCCGACGCCGCCAGCCGCTCGACGACCCGCCGCAACGTCGCCTCTTCACCGAACGGCACGACGAACTGGTACTGCAGGAAGCCTCGGCCCCCGTAGAGGCGGTTCCATGAGTCGACGAAGTCCAGCGGGTGGAAGTACCGCGAGATCGTCATGATCTGCGCCACACGGCGCACTGGCGCCGCCCGGAACCACACCTCGTTGAAGGCCGCCATCGTGAGGTGGCTGACGACGCCCCGCGCCGGCACGACCGGCGGAACCGACAGCAGCTGGCGTGGCTCGTAGGCGAGCGGATCGACGGCATCCCTGGGCCGGAGCTGCGAAACCTCGGCGTGCTCTCCACGGGTCAGCACGCTGCGACCGAGGCGACGCCCACGCGCCATCAGGTCGATCCACGCCACGGAGTACCGGTAGTACTGGTCCCCCTCCTCCATCAGCCCGAGCAACGCATCGAGGTCCGGGGCGCGGTCGGTGTCCACGGCGCAGCGGCTCGTCTCGATGGGGATGAGGTCGATCGTCACGTCGAGGATCAGGCCCGTCAGTCCCATGCCGCCGATCGTCGCCCAGAACAACTCGGCATCGTGCTCGGGCGACAGGTCGACGACCTCGCCGTCCGCACGGAGCAGCGACAACCGGTGCACGTGATGGCCGAACGAACCCTCGCGATGGTGGTTCTTGCCGTGGATGTCGCTGGCGACCGCTCCCCCCACGGTCACGAACCGAGTCCCCGGTGACACCGGGACGAACCAGCCACGAGGAACGATCAGTCGCAAGAGGTCGTCGATGCTGAGCCCGGCCGGGACCGTGGCCGTGCCCGCAGACGCGTCGATGACGACGTCCTGGGGCGAGGCGAGCAATCGCAGCGCCGCGCCGCCCCCGTTCTGGGCCGAGTCGCCGTACGAGCGCCCGAGCCCGCGGGGAATGCCGCCACGCGCGGGAAGTGCCTTGACGGCGGCCGCCAGCGCCTCTCGATCGCCCGCCGCGACGGTCATGACCTCGGACGACGAGGGGCTCGTCCGGCCCCACCCCGTCAGCAGGGTCCGCCCGCCAGCACTCACGGTGGCGACGGTACCGTGTGGCTCCGTCGCTCGTATGCTGCGTCCTTCCAGGCAGAGGAAGGATCCGTGCAACGCACGAACGCGGCGCCAACGAGTACTCCCTTCACTCCCGTCGCCTCCACGCCGCACCGGCTGCGAGCAGCCCTGTCCCCGCGCTCGACGCCTGGCAGTTTCCGCCTCACCGCCGCCGTCGTCACGGCGATCTGTGCGGTGTGCGCCGTGGTCGCCGCTGCCGCCATCGTCGCCCGCTCCGGATCGCTGAACGCCGCCGGCAACGAGACCGAGCAGCTCGTCGACCTCCAGGAGATCCGCACGGCCGCGGTCGAGGCAGACGCCATCGCCGCGTCATCGTTCCTGGGTGGGAGCGAGGAGTCGGCGAACCAGCAAGTCGCCTACGAGGCGCGGCTCGGTGACGCCACGAAGCTGCTGGCGGACGTCGCCCAGCGGGCCACGACCGCCGACCTTCCCGCGCTCGCCGTCGCCAACGACACCCTCGTGCGCTACGCCGGGCTCGTCGAGCAGGCCAGGGCGAACAACCGCCAAGGGTTCCCGGTCGGCGCCTCCTACCAGCGCCAGGCCTCGAACCTGCTGCGCACCGACTTCCTTCCGGCGATCGATGACGTCGCTGGCGCGAGCCGGGACCGCCTCAACGACTCGTTGAGCGAGTCGACCCGCAATGGCGCCATCACGGTCATCCTCCTCGCGGTTGCACTCGTCGCGCTGCTGCTCGCGTCCCTGCTGCTGATGCGGCGGACGCGCCGCCTCGTCAACGTGCCGATCGCCATCGGCGCGGTGCTCGTCGGGGCCGCCCTCGTGTGGACCGTCGCCGTCGTGGTGACGACCGGCAGCGACGTCCGGGACACGGTCGACACGTCGCTGCGCGGCGCCGACGCGCTCTCCCGGGCGCGGACCTCCGCCTTCGACGCCCGCAGCGCCGAGTCGCTGACGCTGATCAACCGCGGCAACGGCGCCGCCAACGAGGCGGACTGGCAGCTCGCCAACGCCGAGGTCGTGGCGGCGCTCGACGAGGCGTGCGCGGCGACTGGTGATTGCTTCTCCGACCTCTGGGCCCCCTATCAGGACCAGCACCAGGAGGTCCGGGCCCTCGACGATGGCGGTCAGTACGACGGACGCCGTCGCGCTGGCGACCGGACCAGTTGGGGCCACGTTCCTGGCCTTCACGGACGCGGTCGGCGACGCCCGGGCCGGCGAAGCGGCAGCGGCGGTCGCCGCGCTCGACGACGCCAAGGCAGCGCTCGACATCCTGCGGTGGTTCGTCCTCGCCGCCGGCCTGATCGCCGCAGCCACGGTCGTCGTCGGCTTCGGGCAACGGCTCAGGGAGTACCGGTGACTCGTCGGCCGCTGCTCGCCCTGCTCGCGCTGGCGACCATCACCGCCTGCGGCGCTCCGCAGCTCGCTGAGCCGCCCGAGGTCACAGCGCCGCCGACGACCGACACCGAGACGACGGTCCCACCTCGAGTGCACCGACGAGGAGGCTGCGCTCGACGCCACCCGCTCGTATGCCCCGGATGGTCCGCTGCCGCCGCCCGGCGAGATGCCAGCCGGCTCCACCATGCAGGAGATCCAGGAGCGACGGCCGGCTGATCGTCGGCGTCTCGGCCGGCACGCTGCAGTTCGGCTTCCTCAATCCGCAGAGCGGTGAGCTCGAAGGCTTCGACATCGCCGTCCTCGAGGAGGTCGCCCGCGCCATCTTCGGCGATGTCGATCCCCTGCCGATCGAGTACCGCGTGATGAACTTCGCCGAGCGACTGCCGGCGTTGGAGAACAACGACGTCGACCTCGTCGCCCACACGATGACGATCAACTGCAACCGGTGGTTGCGCATCGCCTTCTCGTCCACGTACTACGACGCCGGCCAGAAGGTGCTCGTGCCCAAGGGCGTCCGGCATCACCGGCGTCCAGGACCTCGTCGACACCGGCGCCAGGGTGTGCGTGACGGAGGGGCGGCACGGCCTTCGACGAGATGAGCAAGCCCGAGTACGACGGCGTGCAGCTCGTTCCGGAGACCGAGACCACCGACTGCCTCGTCGCCATGCAGCAGGGCCGCGCCGACGCGGCGGTCAGCGATGACACCCTGCTCGTCGGCCTGGCCGCCCAGGACCCGAACCTCGAGGTGGTCGGCGAGGCACTCACCGAGGAGCCGTACGGCATCGGCGTCAACCAGGACAACGTCGACCTCGTGCAATTCGTCAACGGAGTGCTCGAAGAGATGCGCCAGGACGGCCGCTGGGACGCGCTGTACCAGGAGTGGATCGGCGAACCGAATGTTGCGCCCCCACCGCCCCCGGATGCGGTCTACGGCAGAGAGCTGTGACAGCACCCGCGATCCCGCCCAAGGACACGCCACTCGACCGCAACGCCGCGGCGGCGATCGCCGCCGAGCTCGACGCGTGGGTGGCCGCCGTCGCTTCGGAGCTGCTCGATCTCGAACAGGACGCGCAGGCGTCGGGGTCCGACGCCCAGCGCACCGACGTCGCTGCCGCCTTCACGTTGTGGCGGGCCGTGTCCGAGCGCACCGAGCGGTGGGACGGCGTCGGCGGAGCAAACGGAGGTGGGCGCGCCGCCGTGCTGGCCTCGGCATGGACGCCGATCACGTCCGACGCGGGCGAGGTGCTGGCGCCCGACCTCGCCGATGCGATGACGTTCCTCGCCGCACTCGTCGAGCGGCTCCGCACCCAGCTCGAGTCGCAGCGCCAGGTGGCCGTCTCGACCGCCGAGGCATGGCTGACGCTCGACGGCGACCTCCACCAGGCCGCTCAGGCAGCAGCCCGACTCGGCCAAGAGGTCCGCCACGTCGCCGAGCTGGAGGCCGAAGCGGGCCGCCAGAGCCGCAGCGTTCAACCGCCGGCCGACCTGACCACCCGCGCCGCCGCCGTCCGGGCCCGCCTCGACACGGCCGAAGCAGAGCGTGAGGACATGCTCGGCAAGCTCGATGCGGCGTCGTCGCTGCTGGCGGACCTCGACACGAAGGAGGCGGCAGTGCGGGCACTGGCCGAGACGTGCCGGGCCAAGATCGCCGATGCTCCACCGCTCGCCGTACCGTCCATCGCCGCGATCGCACCGCCGCCCGACGGCGCCCGCGACCGTCCCTGGCCGGCAGTGGAGGCACCAGTGCGGACGTGGCTGCAGCAGGCCGAGCGAGCCGGCGCGGCGCTCGACGAGGCGGCCCGCCGCTTCCAGGCACCCCTGACCCGCCGCGACGAGCTGCGTGGACTGCTGCAGGCGTTCCGCGACAAAGCGGCGAGCGCCGGGCTCGCCGAGCACGAGGCGCTCGATCCGTTGTACACCGCGGCCCGTGACACACTCTGGTCGGCCCCGTGCGATCTCGCCGTGGCCCAATCCCAAGTCGATGAGTACGTCCGCACGGTCAACACCATGATGCACGGGGTCGGTTGACGATGAGCGCGTGCACGCAGCCCGGCTGCACCGGGCAGATCCTCGACGGCTACTGCGACGTCTGCGGGATGGCCGCGTCCGCCGCGCCAGCCGCGACTGCCCCGTCGTTCGGCGCACCCGCCGTCGGCTCGACGGCCGCCGGCGCTGGCGCTGCGATGTCGGCCCGCACGGCGAGTGGCCGAGTGACGAGCTCGCGGCTCGGCACGGTGCCGCTGGGCTCGCAGCGGGCAACCGGCAGCCGGCGCACACAGCGTCTCGGTGGGAGGCGGCCCGGCTCGACCAGCCTCGGCGCCGGGCTCGTGTCGGTGCCTCCGGTGCCGACCATCGACCCGTCGGCAGCCCTGATGGATCCGGCCGTCGTCGCCGAGCACAAGCGCTTCTGTGCCCAATGCCAGGCGGCAGTCGGGCGGGCCCGCGGCGATCAGCCCGGTCGCACGAAGGGCTTCTGCCCGAAGTGCCGCACGCCGTTCGACTTCGACCCTCGGTTGCAGCCGGGGATGTTGGTCGGCGGACAGTACGAGGTCGCCGGCAGCCTCGCCCACGGCGGCATGGGTTGGATCTACCTCGCCCGCGACCGCAACGTGAACGGCCGTTGGGTCGTGCTCAAGGGCCTCCTCAACAGTGGGGACCCGGACGCATTCCGCGCTGCCGTCTCCGAGAAGCAGTATCTCGCCGAGGTCGAGCACCCGCTGATCGTCGAGATCTACAACTTCGTGACCGCGCCCGACGGCGCCTCCTACATCGTGATGGAGTACGTCGGCGGCACGTCGCTCAACGACCTCGTCAAGCAGCGCACGAACCAGCAGGGTGGGACGTACGCGCCGTTGCCGGTCGAGCAGGCCATCGCCTACGTGATCGAGGTGCTTCCGGCGTTCTCCTACCTGCACACGAGTGGTCTCCTGTACTGCGACTTCAAGCCGGCCAACGTCATCCAGGTCGGCGAGAGCGTGAAGCTGATCGACCTCGGCGGTGTGCGCCGCATCGGCGACGACGAGTCGCCGATCTACGGCACGGTCGGCTTCCAGGCACCGGAAGTCGCGCGCGACGGCACGACGATCGCCTCGGACATCTACACGGTGGGCCGGACGCTCGCCGTGCTGGTCTTCGAGTTCAAGGGTTCGACGAGCGAGTACGTCGATTCCCTGCCGACGCCGGAACAGGTCCCGCTGTTCGCCGAGCACGACTCGCTGTACCGGCTGCTGCTGCGGGCGACGGCGAAGTCGGCCGAGGACCGGTTCCAGTCCGCTGACGAGCTGCGCGAGCAACTGCTCGGCGTCCTGCGCGAGGTCACGTCGCGCGATGACGGAGACTTCCGCTCGGTGCCGTCGACGTACTTCGAGACGCCGGCCATCTCAGGCGACGAGCTCGGCTGGGCGGAGCTGCCGGCACTGCGTGTCGACACCGCCGATCCGATGGCCTCGTGGTTGGCAGGAGTGACGTCTGACGACCCGGCGCGATTGCTGGAGCTGCTCGACGAGGCGCCCGAACAGAGTGCCGCCGTGCGCTTGGCCAGGGCCGATGCCGCGCTCGGCGCCGGTGACCCTGTGCGAGCACGGTCCGAGTGCGAGGCGCTGCTGCAGGTGGATCCGTGGGACTGGCGGGCGGTTTGGCTGACCGGCGTCGCCGCGATGGCCGCCACCGACGTTCCCGGCGCCATCTCGGCGTTCAACGCCGTGTACGGACAGGTGCCCGGCGAGCTGGCACCGAAACTGGCGTTGGCGCGCGCGTGCGAGCTGGCCGACGAGCGTGAGATGGCGACCGGGTTGTACACCGTGTGCTCGCGTACCGACGGCGCCTACCTCCCCGCCGCCCAGTTCGGCCTGGCCCGGCTGGCCCAGGCCGACGGCCGGACCGCCGATGCCCTCGCCGCGCTGGGACGCATCCCGCCGGTCAGCCGGGCGTACGGCGAAGCACGCCGGCAACGGGCGTCGCTGCTCGTGGGCGACGGCGCGGCGACGCCGGATGACCTCGCTGCGGCGTCGTTGGAGGTCGAGCGTGCGGGGCTGCCTCCACGCGAGCGAACCGCCCTCCACGTCGAGATCCTCGAAGCTGCCCTAGCAACGACCGTGCGCGATGGCGATCAACCATCGACGCGCGTCGTCGGCGTGACGATGACGGAGCCGGACGTGCGCCGGGCGCTCGAGTCGGCCTACCGATCGGCGGCCCGTCTCAGCGACGACCTGGACGAGCGGATCGAGCTGGTGGACCAGGCCAACACGGTGCGTCCGCGCTCGCTCACATGAGCGTGCTCACATGAGCGACGTGACGACGTCCACCCTGGAGGCGTGCCCTGCGTGTGGCCAGGCGATCGCCGCCGGGGACGTGTTCTGCGAGTCGTGCGGAGCCGAGCTCGACCCGGCTGCCGCAGTCGAATCGGCGCCCGACGACGTCGACCTGGACGACACGCAGCCGGTCGAGATGGAGACCGAGGAGCCGCCCTCGGGCGCCATCGTGTGCACGTCCTGCGGCGGCACGCAGTTCGAGGACGGGTTCTGCGCGACCTGCGGCTCCAAGCAGCCGTCGTGGCGCGACCACTTCACCGAGTCACCGTCCGACCTCGTGGCCGGCGTGTGCGACAAAGGTGTAGGTCGTAACCGCAACGAGGACGCGATGGCGATGGCCGTCGTCGGCGACCGCGCCGTCCTCGTCGTGTGCGACGGCGTCACGACGGCACCGGACAGCGATCGGGCCAGCCTGGCGGGCGCACGGGCCGCAAGAGACGTGCTGGCGAGTGCTCCGACTGCCCCGCCGGGCACTGCTGGAGCCGTGGGCCACTGGAGCGAGCAGCTCGTCAGCGCCTGTGCGGCGGCGAACCACGAGGCCGTCGGCGTCGCCCGGACACTCGGCAACCCGCCGGAGCCGCCGTCGTGCACGTTCGTCGCCGCCGTCGTGGAACCAACGCTCGCCGCCGTGGCCTGGTGCGGAGACTCGCGCGCCTACTGGCTGCCGGACGACGGCGCGGCACAGCAACTGACGATCGACCACTCGTTGGGCACCGAGCTGATGCGGATCGGGCGGACCCGTGACGAGGCGGAGGCCGAGCCGATGTCGCACACCATCACGCGGTGGCTCGGAGCCGACAGCGCCAACCCCTTGCCCGAGACGGCTTCAGTCGAGCTTGCTGGGCCGGGCTGGATGTTGCTGTGCAGCGACGGCCTGTGGAACCACCTCAGCACGGCGGACGAGCTGCGGTCGTTCATCCAGGCGTCAGGGCTCAAAGAGCCGCTGTTCGTCGCCGACGCCTTGGTCGACCGCGCCAATGACGGCGGCGGCTACGACAACATCACCGCCGTGCTGGCTCGCGTCGGTGGTCCGCATCCGAGCGTTCCCGCCGATCCGGCGAACGAAAGGACGGTCTGACCGATGGCCGATTTCACCGCCAGCGTGTTCCAGAACGAGTACCTGGCCGCCGGGACGACCGACGTGCACGCCGTCGTGTCCGTGACGTGTACCGGGGCCGGCTCGGCCGGCAGCAGCGGCGGCGAGGCCGCGGTCATGCTGATCATCGACACGTCGGGATCGATGGACCTCCCGTCGAGCAAGATCAAGTCGGCACGGAACGCCGCCAAGGTCGCCGTCGACGAGGTGCTCGATGGAACGTGGTTCGCCGTCGTGTCGGGCAACACCACGGCCACGATGTGCTTCCCTGCGTCGACGGGGATGGTGCGGATGGATGCCGCCAATCGCTCTGCCGCCAAGGACGCGATCGATCAGCTGCGGCCCGGTGGCGCAACCGCCATGGGGACGTGGCTGATGAGCGCGACCGAGCTGTTCAAGCTGACTCCTGCGACACAGCGCCACGCCATCTTGCTCACCGATGGGAAGATCGAGGGCGAGGAGCCGTCGGTCCTACGCAACGCGTTGCAATGGGCTCACGGCCAGTTCCAGTGCGACTGCCGCGGCGTCGGCTCGGACTGGCGTGTCGACGAGCTGCGGGAGATCGCGACCGCGCTGCTCGGAACGGTCGACATCGTGGCCCAGCCGGAGGACCTCGCCGCCGACTTCGAAGCGATGATGCACGAGGCGATGGGTCGAGGCGTGGCGCAGGCCGCGCTCCGACTGTGGGCGCCGCAGGGCAGCGAGGTGGAGTTCGTCCGCCAGGTCGCCCCGGAGGTGCGCGATCTCACGTCGACGGCGACGCGGGTCTCCGACCTGATCATCGAGGTGCCCACCGGCGCGTGGGGCGACGAAACGCGCGACTTCCACATCGCCGTGAAGGTCCCAACCGCACCCGTGGGCAGCGAGCGGCTGGCGGCGCGTGCGGAGGTGGTGGTCGGTGACCAGGTTGTCGCGAAGGGGCTCGTGCGGGCGGTCTGGACCGACGACTCCAACCTGACGACGAGGATCGATCCTGCCGTCGCCCACTACACCGGCCAGACGCGTCTCGGCGAGGTGATCCAGGAGGGGTTGGCGGCGCGGGCGTCCGGGCACGAGGAGGAAGCGACGCGACTACTTGGCGAGGCGGCCAAGTTGGCTGCCGAGTCCGGCAACGAGGCGACGACCCGCCTGCTCGAGAAGGTCGTCGACGTCGTGGATGCCGAGGCGGGAACGGTGCGACTGCGCAAGGACGTCGCCAAGACCGATGAGATGGCGCTGGATGCGCGGTCGACGAAGACGACGCGGATCCGCCGGGAGCAAGCGCCGTGAGCCAGACGACGCTGTGTCCCAACGGGCACCAGTCCCAGGACCCGGAGTGGTGCGACACGTGCGGCGCCCGCCTGGGCGCGGCGCCGGCTCCGGTGCCCACGAGCCAGCCACCGGATTCGTCGGCTGCGCCGGCCCGGCCGGCGACGCCAGCGACGCCGGCGATCGACTGCCCGCATTGCGGCACGCCGAACGAGGCCGGGGCGCTGTTCTGCGAGGGCTGCGGCTACGACTTCACGACCGGCCAGGCCCCGCCGACGACGGAGCCAACCGGCGCCGTCGAGGCCTCGGAGCCGCCGCCCGCTCCCGCCGCTCAAGGGTGGGTCGTCGTCGTCGAGGTCGACCCAGCGTGGTACGAGCTGAAGGGCCAGCTGGCCGATCACCCGTGCCCGCCGGTGTCGTCGTCGACGATCGCCTTGACCGCGTCGACGGCGCTCATCGGGCGGACGAGCCAGAGCAAGCAGCTGCATCCCGAGATCGCTCTCGACGGCGACACCGGCGTGTCCCGGCGCCACGCCCAGCTCGTGTGTGCTGCGGACGGGTCGTGGACCGTCGTCGACCTCGGCTCGTCGAACGGCACGTACGTCGTGCCGGCCGGCGAGGCCCCGAGCCACGACGTCGAGGCGCTTCCGGTCGGTATCCCTCGTCCGCTCGCCGACCGCGACGCCATCTACCTCGGAGCCTGGACGAAGCTCACGGTGCGCGGCCCCGGCGGCTGAGCCCGTCGCGACCCGTCACATCTGGGCGCGGACGTTCTCAAGGTCCCTTCTGGGCGCGTACGTTCTCGAATCCGAGAACCTCCGCGCCCTGTTCGGCTGGCCAGGCGATTCGTCCGCCGGCGTCAGTACGGCCACTCGGGCGGCGTGCGCCCGAGTCGTTCGAGGATCCGTCCGCCGCCGGCCGTCAGGAAGACCTTGAGCGCGATGTTGCGGGCGAACCAGGGCAGCTGGGCGAGCTGGCGGGCGGCATTGGCCACCCGCCCGTGAGCGGTGAGATCGGCCCGGTACTCGGCGAGCGAGCGGGTGCGGCCCACGTATCGGAACCGGCGGCCCGCCACCAGCTCCCGCCCGATCGCCAGCGTGACGCCGATCGAGGAGAACGCGTCGTGGATCAGCAGGGTCCCGCCGTCGCTGACCCGCCGGCCCCAATCCCGCAAGTCCTCCCGGGCCGGCCCGTAGCGGTGGGCGCCGTCGACGTACAGCACGTCGATCGGACCGGCCACCGCGTCGTGGGCCGCCGTGGAGAACGCCGCCACGTGGCGAACGCGTTCGGCGACGCCGGCGCGGGCGAGGTTCCCCTCGAACGCAAGTCGGTCGTCGGCCGCCGCGGCGGAGTACCCGCGCAGCTCCTGCGGCCCGCGATCGTTGCCGGCGTGCGGATCGATGGCCACGACCTCGGCGCCCGGCGGTGCGGCTCGCGCCAGCACGATCGTCGAACGCCCGCGGAAGCTGCCGATCTCCACGATCCGTCCACCGTCGGGGCATCGAGCAGCCGCCGCGAACAGCCGCCTCCCCTGGCCCTCGGTCATCCAGCCCTCGACGTCCGCCGTTGCCGCCAGCGCGGCGTCGACGGCGCCTGCTCGGCGCTCGCTCATCTCAGGTACACGCCCAGCCCGTAGATGACGACCCACGCCAGCCCGAGCAGCTGCAGGATGCGATCGCTGGCGAACACCTCTTCGGGCGCCGCGCCGCGACCCTGCTCGAGCACCAGGGCATAGCGCAACAGCGCCGTCAGCATCGGGACGATCGAGAGCTCGTAGAACGGCAGGTCGTCCTGCGAGGTCTCCGACGTCTCGAACGCCCACTGGCAGTAGCTGACCAGCGCCGCACCGAGCGACACCGTCAGGACGATGCGGAGGAACCCGACCGAGTACTCGGCGAGCGTCGTGCGGACCGCCGCCGCGCCACCACCCAGCTCGCGCAGCTCGGCGTAGCGCTTGCCGGTGACGATGAACAGCGAGCCGAAGACCGTGCAGAGGACGAACCACTGCGACATCGGAACGGCGACGGCGGCGGCCCCAGCGGCGGCGCGCAGCACGAAGCCAGAAGCGATGGCGACGATGTCGAGCACGGCGACGTGCTTGAGCCACGCGCTGTAGGTGATCGTCAGCGCCACGTAGACGGCGACCACCGCCACGGTCTTCCATCGGGTCGTCCCGGCAGCGACCGCGAGCGAGGCGATGATCGCCACCGTGCCCGCCACCTGCGCCGTTCGCACGCTGACCACGCCGGCGGCGACGGGCCGGAACCGCTTCGTCGGATGGAGGCGGTCGGCCTGCACGTCGAGTGAGTCGTTCCACAGGTAGACACCGCTGGCGGCGATGCAGAACGAGACGAAGGCGAGCAGGGTGTACCCGAGGGCCGGCCAGTCGTCCAGCACACCAGCCGCACCCGGCGCGGCGAACACGAGCACGTTCTTGATCCACTGCCTGGGCCGCGCCGTTCGGAGCAGGCCCCGGGTCACGCTCATGGCACCGGCTCCGGCATCGGGGCCAGCGGACCCTTGGCCCATACGGCGTGGTCGGCGTCAGCGAGCAGCTCGCGGTCGCCGGCGGAGTCGCCGTAGGCCCACAGCACGACGGCGGCGCGGCCTCCGTCGCGCTCGTCCAGCCAGGCATGGAGCCGCCGGACCTTCTCCGGTCCCCGACAGTTGGCGCCAGACAACTCGCCGGTGCACCGCCCATCGTCGGCGACGGCCAGCTCGGTGCCGAGCACGGCATCGACGATGCCGAGGCGCGCCGCCAAGGGCCGTAGGTACACGGCGAACGACGCCGACACCCACACGACGGCGTGTCCCTGCTCGTGATGCGACTGCATGCGTGCGAGCACGTCGTCGCGCAGGCGCGCGGCGGTCAGCGTGGCGGCGAACTCGTCGCCGTGACGCTCGACGTCCGCCATCGAACGCCCGGTGAACACGGCGTGCGCGGCAAGTGCCTTGAAGCGATCGCGATCCCGTCGCAGGACGACCGGGAGGTGGACGAGGCCTGTTCCTCCGAGGCGTGCCGTGACACGAATCCGGCCGCCGACGCGCATCATGAACGGGACCACGCAGTCACCGCTCGTGACGGTGCGGTCGACGTCGAACGCGGCCACCACACGTCGCCCCTCGGCAGGCACGGGGGCCCATCGTGGCAGGTTGATCCCCCGGGACCCGGGACCGGTCATGTGGTGGACAACAACGCGTCCCGCACGGTCCAGAAGTCCGGCCAGCTCTTCGCCACGACGCCAGGGTCACGGACCTCGATCCCACTCACCGCGGACCCCAGTACGCCGAAGGCCATCGCCAGGCGGTGGTCGTCGTGCGACTCGAGCACGGCCCCGTGGAGCCGTGGCGACGGCGAGATGCGCAGGCCCTCGGCGAGCACCTCGACCCGTGCGCCGGTCTTGTTGAGCTCGGTCGCGAGATCAGACAGCCGGTCACTCTCCTTGCGACGGATGAACCCGACGCCGGCGATCGTCGTAGCCGTCGACGCGGTCGCCGCAACCGCGGCAAGCGTCGGCACCAGGTCGGACGCGTCGGCCAGGTCGACGTCGATTCCGTCCAGCGCCACGTTGCGGTCGCGCTCCACGCCGATCCCCTCCGGGCCGTCGACGACGGTGCAGCCCATCCGGCCCAGCAAGTCGGCGAACCGCACGTCTCCCTGCGCCGATGACGAATGCAGTCCCGACACCTCCACGCGCCCTCCCACCACCGCGGCCATGCCCAGCGGGTAGCTGGCGGTCGACGCATCGGGCTCGACGGCGTACCGCGCTGCGCCATAGCGCCCCTCCGGCACGACGACGACGCGATCACCGACGAGCACGCCGTGCACGCCGAACGCCGCCATCACCGTCGCCGTCAACTCGACGTACGGCCTGGAGATCAGCGGCGTGGTGAGCGCCACTCGCAGGCCGCCCTCGAGCAGGGGCCCGATCAGCATCAGGGCGGTGAGGTACTGGCTGGACACGTCGCCGGGCAGCGTCAATTCCGCTCCGCGAGTGAGCGGACCGGTCACGGTCACCGGAAGGTGGCCCGGCTCACCACCGGGTTGGACGTCGACACCGAGCGCGGCCAGCGCATCGTGGAGCGGCTTCATCGGGCGACGCCTCAAGGGAGGAGCCCCGTCGATGGTCACCGGGCTCGGCGACAGGGCCGCCAGCGCCGTGACGAACCGCGACGTCGTGCCGGCGAGTCGTGCATCGAGGCGGCCTTCTCGGGGCAGGAGCGCGCCGCCGCTCCCCTCAACCGTGACGTCGGCGTCGTCCTCCCCCAACCGCACGCCGAGTGCGGCGAGGCAATCGAGCATGGCGATGGTGTCTTCGCCGGGCGGCACGTTCGACAGCTGGCTTCGGCCGTCGGCCAGCGCAGCACAGACCAGCGCCCGGTTGGCGATGCTCTTCGACCCCGGGACGGAGACGACGGCGTCGAGTGGGCGCCACGCCGTCGGCAGCGTTCTGCTCACGGATCCGGCCGGCGCGGCATTCAGGTCAGGCGGGTGACGGCAGGGCGGAAGCCCCGGGCTATCAGCCCGCCGCGATAGAGGTCGGCGAGGTTGGCGGCGACGAGCACGACGAGCACACCGGCGTTGCTCTCGGCCAGGTGGACGACCTCGAAGCTGGCGATGTTGACGCCCAGCTCGGCGGCCAGCGTGAACACTTCGGCTGCCGCACCGGTGCGGTCCGGGATCGGGATCCGCACCTCTGCCAGCTCTTGGGGATGCGTGGCGTGGATCGGCAGGTTGGTCCGTGCCTCACGAGCCCGCTGCAGCCGGTCGTGCAGGTCGGCGCGAGCGTCGGTGCTGACGATCTCTCGCAGCTCGCCGAGCCTTCCGATCAACGCGTCGAGGGCGGACACGATGGCCGGACGATTCTCGGAGCAGATATCGAGCCAGATGTCCGGCTGCCCACTCGCCACACGGGTCATGTCCCGGAAGCCGCCGGCAGCCAGGCGCAGGAGCGCGGCGTGTTCTTCGGCCCGCTCAGCGGCCACGCCCATCAGGCTCGCCGCGGTGAGATGCGGCACGTGGCTCACGACGGCGACCATCTCGTCGTGGCGGTCGGGCGACATCGCGACGACCTCGGCGCCGAGCTCCACGACCACGGCGGCGACTGCGGAGAACGTGCTGTCAGCAGTCGCCGACGTCGGGGTGAGCACCCACACCGCGCCGCTGAACATCGCCCCGTCGGCTCCATCGAGCCCGTCGAGCTCGCTGCCCGCCATGGGATGTCCGCCGACGAACCGCTGATCCGTCACGGCGGCGGTGATCGCGCCCTTCACCCCTCCGACGTCGGTGACCACGCCGCTCGTCTCAGCGAGCGCCCGCTTGACCTGGTCCGTGACGGCGAGCACCGGCACGGCGACGAACGTGATGGCGGCCTCCGGATCGACACCGCTGCGGTCGACGCACCCCCGATGTTGCGCCTCCTCGATCCGGGACGCGTCGACGTCGTCGCCGGAGACTCGCCAGCCGGCTTCACGGAGGGCGAGTGCGATGGAGCCGCCGATCAGCCCCAGGCCGATGACGTTGGCCCGGCGGCGCTCACTCACGACGGTGCAGCGTACCGGCGGGTGCTCGAGGGGGCCGGGACAGCGATCGCTCGTGCGAGGTCCCGTATCTCCGCAGCCGTCAGGTGTCGCCACGTTCCGGGCCGCAGGCGCCGATCCCGCAGTGGTCCGATGCGCGTGCGCACCAGCCGCGTCACCGGATGGCCGACCGCCTCGCACATCCGCCGGACCTGGCGGTTGCGGCCCTCGTGGATCGTGATCCGCAGGACGCCCGGACTCGGCTGGGAGACGCGTGCCGGGGCCGTCGCGCCATCGTCCAGCTCGACGCCCTCGCGCAGCCGGCGGATCGCTCCGGCACTGACCGGACCGCCGTGCGTCGCGACGGTGGCGAGATACTCCTTCTCGACACCGTGGCTCGGGTGGGCCAGCCGGTTGGCCAGCTCCCCGTCGTTGGTCAGCAGCAGCAGGCCTTCAGTGTCGGCGTCCAGGCGTCCGACCGGGAACACCCGCGGCTCGTCGGGCACGAGCTGCACCACGGTCCGCCGGCCCTGCGGGTCCGACGCCGTCGACAGGACGCCGGCGGGCTTGTTGAGGAGGTAGTGGACGAGCTCCGGACGGATCCCGACGGGCGCACCGTCGACCTCGACGCGATCGTCGCCGGCGACCCGTCGCCCGAGCTGCGCCACCTCGCCGTTGACCGTGACCCGGCCGGCGGCGATCAGCTCCTCGCAGACCCGCCTGCTCCCCCAGCCCCGACTGGCGAGGACCTTCTGCAGTCGCTCACCCATCTCCATGGGGAGGCCGCTCACCCACTTGCGTCGGTGCCCCGCAGCCCGGCCTCGAGGGCCTCGACCACGTCGGCTCCGGGGATGAACTCGGCGATCGGCGGCAGCTCGTCCACCGAGTTCAGTCCGAGCTTCTCGAGGAAGGCCGCCGTCGTCCCGTACAGCACGGCCTGACCCGGACCGCTGTCGCGCGCCACGGCGTCGATCACGCCCCGCGCCTGCAGGGTGCGCAGCACCCCGTCCGGGTCCACACCGCGGATCGAAGCGATCTGGGCACGTGAGATCGGCTGCTTGTACGCCACGATGGCCAGCGTCTCGAGCGCCGCGCCGGAAAGCCGGGCCCGCTGGTCGTGGAGCAGGAAGCGCTCGACGTACGGGGCCAGATCGGCGTGGGTCTGGTAGCGGTAGCCGCCGGCCACGCGCACGAGCTGGAACCCGCGGTCCTGCAGCTCATAGCCGGTGGCCAGCTCGTGGCACCAGCGCTCGATGTCCGTCACCGACCGCTCGAGCAGCTGGGCCAGCAACTCGGGCGGCACCGGCTCGTGGGACACCATCACGACGGCCTCGATGGCCCGCAGGTGCTCGGCGTGCGACGGCAGCTGCTTCGTGTCGTCGTCGTTCTCGAAGAGTCGATCGCTCATCCTCAGCCCTCGTACAGGTCGACAGTCATGGCGGCGACGTCCGGTGCCGGATCGCCGCACCATTCGATCGTGATGTCGCCGAACCGATCCATCTGCTCCAGCTCGACGACGCCCTGCTTGTAGAGCTCGAGCACGGCGAGGAAACGGACGATGATCTCCAGCCGGTCATCGAGTGCCGACGTCAGGCGGGCGAACGTGAGGCGACCGGCGCGCGACACCTCGTCGACGACCTCGACGAGCGCATCGGCGACGCTGATGCGGATCGGCGCGACGTGGAACAGGTCGATCGACGGCTTGGGCTTGGGCGTCGAGCGCGGTGATCGCCGCCTCACGGAGCTGCAGCGGCGTGATGCCAGCCAGCAGATCGGGGGCCAACTCGGCGAACCGCTCGTCGGGACCGACACGCCTGGCCACGCAGCGATCGGCCTCGTCGGCCATCCGCCCGAACACACCCGAGACGTCCTTGAACGTCTTGCACTCGAGGAGGCGCGCCAACAGGAGGTCACGCTCTTCCCAGAGCGCCAGCTCGTCGTCGAGGTCGATGTCCTGGCGGCCGGGCAGGAGACGGCGCGCCTTGAGCTCGACGAGCGTGGCGGCGATCAGGAGGAACTCGGTGGCGACATCGAGGTCGAGTTGACGCATGCGCTCGATCTCGGCCAGGTAGGCCTCGACGATGCGCGCCAGGTTGACCTCATGGATGTCGACTTCCTCGGCCAGGATCAGGTGCAGGAGCAGGTCGAACGGCCCCTCGTAGACCCGGTCGGGGAGCTGCGCCGCGATCTCGATCACGGCGCGCGACGGTACTGGCAGGCTCTCGCTGAACGGCGGATCCATCCAAGTGCTTGCCGTGGGGATACCCACGCGAAACACTCGAATGGGATGGCCGACAACGGCAGCGGCGGTGCAGCGGCGGCGATCCAATCGGTCGCCGCGTTCGTCGTGGGGTTCGCCCCTTGGATCGTCTACTGGGTGCTCGTCGGCAACACACCGTTCCTGACGGCCGTGTTGGTGCCGCTGCTGTTGTCGGTGCTCATCAACGGCATCGCGGTTGCCCGGCACCAGCCACTCATGGTCCTCGAGGCCGGCACGGCGGTCGTCTTCGCCGTGTTCGTGCTCATGTCGCTCACGCTCTCCGACGACTTCCTCGAACGGTGGTTGCAGCCGCTCGGCAACGCCGGACTGTTCCTGATCGTCCTCATCTCGATCCTCATCGGCAAGCCCTTCACGCTGCAGTACGCCCGCAAGTCGACCCCCCGCGAGCTGTGGGACGAGCCGGGCTTCGTGTACGTCTGCTGGCTGCTGGCCTGGGTGTGGGCCGCAGCGATGGCCTTCATGACGATCGTCTCGTTGTTCCCGCCGATCGTCGATGGCGACGCCACGGTGCGAGACGCCGACGACACCCTCTCAGTCGTCTGCTACTGGGTCCTGCCGTTCGCCGCCCTCGGGCTGGCGATGGTCTTCACCTCGAAGTACCCCGACTGGTTCGTCGAGGCGTCCGGCGACGACGGCAACGATCCGACGCCGCGCTCGCTCGAACCACCTCAGACGATCTCCGTCCCCACGGACGACGAGGGGGCACCGGTCGTGCAGCTGGAACCGGCCGACGTCCTCGCCAACGAGACGGCGACCGTACAGGTGACCGGCGTGGCGCCAGGCGCCACGGTGACCGTCAGCGCCGAGACGGTCGACGCCTTCGGGCATCGCTGGAGATCGACGACCACCGCACCTGCCGACGGGTCGGGCGCGCTCCAGCTGGCCGATCCCGACAAGCTCGTGTGGTCGATGGAGTTCGAATCGGCGGGCGCCACGCCCGACCTCTTCATCCCGCCCTTCGGGCCGGCACCGACGATCGTCCTCGCCGAGGCAGCCGGCAAGCACGGTCACGGCACACTCGTTCGCCGCGCCGCTGCGCCGGATCTCGACACCCAGGAGGTCCGTGCACCAGGGGTCGTCGGCCGTCTCTTCATGCCGCCGGCCACCGAGCCGGTGCCCGGTGTCGTGCTGTTCCCCGGTTCGGAGGGCGGGCTCGACTCGCAGACCTCGAACGCCGAGCTCCTCGCGTCGCACGGATGCGCGGCGCTGGTCGCCGCCCCGTTCGTCGGCGACGGCCCGCCGCTCGACGGGCTGCCCTCCCAGCTGGACCGTGTGCCGCTCGAGCGCTTCGCCGATGCCATCCGGTGGCTCGCCGCCGATGAGCGCGTCGACGCGGCGAGGGTCTCGGCGATGGCCATCTCACGTGGATCAGAGGGCCTGCTCGCGACGGCGGCGCGGGTGAACGATCTGCCGCTGGCGTCGATCGTCGCCGTGTCACCGTCGTCGGCGACGTGGGTCGGGCTCGGCGAGCACGGCTCACTCGTCGGAATCCCGGCATGGACGCTGGGCGGCGAGGACCTGCCCGCGGTCCAGACCGATGACCGGGCGGTCCTTTCCGAGATCGCCCGCCAGGCGCTCCACCGCCGGGGCCGGGCGGCGCGCTTCGGCCCGGCTCTGCTGCACCTCACCCGCGCCTACGCGCCGAGGCTCGACGACCCGGAGGCGACTGGGACTGCCGCCATCGAGGCGGAGCGCATCGGTGTGCCATTGCTACTCGTCGCCGGCGAGGCCGACACCGTGTGGCCGTCTTCCGAGATGGCCCGGCGGCTCCTCGACCGCCGGCGGCAAGCGGGGACCCGCTCCGCCGCCAACGACCAGCTGCGGACCTATCCCGACGCCGGTCACCTCATCCGGCTCGGCTGCTGGCCGACCACCGTCACCCACACGGGATCAATCGAGCTCGGTGGCACGGCGGCCGGCCTCGCCGCCGCGCAGGCCGATGTGACACGGCGGATCATCGCGTTCGTCACGACGCCCGCGGGAGCGTGACGCGCAGGCGCGCCCCGCCGAGCGGGCTGTCGCTGATGGCGACGACCCCTCCGTGCTCGGTGACGATGGCCTGCACGATCGCCAGTCCCAGACCTGAGCGACCCTCCCCTGACGTGCGCGCGTGATCCAGGCGAGCGAAGCGCTCGAACACCTCCGCCCGGCGCTCGGGCGGGATGCCGGGACCGTCGTCGTCGACCACCACGACAGCGCTCTCGTCGACCTCGCCGACCGTGACGGCGACGCGCCCGACGGCATGCCGGCGGGCGTTCTCGAGGATGTTGCGCACCGCCCGCCGCAGCGCGACGGCGTCGCCGAGCACTTGCGCCGCCGACACGCCTGAGACATCGACGCCGCCGGCGGCGCGGGCCTCGTCGAGCACGACGTCGTCGAGGTCGACCGGCGTCCGCGGTACTTCGACGCCGGAGTCGCGTCGCGCCAGCACGAGCAGGTCGTCGATCAGACGCTGCAACATCGCGATCTCCTCGAGCACGCTGCGTCCGGTCGCGGCAGGGTCCGCCGCGGCCGGGTTCCGCTCGTCGAACTCGAGCTCGGCGCGCATGCGGGTCAACGGTGTGCGCAGCTCGTGCGAGGCGTCGGCGACGAACCGCTGCTGACGCTGGTGGGCTCCGTCGAGACGCTCGAGCATGGCGTTCATCGTCTGGGCCAGCCGGGCGATCTCGTCGGACCCAGACGGCTCCGGTACCCGACGCCCGAGCTCGTCGAACCCGATCGATTCGACCTCGGCGCGGATGCGCTCCACGGGCCGGAGCGTCCTCCCCACCAGCACCCACACCGCGACAGCGAGAAGAACCGTCGCCGCTGGAACGATGAGCGCCAGGCTGCGCACCAGTCCGCCGACGGAATCGTCGACGTCTTCCAGCGGAGCAGCGACGACGACCTCGACGTCGCCCTCATCGTCGCGGACCACCCGATACTGCTTGCCGTCGATGGAGACCGTGCCATCGGCGGAGGCGAACGCCGCAGCGTCGGCAGCGTCGGCACCCGCCACCTCGACGAGCTCGCCGTCGACGAGCACGACAACGACCTGATCGTCGTCGTCGTCGTCACCTGCCGACACCGGCTCCGATGCATCGACCGAGCGAGCGATGCGCGCGGCGTCCAGCTCCAGGCGGTCGTCCAGCTGCTCGACGAGAGCGTCGCGCTGCGTGACGACGAGCAGCACGCCGGCCAGCACGAGCACGACGAGCACGACACCCGACGCCAGGAGGGTGATCCGGGCCCGCACCGAGCCCAGCCAGCGGCGGTGCTCAGCCACCATCACCATCGAGCCGATAGCCGGCACCGCGCACGGTGGTGATGTGGTGAGTGCCGAATGGTTCGTCGATCTTGCGGCGCAGCCGCCCGATGTACACCTCGACGATGTTCGGATCGCCGGCGAAGTCGAGCTCCCACACCCCGTCGAGGAGTTGCGCCTTCGAGATGACGTCACCGGCGCGCCGGACGAGATACTCGAGGACGTCGAACTCCCGGCGGCTGAGCTCGACGGCAGTACCCGACGACCACACCCGACGGGCCGTCGAGTCGAGCTGCAGGGCGCCCACGGCGGTCGCCGGCCGGCGCACCGCACCCGCCGTGCGCCGCAGCAGCGCACGGATGCGCGCGACGAGCACCGGGAACGAGAACGGCTTGACGAGGTAGTCATCGGCGCCGGTGTCCAGTGCCTCTGCCTCGTCGAGGTCGCCGTCCTTCGCCGTCAGCATGAGGATCGGCGTCCACACCCCGGCGGCCCGCAGATCACGGCACACGATGAAGCCGTTGCGCCCTGGCAGCATGATGTCGAGCACGATCACGTCGTAGGAGCCTTCGCTGGCCATCCACCAGCCCGTGTCCCCGTCGGCGGCGTGCTCGACGGTGAAGCCTTCGGCCTCGAGCCCTCGCCGGACCGCGCCGGCAATCTTCGCGTCGTCCTCGACGACGAGCACCTTCACGACCACCTCCGACTGCAGCCTGCAGTGTCGCAGCTGAACATCCGCTGACAGCACGGCCGGATTGGACTGACACCAGACCAACTGTCCGTAGAAGTCGTGCGTTGTGAGGCGATTCCTACGGACAGAACGGAGCCCTCGGTAGCGTGCGATCCGTGACGCGTGTGCTCTCGTGCATCCAGCCGACCGGGGACGCCCACCTCGGCAGCTACCTCGGCGCGCTGCGGCCGTGGGTCACGAACCAGCACGAACACGACGCGCTCCACGGGATCGTCGACCTCCACGCACTCACCATCACCGAGGAACCCGGCGTGATCGGCGAGCGCACGGTGGAACTGGCCGCCGTGATGTTCGCCGTCGGCCTCGATCCCGACGTTGCGACCGTCTTCGTGCAGAGCCACGTTCCCGAGCACTCCCAGCTGGCCTGGGTGATGGAGTGCACGGTCTCCTTCGGCGAGCTGTCGCGGATGACGCAGTTCAAGGACAAGGCGGACCGGCGCGACTTCGTCTCGGCCGGGTTGTTCACGTACCCGGCCTTGCAGGCGGCCGACATCCTGCTCTACGACGCCGACGAAGTGCCCGTCGGCGACGACCAGCGCCAGCACGTCGAGATCACCCGGGACATCGCCATCCGCTTCAATCACCGCTTCGGGGAGACGTTCGTCGTGCCACGAGCGGTGACGCCGCGCGTTGGCGCCAGGGTGATGGACCTCCAGGATCCGACCTCGAAGATGTCGAAGTCGAGCGACTCCAACGCCGGGTTGATCGGCCTGCTCGACGATCCGGAGATCATCGCTCGCAAGTTCAAGCGCGCCGTGACCGACTCGGGCACCGACGTCGTCTACGACCCGGTCGACAAGCCGGGCGTCAGCAACCTCCTCGAGATCCTCGGTGCTGCCACCGGCCAGTCACCCGCGGAGGTCGCCAAGGGCTACACGCAGT
The DNA here is from genome assembly GCA_963844915.1 of uncultured Acidimicrobiia bacterium. Taxonomy (GTDB): domain Bacteria; phylum Actinomycetota; class Acidimicrobiia; order Acidimicrobiales; family Ilumatobacteraceae; genus JALZMG01. The sequence goes on along the minus strand of CAWJQF010000011.1, from coordinate 287,560 downwards.
ATGGGCCGCTCAAGGCCGACGCCGGCGACGCCGTCATCGAGCTGCTGACCCCGATCCAGGCTCGCTACCGCGAGCTGCTCGACGATCGTGGGGAGCTGCAGTCCCTGCTGCGCACCGGCTCTGCCAAGGCACGCAAGATCGCGTCGGCCACGCTCGAGCGGGCCTACGACGCGATCGGCTTCGTGAGGGCTTGAACACCACAGACCGCCAGATCCTCCGGCTGGCGATCCCGGCGCTCGGCACGCTCGCCGTCGAGCCGCTGTACGTGCTCGTCGACACCGCCATCGTTGGACGACTCGGCACGGCGCAGCTCGGCGGCTTGGCGCTCTCCGCAACCGTTCTCTCGTTCGTCGTCGCCGGCTGCAACTTCCTCACCTACGGCACCACCGAGCGGGTCGCCCGCCGCCTCGGCGCCGGACGTCCAGTCGAGGCGGCAGACGTCTCCGTGCAGGCGATCTGGCTGTCGGTGCTCGTCGGCGTCGCCCTGGCACCGCTCGTCGCCATCGGCGCGCCGCTCGCCGGCCGGCTGCTCGGCGGCGAGGGTGACGTCCTCGACTTCGCCGTCACGTACCTGCGCATCGGTGCCCTCGGCGTTCCGTTCGTCGTCTTCGCGCTCGCCGCCCAAGGCGTGCAGCGAGGCGCCGCCGACTACCACACCGCGCTCGTCATCCTGTTCTGCTCGAACCTGGTCAACGCCGTGCTCGAGGTGCTGTTCGTGTTCGGGTTCGGCTGGGGTGTGCCGGGATCGGCGTGGTCGACGGTGATCGCCCAGGTCGGCGCCGGAATCGCGTTCGCCGTGGCGGTGCGCCGTCAGCTCGTCGACAGTGACGACCGGCGCCCTCACTGGAGCGCGATGGTGCCGCTGCTGACGGCCGGTCGACACCTCCTCTTGCGAGTCGGCTCGATCCTCGCCGTCTTGAGTGGAGCGACGGCGATCGCCGCCCGCACCGACGAGCCGACGCTCGCCGCCCACCAGATCGCCGGCAGCCTGCTGCTGTTCCTTGCTCTGGCTCTCGATGCGCTGGCCATCCCGGCGCAGACACTGGTCGCCGAGCAGCTGGGTCGCGACTCCACCCAAGAGGCTCGCCGCCTCTCCGAGCGGGTCGCACGGCTGTCGTTGGTTGCCGGTGTCGCGCTCGCCGTCGTCGTCGCCATCGCGGCGCCGCTGCTCCCCCACGCCTTCACCGCCGACGGCGCCGTCGTCGCCAGGGCCACTGCAGCGCTGTGGTGGATGGCCGTGCTGCTCGTCCCGGCGGCCATCGTGTTCGGCTATGACGGGGTGTTGATCGGTGCCGGTGACTACCGCTTCCTCGGGCTGGCCGCCGTGGGCTACCTGATCGCCGTCGTGCCGCTCGGCCTGCTTGCGCTGCGCACCGGTGCCGGCATCGCAGGCATCTGGGCCGCGCTCGTCGTCTGGATGGCGTTGCGCGCCATCGTCAACCACCGCCGGGCGCAACGGCTGCTGACGGTCACACCTCGTCAGCCATCCGCAGGTCCTCGGCGGCTCGGCCGCGGCCTTCGATCAGCGCCACGGTGACGGCATCGGACCCGGCCGCCGCAGCGAGTCGGGCGCCGATCGCCTCGTGGTCGTGATACGTCTGGAAGCGGTCGGTGCGCGGCCCGACGATGGTCGCGACGACGCGCCCGAACGTACCGAGGCCGGCCTCGATCTTGCCGACGTCGTGGAGCAGCGAGCCGGCAACCTCTGCCCGGTCGGCGGCCGGTCGGCGGTCGAGGAACCGCCGTGCCACGAGGACGGCGTGGCGCCGGTCGACATTCGACAAGCGCCGCCACAGCTCGATCTCGCTCGGCAGGAGCCAAGTCTCGGCCCACGCTTCATCGTTCGCGGACGGTGGCTGCCGGGAGAGCGATGTGGCGAAGCGGCGCGCCAAGTGTGAAATCGTCATGACGCAATAGCGCGCGGATGCGCGGCGCGATACACGTCGAACAGCCGCTCCTGGCTGACCTTCGTGTACACCTGCGTCGTCGAGATCGTGGCGTGACCGAGCAGCTCCTGCACGACGCGCAAGTCGGCGCCGTGATCGAGCAGGTGCGTGGCGCACGAGTGGCGCAGGACGTGCGGCGACAGATCACGTAGCCCGGCCCGCCGCCCGTGGCGGCGCACCACCGCCCAGGCGGCTTGGCGCGACAAGCGGCCCCCGCGGGCGTTGAGGAACACCGCCTCGGCATCGTTGCGGCGCCGCCACTGCGCCGGCACCAACGCCAACCGGCCGTCGGGTGCGAACCACTCGTCGAGCGCCGCCGCGGCGGCCCGCCCGAACGGGACGATGCGCTCTTTGGAGCCCTTTCCGAACAGCCGCACCAGGCGGGAGTCGAAGTCGATGTCGCCGCTCGAGAGGCCGCACACCTCGGAGATCCGTGCGCCGGTGGCGTACAGCAGCTCGAGCAGCGCACGGTCCCGGCGGGCCACCGGGTCCGAGCCGGTCACGACGTCGAGGAGTGACACGACCTCGGCTTCCGTGAGCGGCTTGGGCAGGCCGGCCGGCACACGCACGCCTTCGACGTCGACCGTTGGGTCGTCCGGCCGGAGGTCCTCGGCCACGAGGTACCGGTGGAACGTCCGCACGGCGGCCAGCTGGCGGGCGATGCTCGAGGACGCTGCGCCGCTGGCCTGGCGCTCCGCCACGAAGTCGACGAGCGTCGCCTGGTCGACGGTGAAGACGTCACGCTCACGCTCGTCCAGCCAGGTGACGTACGCCGCGAGGTCGCGGCGGTAGGCGGTGATGGTGTTCGACGCCCGACCTCGCTCCGTGGACAGCCAGCCCAAGAACTCCACGACCTCGAGGGGCAGTTCGAGGTCGACGTCGGAGCCGGTCAGCGCCATGTCACCCGTGGTCGCTGCCGTGCACGCGGCGCGCCGTCAGGAGCAGGGCGGCCACGGTCTTGGCGTCGACGATCTCGCCGCGCTCAACCATGCTCACCGCATCGTCGAGCGGGATGTGCAGCAGCTCGGACTGCTGTTCCTCCGGGCCGTGCGGACTGCGCGTCGTCCCGGTGCAGTCGGAGGCGAGATAGATCGTCGTCACGGAGTCGGTCATCGCCGGCGACGGCACCATCTCGAGGAGCAGGTCGAGACGCCCGGGCACCAGACCGGCCTCCTCGGCGAGCTCCCGGCGGGCAGTCTCCTCGGGCGGCTCACCCTCGACGTCGCGCATGCCCGCCGGGATCTCGACGACCTCCTGCTCGTACGGGGGGCGGTACTGACGAAGCAGGACCACCGATGCAGTGCCCTCGGCATCGAAGATCAGCGGCAGCGCGGCGACGGCGCCCGGTGAGCGGACGATGTCGCGCTGGAACAGCGTCCCGTCGGGTGCCTCGAAGTCAGCGACGACGACTCGCCAGACGTGGCCCTGGTGGACCTCGTGGTCGGCGACGTGACGGAACTCGCCGGAAGGCGCGCGGCCCGTCACTCGTCGTTCACTGCATGGGCCCCCCGTTCGGCGCGCATCTTGAGGGCGGCGCCGATGAGGTCGCGGAACAGGGGGTGCGGTCGGTCCGGCCGAGACTTGAACTCCGGATGGGCTTGCGTGCCGACCCAGTACGGGTGCTCGGCCAGCTCGATGAACTCGACCAGCCGATGATCCGGTGAGACACCGCTGCAGACCAGCCCCGCCGCCTCGTACCTTGCCCGGTAGTTGGGGTTGAACTCCCATCGATGGCGGTGACGCTCGCTGACGACCGGCTCGCCGTAGGCCTCGGCGACCTTGGTTCCCTGGCGGAGCACGGCGTAGTAGGCACCGAGGCGCATCGTGCCGCCCTTGTCGGTGACGTCACGCTGATCGTGCATCAGGTCGATGACCGGGTGGGGCGTCGTCGGATTCATCTCCGTCGAGTTGGCATCCGTGAGGCCGAGCACGTGACGGCCGAACTCGACGGTCATGGCGTGGAGCCCGAGGCACAGGCCGAGGCACGGGACACCCTCCTCGCGGGAGTAGCGAGCGGCGGCGATCTTGCCCTCGAACCCGCGATCGCCGAACCCGCCGGGGATGACCATGCCGTCGAGGTCGGCGAGGCGCCCGGCGGCGAGCAGGCCCTCGACGTCCTCGGCCTGGATCCAGTCGACCTCGACCTTGGCCCCGTGGTGGAACCCGGCGTGCTTCAGCGCCTCGACGACGGACAGATAGGCGTCGAGCAGCTGCACGTACTTGCCGATGAGGCCGATCCGTACGGGCTCAGTCGCCGCGTCGACGAGATCGACGACGCGCTCCCACGGTGCGAGGTCCAGCTCCTCCTCATCGGCCGGCATGCGCAGCACGTCGCACACCATGTCGTCGAGACCCTCGGCGTGGAGGATCAGCGGCAGCGCGTAGATGTTGGCGACGTCGGCGGCGTTGATGACGGCCCTGGCCTCGACGTCGCAGAGGTTGGAGATCTTGACCTTGAGGTCGTCGGAGACAGGTTCCGCGCTGCGGCACACGATGAGATCGGGCTGGATGCCCCGGCTGCGCAGCTCCGTGACGGAGTGCTGGGTGGGCTTCGTCTTCTGCTCGCTGGACGGACCGATGAAGGGCACGAGCGTGACGTGCACGTAGCACACGTTGTCGCGCCCGGTCTCGTTGCGGAACTGGCGGATCGCCTCGAGGAACGGCAAGATCTCGATGTCACCGACGGTGCCGCCGACCTCCGTGATCACCACGTCGACGTCGTCCGTGGCCAGGCTGCGGATCCGGCGCTTGATCTCGTCGGTGATGTGCGGGATGACCTGGACGGTCTTGCCGAGGTAGTCACCCCGACGCTCGGCGGCGAGCACGGCGAGGTAGATCGAGCCCGTCGTGGCGTTGGAGTTGCGCGACAGGCTCTCGTCGATGAAGCGTTCGTAGTGGCCGAGGTCCAGGTCGGTCTCGCCACCGTCGTCGGTGACGAAGACTTCGCCATGCTCGAACGGGTTCATCGTGCCCGGGTCGACGTTGATGTACGGATCGAGCTTCTGCAGCGTGACGCGCAGCCCGCGTAGCTTGAGCAGGCGTCCGAGCGAGGACGCCGTCAGACCTTTGCCGAGGGAGCTGGCCACCCCGCCCGTCACGAAGATGTGCTTCGGCATTGGGGTGATCCTCCGATCGTGGCGGAACCAACGTCGGGATCTCAGCGTACCGGACGGCAGGCGGGGGAGACTGGGACCGTGCGAGTTGGACAGCCGCGTCGCGGGCCGAGCGCCTTCGGGCGGTGGGTGTTCGAGCGCGACGGGAATGCCGTCGCCTCGGTGCTGCTCGGCGTGGCCGGCCTGCTGGCGTTCGGTCTGATCCTCGGACCGATCGCCATCGGCCTCGGCATCCTGGCCAAGCGCCGCATCCGCCTGTCCGGCCAGCCCGGCGACACGTTGGCGACCGTCGGCATCGCCGTTGGGGTGATCGCCATGATCATCCCGATCGTCCTCTACCTCACATGAGGATGTCAGGTCGCGTCGTTCGGAGGTGAAGACCCGGTTCGGCACGCCGGCGCCTCCAGGCGCTTCGGCGGCCGCATTGAACGAGGATCACCGCCGGCCCAGCAGCTCCAGGGCATGCCGCCGGGCCGCCTCACCACCCTTCGCGCCTGACAGCATCCGTGCAACTTCCTCGACGCGGCGGCTTCCGCTGACCAACTCGACGGTGGCCATCGTCTGCTCATCGTGGACGTGCTTCGTCACCAGGACCTGGGTCGTCGCCTGGGCGGCGACCTGGGCGAGGTGCGTCACGACGAGCACCTGATGCGTCCCCGCGATGGCTGCCAGTGCCTGACCGACGGCCCCGGCCGCCGTGCCGCCGATGCCCGCGTCGACCTCGTCGAAGACCAGGGTGCGCGGTGCGTCGCCGTCGAGATCGGTCAGCACGAGGCGCAGCGCGAGCATGGCGCGCGCCAGTTCGCCGCCGGACGCGACCTTTGTCAACGGCAGCAGCGGCGCCCCAGGATTCGCCGACAGCAAGAACTGCACCTGGTCACCGGGGTGGTCATCGTCGTGCGTTCCCACGGTGATCGCCACCTCGGCATGTGGCATCGCCAGCTCGCGGAGACGCTCCGTGACTGCGTGCGCCAGTCGAGGTGCAACGGCGCGCCTGGCCGAGCCAACCGCTTCCGCCGCCGACCGTTCGGCCGCTACGGCCGCCACCCGCGCGTCGTCCAGCTCGGCGGCACGCTGATCGAACCGCTCCAGCTCGCGCAGGCGGCGCGCCGCCTCATCCCGATAGGTCTGCACGGCCACGAGATCGTCCCCATACTTGCGGCACAGATCTCGCAGCAGCTGGCGCCGGGCGCGAACCTCCGCCAATCGCTCGGGGTCCTCCTCGATGCCGTCCGCGATGTCGCGGATCTCGGCGACCAGGTCGTCCAGCTCGGCGATCAGCGATGCCGCGCGCGCTGCCACGTCGGCGTACGGCGACCGTGACCCGAGGGCGTTCAGCGCGGTGACCAACAGGTCACGCCCCTGCCCGTCGTCGGCGAGCGCCGCATGCGCCAGCGCTCCCGCTTCGCGGTGCCCGACGGCATCAGCCAACTCATCCTCGACGACCTCGAGCGCGCGGTCCTCGTCCGGATCGTCGATGGCCGCGGCGACGAGCTCCTGCACCTGGAAGCTGAGCAGGTCGATCTCCCGCGCCCTCGCCCTGGCGTCCCCGCCGAGAGCCGCCAGCTCGGCGTCGAGCTCGGTGAGGTGAGCCCTCGCCGCCCGCAGTGGCGCCAGATCGATGGACCCATAGCGATCGAGCGCATCGCGTTGCGTTCCGGGACGGAGCAGGCTCTGGTGGGCATGTTGACCGTGCAGGTCGACCATCCCGGCAGCCAGCTCACCAAGCGCAGCGATGGTGGACGGCCGACCGTCGACGTACGCGCGAGACCGACCTTCGGCCGGGACCACGCGGCTGAGCACGACCTCGTCGTCACCAACGACGAAGCGCCCGTCCACACGGGTGTCCGGCGCTCCCGCCCGCACGACGGTCGGGTCCGCCCGGCCACCGACGAGCAGCTCGAGCGCCTCGACGAGCATCGTCTTGCCCGCTCCGGTCTCCCCCGTCACCGCCGTCAAGCCACGCCCGACGACCAGATCGAGCCGCTCGATCACGCCGAGGTTCTCGATGTGCAGCTCAGTCAGCACGTCAGCGGTCAGCGGTCAGCGGTTGGCGGTCAGCGGTCGGCGAGCCCGAACTTGGCCTTGAGGATCTGATGGAAGTGGTGCGGCGCGAGTCGCACGAATCGCGCCGTCGTCGCCGCCGGACGGCACGTCGCGACGTCACCTGCTCGAAGCGTGGCGACGAATTGTCCGTCGACGGCGAGGCCGGCTTGCCGGTGGCCGGCGACCTCGATGGCGACGGTCTCTGACGGATCGAGCACGAGCGTGCGGTCGAACAGCATGTGCGGCGACACCGGCGTCAGCAACAGGGCGCGGTGGCGCGGTGAGACGATCGGCCCACGGGCCGACAAGGAGTAGGCGGTCGAACCCGTCGGGGTCGCCACGATGAGACCGTCCGCGGCGAAGCTGGTGAACGGCTCGCCGGCGATGCTCGCCAGCAGCCGGACCGTGTGCCCCGACTCGTGCTTCTCGACGACCACCTCGTTGAGCGCTCGCCACACGCCTTGGACGCCACCGCTCGCGGAGACCTCCAGCATCATGCGTTCGTCGAGCTGCCACCGGCCGGCGGTGGGCCCAGCGATGAAGCGCTCGAGCGCATCGGTCAGTTCGGGTGGTTCGATCTCGGTCAGGTAGCCGAGCTCGCCGAGGTTGACGCCGAGCAACGGCACCGGTGCGCCGTCGAGCAGTCGCACGGAGCGCAGCATCGTGCCGTCGCCGCCCAGGCTGACCACGAGGTCGGCGGAGTCGACCGGCCGCTCGCTCAGCATCTCGGTGAGCCCGAGCACCTGCGCATCGTCGGGCACGACCCAGCCTTCGTGTCCGTGATCGGCGAGCCACTCGATGGCGGTCCGTGCACACTGCGCCGCTTCGAGCCGCTCGTGGTGGGCAACGACGGCGACGACCGTCACGACGCACCGCTCGACGTGATGGCGTGGACGAGGAACTCCCGATTTCCGTGGCCCCCACGGATCGGCGATTCCATCCAGCCGCCGATCGTGCAGCCGGCGCTGGTCAGGGCTTGCTCGATCTCGTCTCGCACCCGGGCATGGACGGCGGGGTCGGTCACGATGCCTTTGCCGCGCGCGACCTCGACACGCCCCGCCTCGAACTGCGGCTTCACGAGGAGCACCATCGGCGACCCAGGCTGGCACAGCCGGACGAGGACCGGGATGACGACGATCAGGGAGATGAACGCGACGTCCACGACGGCCAGCTCGACAGCTCCGCCGATCATCTCGATCGTCGTCGTGCGGATGTTCGTGCGCTCGAGCACAGTGACCCGCGGATCGTTGCGCAGGCGCGGGTGCAGCTGGCCGTGACCGACGTCGAGGGCGACGACATGGGCCGCGCCCCGGCTCAGCAGGCAGTCCGTGAATCCACCAGTGGACGCGCCGACGTCGAGCGCTCGCCGTCCGGTGACATCGATTCGGAAGTGCTCGATCGCGGCGTCGAGCTTCTCGCCGCCGCGCCCGACGAACCGCGCCGGTGGCTCGGCGACGATGACGGCATCGCCGGCGGCGACGAGCCGAGCCGGTTTGGCGGCCACGGCGCCGTTGACGAGTACGAGCCCGGCCTCGACCTGGTCCTGTGCCTCAGTTCTGCTGACCGCAAGGCCACGCCGCACGAGCTCGGCGTCGAGCCGGCGGCGGGCGACCACTCAGCGCGCGGAGGAGGATGCTGCGGCCTTCTTGGCCCCAGCCTTCTTCGCCGGTGCCCGCTTCTTCGCCGCCGACTTCTTGGCCGGTGCCTTCTTGGCGGAAGCCTTCTTGGCGGAAGCCTTCTTGGCTGCCGCCTTGCGCTTGGCAGGAGCTTTCTTGGCGCCGGCCGTGGTGGCCGACGTCTTCTTCGCCGTTGTCGACGCCGCCGACCGGCCGCCCGCTCCCCTGCCTGGACTCACGCGAGAGACGAAGCTCTCGAGCTGGTCCTCGATGTCATCGACCCGATTGGCCAGCCAACCGAGCTGGCGCGACACCTCGGCCTGCACCGCATCGCTGATCTGCGTGGCCACTTGCCGGCCACGCTCGAGCAACGATTGCACGGTCGCGTCCGAGTCGGATCGGTTCACGGCGCCGGCCTTGACCAGGCTGTTGACCGCTTCCTCGAGCTGCTTGCGCGAGAGCTCGGTCAGCTGGATGCTGTTGTCGAGCAGCTGCTTCAGCGGGTTCGTGGGCATCGGCGCATGCTATCGGCGACCTTCCTCGCTGGATTCGAGGACGTCGACCACGGCGGCAAGGTCCGGGGCGTCGATGTGCACGGGAACATCGACGGGCATGCCTGGCAAGGTCACGCCGGATCGCACGAGCGCAAACGGGCAGCCGAGCGCGACGGCCAGTGCGCCGTCGGTGCTCGCCCGGTCGCCGACGACGAGCATCTCGTCGGGGCGCACGCCGTCGAGGAGCTGACCGATCGCCGCCGCCATCGGCTCGTATGGCTTGCCAGCGATGACGGGCGCGACGCCCGCCGCGGTGCTCACCGCCGCCAGGATCGCTCCACCTCCCGGGATCGGACCGTCCGGCGTGGGGTACGTCGCGTCGTCGTTCGTGCCGATCAGGCGGGCACCGTTGCGGGCGCCGGTGGACGCGATGCGCATCCGCTCGTAGTCGAACTCGCGATGAAAACCGACCATCACGACGTCGACGTGGACGCCGGCGGGATCGTCGCCTGCCACGGGCACCGCGCCGACCGCCTCCACGGCCTCGGCCGCCCCGGGGCCGCCGCAGACGAGCACACGCTGGCCCCGACTCACCAAGGCCGCGGCGGCGATCGCCGACGTCATCACGTCGCCCTCGGCCGGGATGCCGATCGAGGCCAGCGCCGCTTCCTGGTCGGCCAGTCGCACGCCGGAGTTGTTCGTGACGAAGACGACCCGCCGCCCGCTGCGGCGCAGGCGAGCCACGGCCTCGACGGACCCGGGAATCGGGACGTGGGACAGCCAGATCACCCCGTCGAGATCCAGCAGCACGGCACTCGGGGTCACGGGCGGGCAAGGCTAGGTCCGTCGGTCGCGCTAGAAACGTCCAGTGCCTCGCTTCGTGCCGTTCCGGGCCATCCGCTATGCCCCGCAGATCGACCTCGACGCGGTGATCGCGCCGCCCTATGACGTGCTCTCCGACGCCGATCGCGATGCCTTGGCAGCGCGCGACGAGCACAACATCGTCCACGTGGACGTCCCACGCGGTGGCGACGACCGTTATGTCGATGCGGGCCAGGTGTTCCGACAATGGCTGGCCGAGGGCGTGCTCGTCACCGATGAGCACCCGACGTTCACGTTGTACCGGATGCGCTTCACCGACGAGTCGGGTGCCCGCCGAGATCTCGTCGGCGTGCTCGGCGGTCTGGAGGTCGTCGACGACGGTGCCGGCGGCGTGCTCCCCCACGAGCGCACGACGCCCAAGGCCTCGACGGATCGGCTCGATCTGACCCGGGCGACGGACGCCAACCTGTCGCCCGTCTGGGGCCTGTCCCTGGCGGGGAGTCTCACCTCCCTGCTCGCAGAGCCAGCGGACCCGGTCGGATCGGTCGAGGTCGACGGCGTCGAGCATGTCGTCGAGCGAGTGACGGACCCTGAGCGACTCGCCGCCATCGGGGCACGGGTCGCCAGCGATGACGTCCTCATCGCCGACGGCCATCACCGCTACGGCATCAGTCGGATCCATCGCGACGACGTGCGCGCCGCCACCGGCCGCCACGACACGCCGGCCGAGGAGACCCTGGCCTTCGTCGGCGAGCTCGTCGCCGACCAGCTCAGCGTCGAGGCGATCCATCGCGTCTATGTGGGCGTGTCGTACGACGAGCTGCGCGCCGTCCTCGCCACGTCGTTCGAGTTCGCGCCGGCCGAGCGGCCGACGCGCGCCACGCTCACCGAGATGACTGCCCAAGGCCGCCTCGTGCTCGTTGGCCCGGGCTCGTCGGCCGAGTGGCTGATCCCGCGCGACGGCGCGTTCGACGAGGTGCGGTCCATCGATGGCGCGTGGCTCGAGCATGCCGTCGCCGGCACGCCCGTCGCCGACACGGTGACGTATCAGCACGGGCTCGACGAGACGCTCGCCGCCGTCGAGCGCGACGGGTCGGCGGCCGTGCTGATCCGTCCGGTCAGCTTGGCGGAGATCGAACGCACGGCGCGCGAGGGCCACCTGATGCCGCCGAAATCCACGTTCTTCACCCCCAAGCTGCGCACGGGATTCGTCGTGCGCGACCTCCGGGCCTGAGCGCGCGGAGGCGCCCGCTCAGCCGGCCGACGCCGTGCCCTCGACAAGTCGCCGGACATTGCCGAGAACACGTCCGACACGTCGTCGGTTGGTCGCGGCGATGACCTCGTCGGCCACCACCTCCGTGCGGCTCTGCGTCGCACCGCCGGCGCGAAAGAACCGCCTGGCGACCTTGCCGACGACGACGATGCCTTCGCCCAACGCGACGGGCAGGCCCTGGGGTGGCGGGTCGATCCATGCCACCGGGACGGTCTGCGCACCGTCGTCGTCACGCGTCGTGACGTCGAACTGGCGGACCGTGCCGCCGGCCGGTAGATCGCGCTGCGTGCCCTCAGCAGCCAGCACGCCGCGCAGGACAACGAGATTCTGCTCGCTCACCGTCGAGCTCCCTTCACGATGCCGGTCGAGGACCGGCCCAATCGCAGGGGAATGTCGGTGACAGGGACTGTACGCGCGGGGTGCGCGCCCGAGTCACCTGCGCATCGTCAGTCGGTGGCTGCGTCCGGTCCGCCCACCACGTGGAACTCCACGCGATAGACGAGTGTCTCGTCGTGAACCGGACCCGCATGCGCGGTGCGTCGGCGAAGGCTCTCGACGTCAGGCTCTCCGGTCAGTGCGAGATCCTCGTCGGTCACCGAGGAGAACGGGAGGAGCTCGATCTCGTCGACCTCGATCCATGTGGACGCGGTGCGATAGACGCCACCGGCCTTGACTTTCGGCCTCGACCAGAGGCGGTAGGAGACGGTGATCGCCCCGTCGGCCACGCGATCTCGGAGGTCCGGGCTGAACTGCACGTCCTGATTCTCTCCGGCGAAGAGCACTCGCCATGCTCCGATTTCTCCCGACGTCTCTGTAAGGAATCGCCGGTCGGCCTGTCTTGACCGCAGCCCGAAGGTTGGACCTCCGGGCCAGAGCGAAACGAAAGGACCGACATGATGAACGTTCTCAAGACGCGGACCCAGAGGCTCATCCTCTCCGCAGCCACGGTGGCAGCAGTCGCAGCCGCCGTTGCGATGCCCGGACACGTGTCCGCCGGACCGAGCGACGAGCCGTGGCCGGAGCCACCTTCGTGCTCGAACGACACCGGCACCTGCACGTCGATCGAGGACATGCTGGCCTACGAGTGCTACTTCGAGGAGGACGGCGCGCCGATCTCCTGGTGCGAGGATCCCTTCGAACTGCTGAAGGGCGGGCAAGGAGCGACGCTCGTCGTGCCGCAGCCCGATCCAGATCCGACCCCGACGCGTCTGGCGGCATCTGCACCGCGACGCTGAGCGGTCGCTCCTGCGCAGCGCCGACGCTCACACCAGTCGGAGTGGACGTCGGCGCTGCGGGACGCCATGCTGACGGCATCGTGCCGTTCGCCTGCCCAGCGCGAGCGAGCACGCTTCGAGGTGCCCGCGACGCGGGTTGACCGGAGGGAGCAGCACATGTCGGACTTCGGACTCCCGGAACGCGGCAGGAACACCGAGTACTGGTTGCAGCAGGCCAACGTGTTCCGGATGCAGCTCCTCGGCGGCGCCGGTGCGGACCACATCATGCAGAGCATCGCCAACGACGTCGGCGCGTGGATGCCCAGGCTCGAGAACGCGCTGGCCGCGGACAACATGGTGCAGTACAAGGGGTTCTTGGAGGGCCTGCTCGGGCGGGTCGTCGACCTCGAACAACAGATGCTCCAGCAACCCGCGCCGAATGCCGCGAAGGTGGCCACCGCTCGGCAGCTCGTCGACGCGCTGCAGAAGTCGTACGCCAGCCTCTAGCTCGCGCGCCGATCGAACTCGTCATCCGGCCGGAGCGAGATGAGGTCGGCTTTGTCAGCGTTCTGGTCGTACGGTCCGCCAGATCGCTGACAGAGAGCTCCGCCCATTCCACTAGCTCGGTAGTCCGCAGCTCACGCGCTAGAACGCGGCGACGTCCAGTTCGGATCACGACCGGTGACGCCGAGGATCCGGTCGAACGTCGGCGCATCGTGCGGCACGGCGACCTCCGGCCCGAACAGTCCTTCGTCGCCACCCGCACGGAACTGGGTGGTCATCCGCAGGACCTCGTCGAGGCCAGGTCCGTCGTAGCTCGCGGGTTGGTCGATCGCCTTCGCCAGGTCCCAACCGTGAATGACCAGCTCGTCGAGCGCGACGATCGCCGCCACATCGCCTGGTAGGTCGACGCCACCGGCGGCGGTCATGCCCGTCCACGCCTCGGGATCGTCCCACGCCTCCGCCAGCGCCCTGGCCTCGCGAGGCATCGTCGATCGCCACTGCGCGTCCAGGCGGCTCCCGTCGCCGGACGGCCCGCCGGCCAGCGGCTTCTTGATCGCCGCAGCCTGGAACGCGGCGATCGATCCGCCCACGTGGTCGAGCAACGCGGCAACGGTGTACCGGGCACACGGCGTCGGCCACTCGAGCGCATCGTCAGGAACCGCCTCGACGAGCCGGGCCAGCCGTTCGGCGGCGGGATGGAGATCAACGGGTGAGCTCATCCCGACAGCTTGCGCGCTGATGGGTCCTCATTGGCAATTGCGAACAGGACGTCTCCATGGCACCGCTCGTCGAGCGGGCACCAGCAGGCGAGATCCCTTCCCGCCAGCTCACGCTTCACGTCGTCACGTGTGAACCGCAGCTTCACCGACCCGCGGCCAGCGAGCGCGCGCTCGAACAGCCGGATCGCTTCGGCCCGCGTCCGCGACTCGTCGATGACGAACGGATTCCCCCACTTCGAGGGTCGAGACACGACGACCGCACCGGGCGGCTTGCGCCAACCGCGCCGGCGACTGAGCTGGATGCGGCGCGGCGCGCGAGCGCTCACGATGGCGGCGGGACGACCCGGATGCCGAGTTCCGCCAGCTGCGATGAGTCGACCGGCAACGGCGAGCCCGTCATTGGATCGGTGCCCGATTGCGTCTTCGGGAAGGCGATCACCTCGCGGATGTTCTCCTCGCCGGCCAGGATGGCAACCAGCCGATCGAGTCCGAAGGCGAACCCGCCGTGCGGCGGCGCGCCGTACTCGAACGGCTGGAGGAAGAACCCGAACTTGCGGTCCGCCTCCTCCTCGCCGATGCCGAGCACGGCGAAGACCCGCCGCTGGAGCGCCGAGTCGTGGATCCGGATCGAGCCGGAGCCGAGCTCCCAACCGTTCAACACGAGGTCGTACGCCCGCGACCGCACTGCCATCGGGTCGGTCTCCAACAGGTCGACGTCGTCGGGGTGCGGCGTCGTGAACGGGTGGTGGGCAGGCTTGGGGCGCCCGTTCTCGTCGACACCGACGAACATCGGGAAGTCGACGATCCACACGTACCGGTAGGGGCCCTCGTGCACGGGCGGTCGGCCGAGGTCGTTGCGCAGCTGACCGAGCACCTCGACCGCCGTCGTCCACTCGTCGGCGACGACGAGCAGCAGGTCACCGGGGGCAGCCTCCAGGCGTGCCGACAACGACCCCGCTTCGTCGTCCGACAGGAACTTGGCAACCGGCGAGTCGAGCGAGCCGTCGGCGCCGACCTTCATCCACACGAGGCCCTTGGCTCCGAGCGACTTGGCTCGATCCGTCAGCTTGTCGAGCTGGTTGCGGCCGTACTGCTCGGCAACGCCCGGCACCCGGATGCCCTTGATCGTCGATGCGCCGGCGAATGCCTTGAACTCCGTCGAGGCGAAGACGTCGGTCAGCTCGACGAGCTCCAGCCCGAAGCGCAGGTCGGGCTTGTCGACCCCGTAGCGATCCATCGCCTCCTGCCATGTCATGCGCTCGATTGTCGGCGGCCGCTCACCGGTCGCGGCCTCCGCAGCGGCCAACACCGACGCGCTGATCGCTTCCAGCACGTCGTCCTGATCGACGAAGCTCATCTCTGCGTCGAGCTGCATGAACTCGTACTGGCGGTCCGCCCGCAGGTCCTCGTCGCGCAGACAGCGGGCGATCTGGTAGTAGCGGTCGATGCCGGCCACCATCAGCAACTGCTTGAACAACTGTGGTGATTGCGGCAGCGCGTAGAACGAACCGTGCTCGCGGCGCGACGGGACGAGGAACTCGCGAGCGCCCTCGGGCGTGGAAGGCACGAGCATCGGCGTCTCGACCTCGACGAAGCCCTGCTCCTCCATCGCCCGTCGCACGGCTGAGTTGACGGCGGACCGCAGGCGGAGGTTGCGCTGCATCCGCTCGCGGCGGATGTCGAGGTACCGGTACTGCAGGCGCACCACTTCGTCGACGTCGTCGGCTCGGGCATCGATCGGGAACGGCGGCGGGGTCGCTGCCCGCAGCACCTCGACCGTGCAGTCCCCCACCTCGACCTCACCGGTCGGCAGGTTCGGGTTGACCGTCCCCGCCGGCCGCTCCCTGACGACGCCGGTGATGCGCACGACGTACTCGCTGCGCACGTCGATCGTGTTGTCGACGACACATTGAACGAGCCCGCTGTAGTCCCGCAGATCGACGAAGGCGAGGTGCTCGCCGTGCTCGCGCCGCCGAGCCACCCACCCGCACAGCTCGACGGTGCGCCCGACGTCGGCGTGGCGCAACGTGCCGCACAGGTCGGAGCGCATGAAGGTACGACCGCTGCTCATCTCGCGTCTCCCAGCTCGGCGACGACGTGTTCGACCAGATCGGCCCGATCGACGACCCGTTGGTCGCCGCTGTCACGCAACGGACGGACGACGGCGGTGCCGCCAGCTCGCTCGTCGTCGCCGATGATGACGGCCAAGGTCGCCTTGCTGCGGTCGGCGGCCTTCATCTGCGCCTTCATGCTGCGACCGTCGAAGGCTCGGTCGGCCGAACGACCGGACCGGCGCAGCTGCTCGGTGATGACGAGCGCTTCAGCGCCGCCGGTCGTGTCGACGACGAACACATCGACCGCCGCCGACGGAGCAGGGAAGACGCCCTCGTCATCACACGCCAGCAGCGTCCGGTCCACGCCGATGGCGAACCCGATGCCCGGCGTCGGCGGACCGCCCAGCGCCTCGACGAGGCCGTCGTACCGGCCGCCGCCACCGAGCGCGTTCTGCGCGCTCTTCAACGTGCCGCCGGCGTACTCGAACGTCGTGCGCAGGTAGTAGTCGAGCCCTCGCACGAGACGGGGGTCGAGCGTGTACGGGATGCCGAGCGCGTCGAGGCCGGCCCGCACCGTGGCGAAGTGGGCGGCCGACTGGTCGCTCAGGAAGTCCGAGCCGACGGGCGAGCTGGCGATCACGGCCTGGTCGGCGGACCGTTTCGAGTCGAGCACCCGCAACGGGTTGCGCTTCAGTGTCTCCCGGCTGTCGGAGCTCAGCGAATCGAGGTTGGCTTCGAAGTGATCGCGCAGCGCCTCGACGTAGCGGGCGCGGTCGGCCGGATCGCCCAGGCTGTTCAGCCGCAGCTCGACCTGGCGCAGCCCGAGGGCTTCGAAGAACCGCCAGCCGACGGCGATGACCTCGACGTCGAGGTATGGATCCTCCACGCCGAGGACCTCCAGATCGACCTGCTCGAACTGCCGATAGCGCCCACGCTGCGGCTTCTCGTAGCGGAAGTTCGGCCCGGCGCACCAGGTCTTCCATGGTGTCGGGGGACGGTGCTCGACGAAGGCGCGACAGACGCCGGCGGTCATCTCCGGGCGCAGCGCAACGTCACGACCGCCGAGATCGGTGAACTGGTACATCTCCTTGGAGACGACCTCCGTGGCCTCGCCGAGCCGGCGGAAGACGCCGATGTCCTCCAACAGTGGCGGCACCAGGAGGTCGTAGCCCGCGCCCTCGACCACCTCGGCGAACACATCGACCAGCCGGCGGTGGCGGGCCGACTCCGGCGGCAGCAGGTCCCGCATGCCAGGACTGGTCGTGAACGTGGACACGGGCGGCAAGGGTATTGGCTGGGTCGCGTCCTTCGGAGGTGGATGAACCGGTTCGGCACGGCGGGCGCTCCAGCGCCTTCGCCGGCCGCATCAAACAATGGCTGGGTCGCGTCCTTCGGAGGTGGATGAACCGGTTCGGCACGGCGGGCGCTCCAGCGCCTTCGCCGGCCGCATCAAACAATGGCTGGGTCGCGTCCTTCAGAGGTGGATGAACCGGTTCGGCACGGCGGGCGCTCCAGCGCCTTCGCCGGCCGCATCAAACAATGGCTGGGTCGCGTCCTTCAGAGGTGGATGAACCGGTTCGGCACGGCGGGCGCCCCAGCGCCTTCGCCGGCCGCATCAAACAATGGCTGGGTCGCGTCCTTCAGAGGTGGATGAACCGGTTCGGCACGGCGGGCGCCCCAGCGCCTTCGCCGGCCGCATCAAGTACCTCACCAGGGTGAGCGATGATGCGTCCCTGATTGAGCAGCCCTCCGCCCGGCGTGCCCGACCGATTCGCCTCATCGTGGCCATCGCGCTGGTCGTCCTCGCGTACGTCGGCCTCCTCGTGCTGTACGCCGTCAGCGGCCACACCCGTGGCATCGGCACGGACGAGGGCCCGCCGCCGGGCGGCGTGCGGGTCGAGCTCAAGCCCGAGGACATCGACGGCGCCGCAGAGCGCATGACCGTCGGCATCGATCTCTCGGTCGACAGCTCCCTGGTTGACGAGGGCGCTCTCACGTTGGCCCGTTCGGTGACGGTCGTCATCGACCCGTCAGCCGGAACCCGGCAGGTGACGTTCCCGGCGGGCCAGATCCCCGGGGTCAATCGCGTCCAGATCGTGCTCGACGGAGACATCAGGAACTGGCCGCTCGACAACTACCGGATACGCCTGCTCGTGGGCGCGTACGACGGTTCACCCGAGACCGGTTCGGTGCTCGACTCGACGGTCAGCGTGGACGGTGAGGTCCAGGGCTGGCGCATCGCCGTGGAGCCGAGCGCCGATCTGACCGGATTCGGCTTCCACGTCTTCGACATCGACGTGCGGCGCTCCGGGGACACGCTGGCCTTCGCCGGGATCATGCTCCTCGTCCTCATCGCCCTGCCGCTGGTGGCGTGGTTCGTCGCGAGTTGGACCTATTGGGGTGGTCGAGCCGTGCAGCCGACGCTGCTCTCCTGGATGGCGGCGATGCTGTTCGCCACCGTGCCGCTGCGCAACTTCCTACCGGGGTCGCCGCCCGCGGGATCGTGGATCGACGCCGTGATCGTGCTGTGGGTGATCGTGGGTCTCGTGGGCGCGCTCGGTGTCTACGTGATGGCCTGGTGGCACCAGAGCCGGCAGCCCGGCTGACCACGCCTCACCATCTGGGCGCGGACGTTCTCACGAGGCGATCTGGGCGCGTACGTTCTCGATTTCGGGAACCTTCGCGCCCAGATCGACGTGCGGGCGGGCAGCTCGGACGGTCAGACCGCGGTCTTCGACCCGCCAGGCACGAGCCGGTAGGCGTCGTCTATGTGCGGCTGAGCGCTGTACCGGGCGCCGTTTGTCCTGGGATTTCGGGAGCGTGAGGGCCGCATCTATCTGCGTGGACCCCGAGAGAGGACCCACCCATGACCATCACCGACACCACCACCAACTTGCTGACCGACGCCGAGGCGGGAGGCGATCGACTTCGCCGCCGACAGCTGGGTTGGAGGCTGAGCGTCTCATCGCGATGGAACACACCGAAACCGCCAAACTGGCCGGCCGCCAAGCTGATCGTGACGGTGCGCACTGCAGCCGGTGAGCCGTCTCGCGGTCAGGTGTGCCGCGCGTCAGCAGGCGTCACGTTCGGGCACAGACCCGCGAGACGCGGCCGAGCAGCGACATGAGCGTGTCGCCGTGGAGAGAAGCCGAGGGACTGCCTGACGTCACATGACCTACTGGGCTGCCACGATGGCTTCAACGAAGTCACCCGCTGCGAGGGGATCGATCCCGTTGGCGACGACGGTGAAGAGGATGCCGTCCTCATACCACGACCATGCGACGAGATTGGGAATCCGTCGGATCAGGACCTCTTCATCGGTAATGGTGAGCCGTTCGGTCGTCTGGGGACCGGGGAAGTATTCGAGCTTGGCTACGTTGTCAAGGATCACTTGGTCCGGCGTACTGTGGAGTTCCGGCCGCATCCGGTGCATCTCGAGCCAAGCTAAAACTTGCCCGTTGCGGGCGACATCAGTTCCGGCGAACTGTCGCACGTCAGGACTGTTTACGGCGAACGGCCCGGTCACGAAAGCAGTAGTTTCAGCCCTGGACCACCAACGGTAGGTGTAACCGCCTACCGTTGGAAGCGAATCGGTGAGTAACGGCTCGGTGGCAATCGTGCTTAGTACTGACGAAGTGGTGACTACTGCCGCGGTCGTCACTGGCGGATCTGACGTCGACGACGCAATGTCGGCAATCGGCAACGTACCCGTCGGCTGAGCAGGCTCTTCAACGCGGCTACTCTCGTTGCCTCCATTTCCGCCGCTACATGCGCAAACTGCGCCGAGCGCGATCAGGCATCCCAAGATTCGATCTCCAGCCTCCCTCATCGCCGCTGCACATTAGACGACGGGCCGGCGAGGGTATCGACCAGGAGACCCCGACGGTGCCAGGAACAAGCCGCGTGGCGTGAGCGACAGTGGATCGCATCACGTGAACCGAGTTCGGCTCAGACCGGCAGTAATACCGACAGCCAGCTCTCGTAAACACATCGATATTGGCCGAGCCCTGATGTTGTTGCGACCGCAAGTCACCACTGTTCCGCCTAGTGCGCACGTAGGCCACTCCGGGAAGCATTTCTTGGCGCACATGCTGACGTCAACTGCGGCGGCGCGCTGTGCAGCACCTTCGCCAGATCGTTGAGGGCGCCCAACCTCTACGGTGTGTCAGATGAGGCTCGCGAAAGCGATCGGAACCGTCGTGCTCCTGGTGGCCCTCGCGGTCATCGCGATGCTCGGCCCGTTCCGCAGGCCGAGCACTCAAGGCCGTCGACGGCCGCCGCAGGTGGTAACAGCGGCGGCGGCCACTTCGCCGCCGCGAGCATTGATCCAGCACCAGACGGAATCGTTCATCGAGCAGCAGGCCGGAGACCTCGCCGGCCTGACCTTCCACGACGCCATGTGCGCCGCGCCATCATCGGCCACGGTTGGCACCACCTACGGCTGCACAGCCGTCGGGCCGGACGGCGTCACGTACTCCTTCTACGCCGTGATCGCCGACAGCGAGCACTTCGTGCTGCACTCCGGACGCGTGCCGGCGTCTGCAACGTCGTCGTCGGCTGAGCACCGCCCCCGGGGCCGCATGAGGCAGCGCGTTTGCGCCTCCCGGCGGTCCGGGTAGCGCGGCGGCACAACCACAACCAGGACCGCGGTGCGCCCGCGCCAGCTGGTCCGCAGCCTCCAGCCCCGGTGTTCCTCCCTAGGTCCGCCGGGGCTGGTCGCGCTCGGGCAGCAGCGGTTTCCCCGGTGCGAGCCGAAAACTGAAAGGGCCGGTCCCGTGAACCTCTTCGAGGTTGGCGGGACCGGCCCTGGTCAGGTCATGGCATCAGATCGAGCTGGTGATGAGCTCGATCGCTGATTACCTCACTCGTCTGGCATCTCGATGTTGAGCACGATGTCGCCACCGTCGCCACCGAAGGTGTCGGCGAAGGCATCACCACTGTCGCCACCGTCGGCGTCGGCATCGCCAGTTTCCTGCTCGATGAAGTTGCTGCCGCTGTCGGCGTCACCGCTGTCGCCGCCCTCGGCCTCCTGTTCGACGTCGCCGGTGTCGTTGCCGCCGGTGAACCCGCCGTCAGCCGTCGCCCGTCTCCTGCTCCTGCTCGACGTCGCCGCCGACGCCGGTGCTGTCAGCGTCGCCGCCGTCGGCTTCGGCGTCACCGCTTTCGCTCGCTGCGACGTTGAGCTGGGTGGTGTCGCCACCCGTCGCCTCGCCGCCGGCTCCACCGGTGGCGGTGCCACCCGCGCCGCCGTCGCCGCCGACGCCGACACCAAGGCCGAGGCCGACACCGATGCCATCGCCGGCTTCTGAAGCAGCCGTGCCGGCTCCGTCGCCACCGGTGCCGGTGCCGGGGCCGCCCGTGCCGGGACCGCCAAGGACCACCCGAAACCGCCGGGACCGCCGAGACCGCCGGGACCGCCGGGACCGCCGAGACCGCCGGGACCGCCGGGACCGCCGGGGGCGAGCCCACCTGGGCCACCCGGGCCACCGGCGCCGCCTCCGCCACCGTCGCCGCCTGCGCCGCCGGTGCCGCCTGCGCCACCGTCGCCGCCTGCGCCACCGGTGCCGTCGCCACCTGCGCCGGCAGCGTCGCCGCCGACACCGATGCCGAGGGCAGCAGCGCCGCCACCTTCGCCTTCGCCTTCGCCTTCGCCTTCGCCTTCGCCGTCGCCACCGTCACCACCATTCGCGTCGGCGTCGCCGCCGTTAGCGTCGGTGTCGCCACCTTCCGCAGCAGCTAGTGCAGCAGCCACGGCATCGCCGCTGGTGGCCGCACCGCCTGCGCCACCAGTTGCAGGACCACCGGTGCCGGCGCCGCCGGTGCCTGTGGCCTCGTTGGAGCCGCTGGTGCCGCCGTTCGCGTCACCGGTCAGGTTGTCACCGCTGGTGCCGACGTTGGCCGCCGCGCCACCGTCGCCGGTGAGGGCGTCGCCCGTCGCGGCGACTGCCGAGTTGTCGCCGCTTGCCGCAATGCCGCCTGCGCCGCCATCGCCGGTGGTGGCGGTGCCGCCGCTGGTCACCGAGTCGCCAGCGTTGAACGTGTTGCCTGCCAGCTGCACGCCACCCGCGTTGGCGACCTCGCCGACGGCGACGTCGTTGTTGTCGCCTTCGACCTCGATGTCCACCTCGGTCTCGCTGTTGTCGATGACGCCGTCACCGAACAGCTGCACCACGTCACCGTCGGCCCAGATCGCCTGATTGTTCGAGGCGTCGATGATCGTGTCGTTGTCGTAGATGCTCGTCCAGCTGAAGTTGTTGAGGATGTTGTTGATCTCGCCAACGGCGTCGTCATGACCGCCCTTGCCGTCATGACCCTTGCCGCCGCCACCACCGTGACCGCCACCGCCGTGGCCTCCGCCACCGCCGTGACCGCCACCGCCGCCGCCGTGACCGCCACCGCCGCCGCCGCCGCCGCCGCCGCCGAGAACGTTGGCCTGCGACGTGACGGCCGTGTTGCCGCCCGTGTCGTACACACGATCGAAACTGACCGGCGCATAGTCGAGAACGACGGGCAGGATGTCCTGCACGTCCTCGGCGCACACGCCGGCGAGCCCGGCCGACGCCAGCGCGGCATCGGGATCTGCCACGAACGAGCCGCGTGCGTCGGCGTTACCGAGCAGGCTGAGGATGAAGTCCAACAAGGACTGAGACGCTGCCATGAATGGTTTCTCCTAGAGACAGGTGAGTGACGACGTGGTTCCGCCGTCAACGACGACAGTAGGGATCAGCGAGCGCCGGTCCATCGGGGCGCATTCCCAATCCTCTTCCGAGTCACTGGGGGGTTGACGGTGACCTTGATTAGGGGCACTAGGGGAACTTGGCGGCACTCGGGGGCAATGACAGCGCATTGGGGGTGATCGGGGAACGTTGGTGTCTTGGAGTTTCGCCAGCTCTCAGCCCCCGAGGTCGGTCGTCGATAGGGCAGACCGGCCAATCGCCGCCGAGGGGCTACCGCGTCTTAACCGCGAACGTTGGCGGTTGCTACGGCTAGCTGCCTAACGACCTATCGCCAGACGGGGAGCACTAGAACAATCCGCCCTCCACCGTTGCTGCGCTCGAGCCGCCGCGTTCACGCTGCGCGCCCTCGCCGAACAGGCCGGCATCAGTCATCCCGCCGTCGCGAGGGTGCTGCAACGCCGCGGGCGTGGTGGCCGCGTTGAAACTGGCCGTCGCCGCCTACGCCTGCGACATCCCCGCCAGGAACGACCCAACGTTCACGGTCAGTCTGACCTGGAACGACTTTCCACTAGTGAATCCCGTAAGTCACGCCGTCGGGGCCGTCCCACAGCATCGCGCCCGACTGGCCGCCAGCCCTCCACATCGCCCCCCACGGATCGGCACCGGCACGCACAGCCGCGCCAACCTTCTCGTCGAACGGCGACGACGTGGTCCGGACTTGCCGGACGGCATCGCGGAACAGCGGCGGCAGCTCATCCCCGCTGCCGGATGCCGGGATGCCCCACGATGGGCATCCCGCCCGTGCCGCGGCGCTTCCGTCTCGCCTCGGCGGCCTCGCAGAGCAGCCGGTACTGCGGCAGCGTGTTGACCCACGTGCCCGCTCCTCGAACGTCGTCGCCACCCACGTCACCGGGCGGGCACCGTCCCGAGCCGTGGCCTCGCACAAGGCCGATGTGATCGAGCTCGATGTCCTCGCGTGTCCGTTGCGGGTCCGGCAGCGGACACCGGGGCTGATGAAGCAGTCGCCATGAGTCATCCACTCGCACGGCCTCGTCGCTGTCGATCGTGGCGACCGCCACGATCCGGCCGTGCGGCGCTGACCCAGCGCAAGAACTCGACGCGGCCAACCTTGCGGTGACGGTCGTGTCGATGCAAGCACCGGAATCCGAGCCGGCTGCACAGGGCGATAGTCGGCCGCTCGGTAGTGCATCATACTCGTCGGTGCGGTCGCACGCTGGTGATCCGGCCGGTCGGCGTCACCGCCGACGTCACCTCGCACCGAGTCTCGATCGAGATGCCGTCGAGCCGTCTCGACCTCGGCGACCATCAGCACGGGTTCGCCTCGAAATCGTCATCACTGATCGTCTGCTCACGTTCGGCGTCGAAGGCGAGCATCACCTCGAACGCCTGACGCGTTCAACCCCGGCACCGCCGGGATCCCGCCCCGCACCGGATAGGCACGCTCGATCGCGGCGATCTGCTCCTCGGCCGCCGCCTTCCAGCGTCGCGCTTCGATGTCCCGCAGCTCGACGAGCTTGACGTACAACCGGGCCGCTGTCTCCGCCGGCACCGATGGGCGACCCGCCCAATCCGCACGCACCTCGCCGTTCAGCTCGATGTCGGCCCGCGACAGACGCCAGGCTCCGCGGGTCTCGATGTCCTCAATCGGCACCAGATACTGATCCGTCATGCTGTCTTTCTCTTTTCGATGAACCGTCGACGTCGTCCCTGTGGAACCGGAGCAGCCCTCCCGACCCGCACGGCCGGGAGGGCGCCCGTTCCTATCACCATCCTCACACCGCTGACGCTGATGCCCAGGATTTCGGCGACGTCGTCAGTCGTCGAGAAGCACATCGCCAGTTTGTGCTACGGCCGCCAGCGTCGGCCCGACTGAACACTCGTGACCACTCGTGACCACTCCTGACTGCCACCGTTGGCCGGCCTGCTCGAGCTCGGTGATCGCCTCGTCGAGGAGCACCCGTTCATGGCGCGGCAACCGGGCGAACCCGCCCCGCCGCTGATAGTCCCGCAACGCCACAGCGAGCACCACGGCGTGCCACCCGCCAACGATCGCCGCCGGCTCAGAGACGATCACTAGCCACCATCCCCGTTTTTTTCTGATGCGTGCCCCAGGCGAGGACCCCGCGTCCCGCAAAATACCCCCCCGGGGTAAAACCCTAGCCCTGTGAGTGTGGGCCGCCGCACCGATCGGCGGGGCACTCGTGAGGTCACACCATGGACCGGCCGTCAGCAACCGGCGACTCTCTTGCGAGAGCCACGTCTGACACGAACGGCAGGCTGCCCGCAGGTTGGCGGGGTCGAGACGGGCGCCGCCACTCTACGCGTCGTGATGTGATCAACGTTGTGGCCAGACCCTTACAGGTCGGACCCTGAACCCGGCATTGATGGCCGTCTTGGGCCAACACGGCGGCTCGCACCTTCGGCCACGGCCAGCTGTACGGCGACCCCCGGTCCGGCATCAGCAACCCCCCGGATTTTCGTCTTAGAGAGACGCCGGGACTGCGGGGTCCTGGCGGGGGGTGCCATTCAAAAAATCGGAGATGGTGCCGCATTCGCCATCACAACGGCACCTCATCACCGTCACCAGATTTGTCAGTAGGACACCTGGACGTTCTGTCTCTCTTCTCAACACCTTCCAACACTTGTACTGACAAATCTGGTGACGGTCTGAGCGCTGATGGGTCGATGCCTTCGGCGAGCGAGTACCGCCACGTTCGTCTTGCCGTCGTCGCGTTCATCCTCGTCGAGGCGCAGCACGCCGAGCATGTGCAGCGCCTGGAGCTGCCGGTCGACGGTCGCCCGCGGCTTGTCCAGCCGCTCGCCGCACCTCCGTCGGTGGTCGATGTCGGGTGCGTCGGCGAGGTCGTCGATGATCGCCAGCCGCAGCGGCGGCATCGAGTCGCGGGCGCAGCGGATGGCGAGCCGCAGCGCGTCGGCCGCGGTCCATGCCGATGGCGACGGCGCCGCGGACGACCTGGGTGAGCTGCTTGGCGAACCGGGTCGGCATCTCGGGGGCGTGGGCGTCGATGACGTCGCCGCGGTAGTCGTAGTCGACGCCGGTGCGGGCCAGGGTGACGAGGTCGGCGGCCGCGAGCAGCGCGCTCGGTCTCGTCGTCGTCGAGCTCGACGTCGTCGGTCGAGGTCGACGCCGGCGAGGACGCCGGCCACGGCGGCGGCCAGCTCGGCGCGCATCTGGTCCTCGTCGCCGGTGTTGCCGATCGCGACTGGCGCCCGGCCGCCATGCCGGCCCTGCGGTGGAGTCCATCCGGAGCGAGCACGAACCGGTCGCCCATCGAGGCGATGACGTCGTGGGCGCGGTCCCACGCGGTGGTGACGGCGCCGACGACGACGATGCGGCCGGTCCATTCGAGGGTGCGGCCGCCGTCGGTGCCGACGTTGCGGACCCAGCGGCCGTCGTAGATCTCGCGGAGGCGGCGAGCACCGCGGCGCGGGTGTCGCGGTTCATCGACAGGATCGACGTCACGTCCTTGATGACGAGCAGGCCGCGGTCGCCGATCTGGCGGAGCAGTCCGCCGGTGGCGTCCTTGGCCCGTTGCTTGGCTCGGCGTGCCCGACAGCAGCGCGCCCGTCGCGAGCTGATCGTGCGAGGTGACGAGCGCGCCGGCGCCGTGCGAGAGCCTGCACCGTCTCGGTCTTGGCGTTGCCGGAGCCGGAGATCAGCAGCAGCCACAGCGGGTCGCCGGTCGAGCTTCTCGGCGGCCGCGGTGGCGAGGACGGCGTCGAGGGCGTCGAGGTCGTACTCGTCGCCGAGCCAGCGACGAAACACCGTGTGAGCCTCGGTCGAGCGTGCACGGCGCGACCGTCTCGTCGTCCATGCGGTCGAGCTGTTCCTGGAGGTAGCCCCTCGAACTGAGCCAATCGTCGAGTGGCGGATCATCGGCACGTGTGCCCGCGATGATCGTCAGGTCGTCGATGGTGCGGCCCGCGCCGAGGTGTTCGGCCACGTCCTTACCGGTCGACGCCTCGACGACGGTGACCGACGAGGCCACCATCCGGAGTGATCTAGCGACGTCGCGGGCGTGGGCGTACCCCGCTTCGTCACGGTCAGCGACGACGATCACATCCGCCCCCGTGAGCACCTGCGCGGCGTCCGGCACCTTGGCCCACTTGCCGGCGCCAGCCGGGTTGCAGCTGGCGCACCATCCCTCAGCGACGAGTGCTTCGACGTCCTTCTCGCCTTCGACGATGAACACCGTGGTGCTGGACCGCACGTTGGCGATGACGTCTGGCAGCCGGTACAACACGCGGCGGGTGCCGTTGAGGTTCCAGACCCAGCCGCCGTTGCCGTTGGGTCGTCGCTGGCGGAAGTCCTTCGGGTCGAACCTGACGACTTGGTACAGCAGCTCGCCGTGCTCGTCGACGTAATCGTAAGTGGCGACAATGCGTCGTTCGCGGTCACCGTTGCGGCGTGCGGGGAACAGGTCCTTGAGCGTCAGACCGACGGCCGTGGTGATGTCGTTGACGCTGCAGCCGACGTGACAGTGGATGAGCACCTGGCCGTCGTCGCCACGGGTGACGGAGAGCGACGGCGACGAGTCGTCGTGCGCTGGACAGATGGCCTCCGCCTTCGGGCCGTCGCGGTGTTTGACGTCGAGCCGTTCGAGCAAGTTGTCGTACGGTTCGGCGCTCATGCAGCTACTCCCGAGAGCGGGCACCACGCGGCGTGGTTGACGACGGTGGTGCACACGTCGCCGCTCAGGAAGTGCAGGAACGTCGGTCGCACGCACACGCAGCCGCGCTCACGAGCTCGGCGTTCGGCGTCCTCCACCATGCTGTCCCATGAATCGGTAGCGGGGGGCGACAGCATGTAGAGAGTCCGCTGCGACACCCCCGATGTAGACTTCCGCTCACTTCGATTGGCGTCGGAGGTCGTGCGGTTGCCCCCCTCCTCGGGGGGCGTCGCCGTTTCAGGCGGCCCGGTTGTCATCGGGACCTCCGCGACGTCGTGCCCGCGACGACTTCAGGGCGAGCCGTTGGAAGTGGGCGCGCCGCATCGCTTCAGCGGCGTCGAGACGTTGAACGTCGGTGGCGTCCACGAACCGGTCGGGGTCGAGCTTTTGAAGCCAGTAGTCGATGCCACCGGGCGACGCGTTGCGCGCCACGTGGGTGCGGGCGGGTCGATCGACGGTTCGCCCCCAGGATGTGGCGCGCCAAGTCTGCCGATGGTCTGGCGGTACGGGTCGGGCATGAGGTATCGACCCTTTCGGGGACACCTCGCCGCCATAAGCGAGGGCCAGACCTCTCGGCCGGCTTCCGGGACTCCTCCCGGGGCTACTGACCGTCAGTGTAGGCGAGCGCTGTGCTTCATCGCAGGGATAGGTCCGAAATGTCGACCGACTGGGGGCCACATTTCGAGCAATTCGCGTCACCGCCGTGTCCGTGATCGAGTTGACGAACTCGGCGTAGACGGTCCAGCCGCCGCCCGGAATGTGGGCACCCGTGGCCTCGCGGCGCAGCTTGATCTCCTCAGTAGACGCCTCACACGCCGGCGCCGCGAGGCGCAGGACGCGACCGGATGGCGTGGAGTGCAGTGTCACGAGCGGCTTCCGGCAGGACTTATCCCTCGACGGGCAGCGCCATGTTCTGAGCACGGTGGAGCGGGGGTCGCCCAGGGCCAGGGCCGTGTCATTCTCGAGCGGTCTCACAGCCCATCGCCAATGTTCAGCCGGGCGTGCTCGGCGCGGGCCCGTTCAGCGGCTGCGGAGCGGGCGTAGCGGCGCACCATCGCCGAGGATCGCCACCCGGCCTCCGACATGAGCCCGCCCTCGGTACCGCCCGCAGAGAGCCACCGGTGAGCGAATGCGTGGCGCCAGGCATGCGGGTTGGCCCGTTCGACGCCGGCCCGTTCGGCGCGGCGCTGCAGGATCTGCTGGATGCCGCTGCCGGTGAGCGGGCCGAGTTTGCCGATCCACAGCTGCTCCAGGTAGCTGAGCCGGTGGAGGCGACGGGCGCGGAGGTAGCGACGTAGAGCGAGGGCGGTCCCGTCCTCGACGTGCACGAGACGTTCACGCCGTCCCTTGCCAATGCACGCGCACGGTCTGCGCCCGGAGGTCGAGCTCGTCGAGCGTGATGCCGGCGCACTCCGAGCGCCTGATGCCGGTCGTGAGCAGTAGCCGCATCAGGGCGATGTCACGCAGTCCGTCGAAGCTGCCGTCACACGTGGCGAACATCGCCCGCAGCTCGTCGTCGCTGAGCACCGGCGTGAGGAGCTCGGGCCGCTGCGGTCGCTCGACGTCGACCATCGGGTCCGCCAAGCACAAACCCTCGGCCGTCGCCCACTTGAAGAACGCGAGCAGTCCACCCCAGCGGGTCACGGCGTTGACGCGCTGGTCCGGTCGAGCACGGCGACGAGGTAGCTGCGGATGTGAAACGGCGTGATCTCGTCGGTCGCGGTCGGCCTGTCGTGCGCCAGCTGGTGTGCGTGGAGCTGACGTACGGAGGTGGCGTACGTCTTGCGGGTCTCCGGGGAACGGTTCAGCTGCCGCATCACGAGGTCCCACTCCTCGAGCCCCTCGAGCAGGTCGACGCCAGGCGTCACCGGGTTGCCCCTTGCGTTCACGCTCGGAGATGATACCGTGTCGACCAGCGCTGTAGGTAGATGCCTCAGCGTGGTACTACTCAGCTAGCAGGTGCGATGCGCTTGTCCTTGCCACCCGGAACCAGCCGGTAGGCGTCGTAGACCGAGTCGATCGACTTGATCGTGCGCAGCACCGCCGCCAGGTGGTTCGGGTCGCCGAGCTCGAACTCGAAACGCATCTTGGCGACACGGTCGTTGCCCGTCGTCGTGTCGCAGGAGACGATGTTGACGTGGTGGTCCGCCAGCGCGTTGGCGACGTCACGCAGCAACCGCGACCGATCGAGCGCCACGACCTCCACACCGGCACGGAACACCGTGCCCTGGCGGGCGTCGTCCCAGTCGACTTCGATCAGCCGCGTTGCGTGATCGCTCATCAGCTTCACGGCATTCGCGCAGTCGGCGCGGTGCACGCTGACGCCGCGGCCGCGGGTGACGAAGCCGATGATGTCGTCGCCGGGTACCGGCGTGCAGCAGTTGGCCAGCCGTACCAGCAGGTCGTCGAGCCCCTCGACGTGGACGCCGACCTTGTCGGCCTCCGTGCGGTGGCGACGCGGCCGCAGCACCGTCGCCGGCAGCTGCTCGGCCTCGTCGCCGCCACGGAACCCGCGGGCGACTCGCTGGGCGACGCCTCGCGGTGACACGTGGTGCTCGCCGATCGCCGCCAGCAACGCGTCCAGATCGACGTAGCTAAAGCCCTCGATCACCTTCTTGAGCTGGTCGGAGGCCCACATCCGCTGCACCGGCAGGCCCTCTCGGCGCAACTCCTCGGCCAGCGCATCGCGACCGGACTCGATCATGTCGAGGCGCCGCTCGCGGCTGAACCACTGGCGGATCTTGTTGCGCGCCCGCGGCGAGGCGACGAAGCGCAGCCAGTCCTGTGACGGCCCGGCGGTCTCGACTTTCGACGTGAAGATCTCGACCGTGTCGCCACTGACCACCTGGTGATCGAGGGAGACGAGGCGGCCATTGACCTTGGCGCCGATGCAGGCGTGCCCCACCTCGGTGTGCACGGCGTAGGCGAAGTCGACGGTCGTCGAGCCGAGCGGCAGCGTGATGACGCGCCCCTTCGGTGTGAAGACGAACACCTCGTCCTGCTCGAGGTCGGTCTTCAGGCTCTGCATGAACTGGGCCGGATCGCTGACCTCGGCCTGCCAGTCGATGATCCGGTTCAGCCAGTCGATGTCGCTGCCCGGCGAACCGTCCTTGTAGGCCCAGTGCGCGGCGACACCCCATTCCGCCCGCTGGTGCATCTCCCGCGTGCGGATCTGCATCTCGATCGGCTTGCCGGTCGGTCCGATCACCGTCGTGTGCAAGCTCTGGTAGAGGTTGAACTTGGGCATGGCGATGTAGTCCTTGAACCGGCCCACCACCGGCCGCCACCGCCCGTGGATGCACCCGAGCGCGGCGTAGCAGTCCTTCATCGAGTCGACGATGACCCGCACGGCGACGAGGTCGAAGATGTCGTCGAACTCGCGGCCCTTGACGACCATCTTCTCGTAGATGCTCCAGAGGTGCTTGCCGCGCCCCGTCACGTCGGCGGCGATGCCCAGCTCGGCGAGCCGGGCGCGCACCTCGTCGACGGTCGCCATGAGGAACTCGTCGCGCTCCGGCGAGCGGCTGTTGACGAGGTGATCGAGCTCGGCGAAGCGCTTCGGATGCAGCGCGGCGAACGACAGATCCTCCAGCTGCTGCTTGAGCTCCTGCATGCCGAGGCGGTGCGCCAACGGGGCG
This sequence comes from uncultured Acidimicrobiia bacterium, assembly GCA_963844915.1. Lineage (GTDB taxonomy): Bacteria > Actinomycetota > Acidimicrobiia > Acidimicrobiales > Ilumatobacteraceae > JALZMG01. Next base: position 256,732 of record CAWJQF010000011.1, on the reverse strand, counting down.
TAGATGTCGAGCGTCTCCTGGGCGATGCGCTGCTGCTTGTCCGCCGGCATGCCGGCCAGCGTCCGCATGTTGTGCAGGCGGTCGGCGAGCTTGATGACGAGCACCCGCAGGTCGCGGGCCATCGCCACCAGCATTTTGCGCATGGTCGCGGCTTGCTGGGCCTCGCGGGAGTCGAACTGGATCCGCTCGAGCTTGGTGACACCGTCGACGATCGCGGCGACCTCGGCGCCGAAGTCGTTGGTGACCTCGGCGATCGTGATCTCCGTGTCCTCGACGGCATCGTGCAGCAGGGCGGCGGCCACCGAGATCTCGTCGAGCCCGATGTCGGCGACGATGCGAGCGACCGCCAGCGGGTGGTTGATGTAGCTCTCGCCGCTGTTGCGCAGCTGGCTGCGATGCGCCTCGGCGGCCGCCTGATAGGCGCGGTTGATCGTGGCGACGGGCGCCTTGGGGTGATGGCTGCGATAGCTGGCCAGCAGCGGTGTCAGCTCAGCAGGCGTCGCCGCCTCGTGGTGGCGCCGCCAGGGAAGGACCCGATCGCGCGTCGCCATCACTCATACTCCGCAAGCGATTCGACTCGCCGGTCGCCGAGCGCGGTTCGGCCGGCGAGGTGCAGGAGCTCGATCAGCACGCCAACGCCGACGATCGTGCCGCCCAGCGTCTCGACCAGGCGCGAGGTCGCCGCCGCCGTTCCGCCCGTGGCGAGCACGTCGTCGATGATCAGGATGCGCTCGTCCGGGTGGATGGCGTCGCGGTGCAGCTCGAGCTTGGCCGTGCCGTACTCGAGGCGGAACTCCTCGCGGACCACTGCCCACGGCAGCTTGCCGGCCTTGCGCACCGGCACGAACGAGGCCCCGAGGCGGTAGGCAACGGGTGCGGCGACGATGAAGCCACGCGCTTCGATCCCGACGACCCGGTCGACCTCGATGCCCGAGAACCGGTCGCTCAGCTCGTCGATGGCCCGCCGGAACTGCTCGGGGTGGCCGAGCAACGGCGTGATGTCCCGGAAGATGACACCCGGTTGCGGCCAATCAGGGACGTCACGAACGAGCGCCCGCAGCCATGCGGCATCGGCAACCGTCCCGTCCCTCATGGTCCAAGGATATCTGCCGGCCTCATACGGACCTGGGCGTATGCGCTAGCGGCGCTTCTTCTTGCGCGGGCGGGGCGGGTGGCTGAGCAGCTGCTCGGCCGGTGCGGCGTGGATCACCGGCTCCGCGACGGTCGGCTCCGCGGCCGGTCCCGGCGGGCCCGGAGCGCCAGGCGTCGTGCCGGTCGCGGCCGCCGCGGGCTGGGTGCTCGAACGGCGGCGCCGGCTGGCAACCGGGCGCGCCGACGGACCGGCGATGATCACCGCCCGCAGGTCTTCGCCGACGAGGTGCTCGCGCTGCGCCTTGGTTGCGTTGGCGAACTCCGGCTCTCTCTTCTTCAGCCAGCCGAGCAGCGGCGCGGCGACGAACAGCGACGAGTACGCGCCGGTGATCATGCCGACCAGCAGAGCGATAGCGAACTCACGCAGCGTGACCTGGCCGAAGATCCACGAGCCCACCACGAGGAGCGAGAGCACGGGCAGCGCGGCGGCCATCGTGGTGTTCACCGATCGGAGCAGCACCTGGTTGGTCGAGACGTTGATCAGGTCGCCAGACGTGAGACCGGCGGAGGCGATGCGCTTCTCGTTGTCCCTGATGCGGTCGAACACGACGATGCTGTCGTACAGCGAGTACCCGAGCACCGTGAGGAAGGCGACGACCGTCGCCGGCGTGACCTCGAACCCGAACACCGAGTAGATGCCGACGCTGATGGCGACGTCGTGGAGCATGGCCAAGATCGCGGTGAGGGCCATTCGCCACTCGAAGCGCAGCGAGATGTACAGCGCGATCAGCGCGAGGAACACGACGAGTGCGGTGAGGGCCTTGCGGGTGATGTCCTCCCCCCAGCTGGCGCTCACCGACTCGACGCTGACGGCGGCCGGATCGACCCCGGCGGCCTCGGCGAAAGCCTCCTGCAATCGGACCCGTACCTCGGTTGGCTGGTCTTCGACCTGGATCTTGATCAGGTCGCCGCTGTCGGATGCCCGCTCCTGGATCTTCGCGCTGTTGGCGCTGAGGCCGTTCTCCTCGAGGATCGCCTCGGCTTCCTCTGTCGTCAGGTTCTCGGCGGGCACGTCCCACGCGACACCGCCGGCGAAGTCGATCCCGAGCACGAGCTCGCGCGTCGCCAGCGATACAGCCGTGATGGCGAGCGCGACGAGCGAGATGGCCATCCAGATGCGCCGCCGCCCCCAGAAGTCGACGGCGGTCTGCCCGAGGATGAGGCGGCGCCAGTGCGTGCGACCGACCAGCCGTGCTTGCGGCGCCGGCGCAGGGCTGGCGGTGACGGTCTCTTGGTCGGTGGTGGTCACCGGTGGACCCTGTCGATGATGCGAGCGAGCGAGCGCCAGTCCGACCCTTCGCGAGCGACCGAGCGCCAGCGAGGGAGCGGCCGACAGCGGCCTGCGTGGCCGTGGAACCAATGGCCCTGCGTGGCCGGGGAACGCAGTGAACGTCACGTCGTTGGCTCCAGTCCCAACCCGAACGTGTCACGGCGGTCCAGGCGGCCGGTATCGGCCAACAGGATCACCGCCGGGCGGGTGAAGAAGTACAGGACGACGACGTCGCAGATCGTCGTCACACCGAGGTACAGGGCGAAGCCGCGCACCGCGCCGACGCTGAGGACGAACAGCACGGCCGCGGCGATGAAGGCAACGAGGTTGGCGGCGAGGATCGTGCGCCAGGTGGTCCGGAAGCTGCGCGCCGCAGAGTTGCGCAACGTCCTGCCGTGCACCACGTCGTCCTTCAGCCGCTCGAAGTAGATGACGTAGCTGTCGACGGTGATGCCGATCGACACGACGATGCCGGTGACACCGGCGAGCGTGAGCGCGAAGTTGGTCGTCTGCGAGATGATCGCCGAGATGCTGTAGATGAGCATCCCCCAGACGCAGAGTCCGAGGAAGACGAGCAGCGTGAGCCGCCGGTAGAACACGGCGAGCATCGCCAGCACGGCGGCGACACCCACCAGGCCGGCGAACACGGCGGCGCGCATCGAGTCCTGACCGAGCGTCGGCGAGACGGTTTCGACGCGCCGCACCTCGACGTCGACGGGGAACGCGCCGCGATTGAGCACGCGGGCGAGGGACCGGGCCTCCTCCTCCTGGAAGCTCCCGCTGATCGACACCTCCCCCTGGAACTGCGGCTCTTGCACCGTAGGGGCGGACTGGATAACGCCGTCCAGGACGATCGCCAGCTGGCGGCTGGGGCACGAGCCGAGCCCGTTGAAGCACTCGGATGCCAGCTGGTTCCACGCGCCCTCGCCGGCCCCGCTGAGGCTGACGACGACCGACCAGCCGCGTTGCTGATCGAGCTCCACGTTGGCGCTGTTGCGGGCGAAGACCTCACCGGTCCCGCCCGGCGGCCCGACGAGGCATGTCCCGCCGTCGAGCATCGGCAGGACTTCGGTCTGGGGCGTCTCGGCCGGCACGGACGTCGGCGGCGTCGCCCCTGGTGTCGTCGTCGGGGTGGCGGCATCCGAGGTGGCCGACGTCGAGCCGTCGGTTGTCGGCGGCACAGGTTGCGTCGTCGGTGTCGTCGGCGCGCGCAGGCCGGCGGGAGTCGCGGGGGTCGACGCCGTCGTGGAGGCCGACCTCGAGGCTGCTGTCGTCGGTGCCGAGCCGTCGCCGGCCGTCGTGGTCGCGGACCCACCCGGCGTCGTCGAGTCGCTGGGCGTCGACGTCGTCGAGGCGCCCTCGTCGGCGGCGAGGCACTGGACCACGGGCTGCAGCGTCACGATCCCGGCCACGTCCGCGGCGTCCAACGCCTCACGTTGGTCGCGGACGCCAGGGAGGTCCACGACGATGTCGGAGCCCTCCACGCGCACATCCGGCTCGGCGATCCCGCGGTTCTCGAGCTCGGAGCGCACGAGGTCACGAATGACGACGAGGTCGTCCTCCGTCGCACCCTCTGTCGGCGTGAGGACGACGGACACACCGCCCTGCAGGTCGAGCCCGAGGACGGGGGCGTTGCCGAAGCCGAGGTTGAGGGCGAGGCCGACGACCGCCACCCCCACGATGACGAGCAGCGACGTCCACAGTCGCCGTCGATTCATCCCGCGGCGTCGCGGGTGGGAGCGTCTGCCGAGCTGTCGTCGTCGTCGTTGGAGGCAGGTGGCGCGGCGGACTTCGGCGGCTCAGGCCGTACGTCCGTGCCCGAGGCGCTGGTGTCGACCTTGCCCTGGATCGCCGCCCGGTTGACCCGGATCTGGACGTCCTCGTCGATCTCCAGCCAGATTCGATCGTTCTCCTCGAATCCGGTGATGAAGCCATAGACGCCCGAGGTCGTCATGATCTCGTCACCGACTTGGAGTGCGGACTGCAGGGCCTGCTGGTCCCTCGCCTTTCGGCGCTGGGGCCGGATCATCAGGAAGTACATCGCCAGTGGGATGAGCAGGAGGATGCCGAGCTGGGCGATGGCAGCACCGCCCCCGCCACCGGAGTTGGCCAGGAGGTTGAGGGTCATCAGGTTCCGTGTCTCCGAATCGACGCCCGACGGGCGCCGAGCCAGCCCAAGATTGTACTCAGGGCGTCTCCCAGACGGACAGCACCCCGGCCCGCAGCTGGGTGAACGTCCCGTCGGCGATGGCGGCGCGGACCCGGTCGAGCAGCTGCAGCGTCCAGGCCACGTTGTGCAGGGTGAGCAAGCGCGACGCTGTCGGCTCCTTGGTGGCGAACAGATGTCGCAGGTACCCGCGGCTGTGCCTCGTGCAGACCTCGCACCCGCAGCCGGGGTCGACGGCGATGTCCTCATCCGCATGGCGGGCCGCCTTCAGCTGGACCTTGCCGGCCGCCGTCAGCGCGGTGCCGTGGCGCCCGAGGCGCGTCTGCAGCACGCAGTCGAACTGATCCACCCCGAGTGCGATGGCTTCGAGCATCGACGCCGGATCCCCGACACCCATGAGGTAGCGCGGGCGGTCCGGCGGGAGGTGTTCGAGCGCGGCAGCGAGGGCAGGAAGCATCTCGGCGCGGGTCTCCCCCACGGACAGACCGCCGATGCCGTAGCCATCGAAGTCGAGGTCGACCGTTGCCCTCGCGCTGTCGGCGCGCAGCTGCTGCGAGATGCCACCTTGCACGATGCCGAAGAGGGACTGCCCCTCGCGCCGGTGTGCGGCGCGGGCACGTACGGCCCACTGCCGTGTGCGGTCGGCGGCCAGCTCGATGACCTCCGGTGGGCTCGGCAGCGCCGGGCAGACGTCGAGCACCATCTGCATGTCGGCACCGAGCAGCTCTTGCACGGCAACCGCCGATTCGGGCGTCAGCCGGTGCGTCGAGCCGTCGTAGACGCTGCGGAACGTGACGCCGTCGTCGTCGACGATCGGCGACAGCGAGAAGACCTGGAACCCGCCGGAATCGGTCAGCGTCAGGCCATCCCAGCCGGCGAACCTGCCGACGCCGCCGAAGCGATCGACGACCTCGGCACCCGGCCGCAGCATGAGGTGATACGTGTTGGCGAGCACGACCTCCACGCCGAGGCGGTCGTAGTCCGCGGCGCTGAGGTACTTGACCGCACCACGCGTGCCGACCGGCATGAAGCACGGCGTGCGATACGTGCCACGTGCAGTGTGGGCGACTCCGGCGCGAGCGGCGCCAGCACGGGCGACGACCTCCAGCGTGACCGGGTGCAAGCCGGCGACGCTACCGATTCCTCCGTTCTGTCCGGCCGCCGAACTACCGGTCGCTCGCTTCGCTCGCGAAGTCCGTAGGAATCGCCTCACAACGATCGATCGTGACGGACAGAACCTTCACGCATGCCGATCGAGGAGCATTGCGTCTCCAAACGTCAGGAATCGGTAGTGCGCGGCTAACGCAGCTTCGTACAACTGACGCCAGCGGGGGCCGACAAAGGCGTCGATGAGCACGAGCAGCGTCGTACGCGGCAGGTGGAAGTTGGTCAGCAGGACGTCGACGACGCGGAAGTCGGCGCCGCGGTGGAGGAAGAGGTCCGTGCGACCCTCGAGGCGGCCGGTGCGGGCGGCGCTCTCGAGCGCCCGCACGCTCGTCGTGCCGACGGCCACGACCCGTCGCGCGTCGGCGCAGGCTCGCCACGTCACCTCCGGGACGCGATAGCGCTCGGTGTGCATCCGATGATCGAGGGGATCGGCGGCGCTGATCGGCTGGAACGTGTCGAGGCCGACGACGAGGTCGACTGGCGCGATCGCGATGCCCTGGGCGGTCAGCGTCGCCAGCAGTTCGGCGGTCAGGTGCAGGCCGGCGGTCGGCGCAGCCGCCGATCCCGGTTCCCGGGCGTAGACGGTCTGGTAGCGCTCGGGATGGTCGAGCGGGGTATGGAGGTAGGGCGGCAGCGGAACCTGGCCGAGTCGCTCGATGATGATCAGCGGATCGCCATCGGCGATCAGCTCGACGTGGAACGTGTCGCCGGCCGGTGTGCGCTCGCCGACACGGAGCACCGGCCCGCCGTCGGCGGCGAACAGGTCCTCGCCCGTACGCAGCCGGCGGGCCGGACGCACGAGCGCTTCCCATGTCCGTCGATCCTCGCCGACGGGCTCGAGCAGGAGGACCTCGGCCTCTCCGCCGGTCGCGCGTTGCAGCAGGAGCCGCGCCGGCAGCACCTTGGTCTCGTTGACGACGACGAGGTCGCCTTCCCGCAGCAGCAACGGCAGATCGGCGATCGTCGAGTGCTCGGGCGGCGCGCTCCCCCGGTCGACGAGCAGCCGGGCGGCGTCGCGTGGCTCGATCGGCACCTGGGCGATGCGCTCGGCCGGAAGGTCGTAGTCGAACTCCTCCAGCCGCACGCTGGCGAGGTTACGGACGAGGCGCTTGTGCCAGCATTCCGGCCCGTGACAACGAAGCGCAGCGAAGTGGTCTCGATCGACGGCGACGGCATGACGATGACCGTGTGGGTCCCCGACGCCGGGCACGGTCCCGGGATCCTGCTCATCCAGGAGATCTTCGGGGTGGGGCCGTACATCGTGGCCGTCGCCGAGCGACTTGCCGACGCCGGCTACGTCGTTGGCGCACCGGACGTGTTCTGGCGCTTCGCCCCGAATTGGGTGACGGGACACGACGAGGAGGGGCTGGCCGCCTCGATGGGCCAGGTCGGCAACCTCAACTTCGACCAAGCCATCCAGGACTGCGTCGTGGCGATCGACCACCTCGCCGGTCTCGCCGAGGTCGATGCGGCGCAACGCCCCGGCGTGCTCGGGTTCTGCCTCGGCGGCACGCTCGCGTTCGCCGTGGCGATCGCTGATTCCCCATCGGTGTGCGTCAGCTACTACGGCTCAGGCGTGCCGTCGATGATCGGTGCGATCGACGACGTGAAGTGCCCGACGTTGTTCCACTTCGGGCGCGCCGACGCCTACATCCCGTTCGAAGGGGTGGAGGCGGTCGCTGAAGCGATCGGCGAGCGCCCCCGTTTCGTGCTCAACGTCGAGGAGGCCGGGCACGCGTTCGACAACCACGAAGCGGACATGTTCCACGATGAGGCCGCAGCACGAGCGGCGTGGTCCAAGACGATGGCGTACCTCACGGAGCACCTGCCGGTGACGGGATGAGCGACCCCGTCCCGCCTGACCTCAAGGACTGGACGTGGGTGCTGCAACGGCCGTGCCCGGAATGTGGATTCGAGCCTGCTTCCGTCGCCCTCGATGACGTGCCGGCGATCGTTCGCGCCAACGCCGGCGCATGGCGTGACGTGCTCGAGCGCGCGGATGCGACCGTTCGACCCCGCCCACATGTCTGGTCTGCGCTCGAATACGCCTGCCACGTGCGCGACGTGTTCGCGTTGTACGACCAGCGCTTGGCGTTGATGCTGACCGAGGACGACCCGCTGTTCGCCAACTGGGACCAAGATGAGACGGCAGTCGCCGACCGTTACGGCGCACAGGATCCGTCAGTGGTCGCCGCCGAGCTCGAGGCGGCAGGTGAACAGATCGCCGCGTCGTTCGATGCGGTGCAGGATGACGAGTGGACACGAACCGGCACGCGCAGCGATGGCGTCAACTTCACCGTTGAGTCGTTCGCCCGCTACTTCTTGCACGACCCGATCCATCACCTCCACGATGTGACCGCGAGGCCCTGAACCGTCACTCGAACAGTGCAGGCGGCCCGGCAAAGCGCCGTTCGGGCGGCGGCGTCAGTCCGAGGTGCTCGTACGCGGCGGGCAGCGGGACGCGGCCGCGCGGTGTGCGAGCCACGAGACCTCGTTGGATCAGGAACGGCTCGTAGACGTCTTCCACCGTCTCGGGTTGCTCGCCGACGGCGATCGACAGCGTCGACAGACCGACGGGACCACCGCCGAACTGCTGACAGAGCGCACCGAGCAACGCACGATCCAGCTTGTCCAGGCCAAGGTCGTCGACACCGAAGACGGCCAGGCCGTCGCGCGCCGTGGCAGCGTCGACCGTACCGTCGCCACGGACCTCGGCGAAGTCCCGCACGCGACGCAGCAGCCTGTTGGCGATGCGTGGAGTACCGCGGGCGCGGCGGGCGATCTCCCACGCCCCCTCGGCATCGATCCGGACATCGAGGATCCCGGCCGCCCGGGTGACGATCGCTTCGAGCTCGGGAACGTCGTAGTAGTCGAGGCGGGCGACGAGACCGAAGCGATCGCGCAACGGCCCGGTGATCATGCCGGTGCGCGTCGTCGCCCCGACGAGCGTGAAGGGCGGCAACGGCAGCCGGATGCTCGACGCCGCCGGACCCTTGCCCACCACGATGTCGAGCTGGAAATCCTCCATCGCCGGATAGAGGATCTCCTCGACGGCCCGTGAGAGCCGATGGATCTCGTCGACGAACAGGACGTCGCGCTCCTCCAGCTTGGTGAGGATGGCCGCGAGATCACCAGCCCGCTCGAGCGCAGGACCGGACGTGATGTGCAGCGTCACCCCGAGCTCGGCCGCCGTGATCCCGGCCAGCGTCGTCTTGCCGAGACCTGGTGGGCCGGCAAACAACAGGTGGTCGACGGCCTGCCCGCGACGCCGCGCGGCCTCGATCACGATGCCGAGGTGCTCCTTCAGCTCGCGCTGGCCGACGAAGTCCTGCAGCGATCGGGGGCGCAGGCCGACCTCGACGGCATCCTCGTGCTCGCCCTCGATGCCCGGATCGAGGAACTCATCCCGCACGACGTGCTCCCAGCACCTTGAGCGCATCGCGCAGCAGCGTTGCCGCATCGACGTCGGACGGCAGCTCGCGCAACGACTCACGGATCTCCTCGGGGCCGTAGCCGAGTCCCGCCAACGCGTCACGGACGTCGCCGATCACGGAACCGCCACCGCCCGCGCCGCCGACCGGATCGAGCACCGGTACGGACAGGCGGCTCTTCAACTCGACGAGCAGCCGCTCGGCCGTCTTGCGCCCGACGCCCGGCACCATCGTGAGCGCTCCGACGTCCCCTGCCGCGACGATGTCGACGAGCGCTCGCGGCGGATGGGTGGCGAGGATCGCCATGGCCAACGCCGGCCCGACGCCGTGCGTGGCGATCAGCGTCTGGAACGTCGTGCGTTCCTCGCGAGTGGCGAAGCCGAACAGCGTCTGCTCGCTCTCCCGCACATGGTGATGAACGTGGAGGAAGACGCTCGTCGTTGGCTCGAGCTCGGCCAGGGTCCGCGGCGTGACGGCGACCACGTAGCCGACGCCGCCGACCTCCAGCAGCACCGTTCCGTCGACGTTGCGCTCGAGCACGTCGCCGCGCAGGGATCCGATCACCTTTGACCCCCGAGCGTCTCGGCGACCCGTCGCCGCAACGGATCGACGGCAAGGTGGCACAGGGCCAGCGCCGCGGCGTCGGCGGCGTCGGGTGGCTGCGGCGGGGTGCTGAGCCGGAGTCGGGTCTGGACCATCCTCTGCACTTGCTCCTTCGACGCCGCGCCCCAGCCGGCGACGGCCCCTTTGACCTGGTTGGGCGTGTACTGCGCGACCTCGCAGCCGGCGGCGGCGGCTTCGGCGAGCGCCAGCCCGCTGGCCTGGCCGACGCTCATCGCCGTGCGCACGTTGACCTGGAAGAACACGTGCTCGACGGCGACCGCGGCGGGCTCGAACTGGGCGATCAGCGTCGCCAGCTCTGCCCGCAGGGTCGCCAGGCGCTGCGGCAGCGGCTCGCTGGCCGACGTGCGGATCACACCGAGCGCGACGGCTGTGACGTCGGTCGCGCCACGGGCGTCGATCACGGCGTAGCCGCAACGGGTCAGGCCGGGGTCGATGCCCAGCACGCGCGCTGCGAACACGAGTTCGGACACTAGCGAGTCGTCGGAGGAAGGCGGCGGATCCGTATCTGGCCACACGCCTGGACGCTCCCGTTCGCCAACCACCCCGAGGAGGGAGTCACGATGGCACGAAGGACACGGGACGCAACGACCCCGATGACGACGAAAGAGGTCCGTCGTCGGCGGACGGTGAAGGCGCAGGGAGATCCGCCCGGAGGCCGCTACTCGCTCTACTCGTTCTCGCTGGCGGACGGCGAGGACGTCGAGTTGATGCGCGACCAGGAGCGGGCGAACGCCTATCACGTCATGGTGTCGAGCAAGCTCGACGGCGCCCAAGTCACGCCGGTGCTCGACCGCATCCCGGTCGAGCCGCTCAACCGGTCCACGTTCGACCAGTTCGGTCAGATCCGTGAGCTCGACGGATTCCGCCCTGGGTACGTCGACCTGCGGGCCGTCCCGCGGGCCACGAAGCTCCAGCCGCCCGTGATTCGACGGGATGAGGACATCCCGGAGAACGTCTTCCCGCCGGACACCAGGTACGTGTACCAGGACACGTCCTTCCCGTGGCGCACCGTCGGTCGGGTGTGGACGGCCGCCGGCAGTGGAACGGGGTGCAGCATCGGGCCACGCCTCGTGTTGACCGCGAGCCACGTCGTCAACTGGCTGGACGGCGGCGGCGCCGGATGGATCAAGTTCTCGCCCGGGTACTACAACGGCAACGGGCCGTGGGGCGAGTACTACGCGACGCGGGTCATCTTCTGGAACCGGGCCGAGGGCGGGCTCAGCAACCTGGAGACGGCCTTCGACTACGCCGTGCTCGTGATGAACGAGCGTGTCGGCGACCACGTCGGCTACCCGGGCTACCGCACGTACGACGATGACTGGAATGGCGGCACGTACTGGCAGCACATGGGGTACCCGGGCGATCTGACCGGCACGCAGCGACCGGCCTTCTTCGGCGACGCCAGCGTGTCGACCGCCGACGACGAGAGCCTCTCCGGCCAGACGGGTCTCGTCATGGGCCACTTCAACGACACGAGCCCCGGGCACTCCGGCGGCCCGGCGTGGGGCTGGTGGAGCGACGAGCCATGGCCCCGTGTCGTCGGTGTGCAGAGCGCCGCGGCTTCGACGCCTGGCCCGACGACGAGCGGCGACAACGAGTTCGGCGGCGGTTCGGCGCTCAGCGCGCTGATCTCCTACGCCCGCAGCAACTACCCGTGACCTGACGCTTCTGTCCGTAGGAATCGTTCGTTGTGAGGCGATTCCTACGGACAGAACGGGTTCCCTCTTGACAGGAAACCATTTGGTTTCCTATTGTCGCCCGTCGTGGAGACGGTGTTCCGGGCCCTCGCCGATCCAACTCGGCGGGCGTTGCTCGACGCGCTCTTCGACCGCGACGGCCAGACACTTGGAGCGCTCACGGCGCGCCACGACATGACGCGCATCGCGGTCGCCAAGCACCTCCGCCTGCTCGAGGAGGCCGGGCTCGTCGTCAGCCGGCGCCGCGGTCGGGAGAAGTTGCACTTCTTGAACACCGTTCCGATCCGACTCGTCCATGACCGGTGGGTGAGCAAGTACACGGAACCGTGGGCCGCCGGTCTGGCCGGGCTGAAGCACGAACTGGAGGCGCCCATGGAGAAGGTGTTCGAGATCTACATCCGCACGACGCCGGAGCGGCTGTGGGAGGCGATCACCGACCCGGCCATCCGTGCCAAGTACCAGTTCGGCGTCGGCGCCGTGTCCGACTGGACGCCCGGGTCGCGTTACACCCTTGCCCACCCGGGCACCGACGGCTCACTCGCCAATGGCGAGAACATCGTCGTCGAACCGCCGCGACTGCTCGTGCAGACGATGTACGTGACGTGGAGCGAGGAAGCCGAGCGCGAGGGCACGTCGCGGGTGACATGGGAGATCGAACCCATCGGCGACTCGTGCCGGCTGACCGTCACCCACGACCAGCTGCGTGAGGGCGCATCGCCCGAGCTGTACGGCGGATGGCCGATGATCCTCTCCGGTCTGAAGACGTGGCTGGAGACCGGCCAGACGCTGACCACCCCCGGCTCGCTGATGTACGGCGAGTCCTGACCCCCCAAGGAGCACCATGCCAACGACCACCATCAGCGACGTCCGCACGATCAGCGTGAACGTCAGTGACCAGGACGACGCGCTGCGCTTCTACGTCGACGTGCTCGGCTTCGAGAAGCAGTTCGACGCGCCGATCACGGACACGATGCGCTGGATCACCGTCGCCGCACCTGGCGCGGCGACGTCGATCGCGCTGCTCGGCGCCGACACCGAGAAAGCGGGAACCGACACCGGGATCCGCTTCGTCGTCCCGGACGCCGCGGCCGAGCATGCCTCGATGCACGAGCGCGGCGTTCAAGTCGGCGAGTTGCTCCTGTGGGACGGGATCCCGCCGATGTTCACGTTCGACGATCCGGACGGCAACCGCTTCTACGTGGTGGAGGAGTCGTGATGACCAAGACCGGACCGCTCGACAAGACGTTCTCCGCGCCGTTGCAGAAGAGCGACGCCAAGGGTGGCTGGACGTACGTCGTCACCGACTGGAGTGCCGAGTACTTCGGCACCCGCAGCCTCGTCAAGGTCGCCGGGACCGTTGACGGTCATCCCTTCCGCAGCTCGTTCATGCCTCTCGGCGACGGCACGCACAAGCTGCCGATCAGGGCCGACCTGCGACAGCTCATCGCCAAGCAGCAGGGCGACACCGTGAGCATCCACCTCAGCGAACGACTGGTTTAGGAATCAGGCTCACGCCACAGGGCCATGGGCACGGTGGGATCACGCCAGACGACCACCGCCCCTGCTGCCTCGAGCACATCGTCGCCGAGCGGCGCGAACACGAACGGGCTGATCGACGCGTTGCCGTCCGTGCCGTCGACCGACAGCGCGTTCTCCGGGAGGTAGAACTGGTACAGCATCGAGCGCAGGCGCTGATCCGTGTACGCCGCAGCGGGGCGGTCCCTCGTCGGCACGATGCGCATGCGCACCGGCTGTCCGGGTGGCAGGACCTCGTGCAGCTCGCGACGCGCGGCATCCGGAAGCGCCCACGAGTTCAGGTTGCGGTCGACGTCCTCGCGGGTTCGTAGCCCGGCGACGAGCAGCAGGGGCACGAGCGCCAGCAGCGCCAATGACGGTCGTCGCGCGCGACGTGCCGCGAACGCGGCAAGGGCGACGACCGCCAGCACTCCAAGTGCTGCCACCGTGACGGCGACGGGGTCGATCGTCAGGTCCCGGACGAGGTACGGACGGATCCCGAGGATCATCGCCGGCGTGGTGCCATCGGCGCCCAGCTCGTCGCCACGCCACAGCTGCAGCACAGCGAGGGCGGCGACCATCGTCGCCGCCATGGCAGCGAACACGCGGGCGAGCGTCGCCCACCGCATCGTGACGAGCGCGCCGATGCCGGCGACGAGGATCGGCCCGATGATGGCGTCGTTGTATCGGCCGTAGACGATGCGGTCGGGGCGGAGGCGATCGGCCATGAACACCATCGACACGGCGACGAGCGTGCCCGTGGTCAGAAGGGCGAGCCTGGCCGGCCGCGGGCTGACCGTCCCGTCGGACCGACGGCGCGCCGCCCGAACGAGGACGACAACACCGACGCCGGCGAGTCCGGCCGTCGCGACGAGCTGGTACCAGATCTGCCCGACAGCGGAGATGGCGACGCCAGCCGGGTCGATGAGCCGGTCCAGCAAACCGCCGACGGTGTTCGTGTCCCGCGGCGACTCCCAGATCCTGTCGACGAGCCACGCGGAATAGGTCCGGACGAGCCAGGTCAGTACGGCTGCCAGGACGACGAGCAATGCGGCGTCTCGCGCGGTGATGCGCCGCCGGACAGCGGTGTACACGACGACTGCTGCGGCAAGTGCGGTGAGCGGGAGCAACCGGCTGTGTGTGGCGAACCCGGCGGCGCAAACGGCGACGAGCAACGCACCGCGTCGCAACGACGGCTGGTCGTCGAAGCGCATCATCGTGAGGAGCGCAACGAGGAACGTCAGCGTGACGAGGGACTCGGACCACGCCCAGTTCGTCGTGAACAGCACGGCGGGTGTCAACGCGACCAGCACGGCGACCGCCACGCACGCCTTGCCCGAGAGCGTCGTCAGCCGGCGCGCCAGCAGGCACAGCACGATGCAGGACAGCCCTCCGAGCACCGCGTTGAGGGCGAGCGCCACGTGATAGGCGGCGACCGGGTCGGACGTGAACCAGTAGACGGGCGCGAGCAGGGTGCCGAAGCCCGGACGCCACGTGCTGCGGTCGAGCATGTCCCAGCGGGCGGCCCCACCGAGGAATCGAGCGATGGCCAGCTGCCCCGGCTCGTCAGGAGTGAGATGGAAGACGTCGCGTCCGTGGGAGATCAACCAGCGAACGGCGGCGACGCCGACGCCCGCGGCGATCATCAGCCGGAGCGGGACCGCCGTCGCCGCCGCCCCATTCTGTTCGTAGCGATCGGCAGTTTCGGCCGGGTTGCTACGGACCGTTCGCATTTCGTCAGGGTGCTTGGAGCTTCGTAAGCGCCTGGATGAGCTCGCTGACCGGGCGGTAGGTCAGTCCTGCGATGGCGCGATGGGCGTATCGGATGATCCCGTCACCGTCGACGATGAAGACGCTGCGCCGGGGGAAGCCGATGGGTCCCAGCGTGCCATAGGAAGCGGCGACGGCCTTGTCGGTGTCGGCGAGCAGTGGGAAGGCCAGGCTGTGCTTGCCGGAGAAGCGCTCGTGGCTGCGCACGTCCTGGGCGGAGATGGCCAGCACTTGCGCGCCCAGCTCGGTGAACTGCTCGAGCCCGTCGTTGTAGGTGTTGAGTTGCTTGGTGCACACCGGCGTGTCGTCGCCCGGGTAGAACACGAGCACGACCGGCTTCCCGGCGTAATCCGACAGCGTGTAGTCCCGACCGCCCGTTCCGGGCAACGTGAAGTTCGGAGCCGGATCGCCGACACCAAGGCTCACGAGCTGGTTTCCATCACGTCGTCCATCACGTCTTCGGCGATGTCGAAGTTGGCGTAGACGTCCTGGACATCGTCGTTGTCCTCGAGCGCTTCGACGACGCGCAGCACGCGCTTGGCCTCCTCGACCGACGTGATGGGCACCACGTTGTCGGACACCATCGGTGCGTCGGCCGACAACACGCTGAAGCCAGCGTCCGCCATCGCATCGCGGACGTCATAGACCTTGGCGGCCTCGGTCGTGACCCGCCACGTGCCGTTGTCGTCGGCGACGTCATCGGCGCCGGCATCCAGCGCGGACAGCATCACGTCGTCCTCCGTCGCTGCGCCGTCGATCATGATCACGCCCCGCCGGCCGAACTGCCAGCTGACCGAACCCGGCTCGGCCAACGATCCGCCGAGCCGCGTGAACACGCCGCGGACCTCCGAACCGGTGCGGTTGCGATTGTCCGTCAGCACGTCGATGAGCAGGGCCACGCCACCCGGTGCATAGCCCTCGTACATGATCGTCTCGTACGTGCCGGTGTCACCCTCGCCGGTCCCCCGCTTGATCGCCCGGTCGATGGCGTCGTTCGTCATCTGCGCGGCCTTGGCCTTCTGGACGGCGGTGCGCAGCGTCGGGTTGGCATCCGGATCGCCACCGCCGGCGCGAGCCGCGACCTCGAGCTGGCGGGCGAGCTTGTTGAACAGCTTGCCGCGAGCGCGGTCCGTGGCGCCCTTCTTGTGCTTGATGGTGGCCCATTTGGAGTGACCTGACACGTCAGCGCTCCCCTGTCTCGCGCACGAGCTGGACGAAGCGCTCGTGCAGGCGGGTATCGGGCGTCAGCTCCGGATGGAACGACGCGGTCATCATGCGACCCTGGCACACGAGCACCGGGTCACCGTCATGGCTGGCCAGCACCTCGACAGCCGGGCCGATGGCTTCGACTCGCGGGGCACGGATGAACACGCCGTGGAACGGCATGTCGAGTCCCGACACCTCGAGATCCGTCTCGAAGCTGTCGAGCTGGCGCCCGTAACCGTTGCGGCGCACGGTGAGATCCACGAGCCCGAAGCTGCGCTGATCCGGCCGGCCGTCGAGCACCTCCGTCGCGAGGAGGATCATGCCGGCGCACGTGCCGAAGATCGGCATGCCGTCGGACGCTCTGGCCTTGATCTCGTCGAACAGGCCGCTCGACGTCAACAGGTTGGACATCGTCGTGCTCTCGCCACCGGGCATGACGAGCGCGTCGACCACATCGAGATCGTGGGGGCGGCGGACCTCCCGCGCAAGGACGCCGAGCTCAGCGAAGCGCGTCGAATGGGCGCGAAACGCGCCCTGTAACGCCAGAATCCCGATCTCCACCTGGGGGCTCCGGGTTCATCGGCCCACGTCCGGCGAGGGAAGCGCCAGCGACGAGCCGGAGCCGAGCGATGAGCGAGGCCAACAGCACGTCTCCGGGTTCACCATCCACGCTCCGCCAGGCGGACGTCGAGCTCGTCCATGCCGATGCCGGTCATCGGCGTGCCCAGACCACGGCTGACCTTGGCGAGGATGGCAGGGTCCTGGAAGTGCGTCGTTGCCTCGACGATCGCCTTGGCCCGTGGTGCCGGGTCGTCGCTCTTGAAGATGCCCGATCCGACGAACACCGCTTCGGCGCCGAGCTGCATCGCCAGCGCGGCGTCGGCTGGTGTGGCGATCCCGCCGGCACAGAACAGCGGCACGGGGAGCCAGCCGGTCTCGGCGACCTCCTGCACGAGCGGCAGCGGGGCCTGCAGGCGCTTCGCCCACTCGAACAGCTCTGCCGAGTCGGCCTGCGTGATCTTGCGCATGTCGCCGACGATCGAGCGCAGGTGGCGCACGGCCTCGACGATGTTGCCCGTGCCCGCCTCGCCCTTGGAGCGGATCATCGCCGCCCCCTCCGACGTGCGCCGCAGCGCCTCGCCGAGGTTGGTGGCGCCGCACACGAACGGCACGTCGAAGGCCCACTTGTCGATGTGGTGTGCCTCGTCGGCCGGCGTCAGCACCTCGCTCTCGTCGACGAAGTCGACGCCGAGAGCCTGGAGGATCTGCGCCTCGACGAAGTGGCCGATGCGCGCCTTCGCCATCACGGGGATCGACACGGCGGCCTGGATGCCCTCGATCATCTGCGGGTCGCTCATCCGCGCCACGCCACCGTCGCGCCGGATGTCAGCGGGCACCCGTTCGAGCGCCATCACGGCACACGCACCGGCATCCTCGGCGATGCGGGCGTGCTCGGGCGTGACGACGTCCATGATGACGCCGCCCTTCAGCATCTCAGCCAGCCCGCGCTTGACCGGGAACGTGCCGGTAGCGCGCGACTCAATGCTCATGGCCACCATCGTACCGACGGTCGGTACGCCGCGGCAGGTGGTGGCACTGCCCGGCAGGACCTCTCCTGGGTGGCGAGACCGTGACCACCCAGATGGCGCAGGGCGTCAGGAGATGGCGGGCGGGCCGTCGACGGGGTCGGCGAGCTCGACCCAGGTGCGCCCGGGCAGGAGCTCGATGACGCTGCCATCCTCGGCGAACAAGCCGATGCCTTCCTCGCGGGAGTTGCGCAGCCAGCTGCCGGCTCGCACCGTGCCACCGCTCAGCACCCAGGCCGGGCCGCCGCCGATGGTGACCGCTTCAGGGCTGTGGGAATCGACGTAGCTCGGTCGGTACGCCGTCTCCAGGATCACGACGTTCGCCGCGTTGACCTGCTCGCCTGAGTTGCCGTCCTCGTGCACGTCCCCGTTCGTCGAGCGCCAGTAGGCGCCGCTGCCCGGGTCGTACTCCCACGACACACGATCGGTATCCATCTGGATCTCGGCGAAACCGCCGGGGCCGCCCGCCGGCAGCACGCCCGGGTCGAGGTACGAGAACATCGGCACCGGGCGGCCCGCTTCCTCGTTGGCCAGCGCGAACAGCTTGTCGGTGTACGAGTAGTAGTTGTGCGGGGAGCCGTTGTTCCCCTGGCGCCCGTACGTGCCCCCGGGCACGCCGCTCGGGTTGAGGTCGACGAAGTCGGAGTCGGCGATCGCCTGGGTGACGCCGGGGTTGCCGCCGCTCCAGGCGAAGAGCGGCCGCTGCAGGCCGCCGAGCAGGTCGATGTCCTGCGTGCGCCCGGAGCGGATCGGCCCGACCGGGTTGGCGTCTCCGCTGTGGAAGACAGCGGCGAAGCGCGTGCCGTACTCGACGATCTCCTCGAACACGAGGTCGGCGGCGTTGAGACCGCTCTGCGGACGCGCTCGCGGATTGTTGTCGATCTTGACGACGAGGGCCGGACGATCAGGCACCGTCTGCCCGAATTCGAGGGGCACCCCGGTGAGCGGCATCCGCTGGATGATCAGCTCCGTCGTGGTCGTGGGCGCAGCGGTCGTCGTCGTCGTCGGTGCTTGCGTGGTGGTCGTGCTGGCTCGTGTCGTCGCCGGCGACTCCGTGGTGGTTGGGGGTCGCTCGGTCGTCGGTGGCGGAGCCTCCGTGTTGGCCGCTTCGCCGCTGCCGTTGCAGGCCGCGGCCACGAGGCCGCCGACCAGCGTCAGCGCAACAAGTGCGGACCTTCTCGTTCTTGTGCTCATAGCTCTCTCAGCAGGCTGATTCGCTCTTCCAATGGAGGGTGGGTATCGAACAGCTTGTGGATCGACCGCAGCCGCCCGTGGTCGCCCACTCCGCTCATGGGCTGCTCGATCCACAAGTGTGCCGTAGCCGTGGACGCAGAGTGCGTCACCGTCTTGTCGTCCCTCAATTTTTCCAGAGCCGAGATCAAACCTGGTGGATACCTCGTGAGCTGGCACGCGCTGACGTCGGCCAGCGTTTCGCGCCTGCGGGAGATCGTTGCCTGCATGGCTTTGGCGATGATCGGGGCGAGGATCAATAACGCAAATCCGAGGATTGCCAACGGATTGGCATGGTCCCCGTGATCGCCGTCGCGACGCTCCCGACCGCCGTTCCACCACATCATGCGAATGGCGATGTCGGTGACGATGGCGACGGCGCCAACCAGCGTCACGGCCAGCGTCGACACGAGGATGTCGTAGTTGCGGATGTGCGAGAGCTCGTGGGCGACGACGCCTTCGAGCTCGACTCGGTTGAGCTTCTCCAGGAGTCCCGTGGTCACGGCGATCGCGGCGTGCTTGGGGTTGCGGCCCGTGGCGAACGCGTTGGGTGCGGGATCGTCGACCACGTAGACGCGCGGCTTCGGCAGACCGCTGGCGATGCACAGTCCTTCGACGAGGTTGTGCAGTCGGCGGTACTGCTCCGGATCAGCGGGCCGGGCGCGACTCATCCTCAGGGCGATGGCGTCCGCCTTCCAGTACGAAGCGAAGGCCAGCGCCGCTGAGAGGACGAGGGCGATGACGATGCCGCCCCAGCCGAACCCTGCCAGGTAGCCGGCGGCAGCCCCGATCGCGACGACGACGAGGACGAAGCCGAGGACGAGGAGGACGGATCGCCGCTTGTTGGAGCGGATCAGCTCGAACATGGGACGCCGCGCGAAGAACACCGTGATCACGGAGCGAGATCGGTCAGAACTCGACCGTCGGAACGGTACGTGCGGCCTCGTCGGCCTCGAAGTACTCGCGCTTCTCGAACTTCAGGCGCTCGGCGTAGAAGTTCGTCGGGAACTGCTGCAGCTTGTTGTTGTACTCGAGAACGCTGTCGTTGTAGAACTGCCGCGCGTAGGCGACCCGGCCTTCCGTGGCCGTCAGCTCCTCCTGCAGCGCGAGGAAGTTCTGGTTCGCCTTGAGGTCCGGATAGGCCTCCCCGAGCGCGAAGACCTGGCGCAGCGCACCAGACAGCTGGGTGTCGGCCTCGGCCTGCGCATGCGGCGTGTCTGGTGCGGAGATGGCGGAGTTACGAGCCTTGATCACGGCGTCCAGGGTTTCGCGCTCGTGCGCGGCGTACCCCTTGACGGTCTCGACGAGGTTGGGGATGAGGTCGAGGCGGCGCTTCAGCTGAACGTCGATCTGCGACCAGGCGTTCTCGATCTGGTTGCGACGACGGATCAGCCCGTTGTACGCGGCGATCAGGTAGATCACCACGAGTGCCACCACCACGATGATGATGATGAGGGCGACAGTCATGGCCGGGAGTGTACGAGGCGCGTCTTTACTCGGGCTCGTCTCGCAGGCAAGCTGCTCGACTCACCTGCGAGCTCGCCGTCGCTGTCACGGGCGACTCCGGGCTGATCCGACGTCACCGCGAAGCGACGGCTCGCCCACCTGCCCGACCACACAACCTTCACCGTCGGGCTCGTCTCGCAGCAAGCTGCTCGACTCACCTGCCGAGCTCGCCCACCTGCCCAATCCGAGCAGCTTCGTCAGGCGCGGCCTCGCATCACGCGGTTGCCGATCCGTCGGCGGAGGGTCGGACCACTCGGCTGCTCCTCGATCAACTGGCGGTAGATCCGCACGTACTCCTCGGCCAGGGTGGCCATGGAGAAGTCCTTCGCTCGGCGCAGGCCCGCCTGGCGCAGCGAGTCGGCGAGCTGGCGATCGACGAGCAGCGTGGTCAGGGCCTTCGTCAGCGCGGCGACGTTGCCCGGCTCGACGAGCAGCGCGTCGACGCCATCGGTGGCCACGTTGCGGTAGCCGTCGAGCCCGCTGGCGACGACGGCCGTACCAGCCGCCATGGCCTCGATCAGCACGACGCCGAAGGACTCACCGTGCAACGACGGCGCGCAGAACACCGACGAGCCGCGCAGCCGGGCGAACTTCTCCGGGTCGCTGATCCGGCCCAACCACGAGATCCGCTTGTCGCCGGCGTAGGCAGCGCGCAACGGCGGGCCGGCCGGCCCATCGCTGGCGATCCACAGGCGGGCATCGGGCGGCAGCGTGGTGAACGCCTCGAGCAGCACGGCCAAGCCTTTGCGCTCCTCGTGGCGGCCGCAGAAGAAGATCGTCGGGCCGTCGGTGGGTGTCGGGGGCGTCGCCGCGATCGCCGCCTCCTCCACGCCGTTGAAGAGGATGTCGTACTCACCGCCCAGCGCCGTCTGGGCCAGTTCGAGCGCGTCCTTGGAGACGACGACCTTGCGATCGATGCGGCCGGCCAGCCAGAGCAGGAGCGGGCGGAAGATCTTGTAGCTGGCCGACTGACCGGCCGCGTGGAACGTCGCGACGAGCGGGGCCGGTCGCATCGTCACCGTCGTCATCGACGGACCGGGGGCCATCGGTTCGTGCACGTGGACGACGTCGAACTGCTCGTCGCGCAGGGCCCTGATCGTGCGCAGTGCGGCGGAGGCGTCCGGCGCCAGCGGCGCCATCGACCCGTTGGCGGCGGTCGGCAGGCTGTCCCCGAGCGGCGTGACGAACGCCTCGGGCGGCGGGCCATCGCACGGTCCGAGCACCCGGGCCTCGTGACCCTGCCGGCGTAGCTCCCTCGCCAACCCGAGGACCTGGGACTGCACGCCACCGGGCACCGTCAGGCTGTACGGACAGACGAGGCCAACCCTCATCAATGGCCTCGCTCGCTGCGCTCGCTCGGCGTGTCGGCCTGGGCCTGGCGGCCCGACGGCCGGCCTGACCATTCACGCTCGCTGCGGCACGAACGCTCGGGAGCTAGCCCGGCTCTCAACTGTAGAAGCCCGCGAATCAAGTGGAACCTAGCTGGGTCGCGGCGGTGTCGGAACGTGCATGGGACGTCGATTCGCGGCAGTGGTCATCGGGTTGCTCGCACTCTGGTCGGTTGCACCGTCACCGGCCAAGGCCGGCGGGTGGGCCGTCACGCAGGTCGATCCGTTCGACGAGCCCGCCGCTGGCAAGGACGTTGACATCGGCTTCACCATCCTCCAGCACGGGCAGACGCCGGTCGACGTCGACGGCGTGATGATCGTCGTCGAGGGACCCGACGGTGACATCACCCGGTTCCCGGCCGAATCCGCCGGAGCGCTCGGGCGATACCGAGCGACGATCGAGTTCCCGGAGTCCGGCCGGTACGAGTGGAGCGTGATCCAGGGTTGGTTCGGGCCGCAGGACCTCGGTGTGCTCGACATCGACGCGACCGGATGGTCGCCTCCGGCCGCCACCTGGTTCGTCGCGCCCCTGGCACTGGCTGGCATTGCCGGCGCCGGCGTGCTCGCCGCCCGCCAGCGCCACCGTCAGCTGCCGCTCGTCAGCTCGAAGCCGCAGGCCTCCGTGATGTAGTCGTTGAGCTCGGTCGCCGCCGTCAGGACCTCCTCCGGCGGGGTGCCGAGCTGCGTCGAGAAGTCTTCGGGCGACGTGGCTTCCGCGGCGATGTCGATGACCTCCTGGCTGTAGTCGCGAAGCGTCTCCAGCTGGCCGACCGCCTCCTCCGGTGCGACGGCGATCACGTTGTCGTAGAGGCCCATCGCTCCATTCCCGCGGTTGACGACCTCCTCCTGCACCGTCGCCCAGTCGGCACTCGCGTCGAGTGCCGGCGCCTCGGCGTTGAAGTTGGCCAGCTCTTCCATCGGCTCGCAGAACTCGGCGCTCGCCGTTGCCGGGGTGGGAGTCGAGCTCGCGCTGTCGTTGGTGGCCTCGGATGTGCTCGCCGTGCTTGCATCCGACGACGCCCCGTCATCGTCATCACCGCACCCACCTGCGAGCAGTACGATGCCTGCGACGAGCAGTCGTCTGGACTTGGCGTGGCGGGGGTAGGAGCGGACGATGGCTGGGACGGTATCTCGACGAGACGAGGATCCCGAGCCGACTGCGAAACGTGCTGTTGAGTCGACCGAGCCGTCCGCCGAGCATGGTGACACACCCTGCAATGACACGGAGCGGCGATACGGCCGCGACGAGTCACCCGCCTGATCAGGGCCGGCGGCTCTCTCATGGACCCCCGCGATGACGGCTCGCTCGTCCTGATCCTGCCGCCCGACGCACGGAACGCTCGCGTCGCCCGAGCTGTCGCCGTTGCGTGTGCTTCGTTGGAGTCGTTCGACGTCGATGACCTCGTCGACCTCCGGCTGCTGATGGACGAGGTGTTCCACGCCATCACTGCGCTGAGCGAAGGCGCGGTGACCCTGGCGATCCGACCGGTCGACGGCAGCCTCAGTGTCGAGATGCGCGCCGCCAGCCACGGCACGGCGCGGTGGACGGACGCCGACCTCGAGCTGGCCCGGCGCGTGATCTCCTCAACCTGCGCGACGGCTGCCTTCGGCGACGCCGAGGGCGTCGTCTGGTTCGAGGCCCAGCTGCAGGCGATGCCGCGCTAGCGCCGTATGCGAGCCGAGGCCGTACGCCTCAATCCGGTTCGTTGGCCGACGGGCCGGGCGCGGTCTCGCCGGGTTCGACGACCCGCTCGTCCTCGGCACCGGGACCGGCCGGGCCCTCGGTGGGCTCTTCGCGCAAGTGCTCTTCGTAAGACCTCTGGCTCGGGTCCCCGTGGGACGCCGCTTGCTCCGGGTTCTGCCGGCTCACCACGAACCACACGATGACGATCAGCGCCAGCAGCGCTCCACCGATGGCTATGGCTGCGCCCACAGGGCGCAACGATAGGCAGATCTCTCAGCGGTCGCCGTCGACGGCCAGCACGAGGTGGCGCTGACCGGACGACAACCGCAGCCACGAGCGACGGGCATCGGCACCCGCGCTGATCTCGACGACGTCAGCGTCTTCCGCCCAGGCCGCGATGGCCAGGTCCGAGGAGTCGCCGGGCTCGCCTCGACGGCCGATCTGCAACGTGAAGGGCACGTATCGGCCGCAGGCCACGGCCGTCACGGGGCACGGCTCGAGTGCGATGAGGTCGAGCAGCAGGGCGTGCGGGCCGACTTCGGCGCGGATCAGCTGACACGTCCACGACGGGTGCGCGTCCTCACCGCGGCTCAGCGACGACGACACGTACCACAACCGCTTCACGGTGGTTCAGTACCCCGCCCGAACGCCGTTCAAGACGTGCGAGGCCGCTCTGTCCGCCGAAATCGCCTCACAACGAACCGTTCCTACGGACAGAACGGGTCAGGAGTCGACGACGTCTCGGTCGCTGAGGTCGCGCAGCGCCACGAGCGCCTGCTTGATCAGCCGGCTGACGTGGACCTGGCTGACGCCGATCTCGCCGGCGATGTCGCTCTGCTTGCGCTCCTCGACGAACCGCATCACGAGCACGTTCCGGAGCCGTACCGGCAATTTCGCGAGCAGTTCCGCCAACTCGCTACTGGCACCCAGGTGGGCGACGATGCGCTCCTCCCAGCTGGAGTCGCGGAGAGCTGCGGCGGAGCGCTCTTCACCCGTCGGTAGATCGATCGGGAGGGCGCGGAAGTTGCTGCCGGCGGCGATGCACTCGTCCACCTCGTCGCGCGAGATGCGCAGATACCCCGCGACCTCCGCAGTGGTCGGCGCCCGGCGGAGTTGCTCTCGGAGCACGTCGGTCGCCGCGGACACCTCATAGCGAAGATCTTTGAGGCGACGGGGAACGCTGACGGACCATCCCGCGTCGCGATAGTGGCGGCGAACTTCGCCACGTGCCGTCACGGACGCGTACGTGCGAAACGATGCACCGAAGGCGGGATCGAACCGCTCTATCGCCTTGAGGACGCCGATCATCGCGACCTGCACGAGGTCGTCGAAGTCCTCGCCGCTGCGCTTGAGCTGACGGGCGACGGATCTCGCCAACCACTCGTGCTGCTCCACCACTCGGTTGCGAAGCCTGCGGTCGCCGGTCTCTCGATAACGCTGGATCAACTCCTCGGCCGTCTCCTCGACGACGGCTCGGACCGGCTGCGCCGACCCCGACAGGCTTGCGGTGCGAGACATCCCGAGCCGTCTGCCCCCGCTCCATGCGGTTCGAACAGCGCCGGTCGAGAAACCCTCACATGAGGGGCAGATCGTCAGCGGTCTCGTCTCGCTTCGCGCCGTTGAGTTCGTGCCGTTGAGTGCACGAAGCGCGCTACCAGCTGCTGACGAGGACTCCGTCTGGGACGCCGATCAGGTCGACGAGCCGGCGCACGGCCAGACCGGGGCGCCGCAAAACGAGCCAGCAGCCGCGACGGGCGCAGCTCGCACCGACGTCGACGAGCAGTCGATAGCCACCGAGGTCCATGAACCGCACGTCGCTGACGTCGAGAACGATCGGATTGAGGCCCGCGGCGAGCAGCTGGTCCAACTGATGGGACAGCGAAGGCGCCGTGAGCCGGTCCAGCTCCCCCATCAACTCCAGGGTGACGGCCCCACCGTCATCGTCGACCTTGGTCCGCCACGTCAACGACAGCTGAGCAGAACCAGCCACTTCCAACGAGGGCACCTCCCGACTGAACGAGTCGGCCCTCGCTGCTGAAGGTCGTGGTTACACGGTACCCGATCGAGGGGTCGAAACAACGCCGTCGACCGACGTCAGCGGTGCGTCACGCGAGGCGGTTCGTCGCGCGACGCGCCCCGTTCGCTGACGGCGAGGGCGGCTTACAACCGATGTCCATCGCCCCACGCGTGGACCCTGCCGTCACGCCATCGAGCGCGGCCCGTCAACCACCACCAGGTCGCGGTGGGAGGGATCGCCACGCTCGTCAGCACGGTTACGCCGACCTCGCGCGCGCTACGGCTGCCGCCGATGACCCGCGCCACCGCCAGCTCGATCGTGCCGGCCGACCATGCGAGCGCGGCACCCGTCGCGAGCCGTCGCCGGCCCGCGACCGCAGCAGCCAGGGACGCCACGCCGGCAGCCGTGATCAGCAGGTGACGCCGCCGTCGGCCGCGGGTGGTGGACCACGTCGAGCCGTGAAGCGCGCGCATCAGCGCGTCGTCGCGATTGCCTCGCTGGGCGGCGACGCTGGCCCACCACGGACCCGTCCGCAGCGGATGATGGGTCGCCCGCGAGCCGTGCACGAACCGCCACCCCGCCGCTTGAGCGCGCAGGGCGAAATCGCTGTCTTCGCGGTAGGCCCGCGGGAACCGCTCGTCGAAACCGTGGAGCTGGACGAGCGCTTCCCGCCGCACGGCGAGGTCGGCGGTGATCCATCCCGCATGCTCGAGGGCGGCGACATTGCGCTCTTGGTCGGTCAGTCGCCGATCCGTTGGCCGCGGCACGACGATGGCCGCCTGGATGGCGCCCACATCACGAGCCGCATCGAGGTCGGCGGCGAGCCGCTCGGACCAGGAAGGCTCGGGCACCACGTCGTCGTCCAGGAAAACGACCCACGGTGTCCCCGCCGCGTGCCAACCGATGTTCCGCGCTGCAGCCGGCCCCCGCCCGCCGCTGCGCAGCACCGTCGTGTCGGCGACGAACTCCGAGGTCGCCGTCAACGGCGGGTCCGGGACACGCCGGTCGTCAACCACGACGACCGCTCCCGGTCGGTTCGGTTGGGCGGAGAGCGACCGGAGCAGCGTGTCGAGCGACCGTCGACCGATCGTTGGGACGACGACGGTGACGTCACGCCGCGTGTCGACTGCTCATCCTCTCGACCACGAACGGACCGATCACCAACGCGTCGATCGGTGAGGCACCGAAGCACTCGAGGGCATCACGAGGTGAGTCGACCATCGGTCGCCCGGCCGTGTTGAAGCTGGTGTTGACGAGCACCGGGAGTCCCGTGCGTGCCTCGAACCGGTCGAGCAGCCGAGCCAGGAGCGGCTCATCGCGGCGATCGACGGTCTGCACGCGCGCCGTGCCGTCCACGTGGACGACCGCCGGGATTCGATCGCGCCACTCCGGGCGCACACGATGGACGAACAACATGTACGGGCTCGGCATCACGCCGTCGAAGATCTCGGTGGCCCGCTCGGCGAGCACCAGCGGGGCGACCGGGCGGAACTGCTCGCGTCCTTTGATGTCGTTGAGACGCGTCAGCATCTCCTCGTGCGCCGGGCTGGCCAGGAGGCTGCGGTGGCCGAGCGCACGCGGTCCGTACTCGCTGCGGCCCTGGAACCACCCGACAACGCCGTCAGCGGCGAGGACCGCGGCTGCTGCATCGGCGACATCTGCGGCGCGGTGATGGCCGATGGCAGCGAGGGCGAGCTCCCGGGCGAGGTCGTCATCGCACCATCCCCGGCCGAGCGCCGCTGAGGCCATCGGGGTGACCCGCTGGCCGGCGTCACGACTCGCGAAGAGCGCGGCGCCAAGAGCGGTGCCAGCATCACCCGCGGCCGGCTGGACCCAGACATTGTCGAAGGGTCCCTCCGCGGCGAGCCGACCGTTGGCGACGCAGTTGAGAGCGACGCCGCCCGCCATGGCAAGGCTGCGCGCGCCGGTGTTGTCGTGCACCCAGGAGGCGAGACCGAGGATGATCTCCTCGAGCCGTGTCTGCACGGACGCCGCGAGCGCGGCATGGCCGTCGCCGTGCACGCCGTTACGCACCGGCGGCGCGAACGAGCTCCAGTCGATGGGGGCAACGGTGAAGCCGCCGTCTCCCCCGAGCCGCACGAGCTGGCGGAACGCATCCAGGAAATCCGGCTCGGCGTACGAGGCAAGTGCCATCACCTTGTACTCGTCCGATGAACGATGGAAGCCGAGGTGCTCCGTCAGATCCTCGTACATGAGGCCCAACGAGTGTGGGAGCGCCTGGGCGAACAACGGCTCGATCATCTGGTCCCTCGTGGCGGCGGCAAGGTGTGAGTCGCACTCGCCGCGACCGTCGAGCACCAGCACGGCGGGATCGTCGAGCGGAGCAGCGAGAGCGGCCGATGCGGCGTGCGCGAGGTGGTGCTGAACGAAGCGCACGCAGTCCGGGCGAAGGCCCGGGAGCGCACTCTGCAGGAACAGCGGCGCCCTACGGGCGTAGAGCGTGCGCAGCCCCTCCCACTCGTCGGCGATCACATCGTCAGTGCGCGGCGCCAGATCGGGGTCGTACGAGTAGGCCACGATGTCGAGGTCGGCGGGCTCGAGTCCGGCCTGATCGAGACACCACTTCATCGCCGCCGTCGGCAGCTCCCACGTCGAGAACGGCACTGCCGGTTTGCCGTGCTTGCGACGTGAGAAGCGCTCTTCCTCGGCGGCGGCGACGGTGACGCCGTCGATGACGAGCGCCGCGGCCGGGTCGTGGAAGACCGCGTTGACGCCCAGGACGATCATTGCGTTCCGGTCACGGCCAGCTCGTCTCCTCGGCCGGGCAGACCAGCAGCTCGCGCACTTCGCACCCCACCGGCTGATCGAGGGCGAACAGCACGGAACGGGCAACGGCCGCAGGGTCGTTCAACTTCGCATCAGGGCCCGGCTTGTACTGCTCCGGACGGCCGTCGAAGAACGCCGTCGCCATTCCCCCGGGCAGCAGGCACGTCACGCCTGGCCGCCCGCGGACTCTGCGGCGAGCGCCCTTGCGAAGCCGACGACGCCGAACTTGCTGGCGCAGTAGGCGGTGGCGTCCGGCAGCGCCCGCCAGCCAAGCGTCGACGCGACGAGGATCACACGGCCATCCGGTCGCGCGAGGTCAGGGAGCGCCGCCCGTACCACGGCCGCCGTGCCGAGGAGGTTGACGGCAATCACCCGTTCCCACGCGGTGCGGTCGACGTCCCCGAGCGCCCCGCACTCATCGATCCCGGCGGCCGTGACGACGGCGTCGAGCCTGCCGAGGCGCGCTTGCACCGCCCCCACGCCGTCTTCGGCCGCCTCGGTGTTCGCAAGGTCGACCTGGATGTGGAGCGCACCGTCCACGCTGGCGGGCGCGCGGTCGAGCACCGCCACGGCGTCACCCCGCTCGAGCAGTTGCTCGACGACTGCTCGGCCGAGGCCCGATGCCCCACCTGTCACCAGAATGGTGCGTGCTGAATCGTTCATACCGCCTCCGCTCTCGCTCGCTCGATGATCCGTGACGTCGACCGGCCGTCGGACAACGGCACGATCGCCACCCGCCCGCCCCAGCGCGACAGCACCGCACGCTCAGGCAGCTCCTCGACCGTGTAGTCGGCTCCCTTCACGAACACGGCTGGGCGAAGGCGCTCGAGTAGCTGGATCGGGGTGTCCTCGGCGAAGACGGCAACGCCGTCGACGCAAGCCAGGGCTTCGACGACCCGTCTGCGATCCTCGACGCCCACGACAGGCCGACCCGGGCCCTTCAGGCGCCGCACGGAATCGTCGCTGTTGAGGCACACGATGAGGCAGTCCCCCATCGCCCGAGCCGCCTGGAGCAGCTGGACGTGCCCGGCGTGGAGCAGGTCGAAGCACCCGCCCGTGGCAACGACGCGACCGCCGCGTGCGGAGAAGCGCGCAGCCAACTCGAACGCGTCGATGCTGGTGCCCGGCGCGCTGCTATCACCCGTGGCGACGAATCTCGAGGCGGCGGCCACGCCTGCCCCGACGGCTGCCGGAAGGGCAGCACCCCGTGCCCGCTCGACGGCGACACGGGCGGCGAAGCGGTCACCCGCCCCACACGTGTCGCCGTTGGCAGCGGTCGCGGGCACGTCACACTGCGCGCCCGCGCGGTCGACCAGCACCGCTCCACCCGACCCGCAGGTGACGGCAACGGCGGTCTCGAAGTGGCGGGCCAAGCGCCCAGCGAGCTCGGCCGGATCCTCCGGCCGGCGCCCCAGGCGGGGCGTTGCGGCGCGACGAAGCGCGTGCGCCTCCCGTTCGTTCGGTGTCAGCAGGTCGAGCCGACGGGGCGGCACGGCTCCACGCGGGTGAGGGTCCCAGATCACCGGCCGCTCGGCCGCGGCTCGCGCCGCGACAGCCGACAGCCGGCGTGCCAAGCCCCGCCCATAGTCCGCGATCAGCACGGCATCGACATCCATCGCCGTGCGATCGACGGCGGCGTCATCGACGCGCAGGCCGGGCGGATCAGCGCAGTCACGGTCGACCCGCAGCAGCGTTCCATCCGCCGAGCGCAATCGCCACTTCTGCGGGGTCGGTCCGACCGTGCCCAGATCGATGAGCCGGATGCCGAGCTCGGCGATGCGCTGACGCAGGAAGTGTCCTACTTCATCGTTCCCAATGGCAGTCACGAGCGTGACATCGGCTCCGTCGTCGACGGCGAACGTGGCGGCGAGCGCAGCGCCGCCGGGACGACGACGCTCGTGGTGGGCCTCGAGGACAACACAGCCCTCCGGCCCGACCCGATCGACCTCACCGGTCACGTCGACATCGACGAGCGCGTCGCCGACGACGAGGAGTCGAGGTACTGCGGTCACGTCAGCGCCTCCACGGGCTGCGCCACGCCGAGCACATGGTCCAGGGCGGCGCAGAGCGCGTGCAGGCCGACGTGATGGGCGTCCTGGATGCAAGCGGTGTCGGCCCCATCGACGGCGACGGTGTCGTCCGCGGCACGCTGCAATGGGTTGGGCGCCGGTCCGGTGAAGGCCAGGATGAGGGCGCCGCGCAGGCGCGCCGCCGTCACCGCCTCCAAGACGTTGGGACTGCGGCCGGACGTGGAGAACAGCACCACGACGTCGTCACCCCCAGCCAGCCCCTCGATCTGACGCGAGAAGACCTTCTCGAACCCGTAGTCATTGCCGACTGCCGTCAGCGTCGACCCGTCCGCAGTGAGGCAGACGGCGCGCAAGGCCCGACGCTCGTCGCGGAACCGACCCATGAGCTCGCCGGCGAGATGTGCAGCATGCGTCGCGCTGCCGCCATTTCCGGCAGTCAGCACGACGCCGCCGCGGTGCAGCCGGCCGGCGATCAACTCCGCCCAACGCGCCAGGCGCGACGCGTCTGCGCGCAGCCCGCCGATCGTGACCTGGGCGGTGCTGATCAGGTCGAGTGCGGCGGCGCCGGCCGTCGAAACGCTCACAGCACCGCTCGCTGACGCGAACTGACCGAGCCGGCGATGACCGCGCGGTAGACATCGAGGACCGCTCCGGCGACCTGCGGCCAGCGATACAACTGATCGACCCGAGCTGCGCCGGCCGCACCCATCCGCCGGCGGCACGCCGGATCGGCGAGCAGCTCATCGAGAGCTGTCGCGAGCAGGTCCGGCCGGCGGGGCTCGACGAGACGGCCGGTCACGCCGTCGACGACCGTGTCGAGGAGGCCGCCGACGGCCGTGCCGACGACGGGAACGCCGCAGGCCATCGCCTCGATCGGCACGATGCCGAACGGCTCGTACCACGGTGCGCAGACGACGATGTCGCTCGCCCGCATGAGGTCGGCGGTGGCGGCGCGACCGAGGTGACCGACGAAGCGGCAGCGGTCCACGACGCCGAGATCGGCGGCTACGGCGTGCAGGCGTGCCGATTCGACATCCGTCTCCCCCGCCGCTCCGCCCGCGACCACGAGCTCGGCGTCAGTGCGCAGCAGCGCCATCGCGGCGATCACGTCGGCGACGCCCTTGCGCGGCACCATCCGCCCGACGCTGGCGATGCGGGCCCGATGCGCCCGCATGGGGCGAGGCTCGAACCGGTCGTCCACACCGCAGGGCACGACGGTGATCTTCGCTGGGTCTGCGCCGAGCCCGACGAGCTCGGACACCTCATCGCCGCAGGTCGCAATCACCGCTTCGGCGCAACGCAGCAGATCCTGCTCGACATGATCGCGCTCGGGCGGACTGGTGTCGGCAGCGCCTTGATGCCGGCGCTTGACGACCCCGAGCGTGTGGAACGTCTGCACGAGCGGGATGCCGTGGCGCCAGCGGGCACGCTCGCTCGCCCACCCCGACATCCAGAAGTGGGCATGCACGACGTCCGGCGGGCGCCACCGCCAAGCGTTCCTGAGCCGCCTCGCGAACTCGGGCATCAACTCGAACAGGTCGTCCTTGGGGATCGGCTCCGGCGGTCCTGCGGACACGTTGTGAACCCGGACGCCGGCGGCGAGGTCGCGGACCGCCGGCGCCAACGGGTCATCTCGCCGGGTGTAGACGTCCACGGTTGCGCCGACGCGGGCGAGGTGGCGAGAGAGCGCGTCGACGTAGACGTTCTGACCACCGGCGTCGGCGGTGCCGAGGTTGACCGCCAAGGGGCTGGCGTGCTCGGACACCAGGGCCACGCGCATGCTCACGGCACCAGCTCCATGATTGGAGCGGCGCTCAACTCGGCGACTGCACGGACGACGGCCTCGGGCGTCACGTCATCCAGGCACCACTGTTGCGGCAGAGGGCAGCGGCGAGCGCGGCAACCGGCGCACTCGATCAGCGGATCACCCAGCACGACGCCGGGAACGCCCCAGGGCGCCCAGCGCGACGGCGGGACCGTCGGTGGGAAGATCGACACCACTGGTCGTCCGACGGCGGCGGCAAGATGGGCCGGCCCGGTGTTGCCGGTGACGACGACATCGGCGCTTGCCAGCACCTCGGCCAAGCCGCGCAGGTCGGACCGGCCGAAGAGGATCGGCGGACCGTTCAGCGAGGAGGCAACCATCGCGCAGACGTTGCGTTC
Source organism: uncultured Acidimicrobiia bacterium (assembly GCA_963844915.1). Taxonomy (GTDB): domain Bacteria; phylum Actinomycetota; class Acidimicrobiia; order Acidimicrobiales; family Ilumatobacteraceae; genus JALZMG01. Next base: position 224,342 of record CAWJQF010000011.1, on the reverse strand, counting down.
CTCGTTGCTGCCCGTCACCACCACCTCGTAGCCGTGACGGGCCAGCGACTCGACGCACTCGGCCCAGCGACCCGGCTCCAACGTCCGGGCTGGCACGGCCGCCCCGGGATGGACGACCACGCGGCCCTCGACCGGCTCACCGGCCTCGAGGGCGATCCGCAGGTGGGGATGCGGATCGCCCTCGGAGAGCCCGAGCTGCGCCATCACGGCGAGCGAACGCTGTACTTCGTGGAGGTTGGGGTCGCCTTTGATGCGGTGGTCGAGCAGCGAGCCGGGGTAGTCAAGGGAGATCGCGGCAATGCGTCCGACGCCGGCAAGTCGCAGCAGTAGCGCCGTCGGCAGGCAGCTCTGATGAGAGGACGTGAGGATGGCTGCGCCGCTGTAGGCACGCCCGTCGATCGAGTCGACGAAGGCGCGGATCCTCGCCTCGTCCGTATCGGGGGCGGGGTCAAGGATCCACGGAGCGTCGAACGTGATGACCCGGTCAACGCCAGGCAGCAGATGAGCGGCCGGCGCACCGACCGAGCTGGCGACGTAGTCGACCGGACCGGCGGACGCCGCGACGGCCACGGCGGGTCCGGTCAGGAGCACGTCGCCGACGCTGTCGAGGCGGACGACGAGTGTCCGCGTCATGCCGCCTCCGGGCGCCATGACAACACCGCGTCGACGGCCGAGGCGAAGTCGGCGTGCAGGTGGGCCACACCGCGCAGCTCGAGCGGCATGGTCGCGTCGTTCGGGACGAGCATCCCGATGGCGCCGGCGCCATGGGCGGCGGCGAGATCGGCGCCCGTGTCGCCGATCATCACGCACGCCGACGGTGCGACGCCGAGGAGGTTGGCGGCCATCGTCACCAGGCCCGAGCGAGGCTTTCGGCAGGTGCAGCCGTCCTCTTCGTCGTGCGGACAACAGACGATCACGTCGAATGGGCCCAGCAGCTCACAGACCCGCGCGTTGACACGGCGCAGCTGCTCGTGGCTGATCAGCTGACGGGCGACGCCGCTCTGGTTGGAGACCACGCCGACGCGCAGGCCCGCCGCTCGCGCCAGCCGCAACGCTTCGGCGACACCGGGAAGCGGCTCGACGCGCGTGGGGTCGTTGTTGTAGGGCACATCGACGATCAGCGTGCCGTCGCGGTCACAGAGCAGCGCTTCCGGGCGTCTCGAAGGACGGAATGTCCGCACGGCGCGTCCGTACCCGACAAGCGCTTCTCCATACACGAAGTCGATCGCGCGTCAGCGCGGCGTGACAATCGAGTCGAGGACGCGGCACCAGTCGTCGACGAAGCGTGAGAGCCCGAACCGGTCGGCGATCGTGCACCGGGCCGCGGCACCGAGTCGCAGTGCGAGGGCACGGTCCTCGAGCAGCTCCGCGCCGGTTGCGTAGACCTGTTCCACGTCGGTGTGAACGAAGCCGTTGACACCGTTGCGGATGACGGTCGCCAGCTCGCTCGTCGCCAGACCGATCACCGGCACGCCGGCGGCCATCGCCTCGAGGATGCCGAGTCCGAGCGATGTGTGACGGATCGGCGAGAACATGAAGCGGTAGCCGGAGACAGTCGCCACGACGTCCCCGGGCGGCACCTCACCCAGGCCGCCGAGCTCCTCGGCGCCCATACCGATGAGGTCGAGCGGCAGGCGCTGGCGCGCCTGCTCGAACACATCGGCACCAAGCCGTCGGCCCCTCCTTGCGAGATGGTTGACGAGCACGATTCCGGCACGGCCTTCCAAGCCCGCCGGACGGTCGGGCATCGGGACGCCGTGCTCGATGACGACGCTCGGGTTGCGCGTGTCCCACATCAGCTGGTTGTAGTGGGTGACGTGGACGACCGTCGTCCGCCCGTCGTCGACCGGGTGCACGCAGTCGGTCGGTGAGGCTCGCGGCGGGTCGTGCTCGATGTAGACGGCCGGCGACTCTCGCTGGCGGGACGTCAACAGGGCTGCACGATCGCGTTGGTAGTGGTCGAGGTGCTGGTACACAACGGCGTCGAACGAGCACGACGGCAGTTCGTGCACCGGCACTTCCACGACGTTGCTGGACCAACGGAACCCCGCTGACCGACCGCCGTATCCCGGCCGCCCCTCCTCGTACGGCAGGACCCAGCGCACCGGAACCGCGGCCAGCGACTGCATGTACGAACCGTGGACATGCCACGTCAGCACGTTTAGCACGGCACGCCGAGCACCGTGTCGACGGCGGTGAGGACGTCGTCGACCGGGGGCCAGGCGCCGTCGACACCGACGCCGACCGTCCAGCGGCCACGTGGCTCCCAACGTCGGCGGTGCGGACCGCCGAAGATCGTGACCGTCGGCGCGCCGACGGCAGCGGCGAGGTGAGCGACACCCGTGTCGTTGGCGACGACGAGGGTCGACCTGGCCAGCAGCGCAGCGAGCGTGCCGAGCGGCGTCTGCCCGGCGAGGTCGACGACCCGACGGCGTGCTCCGGCGTCGAGACCATCGCGCACGAGCGCGGTGAGCGAGCGCTCGTACCTGCTGCCCGTCAGCGCGACGCAGCCGATCCGAGTAGCAAGAAGGGCACCGACGGCGGAGAACCACTCGGCCGGCCAGCGACGGTCAGGGCGGCTGGCACCGGCATGGACCACGGCGAACGGCCCATCGCCGACGCCCACCGGTAGGCGATCCGTTGGGGCGACAGGGAAACCGCCTGGCCCCGGCGTGATGTCGATCTGGGCAGCCCGCACCGCTTCGACGCAGCGGTCGACCTCGTGCGCAGCGTCGTCGATCAGCGCGGTCGACCCACCTGCTGTGGGCGCTCGCGACAGCCCACCCCACCGGCTCGCACCCAGCGATGCCGTGAAGGCGTTCGTGGCGCGACCATCGCCATGCATCTGAATGGCGAGGTCGAACGACCGTTGGCGGGCGGTGTCGAGGAAGGCGTCGAGCGCGGCCGGGTCGTCGGTGCTCTCGACGAGGCCCGGACACCAGTCACAGCCGAGCCAGTCGTCGATCAGTGCGGAGTAGCGGTGGGCGAACCAGCGGCTCGAGCCACGCCCGATCAAGGTGATGTTGGCGTCCGGTCGTGCCGCCCGCAGGCCCTGCAGCGCTGGTACGGCACACAGCAGGTCGCCGAGTCCCGGGAGCATGCGTACGACGGCGATCCGCGAGAGGTGACCGTCGGCGCCCGCGAACACGGTGCCCGGTTACCCAGCTGGCCCGCACCTCACACGAAAAGTTTTCACGAGCCCAGAACGTGTGTCCCCGCAAGCGTCAGGCGCGCCCGATGTCGGCTTCGTAGCCGGGATCGCTGGGCCAGTTCGGTAGGAACATGTGCCACTGCGACGGCGCCCGGCGGATGAGGCGCTCCAGCGCGTACGTCAGGTCCTGCGTCACCCGCGCGACGTCGTCACGGAGGCGACCCTCGCGGGCCGTCGGCACCGGCGGACCAATGACGGCGTGATGGCCGTTGGGGCGCGGCGTGAAGTAGGCACCGACCGGCAAGAGCGGCGCGCCCGCCCGAATGGCCATCGTTGCCGGGCCAGCTGGCAACAGCGTGCGTTCACCGAAGAACTCGACCTCGACCCCGCCCGCCCCGATGTTGCGGTCGCAGAGCAGGCACACGACCTCGTTGTCGGCGAGCGCCTTGAGCACTGCTCGGCCGGCGCCGGGTCCGAGCGGGACGACGGTCATGCCGAGGTCGCGGCGCAGCCGGACGAACCAATCGAACAGCTCGGGCGGATCGAGCTGCTCCACGATGACCGTCACCGGGTGGCCCTGGTCGGTCAGCCAGCGCCCGGCCCATTCCCAACCGCCGAGGTGGGGCAAGGCGAGGATGACGCCGCGTCCCGCGGCCAGCCCGCCTTGGATGTGCGCTGCGTAGCCCTCCTCCGTGAACCCATCGGAGACGACCTTCGCTGGCAGCGTCGGTAGCCGGAACGTCTCGATCCAGTAGCGGGCGTACGAGTCGAAGGCGTCCTGGACGGCGCGTCGCAAGCGCCATCCCTCCAACGTGGGGTCGACGCGTCGCAGTTGCCGCTCGATCGTCGCCCGCCGTTCTGGGCGGGTGAGGTTGGCGCCGAGACCGGCAGGCACGGCGAAGCCGTCCGCCGCGAAGTTCGGCAGTGTCCGAGCGATCCCCGATGCGGTGCGGTAGGCGCCGTAGGTCACGGCACCGGCCAGCCGCTGCAATCGACCCCGGGCGGGTTCGCCCGGCGGAGCCGCCACTGTCAGGAGCGGCGTCGCGGCACGCGGGTGCGGCGCCGCTCGGTGCGGGCGACGCGCCTGCTCTGGCGGCGCGACCGCCGCAGCTCGATGCGTTCCGCGGTGACGGGCGCGACCTGAGCTTGCCGCCACACCTTGACGAAGCGCTGCACGGCGGTGATCGCCGTCAGGACCAGCATCACCCAGAGCACGGGGATCAGCAGCGGCTCGAAGAGCAAGCCGATGCACAGCAGCACCACGCGTTCGGCCCGTTCCATCAACCCGCCCTTGGCTTCCAGGCCGAGTGACTCGGCCTTGGCGCGCTCATACGAGATCAATGACGAGATCGCCATGATGGAGAACGGCAGCAGCGTCAGTTCCGGCGACTCGTTGACGGCGATGTACCAGGTGACGCCACCGAACAGCACGGCGTCGGTGATCCGGTCGACGGTGGAGTCGAAGAAGGCGCCGCGCTGGCTGGCCGCGCCGGACGCTTTGGCGAGCGCGCCGTCGAGGAGATCCGGCAGCGCCGCGAGCACGACGAGCAACAGCCCGAGTTGCAGGTACCCGAGCCCGATGGCGAACGCGGCCCCGACACCGACGACCAATCCGGCAATCGTGAGGTGGTCCGGCGTCAGCCGAGTGCGACGCAAGCCATTGCCGATGGGCTTGACGGCCAGGTCGATCGGCTTGCGGAACTTGCCGTCGAACACCGCGACAAGGCTACCGCGCGTGCAGGTGCAGCTGCTGGAGCCTGGCAGGCTGCAGGCATGAGTGGCTCCACGCCAGCTGACCTTGCCACCACGTTCCGCTCGCTCGCCCGGCGCACGCAAGAGGCGATCGGCGACGCCAACCCCTCGGCGGTCTCCGGACTCGTGGGCGAGCTGCAGCGTCACGTCGACGCCGCAGCCGCGGCGATCGGCGCACCCGCCGACGCGGCCGCGGTGGCCAACGCCATCGAGCGGCGACGAGCCGAGGACTGGGACGACGCAACGCTCGAGGACTTGCGGCGCGAGGCGTTGGATGCCGGCGCGGTGCTGCGCCGCATCGCGGCGGCCGCCGAGGCCGCGCAACAGCAGTGACAGGCGTGGACAGGCGAACTGATCACGTGAGGTTCGGCGAGCCGTCGCCTCGCGGTGCTCGAGGATGACCAGCCAGTCCCACGTGGCAGCGACGGCGAGCCCGGAAGGCGAGCGCCAGCGAGCCGAAACGCCGTGGTGGCGAAGCGCCGTCATCTACCAGATCTACGTCCGCAGCTTCGCCGACGCCGACGGCGACGGGATGGGTGACCTGCCAGGCATCCGGTCGCGGCTCCCCTACCTGCGTCAGCTCGGCATCGACGCCGTCTGGCTGACACCGTTCTACCCGTCACCGCAGGCCGACGCCGGCTACGACGTGGCCGACTACCGCGACGTCGATCCGCGCTTCGGAACCCTCGCCGACTTCGACGGCTTGGTCGCCGACGCCCACGCCCTCGGCATCCGAGTGATCGTCGACATCGTGCCGAACCACACGTCCAGCGCGCACGCCTGGTTCCAGGCCGCGCTGGCGACGGAGCGCGGCAGCCGGGAGCGCGCTCGCTACCTGTTCCGCGATGGTCCGGCGACCGACGGTGACGAGCCGCCGAACGACTGGCGGAGCAGCTTCGGCGGCTCGGCATGGACGAGGGTGGTGGACAGCGACGGTCGACCCGGTCAGTGGTACTTGCACCTGTTCGATGCCGGCCAACCTGATCTCGACTGGATGAACGGCGAGGTGCGCGCGGAGTTCGAGTCGATCCTCAGGTTCTGGTTCGATCGGGGCGTCGACGGGTTCCGCATCGACGTCGCCCACGGGCTGGCCAAGGACCCGGACATGCCGGACCTCGCCGGGAGGTTCCGGCCGGGTCCGGCGCCCAGCGGGCATCCGCACTGGGATCAGGACGAGGTCCACGACGTGTACCGGGCGTGGCGCGAGATCAGCGACTCGTATCCGGGTGAGCGGATCTTCGTCGCGGAGGTCTGGCTGCACACGCCGGAACAGGTCGCCAGGTACGTGCGGCCGGGTGAGCTGCACACGGCGTTCAACTTCCACTTCCTCCTGGCGCCATGGGATGCCACGGCGATGCGCGCCGCGATCGACCGCAGCATGGGAGCGCTCGTCGAGGTCGGCGCGCCACCAACGTGGGTGCTGTCCAATCACGACGTGACTCGCCATGTGACGCGCTACGGCGGCGGCGAGCTGGGACAGCGGCGAGCACGAGCGGCAGCCATGCTGATGTTCGCGCTGCCGGGCGGCGCCTACGTGTACCAGGGCGACGAGCTCGGCCTGGAGGAGGTCGAGGACCTTCCCGATGAGGTCCGTCAGGACCCGACGTTCCACCGCACGGGCGGAACCCGCAAGGGTCGAGACGGCTGCCGGGTGCCGATTCCCTGGGGCGGCACGGAGCCGCCGTTCGACTTCGGACCAGGCCCAACAGCGTGGCTGCCGCAGCCCGACGGATGGGCGGCTCGCACGGTCGCCGCGGAGGACGGTCAACCCGAGTCGATGCTCGAGTTGTATCGGCGCACACTGGCGCTGCGCCGCCGGCTGCCGGCACTCGGCGACGGCACGATGGCGTGGATCGACGTTGCGCCTCGCGTCCTCGCCTTCCGCCGCGAGCCGGGGTTCGTGTGCCTCGTCAACTTCCTCGACGAACCGGCGCAGCTTCCGCACGACCTACGCGACATGGAGGTCCTGCTGTCCAGCGAGCCGCTCGACCGGCCCGGCGTCCTGCCGCCCGACAGCGCGACATGGCTGTCCGTGCCCGGCGTCTGACTGCGCCTCCAAGAAGCAGATCCGCAGCTTGCGCAGCGCCCGGACCTGCGCCATGCGCACCGCGCCGGCTCGCTTGCCGAGCAACCGCCCGACCTCATCGGCGCAGAGGCCGTGCTGCACCCGCAGTTCGAGCAACTGCCGCTCGAGGGGATCCAACCGACTGAACGCCCGTCGCATCGCGTGCGTGTCGACGGCGGCAAGGGCGTCGTCCTCCGGGCCGCGTTCGACACTCGGGCGGTCGCCCTCGATGGGCGGAGCGCTCCGCCGGCCAGCGCGGCCGAGCTCGCGGACGACGTTGCGGGCGATCCCGTACAACCAGGCATCGAAGCCGGCGCCCTGCCAACGGAAGCGGTCGATGTGGTCGATCGCTCGGGCCATCGTCTCGCTGACGGCGTCCTCGGCCGCCCGGTCGTCGAGCAGCCGGCGGCGGGCGAACCCGTAGAGGTTCAGGTACGACCGCCGGTACAGCTGGTCCCACGCATCGGGATCGCGCTGCCCGGCCCGGTGGACGAGGAGGCGCAGTTCGTCGACCTCCAGCGTCGCCCGGGCCGGGCCGCTCACGACGTGGACCATCGCTCGAGCCTTCGCTCGGTCGAGGTCAGCACCTCAGCTCTGGGCGGTCGGGATGGCGATGTCGACGACTGGGACCCGGAACGAGCCGACGGCCGAAGCCCGTCCTGTCAGCAGATCGACGCCGTAGAGGCTCGACGAGCCGTCCGCAGCAGTGATCGACGCCAGCGCGCGCAGCCCGACCGTCGTGCCGTCGCGGACGTCGCTGTAGATGTCGAAGCCGACCGGGCCGGCGGCATCCAGACCGAGCTTGCCCGTCGGGCTGAGCGAGCCGGCGTTGGCCGGCGCCTGGACGGCGACGTTGTCGTTCGTCGTGTCGATGTCGAACAGCGTCGTCACCGTGTTCGGGTCGGCGTCGTTGTTCGTGTAGGCCGCCGCCGTCACGCCGAGCGCCGGGCTGACCGGCGGGGTGCCGGGGATGTTCAGCGTGCCGTCGACGTTGGTCGAGCCGTCGGCGACGTTGGTGCGGAGGTTCTGGCCGGCGTCGGAGATGGTGCGTAGGCGGTCGACGGCCGGGTTGAAGTCGACGCCGAACGACGTGCCCTGGAGCGGCTGGTTGATGCGGCTGACCAGCGTCGCCGCGGCGGTGTCGGCGTCGATGGTGTACACGCCGCCGGCGTTGCCGACGCCGTAGAGCAGATTGTTGGCCGGGCGGTAGTCGATGCCGACGAGCGACGTGTCCTGCACGAGCCCGGTGACCTGCCCGATCGGATCGACGCGGGATGGCCGGTCGTCCTGGAAGCACACCAGGGAACCGTCGGCGACGAGGCCGACGACCTGGAGGTCACGGCCACGGCTGTTGCGGGCCGCGCAGTCGTTGACCCGATGCTGGGTTGCGCTCTGGGCGCTGGCGTTGGTGCCCGCCGTGAGCGCGCCGACGGCCAGAACGGCCGCGACGGCAGGCAGGATGAACTTGGGACGCATGGTGGTGGAACCCTTCTCGTGATGGCCGGCGAGGGGACCGGCTCTCGTCAGCGTCTCGATGAGACGGTGAGAGTTCGTGTCAGAGAAGCCGGGAGATGTTGTCCGTTTCGGATTCGTCGGGCTCCGTGGCGAGGAACGCGTCGACGATCCGGATCGCGTCGGCCGGATCGGAGTCCGTCTGCCCCGTGAGTCGGATGCCGAGGGCGAGCACGTTGGCGTCGTTCCAGCGGCGGGCTCCGACTGCCGTCTCGGCGTCGGTGCACAGCGCGGCGCGCACACCGGCCACCCTGTTGGCGGCCATCGACACGCCGGTGCCGGTCCAGCACCACACCAAGCCGCGATCGGCCGCGCCATCGACGATGGCCGCGGCGACATCCCGGCCGACTTCGGGCCAGAGCTTGCCGTTGGCGATGTCGACGACCTCGTGCCCGGCGGCGGTGAGGTGACGCTGGACGGCCTCGGTCACGGTCGTCACCTCGTCGGTGCCGACGGCGATGCGCACGTCAGCCTCGCCCGTCGGAGGTCGACGCCGGCGGTGAGGCCGACCACCGCTCCGGATTGTCCTCCACGAGCTGCTCGACGACGCGGCCGTCGACGGCGTCGACGAGGACGAGCCCGCGCCGCACCGGCGGATCTTCGACCGAGTAGCACAGGACCCGCCACGTCGGGCGGCTGCGCAGCCCCCGCCACACCTGCTGCGCCGAAGCATGGCCAACCGGGAAACCGACGGCGCGTTGCGCCGCGACCAAGGCCTCACGCTCGTCGACGTGCATCGGCCAGCCGGACGTGATCGAGATCACCCCGGCGATGGTGAGCAGCCCGGCGGCCCACAGCCACCCGACGTTGGCGATCGGTGACGAGTCGTGCCAGAGCAGCCAGACGACGACACACACGGCCGCGATGACGAGGTAGATGACACCGGGAATGCGACGTCTGGAGTTGTCCGGGAACCGGTACGGCCCGACGTAGCCGGCCGCATCGAGGTCCTCGGGCAGCACGTCGTGATGCTCGGGCTCGGTCATCATGGCCAGGCTACGAATCCGCACGTCAGGTCGCGTCGTTCAGAACTGAACACCCGATTCGGCACGGCGGGCGCTCCAGCGCCTTCGCCGGCCGCATCAGGTGCGTCGTTCAGAACTGAACACCCGATTCGGCACGGCGGGCGCTCCAGCGCCTTCGCCGGCCGCATCAGGGATGTGACGGACAGAACAGGCCCTTTGGGGAATCACGCGCCTACCGTGACCGGTGCAGCGCAACGACGCGCGCCATCGACGAAGGGGTGAAGATGACGGACGTGATCGCTGGTACGGAGGCGCCGCTGGACGGCAGCCGCCGTGCGGAGGTCGAGGCTGCGCTGGCCCTGCACCGGTCCGAGCTCACGGGCTACTGCTACCGGATGCTCGGTTCGGTGGCCGAAGCAGAGGACGCCGTCCAGGACACCCTGCTGCGGGCCTGGCGCGCCTCGGACACCTTCGAGGGTCGCGCCGCCGTGCGTTCCTGGCTGTACCGCATCGCCACCAACGTGTGCCTCGACATGCTGAAGAGCCGCAAGCGCCGGGCTCGGCCGGTGGATCTCGGTCCGGCGGCGACGGCTTCGACCGCCGTGTTGACTCCCCTGCCGGAGGCCACGTGGATCGAACCGGCCCCGGACGTCGAGGTCTTGCCTGCCACGGACGATCCCGCCGAGGAAGCCGTCCTGCGCGAGTCGATCCGCCTCGCCTTCATCGCCGCGCTGCAGATCCTCCCGGCCCGCCAGCGGGCGGTGCTGATCCTGCGCGAGGTGCTGCGGTGGCAGGCGACGGAAGTCGCCGCCCTGCTCGACACGAGCGTGCAATCCGTCAACAGCGCGCTGCAGCGTGCCCGAGCGACCCTGGCGTCACAGGATCTCGAGATCGGCGACATGCGCGACGAGGCCGATGACGAGCAGCAGTCGCTGCTCGCCCGCTACGTCGATGCGTTCGAGCGCTACGACCTCGACTCGCTCGTTGCGTTGCTGCACGAGGACCTGGTCATGTCGATGCCCCCGTACGACCTGTGGCTCCGCGGTCCGGAGGAACTGCGGGCGTGGTTTCTGGGTCCCGGACACGGCTGCCAGGGTTCGGCACTGGTCCCGGTGATGGCCAACTCGTCACCGGCGTTCGCCCAGTACCGCCCGAGCGGACCAGGCGGGCGGCTGGAGCCGTGGTCGATCCAGGTGCTGGAGGTCCGGGATGGACGGATCACGTCACTGACGAGCTTCCTCGACAAGGACCTCTTCGCCAAGTTCGGGCTGCCCGACCACCTGGACCGCTGACGGCGACCCTGGTCGCTTAGCCGGCGCGCTTGAGGCGGCGCAGCGGCGGCTCGGACTTCGGCGGGACGCGACGCGGCGGCAGGCTGTCCAGCAGCTCGGTCGTCGCCTCGGTCACTCGGGCGACGGCAAGCTCGAACGCCGCCTCGGATGCTGCCGACGTCGCCTGGACGCCGCTGACCTTGCGGACGTACTGGCGGGCGGCGGCCTCGATCTCTTCAGGGGTCGCTGCCGGCTGCAGCCCGCGCAGCGTCGTGATGTTGCGGCACATGACGTCATCCAAGCACGACGTCAGCGCAACGACTCCCATCCGAGTGTTTCGTCCATCCGAGTGTCACCCGGGGGGAAGCCCCTCACCAAACACTCGGACGGGCGGAAACACTCGGATGGCCCTCCATCGGCGTACCGCGCGGCCGCTATTCGAGTTGACCGCGCACCGCGCCGCCTGGGAAGCGGGCGTTGTGGAGGTTCACGTAGTACGCCTCCGGGTTCTCGGCGATATCTGCGAGCAACGTTGCGTTCGCTGGGACCGCCGGGTCGAGCGTCACGCACCCCTCGAGGTGGCCGTCCTCCAAGTCGTCGTTGCGGGGGTCTGCCGGCACCCCGACCAGCTCGAAGAACGGCACAACGATGCCCCCGTTGGCCCCGGCGATGCCGGTGTGGATGTGCCCCCGGTTGGGCGTCCCCACGCCGTTGAAGCGGACCGTGAAGCAGACCTCGCCGGTTTCCTCGTCCACGGTGACCCTGGCCTTCCCAGTGCCGTCGGGATCAGCATCCGGGACCTCCTGTACGCCATCGAGCGAGGCGCGCAGCGTCCGATCGCGGGCTGTGGCGATTCCGCCGATCGCCACGATGCCGACCAGGCTGAACGCCCCCGCGGCGACGAGCAATGGCCGTCGATGTCCCCCCATAGGTGACCTCCCTGTCGCGGCCGGGCAACGGGCCCGACTCACCGGCGACTACGAGTGAGGCGGCCGGAGGGATTGCGCGCGGGTCGTCACCAGCGCGGCGATCGCTTCGTCGAGCGTGCTCACCGGGAGCAGATGCATCGTCCCGGGGTCGAAGCCCGCCAGCACCGGCGCCTGCTCCGCCGGGAACAACAACACGTCGGCGCCCACCTCGCGCGCTGCCTCAGCCTTCGCCCTGAGGCCACCGATCCGGCTCACCGACCCGTCGCTGCGGATGCCGCCGGTGCCGGCGATCGTGAGCCCGCCTGCGAGATCGCGACCGGAGGCGTCGGCATACGTCATCAGCGCCACCATCAAGCCATGCGACCGCCCGACGGCCAGGTTGCGGAACCAGCGGCCTGGCGCCGACAGCGCCCACCGTCCACCGACGGCGACGTCGAGCTCCTCCACGGGCCGCTCGAGGACGTCGACGAACCGATACGGGAGTTCGGCTCCGTCGAACGTCAGCACTCCCCCGCCGGCGGCGAGGATCGTGTTGTTGTGCTCGCCCAGCGTGGCCAGCGCATCGCGCCAGCTCTCCAGGTTCGTGATGCGGACGCCATTCAGCGAGATCAGTGCCGCACTCGCCGGCAGGCCGTCGATCAGCGGCTCGCGCACCTCCACGACGACTTCGAGCTCGAGATCGACGCCCGCCCGCCGTAGACCGACCGCCGCAGCAGCCGGTTCGTTGAACACCGGGCGGGCGGCCCGGGATCCGACAGCCAGGTTGTGGGGCTCCTCGCCACCGGTCATCCACCCGGCAACGACCTCGGCGACGAGCGGCGGGCGGCCAACCGTCAGCCAGTACCAGGCGCCAGGGGGATCGATCTGGCGGCCTTCGATCGCCAACCGACCGTCGAGTCGCCACGCCGTTCCCGGCGGGTCGTCGAGGTCGGCGGTCAGCCACGGCACCGGGCACAGCGCGACGAGCGTCAGCAGCGAGAGACCCAGAGCCGGCCACCGGACGAGGGCTCGCCCGCGTCGCCACCGCAGCAGCCGCCACGCCGCAACCCCGATGGCCAGCAGCGCGCCCAGGTACCACAGCGGAACCCAGGGCAGCTGTTCTCGCACCATGCGCGCGGCCACCAGCGCAGCGACGAACAGCCCCCAGCCGAGGATGGCCACGAGCCACCGCCAAGCGGGCGCGCAGACGCGCGTCGGAAGTCCGCCCCCCTCCGCTGTCCGCCCCATGTCGGCGGGGACGGTAGTGGCTCAGCTGGGCGACAGCCGAACCGGACGGCCGTCGCCGCCGAATGGGGTCGAGTCAGCGGTTCGTGGCCTCCTGGCGCGTGGTCTCCGCGGCGTCGCGCACGGCGTCCTTGGTCGTCTGCGACGCCTCCTTCGCGGAGTCGGCCACCTGTCCGGCACCCTCCGTCGCCGTCTGCTTCACCTGCTCGACGGCCTCCGCCGCCGAGTCCTTCAGGTGCTCGGCCACTTCCTGGCCGGACTCGATCAGCTGACGCTTCACGGGCTCGGCCTTGTCCATCGCCTGCTCCGCGAGCTGCTCCTCGGTTCGCGACGGGGGGAACGCCGCGGCGACGAGGAAGCCGACACCAAAGGCCACCGCACCGGCCATCACGGGGTTGCCCTGGGCCTGCTGGCGCGCCGCTTGTGGCGCGCTGCGCACCGTGTCGACGGCTGACCCAGCCGTGTCGGCAATCCCGTCACCGACGCCTTGGGCACCCTCGGTGACGGCATGCCCGGCGTCCGTCGCCGTTCCCATGATGCGGTCCTTGGCCGATCGCATGCCGACCACGAAGCGGTTCTTGCGTCGCTCGATCATCCGGCCCGGGCTGACCCGGTCGCCGATCGCATCCAGCGTCTGCCCGAGCTCGGCCCGGGTGTCGGCGATCTCGTACCTCAGCTCCTCTGTGCTTTGGCCCATTCCACGTCCTCCTTGATGCTCTGCTTGGTCTCGGGCAGGGTCTTGATCTCCGACAGCCGGCGCCGGCCGACGGCCACCAGGACCGCGGCGATGGCGATCCACGCCGCACCGACGAGGGCGAAGGCCAGCGCCGAACCCATCACGTTGTCGAGTAGCCACGCCAACCCGGCAGACAGGAACGCCAACGCGAGCACGGCAGCGATGCTGGCCACGACGAGCATCGCCGATGCCTTGCCAGCGGCGGCCGCTTCCTCCTTGGCTTCCGTCTTGGCGAGTTCGACCTCTTGACGGAACAGCGTCCCCAAGTTCTGCGTCATCTCGGAGAACAGCTCTCCGAGTGACGCGTCGGGTCGCTTGGGTTGGACCGCCAGGTCGACGTCGCTGCGGTCGACGGTCACGGCACCCGCATCCCGGTCGTCAGCGGAGACGGTGGCGGCAACATCTCCGCCTCTGCCGTCTGCGTCGTGGTCGTCGACGTCCACATCACTTCGCCGTCGGTGTCACCGTTCGGCGAGGAGTCGCGAGCGACACTCACGCCGGAGCGCACGAAGCGACCGACGACGAAGCCGGCGCCAGCGGCGGCGAGCAGGAACACTCCGGGACGGCGACGGGCGAATCGGGCGGCGTCGTCGACGACGCCTTCGATTCCCCGATTCTCCAAGCGCGACGCGAACGAGGCCACCTGCTGACGTGCATCGGTGACGTACCCGGCGAGCGGCCCGGCATCGCCAGGGCGGCCCTCGGTCAGCGCTTGCAGCTGGTCGGACAAGGTGCGCAGCCCACCCGCTGCCTGCCGGCTGCGGTCGGCGGACTGTGTGCGCAGCTCATCGCGCGCCTGCTGGACCAGGCCGCTGACTTGCTCCTTCGCCTCGCCGACCACCGAGCGGGCTTGATCCTTGGCCTCAGCAGCGACGCGCTTGGCTTCGTCACCGGCAGTCGAGGCGGCGTCACCGGCCGCCGACGACGCGGCGTCAGCGACGCGCCGAGGTGTGCTCTCGGTACCTGCCCCGTCGGGTGGGGCTTCGATCGTTCGGCTGATGTCTCGCTGTGGTTCCATAGGTCGTACCTCCCAAGTGCCGCGGGTGGCGTTTCGGTACCCGCCGCCTTGTGCGGTCAGACCTGCGTGCGAGCGGTTGCCTCAGTCGGGGGACACACCACTGCGGCGCACGGCGCGCGCGGCCCGAACGGCAGCGACGACCTGTCCCGCCACCCTTCGCGGGCGGTCGAGACGGCGGCCGGCGAGGCCGACGTCCTCGAGGATCACTCGGGCGCAGGCTCTGCCGGGCGCGCCACTGACACTGCTCCCCGGGTGCGTACCGGCACCGCTGAGGTAGATCCCCTCCACCGGCGTGCGGTAGTTGCCGAGGCCCGGCGCGGGTCGCCGCCCGAGCGTCTGGCGCAGCGTGGGTGCGACATGGCTCCCGGCATTGTCGGCCCCGGTGAGCGCCGTCAGCTCTTCAGGACTCGTCAGCACCTCGTGCACGACGCTGGACCGGATCCCTCCAATGCAGGCGTCGATCGTGCGCCACACACCGTCGGCGGCCTCGGCCGCGGCGTCTTCCCAGGAACGGCCGGCGAGACGACGCGGCATGAACGCGTTGGCCCACATCGTGGCCGACCCCTGCGGCGCGACACTGGCATCGGCACGGCTGGGGAACGTGACGAGCGTGCCCGGCGCTCGGGGGACCTGGCCGAACTGCGCGGCCGCGGCGACCTGCGTGGCTGCCGTCGGATCTGGCAGCAACCACATGGTGGCGGTGTCGAGATCCTCCCGACCGAGCGCAGGCAACACGGTCGCGTCGTCGATTGCTGCGGCGAGCGTGAGCTGACTGAGGTTGTCGGCGACCTCCTGGATACCGCGCGCCGATCGCCTGACGCGCGGCGGGACGTCGCCATCGAGCACGTCGAGCAGGAACGGCCGTGGCGGCATCGCCGAGACGACGCGCCGGGCCATCACCTCCTCGCCGGCGCTCGAGCGGACCGACCATGACGAGCCCGCCTGGCGCACGGACACCACGTCGAAGCCACAGCGCACGGTGCCCCCAGCCGCCCCAACGGCCGCGCGCAGCGCGTCGACGAGCGCCTGGGAGCCACCGACGGGCCGGCCGACGCGTCGGCCATGACCGGTGACCGTCAACAGGAACGCCCCGGCGGAGCCAGGCGTCCACGGCGCCAGCCCGGAGAACACGGAGCGGAACATCGCCATCGCCCGCACGTACGGGTTCTCGAACCATCGCGTCACCAGCTCGGCCACGGACAGCTGCGTCAGTTCGATCAGTGGGTCTGCGCGGCGCCCGGCGACCAGTCGGGCGAAACCGTTGGCGACGGCGGGAGGCGGAACCCAGCCCTCCGAGGCGAGGCCGAAAGCTTTGAGCACCGGCTCGCTGCGTTCGCCCAGTTCCACCCACGCCGCGGCGTCGGCGGGCGAGAGCTGCTCGATCGACGCCGCCGTCGCCTCGGCCGTCTCCTCGATGATGATTCGCGTCCCGTCGCCGAACATGTGCGTGCCATTCGTCGTGCGACACCAGTAGGTGAGGCCGTGGGCCGCGAGGTCGAGCTCCTCGAGCACACCGTTAGTGAGGATCGACGTGTGCTCGAGCGCGCCGCGCTCGAGCCGGAAGCCGTTCCAGTCGGTCCACAGCAAGGCGCCACCTGGGCGCTCTCCGCGCTCCACGACGGTGACGTCGAGCCCAGCCTTGGCGAGGTAGGCGGCGCACACCAGACCGTTGTGGCCGCCGCCTACGACGACGACGTCGACCGTCACGTCTGGCGCGCTCGCTCGACGAGACCGGTCGAGCCGCGTCTGGGCCAGGCCGTGCGCAACTTGGCGGCGCTGTCGGGAAGAGCCTCCGGGATGGTCCGCGTGTTGGCGAGTGCCGTCATGAAGTTGGAGTCACCCGTCCAGCGCGGCACGACGTGAACGTGGATGTGATCGCTGACGCTGCCGCCTGCCGGCTTGCCGAGGTTGACACCGACGTTCACGCCCTCGGGCGCATAGGCGTGCTTCACGGCGACGACGGCATCCGTCACGGTCGCCCACAGCTCGGCCGTCTCGTCGGACTCGAGGGCCTCGAGGTCGGCGACCTCGCGGTACGGCAGGACGAGCAGGTGTCCGGCGGCGTACGGGAACGCGTTGAGGATGGCGAACACACGGGTGCCGCGGTGGACGATGTGGGTTTCCTCGTCGGGCAGGCCGGACTCGAGAATGCGCGTGAACACGCTGCCGCGGCCCTGCTCGACATCGTCGGTGGCGACACCGCCCACCGCTCCGCCGCTGACGACGTACGCGTTGCGCCAGCCGTTCCAGAGTCGCTCGAGCGCCATCAGGCGCGCAGGGCTTCGACCTCGGCCAGCGCGACCTCGTCGGCGAAGCGCTCGACGAACTCAGCAAGCTCGACGCCGCGCTCGGGTCGCTCGCTCCCCCGCCGGTTGACCCCGACGGTCCCGGCGGCGACGTCGTCGTCGCCGACGACCAGGATGTACGGGAGCTTCTCCAGCTTGCCCGCCCGGATCCGCTTGCCGAGTGGCTCCGCGGCGCCGACGAGATCGACGCGCCCGCCAGCCGCCCTCACGCGATCGACGACCTTCTCGGCGTACTCCTCGTGCGCCGTCGCGACGGGGAGCACGCGCACCTGCACCGGCGATAGCCACGTCGGCAGGGCGCCGGCGTAGTGCTCCAACAGGACGCCGAAGAACCGCTCCATCGAGCCGAACAGCGCCCGGTGCAACATGATCGGTCGGTGCCGGGCGTTGTCGGCGCCGACGTACTCGAGGTCGAACTGCTCGGGCAGGTTGAAGTCGTACTGGATCGTCGACAGCTGCCAGCTGCGACCGATCGCGTCGCGTACGTCGATGTCGATCTTCGGACCGTAGAAGGCCGCGTCGCGGTCCTTGATCTTGTACTCGAGGCCGTGCTTGACGAGCGCCGCGCGCAACGCCTCCGTGGCCGCCTCCCAACCCTCGTCCGTCCCCACGTGCTTGTCGGGGTCGCGGGTAGACAGGTTGAACGTGAACTCCTCGAAGCCGAACGCCCGCAGCACCGACAACACGAAGTCCAGCAACGAGGCGATCTCGTCGGGCGCCTGCTCGTGCGTGCAGAAGATGTGGCTGTCGTCCATCGTGAAGCCGCGGATGCGCATCAGGCCGTGCAGCGTCCCGGCCCGCTCGTACCGGTAGACCGTGCCGAGCTCGAACAGCCGCAGGGGTAGCTCCCGGTAGCTGCGCGGCCGGGATCGATAGATCAGGCAGTGCATCGGGCAGTTCATCGGCTTCATGTAGTACGTGCCGTTGTCCATCTCCATCGGCGGGTACATGCCCTCGGCGTACCAGGAGAGGTGACCGCTCGTCTCGAACAGCCCCGAGCGCGAAAGGTGCGGCGTGTAGACGAACTCGTAGCCGCCGGACTCGTGGCGGTGGCGGCTGTAGTCCTCCATCAGCTTGCGGACGATGGCGCCCTTCGGATGCCAGACGGCGAGCCCGCCACCCAGCTCCCTCGGGAAGCTGAGCAGATCGAGCTCGGTGGCGAGCCGGCGATGGTCGCGCTTCTCGGCCTCGACGAGGTGCTCGAGATGGGCCTTCAGCGCGGCTTCGGATTCCCATGCCGTGCCGTAGATGCGCTGCAGCATCGGGCCCTTCTCGTTGCCCCGCCAGTAGGCGCCGGCGACCTTCTGCAGCTTGAAGTGACCAAGGCGGCCCGTCGACGGGACGTGGGGACCCTTGCACAGGTCGACGAACTCGGGGGTGTTGCGATAGGTGCTCACCGCGCCACCGGCGGACGCTTCACCCACGTCGAGGGCGTCGGCCGTGGCGGCATCGCCGCCGGCGGCCCGCACGCGCTCGATGATCTCGCGCTTGTAGGGCTGGTCGGCGAACACCTCGAGGGCCTCGTCCGTCGACAGGTCCGAGCGCACGAACGGCTGGTCGGCGGCGACGATCTCACGCATCCGAGCTTCGATCGCCGCCAGATCTTCCTCGTGGAACGTCCGCCCGCCGGGCAGATCGAAGTCGTAGTAGAAGCCGTTCTCGATCGCCGGCCCGATCGAGAACTTGGCGCCGGGGAACAGCTGTGTGACGGCCTGCGCCATCACGTGGGCCGTGGAGTGGCGCAGCACGTGGCGCCCGGCGTCCGTGTCGTCGGTGATGATCGACACTCGATCTCCGTCGGAGAGCGGCCGCTCGAGATCGATCTCCTCGGCAGGACCTCCGTTGCGCGTGACCTCGGCGGCGACGGCGGCCTTGGCGAGACGCTTACCGATCGATGAGGCGACGTCCGCGGCGGTCGTGCCGGCGGGGTAGTCGCGGGCCGAACCGTCGGGGAGGATGATCGAGATTGCGTCGCTCATGGCGCGACGAGTCTACGAGAGCCCCCCGCTCCGACTCAGGTGCGTTCTCCCCGCCGCCCGGTGCCGGGTGTGATCGGCCAGCACACCTCGGCGAGCTGCTCGGACAGGTAGCGCTCACGGATCGGGCCGCCGCGCCCGATGCCGCGGGTCGCGACCTCGGTGCCGAGCGCGCCATAGGTCCGATCGAGCTCGTCGAAGGGTGCGTCGTGGATCATCACCGCCACGTCGACCGCTTCGACGTACCGCACGTGGGCGTCGCCGGCGACGGCGTCGATCGACTCGTCGATGGGCACCAGCGCGACGACCGAACCGACGCCCTCCTCGAAGAAGGCATCGGAGTACAGCGCGGTGTCCGGACCGGTCGGCACGATGTCCGCCTCTGCCAACAGGTCGTGCAGCGCGGCGAACGCGGTGGCGCAGAACTCGATGGCGTCGTCGAAGGCGACGCTCGATTCGAGGCTGAGCGCCGACGTGGCCTCGAGGACGCGCAGTTCCATGGGTCCGGCCGGCGAGGCGGTGGCCAGCATCGCCTGGAGTGAGGCGACCGTCAGCTCGGTCCGGTGCAGCTGCCGTCGCATCCGGTCCAGGTGCTCGATGAGCACCTCGTTGCGCGCATCCGCGGTTGGGGCCTGCAGGACGGCGCGGATCTCCTCCAGCGGCAGGTCGAGGTCGCGGAACCGGCGGATCGACTGCGCAGTCGCGACTTGCGCCGGTGAGTAGAAGCGGTAGCCGCTCGAGTCGTCGACGGCGACCGGTTCGAGCAGCCCGACGTCGTGGTAGTGGCGTAGCGCCTTGACGCTGAGGTACGTCATCTTGGAGAACTCACCGATGGTGAGACGGACGTCCACGCGCTCACCCCGCCAACGTCGCCTGCATGGCAGCAGCACCCTGCTCGACGAGCGCGGCGACCATCTGCGCCGATGAGTCGGGCAGGAGGTCGGTGACCCAGATGATCTTGGCGCCACCGAACCCATCGTCCTCGACCTGCATCGACGCGTTGTGGTGGTCGAACAGGTCGCCGACAACGGTGTACGCGAGCCGCCGCTGATCGTCGTCCACGGCCACGATGACCTCGCGCACTCGCAAGCCGTCGGCGAACGTGACGACGCGCGCGTCGCCGTCGATCTCCGTCGAGGTCAGCACGCCTGGCACGAGCCGCTCGTGCACGGCACCGAAGTCGCGAACGGCATCCCACACGGATGCAGGGTCAGCGGTCACGGGGATGTCACGACGAATGGTTGCCATACGTCCAGCGTGGGGCCTCCCGCGACGGGAGGGTCAACCCGTTCTGTCCGTCACAACCGCATCACAACGGCCGGTTCTGACGGACAGAACAGGATCTCAGCGCCCGCTCATGCGGAACTCGGGATCGTGACGAAGGATCTCCCGGCGGGCGATCGTCATCTTGTGGACCTCGTCGGGACCGTCAGCGAGGCGCAGCGTGCGCATGCCGGCGTACATGCTGGCGAGCGGCGTGAACTGCGTGACGCCCGCCGCCCCGTGCACCTGGATCGCCCGGTCGATCACCTTGAGCGCCATGTTCGGGACGGCCACCTTGATGCCGGCGATCTCGGTCGCCGCGGCCTTGTTGCCGACGGTGTCCATCAGGTGGGCGGTGTGCAACACGTACTCCCGGCACATGTCGATCTCGATGCGCGCCTCGGCGATCCAGTCCTGGATCAGGCCCTTGTGGGCCACGCTCGAGCCGAACGTCGAGCGCTGCAGAGCACGGTCGATCATCAGCCCGAGCGCCCGCTCGGCGACGCCGATCGAGCGCATGCAGTGGTGGATGCGCCCCGGGCCCAGTCGGGCCTGCGACATGGCGAACCCGCCGCCCTCCTCGCCGAGCAGGTTGTCGGCGGCGACCCGCGCGTTCTCGAAGAAGATCTCCGGATGCCCACCGGCGTGGTCGTAGCCGAAGACGTGCGGCGTGCGGCCGATCCTGACGCCCGGCGCGTCCTTGGGCACGACGATCATCGACTGCTGCAGATGTCGCGGCGCGTCGGGGTCGGTCTTCCCCATCACGATGAGGACGCGACACCTCGGCCGGAGCGCACCCGAGGAGAACCACTTCGTCCCGTTGAGCACGTAGTCGTTCCCGTCGCGGGTGATGCGCAGCCCGATGTTCGTAGCGTCCGATGACGCCACATCGGGCTCGGTCATCGAGAACGCCGAGCGCATCTCGCCCTCGAGCAACGGGGCCAGCCAGTCGCGCTTGACGGTCTCCGACCCGTAGGCGTTGAGGATCTCCATGTTGCCCGTGTCGGGCGCCGAGCAGTTCAGGACCTCGGAGGCGAACGTCACCTTGCCGAGCTGCTCGGAGATCGGGGCGTAGTCGAGGTTGGAGAGCTTCGTGCCAGGCGAGTCCGGAGCGAGGTGCGGGAGGAAGAGGTTCCACAGTCCGCGCTCGCGGGCAGCAGCCTTCAGCTTGTCCAGCAGCGGCGGGTCGCCATCGTGGCCCAGCTCGTGGGCCTGCTCCTCGAACTCCGCCTCGTTTGGATAGATGTGCTCGTCCATGAAGGCGACGACGTCTGCCAGCCTGGCTTCGCCCTCGGACGTGAACTGATACGGCATGCGGTCATTGTCGCACCGCCGTTCCGAACGCGTTACAGCGAAGCGAGGAAGTCGAGCAGTGCGGCGTTCACTTCGTCGGGGCGCTCCTGCTGGACCCAGTGACCGCAGCCGTCGAGGATGATCGACTTGTGCAAGCGGGGCAGCGTCAGCGAGTAGCGATCGATCGCCGGCCGACCCCAGATCGTCGGGCCGTCGAGTGACCCGCCGATGAACAGCGCCGGCACGTCGATCGGATGGTGGCGGTAGACGCTCAGCTCGTCGAAGTCCCGATCGATGTTGCGATAGCGGTTGAGACCGCCCGTGAATCCGGTGCGTTCGAACTCACCGACGTAGAAGTCGAGGTCCTCGTCGCTGAGCCACGCCGGCATCTGATCGGGATAGCGGAAGCGATCCGCCATGCGGCCACCTCGCGGGATCGTCGCGGCCGTCTTCCCGTCGACTCCCACCACCCCTTCCCCTGACGCCATGTAGTACATGCCGAGGAGCCAGTTCCGGACGTCCGCCTCGATCTCCGCCTCGGCCCGCCCGGGCTCCTGGAAATACTCGATGTAGAACTCCTCCTCCCCACCCATCGCCCGGAAGGCGTCCATCGGGCGGGTGTCGCTCGGCGGCGAGTAGGGGACGGACAGGCCAGCCACGGCGCGGAACATGTCGGGGCGCAGCAACGCCGAGTTCCACGCGATCGGTGCGCCCCAGTCGTGGCCGACGATGACGACCGACGTCTCACCGAGCGCCTCGACGAGCGCGACGTTGTCAGCGACGTGGTACAGCATCCGGTAGTCCTCGATCGCCGGCGGCTTGGAGGAGCGCCCGTACCCACGCACGTCCATCGCGACAGCCCGGTAACCGGCGGCGGCAAGTGCGGGGAGTTGGAAGCGGTACGAGTACCACGATTCGGGGAAGCCGTGAACGAGCAACACGACCGGTCCCTCGCCCTCCTCCACGGTGTGCAGGCGGATACCACCCTCGACCTGATACGTGCGGTGCGTCCCCATGACCGCAGCTTGGCAGAGCACCGCGCGCTGGCGGCGAGGTGGGGCCGCGGGGGCTAGGAAGCGGCGCCGACGAGCTCTCGCGCCGCCGGTTCCTCGACCGGATCGGTGACGCTTGCGGGATGCGCAGCGACGGCCGGCTCGGTCACGTCGGCGGGCTTGCCGGCGTAGCGGTCGACGTACTGCTGGCCGGTCATCTCGCGGATCTCGAACATCACCTCATCGGTCATCGACCGCAGGGCGAGGTGCTTGTCGGGCCGGTCCCGGTAGCGATCCGGCCGCACCGGCCGGCCGATCTCGATGCGGCACGAGCGGAACAGCTTCGGCAGCTTGGCGTCGGGCGGCTGGATGTCGGCGGTGCCCGTGATGCCGACCGGGAAGATCGGGCACCCGGTGTCGAGGGCCAAGCGGGCGGCCCCGGTGCGCCCCTTGTGAAGGGTCCCGTTGCGGCTGCGCGTCCCTTCCGGGAAGATCCCGAACAGCTCGCCCCGGTTGAGGACCGCCGCGGCGGCATCGAGCGCGGCCTTCGCCTTGCTGCCGCCTGACCGATCGATGGGGATCATGCCAAGCATCGGGAACACGTACTTCGTTTTCCACGAGTTCATGTACTCGGCCTTGCCGACGAAGCTGATGTTGCGCGGCACGCTCAGCATGAGGAATGCGGAATCGAGGAAGGAGATGTGGTTCGGGCACAGGATCGCGGGGCCCCCTTCGGGCAAACGATCAAACCCCGCCGTCTCGATCGACCACAGCCGTCTGGCCACCGGCGCAACAATCTTGCGATATCGCTCTTGCGCCTTTCCAGCTCCCTGTGCGTCGACCACGGGAGGCCATGCTAGGGGGGCAATGTGACGACGGTGCCCCGCCCGTGTGATCAGTCGGTGAACAATCCGTTTGACCGGTGCAATCGGTAACGGATTGGACCAATTCGGCAACCGCGACTCACGCAGAGAGACACACAACTGTCCGTCAGGATCGGCTCACAATGAACGGTTCTGACGGACAGAAGCGTCGTCACTGATCGATGCGGCGCGTCAGAGCAGGATGCCGAGCAGTTCGGCGGCCTCACTGACGTCGCACCCCTCGGCCGCCGCGGCGTCGATCGCGGCGCATGCTCCCGGCGTGTCGAGATCGTCATCGAGGCACACCCGCACCTGCTCGATGACGGCGCACGGCGTCCCATTGATGGCGCGACGCCACCGGCCGAGACGGGCTTCCGCGCGCGCCATCAGCTCGTCGTCCCACTCCCACTCCGTCCGGTAGTGGTGCTCGATGATGGCGAGCCGGATCACCATCGGGTCCCACTCCTTGCGGAGGCCGTCGACGAAGACGAGGTTGCCGAGGCTCTTCGACATCTTGGCGCCGTCCTTGCCGATCAGCGCGGTGTGCATCCAGTGGCGGACGAACGGCTCGCCGGTGGCCGCCTCGGACTGCGCTCGCTCGGACTCGTGATGCGGGAAGATCAAGTCGGCTCCGCCGCCGTGCAGGTCGATCGTCGTGCCGAGCTCGCGCAGGGCGAGGGCACTGCACTCGATGTGCCAGCCCGGTCGGCCTGGTCCCCACAGCGTGTCCCATGACGGCTCGTCCGGTGCCGACGGCTGCCACAGCACGAAATCGAGCGGGTGTCGCTTGGCCGGATTGTCGACGTCGCCCCCGCGCTCGCGGGCCAACGCCAGCATCTTCTCGGTGCTGTAGTTGCTGACCGAGCCGAACGAGTCGAACTTGCTGACGTCGAAATACACCGCCCCGCCGGCCTGGTAGGCGTAGCCCCGGTCGAGGACCATCCCGATGAAGCCGCGGATGTCCGGTATCGCCGACGACGCACGAGGCGTGGACGCCACCGGCAGCGCGTTGAGCGCCTCCATGTCGGCTTCGAAGCGCGTCTCCTCCTGTGCCGCCAGGTCGAGGTAGTGGATGCCGAGCTGGCGGGCCTTGGCGAACAGGGGGTCGTCGACGTCGGTCACGTTGCGCACGCACGTCACCGTGTGGCCGCGATCGATGAGGCGACGCTGCAGGACGTCGTAGGCGAGGTACGTCGCGGCATGCCCGAGGTGCGTTGCGTCGTACGGAGTGATCCCGCACGTGTACATCAGCACGTTGGGCCGCGGCTCGAACGGCACGACCGCCTGACGGGCGGTGTCATGCAAGCGCATCGGGGGTGGGGGCGCCACGTCGGCGGTCACTCGGCGGCGGCGGCCTGCGGATCGCGGCGGATCCCGGTGAGCTTCGGGGCGACCCGCGTCTTGTAGCGCACGTTCAGCTGCAGCAGTACCGCCGTGAACGCCTCGATGGCGGTGGCGTTCGACAGCTCGCCCGCATCGAGCGGTCGGCACCCGGGGATCTTGGCGACGATCTCGCTGACGGCGGTCACTGATGCAGCATCGTCGCCGCAGATCAGCACGTCCGAGTCGATCGGTTCGCCGAGGTTCCCGAGCTCCTTGGCGGGCAGGTGGTGGAACGCGGCGACAACGTGGCAGCCCGGCACGGCCGCCTGAACATGGGCGGCGACGCTGCCACGCGGCGGGACGAGCGGTTGGAACTCGTGTCCGACGCGCACGAGCGCGTTCGCCATGCTCACGACCACCTTGCCGCGCAGTGCGTCCTCGTGCTCCTGCGCCGTCGTCGCCGCCGAGTCCCAGGGCGTCGCCATGACGATCAAGTCGCACGCGGCCGCAGCCGGGTTGTCGCCGTACTGCAAGAGGTCGGCCAGCTCCGGCCAGTGCTCGACGAGACCGTCACGCGCCTCCATGGCTCGGTACTTGGAGCGCGAGCCGATGACCACCTCGAATCCGATGCTGGCGAGCCGGGCGGCGAGCCCGCTGCCCGCAGGACCGGTCCCGCCCAGGATGCCGATGCGCATGGGGGCGAAGCCTAGGTGCGGGCCAGCCCGTCGATCAGAGGCGAACCCGATTTGGCACGGCGAGCGCTCGCGCCAGGTCGCGTCGTTCAGAGGCAAGACCCGATTCGGCACGGCGGGCGCTCCAGCGCCTTCGCCGGCCGCGTCATAAGCGTTACGGTCGCCACGCGTGGGTCTCCTCGACGGCAAGAACATCGTGATCACCGGCGTGCTGACGGATGCCTCGATCGCCTACGCGGTCGCTGAGCTGGCGCAGCGGGAGGGGGCCACCATCGTGTTGACCGGCGCAGGACGTGGCCTCAGCCTGACCAAGCGCACGGCCCGCAAGCTGTCCGGCGACGTCGAGGTGCTCGAGCTCGACGTGACGGTGCCCGAGCACCTCGCGCAGGTGCGCGACGAGCTGACGGAGAAGTGGGGGCGCGTCGACGGCGTCCTGCACGCCATCGGTTTCGCACCCGAGGTGTGCCTCGGCGACGACTTCATGGCGGCGCAGTGGGACGACGTGTCCGTCGCGCTCCATGTCTCGACCTACTCCCTCAAGGCGCTGGCCGACGCCTTCTTGCCGCTGATGTCGTCTGGTGGTGCGTTCGTCGGGTTGGACTTCGACAACCGCGTGGCGTGGCCGGCGTACAACTGGATGGGGGTCGCGAAGTCGGCGCTGCAGAGCGTCAACCGCTACCTCGCCAAGGAGCTCGGGCCGCGAGGGATCCGCTCGAACCTCGTCGCCGCCGGGCCGATCAAGACGATTGCCGCCAAGAGCATCCCCAGCTTCAGCAGGTTCGAGGACATCTGGGACGCCCGCGCTCCCCTGGGCTGGGCCATCGACGATCCGTCGGCGGTGGCCAAGGCCTGCGTCGCCCTCCTCTCGGACTGGTTCCCCGCGACCACCGGCGAGATCGTCCACGTCGACGGCGGCTTCCACGCCACCGGGGCCTGATCATCCGAGTGTTTCGATCCATCCGAGTGTTTGGACCGGGGCATCCCCAGCCCCAGCACTCGGATGGCCTGAAACACTCGGATGGGTAGCGTCCGAGTTGTGAACCGACTCGGCGCTGAGACGTCGCCGTACCTGCGACAGCATCGGGACAACCCCGTCGACTGGTGGGCGTGGGGGCCGCAGGCGTTCGAAGAGGCCAGGCGCCGCAACGTGCCGGTGCTGCTGTCGGTCGGCTACTCGGCGTGTCACTGGTGCCACGTGATGGCCCACGAGTCGTTCGAGGACGAGACGGTCGCCGCCGAGATGAACCGTCGCTTCGTCAACATCAAGGTGGACCGGGAAGAGCGGCCCGACATCGACGCCATCTACATGGACGCCGTGCAGGCGATGACCGGTCGCGGCGGCTGGCCGATGACCGTGTTCCTCACGCCGGCCGGCGAGCCGTTCTACGGCGGCACATACTTCCCGGCGGCCAACTTCGTACGCCTCATGGAGGCCATCACCGACGCCTGGGCCAACCGGCGCGAAGAGCTCGAGAAGAACACTGCGGCCCTGCGCGAAGCCATCTCGCGCTCCACCAAGCTGCGCCCGACGGTCACGCTGCCGGGCGAGGCACAGCTGGACAAAGCCATCCAGGCGTTGGCAGCGAGCTTCGACCGAGAGTGGGGCGGTTTCGGTGCGGCACCGAAGTTCCCGTCGACGATGAGCCTCGACCTCATCCTCACCTCATGGTTGACGTCTGGCGACGACGCTGCTCGCGAGATCGTCACGACGTCGCTCGATGCGATGGCGTCCGGGGGGATGTACGACCACATCGGTGGCGGCTTCGCCCGCTACTCCGTCGACCGCGAGTGGCTCGTGCCGCACTTCGAGAAGATGCTCTACGACCAGGCGCTGTTCGTGCGGGTCTACACCCACGCCGCGACGACGCTCCATGAGTCCCGGTGGCGACAGGTCGTCACCGAGACCATCGACTACGTCCTGCGCGATCTGCGACAGCCCGCCGGCGGGTTCTCCTCGGCCGAGGATGCTGACTCGCCAGGACCCGACGGCCACGGGCACGAAGGCCTGTTCCACACGTGGACCGTCGATGAGGTCCGCGCCGTGCTCGGTGCCGACGCCGACCTCGCGCTCGAGTGGTTCGGCATCACCCCCGCCGGGAACTTCGAGGGTCGATCCATCCCCAACCGGCTCCATGCCCGTGGCGACTTGGCGCGACCAGCGGCGATCGAGGACGTCCGCCAGCGACTCTTCGAGGCCCGCCAGCAGCGACCTCGCCCGGCGCTCGACGACAAGGTGCTCACCGAGTGGAACGGCTTGATGATCGCCGCCCTCGCGGAGGCCGGGATGCTGCTGGGTCGACCGGACTGGATCGATGCAGCCGTCGCGGCTGGAGACTTCCTGCGCCTCGAACTACGCCAGCCCAACGGGCGGTGGTTCCGTTCGTGGCACGCTGACGGCGACCCTCGGGCTCGCCACGACGCACTCGCCGCCGATCACGCGGCGTTGGTCGACGCCTTCACCCGGTTGGCCGAAGCAACCGGCGAGGCACGATGGATCAGCGAAGCAACACAGGCGGCCGACGTGCTGCTCGACCACTTCTGGGACGTGGACCACGGCGGGCTGTTCACCACACCCGACGACGGCGAGCAGCTCGTGGCCCGGCAGAAGGACCTCTTCGACAACGCCACGCCTTCGGCCAACTCCCTCGCTGCCGTCGCGCTGTACCGCCTCGCCGCGCTGACCGGCGAGGTGCGCTACGCCAACCACGCCGACCGCATCCTGCAGCTCCTCGGCAGCATCCTCGAGCAGGCGCCAACCGCCTTCTCCAACGCCCTCGCCGCCGCCGACCTGCGCGTCCGCGGTATCACGGAGGTCGCCGTCGTCGGTGACCGACCCGACCTCCTCGAGGTCGTCAGCACCCGCTGGCGGCCGGACGTCGTCGTCGCCTGGGGCGAGCCGTACGACTCGCCGCTGTGGCAGGGCCGTGAAGCCGGGTTGGCCTACGTCTGTCGCAACTACGCGTGTCAGGCGCCGCAGTCGACCGCAGAGGGACTGCTGGCGCAGCTCGTCTGACGAGCGCGACCGCCGATCACGGCCCGCACGGCACCGTTGACGTCGACGTGGTCGACGATGTCGAGGACGCGATGGTCGTCGTCGTGGTGGCCGTCGGGCCGATCGTCGTCGACGTCGTCGACGTCGTGGAACACGAGCTGGTCGTCGTCGCCGGCGCGGCGGTCGTCGGCGGTGTCGACGGCGGGGCAGGCGTCGTCGGCGGCGCCGTGGGGTCGGGCGTCGAGGTGACCGGCGTGGTCGGCGCGGTCGGCGTGGTGGGGGGCTCGGTCGGCGGTGGCTCGGTGGTCACCGTCGTCGGCGGCACGACCGGCGCGGCCGTCGTCGATGGTTCGGTCGGCGGTGGCGGTAGATCGGCGAGATCCGCGGCGAAGAACTGGAGGCGATAGCGCTCCGGATGCGGGAAGGCGTAGCGACCCATGTCGCGTGCGTTCTGGGAGACGCTCACGACGAGCGCTCCACCGTCGAGCCACGGCATCAGATGGGCGTGGTAGGTGTTCATCAGCGGGTCGCCACCGCGCGGCGCCAGCGGGCGCTGGAGCACCGTCGTCCACGGACCCCACGGCTCAGCGGCGACGTCGATGGCCAGCTCGTCGCCCCAGTACCCGTCGACCTTTGTCGCAGCGACCCACTGGCCGCCGAGGAATCGCGGCTGCATCGGGTTCTCGGCGTGGAAGCGCTGGCTGATCGGTCGCGCGTCGGCTCCGTCCCCGCTCCAGCCCGAGCCCGTCCAGTACTCCGGCGCAGCCACAAGACGTCCCCGCGGTACTCGCGCCAGCCACATGGTGGTGGCCGTGCACGGGCAGGCCCAGTAGCCGCCCTGCCGGGCGAGGTTCTGATCGAACGAGTTGCCGAACAAGTAGCTGTGCGAGTCGTCGCTGGCGACGGCGTAGCCGTAGATCGGGGCGACGCCGGAGTCCGGCGCCGGCCGGAAGTCGACCCTGGCCAGATCGCTCGTGTTGTAGGTGGCCAACCAGGTGCGCACCGGGACCCAGCCCAGCCCGTCGGGAACACGGGGGTCAGCGGTCTTGGACATCTCGGCCCAGAACACGTGCAGCTCGCCGTCGATCATCTCCCCGCCGAGCGGCCAGAACCACCGCGACAGGCGCCGTTCACCGGTGCCTGGCTCGAAGGATGTCGGCGCGGCAGTCGTTCCGCGGTGCAACAGCGTGAAGCACGACCCTTCCTGAAGCATCGCCGCGTTGTGGACGAAGGCAGCCCGATCGAGACGCGTCGCCGTGCCGCCCTGATCGACGAACGTGTCCTGGAACAGCCACAGCCGGCGATCACCGCCGAGGTCGTAGACGTGCTGGTAGTCGTGCCCGAGGACCGGGCCGATGCGGTCGCGGAAGAACGCGTCCAGCGCCCCGGCGGAGTTGCCGGATGCACACCCGACGTCCGTCGCCACGTATCCGGCCGGGGTGGTCCGGGTCGAGGCTGCCCACGGCGGACCAGTGCCGGTGGGCGGTGCCTGGGGCGGCAGCTCCGGTGGCACCGGACGGGGGACGATCGGCGGCGTGGTCGTCGGCGGTGCCGTCGAGGCGGGCGCGACAGCTTCCGGCACGGCGTCCAGTGGGAAGGCCTCGGCGCCGGACGCACCACGGCGGGGCGTACCACGCTGCGTTGAGCGGTGCGCCGGCGCGCTGGTCGACGTCGTCGAGCGAACCGCTGACTGTTCGTCGACGGGAGCGGTCCGCAGCTCGCCACCTTCGTCGGAAGCGTGTCCGACGAGCCACGACCCGAGAACGGTGGCGAACACGACGGCGAGGACCACACGTGGGATCGAGGTACGGCGGGCTGGCTCGGTGCCGACAGGCCGCCCCATGGGGCGGAGTGTACGTGGCCGCCGGATGTGCCGTCGGCCCGTATGCGCTCCCCGCAAGGAGCTCGGTGCGATGCGTCTCCGACGGGAAGGTGCGCGCCGCGCTGCACCACGACGCGCACCTCGCAACGTACACGCTCACCTGCTGCGAAGCCGCGAGCAGCGTCGGCGGGGCAGCCCGACGGTCGACGGTCGGATAGAACGGGGCTGTGGATCCGGCACCCCCCATGGCCACCGGCCCGATCTCCCAACTGGTCGTCGATCGGCCGCCGTTCGGCCCGATGGAGCGACTCGACCACGATCGCCTCGTCGCCGAGCAACAGGTCACGCTCGACACGCCACGCCGGCGACCGGGGCTCAGCGCGAAAGCCCTGTTCTTGATCATGGACGTCGTGTACGGCGAGGCCCGCACGCTGGAGAAGTTCCGCGTCCTCGAGCTCGTGGCGAGGGTGCCGTACCAGGCGTGGGAGAACGTCGCCTACGTGGCGGTCACACACACCGCCCGCCAGCCCGGGTTTGCCCGCCGAGTGTTCGATCGGGTGCGGGTCAGCCGCTGGGAGCAGGACAACGAGCAGTGGCACCTGCTGATCCTCGAGGAGCTGACGGCCGACGGACCACGTGATCCGTGGGTCAAGGGGCGACTGCTGCCGCAGGTCCTCGCGTTCGTCTACTACCAGCTGTCATGGATCATGTACAGCATCCGCCCGGCCTGGTCGTACCGCCTCAACGCCGACTTCGAGGACCACGCCGAGCACGAGTACGCGCTGCTCGTGGCGGAGCACCCGGAATGGGAGACGACGCCGTACGAGGGTGGGTTCTCGGAGGACTTCGGGCGCTACGAGACGCTCGCCGACCTGTTCCGCCAGGTCGGCTACGACGAGCGCCTCCACAAGCTGGAGAGCGAGCACCACCTGGGGGCAGCCCGCTTCCATTAGTCGCCCCTCTACGACGAGGCGCCATCCAACGGCGCGAACAGGTCGATGTGATTGCCATCCGGGTCGCCGACGGTCGCGTAGCGCATGCCCCAGAAGGCGTCGAACGGCGCGAGGTGGACGGACGCCCCGGCCGCCTCCAGGTCGGCGACGGTGCGGTCGACGTCAGCCGGGCTGTCGCAGGCGAACGCCACCGTCACGCGCGGGTCGCCCGACGAGGGCTTCCACGACGGGTTGAACGAGTGGATCGTCTCGACGGTGTCGAAGGCCAGCTTGAGGTCCCCGGGCAGGACGACTTCCACGTGACCCTCGCTCGCACCATCGTCAGGGACGGCGAGCCCCAGGCGACGGTAGAAGTCCAGGGCACGGCCCATGTCGTCGACGACGATCCCGATGACGGAGAAGCGCGATGTCATGACGGCCACCGTACGAGTGCGCGCGTCGCACGTCTTGCACGAATCGGACGCGCCATTGCCCACAGGACGGTGCCGGACATCCCCAATCAACCCACAGGAAATGGGGTCTGACGATCCACAGCCTGGATGGTCCAAGATCGACCCATGTCCACGAGCCTGCGCCGCTCGGTCCCGCGCCCCCGTCGGCACGGGATGGTCCTCGCACCGGAGGACCGTCGCGTCCTCGAACGGACCGGATGGCGCACGACGCTCGACTACCGCGAGAACCACGTGCGCGGACGCGACGGTCGGCTGCTCGAGGTGATGCCGACGTGGACTGCGGAGGCGGAGCGCTACGACGGCGAGCTGGTCGTCGCGTCCGCCACGGCAACCACCGTCGAGGACGCGTGGGCGCTGCTCCGGATGGACATCGAGGCCGATCGGGCCGTCACGATGTCGCGCATCCGGCTCGTGCGCAGCTAGGACATGTGATTGTCACCCACGTGCGGGGCATGCTGGAGGCATGTACGCGGAGCGACGGTCGGCGGTCGTCCGCGGCGCCGTTGTGTGGGAGCGCGCCGACGTCGGACCAGCGCGCATCCTGCCTGACGGCTGCACGGACCTGATCTGGACTGGCGAGGACCTCGTCGTCGCCGGACCGGACACCACTGCGCACATCTCCACGCTGTCGGCACCCGAACGACTCGTCGCCGTGCGGCTCCCTCCGGGCGTCGGCCCCAGCGTGTTCCGGACGCCCGCGACGGAGCTGCGCGATCAGCGCGTGCCGCTGGACGCGATCTGGCCGGACGGCGAAGTACGGCGGCTCAACGAGCAGCTCGCGGGGACGGCACATCCGGCGAGAACGCTCGAACAGGCGGTGGCGCAGTTCGCGGCGAACGAGCCGACCGTGATGACGACGGCGGCGACCTTGCTCCTCGACGGACGCACCGTCGACGACGTCGCCGATGGCGTCGGCTTGAGCTCGCGGCAGTTGCATCGGCGGTCACTCGTCGCCTTCGGCTACGGCCCCAAGCTGCTGGGCCAGATCCTCCGGTTCGGCCACGCGCTCGGCCTCGCCCGCGCAGGTGTGCCGTTCGCCGACGTGGCCGCCGAGGCCGGCTACTCCGATCAGGCGCACCTGTCACGCGATGTGAAGCGACTGGCGGGCATCACGCTCGGCGAGCTCCTGGCCTGAGCCCCGTTCTGTCCGTCGCGATCGTCCGTTGTGAGGCGATTCCGAAGGACAGAACGGGTCAGCCGACCCGCCAGCCGCCGCGGTGGATGATCTCCTCGGGACGTCGGCGGCGCCTGGCTGCTGACTGACCGGGACCGCCTGGTCCGGTCTCGTCCTCACCGGCTGCCGAACCGGTGTCCGCCGGCCAGCCGAGGGCGATCGCGCCGAGCACCTGCATGAAACCCGGGATGCCGAGCGCCCGCCGGAGCTGGCGCTCTCCCTTGAACACGCCGAAGAACAACGCACCGAGCCCGACCGACTCGGCGGCCAGTAGCAACGTCATCACCGACATCGAGGCGTCCACCGTCCAGTACGGCGCCGGCCAGGCGTCTGTCCCACTGCCGAGCCCGGTCGCCTGCTTGTCCGGCTCGGAGTAGCGCTCCGTGTAGGCCCGCGGATCGGCGAGCGGGATGGCGATCACCGGAGCGTCGAGCAGTCGCTTCCAGCGGAATGCTCCACGCCGCATCGGCGGCAGCGTGATGTCCCAGAAGCGCGTCGTCTCGGCACCCTCGAGGACGATCAGGTGCCATCCCTGCGTCTTGCCAGCGCTTGGCGCACGCGACGCAAGGTCGACGATCGAGTTCACCAGCTCTGGTGGCACAGGTCGGCCATCGAAGGCCCGGGTCATGCGCCGCCGCCGGACGACGTCGGCGAATTCGGGCACGGGTGCCCCGCTCCCTACGTGCGCGTCCTTACGTACGCGCGCCGAGCTTGACGAGGTCTTCAGCCATCGTCCAGCCGTAAACGATCAGCGAGCCGCCGGCAGCGACCGGGACGTTCTGGAACAGCTCCCGGCGTCCCGCGGCGACGGCCTCCGGCTTCAGCACGTCGTGATCGATGAAGCCGTCCTGGCCATCGGCTTTCACCGTGAAGGTCTTCTCGTCGTACTTGCCCTCCACGTCGAACCGCTTGGCCAACCGCCGGCCCCAAGCCCGCTCCTCGCCGACCGCCCGTACGCCGGGCGATGGGGTCACGTCGTCAAGTTCCTTGAACGCCTCGACGGCGCCAGGCGAGACGAACCGTGCGCCAACGACGACGTCCTCGTCGGGGAAGGCCATCGAGCGCGCGGTGGTACGCCTCGCCCATCAGCCCACGCAGCACCTGCTCTCGACGCGACGTGCGCTTGACGCTCATCAGCCCGATCAGCACACACGGCGTGCCGCCGATGCGCTCGAGCGTCGAGAACGTGAAGCCGTGCAGCTTCCCGTCGATCCGAGCGACCGTGGCGAGGACCCAGTCCTCCTTGGCCTTCGAAAGCTCTCCGATGCCGAACGCGCCACCCATCGACGCCAGTTCGTCGAGGTCGGAGTCGGTCAGTGCCGCCGAATCGTTCGTGTGGACCTGGACAGCCATATCGTTGATTCTAGTAGGCGCCGGTGCGGCCGTCGCCGTGAGCTACCCCCGTGACCGCTTCGGCCGGTGGCGCAGTGAGCGTGAATGGTCAGGTCGGCCGTCGTGCCGCCAGGCACAGGCCGACACGCCGAGCGAGCGGAGTCTGCGGAGCGAGCGAGGCCATCGTCACAGACTGACCGCGTCGTGTCCAAAAGCGACACGCAGCTCACCGACGGCGCGATCGACGTCGACGCGGAAGTCGTCCGACAGGCGCAGGACCTGCGTGCCGAGGTCGAGCGTGACGACCGAGTCGCCGGGGTGGTCGCGCAGGATCCGCTTCAGGCGGGCGATGCGCAGCTCGTCGAGCGAGGTCGACGGGATGCGCAGCTTGAGCAACGGCGCGGCGTCCGAATCGAGCACTTGGAGCACCTCGACGGTCTGGCAGATCACCGACAGGCGCGACTCGTCGCGGTGGTCGAGGCGGCCCTTGACGGCGACGACGACGTCGTCGGCGACCTTGTAACCCTGCTCCTGCAGCGTGCGCGGGAACAACGTCACCTCGACGCTGGCCTCGAGATCCTCGAGCACGAAGACGGCCATCTGGTCGCCCTTGCGGGTGAACTTCCGCGACAGCGCCGTGACGAGGCCGCCGATGTGCACGGCCGCGCCGTCGGACATCTCGCTGAGGTCGGTGACGGAGTGCTCGACCTTGCGTCGCAGCGCCGCCTCGACGCCGAACAGCGGATGGTCCGACACGTACAGCCCGAGCATCTCCTTCTCGTTGCGCAGCTTGTCGACCTTGTCGAACTCGACGTCGGGGACCGGCATGCGCTCGTCGAACTCGGACGGCTGGGATCCGTCGTCACCGCTCCAGTCACCGAACAGGCTCATCACGCCCTGGTCCCGTTCGCGACGGCGCGTCAGCGTCGTGTCGATGATGTGCTCGAAGACCCCGAGCAAACCCTTGCGGGGGTGGCCGAGGTTGTCGAAGGCACCGGCCTTGATCAGCGACTCGATGGCTCGCTTGTTGAGCACGGGCTCGGGAACGCGCTCGGCGAAATCGTGGAAGCTGACGAACGGGCCGTTGGCATCGCGCTCGGCGAGCAACAGGGCGACCAAGCCACCGCCGACGTTGCGGACCGCCGACAGCCCGAACGTGATCGCGCCGGGGCTGTTGAGCGCCAGCGTCACCCCGTCGGGCACTTCGTCGGGGGACAGGGCGGCGAAGTCGGTGACCGAGCGATTGATGTCCGGCGGGAGCACGCGGATGCCCATCGCCCGGCACTCGTTGATGTAGACGGCGGCCCGATCGAGGTTGCTCTTGACGCTCGTCAACAGACAGGCCAGGTACTCGACCGGGTAATGCGCCTTCAGGTACGCCGTCTCGTAGGCGACACGCCCGTAGCCGAAGGCGTGACTCTTGTTGAAGGCGTAGTCGGCGAACGGCTCGATGATGTCGAACAAGCGGGTGCCGAGCTCGGCGCCGTAGCCCGTGCGGTCGCAGTTCTCGACGAACTTGGCCCGCTCGGCGGCGATCAGCTCGCGGTTCTTCTTGCCGCACGCCTTGCGCAGGTTGTCCGCGTCGGCGAGCGAGTAGCCGGCGACCTTCTGGGCCACCCGCATGATCGACTCCTGGTAGATCATCAGGCCGTACGTGTCGGCGAGGATCTCCTCCAGGTCGGGGTGGAGGTAGCTGATCGGCTGGCGGCCGTTCTTGCGATCGGCGTAGTCGTTGTGCATGTTGGCCGCCATCGGCCCCGGCCGGTACAGCGCGACGAGCGCCGCCACGTCGGCGAAGCTGCTCGGCTTGAGCGCCCGCATCAGCGCCCGCAGCGGCGCGCCCTCGAGCTGGAACACGCCGATGCCCGAACCACGCTGGAGCAGCTCGAGCGTCGGCGCGTCGTCGAGTGGGATCGCGTCGAGGTCGAAGTGGGGGTCTCGCCCCGCCCGCACCATCTCGAGCGTGTCGGTGATGACGTCGAGGTTGCGCAGCCCGAGGAAGTCCATCTTCAGCAGGCCGAGCGACTCGACGCCGTGCATCTCGTACTGCGTGACCACCGGAGCGTCGGCAGGATCCTGGCCGCTCTCCGGCTTGCGTTGCACGGGCAGGTACTCGGTCAGCGGTTCCTTCGTGATGACGACCGCCGCAGCGTGGATGCCGTCAGAACGCTTCAGGCCCTCCAGACCGCGTGCGACGTCGACGATCTTCTTGACGTCCGGATCGGCGTCGTACATCGCCCGCAGCTCGGTGGCCGCCTTGTAGCCGTCGGCATGCTTCGGATCCTGCTCGAAGCAGAACTTGAGCGGCGTGTCGCGGCCCATCACGAGTGGCGGCATGGCCTTGGCGATGCGGTCGCCGGCGCCGTAGGGGAAACCGAGGACACGCGCCGCATCACGCACCGCGTTGCGGGCCTTGATCGTGCCGAACGTGATGATCTGGGCTACGTGGTCTCGGCCGTAGCGCTCGGCGGCGTAGCGGATCATCTCGTCCCGGTAGCGCGAGTCGAAGTCCATGTCGATGTCGGGCATGGAGATCCGGCTCGGGTTGAGGAAACGCTCGAACAGCAAGTCGTAGTGGATGGGGTCGAGGTCCGTGATGCGCAGGCAGTACGCCACGGCACAGCCGGCGGCGGAGCCTCGCCCCGGGCCGACGCGGATACCCCGAGACCGGGCGTGCCGGATGAGGTCCCAGACGATGAGGAAGTAGGAGCTGAACCCCATCGTGGAGATGACGTCGAGCTCGAACTGGATGCGCTGCTTGACGCTCTCGGCGAGGTGGTCCCCCCAGCGTTCGCAGGCTCCCTTCCACGTCAGGTCGGCGAGGTACTGGGTGTCGTCGGTGAACTCCGGCGGGAGCGGGAAGTTGGGGAGCTGCGGCGCTCCGAACTCGATGTCGACGGCAGCCCGCTCGGCCACCCACAGTGTGTTGTCGCAGGCCTCCGGCAGGTCACGGAAGAGCAGCCGCATCTCCTCGGACGTCTTCAAGTAGTGCTCGGCGCCCTCGAACTTGAAGCGTTTCGGGTCGGAGAGCGCGGCGCCGGTCTGGACGCACAACAGGGCGTCGTGAGACTCGTGGTCCTCCCGGTGGGTGTAGTGGGAGTCGTTGGTGGCGAGGACTGGCGCGCCGAGATCGCGGGCCAGTGCGAGCAGCTTCGGGTTCGTCTCACGCTGGGCCGGAAGGCCGTGGTCCTGCAGCTCGACGAACAGGTTGTCGCGCCCGAAGATGTCCTGCAGGCGGCCGGCCTGCTGGCGGGCCTTCGTCTCGTCGCCCCGGAGCAGCGACTGCAGGACGTGCCCTCCGAGGCAGCCGGTCGTGGCGATGAGGCCCTCGTGGTGCTCTGCCAGCAGCTCCCAGTCGAGCCGCGGCTTGTAGTAGTAGCCCTCGAGGAACGCTCGGCTCGACAGTTGGATGAGGTTGCGGTAGCCGACGTCGCTCTCGGCCAGAAGGGTCAAGTGGTAGTAGAGCTTCTGGCCGCCCTCGGTGTCGCCACCTGAGTCGTCGATGCGTCCACGGCGGGCCGGGCGCTCGGTCCGATGGTCGTGGGCCATGTAGGCCTCGGTGCCGATGATCGGCTTGATGCCCTGGCGACGGCACTCCTTGTAGAACTCGAGCGTCCCGTACATGTTGCCGTGATCCGTGATGCCCATGGCCGGCTGCCCGTCGGCCACGGCCTTCGCCACCAGCTCGTCCAGGCGGGCCGCACCGTCGAGCATCGAGAACTCGGTGTGCACATGGAGGTGGGAGAATGACGCCGCTGTGATTTGCGCAAACATAGCCCGCTCGATCGCCGCGACGCCACGGTCAACCAGCGCGATGAGCAGCGCGATGAGCAGCGCTCTGAGCGATGTGCGCCGTATCGGCACTCATCGCTCATCGCACGGCCCTCCGGGGCCCAGCTGGCCGGCGCGGAGGGCTCAGCGCGGGGTCAGAGGTACGTGCCGGGGCGGTCCGGTCCGGGCTGTCCGGGCTGGCCGGGCCCGCCGGGCCCGCCAGGGATCATGCCGGGCCCTCCCACGCCCGGTGGCAGCTGGCGCATCTGCTCGAGCTGCTGGCGGGCGGCCAACTGCTGGGCGAACAGCGTCGCCTGGATCCCGTGGAACAGCCCCTCCAGCCAGCCGACGAGCTGCGCCTTGGCGACGCGGATCTCAGGTTCGGTCGGGATCTCGCCGTCCTTGAACGGCAGGGCCAGCATCTTCAGCTCCTGCTGCAGATCAGGCGACAGCGCGTCGGACAGCTCGGCGATCGAGCGCTCGTAGATCTCCGCCAGCCGCTCTCTGCTCGGCTCGTCGAGCGGCGCCGCCCGAACCTCCTCGAGCAGCGACTTCACCATCGAACCGATCCGCATCACCTTGGCCGGCGACGTGATGGCCTCGTGCTCGGTGGCGTCCTCCGACCCGGGCTCCGGGCCCTGGAGCACGACGATCTCGTCGGGCTGCTCGGAAGGCGGCTGAGGGGAAGGCGTTCCGACATCGGTCATGGTGTTCCTTTCGTCGTCGTCATGCGTTCCCCGCGAGCAACGGAACGAAGACCTCTGCCGGCGTGAGCGACCCGTGCCGGCAGACGAGGGGGTACGGACCGGAGTCCGTCGGGTCATGGAAGCTGATGGGAGCGAAGGGCACGAGCGCCACGTCACCGAGGCGTGACGCCAGCGGCGTGGCGAACGTCGGACCGAACCAGTGCTCGTCGATGGTCTGCTCCCGGCTGACCACCCAGGCGACGTCCTCGTAGCGCTCGGTGGCCGCCTTGACCAGGTCGTCGGCGGCGCCGGGCGTGGCGTGCAGCCAGCGGAACCGACCCTCGCCCGACTGCACGGCGACCATCGCCAGCAAGTCCGGATCGGGGACCACGATGCGGTCGCCGACCTGCACCTGTCCGTGGTCGGCCGTGACGAGCAGCACGGCATTGGACGGTAGGACCTCGAGCACGGAGGCGACCACACGGTCGGCGAAGCGCAGCTCGGCTTCGTAGAACTCGCCGAAGCCTCGCTCGTGGGCCGTCTTGTCGACGCCTCCGTAGTAGGCGTAGACGAATCGCTCGCCGGCGGCCAGCGCGTGGCGGACCTCGACGGCGATCGCCGATGACGCGCGCCACCCGACCGGCTTGGAGCCACGCAGGTGCGCTTCGGTGAACGCCGATCCCTGCAGCTCGGTCGGCGACACCACCGGAACGGCGTGCCCGAGGAAAGCGGTGAACGGCTGCACCTCGCTCGGCGGCAGCGCCCGCCGGCGATCGACCCCGGTGACGGTCCAACGCAGCACGTTGAGCACGTCGCCGCCGAGCATGATCCGGTAACCGAGCAGCCCGTGCTCGGAGGGAGCCAGGCCAGTGGCGATGGAGCTCAGCGCCGTCGCGGTGGTCGTCGGTGCGACCGTCGTGATCGCACTCCCTGCCAGCGAGGACAGCACCGGCATCAGCGAGGCGTGCTCCTGCAGTTGCTCCCAACCCAGGCCGTCGAGCACGAGGAGCACCACCTGCTCGGCCTCGGACACTCCGGGCGGGAACCAGCTCGGGACGGACTCGGACCACCGCGCCGGGCCGAGGAGCGCCGGAACGATGCCGCGCACGTTGGCCCCGGTGTAGTCCGGGATCAGCGGTGCTGGAACCACGGCGCCTCGGTCACAGGTGCGCGAGTCCACCACCTTGTCGGCGTCCACTCAAGCCGGATGGCCGCAACCGACGGCCCCACCGCCCCGTACCATGTCATCTGTCCGCGTGTCGACCCGCGGTGATTACGCCTGCCGGGCGTTGCTCTCGCTGGCGCTGCACGCCGACACGGACGGGCCGACGTCCGTCCGCGACATCGCCGAGCGCACGGGGCTTCCCCAGCCGTATCTCGAGCAGATCCTCCTCGCCCTCAAGGGTGCCGGGCTGGTCCGCTCGAAGCGTGGTGTCGGCGGTGGCTACGTGCTGGCTCGCGCGCCCGAGGAGATGCGGCTGTCGGAGATCGTCTCGGCGGTCGACGGACCGATCGTGCTGGGTGACTTCGGAGAGCCGCACCAGGACGGCGCCTGCGACCACGAGGGCCAGTGCGTGCTGATCGCCGTGTGGAACGAGGCCGGCGAAGTGATGCGCCATCACCTCGACAGCTACACGCTCGCCGACGTGGCCAGGATGGCCAAGGGCGAGTCCGCGTGGCCCGCCACCGCCAGCGTCTGACCGTTATCGCGCGGCGGCGAGGAACTCGGCCAGGTCGGTCGGCAGTGGGCTTGTGAACGTGAGGCGCTCCCCCGTCACGGGGTGGTCGAACGACAGCTCGGCGGCGTGGAGGAAGGGCCGGGTCAACCCGAGCGTCGTGCGCCGGTCGCCGTATGTCGGGTCGCCGACCAGCGGGTGGCCGATGGCGGCGAGGTGGACCCGGATCTGGTGCGTCCGTCCGGTCGCCAACCGGCACGTCAGCCGCGCCAGCGTCGCAGGGGCGTCGTAGCGCTCGACCACCTCGTACTCGGTCTGGGCAGGCTTGCCGTCCACGACGACCGCCATCTTCAGCGGGTCCGCAGGGTCACGGCCGATGGGCGCGTCGATGATCCCGTGCGGTGCCTCGGGATGGCCCCAGACGACGGCGTCGTAGCGCCGCCCCGCCGTGCGATCGGCGAACTGCCTCGTCAACGACGCAACAGCGTCGGCGGTGCGGGCGACGACGAGCAACCCAGAGCTGCCGGCGTCGAGCCGGTGCACGATGCCCGGCCGTGACGCCTCACCCACGCCCGCCAGTTCGGGAAACCGGTGCAGCAGCCCGTTGACAAGCGTTCCCGACGCGTGGCCCGGGCCTGGATGGACGACCAGGCCAGCCGGCTTGTCCACGACGATGAACGCGGGGTCGACGTGAACGACGGGCACGTCGACGTCGGGATCGGGACCAGGCGGGCCCTGCGTGGGAATCGTCGCCGGATCGACCTCGACCAACGCACCTGCGGCCAGCCGCGACTTGCCCGACCGAGTCACGGTGCCGTCGACGCGTACCCCGCCGGCGTCGATCACAGCGACTGCCGCCGACCGGCTGACGTCGGCCAGCAGCGCGACGACGCGATCGACCCGCTCGCCAGCCAGCGCCGCCGGCACGCGTTCGCTGATCACCGGTCGTTCGTGTCGACCGGCTCGCCGTTGCCGGCGCCGACCGGCGTCGGCGCCGGTTCCTCCTGCGGCGGGCGCAGGCTGGAGAGCAACAGCAGCCCGCCGCCGACCGTGATGGCGATGTCGGCGACGTTGAAGATCGGCCACCACTGCAGGTCGATGAAGTCGACGACCCCGCCGCGCAGCCACCCTGGCTCCCGGAACAGCCGGTCGAGCAGGTTGCCGATCGCCCCGCCGATGATCAGTCCGACCGCCCACGGGTAGATCCGGCTGCCGGACCGGCCGATCGAGATCAGCAGGCCGACGACGACGAGCAGTGCGACCACCCCGATGAGGGGGCCGAAACCGGCACCCTGCGAGAACGCCATCCCTCGGTTGAACGCCAGGTTGAAGCGCAGCGAGCCGATCACGTCGATCGTCTCACCGTCACCGAGCGCGTTGAGCGCCCACTGCTTCGTCAGCTGGTCGATGATCACCACCACGGCGGCGATCAGCAGTGGCCCGCGCAGGGAGCGGGCCGACCATTTCATTCCATCTCGGGGGCTGCGCCCCCGAACCCCATCGCCGTCTCACTCGCTGGCGCTCGCGGAGCCGGCATGAGCTCGCTGCGCTCGTTCATCGGCGCCCGATCCCTCCGACCTTCTCTTCGACGAGCACCGTTGCCCACGGGATCGCCTCGAGCCGCTCGCGGGGATCGGTCGACCCGACACGACCGAGTACCCGTAGGTCCCCTC
Source organism: uncultured Acidimicrobiia bacterium (assembly GCA_963844915.1). GTDB lineage: Bacteria > Actinomycetota > Acidimicrobiia > Acidimicrobiales > Ilumatobacteraceae > JALZMG01. The sequence goes on along the minus strand of CAWJQF010000011.1, from coordinate 182,480 downwards.
GGCCATCCGGTGCAGCGCAGCATCGATGTCGGCGATGGTCTGGCGAGCCTGCGCAGACAGGGCGAGGTCGCGCTCGCGCTCGACGACCATCGTGTCGCCCTCTCCGCTCTCGTCGTCGAACTGGACGTCGCCCATCTCGCCCTCCTCGATGAGCGAGTTGGCCTCGTCCTCCAGGCGGTTGGCCTGCCCGAGCAGCGCCTTGCGCTCGGCGACGAGCAGGTCCTGCTGGACCTTGAGGAACTTCACGTCGAAGTCCTTCGTATAGGCGATGCCGTCCTTGGTCCGACCACGCGGCGCCGGGATGCCGTGGCCCTCGACGGGCGGCGACGGCGGTGTCGTGCTCGCTGCCGTCTTCTTGGCGGCTGTCGTAGCGGTCGCCTTCGCAGCAGGCGCGACCGCCTTGCGGGCCGGCGCCTTCTTCCCCGGAGCCGGAGCGGATTTCGATGCGGCCCGCTTCGTAGCTGGGCGCTTCGCCGGCGCCTGCTTGGCGGTCTGCTTCGTCGCCGACTTCTTCGTCGCGGCCATCCCGTCAGGACCTCCCGGTGGATATCGAACGGGGGACTCTACCGGCGGGGACGCGGTTCTTCTGCCCGAGCAACGGTGACGACAGGGTTGTCCGTCCCGCTGTCGTCCGTGTCGATCGCCACGGCGAGCGTCTCGTCGGCGATCAGGTCGGTGTGCTCTCGCACCGCGTCGACCCACGCTGCGTTCGCCACGACACGCAGGGTGATCCGGTCCGTCACTGCGAGATCGGCATCGCGCCGGGCCTGCTGGACGAGACGAATCACGTCGCGGGCCCTTCCCTCGCGCTCGAGCTCGGGCGTCAGATCGACGTCGAGCACGATCACGCCAGTCCCTCCGGCGACGGTGGTGCTGGCGCGGTCCTCGTCGGCGACCCACGTCAGCGTGAACTCCCCTGGGTGGAGGCGCTGCCCGCCGGCGACCACCTCGTCGCCGTCGAGCTGCCAGTCGCCGGCCTTGACCGCCCGGATGACCTCCTGGGTGTGGCGCCCGAGGCGGGGCCCGATCGTCGCAGGGATGACCTCCAGCCGCTGCCCGGCCACGGCCGACAGATCGCCCGTGAGCACGACGTTGCGCACGTTGACCTCGTCGCCGATGATCTCGGCGTAGGGCCCGAGCGCGTCGGCGTGCGGCGTGGCGACCGTCAGCGTGGCCAATGGCTGACGCACGCGGCGCCCATGCTCCTTGCGCACCGACAGGGTCGCCGAGCACACATCGCGCACCTGGTCCATCGTGGCCAGCAGCTCGTCGTCGGCGGGCAGCTCGTCTGCCCGCGGCCAATCCGTGAGGTGCACGCTGACCCGTTCCGTATCGCCCTGGTGCAGGCCGGTGTACAGCTCTTCGGCGACGAACGGCAGCAGCGGGGCGGAGACCCGGCTGACGACCTCGAGGACGGTGTGCAGCGTGTCGATGGCATCCGGATCCCCGTCCCAGAACCTGCTCCGGCTGCGGCGGATGTACCAGTTGGTGAGCACCTCGACGAAGGCGCGGACGCTGGCACACGCCCCGAACAGGTCGTAGGCGTCCATCGCCTTCGTCATGTCCTCGACGAGCCGGTGCGACTTGGCGAGCACGTAGCGGTCGAGAACATGTTCCGATGCCTCGGCGGGCGGGCGGGACACGCCGCGGTGCCCGGCCACGTTGGCGTACAACGAGAGGAAGGACCAGGCGTTCCAGAGGGGCAGCAGCACCTGCCGCGCCGTGTCGCGCAGCCCGGTGGCCGTGACGGAGAAGTCGTTGCCGCGCAGGATCGGTGACGACAGCAGGTACCAGCGCATCGCGTCGGCCCCGTTGGTGTCGAAGACCTCCATCGGGTCCGGGTAGTTGCGCAGGCTCTTGGACATCTTGAGCCCGTCTTCGCCGAGCACGATCCCGTGCGTCACGCACGTCCGGAACGCCGGCCGGTCGAACAGGGCCGTGGCCAGGACGTGGAGTGTGTAGAACCAACCCCTCGTCTGGCCGGTGTACTCGACGATGAAGTCACCCGGGTAGTGGTCCTCGAACCACTCCCGGTGCTCGAACGGGTAGTGGACCTGGGCGAACGGCATCGACCCTGACTCGAACCAGCAGTCGAGCACCTCCGGGACGCGCCGCATCATCGAACGACCCGTCGGGTCATCCGGGTTCGGCCGCACCAGCTCGTCGACCATCGGGCGGTGGAGATCGGTGACGGAGACGCCGAAGTCGGCCTCGAGGTCAGCGATCGAGCCATACACGTCGACTCGCGGATGGTCCGGATCATCGCTGCGCCACACCGGGATCGGCGATCCCCAGAACCGGTTGCGGCTGATCGACCAGTCCCTGGCGTTCTCCAGCCACTTTCCGAAGCTGCCGTGCTTCACGTGGTCGGGCACCCACGTGATCTCCTCGTTCAGCTCGACCATGCGGTCGCGGAACTTCGTGACCTCGACGAACCACGACGAGATGGCCCGGTACACGAGCGGCTGCGAGCATCGCCAGCAGTGCGGGTATGGGTGGTCGTAGGTCTCGTGGCGGAGGACGACGCCACGTTCCTTCAGCTCACGGATCACGTGAGGGTTGGCGTCGAACACGTGCATCCCCGCCCACGGGGCCACGGCAGCGGTGTACTGCCCGTGCTCGTCCATCGGCACGATCGTCGGGATGCCGACCGCGTTCGCCGCGATCTGGTCGTCCTCGCCGAACCCGGGCGCGAGGTGGACGATGCCCGTGCCCTCCTCCGTCGACACGAACTCGGCCCCGAGGACCTGGAATGCCTCGCCCGTCCCGTGCGCCGCCGGGTCGGCGAAGAAGTCGAACAGGGGCCGGTAGCGCCGGCCGACGAGGTCGGCGCCGCGTAGCCGGGCGACGGGACGGGCCGCGCCGAGCTCGGCCTCGTATGCCTCGAGCCGCGCTTCCGCCAGCACGTAGCGCCTGTCGTCGCGTTCGACGATCACGTAGTCGACCTCCGGCGCCACCGCGAGCGCCAGGTTGGCCGGCAGCGTCCAAGGCGTCGTCGTCCAGGCCAGCAGCCGATCGCCGCCGCCCTGCCCGCTGGCGTCCGGGAGCAGCTCGAACTCGACGGTGAGGGCCGGGTCCTGGCGGTCCTGGTAGACGTCGTCCATCCGCGTCTCGGTGTTGCTGAGCGGCGTCTCGCACCGCCAGCAGTACGCCAGCACGCGGAATCCCTCGTAGATCAGGCCCCGCTCCCACAGCGACTTGAAGGCCCACATGACGCTCTCCATGTAGTCGAGGTCGAGGGTCTTGTAGTCGTGGTCGAAGTCGACCCAGCGGGCCTGGCGCTCCACGTAGCGCTGCCACTCGTCCGTGTAGCGCAGCACGCTGGTCCGGCACACGTCGTTGAAGTTCCCGATGCCGAACGCGGTGATCGCCGGGTGGCCGGCGATGCCCAGCTCCTTCTCCGCCTCGACTTCTGCTGGAAGGCCGTGGCAGTCCCATCCGAACCGGCGGAAGACGACCTGCCCGCGCATCGTGCGGTAGCGCGGGACGGCGTCCTTGACGAAGCCGGTCAGCAGGTGCCCGTAGTGCGGCAGTCCGTTGGCGAACGGCGGGCCGTCATAGAACACGAACTCATCGGCGCCCTGTGCCTCCCGGCGGGCGATCGACTCGAAGAACGTCTGCTCCTTGGCCCACCGCTCGAGGATCTGCTCCTCGAGGCGCGGGAAGTCGGGCTGCGACGGAACCTGCGGGTACGGCTGCTCGGTGCCGCTGACCTCCGACATGGGCGCCATTCAAGCGCCCCCGGACGGCTACGTACGCTCTGATTCCCAGGGCCGGACCACGTCGACCTTCGCCGTGTCGGCCTGGGACTCGGCCGGCGGTAGTTCGACGTCGTCGTTGACGCCCTCGGCGACGCGGGTGATCTCGCTGATCTCCGACTGCTCCTGGTCGCCGTCGACGTCCGGCAGCGCGGTCTCGTCTTCGTCGGCAGGCTCTGCGGCCGCCGACAGCAATGGCCGGCGCATGTCGGCCAGACCGCCGGGGATGCGCTCGACCAGCGCGGTGAGATCCGAGACCGCCTCGGTGATGCGTTCCCGCTGGGCGACGATGTACTGCTCGAGGTGGTCGACGTCGGACTCCAGGAAGTCCCGCCTGGCCAGCAGCGCCTGCACCTCGCCCTCCACGCGCACGCGTTCGGACTCGCCCTCCCGGCGAGCCTCCACCTTCCCCTCCTCGACGAGCTGGGCAGCCTCGTCCCGGGCACCGTCGAGGCGGGAAGTGGCCTCGTCCCGAGCAGCCGAGAGGAGGCGGTCGGCCTCCGCTTGCGCATCGGCGACGGTCTGATCGGCGGTGCGCTGGGCGAGGAGCAGGGTGCGGCTGATCGTCTCCGCCTCGTCGACGTGGCCTCGCGCCTCCTCGGGGGCGGCGGCGGCCGTGGGCTCGGCGCCCTGGCCCTGCGTCAGTTCCTGCAGCCGCGCGACCGCGGCGCGCGCCCGCGCCTCCATCGCCGTCGCGTCGTTCTGCGCCGACTCGAGCGTGGACGCCACCTCCTCGAGGAAGGTGTCGACCTCGCCCTGGTCATAGCCCTTACGGGCCGGCTTGAAGGTGATGTCGCGGATGCGTTGTGGGCTCAGTGCCATGGGCCTCAACTCTCGTAGTCGTCGAATCGGTGCACGCGCTGCGGTGCCGGCTTGAGCAGGTACACCCCAGTGGCCACCTTCTCCATCGAGCCGTCCAGGGAGTAGCACACGCCGCTGGCGAAGTCGATCAGGCGGCGGGCGACGTCGCGCTCGGTCGCCTCGAGGTTGAGGATGACCGACTGGTTCTCCTTGAACTTGTCGGCCAGCTCCTGGGCCTGGTTGAAGCTGCGCGGTCGCACCGTGACCGGCTCGGTGTTCGATGGCTGCGCCGGAGGGCGCGACGCCGGCCGGGGCTGCGGACGGGAGACGGATCCCGAGTCGTCAGGCTGGCTGGTTCGACGGTTCGGCGACTCGAAGTCACGAGACGGGAAGCTCGGTCGAGCCGGGGGCACGGCACGGATCGCCGTCTCCTCCGAGTCCGTGGGCCAGGACTTGCCCGAACCGCTGCGGCCACCCTTGGCGTCCGCGTCACGGGAGGACCGACTCCGATTCCCCGACGCCTCACCTTCGGCTTGGTCGTCGTAATCGTCGTACGCGTCGTCGGGACCGAGACCCAGGTAGTCCATGGTCTTCTTCCAGAATGACATCCGCTTCCTCCTGCAGGATCAAGCTATCCCATCAGGTCGAACGCGCCGCGGACGGGTCGCGAGTGCCGAACAGGGCGGTCCCCAGGCGCACTTCCGTCGAGCCCTCCTCGACGGCGACCTCCAAGTCGTCGGTCATCCCCATCGAGCACGTCGCGAGACCGAGCTCGTCGACCAGGCGGCGAACGAGGCGGAAGCCGGGCCTCGCGGCCTCCGGGCCGCCGACCGTCGGTCCGACCGTCATCAGCCCCTCGACCTGTAGCTCCGCGACGCGAGCCTGCTCGACGAGCGTCGGCACCTCGTCGAGTGGGCAACCTCCCTTGCCCGGATCATCCGTCGCCGCGACCTGGACCAACACCCTCGCCCCCGGCGCTCGGCGGGCCAACTCGGCGACGAGCGCCGAGCGGTCGATGCTCTCCCACACGGCCACGGCGCCTGCCAGCTGACGGACCTTGTTCGACTGCAACCGGCCGATGAAGTGGACATCCAGCCCGGCAGCACGGGCTGCTTGGAGCTTGCTCAGCAGCTCTTGGGCGTAGTTCTCTCCGATGCTGGCAATCCCAGCGGCCGCAGCGGCCGTGACGGCGTCGATGCCGAAGCCCTTCGTCACCGCCAGCAGCGTGACGTCAGCGCTTCCCCCGGCCGCGGCGATGCGACGGCGAACCGCCTCGACGTTGCGGGCGACGGCGCCGGCGTCCGTCAGCGCAGGAACGACGGGACGTCGAAGTCGTCGTCGTCGTCGGCGTCGAGGGGGTCGGTCTCGTCTTCGGCGAACAGCTCGGAGATCGTGCTCGGCGAGCGGGTCCGGTCGCTGGGGGTGTCGAGCCGGTCGAACCCGGCGGCGATGACCGTGACCTTGACCTCGTCACCCATCTCGTCGTCGATCACGGTGCCGAAGATGATGTTGGCGTCCTGGTGAGCGACACCGTGGATCACCTCGGCGGCGGCAGTCATCTCCATCAGACCCATGCTCGACGGGCCGGTGATGTTCAACAGCACGCCGCGGGCACCGTCGATCGCCGCCTCGAGCAGCGGGCTCGAGATCGCCGCCTTGGCCGCATTGACCGAGCGATCGTCGCCGCTGGCCTGGCCGATGCCCATCAACGCCGAGCCGGCCTGCGACAGCACCATCTTCACGTCGGCGAAGTCGGTGTTGATGAGGCCCGGCGTCGTGATCAGGTTGGTGATGCCGGAGACGCCCTGCAGGAGCACTTCGTCGGCCATCTTGAACGCGTTGAGCACGCTCGTCTTGTCGTTGGCGACCGTGAGGAGGCGGTCGTTGGGGATGACGATCAACGTGTCGACCTTCTCCTTCAGCCGCTGCACGCCGGTGTCGGCCTGCACCGCCCGGCGCCGCCCTTCGAACGAGAACGGCCTGGTGACGACGCCGATGGTCAGCGCTCCGAGGTTGCGGCAGATCTCCGCCAGTACGGGTGCTCCACCGGTGCCGGTTCCGCCACCTTCTCCGGCGGTGATGAACACCATGTCGGCGCCCTTCACCATCTCCTCGATCTCTTCGTGGTGGGTCTCGGCCGCCGAACGCCCGACCTCGGGATCGCTGCCGGCGCCCAAGCCCCTCGTGAGGTCGCGACCGATGTCGAGCTTGAGGTCGGCATCACTCATCAGCAGCGCCTGCGCGTCGGTGTTCACGGCGATGAACTCGACACCCTTCAAGCCGGCGTCGATCATGCGGTTGACCGCGTTGACTCCTCCCCCGCCGATGCCGATGACCTTGATCACGGCCAGGTAATTCTGGGGCGCGCCAGCCATCAGCGGGACCTCCCTGTGGTGGATCCGTTGCCGGAGCCAAGGTTGTGAGCTTGTGCGTTCATGTGATCTCGCGGACGGTCGTTCCCACATCCTCGCACGTCGGAGGCCCAGATTGACGCATTGTCATCGCGCCACCGAGAGCGAGGCCGAACGGGTCATGGCGTGGTGGTGACTTCATCCGTCGAGACGTCGACGGAAGTGACGGCGCCGTCACGACCGATGTCCAGCCACGTCTGGAGCCGCACGAGCTTCGCCACGAGGTCGGTGCCGGCACCGAAGCGCACCTCGACGCCGTCGGTGAGGAGCAGTCGCAAGTCGCTGGCGTCCGGCGCGACGACGACCGAGGCGGCGATCGCCCGCATCCCCGGCGTCAGCGCGTCGACAAGGCTCGCCGCAGACCGGAAGCCGGCCGGGGCGAACTCACCCGGATTCAGCGCAGGGACCTCGGCCGACGTGACTGGCAGGTAGTCGACCGGCTGCGCCGGCAGCATGTCCAGCACGCGTCCGTCGGGATCGATCACCCGGAACGAGCCGTCCTCGGCCTGGTAGGAGGCGACCGGCCGCCGCTCGCGGAGCTCGATGCGGGCTCGATCCGGGAAGTACGTCGTCACCCGCGCGTTCTCGACCCATGGGATCCGCTCCAGCGTGCGCTCCGCTTCGCCAGTGTCGGCGCGCAGGACGGGCGTGCCGCGGAGGTCCTCGACCACTGCCTCCAAGGCCGCCGGGTCGGTGTAGACGGCGCCCTCGACCTCCACGTCGTCGATGGCGAACAGGCCAGAGCCGAGCACGGCGAGGGTGGCGACGACGATGGCGATGAGACCAACCACGATCAACGCCCACTTGAGGCGTTTCCGGGTGGTGGCCCGCTTGACGGCGATGCGCCGCTCGCGCAGCCGCGGCTCGATGCGCGTCGCCGTCGCCGCCGCCTCCATCGGCAACACGTCGCCTTCGGTTCCGGACGTGTCGTCGATGAACACCCGCTGGCCACCGCCCGTCACCGTTGGCGGCGCGACCGTGGTGGCCTGGAGCAGGGGGTCCCCGGCGGCGAGGTAGACGGCATCGGGCAGCTCGTCCTCGGCGGAGATGACGATCGTCGTGGAGGCCTGTCGATCGTCCGGCGTTGGGGGCCCTTCCTCCGCATCCGATAAGGCGTCTCGAGGCTCCGTGTCCTCGGGCAGGATCTCAGTCTCGACAGGAACCTCCACCTCAGGTGACAGCTGGACGGTGGATGTCTCACTCTCGACTTCAGGTTGAGACTCGACTTGGGACGGGGATCCCGAGATCAGTTCGTCGACCTCAGGACTGCCGAGGTCGATCTGCTCCAGCTTCGCCCGATCGGTGACGTCCGCCGAGAACGCCCGGAGCAGCTCGTCGAGGACCTCCGCCGATGGCGCATCGGCGCCGGGCAGCGGTTCGGTGCGACGTTCCGTCACGCCGTCTTCTGCTCCCCGTCGACGGGCGGTCCGGCCGACCCGTCGTCCTCGAACCCGATGAGGCGGACCTCGCTGCGCAGGGCGATGCCCTGCTCGTCGGCGACCCGCTGGCGGACCACCTCCATCACGGCGCGTACGTCCGCGGCCTTGCCCCCTTCGGCGGCCTGGATGAAGTTGGCGTGCTTCTCCGAGACCCATGCCGTGCCGATACGCAAGCCGCGCAGCCCGAGCTCGTCGATCAGCAGACCGGCACTCACCTCTCCGGGGACGGGGTTGATGAAAACGGACCCTGCGTTCTGTCCACCGGGCTGGTGCTCCCGCCGCCAGCGGACGATCTCCGCGATCTCTGCCTCGGCCGCCGGGCGGTCACCCGGACGAAGCGCGATGCGGGCGCGCACGACCACTTGCATGGCGGTCACGTCGGAGCCTCGGAAGCGCAGCCCGATCCGCTCGACGGGCCAGCGCACCGGCTCCGGTTCGGCCGTCGCGAGGTCGATGACGTCGACGTCGACAAGACATGACGCCATGTCCGAGCCGTGCCCGCCTGCATTCATGCGCACGGCCCCGCCGACCGACCCAGGGACCCCGACCGCCCACTCGAAGCCGGTCAGCCCCGCGGCGGCAGTGCGTCGAGCCAGCGTCGGCAGTGCGACGGCACCGCCGGCGACAGCGACCAGCTCTTCCCCGATGCCGTCCGGCACGACGATCTCCGTGGCCAGGTCCGCCAGTGTGACGGCGATGCCCGGAAACCCGGCGTCCGCGATCAGCAGGTTGGAGCCCCGTCCGACGATGAGCAGGGGCAAGCCGACCGCCGCCACCGCGCGACCCACGGCGGCCAACTCGTCGATGGTCCGTGGCCGGGCCAACAGCGCGGCGGAACCTCCAACCCGGTACGTCGTCAGCGGCCCGAGCGGCGCGTCGCGGACAGCGATCGGGCCGAGCAGCGCGCCCGCCGCCTCCACGGCCTGCGACCGCACGAGGCTCGGCGCCGTCATCGTGACCACCATGTCGCGCGCCTGGCCATGATCTCCTCCGGCATCGTGGCGATGTCGCCACAGCCCATGGAGATGCACACGTCACCTGGTCCGACCTCGCCGGCCAGGAACGACACCATGTCCTCCCGCCGAGGCAACCAGAGCACCCTGGACAGCGGGTGGGCGTCGAGCACGGCGTCGACGATCAGCTCACCGGTCACGCCGGGGATCGGGGTCGTCCCGGACGAGTACACGTCGGTGATCACGACGACGTCGGCGCCGACGAAGGCGTCGGCGTAGCTCTGCCACAGGTCGACGATGCGATTGAACCGGTTCGGTTGGAACGCCGCGATGACTCGCCGCCAGCCGTCGCCGCTGTCGCGGGCGGCGGCGATCACGGCGGCGATCTCCGCAGGCAGGTGGGCGTAATCGTCGACGAAGGTGGCGCCGCCATCGATTCCCCGGATGTCGAATCGGCGGGCCACACCACCGAATCGGGCGAGCGCTTCGACGCACGTCGCGAACGACACGCCCACCGCCATCGCCATGGCGATGGCACCGGTGGCGTTGACCACGTTGTGGACGCCACGCAACGGCAAGTCGACGTCTCCCAGCCTGGTGTAACCGCCGTCGGCGTCGCGCTGCTCGACGGCGAAGCGGAACGAGCCCCCGCTCGAACGAGCCTCCACCGCGCGTACGTCGGCGTCGTCGGCGCGGCCATAGGTCGTCGCGCCGTGACGCATGGCCAAGCGGCGACAGATCGGATCGTCAGCGCAAAGCACTTTCGGGCCAGCGACCTGTGCCAGGTACTGGTCGAAGCTGTCGACGAGCGCTTCGAACGTGCCGTAGTGATCGAGGAAGTCGATCTCCACGTTGAGCACCAGTGTGCCCGCGAGCGGCAGCTCGACATGCGTGGCATCGCTCTCGTCGGCCTCGACGACCAGCCACTCACTGCCTGACCACTGTCCGCCGGTGCCGGCGTCGTGGACATCGCCGCCGACGATGAAGCTCGGGGCCAGTCCGGCCTCGGCGAGGATCAGCATGAGCATCGACGTCGTCGTCGTCTTGCCGTGCGTGCCGGCCACCCCGAGCGACCGAGCGCGTGCGCAGATCGCCGCCAGCATGCCGGCCCGCCGCAGGACAGGGACGCCGATCCGCTGCGCCTCACGCCACTCGACGTTCGACGGCGGGATCGCCGTCGAGACGGTCACCGCGTCACAGCCAGCGACGAGGGCCGGGTCGTGACCGACGTGGACCTCCACGCCCGCCGCCCGCACCCGATCGAGCGAGGTCTGTTCGCGCAGGTCGCTGCCAGAGACCTGGTGGCCCATCTCGGCGAGCACGATGGCGATGGCGCTCATCCCCGGTCCCCCGACGCCGATGACGTGGAGCCGCTGCCGCCCTGACAGGTCGATCGGGGGCACGGGAGGGACGACGGGGAGCAGCGCGGTCACGGCGCAATCAGGTTACGAGCGAGTCGATGGTCACATCTGTTCACCCGGTCGAGGCTTCGCGGTGGATCGCGTCGTTCGGAGGTGAGGACCCGGTTCGGCACGCCGGCGCCTCCAGGCGCTTCGGCGGCCGCATTCAACGCGGTGGATCGCGTCGTTCAGAGGTGAGGACCCGGTTCGGCACGCCGGCGCCTCCAGGCGCTTCGGCGGCCGCATCAGTGCGGTGGATCGCGTCGTTCAGCGGCGAACACCCGGTTCGGCACGCCGGCGCCTCCAGGCGCTTCGGCGGCCGCATTCAACGCGGCCGGCGGGCGACGTTCAGCAACAGGCCGGCGGCCGCCATGGAGACGAACAGGGACGACCCACCGGCGGAGAAGAACGGGAGCGTCAGACCGGTCACCGGCATCAGCCCGGTGACGCCACCCAGGTTGATCACCGCCTGGACGCCGAACCACGCCGTGATGCCGCCCGCCAGCAGCATGCCGAAGCGATCTGGCGCGGCGAGCGCGGCCTGGATCCCGAACCACACCAGCAGCATGAAGCCACCGACCACGGCGACGGTCCCGACGAAGCCGAGCTCGTCGGCGATCACGGCGAAGATGAAGTCGCTGTGGGCAAGCGGGAGGTAGCCGAGCTTCCCGTTGCCGGCACCTACGCCCGAACCGGTCAAGCCGCCGTCGGCGATCGAGAGGAAGCCCTGGTAGGTCTGGTACGAGAGCTTGTCCCGGTGCCCGGTGATGTCGAGGAATGCCGTGAACCGCTCGTAGCGGAAGGCGGTCGAGAAGACGAAGCCGAGTGCGGCGATCCCGGCCAGCATCGCCGTCGCCAGCATCGGCGACAGCGGCACGCCACCGACGAAGGCGACGGCGAGCACGATGGCACACATCACGACGGCGGATCCGAGATCTCCCTGCGCGAGGCAGGCGCCGGCCCCCACGACGGACAGAACTGCGATCGGGCGAAGACTGCGGCGCACGTCGGACATCTCGTCACGTCGGCGCACCAGCAAGTCGGCGGCGAAGACGACGACGGCGAGCTTGAGGAACTCCGAGGGCTGGACGCTGAAGTCACCGAACGTGATCCACGCCCTCGCGTCGTTGAGCGTGACCCCGAGGCCGGGCACGAAGGGCAGCACCATCCCGACCAGGCCGACGATGAGGCCCGGGATGGCCAACCTCCGGATCCAGTCAAGACGCAACCGCGCGCCGACCAGGAGGCCGGCGAGGCCGATCACCGCCCACGTCAGCTGGCGGTTGAAGATGCTGTATGGGCTGTTGCCCTTCGCCGACTCGACCGTGGCCGAAGCCGACAGCACCATGACGAGCCCGAGCAGCACGAAGACCACGACGACGACGGCGATCACGTAGTACCCGACGGGCGCCGGCCCGCGGTGCGACTCCCACAGCCCTGACGGGCGGGCGTCGGCGGGTCGCTGCTTCGGCGGCGGCCGGCGCGTCGGCACCTTGTCGGGGCCACCGTGCAGCCGCTCGAGGGCGTTGCGGCGGCGATCGCGCAGCCCTCGTGGCCGAGCAGGCTGCGGGCGGATCGTGGTGGTCACGCTGATGCTCCCCTCAGTCGTGCGTTGACGAGGCGGCGGAAGTCGTCGCCCCGTGCCGGGTAGCCGCCGTCGGGGTACCAGTCGAAGCTGGCGCAACCGGGCGAGAGCAGCACGACGTCGCCAGATCGCGCCAGTTCACCGGCGCGCTCGACGGCCTCGGCCATCGACGTTGCCTCGGCGACGGTCGATCCGTCGAAGGCGTCCTCGATGTCCTTGGCGTCGCGCCCGATCGCGACCACCGCGCGGATGCGCGTCCGCTCGCCGCGCCATCGGTCGCAGGTCGAGTCCCTTGTTCAGCCCGCCGGCGATGAGGACGATGCTGTCGAAGGCCCGGATCGCCGCCGACGCGGCGTGCGGTGTCGTCGCCTTCGAGTCGTTGTACCAGCGGATGCCATCGCCCTCCCCCACCAGCTCGATGCGGTGCGGCGGCCCGGTGAACGACGCCAACCCCGAGGCGACCGCTTCGGGCCCGACCAGCCCCGGTTCGAGGACCAGCGCTGCGGCCGCCAGGCCATTCGTGAGGTCGTGGGGCAGGCTGCGGGCCAGCGCACTCGTCGGCGCCAACGCGCCGGACGGACCCTGGAGCACGTCGCCGACGACGCGGTAGTCGGCGTCGCGCAGACCGAAGGTCCGGTGACGGGCCGGCGCCGACGCGAGGTGGGCCATCACGACGGGATCGGCGGTCGCGCCGATCGCCGTGTCCGTGGCCCGTTGCTGCGTGAACACCCGGGCCTTGGCCGCCTCGTACGACGCCATCGAGGTGTGCCAGTTGAGGTGATCCTCCGCGAGGTTGAGCCACACGGCAGCCTCGCCACGGAACTGCTCGGTCCCCGCCAGCCGAAAGCTCGTGCATTCGACGACGAACGCATCGACGTCGAGCTCGAGCGCGGCAACCAGAGGCACGTCGGTGTTGCCGGCGGCCACCGCGCGGGCGCCGCCGGCGCGCAGCATCTCGGTCGCCCACAGCGTCACGGTCGTCTTGCCGTCGGTCCCGGTCACCGCCAGCATCGGTCGCGGACCACCAACCCGCTCCTGCTCCCATCGGTAGGCCAGCTCGAGCTCGCTGCGCACGGGACGCCCGGCCCGGCCGGCGATCTCGAACAGCGCGTGTGTCTCCGGAACACCTGGCGCCGGGACCACGACGTCGCAGCGTTCGACGAGTGCGGTGAGCTCGTCGGTACCGGGGGCGACGGCCAGATCGACACCGACCTCATCGGCGCGCGCACGTACGGCTTCGGTGCCGGTGTCATCGGCGGCCACGACGTGCAACCCGCGCGCGGTCAACGCGCGCACCACTGCCGCACCCGCGACGGCCAACCCGTACACGAGGTAGCGCTCACTCATTGCGAGCTGATCCTCGTGAAGTCGGCGATGAACAGCCCGAGTGCGGCGGCCACGAACGTCGCGGCGATCAGCCAGAAGCGGATGAGCACGGTCGTCTCCGGCCAACCCAGGAGCTCGAAGTGATGGTGGATCGGTGACATGCGAAAGAGGCGCCGTTTGCGCCCGCTCGCCTTGAAGACAGCCATCTGCAGGGCGACCGATCCGGCCTCCATGACGTTGAGCCCGCAGATCAGCAGGAGCAGCAGTTGGGTGTCCATCGTCAGCGCAAGCAGCGCGAGCGCCGCTCCGATCCCGAGCGCGCCGACGTCGCCCATGATGATGCGCGCCGGGGCGGCGTTGAACCACAGGAACCCCATGCAGGCTCCGGCGAAGGCGGCAGCCATCGCCGCCATGTCGAGCGGGTTGACGACGGCGCCGTAGATCTCCGGGTTACGGAACGTCCAGTAGCCGATGATCACGAACGCTCCGAAGCCCATCAGTGCCGACCCACCGGCCAGCCCGTCGAGGCCATCGGTGACGTTGACCGCGTTGGTCGTCGCCCAGATGATGAGGCCGGCGAAGGCGACCCACACGACGGTCGGCGGCTGCCACCCGGGGAGATCGGCCCGCGTCAACGAGATCGTCTCGGCGATGCCGGTCCCGACGACGAGCCACCACGCGATGCCGAAGCTGAGCAGCATCGTCATGTAGTTCTTCTGCCGCCAGAAGATCCCGCGGTTGTGGCGCTTGCGGACCTTGATGAAGTCGTCGAGGAACCCCATGAACGCCATCGACGCGATGCCGATCCACACGATCAGGGCCTGGTCCGAGAACGGCAGGCCGCGCCGAGCGTGGGCGACGACCCAGCCGACGAACGCGGCGGAGATGATGGCCAGGCCGCCCATCGTCGGCGTGCCCTGCTTCGCCATGTGGTGCTCGGGGCCGTGATCTTCCTTGCCGAGGATCGGCTGGCCGAGCCCGCGCGTTCCGAACGCGGTGATGAGGAGCCTCGTGACGATCAGCGACATCACGCCGGCGACGACACCGGCGATCATGACGGCGATCACGTTCGGCGCTCCAGCAGCCGGCGGACGACGTCGCGGTCGTCGAACGGCACGACCTGCGCGCCGATCGTCTGGGTCGTCTCATGGCCCTTGCCGGCAACGACGACGACGTCGCCCGGGCTCGCCAACTCGAGTGCTCGCTCGATGGCCGCCGCTCGATCCTCCTCGACCTCGACCTTCGTGCGGTCCGCGGCACCGACGCCGGCGACGACTGCATCGATGATCGCGCCAGGTCGCTCCGAGCGCGGATTGTCCGACGTGACGACCACGTGGTCGGCCAGCCGCGCCGCAACCGCACCCATCCGTGGCCGCTTGCCTTGGTCCCGATCGCCGCCACACCCGAACACGACGAGCACCGCGCCGTCGGTGATCTGGCGGGCCGCGGCGAGGAGCTCTGCCAGCCCGTCGGGCGTGTGGGCGTAGTCGACGATCACGGTCGGCACGTCCGGGCGGTCGACGACGACGCGTTCGAAACGGCCCGGGACGGAGCGCACGTCGGCCAGCCCCTCGACGATCGCATCGAGCTCGATGTCGAGCGCCGCGGCTGTCGTCGCCGCGGCGACGGAGTTCATCACGTTGAACCCAGCGCCGAGTCCGACATCGATGCGGCGGCCGCGCCACGTGAACGCGTGACGGTCCGCCGTCACGACGACGTCCGTTACGTCGCCGATCGAGTACGGCACCATCTCGATCGGCGCGGCGTCGAAGAGCAGACGACCGTGCAGATCGTCGGTGTTCGTCACTCCGAAGTCGGCGAGCTCGGGTGTGAACAGACGCGCCTTCGCCCGGAAGTACTCCTCGGCGGAGCCATGCAGGTCGAGGTGGTCGGTGCCGAGGTTGGTGAAGACCGCGGCGGCGAACCGCGTCCCGTCGACGCGGTGCAGCGACAGGGCGTGCGAGGAGACCTCCATCACGACGGCCACGTCGCCGTCGTCATGGAAGCGCGCCAGGCGGGCCTGCAGCTCGGGTGCCTCGGGCGTCGTGTGGGGTCCCGACAGCGTCCCGATCAACCCGGTCGGTCGCCCTGCAGCGCGGAGGATGGCGGCGAGGAGGTGCGCCGTGGTCGTCTTGCCGTTCGTGCCGGTGATGCCCACCATCGTCAGCGCGTCGCTGGGCCGGCCGTAGACCGCCGCGGCGACCGGGCCCATCGCCTGCCGGGTGTCGACGACGACGAGCTGCGGCGCGTCGAGCGCAAGCTCATGGTCGACGAGGAGGCACGCGGCGCCCGCCGCGACGGCCGCCGGGGCGAAGGCATGACCGTCGTGGTCGTGCCCGCGCACACAGGCGAACAGCATCCCTGGCGCGACCAGGCGGGAGTCGTGCGTCATGCCCGACACCACCGCCGACGGGTCACCGACGATGCGGCCACCCAGCCGGCCCGCGACGACACCGGCCAACGAGCCGAGATCGATGAGGTCGCGCCCCATCGTCGGGATCACTCCGGGCAGCCTGTCGAGCCGGCCGGTGGGCGGATGCCCAGCTCGTGGACCATCGTCGGCGCCAGCTCTCGGAACACCGGGGCCGAGACCGTGCCACCGAAGCGGTCCGTCGCATCGGAGCGCAGGTCGTCGATCGAGATCAGGATCGTGACCTGCGGATCCTCAGCGGGTAGGAACCCGACGAAGCTGGCGTAGTAGTCCTTCGTGCCGTCGGCCTTGACGTAGCCGCCGCCGGGCTGGGCGATGAAGCCCGTGCCGGTCTTCCCGGCGATCGACAGCCCAGGCACCTGTGCCTGCTTGGCGGTGCCGCGGCAGACGACCTCCTTCATCATCGCCTGCATCTGCTCGGCGATCTCTGGCCGCACGACCTCCCGTGTCGCTGACGGCGGGAGCTCAGTCACGTCGCCGTCGCCATCGACGATGCCCGAGACAAGCCGCGGCTCGATGTACCGGCCGTCGTTGGCGATCGTGTTGACCGCGGCGGCCAGCTGGATCGGGCTGCTGGCGACGTTCTGCCCGTAGGCGACCGTGAACTTCTCGGTGCCCTCCCACTCCTGCCAGGGGTGGAGGATGCCGTTGGACTCGTCGGGAAAGTCGAGCGCCGTGCGCTCGCCGAAGCCGAACGCGCGGAGGTAGTCGTACTGCTTCTCGAAGCCCATCGTCTCGGAGATCGTGATCGTGCCGATGTTCGACGACTTCACGAGGATGTCCTGGACGCTCATCATCTCCTCGTCGTGCGGCGCAGCATCGCTGAGGTAGTCCCCACCCTGCGTGTACTGCTTGCGCCAGGGCACGAGGAACGTGCTCTCGGGGGTCACGGTTCCCTCGTTGAGCGCGCCGGAGACCGTGATGACCTTGCCGACCGAACCCGGCTCATACGCGTCCACGGCCGCGTAGTTGCCGGTCGTGACCTCGTACACGCCGTCGTCGTTGATGCGGATCGACGCCATCGCGAGGACATCACCCGTCTTGGTCTCCATCACGACGGCCTGTCCGCCGCGGGCGCCTGTTTGTGCGACGCGGTCGAGCAGCGCCTGCTCGACCGCATGTTGAACGGATCGATCGATGGTCAAGATGATGTCGTTGCCGGGTACCGGTGCGCTCGTCACGTGCTCGCTACCTGCGATGGAGTGGCCTCCGGGGGCCACTTCGATCGAGGATTCGCCCGGCTCGCCGCGCAGGACGTGGTCGTACTGCCGCTCGAGACCGGCGGTGCCGATGCCGTCGATGTCGGTCCGGCCGATGACGCTGCGGCCCGTGGAGCCCCCGGGCAGCACCCGACGATCCTCCCGATAGATCGTCACGCCGGCGAGTCGCAGCGCCGCCAGCTGCGCCGCCTTCTCCTCGTCGACCTGGCGGGCGACGTACACGAAGCCCCGGTCCTGGGCGGCCATCGCCGCCTCGAGCTCGAGTTGGCGGCGGGCGCCGAGGCCGAGCGTCTGCGCGAACAGCTCGGCGGTCCCGGCGGGGTCATCGACCTGGCGGGGGTTGACAGCGATCGTGCTGGCCGGAATGGACAAGGACAGCTCGTCACCGTTGCGGTCGAAGATCGTCCCTCGCCGCGCGAGCAACGTGCGCTCACGCGTCCACTGCTCGGACGCCGCGCTGCGCAGCGTGTCGCGCTGCACGGTCTGCAGCAGGGCGACCCGAACGAGGACCGCGCCAAGGATGAGGAGCAGCACGACCAACGCGGTGATCAGGCGGCGTCGCGGCTGGCCTGCGGTGAACAGCGTCGCCCAACGGATCCGATGCGGCCGGACGGTGCGACGCACGCGCCGGGCGGCGGTGATCGTGCGCGGGCGGCGCGGCTCGATCGCCCGGCGGGCGGGGGCAGCGCGCCTCCGCTTGGCGGGCACCCGCTTCGGCACGCGCTTCTCGGGCCCCCGATCGACGGGCCCGCGCTTCGCAGGCGCGCGCTTCGCCGGCACCCGCTTGGCGGGCATGCGCCGCGGCGTGCCCGGGGTGTTGCGAGCCGAGGTCGCTCGGCTCAGCGGGGTGACGCTCGGCGCCGACGACGCAGGGCGTGAGGGAGACGAACGTCGGCGGGCCGTCGACACCTGCGCGGAACGGGTCGACGGCCCGCCGTGGCGTCGACCGGCCGGGGCAGCTCGGCGAGTCGACGCGAACTCTGGACGGTCCCACTTCACGGAGTTCCGTCCGAGGCTTGCTTGACACGGCGGATCTGGTCGAGCGGGTCTGCCGTGGTGGATTCGTCCTCGGCCTGCCCATCCCCACTGCCGGCGCTCGCCAGCACGTCCGCCAATGTGTACGGATCAACCGGGAGGAACTCGGCCGGCGGCGCCTGCTGCATGCCGAGCTCGGCGGCGGCGGCTTCGAGTCGATTCGGCGAGCGCAGCTCCGCACGCTGGCTGCGCAGGACGTCGAAGCGCTCTCGCGCCTCCGTCACGGAGTCCTCCAGCTGATCGATCTGCAGCTGTCGCTCGGCGAGGCGGGTGTGCAGCACGACGGTGGCCAGCATCAGCGCGACGACCAACCCGACGAGCAGGACCGCGGCGTTGACGGCCACCCGCGGGCGGGGGACGAGACGCAGGTTCGGCCGGCGGTTCGGCCGTTTGTGCCGCGTGGAGCGAACGTTCGCTCGCGCCGGTTGATGGGTCTTCGTCCGGGCGATGGGCAGGCGACGGGCGCGGATCGGAACGGCCATCAGTCGGCCTCCCCCGGGACCACTCGCTCGGCCACGCGAAGCCGGGCTGAAGCGGCGCGCGGATTGGCCTCGACTTCGGCGGCGGACGGCCGGCGCGATGCTCGGACGAGGCGCACGGTTTGCACTGCCCCGCATACGCACGGCAGACCAGGTGGGCACTCGCAGGCGCCAGTGGCACGACGGAAGCGATCCTTGACGATGCGGTCCTCGCCGGAGTGGTACGACAGCACCGCCACACGGCCACCCGGAACCGTGGCCTCGATAGCGGCGTCGATCGCCGTTGGCAGCATCTCCAGCTCGCTGTTGACCTCGATCCGGATGGCCTGGAACGTGCGCTTGGCCGGGTGCCCGCCGGTGCGGCGGGCGGCCGCCGGGATTGCCGCCGTGACGACGGTCGCCAACTCGGTCGTCGACTCGATGGGTCGGGCCGCCACGATCGCCTTGGCGATCCGCCGGGCGAACCGCTCGTCGCCGTACTCGCGCAGCACGCGCGTCAGCGCGTCGACGTCGTAGCCGTTGACGACGTCACCGGCCGACCAGGGTGAGCTCGTGTCCATGCGCATGTCGAGCGGCCCCTCGCCGCGGTAGGAGAACCCGCGCTCGGCCCGGTCGAGCTGCGGTGAGGACACACCGAGGTCGAACAGCGCGCCGCTGACCGCAGAGGGCGCCAGCGCGGACAGTTCGTCGAAGCGGCCGCGCACGGCGTGGAAGCGGTCGCCGAACTCGGCCAGGCGAGCCGATGCCGCCTGCACGGCGTCCTCGTCGCGGTCGATGCCGAGCACGCTGAGGTCGTCCCGACTGCGCAGCAGGGCCTCGCTGTGTCCGCCGCCGCCGACCGTGGCGTCGACGACGACGCCGGGCGGAACCGGCGCGAACGCAGCGACGACTTCGTCACGCATGACGGGTTCGTGCGCGAATGGCTCGCTCCCGTCGGTCACTCCTGGCCCCCAGCCATCTCGCCACGACCCGTGGCGGCGACCCGCTCGTAGAGGTCCTCGCACCACACCTCGGCGCGGTCGAGGTTGCCGGACACGACGACTCGCGAGCCGGGCTCGAGGCGGGCGTACGTGCGCAGCTTCTCGTCGATGGTCACGCGGCCTTGCTTGTCGAGCGTCACCAATGAGGCCGAGTGGGCCAGCGCTCGCTGGCGGGCCTTCGTCATCTCGCCGGTGCGGACCTGCTCGATGACCGTGGCGGCCATGCGCTCGAAGTCGGTCCGGGAGAACACGTCCACGCAGCGGTCGTCCCCGTAGACGAGGTAGCAGGCGTCATCGAGCAAGGAGCGGAAGGCGGAGGGGAGAGCGAGGCGTCCCTTGTCGTCGAGTTGACGCTCGTGGACGCCGACGAACATCGCGACGGACCGCACCTCTCTCGCTCATTCCCCCGGTCGGCTGCCTCAGCGTGGGGACGCCGGGCCGTCCCCACCGATCCCCACTTTGCCCCCCGATTCCCCCCACTGTCAACCTTTTCTCCCCACTTCCGCCCACCGGATGGCCCCACGTCCCCATCCGTCGTGTCGGGGATCTCGCAGTGCGCGGTGAGCGCGTGATCCGCGCTCACCGCTCACCGCATGGGAGACGCGCCTTCGAGTGCGGCGGCGACGGCGTCTGGCAGGGCTGCGGCGGTGTCCGGCGCGAGCGTGGCGACCGGCCCCGGGTCGCCGCTGGGCAGGTCGCCGGCGAGCAGCGCGATCAGCGCCTCCGGGGACCAGCGGCTGTGCACGGCGCACTGGAAGCGGGCGCCCGCCCGCGTGCGGCGCTGGCTGATGCCGACGAGCTTGCGGCCGTCCACGACGATCTCACCCGCGCCGATGCCGGCGAAGCAGACCAGCGGGCACCACGCCGAGCACGCCGTCAGCCCGTCACGATGGACGGTGACGTCGGGAACCTCGAGTGCACCCAGCGCGGCAGCGACGGCATCGCCGAGCCAGATCATCGATGCGCGGATGTCGTCCCCTCTGCCCACCGCGTGCAGTTGCGCCGCGGGGACGACGACGTCGAACCACACGACGTTGCCACGCTCGAGCAGCACGAGACCTCCGCCGCTGCGCCGCCGCACCACCTCGACGCCGGCTCGGCGGCAGGCCTCGGCATCGACGATGTCGGGCCGCTGCGTCGACCCCAGCACGAGCGCCGGCCGCTCGACGTCGAAGACCCAGATCTCGAGCGCCGGGTCATCCCCGATGGTCCGTCCGTGGAACTCAGCCGCCGATCCACGGAACCTTCGGATCATGAGCGACGTGCATCTGGGTGGGCACGGTCTCGAATCCGAGACCACGGCCACCCAGAACCGGAGATGAGACCCAGACCACCCAGATGGATGGGCTGAGAGGTCAGGAGGCGATCGCCAGGTATGGCTTCCACGCCTCGGGCACGCGGGCCACGCTCACGACGACCCACGCCGTCGACCGCGGCGCCCGGCACGGGCGGGCCAGCCGCATCCCCGCCTCGTCCGGCGTGCGGTCCCGCTTGGCCAGGTTGCACGGACGGCACGAGGCGGCGACGTTCTCCCACACGTGCTCGCCGCCACGCGAGCGTGGCAGGACGTGATCGATCGAGTCGGCGACTCGGCCGCAGTACTGGCACCGGTAGTCGTCGCGAGCGAAGACGGCGCGCCGCGACAGCGCGGTCCGCCGGTGGAACGGCACCTTGACCATGTAGCGCAGCCGGATCACGAGCGGGCTCGGCAGGACGAGCGACGGCGAGCGCAGCTCGGTGCCGTCGGCCTCGATGATGTCGGCCTTGTCCGCGAGCACCAGGCACGCCGCCCGCCGCGCCGCCACCACGCTGAGCGGCTCGTAGCTGGCGTTGAGGACGAGCGCGCTCCGCACCCCTACCTCCCGCGTCTCCGCTTCACGGCCAGCTGCGGCACCACGCCAGGTAGTTCACCACATCAGCGGGTGACACGCGAGCCTCCGTATTGCCGTACTGGGTCAGCAGGCGGAAGCGGAGGTAGGCGCGATCGGGCAGCGGCAGGAACGGCCACCGCCGCCACCACGCCGTCGGCGTGAGACGGCGCCACTGCCGCAGCGCCACTCGCCACAACGACGGATGCCGTGCGACCGCCAACGCAACGCCGATCAACCCGCCTTCGGCTCCTTGACGTCTCGGGGGCTGCGCCCCCGAACCCCATCGCCGTCGCGCTCGCTGGCGCTCGCGGCGCCGGCCGGAGCCTTCGGCTCCTTCGGAAGGCCGAGCACCATCTCACCGATGATGTTGCGCTGGATCTGCGACGAGCCGGCGTAAATCGTTCCGGCGCGCGCGTGGAGGAACGTGTCCACCCACGACGCCGACGAGTTCGCCGCGCCGGGGTCATCGGTCTGGAACGCCGTCGACGGATGGCGGCCCGACGGTGTCATGGCCTCTGCTCCGAGGATGTCGACGGCCAGCTCGGTGACCTTGCGGTGGTACTCACTCCAGTACAACTTCGTGATCGCCCCGTCGGGTCCCGGATGGTGTCCGGCGAGGAACTGCGTCAGCGTGCGCATGCCGAGGTAGCGCATGATCTCGACCTTGCCGTAGCACCACGCCAGGCGCTGTCGGATCAGCGGGTCCTGGTCGAGTCCCCGCTCCGCAGCCAGCTGGAACAGTCGGTCGAGCTCGCCCCGGTACCGGATCGACAAGGTGGCCGCGGCCTCACCACGCTCGAAGCCGAGGAGGCTCATCGCGACGGCCCAGCCGTTGTTGATGCCGCCCACGACGTGCTCCTTGGGGCACGTGGCGTCCGTGTAGAAGACCTCGTTGAACTCGCTCTCGCCGGAGATCATGCGGATCGGTCGCACCTCGATGCCGGGCTGTCGCATGTCGACGAGCAGGAACGAGATCCCCTTGTGCTTGGGCGCCTCGGGATCGGTGCGGGCCAACGTGAAGATGTGGGTGGCGAGGTGGCCCGCCGACGTCCAGATCTTCTGCCCGTTGAGCACCCACTGGTCGCCATCGAGCGTCGCCTGGAGCGCCAGGCTGCCGAGGTCCGACCCGGCGTTGGGCTCGGAGTACCCCTGGCACCACCGGTCTTCGCCGGAGAGGATCCTCGGCAGGTAGTGCGCCTTCTGCTCATCGGTTCCCCACACGAGCAACGTGTTGCCGAGCATCTCGATGCCGAACACGTCGTTGTTGGTCCCGGTCGGCACGCCGGCGCGGGCGAACTCCTCGGCGATGATCACCTGCTCGAGCGACGACAGACCAGCGCCGCCGTACTCCACCGGCCACCCGGGCGCCAGGTAGCCGGACTC
Source organism: uncultured Acidimicrobiia bacterium (assembly GCA_963844915.1). Classification (GTDB taxonomy): domain Bacteria; phylum Actinomycetota; class Acidimicrobiia; order Acidimicrobiales; family Ilumatobacteraceae; genus JALZMG01. Next base: position 159,408 of record CAWJQF010000011.1, on the reverse strand, counting down.
GAACAGCACGGTGCGCCACCGGTCGACGAACTCGCGCAGCTCGTCACCGTCCAGCTTGCCGATGCCCGCCCAGTCGCTCGGCAGCTTCTCGGCGAGGAACGCTTGCACCTTGTCCCGGTAGGCCTCGGCCTCTGCACCGTACGTCGGGTCCATCGCCTGGTCACGCTACTGGCGCGTTGCGGGCCAGCTCCCAGCGGGCCACGCCGCCGGCTCCGACCAGCGCCGCTTCGCTGCCGAGCGACGTGACATCGACGTGCACGAGCTGCTCCGAGCGGTCCCTGCCGCCGCGCAGGTGCCCCAGCCGGCTGCGCTGGTCGAGCTCGCGTCGCGCTGCCTCGAGCAGCGGCGTACCGAACGCGGCCGGGACGGCCCCGCTGAGTACGACGACGCGCAGGTCGAACACCGCGGCCGCCGACGCGATTGCCCGCCCGATCATCGCGCCCGTGCGGTCGACGATCGAGGACGGCGTCCGCCGCAACGGGCGGTTCGTCTCTGCCTCGATCGCCGACGACGACGCATATGCCGTGAGGCAGCCCGACGAGCCGCACGGGCAGGGACGCCCGTCGGGTTCCACGACGATGTGGCCGATCTGCCCGGCGTTGCCGTGCCCGCCTCGGAGCAGTCGCCCGTTGCAGAAGATGCCACCCTCGACGGCGTCCGACACGAGGAGCGCCATGACGTCGTCCACGTCGCGCCCTCGACCGATCCAGCGCTCAGCGAGCACGCGGGCGGTGCCGGACGTGCCGACGATCGTCGGGAGCCCAGACAGATCGCGGACTCGCTCCCGTAGCTCGAACCCCTGCCAGATCGGGAGGTGCAACGGCGTGACGGTGCCCTTGTCCTGGTCGATCGGCCCTTCGCAGCTGACTCCGCAGGCGACCGGTTCAGCGACGTCGTCGGGTCGCGCCGCGACCACGCGTCGTACGAGGCGATGCAGCGCCGGCCAGACGTCGCGCGGCGGTGTGGTGACGCGATCGCGGACCACGACCTCGCCGAGGTCGTCGACGATGCCGGCCGCCAGCCGGTCGTTGGCGACGTCGATCGCCAGGTAGCTCACCACGTAGGTCGACCGTACCGGTTGGGCGCGGGCGCTCCCGCGCCTTCGCCGGCCGCATCAGCACGGCGACCGCGTCGTTCAGAGGTGAAGGACCGGTTCGGCACGGCGGGCGCTCCAGCGCCTTCGCCGGCCGCATTCAGCACGGCGGTCGCGTCGTTCAGAGGTGAAGACCCGGTTCGGCACGGCGGGCGCTCCAGCGCCTTCGCCGGCCGCATTCAGCACGGCGGTCGCGTCGTTCAGAGGTGAAGACCCGGTTCGGCACGGCGGGCGCTCCAGCGCCTTCGCCGGCCGCATTCAGCACGGCGGTCGCGTCGTTCAGAGGTGAAGACCCGGTTCGGCACGGCGGGCGCTCCAGCGCCTTCGCCGGCCGCATTCAGAGGGGAACGACAGGGAATCGGGGGCGAACCCCGTCTACCCTTCACGGCCGTGACGGTCTCGCCGAGTCGCGCCTTGAGCAGCGACATCCCCGCAGACGAGGGAACAACCACGCGCTTCGCGTCGCTGTTCGATGCCATCACGGCGAACATGGCGCAGGTCGTCCACGGCAAGATGGAACCGATCGAGATGGCCGTCATGTGCATGCTGGCGGAAGGCCACCTGCTCATCGAAGACGTGCCGGGCGTGGGCAAGACGAGCCTCGCCAAGGCGCTGGCGGCCTCCATCGACTGCTCTTGGAAGCGCGTGCAGTTCACACCTGACCTGCTGCCGGCCGACCTCGTCGGTGTCAGCATCTATCAGCGATCGAACGAGCAGTTCCGGTTCCAGCCCGGCCCGCTGTTCGCCAACGTCGTGCTCGCCGACGAGATCAACCGCGCCTCTCCGAAGACGCAGTCGGCACTGCTCGAGGCGATGGAAGAACGGCAGATCACCGTCGACGGCGCGACACGCGGCCTGCCGCCGCCGTTCATGGTCATCGCCACGCAGAACCCCGTCGATCAGGAGGGCACCTACCGGCTGCCCGAGAGCCAGCTCGATCGCTTCCTCCTGCGCATCTCCCTCGGCTACCCGGGCCGCGCCGCCGAGATGTCGATCCTCGACGGCCGCGGCGCCATCGAGTCGCTCACCCGCATCTCCCCCGTCGCCTCGTCCGACGAGGTGATGACGATGATCGAGGCCGTGCGCAGCGTGTACATGGCGGATGCGTTGAAGGCGTATCTCGTCGACATCGCCGAAGCCAGCCGTCGCCACTCGGCTGTCGAGTTGGGGCTGTCTCCGCGGGCCACGCTGCAGTTGGCTTCGGCGGCCAAGGCCCACGCTGCGGCACGGGGCCGGCGCTACGCCACACCCGACGACGTCAAAGCCGTGGCCGTGCCTGCTCTGGCCCACCGCCTGCTACTGCGCACCGACCGCGGCGGGCGACTCGATCCCGTGGATGCCGTGGGCGAGATCCTCGCCGACGTCGTCGTCCCCACAGCTCGCTAGGTCGACGTGACCGTACGCTTGACCCGACAAGGGTGGACAGTGCTGGTTGGCGCCGTCCTGTGCGTCGTCGTCGGTCGACTGTTCGCGATCATCGAGCTGTACATCATCGGTGCGGCGCTCCTTGCCGCTGTCGTGCTCGGCTTCTTCATCGTCCTCATCCGCCGACCGCGGGTCGAGGTCCACCGGTGGATCCGACCGTCGGTCTTGACGGCGGGCGACGTCGGTCGCGTCGAGGTCCTCGTGCAACAGATCGGCCGCACGCGATCGCCGGCCTTCGAGCTGGTCGAGCCTGTCGGCGTCGACCGGACGGCGCGCATGGCGGTCGCCCCGCTTGCGCCGGACAGCGAGGTCAGCGCCGGCTACCGGATCCCGACGGACCGCCGTGGCGTGCTGAAACTCGGTCCGTTGACGGCGATCCGCCATGACGTCGTCGGCGTCGCCCGCTCGACCACCGAGGTCGGCAGCGTCGAGGAGGTGCTCGTCTCACCACGGGCCTACCTGCTGGACATGCCGTCGCTCGGCCAAGGCGTGCTCGGCCGACACCTGCTGGCGCTGGCCCAGCGCCTCGGCCCCGGTGACTTCCACAGCCTGCGTGACTACCTCGAGGGCGACGAGCCGCGCACCATCCACTGGCGGGCATCGGCACGATCCGAGCAGCTCAAGGTGCGCCAGCACAGCGTCGAGGGCCTCCGTCGCTGCCTCGTCCTGCTCGACCAGCACGTGCCGGCAGGCCCGGAAGGCGACGAGGCGTTCGAGCGAGCAGTCACGGCCGCCGCGAGCATCGTCCACAGCGCCGATCGCGCCGGGCTGACGACCCGGTTCGTGACGACCGACGGCGCCGATCTGCGCGGGCCGGACGTGGCCGCCCAGACACTGCACCTGCTGGCCCGCATCGGGACGAGTCCCGTGCCTCCCGCGCCCGTCGAGCGCGACCCGGGCGAAGGCCTCGGGCTCGTCATCACCATCGCACCGGACGAGTCCTCGGCGGCCTGGTCGTCGTTGGGCCGGGTGACGGATCCGACGTTGACCGCCGTCGGGGTGTTCACGCTGGATCGCCCACCGCGTCGCGGCGTGCTTTCCGTCGACGCCCGGACGGAGGAAGCGTTCCTCGACGGCTGGGAGCTGTTGGCCGGTGTCGGGCGACTTGATGCCGCGCACTCGCGATCCGTTGCGCCGAGACCAGGCGCCGCTCGTCGGGGGCCGCTCGTGACGGCGACGCTCTCCCGCCCGTCGACGACGCCACCCGGGCCCGCCGGCGCCGACGGCGTCGGCCGGGCGGAGCGGCAGCCCGCCCCGCGCTCCGCTGCGCTGGCCATCGATCTCGCCGCCACGATCGCGCTCGCCACGTACTCGTTCGTCGCCGCGCTCGGGTTCGGGCGCGTCTTCGGCGACTACGAGTTCGTCGGTGACGCATTACTCATCGTCGTCGTCGGCCACGGCTCATCGCTCCTCCTGCGCTGGTTGCGCATCCCGGGCGTTGTCGCCGTCACGGTGACCCTGCTGGCGCTGGCGTGGACGGTCGGTTTCCTCCACTACGGGGAGACCTACACCGCGCTGTTCCCGACGACCGGGACGTGGGACGTCGCCTCGGCAGATCTCTCCCTGGTGCGCGAGCAGTTCCGTTTCGCCGTCGCGCCGGTCGAGTACGTCGGTGGGTGGGCGCTGCTCGCGTCGATCGGCACCGCGTTCGTCGTGTTCACGAGCGACACGTTCGCGTTCAAGGCCAACGCCCGCGGCGAGGCGCTCGTGCCCGGAGCGGTGTTGTTCGTGGTCGTCGCCGCGCTCGGTGCCGAAGTCAGCCGGATCCCCTTCGCCCTCGCCCTCGTCGCATCGGGGTTCGTCGCCGCGGTGCTCCTGCGAGCGCGCGCCGCGCCACCGCCGCGAACGATCCTCGGGCGCGCCCGGCATCCGCTGTCGACGCTCATCCCTGCCGCGCTCGCCGCCGGCGGGCTGGTCGTGCTGGCGGCCTGGATCATCGGGCCGCGCCTGCCGGGCGCCGACGCCGAGCCGCTCGTGGACACGCGCAACGAGCGCGGCGGAGTGACCGAGGTGGTCAGCCCACTCGTCGACATTCGGTCCCGGCTCGTCAATCGATCGGCCACCGAGCTGTTCGTCGTCAATGCAACCGTCCCGGCCTACTGGCGAGTGACGGCGCTCCCGCAGTTCGACGGACGTACGTGGGCGCTCCCCGACCGCTCCCTCGAAGACGTCGATGGCAACCTCCAGGCGGCGCGGCCGGGATCGACGGAGAACCAGCAGCAGTACGTCATCCGCGGACTGACGGGCCCGCTCGTGCCGGCCGCCGCCGAGCCGGTCGCCGCGTCCGGCCAACGGCTCCGGTGGAACGCCGAGACGTCGACACTGGTCAAGGTCGACGAGGAGCTGGCCAGCGGCGACCGCTTCGAGATCGTGTCGGCCATGCCCGTCTACACCGCGGAGGAGCTGCAGGCGGCGACGTCGCAACAACCGCCCGACCCGATCTACCTCGAGCTGCCCGACGACTTCCCGGCATCGGTCGCCGAGCAAGCCCGCGTGCTGACCGCGGGTGCGCCGACCCCGTACGACGCGGCGATCGCGCTGCAGAACTGGTTCCGCTCGGAGTTCGAGTACAGCATCGACGTACCCCAAGGCCACGGCAACTCGGCCATCGAGGCGTTCCTGCGCCAGCGCGTCGGCTACTGCGAGCAGTTCGCCGGAACGTTCGCCGCAATGATGCGCTCGCTCGGGATTCCGGCCCGCGTCGCCGTCGGCTACACGCAAGGCTTGACGCAACCCGACGGGTCGTTCTCGGTGCTCGGGCGCAACGCCCACGCTTGGCCGGAAGTGTGGTTCGACCAGTACGGCTGGGTCGACTTCGAGCCCACGCCGGGCCGCGGCGAACCAGGCGCCGAGTCGCACACCGGGGTCGCCCCACAGCAGGATGAGACCGTCCCGGCGCCCGGAGAGGCTGACGGCGGTGCAGATGCCGACGCCGTCCCAGCCACGCTCCCGCCCCCGACGATTCCAGCGTCCGACCTCGTTCCGGACCAGGCGGCGGCGCCGGCGGCGCCCCCGTCGTTCTCCCCGATCTCCGTCCGGGTCGACGGCCCACAGATCGCCTACACGCCGATCCTCATCGTCGTCGTGCTCGTCGGCCTGGCCGTGCTGACACCCGAGCTACTGAGACGGTGGCGACGCCGGCGACCCGATCCGGACGTCTCCAAGCAGGTGCGCGACCTGTGGGAACGAGCGTTGGGTGCCGTCGAGGCCACGGGGTTCCGTATCGATCCGTCGCTGACACCGGTCGAACAGGCGCGCGCTGCAGCACCACGCCTGCCGGTGGCGGCCCGACCGCTCAAGTCACTGGCCGCGCTCGCCACCGAGGCCACGTTCGCTCCGGACCAACAGATCCAGGAGATCTCGCTGCACACGGAGCCGGGCGAGCCCGGCCCCCGCCGATGGGCCCGCCAGGTCGAGCGGATCGCCGCCGACTCGATGACCGCCAGCGGCCGCCTGCGCCGCTACTTCACGATCTGGAAGTAGAGGTTCTGACGACAGCCAGAGGCCCCCGGATAGCCAGGTGGGCGAGCCGTCGCTTCGGGGTGACGTCGGATGAGCCCGGCCTCGCCCGTGCCAGCGGCGGCGAGCTCGGGAGGCGAGGCGAGCAACTTGCTTGCGAGCCGAGCCCGCTTAGTCGGACGGGTCCTGGTTCTTGCGGCGACGGGCGCCGCCGAGCCAGGCGCTGATCGGCAAGGTGCCGAGGCGCTCCCGGGCGAGGAGCCGGACCTCGCGCTCGAGGGCGACGGCGATGGCCAGTACGACGAGGAACCCGCCGAACGCCACCCAGAAGCTGACAGACAGCCCGAGGACCGTGAGCGCGATGGAGACGACGAGGCCGACGATCAGGAACACGAGGCGGTGCCGGGCGACCCGATAGCCGCGAGTCGCGAAGGTCGGGTCCTGCTCGAGGTGTTGCTCGATCTGGCGGAGGATCCGCTGTTCGTGCTCGGAGAGCGGCATCGACACCATCATCACACGTTCGAGGGGATCTCTCAACGCGCATCCGCGCTGGGAGGCTGGTCACGCTGTACTTTCCCGCCGCTCGGGGTTTCTGAACCTCGGTGGTCCGGACCCCACTGTTGCATGCCCGCGCGCACCAGTCGCACGGTCCGGCGACCGTCCGGCCCTTCGGCGACGCTGCTGGCCGGACCGATCGCATCCTCCCCGAAGCGGTCCCTGACACCGTCCACGGCTCGGCTGGCGGCGCTCCATCGGCCATCGGCCGTGGCCGCCGTTGACCCGGCGAGCAGATCGAGGCTCAGTTGCTCGGCCGGGGCGGCGAATCGTGAGGCGGCGAGCCCGAGCAGGCGGACGCCACCCGAGCGGTCGACGGCGTCGAGCAGCGGGACCGTGGCCTCGACGATGGCCTGGGCAGTGTCGACGGCGCCGCCCAACGTCGTCGCACGGGTGATTGTCGTGAAGCCGCCGTCGCGGACCTTCAGCGTGAACGTGCGCGCCCCGAGCCCGTGCTGGCGCAACCGGGCGGCGACCGCATCAGCCAGTCGAACCAGCTCACGCCGCAGGTCAGCCGCGTCGTGGAGGTCGTACGCGAACGTCTCCTCGTGGCTGATCGACTTCAGTTCACGGTGCGGTTCCACCGCCCGCTCGTCGCGACCATGGGCCAGGTTGATGAGGTGCCGCCCGTGGGCTTGCCCGAGGGCGGCGACCACCACGGCTTCGTCGAGCTCGGCCAGATCGCCGACCGTCTGGACACCCATCCGGGCCAGGCGCCGCTGGGTGGCTGGGCCGACTCCCCACAGGCGCGCCACCGGCAGCGGGTGGAGGTACCGCAGCTCCTCCCCAGGCCGGACCTCGAAGACGCCGGGTCCGGGCTTCACGCCCTCGTGCATCGGCCGCGGCTTGGCGTCGACCGACGCCAGCTTGGCCAGGAACTTGTTGGTCGCCACGCCGATCGAGCACATCAGTTCGAGCTGCTGGTGGATGTCGCGGCGCAGCCCCTGGGCGATGGTCACGCCGTCGCCGAGCCGCGCCCGGGCGCCGGTGACGTCGAGGAACGCCTCGTCGAGCGCCAGGGGCTCGACGAGCGGGGTGACGGCATCGAGGATGGCTCGCACGTCCCGACTCGCCGCGGCGTACGCCGCGTGATCGCCCGGCAGGAAGACGGCATCGGGGCACAGGCGCCGCGCCGTCGCCGAGGGGAGCGCCGAATACACGCCGTAGCGACGGGCCTCGTACGAGGCCGCGGCGACCACGCCACGTCGTCCCGTGCCGCCGACGACCACGGGTAGCCCCCGCAGCTCCGGCCGGCGTCGCAGCTCGACGGCGACATAGAAGGCATCCATGTCGACGTGGAGGATCGTGCGCGCCGCCACGGCCCCAGTCTGGCGGTGCTGAGAGGCGGCGCGAACTCCATTCAGCCGGATCGACGGCGGCGCGTTCGCCGACCCCGCCGATCGGCCACCCACAGGCGGCCCACCAACCCGACGGCCTCGCCGACGATGCCCTGGTCGAGCTTGGACACACCGGCGCGGCGCTCGCGGAACGCGATCGGGAACTCGACGATGCGGCCGCCGGCGCGCACGAGTCGATGGGTCATCTCGATCTGGAACCCGTAGCCCTCGGCGGAGACCGTGTCGTACTCCATCGCCTGCAGTGCACCGACCCGATAGGCGCGATAGCCGGCCGTGGCGTCGTTGACGGCAAGTCCGAGGACGCCGGCGGCATAGCGGTTGCCCCAGCGGGACAGCCACCGTCGATGCCACGACCAGCGCTCGGTGGCGCCGCCGGGGACGTACCGACTGCCGATGGCGAGGTCGGCGCCGTGCTCGATGTTGGCGAGCAATGCCGGGAGGTCGGCGGCATCGTGTGACAGGTCGGCATCGATCTGCACGCAGACGTCGGCTCCGGCCTCGATCGCCTGCCGGAACCCGGCGCGGTACGCCGATCCCAACCCCTGCTTGGAGGGCCGCGCGAGGAGGTCGATGCTGCCGTGCTCGGCGGCCAGCTTCCTCGCGAGCGCGGCGGTGCCATCGGGGCTGTTGTCGTCGACGATCAGGATGCCGATGTCCGGCACGGCGACGCGCAGCTCCTTGACGAGCTGCTCGAGGTTGTCGACCTCGCAGTACGTCGGCACGACGGCGACCACGCGCACGACCGTGGACACTACGGCGAGGCGTGGCCGTAGCCTGCGCATTCGTGTCCTCCCGGTCGGACCTGCCGCTGTCCGCGCTGCCGTCGCCGCTGGCTCGCGGGGTGGCCTTCGCGGCGATCTGCCTCGGTGGGCTGGCCGGCGGGCTGATCGGCTACAGCCTCGTCGAGCTGCAGTGCAGCGGGAACTGCGGGCTGCCGCTCGGGCTCGGCATCCTGGCCGGAGCCGTCATCGCCGCCGCCGGGATGAGCATCGTCGCCGTGCTCGTGCTGCGGGCGCTCGGGGAATGGCGCGAGCTGCAGGACCGCCAGTCGTCGTGACGTCATCGGTTGTGCCGACCGACGAACTGCTCGAGCTCGCCTGCCGGCTGGCCAAGGAGGCAGGCGACCTCGCCCTGATCGGGCGACGGCGGCTGGACAGCTCGGCGCTGGGGACGGCGACGAAGTCGACGGCGACCGACCTCGTCACCGACCTCGATCGTGCCGCCGAACGCCATGTCGTGGACGGCGTCCGCGCCGCCCGTCCTGATGACGCAATCGTCGGCGAGGAGGGAACGGACCGGGCAGGAACGTCGGGACTGTCGTGGTTCATCGATCCGATCGATGGCACGACGAACTTCGTCTATGACGTGCCCGCGTGGTCGACGTCGGTGGCCGCGGCGGACGCCGCCGGAGCGGTCGTCGGCGCTGTCTACGTGCCTGCCATCGGCGAGCTGTTCGCGGCGACCCGAGGAGGCGGGGCCACGCTGAACGGCGAGCCGATCGCCTGCAGCGGCCTTGCCGACCTCAGCCGGGCGCTCGTGGCAACGGGGTTCTCGTACCGACCGGAGCGGCGCAAGGAACAGGCCGCCGTGGTCGAGCAACTGATCGGGGAGGTGCGCGACATCCGCCGCCTCGGGTCGGCTGCGCTCGACCTGTGCTACGTCGCGGCGGGGCGCTTCGATGCGTACTTCGAGACAGGTCTCAACGCGTGGGACATGGCGGCCGGTGAGCTGATCGCCCGCGAGGCCGGCTGCCGCGTCGGCAACTTCGCCGGAGGACCACCGGTGCCGGACGAGGTGTTGGCGGCGACACCGAGGATCTTCGACGGGCTTTCCAAGTTGTTGTCGGCGAGCGTGAGCAAGTCGAAGGGGAACAGACGTCCCTCCGGGTCGGAATTCGGGCATCATGGTGCACGTGGGGACACGAATCCTGGCCGTCGAGGATGACGAGCGCATCCGCGAGGCGGTCAAGCTCGCGCTCGAGGACGAGGGCTGGACCGTCGAGGAGGCCGGCTCCGGCGAGGAGGCCGTCCAGGCATTCGGGCGCCACCAGCCGGACGTCGTCTTGGTCGACATCATGCTCCCCGGCATCGACGGGTTCGAGCTGTGCCGCACGCTGCGGCGCACGAGCGACGTCCCGATCGTCATGGTCACCGCCCGCAACGACACCCACGACGTCGTGGCCGGCCTGGAGGCAGGTGCCGACGACTACCTCACGAAACCGTTCGCCCCGAAGGAGCTGTCGGCCCGCATCCGGGCACTCCTCCGGCGGGTCAGGCCTGCGGCGCCGGGCCATGAGCGGCTCGTCTTCGGCGACCTCGAGCTGATCCCCGAGGAGGGCAAGGTCTTGCTCGGCGGCATCGAAGCCCATCTCACGAAGACGGAGTTCAGGCTGCTCTGCGAGCTGGCCGAGAACCGCGGCAAGGTGTTCAGCCGGGAGGAGCTGCTGGACAAGGTCTGGGGCTACGACTACTTCGGCGACGGACGGCTCGTCGACGTGCACATCCGCCGCCTGCGTACGAAGGTCGAGGCCGACCCTGCTGCCCCGCGGCACGTCGTCACCGTCCGCGGCCTCGGCTATCGACTGGAGTAGGACCGTGAGCGCCGCCGACACCGCGACCGCCGGTGGCGTCGACACGTCCGCTCCGCCGGTCGCCGCTCCCGCCGAATCACCGGTTGGTGCGTCCACTGGTGACGAAGCGCTCCACGAGCGGGTCGAGGCTGCCCGCCGAGGAGCCCGCGGAGCCCGGTTCCGGCGCCGGCGCGGCAGCTTCGGCCTGCGGCGGCGCATCCTCCTCGTCTTCACGCTGGGTTCGCTCGGGCTCTCGGCGTTCCTCGCGTTCACGTCGTACGGCCTGGTGCGCTCGAACCTCATCGAGCAGCGTGAGTCGGCGAGCCGAGAGTTGGCGTACACGCACGCGCAGATCGTCCAGTCGGAGCTGCGCGGCTCCCCGGCGAGCGCCGAGCCGGCCAAGGACCGTCTCGTCAACATCGGCGTGCGAGCACCGCTGATCCGTTACAACGACGAGTGGTCCTCGGGCGTCGCCCAGTACGGGCCGGAGCGACTCCCCCGTTCGATGCGCGACACCGTCATCAACGACGGAGAACCGGCGTGGATGATCACGGAGGTCGCCGATGAGCCGGTGATCGTGTTCGGCATCCCCCTGCCCGAGGACCTCGGTGCCTACTTCGAGTTCTTCCCGATCGACGACGACGAGCAGACGCTGTCCAACGTCGCACTCTCGCTGTTGCTGGCCAGCGTCATCACCACCGCGCTCGGTGTCCTGCTCGGCGTCTTCGCCGCGCGCCGCGCGGTCCGCCCGGTCGCCGATGCGGCGCAAGCCGCCAAAGCAATCGCCGGTGGACACCTGGAGACACGCCTGCCGCCGAGCAACGATCCCGATCTCGGTGTCCTGGCCAGCTCGTTCAACGACATGGCCAGTGCTCTGGAGCTGCGGATCGAACGAGATGCTCGATTCGCCTCCGACGTCAGCCACGAGCTGCGCAGCCCGCTGATGACGCTGTCCGCATCCGTCGAGGTGATGGAGGCGAGGCGTCAAGAGCTGCCCGAGCGGGCCCAGGCGGCGCTCGACCTGTTGACCAGCGACGTGAGTCGCTTCCAGGGCCTCGTCGAGGACCTGCTGGAGATCAGCCGGTTCGACGCCGGCGCGATCCGGCTCAACCTCGAGGACCTACCGGTCGCCCAGTTCGTCCGCAACGCTGTTGCGGTCAGCGCCGCGCCGCTCACGCCCGTCACGGTCACGCCTCGCGCGGAGCGGGCGGTGATCCACGCCGACCGTCGCAGGCTGGCCCGTGTGATCGCCAACCTCATCGACAACGCCCGTGCCTACGGCGGAGGTGACCCGGAGATCTCGATCACGGATGCCGACTTGCCGGACGAGCCGTTGACGCACGTGCAGATCGCCGTCGAGGATCACGGGCCGGGCGTCCCGATCGAGGAACGGGCCCTGATCTTCGAGCGGTTCGCGCGCGGTGCAACGGCCGGAAGGCGCGCCGGCAGCGAAGGAGCGGGGCTCGGCCTCGCCCTCGTCGACGAACACGTCCGGATCCATGGAGGTCGGGTCTGGGTCGACGACCGGCGAGACGGACAGCCCGGAGCGTCGTTCGTCATCGAGCTTCCTGCAGCGGAAGTCGCGGAGTGAGGTGGCATCGAGGTGCGGCCTGCGCCAGCGCGGCCGCAATCGTGGTTGCCGGCGTCGCGCTGACGGCCTGCGGCATCGAGCCCGACAGCGCACCGCGCAACATCCCCGTCGACCAGCGCGCGCAGCTCGAGCCGACGGACGTCGACGCCGGCGAGTCGACGGGCACCAGTCGCGTCTTCATGCTGACGGAAGGCGGCGAGGACGGGCAGCGGCTGCTGCGGTCCGTGCTGCGTGACGTCCCGACCACATCGACCGAGGTGCTGCAGGCGCTGTTCGTTGGGCCGAACGCGAAAGAGCTCGAGGAAGGGTTGTCCACCCAGCTGCCACCGGAGGTTCAGCTGATCTCGGCGCGCAACGTCGCTGGCACGCTCAACGTCGACCTCTCGCCGGAGATCCTCGAGCTGCAGAGCTCGGCGCTGCGCTACGCCGTGGCCCAGATCGTGTACACCGCCGACGAGTTGGACGGGGTCCACTCCGTGCGCTTGCGGGTCGACGGCGAGATCCAGGCGTGGCCGGCTGGGCGCGGCGAGCTGATCGATGAGCCGCTGACGGTCTACGACTTCGCCGGCTTCGCCGAGTCCGGCCAGCCCGCCTATCCCGCCATCCCATCCGACCAGCCGTAGAGACTTCGAGCGACAGGCGCCGGCGCGGGCGGGGGTTCGGGGGCAGAGGCTCCGCCGGAGCCCCCGACTCGTCGATCGGTCCGGCTTGCCCGGCCGATCGACTGCGATGCTTCGGCGCCGGCCGCAGGCCGGCTCAGCGAGCTCGAGCGAAAGGCTTTGCCTTTCGCTCGAAACCTCACGCAAAAAAAATCTCGGCGACGTCGTGGAACAGCGTCATGTCGAGGGGCCGGGTCTGGCCGACCATGAGACTCAGCGGCGCCGGCACGATCTCCGAGCCCCGGAGCACGACCATCTGACCCCAGCCGCCGTCGTGCACGACGTCGATCGCGGCCACGCCGAATCGTGTGGACAGCACGCGATCGAACGCCGTCGGCGTCCCGCCACGCTGGATGTGTCCGAGCATCACCACACGTGTCTCGAAGCCCGTGCGATCACCCAACTCGCGGGCGATCTGATCCGCCACACCGCCGAGGCGCACATGGCCGAACTTGTCGTACAGCTTCTCTCCGGCCTCGAGCGTTCCCGGTACCGGCTCGGCGCCCTCGGCCACGACGATGATCGAGGCGTACCGACCCCGCTCGTGACGTCGCGTGATCCGCCCGCAGAGCTCGTCGATGTCGAATGGGATCTCGGGGATCACGACTGCTGCGGCGCCACCGGCGATGCCGGCGTAGGCGGCGATCCAGCCGCTGTGGCGGCCCATCACCTCCACGACCATCACCCGGTCGTGGCTCTCCGCCGTCGTGTGGAGGCGATCGATCGCTTCCGTGGCGATCTGCACGGCGGTGTGAAACCCGAACGTCGTGTCGGTCCCGACGATGTCGTTGTCGATCGTCTTGGGCACGCCGACGATCGGAAGCCCCAACTCGGCGTGGAGCCGACAGGCGATCGAGAGCGAGCCGTTGCCGCCGATGACGATCAGTCCGTCGATGCCGAGGTCGCGCAGGGAGTCGGCCACGTCCTCGGCACCGCCCGGCGTGTCGAAGGGACTGCCCCGCCTCGTGCCGAGCACGGTCCCGCCTCTCGGCAGCGTCCCTCGCATGAACTCGACCGTCAGCGGCAACGTGTGGCGAGCGCGCACGCCATCCCACGCGTCGACGAACCCGAGCAGCTCGTCACCGTGGACCCGTTCGCCCTTGCGGACAATGGCTCGGATCACGGCGTTGAGACCAGGGCAGTCTCCGCCGCCCGTCAACATGGCGACTCGCACGGCGGCGAGCGTAGGGGCGCCGTGTAACAATCCCGATCGTGGCATGGGACGCCAGCCGGCCGGTTCCCTGGAACCGGCTCTTCAAGGAGTGGTTGATCTACTCGGCCATCCTGGCCGTGGTGTTCGCCCTCGTGTTCCGAGGCAACGCGTTCAGCATCGTGGCCGGCCTGATCATCAGCGGGCCGATCTACCTGGCGTTCGGGTACGTCCTCGCCAAGTTCGGCTACCAGCGCAAGACCCTGTCCGAGATGCGCACGCCGCGCGCAACGACGACCGTTTCGGAACCAGAGTCGCGCCGTCCACCGGCGCCGACGCGGCGGACCTCAGGCGGGTCCAATCGGCGACCGCCGAGTGGCCGCAAGCGGCGATGACGGCGGTCATCGCCATCGATGCGGGCACGACGGGCATCCGCAGCCGGGCCGTGTTCGACGACGATCGCCCGGTTGTCGCCGCGTATCGCGAGTTCACGCAGCACTTTCCCCGTCCGGGGTGGGTCGAGCACGATCCGGCCGAGATCTGGGAGGCCGTGCGGGCGACGCTGAACGAGGTCGTGGAGGCCGTCGGCGCCGCAGAAGTGGCGGCGATCGGCATCACGAACCAGCGGGAGACAGCCGTCGCCTGGGATCGCTCGACCGGGAAGCCGTACGGCAACGCCATCGTCTGGCAGGACCGTCGGACAGCTGGGCGCTGCGCCGAGCTGGCCAGCTCGCCTGGCGTGCTCGACCGCGTGCGCCAGCGGACCGGGCTCGTCCTCGATCCCTACTTCAGCGGGACGAAGTGGGAGTGGCTGCTGCGCGACGGCGGCGTGCCCGTGAGCGACGACCTCGCCCTCGGCACGGTCGACACCTGGGTGATCTGGAACCTCACGGGCGGCGAGGTCCACGCCACGGATCCCACCAACGCCAGCCGCACGATGCTGTTCGACATCCGCGATCTGGCGTGGGACGACGACCTGTGTGACCTGCTGCACGTGCCCCGGTACGCCCTGCCGACGGTCGTCGCGTCGAGCGGGCGAGTCGGCGTGACCTCGGATCGGTGCGGGGCGCGCGCCGGCATCCCGATCAGTGGCATCGCCGGCGATCAGCAGGCTGCCCTGTTCGGGCAAGCCTGCGTGCGTCCCGGCATGGCCAAGAACACGTACGGCACCGGCAGCTTCGTGCTGCTCAACGTCGGGGCGACGTGCCCGGAGCCGACCGAGGGGATGCTGACAACGGTGGCGTGGACGCTGGCCGACGGCTCCATCGCGTACGCGCTCGAAGGCGCGATCTTCTCGACGGGCTCGGCCGTGCAATGGCTGCGCGACGGGCTCGGAGTGATCGGCAGCGCGGCCGAGACCGCCCCGCTGGCGGCGACGGTCGACGACAGCGCGGGGGTGTTCTTCGTGCCGGCGTTCACGGGTCTCGGGTCGCCATGGTGGGATCCGTACGCGAGGGGCACCGTCGTCGGCATCACCCGCGGCACGACGTCCGCGCACCTGGCAAGGGCGGTCGTCGACTCGATGTCATTCCAGACCCGTGACGCCGTCGAGGCGATGGTGCGCGCCAGCGGCACGCCGCTGCGCGAACTGCGCGTGGACGGAGGGGCGGCGGTCATGGATCTTCTGCTGCAACAGCAGGCCGACCAGCTGGGCGTCACCGTGCTGCGCCCAGTCGATCAGGAGACGACGGCCCTCGGCGCCGCCTACCTCGCCGGCCTGGCCGAGGGTGTGTGGCGGGATCTGGATGCCGTGGGTGCGCAGTGGCGACTCGACCGGGCCTTTGAGCCCGTCGCCGACCGCAGCGCCGCCGACGCAGCTCACGGCATGTGGCTGCGCGCCGTCCAGCGGTCGCGCGATTGGATCAAGCCCGACTAACGGATGCGGCCGGCGAAGGGAAATTCAGGTCTGAACGACGCGATCAAGCCCGACTAGCTGGATCCGAGGAGGGCGTCCGCGACCTCTGCGAGCTTGGCGAGGCGGGCGCGCTCCCGTTCGTGGACGGCACGCGCGGCGCGACCGGCAGCGATGGCGATCTCGGCCGCCGGGAGGCGCGCCCACATCACGTCGCCTGGGCCGTTGGCCGGGCGAGCGGCGTCGAGGTGCTCGCTCCCCTCGAGGAAGGCAAGGATCCACGGCAGCTCGGGCGCGTCACCGAACTGCACGATGGCCTCGCCTCCACGGATGGCGACGGTCCAATCTGCATCAGCTGCCCGGAGCAGGCCCCGGCACAACGCTTCACAACGATCAGCCGGTGCCGCCGCCGCCACGTCAGCTGCCAGGTCGAGGAACGCCGTCGCGGAATCGGGACGGTTCGCGTCGGTGGGACGTACGTGTTCGACGGAGACGCCGTCCACGGCGGCGATCTCCTTGGTCAGCAACTCGACCGACGTCGCGTCGGGCACAGATACCACCAGCTCATCGATGACGCGACCGGCGCCACGCTCGAGGATGTCGATCGCCGTGACGTCGGCATGCACCGCGCCGATCCGGCTCGCCACCTGGCCGAGCGCACCAGGGCGGTCCGGCAGCCACACCCGCACAACCAGCGTGCGGGCAGGCGCGGACGTCTCGTTCGCGGGCACGGCGGCGACCATAACGAGTCGGTGCCACCGGCTCGTTCCCGTCGTGTGACGACTCCGTGAACCTCTTGACACGGATCGTGTCATCCTGTCATGGTTCATGCCATGTCTGATTCGCTCGTCGAACAGACCGGCGCGTGGGCCACCCACCGGGCGGACGTCACGACCCGCTCCGTCGAGGCCTTCCTCGAGCTGCTGGAGACCTCGAGCCCCGAAGGCGTCTCGATGCCGGCGGTGGCGCGGCGAGCCGGCATCTCGGTGCGCACGCTGTACCGCTACTTCCCGAGCAGGGATGACCTGCGGCGGACCGCTTCAGGCTGGCTCGAGCGAGGGTCGCGAGTCGCCATGGCAGGCCGAGAGCTCGACCTGTCGAACATCCAGCAGTTCCTCCACCACCTGTGGCGAGATTTCGCCAAGGAGCTCCCCGCCGTGCGCGTCCAGCACAGCACCCCCGAGGGCCGAGCGATGCGCGTCGAGCGCCTGCCGGCGGCGCGTGCCGAGGCGGCGCGGGCGCTACCCGCGGAGATCATGGGACGACGGCGCGCCGAGCTGGTGGACCTCCTCGTCGCCGTCACCTCGTCGTCGATGTTCCTCGAGCTCGTCGACCGGATGCAGTACGAACCCGAGCAGGCGGCCGATCTCGTCGCCGACCTGCTCGAGACGATCATCGCAACAGAGTCCGGCCGGGCGGCCGGCGCACAGAAGGGATGAACGATGACCGACGCGGACACCATCGTGAAGTTCGAGCCGCCGGGACCCGGCACGTGGGAACACGACCTCTCCCACTGCCCACCCGCCGCGACTCCGCTGTTCCAGCGGGTGGCCTCGACGACGATGACGACGACCTATCGAGCTGTCTTCGAACGCTGGGGCGCTCCGCTCGACACGATGGAGGTGTGTTTCGTCGAGGGCAAGATGTACCGCCGCCTCGTGCCCCTCGTCGGAGCCGACCGTAGCGGTCCGCCGCCGCCGAACGCCGTGCTGTGGCTGGCCACCCGCCTCCACCCCGCGTTCCGTCGCCGCGAGCGGCTGGCCCGCAAGACGCTCTCCGAGCGGCCCTACATCGACGTCGTCGCCGGATGGTACGCCGGCGAGCGTGCCGCGTGGGTCGACCGCAACCTCGCGCTCCAGGCGATCGATCCGGCGACGCTCGACGACGCCGCGCTGGCCCGTCATGTCGAGGTCCTCGACGACCACCTCGTGCAGGGGTGGGAGCGTCACCACGAGCTGCACGGCAGCGACCTCGGGCCGATCGGTGACCTGCTCGCCCACGGCAGGCAGTGGGGTCTCAATCCGGTCGCCGTGATGGAGCTGCTTCGCGGGGCCTCGCCGGCCACGCTCGAGGGCCAGCAGCACGGCCGACGCATGGCCGACGCACTCGCCGCAGCCGGCGTCGAGCCGACGACGGTCACCTCGATCGCTGAGATCCGAGCCGTGCCGGACGCGTCCGCTGCGCTCGATGACTACCTGGAGCAGTTCGGCTGGCGCGTCGTCACCAGCTATGACATCGAGGGCCTGACGATCGGCGAGCTGCCGAGCGCGACCTGCGCGCTCGTGCGGGCGTGCGCCACCGAAGGCGCGGTGAGCACGTCAGCCGATCCGGCGGCCGTGCGCGCGCTGGTCCCCGAGTCGGACCGGGCGATGTTCGACGAGTTGCTCGACGACGCCCGCCGTGCGTACGGGATGCGCGACGACAACGGACCGCTGACCGCGGAGTGGCCGATGGGCCTGCTGCGCCGCGCCTTCCTGGAGGCCGGCGGACGCCTCGCCGCGTCGGGGCGGCTGCACGAGGCCGATCACGTCTTCGAGCTCGACAGCGCCGAGGTGGCGACGACCCTGCGCGGCGCATCGAGCCGCAGCGCCGACGAAGCGGCACGTCGCGCAGAGCACCGTCGACGCCAAGCCGCGACCGCTCCCCCGCCAGTGCTCGGTCCACCGCTGCCCCCGCCCGACACCTCGGCGTTCCCGCCGGCGATCCGCCGCGTGATGAACATCATCATCGCCGCGGTGTCGAACCTCGAGGTCGACCCGGCCACCGCATCGCAGGACCTGCGCGGCCTCGGGATCGGCGCGGGAGTGCACCGCGGCGTGGCGCGCGTCGCCACCGATCCCGACCGGGTGCTCGACGTGATGGAGCCAGGTGACGTCCTCGTGGCGCCCTGGACGGCGCCGACCTACAACGCCGTGCTGGCGATCGCCGGCGCCGTCGTCGTGCAGGAGGGCGGACTGCTCTGCCACGCCGCGGTCATGGCGCGCGAGCTGGAGATCCCGGCCGTGATCGGCTGCCGAGGCGCGATGACGCTGGTCGGCGACGGCGACCTCATCGACGTCGATGCCGACACCGGCGAGGTGCGTGTCGTCCAGCGGGCCTCCGCCGACGTCCCCGCCCCCGCCTGACTCGACTCACCCGAGTTTGGGGAGTCCGCGGCGGAGGTTGCGGATGCCCTGGGCGATGCGCTGCTCGTTCTCGATCAGCGCGAACCGCACGAACCCCTCGCCGCCGGGACCGAAGCCGACGCCCGGCGACAGGGCGACGTCGGCGTCGCGCACGACCAGGGAGCAGAACTCCACGGAAGTCAGCTCGTCGTAGGCCTCCGGGATCGGCGCCCACACGAACATCGAGCCGCTCGGCTTGGGGATGTGCCAGCCGATCCGGTCCAACCCATCGATCAGCGCATCTCTGCGGCGCTGGTACGTCGCGCACACCTCCTTCGGGAAGTCCGACGCCTCGTTGATCGTCACCGTGGCAGCGATCTGCACCGGCTGGAACATGCCGTAGTCGAGGTAGCTCTTCAGCTTGACGAGCGCCTGCACGACGTCGGTCCTCCCGAGCAGGAACGCACAGCGCCAGCCGGCCATCGAGAAGCTCTTCGTCATCGAGTACAGCTCGACGGCGACGTCCTTGGCTCCCTCGGCCTGCAGGATGCTCGGCGGCTGATAGCCGTCGAAGCCGACATCGGCGTAGGCGAAGTCGTGCACGACGACCATGTCACGCTCGCGGCAGAAGTCGACGACGCGCTGCATGAACGGCAGGTCGACGCAGGCGCCCGTCGGGTTGTGCGGGAACGAGATCACGAGAACCCGCGGCTTCGGCCAGCCGATCTCGTAGGCGGCCGTCAAGCGGTCGAAGAACTCCACGGTGATGTCGCGCTCGCCGGGGTCGGCGAGCGCACCCATCGGTACCTGGCGCAGATCGGCACCGGCGAACAGCGGGCCGTAGATGTGGATCGGATAGCTCGGGCTCGGAACGATGGCTGCGTCGCCCCGATCGAGCAGCACCCACATCAGATGGCTGAAGCCCTCTTTCGAGCCGATGACGTTGGTGATCTCGAGCTCGGTGTCGAGCGACACGCCCCAGGTCTTCTCGTAATAGCCGGCGATGGCCTCGCGCAGCTTGGGCAGCCCGCGCGACATCGAGTAGCGGTGGTTGCGGGGCAGCCGGGCGGCCTCGCCGAGCTTGCGCACGGCGATGTCCGGAGACGGGATGTCGGGGTTCCCGAAGCCCAGGTCGATCACATCACGCCCCGCCCGCCGCGCCTCGACCTTCAGCCCGTTGATGATCGTGAAGACGTACGGCGGGAGGTTGCTGATGCGCCTGAACTCCATGTCATCCGACCCTACTCATGGCGTTCCCCGGCCACGCAGGCCTTACCTGGCGTTCCCCGGCCACGCAGGCCGCCGATCACCGCTCGCTCGCTAGCGCTCGCTTGCTCGCATCCGATCACCGTGGGCGCTGCGGTCGCTCGCATTTGTGCCATGGTGGCGACGGTATGAAGCCGAACAAGCCGGGGTGCATCTGGGTCATCATCGAGATACCACGCGGCAGCCGCAACAAGTACGAGATCGACCACACCGACGGTCGGGTCTATCTCGACCGTCGTTTGTTCACGGCGACCGTGTATCCGGCCGACTACGGCTACATCCCCGAGACGCTCGGTGGCGACGGCGATCCGCTCGACGCGCTGGTCCTGCTCGAGGATCCCGTCTACCCCGGCGTCCTCGTCGAAGCTCGCCCGATCGGCGTGCTCTACATGCAGGACGAAGCCGGCGAGGATGCCAAGCTGATCTGTGTCCCGCCCGGCGAGCCGCGGTGGGCCGACGTGCACGACATCAGCCACCTCCCGCCGCAACTGATGGCCGAGATCCAGCACTTCTTCGAGATCTACAAGGCGCTCGAGCCGAACAAGTACTCCTCGACGGAGGGCATCGGCAACCACGACGAGGCGTGGCGCGAGATCGAAGAGTCGCGCAAGGCCTACGTCCCGCCCTCCTGATTGCCTCGCTGCGCCTGGGGGCGCAACGCTCGACCTGACCCCTCACGCAGCACTCTTACGCGCTGCGGCTGAGCATCGCCGCCCCGATCGCGCCCGCCCGCTCGCCGAGGGCGGCGAAGGCGAGCCCGGGGTGCGGGCGCAGCTCTGGCGCATAGAGCAACTGGTCGAACCAGCGCTCGATCGGCCCGAAGTAGAGGTCAGCCCCTTCGGCCAGCCCGCCTCCGAGCACGAACCGCGCGGGGTCGAGCGCGTTGGTGAGGTTGACGAGCCCGAGCGCCACCCAGCGGGCGAACTCGTCGACCACGGCCAGCGCCTCGGCGTCGCCTTCACGAGCCGCCGACTGGACGTGCTCCCCACGCACGAGGGCCGGATCTCCGCCGGCGACCTCGACGACCCGTCCCAACCGGCCGCCGACGGCCGCCGTTCGGGCCAGCTGGGCCAAGCCGGACCCCGACGCGAAGCGCTCCCAGCAGCCACGCCGGCCACACGGGCACGGTGGCCCGACCGGATCGACGACCATGTGGCCGAACTCGCCGGCGAACCCGTTCTCCCCCACGATCAAGCGCCCACCGGCGACCACGCCGCCGCCGATACCGGTGCCCAGCGTCACCATCACGATGTCCTCGACGCCTTGCCCGGCGCCGACCTTCCACTCGGCGTAGGCCGCTGCGGTGGCGTCGTTGCTGACGGCGACCACCCGACCGAGCCGGTCGCCGAGGAGGCCGGCGACGTCGAGCTCGAACACTTCCGGCACGTTGGGCGAGGCGCGCAACACCCCGCCGCGGGTGATGAGTCCCGGCAGCCCAACGCCGATTGACCCGAGCAACTGACCGGCTCCGAGCTCATCGACGATCTCGGCGAGCACGTCGATCAGCGCACCACCACCTCTCGGTGTCAGGCGCCGCGTCGTTGCCACCACCTCTCCGGCGTCGTCGATCACGACACCGAGGCACTTGGTGCCGCCGACGTCGACGCCAGCGGCGACGCTCACCCCTCGGCGCGCGTCTTCAGCTCGCGCACCGAGTTGAGGATGCGCACCTCGGCGCGCCGCTTGACGAAGCCGGGCAAGGGCGCGGCGAGCTCGATCGCCAGGTCGTATCGCACCTCGGTGCCGCCGTCAGGTGTCGGGATGAGGTGGTAGGCACCTTCGATCGAGCGCTGGATGTCGCCCTTGACCATCTTCCAGGCGAGCACTTCGGGAGCCCGGGAGTAGTCGTACGACAACGTGTAGTGGGTGCTCCGTCCGAGCGCCGACGCCCTGAACTCGACCTCTGAGGGCCGTTGCAGCTCGTCACGTGAGCGCACGACGACGTCCTTGACGTCGCGCACCCAGTCGACGTAGCGCTCGACGTCCGCGGCGATCTCCCACACCCGCTCGGGCGGGGCGGCGATCGTGATGGTCTCCGAGGCAGTCTCCGCCATGTGTTTCATTCTGTCACGGGCTCGTCGGTCTCACTGTGGCGACGCGGGAACGCCCCGTGGAATGCAGCCCACAGCCCGTTCAGCCCGAACCCGAACATCGGCACGATGAACCCGAGGGCAAGCGACGATCCGGGGTTACCGTCGGGGCCCTCGAGGCGGGTGAACGTCGTGATCGCGGCGATCGCGAACTGCGCCAGCAGCGCGCCGATCATCCTGCGCCGCACCCGCGATGGCGTAGGTGGGCCGACGAGCAGGTACAGCCCGAGCACGGAGATCTCGTCTCGGCGGCTGCGCACCACGGCGTTGTAGTAGGCCCACAGGAACGAGAAGACCCCGATGGCGAACAGGAGCAGCGCCGTGATGGCGGCGATCCACTGGAACGGGGTCGTGAAGATGATCGCCGCCAGTGCGGCCGTGACCGCGAACAGCACGGTGCCGACGTAGTCGGCCAGGATCACCACCTCGCCAGCGGCGCTTCGATCAACGTCAGCTGCGTTCCCCGGCCACGCAGGCCGGGGCTGGCTGCTCGCTCGCTGGCGCTCGCTCACTCGCGCCGGTTGACGTTCGCTCCCACTGTCGACGGGCTCAGCCATCGTCGATCTCCAGCGCCTTGCCGAGCCGTCGGGCGAGGACGTCGTAGGAGAACTCGGTGAGGGCCCGCTCCCGCGACGCCATGCCCATCTTCGTGCGCAACGTCGGGTCAGCGAGCAACGTCTCAAACGCAGCGGCCACTGCGACCGGGTCCTCGGGGTGGCGCACGACGATGCCCGTGACGCCGTCGACGACCGCCTCGGCCGCCCCGCCTGATTCGCCAGCAACCTGGGGGACGCCGCACGCGGCCGCCTCCACGAACACGATGCCGAAGCCCTCCTGCTCGAGGCCACCCCATCTCGTCCGGCACGGCACGGCGAAGACGTCAGCACATCCGTAGAGCGCCGGGAGCTTGGCATTGGCGACGCGTCCCAGGAACACCACCGGAGCGCGGGAGTCCTCGGCGAGGCGGCGCAAGCGGCGCTCGTCGCGGCCCTGGCCGGAGATGGCGAGGACGAGGTCCGGGTGCGTCGGTGCCAGCGCCGCCGCCGCCTCGATGGCGACGTCGAACCCCTTGCGCGGCACGAGCCGGGAGATCGACACGATGACCTGCGCGTCGACCGGCAGCCCGAACTGCTCCCGTGCCGTGCGGCGCGCCGCAGCGTCGAGCGGGACGAAGCGGTCGACGTCGACTCCGGGCGGCACGATCGTCATGGGCAGCGTGCTGCCCACCGCCCGCTCGGCTTCGCGTGCGGCGTACTCGCCAGCCGACACGACGTGGCGGGCCCGCCGCAGCACGCCGGCGAGCGCTTGGCGGCTGCCCGGTAGGCGGCCGGGGATCGCCACCTCGGCGCCGTGCAGGACGACGTCATACGGCAGCCGCAACGAGGGGCCGACGAGCCCGAGCGGGACGGCGGGATCGAGCACCACCAGCTCCGCGCCGATCTCGGTGCTGAGGTCGTCGATGCGGCGGACCATGAGCGGGTGCGGCAGGAGGACCGGCTCGGGTGTTCGCTCGACCCGGAATGGCTGCTCGGCGTCGAACCGCTGGGCGCCGCGGTAGGGGCTCGTGAGGACGGCGAAGCGGTCGGCCGGGATTCGCCGCCACCACTCCCACAGCACCGACTGGATCCCGCCGATCTTCGGCGGGAAGTCGTTCGTCACGAGCAGATGCTTCATGACTGCGTGGTGGTCACGAGGCCGAGCCGAGCGCTGGCCCACTCGGCGTGCTCGGCGAGCACGCTGTCGTCGCCATAGCGGTAGCGCGCCAGCGTGTCGGCGACTCGCCGGTCGTGCGGGTCCGCGCCGTTGCCGAGCGCCACGAGTGCGTTGCGGCGCAGCCAGCGCGGGTCGCGACCGGCGATGTACCAATGTCCGTGGCGTTCGAGCAGCGTCGCGTCGTCGGCAGCGAGCAGATCGAGGACGTCGACCCACGCCCGCGCGCCCGGCGTCAGCGGCACACGGTGGCGCCGGCCGAGCCGGACGGTCGGAGGGCAGGACTCCTGGCAGTCGTCACAGCCGTAGATCCGGTTGCCGACGGCCGGGCGCAGCTCCGGAGGAATGGTCCCCGGACGCTGCAGCACCCACGCCAGGCAGCGGTTGGCATCGATCACACCCGGTGCGACGATCGCCCCGGTCGGGCAGGCGTCGATGCAGCGACGGCACGAGCCACAGCCATCCGGCACGACCGTTGCCGCCGGTTCGTAGGCCGCCGTCGTGATGACGCTGCCGAGGACGAACCAGCTTCCCGCTCCCGGCAGCAGCAGGTTGGCGTTCTTGCCGAACCAACCGAGCCCGGCGCGGTGCGCAACCTCGCGGTCGACCATCGCGTTGTCGTCGGCGACCGCGACGGCCCGCTCACCCGCAGCCTTGAGCTGCCCGGCGATGGCCTGCAGCCCGGATCGCAACGGGGCGTAGTGGTCGACCCACGCGTACCTGGCGACCCGCGCGTGTGGGCCATCCGGTCGCGGCGGCTCGTCATCCGTCGAGTAGGCACGAGCACCGACGATGATCGACCGTGCGCCGGCGACGGTGCGCTGAGGATCGGTCGAGCGGTCGGGGTTCCGATAGGTGAACGCCATGCCGGCGTCGAGGCCAGCAGCCTTGCGCTCGTGGAGGGTGCGCCGCGCTCGATCCAGGACGTCCGCCGACGTCACGCCGAGGTGGTCGATGCCGTGCTCGGCCGCCAGTGCCCGCAGCTGCGCCAACGTCGGGAGAGGCTCGGGCCGGCGCACGCCTCCAGCGTACGAGCGGACGTCTCCACCGTGACCGGCGCTCACACCACACGGCGGTGCTGTGAGCCCGGGACCAGCCCGGCCTCGACGAGCAGACGCACGATCTGCTCGGAACGGAGGTCGAACACCACGCCGTGCGAGTCGGCCCCCAACACGTGCGTCACGACACACTCGGCGCAAGCGTCGGTGTGCTGCATCACACAGTCGTCACACGAGATCACCATGTCGCCACTGTGACGAAGGGGTGTCACGCCAAACCCGTTCTGTCCGTCACAACCGGTCGATGTGAGGCGATCCCGACGGACAGTTCGGGATTTTCAGCGGCGGGCGAAGGCCAGGAAGGCGTCGCTCGAGATGAGGTTGGCACCGCCCGCCGCCACGGAACGCCGCACGGCCTGATCGTTCGTGACGACGACGACGGGACGCTCCGGAGGCGTCGACGCGACGATCGATCGGATGATGTCGTCGGCGAGGATGCCGGCCGGGGAGTAGACGACCCGGGCGAGACGGCGGCGCACGGCGTGGGCGCCCACGACGTCCGCGCCGTCGAACACCACCGTGACATCGCTGCCGAAGCGCCGCGCCGCGTCGTCGATGACGTCGAGGGCCAGTTCCCGCTGGTCAGCCAGTGCACCGTCGGGCCAACCGAGCTTGGCGACGTTGTACCCGTCGATGACGACGAGCGCGCCCGGCGCCCGCAGGAGATGCTCGGTCGCCCGCAACGAGTCGCGAGCCACGCCGCCAGGCAGGGCGAGTGGGCGCCTCGTCGAGACGCCGACGTCGACGAGGTCGCTCAAGCGATCGGCGACTGCTCGCGCCGACTGCGCGACCGTGCGCAACTCGGCCACCTGCGCTGCGGCGAGCCCGACGCCGGCGCGCTCGGCTCGGTCAGCGAGCAGCGCGTCGCGCTGAATCGACGCCTCGTTGGCGAGTCGCAGGGCCGACTCGCGCTCCGCCTCCACGGCAGCGAGGCGAGCCCGTGCTGCGTCGGCCCGATCGTTGGCGTGGCGTTCAGCGGTCTTCGCCGCCGCCAGCAACTCCGCGGTCTGCCGCGCGACGGTGACCGCCTCGTCGCGAGCCGCCCGCTGCTCGTCGACCTGCTGCAGCAGCTCTTCGATCCTGGAGCGCAACGCGACGAGCTCGGCGCGGGTGCGCATGGCTGCCTGCTCCGCCGCCTCACGCCGGCGCTCGGCCCGCCGCAGCGTGCTCTCCGCGTCGGCACGCTGCGCGTGACGGTCGGCCTCATCGATGAGCTCCGCGATGCGCTCCTGCCACCCGTCCTCGCGACGCAACCACTCGATGCCGATCGGATCGACCAGCTCCGGAAGCGCACCTACGGCGATCCGACGGCGGAACTTGTCGTCGGCCTCGATGGCTCGTCGGAGCGCCCCGAGGGATGACCCCGGGATGCGCGACTGGCGGAAGAACGGTCGCAGCTCCCCCGGAAAGGTGAGGGGCGGGCGCAGCCGTTGCCCCGCCTCGGCCATCGCCACCGCGAACTCGATCGCCGAGCGCAGCCGGCGGTGCTCGATCGCCGGTGGGGCCGATGGTGCCACGCGGGCCACGTTAGGACCCGGCCCCGGTGGCCCTTGGTCGTACGCGTGTTCTTGACGCGAACGTGTGTTCGTGGTGTCATGGCAGCGTGCCGACACTGATGCGAGCTCCGCAGCAACGCAGCTTCGACGACTTGATGGTCGAATCCGGCACGCCGCTGGCCGACGTGACCTTCTGCGTCATCGATCTCGAGACGACGGGCGGGCACCGTGAGGAGGACATGATCACCGAGGTCGGTGCGGTCAAGGTGCGTGGTGGCGAGTTCCTCGGCACGTTTCAGACGCTCGTCAACCCAGGCCGCGCGATCCCACCCCGGATCACGCTGCTCACCGGCCTCACCGACGCCGTCGTGGCGCCGGCGCCACGGATCGAGGCCGTGCTGCCCTCGCTGCTGGAGTTCGCCCGAGGCGCCGTGATCGTCGGGCACAACGTCGGGTTCGACCTCGCGTTCCTCCGCGCCGCGTGCCGGCGGGCAGGTCAGCCCGAGCTGACGTCGCTGAAGGTCGACACGGCCGCCCTGGCCCGGCGGCTCGTCCGCGACGAGGTGCCCGACTGCCGCCTCGGAACGCTCGCCTCGCGTCTACGGCTGGATCACCAGCCCACCCATCGAGCGCTCGAGGACGCCCTGGCGACCACGGATCTGCTGCACCTGCTGATCGAGCGCGCGACCGGACTCGGCGTGCTCGGCGTCGATGATCTGACGACGCTCGCCTCGATGGCCGGCCACCCGCAGGCCGGGAAGCTGCGGCTGACCGCCGACCTCCCGCGGGCGCCGGGGGTGTACCTGTTCTGCGGCACACGTGACGAGGTGCTGTACGTCGGCAAGGCGACGAACCTCCGCCAGCGCGTGCGCAGCTACTTCGGCCGCGATGACCGCCGGCGCATCGGACCGATGCTGCGCGAAGTCCGGGCGGTCCGACACCACCCCATGCCGGACCCGCTGTCGGCCGAGGTCATCGAGGCCCGGCTGATCTCCCGCTTGCTTCCTCGGTACAACCGCGCCGGGACGCGCGCGGATCGCTACTGCTACGTGCGCCTCGACGTCGAGTCGCCGTGGCCCCGCCTGGCGATCGTCAAGGACGCCAGCGCGAGCGGCATGCACCTCGGGCCGCTGCCGTCACGGACGATGGCCGGCCTCGTCGTCGACGCCCTGCAGTCGGCGCTCCCGCTGCGGCGGTGCTCGGTCAGGCTCGGTCGCAGCCACGTCCCCGCGCCTGATGCGAGCCCGTGCGGCCCGAGCCAGCTGGGAGTGGCGGCGTGCCCGTGTGCCGGCGTGGCGGACCGCCGTGAGTACGACCTCGCGGTCGGTGCCGCCGTCGACGCTTTCGATGGACGGCTGGGAGCCGTGGCCGAGCGGCTGCACGCCCGGATGACGACGCTGGCCAGCGCCCAGCGCTACGAGGAAGCGGCGGCGACGAGAGACCGGCTGTCGGCGCTGGAAGGTGCGATCAAGCGATCGGCGCTGATGAACGACCTCGTGCGGCGCGGGCGGTTCGAGGTCACGAGGGGCGCGGTCACGTGGGTGATCGACCGCGCGCGACTGGTCGACGTACGAGTCGCCGGCTCGACCGCGGGGGCGCTCCCGGCGTCACCTCCCGACCCTCCCGCACCAGGCCGCCCCGTGCCACGCCTCCTCGCCGACGAGGCCCTCGTGCTCGCCCGCCGCCTGGCCGCCACCGCCACCGCCGATGCGCCGGACCTGCGCGATGAGCGATGAGTGGCGTAGTGGCGCACATCGCTCATCGCGGTCACGACGCGGACGGCGCGATGAGCAATGTGCGTCGTATGACCACTCATCGCTCATCGCCACGTGGGGGCACGGGCCGGTCCTCGACCGTGGCGCCGGTGTGGTCGACCGTCGTGACGATGGCGCGGCCGTCCTCCAAGCGGTCGGTCAGCGCGGCGGCAAGCCGTTCGGCGTCCGACGGTGCGCACACCAGCGCGACCGACGGTCCGCTCCCGGACAACCAGCCTGCCCACGCACCCGCCTCCAACCCCACGGCCAGCGCCAGGCGCGACGGGACGGACGCGGCGAATCGCACGTCCTGGTGCAGGCGGTCCTCGGTCGCCGTGCGCAAGGCCTCGACATCCCCCGCCGCCAGCGCGGCGACGAGCAACGCCGTGCGGCCGACGTTGAACGTGGCGTCACCGAACGACACCGTCGACGGGAGCGCCGCCCGTGACCGCCGCGTCGACATCGACATCTCGGGAATCCACAGCACGACCGACGGCTCGACCGCCAGGCGCACGGGTACCACCGCTCCCGCGGCCGTCGCGACGACGCCTCCGAAGAGGCAGGCGGCGGCGTTGTCGGCATGACCTTCGAGGTCGATGGCCGCAGCCAGCACGGCGAGCCGATCGATGGAGTTGGGATCGCGCTGAGCGCCCGCCGCGAGCAGACCACCCACCCGCATCACGGCGCTGAATCCCACTCCCCGACCGACCGGGACCGACGAGCGCACCCACACCTCGCCCGAGCCTCCGCCGTACCCGAACGCGACGTTTGCCGGGTGGCGCTCCTCGACAGGCTTCGCCGAGTCATCCGGGGGTTCACCGACGCCGATCTCAGCGACGATCGAGAGCGCCATGCCGAGCGCGTCGAAACCGGGCCCGAGGTTGGCCGACGACGCCGGCACCCGGGCGACGATCACGTCGCCGCGGCCTGCGAGGTGGCCACGAACGCATCGAGGGTGGCGGATGCACGGCCGGCGTCGATGGCCGCCTCGGCTGTCGCCACGCCCGCTTCGAGGGAGTCACAGGTGCCGGCCACCACCAACGCGGCGCCGGCGTTCAGCACGACGATGTCGCGATGGGGACCGCGCTCCCCGCCCAGCACCCGCCGCACGACATCGGCGTTGTGCGCCGGATCACCACCGACCAGCTGCTCGTGGGTTGCTGGTGCGAGGCCGAGCGTCACCGGATCGACCGTGAACGTGCGGGCGCCTCCCTCGTGATCGAGGGCGAGCACCGTCGACGGGCCAGTCGTGGTCAACTCGTCCAGGCCACCGCCGTGCACGACCCACGCGTCCGTGGAGCCGTGCGCCCGCAGCGACGCCAGCATGCGCTCGGCGAAACGGGCATCGGCGACGCCGATCAGCTGGCGCCGGACGCGACCCGGGTTGGCCATCGGTCCGAGCAGATTGAAGACGGTCGGGATCCCGATCTCCCGGCGGGCCGGCGCGGCGAAGCGGAAGGCGGGGTGGAACCGAGGGGCGAAGCAGAACCCGATCCCCGCCTCCTGCACGCACCGCAGCACACCATCCGGCGACAGCTCGATCGCCACACCGAGGGCCTCCAGGACGTCCGCCGTTCCGGCCTGCGAGGAAGCGCCGCGGGCACCGTGCTTGCACACCGGGACACCGGTGCCGGCAACGACGATCGCCGCCATCGTCGACACGTTGATCGAGTGCGAGCGGTCGCCACCGGTGCCGACCACGTCCACGGCGCGAGCTCGCAGGTCCTCGCCGAGTGGCACCAGCTCGGCGGCGCCGAGCACCGCGTCGAGCAACCCCGACAGCTCGTCGGCGGTCTCGCCCTTCGCCCGCAGGGCAACGACGAAGCCGATCAGCTGGGCCGCCGTGGCTCGACCGGCGAGGATCGTGGCCATCGCCGCGCGCGCCTGCTCGGCGCTGAGGTCGCGCCCGGCGAGCAACTCAGTCAGCAGGCCGGGCCAGCCGCCGTGGTCGGCAAGCAGGTCGGGCACGTCAGGCGCGTCGGAATCGGCCACGCCGGGAAACTAGCGAAGGGGTGCGGAGCCGAGAACTACGCCGAGCGCCGCCTCTGGCGGATGATGCGACGACGCTCCCGTTCGGTGGCGCCGCCCCATACACCCGCCTTCTCACGTGACGACAACGCGTGCTCGAGACAGGCGACGCGGACACCGCAGCCCGCGCACACCGACTTCGCTACCGCTGCGTCCTCGTCGTCCTCCGGATAGAAGATGCTCGCGTCCAGCCCCCGGCAAGCACCCAACTTCCGCCAATCGACGTCGTGAAGCGACACGTATGGATCCCCAATCCAGCTAAATGTGCGTCAGGAACGATAGAACCCCCGTTCCTCCTACGCCAGAGGCAATCACCGGAGCTCTCCTACACTCGCCTCCGTGGTGGGAAATCCCCCGAATGAGCCACCGTTCGACCGCCAAGTGATGCTCGAGCGCCTGGCCAGGGAGCGCTTCGACGTGCTCGTCGTCGGCGGAGGCGTCACGGGTGTCGGTGTCGCTCTCGACGCCGCGAGCCGTGGTCTCTCTGCCGCGTTGGTCGAGGCCGACGACTTCGCCAGCGGGACGTCGAGCCGCAGCTCGAAGCTCGTTCACGGCGGGCTGCGCTACCTCCAACAGGGCGATGTGCGGCTCGTCTACGAGGCGCTTCGCGAGCGGCAGAGGTTGCGCCGGAACGCGCCGCACCTCGTCAGCCTGCTGCCGTTCATGATCCCGATCCTCACCAAGGACGGGCTGATCCCGCGCCGCGTCGCCAGGGCACTCGGCTCGGCGATGTGGATGTACGACCTCACCGGGGGCTTCCGCATCGGCCGCCTGCACAAGCGCCTGAAGGCGGATGCCGCCTTCTCCCACCTGCCGACCATGTCCCGGGAGCGGCTGGCGGGTGCGTACCTGTACTACGACGCCACGACGGACGATGCCCGGCTCGTGCTGACGATCGCCCGGACGGCCGCCGCTCGCGGCGCGGCCCTTGCGAATCGCTGCCGCGTCGTCGCCTTCGTCAAGGACGCCAGCGGCCTGGTCACGGGAGCCACGGTGGAGGCCGACGGCCGGCGGATCGACGTGTCGGCCAAGGTCGTCGTGAACGCTGCCGGCGTGTGGGCCGACGAGCTGCGCACGCTGGAAGACGGGCACGAAGCGGACTCGATCCGGCCCGCCAAGGGCATCCACATCACCGTGCCCTGGGAGAAGGTCCGCAACGACATCGCCGTGGTCATCCCGGTGCGCGGCGACAAGCGCAGCCTCTTCGTCGTGCCGTGGGGGGAACGCCCGGACGGCACGTTCGAGCACACGTACGTGGGAACGACCGATACGGACTACATCGGGCCGCTCGAGGACCCTCCGTGCACGGCCGACGACATCGCCTACGTCCTCCGCGCGCTCAACCAGGCCATCACGACCGGCATCACCACCGAAGACGTGACGGGGGTGTGGGCGGGCCTGCGCCCGCTCGTCAAGTCGGCGACCAGCGGCCGCACCGCCGACCTGTCTCGCCGCCACCGCGTCACCACGGGATCCGCCGGCGTCATCGCGATCACGGGCGGCAAGCTCACGACGTACCGCGAGATGGCCCAGGACACCGTTGATGCCGTGCTACGGCGCCTCGACCTCAAGGCTCGTGGCCGCACGGCGCGGCTGAAGCTGCTCGGCGCGGATGGCTTCGAAGCGCCAACCAACGGCGCGACCGAGGCGCACCTCGCCACCCGATACGGAACCCTTGCCTCCAACGTGACCGCGCTGATCGATGCTGACCCCGCGCTCGGCGAACCGCTCGTGCCGGGGCTCAACTACCTGCAGGCCGAAGCCGTCTACGCCGCCCGCAACGAGATGGTCGGCACCCTGGAGGATGTCCTCGTGCGTCGGACGCGAGCCCACCTCTTCAATCGGTCGGCCACGCTCCAGGCCGCGCCGGCCATCGCCGCACTCCTGGCAGATGAGCTCGGGTGGGACGACGCCGAGACCTCCCGCCAGGTCGCCGCCTACCGCGACCTCGTGGATCGCGAGGAGAAGGACGCCCTGACCGGTTCCTCCTCCGTCTCCGCGTGATGACCGAGCCCACTCCCCCGATCGAGCTGACCGGCACGGACGCCCGGTGGTCGGGCACGGTCACCGTCGACGACGCCCTGGTCGCCGAGCTGCGCGCGCTCGCTCCGGTGCTCACCGACGTCGAGCAGGTGGCCGACGCCAGCCGAGACTGGTGGCCGCTGGCGATGCACTGGGCGCTGGCCGGTCAGGTGCCAGCGCGGGCGGGGGTGGTCGTGCGCCCCGAGGATCCTGCAGCTGTGGCACCGATCGTGAGGGCGTGCGCGACCGCCGGCGTCCCGATCACCGCCGCGGCCGGGCGCAGCGGCGTGTGCGGCGCATCGGTGCCGCTGTTCGGCGGAGTCGTCCTGGACATGACGGGGCTGGCCGGGCTCGTCGACGTCGATGCCACATCCGGCATCGTGGAAGTGCTGGCCGGGACGTTCGGACCCGACCTCGAGGCAGCGCTCCAATCGCAGCATTCGATGAGCGTCGGCCACTTCCCGCAGAGCTTCGAGCTGGCGACCGTGGGCGGCTGGGTCGCTTGTCGCGGTGCCGGCCAGTACTCGACCCGGTACGGCAAGGTCGAGGACCTCGTCGTTGGCC
Organism: uncultured Acidimicrobiia bacterium; assembly: GCA_963844915.1. Taxonomy (GTDB): domain Bacteria; phylum Actinomycetota; class Acidimicrobiia; order Acidimicrobiales; family Ilumatobacteraceae; genus JALZMG01. The sequence goes on along the minus strand of CAWJQF010000011.1, from coordinate 126,605 downwards.
TGGAAGTCGTCCTTGCCGACGGGACCAGCGTGCGCACCGGCGGCGCACCGGCCGCCGCCGTCGGGCCGGACCTCACCCAGCTGTTCCTCGGTTCCGAAGGCACGCTCGGCATCGTGACCCATGTGTGGCTGCGCGCCCATCCGGTGCCCGCGACCGAGCGCCGCGCGGCCTACTGGTTCCCGACATTCTCCGCCGGCATCGAAGCCTGCCGCCTCACGCTGCGGGACGGAGCGACGCCGGCCGTCCTGCGCCTCTACGACGGCGTCGAGTCGGCGCGCAACCACGCCGGTGACGGCACGCAGTGCGCGCTGATCGTGCTCGACGAGGGCGAGCAGTCGCTCGTCGACGCGACGATGGGCGTCGTCGACCAGGCGTGTCTCGCTGCGGGCGGGTCCGCGGCACCCGTCGAGCTCGTCGAGGGTTGGATGGCGCACCGCAACGACACGAGCGCGCTGCAGGCGCTGACACGCCGCGGGTTCGTCGTCGACACGATGGAGATCGCTGCGTCGTGGTCACATCTGCCCGACCTGTTCGCGGCCGTGCCGGCGGCACTGCTCGCCGTGGCTCATGCCAGGGTCGCCAGCTGCCACCTCTCGCACAGCTACCCCGACGGCGCCTGCCTCTACTTCACGTTCGCCGCCACGCCGCCGCCCGAGGAGATCGAGGCGACGTACGTGGCGCTGTGGGACGCCGGCCAACGGGCCGTGTTCGAACACGGTGGGAACCTCTCGCACCACCACGGCGTCGGGCTCAACCGGGCGCGCTTCATCCGTGAGGCCCTCGGGCCCGCCTTCGACGTGCTCGTCGCCGTCAAGGAAGCACTCGACCCGCAGGGCATCCTCAACCCGGGCAAGCTCGGCCTCGACTCACCGTTCGGCCCGGCGCCTTGGCCCGCGCCACCGAACCCGTGATGACGTGCGAGCGACTGAGCGCCAGCGAGCGAGCGGCTAGCTGCGGCCTGCGTGGCCGGGGAACGCAGAAATGAGCCTCCGGCTCGACTGGGACGCCATTCGCGCCGGCGGGCTGGTGTGCCTCGTCCTCGCCGTGCCGTTCTCGCTGGCCGGGCGCTGGGCCGCCGACAACGACGACGAGGGCTTGGCAGGCGCGCTCGTGTTCTGCGCAGTGGTGGGGTTCGTGATCGGAGCCGGGTGCGCGGCATGGGTGCAACGAGTGGACGCGCCACTCACGCATGGCGTCGTCGCCGCCGCTGGGACCTACGTGGTGGCGCAAGCCGTGTTCGTCGCCATCCGGCTGGCCCGCGGGCTCGATGTGCAATGGTTCGGCGTCGTGTTCAACCTGACGGTGGTCACGTTCGCCGGGGTGCTCGGTGGGTTCCTGGGGCAACGGCTCCGTCCGCGGGGCGTCCTCCCCGGGTCGCGAGGGCGCCGATGACAGCGATCCTGGTCATCGACGTCGGAACGACCACGATCCGGGCGGCCGTCGTGGACGAGCAGCTGCAGATCGTCGCGCTCGCCCACCGGTCGTCTCCACCGTCGACGCCGGCGCCCGGACTCGTCGAGTTCGATCCCGTCGCCATGTACGACATCGTCACGGACGCCTGCCAGGAGGTGCTCTCGAACGTCGGCGAACCGGCGCGCGTGCTCGGCATCACGAACCAGCGGGCGAGCACGGTGGTCTGGGAGCGCTCCACCGGCGAGCCGATCGCGCCCGCTCTCGGCTGGCAGGACCTGCGCACCGTGATGGAGTGCATCATGGCGAAGGCCGAGCACGACCTGGCGCTCGCACCGAACCAGCCGGCGACGAAGGTGCCGTGGCTGCTCGATCACGTCGAGGGCGCCCGCCGAGCGCGACGTGTGCTTCGGCACCGTCGAGACCTGGCTGGCGTGGAAGCTGAGCGGGGGCGAGCTGCACGTGACGGACCACACGAACGCCGCCGTGTCGGGGCTGATGACGCCCGACGCCTCGCAGTGGGACGCGCGCACGCTCGACGTTCTCGGCATTCCGGCGTCCGTGCTGCCGACGGTGGTCGACTCCTGTGGCGTGATCGGGGCGGCGACGGCCCTCGACGGGTCCCCTCCGATCGGCGCACTGATCGGCGATCAGCAGGCGTCGCTCGTCGGGCAGGGATGCGTCACCCCGGGTCGGGCCAAGCTGACGTTCGGCACGAGCGGGATCCTCGACCTGTGTGGGGGCGACGAGGCGCCCGCCACCGCCCGGCGTGGACCGCACGGGACGTACCCGGTTGTGGCGTGGTCGCGGCAGGGTGCCCTGACGTGGGGCGTCGAGGCGATCATGCTGGCAGCCGGCACGAACGTCGAGTGGCTCCGCGACGACCTCGGCGTGCTGCGCACGAGTGCCGAGAGCGCCGACCTCGCGTCATCCGTGAGGAGCGCCGATGGTGCGGTGTTCGTGCCTGCCCTGCTCGGCCTCGGGACTCCGGCCTGGGATTACGGGGCACGCGGCACCCTCCTCGGTGTCACGCGCGGCACGACGAAGGCGCACCTCGTCAGAGCTGTCCTCGAAGGAGTTGCCCACCGCGGCGCCGACCTCGTGGAGGCCGCCGAAGCGGACACCGGGTTGTCGATCTCCGCGCTGCGCGTCGACGGCGGGATGAGCGCCAACCCGACGTTCACCCAGGCGGTGGCGGACGCGACGCAACGCCGTGTCGAAGTGTCGCCCGTCGCCGAGGCGACGACGCTCGGTGCTGCCTTCCTGGCGGGTCTCGCCGTCGGCGTGTGGGACGACGTCGGTGACGCCGACCGGGTCTGGAACCCGGCGCGGGTCCACGAGCCGGCCCAGGCGCTCGACCGTGACCAGTGGCGCGAAGCAGTCGAGCGCTCCCGGCGCTGGATCCCCGAGCTGTCCGCTCTCGAGTTCTGATGGCCTCTACTGTGAGCGGACCGTGTCGCCTGGCAGGATGTCGCCCGTGAGAGACCGTTCCGGACGTCGAGTGGACGCCGCAGCGCACCCCGCCTCCGTGCCGCCCATCGGGTACACCGCCCAGGACAAGGCGCTGCTCGGGGCCTTGCAAGAGGTCGAGCTGGCCGCCCGTGACCTGTACCAGGCGGCGATCGACGCCGGGGCCGAGGACGACGTGTACGTCGGTATTCGTGACAACCACGGCGCCTACGTCGACCTCCTGTCGGGCATGATCGGGCGGTCCTCCGGCAGCTTGCGCAACGAGGCCGTGTTCCGGGACCAGGCGGGATCGTTCGAGGTGACCGGGCAGGAGCTGGCGCAGGCCGCTTTCGAGTTCGAGTCGACACTCGTCGCGACGCACACCGAGACGTTGGGCCAGCTCGAGGGCGTCGACGGCGCGCGGGCCGTTGCCTCGATCGTGATGGTCGAGGCCCGCCACTGCACGGTGCTCGCGGACATGGCCGGGAACGGTCAGACCTACTCGGTGTTGTTCGAGAGCTCGGCGGAACCGCTCGACCTCAGCGCAGGAGGTCAGGGATGAGCGGCGCCGATCGTGGCCTGACCGGTGGGCCGATCTCGCGCCGCCGCCTGCTCGAGACCGGTGGTCTGGCGGCGGCGTTCGGTGCGCTCCTGGTGGCGTGTGGCGACAGGTCTGGCGACGAGGCGCCAGGCCGGGTCGGCTACGCCCCGCCGGTCACTCCCCTCCCGCAGCCGGAGATCAACGACATCGTGTACCTGCGCACGGCGACGTCGATCGAGTACCTCGTGCTGGACCTCTACGCCTGGATGATCGACAGCGGCCAGCTCGCCGAGGCTGACCAGGAGCTCGTCGACCGCTTGGTCGCCGATCACCAGGCGGCCGCCGACACGACCGCCGACCTGACCACTCAGGCTGGCGGGCAGCCGTACGAGTGCGCCAACGTCTGGTACACGGAGCGGGTCGTGCCGCCCATGAAGGTGGCCATCGTCGGCGACGAGGCAGATCTGCCGGAGAGCGACGACCCCGGCACCGACATGATGCGCATGAGCTACGGGTTCGAGACGATGGTCTCGTCGATGTACCAGAAGATGATCGAGCAGGTGTCCGACCGGGCGCTGCGGGTCGATCTCGGGCCGCTGGGGACGCTGGCCGGGCGCCACTCGGCAGCCGTCGCCATCGCCGTGACGGGTGCGCCCGACGGTTACATCAGCCCCGTGGTGCTCGGCGGGGAGCTGACACCGGACGAGAGCGGCAGGGCCGAGCTGTTCGCCATCCCGGCCCGCTACGGCTCGCTGGCCTCCACGGAGATCGTCATCGGCGCCCCGAACGAATCCGGCACGCGGGCCAGCTACGCCCTGGAGATCCCCGCCGAGAACTCCTACGTCTACGACGGCCTGACCTGCCCGTCCTGACCTCGCCAATCTGGGCGCGGACGTTCTCAATCGACGATCTGGGCGCGCACGTTCTCGGATTCGAGCTGGAGGAGCGAGTGGAGATCGCGGTGGGGATCGGCGTGGGTCACTCCGACGGGAGGATCGCCGGGCGGCTCGGGCGTCACCGGTCCACGGTGTGGCGCGAGATCCGGCTGAACGGGGGTCGGGCGACGTATCGGGCGTTCCGGGCCCAGGAACGCGCCGATCAGCAGGCCCGGCGCCTGAAGCGTCGCTGGATCGACGAGCGGCGGTGGCTGTGGGACGAGGTCTGCCGGTTGATCATCGAGCAGCGCTGGTCGCCCAAGGCGGTCGCTCGTCGGCTGCGCAGGGAGCATTCCGATGATCCACAGTGGTGGGTGTCGCACGAAGCGATCTACCAGGCGATCTACGTGCAGGCCCGTGGGGAGCTGAAGAAGCAGCTGGTCGCCGCGCTGCGCCGCCACCGGCCGCGGCGCCGCCCGCACGCTCGAGGCGTCTCTGACCGCGCCGGCGGGCACATCGCCGGGATGATCAACATCTCTGAGCGGCCGGCCGAAGCAGCCGACCAACCTCCGCGCCCAGTTCACGCCGTCCGTAGACTGGACCGTTGACGGTGAGTCGGCCGGGTGGCCGCGGCGTGCTCGTCACGTCGAGGAAAGTCGGGACTCCACAGGGCAGGGTGCTGGCGATAGCCAGGTCGGGGCGACCTGACGGACAGTGCAACAGAGAGAGGCCGCCGATGGGCCGGGCAACCGGTCACAGGCAAGGGTGAAACGGTGCGGTAAGAGCGCACCAGCGTCCGGGGCGACCCGGGCGGCTTGGCAAACCCCACCCGGAGCAAGGCCGAGCAGGAGGCATGGACGGCCCGTCCGTCCGCACCGCGAGGTGCGGGCAGCCTCCGGGTAGGCCGCACAGATGGATGGCCACCGGACGCCGGGAGGCGACCACAGAATCCCGCTTACAGGCCGACTCACCGTCGACACCCCTCCATCTGCCCCACGCCCGTCGAGGCAATGGTGATTTCATCAATATTGATGATGGGCTTGACCAGTCTCCCAGCGAGATTCCTGTGAGTCGGCTCAGCCGACACGGAGCGTCCCCACGACCCGGCGGGAGGGGTGGGGACGCTCCGCAAATCAATCCCGTCTCGGATCGGGACGCGTCGCTGTCCGCGTTCGGCCGCGCTTCTCTGGAAGATTCGCTCTCGAAAACGAGCTTGACCGGGAGTCAAAACCCGCAGACTGCAGCCGTGGAACTTCGTGACTGGATCACTGCTGAGCACGAATCGGTCGCGGGCCGCTTCCACGACTCGATCGTGGCAAGTGTCCCGCTGGAGCGATGGCGCGAGCTTGCCGATGGCGGCGGGTCATCGATCGCCTTCCTGACGTTCCACGTCGCGTATCACGAGGACCTCGCTGTCAACGCCGTGCTGCGTGGCGGAGAGCCGTTGTTGCACTCGCAACGAGACGATCTTGGTCTCGGGGGTCTTGCCGCGCACGTCGGCCTCGGAGAGACCGAACCAGCCGAGCTCACGGCGGCGCTGGATCTGGAGCAGCTCCTCACCTACAGCCACGCCGTGCACGCGGCCAGCGCCGAGTGGCTCGACGACCTCGAACCGACCGCGCTCGAGGCGTGCCCCGAGGCCGCCATCGGGCTGGCCCACGCCGGCGTCGACGAGGGCGAGGTCCCCTGGCTCCACAAGATGTGGAGCGGCCGCCCCGCCAGCTGGTTCGTCCAGTGGGAGGCGATCGGCCACCGTGTCAACCACGTCGGTGAGATGGTCTCCGTGCGCAACCGCATGGGCCTCTCGCCGTTCTGAGCCTCGGCGCCATCCGTCACGTCGCGACTTGGTTGAACGTGTGCAACACGGGCCCGCCGGCGCGGATGTCGATGCGGCACACCGAGGCGTACGACAGGTGGGACCGCCACGAGATCTCGACGCCGCAACCGAGCGTCCACGCCACTGCGGCCTTGATCGGCGACACGTGGCTGACTACCGCCACCGTCTGCTCGCGGGCTCGCTCGGTCAGCTCGAGGCACGCCGCGCGCACACGCTGATCCAGCTCCACCAGGGACTCACCACCTTCGGGGACCCAGGCGGGATTGGCTCGCCAGTGGTCCCACGCCTCCGACGGCACGTCGGCGTGCAGCACGCCCTCGTAGATGCCGTACGACAACTCGATCCACCGCTCATCGACCTCGAACGGCGCGTCGAACGCCCGCGCCGTCTGCTGCGCCCGCAACAGCGGGCTGGAGATCAGCTCGTCCACGGGACCGACCAGCTTGGCGACGGCGATCGCTTGCGCCTCCCCGACCTCGTCGAGCGGCTCGTCGAGCCGACCCTGGAGCTTGCCGGCAGCATTCAGCGCGGTGCGGCCGTGGCGAACCAGGATCAGCACACTGCGAAGTGTCTCACAGCCTTCGAGGACGCCCGAAGAGCCGCCCCGTCGTCCAGAAACGGTGCCGCTCCGCAGGGCTCGACAGCCCGGAGCTGCGCCACACCCAGACCAGGATCGCCAGGCCGACGATCTCGAGCGGCACGTTCCACCAACCCCGTTCGACCTCCGGCAGCTCCACGCCGGCGAAGCTCCACCCGCCGGCGGGCCACCAGAACAGGTCGTTGTCCATCCATGCGCCGTCGAAGACCAGGTGCAGCAGCGTGCCGATCGGCAGCCCGAGCAGCAGCGCCCTGGCCGGCCGCCTCCCCAGCGTGGCCAACATCACGGCGGCCAGCAGGAACAGGCTGAAGACGAGCGTGTGGAGGAGATCGATCCGCCCGAAGAGCAAGTCGACGAGGGGCAGGGCCGCACCGACGATGAGCAACCGGTGGTCGAACCGCGGGTCCTGGAAGACGAAGCGGACGGTGGCGATCGACGTCCCGATGAACCAGAAGAACATCGCCGCCCCTCAGGGCACGAGCAGCCGCCCGCAGTGCGGGCAGGCGGCGAACTCACCGGCCGGCGTCGCCCGAGCGGCGCCGAGCTCAGCTGTCGACAGGTCGAGGTGGCAGCCGGTGCAGCGAGCGCCGTCCAGCCGCGCGACGGCGACACCGCCGAAGCGCACCCGCAAGCGCTCGTACCGATCGAGCTCCCCCGCCTCGATGCGGCCGGCGACATCTTCCCGGGCCGTGGCGAGGTTGGCCAGCTCGGCGTCCATGACGCCCTCCGCAGCCGCGAGGACCGCTGCCGCCTCCTCCGCCGCGGCCGCGAGGGCCGGCCGGCCAGCGTCGATGTCGGCCAGCTCGGCCTGCAGGGCGCCCTGCTCGTCGAGGTGAGCCAGCTCCTGGTCGTCCAGCTCGTCCTGGTGGCCGGCCAGCGCGTCGAGCTCGTGCTGCAGCGCCTCCGCCTGACGGGTGGACGTCACGGTGCGCAGCTGCCCTTCGAGCCGCGTGCGTTGAGCGCGCAGGCGCGCGCCCTCCGCCTCGAGATTGGCGATCGACTCATCGAGCTCGCCGTCGCGGGCCACGATCGCGGCGCGGCGACGATCGGCCGCTGTCAGCGCCGTGTCCGCCGTCGCCGCTGATTCGCGCTCGGGCAGCCGACCTCGTCGGTTGGTCAACTGGTCGATCGCACTATCCGTGTCCTGCAGCGCCAGCAGGTCGTCGGTCAGCACGGAATGACGGCGGTCCCGAGCGGCGCCGACGGCACGGGTGCCCTCGGATCGAGGTTGTCGGGGGCGACCGTCGTCCCGCTCTCGATCGGTTCGAGGCGACTGACACGCGGCGCTGTGACCGGCGAGCCCGGTGCGGCGGTGGTTTCGGTCGGGCTCACCGATGCCGGCGGTGTCGGTTGCTCCGGCGCAGGTGGCTGTGGAGGTTGGGCCGGGTTGGCGAACCCTGCAGGCCCCGCCGGCGCAGCCGGAGCGGCCGGCGGGACGGTGCCGACGACGTCGCCGCCCATCGTCACGCGCCGCGCCAGGCACTCGTTGCCCGGCAGGTACAGGCGGGCCGCCTCCCGGGCCGGCGCCGGTGGTGCGTCCCAGTCGGTCATCGGCAGGCTGGCGTGGGCCGGATCCATGAACGCCTTCCAGATCTGCGTTGGGTACCGGCCGCCCTGCACCCGCGAGGCGTTGCGTCCGCCGAACTCGGGCACGTTGACCATCGGCGTGTAGCCGTTGGGATCACCGACCCACACCGCCGTCGTGAGGTATGGCGTGAAGCCGACGAACCACGCGTTCGTGTTGTCCTGCTGCGTCCCGGTCTTGCCGGCCGCCGGCCGACCATCGGCGAGCGGGTAGGAGCGTCCCGTGCCTTCGGTGAGCACGCCCTTCAACGTGTCGACGGTCGTCAACGCGACGCCCCGGTCGAGCACCTGGGTGCCGGCGCTGCTGTGGGTGTAGATGCGGCGTCCGTCGGCAGAGTCGATGTACTCCACGTAGTACGGCTCGTGGTGCAGTCCGGCGTTGGCCACGGTCTGACCACCAGAGGCCATGTCGAGCGGGCTCATCTCGTTCGCCCCGGTGGAGTAGCTGATGAACGGCTGGATCCGGTCCCGATCCTCCTCCGGTTGGCCCGGATAGAGGTACGGCGACTGGGCCATGCGGTAGGTCGTGTCGACAACGCGGTTGAGACCGACGATCTGCGACAGCCGCACGAAGGCACAGTTGATCGACGACCACGTCATCTCGGCCAACGTGTCGGGCCCCCGCTCCGTGGCGTTCTTGATGACGAACGGCTCGTCGTTCGGCACTTCGAACGAGCAGTTGTTGGCGCCGTCGATGATGTCGTCCGGCTGAGCCCCGGCTTGCAGTGCCGCAGCGAGCACGAACAGCTTGATGCTCGATCCCGTCTGGCGGGGTGCGAGTGCCATGTTCGTCTCTCGCTCGTTGGGGACGAAGCCGCGACCGCCGACCATGGCGCGGATGGCTGCCGTGCTCGTGTCCAGCGTGACCATCGCCGCATCGAAGCCCTGCTCGGTGTCGGGCAGCATGTTGCGGGCCTGCTCGGCCAGGGCCTGCAGGTTCGGATCGAACGTCGCGTGGACGCGCAGCCCGCCACGGAACAGCGCCGAGTAGCGCTCGTCGTACGTGTCGCCGAGCAGGTTCGAGCGGTTGAGCAGGTAGTCGCGCAGCGCCTCGGTGTAGTAGGTGCGCTGGTTGATGCGGTCCGGCGTGGTGCGGGCGCGGTCCGGCAGGACGAAGTCGTTGCCGATCTGCGTCGCCTCCGCCTCGCTGAGGAACTTGTCTTCGACGAGCCGCTCGAGCACCTGGACGAAGCGGGACTTGCTGCGCTCCGGGTTGAGCACCGGGTCATATCCCGACGGCGACCGCACGAGGCCGGCGAGGAAGGCGGCCTCGATGAACGTCAGTTGGTCGACGGTCTTGCCGAAGTAGGTCTCGGACGCCGCCTGGATGCCGTAGGCGTTGTTGCCGAAGAAGACGGTGTTGAGGTAGCGCTCGAGGATCTCGTCCTTCGTCTTGGCGCGGTCGAGCATCAGCGTGTAGTGCACCTGGAGCAGCTTGTAGCGACCGTCTCGCTCGAGACCAGCGAGGAAGTCGTTCTTGACGACCTGCATCGTGATCGTCGACGCGCCCTGCTGGGCGGAATCCGACGAGAAGTTGGACAGCGTGGCGCGCACGAGGCTGCGCAGGTTGACGCCGTGGTGCGAGTAGAACTCCTTGTCCTCCACGGCGAGGAACGCCGTGATGACGTGCTGCGGTACCTGCGAGAGGGCAACAGGCTGGCTGTTCTCGGCCTCGAACACCGCGATCTCGTTGCCGTTCATGTCGTAGGCGTAGGAGCGCTGCGCCAGCGGCTGGAACGACGGCAGCACGACCGGCAGCTCCTCGTGCGCGTTGGCGATCTGCCACAGGCGCGGGCCGACGGCGACGACCACGGCGACCACGAGCAGGGCACCGGCCGTGACCACGAGCCCGAGGCGGGCGATCCACGTCAACGAGCGCACAACGGCAGCACGCTATCTGCCACCCTCTGACCGGTGGTGGCACCCGCGTCGGGCCGTCGCCGTCCCGCCGGGTCGGTCGTCACTAGCGTGCGCGCGATGCCCGACCCGTCGACCCGCCCGTTCCGCTTCGGCGTGCAGATCTCAGGGCCGCCGGACGCCAAGAGCTGGGTCGAGCAGGCCCGCAAGATCGAGGACCTCGGGTACGCGTCGGTCACGATGCCGGATCACTTCACGGATCAGCTGGCGCCGATGCCCGCGCTCGCCGCGGCGGCCGCCGCCACGACCTCGCTGCGCGTCGGCGCGCTCGTCTTCGACAACGACTACAAGCACCCCGTCGTCCTGGCGAAGGAGCTGGCGACGATGGACGTGCTGAGCGACGGCCGGGTCGACATCGGCATCGGCGCCGGCTGGATGGAGACCGACTACCGCAGCGCGGGCATTCCGTACGACAGCCCTGGCGTGCGCGTCGACCGGCTGGAAGAAGCCGTCGCCGTCATCAAGGGCGCGATGGGCGACGGCTCGTTCTCGTTCGAGGGCACGCACTACACGATCACGGACTACGACGGTCAGCCGAAGCCGGCGCAGCGGCCGCACCCGCCGATCCTCATCGGCGGCGGTGGGCGCCGGGTCCTCTCGATCGCCGCCCGGGAAGCCGACATCGTCGGCATCAACGGGCAGATGACGGCCGGAGTCATCGGCCCCGAGGCGGTCGCCACGATGACGTACGAGGCCGTCGCCGAGCGTCTGGCCCTCGTCCGGGAGGTGGCGGGGCCGCGCGTCGAGGACATCGAGCTCAACATCCGGGCCTTCATCGTCAGGATCACCGACGACAAGGCAGGCGCCGTGTCGCAGATCGCAAGCTTCGTGCAGGTCGAGGACGTGATGATCGCGGCGTCACCGTTTGCCCTCGTCGGCACCGTGGACGAGGTCACCGAGACGCTGGTGCGCCGGCGCGAGCAGCTCGGGTTCAGCTACGTGATCGTCGGCGGTGACGACGTCGAGCCGTTCGCGCCGGTCGTCGCCCGCCTCACGGGTACCTGACAATCCCATCCGAGTGTTTGAGCCAGTCGGAGTGTCAGACCTCGATTTTCCCGGGATCAAACACTCGGATGGGGTCAAACACTCGGATGGACTAGAGCTGGCGGTCCTTCTCGATGACGGCGATGCCCTCGTCGCTCATGGTGAAGCGTTCGGCGTCCTCGCCGCTGTCGAGGCCGACGCGGTAGTCCGACGGGATCTCGACGTTCTTGTCGACGATGCAGCGGTGCAGGCGTGCGCCCGGCCCGACTCGGACGTACGGGAACAGGATCGAGTCCGTTACGTGGGCGTCGTGATCGACGTACACGCCGGGCCCGAGGATCGACCGCTCGACGTGGGCGCCGGAGATGATCGAGCCCTCGCAGAGCAAGCTGCCGTACACGTGCGCCGGCTCACCGCCCGGACCCCGTGACACCTTGGCGGGCGGCTCGGCGCCGCGGTGCGTGTACACCGGCCACCGGTCGTTGTACAGGTTGAACACCGGGTGCGGGGCGATGAGGTCCATGTTGGCGTGGTAGTAGGCATCGATCGTCCCGACATCACGCCAGTACCCACGCTCACGCTCCTCCTGGCCCGGCACGACGTTCGTCGAGAAGTCGTACACGTGGGCCAACCCCGCACGCGTCAGTGCAGGGATCACGTCACCTCCGAGGTCGGTGTACGTGTCGTCCCGCGGCGTGACGATGTCGACCAACGTCTTCGTGTCGAACACGTAGTTGCCCATCGAGGCGAGGCAGCGCGTCTCGTCGCCGGGCATCGTCGGTGGGTCCGCGCTCTTCTCGTGGAAGGCGAGTATCCGCCCGTCAGCGTCGACCTCGATGATCCCGAAGTCCGACGCCAGTTCGCGCGCCACCGGGATCGCGGCGACCGTCACGCCAGCGCCGACCGACTGGTGATGGGCAACCATCTGGCGCGGGTCCATCCGGTAGATGTGGTCGGCGCCGAACACGCAGACGAGATCCGGCCGCTCATCGTGGATGAGGTTGAGGTTCTGGTAGAGGGCGTCGGCCGAACCCGAGAACCAGAACGGCCCGCGCCGCATTTGCGCCGGTACGGCCGCCACGTACTGGTTGAGGAGGGTCGAGAAGCGCCACGTCTGGCTGATGTGCCGGTCGAGGCTGTGGCTCTTGTACTGCGTCAGCACCACGATCTTCAGGTACCGGGCGTTGGCGAAGTTCGACGAGCGCGAAGTCGATCAGGCGGTAGCAACCGCCGAACGGCACCGCCGGCTTGGCCCGATCGTTCGTCAGCGGGAGCAGGCGCTTGCCCTCGCCGCCGGCCAACACGATCACGAGGACGTCTGGCTCGTCCGCCATCGCCACGAAAGCTACTGGGGTCGTAGCCGCGGAGTCGCGTTCTGCAGAGGTGACGACCCGCTTCGGCACGGCGGGCGCTCCAGCGCCCTCGCCGGCCGCATTCGTGCTAGGTATCGCGGAGATGCAGTTCGGCGCCGTGCTCCCCCACAACGAGATCGGCACGGATCCAGGTGCCATCACTGCCTACGCGCAGGGTCTGGAGGAGCTCGGCGCAGTCAACCTGCTCGTCTACGACCACGTCATCGGCGCCGAGCGAGAGCGGCCTGGCGGCTTCGCAGGCCCCTACGACAAGGACACCGCGTTCCATGAGCCGTTCACGGTGCTCAGCTTCATTGCTGCGGTCACACGGCGCCTCGAGCTCGTCACGGCGATCCTGATCCTGCCCCAGCGCCAGACCGTGCTGGTGGCCAAGCAGGCCGCCGAGCTCGCCGTGCTGTCGGGGAACCGGCTGCGTCTCGGCATCGGGACGGGGTGGAACGCCGTCGAGTTCGTTGCGCTCGACGAAACCTTCGGCAATCGCGGGCGGCGCCAGGCGGAGCAGGTCGAGGTGATGCGCCTGCTCTGGGAGAACGACGTCGTCGACTTCGACGGCGAGTTCCACCGCATCGAGCTGGCCGGCATCAAGCCGCGCCCGTCCATGCCGATCCCGGTCTGGTTCGGCGGTGCCGCGCCCGCACTGCTCGAGCGATGCGCCACGCTCGGTGACGGGTGGGTGCCCCTCGGCACGCCCAACGACTCGTCCCGCCAGCGCATCGCCACGATCCGCGAGCACCGCGAGGCACAGGGCCGCTCGATGGACGGCTTCGCCATCCAGGCTCAAGCCCAGTACGCCGGCGGCGACCCCGAGCGATGGCGGACGCACGCCGAGCGCTGGCGCGAGCTCGGCGCCACCCAGCTGTCCGTCGCCACACACAACGCCGGCCCGACCGACGTCGACGGTCACCTGCAGCGCGTCGCCGAATACCTCGACGCCGTGCGCGACGTCTGACCCGAAGGGCTTGGCTCGCAAGCAAGTTGCTCGCCTCGCCGTCCGAGCTCGCCCACCTGCCGTTCCGCGAGGCCTCCAAGCCCGCTAGACCTCCGTCGTGGCACGCCCGATGGACGACGACGAGATCCGGCGATTCCTGTCGACCGGTACCCGGACCGCCAAGCTGGCGTGGGTCGCTGCCGACGGCCAGCCGCAGGTCGCGCCGATCTGGTTCGTCCTCGACGACACGGCCGACCAACTGGAGGTCGTCTTCAACACCGGCGGCCGCACCTCGAAGGGCCGGGCGTTGGCCCGCGATCCCCGCGTGTCGCTCGTCGTCGACGACGACACGCCCCCCTTTGCCTTCGTCAAGCTGACCGGGTCGGTCACCGTGAGCGAGGACCCGGACGAGCTCATGTCGTGGGCAGCGCGCATCGGAGGCAGGTACATGGGTGCCGACCGAGCCGAGGAGTTCGGTCGACGCAACGGCGTTCCCGGCGAGCTGCTCGTGCGGCTACGGCCCACCCGGGTGATCGCCGAAGCTGAGATCGCCGATTGACGCCGTTGCCTACGTCTGGTGCGGTGCGTCCTCGGCCGGCGTCGGGGGCGGGAACGGCGCCGTGCCAGTCGTCGCGGCAGGATCGCCGAGTGCCTCGCGGACCGCTTTGATCGCGTCGAGCGACAGGTTGCCGGTGACGTACCGACCACCTTGGAACCGCTCGAGCTCGGCGAGCACTGGCGCCGGGTCGATGTTCTCGGCGAGCAGTGCGACGGTCGTCGTTCCGGGCTTCACCATCTCCCGCAGCTGATCGACGAAGTCGTCGGTCACGCCGACGTCGACGATCTTGGCCGTGATCGCTCCGGCACCGGCACCGATGCCGCCGGCGACGAGCATCCCGACCGGACCGCCGAGGAGGAGTCCGAACAGCCCGCTCCACAGCCCCGCCCCGAGCGCCGTGCGGCCCGGTTGCGGGTCCGTGGTCTCACGTACGTAGGTCCGACCCTCGGCCGACTTGACGACGAACACGGCGTCGCGCAGGGTCAGCCGGCCGTCGCGGGCGAGCCGCGTCATCGCCGTCATGAACTCGGCGGCCTTGAGCTCGTCGTCGAACGAGATCGCCGCCAACTGCATCGCCGGCGCGGGAGTGCTGTCGCTCACGAACCCGAACCTACTCAGTGCTGGGCAGGCGGTGATCGCCCGTCGACGTCGATCACGGCAGCACCGACCACGCGGTCGGCGGCCAGATCACGCAGTGCCTCGGGCGCTCGGGAGAAGGCGTAGGGAGTCGTGGTGACCTGCAGCCGCACGCGGGAAGCCAGCGCGAGGAAGTCATCGCCATCGCGACGGGTGTTGGCGGTGACGCTGCGCACCTGTCGCTCCTGGAACAGGTGGTCCTCGTAGCGCAACGGCGGAACGTCGGTGAGGTAGATGCCGGCGATGGCCAGCGTGCCGCCTCGGTCGAGGGCCTCGAGCGCGACCGGCACGATCTCGCCGGCCGGGGCGAACAGGATGGCTGCGTCGAGCGGTTCCGGTGGACGGTCGAACGTGTCGCCCGCTGACGCCGCACCAAGCGCCCGCGCCAGATCGCGCGCCGCCGGAGAGCGCGTCATCACGTGCACGGTCGCGCCGTCGGCGATGGCCGCTTGAGCGGCCAGGTGGGCAGATGCGCCGAACCCGTAGATGCCGAGCCGACCCGCTGGTGGCACGGCGGCACGGCGGAGCGCGCGGAATCCGATGATCCCCGCGCACAGGAGCACCGCCAGCTCATCGTCCCGGTATCCGGCGGGTAGGCCGTAGGCATACTGCTCGTCCACCACGGCGTACTCCGCGTACCCACCGTCGGCGTCCCAGCCGGTGAACTGCGGGGCCTCGCAAAGGTTCTCCTCGCCGCGCCGGCAGAATCGGCAGGTGGCGCACGTGTGGCGCAACCAGGCGATGCCGACGCGGTCGCCGATCGAGAAGCGACGTGCCTCACCGCCGAGCGCGTCGACGACGCCGACGATCTCGTGGCCCGGAACGACGTCGTGCCGATGCGGCGGGAGATCACCTTCGGCGATGTGCAGGTCCGTCCGGCACACGCCGCACACCGCAATCCGGATGCGCACCTCGCCCGGACCTGGGACCGGATCCGGTCGGTCCACCAGCTCGAGCGGTCCGCCCTCGATCGGACCGGGCCGCCGGACGACCCACGCCTTCACCGTCGGCCCCGAACGAGCACCGTGGCGACCGTAGTCCCCTCAGTACGCTCGCCGCCGTGGCCACCAGCCGCGTCGCCGTCGTCGGTGGTGGCATCGCCGGGATCTCAGCGGCGTGGGCGCTCGCCGAGCACCACGACGTGGTCGTCCTCGAGTCCGAACGCGAGCTCGGCGTCCACGCGACCGGGCGGTCGGCGGCGACGCTGTCGGAGACCGTCGGACACGTGACCGTGTGCGCGCTCGCCCGCGCCAGCCGCACGTTCATCGAGCAGCCGCCTGAGGGGTTCGCCGACTACCCGCTGTCCCGCCCACGTGGGTTGCTGTGGATCGGGCGCAACGGTGACGGCTTGGCGCTCGACGAGATCGCCGCCGTTGCTGCGTCGGGGATCGCTCCCACGGCCCGGCGCATCGACGCCGTCGAAGCCCAGCGCATCGTGCCGGCGTTGCAGCCGAGAGCGATCGAGGCCGGCGGCTTGTGGGAGCCGGACGCTCGCGCCCTGGACGTCGCGCTGCTCCTCGCCGCGTATGCCGCAGGTGCTCGCAAGCGCGGCGCCGACATCCGTCGGGGAGCACCTGCGCTCGAGTTCGAGGCGACAGGGACTGGATGGCGCATCCGCACACCCTCCGACGTCGTCGATGCGGACGTCGTCGTCAACGCCGCCGGCGCGTGGGGAGACGTCGTGGCCCAGCGCGCTGGTGTCGAGCCGCTCGGACTGCGACCCCTGCGCCGGACGGCCTGCCTTGTCACTGCTCCCCCGGATGTGGCGACCTGGCCGCTCGTCATGGATGCCGGCGGCCGCTGCTACTTCGAGCCCGAGAGCGGAGGCCTGCTGGTGTCGCCCGCCGACGAGCATCCGAGCGAACCGGTCGATGCCACGGCGGAGATGGAAGACGTGGCGTGGGGACTCGAGATGCTGCACGAAGTGACGACGCTGACGCTGCGGTCGGTTCGGCGGTCGTGGGCCGGCCTGCGGACGTTCGCACCGGATCGCGTCCCGGTCGTCGGCTGGGCCCCCGATCGACCGGGTTTCTGCTGGCTCGTCGGCCAGGGCGGAGCGGGCATCAAGACCTCGCCGGCGATGGCCGCCGCCGTGGCCGCCGTGGTTGGAGAGCTCGAGTGGCCAGGCGACCTGACCGCACTCGGTGTGACGGCGGACGTCCTCGCACCGCGTTCGAACACCCTGCGCTAGCCCGCGGTCGTCACCGTCCGAGTGCGCAGCACCTGCACCGTCAGATGGATCGCCACGAGCATGAGCAGCGAGGCGAACAGGATGTTGGAGAGGTCTGCGCTCATCCGGTCCGACACGAGTCCGCCGAGCGCGGCAGTGACCATGCCGGCAACACCGACGATCACGGCTGCTCGCAGATCGGTGTTGCCCCTCGACCGGTTGCGCACGGTGCCCATCACGGCGGTCGGAACGATCACTGCGGAGGACGTGCCCTTGGCGATGACCGGTGCGATGGAGAACAGCAGGATCATGGCCGGCACCATGACCAAGCCGCCGCCGACGCCGAGGAGGCCGGCGAGCACGCCCGATGCAACGCCGATGGCCACGAGGATGACTGCGTCGAGGGCAGTGAGCGGGGTCCGTCCCGTGGCGTCGGTGTCGAAGAAGAGGCGCACGGCCGACACGACGAGGACGACGGCGAACAGCAGTGCAAGCGTCCGCTGCGGCAGGACGTGGAGCAGCCTCGTGCCGATCACCACCCCACCCACGGCGCCGATCGACAACCACAACGTGGCCGCCCAGTCCACGTTGTCCTGGATGGCGTAGGCGAGCAGCGAGGCGATGGCGATCGGCACGACGGCGGCGAGCGATGTGCCGTGCGCGAGGCGTTGCTCCATGCCCGCGACGAGGACGAGTCCCGGCACGATCAGGATGCCTCCGCCGACGCCGAACAGGCCGGCGAGGAAGCCGGCGAGGAGACCGACGACGATGATCTGGCCGAGGTGGTATTGGGCCCGGGCCGGGGCTTGGGTCGGCACGGGCTTGATCATCGGTCGATCGTGGCTCACCCACCAATCCGAGCGGCGGCGGTCTCGGTTCCCGGACGGTGACGACCGAGCAGCGACAAGCGCCGCAGCTCGACGGCGCGCGTGAGTGCGGCGAGGTCGTTCAGCGCGACGACCTTCTGGTGAACGGTGAGGTTCTGCAGCGCACCGTCGATGCTCGCCGCCTCGTCCAGCGTCACGCGGGCCACGAGCAGATCGGCGTCGATGGGCTCACCCGGGTGTCGGGGCGGCGGGAGATCGACGCGGTGAACGGCGAAGAGCCGCGGGTCCTCGGCCAATCGAGCGATTGCCTCGCCCTCGGGAACCGCAGCCATGGCCGACGTCGCTCTGGCGAGCACCGGCGGCGGCATCGACTCCTCGGGCGTGCGAAAGAAGCCGGCGCGCCACGCGAGACGCCCTGCACGGGGCTGGGCGGTCACCGCTGAGATCGGGATCGCCAGCACGAGGCCGATGGCGATCGGGATGATCCAGATGAACAACGACGGTGAGACGAGCCACGCGGCGAGCGCCATCGTGACACCGAACACCGTGTGCCACAGGTGGCGGCGGATGATTTCGCGCGATGAGA
Source organism: uncultured Acidimicrobiia bacterium (assembly GCA_963844915.1). GTDB lineage: Bacteria > Actinomycetota > Acidimicrobiia > Acidimicrobiales > Ilumatobacteraceae > JALZMG01. Next base: position 108,331 of record CAWJQF010000011.1, on the reverse strand, counting down.
TCACACCGCCCCGGCGTTGAACCTTCCATCCGACGTCGCGACCGAGCGCGACGGCCGTCACCGCCCGCGACTGCACGAGCATCATGATCGGCGCGATCAGCGCAGACGTGAGCGATTCGAGCGCCACGCTGACGGACGCCCGCGCTGCCCCTCCGCATCCGCGTCTCAGGTGGCGCTTTGTCAGGAGCAGGGCGAGGGCGATGAACTTCGGGGCCAGGAGCACCGCCATCATGATGAGGAACAGGCGTCGCGCCCGCAGGAAGTCCTGAGCGGGCATGCCGAGGAGACGGAACCCGCTGCTCACTGGCTCCGAGGTCACGAACCGGGCCTGCAGGGACACGAGCATGCCGACGACGAGGAAGGCCAACCACAACGGCGATGCGAGATAGGCGAAGACGCCGGTGACGAAGTGCAGCCGGCTGACCGGTCGAAGGCCGCGAGCGGTGACGACGGCGAGGTGCTGCAGATTGCCCTGGCACCAGCGCCGATCGCGGGTGGCGAGGTCGACGATCGACGGGGGACTCTCCTCGTAGCTGCCGGACAGCGCAGGTGCGAGGCGAACGGCCCAGCCGCCCCGGCGGACGAGCGCGGCTTCGACGAAGTCGTGGCTCAGCACGTGACCGCCGAACGGCTTCGGGCCCTTCAGGTGAGGCAGTCCCGCCGCTTCCGCGAAGGCGACGGTGCGGACGATCGCGTTGTGCCCCCAGTAGTTCCCGTCGGCTCCGTTCCACCATGCCAGCCCGTTGGCGATCAGCGGTCCGTACACGCGGTTGGCGAACTGCTGCAGCCGGGCGAACAGCGTGACCCCGCCGACGACGATCGGGATCGTCTGGATCACGCCGACGTGCGGCTGCCGCTCCATCGTCGCGGCGAGTCGAACCAGCGTCTCCCCCTCCATCAGGCTGTCGGCGTCGAGCACGACGAAATGCGCGTACGGCGCACCGAAACGGCGGACCCAGTCGGCGACGTTGCCCGCTTTCAGATCGACGTTCTTCGGGCGGTGCCGGTAGAAGATCCAGGCGGCGCCGTCGAGGCGATCGCGTAGGTGCAGGATCGCTTCTTCCTCGGCGATCCAGGCATCGGCGTCGGTGGAGTCACTGAGCACGACGACGTGGAAGTGCGCCAACTCGCCTGTCTCCGCCAGCGAAGTCGTGATCGCCTCGATGTTGGCGACGATGCGCGCCGGCTCCTCGTTGTGGGTCGGGATCAGCAGGGCCGTCAGTTCGCGCAGCGGTGGCGTTGGCCCCGTCGGTGCAGGCTCGACCTTGCCCTTGCGTGTCGTCAGCTGCGCCCACGCACCGGCCAACGCGTTCGTCAGCGACAGGGCGATCCACGGGACCAGCGTGGCGAACAAGATGAGCAGCACCAGCTCCAAGCCGGTCAGCCCACGGAAGACGAGCACCCGGAAGACCTCGTACGTCGCCAGCCCCGCCAACGCGAGCGCACCGCCGAGGACGAGAATCCGCCGGAGCAGGATCCTGGGCACGTGGGGCGGCTGGCGCGTCGGGCGGACCCACTGCCGGAACGACTGCACGGGCATCGCGCGCGGCGCGTCCGGGGGACGTAGGCCGACGGTCACGCTCTTGCCTCCCTCCCAGCTCGTGGCGTGCCCGCCGAGGTGGCACTCAACGCGGGCGGCGTCAACTCCGCGTCATACGCCGTCCCGCACGGGCCGGGGCGGAGTCCCGATTGATGGGAGCATGCGGACGTGGAGGATCAGGTGAGCAGGGTGCTCGAGTCGGTGGACGCGCACGCCGCGGCGATGGTCGACGAGACGTCGGCGCTGATCCGGATCCCGAGCGTCAGTGGCAGTGATGCCGAGAACGAGGCGCAGGCCGTGCTCGCCCGTCGCCTCAGCACGTCTGGCTACGACGTCGATCACTGGCAACTCGACCTCGCCGAGTTGTCCAGCCACCCCGAGTTCCCAGGCGTCGAAGTCGATCGGCAGGAAGCCTGGGGACTCGTTGCTCGCCTGCCGGGCACGGGCGATGGCCCGGCGCTGATGCTCAACGGGCACATCGATGTCGTCCCGATCGGCGATCCCAACGCCTGGGTCGATGCGCCATTCGCCGGCGCGACCCGAGCAGGCAACCTCTACGGACGCGGCGCCTGCGACATGAAGGCCGGCCTCGTGGCGTCGATCCACGCGATGGATGCACTGCGCGCGTCCGGGGTGCGCTTGGCCGGCGACGTCATCCTGGCGTCGGTCCAAGGCGAGGAGGACGGCGGGCTGGGCACGTTCGCGCTGCTGCAGCGTGGCTGGCGGACCGATGCCTGTGTCGTCGCCGAACCGACCGAGCTCGACGTCATCCCGGCCAACTCCGGTTCGCTCACGTTCCGATTGCGGGTGCCGGGCCAGGCAACCCACGCGGCGCGCCGCACCGAGGGCGTCAGTGCGATCGAGAAGTTCTGGCCGGTGTGGCAGGCGTTGGTCGAGCTCGAGCAGCGCCGCCACGAAGTCGTCGATCCGCTGATGTCACGCTGGCCGCTCGCCCATCCGCTGTCGATCGGTGTGGTGACGGCCGGAGACTGGGCATCGTCGGTCCCGGACCTGCTGGTCGCCGAGGGACGGTTGGGTGTCGCCCTCGGCGAGCCCGTGGAGCATGCCCGCGCCGACCTCGAGCAGACCGTCGCGGAGCTCAACGACCGTGACCCGTGGCATCGCCGACATCCCGTCGAGCTCGAGTGGTGGGGCGGGCAGTTCGCGCCCGGACGGCTGCCGGCAGGCAGCGACCTGATCGACCGAGTGCGCGCCGCCCACGCGGTCAGCTCGAGCGATGCGGGACGGTCACAGCGCGTGTACGGCGCGCCCTACGGCAGCGACCTCCGGTTGCTCACCGGCCTGGGCGGCATCCCGACGGTGCAGTACGGGCCAGGTGACGTTCGGCTCGCCCACGGTCCACGCGAGCGCGTGCCGATCGACGACGTCGTCACCACGGCGCGGTCCCTCGCTTTGCTGGCGCTCGATGTGTGCGGCGAGGGATAGCCGGCGTCAGTGGCCCAGCCAGATCGTCCGGGACACGGTGTAGAAGTCCATCACGGTCGGGCCGAGCTGCTCCCGGTGAGTGGCGGTCCCGGACTGCTTGATCCCGCCGAACGGCGCATTGAACGCGGCCCCCACCGTCGGCCGGTTGACGCGCACCATGCCGGCTTGGATCTCCGCGGCGAAGTGCTGGGCTGCAGCCAGTGAGCGCGTGCAGATCGCGGCGGACAGCCCGTACTCGACGTCGTTGGCCGCGGCGATCGCCTCGTCCAACGAGTCGACCCGTTCGAAGCCGATGACCGGACCGAACACCTCCAGGCGCGAGAGGTCCATGTCCGGACGGGCGTCGGTCAGCACGGTCGCCGGGTAGAACCAGCCGTCGTCGAGTCCGTCGCCGGACGCCCGCGCACCGCCCGCCACGACCTTCGCGCCGTCGGCCACGGCGGTCGAGACGGCGGCGTCCATCGCGGCAACCGCCCGGTCGTCGACCAGCGGACCCATCGTGACGTCGCGCCGATCGCCGGCCCCGAGGACGTAGCGCGCCGCCCGCGTCGCGACCGCCTCCACCAGCTCGTCGTACACCGGCGCCTCGACGAGGATGCGGCCGGCACCCGTGCAGGCCTGCCCACTGAGGGAGAAGGACGAGCGGGCAACCACGTCGGCCGCGGCCTGGACTTCGGCGTCGGCGAGCACGACGACGGGGTTCTTGCCGCCGAGCTCGAGTTGCAGCCGCTGCCCCAAGCGGGAGGCAGCGTGGATCTTGCGACCGACCGTCGTCGAACCCGTGAACGTGACGGCGTCGACCCTCGGGTCGGCGACGAGGTCGGCGCCGGCGTTGAAGCCATGGACGACGTTGAGGACACCCGGCGGCAGACCGGCGTCGACGAAGGCATCGGCGAGGCGGGCACCCATCAACGGCGTCATCGGCGACGGCTTGAACACCACGGCGTTTCCTGCCGCGAGGGCCGGTCCGATCTTGCGACTGGCCAGGTTCAGCGGGAAGTTCCACGGCGTGATCACGGCGACGACACCGACGGGATCGAGCACGGAGTACACGAGCGGTGTGTCGTCGCTCGGGTACGTGGCGCCGAACAACCGGTAGGCCTCACCGGCGTACAGCTCGAGGTTCCTCGGTGTGCGGCTCGCCTCGTTGCGGGCGTCGGCGAGCGGCTTGCCTTCTTCGGCGACCATCTCCGCCGCCAGCTCGTCGGCTCGCGCGGCGAGCAGGCGCGCCGCCGCCGACAGCACGTCGGCACGGGCCGTTGGCGACGTTCTTCGCCACGTCTCGAGCGCGTCGACGGCAGCCGACACCGCGTCGGTGACGTCGGCGGCCGTCGACTCCGGCGCAACCGAGACGATCTGACGGGCGTCCGCTGGGTTGCACCGTTCGAACGTCGCACCGTCAGCGGCGCCCATTCGTTCCCCACCGATGAGGTTCTGGACCTCGGCGCGATGACTCGAGCCGGCGGCTGCAGTCCTCATGGGCATCCCGTCGACCAGATCAGGAGTTGCTGATGACTGCGCCCGTCACTCACGAGCTGAAGGTACCTGGAGCCGTGCTGCGCTACGACGTCCGCGAGAGCGAGCCGGCGGGCGGGCCGGTGCTCGTTCTGATCGGCTCACCGATGGGCGCCGCAGGGTTCGGCACCTTGGCGACCTACTTCACCGACCGCACGATCGTGACGTACGACCCGCGCGGCGTGGAACGCAGTGTGCGCACCGATCCCGACCTCGACGTGACACCCGAAGTGCATGCCGCCGACGTACGGGCCGTCATCGAGGCGATCGGCGACGGTCCGGTCGACCTGTTCGCCACCAGCGGCGGCGCCGTCAACGCGCTCGCCCTGGTTGCCGCCAACCCAGAGCTCGTCCGGACGCTCGTCGCCCACGAGCCGCCCGCGATGACCGTGCTGCCCGACGCAGACGCGGCGATCGCAGCCTCTCGCGCCGTCCACGACACGTATCACCGGAACGGGTGGGGCGCCGGGATGGCGCATTTCATCGTGCTCACGTCGTTGCGCGGTCCCGTGCCTGACGACTTCGCTGCGCAGCCCCCGCCCGACCCAGCGATGTTCGGCATGCCCACGGAGGACGACGGTTCCCGTGACGACCTGATGCTGGGCTCGAACATCCTGACCTTGACGCAGCACCGACCGGACATCGAGGCGCTGCGCGCCGCACCGACGCGCATCGTGCTCGCGGTGGGGATCGAGTCCGACGGCGAGCTGGCTCATCGCGCTGGAGAGGAGGTCGCCGCGCTCCTCGGCACGACCGCGGTCACGTTCGCCAGCCATCACGGCGGATTCCTCGGTGGCGAGTACGGTCAGACCGGAGAGCCCGAGGCGTTCGCCGCTCGCTTGCGCGAGGTCTTCGCCGACACCGAGGTTCACGCCAGCTGAATCGTCTGGTTGAGGTCGATCCAGGCGACAGGAACCGGGAATCACAAGGACAGGAAGCACCATGCGAAACGTCGTCCTCTACCACTTGCTGGCACTCGACGGGGTTGCCCTCGATGACGACTCGGACTGGTTCACCGACGGTGGTCCCGAGATGTTCGCCAACCTCGGTCGGGTCATCGGGTCGCAGGACGACGTCCTGCTCGGGCGCGTCACGTACGACAACTGGGCGGACTTCTGGTCGAACTCCGACCTCGAGCCGTTCGCCAGCTTCATCAACGAATCGCCCAAGCACGTCTTCACATCGACCGCTCTGGATCGATCCTGGGCGAACGCGACTGCGGTGAGCACGTCGCCCGCCGAGTACGTCGCCGACCTGAAGCACCAGCCAGGCGGCGACATCGGCATCCACGGCAGCATCAGCCTGGCGAGCACGCTGCTGCGCGCCGGACTCGTCGATGTGCTCGAGCTCGCGGTCGCTCCTGCCGTCGCCGGTCAAGGGCGCCGGGTCTTCGACGGCGATGACACGAAGCAGTCGCTGCAGCTCACGGACATGACGAGCAGCCCGGCTGGCACGCTGTTCCTGACGTATCGGCGGGCGCCATCACCTGAGGCCGAGTCGTAGGCTCGCTTCCCGCCGCGCCCGAGGCGGTGGTGAGTCAGGTTGTCAGCGTCCGCTTCGGACGGATAACGCAAAACTCGTTGCCCTCTGGGTCGGCGAGCACGGTCCATGTCTCGTCGCCTCGCTGACCGACGTCGACGCGGCGCGCCCCGAGGCCGATGATCCGCTCGATCTCGGCCTCGCGCTCGCTGGCACTCGCGTCCGCGCCTGGGTTCAGATCCAGGTGGACCCGGTTCTTGACCACCTTGTCGTCGGGGCTCGGCATGAAGCACATGCCGATGGGAGCATCGTCCGCTGGCCCGATCACGACCTCCCGCTCGCGCTCGGACAGGATCGGCCAATCCAGGACCTGGCTCCAGAACCGTGCGAGCCCGGGAAGATCGTGCGCATCGACGACGACGTGGTGGAGAGACACCGGCATCGGGCAAGTCTGGGCGCCATTTCCGCCAGCAGTTGGCAGAAATGGCGCCCAGATCGTCGGATGGCAGAGATGGCGCCCAGATTCGCTAGGCCCGCCTCGACCTGACCGACGCGCGGGACCACCCGAGCCAGGCCGTGCCGAGGGCGAGGGCGCCCCAGGCGACGAGCAGCGCCAGGTCGGCGCCGGTCGGATCGAGGCCGGACGGCAGCAGGGGTCGCATCGCCCGGTAGGGCCAGGCTGCTGTCGACGCGAAGTCGAAGATCAGCGTCCGCCGCCCCGTCGAGGACTCGATCGCCAGCCAGCACCACGTGAAGAGCCCCACGGCGCCGAGTACCGCAGTGACGGTCAGCCAGCGCACCGAGCGGGCGGCAACGGCGGCCAGGCCGAGCGCGGCGAGGGGCAGGACGACGACGATCTGGCGCCCCGGCACCCAGAAGCCATGCATGGTCAGGGCGACGAACGTCGCCGTCAGCCAGCCGGCCGTGATCACCGCCGGCACCAACCATCGGCCAGGCCAGCGGCGGGCGGTCAGCAGACCCAGCCCGAACGGCGCGAGCAGCCACACGGGTGACCACGCGGCGATGCCGAAATCACGGTCGACGAGCAGCCCGGCGAGCCGACGCGATCGACCGAGCAGGTTGACCTTCGTTCCGACGACGGAGAGCTCACCCGTCTCGGCGAAGTGGTCACCGCTGGCGTAGACGGTCCAGCCGCCGTACCACGCGCGATGGGCAACGACGTAGGCGAGCGCGGCGACGGCCGCCCCGCCGGCGAGGATGGCGATCCGCCGCGTGTCGTGGCGGTGACCCAGCAGCAGGGCGATGCCGAGCACGGCAACGACCGGCGCGTACTTGACCGCCAGCCACGGCAGGACGATCAGGGCAACGAGGACACCGAGGTCGTGCCACCACGTCGGCGCCGGGCTCGTCAAGAGCGCGACGGCAGCGACGACGGCGAGAGCGGCCGGCATCTCCGGGTACACCTGGCTGCCATACGCGGCGAGCGGGAGACCCACGAACGCCGCGGTGACCCCGACCGCCGCGGGGCCCGCCGGGAGCCCGACGCGGCGAATCGCCACCCACGTCGTGACGGCGGCACACACACCGGCGATCACGACCAGCAACGTCTTCGCCGCCGCCCAGCCACCCACGCGCATCGGCACGGCGAGCAGCGCTGGCAGTAACGCATCGTGGGGTGAGATCTGACGATCGGTGTCATCGAGAACCAGCGTCTGCGGGTCCAGGTCGACCTCGTGATACGTGCGGTAGCGCCCCTCGGCGATCTCGTCGGCGATGTCGAGGTTGCCGTCCTCGCCGATGCTGGTCGCCGTCAGCAGGTACTGCGGCTCGTCTCCCGACACACGGGCGCCGTACGTCGCACGAGCGTCGATCCCGACGACAGCGACCAGCGCGCTGACCACACCGACGATCAACGGCGCCCACCGCTCGCTCATCAGTCGTCCACCACGAACGTGTCGAAGCGGGCGCGCTCCGCTCGCCACCTCGCCTCGTCCCAGCCGTCCGGACCGAGGCATTCCACCGCGCCGAGCGCCATGTCCATGACGTGATGGAGGTTGTCGGCGACGGCGAGGCCCTGGCGCCCGAGCACGGAGATTCCGTCGAGGCCGTCGGCCCACGCGAGCGCGCGGAGCCGCGCATCGTCGTCGACGGCGATCACCGGATAGACGCGTGGGAGCCTTACGACCTCGACGCCGGCGACCGCGGGCCGGCGCAGGCCGAGGCGCTCCATGCCGTCGAGCACGATCTGTGCCAGTGCGTCGTCGCTCGCCGCCCAGCACGCGTCGCCGACGGTCGCCGGCACCTCGGCGCAGAGCACGGTGCGGCCGGCCGGGTCCGGGCCGTCGCGGTAGTTCTTCGGCTCCGAGAGGCGGGCGAACGCGACGTCGGGATCCGGGACGTAGTGCGCGTCGAAGTCGCTGTAACAATCCTCGTCGAGCACGAGGTAGACGAGCACGACTCCGCGATGGCCTGGTGGTGCAATGTCCGGGGCACCGGCGACCACCCCGACGAGCGCGTCCAGCGGAGCGGTCCACAGCACGCGATCGGGGCTGATCCGCCGCCCGTCGTCAAGCGTGACGCGCACCGGCCGACCGGGCTCGAGCACGTCCACGCGCCGGCCAGTCTCAATGCGTGCGCCGGCCACGACCGCGGATCCGGCGAGGCGGTCGACGACCTCGCCGTAGCCGAGCCGCGGATACAGGAAGGTTCGTCCCGCCGGCCTGGCGCCACGGGCGACGCGACGGAGCAGACGGCCTCCGCCGTTGACGGCGATCCGCCGTCGCGCGAGGTCGGCCGACAATCCCGACGGATCGCAGCCCCACAGCTTGGTTGCCATCGGGCCATGGAACGTCGCCAACGCCGTCGGGCCGAGACCGGCCCGTACGAACTCTGCGTACGAGCCGTCGCGGGGCCGGCGCAGCGGGCCGGTGACGATGTCGGTGGCGATGCGGGCCCCGACGCCGACAGGGACGGACCGCACGACGTCGGCGGGCCTCAGCGGGAACGCCACCCAGCGGCCAGCGAGGTGGAGACGCCCGTTGCGGCGCCGCTCCTGGAGGTCGGCGCCCAGGAGCTCGTCGAGCAACGCACGCACCCTCGGTTCCGCCGACGGGTGCAGGCGGTGGCTGCCCAGGTCGACGCGCTGTCCGCCGACGGTGATGCTGGCGGCCATGCCACCGAGGCGTGGGGCTGCCTCGAGCAACTCGACGCTGCGCCCGGCGCGAGCAGCGCCGAGCGCGGCAGCGAGGCCGCATGGGCCGCCGCCCACCACGAGGACCGAGGGTCTCATCACTCGCTGTCGGCGACAGCGACGAGGCGGTGCCCCGGCACGAGCGTCGCCCGGACCGCCGTGCCGACCGGCACGCGCACCAGGTGGGACTGCGTCGAGTGCACGGTGATGCCGGAGGCGAGGCGGAGGTCGTAGCGCCAGGTCGATCCCCGGAACTCGGCGCCGACGATCTCGGCGGTGCCGGCTGGGTCCTCGACGAACGTCACGTCGTCGGGCCGGGTGACGGCGACGAGAGCTCCGTCGCTGGCCCCGTTGAGCTCGCCGAGCGTGACAGCCCCGAGCTCGCTCGAGGCGTGCCGGCCGTCGTGGGCGATCGGCAGGAAGCTGGCGTCGCCCATGAAGCCAGCGACGAACCTGCTCGCCGGCTCATGGAACACCGCGTCGGGCGTGCCGAGCTGCTCGATGCGTCCGGCGCGCATCACCGCCACCCGGTCACCCGTCGCCATCGCCTCGGTCTGGTCATGGGTCACGAACACGGCCGGCGTCCCGATCGAACGCAGCAGCGCGACGACCTCGCCGCGGACCTGGGCGCGAAGGTTCGGGTCGAGGCTGGCGAACGGCTCGTCGAGCAGCATCAGGGTCGGTGCCGGCGCCATCGCCCTGGCCAGGGCAACACGCTGGCGCTCACCACCGGAGAGCTCGTGCGGGTAGCGGCGCCCGTAGCCGGACAGGCCGACGAGATCGAGCCATCGCTCGACGCGTCGGTCGCGTTCGGCGCGTGGCACGTTGCGCACCCCGAAGCGGATGTTCTGGGCCACGGTGAGGTGCGGGAACAGGGCGTGTTCCTGGAACACGAGGCCGACGCGCCGGCCCTCGGGGTCGACGCGACGCGTGCCGTCATCGACGAGGGAAGCACCGATGCGGATCGTGCCGCGATCGACGCCGACAAGCCCCGCGACGAGTCGGAGCAGCGTGGACTTCCCACACCCGCTCGGACCCACGAGCGCCAGCAGCTCGTTGCCGGCCAGCTCCATGGTCACGTCATTGACGGCCACGGTCGTCCCGAACGACTTGGTGACGCTGTCGAGCTGCAACGCGCGCTCGCTCACACCACCGCTCCCGGGTCGACGGGTGGAGCCCCGCGACGATGGTCGAGCTGACGACAGAGGATGGCCACCGGGATCAGCGCCACGGCGATGATCGTGATCGCCGGGAGCGCCGCCTGCTCGAACCGGCTCTCGGAGGCGAGGTTGTAGACCCAGACCGGCAAGGTGTCGAAGCCGATCGGGCGAAGCAACAGCGCGATCGGCAGTTCCTTGAGGGCGTCGACGCCGACGAGCACCGCTGCGGTGATGATGCTGGCGCGTGACAGCGGGAGGTGGATCCGTCCGAGCACCACGCGCGGTGGTGCGCCGAGCGACCTCGCGGACGCCGTGACCTCGTCGGTCACCTGCCCGAGCCCGGCCTCGACGGTTCCGAGGGCCGGACCGACGAAGCGGATGGCGTACGCATAGGCGAGCGCGACGAACGACCCGGTGGCGACCGCGCCGGGAAGACCGAGGTTGACGCCGTCGAGCAGGTCGTCGAGCGCGACAACTGCGAGGACCACACCCATCGCCACCACGGGGCCAGGCACGGCGTACCCGATCGCCGTCAGACGGTTGGCCGGGGCCACCGTCCGCTCGGCGCCGAAGCGGCGGGCGTTCGTCACGAGCACGGCGACGACCAGGCAGATGACCACCGTCGTCAGAGTCAGCACGATGCTGTTGCCGAGGAAGTCGAGGTACCGATCGACGACTGGCGTGCCCCGGTTCCCGGTCTGCTCGCGGATCGCCCAGACCGCCAGCTGCGCGGTCGGGGCGCCGAACCCGAACACGACCACGGCTGTGCACCCGCCTGTCGCCGCCATCGCCCGCCAGCCGCGCAGGCGCCGCGGTGGGATGCCGGCGTCCTGGCCGCCCGCCCGTCCATAGCGGGCACGGCCGCGCAGGATTCGCTCGAGCCCGATCGCCAGCACGGCGAACACCAGCACGAGCGTCGCCAGCTCGGCCGCAGCGTCACGGTTGTACGTCCCACGCCAGATCCGGAACACCCCGACGGACAACGTGTCGACGCCGAAGTACTGCACCGTGGCGAAGTCGGTGAGCGTCTCCATCACCACGATGGCTGCGCCGGCCGCGATCGCCGGCCTCAGCAGCGGCAGCACGACACGTCGTGTCGCCTCGGCAGGCGAGGCACCGAGCGTGCGCGCCACGAAGTAGGCGTCGGCGGTCTGGTCCCGCAGCGCCGCACGAGCCATCAGGTACACGTACGGGTACAGCGTCAAGGTCAGCGTCACGATGGCGCCAGGCATCGACCGGATGTCGGGGAACCAGGCGTCCACGCCGAACTGATCACGCCACCACGTCTGCACGGGCCCGGCGAAGCCGAACACGGAAGTCGTGACGAATCCGAGGATGTAGCCCGGCACGGCGAGCGGCAGAACGAGCGCCCAGCCGAGGACCGACCGACCTGGGAAGCGGTGTGCGGCGACGACCCAGGCCAGTGAGGTGCCGAGCACGATCGAGCAGATCGTCACACCGGTCACCAGCACGATCGTCGAAACGATCTCCTGGGGCAGCCGCGTCTCCCACTGCTGGCTCCACACGTCCGTGCTCGGCGTGAAGATGCTGACCGCCAGCATCGCGACGGGGATGATGACGAGCAGGGCGGGCACGATGGCGGTCGCCGTCCACGCCGCTTGCCTGGCTCCCGCCCGCCGGCTCAGGCGCGACGCGGCCGGCGTCGTCGGCGGCGTGGACGCCGCAGAGGGGGTGACAGTCGTCGACGTGCTCACCAGGATGGTGGATGCCGCGTCCGTACCGACCATTACGGACCGGACGTCAGCCGAATCCGGCCTCGTCCATCAGGCGCACCGCATCGGGGTTGAGCAGCCCGTACTCCGCGGCGTTGACCGGATCGCGGACGAAGTCGGTGCCGAACGCAGTGACGATCAGCTCGTCAGGGGCGACGGCGGGGTTTGCCGGGTACTCGTGGTTGCTGTGTACGAGGACGCCTTGTCCATCAGTCGCCAGCCACTCGAGGAACTGCTGGGCGAGGTCGGGGTTGTCGGCATAGCGTGTGACGCCACCGCCCGAGATGTTGACGTGGACGCCGCGGCTGTCCTGCTCGGCCCACGCCAGGCGTACCGGGAAGTCGGGGTCATCTTCCAGCTGCTGAGCGAGGTAGTAGTGATTGGAGACACCGACCTCGCAGGCGCCGGCGGCCATCGCCTCCAAGAGCTCGACGTCGTTGCCGTAGATGTCGGCGTTCTTCGCCCACCCCTCGAGCACCTCGAGCGTCTCCTCTTCGCCGTCCGCCGCGATCATGCTGGCGACGAGCGACTGCTGGTAGGAGTTGTTGGCGTTGCGCAGGCACAGCCGACCCTCCCACTTCGGATCGGCCAGCTCCTCGTACGTCTTCGGCACCTCCTCCGCGGAGATCAGCTCCGGGTTGTAGACGATCGTGCGGGTGCGCAGGGCGAGGCCGAACCAGCGGTCCTGCGGGTCGCGGTACTCGGCGGGGATGGCCTCGTCGAGGACCGGTGAGTCGAGCGGCTGGAACAGGCCCTCCTCGGCGGCGGCGGCGAGGTTCCCGGCGTCCACCGTGAGGTAGACGTCGGCTTCGGTGTCCTCACCCTCGGCAGCGATCCGCTCGCGCAGCTCGGCATCATTGCCCGTGAGGAACTCGACCTCGATCCCGGTCTCCTCCGAGTACTGGGCGAAGGCCTGCTCGACGTCGTAGTGCCGACCCGAGTACACGCGCAGCGTCTCGCCGTCGTCGCCGCCGCAGCCGGCAACGGCGAACGCCAGCAACGCTGCGCCGGCGACACCGGCCCTCCGACTCCACGTTCGAGGCGGTGTGCTCATTCTCTCCAGCCTTCTTGACGCATGTCGTTAGCCAAACTTAACGTCGTGATCCGTGCGCGTCACATCGGGAACGGTTCGGCCCGCCCGCACGGTCCTGGTGACGGGCGGTGCAGGGTTCATCGGACGTTCGCTGTGCGCCGCGCTCGTCGCCCGCGGTGACCATGTCCACCTCGTCGACGTGCTCCCGGGTGCTCGTCAGCGGTGCGCCGTGACAGCACTTCCCGCTGTCGAGGTCACCGCCGCCGACCTCGCCACCGCCGGGCTCCGCGAGCTGCTCCACGGCGTCGACGTGGTCGTCCACCTGGCGGCCCGACCAGGGGTGCAACCGAGCTGGGGATCTGGGTTCGAGCACTACCTCCGCGACAACGCCGTCGCGCACGGTGCGGTGACCGAGGACGCGCCGCTGCGGCCGCTCAGCCCGTACGGCGTCTCGAAGGTCGCCGCGGAGATGCTCGTCCACACGTACGTCGCGCGGGGCGTCGATGCCGACGTGCTGCGTTACTTCAGCGTCTACGGGCGCCACCAGCGGCCAGACATGGCCGTCGCACCGTCATCGCCGAAGTGTCCCGGCAGACGGGCGTCGCAGTGCCCGTCACCAACGTGCCGGAGGCCGCCGGGCATCCGGCCAGGACCGCGGCTGATCGTCGGCGCGCCGCGGAGTTGCTCGGTTGGGCGCCCGTGATCGATCTCGCTGACGGCATCGCCGACCAGATCGAGGCAGCCGCGGTCTTCGGCCACGAGGCGGAGACCGTGGCATGACGGCGCGCCTCCGGCTCACCCCGCCGCCGCAGGTCCCGCTGCCGCAGACGATGGCGGCCGACGCGCCGGTGTTGCTGTTCCTTCCCGCCTTCGACGAAGAGGAGGCGATCGCCGATCTGCTGCGCCGGGTGCCGGCCACGGCGGCCGGCCGCCGCCTCGAGCTCGTCGTCGTCGACGATGGCTCTCGGGACGCGACCGCGGCGATCGCTCGAGGCATGGGCGTCGAGGTGATCTCGCTCGGCGCCAACCACGGCCTCGGTGCGGCGGTCCGAGCAGGTCTGCGACTCGGTGTCCAACGGGGGGCTGCGGCGGTCGTGTTCTGCGACGCCGATGGTGAGTACCCACCCGAGGAGATCGACCGCCTCGTCGCGCCGGTGCTCGCCGACATCGCGGACTACGTCGTCGGTAGCCGGTTCCTCGGACGCATCGACCACATGCGGCCCCAGCGCTTCGCCGGCAACGTCGTGTTGTCGGCCGGGCTCTCATTCGTCGCCCGCCGCCGCATCTCCGATGGTCAGAGCGGCTACCGGGCGTTCTCCCCTGCCGCCGCCGCAGCGGCGGAGGTCATCCACGACTACAACTACGCCCAGGTCCTGACGCTCGACCTGCTGGCGAAGGGCTTCCGCTACGCCGAGGTGCCGATCAGCTACCGGTTCCGCACGACGGGACGGAGCTTCGTCACGCTCGGCCGCTACCTGCGCCACGTCGTCCCCGCTGTCTACCGCGAGCTCAACGCGGCATGAGTCCCAACCCCCGGAGGAAATGATGTTGAAGGTCCACCGCACTGCGGCGGTCATGGTGACCGCCCTACTCGTCATCGCCGCGTGCGGCAACGACGACGGCGCTGAGGTCCGTGACCTCGGATCCTCCGAATCGGGATCAGGCTCGGGCTCCGGGTCGGGCTCGGGATCCGGCTCGGGGTCGGGCTCGGCAACGGCCGCAGCATCCGGGTCGGCATCCGGATCAGGGTCGGGTTCGGCGACGGGCATCGCCGAGGGCAGCGTGGCCCAGTCGACCGACAACCCATTGATCACCGAGGCAGTCGAGGGCTACCGGACCTACGTTGCCGAGCAGATCGAGACGATGCAGGCCGAGACGACCGCGTTCACCGATGCCGTCCGCGCCGGCGACATCGAGGCAGCGAAGGCGGCCTACCCGGTGTCGCGGCGGTCATGGGAGCGCATCGAGCCGATCGCCGGGCTGATCGCCGACATCGACGCTGCGGTCGACGCCCGCGAGGACGACTACACGGGGCCGGACGATCCGGCGTTCACGGGTTGGCACCGCCTCGAGTACCTGCTGTGGACGGCGGGCGACGTGTCCGAGGCCGGTCCGTTCGCCGACCGACTCGACGCCGACCTGCAGATCCTCGCCGACGCCGTCCCCGACCTCGAGCTGCCGCCCGGCGTGCTGACCGTCGGAGCCCAGGAGCTGATCGAGGAAGTCGCCGCGCCGGACGGGAAGCTGTCCGGCGAGGAGGACCGCTACTCCGGCACCGACCTCTACGACTTCCAGGCCAACGTGGAGGGATCGGAGGCGTTGGTCGAGCTGCTCGCCCCGGCGCTGGAGGAGGCCGATCCGGAGCTGCTCGCCACCATCCGTGCGCAGTTCGCCACGCTCTACGACCACCTCTCCGAGCTCGGCACGTTCGAGGACGGGTTCGTGCACTACAGCGAGGTGACGCAGGAGCAGAAGGACCAGTTGGCCGCCGACCTCGGCGCCCTCGCCGAGTCGCTCTCCCTGCTCAACGGCACGCTCGGCTTGGAGTGACCACCGACGCCGGCGACCGCGGCACGAGCCGGCGATCGTTCCTCGCTGGCACCGCGCTCGCAGGTGCCGGCGTCCTTGCCGCCGGTTGCAGCGACACCGACGACGGCGCGGACGGTCGCGGTCCCGCGGACACGACGGCGGCAGCACAGCCGCTGCCCGCTGCCGACGTCGTGCCGTTCCGCGTCGACCGCCAGGCAGGCGTGATCGCCGCCGCGAGCGCCGGCGGAGTGGCTGCCGCGCTCGACGTCCGCGTCGCCGATCGCGCCGCCCTCATCGACCTGATGAAGGTCGTCAGCACCGAGATCGAGATCGTGATGGACGGCCGCGCCTACGAGCGGCGCGCCGGGGGCTTCCCGCCGCTCGACACGGGCATCCTCGGTCCCGTTCCGGGACCGACCGGCACGTCGGTCATCGTCGGATTCGGGCCGTCGCTGTTCGACCCCCGCTTCGGGCTCAGCGACTTACGTCCGGACGAGCTCGTCGCGATGCCCCGCTTCGTCAACGACTACCTGGTCGACGACGCCCGCAGCCACGGCGACCTGTCGCTCGTCGTGCAGGCCGACACCCAGGATGCGGCGAACCACGCACTGCGCCAGGTGCTGCGGCGGACACGCGGAGACCTGAGCGTGCGCTGGCTGCGCGAGGGGTTCAACACGCTGGATCGCGCGGCGCCGCGCGGCACGGCCCAGGCGCGCAACCTCATGGGCTTCAAGGACGGGACGGCGAATCCGGACACGTCAGATGCTGCGGCGATGGATCGCCACGTGTGGATCCAGCCCGAGGACGGTCAGCCGGAGTGGGCGATCGGCGGGACGTTCCAAGCCGTCCGGGTCATCCGCATGATGGTCGAGTTCTGGGACCGCACCCGGCTCAACGAGCAGGAGTCGCTGATCGGGCGGCACCGGGACAGCGGTGCGCCGCTCGGCGCCGAACGGGAGACCGACGCGCCGGTGTTCGACGACGACCTCACGTCGCACATCGCCCGCGCCAACCCACGCACGCCCGGTAGCGAGCGCAACCTGATCCTGCGGCGCCCGTTCAGCTACGTCGGCGGTGTCGACGAGAACTCGCAGCTCGACCAGGGCCTGATCTTCACGTGCTACCAGCGCAGCCTGGACGCCGGTTTCATCACCGTGCAGAAGCGGCTCGACGGCGAGGCACTCGAGGAGTACATCCGCCCGCTCGGCGGTGGCTTCTTCGTCGTCCCGCCGGGGCCGGGGAGCAGCGATGACGGCTACCTCGGACAGTCGCTCCTCGAGGCCTGATCGTTCTTCACCCCGCCGGAGGTCACCGGGTATCCGCTCCCGCGATGAGCGATGAGTGGTGATGCGGCGCACATCGCTCATCGCGCCGGCCCGACCCGCGAATCGCCAGCCGCCGAAAAGATCAGCGGCCGTACACCGAGACGTGGCGCAGGCTTCGTGCCTCGAACGGCTCACCAGCCCACCCGCCCCACCGCGCGCGCAGGCTCAGCCCCGCCAGCCGGGCCATGAGGTCGAGCTCGCTGGGCCAGACGTAGCGCAACGCGAGCGGATCCAGCTCGACGCCTGCCCTCGTGAGCCGAACGTGGCACTTGTCGATGCGCTGGGAGATCCGGTCGTAGCGACCGACCTCGACCATCACGCCATCGGTGCTGATCTCTTCGGTCAGCACGTACTGGTCGACGCCGTCGCGGTCCACGTGCAGGCGGTACATCGGATCCGGGACCACGTTCTCGACCACGAAGACACCGTCGTCGGTCAGATGGCGCGCCGCGTTCGCCACCGTCTCCACCTGCCCGTCTTGCGTGATCACGTTCATCAACGAGTTGAAGGCGATGAAGACCAGGGAGTACCGGTCGGGCAGCGCGACCGTCGTCATGTCGCCCGACACGACGGACATCTCGGCGCCGCCCGGCTTCGCCCGCAGCTGCTCGATCATCGCCTCGGACAGCTCGACGCCGTCGACGCGCACACCGGTCGCGGCGAGCGGCAGGGCGAGTCGGCCCGTGCCGACGGCCAGCTCCAGCACCGGCCCGTCGCCGGCCAGTGCGGCGAGCCTCGCTACAGCCGCCTCCTCGTCACCACGAGGAGCGTCGTCGTACCGGGCTGCCACCTGCGGGCCGAAGCTCGTGCGAGGGTCGAAGGACATGGCGTCGAACGACACAGCACGCATTCTCACCCGAGGACGATGAATGGCGGAAGTTCGAAGTCATGCTGGAGACGGCAGAGGAGGTCTGGAATGAGTGATCAGCCGGAGACCATCGTGATCATCGGAGGTGGCCCCGCAGGCGCCAGCGCAGCCACGTTCACCGCGCGCGCCGGCCTGACGACGGTGGTGATCGACGCCGACAAGGGCATGACCCGCCGCGCGTGGGTCGGGAACCACCTCGGGTTCGCCGAGGGCATCACCGGACCAGAACTGGTCGACAACGGCCGCGCCCAAGCCGAGCGGGCGGGTGCCGTCTGGGTCGAGGGCACGGCTGAATCGATGGAGAAGGACGCCGACGGGTTCACCGTCCGCACCGATGCTGGTGACACGTTCACCGCCCCGAACGTCCTCCTCGCCACCGGCACCAGCAGCGCGCTCGCCGAGGCAGCCGGCGTGGCGACCGTCCCCGGTACGGAGCCGCGGATCAAGACGATCGTCGCTGTCGACGCCGAGGGGCGGACCTCGGTGCCAGGGATCTGGGCGGCCGGCACCGCGGCAGGCGTCAGCGTGCACACGATCGTCACCAGCGGTGACGGTGCCCGGGTCGCCATCAACCTGATCAGCGAAGTGCGCGGCGAGCGACATGTCGACCACGACATCCTGCCCGCCAGCTGACCCGCACCGCCGCTTGCGCAGATGCGCTGACTCGTCACGACGAGTCGGTGGCTCGAAGCCGCACCCATCGACCATCGTCGTCGAGGGTGTCGATGAACTGCAGCCCGGCGGCTGTCGCGTCCTGGCGCATCGTCGAGTCATCGACATCTTCGGCTTCCCAGTCCTGCACCCATTGCCGGCCGGCGAGCCGGTACGTGGTTCGCGCCGAGACGACTCGGCCGTTGCGGCCGAGCGGTTCGTACTCGATCTCGACCGGTCCGCTCTGTCCCACGGTTCGCTCGGCGGTGAGCAGCCGGCCGGGTGCGAACCGCTCGAGGAGTACGGTCCCTGCGTCGTGCACGTGCCGGCGGCACACCGACAGCAGCGCGGCTCGTCCCCCGGGATCGTTGACCAGGTGGCTGCCGGCGACAACGGCGTCGAATCGGTGGTCGAGCTCGAGGGTGTAGAGGTCAGCACAGACCGTGCGCGCCCCCGTGACGTGCTCGAGCATCGCCGGGCTGTCATCGACCGCCGTCACCTCATGGCCGAGGGCGATCAGGAAGCGGGTGATGCGACCGGGCCCGCAGCCCAACTCGAGGATCGAGCTGCCGGCGCCGACCGCATCGTGGATCAACATCGGCGCATCCCCCGCAGGCTGGGCGAGATAGACGGCGACTGGGCTTCCATCGGCCGACACGGCGTCAACGCCCACACTCCCGAGTCTGCCGGGCTCCGGCCATCTTCATGTCCTGGCCAACTACCTAGAGTCGAGCGCATGGAGCATGCTCGACAGTTCTTCATCAACGGCACGTGGGTCGACCCCAGTGGCACCAACACGTTGCCCGTTGTGAACCCGGCGACGGAGGAGGTCATCGCCACCATCGCGATGGGTGGGCCGGCCGACGTCGACGCTGCGGTGGCGGCCGCAGCGCGGCGTTCGAGTCCTGGTCGCAGACGTCGGTCGATGACCGGCTGGCCGTCTTCGACCGCATCGTTGCCGTGTACCAGACGAGGATGCCCGAGCTCGCGCAGACGATCAGCAGCGAAATGGGCGCGCCGATGTCGCTGGCCATGGCCGCCCAGGCACCGGCGGGGCTCGGCCACCTGCTGACCGCCCGCCGAGTGCTGGCCGAGTTCGAGTTCGAGCAGGAACTGGGCACAACCCTGCTCGTGCGGGAGCCCATTGGTGTCTGCGCGCTGATCACGCCATGGAACTGGCCGATCAACCAGATCACGTGCAAGGTCGCACCGGCTCTCGCCGCCGGGTGCACGATGATCCTCAAGCCCTCTGAGGTCGCGCCGCTGAACGCGGTCATCTTCACCGAGATCCTCGAGGAGGCCGGCGTTCCCGCCGGCGTGTTCAACCTCGTCCAGGGTGACGGGGCCACCGTCGGTGCTGCGCTGTCGAGTCATCCGGACGTCGACATGGTGTCGTTCACCGGGTCGACGCGCGCCGGCATCGAGGTCGCCAGGAACGCCGCGCCCACGGTCAAGCGGGTTGCCCAAGAGCTCGGCGGGAAGTCGGCGAACATCATCCTCGATGACGCTGACCTCGACGCCGTCGTGACTCGCGACATGAACCTGATGTGCAGCAACTCGGGCCAGTCCTGCAACGCGCCATCTCGAATGCTCGTGCCGACGGACCTCATGGACCGGGCAGCGAAGGTGGCCGCGGCGGCGGCCAAGGACATCGTCGTCGGCGATCCCAACGCCGAATCGACGCGGATCGGGCCGGTCGTGTCCGACGTCCAGTTCGCCCGGATCCAAGGCCTCCTCGAGAAGGGCCTGGCCGAGGGCGCCACCCTCGAGGCCGGTGGACCCGGTCGACCGGAAGGTCTGGAGAACGGCTACTTCGTCCAGCCGACCGTGTTCTCGCACGTCACCAACGAGATGACGATCGCCCGTGAGGAGATCTTCGGTCCGGTCATGGTGATGATCGGTTATGACGACGACGACGACGCCGTGCGCATCGCCAACGACACCGCGTACGGGCTGTCCGGGTACGTGTCGGGGAGCGGTGATCGAGCCCGGGCGATCGCCCGTCGCATCCGCAGTGGGAACGTCCACGTCAACGGCGCCCCGAACGACCTCAACGCACCGTTCGGTGGCTACAAGCAGTCAGGCAACGGGCGTGAGTGGGGCGAGCACGGCATCGAGGAGTTCCTCGAGACCAAGTCGATCCTCGGCTACCGCGCCTGACGCGCGGAGGCATCGCTTGCGCTGAACGGCGCAATTCCGTCCGCGCGTGTCGAGAACCACGTCTCGGCGGTGACTCATCGGTGTGCGGCCCGCTGGGGGTCGCCGGTGAGAGGAGATGGTGATGACCAAGGTGACCGCGCAGATGTCGTTGTCGCTCGACGGCTGCTACGCCGGGCCGGTGTTCGGCGGCGAGAGCGGGGACGTCGCCGGATGGATGGGCTCACCGGAGGCGCTCGGGTTCTTCCGAGTGACCCGGTGGGTCATCGACGCGATGGCGTGGCGGGAGCGGATGGGCTATGCGGGCGGCGCGCGGTCGGTGAACTCCGACATCGTGGACGAGACCTTCGCCGCTGCCGGCGCCTACGTGATGGGCCGGCGCATGTTCGAGGGCGGTGTGATCCCGTGGGGCGACGACCCGCCGTTCCGGGCGCCGGTGTTCGTCGTCACGCATCGGCCCCATGACGTCGTCGAGCGCGCCGGGGGCACGTCGTTCACGTTCGTCACCGCAGGCGTCGAGCACGCCGTGGCGATGGCTCGCGAAGCGGCTGGTGGCAAGAACGTGGCGGTCGCCGGCGGCGGCACGTTGCTGCGCCAGGTCCTCGTCGCGGGGTTGCTCGACGAGCTCGAGCTGCACATCGCGCCGGTCCTGCTCGGCGACGGGCAGCGCTTGTTCGCCGGCGACCTCGGGCTCGGCGACGGCGAGGGCATCGAGCTGACACCGCTGCGCGTCGTCGAGGCGCCCGAGGTGACGCACGTGCGCTACACCGTCGCCGGGCGCCAGGAGTTGGTGCTCGACGACCGCGGCAGTGGCGAGACGGCTGCGTAGGTTGCAGCCATGAAGTTCATGCTGTTGATCTACGGCAACGAGGAGAACTTCTCGGCGATGCCGCCGGCCGAGTTCGAGCAGCTCGTGCGCGAGACCGATGCTCTCAACCGTCAGCTGCTCGAGGCGGGCGAGCTCGTCGGTGCCTACGGCGTGGCCGATCCGCTGAATGCGATGGTCGTGCAGGTCGGGGACGCTGGCACGACCGTCACCGATGGCCCGTACGCCGAGGTGAAGGAGTTCCTCGCCAGCTTCACGATCGTCGATTGCGACAGCCTCGAGCGGGCCGTCGAGATCGCCGCCCTGAACCCGGCCGCCCGCTACGTCGGCGTCGAGATCCGGCCGTTGATGCACGAGGCGAGCCTGGAGATGTGACGTCCGACGACCGGTGGGACGAGTGGGCGGACGTTCGGCGCCTCGTGCCCGACGTCCTCGGCGTGCTCGTGCGCCGTCACGGGCGCTTCGACGAGTGCGAGGACGCCGTGCAGGAGGCGCTGGTCGCGGCGTCGGTGCAGTGGCCCGTCGAGGGCCGACCGGACAGCCCGAAGGCCTGGCTGCTCACCGTCGCCGCCCGCCGGCTGGCGAACCGTCGACGCAGCGACACGGCGCGCCGGCACCGGGAGGAGCGCGATGCCGTGCTCGCGTCCGCATCGTCCGGCGACCCGGCGCCGTCCGACGATGACGCGCTGACGCTGCTGTTCCTGTGCTGCCACCCGGCGCTGAGCCCGACCGCGCAGGCGGCCTTGACGCTGCGTGCGGTCGCCGGCCTGACGACGGCCGAGATCGCCCGGGCCTACCTCGTGCCCGAGGCGACGATGGCGCAGCGGATCAGCCGGGCCAAACAGCGGATCCGGGACGCAGGCGCGACGTTCGCCCTGCCCCCCGCATCCGAGCGCTCCGAGCGACTCCGCGTCGTGCTCGAGGTGCTGTACCTCCTGTTCAACGAGGGATACACGGCGATGTCGGGACCGGCGTTGCTGCGACCCGACTTGACTGCCGAGGCGATCCGCCTGGCACGGGAGGTCCACCGCATCGTGCCGGCCGATGGCGAGGTCGCAGGGCTGCTGGCGCTGATGCTGCTCGTCGACGCCCGCCGCCCGGCGCGCACCGGGCTCGACGGGACGCTCGTGCCGCTCGCCGAGCAAGACCGCTCGCTGTGGGACCGCACGGCGATCGCCGAGGGCGTCGCGCTGGTCACTGCATCGCTCACCACCACTCGCCTCGGCCCGTACCAGCTGCAGGCGGCGATCGCCGCGCTGCACGACGAAGCGCCGACGGCGACCGAGACCGACTGGTCGCAGATCCTGGCGCTCTATCGGCTGCTCGAGCGGATGGCTCCCGGCCCGACGGTGACGCTGAACCGCGCCGTGGCGGAGGCGATGGTGCACGGTCCGCAGGCGGGCCTCGACCTCCTCGCGACGGTGCGGATCGACGAGCGGGTCAGCGGTGCCCACCGGTTCGGCTCAGTGCGCGCCCATCTCCTGGAGATGGCCGGCGACCTGGCCGAGGCCGGGGAGGCGTACCGGCGGGCCGCCCGACAAACCTCCAGCATCCCCGAACGCCGTCATCTGCTCGCGCGAGCGGCGCGGCTGGAGGCGTCCGAACGCGCGCCGTGACGCCTCAGGTGCGGCGCATCGTCTTGCGGCCGTCGGTGGGCGACCACCGGTCGACCACGAGCTGCCCTGTATCGGCCGAGATGACGGTGACGGCGTCGATGTCGATCGTGAAGAGATCCCAGTCCTCCGGCGGCTCGAAGCCACGCTCGGACTGCAACCAGGAGCGGAACGCCGCGTGCTCGCCGGCATCGGTCGTCAGAACGGCGTGTTCCGCTGACCTTGGCGTCAGCAGCGCCGACTTCGGCGGCGCCGTCGCGCAGGCGCCGCGAATCCCACGGGATGCTGTGCACCGCAACGCGTGGATCGCGGCGCATGTCCTGGCCCTTGCGGGCGCCGGGCATCGACCAGATGCGGAGCTGGCCGCCGTGGAAGTACGCATCGGCACCGCTCAGCCGTGGTGCACCATCACGCCGGATCGTCCCCAGCACCGCGTTGGTTGTCGACGACAGGACGGCGCGGGCCCGGTCGGCGAGATCGGGCTCGGCGTTCTCAACATCAGCAAAACTGGCCATCGGCCCAGTCTGCTGGACACCGGTGACACGTCGAAAAGGCGGTGGATCGGTCATCCTGTGGGGATGGAGTCGGCCACGCCGGCGTCGACGTGGCGTGACGTCGACAAGGTCGAGGAATACGTCGAGCGCATCGGGCGGGTCGAAGCCCGGGCCGCGGGCGAACGTGAGTTGGCAGACGTGCTGCCGAGGGATGTGGCGCGGATGCTCGATCTGGGCTGCGGCGACGGCCGGTTGATGGCGCTGGTACTCGCGGCGCGACCGGGCGTCCAGGAGCTCGTGGGGCTGGACAACTCACCGCCGATGATCGAGCGGGCGGAGGCCCGTTTCGTCGACGAGCGTCGCACCACGATCGTGGCCCACGACCTGCGTGAGCCGCTGCCCGATCTCGGCGTGTTCGACGTGGTGACGTCGGGTTTCGCCATCCACCATCTCGCCCACGAGCGCAAGCAGAGCCTGTTCGGCGAAGCCGCCGACGTGCTGCGGCCGGGTGGCGTGTTCGTGAACCTGGAGGTGGTCGAGTGCGCGACGCCCGCCTTGCAGGCTGAGTTCTATGAACGGATCGGGCGGCCGGGTGGTGATCCGGAGGACGTGTTGTCGACCGTGGAGCCGCAACTCGAATGGATGCGCGCAGCCGGCCTCGACGACGTGGACTGCTACTGGCGGTGGCGTGGGTTCGCGCTGCTGGTGGGACGCGCCCCGCACATCAGCTCGGAGGGATGACTCCCCCAGCGTCACCGACCCGAGAAGTCGAAACGGGTGGCCCGGGTGGGGAAGCCGGTCAACGACCAGGCGAAGACCCGGCGCGGCCGCAGCGCCCAGAAGGGGGAGAACTCGTCGCCCGCCTCGGCGAAGTACTGGGGATACTTGGACACGTTGGCCGCCCGGACGGCGGCGGCGATCGGCAGGTCCGGCTCGGTGACCCAGACGGCTTGGCCTTCGAGCACCACGGCATGGTCGTCGTCGGGGAGGCTGACGGACACCTCGGGTCGCTGCTCGAGGTTGCGCACCCACCGTGTCTGCGGCGAACCGCCGAAGGCCAGCGTGGCGTCGACGAAGACGCCGTCAACCGGTCGTTGATAGGGACGCCCATCGTCGGTGGTGGTGGCCAGCCAGTAGTTGCGCGCGGCGGCGATCCTCTCGGCGACGTCTGGCCAGTCGAGGAGCGCGGCCAAGGTCTCAGGCGTCTGTCCGTACTCCGCCGGGAACCGAGCTGGGGTGGCGGTGGGAGCGTTCTTCATCACGGACTCCTTCATCGTGAGCATCTCGCATTTATAACCGATCGTTCGTTTATATTACAGAAGGTGCCCCGGCATCGCACCGTCTCGGACGAACGACTGCTCGACGCTGCGCTGGAGGTCGTACATGGCTCGGGCCCGTCCGCGCTGTCGTTCGCCACGCTGGCCAGCCGGGTCGGGCTCTCCGGATCCACGATCGTCCAGCGCTTCGGCTCGAAGGCGGACCTGCTGCAGGCCACTTTGCTGCACGCTTGGGATCGTCTCGACGCCGACACTGCGGCCGCCATTGCCTCCGCCGCGCCGGACGCGACGGGTGTCGTCGACCTCTTCGTCGCGTTGAGCGGCATGTACGACACCGACGACTTCGCCGACCAGCTGATGGTGTTGCGCGAGGACCTGCGCGACCCCGTTCTGCGCGACCGTGGCAAGCGCTGGATCGCCGTCTTGGCCGGCGCCGTCGAGGAGCGGCTCCGCGAGACGCCTGGTGGCAGCGAGGGCCTCGGCGAGCTCCTCGTCGCCCACTGGCAGGGCACGTGCACCGTGTGGAGCTTCACCCGGTCAGGTCCGCTGCCGGCCTTCGTGCGTAGGTCGATGGAGCAGCTGCTCGAGCGACTCACCGGACCTGCGCCGGTGCGACCCGCGGCACGTCGAGCGCGGCGGACCTGACCAGCTCCTGACATCGCCCGACCCAGGAGGTGCGGCGCCGGCGCGACCCCTACGGCATCAGGATGGCTCGAACAGCGCCTCGCCGCGGCCCAAACGGGTGGCGATGCGGACCACCTGGGACAGTTCCCGTCGCGTCGGGGTGTGGGCGGCGAGGAAGCGTGCCGTACCGGCCAGGATGAGTGCGCGCTCCTCCGAACCCTCCGGCCACGCATGGAATTGCCGCACGGCCGCCTCGTAGGTCTGGAACCAGTGGAACTCGGCATCCTCGGTCAACAGTGCACGACCGAGCGTCGCGATCGCCCGTGACGAATCGCCTCCGGCGTGCAGGTACCGGTAGATGATGGTGCCGGCGTCGTCGACGCGGCCCTCCTGGTCCCAGCAACTCTGCAGTTCCGACAGGTCGGCACCATCGTCCCCCTCGCTCGCCGCGGCCGGCTCGGGCAGCCGCGCCGCGGGGACGTTGAGGAACCGGTCGAGGTAGATGCGCAACGCACCGTGGTAGACGCCGCGCAGCAACTCGGGCGTCGGTGCCCGCTGAAGCGCTTGATGCAGCGCATTGGCGGACGTGAAGGCGTGATGCACCTCATCCCAATCGCCGTGATCGTTCTGCGTGTGGAACCGGGTGATGCGCAGCGCGGCGGCGAAGGCGACGGCGCGGCCGAGCTCCTCGGGATCGATCCCGGCGACGATGGCCTCATCGATCGCGGCAACGACGTCGGCTGGCTGTTCCGACAACAGCGACCAGGCCAGCTTGGAAACGCCGTCACTCCCGTGCTCGAAGCCGTCGTGTCGGGCAGCGGCGAGTCGCTCCGGCAGGGAGCCGACCGCCGTCGCGATCATGTCGGCGAGATCGTGCGGGAACCGCCAAGCCCCGCGCTCCTCGCTGCGACTGGCCGAGGCCGTCTGCGCCACCAGCGTCGGCAGGATGTCGGCGGCCCGTTCCCAACCCAGATGGTCGACCACCTCGAACGCCTTGTTGGTGAAGTCGATGGTGTGCCCGCCGTCCAAGAAGACGTGGTCGGTGACGGCGGCGAACATGATCTCGGCGACTGTCGTGGCATCCACCGTTGCGACGGTCGATGCCAGCGTGCGTTCGGCTGCATCGGAGGATCGGGTCTCGATGAACCTGCGATACCAGCCCTCGAGTCGCTCGGCCGGCAGCTCGCCGCCGAGCGGCAACAGCGGGAACCGCGGCGCGCGACCCCGAGTGTCCCTGGACACGAACGAGAGGCCGTGGACCAACGCCAGACCGTGGTCAGCCCGATCCAGGTGCGGCAGGACGTTGGCCATCGACGTGAGCACCGTGAGCCCAGCGCCCCAACCTGCCTCGCGGTAGCGCGTCCCGAAATCGACGCCGGCTCGAACGATCTCACTCGGGTGCACACCGATGTCGAGGAGCCCGAGCACTGCCTTGGCGACGACGAGCGTGATGCCCTGCTCGAGGCCGTCATCAAGCCGACGTAACAGGTACTCCGTGCGGTCACCCTCGGGTTCGACGACGACGATCACGCGGCCGTCCTCGTCGATGTCGACCGGGTAGGCCCGCACGTCGTCGGCCCACGGATCCAGCGTGCCGCCCGAGCTCAGATCGAAGCGGGCGTTGTGCCAGTGACAGGTCACCAGCCCGGTCTCCACGGATCCACGATGGAGCGGGAAGCCCATGTGCGGACAGCGATCGTCGAGCGCGTACGCCGTTCCGTCACTCCAGAACACGCAGATCGGTTGCGTACCAGCCTTGCCCACCAGACATCCGTCCCGGCGCAGCTCGTCGAGCGTCCCGATCGTCACCCGATCGCCCATCGTGACCTCCCCGGGAGTTCCAGAGTCACCAGGCACGCTACCGAGCCGCTCGCGGACGGCCGCCCCGGCACTCAGGACGGTGCGCGTCGCCCGGCTGATGTACAGGTCCTAGATCACCGCCCAAACACGTTTGCCAGCGGCGGTGGGTTCCCAACCCCACGCCTCGGTGATGACATCCACGAGATGCAGACCTCGCCCTCCAACGTCGCATGCAAGGACGGCAACGAGGATGGGCGCTCTCGGGCTGCCGTCTCGCACCTCGAGGCGCACCCGACCATTGCTGTGCTGCACATCAACGGTGCAGCCTGCTCCGGCGTGAACCATCGCGTTGGTCACCAGTTCCGAGAACACGAGCGCCACATCGTCGACCGACGGGCACCCGCGTTCGTCGAGCCAGTCGCAAACGGCGCGTCGCGCAATGCCCACCATCGCGAAGTCGTGATCGAGGCACAACGTCATGACATCCGCAGCTGGCCGATGATCAAGCTCGGTTTCAGACGAAGATCGCTCGAACGGTGCTGATGGAACGGCCACGTCTGTCACCCTCCGATGTGCGCATCCTGTGCGGTGTCGCCGGGGTCTCGAGCGACGGGCCACGGTGCGCTTACCCGATCTGACGTCCTCCCAATCGTGTGACGCTGAAGTGAGTGGTTTCGCCCGCGTTGGCTCGGTCGTCTGTACCGACGACGAGATCCTCGGTCGCGCTCAGCCTGGCGGCTGGTCGCCGTCGAGGAGGAGCGTGTCGAGACCGGACAGCTGGAGCACTCGGGCCACCGAGGGGGAAGGGTTGATGACGCGCATCGGACGCTGCGCTTCGCGCAGGCGGGTGAAGGCGCCGGCCAGTACCGACAGCGTGGTGGAGTCGCAGAACGTCACCAGTGACATGTCCACGTACACGGCACCGATTCCGTTGTCGATGAGGGCGTCCAAGTGGTCACGTAACGGTCCGACGGTCCCGACATCGAGCTCCCCGCCGACCTCGAGGCGTGTCTGGGCTGCCGTGTTGACGACGAACAGCCGGAGGTCGCTCGAGGGATCCGTCATGGGTGCTCCGGACTGTGGACGATCGTGAACACCCTGGCTGCTCAAGGCACGTATCAGCATAATCAGGGCCGGACGTGAACACGGGGCGGGCCGGCGCTCCCGATCTGGAGAGAACACATGTCGGGTAGATTGGGGCTGAGGTCCGCCACCCTTCCTTGAAATCAACAGGGTCGTCTGACTGGCTTCACCACCCAGCTTGGGAGGCAAGTCATGTCCGACGCGGACGCCCGATCATCACCCCGCTTCGACGCGCTCTGGCGAACCGTCGTGAGCGACGACCCCAATCTTCAGTCCGCGATGCGCCGGGTCGCCGAGACCGGATGTGCGGTATTGGCCGGTTGTGATTCGGCAAGCATCACCATCATCGAGCGAGGGCGCCCCGTCACCGTCGGCTCGACGAACGACACGGCGCAGGTACTGGACGACGCCCAGTACAGCGCCCGGGAAGGGCCGTGCTTGACGGCAGCCCAGGAGGGCCGCACGATTCGCATCGAGGACACCGGCAACGATGATCGTTGGCCCACGTTCGCGGCGCGCGCCAGCGCCAACGGCATCCGCAGTTCGCTCTCGGTGCCGATCGCTGTCTCGGGTCCTGACACCTTCGCTGGGTTCAACGTCTACGGCAAGGCGCTGGGCGGCTTCAGCGATGCCGACGAGGAGCTCTCTCAGGCCTTCGCGGGACAGGCGTCGATCGTGGTGGCGAACGCCCAGGCCTACTTTGCGGCGTTCGAGCTCTCTCGGGGCATGGCCAAAGCCATGGAGTCACGCGCCGAGATCGAACAGGCCAAGGGTGTCCTCATGTCGACCCACCGCATCGACGCTGACACCGCCTTCGATCTGCTGCGTCAACGCTCGCAGACCACGAACCGCAAGCTGCGTGACGTCGCGATCGATGTGGTGAATGAGGCGTCGGCGGGAGTCGACGAATGAACCATCTCCGGGTTGAGGACGCGCGCCGCCGGCTCGGGCTGTCGACGATGGAACTTTGGGTCGACTACTTCGCCCTCGGCGGCATCCTGGACGCCACCCAACTCGACCGCTACCTACGCGGTGACGGCGAGATGGGCAACGCCGATCACAACGTCCTCGTCCACGCCCTCAACGAAGCGTTCAGCGACCAGGGACAAGACCACCCGCTCGCCTATCACCCCCTCTGACCGGCGCGATGCGCAAGCAAGTAACCGTTCCGATCGACGAGTCGGCGCTCGGGCATCCGATGCGGCAGTCCTGGCCGTCCGTCATCGTCATTTCGGTGATCAGTCTCATGAAGACCGCCTCATCCAGGTCCAGCAGCGGGCGCCATTCGCGAACCGCGATCGTCGCGATGACGGCCGGGCTGCTGCTGCTCGCGGCCTGCGGCGCCTCACCTGCCGCGTCAGACCCCTCGACATCGACGACGGCGGCCGCACCGGGGTACGCAACGGAGCTGGAGCCGGTGTTGGCCGAACTCGTCGAGTCGATGCATGTGCCGTCGGCCGTTGTCCTGGTGCGGTCGTCGGAGTTCGGCGACGCCACGTTCAGGTTCGGGTCGCGGGTGCTGGGCGGCGACGACTTGCCGGCGACGTCCGATCACTACCGGATCGGCAGCATCACCAAGACGATGACGGCGACGGTCATCCTGCAGTTGGTCCAGGAAGGCAAGTTGGTGCTCGACGATCCGATCTCCAAGTACCGGCCCGACGTGCCCAACGGCGACAACATCACGATCGCCCAGCTCCTCGACATGCGCAGCGGACTGGCCGGCTACACCGAGAACCCCATGCTCCAGCAGGCAGTGGACGATGACCCCGAACGGATCTGGACTCCCGACGAGCTCTTGGCCCTGGCGTTCAGCGCGCCCCCGTTGTTCCCGCCGGGGACGGCCTGGCAGTACTCGAACACCAATTACGTCCTGCTCGGAGTGGTGATGGAGGACGTCACCGGGCAGTCAATCGCCGAGCTGTTCCAGGAGCGCCTGTTCGATCCGCTGGGGCTGGACGGCACCGTGATGCCGGCCCTCGATGACGCCTCGATGCCCGCCGTGTTCGCCCACGGTTACCAGTTCGGAACCGCCGATCAGATCTTTCGTCCCGATCCTGCGTTGCCTGCCGATGAGCAGCAGGCGGCGGCCGACGGCGACCTGTTGCCGGCGGACCTGAGCGGGGCGAACCCTTCCGTGGCGTGGACTGCCGGATCAGTCATCTCGACCGCCGACGACCTGGTGGTGTGGGCCAAGGCGCTGGTCGATGGCGGGTTGCTCGACGTCGAGACGCAAGCGAATCGACTGGCCTCGATCCAACCGGTCGATCCCGCACAACCCGACGGCGCCGCCTACGGCTCGGGGATGATTCGGAGCGGCTCGTACTACGGCCATGCCGGCCAGATCATGGGATACGAATCCCAGGCAATACGTGATCCTCTGACCGACACCACGATCGTCGTCGTTGCTGCTCTACCCGTCTCGCCCGACGGCAGGGGCCCCGCCAGCGAGTTGACGCGTGCCGTGATGGCGCACTTGCCCACGAGCCTCAGCAGCGCCACAACCAACGTGCCGGAGTCGGCGACGAGCTGAGAGTCGGCGACGAGCACGTCTAGACCGAACGGACCGCCCAGGCGGCCTCGCACGGCGCAAGAGACCTCTACGAGGACCTTCCGGTGGGCGCAGAGGGACTTGAACCCCCGACTTCTTGCTTGTAAGGCAAGCGCTCTGACCAGGCTGAGCTATACGCCCGTGCGGGCGAGGGATTGTACCTTCGCGGGAATGAGCGACTCGGGGGCCGTTTCGCACGTCGAACTCGTTGACGCGGTCGCGCCGACGGCCAATGCGCTGGCCTCGGCAATCGCCAGCGGCGAGCGGTCACCGGTCGAGGTCGTTGCGACTGCTGTGGAACGGGCATTGATGGTGCAGCCGAGCCTGAATTGCTTCACGTCGATCTGGGTCGACGAAGCGATGGCTGAATCTGATCGTGCCGCTCAGGATGTCGCCGCCGGAAGACCCTTGGGGGTGCTGCACGGTGTCCCCGTTGCGATCAAGGACACGTCGCCCGCCGCCGGGCACCTGACGACGTTCGGATCGCATGCCTTCGCCGACTACGTCCCCGATCACGATGCCTACGTCGTCGGAGCGCTGCGACGCGCCGGGGCGATCATCATCGGCCAGACGACCACGCCCGAGTTCGCCCACACGCTGCGCACCGACAGCCCGCGCTGGGGCGTCACCCGAAATCCGCACCGCCTCGATCGCACGCCGGGTGGGTCTTCCGGCGGCAGTGCGGCGGCCGTCGCCTCCGGATGCGTGCCGCTCGCTGAGGGCAGCGACATGGGCGGCTCGGTCCGCATCCCGGCGGCGTGGTGCGGCATCGTCGGCCTCAAGCCCGGCCTCGGTCGCATCCCGATGGACGTCCTGCCCGCGCTGTTCGACACGATCTCCCATCACGGACCGCTGGCCCGCTGCGCCGACGACGCTCGTCTGTTCCTGGCAGCGACGCAGGGCCCGGATGATGCCGACATCCTCTCGGTCCCTGGACCGCTCGATCTGTCTCGCCCGCTCGACGCTGACATCCGAGGCCTGCGCCTGGGGTTGTCCGTCGACCTCGGGAGCTGGCTCGTCGACGAGGAGATCGCTGCCGCCGTGACGGCGATGGCGGAACAGCTGGGTGCGGCCGGTGCAGAGGTCGACATCGTCGATCCCGGCGTCACACCGTACGACGAGGCGGCGTGGGTCGAGGTGTGGAGAGTCTTCATGGCGGCGAACTACGGCGAGCTCGTGGCTGCCCACCGCGAGCGCATGGATCCCGAGGTGTTGCAGCTGATCGCCGCCGGTGAGGCGATGTCGGCCGTGCACTACAAGCGGCTGGAGCGCGTGCGGACGTCGCTCTGGCACCGGCTGCGCAATGTCCTCGCTGGCCGCGATGCTCTGCTCTGCCCGACGATGGCCCAGCCGCCATGGCCGGCGGCGAAGGCGGACGGCGTGCCCGCACCGCCGCCCGGCGACGGCTATCCCTCCCCCGACATGACGTCGATCTTCAATCTCGTAGCACCGTGCCCGGCCCTGTCCGTGCCGTGCGGAGAGCACGCCCGCCCTGAGCACGCTGGGCTTCCGATCGGGCTACAGATCGTCGGACCCCGGTGGCGAGAGGACATCGTGCTCCGCATCGCCCGCGCCGTCGAAGTGATCCGCGGCTCCTGAGGTCCCCATGCTCTGTGTGAGCGAAAACGTGGTCCTGACCGCGTCTTTGCTTACACAGAAGCCGGACCGAGCGAGTCGAGCAGGCGCGGGAGCTCGAGCAGCGAGTCCGTGACGACGTCCACCAACGCGGCGTCGGGACGCTCGGCATGGAGGTGACCCCATGGTCCGCGGCGCAGCAGGACCGTGCGCATCCCCGCCCGGCGTGCCGGCAGCACGTCGTTGTCGAGTCGATCGCCGACGTAGGCGGTTTCGCTCGGCTCGACGCCTGCCGCCTCCGCAACCGCCGCGAAGAACGCCGCCGAGGGCTTCTGCGCGCCGAGCTCGTCGGAGATCAGGATGGCGTCGACATCGAGCTGCATCGCCTCCAGCGCCGCCCTCGCCTCGGGCGGCTGGTTCCCGGCGATCACGACACGGCGTCCCGAGCGGTGGAGCGCCGAGAGGCAGGGCCTCACGTCGTCATAGAGATCTGTCTCGTCGAAGCCGGTGCGCAGCCCGTCGGGATCGTCGACCTCCCACCGCGCCTGTTCCGCCTCGACGTCGATGTCAGGGCGAACGATCCGGAACACATCGAGGTGAGGTCGATCGAGTGCCGCCATACCTCCCAGCACACCGAGCATCGTGAGTCTCGTGACGCCGAGACGATCGGCCCAGCGACTCCAGATCCGGGTCTCGTCGATCAGCGTCTCACCGACATCGAAGGCGACGCACCGAATTGCGGCGATCTGCTGCACCGCGGCTGACGGTAGTGTCGAGTCGTGCGACCCCAGACCCCGCACGGAGAGGTCGCTGGTGGCGGTCATTGACGTTGCCGGCTTCGTCGCCGACGTCAAGAGCCAGGCGATCGATCACGGCTTCCACGTCCACGACGAGCGGCACTTCGTCGAGACCTACTCACTGCGCCAGCTGTGGGAGGTCGACCTGCACCCGGAAGAGGCGTGCAGCGGACCGATCGACCTGCACCTGTCGCTCGACGTCGATCCACGGGCGATGCTCGGCTTCGAAGACGAGGTGATGAAGCTCGACGACCTCGACGAGACGCCACCCGCCGGGTTCACGTTCCCGCTGGTGTTCACGTGGACCCTGCCCCCGTTGCCAGACCCTCCTGACCTGCTGGTCCTGGCGACCGAGCTGGCCGGCGTCGGGGGCGTCGAGTTGCCGGTCGAGGTCTCCGCGATCGACTCGTACCCCAGCGTGACCGACGCCCCGGAGCGCTCGCTGTCGATGGTCGCCCGGACCGCAATCGACCTGTCCGACGTGTATCTCAACAACGACCACACCGTGGCTGCCAATCTGGAGCGGTGCAAGCACGTCAGCCTGTACCTGCTCGAACGAGCCAAGGACTGGCTTGGCGATCTGTGAAGCACGGTGGGCCCGCCCGCCCGGTTGATGCGAAGGAGACCTCCCGATGCACGTTCGCGAGCTGATCGACATCCTCAACGAGCAGCCGCCCGACGCCGAGGTCGAGCTGGCCGTCATCGCTCCCGTCGACGAGCAGTCCGACGACATCACCGTCGACCGCTACCCCGTCGACGGCGTCCTGCCGTGGAGCGACGATGAGGACGAGGGCTTGGTCATCTGGTTGATCGGCGGCGAGGACGCCGACGTCGACGCCTTCCTCGACGCCGTCGAACAAGACAGCAGGTAGCAGCCGCTCGGCCACCCACCGAGGCCGCCTCGTGACGCTCCTCGACGCATGCCACGGATGGAGCGAGACTCCCTCATAGCATGCTCGAAATGCGCGGCGCACAGGTGGCCCAAGCAGCGACGCGTCCCAGCGCCGGCTACCTGCCCGGGCTGGACGGCATTCGCGCCATCTCGGTCGCTGCCGTCCTCCTGTACCACGCCGACCTGCCGTGGATGCCAGGTGGCTTCCTCGGCGTCGAGGTGTTCTTCGTCATCAGCGGCTACCTGATCACGCTGATACTGACCGAGGAGCACAGCCGCAGCTCGACGATCTCGCTGCGCAACTTCTGGACCCGCCGCGCCCGCCGGCTACTCCCTGCGCTGTACGCGCTGCTCGCCGTCGTCTCGGTGATCGTGCTGCTCTTCTACCGCGAGGAGGCCGCCAACCTGGCGGCCCAGGTCTGGTCGGCGCTGTTCTACGTCACGAACTGGTACTTCATCATCTCCGAGCAGTCGTACTTCGCGCTCGTCGAACGGCCGCCCGTCTTCCAGCACCTGTGGTCGCTGGCGATCGAGGAGCAGTTCTACCTCGTCTGGCCGCTCGCGCTGCTGGGACTGCTCAAACTGTTCGGCAACCGCCGCCGCGCCATGGCACTCGTGATCTTCGGCGGCGCCGCCCTGTCCCTCATCTGGATGTCGATCCTGTTCGAGCCCGGGATGGATCCGAGCCGCGCCTACTACGGCACGGATACACGGGCCTCTGGTCTGCTGATGGGTGCGGCGTTGGCGCTGCTGTGGCGTCCGTCGCAGTCCTGGAAGGTCGACCCGCAGCTCAAGCAGCGTGGCCTCGATCTGCTCGGTGTGGGCGCCCTCGTCGTGATCGCCGTCGTCTTCCTGCGGATGCAGGAGTTCGATCGGTTCCTGTACAACGGCGGTTTCGCCGTCGTGTCGATCTCCACGCTGCTCGTGATCATGACGGCGGTCCACCCAGGCACGCTGCTCAATCGGTTCGTGCTGGCGCAGCCGATCCTCGTGTGGATCGGGGTCCGTTCGTACTCGCTCTACCTGTGGCACTGGCCGATCTTCGTGTTCACGCGGCCGGGGATCGACCAGCCACTCGGGCTGTACCCAACGCTCATCCTGCGGCTCGCGCTCACGGTGATCGCCGCCGATCTCAGCTACCGATTCATCGAGGTGCCGATCCGCAACGGCGCGTTCCGCCGTTGGCGCCAGCGCCTGGCCCTGCGCGACGGTACGCGGCGGTGGGCCGGTCCGGTCGCTCTGGCGTCCGTCTCCGGCCTCCTGCTGGTCGCCGTGAGCACCGTCGACGCGGGCGAGTCGCGCAGCGCGCAGCAGCTCGTCAGCCAGGAGGTGGTGCCGCCACCCGCCGATGACGTCGCCACCACCGCCGTACCCGATCCTCCGGTGATCCCGGCTGGCGCCGCAACGACGCTCGTGCCGACGACCAGCGCGGCGAGCACGGGCGACACAACGGCGATTGCGTCAACAGTGCCGACGACGGCCGCACCGACGACGACCGTGCTGGCGGGACCGCCACCGGCACCACCGGGCTCGATGATCACGGTGCTCGGCGATTCCGTCCTCCTCGGTGCCGAGGAACAGCTGACCGCTGAGCTCGTCGCCAGCGGGTACGGCGTCGACTACCGGGCCACGCCCGCGTGGATGCTCGACGACGCCAACGATGAGATCGCCGCAGACGGCCGGCCCGTCGGACCCGTCGTCGTGCTCGGGGTCGGCCACAACACGCTGTGGGAGCGCGACCGCACCGACTACGACCGCTGGGCGGCGCGCTTCGACCGCCAGGCCGACGAGCTGCTGGCCACGTTGCGCAGCCTCGGCGCGCAGCGATTCGTGTGGATCACACTGCGTGAGCCGGACCGGTCGGTGATCCCCGAGATGGGTCAGAAGCAGTTCGATCAGTACATCTGGTACTTCCCGTACGTCAACGAGCGACTGGACCTGCTGATCCAGCGGAATCCCGACGTCGTGTTGGCGGACTGGGCGGCGGTCTCCAATCAGCCCGGGCTGACCTACGACGCGATGCACCTCACCGGCGAGGGCACCCGCCTGATGATCGACACGATCCGCGGTGCCGGGAACATCTGACGTTCAGTCGTCCGCCGACCTGGCCGGGAACGCCTTGGCGACCGCCGCAGCGATCAGCGCCGCCCGCCGGGCGTACCCCGTCGACGTGTAGTGGATGCCGTCGGATTCGAACCAGGAGCTGCGCACGACGTCGGACCAGTGGAACACCTCGAGCGTCGGATGCCGCGCGTGTGCTTTCGCCAGCGCCTGGTTGAACAGGCGCATGTTCTCATCCGCGTAGAAGCCCTTGTCGGTCGTCGTCTTGGCGTCGACCCACAACACCGGATCGTCGCCGACGATCTCCATCACCCGGTCGATCCGCTCGCTGGCGCCGTAGCTCGAACCTGCTGCCACGTTGGCGGCGTCGTTGGTGCCGATGGCGATCACCCAGCAGCCGTGGAACCCCTCTTCGCGCAGCTCCTCGGCGGCCTCGACGGCGTTGGGTCGGCCGTCGTGGCGCTCGACCGCTGAACGCGCTCCGGAGATGTCGAGGCGCACGTCGCGGGCGCCGATGCGCTCGTACTGCGCCTCGAGCCGATCCGCCTTCCGTGGCAGGAAGTCGTCCGACTCCATCCCCACGGAGATCGAATCACCGATGTGGGCGATCGACGTGCACGACGTCGACGGGGCCGGCGCGGTGCCCGCCTCACTCGGCATCGCCGGGGCGAGCGCGACGAGGGCGGCAGCTGCCGCAACCATCGTCTTCGCACTCCGCACCGCCTGAGCCACGTGGGCGCAGGGTAGCGCCGTACTTGATGCGGCCGGCGAAGGCGCTGGAGCGCCCGCCGTGCCGAACCCGGTCGTCACCTCTGAACGACGCGGCCGATGTTCGAGCACCTCACGAGGGGAACTGCACCGCCAACGCGTCGGCGATCAACGCCGCCCGCATCACACTGCCGTCGGACGTGTAGTGGATCTCGTCGTCCTGGAACCACTCGTCCTGCACGACCGAGGCCCAATCGAACACACGCATGTTCGAGTACCGCGGCAGTGCCTCCTGCAACGCAGCGTTCCACTCCTGCATGTACTCGTTGCCGTACCACTGGTTGCTCGGGTCGAGCGTCTTGACGTTGACCCACATCACCGGGTCGTCGCCGATCGCCGACATCATGCGGTCGATACGAGCGACCCGGTCGGCGATCGACCCGCCGAACTTGGCGAGGTTGGCGGTGTCGTTGCCACCGAGGGCGAACACCCAGCAGCCCTCGTAGCCGTCAGCCTTGATGTTGCGGACCCGGTCGTAGGCGTTGATCTGGCCCTCGAGGGTTTCCGAGGTCGACAGTGCACCGTCGATCTCCGTGCGGGCATCGAGGGCGCCGACGCGGCGGTACTGCGCGTCGACGCGCTGCTCGGGATCGGGGATGAACGACGGCGAGATCAGGCTCACCGACGTCGAGTCCCCGAGGTGGATCACGGACGTGCACGAGGTGCGTGGCGGCCCAGGCACGGTCGTGGGCGGAATGGTCGTTGGTGGCGACGTCGTCGGTGGCGACGTCGGCGGCGACGTGGTCGGCGCCAGCGTGGTGGCCGGGAGTGTCGTCTGCGGCGGCGCCGTGACGAGGGGCGGGTCGCCACCGAGCGACAGCTGGGGCGGCGGTGACGTCGGTGCCGCGGGCGCAGCGGTCCCAGGCTCGGCGCCTGCTGCGCCTGGGTCGTCGCTGCACGCGCTCAGCGCCAGCAGCACCGCCGCTGGGACGAGGAGGGCCAAGCGGCGGGCGCGGCGCGTCATCTGGGTCGACTGTACGCGGCGAGACTGGCCCGATGACGGCAGGCCCGATGACGGCAGGCACACGTTCGTGGTGGGGATGGGGATACGAGGAACAGGCAATCGGCGACGACGAGCTGCGCCGGCTCGCAGGCCGGTTAGCCGAGCGGTTCGGGACGGAGGTCACCATCGTCGACGCGCCAACACTGGACGCGCTCGACCTGCGCGCACCCCGCGTCGCGCCGCCGGACTCCATCGCCGACTGGTGCTCGACGTCGATGGACGATCGGGCGGGACATACGTACGGCAAGTCGTACCGAGACCTCGTCCGCGCCGTGCACGGTGACCTCCCGAACCCGCCCGACGTCGTTGCGTTCCCCCGTTCCGAAGCGGACGTGGTCGACGTCCTCGACTGGTGCGCCGCGGAGGGCCTGGCGGCAATCCCCTACGGCGCCGGTTCGTCGGTGGTCGGCGGCGTCGAGTGCGCCGTCGGTGACGCATTCGCCGGTGCGGTGACGATCGACCTCGGGGCGCTCGACCAGGTCGTCGAGGTCGACCGGATCTCGCGTGCGGCGCGGATCCAGGCCGGCGCGCTCGGACCGGCGCTCGAGGCGCAGCTGCGGCCACACGGATTGACCCTGCGACACTTCCCGCAGTCGTTCGAGTTGTCGACGCTCGGGGGCTGGCTGGCGACCCGGTCGGGCGGCCACTACGCGACCGTCTACACGCACATCGACGACTTCGTGGAGTCGATGCGGGTCGTCACGCCGTCCGGGATCAGCGAGTCCCGGCGGTTGCCCGGCTCAGGTGCCGGCCCGTCACCGGACCGCCTCTTCCTGGGCTCCGAGGGCAGCCTCGGCATCATCACCGAGGCCTGGATGCGGCTGCAGGACCGCCCCCGCTGGCGCGCCTCCGCCGGGGTCGTCTTCAGCAACTTTGCCGACGCTGTGGCGGCCACACGAGCGATCGCCCAGTCCGCGCTGTTCCCGACGAACTGCCGGCTGCTCGACGGCGTGGAAGCGGCCA
Source organism: uncultured Acidimicrobiia bacterium (assembly GCA_963844915.1). GTDB lineage: Bacteria > Actinomycetota > Acidimicrobiia > Acidimicrobiales > Ilumatobacteraceae > JALZMG01. The sequence continues at coordinate 69,417 of CAWJQF010000011.1, read as the reverse complement.
CCGCGGCCGGCGTGACCGGCACGGCGGGCCTCCTCGTACTCGGCTTCGAGTCCGCCGACCATCCCGTCGAACAGGCGATGGCTCGCGCCGTGGAGCTGTGTCGCGACCACGGTGGCGACGTGCCGGGTGGCGTCACCTCGTCGGATGCATCCGACAGCGGTTCCTCGCGACCCAGCGACGACGCTGTCGGCTCGTGGCGCTCGGCGTTCCTGCGGGCGCCGTACCAGCGCAACGCGTTCGCTCGCTGCGGCGTGATCGCGGAGACGTTCGAGACGGCCTGCACGTGGGATGCCTTCGACGCGCTTCATGCCGGCGTCACTTCGGCGGTCGGGGAGGCGATCGAGCGGATCTGCGGCGGAGGTTGGGTGACGTGCCGCTTCACGCACGTTTATCCCGACGGTCCGGCGCCGTACTTCACGGTGACGGCGCCCGGCCGCATCGGCTCGGAGCTGGCGATGTGGGACGAGATCAAGGCCGCCGCGTCGGACGCGCTGCTGGCTCACGGCGGGACGATCACCCACCACCACGCCGTGGGCCGCGACCACGACGCGTGGTATCGCCGCCAGCGACCTGAGATGTTCGGGCACGCATTGACCGCCGCCAAAGCCGCACTGGATCCCGCCGGGATCCTCAACCCCGGTGTCATCGTCTGATCCGGTAACGGGCCGCCAGTCGCAGTGCATCGAACGGCCTCTACGCTCGGGCCGTGCGCGGGACCCTGGTGATCATCGCCGCTGTTCTGGGCGCGATGGCCCCGAGCATGGCCGCCGCGCACACCGAACCGAGCCTCGTCGGTGTGCCCGCCGGTGCCGACGCAACGGTCAGCCTGCAGCCCACGCACGGGTGCGGTGAGTCGCCGACCGTCACCGTGCGCATCCGCGCTCCCCTGCCGGACGCCTCGGCCGGTGACGTCGAGGGTTGGACAGTGAGCAGCGCACCCGACGGCGCCGGCAACTCCGTGCTCGAGTGGACGGGCGGGTCGTTGCCGACGGACGAGGAGGGAGCCTTCCCCGTCACGTTCGTCGCACCGGACGAAGTCGGGCGTCTCCTGACCTTCCCGGCGATCCAGGTGTGCGCCAACGGCGAGGAGCTGGCATGGATCGACGGTGACCCGGCCGGCGAGTACCCAGCGCCGCGCGTCCTCGTCCTGCCGCCCGAGTACGAGCCGGCAGAGACCCTCGACGAGGTGCCGCTCGATGCCCCGGGACGCGATCAGCTCGTGCAGGTGGTCGACGTCGACAACCCACAGGCTCCGACGACGACAGCGGCCACCGTTCCGTCGGCCCCCGCGCCGACCGTGCCGGCGACGACGACAGGCCCGACGACGTCAGCGCCAGCGCCGACCGCGCCGGCGCCGACCTCGACACCGGCAGCGTCGTCGTCCACGGTCGCCGTCACCACGACCATCGTCCCCTCGACGTCGGTGGGGACGAGCGCCGAGGGGACGGGGTCGAGTGCAGCCATGCCGATCCTGCTCGTCGCCGGCCTGGCTGTCGTCGGTGGCGGCGGAGCGGCCTACCTGGTCAGGCGCCGCTCATCCGCGTCTGGCACCGGGAGCGAGCCCTAGGACGAGCTGTCGGTCGCGGCACCATCGTCGGCCGCGTCGCCGCAGCCCTCTCGACCTGCAGGTGGGGTGCGCTGGCCGTCGTCGACGGTGCCGTCGTCGACCGTGCTGTCGTCGACCGTGCTGTCGTCGACCGTGCTGTCGTCTGTGGTGCTGTCGTCGACCGTGCTGTCATCTGTGGTGCCGTCGTCGGGACTGACGGTCGTCGTCGTGTCATCACCGTCGTCGTCCGTCTGCGCCGACGCGATGCCGGCGCCCGTGCCGATCACGGTTGCTGCGGCGAGCGCCACCGCGGCGAGGTGCTTGCGGTTCATGGTGTCCTCCTCTGAGGGGTTGATTGGTGGGGACACCACGCATCCAACGCTGCCGACCTGGCGGGATGCTGAGAGCCAGCGGAGAGTTCACTCGTACCCGAGAACTGGGAACGAATCTCAACGCCGGTAGTCTCGGGCTCCGTGCGACCCGTCATCGTCGCCCGCGGGCTCACCATCGCCCGCGGTGGCCGGTTGGTCGTGCGCGCGCGACGAGCTCGACATCGGTCCCGGCGTGACGGCGCTGGTCGGACCGAACGGCTCGGGCAAGTCGACGCTCCTGCACGCCATCGCCGGCCTGCTGCCGCTCGCCGATGGCACGTTGCGGGTCCTCGGCGCCGAGCCGCAGCAGGTCCGCGCGTCGGTGGCGTACGTGCTCCAGTCGCAGCACGCCCCCGCGCACCTGCCGGTCACGGTGCGCGAGATCGTCACACTCGGTCGGGCGGCGGCCCGAGGTCCGTTCCGCCGGTGGCGCCCCGAGGATCGCCGCCTCGTCGACGACGCCCTCGAGCGCCTCGAGCTCGGCGCACTGGCCGACCGCCACTTCGGCGATCTCTCGGGCGGTCAGCGGCAACGCACGTTCGTGGCCCAGGGTCTGGCGCAGGAAGCGGAAGTACTGTTGCTCGACGAGCCGGCGGCTGGGCTCGATCTCGCCTCGAACCAACGGATCCGGCACGTACTGCACGAGGAGCGGGCCGCCGGCAGGACCGTCGTCATCGCCACCCACGATCTCGCCGAAGCCGCCGACAGCGATCACGTCGTGCTGCTGGCCGGATCAGTCGTCGCTGCGGGGAAGCCCGGCGACGTGCTGGTGCGACGCAACCTCGACGTCGCCTACCGCGGCCGTCTCCTCGACCTCGACGGTGAGCTGGTACTCGTCGACGACGGCGCCCATCACCACGTCGGTGGCGCGAGCTGAGCGGCGCTCACCGTCGCTCACCCGTCGTCGCAGAGCATTGACCGCAGGGCGCGGGCATTGGCCACGGCGTGGCCGCCCACGTCGTTGTTGAAGAAGGCGAAGCCGTCGCGGTAGCGGCGCAGGTGCTGCGCCCACGGTCGCAGGTCGTCCGCGGTGTAGTCGTACTCGTAGCCCGGGCGCAGCCCGTGGAAGCGGACGTACGGACGGTTGCCCGTGACGTCCGTGCGGGCGGGGAACTGCGGACCGCTGACGTTGACGGTCATCGCGTCGCGCTCGGTCATCAGCTGTGCCACGTCGTCCGTCAACCATGACGGGTGACGGAACTCGACGGCGTGCGCGGCGACGGGAGGTAACACGCCGAGGAAGGCGTCGAGGCGTTCGATGTCGATCGTGAAGTCGGGCGGCAGCTGCCAGAGGACCGCTCCGAGCTTGTCGCCGAGCGGTTCGAGCGGGGCGAAGAACCGCTCGAGTCCTTGCTCGACGTCGCGCAGCCGCTTCATGTGAGTCAGGTACCTGCTGCCCTTGACGACGAAGCAGAAGTGGTCGGGTACCGCCTTGGCCCACGCTTCCGTGACGTTGGCGCGGGCCAGCCGGTAGAACGTCGCGTTGACCTCGACGGTGTCGAAGTTCTGCGCGTAGTGCTCCAGCCAGGACGACTGCGGGAGGCCGAGCGGGTAGAACGTGCGCCGCCACGACGAGTAGACCCACCCGCTCGTGCCCACGCGCACCATCGCCGCACAGCTACCCCCCTTCTGTCCGTAGCAACCGATCGTTGTGAGGCGATCCTGAAGGACAGCAGCCAGCGGAGCCACGCTCTGCGTGAGGGAACAGGCCGTCCACGGTCTGTTCCCTCACGCAGAAGCCGATGATCCCGAACTGTCCGTCAAAATCGATCGTTGTGAGGCGATTGCTACGGACAGTTGAGGATCAGATGACGTCGACGTCGATCGCGACGTTCACACCGTTCGTGATCACGTCGTACACCGCGGAGCGCGCTCGAGCTTGCTCGACGAGCTGACGCAGTACTTCCGGTGACGCATCACCCTTGATCTCGAAGCGGATGTTGACCTGCTGGTAGCCGTTGCGCACCGAGCGGTCGAGGCCGAGGATGCCGTTCAGGTCGATGTCGCCGGTGACGGTCGAGCGGACCTCGGTCAGCGTGACCTTGCGGGCGGCGGCGATGTTCGCCAACCCCGCGGTGAGGCAGGCGGCGAGGCTGTGCAGCACGAACTCGACCGGCGTCGGGCCGTTGTCCTTGCCGACGAGCACGGCCGGGTGGTCGGCGTCGAACACGAACGTCCGCTCGTGGGCCTGCTCCTGCCCGACGCCGAAGAAGCCGTTGATCGTCGAGCGGTTGTGCGTTCCGGACACCCACTCGTTGCTGGCGCGGAACTGGAACTGGGCGGCTGCGGGCGCCTGCTTGACGGCGTCCAACGTGGCGAACAGCGTGGCGGTGTCGACGCCGTTGCGCGTCGACGAGGTTTCAGTGATGGTCATGTGGTGCCTTTCGGGGTTGGTGGGACGGAGACTCAGGCCGCCGCGGGGAGCAGTGGCATCGGGCGAGCGGCCAGCGCGCCGGCCTGGTCGTCGATGGCTCGGGCGAGCTGCTTCTGCAGCTCGATGAAGCGGTCCACGGGCGGAAACGTCACGAGCTCGCACGTGATCTCGAAGATCTCGCGTAGCTGGGCGTCGCGCTCGGCGTGATACGCGGCCAACGCGCTGGCTTCGCTGGCGCATCCGCGCAGCACCCGGTCGAGCGCCATCGCCACCAACTCCGCGTCGCGGAACGCGTCGCTGATCCCGTGGCCAGTGATGGCGTCGCGGTGGTAGCCGGAATCGCCGACCAGCGCCCAGCCTGGCCCGATCGGGTGGCGGAGGTAGTTGGGCTGTCCGATGATCCCGCGGCTCCGAGACGTCTGCGTCGCCGTCGTGGTCACGCGGCGGGCCAGCTCGGGTGCGGCGAGACGCAGCATCGCCATGAGCGCGTCGTCGACCGAACCGTGAGCGCGTCGGATCTGCTCGGCGTCCTCAGACGGAGAGCACACCCAGACACAGGCCTCGCCGTTGTTCGTCGGGAAGATCCCCGCGAAGCTGCGGTCGCCGAGGTAGTACTCCATCGCTGGCCAGTCGCCGGCGAAGTACGCGTAGTGGGCAGCACCGCTGCCGGCCCGCCGGACTTCGGTGTACGGCGCGCCGACGAGGCGGGCGACCCGCGAGCGCAGCCCATCGGCGCCGACGACGAACCGAGATCTGAGGTTGACTCGGCCGTCGTCGCTCGAACCGAGCACACCGTTGACCCGGCCGGTCGCATCGCGTCGCACGAAGTCCACGCGCACGCCAGTCATCAGCCGGGCGCCGGCCCGTTGCGCTTCCTCGACGAGCAGCGCGTCGAGCACCGAACGTCGCGGGGCGACCAGCAGGTCGACGCCCACCTGATCCTTGATCGTCCGGGAGATCGTTGACTCGCCAACGTGGAACTCGACATCGCGGATGGGCGGGGCACCGGTGGCGAGCACGGCGGGCAGCAGACCCCATCGCTTCAACTGCACCACGCCACTGCGGGCGATGGCGTGCGTCGACAACGTGTCGCTGGGGAACGTCGCACGGTCGACCAACAGGACGTCATGGCCGGCGGCGGCGAGCAACATCGCCGTTGCCGCGCCGGCGCACCGGGCGCCCACGACGATGACATCGGCGTCGAGCGTGTCGTGGTGGCGGCGGCTCATGATCCCGCCGCCGCGGCATACAGCGATTCGCCTGTGCGGGCGGCCGCCTCGGCGACCTCGACCATCCTCGGCTCGGCGAGCGGATCGGCAGCCCGGTTGCGCCACCGCGTGACGGTCCGCAGTGCGGCGTCGCGCACTCGCTCCGGTCCGACGCCGTCGTCGAGACCGAGCGCCTTCGACGGCCCGTTGCCGAGCAGCAGGGTCTGCAGCTCGCGCCGATCGCCCTCGCTGACGTCAACGACGCCGCTCGCCACCAGGTGCGCGGCCCGGATCTGGCTGAACTCGACGGCGCTCGCCTCGAGCTGTTCGGCATGCCGGTCGATCTGATCGGCGATCGTGGCGTGCACCGTGCGCAGCTCACGAGCAAGCGCCCGAACTGCCGAGAGCGCAGACCGTGCCTGCAGCACTCGCGCCCGAGGCAGGAAGTGCTGGGCGATGACCCGGCGCAACTCGCCGAGCCCGGAGATCTCGACGAGCTGAGGTCCGAGCTGGGCAGCCGTGGTTCGACCGGCCCGCACCTCACGCACAGCGACGCGAACACCGAACATGCCGAGGCGCTCGAGCAGGTGCCGGCGCGCATCCACGGTCAGTTCGCTGGCGTGCACGTCGGCGAAGCCCTCGGCATCGAGCAGCATCCGCTCCAGCACGTCGTCCGGCGTGGCGGCCAACGTCCGTAACGCGGCGGCCTCGGACTCGAGCATGGTCAGACCTGTCTCGGCCAGTAGACCGGCGATCGGCATCACCGTCGCGGCGAGTCGGTGGACGGCGGGATCGTTGCGGTAGCGCTCGGCGATCCGCCGCGCCGAGTCGATGGCATCGAGTCGGCCGGCACCGATCTCGTCGGCGCGCGACAGCACGGCGACGGCGTTGACGGGTGATGCGGCCGTCACCGAGCGGTCCATGAAGGCGTCGAGGAACTCCACGTCGGACCGATGCAGGTGGCGCATCAAGTAGATGACGGCGTCCGCATCGGTCGGATTGGTGTCGTCGTGCTCGAGGAAGTCCCGCGTGCGCCGGGAGTTGTCGTCGTTGATCGAGGCCAGCCCTGGCGTGTCGATCAACGTCACGTCCTTCAACGTCGACGCCGGCCACTGCACATCGAGCCAGCTGACGTCCCGCTCGGCCAGGTCGCCCAGCTTGATGTCGAGGGCGCCGCCGTCGCGGCTGAACGACAGCTCGCGCTGGTCGCCGGACGCCAGCGTGGCGGCGACGCGGTAGCCGATGCCGTGGCGGTACCAGCTGATCAGCCGCGTGCACTCACCGGCGTCGGTCGGGGCGAGCCGCTCGCCGACGAGCGCGTTGAGCAGCGTCGACTTGCCCGCCTTGACCCGTCCGGCGATGGCAACGCGCATCGGCCCCTGCAGGCGCTCGACGATGCCCCGCGCCCGCGCTCCATACGGCGTGCCCTTGACGAGCTGCTCCACCTGGGTGGCCAGCTCGAGCGTCCGATTGGCGACGGAGTTGTTGCTCGGCCCGGCGCTCATCGCGCTCCTCCTTCGACGACCTGGGCGATCTTGGTGAGCGCGGCGAGCTGCTGGTCGAGGGCGGCCTTGCGTCCCGCCTGCTGCTCCTGCGTCTGCTTGGCGTCGGCCTGCGCCCGCTGCGCCGCCGACATGTAGGTCCGCTGGAGCTCGGCGAGCCGCGTCGTCAGCCCGTCGCGGATCTCGCGATGGGCCTGGCGGATCAGTCCCGACAGCTCGTTGGTCACCTCGAACTGGACGTCGTCGATGAACTGGCGGACCTGCTGGCGGGCGCTCTGGCGGCGCTGGGCCACCTTGCGCTTGCGGTCCTCGATGATCTGCATGCCGCCGAACAGCGCACCCGCGCCGAGGAGGACGGGGTTGCTGGCGATCATCACCGCGGCAGCTCCGGGCAGGAAGCTGCCCATCATTCCGAACATCATCACGCCGCCCTGCGCGCCGCGGGCCCCGGTGAGGCCGGTCTTGAGGTTCGCCTTGAGACCTCGCTCGTCGCCGTCGAGTGACTTCTCGCGCCACATCGAGGTGACGTCGATGCGCCGCCCGGCCGTCGCTCGGCTGGAACCGAGATCGAGCTGTTCCTCGGCCAACAGCTCGACCGCTTCGGCGCGGATCGAGCGGTCGCCCTGCTCGACCGCGACGAAGGCGCGCGTCGACCTCGTCGGCCACCCGTGTTTGCAGGTGACGGGTCACCTCATCCCACTCGTCGCCCTTCTTCAGGACCTCGACGCGCTCATCCATCTCGCGTGAGATGTCGCGCATCCCGCTGCGCAGGGCGTGGGTGACGCTCGTGGTGAGGTCGGAGATGCGGTCATTGACAAGCACCGACCATCGGGCGCCAGGACCACGCAGGTGCTCGATGCGGGCGTTGGCCTGCTCGATGGCGGCCACCGCACCAGCGATGGCGGACGGGTCGTCGAGCAGTTGGCGCTCCTGCTCCAGCCCGGAGCGGACGAGTCGCACGACGCCTTGGACGTCGTGGGCGGAGCGAGCCGCGGCGCTCTCCTTCGCCGGGGTCACGACCTCGTTGCCGAGATGCGCGATCAGCTCGGGGAACCGGCTCGCCTCGTTGAGCGAGCGATCCTTGCGGGCCAGCGCGACCGACCGGAGGTGGCTCGACACGGCCACGATCGGGATGCGCACCCCTGCCCGCTCGAGGTGACCGCGGTTCAGGTTGACGATCCGCTCCCACTCGGGGTACAGGTCGATCTTCGTCTGGGCGAACATCACCGTCGGGCACAGCTCGACAGCGCGTCGCAGGAAGTCGATCTCCGGGGCCGAGAGCTCCGACGAGGCGTCCGACACGAGGATCAGACCGTCGGCGAACGGGAGGAAGGCGAGTGTGGCGGCGGCATGGCCGGCGCCGAGCCCACCCATGCCGGGCGTGTCGACGAGAACGAGTCCCTGGGCGAGAATGGCGCTGGGCGCCGTGATCTCGACCCGCTCGACTCCCTTGTGGTTGCCGGCGTTGCCGCGCTCGGAGACCCAGTCGTGCAGCGTGTCGATCGGAATCGGGCCGCCCTTGTCGCCGTCGCTGCCGTTGCGACGGACGACAGCGCCGGGCTGCTCGCCGTGGCGCACGAGTGTGATGGCGGAGGTCGCCAGATCGTCGTCCACCGGGCACACGGGCTGACCGAGGAGTCCGTTGACGAGCGAGCTCTTCCCTTGCTTGAACTCGCCGACCACGGCGACGATCGTCGAGGGACGCTGGAGGCGGGCAGCAGCCGCAGTAACCCGGCCGACGAGGTCCGGACGCTCGAGCTGGCCAAGTAGGCGGGCCAGCTCGAGCGAACCGGTGCGCACGGCGTCGGCCGCGGATGGGGCGGCGGTCGCGGTGGCAGTCGCAGTCATCGCACGATGCCTCAGGCGATGTCCGCGAACATGTCGTCGACGGACGCCTCGACCTCGTCGGCGGCGGCCATCGAGGCCTCGAAGTGGGTCGGCTCGGGAGCAGGCTCGTAGGCGGGCTCCTCGAACACGGGCTCCGGCGCCGGCATCGAGACGGCCTCGATCGCGGGAGCGTCCATCACCGGCTCGGGCATCTGGACCGCCTCCATCGCCGGGGCGTCCCCGGCCGGAGCGTCCATCGCCGGCGCCGGCATCGAAACGGCCTCCATCGCCGGCGGCACGACGTCCGTGCCGAGGACATCGCCGGCGGCGGCCTGGGCAGCCTCGGCGATCGGCGCTGGCTTGCTGATGTCGCTCAGGTCAGCCGCAGTCGTCGTGGAGGCTTCGGGACCGAGCGGGCGGCTGCCGGCGGCTGCCGTGTCGACGGCCGGATCGTCGCCGCCGAGGACGTCCTTCACCTTGGTCACGGCATCCTCGGCCCAGGTGCCCTCGAGCTTGTCGCCGAAGAAGTCGCTGACCTTGCCGAACCAACCGCCGTCGCCGTCGCCACTCGCAGCGTCGCCGGTCGCAGTAGCGCCGGTCGCAGCGTCGCCGGTCGCACTGGCGCCGGTCGCGGCATCTCCGCCGACGGCTTGCTTGACGGTGTTCACCGCGTCCTCGGCCCACGTGCCCTTGATCTCACCGCCGACGTAGTCGGTCGCCGCGTCCGTGGCCTTGTCGACGATGTCCGACGCGCTGGGCACGTAGTCGTCGACCTTGTCGATGATCTTCTGGGCCCACGGACTGTCGCCGGCGATGTCCTCCGCCTTGTCCTTGAGCCAGTTGCCGGCGTCGCCGAGCTCATCCTCGACATCGTCCAGCTTGTCCTCGGCCCAGTCCTTCAGCTTGTCGAACCAACCCATTTCTGTACTTCCTTTGTGTGTGGTGGTGTTGCTCGCGCCCTGGACTCAGCCCAGATCGCTGAACATGTCGTCGACGCTCGCCTCGACGTTGTCGGCGCTGGCGAGCGCACTTGCGAACTCGGTGACCCCGCCCGATACGTCGCCGCTGACGTCCCAGTCGCTGGTCGTTGTCCCGTCGGCGGTCGTGACGCTCGTGCCCTCGATCCCGGCTTCGACCTGCACGCCGTAGCCGCTGGCGTACCCGCCGGCCTCGTAGTGCTCGGTCACACCGTCGGACGTCTCGATCCGGTCGTAGCCGAGAGAGCCGCCGACAGTGCCGACACCGGGCCGCGTGTAGGAGCCCTCGACGTCGACGCTGAGTGCTGATCCGTCCGGCGTGTCGACGTAGGCGGCATCGACACCTCCGCCCACGACGTCGCCGCTGGGGAGGTACAGCTTTCCGTCGGCGTCGAGGCTGGCGCCCCACACGTCGCCTTCTCGCATGATCTCGGCCTCGGCCTCGCCGGAGAGGACGCCGATAGGCGTCGGCAACGTGCCCTGCACGCGGCCGTGGGCGGCAATGTCGCCATCGGCCTCGACGGTGACGTCGCCTTCGGCGTACGGCAGCGGGCCCCAGTCGATGCCGGCTTGACCCTTAGCGTCCAACCCGTCCTTCGTGGCGCTGACGTCGTAGCTCTGGTCGAGCACGTCCGAGGACTGGCTGATGCCGTCGTCACCGACCGACGCACCCACGTGGAGCACGCCATCGACGCCGACGCTCGCAGAGAGGTCCCCGTCGTCGAAGTCGATGTCGATCGTGCCGCCCGTGAGCTCGTCGACCGTGTCGAGGACGGTGTTGTCGACGACGTCGAGCACGGTGCTGGCGACGCCGAACGTCGCCGTGTCGACGACCGTGCCCACCGTGCCGATCACGTCGCCGGTGTTGGCGGCGACGTAGCCGACCGCGTCCACGGCGGTGTCGGCGACCTCGGACGCCGCATCCCACGCCGCCTCAGCAACCGTCGTCGCAGCGTCCCACGCCTCGTCGGCGATGTCGCTCAGTCGATCTTTCAGCCATCCGAAGGCCATGCAGCGAACGTACGAATCAGCGCTCCACCCGACATCGGGAGGGATCCCCAACCGCGTTCCCGATCCCGCCCCCCGATGCGATGAGCAATGTGCGCCGTGACACCACTCATCGCTCATCGCGGTCCGTGCGCGCAGAAGCGCCGGGACCTCAGGTCCCGGCGCTTCTTGCGAGAGCGTGCGTCAGACGCTGAGCGGGTCGGACATGTCGACCGGCTCGACCTCGATGCTGTAGACGTCGTCGTCGCTGCTGCTGCTGTGGTCGTCGCTGACATCGGGGATCGACACCGGATCGTCGGGCAGGTCGCCACCCGAGCCGCTCGACGAGTCCGGCATGTCGCTTGCCGATGGCTCGGGTGCCGCAGCCACGATGCCGAGCGCGTCGTCCGGCATGGAGTCGGCTTCGGGCGCAGGCGCCGAGGCGGCTGGCGCGTCGGCGGCGGGTTGATCCGATGCCGCCGGAGTGGCAACGGCGTCCGCGACAGCTCCTGCTCCGAGGACGTCGTCGGCCATCGCCGGGGCGGCGTCTGCTGCCGGGCCGGACGTTGCCGCATCGGCTGTCGGCGCGGTCTCCGCCATGGACGGCTCGGTCGTGGCCGGCGGCGGATCGTCCTGCGTCGGCATCGAGCTCCCGCCCTGGAGGTGGGGCGGAACGATGCCGGTGTTCTCGGGCGTGGCAGGCGGCGGCGAGTCGTCGAAGACGTCGGCCAGACCGCCGGCAGCAGGCGTGCCAGCAGGGGTTTCCGCCGGGGTTTCGGCGGGCTTGTCCGCCGGCGTCTCGCCGGGCTTGTCCATCGGCGTCTCGCCGGGCTTGTCCATCGGCGTCTCGCCGGGCTTGTCCATCGGCGTCTCGCCGGGCTTGTCCATCGGCGTCTCGCCCGGCTTGTCCATCGGCGTCTCGCCGGCTGTCCACCCCGGGCTTGTCCATCGGCGTCTCGCCGGGCTTGTCCATCGGCGTCTCGCCAGGCTTGTCCATCGGCGTCTCGCCCGGCTTGTCCATCGGCATGCCCGGCTTGTTCTGCTCCTCGATCAACGCGTCGATGCGCTGGTCCTGGGCGAAGTCGCGGACTCGGTCCTCGAACTCGTACCGCAACGACGAAACGGCATCATCGAGCGTCTGACCTGGGTACGGCCGGAACCGGTCGAGCAGGCCCTCGAGGTCATTGCGCAACTTCGTCGCGTCGGCCGGATCCGTTCCATCGGGCAGTGACAACTTGGTGATCCGGTCGCGCAGCTGCGTGCGCACGCTGTCGAGCTCCGGGTCCGAGAAGAGGTCAGCCGGCCGTGTCGTGGCCGACGGGCCGGAGTGGTCACCGTGGCTGGACGGCTCGTGCTCCACCCTCGGTCGAGGCCTCGGCATGTCCGGCTCATCGTGATGTTGACGCGGCGCCGGCCGAGACGGAGCGCTGTGCACCCGCGGTCCGGGCGAGCTCCCACCGCCATAGGACGGGCCACCGAACGAAGGGCCGCCCAGCGCAGGACCGTCCGCACCGGGGACCCCCACTGGCACGTCGAACGCATCGAGGGAATCGGGGCCAGCTTCGGACGCCAGCTCGGAGAAGAGCTCCTCGGCCAGGCCAGTGGCGAACAGCTCCGCCTCGGCGTCGCTCATCTCGCCGTCTTCCGGCCCGAGGGCCTCCGCGGTCCCGCCGTCCCACCACTGCTTGTAGGCGAAGTACCCGCCGACGGCCACCGCACCGGCGGCTGCCGTGGCGCCCACGAGGCTCACCGCCCGCCGCAGCCGCTCGCTGCGCTGGGCAGCGGCGGCCGAGCGGGTGGCGCCGGCCGCGCCGGCGGCAGCGGCGGGCCGGGTGGAGGACCCCCCCTCCTCCGGTCCTGTGGCTTCCGCGGCGATCGTCGCCTCCACCGCGCCACGCGGCCATGCCGCGCCGGCAGCGACGACGAGCTTCGGATCGGCATCGATCAAGGTCGGCAGCCCGGTGGCGGCGCTCACGAGCTCGGCGACGGCCGGCATCCGTGACGACCCGCCGACCAGCAGCACACCGCTCAGGTCCGCCATCTGCAGCCCGCTCGACGAGACGGCCCGCCCGAGCGCGCCGAGCATGTCATCCATGCGCTGACGCAGCACTTGCTCCAGCTCGCCACGTGACACACGGATCTCCGTGTTGAGCCCCGGCACGGCGACGTGCACCGACGTCTCGGTGTCGGAGGAGAGTGCTTCCTTGGCGGCCGTGCACTCAGCCCGCAGCCGGGCCAGCCCGGCCCGGACGGCGGGATCACTGCCATCCAGCTCGCGGAGCTGGCCGTCCAGCGCGGCATCCACGTGGGCGAGCACGGCGTGATCGACGTCGATCCCGCCGAGGCGCTCCAAGCCTTCGGGCGTGCCGAGCAGTTCGGGCCCGTCCTCGCCGTTGCGCACGACCGCGGCGTCGAACGTCCCACCTCCGAAGTCGAAGACGGCGACGGACTGGCCGGGCTCGAGCCGGCCGAGGCGGGCGTAGTGACGGGCGGCGGCCTCGGGCTCGGACATCAACTCGACGTCGTCGACACCTGCGACGCGGCCGGCCTCCCGGAGGAGATCCAGCTTGAACTGGCCCCAGTTGGCGGGATGGGTCAGCGTGACGCTGTCGGGCCGCTGACCGGCTTGCGCCTCGGCCTTGTCGATGACGTGGCGCAGCACATGTCCCATCAGTGCTTCGGCGCCGAACGGGGCGCCGGCGAGCACGTAGGGCGTGCTGTCGCCGAGGCGCCGCTTGAACTCACGGGCACCTGCCGCGGGATCGGTCGCCAGGTGGCGCTCCGCGGCGTCGCCCACGACGAGGTCGCCGTTCACGCTTGCCACGACCGTCGGCATGGCGATCGTGTGCTCGGCGAGCTGCACCGCTTCGCAGCCGTCCGCCGTGTGGATTGCGGCAGCCGTCCAGGTCGTGCCGAGGTCAACTCCGAGTCGCATGTCGCTCGTCCTTCTTGGAGTGATGCAGTGGTTCCGGGCGACGGTACGACGGGGCTCAGCGCCTGGCGTCGGGCGGATTCCCGGTCGTCTGCCCCAATGCGGCGCCCGATGCGACGAGCGCGGAGTTGACGAGCACCGCCAGCTCACCCCGCGACCTGACGAACAGCTTGGGGTAGATGCGCTGCAGGTGGGAGTCGATCGTCTTGACGCTGACGAACAGCTCGGCGGCTGCTTCCTTGTTCGTCAGACCCCTGCTGACGGCGAGGGCGACCCGGCGCTCCGCCTCGGTCAACGGGGCCAACGCCTCGGGCACGTCGCCGGCAGGTGGGCCGCTCGGCGGCTCGAGGCCGTCGAGACGCTCGATCCACGCCTTGATGCCGCTCGGGACGATGAGGCGGGCAGCCCGCTCGGCTGCTTCGTACACGTCTGCCCAACGAGCGCGCCGGTGGTGCCAGGTCGCGAGATCGATCAGCAGCTCGATCTCCGGCACGACGAGCTGGGCTCGGCGGATGACGTCGGCGAACTGGTGGAACCCGGCTGGATCCCAACCCACGTTGGCGCGAGCGCGAAGCACGTCGAGCGGGGCGATCGCGTCGCCGGGCCGGCTGTCGATCTTGGCGAGCCATGCTCGGGCATCGTCGTCTCGGCCCAGCGAGGCGAGCAGGGCGACGAGATCGCCCACGGGGGCCAGTGGGTCGACACGCCGAGCCCGCTCCATGCAGGACACGGCGACGTCCACCTGCCCCACCGCCCACGCGATGCGACCCACGGTCAGTCGAGTAGCAGCCTCCAGCCGAGCCATCGACGCGGCGTGGAAGACGGGCGCGATCTCATCCAGCTCGACCATCGCCTGCTCGCCGTCACCCATCAGGAACTGCGCCTCGGCGAGCGCGGCGCGCAGCACGGCCCTCGCGAGTGAAGCCGATGCCGGGAGGGCGTCGATCGTCGCCCGGACCAACTGCCGGGCCGCCGCAGGCTGCCCGTGGGCCGCCATCAAGCGGGCTCGCAGCGCGGTGCGCTCCGCCGGGTCCCACAGCAGTGGGCCGAGCTCACCCGGGTCACCGAGCACCTGCTCCGCGGCATCGCCGTCGCCGAAGCGAAGGTGCGCCTCGGCGTGACGAATGCGGGCTCGCGAATGCACGATCGAGGCCGCATCGTCGTCGCCGGCTGGCTCCAGCGGCGCCATTGCACCGGGCGCCAGGTGCCCGCCGAGCACCAGCAGGGCGTCGGCCAGGTTGCGAGCCGCTCCGCGGGACCACCCGCGCACGATGCGCCGGGCCGTTTCCATCGCCTCACGGCCGTGCCCGCAAGCGAACGCGGCGTCGGCGAACAGCGCGTCGAGCAGCGCGCGCTGGCCGCTGGTCGCCAGCGGCGCGGCCTTGCGCAGCTCGGCAACCGCTGCTGCGTCACCGTCCAACCACCGGACCGCGGCACTCCGCGCCATATGGACCGTCACACCGATATCGGTGCCTTCGGTCATCAGCTGGCGCATGCCACCCGGATCGCCGAGTGCCGTCCAGCAGCCGAGCGACCGCACGAGTGACCGCACGCGCTCGTCGTGCCCGTCGGCGAAGTCGGCCGCTCGCTGGTACGCGACAGCGGCGCGCCGGAGGTTGCCACGCTCAGCCGAAGCCCTCGCGACGGCATTCATGGCCAGCGCCACGTTGGCGTCCGGCCCGTCGCTCCCACCGGCGAGCTGCCACGCCCGTCCCGGCTCGTGCTGTGGCGCGTTCATCGATGCGGCCAGCGCGCGGTGCACGGACCGACGGGCCGAGGGGTCCAGCCGGTCGTACGCGACGACCTCGAGCATCGGCCGGCGGGCTCGGAGCGATGCACCGGCCATGGCGACGAGGCCGGCTCGTTCGAGGTCGGCGAGCGGGTCGCCGGCGTGGCCGAGAGCGTGCAGCGCGCCGCGGACCACCGCGACGTCGTCGGTGGTGTCGGCGGCGATCACAGCGAGCGCCGTGCGGGCCTCGATGCTCAAGGCCTCGAGGAGCGGGGCGAGTGCAATGGCGACGTGACTCGGAGGCGTCGGAACGTTCGGGCAGGCCGCGCGCCCGGCGCGCTGGTCAGGAGAGAGTGAGCGGACGAGCTCGATGGCGACCGCCGTGTTGCCGCCGGCGAACGACGCCATTCGGCGCACCACCCAATCGGTGGCAGGCACGGCCGCTTGCACGGCGGCGGCCAGCGTCTCGATGTCGAGTCCGTCGAGCACCACGCGCTCGTCACTGATCGCGACGAGTTGGTTCGCGCCGCCGTGCCCGTCGGCCGACGTCAAGGCGGCGACCGCTTGCGAATCCATCCGCCCGAGGGCGAAGGCGACGACGGCGAGGCTGGCCGGATCCATCTCGTCGCTGTCGTCAGCTGTGATCAGGAGCGGCCGCTCCTCGCTCAACCGGGTGAGCAGCCGCCACAGTCCCGTGCGTGCAGCGCGCTCGTCGACGTCCTGCTCGCGCAGCTCGATCGCCGCATGGAGGCTCTCCCGCTCGGAGGCCGGCAACTCCGCGATGCGGTCGGCCACCGGATGCAGCAGCGTCAGCAATGACCCGTACGGGACATCGGCGTCGGCGGCCCGACCGTGCGTGGCCAGCACGCGCATGCCGCGACCGGCCGCTTCCGCACGAGCCGCCTCGATCACACGCGTGCGTCCCGTCCCGGCCGCACCGCAGATCGTGACCCTCGTCGTCCGGCCGGCGAGCGCCCGTTCGAGCGCCGCACCGATCACACCGCCATCGGCGATGCCGATCGGCGTCGTGGTGGCATCGGCGAGGAAGCGGTCGAACGGCGGCGCCTCGCCTGGTTCGTCGGACGTCGTTGCCGGCGGTGTCGTCATCGTGCTCGCGATCGTCATGTCGTCCTGCTGTCGTGAGGTCGTCACCGCGGGAGGGCGACGCAGTTTCCGGTGAGCTCGGCGTCGGCAAGGATCTCGTGGCCTGACGTTGCAACGGCGACGCACAGTTGCTCGGCGTCGCCAGCGTCGTCGACCGTGAACTCGTCGAACACGAGCTCACCACCGCCGCGCTGCAGACCCCACACCTCCCACGATCCGGGCGGTTGCCCGTTCGTCCCTGCGTTGCCCGCATCGGTCGTGTCGAAGAAGAAGTGGACGTGATGATCGTGCTCGCTCGCACCCGGGTCCTCGCCGTGGATGAGCGGATCGAACCCGGCGGTGGCGTAGTCGACGATGTAGCGATCGCCGTCCAGCCGGATGTCGGTGATGAAGGCGCACATGCCGCTCTCCGACCCGCACAGGTCGGGGAGTGGAGCGTGCTCCGTCGTCGGAACCGTTGGGTCGGGTTCGATCGAAGGCTCGTCCTGCGTCGAGTGGTCATCCGGATGCTCCTCCGGCTGCGCCAGCGCCGTCGTCACGGGCGAGCCGTTGTCTTCCGCCTCCGAGGCAGAACCCGGCGAACCGCCGAGCGTCACGAACGCGGCCGCGCCGGCACCGATCATGGCCACCGCCGCAACAGCAGCGAACGCCATGCGACGGCCTCGCCGGGGCCGGCGGGGCGGCGCGGTCCGAGCCGCCACAGGCACTGGAGCGGTCTTCGGCTCTGGGGCCGCAGGCGCCGCGGTGACGGCAGGCGTTCGAGGCGTCACCGTGACGTCAGGTGCTGCCGCCGCGACGGGCTTGGCGGAGGGTGCCTTGGTCCCGACGATGCGCGCCGCCCCGAGGGCGACGGCGTGCTTGGGATGGGTGTCGACGGCGACGGGCCGACCGAGCTCGCCAGCGACCGTCTCGGCCACGAGAGGCACCCGCGAAGAGCCGCCGACGAGCAGGACCGTGTGGATGTCGCTGGCGCTGATCCCAGCGGACGCAACGCCGCGGCGGAACGCCCGCAATGGCTCGATCAGCGCGGGGGCGATCATCTGCTCGAACTCACCGCGGGTGAGGCGGACCTCCGACCACACGCCGGGCAGGGCGACCGGCACGACGACCTCGCTGTCCTCCGACAGCCCTTCCTTCGCCGTGACGCACTCGTGACGCAGACGCGTGAGCGCGCCGGCGACCTCCGGATCGTTGCGATCCAACGCCCGCAACGTGTCGGCGATCGAGCGCTCGACGTGGGCCACGACAGCGTGGTCGAAGTCGATGCCACCCAGCCGCTCCAGACCAACCGGCTCACCGAGCGTCTCGAAGCCCGAGGCGGTGCGACGGAGCACGGCGGCGTCGAACGTGCCACCGCCGAGGTCGTACACGGCGACGACCTCGCCGACGGGCACCCGCGCACTGGCTGCGTAGTCGACGGCCGCGGCGACAGGCTCGGTGACCAACGTGACGTCGCGCAGACCGCACGCATCGGCGGCCTGGCGCAGCAGGTCGATCTTGAACTGACCCCAGTTCGCAGGGTGCGTCAGCGCCACGGCGGACGGCGGACCGCCGTGGCGTTCGCTGACGGCAGCGAGGACATCGCGCAGCAGCGCGGTCATGAGATCGACGGCCGCCAGCGGCGTCCCGCCGAGAAGGATCGGCGTCGGGTCGCCGAGGCGGCGCTTGAACTCCCGCGCGGTGCGCCCGGGATCCGAGAGGCTGCGGCGCACGGCCGCCTCGCCGGTGATCAGTGTCCCGTCGGCGCGCAGGTGCACGACGCTCGGGATCACCTGGCTGTGTGTGCCCAATGACACCATCTCGGCCGAGCCGTCTCGCCACACTGCGGCGGCCGTGTAGGTCGTCCCCAGATCGAGGCCCAGCATGTACGTCATCGCATGTCCCATCCAGTTGTTCGTGAACGTGCACGGCAGTGTGCGGATCTGGCGACGGGGGCGCATCCGTGCTCGCTACGTAGATCCCGAACGGGCGTGTACGTACGCACGGACCGGACCCGTCAATCGGAGGCGAACACCCGATTCGGCACGCCGGCGCTTCCACGCGCCTCGGCGGCCGCATTGATCATGGAGAAGGGCGACAACGAATCCTCGGCGAGCTCCTCCGCAAGCAGGAGCCAGGCCTGGCGCCACGCCTGCTCGGTGCCCGCCGTCCAGCGCGGGTCACAGAACGTGGCTGCGGCGATCCATGCCTGCCCGTCGACCCGGAAGCTGGGTGACGGGCTGCCATCCGGCCAGCTCTCGGCCAGCTGGCGGGCCCGCTGACCGAGCCTGCTCGGCGTCGCCAGCAGGTCGACGAGCTCGGCGACGGCCTCGACCAGTCGGTGGGCACGCGGCTGCGCCTCCTCGACGACGTCGACGTCGTTGGCCAGGACGTCGGCCAGCACCTCGATGAGCTGGGGAGCAGCCGGCGCCAGCGCAGCCCAGGAGCAGCGCACGGTGGCAAGGTCGTCCGGGCTCACGATGGATCCGCCTGAAGGTGTCGCACGTCACGATCCTCGGCCCACACGCCGTGCCCCCGCATCCGCAACGGATGCGCAAATCTGGATCGTCGTTGCGCGGCGCGACTACGTAGTCCGCTCCTCGTGCGGAGGCCGATCCGGCTTGCCCGGTCGGCCGAAGCTCGTCAGATGGGGGGATCCGAAGGGGGGAAGGTCTCCTTCCCCCCTTCGCTCAAGTCCGCGAGGTGCCGAGCACCTCGGGCAGCTCAGCTCGACGCGTGATGCCCAGCTTGCGGTAGACGCGGGCGAGGTGCGTGTCCACGGTTCGCGTCGACAGGTGGAGGCGCTGGCCGATCTCGCGGTTGCTGCGCCCCCCGGCAGCCATCAGGGCGACCTCACGTTCGCGCCTGGTCAACGGCTCGACGCCGGCACCGCGAGCCATGACCGGCGTCCCCAATCCGCCCGCCCGAGCCGCCAGCTCTTCGGAGCGTTGCTGGGCGGCGACGGCCTGGCGGGTGTCTCCGCCGGCACGGTGGAGGTCAGCGAGCTCAGCGGCAGCCTCGGCGGCGATCCCGAGCGCATCGAGTTGCTCGTAGTCGTCGATCACCGCGACGTAGCCGGCGACGTCGCGCCGGACCGCTGCCGTCGCATGAGCTGCATGGTGCTTCACCAACGGACCGTCGACCAGGTGGACGAGCTCATTCAGCCGGTCGACGGCCTCCCCGGGCACGCCGAGTCGAACGAGATCATGGACGGTGCCTGCCTCGAAGTTGTAGACCTCGTCACGTCTCGACAGCTTGGCGACCTCGCGGACACGTTCGCGTGCTGCGACCAGGTCCCCTCGGCAGGCCTCGAGCCAGGCTCTCGTGCGTTCGCGGGTGAGGTACGACGTGGCGACCGGGCTCTCGCCCGCGTCATCCGCCCGCTGGAGGGCGACCGCCGCAGCGCCACACTCGCCGAGCAGGAGGTACCCCTGGGCGACGCCGACGTGCGCCCAGATCAACGCCGCGTCCTGACCCACCAGCGGGGCCATCTCGGCGATGGCACCGAAACGTCGAATCGCCTCGTGGGCGCGACCCGTATCCCGGGCGATCTCTGCGAGCACCATCTCGAACCACACCCAGGCGCCCATGGCATTGGTCGCCCGGGCGCGGTCGCTCGCCGGCTCCAACAGTGCCCTTGCCTCCCGGAACCGCCCCGAGTAGCCGAGGGCATGTCCTTCGTTGACGAGGTGCAGGGCGATGCCGCGACGGGCCAGCCATCCCGGAAGGTCGGCTTGGAGTGCGGCACCCTGCCGCGAGAGCTCAGCGGCCTCGTCCATACGCCCCAGCACGACCAGGCTCGATGCACGAGCCCCAATGAGCTCGACGTTCGTGCCCGGGTCCTTGGCCTCGCCGACAGCGTCCAGGACGCGCAGCGCCTCGGACGGCCGCCCTGCGCCGGCGAGCATGTTGGCCCGCCGCGCCATCACGGCGGCGCGCGCCTCGGGATCGACCACGCGCTCGCACGCCGCCTCGTAGGCGGCGAGCGCACCCTCCAGGTCACGGGCGCTGTAGAAGCGCGTCTCGGCGCGACGGCGAGCGAGCTGGATGATCTGGTTGTCGGTGAGCGGACCATCCCACACGTCTCCGATGATCCGGTCGACCTCGTCGTGATGACCCTGCATGGCATGCGCCTCGGCAAGCACCTCAGCGCGGTCGACCGGGTCGACGTCGCGCTCGTCGGTGACGGCGTCCACCAGCTCGACGGCGAGCGCCGAGTCGCGCCCGATGAGGGCGAGCCGGGCAGCGCGCAGCAACTGCTCCCCCGACACGCGGCCGCCTGATGCGACGCGCCACATGGCGACGTGGACGACATCCTCCCGGCGACGGGCACCGTGGCCTTCGACGAGGTCGGCCAGCTCCTGATGAATGCGCCGCAATCGAAGCGGAGGCAGCCCGGCCCGGAGGACCTCGCCGTAGAGCGGATGCGCCAGGCGCAATGCCGTTCGCCGGCCCGATGTGACGACCGTGACGAGCCGCTTCGCTTCGAGCGCCTCCAACGTCGCTGCGCCGTGGGCGGCCTCGAGGTCCTGCAGCCCGAAGCGTTCGCAGACGGCCAGCACCTCGAGCACGGCGATGCCGGCGGCGTCGACACTCGCGAGGTGCTCGGCGACGAGCTCCTCCAACGCGGTCGTCGTGGGCAGTGGTGCAATGAGGTCCCAGACGCCGTTGACGTCGACGAGCGCTCCGCGCTCCCGTGCGCCCTGCACGAGCTCCGTGAGCATCTGCAGGTTCCCGCCCGACAGCCGGGACAGCTCTGCCTGGGCACGAGTGGAGACCGGCCCGTCGAGGGCCCGATGGAGCAGCGCGCCGAGCTCGTCGTCGTGGAGGGGCTCCAGGTCCAGGCGGACGAGGTGACCATCTCGCTGCAGGCTCGTCAGGCGGGGGGAGGCACTCCTTCCGGCGCGCACGGTGCCGATCAGGAAGACGCTGCGCGAGACGACCAGGGGCACGAGCACGGCCACCGACGTGTCGTCGAGCAGGTCGAGGTCGTCGACGAGGAGGACCAGTCGGTCGTCACCGGCGAGGTTCCGCAGCGCCGCCCGCGCGGCGTGGAAAAGAGCAGTTCGCTCGTCGTCGCCGACGCCGACGTCGTGGACGAGCGCGCCCGGCAGCACGTGGGCCAGCGCGCCGAGCGGGATCGCCTTCGTCGCTGGATGGCCGACCGCTCGTTCCACCCGCTTGCCGGCTCGTTCGGCGAGGCGCAACGCCTCCTCGGAGAGCCGGGTCTTGCCGACGCCCGCAGGGCCCTGCAGCACGATGCCGCCGGACCGACCGTCGCGATAGTGACGACCGAGCTCCTCCAGCTGGGCCGACCGCCCGGTGAGTGGCCACAGCGCGACCATCGGACGGACGCTACGGCGTGGGCCGGTGAGCGGCGCGAATTGAGTACATCAACTCACGTCGGCCAGCGCGCCACTCGTGTCGTCGACGAACGAGTCGGCCGGCTCGTCCACCGAACTGGAGGCGTCGAACGTCTCGAACGAGTCCGCTGAGTCGAAGGAGTCGAACGACGCGACTGGCTCGACCGAGTCGGTGCTCGGCGCCTCGACCGCTGCCGCCGGCTCGACGACCGGTTCCTCGGGCACTGGCGCCTGGACCGGCGTCTCCGTGACGCTTGGCTCCGTGACGCTTGGTTCCGTGACCGTGGACGCGTCACTGGCGACGCCGTCGCTTCCGAGCACGTCGTCGATGGGAGACGTCGCCGCCGCATCGTTGCTTGGCGGAGCAGGGTCGAACGTCGGATCGGCAACCGATGCGACGTCGACCGCCGGAGCAGCTGGCGCGGGCTCCTCGGCTGTGCCGGTGTCACTCATGGAGGTCGGGGCGGCGTCGCTCGGGAGCGGAGGCGGCGTGTACCCGGGCACCTGGAGCACCGCGGGCGGCACATCGATCCCGATCTCCGTGAGCACGGCCGTGTCCACGGGCGGAACCAGGAACATCACCCGCTGCTGGGCTCGCTCATGGGCGGTCTCCCAGGCTCGATCGATCTCCGTCGACAACTGCTTCACGAGCACCTTGTCGCCTCGCGCCGCAGCGTCAGAGAGCCGCTGCTGCAGCTCGTCGGCGCGCAGCGCCGCTCGAGCCGTGCCCTCGGCGACGTCGGCATGGGTCTCGAGGTGGTCGATCTCGCGCTCGACGCGCTTCATGTCGTCGTTCGACTTCATCTGCGTCTCGAGCAGCTCCACCGTCTGGTGATGACGGCCAACCGTGAACTGCAGGCTCTCCGCGTCGTCGTCGGCGGCATGGGCCCGACGACGGGCGATCTCCGCGCGTGCCCGCTGCTCGGCCGCCTGTTCGCGCAGCTCCTCGCCCGCGGTTCCCTTCGTCTGGGTGGCGCGACGCTCGAGGGCGGCCGCGGCCTTGTCGGCCTGATCGGCGACCCCGAGCTCTCGCTTCGACTGCAGCTTGGCGGCGGCCAGCTCTTGCTCCGCGGCGGACTTGACGCGCGCCGCCTTGTCCCGCTCGAGACCGAGCCGTGCCCCGTCGTCGACCAGCTTCTCCTCGTACGCGGCTCTGGCCCGACTCGCGAGTGCCCGTAGCTGGCGGGCCTGCTCGGCGTACGGCGCGGGGTCGAGGCGATCACTCATGGGGTGATGGTGCCGAGCAGTGACGATCATCGTCATCGGGAGTTCTCCCGATCCGTCGCCTTTGGGGGATGTTCCCGATGACACGTCGAGTGCGCATCCGTACGGTCGGCGCATGGCTGACACGATCGACACGGATCTGGACAACGTGCCCGACGGCACGGAACGGGCGATGGGCAGCAATCCGTACGTCCGCGACACGGACAACGACGGACTGAGCGACTACGCGGAGTGGCGTCTCGGCACGAAGCCCAACGACGACGACTCCGACGGCGACGGAGTTCGAGACGGCGCGGAGGTCGCGCAGCGTCGCGACCCAGTGCGCGCCGACCCGCTGCAGCCCAATGGCAAGAGCGAACCGGCCTGGACGTCCACGCCGAACGACGTCGACGCCGACGGGCTGACCGACCTGCAGGAGCGCCTGCTCGGCACGGATCCGAACAACCCCGACAGCGACGGTGACGGGCTCGGCGACTGGGTCGAGAACACGCGCAACACCAATCCGCGCAAGAACACGTACAGCCTCGACAAGCCGGGCGGCGAGCTCGACGACGTCGCCTCCGAGCTGCGCGCACTGCGCGGGCGAGCTCCGGACGAGGTGATGGTCGGTCAGGAAGGGCGCAACGCCTTCCTCGACGCGGCCAAGTCGCAGATCGGCGATCCGTACAAGTTCGGCACGGAGGTCGCGCTCGACGACAAGAACCCGGACGGCTTCGACTCCTCCGAGCTCGTCGAGTGGGCAGCCGCGCAGGCGGGCCTCAAGCTGCCCGACGGCTCGTGGAAGCAGTACCGCCACCTTCACGAGGCCGGTGGCGCGATTCCCGTCGACCAAGCCCTGCGCACGCCGGGTGCGCTCGTCTTCGGGTTCTCATCGGATCCCCTGACGTCGGCCGGCCGACCGGCCCGATCGTTCGTCGCCATCAGCCTCGGCGATGGGCGCGTGCTGGACGTCTCGGAACGCGCCGGCGAGGTGAGGGAGATGGACGCCGGCAACTTCTACACGCACGGGGCGGTGATCCCGGACGTCTCGACTGACATCGACACCGATGGGGACGGCGCCACGGACATGCTCGAACGCGACCTGGGCAGCAGCCCGCTCGACCCAGCCGACGACGCGACTCGCCCCAAGCCGGCAGCGCCGGCCACGACGCCAGCGTCGACAGCGCAGTCGACCAGTGCCCTCGACACACCGGCCGACGAGGCTGTCGACGACACGTTGGCGGCGGCCACAGCGGATCAAGCTCCGGTCGAGGAAGTTGCCGCCGAGGAAACCGCCGCCGAGGCGGCGGGTGTCATCGCCGGCGACGCGCCCACGAACGAGGCGACGGCAATCGCCTCCGAACCCGCTGGCGAGAGCGACGAGAGCTACACGTCCGACGAGAGCTACGGCGCCGACGAGAGCTATGCCGCCGACGACACCTACACCGCCAACGACACGCTACTCGTCCGACGAGAGCTACGAGAGCTACGAGGAAGGCAGCACCTACGACATGGCGTGACGGGTCGGTGCTGCCAGGCGTCAGCGCTGGAGGAAGGCGTCCCTGACGACGCGCTCCCGATGGGCCTCCAACGCAGCGAGCTGACGCTCGGCACGCCGCACCAGCCCCGTGAAGTCGATGCCGGTCAGCTCGGGCCGCTGCGCCAGGCTCAGCTCGCAATTCCTCCACAGCGATGCCTTCGTGACGATCCCGGCGGCGAGCAACTCGAACTCCTCGAGCCGGCTCAGCGGCGAGTAGCCGACGAGGCGTCCGTTCGCCTTCAGCCGAGCCACCGTCTCACTGACCGACCCGAGCACCAGCTTCCAGCCGCGCAGTTCGAGGTTCAGGCGAGCGGCAACGTCCTCGAGGGTCTGCTTGTCCTCGCCGATCTCCTGCACGAGGGTGCGCAGCGTGTCGGCAAGGTACGTGTCCTCGTTGTTCTGCAGCATCCGCTGGGCCAACGAGTGACCGGCCGCGGCACCAGCACGATGGTCCTCCAGGTAGACCCGGAGCAGGCGTTCACCCTCACCAGTGGTCGAGGTCGAGGCTGGGGTCGCGGTGGCGTGCACCTGCAGTGGCTACCCGGCCCGCCGTGTCCGCACACCGGCGGCTGGGCTACGCCGGCCGGCCGAGCGTCACGGCCACTTCGCGGTGCAGCCGGCCGAAGTTGTAGTAGGCGGCACAGGCGCCCTCGGAGGAGACCATGCACGTACCGATCGGCGTCTCGGGCGTGCAGGCAGTCCCGAACACCTTGCACTCCCACGGCTTGATGACGCCCTTCAGGACCTCACCGCACTGGCATGCCTTGGGATCGGCGACGCGGACGTTCGGGATGTCGTAGTGCAGCTCGGCATCGAACGCGGCGAACTCGGGCCGCAGCCGGAGCGCGCTCTGCGAGATGAAACCGAGTCCGCGCCATTCGAAGTGTGGGCGCAGCTCGAACACCTCCGCGAGCACAGCCAGCGCACGCGGGTTGCCCTCATCGCGCACCACGCGGGTGTACTGGTTCTCGACCTCGCAACGCCCGTCGCGGATCTGCACCAGCAGCATGGCGATGGCCTGCAGGATGTCGAGCGGCTCGAACCCGGTCGTCACCAGTGGCTTGCCGTATGTCTCCGGGACGAAGCGGTACGGGCGGTTCCCGACGACCGTGGACACGTGACCCGGGCCGAGGAAGCCGTCGAGTCGCAGGTCCGGTGACTCGAGGATGGCGCGGATCGGCGGGACGATCGTCACGTGGTTGCAGAAGACGCGGAAGTTCGTGACTCCCAGTTCTCGGGCCCGCAACAGCGTGATCGCCGTGGAGGGAGCGGTGGTCTCGAACCCGACGGCGAAGAAGACCACCTCCCGATCGGGGTGCTCGGTTGCCAGGCGGAGCGCGTCGAGCGGCGAGTAGACGAAGCGCACGTCCGCGCCGCGAGCCTTCGCCTCAAGGAGGTTTCCCGAGCCTCCCGGGACCCGCATCATGTCGCCGAACGACGTGAAGATGACGCCCGGTTGCTCTGCCACCGCGATCGCGTCGTCGACGCGGCCCATCGGGATCACGCACACCGGGCACCCCGGGCCGTGCACCAGCTCGACGGTGTCCGGCAACACGTGCTCGATCCCGTGGCGATAGATCGTGTGGGTGTGCCCACCGCACACCTCCATGAACTTGTAGGAGCGGGCTCCGGCCAACTCGTTGATCCGAGCGACAACTGTTCGCGCCGCAGCGGGGTCCCGGTACTCGTCGACGAAGCGCACGGCTAGTCCCCACCGTCCCAGGCCAACGTGATGTCCGAACCGGCCAACGCCGTCAGCTCCTCGTCGTACGCCTGGCCCATCAGTTGCAGCCCTTCGAGGGCGCGGCGCGCCTCCTCCTCGTCGATCTTCGACATGGCGAAGCCGACGTGGATCAGCACCCAGTCACCGGGACCGAGGACCTCGTCCTCGAGGAGCCCGATGTTGATGATCCGTCCGACACCGTTGACGTCCACGCGCGCGAGGTGCTCATGGCTGTCGAGGAACTCGACCAGCCGGCCGGGGATCCCGAGACACATCCGCTAGCCCTCCTTCCTGGCCACGACTTCCACCCGGACATCGACCTCCGGGCGGACCCTGAACATCAGGATCCGCGGCGGCTCCATCCCGAAGTCGCGGATGTCGAACGTCGCCTGACCGTCCAGCTGAAGCGTCTGCTCGTCGAGCTGCGCGACGGTCATCTCCTGTTCGTACGAGTTGGTGACACCACGGAACGTGACGTCGCCCCGCACCAGGTAGCGGTCGTCGCGGTCGGTCGCTCGCATCTCGGTGAGCCGACCATCGATCGTCCTGAAACGGCGGGCGTCGATGCGCCGCTGCAGCTCGCGGTCCTCCAGCACGTTGCCGGACGATAGGCGTGACACGGAGAGCGACAGCTCAGCCTTCGGGGAGAGGTCGAGATCGAGTTGACCACCGTCGCCGAGCACGACGTCGAGGAAACCCTCGAGGCCGTCGGTCCGCGTGCGTATGGGGTGCACGTTCGACGTGGCCTCGATCCACACGCTGGACCGCTCCGGGACGATGTCGTAGCGGGTCAAGCGCTACATGTTCCTGATCTTGAGGTAACGATTGACGTCTGGGGCCGAGCGCACGATTGTGCTGATCACCAACGCCGCGAGGACGGTGAAGATCAGACCTGAGATGAGGCGCATCAGCGCTCCTTTCCAATGCGGGCGGCGAAGGCGCTGGAGCGCCCGCCATGCCGTACCGGGTCTCGCTGCTGAACGACGCGGCCCGGTTCCTTTCCAACGCGGCCGGCGACGGCGCTGGAGCGCCCGCCGTGCCGTACCGGGTCTCGCTGCTGAACGACGCGGCCCGGTTCCATTCCAACGATTGAGCCGACGTCGAGCAACTTGATGACCTCGTCCGCGGCGACCTCGACGGCAGCGGCGACGGGCGGGGAAAGGCCGAGCCGTTCGTCGATCGATTCGGGCTGGCATCCGACGACGAGCACCCGTCCGACGCGGCCACCGAGGTGAGCCAGCGCGCCGAGCACTGACGCCGGCGTCATCGTGTGGGCATCGATCCCGGTGTCGCCCGCCGTCACGTCGTCCATGTCGACGTCGATGACCGCCACGGTGCCGGGTGGCTGGTTGATCGGCACGGCGTCGATCAGCACGAGCAGGTCGTACCCATCGAGCAGCTCGTAGGCGAGGTGGATCCCGCGGATCCCGTACTCCCCCAGGCTGACGCCGGCGGGAAGCTCGCGTCCGGCCAGCCGGTTGGCGACCTCGACGCCGAAGCCGTCGTCACCGAAGAAGATGTTGCCGATGCCGGCGACGAGCGTCTTCACCGGCGTACCTGCTCCCTCACGGGTGCGCGTCCCTCATCTTCTGCGAGCGACGAGGCGCCAGCCGAGGAGCGGCCAGCCGCGGCCTGCGTGGCCGGGGAACGCCGTAACGGCTCGACTTCGTCGGGGCGGAAGAAGAGGTATCGGCCCTGCCATGCCAGTTCCTCGTTGGCCGGGTCGTCGTCGACGGTGACGGCGAGGTGCACCTCGCCTTCGGCGTCTCGGAACACGCCGGTGACCGTGGCGTTCATCCCGGCAAGGAACATGTCATGGGCGTCGGCGCGACGGTGCCCGGGTCGGAGCAC
Organism: uncultured Acidimicrobiia bacterium; assembly: GCA_963844915.1. GTDB lineage: Bacteria > Actinomycetota > Acidimicrobiia > Acidimicrobiales > Ilumatobacteraceae > JALZMG01. The sequence continues at coordinate 41,201 of CAWJQF010000011.1, read as the reverse complement.
GACCTTCGATCCGGCGCCGAGCTCGACCCCTGCCACCTCCGTGCACTCGCTCCACGGGTCCACGGCGCTGTCGGCGTCTGGGTCCCACCACGGGGTGATCTCCTGCGATTCCTCGGCGACGGGTGTGATCGATCGGATGGCTCCGTGCAATCGCGCCCACATCTCAGGCGGCATGTCGTCGCAGCGGTCGACGATGGCGGCGGCCCGCGCATCGGTCCCGCGAGCCTCGGACTTCTCGTCGTCGGTGAGCGTCAAGACGCGCAGCGCCAGGATCTCGTCGATCTCGGTGGCGTCGTACAGGTCACCGGCGCTCTCCGGGGCGATCTCGGGCTGGTCGTAGAGGATGATCGGCGAGGAGAGCATGACGTCACCGCCGCCGCCCACGAGGACGGGAAACGTGCCGTCGTTGTGGCACACCGCGACCGCTGCCGCAGCTGGCGGCGGCGGATCGAGCGACGACACGAACGTGCCATCGTCGATGGCCAGCAACGTGTGCACGGCGACCAGAGATCTCCGCATCACCTCGTCCCTGCTGGCGGCCGGCCGCGTCCAGTCCGGGCCGACCGCGTCGTTCAGAGGTGCAGACCCGGTTCGGCACGGCGGGCGCTCCAGCGCCTCCGCCGGCCGCATCCAGTCCGTGCTGTTCTCGACGGTGACCGAGACGGCGAGGTAGATACCCGAGCCGTCGGCCCAGGTGGTCTCGATGCGAACCACGCCGGCCACCGCCTCGCGAGTGCGGATCGCCCGGCCGACCAGCTCACCCGTCTCGGAGCGCAGCTCCTCGACGTCGCGACCCGCCGGGAGGAGGGCGGCAACCTCCCGACGGGCGCGGCTGCAGGGCAGCAGGTTGACAACGGCGATCTCCACGTCGTGCTCGACGGCCTCGTCCCACGCGCACCACGGGATGCCATCGACGTCGAGCACGTCGACTGGCTCGAAGCCGTCGCGGCGAGCGGCTTCGACGGTCCGATGTTGCAACTGCAAGCAACGAAGCCGCACGTGCAGGGCCGGCGTGGCCCCGGGATCGACCACGCACTCCGTCCGCACGGACGAGCGCTCGTAGGCGTCGGCCATCGCAGGCGGAACGAGCACGCCGAACTGCCAGCGCATCTGGTTCTTGCGGGCCGACGCGCGGTACGGGTACAGCAGGTAGCCCTCGTACAGCACGGCGTCGGCCACGGCCCTTGCGCCGGCAAACCGGTCGGTCGCCGCGCTCACAAATCCTCCCCGGCTTCCTTGAGCAGCGCCTCCAGCGTCTGGTCCCAGGTGGCGAGCGCACGGCGCGTCTTGAACCGCGCCAGCGAGTCGAGCACGGGCCGGCTCACGTTGACCCACCCACCATTCGGGAAGTAGCGGTCCATCATGTCGCGCCAGAGTTGCGTGGGGAGCCGGAACGACGCATCCTCGTGCCAGGCGACTGGCGTCACGCTGACGCCGGCCGCCGTCCCGTCTCGGGCGAACATCGTGCCGGAGAACAGCAGCAATAGCGGGATCTCACCGTTCGGTGCGAGTGCGTGGAGGTACTTCGTGCCGGCGACCTCCATGTCGTACGTGCACGGCACCGCCAGCTCGACGACCGTTGACCCAGTGAAGCCGGCGACGGTCGTGTTGACGTGTGTCCAGAGGAACGGCCGCATCGTCTCGCCCCACCGGCTGGGCTCCCCGAACAGCTCGACGAGGTGCGCTGCCTCGTCGGGCGTGTAGCGCCGGCGTTGCGGCTCGACGCGGATCTGGCACTGCAGCGCGACTGCGTGCACGAGCAGACCTTCCGACGCCGTCACGCCGAGCTCCAGGGTGATCGTCGGCTGGACGGCGTAGGGCTCCACGCGAGCGCCCACCACCTCGAACGAGAGCGTGTTCATCGTGCCCGCGCCTTGACGCCATCGAAGAAGTCGTCGAGCGCTCGGCGCGCCTCAGCTCCTCCGTCGAATCCCTTCCAGAGCAGACGTAGCTGCCCGACGAGCTCGTAGCAGGCGTCGATCGGCACGAGGAAGCACGCCCCGACGTGGGTTGCTGGGTCGACGCGGACGAGCAACGCTTCGACGTCCGGGATGAGGGTCGCCAGCTCGGGATTGTCGGTGATCACCTCGGCCCACGTATCGAGCGGAAGCAGGGACTCGGTGGCGCCTGCCGGGCTCGGATAGAACGCGGCGACCTGCCCGAGCACCGAGTTGACGAAGAAGAACGCCACGCTGACCGGGATCTGCAGCGCTTCCCACTGCGCCGCCGACAGCTGCGCCCCATCGAAGACCACATAGCGGTCGGGCACGGACCGGAAGCGCGCTCCACCGGATCCGTCCTGCGTGAACAGCAGGTAGCACCCGCGACAGGAACACATCAGGCTGCGCCGCTCGAGATCGACGAGGTGGCCGTGCTGGTCCCCGATCGCCTCTCCACACAGCTCGCACACCGATTCCCGTGCGGCGACCGGCGGTCCGCGCTCGGCGCGGATGCGGCGGATCACCGCCAGGGCGTCGGCGGTCATGGTGCCCTCGTCCCCGCCGTGGCGTGCTCCAGCTCTGTCGGACAGGTGTCGTACAGCGGCTTGCGGATCAGCGCCACCGGCGTCTCCGGGCCCGCCTGCACCGGCGCCGGCGCGACGTCATCGACGTCGATGCGGACGACCTCGGGCGCCGCCTCGACGATCGCCCGTTCCACGGCGAGCTGCAGCGTCACCGCCGACGACGGGCAGCCGTCACAGCTCCCGAGCAGCCGCAGCCGCACCGCCCCGACCTGAGGATCGACGGCGAGCAGCTCGACATCGCCATCGTGGTGAGCGAGGAACGGGCGCACCGACTCCAGCGCAGCCTGGACCCGCATCTCGAGGTCGGCGGGATGGAGGCCGTGCACCATGAGCAGGCTGGCGACGAGATCGTCCTCGACGAGCGATCCGAGGAGGGCGGCGTCGGCGTCTCGAACCATCGCGATGATGCGGTCGAGTCCCGCCCCGTAGAGGTCGGTCAACTGGCGAACCAGCTCCTCCACCGCCCCGTACGCCCGTGGATCGAGCGAGGACTGCAACTCGTCGAGCAGCCGCTCGATCCTGTCGCCGACCTCCCGGGGATCCGGTGCGCTCGAGGGCTCCACTACGAGAACAGGTCGGGTGTCGGGACCTGCGTCGGCGAGTGCGTCGTGTGCAGCACCTTGCCCTTGCCGAGGTACATGTGGACGCCGCACGGCAGGCACGGATCGAAGCTGCGCACGGCACGCATGATGTCGATGCCCTTGAAGTTGTCCGGCCCGTTCTCCTCGAAGATCGGGGTGTTCATGACGGCATCCTCGTACGGGCCTGGCGTGCCATAGACGTCCCGTGGATTGGCGTTCCACGGCGTCGGCGGGTACGGGTGGTAGTTGGCGATCTTCCCACCCCGGATCACCATGTGGTGCGAGAGAACGCCGCGCACCGCTTCGGTGAACCCGCAGCCGATCCCCTCCTCGGGCACCTCGAACGGCTCCCACGTCTTGCTCTTGCCGGCCCGCACGTCGTCGAGCGCCTTCTCGACGGAGTCCAACGCCGCCGCTGCGGCGTAGGCCTGGAAGTACGTCCGGGCACGGTCCCGCTCGATGGCGTTCGACCACTGCGGGATCTTCCACTCGAACGTCACCTCAGGCTTCAGCGCCGACCGCGGCAGGTGGATCTGCACGCTCGACCCGGTCGCCTTGAGATGGTCGGTGTTGACGAGTCCCGAGAGGGCCGTCGACCACAGGCGGGCGATCGGGCCGCCGCCGGTGTCGAGGGCGAGATGGTCGGTGCCGTCGAACCACCGCGGCGACATGACCCAGCTGTACTTGCCGTCGAAGTCGCGCTTCTGCGGGGCCGGGTTGGTGTGCTGGTTCCACGGATGGCGTCGATCGATCGGATTCCCCAGGGGGTCCTTCGTGACGAACATCTCCTGGTTCTCCCAGTCGTCGTAGAAGGAGCTGCCGAGGAGGATGCGGATGCCGAGGTTGATGTCGACGAGGTCGTTCGTGATGAGCTTGCCGTCGACGATGACGCCGGGCGTGACGCCCATCGCCCGGCCCCACTCCGTCATGTCGCCGTACTTGAAGTTGCACACCTCGGGGTCCTGGAACGCACCCCAGCAGCCGAGCAGCACCCGGCGGCGTCCGACCTCCTCGTACCCGGGCATGGCCTGGTAGATGAAGTCGAACAGGTCGTCGTGCAGCGGGACGACGCGCTTCATGAACTCCACGTAGCGCATCAGCCGTGTGTAGTAGTCGGTGAACAGCTGGATCGTCGCCGTCGTGCCGACGCCGCCCGGGTAGAGCGTCGACGGATGGACGTGGCGTCCCTCCATCAGGCAGAACATCTCGCGTGTCCACCTGCTGACCTGCAGCGCCTCACGGTAGAACTCGCCCGAGAACGGATTGAGCGAGCGCATGATGTCGCCGATCGTGGCGTGCCCGTGATCGGCGGCGTGCGGGGACTCTGTGCGGTTGGCGAGGTCGAGGACGCCCGGGTTCGTCTCGGCGATCATCTTCTCGCAGAAGTCGACCCCGACCAGGTTCTCTTGGAAGATGTTGTGGTCGAACATGTACTCGGCGGCCTCGCCGAGGTTGATGATCTGCTCCCCGAGCGCCGGTGGGTGGACCCCGTAGGCCATGTTCTGGCAGTACACCGAGCACGTGGCGTGGTTGTCGCCGCAGATGCCGCAGATGCGGCTCGTGATGAAGTGGGCGTCGCGAGGGTCTTTGCCCTTCATGAACACGCTGTAGCCGCGGAAGATCGACGACGTGCTGTGGCAGTCGACGACCTTCCCCTGGCCGAAGTCGATCTTGGCGTAGATGCCGAGGCTGCCGACGATGCGCGTGATCGGGTCCCAGGCCATCTCGACGATGTTGGAGGTGTCCGTCGCAGTCATTGATCTACCTCCACTTCGGCTCGTAGCCGGTTGTCAGGGTCGTGCCGGGTGCCCGCCACTTGGGCTCCTCGTTGACGGTCTTCTGGGTGATGCCGCGCAGGCGGCGGATGACGTTGCCGTAGAGCTTGCTGCCCGTCGTCGAGACTCTGCCGCCGGGCGGCTCGTCCATGAACGGCATGAACTTGTCGGGGAAGCCGGGCATCGTGCAGCCGATGCAGATGCCGCCCACGTTGGGGCAGCCGCCGACCCCGTTGATCCAGCCCCGCTTCGGCACGTTGCAGTTGACCACCGGTCCCCAACAGCCGAGCTTGACGATGCACTTCGGTGAGCCGTACTCGGTGGCGAAGTCGCCCTGCTCGTAGTAGCCGGCGCGGTCGCACCCCTCGTGCACCGTGGCGCCGAACAGCCAGCGTGGCCGCAGCGCATCGTCGAGGGGGATCATCGGCGCCTGGCCGGTCGCCTGGTAGAGCAGGTAGAGGATCGTCTCGGAGAGGTTGTCCGGGTGGATCGGGCATCCGGGGACGCAGACGATCGGGATGCCGGCCTTGGACTTCCAGTTCCACCCCAGGTAGTCCGGGACGCCCATCGCGCCGGTCGGGTTGCCGGCCATCGCGTGGATCCCGCCGTAGGTGGCGCACGTGCCGACGGCGAGCACCGCCAGGGCCTTCGGGGTGAGGCGATCCAGCCATTCGCTCGTCGTCATGGGCTGCCCGGTCGCGGGGTTGTTGCCGAACCCGCACCAGTAGCCCTCACGCTTGATCGCCTCGTTGGGGATCGAACCCTCGACGACCAGCACGAACGGCTCCAGTTCGCCCCGATCGGCCTTGAAGAACCACTCGATGAAGTCGTCTGCGCCGCCGACTGGACCGCACTCGAAGTCGATCAGTGGCCAGTGCACGGCGATCTTCGGCAGTCCGGGTAGGGCGCCGAGGGCGATCTCCTCGATGCTCGGCTGGGTGGCCGCGGTGAGCGCCACCGAATCGCCGTCGCAGCTCAACCCGGCGTTGATCCAGAGCACATGGATCACGGTCTCCGGGGCTTCCGTCGTCGACATCTGTACCCCCTTGTCGACTCTGTGCGCGGGCGCGGCGCGCCCGCACTGCTTTGTTAGCTGGCCCCGGCGGCGCCGACAATGGGTGCGTTTTCCACCCCCTGCGCGCGTGCTCACCCGGTTCTGACGCCCGTTTGGTGTCACGTATGACACCAAACGGGCGTCAGAACCTGTACTTCACCGGGGCCAGGCGGCGATGGCGGCTTGGCCGATGCTGATGCCGCCGTCGTTGGGGGGGATCTGCTCGTGGGTGAGGACGTGCAGGCCGGATGCGGCGAGGGCGGACTCGACGATCTCCGTCAGCCGGACGTTCTGGAACACGCCACCGGTGAGGACCACCGTGTCCAGGCCGTGCCCCCCCGCCAACGTCGCCGCCAGACGGGCGGTCGCCGTTCCCAGCGCCTCGTGGAAGCCTGCCGCCAAGATCGGCCGGGGCACGCCGCCGTCCAGGTCGGCAAGCAAGGCGACGATGAGCTCGGACGGATCGAGCACAGCGACGTCGTCCCCGTCCCGAACGACCGCGACCGTCCCCTCGTAGCGGGGCGCCTCGTCGCGCCGTACCTGGCGGGCTGCTGCCTCCAGCTCGATCGCGGCCTGCGCCTCGAACGTCACCCGCGACCGCCCGCCCAGCATGGCCGCGACTGCGTCGAACAGCCGGCCGACGGCAGTCGTCGTCGGACCCGAGTCCGTCGTCGCCAGCTCGATGACGCTCGCCGCTCGCGGGTCGACGCTCGACAGCCTGGCGATCGCGGCCTCGGCGCCTTCCGCAGCCGCCAGCCACGCCGCCGCCATGCGCCACGGCTCACGGATCGCCGCAACCCCACCCGGCATGGTCAGCGGCCGCAGGTGACCAACGCGCCGGAACCCGGCGAAGTCGGCGACGAGCATCTCGCCGCCCCACAACGTGCCATCGGACCCGTAGCCGAGGCCGTCGAAGCACACGGCGAGCACCGGCTCCACACGCCCGTGCTCGACCATGCACGACGCGACGTGCGCGTGGTGATGCTGGATGCCGACCAGCGGGAGGTCCAGTTCGAGCGCGAACTTCGTCGACAGGTACTCGGGATGGAGGTCGTGGGCGACCAGCTCAGGGGTCACCCCGTAGAGCCGCGGCAGATGATCGACCGCTTGCAGGAACGACCGATAGGTGGCGAGGTGCTCGAGATCGCCGATGTGGTGGCTGGCCACGACCTGGCGACCCTTCGTCACCGCCACCGTGCACTTGAGCTCTGCGCCGACGGCCAGCACCGCAACCGGAGCGTCGAACGGCAGCGCCATCGGCTCGGGGGCGTAGCCACGCGAGCGGCGCATCAGCTGCACCCGCTCGCGGCGCGCCCGGACGACCGAGTCGTCGCACCGGATGTGGATCGGCCGGTCGTGCGTCAGCAATCCGTCCGCCATCGGCCCGAGACGGTCCACTGCGTCGGCGTCGTCGTGCGCGATCGGCTCGTCGCTGACGTTTCCGCTCGTCATGACGAGCGGCCGTCCAACGACCGCCAGCAGCACGTGGTGAAGCGGGCTGTAGGGCAACATCAGCCCGAGCTCGGGCGCTGACGGTGCGACGGCGTCGACGATCCCCGCAGTCGCGCGTCGCGGTGCCAGCACGATCGGCCGCCGGGGCGACGAGATGGCCTCGGCACCCGCGTCGTCCAAGTCGGCAAGCGCGCGGGCCGCGCCGAGGTCGGCGACCATCACGGCGAATGGCTTGTCGTCGCGAGCCTTGCGCCGCCGTAGTTCACCGACGGCTTCCTCGGACGTCGCGTCGGCGGCCAGGTGATAACCGCCGACGCCCTTGACCGCGAGGATCGCACCGGCGAGCAACGCGGCGGCGGCGGCCTCGACGGCAGCGTCGCCATCCGCTAGTGCCGTGCCCGCCGAGTCACGCCACGTGACGTGCGGGCCGCACGCCGGGCAGGCATTGGGCTGGGCGTGGAACCGGCGGTCGGCCGGATCGTCGTACTCGACCTGGCACGCCGGGCACATCACGAACTCGGCCATCGTCGTGCTCGGACGGTCGTACGGAACGGACCGCACGATCGTGTACCGGGGTCCGCAGTTCGTGCAGTTCGTGAACGGGTAGTGGTGCCGGCGGTTGCCAGGATCGAAGACCTCCGCCAAGCACTCCGCGCACGGCGCAACGTCGATGCTGATCGGCACGTCCGGAGCACCGCCGTCCTCGCTGTGCTCGATGACGAACGCCGGGCCATCGTGGCGCGGCTCGACGTCCTCTGCCCGGACCGCATCGACGCGAGCCAGCGGCGGGGCGTCGTCGCGCAATGCCCGGGCCAACTCGTCGATCCCGTGGCCGTCGCCCTCGACCTCGATCAGCACGCCTTCGCTGTCGTTGAGCACGAACCCCGACAGGCCGAGCTCGACGGCACGGCGATACACGAAGGGCCGGAACCCGACGCCCTGCACCGTGCCGGTGACGCGGAATCGCCGACGGCGGCGGGCGTCCATCAGCAGATACGTGGCAGCGGGTCGCCGACGAGCATGTCGACGATCCGCGTGCCGCCGAAGCTGGTCCGCAGCACGACGATGCCCTCGGGCTCGGCGGCCACCTCCCCGACGACGGCCGCCGCTTGCCCGATCGGATGCGCGCGCATCGCCGCCAACGCGGCGTCGACCTCGTCGGGCGCCACGACGGCGACCACCTTGCCCTCGTTGGCGACGTACAGCGGGTCGATGCCCAGCAGGTCGCAGGCGCCGACCACGGCCGGGGCCACGGGAAGGTGCGGCTCGTCGAGGACGATCGCCACGTTGGCGTCCTTCGCCAGCTCGTTGCACACCGTGCCCAGGCCACCCCGAGTGGGGTCGCGCAGCCAACGCGTGCCCGGCGCGGCAGCGAGCAGCGCCTCGACGAGATCGTTGACCGGTGCGGTGTCCGAGCGGATGTCGGCCTCGAGGGCGAGGTCGCCGCGCGCCAGCATCACCGCCATCCCATGGTCGGCGATGGTGCCCGACACGAGCACGCGATCACCCGGCCGCACGAGCTCGGGCCCGAGCATGCGTCCCGCCGGGATCAGCCCGATGCCGGCCGTCGAGATGTACAGGCCGTCGGCGGCGCCCGTTCCGACGACCTTCGTGTCGCCGGCGACCACGCGCACTCCAGCGGCGGCAGCCGCCTCGGCCATGTCGGCGACGATGGCGCGCAGCTCCTCGATCGGGAAGCCCTCTTCGATCACGAACGCCGCCGTGAGCGACGTCGGCCGGCCGCCCTGCACTGCCACATCGTTGACCGTGCCGTGTACAGCGAGGTGCCCGATCGAGCCACCCGGGAACCGTCGCGGGGACACGACGTACGAGTCGGTGCTGAACGCCAGGCGGTCGCCGCCGGGCAGCCCGACGACCGCCGCGTCGCCGAGCGCGCCACGCTCGGCCCCGAGGAACGCATCGAGGAACACGGCATCGACGAGCGCGGCGGACGCCTTTCCCCCGGCCCCGTGCGCGAGCGTGACCACTTCATCGGTGAGCCGTGGCCGGCGGCGTCGGAAGGCGGCGATGCGATCGAGGACTGCGGCCTCGCGAGCGCCCGCATCGGAAGCGGCGTCAGGCACGAGTGGCCTCCGCCGCGGCGAGGCGCTCGTGGACCGCCGACCACAATGCGACGGCGAGTGCGCCCTGGGTCTCTTGGATGCGGTGAACGCTGTCGGAGCGCACCACGAGGCAGTGATCGACGTCGCCCGAGCGTGCCATCTCGCCACCGTCGTAGCCGGCGAGGCCGATGGTGAGGATGTCGCGCTGGCGCGCCTCCTGGAACGCGGTGAGCAGGTTGCGGGAGCCGCCGCTCGTGGAAAGGCCGAGCGCGATGTCGCCGGCACGGGCGTGAGCGATCAGCTGGCGCGAGAAGACCAGCTCGAAGCCGACGTCGTTGCCCAGCGCGCTGAGCACGGCCGTGTCGTCGGCAAGGCAGCGGGCCGGAAGTGCGTCGCCGGATGGTGGCGACGCGAACAGGACGGCAACGGAGGCCGCGTCGGTCGAGCTGCCCCCATTCCCGAACGTGAAGAGTCGGCCGCCCGCCCGGAACCGAGCGGCCATGGCATCCGCGATCGTGGCGAGCAACGCCGCCTCGCGCTCGAGGGTCTCGGAGCGCAACCGGTCGCTGACTGCCGCCTTGTGCTCCGCCGAGGTGGCGAGGTCGGCGAGCAGTGCGGGCACGTCGGGTCCGACACCTTCGAGGAACGGGTAGAGGAAGTCGCTCACGCTCGTCCGCTCACGCTCGTCCGCTCACGCTTCCGCCCGCTCGTCCGCTCACGGCTCGTCCAGCACGGCGATCGCCGTCCCGGCATGGATCAGCACGAGGTCACCCGTGCCGACCGGTGAGACGATCGTCGTGTCGACCCGCTCGACACCGCTCGACGTGCGCACCGCGGCCATCCCCTCGTCGTCGACGGACAGCACCTCGCCCGGGCGGCCCTCGTCGGAGCACGTCACGCACACCTCGCCGGCTCGATCGTCCGGCGTCAGCACGGCCGCATGCTCGAAGCAGACGTGCGTCAGCTCCCACAGCAGGTGGTAGAGCCGGACGACGGTTCCGTCGTGGCGCGCCGCGGTCCCGCCGTCGACCCACAGCACATGGTCGGCCGACCCGCCCGGAGGGCGCTCGCCGGCGCCGCACCAAACGGTCGTCAGCCCCCACGTACCAGCCCGGCGAAGCAGATCTCGGGCGCCCGGGGTCGCACCGTCACCCACGAGGACGAGCACGTCCCCACTGGCCGCCATCGGACGCAGGGCGGCGACCGGATCGGCGCTGTCGACCGTCAGCGCTGGGAGCGCCCGCTTGCCCATGATCACCGGGTGGACGAACTCGACGGCGACGTGCCGGGCGTGCTCCGTCCACACCGGCCCGACGCACCACATCGTCGCCCCGGCCGAGAATCGGCGAGCCAGGGCGAACGCGGCGATGGCCAGGTCGCCACCCAACCCATCCGTCGCTGACATCGGCACCCACCCCCAGGGCTATCCTACGCGTGGGGGCAGGATGACTCGATCGGCGGTCGCCACCACGCACGTCAAGTTGGCGGTCTACGAAGCGTTGATCGATGCTGCCCACGATGCCCTATTCAGTCTCGACGCATCGATGCGCGTCGACTTGTGGAACCGCAACGCCGAGCGGATCTTCGGTCGCCACGCGGACGGCGTGGTCGGCGAGCCAGCCGACCGGTTGTTCCCGAGCCACGTGCGATCGCTCCTCGACAGGGTGCTCGGTGGGGAGCGGGTCGACCACGTCGAGACGGAGATCGAGCGCAAGGACGGCATGTCGGTCGCGATCGCGCTGTCGCTGCGTCCGGTCCGCGATGCGACGGGACGGAGCTGCGGGATCGTCGGCGTCGCCCGCGACATCACCGAGCAGCGCCTCGCCCAGTCTGCGCTGGCCGAAACCGAGGCCCGCCTACGCGAAGCAGAGGCACTGGCCCACGCGGGGCGCTGGTTGTGGGACGTGGGCAGCGGCGCCGTGCAGTGGAGCGAGGAGCTGCACCGGATCCACGGCATCGACCCGGCGCGCTTCGACGGCACACTCGAGGCGCACCTGGGTGCCGTGCATCCCGATGACGTCGTCGCGGTCCGGGCGGCAATGTTGACGGCCGTCGAGTCCGGTCTCCCGTTCGACGCCCAGTACCGGATCATCCGCGGCGACGGACGCGAGCGGACGCTCTACGCCCGCGCCGAGCCGTCGTTCGGTTCTGTCGGCAAGGCCGTCGGGCTGCGCGGGTTCGCCCAGGACGTCACAGAGCGTGACTCGACGGAGCGCTGATCAGTCGTCCCCGACGATGCGGCGCACCCGGTCGACGAGATCGGCGCCCAGCACGACGGTTGCCGTCGCGCGCGGCGAGGACGGATCGACACGGCGCTCGACCATGTCGGCGAGGCCGCGCAGCGCGTGTCCGGTGTGCCGGCGCATGATGACGACGAAGTCGCGGACCTCCTCGGAGTCGCGAATCGCCCGTAGCGATCGCACGATGTCGTCGAACTCCTCCTTCTCCGTACGCGCTCCGACCACGTAGCCGGCGGCGAACCCGAGCAGCCACATCATCGCTCGCCCCCGACGTCGACCTCCTCGGCCTCGACGTACAGCTTGACGAGGACGTCGGGATAGATCCGCAGCATCAGCAGGGTCGGCGACGCGATGTCGAAGTCACGGATGTCGACGACCTGTTCCCCCATCGCCGCGACGACGCCGGCCCCGGGCTGGGAGATGACCAAGGTGCCCTCCAGCCGCCGCGTCACACCGTGGATCGTGACGTCGCTCGTCACACGCAGGTGGTCAGGAGCACCGCCGGGGCGGCAGTCCCGCAGGGCCAGTGTGACGTCGGGGAAGTGGCGGGCGTCGATGCGCCGCCGCAGTTCGGCGTCGTAGATCTCGTTGCCCGATCGCAGCGCGCCGGCCGGGACGACGACGTACGCAGTTGTGGTCTCATCTGCAACGACGCGTCCCTCTCGGACTGGTGTCTCGATCGTGCCGGCGAGGCCCATCGCCCCGAACGTCAACGGTCCGACGCTGGAACGCGCGTCGACCATCACGGCCGAGCGCGCGGAGACGACCTCGAAGCGCCCGTGATACGACTCCGAGGACACACCCGCCGGCGGCTCGGGGACGTCTCGGGCCGGCATGCTCGGAGTTCGAGCGGCGGCGTCGACGGCCGGGTGGATCACCGACAGCGGTACCGCCGGGCGTGCACCCCAGCCGCCTTCCACGTCGGCCAACGCGGCATCGAATCCACCCGACGCGGCGTACCGGCGCATGACGGCGTCGAGGCGATCCCGCTCCTGCTTGATGACGCCCATCCACACGCGCAGCGTCTGCTCGCCTGCCGACGTCATGCGATAGAGGCGCCGGGACTGCGCCGACGTCTCGGCATCGGACCACGACACGACGAGCCCGTCGCGCTCGAGCTGGCCCAGCGTCCGGTACACACTCGGACGGTCGGCGGCGCCGAACCCGAACCCCTTGAGCTCCTTGACGAGCCGGTATCCGTAACTCGGTTCATCGGCCAACAGCAGCAGTACGGCAGGGAACAGGAACCGACGGGGAGGCGCGAGATCGAAGCGCCGCAACGGCGGCGATGCCCCAGTCGTGGCTCGGTCTTCCATCGGCCCCCCACGTCGCGCCCCGAACAGCCTGACAGCTTTCGGCCGTGCCGGGAGAATCGCCACCGCTGGTAGGTTCGATCGGCAAGGGGGGTGGAGGTGCACGAGCTGTCGATGTGCGAAGCGATCGCCCGGAAGGTGGTCGACCGCGCCGATGGCCGGCGGGTAGCTCGTGTCGTCGTTCGAATCGGTCACCTGCGGCAGGTCGTCCCTGACGCGATGACGTTCTCGTGGGAGCTGCTCACCGCATCCACCGAACTCGACGGCGCCGAGCTCGAGATCGAGCACGTCCCGGTCGTCGTCGAGTGCTCGGCCTGCACTGCAACGACGACGCTCACGATGCCGGTGCTGGCGTGCGCAGCCTGCGGCTCGATCGACGTCTCCCTGCGCTCGGGTGACGAGCTCCTCCTCGTGTCGTTCGAGACCGTCGAGCAGCTCGACCACGCGCCCGTGGGTGAGCAGCGCTGATGGGCCGCTTCCACCGCCACGCCGACGGCACGGAGCACTCCCACGGGCACGACGAAGGCGATCACGATCACGACCACGATCACGGCACGGTGGCGCGGCGTGACGTCGGGGATCACAGCGGCTACGTCGTCACCGGCGGGTCTCGCGTCGAGGTGCTCGAGCGCATCCTCGACGAGAACGACCGAATCGCGGCGACCAACCGCGCCGAGCTCCAGGGCCACGGCGTACGCACCGTCAACCTGATGTCCGCACCGGGAGCCGGGAAGACGTCGCTACTGCGGCGCACGCTCGCCACGCTCGGCGCGCGTGTGCGGATCGGGGTCCTCGAGGGCGACATCGCCACGAGCCTCGACGCCGACCAGCTCGAGGGCTACGGCGCGGCGCTCTCGCTCGTCAACACGAGCGCCGGCTTCGGCGGCGAGTGCCACCTCGACGCCGTGATGGTGCGTTCAGGACTGGCTCGACTTCCGCTCGCCGAGCTCGACCTGCTCGTGATCGAGAACGTCGGCAACCTCGTCTGCCCGGCCGAGTTCGACGTCGGAGAGGACGCCAAGGCGATGGTGTACGCGGTGACGGAGGGCGAGGAGAAGCCGCTCAAGTACCCCGTGATGTTCCGCGCGGTCGAGGTGGTGGTGGTCAACAAGGTCGACCTGCTGCCGTACCTCGACGTCGACGTCGAACGCTTCCGCCAGAACCTTCGCGACGTCAATCCGGGGGCACGAGTGATCATGACCAGCGCCAAGACCGGAGAGGGCGTCGACGAATGGTGCGCATGGCTGGCCGGGTAGTCGCGCTGACGTGCGCGGTCGCGCTTGCCGTCGCGTCGTGTGGTGACGACGACGACGAGGTCGCGACGTCAGAGCCGCCGAGCACCACGACGGCCATCGAGCCGACGACCGCCGCCACTGAACCAGCGGTGACGGAGCCCGCCGACGAGGTCGCCGACGCCGAGCAGCGTGTCTCCGAAGCCGAGGCAGGTGTCAGCGCCGCACAGGAGGCCCTCACGTCGGCCCACGCCGCCTTCTGCAGCGCAGCCGAGGGGTACGTCGAGACACTCGACCGCTACGGCCGCGTGTTCACCGACCGCGCCGCCACCGTGGGCGACGTCAGGACACTGGGTGGCGATCTCGTCGAGCCGCGCGAGCAGGTCGTGTCAGCGGCCGACGCAGTCGCGACTGCGAAGGATCAATTGGCTGCCGCGCAACAGGAGCTCCTCGATGCACAGGCCGCGTTGGCGGTCGCCATCGCGACTGCCTCGAGCCTCCCCGTCGACACGGCCGCGCCAGCAACGAGTACGACCACGACGCTCGTACCGAGCGCCACGATCGAGCGCGTCCAACAGGCCGAGGACGATCTTGCGCGAACGGCGGGCCAGATCACGGATGAGACGCCGCTCGTGGAGGCTGGCGCGGCGTACAACTCCGCCGCGCTCGCGCTCGAGGTCGCTTGGCTGCGACTGCTCGATGACGCCGAGTGCCTCACCGATGAGCAGCAGGCAGACGCCGTCGAACAGCTCACTGCGTACACCGCGGCATTGCAGACCGACTTGTTGACTGCGGGATACGACCCCGGTGAGATCGACGGCATCTATGGCCCGAACACGGTGGCGGCAGTGGAGCAACTGCAGACCGACAGCGGACTGCCCGTGACGGGACTCGTGGACGAGGCCACGTCTCGCGCCCTGCAGTCCAAGCTCGACGAGGTCGGCGAGCAGCAGTCGATGCAGATCGTCGCGCTGCAGACGATCCTGACGCTGACGGGGTTCTGGGATGGACCGACCGACGGTCAGTGGACGCCGGAGCTGACGCAGGCGCTGATGGAGTTCCAGACAGCGCTCGGGGTCGAGCCATCAGGCGTCGTCGACGCAGCGACGCTCGCCGCCTTCCAGCAGGCGCTCGCCGACCTCGAAACGCTGCTCACTTCGACCACGACCAGCGCGCCGGCGATCACCGTTGCGCCGGTGCGACCGCCCATCACCCAGGCGCCTTCGTCGCCGACGACACCCGTCATCATCACGTCACCGACGACCGGCTAGCGACGTCACCGCGGCGTCCAGGACGTCGAGGTGGAGGTCCACGTCGGCGTCTGTCGTGGTTGGGCACATCAGCGCCATGTTGTGGAACGGCGTCAGCAGGACGTCTCGATTCAGCAGGTACAGGTGGAGGTAGTCCTCGAGCTCGACGTCCGTCGCCTCTTGGGATTCCGTGCCGTTGCGCGGTGCTGGCTTGACGAAGCGGTACTCCGCGCGGGCGCCGAGGCGAGCCACGGACCAATCGAGGCCGTGGATTTCGATGATCCGCTCGACGCCGGCGGTGTACCGCTCGCACCGGGCGATCATCGAGTCGAAGGCGACGTCCGTGAGCACCTCGCAGAGCGTCGCTCGCGCCGCGGCAATCGACAGGGCGTTGCCGGCGAGCGTGCCCCCGACACCCCCCGTGTCGACGAGGTCGAGATCGCGTCGCGCGGCCAGCTGCTCGACCACCGCCGCAGACAGCCCGTATGCCGCGGCGGGGATGCCTCCTGCGATCGCCTTGCCCACGGTGACGATGTCTGGGTCGAGCGACCACGCTCTCGTACAGCCACCCGGGCCAGCCGACAGCGTGTGTGTTTCGTCGTTGATCAACAGGACACCCGATTCACGCGTCAGTGCGCGCACACCCTCGAGGTAGCCAGGCTCGGGGAGGACGATGCCGACATTTGTCAGCGCCGGTTCCATCAACACGGCAGCGACGTCGCCGTGTCGCAGCTCGCGGTCCAATCCGTCGAGATCGTTGAACTCGGCGACCCGACTCGTCAACGTCACGTCGCACGGTGCGCCGACGTTGCCCGGGCGGGGGGCAGACCCGCGGGCGCTCGTGACGATCAGTGTCTCGTCGACACTGCCGTGGTAACACCAGCTGTGCACCAGGATCTTTGGTCGGCCGGTGGCAGCTCGGCCGAGTCGGATCGCCCAGCGGTTGGCGTCGGTGGCAGTCAGGGAGAAGCTCCACTGGAACTGACCGAAGCGACGGCTCAGCTCGGCGGAGACGATGGCCGCGTCCTCGGTCGGCATCATCGTCGTTGCCCCACCCGCCGCGGCGAACCGCGCGGCGACCGCAGCGACGGTCGCCGGCGGCGAGTGCCCGGCCATCGCCGCGGTGTCGCCCAGACAGAAGTCGACGAGCTCGTGCCCGTCGAGATCGACGACGCGGTTGCCCGATGCTGCGTCGAAGAACAGCGGGAAGCCGCCAGCTGTCTTCGCCATCCACGTCATCGGCACGCCGCCGAACAAGTCGGCTGCACGCGCCGGCATCGGCCGCGGCGCGAGAGCGCGGGTTGCGCGCGGCGAACGTCGCTCGCTCGTCGTCGAGCAGCTTCGAGAGTTGGTCTCGGTCGATCACGTGGGAGAGCCTCGTGGATCATCGATTGACAACAGCGCCTCCCGTTGCATCGTCAACTCGATCGCGCGGTGGTCGGCCGGACCGAGCTCGGGCCGCATGGCTCGTGGCCAGAGCCGCTTCGCTCGCACAACGTTGACCACCGTGCCGAAGACGAAGATCTGCACGAGCACGCTCACGTAGGCGAGGAGTCCGATGGTCGTCGCGAACGGCCCGTAGAGCCCCGTCATGCGGGCGATGACGTGCTTGACGTACAGCCCGCCGACGAGCGTGACCACGTACGTCCCGATCGCGGTGATGAGCGCACCCGGCAGGAGGTCGACGGTCCTGACCGACGTGCCGATGATGATGTGGTACAGGGCGATGGTCAGGCCGGCGCTGAGGACCATGTTGGCGATCGCCGCGCCGACGGCCGCCACGACCGGGAAGTCGACGGCCAGCGTGAGACCGGCGACAACTGCAGTGCCGATGATCCCGAGGCCGAGCATCCCGATGATCAGGAGACCGCGCAGCAGCTTGGGGAAGAACCCTGGGCGGCGGTAACGCGGAACTCCCCAGATCGTGTTGACCGTGTCCTGGAGGAGCCGGACCACGCCGAAGCCACCCCACAAGACGACGAGCACGGAGAGGAACAACACCCAGCCGTGACCGGTGAGCCGGTCGACCTGCGCTGCTACCTGCGCCGACAGGGCATCGCTGACGAACGGCACCCTCGACCAGAGCGCCTCGAGCACCGTCTGCAATGTCTCAGGTCGGTCCTTGAGGACCCAGCTGGCGATGGTCGTGAAGACGACGAGCAACGGGTACAGCGAGAAGAACCCGTAGTACGAGATCAGTGCTCCCAGCCAGCCGCCGTGGTCTTCGCCGTAGCGCTTGATGACGGCGTACGGGAAGCCGAGCAACGGATGCCGGCGCTGCAGGCGGTCGATCCATTCCACGACGCCGTTGACCGGCTCAGTGATCGATGCCATCACCGCCCTCAGCCGAGTGCGTCGTGGACGATCTCGCCTCGGCGGACGATGAGGTCGATGCGCTCGCCTTGACCCATGAGCACTCCCAGATCGGCGAGCGGGTCGCCGTCGACGAGCAAGAGGTCGGCTGCGCCCCCGGATGCGATGACGCCGAGCTCACCGGCCTTGCCGAGTAGCTCGGCGTTGACGATCGTCGCCGACCGCAGCACGTCGAGCGGCGTCTGAACGGCGGCCCGCAGCAGCAGCTCCTTGGACTGCGCCGGGTGGGTCTCGCCGAGCAGGTCGGTGCCGAAGCCGACACGCACCCCGGCGTCGATGGCATGCTGGATCGCCACCGTGCCAGCGCTGAGCACAGCGTCGAGCTTGCGCAGCCCGTCGGCCGGGAAGCCGAGCACCTCGCCGACCTCCGCGATCTGGTCGTAGGTCACGAGGGTGGGAACGAGGAAGCACCCGTGCTCGGCCATCACCCGCGCCGACTCGGCGTCGAGCAGGTTCCCGTGCTCGATCGAGCGGACGCCGGCGCGAGCCGCCCGCTCGATCGACTCGGGGATGTAGGCGTGGGCCATCACGTACGTCCGCCGGGAGGCAGCCTCCTCGACGGCGGCCCGTAACTCGCCCTCGGTGTACTGCGTCATGTCGATCGGGTCGTTCGGCGTCGCCACGCCGCCGCCAGCCATCACTTTGATCTGGTCGGCGCCGCCCTTCAGCTCCTCGCGCGCGGCGCGACGCACGGCGTCAGGTCCGTCGGCGACGTGCGCGAACCCGGTGGTGTTGATGCCACACGCGCAAAGGCGGGGTTGGTTGCTCGGTGCTGTCGTGTCGCCATGGCCACCCGTCTGGGACAGCACTCGCCCGGAGCGGAAGATGCGTGGGGCACGAATGAGCCCGTCCTCGGCGGCATCCTTCAGCCCGCGATCCAGCCCACCGGCGTCGCGGATCGTCGTGAAGCCGCGCCGCAGCATCCCTTCGAGGATCGCCTTGGCCTCGATGCCGATGCGCGTGAGCGGGCGGTGAGCCATCGAGCCGATGTCCATCCTCGTGATCGCCGCGTGGACGTGAGCGTCGATCAGCCCGGGCATGAGCGTTCGCCCAGCGGCGTCGATGCGACGGACGTCGCCGGAGGTCACGTGCTGGCCGTCCACACCGACCTCGACGATGCGATCCCCCTCGACACGCACACTCGATCCGCCGACGAGCTCACCGGCGACGACGTCGAGCAGCACGGCGCCGTCGATCACGAGCCTCGTCACTGCGCTTGCCTCATCCGCATCAGATCGACCTCACAGGGGTTGTAGGGCAGCCGACATGGCGCGCCATCCGGTGGCTGGGCGCGCGCTGGTCGTCACCTCACCATGTGCACGGATTTGACGGCCAAACCGATGTCCGGCCACCGTATCCCCCGGCAATCGGGAGGTACGTCATGGCAGGGATCGCGGACAAGGTGGACACGGCCTACGAAGGCAAGACGGCGGAGGAACTGGTGAACGCACCTGTCGCAGCGCTCCAGGGGGTCAGCGAGAGCGACGCCGAGCACCTCAAGGCTGCGTTCGGCATCGACACGATCGGCGAGCTCGGTACCAACAAGTACTTCCGCTGGGCGCAAGCCATCGTCGCCCTCGCCGACTGACGATCCTCATCCAATCTCGAACCCGTCACCACGGGCTGTCGTTGAGACTGCGCCTGCCGGAAGCTCCGTTCGATGATGAAGGGCGGCCGGGCGGCCGCTAGTGCGGAGGTGTCCGCTCAGTCGCTGTCGCCGGCTTCCTCGGCATCGGCGGAGGCGCCGACAACCTGGAACTGCTCATCGAGCTGTACATCGACCTGCGACCCGTCGTCGAGCGTGACTTCGACCTCGTAGTAACTCTCCTCGTCATTCACTTCGGTCCCCGTGACTCGTCCCCCGCCGGTCGAGGCGAGCGCAGCAGCGGAGGCCCGGTCGAGGTCGGCACGGCCGATCGGCGTGTCGGTTTCGTCGTCGTCGCCGCCTTGGGCCCGGGCGATACCGAACCCCGCCCCGGCGAGGACGGCGGCCGCGGCGACGGTTGCGATGATCGTCGAACGTCGCTTCATGGTTCGATCTTGCTCCTTCCCACCTGACACCGACCTGACAGCGGCCTCCGTTCAGCGTGCGTTCAGGGACCGACCGACTACACGGTCGGGAGTGGCGTCATGAAGGTGCTGTTCATGCACGCCCTCTGACCGACACCGGCGTCAACGGTCAGCGAGGTAAAGCAGTGACTACTCCCCGGAGATCGCCTGATCAGCTCGGGCGAGCCGCAAGGCGTCGATCGAGGCATCGATGTCGTCGCGCAGTTGATCGATGTCGGGCACGACGTCGGGGCAGGCGACCAGTCCGAACGTGAGCTGTCGGCGGTAGCTCAGCACCGTGACGTTGATCGCCGACGCGTCAGAGATCGGCCCCATCGGGTAGGCCGACTCGACGAGGGCACCGTTGCAGTAGAACGGAACGTCGGGACCTGGCACGTTGGAGACCACCACGTTGTACGCCAACGGGCCCCAACGGGAGAAGCCCAACTGGCCGGCCAGGCGGGCCACCGCTTGGCCGGTCCGTGGCGGAACGACGTCGGTGAGCCCGACGAGCGAGCCGAGGCCGGTCTCGTCATGTCGGCGCTTCACGACGTTGGTCACGCGCGTGACACGGGCGAGCCGCTCGACGGGATCTGCGACGTCAGTGGCCAACGTCGTGATCAAGGCCGACAGCTGGTTGCCTCCTGTCGCGGCCTGACGCTCGCGGGTTGAAACCGGCACCATCGCCAGCAGCTGCGACGCCGGCAACGCCCGCTCTCGTAGGAGGTAGCGACGCAAGGCGCCACCGACGATCGCCAGCACCACATCGTTCACCGTCGAGCCCGTGTCACGGCGCAGCTTGTCGAGCGCATCGAGCGTGGTCCCGGTGAAGCGAACCGCCCGTCGCGCGCTGATCGGTTGGTTGAACGGCGTGCGAGGGGCACCGAAGGTGCCGGGCACGGCGACCTCGGGATGCTCCAGATCCCATTGTCGAACGGCGGCCCACACCTCGATGGCATTTCGCATCTCCGTGGCCGCCCGGGGCGCGCTCCGACTGGCCCGCCGCCATGCGACTCGTTCGAGCTCGGCTCGAGATGGCTCAGGGTCAACAGCGAGCCGGCCTGGTCGCCGCGAAACGTGACCGGGCTCGGGTTGAGCGTCGAGCAGCTGCACCATCAGTTCGGCCCCTGACGGTCCGTCGAGCAGGGCATGATGGAGTTTCACGATCATCCCTGTCCGGCCGGCGGGCAGGCCTTCGACGAGATGCAGCTCCCACAACGGTCGGTGGCGATCGAGCGGGCGGGCCAGCACGTCCGCGGCAACCGCTTCGAGGTCGCCACCCTGATGCACCGTGCAATGGTCGGCAGGATCGACGTCGACAGCGATCCAATCCGGTTGCGTGTAACCCAACCGGGGGTCGGCGAGACGTCTGCGGAGCGCCGGCAGCAGATGTAGACGAGCACCGATCAATTCGCAGATGCGTCCGGGCGTTGCGGCGTCGGGCCTGTGACGGCAGTCCAGCACCACTGCCCACGCCACCTGGAGGTGATTGGTCGGCGTCTCCAGATAGAGGAAGGCCGTGTCCAAACCGCCCAGTCGCTGCACCACGATGACGCTAACGGCGCGTCAGTTGACGTGCGATGGAAACTGCATCCGGCGGTGACACGGAGCATCGTCGAGAGGCGCCGTCACGGACCGCGTCCTCACCTCGGTCAGCTCACCTGACGGTCTTGGCCCTCCCAGTACGGTTCCCGGAGCTTGAACTTCTGGATCTTGCCCGTCGTCGTGCGGGACAGGGCGTCGACGAACTGGATCGAGGTCGGGCACTTGTAGTGGGCGAGGCGGGCACGGCAGTGATCGATGAGCCCGCGTTTGGTGGTCTGAACATTGGGGTGCAGGACGACGAGCGCCTTCACGGTCTCGCCCCATTTGGCGTCGGGTATGCCGATGACCGCTGCCTCGGCGACCCCTGGATGTTGGGAGAGGCAGTCCTCGACCTCGATCGAGGACACGTTCTCGCCACCGCTGATGATCACGTCCTTCTTTCGGTCCGAGATCGTGAGGTAGCCGTAGCGGTCGAGACGGCCGCCGTCGCCGGTGCGGAACCATCCGTCGCCAAGGACCGCTGCGGTCTCGTCGGGCTGGTCCCAGTAGCCGCGGAACACGACGTTTCCTCGGGCGAGCACCTCACCGGTGTGATCGGTGCGGACGCTGACGCCGATTGCCGGTGCGCCTGCCCTGCCCAGGTGGCGCGCTCGTTCTGCGGGGCTGAGGTGGTCCCATTCCGCGCGGCGCCGGTTGAGCGTGAGCAGCGGCGATGTCTCGGTGAGACCGTAGATCTGCATGAACTCCCAGCCGAGCTCGGTCTCGACGCGTTCGATCACCGCGGTCGGGGGCGGGGCTCCGCCCACGACGATACGGAGTCGGCCCGCCCCGGGCGTCGGGGCCGGATTCTCGGCCGCGCTTGCGAGGATGGTGCTGACCACGGCTGGTGCGCCGCCCATGAACGTGACGCCCTCGCGGTCGATGCGACGGAGGATCTCGGGTCCGTCAACCTTGCGCATGATCACGTGGCGCCCGCCCATGGCTGTGATCGCATAGACCATTCCCCAGCCGTTGCAGTGGAACATCGGAACGGCCCACAAGTAGACGTCACGGTCGTTGACGCCCGCGTGCCAGCCGAACGTGAGAGCGTTGAGGTACAGGTTGCGGTGGGTCAGCTCGACGCCCTTGGGCCGGGCGGTCGTGCCACTCGTGTAGTTGATCGATGCCACCGCCTCCTCGCTCGCATCGGTCCACGGTTCCGGTTCGCGGTCGAACCGCATCAACGCAGCATCCGATTCGGCGCCGAGTACGAATCGGTGCGGCGCGGTGACGCCGCCGAGCGCCGTGTCGAGGTCGGGGTCGACGAGGAGCACGGAAGCGCCTGATTGAGCGACGATGTAGCGGACCTCGTCGGCGTTGAGGCGAAAGTTGATTGGGACGACGATTCTGCCGTAGCCGGACACGGCGAACAGGGCGACGAGGAGGCGGGCGCTGTTGTGCGACACGATGGCCACCCGTTCGCCGCGTCCGACGCCGAGGGCGTCGAGGCCGGCAGCCATTGCCCTGGCTCGTTCGGCGACTTGCCGCCACGTCAGCTGTCCCCAGCTGTCGGCGGGCTGGTCGGGTTCGTCGATGAGGCCGATGCGGTCGCCATAGACGTGCTCGGCGCGGTCGAGGAAATCGAGGACATTGAGGGGGACGTTCATCACACCACCTCCCGACGGCCGGCCACACCGACATTGCCGGGTGCGTGGACGACCGATGGTCGGGCTCCAGTGCGCGAGCGAGTCCGGCTCCGGAGAGCTGTCTGCCAGACCGCGGCCGGGCGGCCCAGGTAGTAGGCGGGAGCACCTGCGGATCGGTTGATGTGGGTGGTGTTGCGGTTCATTGGGGGTTCCTTTCGTGTGTTGGCGGATTCGATCAACGGCTGCTGGCGACGCCCCGCAGGCGGTCGACGCGCATGACGTAGAGGTCGCGAGCGCGGACCTCGGCCAGTCGGGCCAGCACGGCGTCGAGATCGTCGTGAACCGACAGGTGCCGGCCCGAGAGGGGGTCGCCGTCACCGGCTGCGAGCCGCAGGACCAGGTCGACTGCACGCCCAGGCTCCGCGCCGCGACCCTCGGCAAGCTCGTTGAGGGCCCAGGTGCGGATGTGGGCTTCGTGCCGGGTCCGCGGTGTGGTGCCGGCGACCGTTTCAGACATCCCGATCGGGAGCAGACCCGGGTGCACGCTGAACACGCCCACGCCGTGACGGCGCGTCTCCAGGGCGAGGTTCTCGGTCAGCTTGATGACGGCGGCCTTCGAGACCGAATAGCTCGAGGCGAGTGGCCAGCGGTGGGCACCGGCTTGGCTGGTGATGTTGATGATCCGTCCCCGACCGGCCCTCACCATCGCCGGCAGGACGAGCTGGGAGCACAACACGATGCCGCGCACGTTGACGTCCATCGTCGTCCACCATGCGTCGAGGTCGAGCTCCCAGAGCGGGCCCACGGGCCCGAGGACGCCGGCGTTGTTGACGAGGAGGTCGATCGGCCCCAGCAGCCGCCGAAGGTCGGCGACGGCGGCAGCCAGACCCGCGCGGTCGGTGACGTCGGCGACGGCCGCTGCCGCGTTTCCGCCGGCCGCTTCGATGCGCTCGACGGTCTCGGCCAGTTCGTCGGCCGAGCGGGCCACGAGCGCAACGGCAGCGCCGGCGGCGGCGAAGGCCTCGGCGACGACACGGCCGATGCCCCGCCCGGCCCCGGTGACGAGCGCCACCGAACCGACCAGCCGGCCGGTGTCCGTGCCGAGCGAGGCCGTCGCCAGGTTCGGGAGGTCGTGGGATGTGATGGACATGGGGTTCCTTCGGTCGGCGGCGGTGCGGCTACACACCGACTCTGAACGATCCCGGCCAACTGGTCGTGAGCAGCCAGTGCTCCATCGGGGCGCCCTGGCTGGGAAGAGCGCGCCGATTACTCAATGCGACCGCTGCTCGAGCGATCGACGGTCAGACGGTCGGTCGGGCGCCGTCGTGGTCGAGAACGGCGCGGAGCTCGCTCCGACTGGTGACGCCGAGTTTGATGTACGCCCGTTGCAGGTGGTTGTTGACGGTCCGGACCGACAGGAACAGGGCGCTTGCGATCTCGTTGCTCGACGCGCCCGCAGCTGCGAGCCGGACGACCTCGCGTTCGCGTTCGGTGAGTGCCACCGACACCGCCCCCGTTGCCAGACCAGGCGTATGGGCACCCTCACACTGCAGAACCAGCGCCGCAGCCCGGGCCTGCGCAGCCGCCGCTCGGCGCCGCTCCCCACGGTTCAACCACGCCTGCGCGGCGCCCGTGGCAGCCTCGGCCGCAGCGAGCGCAGCACCAATCGCCTGCAGCGCCTCCGATGCCTCGACGAGCCCGGCAGGGTTCTCGTCGGCGGCTGCTCGAGCGTGCGCGGCGTACGCGTCGACCAGGCGCGTGTCGCCGAGGCCGGCGAGCTCGCTCAGGCGGTCGGTGACCTCGGCGGCCCGGCCGAGACGCACAAGATCGTGCAGCAGCAGCGCCTCACAGCTGCGATCCCCGACCCGCACCGCCTGGGCCACCGCATCCGACAAGATCCCGCGACCGGCTTCCGGTTCGTTCGCCGCGACCGCCGCCCACGCCCGGCCCCGCTCCTGCTCCGCTGACATGAAGCCGAACGGTGCCAGACCGGCGGACTCCTCAGCCGAGCGATGGGCGAGGTCCACCTCTCCGAGCCAGCTACTCGCCGTCGCCAACCCCGACAGCACGATGCGGCGAGGCCCATCGAATCCGAACTTGGCGCAGAGCGCATCGCATTCCGCCAACCACCGCTTTGCCCGGCGCGGCGCACCCGCGACCAGCGCAGCACGGCCCAAGTTCATCGTGAACAGGATCTGCCCGATCGGATGACGCTGTTGACGGGCCACCTCGTACCCGGCCTCACCAATCTCGAACGCCTCAGCCAGTCGGCCACACTCGAGCAACGCGAACACCTCGGTGGCGAGGTGGGTGCCCGGACGTTCAACATCCGCACTGGTCGCGATGCGCAGGTCTCGGCCTCGTCGAGCGACCGTCACGGCCCGATCCGCCCGACCGTTGGCGATCAACGCACACGTTTCCGCGATCGTTCGCAGCTCACCACCGCGGTTCGCCTCGCCAGCGCCGAGCCGATCGATGAGGGCGAGCGCCTCGACCGGCCGGTCGGAGAACACGAACACCCATGCCAGAGCGGCGAGCAATACATCGCGCGCTTCGTCGGTTGCGTCATCCAGTGCAGTTCGGATCAGCCGCTCGGCGTCGGACGGGCGCAGTAGGCCCCACACGAAGTTTCGTAGCCGCGCGATCAACGTGTGGGACATCTCCGCGTCATCGGTGGCTTCTCGTTGCGCGTCGGCGAGCACCACCTCCGCCTCCTCGAATCGCCCGAGGTCGGCGAGCGCCTGGCCCAGCATCAGCCGAGCGCTCGTCGACGGCTGCTGCGCCAGTGCCGCGCGGGTCAGTCGCTCCACGCTCCGATAGTCGTGCGCATAGCGGGCGGTCCGGGCGACGGCGAGGAGCAACTCCGGGTCGGCCGGTCGACCGGCTTCCAACCTCCAGATCGCCAGGCGCACCAGGTCCCGATCGCCTTCCCCCTCGACCGAGTCCAGCCAATCCAGATGGTCGGCAAGAACCCGTTGCCGGGTCATCGACGCCATCCCGTCCCTCAGGAGCTCGCCGTACAACGGGTGGGCCAGCTCGGCGCGTCGTCGGGGCCCGTCCGCAACGACGCGTAGCACCCCGCAACGTTCGAGCGCCTCGAGCGTGGTCGACCCGAACCGGTCCTCGAGCTCAGCCAGGTCCACGGGTGCGGCCACCGCCAACAGCTCCGCCACCGGACGTTCAGCTTGATCAAGTTGCCCAAGCCGCACGGCGATCACGTCAGCCAATCGCCCGACGACCGGCACCCGTCCATGGACCCGCCAGACGCCATGCCGGGCGCGCAGCGAGCCTTGGGCGTGCGCGGCCATCACGATCTCCCGAGCGAACAACGCGTTGCCCAGGGACACCGACCACAGCGCCGAGAGCGTCGCCGGCACGATCTCACCCCCGAGAGCGCCAGCGAGCATGAGCTCGAACTCGTCCCGGTCGAGCCGCTCGAGATCGATGCGGCGGATGCGGTCACCACGGGCGACCTCCGGCAGACCGCCACCCGCCGCGTCCTCTGACCTCGCGGTGGCCAACAGGAACGTGTCACCGGCATCCAGCAGACTCTGGACCAGCACCGCAGAGGTCTCGTCCAACAACGGCAGATCGTCGACGAACAACACGAACCGACTCGCACCGGCCCGCTCGCGCACCGAAGTGACGACCGCCGCGAACCGGGCCACGACGTCGCGAGCGCCGTCGGCCTGGTCGTCGACGAGCAGGTGAGCGAACGCCCCGAGCGGCACCTGCCGCGCCGACATCGTCGCCGTCGCCCGACCGGCCGGGTGTCCGGCGAGCGCTGCCGCCTCGAGGCTCTCCTCGGCCAGCCTCGTCTTGCCCACGCCCGCACGACCGAGGACGCAAACACCATCGCAGAACCGGTCCCTCAACGCCCGAGCGACGACGTCGAGCTCCGTGGATCGACCGACGAACGGCCAGCGGACCGGCACCCGCCCGGCGTTCGTAGACGTGGGCACGCGACCTCAGAGTACCGCCAGCAGCGCGGCCCAACTTCGTGTTCGGTAGGGCGGGCGGGGATCGAACCCACGACCCAGGGATGATGAGTTGAGCACAAGACGTCCAGTTGTTGTGGACGAGTGCGCGCATCAGCCGTTCAACGGTGCACCGGCCGACGCGGAGGCCTTCCCGGTTGAGCTGTACCCACACCTTGTCCGGCGGTGACGCCGTGAGCATGTGCGGCCGAACGTCAGTAGGCCGGGTCGTACTCGACTTCGGGTAGGACTGGCCGTTGCCCCATCTGACGCAGCCACCTCTGGTGGGCGCGCACTGCCGCCCAGAAACTTTGATGACGGCCGTAGTTGATCTGGTTTGCCCGGCAGAACTCCTCGATTGTGCGGGCCAGATCAGGGTAGATGGTATGCGGATAACGGGAGAAGAGGTGGTGCTCGATCTGGTGGTCAAGACCGCCTACATACCACGAGAGCCAGCGAGGTAGGCGGACGTTTCGCGTCGCTTCGACCTGGACCCGCAACCACGTTTCGGGTAGACGTTCTTCGACACGCTGAACCGACAGAAACATGGCGCCTTCCACGCAATGTGCCCATTGAAAGACCGCGCCCATTATGAGCCCCGCGACACCTGCGAAGGCAACGTAGGCGAGCGCCACGGCCCAGAAAGGATGGAAGAAGGAGGGCAGAACGAAGGCCCAGCCCACGAACACCAGTTTGCCGGCAAACAGCACCCAGTACTGGCTGCGTTCTCTCGTCGGCGCCGAACCGTTCGCCCGCTGCCGACCCAGAACCTTACGAAGATCTAGATAGAACTGCCATCGCTCTGTAAGAAAAGCGTACAAGAACCAAAGGTAGTAGTGTTGGAAGCGATGCCATGGTCGCCATGGCTTGCTCGGCGCGACACGGGCCAGAAATCCATAGTCGATGTCCCCGTCGAACGGGTCGACGTTGGGAGCACCGTGATGCTTTCTATTGTGGTCCTCCACCCAAAATAGCGAGCTGACACCGAGCAGGTCCAACGTCAAGCCGGCGAGACGGTTCGTTCGCGCATTGCGCGAGAAGGCTTGATGATTGCCGTCGTGCATGAGATTGAAGGCCACCGCTGTAGCCGCCAGTCCGAGGGAGAGCAGGCAGACCGGCCACCACGGGGGTGTGACGATAACCAGCATCCAATAGGACACAAGTGCCCACAGCAGTACGGCCACAGCCTTGGCGTGCAGACGTAGGTAAGCGCGATCCATCAGTCGTCTACTCGCCACTTCTGCAGCAACGAGCTCACGGAGCCGTTCAGCGCACGGATCCTTACTGAAGCGGGGTTGCATCGAAATCACCGGCGGGCGGGCGCTCCGCGCCCCCCATCGTCAGAGACCAGCCAACGATCGAGCCAAGGGGGCGTGCCACACGTAACGCTCGCAATCCTGACAGGTTGGCGCTGCGGCATGCCCGAGCATGGACCGCTGAGCTCGTGAGTCGCACCCCTGTTCTCAGTGATGGGGTGCCGCCATCGTGTCGGGGTCGAGGGTGCCCTCGACGACGTTGCTCGCGACATCGGCCAGGCGTTGGTTGTGGTTGCGAGCGTGGGATCGGAGCCGGGTGAATGCTTGATCCATGGGCACGCGCGCACGTGCGGCGACCATGCCCTTGGCTTGTTCGATGATGATGCGACTGTCGAGCGCGGTCCGCAGTTGGGCGTTGACCACATCGAGATCGCTGGCGTTGCGGTGCTGCAAGATGGCGATGGTGGCGACGTCGGCCAGGGCCTGGGCGACGGCGACATCGTCGTCGTTCAGTGATCCGGCCTCGGTGCGGAAAAGGTTGAGGGCGCCGATCACCGTGCCGCGCAGACGCATCGGGATGGCGTCGGCGGCGCGGAACCCGGCGGCCACGGCGACCGGCGCGAAGTGGGGCCAGCGCCCGTTGAGCGCGGCGAGGTCCTGATTGACAACGGGTCTGCCAGACTGGAAGCAGTCCAGGCACGGGCCTTCCTGGGATTGGAGCTCGAACAGTTCGACGACACGCATCGCATCGTTGGACGAGGTCATGGCTCGCAGCTCTCCCCCGGGTGCGGCGAGCATGATGCCCGAGGCGGCGATGTCGAGCACCTCGACGCAGCGCTCGGTCAATGTCGTCAGCAACTCAACGATGTCGAAGTCGTCGACGAGACTGTCGGCGAGCTCCACCATGGTCTTCACGAGGACCGATTCTCGGGTCATGCCCACCTCGTTCTCTGCGGCCGGGCGGCCCGTCGGGGCGACGCGCCACTACCAATCGTAGAGGCGCCACGCGCCGAGGGACGGCACCTCAGGGTCCGTCTCACTTGCCCTCGTCATCGAAGCGCAATCGGTGCTCGATCACGTCATGGGCGACGTCGATGAGGTTGCGGTCATGGCTGAACGCGTGGGCTCGCAGTCGGACCAGTGCCTCGTCCACGCGGATTCCCAACTGGACGGCGATCATGCCGGCAGCTTGGTGCACGGCGAAACGGAAGTTCGTCCCGACCTCGAGCTCGGCCCCAATGGCGCCCGGCTCGGCGCCAGCCTGCATCCCGAGGATCGACCGAGCAGCCACGCCCGCCACGACCAGTGCATCCGCGTGCTGGTCGGCGCTCAGCGCGCCCGGCAGGTCGCGGTACAAGTTGAGCGCGCCGAGGTGGGTGTCCCCGATCGCGACCGGGAACCCGAACACGGCTCGGGCGCCGGCCGCGACTGCCTGCTCGCTGAACGCCGCCCAGCGCGTCACGGCGGGGTCGGCGAGGTCCGGCTCGACGACGGGCCGGTTGTGGCGGAATGCGTCGACGCACGGACCCTCGCCCAGCGTGTACTGCAGCTCCTCGATCGTGGCGCTGACGTCGTTCGTCGTGCACACCGAACCTTGCGGGCGGTCGTCGAACATCAGCATGATGCCGGCGCCGGTCATCTCGGTGACCTCCGCGCAGACGACGCACAGGCGAGTCGTCGACGGCTTGCCGTGGGCATCACCGGCGAGACGATTCAGGATGCGCAGCAACCGATCGTCAGGCACCTTGGTCCTCGCGGGCGTCCGGGACCGAGACGCTCGATCGAATCGGTGTGGTCATGGTGGGCAGCCAAACTCCTCGAGGGCGGCGCCAAGCGAGGACCAGACCAACACGCAAACCCGTGGGTGATCACCATCATGCCTGAAAATCCCGGCGCCGCAAACCACCATGTGGTCGGTGAGTCGGCCGCGGGCGAGAGGTTGACGCCGCGTCGGTGGTACCGTCGTGATCGTCCCCGACTTGGGAGGGACGCCTGGTTTGGGCCGGACGGCCGTGTGGTCTGTCGCCCCGTGCAGGCTCGACGCCGTTCCTGAGCACTACTCCAGGAGCACGATGGGCAACAACCGCGTGGATCACCTATCCGCCCATGGACCGGTCAGACAGACCATCGAGTCGCGGCCCGGGCTCCCGTTGCGGTCAGACTGGTGGCTATCCGCTCTTTCTCCTGGCCTGTGGCGGGCGTTGCGGAGATTGCCGGCCTGGCTAAGGATCGTGGCCCCTGCGGCGCCACAGCGGAGCAGGCGGTTTGGACCTGTGTACGGGTTGGCGCGGTTGCTCGTGACGCCGTGTTATCGAGTCCTGTGGCGGGTCCGTGTGGAGGGGGGTGAGCAATTGCCGCGCACCGGGCCGGCGATCGTTGCCGCCAATCACGTTTCGTTCTTCGATTCGGTGGTGTTGATCATGGCGGTTCGCCGCACGATGAGCTTCGTCGGGAAGGTCGAGTATCTCGACAGCTGGAAGACCCGGCGCCTGCTCCCTGCGCTGGGGATGATCCCCGTGGACCGCGGCGATGGTCGCCGGGCGATGGTCGCACTCAAGCTCGCGGCGGGGATCCTCGGCGCCGGGGAGATGTTCGCCATTTACCCGGAGGGCACCCGCTCGCGGGACGGGAAGCTCCATGCCGGCCACACCGGGGCGGCCTACCTGTCCGTCGCCACGGGTGCACGGATCGTGCCGACTGGCATCGTGGGCACCGACCGGATCCAGCCGCCTGGCAGACGGGTGCCGCGCCCGTTCCGGCCGGTGGTCGTCCGGTTCGGCACGGCGATCGACCCGACTGCCTACGCCGGTGGCCGCCGCCGCTGTCGCCGTCTGATCACCGATGACGTGATGACGGCGATCCAATCCCTTTCCGGCCAGGACTACGCCGCGAACCCACCGTCGATCGGTCCCCCAGTCGACCGGTAACACGGTGGAAGGTAGACCATGACGCTTCGAGACCGCCGGCCCACGCGACGGCCCGGAGCAGCGATTCAGCTTGGTGGTAGGATGAAGACTTCTTCTTGGGAGAGTCGCTCGCTTGGGCAGGACGGCCGGTGCGCTGTCGCCCCGTGCAGGCTCGACGCCTCGACCTGAGCCGAGTCGAGGAGGCAGCGATGCCGGTCAGGCGATTGGTGTCGAGCACACGCCGGCGTCGGTACGGCGTCGTGAGCTGCTGGGAGTCCCGAACCTCGTCGGCAACGCGCTTCGCTGCCGCTCTGGCCGACTCGCTGCAACACCGACACGAGATCGATCGGATCGCCTCAACGACGCCGGCGCCTGTCGACGCCCACCCGAGTGGTTCTGCGGGGTCGCTCCGCCCGCTCGCCGCCATCGCCGGCGAGCTGAACCAATGTGACGTGGCGATCATCCATCACAGTGTCGATGACGACGGGCTCTTGAACCGGGTTGACGCCACAGCATCGAGCTACCGGTTGCTCGACGTGATTGCGATGATCTGCGTGCCGACGATCGTCGTGCTTCACCATGTGCCGGCCGATCCGACCGCCGACCAACGGCGAACGCTCGCCCGGGCCTGTCGGTCGGCCGATGTGGTCGCCGTGACCGCCGCGCCTGCAGCCGCCCGATTGGCCAGCACCTACGGCGTGGACCCGTCGGCGCTGTGGTTGCTGCGCAGCGGTCCGACGTCCCGGCGGGGCAGCGCGATGCGCACTAGGCGACCGACCATCGTCACGTGGGGCATGATCGCTCCCGGCGGTGGGATCGAATCGATGATCGACGCGATGGAGCACCTGTCGGCGCTCAACGTGCGGTATCTGATCGCCGGCCCGACTTCAGACGGCCTGGTGGCGAGCGAGGCGGGGAACTACCGCGAAACCTTGATTCGGCGATGCTGGATTCGTGGTGTGGCTGCTCACGTCACGTTTGCTCGCGACGACGCCGACCAAACGGCGATGACCGAGGCGCTGCGCGCGGCCGTCGCCGTGGTCCTGCCACAAGATGTCGCTGGAGAGCCGATCGATGGGTTCTCCGACGAGATGCTCGCCGCCGGCGTTCCGATCATCGCCACCGAGATTGCCGCGTCCTCGGAGATCCTGCCGTCCACAGCCGCGCTCTTGGTACCTTGCCGGAACCCCCGGGCGCTCGCCGACGCCGTGCTGCGGATCATGGTCGACCCGCACCTCGGCGAAGCGATGGTCCGGAGCGCCGCAGGCTTGTCCCCGCCAGCGACGTGGCCCGACGTGGCGCAGCAGCTCGACCGGCTCGCAGATGCCGCGCTCCGCTCGACGGCAACTTCCCGACGTCCGGCCGTGTGAGCCCGCCGGTGAGCTGATGAGAACTGCCTGTTAGAAACGTAGGGCGGGTGGGGATCGAACCCACGACCCAGGGATGATGAGTCGAGTCGAGCATGTCCACGCGCTGCGTGTCGCCGGCGCGACGAGTTTCGGCTCGGGATGGAGTTTCTTCTCGTGGGGCCCGGCTGACCCACACCCGGAGAGACGGGGTCGATGTCGAACGACGATCACGAGAGCTGGCGAGACTGCGGCCTTCGGTCGAACGCGATGGCGGCGGCCGGCGATCTCATCGTCGACCTCGATGTGTCATGGCTGGTGCCGGCCGACCTCGGCGCCGTGGATGCGTTGGCTCGGCTACAGATCGCCGCGTCCCGGTGCGGATGGTGGCTGCAGTTCCACGGCGCGAACGGGGGCCTGGTCGAGCTTGTCGAGCTCGTCGGGCTTGGCGAGATCATGCACCTCTGCCCGCTTTGTCTCCCCGCCTAGGAAGCTGGGACGCTGGGAAGGCCGAACAGGTCGAACAGCGCCGGGTCCAGGAAGACATGAATGGCGCCGATGCGCCCGGCGATGTTGTCGAGCACCTGGATGGAGAACGCGGTGGGCTGTCCTCCGGGCTTCGGCGGGCGGTAGACGGCGACCGCTGGTGAGCCGTTGGCGTTGACCGGCGTGAAGCGCTCCTGGCCGAAGGCATCAACGGCGACCAGCCAGCGCCGGATGTCATCGGGGCCCCGCATCCACAGTTCGAACGGCGGCATCTCCAGGATGGCGTCGTCACGCAACAGCGCGACGAGGGCGTCGACGTCGTGGCGCTCGAAGGCGTTGATATAGGCGGCGAGAAGTTCGCGATCGGCGGCGGAGGGCTGACTGGGTGCCGAGTCGCGGCCGACGTCGGTGAGCGCGGCTCGGGCCCGGCGGAGCGCGCTGTTCACGGCGTCGGAGCTCGTGTCCAGGAGCGATGCGACCTCGGCGGCTCGCCACCGCAGCACGTCGCGCAGGATGAGCACCGCTCGTTGCCGGGGAGCGAGGTGTTGCAGCGCAGCGATGAACGCGAGCCGCACCGACTCGCGTGACACTGCAGACTCGGCCGGATCACCGTCCACCGGCAGGATCAGGCCGTCGGGGGCGGGTTGAACCCACGTCGCCTCCGGTCGCGCATCACCACGGCGGAGTTCACCAGTGGCGACGGGCGCAACGTCCATCGGCAGGGCGCGTCGCGAGCGCCCCTTCAACAGGTCGAGGCAGACGTTGGTGGCGATCCGGTAGAGCCATGGACGCAGCCCGGTTCGGTCCTCGAAGGTCGCCAGTGCCCGCCACGCGCGCAGCATCGTCTCCTGGACGGCGTCCTCGGCTTCGTAGATTGATCCGAGCATCCGGTAGCAGTAACCGGTCAGCTCCCGGCGGAACTTTTCCAACTGCTCGGCCGGGATCGCAGCGGCGGCGGTGACCCCGCTCACCAGGGCAGCGTACGCATGTCGAGCCTCATCCGGCGGGGGTCAGCCCGGCAGTCGTCAGCAGATAGGCACCCGGCGCGTACTCCGCCGAGGTCACCAAGTCGACGGTCGCCTTGCCCACGTCCTCGGGCGTGAGGCCCGGTCCGGACCGCGTCAGGTACTCGTCGACGTCGAGTCCCTCACGACGCGCGTAGGCGGCCACCGCGATCGACCCCAGCTCGGTCGCCGAAGTCAACCGCGGCAGCACCGAGATGAAACGGATGCCGAGCCCGGCCCGCGCCGACTCGTCCGCGGCGTAGCCGGTGATGAACCGGATCGTGGCCTTGGCTCCGGCGTAGCCGCCGCTGAGCGGCGAGCCGGCCACGGCCGCGCCGCTGGACATCGCGATCACGGTGCTGCCAGGTCGGAGCGGGAGCAGCAGCGCTTCGCGGATCCAGTGGAAGGCGTGGCGCGTGTCGACCTCCCAATTGCGGCTGAAGCTTTCCCACGTCTGGTGCTGAAGCGGACGCATCAGCGGCGCAGCGCCGGCGTTGAGGACGAGCGTGTCGGGTTGGTACTGCTCGATCAGGGTTCCGGCCACGACCGGGTCGGCGACGTCGGCCGTCTCTGTGGTGAGGGTGCCGCCGAGCTCGTGGCGCAATGAGGCCAGCAACTCGGCGTTGCGGGCAACTGCAATCACCTTGGCACCCTCGGCGTGCAGCGCCGACGCGATCGCCCGGCCGAAGCCTCGGCTCGCACCCGTGACCAACGCAGTTGAACTGGTCGTATCCGAAGATGTCATCTCGAGCCTCCATCAGGCGGGACGGGCCGATTCCCGTCGC
Organism: uncultured Acidimicrobiia bacterium; assembly: GCA_963844915.1. Lineage (GTDB taxonomy): Bacteria > Actinomycetota > Acidimicrobiia > Acidimicrobiales > Ilumatobacteraceae > JALZMG01. Next base: position 6,365 of record CAWJQF010000011.1, on the reverse strand, counting down.
CCGTAGAACTGCTCGGCCCGCCAAAAGTCGTCGCGCCGTCACCGTGGGGGACGCACCCACACCGGCGAGCGACGACTTTTCCGCGGCGCCCCAGTTGCACCCGGCATGGGAACAGACATGACCACGACGACACCGAGAGCCTTGATCTCGGCGATGCAGGTGACGCTGGACGGCTACATCCTCGGCCCCGAAGGTGAAGCCGATTGGGTCGATTCCTGGGCTGACGGCCTCGAGCTGCTGCCGCCGGTCGACGCGTTCGTCCTCGGCGGCGGGATGTTCGGCCGCTACGAGCAGTTCTGGGCGGCCATCCTCGACGGCACCGGCGCCGCCCCCGACATGCTCGGCCGGGCTCCCTATCCACGCGAGGTCGCCTATGCCCGCCTCGCCGCCGAAACCCCGCACCTCGTGCTCTCCACGACGCTCACCGACACGAGCTGGCCGACGGCGCGGATCGTCCGCGACATCGAAGAGATTCGTGGATTGAGGCAGCAGCCGGGCAACGCGTTCTATGTGGTGGGTGGCCCGGGACTGGTCGCCAGCCTCGTCAACGCCGACCTGCTCGACGAACTCCACCTGATCGTCCACCCGGTCGCCACGGGAGGCGGAACGCCCCTGTTCGGAGGGATCGCCGAGCGCCAGGCACTCGAGTTCGTATCAGCCGAGCCGGCGGCATCCGGCCGCCTCCACCTCACCTACCGACTCGCGGCCGACCCCACCGGGGGCTGAGACCATGACGAACGACTACAACACCAAGCTCGTCGAGGAGTTCCGGGCCAACGACGGACGCGTCGGCGGACCATGGGAGGCCACCCCGCTGATCCTCGTCCACGACATCGGGGCCAAGTCGGGGATCGAGCACGTCACCCCGCTGGGCTGCTTCCCCCAAGGGGACGGCCGCTTCCTGGTCGTCGCCTCCAACGGTGGATCCCCGACCCACCCCGCCTGGTTCCACAACCTCAAGGCCAACCCCAGTGTTGACGTCGAGGTGGGCGACGAGGTGTTCACGGCGGTGGCGGAGGAACTGGGCGAAACCGCCCGGGCCGAGCTGTGGCCGCAGCTGGCCGCCCGAGCCCCCCAGATCAACGACCACCAGGCCAAGGTCATACGACAGATCCCGGTGGTCATGTTGACACGCAAAGACTGACCTCCAGCTGAAGTCAGACTCGCCACCCTCCATCGACGCCGGCTCGTGTCCGACCACCTGGCGGCGGGCGGGCGGTCGGTGATCGGGGTTTGCGGACGCGGATGTCACTGCTACCGGTTGCGGCTAGCCACGATGCGCCAGCCTTTCTCGATCCGTACGTTCGAGCGTGATCCGAGACCGAGCCGGAATCGGGCACCGAACAACGCTCGTCCGGCCGCCCACAGCTTGCCCACAGTCCGACAACCCCGGGGATCAACCCGACCCTGTGCGTCCGCTGACATCCGCAACCGCCGGACGGGGCGTCGGTCATCGGGCGGCGTGCCTTCCGATCGTCACGACCAGCGTGGATTTCGCCACCGGCCTCGTTCAGCGCAGCCGCGATCTCGCGGTCGGCGCAAGGCGGAGTTGAACGGGCGGGGTCTCGAGCGCCAGGTTGAGCTCCATCGGTGCGGGCCAATTGTCGTCGACGACGCGTTGGACCGACACGACCACATGTTCGCCGGTGCGGACCGGCAGCGCCGGGAACGTGTTCTCACTCGGTTCCTCGACGAACGTCGCCAACGACGGCGGCGTCGCCTCGGCGAGCGCTGGGAGCAGCGTGCGCATCAGCACGTCGGGGTCCGCCGCCACGGTGAGCGACCAGATGGTCACTGCGAAGCTTGCCGCCGCAACGTCGGTGCCGTGTCCAGGCCGCGGAGGCTGCGGCTCGAATCCGGTCGACGGCGCCGCCGGGCGCAGCAGCAGGACGTCGTCGACGTCGACCATCGTGGCGTTGGCGGCAGCGGCGTGCGCCTTCCAGACAGGCCCGCCGTAGAACGCCTTCGAGGGCCTCACGGCGACGCTGCATGTCTGGGAAGCCCCGCATCCACACGAAGCGCTCCGGGCGATCCAGATCACGGAACTGTCCGATCAATTCCATTCCGACGGCTTCTTGGGACTCGATGAACTCGCGGTCGAAGAGTTCGATCAGTACGTCTCGCTGGCCGTGCCGGAGGGTGTACTGGCGAAGCTCGACCACGGGGCAGCACGAGGACATCACGCCGTCTCTAGCAGCCCAGACCACGTCACCGAATTCGATGAGGCTCCAACCAGGGTGTCCGACGGAGTGTCGCGTCCGAATATCCCCAGGGCGCCACGTCATGCTGCCGCCGGCAGGCAGCATGAACCGCCCCCGGTTTGATGGAGGCCCCTTGCCCTACCTGTGTCCTGCAATCGCGACGCGGAGTGCCCTCGAACGCTTCGGCCGTCGGCCGTTCGCAGCGTCCGGGACCGCGCTCGGGCGCCGACCCTTTGTAATCAACGTGGAACACCTTGAGGGTGAGCGCCAACACTGGCGCGTCAACCGACGCGATGTCGCGAAACTGGATCCTCGTCCCAGGAACAAGGAGGCCGCCGATGAGCGTCGAGGAGAACAAGCGGGTGCTCGTTGAGTTCGACCTGCTACTGGGCGCGGACGACCTGACGCCGCTCGACCGACTCTGCACGCCCGACATGGTGAACCATGCGATCGCCGCTGATCGACCGGCCGGGCTGGCGGGCACTCGTGAGTTCCTTGAGACGATGGGCCGCCAGCAGATGACACACGAGGGCTGGCGGGAGCTGGTCGTTGTTGCCGACGGTGACTATGTCGTCCAGTACGGCGTCCGTCACGGACGCTGGCACGGTGGACGCTTCATGGGCATCGAGGCGGCCCCTGGCGAATACAGCCGAGGCTTCGCCGCCATGTACCGGTTCGAAGGCGGCCGGATCGCGGAGCGCTGGGCGGTGCGAGACGACCTGACCATGCTTCGCCAGCTCGGCGCACTGCCCTCCTGACACCCCATCTCCGGGCCGCCGTGCCGATCTCTCTGCCGAGTCTGGAGCACCGTGTCGAGCCCCACGGGCGCGGGCGCGGCGTCGAGCGGGGTATGAAGCGCGCGCTGAAGTGGTTCCCGCGGAGTGCTAACGATCACGAACGCCGCCGGGCGGCGCGTCGTCACCCGAGGGCTGGAACGACGACCTCACAGAAGTCATCGCTGCGCCCCGTCGATCCCTTGACGAGGTCCTCGGAGAGCAGGATGTCATCGGAGGGATCCGTTGGCGTCCCGTTCTGATCGACCACGAACTCGATCCGGATCTGGCCGGGGTTGCGACCGATCGCCTTGCCGCTCGAGTTGTAGACCGTGGCGTTGCCCGTTGATAGCTGGACAACCGTCAACGTGCCGTCGCCGTTGTCGGTGACGCTGAGATCCTTGCCGAGCACCACAACGTGTTCCGTCACGAAGTTGCCATTGTCCACGTTGGTCAACGTGTTGGTGACACGCGTGTTCTCAGCGAAGTAGACGAGACCATCCCGCCCGTGCGTGTTGACGCGGAACCGACCCTCGACAACGGCGTGGAACTCCACCGTCAACCCCTCGACATCGCAGAAGTCGTCCTCGACGCCGTGAAACTCGTTGTGAAACTCGCCGCTGTCCAACGGCTTCGCCGCAGCCGTTGCGCTGGCTGCCACCGTCGCCAACCCCGCGACGACCCCAATCACCCATCGATGCCTCATCGAGGCCCCCTTTCAGAGGCGCCGCCCGCTTGCGCCGCCCGCCCGGTGGCGAGAGTAGCTCACGTCGGCGAAGGTCAACGCCTCGTGCGTGTGCCGTCGACACGACGTCCTTCGCATCGGAGCTCGTCGTCGCCGCCGGCACAGATCAGACGGCTCGGTGCTCAGCGGCGCGGCTGCGGACGCACCATCCCACCACCCTCCGCGAATTCCATCTCGCTTTGACGGCACAACCAACGCCGGCGTCGCGAGTTGCCGATCAGGACGCCGAGTATCGCCGTGGCGAGTGCGCTCGAACGCCGGGATGCGGACCCCGCCACCGTCGACTCCATCCCTGCGGGAGATGACCGCCCGCCGAACGCTCGTGGCCGCCAGTGGGCCGATCGCAGTGACCGCGAACACGGTTCCTTTCACCCCGTGGAACACGGCGCCGGCTCCACTCCCTGGGAGCGATTGCGTTCCCATTCGGACCGCAAGCCGATCAGCCGGGGCGGCGCTTGTCGCTTGCCACCGCGGTCGCGACCTCGGACGAGTCCGCACGCGCGCCGAGCACCTCCACGAGCGTGTGCTCTCCCGCCACACCGGGAAGCGTGCGGCGGAACGATCGCCCGATGATGATGCTGTCGTGCAGTTCAGTGCTCGTCTCTTCCGTGGTCAGAAAGCGCGTGGCGAGGTCCTTGTTCGCCTGCTCGACGCGAGCGGCGAGGTTGACGGTCGCACCGACAGCGGTCATCGACGGCGGGCTGCCCCAGAGCGCGCCGACGATCGCCGGGCCGCAGTGGAGCCCGACGTTGACGTCCACCGTGCGCCCGTAGAGCTCGTTCAGCTCGCCGCGCCGGCGCTCGGCCTCCACGAGCATCTCGATCCCGGCTCGTGCCGCAGACAAGCTCGACGAGGGAGCATCGCTAGGACAGAAGAGGGCCATGACGCCGTCGCCCATGTAGCTGGTCACGACACCGCCGTGGCGCTGGACGGCCCGCGTCACCTGTTGGAGATGACGCCGCAGCTCGTGGATGACGTCATACGGCAGCAGCGCTTGGGAGAACGCCGTGAAACCGCGTAGGTCTGCGAACAGGACCGCGACGCGCACTTCCTCACCGATCGGTCGCAGTCGGCTGGGTGGCAGCGTCGCAGTCCCGGTGCGCGTCCGATTGCGACGCGCCGCTGGTCGATGCCTGGCGCTCGGGCGTAGATCAGCGAGTTCGACATCGTCCTCGTCGAGCACCAAGCGCCGGACCGTCACCGGCGCTGTGACACGAGTCTGGCAGGCGAGGCGAAACTGGTCCGTGAACCCGAGCCGCTCGGCGATCACCCGCTCCTTCGGCGTTGGCTCGGTGCATGCTCTCCACCCCTCGACCACGAACACGCGGCACGTCGAGCACGCGGCCTCGCCGCCACATGCATGGGAAAGCGGTACGCCGGCGCGCAACGCCGCCCCCAGGATGGTCTCCTCGATTCCGCACGGGACGAGCCGCTGGTCCGGCAAGATGAGGACCTCCGGCATGACTCTCAGCGCTCCGCCGCGAACGGATGAGACCTCAGCGCCGCTGGGCGCGGGAAGCTCGGAGGACCGCGACCGGTTCAACGTCCCAACGCCTCGATGATGAGGGCGGCGGTCTCCGTGCCGCTGAAGTTCTGCTGACCGGTGATCAGGTTGCCGTCGCGGACAGCGAAGCCTTTCCACAGTCCGGCCTGGATGTAGTTGGCGCCCAGCGTCTTCATCTCATCCTCGATCCGCCATGGCATGACGTGCGCGCCCGTCGGAAGCAGTCCTGCCTCCCACATCGACTCATCGGTGAAGTCCTCTTCGACGTTGGCGAAGCCGGTGACGGTCTTGCCGGTGACGAGTGGTTCGCCGTTCGACAAGTGGACGAACTTGAGAATGGCGACGCCGTGGCAGAGGGCCGCCGTCACCTTGCCGGCCTCGTAGAAGTCGACGAACTTGACGTGCAGATTGGTCGCCGTGTCGAGCGTGAACATCGGCCCTTGTCCTCCGGCGACGACGAGGGCGTCGAACGCGTCGACATCGATGTCGTCGACACGGCCGGTGTTCTCGACCAGTTTGATGAACTCGGGGTCGTGGAGGTAGCCACGGCTGATGACATCTTCGGCCTGCCATTGGCTCGCGTCTTCGGGGTTGGACATGGCGTCGGCCACGCACCGGCCGCCGTTGGGGCTGAAGATCTCGACCTGATAGCCGAGTTCGGTGAACTGGAAGTACGGGTGGGTCAGCTCGGCCCACCAGAACCCGACCGGCCAGCCAAGGGTGGTGGACACGGCCGGGTTGGACAGGACGATCGCGACGCGCTTGGGGCGTTGCGGATTGACCGGGTTCAACGATTTGTGGCTCATCGGACGGGCCGTCCTTTCGGGGTGTCGGCCGCGTTCACCAGAGGTACCCGGCGACGACCGGCTCGGGTTCGGGTAGGGGGTGTTCCCCGAGTTGTTCGAGCAGATCGCGCTCGATGTCTCGGCAGATGGCGGTGATCGGGACGTCGTTCACGTTGTTCGCGAAGGGCGAGTCCAGGACCGCGCCGACGTGCTCCAGCACGATGAAGACTCCCGCGATGACGGCCGTGAGTGGCACCGTCCACCAGGCGTCGGTCGGGGGAAGGGCTCCCAGGAGGCCGAATGGCAGCAGCGTCGAGAACGCGGCGACGGCGACGCGGTTGAAGTAGTCGTACTGGC
>CAWJQF010000010.1:0-255008 GCA_963844915.1 uncultured Acidimicrobiia bacterium | reverse complement strand
GACCCGGCGGGCTGCGGGAAACGAACGATCAACCCGGGCCCGCCCACTAACCACCAGTCGCCGTGAAAGCTTGCAAACGGCGCGATCACGGAGCCCTTTAGGGGATGCAGGCGCGCACGATGATGCCGATCGGGGCACACAAGAGCCTCCATCAGACCCAGGGCGCTTCACAGCGACGACACGCTGATCGGACGGGCGTCACGGCGGCAGGCGCACAACCGGTGCGGTGCGAAACGCCGAATCTGGGCGGACCGGTGCTCGCGATGGCGAGCAGTCGGGCCGTCGCCGCCGTCCGCGCCCCGTTGAGCCGATGCTTCCGGATAGGGCAGGGCGGCTTTTCCCGGCGGATATGGACAGGCGCGCTCCGAGCACTCGGTGAGTCGCACCGAGGCGAGATCGTCGCTCCGCAACGGGCATTCGGCGTCGGGTGGTCCGTGATCGTGCCCAAGGTGGAGGTCGGGCACGTGCGGGTGCGCGTACACCAGCGCGCGGTTCTCGTGAATGTGGCTGTGGCGCCCCGTGACGGCCTCATCGTCGGATGGTTGTTGTGCCCGTCGGCGTGGTGGTTGTCGTGAGATGCACGAGCGGGTCGTGCACATGGTGGTGCAGGTGGCTCGATCGCAGCGACAGCGTGATTCCCCACAAGGCGGCGCACCAGAGCAGCGACCTGCAAGGCCATTGGCTTTGGTGCTGACTACGCCGCACCCTTGGGCGATGCGGCGGTGGCCAGCATGAGCGGCGCGCGGAAGATCGCCCAGCGGACGGTGCCGCAACCCCGCGGTCAGGTCTACGTTGCAGCGATGACTCGTCCCAACATCCTCCCCATGATGACTGACGAGGAGCGTTGTTCGGCCCCGTCTGAGACTGAGGCGGACGGGGCGTTCCGGCGGATCCGCTCTGTTAGCGGCTGAACCGTTCCCGCCCCCCAGCCCGCTTCAGTCCATCCTCGACAGCGAACGCGATGCCAAACGACTCGTGCCAGCCCTCCGCAACTCCTGCACTTCGATTCGGGGTCCTAAGCGCCCGCGCCCAGGGACTCGTGACGCCGACGGACTAGCAGTCTCGTGAGCGGGTGGGAATGAACATCGTCGTCGCAGTCGTCATTGTCGTCGCGGCGACTGCAGTCGGCATCACGGCGATGTTGCTCGTGCGCCGCCGGGCGCCTGAGGGGAGCTACTTCAATGACGGCGATCGCGCCGCTGGTGTGTTTGGCGTGTTGGCCACAGGTTTCTCCGTGCTGCTGGGGCTGGTGGTGTTCCTCGCCTTCGAGAGCTATGACGAGGCGCGCGCTGGTGCCGAGACGGAGGCGTTGATCGTGGCGCAGCAGTTGGAGACCGCGCAGTTCTTCCATCCGACCCTCGCCAATGAGCTGACCGCTGAGCTGGTCTGCTACGCGCGGTCCGTCGCCGGCATCCAGTGGGACCGCATGGAGGCTGGCACGTTGGGCGAGGAACTCAACCCGTGGGGAGTCGAGCTATTCAGAACGATGCAGAGCGTTGATCCGGACACCAACGAGGAGCAGTCGGCCTACGACCGCTGGCTCGACCAGACGTCGGCGCGCGAAGCGGCGCGCAATGACCGGGTGCATGGTGCCGTGGGCGTGATCCCGCAGACGCTGTGGCTGGTGTTGTTCTTCACGGCCGGTGCGATTTTCCTGTTCATGCTGTTCTTCGCCGACCGGGCGGAGCGCGCCGTCACGCAGGCCCTGCTGATGGGCGCCGTGGTGGCTGTCATCACCGCGATGCTCCTGTTGATCAACTCGCTGGACAACCCGTTCCATGACAGCGTCGGGGGTCTGCGGCCGGTGGCGATGGAACGAACGATCACCATCATGGATGAGGCGATGCAGGTCACTGGGTTCGACGGTCCGCTGCCCTGCGATGAACGCGGAAACAAGATCTAGCCCATGGACTGGTTGACATCCCTGCCGACGTGGCTGCTCGTCGTCGGCTCGCTCGCGCTAGCGGTCGTCGTTGCCGTCGCTGGCCGCGTGGTGGTCCGCGCCGTCGTGCCGGTGGCCGAGCACGACGGCGTCCACGGCGTCGCCTCCCCGCTGATGCCCGCCCTCGGCGCGATCTTTGCGGTGATGACCGCGCTCACACTGGCTGGCGAGGCCGGCTACCTGCGGAGCGCTCAAGATCTCGTCAGCAGCGAGGCGGAGGCAGCGTCTCGCCTCGCCTGGGCGGCGACCAGCCCGGGCGTCCAGCTCGGAGCCGATCCACCACGCCCTAGTCGACTACCTGCGCGTCACACGAGCAACAGAGTGGCGCGAAGACAGCGCCGCCGAAGGAGATCCAGAAGCGATGGCGGCCATCTCGACCCTCGAGCGGGTAGTGCGGACCCAGGCGGCACAGAGCGAGATCGGAACACCCGCCAGCACCGAACTGCTCACCTCGCTGGACGCCCTGACCAGTGGTCGGCGAGCCCGAACCGCCGCCGCCTCACGCCAAATCCCTGCCCTCTACGTCCTCACCCTCGTCGCCAGCGGCGTCGCGCTCATCGCCAACGCCGGTGCGCTGGCGTTCCGAACCAGCCTGCGAACGCTGCTCCCCGTAATGGGCCTCGCCGTCGTCGTCGGCCTCAGCGTGGCCCTGCTCTTCGCCCTCAGTGCACCGTGGCGAGGACCCTTGATCGTCAGCGGACAGCCGCTAGATGCCGTCACCAGGGACCTGCAGAACGGACTCTTCCGCCCGTAGCACTCCGGCGGTCCTCCCACGGCACATCAGCCCGGCGCGGCGGCGAGGGTCTGTGCGAACGTCACGGTGTTGCCGGACGGGTCGGCCAGCTCGGCGAGTCGGAACTTGCGCACCGATCAGCCGGGCCGGGCGGACGGGCCTGCGAGCGGACCGCGGGGCCGCCTCGCCGCAGAAGTACCTGGTGCGCCAGATCCGGCCCGTGACGGCCCTTGAGATGCAGGGAAACGCAAATCCATTGCACACCTGTTTGCACACCTAGGGTGCGGGCGGGCGGTGCCTGGCGGGAGCACAGTGCCGCTGACCAGGTACTTTGCGGTGGGGCTAACAAGAATCGAACTTGTGACCTCATCCTTATCAGGGATGCGCTCTAACCGACTGAGCTATAGCCCCAGGGCCGGCCGTCGAGGCTAGCTGGCCGACGTGTCGACCGACTCGGTCGTTCCAGCATCGGGCGCCGGCGGGTCGGCATCGACTGGCGGGGCCGTCGGTCGGCGCACGACGAAGCGGCGCATCGGCGAGCTCGTGCGCTCGACGACCTCTTCCTCGAGCACCGTCATGCGCACTCCGCCGACCAGGTCGGTGATGAGGTTGAACAACGTGGCCGCCAGCACCGCAGCCCCGGTGAGACCGATCACGCCGAAGAGGCCAGCGATCCACGCGGCGTGGTAGATGGCCCCGCCGTTGAACTCGAACGTGCTCCACCCGAACGACTCGAAGAACCGCTCGAGGTTGTCGATCGTCCCGGTGGCGTAGGCGACGTTCCACAGCAGCACGCCGGCCGTCAGCAGCACGCCGTAGAGGACGAGGTTGAACAGGAGTGCGATCTTGAAGATGCTCCACGGGTCGACGTGCCGCACGACCCTCGTGACCTTGCGGACCCGCGGCCGGCGGCCGACGACGCGAGGAACGGGCGCCACGTTGTGCGCCGTCATCGATGTCGTGACGTAGGGCGGTTCCAGTGGGACATCCGGCGGAACGGTCGGCATCCAAACGGGCTCGGGCAGGGTCGCGGGGTGCGAGCCGCGGGCCGCAGGCGGCACCGTCACGATGGGCAGCGGTAGCGGCTCGACGTCCATGCCGTCATCGGGCATCGGGATGCCGAACGGTTCGCTGGACGCGGCGTCGTCGAAGATGGCTGGCGACTCACTCGTCGCCTCAGCTTCACCGTCCGTCTGCTCGGCAGGCGCCTCGACGGTCGGAGCGGGCAGACCCCCCACCGGCTCACCTGGCACGAGGATCGTCGGTGGCTCGAGATCACCGTTGACCGAGGCCGCTGCCTCGACGTCCGACCCTGCCTCGTCGTCTCCCGCCGGCTTTGCAATCAGGCTCGAAGACGCGCCGCGGTTGGAGGCGCTCCCCCGTTCCGGCATCGAGACACCGTTGGTGACCAGCGTGGTGCGCCGCTTGCTCGGCGTGTCGTCGTCGTGGTGCTCCCCATGTCCGTTCCCGTTGCCGGTCGGATCCCGGTCGCCATTCACCACCGTCTCCGCCGAGGGGTCGACCTCGGACTCGACCGTGCCGCCGGCGCGCTTGCTGGGGGTCACGTCGCGAAAGTGTACGCAACGACCTCGCGCGAAAGCGGGCAAGCAGTCAACTACCTGGCCACGTCACATCACCTCCGATCGCACGAGCGGTACGCACCGCGTCGCCGACGCGAACGGTCACCGTGACCGACATCCGCGCCTGGTCAGCGTGGCGAGACCACGCCTGGACGACGGCTCCATGACGAGCGGCCAGGCGGGCCGCGGCGGGCCGTCCCCCTTCGAGGGACGCCAGCGCTGCGGCGTCCGCGGCGGTCTGGGCGCGAGCAGCGTCGATGATGTCGCCGGCGAACGCGCCGACGGCCACCGTCAGGCTTGCGGCAACGGCGACCAGCGCGGCGACGAGCGGCACGGCCTGGCCATTGTCACCCCGGATGCGCAGCACGTCGAACCTCCCGATGGATGCGTCGCGCGAGAGCGACGGGACGAGGGCAGCGTCGCTGCCGATCAAACGGCGAGGCGGGCCGCGTGCAGGCGCGGCGAGGCCCGAGGTGCTACTCGGCGTCGTTGGCGAGGATGGCGGCCACCGACGCGACGGTCTGGCCGTCGTCGAGGTTCATCAGCCGGACACCGGTCGCCGCCCGACCCTGCGAGGAGATCTCACGCACCTCCATGCGGATCGTGATGCCGCCGGAGGACACGGCGACGATCTCGTCGTCGATGCCGACCATGAACGCGGCGACGACGTTGCCCTTCTTGCCGGTCAGCTTGATCCCGATGACTCCCTGGCCACCGCGAGACTGACGGTTGTAGTGCTCGAGCTGGGTGCGCTTGCCGTACCCGGCTTCCGTGACCATCAAGATGGCCGTGTCGTCGCGGGCCACGTCCACGGACACCACTTCATCGTTGGTGCGCAGCCGCATGCCGCGCACACCGGCCGCCGTGCGACCCATCGGGCGCACGTCGTCCTCGTTGAAGCGGATCGTCATGCCCTTGCGACTGACCATGAAGATGTCATCCCCGCCACCGGTCTCGATGACCCGGACGAGCTCGTCCCCGTCGCGGAAGTTGAGTGCGATCAGCCCGTCCCGACGGCTCGAGTCATAGGCGTCGAACGCCGTCTTCTTGACGGTGCCCTGCCTGGTGGCGAAGAACAGGAAGCGCTCGCCGGCGAAGTCGCGGGTGTCGATGATCGCCTGGATCGTCTCACCCGGAGCGAGCGGCAGCAGGTTGACGATCGGCATGCCCTTGGCCGTGCGCTCGCGCTCGGGGATCTCGAGGGCGCGCAGCCGGTACACCTTGCCGAAGTTGGAGAAGAACAACAGGTAGGCGTGGGCCGTCGTGAAGATGACGTGCCGCACGAGATCGTCTGCCTTCAGCTTGGCCCCGCTCACGCCTCGGCCGCCTCGCGACTGCGTCTTGAAGGAGCCGGCCGGGACGGCCTTGACGTACTGCGCCTCGGTCATCACGACGACGAGCTCCTTGTCGTCGACCAGGTCCTCGATCGACATGTCGCCGGTGTCGAGGGCGATCTGGCACACACGCGGCGTGGCGAACTCCTCCTTCACCGCCAACAGCTCGTCCTTGATGACGCCCCGCAGCATGACGTCGTCGGCGAGGATGGCTTCCAGCTCACGGATCCTGCTGCGGACGTCTTCGATCTCGGTCTCGAGGTCGATGCGCGACAGCCGCGTCAGCTGCCGCAGCTGCATGTCGAGGATGTCGACGGCCTGGACCTCCGTGAACTCGAACGGTTCAGCCATCAGGCCGGCCTTGGCGGCGGCTGCGTCGTCGCTGCCCCGGATCAGAGCGATCACCTCGTCGATGACGTCGAGGGCCTTGAGCCGGCCCTCCAGGATGTGCTCGCGGCGTCGAGCCCGCTCGAGGCGGAACCGCGAGCGACGGGTGATGACTTCGACCTGGTGGCGCACGTACCCACTGAGCGCCTGGCTGAGGTTCAGCGTGCGAGGAACGCCGTCGACGAGGGCCACCGTGTTGACGGCGAAGCTCGTCTGCAGCTGCGTCATCTTGAACAGGTTGTTGAGCACCACGTTGGCGTTGGCGTCCCGCTTGAGCGTGATCACGAGATTTGTCTTGCCGCCGGCCGAAGCGTCGTTGACGTCGGCGATGCCGTCGAGATCGCCGCCGTCGACGAGCTCCTGGATGCGCCCAGCGATCGCCGAGCAGCTCGTCTGGTACGGGAGCTGGCTCACGACGATCTCGACGCCCTTCTTGCCCTCCTCAATGATCGCCGTGGCACGCAGCTTGATGCTGCCGCGGCCCGTGCGATACGCGTCGAGGATCCCGGCCCGGCCGAGGATGCTGGCGCCAGTCGGGAAGTCCGGTCCCTTGACGAACTGCATGAGGTCGTCCGGGCTGGAATCCGGGTTGTCGATGAGGTGGATCGTGGCGTCGATGACCTCGCCGAGGTTGTGCGGCGGGATGTTCGTCGCCATGCCGACGGCGATGCCCTGGCTCCCGTTGACCAGCAGGTTGGGGAAGCGAGCCGGGAGAACGACGGGCTGCTCGTTCGTGCCGTCGTAGGTCGGCACCATGTCGACGGTGTCCTCGTCGATGTCGGCCAACAGGCGCATCGCGAGCGGTGCGAGGCGGCACTCCGTGTAGCGCTCGGCCGCCGCGTCGAAGTCAGGAGATCCGTAGTTGCCGTGGAAGGAGATGAGGGGATGGCGCAGCGAGAAGGGCTGCGCCATGCGCACGAGTGCGTCGTAGATCGCCGAGTTCCCGTGCGGGTGGAAGCGGGCCATCGTGTCGCCGGTGACGCGGGCGCACTTCACGAACGGTCGGTCGGGGCGGAAGCCCTGGTCCTCCATGTCCCAGATGATCCGGCGGTGCACCGGCTTGAGCCCGTCGCGCACGTCCGGCAACGCCCGCGACATGATGACCGACATCGCGTAGTCCAGGAACGAGTTCTCCATCTCGTCCTGCAGTTCGATCGGCTGGATCGGCTCCACGGGGAGCTCCGGGGTTACGTCGTCAGGCATCGTTCAGCTCTCGGCAGAAGTCGAGGTTCCGCACGTCGCGGGCATTCGTGCGTGATGAATTCGCGTCGCATCTCGACGTCGTCACCCATCAGCACGCTCATGACCTCGTCGGCGAGAGCCGCCTCCTCCACGGTGACCTGCAGCAGCGTGCGCGACGTCGCCGACATCGTGGTCGAGCGCAGCTCGTCCCAGTCCATCTCGCCCAAGCCCTTGAGCCGCTGGAACTCTTTCTTGTGGTTGGGGCGCTCCGCGAGGAATCGGGCCTTTGCCGCGTCGTCCTTGATGTAGACCTTCTCCTTGCCGACCTCGGTCGAGTACAGCGGGGGCTGCGCGATGTACACGTAGCCGGACTCGACCAGCGGTCGCATCTGGCGGTAGAAGAACGTCAGCAGCAGCGTGCGGATGTGGCTCCCGTCGACATCGGCGTCGGCGAGGGCGATGACCTTGTGATAGCGGGCCTTGCTGGCGTCGAACTCCTCACCGACGCCAGCGCCGATCGCCGTGATCAGCGCTTGGATCTCGTTGTTCTTGAGCATCCGGTCGATGCGCGCCCGCTCGACGTTGAGGATCTTCCCGCGGATCGGCAGCAGCGCCTGGGTGCGCGGATCGCGGGCATCGAGCGCGGTGCCGCCGGCCGAGTCACCCTCGACGATGAACAGTTCGCTCTCCTCGGCGTTGCGGCTGGAGCAGTCCTTCAACTTGTCGGGCATGCCGGCGCCGCTGAGTGCCGTCTTCCGACGGATCGCGTTGCGGGCGTTCTTGGCGGCGACGCGTGCCTGCGCCGCCGACTGCGCCTTCTTGACGACCTTGTTGGCCTCGGTCGGGTTCTCCTCCAACCACTCCGCCAGCCGCTCGTTCGTGACCCGTTGCACGAACGACCGCATCGGGACGTTGCCGAGCTTGGCCTTCGTCTGGCCTTCGAACTGCGGATCACGCAGCTTCACCGAGATGATCGCCGTGATGCCTTCGCGGATGTCCTCGCCGAGGAGGTTCTCGTCCTTCTCCTTGAGGAGGCCCTTGGCCCGGGCGTACTTGTTGACGACCGCCGTCAGCGCCGAGCGGAATCCCTCGACGTGCATCCCGCCCTCGGTCGTGGAGATGCCGTTGGCGTAGCCGTGGATGCCCTCGTAGTAGCCGGTATTCCACTGGATGGCGATGTCGAGCGCCTGGTGCTCTTCGTCTTCCTCCTCGTAGTGGCTCACCTTGGCGAACAACGCCTCTTTCGATGCGTTGAGGTGCTTCACGAAGTCGACGACGCCGCCCTTGTACTGATACGTGACGCGCTGTTCCTTCTCGGCGCGCTGGTCGTCGAAGACGATCTCGAGCCCACGGTTCAGGAACGCCATGGTCTGCAGCCGCTCGAGCACCGTGCGGGCCACGAACTCGGTGCCCTCGGCGACGAAGATCGTCGGATCCGGCCAGAACGTGACGGTGGCCCCCGTCTTGCGACCGCGCCCCGGCGTCGGCCCGACAACCTCCATCTTCCCCTGCGGCTTGCCGCCCTTGGCGTACTCCTGGCGGTAGTGCTGACCGCCACGATCGATCTCGACGATCAACCGCTCGGAGAGCGCGTTGACGACGCTGACGCCGACGCCGTGCAGCCCGCCTGACACCTTGTAGCCGCCGCCACCGAACTTGCCTCCGGCGTGGAGCACGGTCAGCACGACCTCGGCCGCGCTCTTGCCCTTGTGCGGCCCGGACGGATACGGCTCGACCGGGATGCCTCGACCGTTGTCGTCGACCCGGCATCCGCCATCGGCTTGCAGCGTCACCCCGATGCGCGTGCAGAACCCGGCCATCGCCTCGTCGACGGAGTTGTCGACGACCTCCCAGATCAGGTGATGGAGGCCGGACAGCCCGGTCGAGCCGACGTACATGCCCGGGCGCTTGCGCACCGGGTCGAGGCCTTCGAGGACCTGGATGTCCTTCGCTCCATAGTCGCCTCGTGGTCGGGATTGGCCGGTGGTGTCGTCAGTGGTCAAGGAGAGCCTCGATGGGGCGCGAGGGGAAACGGGGGCCTTGCAGCGATGTCATTCAGTTTACCAACGGCGTGTCACAAGGAGGCGGACCGGAACCGGGAAAATGCCTGGTCAGCGTTCTGGTTGGCGAGTCAGCCGGGGACCGCGACGCGGAGCCCGGACGCGCACGTCAACCTGCTCGACAGCGACACCTGCGACGTCGAGGAGCCGCCGCTTGAGATCGTCGGCGAGCAGCCGCACCTGGGTCGCCCATGCAGGGTCCTCGACCTCGACGAGCAACGCTCCGTGCTCCAGGCGCACGGGCCGCACGTGGGCTGCCAGGGCCGGCCCGACGGCCTCTTCCCAGCGTCCGAACACGCCGCCGACCTCGCTTCGGCGGGCACCCCCGCGCAAGGCCTGCACGACATCGTCCAACGAGTCGGTGATCGAGACGGGGTCGCGCTCGTTCATGACACCCCCGCATCGAGCGGCTGCTCGTCCTCGTCGACGACCGCACCGGCGGTGATTCGCAACGTCCGCTCCGAGCGCGCCGCGGTGGGCACGTTGCCGGCCGTCGTGATGACGACCTGGCCGGACGGCAGATGGCGCAACAACGCGGCGGCGCGCCCACCGTCGAGCTCGGACAGCACGTCGTCGAGCACGAGCACCGGCGTCGAACCGGTCCGCTCGGCGATCAGACGGTGTGCCCCGAGACGAAGCGCGAGCGCGAGCGTGCGCTGCTCCCCCTGTGAGGCGTGAGTGCGCGCCGGCAAGCCGTTGATCGCCAGCACCAGCTCGTCGCGATGGGGTCCAACCGTCGAAACGCCACGACGCACGTCGAGCTCACGGGCAGCAGCAAGCGCAGCGAGGAGCCCGACCGAACGCCAGGGCGGGTCGTAGACGAGCCCGACCATGGTCTCCGTCCCGGCCAGCCAGTTGTACGCGGCCGCGACGTGTGGCTCGATCCTCGTCACCATCGTCGCCCGGGCATGGCCGAACCGCTCCCCCGCCGCAGCCAGCCTGGCATCCCACACGTCGAGCGTGGACGATGTCGTCTCGTCGAGTCGACCGCCGCACTGGCGTAGCAGCATGTTGCGCTGGCGCACGATGCGATCGAGCTCGAGGCGGGCCGCGTCGTACTTCACGGCAAGGCTCACCAGCGTGTCGTCGACGAAGCGCCGCCGATCGGCTGGGCCTCCTTTGACCAGCGTGAGGTCGTCTGGAGAGAACACCGTGACGCGCACGGCTCCGAGCAGGTCGCGCGCCCGTACCAGGCGCTGACGATTGATCTGGACCCGGTTCCGCCCACCGGGCACGAGCTCGGCCTCGACCAGGACGAGCCGCCCATCGTCGTCGCGCACGTCGGCGCGCACGATCGCCGCGTTCGCGCCGACGCGCACCAGCGCTTCTGGCGGCGCGGCTCGGAAGCTGGTCAAGGTCCCGAGATAGGCCATCGCCTCCGCGAAGTTCGTCTTGCCCTGACCGTTGTCGCCGACGACGACCGTCGTGCCGGCCGTGAGCGCGAAGACAGCGTGGCGGTAGTTGCGGAAGTCGACCAACTCGAGCCGCTCGATGATCACGACCGCCTCGCCGTCCTGCGATTCAGGGCACCCGGACCGGCATCAGCAGGTACAGGTAGTCGTCCCTGCCGACGGCCCGGATGACCGCCGGTTTCATGGGGTCGATCGTCGAGAGCGTGATCTCCTCTGCATCTGCTGCGTCGATACCCGCGGCCAAGTAGTCCGGGTTGAAGGCAACCGTCATCTCCGCGCCCTCGTAGGTCGCATCGATCTCCTCCGAGGCGTTCCCGACGTCCTGGGTGATCGCGGTGAGGGCGAGGGTCTCACCGCCGAGCGTGAGCCGCACCGGCGTGGCGTCCTGGGCCAGGATCTTCACCCTCCGCAGCGCCTCGAGCAAGGCCTCGCGGCCAACCGTCAGCACATTGGGATGCGTGGATGGCAAGAGATTGCGGTAGTTCGGGTACTCCCCTTCGATCAGGCGAGTCGTGAGGCGGGTGCCGCCCGACTCGAACACCGCGTCACGAGTCCCGAGGCGCACCTTCAAGTCGTCGGTCCCGCCGAGCAGGCGTTGCAGCTCGTTGAGGGCGCGGCTCGGGACGAGGACCTTCTGGCCGCTCGCCAACAGTTCGTTCTCAGGTAGCTCCCGCACGGCCAGCCGGTATGAGTCGGTGGCAACCATCCGGAGCCCATCTTCCTCGGCCGAGATCAGCACTCCTGTGAGCACTGCTCTCGCATCGTCGGTGCTGGCCGCTCTCACGACCTGCCGAAGTGCTTCGGCCACCGCGGACGCCGGCAGCGACACCGCGTCGGATGGCGGCTCGGCCTGCACCGGGTAGTCATCGAGCCCGAGCGGGCGGATCGCGAAGTGCGACCGCCCCGCCGTGATGTTGACCGTGTCTCCCCCGCTCTCGTCGGTCAGCGTGACTTCGACGGCACCCGCCGGCAACGACCGCACGATGTCAGCAGTCAGCCGGGCCGGCACGACGACGGCCCCATCCCGGTCTCCCCCGACCTTGACGGTCAGTCGGATCGACAGCTCGAGGTCGGTGCCGGTGACGGCGAGCTCGTCACCACGGACCTCGAGACGAAGACCCGAGAGCACCGGCAGCGTTCCGGTGCGGCTGGTCGCCGCGCGCCCGGCCGTTGCCAGTGCTTCGGCCAGGACATCACGCTCAGATCGGAACTTCACAGTGCGGCCTTTCCCACTTCGAGGTGGTGAAGAGAGTTGGTAGCAGTAATAGGTGCTGTGGATTGGGGACAAGTGGTGGTCCGGGCAGCGTAGAGGCCACGCCGGCGCGTGCTCGCTTGTCCCCGACCGTGCACAGCACGCAGATGACAACAATGTGGTTCGGTGGACGACGACTGGTTGTCCACGAGGTGACGGACAGCTGTCCACATGATGACAAGCGGGTGCGCGCGGTTGCTGCTTGGCTCGCTCACGCGTGCCGGGCCGGCGCGATGGGGGACATGCGTCACGACTTGAGGCGCTGCAGCAGGTCCGTCACCTGGTCGTAGATCTGCTTGCGCTCGCTCATCAACCGTTGGATCTTCTCCACAGCGTGGATGACCGTGGTGTGGTCACGTCCGCCGAAGATCCTGGCGATCGCGGGGTAGCTCAGGTCGGTCAGCTCCCGGAAGACGTACATGGCGATCTGGCGGCCCGTGACGAGTGGCCGCTGCCGGCTCTTGCCCTTCAAAGCGACGACCTCGAAGCCCAGGATGGCCGCGATCTCAGCGAGCATCTCCTCGTCGGTCCGCGGTTTGGGTGTGGCCTCGCGCAGCAGGTCAGCGAGCAGGTGCTGGGCAAGTTCGGTCGTGATCCGGACTTGGTTGAGGCTGGCGAACGCCGTGACCCGGATCAGCGCGCCCTCGAGCTCACGGATGTTGGTGGAGATCTTCGTGGCGATGAACTCGAGTGTTTCGGCCGGCACCTCGACCTGATCCCGCTCGGCCTTGTTGCGCAGGATGGCGAGGCGCGTCTCGAGGTCCGGCGGCTGGATGTCGGTGATCAGGCCCCACTTGAAGCGGCCCCGCAGGCGCTCTTCGAGCGTCGGGATGGCATCCGGGATGCGATCGGACGAGATGACGATCTGCTTGTTCGCCCCGTGCAGCGAGTTGAACGTGTGGAAGAACTCCTCCTGGAGGCCCTCACGGTTCTCGAGGAACTGGATGTCGTCGATGAGCAGGACGTCGATGTCCCGATAGCGACGCTTGAACGCCGTGTTGGAGTTGGTCCGGATGGCATCGACGAACTCGTTGAGGAACGTCTCGGTGGAGACGTAGCGCACACCGTGGTGTTGGTAGTTGTGGTGCACGTAGTGGCCGATGGCATGCAGGAGGTGGGTCTTGCCGAGGCCCGCCGAGCCGTAGATGAACAACGGGTTGTACGAGCGAGCTGGCGTCTCGGCGACGCGGAGGGAGGCAGCGAGGGCGAACTGGTTCGAGGCGCCCTTGACGAACGTCTCGAACGTGTAGCGCGGATTGAGGCCGGCCTCGTCGAGGAGCGCCGTGCCGTCCGGGTCGTAACCGAGCCCTCGGTCGAGAAGTGTCGGTGCGGCCCGCCCCAGCAGATCGTCCGACAGGTCAGTCGAGGCAGACGGGGCGACGACGATGTCCAGCCGGCAGCCCGGCGCGACGATCTCGTCGAGCGCGCCGGTCACGAGCGGCAGGTAGCGGGTGAGAATGCGATCGCGGACGTGATTGCTCGGCACGCTGATCTGAAAGTGCTCGCCATTCGCCGCCAGTGGGACGACATCCTGGAACGTCGAGTACCAGACGACCTCCGTGAGCTGGTCTCGTAGCTGCTGGGCGACCGCCATCCACACTTGATCGTGGTCGCTCACCTGCATCTCCTGCACCCCGACGAAGGCCAGATCCACACGGTTGTCCACAAGCTGTGGACAAGGCCCGCGTGGTGAATAGACGACGCTAGCACGCTCCTCAGCCGCTTCGTCACGGGCTCGTCACGCAGAAGACACCTTCCGATCCGGGGAGGAGAGGTTAGCGCACGTCCCCGCAGTCCCTGAAACGTTGCTTGCGAGGCGGTATCGGCCGTAGCCTGGGTCGATCGGCACGGCCGCGCCGCGGTCGCTGTGCCTAACGCCTGCGACGACGGCGCCGTGCCGGCACGTTCGCCCATCATGTCCGGAGCCTGCCGTGAAGCGCACCTACCAGCCGAACACTCGCCGCCGAGCACGCAAGCACGGGTTCCGCGCCCGCATGCGTACCCGTTCGGGCCGGGCCATCCTCCGGGCCCGCCGCCTCAAGGGTCGCCATCGTCTGTCGGCTTGATCGGTCGGATTCGCGAGCGACGAGAGTTCGAGGCGCTGTCCCGTCATGGCCGTCGCGCCTCGACGTCGACCCTGTGGTGTCGATACGTGGACGATGCCACGGCGGTGCCGCCGCGTGTGGCCTTCGCCGTTGGTCGGTCGGTCGGCTCGGCGGTCACACGCAATCGCCTGCGTCGACGTCTTCGCCATGTCCTTGCCGACGCCGCCAGGCGCTCATCGCTGGGCCACGGTTTGTTGCTCGTCGGCGCGCGTCCGGCAGCTGTCGAACGTTCGTTTGACGAGTTGCGCCACGAGGTCCACGAGCTGCTGATGAGCGTGACGCGATGACCGAGCACGTGGTTACTCCGGGTCACGGCAGACTTGTGCGCATGATCGAGTGGTACCAGCGGGGGATGGAAGGCCGACCCTCGCCGTGCCGCTTCACCCCATCATGCTCGAGCTACGCCCACGAGGCCCTCCTCGAGCACGGTACGACGCGTGGCCTCTGGTTGAGCGTGCGACGCCTGCTGCGGTGCCGCCCGTTCGGCCCCTCCGGCTTCGATCCGGTTCCCCCGGCGAAGGATCGCTGAGCGATGTTCGAGGTCCCAGCCTGGCTGCTGTCCTGGTTCTACAGCATCACCCACAACTACATCGCGTCGATCGCACTGATCGCCGTCGTGGTGATGACGATCATCACGCCGCTGACGCTGAAGAGCACCAAGGGGATGCTCGAGATGCAGCGGCTGGCGCCGGAGATGCGCCGGCTGCAGAACCAGTACCGGGGCGACCGCCAGAAGCTCAACGAAGAGATGATGAAGCTCTATCAGGAGCACAAGGTCAACCCGATGGCCTCGTGCTTGCCGCTACTGGCGCAGATGCCGGTCTTCATCATCATGTTCCGCATCCTCCACGGCCTGACCTACCAGCCGATCGGGGCAGCGGCCCCGATCACCCAGGGGGTGCTGGCCGCGACGACCGGCCAGACGTCGGCTGATCTGGGGTTCGTGCCCCGCTACATCTCCCACGACAGCGAGCTGTACCAGTCGCTGTTCATGCAGACCGAGATGAAGTCGTTCGGTCTCGACCTTGCGAAATCACCGATCCAGGCCCTCGCTGACGGATTCGGGCAGGGACTCGTCTACGCACTGCTCGTCGTCGCCCTGGCCGGGCTGTACTTCCTGCAGCAGCGGATGGTCGCCGCGCGCGCCGCGGTCAGCCCGACGATGTCGCCGACGCAGCAGAAGATCATGCAGTACCTGCCGGTGGCGTTCGCCTTCTTCCAGGTCTTCTTTCTTGCCGGCCTGATCATCTACTACATGTCGCAGGCGATCTTGCGCATCGGGCAGCAGGCCTACATCACTCGTCGCTTCTATGGTCACGACGAGTCACTCGGTCGACAGGCGCAACGAGCCTCGGAGACAGCGCGCGAGTTGGCGAAGGAACAGGGCGGTGGTGGAGGCCTGTTCGGCCAAGGCAAACGGCGCGAGCTGCCGGAGGCCAAGACCGACGGCGCGAAGGCCAGCGCCCCCAAGCCGCCGGCGCCGGTCGACGCCAGCGGCAATGGCCGAGGTGGGGGAACGTCGAAGCGCACCACACCGCCGAAGAACCGTCCGACGCCACCCGGCAGGGGACCAGGCACGTCCGGGCGACCGGGTGGGAGTCGCAGCAAGAGCAGCGGGAAGCGCCGACGATGAGCGCCGGTCTGCACTGACGGCGCAACGGCGATCGAAGACATCGGAGCTGACGTATGGAATGGGTCGAGACGACTGCGCGATCCCTGGATGAGGCGAAGGAACTGGCACTGGACCAGCTCGGGGTCGTCGCCGACGACGCCGAGTTCGAGGTGCTGGAGGAGCCACGCCAAGGACTTTTCGGTCGCGTGCGCGGCGAAGCTCGGGTGCGCGCTCGGGTCCGGCCGGCACCCGTGCGACCGAAGCAGGATCGACGACGCAATCGGCGCAACGAGAACGCGACGAACGCGACGAACGCGGCCAACGAGGCCAACGAGGCCAACGAGGCCAACGAGGCCGGCGCGACGAACGACGCCCGGCCACCACGTCGCGGTCGGCGCGGCGGGCGCAACGGATCGAACGGCCGACCAACGAGCAGTGAGCAAGGACGGGACATGACGACGGACGATCAGCCGCCGGCATCCGATGAGGGAGCTGAGCAGGGGGCTGCCGAGCAGCCGGTGCAAGAGGCCGACGTGGCGCAAGTGCGCGACGCGGCGCTGGCCTTCGTCGGTGGCCTGACGACGGCCTTCGGCTTCGATGCCACGGTCGACGCCACGGTCGAAGGAAACGAGATCGAGGTGCGGGTGGATGGCACGTCGCTTGGTCTGCTCATCGGCCCAGGCGGCCGCACGCTCCTCGGCGTGCAAGACCTCGCCCGCGTGGCGGCGCAACGGCGACTGGGGGATCACGAAACGCGGCTGCGTGTCGATGTGGCCGGGTATCGCGAGAAGCGCCGGATCGCCCTCGAGCGATTCGCCCAGTCGGTCGCCGAGCAGGTCCGCTCGAGCGGGGTCGCCCGGTCGCTCGACGCCATGCCCTCCGCTGATCGCAAGGTCCTCCACGACGCGCTGGCGGAGATCGACGGCGTGACGAGCCGCTCGGAGGGCGAGGAGCCCGACCGACGCGTCGTCGTGGTGCCCACCTGATGGCCTCGCTCGCTCTGCTGGCGGGTCGACCTGAGCCTGACGGCACGACGGCCGACCTGACCATTCATGCTCGCGGCGTTACGAACGCACGGGAGCTCGCGCAGCTCGCACTTGTCTGACGACGCGCTCGTCGAGGCGCTCGAGGTCTCGCAGCGTCTCGGGATGTTGGGGCGACGTCCGATCCGCGACGTCATCGACCACGCCCGGGCATTCGTCGATGCCCTCTCGACGACCACCGGAACGGTGCTCGACCTCGGTAGCGGCGGCGGAGTTCCGGGACTCGTGATCGCTGTCGACCGACCCGACCTCGTCGTCGTGCTCGTCGAGCGGCGCCAGACGCGGGCCGATCACCTCGTCCGGCTCGTTGGCCGACTCGAGCTCACCAACCGCGTGAGCGTGCGGGCCGTGGACGCCGCGCGGCTGCACGAGGCGTTGCCACCGGTCGAGGCTGTCGTTGCGCGCAGCTTCGGTGGGAGCGACGTCACGTTGCGCGCCGCCGTCCCCCTCCTGACGCCTGGAGGACGCATCGTGGTCAGCGAACCACCTGAACAGGATGCCTCGCGGTGGCCGCCTCCGCTGCTCGAGCGGTACCGTCTCGAGCGGGTCGCCCACCCAGATCGACGGGTCGTCGTGCTCCGTGACGTTTCACGTGAAACCGACAATGCTTGACCTGCTCTGGTGCGGGCGGCCAGGCTGGTGCCGTTCGCGCCGATCGAAGGACTCGCGATGAGCGTTCCCGACCCACTCACGACTCCCGACACGCTGTTGCTTGCCGGCGCGCCTAGGGAGTACACGCCGCTCGATGAAGCGCCCGCGGAGGAGGCTCCGACCGAGCAGCCGGCGGGGATCCCGCTGCCGCGCGTGATTGCCGTGGCGAACCAGAAGGGCGGCGTCGGCAAGACGACGACGGCGGTCAACGTCGGTGCATGCCTCGCCGAGCTCGGCCAGCGAACCCTCATCGTCGACCTCGACCCCCAGGGCAATGCTTCGACCGGATTGGGTATCGACAACCATGCACTCGAGACGTCGATGTACCACGTCCTGATGCATGAAGTGCCGATTGAGAACTGCATCGAGCCGACGGACGTCAAGCGGTTGTTCGTGGCACCAGCCAGCCTTGCGCTTGCCGGGGCCGAGATCGAGCTGGTCCCTGCGTTCAGCCGGGAGACGCGGCTTCGCCGGGCCATCGAGGCGGTCGTCGACGACTACGACTACGTGCTCATCGACTGCCCACCGTCGCTCGGCTTGCTCACCGTCAACGGGCTGAGCGCAGCGCACGAGGTGATGGTGCCGATCCAGTGTGAGTACTACGCCCTCGAAGGTCTCGCCCAGCTGCTGCGCAACGTCGATCTCGTGCGTCGCAACCTCAATCCCAGCCTGCACGTCAGCACCATCGTGTGCGTGATGTACGACGGCCGGACCAAACTCGCCGATCAAGTCGTGAACGAGATCCGCGACCACTTCGGTGACAAGGTGCTGCGGACCATCGTGCCGCGCTCGGTGCGGCTCTCCGAAGCCCCGTCGTTCGGCCAGCCGATCATCACGTTCGACCCACGCTCCCGCGGCGCCATCGCCTACCGGGACGTCGCCAAGGAGGTGCACGATGACTCGACGCAGCGGGCTGGGTAAAGGCCTCAGCTCGCTGATCCCTCCGTCGCAGGAACGCCCTGCCTCGGCGACGCTGGCGGAAGTGTCGATCGACGAGATCATCCCCAACCCGTTGCAACCGCGCCTCCACTTCGACGAGGAGTCGATGGCGGAGCTGGCCACGTCGATCAGTCACGTCGGCGTGCTCCAGCCGATCCTCGTGCGCCCTGTCGACGGCGGCTACCAGCTGATCGCCGGTGAGCGCCGCTGGCGGGCTGCCCGCCGTGCCGGCCTGACGACGGTGCCTGCCGTGGTGCGCAGCTCGGATGACGTGTCATCCGTCGAGGAAGCACTGGTCGAGAACCTCCAGCGCGACGATCTGACGCCGCTCGAGGAGGCGGCGGCGTATCAGCAGCTGATCGAGGACTTCGGGGTGACGCACGACGACGTCGCCAAGCGTGTGGGCAAGAGCCGCTCGGCGGTGACGAACACGCTGCGCCTGCTCGGTCTGCCGCCGGGGGTTCAGCACCTGCTCGCTGACGGCAAGCTCTCGGCAGGGCACGCTCGGGCATTGCTCGGGACGCCGGATCGCACCCTGCAGGAGCGTCTGGCGCAGCAGGCCGTCTCCGACGGGTGGTCGGTCCGCACGATGGAGGAGGCCGTCCGGCGCGGCGGCGCCCCGGTGGCACCCGTCGAGCCGCGAAGTCAGCGCGACAGCACTCCGGCCGAAGGCGCCGGGCTGCGGCCGGCGACCCGGCTGCGCCCGCCCGGGCTGCTCGAGCTGGAGCAGTTGCTCGCCGACCTACTGGACACTCGTGTCGGCGTGCAGATGGGCGCGAAGCGGGGCAAGGTGACGATCGAGTTCGCCGACCTGGCGGACCTCGAGCGGATCTACCGGCGGATGGCCGGCGAGAGCTGACGCGGCAACCTCGATCCACGACCAAAGTGGGCCGCTGAGCAGGGCAGTTCCGGGTTGTCCACAGCCTTGTCCACGCCTGTGTGTAAGGCTGGAGATGAGGGTGTGCTCGAGCTGAGCCTGAGCGTCAGGGGCGACGGGGCGAGGTCGTGGCTGCTACGTGCGGCTGGGGGCCGGAACCGGCGCTGCTGCCCACAGCGCCAGCGCGTCCACGACGGCCCCGCTGACCGCGGGCGCGGCATCGACAACACGTTGGACCGGGCCGAGCGAGCACACGACAGCGGTCATGCGCGTCTCCCGGAGCACCTGCAGTCGCATCCCGGTGGGGCGTGCCGTGTGCAGCGCGTCGATGGCTCCGAACGCACCGGCGATGCGATCGGCCAGGCTTCGGCCCCCAGCCGACTCGAACCCCGACGTGGCGTAGTAGGCGAGGCCAGTTTCGTCGTGCCGGCTCGGTTCGAACCCGAGGTAGACGATGGCGGCGTGCCGGTTCGCCATGGCGGCGTGGATCGCCGGATCGAGCTCGTCGACCGTGATGACGTTGGCACCGTGCTGACGCAGGCTCTGGGCAACCTGGCGGGTCAGCGGCCCCAAACCGCCGAACTGTCCGACGACCACACGCAGGTCGCGCAACGATGCGCCAACCGTGCCGAGCTGCTCGAGCTCACGGATTGCTGCCATGCCAGGACCGGATCCGGTGCGGGCACCGTTGATCTCGAGCGCCCGGACGGTCAATGGCCCGCACACGCCGTCGTCATCGAGGCCGCAGTTGCGTTGGAACTCGGCCAACGCGCCCCCTGTGGCAGGCCCGAAGATGCCGTCGATTCGGCCACAGTCGAATCCCAGCCGGCCCAACCAGGCCTGCAAGCGTGACCACGTCGTCGCCACGCAGGTACGGCGCCACGAGCTTGAGGTGACGATCGCCGAGACGCCACGAGGCCTCGACGAGCGCCAGCCACGTCGGCTCGTCACACGTGCCGTGGTCACGCAGGCCGCGGTCGCGTTGGAACGCCCGGACTGCCGCTTCCGTCGCCTCGCAGTACTCACCACCGCCAGCCGCGGCAAACCCCGCCGCCCCGAGGCGGCGTTGGAGGTCGCGTACGGCGTCGCCGTGTTGCCCGCGGGTCAGCGGGAGGAAACGAGGAATTCGTCGAGCTCCTGGAGCAGTTGGGCCTTGCCCTTGGCGCCGACCAGGCGCTTGTGCACCTCGCCGCTGGAGAACACCAGCAGCGTGGGGATGCTCATCACGTTGTAACGCATCGCCAGGTCTGGGTTGTCGTCGACGTTCACCTTGGCGATGGTCACCTGGTCACCCAACTCGTCGGCAAGCTCCGTCAGGATCGGCGTGATGGCCTTGCAGGGCCCACACCACTCGGCCCAGAAGTCGACGACGACGGGGCGATCGGAACTGTTGACCGACTCGTCGAACGTGCTGGTGGACAGATTGGTGATCGAGGACATCTCAGAGATCCTTTACGGAAAGCGGAACGATTCTACCGGAGTGCAACCAGGCGACCAGTGAACGCATTCCATGCGAGCAGGGGACTACCCAACGTCATGCTCGCATCAAACCGAACACTCGTTCGTTCACGACGTCGAGTGATGCTGCGCCTCCAGCCAGCGCTCGGCGT
Source organism: uncultured Acidimicrobiia bacterium (assembly GCA_963844915.1). Classification (GTDB taxonomy): domain Bacteria; phylum Actinomycetota; class Acidimicrobiia; order Acidimicrobiales; family Ilumatobacteraceae; genus JALZMG01. The sequence goes on along the minus strand of CAWJQF010000010.1, from coordinate 234,289 downwards.
CGATCGCCGCCATGCACCCACTGCCTGCTGCGGTGATCGCTTGGCGGTACGTGTGGTCTTGCACGTCACCGCAGGCGAACACACCTTCGATGTTGGTCGCTGACGATCCGGCGGCCGTGACGATGTAGCCGTTCTCGTCCATGTCGAGCAGCCCTGCGAACAGATCGGTGTTCGGTCGATGCCCGATGGCCACGAACACGCCCGTGACGTCGAGACGGCTGGTGGCGCCCGTGTGCATGTTGCGGACGATCGCCGCTTCGAGCCGATCCTCGCCCACGAGGTCCTCGATCACGCTGTCCCACAGGAACTCGATCTTCGGGTTGGCGAAGGCGCGATCCTGCATGATCTTCGAGGCCCGTAGCTCGTGACGGCGATGCACGACGGTCACCTTGTCGGCGAACCGGGACAGGAAGATGGCCTCCTCCATCGCCGAGTCGCCGCCACCGATGACGGCGATGTTGTGGCCTCGGAAGAAGAAGCCGTCGCACGTCGCGCACGTGGAGAGCCCGTGCCCGATCAGGCGGGATTCGGCGTCCAGCCCGAGCATCAGCGACCGCGCCCCAGTGCTGACGATCACGGCGTCGGCCTCGTACACGGTGTCGCGCACCCAGACCCGGAACGGGCGGGAGTCGAGGTCGACCTTCGTCGCCTTCTCGGTGAGGAACTCCGTGCCGAAGCGCTCGGCCTGGGCGCGGAACTTGATCATCAGCTCAGGACCCGTGATGCCGTCCGGAAAGCCCGGATAGTTCTCCACGTCAGTGGTCAACATGAGCTGACCACCAGGTTGATCGCCCGTGCTCGACGGCTCTCCTTCGATGACGAGCGGTCGCAGATTGGCACGAGCGGCATAGATGGCAGCCGTCAATCCGGCCGGGCCTGACCCGACGATGATCACGTTGCGGGGGTGCATGTCCTTCCGATCCTCATTCGTCACCGGTGTGACGCATCACAAGGACCAACCATCCAGCGAGGCTGAGGATTCCACCCATGATGAAGTAGCTGACGTAGACCGCCTGCGCCTCCGTCAACCCGAGCTCGAGCAGGATCTGGAGCGCTCTCGTCATCCCGATGACCACTGAGACCAGGGCGGTGATCGCCACGAACGAGGCGAGTAGCCCGTAGACGATGCCGCGGGTGATCTTGACGACCGGCGTGGTGGCGCGGTCGCGGATCGTGCCGACCACGTTCTCGACGGCGTCGGCAAGGTCACCTGGCCAGCGCGGATCGGTCAACGGGTTCCCGGCCATGGCGGCCGACATTAGCTCCCGGCCTCACGCCGTCATGGTGTGGCGCGTAGCACCACCTCGCAGCTCTGCCGATCCACCGCGACGCGCTCAGCGGGAGCAGCGACGTCGTAGATCTCGACGTCAACGATCCCGTCGACGCCTTGCACTTGCGCGAAGCCGACGAAGCGATCGTCGGCGCGACACAGCGGGACTGACGTGGCGCTCGACGCGTCGGCCGCCGGCGGGACGGCAAAGGCGCGGAGATCATCCTCGGTGACGATCACGACCGGGGCCGCGCCGGCGGTCGCCTGCTCCTCGGTAGCCGATGCCACTTGGGTCGCCTCGGGGGCTGCCACCTCGCCTGCCTCCGCCTCGACGGCAGTGGTCGCGGCGCGCGTCGCCTCCTGCGGAGCTTCCGCAGTCGCTGCGCCACTCGCCGCGTCGTCCTCTGCAAGCTGGGCGCTGTCCGTGACCTGCAGGCTCGACTGATCAGCGGCGTCATCGTCGCCGTCGTCGCTAGCCCGCAGGAGCACGACCCCTCCGACCACGACCACAACGGCCGCCGCAGCTGCCGCCAGCGGTGCCATCCACCGAGCCCGTCGGCGCGCCGCGATCGACGCGATGGGTGGCGCCGCGGCGAGGGCAGCGCTGATCGCGGCGTTTCGGCGCTGCTCGTCGGGCGGCGCAGCGATCGCCAGCTGGCGGCGGACGGCGCGGAGCTCTTCGACCATCGACATGACGACCGGGTCGGCCTCGGCGCGCGCCTGTTCCTCGGTGGTCAGCTCGCCGTCCATGTAGGCGCTGGCGAGGAGCAACTGCTCGTCGGAGGTCGGGTGATCGGTCATGACGTCGGGGGTGGATCATCCTTTCGACGCCCGGAGGCGCCCGTGCGGTTCCCGAGCTGTTCGGCCAGCTGTCCGCGGCCGCGGGCGATGCGCGATTTCACGGTGCCGACCGGGACGTCGAGCACGGCGGCGATCTCGGCGTAGTCGAGGTCCGCGACGTCGCGGAGCACCACGGCGACGCGGAACTCCTCGGGCAGGTCGTCGAGCGCGGCGTCGATCGCCTCGCGCTCGGCGATGGCGTCGAGCTGCCGTTCGGCCAGCGGGTCGGCAGGCTCGGTGCGCTCGTGGTCGTCGGTGACGACGTGGAGCGACGGCCGGCGACGCCTCCTGCGCAGCTCGTCGAGGGCGGCGTTCGTTGCGATCCGGTAGACCCACGTGGAGAACGCGGAACGGCCGTCGAAGCGCGGTAAGCCGCGCACGATGCTGATCATCGCCTCCTGGGCGGCGTCATCGGCGTCTCGTGTGCCACCTGCGATGCGCCGGCAAACGGCGTGGATGCGGTCGTAGTGGCGTCGCAGCAGCTGGTCGAGGGCGGCGCGATCGCCCGCCTGCGCGGCCGCGACCAACCTCCGATCGTCGACGCTGTGGACCTCCCCGATGCCCGCCGAGGGTACCGAGAGGGCATCGCCGACGCGATCAGCTCGGGGTGAACGTCACCTCGCTGATCGCGCCGCGGTAGGGGTAGGCGTCGCTGCAGCCGGTGTCGGGCGGCAGCTCGCGGAACACGATCAGGAGGTTGCGGACCGGAGTCGGCGTGCTCGCTTCGATCGGGCCGGGCTGCTCCTTGAGGGACTTGGGAGCGATCGGTGCGCCCCAGGCGTCGAGCTGGGCCGGGATCTCGGCGCCGGCCGTGGCGAACACCTCGATCTGCGACGGGGCGAGGTCCAGGTCGAACGTCAGCGTGCCGGCGGCCGGCTGCGCCAACCCGACGACCAGGCCGACGCCAGGCTTGCCGACCATGAACTGCGACGAATAGCACTGCGTCTCCCAACGCGTCGCCGGGTCGCCGTCAGCGCTCGCGTCGTCGGCCAAGGCGTCGTTCTCCTCGTTGTCTCCGGCCGGGTCGTAGGCGGTGAACGTCGTGACGAGGTTGGCGCCTGCCGCTGGCGGCGGTGACGGTGGCGGGACGACCGCACTTCCTGCGGTCGTCGTCTGCGTCGACGCGCCTTCAGGCTCATCCGGCCCGATCGTCGCCCACAGGATCAGCGCGACGATCACGGCGATCGCGACCAACAGGCCGATCACGATCAGCGACGTCCTCGAGCTCGACTGCAGCCCACGCGCCGGGGCTCCGCGCAACCGGGGTCCGGCGTCGGGTGTGTCATCCCGGCGCACCGGCGGGCGCGGGTTGGCCGGGGTCGCTTCGCCGGGGATTGGCGGCGCACCCGGTCGTGTCCGAGGTGTCGCCGTACCGGTCGGCCGCCCGCGCTCGGGCGTCGCGGACCCGTCGAGCGAGACGAGTCCGGAGAGGTCTACCGGCGGTTCGTCGGCCACCCGCTGGAGCTCGGCACGCAGCTCGGCCCCGGTGCTCGGGCGGTGGTTGGGGTTCCGGGCGAGCAGCCGGTGGACGAGGTTGATGAGGCCGCGCGGCAGGGTGGGGCGCAGGCGGCCGAGGTCTGTGGGGTCACGCTGCAGCCGAGCGAGCGCCGTGTCGGCGTCGGTCTCGCCGAGGAACGGCACCCGGCCGGCGAGGCACTCGTACAGCACGAGACCGAGCGAGTAGAGGTCGGCACGGCCGTCGAGCTTGCGGCCGCGGACCTGCTCGGGGGAGAGGTACTTGGCCGTCCCCATCATCACGTTGTCGCTGGTCAGGTCGTCTTCGGACGTGTCGAGACCCTTCGCGATCCCGAAGTCGGTCAGCAGGACTCGGCCATCCGGCGTGACGAGGATGTTGCCCGGCTTGACGTCGCGGTGGACGAAGCCGGCGCGGTGGGCAGCGTCGAGAGCGGCAGCGACGCACGTACCGATGTGGATCGTCAGCTCAGGGCTCAACCTCGTCTGGACGTCGAGGAGCTGGCGCAGGCTCTTGCCGTCGACGAGCTGCATGACGACTGCTTGGCGGCCGCGGTCCTCGAACACGTCGTGCACGGCGACGATGTTCGGGTGAGTCAGCCCGGCGACGGCGATCGCCTCGCGGCGGAATCGCTCGGCGACGACAGGGTCGGACGCCAGGCTCGGCTTGAGCCACTTGAGCGCGACCTTGCGATCGAGGGAGACGTCGGTGGCCACCCACACTTCGGCCATGCCGCCTTGCGCCAGCCGGCGCTCGAGCCGGTACCGACCGGCCAGCACGACCGGCTGCTCCCCGTGAGGCGGCGTGGTGCTCGAGAGAGGGGGTGGAGTGGTCGACGCCGGCATTCCGCAGGGTGAGGCTACTTGTGGGTACCTCGATGGTCAGGGACACCCCGTGACGGTCTCGGGAGCGTCCAAGCGTGCCAACTGTCCGCCAGAAACGGGCCGATCCGATCGATCTCTACGGACAGAACGGCGGTTTGTCACGCGTCAGCGCGCGGGCGGTCGACCCGCCGTTCGGCGAGGTCGACCACGCTCGATCCGGCGCTGGCGCGGGCCAGTCGCAGGCGGCGGCGCCGGCGGAGGTGGCCGAACCACCACGAGATGAGCACGAGCAGCGCGCCGCCGGTGATCACTTGACCGAGGCCGGTCAGCGCGTTGACGTGTGCCGTCAAGACGACGGGCTCGGCGACACGCTGACCGATCGCTGGCGTGAGCAGTTCGATCTCGATCGAAGACGTCCCGTTCGAGCGCGTCTCGACGGGGATCAGCACCTCGGTCACCCCGCTCGGCGTGAGCTCGACGGTCTGGTCCCCCTCGGGGAACGTCAGCTTGGGGGAGCGGGCCTGCACCACGACGCGCAGCGTCTCGTCTGACGTGTTGCGCAGGTTGAGCCGCAGGGTGCTCGAGCGTCCCGTCAGCGTGAGGTCGAACGGTTGCGGCGGCACGACCGAGTCGCGCACGGCGTCCGCCTCGGTCGCGACCCGAGCCAACGTGGCGTCGACCTGCGCATCCGAGAGACCGGTGGACAGCGCCGCGTCGAGCTCGGCCCTCCACTGCTGGAGCTCGCTGTCGTCGAGCCGCATCGAGCCGGCGCTCTCCGCCGACACGCCCGTCAACTCGACGCGTTGGGCGCGTTCGGTCAGGTCCGGACCGGCGACGGGCGGAAGGCTGATCGTCTGCGGCTGGCCCTCGACGAGCATCGTGTCGGTCGAGCTGGCCAGCGCCGACAGCGGCGTGAGTCGCAGGTCGGGCACCGCCGTCGCCAGCGTTGCCAGCGCCCCGGCGACCGCAGGATCCGGGATCGCCAAGGCCGGCGTCGCCAACACGACGCTGCGCCGCTGCAGGGCCCCGAGCTCGCGTCGCGTCGTCAGGAGCTCGGCGAGGATGCGCACGGCGGCCGCGGTCGGTTCGATGTCCTCGTCGGCGATGAGCAGTTCGCCTGCCCCGCTGGTCACGATCGCCGGCATCGTGCCGGCATCGTCGAGGGCGACCTGGACGGCGAGCGTCGTGTCGACGAACCCACCGATGTTGCCGTCCAGCGTGGCGTAGTCGTCGGCACCGAGTGTCAGCAGATCGAAGCCCAAGTCGCGCAGCAGGGTCGCTCCGTCGGTGCTCACCGGCGTTTTGACCAACCATCCGGAGCGAGTGGCAGCCATGCCCGGCAGCGCCGCGCCGAGCGCGTCTTCGCCGTCGCGCAGCCGGCGGGTGAAGGTCTCGGCCTTGCCGATGGCGACCGCCGAGGAGGGGTCGAGCCGGTCCGACGGGAGCGAGAGCACTTCGTCGCCTGCCAGCGCCTGGCGTAGCTGCGCAGACAATTCCGGAGCGTCGGTCGCCAAGTCAGCGACGAGCGGTGGTGGGATCGACACGGTCACCGGCCCCTCGACCGCTGTCGTGAACTCGGCGAGCTCGGCGAGACGGCGGCGCCCGACCTCCAATTCGTTCGCCGTCGGCGTCGGTCCGGGATCGTCGATGCCGGCGACGAGCGCCACGTTCATCGGCGGCGCCGTGCTGGGATCCGTGGGCAGGCGCTCGATGAACGTGTGGTCCTCGGCGAGGACGGTGTCATCTGCAACCAGCTGGATGGTGACCGGGTACAGCCCGGGCCGGCGCAACGTGAGTGCTTCCGCCGCGTTGGCCGCGGCGGTCGTCGGGACGGTGATGCCGAGGAGCGCGCCCGACGCATCGCTCTGCAAGTTCGGCGCGGCGTCGAAGACGATGCCGTCGATGACCTCTTGGCGGTCGCCCGCCAGATCATCGGCCAAATCGACGCGGTCGTCGATTGGCCGGTAGAGGATCACGCGGACGAACGCCGCGGGGACCGTCCCATCGACACGCCACTGCGCGTGCCACGGAGCATCGCGAGCGATGGCGAAGTCCTGGGCGACCAGCCGGATCTCCAGCGGCGTCGGCGGCTCGGGAGCCGCCGCGGCGACGGACGCCAGCGACATCGCCAGCACCACCGACGCCAGCGCGGCGAGCGAGCGCTTCCCGGCGCTCATCGGGTGCCGACGTGGAGTTGCATCACCAGCAGCTGCTCGGGCAGACGTCGGAAGCCGAGCGATTCGTACAGGGTGAGCGCCGGCTCGTTCGTCACCGCGGTGTTGACGACGCCGTGGCTCAACCGCCGCCGTCGCATCCACGCGAGCCGCGTCCACCGCGAGGGCCCGCCCGTGCCCCTCACGTTGATGCTCCGGCAGGACAGCAAGGCGCTGCAGGTAGCCCTGGCCCCCCGCCGCACCCGAGATGGCGAACCCGACGAGCCGACGCCGCTTGCCGGACTCGCCTGGGTTACGGCGCACGAAGCGGGCTCGTGCTCGGTGGGTCGGCGTGGCGTGCCGGATGTCGGCGAGGTCGCACGCGTCGTTGCCCCAGTTGTCGCCGAACGCGGCCCGGTCGACGAGAGCGGCATCGTGGTGGTGCCGGCTGCGCAGTCGAGAGGTCCCAGGCGGTGCAACGTGGTGGGTGCCGGCGAGCTCGACACGCAACAACGCCAGCGTGTCGATGGTGACGAAGCCGGCGTCGGCGAAGCGCGCCGCGGCTGCAGGGAACAGCGCCCCGGTGCGGATCGTCGCCAGGCGCGGTCGGGTCTCGACGAGCGTCTCGATCCACTGATCGAGCTCCTCGGCGTGCGGGACGATCGCCTGATCGGCCAGCGCGAGGTGGATGACGCGCTCGTCGAACGCCCATGGCCTGACGCGGACGCGCGGTCCGAGCCCGGGGGAGTGCCGACGAACCTTCACCGCCGCATGACGGTAGTGGTGGTGACCGGAGGTTTTCGCTGCATCCGAGGCGTTGGGTACCGGGTGGGGCGCCGGAGAACCTCGGATCCGCGAACCCCGTCCTATCGTGACGTCCGTGACGGTGCTGTTCGCGACGCACGAGGCCTACCTCGAGCACCTCACGGGCCCCGGACATCCGGAGCGGCCATCGCGGTTGGCGGCGGTGATCGCGGGGGCCCAAGTTGACGGCGTCGCCGACGCGTTGATCCCGCTCGAGCCCGTACCGGCGCAACGCGAGGACCTCGAGCGCGTTCATCCGGCGTGGTACCTCGATCGTCTGGAGGCGCTCTCCGAGGCCGGTGGTGGATGGATCGATGCAGACACGCGCCTCAGTGCCGAATCGGCGCGGGCGGCGCGCTTGGCGGCCGGCGCCGGGCTGACCGCCGTCCAAGCGTTGCGCGAAGGTCGCGCCGAGGCCGCCTTCTGCGCCGTGCGACCGCCCGGCCATCACGCCACGCGGACCGACTCCATGGGGTTCTGCCTGATCTCCAACATCGCCGTGGTCGCGGCGTCGTTGGCCGACTCCGGCGAGCGGGTCTGGGTCTTCGACTTCGACGCTCACCACGGCAATGGGACGCAGGCCGTGTTCGTCGACGATCCGCGTGTCCTCTTCGTCAGCCTGCACCAGTGGCCGCTGTACCCGGGCACGGGCCGCCTGACCGAGCAGGGCACCGGCGCGGGATGTGGCACCACGATGAACTTCCCCTTGCCGCCGGGCGCCACGGGAGACGTCTACCTGCAGGCGTTCGATGACGTGATCGCCCCCGTGGTGGAGCAGTTCGACCCGACGTGGCTGCTCATCTCGGCTGGGTTCGACGCCCACCGCGCCGACCCGCTGGCAGAGCTGGCGCTGACGGCGGGCGACTACGCGCTGCTCACCGCCAGAGCACGTCAGTTCGTGCCGCCGGGACGCTGCGTGGCGATGCTCGAAGGCGGCTACGACCTCGAAGCCCTCTCGGCCAGCACGAGCGCCGTGCTGTCGACGCTGGCCGGCACACCGGCTGCAGCCGAGCGCCCGAGCAGTGGCGGGCCGGGGGCGCACGTCGTCGCCGAGGCGGCGAAGCTCTGGCAGCCGCACCTCGGATGACGAGCTCTCGTTCGCCATGATCCCCGAACGCTTCGCGCCCGTGCTGGCCGAGCTCGGTCCGCTCGCCGAGACGTTCCACGCCGCCGGTCACCGCCTCTATCTCGTCGGGGGCGCCGTGCGCGATCTGCTCGTGGGCAGCTCCCGCGCCCACTTCGACCTCGATCTCACCACGGACGCCCGACCGCCACAGGTCAAGTCCCTGCTCGACACGTGGGGCGACGCGGTGTGGACGCAGGGCGAGCGGTTTGGGACCATCGGTGCGCACCGCCGCCGCGACGACGGCACATTCCGCACGGTCGAGGTCACGACGTTCCGCTCCGACGCGTACGTCGACGACTCGCGCAAGCCGCACGTGACGTTCGCCGACGACGTCGAGGCGGACCTGGCGCGGCGCGACTTCACGATCAACGCGATGGCGCTCGAGCTGATGCCCGCCACCGCCGGTCGGGTGGACCCGACGCTTGTCGATCCTCACGGCGGCGTCTCCGATCTGGCGGGCAAGATCCTGCGCACGCCGTTGGCGCCGAAGATCAGCTTCGACGACGACCCGCTGCGCATGCTCCGCGCTGCTCGGTTCATCTCTGCGTACGAATTGACGCCGGTCCCGGAACTGGTGGCCGCCGTCGCCGAGCGCGGCCAACGGCTCGACATCGTGTCGCGCGAGCGCATCCGCGACGAGCTCGACAAGCTGATGGTCGTCGACCACCCAGCGGCTGGACTCTGGTTCCTCGTCGACACCGGCCTGGCCGAGCACTTCCTGCCGGAGCTGCCGGCGCTACGCCTCGAGCACGACCCCATCCATCGGCACAAGGACGTGCTGAGCCACACGATCGCGGTGGTCGAGAACGTGCGGCCGCCATCGCCCGCCGACGGCGATCGGTCGGCGTACGACTTCCGCATCACTCGCCTTGCCGCGCTGTTCCACGACGTCGGCAAGCCGGCGACGCGCGGCTACCAGTCGGGGAAGGGCACGACGTTCCACCACCACGACGTCGTCGGTGCGCGGATCACGCGCCGACGGATGGAGGAGCTGCGCTATCCGAGCGCTGACATCGGCGCCGTCGCCGAACTGGTCTTCCTGCACCTGCGGTTCCACACGTACAAGATGGGGTGGAGCGACTCGGCCGTGCGCCGGTACGTGCGCGATGCCGGCGACCTCCTGGCGGAGCTCAACGTGCTGACCCGGTGCGACTGCACGACGCGCGACGAGCGCAAGGCGGCACAGCTGTCCAAGCGGATGGACGAGCTCGAGGCCCGCATCGACGAGCTGGCGGCGCAGGAGGAGCTGGCGGCGATCCGCCCCGAGCTCGACGGGAACCAGATCATGACCCACCTCGGCATCCCGCCTGGCCCTGCCGTCGGCAAGGCGCTGGCCAACCTGCTGGAGATCCGTCTCGACGAGGGCGAGCTCGGCGAGGAGGAGATCATGAGGCGCTTGGACCAGTGGTGGGCTGAGCAGCAGCTCACCTGATCCATCGGAGTGTTTCGGCCGGGGATGCCCCGGGTCAAACACTCGGACGGGGCGAAACACTCGGATGGGTCAGGGCCCGACGTAGCGTGCGGGCGTGCGTGACGACATCACGGACGGCGTCGCGATCCGGCGGCGGGCAGCGACGTGGAGGTGGGTCGCCTCGGTCGTCGTCGCGGCACTGTTGCTCGTCGGACTCGTCGTGCTCGTGGTGCGTCTGGACACCGACCGCTCGCCGCGGACGCTGGCTGCGGCGGTCATCGCCGCGCTGCTGGCGGCAGCCGCAGTCGTCGTCACGTGGCTCGAGTCCCGCCGCATCACCGGTCACCTCAATCGGACGATCGACCGCCTGATCGACACGGAGGCCGAGCTGCGCCTCCTGCTCGACGACCTGCCCGAGGCGGTGATGTCCGTCGACGACGGCGGCGTCGTGCGGGGTGCCAACGCCAAGACGGCCGAGCTCAGCGGGCGCCCGATCAGTTCTCTCGTCGGCGCGCCGCTGACCACGCTCGTCGAGACCGTCCGCACCGACGAGTTGGCCGACTGGTTGGAGGCCGGTCGGCGCGGCGACCCGGTCGCACCGATCTCACTGCGGCTGTTGCATGCGCAACGACCGACGCCGACGGTCGTCGAAGCGAACGTCGACCTGCCGCGCAAGACCGATGGTGCAGTGATCGTCCGGATGCGCGACGTGACCGAGCGGGAGGAACGGGTCCGTGCACTCGAGCAAGCTCGCCGCCGGTTCCAGCAGGCGTTCCACTCGGCGCCGACCGGGATGGCCCTCGTCCGCCTCGACGACTCGACGATCATCGACGCCAACCGCTCGCTGGCCGACATGCTGTCGCGCCCGGTGACCGACCTCGTCGGCCGCTCGATCCGCGAGCTCACGCATCCCGAGGACCTGCGCGCTGCGGCCGCCTACCGGGCCCGGCTCGAGCTGGGCATTGCCGACACGTACCTGCTCGACCAGCGGTACCTCCGTCGCGACGGTGAGTTCGTCTGGGCCCGCACCCGCGTCGCCGTCACCGAGGACGAAGGCGTGTCGCTCGCCATCACGCACATCGAGGACGTCACCGAGCAGCGACGCACGGCGGAGCGCCTGCAGTGGGCGGCCACCCACGACGACCTCACCGGTCTGCCCAACCGCACCGAGCTCATCGCTCGCGTCGATGCGCTGCTCGACCAGTCGCCGAACGGCGAGGTGGCGCTGCTGTTCATCGACCTCGACAACTTCAAGGCGGTCAACGACAGCCTCGGGCACGGCATCGGCGACACGCTGCTGACGGCGATGACCGACCGTCTGCGCAACGCCGTCGGACCCGACGACATCCTCGCCCGGTTCGGCGGCGATGAGTTCATCGTCGTCCTCACATCCGTCGTGAGCACCGGACGCGATCCGGTCGCCGCCGCCGAGCAGCTCCGGGAAGCGCTGCGCGACGCGGTCGTCATCGAGGGCACCGAGCTCTTCGTGTCCTCGAGCATCGGAGTGTCCATCAACGACCGTGACGGGGCGAGCGCTGCTGACCTGCTGCGCGACGCCGACGCCGCCATGTACCGCGCCAAGGCCAGGGGTCGGGACTGCGTCGAGCAGTTCGCCCCCGGTACGCACGAGACCACCGTGCTCGCCCTGCGCACCGCGAACGAGCTGCGGCGCGGGCTCGAGCGGGGCGAGGTCGTGCCGTACTTCCAACCGATCGTCGAGCTGACCACTGGCCACGTGACGGGCTTCGAGGCGTTGGCTCGGTGGCTGCACCCCGACCGGGGTCTCCTGTCCCCGGACCAGTTCCTGCCGATGGCCGAGGAGACCGGCCTGGTCGACCAGATCGGGGCGACGATCCTCGAGGATGCACTCAGCCAGTTCGCCAGGTGGCGCGCTCGCGACCTCCCGTTCGCCGACGCCACGCTCGCCGTCAACGTGGGCACGCGCCAGGTGGTCGACCCGGCCTTCGCCACGTTGGTAGCTGACCTGTTGGCCCAAACCGGGATCCCGGCCGACTCGCTGTGGCTGGAGATCACGGAGACTGCCCTGCTGGCGGATGTCAAGGCCTCGACCGTCGCGCTGCGCAGCTTGCGCAGCCTCGGCCTCCACCTGGCCGTGGATGACTTCGGAACCGGCTACTCGTCGCTGACCTACCTGAAGCGGTTCCCGCTCGAGGCGATCAAGATCGACCGCAGCTTCGTCGCCGGCCTCGGGCTCGACAGCGAGGACACGACGATCGTCGAGGCCGTGGTCAACCTCGGCCACTCCTTCGGCATCGCCGTGATCGCGGAGGGTCTGGAGACGCCACTGCAGCTGGCGCGGCTGCGTGAGCTGGGGTGCGACCGCGGTCAGGGCTACCTCTTCGGCCGCCCGCGGCCGGCCAACATCGTGGAAGCGGAGCGCGCCAGCACATGATGTAGTCGCTTGAGACGCCATGAGTCGTGATGTCTCATGTGCTTCCCAATCGGTTCACAAGGGCCAGCCGCGCACGTACCGCCCTGTGAGGTCCGTCACGGCGGCGGACCCTGTGTGGAGGAACCAATGACCCGATCCAGCAAGCGCGCGCTCGCGCTGCTCGCCTTGCCACTCGTCGTGGCCGCAGCCGCCTGCGGTAGTGACGCGAGCGGCCAATCCGCTGACACCACGGCTGCCAGCACGCCGCCGGCCCCCCCGACGACGGCCGCTGCAGCTCCGACGACGGTCGCGTCGACCGTCCCCTCGACGACGGAGGCGGCCGGATCCGCCGCCATCTCCTCGTACAGTGACGTCCAGCCAGCGGTCGTCCAGATCGTCGCCCAGGGCACGTTCCGGGACCCCGAGATCGGGTTCGCCGACGGCTCGGGTCTGGGCAGTGGGTTCGTCATCAGCCCGGACGGCCTCGCCGTCACGAACAACCACGTCGTCGCGGGTGCAGCGACGCTCGAGGTCTACATCGGCGGCGAGCTCGACGACAGCTACAACGCCACCGTCCTCGGCGTCTCGGAGTGCAACGACCTGGCCTTGATCGACATCAACGCCCCTGACGACCTCCCCTACCTGGAGTGGCACGACGGTCCGATCACCGCTGGCCTCGACGTGTATGCCGCGGGCTACCCGCTCGGCGACCCGGAGTTCACGCTGACCCGGGGCATCGTCGCCAAGGCGGAGGCCGGTGGCGACATCACCGGCACGTCGTCGATCGACCACACCGTCGAGCACGACGCCAACATCCAGCCCGGCAACTCCGGCGGCCCGCTGGTCGGCGCCGACGGCAAGGTCATCGCCGTGAACTACGCCGGTGGCGCCAGCGCCACGACCACCGCGCAGTTCTACGCCATCGCCTCCGACCTCGCCCAGCCCGTCATCGACCAGTTGCAAGACGGTGATTTCGAGTCGCTCGGCATCAACGGCTGGGCCGTCTTCGACGAGGAGCTCGGGATCTCTGGCATCTGGGTCGCCGGCGTCGACCCCGGCTCGCCGGCCGCCGAGGCCGAGCTACTGCCGGGCGACATCGTGACCGCCATGAACGGGCTGCCGGTCGGCACCGACGGCACGTTCAAGGACTACTGCGACGTCCTCCGCACGGCTGGCGAAGGCGCCCCGATCAGCATCGACGTCCTGCGCTTCGACACGTCCGAGGTGCTGCGCGGCGAGATCAACGGCGATCAGCCGATCGAGCTCGCCTTCTCCTTCGCCGACGAGGTCGGTGACGAGGTCGGCGACGATTCCGGTGCCGTGCCCGAGGTGAGCTACGAGTCGGTCACTGACGACACCGGTGCGATCTACATGGACGTCCCCACTGCGTGGACGGCACGGGACACCGCTCCGATCACGATGGACGACGGCACGGTGGTGCCGTACATCGCCGCCTCGACCAACCTCGACGGCTTCCGCAGCGGCTGGACGGATCCCGGCATCCTGTACGCCAAGATGCCGGCAACCACGGACATCGCCGCCTCGCTGGCCCAGTACGGGTTCGCCGGCGACTGCACCGACGGTGGGATCACCGACTACTCCGACCCGGTGTTCACCGGCCAGTACCAGTTGTGGCAGGACTGCGCCGGCACGACGACCGATGTCGTCACGCTCGTCGCCCTGCCGGCCGATGGCAGCTACACCGCCCTCATCCAGGCGCAGATCCTGACTGATGCCGATCTGGAGGCGCTCGACAAGGCGTTCGCCACGTTCAACTCCTCGAGTTGATCGTCACGTCGTGATCCTCACGGCCTGATCGACGCCAATCTCTGGGCCCCGCGGCTGTCGCAGCCGCGGGGCCCTCGCGCGCCCGACGTGCTCGATGCGGCCGGCGAGGGCGCTGGAGCGCCCGCCGTGCCGAGCCCGGGCTTCGCCTCTCCGCGACGCGGTCCAGGGCCGTGGTCGATGCGGCCGGCGAGGGCGCTGGAGCGCCCGCCGTGCCGAGCCCGGGCTTCGCCTCTCCGCGACGCGGTCCAGGGCCGTGCTCGATGCGGCCGGCGAGGGCGCTGGAGCGCCCGCCGTGCCGAGCCCGGGCTTCGCCTCTCCGCGACGCGGTCCAGGGCCGTGCTCGATGCGGCCGGCGAGAGCGCTGGAGCGCCCGCCGTGCCGAGCCCGGGCTTCGCCTCTCCGCGACGCGGTCCAGGGCCTACCATCCGGCCGGCCCCGTCCGCACTACGCCAATGAGGATCCGCACCTGGGCGTTCGCCCTCCCCGTCTCCCTGCTGGGGCTGTTGGCGTGCGCGGGTGACGAGCAGGCCGGACCGACGACGCCGGGCACGGTCGAGCTGTCCGACCTCCCTGCCACGCTGGTTCCCCCGCCCACGTCGCCGAGCACGTCCACGACGTCGACCACCATCGCGCCGACCACGACCGTCGAGTCACGCTCGCTGATGGAAGAGCTCGCTCCGCTCGTCGGTGACGACGGCTCCTTCCAGGTCGACGACGCCCGCTTCGGCCTGCTCGTCGACGACACCGGGCGGCTGGGGGTGCGCGTACCCGAGGTGTGGCCCGATCGGGCGACGGCTGCCGGCGTCCTGCCCGACGGGTCTGCCGCGCCGTACCTCGCGGCGTCCCCGGACCTGACCACGTTCCTCGACAGCTACGGCGCGGCCGGCATGGCGCTCGTCGTCCTCCCACCTGAGCGAGACCCGGCGACCGCGCTCGAGGACTACACGTTCCAGGAGGATTGCCAGGGCGGCCCGTCGACGCCGTTCACGAGGGAGGACCTGACGGGGGAGTACATGGTGTGGAGCGACTGCGGTGGCCTGCCGACGGACATCGTCACCGTGGCGGCGCGTCCACCGGACGGCTCGTTCACCGCCGTGCTGCTGGTGCAGATCCTCACCGACTTCGACCTGCGCGTCCTCGACGAAGTGCTCACGAGCTTGAGCGTCGAGGCGTGATGGTTCGGGTTCTCCGCCTTCGCGGCGTCACGCTGGTCGGCGCCCCGGCGTCTGACCCACCTGCCTCGAATGCGCGCGACCACTAGCCTGGCCCGGCAATGACTCTGTCGATCGGTGCACTGCGCGGCGCGACCAGCGGTCGCGGCCAGATCGACCACCGGCTCGCCCGTCAGCACTTGATCAACGAGTACCGGCGCGGGCGGCTCAGCCAGGATCAGGTGTGCGACGCCCATCCGGAGCTGATCCGGGCGGCCACCAACGTCGGCACCGAGTCACAAACCATCTGTCCGATCTGTGACGAGGCCCCGCTGCGACTCGTCACGTACGTGTTCGGCCCGCGCCTGCCCGCCCACGGCCGCTGCGTGACCACGGCGAAGGAGATGACCGCGCTGAACCGCAGGAACGACGAGCTGTCGGCATACGTCGTCGAGGCGTGCGTCGAGTGCCACTGGCACCACCTGCTCCGGGTGCTGCCGGTCGGCGGCCGCTGACGTCTGCTGTTTCGCCGGACCTTTGGTCGACCGTCTCACCACAACGCTGACCAGGGCAGGGCTGCTCGTCGCGCTCGTCGTCGGCGCAGCGTGCAGCTCCGACCCGAGTGACGCCACCACGGAGACGGCTGCGGCCGCCACAACAGCTGCCGCCCCGACGACGACTGCCGCGCCGACGACGACCGGCGTGCAGCCCGTGGGCTTCACGACCACCGCGGCGACGGTGACGGCGGCAGACGGCGAGGTCTGCGAGGTGTGTCTGTGGGTCGCGGCGACGGCCGACCAGCGCTCACGCGGCTTGATGGGCGTCACCGACCTCGGCGGCGCCGACGGCATGGCCTTCGTGTATGACGCGCCGTCGACGGGCCAGTTCTGGATGCGCAACACCCCGACCCCGCTGTCGATCGCCTTCTACGCCGCCGACGGCTCGTTCGTCTCAGCGGCCGACATGGAACCGTGCCTCACCGGACCCGACGCGGACTGCGCCCGGTATGCCGCGGCCGGTCCGTACACGACGGCCATCGAGGTGCCCGCCGGCAACCTCGACGAGCTCCTGATGGCACCGGGCAGCACACTCGCGCTGCTGAACACCTCCTGTCCGTAGAGATCGTTCGTTGTGAAGCGATCGCTACGTACAGAACGGCCTCCCCGGAGGTTGTGACACCCCGCGTTCATGCTGCGGGCCGTGGATGCGTCGGTACACTCGCCGGGTCATATTCGCCCTGCCCCGTCGAGGGGCCCCGGCGGCCATGCGCATCCGGGTCCGAAGGGAGGTACCACACGCATGATGCGTGCGTACGAGTTGATGGTCATCATCGATGGGGACATCGATGATCCGAAGGCCCAGTCGTGGGTCAAGACGGTGACCGATGGGATCACCTCCGCCGGCGGTTCGATCCACGGCAAGCCCGACTGGTGGGGGAAGCGGCAGTTCGCCTACCCGATCAATCGCAAGGAGACCGGCTACTACCTCGTCGTCGAGACCGTCGCCCCGCCGGGTGCGCTCGACCAGCTGGAGCGGACCCTGCGCCTCGCGGACGACGTCGTCCGCCACAAGCTCATCCGCCTGCCCGAGGCCGAGGCCGAGCGTCGTGGCATGACGGGCGCCGCGGCCTGACGCGGCGGACCCCGGAAGGACCCAATCACATGGCAGACAACACCATCACCCTGGTCGGCAACCTGACACGCGACCCCGAGCTGCGCTACACGAGCGGCGGCCGCGGCGTCGCCAGCTTCGGCGTTGCCGTCAACCGCCGTTACCAGGTCAACGGCGAGTGGCAGGAGCAGACGTCGTTCTTCAACGTCGTGGCCTGGGGGACGCTCGGCGAGAACGCCGCCGGCTCCTTGAACAAGGGCAACCGCATCCTCGTCTACGGGCGGCTCGAGCAGCGCACGTGGGAGACCCAGGAAGGCGAGAAGCGCTCCGTCGTCGAGGTCGTCGCTGACGAGATCGGGCCCAGCCTGCGCTGGGCGCAGGCCCATGTCGAGAAGACGTCGCGCTCCAATGCCGACAGCAGCGGTGGCGCTCCGTCGCCGACTGGTGGGCGCGCCCCCGACCCCGTGTACGGCGACGAAGAGCCGTTCTGACCCCCGAGCGAGGCAAACCCAATGGCCAGCAAGAAGAACCGGGCGAGGGCGTCGAAGGACACGGCGCCCCGCAAGTACAAGAAGAAGACGAGCGCGCTCATCACCGAGCGGGTGGTGTACGTCGACTACAAGGACGTCGACCTGCTGTCGCGCTTCATGAGCGACCGGGCCAAGATCCGCAACCGCCGTGTGAGCGGCAACGACGTGCAGCAGCAGCGAGAGGTGGCCAATGCCATCAAGGTCGCCAGGGAGATGGCGCTGCTGCCGTATGCCCGCCGCGTCTCCACGCAGCGCACCCGCCCGCCACGCGAGGGACGGACCGGTCGAGACCGGGACGCCGAAGCGCGGACCGAGGCGATGGAGCGAGCACCCGACGAGCAGGTCAACGACGAGGCGGTCGACACGGCCGACACCGCGGGTGCCGAGCGCAACGGCACCGACACGGAGGAATGACGTGAGGATCATCCTGCGCGCCGACGTCGACGGCCTCGGCAAGCGCGGCGACATCGTCGAGGTCGCCGCCGGCTACGGGCGCAACTACCTACTGCCCAAGCAGTTGGGGTTCGTCGCCACGCCGGGCGCTGTCGACCAAGCCGCCAAGATGCGGCGCGCTCGCGACCTGCGCGACGCCAGTGATCGTGAAGCGGCCCAGACCGTCGCCACGACGCTCGTGCCGAAGATCATCACGATCGAGGCCAAGGCGGGCAACGAGGGCCGCCTCTTCGGGTCCGTCACACACGCCGACGTCGTCGACGCCGTGCGTGAGCAGACAGGCATCGCGCTCGACCGCCGCCAGCTCGACGGCGACCCGATCAAGTCGGTCGGCCAGCACACCCTGACGGCCAAGCTGCACTCGGACGTGTCGTTCCCGATCACCGTGGACGTGGTCCCGGCGTAGGGGACGGGACGGCGTGGACATGTCCACAGCCCCGTCCACACAAATCGAGTGGTTGCCCACACAGAAACCCGGCGCGCCCACTGGTACCCCACATGATCAGGCTGGGAGGGTGTCCTGATGGACCGGGGGGGAGATCGGCGCGATGCCAGGCGCCAAGACGAGGCGCCCCGCCGCACCGGGTCACGCCTACCGCCGCACAACCTCCAGGCGGAGGAGTCGGTGCTCGGCGCGCTGCTGCTCTCCCGCGAAGCGATCGGTGCCGTCAGCGAGCAGGGTCTGCGGCCCGACGACTTCTACAAGCCGGCCCACCAGCACCTCTTCGACGCCATCCGCGCCCTCTACTCGACCGGCGCACCCGCCGACACGATCACCGTCTCCGACGAGCTGCGCCGGGCTGGACTGCTCGAGCAGGTCGGTGGTGTCGAGGCGCTGCACGGCCTGCAGAACGCCACCCCGGCGATCTCCAACGCCGCCCACTACGCGCGGATCGTGCAGGACACGGCGGTCCTGCGGCGGCTGATCCATGTCGCCGGCGACATCGCCGAGCTGGCCTACGGCGAACCCGACGACGTCACCAAGGCGGTCGACGAGGCCGAGTCGAAGGTGTTCCGGGTCGCCGAGGAGCGCGTCGTGGACTCGACGCAGCTGCTCAGCGAGACGATCAAGGGGGTCATGGACCGTCTCGAGGAGACGTTCGCCCGTGGCGACACGATCACCGGGACGGCAACCGGCTACCACGACATCGACGAGCTGTTGTCGGGCCTCCAGCCGTCGACGCTGAACATCGTCGGTGCCCGCCCGGCGATGGGGAAGTGCGTGGCGTGGGACACGCCGATCGTCGACCTCGTCACCGGCGACGTGGTCACCGTCGCGGAGCTTGCGGAGCGGGCCGCCGCTCGGGGTTCGTGCTCGGTGCAGGCGCTGGGCCCCGACGGTCGTCTGTGCACGGCGACGGTGAGCGCCTTCGTGCACGACGGCGTCAAGCCGGTGTTCGAGGTCCGCACGGCCTCGGGCCGCTGCGTCAGCCTCACGGCGTCGCATCCGCTGCTGACAGCCGATGGCTGGCGCCCACTGGCTGAGCTGGCCGTGGGGGAGGAGATCGCCGTGCCGGGGCAGCGATCCGAAGGCGCCTCAGCCCGCCGGCCGCCGGACCTCCTGCCGCTCGCCGTGTGGCGAGACATCGCCAAGGCCATCGCCGACGACGGCACGTACCCGAGGCGTCTGCGCTTGCGCCGCGAGACCGTGGCCCGTCTGGCCGAGACGCTCGATGACGATCAACTGCGCTGGTGGGCGTCGCAGGACGTGCGGTGGGAGCGCATCGTCGCCATCACGCCGGCCGGTGCGACCGAGGTCATCGACATCACCGTTCCGGGCTTGCACAACTTCGTCGCCGCCGATGTCTACCTCCACAACACGGCGTTCGGTCTGGGCATGGCGACGCACGTCGCGCAGACCACGGGGCGGCCGGTCCTCGTGTTCTCGCTGGAGATGGGCCACAACGAACTGACCCAGCGCATCCTGGCCAGCGAGGCCAAGGTCGACTCGATGAAGATGCGCAACGGCCGGCTGACCGAGTCGGACTGGGCGAAGATCGGTCGGGCGATCGGTCGCCTCGAGGTGCCGCTGTTCCTGGACGACAACCCGCGCGTCACGGTGATGGAGATCAGGGCCAAGGCGCGCCGCCTCAAGGCTCGCCACGGTGGGCTGGCGCTGATCGTCGTCGACTACCTGCAGCTGATGAGCGGTGGCGGCAACCCGGAGAACCGGCAGCTCGAAGTCAGCGAGATCAGCCGCAACCTCAAGATCCTCGCCCGTGAGCTCGAAGTGCCGATCGTCGCCCTCAGCCAGCTCAGCCGCAACCTCGAATCCCGAGGCGACAAGCGGCCAATGCTGTCGGACCTCCGCGAAAGCGGTTGCCTCACTGCCGACACGGAGCTCGTGCGAGCCGACACCGACACGCGCGTCACACTCGGCGAGCTCGTCGCCGCCGACGCGCGCGACATTCCGCTGTGGTCGATCGACGAGCGATACCGCCTCGTGCCAGCGCGCCTCGTGAAGGCGTTCGGCAGTGGCACCAAGCCGACGTTCCGCTTGGAGTTGGCGTCCGGCCGGCGGATCGAGGCGAGCGCCAACCATCCGTTCCTCACGATCGGGGGATGGCGGCCGGTCGACTCCCTGCTGATCGGTGAGCACCTCGCCAGCTCACGGCGCTGGCCGGGACCGGCCGAAGTCGACACCCTCCCGCCGGTCGTCTGGGAGCACGTGCTCGAGAAGGCACTGCCGGCTGCTGGTGTCACCGCCAGCCAGCTCGCCGCGGCGCTCGGCATGCAGTACTGCGCCGCATCGTTGCCCCACTTCCGCCTGTCCCGAGTCCGGCTCGCGAGGATCGCTGCGCTGACGGGCGACCCGTGGCTGCGCGACCTGGCCGCTTCGGACGTCTGCTGGGATCGCCTCGTCAACATCACGCCGCTCGGAGAGCGGCCCGTCTTCGACGCCACGATCGAAGGCACCCACAACTTCGTCGCCAACGGCATCATCGCCCACAACTCGCTCGAGCAGGACGCCGACGTCGTGATGTTCCTCTACCGCGACGAGGTCTACAACGCGGAGTCATCTGACAAGGGTGCGGCCGAGGTGATCGTGGCCAAGCACCGCTCCGGGCCGATCGGCACCAAGCGGCTCGTCTTCCTCGGCCAGTACACCCGGTTCGACAACGCCGCTCGCGGTGTCTGATCCGGTCTCCGACGGGGACGTCGCGGCCTACCTCCGCCGTCTCGGGCTCGACGCCGAACCGCCGTCGCTCGAGGGGCTGCAGCGCTTGCACCGGGCGCACGTGGAACACGTCCCGTACGAGACCATGTGGATCCACCTCGGCGAGCGGTGGGACATCGACCCCGCCAACGCGGTCCGCCGCATCGCCCACGACGGTCGCGGCGGCTACTGCTACCACCTCAACGGCGCGTTCTCGGTGCTCCTCGCCGCTCGCGGCTACCGGGTCACCCGCCACATCGGCGGCGTCCACGGGCCAGAAGGTCCGAACACCGCGGCGCTCGCGAATCACCTCGTCCTCGTCGTGTCCGACCTGCCGACCGACGCCAACCCGGGCGGCCGCTGGTACGTGGACGTCGGCCTCGGCGATGCCGTGTACGAGCCCATGCCCATGGTTCCAGCCACGTACGTGCAGCCGCCGATGACGTTCCACCTGGCAGCCACCGATGACGGAGTCGGCGACTGGCACCTCGCCCATGATCCGGCCGGCTCGTTCACCGGCATGAGCTTCCGTGAGGGTGAGGTCGGCCTCGACGTCTTCGCCGACCGGCACGCGTACCTGTCGACGTCACCCGAGTCCGGTTTCGTCCGTGTCTGCACCGTGCAGCGCCGTCACGCGACAGGGGTGGTCATCCTGCGCGGATGTGTCGTGACGCGCTGGACGGTCGACGGCATGGAGACGGAGACGATCGACCGCGGCGCGGACTGGTTCGCCTTCGTCGCCGATGAGCTGCAGCTGCGCCTCGACGGCGTTGCACCAGAGGCCGTCGACGCCCTGTGGGCTGCGGTCTCCACCTCGCACCGGGCGTGGCTGGCCGATCCCGGCGCCGCCGAATGAGCAAGGATTCGGCCATGGTCGCTGAGCGTGTGGGTCCGGTGATCGACGGCAACGTTCACCTCTGGGATCAGGATCGCAACCCGGTCTTCTGGCTGACCGACCGCACGATGTTGCGGAGCATGCTCGGCAACTACGACGCGTTGCCCAACCGGTACGAGCTGGCGGACTACCTGGGCGCCACCCCGACGTGCGACGTGCGGGGCGTCGTCTGGTCCGACGCAGGCGCGGCGGATCCGGTCGCCGCGGCTGACTGGGCCCGAGCTCAGAACACCACGGGGCAGGTGATCGGACTCGTCGCACTCGCCGATCCGTTCGATCCCGGTTTCGACCAGCTCGTCACGAGGCTGGTCACGAACCCGCTGGTGAGCAGCGTGCGGGTCCGGTTCGCCTTCGGCGCGGGTGCGGCGGCAGCACCTGCCGACGCCGACGACAGAGTCCTCGACGGGCTGAGACGGTTGGCGGACCTGGGGCTGGTCGCCACCATCGAGGCAGGCGGCTCGCAGGTCGAGCACGTCGCCGAGTTGGCCGCCCAGCTCGCTGAGCTACGCATCGTCCTCGACCACTTCGGCTGGCCCGACGACCTGTCCGACGCTGGGCGCCGTGCCCACCTCGAGCTGCTGCGACGGATCGCCGCCCGGCCGAACGTGTCGACGCGCATCGACGCGATCGGCACGATCTTCGGCGCCTGGGACACCGAGATGATCCGCCCCTGGCTGCAAGGAGTCGTCGAGGCGTTCGGGCCACAGCGCTGCATGCTCGGCTCGGACCTCCCGATCGAGACGCTGCGGTCCTCCTTCGCTCAGCTCTACGGCTCCTACGACGAGATCTTCAGCTCGTACTCCGACGACGACCGCCAACACCTGTTCAGCGACACCGCGCTCCGGCTCTACGGCAAGGAGGCCGACCCCAGCGGTTGACCCGCCGCCGGGTCAGACGAGGCGCAGCGAGACGCCGCAGATCGTCGCCGCCTCGCCCGCGCGGCTGCGGTCGGTGGCGACGAGGTCAACGGCGTCGATGCCCTCGCCGCGATGGCCCGCAGGCACGAAGCGCACGCTGTGGTCGATGCCGAGCTCCTGCCACCGGGCCTGCATCTTGTCCGGGTCCTCGGCGGAGACGTCCACGCCGGCGATGCCCGAGACGACCGACGTCTCGGTATGTGCGCTCCACGGCCCGGCCCACAGCCATGAGCCGAGCGGTTCGGGCTGGTCGAGGGAGACGATCGCACCGCCGACGTCGCGCGGGTGGAGGTGACGACCGCGGATCTCCGGGAAGTCGCCGGACCACACGATCCGCACGCCGCGCTCGGCGACATGCTCCAGCCGATGGTCGAGATCGTCGACCTCGAAGATCGCCATGTACCCACCGTCGCCACCGCGTTTGTCGAGCAGCCGTCCGGCGGTCGTGCCGTCAGCGGTCGGGGAGACGACCTCCAAGAACTGATCGCCGACAGTCATCAACGCGTTGTGCAGCCCGAACACTGCGACACCTGGATCCTCGAAGCACACCGTCACGCCGAGGAACGCGCAGAGCTCGTCGACCACGGCGTCACGGTCGGCGGCGACGAGAGCGACTTGACGCAGGCGGATCACTCCCGGGACGGTAGGGCATCCGCCGGTCGCAGCTGCAGGCGGCGGGCGCGGGCAACAACGCGACGGTCGGTCATAGCGTCGGCCGCATGGTGGAGGTGATCGCCGGTCGCTATCGGCTCGGCGCCTCGATCGGTGCGGGTGGCATGGCCCACGTGTTCGAGGGACACGACGACCGACTCGATCGGCGGGTTGCCATCAAGCTCGTTCCCACCGCGGCGATCGACCCGGTCGTGCGGGAGCGCTTCCGGCGCGAGGCACGAACATCTGCCCGCTTCGCCCATCCCAACGCCGTCGCGACGTACGACGCGGGTGAAGCAGACGGCCAACTGTTCCTTGTCATGGAGCTCGTCGACGGACCGTCGCTGGCCCGCCAGTTGGCCGCCGAGGGTCCACTCGACATGGGCCAGAGCCTGCACGTCGCGGATGCGGTGCTCGCTGCTCTGCAGGCCGCCCACGCCGCCGGGATCGTGCACCGCGACGTGAAGCCGGCCAACATCCTGCTGGGTCGCAACGGCGACGTGAAGCTCGCCGACTTCGGCATCGCCAAGCGACTGGACGACTACTCGTCCGAGCTGACCGGAACCGGCCACTTCGTGGGCACGCCGAAGTACCTCGCTCCCGAACAGCTCAGTGGCGACCCGGTCACGGCGGCAACGGACGTCTACGCGACCGGCGTGGTGCTGTATGAGATGGTGACCGGCGTCGCGCCTTTCGACGCACCGACACCTCTCGCCACGGCCATCGCCCATCAGTCGGCGCCTGTCCCGGATGTCCGCGCCGCTCGCCCCGACGTTCCGCCACACGTCGCCGCGGCGGTCTCCAAGGCGATGGCGAAGGACCCGGCTGACCGGTTCCAGACGGCCGCGGCAATGCGCGTCGCCCTCGCTCAGCCTCCTCGGAGGCCGGCTTCCGTTCCAAGCGGTCGCCGGTCGACCATCTGGTGGATCGTGCCGACCGTGGTGCTCCTCGCCGTCGGCGCCTTGGCGATCGCGTTCGGTCGAGATGACGACGACCCGTCGTCGACGGTGTCATCGACGGTCTCATCGACGGCGCCGCCGACCGGCGCCACCGCCGTCGTGCCACCAGACACGGTTGCACCGAGCACAGCTGCGCCGACCCCTGCCCCGACGAACGCTCCTTTCACCAACCCTCCGACGACTGCCGCCACGATCGTCGCAGGGTCGATCGAGGAGCTCGTCGGGCTGCTCGACAGCAATCCCGACCTCTTCGGCGAGCGCGCCGAGCAGCTGCGTCGCGACCTCGAGCGCGTCGCCGACGGTCGAGGCAACGATCCCGAGCGTGCCAGGCGCCTCCTCGAGGATGCCCGCCGGTGGGTGGACGACGGTGAGCTGAACCCTGACGTCCTCCCGCTACTCGACCAGCTGGTCGGTCCACTTGCCGCGGACGAGGATGAGGACTGACCAAGTGCGATTCGTCTCGCCGGCAGGCTGCCAAGTCGGTTGGTCTCCGGCATCATGACGGCGTGAACCCGCTCGGCGATGACCTGCTCGCCTGGCTCGTCCTCGCCCTCGGCGGCGCGCTGCTGGTTGGCAACGTCCTCGCCTTGGTCCGTCCGCCGCCGCAACCCCAGGACGAGAGCGCACTGGAGCGGGCGCCGATCACCCGGAGCATCGTGATGGCCGTCATCGGCGGCGTCGCCGCGATCTGGGCGCTGGCGTCGCTCGTGACCTGACCCCTGGAATGCTTCCAGCGTTACGAATGCACCGCCGGTTCGTCGGCCGCCGGGGGCGGCAAGACGCCGCCGACCTCACCGTTGCCGACGGCGGCGGACAGCCGATCGGTTGAAGCCGTCGCATCGCTCGCCAGCGAGCGCATCAGCAACGCGGCCAGTCCGCTGATGACGCCGCTGTCGCCACCGACTTGGACGTCCGGGACGATCTTGACGTGACCTGCGGCGACCTCACGCAGCGCGGCGACCAGGGCCGTTTGCTCAGGACCGATCGCCAGGCGCTGCGCGTCGAAGCCCTTCGCTCGCGCCACCCCGAGCGCCTCTTCGGCTGACGCCGACGCCTCGCCGATCGCCTTGGTTCGTGTTGCCTCGGCGGCACCGGTGGTCGTGATGACTGCGGCTTCACCTTCGGCGCGGGCACGCGCCGCCTCGGCCCGGGAGCGCTCGATGTCGACCGACACGTTGGCTTGGGCGAGCTGGGACTGCATGTCGGCGACGCCGCGCTGCTGTTCCAGGCTGACGCGGGCAACCTGCGCCTCGCGCTGCTGGCCGAAGGTGGCCCGTTCCTGAGCAGCGATCTCCCGGCTCGTCAACACGGCAACGAGATCGGCCGGGAACACGACGTCCTGGATGTACACACCACGGGTCTCGACCTCATACCGCGACAGGTACTGCTGGATGTAGGACTCGGCTGCGCTCTGCACGTCGTCGCGCTTCTCGATGAACTCGGTCGCGCCGAGGGTCTGCAGCTTGTTCCGGAAGTAGTTGCCGACGGCCGACTGCAGCACCTCGTTGACGAGGTTCTGCATCGTGCCGACCATGCTGATCACCTTCGGTGCCCTGGTGTCAGGCACGTGGATCTGCACCTGCAAGTCGATGATGAAGGCGAAGGCCTCCTTGCTCTTGGCGTCGATCGGCGAGAGCCGGGCATCGAGGCTGTGCGCCTCGCTGGTGACGTGGGACCAGTTGAGCGTGAGGATCGACGTCGGCACGATCTCGGCCTCATAGATGCGCGGGTTGAGCGTGTACTTCCCCGTGCGCAGTGGCTCGGACCAGATGCCCTGGTGACCGGGCTTGACGATCGAGCCGAACTTGAACTCCACACCCGAGGTGTCCTCGGTGGGAAGGCCGACGTACGACTTGATGACGGCGACCTCACCCTGGCGAACGACGAGCATCTCGCGAAGCTCGACATTGACGAGGAACGGGTTGAGCAGATACGAGCCGTACAGCAGCGGGTCGTGCTGCAGACCGATCGAGCCCCCGCTGTCGAGGAATGCCTGATAATCCTGGTAGTTGTCGTGGAGGTCGTTCTTCGCCCGCAGGACGGCCTGGATGACCTGGGTCGGCGTGCCGCTGGCACTCTCCATCTCGAGGACGTCGTGGAATCCGCCGATGCGGCTCGCGATGTCACCCGAGGGCGGGCCCTCCAGCGTGGTCACGACGCCGAGCGTGTCGCGGTCGCCCTGTGGCGTGATGTGGAAGACCTTGAGCCTCATCCGCTCGATCTCCTGGACCGCCTTCGCCGTCGACTCCGAGACGGTGTTGCCGAACGTGCGGTCACTGGTGACGACCACGAAGCCGATCGGGTGGATGGGGACCGTCGTGCCTGGTGGCAGCACAGGTCGCTGCACGCCGCGCTGACCGCCGTTGGCGAGGAACGTGCGGATCGAGGCGAAGTTGCCGAACACCGACCGATACTCCGCCGACTTCGCGCCGGTGGGCAGCGCCGCACCGACCTGGGCGATGACGAGCCCGACATGGTCGGGCGGGACCTGCACCCAGTCGCAGCGCTCGACGGTGTGGATCGGCCAGAACTTGAAGCGCAGGCCGGGCATCAACAGGTCTGCCTGGTAACCGGCCTCGCCGTTGAGCGCGACGAGCTGCTCGCCGCCGAGCTTCGGCCCGATGCGTTTGGTGACCAGACCGACCTGGGCTGGTCCGATCGAATGAAAACTTCTCAGCACGACGACGAGCACCAGCAACACGACCAGCGCGATGACGCCGAGCAACAGCCAGGCAACGTTCATGCCTGATTCCTTTCATGTGTGAACAACTCAACATCTCCGATCGAGGCGTATCCGGCATGGAGATGGCCGCGCCGCGGTGCGCCCGCCATCTCGATGTCGAGGCGTCCGCCTGGGTACACGATGGGATGGAACACGGGTGCCGTGCTTGATGCGGCCGGCGAAGGCGCCGGAGCGCCCGCCGTGCCGAACCGGGGCTGCATGTCCGAAGCACGCGGCACGGGCACCTCGTGGATCGATCCCACCCGGACGAGTGAGTGCGGAGCCAACCGCTCGCCGAGCCACGACCGCTCGTCGTACTCCGCCGTGACGAACAGGCCACGGGCCGGGTTGAAGACGTCCTCGAGCACCAGCAGCTCGCCGTCAACGCCGGTGGCCCGCAGCACGAGCCGCCGTGCGCAGGTCGTCGAGGTGGCACCCTTGGCAAGCGCACTGCGCACGTCGACCTCCCTGAACAGCCCCAGGCTCAGCTCCTCGTCGGCTGCGACTTCCCGGGTGTCGAGGGCCTGCCGTTCACGGACGGCGTGGACGACCGCCGACCGCTCCAGCTGGCGGCGTGCCTCGAGCAGCCGCCGGCCGCGGTCGTCGTTGAGCGCAGCGCGCAGCTCGTCGTCGTCGAACAGCTCGGCGAGGATCTCCCACTGGCGCTCGGGGGACAGTGCTTCGAAGGCCCGTTCCGCCGCCCGCAGTCGCGCCTCACGCGGCCAACGGTCGATCGCTTCGCTGACGAGCTCGACGCCGCTCGCGGGGTCGTCGACAATGCGCTGGATCTCGTCATGGATCTCACGCGCCAGCCCGAGGTACGGGCGACTCTCCTCGAGCTCCGCCCGAAACTTCTCGGTCTCCGTACTGCGCCGGAGATTCGCCACGTTCCACTTCCGCTGTCGCTCCGCTCAGAGGAGCGACAGCGTCAGCGTATCGACGCGTCGACTCGTCACACTGCGGAAGACCGTCGGTTGAGGGGTCCCCGAATCGGGGGACTCCACCCCCGCCGTGAGCAGGTCTGTCGGTGTGGTTGACAACGGCCTGGCGGGGGTAGTGACGGGCCCATGTTCGCGCGGCCTCACGTTCGACGGTCGGCGAAATCACGCGGCGATAGCGTTCGTCTCGCTCTGAGGGAGGTCTGTTGGACGCGACGTGGTCGTTTGAGCGGGGAAACGATGGCGAGGTCCGCATGGTCGTCCGTGGCGACCTCGACATTGCAGCCGAGGAGCGCCTCGTGCGCGAGATCGACGAGCAGTTCGAGGGCAACGGGTCCGAGGTCGTCGTCGTCGTCGATCTCGGTGAGGTCGACTTCGTCGACTCGAGCGCGGTGCGGGCCTTCGTCCGCGCCCGCCGGTCACACGGACCACGCCTCATGATCGGCGTCCTGTCCGATCCGGTCCGGCGCGTCTTCGACATTGCCGGGGTGACCACGTTGTTCTCGGCAGAGCACTCCGAGTGATGGTGTCTGACCGCCGTCCGACGGATCCGGTGCGCACCGACGATTCTCCGGACATGGCGATGGCCGTCCTCGCTCGTGAGACGCGGTCGGCTTCGGTGGCTCGGTCGTGGCTACGGGGGTTCTTGGACGGTGCCGGGTTGCCCGAGCCGGTGCAGGCTGATGCCGCGCTGGTGATCAGCGAGCTGGTCACGAACGCTCTGCGCCATGGCCTCGGTGAGATCGTGGCGAGGGCGAAGATCGGCGATGACGGTCACGTCGACGTCTCCGTGACCGATTCCGGTGCGGAGCAACCGCAGTTGCAGGAGGTCGACCCCGAGCGCGTCGGTGGTGTCGGCCTGCACGTGGTCGCGCAAGTCTCCGACGAGTGGGGAGTCGCGCAGTTCCCGGGCGGAAAGACCGTCTGGGCCAGGATCGCCCTCGCCGGTCGCTGAGCTCAGTGCGCCGACGGCGTCGGTACCCGAACGCCTTTCGGCTGGGTTGTCGCCGGATCGCCGAGGCGCTGCGCCCGTCCACCGAAGGCGATGGCGACGATGAGGAACCAGCCCCAGCCGATGACGAGGCCGGCCAGGACGTCGGTCAGCCAGTGCACGCCGAGCAACGCGCGGCTGGCGGCGACGGCCACCGAGATCAAGGCCGCGCCGGACGCCAGCAGCGCCCGTGTGCGCCGTGAGCGGTCGCGGCCGAGGATCAGCGCGACCGCTGGCCAGGCAGCCGCCGCAGCCGCGGTGTGGCCGGACGGGAACGAGGCCCCGCTCCAGCTCACGAGCCACATCACGTCGGGCCGGTCGCGGTCGACGAGCCACTTCATGCCGTTGACGATGAGCTTCTCGCCGATGATGACGACAGCGGCGAACACGAACACTTCGGCGTTTCGGCGACGAAGCCAGTCGGCCACCGACGCGGCGGCGAGCGCGGCGACGACGACCCACGTCCCACCCAGTTGGGTGATCACCTTCAGCACGTCGATGGCCGCCGAGGTGGCGTGCTCGGCACCCCATGCGGCGACGTCATCGTCGAGCTCGCCGAGCCATCCCGATTCGTCGATGTTGTCGAGCAGCAGCCCGACCACGAGCGCGACGACGAAGACGACCATCAAGCTCACCGTCAGGAGCAGTCCGCCCGCGGTGCGACGGTCCATGCGCTGGCGCAAGAACCGAGCCAACCGGGGACGCCGGTCGAGCGCCTTGACGGTCGCCCGCTCTTCCGCCGCGGGGTCGACGGGATCGGGCAGGGCCCGCGAGGCCGACATCCCGAAGGCGATGACGCCGGCGCCCACTGCCACCAGCAGGACGACGAGCGCGATCGTCATTGGGGAAGACTGTGACGCGCCGACTTCGCCAGCGCATGGGCGTCGGCCCGGCGCACCACGACAACGACGGCGATCACCGAGGCTGCGCCGAGCAGCGCACCGGCGATGACGTCCGTGAGGTAGTGCATGCCTCGGTACATCCGTGCCCAGGCGACGATGATCGGCACCGCGACGACGACGACCACGACGATGACACGCGCGATCCGGTTGCGGACGCGCTGGAACACGACCACGGCGATGGCGCCGTAGGCGACGGCGGCGGCGACGTGGCCGGACGGGAAGCTGCTGTCGACCGGAGAGCTGTCGAGGCGCTCGACGTTCGGCCGCGGCCTGCTCACGATCCACGTCGTGGTGATGAACACCGACGCCTCGAGCACGAGGGCCGCGGCGACGATGAACGGTTCGCGCCACGAGCGCCACACGAGCAGCATGATCCCGGCGATGACGGCCGTGACGATGATCTTGACGAGCGTTTCGGCGAGGTTGCCGCCCATGTGGGACCAGTCGTTGAGCATGGGCGTTCGTTGGTCGACCAGCCAGGTGGCGACGTCATTGTCGACGTCGGCGACAGCAGTTCCGGCCAGTGGGCCCGTGACGAGGAACCCGAGTCCCACCCAGCAGGCGGTCAGCAGGATGTACGCGGCGAGCAGCTCGACGGCCAGCGGGCCCACCACAGCTCGCAGCGGGGGAGCCGGCCGCTCCTCGGCCACCTTCGCGGGTGTCCGCGTGTCGAACTGACTGTCCGCCGCTACCTCGGCCATTTCTCCCCTACCTCCTTGGGACTGCGCGGCTACCCCTCGCCCGCCACGCACAAACGATGGAGAATGTCCGGGTGAGCGTCAGCTTCGACACTGACCCGTCGGAGTATCGCCATTGGCGGCTCGAGCTGGAAGGCCCGGTCGCCACGCTCGTCATGTCCGTCCGACCGGATGCTGGGCTGCGCGATGACTACGAGCTCAAGCTGAACTCCTACGACCTCGCCGTCGACATCGAGCTGTACGACGCCGTCCAGCGGCTGCGGTTCGAGCATCCGGAGGTTCGTGCGGTCGTCGTCACCGGTGGCTTGGACAAGGTGTTCTGCGCCGGCGCCAACATCCAGATGCTGGCGGGATCGAGCCATGGCCACAAGGTCAACTTCTGCAAGTTCACCAACGAGACGCGCAACGGCATCGAGGACGCCACCGCCAACAGCGGTCAGACGTGGATCGCCGCGGTCAACGGCACCGCCGCGGGCGGCGGGTACGAGCTGGCGCTGGCGTGTGACGAGATCCTGTTGGTCGACGATCGCGCCACCGCCGTGTCGTTGCCCGAGGTTCCGCTGCTCGGTGTGCTCCCCGGCACGGGAGGGCTCACGCGACTGGTCGACAAGCGACACGTCCGCCGCGATCTTGCCGACGTGTTCGCCACCCGCGCCGAAGGCGTCAAGGGACAGCAGGCGGTCGACTGGGGTCTCGTCGACGAGATCGTCTCGCGGTCGGGCTTCGACGAGCTCGTGCGGAGGCGAGCCCGGGAGCGGGCGAGCACGTCGGACCGCCCGACCTCGTCGCCAGGGATCACGTTCACGCCGCTCCACCGCGAGGACGACGGCGACGAGATCCGCTATGAGCACGTCACCGTCACGCTCGACCGGACGCTGGGCGCCGCCCACGTGACCGTCGCGGGGCCGACCGGTGCGCAGCCATCGACGGGTGTCGACCTGGCCGCCGCCGGCGCATCGGCATGGGTGGTGGCGGCCGTCCGTCAACTCGACGACGCGGTCCTGCGGCTGCGGTTCAACGAGCCGGAGCTCGGTACGTGGGTGCTGCGCACGGTCGGGGACGTGGAGGCGCTCGTCGATGCCGAGGCGGTGCTGGCCGACGAGAACTGGCTGGCCCGCGAAGTGCGGTTGTACTGGGCGCGGACGCTGAAGCGCCTCGACGTCTCGGCTCGCACGCTCGTCGCCCTGATCGAGCCGGGGAGTTGCTTCGCTGGCACGCTTGCCGAGCTGGGGCTGGCCGCCGACCGCACGCTGATGCTGGAGGGCACGTGGGAGGACTCGGCCGAAGCTCCTCCTGCGGTGCGTCTGACGGCGGCCAACGACGGGTGGTATCCGATGGCCAACGGGCTGACGCGGCTGGCCGCCCGGTTCTGGGGCCACGACGATCGCCTCGCCGCGGCGCGCGACCTGCTCGGCAAGGACCTGTTGGCGGGCGAAGCGGTCGGCGTCGGCGTGGTCACGGCATCGTTCGACGACCTCGACTGGTCCGACGAGGTGCGCCTGCTCCTCGAGGAGCGAGCCAGCTTCTCTCCCGACGCGCTGTCCGGGCTCGAGGCGAACACGCGCTTCGTCGGGCCCGAGACGATGGAGAGCAAGATCTTCGCCCGCTTGTCGGCGTGGCAGAACTGGATCTTCCAACGGCCCAACGCCGTGGGTCCCGACGGCGCGCTGCGCCGCTTCGGCACGGGTTCCCGTCCTTCCTTCGACCGGGCGAGGGTCTGATGCATCAGCTCGAACGCCGGGGAACGCAATGAACGTTGACATCGACGCCAAGATCCCCAACAACGTCGATCTCGCCGGCGATCGACGACTGCAGCGGGCACTCGAGTCGTGGCAACCGAAGTTCGTGCAGTGGTGGCGCGACCTCGGCCCGATGGACTTCCAGGAGCTCCCGGTCTACCTGCGCACCGCCGTCGATGTCGGCCGGGAGGGTTGGGCCAACTTCGACTACGTCCACATGCCCGAGTACCGCTGGGGCATCTTCCTCGCCGACGCGGAACCGGACCGACGCATCGCCTTCGGCGATCACCGCGGCGAGCCGGTCTGGCAGGACGTGCCGGGCGAGTACCGGGCCGATCTGCGGCGCCTCCTCGTGGTGCAGGGCGACACCGAGCCGGCGTCCGTCGAGCAGCAACGATCGCTGTGCCTGACAGCCCCGAGCCTCTACGACTTGCGCAACCTCTTCCAGGTGAACGTGGAGGAGGGCCGCCATCTCTGGGCGATGGTGTACCTGCTGCACCGTTACTTCGGGCGTGACGGCCGTGACGAAGCCGACGAGATGCTGGAGCGGCACTCCGGCGACCCCGATCACCCGCGCATCCTGGGCGCCTTCAACGAACCGACGCCGGACTGGCTGTCGTTCTTCTTCTTCACGTACTTCACCGACCGCGACGGCAGGTTCCAGCTGGCCTCGCTGCGCGAATCGGGTTTCGACCCGTTGTCGCGCACGTGCGACTTCATGCTCAAGGAAGAGGCCCACCACATGTTCGTCGGGGCGACTGGCGTCGGCCGGGTTGTCGAGCGGACGGTCGAGTTGATGAAGGAGCACGACACCGCAGACGTGCGGCCATTCGGCGGCATCGACGTCCAGACGTTGCAGCGCTACCTCAACTTCCACTGCAGTGTGTCGCTCGATCTGTTCGGTGCAGAGACGTCGACGAACGCCGCCAACTACTTTGCCGCTGGCCTCAAAGGGCGGTTCAAGGAGGAAGCGCGTGACGACGACCACCGCCTCCACGACGCGATGCGCACCGTGCCGCACGTGACCGACGGGGGAGTCGGGCGGCGGGAGGCGCCGGCGCTGGCGGCGTTGAACGAGACGTTGCGTGAGGACTACATCGCCGACTGCCGCAAGGGTGTCGACCGTTGGAACCGCACACTGGCGGACGTCGGCGAGGAGCTGCGCCTCCCGCACGTCGGCTTCAACCGTGCGGTCGGCACGTTCTCGACGCGACGGATCGCGCCCGACGGCACGCTGCTGACGGACGACGAGTGGCAGTCCGCCGTCGACGGCTGGTTGCCCACCGACGATGACCGCACGTTCGTCGAGTCGCTGATGGTCGGGGTGCGGGAGCCTGGCAGGATGGCCGGCTGGCTGGCGCCGCCGTCCGCAGGCATCCACGCCAAGCCGGTCGACTTCGAGTACGTCAAGCTGTCCTGAGGGAGATGGGGGCGATGGGGGCCTACAACGCGACCACGTGGCTGCTCGACCGGCACGTCGAGGAGGGCCGCGGGACGCGTACGGCGATCCGCTGTTCCGGCTCGTCGCTCAGCTATGGCGAGCTGCGGGGTGAGACGTTCCGTGCCCAGCACGCCCTCGCCGCGCTCGGCATCGCGGCGGGCGACCGGGTGGTGCTCGTCGTCAACGACGAGCCGGCGTTTCCGGCGTGGTTCCTCGGCGCCATGCGGGCGGGGGTCGTGCCCGTCGCCGTGTCGACGATGCTCACCTCGGACGACCTGGCGGCGATCGTCGCCGATGCCGGCGCCCGCGCCGTCGTGGTGTCCCAGCCCTTTGCCGACCACCTGGCCCGAATCACGACGACGGCGCCCAGTGTCGAGCAGGCCGTCGTCATCGGGGGAGCAGGCGGTGACGTTGGCGTGCCGGTCCACGCGTGGGACGACTTCGACGACCGCGCGGACCTTTCACCTGCCGACACCGGACCGGATTCCCCGGCGTTCTGGCTTTACAGCTCGGGGACGACGGGGCTGCCAAAGGGGGTGGTACACCGCCACGCCAGCCCACAGGCCACCGCCGAGACGTATGCACGTGGCGTGCTGCGAGTCACCGAGGACGACCGCTTCCTCTCGGTCGCCAAGTTGTTCTTCGCCTACGGACTCGGCAACTCGCTGACGTTCCCGTTCGCTGCCGGAGCGACTGCGATCCTGTGCGCGGATCGTCCGACGCCGGCTGGCATGGTCGAGCTCATCGTGGCCGAGCGGCCAACGCTCTTCTTCGCCAGCCCGGGCTTCGTCGCCGCGCTGCTCGACTCGGAGACGCCCCCTGACGCCTTCTCGTCGGTGCGGGCGACGGTTACCGCCGGCGAATCGCTTCCCGCCGACCTGCACCGGCGGTTCACGGAGCGGTTCGGCCACCCGGTGCTCGACGGCATCGGATCGACGGAAGCGCTCCACATCTTCATCTCCAACACCCTCGAGGCGCAGCGCGCTGGCACGAGTGGATGGACGGTGCCGGGCTACGAGGCCCGACTTCTCGATGACAACGGTGAAGACGTCGTCGAGACCGAGACGCCCGGCTACCTGCACGTGCGCGGGCCTTCGATCGCCAGTGGCTACTGGGAGCGCCCGGAGGCGACCGCTGCGGCGTTCCTCCCCGACGGGTGGCTGCGCACCGGTGACGTCTACACCCGCGGTCGGGATGACACGTGGACGTTCCTCGGGCGCAACAACGACATGATCAAGGCGGGCGGCATCTGGGTCTCACCCGCCGAAGTCGAGTCCGTCCTCGTCGAGCATCCCGACGTGCTCGAGGTCGCGGTCGTCGGCGAGCGCAACGAGGCGGGGCTCGAGGCCGTGGTCGCGTTCGTCGTGCCACGCGCTGGCCACGACATCGATCCGGCGGCGATCGACGCGCACTGCCGCGCCCGCATGGCGTCGTTCAAGCGCCCCCGCCGACTGGTCATCGTGGACACCTTGCCGCGGACCACCACGGGAAAGGTCCGGCGGTTCGCGTTGCGCGAGCAGCTGGTCAGCGCGGGCTGACGCGCAGCCGCACGCAGGACGATCAGGATCCCGGCCGGGCGAGGTCGACCCGACTACCGTTTCCCTGTTGCCGCGTCGACGGAGCACAGGAACCGCCCCAACCGTTGGCGGTGGTGGATCATTGGCGTTGCCGTCGTGGCGATCATCGCTGGTGGGGCGCTCGGCGGCTACCTCTGGCTGACCAGCGACAGCGCCGTGCCGGTGGATGTCGAGCAGATCGCGGCGAACTTCAGAACGACGACGTCGGCCGCTACGGCGCCGACGACGCCGGCTCCTACGTCATCGGCCCCCGGACCGACATCGGTGTCCGCTCCGACCTCCGCAGCCGGTCCGACCACCTCGCTCGCGCCGCCGACGACCCAACCGGCTGCCCCGATCGGCGTGTACGTCTACAACACCACGGGCCAGGAGGGAGTCGACGCGCTGGGCGGGAGCGAGCACGTCTACCCGGTGGCGACGAGCATCTCGATGAGCGACCTCGGCAACGGGTGCCGGAGCATCCGCTGGGACGCCCTCGAGCAGCGCTGGTCCGACACGCAGGTGTGTCCGGGACCCGACGGCTGGACCGTCACCGCCAAGACCGTCTTCCACTCGTTCTTCCACCAGGACGACGAGCGGATGTACACCTGCCAACCTGGCTCGGTGGAACTGCCCGCCGACCTCACGGCGAACGTCACGTTCAGCGCCTCGTGCACGAGCGGTGGAACGAGCGCCAGTGGGGCGAGCACCGAGGACATCCAAGGTCGCGTGATCGGCGACGAGGAGATCGTCGTGAACGGGCAGTCCGTCGACACGGTCCACGTCCAGTACGAGATCGCCATCGGTGGGGAGACCGGCGGCCAGACGAGCATCGACCGCTGGTACGCGCGTGACGTGCCGATGCTGCTCGTCAAGGAGGTCAGCGACAGCGCGACCACCTCAGAGGAGGTGGTCGGCACCGTGCACTACACCGAGCGCTACGAGCTCGTCCTGCAGAGTCTCGAGCCGATCGCGTGATCGATCTTCGTCGCGCCGTCCTCCTCTGCGCGGGCGCCTATGCCATCGGGTCGATCCCGTTCTCCAACATCGCTGCTCGCCGCGTGTCGGGTGTCGACCTTCGCGGGGTGGGCGAGGGAACGGTCTCGGGATCCGGCCTCTTCGACGTTGCGGGGGCCCGCCCCCTCGTCGTGGCCGGGATCGGCGACGTCGCGAAGGGAGCGATCGGACCACTGTTGGCCGGATCACGGCACCCCGGCGTGGCTGCTGCGGCCACTGCGGCGGCAGTCAGCGGTCACAACTGGTCGCCATTCCTCGGCGGGGCCGGCGGACGAGGCATCTCGGTGGGCCTCGGTGCGCTGGCCGTGCGCAACTGGCCGGGCAGCGTCGTCTTGCTGGCCGGCCCGGCGGTGGGGCGGATCATCGACCAGGCCGGGCTCGGCTCGTTCATCGCGGACGTGGCGCTGGTGCCGATCCTCCTGCGCACCCGGGGCTGGAAGGGTGCGCTCGCGGGCGCCGCCGTCCTCGCTCCGATGCTGGTCAAACGACTCGCCGGGAATCGGGCTCCGCATGAGAGGTCGCTGGCGGTCTACCTTCACCGTCTCGTGCTCGACAGCGACCCGGTGCCTCCCTCCCGACATCTCAAGGCCGTGAGCTGATGACCGTCACCGTCATCACCGACAGTGCAGCCGCGCTGCCGGCCGACGTCGCCGAGGGGTTCGGCGTTCCGGTCGTTCCACTCTGGCTGCACGTCGGCGCCGACAGCTATCGCGACGGCGAGCTGGCACTGAGCGATTTCCTCGCCCGCCTCGACGAGCCGTGCAGTACCGCCGCGCCGTCGCCGGGTGAGTTCGCCAAGGCCATCGAGACCGCCGCCGAGAACGGGCCGGTCGTGGTGCTCACCGTCGCCGCGACGATGTCGAGCACGTACGCGTCGGCACTGCTGGCGTCTCGCCAGACGAGCGCCGATGTCACGATCGTCGACACCCGGTCGGCTGCCGGCGCCCAGGGCCTCGTCGTCGTGGCGGCCGCCCGAGCCGCAGCCAAGGGCGCCAGCGTCGACGAGATCGTCGGCGTGGCCCGGCTCGTCAGCGAGCGCGTCCGCCTCGTGGCGACCGTGCCGGATGTGACCCGCCTGGCCCGCAGCGGCCGACTGCCAGCAGCTGCCGGCCGCCTCGGCGCGAGGATCGGCGCCCAGCCGATGTTCGAGTTGCGCAAGGGTCGCGTGCGGCCGATGCGTCCGGCGTTCAGTCGCGCCGCGGCGCTCGACCGCATCGCCGAACGATGCGCTGGCGGGCGTCCGGGAGGTCGGCTCCACGTCGCCGTGCTGCACGCGCTCGATCCCGACGCCGCCGCCGTGCTCGTCGAGCGCGTCACCGCCCTCGAGCCGGCCACGTGCGTGGTCGGCTCGTTCAGCCCGGTGATGGTGGCCCACACCGGCGGTGGGTTGGCCGGCGTCGCGTGGTGGCGCGAACCGTAAGCCGCTCACCTCCATCTGGGTGGCCGTGGTCTCATTCCACCTTCTGGGTGGTCACAGCCTCGAATTCGAGACTGTCGCCGCCCAGTTGGGCGCGACAGGACGTCGGCATCGATCGGCACGCTCCTAGTCACGCCCGAGGGCGCGGCGAACTCTGTCCTCGGCGAGTGACATCGGGTCCGTACCGGCAGTGATTCCCTCGATCGAGCGCATCGTCGGGTATCCAGCCTCGCCCTCCTGCTGCAGCTTGGCGGCGAAACCGCCTGCCCGGATGTCGTCGAGCACCGCGACGAAGTGGTTCCGCAGCTGCTCGTGGTCGAGCTCGAGGGTGCGCAGGAAGCCCCCGTACTGAGCGGTGACACCATGCGCCGTGACCGAGCGATAGAAGCCGACGTTGGCGAAGCTCTCGAACGTCCGGGACATCTCGCCCGATTGGTACAGCTCGAGGACCATCGCCTCGGCGGGCAGCCCGGCGGCTGTGCCGAGCTCGAACGCCAGCTGGATGGCCGTTCCGAGGTACGGCCCGACGGTCTGCTCGATGAACAGGTCGAGCGTCGCCTCCTGCGTCGCCGTGAGCTGCAGGGCCCCGACCTGCAGGGCGCCGACGGCGTCGGCGAGCGCGAGGAGCCGTTGCAGCGCCTGCCCGCTGGCGTCGTGCTCGACGGACACGTAGCTGGCGTAACCCTTGCCGTCGACGAGTGCGCGCCGCACCTCGTCGCCGAGCATGCGGGGGGCCAACATGAGCACGTCGATCTCGTCCGACGGGTCGACGAGGCCGTAGGCGAGGCAGTAGCCGGAGGCGAAGCAGACGGCAGCCCCGGCGCGCAGCGCCGGAGCGATCGACTCCCGGAACGCACCCGGGATCACCTCGTCGGCGATCAGCACGTACACGAGGTCGGCGGCGGCCACCTGCTCACGGATGTCACCGACCACGAACCCGTCGGCCTTCGCCGCCGCGCGGTAGTCGTCGTCGATGTTGCCGATCGTCACCGTCAGGCCGGCGTCGCGCAGGTTGCGCGCCATCGAGGCGCCCAGGTGCCCGAACCCGACGATGCAGATCGTCCGCTCGTCGAGCGCGTGGCGGTCGCCGTCTCCCTGGCGGTAGAAGATCGGCTCGGTCTCTGCTCGCTCGTTCACGCCCAGATCGTGGCCCATCGCCGCTGCCGTTCCTGGGCACCTGCTGCGGGACCGGCCGCCGGCGTCAGGTCGCGGACCGTGCGGGCGGCGTTGCAGCGAGGTGCTCGACGAACCATTCGGCGGCCAACGTGGCAACGGATTCGAGCGCTCCAGGTTCCTCGAACAGATGGCTCGCCGCCGGCACGATGTCGATGCGATGAGGGCCGGAGAGCTGACGGGCCGCCGCTCGGTTGAGCTCGAGCACGACGGGATCGCGTTGACCGACGATCAACAAGGTCGGTGCGTTGACGTGCGCTAGCGCGTCGTCGGCGAGATCGGGCCGACCGCCTCGCGACACGACGGCACCGACGCGCCGAGGTGCCCGCGCCGCGGCGACCAGCGCCGCTGCTGCACCAGTGCTCGCGCCGAAGAGCCCAATACCGCCTGAGGTCCCCAGTCCTTGCGCTTCGAGCCAGTCCACGGCTGCGATGAGCCGCGTAGCGAGCAGGTCGATGTCGAACCTCAGCGCTCCGCTGTGGGTGTCGCGTTGCTCCTCGTCGACGGTCAGCAGGTCCAGGAGCAGGGTCCCGAGCTGGCGGGCTTGCAGACGTTCGGCAACCAGTCGGTTGCGCGGGCTGTGGCGACTGCTCCCCGACCCGTGCGCGA
This sequence comes from uncultured Acidimicrobiia bacterium, assembly GCA_963844915.1. Taxonomy (GTDB): domain Bacteria; phylum Actinomycetota; class Acidimicrobiia; order Acidimicrobiales; family Ilumatobacteraceae; genus JALZMG01. Next base: position 194,680 of record CAWJQF010000010.1, on the reverse strand, counting down.
ACACGATGACGGCCCGGCTCCCGTGCGGCGTGGCGAGATCTCCCAACAGGGTGACGTGGTCGGTCCGAATGGCGACCTCGCGAGCGGGGGGAGGCTCCACTCCCACGGGCTACCCGACTCGTCGCGCGGTCAGTCGATGAGGTCCGAGTAGGCGGCCGCTAACCTCTTGATCTCCCGCGGATGTAGTTCAATGGCAGAACATCAGCTTCCCAAGCTGAATACGGGGGTTCGATTCCCCTCATCCGCTCCCTCCGGATAGTCAGGTGAAATACCTGCTCATCGGCCGTTTCAGCTTCTGCTTCCTCCCTCGTCGCTCAGGCCTACACTCGCTCCGTGCCTACAACGTGCCTAGAAGAGCACGCCGCAGGGAGCAGCAGGTGAACACCTCCCACGCACCAGCGACGTACGTCGACTCCTGCACGCCCTGCAGGCGGCCGACACCACGGTCTACAGCGATGCGGTGACACAGTTGCGACTGCGATTCCTTGCCGACCAGGCCGAGCGCATCGACGCCCTCGACCGCGAAGAGTGCGTCGTCGCCCGCGAGCTCACCGCGCTGGTCAAAGCGACCGGATCCACACTCGCCGAACTGCGCGGCATCGCCACACGCAGCGCTGCCGAGCTGCTCGTCGAGGTCGGCGACCCACGACGAGCGCGCCGAGCGTGGCAGTTACGTCGGCTGCATCGCCGGAGCGCTGGCCATCGCTGACTATCGGAACGGGCTCGACATGGCAGGCCTCACTGACATCTCGATCGACTTCACCCACGAAGTCGGTGACGGTGTGCACGCTGCGATCATCCGAGCCGCCAAACCACACCGATGACGCGCGACGTGTCGGCGCGCCGCCTCGCCGACGGTGATGCGGAGGCGGTCCTGGCGATCTACGAGGCGGGCATCGCCACCGGCAACGCAACGTTCGAGGCCGTCGTCCCGGCCTGGCCGGACTGGGACGCCACGCACCTCGCCGAGCACCGTTTCGTCGCCTGTACCGACAACCAGGTCGTCGGCTGGACGGCGCTCAGCCCGGTGTCGGATCGCTGCGTCTACTCCGGTGTGGCCGAGAATAGCGTCTACGTCACGGCCCAAGCACGCGGGTGCGGTATGGGGCGTCTACTTCTCGAGACATTGGTTCGCGGCTCGGAAGGGGCGGGGATCTGGACGCTCCCCCTACCGTGAACGCCTTGGCCGTCTCGAAGGCCGCTGGCGCGACACCCTCTTCCTGGAGCGCCGCAGTCCCCTGTTCCAAGGATCCTCTCTCGGGTCGGCATGCCCGGTGAGCAACGGCCTGCACCGCCGGCGTGTGCGTGCGTCCATCCGGGATGGCGTTCGTCACTACGGTGGAGAACCGCGTTGGAGGACGCTATGACACAGGTGCGCACCGAGCCGCTCGACGTGAGTTGGGCCGAGACCCTCGACCGCATCAAGGCGTTCGTCGCTGCTCGGGTCAATGATCCCGAGCTGGCCGCTGACATCACCAACGACGTCGTCGCCCGCAGCATCGCCTCGGGCGCCCTGGAACGAGTCGACAATCCCGTCGCCTGGCTCTACCGGTCCGCCCGCAACGCCGTCATCGACCACTACCGCACGCGGCACGTGCACCAGCCGCTCCACGATGTCGATGCGTGGCCCGATCCTGGCCCAACCGACAACCGCCCCAATGCGGCGACACGCGAGCTCGCCCGTTGTCTGCAACCGATGCTCTACGAGCTCCCAGCGTCGGCGCGAGACGCCCTCACGCGCGTGGACGTCGACGGTCAGACGCACCAGCAAGCGGCCGATCAGCTCGGTCTGTCGGTGTCTGGAATGAAGTCCCGGGTCCAGCGAGCTCGCCGTGATCTCAAGGGATTGCTCGAACAGTGCTGCACCGTGCGAGTCGACAACGCGGGGGCGGTGACGGCCTACCGCCCGACCTCGACAACGTGCGGCTGCGGGGAGAGCACACCCTGCGCCGCTTCATCGTGACCGATTCCACCTGACGAGCCTCGACTCCTCCTGCATCGCTGTGCGACGATCGACACGTGGCAGCGGTCCGCATGCGTGCCCTCGCTCGTCTGTGCTGGGCGCTCGATGCCCACCGGTGGCTCCTCGCGGTGACCACCATCATCGCGGCGAGCTGCTTCGTCGTTGGCTGCGTCGGGTTCTACTCGCCGGCGTGGTTCGTCCCGTCGGTCACGCTCTTCCTCATCGGGAGCGTCCTTTTCCTGCTGGAGGCGCTGGCCCGAGCGCTCGTCGAGCACGGACCGTCGTCGTAGCGAGTCCCTCATCGGATCATCTGCGGGCGCGCCGGCCGAGACGATCCGACGAGCACTGAACCGGTGCTCACACGCCGCGCTCAGCGGCTGTCGGGACAACGGTCGCGAGGCCCCGCCGAGGCGGCGGGAGGGTGGTCCGGCACCGCTCGGACCGGGCCGCAAGAACGGCTCACGCGAACGCTGCACTGTGCTCGTCGGGGCGTCCGATCACGCAGCGTCGCGCTCGACGTCGATGAGCTGGTGTTGGTCAAGCGCGATGGCCCATCCGGTTCCGTCCGCGGCGATGGGCCAGGCCCAACCATCGCGCCGGTTGACGTAGGTGATCGTGCGGTTGCGCCCATCCCACACGAGCACGTCACCGGGCTCGAGCTCGTCAGCATGGATCGTGGTCATGGCGCTGGTCCTTTCTCTCTGGTGTCACAGCCGGACGCAGCCGACGGTGCGCTCTTAGAGCTCCATCCGCTGCGTCGTGACGCCGACCTCGCTGACGAGTACCGACACGGATGGACGCACCGGCGGAAGGCAGCAGCCGGGTCCCTGGGCGTCCGGACGCGCGCCTCGGCGTTCGATCGTCGGGTGCGTCCGTTTGCACCGCGTTTCGTCATGGGGGGTGTCTCCCGCATCGGGTGGGAGCGCCACCAAGGAGTCCGCCGTGTCAACCAGCCGTGTGCAACTCGCCCTCAACGTCACCGACATCGACGAGGCGACACGCTTCTACACGAACCTGTTCGGTGTCGGCCCGGCCAAGAAACGGTCCGGCTACGCCAACTTCGAGGTCGCCGACCCGCCGCTCAAGCTGGTCCTGTTCGAGAACCCGGGCGCGGCATCGCCGCTCAACCATCTCGGCGTCGAGGTCGCCTCACCCGACGATGTCCGCGCCGCCGCCGGGCGCTTCGAGACCGCGGGAATGCGCCACTCGTTCATGGAGTCGGACCGTTGCTGCCACGCCGTGCAGGACAAGGTCTGGGTCGACGCCCCCGACGTGCCCCTCGGCGGATGGGAGTTCTACACCGTGCTGTCCGACGACCCGGGCCAGGACACCGGCACGTCGCAGGGTGCCTGCTGTGCGACAGCGCCGACGCAGGGCAGCGTGTGCTGCAGCTCGGAGGCCGGACGATGACCGGGCCCGCCGTGGTGGTGGAGGACTTGCACGTCGCCTGCGGCACCACCTGGGCCCTCGACGGTGTCGACGTCGACGTCGCCCGCGGGTCGACGCTCGGCGTGCTCGGGCACAACGGCGCCGGCAAGACGACGCTGATCCGGGTGCTGACGACGCTGGTCCGGCCGAACGCTGGCCGCGTCGCGGTCGACGGATTCGACGTCGTCGCCGACGCCGATGAGGTCCGCCGGCGCATCGGGGTGACCGGCCAGTACGCCGGGCTGGACGAGTTCCTCACCGGCCGCGAGAACCTCGAACTGATCGGCCGCCTGACCGGCCTCGGCGGCCGCGCCCCGAGCGGGCCGGCGACCTGGTCGAGCGGCTCGACCTCCGCGACATCGCCGGCCGTCGCGTCGGCGAGCTGTCCGGCGGGTCGCGGCGCCGCATCGACCTCGCCGTCAGCCTGGTCGGCGCACCGTCGGTGCTGTTCCTCGACGAACCGACCACCGGGCTCGACCCGACCGCCCGCACCGCGCTCTGGGAGGTCGTCGACGAGCTCACCGCGTCCGGCACGACGGTGGTGCTGACCACGCAGTACCTCGACGAGGCCGACCGGCTCGCGGACGACATCGTCGTGCTCGATCACGGCCGCGTGGCCGCTCGCGGCACCCCCGCCGTCCTGAAGCGGCTCGTCGGCGGCAAGGTCGTCACCGCCACCATCCCCGCCGGCCAGTTCGACCGTCTGTCGCACACGCCGGAGATGCGGCATCCGGCCGGGCCGGACCGTGTCGCCGTCACTTACAGCGTCGGCGACGCCGACGCTGCCAGCGCCGTCGTCGCCCACCTCGGTGAGGTCGGCATCACGGTCCATGATCTCGAGGTCACTTCACCGAGCCTCGACGACGTCTTCACCCACCTCAGCCCGATCGGAGCCAGATCATGACCGCCACCACGACCGCCCCCGGGGCTCGGGTGCCGGGCGGCGAGCAGCTCGCCGCGCTGGTCGTCCGCAACCTGCGCACGACGGCGCGGGTGCCGCAGCTGTTGATGTTCTCCCTGATGATGCCGATGGCGATGCTGGTGCTGTTCAGCCAGGTCTTCCGCTCCGTCGCCGACGGGCCGGGATTCCCGTCCAGCGTGTCCTACATCGACTTCCTCACCCCGGCGATGCTCGCCGTCACCACCGTGATGGCCGGCACCAACGCCGGAGTCGCCGCCGCCATCGACCACACCAACGGCCTCCACGACCGCTTCGCCGTCCTGCCGATGCCTCGCGGCTTACCCGGTCTGGCCCGCACGATCAACGAGACCGTGTTCGCCGTTGGCCGCGCGGCCGTCCTCGTCGCCGGCGCCGCCCTGCTCGGCTTCCGGTTCCACGGCAGCGCCGTTGACGCCGTCGCTGGCCTGAGCGTGCTCGTTGTCCTGGCTGGCGCGATGAGCGCCTTGTTCGGACGCATCGGCGACCGCCTGCGCCGCCCCGACGTCGTCCAGTTCGCCGGGATGATGGTGATGATGCCGTTCATGTTCATCTCCAGCGCGTTCGCCCCGCTGGACACCATGCCCGGCTGGATGCAGCCGCTTGCCGCGCTCAACCCGGTCGCTCACGCCGCCGACGCCCTGCGCGGCAACGTGCTCGGCACCGCCACCATCGGCGACACCGTCATCGCCCTGGCCGCCGCAGCAACCCTGTGGATCGCCGTCACGATCCGCCCCGGCGCAGACCGCCGCCGCACGGTCACCGCGTCGGCAGCGCCGTCCCGGTCCTGACCTCAACGGCCAGGACCGACCGTCCGCCGCTCGTGCGCTGCGGAGGCGGAGTCGCCCGCCGGCGGCCGCCGAACCCGGTCACGTTCAGTCGGCCGGCTCGAGTTCGTCCGTTCGACGCGATGTCCGACTTCCGCGCCAGATACCACGCGGTCCGGAGCCGTGTGCCCGTCCTCCCCCTCCACCTGCCCTGGAGGCGCCGCACGTGAAGAGCGGGCGGATCATCCGCACCGGCCGTGCGTAGGACTTGAGTGACCGCCACGGGGGGCGTCAGGGTGTGGTCGATGACCCATCTGAGGACGACCTCCTTGGCTACCCGGATCACCTGCACCTGTCTCAGGCGCCGGTGCTCGTCCTCGTCTGCCGGTCTGCTGATCGCAGCTGGCTCCATTCCCGTGAGGCTCGTCGAGGCAGCAGCGGTCCGCTCTCGCCGTTGCTCGTGCCTAGAACGTGCCTAGAACAGGGTGGAACATCGCCGTACAGAGCGCTTCACCGTGACTCGAGAAACGTCCATCTAGCTGGTGAGATGTCCGCGACGCTGGGCCAACGGAACACCCCGCGGTCAGCTTCCCAAGCTGAATACGGCGGTTCGATTCCCCTCATCCGCTCCCTCCGGATGACGAGGCGAAATGTCTGGTCATCGGCCGTTTTCGGCGATTGCTTCATCCCTCAGGCCCACACTCGATTCGTGCCTGCAACGTGCCGAGAAGAGCACGGCGCAGGGAGCAGCAGGTGAGCCAGTAGGGGCGAAGTAGCGATACAGCAGAGGGCTTCGCTTGACCGACGTGAAGACCAGGGCGTGCGGGGCCGGTGCGACGTAATCGTCGAGATGCGCCGTTGCCGTGTGCTGATGCCGCTGCCAGTGGCGCCCGAGCGGGCATCGGGTGAAGTCAGAGCCCAGCGGGCGCGGTCGTCAGATCCTGCGTGCCCATGACCCGGAGCAGGTCGAGCTTCTCCCGGACGTCGGTTGTGGGGCGGGCGAACAGCACGACCCGGAACTGATCGCCGCTGGCGGCGACCAGCACCTCGCACAGGAGGTTGAGTACGCCGACTTCGGGGTGGATGATTCGCTTGCGGTCGGCAGGGCGCACGGCGACCTCGTGCTCGGTCCACAACGCCGCGAACTCCTCGCTCGCGGCCGTCAGCCGTTCGACCAGCTCGACGACGTCGGGATCGCCGTGGCGTCGTGCGGCGCGGTCGTGCTCGCCAGCCACTCCGCTGCCTCACCCATTCTGAGGTGAGCACGCGGGCAGGCGCGTTGCGCCCCGCCGGTCAGCGAAGGAACGTGTAGCCGACCCAGACCTGCTCCTCGGTGAGCCCGCTGAGATCGAGGACCTTCAGCTCGTGGTCGGGGATCGAGAGCTCGTAGTCACCGCCCACGCCGCGCCCCCAGAAGGCGCGGGACTGGGGTTCGGTGAGCAGCGGGTCGGGGCCGATGCCCTCGTCGGCGGCGAGCCGCTCCAGCTTGGCCTCGCGGGTGCTGGACCGGGGTTGCAGGACGGTCGCCGTGATGGTGCCGTCGTTGCGTCGCGTCTCGTACGTGCTGCCGTGCCGGATCTCGCAGCTGCAGGCGCCCGCGGGGTGGATTGCGTCCACGAAGGCGATCCGTACAGCGCGCGCCTTCGCCTGCTTCTGCGCGGTCGGTAGCAACGCAGCGTCGATGCGGAAGTCGAACCTCAGGTCGTTGCCATCGTTGTCGCTGCGTGCTCGCGGACGACCCGGGCGACGATGTCGCTCACCACGTGGTGTGCGTCGCGGCCGACGCCGTTGATCTGCGCCGACGACGCGGCGTAGAGGAAGTCCAAGCCGACGAAGTACAAACCGGGCTCGGCCGTCACGACCCCGCGGGTGTGCACTGGGTCGCCGTCTTCATCGAAGATGGGCAGGTCGACCCACGAGAAGTCGGGGCGGAACCCGGTGCACCAGATGACGTTGGCCACGTCGAGCACCCGGCCGTCCTCGAGCAGCGGCAGCCCGTCCTGGACGCCGACGGTCCGCGGTACCCGCTGGACGCCGGCTCGGATGAGGTGCTTGGGCTTGACCCGTACGAGTGGCAGGCCGTGTCCCTCGGCGAGCTCGCGCTTGATCTTGCGTGCCGGCCGCGTGTTCGCCTTGAGGACACGGTGGAAGGCGAACCGGACCACCGGATATCCGGTGCCGGCGGTGAAGCGGTTGATGGGGAACGGGATGTGGCCGACGTCGCGTCCCGACAGCACGGTGGTGTGGCCCTGCACGACCTCCATGGCGATGTCGGCTCCGGAGTTGCCGGCTCCGACGATGAGCACGTCACCGGCTTGGAGTTGCGCGGGGTCGCGGTAGTCGAAGGAGTGGAGCTGGACGACGCGAGGATCCAGCTGGGACGCGAACGCGGGGATTCGCGGCCGCCGCTCCGATGACATCGCCACCACCACGTTGTCGGCTTCGAACCGCAACTCGTCCGCCGCAATGGCGAAGCCGGCAGCGGTCCGCGCCAGGGCATCGACCCTGACCCCGGTGCGCACGGGCAGCTCGAAACGTTGCGCGTACGCCTCCAGGTAGTCGGCCATCTCATCCTTGGTTGGGTAGGTGGTCCGCGGGGCGGGGAAGCGCATCCCGGGCAGCCCGTCGTAGCCCGCCGGGGTGAACAGCCGCAGCGAGTCCCAACGGGTGCGCCAGGCGTCGCCGACGCGCTGGTGGGCATCGAGGATCATGAACGGCAAGCCGCGTCGAGCCAGGTGGTAGCCGACCGCCAGCCCGCTCTGACCGCCGCCCACGACGATCGTGTCGACCCGTTCGATCTCGTATCTGCTCATCGCTGCTCCTCGTCGCAGAAAGGGGTGATGAGGGCAACGTACGAGTGCGACACCCGTGCTGACTTCGGCGAGATCGCCCATTTCGGGTGCCGCCGGCGGTGGGTAGTTCTACCCAGCGGTCGCTACACGAGGTCGTGCTCGTAGGCGTAGGCGGTCGCGGCCGCCCGCGAGGACACGCCCAGCTTGGTGAACACGTTGCTGACGTGCCGGTCGACGGTCCGCACCGCCAACACCAACTCGTCGGCGATCGCCCGGTTGGTCTTGCCGGTGGCCAGCAGGCGCAACACCTCCAGCTCGCGGTGGCTCAGGCCGCTCGAACCGTCGCCCGATCTCGTCGTCAGCAGCGTCTCGACGCGAGCGAGCGCGGGCGCCGCGCCGAGCCGTCTGAACACCGCGCGGGCGGCTTCGAACTCCGACGCCGCGGTGTCCTCGTCACCCACCGCTCGACATGTCAGGGCGACGACCACCCGCGCTTGTGCCTCGTCGTACGGCGCGTCGAGCGCGCGCCACAGCTTCACGGACTCACGTAGTGGCACCAACGCCGCCCGCGCGTCCCCGTCGGCCAACAACACGGCGCCTCGCGCCAGGCTCGCCTCGGCCGTCAGGGCGGGCGTGTCGTAGATGCCGGCGATCTCGGCGAGTTCGTCAACCCCTCGCCGGGCAGCATCGAGGTCGCCGGCGGCCAACATCACCTCGACGAAGGCGGGCAGCAGCTTGCCCCGGCGGGCCCGTTCAGTCGTCTCGTCCACAGCGCGCGTGATCGCCGCCACCGCCGGCTCGGTGCGGCCCGCGGTCAACCACAACAGAGCGAGGCCTGGTTGCGGGTCGTAGCCCCACTCGCCCGCCTGCCGGTAGGCCTCCGTCGCCCCTTCGCTCTCTCCCCGGCAGCGGTGCAGCTCACCGAGGCGGTACATCGCCGCGCCCGTGGCGTTGCGATCGGCGGCGACGGCGAGACGTTCGCAGGCCTGCTGGGCCTCGATGAGCGCCTCCGGCCAGTCGCCGTGCACCTGCTTGATCGTGGCTCGGTGTACCAGGCACTGCCCGGTGAACGTGACCATCCCGTGTTGGCGATCGCACCACTGCGTCAGCGCGGCCGTCCACTCGTGGGCGCGGCGGAGCTCGGAGATCTCCTCGCAGGCTTCGATCACCGAGCAGTACACCGTGCCCGCGGCCGGCGCCGTCACCTCGCCCGCGACGACCGCCACCATGGCCTCATCCAGTGCCGCCAGGCCCTCGCGCACCCGGCCCTCCGCGAGGAACGTCCGGCCCTCGATGTTGAGCGCCAGCGCCACCACATCCCGGTCGCCGAACCGGCGCCCCAGCTCGGCCGCTCGCGCGGCCGTCGCTCTTCCGCCGGCGTAGTCACCGGCGATGGCGGCCTGCTGGAACGCACGCGGTAGCAACACATATGCGAGTGCCACCGTCTCCTCCCTCATGACGTCAACGACCCGACCGACGCGGGCGAGCCAACCCTCCGCCTGCCCGAAATCGCCGTTGTTGATCAAGTGGTAGCTCAGCCAGAAGGCACACCGCACACCCTGTTGCACGTCGCCGGCGTCGATGCGTAGTTGGTAGGCGCGTTGCAACGCACCGATGCTGTCGCGGACGTGGCCCATCAGATGAGCAGCCGTGGCCAGCAGCTCCAGATCGGACGGCCCCATCCCCGCCGACGCGTCCGCCTCCGACAAAGCGGCGTACGCCTCCGCCCACTCCCACCGCCCTGCGGCCTCACGACCCAGCACCAGCGCGCCCTCGCCGATCGCCGACATCCCCTCGTCCATACGTGGCCCCGCCCCGAAATCTACGGCAAGACAACTGGTGCAGGTGCCGGGCCTCGGCATTGGTTCAGGGGTTGTCGTGTTCAGTCGAGGAAGAGGCGCAGGAGGACGTCGGTGAGCCAGTCCTGGTAGCGCTCGACGGGCCAGCCGGCGTCTCGGACGAGTCGGAGGTAGGCGTCGGCGGCGAGCATGCACAGGGTGTCGGTGATGGTGTTCTCGTCGTGGCGCACGCGGTTCGTCTTGCGGGTCAAGGCGACGGCGAACTCGTTGACGCCGTCGTGGCGCTGCCGTTGGAAGCGCTCCCAGACTTCGGCGACTTCAGCGTCGACTGAGGCGGCGACCTCGAGGGCGCGCAGCACGAGGGCGGCGCGCTGGTTGATCAGGCACATGTTGCGGGCGTGCAGTTCGATCGAACGCACCGGGTCGGGCTCCTCGACGGCCTCCCGCCACCAGGGTCGCTGGGCGATCGGGAGCGGTTCGTCGTCGCCGGCGAGGGCTTGATCGACCACGAGACGCAGGATCGTCGCCTTCGGTCCGACGGCAGTGAAGATCGTCGGGCGGGCGACGCCGGCCTCGGCGGCGATGTCCTCGATCGACGTCGCGAGGTAGCCCTTCTCGGAGAACAGCCGGTAGGCGGCCGTGCAGATCAACGCCGGAGCGTCCCCGCGTCGAATCGTGCTGCGGTACGGACGTCGCTTGACATCAGCCATCGAGCCAATCATACTCCAGATCTATTCTATTAGATCTCGCATCTAATAACGCTGGAGGGATCATGGATCAGACCGAAGCCTTTCTCGCCATGACGCTGCCGCGTCTGCGCCAGGCAGAGACGGCGCTCCACAACGGCGATGCCGGGCCGCGGATGGCGCTGTGGTCCCACGAGCCGCCCGTGACCTTGTTCGGCGGGGTCATGGGCGGGTCGGGGTGGGCGGAGATCGAACCGATCTTTCAGCGTCTGGGCGCCTCGTTCTCCGACTGCAACTCGTTCGAGAACGAAATCATCGCGGCGAGAGCCAGCGGCGACCTCGCCTACACGGTCGCCTTCGAGCACACCACCGCCTCCGTTCACGGAGGCCCGCAGTCGGCCTACGTGCTGCGTGTCACCACCGTGTTCCACCGCGAGCACGGCGCGTGGAGGGTGGTCCACCGTCACGCCGACCCGGCGGGATCACCGACAGCCGGCGACATCCTCGAGCGACTCGCGGGCCCGGTTCCCGGACGCCGCGGTCGCTGACCGCACAAGGCGTCACCACGACCAACGAGGAGCAACGATGACAGCAAGAGATTGCAAGCGTGCGGTCCCGCGTGGGGCCGCCGTCTCGGTCGGAGCCTTCCCGATCGTCGGACTCGCCTTGTTCCCCGCTGGCGCAGCGCTTGCCGCCGTCGGCTTCGGGGCCTGCGCCCTGACCCTGCGACGAGGTGCGATCGAGGTGTCGCCAGCAGACCCGTCCGCACCACGACTGACGCCTGCACGCGCAAGAGCCGCAGTGGCCGACGCACGGGCGAACGACCGGATCGACGAGGGGGTCAGTCGGGCATGAACGTCTGGCCCCTCGCTCTGCTGACCCGAGCGAACGACGGGTTTGCCCGCCGCCTCGCCCTGATCCAGCCCCACCAGTGGACGGCCACCACCCCCTGCGCGGCATGGGACGTCCGGGGCCTCGTGAACCACGTGGTAGGTGCCAACCGGCGCTCCACGATGCTGCTGCACGGTGCTACCGCCGACGAGGTCGACGCGACCCGCGTCGCAGATCACCTCGGCGACGACCCAGTGGCGTCGTTCGTCACAACGACGGCCGAGTTGACCACGGCCTTCCGCGAGCCCGGTGCGATGTCCCGCATCGCCCACCACCCGGCCGGCGAGCGCACCGGCGCCCAGCTGCTCGCGACGCGGGTGGTCGACGTCACCGTGCACACGTGGGACCTGGCCAGATCAATCGGCGCAGACGAGTTCCTCGACCCCGCCGCGGTCGACTTCGCGCTCACGCTGCGAGACACGTTCGAGGTGGGCCGCAAGCGGGGCTCCTTCGCCCCGCCGTCCGGAGAGTCGCCTGCCGACGTGTCGGCCCAAGCTCGACTGCTCCACCTGTCGGGACGGCGGGCCAGCGCCTGAAGCCGTCCGAACACAGCGACGACGCTGTGCTCGAACAGGCACCTGGCCGGCGCCGTGCAGGTCCTTGCACACTCACAAGGGAGGCGCAACATGCGGGTTCAATGTCGCCGACCGACCTCGTGCCGTCGAGTCTGCGGTGCCGCGGCACACGTTCCAGCGATCCATCCAGCACCTCGCGCTCGCTGATTCGGCCGCGAAGAACCGGCTGGTGGCGCGGGGTGGCCATCGACAGACCGTTCGACCACGGTTCGGACGCGGCTCTCGTCTGGCGGCGCGAAAGGCACCGCTCGGCGTGCCGACCACGCGCGTCGCTACGCAGGCGCGGCGGCCCAGTGGGCGCTCGACAGCGCGTCGTGGAGGCCCTTGCGTGAGCTGATCCCGAGCTTGGTGAACACCTTGCGGAGATGCCACTCGACGGTGCGTGCGCTGATGAACAGCCGGGCGCCGATCTCCGGGTTGGTGAGGCCGACGCTGGCGAGCCGGGCGATGTGCTGCTCCTGCGCGGTGAGTTCATTGCGCTCCTCGTCGGTGCGCTTGCGGACGGTCTCGCCCGTGGCTGCGAGCTCGCGGCGGGCGCGCTCGGCAAACGCGTCCATGCCGATCGTGACGAACATGTTGTGGGCGACGCGGAGCTGCGCGCGCGCGTCGACCCTGCGGCCCTCTCGGCGTAGCCATTCGCCGTACAGAAGATGAGCGCGGGCAAGTTCGCCGCGCACCCGTGTTCCGCTCAGGTGCTCGATGGCATCGTGGAAGCAACCCTCGGCAACGTCTCCTTCGCTCAGCAGGGCTCGGCACCGGAGCGATATCCCAAGCGCCCAGTCAGTCCCGCTTGCCCGTGTCCTCCCGACCAGCCGATTCAGCGCGTCCTCCGCAATGTCAGACCTTCCGGTCCGCGTCGCCGACTCGATGAGCTCGGGCATGGCCCAGTTCGAGACGACGAGCTCTCGGTCATCGATGGCCCTACCGGCGGCCACGAAGGCCTCTTCGTACTCCCCGCAGCCATTGCAGAGCACGGCGCGGGCGTACTCACCGATGGCGATTCCGATTCCCTCGCCGCGAGAGCTCGCCTCGCGCATCGTGACCTCGATGAGTTCAGTCGCTTCGCGTGCCTGGCCCCGCCACGCGGCGAGGATCAACCCGCCGTAGGGTGCCCCGCTGATCCCTGTCGCCTCTGACACCGATTGTGCTTCGGCGACCAACGAGGCAGCGCCCGAGAGCTCGCCGCAGAACACGAGAACCGGTGTGCGCGAGCTCAGCGCCACCCACAGCTCGCTGAGCGCGCCCGTCCGACGGGCGATCTCGAGGTGATCGTGCGACGCGACGAACGACGTCTCGTCATCCCACAGCTCCAAGGCGATCACGGTGGCGTGCCACAACCAGCGGAGGTTCTCCGCGGGCGACGTCGCGTCGCCGCAGATCTGCTGCAGGGCGTGCCGGCAGATCGGAACGGCGGTGTCGTAGTCCTCGCTGAGCGCACTGAACGCGTCCAGCAGCAGATCGGCAACCATCGGCTCACCGCCTGATCGGCGCGGCACGGCGCGAGCGGCCCGTGCCACGTCCGGGACATCGACGCGATCGTTGAGGCGGCCGCCGAACAGCGCCGCGGCGAACGCGTCGACGTACGTTCCTCGCGCCAGGTCGAGATCCAGGTGTTCGAGCCGTCGCGCGGCTGCAAGCAACAACGGTGTCGCTTCGTTGCCTCGTCGTGATGCCAGCGCCACCTGCGCGCGCAGCAGGTCCACCCGGGCGTGGCCGAAGTCGTCCAATGGCCCGGACTCCGCTGCGGCCAGCAGCCCGAGCGCGGCGTCGAACGCGCCGGCCTGGACGTTGAACTGCGCCGCCGCCAACATCCTCTCCCCGCGGTGCGCCGGATCAAAGGTCAGGCTCGCCGAGCGCTCCAGGAACGCGGCCGCCGCGGCCAGGCCCCCACGAGCCTGAGCCCGCCCGGCAGAGTGCTCGAGCTCCGCCGCCACCTCCTCGTCAGGACCCGACGTCGCCTGTGCGCGATGCCAAGCTCGCCGATCGGGATCGATCTCGGCGTCGGTTGCCGCCGCCAGCGCGTTGTGAGTCACCTGTCGATCCGCCGCCGACGACGAGCGGTAGACGGCTGACCGTACGAGTGGATGGGGAAACCGCACCCGCGCCGCGATCTCCAGCAGCTGCCCCGTGGCCGCCGGTGCCCCGGCATCAGTCTCGATGCCCAGCGCCTGGGCGGCACGCCACACAAGCGTTGCATCGCCGACCGGGTCCGCGGCTGCCACGAGCATCAGGCGCCGTGTCGGCTCGGGCAGACTGGCCAGGCGTCGCCGGAAGTGCTCCTCGATGTGGCTCGGAAGGTCGCCGGTGTCCGGCAGGGCGAAGCCCCCTGACAGCTCCGCGACGCTCATGCCCCGCGGTAGCTCCAAGAGCGCGAGCGGGTTGCCGTGCGTCTCGGCGATGATCCGGTCGCGGATGAACTCGTCAAGTCGGCCCGGGACAACCGTGGCGAGCAAGGCGCGCGCGTCGGCCTCGAGGAGCCCGCTGAGCGGAAGATCCGGCAGGCCGACCAACTCACTCTGATCGCTCGGCTCGCGAACGGCGAACACCATCGCGACGGACTCGCGCAACAGCCGTCGAGCAACGAATCCGAGTACCTGGCCCGAGGCCTCGTCGAGCCACTCCGCGTCCTCCACCACGCAGAGCAGTGGCCGCTCGTCGGCGACCTGAGCCAGGAGGCTCAGCGTGGCGAGGGCGACGAGGAAGCGGTCAGGAGCGTCACCCGACGAGAGTCCGAACGCGATCAGCACGGCACGCTGCTGTGGCTCGGCGAGTGCACCGAGGTGGGCCAACATCGGCGTGCAGAGCTGGTGCACTCCTGCGTACGCCAGCTCCATCTCCGACTCGACTCCCGCGATCTCGGCGACTCGAAACCCTGAGGCTTGTCGGACGGCGTACCGCACGAGCGCCGTCTTCCCGACACCCGCCTCACCATGGATGACGAGCGCCGCGCTCTGGCCCTCGCGCACCTGATCCAACAGCCGGTCCAGCACGTCGCGCTCGCTGCGCCGGCCACGGAACAGCGGTTGACGCTGAGTGACCATTGTCCCCCGGAGCGTAACGACCAGGGACTCGACCCGGGACTGCCCTGGTGTGGCGGCGACCGTCAGCGGCCCACAGTGGGCGGTGTGGCCGCGCCCGCCGACGACACGACACACCCCTGCCGCGTGGCGATCGTCACGCGAGGCTCGCGCGGTCTCGGCCGTGACGTCATGCGCACGCTGGCAGGTCGGGGCTACGCCGTCGTCGTGTACTACGTCAGGGACCAGCGTGGCGCCGAGGCCGCCGTCGAGGAGGTCCTCGCCACGAACGGCTCCGCGCTCACCGTTCGCGGCCACGTCGCCGACGAGCTCGACGTCGAGCGGCTGTTCGCTGAGACGATCAAGGCGTTCGGGGGCGTCGACGTCGTCGTCCACGCCGGCGGACAGATCAGTCTCGGTCCGGGTCCCACCGGCGGCCTCGACACGTTCGGTGCGCCGTTGCCGACAAGCGTTCTCGGCACGTTCGTCGTGAACCGGAAGGCGGCGCGTGAGCTTCGTGACGGCGGCGCGATCGTCAACATCTTCGGTTCTTGCGTCGGCCTCACTCGGCCGACCCGCGCTGCACACGCGCCGAGCTACGACACAGCGGCAGCGATCACAAGAGCGATCGCCAACGAGCTCCACGGACGCGACATCACCGTCAACGCCGTCGTGCTCGAGCGGGAGCGTCCAGCGATCGTCGCCGAACTCGTCGAAGCCGTCGCATTCCTGGCCAGCGAGGCCGGCCATGGGGTCAACGGCCAAGTCATCCGGTTCAACGGCGGGCTCGAGTGAACACGTCACCCTCGTCCGAACGCTCGCGCGGACAGATCCTGCGGTCGCGGGCTCGGAGAGCTGACCACGCCACTCGCATTGGTTCGACCACATCAGGAGGCTCCTCATGAGCAGCACCGTCGAGACCAACATCGACATCCGTCCCTTCCACGTCGACGTGCAGGAAGCGGAGCTCACCGACCTGCGCCGGCGCATTGCTGCTACACGCTGGCCCGAGAAGGAGACCGTTGCCGATCAGTCACAGGGCGTCCCGCTCGCCACGATCCGCGAGCTCGCGCACTACTGGGCAACGGAGTACGACTGGCGCAGGTGTGAAGCGAAGCTGAACGCCCTGCCACAATTCATCGCCGAGATCGACGGCCTGGACATCCACTTCCTCCACGTTCGGTCGGCCCACGAGGATGCGCTGCCTCTCATCGTCAACCACGGCTGGCCCGGCTCGATCATCGAGCAGCTGAAGATCATCGCCCCCCTGACCGATCCCACTGCACACGGCGCGAGCCCAGCTGACGCCTTCCATGTGGTCATCCCATCGATGCCGGGCTACGGGTTCTCAGCCAAGCCGACGCACACCGGCTGGGGCCCCGAGCGCATGGGCCGCGCCTGGGCGGAACTGATGTCGTGCCTCGGCTACACCCGCTACGTCGCGCAGGGCGGCGATTGGGGTGCGTTCGTCGTTGACCAGATGGGCTTGCAGGCACCAACAGGCCTGCAAGCCATCCACACCAACATGCCTGCAGTTGTCCCCGCTGAGATCGACGTGGCGGCCCAGGCCGGAGACCCGCCGCCATCCGGGCTCTCGGCGGAGGAACGACGCGCCTACGAGCAGCTGATCAGAACGTTCGGGCAGGTCGACTACGCCAAGTTCATGGCCGCCCGCCCGCAAACCCTGTACGGCATCGCTGATTCACCCGTCGGCCTGGCCGCCTGGCTCCTCGATCACAACGATGCCGATGGCCAGCCCGCGGCAGCGGTCGTCGCGGCGCTGACCCGGACCACGACCACCTCGGGCGAGCTGACGCGCGACGAGATCCTCGACAACATCACGCTCTATTGGTTGACGACGACGGGCGTGTCCGCGTCCCGCCTCTACTGGGAGTACAAGGGTGGCTTCTTCAACGCCAAGGGCGTGTCCATCCCGGTTGCGGTGAGCGTGTTCCCCGGCGAGCAATATCAGGCGCCCCGTAGTTGGACGACCCAGGCGTATCCCAACCTCATCTACTTCAACGAGGTCGCCAAAGGTGGTCACTTCGCCGCCTGGGAGCAGCCGCAGCTGTTCACCGAGGAGCTGCGCGCCGCATTCCGATCGGTTCGGTAGCGAACCGGCTCCGAGCGTCAACGCATCCACGTCGAGGACGACCTGCAGGACCAGGTCGTCCTCGTCAGTCCAGCCGGGCGCCGGCGGCCTTTCGTCTGGCATCGTGCGACGATGGGGTTGCTGCGGTACATCTCGCATCCGGACGTCGTTGTCGACCCGGCGACGCCCGTGCCCGAATGGCGTCTCAGCGAGCACGGGCGCGCTCGCCTGGCAGTGATGCTGACTCGGCCGTGGGTGACCACGATCGGCGCCGTGGTGACCAGCGCAGAACGCAAGGCGTTGGAGGCGGCGACCGTGCTCGCCAATCACCTTGGCGTGCCGATCGAGACTCGAGCGTCGACCGGTGAGCTCGATCGTTCGGCCACCGGGTTCGTTTCGGCGGCCGAGCACGAACGCCTCGCCGATGCGTGCTTCGCCGCTCCTGAGCGCAGCGTCAAAGGATGGGAGCGCGCCGCTGACGCCCAAGCCCGCATCGTCAGGGCGCTCGGCGACCTCCTCGCCAGCGATGATGCGACCGGTGACATCGCGGTGGTCGGACACGGCGGCGTCGGGACGTTGTGGTGGTGCTCTCTCAGTGACCTACCGATCGATCGCCGTTGGGATCAGCCCGGTCAGGGTTCCTACTTCACCGTCGACCGCGCCACCCGGCGACCGCTGCACCACTGGACACCGATCGACGCGTGACGAGCGGCGTCACGCGAAATCGTGCAAGCACGGCCCGTCGACGTTCTGCCGCCGTTCGGTCTCTGTGAGCGAACACGCGGTCAGGACCACATGTTCGCTCACGCAGAACGCTGGCGGGCCGGGGCCGAGCTCTTCGGCTCGCGCATCTGCCCGGGCCGACACGTCCAGATCATCGCTCGACCGAGCTCCCCGGGCGCGAGGATCGGCTTGTCCTCGATGCGCTCGAGCGTGAACCCGAGCCGGCGAGGAACCGCCGAGCTGACGTTGGCCTCGTCGCAGTGCATCTCCACCCGCTCCACACCATCGAGGGCGAAGGCCGCCCGCGTGAGCGCCGCCGCCCACGTCGTCACCAGCCCGCGCCCGCCGGCATCCACGCGCCGCCAGCCGCCGACTCCGATCACGTGCTCACCGATGAGGGTGTGCAGGCCGGTGCCGCCCACCACCGAACCGTCGGTGGCGTCGATGACGACGTAGCCGAAGTAGTGGCCGGCATCCCAGTCGGCCACGCAGCGCTCCAGGAACTCACCGGTCTGGTGTCGCGTCTGGTCCGCCCATGCCATCCACGGCCGCAGATGATCGCGGCTCAGCTCAATTGCCGCATGCACCGCGTCGCGGTCCTCGACGCGGAGGCGGCGCAATCGCGCCCGAACGGTCGTCAGCTCGATCAGTTCCGGTGGCGGAGCGCGCATGGTCTCAGGCGACGGGCCGTTGGCGGCATTCCAACGGGGGCAGACACGGGACGTCGAGGCGTGCTCCGTCGGAGCTACTCGAGGCCCGTGCCGTCAAGGCCACGTGGAGCGCTCGACGTGCGTCCTCGACACCGGGCTCGGCCGGTCGACGGTGCCGCACAGCAGCGAGAAAGTCCTCGATGGCGGCAGTGAAGGCATCCCCGAAAACATCGAACAGCTGCGGTACTCGTCCGTGCGAGCGTCCTACCGCGACCTCGGAGCGTGAGGCGGTGATCGGCCTGAGTGCGACCGTCCCGCTGGTTCCGATCACTTCGACCCCGACGTCATACCCGCACGGCGTGAAGCGGCTCCATTCGGTGAGCGCCATCGCGCTGTCGCTCAACCAGAGCACGCTCGTGCAGGTGTCCATGTCGCCGACTGTGCGCAGCGCCTGGTTCACCAGCGCGGCTCCGGTGGCACTGACGGCCGTGATCTCCGACCCGCTCACGAAACGGACCATGTCGTAGTCGTGGATGGCGCAGTTGAGGAAGATCCCGCCGTTGCGGTCCAGGCCCCAGCTCCTCCGGTTCGACGGACCCGGATCGCGGCCGTGTGCCCTGATGAGCACGGGATCGCCGATCTCGCCAGCATCGATTGCGGTCCGCATCGCCTGGTAGCGGGGATCCCAACGCCGCTGAAACCCGACCTGGAACGTGACGCCGTTCGTGACCACCGCCCGGAGCGCGAGCTCCGCGTCCTCTGCGGTCAGGGCGACCGGCTTCTCCACGAAGATCGCCACCCCTGCGGCGGCGGCTGCCCGCACGTGGGCAGCGTGCAACCAGCTCGGCGACGCGATGATGACCGCGTCGAGATCCAGATCGAGCAGGTCAGCGATGTCGGACGTCACGTGCCGCGCGCCGAGCGCCTTTCCCCGATCCAAGGCCGACGGAGCCGGATCGCATACTGCGAGCAAGTCCGCATCAGGGCAGGCCGCGACTGCCCGCGCGTGGCGTTCGCCCATCCGTCCCAGCCCAACCACTCCGACGACCACGGGTTCCCGCCAGCCTCGCACAGCGGGCGATGATACGCGTGACCCGTCCCGCGGTCAGGAGGCTGCTTGCCCGACGTCCTACCGCCCGAGCCTCACCTTCTCCGTCGACGCCTACTGGAGAGCCATGTTCTGCGGGCACACATCGTGTCGATCATCTGGATTGGGTCGCGAAGTCGATCCCGCGACGTTCATGAGCAGTCGGACCTCGACGTCCAGATCATCCTCGACCAGCCGGATCCGGACGCGACCAGGGAGCTGGCGCGTGTGCTCGCCGACTACCCGGACGCAGACCTCAGCATCCTCTACCGGAGTGACATCTTCGACGCGACCGCGCGTCTCGATTTCCAGGACGGGACGAAAGGACCGTTCTTCATTCAGGTGCTCGCTGACGGCGTCCTGCTGCACGGCGAGGACGTCTACGGTCCGATCGCCTCGACACTCGAACTTCCGGTGGTTCGACCGTCGTTGATGTTCACGATTCGCGAGTACCTCGGCCGATTGCGCGTCATGGCGACACGCGGTGGCGAGCCGACGCACGCGTTCAAGAAGTACTGCGTGAAGCTCCTGATGGACGTGCTCGTCCATGATGGACGGCTCCCGCTGGTCGAGATGAGCGGGACGTCCAGTGCCGACATCCTCGAACTGGCCGAGGCGCTCTACCGCTTCGACGCGGAGGAGTGCCAACTGTTGCGCCGCCTCGCTGACGTCAACGACGTGTTCGGCTCGGAGGAGCGGGTGATCGTCCTGGGCGCGTGCGAGCGACTCGTGAGAGATCTGCGCCGTGGACCGCCCTGACAATCGCTCTACGGCTGGTCGAGGCGACCTGACTGCCGCACGACGGATGCTGGCCGACCGCATCTACAACGATCCCTCGTACACGTTGTTCGACGCCATGATCGACATGGGCGCCGTGACCGAGCGACACGTCCACGAAGTCGTCGCCGCCGAGCGGGGTCAGGCCCTGTGGGCTGGCGGATCGCTTGGTCGACGCGAGATGCTCCCCAACTCAGACCTCGACCTCTTCGTGCTCAGCGATCGACCGGGTCCGCCTGTGGACGTGGCAATCTCAGGTCTGGACAAGGTCGACCTCGGGCAGCTACTGCTCGAGGACGCAGTCACGCTGCTGGAAACCACCCTCGTCGATGCGAATCGGATCGTCGACGGCCGCCCACTCGACGCCAGTGCACTCGGCGAGAACCTGCGCGCCGCCGTTCGCCGCATCAACACGTCTGACCGCCAGCTGGCCAACCTGCTTGCCGATCATGCCTACTACCACGACTTTGACTTCCCGCAGAAGCGGACGCCCTTTGGACCCAACATCAAGTACAGCAGCGGATCGGCGCGGGTCATGCTGTTGTTCGATTTCGTTCATCGGTACGCGACCGGCGAAGTACCGGCGCAGCGCTCCGGGACCCCGGAACTCGAGGACGCCCTTGTCACGATCGAGGCCACACTGCATCGCCGAGCGCCCCGCCGCGCCATCGAGTTGGTTCTGCTGGTGAAGTGTGCGGCGATCTCGACGTTCGATGCGACCGGCGATCCGAGGGCAAAGCATGTCTCCCGGCGGGCTCTCAGCTTGGTGCACGAGATCTCCTCGCGCCGCATGGCCTCGTGGGGGCTCCGTCGAGCCGACGACCTGATCACCGCGTACGCAGGTGCTCGGCGCGAGATCGAGGCGACCGTCGACGACCTCATCGCGCACGTGCTGGACAGCCACCCACACACTGAAGCGTTCCGAGCCGTCGCCACGGCACCGATCGAGCATCGTGCGGTAGTGGCCGCACGGCTCGCCGCCGAGACACCTGCCTGGCGCGGCGCGCTCCTCACACACGCCGCATGGCAGCTCACCAAGTCGCGGCCATGTGCTCGACTCGTTCGGGCGCTCGCCGACGACCTCATGCAGCGTCCGATCAGCGACTCGTACGGCGGCCTGATGGCCGTGGCTTGCAGTCCGACGGCCGACGACGACACCCTGCGGCGCCTCGTGACCTGGCTGGCCCGGCACGATCCAGGTGCGTACCTCGCCAAGCTCATCAGCCGGAACCCCGCTGCCTCGGCAGCGACACGCCAACTGGCCGCTGCCGGCCACAGCAGCCGGGAGGTGCTGTGTGAGCTCAAGTAGCCCTGCTCGTGTCACACGCGCGCTCGAGGATCTCGACTGCGCCGGCCCGGGGGAGGAGTCATGACAGGACCCGGGAGCGACAGCTTTGGCGACGAGGAACGCGTCGAGGTCCTCGACGTGCTGGAGGGTGGCCACCTCTCCCGGTACGGCGACGCGGACGATCCCACGTTCCGGCGGAAGGTGTACACGCTGGAACGCGAGTTCGCGGCGACGTGCTCCGTCCGTCACGTACTCGCCACCACCTCCGGTACCGCCTCGCTGCTCCTCGGCCTGTTGGCGGCCGGCATCGGCGAAGGCGACGAGGTCCTCGTGCCCGGGTACACCTACGTGGCGACGATCGGCGCCATCGTCCACGCGCGAGCCGTGCCCGTCCTCGTCGAAGTGGACGACACGCTCACCCTCGACCCTGAAGACCTCCGCCGAAAGATCACCAACAAGACCCGCGCCATCGTGGCCGTCCACATGCTGGGCGCGCCGTGCGACATGGACGCGATCGGGTCGATCGCCCAGGATCACGGCCTCGTCGTGATCGAGGACGTCTGCCAGGCCGCTGGCGGTACGTATCGCGGAAATCGGCTGGGCACACTCGGCACGGTGGGGGCGTTCTCCCTCAACCGCCAAAAGATCATCAGTGCCGGAGAAGGTGGACTGCTCGTCACCGACGACACAGAGATCTACGAGCGAGCGTTCGCCCTCCACGACCAAGGGCATCGGCCGCTCGGCACGTCGAAGGATGTGGATTTGGACGGCTTGATCGGTTTGAACTTCAAGATGAATGAACTCACCGGTGCCGTCGCCCTCGCGCAGGTCCGCAAGCTCGACGGGATGCTCGAGCAGCTCCGGTCGAAGAAGAAGCAACTCGAGAGTCTCCTACCGCCACTCCCTGGTATCCGCGCTCGCCGCGTCACCGACCCGACGGGCGACTGCGCCACGATGCTCGTCGTCCTCTTCGCCAATGCGGCCCACGCGGCGTGCGTCGCGCGGCGCCTCGGTACGCGGACCCTCGCCGACTCCGGCTGGCACGTGTATGGCCACATGCGCCAGGTGGCCGTGCACCGAACTCCGGTGGTGCGCTGGACGCCAGCCTCCCGCTACGCACAGCCCGGCGCGCTGCCCCGCACTGATGAGCTGCTGCGCCGCGCCATCGCCATCAGCGTCGGCGTCGTCGACGCGGGGCTGGGAGCTGGCTTCGGCGTCTCGCTGCGGGCGAGCGACCAGCGCATCGCCGAGGTAGCGGATGAGTTCGTGGCCGCGTGCCGTGAGCCGATGCAGCCCTGAGACCCCAGATCGTCGGGAACCGCTGCCTTGCTGCATCCGTCCAACTCGCGTGAGGTTCGTCGTTGTCGCGTTCGTGTTGACGCTCGTCGCCGCCGCGTGTGGTGGTGACGACGCTCCGGGGTCGGACTCGCCGATCGCAACTGGAGCGACGCCAGCGGGGGTCGCTCTGCCGGTCACCGGTGGCGTGGCGCGAGCCGGCGTGCGTTCGGATGCACCGGTCTCGACGCTGGTGACGGGGTGGAACGACGCTGGCTTCGATCTGTTGCGCCAGGAGCCCCTGGCCGACAACGTGGTGTTCAGCCCGGCGAGCATCGGTCACGCCCTGTTGATGGCCGCGGCGGCTGGGGACGACGCGACCCGGGCGGCGATCGAGACTGCTCTCGGGCTTCCTGATGGCGCCCATGACGCCTGGAACGCGATTGACCACCAGATCGCCGACAGCCAGTCCGACCAGGTCACCGTCGCCGTGGCCGACCGGATCTGGCCGAGGGCGGGAGTCGAACCGGATCAGGCGTGGATCGATCTGCTGGCGTCGCATCACGGCGCCGACGTTGTCCCGCTCGACTACCCGACCGACGTCGACGGCAGCCGCAAGACGATCAACGAGTGGGTCAGTGAGCGCACCGAGGGCCTGATCCCCGAGTTGCTGCCCGACGGGTTCATCAGCCCACAGACCGTGCTCGTGCTCACCGACACGCTGTACTTCGCCGCGGATTGGGCGCGACCGTTCGGCAAATACGGCCCGGTGGAGGGGACCTTCACCACGTACGACGGGACCGAGGTCGCGGTGTCGTTCATGCGCGAGCTCGAGCTCGACGACCGCCGCGGCCGAGGCGACGGCTTCGTTGGCGCCGAGATCCCGTACGCCGGCGACGACTACTCGATGCTGGTCGTCGTGCCCGACGAAGGACGCTACGACGAGCTCGTCGAGCGCCTCGACCAACAGCTGCTCGACGAGATCGACCGCAGCTTCACCACCGGTCCCTACGAGCTGCTGCTCCCCAAGTGGAAGGACAGCTACCAGCTCGACCTGATCGACTGGCTCACCGACGTCGGCGCTGCCCCCGGCTCGTACCCGTCGATCACCCCCGACGCCTTCCTCGATGCGGCCGTCCATGCCGCCGACATCAGCGTCGACGAACGCGGCACCGTTGCGGCGGCGGCCACCGCGCTCGGCTTCGCCGAGAGCGGTCCGCCGCAGCCTGAGCTCACGGTCGCCGCCGACCGGCCGTTCATCTACCTCATCCGGCACCGGCCAAGCGGTCTCGTCCTGTTCGCCGGCCACGTCACCGATCCCTCCTGAGCTAGTCGTCGGCCTTCTTGCCGGCCGATCAAGGCAGCGACAGCACGCCGGCCCGGGCGGCGATGAGGGCGGCGGCGGCGGCCCGGTCGGCGGTTGCTTCGGTGAGCGGCTCGTCGGTCATGAGGAGTTGGTAGTAGAGCGGAGCGGCGACGTACTTCATCAGTTCGCTGGGGTCGGTCGTCGACGGCAGTTGCTGCCGGGTGATCGCCTGCTCGATGATCGGGCCGACTTGGGCTCGACGCGTTGCCCAGAATCCGCGGATCACCGCTGCCAGCTGCGGAGAGCCCGGAGCCTCGGCGACGATCGCTCTCACCGTCGCTGCTCCCTCGTGGCTTGCAAGCGTGGTCGTCACCGCACGCGCGAGCGTGCGCATGTCCGCGTCGATGTCGCCGGTGTCGGTGACGTCGGTCCGAACATCGGCGGCGTCTGCGAGCGCCTCGGCCACGAGCCGCTCCTTGTTCCCCCAGCGCCGGTAGATCGTGGTCTTGTGGACCCCAGCGCGAGCAGCGACGCTCTCCACGCTCATCCGCCCGTAGCCGGTCGCGACCAGTTCGCCGAGCACCGCTGCGAGGACCTTGGTGCGGGTCTGGGCCGTCCGGCCGCCCGGCCGTGCGTTGCCGCTCACGTTCCAACCTCCCACTGCAACAATCAGTTGCGTTAGCGATCCGGATGTGTCATGCTGCAGCTTAACGCAACATCCCGTTGCAGTAGAGGATGGACATGATGATCGAGCAGGTCACCCAGCAACCGATGACCACCTGGCAGCGACTGTTCTACGCGGGACCCTCTGCCGACGCGCTGCACGAGGACTACGCCAAGCGCGGCCGCATCGACGACCTCGCGCCGATCGCATCCCGCTGCGAAATCGTCGTCGACGCGCCCGTCGAACGAGTCTGGGAGCTGCTCAGCCAACCTGAGCAATGGCCGCGCTTCGCACCGGAGATCCGCGACGTGCAGCTCGATGATGGCGTCGTCGAGGACGGCCTCTTCACCTGGCGCAACGGCAGGACGAAGCTCACCTCTCGATTCGCCGTCGTCAACCCTCGTCACGAATTGACATGGACCGGTCGGGCGCTGGGTTCCAAGGTCGTACACCGCCACCTACTCGCCCCGGCACCCAATGGCCAGACACGGCTCGTCACCGAGGAATCGATGGCCGGCCCGTTCCTCGTTCTGTTCTACAGCAGCGCCAAGCTCCGTGCCTCGCTCGACATCTGGCTGACCGCCATCGCCGACGCCGCACTCGTGACGAAGCGCTCGGCCAGCCGCTGACCCGCTCCGAAGTAGGTTCGCGGCGGTCACTGCCGAGCCACGACATCCTGTTCGCGATCGCGATTACCTCGTGGACCGACACGGCGTGGTGTTCAGCGTCATTGGCGACACACACCCGCCGAGCCACTACGTCGGGTTCGCCAAGTACCACCCGACGGCGGCCGGCGATCGAATCCTCTTCGGTCGACGGTACGCGCGCAACGGCAGCCTGAAGCGCTCGGCCGGCATCCTGGCCGACCGTCCCGAGTGCTTCGTGCACTCGCCAGCGCTGGGCTGCACGATGACGGGCATCCCCCGCCACGACGTCGTGGCGCACTACTCCGGTCGAGCTGCCCTGCGCCACCTCGATCGCGACCGCTGCGCCACCTTCGCCGTGGGTCGTGACCTCCTCAGCATCGCCGACCTCCTCGTTGCCGACGGTGCGATCGACCACCTCGGGGTGACCGGTTCGTTCCTCATCGGGTGTCCGAACGACGCGTCGGACATCGATCTGACGTGCTACGGGCCGGCCGGCGTTGACACGGCGCAGCGGCTGTTCGCCGATCGGCGGGTGATCCGGCCATACGTCGGCGCCGACTTCGCCAAGCTGTGCCGCAAGCGCGGTCTGGATCTGCCCGGGGCGACCTGGGACACGCTGACCCGGCGGGAGCGTCGCCGCCTCCAGGGCCGCACGGCGCGTGCCGGCGCCCACGTCAACTGCGAGCCGCTGAGGGCCGACGACGATCCTGGTCCCGCCCCGACCGTGGCCACGACCATGGGTGACGTCACCGTCGTCGCGTTGATCACTGACCACGAACCTGCCCTGGCGACTCCGGCGTGGTATCGGGTCGAGGTCGAGCGCGTGGTCTCGTCGAACGTCGACCACGGCCAGGTGTCCGCCCCGCAGATCCGCTTCGTGCGCTCGTACCACGGCGAGTATCGCGGCGCCTTCCGCGCCGGGGAGCGCATCTGCGCTTGCGGTCAGCTGTTGGCCCTGCAGCCCGGCGACGATCTCGTGGTCGAGCTGACCGACTGGACCGGGACGCGGTCCTACGGCGCCCGTTTGGTCGAGTGACGGGGCGCGTCCCGAGCCCGAGCGGGCGGTCGAGGTCTAGGGTCGCGTCAGTGATCGACGACGAACCGTCGAGTCGCGTCGGGGTGCCACCAGCGGCAGCGGATTCGAACTCCACTCGCCCACCCGACGCCGAGGCACCGGACACCGATCGATTCGAAATCTCGTCGTCGCCGGGCAAGCGTCGGTCGGGGCGGTGGAAGCTGTGGTCGCGACTCAGCATCCAGTCGCAGCTGCTGACGATGCTGCTCCTCGTCAGCGTCGCGTCGGTGCTGGTGGCGGGCACGATCGGATACGTCACGGGGCGCGACTCGCTGCGCCAAGCCGCCTTCTCAGAACTCGTGGCGGTGCGCGAAGCCCGAGCCCGTGAGCTGACCCGGTTCTACGAGACGACGCTCGACGCCCTCGTGATCTACAGCCGGGGGACGACGGCCACCGACGCCGTCGAGGCGTTCACGCAAGGGTTCAACGAGCTGGCCGGCAGCACGATCACGGCGGAGCAGGACGCGGACCTGCAGCGGTACTACGAGGACGTCTTTGTTCCGCACCTGGCCACCAACAGCGATGTCGAGTACGAGTCCTCCGGCTTCCTCCCGCAGGCTCCCGCGCCGCGCTACCTGCAAGCCTTCTACACCGCACCCTTCGACGACGACTACGACGAGGTGCTGGCGAACGATGACGCGGGAGACGGCAGTGCCTGGTCGGCCGCCCACGCCCAATACCACGACTTCTTCCGGGAGGTCGCCGTGCGCTTCGACTACGAGGACCTGCTGCTCCTCGACACGGAAGGCAACGTCGTCTACAGCGCCTACAAGGGCGTCGACCTCGGCACGAATGTCCGCGACGGCCCGTACGAGGAGAGCAGCCTGGCGACCGTGTACGAGGAGGCCCTTGCGTCGAACACGGCCGACTTCTCGACGGTCACCGACTTCGCCCGGTATCAGCCGGACTTCGATCAGCCCGTGTCGTGGGCGGCCTCGCCGATCGCCAGCGGCGACGACATCGTCGGCGTGATGGCGCTGCAGGTCTCGGTGCGCGAGATCAACGACATCATGACCGGTGGACAGGACTGGTCAGCTGACGGGCTCGGCGACACCGGCGAGGTGTACCTCGCCGCATCGGACCTCCTGATGCGGTCGATCTCACGGGAGCTGCTCGAGGACCCGGAGCAGTTCGAGCGCGACGCGCTCAACGCCGGCGTTTCGAGCGACGCAGTGGAGCAGATGCTGCGGCTCAACGACTCGATCCTGCTGATGCCGGCTGACACCGAGGCCGTGCGGGGAGCGGTGGCCGGCGCGACGGGCACCGTGACCGCCACCGAATATCTCGGCCGCGAGTCGCTCGTCGCGTACGCGCCGCTCCCAGTGGAGCAACTCCCTTGGGTCGTCGTGGCCAAGATGGACCGCGACGAGGCGCTCTCCGCTGTCTCGGACTTCACGCGGACGATCGGGCTGTCGACCGCCGTCATCATCCTGTGTGTCTGCTTGGCGTCTCTGCTGCTGGCGCAGACGTTCGTGCGGCCGATTCGCCGGCTGCTCGCTGGCGTGCGCCGGGTCGCCAGCGGTGACTACGACATCAGGGTCGACGCCCACTCCAACGACGAGTTCGGCGATCTCGCCGGCGCGTTCAACGACATGGCGCGCAGCTTGCGGACCAAGCAGGAGCTGCTCGACGAGCAGCAGCGGGAGAACGATCGACTGCTCCTGTCGCTGATGCCAGAGGCCGTCGCCAACCGGTACCGACGAGGCGAAGACACGATCGCCGAGGACCACCGCGAGGTCTCGGTGATCTTCGCCGACCTCGTCGGTTTCGACGAGTTCACTGCCGACCTCCCGTCCGCCGACGCCCTGGGTCTGCTGAACAGTCTCGCCCGTGGGTTCGAGGAGGCCGCCGCCCGGCTGGGGATCGAAAGGGTGCGCATCCTGCGCCACGGCTACCTGGCCAGCTGTGGGCTGATTGCCCCGCACATCGACAACGCCCGCCGGACCGTCGAGTTCGCCGAGAGCATGGAACAGGTCGTGCAGCGGTTCAACGCCCAGCGCGGCGCCGGCGTGTCGTTACGGGCGGGCATCGACATGGGCATGGTGACCAGCGGTCTGGTCGGGCCATCCAACGTCGTGTACGACCTGTGGGGAGACGCCGTGAACCTGGCGTACCTGGCGCAGGCTGCGAACGGTCAGCCGGGCATCTACGTCACGAGTCGCGTCTACGACCGCCTGCGCGACGTCTACCAGTTCGAGCACGCCGGCACGCTCGAGACATCCGATGGTCAAGAGCCGGTGTGGCGCCTGCTGCGGGACGGCCAGTGAGTGAGGGAGTCTTCGACCGAGCGAACCATCATTACGGTCCTTTCGCTCATGGCCGAGTACCTGCTGCGCTCCTGCTCGGCGTCACCATCCACGGTGAGGTTCTGACATGAGTGAGCTGACCAGCCAGCCCTGGTTCGGGTGGACGCTCGCCGTCGTGATCGGATTGCCGCTGACGCTCCTGATCCTCACCGAGATCCACTCGGCATTGGCGCGCCGGGGCAGCCGCATGGCGCGGCCGGTGAATCTTCTGCGCAACTACGTGGTGCCAGCTGGCGCATTGCTGATCCTCGTGATCAACGCGGCAGACATCTCCGTCGAAGTGACCTGGGTGCGCGTCCTCGCTACCGCCGTCGGCCTCCTCCTGATCATCCTGAGCTTGTCGGTGATCAAGGTGGCGATGTTCGGCTACGCGGAGACTGGCTCGTGGCGCCGGCGCCTGCCGTCGATCTTCATCGACCTGAGCCGCCTCATCCTCATCCTCATCGGACTCGGGATTCTGCTCTCGTGGGTCTGGGGGACCGATGTCGGCGGCTTGTTCGCCGCGCTCGGCGTCACCTCGATCATCATCGGTCTCGCCCTGCAGAACTCGGTCGGCGGGATCATCTCGGGCCTGCTGCTGCTCTTCGAGCAGCCGTTCGCGCTCGGGGACTGGCTGGAGACCAACATCTACCGCGACACGGTCCGCGGCCGCATCGTCGAGGTCAACTGGCGGGCCGTGCACGTGCAGACCGACGACGGGATCTACATCGTCCCGAACGCCATGCTCGCCACCCAACCGTTCAGGAACCTGAGTCGTCCCCAAGGCAACATCCTGGCCGCCGTGATGGTCAAGTTCGCCTCCGGCGATCCGCCCGACGAGGTCCTGACGCTGCTCGAGCGAACCGCCGATCAGCTCCCGCGTGTGGACCGCCGGCAGGCGCGGGTGTTGCTCACCCCGCAGGGCAGCTACCAGGTCCTCTTGCCGGTCTCCAGTCCCGCCGAGATCGGCGCCACCACGGCGGTGTTCCAGCGTTGGCTGTGGTACGCCTCGCGGCGCAGCGGACTGCACCTCGATGGCGCTGCGCCCGATGAGTTCTCGACTCCTGAGCGAGTCGAACAAACACTGGCATCCATTGCCGGAACGCTGCAGCTCTCAGCTGAGGACGCCGCGGAGCTTGCTCCATCGATGCGGCTCGACCGCTATGCCGCTGGCGAGACGTTGGTACGGGCAGGCGAGCGCCCGGCGAACCTGTCCGTCGTGACGGCCGGGCGTGTCGCCCTGACGATCTCGCCTGGCGGCGATGGAGACGTGATCCGCTTCGAACACGTCGGTCTGGGAGAACCGATCGGGCTCTCGGCGCTGACGGGCGAACTGAGCCGCGTGACGGCCACCGCTGCCGAAGCGGTCACCGTGCTCCAGATCCCGATCACCGTCCTCGACACGCTGCTGCGCAATCGGCCCCAGCTGGCACGCCAGCTGAGCGACGCGATGGACGAGCAACGCCGGGCGATTGCCACCACCCTCAGCGCTTCGTCCGCAGGTAGTCGTCCCGTCCGTAGCGATCGATCGTTGTGACGTCGTCGCGACGGACAGGAGGGGACGGCTGCCCGTAGGGTGCGCCCGAGATGTCGGATCTACTGCTGGCGCGGACGCGTGCGCTGTGCCCGGTCTGTCTGCGCGTCGTCGACGGTGAGACGGTCGAGCGCAACGGTCAGGTGTGGCTCGTGCGGACGTGCGCCGAGCACGGTCCGGCCGAGTCACTGATCCTTGGAGACGCCGAGTGGTGGCGCTGGAGCCGGAAGTTCCTGCGGCCCGGCCGGCGACCGGCGGTAGCGGCGACCGAACGTGTCCACGGCTGCCCGTACGACTGCGGCTTCTGTCCAGATCATCAGCAGCACGCGTGCGTGACGGTGTTCGAGATCACCGAATCGTGCAATCTGCGGTGTCCTGCCTGCTTCGCCGGGGATGCCCACCCGGTACATGCCACGCTCGACGACGTACGGGCGATGGCTCGGGCGTTGCTGCGCGCCGAGGGCGGCCACGCCGATGTCGTGATGCTGTCGGGGGGCGAGCCGACACTCCACCCGCAGTTCCTGGAGATCGCCGACGAGCTGCGGGCGCTCCCGATCGAGTATCTGATCGTCAACTCGAACGGCACCCGGCTGGCCCGCGAACCGGGCTTCGCCGACGAGATCGCTGCCCGCGACCTGCTCGTCTACCTGCAGTTCGACGGGTTCCGGCCCGAGACGTCACGAGTTCTCCGTGGTCGAGAGGATCTCGTCGAGGTGAAGCTGCGCGCCCTCGACAACCTCACCGCAGCAGGGGCCAGGGTCGTCCTCGTGGCGACCGTTCTGAAGGGGGTCAACGACGACGAGGTGGGCGAGATCGTCAGGTTCGGCGCCCACCATCCGGCGGTGCGGGCGGTATCGCTGCAACCACAGTTCGGTGAGGGCCGCCACGTCGCGTTCGACGCTGGCGACCGGATGACCGTCACCGATGTCATCGATGCGGTCGCCCGGACCTCGGACATCTTCCGCCGCGAGGACTTCGTGCCGATCCCGTGCTGTGACCCGATGTGCACCGCGGCGAGCTACGCCTGGGTTGACGGGGACAGGGTGACGCCGGTGACGCGCATGGTTCCGGTGGAGACTTACCTGGAGTACCTGGAGAACGCGTCGATGCCGAACCTCTCCGATGCGTTCCGTGAGGACGTCGCCGAGATGCGTGTCGTGCTCGATCGCCTCTATTCCAAGTCCTCGCCGCACGGCAGCGACCGGCAACGCGACGCGTTCGTGTGCGCCTGCGAGCCGCTGGTCGCCGAGTTCGACCGGGTCGCCAACCTGCCCGGTGAGGTGTTCGCCGTGACCGTCGAGCAGTTCATGGACCGCGACATGTTCGATGTCGAGCGCGTGACGCGGTGCTGCATCCAAGAGGCGTTGCCCGACGGTCGCATCGTGCCGTTCTGCGCCTACAACACGCTGTATCGCTTCGCCCCGGACCATCGACCTACCCCGGGCCAGCTGACGCCCGGACGTCAACCCGTCGTCATCCAGCTCGACTCGCGCACCTCGTGACGAGCTCCACGACGACCGATCCCACGCCGGCTGCTCCGCAACGCCCACCGATCCCGCCCGGTGACCCGAGTGCGCTGAAGTGCCAGTGCGCCGATCTGTGGTCGAACCCGGCGGCCCAGCTGCTGCTCGGTCCGGCCCTGCGCCCGGGAGGCGAGGCGCTCACCTCCCGCCTGTTGTCCGGCTGTGGGCTCCGTCCGGGTGCCGTCGTCGTGGACGTGGGATGTGGTCCGGGGGCGACGCTCGCCGCGATCACCGCCAGCGGTCGCCGTGGCGTCGGCGTCGACTACAGCCCGGCGCTGGCGCGGGCCGCCGCATCACCGGGCATGCCGACGGTGGTCGGCGATGCCGAGCGCCTGCCGCTCAAAGAAGGAGCCGCCGACGCCGTCGTCATCGAGTGCGTGGTGTCCGCGCTCCCAGACAAGGGGCGCGCCCTCGACGAGGTGCACCGGCTGCTGCGATCGGACGGAACGCTCATCCTCACCGACATGACGCTGCGCGCCGAGTTCCCGGAGCCGCTCAACACCGCGCTGGCCTGGGTGGCTTGTGCCGCCGGCGCACTCAGCGCCGTGGGCTACGGCGACCTCCTGGATGCCCACGGTTTCACGGTGATGACCGCGGAGGACCGTACGACTGACCTGGCAGCGATGGTCGCCAAGGCGCGCCGCCGACTCGCCCTGTTCCGCGGCGCGGCAGGTGTCGGGCTGCTTCCCCCGCTCGAGGAATTCATCGGTCCCGACCTCGCCGCGATGGCGGCGACCGTGCTCGGCCACACCGACCTGAACGAGGGGGCTCGCCACGTCCTCGCGCAAGTCGGAGACGCTGTGAGCGACGGCGCCATGGGATACGTCGCCATCACGGCAACCCGCCGCTGACTCGACGTCGCTCAACGCTCCAGGGGTTGCGTCTCGCGCCGCCGGCGTGCCTTGGCGCGGGCCTCAGCGGAGTCTTTGGTGTCGGCGAGGTGGCGCTCCACGATCGACAGCCACGTCGGTGCCACCCAGTACCGCCCGGCCAGCCGCCCGAACACCCAGAAGTCGATCCCCAGCTCACCTCGATACACCAACTCGGTGCGCCCGTCGTGTTCCGACAGTTCGAACGTCTCCAGCGCATGCGGCACTGGACCGCGCAGGTGGCGGAATGAGATGCGTTGGGGGGCTTCGAACCGAACCGACTCCACGGTCTCGGCGGTCCAGAAGGCGACCTTGCTGCGATGGAGCGCGACCACCATGTCGGAGCCGCGCTCCAGGACCTCCAGCGTGTCGGCGAGCGAGCGAGGTGGGCGACCGAGATAGGGGGCCGAGAGCAGCTCGAAGACCACGTCTCGAGGGGCGTCGATCACGACCGTCACGGGGCCGAGCTCGTGGAACGTGCGGCCCAGCCCGGCGTCGAGCGTGAGCTTGCCGCGAGTCATCCACGACAGCAGCGTGAAGACGCCACCGACCACGGTCCCGGCCAAGACGACGACGACCATGCTCGACCTCAGCTGGCCCGTGCGGTCGGCCTTCTCGTCGGCAGGTGCGCGGTGATGACGACGGTGCCGGCGTCGTCGGAGCGGATCTGGACGAGATCGCAGAGCTGGTTGATGATCCACAGCCCTCGCCCGTCTGCTTGTTGCGGCGCGGGGCGTAGGCGCCCGGTGAGCGGTTCACGAAGCGAACCGCGATTGCGGGTCTGGCAGACGATGCGGTCCTCGTCTCGCCACATGTAGAGCTCGCCGCAGCCATCGCCATGACGGATCGCGTTCGTGGCGAGCTCGGAGAGGACCAACGACAACGCGTCGGCGTCGTCACGCACTCCGAGCGTGCGGGCGTGGGCGACGGCGGCACGGCGTACGTCGCTGGGCTGACGCATGTCGAGTGGGAATCGTTTCGCGCCGGTCGGCGGGGCGGGCGGCGCGTCGGCGAACACGGTGGAGGTCACGCCGGCGTGGTCGTAGTGGTTGCTCCGAGTGGTGTGGGTGTCGTGTCGGACCATGGGATGGGATCGATGAGCCTGGGCAAGGACGTGTGGGTCCAACGCCAGGGCGTCGTAAGGACACCTCAGCCAGAACGGCACGTCGTTGTCGAACGCGACGTTGAGCAGCGCTTCATGGCGGTGGCATTCGTCGATCTCGGCGGAAGAGCGTGTCGGGTAGATCGGCTCACCGAGCCCGCGAACGCGGGTGCCGTGGAGACGATGGGCGTCGACGAAGTCGACCCAGGCCGCGATGATGCACGCGGGATTCCGGCCGATCGTTGCCATGTCGACGAACGAAACGTCGCCGTTGTGTGCGCCCAGCGCGTCGCGCAACGCGGTGAGGTGGTCGCCGGGCAGTGCGACGAGGGTCGGTTCTCCGTTGTCGAGCGCTTCGTGGAGGAACGGGAGCGTCGCCGCGACGAACGCGTCCTCACCGGCGTAGAACACCGCCTCGTGCTGATATCCCTGCGTGGTCACGCTGCCGCGAACCACGTGTCATCGAAGCCGCACATGGCCCACAGTCGTCGCAGCTGCTCGTTCGCGCCTGCCAGTACGACATCGTGCCCAGCGGCGCGGCGACTCCGGAGGGCGTCGTGCAGGATGAACGCCGATCGCCCGTCGAGGAACCGCAGGGCGCTGACGTCGATTGCGTCACGGTCACCGTGTGGGAGCCCGGCGAGCACGTCGCGCAACACCGGCGACGTCAACCCGTCGATCTCGCCTTCCAACACGGTGACCCCGTCGGGACCACTCCAGACACCGAACTCGGCGTCCGCGGCGCCCGTGTGGCGCAAGGGGTGAACGCACACCACGGCGTCGAGGCTACGGATCCGGGTGGCGTCGAACAGGCACAGCGGAGCGAGCGGCTGCCGAGCGATGTACCGATCGGCAACCTGCTCCCAGTGCACGTGGGCCGACCGTCGACCGGGGTCGGCCACCAACGACGTGATGTCTGCGGCGACGCGGATGCCGTCGAACCCGCTGTCGATGGCCGCCCGCACGGCACGGTCGTAGATCGCGAGTTGCTCCACTGGATCGATCGGTCGGCTCAAGTCGTACAGCTGAGACGTCGAGAAGACGGCGACCGAGCCACTGGCGACGAGCTCGTCGACCTCCGGGAGGGCGGCGAGGTCGGCCATCAGCTCCTGCGGCGAGCGGTCCGCGACGTAGAACGCCTGCTGGCCCAGACGAAGACCGTCCGCGAGCCAAGTCACGACGGCGTCTCGTCGATCGTCGTCCGTGCGATAGCTCCAGCACAGGTGGTCGGATGGGCCGAAACCCTCGGGAGACGTCACCAGCCCGCTCGATCTCACGAGCGGAGATTATGCGTCAGTGCATCGGGGCTCCCGTGTGCCGGACGGACGCCGTTCGACGAAGACGAGATCGTCTAGCCGTGGCCTCGGAACGCTTGCCACGGCCCGTAGATGGCGAACGTGTGGCCGGGCTCTTGGATGTTGACGTAGAGCGTGCGGCCGTCCGGGGAGAACGTGGCGCCGGCGAACTCGCTGTCGTTGGGGCCGGCCGAGCGGCGAACTGTGGCATCGGGGCCGAGGGCGTACGAGGAGACGAACCACACGGCCCCGTTCCCCCGCCAGACCCCTTCCGCCTTGAACACGGGGGTGGCGTCGGTGACGAATCGGATCTCGTCCTCGTCGGGGTCGGGTTCGGCGACCGTCGTCCACGTCACGTCGAACGCCGAGCCGGGGGTGTCGACGACGGACGAGGTCGGTGCCCGCCAGCGCCGGGACCTTCATCGCCTCGAGCAGTCCACCTTGCTGGGCGCCGGGCCCGAGCCGCGACGCCATCGGGCTGAACCGGTACACGAGGCCGTGGCGCAGACCCTCGCCGCCGGCGTCTTCGGTCAGGTACGCCCTCCCGGACTGACCGAACGCCACGGCCTCGTGCTCATACCGACCCATCGCCGTGATCGGCGTCGGGTTCCCGCCAAGGTCTCACCTCGAGACGTAGCCTCACCCACCGGGTCGACCTCGAAGACGTAGCCGTGCCGGCGCCCGAGATCGTCGAAGTTCTCCTCACAGGTCAGCCACGTGGCCCACGGTGTCGGCCCGCCGGCGCAGTTGTCGATGGTCCCTGCCAGGCTCACCCGCGCCGACTCCAGCCGGCGTGCTGGGTCGACGACCAGGGTCGTGGTTCCGCCGGCGACCACGTCGTGGTCGTAGGTCATCCCCGCTCCCGCACGAGCACCCTCCGGCCCCGCCGGCCGGCGAATGCCGCCATCCCGTCGTGCGCGGCGGGGACGGCCGAGCCGTCATCGAGCGTGTCGATTCCCTCTCGAGAGAACACCTCGTAGCGGAAGCCACGTGGCAGGTCGAGCAGGCCGTTCCGGTCGGGAACGAGGTCGCCGAAGCCACCGTCGCCAGGGCGTGCCGACACCAGATTGGGCGGGAACAGCGCACCGAGCGATCCGGAAAGGGCGAATCCGGCACCAGCGCCGGTCAAGGTGAGGAAGCGACGTCGGTCGAGTGCCACGTCCCGCTGCTTAGGCCGCTCGGGTGAACGTGCGCCGACGGTGTGGTGAGCGCGGTGTTGCGGACAGGCGAACTGTCCGTGCAGGACGCGAGGCGTTGCTACACGATGTTCAACGTGTCGAGGAAGCGGCTCGCCAGCTGAACGTCGCCGTCCAGCGTGGCGTGCTCCCGCCAATCAGCCCGCTTGGTGCCCCACACGACGAACGCGTCCGCGGGCGACCGGATGACCGCCGCGGCATCGGCGTCAACGCCGGATGCCTCCACGGCGAGGCGATCATCGCCCGCCGGCTGGATCAGCCAATCGCCGCCGCCAGGGCCCTCCAACCGGAGGCCGATCGGCCGATCGACGAAGCCGAACGCGTCACCCTGCATCTGGGGAAGGCCAGCGAGCATCCACCCGATGGCGGGACCGATGCGCACCTCGTCGGCCGGTGGAAGGTCGCGCTCGATCGGCCCTCGCGGTGCGAGCACGTCGACGCGCAGGTGGCAGTAGAGATCGAAGGCGTAGGCGTCGGCGAGCAGGTGCATGTCGTACGTGCCGAGATCGGCGACGGTGAGCGGGCTCGTCGCGAGTGGTGGTTGCTGCAACGCGTCCAACGTCTGCACGACGCGAGGGGCGTACGTCCGTAGTTCGGTGAGCACCTGCTCCGGCGTCCACTCGAGTCGCGGCTCGACGAGCAGATCCATCAACTGCTCGGCTGGCATCGGCGGCAGCGGGTCGGGTGGTGGCGGCGACGGATCGGCTGTCTCCTTGAAGTTGGAGCTCATGTGGGCGGCCACGTCCTGTACCCGCCAGCCCGTGCAGCCGCTCGGCCGAGCCCACTCGTCGATGCTCAGGCTCTCGAAGACGTTCAGCGCGTCGTCGATGCCGACGCGCACCGCAGCCAGTGCTTCCTTCGACACGGCACCTCCCGCCGCTTGACTTCTGACGGCCGACGCTAGACGTCGCCGTGGATCGGACTGGGCGCCGTCTCTGACAGGGGCTGGCAGAGATGGCGCCCAGATGCGTCGATGGCGGAAATGGCGCCCAGATTCCCGGGCTCTACGCCGGGCGGTGCCAGAGCTTGCCGTCGCTGGTGGCGGCATAGAGGTCGTGGCCGATGGCGGTCATGCCCACGACGAGCTGGGCGTGGCCGTAGCGGCGCCACGGGAGGTCGCCGGGGTACGGCCGCCGCCAGTGCAGCCACCCGTCGGTCGTCGCCGCGATCAGGGCGCCGGGGATCGACGCCAGGCCGGCAACGAGCTGCGCGTGGCCGAGGTCGGACCACACGAGGTTTCCGGCAACGGGATCCCGTCGCAGCAGCCGACTCTCGCTGGTCGCCGCGTACAGCATCGAGCCGACCGTGGTCATCGAGACGACAGGCGGTGCGCTGCCGAGCGGCTCCCACGGCACGTCGACGCCGTGGAGTGGCCGCCGCCACAGCCGCCCGCCCGTCGTCGTGCAGAACAGCGCCCCGTCGCAGGCGGTCAGCGCGGTCACGTCGATGGCGTGACCCAACTCGTGCCAGGGGACATCCTCGTGCACCGGCGGCCGCCACCACAGCTTGTCGTTCGCGGTTGCGGCGAACAGGCGGCCGTCCCAGCTGGCCAGCCCGACGACCTGGCTGGCGTGTCCGATGTGCGTCCATCCGACGTCGAGCAGGACGCGGTGAGCGTCCAGGAACGCGTCCTCGGCGTGGATCGCCAGCGGACCCCGATGGCCATACCAGGCGAACGCCACGCCGCCCTCGTAGTTGCTCTTCTGCCAGTCCAACGGGAAGTTCGTCAACTGCACCGGCTGTTGCAGCACAGCTCGCGATGGGAGGTACGAGAGCTGGCTGTTGGTGTACCCGGCAACGCTGACGCGCTCGTAGGGCCACGTCGTCCGGACCCGCGCTGCCAGGTCTGTCGTCACTTCGTGGCCGCTGGCGACGAGCCGCCACGCCTGACCGCCGGCGCCGATCGTCATCGCCTGCAGCGGCGTCGGCAGCGTGTCCGGGACGGCCACTCCGAGGGTGTCCATCCACGCCGCCCACCGTTGCAGGAGCGGCTCGGGGTTGCCGCGGGCGAGGTCGACGTTGCCAGGGATCAACGGCTGCAGCGGAAGCGCGACGTCGCCGAGCCGGCAGCTGATCGACCCAGCCAGCTCGTCCATCGAGCCGCCGACGACGCGATTGACGTCGGCGGCCAACTGGGTTCCCACCACGGGTGTGGCGACGCCGCCGGGCGGGATGCACGTACCGGCATAGCCCTGTACGAACACGGCGATTCCACCGCTGGCGGCTTCGATGCCGGCGCGGGCGTGGCCGACGAAGTCGGCCGAGATCAACGCGGGGTCGGCGAACGACGTCGGGTGACAGGCCGCGACGAACATGACGGCGATCGACGCTCCGTCGAGGCCCGTGATCCGCACCACGTCGAGCGTGCGATCCAGCAGCACCCCGGGGATCGCGTGGCGGTCGACGGCCACGTTCGTCGTCCCTCGACCGAACTCGATCGTCGCCGGGCGCAGTGCGGCAAGGGCGTCGTCGACAGCGCCGACGATGGCGTCCGCGAGCAGCGCCAGGTAGTCGGCGCGCGCATCGGCGACGCCCGGCTGCCACGTCGGGATGGAGACCGCCGTCGGTGCGGAGTGCGTGTGGCTGACGTTGAGGGCCACGTGAGATCCGGCCAGCCCGTGCGACGCCTCGAGCCGGGCCCGGACCTGCTCGGTGGTGGCCGGATCGAGGGCGCCGATGTCCGCCGTGACGAGCACGCAGACGTGACCGTCGTCGTCACGGATGCACACCGCGCGCGTGTCGAGTGGATCGGCGACGCCCGTGCACGGCGCGGATCGATTGCCGTATCCCCACAGCCAGATCAGACCGGCGTCGATCCACTCCGGCGGCGGGGTGATGTCACGCCGGGCTGCGCCCGCCTGGAAACCCACGGAATCCCTCCTCCTCAGCGTTGGTGCAATGCGGCCCAGATCACCTGCGGGCTGAGCGGCAGCGTGCCCAGCCGGTCAGCGACCTCCGGCAGGGCGGCGGAGACGGCGTTGGCGACACACGCCATCGCGCCGTTGGTCCCGCCTTCGCCCATGCCCTTCATCCCTCCCGGCGTGTACGGCGACGGCGTCTCCATGTGCTCGATCGTCACGTCGGGCATCGATGCCTGCGCCGGCAGGAGGTAGTCCATGAACGTGGTGGTCAGCGGCTGCCCGTGGTCGTTGTACGTGACCTGCTCGAGCAGTGCCGAGCCGAGGCCCTGGGCGATCCCACCGTGGATCTGGCCTTCGACGATCGTCGGGTTGACGATCGTTCCGCAGTCGTGGACCACGGCGTACCGCTCCACGTCCACCAGCCCCGTGTTCGGGTCCACGGCGACTCGACAGACGTGCGCGGCATAGCTGAACGTTCCGCTCGGAGGGTCGTACACCGACGTCGCACGCAATCCTGGTGACATTCCTGCCGGCAGGCCGTAGCCCCGCCACGCCCGTCTGGCGACATCGGTGAGGGGCACGCCGACCACGGTTCCCGCCACGTGAGCGCGGCCCGCGTCGAGCACGACATCCTCGGGCGCCGCCTCCAGCATCTCCGCGGCGATGGCTCGCAGCTGCTCGGCAACTTGGTCAGCAGCGAGCACGGCTGCCCCACCCGCAAGGGGGAGCGAGCGGGATGCCGCCGTGCCATAGGCGCTGTAGGGCGTCGATGCGGTGTCACCGGTGACGAGCTCCACCCGATCGAGGTCGACCCCCAGCCGGTCGGCGACGATCTGGGCGATGGTCGTCTCGAGGCCCTGACCGTGCGGCGAGATGCCGCTCGTGACGCGCACGTTGCCGTCGTGCAGCATCTCTACGGAAGTCGTCTCGAAGCCGCCGATCAGCAAGCCGATCGCCTCGTTGACCGTGCTGTTGGCGAGACCCGCCAGCTGCACGTAGAAGGCGTAGCCGATGCCGCGCTGCCGCCCGTCGTCGTCCGCCGCTGGCCACTCCGCGGCGAGCTCGCGGGCCCGGCGGAGCGCCGTCGGATAGTCGCCGTTGTCATACGTGAGGAACGTCGCCGTGGTGTACGGGAGCTCGTCGGGACCGAGCATGTTCTGCAGTCGTAGGT
Source organism: uncultured Acidimicrobiia bacterium (assembly GCA_963844915.1). Classification (GTDB taxonomy): domain Bacteria; phylum Actinomycetota; class Acidimicrobiia; order Acidimicrobiales; family Ilumatobacteraceae; genus JALZMG01. Next base: position 154,405 of record CAWJQF010000010.1, on the reverse strand, counting down.
CGACGGGATCGCGACCGAGGGCGGCCGCCACCAGATCGACCGAGCGCTCGCGCACGAAGGCCGCCTGTGTCTGGCCGAAGCCTCGATAGGCGCCGAGTGGGGTGCGGTTCGTTGCGACCGTGTGGCCGACAACCCGGACGGCCTCCCACCGGTACGGCCCCGGCACCATCCCTGCCATCGAGAAGAGCGGGCCGGTGCCGAAGATCGAGAACTGGCCGCCGGTGTTGCGCGTGCCGGTCACCGACAGGGCCCGCAGGCGCCCGTCGTCGTCGTAGCCGACGGCGACGTCGAACTGCTCGTCCCGTGCGTGGGTCGTTGCGACCATCGCCTCGGCGCGGTCCTCGATCCACTTGATCGGCCGGCCCAACCGAAGTGCCGCGGCGACGACCATCAGCTCGTCCTCGTAGGCGTGGTCCTTCAACCCGAAGCCACCGCCGACCGCTGGTGTGATGACCCTGACCGAGGGTTGCGGCAGATCGAAGACGTCGCAGATGGCGTCCCTGATCGCATGGGGCCCTTGGTTCGACGACCACACGGTGAGCTGGTCCGCGGTGGGATCGACGACGATGCCGCGCGTCTCGATCGGTGAGCCGTAGAGCCGGGGCGTGGTGATCGTCGTGTGGAGGACGTGATCGGCCTCCGCGAGCACCGCCGCGGTGTGCGCCTCCTCGTTGCCCGCCTCGAACGTGCACAGCCGATTCGTCCCCCGCTCCGGGTACAGCAGCGGTGCGTCCGGGGCGAGCGCCGCGGCGGCATCGACGACCGCGGGGAGCTCGTCGATCTCGACGAGGACCTGTTCGAGGGCGTCCTCGGCCTCCGCTCGACTCGACGCCACGGCGAGACCGAGAGCCTGGCCGACGTAGCGGATGTGGCGGCCGACGACAGGCGTCTCCATCTGCCACTGGTCACCGAGTTTCCACAGCACGGGCAGCGGCTTCAGATGATCGAAGTCGTCGGGACCGAGGAACGTGATGCCTGTCGCCGGTACGTCGAAGCCGGTCACGAGGCCGTGTGCGATGTGACTCCTCAGCACCGCGGCGTGGAGCATGCCGGGGAGGTGGAGATCATCGACGAACCGCGCCCGCCCTGACAACAACTTGGTGTCGTTGACCCGCGCCAGACGCTGTCCTACGTAGCGAACCATCGGCTGCGTGACCATAGTGGCCGGCTCGCGAGGCACGTCTACGCTGGCCAACCGTGCTAGGAGCTCCTCTCGATCGGGCCCGACTCGTGCGGGTGGCACTGGGTGACGAACAGCCCGACCTCGTGCTTCGTGGCGGAACGGTGGTGAGCACACCGACGCGTGAGGTCTTCCCCGCCGACGTCCTCATCAGTGGTGAGCGCATCGCCGCGGTGGCGACGCCGGGGGAGTACCCGTCCGGTCAGGCGGAGGAGTTCGACGTTGCTGGGCGGTTCATCGCCCCTGGGTTGATCGATCCACACGTCCACATCGAGAGCTCGAACTTGACGCTGACCGAGCTGGCCCGCGCGATCGTTCCGCGGGGCGTGCTGTCGCTGTGCGAGGACGCCCACGAGATCGCCAACGTGCTCGGCCTCCCCGGCATCGAACTGCTCGTCGCCGAGGGTGCCTCGCTCCCGCTCAACCTGCTGCTGCGTGTGCCGGGACGCGTCCCCGCACTTCCTCCGCACCTCGAGACGTCCGGGCATTCCATGGATCTCGAAGCCACGCTCGAGTTGCTGGACCGTGCAGATGCGGTCTGCCTCGGTGGCGACATCAACCCGGCGCTGTTGCTCGGTGCGGATCCGGACCAGCTGGCGAAGATCGAGGCGACGATCGCTCGTGGCAAGACCGTCGGTGGCCAGCTGCCCGGGTTCACGGGTCGGCTGCTCGACGCGTCGATCGTCACGGGGATCGAGGACACGCACGTTGCCGAGTCCGTCCAAGAGGTGATCGAGCAGCTCCGGCGGGGGCTGCGGGTCTTCCTGACGCCCCGCATCGACCGGCTCCCCGCCGAAGAGTGGCCGGCGATCGTCGCCGCGATCAGGGAGCTCGGCGTGGACACCCGCCACTTGGTGCTGTGCAGCGACGACGTCCACCCCAATCTCCTCCAGCGCGAGGGACATCTCGATCATCGCGTTCGACTCGCGGTGTCGGCCGGCTTCGCCCCGGTCGAGGTCATCCAGATGGCGACGCTCAACGCCGCCGAACACCTTCGCGTCGATCGCGATCTGGGGTCAGTGACGCCGGGCAAGCGGGCTGATCTCGTCGTGCTGGACGACCTCGCGTCGTTCAGGGTGTCTGCGGTCGTCCACGGCGGGCGGATCGTCGCCGAGGCAGGTCACCTCATCGACGAGCCGCCCGGCTTCACGTACCCGGCGTGGTCGCGCGACACGATCCGGCTGGCGGCACCGGTGGGTGCGGACGACCTGGCCTTGCACGCCGACGGCATTGCTTCGGCGGGCACGACGGTGACGGCGCGCGTGGTCGTCTTCGGCGGGCCGAAGACCATGCACACTGCGCAGCTCACGGTGGAAGGCGGGGTCGTCCAACCGGACGCGTCGGCGGACATCGCCAGCATCGCGGTGATCGAACGCCACCGACAGAGCGGATCGATCGGCAGGGGCTTCGTCAGCGGCCTCGGGATCAGCGGAGGCGCCGTCGCCTGCACCGTCAGCCACGACTCGCACAACCTGTTCGTCGTCGGTGACTCGCACGAGGCGATGGCCGTCGCGGCCAACGCCCTTGTCGAGGCTCAGGGCGGTTACTGCGTGGTCGTCGGAACCGAGGTTCGTGCCTTGGTGCCGCTGCCGATCGCCGGCCTGCTGTCGGACCGACCGCTGGCCGAGGTGGCGAGCGGTCTGGACGACGTCGAACGCGCGCTCATCGACGAGCTCGGCTGCGCGCTTCCGTACCGGCCGATCTACGCACTCAACTTCCTGTGCCTCCCGAACATCCCCGACGTCGGCGTCACGGACCAGGGTGTGATCGAGACGGCGACGATGGAGCTGCTGAGTACGGTCGTCGCAACTGACTGACGCCTACGCGAACGCATCGCGGATTGCGGCGCGGATGTTGACGTAGCCGGTGCACCGACAGAGGTGCCCACCGAGGGCGTCGTCGATGGCCATCTCGGTGGTCCATCCGTCGCGATGTGCGGCGACCAACGACATGACGATGCCAGCGGTGCAGAACCCGCACTGCAGACCGTGCTGCTCGTGCATCGCCAGCACCACCGGATGCGCGGCGGCCACGGATTCGATCGTCTCGATCACCGCGCCGTCGGCTTGCGGGGCGAGCACGAGGCACGAACGAACTGCCTGCCCGTCGAAGATCACCGTGCACGCCCCGCAGCTGCCTTGTTCACAGCCGACGTGCGTGCCGGTGAGCTGGAGCTGGTGGCGCAGCACGTCGACGAGCAGCGTGCGGGTCTCGACCGTCACGGCGTGTTCCACATCGTTCACCGTGAGCGTGATCGTCCGCTCCCGCGTGCGCTCGGTCATGCCGCCAGCTGCTCCAGCGCACGGGTGACGAGCGTGGCGGCCACATGTCGCCGGTAGTCGCCCGAGGCGTGCACGTCGTCTTGCGGATCGAGTGCGTCGCGAACGAGCGGGGCGATCTCCGCGGGAGCTGCTCCGGCGTTGACCGCCTCCTCTGCGCGGCGCAGCCGGATCGGGCGGTCGCCGACGCCGAAGGCGGCGATGCGGGCGTCGCCTTGTCGTCGTGCGACGAACACGCCGACCAGCGCGAAGTCCCCTGGTCGTCGGGCGACTTCGATCGTCGTCGAAGGTCCGTCGAAGACTGGCAGCATCACCGACGTGAGGAGCTCGTCGGCCTGGCGGGCCGTCGAGAACGGGCCATCGAAGAAGTCGGCCGCCGCAACCTGGCGCTCGCCTGATCTGGAGCGCAGGCTCACAACGCCGTCGAGCGCAGCGAGCACCGCAGGCAGCTCGGCGGCAGGGTCGGCGTGCGCGATGCTCCCGACGACCGTGCCCCGGTTGCGGATCTGCGGGTGGCCGATCATGCGGAGCGCCTCTGCCACGCCCGCGCCAAGGGGTTCAGAGGCCGGGGCGGCGAGCAGATCGGTCACGCTGACCATGGCACCGATCTGCACGCCGCCGTCGATGACCGTCGGCAGCTCCTTCGGGAGCCGGCGAAGGTCGACGACCACGGCCGGACGGGCGAGGCGGAGGTTGAGGAGCGGGACCAGGCTCTGCCCGCCGGCGAGAACGACCGCGTCGTCGCCTCGATCGGCGAGCAGGTCCACGACCTCCTCGACCGTCTCGGGGTCGTGGTAGTCGAACGGCGCCGGCTTCATCGAGCTGGGTTCACACGGTCTCGAGCATCTCGGCGGCGCGGAACGGGCGGACGTCGACGCGGCCCTCGAGCTCAGCGAGGTTCTGCCAGATCTGGACACGAACCGCCGAGGTGCTCTCACCCCAGATCGCGGCAATCTGCTGCTCGGTGTTGCTCAGCTCACCGGGTCGCAGCGCGGGACCCCCAGGGATGTCGTCGCCTGGGTTCATGGATTGACCCGTGCCGGCCTGGATGTACGGGCCGTCGGTCTCGGTGAGCACCCGGTTGCGCGGGATGCGAGCAACGATGTCGCGGCCCTCGGGCAGCGAGAGCATCGCCTCGTTGACCGAGAAGAAGATGTCCAACGCGATCGCCTGGTCCACCGTGTCGCCCGCACCCAGGAACCAGTGATAGACGATCCCGGGCGTGGGCTCCTCCCGGAGCACGTCGACGACCTCCTGGTAGGCCATCCAGCCGTGGATGCTCCCGACGCGCCGCTTCGTCTCGGGATTGGCGAGCATCCGCAGCAGGCCCTCGCGCTGAACTGCCATCGGCGAGCGGGCGCGGTCGGTGCCGTCGAGGCCGATCTCGCCGACGGCCAACGCATCGGGGAGGTGGCGACTGAACGCCTCCAGCTGCTCGTCGGACCCGTACTCCCAGGGATGCAGGCCGACCGCCCAGATCGTCCTGGAGTCCGGAGGCTCGGTCGGGCGCGCCACGTACTCGTCCGGAGTGAACGTGACACTCAGGATCGCCGGGTTGCCGTCGACGGCGGCGGCGGCCTGGGTCATGTGGCAGTGCATGTCGAGTGGCGGCAGCAGTTCATCGATCTCCTTCCGGTGGGTTTCGATCAACGTTCCTCTCGTAGGTACGGCGTCCCGAGCGAGGCCGGCGCACCGAGACGGAGCCGACCCCATCCGTTCGAGACGATGACGAGCACGACGATCGTCATGACGTAGGGCAGCGCAGAGAACACCTCGGGTGGCAGGTCCACGTCGCGGGACTGGAGCACGAAGCCGAGGCTCGAGAGTCCACCGAACAGGTAGGCGCCGGCCATCGCCGGGACCGGCCGCCAGAACGAGAGGATCACGACGGCGATGGCGATCCAGCCTGCGCCCGCGGTCAGACCGTCGAGCCAGTTCAGCGCGATCACGAGGCTGAAGAAGGCGCCGCCGACTCCGGCGAGCACGCCGCCGGCGACGGTGTGCAGGTAGCGGTACTTCGCGACGTTGATGCCCATCGAATCAGCGGTCTCCGGTGATTCGCCGACCGACTTCAGCCGCAGTCCCCATCTCGTCCTGTTGATGTAGACGGCGACGAGCGCCACCAGCACCCACGACGAGTAGACGAGTGCGTTCTGGTTGAACAGGATCGGACCGACAATCGGTGCGTCACCCAGTCCGAAGACATCGAGCCGCTCGAAGTGATGCTGCGGGGGGCGTCCTCCCACTTCCCAGACGTTGCCCAAGTACGCGGCGAGACCCTTTCCAAAGATGGTCAACACAATCCCTGAGACGATCTGATTGGCGCGCAGCCCAACCGTCAGCCCAGCGTGGATCAGCGCGGTCAGGCCTGCTGCCGCCCCGGCGACCAGAACGGCCGTGGTCAACACGAACCATCCTGGTCCTCCCACGGTCTGGACCACCCAGAACGACGTCACGGCGCCGACCAGCATCATGCCCTCGACGCCAAGGTTGATCACGCCCGATCGCTCGGCGAGGAGCTCGCCGAGGGCGCCATACAACAGCGGGGTGCCGTACAGGATCGCCGAGGCTGCGAGGACGACCATGATGTTCGCGTTCATTCCGGCTCCGCCATCTTCAGCGCGGGCGCCAGCTGCGGAGGAGTGCGAGCAGTCGACGTACGTGTCGGGAGGGCACGACCGACGCGCACTCGATATCTCGCCAGCACCTCGCCCCCGATGGCGAAGAACAGGATGAGCCCCTGCAGCATCCCCACCAACCCGGCGGGGAAGTCGGGACCCTGCAGGCTGTAGCCCGCGTTGGCGAGTCCGCCGAGGAGGACCGAGATGACCACTGCTCCCAGTGGATTGGTGCGGGCCAGCGCGGCGACAACGATGCCCATGTAGCCGAACCCGCTCTGCTGCAGGCCACGAGGATCCAACGTGTGGGCGAAGTCGCCCACCTGGCTGGCTCCACCGATGCCGGCGATGCCGCCCGACAGCATCATCACGGCAACGACCTTGCGTCGAGTGCGCATCCCCGCGTAGCGCGCCGCGGCGGGCGAGTCCCCGATGGCGAGGACCTCGAAGCCGAACCTCGTGCCGGAGTTGACGAGCTGGAGGACGATGGCGAGCCCCACGCCCAGGACGAAGCCCAGCGGGACGACGACGGTCAGACTCGGCCGGCCGAGCGCCCAGAAGGAACTCGACGGCCGGCACCGCCAGGAGGACGAGGGGCTTGAGCCAACGCTCCGTCAAGCCCTCACGCAGCCAGGCGCGAGCGACGAGCGCAACACCGATGACCAGCACGGCGAGGAGGCAGAGCAGTGCCGGGTTGAACGTCGTCAACCACGATGGCCAGTGGGCGTCCTCGTCGAGACGCTTGCCCTGCGGGAACGTGCTCGCGGCCGGTGAGAGGTCTCGCCAGTACGAGCGGCTGTCGAAGATGAGGTAGGCGAGCACCAGACCGGCGACGTAGTTCAACATCAACGACGTGATGATCTCGTTCGTGTTGGCGTAGGCCTTCAGGAGCCCGGGGATCGCGCCCCACGCCGCGCCAAGGGCGAGCCCGCCTGCGACCATCGCCGGGATGATGAGCACCGGCGGCGCACTGCCGAGCGCGATGCCGACGGCGGATGCACCAACGGCGCCCATGTACAGCTGACCCTCGGCCCCGATGTTCCACAGCCGCATCCTGAAGGCGACTGCAGCGGCCAAGCCCGTGAACAGCAGAGGAGTCGCGGTCACGAGCGCAGACGAGATGCTCCCTTCCGTGAGGAACCCTCGATCGAGGAGCCGTTGATACGTGTCGATTGGGTCGTGCCCGGTGACAACGAGGACGACTGCTCCTGCCAGGAGCGCGGCGACGATCGATGCGATGGGAATGACGACGGCAAGCCACCACGGCGGCTCGAGCCGGCGCTCGAGCCTCACCCTGACGCTCCGGCCATCATGAGCCCGAGCTCTTCGGCGCTGGCGCGGTCGGCATCGACGAAGCCGACGATTCGTCCCTCGTACATGACGCCGATCCGATCGGACAGGTCGCGGATCTCGTCGAGGTCCTCGCTGACGAGCACGACGGCCAGTCCGGCGCTTGTCGCCTGGAGCAGCAACTCCCGGACCATCTCCGTGGCGCCGACGTCGAGTCCACGCGTCGGCGATGCTGCGAGCAGGACCTTCGGGCTGCTCGACAGCTCGCGCGCGAGCATGACTCGCTGGAGGTTCCCTCCCGAGAGTTGCCGGGCCGCAGAGTCCGGATCCGCCGTGATGCCGTAGTCCGCCAGCATCGCCTGGGCCCGGGCCCGGATGCGGCGTCGCCGGAGCATGGGCCCAGTCGACAGCGGCGCCCGCCGGTACTGCTTGAGCGCCAGGTTGTCGGCGATGCTGAGGCTCGGCACGAGACCCGTCCCGAGCCGGTCCTCCGGTACGTACGCGACGCCGGCGTCGATCACCCGCCGCGGATCACCCCCCGGGAGCTTCCGCCCGTCGACCTCGATGGCGCCGGACGGGCGGTGGCGGAGACCGGAGATGACATCGAGCAGCTCCCGTTGCCCATTGCCGGCGACACCGGCGAGGCCGAAGATTTCGCCGCCGGCCACGTCGAACGAGACGTCCCGGACAGCGCGCTGACCGAGATCGTCGAGCGCGCTCGACGTTCTGCACGCTCAACCGTGGCGCGCCGTATGGCGCGCCGTGTGGCGCGCCGGGAGTGCGCTGGCGCCGGGCCAGCTCGATGTTGCGGCCCACCATCAGCGCAGCCAGCTCGCGCGCTGACGTCTCGACTGTCGCCACCGTGCTCACGTTCCGTCCCTTGCGCAACACCGTCACCGTGTCGGCGACGTCCATCACCTCGTTCAGCTTGTGAGAGATGAAGATCACGGTGCGCCCGCCGTCGGCCATGTGTCGCAACGTCGCGAAGAGCGACTGCGACTCCTGTGGTGTGAGCACCGCCGTCGGCTCGTCGAGGATCAGGATGTCCGCATCGTGGTAGAGCACCTTGAGGATCTCGACGCGCTGCTGCTCACCGACCGACAGCTGCCAAACCCTCGCCCGCGAGCGGACCGGCAGCCGGAACCGCTCCGCCAGCGCATCGACGCGGGCGACCATCTCGGCGGACGAGACCATCGGCGAACGGCGTTCCGACTCGCGTCCCAACACGACGTTCTGGGCCACCGTGAACGACTGGATGAGCCGGAAGTGCTGGTGCACCATCCCGATTCCAGCGTCGATCGCGTGACGCGGCGAGTGGAACTGCACCTCCTGGCCGTCCACCCAGATCTCGCCGGCGTCTGGTCGGTAGAGACCAGCGAGGACGCTCGACAACGTCGACTTGCCGGCGCCGTTCTCTCCGAGCAGCGCGTGGACTTCACCCTTCTGAGCCGAGAAGTCGACGCCGTCGTTGGCGACAACCCCTGGAAACCGCTTGGTGATCTGCACCATCGACACCGCAAGCACGATGGGATCGGTCGCTGGAAGGCTGGTCACCGCCTCACCAGGGGTTCCGCGCGGCGCATGTGCGCTGGACGCTGACTACGAGCCACCCGACGGGCTGCCCTCGATCCCCGCCACGAACCAGTCCATGCTCAGGACGTCCTCGAGCGAGATGACCTCGCCGGCGGGGACGCGTTCTTCACCTGACTGATCCGTGATCGGTCCGGTGAAGTCGGAGTTCGGAGTCGCCGCGATCGACGCCTTCATCTCCTCGATCAGCGCACGGGTCTCCTCGTCGACGGCGGCTCCGAACGGCGCGATGTCGACCATCCCGTCGCCGAGGTTGCCGTAGTAGGACTGTGTGGCCCACGTCCCGTTGATCGCAGCCTCGACACGCTCGGTGTAGTAGCCGGCCCAGTCCAAGACGTTGGCGGTGAGCCAGGCGTCCGGGCTGAAGTCCGACTGGTCATAGGTGTTGCCGGTGCAGAAGCCGCCCGCGGCTTCGGCTGCCTGGCACGCCGACGGTGTGTCCTGCGACTCGCCGATGACGTCTGCGCCAGCGGCGAGCAGGCTCTCCGCAGCCTGTCGTTCGGCCGTCGGGTCGAACCAGGTGTTCGTCCAGACAACGGTCGTCGTGGCGTCCGGGTTGACCGACTGCGCCCCCAGCTGCCACGCGTTGATCGCGCTGATGATGATCGGGATGGGGAACGGCGCGACGTAGCCGAGCTTCCCGGTCTCGCTGGCCTGCGCGGCGGCCATGCCGGCGAGATAGTTCGCCTCGTGCTGGGCGCCGTTGTACGTCGCCATGTTGTCGGCGGTCTTGAAGCCCGTGACGTGCTCGAAGTAAACGTCCGGGTACTTCTCGGCCGCTTCGAGCATGTAGTCCATGTAGCCGAAGGACGTTCCGAAGATGATCTTGTTGCCGTCGCGGACCAGGTCGTCGATCACCTGCGACACCTGAGGTGACTCGGGCACGTCCGCCTTGAACGTCGTCTCGACGCGGTCTCCGAGCGCCTCCTCGACGGCCAGACGACCTTCGTCGTGCCCGAGTGTCCAACCTCCGTCGTCCGGGTTCCCGAGGTAGATCCAGGCGGCCTTGATCGGCTCGTCCGACGACGGGGCAGCGCTGCCCTCGGATGATGCCGGCTCGCTCGAAGCAGCGGTGTCGGCAGGAGCGGATGCGGTCGACGCGCTCGTCGCTGCTGTGTTCTCAGCAGCGGACTCCGACGACGAATCATCGTCATCGGACCCGCACGCGGCGGCAAGCACCAGCGCGAGCCCAACCACGACTGATGACCACGCCCTGGCCTTCGACCCCGACCCACGAACCGTCATGGCTCCCTCGTTTCGCTGGGTGCTCGACCTCGAGCACTTGACAACGCGCAACTTGACAAAATGTATACAAGAGGGGTCACCACACGAAAAGGAACGCCGTGCACGCCAGCTGCTACATCGCCGGAGAGTGGATCGACACGAGCGCCCAGTTCCCGGTGTACGACCCGGCGACCGGCAAGCAGGTCGGCACGAGCGCGGATGCCGGCTCGCACGAGGTCGATCTCGCGATCGGCGCCGCCGATGTGGCGTTCGCCGACTGGTCGGGGCGCACCGGACTGGAGCGCGGCACCTTGTTGCGGAAACTGTCCGCAGAGCTCCTCGACGCCGTCGAGGCGATCGCCGACGTCATCGTCGCCGAACAGGGGAAGCCTCGTGCCCAAGCCGCGTTCGAGGTCCGCATGGCCACGCAGTGGCTCGACTGGTACGCCGAGGAGGCTCGCCGCACCTACGGGGAGATCGTGCCGCCGTCCATCGCCGGCAAGCAGTTGATGGTGCTGCGCCAGCCCGTCGGCGTCGTGTTGGCGATCACCCCGTGGAACTTCCCGCTGTACATGATCGTTCGCAAGCTGGCGCCAGGGCTGGCGGCGGGCTGCACGATGGTGGTCAAGCCGGCTGAGCAGACACCGCTCGCGGCCGGCGAGCTGTTCTCGGCCATCGATCGCGCCGGCTTCCCGCCGGGAGTGGCCAACCTCGTCACGGCGTCCGACCCCGAAGCGGTGGCGCCTGCGCTGCTCTCGGATGAGCGGGTGCGCAAGATCAGCTTCACCGGCTCGACCGAGGTGGGCAAGATCCTCGTGCGGGCGTCGGCCGAGCGGCTCACGCGCGTGTCGCTGGAGCTCGGTGGACACGCCCCGTTCATCGTGTTCGACGACGCCGACCTCGACGCTGCGGTCGCCGGTCTCCTCGCGGCGAAGTTCCAGGTGTGCGGGCAGTCCTGCATCTGCCCGAACCGCATCTTCGTGCAGGAGGGGGTCGTCGGCGACTTCCAGGAGCGCCTCGTGGCCGCCGTGCAAGCGCTGAAGGTGGGTCACGGCACGGATCCGCAGGTGAACATCGGCCCGCTCATCGACGAGCGCGGGCTGGACAAGGTGCAGCGGCACGTCGCCGATGCGCAAGCGTCGGGTGCCACGGTGCTCGTGGGTGGCGCACGCCTCGAGGGTGAGGCGTATGACCTCGGCAGCTTCTATCCACCCACGGTCCTGACCGACGTCACCGATGGAATGACCATCGCCCGCGAGGAGACGTTCGGACCAGTCGTGCCCCTGCTCAGCTTCACCGATGTCGAGGAGGTCATCCGTCGCGCCAACGACAGCGACTACGGACTCGCCGCCTACCTCTACACGAAGGATCTCGGCAGGGCATTGCGCGTGTCGGGCGCGCTCGAGTACGGCATCGTCGGCGTGAACGATCCGACCCCAGCGACGGCGACGGCGCCGTTCGGCGGCTTCAAGCAGTCCGGGATCGGACGTGAGGGCGGCCACCAGGGCATCGACGCCTTCCTCGAGACGAAGCTCGTCTCGATCGTGAGCTGACCGCGCCACGGGTAGCGTCGCCGCATCGCGATCCGCGCGGAGTTCACGATCTTCCCGTTCCGGGAGGGCGACGACCTGCCGGACCATGTCCAAGCGGGCATCGATGCGGCGCGCGCGCTCGGCATCGATGTCGACGTCGGCGCGATGTCGAACACGCTCAGCGGGGACCCGGACGTCGCGCTGCGGGCCTTGCTCGCCATGCAGGCCGCAGCGGTGGGAGCCGGCGCCACGCGCATCATCGTCAACCTGGAGGTCGAAGACCGCGTCGCGCCCGACGTCGAGTTCGTCCAGGCCCTGGCGCAAGCGCTCGGCCCGTCGTACCGGGTGTCACTGCTCGACAACGACGGCGTGATCCAGGCGATGTTCGGGACCGTCAGTGGTGACGCGCCGGCGCGCACGGTGATCCCGTTCACCCGCTCATCGGGCGCGCTCGTGCTCGAGCGGGAGCGCGACGGCATCGGCAACGGCCCCGGCGTGGCCGGCGATGATCCTCGAGCGCTGGCCCGATCGTCATTCGTGCGCGTCGACCAAGCGCTCACCGAGCTGATCGCCGAATGTGAGTCGGAGATCGGGCGTCCGCTCGAGGAGATGACCCGCGCCGAGAAGCGCCAGGTGGTCAGGTTCCTCGACCAGCGCGGAGCGTTCGCCCTTCGGAAATCGGTCGAGACCGTGGCAGACGCGCTCGGCGTGAGCCGCTTCACGGTCTACAACTACCTCGAGACCTCGCGGCAGGGCGGCAGCGCGGACGGTTGATCGGTCCTATCGAACGGGGACGAGGGAGCGAACCGGCGGGAAGATCCCGACACGCAGTGTCAACAGGCGGAGGAAGAACCCTGCTGGCAACAGGAGCACGAGGCAGATGATGCCGACCGCGTCGCGGGCGCTCGGCACGGCCGCACCGAGGACGGCCGCCACCAACGGAACGACAGTGCCCACAACGACGACCCCGCCGACGAATTCCGTCCGATACGTCCCGCGGGTCAGGCGTTCGATGCTCTCGGCCTTGCCGGGCGTCTCCGCGCCAGCACGCAAGTGCGCACCGATCGCCGCGAGGAGGAGGACCAGGAAGCCGGCGAGCAGCCAGCACTGCCCGGCCGGGATCGCATGATCGTTGGCGGTCTCCAGGAGCATGACCAACGCCAGCGAGGTCGCCGCCGACGACAGCAGGAACTGCAATGGGATGAGCGGTGAGTGCCAGTACGGGATCGCCCGTGGAGCAGCGAGGACCTGCCCGGCGTAGAACATCACGACCACGGCGGCGAGCACGGCGACGATCTCGAGCACGCGGCCGAAGCCGTCGTCTCCCGCCGCGTCCCACGGCAGCCCTTCGAACGGCATGGAGTCGCCGAGCTCCAGTGCGGGCAGCACGAGCAGGCCCCCGGTGAGGAGGAACACGAAGTCGGCAATGGCGCCGCGGCTGATCCACGACGTCGACGGGTTGAGCACGGCGCGGATGAACCGCATCGGCTTGCCCAGGTCGGCGATGAGGATCAGCCCGCCCACCGCGATTGCGGCGAAGCTGATCACGTCGGCGAGCGGGATGCCGAGCACGACACCGAGGTCGAGCTCGACGCCGAGCAGGCGGGCGAGGACGAAGATCCCGCCACCCACCCCCATCAGCGTGAACCACGTCGCGTGCGGGGCATCCCAGACGCGCTGGACCTTCGGTTCGAGCGTGAACCGGTCCATGAAGACGTTCTGCGGCCCAAGGTGGCGAGTCATCGTGTTCCGTCGACGTAGAAGACGTGCGCTCCGGTTTCGGCGTCGGGGCGCAGCACGGTCGCCGGCCCACGTTTGCGGAGGTACTGGCTGATGTTGCTCTCCGGATCTTCGATGTTGCCGAAGATGCGGCACTCGGCCGGGCAGGTCACGACGCAGGCAGGGGTGGCGGCGATGTCGAGTCCGGGGATGAGGTCATGCTCGAGCCCGAAGTCGATCCGGTGCGCGCAGAACGTGCACTTCTGGATCGTGCCCACGGTGTACTTCTTCGCCGCGCCCGCGTCTGGAACGGTGGGTGCGGTTCGGGAGCCCTGACCGAGCGCCTCACCCTGCTGCCCTTCGAAGAGGTGGAGCGCCCCGTACGGGCAGGCGTTCATGCACGCCCGCGACCCGATGCAGGCATCATCGTCGGCGAGCACGATGCCGTCGTCGCGGCGACTCAGGGCGCTCGTGGGGCACGCCTTGATGCACGGCGCGTCCTCGCAGTGGTTGCAGAGCACCGGGAGGTAGTCCAACCGTGCATCGGGGTATTCCCCGACCTCCTCCTCGATCACCGGCGCATACCACACGTCGCCCGGCGTGGCGTTCTCCGTCTTGCAGGCGATCGTGCAGGCGCCACAACCGATGCACCTCGCCGTGTCGATGAGCATCGCCCAGCGCGTCACGACGCACCCGACTTGTAAACGCGAGCCGAGATGCAGCAATCGAGGGCGCCCGAGACGAAGTCGATGTGCTCCGCGTCGATGGTCAGCAAGGCGTTGAAGTTGATCTCGTCCGTGGTGCCCTTGGCCCAACCTCCGCCGCATCCCTGCGTCGCCAGCACCTCCGGATGCACGAGGTTCGTGACCCGCGCCCAGGCGTCGTGGGTTCGTCCTTCGGACGTCTCGATGGTCACTCGGTCGCCGTCGGCGATGTCGAACCTGCCTGCGGTCTGCGGGTTGATCATCACCGACGACAGATCGCGGTGGCGCGCTGACAGCGACGACAGCAGCGGGTTGATGTGCGTGTGCGACAGGGCGTGCTGCGGCAGCTTCAGGTTCATGAGGTAGAGGTCGTGCGGCGGCGGGTGCCGGAACGACGGACACGGCTTGAAATCGGGGAGCGTCTGGTAGTCGTCGGTCTCCCACGGGATGCCCAGTTCGTCGACGACGCGCTGGAGGTCCTCTCGCGCCGGCTTCATGAACTCGAAGTAGATCTGCGCGCGCGGGGTGACGAACGCGCGGGGGTACTTCTCGAAGACCGTCTTCGGCGAAGTCCACAGTCCGTCGGCGAGGTGCCACTCCAGGCCTTTGTCGTCGCCGTACTCGTTGCGCAACATCCGGTCGACGATGTCGAGGTACGACCATCGCTGCCCCGGTTCGAGGGCGTACTCCGGTTGCAGGTGGGAGATCTCGTTCAGCCGTTGGTAGACCTCGTCGGCGAACCCGGCTCGCTCGGCGAGATCGAGCAGGACCTGCATCACGTCGACGTACGGTTCGCCGGGAATGGGGCTTTCGAACGGCGGGTGGACGACTGGTTTGGAGCCGTAGTTGGCGATCTCGCCGTCGCCGGAAGCGAAGTGACCGAACACGAACGGCGCCAGGCGTTCGAGGTAGTGGAGGTCGGGCAGCACGATGTCGGCGAACTCCGTCGTCTCCTCGAAACGACGTGTGATCGAGGCGACGAACTCGAAGCGGTTCATGAACCGCTCCATCACGTCGGGCGGCCCGGACGTCTTGACGAGGTTGGAGTGGTACTGCACCAGCATCTTCGGCCAGCTCGGCGGCTTCCACACGTCCGGCTGCTCGGAGGCGAGCAGGTAGAAGATCGCCCCGTACGGGCCAACCGGCAGCAGCTCGAAGTACTCCGGCGTCACCGGAGGCGTGACCGGGCGCGGCGGATACATGCCGCCAACGCGCCCGCCGCCGATGAACGTCTGCTGGATCAATCCCTCGTAGCTCGCCTGGAACTGCGGCTCCCGGGACGGGCTCTTGCCGCGCAGCCCGTACGGGTCGGCGAGCAGGCCTCCCGGGACGTCCAACGCGCCGGTCAGCGCGGGGAGCAAGGCGATCGCCAGCCCGGTCAGCATGGCGTGCTTGTGCGCCGACAGCCCGCGGTACCACACGACCGACGCCGGTCGGTACGGGAGCTCCACTCCGTCGATGTCGATCGTCGCCCCGATCCGCGACGCTTCGCCGTACTCGCGGGCGAGTCGCACGGTCGTGGCTGCGGGCACGGTCGTGATGTCCTCGACGACGTCTGGCGTGTAGCGGCGGACATGATCCTTGAGCCGCTGGAAGCCCGGCTTCACCTCGACCCCGTCCACGTCGTAGGTGCCGGTCAGTGCGACGTCCCCGACGTCGGCATCGAACGGCTTGGCGGTGCCGTCTGACAGATCCCACACGAGCGGCTTGCGCGTCGCATCCTCGCGCAGGTACAGCCCGTCGGGCTGCACGAGGTAGGGGCCATTGGTGAGCTGCTTGACGAACGGCTCGTCGTAGATGTTCAGCTCGTTGACGAGTTGGTGGACCATCCCCAGCAGCAGCGCGGCGTCGGTGCCGGGTCGGATCGGCACCCACTCCTCGGCCCGTGAGGCGGCGGGGCCACGCACGGGGTCGATCGAGACGATGTGCAGATCTCCGGGCCGGCGCTCGGCGAGCGCCCGCGCCGCGTGCATCGTGTCGTAGTGGACGACCGAGCCGAACTGTGACCCGAAGAGCATGATGTACTTCGAGTGCACCGGATCGGGGACGCCCTCGAACGCGCTCTGGTTCATGTAGCTGATGCCGTGCACGTTGTTGCCGCAGAAGATCTGCGCCGACCACGTCGAGTAGCCCGGCAATCCGAACGCGTTGATCCAAGCGCCGATGAACGGCCCGCGGAGCTGGTAGGCGTCGAAGGTCGAGAACAGCAGACCCCGTGGGTCCTCGTCGCGGACCGCCTTCATCCGAGACGCGATCTCCGCCAGCGCCTCCTCCCACGAGATCGGTACCCACCCGGGATCGACGCCGACGCCCTT
The DNA here is from genome assembly GCA_963844915.1 of uncultured Acidimicrobiia bacterium. Lineage (GTDB taxonomy): Bacteria > Actinomycetota > Acidimicrobiia > Acidimicrobiales > Ilumatobacteraceae > JALZMG01. The sequence continues at coordinate 137,954 of CAWJQF010000010.1, read as the reverse complement.
GTGTGGGTTCGTCCGCCGCAGCGGGGTGGTGATGCGTTGGGGATCGGTCAGACCCTCCATTCCCGCATCGCCCTTGGCGCACGTCTTGCCGTGGTTGTGCGGGTTGTCGGGGTCACCGACGATCTTGTCGACGGTCCCGTCATCGGTGAGGTGGGCGAGGATGCCGCACCGATTGAGGCAGATGATGCACGCCGAGCGCACCCATCCATCACCCAGCGCGGTACCGCTGCGGGCCCCCAGCAGCTCGTCGCGGAAGATGGTCGATGATGCCGGATCAGCCACCGCTGCCTCCTCCGGATAGTCCCCGATCGCAGTCTCTAGCGCACCTGACGATCTGTCAACTACGCGTGGCGGATCCACAAACCGTTTGTTCGCACTAGCCTCCGGGCGTGCTGGAGGGGGCCGCACACGAGGCGCTGCGGGGGCTCAAGGACGCCGGGATCGACTTCGTCTCGGGATTGCCCGACGGCTGGCAACGCAACCTTCACGAGCTCGTCGAGCAGGAGCCGGACCTCCAGTACGTCCCGGTGTGCAACGAGGGCGTCGGGTTCTCCGTCTGCGCAGGGGCGTGGCTCGGCGGCAAGAAGACCGCCCTGATCATGGAGAACTCGGGGCTGCGCGTCGCCGCCGAGTACATCGCCCGCATCTCGCTCGGCTGCGGCGTGCCGGTCGTGCTCCTGTTGTCGTACCGCGGTGACCTCGGTGAGACCGAGCACTGGGGGATCCCCCACGGGATCGTGGTCGAGCCGCTGCTGGGCGCGCTGCGCATCCCGTACCAGATCGTGCGCCAGCCGTCCGAGCTGCGCCGAGCCATCATCCGCGCCCATCGACTCTCGGAGGCCCAGCTCCATCCCGCTGCGGTGCTGATCTCCGGCGACTGCATCTGGGAGGAGTAGCGATGGCACTCGAGCGCTACGACTGGCTCGGCCGGCTGGCCGATCGACTTCCCGAGGATGCGCTCGTGATGTCGACCTACATCGGCGCCGTCTCCTTCGAGTGGGCACATCACACGAAAGAGCACCCGCGCACCGCCCACCTCGGCCAGATGGGCGACGTGATCGCGCTCGCCGTCGGCCTCGCCGTTGCCCTGCCGCACCGCCGCGTGGTGTGCATCGACGGCGACGGATCGGTGCTCATGGAGCTCGGTCAGCTGGTGGTCCTCGGGCAGGAGGCGCCGGACAACCTCACGGTGTTCGTCGCCGACAACGCCAGCTACGAGTCGATTGGCTGGGGCGAGAAGGGGCCGCGCCCGACGGCGACCGCAGTGACCGCCGACCTCGCCGCGATGGCGCGGGCGGCCGGCGTACCCCATGCCGTCACCGTCGAGACGTTCGAGGAACTGGAGCGGGAGATGGACGATGCGTTCACCGCCGGCGGCTGCAGATTCGTCGACGTGCGGACTGCGCAGGGACACGCCCGGGTGCCGCCTCGCCAGACCGACGGCTTCGAGGACAAGTACCGCTTCGTCCGTTACGTGGAGCAGCTCGAGGGCATCCAGATCCTTGGCCTTGCGCGCCAAGACCGTCAGCTCATGAAGCACGCCGACGCCGACTGACGAGACGAGGGGTTCCGGGAGGTGGCGCCGTTCCTCACGATGACCGGGATCACCAAACGATTCCCGGGCGTCACCGCCAACGAAGGCATCGACCTACGCGTCGACCGCGGGGAGATCCATGGGCTGCTTGGCGAGAACGGAGCCGGGAAGACGACGCTCGTCAACATCCTCTACGGCCTGCTGCAGCCTGATGAAGGTTCGATCGAAGTGGACGGCAGGCCGGTCCGCCTGCGCAGCCCTCGTGCGTCGATGGCCTTGGGCATCGGGATGGTCCATCAGCACTTCATGCTCGTGCCGGACATGACGGTGGCGGAGAACGTGGCGCTCGGTCTGCGGTCGAGCCGGCCACCGCTGGCCAGGCTCGGCGAGGTCTCCGCCCACCTCGCCGAGCTCTCCGACCGCTACGGGTTGCGCGTCGCCCCGGACCAACGCATCGAGGACCTCACGGTCGCCATGCAGCAGCGCGTCGAGATCCTCAAGCTGTTGTACCGCGGCGCCCAGTTGCTGATCCTCGACGAACCGACCGCCGTGCTCACGCCCGCGGAATGGGAAGAGCTCGCCGCGATGCTGCGGTCGCTGGTCGCCGAGGGGCGCTCGGCGATCTTCATCACGCACAAGCTGGAAGAGCTCCTTGCTGTCGTCAACCGCTGCACCGTGCTGCGCGACGGGCGTGTCGTCGGCACCATCGAGGATCCCACCACCACCGACACGGCCACGTTGGCCCGAATGATGGTCGGACGCGATGTCGTCCTGCGCGTGGACCGTCCCGTCGTCGAGCCCGGTGCGACCGTGTTGACGGTGCGGGAGCTCTCCGTTGCCGGCACGCGAGGACCAGGTGTGCGCGACCTGTCGTTCGAGATCCGTGCGGGCGAGATCTTGGGTGTGGCCGGTGTCGACGGCAACGGCCAGGACGAGTTGGTCGACGTCCTCACGGGGATGCGCCGACCGACCGCTGGCGACGTGACGGTCTCCGGCTACCCCACGACGCTCGTCACGCCGCGCGCGTTCGCCGAGCGGGCCGGCGCCGTGATCCCCGCCGACCGGCATCGAACCGCGTTGGCACTCGATCTGACCGTCGAAGAGAACCTGATGATGCGCGACTTCAGGGAGCGGCCCTACGCGCAACGAGGTGTCCTGGCGCTCGCCGAGGTACGCCGCCACTGCCAGCGGTTGGTGGCCGAGTACGACGTCCGGACGCCGGGCACGGCGGTCCGCATGCGGCAGCTCTCCGGCGGCAACCAACAGAAGGTGGTGCTCGCGCGCGAGTTCGACCGCCGTCCAACGCTGCTGATCGCTTCGCAGCCGACGCGCGGTCTCGACGTCGGTGCGACCGAGTTCGTCTATGGCCGGCTGCTCGACCATCGGGCAGCCGGTGGGGCGACGCTGCTCATCTCCTCCGAGCTCGAGGAGATCCTGTGTCTCGCCGACCGGATCGCCGTGATGGTGCAGGGTCGGTTCCTGCGCGTGCTCGATTCGGCCGACGTCACGATCGAGCGCCTGGGACTGTTGATGGGCGGCCAGGACGACCGCGGATGAACCGTGTGAGCTCTGCGCTGCTGGCGATCGCCGTGTCGTTCGGCTCTGCTGCGCTGGCGCTCGCCGTGTCCTACGGGATCATCGCTGCCACCGGCGGCGATCCGAACGAGGCAGCTCGCGCGCTGTGGGACGGTGCGTTCGGCAGCCGAGCCCAGGTGGCCGGGACGCTGTCGGAGCTGATCCCGCTCGTGCTCGTCGCGCTCGGTTGGATCGTCGCCTTCTCGGCCCGCCGGATCAACATCGGGTTCGAGGGTCAGATCCTCGTCGGCGGCGCGTGCGCCACCTGGGTCGCCCTGAAGGTGTCGCTCCCGCACCCGCTGCACCTCGGCCTCGCCACGGCCGCCGGTGTGCTCGGTGGTGCCGCCTGGGTCGGCATCGCGGCGTGGCTGTGGGCCAAGCGATCCGTCAACGAGATCATCTCGACCCTCATGTTGAACTTCGTGGCGATCCAGCTCATCAGCTGGCTGGTGCGCGGTCCGCTGCAGGAGGAGACACGCGGGTTCCCTCGATCGGCCGCCATCCCCGAGAGCGCCCGCTGGCCGAAGCTCCTCGTGGCGACGCCGCTGGCGTGGGACCTCATCCTGGCCCTCGCCATGGTGGTCGCCATGTGGTTCTTGCTCCGGCGCACGTCCTTCGGGTTTGCCATCCGGTTGACCGGAGCGAACGAGGTCGCCGCGCGTCACGCCGGGATCGCGACGACCGCGGTGACCGTGGGTGCCCTGCTGATCTCCGGTGGACTGGCGGGACTCGCCGGAGCCTCGCTGCTCCTCGGCGGAGAGTCGACCAGCATGACGGACAACTTCTCGGCGGGCTTCGGCTTCACCGGGATCGTTGTCGCCCTCCTGGCGCGGGGGTCACCGTGGGGCGTCGTTCCGGCCGCCCTGCTGTTCGCCGCGTTGCGCCAAGGCGGCGGTCTCGTCGAGGCACGAGCGGGGATCTCCTCGGCGCTCGTCCTCATCACCCAGGGTCTCGTCATCATCTTCGTGGCTGGATCGCAGTTCCTGCTCGACCGGCAGCGTGCTGTGCGTGTCGATGCGACAGCGCCAGGGAGTGGTGCGCCGCTTCCCTCGGGGATCTGACGTGGGACCGTTCGACACTGCGTGGTTGGCGTCCATGGTCCTGCTGTCGGTACCTCTGCTGCTGGCGGCGACCGGTGAGCTGATCAGCGAGCGCGGTGGAGTCCTCAACATCGGGCTCGAGGGGATGATGCTGTCCGGCGCGTTCTTCTCGTTCCTCGGTGTGTACTTGTGGCACAACGTTCCACTTGGGGTGCTGACCGGCATGGGCGCCGGTGTCGTCGTGGCGCTGATCATGGCGTTGCTCTGCGTGCGCCTGCGCTCGGATCAGATCGTCGTCGGCGTCGGTCTCAACCTCCTTGTACTTGGCGTCACGACGTTCACGTTCCGGGAGATCTTCGCCACGCAGGCGGAGGTGCGCCTGGACTATCCGCAGCCCATCGCCATTCCCGGGCTGTCCGAGCTTCCCGTCGTCGGCCGCCCGCTGTTCCAGCAGACGTTGCTCGGCTACCTCTCGTTCGTCGCCGTCGGTGCGGCCTGGTTCGTGCTCTACCGCACCAGTTTCGGGCTGTCGCTTCGCGCCGCCGGCGAGTCGCCGGCCGCCGCCGACACCGCCGGCGCGAGCGTGAACCGGATCCGCACCATCGGGACCTGCGTCGCCGGCGCACTGGCCGGTGCCGCCGGTGCGTACCTGTCGGTCGGCCGGCTCGGGATCTTCAACGAGGGGATGACCGGAGGTCGAGGTTTCCTGGCCCTCGCCGCGGTCATCTTCGGCGGATGGCGCCCGCTCGGTGTGATGGCCGCGGCGTTGGTGTTCGGTGCCGCGGACGCGCTGCAGCTGCGGCTGCAGTCGTACGAGTCGATCCCGCGTGAGGTGTGGCTCGCCATGGCGATGGTGGCGGCCGCCGCGCTCGTCGTGGCGCGACTGCGTCGAGGAGATCGAGACACATCGGTGGCTGTCACGATCGTCGGCGGCGCGGTCGTCGCCGTCGGTGTCGCCCTGTTCGTGATCGGTCCCGAGTGGCACTTCCCACCGCAGTTGTGGCTGACGATGCCCTACGTCCTCGCGCTGCTCGCCCTCGGCGGTCTGGTCGGCCGGGTCCACATGCCGAGCGCTCTCGCCACTCCGTATCGGCGCGGTGAGGACACGTAGACGATTTCCGTCGGCCCTCGGCGACATTGACAGATTGTTGATGCAGTGCCTCTAATCGACAGCACCTGTTCCTCGGGGGAAGGAGGAAGGGGGAAAGTGGGGATGGCCGCATGAGCCGCAAGCACCTCATCGCGTCATTGGTCGTTGTGATCGCCCTGGTCGGCGCCTCCTGTGGAGGCGATGACGACGACGGCGGCGGCACCGCCACGACCGCCGGCGCCGCCACCGAGAGCACCGCCGCCGAGGCGGCCGGGACGTCCGGCAGCTCGGCCGGCAGCACGCCAGCGGCCGGCGGGGAGGACGTCGCCCTGGCGTCGGTTGGCATGGCACTGCCTGGGCCGAAGAACGACAAGGGCTTCAACCAGTCGCACTACGACGGGCTCATCGCCGCCGGCGAGAAGTACGGGTTCACCCCCAACGTGGTGGAGAACGTCGTCGATCCGCAGGCGCGCATCGACGCGCTCAAGAACCTCGCCGCCGACAACCCACTCGTCATCGGTGTCGGAGGTGAGTACGCCGAGGCGGGATTGACCGCAGCCCCGCAGTACCCCGACGTCGAGTTCGTCGTCATCAACGGCGAGACGGATCCGGCCATCCCGAACCTCCACGCCTACTTCGTGCGGCAGGGTGTTCCGGCGTACATCGCTGGGGTCGTCGCCGCCGAGCTGACCGAAGCCAACAAGGTCGGCTACTTGGGCGGCGAGCTGATCCCGCCGACGACGCAGTCCGATGACGGCTTCAAGGCCGGCGTCGCAGCCAGCAATCCCGACATCGAGTACGCGTCCACGATCGTCGGCAACTTCAACGACCCGGAGAAGGCGAAAGAGGCCGCTTCGGCGCAGATCAACGCCGGGGCCGACGTGATCTTCGCGCTGCTCGACGCCGGCTTCCCCGGCGTGGAGCAAGCGGTGACCGAGTCCGGCAAGGACGTCCTGCTGATCAACCCGATCTTCCCCCGATGCGATGAGGGGGAGAACATCGTCGGCGTCGCCTTCTTGTCCTCAGGTGGGCTCGTCGACCAGATCATCAACGACGCGGGGAGTGGCGCCCTGCCGACCGAGCCACAGTTCTACGGCGTCGAGAACGAGGAGATCCAGCGCTTCGAGCTGTGTGAGGGCTTTGCCGAGCACCAAGCCTTGGTCGACGAGACCACCGACGCGATCAACGCCGGCGAGATCGAGCTTCCGGAAGGGGTGTAACGGTCCGTGTCCCGGCTCCAACGGTGACTGACACGCAGGTCGATCTGCTCGTCGCCGGAGCCGAGCTCCTCGCCACGATGGACGGGGAGCGGACCGAGATCCCGGGCGGATGGGTGGCAGCGACGGCTGGTTCCGTCGTCGCCGTGGGCCCACCTGGATCGGAGCCGCCGGCTCGGCGAGTCGTCCGGGCCGATGATTGCCTCATCACCCCGGGTCTGATCAACACACACCACCACATCTACCAGAACCTCACGCGGGCGTTCCGGCCCGCGCTCGGCGGCAACCTGTTCGACTGGCTGCGCACCCTGTACCCGGTGTGGAGCCGGCTGGACGAAGAGGCGGCGTACGTGTCGGCGTGGATCGGCATGTGCGAGCTGGCGATGGGCGGGTGCACGACGAGCAGCGATCACCTCTACGTGCACCCGCGAGGTGGCGGCGATCTCATCGCCGCCGAGATTGCAGCGGCCCGCGACGTCGGGTTGCGCTTCCACGCCACGAGGGGCTCGATGAGCCTCGGCGAGAAGTACGGCGGGCTTCCCCCGGACAGCGTCGTCCAGGAAGACGACGAGATCCTCGCCGACTCGGAGCGGCTGGTCGATCGCTTCCACGACCGCGCACCGGGTGCGATGGTGCGGGTGGCGCTCGCGCCGTGCTCACCGTTCTCGGTCACGCCCGAGCTGATGCAGGCGACGGCGGAGCTGGCGGAGCGATTGGACGTCCGGCTGCACACGCACCTGGCAGAGGTCCTCGACGAGGAAGCGTTCTGCCAGGCCCAGCACGGCTGCCGCCCGATCGAGTTCTTCGAGCGCGTGGGTTGGGGTACCGACCGCGTCTGGGTCGCCCACTGCATCCACCCGAACGCCGAGGAGATCGCCCGCCTCGGTGCCTGGGGCACGGGTGTGGCCCACTGCCCTTCCTCGAACCAACTGATCGGCGCCGGACTGGCGCCTGTCGCCGAGCTCCGCGCAGCCGGCGTGCCAGTTGGCATCGGATGTGACGGCTCGGCGTCGACCGACTGCGCGTCACTCTGGCTGGAGACGCGCGGCGCCCTGCTGCTCGGCCGAGTGCGTCACGGCGCACAGGCGATGGCGGCGAGGGACGCGCTCGAGATGGCGACGCTCGGCGGTGCCGCATGCCTCGGCCGCCAGGGCGAGATCGGCGTCCTCGAGCCCGGCGCGGCAGCCGACCTCGTGGCGTGGCGCTTATCGGGCATCCCGTTTGCCGGCGCGCACACCGACCCCGTCGAAGCGTGGCTGCGATGCGGCCCGGTGTCCGCATGGCACACCGTCGTGAACGGGCGGCTCCTCGTCGAGGACGGCTCGCTGACGGTCCCCGGTGTCGATGAGATGTTGGCCCGGCACCGGGCGATCGCCGTCGAGTGGGCGAAGGCCGCCTCGTAGGAGCGGCGCGGTCAGCTCAGCGCGAGCCAGCGGTCGACGACCGACTCGGCGAGCTCGTTGGACTCACCGTGCCCGGTCACGGCGGCCAGGAAGTCGGCCCGCTCGATGCCCTGCAGGGCGAGGTCATCGACGGCGCGCACGGTGGCGGTGCGGGGGACGTCGCGGAGGAGGGCGATCTCACCGAAGGAGACGCCGGGGCCGAGGTTGCGGATGTGCTCACCGTCGATGCTCACGGCGGCTATCCCGCGCTCGATGATCCAGAACCGATCGCCGGGAGCCCCCTGCTCGATCACCGTTGCTCCGGCGGGCACGGTGTTCGGGATGAGGGCAAGCGCGAGTCGTTCGCGCACCACCGGTGGCAGGACGGCAAGCATCGGGACCTTGTTGAGCAGAGCGAGCCCGGGCGGCGCCAGCACGGTGGCGTCGAGGTGGCGCAGCCGAGGGATCGCCGCCAGTGCCAGCACCGTCGCACTGACACCGATCACCGCCAGCCCAGCGCGCAGGCCGACCGTGCCCATCAGCAGCGGCATGATCAGCGCACCCGTCGCCAGCCCGAGCTTGACGACGCTCTCGACGGCGCCGAACACCCGACCCATGACACCGATCGGTGCGAGTCGTTGGATCAGCGTGTAGGCGTTGATGTCGACGATCGAGTGGGCGATTCCGAGCAGGAGCATGGTTGCGAGTGCAATCGCTAGCGTCGGCGCTGCGGCGATCAACAGCAGGGGCGCCGCCCACAGCACGATGCCGACACCGAAGTCCGTGGCGATCCGACCTCGCAATGCGAGCACGAGCGCGGCGAGGCCGCCGACCAGCCCACCGACTCCGAGCATCGTCTGCAACAGACCGACTCCGGCGTCGCTGAGCTCGAGGAGCTCGAGCGCAATGGTGACGGTGAACACGACCGACGCGCCGGCGACGATCGTCTGCAGGCCGTACAACGCTGTGACGAGCGACAGCTCGCGTCGAGCCAGGATCGTCCGGAACCCTGCCGTCACCTCGTCGAGCACCCCGCTCGGATCCGCTGCCTTCGCTGCTGGTGCGGAATCGTCCGTCGGGGCCGGAACCGCGAGGAGCACGGCAGCCGACCACAGGAACGAGATGGCGTTGATGAGGTAGACCTGCTCGACCGCCGCCACCGTCAGCAGGATCGCAGCGATCGCCGGTCCGATGATGAAGCCGATGCTGTCGATCGTTGCGGCGACCACGTTGGCGGCCGTGAGCTCGGACGGACTCGACGCGAGGCCGGGAAGCAACGACGCCTGTGCCGGCCCGAACGCCAACGACACCGTCGCCGCGACCCAGGCAAACGCGAACACAGCACCGAGCGGGCCGTCAGTGTGGAGATCACAACGAACCCGGCGACGATCAACGTCGCCCTGGCGACGTCGGCGCCGATCATGACTCGTCGCTTGTCGAAGCGGTCGGCGAGCGTCGACAGCACGGGCGCGAGCACCGCCTGGACGGCGTAGCGCACCGTTGCGAGGACGGCGACGGCAGCGGCGCCGCCACGGTCGAACACCCACACGGCGAGGGCCGTCGAGTACGCCCAGTCCCCGATCACCGAACCGGCGTAGGCGAGGTTGACGCGGCGCAGCCCGGGGTTGCGGAACACCGTGGCGAACATGCGGGCCGACGTGCGGACTCGGTCGGCCGTCACGCTCACGTTGGCATCCGTACCTCCCCGCTCGGCGTGTCGCCGAACCTACTCGCGGCGTGTCGTGACCTGGTCCGAGCGACCACCGCCGGTGTGCGATCGTGAACGCCATGTCGACACGTAGCGGCATCGTGACCGTGCTCGAGCCGGAGGATGAGTATCCCCACGAGCCCGACTCGGCGGAGAACTACAACGAGTCGATGTACCTCAACGCCTTCGACGCGGCGCGTGAGGTGGGTGGGTGGTTCCGGCTCGGCAACCGTGTCAACGAGGGCTACGCGGAGATGACCGTGTGCATCTACCTGCCCGGCGGTCGAGTCGGGTTCGTGTACGGCCGACCGGCGATCGACACCAACGAGAAGATGGAGGCCGGCGGACTGTCGATCGACGTGATCGAGCCGTTCCAGCATCTCAAGGTCCGCTACCGCGGCAAGGTCTGCGTGCTCGATGACCCGGGTGAGATGGCCGAGCCGCGGGTCGCGTTCAAGTCCAACCCATGGGCGGTCTGTGAGGTGGATCTCGACTTCCGAGGCGTGTCGCCGATGTATGGCGGCAAGCCCGTCCACGCAGACGGCACAGAGGTCGAGCAGGAGGCCGGCCAGAGCTTCGCCAAGGCGCACTACGAGCAGCACTGCGCCGTGACCGGCACGATCGTCGTCGGTGACGAGGTGGTCGACCTCGATGGCCTGGGCTTGCGCGACAAGTCGTGGGGACCGCGCTACTGGCAGGCCATCAGCTGGTACCGCTGGCTCCCGATGACGTTCTCCGAGGACTTCGCCATGATGATCTCGATCGTCGGCGGTCGGCCCGGCGGCATGGTGCTCGTCGGCGACGAGTACCACCTGATCCGTGATTGCACCATCGAGTCGGACTGGGACGACAACCGCTACCAGACCTCGATGCGGTGCACGGTGCGCACCGACCACGCCGCCTACGAGGTGACCGGGACGGTGCTGTCGTTGATCCCGCTGCGCAATCGCCGCACCGACCCCGACGGCAACGAGTTGACGACCAGGATCACCGAGGCGATGACCCGCTACGAGTGCGACGGACAGACCGGCATCGGGATGAGCGAGTACCTCGATCAGATCGTCGACGGCGAACCGGTCGGGCCCGATGTGCGGCTTGGTCCGCGTTCTGGTTGACCGTTCAACCAGAACGCGGACCAAGGGCTGCAGAACGCGTGACTCAGTCGTTGGTCTCCCCGTTGATCGAGGTGTCGTTGCCGGAGCCGCCAGTCAGCGCATCGACGTCCGACCCACCGTCGAGATGGTCGTTCCCGGACCCGCCGAGGAGGACATCGTCGCCGCCGAGACCGCAGAGCACATCGTTCCCTGAGCCTCCGACGAGGATGTCGTCACCGGCGGTGCCGACGACGACGTCGTTGCCCGCCCTGCCTTGCGCGGGGGCCTGCACGAGCTTGTAGCGCCCATACGTCCCGACGCCGGTTCCGGCCTCGGCGATCGCCTGGGCGCAGATGTCGATGGGACTCGGACCCGGATTGGCGCCGGTGACGGTGAGCGTGGCGGACGCCACGACGTTGAACTGCTGATCCTTCACCACCACTTGGTATTGGCCGGGTGTCGACGGGCCGGTGAACGATGAGCCGGCCTCGAGGTTCCCGGTCTGGAAGTTGACCGAACACTGGTCCGCACCCTCGAGCTCATCACCGTTGACGATGTCGAAGAAGTACACGGCGTTGCGCTCGCAGTTGATGAAGTCCGCGTCGAACTCTTGGCCCACGGCGACCGTCGACGGGCTGAGCTGCAAGGTCGGGGCTCCTTGAGCCGAGCTCGGTCCCGGGCTTCCGGTCACCACCAGCAGCGCAACTGCCGCGCCCACGAGCGCGCGAATCGATCTCAGGGTCATTGGCACCACCTCCGCTCGGACCGTAGCAAGCCGCCGTGCCGGCCTCGAAGCCAACGGTGGCAGTGCCAGCTCAGTCGTTCGTCTCCCCGTTGATGAGGGTGTTGTTGCCGGAGCCGCCAGTCAGCGCGTCGATGTCCGGCCCACCGTCCAGGTGGTCGTTGCCCGGATCCGCCAAGGAGGACATCGTCGCCGCCGAGACCGCAGAGCACATCGTTCCCTGAGCCCCGACGAGGATGTCGTCACCGGCGGTGCCGACAACGACGTCGTTGCCCGACCTGCCTTGCGCGGGGCGCACTGGCCTACGCAGCCGGTTCCGTCAGCGTCCCAGTACGTCCACGACGGACGCGGCCGTGCCGCGTCTGCGGCGGATCGCCTGACGGCATGCAGATCGTCGCCTGGCGACTCGTCGACCCGGATGGTCTGCAGACCTAGTTGCTGAGTAGCGGTGACGGCCCCAGCGCTACGTTGGCCCGTCCAGACGGCGGCCGTCATGATGTTGCTCCTATGAGCAATCAAGCGGCAGCACCGGACACGATCGTCCTGATCCACGGCTTCTGGGTGACGCCTCGGAGCTGGGAGGACTGGATCGCCCACTACGAAGGCAAGGGCTTCAAGGTGGTGGCGCCGGCCTATCCCGGTTTCGAGGTCGAAGTGGAGGCGCTGAACGCCGATCCCACGCCGATCGAGCAGGTCACGGTGCCCCAGATCATCGAGCACCTCGAGTCGGTCGTCGGTGGCCTCGACCGTCCACCCATCATCATGGGCCACTCCGCCGGGGGCGTGTTCACCCAGATCCTGCTCGACCACGGATTCGGCGCCGCCGGGGTGGCGATCGACTCGGCGCCGACCGAAGGTGTCAGGAGAATCCCGCTGTCGCAGATCCGAGCCTCGTTTCCGGTGCTGAAGAACCCGGCCAACCGCCACCGCGCCGTCGGGCTCACCCATGAGCAGTGGCAGTACGCGTTCACGAACGGCTTCAGCGACGAGGAGTCCCGCCGGCTCTACGAGCGCTACCACATCCCGGCATCGGGGGCGATCTTCTGGGGCAGCGCGCTGGCCAACATCCACCCCGGCAAGGACGACACCTGGGTCAACTACGACAACCCCGATCGCGCCCCGCTGTTGTTCATCTCCGGCACCGACGACCACCTGATGCCGCCGACCATCCAGCGCTCCAACGCCAAGCACTACAAGGCGCCCGGCCTCATCACCGAGGTGAAGGAGTATCCGGGACCGCACTTGCTGCCGGCGTGGCCGGGGTGGGAGCAGGTCGCCGACGACGCGCTGGAGTGGGCACTTGCCAACGCGCGTACGGCGACTGCGTGACGCAGGTCCGCCTGACTCACATCGGCGGCCCCACGACCCTGCTCGAGGTTGCCGGCTGGCGCATCCTCACGGATCCGACGTTCGACGAACCGGGCCGCACCTATCACTTCGGGCTCGGTACGTCGTCACGCAAGACGACGGGTCCTGCCGTGGCAGCAGTCGATCTCGGGGCCATCGACGCGGTCCTCCTCACGCACGACCACCATGCCGACAACCTCGATGACGCCGGGCGGGCGCTACTGCCCGCCGCGGCAGTCGTCGTGACGACCGAGGCGGGGGCCGCACGGCTGGGTGCAACGACCCGCGGCATGCGGCCGTGGGAAACCACGCGGCTCGAGGCACCTGACCGTCCGGCCATCGACGTGACGGCGACGCCGTGTCGTCACGGGCCACCGCTGTCGCGGCGGTTGGTTGGCGACGTGATCGGCTTCGGCCTTGCTTGGGACGGCCAGGAGCACGGCGTGGTGTGGATCTCCGGCGACACCGTGCTCTACGACGGCGTGCGCACCGTTGCCGAGCGCCTGACCGTGAGTCTGGCCGTGCTGCACCTCGGTGAAGCTCGGTTCCCGGTCACTGGACCGGTGCGGTACACGATGACCGCCGCCCAGGGTGTCGAGCTGTGCCGAACGATCCGACCACGCACGGTTGTCCCGGTCCACTACGAGGGGTGGTCGCACTTCCGCCAGGGGCGCGCGGCGATCGAGCGCGCGCTGGTCGACGCACCGGACGTGCGTGACTCGTTCGAGATTCTGCCGATCGGAATGGAGACCGATCTCACCGTCTGACGTGGTGACCTCCGGTCAGGCGAAGGTCCACTTCGTCGCGCCGGTCACGTCGGCTGCCGAACCGACGCCGACCACGCTCGTCGTCGCGATCCGGTAAAGGCTCCAAGGCGGGGGACCTCCGCTCGGCGCCGTGTACGGAGCCGTGAAGGCGTCGCCGGCGACCTCGGCCGGCCAGCCGTGCCGGCGGTAGACGTCGGCCACGTGCTCGAGCTCGGCGTGGTCCGTGACGCGCTGGGCCTCGCCGCTGAACACGACGTCCATGCCGTCGAGGCGTGCCGTCAACGTGCAGGCAGGGTTGTGTGCCAGGTTGCGGCCCTTCTGCGTCCCTGGTCCAGTGACGACGTACCAGGCGTCGTCGATCCACAGCGAGCCGATGGGAGCGGCGTGCGGGCGCCCGTCGGGTCGGATCGTGCCCAGGACCGTGAAGACGTCCTGGCCGGGGTCGGCGGCGCGCGCCAGGCGCTCGGCGACGGCGCTCCATGGCATCGCCTGATCGCCGTACTGGTCGAGGTTGACGGTGGTCGCGGGTTCTGACGTTGTCATGCACCCACAACGAACAGGATCGGCCGATTCGACAGGAATCTGGGCGTGATCTCTGTCAACAGCGCTTCTGGGCGCATCTCTGCCAGCACCCGGCAGAGATCACGCCCAGATCGGGCACCGCTGCGTCAGTCGCAGAGACCGCTCGGCTGGCTGGTCTGGCAGATGTTGTTCGTCACGACGGTGGTCTCCTCCGCCTCCGGTCCGAGGACGATGTCGGGGGCGTTGCGCACGATGACGTTGTTCTCGATCGTGTTGCCCACGGGCTCGGTGCCACCGAACCCGGCGATCACGATGACGCCGCCGGTGATGTCCGCCGGACCTCCCGGCAGGTTGTCCACGATGTTGTTGTTCGAGATGGTGACATCGTGCGCGCCGATCAGCGCGACGCCGACTCCGGACACCGCCGGCGGCTCTTCGTCGCACAACTTCGTGTTGTGGCTGATGCGGTTGTTGGAGATGTCGAAGTTGCCCGCCGGCCCGGGTGCGTCGGCGAGGACCACCACTCCGACACAGTTGTCGTGGAGGCGATTGGACGTGATCGAGCCACCTTCGGCGTGGCGCACGAACACCCCGAACAGGCCGCCGGATGCCTCGTTGCCGGACACCTTGGCGTTGGCGTCGGGCGAGTCGCCGACGTAGAAGCCCGCCTCCTCGCTGCCCGTCGCCGTGTTCCCCATGATCGACGTGTTCGTCGACGAGTTGGCGAAGACGCCGTACTCGGCGTTGTCCTCGAGGACGTTGTTGCGGATGGAGGTGTCGTCGGCAGCGAACACGAAGATGCCGAACTCGAAACCGGTCACCGTGAACCCGCTCACGCTGACGCCCGTCACCGTGTTGCTCGGATCGCTGAAGTCGCCGACGCACACGCCGCAGAGCGGGTCGCCGGGCGACTGCACGGTGGCGCGCGATCCGACCAGTGAGATGTCCGAGGTCGTGATGGACACCGACTCGACGTACGTGCCGCGGAGCACGCGGATCGTGTCGCCTGGACTGGCGGCATCGACCGCCGCCTGGATCGACTCGCCCGGCCGGACGATGTGCGTCGAGGCTGCAGCCGCTGGTCCGGCGACCACGGTGCCGAGGCCGATGGCAGTGGTCAATCCGATGACGGACGCGAGCGCCCGACGACGTGTGCGTGTCAGTTGCATGTGAATCCCCTCGTGTCCCCGTGCTCCCGCGGTACCGCCGGACCGGGCGACATTACGCCTCGTCGTGGCCTCACGACGACCCGTCACGCGGCTGCGGCGTGACGACCCGGCCCGGTGGGGCGACGTCGGTCTGTTGCTCGTCGACGCGCGTGGCGACCCCGTTCACGAGCGTGTGGCGCATGCCGGACGGGTTGTCGGCGGTGAGGCGTTCGGTATCGGCGGGGAAGTCGCGCACGCGCCGGAGCGGCCCGGGCGCGACGGTCTCGGGATCGAACACGACGATGTCGGCGAAGGAGCCCGGGCGAAGCACGCCACGGTCGGCGAAGCCGAACAGCTCGGCCGGTTCCTGGGTGAGCTTGTGCACGGCTTCCTCGAGCGTGAGGACCTGTCGCTCTCGAACCCAGTTGCCGAGGAGATCCGTCGGCAGCGGAGCGTCGCAGAGCTGCCCGATGTGGGCCCCGGCGTCCGACAGTCCCAGCGTGCACCCGGGCTCCTTGAGCAGCATGGCGATCCCGTCGGGATCGTCGTTGGCGATGATCGTCTTGACTCGCAGGTCGGCGAGGTCACGCTCGTCGGCGCTCAGGTCGAGCAGCGTGTCGAATGGGTCCGTTCCGCGCTCCGCGGCAATAGCGGACAGGCGCTTGCCGATCAGTTCGGTATGGGCCCCGGAGTCCATGACCTCGAACGTGTCCCAGCGGGGTCGCAATGCGACGTTGCCGGTGGTCCATTCCTCACGAGCTCGCTGCCGCCATGCGTGGTCCGCGTACGCCGCCCGTCGCTCGTCGAGTGAGCGGGGCATCAGCTCGGCGAACACCGGGTTGATGTTGAGGTTGAACGGCTCGACGAGGGTCACGGAGAACGACAGCGGTCGGCACGTGACCTGGGGCCAGACGTTGGCGCCCTGCTCCAGGCCGCGGCGGTGGATCTCCGCAGCCTTCAGGTGGGCGCCGTTGGGGAACGTCAGGACCGCGGTGAACGTGATCGGCGCGCCGAGCGCGGGCTGGAGCTCGTAGCAGTCGGGGAAGCCCAGACCGTCGCCGCCGTTGACGCCGATGACGCCGCGACCGCTGCGGCCCACGGCCCGGCCGAGGGCCTCGATCTCCGCCCGGTCGGCGACGCGACTCGGCACCGGACGGCCGTCCGCCCCGACGTGCGTCACCGCCATGCTCGTGGCGAAGCCGGCGGCCCCTGCTTCCATCGCCTCCTCGACGAGGGCCGCCATGGAGCTGATCTCGTCGGGCGTCGCGGGCCGTTCGGCGGCGTCGGCGCCGAGCACGTACAGGCGCAACGGCGTGTGTCCGATGTACGCCGCGAAGTTCAGGGCGGTGCCGCGCCGACGCACCGCGTCCAGGTACTCGGGGAACGATTCGAACTCGTCCCACGGGATGCCGATGGCAAGACAGGCGGGGACCATGTCCTCCACCTTCTCCATCGTGTGGCTCAGCAGGTCGCGGTCGGCCGGGCGAATGGGCGCGATGCTGAAGCCGCAGTTGCCAGCCACGACGGTGGTGACGCCGTGGAAACAGGACGGCGTGAGCGCGGGGTCCCAGAACACCTGGGCGTCGTAGTGCGTGTGGATGTCGATGAATCCGGGAGCGACGGCGCACCCGGTGGCGTCGAGTCGCCGATCACCTTGGAGGTCCGGACCGATCTCGACGATCCGGTCGCCTTGCACTGCAACGTCGGCGACGATTGCCGGCGCACCCGTCCCGTCGACGACATGTCCACCGGCGATGACCACGCGGTCCATCGCCGCAGTCTCTCACTCGGTCATGGAGTCCACGGCGTGCGCCAGCCGCCGCTGCCGGCGACGAGTTCGTTGGCCGCCTCAGGGCCCCACGAGCCGGGGGCGTAGCTCTGCACGGGCGGGGCCTGGTCGATCAGCGGCTGCATGATCCGCCAGGCCTCTTCGATCGTGTCCTGGCGCGCGAACCTCACGGTCTGGCCGACGAGGGCGGCGTGGAGCAGGACCTCGTAGGGCGTCGGACCTTCACCACCCTCCTCGGCGAACTCCATGTCGAGATGGATCGGTGCCGGAATCGGATCGTCGGCCCGGCGGGTCATGAGCTGGAGGCGGACGCCGGTCGACGGGTCCAGCTTCACGACGAGTTGGTCCGGTTCGACGTTCTCTGGACGGAGGTGGAACCCCAGCACCGGCGATTGCTTGAACACGAGCCGCAGCTCGGTGTGGGTGATCGGGAGGCGCTTCCCGGTGCGGATGTAGATCGGAACACCCGACCAGCGCCAGTTCTCGATGTCGAGGCGCAACGCGGCGAACGTCTCGGTCGTCGAATCGGCGGCGACCCCGTTGATCGACTTGTATCCGTCGTACTGGCCGCGGACGTACTGGCTGGGATCGGCCGCGGCGATCGCCTGGAAGATGGCCGTCTGCGCACCCTTCAACGTCGCCGGGTCGCCGCCGGCGGGCGCCTCCATTGCCGCCGCTCCGAGCAGCTGCAGCAGGTGATTGACGACGACGTCGCGCAACGCTCCCACAGGATCGTAGAAGTGGCCGCGGTCCTCGACCCCGAAGTCCTCGGCCATCGTGATCTGGATGCAGTCGACGTAGTTGCGGTTCCAGATCGGCTCGAGCATCGTGTTCCCGAAGCGCAGGAACAGGATCTGCTCGAGTCCCATCTTCCCGAGGTAGTGGTCGATCCGGTAGAGCTGCGACTCGTCCACGTACTGGTGGAGCTCCGCGGCGAGCTCGCGGGCCGAGGTCTGATCGTGCCCGAACGGCTTCTCCACGACCATTCGCCCGTTCGACGTGAGGCCACGTTCGGCCAGGCCCTTGACCACCGTGGAGAAGAGGAACGGCGGGATCTCGAGGTAGAAGACGGGACACTTCGCGTCGCCGATCGCCTTGCCGACCTTGTCGTAGGTGGCCGGGTCCGTGAAGTCGCCCGACACGTAGGACATCCGGCCGGTGAGGCGGTCGAAGACCGCTTGGTCGATCGTCTCACCGGTTGCCTCGATCGAGGTGCGGGCCCGCTCGAAGAGTTGAGGGAGCGTCCAGTCGTCCACCGCGACGCCGACGATGGCGCAGTCCAGCAAGCCACGTTGCTCGAGGCGGTACAGCGACCGGAACGTCATCACCTTGCGCCAGGTCGCCGGTGATTCCAAAGATCACAAGGACGTCACCGGTCGGACCTAGGCCCGCCGGACCCGTCGCGGCCGCTCCTCCCGCTGCTTGCTCGACCATTGCGCTTCCCTCCTGCTCGGTGAGTGGTCACCGTCACCCGCGATCTACCACGCCCGGGCGGGCTGGGTCATCGTCCGGAATGGACGAAGTGCGCCTTCGCCAGCGCTCCAGCGCCTTCGCCGGCGCTCCAGCGCCTTCGCCGGCCGCATCTAGCTAGGGTCCGCGACGGTGATCCTCTCGGACCGTGACCTGCGCAAAGCGATCGGCGACGGCCACATCGTGATCGACCCGTTCGACGACGGGTGCATCCAGCCCTCGTCCGTGGACGTGCGGCTCGATCGCCTGTTCCGGGTCTTCCGCAACCACTCTGCCGGCATCATCGACGTCAAGGTCGACCTGACCGACCTCACGGAGCTGATCGAGATCCCCGCCGACGGCGTCTTCATGCTCCACCCTGGGGAGTTCGTGCTGGGCTCGACCGAGGAACGCGTCGCGCTCCCGGATGACATCGTTGCCCGCATCGAGGGCAAGAGCTCGCTCGGACGGCTCGGGCTGCTCATCCACAGCACGGCCGGGTTCGTCGACCCGGGTTGGGACGGCCACGTCACCCTCGAGCTGGCCAACGTCGCCAGCCTGCCGATCACGCTCTACCCCGGGATGAAGATCGGCCAGCTCAGCTTCATGCAGATGACGACACCTGCCGACCGTCCCTATGGCAAGGGAGCGCTCGGCTCGAAGTACCAGGGGCAGCGCGGCCCGACCCCGAGCCGCTACTACAAGAACTTCGAATAGCACGGCCCCGGTTGGGGAAAGAGTGCGGCGACCTATGCCGCGCCTGCGCCGAGTTTCCGCCGAATCGCCGGGCTGGACCCGCCGACGGAATGGGCGCGGGTTTGCGTACTTCGACGAGCACGGGGGCCGCCTCGGCCCTGACGACGTGGCACGTTGCAGGGCCCTCGTCATTCCGCCGGCCTGGAAGGACGTCTGGATCTGTCCGTACCCCACCGGTCACCTCCAGGCCGTCGGCACCGACGAAGCCGGTCGGCGCCAGTACCTGTACCACCCGGCATGGCGGGAGCAGCGCGACACCGCCAAGCACGCTCGGGTGCTCGACGTCGCGACCCGTCTTCCGGTTGCCCGCCGCAAGGTGACCCAGCACCTCGCCCTTCCGGGCATGCCACACGAGCGGGCGCTGGCGTTGGCGTTCCGCCTCCTCGACCTCGGCTTCTTCCGCATCGGCGGCGAGGGCTACGCCGAGGAGTACGGCAGCTACGGACTGGCGACGATCGAGAAGCAGCACGTCAAGGTGAAGGGCGACGAGGTGCTCTTCGAGTACGTCGCCAAGTCGGGTCAGGAGCGACAGGTGGTGGTCCGTGACGATGCCGTGCGCGGCGCCGTCGGCACGCTCAAGCGGCGTCGCGGCGGTGGCGCCGGTCTGCTCGCGTACCGGGACGGGCGCCAGTGGCGTGACGTGACCTCCGACGACGTCAACACCTACGTCAAGGAAGTCGTCGGCGGCGACGTGTCGGCGAAGGACTTCCGCACGTGGCACGGCACCGTGCTGGCCGCGGTCGCCCTCGCTGGCAAGCTCGAGGACCGAGCGTCGCCGACGAAGCGGAAGCGCGCAGTTGCAACGGCGATGAAGGAGGTCGCCGAGTCGCTCGGCAACACTCCCGCCGTCGCCCGCAGCTCCTACGTCGATCCGAAGGTCGTCCACCAGTACGAGGCCGGTGAGACGATCGAAGAGGCGCTCGAGGACACCCGTCCCGGACGCTCGGAGTCGACGCGTCGCAAGGTCGAAGCCGCGGTACTCGATCTGCTGCAGGAGTAATCCAGGAATCTGCAGATGTGACGGGTCCGAACCGGGACCGTGAAGCCTTCCCGCGTGATCTCGGTGCTCGCCGGGCTCGCTGCCGCACTCGTCGCCCTTGCCGTCGCTGAGCTCCTGGCTGGACTCAACCGGGCATGGCGCTCGCCCGTCCTCGACGTTGGCGACCGTGTGATCGATGCGGCGCCGCCGTTCGTCAAGGAGTTCGCCATCGACACGTTCGGCACGAACGACAAGCCGGCACTGCTGATCGGCATCGGTGTGGTGCTCGTGGTGTACGCGGGGATCGTCGGGCTCCTCGCGCTCCGTCGTCACTTCCTTGTCGGTGTCATCGGCGTGGGCCTGTTCGGGGTGATCGGTGCGTGGGCGGCGCTGAGCCGTCGCATCGCCCCGCCGTGGCACGTGGCGTTGCCGAGCGTGATCGGCGCAGCTGCCGGGATCGGGGCGCTGTGGCTGGTGCGTCAGTCCGTGCGCCGAGCGCGAGGAACAGCCAGTCAGCGGCCCCGGAGGCACGGATCGACGCGAGTTCCTGCGCCACTCCGGCGTGCTGCTCGCTGGGCTGGCGGCGACCGCTGCCGTCGTTGGCGTGGCCGGTCGCTGGTTGGGGTCGCGCTTCGCCGCCGCCGCATCGCGGGCCGGTGTGACGTTGCCGCGTCCGGCGACGCCGCTCGCCGCGGTACCGCCGTCCACGCAGGTCGACGTGCCGGGCATGACGCCGTTCATCACGCCGAACGACCGCTTCTACCGGATCGACACCGCCCTCACCGCCCCGCAGGTGCCGACGGACTCCTACACGCTGCGCATCAAGGGAATGGTCGACAACGAGCTCGAGCTGTCCTTCGACGACCTGCTGCGCCGGGAGATGATCGAGCGGGACATCACGCTGACGTGCGTCTCCAACGAAGTCGGCGGCAAGCTCGCCGGCACCGCCCGCTGGCTCGGCACGCGCCTCGACGCGCTGCTTCGGGAAGCCGGCGTGCAGCCAGGCGCCGACCAGGTCGTCGGCCGGTCCGTCGACGGATTCGAATGCGGCTTCCCCGTCGAGGCCGCACGTGACGGGCGCGACGCCATGGTCGCCATCGGGATGAACGGCGAGCCACTGCCGATCGAGCACGGGTTCCCGGCCCGCCTGATCGTGCCCGGCCTCTATGGCTTCGTCTCCGCGACGAAGTGGCTGACCGAGATCGAGCTGACGACGTTCGACGAGTTCGACCACTACTGGCTCCGCCGTGGGTGGGCGCAGCGCGCGCCGATCAAGTTGATGAGCCGTATCGACACGCCACGAGGGCTGGCCAAAGTGCCTGCCGGTCTCGTGCCGATCGCTGGAGTGGCATGGGAGCAGACCGTTGGCATCGCCGGCGTCGAGGTGTCCGTCGACGACGGTTCATGGGAGCCAGCCGACCTTGCCGACGTCACGACGAACGACACGTGGCGGCAATGGGTGTACCGCTGGACCGCCACGCCCGGGAGGCACTCGGTCAAGGTCCGGGCGATCGACAACGCCGGCGCAATCCAGACCGCGGACCGCGCCGAACCAATCCCCGACGGTGCTTCCGGCCACCACCAGATCGTCGTGATCGTCGAGTGACCGGTCCGCCCGCCCGTGAACATCCAGAAAGGACCCCCCCAAATGAACTCACGACGTCTGCGCAGCGCTGCAGTCGCTGCGGTCGCCACCCTCTCGCTGGTCGCCGCGGCATGCGGCGGTGACGACAGCGATGAGCCGGCAGCCGCTGCCGCACCGGCCGAGACCGCCACGACCGAGCCGATGGCTGAACAGCCGATGACGACCGAGCCGATGACGTCCGAGCCGATGGCGCCGGCCGACGGCGCGGCGATGGCCCCCTCCGGCCCGGCCTGCGCCAGCGTGCCGGCCGACGGAGAGGGCAGCTTCACCGGCATGGCCGATGACCCCGCGGCAACTGCTGCCAGCAACAACCCGGAGCTGTCGACCCTCGTCACGGCAGTCGGCGCCGCCGGGCTCGTCGACACGCTGAACGGCGAAGGTCCGTTCACGATCTTCGCCCCGGCCAACTCGGCCTTCGCCAAGGTGCCCGCTGCGGATCTCGATGCGCTGCTGGCCGACCCGCAGGGCGCGTTGACGGACATCCTCACGATCCACGTCGTGGGCGGTGAGTCGCTGTCGAGCACGGACCTCGTCGAGGCCGGCACCGTCAGCGGCCTCAACGGCGAGCTGTCCATCTCCGAGGAGGGTGGCGCCGTGACCGTCGATGCGGGCGGTGGCCCGGCCACCGTCGTGTGCGCCGACGTGCCCGTCGCCAACGGCACCGTGCACATCATCGACACGGTGCTGCTTCCGGCTGCCTGATCCCCGGCGGAAACTCCACAATCGAGCAATGAGGGGTCGCTCCGGGCCCCTCGTTGCTTGCGTTTTCGGGTGAGACGGACCGGTCTCATCCCATCCGCCGGAGTCGCTGCTCCGAACTTCGATCATGGCGAGCAATTCATGGCATCGACGCATCGCCGCAGGAACGTCTGGCACATTGGTGGGCCTTGGATCCCGACCTCGACGCGCTGATGATCCAGGTCGCTGGTGGTGATCAGGATGCGTTCGCTGCGCTCTACGACCGGCTGGCGCCGGTCGTCTATGGCGTGGCGCGACGTGTTCTTCGCGATCCGGCGCAGGCCGAGGAGGTCGCCCAGGAGGTGTTCGTCGAGGTCTGGCGCCAGGCCTCCCGGTTCGATGCCGCCCGCGGCAGCGTTCGCACGTGGGCGCTCACGATCACGCACCGGCGGGCGGTTGACCGTGTGCGCAGCGAACAGGCCCATCGCACCCGCCAGACTCGAGCCGTCGCCACAGAAGCATCCGTCGATGAATCACCCGAGGACAGCGCGATCGAATCGGAGCACCGTCGCATGGCCCAACTGGCCATGGCCGGACTCACCGACGTCCAGCGGCAAGCCCTCGAGCTGGCGTTCTACGACGGCCTCACCCACGTCCAGATCGCCGAGGAGTTGGGGATCGCCTTGGGCACTGTGAAGACTCGCATCCGCGACGGGCTGATCCGGCTGCGCACCCTGATGGGAGGCGTGACATGAATGAGTCTCGCCGTGACGAGGAACTGCAGGAGCTGATGGCACTCGACGCGGTCGGCGCCCTCGATCAGGACGAGCGCGAGGAACTCGAGGCGGCGATC
This sequence comes from uncultured Acidimicrobiia bacterium, assembly GCA_963844915.1. Taxonomy (GTDB): domain Bacteria; phylum Actinomycetota; class Acidimicrobiia; order Acidimicrobiales; family Ilumatobacteraceae; genus JALZMG01. Next base: position 114,639 of record CAWJQF010000010.1, on the reverse strand, counting down.
GCCGACCGACCCGACCTGCAGCGCGAGCACGAAGAGCTCCGCATCGCCGCAGCCGCGATGGCCGACGCCGTCAGCGAGACGCCTCCGCCGACGCTGCGCGCCAGCGTGCTGGATGCGATCGCCGATGTCCAGCAACTGCCAGCGGTCACGGACCCGATCGACGCCGAGCCACCGCTGGCCCCCGTCGTACCGATCACCAGCGCCCGTCGCTGGCGGCGGTGGGTCGCCGTGGGTGCCGCCGCGGCGGCCGTCGTTGCGATCGTCGCCGGTGCACTCGTGATCTCACCGCTCGGCGACTCGGACACCGACGAGGTCGCCGCCGTCATCGACGATCCGGACGCCGTCACGATCGACATGCCTGCCACCGCCGACGGCGGCCTCACCGGATCGATCTCGATCGTCTATTCGCCGCGCGAAGACGCCGTCGTCGTGCGGGGCACGGATCTGGCGACCCCGCCCGAGGACGGCGTGTACCAGCTCTGGGCGATACGTGACGGCACGCCGGACAACGCCGGTGTGTCGTTCCGCCCGGACGACGGCGACGTCGAGCTCTACGTGCCTGGCTTCGACCCCGCCAGCGCCGAGGCGTGGGCGGTGACCGAGGAGCCCGACGCCAACAGTCAGACCCCGACCGAGCCGATCCTCGCCATCACTGCCTGATCTCAGGCGTCATTCCATCCGAGTGTTTGCGTCCATCCGAGTGCTGGACCTCGGATTTCCCTGGGGTCAAACACTCCGATGCGGTCAAACACTCGGATGGGGTTCGGCGAGGGGGGCGGGCGGGTGGTCGAACTCGCGCTCGCCGTTCTCGATGGCGTCCAAGAGGTGGATGGCGATGTCGCCGACCTTGACGCCGCCCGGCTCGCCGTAGTCGGCAGCACCCGCGGCCTTCGTCCCGTCGTCGAGCATGATGTAACAGAACGGGCAGGCCGTGGCGATCCGAGTGGCACCGGTCGACAGCGCCTCGCGTGAGCGCTCGTCGTTGACCTTCGTGCCGATGTCCTCCTCCATCCACATGCGCGCCCCGCCGGCGCCGCAGCACATGCCACGAGTGCCGTTGCGGGGCATCTCGACCACGTCGATGCCCTTGATCGAGCCGACGACCCGGCGCGGCGCCAGGTACACGTCGTTGTGCCGGCCGAGGTAGCACGAGTCGTGGTACGTGAGACGCTCGTCCAGCGTGGCCTGGCTGACGTCGAGCTGACCACTGGCGATCAGCGACTCGAGCAGCTGGCTGTGGTGGACGACCTCGTAGTGGCCGCCGAGCTGCGGGTACTCGTTGAGCAGCGTGTTGAAGCAGTGCGGGCACTGCGTGATGATCTTGCGCACACCCATGGCGTTGAGCATCTCCACGTTCGGCGTGGCGAGCATCTGGAACAGGTACTCGTTCCCTGACCGGCGGGCGCTGTCGCCGGTGCACATCTCCGACGGCCCCAGGATGGCAACCGTGATGCCCGCCCGCTGCAGCAGCTTGGCCACCGCCTGCGTGACCCGCTTGTTCTTGTCGTCGAAGCTGCCGGCGCACCCGACCCAGTAGAGGTACTCGGCGGTCAGCGGCTCTCCGGGCTCGACGACCTCGACGCCCTCCACGTTCTTGGCCCAGTCCGCCCGGTCGCCCTGGCTCAGGCCCCACGGGTTGCCCTGGTTCTCCATGCCGCGGAACGCGTTGCCGAGCTCGCTCGGGAAGTCTGATTCCATCAGCGTCAGGTAGCGACGCATGTCGAGGATCTTGTCGAGGATCTCGATGTTGACCGGGCAGATCTCGTCGCACGCCCTGCACGTCGTGCAGGCCCACAGCTCCTCGGACGTGATGCGCTCGAACACGTTGTCGGCGCCGATCTTGATCGCCGGATCGAGCCCGATCGGCGGTGTGACGACCGGGTCGCCGGTCGCCGTCATCACCTCACCGACCTTGAGCACGATCTCCCGCGGGTCGAGCGGTTTGCCGGTGGCGTGGGCCGGACACACGCTCGTGCACCGCCCGCACATGGTGCAGGCGTCCGTGTCGAGGAGCTGCTTCCACGTGAAGTCCTCGACCACCGAGGCGCCGAACGACTCGAGCTCCGTCTCGGCGAGGTTCGGCATCGGCTTCATCGCACCCTTCGGGCGCTCGCCGTTGCGGTCTCGCAGGTACATGTTCAGCGGAGACGTGAACATGTGGCGCAGCATCGTGATGGGGAGGATGACGAGGAAGAGGGCGAACGCAGCGACGTGGCCGATCCACCACCACTGGTGCCACGTGGACAGCGAGGATGCCGACCAACCGTCGACGAGCTGGCTCAGTGGGTATCCGATGAAGCTCCAGCGCTCGTAGCCCGTGGCTTCGCCCTCGGCCGTTTGCAGGGCGATGCGGAACATCTCCGCGCCGTAGCCGCTCAGCCCGATCACGAGGAACGTGCCGAGGATCAACGCGTGCTCGGGCTTGGTCTTGATGCGGATGCGGTACGGCCGCTGGACGAAGCGCCGGAGGATCGCCCACACGACGCCGCCGAGGAAGACCAACCCGGCGGCATCGGCGACGCAGGCATAGGCCTGGTACGTCTGGCCGGTCAGGAACTGGAGATCCTCCGGCAGCTGATGGTCGATCTCGAGCACCGTCGTGACGCCGAGCAGCACGAGGAACCCGAAGTAGATCATCGAGTGCATCAGGCCGGCGGACGGATCGCGCAAGAGGGTGCGCATGTACACGCCGGTCCGGTAGTCGCCGAATCGCTTGCCGGCGTTCTTGACCGTCGTGCGGCGCGTCGGTGCGGCGCGGCCGCGCTCCCAGTTCTTCATCCGCTCGGCGAAGCGGAACGCACCCCACGCGATGAGGATCGGGACCACCGTGTAGAAGGCCAGCTGCAGCGGGGCAGGGACGTTGACGAACACCACGCGGTGGATCGGGTCTTCGTGATCCCAGCCCGTCAGCAGGGGCACAGCGCCCGAGAGCAGCGTGAAGCCAGCGAAGAGGAGTCCCAGCCCGAGGGCCAGGTGGTGCGGTCGCAACCCACCACCCTCGGTGGCGGTTCCCGTGTCCTCGTGCTCGGCGGTCTCCGTGTGGCTCGCCATCGCGCCGTGACGCTAGTGGGCGCCGGATCGGCGCAGACAGGTCAGCAGGCAGGTCAGCCGAAGTACTGCGCGTCGAGCTGACGGACCTTCCCCGCCAGCGAGGCGAGCAGCTTGTGCGAAAGCGTCGGGACGTCGTCGACGACGGCGAGGAAATGGCGCTGGGAGATGACGAACAACGTGCAGTCGGTGTCGCACACCGCGGTGGCCGTCCGGGGTCCGTGATCGAGGAGCGACAGCTCACCGACGATCGCGCCGGGTCCGAGCGTCGCCATCTTGCGACCGTTGCGCTTCACCGTGACGGTGCCTTCGAGGATGACGAACGCTTCGCGACCGGTCTGGCCCTGGTCGACGACGAGGCTGCCGGCGGTCATGTGGATCTCGTCACCCGAGCGGGCGATGCGCTCGAGCTCCCGGCGCGTGCAACCCGCGAACAACGGAACACTGCGGAGATGATCGACGTACGCCCTCTTGCTCGCCATGGCGGGTGACACTAACCGTGCTGAACAGGTGCTCGTGCCTGGGCGGGGGTCACCTCTTCCCCTGGTTCTTGACGGCTTCGATCGAGGCCGCGGCCGCGTCCGGGTCGAGGTACGTGCCGCCGATCACCTTGGGCCGGAAGTCGTCGTCGAGGTCGTAGCGCAGCGGGATGCCGGTCGGCACGTTCAGGCTGACAACCGCTTCGTCGCTCATCCCGTCGAGGTGCTTGATCAACGCCCGCAGGCTGTTGCCGTGCGCGGCGACCAGGACCGTCCCGAACTCGTGCAGGTCGGGGACGATCGAGTCGTACCAGTACGGGAGCATGCGCACGACCACGTCGGCCAGGCACTCGGTGCGTGGGCGCGCCTCCGGCGGTAACCAGGCGTAGCGGACGTCGTTGAACTGGGAGTACTCGTCGTCGACCGCGAGTGGCGGCGGAGGCGTGTCGTACGACCGCCGCCACAGCATGAACTGCTCCTCGCCGAACTCGGCCAGTGTCGCCGCCTTGTCCTTGCCCTGCAGCGCGCCGTAGTGCCGCTCGTTCAGCCGCCACGACCGACGCACCGGGATCCACATCCGATCGGCCGCGTCGAGCGCCAACTCAGCGGTGCGGACCGCCCGCCGCATCACCGACGTGTGGAGCACGTCGGGTGCGAGACCGTGCTCGACGAGCAGCTCGCCACCGCGCCGCGCCTCGGTCCGTCCCTTCTCGGTGAGATCGACGTCCACCCACCCGGTGAACAGGTTGCGCTGGTTCCAGTCGCTCTCCCCGTGTCGCAGCAGGACCAACGTGCCGACCATGGGCCGAGAATAGGGAGTCGGCCCAGCGCCCCGTGCCGCAGGCTTACACGCGGGGGGTTCCCGGGTATGGTCGACCCCGTGAGCATCACGAACGACGACATCAAGTCCGAATGGGAGCTCGGAGACGTCATCCAGGTGACGATGGACGCCGATGGGACTGACGGCGACAGCGATGGCACCGACGGCGACACCGATGGGACCGACGGCGAATCCGATAGCGACGGAAGCGACGCCTGACACTCGACGTCCTTGCCGCTGAGCGGGCAACGGACTGGCTGACGCGACGAATCCCGCATCCCGACGCCCCCGGCCTCGATGCATTCGTCGGCGATGGCAGCTCGTTCATCGAGCGGTCGTTGTTCCGCCAGCCGTTGACCACCGCCGTCGATGATGTTGCTGCCGTCACGACTGCCGACCACCTGTGGGCGCAGCTCCTCACTGGGGGTAGCCGGCCGCCCTTCTTCCGCCTCGTGCGTGACGGTGCAACGCTGCTGCCGCGCGCACAGCCGCCGGGCCGGGGTCGGCCATCGCACGATCGAAGACGTGATCCAGCCGAACCGCGTGCTCGAGCTGCACGATGGTGGCGCCACCGTGGTCCTGCAGGGACTCCAGCTGACCGATCCCCATCTCGCCAAGGTCTCCAACAACTTGGCGCTGGCGCTGGACCATCCCGTGCAGGTGAACGCCTATCTCTCGCCGCCGGCCGCCCATGGACTCGAGCTGCACTACGACCTCCACGACGTCTTCGTCGTCCAGCTCGAGGGTGCGAAGCGCTGGCGCGTGTGGGATCCGCTGGAGCGCACGCGCGACCCGGTGCGCGGAGCGCCCAAGCCGGCGCCGCTGTCGTTCGACGAACTGGGTGAGCCGGGGTTGGACCTGACGCTGCGAGCTGGCGACTGCCTCTACCTCCCGCGAGGCCATCCTCACGCCGCCGAGACCGTCGATGTGGGCTCGGCGCACCTCACCGTCGGCATCCTCGCCGTGGTGTGGCAGCGCGCGCTGCGGGCGGCGCTCGAGGCCGCCGTCGCCGACGGCGCGTGGCGTGCATCGATCGTGCCCGGGACCGTCCCTGCACCGCACGACGTGGCCCGTTCGCTGGAGCCGCACCTCGAGCAGCCCGCGGTGCGTCGATGGATGGTGAAGGAGGTATGGCGGCGCCAGCCTGCGACGAGGCTGCGACCACGGCACCAGCCGTCCGTCACGCCGTCGACTCCATTGGAGCTGACGCCAGGGCCACTCCTGTGGCTGGAGCGGGCCGCCGGGCGGGCCGTTCTCGGCCTCGGCGATCGCGAGCTGTCGATGCCGGAGGAGGCGCACGGGTTCCTCGCTGAGGTGCTCGATGCGCCCGCTCCGTGGACGACGGCGCATGTCGACGGCGGGCTCGACGCTTCGTCCAGGCTCGTCGTCGCCCAGCGCCTCGCCGCCGAAGGGGTGGTCGCACCTGGTTGAGTTCCAATGCGCCGCCGCCGCACGAGAACGATCAGAACCCCTCACGGCGACGGCCTCGCAGGTGAGGGCGTGGCTGCTCATCGAGGTCATCGGTGCCTGGGGCAAGGACGCCATCGGCGAGAGCGAGCTGGGCCCGTTCGCGCCGCACATCTGGCGGGACCTGATGCGTCGCCAGGGGATCCGCATCATCACGATCCGTCGAGCCGTCGGGCACCGGGAGGTCCACCACGGATCGTTGCGCCTCGTGCACGTGGTCGCCCCGCGGCCTGGCGGGCATGCCGGCTCGTGTCATCGCCGCGTGATCGAGGACCTGCACGAAGTCGTCCACGTGACGGAGTCGCTCGCCAACGGCGAGGGCGTCGACGACGAGTGGGCAGTCGACGACGGTCGCTACGTGCTCGTCTGCACGAACGGGCGCCACGACGCGTGCTGCGCGACCTTCGGACGACCCGTCGTCCGGGCATTGCGCGAGTCGCGTTGGGCCAACCAGGTCTGGGAGTGCTCGCACATCGGCGGCGACCGCTTCGCCGCGAACCTCGTGTTGCTTCCGGACAGCCTGTACTTCGGCAACGTGAGTCCGGACTCGGCCACCGCACTCCTCGCCGAGCACGATGAGGGCCGCCTCGACCTGTCGTGCTTTCGCGGTCGCTCGACGCTGCGCCTCGCCGAGCAATTCGCCGAGCACCACCTGCGCCAGCAGCTGGGAGTGTCCGATCTCACCGGCGTGACCGCCGTGACGACCCTTCCGGACGGGCGTGTGCAGATCGAACTGCAGGACGGCCGAACGGCGCACGTCAATGTGCGCCGGAGCGACCGACCGTCGCCGACCCGTCTGACGTGCAAGGGCAAGGAGGGGCTGGCCTACCCCGAGTTCGACGTGCTGGACATCGACGTCGCCGAGCGCTGACGCCGCGGGCAGGTGGGTGAGACGCCGCAGCGGAGCGGAGGCGGCGAGCTCGGCAGGCGAGGCGAGCAACTTGCTTGCGAGCCGAGCCCGAACATTTCAGGCGAACCCCACCATTGGCCGGGTCGTGTAGGGCGCTTCGAGCTGGGCGGCTTCGTCGTCGGTCAGCTCGAGCTCGACCGAGGCCACGGCGTCCTCGAGGTGGTGCGGCTTCGTCGCACCAATGATCGGCGCGACGACCGTGGGATGGCGGGCGACCCACGCCAGCGCGACCTGGGCAGCTGGAACACCGCGCTCGTCGGCGATGCGGAGCGTGGCTTGGACGATCTCACCATCTCCCTCCTGGTACAGCGTGCGGCCGAACTCGTCGGTCTCGCTGCGAGCCGTCGTCGAGCCCCACGGCCTCGTCAGGCGCCCGCGCGCCAACGGGCTCCACGGGATGACGCCGACGCCCTGATCGGCACACAGTGGCAGCATCTCCCGCTCCTCCTCGCGATGGAGCAGGTTGTAGTGGTTCTGCATCGACACGAAGCGGGTCCAGCCGTTGCGCTCGGCGACGTACTGCGCCTTGGCGAACTGCCAGGCCCACATCGACGATGCCCCGATGTACCGCGCCTTGCCGGCGCGAACGACGTCGTGGAGTGTCTCCATCGTCTCCTCGATCGGCGTGTGGTGGTCCCAGCGATGGATCTGATAGAGGTCGACGTAGTCCGTGCCGAGCCGGCGCAGGCTGTGGTCGATCTGCGTGAGGATCGCCTTGCGGGACAGGCCGGCACCGTTGGGTCCCTCGTGCATCCGGCCGTGGACCTTGGTGGCCAGCACCACCTCGTCGCGCTGGGCGTAGTCGGCGAGCGCGCGGCCGGTGATCTCCTCGCTCGTGCCATCCGAGTAGACGTTGGCGGTGTCGAAGAAGTTGATGCCTGCCTCGATTGCTTGGCGGAAGAACGGACGGCTCGTCTCCTCGTCGAGCGACCACGGGTGCCTGCCAGCCGTGGGCACGCCGTAGCTCATGCACCCCAGGCAGATCGCCGACACGTCCAGACCAGTTGAACCGAGCTTCACGTACTTCACCGCCCCATGATCGCGGCTCCGCCCAGGTTGTTCACAAGGCGACACCCGTACGCTCCCGGACCGTCTTTCGCTTCACAACCAGAGGTTGCGAAGCGAGCTCGAAGCGCCGCCTTCGGCGGCACCCAGGACGCAGGCGATCGACCGGCCAAGCCGGATCGATCGCCGGGCGGGGGGCTCCAGCAGGAGCCTCTGCCCCCGCACCCCCCGCCGAGACAAGGCGACCCGTACGCTCCCGGGCCGTGCCGTCCGTTCTGCAGTCGCCGGGTTACCGGCGACTGCTCGTCAGTTCGGCACTCGTGATCTTCGGGGTGATGGCGCAGTCCGTCGCCCGCGGTTGGCTCGCTCGTGACCTCACCGGGAGCAACGCCGGCCTCGGCGGCGTGTACCTGGCCTTCGGCGTCGCCATGCTGCTGGCGACACCCTTCGGAGGGGTCGCCGCCGACCGATTCCCGAAGCGCACCGTCCTGCTCATCGCGGTCGGGATGATGCTGGTCTCGTCGGTTGCCATCGGTGTTGCCGTGGTGTCTGGATCCATCCGCTACTGGATGCTGCTCGTCGCCAGCGTGGTCCAGGCCACGGCGTTCGCCCTCTATCTCCCGGCGCGCATCACGTTCATCGCCGAGCTCGTCGATCCGAGCCAGATCGCTCCGGCCGTCGTCCTGAGCCAGACGACGGTTGAAGCGATGCGGGTGATCGCCCCGGCACTGGCCGGTGTGCTGATCGGCTGGGCGTGGTTCGGCGTGGGCGGCGTGTTCCTGATGTCGGCGGTGACGAGCTTCCTGTCAGGCGTCGTCCTCGTCGGCCTTTCTCGGGGCGTCCCGCTGGTCGTGGCGCACCGCTCACCGCTCGCCGAGATGGTCGACGCCGTGCACTACGTCCGCGCGAACAGGGGTCTCGGGCTGGTCGCGCTGACGACGATCGGCGTGGTCGTGATCGGTTTCCCATACCTCACGTTGCTGCCCGGCCTGGCCGACGAGCGCTACGACGTCGGCGCGACGGGCTACGGCGTCATGTCGGGCGTCGCCGGGCTCGGCGCGGTCACCGCCGGTCTCCTCGTGCCCCGCACAGGTGTGATCGTCGAACGACCGTGGCGGACCGTCGGCGCCTCGGGACTCTTCCTCGGCTTGGCCCTGATCGGTCTCGGCCTCGCGCCGCGGTACTGGCTGGCGCTGGTGGCGCTGGCCGCCGTCGGTGCGGCCGGTCTGGTGTTCCAGACGACGACGCAGTCGCTGATGCTGGCGCTCTCCGACACCGAGTATCACGGCCGGATGCAGAGCATGGTCGTGCTCGGCTTCAGCGGCTTCGGCCTCGCTGCACTCCCGCTCGGGGCGCTGGCGGACGCCGTGACGCTCGAGCTGACGCTGGTCGCGATGGGCGCCGTGGTCATCGTCGTGACCGCGGCGTTCCTCCGCACTCGCGCCCAGCACCGTCGCCAGCTCGTGGCCGTGGAACTGGCCTAGCGCGGCGTGGAGAACGAGGCCGTCAGCTGATCCACTCGACGCCCGGCAACGTGGCCACCCAGTGCTCGGCGATGCGGCCGTTCTCGATGCGCTGGACGAGCAGCCAGGTGACGACCGACCGTTCACCGGTTTCGCGATTGATGCCCTTGGTCGTCGCCCGCGTCCAGACCTTGTCGCCGTCCACGACGCGATCGTCGATCGACGTGTCGACGCGTGACAGGACACGTTGGAACTCCGAGAGTCGTCCCCGGTACGCCGCCCGCGCGGCCCTCTCGTTGCCCGTTCCCGTGTGACGGACGAACGGATCGGTCAAGAGATCGTCGATCGCCGCCAGGTTGCCATCGCGCCAGATCTCGTCCCACCATCGTTGGCTCACGGTGAGCGGGTCGGTGGCGCTGGCGTCCCCCTCCACGTCGCGCAGTCTAGGGACGTCGGGCGGGTCGGGCCGTGGCCCGCGTAGCGTCGGCGGGGTGACGACGACGACCGGGTCCACCTACGCCTTCGACCGCTTCTTGCGCTACGACGAGCTCACCGCGTGGCTGCACGGGATGGCGGCAGAGCATCCGGACCTGGTCGCCGTCGAGCGCTACGGGCGCAGCCACGAGGGTCGTGAGCTGTGGCTCGTGACGGTGACGAACACGGCCACCGGTGCAGCGCATCACAAGCCGGCGCACTGGGTCGACGCCAGCATCCACGCCGAGGAGCTGACGGCCACGGTCGCCGCGTGCTCGCTGATCCAGCACCTCGTCGACGGCCATCGAGGCGACGACCCGGTCGTCAGACCCGCCGTGGACACGCGGACGTTCTACGTCGCGCCCCGCGTCAACCCCGACGGTGCCGAGTGGGCGCTTGCCGACTCACCGCGGTTTCGCCGATCGAGCACCCGCCCATGGCCGTATCCCGACGCTCATCGCTGGCCGGGCGCCCACGTCGAGGACGTCGACGGTGACGGACGTGTGCTGCAGATGCGCCTGCCCGATCCCGACGGCGCCTGGACGACCCACCCAGAGGAACATCGACTGCTCATTCCCGTGCCGCCCTCAGGTGCGACGAGTGGCGCGCCTCGCTATCGGCTGCTGGCCGAAGGGACGGTCGAGGACTTCGACGGGTTCACGATCCCGACGCCTCGGCCACCGGAGGGCCTCGACCTCAACCGCAACTTCCCGGCGGGCTGGTCGACGAAGGTGCGCGGTTCGGGGGACCACCCGCTGTCGGAGCCGGAGATCGACGCTCTCGTGCGGGCCATCGTCGCCCGGCCCAACGTCTGCGGGTACAACGCGTTCCACACCAGCGGTGGCGTGTTGCTGCGGCCGTCTTCGATGCAGCCCGACTCGACCCTCCCACCGAAGGATCTCTGGGCCTGGAAGCAGCTCGGAGCGATCGGGACGGCCCTGACGTCGTATCCCGTGCACTCGGTCTTCGAGGACTTCACGTGGGACAAGGCGGACACGATGAGCGGTGCCGCGGACGATTGGGCCTACGAGCACCTCGGTGTGCTCTCGTGGACCACCGAGTTCTGGGACGTCGTCCAGGCCGCCACCGGCCACAAGCAGGGGACCGACCTCTGGTATGTGGGCCCGACCGACGAGCAGCGCTTCGCCGTGCTGCGGTGGGTCGGGGAGCACGCCCCGGACCAGTACGTCGACTGGTACCCGTTCGAACACCCGCAACTCGGACGGGTCGAGCTCGGTGGTTGGCAGCACTCGGGGATCTGGACCAACCCGCCGCTGTCGATGCTCGCTTCCGAAGTCGCCGCCCATGCTCAGTTCGCCGTCGCCCAGGCCATGGCATCGCCGTGCCTCGAGCTGCGACGGCTGCGCGCGGAGCCGCTCGGCGGCGATGCCTGGCGGGTCGAGCTCGGCATCGCCAACACCGGCTGGCTGCCGACGGATGTGACGGCACGAGCCCGGGCGGTCGACCTCGTGCGGCCGATCGTCGCCGAGCTCACGGGCGCCACGGTGGTGGGAGGACCGGCGCGTCAGCGGCTCGGCCAGCTCGAAGGACGGGCCGCGCTGCGCTTCCGTGAGTCACACGACGGCACACCGGATCGGGCGCTCGTCACGTGGATCGTCGAGGCCGCGCCCGGCACGGAGGTGACGGTCACCGTCCGCCACGACCGCGCCGGTCAGATCACCAGAGCGCTGGTGCTCAACTCGTAGCGCGTGTCGACGTCTGGATCCCCTGGTCGGTGAGCACGATGGTGACTTCCGACCGTCCCGCGAGCCCGGTGAACACGGCGACGAGCTGACGGTCGTCGGGACGGTCGACTTGCACCTCCCAGCCGTCGGCGGTGCTGATGTCGACGACCTCGAGCACGTCGCCGTCGCCGCGCACCTCGATGGAGCCGCCGTCGGTGCGCACGACCGTCTGCTGGCTCGTCGTCTGCTGGCTCGACGTCTGCTGACTCGACGTACCAGCTCCGCTGGTCTCCGTCGTCGACGCGATCGTCGATGCGGTCGTCGACGTGACCGTGGTCGTGACCGTCGACACGGGCGGCTTCGTCTCGGCGGACCGCGCCGTCGACTCCGACTCCGGCGCGGATGGTTCCGGCGACGCTTCGTCGTTCGTGCAGCCGGCGAGGGTTCCAGCGGCGACCACCGCGACGGCGATCGCGACCCGCTGGATCCCGGTCATGCCTCGGCGCGTCGCCGCAGCCTCGTGAGCAACCCGCCGACGACGACCAGTGCACCGCCGACGATGAGCAACAGCTCGACGTCGGCTCCGGTCGCTGGAAGCGGACGAGATGCGCTCGTTGCGCCCGCGGGCGTGCGCCCGGCCGATGCGAAGGCCGCCGCAGGCGATTGCGTTCCGCCACCGCTGGCGGTGTGGATGGGATCGACCGGGTCCACCGGACCGGCTGGATCGACAGGATCGACCGGATCGACCGGCCGCAGGCACTCGTAGCCTTCGGCGTCGTCCTTCTGGCAGACGATCACCAGGTTCATGTTGGTCGCCGTCGCGTCGCCCGTGGTGATCGAGGATCCTCCGCTCGCGGTCGCGACAGCGCTGACCGCAGCGAGGGCGTCGGCCGTGCCGGCCTGCAGCGACGTCGCGTTGAACCCGCTGTTGGCGCGGGAGATGCCGATGCTGATGATGGCCGTGACCTGGCGAATCCGCGCCTGTGCGCTCGATGTCGCATCCGAGATCGTCTCGCTGCTCCCGCCGATGCTGGCATCCAGGCCAATCACGAGGTCGCCGAACGGCAGCTGCAGCGCAAGGTTGAGCGGGGCGGCTCCCGGAACCATGCTCCACCGTTCGATCTCTTCGAGAAGACCGGTGAGGAACTGGCCGAGCTCGGTGGCGATGCGCAACCCCTCGGCGTCCAGTGCAGCTGGCTCAGCGGCGCCGCTGCCGAGCTGGTTGGCGCCGGTGTTGGCGACGGCGGCGCCGACGTTGGCGACGATGACGTCCTGGGAGATCGAGGCCGTGCCGTCACCGCTCGCGGTGGCGACGGCGTTCTGATCGATGTAGGTCTCGGAGCGGTTGCCGATGGCGGTCGCGTCACCGGCGAGGATGGTTCCACCAGCACCCGTCCCTTCCCCGGCGCTCACCGAGGCCAGCAGGGCCGGCAGGATCAGTGCGAAGAGCTCTCGCGCGATGAACTCGTCGGGCGCGTTGATGAGCGAGCCGGCGAGACCTCGCACGGTGTTGATGCCGCTGTTGGCGATGGCGAGTCCGAGGTTGATCACGGTCACCCGCTGCTCGATCGTCAGGTGCGCGGCGCCGCTGCCGGTGGCGAAGGCGCGCTGCACGATCTCGGTCAGCGACTGGTTGCCGGTTGCGTTCGCCGCACCGGTGTCGATCACGCCGCCGACGCTCCCGCCTGGGCCCTCGACGACGACCACGTTGTTGCCGGAATCGGCGACCGCCACGCCGATGCGCAGGTTCACTGCGAGCTGGGAGGCGGTGTCGCTCGTGTTCGACGACGCGTCTGCGGTGGCCGCCTGCGTCATGTAGGACGCGGCGTCGTTGCCGATCGCGGTGGCGGAGCCGGTGGAGATCTGTGATCCGTTGGTGCCGGCGCCACCGATGACGTTGAGCCCGCTGTTGGCGAGCGCCGCGCCGATGTTGAACACGAGCACGACTTGCGTGATGTCGGCGGTCGCGCCGCCCGACAGGACCGCCGTGGCCTCCTGCACGACGCCGGTCTGGTCGAGACTTCCGCTCGCCGAGGCGTCGCCCGTGCCGAGGATCGCCGGTTGGTCGTCACCGTCGTCACTCTGCGATCCCGTGGCGATGTTGACGTTCCCACCGCTTGTCGCGACGGCAATGGCCGTCCCGGTGATCGTCGCCGTCTGCTCGCCGACCTCTGTATAGCTCGCAGCCGATTGCGCCGCCGGGGCCGCGCTTGCGGCCGATGTGCTGCCGGCGGGCGTGCTGCTCGACGCCGGCTGGTCGGTGGCCTGAGGCGCCGTGGCCTGAGGCTGCGTGGAGCTGGGCGTGCTCTGGGCCGTCGAGTCCGGTGCCGCATCGTCGCTCTGCTGCGCCTCTGCGGCCGGCGCCGTCGTCTCTGGCCCCGAGTCAGGCGCGGTCGAGGCGACGGAGTCGTCGGGTGCCTCCGGCGGGTCCGTGGTCTGCGCCGTCTCGGCTGGCGCCGTGGAGTCCGTCGCCTGCTCCTCGGAGGGAGTCGCCGCCTCGGTCGCCGCTGCATCGGCGTCCTCGCTGCCGTCTTCCGCCCCTACAGGTGCTGCGCTGATGAGCATCACCAGCGCGGTGGCGACAACAACAGTCGCCTGAACCATCCGCCGCACACTTACCTCCGCGTCCGCGTCCGCCGTGCCCGCACCATCCAGTGTGGATCGCGGGGTGCGCTGAAGGGTGGGGCCCGGTGGCCCCACCCTTCAGCAATCAGCCAATGATCAGGGGATCATCCCTCGTCGGCTGTGTTGACGCTCGAGTTCGAGCTGCTCTGGGAGACGTCGAAGCTCGAGCTGTTGCTCGCCGTCGCGCCACCTGCCGTCTGGGAGTTGTCGCCCGACGACGTGTTGCTCGACATCGCCGCGTTACCGGCGGCTGAGTCGCCGCCGTCACCAGCGGTGGAAATGGCTTCGTCATCAACCGATGTCGCCGATGCCGATCCGCCGTTGGCGCTGCGCAGGCGGCCACCTGCTCGGTGACGTTGCCCTGCGCCGTGGTGTTGTCCTGGAAGTTCAGGCCGCTGTTGGCCACCGCGCGCCTGAATGATGCCGATGTTGACCTCGTTCGTCTGGATCACCGCAGCAAGGACTTCCGCGTCGTCGCCGAAGGCGAGGTTGTCGGAAGAGTTGTCCTGGCTCTGGCTGACCGACCCCGAGATCGCGTTCGCGGCGACTGCCGCACCCGTGGTCTGCGAGTTGCCGCCGGTGCTGTCGTTCGCCGACTCGGCCGCGTTCGCCGCGGCAGAAGCGCCGCCGAAGCCCGCCAGCGCGTCTGCAACGTCGGAGTCCGACGTGGCATCGGCGTCTCCGCCTTCCGCCGACGAATCGGCGAGCTGGACGGTGTCGTTGGCCTGCGCCGTGGTGTTGTCCTGGAAGTTCAGGCCGCTGTTGGACAGCGCTACCTGCACGATGTCCGACGTTGACGACGGAGTACTGATCGACGAGGTCGTCGACTGTCTGCGCACTGGCGAATGCAGGGAGTACGAAGACCCCCGCCGCGCTCAGAGCGGCCACTCCGTGCCACCTCTTGAACTGGTACCGCACTACTTGCCCTCCAATTGTTGATGGGTGCTTACGACCCGGTCCCGCCGTTTCCTGTCGTCCGCGGGGCGACCAGGGGAACACGATCATGACACTGTTACGACAGTGTTTCCAAGATTTCTGATGCGAGCCCGCTGAAGGAGGCGTGCCGTCGTCGGGATGTCGATCCTCCAGCACGTCAGGACACGGGATCGCAGAAGGGTGGGGCCCGGTGGCCCCACCCTTCAGCAATCAGCCTGTGATCAGGGGATCATCCCCCGTCGGCCGTGTTGATGCTCGAGTTCGAGCTGCTCTGGGAGACATCGAAGCTCGAGTCGTTGCTCGCCGTCGCGTCACCCGTCGTCTGGGAGTTGTCGCCCGACGACGTGTTGCTCGACATCGCCGCGTTACCGGCGGCCGAGTCGCCGCCATCACCAGCGGTGGAAATGGCTTCGTCATCAACCGATGTCGCCGATGCCGATCCGCCGTTGGCGCTGGAGGCGGCCACCTGCTCGGTGACGTTGCCCTGCGCCGTGGTGTTGTCCTGGAAGTTCAGGCCGCTGTTGGCCACCGCGGCCTGAATGATGCCGATGTTGACCTCGTTCGTCTGGATCACGGCCGCAAGGACTTCCGCGTCGTCGCCGAGGGCGAGGTTGTCGGAAGAGTTGTCCTGGCTCTGGCTGACCGACCCGGAGATCGCGTTCGCGGCGACTGCCGCACCCGTGGTCTGCGAGTTGCCGCCGGTGCTGTCGTTCGCCGACTCGGCCGCGTTCGCCGCGGCAGAAGCGCCGCCGAAGCCCGCCAGCGCGTCTGCAACGTCGGAGTCCGACGTGGCATCGGCGTCTCCGCCTTCCGCCGACGAATCGGCGAGCTGGACGGTGTCGTTGCCCTGCGCTGTGGTGTTGTCCTGGAAGTTCAGGCCGCTGTTGGACAGCGCCACCTGCACGATGTCCGACGTTGACGACGGAGTACTGATCGACGAGGTCGTCGACTGTCTGCGCACTGGCGAATGCAGGGAGTACGAGAACCCCCGCCGCGCTCAGAGCGGCCACTCCGTGCCACCTCTTGAACTGGTATCCCACTACTTTCCCTCCAATTGTTGATTTTGCTTACGACCCGGTCCCGCCGTTTCCTGTCGTCCGCGGGGCGACCAGGGGAACACGATCATGACACTGTTACGACAATGTTTCCAAGATTTGCGGTGCCCTGATCCGGGCGTTCCGTCGCCGTGATGTCAATCGTCTCCCAGGTCACGGGTCACGAACCGATGATCTGCTGACCCAAAAGTTCGCCGCGACGTCGCGAATGTTCATCAACACGATCTCCGCGATTGTCACCAATCGTGCTTGGTACTCACCGAGCGGTACTGACGGGTCGAGCCTGACGCCGACCCCCGATACCGTCGTGGTCGGGATGAACAGGGTCGTCAACGACAGCTTCGTCCGCCGTCCCCCGGACGTGCTGCGCCCGTACGTCGAGTCGTACGTCGGCTATCACTTCGCCGGCTTCGCCCCCGGCGAGCACATGGGTCTGCCGTCGCACCACCTCACGTTCATCGTCGCCTTCGACGCGCCGCTCGAGCTGACCCGGTTGCCCGATGGATCGCAGCGCACCGAGCGGTTCGACACGTTGGTCGGCGGTCTGCACACGACACCGGCCGTGATCCGCCACGACGGCAGCCAGCACGGCATCCAGCTGCAGGTGACGCCGGAGGGCGCACGGGCGCTGTTCCGCAGACCAGCCGCCGAGCTTGCGTCGACCGTTGTCACGCTCGACGAGCTGTGGGGTCGATTGGCCACCGAGCTGTATGACCGGCTCGCCGCAGCGGAGGACTGGCCGGCCCGCTTCAAGGCCCTCGACGGGATCCTGCTGCGCGTGCTGTCGACGACCATGGATCTTCCGTCGGGTGCGCGACCCGAGGCGGCCGAGGCGTTCCGTCGACTGGCCGAACTGCACGGGCTCGTCGACGTGGCGACGTTGGCTGACGAGCTGGGCTGGAGCCGCCGTCACCTGACGAGCCGCTTCTCGGCCGAGTACGGCGTCGGCCCGAAGGCGCTGGCTCGCGTGCTCCGCTTCGAGCGGGCCCGTTGGATGCTCGTGCAGAGCGACCATCCGTCGCTGGCCAGGGTCGCCGCCGAGTGCGGGTACGCCGATCAGGCGCACATGACCCGGGAGTGGCACGCCCTCGCCGGCTCCAGTCCGTCGGCGTGGCTGGCTGACGAACAGCTCCCATTCGTCCAAGACCTCGATCCCCCGGATGGAGGAGGGTGACGACATGGATGAAGTACAGAAGACGGTGTGGCCGTGTGTGAACTACCGGGACGCGCGAGCGGCCATCGAGTTCCTGACCGAGGCCTTCGGGTTCGTCGAGTCACTCGTCGTTCCCGGTGCGACGGACGACATCGTCGAGCACTGCCAGTTGCGATGGCCCGAAGGCGGCGGCGTGATGCTCGGCACGGCGGACCGGCCCGAGAGCGAGTTCTCGCAGATGCCGACGAGCTGTGCATCGGTGTACGTCGTGACCGATGATCCGCACGGTGTCTACGCCCGCGCCACGAAGTCCGGCACGCAGATCGTGCGCGAGATGCGCGACGAGGACTACGGCTCGACGGGCTTCAGCGCCCGCGACCCCGAAGGCAACATCTGGAGCTTCGGCACCTACCGCGGCGAGCCGTAACGATGGCCTCGCTCGCTGCGCTCACTCGGCGTGCCTCGCTGTGCCTGGCGGCACGACGCTCGGCCTGACATTCCACGCTCACTTCGCTACCGGCCGAAGCGGTCACGGGCCTGGCTTTCACCCGTGGCTCTAGCCTCGATGGGTGAACGATGCCGCCGCCGATCTGTTCGAGGCGGCGCGGACGGTGCAGGCCAATGCCCACGTGCCGTACTCCGGCTTCGCCGTCGGTGCGGCGGTGCGCACCGCGTCGGGACGCATCTTCGCCGGCGCCAACGTCGAGAACGCCGCCTTCCCGGAGGGCATCTGCGCGGAGGCGTCGGCGATTGGGGCGATGGTGTCGGCAGGCGAGCGGGAGATCGTCGAGGTCCTGACGGTGGCCGACGGCGACCAGGTGACGACGTGCTGTGGCGGCTGCCGCCAGAAGCTCCGCGAGTTCGCCGGCCCGTCGACGCCGGTCCATGCCGCGGGGCCCGAAGGTGTGCGCCGGACGTTCACGCTGGAGGAGCTGCTCCCCACGTCGTTCGGACCCGATCACCTGCGGGTCGAACCCAAAACTTGAGCGGAGATCACTCAAGTTTTATGACTCCTCGGTTGCCATGGGAAGTGCCTGCTCCTAACCTGGTCGGTGCACGTTCGCGTCTACCCCATCAGTGAGGAGCATCCCATGCCCAAGGCCGTCGGTATCGACCTCGGCACCACCAACTCCGTCGTCTCCGTCCTCGAGGGCGGCGACCCCGTCGTCATCCCCAACGCCGAGGGCTCGCGCACGACGCCATCCGTTGTCGCCTTCTCCAAGAGCGGCGAGGTCCTGGTCGGCGAGGTCGCCAAGCGCCAGGCCATCACGAACCCTGACCGCACGTTCCGCTCCATCAAGCGGCACATGGGTGAGGACTGGAAGAGCGAGGACATCGACGGCAAGCGCTACACGCCGCAGGAGATCTCGGCGCGCATCCTGATGAAGCTGAAGCGGGATGCCGAGAGCTACCTCGGTGACACCGTCACCCAGGCCGTCATCACGACTCCGGCGTACTTCGACGACGCCCAGCGGACGGCGACCAAGGAAGCCGGCCAGATCGCCGGGCTCGAGGTGCTGCGCATCATCAACGAGCCGACCGCCGCCGCGCTCGCCTACGGCCTCGACAAGGAGGCCCAGGACGAGACGGTGCTCGTGTTCGACCTCGGTGGCGGCACGTTCGACGTGTCGGTGCTGGAGATCGGCGACGGCGTGTTCGAGGTCAAGTCGACCCATGGCGACACCCACCTCGGCGGCGACGACTGGGACCAGCGGGTCATCGACTGGCTCGTCCAGCAGTTCAAGGCGGCCCACGGCGTCGACCTGTCGACCGACCGCATGGCGGCGCAGCGCCTCAAGGAGGCCGCCGAGAAGGCCAAGATCGAGCTCAGCCAGGTCCAGCAGACCCAGATCAACCTGCCGTTCATCACGGCCACGGCTGACGGGCCGCTGCACCTCGACGAGTCACTGAGCCGCTCCAAGTTCCAGGAGATGACGGCCGACCTGATCGAGCGCTGCCGCGTGCCATTCGAGCAGGCGCTGAAGGACGCCGGTGTCGCCAAGGGCGATCTCCACCACGTCATCCTCGTCGGCGGCGCGACGCGCATGCCGGCGGTGCAGGACCTCGTCGTCGGCCTGACCGGCAAGGAGCCCAACAAGTCCGTCAACCCGGACGAGGTCGTCGCCATCGGCGCGGCGGTTCAGGCGGGTGTCCTGCGTGGCGACGTCAAGGACGTGCTGCTCCTCGACGTCACACCGCTGAGCCTTGGCATCGAGACCAAGGGCGGTGTCATGACCAAGCTCATCGAGCGCAACACGACGATCCCGACCCGGCGCACCGAGGTCTTCACGACCGCCGAGGACATGCAGCCGTCCGTCGAGATCCACGTGCTGCAGGGCGAGCGCGAGATGGCCAGCTACAACAAGACGCTCGGCAAGTTCCAGCTCGTCGATCTGCCGCCGGCGCCGCGAGGCGTCCCGCAGATCGAGGTCACCTTCGACATCGACGCCAACGGCATCGTCCACGTCTCCGCCAAGGACCGGGCGACGAACAAGGAGCAGTCGATGACGATCACGGGTCAGTCGTCGCTCGACAAGAACGTGATCGACCAGATGGTCAAGGACGCCGAGGCGCACGCCGAGGAGGACCGCAGGCGCCGCGAGGAGGCGGAGGTCCGCAACAACGCCGACTCGCTCGTGTACCAGACCGAGAAGGTGCTCCGCGAGCAGGGCGACAACGTGGCGGCCGAGGAGAAGGCGGCGGTCGAGGGACCGTTGGCCGATCTGAAGAAGGCGCTCGAGGGCAACGACACGGCGGCGATCCGCTCCGCCAGCGAGACCCTGATGACGGCGAGCCAGGCGTTCAGCCAGAAGCTGTACGAGGCGGCCGCCCGCGACGCCAACGCCGCAGGGACCTCGGCGTCCGGCCAGACCGGCGGCACCGCGCCTGTCGACGACGACGAGATCGTCGACGCAGAGATCGTCGACGAGAGCAACGAAGGCGAGGACAAGGCATCGTGACCGCTCATTGCGTTCCCCGGCCACGCAGGCCGGTGGTAGCCGCTCGCTCGCTGGCGCTCGCTCGCTCGCACGAGGCGAGGGATCAACGATGACTGTTTCGCCCTCCGACTTCGGCGACGCGCCCGTTCGTCCTGCGCCAGACGTCGACGACGATGAAGTCGTCGACGAGTCCTCGGTCGCCTCTGACGAGGAGGGGACCGAGGAGCTGGCGTCGGAGATCGCCTCGGAGATCCGCGAGCTCAGCGAGCAGCGGGACACCTACCGCGACCTCGCGCAGCGTGTGCAGGCCGACTTCGAGAACTACCGCAAGCGCGTCCAGGCGCAAGCTCGCGACGAAGCAGAGCGGGCGACGGCCAGGCTGGCCGAGGCGTTGCTGCCCGTGCTCGACGCCACCGAGGCGGCCTACCTCCGTCATCCCGACGAGGTCGGTCCGCTGCTCAACGTGCTCCTCGGCGAGCTGAAGAAGCAGGGACTGGAGGCACTCAACCTGCAGGACCAGCCATTCGATCCCAACCTGGCCGAAGCGGTCGCCCACGAGCAGGGCGACGGCGGCGACGTCGTCGTCGCCGAGGTGCTGCGCAGCGGCTACCGCTGGAACGGTCGCACCCTGCGCCCGGCCATGGTTCGCACCCGCGACTGACGGAGCCCGGGCATGGCCGCGCAACGGGAATGGTTCGAGAAGGACTACTACGGCGTCCTTGGCGTGCCCGAGACGGCGACGGCCAAGGAGATCACGAAGGCCTATCGCAAGCTCGCCCGCGAGCTGCACCCGGACAAGAACCCGGGCAACGCTGAGGCGGAGGAGCGCTTCAAGTCGGTGTCGGCGGCGTACGACGTGCTGGGTGACGAGACCAAGCGAACGGAGTACGACGAGGTTCGCAAGCTCGGCCCGATGGCCGGACCTGGTGGTCCGGGACCGGGCGGGTTCACGTTCAACATGAACGACGCCGACATGGGCAACCTCGGCGATCTGTTCGGCCAGATGTTCGGGCGGGGCAGGGGAAGCCGCGCCGGCGGTGGGGCGTCGTCGGGTGTTGGTCCGCGCCGCGGAGCCGACGTCGAGGCCGAGCTCACGCTCGACTTCGTCGACGCCGCCCGTGGGCTGACGACCACGCTGCACCTCACGTCGGATGCGCAGTGCTCGACGTGCCACGGCTCGGGCGCCAAGCCCGGCACGGCACCCAAGCTGTGCCCGCAGTGCGGTGGGCGCGGCGTCATCGACGACAACCAGGGCCTCTTCTCGTTCTCGTCACCGTGCCGCCGCTGCGGCGGCGCGGGCACCGTCATCGAGGACCCGTGCCCGACATGCCGGGGATCCGGCGTCGAGAAGCGCGCACGCGAGGTGCAGGCCCGCATTCCCGCCGGTATGTCGGATGGGCAGACGATCCGGTTGAAGGGGCGAGGCGCTCCTGGCCGCAACGGCGGCCCGGCTGGCGACCTGCTTGTGCAGATCCACGTCGCGCCGCATCCGCTGTTCGGCCGCAAGGGCAATGATCTGACGACTCGTGTCGCGGTGACGTTCGCCGAGGCCGCCCTCGGCGCCGACATCGCCGTGCCGACGCTCGATGGCACGCCGGTCACGCTGCGCATCAAGGCGGGCACACAGCCCGGCAGCCGCCATCGCGTGAAAGGCAAGGGCATCGCCGCCAAGAAGGGGACCGGCGACCTGATCGTCACGATCGACGTGGCGGTGCCGACGCAGCTCTCCGAGCAGGAGCGGTCTGCGATCGAGCAGCTCGCCGCGGCTGCTGCGTCGCGGACACGGGAGACGACCTCATGATGCGTCGTCGCACCCAAGCGGTGTACGTCATCTCGGTGGCCGCCGAGCTCGCCGGCATGCACCCGCAGACGCTGCGCATCTATGAGCGTCGCGGCCTCGTGCGGCCAGCCCGCACCTCGGGTGGCAATCGCCGCTACAGCGACGCCGACATCGAGGTGTTGCGGCGCATCTCCGAGCTCGCCGAGTCGGGGATGAACCTCGAAGGCATCCGGCGCGTGATGGAGCTGGAGGAGGAGAACGCCCGGCTGCGCACCGAGCTGGCGGACGCCGTGCGCAAGGCGGAGCAGGCCGAGGTCGAGGCCGAGCGCAAGCAGCGCCGCGACCTCGTCCCGCTGCGCCAGGAGATCTCGCCGTTCGGGCACACGTTCCCGAGACGGCCGGACCCTTCTCCGTCCTGACCATCCGAGTGTTTCAGCCCATCGGAGTGTTTGCCGAGGGGCGTCCCCCGACGAAACACTCGGAGACCAGCGGCACGCCCGGGCGGTAGACGAGATACGAGTAGCTCGGCGCATCGAGCACGACGAGATCGGCTCTTGATCCGGGACCGAGCCAGCCGACATCCGAGCGCTGCAACGCCCGGGCCCCGCCGAGCGTGGCGGCCGTGACGGCCTCGGTGGCAGTCATCTTCATCTCCCGCACGGCGAGGGCGATGACGAACGACATCGACGTCGTGTAGCTCGACCCAGGGTTGCAGTTCGTGGCCAGCGCGACCGTCGCTCCGGCGTCGATCACCCGCCTGGCGTCCGGATATGGCTGGCGGGTCGAGAAGTCCGTCGCCGGGAGGAACGTCGCCATCGTCGACCCGCCGGCGAGCGCCTCGACGTCCGCGTCGGAGAGGTACGTGCAGTGATCGGCCGATGCGCACCCGAGCTCGACGGCGAGCTGCACGCCCGGTCCGAACCCGAGCTGGTTGGCGTGCAGGCGCATGCCGAGCCCGGCAGAGCGACCCGCTTCGAGCACGGCGCGGCACTGGTCGGCGTCGAACGCGCCTTGCTCGCAGAACGCGTCGATCCAGCGGGAGTCTGGCGCGGCCGCGTCGAGCATCTCGCCGCACACGAGCTCCACGTAGTCGTCCGCCCGCGCCTCGTACTCCGGCGGAACGACGTGCGCACCGAGGAACGTCGTCTCCTCCGTCAGTCCGCGGGCGATGCGCAACAGCCGCGCCTCATCGTCGACGGTCCCGCCGTAGCCGGACTTGATCTCGACCGTCGTGACGCCGGCCCGGTGGCACTCCGCTCGGCGGGCGGCGGCCGCCGATGACAACGCGCCGTCCGACGCGGCACGCGTGGCGGAGATCGTGACGTTGATGCCGCCTGCGGCGTACGGCGCGCCCGCCATCCGCGCCGCGAACTCGGCGCTGCGATCGCCAGCGAACACGAGGTGCGTGTGGCTGTCGACGAACCCGGGGATGACACATCGGCCGGCGGCGTCGATCCGCTCGTCGGCCTGCGGTGCGCGGCCGGTGCCGAGGGCGACGACGTGCTCACCGTCGAAGACGAGCCAGGCGTCGGCGAGCTCGCCCTCGTCGGTGTTCGTGACGAGGAGCCCGATGCCGTCGACGAGCGTGCTCATGGCAGCGCGACGGCCAGCTCGGCGGCCACGTCGATGGAGACGTGGCGCCCGTCGGAGACGACGACGCGACCCCCGATGACGACGTGGTGGACGTCGGCTGCGTTGGCCGCGAACACGGCCGTCTCGAGGGCGTGCTCGGACCCTGCGCCCGCAGTGCGCACGGAGTCGAGGCCGACCGTCGTGAGGTCAGCGAGGGCGCCCGGCTCGATCCGTCCCGCGTCCGGCCAACCCAGGCTGACGTGTCCTTGTGCCGTTGCCGCTCGCAACAGCGACGGCGCGTCGTGGCTCCCACGGACGCCGGAGGCGAGCCGTTCATCCAGCTCGACCGCTCGCGCCTCCTCGAGCAGATCGATCACCGCGTGAGAGTCGCTGCCGAGCGTCAGGTGGGCGCCGGCGTCGCGCATCGCTCGCGCCGGCCCGATGCCATCGGCGAGATCGCGTTCCGTGGTCGGGCAGAGGCAGCACGAGCAGCCGGCGCCACCGAGGAGGTCGAGGTCAGAGTCGGTGACGTGCGTGGCGTGGACCGCCGTGAACCGTTCGCCCAGGGCGCCGCGATCGGCGAGCAGCTCGGTCGGCGTCCGGCCGAACGCGGCGACGCTCTGCTCGTTCTCGGCGGGCTGCTCCGACACGTGCGCGTGCAGCGCGGCGTCGCGTTCACTGGCCCACGCTGCGACGACCTCGATGGCGGCTGGGTCGACAGCCCGCACGGAGTGGATCGCCGCGCCGACTCGAACCGTCGGGCCGTCCTCCAACGCCGATGCGCGCGTCGCCCACGCCAGCGCATCGCCGTCGGAGAAGCGGCGCTGGGTGTCGTCGAGCTCGACGCCGATGCCGCCCTGCAGGTAGCACGTGTCGAGCAGGGTGAGGCGCAGTCCGGCGTCCGCAGCCGCGGCGATCAACGCGGCGCCCATCGCGTTCGGGTCGTCGTACGGCACGCCGCCGGGCCCGTGGTGGAGGTAGTGGAACTCGCCGACGACGCTGACGCCGGCCTGCACCATCTCGGCGAACACGGCTCTCGCGAACTCGCGATAGCGATCGGGGTCGAGGTGTGACGCCACCTCGTACATCTGCTCGCGCCACGTCCAGAACGAACCGGTGCCGGCCTGGGCCCGCCCGCGCAGGGCGCGATGGAAGGCGTGGCTGTGGGCGTTGGCGAACCCGGGCACCGTGAGGCCGCGCAAGCGGATCGCATCGGACGGTGGTGTTCCGCCCGCCTGCACCGCAGCGATGCGATCGCCGTCGACCGTCACCAAGACGTCGGCGACGGCGCGGTCGTCCCCGAGCCACGCCAGTTCGCAGTGATATTCAGTCACTCGCCAGCCGTTCCACGAGTGCCTTCTCATCGGGACCGAACCATGGTCCGTCTCCGGCGGCGGCGTTCTCGACCATTCGCTCGGGCCGCGTCGTGGCCGGGATCGACACCGACGTCGCGGGGTGGCTGAGCCCGTACTTGAGCAGTGCCTGCGGCCATGTCGTGACGCCGAACTCGGCCAGCGGTGCGAGATCGGCGGCGCTCGGCTTCCGACCGACGAGCCCACCGGCGGCGAACGGTCGCATCAGGATCACGCCGAGCCCGAGCTCCTCGGCCAGCGGGAAGATGCGCCGCTCGACGTCGCGCTCGTGGGGGTTGTACGGAACCTGGACGGCGCCGATCCGCCCGGTGCGCATCACCGTCTCCAACTCGTCGAAGGCATCGGCCCGCCAGTGCGTCGCAGCCACGACGTCGACGACGCCCTCATCTCGCCGTCGCTCGAGTTGCTCCAAGCGACGGCTCCAAGCCACGAGGTTGTGGATCTGGAAGACCTCGACGCGCCCGCCGAAGTAGCCCAGCGAGGCGTCGATCTGTCGCTCGGCCTCGGCGTCATCCGGCGTCCACACCTTCGTTGCGACGATCACGTCGCTGCGCCGAGCGGCGACGGTGGCGCCGAGGATGCGCTCGGCGTGCCCGTACATCGGCGACGAGTCGACGAAGTTGGCGCCGTGGTCGAGGGCGGCGTCGGTGACCTGTTGGCGCCGCTCATCGACGGTGGGCACGTCGAACGTCTGCGACGTACCCATGCCGACGACCGGGACGTCAAGGTGGGCGAGACGGCGGTGCTCCACGAATCCGCAGCGTAGAGACGAGAGCCTCCTGCGACACTTGAGCGATGCCCCTCGCCTCCGTTGCCGACCTACGCGAGCACTATCGCCCGCCGGGTTCCAACCCGATCAAGAAGGTGATCCACCACCTCGATGTCCATTGCGCAGGCTTCATCGCCAAGTCGCCGTTCTTCGTGCTGTCGACCGCCGATGCCGACGGCGTGTGCGACGGGTCGCCGAAGGGTGGACCGCCGGGGTTCGTGCAGGTCCTCGACGAACAGCGCTTGGCGTGGGCCGACCTGTCGGGCAACAACCGCCTCGACTCGTTCCAGAACCTCGTGACCAACCCGCGCGTTGCGCTGCTGTTCCTCATCCCCGGCCTCGACGAGACGCTGCGCGTCAACGGCTCCGCCGAGCTCGTCACCGATCCCGACCTGGGCCGGCGCGTTGCCGTCGGCGGGAAGCCGGCGCGGGTCACGGTCGTCGTCACGGTCGACGAGGCCTACGTGCACTGCGCCAAGGCGCTGCGCCGTGCCGAGCTGTGGTCGACCGATCAATGGCTTGCTACGGAGGAGCTGCCGTCAGCGGCGTGCATGGTCAGGGACCACGTCGGCCTCGACATCGACCTCGAGGCGTACGAGGCGGCCCGGGAACGGAACCTGCAGGAGACGCTCTGGCGTCCGGGAGGCGACGCCGACTCCCTGTGAACCGCGTCGTTCAGAGGTGAACACCCGATTCGGCACGGCGGGCGCTCCAGCGCCTTCGCCGGCCGCATCCATTAGGACCCGATGCGCTCGACGAACTCGGTGATGCGCGCCACGAACGCGTCGCGATGGAATCGTTCGAACTGCTCCCACGTCGTGAGCGTCGTGGTGTCGACGACTCGGTCGAGGAACAGGTGGCCGTCGAGGTGGTCGCACTCGTGCTGGAAGGTGCCAGCGGTCAGGCCGCGCTTGACCTCATCGTGGGCGATGCCGTCGCGGTCGAGGTAGCGAACGCGGACGTTCACGTGGCGGAACACGTTGCCCCGCAGGTTCGGTACGGACAGGCAACCCTCGTTGATCTCCACCAGCTCGTCGTCGAGCGGCTCGAGCACCGGGTTGACGACGACGGTCAGGGGGATCGGTGGCTTGTAGGGGTAGCGCGGGTTGTGGTCGACCTCGATCACGGCGACGCGGACCGGTTCGTGCACCTGGTTGGCGGCGATTCCGGCCCCGTTGGCGTCGTGCATCGTGTCGATGAGGTCGTCGATCAGGGTCTGGATCTCGGCGGACGCCAGCTCGTCGGGAGTGATCTCGCGGGCGCGCTGGCGCAGGACCGGATGACCGACGGTGGCGATCTCGCGGACGGTCACCGGAGACCCTTCACCCTGTGCGAGCGAGCGAGCGCAGGCGAGCGAGCGGCCAACTGCGGCCTGCGTGGCCGGGGAACGCAATGACCGGTCACTGCGGCCGCGTCCACAGCACCGGGAACAACGGGTGGTCCATCGGCGCGCCGGCCGGCAGTTCGTCGACGAGTCCCGGGAACGGCGGCGAGGTCGTCCAGGCACGTGGCGCGTGCACGACATCGTCGCCGAGGAAGCGCACTGACAGGACACGTCGGCGGTCGGGGCCGGGAACACCGCCGGCGGCGTGCAGCGTCAGCATGTGGAAGAACACGGCATCGCCGGGCTCGAGCTCCCACCCGAGGATCGTGAAGTCGTCGGGCCGGCCGTCGATGTCGGGGAGCTCGGTCAGCGAACCTTCGGGGAACCACTTCGCCTGGTCGTCGAGGAACGAGCGGGGCATGTACCAGTCGCCGCGGTGGGAACCGGCGACGAACTCGAGCGTCGAGGCACGGGGCACGGGATCGACCGGCAGCCACATGCTGGCGTTCTGGCGCCCCTCGACGTTGTAGTACGGCTGATCCTGGTGCCACGGAGTGCGCTGGCGGGTGCCGGGCTCCTTGACGAGGACGTGGTCGTGATAGAGGCGGACCGTCGTCGCTCCCATCAGCTCGGCGGCGATCGCGGCGACGCCTGACTCCCGGATGAACCTCTCGATCACCGGCAGCCGAGACCAGTTGCAGAAGTCCTCGACGAACGCACCGTCGCCGTCGGCGCTCGCCCGCTTGGCCAGCGGCGACAGGTCGGCCAGGTTGGCGTCGATCGCCTCGGCCGCAAGCGCGACATGCTCCACCGAAACTGCCCCCCGCACGCACACCGCCCCGTCGCGCTGGAAGTCACCCTCGATGCGCATCGGCGGGCAGTCTGCCGTTCTCTGGAAGATTTGGTGTCAGATCTGACCCTGATTGGGCGTCAGAACCCGTTCTCGGCCATCGGGAGGCGGACGCCGCGTTCGGAGGCGATCTCGAGGGCGTGGTCGTAACCGGCGTCGGCGTGGCGGATCACGCCGGTGCCGGGGTCGGTGGTGAGGACGCGCTCGAGCTTCTGCGCGGCGAGGTCGGAGCCGTCCGCCACGGCGACCATCCCGGCGTGGATCGAGCGCCCGATGCCCACGCCACCGCCGTGGTGGATCGACACCCACGTCGCGCCCGACGCCGTGTTGGCGAGCGCGTTGAGCAGCGGCCAATCGGCGATGGCGTCGGAGCCGTCGGCCATCGCCTCGGTCTCGCGGTACGGCGACGCGACCGAGCCAGAGTCGAGGTGGTCGCGACCGATGACGATCGGCGCCGTCAACTCCCCGCGCCGCACCATCTCGTTGAAGCGCAGCCCGAGGCGATGGCGCTCGCCGTAGCCGAGCCAGCAGATGCGCGCCGGCAATCCCTGGAACGCGACGCGCTCACCCGCCAGCCGGATCCAGCGCGCCAGACCCTCGTCCTCCGGGAACTCCTCCAGCACCGCCCGGTCCGTCGTCGCGATGTCGGCCGGATCGCCCGACAGGGCGACCCATCGGAACGGGCCCTTGCCCTCGCAGAACAGCGGGCGGATGTAGGCAGGCAGGAACCCTGGGTAGGCGAAGGCGCGGTCGAAGCCGCCGAGCTCGGCCTCGGCGCGCAGGCTGTTGCCGTAGTCGAAGACCTCGGCGCCACGGTCGAGGAAGCCGACCATCGCCGCGCAGTGCACGGCCATCGACTCGCGAGCGCGGCGAACCATCGTGCCGGGGTCGGTGAGCGCCATCTGCGCCGCCGCCTCCGCCGTGATGTCCACGGGCACGTACGACAGCGGGTCGTGGGCACTCGTCTGATCGGTGACGATGTCGGCCGGGAAGTCCGCCTCGAGCAGGCGGGGAAGCATCTCGGCGGCATTGCCGACGAGCCCGATCGAGAGGCCCCGCCGCTCGTCACGTGCCTTCGTCGCTTGGGTGACGGCGTCGTCGAAACCGGAGGCGACGACGTCGAGATACCTGGTGTCGACGCGCCGTTGCGCGCGCGCCGGATCGACCTCGACGACGAGCGCCACGCCGTCGTTCATCGTGATCGCCAGCGGCTGCGCGCCACCCATGCCGCCCAGCCCGGCGGTCAGGGTGATCGTCCCCGCCAACGTCCCGCCGAAGCGCCGGCGGGCGATCTCGGCGAAGCACTCGTACGTGCCCTGCAGGATCCCTTGCGTGCCGATGTAGATCCACGAGCCGGCCGTCATCTGCCCGTACATCGTGAGTCCGGCCGCCTCGAGCCGGCGGAACTCGTCCCACGTCGCCCAGTCCGGAACGAGGTTGGAGTTGGCGAGGAGCACCCGGGGTGCCCACTCGTGCGTGCGGAAGACGCCGACCGGCTTGCCGGACTGCACGAGCATCGTCTCGTCGTCGCCGAGCGTGCGCAGCGTGGCGAGCATCGCGTCGAAGGCGTCCCACGACCGGGCGGCGCGACCGGTCCCGCCGTACACGACGAGGTCGTCCGGGCGCTCGGCGACCTCCGGGTCGAGGTTGTTCTGCAGCATCCGGTACGCCGCCTCCTGCGGCCAGCCGCGACAGGACAACTGCGAACCACGAGGAGCACGAACAGGACGAGCACCGGCGCCCACGGCACCAATCTGGCACAGCGGTGGGAACCTGCCGCGCGCTCACCGCAGATGGGTTGGGAGCACGGCGTCGGCCGCCGCCCGCACCGACCCGTCGATGACCAGGCGTTCGACCGCGGCGAGGCGCGGCGCGAGCCACACGTCCGGACCAGGTCCCCCGGCGGCGGCGCGCACCGCCTCGGCAACCGCTCCGGTACCGCGTGCTGGTTCCAGCGGTGCCCGCAGCGCGAGCCCCCACGACGCGGCGGTCAGCTCGACGGCGAGGACACGGGCCAGGTTGGCCACTGCCGTTCGCAGCTTGCGCGCCGCCGACCAGCCGAGCGAGACGTGGTCCTCCTGCATCGCGCTCGTCGGCAGCGTGTCCGTGCTCGCCGGCACCGCGAGGCGGCGGTTCTCCGCCACCATCGCCGCTTGCGTGTAGTGGGCGATCATCAAGCCCGAATTGACGCCGGCGTCGGGGCTGAGGAATGGCGGAAGACCATGGCTACGGCTGCGATCGAGCATCCGGTCGGTGCGCCGCTCGCTGATCGCCGCGACATCGGCGATCGAGATGGCGAGGAAGTCGGCGACCGCACCGATCGGCGCGCCGTGGAAGTTGCCGCAGGACTCGACCCTCCCGTCGGGCAGGACGACCGGGTTGTCGATGAACG
This sequence comes from uncultured Acidimicrobiia bacterium, assembly GCA_963844915.1. Lineage (GTDB taxonomy): Bacteria > Actinomycetota > Acidimicrobiia > Acidimicrobiales > Ilumatobacteraceae > JALZMG01. The sequence goes on along the minus strand of CAWJQF010000010.1, from coordinate 84,520 downwards.
AACGCAGCTCGCGATCGGCGATCGCAGTGGCGTACTCGACGGTGTCACGGGCCGCGCCGTGGACCTGCGGCGTGCAACGAAGCGAGTAGGCGTCCTGGACGCGGTCGTCGCCGTAGCGGTGGCTGGCGACGATGGGCGAGCCAGCGAGCAATGCCCGCAGGTTCGCCGCGCTCGTCTGCTGCCCGATCTGTGGGCGCATCGCCAACAGGTCCTCGGCGAAGGCGCGGTCGGTGCCCATGAGCGCTTCCGTCGACATCGCGCCGGCGATGTCTGCGGTCACGAGCAGCACGTCGAGATCGGCCAGCGCCAACACGACCATGCCCAGCATCCCGTCGGTGCCGTTGATCAGCGCGAGGCCTTCCTTCGCCCGCAGGGCCAGTGGCGCAACTCCTGCCTCGCGACACGCCGTGACGCCGTCGATCAGGGTTCCGTCGCGCCGGCGCGCCGCACCCTCACCCAGCAGCACGAGGGCCGCCGAGGCGAGTGGTGCCAGATCGCCACTGGCTCCGAGCGAGCCGTACTCGGGGACGAGCGGCGTGATGCCGGCGTTGAGCAACGCCACGATGGACTCGACGACGGCGGCGCGGGCCCCTGAGTAACCCATCGACAGGCTGCGGGCGCGCAGCAGCATCATCGCCCGTACCGCCTCGCGCTCCACCTCGGCGCCGAGCCCGGCGGCATGCGAGCGGATCAGCGCCAGCTGCAGCTCCTCTGATCGCTCGGGCGGGATGACCGTGTTGGCCAGCGCGCCGAAGCCGGTCGAGACGCCGTACACCGGCTCTGTCGAGTGGACGAGTCGCTCGACGACGGCGGCGCCTCGGTCGAGGGCGATGCGGGCATCCGCGCCGATCGCGACGGGGCGGTCCTGCCGTGCAACGGCGACCACGTCGAGCGCGGCGATGCCGCCGGCGCCGAGCGCGACCTGTGAGCCGTCTGACATTGCGCCGACGGTACTGACCGGATCAGGTCAGGTGGGTGAGACGCCGAAGCGAAGTGGAGGCGGCGAACACGGTAGGTGAGTCGAGCAACTTGCTTGCGAGACGAGCCCGAACATCTCAGTGCCTCTGGACGCCGCCGTACTTCATGCGAGTGTCGCTCATGGCTGCCGGCCGCGCATCGTCGTCGTTGATCCCAGCGTCGACCACCTCGCCGACGAAGAACGTGTGCGTCCCGAAGTCGTGACTGGACCGTACGGCGCAGTCGAGGTAGGCGACCGCCTCGACGAAGACCGGTGCCCCCGTCGTGCCAGCGCGCACGTTGCGCCCGTTCAGCGTCAGCGCTTCAGCGTCGAAGGCGGCGGGCTTCGAGAACTTGACGAACACCCTTGTCTCCTCGGACGACCACAGGTTGACGGTGAACGAGCCGCCAGCCGTGATGAGCCGGTGTGTCACTGCCGTGTTGTCGATCCCCACGCCGATCAGCACCGGTGCCATCGAGACCTGGGTGACCCAGCTCGCCGTCATCCCGTTCCACTCGTCGCCGGCGCGCGACCCGATGATGACGAGCGCGTTCGGGATCTTCCACGTCACGCGGTTGAGCAACTCGTCGGGCAGTGGGTCAGCCATGGCGCCGAGCCTAGGAAGTCGCCGCAGCGGTGGTCAGCTGCTCGGCCAAGACGGCGAGCTCGCGGCGCACCTCGTCGGAGTCGAGCACCTCGAACCGGAAGGGGAGGCTGGCGAGAAATCGAGCGAGCCAGTCGGCGTCGCCGCCGAAGTGCACAACGGTGGTCGGCGCGTCGTCTGGTCCCGGTTCGATCACGCCGATTGTCGGTGCGATCTCGTGTGCCACGTGCTTGGGCGGGGCATGGACGCGGACGCGCACCTGTGTCTCGTACACGCGCACGGCGACCCCCTCCGCCACCAGTGCAGCCGCATCCGGTGATTCGCGCTCGGCGTTGCGGGCGCCTGTTGGAGCTGGTGGACCGACGCGATCAACCCGGAACGTTCGCCAGTCGTCCCGATCGAGGTCGAAGGCGACGAGGTACCACCGGCTGCGCACGGAGACCAGCCGATGCGGCTCGACATGACGCCGGCTGACTCGGTCATCGCCGGTCGTGTAGTCGAACCGCAGGCGGTCCTGGCGGCGGCACGCCTGCGCGAGTGCCATGAGGACGCTCACGTCGGTGGTGACGTCGCCGACGGGATCGCCGGTGCGGCCGAGCCGCACGCTGACCTCGCCGAGCGTGTCGACGCGCTCACGCAGCGCGCTCGGCAGCACCTGGGCCAGCTTGGTCAACGCCGCCACGGCCGCCTCGCCCAGCGTCGGGTCGGCGGACCGCGAGAAGTCGAGCAACGCGACGGAGACGGCGACCGCCTCGTCGTCGTCGAGCAGCAGCGGGGGGAGCCGACCGCCGGCGCCGAGGGCGTAGCCGCCGTAGCGGCCCGTCGTGCTCACGATCGGATAGCCGAGATCGCGAAGACGCGTCACGTCTCGCCGCAGCGTGCGCGGGGTGACCTCGAGTCGGTCGACGAGCTCCTGCGCCGACCACGTCGATCGGGAGGAGAACAGGACGAGCAGGCGCAACAGCCGGGCCGGTGTGTCAATGGTCGCACATGCTGTCACGAAAGGCGGACCTGATCTGTCCACAATCGTGCGTACGTTCGACTTCATGCACTTGATGATGTTCGACACTGCCTGGCAGCTGGCCGCCGACCGCCGGGAAGAGTTGCGCGAATCGTTCCCGAGCCGCCGGCAGCGGCGGCGCCGGCGAGCGGTCCTCTCAGTGGTCCCCGCCGCGGACAGGCAGGTGAGCCGCCGAAGCGCAGCGGCGGCGGCGAGCTCGGGAGGAGAGGTGAGCAACTTGGTTGCGAGCCGAGCCTGGACAGGCGTTCAGCCCCGCAAGATCGAGAGCGCGTCGGCAAGCACGTCGGCGAGCTCGTCGGCGCTCGCGGGCATGGCCACGGGCAGCCGTGGGGGCAGCCGAGGCGGTTCGGGGATCGCCGCCGGAGCCCGCACCAGCGAGGACAGGGAGCCGGGCGCAGCCTGATCTCGCACCGGGCGCGCGACCGCCGTGCCCGAGCGCCATGTCGCGAGGACGTCTGGGTCGATCGTCACCTCGTCGGCCAGCACGAGCAGCGCAGTGAGGGCGTGCTTGCAGAACGCGTACGGCGCATCGTCGGGGCAGGTGCACTCGGCGCCCAGCTCGTCACGCTCGGGCACGAGGCCGACGGGAGACGTTCGGTCCTCGGCCGGTGTCGCCCAGACCCGGGTCTGGTACGGCTCGTAGCGCGAACCGAGGATCTCGACGCGCACTTCGCCCGGTTGGATCTCGATGTCGACCACAGCGCCGTCGCGGGCGTAGGCCTTGGCCCGGCTGAACCGTCCGGGATCCGACAGCTCGGCGGTCAGCGCCCGCAGCATCGCCGCGGGCAGCCGGCCAGGCGGGCTCGGCCCGATCACGCGGCGCGGTGCGCTCATGGCTGCACTGCCGACGTGTCCAGCGTGACGAGGTCGCGCAGCTCGGCCGTCGACAGCTCGGACAGCCAGGCCTCGCCACTGCCGAGCACCGAGTTGGCGAGCGACCGCTTCTCGTCGATCAGCGTGGCGATGCGCTCCTCGACGGTGCCCTCGCAGACGAGCTTGTGGACGACGACGGTGCGTCCCTGCCCGATCCGCCACGCCCGGTCGGTGGCCTGGTCCTCGACTGCAGGGTTCCACCAGCGGTCGTAGTGGATGACCTGACTGGCCGCGGTCAGGTTGAGCCCGGTGCCGCCGGCCCGCAGCGAGACGAGCAGCAACGGTGGGCCGAGCCCGGCCTGGAAGTCAGCGACCATCGCGTCGCGACGCTTCCGCGTGACGCCGCCGTGGAGGAACGGCACGCGCAGCTCCAACCGCTCGGCGGCGTGGCGCCGGAGCAGCTCGCCCATCTCGCGGAACTGCGTGAACACCAACGCCCGCTCGCCGACGTCGAGTAGCTCGTCGACGAGCTCGTCGTAGCGGGCCAGCTTGCCCGACCGTCCGTGGAGGCGGGATCCGTCGCCGAGCGCGTGCGCCGGGTGGTTGCAGATCTGCTTGAGCCTCGTGAGCGCGGCGAGCACCAGGCCACGGCGGCGCATGCCCGTCGCCTGCTCGGCGTCGGTGAGCAGTTGCTGAACGACATGCTGGTAGAGCACGGCCTGCTCGCTCGACAGCCCGGCCCAGGCGATCTGCTCGATCTTGTCGGGCAGATCGGGCACGAGCTGACGATCGGACTTGGAGCGGCGCAGCACGAACGGTTGGGTGATGCGCCGCAGTCGCGTCGCCGCCGCGGCGTCGCCGTCTCGCTCGATCGGGCGGGCGTAGCGGTGGCGGAACTGCTCCCGGCTGCCGAGGAGGCCGGGATTGACGGCGTCGAGGATCGCCCACAGCTCCGCCAGTCGGTTCTCCACGGGCGTCCCGGTGAGGGCGATCTTCTGGCCGGCCCGCAACGCCCGCACGGCCCGGGCGGCTCGCGTGGCGGGGTTCTTGACCTGCTGTGCCTCGTCCAAGACGACGGTGGACCATTCGACCGTGGCCAGCTGCCCGAGATCGCGTGGCAGCAGCCCGTACGTCGTGACGACGAGGTCAGCGGGCACGAGCCCATCGAGTCCGAGGTCGCGGTCGGCGCCGTGGTGGACGACGACGTGGAGGCCCGGCGTGAAGCGAGCCGCCTCGGCGAACCAGTTGTGGACGACCGACAGGGGACACACGACGAGGTGCGGACCTGGCCGGCACTGCAGGTGGGCCAGCGCGGTGGCCGTCTTGCCGAGCCCCATGTCGTCGGCCAGGCACCCGCCGAGTCCCAGGCGCTCGAGGAAGCGCAGCCACGCCAGGCCGCGGCGCTGATATGGCCGCAACGCGCCGGCGAACCGTTCGCTCTCGCGAGCCTCGACGAGGCGATCGTCGGGCAGTCCGGCCAACAGCTCGACGCTCCAGGGCGGTGCCGTCTCGCGCTCCGGCGCGTCGAGCTCACCCGCGGCGGCGAGGTGCAGGAGCGTGACGGCGTCGACGACGCCGTGCTGGCGCGTGTGTTCGTCGAGGCGCTGGCGGGCCTTGCGCAGCGCCTCCGGATCGATGCGCACCCACCTCCGTCCGGTGTGCAGCAGCGTTGCGCCAGCGGCGTCGGCGCGGGCGAGCTCGGCAGCAGAGACCGCGCTCGAGTCGTCACCTTCGGCGACGACGAGCCGCCAGTCGACGACGGCATCGCGGTTGAAACCCGCGCGCTGCTCGGTCGGGTTGCCGGCGACCGTGCCGCGCACCGAGAAGTTCCCTCGGACGAGGCGCTCGGGCCCGATCAGCTCGATGCCGAGTCGCTCCAGCTCCGCGGGCGCTTGCTCGAGGAACCGATCAGCGGCGTCGAGGTCGAGCTCGATCGATGACGGCTCATGAGCCGCGGCGAATGGCTCGAGCGTGTCGATCCGCGCGGCGACCGCTGAGGCGGCGGTGACCAGCTCGCTTTCGAGTGCGGCGAGGTGTTCCGTCGAGCCGGCCAGCTCGAGCGCCATCGGCGTGGCATCCCAGACGTCGTCGGCCGAACACCATCGGCCTGGGTCGAGCTCGTCGACGAGCTCGAGGCACACGTCCCAATCGTCGAACAGGTCCTCGGGCACGACGAGCCGCACACGCGGGATGACGACAGGATCTCCGGTCGCCCGGCGGCGTCGTCGGTCGAGCGTCGTGGCGATCATGCCGACGGCGACGTCGTGTGGCCCGCTGGACACCCGTGGGTCACCCGTCGACAGCGCACGGAACACGGCGCGGGTGGCGGCCGCTGCTGGGGCGCGGCCGGTCACGCTCGGACGCCAGCGGCCCACGGCGAGGCGATGCCGCGCCACCGAGTCGACGAGCGTGGCGTGGATGTCGGCAACCGTCGTCGGGTCGGTCGGGTCGGGCAGCAGGATCGGCGGCATCGACCCGACGAGCGCCGCCAGGGTCTCGTCGATCATGGGCGCGTTGACCGGGCGCCAGCGGGCAACCAGCGCATCGTGCTCGGGTTGGACCGTCGGCGTCACGTAGCCGCCGCGGACGGTCGAGTCGGCCAGGCGGGCAACGGCGGCGAGCCAGGCGATCGGATCGCTGCGGTCGGCACGTGTCAGTGAGAGCAGCCACGGCCCGGTGGCGTCGCTGTCGAGTCGAATCGTGGCCGCCTCGATGGTCTGCCCGTCGGGCAGCGGGATGTCGAGTGAGGCGAAGCGCCCGGAGTGCGCAGCGAATGCCCATCGAGCCCGGTCGAGCCACGCCAGCGGCATGGTGGCGTGCCCGTCCCAGCCCCACAGGTGCACGGTCCCGCCACGCCACGTGGCGAGCAGCGTGGCGTCCGACGGCCGCTCCGGCGTGCGCAGCGGACGAAGACTCGGCACTGCTCGGACGTTACCGAGTGGGTGTCAGCGTCGGCCGGACCGCGCCGGGCCCATCAGTGTGGATTTCGGTGCGGAGGCGGGTCCGACTTGCTCGGCCCGCCGGAGCTCCTCCGAGATGGGGGGTTTCAAAGGGGGGAAGGTTTCCCTTCCCCCCTTTGAGCTTCACTGTTGATAGTTCTCCACGACGGAGGCGTCGCGGACGTGGGCGTCGTCGGGGTCGAGGCCGGCGTTGCGGCGGGCGCGGCGCTGGCGCAGCAGGTCCCAGCACTGGTCGAGGGCGACTTCGAGACTGCTCAGGCGCTCGGCCTCCTCGGCCGTGAGCGGTCGGCCGGGTTCGGCCTTGCGCTCCAGTGCGTGCTCCTCGTCGACGAGGTCGTCGATGCGCTGGATCAGTTCGTCGTCGTTCATCTGCGTTCCTTCGTTGTGCGTCCGGGCTTGGTTCGCAACACGTTGCTCATCCGGGGCGAGCCAGCACCATTGTCCAGTACGGCGTGCCGTTCGACGAGTACGCCAGTCCGACGCCGATGTCGGTGAAGGCCGGATCGAGGATGTTGGCTCGGTGCCCAGGACTGTTCATCCAACCATTCATCACGAACGCTGCGTCGGGAGCTCCGGACGCGATGTTCTCGCCCCACGTGCTCCACTGGTAGTCGCGCCGCGTCGCCCGCTGCCGGCTGATGCGCTGTCCTGCATCCCCGTAGCGACCGGAGTGTGACAGGCGGTTCAACGCCGCCTGCTCGTTGGAGTGCACCTGCGCCGCCCACAGCAGTGAGAGCTCGAGGGAGAGCGGAGGCAACCCGTTCTGCGTCCGCACCTGGTTCGTCAGCGCGACGACCTGCTGTGCCGCGCTCTGCGCCGACGCCGGGGCGCTGGGGAACGACTGCCCTGCGATCACGCCGAGCCCCAGGGCAGCGACCATGCCGACGGCGCGTAGCCGGCGCGTCGGACGATCGGGACAGGCGGTCGTTCGCGGCATCCCGTCACACAATCGCAATCTCGAGTCGCGTGCAAGCCCAGCGGAACCGACAGAACTTGATACGAAGTGACTCAAGTTTCCTATCGCCCGTTATCCTGGTGGGATGGCGCTCGACCCCAAGAAGTGGACGCTCAAGACGCAAGAAGCGATGGCTGCCGCCATCGACCAGGCCAAGGCCAGCTCGAACCCCGAGCTCACACCCGACCATCTCCTGGCCGCACTGACCAGGCAGGACGACACGGTCGTCCCGGCCGTGCTGGCCAAGCTCGGTCAGGCACCCCTCATGGTGCGCAACAAGGCCGACGAGGCTGTGGCCAAGCTGCCCAAGGCCTACGGCGGCGACGAGCCCCGTCTCGGGCGCGCCCTCAACCAGGTCTTCGAGGAGGCGCAGGGCTTCCAGTCCGACCTTCGCGACGACTTCCTCTCCGTCGAGCACCTGCTGCTCGCCATGCACGAGCGCCTTGGCGTCGCCACCGAGGAACTGCTGCAGGTGCTGCAGGAGGTGCGCGGCTCGCACCGTGTGACGTCGCAGAACCCCGAAGATCAGTTCCAGGCGCTCGAGCGCTACGGGCAGGACCTCACGGCCCGTGCCCGCGACGGCAAGATCGACCCGGTCATCGGGCGCGACGAGGAGATCCGGCGCGTCATCCAGGTGCTGTCGCGCCGCACGAAGAACAACCCCGTGCTCATCGGCGAGCCCGGCGTCGGCAAGACGGCGATCGTCGAGGGCCTGGCCCGGCGTATCGCCGACGGCGACGTCCCGGAGGGCCTCAAGACCAAGCGGATCATCGCCCTCGACATCGGCTCGATGCTGGCCGGCGCCAAGTACCGCGGTGAGTTCGAGGAGCGGTTGAAGGCCGTTCTCAAGGAGATCACCGACGCGGCCGGCGAGATCATCACGTTCGTCGACGAGCTGCACACGATCGTCGGCGCCGGCGCCGCGGAGGGTGCACTCGACGCCGGCAACATGATCAAGCCGATGCTCGCGAGAGGCGAGCTGCGGATGATCGGTGCGACGACGCTCGACGAGTACCGCAAGCGGGTCGAGAAGGACCCGGCACTCGAGCGCCGCTTCCAGCAGGTGTACGTCTCCGAGCCCTCGGTCGAGGACACGGTCGGCATCCTGCGCGGCCTCAAGGAGCGCTACGAGGTGCACCACGGCGTGCGCATCCAGGACTCCGCGCTGGTCGCCGCAGCCGTCCTGTCCAACCGCTACCTGACCAACCGCTTCCTGCCGGACAAGGCGATCGACCTCGTCGACGAGGCCGCCAGCAAGCTGCGCATCGAGATCGACTCGATGCCAACGGAGATCGACATCGTCGAGCGGCGCATCCTGCAGCTCGAGATCGAGCAGGTCGCGCTGGAGAAGGAGTCCGACGAGGCCTCCCGGGCGCGCCTCGACGCGCTGACCGACGAGCTGGCTGTACTCAACGCCGAAGTGGCCGGGATGAAGCAGCACTGGGAGGCCGAGCGCGAGGCGATCGACGCCATCCGCACCCTGAAGGAGGAGCTGGAGCAGCTGCGCACGCAGCTCGAGCGCGAGGTCGACCTGAACGTCGCCGCCGAGATCCGTTACGGCCGCATCCCGGAGCTGGAGCGACGCATCGAGGAGGCCACCGAGCACCTCGACGAGCTGCAGTCCGAGCACCGCATGCTGAAGGAAGAGGTCGACGCCGAGGACATCGCCGAGGTCGTCTCGAAGTGGACGGGCGTGCCGGTCAGCCGGCTCATGGAGGCCGAGGCAGCCAAGCTGATCCACCTCGAGGAGCATCTCCACGAGCGTGTGGTCGGACAGGACGACGCAGTTCGCGCCGTCGCCAACGCGGTGCGCCGGAGCAGAGCCGGACTGTCCGATCCCAACCGGCCGATCGGGTCGTTCATGTTCCTTGGCCCGACCGGCGTCGGCAAGACGGAGCTGGCGCGTGCACTCGCCCAGTTCCTGTTCGACGACGACCACGCGATGGTCCGCATCGACATGGGCGAGTACATGGAGAAGTTCTCGGTGTCCCGCCTCATCGGCGCGCCCCCGGGCTACGTGGGGTACGACGAGGGCGGTCAGCTCACCGAGGCGGTGCGTCGCAGGCCGTACTCGGTCGTGTTGCTGGACGAGATCGAGAAGGCTCACCCGGACGTGTTCAACACGTTGCTGCAGGTGCTCGACGACGGCCGGCTGACAGACGGTCAGGGCCGCACCGTTGACTTCACCAACGTCGTGTTGATCATGACCTCGAACCTCCCTGGCGATCCGCTCGACTTCTTCAAGCCGGAGTTCATCAACCGGGTCGACGAGATCATCCGGTTCAAGGCGCTGACCGAGGAGGACCTGACGCGGATCGTCGAGATCCAGCTCGAGCGGTGGCGGCAGCGGTTGGCCGAGCGGCGTATCGCCCTCGAGATCAGTCCCGAGGCGATGGGTCACCTGGCCAAGGAGGGGTTCGACCCTGCCTTCGGCGCCCGGCCGCTCAAGCGGATCATCCAGCGCGAGATCGGCGACCCGTCGGCGATGCTCCTGCTCGAGGGCAAGGTCACCGACGGCGGGACGATCCACGTCGACGTGGCCAACGGGGAGCTTGTTGTAACGGCGTAACTCATGCGGCCGCCGAAGCGCCTGGAGGCGCCGGCGTGCCGAGCCGGGTCTGCACCTCAGAGCCACGCGGTCGCCTCCGAGTTCACCGTTAGCGTCCCGACGCTATGAGCATTCGCACGTCTCCGTGGCCTGCCGGCTTCCCTTGCTGGGCCGATCTCACCGTTCCGGACCTCGACGCCGGCAAGGCGTTCTACAGCTCGGTCCTCGGGTGGACGTTCGAGGACCAGGGGGAGGAGTTCGGCCACTACTCCATCGCCAAGATCAAGGGCGCCAACGTGGCGGGGATCAGCCCGCCGATGCAGGAGGGGACTCCGAGCGTGTGGACGCTGTACATGGCCAGCGATGATGCCGACAAGACGGCCGCGGCCGTCAAGGAGAACGGCGGCTCGGTGCTCTTCGAGCCCATGGACGTCGGCCCGCTCGGGCGGATGTTCATCGGTGTCGATCCGGCTGGCGCGGCGTTCGGCGTGTGGCAGGCCAAGCAGCACATCGGTGCCGGGATCGTCAACGAGCCCGGTGCGCTGACGTGGGACGACCTGCGCAGCACCGACCCCGACACGGCGCGGGCGTTCTACGCCGCGGTGTTCGGGTTCACCAGCGACGCGCTGCCTGACGCCGGCCCCGACTACACGACGTTCGGGGTGCCCGGCGACGACGTGCCGGTCGGTGGCATGGGCGGGATGTTCGGGGCGCCTGACGGGACGCCCTCGCACTGGGTCGCCTACTTCGGCACCGACGACGCCGACGCGGCGGCGGAACGGGTCACCGCGAACGGCGGCACCTTGCTCGCCCCACCGTTCGAGACGCCCTACGGCAAGATGGCCGGCGTCATGGATCCGTTCGGCGCGGCCTTCTGGATCGCCCAGCCCGACCCGTCGCAGCAGCCCGACCGCTCCGGCTGACCCGTTCTGTCCGTACAACGACATCACAACGACGATTCCTACGGACTCGGCGAGCGAAGCGAGCCCTCGGTAGTCCGGTGGCCAACAGAACGATCACATCCGGCGGCGGAGGGCCGCGGCGTGGGCCGGGAACCCCTCGTGGTCGGCGAGCGCCACGATCGACGGCGCCATCCTCCTGATGGCCGTGCCGTCCGCGTGGGCGATCGCCGTCCGCTTGAGGAACGCCTCCACCGTGATGCCCGACGACACCTCGGCGTAGCCGGACGTGGGGAGTGACGCCGGGCAGCCGATGACGAAGTTCGCTGCGCTGAACGGAGTGTGCTGGCCGACGAGGATCTCGCCGGCGTTGACCAAGCCGTCGACGACGCGGTCGATGTCACGGTCGCCGACGGCCACCTGGAGGTGCTCCGGCGCGTAGCGGTTGGCGACGGCGACCGCCCGGTCGAGCGAGTCGACGAGCACGCAGCCCCCATTCGGTCCGAGTGACGCCCGGGCGGCCTCGGCGCGGTGGGGTGGGAGCTGCGCCAACTGCTCCTGCAGCTCCACCTCGGCGGCGTCGGCGAGCCGATCCGACGTCGTCACGAGCACCACCGACGAGTCGGTGCCGTGCTCGGCCTCGATCAACAGGTCGGAGGCGAGGCGCTGCGCGTCGGCGTCACCGTCGGCGATGACGAGGCTCTCAGTTGGTCCGAGCAGCATCATCGTCGCCACGCCGTGGCCCTGCAGCTCCACCTGCGCGCACGTCACGGCGGGCGATCCCGGCCCGACGATCTTGCGCACCCGTGGAATCGACTCGGTGCCGAAGCCGAGTGCGGCCAGCCCGGCCGGACCGTTGACGCGGAACACCTCCGTGATCCCGAGCTTGCGGCACACGACGAGCACCGCCGGATCAACGGCGCCGTCACCGCCGGGGATCGGCGGCACGACCAGGACGATCCGCGGCACCGCCGCAACGGTCGCCGGCACGCCCAACTGGTAGGCGACGCTGGGATAGCTCGCCTTCCCAGACGGCACGAACAGGCCGGCCGACGCGATCGGCGTGACCTTCTCACCGACGCGCAGGCCGGCTTCGGGCTCGAAGCTCCAATCGGTGGACCGAGCCATCAACTGCTCGTTGAACGCCCGGCAGTGCGCAATGGCGTCGTCGAGCGCGTCGTCGACGGCGTCGCTCACGGTCGCTGCGGCGAGCTCGTCCTCCGTGACGCGCAACCGCTCCGGCGTCAGCTGGATGCCGTCGAACCGGCCGAGGGCGTCGCACACGGCGACGTCGCCGCGGGCGCGCACGTCATCGATCAGCGCGGCGATCGACGTCCGCAGGTCGGGGTCGAAGATGTCCGCCAGCCCCCGCGAGCACAGCGCAGTGCGATCCGCCTCGTCCATCTCGGACCAGCGCATGCGCCGCATCACGGGTTCCATCGCGTGGTGAACGTATCCGGCGCAACCTCAGCGAGGCGCGTACGATCTGGCCACGTGCCCGTCACTGTCGTCGTCGGCGCCCAGTGGGGTGACGAGGGCAAGGCCAAGGTCATCGATCTGCTGGCCAAGGAGCACTCCTACGTCGTGCGCTACCAAGGTGGCCACAACGCCGGGCACACCGTCGTCGTCGGGGACGCGCGCTACGCGCTCCAACTGATCCCGAGTGGCGTCCTGTACGACCATGTCGTACCGGTCATCGGCAACGGTGTCGTCGTCGATCTGCCGACCTTGTTCGCCGAGCTCGACGCTCTCGAGTCCCGTGGCGTGTCGTGTGCCCGGCTGGTCGTCTCGAGCCGTGCCCATCTGATCTTCCCGTGGCACCAAGCCCACGACGCGATCGCCGAGGCCGTGCGCGGCGAGGACAAGATCGGCACCACCCTGAAGGGCATCGGGCCCGCCTACGCCGACAAGGCCCGGCGCGTCGGCGTGCGGGCCGGTGACGTCGCCGACCTCCCGTCGTTCGCCGCGCACGTCAAGGCCCGCGCCGTCGCCGAGAACCGCGAGCTCGAAGCGGCCGGCGGCGAGCCGCTCGACGTCGATGAGATCGTCGACCGCTTCAAGCAGCTCGGCGCCCGCCTCGTGCCATACGTCGGCGACACGGTGTCGTTGCTCCACGACGCGCTCGGCTCGAGGTGAGCACTTGCTGCTCGAGGGCGCGCAGGCGACCTTCCTCGACCTCGACCACGGGACCTATCCGTACGTCACCTCCTCCAACCCGACGGCCGGAGGCGCCTGCACCGGGACGGGTCTCGGACCTCGCGACATCGGACGCGTCGTCGGCATCACGAAGGCGTACACCACACGCGTCGGGGCAGGACCGTTCCCCACCGAGCTGTCCGATGACGATGGCGACCGCCTCGTCGAGGTGGGGCGGGAGTTCGGCACGGTGACCGGACGTCGCCGCCGAGCCGGCTGGCTGGATTGCGTCATGCTGCGCCACGCCGTGCGGCTGAACAGCCTGACCGAGCTCGCCGTCACGAAGGTCGACGTGCTCGATGGCTTCGAGGCGGTGAAGGTGTGCACGGGCTACCGCGTGGACGGTGCGCTCGTGTCCGGGTACCCGGATCGATCTGAGGTGCTGTCCCAGGTCGAACCGGTCTACGAGACGTTGCCCGGGTGGCGTGTCGGCTTGGGTCAGGCCCGCGAGAGCGACGCGCTGCCGTCCGAGGCTCGAGATCTCTTGCAGTTGATCGAGCGTGAGGTCGGCATCCCCGTCGGGATCGTCGGCGTCGGGCCCGAGCGCGACGACTACGTGCTGTGGCGGTGAACGCCCGGTGGGGGTGAGCGGATGATCGAGCGCTACTCCCGCCCGGAGATGGCCGCGGTCTGGAGCGACACCACCCGCTTCGGCCGATGGCTGGAAGTCGAGCTACTGGCGACGGAGGCACACGCCACCATCGGCCTCGTGCCGCGCGTGGACGCCGACGCCTGCCGGCAGCTGGCGCCGGTCGTCGACGACGCGTTCGTCGCTGCCGTCGCCGAACGCGAGCGGATTACGGATCACGACGTCGCGGCGTTCGTGGACGTGGTGCAGGAGCGCATCGGTCCACCGGCCGGCTCGTGGATCCACTACGGGCTGACGTCGTCGGATGTCGTCGACACGGCGCTGTGCTGGGCCATGCGCGACGCGCTCGATCTCGTACTGGACGCCACGCGTGGGCTGCTGTGCACGGTCATCGAGCTGGCCCGCCGGCATCTGCGCACCGTGATGGTGGGGCGGACCCATGGCATGCACGCCGAGCCCACGACGTTCGGCGCGAAGGCGGCGCTGTGGGCCTTCCAGGTCGAGCGGGACCGCCGGCGGTTGGCCGCCGCCCGTGCGACCGTCGCCGTCTGCAAGCTGTCCGGCGCCGTCGGGACGTACTCCAACGTCGACCCGCGGATCGAGGAGTACGTCGGCGAGCGGCTCGGGCTGCGACCGGTGCCGGCGAGCCAGGTCATCGCCCGCGACCGGCACGCCGAGTTCCTGTGGGCCATGGCGGCGGTGGCGGCCACGTGCGAACTGGTGGCCGTTGAGTTGCGCCATCTCCAGCGGACCGAGGTGGGGGAGGTGCGCGAGGGGTTCAAGCCGGGACAAAAGGGTTCCTCGGCGATGCCGCACAAGCGCAACCCGATCTCCGCCGAGACGATCAGCGGTCTCGCCCGCGTCGTGCGCAGCAACCTGCTGGCCGGGCTGCAGGACGTCGCGCTTTGGCACGAGCGGGACATCTCTCATTCATCCGTCGAGCGGATCGTGCTGCCCGATTCTTCTCTCCTCGTTCACTACATGGTCAAACGGCTGGAAGGGCTGCTGGCGAATCTCGAGATCGACGAAGAGCGGATGGCTGCCAACCTGCACTCCAGCCACGGCCTGGTGTTCAGCCAACCGGTCTTGTTGGCGTTGATCGAAGGCGGCCGCAGTCGCGACGATGCGTACCGAATCGTGCAGCGGAATGCAATATTGGCGGCAGGGGAGGGCGTTGATTTCCGCAGCCAGCTGGAAGCTGACCCAGAGGTCACACTCGACCAGGCCGCGCTCGACGCGGTGTTCGACGTCGAGCGGGCGCTTCCGGAGCTCGACCGGGTGGGCGCCGCACTCGACGCGATCGACATCGAGCACGAACGCCAAACGTGACGGCGTGACGCGTGCTCAGGTGCTGGAGCGGCTGACCCCAGCTCGCTTGAGGACCGCCGCCGGGACCCCGACTTCCCGCCACGCGGCGTAGGAAATGCCCTGGCGCACGCTGTAGCTGGAGGCGACGTCGACGAAGCCATCTTCGAGGGATTGCAGGTCGACCTGGGAGTCCATCGATTCCAGCTCGCGGCTCAGGTTGAACCGCTCCTGGATCAGCTTGACCTCGGTCAACGGATCGGCCATCGGCAGCTGATCTTCGATCCCCGCGATGCGCTTCTTGATCGAATCCGACGTGCGCTTGCGGCCCCGCTTGGGCTTGTTGGCGCGCAGGGCGGCGAGGTAGTCACGTACGGCACGACCCTCTGACCGGCCTTGGGCTAACGCCGCTTTGTGGTCATCGCTCATCGTCGCTTTCGAAGCTCGCTTGACAGCCATAGAGACACATCATGGCGCAAATACAGTGTTCATGACGTAGCGAGGGCGGAAATTTCGTCCAGATGTTCCAGATCGATGAGATCGAGCACCTGGAGGTAGATGCGATCGGCTCCAGCAGACTGCCAGCGCTCGAGCTTGGCCAAGACTTCGTCCGGTGTGCCGGCGAAGCAGTTCTCGCGCAGCTCATCCGGCTCGCGCTGGATGGCCGCCGCCCGGCGCTCGAATTCTCTGGTGTTGGCCCCCAGGCACACGGTGTTGGCCGTCGACCAGGTCAGTGTCGCCGGGTCCCGTCCGATGGAGTCACAGGCTGCAATCACGCGCTCGCGTTGCTCGACGAACCAGTCCAAGTGCCTGAACGCGGCGTTGTACTCGTTGGCGAAGCGGGCGGCGAGGGCAGGCGTGCGCGATGGACCGGTGCCGCCGACGATGACGGGAATGCCGGCGCCCTGTACCGGCTTGGGGAGCGCCGGCGAGTCGACGACGCGGTAGTGCCGACCGTCGAATGAGTACGGCTCGCCCGGCGGCGCGGTCCACATCCCCGTGATGATCGTCAGCTGCTCCTCGAGGCGTTCGAAGCGCTCACCGAGCGGCGGGAACGGGATGGCATAGGCCTCGTGCTCGCGCTCGTACCATCCGGCACCGAGGCCGAGCTCGACTCGACCACCGGACATCTGGTCGACGCCGGCGACGGCGATGGCCAGCGGTCCGGGCATCCGGAACGTCGCCGATGTCACGAGCGTGCCAAGCCGGATCGTCGACGTGTCGCGGGCGAGGCCGGCCAGCGTCGTCCAGGCGTCAGTCGGTCCGGGCAGGCCGCCGGCATCGAGGGCCGGACCCATCGCCAAGTAGTGATCGCTGCGGAAGAACGCGCCGAACCCGAGCGCTTCCGCGCGCTGCGCGACGGCGAGGAGATCGTCGTATGTGGCGCCTTGCTGAGGTTCGGTGAAGATGCGCAGTTGCTGGATCGGAAACATCGGGCCCGGACGCTATGGCGGGGGAGTGGCCGATAGGTTCGGCCGGCGATGTCAGTGGGGCTGCCGGATCTCCCCGAACCGTTCGCCACACTGCGTGATCACGTCCTGGAGCACTCGCTCAAGCGCGGATCGTTCACGCTGAAGTCGGGGGCGCACAGCTCCTGGTTCCTCGACACGAAGCAGACCGCCTGCCGCCCCGACGGCATCCTCGCCGTTGCCGACGCCGCCCTGTCGGTCATCCCCGACGACGCGACCGCCATCGGCGGGCTGACGATGGGTGCCGACCCGGTGGCCTTCGGTGTCGCCGCCGTCGCGGCCACACGTGGACGTGCGCTGCGCAGCTTCAGCGTGCGCAAGGAGGCCAAGGATCACGGGATCACCGGCCGGCTGGCCGGAGCGCTGCAAGCCGGTGATCGCGTCGTCATCACCGAGGACACGGTCACGCGAGGTACGTCGCTGATGGAAGCCGTCGAGGTCGTGCGGGCCGCCGGTGCCGAGCCGGTGCTGATCACGGTGATCGTCGATCGAGGTGGCACGTGCGCGGCGATGGCCGAGGCGGCGGGCATCGCGTACCGACCGCTGTTGACGGCGCCCGACCTCGGTTTTCCGTTCGGCAGCTGATCTGTCCGTCGGAATCGGTCGTTGTGAGGCGATCGCTACGGACAGTTCGGGTCGAGGACGCCTGGGTTGAGGATGCCGGCCGGGTCGAGGGCGTGCTTGACGGCGGCGGCCGCGGCGAGCTCGGCCGGACGACGCACGAGGTGGAGGTAGCGCGCCTTGGCGACGCCGACGCCGTGCTCGGCGGAGATCGTGCCGCCGAGGTCGGCCGCCGCCGTGAGCACCTCGTCGGTGATCGCTCCGACGTCGCCGGGCTCCAGCACGTTGAGATGGACGTTGCCCTCGGCGAGGTGGCCGAACGGCACGAGCCGACCTCCGTGGCGGGCGATCGCGCCACGTGCTGCGACCACGACCTCGGCCAGCCGCGCAACAGGCACCGCAACATCGAGCTTCAGCGGTACGCCCTGCGCGGCGATCGATTCGGTGATCCGGTCACGGAACGCCACGAGGCGGTCGCGAGCAGGTCCTTCGGTCGTGATCGCGGCGTCGAGGATCTCGCGCCGCTCGGCGAGCGCGGTCGTCAGCTCGTCGGTCGGATCCTCGTGATCGGCGCATTCGACGACGACGTACGCACCGACCCCGTCCGGACCGACGGGCGGCGCCGTCCCGAGATGGGCGGCGACGAGATCCATTGCCTCCGGCAGGATCAGCTCGACAGCGTCGAGATGGGTCACCTCGGCGCGCAGAGCGGCGAGCACGGCAACCGCCTCCTCGAGTCCCGCCGTCGCCACCATCGCCGTCGCCGTGTGTCGGTACCACGGCACGACGCGCAGCCGCAGTGCGGTCAGGACGCCGAGCGTCCCTTCGCTGCCACACAGCAGTGACGGCCAGTGCAGGCCGAGTGTCTCCTTGGGGAGCCCCGACAGCGAGCCGACGCACGAGCCGTCGGCGAGCACGGCGCGCACACCGACCACCTGGGAGCGCATCGTGCCGAAGCGGACAACCCTCGATCCGCCGGCGTTGGTGGCGACGGCTCCACCGACGGTGGCCGAGTCGCGACTGGCGAAATCCACCGGCGCATCGAG
This sequence comes from uncultured Acidimicrobiia bacterium, assembly GCA_963844915.1. Lineage (GTDB taxonomy): Bacteria > Actinomycetota > Acidimicrobiia > Acidimicrobiales > Ilumatobacteraceae > JALZMG01. Next base: position 66,596 of record CAWJQF010000010.1, on the reverse strand, counting down.
ACCCGCCGCCCGGGCGTGGGTACGCCATTGCGCCAGCGTCACCCCGGCTCCGGCGGTGACCTGCATCGCGCCGGCATCGACGGGTTCGAGGTCGGAGAGGCGGCGCGTCGACACGACGACCATCGGTTGGCGTCGCGGCACGCTTCCCCCGACGAGTCCCGTGTTGCCGCCCTGGGGTACGAGCGCCGCGCCGGCCTCGGCGCACCGGCGCACGACGTCGCTCACCTGCGCATCGTCACCTGGTCGGACGACCAGTCGAGCCTCGCCGCGGTAGCGCCCGGTCCAGTCGACGGCGTACGAGGACGTGACGTCGGGATCCGCAAGAACGTGCTCGGCCCCGACGACCTCGGCGAGCGCAGCGGCCAGCGGGTCGCTCATCCGACCGGCCGCAGCAACAGGGTCTGCAGCGCCCTTCCGACGGCACCCTCGTCGTCGAACAGCAGGGCGTCGCTGAGACCGACGCCGGTCGGGTGCCAGTGCGAGGTCACGCGGCTGCCCATCCACTCGCCGACTGGATCACGATGCAGCGCCACGACGAGATCGGTGTTGAGGAACCGCATCTGATCGGGATCGGCATGCCGGCTGAAGGCGTTGCCGCAGTCGGACAACGGGCAGATCCGCTGGAACGGTGACATCTCCTCGCCGGGCAGCAGCGGGATGCTGTGCATCCACACCGTCGTTGGACCCATGCCGTTGTCCTCGCCGGGTGGGTAGCGCACCGTCACGCCATCCCGGAATCCAGGTAGCCCGTGGCCGAACCGGCCGATCGGGAACTCGCCCGGTTGGGCGTCGGCCAGGCGCGGGAGGCCGTCCTGAGCGCCGAGTGTTGATGCGAACAACTGGACCGGGCTCACGGCGACGTGTGAACCGGTCACCCACACGCGTTCCACGCCGTCCTTCCCGACGATCACCGCCCGCGAGTTGGCCGTCGCCCGTCCGGCCCGCACGACTTCGGCGACGATCCGGAAGCCGGCCATCGGTACGGGGCGACCGAGCTCGACGCTGATCCGCGCCAGGCGGTGCTCTGGCAGCAGTCGCTCGAGGGATCGCGCGAGCAGCGCCGTCGGCGGACCGGCGTGCCCCGCATCCGGGTCCCATGGACCTCGCGTCATGTCGGTCGGGACGAACCACTCGCCGCCGTCACTGGCAGGCTCGACCGTGAAGAACGTGTCCGACACCGACGCCGGACCCTACGAGAATGGACGGCCGCCGAAGCGCCTGGAGGCGCCGGCGTGCCGAACCGGGTGTTCACCTCAGGACGACGGATTCACGACTCGTGCATCCCCGGGCAACTCGGCGAGCAGCGCGTCGCTGACCCAGCATCGCGTGAGGTGCAACGTCGACCGGATGCGCACGACGCGCTTGGGCTCATCGGCGCTTCGGCCGCACGTCGCCAGGGCGGCGCGCACGCACGACGACTCGTCGGGCAGGACCATCGGCATGCGGCCGCGGCGGATCCCGGGAGGTCCTGCGGTGAAGCAGTTCAAGTACGTCTGCTCCCAGTCGATCGAGGCGGCCAGCGACGCGGGGACGAAGTCGGCGAAGCCGATGCCCAGCGCGCTCCCGGCCGTGGTCGGTGTGAGCGCGAGGAGGACGATCGTCGTGACGCGCGGCCTGGGCAGATCGGTCAGGCCATCGATCCAGAACCGCCCGGTGACGTTGGGATCGATCGTCGTCCCGGAGATGTCCTTGCCGCCCTGCTCGATGACGAGCACGTCGATCTCGTCGAACGGCAGACTGGGCAACATCGCCCGCGCGGTCTCGAGGAGCGCTGATTCGGCTGGACCGCCGACGTCGTCGGCCGTCAGTGCCTGGAGGTCCACGACGCTGCCATCGGCGGCCTCGACCGTTCCAACGCCGCCGAGCAGGCGTCCCGTCGCCCGGAGCGCGGCGACGCTGGCAGCCAGCCGGCGGTTCATCCGCCTCGGCCCGGTGGCGTGGAAGTCGGCGGCGCCTGATCGCTTGCCGAAGCCGACAACGGCCATCTTCGCCAGGCCGCTCTCCGCCGGACCGTGGAACTGCGTGTGCGGCTTGATGCGGTTCACCGGAAGGATCACGTCGGCGGCTGCCGCATGCCGGTCGAGGTGGACGCGGATCGACCCGACCTCGTCGTCCTCCGCGGTGGCCACGACGGTGGTCTCCATGCTCGACCTGATCTCGGCGCCGATCGCATCCTCGGTGATGCCGAGGCGAGCCAGCGTGGCGAGCTGACCATCGGCGGTCGCACCGCCGTGGCTGCCCATTGCCGGCACGACGAACGGCAGCGCGCCCAGGTCGCGCAACCCTGCGATCGCGCCCCGCAGCACCTCGACGCGCCCGGACAGGCCGCGGCTGCTCGCGCCGACGGCGACGGACGTGCCCGGACTGAGCTGCAATCGAGCGATGACCGCAGACCGGGCAGCCGACTCGACGTCGCCAACCGGGTTTCCGCCGGGCGCCGGCAGCTCGATCTCCGTCAGCAGCGGAACGTCGACGTCATCGAGCGGCAGTGCGACGCCGGATGCGAGCTGCTCCCAACCGATCGGCACACGCTAGGCCTGGATCGCGTCGTCCGGAAGCGAAGCGCCGGTTCGGCACGGCGGGCGCTCCAGCGCCTTCGCCGGCCGCATGCGGTAGAGCCTGGATGGCGTCGTCCGGAAGCGAAGCGCCGGTTCGGCACGGCGGGCGCTCCAGCGCCTTCGCCGGCCGCATGCGGTAGAGCCTGGATGGCGTCGTCCGGAAGCGAAGCGCCGGTTCGGCACGGCGGGCGCTCCAGCGCCTTCGCCGGCCGCATGCGGTAGAGCCTGGATGGCGTCGTCCGGAAGCGAAGCGCCGGCACCGCTTTTCGAGTCAAGCGCCCGGACTGCCACAATGCGGAGGTGATCGGACGGGGTTGGGGCGCCGTCTTCGCGCTGGGCGCGATCTTGGCAGTGTCGTGGGCCGACGCGCCGCGGGCTGCGGCGGCCGAGTGCGCAGCCTCGACGAGCGCCGCCGACCTCGACGCGTTCTTCGCCGCCGACGGCGCAGGCGGTCTCGCCGGAGCCGACTACCCGCATGCATACGCCCTCCCCGACGGTCGCACGCTCTGGCTGTTCCAGGACGCCTTCGTGGGCGCCGACGGCGACCTCGTGGATGACCACTTCGCCCACAACGCAGCCCTCATCCAGACGGGTAGCTGCTTCTCGCTGCTGCCGACGTCTGGCGGTCAGGGCACGTCGTGGCTCGGCTCGTGGGTCGAGGAGGCGCTCGGCCAGTGGTTCTGGCCGCTCGATGCGGAGATCGGAGCGGACGGCAACCTCTGGCTGTTCCTCGCCGAAGTCCGCAATCCCAACAGGAGCGGAGCGGCGACCGGCGCCGAACCGGTCGCCACGTGGCGGGCGCGGTATCGCCTGCCCGACCTCGAGCTGCTGGACATGGAACAGGCCGCCGATTCGTCGAGCTCGCTGTACGGCTACTCGATCGTCTCCGACAACGACTGGACGTACCTGTACGGCCACTGCTATCGGCAGTTCGTGCCGGGCGAGGAGTACGGGTTCGATCCGTCGTGCTCACCGCACGCCTATCTCGCTCGTGTTCCGAAGGGCCAGCTCGATCGGCGCCCCTACTACTGGACGGGAACGGGTTGGTCCGCTTCGCGGCAGGACCGTGTGCCCGTGTTGACCAGCAGCACGTCGATGCCCGTGTCCGTCGAGCGCTTCGGGGACGTCTACGTCGCGGCGTCCGACGAAGGCGATTGGTACGGCGGCGACATCGTGATCCGGACGGCGCATGCGCCACAGGGCCCGTGGACCGAGGTCGCGCGATACACGCCGGACACGAAGTGCGGCGCGGACTGCAACAACTACGGCGCGTTCATCCTCCCGGGCCTGGAGAACGACCAGATCGTCGTCGCCCACTCGAACAATGCCTGGGACATGCACCGCGACGCGTTCCGGGACGCGTCGCGGTATCGCATCAGCTTGCGGGCCGTTGCCGTGCCCGGGGTGCCGGGCGCACCGATCGAGGTCGATGATCCCCCGGCGACCACCGTGCCGACGACGGAAGCAGCGGCGGCGACGACGATCGCGTCGGTCCCGCGTCAGTGGGCGGAGCCGACGTACACGATCGGCATGGTCGAGGTCGTGGACCCGCTCCACGCCCCGCCGCGCTGGAACGACCATCTGCTGCTCGGGTTGCGGATCGCCGCGCTCGCTCTCGTCGTCGCCGTCGCGGGTGCCGCGGCGTTGGGCTTCATGACGAGTGCTCGGCGGGTCGCCCCGTCGAGGCGCCGGCGGGCATTGGCTCGTCTCCGGGCAGGAGGAGCGACACGCGTTCATCGACGACCGTCGCAAACGTTCCAGTGGTCGAGCCCGGCGTCGATCCGGGGACCTTCCGCTTTTCAGGCGGACGCTCTGCCGACTGAGCTACTCGACCGTGATGGTGGCGAGCTGGCGCTCGACCGTGATGGTGGCGAGCTGGCGCTCGACCGTGAACATGAACCTGCCCGCTAGCGGTCCCGACGGGATTTGAACCCGCGACCTCCGGCTTGACAGGCCGGCGTGAACTCCAGACTTCACCACGGGACCAGACATGGCACCCCCAACGGGATTCGAACCCGTGCCGCCACCTTGAAAGGGTGGTGTCCTAGGCCACTAGACGATGGGGGCATGAGCCTCATCCAGTTGAGAGCACCGAGACACTAGCAGCGGGCCCCTGGCCCCACACAGGGCCGATTCGAGCGTCGAGGTGGTCCAGCCCCCAGCAACTGGGTGGTCACGGTCTCGAATTCGAGACGGTCGCCACCCAGAAGCCCGGATGAGACCGTGGCCACCCAGATCAGAGGTCGCGCGACATGGCCTGGATGGCGGAGTCGAGCAGCCACGACAGGTAGGCGTAGAGCTGATACTCCGGGGAGCTGGCGAGCTCGGGCGAGGCCTCGTCCTCGTCCTCTGTGACGTCGAGCAGGGTGCCCAGCACCAGCCGCACGGCGTTGACCGACTGCACGAAGGCCTGCATCTGGGCGTCATCGAGCGTGACGCGCCGACCGGAGCCACCCAGCACGGACTCCACGACGTCGACAGCCGCCAGCCTGCTGCTCACCAGGTCCTCGCGCATCAGGCGCTGGTACTCGGCCTCCCGCTCCGCGTCGTCCGGGTAGACGGCGGGGAACAGCCGCCGCACGACGCTGGACTCCACCGGGTCGTTCACCAGCTCGCGCAGCTCGCCGAGCAGCCGGGCCAGCAGCGCACGCTCGTCCTTGCCCAGATGGAGCACGTAGCGGCCACTGGAACGAGTCACGATGGCGGTCACTCGTCGTGCTCCATCGTCGCCCACAGCCCGTGTTCGTGCAGCCGGAACACGTGCAGCTCCGACTGCTCGCGGGGGCCGCTGGCCACCACGGCCTTGCCCTTGTGGTGCACGTCGAGCATCAGCGCGGTGGCCTTGTCGAGCCCGTACCCGAACAGCTTCTGCAGCACGAACGTCACGTAGCTCATCAGATTGATGGGGTCGTTCCACACGATCACGACCCACGGGCGGTCGTCGAAGGGTGTCTCGTCGACGTCCGGCACGTCCAGAACGGACGGACTGCTCGTCGCCGCGCGCACCCTCAACATCACGTCCCTCATTCAATCGGAACGGGAGGTTGCCGGCCGTCGGACCGTCCGCCGTAATCTGGCCCTCGTATGGCCGTCGGCAGCCGCCCCCTCGTGCCCTCGCGGCTGGCCCCGACCCGCCACGGACCCCTGACTGATGTCCCCGCGGCCGGCCGCACGCCATGGACGGTCGTCTCGGCGTACATCGCCCTGACCAAGCCGCGGATCATCGAGCTGCTGCTCATCACCACCGTTCCGACGATGGTGCTCGCGGAGGGCGGCTGGCCGCCCCTCGGACTCCTTCTCGTGACGCTCGTCGGAGGGACGCTGGCGGCCGGCGGCGCGAACGCCGTCAACATGTACGTCGACCGCGACATCGACGCGCTCATGGAGCGCACGCGCAGCCGGCCCCTCGTCACCGGCGTGATCGCGCCGCAGCCGGCCCTCGTCTTCGCCCTCGCGCTCGAGGTCGCTGCCTTCCTCGTGCTCTGGCTCGGCGCGAACCTGCTGTCGGCGGTGCTGGCGCTCGGTGCGGCTGCCTTCTACGTCGGGGTCTACACGCTGTGGCTCAAGCGCACGAGCACCCGCAACATCGTCATCGGCGGGGCGGCCGGTGCCGTTCCCGTGCTCGTCGGCTGGGCCTCCGTCACCGACTCGCTCTCCTGGACGCCGATCATCCTGTTCGCCGCGATCTTCCTCTGGACGCCACCGCACTTCTGGGCGTTGGCGATCCGCTATGCCGACGAGTACCGAGCGGCGGACGTTCCGATGCTTCCGGCCGTCGTGCCGATCGGTACGGCAGCCCGTCGGATGGTCGGCTACACGGTCGCCATGATCGCCGCCACGCTCGTGCTGGTTCCGGTGGCACCGCTCGGCTGGATCTACACCGTCGCCGCCGTCGTGCTGGGCGCCGCCTTCCTCGTCGCCACGGTGAACCTGGTTCGCGACCCGACGCCGGCGCGCAGCATGCGCGTCTTCACGTGGAGCATCAGCTACATCACGCTCCTGTTCGCCGCGCTGACCGTCGACGTCCTCGTGCGCGCCGGGTGAACACGTCGAAGGTCGGTCGACACCGCGTGCGACCGAGCGTGCCAACCACCACTGGTGTGACGGCATTTCAGCCGCCCGCGAGGTCGGCCAGTAATGTCCCGGCCGCAGCGGCGTGCCCGACGCTCCAGCCCGAACCATGAGCACCACAGAGATCGCGAGAGAGCCGATCGCCGGCCCGGACGTCCGGGTCGAGTCGCCTGCCTCGGCCGCCGGACGTCAGTTCGACGCACTCGGGTCGTGGCTCGTCTCGACTGACTCGAAGCTCGTCGGCCGCTCCTTCATCGGGACCTCGGCGCTCATCCTCATCGCCTGCACCGTGATCGGGTTCCTGCTCGGCGCGGAGCGCATCGACGGCGACAGCACCCTCCTCGACTCCGGCGCCCTGACGCAGCTGTTCGCTGGCTACCGGGTCGGGATGGTCTACGGCGTGATGGTCCCGTTGCTCCTCGGCGTGGCCGTTGCCATCGTGCCGCTGCAGGTCGGGGCTCGGTCGCTGGCGTTCCCCCGCCTCGCCGCGGCCGGCTTCTGGGTCTGGCTCGGTGGCATCGTCCTGATCGTCATCTCGCTGGCAGACAACGGCGGGCCAGGTGGCGGCAATGCCGACATGGTCGACCTGTTCCTCGGCGGAATGGCCCTGACCGTGATTGGCCTGTCCGCGGCAGCAGGCTGCGTCGCCGCAACCGTCCTCACGACACGGGCTCCCGGGATGCGGATGAGCCGCGTGCCGCTGTTCTCGTGGTCAGCGCTGGTTGCCTCGATCGGGCTCGTGCTGACGCTGCCTGTCGTGCTCGGTGTCATCGTCTACTTGATCGTCGACCACCGCTACTCGAGGGCGTTGTTCGGCGGCAACACGGGCGTCTCCTCCTGGCTCGGATTCGCCCTCACGCAGCCGACGACGTACCTCTTCGCCCTTCCTGCGATCGGCCTCGCCGCCGAGCTCGTGTCCGTGACGTTCCGCACGCGCCAGCCGATGCGCGGCGTGATGTTCGCCGGCCTCGGCCTCGTCGGCGTCGCTGCCCTCTCCGCCGTCACCCAGCAGGCCAACTTCACCGTGCCGTGGGAAGGCAGTGGCATCAACCTCGAAGGCTTCGGCGACAAGATCTCCGACCTCCTGCCGTACGCCTTCTTCACGCTGCTGCCTCTGCTCGGAGCGGTCGTCGTCATGGGTGTCGGCCTGCTCGCCGCGAAGCCTGGACCGGATCGCACCCGTCCGCGCATCACGGCGGCGTTCGTGTTCTCGTTCTTCGGCCTCGGCATGGTGTTCGTCGGCATGTTCGGCGGCGCGCTCCTGCCGTTCGTCGATCTCGGCCTGCAGGGCACCGTCTTCGAAGAAGGCGCGTTCGTGTACGTCGCCTACGGCGCCGTGCTGGGCGGACTCGGCGCGCTCGCCTACTGGGCTCCCAAGTGGACCGGCCGCCTCGTGCCCGAGCTGCCGGCGCTCGGGCTGGCGCTGCTCGGCGTCCTCGCCACGATCCTCGCCTCGCTGCCGTACTACATCGCTGGCTTCGCCGACCAGCCGGCGGTCTCCGACATCTACGACTACGACGGACCGTCCGCACTGTGGAACCTGGCCGTCACGGTCGGGCATGCCCTCATGGCGCTCGTCGTCGTCGCCTATCTCGGGCTGCTGGCCCGCTCCGCCCGCCACGGCGAGCCGGCTGATGACGATCCGTGGGACGGGCAGACGCTGGAGTGGTTGACGGCCTCGCCTGCGCCCGATGCCAACTTCGTGGAGACACCGACGGTGATGTCGCCCGAGCCTGCGCTCGACCTCAGGGCGGCGCCACCCGGGAGCGATCGTTGATGCAGGCGCTTCCCGCCGCGCCGGCCCCACCGCCACGACGCCAGGTCTTCGTCGGCACGGCGCTGGCCGGCGTGGCGATGCTCATGATCACCGGAGGGATGCTCGGCATCTGGATCCTGATGCGCGAGCGGGCGTTCGAAGCCGACGGCACGTGGGTGCCGAAGGGCATCACGATCCCCGAGGTCCCGTCGAACGTGATGCTGATCGGCGTGCTCGCCATTCCCCTGTTCGCCCAGTGGGCGCACTACGCGGCGCGTCGAGGTGATCGCGGGCACACCGGACTGGCGCTCGGGATCGTCGCCCTGTTCACGATCGCCATCATCAACGCCCAGGCGTTCATCTACGCCGACATGGCCATGTCGATCGACGAGGGCGGCTATCCCGGCATGTTCTACGCCGTGACCGGGCTGACCCTCGCGCTGTTCCTCTTCGGGCTGGGCTTCACGGCGATCACCGCCTTCCGCTTCCTCGGTGGCCGCACTTCCGACCAGGAGCTCGTCGCCGCCCACGCCCTGTACTGGTACGTGATGGCCGTCGTGTTCGCGGCCGTCTGGCTGATCGTCTACGTGACGAAATGATCCCGACCGGATCCCGCCTGCTCATCGGCGCTGCCGTTCTGGCGACCGTCGGCGCGGTCGTCTACGGCGTCACCCAGCACGGATCGCTCGGCACGACGGGACTGATCTTCGCCGCCGCCGCGCTGACCCTCCTCGCCGGCGTCAACCTGTTCTTCCGCGACTCCGACGTGTCGGCGATGGACCCGACGGCGACCACGCAGTCCGCGGCAGCAGCTCCGCCGCCCACGCCGACGCTCTGGCCGCTCATCGGCGCCGCCGGCGCCATCATGGTCGTGGTCGGCATCGTCAGCTACCCGGTGGTGTTCATCTTCGGCATCATCGCCTTGATCGCATCCGCAGCCGAGTGGATGGTGCAGGCGTGGAGCGAGCGAGCCTCCGCGGATGGCGAGTTCAACGCCGTCGTGCGGGCCCGCATCAGCCATCCGCTGGAGTTCCCCGTCCTGGCCTTCGTCGGCGCCGGCATCATCATCTACTCGTTCAGCCGGATCATGCTGTTCCTGTCGAAGGCCAGCGGGCCGGCGCTGTTCAGCGTGCTCGCCGCACTCATCCTGATCGCCGGCTTCATCATCGCCTTCCGCCCTTCGGTCCGGAATGGGGCGATCGCCACCGTCGGTGTCATCGCCGCCCTCGGTCTCATTGCCGGCGGCGCGGCGACCGCCCTCGAGGGTGAGCGCGATCTGCACCCGCACCCGACGACCCAGGATCTCTCCAGCGTTGGCGAGTGCGACACGAGCGACGAGACGGAGGCCGACGAGAACGCATCGCAATCGTTGGCCGACAAGGCGAGCATCGCCGGCGAGGTGATCCTGCGGTCCGACGACACGCTGGTCGCCAAGAATCAATCGGTCACGGGCGAGCAGGACACCTTCGTCGTCACCCGCGCCAACCCGACGAACATCCGGTTCGTCAACGACAGCAACGAGGACCGCAGGCTCGTGCTCGATCTCGGCACGAAGCCGGCGCTCGATGCCGACGGCAACCCGATCGAGGACACCAGGGTCCCCAACCAGATCTGCACGGCGCTCGTCGAGGACGGTGGGTCGCAGTTCCTGACGTTCTCCATCCCCGTCGCCAGCGCCTACGCCGATCAGCCGTATCGCTTCGTCGTGCCGGGCGTGGAAGGCGCCGAAGTCGCAGTGGAGGTGCCGTGATGTCGAACCCGGCGCCATACACGAGTGAGCGAGCGCCAGCGAGCGAGCGGCCAGCTGCGGCCTGCGTGGCCGGGGAACGCCGTTTCAGTACGGTGAGCCAAGTGGTGATGGTCCGCCGGCGACGCCTTCATCGGCTCGTGCCGCTTGCGGCCCTCGCCGGACTGGCGCTGATCACCGCCTGCGCCGAGGACGCACCTCAGGACACGTGGCAACCGGCTGGCGAGAACGCCCAGAAGATCCAGAACCTGCAGTGGCCGGTGTTCATGATCGCCGGCATCGTGCTGCTGATCGTCGCCGCGGCGCTCACGTGGGTGATCATCCGGTACCGCGACCGCGGGCAGGCGATCCCGAAGCAGACGCACGGCCGCCCGACGCTCGAGATCGGCCTGACGGTCCTCCCGGCGGTGATCCTGATCGGCATCGCCATCCCGACCATCGGCACGATCTTCGCGTTGGCGAAGACGGACGACACCGAGTGCTACGTCAACGTCACGGGCCAGCAGTGGTGGTGGGAGATCGACTACCCGTCCCAACCCGGCTGCGGCGGGCTCGAGACGCCGATCGTCACGAGCGGTCAGATGGTCATCCCGATCGACACGAACGTGCTCGTGCGGGGAACGAGCCGGGACGTGATCCACAGCTGGTGGATCCCCCGCCTGAACGGCAAGCGGGACATGGTCCCCGGTCGCGTGCAGACCGTCCGCTTGGAAGCCAATGAGCCGGGTATCTACGCCGGGCAGTGCACCGAGTTCTGTGGCCTGTCGCACGCCAACATGCGCATGGAGGTCGTCGCCCTCACGCCCGAGGACTTCGAGACCTGGAAGGCCAAGCAACTGGAGGCGTACGAGGCGCCGGCCGAGGGGTCGTTGGCGGCCACCGGCCAGGAGACGTTCATCTCGCAGTGCTCGCGGTGCCACCAGGTCAACGGGCTGGTCGATGCCGATGGCAACGCCGTCATCTCCGAACCGCAGAACTACGTGTACTCCGAGGCGGCGCCGAACCTGACGCACCTGATGAGCCGCAACACGTTCGCCGGCGCGATGTTCGACCTGCTGATCCCGGCCTGCCGGGCGCGGGTATGGAACGCGCCGCCAGAGGAATTCGGCGCGCGGTACCTCGAAGAGGTGACGCCCGAGTGCCTCAACTCGGTCAGGCTGCGGGCGTGGCTGCGCAACGCGCCGGCGCAGAAGCCGATGTACACGGACCCTGAGGAACTAGCCCCGACCGACGGGAAGACTCGCGGCATGCCGTACCTCGCGCTGTCCGAGGAGCAGATCGACCAGTTGATCTCCTATCTGTTGGAACGCCAGTGATGGTTTCGACTGCCGCGACCATTGCAGGGCGGGGGTGTGGGGGCAGAGGCCCTTGGGCCGGAGCCCCACCCGGCGATCGATCCGGCTTGGCCGGTCGATCGCCTGCAAGCTGGGTGCCGGCCGAAGGCCGGCTCGACGAGCTCGCCGCACAACCTCTGGTTGTGCGGCGAAGGATTGACATGGCGATCATCGAGCGGCCTACCCCGACGCCGGACGTCATCTCGCCTACGCCGGCGCTCGTCACGCCGTCGTCGACGTTCGGCGTGTTCCGCCGCCCGGTCGCGTCCAAGGGGTGGACGTCGTGGCTGTTCACGGTCGATCACAAGAAGATCGGCCTGATGTATGGCGTCAGCGCCTTCGTCTTTTTCATCGTCGGGGGTATCGAGGCGCTGTTGATCAGGGCCCAACTGGCGGCGCCGAACGGCACCGTGCTGTCGGCGGACGTCTACAACCAGATGTTCACCATGCACGCGACGACGATGATCTTCCTCTTCGTCATGCCCATGGCGGCCGCTTTCGGCAACTACTTCCTCCCGCTGCAGGTCGGCGCCCGGGACGTCGCCTTCCCCCGTATCAACGCGTTCGGTATCTGGGCGTTCATCCTCGGCGCGCTGTTCATCAACTCGTCGTGGATCCTCGGCGGCGCCGCCGATGGCGGCTGGTTCATGTACTCGCCGAACTCGAGCGTGCCGTTCTCACCGACCAACGGCATCGACCTGTGGGCGGTCGGCCTGCTCATCACCGGCATCTCCTCGCAGTCCGGCGCCATCAACCTGATCGTCACGGCCCTCAACATGCGCACCAAGGGCATGTCGCTGATGCGGATGCCCGTGTTCTCGTGGATGGTCCTCGTCATCCAGTTCCTGCTGGTGTTCGCCATCCCCGTGATCACGGTGGCCCTCATCCTGCTGCTGTTCCAGCGCCAGTTCGACGCCACGTTCTTCTCCGTCGCCGCCGGCGCCGATCCGCTGCTGTGGCAGCACCTGTTCTGGATCTTCGGACACCCAGAGGTGTACATCCTGATCCTGCCGTCGTTCGGCATCGTCAGCGAGGTACTGCCCGTCTTCTCGCGCAAGCCGCTGTTCGGGTATCCGTTCGTCGTCTTCTCGGGCGCGGCGATCGGATTCGTCGGCTGGGGGGTGTGGGCTCACCACATGTTCGCGTCGGGGCTTGGCCCCGTGAGCGTGTCCGTTTTCGCCCTCTCGACGATGGTCATTGCCGTGCCGACGGGCGTGAAGATCATCAACTGGACGCTCACCATGTGGGGCGGCAAGCTCGTCTTCACGACGGCGATGCTGTTCGCTATCGGGCTCGTCGTGCAGTTCACCATCGGCGGGCTCTCGGGCGTGACCCACGCCGTTGCGCCGTCCGACACGCAGCAGACCGACACCTACTACATCGTCGCCCACTTCCACTACGTGCTGTTCGGCGGTGCCGTGCTCGGGTTCTTCGCCGGCTTCTACTACTGGTGGCCGAAGATCTTCGGGAAGTGCCTCAACGAGAAGCTCGGGAAGTGGAACTTCTGGCTGATGGTCATCGGCCTCAACATGACGTTCGGGCCGATGCACATCCTCGGTCTGCAGGGTCAGCCGCGGCGGATGTACCAGTGGACGGAGGAACGGGCCGGCGAGGGCTTCTTCAACCTTGCCTTCTGGAACCGCATCGAGACGCTCGGTGCGTTCATCCTGGCCATCGGCGTGCTGATGTTCGTGATCAACATCTTCTACACGCGTCGCCGTCAACCGGTTGCCCCGCTCGATCCGTGGGACGCCCGCACGCTCGAATGGATGACGACCAACCCGCCGAAGGAGCACAACTTCGACTCGTTGCCGACGGTGCACGCGCTCGACGAGTTCTTCCATCGCAAGTACGAGGACGTCGGCGAGGGAGACCAGCACGACCTGCGGTTGGTGGCGACGGCCGAGGACATCCTCGCCGAGCAGGAGGCCAACGCCGACCACCACCTCCACATGCCGTCGCCGTCCTACTGGCCGCTCGTCGTCGCGTTCTCGCTGCCCGTCATCGGCTACGGCGTGATCTACAGCACCTTCCTCGCCATCGTCGGCGTCGTCATCCTCGTGTTCGGCATGTTCGGATGGGCGCTCGAGCCGTCGGTCGCCCCGGACTCGGAGTACGACCCGGTGCCGCCGGAGCCTGAGGCCGGCAGCGGGCTGGCGACGGTGGGTTCGCCATGAGCGATGAGGTAGAGGGCGTCGGCGGCACACCGCCAGAGGAGAAGACGCCAGGGCACGGCGCACCGGACCTCGGCAACGAGCCGGCGGAGACGCACACGCGGTTGACCGAGACGATCGACGAGGACATCCCGATGGGCGGGCTGCCGACGCCTGGTCCGGCTCCGACGGTCGACAGCCACGAGGAGCGCACGCACCTCACGGACATGCCCGAGGAGAGCGAGGACCGCGACGCCCACGGCGGGCATGCCGCGACGACCGGCATCTCCAACAACAAGCTGGCGATGTGGCTGTTCCTCGGCTCGGAGTGCCTGCTCTTTGGTGGCCTGATCAGCACGTACATGCTGTATCGCGGCCGGCACTCCGGCAGCCTCGGTCCCGACCAGGTCTACGACATCCCGTTCACGTCGGTTTCCAGCTTCGTGCTGCTGATGAGCTCGCTGACGATGGTGCTCGCCGTGTCATCGGTCGCCCGCGGCGACATCCGCAACACCAAGCTCTGGCTGTGCATGACGGCGCTGCTCGGTGCCACGTTCGTCGGCGGCCAGGTCTACGAGTTCACCGCGTTCTACCGGGAGGGGCTGGGCTTCACGACGAGCCTGTTCTCCTCCAGCTTCTACACGCTGACCGGGTTCCACGGCGCCCACGTGACCGTCGGCATCATCATGCTGCTGGCCCTGGTCGGGATGGTCCACCGCAACCGCGTGGTCGGCGAGCGGAACGAGGTCGTCGAGCTGGTCGGGCTGTACTGGCACTTCGTCGACATCGTGTGGATCGTCATCTTCACGCTCGTCTACCTGATCCCAGCATGATGGTTTCGCCATGAGCACGACGGAGCACCAGCACCCCACCGTCGGTGAAGACCTCACCGCCGACGAGTACGGCGAAGGCCACCACGGGGCGACCGACAAGCAGTACATCATCATCGCTCTCATCCTCGCCGTGATCACGGCGATGGAGGTGACGATCAGCTACGTGCACATCGGGCCGTTGTTCCTGCCCATCCTGCTGATCCTGATGATCCTGAAGTTCCTCACCGTCGTCAGCTACTTCATGCACCTGAAGTTCGACAACAAGATCTTCTCGTTCATGTTCTACGCAGGCCTCGTGCTCGCCGTCGGCGTGTACTGCGCCGCCCTCTCCACGTTCCACTTCTTCAGCCCCTAGCCAGCCCATCCGAGTGTTTCAGGTCATCGGAGTGTTTCGGCCGGGGCATCCCCTCCCGCAACACTCGGATGCCACCTGACCGGGCAGACTTGCTGCAGTGACGGATCCGTTCGCCTTCCAGGCCCATCCGGACGTCTGGATCCTCGTCGCCGCGCTGACGCTGTCGTACGTCTACATGGTCAAGGCGGTCGGGCCGCACGCCGTCGTCGCCGGGCAGCCGGTGGTCACCCGCAGCAACGTGCTCGCCTTCGCCGGGGCGATGGTCATCCTCTGGGTGGCCAGTGACTGGCCGATCCACGACCTCGGCGAGAACTACCTGTACTCCGTCCACATGCTCCAGCACATGATGCTGAGCTACTTCCTCCCGCCGCTGGCGCTGCTGGCGACGCCGGAGTGGGTGCTCCGAGTCCTCGTGGGGAACGGCCGCACCTACAGCGGGCTGCGCTGGCTGTGCAAGCCGATCGTCGCCGGGCTGATCTTCAACCTGGCGATCGTCATCACCCACATCCCCGGGGTCGTGAACGCGTCGGTGACGAGCGAAGGAGCCTGGCTCCACTACTCGCTGCACGTGATGGTCGTCCTCGCCGCGCTGCTGATGTGGATGCCCGTGTGTGGCCCGTTCCGGGAGCTGCAGATGGGCACCGGCGGCAAGATGATCTATCTCTTCCTGATGTCGGTGATCCCGACCGTGCCGGCGGCGTGGCTGACCTTCGCCGAGGGGTCGGTGTACGAGGCGTACGACAACCCTGTGCGCGTGTGGGGGCTGTCTGTCACCGACGACCAGCAGCTGGCCGGGGCGATCATGAAGGTCGGCGGCTCGATCTTCCTGTGGTCGATCATCGTCGTGCTGTGGTTCCGGCGCTTTGCCAGCTCCTACCGCGACGAGCACCAGTACCGCCGCGGTCACCTGATGCCGACGGCCGAGATCGTCGGCCACGACGAGGATCCGCTGACCTACGACGACGTGGCCAAGGAGTTCGCCCGCCAACCAGCCGCCAGCGAACCTGAGCGCCGGTAGCCGCCGGCCGCATGATGCACCGGTAGCTTCCGCCTCTGTGATCGACGTCCGGCTGTTGCGCGACGACCCCGAAGGGGTGCGCAAGGCGACGGCACGCCGCGGCGATCCTGCGCTCCTCGAGCAGCTCGACGAAGCGGCCGAGCTCGACGTCCGACTGCGCGACCTGACGGCGCAGCGCGACGAAACGCGGGCCCGGATCAACGAGCTGTCGAAGCAGGTCGGCGCATTGCGCCGCGACGGCAACCTGGACGAAGCCGAAGCCCGCCAGGCCGACAGCCGCCAGCTCGGCGATGTCGAGCAGCGGCTGGCTGGCGAGCACGACGAGCTGTCGTCCCGCCTGCGCGGGCTGCTGCTCGTGATCCCGAACGTCATCCACCCCGACGTCCCCGACGGCATGTCGGACGCCGACAACCCGGTCGTCAACGGCCCGCACCGCCTGCCGGAGGTGTTCGCCGACCACCAACACGTGCCGCACTGGGACACGGGGGAGGCGCTCGGGATCCTCGACATCGAGCGGGCGATCAAGGTCAGCGGCGCGATGTTCGTGATGACACGCGGTGCCGGCGCGACGCTGGGTCGAGCTCTGTGCCAGTTCGCCCTCGACCGCAACGCTGACGCCTTCGAGGAGATCCGACCGCCGTCGCTGGTGACGTCGGCGACGCTGACGGCGAGCGGTCAGCTGCCCAAGTTCGCCGACGACGCCTTCGCCATCGAGCGCGACGACCTGTGGTGCATTCCCACGGCGGAGGTCCCGCTGACGTCGGTGTACCGCGACGAGATCATCGCCGAGTCCGAGCTGCCGATCCGGATGATGGCGGCGACGCCGTGCTACCGGCGCGAAGCCGGTTCGGCCGGCCGCGACACGCGGGGCATGCTGCGCTCGCACGAGTTCGACAAGGTCGAGATCCTGGCCATCGCCACGCAGGAGCAGGCGCCCGGACTGCTCGTCGACATGGTCGCTCGCGCCGAAGCGTCGATCGATGCGCTGGGCCTGCCGTGGCGGACGATCGAGATCTGCGCCGGTGACCTCGGACAGAGCCATCACCGCTCGTTCGACATCGAGGTCTTCGCGCCCGGTGTCGGCCTGTGGCTCGAGGTGTCGTCGGTGAGCTGGTTCTCCGACTACCAGGCCCGGCGGGCCAACGTCCGCTTCCGGCGCGCGCCGGTCGACGGCAAGCCGCAGAAGGGCACCGAGCTGGCCCACACCCTGAACGGCTCGGCGCTGGCGGTACCTCGGGTTTGGGCCGCCATCGTCGAGAACTACCGCGAGGCGGACGGCTCGGTCGCCGTGCCAGACGTCCTGCAGCCCTACATGCGCGGCATCGAGCGGATCGTTCACCGATGACCGACCCGTTTGCCGGTATCGACGACCACCTGTGGTCGCGCCGCGTGCAGTACGAGACGGCCGGCCTCGACGTCGCCGACGTCGCCCCCGACCCGATCGGGCAGTGGCGGCGGTGGTACGAGGAGGCCACCGAGGCTCGACTCGTGGAACCGAACGCCATGGTGCTGGCGACGACCGGTCCCGACGACCGCCCGGATGCCCGCTACGTGCTCGTGCGAGGCGTGGACGAGCACGGCTTCGTGTTCCACACGAACTACGACAGCCCGAAGAGCCGCCAGTTGGCGGCCCATCCGTACGGGGCGGGCGTGTTCACCTGGCTCGGTCTGCACCGCCAGGTGCGGATCCGAGGACCGATGGCGCGGGTCACGCGCGAGGTCAGCGATGCCTACTTCGCCTCACGGCCACGCGACAGCCAGATCGGCGCCTGGGCCTCACCGCAGAGCGAGGTGCTCGCCGATCGCGCCGATCTCGACCGCAGGGTCGCCGTGTCGGAGACCGAGTTCGAGGGCCGGGACGTCGACCGTCCTGGGTTCTGGGGCGGCTGGTGTCTCGGCTACGACGAGGTCGAGTTCTGGCAGGGGCGGCCGAGTCGGTTGCACGACCGGGTCCGCTACCGGCGTGTTCCCGACGGCTGGGTGATCGAACGCCTCGCGCCGTGAAACGCTGAACTGTCCGTAGGAATCGATCGTTGTGAGGCGATCGTGACGGACAGAACGCCGTTCTTACGCGCTTGCCAGCAGCTTGGACTTCTGCTGGTCGAACTCCTGCGGTGTGATCACGCCGCGGTCGCGCAGGTCAGCCAGCTTGGCAAGCTCGTCGGCGGTGCCGCCGCCCGACGTGGTGGCCGCGTCTTGGACGTACGACCTGAACGCTTGCTCTTTCGCCTGCGCCTCTTTGATGTCGCGCTCCTGCATGCCGTGCCCGCGAGCGATCAGGTAGACGAACACGCCGAGGAACGGGACGATGAGCACGAAGATCGCCCACAGACCCTTGCCCCACCCGCCGAGGTCGTGGCTGCGGAAGATGTCGATGAACACCCGGAACAGGATGATGATCCACGCCACCCAGAGGAAGAACCACAAGAGGGTCCAGAACATGCCAAGCAGTGGATAGTCGTACGCAAGCACCGTGCGCCTCCCGCGGTAACTCAGTTGGGTGCCGACGACCTTAGAACTCGCGCGCTACGCGCGCGAGGGATCCCACGAGGCTGGCCATGGCGGACTCGGACCCTCGTGGCCCCAGCCCGCGCACCCGCGGTGGCAGTTCGAGCTGGACTCCGCCCAGGCGAGGGATGTTGACCGGGTTGTCCGGATGCAGCCCGCGCAGCTCCCGCGGGATCGCCTCGAGGTCCAACACGACGTCGTAGTCCGGTAACGCCGGCCGCAGGAGCGCCGCCATCGCGGCTGCGAGCTCGCGATTCGTCCCTCCCAGAAGCAACGAGGTGAACCGGCCCCAGCGCCCGTATCCGTGCACGGTCACGACGACGTCGACGTGGTCGAAGAACTCGTCCAACACCGGAGATTCGTCTCGGCGCACGCTCGTCGACGGGAAGTGCACGGGCTCCGGTCCGGGCAGCTCCACGGTGTACAGCGACGCGCCGGAGGCCTCTGCCGCCATCCGCGCGATGACGTCGGTGCGCTGTTCCAGCGCGCCGCCGTGAAAGGCCATGAAGCCGAACGTCCCGGCCAGCGTCGACCGCTCCACGACGTCCTGCTGCGCGAGCAGCGCGGCGAACGATGGCACCGGCGGTGGTGCCGTCGCTCGCTCCATCTGCGCAATGGTGCCACCAGTAGTGTCGAATCCGTGCTGGTCTGGATGGATCTCGAGATGACCGGGCTCGATCACACCAGCGACGTCATCGTCGAGATCGCGACGATCATCACCGACGACAACCTCGACGTGATCGCCGAAGGGCCGGACCTCGTGATCGGCCAACCGCCTGACGTCCTGGCCGGGATGGAGCCGATCGTGCTCGACATGCACACCAGATCTGGCCTGCTCGACGCCGTGCGCACGTCCGAGGTGACCCTGGACGAGGCCGGCCAGGCGACACTCGACTTCATCCGGGCCCACGCCCCAGAGCCGCGCACCGTGCCGTTGTGCGGCAACTCGATCGGCACCGACCGCCGCTTCCTCGCTGCCTACCTGCCGGCGATCGAGGAGCACCTCCACTACCGATCGATCGACGTGTCCAGCATCAAGGAACTGGTCCGGCGGTGGTACCCCAAGATCGGCCAGGGCCGACCGCAGAAGCAGGGTCAGCACCGCGCCCTCGACGACATCCGGGAATCGATCGACGAGCTCCGCTACTACCGCGAGCGCGTGTTCGTGCCCTGCAACGGCGACGGGGCCACCTGACCGTGCGCGCCGTGGTGCTCGCCGAGTACGGCGGGCCGGAGGTCCTGGGCCTCAGTGAGATCGCATCGCCGGTCCCCGGCCCCGACGACCTGCTCGTCGACGTCCATCACACGGCCGTCAATCGAGCCGACGTCCTGCAGCGGCGCGGCCAGTACCCGGACCCGCGCCGCGGTCAGCCGGGCGCCCCGCCGGAGATCCCGGGCCTGGAGTTCGCCGGCATCGTCGCCGCCGTCGGTGATCGCGTCACCGGCTGGCAGGTCGGCGACGAGGTGATGGGGATCGAGTCGGGTGGTGCCTACGCCGAGCAGCTGGTCGTCCATGCCCGCCAAGCGCTGCCGGTGCCCGACGGACTGCCGTTCGCCGACGCCGCCGCCGTGCCCGAGGTCTTCCTCACCGCGTGGGATGCGCTCGTCGTGCAAGGCGGCCTGACGAGCGGACGATGGGCACTCGTCCACGCTGGCGGGTCAGGCGTCGGCACGGCAGCGATCCAGATCGTCCGCGCGATCGGCGCCCGGATCGCCGTGACGTGCTCGGCCGGCAAGGCGGACGCCTGTCGAACGTTGGGCGCCGACCTCGTGCTCGAACGATCGCCGGCCGACTGGCTGGCCGCCCTGCGCTCCGGCCTCGCCGAGCACGGCCAGAAGGACGGCGTCGACGTGCTCCTCGACGTGATCGGTGGCGAGGAAGCCGACCGCAACCTCGCGGCCACGCGGCCGCAGGGCACGATCGTCCAAGTCGGATTGCTCGGCGGCCCTGCGGCCACGATCAACCTCGGGTTGCTCCTCGTGAAGCGGCTGCGTTGGATCGGCACGGTGATGCGCTCTCGGCCGATCGAGGAGAAGATCGCCATCAGCCAGCGCTTCGCCGCCGAAGTGCTGCCGCTCTTCACGAGCGGTGCACTGCGCCCGGTCATCGACCGCCGTTTCCGACTCGACGACGTCGCCGAGGCGCACCGCTTCATGGAGAGCAATGCCAACGTCGGGAAGCTGATGCTGGATGTCCGCTAGCTCGAGCGTCAGGCAGCGACTGCCCGGCCGCGCCACGTCGTGCGGCCGCGCACCCGGTTGACGAGCCCGCCCACGATCATGATGACCAGCGCGAGGACCGCGGCGGGATAGAGCGCGGCGACGACGGGCCCGAACCGCCCGGCCCGGCGACCGAGCACCCACATCTGCACGGCGCTCAGCGGATACGCCAGCCAGCCCGCGAACACTCCGCCGGCCAGCGACCACACCCACGCCGCCACGGCGAGGGCGAGCCACCACCGCGTCGCCGCGATGCCTGCGGCGATCGTGCGCGACCATCCCGCCACCGCGGCGCCCGCGCCACGCGGGTACATGCGGAACGTCGCATCAACGCGGCTGGAGAAGAGCTCGCTGCGCCCGAACCGCCGGGCCAACTCGATGTCCTCGGTCAGGCTCGATCGCACCTCTGGATGGGCGTGGCCGCCGGCCCGTTCGTAGGCCGCCCGCGTCACGGCGAGCACTGGTCCGTACGCAACGTCGGTTCGCACCTGCCGGCCGAGCACCGTGAACGCCCCGCCGCCCATCAGGGCGACGATGTTGGCCAGCACGCTGCACCGCTCGGCCGGCGTCGCCGCGTCGTGCCACGGTTGCACGGAGACGACCACGTCAGGATCGTGCGAGAGCGCCGCGGCGAGCCCGTCGAGGAGGCGGGTGCCGGGCCGGACGTCGGCGTCCAGGAAGACCAGCAACTGCGCCGTCGAGCGGTTCACCCCGGTCCAGCAAGCGTGCGGCTTGCCGATCCATCGGCCGGCAGCGGTGGTGCAGGGACGACCGTGGCGCCGAGTGATGCAGCGACGGCTGCCGTCGCGTCGGTCGAGTCGTCGTCGACGACGACCAGTTCGTCACCGGGTCGCAGCTGGCTGACCAGCGGCTCGAGCAGGTGAGGGAGCGACTCGGCCTCGTCCCTGGCGGGGACGATGATCGCCAGCCGGGGACGTTCCCCGACGAGATGCGGCAGTGCACGCGGTGACCACAGGAGCAGCCAACCGAGCGACCACCCGGCGGCGAAGAGCGCCCAGGTCAGCACGTTCCGATGTTCTCATGGACGAATCTCGAAATTTCGCGTCTCAGAACGGTCCGTCGGGACTCCTGTAGGTCGTGGACATGATCAAGCGTTGGGCCCGGTGCTCGGATGGGCGAGGGACCTACAACCACTTGTTCTTCTCCGACGACCCGCACGACATCGCCAGAGCCAAGGCGATCTGCTCGCGCTGCCGGGTCCGCGACGCCTGCCTGACGGGGGCGATCGAGCGTGAAGAGGTCTGGGGAGTGTGGGGCGGCGAGATCTTCGTCGACGGTCTGATCGTCGCCGAGAAGCGACGCCGCGGCCGCCCTCCGGTGCACCCGCGCCCGCCGATCGTCGTCGCCGAAGTGCCGGATGTGGCGTAGTTCACTCGCGTAGAGCACGCGAGGTTCGACGAGCGCCGCTGGGTATCGACAGCGACAAGATCGGTCCGCGAGCGCGAGCGAGCCGAACGGACCGACATTCGGGCTAACCCCCTTGACTGCCGCGCCTGCATCGTGCTTGTCTGGCCCTTGCCCCTCGTGTGGGGGCGGCAGCGACACATCCATCACAGCCCATGAGGAGCGAGCACCAGCGATGACCGTAACGACGTATGCGAAGCAGCGAATGGCAGCGATGCCGTCCGCCGCGCTCGCCGGTCCGGTCATGCTCGATCGGATGGGCGGGGACCTTGCGGGTTGGCAGATTCCCACCCGCGGGGTGTGCGGAACCACCGCCACCCATGGCTTTGCGGCCAACCGTTCCACCCGGCAACTCGGGAGGTCTTCGACTTAAGCGTCGAGACTCCGCCTGAGGCCGCCGGGATCCCCCGGCGGCCTTTTCCGGTTTTCGGGGCCAGATCAGACAGCAGCGAAGGACACGACATGTACGCCATCTACGAGCTCCCCCGGCTCCTGCCGGAACCGAGTCCCCCCGCCGTCAGCGCACGTCTCCCCCGGTGCGCTGACGGCAACGGGACCCTCACGCCCCTGTTCTTCTCGGACGACGTCATCGACATCGCCCGGGCGAAGGCCATCTGCGCGAAGTGCCCGCTCACGGCCTCCTGTCTGAGCGGCGCGCTCGAGCGCGAAGAGCCGTGGGGGGTGTGGGGCGGCGAGCTGCTCCAGAACGGCCGGATCGTCAAGAACAAGCGGCCGTGCGGCCGCCCGCCCAAGGTCCCGCGTCCCGAGCTCGTCATCGACGAGCTGGGTGTCGTCGGCTCCGTGGCGTGACACACGGTGAGCGGTGGGGCAGTGCGCCCCACCGTTCATCGATGCGGCCGGCGAGGGCGCTGGAGCGCCCGCCGTGCCGAATCGGGTGTTCACCTCTGAACGACGCGACCTCATCGATGCGGCCGGCGAGGGACCGGTGAGAGGGCGATCGCTAGCCTCTAGGCCGTGGCAGCACGGGCCCGCTTCCGCGCCGTCGTGCTGCTGGCTGCCGTCGGCATCAGCCTCGTCGGCGCGGTGATCTGGAGCCGGACGGTCGCCAGCGACGATGCGGAGACTGTTGACGCCGTGCTCGACACGCCGGGGGAGTACCTCGAGCCTGGGACTCCGACGAACCCACCGTTGCCCGTCGATCGACTGCCGGCGATCGAGCTGCGGACCGCTGACGGACAGCCGGCCGTGCTCACCTCCGACGGCCGGCCGATGGTGATCAACCTCTGGTACTCGACGTGCGCTCCATGCGAGCGCGAGCTCGTCGAGCTGGCATCCGTCGAGGCCGACCTCGGGGAGTTCGTTCGCTTCGTCGGCGTCAACCCGCTGGACTCGCCCGAGACGATGAAGGAGTTCGCTGCTGCCCGCGACGTCACGTACGAGCTGTTGCGGGATCCGGAATCGGCGCTCGCCGACGAGCTCGCCATCGTCGCCTATCCGGTGACGCTCTTCGTCGGGCGCGACGGCGCGATCCTCGAGCGCACCGGACCGGTCGACGCCGATGACGTCCGCCAGCGCATCGCCGAGTACTGGGCCGTCGGATGAACATCGACCTCTCCTTCCTGCGCGGGATGGTCGCTTCCGTCAACCCGTGCGCCTTCGTGTTGTTGCCGACGTACCTCGTCTACTTCCTCGGCGTCGAGGCCGAGCACGGCGGCTCGCAACGGGCGTCCGTGCGCAGGGCGCTGGTCGTGTCGGCGGCCGTGTCGGCGGGCTTCATGGGCGTGTTCGTGGTCGCTGGGATCCTCAGCAACTTCGTGACGACGTGGCTCAATCGCAACGCCAAGTACGCGACCGCCGTGATCGGCGTGGCACTCATCATCATCGGCGTGGCGATGTTGGCCGGTCGCAAGTTGCCGTTCGCGACGCCGCACCTCGACGGCGCCGGCCGTGACCGCACGGTGCGCTCGATGTTCGTCTACGGGGTTGCGTACGCGCTGGCCTCGATCGGTTGCACGATCGGCCTCTTCGCATCCGTGGCGTTCACCTCGCCGGACTCGTTCGTCGACGGTGTCGTCAATGTCGTGGCGTACGGACTCGGGATGGCGCTCGTCGTCACGGCGCTCACCGTCACGTTGGCCGTCGCCAACCACGCGCTGCTGCGCGTGCTGAGGTCGGCGATGCGCCATGCCAACCAGCTCGCCGCGGCCTTCGTCCTGCTCTCGGGCCTGTACCTCCTCTACTACTTCTGGGTCGTCGACGTGAACGGTGAGTCCGACGCCATCACGAACGCCGTCGAGGGATTCCAGAACGACGTGCTCGTGGCGTTGAGCGACAACTGGCAGCTGGCGGCGCTGGTGCTGGGCGGCGTGGTCGCCGCGGCCGTCGTCTACGTGACACTCCGACGGCGTCCGACCCCGGGCCCGTCGGTAGCGTCGCCGCCGCGTGAACGCTCCCTCCGCTGACGACGTCCCAGCCCTCCCCGCGGCCACCGTGGTCGTCGTTCGTGACGCCCCGGGTGGCCCGGAGGCGTTCATGCTGCTGCGCACGGCGCAGGCGTCGTTCGCCGCCGGCACGTACGTGTTCCCGGGCGGCCGTGTCGATGAGGCGGATGGTGCCGCCGACATCGAGCGCTGGTGCGACGGGCGCGACGACCGGTCCGCCTCGGCCGCCCTCGGGGTCGATCGCGGCGGGCTGGCGTACTGGGTTGCCGCCGTGCGCGAGTGCTTCGAGGAGGCAGGGCTCCTGCTGGCTCGCCGCCGCGATGGTGCGCCGGTTCCACTTCGCGACGAGGACCGTCGAGCGGTCCATGCCGGCAAGCTCTCGATGGTCGAGCTGTGCCGTCGCGACGACCTGATGCTCGACCTCGGCGCGCTGCGCTACATCGCGCATTGGGTCACGCCGGCTGGTGAAGGCACGCGGCGGTTCGACACGCGGTTCTTCCTCGCTGCCGCTCCGCCCGACCAGGAGGGCGCCCACGACGACACGGAGACCGTGCACAGCATGTGGGTGCGGCCGGTCGACGTCCTCGGTCAAGCCGAGCGGCGGGAGCTCCTCATGATGCCGCCGACGATCGCCACACTGCGGTGGATCGCCGACTGCTCATCGACGGCCGATGCGCTGGCCCAGGCCGACGCCGCACCGCCGCCAGAACGCATCCAGCCCCGCCTGCGCAAGAACTCCGCCGGCAAGATCATCGGCGTGGCGCTCCCAACCGATCCCGACTACGCCGACCTCACCTGATCCATCCGAGTGTTTGAGCCCGTCCGAGTGCCAGACCTCGATTTTCCGGGCCCTCAGCACTCCGATGGGCTCAAACACTCGGATGGACGAGACGTCAGCCGGTCTTGACGACGGGGGCGTCGAGGGCGACCTCGACGGCGGCCAGCAGGCGGGCTGAGCAGCCCGCCATGTCCGGTCCGTCTGGGTGCGTCGAGGGCCGGGGCGCGGCGGTCTCCAGCGCGACGGCAATCTGCTCGAACGCCTGCGCCGCCGGGCCGGCATCGTCGCCGGTCGCCAGCGCCACGGGGCGCCCCGCATCACCGCCGGCGGATACGGCAGCCTCGAGGGGCACCTGACCGAGCAGCGGCACGCCGGTGGCGTCGGCCAATGCGGCACCGCCACCGGCGCCGAACAGCGGGTACGTGCCGCCGTGCTCGCACATGAAGTCGGTCATGTTCTCGACCACACCGACGACGCGCACGAAGCTCCGCCGTGCCATGTCGGCTGCCCGCTGGGCGACCTTCTGCGCGGCAAGGGCCGGCGTCGTGACGATCACCATGTCGGCCCGCGGCAGCAGGCGAGCCAGCCCCATCTGCACATCACCGGTACCAGGCGGCATGTCGATCAGCAGGTCGTCGAGCTCGCCCCAGCGGACATCGCGGAGGAACTGCTCGACGGCCTTGGTCAACATCAGTCCCCGCCACATCAGCGCCGTGTCCTCCTCGACGAGGAAGCCCGTCGACACGACCTTCAGCCGACCCTTTCCGATCGGCAGCTCGTTCGGGATGATCAGCGGCCGCTCCGATCCATCGACACGCGACGCCTCCATCCGCTCGGTCATGCCGAGCAGGCGCGGTACGGAGAAGCCCCAGATGTCCGCATCCAGCACGCCAACCGTGCGGCCTTGGCGGGCGAGCGCGACGGCCAGGTTGACGGTCACCGAGCTCTTGCCGACGCCACCCTTCCCGCTGGCGATCGCCAGCACGCGTGTCGACTCGGGCACCTGGGTCTCACCGGCCTGCTGCCGTGCGTTCCAGCGGGCCTTCAACATGACCTCGCTGCGCTCCTCGGAGGTCATCTCACCCCAGTCGATGTGCACATCACGCACGCCTGGGTGCACGCCGACGCGCTGCTCGATGGCCTGCTTGATGTCCGCCCGCAGCGGGCAGCCGCCGATCGTCAGCTTGACGGTCACTCGCACGACGCCGTCCGCATCGACCTGCACGGCGGGGACCATGCCGAGCGACACGATGTCGCTGCCCAGCTCGGGATCGATGACGGTCCCCAACACGCCAAGGACCTCTTCCTGTGAAGGTGCACTCGGCAGCGGGTCCATGACGAGATTTTACCGGCGCTGGCCGTGTAATCTAGTAGTTGATGACCACGGGCACGTCCTCGCGGGAGCTGCCTTCACGCGACGTGTTGAAGGCGCTCGGGGACAACACCCGTTACGCCATCTACCTGGAGCTGGCCCGGTCGCCTCGGCCCCTTGTGACGGCCGAGATCGCCGAGACGCTCGACCTCCATCCCAACACGGTGCGACCTCACCTCGAGCGGATGCGCGAGATCGGCCTGCTCGACGTGACGACGGATGCCCGCGGCGAGGTCGGACGTCCCCAACACCGGTACTCCCTCGCCGCCGATGCCCCATCGCTGGGCCTCGAACCGCCGACCATGCCGATGCTGGCGCGCCTCGTGTTGCAGATGGCGCAGCGCGTCGGCGCCAGCCCGGCCGACGCAACGGCCGTTGGCGCGGCGGAAGGTCGTGCCCGTGCTGCCGGCTATGACGACGCTCCGTCGGCGCTCGAGGCGCTCGTCGCCGACCTCGATCGGCTCGGATTCGACCCCCTCGTCGCCGACGCCGCCGACCATGACGCCGCCGTCGATGAGGACACCGACTCCGTCGTTGCCGTCGTGGCGTTCGCCAACTGCCCCTTCGCCGACGTCGCCCGGGCGCACCCGGATCTCGTCTGCGCGCTTCACCGTGGCCTCGTGTCTGGCTTCGTCGAGCAGATGGGCGATGCCGAAGTCCGTGAGTTCTGCACGCTCGTCGATCGCACGCCCTGCCAGGTGGCAGTGGCCAGCCGATAGTCTTGTGACCGCAATCGTTCAGGAGGAACGTCAGTGATCACCCTCACCGAATCAGCCGCCGTCAAGGTCAGCGAGCTCCTGAAGGCGGAAGGCGCCGAGGAGCTCGCGCTCCGGGTCGCCGTGCGCCCCGGAGGTTGCAGCGGCTTCTCGTACGAGATGTTCTTCGACGGCGACATCGCCGCCGACGACGAGCAAGCGAGGTTCGGTCCGGGTCAAGACGTCAAGGTCGTCGTCGACCCCGCCTCGGCCCAGCTCCTCGGCGGTGCCACGCTCGACTACAAGGATGGTCTCGACCAGTCCGGGTTCGCCATCACGAACCCCAACGCGACCCGCACCTGCGGCTGCGGCCAATCCTTCTCCTGATCGGGTTCGTCTCGCAGGCAAGCTGCTCGACTCACCTCCCGAGCTCGCTACCGCCGCTTCGCAGCGGCGCTCGCCCACCTGGCCGATCCTTCGACTCCTGAGTCCGCCGCTGCAGGCGGCACTACGTTGGCGGCGCATGAACAAACCGCTCGGCCCCTACAGCCCGTTCGTCCGCGCCGGTGACTTCGTGATCGTGTCCGGCCAGGGCGGCATGCGTGACGGCGCGATCGTCGAAGGCGGTGTCTCCGCCCAGACGAAGCAGACGATGGAAAACGTCGCGGCGGTCCTCTCCGAAGCAGGCGCCACCCTGAACGACGTCGTGAAGACGCTGTGCTTCCTCACGGACATGGGCACGTTCGCTGAGTTCAACGAGGCGTACGCCGCCGCCTTCGGCGACCATCGGCCGGCGCGATCCACCGTCGAGGTCTCCGCGTTGCCCGGTGGCATGAACGTCGAAGTGGAGACCTGGGCCTACAAGCCGCAGTGAGCGACGATCCGCAACGCTGTGGGTGGTCCACCGGCAGCGCCCAGTACCTCGCCTACCACGACCTCGAGTGGGGTGTTCCCCAGCGTGACCCGCAGGTCCTGTTCGAGTTCGTCATCCTCGAGGGCGCCCAGGCAGGACTGTCGTGGTCGACGATCCTGAACAAGCGAGACGGGTATCGCAACGCCTTCGCCGGCTTCGATCCGACTCGTGTCGCGGCGTTCGGGCCAGCGGACGAGGAGCGCCTCCTTGCCGACGCGGGCATCGTCCGCAACCGGGCGAAGATCACGGCCGCAATCGGCAACGCGAGGGCGTGGCTGGAGCTCGACGAACCATCGGACTACCTGTGGTCATTCGTCGACGGGGTGCCGGTGCAGAACCACTGGGAGACGCTGGGCGAGATCCCTGCCACGACGCCGGCCGCCGACGCGATGAGCAAGGCGCTGAAGAAGCTTGGTTTCCGCTTCGTCGGTCCGACCATCTGTTACGCGCTGATGCAGTCGTGCGGCTTCGTCAACGACCATGTCACGTCGTGCTTCCGGCACGATGAAGTGGCCCGACTCACCAACTAGCGTGACACCCGTATGGCTGGGGCGATCATCATCGTCATCGTGCTGCTGGTGTTCCCGGTGCTCGTGCTGCTCTCGGGCGGGATCGCGTCGGCCATCCTGGGCCAGTCGCTGACGGTCGACGGCGAGCACCGTGACGAGGGCAGCGAGCTCGCCGAACTCCCGGACTGACGCCACGACCGACCGCTGATGTTCCATCCGGACGAGTCGACGCGGGCACTCGCCGAAGCCGTCGTGCGCTACGCCGTGTGGCGCGTCAACCTCGACCCGCCACCGCTCGACGGCCCACGGTCACCCGAAGAGCTGGCTGCGTTGGCCGGTCCGACGATCACCCCGACGGGGATCGGCGGGCTCGAGGCCCTGCGCGTCTTCGGCGACGTGCTGGCCCCGGCGTGCATCTCCGTCGACCATCCGCGCTTTCTGTCGTTCGTGCCCGCCGCCCCAACGGACGCGTCGATCCTCTTCGACCTCGTCGTCGGCGCGTCGAGCATCTACGGCGGCTCGTGGCTCGAGGGCGGGGGCGCAGTGTTCGCCGAGAACGAGGCGTTGCGGTGGATCGCCGACCTGGCTGGCCTGCCGGCGACGGCGGGGGGTGTGTTCGTCAGCGGCGGCACGATGGGCAATCTCAGTGCGCTGCTCGCCGCCCGCTGGCGCTGGCGTGACCAGGCGGGCGGTGCGCTCGATCGCACCCGCGGCTTGCTGCTGACGTCCGGCGGAGCGCATTCCTCCGTTGCCCAGGCAGCTCGGGCGATGGACGCTGACGTCGTCACCGTCCCAGCCGACGACGTCGGACGCCTCACCAGGGACGCGTTGCGCTCGACCGTCGACACGATGGGCGACGACGAGCGCGCGCGCTTGTTCGCCATCGTCGTCACGTGCGGGACGACCAACGTCGGGGTGATCGACGACCTGCGCGCCGCCGCCGACGTTGCCGCCGAGTTCGACACGTGGCTCCATGTCGACGGCGCCTACGGCGGCGCGGCGCTCGCCGCGCCGAGCGTGCGGGAGCGCTTCGACGGCGTGGAGACGGCCGACAGCTTCATCGTCGATCCGCACAAGTGGCTGTTCGCGCCGTTCGATTCGTGCGCGCTGATCTATCGAGATCCGGAGATCGGGCGCGCCGCGCACACCCAACACGCCGAGTACCTCGACGTGCTCCACGCCGAGAAGGCAGACACGAGCGAGGCCGGGGGGCTCGTCCACGACTGGAACGCCTCGGACTACGCCCACCACCTGACCCGCCGCGCCCGAGGGCTCCCGCTCTGGTTCAGCCTCGCCACGCATGGGACCGATGCCTACCGCGACGCCATCGAGACCACCCTGGCGGTCGCCCGCGCCGGTGCCGAGCTCGTCCGGGCGGCTCCGCACCTGGAGCTGATCATCGAGCCCGAACTGTCCGTTGTGATGTTCCGGAGGGTCGGCTGGAGTCCCGCGGACTATCGCGCCTGGAGCGATCGCCAGCTCGCCCTGCAGCACTGCTTCGTCACGCCCAGCGGGTGGTGTGGGGAGACCGTGCTGCGGTGGTGCATCGTCAACCCGCTGACGACGGTCGACGACCTCGCCTCGATCGTCGACAGTCTCGCCGACGATGACGAATGAGCGCGCCGACCTGCTGATCAGCGGGTCCCGGCTCCTCGTGGCGATGGACGCCGAGCGACAGGAGCTCGAGGGGGGATGGGTGACCGTCTCGAACGGGCTGGTCGACGCCATCGGCACGGGGCCGCCACCGCCGGCGAGGGAGACCCTCGACGCCACCGACGCGCTCGTCGCGCCGGGGCTCGTGAACACCCACCACCACCTGTACCAGAACCTCACGCGGGCCCACCCGCCCATGACGAGCAGCGCGCTGTTCGACTGGTTGCAGACGCTGTACCCGCTGTGGCGCGCCCTCGACGCCGAGGCCGCCTACCTGTCGGCGTGGATCGGCCTGGCGGAGCTGGCGCTGTCGGGGTGCACCACGTCGACGGACCACCTGTACCTCCACCCACGCGGGGCCGGCGACCTCCTCGCCGCCGAGATCGAGGCCGCGCAGGACCTCGGCATGCGCTTCCACCCGACCAGAGGGTCGATGTCGTTGTCCCAGAAGGACGGCGGTCTCCCACCCGACGACGTCGTCGCCGACGACGACGAGATCCTCGCCGCCAGTGAGGAGGCGGTCGCCCGCTACCACGACCGTGCGCACGGCGCGATGGTCCGCATCGCCCTCGCGCCGTGTTCGCCGTTCAGCGTCACCGA
Source organism: uncultured Acidimicrobiia bacterium (assembly GCA_963844915.1). Taxonomy (GTDB): domain Bacteria; phylum Actinomycetota; class Acidimicrobiia; order Acidimicrobiales; family Ilumatobacteraceae; genus JALZMG01. The sequence goes on along the minus strand of CAWJQF010000010.1, from coordinate 35,696 downwards.
AGGCCTGATGGTGCGCACTGCGGAGCTCGCCGAACGGCTCGATGTCCGGCTGCACACCCACTTCGCCGAGAACGCCGAGGACGACGAGTTCTCGATCACCACGTTCGGCTGCCGGCCCACCGAGTACCTCGAACGGACGGGCTGGCTGACCGACCGCGCCTGGCTGGCGCACTGCGTGACGCCGAACGATGCCGAGGTGCGCCGACTCGGCCTGGCCGGCGTCGGGGTCGCCCACTGCCCGTCCAGCAACCTGATCCTGTCGTCGGGCATCGCGCCCGTCGTCGCGCTGCGCGCCGCGGGGGTGCCGGTCGGGCTCGGCGTCGACGGCTCGTCGTCGGCCGACGCGGGGTCGCTCTGGCTCGAGGCCCGCCAGGCGCTGCTCGTGGCCAAGTTGCGCGACGGCGCGGCGTCGATGACGGCGCGAACGGTTCTCGAGATGGCGACCATCGGTGGCGCCGATTGCCTTGGTCGCCGCGGCGAGCTCGGCACGCTGACTCCTGGAGCCGTCGGCGATGTTGCGGTCTGGTCGCTGACCGGACCGTCCTTCGCGGGGGCCATCGCCGACCCGGTCGAGGCGTGGCTGCGCTGCGGGCCGGTCGCCGCTCGCCACACGGTCGTCGCAGGGCGGGCCGTCGTGCGCGACGGTGTCCTCACCCATCCGGACGTTGCCGCTCAGCTGGAAGCACATCGGCGTCACGCCACCCGTATCCAGGGACGATGACCATCCGGCGACTCAGGACGCCAGACTCTGCGCCCATGACCGACATGGCGTTCCCCGGCCACGTAGGCCGCGAGTGGCCGGTCCCTCGCTGGCGCTCGGTTCCTCGCGTCGGCGACAGGGTGCACCCGTGACGTCCGGGCGCCTCGCTCGCGCCCTCGCCGTCTCGGTGCTCGCCGCGCTGACGTCGTGTGCCGCCGACCGCGGTGGTGCCACGGCACCGCCCTTCGAGGACACCGGGACGACGAGCATCGGCGCGGCGGCCGCACCGACGACCGAACCGCCGATCCAGTCGATCGCCATGGTCGGCGACTCGATCACCAACGGCAGCAAGGTCGAGCTGCTCGAGCAGTTGGCGACGCTCGGCGTGGAGATCAAGGCCATCGACGCCGAGGACGGCCGTCGGATCGCAGCCGGCGACTCGATCACCCCCGGGATCGACGCCGTCCGAGCACTGGCTGCCGGTGACGCGCCTGACCTGTGGGTGATCGCGCTCGGCACCAACGACGTCGAGATGGGCCCGGAGGTGTACACCCCGGGCATCGCCGAGCTCGTCGCTGCCATCCCGGCTGGTGCGCCGATCGTCTGGGTCGACGTCTACCTGGCCGACAGCCCGGACGCATCCGCGGCGTTCAACGAGACGCTACGCACTGCGCTGGAGACGCGCGGACAGTCGAGCATGGTCGAGTGGGCGGCGCTCGCCGACGAGGACGGCGTCCTGCGTGATGGCATCCATCCCTCCGGCTACGGCATCGAGCAGTTCGCCGAGATGGTCACGGCCGCCGTCGGTGAGTGGATGAGCTAGGGGAGTTGCGCGGCGAGCGCGCTCGAGGTGCCGATCGTCGGTGCCGCAGCAGCCGCCGAGGACCGGCACTCAGTCATCGCGTAGGGCGCGCATCGGGCGACGTCCGGGTGGATGCACGACAGCGAGAACCATGCCGGCCGCTGCGGGAGCATCTCGCGCCAGCTCTGCGGTGATCGGTGAGCGGTGAGAGGTCAGGGCGGTAATCGCGCTCATCTCTCACCGCACGGCGGCGACCGGAGATGAGGTGAGCGTTCGGGGTGGTATTCGCGCTGCTCACCGCTCACCGCCGGCTCATCGAGCCGAGCGGGAAGGCGCTGCCTTTCCGCTCGAGGCCGCCTACGTGCCCCAGCGCGACTGGCCGAAGCGGTAGCCGACGGAGCGCACGGTCTGGATCAGTCCGGCGTGCTCCTCACCGAGCTTGGCCCGCAGCCGGCGGACGTGCACGTCAACCGTGCGGGCCCCGCCGTAGTACTCGTAGCCCCACACCCGGTTGAGCAGCATCTCGCGGGTGAACACCTTGCCGGGGTTCTGGGCGAGGAACTTGAGCAGCTCGTACTCCATGTACGTCAGATCGAGCGGCCGTGTGGCGATGGCCGCCTGGTACGTCTCGAGGTTCAGCGAGAGCTCCCGGTACTCGATCATGTCCGGGCGGGTCCCGCCGCCGACCCGCCACAGCAGGTGGCGGACCCTCGCCTCCAGCTCGGCCGGGTGGAACGGGGCGAGGCAGAAGTCGTCGAACAGCTCGTCGCGCATCTCGAGCTCGCTGAGCTGCGCGCCCGACACGAGGGCGAGCAGCGGCGGTGAGCCGGGATCGCGCTTGCGGATCGTGCGGGCGAAGGCCCATGCCCCGCTCATGTCCGGACCGCAGTCGACGACCACGCCTGACCAGCCACCGGTCGGCTCGAACTCCGCCGCCTCGTCGCCAGATGCGACCGACTTCCAGTGGTAGCCACCGAGGTCGAGGGTCCGAGCGAGCTCCGGCGTCACCGGGTCGCCGAACACGGCGAGCGTCTCGCCGTCCATCACAGCGCTCGTAGGTATCGATCGATCTCGAACATCGAGACGTGGGTCTTGTACTCGCGCCACTCCGTGCGCTTGTTGATGAGGAACCATTCGAAGATGTGCTCGCCGAGCGCTTCGAGCACGAGGTCCGAGCTCTCCATCGCCCGGAGGGCATCGGACAGCGACTGCGGAAGGTGGGCGATGCCGAGCTTGGCGAGAACCTCGTCGTCGATCTCGAACAGGTTGGCATCCGCCTCGACCGGCAGCTCGTAGCCCTCGGCCACGCCCTTCATGCCGGCGGCCAGCATCACGCTGAACGCGAGGTACGGGTTGCAGGCGGGATCCGGCGACCGGTACTCGACGCGTGTCGCGTTCGGGTTGCCGCGCTTGGCGATGGGCACGCGGATCAGCCCACTGCGGTTGTTGCGCGCCCACGAAACGTGGACCGGCGCTTCGAAGCCCGGCACGAGCCGCTTGTAGCTGTTCACGGTCTGGTTCGTCACCGCCGTGATCTCGGCGGCATGGCGCAGCAGGCCTGCCATGAACGACTTGGCGACCGTCGAGAGCTGATACTCGTCGTCCCCGTCGAAGAAGGCGTTGCGGTCGCCCTCGAAGAGCGACAGGTGCGTGTGCATGCCTGAGCCCTGAAAGCCCTCGAGCGGCTTGGGCATGAACGTGGCGTGCAACCCGTGCGAGGCAGCGACCTCCTTCACGATGAGCCGGAACGTCATCACGCTGTCGGCCATCGTCAGGGCGTCGGTGTGCCGCAGGTCGATCTCCTGCTGGCTCGGCGCGTCCTCGTGGAAGCTGTACTCGACGGGGATGCCCATCGCCTCCAGCGTGCGGATCGTCTGCTTGCGCAGCGAGCCGGTGATGTCGTTCGTGGTGAGGTCGAAGAAGCTGGCCTCGTCGAGCGGCTCTGGCCGGCGACCGGCTTGCGGCGGCGCGAAGTAGAAGAACTCGATGTCCGGGGCGACGTAGAACGTGAGTCCACGCTCGTGGCAGGCGCGGACGTGGCGACGCAGGACCTGGCGAGGGTCCCCACCGAACGGCGTGCCGTCGAGGTTGTGGATGTCGCAGAACACCCGCGCCTCGGGCGTTGTGGGGTCACCCCACGGGAGCAGCTCGAACGTGTCGGCATCAGGGATGGCCAGCACGTCGGCCTCCTGGATGCGGGAGAACCCGTCGATCGAAGAGCCGTCGAACGTCATGCCGTCCTCGAGGGCGTTCTCCAGCTCGGCCGGGCTGATGGCGAAGCTCTTCAGATTGCCGAGCACGTCGGTGAACCACAGGCGGATCAGCCGGACGCCGCGCTCCTCCACCGACCGGAGGACGTACTCACGCTGCTGCTCGAGCATCTCGCTCATCTGCCAAGTCTGGCCGCCTGGGCCGCGGATCGCGCCGGAGCGCTCGGGTTGCCGTCGGGTCATCGTGCCGGCGTGCCGTTGCCGCACTGTGAACGGCGTGTTAACGATCGGCAATGATGCGGCCGGCGAAGCGCCTGGAGGCGCCGCCGTGCCGAACCGGGTGTTCACCTCGAACGACGATCTGGCGACCGGTCAGTACTCGGGCGAGGTCCACCAGGGGTAGCCGTCCGGGAGATCGGTGGTCGGGCTCATCGACCAGTTGGGCGGGCGCTTCTCGAGGAACGCCATGACTCCCTCGCGAGCATCGGGTTTGCGACCGAGGTCGTTGATGGCCGCCGAGTCGGCACGGTGGGCGGCCATCGGATGCGACTCGGCGAGCATCCGCCACAGCAACCCACGGCTGACGCTGGCCGACACGGGTGCGGCGTTCGTGGCGATCTCCTCGACCAGCGCCTTGGCCGCCGGCAGCACGTCCTCGGGCGGGTGCAGGCTGCGCACCAACCCTCCGGCCAATGCTTCCTCGGCGCGGAACACCCGCGCCGTCAGCACCCACTCGAGCGCCTGGCTGATGCCGACGATGCGCGGCAGGAACCAGCTCGATGCCGCCTCCGGGGTGATGCCGCGTCCGGCGAACACGAAGCCGACCTTGGCCGTGTCGGCGAGCAACCGGATGTCCATCGGCAGGGTCATCGTGATGCCGACGCCGACGGCCGACCCGTTGAGCGCACCGATCACCGGCTTGCGGCTCTCGAAGATGCGCAGGGACACGATCCCTCCGCCGTCGCGCGGCGCCCGCCCGACCGAGGGCGCCGTCATGCCCTGCGCGCCGGCATCGAACGTCTCACCGCCCGACGACAGATCGGCACCTGCGCAGAAGACTCGCCCGGCGCCGGTCACGATCACCGCCCGCACGTCGTCATCGGCGTCGGCGGCGTCGAACGCAGCGACCAGCTCCTTCACCATCGTCACCGTGAACGCGTTCAATTGCTCGGGTCGGTCGAGCGTGATGACGGCCGCTGGGCCATCGATCTCGTACCGGATCTGCGTGAACTCCATCACGGTCACCGTAAGCGTCGGGCTGCCGCACAGCCCTCCTGTGGTGACCGACTATTAGCCTCGACATTGTGACCGTGTTGCGCGTCGCGCTGGCCCAGCTGAATCCGGTGGTCGGCGACATCGACGGCAACTTGGCGCTGCTCGTCGACGCCTACGAACGGGCCGAGGCGGCGGGCTGCGACCTCGTCGCCTTCCCGGAGCTGTCGACAACCGGCTACCCGCCGGAGGACCTCGTTCTCAAGCCGGGCTTCGTCGCCGACAACGAAGTCGCCCTCGCCAAGCTCGCCGCAGTGACGCGGCACTGCGCTGCCGTGGTTGGGTTCGTGCAGGAGGACCGCGACCTCTTCAACGCCGCCGCGGTGTGCGCCGGCGGACGGGTCCTGGGCACGTATCGCAAGCGCCTGCTGCCGAACTATGCCGTGTTCGACGAGGCCCGCTACTTCACCCCGGGCAACGCCACCGACCCGCTCGAGCTGTACGTCATCGGTGGGGTGAAGGTTGGCATCAGCATCTGCGAGGACGTGTGGAGCCCAGACGGCCCGCTCGCCCAGCAGGCCGATGGTGGAGCCGAGCTGGCGGTGAACATCAACGGCTCGCCGTACCACCGAGGCAAGGCCGCCGCCCGCGAGCGCATGCTGGCGACGCGGGCTGCCGACGCCCACTCGGCGCTCGTGTACGTCAACCAGGTCGGCGGCCAGGACGAGCTGGTCTTCGACGGCTGCTCGCTCGCCTTCGACCCGGAGGGGCGCGTGCTGGCGCGCGGGCCGCAGTTCAGGTCCGAGATGCTGATCGTCGACGTCCCGGTGCCCGCCGTCTATCGACAGCGGCTGCTCGATCCTCGCGGTCGCGTTTCAGAGCGCGCGCTGCCGTTCGTCGAGGTGTCCGCAGCGCCGGTGGCCCATGGCCAACCGGCCGACAACCCGCTGATCCCCCTGCTGGAAACGGAGGAGGAGCTGTACGAGGCGCTCGTGCTCGGCACCCGTGACTACTGCCGGAAGAACGGCTTCACGGACGTCGTCATCGGACTCAGCGGCGGCATCGACTCCTCGCTCGTCGCGGTCATCGCCGCCGAGGCGCTCGGCGCCGAGCACGTCCACGGCGTCTCGATGCCGTCGCGCTACTCGAGCGACGGCTCCAAGTCCGACGCCCGTGCCCTCGCCGACAACCTCGGGATCGAGTACCGCACGATCCCCATCGAGCCGGCGTTCACGGCATTCCTCGACATGCTGGGTCCGAGCTTCGAAGGGCGAGCGCCGGGATTGACGCAGGAGAACCTGCAGAGCCGCTGCCGTGGCCAGGTGCTGATGGCGCTTGTCCAACGAGTTCGGCTGGATGGTCCTCACGACGGGCAACAAGAGCGAGATGGCTGTCGGGTACTTCACGATCTACGGCGATTCGGTCGGCGGGTACGGGGTGATCAAGGACGTGCTGAAGACGCAGGTGTTCGCGCTCAGCCGGTACGTGAACGAGCGGGCTGGGCGGGAGATCATCCCCGAGGCCGTGCTCACCAAGCCGCCGTCGGCCGAGCTGCGACCGGATCAGCGCGACGACCAGAGCCTGCCGCCATACGACGCGCTCGACCCGATCCTCCAGGCCTACGTCGAGGAGGACCGCACAGCCGCCGAGATCGTCGAGCTCGGGAACGACGAAGCGGTCGTCCGGCGGGTCACCCGACTCGTCGACATCGCCGAGTACAAGCGCCGGCAGAGCCCGCCCGGCGTGCGTGTCACGACCAAAGCGTTCGGTCGCGACCGCCGCATGCCGATCACGAACGGCTACCGGTAGTCCATCCGAGTGTTTCGGCCCATCCGAGTGTTTGGCCCGGGGATGCACCGCACGAAACACTCGGATGCTGACGTGCCGTGAGCCACACGCACGCTCACCCGGGTGACGGCTTCACCGGTCGCGACACCGCCCGGCTGCTGCGCATCGTGACAATCGCGTGCGCGGTGCTGATCGTGATCGGGGCAATCGTGCTCTGGCCGTCAGGTGAGCGGACGACGGATCCGCTCGGGCTGCAGGCCGACCCGCAGGACGCCCACGTGACGAGCGTCGAGGAACTGCCGTGCAGCAGCGACCCGAACGCCGTGTGCGCGGTCATCACGTTCGAGTTGCGCAGCGGTGAGAATTCCGGCGAGGTCGGGACGATCGAGCACAGCGTCGACACACCGATCTCGGCGGGCGATGACATCCGCGTCACGGTGACCCAGCTCGAGGACGGCACGACGCTGTATTCCTTCTACGACTTCGAGCGGTCGACGGCGCTGATCGTGCTGGTCGTGCTGTTCGTCGGAGCGGTCGTCGCTCTGGGCCGCTGGCGCGGCGTCGGAGCGTTGGCCGGGCTTGTCATCAGCCTCGCCATCATCGTCTGGTTCGCCCTGCCGTCACTCGTCGACGGCAACAACGCGGTGAGCGTCGCCCTCGTCACCGCCGGCGCCGTTGCGATCGTCGCGCTGTACCTGGCGCACGGAGTCGGGCCGGCGACGGACGTGGCGCTGCTCTCGACGTTCGCCAGTCTTGCTCTCACCGGTGCGCTCGCGTGGATCTTCGTCGAGGTAGGGAGCCTCACCGGGCTGACCGATGACGCCAGCTTCGTGCTGCAGTCGCTGGAGACCGGCATCGACCCACGCGGCATCCTCCTGGCTGGCGTCGTGATCGGCTCGCTCGGCGTGCTCGACGACGTCACGGTGACCCAGGTGTCGGCAGTTTGGGAGCTGCACCGCAGCCAGCCCGGCGCGGGGCGCCGTGCGCTGTTCGTGAGCGCCCTGCGGATCGGTCGCGACCACATCTCGTCCACGGTCAACACGCTGTTCCTCGCCTACGCCGGCGCGGCGCTGCCCCTGCTGCTGCTGTTCACGGGCGTCGGAGAGTCGATCACCGGCGTCGCCACCCGCGAGATCGTGGCGACGGAGATCGTGCGGGCCCTCGTCGGCTCGATCGGTCTCGTCGCGTCCGTGCCGATCAGCACGTGGCTGGCAGCCCAGGTCGTGACGACCCGACCATCACGGGAAGCCGTCAGACCGACACGGCAGCGGCCCGAGCACGGATGACCTGCAGTCGCAGCCACATCGACACACCCGCCAACACCGCGAACGACGCACCGAGGATCGCCGTCGCGCTCAGGCCATGTGCCTCGTACAGCCGGGTGGCGACGATGGAGGTCAGGCCACGCCCGAGCGTCCCGCACGCGATCATCGTGCCGAGGCCCCGCCCGGGTGCTCCGGGGATCAGCGTCGGTCCGATCGGAATCGACGACACGATGCCGAACTCGAACCCGGCGATGAAGATCCCGAGGAGGGCCAGACTCGGCACGAGCGAGGACTGCACCACCGACAGGGCGAGTCCCGTCGGGACCATGATCGCGGCCGCCAGGATGGCGCTGCGCTCCTTGCCCCACAGATCCGTGCGTGCCGCTGACGTCGTGGACGCCGTCAGCTCCAGGAGCCCGATCCCGAACGTGACGGCGACCAAGCCGACCGTGTTGACACCGAACTCGTCCTCCAACCACGGACCGAACGTGACGAACAGCGACTGGGCCGCGGACATCAGGCCGAACACGCCGGCCACGACGAGCCAGCCTTCGGCCGGCATGCGGCCACGCGATGCCTGGGCGACGCCGCGCGCGGGCGCCGGGTGGGGTGCATCGCTGTCGGCGGGATCTTCTCGAAGCCGCCGAGCGATGAACACCGCCATGACGCCCACGGCGACAGCTCCGACGCCGTAGCCCCACCGCCAGGACGTTGCGGCGGTGACGAGTCCGAGCACGCTCACGCCGAGGAGCAGGCCGAGTGCCCATGACGTCTCGGTCAGGCCGACGACGCGACCCCGCCGCTCGTACGGCACGTGATCGGCGATCCACGCGCCGAGACTCACGTCGAACACGATCTTCGACAGCGCCACGACGAAGAGCCCCGCGGCGAACATCACGATGCCAGGGCTCGCTCCCGCGACGACAGCGCCGATGCTGATCCCGACGAGCCCGAGCAGCATCGAGCTGCGGCGAGACAGGCGATCGACCGCCCGACCGAGGATCGGCGAGCTCAGCCCGCACAGCTCGGTGATCGCCAGTGCGACGCCGAGGTCGCTCAGCTCGACGTCCAGCCCTCGGGCGATGACGCCGATGAACGGCGGGGCGAACCGGTAGACGGCGTTCGTCGTGAGGCGGGCGACCGTCAGGCCGGTGACGTCCCGGCGGACGACGGGCGAGTAGCTGTCGTCGAGCAGCCGGTTGAGCACCGTGAGCTGACGCTATTCGGCTGGCGGGAGTCACCAGCCAGCAGATCCTTCGCCCGTCGCCCCGCTCCAGCGCCGCTTCAGTGCGTCAGCGCAGCATCACGTCCGTGGACACCTGCCGTCACCACGCCCGTCGGCCGGGCATCGCGCTGTTTGGCGCGGCGTTCGCCCTCCTGGCTGTTGCCTGCTCATCCTCGGGTGACGACGACTCCTCGTCGGCCACGACCGGGCCGGCGACGACTGGTTCGACGGCCACGACCGATCCGCGGCGACCGGATCGATCGCCGAGAACGTCGACGTCGGCGGCGGCCGGACGATCTATGTCGAGTGCCAGGGCGAGGGGTCGCCAACCGTGCTGCTCCTTTCGGGCGGCGGCACCGCCTCCGACCTCTGGCACGCCCCCGACCAGGACGGACCCAACGTCTACGACACGATCGGCGCCCAGACCCGTGTCTGCGCTTGGGACCGGCCCGGCACCCAGTACGTCGACGGCTCACCAAGTCGGAGCACACCGGTGGCGCAGCCGATCACCCCCCAGGACGGCGCCGACGACCTCCAGGCCATCCTCGACGCCCTCGACATGCAGGGTCCCTACGTCCTCGCCGCCCACTCCTTCGCCGGCAACATCGCCCGCGTCTTCGCCGCCGAGCACCCCGCCGACGTCAAGGGCATCGTGTTCGTCGACGTCCTGTCACCCGAGCTCCGGGCCCAGATGACGCCGGAGGAGTGGCGAATCGTGGGTCTCGGCCAACAACCGCACACCGGCGCAGATCGCGGCCTATCCGGACCTGGAGCAGTACGACTTCAACGCCAGCCTCGACCAGGTCGATGCCGCCGGAACCGCTGGGCCCGATGCCGGTCGTCGTGCTGACCGCCAGCGTGAAGTTCGCCGAGCAGGTGGCGCAGTACGTCGACGAAGGTCTGCTGCCCCCGGACGTCCCACGAGACTTCGGCGGGGTGATCGACCGGACCAACACCGCCGCCCAGACCGAGCTCGCCGGGTACTTCCCCGGGTCGGTGCAGATCACCGACACCAACGCTGGGCACAACATCATGATCGACAACGCCCCGGTGGTCATCCAGGCGATCGAGGACGTCGTCGCCGCCGTGCGGGCCGGCCGCACCACGCTCACCGGTGGCGACGACCACATCGCCCTAGCGCTGGACGTCGACGGGCAACGCGCTGTTGATCGCATCGATCTTGGCCGGGGGTGAACGGTCCGCCTTCGGGGAGCGGGTCGTTGCTGCAGTGGGCGGCCAGCGTGCCCGGCGCCGAGGTGATCACCGTCCCCGACACCACCCACTACGTCCAGAACCAGCGACCCGACGCCGTCGTCGAGGCGATCCGCGCGGCGATCGCCCGCGCCTGATCGAGCACCGACCGCTGCGGCGTCCCACGACGACCCATCCGGCTCGCCAACTGCGCACGACGGCGCCGAGAATGGTGCGATGGTCGTGCCCCCGCCGATCGTCTACGACGACGCGCTGCGTCAGCGGATCGTGACGAACCTCGCTCATCACGAGCGGCGCGTGATCGCCCTCGACGAGCGGCGCCACGCCGCAGTCGCCGTGGTGCTCGTCGACTCGACCGAGGGCGAGGACAGCGTCGACCCGCACCCGCCGGAGCGCGAGGTCATGGACAGGATCCCGGGCGGCGCTCGCGGCATGGACGGTCGGATGAGACTCGTGTCGGGCGGTGCCAGCTTCCTGTTGTGCCGTCGCGCCGCAGGGCTCAACCGGCACGCCTCGCAATGGGCACTGCCGGGCGGACGCCTCGACGATGGCGAGTCCGCATCCGACGCGGCGCTCCGCGAGCTCGACGAGGAGCTCGGCGTGCGGCTCCAGCCGGACAGCGTGCTCGGGATGCTCGACGACTACCCGACCCGCTCCGGCTACGTGATCACACCGGTCGTGCTGTGGGGCGGAGGCCGTCTCGAGCTACGGCCCGATCCGCGGGAGGTGCTGGCGGCGTACCGAATCGGCCTCCACCACCTGTGCCGCGACGACTCTCCGCAGTTCGTCGACATCCCGGAGAGCGACCGACCGGTCGTGCAGGTGCCGCTCGGCAGCGATTTCATCCACGCACCGACGGGTGCCGTGCTCGTGCAGTTCCGGTGGCTCGCGCTCGAGGGCCGCAGCGATCCCGTCGCCGGCTTCGAGCAGCCCGTGTTCGCTTGGCAATGACGCGCAGGCTCCGGCGCGTCAACGGCCGCTGTGGCCGAATCCACCGCCGCGATCCTCGCCGTCGAGTGCGTCGACGACGTGCCATTCGACCTCCTCGACCCGTTGCACGACGAGCTGGGCGATGCGATCTCCCCGGTGCACCTCGTATGCCTCGTGCGGATCAGTGTTGAGGAGGACGACCTTGACCTCGCCGCGATAGGCCGCGTCGATCAGCCCGGGGGAGTTGACGACCGTGACGCCGTGACGAAGTGCCAACCCGCTTCGCGGCAGGACGAACGCGGCATGTCCGGGCGGGATGGCGATCGAGATTCCGGTCGGCACGAGCGCCCGGCCACCGCCCGGGACCAGGGTGGTTCCCTCCCGGGCCTGGAGGTCGAGCCCGGCGTCGCCGGCGTGGGCATAACTGGGCAGGGGCAGGTCAGGGTCGAGCCGCACCACCGGGACCGCCAACCGATCGTCGCCTGCGCCCATGGCCTCGGGATGCTACGGAGTGCTCGATCGGCTAGCCTCGCCCCGATGTCGCGGCCGCCGTCCGTCGATGCGTTGGCGCGATCGCTGGCAGCGTCGGGACTCCCGCACCCACTGCTCGTCGACGTGGCGCGTCAAGCCATCGCCGATGGTGCGGTCGAGGATGCGGCCGCACGCGTGGAGGCATTACGGCGCACGTTGCTGACGCCTGTCGTCAACGCCACCGGCGTCCTGTTGCACACGAACCTCGGTCGGGCGCCCGTGTCGTTCGCGCAGACGGCGCGCGCCCAGTCGCTCGAGCTCGACCTGGCGACCGGCGAGCGAGGCTCACGGCAGCGCGGGATCGGCTCGTTGCTGGCTCGGCTGTGCGGCGGCGAGTCGGCGATGGTCGTCAACAACAATGCCGCCGCGGTGCTGCTCGTGTTGGCGGCGCTGGCCGACGGACGTGACGTGCCGGTGAGCCGGGGCGAGAGCGTCGAGATCGGCGGCGGGTTCCGCGTCCCCGATGTCATGGAGCAGTCGGGTGCGCACCTCGTCGATGTCGGAACGACGAACCGCACGAGGTTGGCGGACTACCGACGCGCGATCACCCGTCCGGGCGCTGACGTCGCCCTGGTGCTGAAGGTGCACCGCAGCAACTTCCGGCTCGACGGGTTCGTGGAGGAGACGACGGTCGCCGAGCTGGCGACGCTCGGGCCGCCGGTCGTCGCTGATCTCGGCAGTGGCCTCGTCGATGCGACATGCCCGTGGCTCCCGGGTCCGCCGCCGAAGTGGCTGGCCGAGGAGCCGGCCGCGCGTCAGACCCTGGCCGCCGGTGCGGCGCTCGTGACGTTCAGCGGTGACAAGTTGTTCGGCGGCCCGCAGGCCGGCGTGATCGTGGGGCAAGCCGAGCTGATCGAGCGCTGCGGCAAGCACCCGCTGGCGCGCGCGATGCGCCCGGGCGGTCTCGTGCTCGCCGCGCTGCAGCAGCTGGCGCTGGCGTACCTCGCCAGGGACGTCGTCGACGTCGCGCCGTTCTGGCGGATGGCGACGACACCCCTGGAGGAGCTCACCCACCGCGCCGACGCTGTCGCTACTGCGACGGGCGCTGAGCGGGTGGCGACCGAGGCCGTCCCCGGCGCAGGATCGGCACCCGGCACGACGATCCCGTCGGTCGGCCTGGCCGTCGACGGTGACCGGCTCGCCGCGCTGCGGGCGCACGATCCACCGGTGATCGCGAGGACGGTCGACGCGCGCACCGTGCTCGACCTGCGCACGGTCGATCCCGCCGACGACGCGGTCCTCATCGACGCGCTGCGGTCGTCGAGTCGAACCTGAGCCCTACGCCGAAAGGTCCTCCCACCAGGCTCGCCAGCGCGCCGCCCGCTGGGCGTTGTCACCGTCGTACGTGGTGAGCGTGATCGCTGCCCCGCCCGACGGTGCGATGGCGAAGATCAGGAGACCAGGTCCCCATGCGTCCACGGTGAGACCGAGCTGCAGCCGCGAGCGGAACCACACCTCGCCGGCGAGCACCTCGCCGGCGATGGACGCCTCGTACTGCGTGCCCGGATCACCGGCGATGTCGGCCAGCTCGCGGGGCAGCGCGCCGAGTTGGTCGCCGTGCAGGTGGATCGTCGCCCGCTGCTCGCCCCAGTGAGCGGCGAGGGCGAGGCGCAGCTGCTGCAGGAAGCTCAGCCAGCCCTCGTCGACGTCGTCGTACCACGCATCCCAGTCCATCGCCTCCGATGCGGCGGCCGTCGGCGTCACCCTCGTGACCCGCACGATGGTCTGGGCTCCGTCTGGGACGAGCGAGAAGAGGTGCCCGCCGATGTGCAGCGTGCGCTCGGCCTCTGAGGCGATCACTCCCTCGCCGTAGATCATGCGGATCTCGTCGTCGAGACTGCCCTCGCCGCCCTCGGTCTCCCAGCCGTGCCACTCGCGGACCTGCTCGAAGTCGCGGAACGCATCCCACACCGTCTCGACCGGAGCCGGGAGCGTGATCGTGATGACGGGTTCGGTCATGGCTTGGAATCCTCCTGATCGTTGCCGTTGGGTGTCGGATGGCCGCCGACGACGATGCGGTACTGGCGACCACCCGCATGGTGATGCCGACTGACGAGCGTGGCGAGGGCGTCTGCGAGCTCCGTCGTGAAGGCCTCGACGTCGGTGGGGTGAGCGAACGCCACGTCGGTCTCCAGGGTGAACGTCATCAGCCGACGCTGCCTGCGGTCGGCGGCGGCCTGCATGCGGCAGACGTCGCGCACGATGGCACTGGCGGTCGCGACGAGGTGTTCGGCGGCGAAGCGGTCGCCGACTTGTGCGTGGGCGATCGGCGGCTGGATGACTGCCGGGTCGACGACGAACGCTCCGGCGACGGCGCGCACGATGCGCTCCGTGCAGCCGCGCCGGCGCCGCTCTTCGACGAGCTCGACGAGGCCCGCCCGTTCGAGCGTCCGGACGTGGTAGTTGACCTGCTGACGCGTCAGGCCCAGCTCGTCGGCGATCTGCGTCGCCGACGACGGCTGCTGCAGTGCTTGCAGCACGCGCTGGCGCACGGGCGACAGCGCCAGGTGGACCCGCCGCGGGTCCTCGACCAGGGCGAGCGGTCGCTCGTGGACGGCATCGGTCACCGTCACCAACCTAGATTTGACAATTTTGACTGTCAAATAGCGGTCGGCCGGTGAAGCCGCCGGGGGGAGGATGCCAAGCTGCCGGCATGCGGGTCATTGCCACGGCGGGGCACGTCGACCATGGCAAGTCGTCGCTCGTCTTGGCCCTCACGGGCACCGACCCCGACCGCCTGGAGGAAGAGCACCGTCGCGGCCTGACCATCGACCTCGGGTTCGCCCACACGACCGTCGCTGACGACGTCGGGGCCGAGGCGATCGCCTTCGTCGACGTCCCGGGTCACGTGCGGTTCCTCCGCAACATGCTGGCCGGTGTCGGAGGCGTCGACGCCTGCCTCTTCGTCGTGGCCGCCACCGAGGGATGGAAGCCTCAGAGCGAGGAGCACCTCCGCATCCTCGAGCTCGTCGGCGTCCACCACGGCGTGATCGCACTCACCAAGATCGACGTCCTCGACGATGCGGACCTCGTCGACCTGGCCGTGCTCGAGGTCGCCGAGCGAGTCGCCGGAACGTTCCTTGCCGATGCGCCGATCGTGCCCGTCGCTGCGCCGAGCGGCGTCGGCCTCGGCCGCCTGGGCGCCGAGCTGGCCGGGCTGGCCCGCCGCACACCTGCGTCCCCGGATCGCGGGCGACCCCGCCTGTGGATCGACCGCGTCTTCGCCGCACGCGGCAGCGGGACGGTCGTCACTGGCACGTTGACCGACGGTGCGGTCGAGGTCGACGAGCACGTGGTGATCGAACCGGCGGGGAAGCGGGCCAGGGTGCGAGCCATCCAGACGCTCGGCGCGCCGGTCGAGCGCATCGGACCGGGCAACCGCGTGGCGTTGAACCTCGCTGGTGTGGACCGCCACGAGCTGACGCGTGGCGACGTGGTCGTCACGCTGGGACGATGGCGCGCGACTCGCGTCGTCGATGCCTCGCTCGCCGTGCTGCGCTCGCTCGATCACGAGGTGTCGCGCCGCGGTGCCTACCTCGCCTACGTCGGGTCGGGGGAGCACTCCGTGCAGCTGCGCGTGCTCGGCGCAGCCGAGCTGGCGCCAGGCGCGACCGGTGCGGTTCGCCTGCACCTCGACGCCGCGCTGCCTTTGCTGCCCGGCGACCGGTACGTGCTCCGTGAGACCGGGCGGGACGAGACCGTCGGAGGCGGTGAGGTGCTCGACATCGCTCCGGTGCTGACGGCATCGAAGGCACGGCCCGATCGCGACGTCGATCGCGTGATCAGCGAGCGAGGCTGGGTCGACGTCGACGAGCTCGAACTGCTCACTGGGGAGCGCCGGCTGCCGACGGTCGGCCACTGGGTCGTCGCACCGTCGGTGCTGGTCACCGATGAGGAGGCGCTGCGCGCCAGGTTGGCGGCGGCTGGCGACTCCGGCCTCGAGCTGGCCGGGCTCGACGAACGCCAGCGGGCCTTGCTCGCCGGATTCGAGGACGTAGCGGTGACCGGCATGACGGCGCGCGCCGCCGGCGTGCGCGATCCGCTCGCCGAGCATCCCGTGATCGCCACGCTCGCAGCCGCGGGGCTGGCGCCACCTGAACCGAGCGGGGCGACGAGGTCGGAGCTTCGTGAGCTGGAGCGGCGCGGCGTGCTCGTCGAGCGCGACGGCCAGTGGTTCCACGTCGACGCGATCGCCATCGCCACCGGCGTCGTGACTCGCCTCCTCGCGGCCGAACCGGACGGGTTCACGGTGAGCCAGTTCCGCGAAGCCGCCGGCATCACCCGCAAGCACGCCGTACCGCTCCTCGCCGAACTGGACGCCCAGGGCATCACCCGCCGCCGTGGCGATCTGCGCATTGCCGGCCCGCGCATGCCTCGCGATGAGCGATGAGCGATGAGCGATGAGCGATGAGTGAGGGCGCGACGAGCGCGTCAGGCGATGCGGCGAACCGTTCGGCGCTCGTCCTTGGTCAGGCCACCCCAGATGCCGTAGCGCTCATCGGCGGCGATGGCGTATTCGAGGCAGCGCTGCCGCACCGGACACGCGGCGCAGATCGACTTCGCCCGGCGCTCCCGGGCGAGCCGCTCGTGCTTGGTCTCGTTGTGCATCGGTGGATAGAAGTCCGTGCCGTCGCCCGTCCGGCACGTCCCGTGCTGCTGCCACTTCAGGTCCATCTCTTCGTCCCGTCCACATCGCGAGAAACTAAGAACGGCATTCGGCGCGAGCAACGGCGCGCGGCTCGTGTTCACGCAGGCTTCACCCGCTGGTCACACCGTCATGACCCCGCACGTCGCCGTTCACGATGGTCTCTGGCTGCTCCCTCCAGCGGCTCGACCTCGAGGGTGACGCCGTCGATGGCGACGACGCGCACTTGTTCGCCGGCTGGGACGGGCGTGGCCCGGTTGGTGCGCGCCCGCCAGCGGGCGCCACGGACGGTGACGACACCGTCCGGATCGACGGCATCGATCACCTCGCCGAGCTCGCCGACCATCCACTCCCGACCGATCGTCGGCGTGGCGAAGCGAGTTCGCACCATCGACGGCATGCCGACGATGAACGTCAGTGCCACGCCCCCGATGCCGGCGAGGAGGGTGATCCATGAAGGTCGCAGCGTCCCTCCGGCGATCGGCTCGAACAACCAGAAGCTGCCGACCGCCGTCAGGACGATGCCGATCCCGGTCCAGGTGCGCGGGATGCCGACTTGCACGTCGACGGCGAACGCGAGCATCGCGGCGACCAGCAGGGCGACGGCCCACCCGCGTGCCGGAAGCGTGGCCAGCCCCGTGCACCCCAGCACGAGGCTCACCGCACCGACGACGCCGGCGACGCCGATGCCGGCGGTGAAGAACTCGAACACGAGCAGGGCCATCCCGATCAGCAACAGCAGGTACGTCACGGCCGGGCTGGCCACGGTGTGGAAGAGCTGGTCGATCAAACCGAGCTTGGAGAAGCGCACGGTCGCCGTCGTGTCGCGCCGCACCGTCCCGTCGTCGAGCACGACCTCTTCGGTCGTCTCCAGCACGGCGCCCGCCTCCTCGTAGCCGTCGAGCGCGTTGACCATGCTGACGATCGTCGGGATTCCTTCGTCGGAGATGCGTTGGCGGAACACCTCGAGCCGGCGGGCGTCGGTCAGCCCGAGTGAGCCGTCGAGCAGCGCCGATTCGGCGGCGCCGAAGTCGACGGCAACGCCGTTCGGGCTGAGCGGCACGCCCGTGTAGCCCACGCGTGCGCCCGGCGCCATGCCCGTCACGTCGGCGACCGCCAACAGCTGCGCCGGCGTGCCGTAGAGGCGTGCCCCTGACGGTCCGACCCACACGGCGACCGGCAGCGGAGCGTCGGCGACACGCTCGAGCAGCGACTCGATCTCGTCGCGCCCGACCACCGCCCCGCGACTGTTGACCTGCAACACGAGGGCCTGGGCCCCGTCGGCATCCGACCGCTCGATCGCGTCGTCGATGGCGCTGATCACGATCGGATCGAACAGACCGCTGACCTGCAGCACGTCCACCGTTCCGAGATCGGTCCCTGCGTCCTCCTGCCGGGCGGCTGCAGGGTCGCCCCACATCGCGAGCACTCCCGCAGTGCTCAGCAGGCCGATCGCTAGTCTGCGCAAAGGTGCCTCCGGAAGCCGTCGATCCAGTACCGCTGCTGACCGCCTCCCGAGTGACGATCGTGGCGGGGAAGGGAGGCGTCGGCAAGACCACGGTAACGGCGGTCCTGGCCAGGGCGGCCGCGGATGCCGGTCAGCGCGTGCTCGCCATCGAGCTCGACGGCAAGCCGGTGCTGCCGGAGCTGCTCGGCGAGCTCCCGTGCCAGGCGATCTCCGCTTCCAAGGCCCTGGAGGAGTACCTCCGCGATCACGGGTTCGGGCGCGTCGCCAAGCGGCTCTCGACTTCCGGGGTGATCGACGTCGTGGCGACCGCCGCTCCAGGCATCCATGACATCGTCGTGCTCGGCAAGATCAAGCAGCTCGAGCGCAGCGGTGAATGGGACGTCATCGTCGTGGATGGGCCGGCGGCCGGGCACGCCGTCACGTTCCTCACGTCAGCGGCGGGCCTCCACGACGCGGTCCGCAGCGGCCCCGTGCGGATCCAGGCCGACGAGGTCCTCGAGCTGCTCCGCGACCCGACTCGTGCCCAGGTCGTGCTCGTGACGTTGCCCGAGACGACGCCGGTCAACGAGGTCATCGAGACCGCCTACGCGCTGGAGGATCGTGTCGGTGTACGGCTCGGTCCACTCGTCGTCAACGGTGTCGATCGCCCGGCCGGGAGGGTGCCGCGCTCGTACCGGGTCGAGGACCCGGCGGCCGAACTACTGGCCGAGGCAGCAAGGTTCCGCCGGGCTCGGCTCGAGTTGCAGGAGACGGAGATCGAGCGGCTGCGCAGCACCCTGCCGCTCGAGCAGTGGCAGCTTCCGCTGCTCCCGGTTGCGGGGATGGCCGCCGAGGAAGTCGCCGAGCTGGCAGCGGCGCTGCGGAACGTCGCGTGACTCCTTCGTTGGCGCCGGTTCTCGACGGCGCCGACGTGATCGTCTGCTGCGGGTCGGGTGGCGTCGGCAAGACGACCACCGCGGCGGTGGTCGGACTGCACGCCGCGCGCACGGGACGCAAGGTCGTCGTGGTGACGATCGACCCCGCCCGCAGATTGGCTGACGCCCTCGGGCTCCCCGACGGCCTGGCCGCCGAGCCGCAACGCATCGAGCTGGACCGTCGTGCTCGGGGCGAGGGGTCGGGCGAGCTGTGGGCGATGATGCTCGACACCGCGACTGCCTTCGATGCGCTCGTCCGGCGCAACGCGACGGACGGGGAGCAGGCCGAGCGGATCCTCGCCAACACGTTCTACAAGAACATCTCGGGGTCGCTGAGCGGGACCCAGGAGTACATGGCGGCCGAGACGTTGCACCTCCTGCACGACGACGACCGCTTCGACCTCGTCGTCGTCGACACGCCACCGAGCCGCAACGCCCTCGACTTCCTGGAGGCGCCTGGGGTGCTGGCCCGGTTCCTCGATCACCGGCTCTTCAAGCTGCTGATGTTGCCGGCGCGGCGCGGCATGCGGGTGGTCAACGCGGCGACGCAGCCGCTGCTGCGCAGCATCGGCAAGGTCGTCGGCTCCGACGTGCTGGCCGACGCCGTCGCCTTCTTCCAGGCGTTCGCCGGCATGGAGCAGGGCTTCCGGCAGCGGGCCGACGCCGTCATCGGTCTGCTGCGCTCCGACGCCACCCGCTACGTCGTCGTCGCCTCACCGCATCGGGACACGGTGACGGAGGCAGTCTGGTTCACCGAGCAGCTCTCCGGGCAGGGCATCCAGCGAATCGTCGGGGTCGCCAACCGGGTCCATCCGGCGTTCGGTCCGGGCAGCGCGGCGGACGCCCGCAAGCAGGCGGCAGCCGCCGAGTCCGACGGCGACAATCGTCGGGCTGCGCTGTGGGGCAACGTCGCGGAGCTGCGGGCGCTGGCCGAGTCGGCGCGGGACGAGCTCGAGCCGTTCGCCGAGCTGCTCGGCGAGCCGCTGGTCGCCGTGCCGCTGCTCTCCGAGGATGTGCACGACATCGAGACGCTGGGTGAGATCCGCCGCTGGCTGTTCCCGGAGTGACGAGCCGGGGCGGTCGAGCCGCTGCCAGTAACCTCGCCGATCGTGCGTGTGCTCCTGGCCACCGATGCTCCATGGCTGGTCGAGGAGCTCGTCGCCGCGCTCGGCGGTCCGGACACGTCGTTCACGGTCGTGTCGGAGGGCCGCGAGGTGGCCAAGGTCGTTGCCGCCAACGACGGTGCGACGTACGACGTCGGGATCTTCGACCTCCAGATCGGCTCGATGGGCGGCATGGCGGTGACGATGTCGCTGCGGCTGGACGAGTCGGCGGGAGCGGTGCCCCGTGTGCCCGTGGTGATGCTCCTCGATCGGTTCGCCGACGTGCACCTCTCGCGCCGCAGTGGTGCCGACGGGTGGCTGGTCAAGCCGCTCGACCCGCTGCGCATTCGCCGTGCGGTGCGCGCCGTCACGTCGGGGGGCACATACCGGGAAGGTTTCGACGAGGTGCAAGCCGGTAGGCTCAGCCCGCTACGGGGTGTAGCGCAGCTTGGTTAGCGCGCCACGTTCGGGACGTGGAGGCCGGGAGTTCAAATCTCCCCACCCCGACTCCTGAGGAAGACCGGTCTCCGACGGCCCCTCAGCCTCGCGGTGCGGGCCCACCGCTCGCATCGCACGACACGGCGCTGAGTCAGCGTTTTGGTTGACCGTTCAACCATGTCGCTGACCAAAGCGCCGGTGGGACTCGCTGGCGGTGTCGACCTAGATCAGCGCGGCCTCGTAGGCGGCGTTCAGTTGATCGCTCGCACGCGGCGCGTCAGGGTCGGGGCGCGGGATGCCGAGGTGGAGCTCGCGCAGTTCGTCGATCATCGCCGCCACGAGCTCCGGACCGCCGTCGCGAAGCAGTTCGGCGCGCACCCGGAGGCGACGCTCGCCGTCGCGGTGGGCGAGACCCCAGTTGCCGAGGGCGATCATGACCGGGAGCACCTGGATGCCCGCCTCGGTGAGCGAGTACGCCGCGCGCTGCCCACGGCGGGCGTCGTCGCGGGTGAGCAGCCCGGCGGCCACGAGCTGCTTGAGGCGGCTGGCCAGGATGTTGGTGGCGATCCGCTCCTCGGAGCCGGCGATCAGCTCGCGGAAGTGGCGACGGTCGCCGAACATGATGTCGCGCAGGACGAGCATCGCCCACGGGTCACCGAGCACCTCGACGGCGGCGTTGATCGGGCATCCCGAGCGTGGGGCGGTGTCCATGCGCTCCTCCAGAAGTGCTTGCAATCTGCCACTGCTTTCACTATGGTAGCCGCAAGCGGTTGCACATTGCAATCACCGAATCGCCAGGAGGCAACCATGTCCCAAGTCCGCGTCCACAACTTCTCGATCTCCCTTGACGGGTTCGGGACCGGCGACGGCCTCACACTCGACGCCCCATTCGGTCACGCCGGCGAACGACTGCACGAGTGGATGTTCGCCACCCGGTTCTGGTGCTCCATGGTCGGTCAGGCCGGTGGCACCGAGGGCGTCGACAACTCGTTCGCCGAACGCCATTCCGTCGGCATCGGTGCCGAGATCATGGGCCGTGGCAAGTTCGCCCTGCAGACCGGCCCATGGACCGATGTCGGCACCGACGACGAGTGGCGCGGCTGGTGGGGCCCGAACCCGCCGTTCCACACACCGGTGTTCGTGCTCACCCACCACGCACGCCCGCCGATCGAGATGGAGGGCGGCACGGTGTTCCACTTCGTCAACGGCAGCCCGCAGGAGGCATTGGACGTCGCCCGGGAGGCGGCCGGCGACCTCGACGTGCGCGTCGGCGGTGGCCCGACGGTCGTCCGCGACTTCCTCGCCGCCGACCTCATCGACGTGCTCCACGTCGTGCAAGTGCCGATCCTGCTCGACCGCGGCGTCCGCCTGTGGGACGGCACCGAGGGCGTCGAGGAGCGCTACGACATCGAGGCGGTGTCGTCACCGAGTGGCGTCACCCACCTGACCTTCACGCGTCGCTGAGCCGATCGTCGCTCGGGTCTGGGCTCGGTCAGTCGTAGCCCTCCGCAGGCGTACCTGGCGGCTTCACGGCGGCGTCGTCTGACAACCACAGGAGCACCTCGCCCTCGAGGCCGTCGGGGTCGCGGAAGAACACGCTGTGCGCACGCCCGAAGTCCGTGACAAAGCCGTCGCTGGCGCCCTTTTCGATGAGCCGCCGACGAATCTCGACGAACGCATCCCGGTCGGCCGCCTGCAATCCCATGTGATCAATCGGCCCGTGGCTGAACATCGAGCCACGGGCGACCTCGGGCGCACCGTCGCCGTTCAGCTCGAACACGTTGAGCTCCGTGCGCGGGCCGATGTCCACCAGCGTCAGCGTCCCGGGAGCGATGGTCTCCCGGGACGACACGGTGGCATCGAAGACGTCTTCGTAGAAGCCGATGAACCGATCGGTGTCGTCGGTGATGATGGCGACGTGGTTGATGCCGTCAAGGAGCACGTGTGCATCATCACACCCATCGTGGGCGGGGCCGCTAGGTCAGCGTTCTGGCGGACCGTCCAACCATGTCGCTGACCCAAGGGGCGATCGGCGGCGCTACAGCAGCAACTCAGCGATCTGGATGGCGTTCAGCGTGGCGCCCTTGCGCAGGTTGTCACCGGTGACGAAGAACGCCAGCCCCCGTCCACCCTCGACGCCCGGATCCTGGCGGAGCCGCCCGACGTAGGTGGGGTCGCGGCCGGCCGCATCGAGCGGCGTCGGCACGTCGCTCAGCACGACTCCCGGCGCGGATGCCAGCACCTCGGTGGCCCGCTCGACGGACATCGGCCGGGCGAACTCTGCGTTGATCGACAGCGAGTGTCCCGTGTAGACGGGCACCCGCACGCAAGTACCTGAGACGGGCAGATCGGGCAGCCCGAGGATCTTGCGGCTCTCGTTGCGCAGCTTCTGCTCTTCGTCGGTCTCGAACGACCCGTCGTCGACCATCTTGCCCGCCAACGGCAGCACGTTGAACGCGATCGGTCGGGCGAACTTCTGCGGCGCCGGGAACGTCACTGCGCGCCCATCGTGGGTCAGCGCGGCCGCGTCGTCGACGACCTGGCGCACCTGCTTGTCGAGCTCGTCGACACCGGCGAGCCCGGCACCCGAGACGGCCTGGTACGTGCTGGCTACGAGCCGAACGAGCCCTGCCTCGTCGTGCAACGCCTTCAGCGCCGGCATCGCTGCCATCGTGGTGCAGTTCGGGTTGGCGATGATGCCCTTGCGAGCATCGGCGATGGCCTCGGGGTTGACCTCGACGACGATCAAGGGCACGTCCGGATCCATGCGGAACGCCGAGGAGTTGTCGATCACCGTCGCGCCTGCGGCGGCGAAGCGGGGGGCAAGCTCACGTGAGGACGTTGCGCCGGCAGAGAAGAGTGCGACGTCCAGGCCGCCCGGATCGGCGGTCGCCGCGTCCTCGACCGTGATCGCGGAATCGCCCCAGGACAGCGTCGTGCCGGCCGACCGACTCGACGCGAAGAGACGGATCTCGTCGACGGGGAACGCCCGCTCAGCCAGCAAGCGGCGCATCACGCCGCCGACCTGCCCGGTCGCTCCAACCACTGCCACACGCATGGTCGTTCAGGCTAACGAGGAGGTGATGCGAGGCTCCTGCAAGTTCCGGCCGACCGAGCGAGCGCCAGCGAGCCGGGCGGCGATGGGGCAGGCGCCACAGGCGCCGAGGGGGCGCAGCCCCCGGGATCGGGGACTGCTACCTTCCGCCCGATCGAGACCCGGCTTGGTTCCGGCCGCTTGGCATTCGCACCGCGCTTCCGTGTCGAGACCATTGAGGGCGAGGCCGTCTTCCTGCTGTCCGAACGCGGCCATGTCGTCCTGCGTGGTGACGCGTACCTCCGCCTGGCGCAGCTGCTCGACGGTCAGCGCGACGTGGCGGCGTTGGTGGATGCGCTCGACGGCGTCGTGCCGGCGGCCGAGGTCTACTTCGCCATCAACCGGATGCGGCAGCAGGGGTACATCGTCGACGCAGAGGTCGCTGGCGACCGGGCCGGGTGGTGGAACGACCTCGGACTCGATGCCACCGAGGCCGAGCGGCGACTCGGCGAGGCGAGCGTGGCTGTGGTCGGGTTTGGTGGGGCGACGGTCGAGCCGGTCGAGGCGGGGCTGTCGTCAGCGGGGATCGAGGTCGTGGATGCGGTGGGTGAGGCGTCGCTGGTTGTGGCGGTCACGGACGACTACCTGCGTGGCGGATTGGCCGAGTTGAACGCTGCGGCGTTGGAATCGGGGCAGCCGTGGCTGCTGGTGCGGCCGGGCGGTCGGCAGTGCTGGTTGGGGCCGTTGATGCGGCCGGGGCAGTCGGCGTGTTGGGAGTGTCTGGCGCAGCGGTTGCGGGCCAACCGGGACGTCGAGCGGTTCGTGGGTCGGCGTCGTGGCACGGCCGAGCCGTTTCCGCCACCGGCTGGGGTGGTGCCGGCGGTGACGGTGGATGCGTTCGTGGCGTTGGTGGTGTTGGAGGTGTTGAAG
Organism: uncultured Acidimicrobiia bacterium; assembly: GCA_963844915.1. Taxonomy (GTDB): domain Bacteria; phylum Actinomycetota; class Acidimicrobiia; order Acidimicrobiales; family Ilumatobacteraceae; genus JALZMG01. The sequence continues at coordinate 11,289 of CAWJQF010000010.1, read as the reverse complement.
GTGGTGGGTGGCGCGGCGGTGACGGTGGATGGTCGGGTGGTGACGTTGGAATGGCCGACGTTGGAGCGCGCCGAGCATGTGGTGGTCCGTCGCCCGCAGTGCCCGGCCTGTGGTGACCCATCACCGGCCGCACCGCAGCCCGTCGACGTGGAGTCACAACCGAAGGGGTGGTTCGTCGATGGTGGCCACCGGGCCCGGTCGCCCCACGAAACCTGGACCAGCTACCAGCACCACATCAGCCCGATCACGGGCGCGGTGAGCCAGGTGGACGAGGTCTCGCCGAAGGCGCGGCTCTACGTCTACAGCGCTGGACCGAACTTGGCCATGCCGGCGGACACCATCGGACGGCTGCGCGGGGGGCTGCGCAGTCGCAGCGCAGGCACGGGGCGCTCACAGGACCAGGCTCGCTGCAGCGCGCTGTGTGAAGCCCTCGAGCGCTACTCGGGATGTTTGGACGGAACGGATGCCCGCCGCAGAGGCAGCTATCGGCAGCTCGGCGAGCAGGCGATCCATCCGAACGCGTGCATGCTCTGGAGCGACGCGCAATACGACCACGCGGAACGGTGGAACGAGCGCCATCCCGCACTGCACAATCGGGTTCCCGCCCGCTTCGACGAGAACGCGCTCGTCGACTGGACGCGCTTGTGGTCACTCACCGACCACGCTGTCAAGTACCTCCCCACGAGATTCTGCTTCTACGCGCGCGACGACGAGGCGAGCGAGCCGTACTTCCAGGCGGACTCCAACGGCAACGCCGCCGGCACGAGCCGCACGGAAGCGATCCTGCAGGGGTTCCTCGAGCTGGCCGAACGGGACGCCGTCGCGATGTGGTGGTACCACCGCCTCCAGCGGCCGGGCGTTGATCTCGACAGCATCGGTGATCCGTACGTCGCCGATCTGCGCGCCCAGTACGCCGAACTGCATCGTGACGTCGAAGTGCTCGACGTCACGAACGACCTCGGCATCCCGACCTTCGTCGCGGTGTCATGGCGCACCGACGGCAGGGCCGAGCAGCTTGCGCTCGGGTTCGGCGCCCATCTCGACGCGCGCGTCGGTGCACTGCGCGCGCTGACCGAGCTCAACCAGATGGTCGTGTTCATGGCTGGCAACGACGGGCTGGTCCCCGGCGACGACAGCGATGGCGACGATCGAGAGCTGGTGGATTGGCTGCGTTCGGCGACGCGGGCCAACCAGCCGTACCTCGTGCCCGCGGCGGTGCCGCGGCGCCGCATCTCGGATTACCCGCAGCTGGCGAGCGACGACCTCGCCGACGACGTGCGTCACTGCCAGGCCATCGTCGAGGCGAAGGGCCTCGAGCTCCTGGTCCTCGACCAGACGCGTCCAGACATCGGATTGCCCGTCGTCAAGGTCGTCGTGCCCGGCTTGCGCCACTTCTGGGCTCGCTTTGCGCCTGGTCGGCTGTTCGACGTTCCGGTCCAGCTCGGTTGGGTTCAGCGCCACGTGCCGGAAGACGAACTGAACCCGGTGACGATGTTCCTGTGACCGATATGGCGCTTGCTCCGGGCATCTCACTCGTGCTCCGCCCCGAGGTCGCGGTGCGCTTGCCGACCGACGGCCCGGCGACGGTCGAGGCACCGTGGGCGCGCATCACGCTCGGCGATGTCGGGCCGGGGTTGCGCGACGCGCTCCTGCTGCTCAGTGACGAGGGAGCACCCGAAGACGCGCTCGCCGACCACGTCGCCGAGCAGGACGGCCCGGTGGCACTCGCCACGCTGTACTACTGCTTGCGCTCCTGTACGGAGCACCGCTTCGTGTGCCACGCCGCGTCGATGGCTGGGCGGCGCACGATCACGGTCGTTCCGATGACGTCCGAGCCGATCGGGAAGCCTGCCCACGTCGACGCTGACCACGCGGTGCCGCCTCTCCCGCTTTGCCTTCGCCCGTCGAGGCTCTGGCGGGCTCGTCATCGAGTCGCCGCTGGCGCCCGTGCGTGTGTTGCTGCATGGTCAGCAGGGCGGCGCGTTGCTGGCCAGTCTCGCCGAGCCGGTCTCCGCCGACGAGCTGCGTTCCGTGGTCGCCGGTTCCACTCTCGACGAAGCGCGCGCGGCGCTCGGCGTGCTCACCGCCGCAGGGGTCGTCGGAGCGGTGGACGACGGCGGGACAATCGCCGCCGAGGAGGCGCCGACGATGCGCACCTGGGAGTTCCATGACCTGTTGTTCCACACGAGGAGCCGGCGTGGTCGCAACGACCTCGAGTACGGCGGCACGTACCGGTTCCGCGAGCAGTTGCCGCCGTTGCCGGCCCTGAAGCCGTTGACGTCGAATCGCATCATTTCGTTGCCTCGACCCGAGCAGGACGGGGCGGCCGACGATTCGTTCACTCACGTGCTCGAGGGTCGGCGCTCGACGCGGGAGTTCGCTGCGGCGCAACTCACCGCCGATCAGCTTGGCGAGCTGCTGTACCGGGCGAGCAGAGTGCGGGCTGTGCTGCCGGCTGAGGACAACCGGCCGTACGAGATCACTCGACGTCCCTACCCCGGCGGTGGCGCCGCTTACGAGTTGGAGCTGTATCCGCTGGTGCACCGATGCGATGGCCTGAGCCCGGCGCTGTACCACTACGACCCGGGCGGTCACCAGCTCGAGCTGATCGCCGGTCGAAGCGATCTGACCGACCGGCTGCTCTCGGATGCCCAATGGTCGTCGGGGACCAAGGAGCCGCCGCACGTGCTCGTCGTCGTCGCCGCCAGGTTCGGTCGTGTCACGTGGAAGTACGGGGCGATGGCGTACGCACTGGTGCTGAAGGACGTCGGTGTGCTGTTGCAGACGATGTGTCTCGTCGCGACGTCGATGGGCATCGGCGCGTGTCCGCTCGGCGGCGGTGACGCCGATCTCTTCGCTGCCGCCGCCGGCACGGACTACTACGCCGAGACGTCCGTCGGTGAGCTCATGGTGGGCACCACGAGCTGAGCAGGCGGGCGGCTTCTGGTGGCGATGTCCTACACTCCGCTTGTCCGCAGCGCGATCGGTCGTGGGGGTGAAGGTGCACGATGAATCGCCCGTGCAGCAAGCCATCGGGTCGTCGCCGAGCGCGGCGCGTCTCGACGGCAGCAGCCCGATGGTCGACGAGCTGTCCGACGCGATGCTCGACCTCATCGTGGGCGGTCTGACGACGGACGCGGCGCTGGCTCGCGCTGCGGGCTTCGACCCGGCTCGGCTCCCGGCGCGCTGACGGGGTCGCCCGTGCAACCCGGCATCTTCCGTCAGGAAGCCCTCGACCGACTCTCGTCCCCCGAGCAGCTCGACCAGGTGATGCGGGTCGCCGACCCGAGGCGCTGGATCGCGCTGACGGCAATCGGTGTGCTGCTCATTGGCGCGCTGATCTGGGGATTCGTCGGTCGCATCGAGTCGACCGTGCAAGCGGACTGCGTGATCATTCCCAAGAGCGGTACCTACGACATCGTGACCACCAGCCAAGGCACCGTCCGGGACGTGCTGGTCCAGCGCGGAGACCAGCTCGCGGCGGGTGAGCCGGTCGCCGTCGTCGAGACCATCGACGGGGCACGCACGGAAGTCCTCGCGCCGGTCAGCGGCGAGGTGATCGAGCTGCTGGCGACGTTCGGCGACTTCGTCGAGGTTGGGACAGCCCTCGTCAACTTCGATCAAGACGAAGAAGACCTGGCCGTGCTCCTGTACGTGTCGCCGTCCGTCAGCGGCGAGCTGGAGAGTGGGATGGAGGCGCACATCTCACCCGATACGGCAGCGCGCGAGCAGTACGGGTTCCTCGAGGGTCAGGTCGAGGAGATCGCTCCCTTCCCGTCGACGCGGGCCGGGATGAGGGCCCTGCTGAACAACGACACCCTGGCCGATGACCTGTTCGACGACTCGGGAGGTACTCCGGTCGAGGTCTGGGTGACACCCGAGCCTGCATCAACGCCGACCGGGTTCGAGTGGTCGAATTCGGATGGTCCCGCACAGCTGCGGGCCGGCACGCTGTGCACGGCCGAGGTCGAGCTCGACCGAGCGCCGCCCGCTCGAACTGATCCAGCCATGACTCGGCACCGCCCGCCCGAACTGTTGATCCGGCCATGACCGACGCGACGAAAGCGCCGAGTCCGCACCCCAACGGTCCTCCAGATGGAGGCGGTCGAGTGCGGCGCCGCCTCGCTTGCCATGGTGCTCGCCTACTACGGAAGAGTCGTTCCGCTGACCGAGCTGCGCCAGACGTGTGGGATCTCGCGCGACGGCAGCAAGGCCAGCAGCATCGTGAAGGCTGCCCGTGTCTACGGGTTGACCGCCCGCGGCTTTCGCAAGGAGCCGGCTGAGCTCAGGGAGCTGACGATGCCGATCATCGTCTTCTGGGAGTTCAACCACTTCGTCGTCGTCGACGGATTCTCCAAGGGCTGCGTCCACCTCAACGACCCAGCTGTCGGGCCGCGGACGGTGACCGATGAGGAGTTCGACCGCTCGTTCACGGGCGTCGTGATGACGTTCGAGCCGGGAGACGAGTTCGTCCGCAGTGGTCGGTTCCCCAGCCTGACCGGGGCGCTGCGCCAACGTCTGGCCGGATCACACTCCGCGCTCGTCTATGGAGTTCTCGCGGGGATGGCGCTGATCATCCCCGGTCTGCTGATTCCTGCGTACGGCCGCATCTTCGTCGACGACATCCTTGTCAGCGGCCTGGAGGCCTGGCTCCCACCACTCGTCGCTGCGATGGGGCTGACGCTATTTCTCCTGCTCGTACTCAACTGGCTGCAGCAGTACATCCTGTTCCGGCTCGGCCAGAAGCTGGAGCTGAGCACGTCCGGGCGCTTCATCTGGCACGTGCTGCACCTGCCCATCGCCTTCTTCGACCTGCGCTATGCCGCCGACGTCGCATCGCGGACGCAACTCAACGAACGAGTCGCGCAACTGCTGTCGGCGCGGGTCGCGGCGAACCTCGTCAACGTCACGATGATCGCGTTCTACGCGTTCGTCATGATCCAGTACGACGTCCTGCTGACGGTCATCGGTGTTGCCATCGCTCTGCTCAACCTGGTCGCGCTGCGCGTCAGCGCGCGGCGTCGCACGGACGCCAGCCGCCGCTTCGAGCAGGAGCAGGGCAAGGTGCTGGCCACCTCGTTCAACGGCATCCAGATGATCGAGACCTTGAAGGCAGGGGGCACCGAATCCGATTTCTTCGCCCGCTGGGCGGGGTTCCAGGCCAAATCCATCCGCGCCGAGCAGGACCTCGCCGTCACGACGGGCTACGTGAGCGTCGTGCCGACACTGCTCAGCGGCCTCACGACGGTGGCCATCCTGATCGTCGGCGGCGAGCGCGTCATCAGCGGCACGCTGAGCATCGGCGCGCTCGTGGCCTTCCAGTACCTGATCGCCGCGTTCAGCGCTCCCGTCAATGGCCTGGTGAACCTGGGCGGCGAGCTCCAGGAGATCCATGCCGGCATGGTCCGGCTCGACGACGTGCTCAGCTATCCAACCGATCCGACGCTCGCCGCACACCCTCCGGGTGGCCCGTCGGACGATCCGCTGACCCGACTGGTCGGCGCCTTCGAGCTGCGCAACATCACGTTCGGCTACAGCCGGCTGGACCCGCCGTTGATCGAGGACTTCAATCTGTCCGTCCGCCCCGGCGCGCGGGTCGCGCTGATCGGCGGCTCAGGCAGTGGGAAGTCGACGATCGCCCGGCTCCTTTGCGGGCTCTATCAACCCTGGAGCGGTGACGTCCTCTTTGACGGTCAGCCGAGGACCAGCCATTCCCGGGAGGTGATGGTCAACTCACTGGCCCTCGTCGATCAAGAGATCGTGATGTTCGAGGGATCCGTCATGGAGAACATCACGCTGTGGGACGAGACGGTCCCCGACCGAGACGTCGTGCGGGCAGGGCGTGACGCGGAGATCCATCACGACATCGCGTCGCGGGCCGGGGGCTACAGCAGCCGTGTGGCCGAGGGCGGAGGAAACTGGAGCGGCGGGCAGCGGCAACGCCTGGAGATCGCGAGGGCGCTCGTGGCCGATCCCTCCATCCTCGTTCTGGACGAGGCGACGAGCGCGCTCGACCCGACGACCGAGGAGTTCATCGACGATCGCCTGCGGCGGCGGGGGTGCACGTGCCTCATCGTGGCCCACCGCCTCAGCACGATCCGCGACTGCGATGAGATCGTGGTCCTCGAACGGGGCAAGATCGTGCAGCGCGGGACCCATGACGAGCTGATCGCCCAGGGTGGGCTCTATACCGACCTGATTGCCGCGGCATGAGCGAGCGAAGCGAGCGGTCACCGTTCATCGGCGACCCTGACCGGGAGTCAAGACCGCCTCGAACTGGCCGGCAACCGGACACTGATGCTCGACGATCCGGCCGCCGCCTGGGCGGTCACCGCTGGTACCGCCTACGTGTTCGCCGTCCCCGTCGAGGGCGGGGTGTCGGTCGGTGGCCGCGAGTACGTGTGCCAGGTCGATACGGGGAGCGCATTGTTCGGCATGTCGGTCGGGGACGCTGCGTCGCCCTCCTCGCCGTCGGCCGGCCCGGGACGTTGCTCGAGCGACTGGACCACGATGACGAGCGACTCATCGCAGGCTGGGTCCACGCGCTGTCGTCGGCCATCGGCGAGCCGGCACCACGTGACGTCGTCGAACTTCCGGCCGACCGGCCCACCGACACCGCTGACGGCGCGGCGTACCAACCCCGCGTCGATCTGCTCTGGGTGACCGTCACAGCAGGCACCATGCAACTGCAAGGCGTCGGTGACGCCGTGATCGATGCCACATCGGGGCCGTTGCCGCTCTCGTCGGCGACGTGGCTCCGGTCGGTCGGGACGGGCCGGATCGCGCCTGAGGGCGCGCCCGGAGTCGCTCGGTGCGTTCCATCGCGTCGTCCTTGCCGCGCTGGCGAGCCAACTGGAGAGCAGGAGCGAAGCCCGCGCCGCCCGCTCGCGCGCCCGACTGGCCGCCGACGATGCCATTCTCGATGACGGGCTCAGCGACCTCCTCAGCTTCTTCGAGGACGGCGCCATCCCGGTTGACCACGTGGGCGCCCGCGTCGCTTCTGCCGACCCGCTGCTTGCTGCCTGCCGACTCGTGGGCGGTGCCCTCGGCGTCGACGTCGAAGCGCCACCGGCCTGGCAAGCGGGCGGCCGTGACAGCCTGGCGGCGATCGCACGCGCCTCGCACTTGCGTCTCCGCCAGGTGACGCTCGACGGGGAATGGTGGCGCTCCGCGAGCGGCCCGATACTCGGCTTCGACGCCGGCAGCCGCCAACCCGTCGCGCTGCTTCCGAAGTCTGCGCGGTCGTACCAGGTCGTCGACCCCGCGACGGGGAGCCGAAAGCGCGTCACCGCAGAGGTGGCGGCGTCACTCTCCGTCATCGCCTACTCGCTGTACCGGCCGTTTCCCCAGCGGTCGCTCGGCGTCGTCGATCTGTTGCGCTTCGGTCTGCGCAAGGGCGGCAGTGACCTGTGGATGATCATCGTGATGGGTGTGCTCGGCGGGCTGCTCGCGCTGGTTGTGCCGATCGCCACCGGGCTCCTTTTCAACCGCTTCATCCCGGCCAGTGACGGCGGCGGCGTCGTGCAGGTGGCCATCGCGATGCTGCTCAGCGTGGGGGCGATCACGGCGTTCCAGCTGACACGTTCGATCGCCGTCGCACGACTCGGTGCGCGGATGGACCTGTCGTTGGAGGCGGCCGTTTGGGACCGCCTGCTCGGGTTGCCCGTGCCGTTCTTCCGCGACTACTCGTCCGGCGATCTCGCCCTGCGGGCCACCAGCATCAGCGCGATGCGGCGTGCGCTCAGCGGGGTCGTCACCACAGCAGTGCTCGGCGCAGTGTTCTCCGTCTTCAGCTACGCACTGCTCTTCGTCTACGACGTTCGCTTGGCGCTGGTGGCGACCGTGCTGCTGGCGGGCGCACTGTTACTCGGTTTGGTGATGCTCGTGGTTCAGGTCCGCGACCGCCGCAAGGCCAACGCGGTCCGTGGTCACCAGATCGGCCTCGTGTTCGAGATGCTCAACGGCATCTCGAAGCTGCGCGTGGCCGGGGCCGAGGCGAGGGCGTTCTCAGTATGGGCACGGTTCGTGCCCGGAGCATCTGGGCGGCGGGCCGATCTGGCCGCTGTCCAGGTCAACGTGGTGTATGCCGCGCTGCCGCTCGTGGCCCTGCTGGTGATCTTCCCGCTCGCCGTCAGCGGCACGGATCTCACCGCCGGCACGTTCCTCGCCTTCAATGCTGCATTGACGCAGGTCATCACGGCGGTCGTGCTGCTCGGAACGTCGCTGTCGGCGGTCGCCCAGATCGTTCCGCTGTACGAGCGGGTCAAGCCGATCCTCGTCACGCTGCCCGAGGTCGATGAGGCCCGCAGCGACCCGGGTGAGCTGAGCGGTGACATCGAGTTCAGCGAGGTCACGTTCCGCTACGCCACCGACGCACCGATCGTCCTCGAGAGGATCTCCTTCCGTGCCCGCCCCGGAGAGTTCGTGGCCCTCGTCGGCTCATCGGGCTCCGGCAAGTCCACCATGCTGCGACTGCTGCTCGGCTTCGAGTCTCCGGAGAGCGGAAGCATCCACCTCGATGCCCAGGACCTGGCCGCCCTCGACCTGCAGGCGGTGCGCCGGCAGATGGGCGTCGTGCTCCAGGCCGGCAAGCTGGCGTCGGGCAGCATCTACCAGAACATCGTCGGTTCGTCGCCGTACACGCTCGACGACGCCTGGGAAGCGGCGCGCAGCTCCGGGCTCGATGAGGACATCCGCCAGATGCCGATGGGCATGCACACGATGGTGATGGAGGGTGGCAGCGGCATCTCGGGCGGGCAACGGCAGCGGTTGCTGATCGCGAGGGCGATCATCGCCAAGCCGCGGATCCTGCTGTTCGACGAGGCGACGAGCGCGCTCGACAACCGAACGCAAGCCGTGGTCACCGACAGCCTGGCCCGCCTCAAGGCGACCCGAGTCGTCATCGCTCACCGATTGAGCACCGTCATCCACGCCGACCAGATCCACGTGGTCGAGGCCGGACGCGTTGTCGAACACGGAACGTACGAGGAACTGATGGCACATCAGGGACCGTTCGCCAGACTCGCCGCGCGACAGCTGGCTTGACGATGACCACGCAGCTCACGTCGTCATCGCGGGGTCAGCTCGCCGACCATCTCTGGGCCGACCTCACTCGAGAGCTGCCGGCCTCGGACCTCGAGCGGATCCGCGGTGGTCTCGACGTGTGGGCCGGTGAGCGTGCCGCCGACCTGGCGCCGGGGCAGCGCCGCATGTTCGACCTCTTCATGCCAGGACTGCCGTCGTCACCGTGGAACGACGCCGACGACTTCGTGTGCACGTCTCTGCTCGAGGAGCACTACGACGAGCTGCGCGCCGAGCTCGACGATGCGCTCTCGAACGGCCTTCCGATGCAGCCGTTCGGCCGGCCGCCCGACGGCACACCGCTGCTGCGTGAGCGCTGGACCCGGGTGGAGAGAGATCAAGCTGCACTGGATGAACCGGCCCGTCGCGGCGAATTGCGAGCTGCTGCCCCGTGCGGCGGCGGTCATGGAAGCCGTCTTCGCCGAGAGCAAGGTTCTCTCGCTGTTCTCCTACCTCGCGCTGGAACCGGGGGCGCGGAGTGGCGAGCACACTGATCCCGTCAACGTGTTGGTGTCCTGCCACCTCGGCCTCCACGTCCCGCCTGGATGTGGGCTGTGCGTGGCGGCGAGTCGCGGTCGTGGGTCGAGGGTCGGTGCATCGCCTTCGACAACAGCTATCCCCACGAAGCATGGAACGATCACGCGACGGACACCCGCATCGTCCTCGCCGTGCACGTGCCGCACCCAGATCTCAGCATGGCGGAACGTGAGGCGCTGGCCATGCTGGCCGAACGACTGCTGGCAGCGGATTGCCCATGAGTTCGGTTCCCGACTGGACCGCCTTCGACTGGTTGATCGCCCCGCTCGACCGGGCGACATTCCTGGAGGACTCGTGGGAACGACGGCCACAGGCCATCCACCGCGCCGATCCCGACTACTTCTCCTCGCTCATCGGTCGCGCCGACATCGACACGATCGCCCCGATGTTCCGGGCGCCTCTGATCGAAGCAGATCAGCGCCAGCCGCCGATCCGCCTCGTTCGTTTCCTCGACGGCGAGCGGCCGGGTTACGAGCCGGTCGCCGCCGGCAACGATGGAGGTCCAGACCTCTACCAGCTGTATCGCGCTTACGCCGCAGGATGGACGGTGGTGATCGGACCGTTGGGCGGCCGCTGGCCACCGCTCACCTCGCTGTGCGCCCGCCTCGAGACAGCGTTGCACCACCGGGTGGCGGCCAACGTGTACTTGACGCCCCCCGAGGCGCAGGGGTTCCCACCCCACGACGACACCCACGATGTCTTCATCGTCCAGGTCGAGGGCGCCAAGACGTGGCGGATCTCTCGACCGTGTCGCGAGCTGCCTCCCGTCCATCCCCCGTTCCACGATCTCCTCGTCTCACCGCACGACGCCGAAGACGTGCAGCTCGACGCCGGCGACGTGCTGTATGTGCCCCGCGGCTGGATGCACGAGGCGCGGACGTCGGCGGTTCCATCACTCCATGTCACGATCGGCGTCCACGTCACACGATGGTCAGATCTGTTGAGCGACGTCGTGACGGCCGCCGCTGAAGGCGACATACGGCTGCGCCGCGCCTTGCCACCCGGATACCTCGACGCTGCTGATGGCCTGAGCGAGCACCTGAGGGCTTTGCTCGCTGAGCTGGCCGATGTCGACGAGGCGTCGGTGGACCGCGCCATCGATCGAACCGCGCAGCGGTTCCTCGGCGTCGCGCAGTCAACGGTTGGCGGTCAGTTCGCGTCGCTCGCTGAGCTGCCGATGCTGACCCTCGACAGCCATGTCGAGATCGTCACCGCGCTGTGTCGTGTGGCTGACGATGGCGACGGCGTGAACCTTCAGCTACCTGGCCGTCGCGTGCGTTTCCGCGTTCCGTGGAGCCGGCCCTTCGGCTGCTCGACGATGGGCGACCGTCCGCGGTGGAGCACTCCGGGCAGGCTCAGCGATGACGCCAAGCTGGTGCTCGTTCGCCGGCTGGTGCGTGACGGTGTCGTGCGAATCGTTTCTGGATGAGCTTGGTACGTTCGCTTGGAGCACACCCCGGATATCCGCCCTTCTGGAGGGGTTGGTATGGCGAACGCACAAGGCTGGCAACAGCAGTGGGGGCAAGTCGTTGCCCAGGCCTGGTCGGACGACACCTACAAGCAGCGGCTGTTCGCCGACCCCGCCGCAGTCCTCGGCGCAGCGAGGCCTCACGCCGCCATCGGGCAAGCAGGTCCGCATCGTCGAGGACACCGCTGACACGGTGCACGTCG
>CAWJQF010000009.1:0-1006712 GCA_963844915.1 uncultured Acidimicrobiia bacterium | reverse complement strand
CGCCAACGTCCGGTCCGTCCTGTTCGCCAGTGCGGCGGTCATCCCGCCGATGCTGCCGCCGGCCTAGGATCGATCATCTCCATCAGCTCGATCAGTGGCCTCCGTGGCGCACCGCGCCGAGCCTTGTATGCCGCGAGCAAGGCTGCCCTCGACGGCATGACCCGAGCGTTGGCGATGGAGTACGCCCCGTGCGGCATCCGGGCCAACCCCGTCGCGCCCGGCGTCGTCCAGACGGACATGTGGCGCGAGAACCTCACCAAACCAGGCGTCGCCGACGCAGTACTCGGCGTCATCCCGACCCGCCGGTTGTCGACGCCGGAAGAAGTCGCCGACACCGTCGTCTTCCTCGCCTCCGATGCGTCCCGCGCCATCACCGGTGAAGTGATCGCTGCCGACGGCGGCATGCATTCGACGCTCAACCTGTGGCCGACTGTGTGAGCGAGTACTCCGTACGAGCGAACGGTCGTCATCGGTGAACGGTGCGCGGTCCGTGCTCGACGCGGAGCTGGCGGCAGCCCGCCAGCGCTACGTCGACGCCCATCCGTGCAGCCGCCAGCTCGCTGAGCGTGCGGCGAAGGTGCTTCCCGGCGGCAACACGCGCTCGGTGCTGCACATCGATCCCTTTGCCTTTCGCGTGGTCGGCGCCGATGGTGCGATCCTCCACGACGCCGACGGCCACGACTACATCGACCTCCTCGGCGACTACTCCGCCGGGTTGCTCGGGCGCGGCGATCTCGTTGCCAGCACGATCAGCGACGTCCTCGACCGCGGGTGGTCGTACGGCGCGTGAGCGAGCCCGAGGCCGCCTTCGCCGAAGCCGTCGTCGCTCGCTTCCCGTCGCTCGAGCAGGTCCGCTTCACGAACTCAGGCAGCGAGGCCAACATCATGGCGCTCCTCACGGCGCGCCACGCCACGGGCCGTGACCGCATCGTCGTGTTCGCGCACGGCTATCACGGCGGCCCGCTCTACTTCGGGCCTGGTGGCGGGCCGCTGCAGCTGCCATTCGACTGGGTCGTGCTGCCGTACAACGACATCACTGCCGCGGCCGGCGTGTTCGCCGAGCACGGCGACCACGTCGCCGCCGTGCTGGTCGAGCCGATGCTCGGCTCCGGCGGCTGCATCCCGGGCGATCCGACCTTCCTCGCCACGCTGCGCAGCCTCACGACGAGACACGGGGCGGTCCTCGTGTTCGACGAGGTGATGACGTCTCGCCTCGCCCTCGGCGGTGCGCAGGAGCTGTTGGGACTGGTGCCGGATCTCACGACGCTCGGCAAGTACCTCGCGGGCGGTCTGTCCTTCGGTGCGTTCGGCGGCCGCCGTCAGCTGATGGCGGCGTACGACCCCGATGGTCCGAACGCGATGCCCCACGGCGGCACGTTCAACAACAACGTGTTCACGATGGCGGTCGGTGCGGCGGTGCACCAAGCGCTGATCGACGCCACCGGGCTGTCGGCGGTCAACGAGCGCGGCGACCGTCTGCGCACTGGGCTCAACGCCCGGTTCGAGTCGTCGCCGTTGCCGTTCACCGCGACTGGATGGGGCTCGCTGATGGCCATTCATCCCGTGCCCGGACCCGTCCGGTCGCCGGCCGACCTCGACGACGCTGATCCCCGGTGGCGCCAGCTGCTCTTCCACGACCTGCTCGAGGCTGGCTTCTACCTCGCTCCACGTGGCTACCTGGCGTTGACGATGGACGTCTCCGACGACGACACCGGTCGGCTGCTCGAGGCGGTCGAGGAGTTCTGCATCCGCCGCGCACCGCTTGCTGCATGAGCGAGCGAAGCGAGAAGCCCGTCTCGCTGACGGCTGACCAGGCGCGGCGAATGGCCGTCGCCGCGCAGGGCTTCAACGAGCTGCGCCCGTCCGGCCGGGTGGACCGCCGCCACCTGCGGAAGGTGTTCGAGCGCATCGGCGTCATCCAGATCGATTCCGTCAACGTGCTCGTGCGCAGCCAGGAGCTGCCCCTGTTCGCCCGGCTCGGGCCGCATCCGCGCAACATGCTGTCCGACGCGCTCGAAGCCGGTGAGCTGTTCGAGTACTGGGCCCACATGGCGGCCATCGTTCCGACCACACACCATCCGCTGTATCGCTGGCGCATGGAGCAGCCGCACCACTGGCAGTCCGTGGCGCGGCTCGGCCGCGATCGACCGACGTTCATCGAGGACGTCTTCGAGCGCATCCGACGCGACGGGCCGCTCACCGCCGCCGACCTCGAGGAGCGGGTCGGGCCGAAGGGTCCATGGTGGGACTGGGACGACGGCAAGATCGCGCTCGAAGAGCTGTTCCTGCGCGGGCGTGTCGTCGCCCGCCGGCGGCGCAGTGACTTCGCCCGGCTCTACGACCTGCCCGAGCGCCTGTTGCCAGCGAGCGTTCTGAAGGCGCCGACACCAACGGAAGTGGAGGGCCGCAAGGCGTTGCTGGACATGGCCGGGCGGGCGCTCGGCGTGGCCACGCTGGAGGACCTCGCCGACTACCACCGACAGGGCAACCAGGCCTGCAGGCCGCTCGTCGCCGAGCTCGTCGAAGCAGGCCGCCTACAGCGGGCGGTCGTCGAGGGGTGGAACCGACCGGCGTTCGTCCACGCCGAGGCCACCGTGCCGAGGCGCATCAAGTGCCGGGCGCTCCTCAGCCCGTTCGACTCGTTGGTGTGGAAGCGCGATCGCACCGAGCGGCTGTTCGACTTCCACTACCGCATCGAGATCTACACCCCGCCGCCCAAACGGATCTACGGCTACTACGTGTTGCCGTTCCTCCTCGACGGCCAGCTCGTCGGTCGCGTCGACCTGAAGGCCGACCGGGCGAACGGTGTGCTGCGCGTCCAGGGTGCGTTCGCCGAGCTCGGGGTACCGCTCGCCGACGTCGGGCGTGAGCTCGCCGAGGAGCTGCACTCGATGGCGGGCTGGCTGGGCCTCGATGTGGTCGCCGCAACCGACCGAGGGGAGCTGGCGCCGGAGCTGACCCGCGCTGGTGTCGCCACACTGGCGGGAGACGCCGCCTGACGAACCTGCCTCGGTACGCTCCGGACGTGTCAGGGGAGCCGGTGGGCGACATCGAGCCACTCCCGACTCCCGCCGAGTCCGAGCCGCTCCCAGATCCGACGCCGCCGGCGATCGAGGCTCGACGCCTTCCACCTTGGGTCATCCCAGCCGTCGTCGTGTTCTGGGGCGGGTTCCTCGTCTCCCTCGGCATCCGCTACGTCTGGGGCCAGCTCTACGGCCTGTTCGTGCTGCTCGTCGTCTCGGTGTTCCTGTCGCTCGCCATCGAGCCCGGCGTGAACCGCCTCGCGGGAGGGGGTGGCGGCGAGGGACGGCGACGGCGCTCATCCTGTTCGGCGTCGCCGCGGTGTTCCTCGTCTTCGTCGTTGCCATCGGCGCGCTCGTCGGGACGCAGATCGCCGACCTGTTGCAGGATTCCGAGACCTACATCAGGGACACCGTCGATGCCATCAACGACACGTTCGGCACGAACCTCAACGCCCAGGAGGTGATCGACGACTTCAACGACCCCAACGGTCCGGTGCAGCAGTTCATCCGAGACCAGCAGGACAACGTCGTGAGCTTGTCGGTCGCCGCGCTCGGCTTCGTGCTGCAGTTTTTCTCCGTCATGCTGTTCACCTTCTACCTCGTCGCCGACGGTCCGAAGTTGCGCCGCGCCATCTGCAGCCGGTTCACGCCGGCCCGCCAGGAACGCATCCTCGCCACGTGGGAGCTGGCCGGGAACAAGACCGGCGGCTACCTCTACTCGCGGGCACTGCTGGCGTTGCTGTCGGCCATCTTCCACTGGATCGTCTTCCAGGCGGTCGGTACGCCCGCGCCCGTGGCGCTCGCCCTGTGGGTCGGCATCATCAGCCAGTTCCTCCCGGTCGTCGGCACGTATCTGGCGGGTGTGTTGCCGGTGCTGCTGGCGTTCCTCGAATCGCCCGTCGACGCGGCGATCGTGCTGATCGCCATCGTCATCTACCAGCAGATCGAGAACTACCTGTTCTCGCCGCGCATCACAGCCCGCACGATGCAGCTGCACCCGGCGCTCGCCTTCGGCGCGGCGCTGGCCGGTGCGGCCGTGCTCGGCGGTGTCGGTGCCATCCTCGCCCTGCCCGCGGCGGCGATGATCCAGGCCCTCGCCAGCGAGTGGGGAGACCGCCACCAGGTCATCAAGAGCGAGCTGACCGACGTGCGCCACCACCGCGTCTTCAAGCGGTGGACGAAGATCAGAAAAGCGCGCCGGTGATCGCCGACGCGTTCGTGCCGATCGCCGTGACCGAACGCAGCGGCGTGGTGGAGAGCGTCCACCACGGAGTGGTCGTAGCGCTCGGCAGCGACGGCGCGGTCGCGTGGTCGGTCGGCGATCCCAACGTCGTGATGTACCCGCGCTCGGCGCTCAAGCCCCTGCAGGCGGCGGCGATGGTGGCGGCCGGCCTCGAGCTCGAGGATCGGTTGCTGGCGCTCGTCTGCGCCAGCCATGACGGGCGGTCGGAACACGTCGCCGGCGTCGAGGCGATCCTCGCGGGTGTCGGGCTCGGTCCTACCGACCTCGAGAACACGCCGACGCTGCCGCTCGACAGCGAAGCCCACGCGGACGCTGTGCGTGCGGGTGTCGGTCCGTCATCGATCCTGCAGAACTGCAGCGGGAAGCACGCCGGGATGCTCGCCACCGCCGTCATCAATGGCTGGGAGACCGCCGGCTACACAAGGGCGGACCACGCCGTCCAGCTGGCGATCGTGGACTACCTGCGAACATCCGTCGGACCGGTCGAGCATGTCGGTGTGGACGGGTGTGGGGCACCGGCCCCGACCGTGTCGCTGATCGGCCTGGCGTGCGCGGTCCAAGCGCTGGCCGTCGGCGGTCACGCCGTTCATCGCGCGATGAGCTCGTACCCCGAGATGGTCGGCGGGCCGACCCGCGACGTCACCAAGCTGATGCGACTCGTCCCCGGGCTGTTGGTGAAGGACGGCGCCGAAGGCGTGCAGGTCGCCGCGCTCCCGGACGGTCGGGCGATCGCCCTCAAGGTGGCCGACGGCGCAGGGCGCGCCCGCACACCGGTGACCGTGGCGGCCCTTCGCTCGCTCGGTGTCGCCGTCGCATCCGACGCCCTGACGGAACCGATCCTCGGCCACGGCCAGCCGGTGGGCTCCGTCCGTTCGCTCGTCGGTGAACCGTGAGCGGCCCGGAGTTCGGGACGCTCGACGACGTCGTCTATGGGCGCGTCGATCGTGTGGCGCCGATGATCCGGCGAGTGATCGCCGAGAACCCGTCCAAGTTCACGTACCGGGGCACGGGGACGTACATCGTGGGGGAGGGCGAGGTCGCGGTGATCGACCCGGGTCCGGTGCTCGACTCCCATCGGGATGCCCTCGCCTCGGCGATCGCCGGCGAGCGGGTGACCGCCATCTGCGTGACCCACTGCCACAGCGACCATTCGCCGCTCGCGGCTTGGTTGCGCGTGGAGACCGGCGTGCCGACGATCGCCTTCGGTCCGCATCCGCCGCCGCCACCGGCGACCGATGAGGGTTCCGACGATGACGTACCGGTCGAGGAGGCGCTCGACCTCGCCTTCGATCCGGAGATCCGCGTGGCGGACGGCGACGTCGCGGCACAGGGACCCGCCTGGACGCTGCGTGCCGTGCACACACCCGGCCACACCTCGAACCACACGTGCTTCGCCCTCGAGGAGGAGGCGGTGCTGTTCCCCGGCGACCACGTGATGGGGTGGAGCACGACGGTCGTCTCCCCACCCGACGGGGACATGGCTGCGTACGTGGAGTCGTTGCGCAAGGTCGCCGGCCGCAGCGGGGATCGCACGTACTGGCCGACCCACGGCCCGGCGATCACGCACCCGCAGCGCTATGTCGAGGCGCTCGTCGTCCATCGGCTCGAGCGCGAGGAGCAAGTGCTGGGCGCCGTGCGCGACGGGATCACGGAGATCCCGACGATGGTCGCTGTGCTCTATGCCGACGTACGGGAGGAGCTGCACAAGGCCGCAGCCCGGTCGGTCCGCGCCCACCTCGAGAAGCTGGAGCTCGACGGACTGGTCCGCGTCACACCGACGGGCAGCTACGAACCAACCTGATCCCATCCGAGTGTTTGAGCCCGTCGGAGTGCTGGACCTCGATTTTCCCGAGGTCGGACACTCCGATGGCGTCAAACACTCGGATGGATCAGAAGTCGAGCATGTCGTCGAGGAGCTCGGTGAGCATGAGGACGGTGGTCAGGGGGTTGACGAGGCAGATGCGGTAGCACGTCTCGCCGTCCCACGTCGTCGGGACGATCAGCGCGACGCCGCCCCTCGCCCTGCTCGTGCTCCATGCCTCATAGCGAGCGTCATCCCAGCCGTCGACGCGGAACAGCACGACCGACAGCTCGGGCTCGAGCAGCAGCGTGAAGCCATCGCGCGCCTCGACCTCACGGGCGAAGCCGCGGGCCACCGCGAGCGTGGTCTCAACGGCCTCGGTGTAGGCGTCGGTTCCGTACGTCGCCAGGCTGAACCACAGCGGCAGGCCACGGGCCCGGCGAGAGAGCTGGAACGCGAAGTCGCTGGGGTTCCACTCCTCCCGGCTCACCATGTCGAGGTACGTCCCGTGCTGGGCATGTGTGGCGGATGCCTCGGCGGGATCGCGGTACACGAGGGCAGCGCAGTCATAGGGCGCAAACAGCCACTTGTGCGGGTCGATGCCGAAGCTGTCGGCCCGCTCGAAGCCGCGCCGGGCGTGCGCCGTTGACGGCGCGCACAGCGATGCACCGCCGTAGGCCCCGTCGACGTGCAGCCAGACGCCGAGCTCGGCGCAGACGTCGGCCGCCGCGTCGAGCTCGTCGATCGCGCCGGCATTCGTCGTGCCGCAGTTGGCGACGACGGCGAACAACCCGTCGCGGCCCGTTTCCGCCAAGGTCGCCCGCAGCGCGTCGCCCGTCATCCGCCCGGATTCGTCGGGCGGCACGAGCACGATGTCGACATCCATCACCTCGGCCGCCGCGTGCACCGAGGCGTGGGCCTCACCGGACGTCGCGAACCACCAGCGTCCCGTCGGCTGGTCCAGCTGTTTGCGGGCACGGTGGCGGGCGGTGACGAGCGCCGACAGATTGGCCGCCGAGCCTCCGGTGACGAAGCAACCTCCCGCCGTGGGCGGAAAGCCGGCCAGTTCGGCCAGCCACTCCAACGCCTGGTTCTCGGCGGCGATCGCCCCGGCGCCGCTCTCCCAGAACCCAGCGAAGATGCTCGACGCGCTCGACGACGAGGTCGAACAGGTTGGCCGCCGGCGTCGGCGCCGTGGCGACGTAGGCGAGGTGGAGCGGGCTGTCCATCGGTCGGCACGCGTGCATGAGGACGTCCCGGAACAGCGTGAGCGCCTCGTGCCCGCCGATGCCCTCCGGGCCGACCGCGCCGTCGAGGGCGGCCGCCAGTTCGTCGGCGGGGCGGGCTCCCCAGGTCGTGTCCTTGGGTGTCTTCAGCCGCTCGATGGCGTACCCGACGACGGAGTGGGCGAGGAGATCGGTGCCCTCGTCCCAGCGGTGCATCAGCCGGAGCCCAGGCGACCGAACTGTGGATCGCGGCGCTCGAGGAAGGACGCCACCCCCTCCTTGAAGTCGGGTCGGCCGAAGCTCTCGAGCATCAGCTCGATGGCGTGGCGTTCGGCGACGCCCAAGCCGGCGTGGAGCTCCGTGTACACCTGGCGCTTCATGATCGCCATCGAGGCGGGTGACGACCCTCGGGCCAGCTCGCGGACGTAGTCCTGGGCAGCGGTCAGCGTCTGATCTGCCGGCACCGTCCGATTCACGAGGCCCAAGCGGAACGCCTCGGCACCATCGACCCGACGAGCCGAGAAGAGCAGGTCGAGGGCGTGCGACGGGCCGACGAGCCGCGTCAGCAGCCACGACAGCCCCCACTCGGCGACGAGGCCGCGCTGGGCGAACGACGTCGTGAGCACGGCCGACTCGCTCATGAATCGCAGGTCGCAGGCGAGCGCGATGGGGACGCCCATGCCGGCGACCGGTCCGTTGATGGCGGCGATGATCGGCTTGGGGACCGAGAGCAGATAGGTGTACGTCCCGCGCAAGTCGTCGCCCCAGGACGGGTCGCCAGGCGGGGGTGCGTCCGGCTCGGCGAACGGCTGGGCGGCCGCCTCCTGGTCCACGTTGGAGAGTGCCGAGAGGTCGTTCATGTCGGCGCCCGCACAGAAGCCCCGTCCGGCCCCCGTGATGACGATGCCGACGACCGCTGGATCTCGTTCGGCCCGGCCGACGGCGTCGCGCATCTCCCGGGCCATCCGTTGGGTCCACGCGTTCAGCGCCTGGGGGCGGTTCAGCGTGATGGTCGCGACCGGATCCTCGACGGCGTAGAGGATGTCCTCGTAGTCCTCGCTCATGGACCGTTCATAGCGCGTTCGCGCAACTCCACGGGCGGTCAGGGAGCGGCAGGTGGCGGTGCCGTGCTGCCGCGCACGACGAGCTCGGTCGGCACGAGCTGGTGGCGGGCCCGACGCTTGGTTCCGTCCCTGGCCTGCGCGATGGCCGTGACGAGCGCCGACGCGGCAAGCCGTCCCTTGGCCGGCACGTCCTGGTGCACGGTGGTCAGTGCCGGGCGGGCGCGACGTGCCACGGGACTGTCGTCGAAGCCGACGACCGAGAGACCGTCGGGGACGGGGAGGCCGAGCTCCTCGGCGCAGCGCATCACCCCGAGCGCCAAGACGTCGGAGAAGCACAGGATCGCCGTCGGTCGCTCCATCGAGTAGAGCACGACGCGGGCAGCCTGTTGTGCGTCGTTCTCGGCGTTGCTGGAGGCCAGTACAACTGTCGGGTCGATGCCGACCGAGTTGAGCACGTCGAGCCAGCCGAGCAGCCGCTCTCTCGTCGGATGACCTTCGACCTTTCCGGGTGGGTCGGTGAAGATGCCGGTCTTGCCCTCGATCGCCAGCGTCACGATCGCCACACGGCGGTGCCCGAGGTCGACCAGGTGCTGAGCGGCGGCGCGAGCTCCCGCGCGGTCGTCGACGTTGACACTCGGTACTCCCGCCACCGGATCCTGGTCGACCGTGACGAGTGGGAGCCTGCGACGTACCAGCCACCGGCGGAGGACCGAGTCGGACTGACACGAGTAGACGAGGGCCCCGTCGATGGCGACATCGCGGGCAGGGATCACGTCGTCGTCGCGTCCATTGGACGTGAGCAGCGTGAGGGCGAGCCCGGTTTCGGCCAGCTCGTCAGCGACGGCGGCGAGGAAGCCCGTGGCCACCTCATCGGTAAAGGCGTACTGCAACGAGTCGGTAAGCACTACGCCGACCGCGCCGGTGGTGCCACGGGCGAGGGCCCGGCCCGCGGGGTCGGGGCCGACGTACCCAAGGTCGGCCGCGGTGTCGAGGATGCGCTGGCGCAACTCGGTGGAGAGCTGATCCGGACGCGAGAAGGCGTTGGACACCGTCATCCGGCTGACGCCGAGCTGGTCGGCGATCGTCTGAAGTGTCACCCTCGCCATCTCGCTGGTCTACCGCCGCGGGCCCCTCGACCATCCACCACTCCCCAGATGGCCGGGCGGCATCATCGAAGCACTCGAGCTGTGTCGGCGACACGGAGGTCGACATGCCGGCGCGGCGGACAAGGAGTGCGATGGCTCGCCGGTGCACTGCTGTGACCGGCGGCACGACGACCACCCGCAGTGGTCGTGATCCCGCCTGACGTCACGTCCGTGGGCGGCTGACCATGCGCCGTAGCCGTCGCAGCCGGCGCGGCACGACGGGACGCACCGGCGCATCCGGCAACGCGTTGTGGGCGATTGTCTCTCGATGGTGAGCGGCGGGCACTTTGGCCAGAGCGACCAGGTAGTCCATCGCAGGCTCCTTTCAGCGAATGTTTCTCTATACCGATACAGTAAGCCGCTGACCTATACCGGTCAAGAACTGTTCTGGTGACGTTCGTCATCCCGCCGTGGCCCCGGTCACCCGTACGATCGGTGGTACGCCCCTCTAGCTCAATGGAAGAGCAGTGGACTTTTAATCCATTGGTTCAGGGTTCGAGCCCCTGGGGGGGCACGGGTCCAGCTGTGCTACTTCGGCTGATGCCTCTCGTTGGGGCTTCGGCTGATGGGTGACGCATGGTCGGTTGATGGGTGACGGCTGTTCCGGTTGATGGGTGACACTCCCGAGCATGAGGGAGTTGAGTGTGGTGGAGCAGCGTTATCAGGCGGTGTTGGCGGTGATTGGTGGGGGTGAGACGGTGACGTCGGTGGCGGCGCGGTGGGGGGTGTCGCGCAAGACGGTGCATGTGTGGTTGGCCCGCTATGAGGCGGGTGGGTTGGAGAATCTTGCGGATCGTTCGCATCGGCCCGGATCGTGCCCGCATCAGATGGCGTCACGGGTGGAGGTGGTGTTGGCGGAGTTGCGGCGGGCGCATCCGGGGTGGGGTCCGCGACGGTTGGTGTTCGAGCTGGCCAAAGCGCAGGTGGAGCCGTTGCCGTCGGAGTCGGGGGTGTATCGGGCGTTGGTGCGGTTGGGGTTGATCGATCCGGATGGGCGGCAGCGGCGGGACCGCAAGTGGAAGCGGTGGGAACGTGGTGCCCCGATGGAGTTGTGGCAGATGGATGTGGTCGGCGGGTTCGTGTTGGCGGACGGCTCGAGGGCCAAGGCGTTGACCGGTGTGGATGACCACTCGCGGTTGTGTGTGTGCGCCTCGTTGATGCGGCGGGAATCGTCCCAACAGGTGTGTGCCGGGCTGGCCGCGGCGTTAGGTGTCCATGGGGTGCCCGGCGAGATCCTGACCGACAACGCCAAGGTGTTCACGGGACGGTTCAACCAGCCGCCGGTGGAGGTGCTGTTCGATCGGATCTGCCGGGAGAACGGGATCACGCATCGCTTGACCCAACCCCGTTCGCCGACCACCACGGGCAAGATCGAACGGTTCCATCGCAGTCTGCGGCTCGAGTTCCGCACCGACCGAGTGTTCCCGAGTCTGCAAGCAGCTCAGGCCGAGCTCGATGCGTGGGTCGAGGACTACAACCAGCGGCGGCCGCATCAAGCGATCGGGATGGCCACCCCGGCCGAACGGTTCTTCGCGTCGACGCCGGCGACGGTCACCGAACTGCGCACCTTGCCCACGTCACCCCGCCCGGGCGAGGATCGCCGCGACGGGACATGGGTCGCTCGTCGAGCAAGCAAGCTCGGAGTGGTCTGCGTCCACTGGCAACAGGTCTGCCTCGGCGTAGCTGCTGCCGGACAAAACATCGACGTCTGGGTTACCGACCAGGTGATGCAGTTCTTCGACGGCGACCAACTACTGCGCACCGAGCAACGCCAGCACCCCGGCGAGATCCGCAAGAAGCGGGCATCCATCCCCGGCGGACGGACCAAACTCTGAACAACGAAGTGTCACCGATCAACCGAACACGATCCGACACCCATCAACCGAACCCCGACAGGGGCACGGGTCCAGCGTCAGGATCACGCAGGGACTGGGGACTCTCACGGGTGCGACCGGCCGCGATCACGTGCACGCTGGCGCATGAACTGCAAAGGAGAGCGCGATGCGCGTCGTGAGTCGGGGCTTCCAGGGTCGAGCCCGACAGCCCGGTGGCGGCCTCATCCCACCGGGGCAATACCTCGTCGACGACTTCCCGGTGCTGACGGCGGGTCCGACACCGTTCACGTCGCTCGACGAGTGGGATTTCTCGGTCGTCGACGAGACGGGAGCGGTCGTGGCCCGTTGGACATGGGACGAGTTCCGCCAGCTGCCGGCCGAGACGCCGACCGTCGACATCCACTGTGTGACGAAGTGGTCCAAGCTCGGCACGCGCTGGGAAGGCGTCTCCGTCGACACGCTCCTCGACGGCGTCGAGACCAGCGCCGAGTACGTCCTTGCGTTCGCCGACGGCGACTACACGACGAACCTGCCGCTGGCTGACGTGCAGGACGGCAAGGCGTGGATCGTGTACGGCTTCGACGGCGACGAGCTCGAGCCCGAGCACGGCGGCCCGGCCCGGCTGCTGGTGCCCCACCTCTACTTCTGGAAGAGCGCCAAATGGGTGCGCGGCTTGCGCCTCCTCGACGAGGACCTTCCGGGGTTCTGGGAGAGCGCCGGGTACCACAACTACGGCGACCCCTGGCGTGAGCAGCGCTACTGGGGTGACTGACCGCCATGCGCTGGCTGGTGGCGACCGTCGCCGAGACGTTCGTGGAGACCGCCCGCACGACGACGCTGCGCCTCGACGTCCCGTCCTGGACGGGCCATCGGGCGGGGCAGCACGTTGATGTCCGTCTCACCGCCGAGGACGGCTACCAGGCGCAGCGCAGCTACTCGATCGCGTCGCTGTCCGGGGGCCGACCGCCTCGAGCTGACCGTCGTGCGCATCGACGACGGTGAGGTGTCGCCGTACCTGACGACCGACGCCGAGGTGGGCGACCAGTTCGAGGTGCGTGGGCCGATCGGTGGCTGGTTCGTGTGGGACGGTAACGACAGCACCCCCGTGTTGCTCGTTGGCGGAGGGTCCGGCGTCGTCCCGCTCGTCGCCATGATGCGCCACCACGCACGCGTCGACAGCGTCGCGCCGATGCGGCTGCTCTACTCCGCTCGCTCGGCCGACGACGTCATCTTCCGAGACGAGTTGCCCACACTCGCGGCCGGTGCCCATCGAGAGGTCACACTCACCCTCACCCGCGAGACGTCACCTGCGTGGAGCGGTCGTCGCGGTCACGTCAACGCTGAGCTCCTCGCAGAGCTCGGCTGGCCGCCGAGCGTCCGGGCCCATTGCTTCGTCTGCGGGCCGACTCCATTCGTCGAGGCCGTCAGCGGCGTGCTGGTGGACCTCGGTCACGAAGCCGCGCGTGTCAAGACCGAACGGTTCGGACCGACAGGAGAATGAGATGAACCCAGCATCCCTCGACGGCAACGCTGCTGCCGGAGACCTCGCCGACGTCTTCGCGTTCGACGTGACGACCGCCATCGTCACGTGCGCCACCTGCCACCACACCCAAGCCGTGGCGACCCTGCACGCCTATCTGCACGCCCCCGGCACGGTGTTGCGCTGCTCCTCGTGCGATGCGGTCCAGATCCGGCTCGTGCGCGCCGCCCAACGGGCATGGCTCGACCTCCGTGGCATCAACATGCTCGAGGTTCAGCTGCCACCGGAAGGGTGAGGCGCAGGTCAACCCTGCAGCCAGTTCACGGTCATCGCGACCGCAAACCCGAACACCGTGATCGTGCCGACGATCTGGCCGGCATGTCCGAACGCCTCCGGCATCATCGAGGTGGCGAGCATCGACAGGATCGCGCCGGCGGCGAACGCGAGCACGAAGGCGAGCGTGTACGACGATGCCCCGTCGAGGGCGACGTAGCCCACCGCTGCCGACAGCGCCGACACCAAGATGACCCCGGACCAGAGCAGGACGACCCTGCCGGTCGACCAGCCGCTGTCGCGCAGTCCCGCCGTGGCAGCCACGCCTTCCGGGAGGTTGGAGATGAACACGGCGACGAGCATGGCGGCACTGATCCGCCCGTCGTCGAGGAGGGTGAGTCCGAGCACGGCGGATTCCGGGATGCCGTCGAGCAGCGCGCCCAACACGATCGTCAGTCCGGCCGTCGACGTCGAGATGTCGTCGGGCTGCTCCTTCGATCGTCGCGTGAGGAGCCGGTTGCAGACGCTGAAGACGATCGACCCGGCGAAGAACCCGAGTGTCGTGCCCCGCAAGCCATCGTTGGTCTCGATCGCCTTCTCGATGAGCTCGAACGAGATGGCGCTCAGCAGCACGCCGGATCCGAACGCCATCACCAGACCGAGCGTGCGCCGCGACAGCGGTCGCCACAGCGAGATCAGGCCGCCGATGAGCAGCGTCGACTGGCCGATGAGGCCCCAGGCGAACGCCTCACCCATGACGGACCACGTCGCCGGCGCTCACCACGGCGGCGAGTGTCGCGGCGCGGCGAGCCGTCAGCGCGGCGGTCAATGCTCGTCGTCGGCGGCGTGATCGTCGTGGCGCCAGTACCCGGTCATCGAGACGGCGTCGCGCGACAGCCCGCGCTCGGAACGCAGGCGGCAGCGTTGTCGTTCTCGAGTCCCTTCAGCATTCCGTACCTCCTCGACACGTTGGTCCCCCAGCTCGAGGCCGGGGCAGACGGCGACCCGACGACGGAGGTGCCGGTCGGGGCCTGACTGACTCCGAGTCGTGCCGATGGGCTAGGTCGGCGAGCGCCGCTGCGGAGCGGCGGCGGCGAGCTCGGGAGGTGAGTCGAGCAGCTTGCCTGCGAGACGAACCCGATCAAGATCAGACGAGGCGTGTCTGCGGCACGCTGGACAGGCGCCCGCCGTCGCGCAGCTCGCCGACGGCTGGCACCGGGGTCGGATCGCCGAACAGCCGCTCGTCGCCGTAGTCGGCGCTCCGACCCGTGGCATCCAACGTCCACCACGACGCCTCGAGGGCGATGCCGTTGGGATCGGTGAAGTAGATCGAGCGGATGAACCCGTGATCGACGACGTCGGTCACCTCGCACGCCGCTGCCTTGAGCCGATCACGCAGCGCCAGCAGCGCTTCCTCGTCGGGGAGGTTGAACGACAGGTGATCGAACTGCACCGCCCGTGGGTCGGGTACGCCGGCGGGCTTGGCGAACGTCTCGAGCTCGACGTCGGCGTACTCGAAGAACGCCACCGTCGTCTGCTCGCCGAAGGAGAAGAAGTAGTGACGGAACGACGGCGTGCCGATCGTGGCGACCAGCTTGGCGTCGAGCACGCCGTGGTAGAAGCGCACGGTCGCGTCCATGTCCGTGGTGACGAGCGCCAAGTGGTTGATCCCCCGCCAGTGCAGTGACCGATCCTCGTCCATCATCCATCCCCTCGACGTCTCTTCCTGACGAGCTCAACGGTACGCCGCTGCGACGAGACTGACCACATGCTGACGAGCGAATCGCGCATCCTGACGACGCACTCGGGCAGCCTCCCGCGGCCACGTCCGCTCGCTGAACTGCACGGGCGACGCAGCCGCGGCGAGGACGTCGACGAGCGTGAGTTGGGCGCTGCGGTGGAAGAAGCGACGGCGGGTGTCGTCGCCGCCCAGGTCGAGGCCGGCATCGACATCGGCAACGACGGTGAGCAAGCTCGCGAGAGCTTCTTCACGTACGTCCAGCACCGGATGAACGGCTTCGGCGGCGCGACCAGCAGGCGACCGCTGATGGCCGATCTCGTCGACCACCCAGACTTCGTCGAGCTGGCCTTTCCGGCGCGTCGCGAGCGGATGAGGGTCAATCTGATGACGGCTCCGGCGGCGATCGACGCCGTCACGTACCGGGACACCAGCGAGCTCGACGCCGAATGCGCCCTCGTCGACGACGTGCCGTTCGCGCAGACGTTCATGACCGCGGCGTCGCCCGGGATCGTCGCCTCGGCGATGGAGAACCGGTACTACGCCACGCTCGAGGAGTACGTCCGCGCCGTAGCCGGCGCGCTGGTGACGGAGTACCGCACCATCGTCGACCGAGGCCTGCTGCTGCAGATCGACGCGCCCGACCTGGCGCTCGAGCGCCACACGATGTTCGCCGATCGACCGCTCGCCGACTTCCTGGCGTGGGTGGAACTGGTGGTCGACGCCATCAACTCGGCCCTCGAGGGCATCGAGCCGGCCAACGTGCGCCTGCACGTGTGCTGGGGCAACTACGAGGGACCGCACACGCGCGACGTCGCCTTCAGCGACATCCAGCCATTGCTGTACGAGGCGCAGGTCGGCGCGCTGGTCATCCCGCTGGCAAACGCCCGGCACGCCCACGAGTTCCGGTGCTTCGAACGCCGACCCCTGCCCGACGGGATGGTGCTGGTGGCCGGGATGATCGACACGACGAGCAACTACGTGGAGCACCCGGAGGTCGTCGCCGACCGGCTGGTGCGCGTCGCCCATGCCGTCGGTGATCCGCGGCGGATCATCGCCGGCACCGACTGCGGCTTCGACACCTCGGCCGGCATCGGCGACGTCGCGCCGTCACTGGTGTGGGAGAAGCTGCACGCCCTCCGGGCAGGCGCCGACCTTGCGTCGGCGCAGCTGTTCTCGTAGCGAGGTATTCGGCTGCGACCGTGTTCTGTCCGTAGCGATCGGCACGAAGTGATCGGTTCTGACGGACAGTTGCACGCCGCGCCCTCGCGGTAGCGGCCCGCAGCCGCGCGCTGTCAGATCCGGAAGAACAGGTTCGTGTAGCGCTCGGCGAGTCGGCTGTCGCCGCGCGCGGTGCCGGCGTTCATGCGACCCATCGCGGTCAGCACGAAGCTGGCGGCGTCGAACTCCAGCACGACCGGCATGTCGTCGATCTCGCCGGGCTCGAGCGTGATGCCCTCCGGGCTCACGGAGACCTTCGTGTCGCCGCCGTTCCTTCCCGACACCCGGATGCCGACGGTGCACGGCTCCACGTCCGCGGAGTCGGCGGTCGACTGCCAGACGATGAAGCAGAACGGCACCAGCAGGTCGGCCGCATCACCGTCCATTGCGTGGCTCCGGCCCGTGCCCTGGCGGATGTCCCACGAGTGGACCGTGTAGTCCACGAGTTGGGCCACGGGATAGAAGCACGAGGGCAGCGGGCCCATGTACTTGTGCGGAACCATGAATCCGCCCCAGGCGTCGGCATCGAGGCTGTCGATGATCGCCAGCATCTCGGCGCGGTCTTTGTCGAGGCGCGTGATCAGGTCGTCCTGCGACGTGCCGCGGAACGCCATGGCACCCGCGTTGACGTGCTCGTTCATCGTGCGCACACCGAGCGGTTCAGGCACCGAGCCCCGTCCGTTGGCGGCGTCGAAGCCGGCGAAGTAGCCCTCCGTGGTGTCGACGAGGTGACCGACGACGTCACGGACCTGCCAGTGCCCCGCCGCCGTCGGCGCCTCCCACACCCCCGGTGTCGACGCCAAGGCGAGCATTTGGTCCGACTGCTCGCGGACCGTTCGCAGCAGGTTGTCCTTGCTGGCGAAGTCGAAGAAGTTCCATTCCGTCATGCGCCCCCCTCTCGGCCGTGTCCCTCCAGCGGAAGCCTAGGCTCCGCCGAGATCGGCGTTGACAGGAGAGCACGGGATGGGAGACCTCGACGGCAGGGTTGCGATCGTCACCGGATCGTCGAGCGGCATCGGCGAGGCAACGGCCCGCCGGCTGGCCGACCTCGGGTGTCGCGTCGTCGTCAATTCAGCGTCGTCAGTCGAAGCTGGCGAGGCGGTGGCCGAGTCGCTGCCGACGGAGACCTTGTACGTGCAAGCGGACATCACCGACCAAGCGCAGGGCAAGGCGCTGATCGCCCGCACGATCGAGCACTTCGGTCAGCTCGACATCCTCGTCAACAACGCCGGCTGGACGACGCGTGTCGACCACGCTGATCTCGACGCGCTCACCGACGACATCCTGCGACGGACGTTCGAGGTCAACGTGTTCGGCACCTGGTGGCTGACCAAGGCGGCGATGCCCCACCTGCGGCAGTCGTCCGATCCCAACGTCGTCATGATCACTTCGATCGCCGGACTGCGTCCCGCCGGTTCGTCGATCGCATACGCGATGTCGAAGGCCGCGCTCAACCACCTCGTCGCCCTGCTCGCCAAGTCGTGCGGCCCGGTCCGGGTCAACGGCGTCGCGCCGGGTCTCGTCATGACGCGGTGGACCGTCGACTGGCCAGAACAGCACGCCGCCGTCGCCGAGGCCGTGCCCCTGCACCGGTCGGCCCGTCCGGAGGACTGCGCCGAGGCCGTCGCCTCGTTGCTCCGCAGCTCCTACGTCACGGGTCACGTGATGGTCGTCGACGGAGGTACCACGCTCGTGACGTGAGCCATCCCGTCAAAGGTCGTCGGATGACTCGAGCCACTCCTTGACGGTCCAGGAGCGGACCACGCCCTGCAGCACGAACGGGTCCTCGGTAGCGAAGTCCTCGGCACCTTGGCGGGAGTTGAAGATGGCCATCGATCCGTCGGCTTGCGGATCGGCGAACGTGCCAACCATGAGCAGCTCGCCACGCGCCTTGAAGTCCTGGAGGCGAGCCAGGTGCGCCGGGTACACGGCCGGTGCCTTCGACATGACGTCGTCGGCGGACTCGTAGAACAGCACGTACCGGTTCATCGCGTGGTCAGCTGAGGCGTTGCATCAGCGAGGTGGTGATGCCTGGTTGGTAGGCGTGGCCAGCTCGATCCACCAGTTTCAGCCATTCGTCGCTCGCCCGCAGCGTCGCCTGCGCGACCTCGAGTGCAGCCAGATCGGGAAGCTGGGTGGTCCAGCCCACCCCACCGAACGGGCCGACGACGGGCATCAGGAATGACGTGAGGTTGCCGGTCAGCCGCGTGACGGTCTCGGCCAGCTCGACTCCAGTGGCCACCGCCTCGGCAAGGGCGCCGTGCGCGGCGACCCCTCGAATGGTCATCACGAAGGGCGCAGGTGGCGCCGTCGGCGCGCCGGAGATGACCTCCAACACGAGGTCGCTGAGCTCACCCACGAACAGCTCGTCGTTCGAGTTGACCCAGCTCATGAAGTCCTCGGACGCGGAGAGCGTCTCATCGGCGCGCACCAACTCGTCGAGATGGTCCACTCGACTGGTCCAGAACAGCGTCCCGGTGTCGTCCGACAGCAGGGTCGACCAGGTGAAGACCGTCAAGCCCGTCAGCGCGCTGGCTCGGCGCGCCGTTTCGACGGCGCGTGCAGACGCCTCGGCATAGCGCCCAGTGCGTGCGCGGCGACTGCGCCCGGTCATGTACATCGTGGTCTCCCTCCGTGCCGCCCGTCCGTGAGCCGGCGCCCGCTCACTGTCGCGCCGCCTGCGACTGTGGTCAACGGAGCCGTACGATCCGTCTCCCACGGTCGCCTCATGTCGTCGCGCGTCACTC
This sequence comes from uncultured Acidimicrobiia bacterium, assembly GCA_963844915.1. Lineage (GTDB taxonomy): Bacteria > Actinomycetota > Acidimicrobiia > Acidimicrobiales > Ilumatobacteraceae > JALZMG01. Next base: position 987,916 of record CAWJQF010000009.1, on the reverse strand, counting down.
GATTCCTGGTCCTCGGACTTCTCGTCGTGCTCGGCGGGCTGCTGGCGCCGCATGGCACGGCCAGCGCTCACGCCGAGCTGCTCGAGGTCGTCCCCGCCGATGGCGCCGTCGTGCCCGAGGCGCCGTCTGGCGTGACGCTGCGCTTCTCCGAGCCGATCTCGCTGACGGGCGGCTCGGTGCGAGTGCTCGATGATGCGGGCGAGGTCGTGGCGGACGGTGCAACGGTTGCTGGAGACACGATCAACCTGCCGCTGCCTGCTGGCATGAGCGACGGCACGTACACGGTCGCCTGGGCCATCATCTCTGCCGACTCCCACCGCATCACCGGTGCGTCCGTGTTCCACGTGGGTGCACCCTCGGCGAGCGGGCCGGTGGCCGGCGGCGTCGGCTCGGACGAAGAGCTGTCCTGGGCGCTGCGCGCCGGGACAACGGCGCTCTTGGCCCTCGGCTATGCGACGATCCTCCTCGCCGTCGGGTTGGCGTGGTTCGCGACCCTGGTCGCGGGGCTCCGGGACGTCGAGCTGCCGACCTGGCGGGGCCTCGTTCGAGGGCTTGCCATCGGCGGGATCATCGTCATGGTCGTCGCGCTGCCGCTACGGGCCGCCCGCGTCGGCGGTGGGCTCGACGCGTTGGGTGACTCGTCGTTCGTCGGCGAGACGCTGCGCGGCCCGCTCGGGATCTCGACGCTGGTCACCGTCGTCGGTCTCCTCGTTCTCGCCGTGGCCACTGGTCTCGGTGATCGATGGCGACCGTTCTGGGTCGTCGGCGCCGGCCTGGTCGCGTTGCTGGGGTTCCCGATCGAGGGCCACACCCGGACGAACGATCCGGTCTGGCTGATGATCACGTCCGATGTGCTGCACCTGGCCGCCGGCGCGATCTGGGTCGGCGGCATCGCTGGGCTCGTCCTGGCGTTCCGCGCCGCACCGGATCCGGCGCGGCTGGCTCGAACGGTGCGTCGGTTCTCGGCCGCCGCACTCGGCACCGTGGTGGTTCTCGCCATCGCCGGCACGGTCATGGCGGTGATCGTGCTGCCGTCGCTCTCTGACCTCTGGAGCACGGGCTACGGGCGAGTGCTGCTGGTCAAGGTGACGCTCGTGGCGGCCGCCGTCGCCCTCGGCGCGTACAACCGGCGGTGGCTCGTGCCGGCCATGGCTCGGCGCGTCGACGGTGGGGCCGCCGCTGCGCCGCCGCTCGCGAGGCGTCGCCTCTTCCGATCGGTGCGGGTCGAGCTCGGGTTGCTGCTCGCCGTGATCGTCGTGACGGCGATCCTCGTCGGGCGGTCGCCGCAGGACTCCAGCGCGACGGCGGTGCCGCCACCGCCGGCGGGCGCGGAGGTGGAGCTGTCGGCCGGCACCGGCTCCGTGGAGCTGTCCGCCGTGCCGACCCGCACGGGCTATTTCGAGACGGCGTTGACCTTCCGCGATCCGGCTGGGCAGCCGCTGGTTCCCGCCCGGCCGCCGACGGTCGAGCTCACCGAGCCGCAGCAGGAGGTCGGCCCGCTGCCGCTGGAGGTCCACGAGGTCGGCCCCGGGGAGTACCACGCGTTCGGCGAGGTGCCCGTGCCCGGCACGTGGGAGGTGGACATCGCCGTGCGGGTCACGGACTTCGACCTGGCCACGGCCACCGTTTCCGCCGTCGTCGAGTGAGCCTCGCGCGCCGACTTGTCCGTCACAATCGTGCGGATCCGACCGATTTGTACGGACAGAACGGACTCGAACACAGACGCGAATCGAAGGCCGGGAGCTCCGCCCGAGCTCCCGACCTTCGAACCTACCGCTCGGCCGGCGCCGCCCGCGCCGTCGGTCGTTCGCTCCCTCCCGCCAAGTCTGTCGACTGACATCATGGGCGCGACGGCACCGATCTGACATCGGGGAAACCCCGTGTCGTAGCGTTCAGCCCGATGCACGACGACATCCGCGGCGCCATCGATCGGGCCGTGACACCGGACGAGCGGGCGCTGGAGAAGCTCCGTGGCCAGGGGAAACTCACGGCCCGCGAGCGTCTTGACCTGCTCCTCGACCCCGGGTCGTTCGTGGAGGATGCCGTCCTCGCCAACGCCATGGCCACCGGCCTGCCGGCCGACGGCGTCGTCACCGGCCGGGGCACGATCGACGGGACGCCAGCGGTGGTCGTCGCCAACGACCCGATGGTCAAGGCCGGCTCCTGGGGCGCCCGCACGGTCGAGAAGATGGTTCGCGCCTCCGAGGCCGCCCTCGCCGAGCAGATCCCGATCATCTGGCTCGTCGACTCAGCCGGCGCCCGTCTCACCGACCAGGTGCAGCTGTTCCCCGGCCGCCGCGGCGCCGGTCGGATCTTCTACAACCAGGTCCGCCTGTCCGGCCAGGTGCCGCAGATCTGCTGCCTGTTCGGCCCGTCGGCCGCCGGAGGCGCCTACATCCCCTCGTTCTGCGACGTCGTGTTCATGGTCGACGGCAACGCCTCGATGTACCTCGGCTCACCCCGGATGGCCGAGATGGTGGTCGGCGAGATCACCACGCTCGAGGAGATGGGCGGCGCCCGCATGCACGTCACGCAATCCGGGTGCGCCGACAACCTCGCCACCGATGACGTCGACGCCCTCGACCAGGCCAAGGCCTACCTGACGTACTTCCCCCGCTCGTGGCGCGAAGCGCCGCCGATCTACGAGTCCGAGCCGCCCGAGGTCGAGCTCACCCCCGACGCCGTGCCGGCCGACGAGCGCGTCCCGTTCGACATGCACGGTGTGATCGACGGCATCGTCGATCGCCACAGCTTCTTCGAGATCAAGCCGTTGTTCGCGCGGGAGCTCATCGTCGGTCTGGCCCGACTCGACGGGCATCCGGTGGGGGTCCTGGCGAACAACTCGGCGCACCTCGCCGGGACGCTGTTCGTCGACTCGGCCGACAAGGCGGCGCGCTTCATCTGGTGCTGCGACGCGTTCAACCTCCCGCTGATCTTCCTGGCCGACGTCCCCGGATTCATGATCGGCTCGGCCGTCGAGCGCCAGGGCATCATCCGCCACGGCGCCAAGATGGTGACGGCCGTGAGCGAGGCCACGGTGCCGAAGGTCTCGGTGATCGTGCGCAAGGCGTATGGCGCCGGGCTCTACGCGATGTCCGGGCCGGCGTTCGAGCCCGACGCCACGATCGCGTTGCCGACGGCACGCATTGCCGTCATGGGCCCGGAGGCGGCGATCAACGCTGTGTACGCCAACAAGATCGCCGCCATCGCCGATCCCGTAGAGCGTGAGGAGTTCGTCGCCGAACAGCGGGCGATCTACGAGACCGACGTCGATCTGCTCCGCCTGGCATCGGAGCTCATCATCGATGCCGTCGTGGAGCCGCAGGACCTACGCCGCGAGCTAGTTCAACGCCTCGCTCTGGCCAGTGGCAAGGAGCGGCACTTCGCCACCCGTCGCCACGGCGTGCCTCCGGTGTAGCCGTCGTCAGGAGGTGCGCTGGGCAATGCGGATGTTGTTGCCGAACGGGTCGCGCAGGCCGAAGTCGATCCCGTAGCTCTGCTGCGTGGGCTCCTCCGCCAGCTCGACGCCCTTGCTCTTGAGGTCGGCGTGGGCCTGGCGTGCGTCGTCGGTGTTGAAGAACAGCGTGCCGCCCGATGCGCCCTTGGTGACCATCTCCCGCACGGCGTTCGTCGTCTCCGGGTCGTACACGGGCGGCTTCGGCGTCTCGAGCAGGATCTCGCGTGCCGGGTCGCCCGGCACCCGCACCGTCAGCCAGCGCATGAAGCCGAGGTCGATGTCGTTGGCGACCTCCAGGCCGAGCTTGCCGACGTAGAAGTCGAGTGCCTCGTCCTGGTCGAGGACGAAGATCTGCGAGATGGCGAGTGAAGTGATCATGACGCCGACGGTACGGAAGCGCGAGGGGTGCGCGCTTCTCCGGAACTGCTCGACTCGGCGTGGGTGAAGCTGCTCGGCCGAGTCCACGCCATCGCGAAGCATGACGGGACCGAGTGAACGACGCCGCGCCGGCGGTAGGCCGTCGGCGATTCCCCGACGATCGCGGTGAACGTCCGGCTGAAGGTTCCGAGGCTGCCGAACCCTGTCTCGAAGCAGATGTCGGTGACCGGTCGATCCGTCGTTCGCAGCAGGAACATCGCCCGCTCGACGCGACGTCGCTGCAGATAGCGGTGGGGCGTCTCACCAAAGACGGAGCGGAACGTGCGGATGAAATGGGCCTCCGAGACGACGGCGATGCGAGCCAGCGTCGGGATGTCGAGCGCCTCGGCGTACGAGCGGTCCATCGCATCGCGAGCCCGCAGCATCCGCCGGTTGGTGTCCTCCGTCGCCCGGCTCATCGACGATGCATCGGATCAGGAGCGGTGTCAGGCGGACTCGGGGAGCTCGCTGAGCTCGGCGGCGACGCTCTTCGAGATCTCGATCAGCCGCGTCGCAACCGGCGAGAGCGTGCGGTCGCGCTTCCACACGAGGCACACCTGACGCGGCGGGATCGGCGGGTGCAACGGCCGCACGTCGATCGACTCGTCACGGGCGTCGACCGCGAGCAGCGGCATCACGGCCCATCCCATGCCGGCGCGCACCATCGCGATCTGCGCGCCGTTGTCGTTCGTGCGGAAGACGTAGGTCGGGTCGACGCCGAAATCGCGCATCGCATCCTCGATCTCCTGCTGACACAGCCCGACCGGGTAGCCGACGAGCGATGTCCCGTCGAGTGCCGCCGTCGGGTACGCGCCGGGCGGCAGATCGCCGCGCCGCGCCACGAGCACGAATGGATCGTCGAGCAGCACGATCGACTCCAGGTCGCCGGAACGCTGTCCGACGGTGAACGTGACGTCGAGCTCGCCTTCCTGCACCCGCCGTGACCCCTCCTCCTTGTGTTCGTCCTCGAACAGCCGGATGTCGAGCTGCGGGTACTCATCACGCAGCGCCGCCACGATGGCCGGCAGCAACACGTTCGACACGCTCTGGAACGTCCCGACGTCGATGCGCCCGCTCTCGCCGGCGAGGAACCGCTCGACCGCATCTCCGGCGGCGTCGACGCGGGAGATGATCTCCCGGGCGTGGGCCAGCACGACCTTCCCGAGGGGCGTCAGCTCCACGGGCCGTGGACCACCGGGCCGGTCGAACAGCGATCCTCCGACGAGGCGTTCCAAGGCGGCGATCTGCTGGCTCACCGCTGACTGCGTGTAGCCGAGACGAAGGGCCGCTCGACCGAACGTTCCCTCATTCGCAACGGCGTCGAGGGCGATGAGATGGCGGAGCTCGAGGTCGCGAAGCTGACGCATGTTGATCAGCGTAACTGATCAAGATGATGAAGGACTATCGCTAGCACTGGACGTTAGGAATGCCCATGCTGAACGTCATGAGCACCACGACCCTTCCCCAGACCCTGGTGCGCGACGTCGTTCGTAGCGCCCGTTCCGCAGGGCTGTCCGACGTACTGATTGGCGTGCTAGCTGATCCCAGCCAGCCCGAGGTCGCCCGGCTGCGCGCCTACGGCCGCCTCACCGCCGCCCTCGACCGGCCCGTCACGATCCTCCGCTCGGTCGCCTGATACTGCTCGGGCTCGGCTCGCAAGCAAGTTGCTCGCCTCGCCTGCCGAGCTCGCCGCCTCCGCTTCGCTTCGGCGTCTCACCCCCCTTGAGACGGCTGTTGTCGGCACGACCGGCTGGTCGAAGCTGCGGAACGCGTAGCGCCGCGCCAGCTCGACGTAGGTCGCATAGAGGCCGGCGCCCGCAGCCGCCTGAGCGTCGCCGTCGATGGCGCGGTGCACGGCCGGGAGCCGGTACCACGGCTCGCCCGGCCGCTCGTGATGCGTGAAGTGCAGGTTGTTGTTCAGGAACAGCAGCGACATCACCGGACCAGATCGCACGACGGCAGAGCGCGAACCCTCCGCTGACCAACGGTGCTCGGCGAACGAGCGCAGCAACGTCAGCGCCCCGCCGAGCCACGCCACCCCGGCGATGTAGAGCAGCGGCGGCACTCCCGCCACGATCACGACGGCCAGCACCGCGGCGACGGCGGTGACGTGCACAGCAAGTCGCCAGGCTCCACGAGTCGTGCGGGCGTCCTGGACGAGACCGATCCAAGTCCGCGCCGCAGCGACGAAGGGTCCGAGCACCATGCGACCGGCGAGCGTGCGCAGCACCGAGAACCCGGCGCGACGTACGGGTCCCCACCTCGCCCAGTCGTCGGCGCTGACGTAGTAGCTCTCGGGGTCGAGGGCGGGATCCGTCAGCGCCGGAGTGCGATGGTGCGCGAGGTGGAGGTCGCGGTACGTGGAGAACGGCACGACGAGCGTCAGGGGTGTGGCGACCAGCGCCACGTTGACGCGGGCCCACGGAGTCGGATGTCCGTGGATCACTTCGTGCTGCAACGACCCGTACCACGCCGCCAACACGCCAAGGATGACGACGAGGAGTATCGCCGGGACACGATCGTGCACGAACAGCAGCACGAGGAAGCCGCCCCAGATCGCCGCGGCGACGGCGACCGTGGGCCACTCGACACGCGTCGGCCGCACATTGCTGTTGTACCTTCGAACGCGGCGTACGGCGTGCGGTATTTCGACAACTTCGTTGTATGTACGCTACGCCTGATGGATCCTCGCACGGCACCACCTCCTGTGTTGCACGAGCGCCTGTCCGAGGCGATCCGCCGCACCGGTTTCACCAAGGCTGAGTTCGCCGAGCGGGCGGGCGTCGACCGCACCACGCTGTCGCAGCTGCTGTCGCCGGCCGGCGTCCGCCAGCCGCGCGTCGACACCTTGCGCGCCTTGGCTGCGGCGCACGAGCTGTCCATCGACTGGCTCGTCGGGCTGTCGAACGCCGGGCCGGTCGAGGCCGAGCTGCTCGACCACACGTCGTTCGAGGCTCGCGGACCGTCGCCCACGGACGAGAAGCTGCTCGGCTGGCTCGGGGAAGCCGCCGACTACAAGATCCGCTACGTCCCGTCGACGCTGCCCGACCTCTTGAAGACGGAAGCGGTGATCCGGTTCGAACGCTCCCGCGCCGAGGGGCCCAACGTCGCGCAGACCATCGAGACGACGGAGGCCCAGCTGTCGTGGGCCCGCCATCCCGACACCGAGATGGAGTGCTGCTCATCGACGCAGGCAGTCGCGTCGTTCGCCAGAGGTGAGGGAATGTGGAGCCGTCTCGGCGTCGAGGCGCGTCGAGAGCAGCTGGACCGGATGATCACGCTCGTCGACGAGCTGTACCCGACGTTCCGCTGGTTCCTCTTCGACGGTTCACGCCGTTACGCCGCGCCGGTCACCGTGTTCGGGCCCAAGCGGGCCGCGCTCTACCTCGGTCAGCTCTATCTCGTGCTCACGTCCGCTGAACACGTGCGCACGCTGAGCCGCCACTTCGACTTGCTGATCCGCGACGCCGACGTGCAACCGACATCGATGGGCAACCACCTGGCTCGGCTCCGCAATCGCGTCTGATAAGGCGCTGGAGCGCCGGCACCGTCACGTGCCGGTGCCTGTCAGCTCCTTCGAATAGAACCTGAGCGCCGTGCGCGTCTTCGTCTGTTGCTCTCCACCGAGGTCGACGCCGCGCCCGCTCAGGTAGTCCCGCGCCTCATCGGCGACGTCGAGCGCGTCGGCCGGTGGGCACTTGGTCGAGAGCTCCAGGATGCGCGAGCCGTCCGGGTAGAACCACATCTCGGCGACCATGCGGCGGCGCAGTGCGGGTGGCGCGAACTTGACCTTCAGCACGGGGATCGGGCCGAGCGCCACAACGTCGTCCAGCGTGATGCCCTCGGGCGCGTGCTCGTCGTAGAACGCGCGCTGCTCCTTGCTGAAGAGCTTGCGCACGGGTTTCCCAGCTTGGAGCACATCGAGCACAGCCGCCTTTCGCGGCTTGCCCTTGTACGACCCGGAGCACACGAAGCCGCCTGGCATGGCGTCGACCTCGACCCCGAACTCGGCCGCCCTACGGAGGCGCTTCGAGAGGTCGCCCGGGACGACCGGCCGCAGCTTGACGACGGAGTCGTCGCCGACGCCCTGCACCCTGCGGGCCCGGACGACGACGCCGGCACGGTCGAGCTGGAGATCCGGCGTGTCGAAGAAGACGACCTGGCGCACTTGGGCGTCGAGTGGATCGATATCCAACGCCCCGATCGTCTCCCGGCGGTGGGCGTCCGGCACGGTCAGTTTGAGCTCGACGGTGTCGGCCTGGTCAGCCAGCGCCAGCATCTCGGTCAGCTGGTCGGGCGACAGCTGTCGCTGGGAAGTGGACTTTTTCAGCACCTGCCCATTCTCGTGCACATTCAGCTCCACGTCGAAACCGCCGTCACCGTGCGGGCCAGCGCCTCCTCGTCGAGCGAGCAGCCGAGCCCGGGTCGCTCTGACAGCGTCAGCCAGCCATCCGCATCGACCTCGATCGTGTCGGCGAGCATGTAGTCGCGACGCGCCGTCGTCCATTCGGGCGGGTCGAAGGGGAACTCGAGGAACGGAGCGTCGACGGTGCCGGCCGTCAAGTGGGCGTTCGCCAGCAAGCCGATCCCGTTGCCCCACGTGTGCGGCGTGAAGACCTTGCCGGCGGCATCGACCTCGTCGGCGAACGAGCGCAGCCCGGTGATGCCCTGCGTGCAGACGCAGTCCGGCTGGAAGACGTCGAGGCACTCTCGGACCAGCAGCTCACGCAGCTCGTAGCGCTCGCGAGTCAGCTCACCACCAGCGACCGCCACGTCGACGCGGCGCCGCAGCTCGGCCAAGCCGTCGTAGTCACCCCGGTGCAGTGGTTCCTCAATCCACGTCAGCTGCTCGCCGGCCAACGCCTGGGCGACCTCCGTCGCTCGCTCCAGGTTCCACGGCGGCCGTGTGTCCCACGGCATCCGCCATCCCTGGTTGCAGTCGACCATCAGCTCGAGGTCGCTGCCGAGGTCGTCGCGGATCGCCCGGATCACGGCGAGGTCGGCATCGAGCGAGGGCCGACCGAAGCGCACCTTCAGCGCCGGGAAGCCGAGCGACCGTGCCTGGCGGGCGACGACCACCATGTCGGCGATCGGGCGGTGGATGCCGCTGGAGGCGTACGCGCGGACGCGTCGATCCCGTCCGCCGACGAGGGACCAGATCGGCCGCTCCTCGATCTGCCCGGCAAGGTCCCACAGCGCGACGTCGAGGGGCCACGGCCGGCCGGCGTGGAAGTCGATGTTGGCGAGCACCGCGGCGTGGCGACCCAGGTCGAGTGGATCCTCACCGAGGAAATGGCGCTCGTACCCGGCAAATCCGTGCATCTCGTCACCCGAGCCAATGCCGACGTGGCCGGCATCGTCGTGCACGCGCACGATCGTCGCTGGGAACCACCTGCGCGGCTGCGGGTCCCATGCCGCCGGGAATGGCGGGTCGAGCGGCAGCCGGTGGTGGCTGACCTCGATCAGGGTGATTGCGCTCACGGCCTCATTCTGCGCACCCGCCCAACTATGGTGTCGGCGGGCGGGGGCGCCCAGTCACAGCTCCGGGGGGAGGAAACCCACATGGATTGGAAGCGTTTGGACCGGGCTCGTCGTGAGGTCGGACCTGTCCATCTCGATCTGATCGAGCATTACGCACAAGGCAAGGTCTCCCGGCGGAGTTTCATCCGGCGAGGGACGATCATCGGCCTCTCGATGCCGTTGATCGGCGCCGTCATCTCCGCCTGCGGTGGCGACGACGACGACGGTGAGAGCGGTGGCACCGGCACGACGACCGGCGGCGCGCCCGGCACGTCCGCCGCACCAGGGTCAACGGGTGCTGGTCAGGCCGGTGGCATGATCCGCGTCGCCTACCAGACCCCAGCCGGGCCACTCGACCCGATCAACATGGTGGACCTGGCCTCGTACGGGCTGATTGCGCAGTGCTTCGAGTTCCTGTGCACGCTCGGCGACAATGGTGAGCTGGCGCCTGGTCTGGCCGAGTCGTGGGAGCCCAACGAAGACGGCACGGTGTGGACGTTCCAGCTGCGCCAGGGCGTCAAGTGGCAGGACGGCAGCGACTTCACGTCGGCCGACGTCGCGGCCACGATGGACCGGCTCGCCGAGGCCGAGAACGCCGGCCTGCTCGGCGTCATCGCGGCGGGATCCGTCGACGCCACCGACCCGAACGTCGCCGTGTTCAACCTGGAGCAGGCGAACGGCAACCTGCCGTACCTGGTCTCGGTGTTCAACGCCCAGACCCCGATCACCCCGGTCGACTACGAGATCGGGACCACGCTCGACGCGTCGCCCAACGGCACGGGACCGTGGAAGCTCGGGTCGTTCGACCCGGCCACCGGCGCGACCTTCGAGCGCAACCCGGACTGGTGGGGTGGCCAGACGCCGCTCGACGGTCAGGAGTGCACGTTCTTCAGCGAGCTCAGCACGATGGTCACGGCGGTCCAGGGTGGAGCCGCCGACGCGATCATCCAGTTCTCGGTGCTCGGCGGCGACGCGCTGCTCAACGACTCGAACTTCAACGTGCTGGAGGTCGAATCCTCGACGCACCGCCAGATCTGGATGGGATGCTCGACCGGGCAGTTCGTGGAAAAGGCAGCGCGGCAGGCGTTGGCGTTCACGTTCGATCGCGAGCAGATGATCGCGACGCTGTTCCAGGGTCGCGCCGTGATCGGCAACGACCACGTGATCGCGCCGTTCATGCCGATGTTCAACGAAGGCGCCGTCGAGCAGCGGACCAAGGACGTCGAGAAGGCGAAGTCGTTGCTCGCCGAGGCTGGATACGCAGACGGCTTGCAGGCGACGCTCCATGCCGTGGACCTCCAGGAGATCCCGCAGCTGGCGCAGCTGATCCAGGCCGGGGCGGCCGAGGCCGGTATCCAGCTCGAGATCGCCGTCGAGAGCGGCGACACGTTCTACGGAACGCAGTGGTGCCCCGAGGGAACTCCGCCGTGCTCCGGGGCGGCCGAGCTCGGCATCGTCGACTACGGCCACCGCCCGGTGCCGGACGTGTTCCTGAACGCTGCCCTGTCGACGGGCGGCGTGTGGAACTCGTCGCAGTACTCGAACCCGGCGTTCGACGAGGCGTTCGCGACCTATTCGGCGTCTGTCGACGTAGAGGCCCAAACAGAGGCGGCCGGCACGCTGGAGCAGCTCCTCAACGACGAGGTTCCCATCGGCGTGCCGTTCTTCTACAACTTCCTGTCCGGCCACACGAATGCGTTCCAGGGGGTTCGGAGTTCGGCGCTGGGCCAGATGTTCGTGGACAAGGCCTCGAAAGTGTGACGTGAGATGAGCGGGCGCACGTGAAGCGATATGTGCTGCGGCGGCTCGCGCTGTCGCTGGTCACGCTGTTCCTGCTCGTCCTCATCGTCTTCCTCATCGTCAACGTCCTGCCGTCCAATCCGGCCCGCCAGATCCTCGGACCGTTCGCCCCGCAGTCGCAGGTCGACGCCGTCAACGAGGAGATCGGGTTCACGGACCCGAAGCTGACGCAGTTCGGCCGGCTGATCAAGGGCGCCGTGACGTTCGACTACGGCGAGTCGTACCAGTTCAAGGTGCCGGTCTCCGACCTGCTGTGGCCGGCGCTCGGCCGCTCGGCGAAGCTCGTCGTCCTCGCCCTCATCATGACGATCCCGCTGGCCATTGCTGCCGGGTTCGCCGCAGCTCGGCGGCGCAACACGCTCGCCGACCGCTCGATCGTCATGCTCGGCTTGGCCAGCTCGTCGATCCCCGAGTTCGTCTCCGCCGTCACGCTGCAGTATCTGATCGGTGTGCGGCTCGGTTGGTTCCCCGAGTTGGCGCTGGCGCCGCCGGGCTCGAGTTTCCTCACGGAGCTGAACCACCTCATCCTGCCGGCGCTGTGCTGCACCGTCGTGTACTTCGGCTACCTCGCCCGCATGACGCGTGCGGGCACGATCCAGGCGCTCGATGCCGACTACACGCGCACGGCGGTGATGAAGGGTCTTGGGAAACGCAAGGTGATGCGCGGTCACGTCGCCCGCAACGCGCTGCAGCCGACCGTGTCGGTCATCGGCGTGCAGATCGGCTACCTGTTCGCCGGGCTGATCGCGATCGAGCTCATCTTCAACTACCCGGGCCTCGGCAACCTGATCTATCAGGCGTCAACGAAGAAGGACTTCCCGCTGCTGTCGGCGGCGGTGATCACGGTCGGCATCATCTACATGATCTGCACGCTGGCCGCCGACCTCGTCATCGCCTGGATGAACCCGCGGGCCCGCATGGCGGCCTCACGAGCGTGATGTCGTGACACTGGACATTCCCCCTCCCGAACCTTCGTCGGTCGCCGCCTTCGTCGACGAGCGCGCGGCGACAGCGGCGTTCGAGGAGCTCGGAGAAGAGGTCGACGCCGGCCGAGGCCCCCTCGACAGCAGGCTAGAGAAGCGCCAGGCCCGCCGTGAGCGCCTGCGGCTGCTCATCCGGCGGCCTGGCTTCGTCATCGGCACCGTCATCCTGGTGTGGTGGATCATCTGCGCCATCGGCGGTGACGCCATCACGCCGTACAACCCGATCACCAGCTTCAGTACGCCGAGCCAACCGCCCAGCACCGAGCACTGGATGGGCACGGACGCGCTCGGTCGCGACGTCCTCTCGAGGGTGATGGCGGGAGCACGAGACGTCCTCATCGCCGCCCCGATCGCCGCCATCATCGGCGTCACGCTCGGCACGATCATCGGCCTCGTGATGGGCTACTACCGGGGGTGGGTCGACGAGGTCACGAGCCGCCTCGTCGAGGCCCTGCTGTCGATCCCGCTGATCCTCGTCGCACTGCTCGTCGTGACGTCGTTGGGCTCGTCGAAGGCAACCGTCATCGGGACGGTCGCCATCCTGTTCACACCGATCGTCGCCCGCACCGTCCGCGCCGCCGTGTTGGCCGAGTCCCAACTGGACTACGTCACGTCGGCCCGCCTGCGCGGGGAGTCGGGCACCTTCGTGATGACGCGGGAGATCCTGCCCAACATCAATGGTGTCGTGGTCGTCGAGCTCACAGTGCGCATCGGCTACGCCGTGTTCACGATCGCCACGCTCTCGTTCCTCGGCGCCGGCATCCAGCCGCCGTCCCCCGACTGGGGCCTGACGATCAAGGAGAACTACGGCTTCATCCAGGCGGGCCAGTGGTGGTCCACGTTGTTCCCGGCGATGGCCATCGCCAGCCTGGTGATCGCCACCAACCTGGTGGCCGACTCGATCGAAGCCGTCCGCGCTGCCTAGGAGCCTCGTGACCACCGACACCATTGCCACCGCGACGGCGACGACCAACGCGCTGGCCATCGAGGACCTCGAGCTGGCGTACCTCGTGCGAGGCATCCCCCGAGAGGTGCTGCGCGGCGTCACGTTCCACGTTCGCCCGGGCGAGGCCTACGGGCTGGTCGGCGAGTCAGGGTGCGGCAAGTCGACCACTGCCTACGCCGCCCTGCGTTACCTCCCCAGCAACGGCGTCATCACCGCCGGGCGGATCCTCGTCGCCGGCGCCGACGTGACGAAGATGTCAGAGCGCGACCTCCGGCGGTTCCGGGCGACCGAGGCGTCGATGGTGTACCAGGACCCGGGCACGTCCCTGAATCCGACGCTGAAGATCGGCCGTCAGGTCACCGAGGCCTTCTCGGTCCTCGGTGTCGACAGGCGAGACGCTCGGCAGCAAACGCTCGGCGCACTGCGCCGTGTGCGCATCGCCGATCCGGAGCGCGTCATGGAGCGCTACCCGCACCAGTTGTCGGGGGGCATGCAGCAGCGCGTCGTCATCGCCATGGCACTCGCCTGCAACCCGAAGCTGCTCGTGCTCGACGAGCCGACAACGGGTCTCGATGCGACCGTCGAGGCAGAGGTGCTCGACCTCGTGAGAACGCTGCGCAACGAGACGGACGCGGCGATCCTGCTGATCGCCCACAACCTGGGCGTGATCCGCTCGATGTGCGATCGCGTCGGCGTCATGTACGCCGGCAAGCTCGTCGAGGAGGGTGACGCCGTCGAGGTCTTCGAGGAGCCCAAGCACCCCTACACGATCGGGTTGCTGCAGTGCCTGCCGCGCCACGGCGTGCGCAAGACGGAGCGTGTGCTGTACACGATCCCGGGCACGCTCCCGCAGATCGGCACGCCGCTGCCGACCTGCGTGTTCGTCGATCGCTGCGCGCTCGCCGACGAGACTTGCCGGACGGTCGTGCCGCCGCTCGTCGAGGTGGGCGACGCCGGCCACGTGACGCGTTGCCACCACGTCGACCGCCTGAACGAGATCCCGATACCGGAGGCCGACGAGGCGGAGAACCTGCTCGGCGGTCGGGTGATCATCGAGATGCGCGATGTCTCCAAGACGTTCCACCAGCGTGGCCAGGACGTGCCGGCACTCGTCGGCATCCGCCTCGGCGTGGGCGACGGCGAGACCGTCGGACTGGTCGGTGAGTCAGGGTCGGGCAAGACCACGCTGGCCAAGGTCATGCTCGGCATCTACGAGCCGGATCCCGGCAGCGAGATCTTCCTCGACGACCAGCTCCTCGCGGGTCTGGCTGAGCAGCGCGGCACCAACGACATGCGCGCCATGCAGATGGTGTTCCAGAACCCCGACAGCGCGCTCAACCGGACGTGGAGCGTGCGGCGGATCCTCAAGCGCTCGGTCAACAAGTTGACTGGCGTGAAGGGTGACGCCGCCGACGAGCGCGTGGAGAAGCTGGCCGAAGCATTGCGTCTGTCGTCTCGCCATCTGGACATGCGGCCGCGCCAGCTGTCAGGCGGTCTCAAGCAGCGCGTGGCGATCGCCAGGGCATTCGCCGGAGATCCGCGCATCGTGGTCTGCGACGAACCGACGAGCGCCCTCGACGTATCGGTCCAAGCGGCGATCCTCAACCTGCTCTCGGAGCTGCAGACGACGGAGTCGACGAGCTACCTGTTCATCAGCCACGACCTCGGTGTCGTGCGCTACCTCGCCGACCGCATCGTCGTGATGTACCTCGGGCGGCTCCAGGAGGAGGGTACGACCGACCAGATCTTCGCCGGACCGCATCACCCGTACACCGAGGCGCTGCTGTCGGCGGTGCCGACCGTCGACGGTGAGCCGTCGGACCGCATTCGCATCCAGGGAGAGATCCCGAGCCCGGCCAACCCCCCGTCGGGCTGCGTGTTCCACACGCGCTGCCACCGTTTCATCGAGGGCACGTGTGACGTGATCGAGCCGCCGGTGGTCGAGATCGAGCCGGGGCACCGCATCCGCTGCCACCTGCCGGTCGAAGAGCTCGGGCGCACGCAGGTCGCTGTCTAAAGGGGGTCAATCATGAGGAAGCTCGTTGCTGCGGCCGTCGTGGTGACGGCGGTGCTCGCCGTCGATGTCGGCCCGGGTGGCGCCGCTCCGTCGAGTCGCCTGGGGCTGGAGTTCCTCGGTCAGCAGATCTTCCCGACGGGCACCCAGTTCGAGGAGACGGAGTTCGGCGGGCTGTCGAGCATCTCCTACGACGCGGAGCGCGATGCCTTCTACGTGTTGTCCGACGACCAGGGCACGATCGACCCCGTCCGCTTCTACACCGTCGGGATCGACCTGTCCGACGGCTTCAGCGCCGGGGACGTCGAGGTGCTCGACGTCACCACGTTGCGCGATGCAGGCGGCCAGCCATTCGCCCCGGCCAGCCTCGACCCGGAAGGGCTGACGCTCGACCGGCGGAATGACCGGCTCATCGTCACGTCGGAGGGCATCGCCAATGCCGGGATCGCTCCGTTCGTGCGCACGTTCGATCTGGCCGGCCAGCAGCTCGGCGAGCTGCCGCTGCCGGCAGCGTTCATCCCAGGACCTGGGCACGGTGTGCGCCAGAACCTCGGTTTCGAGAGTGCCGCGGTCACGCCGAACGGTCAGTTCCTCCTCGTCGGCGCCGAGAACGCGCTCGCCCAGGACGGCCCGCCGGCGACGGTGTCCGGTGGCAGCCCGGCCCGCATCATCCGCTACCGCCTGACTCGAGACTCGCTCGACCGCCAAGTCGTCTACTGGACCGATCCGATCGCCGAGTCTCCGGTGCCGCCGACTGCGTTTGCCGTCAATGGGCTCGTCGAGATGCTCCCGCTGTCGACCAACTCGATGCTCACGATGGAGCGCTCGTTCTCCGTCGGTGCGCCCGACACCGGCAACACGATCCGGCTGTACGAGGCGAGCACGGCCGGTGCCGACGACGTCGACGGGCTCGACAGCATTGCGCCGGTCCTCGGCTCCCTCGACACGGTCGACAAGACGCTGCTGCTCGATCTCGACGTGTTGGGCATCCCACTCGACAACATCGAGGGGATGACGTTCGGGCCGGACCTGCCGGACGGACGCCGCTCGCTCGTGCTCGTCAGCGACAACAACTTCAGCCCGGCCGGCTTCACGCAGTTCCTCGTCTTCGCCGTCGGCTCGACGCTCGGACGCTGAACGGCTGACGATGGCGCGAGCCGGTGGCCGGGCAGCTCGGGTGTCGGCCCGCACCGGGAGCGGCGCTGCTCCGGCCGCACCGGCGTTCATCCGCCGGCAGATCCCCGTCTACGAGCTCGTCGGCGAAGAGGGGTTGGCCCTCATCGAAGCGAAGGCAGATGAGCTGCTCGCCGAGATCGGCATCGAGGTGCACGACGACGTGGCGTGCCGGCTGTTCGCCGACGCAGGAGCGACGGTCGACGGAGAGCGCGTGCGTTTCGACCGGGGCCACGTCCGGGCGCTGTGCGCGACGGCTCCGTCGACGTTCACGCAGCTCGCTCGCAACCCGGCGCACTCCGTCGAGATCGGCGGTGACACCGTCGTGTTCGCGCCCGCCTACGGCTCGCCGTTCGTGCGCGATCTGGCGGGCGGCCGACGTTACGGGTCACTCGAGGACTTCCAGAACTTCGTCAAGCTGACGTGTGCGATCCCGTGGCTGCACCACTCGGGCGGCACCGTGTGCGAGCCCGTCGACGTGCCCGTCAACAAGCGCCACCTCGACATGGTGTACGCCCACCTCCGTTACAGCGACAAGCCGTTCATGGGTTCAGTGACCCAGCCGAGCAGAGCCGAGGACTCCGTGGAGTTGGCGCGCATCGCCTTCGGCCCCGAGGTGGTGGACAGCAACTGCGTCGTGCTGGGCAACGTCAACGTCAACTCGCCCCTGGTGTGGGATGGCGCGATGACCGGGGCGATCCGCGCCTACGCCGGTGCCAACCAGGCGCCCGTTGTCGTGCCGTTCATCCTCGGCGGGGCGATGGGTCCCGTGACGCTGGCAGGAGACATCGCCCAGGCCCACGCCGAAACGCTCGTCGGCGTGGCGCTGGGCCAGCTCACACGGCCGGGATCGCCGGTCATCTACGGGAACTTCCTGTCCTCGATGGCGCTGCGGTCCGGCGCGCCGACGTTCGGGACGCCGGAGCCGGCGATCGGCTCGCTCGTCGTCGGCCAGCTGGCCCGCCGCGTCAACCTGCCGCTGCGGTGCTCGGGCGCGTTCACGACGTCGAAGGTCCTCGACGGGCAGGCCATGCTCGAGTCGGCGGTGTCGATGCAGGCGGCGATCCTCTGCGGGGCCAACTTCATCCTCCACTCAGCGGGGTGGCTGGAGGGCGGGCTCGTCATGGGATACGAGAAGTTCGTGGTGGACGCCGACTTCTGTGGGGCGTTGCACACGTACCTGCGAGGGATCGACCTGTCCGAGGAGCAGTTCGCCATGGACGGGTTCCGGGAGGTCGGACCCGGCAAGCACTTCTTCGGCGCCCAGCACACGTTGCGCCACTACGAGACGGCGTTCTGGGACAGCTGGACGGCGGACAACTCCAGCTTCGAGCAGTGGCGTGACGCCGGCGAGCGGCGGGTCGAGGAGCGGGCCGCCGACAAGGCCGCCGAGCTACTCGCCGCTTACGAGCTCCCGCCCATCGACGATGCGGTCGACGAGGCGCTGCGCGACTTCATCGACCGCCGGAAGGCCGACCTGCCCGACATGTGGTACTGACCCGCCGCGCCTCCACACATCTGGGCGCGGAGATTCTCAAGCGGACATCTGGGCGCGGAGGTTCCCGAAATCGAGAACGTCCGCGCCCAGAAGCGTGAGATGGCACCATCTCGCACATGCGGGTGCTGCTCACGACGACCGCGGGGTCGGGTCACTTCGGACCGATGATCCCATTCGCAACCGCCTGGCAGGCCGCCGGTCACGAGATCGCCGTGGCCGCACCAGCGTCGTTTCGCGAGCCCGTCGAGCGAGCGGGCTTCGACTTCCGACCGTTCGCCGATGCGCCCCAGGACCAGCTCGACGCCGTCTTCTCGACGCTGCACGCCGTGTCAGTTGAGGAGGGGAACATCCGCGTCGTCCGAGACGTGTTCGCCACGATCGACGCATCCGCCGCGCTGCCGGGCGTGAACGAAGTCATCGCCGAGTGGCGTCCGGACATCGTGGTGCGTGAGTCGTGTGAGTTCGCGGCGTACGTCGCGGCCGAGCGTCACGAACTTCCGCAGTTCCGGATCGGGGCCGGGTTCGCGTCGTTCGAGGAGGCGATGGTCGCGCACTGCGAGACGACTCTGAACGCCCTGCGCCAGTCGGTCGGTCTGGAGCCCGACCTCGGACTGCGGCGATTGCAGGCGAGCCCGCGGCTGACCACCCTCCCAGCAAGCGCCGACGATGCCACCGGTGTTGCCTCCCAACGCTTCTCCGAGAAACCGGGGGATGCGCCACAGGCGCTCCCCGACTGGTGGGGCGGTGCGACCGACCCGCTCGTGTACGTCAGCTTCGGGACGGTGGCGGCCGGCCTCGGCATGTTCCCCGACCTCTACTTGGCCGCCGCGGGCGCCCTCGCCGACGTGAAGGCCCGGATCTTGATGACGACCGGCGGCAGCGCCGACCCTGCGGCGCTGGGAGCTTTGCCGCCGAACGTGCACGTCGAGCGGTGGTGCGACGAGGGTCAGGTCCTGCCCCAGGCCAGCGTGGTCGTGGGCCACGGCGGCTTCGGCACGTTGCTGCGGATCCTCGCTGCTGGGGTGCCGATGGTCGCCTTCCCGCTGTTCGGCGATCAGGGCTACAACGCCCGGCGGGTCGAAGAGACGGGGATCGGGATCGCCCTCGATGGGGGACCCGCCGCGATCGGCGAGCTCGGTGAAGCCGTCAAGCGGGTTCTCGGAGATCCGGCATTCGGCACTGCGGCGCACCGAGTGGCGGAGGAGATGCGTAGCCAGCCGGATGTCTCGACGTCCGCTGACCTGCTGTTTCGCGCGACTCGTCCGTAGGCGCCCGACCTACCTACGTACTCACCACGCACAGAAATGAGTAGTGACGACTCATGTGCTGCGGGTGCCTTACGTGCTTCAGTAGGCGCATGGACACACGCCCCACCACCACGGCCCATCGGGCCGACGGGGCCGTCCGGTTCATGATCGGCTCGATGCTGACCTTCGGGGTCGAGGCAGCCGTCATCCGGACGGCCGTCGAACCCGTCGAAACGACTTCATGCGAGACCTGCGCCCGCGGCACGCGGCGGCCCGTGCGCCGGCCGCAGACCTCGCGCTACGAGCACCGTCGCCCGGTCACCGCCGCGATCTGAGATGCTGCTGGCGGTGACCGCCAGCGACGACCCGCTGCTCCAGCCGTTCGAGCTGCGCCACCTGACGTTGCGCAATCGGGTCTTCTCGTCCTCCCACGAGCCTGCCTACTCCGAGGAGGGCATGCCGAAGGACCGCTACCGGCTCTACCACGTCGAGAAGGCCAAGGGCGGCGTGGCCATGACGATGACCGCGGGCTCGGCCGTCGTGGCCGAGGACAGCCCGCCAGCCTTCGGCAACCTGCATGCCTACGACGACGCCATCGTGCCGTGGATCCGTCGGATGAGCGACGAGATCCACGAGCACGGGGCGGCGTGCATGATCCAGCTGACCCATCTCGGCCGGCGCACCGGCTGGGCACAGGACGACTGGCTGCCGGTCGTCGCGCCGTCACCTCGGCGGGAGCCGGCCCACCGCTCGGTGCCCAAGGAGGCGGAGGAGTGGGACATCGATCGCATCGTCGTGAAGTACGCCGATGCCGCCGAGCGCATGCAGGCCGGCGGGATGGACGGCATCGAGATCGAGTCCTACGGCCACCTCTTCGACCAGTTCTGGTCGCCGCTGACGAACCGCCGCACGGACGAGTACGGCGGCGGGTTCGAGAACCGGCTGCGCTTCGGGTGGCGCGTCCTGCAGACGATCCGCGAGCGCGTCGGGCCCGACTTCATCGTCGGCATCCGCATGGCCATCGACGAGGCGGTTCCTGGCGGCATCGATGCGCCGACCGGCCTCGACATCCTCACCCGCCTGGAGGCCGACGGGCTCGTCGACTTCGTGAACGTCATCCGCGGCTACATCGCCGACGAACCCGCGCTGACGAAGGTCATCCCGATCCACGGCATGCCATCGGCGCCGCACCTCGAGTTCGCCGGCCGCGTCCGCGATGCGACGCAGCTGCCCGTGCTGCACGCCTCCAAGATCGACGACGTCGCCACGGCCCGGCATGCGATTCGCGAGGGCAAGGTCGATCTCGTCGGGATGACTCGTGCCCAGCTGGCCGACCCGCACCTCGTGCGCAAGATCGTCGAGGGTCGGGAGGAGCAGATCCGGCCGTGCGTCGGAGCGACGTACTGCCTCGATCGCATCTACGAGCTCGGCGAGGCCCTGTGCATCCACAACGCGGCGACGAGTCGCGAGCAGACGATGCCCCACGAGATCCCACCGGCACAGCGGCGGCGACGGATCGTCGTCGTCGGTGCCGGTCCCGGTGGCCTCGAGGCCGCCCGCGTGGCAGGGGAGCGCGGCCACGAGGTCACGCTGCTGGAGGCGATGCCGTGGGCCGGGGGGCAGATCCGGCTGGCGGCTCGCAACCCACGGCGCCGTGACTTGCTCGGCATCGTTGAATGGCGAGAGCACGAACTGGCCCGGCTCGGTGTCGACGTGCGGTTCGACGTCCTCGCCGAAGCCGCCGACGTCGCCGCGCTCGAGCCCGACGTCGTGATCGTGGCCACCGGCGGGCTGCCGCAGCTTCCCGAACTGGAGGAGGGCGGGGATCGGATCGCATCCGCCTGGGACGTGCTCGGCGGCGACGTCACGCCGACCGGCGACGTGTTGTTCTACGACGACGACGGCACCCACACCGCGATGTCGGCGGCGGAGATGATCGCCCGGTCGGGGGCACGCCTGGAGATCGTCACGCCGGAGCGGATGCTCGGCATCGACGTGGGTGGGATGAACCACGTGCCGTACGCGCGGGCGTTCAACGAGACCGACACCCGCATCACGCTGAACCAGCGGGTCCTGGCGGTCCGACCGGAAGCGGGGCGGCTGTGCGTCGAGATCGGCAGCGATCACAGCGCGCACCGCAGCGTCCGCCATGTCGATCACGTCGTGGCTGCCCACGGCACAGCGGCGACCGCCGACTTGTACTTCGAGCTCAAGCCGGCGTCCGTCAACCTCGGGGCAGTCGACTACACGGAGTTGCTGGCCGGGCGGCCGCAGACGCTCGTCACGAATCCCGGCGGGACGTTCCAGCTGTTCCGCATCGGCGACGCGGTCGCCAGCCGCAACATCCACGCAGCCGTCTATGACGCGTTGCGACTACTCAAAGATCTGTAGTTCGGGCTCAGCTCGCAAGCAAGTTGCTCGACTCGCCTCCCGAGCTCGCCGCCTCCGCTGCGCTTCGGCGTCTCACCCACCTTCGTCCCCTGGGACATCCGGCAATCCAAGAAAAAGTGAAACATCCGCGCTGCTGCGGAGTCCGAACCGTTAGTGCGTCTCCGACGTACAGGACAGCACAGGGCACGAGCCACGGGGATGGAAAGGCCGCCGAAGATGATTGAGATCCATGCCGACGAACTGCAACCAGGCGACGTGATCGAGTACGCCGGGCACCGGCACCTGATCGCTCTCGTCGACCGGCGCCCGGGCTGGCTGTGGCCGATCGCCACCGACGACTCCGGCTGGGCGATCGCGCTCGACCACCACGTGATCCCGGTCTACCGGACGCCGGTCCAGGCAGCAGCCTGACCGCCAGTGCTTCCGGGCGCGGAGGTTCTCGAATCCGAGAAGGTCCGCGCCCAGATCGTCAGCTGGGTTCCTCTGACCCTGATGCGTGCGCCGCGATGGCGACGCGCGGGTCACGGTTGGGGTCGTTGGCGACACCGAGCGACGCGCGGAACAGGGTGAGGGCACCAACGGTGCCGTCCTCGTCGAGACCGGCGTTCATGATCCGCTCGACTGACGGCAGCAGATCCCGACGCTCGGCGACGATGTCAAAGGCGATCCGGTTGGCCGGTCCGAGATCATCGGGGCTCGCCTCGGTGAGGTACGGGTTCTGCGGAGCCTTGCGGACGTTCTTCCTGACGACCATGGCGCTCAGACCGGGCGGACGTTCTTGGCTTCCTCACTCTTGCGGCCGGGCCCGACGTCGAACTCGACGGCCTGGCCGACCGTCAGCGTGGTGCCGTTGACCTGGAGGTTGGAGACATGCACGAACACGTCCTCACCGCTCTCTCTGGAGATGAACCCGAATCCGCGGTCGGAATCGAAGAATTTCACTGTGCCTTGCATGTTTGAACCAACTTTTTGACTGGCCGACCCATCTGGTCGGCCGGGCCTCACGGTACGGCCGCGGAGGCTCCGATCCTCGATGCCCCGCAAATGAGCATCACTCGTCATTCGCCGCAGTCGTGCCAATGGTCTCGGAATCGCGCAGCAGCCTTCTGCCCTGCACGGTGATCTCCAGATCCGCATAGCACGGCGATGGACGACCACCGACACGCACACCCCAGATGAGCAGCGACGCACGGGCGTCCGCCAGCACGCCAGCTGTGCGCTCGCCGGCCCAGCCGAGCTGGCGCGCTACGGCCTGGCTGTCGAGCGGCTCCGACGCCGCATCCGCGTCGCGGACGATGCGCAGCATCGACAGGAGGTCGTCGTCATCGCGCATCGAGCTGCCCGATCAATGCTTCCTTGGCGTCGGAGAAGTCGTCAAAGGTGATCGCGCCCGCGTCGAACCGCTCGTGCAGTTCAGCGAGTTGCGCCAGCACGACTGCCTCGTCGATCTGCGTCCCCGGGCCCTCGTCCGCGCTGGCGGCTTCGCGGCGCTCGACCCGGCGTGCCGACTTGGCGGCCGCCTTCTCCCGACGGGCCTTCTCTCGTTGCTGTTTCTGGAAGCGCGCCTGGCTCATTTGATCGGGCGCTTGGCAGCGACTTTCGCCTTCTTCTCCGTCCGCTTTTCCTTGAGTGACTTCCCGGACTTCTTGGTTTGATGCTGGCGGGGCGATTTATCAGCCATGGCGCCTCCGAAGTTGAGTGGCGCCCTCGCTCACCGGCCTCGACGTGCTTGGCGACGCGAGACCGATCTCACCGGCGGGCGCTGTTGACCGATGACTCGGTCGAGGCGTCGCACCTGCGATGGGCAACGGACCGGATCGGCGCCAACCCAAGCGAGCCGACTCGCCCAAGAGATCAGTTCAACCCTACCACCGCGCATTCGGCGGGGGCGGGTTCCCACGGCCGCTGAAGAAGGCGGTCACCCCGCCGTGAGCAGCGAGTCGTCCAGGCGGGTGAGTACCTCATCGCTCACGCCGATCGAGCGCACGAAGCCGCGCACCGAGCCATGGTCTCGCTCGAGATCCGACAGGACCCGCGACATCGCTTCGGGGTCGGCGGTGAAGAAGGACCTCGGAGCGCGGTCGACGGAAGCCGCCATGGCGGGGTCCTCGGCGGCGGCTCGCTCGACGATGCGCTCCATCATCTGCTGCGTCAGCACGTAGTCGGCGACGACGTCGTCGTGGCCGACGCCCAGCCCTCCGAGCAGCAGCGCGGCCAGCAGGCCCGTGCGGTCCTTGCCGGCGGCGCAGTGGAACACGGCGGGGAGAGCGTCCGGCGCGGCGAGCACGTCGAAGGCTGCGGCGAAGCGGGTTGCGCCGTCGATCAGCATCTGGTGGTAGGCGCGATGCAGGAACTCCGTCGGGGGCAGGTTCTCGATGCGGGCGGCTTCGCGGTCCCAGGTCGTGTCGAGCACGGAGAGGTGGTGGAAGGCGACGGGATACGACTCGAAGGGGAATCGCCCTCGATGGTCGAGCTCGCGCGCGGTGCGCAGGTCGACGACGGTGCGCAGACCGAGTGGACGCAGCACGTCGAGGTCTTCGTCGGTCAGACGCCCGAGTCCGTCGGCACGGAAGATGGTCCGCCACTTCACGGTGCGGCCGCCGCTCGTCTCGTAGCCGCCGAGGTCACGGAAGTTGTGAACACTCGTCAAGTCGATGCTGCGGGCGAGCTCATTTGTCATCACGAATTTCACCGTACGGGTGAACCGTGTCGATCCGTCGACTGCCGGATGACCAGAACGTGAACGGGCCACCGGTCGTTCGTCACATGGAGTGAGCTCTCTGTGCCAGCGCAGGTGGGCGAGCGCCGCTGCGCAGCGGCGGCGACGAGTTCGGGAGGTGAGTCGAGCTGCTTGGCCGCGAGACGAACCCGAACTTAAGGTGACCGGATGGCGCGGACGTGGGATGGCGGCATCGAGATCGAGCCGTCGATCTATGCGGCCGACCTCTCACGGCTCGGCGAGCAGGTGTCGACGGTGCTGGACGCGGGAGCGCGGATCTTCCACTTCGACGTCGGCGATGGGCACTTCATCAAGCCGATCACGATGGGGCCGATCGTGTTGCAGTCCATTTCGAAGATGATCCACGACCGCGACGGACGAATCGACTGCCATCTCATGATCGAGCAGCCCGACCGGCATCTCGAGCAGCTCAAGGAGGCCGGTGCCGACAGCATCACGTTCCACCTCGAAGCGGTCGACGTGACGGCGCCGATGATCGAGCGGGCGCGGGCGCTCGAGTTGGACGTGGGTGTGGCGTTCAATCCGGAGACGTCTGTTGACCGCGCTGCGGCGGCGGCTGAGGGCGCCGACATCGCGCTGTGCATGAGCATCCATCCGGGCATGTCGGGTCAACCGTTCATGCCGGAGTCGGTCGGACGCATCGAGCAGCTGCGACGTCTCCTGCCTGACGACGTCCCGATCCAGGTCGACGGCGGGATCAACCTGACGGAGATCCGCGCCGTACGCGACGCGGGGGCGACGCTGCTCGTCTCGGGCAGCTCGGTTTTCTGGGCCGACGACCCAGGGGCCGCATACCGGCGGCTCGTCGCCGAGGCCCGCGGCGAACCTGCTGGCTAGCCTCTTGGGCTAGCGCTCCGGCGGTGCGGCCCGCTCCAGCGTCGCACGGGCCGCCACCTCGGCCAGGTCGGGTGCGTCGGTCCTGGCCAGTACCTCGATGTTGTGACGCACGTCCTGACGCTCGCCGGCGCGGATCACGAGCAGGCCCGCGCTGAGGAGACCCGGGTTGGTGATCGAGCGGGCGACGTGCGCGACCCGGGCGTCACGGGCACGAATCGGGCCCGGCCAATCGGTGTGTTCCAGTGGCGCCAACTCCAGGGCGAAGCGCCACGCCTGCGCGCGAGCCACCTCGATGCTGAACCGGATGACCTCCTCGTCGTGGCGGCCGCCGATCACGTCGAGCAGCCCGATCAACGGCGAGATCTCCGCCAGGTCCTCCTCGACGCCGGCGACGAGGGCAGCGATGATCTCGTTGACGAGGTCGAAGTCGCGCCGCAGCGTCGGGAGCGCGTCACCCGGCGCCGTCGTCGCGGCCGCGACACCGAGGTCGATGTTGATGTGGAAGTTGATGCCGAGCAGCAGGTGCTGGAGGATGATCGGACGGGACGAGTCGGCGGCTCGGGCGGCGAGCTCGAACGACATCGTCTTGGGCTCGCCACCGGCGAAGGCCGCCTCGACCTCGGTCAGGTAGCGCTGCGCGAAGGCCACGTCGAAGCGCTCCATGCGCGGGCCGTCCTCGAAGGCGCCGGTCGTGATGCCCTCAGCGATCCGCGCGGTCACCTGGCGGTAGATCGCGGCGAAGTACCCGAGTCGGCTCCGTGTCTCCACGGCCCGATCGACGAGGCGGTCGAGGGCATCCAGCACGTCGCCGATCGTCTCCACGCGGGGCGCTGGCATCAACCGAGTATCGCCGGTGATGCCACGAAGAACTCTTACCCAATGGCCTTACCGTGATGGGGAAACGTCCAAGGAGACGACCCACTTTCCATGTACAAGAACGCTTTCAAGACCTTCACCCTGTTGGCCGGCCTTGCGGGGTTGGCCATCGCCGTCGGCGGGCTGCTCGGTGGGAGCACCGGGCTGATCATCGGCCTGCTGATCGGTCTCGCCATCGTCGGGTTCTCGTATTGGCAGAGCGACAAGCTGGCGCTGCGGGCGGCCCGCGCCCGCGTCGTCACCGCCGCTGAGGCGCCCGAGCTGCACCAGATGGTCGCCGGGCTCGCCGAGCGAGCCAACCTGCCGATGCCGACCGTGGCGATCTCGCCCAGCGACCAGCCGAACGCCTTCGCCACGGGTCGTAACCCGCAGCACGCCGTGGTGTGCGTCACGGAGGGCCTCTGGCGGACGCTCCCGCGCGCCGAGATCGAGGGCGTGCTCGCTCACGAGATGATGCACGTGCGCCATCGCGACATCCTGATCGGATCCGTCGCCGCGGCGATCGCCACCGGGATCAGCTTCCTCGCCCAGATGGCGATGTTCTCGGCCATCTTCGGCGGAGGTGACGACGACGACGGCGGCAATCCGTTCGGCGCCTTGCTGCTCGCGCTGTTGGCGCCGATCGCCGCCGGCCTGATGCAAATGGCGGTCAGCCGGTCCCGAGAGTTCGAGGCCGACCGTGGCGCCGCCGAGCTGCTCGGCTCTGGTGAATCATTGGCCAGTGCTCTCGAGCACATCGAGGTCGTCGCCAAGCAGCGGCCCATGAACGTGAACCCGTCGCAGGCCTATGCCTGGATCCACAACCCGCTCGCCGAGGAGAAGCGCCGCCGCGGCGGCCCGGACCTGGCGCGCCTGTTCTCGACGCACCCGTCGACGGACGAGCGGATCCGCCGGTTGCGGTCGACGGAACCCGCACGCGTCTGAACCCGTTCTGTCCGTCACTATCGATCCGATTCGGTTCGTTGTGACGGACAGTTGGGTCTTCTAGTGGCCGTCGGGCAGCGCCCAGTGGTGCGGTGCGATCAGCTTGTAGATGGAGTCAGGTCCCCACGAACCAGGGGCGTAGGTTTGGACCGGCGGCGGGTGCTCGAGGAGCGGCGTGGAGATCTCCCACAGGCGCTCGATGCCGTTGGCCGTCGTGAACAGCGACTGATCGCCGAGCATGGCGTCGAGGATGAGCCGCTCGTAGCCCTCGAGCCCGACCTGGCCGGAGAACGACGTGTCGTACTGGAACGTCATCTCGACGTGACCGATCGACATCGTCGGCCCGGGCACCTTGGCGAGGAATCGAGCGCTGATCCACCCGGGGTCGTCGAAGTCGATCATCAGGCGGTTGTGCGGCTCGGTGCGCGCCTGCTCGGCGGCCTCGCGGAACATGCGCATCGGCGGGCGCCGGAAGCCGATCGTGATCGTCTGCCGTCGCTCCCCGAGTGACTTGCCGGTGCGCAGGTAGAACGGCACGCCGGCCCAGCGCCAGTTGTCGACCTCCACCTTGAGGGCGACGAATGTCTCCGTGTCGGAGTCCGGGTTCACGCCCTGCTCGCTGCGATAGCCGTCGTACTGGCCACGCACGACGTCAGCGACGTCGATCGGCTTCATCGACTCGTAGACCTTCGCCTTCTCGTCGCGCAGCGGTTCCGCGGCCAACGTCGTCGGAGGCTCGATCGCCACGAAGCTCAGGACCTGGAAGAGGTGCGTGACGACCATGTCGCGAAAGGCGCCGGTCTGCTCGTAGAACGATGCCCGGCCCTCGATGCTGATCGCTTCCGGCACGTCGATCTGGACGTAGGCGATGTGATCGCGGTTCCAGATCGGCTCGATCAGCCCGTTGGCGAAGCGCAGCACGAGGATGTTGTCGACAGATTCCTTTCCAAGGAAGTGGTCGATGCGGAAGATCTGCGACTCGTCGAAGACGGAATGGAACGTCGCGTTGAGCTTCTTCGCCGAGGCGAGGTCGGTGCCGAACGGCTTCTCGGCGATGACTCGCCCGCCGTCCGGACCGCGGGTCGCCAGCTTCGTCGCGCCGAGCAGTTCGACGACCGATGGGGCAGCGACGGGTGGGATGGCGAGGTGGAACAGCCGTCGCGGGTGCCCACCAATGGCCTTCTCCGCTGCAGCGACCGCGTTCACCAACGGCTCCGGGTTGTCCGGGTCGGCGGCACCGAACTGATCAGCTGCTCGAAGGCGTCCCACGCCTCGCCCTCGGGCTTGACCAGCCCGAACTCGGTGACGGCATCCTTGGCGTGCTGGCGGAACTGCTCGTCCGTCGGTGCTCCGTGCGCCGGGCTCGAGCCGATGATGCGGTACTTCTTCGGCAGCAGCCCGGCATTCGCGAGGTGGAACAGGCCGGGCAGCAGCTTGCGCTTGGCGAGATCGCCCGTGGCTCCGAAGATCACGATCACGTGGTCGTCGGGAATTGGCAGACCGTGCTTCGTGGTCATTGCGCACCTCCGTGCACCGTGCAAACTGGCGACATGGCAGATCCGGCTGAACCCGTCGCGACGAACGAGGGAGCGAGCGCCAGCGAGCGAGCGGCCATCAACGGCCTGCGTGGCCGGGGAACGCAGTGATGGCGAACCTCGAGAGTGAGAAGGAGGTCGCGGCGGTTGCCGCAGCCGAGCTCGTGGAGGACGGCATGGCTGTCGGCCTCGGCACCGGCTCGACCGTCGCCCACCTCCTGCCGGCACTGGCTCGCCGTGGACTGAAGATCCGCTGCGCCGCCACGTCGCCGCGCACGGAGGAGGCGGCGCGCCAGCTCGGTCTCGACGTCGTTGACTTCGGGACGATCGAACACCTCGACGTGACGATCGATGGCGCCGACCAGGTGGCGCCGGACGGCTGGCTGGTGAAGGGCGGCGGCGCCGCGCACACGCGGGAGAAGATCGTCGCGGCTGCGGCGACTCGCTTCATCGTCATCGTCGATTCGAGCAAGCCGGTCGACGCGCTGCACGCGCCGATCCCGCTCGAGCTGCTCGAGTTCGGGCTCGCCGCCACGTTGGCGCACGTCGCGCCGACCAAGCTGCGTGACGTGCCGAAGAGCCCCGACGGCGGACTCATCGCCGACTACACGGGCGCCGTCGACGACCCGGCCGCGCTGGCCACCCGGCTCTCGGCGACACCGGGCGTCGTCGAGCACGGGCTGTTCCCCCCAGACTTGGTGACGACGGTGCTGATCGGCCGCGGCGCTTCGGTCGAACGTCGCGAGATCCACTAGTTCCGGCGGGCGAAACCTCATTTCTTCTCGGCGTGGCCGCCGAACTCGCTGCGCATCGCGGAGAGAATCTGGTCGCCGTACTCGCCCAGGCTGCGTGAGTCGAAGCGCTCCGTCAGGGCGGCGTTGATGACCGGGGCAGGGACGCCCTGCTCCACCGCCGCCAGCACGGTCCAGCGGCCCTCTCCCGAGTCGGACACCCTCCCCTCGAAGTCCTTCAGCTCGGGCGACCGGGCGAGCGCGTCCGCGGTCAGGTCGACGAGCCACGACATGACGACCGAGCCGCGGCGCCACACCTCAGCGACCTCGGGCACGTCGATGTCGTACTGGTAGAACTCGGGATCTCGTAGCGGCGTCGTCTCGGCGTCGACAGTGCGAGCCACCTTCCCGACGTCGGCGTGCTCGATGATGTCGAGCCCTTCGGCGATCGCCGCCATCATCCCGTACTCGACGCCGTTGTGGACCATCTTCACGAAGTGCCCGGCGCCGTTCGGTCCGCACAGCAGGTACCCATCCGGCGAGGTGCCTCCCTTGCGGGTCCGTCCGGGAGTCGGCGGCGCGCTGGCCTCACCGGGAGCAATCGTCTTGAAGATGGGATCGAGCCGCCCGACGATGTCGGGCTCGCCGCCGATCATCAGGCAGTAACCGCGCTCGAGCCCCCACACGCCGCCCGACGTACCGCAGTCGACGTAGTGGAGCTGGCGCTCGGCCAGTTGCGCCGCTCGGGCGATGTCGTCGTGGTAGTAGGAGTTGCCGCCGTCGATCACCGTGTCGCCGGGCTCGAGTGAACCGATCAGCTCCTCGAGCGTCGACTGCACGATGGCCGCCGGCAACATCAGCCAGACCGCTCGCGGCTTGTCGAGCTTGGAAGCCAGATCGGCCAGCGAGTCCGCGCCGACCGCTCCTTCACCGACGAGCTCCTTCACCGCCGCGTCGTTGACGTCGTAGACGACGCAGTGGTGGCCGTCCTGCATCAGCCGGCGGACGAGGTTGGCGCCCATCCGGCCGAGCCCGACCATGCCGAGCTGCATCGGGTTGTCGGTTGCCATTGGCAGACCTCCTCCTGGAGTTGTTACTGGTTCTTCAAGGCGCGGTAGCGGCGGATCAGGGCGTTGGTCGACGAGTCGTGCTTGAGCTCCGGCTCGTCCCCGCTCTCCAGCTCCGGGATGATCTGGACGGCGAGCACCTTGCCCAACTCGACGCCCCACTGGTCGAAGGAGTCGATGTCCCAGATCGCTCCCTGCGTGAACACGCTGTGCTCGTACAGCGCCACGAGCGTGCCGAGGAGGCGCGGCGTGAGCACCTCGGCGAGGATCACGTTGGTCGGGCGATTGCCCTCCATCACCCGGTGCGGCACGACGTTGGGCGCCGTGCCCTCGGCGCGCACCTCGTCGGCGGTCTTGCCGAAGGCGAGCGCCTGGGCCTGGGCGAAGACGTTCGACGAGAGGATGTCGTGGTGGTCGCCCAGCGGGTTGAGGGTCTTGCCGAAACCGATGAGGTCGACCGGGATCAGCCTCGTGCCCTGGTGGATCAATTGGTAGAAGCTGTGCTGGCCGTTCGTCCCAGGCTCACCCCAGTACACCGGACCGGTGTCGTAGTCCACCCGCTCGCCCTCGACCGTGACGTGCTTGCCGTTGGACTCCATCGTCAGCTGCTGCAGGTACGCCGGGAACCGCTTCAGGTACTGGTCGTACGGCATTACGCCGATCGTCTGGACGCCGAAGAAGTTGACGTACCACACCGCCAGCAGGCCCATCAGCACGGGAAGGTTCTTGTCGAGCGGCGTCGTGCGGAAGTGCTCGTCCATCGCGTGGAAGCCGGCCAGCATCTCCTCGAACTGCTCCGGCCCGATGGCGATCATCGTCGAGAGCCCGATCGCTGAATCCATCGAGTAGCGGCCGCCGACCCAGTCCCAGAAGCCGAACATGTTGGCGGTGTCGATGCCGAACGCGGCGACCTTCTCGGCGTTCGTGGACACGGCGACGAAGTGCTTGGCGACGGCCTCGTCGGCACCGAGCTCGGAAACGACCCAGTCACGCGCCGACGTGGCGTTGGTCAGCGTCTCCAGGGTTCCGAACGTCTTCGAGGAGATGATGAACAGCGTCTCCTCGGCGGCCAGGTCGTGGGTCGCCTCGGCGAAGTCGGTCGAGTCGACGTTGGACACGAAGCGGAACGTCAGGTTGCGATCGCTGTAGTGGCGCAGCGCCTCGTACGCCATCACGGGTCCGAGGTCGGACCCGCCGATGCCCACGTTGATCACGTTGCGGATCGGCTTGCCGGTGTGGCCCTTCCATTCACCGGATCGGATGCGGTTGGCGAATGCTGCCATCCGGTCGAGCACCTCGTGCACCTCGGCGACGACATCGACGCCGTCGACGACGAGCGACGTCCCCTTCGGCATGCGCAGCGCGACGTGGAGGACGGACCGGTTCTCGGACACGTTGATCTTGTCGCCGCGGAACATCATGTCGCGGCGTTGCTCGACCCGGCATTCCCGGGCGAGGTCGAGGAGGAGCTGCATCGTCTCGTCGGTGACCCGGTTCTTGGAGTAGTCGAGGTACAGCCCGACGCCTTCGGCGGTCAGCCGTTCTCCGCGCCCGTTGTCGTCGGCGAACAGGTCGCGGAGGTGCTTGCCGGCGATCTCGCCGTGGTGGTGCTCCAACGCCTTCCACGAGGCGGAGGAGGTGAGGCTCGTCATCTCGGATCTCCTCGTCTCAGTCGAGTGCGGCGCTCTGCTTCTCGATCCGGGTCATCAGATCCTTCCACGAGGACACGAAGGAAGCCGCGCCCTCGCGCTGCAGTTGCGCCCCCAGCTCGGCGACGTCGATGCCTGCGCCTGCGAACTTGGCGAGGACGGTGTCGCTGTCGCCGCCGTCAGCGGCCAGGGGGTCGCCGACCTCGCCGTGGTCGTAGAAGGCCTCCAGCGTTCCGTCGGGCATCGTGTTGACGGTGAACGGTGCGGCCAGCCCATGGACGTACAGCGTGTCCGCAGCGTCCGGGTTCTTCGTGCTCGTGCTCGCCCACAAGAGTCGCTGCGCCCGCCCGCCGGCGTTCTGGATGCGCTCGACGCGGTCGCTGTCGAGGAGCTGCCGGTAGGCCTTGTACGTGTTGCCGCCGACGGCCAGACCGAGGTGGTCCTTGAGATCGTCGGGAACCCGGTCGGCCACGGCCTTGTCCCAGCGGGAGATGAAGAGCGATGCCACGGACCCGACGGCCGGATCGAGGCCCTGCTCGATGCGCCGCTCGACGCCCTTGAGGTAGGCGTCGGCGGCGGCTCGATAGTGGTCGGCGGAGAACAGCAGCGTGACGTTGACCGGTATGCCGGCGGCGATCGCCTCGGTGATCGCCGGCAGACCTTCGGCCGTGCCGGGGATCTTGATGAACAGGTTGCGGCGGGCGGCCTTCGCGTGGAGCGACTTGGCGGCCTCCACGGTGGCCTGCGTGTCGTACGCCAGCTCGGGTGAGACCTCGAGCGACACCCAGCCGTCGACACCGTCGGTGCGCTCGTGGATGGGGAGGAACAGGTCTGCGGCGCGCTGGAGGTCCTCGATGGCGAGGGCGAAGAACAGCTGCTCGGAGGACAGCCCATCGGAGGCGCGGGCGCGGATGGCGTCGTCGTAGTCGCCCGAGCCGATCGCCTCGTCGAAGATCGACGGATTGGACGTCAGACCGGTCACGGAGTACTGGTCGATGTAGCGCTGGATCTGCCCGTTGTCGAGCAGGCTGCGCTTGATGTTGTCCAGCCACAGGCTCTGCCCGTGCTGGTGCAGCATCTCCGAAGCTTTCATTGGTTCCCTCCAGTGGTTGCAGCAACGCATTCGCGGGCGATCTCGGAGACCTTGTCGGGCGTGAAGCCGAACTTGTCGAGCAGCGCCTTCAGCGGCGCCGACGCACCGAACGTGTGCATGCCGATGACCCGCCCGTGGTCGCCGACGTAGCGACCCCAGCCGAGCGTCGATGCCTGCTCGATGGCAACTCGGGCCTTGACGGACGGGGGCAGCACGCTGTCGCGGTAGCTCTGCGGCTGGCGCTCGAAGAGCTCCCAGCACGGCATGCTCACGACGCGGGCGTTGATGCCGCCGGCGGCCAGCTCCTCGCGAGCTGACATCGCGAGCGCCACCTCGGACCCCGTCGCCAGCAGGAGCACGTCGGGCTGACCGTTCGGCGCATCGGCCAGCACGTAGGCACCCGAGGTGACGCCTGCGGCCGCTCCGACCTGGGTGCGGTCGAACGTCGGCACCGCCTGGCGGGTGAGGATCAGGATCGCCGGCTCGTGGCGCAACGCAGCGATGAACCGCCAGCACTCGACGACCTCGTTGGCGTCTGCCGGGCGGAAGACGAGCATCCCCGGGATCGCCCGCAGGGACGCCAGCTGCTCGACCGGCTGGTGGGTCGGGCCGTCCTCACCGACGCCGATCGAGTCGTGCGTGAAGATGTGGATGACCGGGATCTCCATCAGCGCGGACAGGCGGATCGCTCCACGGGCGTAGTCGGAGAAGATCAGGAACCCCGACCAGAACGGTCGCAGCTTGGTCACCGACAGCCCGTTGGAGATCGCCGCCGACGCGTGCTCGCGGATCCCGAAGTGGAAGTTGCGCCCGCCACGGTCGTCGGGCTCGAACGCACCGGAGAACGTCAGCGTGGTCTTGGTCGACGGCGCGAGGTCGGCGGCACCGCCAAGCACCCACGGCACCGCCTCGGCGAGGGCGTTGAGCACCTGACCCGAAGAGTCGCGGGTGGCCAAGCCCTTGGCGTCGGCCGGGAACGTCGGCAACTTGGAGTCCCATGCGTCTGGGAGCTCGCGACGCTGGATCCGCTCGAGCTCGTCGGCGAGATCCGGGTGCGCGCTGCGGTAGGCGTCGAACCGCTGCTCCCACTCGGCGCGAGTGTCACGTCCGCGGGCACCGATGCCTCCTGTGAACCAGTCGTAGATCCCTTCGGGCACGTAGAAGTCCTGATCCTCGGGCATCCCGAGGAAGCGCTTGGTCTCCCGCACGCCCTCCACCCCGAACGGTTCGCCATGTGCTTTCGGAGAGTCCTCGACGGGCGACCCGTAGCCGATGTGGCTGTGCACGAGGATCATCGTTGGACGTTCGTGCTCGGCCTCGAACGTGTGGAACGCCCTGCGGATGGCGCTGAGGTCGTTGGCGTCGGCGATCGTCGTGACGTTCCAGCCGTAGGCGATGAAGCGGGCCGCCACGTCCTCGGTGAACGTGATGTCGGTGTGGCCCTCGATCGTCACACGGTTGGAGTCGTAGATCCAGCAGAGGTTGGAGAGCTGCTGGTGGCCGGCGAACGAGGCGGCCTCCGAGGAGATGCCCTCCATCATGCAGCCGTCACCGGCAAGCGCATAGACGTTGAAGTCGAACAGGGTGTCGTCGGCGGTGTTGTAGCGGGTCGCCAGCCATTTCCCGGCGACGGCGATCCCGACCGATGTCGCGACACCTTGCCCGAGCGGCCCCGTCGTCGTCTCGACGCCGCTCGTCCAGCGGTACTCCGGGTGGCCCGGGCAGTGGGAGTCGAGTTGGCGGAACGTCCGCAGGTCCTCCATCGTCACGGCCGGCCGGCCGAGCAGCTCGTAGTCGGGATCGACGGCTTGGACCTGCGTCAGATGGAGCAGCGACCAGAGGAGCGCCGACGCGTGACCCTCCGAGAGCACGAAGCGGTCGCGGTTGGGCCAGATCGGATCTGCGGGGTCGAAGCGCAGGAAGTGCTGCCACAGGGTGTAGGCCACCGGCGCGATCCCCATCGGGGTGCCCGGGTGCCCGGAGTTGGCCTGCTGGATGGCGTCCATGCACAAGCCGCGGATCGTGTTGATGGCCAGCAGATCCTCGTTCATGCGGTGTGCTCCCTCGACAAGCAGCGAACGATGCCGAACTTAATCGGGTTCGTCTCGCAGGCAAGCTGCTCGACTCTGCCTGCCGAGCTCGCCGCTCGCTGTCGCGAGCGCGTCTCGGAGCCCACGTTCGCCACCGCGAAGCGACGGCTCGCCGAAACTCATGTCGTGGGCGAGGCGTTCTCCACCGGATGCCTTGGCCAGTGCATGGACAGGTCGACGTTCGAGAGCTTGGCGGCGGCGCGCACGAGTGCGAGGTGGGTGAAGGCCTGGGGGAAGTTGCCGAGCTGGCGCTTGGCGGTCGGGTCGTACTCCTCGGCGTACAGGCCCACGTCGTTGGCCAGCGCGGCGAGGCGATCGAACAGCGCTCGCGCCTCGTCCTCACGTCCCTGCATCATGTACACGTCGACGAGCCAGAACGAGCAGGCCAGGAAGACGCCTTCACCGTGTGGCAGCCCGTCGTCGGTCTCATCCGTGCGGTACCGCAGCAGGAGGCCGTCGTGGAGGAGCTCGCGCTCGAGCGCGGCAGTCGTGCTCACCACCCTCGGGTCACTCGCCGGCAGGAAGCCGGTGAGCGGGACGAACAGCGCTGACGCGTCGAGCTGGCGCGACCCGTACGCCTGGGTGAAGGCACCGAGCTCCGGGTCGAAGCCCTCGGCGCACACTTCGGCGTGGATCTCGTCGCGGATTGCCCGCCAGCGATCGACGGGACCTTCGAGGTGGAACTGCGCAGCCGACCTCACCGCGGAGGCGAAGGCGGCCCAGGCCATGACCTTGGACGCCGTGAAGTGCTGGCGCTCGCCGCGCACCTCCCAGAGGCCGTCGTCGGGCTCGTGCCAAGCGCCCTCCAGGAACTCGAGCACCGCGACCTCGAACGCCCACGACTCGGCATCGACGTCGTCCGGCGCCCACGCCCGCATCAGGGCCAGCGACCCGAGCACCTCACCGAACACGTCGAGCTGGAACTGCCCGCTGGCGGCGTTGCCGACGCGGACGGGCGCCGATCCCTCGTAGCCGGGTAGCCAGTCGAGCACGAACTCGTCGAGGCGCCGCTCACCTGCGACGCCGTACATGATCTGCAGATCGGCGGGGTCGCCGCACGCCGCGCGGAGCAGCCAGTTGCGCCAGGCGATCGCCTCGCGGTGGTACCCGCCGACGATCAGCGCGTTCAGCGTGAGCACCGAGTCGCGCAGCCAGCAGTAGCGGTAGTCCCAGTTGCGGACGCTGCCGATCCACTCCGGTAGGGACGTCGTCGCAGCAGCGACGATGCCGCCGGTCGGAGCGTAGGTCAGCGCCTTCAACGTGATGAGGGACCGCACCACGAGGTCGCGGGCGATGCCGTCGTACGCACAGCGCCTGGACCACCGTCGCCACCAGGTGGTCGTCGACCGCAGCGCCCGCTCGGCGTCGGTCGGCCGTGGAGCCGGCTCGTGCGAGGGGTGCCACGTCAAGACGAATGGAACGCGCTCGCCCTCCTCGACGACGAACGCCGCCACCGTGCTGTGCCCGGCGCCCTCGATCGGCGCCGGCGTCGTGAGTACCACGGTGTTCGGCCCGGCAGTGGCGTGCAGTCGACCGTCGCGCTCGACGACCCACGGCAGCGTGGAGCCGTAGTCGAAGCGGAAGCGGGCGTCCATCTGCATCGGCACGCGACCCGACACGCACTCGACGACCCGCACCAGCTCGACGGCGCGCTTGCGGATGGGCATGCAGTCGATGACCCTCACCACGCCGGTGTCGGTGTGGAACGTCGTCTCGAGGACCAAGGTGTTCGGTCGGTACTGACGCTCGACGCGCTCGATCCCGCCCGCCGGCGCGAGCAGCCAGTGGCCGTGGTCGTCGGGCCGCCCCAGCAGTGCGGCGAAGACGGCGCCCGAATCGAAACGGGGCACGCACAGCCAGTCGATCGATCCGTCCTTGCCGACGAGCGCCGCCGTGTGCGTGTCACCGATCAGCGCGTAGTCCTCGATCCGACCAACCATGCTGCTCCCCCAGACGTCGAGTACCAAATACTGTCATCGTCATGGCGGACCCAACGCTTCAGCATCACTCGGTCGTTGTCGTCGGAGGCGGATTCGGCGGTGCCGCGTGCGCCGAGCGGCTCGGCAAGCGTGGCGTCCACGTCACGCTGGTCGACCAGCACAACTACAGCCAGTTCCAGCCGTTGCTGTACCAGCTGGCGACGGCGCAGACGATGCTGCTGAGCGTCGCCTGGCCGCTGCGCGAGCGGTTCGCCCGGCGGTCGTCGGTCGACGTGAAGATGGCGAAGATCGTCAGCATCGACCCGGCTACTCGGTCGGTCACCTCCGAGGACGGCGTCACCTTCCGCGGTGACCACCTGGTGATCGCGGCCGGCTCGCGGCCGAACTTCTTCGGGATACCCGGCGCCGACAAGTGGGCGTTCCCGCTCTACGCGCTGATCGATGCCGAGCGGCTGCGCTCGCGGGTCTTCTCCGTCTTCGAGGACGCCGATCGAAAGCCAGAGCTCATCGAACGCGGGGCGCTCAACATCGTCGTCGTCGGCGGTGGCTCGACCGGAGTCGAGACCGCCGGCGCGCTCGGCGACCTGATCAAGGAAGTGATGCCCCGCCGGTATCCAGACCTGGCCGTCGACGCCGCGCAGGTCACGCTCGTCGATCCCGGATCCGTCGTGCTCGCCCCGTTCTCGGATCGCGCCCACGAGTACGCCGCAGATGCGCTGCGCCGCAAGGGAGTCCACCTCGAGCTCGGCGCCAGCGTCACCGACGTGGCCGAGGACCGCGTCACGCTCTCGGACGGTCGCCAGATCCTCACGCGGACGGTCGTGTGGGCCGGTGGGATCCAGGGCCCCGAGCTGCTCGCCCAGAGCGGGCTGCCCCTCGGTCACGGTGCGCGCATCGACGTGCAGCCGGATCTCACCGTTGCCGGCTTTCCGGGCGTGTACGCCATCGGCGATGCGGCGAACATTCAGGGTAAGGACGGCGAGTCGCTGCCGCAGCTCGGCTCGGTCGCCCTGCAGGCCGGCCGGGGGGCGGCCGACAACATCCTCGCCGACCTCGACGGTCGCCTGCGCACGCCGTTCCGCTATCACGACAAGGGGATCATGGCGATGATCGGCCGGGACGCGGCGATCTTCGAGTTCGGTCCGCGCCGCCGCGAGTTCCATGGGACGCTCGCCTTCGGGTCGTGGCTAGGCGTGCACGCCTACCTGCTCAGCGGGTGGCGCGCCCGCCTGGTGGCGGTGAGGTCGTGGGCGTGGGACTACTTCAGCAAGCGCAGAGCGCTGTCGATCATCGACCGCGCCGACGCCGCCCGCGTCGACTGGGAGTAGCACTCGAGCGGAAAGGCGAAGCCTTTCCGCTCGGCTCGCGGAGCCGGCCTCCGGCCGGCGCCGAAGAGTCGCAGCCGATCGGCCGGGCAAGCCGGACCGATCGGCGATCGGGGGGCGCCGGCAGGAGCCTCCGTCCCCCGAACCCCCCGCGGTCGTCGTGAGGTTTGTGGCTGGCGGCCGTTTGGGTAGCCAGCGTCCGCCGCCTGGGAAGGCGGGCGCGGACATGGATGGCAGCAACGTGGGCACATCGGCACGAACAACCGTGTCCTGCAACGGTCTGACGAAGTCCTTCAACGGTGACGCGGTCGTGCGCGACCTGGCATTGAACATCGCCGAAGGCAGCATCGTCGGGCTGATCGGACCGAGCGGGAGCGGCAAGACCACGACGGTGCGGCTGCTCGTCGGCTTGCTCGAGCCGACTGCCGGAACCGCCACCGTGTGGAACACGCCCTCGACGGAGCTGACCGCGGCCCAACGTCAGCAGATCGGGTACCTGCCGCAGATCCCTGCGCTGTTCCCCAACCTCTCGCTCTGGGAGAACCTGAGCTTCCACGCCTCGATGTACGGGCTGCGCCTGCGCCGCCGGCATCGGCTCCACCACGTGCTCGAGTGGGTCGAGCTCGACGAGCACCGCAAGAAGAAGGTGCGTCAGGTGTCGGGCGGAATGCAGCGGCGCCTCGCCCTCGCCGCCGCGTTGGTGCACGATCCGATGCTCCTCTTCCTCGATGAGCCGACGGCGGGGATCGACCCCATCCTGCGCAGCACGTTCTGGGAGCACTTCCGCGAGATGCGTGACGAGGGCCGCACGATCTGCGTCACCACGCAGTACGTCGGCGAAGCGGCGTACTGCGACTACGTCGGCATGCTCTCCGACGGCGAGCTGTTGCTCATCGATACACCGGAGAACCTTCGCAAGGCGGCCTTCGAGGGCGAAGTCGTCGACATCGAGCTGAGCCGCCCGGTCGAACCGCACGAGATCGAGCAGCTCGCGCAGCTCGAAGGCGTGCTGTCGCGACCGGAGCCGCTCTCGCCGCGCACCTGGCGGGTGGTGGTCGAGGATGCCGACGCCGCGATCGACCGGCTGGACGACGCGCTGGAGCGCCTCCAGCTACCCGTCCTCGAGGCGCGGGAGCACGTCGTCGATTTCGACGAGGTCTTCGTCAAGGTCATCGAGCGACATCGTGCGGCCGGCGACCCCGCCGAGGAGCGGCGGTGAGCATTCGGAGCCGTCTGTCCGCTCGTCGGGAACGCCGCGACGAGGCCCGCCAAGCGAAGCGCGCGAGGCTGCAGCGAGGAACGAAACTCCGGCCGTCCAGCGGGTGGGCGACGATCGTCCAAGCGCTGGCGTTCGTGCGCAAGGAACTGGCCGAGATCATTCGGCAGCCGATGCTCCTGCTGTTGCTGGTCCTCGGTCCGTTCATCCTGCTGCTGCTGTTCGGAGCCGGGTACAAGGACACGACGATCAAGTTGCGCACCGAGTTCGTCGGGCCGGAGGGATCGCTGTACGAGGATGCGATCAGCGACTACTCCGA
The DNA here is from genome assembly GCA_963844915.1 of uncultured Acidimicrobiia bacterium. Classification (GTDB taxonomy): domain Bacteria; phylum Actinomycetota; class Acidimicrobiia; order Acidimicrobiales; family Ilumatobacteraceae; genus JALZMG01. The sequence goes on along the minus strand of CAWJQF010000009.1, from coordinate 948,128 downwards.
TCAGCTCGACGAGTACATCGACATTCGCGGCTTCACTGCGGATGAGCAGGCCGCCCGTCGAGACCTCGAGCAGGGTCGGCTCGATGCCGTCGTCGTGTTCCCGCCTGACGCGCTCGATCAGATCTTGAACGGGCAGAGCGCCAAGATCACCGTGCTCCACGACACGCTTGATCCCTTCCAGCAGGTCGCCATCGATGTCTCCTCGCGCCTGGCCGTCCAGGAGGTCAACGCGTCGGTGCTCGGCTCGATCGTCGCGGAGACCCAGGATGCGATGGCACCGGTCGCCCAGACGGCCAGCGTCCTCACGGAGCAGGCGGCCACGTTGACGCAGGCCGCGGAGGGCGGCGACGCCGCGACGATCGCCCAGGCCGCGGGAACCGTCGCCGACACGCTCGCCGACGCGAGGGTCGTGGTGGCGACGTCGCAGCAGGTGATCGAGCAGCTCGACGGCACGGAGGACTCGCCGGCGATCAATGAGCTCTTGGCTTCGCTGGAGTCGGCGGAGGCCGAGGCGAATGCGATCAGTGCCGACGGCGGCGCGACCACCGCCGAACAGGCGGCGCAGCTCGGGGCGACGCTGCCGGCAGTCGCCGAGACGATGGCGTCGGCTACCGCCCTCGATCCGGCCGTGCTCGTGCGCCCGTTCGAGGCAGCCACCGAGAACATCGCTCCGGTGACCGTCGAGCCGCCGGACTACTTCACGCCTGCGGCCATCGTGCTGCTGTTGCAGCACCTCGCCATCACGTTCGCCGCCCTCTCGCTCGTCCGTGATCGTGAGCACGGATTGTTCGAGCTGCTGCGCGTCGGCCCGCTGTCCTCGACGGAGATCCTGATCGGCAAGACGATCGCCTATCTCACCGTCGGGCTGACCGTCGGAGCGGTCCTCATCGCCGCCGCTGTCTACGTGCTGCGCATCCCGCTCGAGGGTGAGGTCTGGTGGGTCGCGGCCACCGTCGCACTTGTGCTACTGGCTTCCCTGGCGCTCGGCATGGTGCTGTCGATGATCTCTGGCTCGGAGACACAGGCCGTGCAGTACGCCATGCTCACCTTGCTCGCCGCACTCTTCTTCTCCGGGTTCGTTCTCGACATCTCCCAGCTCGCCACGCCGTACCGCTACATCTCGTACCTGCTGCCGGTCACGTACGGGATCGACATGCTCCATGACGTGATGCTGCGAGGCGTCGCGCCACAGTCGTCAGACCTGATCGGCCTCGGCGCCCTCATCGGCGCCTACGGTGTGCTCGCCGTCGCGCTCCTGCATCGACGGCTGCGCACCGCATGACCGGTATCTCATCGCCCCGCCAAGAGCGCTCGGCTCGAGGACAACGATTCTTCAACCGCCACCGCGTCGGCCAGGCGGTGATGGTCGCCGCGGTCGTCGCCGCGGTCACGTGTCTCGTCGGGGCCGTCGTGGCGTGGCAGCTGATCGGTGACTTGAAAGATCGTTCGGCGACCAGCCTGCAGCTCGTCGAGAGCACGCTGCGCAACGTCGACGACTCCCTTGCAGTCGCCCAGGACGTCACCGCGACGGTCGGAAGTGCGATGGGCACGATCGAGCAGTCGATGGGCACGCTCACCCAGGGCGTGGAGGACGGCGCCACCGCCCTCGACGCCGTCGCCGACCTCACCGAGGACGTCCCGCCGGCGCTCGATCGGCTGGACCGGACGCTCGTCACCGTGCGGGACGCGGCGGCCATCGTCGACACCGCGCTGGACGCCGTCGACCAGCTACCGATCGGGCCGACCATCCCCGACGCCCGACTCGCCGCATCCGTGGAAGGGCTGCGAGGGGACATCCGCCCGATCGCCGAGGGTCTGCGCGGCTCGACGAGCTCGATCCGCTCGCTGGCCGGATCCAGCGGTGACCTGGTGGGCCAGATCGAGGCCCTCGGGGGCGACCTCACCGCGCTCGACGAGTCACTCGAGCGCAGCAGCGAGCTGCTCGACCGGTACCGGGCTGACACCGCGGAGGCGATCGCGCTGGCCCAGGAGAGCCTGGACGACCTCGACCGCAACATCTTGCTGTCGCGGGTCCTCGTCGTCATCCTTGCGGTGACGATCGCCATCGGGCAGATCGCGCCGTTCTACATCGGTCGTCAGCTCGCCCAGACGCCGGTAGCGCTGGCAGACCCGGTCGAGGTCGATCCCGTCACTCCGCTCTAAGTCCGAGAATTGGCTGGTATGCAGCCAATTTGCGGACCTTGAGCACTGGTCACGACGGGACCGAAGCGAACTCGACGACGTCACGGCCGCGCGGCAGCTCGTCGGTTCGCGGTCCCGCCGTCGCCGTGTCGACGACGACGGGATCGGTCTGCGGGTCGGACTGGATCAGCTGCTCGACCGGCGGTGACTGACCGGTGACGGTGAACTCGTCGAACACGTACGGCACGCCGTTGGCAACGAGCGCAGATGGCCGGTCCATCAGCTGGAAGTGGAGGTGCGGGCCGGTCGAGCTGCCCGAGTTCCCCGTCCTGCCGATCACCTCGCCCTTCTCGACGGTGTCGCCGGTCTCGACCTCGACGGAACCAGGCTTGAGGTGGGCGTAGAAGGCGAACACCCCGTCCTCGATCTCGAGGATCACGTAGTTGCCGTCGGCCTCTTCGATCGTCACGGGTTCGGCAGCGTCGGGGATCTGGTCGTCGATCCCGTCGACGGCGACGACCACGGTCGAGTCGGCGACGGCGAGCACGGGCTGGTCGTACGTCGGCCAACTCTCGTTGAGGCTCGGGTCGCCGGTCGCCAGCATCCCCGCCTCGTCGATCTTGTTGAAGTCGATGGCGTAACGCTGGGACAGCCACTCGGCGTTGTTGATTGGCTGCATCGATCGGCGGTGCGGGCCGTCACAACAACTGCCGAAGGCCAACCATCCAGGCCCTTCCAGCGGGGGTCCGATCACGGTGGGCGGCTGCGTGTCGACTTCGGTCTGCGCGGCCAGCGAGATGATCTCCTCCGGCACCGGCAGGCCGGGCGGCACCGAGACGGTGAGCTCGTGTTCGATCTGCGCCGGGAGCTCGGAGGCGTCGTCGAACGGGATGTCCACCCAGACGATCCCGACCGTCGACGGGCTGAGCTCGGTCAGTGGTTCCGTGCCAGTTGGCATGAGCGACATGGCGGCGGACAACTCCTCGCCGCTCAACGTGATGATCGTTTCGTGAGACCCGACGTCGCGTACTTCAACCTCCGTCACCGTCGCCGGCACCGGGAACCCATTGGTCAGCTGCAGTTCGTAGACGAGGTGGACCACGCCCTCTGACCCGGTGAACCAGCGCGGCGTCGAGAAGATCTCCATCAGCACTGGCGTGAACTGCTCGTCTCCGCCGGCGGACGTGTCCGTCGTCTCGCCATCCTCACGCAACCCATCCGAGCAACCCGCCGCGACGGCGAACACGACCATCGCCAGCAGTGCCGGATTCGTCCGTCGTGCTGATGAACGTGTCATCACTCCACTATCGGGTCGCTACCACCGTTCGGCTCCCCGTATGGTCTACCTGGTGGTGACGGTCGACGCGGCCGCTCAGATGGCCATGGACCTGCCGGAGGTCGTCGAGGGCGAGCACCGCGGCGGTCGAACCTGGACCGTCGGCGGCAAGGCGTTCGCGTGGGAGCGGCCGTTCAGCAAGGCGGACATCCGGCGCTTCGGTGACGTCACCCCGCCCGACGGACCGATCCTCGCCGTCCGTGTCGACGACCTGGGGGAGAAGGAAGCGGTCCTCGCATCGCAGGCGAAGGGGTTCTTCACCATTCCCCACTTCGACGGGTACGCCGCGGTGCTGATCCAGCTGAAGGTCGTCGGCAAACGGGCGTTGCGCGAGGCGCTCCTCGACGGCTGGTTGGCGTGTGCCCCGGAGAAACTGGCCACGAGCTATCTCGAGCGCAAGTAGCGAGGCAGGTGGGCGGTCGCCAGCCTGCTCCGCTGACTGAGCTAGAAAGGGCCGGGTGTCGGACCTCGCCCAGTCCGCGACGCGTGGGAGTGTGCACAGCTCGCTCGAGATGACGCGCTCGACGGCGCACTTCGGGGTGATCGTGTTCCTGGCCTCCGACGTGATGTTGTTCGCCGCCTTCTTCGCGGCCTACTTCTTGTTGCGGGCGACCGACACGCCGTGGCCGCCTGCGGACGTCGAGCTCGACACCGTGCGTGCTGCCATCTTCACCGCCGTCCTGTTCGCGTCATCGTTCACGCTCGTCGGGTCCGACCGCGCCGCCGATCGACTGGACGCCGGCCGACAGCGACGTTGGCTGATCGTGACGTTCCTGCTGGGTGCGGCGTTCCTCGCCAACCAGCTCGCCGAGTACTCGACGTTGGCGTTCACCCCCGACGACCATCCCTACGGATCGATCTACTGGCTGCTGACGGGTCTCCACACGTGCCACGTCACGGCGGGTCTCATAGCGATGGCGCTGCTCTTCGTCCGCACGATCCGCGCCAGGTCTCCCGCGGCGATCGGATCGTGGACCGGCGGCATCTCACTGTTCTGGCACCTCGTCGACGTCGTCTGGTTGTTCCTGTTCGCGACGATCTGGCTGATCCGATGAGACGGGCATTGCTGGTGTTGCCGCTCGCTGCGGCGGGCGTCACGGCGGCGCTGTCGTTTGGCGCCGGAGCGGACGGGCCGGAGGAAGCCCGCGCGCAACAGCCGCTCGAGGAACGCGGACGGACGCTGTACGACACGCACTGCACGAGCTGTCACGGTGTCAATGGCGAGGGCATCGCGGATCGCGGTCCGCCGCTGCTCAACGAGGGCCCGGCCGCCGTTGACTTCGTGCTGCGGACAGGCCGCATGCCGATGGCTGACCCGTTCATGCAGGCCAACCGTGGACCGGTGCAGTTCAGCGACGAGGACATCCGCGCGCTGGTTGCGTATGCCGGCTCGTTCGGCGACGGCGCCCCTGTGCCCGAGGTCGACATCGAGAACGCCGACGTCGCCAACGGCGGAAACATCTACCGCCTCAACTGCGCGGCCTGCCACGTCGCGTCCCTCTCCGGCGCGGCGATCGGCGGCGGTGCCGCAGCGCCGCCGCTGCTGGAGTCGACGCCGACCGAGATCGTCGAGGCAACACTCGTCGGGCCCGGTCCGATGCCGGTGTTCGGGGCATTCACCGACCAGGACCGCAACGACCTCGCGGCGTACATCGTCGCCATCCAGGAGGAGCGCGAAGCGGACCTCGACGAGGTGCGCGACTTCGGTGGCGTCGGCCCGGTCGGGGAGGGCCTCGGCGCCTGGCTGTTGGCTCTGCTGCCCCTCGTGGCGCTGACCCGTTGGATCGGCTCCCCCCACCAAGGTCGTGATGTCGGCGCCAACCCACCGATCGACGAGCACGGAGACGTGGTCACGTGAGTGATATCGACGAACGTCGCGAGCAGACTTCGCCCGAGGACTTCCGCAGCACGCGCCCGGTGAAGCGGGGCGCGTACTGGGGTGCCGTCACGGCCTTCGCCATCGCGGTTGCCGGTGGGATCACCGCGGCCGTCGCCTACGCCACTGATCAGAGTCAGGTGCTCCTGGGCGTGGGGCTGGCGGCCGCGCTCGGCGGCATCGGCATCGGACTCGTCGCCTGGGCCAAGTTCCTCGACCTCGACGAACACGCCGTGCAACAGCGCGAGCAGCTGACGATGTCCGCCGAGGACGTCCACAACCTCGAGGAGGAGCTGCAGATCACGCGTGAGACCGTCGGTCGTCGCAAGCTCCTCGTCGGGCTGCTCGGCGCGTCTTTCGTCAGCATGCTGGTCGGGTTCGTCGGACCCATCGGCTCGCTGGGGCCGCGGCCCGGCTCAGAGCGGCGCAGCACGTCGTGGGCCGCCGGCAAGCGGCTCGTGACGTCCCAAGGGCTGCCGATCGATAGCCAATCCACGCGGTTCGACCAGCTGAACACGGTCTTCCCGGAAGACGCGATCGGTGTCGACGACGCACAGGTCATCGTCATGCGGCTCCCACCCGAAGCGCTCACCGAGAAGACCCGGTCCGGGGGCGCCGTCAACGGGTGGGTGGCGTACTCCAAGATCTGTACCCACGCCGGCTGCTCCGTCGGGCTGCTCGGCGTCGACAACCGTGCGCCCGACACGCTGCGCCAGCTCGTCTGCCCGTGCCATCAGTCAGTGTTCGATCCGGTCGACGCGGCCCGGCCGGTCGGCGGTCCGGCGCCGCGGCCGCTCCCGCAGCTACCGCTCGAGATCGACGCCGAGGGCTTCCTGATCGCGAAGGGCGACTTCCCTGGCGTCGTCGGACCGCTCGCCTGGAACGAGGCCGGCGATTTCTGATCTTCGCCTCGCAACCGGAGGTTGCTCAGCGACCTCGTGGAGCCGGCCGGCGGCCGGCGCCCAAGTCGTGGGCGATCGACCGGCAGAGCCGGATCGATCGCCGGCGGGGGCTCCGGCGGAGGCTCTGCCCTCGCACCCCCGCCACTCGCGCACCAACCCCCTGGCGTGGGAGGTCTGACCGGTGACGTCGTCGACGCCGATTTCTGAGCCCGTGACGACCGAAGCGGCGGACACCACGCCGGCTGAGCGCAAGAAGCGTCGCGGCCTGGTCGAGCGCTATGTCGACTCCGTCGCCGGGCGCGTTGGTGCCGGCTCGGGCCTCTACAAGGCGCTGCGCAAGGTCTTCCCCCACCACTTCTCGTTCCTGTGGGGCGAGATCGCGCTCTACTGCTTCGTCGTCCTGCTCATCACTGGCACCTACCTCACGTTCTTCTTCGAGGGCACCCAGCAGACGACCATCTACAACGGCTCCTACGCGCCCCTTCGTGGTATCGAGGTGTCGGGGGCCTACGAGTCCGTGCTGCGCATCTCCTACGACGTCAAGGGCGGCCTCGTCATCCGCCAGATGCACCACTGGGCGGCGCTCGTGTTCATCGGGGCGATCGCCCTCCACATGGCGCGCATCTTCTTCACCGGGGCGTTCCGCCGGCCACGCGAGATCAACTGGGTCATCGGCGTGCTGATGCTGATCCTCGCCCTGGCCGCCGGCTTCACGGGCTACTCGCTACCCGACGACCTCCTGTCGGGCACCGGCCTGCGCATCACGTACGCCATCATCCTGGCGATCCCACTCATCGGTGAAGGCCTCGTCTACCTCATCTTCGGCGGCGACTGGCCGGGCACGGACATCGTCGGGCGCCTCTACCCGGTGCACATCCTGCTGATTCCCGCGTTCATCCTCGCGCTGCTCGCCGTCCACCTGATGCTCGTCTGGCGCCAGAAGCACACGCAGTTCACGCAGCGCGGGGCGACCGAGCGCAACGTCATCGGTGAACGCATCTGGCCGACGTTCGCCATGAAGTCGATCGGCCTGATGTTCATGGTTGCCGGTGTCATCGCGGCCATGGGCGGCATCTTCGAGGTCAACCCGGTGTGGCTGTTCGGGCCCTATGACATCGGAGCGGCGACGTCGTACTCGCAGCCCGACTGGTACATCGGGTTCCTCGAGGGATCACTGCGCCTATTCCCGCCATGGGAGACCCGCGCCTTCGGGTACATGATCAACAACATCGTGTACTCCGGGGTGATCATCCCCGGGATCATCTTCTCGGGCCTGCTGATGGTTCCGTGGATCGAGCGGCGCTTCACACGAAACAAGAGTGACGTCCGCGAGCACCACCTGCTCGAGCGACCGCGCGACAACCCCCACCGGACTGCGGCCGGTGCGGCAGCGATCGCGTTCGTCACGGTGTTGTTCCTCGGCGGTTCGCAGGATGTCATCGCCGGCATCCTGACCGTCTCCATCGGTCACGTGACCGCGGCGCTGCAGATCGCCTGCATCGTCGTCCCACCCATCACGTACTTCGTGGCCTACCACCTTTGCGTCGCGTTGCAGCGCCGCGAGGGGCCCGAGCGCACGGAGCGGGCGGGCATCGTCGAGCGTGACCCCGGCGGTGGCTACCACAGCGTCCACGAAACCGCCGAGAATGAGGACCGCGTGCCGGCCGGGACGGCGGGGGACTGATGCCTGCGCCGATGCTGCCACCGCCGCTCACTGAGCAGGCCGAGGACATCGACCGCGTCTGGGACGTGTTCCTCATCGGAGCCGTCTCGGTGTTCGCCTTCGTGGTGATCCTCGTGCTCATCATCGTCGTGCGGTTCCGCCGCCGGGACGACCGCCTGCCCCGCCAGGTCCGGCTCAACTTGCCGTTCGAGCTCACCTACACGTTCGTTCCGCTCCTCATCGTCGGAGCCTTGTTCGCCATCACGTTCATCTCGGTGCGCGACGTGGACTCGAAAGTCGCGGCTGACGAGATCGACCTGACCGTCGGCGTCGTCGGCTTCCGCTGGCAGTGGCGCTTCGAGTACCCCGAGCAGGGAGTCATCGTCAGCGGTTCATCACAGGACATCCCCGAGCTCGTCCTGCCGGCGTCATCGACCGTGCGTTTCGAGGTTACCTCCGTCGACGTGATCCACTCGTTCTGGATCCCCGGGTTCCGCTTCAAGCGAGACTTGTTCCCGGACATGGAGTCGACCGTCGACGTCGACATGACCGACACGACGGGAACGTGGCCGGCAGGCGGCGTCTGCGCCGAGTTCTGCGGCCTCGACCACTCCAAGATGTACTTCGACCTCCGCGTCGTGACGCCCGAGGAGTTCGATCAGTGGATCGCGGAGCAAGGCGGGACGCCATGACGACGATCGACCGCCGTCCCGGACCCGACACGACGTCCGACGACCTCTTCGAGATCGACGACTTCATCGGTGAAGATCCGGCAGCCGCGCCGGATCAGCGGGGACTGCCGCGAACGCTGATCGGGTGGTTGACGAGCACGGATCACAAGGCGATCGGCATCGCCTACGGCGTGACGTCGCTCGTCTTCCTGGCGATCGGCGGCGCGCTCGCCGGCATCATCCGTGCCGAGCTGGCGACGCCCGGGATGCAGCTGGTCGACGAGGCCTTCTACAACCAGGTGTTCACGATGCACGGCAGCATCATGGTGTTCCTGTTCGCGGTGCCGTTCGGGTTCGCCATCGCCAACTACCTCATGCCGCTGCAGATCGGTGCGCCGGACATGGCGTTCCCGCGGCTCAATGCCTTGTCGTACTGGCTGTACCTGTTCGGCGGCATCATCATGCTGTCCGGCTTCATCACCGATGGCGGCGCCGCCGCGTTCGGGTGGACGGCCTACGTTCCGCTGTCGTCGATCGGCACACCGGGGTTGGGCGGCGACCTGTGGATCGTCGCCATCATCCTCACGGGCACCTCGGGGACACTCAGCGCGGTCAACATCATCACGACGCTGACGATGATGCGCGCCCCCGGCATGACGATGTTCCGGCTGCCCATCCTGTGCTGGAACGTGTTCCTGACCAGCTTCATGGTGCTCGTCGCGTTCCCCGTGCTCTCGGGTGCCCTGATCATGCTGCTCGCCGACCGGAAGTTCGGCACCCACTTCTACGAGCCGATGACGGGTGGTTCCTCGATCCTCTACCAGCACCTGTTCTGGTTCTTCGGCCATCCGGAGGTGTACATCGTCGCCCTGCCGTTCTTCGGCGTCGTGACGGAGATCTTCTCGGTGTTCGCACGAAGACCGGTGTTCGGGTACAAGGGTTTCGTCCTCGCGACGATCGCCATCGCCACGCTGTCGACGTCGGTGTGGGCGCACCACATGTTCGTCACCGGTCAGGTGGTGTTGGCGTTCTTCGCCGCGACGACGTTCCTCATCGCCGTCCCGACGGGCGTCAAGGTGTTCAACTGGGTCGGCACGATGTGGGGCGGCTCGATCGTCTGGGAGCCGCCGATGCTGTTCGCCGTCGGGTTCCTCGTCACGTTCGTCGCCGGTGGCGTGACCGGGATCATCCTCGCCTCGCCGACGCTCGACTTCCATCTCAACGACACGTACTTCGTGGTCGCCCACTTCCACTACGTGATGGGCGGCACGGTGATCTTCGCCGTGTTCGCCGCGATCTACTTCTGGTGGCCGAAGATCACGGGTCGGATGCTCAGCAGGAAGCTCGGGCAATGGCACTTCTGGCTGGTCTTCGTCGGCTTCAACATGACGTTCTTCGTCATGCACATCCTCGGCCGCAACGGCATGCCCCGTCGGGTCGCCGACTACCAGGAGACCGACGAGTTCGAGGCACTCAACATCTTCTCGTCGATCGGCTACCTCGTGCTGGTGGCATCGATGGTGCCGTTCCTCTGGGCCATCGTGTCCTCGTTCCGCAAGCCGATGACCGCGGGCCCTGACCCATGGCATGGCAACTCGCTCGAGTGGGCAACGACATCGCCGCCTCCGCACCACAACTTCGTGTGGCTGCCGCCGATCCGTTCGGAGCGTCCGGTGTTCGACCTGCGCTGGATGAACCACGAGGACGTCAGCGCGATCGGGACGTCGCAGGCATGGCAGGCGCGCGCCGACCACGACAGCCATTGGTTACCGATCCACCAGTACGAGCTCGACCACAGCGACGAACCGACGGCCGACTCGCATCCCGTCGAGCGGCCGTCCGAGGGACAAGGCGGTGAGCCGTGAGGGTGGAGATGCTGCTGTGGGGTGGACTGGTGTTCTATTACGTCGTCCTCGGCGCCATCTACTGGGCGGTTGACGGCGACCCCGCCGGGGCGACGTTGCTCCTGATGGCCACCGCGCTCGGTGGTCTCGTCGCCGGTTGGATCTGGGACTGGCGGCGCCACCACGCCCACCCCCGTGCAGAGGATCAGGTCGACGCCGACGCCTCGGACGCCACCGGTGTCGTCGGCGTGTTCCCCTCGGCCAGCATCCGCCCGCTGGCCCTCGCCGTCGGCGCGACCGCGATCGTGCTCGGCGTGGTGATCGGGTCGTGGATGCTGTTCGCCGGCGTCGCCATCACCTCGTCCCAGGTCCTGCTGCTGACCCGCGACGCCGACCGGTGAGCGCGATGAGCGATGAGTGGCGCTGTACCGCAGATCGCTCATCGCAGCGCCGTCCGCCAATGCGCGATGAGCGATGTGCGTCGTATGACCACTCATCGCTCATCGGGGAGCTGAGGGGTCGTGGCGGTGAGCGCGGTGCTCGCGCACGACGGTATCGACCACCTCTTCATCGGGGTCGGGGCGGCCGCAGTCGTCGGCATCTACGGCGCGGCGTGGCTGGCCCAGCCGCGACCCGTTCTCTGGCGACTGCTGTCGTGGATCGCCGGGGTCTGCTGCGTGCTCGTGGCGTCGCTCCCGTGGATGGAGGCACTGGCCGAGGAGAGTTTCACCGGTCACATGGTGCAGCACCTGCTCGTGATCATCGTCGGCGCGCCGCTTCTCGTGCTGGGCCAGCCGGTGCACACCTTCGGACGGGCGGGCTGGATTCCGACGGGCTCACGGCTCGGGCCCACCGGCCGACGCTGGGCGGCGGCGTGGCGCCGGTACGCGCCGGTGATCGGCCCGATGTTCTTCGTCGCCGTCCTGTTCGTCACGCACCTCACGTCGATCTACGACCAGGCGCTCGACGACCGCCTCGTGCACGAGCTCGAGCACATCGCCTACCTGCTCGGTGCCACGCTCACCTGGAGCGCGGTGCTCGGCGTCGGCCGCGGCGGTGCGGTGGCGAGGATCGGTGCCGTCTTCGGCGTTGCCGCCGGTGGCGCGTTGCTCGGCATGGTGCTGCTGTCGGCGCCGACCCCGCTGATCCCCACGTACGAAGCGCAGCTCGGCGCGGAGCAGGCGCTGAGCGACCAGCGTTCGGCGTCCGCCCTCATGTGGGTCGGCGGGATGCTGACCACCGTGCCGCTGCTCCTGCTCGCAGTGTGGCGATGGGCGGCAACGGAGGAGCGGGTGGCGCTGCGCGGAGAAGCGCTACGCGATGAAGATGTGCATCTTGCTGCCCTGACCCGGGCCAGAATGGCGGCGACGGGCGTCGTGCGGGGCGATCACCACGAAGGGGGAGGGCAATGAACGAGTTCATCGTCGGCGTCGACGGCAGTGAGACGGCCAAGCGGGCCGCCCTCGCCGCTGCCGAGCTGGCCGCCAAGTGCGGCAACACGCTGCACGTCGTCACCGGTGTCACCAAGCGCGGCGGGGCGACCGTGTCTGCGGGCTCGGACACGTGGCACGTCGACCCGCTGTCGGACGCCGAGCAACTGCTCGCCGCACTGAAGGTCGAGCTGCCGGCACCGAACATCACGACCGCCGTGCTGATGGGCGATCCGGCGCAGTCGCTGTGCGACGAGGCCAAGCGCCTCGAGGCCGAGATGATCATCGTCGGGAACCGGCGCGTGCAGGGGATGTCGAGGATCCTCGGCTCCGTCGCCATGGACGTCGCCCGCGCCGCGCCGTGCAATGTGCTGATCGTCCACACGACTGGGTGAGGCCGCGGTGAGCGGTGAGCGCGGTGGGCGCGCTCACCGCTCACATCACGGGCGGCTCAGTCCAGATCGAGCAGCTCGAGCTCTGCGAGCTCGCCGCCGCGGACCTCGACCTCCCGCACGTCGCGGCCGGCTGCGTCGAGCACCCAGTAGGTGCCCTCGACGAGCGAGAGGAAGAGCGCCGTCGTCACGTGCCCACCGCCTTGGTGACGGGTCCACACGCCGGTGTGCACGCTGAAGTCCGGGTCGTCGGTGCGCAGGTAGAGCTCGCGCCCCTCCCACTGCTCGTCGAGCACGACGTTGAGGGCACCGACATCTCCGCCGATGTCGAGCACGGCGGCCCCACCACGGGCGTGATGCGCGTGGTGATGATGCCCGTGCTCGTGGCTCACGAGCCGGCGACCGACAACGGCAGCACGTCGTAGCCGCTGACCGGGTGGTCGAGGTACGGGAAGACGTCGAGGTACGAGACGTCACCGAGCACCTGCGTGCCGTCGTTGATCAGCCCGGCGGCCCCGTCCGGCGTGAACGTCGGGTCGACCAGCGGGATGGTCAGCCCAGCGACAGCTCTCAGCTCGACCGTCACGACGTCGTCGAAGACACGCCGGCCGTTGGGGAAGCCGGCGAGGTCGCCGCCGAGGATGCCGTTCACGTTCGGATGGGCGCTGGGTGGGATGGCGACGTTGAGGCGCAGCTGGTCGGCCAGCGTCGGACCCGTGAAGTTCTGGAAGCCCGGCACGATCCCGGCCGGGATCCCCGTCAGCAGGATCGCCACGAGGTCGTCTCGGCTCTTGCTCGCGTCACCGTTGCGAGCAGCCAGGTTCGGGAACACGCCGGGGTAGAGCAGCGGCAGCAGCGTTCCGAGCTCCGGCTGCTTCACGTACTGCACGAAGTTCTTGTCCTGATCGGGCGGCACGCCGTTCCACTCGTCCTTGCGGGGGATCGGAACGATCACCTCGTTGAACAGGGGGTTGCCGAGCCGCGACACCTGCACGAACGGCCCGACGCCGGTGGTCTTGCCGTCGTCGCGAAGGGTGGCCTTGCGACGGTATGCGGCGCCGTAGACGCCGATCGTCGCGTTGGTCGCCAGCGGGTCGGTCGGCTGGCTGCCGTCGGACGTCAGGCGGCTGATCGGGATCTGGATCGCGATGGTGTGGACGTTGAAGGCGCGCAGTGCGTTGATGCCGGGCGCAGCGGGCGTGGGAATCAGGTGCAGGTTCTGGAACGGGCGCAGCGCGGCGAGGTCGAAGATCGACCCGAGATCGACGTAGAACCCGTCGAGACGCTGACCGGCGAACACCTTGATGCCATCGCCCACGTCGTAGATCGCCGCGTTGGCGAGCGCCGGGTAGTTCGGTGTCGACCGGAGTCCCACGTTGCACGGCGGCGACAACAGGTCGTGACCGAGTTGCCGGCGACGCCGCCCGCGCACCTCGTGCACGTCGTAGGTCTGCTTGCGGTTGAAGTTCGGGCTGTCGATGCGGTCGATCTGCCCGGTGTTGTACAGGAACGTGTTCGGGTTGGTGTTGCGCGTCGTGAACTCGAACTCGTACGTGATCTCCGGCTTGCCGTCGTTGTCGTTGTCGATGTTGATCTGGTACAGGACGTCGTCGCCGAACTCGAAGAAGTTGGGGCCGCCGGCCGGGTCCTCGAGCGGGATGTAGTTCGTGATGATCGTGACCGTGTCGGGCCGGTCCGGGCTGACGAAGGCGTAGGTGTCGGTGTTGTCGGCGACCGGATCCTTCGAGATCTCCGGTGCTTCGCGATGCGATGACATGGGTGCTCCCTCGACTCAGATGGCCCGGCGGACCTGGGCGGCGCGGACGATGCGGTTGACGAGCTGGCGGTCCTTGACGATGACCTCCTGCATGCCGTGCAGGATCGAGACTTCGCCGGACTGCACGTCACGGACGCAGAACATGACGGGACCGTTGAGGTCGAGCTGGACGTCGTCGGGCGAGCTCGCGTGCTCGAGACCGGTGGCGGTGCCTCCAGCCTCCGGGGCGCTCGACGCGGCAGCGAAACCGCCGCCAGCCAAGGCGCTCATCGGGACGGCTACGGCGGCGGCTCCTGCCGACGCGCGCAACAGATCCCGGCGTGACATTCCGGACATGTGGTTGCCCTTTCCCTCGACGGGGTCCGGCGGGATGGGACCCCTCAGTGCTGTGACGTTCGTCGCCGCAGCGTCGATGGATTGGATGTCGCGGTGGACAGGTCGTCGAACGACTCGCGGATGCAGTCCGCATAGAACCCCGGGTCGGGCAGCATCTCGCGACACGACGTGAACGAGATCGTGATGTCGCCGCAGTAGCTCGTCACCGGATGGATGAGACCCATGCCTTCGATGATCATGCCGACGACGTACATCGCGACGAGCTGCGCGCCGGCCATGTAGAGGGGGTGCTGAGGCCCGGGCATGTTCGTCACCGTGGTGTTGAACATCGGCCGCATGCGATTGGCCAACGACAGTCGCGCCGAGGTCCGCGCGCCGAGGCCGACGAGCCCACCAGGCATCAGGTCGGCCATGTCGAGCAGCGTGCGCGCGCCCAGCGCGTTGGCGAACTCCTTCGATTCGTGCGTGCCCTCGCGCACGGCGACCAGGCGCTGGTACGGATCGGCGACGTCTGTGCCGAGCGTCGTCAACATCCCCGAGACCATGTTCCCGGCGGCCGCCTTGTCGGTCTCCGAGCGCACCGAGATCGGGGCCATCGCGATGAGCGGATCGTCCGGGAGCTCATCCTTGGCGAGGAGGTACGTGCGAAGTGCACCGCCGACGGTCGTCAGCACGACGTCGTTGATCGTGGCGCCGGGCACCGTTGCCTTGATCACCCGGAGGTCGTCGAGGCGCAGGCGCACGGCGTCGAACACGCGGTGGGCGCTGACCGGACCGCTCCAGCGGGTGCGCGGGATCCTCGTCGGCGGCGGCGCGATGGCGCGCTCAGTCAGCTGTCGTTGCAGCCGTCCCAGCTGCGGGACCGATCGCGCCGCCACTCTGCTGGCGTGCATCGGTCGTGTGGCGTTGTTCATGGTCGCCCGCAGCAGCAGGTTCGCCGTGCTCGGCGCCGCTTCTGGCTGCCAGTCGACGTCCGGAACCGACGGGGTGGCCGTCGGGGAGTCGTCGTGGATGGCGTTCGTCATCTCCATCCCGGACATGCCGTCGATGGCGGCGTGGTGCACCTTCGTCACGACGGCGAAGCTGCCCCGCGGGATGCCCTCGACGTTGTCGAGCCCTTCGACGACGTAGAACTCCCACAGCGGCCGATCGAGGTCGAGTGGGCGGGACACGAGCCGGGCTACCTGGATGCACAGCTGGCGCCAGTCACCCGGCTTCGGCAGTGCGATGTGGCGGACGTGGAACTCCAAGTCGAAGTCGGGGTCCTCGATCCAGTACGGATGGTCGAGGTCGAACGGGACGCGCACCAGGCGCTGGCGGAACACCCTCGCGGCGTGGAGGCGCTTGTCGATGTGGTCGAGAATCCCTTTGAACGTGACCCGGCCGCCTGGCGCGGTCGATGGGTCGTAGATCGCAATACCGCCTCCCGCCATGTGCGCCCTGGGCGTCTCGGCATAGAGGAACGAGGCATCCATCCCGCTGAGCTGCTGCATCGGACCACCCCCAGTCGCGCTGGCCCGCTTGGCGGCATCGTACGTCCGGCACACTTGGCCGGTGACGTCCCTCGACGAGGCGATCGAGCAGTCCGCCGATCCTGCAACGAGCCGCCGGGTGCTCGAGCGGATCGTCGCGTCTCGCCCGGACGTGGTCGAGCGCTTGGCCGGCGATCCGGACCTGTTGGCAGCGTGTGTCGTAGTCAGCGGTGTGAGCCGGCCGTTGTCGCTCGTGCTCGAGACCGACGCCGAAGCGCTGGCGGTGCTCGCCGCGCTCGGCCAGCGTCCGCCGGTCATGGCGTCGACCATCGATGAGCTCCTGCGGTGGAAGCGCCGGGAGATGCTCCGCCTGGCGGCACGCGATCTGCTGGAGGTCGACTCGCTGGAAGCGACCGTCGCCTCGATCTCGGCGCTCGCCGTCGACGTGCTCACGGCGGCCCTCGATCTCGCCATTCCCGACGGTCCGTCGCTGGCCGTGATCGGGATGGGCAAGCTCGGTGGGAACGAGCTGAACTACGCCAGCGACATCGACGTGATGTTCGTCGGCGAAGGCGACCCGGCAGAGCACGCCAAGCGGGTGCGGCGATTGCTCGACGTCGTCCGAGCCAGCTTTCGAGTCGACGTCGACCTGCGGCCGTACGGCAGAGCTGGACCGTTGGTGCGCTCGCTGGAGTCGTTCGAGGCGTACTGGGATCGATGGGCCGAGCCATGGGAGTTCCAGGCGCTGCTCAAGGCGCGGTCGGTCGCCGGCGATGCCGAACTCGGTGCTGCCTTCGACGAGACGGCCACCGCGCGTCTGTGGTCGCGCCCGTTCAGCGCGGACGACCTGCGCGCGCTGCGCGGCCTCAAGGCGCGCAGCGAGGAGCAGCTGGCCCGCCGTGGGCTCAGCGACCGCGAGGTGAAGCGGGGGCGAGGCGGCATCCGCGACATCGAGTTCGCCGTGCAGCTGCTGCAGCTCGTGCACGGTCGGCTCGATCCGGACCTGCGCTCGCCGACGACGCTCCTGGCGCTGGAGGAGCTGGCGACCGCTGGCTACGTCGACGAGGAGGACGCTCGTCAACTTTCCGACGCGTACCGGTTCCTGCGCCGCCTCGAGCACCGCCTCCAGCTCCGCGACGGCACGGCCGTCTACAACTTGCCCGTCGCCGCCGCCGACCGTCGCCGGTTGGCCCGCGCGATGGGATTCCGGGACGTCGCTGACGGGAGCGCGGAGCAGCAGTTCGACGCCGCGCTGGGCCGCCATCAGGGAACGGTGCGGGCGATCCACGAACGGCTCTACTTCCGCCCGTTGCTCGAGGCGTTCGCCACCGAGGACGACGAGCTGCTGAGCCGTCCGGGCGCCATCGAAGCGCGACTGCAGGCGTTCGGGTTCTCCGACGGGCTGCGCACGAGGGCGGCGGTTCGCGAGTTGACGCGGGGCTTGACCCGCTCATCGCGGCTCATGCAGCAGATCCTGCCGCTCCTGCTCGGATGGCTGGCTGAGAGCCCCGACCCGGACCTCGGGTTGCTGAACGTGCGCAACCTCTGCAGTGACCCGCGGCGGTCCGCCGAGTTCATCCGCGCCTTCCGCGAGTCGCCGGAAGCGGCGCGCCAGCTGTGCTGCCTCGTCGGCACGACCCGGCTCGCCGCGGAGGTGCTGCAACGCAACCCCGAGCTCGTCGATCGGCTCCCTGACGCTTCTCGGCTGGCGACGCAGCAGCGCGCCGACCTCGTGGAGTCGGCGAAGTTGGCACTGGGCTGGCGCTCGGAGCTGGAGGAGCGTCAGCGTGCGTTGCAGCGCTGGAAGGACCGCCACCTGTTCGGCGTGATGGCCCGCGATGTCTTGCACGAGGGCACCGTCGCCGACGTCGGCACGGACGTCACGGCGATCGCCGAGGCCGTGCTGGAGGCGGCGCTGGCGTCGTTCGAGTCGTCGCTGCCGTTCGCCATCATCGCCCTCGGGCGCTTCGGAGGCGCCGAGCTGTCGTATGCCAGTGATCTCGACGTGGTGTTCGTCTACGAGGGGGCGGCGACGGGTGAGTACGAGCAGGCGATGCAGTTGGCGATGGGAATGCGCCGCTTCGTCGCCGGAGCGACGCCAACAGAGCGCATCTGGACCATCGATCTCGACCTGCGTCCTGAGGGCAAGCAGGGCCCGCTGGCCCGGTCGGTCGACGCCTTCGCCACCTACTTCCACCGTTGGGCGTACGTGTGGGAGCGGCAGGCGATGCTGCGGGCCCGCCCGGTTGCGGGCGACCCGGGGGTCGCGCAGCGATTCATGGACTTGCTCGAGGAGTTCGTGTGGGAGCCGGGTCTGTCAGAGGATGACGCCCGCGAGATCCGCCGCACGAAGGCACGCGTCGAGCGCGAGCGGATGCCCCCGGGGGAGGATCCGGACTTCCACCTCAAGCTCGGCCGGGGCTCGCTCTCCGACGTGGAGTGGACGGTGCAGTTGGCGCAACTGCGCCATGGCGTGCGGTCGCCGTCGACAATGGGTGCGCTCGACGCGTTGGCCACCGAAGGCGTGTTCTCGCCCGGCGACGCCGAGGAGCTGGCGAGCGCCTACCGGTTGTGCGAGACGATCCGCAACCGGCTGTACCTCGTCGCCGCCGACGCCCGGGACGCGTTGCCGGCCCAGGGCTCGACGCTGCTGCTGTGGTTGGCCCGCTCGCTCGACACGACACCGGCCCAGCTGCGCGAGGACTACCGCCGCGCCACCCGGCGCGCCCGCCGCGTCGTCGAGCGGCTGTTCTACGACCGCTGACGCGCCGCACCACCCACATCTGGGCGCGGACGTTCTCATTCCCCCATCTGGGCGCGGACCTTCTCGGATTCGGGAATCTCCGCGCCCAGTTGCGGGGAGGCCCTACGTCCTGCCGCCTGCCGCCTTCGCCTCGTCCAGCAGGATCCGCTCCGCTCGCCGGTACAGGGTGTCGGCATCGTTTGCGCTGTTCCCGACGGCGGTGAGTCCGACGCGTCCGTGCTCGGTGAGGCAACTCATCATGTGAAAGACCACACCGGTCTGCCGAGACTGATCGAAATGGACCCGATGTCGAGCAACGATGTCAAACAGGTCGTCGAGCGTGAGCACCCGCAGGCTGTCCGATTCCAGGTGATCCGTCGCCACCAGATGCTTCTCTCGGCCGTCGACCGTCAGGAACAGCCCGCTCCGCCAGTCGTAACGGCCGTCGGTGAGGAACTGCAGCGTCAGGAACGGATGAGTCGTCCCACCCTTGCGCAGATTGAGCTCGATCGCATACGTCTGCCAAGAACCGGCCTGGTCGCGGTACCGCCACGAAGTCGATGGCGAAGCGACCCATCACCCCCTCCCTGGCCAGCCGTTCGCCCACAATGCGTGCCGCATCGCTGATGGCGGCCGCGTAGCCGAAGTCTGCCGGGAAGCGACATCCGAGGTAGCTCTGTCCGCTCGGACCGCCCAGCATCTGGTCATGCGTCGACAGCAGTTCGACCTCACCCGTCGGGATGACTCGCAGCTGGACGCTCGGGCTACGGAAGTCCACGCCGGTGAGTCGCTGCTCAACGATCCCACCGCGCTCGGCGAGTTTCGCGAGGTAGTCCTCGAGGCGCGTATCGGGACGCTCGAACTGCATGTGTTGCAAGCGGGACGTGACGCCGGCGACCTCATCCGCATCACCAGGGTTGGGCAGTCCGCCGAGGTCCACCAACGCATTGCCCTGTCCTGACACACCCTCGTTCAGCTTCACGATCACCTGCTCGATCGGTTGCTGGGCGCGCATCGCGACGACCGCACGCGTCACGTCCTCGAGCGTGTGCAAGTCCTCCACGCCACGAGGATGTTGCACACCTGCCTCGGCAAAAAGACGCCGACACCCCGTCTTCGTGCCCAGCTCGACGAGCCTGGGATCAGCGCCGTACATCGGGATGCCCAGGGTGAGCGCGATGTCGCGCTCGAGGGCCGTCGTGTTGTACGGGACGAGGTGGCACAACGCCGGATCGGGGATGAGCGCCGCAATCCGACGGAGCAGCCGCGGGCGTTCGAGCACCTTCTCACTGAGCGGTCGTGGTGAACCGTCGCCCACCGAGATCAGCGAGAGCCGCGACAGGGCGTGACTCGGAATCACACCGGGCAGCAAGGCCAGGTAGTACTCGATGATCAGAGGTGCGATCGGCATCGAGGTCACATAGATCATGCGCAGACGCGGTTCGCGGAAGAGGAGCAGGAGGAAGAGGAACCGCTCCTCCATGGCCTGGGTCAGGCTTCCGCTGCCCGCGCCGAGCCGATCGAGCGTCACGGAAGGCATCACGACGACGGACTCGTTCGCCTCGTTGAGACGCATCGCGTCCCAGACGCGCGGCATCGCCAGCTGCAGGCGATCGAACAGCTCATAGCGCTGTTCCTCGTCGAGATCAGCCAGCTCGACGAGGCCGTCGCGGATCGCAGTTGCGCCGCTGGTCATGTCGGCGCCCTGGCCGCGTCGAGACCCTTGATATCGAAGGCTCGAACGGGTCGGCTCAAGCCACGCAGTTCGAGCTCACCGATCGGCGTGCTGATCACGTAGTCCTGGGCGCCGGTCAGCACCCGTTGCGTGACCAGGATCTGCCAGGACTGCGCCGCTGCACACAGTCGTGCGGCAAGGTTCACGACGCTGCCGATCGCGGTGTAGTCGTAGCGGCCCTCGAACCCGATCCTGCCGAGCGTCGCGTAGCCCTGGGAGATACCTACCCCGAATCCGAGGTCGTGGCCTTCTCGCGACCACGTGTCCGCCATCTCGCGCACACGGCTCCGCATCGCGACCGCCATCTTGATCGCCTGCAGACCCGCGTCGGCGCACGGCATCGGGTCGTTGAAGATCACCATCATGCCGTCGCCCGTGAATCGCTCCAGCGTGCCCCCGAATCGAAAGACGAGGTCGCCGAGCGCAGCGTGGTAGTCGCCGAGAACGCGCATCACCTCCTCTGGCTCACTGGCCTCGGAGAAGCGCGTGAACTCCCGGAGATCGCAGAACACCACCACGATCTCGCGACGGTGACTCTCCAGAAACGATTCGTCGCCGGAGTCGAGCACGAGTTCTGCCATCTGCGGCGATAGGAAGCGCCGCAAGCGGCTCGCCCGATCCAGCTCGGCGAGCTGCGCGTCGACGTGCTCGCTCAGCTCGCGGTTCCACGCCTCCAACTCCTTGGACTGACGATCGATGGTGTCGTGATAGTCCTTGATCCGAATCAGCGATTTGACGCGGGCGAGGAGCTCACCCTGGTCGAACGGTTTCGTGACGAAGTCGTCAGCTCCCGCTTCGATGGCACGCACCTTCTGCGCAGTGTCACTCGCCGTGATCATGACAACCGGAAGGAACGCTGTTTCCGGGTGCTCCCTGATCCGTCGACAGACCTCGTACCCGTCCATTCCTGGCATGAGGATGTCCAGCAACACGATGTCCGCAGGCTCGCGCCGAAGAACCTCCAGCGCCTCCTCACCCGTCTGTGTCAGCAGCGTGCGATAGCCCCGAGGCTGCAGCACTGCGTCGAGCAATCGCAGGTTCTGCGGCTGGTCATCAACAATGAGGATCGTTACTTCTTTCTCACTCATCTGGCCGCCCCTCGTCGAGAAGGTGTCGTAGGTCCCGTGGGAGATCACGCACACTGATCGGCTTCTCCCAATAGTCGTCAAAGCCAGCGCGAAGGGCGCGTTCACGGTCAGCACGCATCGCGAATGCGGTGACTGCGACGACGGGCACCTTCTTCCCGCCGTCGTTGCTCCGGATCAACTTCAATGCCTCGACACCGTCGATGCCCGGCAACTGCAGGTCGATCAGGACGAGATCCGGATGGCACTCCGCCGCCAAAACGACACCGTCCTCACCCGAGCGCGCTTCGATCACGTCGAAACCGGCATGGCGCAGCACATCGCGGACGAGCTTGAGGTTGAGCTCGTTGTCCTCTACGACGAGGATGCGACGTGCAGCGGCCACGCGCTCACCGCCCTGATCCGTCGGACACTGCGCCCCTACTGTCCACATCCACCCCCGCACTCACCAGTGACGACAGCAACTCCTCGCGACTCACGGGCTTGACCAGATGCTCGCTGGCGCCCATCGACAGACCGCGTGCTCGCTCGTCGACGATGGAGACGATGATCACGGGCACGTCCTTCGTGGCCGGATCCGACTTCAGGCCCTGCAGGACTTGCCAGCCGTCCATCCCCGGCAACCGGATGTCCAACACGATGGCCGTACGGTCTCGCTGGCGAGCCATCGCCAAACCGGTCCTTCCGTCGCCGGCGAGCTCGACATCGAAGCCGGCGGTCTCCAGGTAGGCGGTCAAGAGGCCAGCCGAAGGACGATCGTCGTCGATCACGAGCACTGTCGGCGAATGTGCCTCATCCGTTCGCGTGGCGGTCGCCACGTCCGGTCCGGAGAGCCGCGTCGGAACCGTGAACCCAAACGTGCTGCCAACGCCCACCTCGCTCTCCAGCCAGATCCGCCCGCCCATCAGTCCGACGATGCGACGGCAGAGCGTGAGGCCGAGTCCAGTTCCTTCCTGCGTCGCCGGGGCGCGCCGGCCCTGCTGGAAGGACTCGAAGATGCGCTCCCGGTCCTCGGGCGCCACTCCTGCTCCGGTGTCACTGACCGTCACCACGAGATCGCCGCCACTCATGGTCGCGCCGACCTTCACGTCACCTCCTTCCGACGTGAACTTCACCGCATTGCTCAACAGATTGAGAACGACCTGGTTGAAGCGCAACTCGTCCGCTTCGATGAGGCCGACTCCTTCGTCGACCTCGAGCGTCAAGTGCAGATTGCGTCGCGCCGCACGCTCGCGGACCATGGCGATCCCGTACTCGAGTGCTTCTCTGACCGAGAACAGCACGTTCTCCAACTCCATGCGGCCGGCTTCCACCTTGGACAGGTCGAGGATCTCGCTGAGCAGCTGCAACAGGTGCTTGCCGGAGTTCCAGATGTCGCGGAGGTATTCCTCCTGGCGGGAGTTGATCTCGCCGAACATGCGGTCGAGCAGAACTTCCGAGAAGCCGATGACCGCGTTGAGCGGGGTTCGCAGCTCGTGCGACATGCTGGCGAGGAACTCCGACTTGTGCCTGCTGGCGACCTCCAATTCGGCCGATTTCCGCTCCAGTTCGCGGAACAGCCGGGCGTTGAGAATGGCGAGACACGACTGGCTGGCGAACGTCTGCAGCAGCTCGCAGATCTCCTCCGGGAAGCTTCCCGGGCGACGCCGACGAATGACGAGCACCCCGACGATGCCGCCCTCGCGCAGCATCGGAACGGCGACCAAAGACCGCCAGCCGTCGTCGTGGAGCAGCTGTTGATGAACGTCCAACTCGCCGGTCATGTCCGCCACCTGCAGCGGGCGACCCTCGAGCGCGGCGCGCCCGACGAGCGTGCCGTCGAGCGTGATCCTCGCATTCCGCAACTGCTCGAGCACGATGTCGCTGGTGCCGTAGGCCGTTCTGACGAAGAACAGCTGCTGCGCGACATCGAACTCCATCAGCGATCCACCGTCGGTCCCCGACAGCTCGACTGCGTTCTTGACGATCGTGGACAAGACCTGGTCGAGATCGAGGCTCGAGCTCACCGGCATCGCCGATCTCTCCGAGCGCCTCCAACTGATCCACCTTGCGGGCGAGCTCCTCACTGCGCGACTCGAGTGTCCGCACGAGGTCGAGGTTGCGGGCCGCGATCGCAGCCGCTGCGGCGAACGACGTGAGCAGCGCGACCGCGCGATCGTCGAACTCGTTGACCTCGGTCCGCCATACCTGGAGGACTCCGATCACGTCGTCCTCGAGCAGCATCGGCGCTCCGAGGACTGTCCGGTAGCCACCGAGCCGTTGCGCGTCATGGAGGCCGTACGCGGGGTCGGCGAGCACGTCCTTGATCTGGAGGGTCAGCCGGACGTGGGCGATCCTCCCCGTCAGCGAGTCGTTGTCGCGGAGGATCGGATGGGCCTTCATGTGTTCCACGAAGTCGTCCGGTAGTCCCGAGGATCGAGCGAGGCGGAACACATCACCGTCGCGCAGGTGGAGCAGCGCTCCATCGGCTCCGCTCAATCGACGGGCGCTCTCAACGATCGTGCCCAACACGAGGTTGAGGTCGGAGGCCGACCGTCCCATTGCGGCGAGGACCTCGTTCGTCGCGAAGATCTCTTCTCGCGCGTCCGCGAGGTCACGACGCAATCCCTCGACATCCGATGCCGAGTCGCCCTCTGCCCGCCGATCGTCTGCCATGACGACCTCCCTCTGGCAGCATCGATCTCGGCCCGGATGCTAAACGACTGCTGCAGGTTGCAGCGACGGGACGTGTCGCGGGCGGCTGGTCTGCGACCGCTGACATTCGCTTCGGGCCCCGCCAGGCGATCGATCCGGCTTGGCCGGTCGGCCGGAGCTCCTCAGACTGGGGGCCGCCGACAGGCGGCCCGCAGGTCTCCTTGCACCCCTTCGCGAGGCGAACCCCTAGATGTCGTAGTAGAGGTGGAACTCCCACGGGTGCGGGCGGAGACGCACGGCGTCGATCTCGCTCACCCGCTTGTAGTCGATCCACGTCTCGATGAGGTCGTCCGTGAACACACCGCCCACCTTGAGGAAATCGTTGTCGGCCTCCAATGCGGCGAGCGATTCGTCGAGTGAGCCGGGCACTTGCGGCACCTTCTTCAGCTCCTCGGGCGGCAGGTCGTAGAGGTCCTTGTCGACCGGGTCCGGTGGTTCCGTCTTGTTGGAGATGCCGTCCAGGCCCGCCATCAGCATGGCGGGAAAGGCCAGGTACGGGTTGGCCGACGGATCCGGACAGCGGAACTCGAGGCGCTTGGCCTTCGGGCTCGTCGAGTACAGCGGGATGCGCACGGAGGCCGACCGGTTGCGCTGGCTGTAGACGAGGTTGACCGGCGCCTCATAGCCGGGCACCAACCGCTTGTAGCTGTTCGTCGTCGGCGCGGCGAAGGCGAGGATCGCCGGCGCGTGGGCGAGCAGTCCACCGATGTACCAGCGAGCCATGTCGGACAAACCGGCGTAGCCGATCTCGTCGAAGAACAGCGGCTCGTCGCCCTGCCACAGCGACTGGTGCACGTGCATGCCGGAACCGTTGTCCTGGAAGATCGGCTTGGGCATGAACGTCGCCGACAGCCCGTTCTGCCGGGCGACGTTCTTGACGACGTACTTGTACAGCATCAGCTTGTCGGCCATCGCCAACAGCGTGTCGAAGCGCATGTCGATCTCGGCCTGGCCGGCCGTGCCGACCTCGTGGTGCTGCACCTCGATCTCGATCCCCAGCTGCTCCATCGTCAGGACCATCTCCGAGCGCAGGTCCTGGAAGTGGTCCATCGGCGGGACGGGGAAGTAGCCCTCCTTGTACCGCGGCTTGTAGCCGAGGTTCGGGCCCTCGTCCTTGCCGGTGTTCCAGGAGCCCTCGACGGAGTCGACCTGGTAGAACGCGGAGCGCTGGTCCTGGCTGAAGCGAACGTCGTTGAAGACGTAGAACTCGGCCTCCGGTCCGAAGTAGGCGGTGTCGGCGATGCCCGTCGAGCGCAGGTGCTCCTCGGCCTTCTGGGCGATGTACCTCGGATCGCGGGAGTAGGACTCGCCGGTCAGCGGGTCGCGCACGAAGCAGTTGAGGATCAGCGTCTTGTGCCGCATGAACGGGTCGATGACAGCCGTGTTCGGATCGGGCATCAGGATCATGTCCGATTCCTGGATCTCCTGGAAGCCACGGATCGACGAGCCGTCGAAGCCGTAGCCCTCCTCGAAGGCGTCCGCCGTCAGCTGGTGCGCGGGAACCGAGAAGTGCTGCATCAGCCCAGGCAGATCGCAGAAACGGAGGTCGACGATCTCCACGCCTTCGCTGGCGACGAGATCAAGGACCTCGTCAGGATTCCGTTCAGTCACATTGCCTCCTGATGTCCGCGCCGGACCGCTCTCGTCCGTCGATCCAATCGCTCAGACTGGCGGCTCAGCGTGTCGGCTGTGTTACCGGGGTGTTAACGCCGCGCCGTGATCCACTGTCGCCCCCGAGGGGGTGCGAACCGACCGCCTCGATGGCGTGACCTATGCCGGAAGTGCGGTCGCGGCGACGATCTCCTCCAGCACCGATTGGTTCGGCAGCTCGGGCAGGTCGGTCGTCGGGAGGCTGCGCACGAGGTCGAAGGCCTTCTCGATGTAGGGACCTTCGATGACCGGGCTGTGGCACGACGCAATCGTCGTGATGTCGAGCTGCTGGGTGAGGTCGACGTGGCGGTGGTATTTCGCCGGGTCGGTCATCACGATCCACGGACTGACGGCGCCGAGCGCGAACAGCGTCATGCCGAAGCGCCAGAAGTCCTCATCGAGGTCGGCGATGCCGAGCGCGGGGTCCGGGAGCGGCGTGGCGAACGTGTCGACCGCCCAGTACACCTTCGTCGTCGGGTCGTAGAGCCCGCGTGTGGTGGGCGAGTCGAAGACCGGCGGGCGGATCGCCTGCAGCGTCCGGTCGCCCGCATCGAAGGACTCTTCGTGCATCACCCATCGACAGCGGTCGAGCGGGAAGTCGAAGCAGTTCGTGTGGCGCTCGACCATCGCCCAGTTGCACACGACGGTCGCGTTCGGGCACATGCCGAGCGTCTCGTCCAGGTTCCCGGTGTGATCGACGTCGTCGTGGGAGAGGAAGATCCAGCGGACGTCCTCGGGCTCAACGATCGCGAACACGTCCTCCAACCACTGCGTGCGATTGGCCGGCGTGCCGGTGTCGACGATCACCGGTTCGGCGCCGCGGATCACCATCGAGTTGATGAACACGTGCAATGGCTGGCCGCAGGCCTCCTGGACTTGGTGGATCACCCACGTCTCGTCGGCGACCTTCGTCGGTGGTACGGCGAGCGTCGGGCGCAACGGCGGGAAGGCCAGTGTCGGAATCGTGTGCAAGGTCTCGTCGGTGGTCATTGGTCGCTCCCATGTGGTGTTGCGTCGTGGACAGGTGTCGCCACGACGAGCTCCGGCGCGCCGTGGGCACCTCCCGCAAGTCGCGGGAACAGCATATAAATTTAAGAAGGCGTGATTCGCGACTCGCCGCCGATCCCGCCTCCACAATGTCAGTGCTCACCGCACGATCATCCGCGCCGCCCGCTTCACTTGCGCTTCCGCCGGCGCGGACTGTAGTCGAGCGTGCTGCGAGACTGGCCGCATGGAGCGACAGCGGGATCACGTGCTGCGTTCAGTCGAAGAGCGCGGCGTGCGCCTGGTGCGGCTGTGGTTCACCGACGTGCTCGGGCAGCTGAAGAGCTTCGCCATCTCGCCCGTCGAGCTGGAGAACGCCCTCGCCGAAGGCATGACGTTCGATGGCTCGGCGATCGACGGGTTCTCCAGGGTCCAGGAGAGCGACGTGCTCGCCAAGCCGGACCCGAACACGTTCGAGATGCTGCCGTGGGCCGACACCGAGTCGCCCGAGGCGCGCATGTTCTGCGACATCCTGCACCTCGACGGGACGGCCTTCGAGGGCGATCCCAGGCAGGTCCTGCGGCGCAACCTCGAGCGGGCCCGCGCCCGCGGTTTCACGTTCTACGTCGCCCCGGAGATGGAGTTCTTCTACTTCGCGCCGAGCGACGACGGTCATCCAGTCCCGCTCGACACGGGCTCGTACTTCGACCTGACGACCGCCGACGTGGCCGGTTCGCTGCGCAAGCGAACGATTCAGACCCTCGAGACGATGGGCATCCCGGTCGAGTACTCGTTCCACGAGGATTCGCCCAGCCAGCACGAGATCGACCTGCGGCACACGGACGCGCTGACGATGGCCGACAGCGTGATGACGTTCCGCTTGGTCGTTCGCGAAGCGGCCACCGCCGAGAAGCTGTACGCCACGTTCATGCCCAAGCCCCTCGAGGGGGTCCAGGGCTCCGGCATGCACACGCACATGAGCCTGTTCGAGGGGGAGGCCAACGCGTTCCACGATCCGGGCGACCCCTACAAGCTGTCCAAGGTCGCCAAAGGCTTCATCGCCGGTCTGCTGCGGCACGCCCACGAGATCGCCGCCATCACGAACCAGACGGTCAACTCCTACAAGCGGCTGGTGCCCGGGTTCGAAGCGCCGGCGTACATCAGCTGGGCCCGCAACAACCGCTCGGCGCTGGTGCGGGTTCCGGTGGCCAAGCAGAAGTCGGCGTCGACACGGATCGAGTACCGCGCCCCAGACCCTGCCTGCAACCCGTACCTCGCGTTCTCGGTCATCCTCGCCGCCGGGCTGAAGGGCATCGAGGAGGGCTACGACCTCCCGCCGGAAGCGGTCGCCAACATCTTCGAGCTGACCGACGAGGAACGGGCCGCCGAACGGCTCAACGCGCTGCCGCAATCGCTGGCCGAGGCGCTCATCGCGATGGAGCAGTCAGAGCTCGTCGCCGAGACGCTGGGAGAACACATCTTCGAGTGGTTCCTGCGCAACAAGCGCGAGGAGTGGAGCCGCTACAACCTGCGCGTCACGCCGTTCGAGCTCGCCCAGTACCTGCGGACGCTCTGAGGCGCGCCGCTGCTCGCTGCATCCGAGTGTTTGGCTCCATCCGAGTGCCGGACCTCGATTTTCCCGGGCTCCAGCACTCCGTCGGCGTCAAACACTCGGATGAGTCGCTGCTAGGCCCGCATGCGCTCCCCAGTGGGGTCGAACACCGGGTCGGTCAGCAGCCGGGCGGGGCGGCGGTGGCCGATGATCTCGATCTCGAACTCGGCGCCCGCGCGGGCCAGCTCGGACGGCACGTAGCCGAGCGCCAGCGAACGCTGCGAGTAGTGGGCGTACGCGCCGGACGTCACCCACCCGACAACGGAGCCGTCGTGCCAGATCGGCTCGTCGCCGATGACGTCGGCCGGCTCGTCGGGATCGGGGTCGACGTCGAGGTAGACCATCGACCGCTCCGGCCCACGCTCGCGCTCTGCTTCGACCGCCGCTCTCCCGATGAACTCGTGATCGAACTTGAGGTAGCGATCCATGCCCGCTTCGAGCGGGGTGTAGATCGGCCGGTACTCCCTGAACCACGTGCCGAAGCGCTTCTCCATGCGCAGTGCCATCAGCGCCCGGAAGCCGAACAGCGCCATCTCGTATCGCCGGCCGGCGTCCCACAACAGATCGAACAGCGCCCGCTGGTTCTCCGGCGCCACCCAGATCTCGTACCCGAGGTCGCCGGTGTAGGTCATCCGCCCGACCCATGCCGGAACCATGCCGATGTCGATCCGCCGGAACGTCATGAACGGGTAGTCCGTCGTCGCCAACGACGTCGGCGTCACCGACTGCAGGACGTCGCGAGCATGGGGCCCGGCGAGCGACAACCCGACGAGCGAGAGCGCGAGGACCTCGAACCGCACGGGTGAGCCGGGCGGCAGATGGGCGAGGAACCACCGCGAGTGGTGCACCTCGGCGATCTGCGACCCGAACAGGAAGAACTCGTCCTCACCCGTCCGGGCCACCGAGAACTCGCCGACGATCCGCCCGTCGGGGTTGAGCATCGCGGTGAGCACGATGCGGCCGACCTTCGGCAGTCGGTTCGTGAACAGTCCCTGCAGCCATTCCGCGGCGCCGTCGCCGGTGACGCGGTACTTGGCGAAGTTCGAGCACTCCGTCAACCCGACCCGCTCGCGGACGGCCCGGCACTCCTCGGCGACGACCGGGAACGCGTTCGAGCGGCGGAACGTCACGTCCTCGACCGGTTCGAGGCCTGGCCTTTGGAACCACAGCGGGTGCTCGAGCCCGAAGCCGGCGCCCCACACGGCATTGTGCTCGGTCAGCCGGTCGTAGATCGGCGTCGTGTGCAGCGGGCGGGCCGCCGGGAGCTCCTCGTTGGGGAACGTGATGCGGAACCGCCGGCTGTAGTTCTCCCGCACCTTGGCGTTCGTGTATCCGAGCGTGGCCCAGTCGCCGAAGCGGGCGACGTCCATCGCCCAGATGTCGAGCTGCGGATCACCGGTCGTCATCCAGTTGGCGAGCGCCAGCCCGACGCCGCCGCCCTGTGACAACCCGGCCATCACGGCGCAGGCGACCCAGCAGTTGCGCACGCCGCGGATCGGCCCGACCAGCGGGTTGCCGTCCGGGGCGAACGTGAACGGACCGTTGATGATCCGCTTGATGCCGGCGGTGGCCATCGCCGGGTAGTGCTTGAAGGCGATCTCCAACGACGGCGCGATGCGGTCGAGATCCGGCTCGAGCAGCTCCATGTCGAAGCTCCAGGGCGCCTGCTGCGGCTGCCATGGCACGCAGGCCTGCTCGTACGTGCCGAGCAGCATCCCGCCGCCCTCTTGTCGGATGTAGATCTCACCGGCGAAGTCGAGCGCCATCGGCAACTCGCGACCCGTGGCGGAGCGGTGGTCGGCCACCTCCTCCATGTCCTCGGTGACGAGGTACATGTGCTCCATCCCGAGCACCGGCAGCTCGAGTCCGACCATCCGTCCGACCTCGCGGGCCCACAGGCCGCCGGCGTTGACGATGTGCTCGGCGTGGATCTCGCCTTGGTCGGTGATCACGTCCCACGTGCCGTCCGACCGCTGGCGGAGGTCGGAGACCCACGTGTGGCGGTACACCTCGGCGCCCTTCTGGCGGGCGCAGATGGCGTAGGCGTTGGTCACGCCGCTCGGGTCGAGGTGGCCCTCCACCGGATCGAACAGCGCACCGACGAAGTACTGCTCCTCGAGCAACGGGAACAACGCCTTCGCCTCGGACGGCGTGATGATCTCGAGCTCCATGCCGAGGTAGCGGCCGCGGGCCTGCGCCATCCGCAGCCAGTCGAGGCGCTCGCGGTCGTCCGCCAGCATCAACCCGCCGGGCAGGTGGATCGAGCAGTCCTGCTCTGATCGGGCCTCGATCTGCTGATACAGCTCGATCGTGTACTGCTGCAGCTTCGACACGTTGGGATCGCCGTTCAACGTGTGCATCCCGCCGGCCGAGTGCCACGTCGAGCCGGCGGTCAGCTCCTTGCGCTCGACGAGCACGACGTCGGTCCAGCCGGCCTCGGTCAGGTGGTAGAGCACGGAGGCCCCGACGACACCGCCGCCGATCACGACTACCTGGGCTGAGGATTTCATGTTTCGTCTCGCAACCAGAGGTTGCAGCGAGCTCGAAGAGCCGGGCTTCGCCCGGCACCCAAGCACGCAGGCGATCGACCGGCAAAGCCGGATCGATCGCCGGGCGGGGGCTCCGGCCAACGGCCTCTGCCCCCGCACCCCCGCCATCTGTCGTCTCACTTCGTCACACCCTAGAAGTCCGTTGGTACGCCGCCCTCGGCGACGCGCCGCGCCAAGAACTCGTCGAGCTCCTCGCGGACCGTGGGGTCCATCACCGGTGGCTCGTAGTGCTCGACGAACAGCGCCGCCAGCTGTGCCGCCTTGCCCGCCGCCTCGGGATGACCGGCCTCGGCCCACGTCTCGTAGTTCCGCCAGTCCGACACCATCGGGCGGTGGAACGCCGTGCGGAAGCGCGACTGCGTGTGACCGACGCCGAAGAAGTGCCCGCCCGGGCCGACTTCGCGGATGGTGTCGACGGCAAGCGTGTCCTCGTCGACGACGATCGGGTCGAGCAGCGCGGCGACCATCGCCAGCAGGTCGGCGTCGAGCACGAACTTGGCGGTCGATGCGTGCAACCCGCCCTCCATCCACCCGGCGCCGTGCATCAGGAAGTTGACGCCGCCCATCACGGCGCCCCACAACGAGAAGACGCTCTCGTAGGCGGCCTGGGCGTCGAGAGCGTTGGCGGCGGAGACGTTCGACGAGCGGTACGGCACGTGGTAGCGGCGGGCCAGCTGACCACCGAGCATGGCGGTGCGCACGTACTCCGGGGTCCCGAAGGCCGGCGCGCCCGACTGCATGTCGACGTTGGACGTGAAGCCGCCGTAGATCACGGGCGAACCGGGTCGGACGACCTGCGTGAACACCATCCCGGCCAGCGCCTCCGCGTTCTGCTGGGCCACGGCCCCGGCCAGCGTGATCGGCGCCATCGCTCCGGCGAGCGTGAACGGCGTCATGACGACGACCTGGTTGCGGGAGGAGAACTCGATGATGCCCTGCAGCATCGGCAAGTCGAGGCGCAGCGGGGACGAGGAGTTGACGACCGTGAAGACCGACGGCTCGCGCTGCAACGTGTCCTCGTCGATCTGCCGGGCGATCTTGCACATCTCGATGACGTCCCGGTTGCGCTGTCGCCCGAGGCTGTAGCTGTGCAGCACCTTGTCCGTGAGCGTCAGCACGTCGTAGGCCGCCTCGAGGTGACGCACCGACCAGTGCAGGTCGATCGGCTCCACCGGATAGCCACCGACGAAGTGCACGATCTCGAACGCTTGGCACAGCTTCAGCAGATCCCGGAAGCCGTTGCGGTCGCCCGGCCGCCGCACGCCGTCCGCGCCGACGAGGTTGGGCGGACTGCCGACCGAGCCGAAGGCGAGGTTGTCGCCGCCGATCGTCAACGTGTGGGCCGGGTTCCACGCATGCAGCTGGAACTCGGACGGGCAGGTCGTGATGCGCTCGACGACCAGACCGGGATCGAAGCGGACACGCTCCCCGTCCACCTCGGCACCGGCGTCAGCCAGAAGAGCTCGCGCCTCTGGGTCGAGGAAGTTCATGCCGATCTCGGCGAGGATCCGCAGCGACGCGTCGTGGATCGCCTCGAGCTCGTCGGCTGACACGACCGCCGTCGGCGCGTAGCGCAGCCGCGGTTGGGTGAATGGACGCTGTTCGGGCAGGCGCGAGCGCTCGCCCCCGGCATGGCGACCACGGCGCCGGCTCGTCGCGGCCTCTGTCATCGACTGCGACGGTACGTCACGAGCCGGGGGCTGCGCCCCCTCGGCGCCTTCGGCGCCTGCCCCATCGCTGCCCGACTCGCTGGCGCTCGCTCGGTCGGCCGCTGCTCGGTCCGCAACGTGTCGCAAAGGTCATCGCTGCCGGGACCGAGCAGCACTAGCGTCCGCATGCGTAAGCGAGACGAGCGAGCTCGAGCGCCGTCTCGGCGGACGGCAGATCCAAATGATCGCGCTCGGCGGCGCGCTCGGGGTCGGTCTGTTCCTCGGGTCCGGTCGGGCGATCCAGGACACCGGGCCGAGCCTGATCCTCTGCTACCTCGTCGCCGGCGCCGTGATCTTCCTGATGATGCGGGCGCTCGGGGAGCTCGCGCTGTACCGGCCGGTGGCCGGATCCTTCGCCAGCTACGCGGAGGAGTTCCTCGGACGTCGCCTCGGCTTCATCACGGGCTGGACCTACTGGCTGACGTGGGTGGTCACGGCGATGGCGGAGATCACGGCGGCCGGGATCTACGTGCAGTACTGGTTCCCGGACATCCCGCAGTGGGTCACCGCGCTCGTCATCGCCGTCGTGCTGTACGCGCTCAACCTCGTCTCCGTCGCGCTCTTCGGCGAGGTCGAGTTCTGGCTGGCGCTGATCAAGGTGGTGACCGTCGTTGCCGTGATCATCATCGGCAGCGCCGTCCTGGCGTTCCGGCTCGGCCCGCTCGGAGACAGTGCGTCCGTGGAGAACCTGTGGGACCAAGGCGGGCTGTTCCCGAAGGGTTTCGGCGGCACGCTCGTGGCACTGCAGATCGTGATGTTCGCCTTCGTCGGCGTCGAGCTGGTCGGCGTGACGGCGGGGGAGGCGAAGGACCCCGAGCGGACGCTGCCACGGGCGATCAACAGCATCGTGATCCGCATCCTCATCTTCTACGTCGGGGCGATGGCGGTGATCATGTCGCTCGTCGTCTGGAGCGACCTGCCCGCCGACCAGAGCCCGTTCGTGGTCGTCTTCGAGCGGGTCGGCATCGCCGGCGCCGCGGGCATCGTCAACTTCGTCGTCCTGACGGCGGCGACGTCGGCGTGCGACAGCGGGATCTTCAGCAGTGGCCGGATGCTGTACACGCTTGCTCGGCAGGAAGAGGCACCGCGCCGGTTTCGAGAGCTGTCGGCACGGCACGTCCCGGCGCACGCCATCACGGCGTCGGCGGCCGTGTTGCTTGTCGGCGTCGTCGTGAACTACCTGGTGCCCGACGATGCGTTCACGTACATCACCAGCGTGGCGACGGTCGGTGCGCTGTGGACCTGGGGGGTGATCGTCGCCTCCCACCTGAGCTACCGGCGCCGCGTGCGTGCCGGGACCGTCCGGGCCAGCTCGTTCCGGATGCCCGGTTCGCCGGTGACGAACTGGATCGTGCTGGCGTTCCTCGGCTTCGTCGTCGTGTTGCTGGCGGTCAACGAGCAGCAGCGCATCGCGCATCTACGCCGGAGCGGCATGGGCGCTGCTGATCGGCGTCGCCAGTGTGCGCTACGCGCGCCGTGGCCGGGCGTCGTAGAGCGCCTTGCCGATGACGGCGGCGAAGATCAGCAGCCCGCCGAGCAGCGAGGCCGTGGTCGGACGCTCGGACAGCACGAGGAACGCCCAGATCGGCACGAACAGCATCTCCGTCTGGGCGAACACCGCCATCGCCACGGCGGGGATCTGCCGCGACCCGTAGTTGAACAGCAGCGTGCCGACGACGATGAAGACCCCGCCGTGGATGGCGGCCAACCCGATGTCGATCGCCGGGGGGACGAGCGTCTTGCCGCCGATCGCCGTGATCGCCGTGCACAGCACGATCATCATCACGGCGTAGCCAGGCAGTACGGGCGACCAGTCGCGTCGAGGATCGGTGCGGACGCACACGGCGTATCCGGCGAACCCGACGGCGGCCAGCAGCGCCGCCACGTTGCCCGGCGTCGAGCCGGCGTCGAGGTCGCCGACCACGGTGATGATGAGGCCGATGAACGCCACGGTGACGGCGACGATGGTGGCGATGGTGAGCGGCTCGCGGAGCGTGACACGGGCCAGCAGCACAGCGACGAGCGGGGTGATCGAGCTGAGGAAGGCGGCATTGGCCGGGGTGGTCGTCTTGACGGCGTACACGAAGGCGATGGACGCCAGGAGCAGCCCCGCGGACGCGAGGAGCATCATCGGTCCGGAGCGGAAGGCAGCCCACGTGGCTCCCGGCCTGCGCCGAACGATGGCGAACGCCTCGATGACGAGCACGATGGCGATGGATCGCCAGATCAGGTACTGGAACGCGTCGGCATCGTCGGCCAGCCGGGCGAGCACGGCGCCGAAGCTCCAGACGACGCCGGACGCGAGGGCGGCGGTCGAGGCGAGGAGTGGCACACGACCACCCGGAACCGAGGAATGGACGCGATTTCCGCTGGGTAGGGGAACATCAGTCCGCCTCAACTGGTTGTACTCCTCGCAATGACTGACTCCATCGGTACCTATCTCAACGACATCGGCAAGGTTTCGCTGCTCACCGCTGAGGACGAGCGCGAGCTCTCGCAGGTCATCGAAGCTGGTCGCGACGCGGCCGCTCGCATCGAGGCCGGAGAGCGCAGCAAGGAGCTGCGTCACGCAGTCTCCGCCGCCGCCGAGGCCAAGGATCGTTTCATCCGCTCCAACCTGCGGCTCGTGGTTTCGATCGCCCGGCGGTACCCCCTGCCGCAAGGCATGGATCTCGGCGACTTGATCCAGGAGGGCAACCTCGGCCTCGAGCATGCAGTCGACAAGTTCGACTGGCGGCGCGGCTTCAAGTTCTCGACGTATGCGACGTTCTGGATCCGCCAGGCGATCGGCCGAGCCCTCGACCAGAAGGGCAGCCTGATCCGCATCCCGGGTGACCGGGCAAGCATGCTGCGGTCGGCACTGCGGCAGGTCGGCGGCGACGTCGAGGGCCTCGACGCGGCGAACGCCGAGCTGCACCTGCTGACCTCCACCGCATCACTCGACAAGACGGTCGGCGACGACGGGGACGCCACATTGGGTGACCTCCTACCCAATGATGACGAGAGCCCCGAGACGATCGTCATGGCCGGCGTCGACCTGGAGCTGCTCGAGGAGCTGCTCGGCTCGCTCGATGGTCGGGCGCGGTTCGCCGTCGAATGCCGTTTCGGCCTCGTCGACGGCGAACCGAGGAGCTACCGTGTGATCGGTGAGCAACTCGGCATCACGTCGGAGGCTGCCCGCCGCCTCGTCGGCCGGGCGATCGACAACCTGCGCAGCGACGCTGTCGACTTCGCCGCCTGATCCTTCGTTTCTGACGCCCATTGGGGGTCAGCGATGACCCTCAACGGGCGTCAGAATCGCGGCGGCGGCGAACCTCGGCCGAGATGGCCGGGACGATCTCGTGGAGGTCGCCGATCACGGCGTAGTCCGCCTTCGTGACCATGTTGGCGTCTGGGTCGGTGTTGATGGCGATGATGTGCTTCGCCGACATGGCCCCGACCCAGTGCTGGATGGCGCCTGAGATCCCGCACGCCAGGTAGACCGTCGGGGCGATCCTCGTCCCGGTCTGGCCGACCTGATCGGTGTGGCTGCGCCAGCCGTTGTTGGTGACGACCCGGGAGCACCCGACCACCCCGCCCAGCAGCGCGGCCAGGTCCTCCAGCGGACCAAACGCGTCGGCTGAGCCGACACCGCGCCCGCCGCCGACGACCACCGGCGCGGTCGACAGCGTCAGGCCGGCGGCCCGCTCGACACGGTCACGAACGACGCTGCGACCCAGCTCGGCATCGAGCACCGGCTCGAACACTCGGATCTCACCGCGCCCAGGCGTCGTCGCAACTGCGTCGAACACGTGCGGAGCGATCGTCATCAGCACGATGTCGCCGACCGCCCGGGCTTCCTCGAGCAGGGACCCGCCCCATCGCTGCCGGGTCACCGTGTAGCCGCCGTCTCCCGACTCGACGACCGTGCAGTTGGCGACCATCGGCGCGTCGAGGCGGGCGGCCGCCTGGGCCACGCACCTCGTTCCCGCGATCGGTGCCCGGTCCGATGACGACCGCCGGCTGGAGCAGCGCCGCGGCCTGCACCACCACGGCCCCCCACGCCTCGGGGCCATAGTCGGCGAGCAGATCGTGATGGGCCTGCTGGACCACGTCGGCACCGAGATCGCGCACGTCTTCGGCCAGGCCGTCCGCCTTGGCGCCGATCGTCAACGCGACGACATCTCGGTCCTCGGCCAGCAGGCGCCCAGCCGCGACCGCGTCGCGCGTCGCCCCGGCGAACGCACCGCGGTCGTGCTCGACCACCACCAGGACCGGTCCGCTCACCGCAGCACCCCGAGCTCCTCCAACACGTCGACCACCGCCGGTGCGGCGTCAGGCCCGCGACCGAGGACCGTTGTCGCGGTGACCTGCTCGGTCGGGCGGAACAGGCGGATGAGCTGCTGCCCGCCTGCCGAGG
Source organism: uncultured Acidimicrobiia bacterium (assembly GCA_963844915.1). GTDB lineage: Bacteria > Actinomycetota > Acidimicrobiia > Acidimicrobiales > Ilumatobacteraceae > JALZMG01. Next base: position 911,127 of record CAWJQF010000009.1, on the reverse strand, counting down.
CCGCGGCGTCGACGTGGGCCACGGCGACCTTCTTCGACGCCAGCCGTCCCTTCATCGTCGGATAGCGGGGGAGGTTGATGCCTTCCTTGACCCCGACGGCCGCAGGCAGCGGCAGCTCGTACTGCTCGAGCCCGGCTTCGGCTTCGCGGCCGAGCCGCACGACGTCACCGTCCACCTCGATGTGCTTGGCGCCATTGACCATCGGGCGACCCAGCGCATGCGCCACGCGGATGCCCACCTGGTAGCCGCCCGCATCCGCCGACTCGTTGCCGAACAGCAGCAGGTCGAACGCGCCATCGGACGCCTCGAGCTCACCGACCACCGCGGCGATCGCACGGGCGGTGCGCTGGGGATCCCAGTCCGGCCCCTCGATCACGAGCAGGACGGCCGCCGACGCGCCGACGCTGACGGCATATCGGAGCTGCTCCTCGGCCTCCGGTGGCCCGAGCGTCATCACGGTCACCGCCCCTCCGTGCTCCTCGACCAGCTGCACGGCCGCCTCCACCGCGCACTCCTCGTGCGGGCTGGTCGTGAACCCGAGGTGTGCCGTGTCGACGGCCTGCTCGTCCGCCGTCAGGTTGATCCGCGCTCCCGGCGCCGGCACCCGCTTGACGCAGACCAGCACCCTCATGTCTTCATGCGGGAGTCGTCCGGATCGAACAGCGGGCGGCTACCGACGCGCGCCACGCGCACCGGGAACAGCTCGTCCATGTACTTCACGCGCAGCTCGGTGCCTTCTACCGCGTGCTCCGGCGGGAGGTAGGCCATGAGCAGGTAGGTGCCGAGCGACGGCGCGGCGCCGGCGGTCGTCACCCTGGACACGCGACCCTTCGCATCGAGGATGCGCTCGCCGTCGACCGTCACGATCGGCTCGTTGCCGCCGGTCGGGTAGCGGTCCATGCCGGCGCCGTCCCCGTGTCCGAGCATCTCCAACGTGCACAGCGTCGCCACCGGCTCGCGTTCCCGTGCCGCGAGGTAGGCGTCCTTGCCGATGAAGTCAGCCGCCTTGACCTTGGGCCGAGCCAGCCCAGCCTCGACAGGGTCGTACTCGCTCTCCAGCTCCGCTCCCATGAGGCGGTAGCCCTTCTCGATGCGCCCCGTCACGGCGTAGACACCGAGTCCGACGGGCACGATGCCGTGCGGCTGCCCGGCGGCGAAGACGGCGTCCCACAGCCCGAGACCGTGCTCGGTCGGGACGTAGATCTCCCACCCGTTCTCCCCGACGTAGGAGATGCGGAACATGATCGCCGGCAAGCCGTCGACGAGCACCTCGCGAACCGAGCCGTACGGGAACGCCGCTACCGAGAGATCGAGAGGTCGATCGGCGCGGCCGTGAGGCTCGGTCACCAGCCCGGTCAGGGTCTCCTCCGCCAGCGGACCCCACACGCCGAGCGTGCACCACGCCGAGGTCATGTCCGTGAACCTGACGGAGCCGTCGAGGGGGAGGTGACGGCGGAACCAGTAGCTGTCCCGCCCGCCGTCAAAGGCGCCGGTGATCACCCGATAGTGCTCGGGTCCGAGGCGCATGATCGTGAGGTCGGCGCGGAACCCGCCGCCCGGCGTCAGCAGCGGCGTGTAGATCGACCTGCCAACCGGCACGTCGACGTTGTTGACGCAGAGGTGCTGCAGGTAGTCGACGGCGGCGGGACCCGTGATGTCGAACTCGTTGAACGCCGTGAGGTCGACGACGCCCACGCCGTCACGCATCGCCAGGTGCTCGGCGTTCGTGATCGGCGACCACCACCGTGCGTCCCACTCGTGCGGCCGCGGCGCGCAGGCCTCTGGATACCGATCCATGAGTGGGGCGTTCGACTCGTACCACTGCGGCCGCTCCCAGCCCCGGGCGTCGAAGAAGACCGCCCCGAGTGCCTCCTCGCGGGGGTAGAACGGCGAACGGCGCACGCCGCGCTGTGACGCCCACTGCTCCCGCGGGTGCACGATCCCGTAGGTCTTGTTGTAGTGCTCGGTGCAGCGGGCCCTGATGTGCTGCTCGGTTCGTTCATGGGCGTAGAAGCGGCTGAGGTCCGACGAGTGCGGATCGCACACGTGCGGGTAGCCGTACGTCATCCATTCGGCGACGAGCTGGGCGATGCCGGGGCCTTCCTTGATCCACACGGCTGCCGCCGACCACAGGTTGCGCACCTCGACGGTCTCGCCGAGCACCGGCATCGCGTCAGGCGTCAGTGACAGGAGCCCGTTGATCGCGTACTTGATCTCGGCATCACCGAGCATCTCCATCAGGTCGATGGCCTGCTCCATCTGGTCGTCGAAATCGTCGGCGGTGAACGGCAGCTCGGTCGGCGACAGCGCCGATTCCTCGTTCGAAGGGATGTCGTCGGGATGGTGGAAGATCGGACGGTGGGCGTAGGAGCCGACCTCCATCGAGCCGGCCGTCTGGCGCTCGTAGCAGAACGTGTCCATGTCCCGGACGATCGGGAAGGCGACCTCCTGGTTCGTCTCGACGAGCACGTCGATCGGACCGACGTCGGCCATCTGGTGCACGGCGGGCGTGAGCGGAATGGTTGCCCCAGCCATCGCTGCCACGCGCGGGCTCCACACACCGCAGGCGATGGCGACGTACTCGGTCTCGATGCGTCCGTTCGTCGTCACGAGGGCTCGCACCTCGCGCTCGCCGTAGCCGATGTCGGCCGTTTCGATGTCGAGCACCTCGGTGTTGGCGAGCACCGTCAGGACGCCCTTGTCGATGGCTTCCTGGCGCATCAGCGTTCCGGCTTGCAGCGAGTCGACGACCGACACGCTCGGTGTGTAGAAGGCGCCGAGGATGATGTCGTCGTTGACGAAGGGCACGAGCTCGCGGACCTCGGCCGGCGTGAGCAGCCGGGCCTCGATGCCCCACGCCGTTGCTGACGTCATGCGCCGCCGGAACTCCTCGAGCCGGGCCTCGTCGCGCGCGACCTCGATACCACCGCACGTGCCGTTGACGCCCAGCTCGACGTACTGGCGCTGGCTCTCCAACGTGAGCAGCGCCATCTCCTTGTTGTGATCGGTGGGGAAGATGAAGTTCGAGGCATGGCCGGTCGAGCCCCCCGGGTTGGGCAGCGGGCCCTTGTCGACGAGTACGAGATCGGTCCAGCCCAGACGGGCGAGATGACCGACGAGGCAGTTGCCAACGATGCCGGCGCCGATGACCACGCAGCGCGCTCTGGTCGGGACGCCATCGGCAGATTCGAGCATCGGCCGATTCTGGCAGTTCAGCTCAGCGTTGTGTCCGGGAGGGCGGCGACGATCACGGCGTACGATCCCACGGCTCGCAGCGCCTGCCCGTCGATCGTGCGGCCGTCGTCGAGGGCGACGAGTGTCACCGTGCCGTCCGCTTCGATGTCGAGGTCGGCCAGCCGGCCGAGCTCGTCGCCGTCCTCGTCGAGCACGCGGCGCCCGAGCGGAGAGTCCGCCTTCTGATCGACCGGCCGCGGGCTCCCGTCGTAGGTGATGGCGTCCCCTTCGAAGCTGCGGATCTCCGACGCGCCGATGAGCCCTTCGCCGGTGTGCACGCCGACGACCTTGTCGCCGGTGATGCGCACGCCGGCGACCTTCCCGGTCTGCTCGGCGTCAGCGAGCGAGATCGTCCGCTGGCCCATCAGCTGGGTGAGGCGGATCATGACGAACCTCCTCGCTCGAGGTTCTCGACCTCGCCGGCCAGCCCCGTGAGATCGGTACGCACAAGGTTCTCGAAGCCATCGGGGACGATCAGTGTGCTGCCGGAGACGGCACGCGACGTGTCGATCGGCACGAAGCCATCGCCAGCCGGTCCGCCGCCGATCTCGAAGCCGACGACGCGAGGTCGCGGACCACCGCGGAGGATGACGTCCTTGACCCGGCCGAGCTCCCGACCCGACTCCGTCATGACCACGTCGTTGCTGACGTCTCCACGGTGATCGGCGCGCCGTGCGGATTCCACATCGGCAAGCGCGTCGGTCGACTCGATGGTCACGGCATGCGTGCCGACCGAACGGATGCTGTCGACGGGCAGGACCTGGCCGAGGCGCCGCCCGAGAAAGCCTCGCCTCGCCAGCGTGAAGCCACCGACGACGCCCTCGGCCGGCTCGAAGATCAGATCGCGGACCTCGGCGACGTCCTCTCCGGTGGAGACGTCGACGACGGGCATGCCCGTGACGTCGCGACCGCGCAGCAGAGCGAGGGTCATGGTTCTCGCCCCCCGCCGCCGCTCGTCCGTCTGGACGACGTGATGATGAGCCGACCTCGCTTGCGGCGGCGGATCGCCGCCAGGGCTGCCGCGGCGAGCGCGATCACAATGACGGCCACGACGATCACGATCAGCCAAGTCATGGCTCTCACCTCCCGACGCCGTGTGGCTACCCGTCGACCAGTTGGGGCAAACGGACCCTGATTCCACGAAGCGGCACGATGCCGTATCGTGGAACGCCATGGGGGCTGAGGGGAACCACAAGACGGATCTGGACATCGCACGGGCGGCGAGCCTCAAGCCGTTGCCCGAGATCGCCGAGCTGATGGGTCTCGGCGAGCACCTGCTCGAGCCGTACGGCTCGAGCGTGTCAAAGATCAAGCTCGAGGCGATCGACGAGCTGGCCGACCGACCGAAGGCGAAGTACGTCGTCGTCACGGCGATCACGCCGACGCCACTCGGCGAGGGCAAGACGACGACGACCGTCGGGCTCGGACAGGCGATGGGGCACATCGGCAAGCGGGCGGTCATCACGGTGCGCCAGCCGTCGATGGGCCCGACGTTCGGCATCAAGGGCGGGGCCGCCGGCGGTGGCTACAGCCAGGTCGTTCCGATGGAGCTCCTCAACCTCCATCTCACCGGCGACTTCCACGCCGTCACGGCCGCCAACAACCTCCTCGCGGCGATGCTCGACAACCACCTCCACCAGGGGGACGAGTTCGGCCTCGACCCGCACAACATCACCTGGCGGCGCGTCCTCGACGTCAACGACCGCGCCCTGCGCAACATCGTCATCGGGCTCGGCGCCAAGGAGGACGGCCTCGTCCGCCAGACCGGGTTCGACATCACGGCCGCCTCGGAGGTCATGGCGATCATGGCCCTGACGACGTCGCTCGAGGACCTCAGGGCGCGTCTCGGGCGGATCGTCGTCGGCTACACGATGCGCGGCGACCCGGTGACTGCCGAGCAACTCGATGCCGCCGGCTCGATGGCGGTGATCATGCGCGAGGCGATCAAGCCCAACCTGTTGCAGACGTTGGAGAACACGCCGGTCATCGTGCATGCCGGCCCATTCGGCAACATCGCGCACGGCAACTCGTCGATCCTCGCCGACATGATCGGAATCCGCGGCGGCGATTACCTCATCACCGAAGCCGGGTTCGGCGCCGACATGGGCGCCGAGCGGTTCTTCAACATCAAGTGCCGGACCTCGGGCCTCGTGCCGGACGCCGCCGTGCTCGTCGCCACCGTGCGGGCGCTGAAGGCGCACTCGGGCAAGTACCGCATCGTGGCCGGCCGGCCGTTGCCCGAGACGTTGTTCGACGAGCGGCCCGACGACGTCGAGGTCGGCGCCGCCAACCTGCGCAAGCAGATCGAGAACGTGCAGCTGCACGGCGTGACGCCGGTCGTCGCGATCAACGCTTTCCCGGGCGACCACCGTTCCGAGCACGACACGATCCGCCGGGTGGCCGAGTCGATGGGCGCCCGGGTCGCGGTGTGCACGCACTTCGCCGACGGTGGTGCTGGTGCCGTCGATCTTGCCGAGGCAGTTGTCGAGGCCTGCAACGAGCCGAGCGACTTCCACTTCCTCTATCCCGACGACGCCTCGCTGCGGGAGAAGATCGAGACGGTTGCGACGAAGGTCTACGGCGCCGGCGTGGTCGAGTACATGCCGAGCGCGGCGCGGCAGCTCGAGACGTACGAGCGCAACGGGTTCGGCCATCTGCCGGTGTGCATCGCCAAGACGCATCTGTCGATCTCCGCTGACCCAGCGTTGAAGGGCGCGCCGACGGGCCACGTGATCAACGTGCGCGAGGTCCGAGCGTCGGTTGGCGCCGGGTTCGTGTACCCGATCTGCGGCGAGATGCGCACGATGCCGGGACTCGGCACGCAGCCGGCCGCCGCCGTGATCGACCTCGACGAGTCCGGTCAGATCGTCGGGCTGTCGTAACGCCGCGCAGATCAGGTACCGGGACTTGTCACCCAGTCAGGTGGGTGCGGGTCCTCCCAGGCGTCGATCAATGCCAACAGTCCACACAGCTGCAGCAGGACGTAGTCGTCGTCGAGGGACGGATCGCCGTCGTCGAGCCAGGAGCTCATGCCCTCGAGGAGGTGGGCGGCCAACACCGTGGCGCACCACGGCATCATTCGCGGTTCGATGTCCCGGCCCGTCATCGTGATGAAGGTCTCGGCGTACTCGCCGAGGACGCTGCGGAATCGATCGGAGAACGTGACGAATGCCGGTTCGTGTGCGGCCTGCCGCCAGAGGAGCCGGAAGGCGTCCGGGTGCCGCCGGGCGATCTCCAGCATGATGCGGACGATGCCGCCACGCCGGCGGATCTCCGCCAGGTCCAGCTGCTCGAACTCGGCGATGAGCTCGTCGGTGACGGACGCGAGCACGGCGCGATAGAGGTGCTTCTTGGTCTCGAAGTTGCGGTAGATCAGCAGGCGACTGATCCCGGCGGCCTCGGCGACCTCGTCCATCGACGTGCTGTCGAAACCCGCCTTGAGGAACGCGCCGGCAGCGGTCTCGATGATCTGCGCGCGGCGTGCAGCCCGGGGGAGACGGGTCGACCCGCCCTCGGGCGGCGGCGTTGAACCACCTCGAGTCGCCATGGTGTATGTTTACAGCCGTGTATACGTCATCGGAGGTGATCGGCCCGATCTGACGTCAGTGTCCGGTTCAGGTCTCGGTGGTGGCGGGTCTACTGGCGGGCGGTTCCCGCTCCATCGACTCACAGGGCGCCGGCTCGCCGATGGTTTCCATCGGCGATCCGGCGCCCTGTTCATGTCAGCAGCAGGTCAGCCCCAGCAGAGACAGAACGGATGCCCGGCTGGGTCGGCGTAGACCTGGAAGCCGTCCTTCGCCTCGATGTCGTCTGCCGGCTTGAGCAGCTTGGCGCCCAGCGCGAGCGCCTCGTCGTGGGCCGTCTTGATGTCGTCCACGTAGAGGTCCAGGTGCATCTGCTGCGGCGTGCCATCGGGCCATTCGGGCGGGACGTGGTCGGGAGCCAACTGGATGCCGAGTCGCGGGCTGCCATCGACGCTGATCATGTGCCAGTCGTCCTCGGCGTCAACCGTGCCACCCAGCAGCGAGGCCCAGAACGTGCTCTCGGCGGTCAGGTCAGGCGCGTCGAATACGAGGATCTGTCGGGCAATCCGCATGCCGTCAGCATTCCACGACCGCCGCGATTCACACCGCCGGATCCTCGAATCCCGAACCGCTGCTCGATCAGCGGGCGGATCCTGCTCCTCCGTTGTGAGGCCGAGCAGCCGGGCGGCCGGCCCCGCCAGCAGCCCGTAGATCGTCACCGTGCCGACGATCACCAGGAACGTCACGGGCAGGAGATCTGCCGCGCCTGCTTCCTCCGTGGCGGCGAGCGGTCCCGCGAACGTCGCAGCCGTCGACGCGGCGACGATGCCTCGAGGGTCCATCATCCCGAGATAGACGCGCTCGTTCGCGCGACAGGTCCGTGCGGACGGTCGCCAGTGCGGCGAGGACCGGGCGCACGACCAGCACGAGCCCAGCGACGAGCGCCAGGGACGGCCACAGGACGTCTCCGAGCGATGCCGGAGTGACGGTCGCCGAGATCGAGACGAACAGGAGGCCGATGATCAGCTGGACGATCGTGCGGAAGAACGGGCGGTCCTCCGGCGATGAGATCACGTCCGTGTTGGCGATGACGAGGCCCATCACGATCGCCGCGATCAGCCCGGTGTCGTCGTTCAGTGCGTCACACACGGCGGTGACCGCGACGACGGTGGCGATCGTCGCCTCGGTCGCCAGCACGCCCGTCACGCGCAGCTTGTCGAGGAGCAGCCAGAGCACGGTGGTGCCGACGAGCCCACCGAGGATCCCGATGCCGACGCTGATCGTGAAGTCGACCACGGCCCGCGGCACCGCCTCCTCATCGCTGCTCGTCAGCCCATGGAACACGAGCGCTCCGATGATGGCGCCGATCGGATCGACGGTCGTGCACTCCCAGCGAAGGATCGCGCTGACCCGACGCCCCGGCCGGGCCCGTTCGAGGAGCGGGATCACCACGGTCGGTCCGGACACGATCAGGATGGCTCCGAGGAGGATCGTGACGCCGGCCGACAAGTCGAGCAGGAGGAACACGAACGCGACCGCACCTGCCCAGGTGATCGGCACGCCCCACAGGATGAGCCGGCGCACGACGTGCTGGCCGTGACCCTCGAGGTCCCTGATGCGGAGGTCGAGCGCGCCGTCGAACAGGATCACCCCGACCGCCAGGGTGACCATCGGCGCGAACTTGTCTCCCAACAGCTCGTTCGGATTGACGGAGTCCGTCAGCGCCCCGGCCAAGAAGCCCGCGCCGAGCAGCAGGATGATCGACGGCACGGCGATCCGCGTGGCAACGATCTGGCAGCCGACGGCGAGGACGAGCAGGAGCGCGAGGCCGATGAAGACGTCCGACTCACTCACCAACGCAGAAGCATGGCCTCCCGCGGGGCGTCAGGCGGCGACGAGCCGACGCGCCGCACCGCGTCGTGCGGCGACCGAGGCGCAAGCTTCGTGAAGGATCGGGACGAACCGTTCGGGTGTCGTGGTGCACACCGCGTGCCCGCCGTGAACCCGATGCACGGTGGCGTCGCGCAGGCTGGCAGCCAGCGCCAACTGGCGGCGTACCGGCACGACGTCGTCGCCCTCGGTCACGACGACCGCTGCCGGCACGTCGATCTGCCCGACGAACGGCCGAGAATCGAAGCGCAGGGTGGCTCGACCTGCCTCGACGATCTCCTCCCAGTCATGGCGGGCCACGTCGTCGAAGCCCCACCAGGGGCACCCGCGGCGCTGGCGCCACTGATCCCACGCGTCCAAGGCGGCGTTGGTGATCCTTGCCAGAGGAAGCGCGTCGGCGAGGAGCGATGTGCCCGTCGCGACGCCGAAGAGCAGCCGCTCGCGCACGCTGCCGGTGAACGTGCGGCTCGTCGCGCACAGCACCATGCCGTCGACGAGCTCCGGGTGGCGTTGCCAGAGCAGCTGGGCGATCGGGCCGCCCATCGAATAGCCGACCGGGATGAACGGCGGTAGCTCGAGCACCCGGGCCAGCGCGGCCACGTCATCGGTGCACCGTTCGAGCGTGAACGGCTCGGAGGAGCGGATGCCGCGCCCGTGGCCGCGATGATCGAGGGCGATGACGCGATAGCGCTCGGCGAGCGGCGCGTAGCAGGCGAACCAGTTCAGGTCGGCCGTCGCCGTCCAGCCATGGAGCAGGACGAGCACCGGAGCACCCGGGGGACCGACGAGCTCTCGGATGAAGGTCCGACCCCGCCCCGGCAGCATCACGTGCCGTCCGGGGGGTAGCGACGGTCGATTCCTCCCGTCGCTACCCCCCGTCCCGCCCATTGCCCGCCCTCCTTTGTTGGCGCACAAGAGCGCGCAAATCGGCTGGCGATACGGTTTTTCGCGGCCATCGACTTCCAGCGGCGCTCGCGATTCGCCTTGTGGAACTGTCCCGCATCGTGGAATCCTGGAGCGGCGTGTCCGGGGTGCAGTCCGTCGAGCGGGCGTTCTCGGTCCTGCGGTGCCTGGCCGGCGGTCCGGCCGGCGTCTCGGCGATCGCTGAGCGGGTCGGCCTCCCGAAGAGCACGGTGTCCCGCTTGCTCTCGACGCTGCAGGACATCGGTGCCGTCGAGCAGTCCGGCGCAGGTGGCGACTACCGGGTCGGGGGTGGCCTCGTCGACATCGCCACCGGCGCGCTTCCCGGCCGCAGCCTCGTCGCCGCAGCTCGGCCGCACCTCGCCGAGCTCGTCGACGGCCTGGACGAGGTGGCGGGGCTCTCGGTGTTCGACGTCCAGGACGTGGTGTACGTGGAGCAGGTGTCGGCCGACCGTCATGTCCAGGTGCGCGATTGGACCGGCGAGCGGATTCCTGCGCACATGGTCTCGTCCGGCCTCGTGCTGCTCGCCAACCTCGACACGTCGGAGCTCGAGCGCTATCTGGCCCGGCCTCTGGAGGCGGCCACCGATCGCACGGTGACCGATCCCGAACAGTTGCGTGCGCGGCTGGCCACGATCGCCCGCGACGGGTACGTGTGGACGTTCGACGAATACGTCCCAGGGATCAGCTCGGTCGCTGCGCCGGTGATCCGGCCCGATGGACGCGTGCTCGCCGCCGTCCACGTGCACGGGCCGTCATACCGGTTCCCCGAATCCGCGCGCGCGCCGGCGATCGCCGAGCTGGTCGCCGAGGCCGGCCGCCGCATCGGGGCCCGCCTCGCCAGCGCCGACGCGCTGGCCAGCAGCAGCTAGCTTCGCCGAGATGGCCGACGTCAGGTCCCGGCGAGGCGGCGGACGGGCGGGACGCCAGCAGCAACGGGCGGCCGCCGTCGTCGCCAGCCAACCATTCCTGACGCGTGTTCTGCAGCCCGTCGAGCTCGTCTCCGAGGAGGGTCTCGGGCTGCTCGAGCGCAATGCCGAGATCATCCTGCAAGAGGTCGGCATCGAGATCCGCGACTATCCGAGCGCGGTGGCCCGCTTCGCCGGTGCCGGCGCCGACGTCGACGGCGATCGGGTGCGCTTCCCGCCGGGACTGTGCCGCCAACTCGTGTCGACGGCGCCGGCGACGTACACCCAGCACGCCCGCAATCCCGCCCGCTCCGTCGAGGTCGGGGGAATGGCCACGGTCTTCGCGCCGAACTACGGGTCACCGTTCGTCCACGATCTCGACGCCGGGCGGCGCTACGCAACGCTCGCCGACTTCGAGAACTTCGTCCGGCTGGCCTACCTCCACCCGCACCTGCACCATTCCGGCGGGACCGTGTGCGAGCCGGTCGACGTGCCGGTCAGCAAGCGGCACCTCGACATGGTGTTGGCGCACTTGCGCCTCAGTGACAAGCCGTTCATGGGGTCGGTGACGGCCGGCGAGCGGGCGGCCGACAGCGTCGAGTTGGCGCGCATCGCGTTCGGTGGCGATCTCGCCGACCGCACGGTGACGACGAGCCTCATCAACGCCTCCTCGCCACTGGTGTGGGATGCGACGATGCTGGCTGCGGCCGAGGTCTATGCCGCCGCCAACCAGGCGACGATCATCACGCCGTTCATCCTCGCCGGCGCGATGGCGCCCTCGACATCTGCTGGCGTCGTCGCCCAGACGTTGGCCGAGGCGCTGGCCGGAATGGCCTTCGTGCAGCTGGTCCGCCCCGGCGCGCCGGTGATCTTCGGCTCGTTCGCCAGCTCGATGTCGATGCAGACCGGTGCCCCGACGTTCGGCACCCCGGAACCGGCACTCGTGCTGTACACCGTCGCCGCGCTGGCCCGCCGGCTCGGCGTGCCGTTCCGCTCGGGCGGATCGTTGACGGCGTCGAAGCTGCCCGACGCGCAGGCCGCGTACGAGTCGGCGGCGACACTGATCCCGACGCTGATGGCGGGCACGAACTTCGTGCTCCACGCCGCCGGCTGGCTGGAGGGCGGGCTCGCCATCGGCTACGAGAAGTTCGTCCTCGACGCCGATCAGCTGGGGATGATGGCGACGTTCGCCGCCGGGCTCGACCTCAGCGACAACGGGCAGGCCCTCGACGCCATTCGCGAGCACCGTCCCGGCGAGCATTTCCTCGGAACGGCGCACACGCTGGCCAACTTCGAGACGGCGTTCTACCGCTCCGAGACGGCCGACAACTCGAGCTTCGAGCAATGGGTCGAGGACGGGTCGCTCGACGCCGCGCAGCGGGCGAACCGCCAGTGGAAGGAGCGGCTGGCGGCCTACGAGCCACCGCCGATCGACGACGCCGTCGACGAGGAGTTGCGCGAGTTCGTCACCCGTCGCAAGGCCGAGCTCCCCGACACGTTCGCCTGAATCTCATCCGAGTGTTTGACGCCATCGGAGTGTTTGACCCCGGGAAAATCGACGTCCACCACTCGGATGGCGTCAAACACTCGGATGGATCAGGCCGGGAGGCGCTCGTCGGCGGTGCGCAGGCGCTGGGCGAGGCCGATGAGCAGCTTGCGGGTCAGCGTCGGCGCGCCGGCGAGCAGGACGGCGAACTCGGAGGTGCCGCAGATCTCGACCACCATGTCGGTCTCGGCCACCACGGACGCCGTGCGAAACCCCCGGTCGAGCATGGCGATCTCGCCCACGAAGTCGCCGGGCCCGACTCGGGCGATCGTCTCGCCACCGACCGTCACGACGGCGGTCCCGTCGGCGATGACGACGAACTCACGCCCGACGGTGCCCTCCTCGACGAGGACCTCGCCCCTTGCCACATGGTGCTCCGTCACGTTCCGCGCGATCAGCTCGAGCTCAGCATCCGAGCACGCCGCGAGCAGGGGGATTCGTCCCAATCGCTCGACTCGCGACCCCGCCCGGGCTGACCGCATCCACCTGCTCGTGCGCATCCGTCCATCGTGCGCACGCCAGACGTCGTCGTGCAGCGTCCGGAGACTCAGTAGCGCAGCGCGATCGTGCTCAGCTCGCGGTGCTCAGCTCGCGGTGCTCAGCTCGCGGTGCTCAGCTGGCGAGCAGCGGCCGCCCGCCCGCGTCGTCACCGCCGGGACGTCGAGCACGGTGATCGTCCGTGGTGTCGTCGTCACCCAGCCAACGGCGCGCAGGCGATTGAGGGCCTTCACGACCGCTTCCCTCGACAGCCCCGCCCACGCCGCGATGTCGCTCTGGTTCAGTGGCCCGCGGATGAGGACGCCCGGTCCGGCGGGCCGGCCGTAGCGGGCCATCAGGTCGACGAGCCGCCCGCAGACCCGGGCCGTGGAGTCGAGTGCACCGAGCTCGACCTGGCGTCGCGAGGCTCGGCGGAGGCGACCTGCCAGGTGCTGCATCAGGGCAAGCGCTGCCTCCGGATGCCCTCCGAGGAACGTGCGGAAGGAGGCGGCCGGCACGACCACCACCTCGACGACCGTCAGTGTGACGGCGCGAGCCGACCGCGGCCGCCCGTCGATGGCCGCCAGCTCGCCGAGGATGTCGCCGGGGCCGACGACTTCGAGCACGACCTCACGCTCGTCGAGCGCGACCGCGACCTTGAGCTCACCAGCGCGCACGAGCACCACGTCATGGACGTCATCGCCTTCGAAGAAGAGGATCGACTGCGCTGGGTACTGCCTGCGTCGCCCGAGTCCGAGCAGCTCCGCTGCGTCGTCGGGCGCGAGACGATCGAGGAACGGCGGGAGTGGCACGGGGGGCACCAACTTTCTGTAGTAGAACACTAGATAACTACTCCGATATTCTCGGAGCGTCAAGGAGAGGGCAGTGGCGACAACAGCACGTGTGGACGGACGTCGCGAACGGTCTCGCCGCACCCGGGCTCGCATCGTGCACGCGGCGGCGCAACTGTTCGTCGAGAACGGTTACGTCGCGACGACGATCGAAGCGATCGCCGAACGGGCTGAGGTCGCCAACCAGACCGTCTACTACGTGTTCGGTACGAAGGCGGGGGTGCTGACCGCCGTCCTCGAGGGCAGCATCGTCGGCGACCTGGACCCGGTCGCGCTGGCTGACCGCCAATGGGTCGAGACGCTCGCCGACGTGGAGGATGCAGCGGCAGCCGTCGACCGGCTCGTCGCCGAGTCCGTGCAGGTCCTCGTGCGTGTGGCGCCGATCTACCGGGTCCTCCAGCACGCCGCGGCCGATCCCGACGTCGGCGGTCTGCTCGAGGAGACTCGGCGCCGGCGACGCCTCGACCAGCGCCGCCTCATCGACGTTGGCCTCGCCCAGTGGGGCCTGCGACCCGGCCTCGATGCGGACACGGCCGCCGACGTGTACTACGCGCTGATCAACGAGGACGTCTTCGAGTCGCTGACCGTCGATTGCGGCTGGGAGGTCGAGCAGTTCCAGCAGTGGGCGACCGCGTTGCTGCAGCAGCAGCTCCTGGGAGTCGACACGTAGACTCCCGAATGCGACTGTGAGTTCCCGTCCTCCCGCTCCGCGGACGGGAGATGCCCGCGAGCGGATCCTCTCGAGCGCCTACACGCTCTTCTGCCGGCACGGCATCAGGGCCGTCGGGGTCGACACGATCATCGAGCGTTCGGGGGTGGCGAAGATGACCGTGTACCGCCACTTCGGGTCGAAGGACGACCTCGTGCTCGCCGTGCTCGACCGCCGCGAGCAGCTGTGGACGCGCAAATGGCTCGAGCGGGAGGTGCGCCGCCGTGCCGAGCGCCCGGTCGACCGCCTGCTCGCCATCTTCGACGTCTTCGACGAGTGGTTCCACCGACGCGACTTCGAGGGCTGCCTCTTCGTCAACGCCCTGCTCGAGATCGATGACCGCAAGCACCCGATCCACGTCGCCTGCCGAGAGCAACTGGCGCGCATCCGCGAGTTCCTGATCGAGCTCGCAACGGAGGCCGGCGTCGCCGACCCGGACGACTTCGCCCGCCAGTGGCACATCCTGATGAAGGGGTCGATCGTGTCTGCGGGCGAGGGCGACCTCGTCGCGGCCCGCCGCGCGCAGGAGCTCGGGCGCCTGTTGGTGCTGGCCAAGGTGCCGCTCGCCGCTGGCTGACCCAATGCGATAGAGTTCCACGATGCGGACGTGTTCCGCATGATGGACCGCTTCACCAATCGGGTAGTGGAGTAGCCGATGACCGAGCAGAGCGACGACATCGATCTCGCGACCCTGGACGACGACGAGCTCGTCAAGCAGATGCACGACGACCTCTACGACGGCCTGGCCGACGAGATCGTCGAGGGCACGACGATCCTCCTCGACCGCGGTTGGTCGCCCGACCGCGTCCTCGCCGATGCACTCGTCGAGGGCATGCGGATCGTCGGCATCGACTTCCGGGACGGAATCCTCTTCGTGCCCGAGGTGCTGCTCTCGGCGAACGCCATGAAGGGGGGCATGGAGATCCTGCGGCCATTGCTCGCCGAGACCGGCGCCGAGCCGGTCGGAAAGATGGTCATCGGCACCGTCAAGGGCGACATCCACGACATCGGCAAGAACCTCGTGGCGATGATGATGGAGGGCGCCGGATTCGAGGTGATCGACATCGGGATCAACTCCGACGTCGACAAGTACCTCGCCGCGCTGACCGAGCACCAGCCCGACATCCTCGGGATGTCGGCGCTGCTCACGACGACGATGCCGTACATGAAGGTCGTCATCGACACGCTGCGCGAGCGCGGGTTGCGTGACGATTACATCGTGCTCGTCGGCGGCGCGCCGTTGAACGAGGAGTTCGGGACGGCGGTCGGGGCCGACGTGTACTGCCGCGACGCCGCCGTCGCCGCGGAGACCGCCAAGGAGCTCGTCCAAGCGCGGCGCCGCCTCCGCGCCGAACCGCCCGGGCCCTCCGTTGCGTGAACCGGCCCTGATCGTCGCCTGCGGCGCCCTCGCCGCCGAGCTGCGTGCCGTCCTCCCGCCCGGCAGCGCCGAAGTCCGCTATCTGCCTGCGCATTTCCACAACCGCCCCGAGCGCATCGTCCCTGCTCTCGCACCGATCCTCGACGAGGCCGCGGCCAGCGGTCGAACGGCCTTCGTCGCCTACGCCGACTGCGGGACCGGTGGCGCGCTCGACCGATTGCTCGCCGACCATCCCGGCGTCGAGCGCCTCCCCGGCGCGCACTGCTACGAGCTGTTCGCCGGCGCCGAGCTCTTCGCCACACTCCACGACGACGAGCCGGGGACGTTCTTCCTCACCGACTTCCTGACCCGCCACTTCGAGCCGCTCGTCTGGCAGGGCCTCGGCCTCGATCGCCATCCGGAGCTGCGCGACGTCTACTTCGCCCACTACCGGCGCGTCGTGCTGTTGAGCCAGTCCGACGATCCCGAGCTCGTCGACGACGCTCGTCGCGCCGCGGATCGCCTGGGACTGCGGTTCGAGCATCGTCATGTCGGACGCCGTCGGCTGGCTGCAGCGATCTCCGTCGCCGTCGACCTGCCTTCGAGGGTCGCCTGATGCCGCGGGCAACGCGAGACGTCGTCGTCATCATGTGGCGCGACATCCCGGCCCAGGTCAACGGCCAGGATGGGCGGGAGCGACACCAGGTGCAGCTGTCGGACAAGTTCCAGCGGGCGATCGATCGGGCCAAGCGCAAGGCGAAGATCGTCACCGCTCAGGAGGACGTTGCCCAGTGGCGCCGGATCAGCCGTCCCTTCGACGGTGAGGTCAGCGCGGCGGCACAGACCGAGGCCGACCGGTTGGAGGCCGACTACAGCCAGGAACGCCTCGGCAAGCTGGCCTTCGCCGGCGGATGGGAGAACCCGCAATGACGCAAACGATCCTGACCTCGGCGACCCGCGAGGTCGTCATCGGCTTCGACCGCCCGTTCGTGATGATCGGCGAGCGCATCAACCCGACCGGCCGCAAGCTCCTGGCCGAGGAGATGGTGCGCGGCGACTTCAGCCGCGTCGAGGCCGATGCCGTGGCCCAGGTCGGAGCCGGAGCCCACATGCTCGACGTCAACGCCGGCATTCCGTTGGCCGACGAGCCGGCCCTCCTGGCGCGCGCCATACAGCTCGTGCAGTCGGTCACCGACGTGCCGCTGTCGATCGACTCCTCCATCGTCGAGGCGCTCGAAGCCGGTCTCGCCGTCTACCAAGGCAAGCCGCTCGTCAACTCGGTGACCGGCGAGGACGAGGTGATGGAGCGGGTCCTCCCGCTGGTCGCCCGCCACGGCGCGGCCGTCGTCGCCATCTCCAACGACGAGACCGGGATCAGCGAGGATCCCGACGTCCGTTACTCGATCGCCAAGCGGATCGTCGAGCGAGCGGCTGACCACGGGATTCCGGCCAACGATGTCGTCGTCGATCCGCTCGTGATGCCGATCGGGGCGATGGGCACCGCCGGGCGCCAGGCCTTCACGTTGATCCGCCGCCTGCGCGAGGAGCTCAAGGTGAACACCACCTGCGGCGGCTCCAACATCAGCTTCGGGTTGCCGAATCGGCAGCTCATCACGGGGACCTTCCTGGCCATGGCCATCGCCTCGGGGATGACGTCGGCGATCATGAGCCCACTCCACCCGGAGGTCCGGTCGGCGGTGCTCGCGGCGGACGTCCTCTCAGGCGCGGACCGCGACTGCGCGGCGTGGATCCGCGCCAACCGTGATCCCGAAGCGGCAGGCGAGCCGGGCCGGCGCCGCGGGCGACGAGCGCGAGCCTGATGATGCACCGGGTGGTGTTCACGCCGTCCGGTCTGGAGGGCAAGGTCACTGCTGGCACAACCGTGCTCGAAGCGGCCCGCCAGCTCGGCGCTGACCTCGACACGGTGTGCGGTGGCCGGGGCATCTGCGGGCGCTGCCAGGTCACGCCGAGCATCGGCCGCTTCGCCAAGTGGCACCTCGAGGCCGACCCGGCGTCGTGGGGACCGCTGGCGACCATCGAGCTCGACTACCGCGGACACCGCCCGCTCGCAGCCGGCAACCGTCTGGGATGTGCTGCCCGCATCGTCGGCGACGTCGTCGTCGACGTGCCTGCGAGCAGTCAGGTTCATCGACAGGTCGTGCGCAAGGACTTGCAGCTGGCGTCGGTCACCGTGGACCCACGCTTCCGCCTCTACTTCGTCGAAGTCGCGCCGGCCGAGCTCGGCGACAGCACGAGTGCCGCAGCGGCGCTGACGAGCACCGTCGCCGACCAGCATCAGGTGCCGACACCGTCGCTCGACCACCGGTTGTTGCCAGTGATCCACCAGGTTCTCGCCGCCGATCGCGGCGCGGTGACCGTGGCGGTGTGCAGCGACGACGACGGGCGTGCCGGGACGATCGTCGCCGCATGGCCTAGCTACGTCGACGTCGCCTACGGGGCGGCGATCGACATCGGCTCGACGACCGTCGCCGGCCACCTGTGCGACCTGTCGACCGGTGACGTCGTCGCTTCCGCCGGCCGGATGAACCCGCAGATCCGTTTCGGCGAGGATCTCATGAGCCGGGTCTCCTACGTCATGATGAACGATGGCGGTGCAGTCGAGCTGACGGCGACGATCCGCCGGGCCATCGATGAGCTCGTCGGCGAGCTCCTCTCCTCCGTGGACGCACCTCGAGACCGCATGCTCGAGGTGGTCCTCGTCGGCAACCCGATCATGCACCACCTCGTGCTCGGCATCGATCCGACTCCGTTGGGCTCGGCCCCATTCGTGCTCGCCACGGCCGAGCCGGTCGAGGGCTGGGCTGGTGAGCTCGGGCTGGACCTGTCCAACGCGTCGTACTACGTCGGTCCGTGCATCGCCGGCCACGTCGGTGCAGACACCACGGCCGCGATGCTGGCGGAGGGTCCGTACCGCGGGGCCTCGATGCAGCTGCTCGTCGACGTCGGCACGAACGCCGAGATCGTGCTCGGCGACCGGAGTCGTGTGTTCGCCGCGTCGAGCCCGACCGGTCCCGCTTTCGAGGGTGCCCAGATCAGCTGCGGCCAGCGAGCGACGGCAGGCGCCATCGAGCGGGTGCGCGTCGATCCCGTCACGTTCGAGCCGCGGTGCAAGGTCATCGGGACCGATGCCTGGACCGACGAGCCCGGATTCGACGCAGCGGTAACGGGTGTGTGCGGGTCCGGCATCGTCGACGCAATCGCCCAAATGTTCCTCGCTGGCGTGCTGGACGCCGATGGCACGATCCGGGGCGATCTCGCCGCGCAGACCGAGCGCGTCGTACCCGATGGCCGCACGTTCTCCTACGTCCTGTACGAGCGCGGCCCGATCCGGCTGACCATCACTCAGAACGACGTGCGGGCGATCCAGCTCGCCAAGGCGGCGCTGCGCGCCGGCATCGATCTGCTCCTGGAGCACGCCGGTGGTCCAATCGTCACGGACATCCGCCTGGCAGGCGCGTTCGGGGCCCACCTCGATCCTGCCCACGCCCTGGTGCTCGGCATGGTGCCGGACTGCCCGCTCGAAGGCGTACGGGCCGTCGGTAACGCCGCCGGCGCAGGCGCCGTACACGCGCTCCTCTCGCGAGCCGCACGCCACGAGATGGAGACCGCCGCACGTGAGGTCGTGAAGATCGAGACGGCGACGGAGCCGAGGTTCCAGGAGTTGTTCGTGGCGGCGATGGCGATCCCGCATGGGTCGACGGCGCCGGTGTCAACGGGGCGGCGCCGTGGAAGGGGCGGGCGATGATGCGCGTCCATGGTCGGGCCGGTGAACCGGCGCCGCTGACGGACGCCGTCCGGGAGCTGGCGTCGAGGACCCGCTTCGAGCTGGTGCCGATGTCGGGCGTCGAGTCTGCGATCGATGCGCTGACGCCGGAGTCGCTGGTGTCGGTGACGTGCTCACCGTCCAAGGGCGTGCAGGCGACCTTGGACCTCACCGCTCGACTGCTCGACCGCGGCCATGACGCGGTGCCGCACGTCTCGGCTCGGCTGTTCGAAGGTCCACGCCACGTCCGTGCGTTGACCGACTGGGTCCAGCGGCACGACCTACGCGAGCTGTTCGTCATTGCCGGCGACTGCGAGCATCCGCGCGGGCCGTACCCCGACAGCATGAGCTTCCTACGGGAGCTGCTCGAGCTCGGCCCGAGCGTCTCCCGGATCGGGGTCCCCGCCTATCCGGACGGCCACCCGTTCGTCGACACGGCGACGCTGCGCGGCGCGCTGCACGCCAAACAGGCGATGCTCACCGACGCCGGTGTTGCTGGTTCGGTCACTACGCAGATGTGCCTCGACCCCGAACCCATTCGACGGTGGCTGGAGCACGAGCGGGCGAGCGGGCTGGTGCTGCCGGTCGATCTCGGTGTGCCAGGCGTCGTCGAGCGGGCCAAGCTGATGACGATGGGTGTGCGACTCGGCATCGGCACGTCGCTGCGGTTCCTGCGCAAGAACCGCTCGACCGTGATGGCGATGCTCGCGCCGGGCGGCTACGACCCGACCGAGCTCGTCGCGGCGCTGGCCGACGATGCCGCGCGTCTGCGGATCAGTGGGCTGCACGCGTTCACGTTCAACCGCGTCGAGTCGACGCGCGCCTGGCAGGACCGCGTGCTGGCGCGATGACCTCGGCCGACGCCATCGTCATCGGCGCCGGTGTGATCGGATCGTCGGTGGCCCTCGAGCTGGCGCGCGGAGGGCGCTCGGTCGTGTGCGTGGACAAGGGCCCGGCGCCCGGCGCCGGGTCGACGAGCGCATCGTCGTCGATCATCCGCTACAGCTACTCCACGCGTGACGCCGTCCTCACCGCCTGGGAATCGGCCGCCACCTGGCGCGACTGGGCCGGTCACCTCGGTGTCGTGGACCCGGACGGCATGGCCCGGTTCATCTCGGCCGGCTACCTGAACCTCTGCACGACCGGCT
Organism: uncultured Acidimicrobiia bacterium; assembly: GCA_963844915.1. GTDB lineage: Bacteria > Actinomycetota > Acidimicrobiia > Acidimicrobiales > Ilumatobacteraceae > JALZMG01. Next base: position 890,778 of record CAWJQF010000009.1, on the reverse strand, counting down.
ACGACGGCACGGTCGTCATGGCGCTGTGGGACGAGCTCGGCATCCCGTACGAGTGGTTCGACGCCGTCCAGCTGCAGGAGCGGTACCCCGGTTTCGACATCGGGCGCTTCTACCCGCCCAAGCGGATCGATGACCCCGACTTCGCCGCAGATGCGGACGGCGAGCTGACCGCGTTCTACAACGGGGACTCCGGCTACATCGACGATCCGATGCTGGCTGCCCACAACCTCGCCCACGCCGCCCGCCACCACGGCGCCGAGTTCCGCTTCCGCCAGACCGTCGTCGAGATCGGTCGGCGGGGTGGGCACGTGACGGGGGTCCGGCTTTCCAGCGGACAGGAGCTCGAGGCGCCAGTCGTCGTCAACGTCGGCGGGCCGCACTCGTCGATCATCAACCGCATGGCCGGTGTGGAACGCGAGATGCGCATCGGCCACCGACCGCTGCGGCAGGAGGTGTACGCCGTCCCGGCGCCGGCGGGGTTCGGGTTGGATGACGGCGGGCCGATCGTTGCCGACCTCGACATCGGTCAGTACTTCCGCCCGCAGGCGGGAGGCACTCTGCTCGTCGGCGGCACGGAGCCCGAGTGCGACGTGCTCGAGTGGATCGACGATCCCGACGACTTCCTCGAGGTGCCGACCGTCGACCACTGGGAGACCTCGATGTTGCGCCTCGCCCGGCGCCTGCCGGAGTTCGGGGTGCCGCCCAGGCCGGTCGGTCTCGCCGCGCTGTACGACGCCTCCGACGACTGGGTGCCGATCTATGACGGGTCGAGCCTCGCCGGCTTCTTCATGGCGTGCGGCACGAGCGGCAACCAGTTCAAGAACGCGCCGTTGGCGGGGCAGTTCATGCGCGCCCTGATCGACGCCGCGGACGCAGGCATCGACCACGATCGGGATCCCGTGCAGTTCGCCGGCCCGCTGACCGGTCGCACGATCAACCTCGGTGCCTTCTCCCGCCGCCGGGACCCGGCTGTCACCTCCGGGACCGTGATGGGTTGAGCGGCCGGTGACTACCGGTGCGGTGCCGGACGACGTGCTGGCCGTCGCCGCTGTGCACCTGGACGGGTTGCCCGATCACGAGGTCGACATGTTCGGCGCTCGCCTCGTGCGGTGGTGGGAGGACCTCCGCGACGGGCTCGCTGCGGCGTACGCGCCGGCCGTCGCCGACGAGCTCGCCGTGCGCCTCGTCGGACTGGCGGCAGCTGCGTTCGCCGCCCGACCGGCGGAGTTGCAGCACCTCGACCTGTCCCGGATGCTCGAACCCGACTGGTACCAGCGTCCGCGGATGCTCGGGTACGCAGCGTACGCCGATCGCTTCGCGGGTGACCTGCGCGGCGTCGCCGCCCATGTCGACTACCTCGCCGAGCTCGGCATCACGTACCTCCATCTGATGCCGCTCCTGCATCCGCGTCCCGGACCGAACGACGGGGGATATGCCGTCGCCGACTACCGCACCGTGCGCGCCGAGCTGGGGACGATCGACGATCTCCGCGCGCTTGCCACTGAGCTGCGCGGCCGCGGAATCAGCCTGTGTCTCGACCTCGTCCTCAACCACGTCGCCCGCGAGCACCCGTGGGCCGTGGCCGCCCGTGAAGGTGACGAGCGATATCGGCGGTACTTCCACATCTTCCCGGACCGCTCCACGCCCGATGCGTACGAGCGCACGCTCCCCGAGGTCTTCCCCGACCTCGCGCCCGGCAACTTCACGTGGGACGACGACGTCGCGGGGTGGGTGTGGACGACGTTCAACGAGTGGCAGTGGGACGTCGACTGGTCGAACCCCGACGTCGTGTGCGAGTACGCCGACGTCATCCTGTTCTTCGCCAACCTCGGCGTCGAGGTGCTGCGCCTCGACGCCATCGCCTTCATCTGGAAGCGCCTCGGCACGACGTCGCAGAACGAGCCCGAGGTCCACGCCATCACGCAGACGCTGCGCGCGCTCGCCCACCTGGCCTGCCCGGCCGTCGAGTTCAAGGCCGAGGCGATCGTGTCGCCGAGCGATGTCGTCCACTACCTCGGCCGGGGCGCGCGATGGGGGAAGGTCAGCGACCTCGCCTACCACAACAGCCTGATGGTGCACCTCTGGTCGATGCTGGCCAGCCGTGACGTCCGGCTGTCCGTGCACGCGTTGCGAGCGATCGGCGAGGTGCCCTCGACGACGGCGTGGATCACGTACGCCCGGTGCCACGACGACATCGGGTGGGCCATCGACGACGTCGACGCGGCGGCCGTGTACCTGTCGGGACCTGCCCATCGGGCGTTCCTGTCGGACTACTACTCGGGCGACTTCTGGCAGTCCCCGGCCCGAGGGTTGGTCTTCCAGCACAACGAGGTGACTGGCGATCGCCGCATCAGCGGGATGCTGGCCAGCTTGGCCGGGCTCGACGCCGCCCTCGACGAGCAGACGGCCACCGGTTCGCCGACAGCCGTCGACACCGCGGTCGATCGCATCCTGCTGATCCACGCCATCGTGCTCGGTTGGGGCGGGGTGCCGATCCTCTGGATGGGTGACGAGATCGGCTTGCGCAACGATCGGGCGTGGGCCGAGGAGCCCGCCCACGCCGATGACAACCGGTGGGTGCACCGTCCCCGCATGCCGTGGGACGTGGCCGAGCGCCGGCACGAGGAGGGGACGGTCGAGCAACGGATCTTCGCCGGCGTGGTGCACCTCGCCCGCGTGCGGGCCGGGCTCGTCCAGTTGCATGCGGCGGTCGCTGCCGAGCCGCTCGAACCGACCGATCCCGGTGTGCTGGTGGTGCTGCGGCGCCACCCCGTTGGACCGATGCTCGGTCTCTACAACGTCACCGACACCGAGCGCCCGTTCCCAGGCTGGCGGCTGGCGGCCGTCGGGCTGGAGCCGGCGCTGACGATCGACGCGCTGTCGGCCCGGTCCATCGACATCGACCCCAATGGCGATCTCCGGCTCCCGCCGTACGCCGCGCGCTGGCTGATCTGATCCAAGGCTCCTCCATCCGAGTGTTTGAGGCCATCGGAGTGCTGAGCCTCGATTTTCTCGACCTTCAGCACTCGGATGGGGGCAAACACTCGGATGGATCAGCCGTCGAGGAGCGCGGCGAGGCGTTTCGGGGCGACCTGCCGGTAGGCGTCTGCGCAGATCTCGGCCATCTCCTCCCAGTCCGGGTCGATGTCCAGGCAGACGCCGAGCCAGCCGCGGCCGCCCACGTACGGCGGGCGGAAGAAGCGTTCGGGCTCCTGCTCGACGAGCTGCTCCTGGACACCCGGCGGCGCGGCGCACCAGATGGCCAGGCGGCCGTCGCCGTGGTGGTCGTCCAGGAACATGACGAACGTCTTCTTGTCGCGCACGAAGAACGTCGGCGACCCATGACTGAGGCGCTCGGTCGCCTCCGGCAGGGCGAGGCAGATGCGCCGAATCTCCTCGAGCGCAGCGTCGGCGGTGGCTTCGTCGTACACGGAGGCAGTGTCGCATCGTCGCCCGCCGGCGTGGAAAGTTGAGTAGACCAGTCGACTTAGTCGTGATTGGCAGCTAGCGTCGGCCGCCGTGGAGATCACCGCCCCGTTCGCCGGCTTCGGAGACGGCGTCGTGCGGCTCGAGCCACGCGCCTTCCGCCCCTGGCCGGACGGCCTCGTCGCCGCGGTCTTCCTGCTCTTGATCTCGGGCTGCGTCGTTGCCGCCGTCGTGTGGGGTCACGCCGCCGCCGTCCTCGGCGCCGTGTACTCGGTCATGGCGTTCCTCGTGTGGATCGAGGCGTTCCGCAGCACGTGGGCGGTCGGACCGAACGTCCTCGCGGCAAGGCGCTGGGCACTGTGGCGGACGTTCCATGCGGACGAGGTCACGGCCGTCGGCATCGACCCCGGCGAGCCGGGGATCGACCTCTCGATCGGCGGCAGCGGGCTCGGTCGGGTCGTCGTCCCGCTCGACGACTGGCGCCGCCGCCCCGGCGCTGTCGGCCGCCTCGGCGAGTTCCTCGCCAACGCCGAGCGCGCCGGCGCCCGGATCGATCCGCTCGTCAACGACGCCCTTCGCCGCGCGCTGTAGAGCGCTCGCTACTTCGGGACCCAGATCCGGGCGAGGCCGCTGACCGAGCTCATCCGGCGCTCGGCGAGGCGGTCCGCGGCCTCCGTGGGGGTGACTCGATCCGTCGCCGCCATCTCGAGCACGGTCAGCGTCGTGTCGTAGATCTTCGCCGCCTTGGCCTCCGCGCGCTCGAACGAGAACCCGTTGCGCTCGTCCGCCACCTGGATCACTCCACCGGCGTTGACGACGTAGTCCGGGCAGTAGGTGATCTCTCGCTGCGCCAGCCGGTTGTCGATCCGGTCGTGGGCCAGCTGGTTGTTGGCGCCACCGCACACGATCTCCGCCTGCAGCACGTCGACAACCTCGTCGCGCAGCGCACCGCCGAGCGCGCACGGGGAGTAGACGTCGAGCGGCAGCTGCACCAGCGCGTCCGCGTCGTCCGCCACGCGGACCGACGGGTGGGTTTCGACGATGCGCTCGACGGCGGCCGGTACGACGTCGGTGATCACGACCTCGGCGCCGTCGCGCAGCACCAGCTCCACCAGCGCGCGGCCGACCTTGCCTACTCCGGCGATTCCGATCCTCCGCCCCCCGAGGTCGTCCGCGCCCCAACGGTGCCGCGCCGCCGCCCGCATGCCCTCGTGTACGCCGAACGCCGTGAGCACACCGGAATCACCCGAGCCACCCTTCTCCGCGCTACGACCGGTGACGTCGTCGCACTCGAGCGCGACGACGTCCATGTCCTTCGGCATCGTTCCCACGTCGCACGCCGTGATGTATCGCCCCGCGAGTCCGCGCAGGAACCTGCCGTAGGCGCGCAGCAGCTGCTCGGTCTTGACCGTCGCCGGATCGCCGATGATGACCGCCTTGCCGCCGCCGTGGTCGAGCCCGGCGAGGGAGTTCTTGTACGCCATCGCCTTGCTGAGGTTCAGCACGTCGGCCAGTGCGTCGTCGTCCGACGCGTACGGGAAGCAGCGTGTGCCACCGAGCGCCGGGCCGAGTGCCGTCGAGTAGATGGCGACGATGGCGCGCAGCCCGCTCTCCGCGTCGTGGCAGAACGTGACTTGCTCGTGCGAGTCAGTGGAAGGGGCGGCGATCGACACCGCGGACGTTAAGTTCGGGTTCGTCTCGCAGCCAAGCAGCTCGACTCACCTACCGAGCTCGCCGCCGCCGCTCCGCAGCGGCGCTCACCCACCTCCCTTTCGTGCGACCTCCTAGGACGCCTCGCCCGCATTCGGCTCGCGCCTGCCCCGGGCGGCAGATCCAGATCATCGAGCGGCCGAGCTCGCCCGGCGCGGCGATCGGCTTGTCCTCGATGCGCTCGAGCGTGAACCCCAGCCGGCGAGGCACTGCGGCGCTGGCGACGTTGGCCTCGTCGCAGTGGATCTCGACTCGTTCCACACCGTCGAGGGCGAAAGCGGCACGTGTCAGGGCCGCCGACCACGTCGTCACGAGCCCGCGCCCGCCGGCATCCGCCCGTCGCCAATAGCCGATCTCCAAGCCGTCCTCACCGATGCGGCGGTGCAGGCCGGTGCCGCCAACCACGGAGCGGTCGGCGTCGTCGATCGCGATGTACCCGAAGTCGTGGCCGGCGTCCCACTCGGCGACCGAGCGCTCCAGGAACTCGCCCGTCTCCTGTCGCGTCTGATCGGCCCATGGCATCCACGGCCGCAGGTGGTCGCGGCTCAGCTCGATCGCCTCGTGAACCGCGTCGAGGTCGTCGACGTGATGGCGCCGCAAGCGGGCGCCGACCGTCGGCAGCTCGATCTCCTCCGGCGGCACACCGCGCACGACCGCATCGTGACTCGTCAGGTCCCGGCTCATCCACACCGAATCGTCCGTCTGGAAGCCGAGCCGGGCGTAGAACGACCGGACGCGCGTGTTGTGCCGCTCGGTCTCGAGGAACACTCGGCGGGCCCCTGCGGCCGCTGCGGATGCCAGCATCTCGTTCAGGGCGGCGGCGCCGACGCCGGCTCCCCGGCGGCGCACGTACAGCTCGTCGACGAGGGCTTCCCGGCCACCCGACTCGAGTGAGTAGCCCCACGTCATCACGCCGTACCCCTCGGCATCGGACGCCGCGTCGTCATGCCCGATCAGCCACACCTGACCGCGGGTGTCGTCGACGAGGAGCGGTTCGAGGGCTCGCGTGACGCGCTGGAGATCGAACGGATGGTGATCGACGTCGCAGAACTCGCGGATGAGCGGCAGCAGCGCGTCGAGGTCAGCCGGACCGGCGCGGCGCATCGCGGCCATCGATCCATCGTCCCAGACGCTGCGGCTTGCATCGCGACGCACGGTCGCGAGACGCTTCGGGCATGGCTGACCGAGCGTCGTGGTCGATCGAGTACGTGGTGCGGGAGGACGAGGAGAGCGTGTTCATCCCGGCCGACCTACTCCCGGACGCGCAGCCGGGAGACGTCGTGGAGCTCAGCTCGGCACAACCACACGTCACCCGTCGCGGCCGGGTCACCGAGCTCGAAGACGACACAACTCGGGGTGAGTTCGTCCTGGTTCATCTCGATTAGGGCTCGCCATGCCCGACTCGTTCCCCGCCCTCCGTACCACGGTCCTCGACACGACCAACGCCCGCGCCCTGGGCGAGTTCTACCGGCAGCTCCTCGGCTTCGTGTATCGCTCCGGCGACGAGCTCCCGCCGCCCGGGCAGCCCGATACGCAGGGTGAGGACTGGCTCGTGCTCAGGGACGGGACCGGCGAGGCTCGTCTGGCGATCCAGCAGGTCGCCGAGCTCGCGCCTTCCACGTGGCCGGACGCGACGGTCCCGCAGCAGCTCCACATGGACCTCACCGTGCCGAACATGGACGAGCTGACGTTGCAGCGCGATCGAGCTGTGTCGCTCGGCGCCAAGGTGCTGCTCGATCGGTCGGCCGATCCCGACGAGCCGCTCTACGTGTTCGCCGACCCGGCCGGCCACCCCTTCTGCATCTTCGTCTCGCCGGACCACCCGGTCTGACCCCAGCCGTCCGCGTCATCGTGCGATTGAAGGCGCCACGCCCCGCAGGGATCGGCCCGTGCCCGCTTACGATCGCAACATGGATCTCGAAGTCGATCGCACCGACCTCCGTCGTACGCGGCTGACCCCGGGGCGCCCGGTGCCGGACGAGCCGAGTACAGGATCCGTGCTGTTTCGCATCGACAACTTCGGGCTGACGGCGAACAACGTGACGTACGCGGTGGTCGGTGACCTCATGGGGTACTGGCGGTTCTTCCCGACGTCAGGCGACTCGTGGGGTCGGGTTCCGGTGTGGGGATTTGCCGAGGTCGAGGCGTCGTCGCACGGCGACGTGGCAGATGGCGAGCGCTACTTCGGCTACTGGCCGATGTCGAGCCACGTGTTGCTCGAACCTGTTGGCGTCGGGCCGCAAGGTTTCACGGATGGTGCCGCCCATCGCGCCGACCTCTCGCCGATCTACAACCGCTACCAGCGCGCGGCGCGGGACGATGCCGACGCCGAAGCGCGCCGATCGATCCTCCAACCGCTGTTCGGGACGTCCTTCCTGCTCGACGACTGGCTCGGCTCCGAGGAGATGTTCGGCGCCGACGCCGTGGTCGTGTCGAGCGCATCGAGCAAGACGGCGCTCGGGCTGGCCCACCTGCTGTCGCGGCGCGAGCAGGCCCGGGTGATCGGCATCACGTCATCGGGCCACGTGGACTTCGTCAGGTCCACCGGCACCTACGACGAAGTGATCGGGTATGGCGACCTGCCCGCCGGCCTCGGCGACGGCACCGCGGTCCTCGTCGACCTGGCCGGCGATCGCGCCGTGCTGCACGCCGTGCACGGCCACTTCGGCTCTGCGCTGCGACGCAGCGTGCAGGTCGGCTTCACCCATCACGACGTGCCGACCGACGCAGAAGGCCTGCCTGGTCCGCAGCCCGAGCTGTTCTTTGCTCCCGACCATGCGCAGCGGAGATCCGCCGAGTGGGGTGCCGCCACGTTCGCCGAGCGACTGGAGACCGCGCGCGCCGGGTTCGATCAGGGCCCGGGTGCATCGATCGCCATCGACCGCAAGAAGGGTGTCGACGAAGTGATGGCGGCGTGGCTGGATGCCGTCGACGGACGAGCGGACCCGTCGACGGCGGTCGTCTGCTCCTGGTGAACGCGGGCGTCAACTCCGCTGTGCCGAATGCGCCCGCTCGAACTCGGCGAGCACGTCGTCGCTGAACAGCACGAAGCGGACGTCCTCCACGCTGGTCGGCGTGGCGAGGACCGTGCTCACGGCGACGTCAGCGGCATGGTCGAGCGGCCAGCCGTAGATGCCGGCCGAGACGGCAGGGAAGGCGATCGAGCGAGCGCCGAGGTCGTCGGCAACACGTAGCGCTTCGCGGTAGCACGAAGCCAACAGCTCGGTGCGGTCTTCCGACTTCGAGTGCACGGGTCCGACGACGTGGATCACCCAGCGCGCCGGCATCGCGCCGGCTTCCGAGGCCGCCGCCTGGCCGGTCGGGAGTGAGCCGATCCGCTCGACCAGCTGGCGCCGGGCCTCGCGTTGGGCCGCGCCGCCGGCACGCAGGATCGCTCCGTCGACGCCGCCACCGCCCATCAGCCCGCTGTTGGCGGCGTTGACGACGGCGTCGACCTCCTGCTCGACGATGTCGCCCTTCAGGATGGTGACTTCCATGCCCGTAGCCTCCCCAATTCGATGGCCACGTGCACCACGCACCTCTACCGTCGTGGCGCCGAGGCGCAGATCGGGCACGACCTGGAGAACGTTTCCGAGCTGCTGGCCGAATCGCCAGCGTTCCTGTGGATCGATCTGGACTCACCGAACCGCCACGATCTGCAGGTGCTCGCCGACGAGCTCGGGTTGCACCAGCTCTCGGTGGAAGACGCCCTCGACGAGCACCAGCGCGACAAGTACGTCCACTTCGAGCGACACGTGTTCCTGGCATGCCACGCCGTGGAGCTCGACGTCGAGACCGCCGTCCTGAAGACGATGGAGATCGACGTGTTCGTCGGCGACCGCTGGCTGGTGACGACACATCACGCCGAAGCCGGCCTGATCGATCGCATCAGGCGCCGCTGGGAGCAGGTGCGCCAGACCGGCGGCGAGGACACCGGTTTCGCCGTGTACGCGTTGCTCGACGTCGTGGTCGACGGCTACTTCTCGACGCTCGACATGTTCGAGCGCTTCTACGACGACGTCGCCGATCGCGTGTTCGCCGAGTCGCCCATCGAGCCAGCCGACCAGCGGCACTGGTTCGACATGCGCCGTGCGCTCAACCACTTCGCCCACGTCGTGTCCCCGCTGACCGACGCCGTCGACACGCTCGTGGCTCGTGACCTCGATCGTGTCGGAAAGGCGTCGGCGCCCTACCTGCTGGACCTGCAGTGTGAACTGGCTCGTGCGTCGGGCGAGGTGACCTCGCTGCGCGAGCTGGCGCAGCACCTCAGTGAGGCGAACCTGCTGCTGCGGGATTTCCGGCAGAACGCCATCGTCAAGCGGGTGACGAGCTGGGCGGCGATCCTCGCCGTCCCGACGCTCGTCACCGGCTACTACGGCATGAACGTGCCGTATCCCGGCACGGGCGAGACGTGGGGGGTGATCGCCTCGACCGGCATCGGGCTCGGCTTCTCCGCCGGGCTGTACGTGTTGTTCAGCAAGAAGGGCTGGCTGTGACTCGAGCGCAGCGAGAAGTGGTTGGCCGCGTCGTTCAGGGGTGAACACCGGTTCGGCACGGCGGGCGCTCCAGCGCCGTCGCCGGCCGCGTGGTGAGCGAATTGTTAGCCGGTGGTGGTCGTGGGGGCCTCGGTCGTGTCGGGGCTGTTGGGAGTGTCGGCATCCTCGTTGTCGACCGCCGGTCTTTCGCCGCGGCCGAACTGGAATCCCTCGTTGACGAGCTCGGTGATCCGCTGCGTCAGGTCGGCGGTCCGCTCCGCGGCCTCGGCTTCGTCCAGTCGCCCGGCCTCGACGGCGGCGTCGATGCGTTCCTGGGCGGCGGCGACCATTGCGTCGATCACCGCTTGCGGCTGCACGCCATTTGCCTCGGCGATCTGCGCCAGCGTCTGGCCGTCGCGGAGCGCGTCGACGAGCTCCTGCACCTCGATGCCGATCACCTCGGCGGCCTCGTCCAACCTTTCCCCGCGACCGAAGTGGCCGAACGGTCCACCGTGGTGGCCGATGCCGGGGCCGCCCTCGGGCCGCGCCGCCTCGAGGGCCTGCTCGACAGCATCGACCTGGGCCTGCGTCAGCGTTCCATCCTCGACGAGCCCACTCAATGCGTCGTCGACCCAGCTTCCACCGTCGTTGTCGTCCTGGGCGAATGCGGCAATTGGCAGGGCCAGCAGCGTGCCCGCCCCGATCACGGCAGCGCTCCCGACCAGCAGGCCTCGGCGCCGCTTGGGTCGGTCGCCAGTCGTCGTCTCATGTGGATGGGTCATGTCGAAAGCGTGAAGCGCCCACGTAAGAGTCAGGCCAACCGAAGGTGAAACGGTCCTGTGCGAGCGTGTGCGAGCATGAGTTCGATGGCCGCGCCCGGTCCGCTCGCCGAGCTCGAGGGCTTCGCCCTCGATCTCCCCGGAGCGTTCTCCGACATGCCGTGGGAGGACGACCTCGTTGCCAAGGTCGGCAAGAAGATCTTCGTGTTCTTCGGCACGGCGGAGCAGCTCAGCATCGGCGTCAAACTGCCCGAGTCAGGCGATCAAGCCCTCGCCGTTCCCGGTGCCGAGCCCATGTCCTATGGGCTGGGTCGCCACGGCTGGGTCGTTGTGCCCGTCGGGCAGCCGCAGGCACCGACCGACGTGCTGCAGGACTGGATCGAGGAGAGCTATCGCGCCGTCGCCACCAAGCGGATGATCGCCGAGCTCGACGCCCGCGAACGCTGAGCGAGCCTCTTCGCCGGACTAGCCGTAATCGCCGGCGAGGTCGCGCTTTCCCTGGCGGCTGGCGTGGGCGGCGTGGCCGAGGATGTTGCGGGCCATCGACGACACCTGCTCGGCGCTGCGGGCGGCGTACACCTCGGCCCGAACCTCGTGGGCTTCGGCCGACGCAGGTTCGCAGAGCACGGCGAACTCGACGAGGTGGCAGGCCAGCCGGTGGTCACCGCTCGCGGCGAGCTCGCGCGCCCGGGCCAGCACGGCCTCGAGTCCGCCGGCCAGCGTGACCCACTCCCGTGCCTGGGCGGCGCGAGGGGCCGGAAGGAGGTTGTCGGGCTCACCGTCGTACCAACCTCCGTAGCGCCGCCACACGTTGCGGACGAGGAATTGGGGGTGGTCGTACACCGGCCGGAGGTACGGGAGCTGCTGCAAGTGGTCGGGCACTTCCACCTCGTGGAGCACGCGGTCGAGCGGCACCCCGCGGTTCATCAGCGCCAGCGTCTGCGTCTCGATGGAGTCGAGCAACTCGGCCGTGTCGGTCAGCGCCCGGCGGACACGATCAGCGCCGAAGATCGGCACCCCGTGACCGCACAGCATCACCTCGGCGCCGCACCCGGCCATCTGCCGGAGGGCGACCGCCCAGTCGCTGGCGAAGCGCTGCACCTTCTGCGGGTTACCGGCGTTCGGCACGGCCCAGATGAACAGATCGCCCGGGTGCAGGACGCGCAGTTCGGGGACCCATGTCCACGTGGCGTCGTCGGTCTCGCCGCGGGCATGGTGCAGCTCGAACGTCAACCCGCCCTGGGCGAGGGTCAGGTGATCGCCGTACGTGACGTCGGGATCGCGGTAGTCCGCCGGCCAGGCGAACCCCTCGATCGGGAGCGCGAACTGGCGCTGGTTGATCGCCGTGTTCCAGCCCTGCGTCCGCTCGTAGCGACGGAAGTGGTGGGGCAGCTCCTCGTGGGCGTAGACGACCGGTCGGGGCCACCGCCGCTCGTCGGCCTCCGCGTCGAAGCGGCGCGTGCCGAAGACGTGGTCGATGTGGTGGTGGCTGTAGATGGCCGTGCGCACGGGTGCCTCGGGCCGCCACCGCCGTACCTCGTCGTAGACGTGGTTGCTGTCGAACGGGCCGCCGGTGTCCAGCATCGCCAGGCCGTCGCCGGTCTCGATGGCGTTCACCGAGGCCACCGAGATCATGCACAGGACACCGGGTGCGATCTCCTCGGCGGCCCGGTCGAACGCCGCCCGAACCGGGTGGTGGATGTCGACGAGGTCGGCCTCGCCGTTCCAGTAGCTCTCGGCGAGAGAGCGAATCCCTTCCGCCACGTGCGGGATCGTAGGTCGGCGGTGCGAAACTGTGTCCATGGATGCGTTGCAGCACGTGGTCGTCAAGCGCGACGGGGACATCACGACGATCACCCTCGACCGGCCGGAGAAGCGCAACGCCCTGGCCCTCGACGTCATGGAGGAGGTGACGGCGGCGTTCGAGGAGGTGGGCGGCACGGACGCCCGGGGTGTCATCCTCGCCGCGACTGGTCCCGTGTTCTCCGCCGGGCACAACTTCGGTGAGATGGCCGGCGCGCCGTTCGAGGACGTCCAACACATCTTCGACGTGTGCACGCGGATGATGCAGACGGTGCAGCAGATCCCGCAGCCGGTCTGCGCCAGAGTCCACGCGCTGGCGACTGCCGCCGGGTGTCAGCTCGTGGCGACGTGCGACCTCGCCGTCGCTGCCCACTCTGCCGGGTTCGCGTTGTCAGGCATCAAGGCCGGGCTGTTCTGCCACACGCCGCTCGTCGCCGTGTCCCGCAACATCGGGCGCAAGCGAGCGCTCGAGATGGCGCTCACCGGCGACGCCATCGATGCCGAGACGGCCGCGGAGTGGGGTCTCGTCAATCGTGTCGTGCCGGACGATGAGCTCGACTCCGCCGTTGACGACCTGATCACGAGGGCATCGAGCGGCTCGGCGGCCTCGAGGGCGTTCGGGAAGCGCGCCTTCTACGCCCAGATCGACCTCGACCAGGCCAAGGCCTACGAGTACACCACGCAGGCCATCGCCGCCGCGGCGACCACGCCCGACGCCCAGGAGGGCATCGCCGCCTTTCTCGAGAAGCGCCCTCCAAAGTTCGGTTGATATCGAGCGGAAAGGCAAGCCTTTCCGAGATCGGCAATCGGGGGACTCCGGCGGGAGCCTCCGCCCCCCGAACCCCCCGCCGGGATGGAGACTCACGCGGCGAGGGTGATTTGGCGGATGCGGGCGGCGGTGCGGTCGCGGTGATTGCGGATCGTGCGTGTCGTGACGTGTCGTTCGGCGGCGACGATCGATGGAGACCCGTGACGGACCAGCGCGCGGAACAAGTCGAGATCGCACTGATCGACACCCGCAGCTCTGGCCTCGGCCAGCAGCAGGGCCAGCTCCTCGGCGGAGGACACCACGACGACGGCCGGCGTCTCGTCGAGGGCGTGGGGATCGATGCACACCTCTGACGCCGACCGCCGCCGCAGCGGAGCGGTGAAGGCCCGGTAGTTGGCCTCCCGCACGAGGTTGGCGGCGACCCGATGTGGCCGCCGTGCCGTGTCGTAGGCATGGATGGCGAGGCAGGCCGCACCGATCAGCTCCTCCAGTGATCCGTGCGCATCGAGGGTCGGCCGCCTGCGAACGATGGCGAGCAGCCCAGGCAGCAGGCGCTCCAGAACGACACGTTCGGCGAGCTCGTCGTCGTGGGCGACGTCGACGAGGCGTCCGAGGACATCATTCGCGGCTGCCGACGGCGGCAGGCCGAAGCCGGCGAGCACGACGAGCTCCTGAAGGTCCGAGAACGGTTCGTCGGTGACACCCCATCGCCGAGCTCGCGTCACGAGCTGAGGTCGACGGAGGATGCTCCACCACTCGTCACGCAGCCGGGTCGACAGCGGATGCGGGCGGCGGGGCGGTCGCTGGATGATGCGTCGGCGCATGCCCGGGACCGTGCGCCTCGCCGCTCACGGCGCCGCTCACCGGCGCGCTCACCGCTCGGGTGCAACGCGCCGACCGGCGGCTCAGCGATCCGATGCGAGCGCTGTGAACGATCACTGCCCCTGGTCAGGGCGAAAACTCTGCGGACCTTTCCGTTTTCGGTGTCTGCCGACACCCACGAGGGGCATGGGAACTGGACCGCTGCCCACGCTGGACCTCGTCGCGCCGTCCGGTCGGCGCGTCTCGATCGTTCCGAGCTCGCTCGATGACCGCATCGGCGAGCTCGCCGATGCCCTCGGGCTGCAGCACACGGCCGCGCTCGAGCTCGATGGTCGACGCGTCGGCCGGCACGAGACGATCGGTCGAGCCGGTGTTCGGCGCGGCAGCCGCCTGTCTCCGCAAGCGGCGGGCGGAGCCGGTCAGCCCGGGCAGGAGCAGCCTGAGTCGTCACTGGTGCTGGTCGTCGCCGAGGCAGGGCCGGCGACCGGCACGATCGTCACCCTCGGCGCCGGACGCCACGTCGTTGGGCGCTCGCCGAGCTGCACGGTGTCCCTCGCCGACCCCGCACTCGAACCTCACCACGGCGTGTTCGAGGTAGCCGACGCCGGAAGCGTGAGGTTCACGCAGCTGACCGGGCGCGTCGCAGCCCAGGTCGACGGCGAGCCGATCAGCGCCGCGGTCGTGGTGGAGGACGGTGCGACGGTCGGCATCGGGTGCAGCCGGCTGCGCATCGGTCGGTCGGCGGGTCCGGCCAAGGGTGCCGCAGCATTGACCGCCGACCCGGCAGACCCATGGCGCTCGACGGTGCACCGCACGCCACGCGTGTTGTCGCGGTGGGCGCCAGCGGCGATCCCCGTGCCGGAGTCCGCATCGTCGACCCGGCTGCCCGCAGGGATCGGTGTGACTGCGGCCGTTTGCACGATGGTTGGGTCGGTAGTCGTCGCGCTCGTGATGCGATCGCCGCTGTTCCTGCTCCTCGGTGCGGTTGGGCTGCTCGCCTCCGCCGGAATGTGGGTCGCCGGTCGCGTCGGTGCAGCGCGGGACGGGCGGCGGGCGGGCGCCATCCACCGGCGCGAGCTGGCTGCGTTCTCGACGGCGGTCGCGGCGCAACGTCGCGCCCGGTGGCAGCACCATCTCGCCACGACACCACCCGTGGCAGAGGCGGTCGTGGCGGCGACCACGACGAGAGCCGACGTGTGGGGGCGCCGTGCCGACCACGCCGATGCGTTCCGGGTGACGCTCGGGTGGGGCCCGGTCACGTGGGAGGTCGCCCTCGACGGTTCGCCGGGCGACCCTGGGACGTCGGCCGGCGCCGAGCTGACGGCCCTGGTCGCCGCAGCCGAGCAGTTCGACGATGCTCCGGTCCCGGCCGAGCTCGGCGCGGGTGCCGCGCTCGCCATCGCCGGGTCGGCGGCGGCGTCCGTTGTCCGTTCGCTGATCATCCAGCTGGCGACGTGGACCGGTCCGGCGGACTGGCGCCTGGTGGCCGTCGTCGACGACCCGTCGTCGTGGGACTGGTGCCGCTGGCTGCCGCACGGGCCGGCCGACACCGCGACCGTCGTCTCCGCCGACGACGCCGATGCGCAGGCTGCGACCCTCCTCCAAGACGACGGCGCCGACGGACGGCATGTCGTCGTCGTCACGGACCGCCCCGAGCTCGTCGCCCAGCGCACCGGGGCGCTGCGCAGGTTCCTCGGTGCCGCGAGGTCATCGGCCCTTGTCGTGCACGTGCCGCCGGGCGATGCCGTACCGGCGATGTGCCGCAGCGTGCTCGAGATCGGCTCGATCGGTCGGGCGCGATGGTGGGCCGACACGTCGATCGCTGCTCGTTCGGACATCGTCCACGCGGCGGGCGTCACGCTCGTGGACGCCGAGCGTGTGGCTCGATGCCTCGCCCCTTTGCGCGACCCCGAGGAGCCCAGCGGATCCGAGACGTTGGGCACGGCGGTGTCGCTCGGTGCCCTGAGCGAGCACCACGGGGTCGGCCCGATCGACGACGCCATCGCCGTCGCCGCGGCGTGGCGCGCCGGCGGTCCCGATCCTGCTCCCGCCGCACCGCTCGGCCTCGCCGCCGACGGTGTCGTCGAGATCGATCTCGTGCGAGACGGTCCGCACGCGCTCGTCGCCGGGACGACTGGCGCCGGCAAGAGCGAGCTGCTGCGCACGCTCGTCGTGTCGCTGGCGGCGCGCTCGCAGCCCCGACCACCTGACGTTCGTGCTGGTCGACTACAAGGGCGGCGCGACGTTCGACGCCTGTGCTGACCTCCCGCACACCGTTGGGCTCGTGACGGATCTCGACGATCGGTTGGCCGAACGTGCGTTGACCAGCCTGGAAGCCGAGTTGCGCCGACGCGAGCGCATCCTGCGCGCCGTCGGGGCATCCGACCTCGACGAATACCGGTCTCGTGCCCGTGATCAGCCCGTGCCGCGGCTCGCCGTCGTGATCGACGAGTTCGCCGCGCTGGCTGCGGAGTTGCCGACGTTTCTCGGCAAGCTCGTCGGTCTCGCCCAGCGGGGCCGCAGTCTCGGCGTCCACCTCGTGCTGGCCACGCAGCGCCCTGCCGGGGTCGTCGACGACGACATCCGTGCCAACACCAACCTGCGTCTCGCCCTGCGTCTCCATGACAGCGCCGACGCCCGCGACGTCGTCGGTGACGATGCGCCGGCGCGCTTCTCGCGCCGCGCACCGGGTCGGGCGATGCTGCGTCTCGGGCCCAGCGAGACCGTCGTGTTCCAAGCCGCGCGGTGCACCGGCGTGTGGACGCCCGCTCGCGAGGGTCGGCTGCACGTCCTCGCCGCCGAGCCGGTTTCGCCCGGAGGTCAGGTGACGGAGCTCGCCGTCCTCGTGCGCTCCATCCGTCACGCCGCCGCGCTGTCGGACATCGCGCCTCCGCACTGTCCGTGGTTGCCGCCGCTCCCCGCCCACGTCGCCCCGGTCGCCGGTTGTGTCGGTCTCGTCGACGTCCCGCATCAGCAGCGGCGCGACGTGCTGAGCTGGGTGCCCAGCGACGGAAACCTGGCGCTGCTCGGCGCCTTCGGCAGTGGCACGACAAGCGGCTTGGTGGCTGTTCTCACGTCGGTCTGCACGGCGGCGGATCCGCACGAGCGACACGTCTATGTGGTCGACGCGCGTGGTGACGAGCGGCTCGACGCGCTGGCGAACCTTCCGCACTGCGCGAGCGTCGTGCGACCGCACGAGCGGGAGCGCCTGGCTCGCTTGCTCGATCGGCTGGTCGGCGAGCTCGACCGACGGCGCGCCGCCGGCGGCCGCAACGAACGCCCGGAGGTCGTCCTCGCTGTCGATGGGATCCCGGCGCTCCGAGCACTGCTCGACGGACCACGGGACGGCACGCGCTGGGAGCAGCTTGGGCGCGTCGTCAGCGAAGGTGCGGCGGTCGGCATGAGCTGCGTCATGACGGCGGAACGCCCAGGGGCCGTGCCGCCGGCCGTGCTCGCAGCGTGTGCGGAGCGCTGGATCTTCCACCTCGACGACGCGGGCGAGGCGACGTCGTGTGGGCTCCGACCGGTCGCCGTCCCGGCCGCCATCCCAGGACGTCTCGTCGTCGCCTCGAGTGGATGCGAGGCGCAGCTGGCCGTGCCGGCCGACTTGCCGTTGCGGACGGAGCCGATGGTGGGCGGTCCGGCCGACATCGACGTGCTGCCGGCGATCGTCGACGCCGCGACGATGCCAGCGGGCCGAGTGACCGCGGCGGGCGAGCTCGCACTGGCCGTCGGGATCGACTTCGCAGGCCTCGGCGTCGCCTGCCTCGAGGTGCCGGACGGTGAGCACGTGCTCGTGGCGGGACCGCCGCGCAGCGGACGGACGACGGCGCTGCACCGGCTGGTCACGTCGTGGGTCGAGGCGCGTCCGGGCGAGCAGATCGTCGCGGTCTCGTCACGCCGTCGCGCGCTGCTGCCGCAGCTGCCGATCGTCGTGGAGGCAGACGCCCCGGCCGCTGTTGCTGCCGTGGAGGCCGCCGTCGGCCGGCCGTGCCTGCTCGTCGTCGATGACGCCGAGCACGTCGATGACCCGCGGCTCGGCGGGCTGCTCACCGAGCGGCGACCTGGGCTGCTCGTCGTCGCCGCGGGGCGGCCGGAGAGTCTCCGCTCCATGTACGGGCACTGGACCTCGGTGGTCCGCCGCAGCCGCCTCGGATTGCTGTTCGCGGCGTGCAGCGACACCGACGGCGACGTGCTGGGCGAGCTCTTGCCGCGGCACCGGCCACTGCCGCCCCGGCCGGGTCTGGCCTGGATGGTCGCCGGCGGCCGGCGTTCGATGGTGCAGGTCGCGTCCGTTCATGACCGGGTTCGTCTCGCAGACAAGCTGCTCGACGCTCCTCCCGAGCTCGCCGCCGCCGCTACGCGGCGGCGCTCGCCCACCTGACCGACTGCGCGACATCTCGCATCGGGTTCGTCTCGCAGACAAGCTGCTCGACGCTCCTCCCGAGCTCGCCGCCGCCGCTACGCGGCGGCGCTCGCCCACCTGACCGACTGCGCGACATCTCGCATCGGGTTCGTCTCGCAGACAAGCTGCTCGACGCTCCTCCCGAGCTCGCCGCCGCCGCTACGCGGCGGCGCTCGCCCACCTGACCGACTGCGCGACATCTCGCATCGGGTTCGTCTCGCAGACAAGCTGCTCGACGCTCCTCCCGAGCTCGCCGCCGCCGCTACGCAGCGGCGCTCGCCCACCTGCTCAATCGACGGAACTTCCTAGCTCGTGGTGGCTGGTCGTACCTGAGTCTCGATCTCCGCCGGCCGGCGGATCGCCTCCCGCCATGACAGCTTGCGGCCCGTGTGAAGGACCGAGCGCTCGTAGATCTTCGCCGCCAGCACGACGACGGCCAGGATGGCGACCGCCGTCATCGCCATGCTGAGGAGCATCGCCCACACGGGCGCGGCGCCGATGGCGTAGAGCGTGGGCATCGCCAGCACGGCGGTCGGCGGGATGAACGCCAACACCCACAACAGGGTGTTCGGTCCGCTGGCCGCCGAGAAGGACACGATGTACGCGAACAGCAGCGGCAGCATGATCGGGAACGATGCGCCCTGGGCGTCCTCGACGCGCGCGCACAGCGAGCCCGCCGCGGCGAACGCGCTGCAGTACAAGGCATAGCCGAGGATGAACCACACGGCCCCGACGGCGAGGTCGCTGATGCGCAGGCCGTCGGTGATCTCCGCACCCACCGCGCGCGTCGTGATGTACGCCGTGAGGATCAGCAAGACGGCATGGCCGAGCGCGGCCAGCCCGATGCCGATGATCTTGCCGGCCAGCAGGTGGATCGGCCGGATGACGGCGAGCAGCACTTCGACGACGCGGGATGCCTTCTCGCGCGTGACGGCCGTGAGGACCCACGCTCCATACGTCTGCAGCATCAGGAACAGCAGGATGTTGGTGATCGTCGCGACCCCGGTCCGGCTCGAGTCCACCTCGTCGCCCGGACGCAACACATCGACCGGCGGCGGCTGAGTCGCCCGGACGTCGGCCACCTGCTGCGGATCGAGGCCGGCGTTGCGCAGCCCGTTCTGCAGCGCGAGGTCCGCCCGCAGCGCGTTGACAACCGTTCCGAGTCGGGACGTGTCGTCTGGCTCCTCCCTCGTGGCGAGGGCAGTGCCGTCGGCGAGCACGGCGACATCGGCGTCCTCGTCGATGACGGCCGTCTCGGCAGCCGCGTCGTCGGGCGCCGTCGTCACGTCCAGCTCGATGCCGATGGCGGTGCCGAGTTGCTCGATCGATTCCACGCGCTCTGCTGCGGTGGGGCCGGCGACGATGACCCGCTCCGGATCGTCGCTGCCTCCTCCGGCAAGGTTGGCGATCACAATGACGACGGCCAACGCAGCGATGCTGAGCACCAGGCTGATTCGGTACGACCGCTGCCTCGTTGCCTCACGCAACTCGCGCTCGGCGACGAGCATCGTGGGCCGCCCGCGCGCCGCGCTGATCAACCCGTCAGCCATGGTCACCGTCTCCTGATGCGCCGACGGGTCGACCGACGGTGGCGAGGAACACCTCGGCGAGGCTGCGTCGCTCGAAGCCGAACCGGTTGATCGGCCCGGCGCGCCGCGCCGCATCGAGCACCGCCTGGGCCCGTTCGGCGGGAGCGCCGGCGTCCGGCGGGAGCTGCAGGCGGACCCGCCCAGCGTTGATGTCGAGCACGTCGATGCCGCCGTCGAGCGCTCTGGTCCACGTGCCCTCGGGATCGTTCGGTACCTCGATCTCGAGCACGGGATCAGCGCCGGCCGTCAGTGCGTCGATCGTGCCTTCGGCGACGACTCGCCCACGGTCGACCACGACGGCCCGTTCGCAGAGGTCCTCGACGAGGTCCAGCTGATGTGACGAGAACACGACCGTCGCGCCACGTCGCGCCTCCGCGACGAGGACCTTGGACAGCGCGTCGACGGCGACGGGGTCGAGGCCGGAGAACGGTTCGTCGAGGACGAGCACGTCGGGCTCGTGGATCAGCGCGCCGATCAGCTGCACCCGCTGCTGGTTGCCGAGCGAGAGCTCCTCGAGCGGGTCCTGGGAGCGGTCGCTGAGGTTCAGCTGGGCCAGCCAACTGGACGCCGCGTCGGTGGCGGCTTGCTTCGACATGCCGCGCAGCTCGCCGAGCCACACGAGCTGGTCGAGGACTTTCATCGTCGGGTAGAGGCCCCGCTCCTCGGGCAGGTAACCGAATCGGCGGCGCGCCGCGAGGTCGATCGGGCGGCCCTCCCAGCGAACCTCGCCGGCGTCGAGGGCGGTCAGGCCGAAGATGGCGCGCATCGTGGTCGTCTTGCCGGCACCGTTCGGGCCGAGGAATCCCGTGACGGTCCCCGGCTGCACGTCGAACGTCATGCCATCGAGGGCTCGCACGGTGCCGTAGGTGCGCACGAGGCGGTCGACCTGCAACACGCGGAGCCACGGTACCGATGGTCGTGCTCGTGGCAACATGGACCGATGTCACGGTTCGTCACGGTTGGCGCGGCGCAGCTCGGTCCGATCGCTCGCGACGACACCCGCAAGGACGTCGTCGAACGGCTGTTGGCCCTGCTCGTCGAGGGAGACGAGCGCGGTTGCGAGCTCGTCGTGTTCCCGGAGCTGGCGCTGACGACGTTCTTCCCGCGGTGGTTCGTCGAGGACATCACCGAGTTCGACCACTTCTACGAGACGGCGATGCCCGGGGGGGACACCCAGCCGCTGTTCGACGAGGCCCGCCGGCGTGGCGTCGGGTTCTGCCTCGGCTACGCCGAGCTGACCGCTCCCGATGCCAGTGGCACACGGCATCGCTACAACACCCAGCTGCTCGTCGAGCGTGACGGCTCGGTCGTCGCCCGGTACCGCAAGGTTCACCTGCCCGGTCACGAGTCGCACGAGCCGGACCGCCCGTTCCAGCACGCCGAGCGCTACTTCTTCGAACCCGGGCCCGACGGGTTCGGCGTGTGGCCGGCCTTCGGCGGCCTCGTCGGGATGATGATCTGCAACGACCGGCGCTGGCCCGAGTCGTACCGCGTGATGGGGTTGCAGGGCGTCGAGCTGATCCTGTGCGGCTACAACACGCCGATCCACTACGCGCCGGATCCGAGCCAGAACCCGTTGCAGGGCTTCCACAACGCGCTGGTGATGCAGTCCGGCGCGTACCAGAACGGCACGTGGGTGGTCGGTGTGGCGAAGGGCGGCGTCGAGGAGGGCGTCGACTCGCTGGCGCAGTCGATGATCATCGCTCCGTCCGGGCAGATCGTGGCGCAAGCCCTGTCGTCCGACGACGAGTTGGTGGCCGCCCGCTGCGATCTCGACTGGTGTGCCCGCTACAAGGGCACGGTCTTCGACTTCGACCGCTACCGCCGCCCCGAGATGTACGGACGCATCACTGAGCAGCGCGGCGTGATCCGCCCGACTTAGTGGTTTTGTCCTTCACAACCGTTCGTTGTGAGGCGGTTCCGACGGACAGGTCGGTGATCTCGGCGGCGACGCGATCCGGAGCATCCAGCGGAACGAACGTGTGGGCTCCGTCGACCTCCGTGAGCGTCGCATCACGGAAGGCGGCGGCGAGACGATGGCCGAGATCCATCGGGAAGTACGGATCGGCGTTGCCCCACACGAGCCGCACGCTTCCGGAGAACTGGTGCAGGCGCGTCGCGACGGCGGTGAGGTCGGAAGCGTCGACAGCTGCCGCGAAGCGGGCGACGTCCTCACGGATGCGGGGGTCGGTGCGCAGCGGCTCGATCCACGCCCGCGTCATCACCGTGTCGTACTCGCGAGCGAACGGGCCATAGCCGAACCTTCCGTGGCGGAACGTCGTCGATCGCATCGCCTGAGCGACGCCCGCGATGGCTGCTGGTCGTCGCATCACCTCCATGAAGCGCTGCAGCGACGACGGTGGGAATTGGTCGAAGCAATCGCAGTTCGTCAGCACGAGCCGGCCGATCCGGGACGCGTCGGTGTCGAGCAGGTACTGGCAGATCGCGCCGCCGGTGTCGTTGCCGACGAGCGTGACGTCGGTGAGGTCGAGGCGTTCGAGGAACGCGATCACTTGGCGGGCGACGCCGCGTGGCGACTGGTCGGCGGTGGCGGCGACCGGGTGCGTGTGTGCGCCCAGCGGAAGGTCGGGAGCAAGCGAACGGACGCCCTCGGCGGCGAGGTGGGAGGCCACCGCGCTCCACATCTGGCTGTCGACGAGGATCCCGTGGACGAACACCACCGGCGCGGAGGTGGGCGGATCGTGCGGTCCGGTGTCGCGGTAGTGGACTTCGCCGTGTGGCAGCGTGACGGTGGGCATACGCACCTCCAAGGAACGACAACATTTACGAACAGCCTGTTTGGAAGTTACATACAGGCTGTATGAAAGTCAAGCGATGACCGTGCAACGCCGGACACAGGCCGACCGCTCAGCAACGACGCGGCGTGCCCTCGTCAAGGCCGCTCGCCGACTGTTCGCCGAGCACGGCTATTCCGCCGTCGGCACCGAGCGCATCGCCAGCGAGGCCGGCGTCAGCCGCGGTGCGCTGTACCACCAGTTCCCTGACAAGTCCGAGCTGTTCGCCGCCGTCTTCGAGGCCGTCGAGGTGGAGCTGATGGTTCGTCTCGGACACCACCTGCCCGCCGCCGACGCCAGCGACCCTCGCGCCGTATTGCTCGCCGGCGCCGATGCGTGGCTCGACGCGTCGATGGAGCCGGAAGTCCAGCGCATCGTCCTCCTCGACGGGCCAGCCGTCCTCGGCTGGGAGCGGTGGCGCGACATCGGCCTGCGCTACGGCCTGGGTCTCGTGTCCGCCGTGCTCTCCGACGCCATCGCCTCCGGCCTGATCCCGGAGCAGCCCGTCGATCCGCTGGCCCACGCGCTCGTCGGTGCGCTCGACGAGGCCGCGCTGTATGTCGCCCGTGCGACCGACCCGGTCACGGCCCGCAAGGAGATGGGGGCGGTGGTCCAGCAACTCATCACCGCGCTCTGTGCGTAAGACTCGCGATTGTGACGAAACGGTTACGAACCGCACTCGTTCTCACGTTGTTCGCCGGGTTCGTGGTCTGGCCGGGTGCGCGAGTCGGCGCCCAGCCGGACGACGGACTCCCTGACGACGACGGCGCTCCGCCGGAGGAGTACGAACCGTCTCCCGACTCACCAGAGGCGCGTACGGCGCAGGTGTTCGCCGACGAGGCAGCGGCGCCCGGGCCGATGTCTCCGCCCGTCGACAACGCATTCCCGATCAGCGGCCTGTCTCGAGGCGCGTGCAGCGATTCGTTCGGCGATCCCCGCAGCGGCGGGCGCACGCACATGGGCGTGGACTGCTTCGCACCGCTGGGCACACCGCTCGTCGCCGTCGAGGACGGCTGGGTCCGCTACGCCACGCCCGGGGCGGCCTACGACTGCGCGACGGGGCAAGGCGACATCTCGGGGAACCGCGTCAGCATCCGCGGTCGTCCGGCTACGTGTACTACTACGGCCACCTCGACACGATCGCCGCCACCGCCGATCGGCCCGTCGTGAAAGGCGAGGTGATCGGCACGGTCGGAAGCACCGGCAACGCCTGCGAGACCGACCACGTCCACTTCGAGGTGAAGTGCGGCGACGACGGCGACCCGTTCGATCCGTACCCGGCGATGGCTACATGGGGCCAGGTCACGTCGCCGCCACAGCGGTGGCCGAGCACCGACGCTCAGGGAGCGGGTGTCGTGTTCTCGGGATCACAGCGCCAGGACGTGTTCGCGCTCCAGTGCGGTGAACTCATCCTCCAACGAACGTGGCGAGCGTCGACTGGCTTCTCGCCGACCTGGGCGCTGCTGCCGGGACTCGCCGGCGCCGATCCCGATGCGGCCTCGTCAGGCCCCGGGGCCAACCCAGACCTCGTCGTAACAGGTGTGAACTCCGCGCTGTATCACCTCCCTTCGACCCAGTCGGGATGGACGTATCTCGGCGGGATCTGCACGTCTGGTCCCACCGCGGTCTATTCGGGACCCTCGCGGCTGGACGTGTTCTGTCGCGGGACGGACAATGCGCTGTATCAACGCGGCCTGGTTTGCGAGCGTCGGCTGGCTGCCCAGTTGGTTCCGCGTCGGGGGTATCGCCACGTCCGACCCGGACGCCGCCTCGCCCGGCGCAGGCTGGTTGCCGCAGCTGTTCGTCCGCGGCCTCGACGAGGCGATCTACCAGCTGTACTGGGACGGCGCGCGGTGGGTCATCGTCAATCTGGGAGGCCGTTGCACCTCGGGCCCGTCGGCGACTTACACCGGTCCAACCCGCCTCGACGTGTTCTGTCGCGGCACCGACATGGCGATCTGGCACCTCTTCTGGTTGAGTGACTCGGGCTGGTCGGGCTGGGAGCACATCGACAGCTTCATCATCTCGGACCCCGAAGCGACGTCGCCCGGGCCCGGCGGCTTGCCGCAGGTCTTCGCCCGCGGCCTCGATCGCCGGGTGCAGCAGTTCTGGTGGAACGGCTCGGCTTGGACGTCCACGAGCTGGGGCATCCTGTGACCGGAGCAGTCAGTACCGCACCGCTGAGACGACGGTCTCTCGGGCGGCCATGTCCGCTGGGACGATGACCTTGCCGAACGGCGTGAGCGCCAGGACGGCCATCTTGAACGATGCCAGGCCGAGCGGGATGCCGATGATCGTGATGCAGAGCAGGACGCCGGCGAGGACGTGGCCGAGCGCCAGGACCAGGCCGCCGAGCACGAGCCAGATGACGTTGCCGAGGCAACCAAGCGTCGGGCTGGCGCCGGGTCGCTCGACGACGACTCGACCGAACGGCCACAGCGCGTAGCCGGCGAGCTTGAACGACTGCACGCCGAACGGGATGCCGATGATCGTGATGCAGTTCAGGATCCCGGCGATGACGTACCCGATGGCCAGCCACCACCCAGCAAGGACGAGCCACAACACGTTGCCGATCGTTCTCATTCGATCCTTCCTGCCTCGAGCAGCGACACCAACTTCTCGACACGAGCAGCCCGGGTCTTCTCCGTCCGTGCTTGCAACACCGGAAGGTAGAGCAGGTACTGCGCCGTCTTGTCCAGCGCGTCGAACGCATCCCGCGCCGGCGTGTTGTCGGCCAGCGCGGCGATGACCTCGGCCGGGACGGTCGCTCGCTTCTGCGATGCGTATGCCGCGTCCCACCTCCCGTCGGCCTGCGCGGCGCGCACTTCGGCCATCCCCGGCTCGCGCATGCGGCCCGCCGCTGACAGCATCTCGACCTTCTCGACGTTGACCTTCGACCACAAGCTCTTCGGTCGTCGCGGGACGTACTTCTGCAGGTAGTACGTCGCGTCCAGCGATCGCCGCTGTCCCGAGATCCAGCCCCAGCACAGCCCGATGTCGACAACCTCGTCGTCGGTGACCGACGCGACGCCGGAGCGCCTCTTGGCCATCTTGAGCCAGACACCTTCGGCTCGCGTGTGGTGGGCGGACAGCCAGGACTCCCACGTTGCGGCGTCCGGGAAGGCGATCACCTCGATGCCATCGAGTGACTCCACGAACCCAGTGTGCCGAGTACATTGCGCGCCGCTCGTTGAGGGAGGGAATGATGGAACGTTCGAGGCGTGAGCTCATTGGCGGCGCCGCCGTCACCGTTGGCGCCGCGCTGGTGGGTGGATCCACCGCAGCTGCGGCGAGGAAACCCGTCACGTCGGACGCGATCCGTGAGCTCTTCGCTCCGCTGCCGGGCACGAACTCGGTCAGGATCGTCGCGCCCGCGACCGAGCGGACGAGTGCGCTCGACGTGTCGATGGATCCTGGGCAGCAGATGTTCATCGGGAGCGCGTTCAAGGCCTTCGTGGCGGCGGAAGCGTTGCGCCAGGACGACTCCCCCAACGTCGTCGACACGATCGCGCAACGGCAGCTTGCGCTCGATGAGAGCGTGTGGTCACCCGACAGCGCGACGTTCAACCCGCCAAACCTCAGTGGTCAGGTGTCCGAGCGCACCGCCCTGGAGGCGATGGTGCTGCACAGCGACAACACGGGCGCCGACATGGTGCTGAAGCAGGTCGGCCCGGACAACGTGCGAACGTTCATCGCGTCCGCCGGCCTGACCCAGACGTTGATCCCGAACAGCACGCGCAGTTTCATCGGCTACCTGTTCGGCGTCCCGGACCCGGATGCGTTCACGTGGGCCGACCTCAATGCCATTCAGAACCAGCCGTACGTCAATCCCGCCCTCAACCAGACGAACACCATGGCGTCATCGGCCGACGACCTGGTGTCGTTCTATTCGCGGGCGCTCCCGGGCAGCGACTTCTTCCAGAACGAGGCGACGTCGCAGGAGTTCCGTGAGCTGCTGTCCATCGGCGACATCATCTGGATCCTCCCGTTCCCGCTGGCCGTCTCTTCGTTCGCCAAGGGTGGGGAGATCGACTCGCCGGGCTTCCACGCCCTGTCTGCCGCCGGCGGGATTTTCTTCGACGACGTGTGGGCGTTCTTCGCCTTCATCATCAACTGGCCTTCGCCAGAGCAGTCGGATCCGGCCACGCAGGACGCGTGGGCGCAGGCCTGTGCGCAGGCACTTCAGCTGGTCAAGGATGCGCTCCAGGCACCTGACAGCGGGGGCCGCGGACTGCCCGCCACCCGTTAGTGAGGTGACGACGCGGCGGCAGGTGCGATGTCCGACGCGATCGGCTGGGCTACGAGACCGCAGCCAGCCGTTCCGCCGCCAGAGCGACGTACCGCTCGGTGTCTTCAAAGATGAACGGCGACAACTCCGACTGGAAGGCCAGACCGACGACGGTTCGACCATAGCGGACGAGCACAAGGTCGGCGTAGAGGTTGACCGTCCACTCGCCGGAAAGGACCGGCACGGTCACCCGATACGCGACGGCCTCATCCCCGACCTCCGAGACGTTGAGACGCGCGACCGTCACCTCACCGAGGGTCATCCCACTCCGAAGTTGTCCATCGGCCAGGTCAGCGGCGGCTTCGCCGAAGCACTCCGCGACGTCGGGCGCAGCGAAGCGCACGATGAAATCCTCCGCCTCGGCGACTGACGGCGCAAACGAGACGGTCTCCGCCACGGTCTCCTCACTCGGACTCGTGAAGTCTCCGGTGCTGGCGATTGCTCCACCAAGGTCGCCAATCCCGGGGCCTTCGGAACCGATGCACTCGGCGGTGCGCCGCCGGTAGTCGGCTTCCTCTTCCGTCGGCTCGGCGTTGGGCACTTCGCTCCAGCCCGCTGGGAAGTCGCTCAGCACGAGCAGCGCATCCTCGGCTGCGTCCTGCTCCGCGGCAGGGTCGATGTCGTCGGGAGGTGCGGTGGTCTCGGCTGCCGCCGTGGTCGTCGGCGCGCTGGCGTCTGACCCGGCGGCGTGGGACAAGGTGACCGAGCGCGTGGACCTCGTCCGCGTCGCCGCCGTCATCAACCGTCGTATCGAGCAGGCCGAGCGATAACCAACGCCCCCTCCGGCCGTGGGGGTCCCCGTGCCTGCAGTGGGCGCTGGGACTCGCGGTGCATATCGACGTGGGCGGGCATGGCGGTTCATCAAGTTTGAGGAACTGAGCCAGCAATCCCATCCATACGTTGAATCGGCCCGAGCCAGTAAGCGGCTGACTCGGGCCACAGACCAGTCGCAGGAGGACCTGATCCCGGATGCAAGGTACAAACTCCCAACCCTTCGTGCGTGAGCAGAGCGAAGCGGTCATGACGTGGGAGTACAGCCCAAGCCGTCGATCATGGGACTTCGGGGACTTCTTCGGGTTCATGATGATCTTCGGTATCCCCCTGCTCTCGCTGCTGTGGATCCTCGTCAGTGCGACTGGCGTGATTGACAGCAAGGAGCCATCACCCCGCTCGCCGTCCGAACAGCGCTACGACGCGCTGGAAGACGAAGAGTGGGATCGGCGTGTCGACGCCGGGTGGGGAGGGTGAACCACATGGTGGGCTACCTCACCCGACGCAACGAACTGATGCGCCAACTCGAGGCCCGCTGCATCGAGCCCGGTCGCTGGCACGTCGAGGGTCACGAGGTGACCAAGGAGCGCCGCGGCTGGGCGGTCAACGGGGTCTTGCGCGGGAAGGGCCTGGGCGAAGCGCTGGAATGGATCGCCGAGGAGTACGCGTGAGGAGGACGGGGCGGCCGACGCCGGTGTGCGGGACGCGTTCCGTCGGGTCCGTGTGTCGGCGTTGGAGGTGAAGGTGAACGCCAAGCTGGTTCAGGAGTTGGGGCGGCGCGGGGCGTTGGCGGAGGCGGAGGGGCTGACCTCGCCGGATGGCGACGGCGGCTGACACCACCCCAGACACCACCCCGGTGGTGCTGCTGGTCGAAGCGCCGCGACCTGGAGGTCGACGTCCACACCTCCGACGGAGGGTGGCGGAGTGCGGCGAAACCGTTTGGTTGCTGGGGTTTCTGGGCGTCTCGCTGGCCGACAAAGGATTGCGAAGAAGGGCGAGAAACGGCGCCCGGCTTTGACAGAATGTAAAGCGATGGCCGAACGAGTGGAGTTCACGCTCAACGGCAGTCCGGTCTCGGTGCGCGCCGACCACCCGCACCTGCTGGCCGCGCTGCGCGAGGAGCTCGACGTGACGTCGCCGAAGGACGGCTGTTCCCCGTCCGGCCAGTGCGGCTGCTGCACGGTGCACATCGACGGCAAGGCCGTGGTCAGCTGCAACCTGCCGCTCGCCAAGGTGGCCGGCGCGTCCATCATCACGTTGGAAGGCGTCGACGCGGACGAGCGCCAGCGCTACGCGGATGCGTTCGCCGCGTGTGGTGGGCTGCAGTGCGGCTTCTGCATCCCGGGCATCGTGATGCGCGCCAAGGCCCAGATCGACAAGAAGGGCGCCGCCCTCGACCGGGGCGGGATGGCCCCACACCTCGGCGCCCACCTGTGCCGCTGCACCGGCTACGTCAAGATCCTCGACGCCATCGAGTCGGTCGCCAAGGGCAAGACGTTCCAGCCGGCACTCGGTGTTGGCGTCGGCGCATCCGGCGCGAAGTACGAAGCGGGTCAGCTGGCGCTCGGCGACCGTGACTACATCGACGACATCCGGATCCCAGGCATGCTGCACGCCGCGCTGCGTCTGACCGACCACGCACGCGCCGATATCACCGCCATCGACACGACCGCGGCCGCCGCTGCTGATGGTGTCGTCGGCGTCATCACCGGGGCGGACATCCCTGGCGAACTGCGCGTCGGCATCATCTACAAGGACTGGCCGATCATGATCCCCGTCGGCGGGCGCACGTCGTACGCCGGCGATGTGCTGGCGATCGTGGTCGCCGAGACGCGCCAGCTGGCGCGAGCGGCTGCGGAGTTGGTCGAGGTGAGCTATGACGTCCTCCCTCCGATCACCGATCCGCTGGCCGCGATCCAGCCGGGCGCCGAAGTCGCCGTTTGGGGCACCGAGGACAACGTGCTGTCGCGCAGCGTCTACGCGCGCGGCGACGTCGACGGAGCGCTCGGCGCGAGCGCCCACACCGTGCACGAGGTCTTCCAAACCCAGCGCATCGAGCACGCCTTCCTCGAGCCGGAATCGAGCCTCGCCGTGCCGTCGGGTGCGGACGACGACCGCCGGCTCCACGTGTACTCGGGCGGTCAGGGCGTCTGGGACGACCGTGACGACATCTGCCGTGTGCTCGCTGTCGACACCGACGTCGTGACGGTCGAGCTCGTCTCCAACGGAGGCGCGTTCGGCGGCAAGGAGGACATGTCCAACCAGCCGCACGTCGCGCTCGCCGCGTGGATGCTCGACCGGCCGGTGAAGTGCACGCTGTCGCGCGAGGAGAGCTTCCGCATTCATGCCAAGCGCCATCCCGTGCGCCTCGAGTACTGGGCCGGCTGTGACGCCGACGGCGTGCTCACGGCCGTGCGAGTGCGTGCCGTCGGCGACTCCGGTGCCTACGCCTCGGTCGGCATGAAGGTGCTCGAGCGCGCCGCCGGCCACGCCACCGGGCCGTACCACGTCCCGTCCGTCGACGTGGAGTCGATCGCCGCCCGCACCAACAACCTGTTGTGCGGCGCGTTCCGTGGGTTCGGAGCGAACCAGGCGCAGTTCGCCATGGACGGCGTGATGGATCGGTTGGCCGCGGCCGTCGGCATCTCGGGATGGGAGATGCGCAAGCGCAACGTCATCCGTCCAGGCGCGCTGTGGGGGCCGGGGCAGGTGATGGACGACGGCGCCGCAGGTGCCGAGGAGTGCCTCGATGGCATCAAGCCCGAGTACGACGCGGCGGTCGCGGCGGGCAAGGCCGTCGGGTTGGGACTCGGCCTGAAGAACGCCGGGCTGGGCAACGGGCTGCGCGAGGTGTCCGGCGCCGTCGTGCGGTTCCACGGCGACGACGACCGCGTCGAGGTTCGCCACGGCTGGACGGAGATGGGGCAGGGCGTGCACACCGTCGCGCTCCAGGTGGCCGCCCAGGAGCTCGACATCGACCCGGCACGCATCGACGTCATCGTCGACACCACACGCCAGCTCGGCTTCGGGCAGACCACGGGTTCACGCGGCACGCTGATGGCGGCGGGCGCCGTGCAGCAGGCCTGTGCGCCGCGGCGCTCGCCGACGGATGCCGTCCCGACGTCGATTACCACGCCGAGCACGTCGTGGACTGGACGGCCAAGCTCGGCGACCCGAACCACCCGCAACCGACGATCCACGCCGCGTTCGGCTACGCCGCCCAGCTCGTGATCGCCGATCGCGAGTCGGGCAAGATCGAGCGAGTCGTCGCGGTCCACGACGTCGGCCGCGCCGTCAACCCGTTGCTCTGCGAAGGGCAGATCGAGGGCAGCGTGCACATGGGACTCGGGTACGCGTTGACCGAGGACTTCCCGACCGATCCGGAGACCGGCTTTCCGACGTTCTCGACGCTGCGCCAGCTCGGCATCCTGCGCGCCAAGGACGTCCCCGAGATCGAGGTCAGGCTCGTCGAGGTCCCGCAGCCGCGGTCGCCCTACGGGATCAAGGGCGTCGGCGAGATCGGCCTCGTGCCCACCGCGCCGGCGGTGGCCGCCGCCCTGCACGATCTCGACGGTGAGTGGCGCTCCACGCTCCCGATGCGCACCGGCTGACGTCTCTTCATCCGAGTGTTTGACGCCATCCGAGTGTCAGGGCTGGGGATGCCCCGGCCCAAACACTCCGATCGGTGCAAACACTCGGATGTCATTCGCCCATGAGGATGCGCGGGCCGGGACCGCGTACGGCGACACGGTCGCCGGGGTTGTAGAGCGCGCAGGCGGACAGTGAGAGGCAGCCACAGCCGATGCACCCGTCGAGGTCGTCGCGCAGTCGCTCCAGCCAGGCGATCTCGTCGTCGAGTCGCAACCGCCACGACTGCGAGAGCCGGGACCAGTCCTTGCGGTTCGGCGTCCGGTTGTCGGGCAGCGTCGCCAGCGCGTCGCGGATCTCGGACAGCGAGAGCCCGACTCGTTGCGCGGCCTGGATGAAGGCGACGCGTCGCAGCACGTCGGCGTGGTACTGCCGGTGGCCTGAGGGAGCGCGCTCGGACGTGATCAGACCCTGGTCCTCGTAGAACCGCAACGCCGACGTCGCCACCCCTGCCCTCGCGGCCACGGCGCCGATCGACAGGCGCTTGACCTCAACCATGGTTGAAGTTCTACCTTCGTCCCACCATGACCGACAACGACCTGGGCCTGCACCTGCACGATCTCCCCGTCGGATCGATGCGGCTCGCTCGCGTCGACGGCCGGCGCCTCTGCCTGGTTCGCACGGCCGACGGCGTGCACGCGCTCGACCATGCCTGCCCGCACGAGGGCTACGGGCTGACCCAAGGCACGCTCGACGGCAACCTGCTCACGTGCGCGTGGCACAACTGGAAGTTCCGCGTCGACGACGGTGTCTGCGTCCTCGGTGAGGAGGACGTGCGAGCGCATCCGGTGACGGTCCGTCGCGATGGCTCGCTCGGCGTCACGCTCAACGAGCCCGACCCGGCCGAGG
Source organism: uncultured Acidimicrobiia bacterium (assembly GCA_963844915.1). GTDB lineage: Bacteria > Actinomycetota > Acidimicrobiia > Acidimicrobiales > Ilumatobacteraceae > JALZMG01. The sequence continues at coordinate 858,649 of CAWJQF010000009.1, read as the reverse complement.
TGCGGCCGCGCCTCATGGCCAGCTTGCGGCGGGGCATCGAGCACGACTACGTGGGCCAGGTCTCACGGGATGTCATCCGCCTGCTGCGGGCAGACGCCAACCCCGGCGAGCTGGTGTGGGAGGCCGTCGCCTTCGGGGCGCCGCGCGCTGACTTCGGCTGGGGTCACTCGGTGGCATCCGCCACCGACTGCCTGGCGATGGTCGATCTCTACGACGGCGACCAGCGCGCCTTGCCGATCGTGCAGGGCATCGCCGGGATCGCTGAGGTCGAGCGCGATCGGCCGGTCAACGTGCTGCCGGACCCGGTCACCGAACTCGGCGGCGACCCAGGCGCGGAGTTCCGCCGCCTCGTCGAGGCCGAGGACCTCGCGCCGGCGCAAGCGCTCGTCCGCGGCGCCATCCACGCGGGCTGGTCCGCCGACGAGCTGCGGCCCTGGTTCACCGCCGTCATCAGCGATCACCTCCTGTCGTACGGCCACGGCGCGATCTACACGCAGAAGGCGTTCCAGCTGCTCGACCGGCTCGGCTGGGAGCGCGCCGACACGGTGCTGCCGCATCTCGTGCCGACGATCGTCTACGGCACACGCGAGGACACCCTGCCGTACATGCGGCCGTTCACGAAAGCATTGGCTGGCGTCGACCTCGATGCGCTGAGCGCCGTCGAAGTCGACCCGTCATGGCGGGACGACGGCCGGCTCCAAGCCGCGTTGCTCGACGGCGGCGACCGTGCTGCCCCGCTCCATGCCGCCGTCGACGCGTTGCGAGATGGCGCTGGTGTCGACGGCGTGCTCGACGTCGTCGTCGACGCGGTGTCCGACCGGATGCTGCGCTACGACACGGCCGGCGAGCTCGACTTCCATGACGACTTCGGCTGGCTCGACATCACCCACGGCATCACGTACGCCAACGCCGCCCGTTGGCACGGCGCCCATCTGCGCCATCCCGACACGATCCGGCTCGCGCTGTGGTGCGTGTTCCTCGCTCACTGGACGGGGCGTCACGAGTGGCACACCACGATCGGACCGCAGCATGAGATCGACCTCGCGACGACCGATGTCGTCGTCGCCGGCGAGGAGCTGCAGCGGAAGGCACTCGACGACACGACGACGGCATTCATCGTCCACGCCCACGCCGTCAAGACGACCCGCGCGGCAAGCGAAGAGGCGGCCCGCAGCGGCTCGTTGAAACCACTGCAGGCCGCCTCTCGCTTCCTGGACGCACCGAAGCTGGAGCGCTTCGTGGCCGCCACCGTGACCCGCTCCATCGACTTCCTGTCGGGGCGGGTCCGGCGGGACTGATTCGCCACGCTTAGCAGGTTCAGCTGGCGGCGCGGCGGGCGACGACCGGGACGACGATGGCCGCTGCGACGAGGTGCGTCGCAACCAGGACCAGCTTGGTGGCGGTGTCGGGCGGCAGGACCACGGACGGGACGCACGACAGCGCGGTGAGCGCGACAGCGATGCTCTGGAAGCGCTGGCGGGCCCGCCCGCTCCAGCGGTTGAGAGCGGCGACGACGAGGCCGCCGAGCACGGCACCGACCAACGTCATCTCGGCGAAGCCGAGCAGCGGGATCTCCTGGCCGTCGACGGCGAGGGGCACGCCGGCGGCGTGGGCGACGGCGGCGAGTGCCATCGCCGTCACGGCGGCAACGATGCCGCCCAGCACGGTGGCCTTGAACAGCGGGTTGCTGCGGCGACGGGCCGTCGTGATCGTCGTGGTGGTGGTGGTGGCAACGGTGGCGGTCATGATGGTTCCTCCCGGTGGTGGCGGCGCCCCACGCGCTGCCTCGCCGTTTCAACGAACGGCAATGCGCGGATCGAGAGCCGCATCGGGACCTTCCGGTGTGACGTCGGTCCCGTCGCCGGCCAGCGGATTCTGACGACACTTGGTTGCGCTCAGCGCAACCAACTGTCGTCAGAATCGTCACTCCTCAGGCGTGGCGTCGTCCGGTGGGTTCGCCAGGACCTCGTACAGCTCGCCGCGCGTGCGGGACAGGATGTCGCGCGTGCGGTCCAGCTGGGCGGGTGTGCCGAAGCGCAGCAGCTGACGCAGCTGCCCGACGATCTCGGCGCTCAGCCGGCGCAGTTCGCCGGTGCGTCCGCCGCCGGGATGCTCCCAGGGGAGCGTCTGCTCGTCGTCCTGGTGCCCCTCGAGCCACGTGCGGCCGGCGTCGGTCAACTCGAACTGCTTGCGGCCATCGACGTCGCTGGCCGTGACGAGCCCTTCGTCCTCGAGCTGGGCGAGCGTCGGGTAGACCGAACCCGGACTCGGCCGCCAGCGGCCGCCTGTGCGCTGCTCGAACTCTTGGATCAACTCGTAGCCGTGCATCGGCCGCTCGTTGAGCAAGCGCAGGATGCTGAGCCGGATCGAGCCGCGCCTGGCCCGGCGGCGGCCGTGGCCTCCTCGGCCCCTGTGATCGTCACCGAAATGGTGCATGTGTCGCATTCTCATCCCGTTCATGACGTTGTTCCTTTCAGTCGGGATTCGATAACGATACATCGCTAATTTGAAACGACAACGTCCATTTCGATGCGCGGCAGTACGTTCCCGGTCCATGGCCACCAGCAGCGCCGCGACGGTCGAGGAGTACTTGGCCGGCTTGCCGGCAGAACGGGCGGACGTCGTCCGCGCCGTTCGCAGCGTCATCCTCGACCGACTGCCTCCGGGCTACGAGGAGACGATGAACTGGGGGATGATCTCCTACGAGATCCCGCTCGAGCGTTACCCCGACACGTACAACGGGCAGCCGCTCGGCGTGGCAGCACTGGCCGCCCAGAAGCGCCACTACTCGTTGTACCTGAACGCCGCCTACGCGTCGCCGGAGATGCTCGACCAGTTGCGGGCGGCCTACGCCGAGGCCGGCATCAAGTTCGACATGGGCAAGAGCTGCCTGCGCTTCGCTGACCTGTCCGGCATCGACCTCGACGCCGTTGGCGACGTCATCGCCAGCGTGCCTCCGGAGCGCTACATCGAGCTGTACGAGGCATCGCGAGCTCGATGAGCGCCACCACGCCGGGCCTCGTCTGCGCCCACCACCACCTCTATTCGGCGCTCGCCCGCGGGATGCCGCCGCCTCCGAGCACGCCGACGGACTTCGCCGAGATCCTGCAGCAGATCTGGTGGCGGCTCGATGCCGCCCTGGACCTCGACATGCTGCGGGCGTCGGCCCGACTCGGCGCGCTGGAGGCCCTGCAGGCGGGGACGACCGGGATCGTCGACCACCACGAGAGTCCGAACGCGATCGAGGGCAGCCTCGACGTGATCGCCGAGGCCTGCGCCGAGGTCGGAGTACGTGTCGTGTGCGCCTACGGGGTGACGGACCGGCACGGCGCAGACGGCGCCCGACGTGGGCTCGCCGAGAACGAGCGCTTCCTGCGGGCGGGCGGCCGAGGGCTGGTCGGCGTCCACGCCTCGTTCACGTGCTCCGACGAGACGTTGACGGCGGCGGCGGGGCTAGGCGCCGATTTCGGCGTCGGGGTTCACATCCACGTCGCCGAGGGCCCTCCCGACGCGGACGCCGGACAACGGCTGGCCGAGCTCGCTACGGATGACTGGCTGCTCGTGCACTGCGTCCAGCTGGACCGACCGCTGCCGGGAACGATCGCCCACAACCCGCGCAGCAACATGAATAACGGCGTCGGCTACGCGCGTCCAGCGGCGCGATCGAACGCCATCGTGCTCGGGACCGACGGCATCGGCGCCGACATGCTCGAGGAGTTCCGCCTGGCCTACGTGGCCCATCGTGCCGACGACGTAGAGGCGACGCCGGAGTCTGCGTGGTCGTGGTTGATGAATGGGCACCAGTTCATCCCCGAGGCGGCCGATGACCGCGTGACGTGGAGCTACGACCACGTCGACTCGCCGTGGCACGTCGCCTTCACGCCCGGCACGCGGGCGCTCGAGGTGGTGACTGGCGACGGTCGGACGCTTGTCGCCGATGGCCGCCCGACGACCGTGGACGTGGAGGAGGTCCGCGCCCACGCCGCCGAGCAGGCAGCGCGCCTGTTCGCCCGCCTCTGACCGTTGTCGCGTTGTCGGTGCTGGTGGGTTACCACCCGCGGCCGTCGACGTCGACCCTGTGGGCGGATGGCGGCTCGTAGGTGAAGGTTTGGGCGTTGGAGTTTCCGGCGGGGGTGACGGCGATGACGCCGGCGCGTCCGTCTTGGAGGGCGGGGGGCATGGTGAAGGTGGCGGTGGTGCCGGTGGTGTTGATGGTGACGTCGGTGGCGGGGACGTTGACGCCGCCGCCGCGGGGGAAGTCGACGACGATGCGGGTGTCGCCGGGTGCGAAGTTGGTGCCGGTGAGGGTGACGGGGGTGCCGCCGGCGGTGGGTCCGCTGTTGGGGGTGAGGTCGGTGGTGGTGGGCGGTGGTGGCGGGATGTAGGTGAAGGTTTGGGCGTTGGAGTTTCCGGCGGGGGTGACGGCGATGACGCCGGCGCGTCCGTCTTGGAGGGCGGGGGGCATGGTGAAGGTGGCGGTGGTGCCGGTGGTGTTGATGGTGACGTCGGTGGCGGGGACGTTGACGCCGCCGCCGCGGGGGAAGTCGACGACGATGCTGGTGTCGCCGGGTTCGAAGTTGGTGCCGGTGAGGGTGACGGGGGTGCCGCCGGCGGTGGGTCCGCTGTTGGGGGTGAGGTCGGTGGTGGTGGGCGGTGGTGGCGGGATGTAGGTGAAGGTTTGGGCGTTGGAGTTTCCGGCGGGGGTGACGGCGATGACGCCGGCGCGTCCGTCTTGGAGGGCGGGGGGCATGGTGAAGGTGGCGGTGGTGCCGGTGGTGTTGATGGTGACGTCGGTGGCGGGGACGTTGACGCCGCCGCCGCGGGGGAAGGCGACGACGATGCTGGTGTCGCCGGGTTCGAAGTTGGTGCCGGTGAGGGTGACGGGGGTGCCGCCGGCGGTGGGTCCGCTGTTGGGGGTGAGGTCGGTGGTGGTGGGCGGTGGTGGCGGGATGTAGGTGAAGGTTTGGGCGTTGGAGTTTCCGGCGGGGGTGACGGCGATGACGCCGGCGCGTCCGTCTTGGAGGGCGGGGGGCATGGTGAAGGTGGCGGTGGTGCCGGTGGTGTTGATGGTGACGTCGGTGGCGGGGACGTTGACGCCGCCGCCGCGGGGGAAGGCGACGACGATGCTGGTGTCGCCGGGTTCGAAGTTGGTGCCGGTGAGGGTGACGGGGGTGCCGCCGGCGGTGGGTCCGCTGTTGGGGGTGAGGTCGGTGGTGGTGGGCGGTGGTGGCGGGATGTAGGTGAAGGTTTGGGCGTTGGAGTTTCCGGCGGGGGTGACGGCGATGACGCCGGCGCGTCCGTCTTGGAGGGCGGGGGGCATGGTGAAGGTGGCGGTGGTGCCGGTGGTCGTTGATGGTGACGTCGGTGGCGGGGACGTTGACGCCGCCGCCGCGGGGGAAGGCGACGACGATGCTGGTGTCGCCGGGTTCGAAGTTGGTGCCGGTGAGGGTGACGGGGGTGCCGCCGGCGGTGGGTCCGCTGTTGGGGGTGAGGTCGGTGGTGGTCGGCCGTCGGTGGAGGGACGGCGGACGCATCGACGTTCGACGGCAACGTTGCGACGGCGATCGAGACGAACAGCGTGACGACGAGGGTCAGGGCACGACGCGACCCCGCCAGTGCTCGCCCGACGTCACGCCCGGTCGATGACGGTCCACGATGCGGCATCAACGGTTGGCTGAGAGGTACCGACTCGCGCATGGTCGAGATGATCGGCCGACGCGCTGAAACCGCGCTGAAGTGTCACCAGCGGGGGAGCCGTCAGCTGGGTGACGCAGAGTCGGGACGTCAGCCGCCGAGACGGTCGGTGGTGAAGATCTCACCGCCGTCGACCGAGCCAGTGAAGTCGCCCTCCAGCTCGGTGAGTGAGGCACCTGGGATCTCGCCCGTCCGGCCCGTCAGCATGGCCTCGCTGTCGTCCTCGGTCATGCCCGAACACGAGACGTCGAGCGCCGTCGCGTCGTCCGTTGCGGTCGCCTCGCAGGAAAGGCCCTCGTCGTCGATCGGGTAGCCGGCCTCGTCGAACTCCCGCTCGCCGTACTCGGCGGCGAGGTTGCGGGCAGCCAACTCGGTGGCGTCATCGATCGCCTCGCCGGCCGCTTCTTGCACGTTCGAGACGGCGGTTTGCGCGGCGTCGCCGACTTCCTCGGCGATCGAGTCGGCCGCCTGCCTGGCGTCGTCTTGGGCGTCCTCCGAGCACGCCGCCGCACCAACGACGGCGCAGGCGGCAGCGGCGGCGACGAACCCACGCAGGCAGGAGCTGCGGTGCCGGTTCATGCGAGCTGCGTACCCGGACCCGTCACGACGACAAACGGCGCCGTGACAGGATGACCGGATGCCCGTCGACCACCCGGTCGCCCTGTACGTCCAGGATGCCCAAGCGCTGCGCTACGACATCGACCTGGTGCGCCAGGCCGAGGCCCATGGCTTCGACGCGGTCTGGCAGGCCGACAGCCGGCTCGTGCGTGACGCCGTGGTGCCGATGGCGGCGTTCGCCACGGCCACCGACACGATCCGCATCGGGTCGGGCGTGATCGACATCTGGACCCGCAACGCGGCCCGCCTGGCGAGCACGTTCTCGACACTCGACGATCTCGCGCCTGGTCGCATCCTGTGCGGGCTCGGGGCGTGGTGGGACCCTCTGGCTGGGAAGGTCGGCATCGATCGCGCCCGCCCGCTGCGCGTGATCCGCGAGGTCGTCACGGCGCTGCGCGGCCTGCTCGGCAACCAGACGGTCTCCCTCGACGGCTATCACGTCCAACTCGACGGGGTCGAGCTCGATTACGTCTACCAGGAGCGGCGGGCCAAGGACGTGCCGATCTACATCGGTGCCACCGGCATGCAGATGATGGAGCTGGCGGGGGAGATCGCCGACGGCGTGGTCCTCAACTACCTCGTCGACCCGGCGTACAACGTCGCCGCGCTCGAGTCGTTGCAGCGCGGCGCGCAGCGGGCTGGTCGATCCGTCGACGATCTCGACCGTCCGCAACTCGTGATCTGCAGCATCGATCGCGATCGCAAGCAGGCACTCGATGCGGCACGGCTGATGGTCACTCAGTACCTCGGCCAGCAACCACACCTCATGAAGGCGTCGGGTGTGCCGCAGGAGCTGCTCGATGACATCGCCAAGGTGATGACGTGGCCGGCTACCCACGACGAGGTCGAAGCCGCCAGCCGGCTTGTTCCCGACGAGGTCGTGCAGCGCTGCACCGCCTCGGGCGAGCCCGACGAGGTCGTCGCCAAGGTTGCCGAGTACATGGCCAACGGCTGCACTTGCCCGATCCTCTACCCGCTCGGTCCGGACGTCGGGTTGCTGCTCAACACGTTCGCCCGCGCCTGACCACGGGCTGCGCGGCGGGCCCCTCGTTCCGGACACTTACGAGCTCGTCCGGCGCAGCGGGGGGCGGAACTCCATCCAGATCTTCCAATGAGACGCCGCCGTGCGGTAAGCAGCGGGGATGCGCATCACGCTTCCTTCCGGCACGCCGGCTTCGTTGCACACCCCCGATGGCGACGTCGCGATGGGCTTGGTCGTCGCCACCGACGTCATGGGCCTGCGGCCGCTCTTCGACGACCTCGTCGAGCGACTGGCCAAGGAATGGTCGATGGCCGTGTGCGCGGTGGATCCGTTCCCCGGCCGCGATCTCCCGCCCGACATGCCGACCCGGACGGCGGTCGTCAATGAGCTGTCCGACGATGACCACCTGCGCGACCTCCTCGAGGCAGCGGCGGCGACCGGTCAGGAGCGTGTCGGCGTCGTTGGGTTCTGCATGGGAGGCATGTACACGTTGAAGGCGGCGCGCTCTGATCGCTTCGCTCGCCTCGTCGCGTTCTACGGGATGATCAGCGTGCCGGAGAACTGGCAGGGCGCCGAGCAGGGCGAGCCGCTCGCGCACCTCGCCGTCGGCCACCCGGATCGCGTGCTGGCGATCATCGGAGAGCAGGACCACTTCACGCCGCCCGAGGACGTCGACGCCCTCGAAGGGCTCGGCGTGACGGTCGCCCGCTACCCGGAGGCCGCGCACGGTTTCGCGCACGACCCGCATCGGCCCGCGCACCGCCCCGACGACGCGGCGGACGCCTTCGCCCGCGCCCGGGAGTGGCTGACGAGCTAGGCCTCAAAGTCAGAGAATTGGCTGATATGCAGCCAATTTCCTGACCTTGAGCGGCGCTCAGGCGCTGTCGATTGGGCTGGGGTCCGGAATCGGCTGCGGAACGACCGGGTCGGGCAGCGTCGGCTCGGGCAGGTCCGGGTTGGGGACGATCGGCGTCGGGAGATCGGGATCTGGCACGATCGGAGGAGGGAAGGTCGGATCGCTCATGCGCGCGGCGTACCCATCCCGCCCGTTGGCGACGCTCGTCAGCCGCGCTCTGAGCTCCAGTCGCTCGCGCTGGGTGATCGTGTACTGACGGTCGCGCTGGTCGATCCAGCCGAGCCGGATGAAGCTGGCGATCGCCTTGTTGACGCGCTCCCTTGATGCCCCGACCATGCCGGCCAGTTCTTCCTGGGTCACCGGCAGCGTGAACTGATCGCTGCCGTTGGCCAGCTCGAGCAGCCGCTTGGCGGTCCGGCCGGTCACGTCGAGGAAGACGGAGTCGGCCAACGCCTCGTCCATCGCCCGCAGCCGCTGCGCCAGCAGTCGCGTGACGTTCCACAGGAGCTGCGGCTGGCCGTCGAACATCGCCAGCACGGGGCCGTACGGGACCGCCAGCACGGCCGACGGCTCCAACGCGCGAGCCATCGCCGAGCGCGGCCGGTCGTCGAGCATGCCGAGCTCGCCGAACAGGTCGCCCGGCTCCATGAGGGCCACCACGCTCTCGCGCCGGTCGATCGGGTTGGCGATCGCGATCGCGATGCGGCCCCTCGTCACGACGTACAGAGAGTCGGGTGGGTCACCCTCGGCGAACAGTGTGTCGCCGCGCACCATGTTGCGCTCCGAGCCCGCGCGAGCCAACGCATCGAGCGTTGCATCGTCTGCGTCGGCGAAGAAATCCGTTCGCGCCAGCACGTCCCGGTACGCCGAGCTGTCGTGACTCATCGCGGCAGGAGGGTACTACCCTGCCCGTGTGACCGCCGTCGCAGACGCCGGCGCAGCGGACGTGTCGCCGGTGTCCACGGTGTGGACCGTCGTCGTCGGCGCTGGCGGAGGCGTCAGGTTCGGAGCCCGCAAGCAGTACGAGCGACTGGGGGACCGGCGCGTCCTCGATCTGGCCGTCGACGTGGCCAGAGCGGCCAGTGCCGGCGTCGTGGTCGTGGTGCCGCCTGAGGACGCGGTGCGGGAGGGAGCTGTCGCGGGAGGCACCACGCGCAGCGAGTCGGTGCGAGCGGGGCTGGCGGCGGTTCCGGCCGACGCGACGATCATCTGCGTGCACGATGCGGCCCGACCGCTGGCGTCACCCACGCTCTTTCAGGCAGTGATCGAAGCGGTGCGCGCGGGTGCCGACGGTGCCGTGCCTGCCGTGCCCGTCGCCGACACGATCAAGTTCATCGATGCCGGCGGAGCGGTGATCGATACGCCGGACCGGTCGAGGCTGGTCGCTGTTCAGACGCCTCAGGCGTTCCGCGCCGAGGTGCTGCGCAGGGCTCACACCGATGCGGTCGACGGCACGGATGATGCGGCGCTCGTCGAGCGGCTGGGCGGAGCTGTCGTCACGGTGCCGGGCGAGTCGTGGAACCGCAAGATCACCGACCCCGAGGATCTGGCCTGGGCGCAACGGTGGTTCGCCTCGTGCCACCGTGACCGCTGATGGAGATCCGCGTGGGTCAGGGGTTCGACGTTCACCGGATCGGGGCCGACCCAGGTCGCCCGCTGGTGCTCGGAGGCTGCCTCTTCCCGGGAATGCCCGGTCTTGTCGGCCACAGTGACGGCGATGCGATCGCCCACGCCGTCGCCGAGGCGTTGCTCGGCGCAGCTGGTCTCGGCGACATCGGGCAGCACTTTCCCGACACCGACCCGGCGTTGGCGGGCGCCGACTCCATCGAGCTCCTGCGCAAGGTCGTCGCCGCGGTGCGGGCGGAGGGATGGTCGGTTGGCAACGCTGATTGCTCGGTGATCTGCGAGGCACCGAAGCTGGCGCCGATGCGTGACGAGATGCAGGCCAAGCTGTCGGACGCGGCAGGCGCACCGGTCTCGGTGAAGGGTCGCAGGCCCGAACAGCTGGGCGCCCTGGGGCGGGGGGAGGGCATCGCCTGCTTCGCCGTCGCCGTTCTGATGCGAGGTGCTCCGTGAACGCTGCCCGCCGACCTTCGAACGATCGCAGCCGCCGACCGCCGCGCCGTGGGCGTCCAGTGCGCAGGGGAACAGGCGAGCCACACCCGGCGAGCCGCACCAAGGGGCTCGGTGGCGAACAGATCGAGGGCCGCCAGGCCGTTCGCCAGCTGCTGATCGCCGGCCGTCGACGCGTCAAGGAGCTGTGGTTGTCGACCGAGCTGGTCGGGCCAGACGGCTCGGTGGACCACGGCGTCGCCGACTTGGTCGCCTTGGCGGCGGCCAACCGTGTCGCGGTAGCGCACGTCTCGCGCAGCAAGCTCGACGCCCGCGCCCGCAGCGAGGCGCCGCAGGGCGTGATCGCGTTCGCCGCGCCGCTCCCGGAGGCGGATCTCGGTGACCTGATCCGCGGTCGCTCCGGCCGCGCGCCGTTCCTGGTCGCGGTCGACGGGGTGACGGACCCGGGGAACCTCGGCGCGATCCTCCGCAGCTGCGACGGTGCCGGCGTCGATGGAGTCCTCGTGCCGCGACACCGAGCGGTCCACGTCACGCCCACGGTTGCCAAGGCCTCGGCTGGCGCCATCGAGCACGTGCCCATCGCATTGGTCCCCGGGCTGCCGTCGACGCTCGCCCGGCTGCGCGACGAGGGGGTGTGGGTCGTCGGTCTCGACGATGCGGCCGAACGTTCGCTGTTCGAGCTCGGTGACCTGGCGACCGAACGTGTCTGCCTCGTGCTCGGCGCGGAGGGCGCCGGACTGTCGAGACTGGTGCGCGACCGCTGCGACGTGCTCGTCAGCATCCCGATGAACGGGCGTGTCGAGTCCCTGAACGTGGCGGCTGCCGCCGCGCTCGCTACCTACGAGGTCGCCCGCCACCGAGCGTGAGTACCCTGCGGGCAACGCCGGGTTCGCTCAGTTGGGCACGCCGCTACGGTGACAGGCCCGGCCGGAGTAGCTCAGTGGCAGAGCAGCCGCCTTGTAAGCGGCAGGTCGTGGGTTCAATCCCCACCTCCGGCTCACCCGAACGGCAGCCCAATCACGGCTGGTGCGTCCGGTACAAGCCGTCGACAGAGCGGCGCGCCGGCGGGTGCTGCTTGTGCGTTACGTGTCCCTTAGGATTCCGTCCCGGTGTCACAAGCGGACTGTGCACATCCGGCGGCGAAGCCTGCGTCGAGCTACGCCATGGGCTGTCGATGCTCTCGCTGTCGGGCGGGAGCGGCCGACTACCAGAGCGCCTACTACAAGCGTCGTATCTCGTCGGCAGACGCGCGCCAGGCGCTACGGACTCGTCAGCGGCAGTTGTACCGGGACCGCCGCCAACGGGGCCTGGCCCGCTGAGTTCGGCGGTCAATGCGTGGCGTTCACGCCATGCACGAGACCACTATCGACTGCGGCGACCCCTGACGAAGCGGTCAAGCCGACCGTCCGATACGCCGCTCGGGACTCAGGCGGTCACGAGCTCGAGCTCGACCTCACTCGTCCGCCGCTGCCGATCAACGGCCCACACCGTGGCCAAGGGAGCGGCCAGCAACGTGGCGAACACGCCGATCGATGCGGCCACCAGCCAGACCCAACGCCACCACGGCACGTCGCCGACGTGGCCGATCTCCTCGCCTGCAACGCCGATCGCCGGGAACAACAGGAACACGCTCCCGCCCGCACCGAACAGCCACCGCCACCAACGTTGTGTCAACGCTGCGGCCACGGCCAACGGCGCCATCGCCACGACGTAGATCAGCACGATGAACACGCTGCCCATCATCGTGAACTCGCCGTCGCCGACGCTCAACGCCACGAGTCGCATCAAGACTCGTGCCACCACGCCGACGGCACCAGCCGCAGCCAAGCCGAACAGAATCCACCTCAAGGTCCGCCACATAGGGCCGTGGACGGTACTGGCAACTCGTCTCATGGCAGGCCGGCGCCAGCGTCTACAAGTGCATTTCATCAATTTTGATGAAGGTCTCCATGAGTCCCCGAGCGACACTCCCGTGGAGTCGGCCAGGCCGGGCGAGGGTGACCTCGCCGGTGCTCTACGGATCTGGGCCGAGGGCGCCGCAACTTCGTGGTGAGAGAGGGATGCTCGCCAAGAGGGAGGTGAGCCGGCCGACTCGGAGGCGCCCCCGCTCCGGGCGGGAGTGGGGGCGCCTCACGAACCACCGGATTCCCCAGTGGCAACACCGCTTCCAAGGTTCCGGGAGCACCAACCGGCGGCCGGCCCTGGGAACGTTGCGAGCGCATACGCGCATCCAGTGGCTGCCGTGTTCAGGGTACGAACAACTCACAGTCAGCCACTTGGGCGTTCGGATCGAGGAAGTCGGCACCTGGGCCGCCGTACGCGGCGTCATTGTCCACACCGGTGTTGCCGCAGGCCAGCCCGTCATCACCGTCTTCGCCACACAGGGTGTCGTTGTCAGGTCCGGGTCCGCCGTCGAGGACGCTAGCGAGGCGCTAGCGAGCGAGACATGGCGCGGGACCTCGGGGACGGGGGACCTCGGGGACGGAGAGCGATGTGGCGCATCTCACGCACCGCTGACCGCGAGGATGTCTGGCTGATGGTCCAGCTTCGTGCGCTCGCTCCGCCGGAGAAGGCCCCTCCCGGGCAGTCACGTTCGGCAAGCTAGGGAGCCGGGATGAGCATCGTCGTCGCCATCGTCATCGTCGTCGTCACTACCACGGTCGGCATCACGGTGATGCTCCTCGTGCGACGCGGCGCGCCGGATGGCAGCTACTTCAACGACGGGGATCGCGCCGCCGGTGTCTTCGGCGTGTTGGCGACCGGCTTCTCCGTTCTGCTCGGACTGGTGGTCTTCCTCGCCTTCGCGAGCTACGACGAGGCGCGTGCCGGGGCCGAGACGGAGGCGTTGACCGTGGCGCAGCAGGTCGAGACCGCCCAGTTCTTTCCGCCGTCCGTGGCGTCTGAGCTGACGGCCGAACTCGTCTGTTACGCCCGCTCCGTTGCCGGCATCCAGTGGGATCGCATGGAGGCGGGCACTCTCGGCGAAGATCTCAACCCCTGGGGCGTCGAGCTGTTCGGGACGATACGGACGGTCGATCCCGCCACGGACGTGGAGCAGTCCGCCTTCGACCAGTGGCTCGCCCAGACGTCGGAGCGCGAGGCGGCTCGTATCGACCGGATCCATGGCGCCGTCGGGGTGATCCCTCAGACGCTCTGGCTGGTGCTCTTCTTCACGGCAGCCGTCATCTTCGTCTTCATGCTCTTCTTCGCCGACCGGGGGGAGCGTGCCGTCACGCAGGCGCTGCTGATGGGCACCGTGGTCGCCGTCATCACGACGATGCTGTTGCTCATCAACTCGCTGAACAACCCCTTCCACGACGGCGTCGGCGGGCTCCGGCCGGAGGCCATGGAACGGACGCTCGTCATCATCGGCGAAGCGATGGAGATCACGGGGTTCGATGCGCAGCTGCCGTGCGACGACCGCGGGAACCGGATCTAGTGGACGTCCTCACGTCGCTGCCGACGTGGCTGCTCGTCGTCGTCTCGCTCGTACTGTCGCTCGTCATCGCCTGCGGCGCGCGAGTCGTGGTTCGGGCCGTCGTGCCGGAGGCCGAGCACGACAGCGTCCAAGGCATCGCCGCCCCGCTCATGGCAGCCCTCGGCGCGGTGTTCGCGGTGATGATGGCCCTGACGCTGGCCGGCGAGGCGGGATACCTCCGGACTGCTCAGGATCTCGTCAGCGAAGAGGCGGAGGCGGCGTCTCGCCTCGCTTGGGCGGCCACCAGCCCGGGTGTTGGCTCGCCACCCATCCATGCCGCGCTGCTCGACTACCTCCAGGTCACGCGGGCCAACGAGTGGCGCGACTTGAGTGCCGACGGCGATCCGGACACGGAACAAGCCATCTCGTCGCTGGAGAGCGTCGTCCGGGCGGAGGCCGCCCGCGACGAGATCGGCACGCCGGCGAGCACGGAGCTGTTGACGTCCTTGGACGCGGTGACCAGCGGTCGCCGGGCGCGAACCGCCGCTGCGTCACGAGAGATCCCGGTCCTGTACGTCGTCACCCTCATCGCGGGCGGCGTGGCCCTGATCGCCAACGCCGCGTCGCTGGCGTTCCGCACGAGCCTTCGAACCTTGTCGCCGGTGATGGGTCTCGCCGTCGTCGTGGGCCTGAGCATCGCGCTGCTCTTCGCCCTCAGTGCGCCGTGGCGAGGAGCGCTCATCGTGAGCGGGGAGCCTCTCGACGCCGTCGTACGAGACCTGCAGAACGGCCTCTTCTAGGGTGCTCGACCGCCCAGGGTCGGAAATCGGCTACCTGCCCGACTGCCGTGCTGGGCCGAGCAGGTCCCATCGGTTTCCCGCGATGTCGAGGAACACCGCGACCTGCCCATAGGGCTCGTCTCGGGGTTCGGTCACGAACTCGACTTCGTTGCTCAGCATCTGTGCACGTGCGGCGTCGAAGTCGTCGACCTGGAGGAAGAACCCAACACGGCCGGCGTGCTGTTGACCGATGGCCGAACGCTGGCGGTCACCGTCGGCCTGCGCGAGCAGGATGCCGGTTTGGGCCGCCGGCGGGCGGACGACGACCCAACGCTTCGGACGACCGTCGTTCGTCGTGGCGGGCGAGTCCTCGACGAGCTCGAAGCCGAGTCGGTCGACGAAGAACGCGATCGCCGCGTCGTAGTCGGGAACGATGATCGCCACCAGATCCAGATGCACGCACCCAGCGTGCCCTGTCCGCATCAGGCCGGCACGCTCGAGGCCCCCGCGTAGATCTTTCCCATCGTGTTGCCGGTCTTGTTCGTGAACCAGAGCCAGCCATCCGGCCCGTCCTTGATGTCGAACGGGCCGTCGACGTCGGGTCGCGCGCCGAAGGTCTCCAGGCTGTCCCTTGGGTCGGCCGCGCTCGGGTCGATGCGGCCGATCGAGTTGGCGGCGGTGTTGGCGAACCAGATGCCGCCGTCGTCTCCGCGCCAGATTCCGTCCGGGCGCTGAAGCGACGAAGCCTCGATCACGACGATGCTCCCCTCCGGGTCGGGAGCTCGCGGGTCGATGCAGACGAGCGCGTCAGGATCCTGGAGAGTCAGCCAGATCCGTCCCTCCCGATCATCCGACCAGGCCCTTGGGGCGCCGGCCACGGGCAGCGACAGCCGCTCTGCGGTCGCCGCGGGATCCGCTGCTGCTGGATCGAGACGGCCGAGGGTGCCCGAGCGACTGTTCGCCCACCAGAGCCGCTCGTCTGCCGCCGGGAAGATCGCCGCGGGCGCGTCGATCACGGGACTGTGGAAGAGCTCGATCGAGCGGGCCGGGTCCTTGCTCGTGGGATCGATCGCGCCGAGTGCATCCGCGCCGCGAAGGCTGAACCAGATCCGTCCGTCGGCTGCCAGCTTGATCGCAACCGGCTTGACGAGTCCGGGTGCGGTGAAGGTCTGGATCGAGTCAACGGGGTCGGGAGCGGCAGGGTCGATGCAGCCGATCCGGTCGCTTCCGAGGCAGGTGAACCACATGCGCCCGTCGGCCGGACTCGGGTAGATGTTGGCGGGCAGTTGCACGGCTCCGGCCGGATCCGAGAACGTCTGGACCTCGCCGGTCGCGGGGTCGATCCGGCCGAGACGGTGGTTGCCGATGGAGGTGAACCACATCTGCCCGTCGAGTCCGCGGATCACGCCCGTCGGGGCTTCCGCGCCCGGAAGGCCGAACGACTCGATCTCTCCTCTTGCCGGCGCCGCGATGGGCTCACCATATGCCAGCGATCTGCCGGGCTCTTGGGCTGTCGATTCTTGCTCCCGTCGTTCGTCTGTTGGGTGGGCTGCCGTGCGGCGGCCCACCCATCACTGCGGAAGGAGCACGAGATGCCGAAGTACCTGCTGGGCTACCACGGGGGATCAATGCCGGAGACCGAGGCCGAGCAGGCCGCGGCGATGGCGGCGTGGGGCACCTGGTTCGAACAGCTCGGCGACGCCGTCGTCGACGGCGGGAACCCGACGGCGGCCGCCAAGACCATCGGCTCCGACGGGTCGACGAGCGATGGTGGCGGTGCCAATCCGTTGACCGGCTACAGCATCCTCCAGGCCACGGATCTCGACGCCGCGGTGTCGCTTGCCAAGGGCTGTCCCATCTTCACAGCAGGTGGATCGGTCGAGGTGGGTGAGCTCGTCGAGATGTAGCGGACGGGCCGGGAGTGGTGGGGTACGGTCGGTCCTCCACGTCGCGTGAGGAGCTTCCGTGCCCCACCTACCTGTCGGCGCCATCCACCACTTGCGGCTCACCGTGACGGACGTCGCCCGGTCGAAAGCCTTCTACACCGAGGTGCTGGGGTTCACCGTCGCCGTGGAGGAGCCGCCGCCGCCTGGCGACGAGCACCACGAGGCGATCGCCGAGTCGCTCCAAGGCGGCGTCATCATGATGCACGACGCCATGTTCATCGGATTACGGCCGATCGACGACGAGTGGGCGAGTGCGGCGGATCGCTTCGACCCATTGCGTGTCGGGTTGGACCACCTCAGCTTCAGCGTTCCCACCCGCGCTGACCTTGAAGCGGCAGCGCAACTGCTCGAGGAGCGTGGCATCGAGCACGGTCCGATTCGAGAGCTGGTGCCACTCGGTCTGTGTTTCCTCGCGTTCTTCGATCCTGACGGCATCGCCCTCGAGCTGACGGCGCCCATCGCCGGTTGACCGGCGGTCGCGCACCGCTCAGGCGTTGCGGATGCGTTCCAACAGGCCCGGGTCGAGACGCTCCTGGGGGATCGTCTCCGGTCCGGCGAACGCGCCGATCAGCACCGACATGACCTCCTCGTCCATCGCCGCCATCTTCTCGATGACCATCGCGCGGCGAGCGGTGCGGTTGTCGGCGTCCTCGGCCTGCGTGACGGCAATGAGGTCAGCGGCGAAGCGCAGCCGCTCCATCTGCGCGGCGCGCTGTTCGCCGTAGCTGGCAAACGCAGCGCTGTCACGGGCACCGTCGAGCACGAGGTCGCGAACGACGCGGGCATCGCGCAGTGCGATGGCGAGACCTTGCCCGATGATCGGATCGTTGTGTCCCGCGGCGTCGCCGATCAGCACCACGCCATCGGTGAACGGAGTCTCCGTCCACGTGTCGTCACCCGGATACGTCGCGCACGGGCCGGCCGGCGTTCCGCTGGAGATCTGCTCGCTCCAAGGAACACACGACAGGCGGCAAGCGGAGAGGAACTGCGCAGTGCCGTTCGGCCCGGAGAACCGATGCTGGCCGGACAACCCTGGAATGAGGTACACGCGAGCCCGACCCCCGCCCTGATGGAACATCACGAACATCAGGTCGCCCTCGCCGGCGATGACGTCGTGGTCGTCAGGGACGTCGTCGAGGCCGTCGACGAGCAGCCCGGCGATGTAGTTGATGGGTTCCTGCCGGTCGAGTGTGATGCCGGCATCGCGGCGGACCTTCGATGCCCGACCGTCCGCACCGACGACAAGTGAGGCAGCAACCTCTCGTGGCTGCCCGTCCACTGCGTACGACACGGTCGGCGAAGGGCCGGGCCGCAGCGAGAAGTCTGCGACCCCGCGCACGACCGTGGCCCCTGCCGCGGCCGCCGCATCGAGCAGCGCCTGGCAGGCGACCGGATGGCGCAGGTTCAGCGTCCCCGGAACGCCCGGGAGCATCATCGCCATCGGGATGTCGCCTGCCTCGCCAATGCCTTCGCTGTACTGCTTCCACACGGGCGCGATGTGCGCGCCCGCATCGAGCAGCACGGATTCCACACCGAGGTTCCGTGCCTCCTGGAGGCCCCACACCTGCATGCTCTCGCCGCGCACGCGATCCCTGAACTCCGTCGTCGCCTCGAGCACGGTCACACCCACGCCCTCAGCAGCGAGCGCGTACGCCAAGGAAGCCCCGCTGATCCCGCCCCCGACCACTACGACATCCGCAACCGCCATTGCGGCAGTCTCACTCGCCGGTGGACACCGTGTCACCCTCATTGAAGAAGAAAGCGCCCTGCATTCCGCGGGATTCGTGGAAGCGGCAGTAGAACCTCACCGCGCCCTCGTCGGGGAGCGTCACCTCGACTGAGGCGGTCTCGCCCGCCGCAACCTCCTGGTCGACACCGAGGGCGTCACTGGTGAACGTGTGGGCTTCGTCGCCCTCGTTCTCCAGCTCCAGCGTGACCGTCGAGCCTGGCTGGGCCTTGAGGTACGTCGGACCGAAGTAGTAGTCGTCGAGCTCCATCTCGACCTCGTCGCCGGAGATCTCTCCGGTTCCCTCGTCGTTGACCTCACCCTCCAGCTGGACCGGCGCCCCACCTGCGCTGCTGCCGGCACTGCTGCCGGCACTACTGCCGGCAGTGCTACCGGCTGCGCTACCGGCCTGATCACCCCCTCCGTCGTCGTCGTCGCCGCAGGCGACGGCGAGAACGACGATGCCGGCGAGGAGCAATCGTGTGGCGCGCATGGTGTTGACCTCCGACCTCGAGCACGGGCTTGCTGGACGGCCCGGGTATACGAGTTCCACCGCCGGAGGGATTGGCGGCGTCAGCTGAACGTCGCTTCGTACTGCGCTTCGTCCGCACCGATCAGCCGGACGGCTCGCGCCGTGCTTCCGTCGAGGTCGACGGTGACGGCGAGCGCGCCGCGTCCGTCGCGCATCTCCAGCCGGCCGACGCGGACGGCATCGCCATCGTCGAGCTGCAGTTCGACGAGGTACTCCTCGCTCGCTTCATCGGCTGGCCCTTCGAGGCTGACGAACAGCCATGCCGGATCGACCTCGTTGATGATCGCCCGGCACACCGACGCGCCGCCGTCGGTCACGGCCAGTGCTGTGCGGAGCTCGTCGTCACGATCGCCGTTGGTGAGCAGCATCGCTGTGACCACCACGACGACCGCCGCGGCGGCGACGCCGGCGAGCAGCCACCAACGCCGTCCCCGGTCGTGTCGCTGACTCGAGGTCCCGTCGGCCACCGTCTGCGCCAGGACGCCGGCCTCGAGGCGGGGCGACGGCTCCTGTTCGGGCGCGAGGAGCATCATCGCATCGACGACGTCGGCGAGCTCGGTGACGCGTCGCTGGCAGTCTGCGCACGAGGCGAGATGGGCGACCGCGTCAGCCCGTTCCGTTCCACTGAGCGTCCCGAGGGCAACTTCCGGCGCCAGCGCCTCGAAGTCATCGCATCGCAGTGCGCCGGTGCTCACTGCGGCTCCCATTCGTGCTCCGCCTGGAGCAGCTCCCTGAGCGCCAGCAGGCCGCTACGGATCCGCGTCTTCGCCGTACCGAGCGGGATGCCTTCCCGCGTGCTCACCTCTCTGGCCGTCCAGCCGCCGATCGCCGCCAGGACGAGTGCACGCCGTTGCGCTGCCGGGAGCTGGCGGAGCGCGAGCACCAACCGTTGCAGCTCTTCGCGCTGCTCGGCCGTGCTGGCCGGATCGCCATCGCGAGCAAGGAGCTGCTCGACGTGGTCGACGATGCGGTCACCGCCGGCGCCGTTGCGCCGAGACCGCCTGGCGTCGAGCGCCACATTGCGGGCGATCGTCAGCAGCCACGACTCCACCGAACCTCGTCGCGGGTCGTAGCTGGAGGCATGCCGCCACGCCCGGACGAACGCCTCCTGCGCCAGGTCCTCGGCGAGCACCCGGTCGTCCACGATCGAGCGCGCCAGCCCGAACACGCGCCGCTGGTAGCGCTGCACGAACACCGCCCCCGCCTCGGGGTCGCCGACGGCGAACGAGGCGAGGAGCACGTCGTCCGCGACGTCCCACATCGCCCGCGATCCTCGCAGGTCCCGCAGCTTGCCTCGGAGCCTGCCTGGGTAGCGTCGACCCCGGATCTCGATGAACGAGTTCGCAAGCTTTGACGTCCCCCTGTGGATCTGGGCGGCCCTGGTCGCCTCGATCGCGGCGATGCTCATCGTCGACCTCTTGCTCGTCCACCGGACGGCCCATGTCATCTCCGCCAAGGAAGCGATGATCGAGTCCGCGGTGTGGATCTCGATCGGTCTCGCCTTCGGGTTGATCGTCTTCGCCTGGCAGGGAGGACACGCCGCCGGCGAGTACTACGCCGGGTTCCTCATCGAGAAGAGCCTGTCGGTCGACAACGTGTTCGTCTGGGCCGTGATCTTCTCGTTCTTCGCGATCCCCCGCGAGTTCCAGTTCCGCGTCCTGTTCTGGGGCATCTTCGGCGCGCTGGTCCTGCGCGCCATCTTCATCTTCGCCGGCGTGTCGCTGATCGAGCGCTTCGAGTGGATCCTCTACATCTTCGGGGTGTTCCTGCTGTACACCGCGTTCCGGATCGCCACCCACGACGAGACCGAGCAGGTCGACTACGACCGCAACGTCGTTATGCGGATGGTCCGTCGCGTCGTCCCGTCGACGTCGGAGTTCGACGGCCAGCGGCTGTTCACTGTGGCGAACGCCAAGCGCGTGGCGACACCGCTGTTCACGGTGCTCGTGTTGATCGAGGCGACCGATGTCGTGTTCGCCGTCGACTCGGTGCCGGCGATCCTGGCGGTGAGCCGGGAGACGTTCATCGTCTTCGCCTCGAACGCGTTCGCCATCCTCGGCCTACGGTCGCTGTACTTCCTGCTCGGCGGCATGCAGGGCCGCTTCCGCTACCTCAACATTGGCCTCGGTGTGATCCTCGCCTTCGTGGGCGTGAAGATGCTGCTGCTCGGCGAGCCGTTCGAGATCCACCTGCCGACGTTCGTTTCGCTGGCGGTCATCGCCGCAGTCCTGGCCGTGGCCATCCTGTTGTCCTATGTGGGCCGACGCCCGCGACGATGCGGCTAGTCAGCGAGCTCGCGGACCCGAGCCAGCAGCACGTCGAGCGCCGGGCGATTGAGACCGCCTTCGGGGATGATCACGTCGGCGTAGCGCTTGCTCGGCTCGATGAACTGCTCGTGGGCAGGGCGGACCGTCCGCAGGTACTGCTCGATGACGCTCTGCGTCGTGCGCCCGCGCTGCTCGACGTCGCGCGACAAGCGGCGGATCAACCGCAGGTCGGCGGCGGCGTCGAGGTACACCTTGAGGTCGAAGCGGTCGCGCAGCGACGGCTCCCACAGCACGAGGATCCCCTCGACGACGATGATCCGCGCCGGGTGGACGACACGCACCTCGCCGCTGCGGTTGAACTGGACGTAGTCGTAGACGGGGATCGGCACCGGTGCGCCGGCGGTGAGCGCTGCGAGGTGGTCGTTGAGCAGGGCCCAGTCGAAGGCGTCCGGGTGGTCGAAGTTGAAGGCGGCCCGCTCCTCCAGCGGCAGCGCCGAGAGGTCGACGTAGTACGCGTCGAGCTTGAGTAGGGCGAGGTGCTGCTCGCCGGCCAGTTCGGCCAGTCGCTCGGCGACGGTGGTCTTACCCGACGACGAGCCGCCGGCCACGCCGATCAGGAACGGGCGCTGCCCGAGTGAGTCCACGGTCCAGCGACGTTAACCGGCCAGGCCTTGTCGCTCGCCCTGGCGCTCGCGCTCGCAGTCTCGCCACGTGCACCCGGTCGGCGGCGAGGCCGCGACTACGATCGCCGACGACGGGCGTCTGAGGGCCGCGCGCCGTGACCGAACAACAAGGAGAGCAAACGCATGACCGACGCACCTGACGATTCGTCGGGGCTCTCTGCTGAACGAGGTGCGCGGCGGCCGCGGGTCGGAGACTCCGGATCGCCGGTCGGGTCGACGCTCAGCATCATCCTCGCTGTCGTCGCGATCGTTGCCGGGTTCCTGATCCTGCGGGCGATCACGGACGATGACTCCTCGGCCGACGGTGAGGAGATCACGGGCGGCACGGCGACCGAGGTGACGACGCCGACCATCCCCGAGGGACAGATCACCGTGGCGACCACGGCGGCCCCGCCGACCGCACCGGCCGGTCCGGTCTACACCGGCGCGACGATCTCGGTGGCCAACGCCAGCGGCGTTGGTGGCTCGGCGGGCGCGATGTCGACGGCGCTGATGTCGCAGGGCTACCAGGGTGTCGGCGAGCCGGGCAACGGCACGGGCGGGGGCCTGGACGCCTCGATCGTGTACTACGTCGCCGGTGACACAGCCGCGCAGGCTGTCGCCCAGTCGATCGCCAATGACCTCGGCGGTGTGCAGGTCGCGGAGATGCCGACGCCCCGGCCGGCCGAGGGTGGCGGTGTCGAGACGGTGACCGTGCTCCTCATGCTCGGCACGGACGCCGCCGGTCGAACGATCGCCGACCTCTCCGCGGCCGGGGCCGCGGCAGGGACGACGATCGTCCCGCCGCCGGCGATCATCACCCAGCCCGGCTGAACTCCCGCAACGCGTCGAGCGCGGCGTGCTCGATGCACCAGCGCGGCTCGGTGAGGGCACGTCGCTCGCCGTATCGGGCGACGAGTGACACGACGTTCACGCCGTCCCCATTGCAGCTCGAGGCCACGTCGGGATCGGAATCGCCGACGATGACGACGGCCGGCAATCCTGCCCGCCGCGCCAGGTCGCACACGCCTCCGACCACCTTGCCGTCGAAGCTCTGCGCGTCGAGGTAGCCCTCACCCGTGACGACGACGTCGGCCGTGCCGGCGCGGGCATCGAGCTCGGCGTGCTCGGCGACCAGATCGAAACCGGGGCGGAGGTGGCCGCCGAGGACGGCCAGCCCGCCCGCCAGCCCACCAGCGGCGCCCGAGCCCTCGAGGTCGGTGACATCGACGCCGTACTCGTTTCGATAGCGCTCGGCCAGTCCCGCCAAGCGGCCGCTGAGGAGGGCGACCTGTGCCTGGGTGGCGCCCTTCTGCGGCGCGAACACAGCGGCGGCATCCACGAAGCGGGTTCGCACATCGCAGGCGATCTCGAGCTCGATGCCACGGAGCCGGGCGGGACTGCGCAGCGCCTCGATGGCGCCGAGCCCGCCGTCGGTCGTCGCCGAGCCGCCGAGACCCACGATGACGTGGCGAGCACCCTGCTCGATCGCCCGGCCGATCAGCTCGCCCGTGCCGGCGGTCGAGGCCAACATCGGGTCGTTGCCCTCGGGGCCGCCGGCCAGCCGAAGTCCGCTCGCGCACGCCATCTCGATGACGGCGGAACGGCGCTCGAGCCGCCACGGCGCCTCGACGGGTGTGCCGAGCGGCCCGGTGACGATTGACGTGCGGTTGGCGCCACCCAGCACGTCGAGCAGTCCCTCGCCACCGTCCGACATCGGTGCTTCGTCGCCGTCGTGGCCGAGCTCCCAACAGGCGTGGCCGACCGCGGCCGTGGCCTCGTGGGCGGTCGCCGTGCCGCGGAACTTGTCGAGAGCGATGAGCACCCGCACCGGCCCAACGTAGGCACGACAAACGGGTCCCGAGTCGCGTCGCACAGCGGCGAGCACCCGGTTCGGCACGGCTCGAATCCCTACTGCGCGGGTAGGGTTTCTGCATGGCCGTGACCGTGCGCATCCCGACCACCCTCCGCCCGCTGTCCGGCGGCGCGTCGACGGTCGAGGTGGAGGCGGGCACGCTGGCCGCCGTGATCAGCAACCTCGAGGCGACCCATCCCGGCTTCGGCGACCGCCTGCTCGATGACGAGGGCAACCTGCGTCGGTTCGTCAACGTGTTCGTCGACGACGACGACGTGCGCTACCTCGACGGGCTGAAGACGGACGTGCCCGATGGGCAGACCGTGAGCATCATTCCGGCTGTTGCCGGCGGCTGAGCCGCCCAGTTCGCGCTGCCTGTTGCCGGGGCTGAGCCGCCCAGTTCGCGCTGGCTGTTGCCGGGTTGTCACTCGCGGCTCTAGAGTGCTAGCACTCACATTGTCCGAGTGCTAACCCTGCCTCAACCCGTCCAACGGAGGACCTAGATGGCCAAGATGATCTCGTTCGATGCCGAAGCGCGGCGTTCCCTGGAAGCGGGCATGAACAAGCTCGCCGATGCGGTGCGCGTGACGCTCGGCCCCAAGGGCCGCAACGTCGTGCTGGAGAAGAAGTGGGGTGCCCCCACGATCACCAACGACGGCGTGTCGATCGCCAAGGAGATCGACCTCGAGGACCCGTACGAGAAGATCGGTGCCGAGCTCGTCAAGGAAGTCGCCAAGAAGACCGACGACGTCGCCGGCGACGGCACCACCACGGCGACCGTGCTCGCCTGGGCGATGGTCCGTGAGGGCCTGAAGAACGTTGCGGCCGGCGCCAACCCGATGAGCCTCAAGCGGGGCATCGAGCAGGCTGTCGACGCCGCCGTCGACGCCGTCAAGAGCCAGGCCAAGGATGTCGACGACAAGGCCCAGATCGCCCAGGTCGCGGCGATCTCGGCGGCGGACGAAGAGATCGGCGCGATGATCTCCGACGCCATCGACAAGGTTGGCAAGGACGGCGTGATCACCGTCGAGGAGAGCCAGACCTTCGGCATGGAGCTCGACTTCGTCGAGGGCATGCGCTTCGACAAGGGCTACATCTCGCCGTACTTCGTGACCGATCCGGAGCGCATGGAGGCGAGCGTCGACGACCCGTACATCCTGCTCGTCTCGTCGAAGATCTCCGCCGTTCGTGACCTCGTGCCGGTGCTCGAGAAGGTGATGCAGGGTGGTCGCCCGCTCGTGATCATCGGAGAGGACGTCGAGGGCGAGGCGCTCGCCACGCTCGTCGTCAACAAGATCCGTGGCACGTTCAAGTCCGTCGCCGTCAAGGCGCCAGGCTTCGGCGAGCGCCGTAAGGCGATGTTGCAGGACATGGCGATCCTCACCGGTGGCCAGGTCATCAGCGAAGAGGTCGGCCTCAAGCTGGAGAACGTCACGCTCGACCTGCTCGGCTCCGCCAAGCGGGTCATCGTCACCAAGGACGAGACGACCATCGTCGAGGGTGGTGGCTCGGCCGACGACATCCAGGGTCGGATCAACCAGATCAAGGTCGAGATCGACAACACCGACTCCGACTACGACCGGGAGAAGCTGCAGGAGCGGCTGGCCAAGCTCTCGGGCGGCGTCGCCGTCCTCAAGGTCGGCGCGGCCACCGAGGTCGAGCTGAAGGAGAAGAAGCACCGCATCGAGGACGCCGTGTCGACGACCAAGGCGGCCATCGAGGAGGGTGTCGTCCCCGGTGGCGGCGTGTCGCTGCTGCGGGCCCAGGCCGCGGTGTACAAGACGGCCGATGGGCTGCAGGGCGACGAGTCGACGGGTGCCCGTCTGGTGGCCAAGTCGCTCGAGGCCCCGATCAAGCAGATCGCCGAGAACGCCGGCCTCGAGGGTGGCGTCGTCGTCGAGCGAGTGCGTGGTCTGTCGGGCGCCGAGGGTCTCAACGCGGCCACCGGCGACTACGAGGACCTCGTCAAGATCGGCGTCATCGATGCTGCCAAGGTGACCCGCTCGGCGTTGCAGAACGCGGCGTCGATCGCCGCCCTGTTCCTCACGACCGAGGCCGTCATCGTCGACAAGCCGGAGAAGGAAGCCCCCGCCATGCCCGGCGGCGGCGACATGGACTTCTGATCCAAACCGATTCTGACGACAGTTGGTAGCGCTGAGCGCAACCAAGTCTCCTCAGAACCTTGAGACCGCCGAGCCAGCGATGGCTCGGCGGTTTCGCGTTACTCGATCGTTTCGTCGATCTTGTCGTGGGCGGCGCGCAGGAAGTCGGTGTCGAGCATCGTGTCCTCGAGCCGGGCGCCGGTATCGAGGAGCAGCCACACGAACACACCGATCAGCGATCCCAGCAGCGGGAAGATGATGAACACCCAGAGCTGGCTGAGGGCGCTCGGGTCGGTGTCGGCGAAGAGTGCGGTGGCCAGGCTGCGTGCTGGGTTGACGCTCGTGTTGTCGACCGGGATCGTCGCCAGGTGGATGGCGGCCAACGTGATGCCAGCGACGACCCCGCCGAACCCGGGCGCGAACTTGCGGCTCGTCGTCGACAGCACGACGATCACGAACAGCGCCGTGAAGACGATCTCGACGATGATCGCGGCACCGAGTCCGCTGAAGCCGTCCCGGTCCCACCCGTTGGAGGCGAACCCGCCGCGCTCCCAACCGTCCCGCCCGCTGGCGATCCCGAAGATGACAGCGGCGCCGAAGATCCCTCCGGCGATCTGCGCCGCCCACGCCCAGAGCGCATGGCGCAGCGGGATCTTGTTCGTCAGCAGGAACCCGAGCGTGATCGCCGGGTTGATGTGGCACCCGCTGATCGGTCCGATCACGTACGCCATGAGCAGCAGGGCGAAGCCGAACGCCAACGCGATGCCGAGCGTGCCGATCGCCTCGCCGGCGAGGATCGCGCTCCCCGGTCCGATGAGGATGAGCACGGCGGTGCCCACGAACTCGGCGGCGACGATCGACTCGTAGGTCGTGATCACGCCCCGGGTGTCGGCGATCGCCTCACCCGGCGGCACGGTCGCCGTGTGCTCCGGCGGAGGCGGCACAGGGACCGGGGTATCCGGCGGAGGCGGGAGAGGAACGCTCGGCTCCATGAAGGCGGACCGTACCCCACCGCTAGCGTGCGGTTGTGGCTCGTCAGCGCACCGAGCGCGTGATCGTGACGAAGGTCGGACCCG
This sequence comes from uncultured Acidimicrobiia bacterium, assembly GCA_963844915.1. Classification (GTDB taxonomy): domain Bacteria; phylum Actinomycetota; class Acidimicrobiia; order Acidimicrobiales; family Ilumatobacteraceae; genus JALZMG01. Next base: position 832,063 of record CAWJQF010000009.1, on the reverse strand, counting down.
ACGGCGCGCGGCGCCGCCCGGACGACCTCATCGTCGAGGAGCCGATGACCATCCAGCTCGACGGCACCGTCGTGTCGACCACGATGCGCACGCCCGGCAACGACTTCGAGCTCGCCGCCGGGTTCTGCTTCACGGAGGGGTTGCTGGCCGGCGCGCCGGTCACGGGCGTCCGCTACTGCGCCAGCGGGCCGGCCATCGCCAGCGCGTTCAACGACGTCAACGTGGAGACCGGTGGCCGGGCACCGACACCGACGCCGCGGCTTGGCACGACATCGTCGAGCTGCGGCTGGTGCGGCAGCGATCAGATCGATGCCTTGCTCGAGCGCCTCGCCCCGCTACCGAGCACCGAGGCGATCGACACATCCGTCATGGCTGCGGTCCCCGCAGTCGTGACCGGCGGTCAGGGCTTGTTCACGAGCACCGGCGCCGTCCACGCCGCAGCGGCGTTCGACCCCGACGGCACCGTGTTGCTCACACGCGAAGATGTCGGGCGGCACAACGCCGTCGACAAGGTCATCGGCGCGATGCTGCTCGCCGGCGAGCTCCCCGCCACCGGACGCGGGCTGTTCGTCAGCGGGCGGGCCTCCGTCGAGATGGTGCAGAAGACCTGGGCCGCGGGCTTCAGCTCCCTCGTCGCGGTCAGCGCACCAACGGCGCTTGCCGTCCACGCAGCCCGTCGCGCCGGACTGACGCTCGTCGGCTTCGCCCGCGGCGAGCGCTTCAACGTGTACTCCGACGGTGTGCCCGCACTCCCCGCCAGCGGTTCCGCGGCGGACATAGCCTGACGGCATGCGCACGGAGACGGGCCTCGGTGTCCTCCACCTCTTCTGCCGGCCTGCGGCGGGCGTCGAGCGCGAGGTTGCCGCGGCGGCCGTCAAGGACTTCGAGGCGGCCGACGGCCAGGTCGTGACGGCGGCGATGCTCGGGCACAAGTGCGACCTCGCGGTCATGGCGCTGCACCGCGACTGGTCGGTGCTGCGGTCCCTGCAATCCGGACTGCAGCGAGCCGGACTCGACGTGGTCGACAGCTACGTCAGCATCACCGAGGTCAGCGAGTACGCCAAGGGCATGCCCGAGCACATGCTGCAGGAGCGCCTGTACCCCGTGCTCCCACCTGAGGGCAAGCCGGTGTTCTGCTTCTACCCGATGACGAAGCGCCGCGAGGCCCACGCCAACTGGTACGCCACGCCGTACGCCGAGCGTGACGCGATGATGCGCGACCACGGCAAGAGCGGGCGCACGTTCGCCGGCAAGGTCGTGCAGCTCATCACCGGGTCGACCGGACTCGACGACTACGAGTGGGGCGTCACGCTGTTCGCCACGACGCCCGAGGTCGTCAAGGACGTCGTCTACACGATGCGCTTCGACAAGGGCTCGGCGCTGTACGGAGAGTTCGGACGGTTCTACGTCGGCTACGTCGCGCCGCTCGACGCCGTGCTGGACGCCCTCACGGCGTGAACGTCACGGCGTGATCGTGACGATGCGGCCGGTGTGGTCGACGCCGGTCGGGTCGAACGTGAAGACCTGGAAACGGGCCACCTGAGGGTCACCATCCATGATCTGCACGACGCCGCCGTTGCCGTCGTAGTCGAAGTTGCGGTTCGCGGTGAACAGCTCCAGGCAGTCCGCGTACTCACTGCAGGCGACGCCACTGCGGCTCACCTCGGGGATCTCCAGCGCCATCGCCTGAGGATCGTCGGCACCCGCTTGCACTGCGGCGAGGGCAATGAGGTTCACGCAGTCCTCGGCGTTCGTGGCATACGGACCAGGCAGCTCGCTCTCTGGCTGGAACGCGATGTTTCCCACACCCACGATCCGCTCCCGCACATTCGCCGGAAGACTCTCGATCAATTGCGGTGAAGACGGTCGACGCATCGCACCGTTGATCACGATGTCGGGCACAGTCTCACCCGCTACCTCACCGATCGACGAGAGCAGCCTGACGCCAGCATCGGCGTCAGCGAGCACGACGATCACCCCGGGGTCGCCCTGGAGCAGGTCCGTCGCCGTTGCGGTGAACGATTCCTGCGATGCGTCGAATGGGAGCTCGCTGACGGTGAGCCCGCTCGCCTCGAGCGCCGCCATCGTCGCATCGGCGAGTGGCCGCCCGTAGACGTCATCGAGGTGGGCGACCGTCGCCGTCCTGGCGCCTGTCTGCTCGGCCAGCTCGGCGATCGCCGTCGCCTGCAGCGAATCGCTCGGCACCGTGCGGAAGAAGAGCTCACGGTCTGGGTAATCGTCGAGCGCCTGCGCAGATGCTGTGGGTGAACAGGTCAGCACGTCAGCTGCCATCAGGTCACCCAGGGCTCCAAGCGCGACGAGCGACGACGTCGGGCCGACCACGGCATCGACCTCACGCTCGATGAGGTCCTGGATGGCCTGGCGGGCCGTGGTTGCGTTGGCACCTTCGTCCGCCTCGACGACCTGGACGTTGCTGCCACCGAATCCACCGGCCGCATTGATGGCGTCGACGGTCCGCTTCACAGCATCGTCCAAGGACTGCCCAATTGCCGCGCCCTCACCGGAACGGGGCACGAGCAGCCCGATGCGCAGGATGCCGTCAGACTCGCGAACCACCGCTGTCGTCTGCGGCACGATGTCGATCTGCCGGACCGTCGACGTCGGCGCCGCATCGTCGGGACCGTCGCATGCCGCCGCGACGACCACGCTGAGCGCGAGCACGGCTCGAACCGCCAGCCGTTGACGGCATGGGCGGTCTCTCGGCATCGAGCCAAGGTATGCCGTAGCCTGCCGCGATGGAAGCCGCGGTGCTCGAGCGGCGGGCGGACGCGATCGCCGACCCCGCACTCGGCGGCCGAGAGCTCTGCCGTCGCTTGTCCGTCGTCACCGACGACTGGCTGCGCCAACTGTTCAGCGAGGCGGTTGGGGACGCTCCCCGCCGCAAGCGTGCCGTCGCCCTCGTCGCGGTGGGTGGGTACGGTCGGGGCGAGCTGGCGCCACAGAGCGACATCGACGTCGTACTCGTCCATCAGGGCGGCAAGGCACGTGACTTGGAGGACGTCGCCAGTGCGATGTGGTACCCACTGTGGGATTCGGGCGTGCGACTCGGCCACGCGGTGCGCTCCTTCGACGAGCAACTGGCGATCGCCTCCCGTGACCTCGACAGCGCAACTGCACTCCTCACCTCGAGGTGGGTCGCCGGCGACGGGGACCTCGCTGCTCGGCTTGCCACGGAGGGGCAAGCGACGTGGCGACGCAACGGCCGCAGATGGCTCGACCTGCTGCGCGGCAACGTCCTCGAGCGGCGCGGACAGGCTGGTGATGTCGCGTACCTCCTCGAGCCGGACCTCAAGGACGGCCACGGCGGTCTGCGTGACGTGCACACGGTGTGGTGGGGCACCGACGCCGGACTGGCGATCCCGGTGGAGGACCGCACGACGATCGAGCGCTGCTACGACTCCCTCGTGGCAGCGCGAGTGGAGCTGCATCGCGAGACGCGGCGCAGGGGCGACGTGCTACGCCTCGAGGACCAGGACGCCGTGGCGACGCGGCTGGGACGGTCGTCCGCCGACGAGCTGATGGCCGAGATCGCCGCGGCGGCCCGATCCATCGCCTGGATCGCCGACGAGGCGTGGCGGGAGAGCGCTCGCCAGCGGTCGCCGCGGTTGGAGGAGGTCGGGGGTGGGCTGGCGGTGGTCGGCGACGAGGTCGTGCTAGCCGCCGCCGACGACCGCCATGATCCGACCCTGGTGCTGCGCGCGTCGACCGCGGCTGCCATCCGCGGTCTCCGGCTGGCCCGCTCGACGCTCGACCGTCTGGCCACGGACATCGACCCGATCGAGTGGCGGGAGCGCTGGCCGGACGGAGCGCTGCCGGAGTTCGTCGCGCTCCTCCGCCAGGGTCACCGGGCAATCGACGTCTTCGAGGCGCTCGATCAGCGCGGGCTGCTCGTCGAACTGTTGCCGGAGTGGGCACCGGTGCGCAGCCGACCGCAGCGCAACGCCTACCACCGATTCACCGTCGACCGGCATCTGTGGGAGGCCGCGGCGAACGCGGCCGCGCTGACCGATCGGGTCAGCCGACCGGACCTGCTCGTGCTCGGCGCCCTGTTCCACGACCTCGGCAAGGGCTATCCCGGAGATCACACGGCGGCGGGCATGGAGCTGATGGCCGAGATCGGGCCACGGCTCGGTCTCCCGCCCGACGACGTCGCCACGCTCGTGCGACTGATCCAACACCACCTCCTCCTGCCGGAGATCGCTGTGCGACGGGACCTCACGGATCCGGCCACGACCCGGCTCGTGGCGGACGCCGTCGGCGACACGAGAACACTGGACTTGTTGCACGCGCTCACCGAGGCCGACGCAACGGCGACCGGTCCATCGGCGTGGGGCTCATGGAAAGCGCAGCTGGTGTCCGAGCTGGTCGACAGGACCCGGCTGCTGCTCGAGCGGCGGGAGCAAGTTGGCGTCGCCGATGATGATGGCGACGGCACGCCGCAGCGCCTGCCGGACCAAGCCACGCTCGCTGCGATGGCCGCCGGTCGACTGGACATCCGCATCGAGGGCGACGGTGACCTGCGCGTCAGGGTGGTCTGCGACGACGTGCCGGGCGCGTTCGCCAGGGTGGCCGGTGTGCTGACCCTCCGCGGCCTCGACGTGCTCTCGGCCTGGGCGCACTCGGCCGAGCTGGGAGGACCACCCATGGCGGCCTCGGAGTTCGTCGTGATGAGTCCGCCGGGTGGCGTCGACCATGCGGCCGTCGCCGGTGACCTACGAAGGGCGCTGGCCGGGGAGTTGGCCATCGAGGCCCGCTTGGCCGAGCGGGCCAGGACGTATCGCCGCCGCCGGCCGGTGCAGGCCGCGCCGCCCGGTCCGCCAGTCGTGACGTACCATGACGACGCGTCGACGACGGCAACCGTGATCGAAGTACGAGCGCCGAACACGATCGGTGTCCTCCACCGCATCACCAGAGCGATCGCCGATCTCGGCCTCGACATCCGCCACGCCACCGTGCAGTCGCTGGGGGAGGACGTCGTCGACACGTTCTATGTGCTCGGTCGCAACGGACGGCTCGTCACCGACGAGTTCCACCGGGCCGAGATCCGCAGGGCGGTCCTGTTCGCCGTGTCGTAGCGTGGCCTCCATGGAGGACGTCCCGGCACCCCTGCCTGCCGGGTCGCCTCGCGACCTGGTCCGCTGGAGTGAGACGCTGGCGGCGATTGCCCGCACCGGCCTCGGGTTCAGCGAGAACCTGTACGAGCGCGAGCGCTTCCAGGAGGTCCTCAACGTGGCCGCCGACATCAAGGCGGCCGCCAACAAGGTTCTCGATATCGACATGAGCGAGGCCATCGAGGCTGCTCGGGAGCAGGATCACTTCGTTCAGGAGTGGTTGGAGTCGGTCGGCGTCGGGGTGCCGGGCTACGTCACGCCGAAGGTCGCCATCGGCGCAATCGTCGGCAACGACAAGGGCGAGCTGCTGCTCGTCCAGCGTGCCGACTCCGGGATCTGGCTGTATCCGACCGGGTGGGCCGACGTCGGCTACTCGCCGGCGGAGGTCGCCGTGAAGGAGGTCGCCGAGGAGACAGGCGTCGAGTGCGTGCCCGAGCGCGTGCTGGCAGTCATCGACGGCCAGCGCATGGGCTTCTCACGCTTCGGCATGTACATGTTGGTGTTCCACTGCCGGGCCGTCGGCGGAGAGCTGACCCATCACCCACTCGAGTGCTCGGACGTCGGCTGGTTCGCGGAGGATGCGCTGCCGGCGGCGACAGCCGGCGCTCACTACTGGGGCCCGATGGCCTTCGCCGCGCTCCGCGGTGAGGATCGGGGGACGCACTTCGACCCGGTTCGCACGCCGATCTGGCGCGAGTAGCGCTAGGAGTCCCGTTCGCGGAGGAAGCGCTCGACTTCCTCGACCAACGCATCGGCATCGTCGACGTCCAGCTCGGCGACCTCGTCGGAGTCGCCGTCACTGTCACCCTCGTCGTCGTCGAGCATCGACTCGAGTCGCGTGACGTAGTCCATGAGGTCCTCGTCGTCGGCGATGACGGCGGCGACGCGCGCGTCGTACTCCCGTGCTGCGCCGACGAGCGCGCCTGCCGGCGGCGACGCAGCCATCACGGCGCAGGCCCGCTCGAGCAGCGCCAGCGCGGCCTTGGCGGATGGCACCTGGGCGGCGTACCCGGGGACGGCTGCCCACAGTGAGGCGGCCCCAAGCCCGGCGGTCGACAAGGCGTCGTGCAACACCCCGACGATTCCGGTCGGTCCTTCGTAGCGCGAGCGCTGCAGGTCGAAGCGGTCGATCAGGTCGGGATCGCTGGCCGTCCCGATGATCTGCACCGGCCGGGAGTGTGGGACGTCGGCGAGAAGTGCGCCGAGGCTGATCGACATGCGGGCTTGGTAGCGCTCGGCGATACCGACGAGTTGCTCGCAGAAGAGCCGCCACTGCAGGGCGGGCTCCGGACCGAGCACGAGGAGCACGTCGCCGCCGGGGAGCGAGGCCGACCAGATGCCCACCGTCGGCCAAACGATGCTCCGTTTGCCGTCGTTGAGTCGGACGTGAGGGCGCACGGTGGCGAAGTCCGTGAACGGCTCCGGATCGATCTCCGCCATCGCCGCGGCGCCCCATTGCTCGATCATCGTGCGCAGCGCCATCGACGCCGCATCGCCGGCGTCGTTCCACCCGGTGAAGGCGTAGACCAACGTCGGCGATCGGAGCGACGGCGACGTCGGCGACTGATCGGCGAGCCAGCGCACGTGCTCCATCCGGCCACCCTACCGACGGGCCGACCCCAGCATGATGCGGCCGGCGAGCGCCTGGAGGCGCCGCCGTGCCGAACCGGTCGTCCGCCCCTGAACGACGGGTCCAGTGGACCGAGCATGATGCGGCCGGCGAGCGCCTGGAGGCGCCGCCGTGCCGAACCGGTCGTCCGCCCCTGAACGACGGGTCCAGTGGACCGAGCATGATGCGGCCGGCCCGTCGGGTGGGGGGAGTCACGTGGTGATGTCGACAAGCTCGCGATCGTCGTCTTCAGTCGTTGCTGCCGACCCGGGCATCGGCGCTGTTGCCGGCGCACCCTCGCCCTCGCGCAGGCCGAAGCGGGCATGGAAGCGACGCAACGGCGCGGGCGCCCACCAGTTGGCCTCGCCGGCCAGCTTCATGAACGCCGGCACGAGGGTGCCGCGGATGACGAAGGCGTCGATCAGGACGGCGATGCCCAACCCGATGCCGAACATCTTGATGAAGCTCACGCCAGACGTCCCGAAGGCGAAGAAGGTGACGGAGAGCAAGAGCGCCGCGGCCGTAACGATGCGGCCCGTCCGCTCGAGACCGAGGGCGACGGCGTGATCGTTGTCGCCCGTTCGGTCGTGCTCCTCCTTGATGCGGGAGAGGAGGAACACCTCGTAGTCCATCGACAACCCGAAGGCGATGCAGAACATCAGGATCGGCATCGACGTGTCGATGGCACCTGTCGCGGTGAAGCCGAGCAGCCCGGAGAGGTTGCCGTCCTGGAAGATCCAGACCATCGCACCGAACGTCGCGGTCAGGCTGAGCAGGTTGAGCACGAGCGCCTTGATCGGCACCAGCACGCTTCCCGAGAGAAGGAACAGCAACACGAACGTGGCGACCACGATGATCCCGATGGCCAGCGGGAGCCGATCGGCGATGGATGCCTTGGTGTCGACGAGCTGGGCGGCTTGACCGCCAACGAGCACCTCGGCGTCGGTGTCGATGTCGCGGATCTCGTGGACGAGCTCCTCGCCCTCCGCGGACGCCATCGCGATGTTCGGAACGACGGAGAGCCACCCCGAACCGTCGCCGAGATTGGTGTCCACTCGCGCCACGCCGTCGAGCGCCGACACGTCTGCGGCGAGGGCAGACAGCGCGCGGTCGACATCACCGTCGATGCCCTCGACGACGACCGGGAACGACTCCGATGCGTTGCCTTCGAACTCGTTGCGCAAGGTCTCCGAGACGTCCCGAGATGGCGCCGACTCGGGGAGCACTCGGTCGTCTGGCGTGCCGAACTGCACCCGCAGGAACGGCGCGCCGAGCAGCAGCAGGATGGCGACGACGCCGAGGGCGACGGGGATCGGCCGACGCATCACCCGCGTCGCCATGCGGTACCAGAAGCCGTACTCCTCGCGCTTGCGCTCGCGACGGCGGAAGATGCGCAGGGCGTCGATGCGATGACCGACGACGGCGAGCAGCGCCGGCAGCGCGACGATCGACGCCAGCATTGCCATCAACACGACGGCGATTCCTGCGTAGGCGAAGGACCGCAAGAAGTACTGGGGGAACACGAGCAGCGCCGAGAGAGACACCGCGACGGTGAGCCCGCTGATGGCGATCGTCCGCCCAGCCGTCTCGACCGTGCGCACGACGGCCTGCTCGACGGTCCGGCCGTTGCGCAGCTCTTCGCGGTAGCGGGAGACGATGAAGAGGCTGTAGTCGATGGCGAGGCCGAGCCCGAGGGCGGTGGTCAGGTTGATGGCATAGACGGAGACGTCCATCAGCGAGCCCATGACGTACAGCGACAGGAACGTGCCGAGGACGGCGAGCACGCCGACGAACAGGGGGAGCGAGGCGGCGAGGAGGCCGCCGAACACGAGCACGAGGAGCAGCAACGTGATCGGGATGGCGATGCCTTCGGCGCGCCCCAGATCGCCTTCGATCGTCTCGGTGACGTCGGCGAACACGGCCTCGGATCCGCCAACGGCGACGTCGAGGCCAGCGATGGCGTCGCCCTCCACCGCTTCGCGCACGTCGGCAACGATTTCCTCAGCGGGGGCCTCGTCGTCGTCGATGCGTACGAGGACCAGCGCCGCGTCGCCGTTGGCGTTGTGCAGCGGCGGCGGACTGCCGAGGCTCCAGTAGGACGACACCTCCGTGACACCGTCGACGGTGGAAACGCGCTCGGCGAGCTCGGCTCCGGCGGCCTGGGCAGCTGGCGCGTCGACGTCGCCCCCGGCAGCCGTGGCGACGAGGACCAGGTCGGGTTCGCTCGTCTGGAAGTCGCGGGCGAGCGCCTCGCTCGCTCGCTCGCTCTCGGATGCCGGGTCCTCGAAGCCGCCTCCCTCGAGCACGCCGAACGCCCGCGTGCCCAGCACGCCGGCGACGACCATGAAGAGCACCGTGAACGACAGCACGAGTCGTCGACGGCGGACGGTGAATTTCCCCAGTGCGGTCAGCATGGTGAGATCGTCCGCTCGGCGGACGTTCGGCACATCGGACGCAGAGCGGTTTGCGACCGGACCGTGGACCGGCTGGAGACCGTCCTGTGGTCCCGTGACCACCGCCACAGCCGGTGCGTATCGTGACCCCGTGAGCACCGTTGAGCGGGCCGACTCGGGGCAGCGCCTGTCCACGACGCTCGTGCTGGCCATCGCCGCTGTCGGTTGCGCGCTGCTCGCCATCTTCGGGGAGGACGGCTCGTTCCGAGCCGGAACGATCGCTCCGGCCCTGCTCGGACTCGTGCCGTGGGCACTGGAGGCGGCGGGTGTGCGGGTACCGCCGGCATTGTTCGCGGCGTGGTCGCTGGGCTGCGCGGCAGCCATCGTGCTGTGGCAGGAGAACCCGGGCGGGATGTTCCCCGTGATGGTGATGGTCGTGTGGGTGCTGCGGGAGACGGGCGACCTGCGCGTCACCGTCCCGACGATCGTCGTCTCCTCCGGGCTGATCATCGGGTTGGCGATCATGGACGGAAACACCCACGAGAGCGGGGCCCTCTACTTCCTCGGCGGGATCGGGATCTCAGCGCTGAGCGGCGTGATGCTGCGCCGCCAGGAGCTGATCACCGCTGAGCTCGCGGCGATGAATGAGCTGCGGGTCGAGCACGCCGCTTCGGAGGAGCGGGCTCGCATCGCCCGCGACGTCCATGACGTCGTCGCGCATTCGCTGACCGTCGTGATGCTGCACCTGACGGGAGCGCGCCGGGTCTTGGCGACCGACCCGCAAGCTGCCGACGAAGCGCTGGCCCGAGCCGAGTCGGTGGGCCGCGACAGCCTCGAGTCCATCCGCCAGGTGATGGGACTGCTGCGTGAGCCGGGTCGGGAAGCGGTCCCGGGGATTGCCGAGCTGCCCTCGTTGTTCGAGGCGTATCGAGCCGGCGGGCTGGCCATTGACGCGTCGGTCGACAGCGTGCGGGCCCTTGATCCTGCGACCGGCCTCGTCATCTACCGCGTGGTGCAGGAGTCATTGACGAACGCCCTACGGCATGCGCCAGGAGCAGCGTGTCGCGTGGAACTGCGGGAGCGCGCGGGGCGCGAGTTGACGGTCGAAGTGCGCAACGGACGGGGTGCCGGCGCGACGCCTTCAGGCGATGGGCGCGTCGGGCAGGGCCTTCGGGGCATGACGGAACGGGTGCGCGCGCTCGGTGGCGAGCTGCGCGCCGGGCGCACTCCCGACGGCGGTTGGGTGGTGCTGGCGACGATCCCGCGGCGCGGCGCCACCGGGGACGAACCGGTCGATGCAGGGATGGCATGGCCGCAGACGACCGCACACTGAGGATCGTGCTGGTCGACGACCAGCCGTTGGTGCGAGCGGGCATCGCGTTCATCCTGTCGACCGAGCCGGGGATCGACGTCGCGTCGGAGGCGGACAACGGCGAGCTCGGTGTCGCAGCGGTCGCCGCTCATCACCCCGATGTCGTGCTGATGGACGTGCGGATGCCGGTGCTCGATGGCCTCGAGGCGACACGACGAGTGCGCGCCGCGGACGGACCTCCCGTGCTCATCCTCACGACCTTCGATGACGACGATGTGCTGTGGGGCGCCGTCGAGGCAGGCGCCGCGGGGTTCCTGTTGAAGGACACGCCTGCCGACGACCTGATCCGGGCGATCCGCACGGTTGCCGCTGGCGGGTCCTGGCTCGATCCGCGGGTCACTCCTCGGCTGTTGCACGCGTTGCGGGACGTGCGGCCGTCGTCGCTGCCCCAACCGCCTGGGCTCGAGCGCCTCTCCGAGCGAGAGGTGGAAGTGCTCACCCTGATGGCGCGTGGGGCGTCCAATGTCGAGATCGCCGACCGCCTGTTCGTGAGCGAGCGCACCGTGAAGGGCCACGTCGGGAGCATCTTCACGAAACTCGGCGCCCGCGACCGAGCGGCCGCCATCGTGCTCGCGTTCGACGCCGGTCTCGTCCTCCCCGGCGAAGGTCGGTTCTGAGCCTCAAGGTCCGCGAAATGGCCAGATATCAGCCAGTTCGCTGACCTTGAGCTAGCCGGGTGCGCAGCGTTGATGCCACCCATGCTGGTCGAACAGTGACGTCATCGAAGGTGTACTCGTAAACCTTGCGCCCGAGGTCCTGCAGCTCGTTGCGCCGCTGCGCATCCTTGGCCCGCTCGCTCGCGGTGCTGTGGCCGCGCTGTCCCGAGACCTCGACGACGACGCCATGCGCCTCGAAGCAGAAGTCCACGCGGGCGATGGTCCGGCCGCCTCGCCGGTGCACGAGTTGGGTCGTCGGGCGTGGCAGCCCGGCTCGTCGCACCAGAGCCAGGAAGCGACGCTCCAGCATGGTGTGCCCGCCGGCGTCGACAAGCAGCTGATCGAGCGCCGGTGCACCCCAGCGCCCGCGTCCTCGGAGCTCTTCCAATCTCCTCGTCACGACCAGCGGCGCACTTGCGCCTGAGCGCACGGCGCTGTCGATCGCCGCTTCGAGACGGACGGTTGGAATGCGAAGCCGAGCGAGGTCGATCACGGTCCTGGTCGCTGATGTGCACGGCCATCCGTCGATGGAGACGGTGTCCAGTCTCGAGAAGGACTTCGTCGTGTGCACCCTCAATGGCGCTCGTACGCCCCGTCCACGGCGAGGCAACGTGAACTCGACGACGTCCGGCAGGCAGCGGTCGAAGCCGTGCAGCCGGGCTGCGGCCTCATGGCTCAGGACAGCGTCTGCCCCGAGACACAGCAACCCGGCCATCTGCCGACGGCTCACGGTCGATGGAGCACCGCTAACGGCATATACCCGCGGGGCCTCGGGCGCCAGCAGTCCGTTCGCCACCGCGGTACGGAGTTGGCTTCTGGTCAGTGAGCATCGGCGGACCTGCTCGAGGGAGATCAAGCCGTACTGACGGCTAGCGAGTGTGAGAACGGCGTTGAGCGCGAGATCTTCCACACCCTCATGGGTGTCGGCTCGGGGCCGGAACGGAAATCGAGATCAGAGCTGGGGGCGGGTGCTGTAGTTCGCTCCGCCGCCCGAGGCGACGACGTCGTCGAGCCAGTTGCCGGCGTACACGTCGTTGGGCCCCTGGATGAGGTCGTTCTCGGTGGCGTCGGGTCCGGTGGTGACGAGCGTCCAGGCCTGCCGCTTGTACGTCCAGTTCCCGGGGTCCAGCTCGTGGGCCCGCCGCCACCACGGGATGGCGGCGTCCTCGCCGATGGTCGCCCGGAGATGCTGACCGAGCTCGAAGCACGCCGCCGCCTCTGCCTCGGCAGCGCCTCGCGGCCGCGACCGGGCGATCACCTCGTCGGGGGAGAGCACGAACTGCGACTCCGCGCCATGCTCGACCCAGTCCACGATCGCCGCCCGGTACCCCGCCGCATCATCGGGGATCTCCTTGACCTCCTGCAGCATCCTGGTCATCCGCTCCGGCAGGCCGTCGGGGATCTCCATGTCCCGCAGCGCGGCTGCGTTCGATCGATGCTGACTCGGCGTTGCGCACGATCGTCCCCGACTCGTCGATCCAGACGGCCATCGGGATGTTCACGAACCCGAACAGCTGACCCGTCACGTGGCGGGTGTCGATCAGGCTCGGATGCGTCGGGGCCGCCGCATCGATCCACTGGTACGCGTGCGCCGCCTCGACATCGAGGGCGACGGTGACCACCGTCAGACCCCGCGACTCCAGCTCGGCGTGCAACGCCTGCCACCCGGGCAGGCTGTTGCGGCAGCCTCAATAGCTCGCCCAGGCGACGAGCAGCACCTTCCGCCCGCGCAGCGACGAGATCCGGAACGGCCGGCCCGCACGATCGATCAGCTCCGGATCAGGCGCGACGGCCGAGCTCAGCGTGTGGCCCGTCGACGTACCCGGACCGATGGCGGTGAGTGCGTGGTCGTCGTCCGTGACGACCGGCATGCCGAGGCGCTGCGCCGCGGCGACGACATCGACCGTGCCGTCGTCGCGGAGTGAGCCGGGCGCCGGCACACACACCTCGCCTCGGCACAAGCCCTCCGGCTTGGGATCCCATCCCGTGGCCGCGGCGAACGCGGCAGCGGTGACATGGTCGATCTCGCCGTGCTCGATGATCATGTGTTGACCTCCTGTCGGTTGGAGCCGCTTGCCATGCGTGCCAGATCGTGCGGGCCGGACGACGGGTATCCCTTCCCGGCGCGGATGGCCGCGCCCCACGGTTCGAGGATGTCGCTCAGCAAGTGGATGTCATCGCCGAGCGCGTCGAGGACCGGGCGCAGCTGGGCGTCGGTATCGATCTCGATGCGCTCACGCAACTCCCGACCGCGCTCGGTGAACGCGCCGTCGGCGATGAGTCCGCGCGACTCCAGGCGCTCCGTCGCGGCATCGAACTGCTCCTCCGTCCACGCCCGCGTGCGGCTGTAGGTGCGCAGCGGCAGTCCCCAATACAGCTCCGTCAGCAGACCGATCTCCGTGGCGTCGAGGCCGGCGGCGACCCAGGCGACGACATGGCTGTCGCCGCGGTACTCGCGGAGCTGGTCGCCCCGCCTCCACACGGCCGCCAGCGGGTCGTCGGGAACGTCGAGTGCGGCAACACCGGCCGAGAGCGCCCTGCCCTCTGGTCGCAGCCCGGCGACGGCGCGCGCCATGAGTTCGTTGGCCCGGTCGAGCCCATCTGGCTCGTCGCCGAGGATCCGCCGCAACTGCGCCACCGCGCCCTCCGTGCGGGCGGCGCAGATCGTCGCCGCATCCGTTCGCGACCAGCCGAGCGCCACGAACGGGACCACCACCTCGGGGTTGAAGACACCGAATGCGGCAGCGATCACCTGCCCTGGCACCTGGCCGAGCAGGCTGCCTCGGCTCGTGAAGTAAGCGGGGCCATCGGGCATGGCCACGCCGCCGAACTCACCGCGGCTGGCATCGAACCCGAGGCGCACATACGCCTCGTGGCACTCCGGTGCGAAGTAGACCTGACCGACGACCGGCTCGATCGCAGCAGCCAGTCGGCGGGCGGGATGCATGCACCGAACCCTAGGATCCCTGCACCGTGCCGACCGACCCAGAGCTCGCCATCGAGATCGCCATCGAGATCGCCACAACCGTCAGCGATGAGTTGGTCGCGGCGTTCGATCGCCTCATCCCGCAGCTCTCGTCGTCGTCCCCGCCGCCTGGTCGCGAGGGCCTGCAGTCGATCGTCGACGACCGCGACTCGGTGCTCTATGTGGCCCGCATCGGCGGGCAGGTCGTGGGGAGCCTGACGCTGGCGACGTACCGCATCCCGACGGGTCTCAAGGCATGGATCGAGGATGTCGTGGTGGACGAGGCGGCGCGCGGCCGCGGGATCGGTGAGGCACTCAGCGTTGCTGCGTTGGAGGAGGCTCGCCGGCGCGGCGCCAAGGACCTCAACCTCACGAGTCGCCCGTCACGGGAGGTCGCCAATCGCCTGTACCTACGATTGGGCTTCCAGCTCCGCGACACCAACGTCTACCGCTACGACTTCTGACCAGCCTGTTGCGCCTCGAACGTTCGGTCGATGCGCTCGAACCGGCGGCGGATCGACTCCCGGCTCTCCTCGTGCGGCAGCACGTACAGGCGGTTCGTCGTGATGGCCGCCACGGTCAGCGCGGCAACGTCCTCGACGGGGAGCACCCGCCCGGCCAGGTCGGCGTTCCCGGCGGATTGGTCGGGCACCATCGGCGAGGCGCCGGGGCCGCCGTAGTCGTCGGCTCGGTTGCGCTCGGAGCTGTTGATGTTCGTGGTCACCCGCATCGGGCACAGGACGGACACGCCGATCCCGTGCGGTCGCAGCTCCCGAACGAGCACCTCGGCAAGCGCGACGACGCCGTACTTGGCGACGCAGTACGGACCAAGACCAACGTTCGGTACGAGTCCGGCGAACGACGACGTGAACAGCACGTGCCCACCCTGACCCTGGTCGATGATCCGTGGCAGGAACGCCTCGACGCCGTGGATCGGTCCCCACAGGTCGACATCGATGATCCACCGCCAGTCGTCGTGCGTCATCTCGGCCACTGGGCCGCCGACCGCGACCCCCGCGTTGTTGAACACGATGTGCACGGCACCGAGCAGGCGGAACGACTCATCGGCCAAGCGCTGCACCGCGGGGAGCGAGCGGACGTCGCACGGCACACCGTGTGCTTCGATGCCCGCGTCTCGCAGCCCGTCGACCGCGGCGACCAGCGCGACCTCCTCGATGTCGGCGAGCACGACTCGCGCGCCACGCTCGCCGAGCTGGCGAGCCGTCGCCAGTCCGATCCCGCTCGCCCCACCGGTGATCACCGCCCCTGCGCCCCTGACGTCGTCCATGGCGGCTCATGGTTGCAAATACCGCGACAGGGTCAGGGCATCACGTCTTCGGCCGCCTGACGAACCTGCCAATCACGGTCCGTCAAGGCACGTTGCAGCGCATCGGCCACCTCGCTGGCGCGGGCGTGGTCGGGGCCGACGAACGGCGCCAACGCGAGCACGGCCCGTCGCCTGATTGCCGGCTTGTCGGCGGTGCCGGCGAGGATCGCGTCGAGTCCGCGCTCGTCCCCCAGCGCCCCGAGTGCGGCAACCGCCGATTCGCGCACCAGAGGTTCGTGGCGACTGGTCGCCAGATCGATGAGAGTTGTCAGCACCGCATCCGACACGTCCTCTCGCTCGCCGCACGCCCAGGCCGCCGCCTCGGCGACCGAAGGGTCGTCGTCGCCGAGCACGGCAAGCAGGTCGACACCGTGATGGCGGGCCGCCAGCTCGGCGGCGCGGCGCCGCACGATGGGGTCGGTGTCGCCGAGCGCTTGTTCCAGCTCACCGTCGGTCAGTACCCCGAGGCGCTCCAGCGCACCGAGCGCCGTAGCCCGCACGGCGCCGTCCGGATGCGTGAGTGCCCGTCGAGCAGTGGTGACGTCGCCGGTGTGGCCGGCGACGGCCACGGCCCGGCGATCACTCACTGCCACCGTAGGACTCGGCTCGCAACCAAGTTGCTCGCCTCGCCTGCCGAGCTCGCCGCCTCCGCTGCGCTTCGGCGTCTCACCCACCTGCGTCGGTGCTACTGCTTCAGCAGGTCGGTCATCGTCGTGACGATGAAGGCCACGCTGAACGCAGTCAACGTGGCGATGACGGCCCCCATCACGAGCGTCAGGCCGGTGCCGGCGACAACGGCCCAGACGCGTCGGGCCGGTCCGGGCCGGTGGTACGGAGGAGCCGGGACCGTGCGCACCTGGTAGGGGACCCGCCGCGGAGGTTGGAACGCGCTGCGTGGGCTTTTCGGCTGCGCTCTGGCAGTCTTACGCCACCCGGCCAACGCCAGGGCCGCCAACGCCAGACCGGCGATCCACGCCATGCGAATGGTGACCTCGGTGACTGACACGCAACACGAAACGTTACTCCCCCTCCCCCCGAAGGCGCCGGACACGGTCCGCCCGCCGTCGAAGCGGCAGCGCTGGTGGGCGATCCCACTGGCGGTGCTGGCGCTTGCCCTGCTCGCCGTCATCGCGCTTGCCTCCGTGCTGCCGTCGAGCCTGACGGCGGAGAAGCATGTGCCCTCCGAGGCCGACCCGGCCGTCGACGTCCTGGAGGCGACGCCGTACGCCCGCGTTCCCGCGGCCGCCCAACCAGTCGCCGACCGGGTGTCGTTCGGTCAGATCGCCGACCAGGCCGAGATCGACACCGATCGCCGGGGCGACGTCTACTTCGTGACGATCGCCGAGCCGGCCCAGTCCGTGCTGTCCTCGTGGGTCGGTCGGCAGGAACCGGAGATCGTCGGACTCACCGAGCTCGAGAAGTTCGGGCGGGCGACACCGACCCAGCAGCGGGCGCTCTCGCTCCAGGCGATGCGCTCGGCGTCGCAGGTCGCGCAGTACGTCGCCCTCCGGGAGTTGGGCCACGAGGATGCCCGCCTCGTGGACGGCGACGTGGTGGTCGCCGAGCTGGTGTGCCTCGAAGCCGAAGGCGACGAATGCACGCAGTTCGCACCAGCGGCAGATTCGCTGGAGCCAGGCGACACGATCACAAGTGTCGACGGCGTGGCGGTGACGACCGTCGACGCCCTCGTCGAGGAGCTCGCCGACAACAAGCCTGGCGATGTGATCACCCTCGAGATCGAGCGGGAAGGTCAAGGCGCCACCACGATCGAAGTTCCGCTCATCGCCTCGCCGGATGATCCCGAGCGCACGATCATCGGGTTCGTCCCGTTCGACACGGCCACGGTTGAGCTGCCGTTCGAGATCGAGATCGACACGGACCGCATCGGCGGGCCGTCAGCTGGGCTGGCGTTCACGCTGACCCTCATCGACGAGCTCTCCGAGGGCAACCTGTTGGGCGGTCTGGATGTGGCAGTGACGGGCACGATCGACATCGATGGCAATGTCGGCGCCATCGGCGGACTCCCGCAGAAGGTGTCCGCGGTCAAGCAAGCGGGCGTCGACCACTTCCTCGTGCCGGCGTCGCAGAGCCCCGAGAGCCTCGAGCAGGCCCGTGTCGTCGCCGGCGACGACGTCGAGATCATCCCGGTCGCCACGCTCGACGAGGCCCTCGCCGCGCTCGAGCGCCTCGGTGGCGATCCGCTTCCTTAGCTCGGCTCGCAAGCAAGTTGCTCGCCTCGCCTCCCGGGCTCGCCGCCTCCGCTGCGCTTCGGCGTCTCACCGACCTGCGTGAGCGGCGGGGCTCGGGCACCTGATTGCCGCGTTCGCGCCGACCCCCAGGTTTACGCTCGATGCGTGGCCATTTCCTTCTCGCGCCCGGATCCCTCGTCCCCGGCCGCCGTCTCCGAGGCGACGTTCAACACGGGCCGCCGCGGGTTCGACCAGCAGGAAGTCCGGGACTTCCTGCGCATGGTCGCCGCCGAGCTCGCTCGCTTGCAAGAGCGAGAGCGCTTCCTCGAGCGCGAGCTGCGCGACCTCCAGCAGCGCCTGCCGAGCGCGAGTGGTGAGGCGATCATCGACGATGAGACCGCAACGCGGCTGATCGGCGAGGAAGCAACTCGCATCCTCCAAACCGCCCGCGAGGGCGCCAACGCCATCAGGGCAAAGGGTGAAGAGGGTGCCGCCCGGCTGCTCCGGGAGGCTGCTGACGAGGCGCAACGCCAGCGCGAGGAGGCCGACCTCGAGGCGTCCCGACGGCGCAGCGACGCAGCTGCCGATGCGGAGGCCGAGCTGGCGATGGCCAAGCAGCAGGGCCGGGAGATGGTCGAGGAGGCACGGTCGTACCGCGAGCGTGTGCTCGGTGAGCTGTCTCGCCGCCGTGAGTTGGCCCGCCAGCAGATCGAGCAACTCGTGCACGGTCGCGATCGCCTACTGCAGGCGTTCGAGCGGGCCCGCCTGGTTGCCGTCGACGTCGTCGCCGAGATGACACCGGTCGGCGAACCGGACGAGTACGTCGATCTTTCGCCGACGACCGGACCGGTCCCCATCATGGTCCCGGCCACGGCAGCGCAAGCCGCCCGCATGGCCGACGCGTCAGCGATCGACGACTCCGTCCTGCGGCCCGTCGAGGACGTGAGGGTCTTCGACGACGCCGAGGCCGTCGAGATGGACGAGGAGCTCGCCGAGGTCGTCGACATCGTCCAGGTCGTCGAGGTTGTCGAGGTCGTCGAGCCCGAGGCCGTCGATGCTGCCGACGAGATCGACGACGAGGACGTCACCGAGAGCGACGTGGCCGATCTGTTCGCCCGCCTCCGCGCCGATCGACCGCCGGCCGACGAGCTCACGGACGAACAAGCCGAGACCGAGGCAGACACCGGCGAGTCCGAGATGACGGACGACGATCTGGCGGAGGAGACGCCGTTCGGACACCGCGATGCCGTCCTGGTGCCGCTCATCGTCGCCAGCGGCCGGCGGCTCAAGCGGGTCCTCGCCGACGAGCAGAACGAGGTCCTCGACCGGCTGCGCCAGCGCGAGCCGGTCCACTCGGTCGACGCGCTCGTCCCGTCCGCCGTCGAGCAAGCGGCGCGCTACACCGACGCGATCACCGCGGAGCTGATCGCCGCCGCCGAGGCCGGGGCAGCATCGATCACCGGGATGCCCGACACGACGATCGACCTCAGCCCGACCGGTCCGCTGGAGCCCGTCCGGGCCTCGATGTCCGGTGACCTCGTCGAGCCGTTGCGCCAGCGCCTCGAGGCCGCCGTCGACGACGGTGACGGCGACAACGATGCGATCACGAAGCGCGTGCGCGCCGTCTACCGCGAGTGGAAGACGCAGCGCATCGACGAGCAACTCGATGACCTGTTCCACCTGGCCTACGCCCGCGGAGCCATCGACGCGTTGCCGCCCGGGACCGCCGTGCAGTGGGTCGTCGATCCCAACGGGCCGCCATCACCCGACTGCGAGGACAACGCATTGGCCGGTGCGATGGAGCTCGGAGCGGCCTTCCCGTCGGGCCACCAGTGGCCCCCGATGCACCCCGGGTGCCGCTGCCTCCTGCTCGTGACCGACGGGTAGCGTGCGCCGCGTGCGGCGCGCATCTGATCTGCCTCGTCGCCGAGGCGCGCGTCGGCGCATCTCCGGCCGGGCGATCCTCATCACCCTTGGCGTGCTGTTCCTCGTCGTCGTCGTCTTCGGGCGGGCCCTGGCCCGGTTCTACATCGACTTCCTGTGGCACGACGGGCTCGGTCGGGCCGATGTCTTCTGGGGTGTCCTGCGCGCCAAGGCGACCCTGTTCGGCATGTTCTTCGGCGCCTTCGCCGTGCTCGCCGGCCTCAACCTCCTCGTCGCCGACAAGCTGGCACCGAGTCGCTTCCCCGCCAACGTCCACCCATACGTCGAGCGGTTCCACGAGTTGTTCGGGCACCGGCTCCGGCTGTTCCGCTACCTCGCCGCCTTCGTGCTGGCGATCATCGTGGCCTTGCCGACGACGTCCCAGTGGCAGTCGTGGCTGCTGTTCCGCAACAGCCAGTCGTTCGGCGTCGCCGATGCCCAGTTCGGCGCGGACGTCGGCTTCTACGTCTTCAACCTGCCGTTCCTGACGTTCGTCCTCGACTGGCTCTTCATCGCCATGGTGCTCGTGCTGCTGATCACCGTGGTGGCCCACGTGCTGAACGGCGGCGTCGTGTTCGCCTCGCCGATGCCGTCCGTGCGGCCGGCGACGAAGGGTCACATCGCCGTCCTGCTGGCCGTGCTGGCGGCGTTGAAAGCAGCCGACTACTGGGTGTCGCGGTACGAGTCGACGAACGAGCGACGAGGTTTCGTCCAAGGCGCCACGTACGCCGTCGTCAACGCCCAGCTGCCGGCGTTGATGCTGTTGATGCTCGTTGCGCTGCTGACGGGCGGCCTGTACCTCGCCACGATGCGCCGGACGTCGTGGCGCATCCCGCTGATCGCGTCGGCACTGTGGGTCGTGCTGATCATCGGGGGCCAGCTGGTGTACCCGTCGGCCGTCCAGTCGCTCGTCGTCAATCCGAACCAGCAGTCGCGGGAGGCGCCGTACATCACCCGCAACGTGCTGGCGACGCGGGCGGCCATGGGGATCACCGACGTCGACGTCCGCAACGTCTCCTTCGAGCCGCTCACCGCCCGGGACGTCGAGTCTGATCTCGAACCGTTGCGCAACGTGCGCCTGCTCAATCCGACCGAGATGCTGTCCCGCTTCCGCCGGGACCGTGGTGTGGAGGCCGGCCTGTCGATCGACGACCTCGACGTCGACCGGTACGTCCTCGACGGCGAGCGCGAGCAGGTGCTGATCGCCGCGCTGGAGCTCGACCTCGACGGCAGTCCGAACCAGAGCTGGCAGGGCCGGCACCTCATCAACACGCGCGGCTGCGGGCTGATCATGGCACCCGTCGGCCGGGTCCTGGAGAGTGACCGGCCTGACTACCTGGCGGTTGAGGGTGTCGAGCGTCCCGAGCTGTACTTCAGCCCGAGCCTCACCGGATACGCCGTCGCCGGTACGGAGGAGAGCGAGCGCCCATGTGGCGAGGCGCCGTCGTACTCGGGGACCGCCGGCGTCCAGATGTCGTCGTTCCTCCGGCGGGCTGCGTTCGCCCTCGCCTTCCTCGACTACAACGTGCTCGGTTCCGGCGCCATCACCGAGGACTCGCAGATGCTGTGGGTCCGCAACGTGCGCGACCGCCTCGAGAAGATCGCTCCGTTCCTCTCTTACGATGGCGACCCGTATCCCGTCGTCGTCGACGGCAGGATCAAGTGGGTCGTCGACGCGTACACGACCACGAACCGGTACCCGTACGGCCAGCGCATCGGCAACGAGGTGCAGCTGACGGAGAACAGCGGGCTGCCTCGCGACGCCAACTACGTGCGCAACAGCGTCAAGGCGATCGTCGACGCCTACGACGGCGCCGTCACGTTCTACGTCAGCGATCCCGACGATCCCGTGATCCAGGCGTGGCAGGGCGCCTTCGGTGACCTGTTCTCGCCGTTCGAGGACATGCCGCAGGAGTTGCGCGATCACCTGCGCTACCCAGAGGACCTGTTCCGCGTGCAGACCGACGTCTACTCGAAGTACCAGCTCCAGCCGGCGGACTTCTTCGAGCGGGACGGTGCGTGGTCTGTCTCCCAGGCGCCAGGCGTCGACCCCCGCGGGGACACCGGAGCGCCGCAGACACCGACGACCTCGGCCACGGACGAGGAGCAGCAACCGAGCGAGCTGGCGTCGGAGTCCGAAGCGGAGCGGTTCGTCCCGTACTACACGATGTTCGCCAACTCGGCCGGCGAGGCGGAGGACAACGAGTTCGTGCTCATGCGGCCGTTCGTCCCGTTCTCGCGAAACGATCAGCGGACGGAGCTGCAGGCGTACATGACCGCGTCAAGTGATCCGGAGACCTACGGCCGGCTGACCGCGTACGTCGTCGATGGCGTGCTGCCCGATGGGCCGAGAGCGGTCGCCAACCTGATCGACTCGGAGCCGTCGATCGCGCAGCAGATCACGCTGCAGACTGGCGGCGGCAACCGGGTGATCTACGGCGACCTCCAGCTCGTCCCGGTGGGGGACGGGTTGATCTACGTGCGGCCCTTCTACGCCGCCGTGCCACAGGGAGGCACCGATCGGCAGACGACGGTGACCGAGTACCGGTTCGTGATCGTGTCGAACGGCAGCCGCGCCCAGTTCGGCGATTCGATCGGCGAGGCGCTGGCGAAGCTGTTCCCCGGATTCGAGGGTGACCTCGGCGACCGCGTCGGCGGCGCGCCGCTGGAGGACGAGGACGACGAGCAGGGGACCGAGGCCGGGGCCACCGAGGGCACGCCGCCCGAGCTGCTCGCCCGTGCTGCCGACCTGCTGCAGGAGGCCAACGACGCGCTCGACGGCAGGCGACCTGGGTGAGTACCAGGCCAAGGTCAACGAGGCAGGTGCGCTCGTCGACCAGGCGCTGGGCATGCTCGGTCCACCGACCAGCGAAGGCTGAGCCTTCTGTCTGTCACAACCGATCGTTGTGATGACGTTCCTACGGACAGTTCACGCGTTCAGCGGGCGCCGACCTGTTCGGCCAGGCGGGCGAGGTCCTCGCGAAACGCGATCTGGTAGCGGGCCTGTTCGTTGGCCAGGTTGACCTGTCCCTGCCGCAGCTCGCCGATGACGACTTCCGTCTCGGCGTGGCCGTTCGGCGCCCCGATGCCGTCGAGCCCGCCGAGGGCATCCAGCTCCTGACCGAGCTCCGTGAGTTGGTTGGCCAACTCGACGGACACCGACGTCACACGCGCGTCGAGCGCCGCAACTTGCGACTTCAGGTCGTCACGGAGCGCCGCGACGTCCGCCTTCATCTGCTCGACCTCGGCGGGGTCCGGTGCTCGGCGGAACAGTCGCATTCCACCGGCCACGGTAACCGAGCGGTGCGCCGTGGATCCGTGATGCTGGCGGCTGAACCCCACGGTGCCGCAGGATCGTCAGGGTCGCGACGCTGACGACGACGATGCACGTCACGTTGATCGTCAGCTGGATGAGCGCCCCCCGTACGTCGTCGTAGTTGCCGAAGGCGAGCCCGACGCCGACCTCGGCGATCGCCGGGATCGTCGTCACGGAGATCAGCACACCGACGAGTGTGCCGGCCTGATCTCGCACGAGCGCCAGCGTTCCGGCCACCGCGGCAACGGCGGCGATCAACACCGTGAACGTGTCCGGGTTCGTGATGAAGTCGGTCAACGGGCGGTTGCCGGTGGCATAGGCAACCGGCACCTCGTCGAACGCTCGCGTCAGCACGCCGATGACGAAGCTCGTCGCGATGGCCAGGATCGTGCCGGCGAGGAGGCTGCCGAAGCCTTTGAGCAACAGGCCGCGATCGCGATCGAACAGCCCGTAGGCCATCGCTGCCAACGGCGCGTATTCCGGGCCGACGACCATCGCGCCGACGATCAGGATCGGCGAGTCGTAGAGCACACCGGCGGAGGCGATGACGGCGGCGACGGCGAAGAATGCGAGGTAGATGGCCGTCGGCCGGACCGCCTGGTGGAGCCGTGCCGAAACCTCGTCCCACACGACGGTCTCGGCGTCACCGGTGTGGCCGGCGTCGGCGTGACCGCTCAACGTCAACGCGGGATGGAACACCGAGATCGAGCCGTCCTCAGCGACGCCGAGACGCTCCAGCTCGTCGAGGACGCCGTTGATCCCGTCCCGGTGGACATCGAGCTGAACGAGGTCGCCCAGCGGCTGTCGGAACGCCTCCCGCTGCACGGTCACGTTGTACGCGGTGGCGGTCTGCTCGAGATACTCCATGACGCTCCGACGCCGCGTCTCGGACACGACGATCCGCACGTGCAGCAGGTCCGCCATCGAACCGCCATGTTGGCACCCTCGCCACGACAGACTCACGACATGGCGATCGTGTCGTTCCCTCGCCGCCTCACTGAGCTCGCCGCGGCGGCGCCGGATCGCCCCGCCGTGACGTGCGGCGACGTGTCCCTGACTCGCGCCGAGTTGGAGTCCCGCGCCAACCGCCTCGCCAGGGACCTCGCGGCGCGCGGTGTCGGCCACGGTGATTACGTCACCGTCGCGCTGCCGAACTCGGTCGACTGGTTCGTCGCCTTCGTCGCCTGCTGGAAGCTCGGCGCCGTGCCGCAGCCGGTGTCGGCCAAATTGCCGGCTCGCGAGCTGACCGAGATCGTCGAGCTCGCGCAGTCGAAGGTGATCCTCGGCGCGCCAGGTGAGGTGGAGGGAACGGTGTGCCTGCCGGCGGGGTATCGCCCGCCCGACGACCTCGCCGACACGCCGCTGCCCGACGCGACCTCCCCGGCGTGGAAGGCGCCGACCTCGGGAGGCTCCACCGGTCGCCCCAAGCTCATCGTGTCGGGCGATCCGGCCGAGCTCGACGCGGGGGCTCCGCCCCTGCGGCTGATGGCGCTGGACGGCTGCCTCGTGATGCCTGGTCCCCTGTACCACAACGGCCCGGTGGTGTGGTCGTGCCAGGCGCTGCTCGCCGGAAACCACGTGGTCGTGCTGCCACGCTTCGACGCGGAGGCGACCCTCGCCGCGATCGAGCGTTATCGCGCCGACATGGTCTACGTCGTTCCCACGATGATGAAGCGGATCTGGCGGCTGCCCGAGGACGTGCGTCTCGGCTACGACGTGTCGTCGCTGCGGGTCGTGTGGCACCTCGCCGAGCCCTGTCCGATGTGGCTCAAGGAGGCGTGGATCGAGTGGGTCGGTGCCGAGAAGATCTACGAGCTGTATGCCGGCACCGAGGGTCAGGCAGTGACCGTCATCACCGGGCCCGAGTGGCTGGAGCACCGCGGCTCTGTCGGCCGGCCGGTCGCCGGGGAGTTCATGGTCGCGGACGTCGACGGCAACCCGTTGCCTCCCGGCGAACAGGGTGAGGTGTGGCTGCGCAACACGACCGACCGACCCACCTACCGCTACGTCGGCGCTGAGCCGCGCACGCTCGATGGCGGTTGGGAGTCCCTGGGCGACATGGGTTGGTTCGACGAGGACGGCTACCTCTACCTCGGCGATCGGATGCAGGACATGATCCTCTCGGGTGGCGCGAACATCTATCCGGCCGAGGTCGAGGCCGCGCTGCAGGAGCATCCGGCGGTGCATTCGGTGTGCGTGATCGGTCTCCCCGACGAGGATCGAGGCAACAGCGTCCACGCCATCGTCGAAGCCGACCCCGAGGAGCTCGACACCGCCCACCTGCTGGCATTCGCGGCGGAGCGCCTCGCCAAGTACAAGCTGCCGCGCACGGTCGAGATCGTCAGCTCGCCGCTCCGGGACGACGCAGGGAAGGTCCGCCGCGCTGCCCTTCGCGCCGAGAGGTTGTGAGGGTTAGCGGCCGCTTGGGACGCGTCGTTCAGAGGTGGAGACCCGGGTCGGCACGCCGGCGCCTCCAGGCGCTTCGGCGGCCGCATTCAGACAGGCCGGCTGGGACGCGTCGTTCAGAGGTGGAGACCCGGGTCGGCACGCCGGCGCCTCCGGGCGCTTCGGCGGCCGCATTCAGACAGGCCGGCTGGGACGCGTCGTTCAGAGGTGGAGACCCGGGTCGGCACGCCGGCGCCTCCGGGCGCTTGCGGCGGCCGCATTCGAGACAGGCCGGCTGGGACGCGTCGTTCAGAGGTGGAGACCCGGGTCGGCACGCCGGCGCCTCCGGGCGTTGCGGCGGCCGCATTCAGACAGGCCGGCTGGGACGCGTCGTTCAGAGGTGGAGACCCGGGTCGGCACGCCGGCGCCTCCGGGCGCTTGCGGCGGCCGCATTCAGACAGGCCGGCTGGGACGCGTCGTTCAGAGGGTGGAGACCCGGGTCGGCACGCCGGCGCCTCCGGGCGTTTCGGCGGCCGCATTCAGAACGGCCGGCTGGGACGCGTCGTTCAGAGGTGGAGACCCGGGTCGGCACGCCGGCGCCTCCAGGCGCTTCGGCGGCCGCATTCAGAACGGCGTCGACGAAGCACTCCTCGGCGATGTCGGCGGCGAACACGTCAGGATCCAGCGTCGCCATCACGTCGCGGGTCTGGGACTCCATGGCGGCGAGCGCAGCCAGCTTGCGGTCGAGCGCCTGGCCCTCGAGCACGACCTGGAGGGCCACGTCGTCGGGCCGGACACCGACAGGCCGTTCGTCGGTCATGTAGACGCCCCATTCCTCGTAGAGGTGGGCGAAGCGGGAGAGGTGGTCGGAGGTGGTCGCCGAGTAGAGCAGCCGCGCCGGCCGCTGCAACCGTTCCCACGCCGCCGTCACCCAGCGGTGCACGGTGACGTGGTCGGGGTGGAACGTGGTGCCATCCGGGCCGAACGTGACGATGATGTCCGGCGCAACTTCGGTGATCAGCGCGACCATCCGCGCCACCCCCGCCTCGTGGTCGATGGCGGGGAGCTCGCCGTCGGGGTAGCCGAGGATGCGATGCTCGGTCACGCCGAGCACCGCCATTGCGGCGGCCGCCTCGCGGCGGCGCAGCGCGCCGAGGCGTGCGGGGGGCCACGCCTCGGGGTCAGGTGTGCCGCGCTCGCCGGCGGTTGCCGAGACGCAGACCACCCGGTCGCCGCGGTCCACGGCGGCGGCCATGACCCCGGCGGCGAGGAACGTCTCGTCGTCGGGGTGCGCCCAGATCGAGAGCATCGTCTCCATGTCGGTGATCGTGCCGGAGGTCGCTTGCGGCGTCGTTGCAGCAGAGTTGCCAGGGGGCTGCGCGGCGCATGACGACTTAACGTTCTGACATGGAGTTCGGCGTCCTCGGTCCACTGCGCGTGGCGGAGGATGGCGGCGAGCTGCCGATCGGCAGCCGGACGCAGCGCCTGGTGCTCGCCTCGTTGCTGGCACGCCTCGACGAAGTGGTGTCGGTAGCTGCCCTGGTCGACGCCGTGTGGGGCGATGACCCACCCCCGAGCGCGCTCAACACGCTGCGCTCGCAGGTCTCCAGGCTGCGTCGCCTCGTGGGCGACCGGCTCGCTGCGGCGCACGAGGGGTACGCGCTGCGTCCGGAAGACGGCGACGTCGTCGACGCCGTGCAGTTCGAACGGGCACTGCGCCGGATGCGGTCGGATCCCGGACCGACGAGTCGGGCGCTGCTCGCCGCCGAGCTGGCAGCGTGGCGGGGCGACGCCTTCGGAGAGCTGGCCGACGTCCCCACCGTTCGCGCCGCGGCACGTCGGTTGGACCTCGCCCGCATCGATGCCGCCGAGCTGGTCGCCCACGCCGATCTGCTCGCCGGACAATGGGCGGACGCCGAGGCCGGCGCCGAGGCGATCCTTGCCGTCGATCCGGTGCGCGAACCGGCGTGGGAGGTGCTGATCCGCGCCCTCGGTCGTGCTGGTCGCACGGCGGAGGCGATGCGGGCTGCCCGTCGCGCTGCCGCTGCCCTCGCCGAGGCGGGCCTCATCCCCGGTCCTGCGCTGCGGGCGGCCGAAGCTGACGTTCTGGAGGCCCCCGCTCCGGCGGAGGCGACGCCACACCACCAGCCCGCTCGGCCGAGACCGCCGTTGACCCCGACGGTTGGCCGGTCGATCGAGCTGGCCCGTGCGCTCCAGGCGCTGGACGACGACCGCCTCGTCACGGTCGTCGGCCCGGGCGGTGTGGGCAAGACGCGCCTGGCTGTCGACGTCGCCGTGACCCGCGCCGACGCTCACGCGAGGGGCGCGATCCTCGTCGAGCTGGCGCGAGTCACCGACGCCTCCGGCGTGGCCTCGACCATCGCCGCCGCGCTCGACCTGCGACCGACGCCCGGGCGGGAGCTCGCTGTGCTCGTCGGTCTCGGCTCGGTCGACGCCCTCATCGTGCTCGACAACTGCGAGCACGTCGTCGACGCAGTTGTCGCCGTCGTGCCGGCGATGCTCGCCGACGGCGATCACCTGCGGATCCTGGCGACGAGCCGCGAAGCCCTGGCGATCGGAGGCGAACACGTCATCTCGCTCGGCCCGCTGGCGACTGCCGGTACGGACGCTCCGGCGATCCAACTGTTCCGCCAGCGCGCCGCGGCAGCCGGTGCCATGGACGGCGACAACAACGCACCGGTCCCACTCGACGACGACCTGGTACGGCACGTCGTGGCCCGCCTCGACGGCCTGCCCCTGGCGCTGGAGATGGCCGCCGCCCGACTCCGCACGATGACGCTCGCCGACGTCGCCTCGTCGATCGACCGCGATCTCGATGTGCTGGCCACTTCCCGCCGTGATGTCGACGCGCGGCACCGCACGCTTCGTGAGCTCCTCAGCTGGTCTGAGCGCCTGCTCGACGAGGAGCTCCTCGCCGCCTTCCACGAGTTCTCCGTGTTCGCTGGGCCGGTGCGCGCCCGCGACCTGCCCGCCGTGATCCGCCTGCCGCGGTCCGCCGATGCGGTGTCGCGGCTGGTCGACCGGTCGCTCGTGCTGGCGGCGCCCGCCGCCGATGGCGTTCGCTACACGGCGCTCGAAACCGTCCGCAGCTACGGCCGCGAGCGGCTGCGGGAGGAGGGCACGTACGACGCGGCACGCCGGCGGCACGCCGAGTGGTTCACGTCGGCGGTCACCGAGCTGGATGCACTCGTGCGCACCGTGGACGAAGCGGCCGCGCTGATCCGCTTCGGCGAGATCTTCGATGAGCTGCGAGCGGCGATGCGATGGTCGCTCGACGAGGACCTGAGGATCGCCGCAGAGCTGGTGTGCCATGCGTACCTGCCGAGCCGCACCGGGCTGCGATCCGAAGTGGTGTCTTGGACGGCAGACGTCCTCCAGCGACTGGCACCCGACGATCCCGTCCGGCCTCGGGTGCTCAGCCTGCTCGCCGGCGGCATGTCCTGGGTGGGCCGGTTGGAGGACGCCGTCAGGCTCGGGGAGGAGGCTCGCGTCGCGACGGCAGGCAGCGTCGTCGCGCTGCAGGCGCTCGAAGGTCTGGCCGATGCCGCGACGTACCAGGGCCGCCTCGACGATGCCGTGTCCCTGGCCCGCGAGGCCGAGGAGCTGGCGTTGCGTCACGGAGACGACTTCCACGTCGACTACGCCCGCCTCGGCATCGCCCTGGCGCTCGCCTACGGCGGCGACCACGCCGGCGGACTCGCCGCCGTCGCCGGTGCGCCGCTCAGTCCCGCACCGTCCATGCTCGCCTGGTTCGAGTACGCCCGCGGGGAGACGACGCTCGACCGGGATCCCGAGGGTGCCCTCGAACACCTGGATCGTGCCGTGGAGATCGCGTCCGACGTCGGCGATCGCTTCGTCACGGAGGTCGCCCTGCTCTCGTCGTCCTCGCTGCGGGCGCGCACGGGAGATCTCGCGGCCGCCGTCGATCGCTTCGGCGAGTTGCTCGACCACTTTGGCGCAGGCGGTGATCCGGGCCATCTCGTCACCAGCCTCCGCAACCTCGTCACCCTGCAGGTGCGACTGGGTCAGTACCGGCCGGCGGCGGCGCTGTACGGCGCCGTGGCCGAGCACCCGTCGTCGCCAACGTATGGCGAAGAGGCGCAGCGGCTGACGGCCGCGGCCGAGGAGTGCCGTGACGCCCTCGGCGACATGGAGTTCGCCCGGGTCGTTGCGGTCGGGCGGGCCCGCACACTCGAGGCCACCGTCGACGCCGCGATGGCGGCGCTGCGGGCGGCCCGAGCGCGGGTCGCCGCCCTGACCACGACCGCCGCAGGGAGATAGCTTCGACCCTCATGCCCGCGGTCACGGCGAACGGGATCACGATCGAGTACGACATCCATGGCGACGAGGACGCGCCCCCGATGCTCCTCGTCATGGGCCTCGGCGGGCAGCTCGTCCAGTGGACGCTGCCGTTCGTCGAGCAGCTCGCCGACCGCGGCTTTCGGGTCATCCGGTTCGACAACCGCGACATCGGCCTGTCTTCTCGGATCAATGCTCCAGCGCCGACCCGCCGGCAGATGCTCGCCGCCATCGCCTCGAAGCGCTACGCCAAGTCCGCCTACACGCTGGCCGACATGGCCGACGACACCGCGGGCCTGCTGGACGCCATCGGTGTCGAGCAGGCGCACGTCGTGGGTGTCTCGATGGGCGGAATGATCAGCCAGTCCCTGACGATCCGCCATCCTCGACGCGTTGCCAGCCTGACCTCGATCATGTCCAACACCGGGGATCGCCGCCACGGACGCGTGCACCGGTCACTGCTGCGCAAGGCACCGCGCTACATGACGCTCGACCCCGCCAACCGCGTCGAGAACGGGATGGAGATGTTCCGGCTGATCTCCGGACCCCACTTCGACGCCTCGGCAGTGCGGGCCATGCTCGAGGAGTCGAGCGCCCGCAGCGACGATCTCGAGGGTGCCGCCCGCCAGACGTTGGCGATCCTCGCCAGCCCGGACCGCACCTGGGACCTGCGGCGGGTCCAGGCGCCGACGCTGGTCGTGCACGGTCTCCTCGATCGCCTCGTCATGCCGAGCGGTGGCATCGCCACAGCCCGCGCCATCCCGGGCTCGCGCCTGGTGATGTACCCGGACATGGGGCACGATCTGCCGGAGGTGCGCTGGGGCGAGCTGATGGAGGAGATCGTGCTCAACACTCGGCGCGCCCAAGGCGGCTCGGCGAGCCAGCCGGCGAAGATCGCCTGAGGATCGCCGTGGGCGCGGCGGACGAGCGTCCGGGCCTCGTCGCCCTCGATGTCGAGGGCGTGCTGCTGCCGGAGATCTGGATCGCCGTCGCCGAGCGGACCGGCATCGACGAATTGCGCCGGACGACCCGTGACGAGCCGGACTACGACGTGTTGATGCGCAGCCGGCTGGCGCTGCTCGGTCGCCACGGTCTGACCCTGAGCCTGATCACCGACGTCATCGCCGGGCTGAGGCCGTTGCCGGGCGCCGTCGAGTTCCTCGACGCGCTGCGCGCCCGCACCCAGGTCATTCTGCTCTCGGACACGTTCGCCCAGTTCGCCTACCCGTTGATGGCGCAACTCGGATGGCCGACCATCTTCTGCCACGACCTGCGCGTGGTCGACGACCGCATCGTCGGCTATCGCCTGCGCCTGGCGGACCAGAAGCGGAAGTCGGTGGAAGCGTTCCGTGCCCTCGGGTTCAGGGTCGTCGCCGGCGGTGACTCCTACAACGACGTGTCGATGCTGCTGGCGGCCGACACCGGACTGCTCTTCCGGGCGCCGGCGAACGTGCGCGCCGAGTATCCCCAGCTCTCCGCGTACGACGACTACGACGCGTTTGCCGCCGCCATCGACGACTCACTGGCTTGAGCGTTCGAGCCGAAAGGCTGCGCCTGCGATGCTGGGGGCCGTGGTGGCCGGGCGGCTGATCGGTCGGGAGCGGGAGTGCAGCCACCTCGAGGAGCTGGCCCTGCCGGGAGCGATCATCACGCTGACCGGTCCCGGGGGCGTCGGCAAGACCCGGCTGGCACTGGAGTTGGCCAGCCGCCTCGAGGCACGTGACGGGCGGACCGTCCCGGTCGCCCTGCTCGGGGAGCTGGGTGCCGATGCGGACGCCGAGGGCGTGGCGGGAGCACTCGGCTTCCAGTCGATCGGCGCAGCCACGGTCGTGCTCGCCGAGCGCCGCGGATCGATCGTGCTCGACAACTGCGAGCACGTGCTCCCCGCTGTCCGCGAGGTGGTGCGCGAGCTGCAAGCGGCCGTGCCCGAGCTGATCATGCTCGTCACGAGCCGTGAGGGGTTGGGCATCCTCGGCGAGCAGGTGATCGTCGTGGATCCTCTGCCGCTTCCGGGCCGAGCCGATCCCCAACCTGCCCCGTCCGTCGAGCTGTTCCTCGAGCGGGCACGTGCCGCCGGAGCCGAGCTCGACCACGACCAGCGCATGCTCGAGGATGTCGCCGCGCTGTGCCGGCGGCTGGACGGGCTGCCGCTGGCGATCGAGCTGGCCGCCGCCCGAACCCGCGCGGTGGCGCCCGGAGACCTGCTGGAGGTGGTGGACGAGCGGTTGGACGTGCTCGGACATCGAGCCGGTAGCCGTCGCGACGCGATGCGAGCCACGATCGAGGTGTCGACGCACGCATTGGCACCCACCGAGCACGCCTTCTTCCGGCGTCTCGGAGTCTTCACGGGCCCGTTCGACCTTGGGTTGACCCACGCTGTTGCCGGCGAGCCGGGATCCGATCGTGTGGCCTCGATGGACGTGTTGGCGACGCTCGTCGAGCGTTCGCTCGTCAGCATCGAGACGGTTGGCCCGACCACGCGATACCGGCTGCTCGAGCTGCTCCGCGACTACGCGTTCGAGGAGCTGCGCGACGCCGGCGAGCTGGAATCCGTGCAAGAGCGATTGGTCGAGGCGATGCTCGCCGTCTCCGACCGCATCGTGCAGGACGCCGCAGAGCAGTGGGATGCGCGACTGGTGACCGTCGCCAGCGGGCAGTTCGTCAACCTCGTGCGGGCCTGCGAGTTGTGCTTGGAGCGTGATGCCACCCCGCATCGCGCCTACCGGCTCCTCCTACCGATGTTCGCTGCGCTGCATGAAGGGCGTCCGGACGAGGTGTTGCAGCTCGGCCGGCGAGTGCTCGACCGCTGGCCGGACCAGCGTGCACCGTGGCGACCCGAGGCGTTGGCTGTGCTCGCCACTGCCGCAGCCATTGGCGGCCGCAACGCCGAGGTGGGGCCGCTCGCCGCAGCCGTCGTCGACGACCCGGAGGCCAGCCCGATCGCCGCCGCGCTGGCGGACCGAGCGTGGGGGCTGGCCATGCGGGCCGTCGACCCTGCTGCTGCCGTGCGCCACTTCCAGCTCGCCAGGATGGCCGCCAGCGAC
The DNA here is from genome assembly GCA_963844915.1 of uncultured Acidimicrobiia bacterium. GTDB lineage: Bacteria > Actinomycetota > Acidimicrobiia > Acidimicrobiales > Ilumatobacteraceae > JALZMG01. The sequence continues at coordinate 799,432 of CAWJQF010000009.1, read as the reverse complement.
ATGGGTGCCCGGTCCCTGATGCATGAGCTCCAGGTCTTCGAGGCGGGCGAGGTCGACCTCGCCGGCGACCGCGAACGCGCCATGGACCTGCTCGACGACGCAATGGCGCGAGCCGACGAGGCCGACGACGACTTCGTCGCCGTCCTCGCCGACATCGTGCGGGCCCGCGTGCTGCTGCGCGCCGGCGACGTACCCGCCGCTGAGGCGGCAGTCGCCCGGGCCGACGCCCGGTCGGCGGCGATGGGCCAGGACTGGTGGGCGGCGGCGACGTTGCGCACAGCCGCGGCGGTCGCTTCGATGGGACCTGATGGCTGGGCTGGGGGTACGAGCCGCTGGCGGGAGGCGCTCGACTCGGCGGCGCAGAGCGGATCGGTCGGCGAGATCGCACTGACGCTGCGTGCGGCAGCGACGACGGCGATGGCGCTGGGTGAGCACGACGTGGCCCACGACCTCGCTGCCCTCGCGCCCCGCTCGACCGCGATCACCGTGTTGCCGGAGCTGTTCCCGGAGGCGGCAGCGGACCTGGCCGAGCACGGCCCGCGTCCGCGATCCAGCCGTCACCTCGTCGACGCGCTGGCGGTGGCCCGGACGTTGCTCGGCCCGACGCAACCCGTTCGCAGCGTGGCGCCTTCGATCGACGGCCACGCCGTCACCCGAGCTGGAGAGCTGGCCCGCGACGGTGACGGCTGGCGGATCACGTTCGACGGAAGGTCGACGCGGATCCGGGACATGAAGGGCATCGCCGATCTCGCCACGCTGGTCACCCGGCCCGGGCGAGAGGTGCACACGTTGGAATTGATGGGCGGCCAAGACGTCGGCGGCACGGCCGGCCCCGCCCTCGACGAGCGGGCACGACGGACGTACCAGGACCGCATCGTCGAACTGCAGCGCGAGATCGACGAGGCCCGCGTCGACCACGACGTGCGGCGGGCGGAGCGGGCCGAGCTCGAGCTGGACGCGCTCGTCGAGCAGCTCAGCGAGGCGTTCGGGCTGGGGGGTCGCGGACGTTCGACGGGATCGAGCGCGGAGCGGGCGCGCACTGCGGTGACGTACCGGATCCGCGCCGCCATCCGGCGGCTCTCCGACCTGCACCCAGAGCTCGGGCGCCACTTCGCGAATGCCGTCCGGACTGGCACCTGGTGCTCGTACCAGCCGGAGACGGAGGTGCACTGGACGGTTGTCAGCGACCGACCGTGACATGCCTCACACTGTGAGGAGCGTCCTCACGTCTTGTTGTCAGAACCGTCGAACAACCGACCAGGAGGACGCGAGATGACGATGACCTACGCTGCCGGAGCGATCGCCGACGCCCATAGCAACCCGATGACCGGCGACGCGGCCAGCGTCGAGGTCTACGACCGTGCGCTCGACCGCCTCGTGCGCTTCCATCCGGAGGTCGTCGACCTCGCCACCGCGCTTGCCACTGCGGACGAGCCGGTGCCGATGGCCAACGTGCTCTTCGCCTACCTCCATCTCATGAGCACAGACGTCGACGACGTCGCCACGGCGACGGAGTGCTGGAGGGCGCTCGCCGATGCCGACCTCAACGAGCGCGAGCACCTGCACGCCCGGGCCGTCGGCGCCTGGGTCAATGGCGACTGGGTCGGCGCCAGTCGCGCTCTCGACGATGTGCTGTACCGCTGGCCGACGGACATCGCGGCCCTGATGTTCGGGCACCAGCTCGACTTCTTCCTCGGCGACGCCCAGAACCTCCGGGATCGGGCTGTGCGTTCGCTGCGTGAGTTCGACCCCGAGCACCCACACACCGAGTTCGTGCGCGGGATGGTCGCCTTCGGGCTGGAGGAGTCCGGCCACTACGGGCAGGCCCTCGATGCTGGTCGCCGCGCCGTCGACGCCAACCCGGATGACGTCTGGGCCGTCCACGCCGTCGCCCACACCTACGAGATGCAGGGCAGGGTCGATGAGGGCATCCGCTTCATGTCGGAGCGCAGCGGTGACTGGGGGAGCGGGAACCTGTTCACCGTCCACAACTGGTGGCACCTGGCGCTGTACGAGCTCGAGGCGGGGCAGGCGGAGCGTGCGCTCGCCATCTACGACGCCCAGTTGCACAACGCCGAGTCGCTCGGCGTGCCGATCGAGATGCTCGACGCCAGCGCGCTCCTGTGGCGCCTGCGCCTCGACGGCGTCGACACCGGTGGGCGGTTCGGGCCGCTGGCGGAGTCGTGGGCGCCGAAGGCAGGTGGCCAGCCGTGGTACGCGTTCAACGACCTGCACGCCACGATGGCGTACGCCGGCGCGGGCCGACTCGGCGACGCGCACGCCCTGATCCGTCAGCTGGACGGGTGGCTGGAGACGGCAAGTGGCACGAACGCCAAGATGACGGCCGAGATCGGTGTGCCGTCCTGCCGGGCCGTGGTCGCCTTCGCCGAGGAGCGCTACTCCGACGCCATCGCTGAGCTGTTCCCGATCCGTCGCGTGTTCCAGCACTTCGGCGGATCGCACGCCCAGCGCGATGCGCTGCAGCGGACGCTGCTGGAGTCAGCGCTGCGGGCCGGTCGGTACGACTTGGCCAGGTCGCTGACCGCCGAGCGCCTCGGCGTGCGGGAGTGCAGCGTGTACAGCTGGACGCAGCGGGCCCGGGCCCTGCGCGGCCTCGGCGACGGGACCGCCGCGGCCCAGGCTGACGCCAATGCCGCCGGCTACCGCGCCCGGTTCGCCGCCGCCCTCTGATTGGCGCAACGTCCCGACCTCGCCTGCGTCAGCGTTCTGGTGGAACGGTGCGCCAGGACGCTGACCAAGAGGCCCACCACGCAGGGTTGCCAGGTCATAGCGCCGGACGTAGATTGGTAGCTCCACCGACGCGGGGTGGAGCAGTCCGGTAGCTCGTCGGGCTCATAACCCGAAGGTCGCAGGTTCAAATCCTGCCCCCGCCACCAACTGAAAGACCAGGTCAGGGCCGGTTTCCGACAGGGAGCCGGCCCTTTCCATTGGCGGAATCGGGCCTGTTGGTGTGCGGTTGTCGTCCGGGTGGGAGATGTCACTCGGCCAGGAAGCTCATGACCTGCTGGTTGAAGTCGTCTGGGCGCTCGAGCGGCATGACGTGTGATGAGCCGTCGCCGGTGATGAGCTCGAATCGGGCTCCGGGGATCCCCTCGGCTACCTCGCGGGCGACCCACGGCGGTGTCAGCAGATCTTGCTCACCGACGATCACCAGGGTCGGGGCGGTGATGCTGCCGAGCCGATCGAGGGCGTCGAACTGCAGGTAGGCCCGAGCTTGGCGGTCGTAGGCGTCCGGCTCGATCGGGTTCGGGTTGCTGGCCAGCAGTGCGATCGTGTCCTGCACTGCCTGCTGATTGCGGAGGAAGGCCGAGGAGAACAGCCAGGTGAACTGCTGAGCGCCGAACACCTCTCCGCTGGGGTCGTTGGCTTTGACCCAGTTCCAGATGGAGATCGGGTCGGCCGCGCTTCGTGCGGGCGCTGCGCCCGGTCCTGCGAGCACGAGGCGATCGAGACGGTCCGCATGTCGGAGCGCGAACTCCATTCCGATCATGCTTCCCATCGACAAGCCGAGCAGGTGGGTTTGGTGGATGTGGAGGGCGTCGAGCAGGCCGGCGACGTCATCGGCCATGTCCACGATGGTGTACGCGTGATCGGCTCGGGAGCTGCGGCCGGCGTCACGGTTGTCGAGCAGGACGACACGGAAGCGGGTGGAGAGGTCGGGGACTTGTTGCAGCGTCCACAGCGAGGAGTCGTATCCGATCCCCATCACCAGGACGAGTGGTGGGCCGTCTCCGTGGATCTCGTAGTACAGCTGCTGCCCGTTGGTGCGGATGGTTCCCGATCGCGGGACGTGCTTGCTGTGCGGGGACATCGGTTCTTGCGTCGATGTGGAGGTTGCGTTCGTCATCAGTTCTCCTCGGGTTGCCCGGTTGCTTCGGGGGAAGGTGGTCCCCAACCAAGGTGCGTGAGGAAGACTGTTACGGCGGTAACCGCCATGGTTACGTTCGGCGCCGGTTGACGCCGGGCTCCGATCGGGTCACGGATTCGGGAGGCAACGATGAGCGACGGCGCAGGTCTCGGCGTCGTCGGCCGCGCACATGCCGCGGCAGCCCGGAGAGACTGGCAGCAGGCCTTCGACCTCCTCATGGAGTCAGACGCGGACGGTGTCCTGGCCCCCACCGACCTGCCGCTGCTGGGCGAGGTCGCCTACGCGGCCGGTGATCTCGACGTGACCATCGATGCGTGGGAACGCGCCCATGCCGCCGGCATGCAGGCCGGTGATCAGGTCGCCGCCGCGGGTGCGGCCGTCCGTCTGGCGATGCACCTGCTCTTCGACACCGCATTGATGGCACCCGTGCGCGGCTGGTTGGCTCGCGCCGAGCGGCTGCTCGAAGGTCACGGCGACATGCCGGCCCACGCCTGGTTGGCGGTCGTTCGCGCTTACGAGCGGATGCTGACCGGCGATGTGCCCGGTGCACGGCTGTGGGCCCGGCGCGCGATTGAGGTGGGTGCGGCGTGTGACGCTGCGGCGTGCGCCATCGGTCGGGTGGCCGAAGCCCGGCTGCTGATCTTGGACGGCGAAGTCCAGCGCGGCCTGGCGTTGCTCGATGAGGCCGGGGTCGCGACCGTCTCGGGGGAGCTCGATGCGCTGTCGACTGGGGTCGTCTACTGCGAGCTCGTATGTGCCCTGCAGGGCCTCGCCCTGTATGACGTGGCCGAGCAGTGGACCGAGGCAATGGAGCGGTGGTGCGAGACGAATGCCATCGGCAGCCTTCACGGGCGTTGCCGGGTGCATCGCGCCGAGATCCTGCGACTGCGCGGGTCGTGCCACGAGGCGCAGCGTCAGGCACTGATGGCGTGCGAGGAGCTGCACCCCTACCTGCGGCGCGAGTTGGGGTGGCCGCTGAACGAGCTGGGACGGATCCGACTGCACCAGGGAGACATCGCCGGCGCCGAGCAAGCCCTGCTGGCTGCACATCGCGCCGGATGGGATCCCCAACCGGGTCTCGCCCTGGTGCGTCTTGCCCAAGGTGACGTGGCCGCTGCGGCGGCCTCGATCCGAGACGCCCTCGAGCACCCCGTGCGGGTGCCGTCGAAGGAGCGACCACCGAACACCGACCTGCAGCGCGCCCCGCTGCTCGAAGCGCAAGTCGAGATCGCGATCGCGGCGGGCGATATCGACCGGGCCCGCTCGGCCGCCGACGAACTCGATGTCATTGCGGCCCGGTTCGAGAGCAAAGCACTGGTCGCCAGTGCCGCCCACGCCCGAGGAAGGGTGCGGCTCGCCGATGGCGACGCGACGGGGGCGGAACGGTCCCTGTCGGAAGCGGTGCGGCTGTGGAACGAGGTCGGCGCCCCCTATGAGGCGGCGACCGCCCGCCTTGGCCTCGCCGACGCCCATCACGCCGGCGGCAGCCACCAGCGCGCCGACTTGGAGCGCCAAGCGGCCCGCACGATCCTCGACGAGATTGAAGCCGCGCCGCCAGTGCCCTCGGCAACCGACGTCGCGGACCGCCACGCGCTCGACGATCGGTCCGGCAGCGTCAACGCCTTTCGTCGCGATGGTGACTACTGGACGGTGATCTTCGACGGGCACACCGTCCACCTGCGCAACCTCAAGGGCATGCACTACCTCGCCCGGCTCCTCGCCGACCCGGGTCGCGAATTCCACGTGCTGGATCTCGTCGCCAGCGAGACCGGCGGCGCCGCCCACGTCGACAGCGACCACAACGCTGGCCTGTCGCGATCCGCACTGGGCGACGCCGGCGAGATGCTCGACACGCAAGCCAAGAACGCGTACCGCCGACGCCTCGCCGAAATCGACGACGACATCGAGCAGGCACACGCGATCGGCGACGGCGAACGAGCCGCCCAGGCCGAAGCCGAACGCGACTTCCTCGTTCGGGAGCTCACACGCGCCGTGGGCCTGAGCGGCCGGGATCGACGAGCGGCATCCGCATCCGAGCACGCTAGAGCCGGTGTGACCCGAGCCATCCGCCAAGCGATCACCCGGATCGCCGACCACCATCCACAGCTCGGCGAGCATCTCGGCCGCACCATCCGCACCGGCACGTACTGCGCCTACATGCCCGACCCGCGCACCCCCACCGGATGGGAGCTGTGACGCCGATCCTGATCCGGTACTGGCCTCGGTAGATCGCGGTCGCCGCCGATGGCGGCGGCGCCGTCGAGGCGGTGGGGTTCGAGTGGTCCGCCGCCGGCCCGACGACTTCGGCGCGCTACGCAGTCGCTGGCCTGTCGGGTCTCGACGCGCTGTTGTCGCACGCCGGGTCGGGCGACGTGCCGGCCGAGGTCCTGCGTGTCACGCGGGCGTGGAGCGACGAGGAGTGGGCGACCGGGCTCGAGTCGTTCGCGGCGCGTGCGGGTCGCTCAGGGCCGACGTGCCGCCACGATGTTGCACTCGAAGGGGGCTTCCACGTGGCCGTCGGGGGTGGTGAACGGTGCCAGGACCGTGTGGGCGTCGGCACGGATGCTCCGATAGATGTCGTCGGAGATCCGTTCGCGCAGGGGGGTGCTCTCGACTTCGGTGGTCACGAACGCTTCGACCGACGGGGCGCGGTACGTGCCGAGGCGGGTGTGCGCGGTGGTGATCCGCAGTCCGGCGGATTCGACGAGACCGGTGACCTGGTCGAGGTTGCCGCAGGCGAAGTACGTGCTCAGCAGGGACATGGCTTCGCGGCCGGCGTGGCGGGCGGCCATGTCGACGAATGCGGAGAAGGCGGGCTGGGCGTCAAGCGCCGCGGGGACCAGGACGGCGACCGTCCCTCCGGGAGCGACGACCCGGGCCATCTCCCGGAGCGCGCTCAGCCGGTCGGGGAAGAACATCAGCGCCATCTGTGACACGGCGGTGTCGAAGCTCTCGTCGGCGAAGGGGAGGGCGTCGGCGTTGCCTTGGTGGAACTCGATGTCTGGTCGGACCCGGCGGGCGACGGTCAACATCGCCTCGTTGAGGTCGACTCCGACGACGGCGCCGTCGGGTGCGACGAGGTCGGCGGCGGTGCGGGCGACGATGCCCGTCCCGCAGGCCACGTCGAGCACCCGCCGGCCGGGGGTGACGCCCGCGGCGCCGCAGAGGATCGGCGCCCACTGGGCGAAGAACGCCGGGACGAACGCGGACTCGTAGAACTCGGCCGCTTCGATGGGGATCTGGAAGGACTCGGGCTGGTCGGTGGACGTGCTCATGAGACCATCGTCGGACCAGGCGATGCCCGGAGCATCGGGCAACTGACCCATGTGGCGTCCCTGTCGGCGATTTCAGTGCCGCTCGGGTTGCGGCGCCGGGCCGAGCGCGCCGACGGCGTAGGCGGCCGCCTCGGCCCGGTTGCGCAGGCCGAGTTTGGTCAGGATGCTGCTGACGTGGTGCGACGCCGTCTTGCGGCTCACGTGTAGGCGGCCTGCGATCTCGGGGTTCGACATGCCCACGCCGAGGAGCCGCAGGACCTCCTGCTCCCGGTCGGTGAGCACACCGACACGCTTTGCTCCGGTGCGGGCGGTGACGCCCAGCGAGCGGAGCAACGCCGCAACACGATCGGCGTCGAAGCCGGCACCGAGTGCTTCGAACGTGCCCAAGGCGTGCCGGGCGTGGCCGATGGCGTCATCGGGCCGGATGTCGCGCGAGCGCACGAGCCAAGTCGAACCGGGTGCGAGCCAGCTCAAAGGGCCGCTCCAACCGCGACCACCCGCCGAGCGCCACCTCCAGATGGCTGGCGGCTGCGTCGGGGTCGTCTCGCCCCATCGCCACTCGACCGTCGACGCCCGCGGCCATCGCCGCGAACAACTCGTTGTCCACCGACGACGCGACGTCAGCCAGACGGCGGGCGGCGGCCGCGCCGCCATCCACGTCGCCCGCAGCCAGGCGGGCGTCGACGAGCAGGTCCAGAGCCACGACGAGATGCGACCGGTGCTCCTGGAGGCGATGCAGGCGCTGCTGCAGCAGGCGGCCGGCGGCCGGCGCGTCGCCACGAGCCAGCAGCAGCGCCGACACCGACAGCGTCTCCTCCGCATCGGCCTCGACCCCCTCGCCGAGATGGGCCAGCAGCTGATCGGCGTCCTCGAGGCGACCCTGACGGATCCGCAGGGCGGCCAGGCGGATGATCGCCTTCGCGTGCAGGCCAGGGCAGGCACCGTCGGTGATCCGCAGACCAGCAACCAACTCGCGCTCGGCGTCTTCCCACCGTCCCTTGGCCGCCAACACGCTCCCGTAGAAGATGCGGCATTCCGCGTACAGGAACGGACAGCCGTAGGTGGTCACGAAGTCGTCGGCCACCTTGCACCACTGCGCGGCCCGCTCCATGTCGCTCGCCAGCTCGCAGGCGTTCAACATGTCGCAGCAGGTGTACACGACGGTGTCCAACGTCGAGCGCTCACCGGCCAGCGCGGCGGCCATCGCCTCATCGATCAACGCGAACCCGTCGCCGGTCTCGCCCTTGGCCACCCTGACCAGCCCGAGCTGTGACAGAGCGACCAGCTCCAAGTCCACGTCGCCGGATGATTGGGCCAGCGCGACCGCCGCCGCCGTGAGCCCCTCGGCCGCGTGCAGGTCGGCCATCCGGTACGCGCGGGCTACTGACAACCAGCCGTGCAGCGGCCCCGATGGGAGTGGCTCCACCAGCCGCTCGGCCCGCCCGATCCAACCGTTCGCGGCCGAGAAGTTGGCGAAGTTTGCCTTGTAGGTGATGGCCAACCACACCGCACAGCGTGCCGCGCCCTCCACGTCCCCCGACCGGCGGAACAGCGCGTACGCGTGACCGCACCGGTCGACGCAGGCCTGGTTCTCCCCCAACCACCACAACGACACCGCCAACCCGAAGCACCCCTGCGCCGTCTCGTCGTCGGCGAGCGCCTGCTCGAACGCCGCACGCGCCTCGACCCAGCGCCCCGCCGCCAGGGCGGCGTCCGCGTCAGCGTGCGACTCGTCGCTGGGGCCCACTCTGACCATTCTGGTGCCACCACATCGCTGCGAGGGCCTGGTACAGCCGGGCCCTCGTTATCGTCGTCAGACGTCGCGGCCCAAGTAGCCGGCGAGGACGGTGGCGAGCGGGGAGCCGGCGGGCGGGATCTGCTCCGGTCCGAAGAACCCGTTCGGCCCGCGCTGGGGGACGAGCCGGGAGCGGCTGATGTCGAGCAGCTCCCGGGCAAGGTCTGGGCTGAGGTCGAGGTCGTGTCCGATCGCGCCGGCAAGGTCCCAGCCGAACTGGAAGATGTTGCGCGCCGCCAGCACGGCGACGTCGGGAGCCGGGAACGTGAGACCGGCGGCGAGGCCGACGGTGCGACCCATCGCCTCGTCGTCGTCGATCGTGGCCAGCATCGTGGCAGTCGACTCGTCGAACTCCGTGACCCACCGGTCGGCGGCGATGTCAGGGTAGGCGCGCGGCGCCGACGTGCCTGCAATCGCCGCCCGCGTCCAGTTCTGGTGCCCGATCGCTGTCGAAACGAGCTGGGCGACGTCGAGCGGGCGGCACGGCGTAGGGAGGTGGAGCTGGTGCGGACGGACGTCGAGCAGCACCGACCTGAACGTCGCGGCCGCCCGCTCGAACAGCCCGCGAGCCTGCTCGATGCTCGACATCGCGACTCCTCCCGGGAACGACACTTCCGATGATGAACGATCGATCACGGCAAGGTCGATCTCGGACTCGGGACAGTAGATCAGGAGTGTGGCGGCGTCCCGCGTCACTCCGGTGCGGCGCGAGGAGCTCTCAGGCGGTCTGTGCCCCACGCCTCGCGGCCGACGACGTGGAAGCGCCGTCCACTGATCTGAACCGGCTCGATGCGCACGAAGCGGTGCTTGGGGCCGGCGTGCCACGGGAAGAGAGGGAGGTCGAGGGCGTCGAAGTAGGACTGCAACTGCTCGATCTCGATCGCGTAGCCCTTGACGACGACACTCCAGGCATCACCGGCCTCAGGGTCGTAGCCATCGATCTCGAAGGCGACACCCCGCCCGAGAACGGCCGCCGCGAGCTTGGTGCCCTCAGCCGTGCGGAACACGATCGTGCCATGATCAACCACGTAGTTGATCGGAAAGATGTCGGGATGATCAGTGATCGAGACCGCCAAGCGGCCGACCTCACGGGTTCGTAGCAGCTCCAGACATGTGGACGTGTCCAGTTCGATGGTGGGCTCGGCCTTGGTCGTCATGTCATCCACGATGCTCGCCGCAGCTGACGGTGACCAGAGCCGAAAGTCCCGGGTAGCGAGCGCCGACGCCGTCGAAGGAGGGATGTGTTCAACACGTTGATCGTCGCCGCCGATCTCGACGCCGCGTCAGACAGCATCGTCCGGGCAACGGTTGGCCTGGCTCGTCGCGGTCGCTTGCCCTTGGAGGTGCTTTCGGTGGTTCCGTCCTGGCTGGACTCGGCGTCGGTGGAACGTCGCCGAGAGGCGTCGCAGCAGGTCGTGTCCGGTCGCGTCACCGTCGCCGTCGGCGACGATGTGGCTGCCTCGATCGTCGACCACGTCGGCAGCCGTGAAGGCGCGCTGCTGGTGATGCGGACCGCGGCTGCCGGCCTCGTGTCAGGTGGCCGGCACAGCGTGACCGGCGAGGTCCTCGCCAGGCTCGTTCAACCTGTGCTCCTGCTCGGACCCGCCGTGCCGGACGGAGTGTCGCTCGAGGCGTCGACGCTGCTTGCCGGCATCGGCGTCCGCGACGACGAGTGTCCTGCGGTGCCGGTGATGGAATCGTGGCATCACACCTTCGGAGGGGACCGACCGTACGTCGTTGACGTCATCGCCCCGACGGGTTGGCCCGACGGCACGGTCGACGAGCGGCTCGAACGAACGCGTGTCGACGCCGTTGTCGAGCGGCTCGCGGAGCGAGGCATCGATGCCGGCGCTGAGGTGGTGCACGCATCCGACGCCGCGTCAGCGCTGCTGGAGGTCGCCGAGCGACATGATCACCCCGTGTTCGTGGTGACCGCTGATCGCTGGCCTGGCGGCCCGTCGCACTGGTATTCGACGAGTCGCCGGCTCGTGCAGCGGTCGCCGTGGCCGGTGCTCCTCGTGCCGAGCGATCTCGCAGTCTGACGTCAGACAGCTCGACGCGACGCGGTTGCGCCCCGAGGTCCGTTGGGAACCTCGGGGCGCTTGCGGCGCCGACGAAGGGGTTCGTAATCGGCGACGACCGTGCTGGCTACTGCGCCAGCGCTACTGCGCCAGCGCTGTGGCGGTCCGTTGCCGGTGCCACACACCGAGCATCACCAGCACGAACATCAGCCCGGCGGCGACGAAGGAGACGATGGCAGCGATGCCGGCGATGCGCCCGATCGTCGACCAGGCGAACGTCGAGAGCAGCAGGCCGCGCAGCGTCTCACCCTTGAACAGCGAGTTGCGTTGGCCAGAGACCTCGTCGTACGTCGCCTGCAAGTCGGCGACAGTGGCCTCGTCGGCGCTTTCAGCCTGGGCGGCGTCCAGCGCGGCCCGCGCCTCGCGCTCCGGACCACCGAGATCGGCATAGGTGGCGCCATCGGCGATGCCGGCGAGATGACCATCGATGTAGGAGGCGTACGCCTCAGCCTCGCCGCCGGTGTCGACGACAGCGCCGGCATATCCGACGAGCGCCGGGTTGTCCTCCTCGAGCGTGGCGGCGTCGGGGAACTGGATGTTCTGGGCGGACAGCTCGTCGTGCACGTAGTCATCGGCGAAGTTGCTGCCCCAGGTGAGCAGCGCGCCGGCGGCGATGAGCACGGCGGTCACGACGATGCCGGCCGCGACGAGGACGGTGTCGACGGTCCGGCGGCGGATCGTCACCGCAGGTGCGGACGAGGCCGCCGGGACCTCAGCCGGGCTGACCGGCGAGGCCGAGGGTTGGTCGAGCAGGGTCACGGGATCCTCCCTTGAGAACTTGGTACCGAGTCGGCACCTGACTCGACGGTACGAAGTGACCCTGCCGCTCCGCTCGGGTCGAAGGTCCCGACCTCGGCGACGCCAGTCCCGTCGCCCGGTCGCGTGGCGGTCACCGCAACCGGGCAGGTCTCACGTTCAGGCCCGACCAGTAACCTCGCCGTCGATGGGCGAGGTCGCCGGTCCGCGCAGCCTGCGGCATCTCCTCGACGCGGTGAACACCATCGGCGCCGACCTCGATCTCCCAGCGATGCTGCGGCGGATCGTCACAGCCGCCGTGGACCTGGTCGACGCCACGTTCGGCGCGCTTGGCGTGCTCGACGAGTCACGGACGAGCTTGGCCGAGTTCATCACGGTCGGCATCGATGACGAGACCTACCGTGCCATCGGCCCGCTGCCACGGGGCCACGGGATCCTCGGGCTGCTGATCGTCGACGCCAAGCCCCTGCGCCTCCCGGATCTCACGGAGCATCCGGACAGCTACGGCTTCCCTCCGCACCATCCGCCGATGCGTTCGTTCCTCGGCGTGCCGATACGCGTGCGGGACGACGTGTTCGGCAACCTCTATCTCACCGACAAGTCCTCCGCCGAGGTGTTCACCGATGTGGACGAGGAGCTCGTCGTCGGTCTCGCCGCTGCCGCCGGCGTGGCGATCGAGAACGCCCGGTTGCACGCCAAGCTCCATGCGTTGGCGCTGGTCGAGGACCGCGAGCGGATCGCTCGCGACCTCCACGACACCGTCATCCAGCGCTTGTTCGCGACGGGCATGTCGCTGCAGAGCACGGTGCGGCTGGTGACCACGGACCCGGCGGCCGCAATCGGCCGGATCGGCAGCGCCGTCGACGATCTGGACGTGACGATCAAGGAGATCCGGACCGCCATCTTCGATCTCGAGCAGTCGAAGGCCGGCCGCGAGGGCCTGCGCGCGCGGGTGCTCGCCGTGGCCCGAGAGGCGGCCACTCCGCTCGGGTTCGAGCCACGCATGCTGTTGGATGGTCCGATCGACACCGGCGTGGACGCCCGCGTCGGCGACGAGCTCGTGGCCACGCTGCGTGAGGCGCTCAGCAACGTGGCCCGCCACGCCAGGGCCACGCGGGTCGACGTGGAGGTGGAGGTCAGCGGGGACGTCTCACTCAGAGTGTCGGACAACGGGGTCGGCCCACCGGCCAACGAACTGTCAGCGGGGAACGGCTTGCGGAACATGGGTGACCGAGCGGCGATGCTCGGCGGCACGCTGGAGCTCCGTCCAGCTGCCGCGGGTGGCACGGTGCTCGAATGGCGGGCGCCGAAGGGTTGACGTGATGCGCACGCTCATGTTCAGCGCCAAGCGTTACGACCGGACGACGTTCGACGACTGCAACCAGCCGCTGCGCCACGACATCGAGTATCTCGACGTGCGCCTCGACGAGCGCACGGCGGATCTGGCCGTCGGTCACGAAGCAGTCTGCATCTTCGTCAACGATCTCGTGACGGCCGCGACGTCGGCTCGACTTGCCGAGGTCGGCGTCCGGGTCATCGCCTTGCGATGTGCCGGATACAACAACGTCGATGTCGACGCCGCCACAGGGGCGGGGCTGGCCGTCGTGCGCGTGCCGGCGTACTCGCCCGAGGCGGTCGCCGAGCACACGCTGGCCCTCATCCTTGCTTCCGATCGTCACATCCATCGCGCCCATTACCGAGTGCGCGAGGGCAACTTCGCGCTCGATGGCCTGCTCGGGCGTGGCCTGCACGGCGCCACCGCCGGTGTCGTCGGTACCGGACGCATCGGTCAGCACGTGGCCCGCCTGCTGGTGGCGTTCGGCTGCACGGTGCTGGCCCACGACCCAATCGTCGACGGAGAGCTCGTCGCCCTCGGTGTCGAGTACGTCGAGCTCGATGAGCTGTGGGCGAACGCGGACATCGTGGCACTGACCTGTCCGCTGACGCCGGAGACGTTCCATCTGGTCGACGGAGCGGCGATCGAAAGGATGAAGCCCGGCGTGATGCTCGTGAACACCGGCCGCGGGGCGCTCATCGACACGGCTGCCGTGATCGATGGCCTGAAGTCCGGCCACATCGGGTCCCTCGCCCTCGACGTGTACGAGGAGGAGGGACCGCTCTTCTTCGAGGATCGCTCCGCCGAGTTGATCCGCGACGACGTGTTCGCCAGGCTCCTGACGTTTCCCAACGTGCTGCTCACTGCGCACCAGGCGTTCTTCACGGAGCCGGCGTTGCGATCCATTGCCGAGATCACGCTCGCCAACCTCGATGACATCGCGGCCGGACGGCCGTGCCCGAACGAGCTCTGAGGTCGCGAGGATGGAGTGATGAGCGAGCCGATCACGGTGTTCCTGCTGGATGACCACGAGCTCGTGCGACGCGGTGTGCGGGATCTCCTCGAGAGTGAAGGCGACATCAAGGTGGTTGGCGAGGCGAGCACCGAAGCCGAAGCGGTCGGCCGGGTGCACGCCCTCGACCCCGACGTCGCCATCCTCGACGTCCGACTCGGGGAAGGAAGCGGGGTGCAGGCGTGTCGCGAGATCCGCTCCCTGCACCCTCGCACTGCCTGCCTCATGCTCACGTCGTTCGCCGATGACGAGGCTCTGTTCCAAGCGATCATGGCCGGCGCCTCCGGCTACGTGCTGAAGCAGATCCGCTCGGGCGACCTCGTCGACGCCGTGCGCCGCGTCGCCGCCGGGGAGAGCCTCCTCGACCCAGCGGTGACGGCCCGCGTCCTCGAGCGGATTCGCCGTGGACCGGAAGAGGATGAGCTGATCGCCCGTCTCAGCCCGCAGGAACGCGAGGTGCTCCAGCTACTCGCCGAAGGGCTGACCAACCGACAGATCGCGGCCCGGCTCTACCTGGCCGAGAAGACGATCAAGAACTACGTCACGTCGGTGCTCTCCAAGATGGGGATGGCCAGGCGCACCGAGGCAGCCGTGTACGCCGCAACCCACCTCGACAAGGCGAAACGCGACCAGCCCAGTTCGTGAGCGCCGGTCAGGCTCCGGCGCCTTCAGCGGCTGCGTAGGCGCCGAGCAGATCGCGCGCCGAGACGATCCCGATCACGCGTCCGCCGTCGGCGAGAAGCACGTGCCGGATATAGCTCTCCATCATCTGTTGGGACACTTCTGCAACCGTCGCCGTGGCATCGCACGACACGAGATCGGTGCGCCCGATGTCGATCGCCTTCGTCGTGGCCGGGTCTTTCCGGGCGGCGAGGGCACGCACGACGTCACGTTCTGACACGATGCCCCGCACCTCGTCGCTGCTGCCGACCGCCAGCGCGCCGACGTCCGCATCGACCATGGTCCGAGCGACCTCCCACAGGTCGGCGTCCTCGGCCACGCGGGCGACGAGATCGGCGGCGAGCGTCGCCACCGGCATTGCTCCGGCTGAGGACATCGGCATGCACATGGTGTAGCGGATGCGGCGCGACGACTATTCGACGACGAGCGCTGTGACCATGCCGAACATCCCGTCGGCCGATTCGACGTGGTTGAGGATGTGGCAGTGCAACACCCACGTGCCGGGTGACGTCGCGTTGAACAGCACCGTGTAGCGCTCTCCCGGTGCGACGAGCACGGTGTCGGCGGCGTACGGGTGGTCGAGCGGTTCGCCGTCCTTGGCGACGACGATCTGTTCGAAGCCGTGGAGGTGCATCGGGTGCACCTGCAGGCCCTCGTTGTAGTAGGTGAGCCGGATCCAGTCTCCGACGTGGGCGGTGATCGGTGTGGTGGCGGGAAAGCTCTTCCCATCCAGGCTGAGCCCGATCACACCGGCATCGTTGAGGACCATCGGCATGTCCTGCGCGACGGTCAGGTCGGCGGGGATCTCGATGCCCGAGATCGTCTGACCAGCTGGATTCGGGACGTCGCCGACGTAGAGCGTTCCGAACAGCCCGTTGGGGACGGCCTCGTGGGCGTGGGCGTGCGCGTGGTACATCGCGATCGCCGCCTCGGTGACCGTGAACTCGTAGGTGTAGGTCTCACCGCTGGCGACCAGGTGCTGCGTGATGGGCGACACGCCGTCCTGGTCGTTGGGGACGTCGACGCCGTGCCAGTGGATGTCGGTGCCGATCGGCAGCTGGTTGGTCAGCTCGACCTGCACGTGGTCGCCGACGTCGAGGTCGATGCGCGGTCCTGGCACGGTGCCGTTGTAGGCCCAGGCCTTGACGATCTCGCCGGGGCGGACCTCCCAGTCGACCACGGATGCGGTCAGCTCGAATCGCTTCGTACCGTCGGGAAGAACGTCCGGGGACAGCGGCTGGTTGCCGAGCCCCTCGGTCGCCGCCGGGAAGGCGAGCACCGACTCGATCATCGCCTGGTCCTGGGCGGCGCCTTCCTCGGCCGTCGGCGTGTGGTCCGCGTGATCGGCGTGATCGGCACCTGCCGCGACGGCGGCGCCCGCCTCGGCTGCAGATCCCTCGTCACCAATCGTCAGTTGTGCGCTCATGCCGGACTCGGTGTGGCCGGGGATCGTGCAGAAGATCTCGTAGGTGCCCGGTTCGAGAGAGCCGATGTCGAGCTCGGCGGTCTCCCCGGCTTCCACGTCGGGTGACACGAGCGCGGTGTCGCGAACGGCGATGTTGTGGACCATCGTGCCGTTGTTGCGGACGGTGATCGTCCCGGGCGACGAGATGCTGGCCGTGGACAGGTCGATGGCGAACTCGGACAGGTCGGCTTCCACCGGTTCCGCACTCACGGCACCGGCGCCTCCGCCGTCGTTGTCTCGAACCGCGAAGCCGATGGCGATGAAGCTGCCGAGCGCGGCGAGGAACCCGACGGCGAGCACCAGGATCGTCCAGCTGTCGCGGCTCACCCGGTAGCGCTGGAGATCCCGCTCGAGCGCGTCGAGCCGCGCCTCTTCGTCGATCGTCGTGTCGGACATGTTCGAGATTCTCGGAACGCCACGGCCCGATCGGTGCGGGCGAAGGCACCGCAACACCGGGACCTTCGTCCCTACTGCCGAGGAGGCCGACGTTCACAAAGTGTCTCGATGATCGTGGATCAGGGACTCGAGCTCTTGTCGGAGGACGAATCCCGGACGTTGCTGGCCGGGGGCGAGGTTGGACGCGTGGGGATCACGCTCGGCGCCTTGCCGGCGATCTTTCCTGTCAACTACCGGGTGATCGACGGGGCGATCACGTTCCGGACCGCACCCGGTTCCAAGTTGTCGGCGGCCGTCGCCGGCGAGGTCGTCGCATTCGAGGTTGATGACTACGAGGCTGCCGACCGCTCCGGTTGGAGCGTGCTTGCGGTGGGCCGGGCCGAGGTGGTCGCCGACGCCGACATGATCCTCAAGGCGAAGGCGGCGCACCTGGAGCCGTACGTCGACGGCGCCCGTACGGCGATCGTCCGCATCGCGCCGACGTTCATCAGCGGCCGGCGGCTCGTCCACGCATCGCACTCGAACCCGCTGCACCCGTGAGACGCGAGCGTCGGGCGGGTTCTCTGGAGGATTCGGTCTCATCCGTGACCCCTTACGGGCGTCAGAAACGTGCGCACCCGGTTTGGAGTTGACGCGAGCATGATCTGATCTCCGACACGACGACGGGAGGGAGACTCGCTCGGTGGGGCACCGCACGGCATCGTTGGGGCGTTGGGTTCCGGGCGTTCGCGCCGCCCGCGAGTACGAGCGGCAGTGGGTGCGGTTCGACCTGGTCGCCGGGGTCGTGCTCGCCACGATCCTCGTGCCCCAAGGCATGGCGTACGCGGAGCTGGCCGGTCTGCCGGCGGTCACCGGCCTCTACACGACGATCGGCTGCCTCGTCGCCTACGCCATCTTCGGCCCGTCGCGCGTGCTCGTGCTGGGTCCCGATTCGGCGGTCTCGCCGCTGATCTTCGCGGCGATCCTGCCGCTCGCCGCCGCCGGTGACCCGGAGTCGGCGGTGACCTTGGCCGGGATGCTGGCCGTGTTGGTCGGTGTGATCGCCGTCGGGTTGGGGCTCGGCAAGCTCGGGTTCGTCGCCGACCTGCTTTCGAGTGAGGTGCAGGTCGGCTACATCAACGGTCTGGCCATCACGATCATCGTCAGCCAGCTTCCGAAGCTGTGCGGCTTCTCCACCGATGCCGACTCGTTCGTCGACGAAGTGCGCGAGTTCGCATCGAACCTCGATCTGACGAAGGCCCCTGCGTTGGCGGTCGGCCTCGGCGTGCTCGCAGTTCTGCTCGGCTTGCCTCACCTCACGAAGCGAGTGCCGGCAGTGCTCGTGGCCGTCGTGGGTGCGACGATCGTCTCGGCAGCTCTTGGGCTGGCTGACGAGATCTCCACGGTGGGAACGCTGCCGCAAGGCTTCCCGACACCGTCGCTGCCCTGGACGCAAGTCTCCGACGTCGGCCCGCTCTTCGTCGCCGCGGTCGGGATCACACTGGTGTCGCTGACCGACACGATCGCAACGTCGTCGGCCTTCGCGGCACGCCGCGGTGAGGAGGTCGACCCGAACCAGGAGATGGTGGGGATCGGCGCGGCGAACATCGCTTCCGGGCTGGTTCACGGGTTCGCCGTGTCGACGAGCGGCTCCCGCACCGCCGTCGCTGAACAGTCCGGCGCCAAGAGCCAGCTCACCGGACTGATCGGGGCGGGGGTGGTGGCGGTGCTCCTGCTGTTCCTCAACGACCTGCTCGCCGATCTCCCACAGTCGGCGCTGGCGGCGGTCGTCATCGCGGCGGCCCTCTCCCTGCTGGACGTGGGCGCGGTGGCGCACTACTGGCGGGTGCGGCGCTCGGCGGCGATCCTCTCGGTGATCGCCTCGCTGGGCGTGATCTTCATCGGGGTGCTCGAGGGGATCGTCCTGGCCATCGGGCTCGCCGTGCTCCTGTTCTTCCGGCGCAGCTGGTGGCCCCACGGCGCGGTGCTGGGACGGATGGACGGTGTCGACGGCTGGCACGACGTCGATGCTCACGATGCCGCCGAGGAGGTGCCGGGCATCGTCATCTACCGGTGGGAGGCGCCGTTGTTCTTCGCCAATGCCGGCGCCTTCCGCCGACAGGTTCGTCACCTCGTGCGGGAACGGTCGCCATCCTGGGTCGTCGTGCAGTGCGAGGCGATCACGGACGTGGACGTCACCGCAGCCGGCATGCTCAAACAGCTCGACGAGGAGCTCAACGCCGAAGGCGTGCACATGGCGTTCGTCGAGCTGCGGAGTCGCCTGCAGGTGCTCGTGCAGCGCTACGGGCTGTTCGAGACACTGGACCGCGATCACTTCTATCCCAGCGTCGAGAGCGCACTCGCCGACATCCGCGATCCAGCGACATGACGGCTGGACGCGTCAGCGTTCCAGCACGCAGACGGCTGGCCGCGCTCGCCGCACTGGTCGGCACGGGGGCACTCGTGGGATTCGTTGTCGGGGCGCAACGGAGTTCGAAGTGCGGTCGCAGTCAGACGTCGTGCTCGCCGGGCAGCACGACCAGTCCTACGACGACACCCACTGCACCGATCGCCCGGTGCATCGACGGCGAACCGGTCGAGCTCGCCACGCCGCTGCGCTTCGAGACCCATCCAGGCAGGCTCGTCATGCTCGTCCCGCGAGGCAATGTCGAGGCCGCCCAGCGCCGCAGCGAGCGTGATGCGCGAGTCCGCGATCTCGTCGACGTCATCTTGGGACGAGAGCCCCGCCGGTAGTGCCGGTAGTGCGACCTGGACGGTCGATCAGCTCATCTCGAGCATTCGTCCCTGCCAGGCGATCGAGACCGTCCCGCTCGACGACACGACGAACACGGCGGCGTCGCGAGCATCAGCGGAGAACCTCAGCGCCGACGTGTGTCGGGTCCCGCGGAGCGGGTCGATGTCGCGGCGCGACTGCTCCGACGTTCGAAGGTGGACGCCGACCGTCGTGATCCGGCCGTCACCGTCGATCAGCGCGGCTCGGTCGTATTGGGAGAGCGCGTTCAACAGTGGCGCGAAGTGCGATCGGTCGGTGAGGTCGAGCGGTGGGATGTCGATCGCGGACCCGAAGCCGAGACCGTCCAATTGATGGGCGTCGCCGTCGAGCCGCCAGACGATTGCGGCTCCGATTCTTCCGGCGCCCAACCAGTGGTTGCACAGCTCGACGAGGTTGGCGAGCACCCTCGGGTCTGCGCCTGGAAGCATTGGCGCGATCCGCTCGACGATGTCGGCGCTGAGGAGCTTCCTCGCCCAACGGAGGCCGTCCCAGGTCGCGACGCCGTGGGGAGTCGCCATCCGCACCCAACCGCGCCCGAGACGTTGCACCACGAACGCACCGGTCGCCGTCGTCAAGTGCACGGTCGACGACTCGTACTCGTGCGTGCGGTCGAAACAGAGGATCTGGTCGTTCCCGCCGAGCGTTCGCACGACGAACGACGAGCGTCCGTCGGCCAGGCGCCGCGCGACATCCAGCGGCACGTCGCCGATCTCGACGAGGTCGAGCGATCGGCTCACCTCGACGGCAGGAGCGTCGGCGACGACCAGGGCGCCATAGCGCGGCGCCACGCCCTCGTGGGCGTGCGGATGCCGGGCGTAGTCCAACTCGGCGAGCACCGCATCGGCCAGGTACGGGTCGGTCGGGAGCCACACCTGTTCATCGTCGAGTTCCTGTCGCAGCCGGTCGATCCGTCCGGCGTTGACGTCGAAGCCGCTCACCCGACAAGCCTGCCGCGAGTAAGACGTAAGAGTGCGCGCGTCGAGCGGTGGATCAGCGGACGACGGTTCGGGTTCGCCCCTCACGCGGGAGGGAGCACGTCGGGCGCTCGACGAGACCCGCTCTCGGATGGCCGACGCCTGGCGTCGCCGCCGCCGGCTCGGCGAGTCCGACTGCGAGGAGATCCGCTCGGGATTCATCGCCCAGCCGGTCAACGCGCTCTCGAGCGTCGCCTACGTGGCGGGCGGCGGATGGGTGGTCGCGAGTGGAGCTCGTGCCGGGCGCCCGGCAGCCGTCGCCTTCGGGGGTCTTCTCGGCGCGGTGGGCGCGGGCAGCGTCCTGTACCACGGACCGTGCCCGCCCGGGGCGCAACAGGCCCACGATGCCAGCCTCGCCGCTGCACTCGGGCTCGTCGTCCTCCACAACACCGCCGCGATCACCGGCCGCCATCACCTGGTCCGGGGCGCCGCGCAGGCCGCTGTTGCGATCGCCGCCGCCGTGCCGGTGCTCCCACGCGGCCGCTTCACCAATCAGGTCGCCGCGGTCCTCGGCATCGCCGCCGTGACCACCGAGGCGCTCTCTGTCCGCAGCCACCACCCTCGAGGGCCGGCGGCCGCCGCGGCCGGGACCCTCGCCCTCGGCGCGCTGATCAACGTCCTGAGCCGCACGGGCGGCCCGCTGTGCCGTCCGAAGAGCCTCATCCAAGGGCACGCCGTGTGGCACGTCCTCAGCGCCGTCTCACTCGCCGCTTGGGCGCGTGGCGCCCTGCTCCCGGCTGCGTGAGCGACCGTCACCGTCCGCCAAGGCGGCGTCGACGGCCGCCACGACGTCGGCCCGTGCGGCGAGAACAGGTGGCAGGAGCCCGACGCGATCGCGGGCGCGGAGGTATCCCCAGAGCGTCGCGACGAGCCGAGTCAGCGGCGTCCACACCGCGAGGGCGACTGCTCCGCCAACGGCAACGAGCACGCCCGCCACCACGGCGCCGAAGCCGTCGGCGAGCAACACGCCGGCGATGATCCACGTCAGCAGACCGGCGAACAGGCCGACGAGCAAGCGGACGGTTCCCTTCGTCGCCGTCGATCGCACCGCGCCAGTCGCGCCGAGCACGAGCAGGAGCGCAGGCAGGTGGATCAGCGTGGCCACAGCGACCAGCGGGCCGAGGAACACCAACCCGACGATCGACAGCGCGAGACGGCCTGTCGACACACCGCGAGGCGCCAGCTCCCGGTCCCGCAGGCCGATCAACTGGAGCTTCGTGGCGTACTGCCGGAAGGCGTTGGTGACCCGGTCGCGGGCCGGTGCCGGCGTCGTCGCCAGCCGGCGAGCCACGACCTCGATCTGGCCGAACGTCGCGGCGCCTCGCTGCAACCCCGAGTCCACGTAGACACGTGCCGCCGCCCGCATCACCTCCCGTTCCTCGACACTGGAGAAGTCAGGCGACACGGCCTCGAGCGCGGACGCGATCTCCGTCGTCAGTGCCGCCACGTCGTCTCGATGCGGTTCACCCTCGTCGATGGGGTGGAGCGCGCGTGGCGCGATCGGCTCGCCGACCATCACGAGCGCCGCGCTGCGGGTCTCGATCCGACTCTCGAAGGCGAGACCGATCGGGACCACTACCGTCGCCGGCGCCGTCGGCAGCGCCCCAAGTGCGATGCGAGCCGCGCCGGTGCGCACGCGATCGAGGCCGCCCCGATCACCGGTCGTACCTTCCGGGAAGATCGCCACCATGGCGCCGCCGGCGAGCTCCTGGTGACACGCCTCGAACATGGCGCGGTTGTCGTCCGGTCGATCGCCGTCGGACCGGCGGTAGACGGGAAGCACGCCGGCGAGCGCGAGGAATGGGCGAGCCACGATCACCTTCCAGAGCGCCGCCTTGGCGAGGAACCGTGGGAGGCGGCCGAGGACGGAGGCCACGACGATCGGATCGACGAAACCGTTGCCGTGGTTGGCGACCACGAGCACCGGCCGATCGGACGGGATGCGCGCGCGGCCGGTGACCTCGACCGATCGGTAGAACGCTTGGGTGAGTGCCTTGGTGAGGAGGCCCAGCAGGCGATCGGTGGCGCCGCGGAACATCCGTGGCGCCCGCTCTGGCCACGCCGCCGTCATCGCATTGTCGAACCATCCCAGCAGGAGCAGCCCAGAGATCAGGTGCCAGGCACCGTGGGGTTGCAGCAACGACTGCTCATCGCACAGTGCGCTGTCGCCGGTCCCTGCCCACCAGGTCAAGGCGGCGACGACGGCGAGCAGGATGAGGGCGACGTTCCAGACTCGTGGCAGGCCATGGCGGCGGGCGACGAGCTCGGTGCCGACGACGACCACCACCGCGACTCCCGCCAGCACGGTGGTGACGCCGAACGCAGCTGCGATCAGCCCGGCGACCGCTCCAACCGCCGCGCCGACGAGCGCGCCGACGGCACTGGCGCCTGGCCCGCGGATTCGGCTGGCATGCCAACCGGCGACGAACCCGAGGAGTCCCAGCAACGGGACGTCGTGGAGGTACTGGCCGACCGTGCCCGAACCCCCGTGGTAGAGGAAGCTGCCGACACCCTCGAGCGTCGCCAGCACGCCCAGCGCGACGAACGCGCGTGGCAGCGCCCGACGCACAACGGTCGCCACGATGACCGCACCGACGGCGATGTATGCCACCGAGGACCACGCGTTGACGTCCTGCTCCAAGAACCAGTCGTCGCGCGCCTCACAGTCGGCATCGACGGCGGCGAGCATTGTCAGCACGGTGTAGCACCGTGGCCATCGACCGGTCCGCCACAATCGGGTCCGGCGATGAAGACATCAAGATGACGACATCAGAGGGACACAGCAGCGGCGACATGGCCGACGGCGACCAAATTGACGATGTGGCGCCCGTCGCCCCGCCCGACAACGCCGACAACGTCGAGGTCGGCGAGGTCGCGCCGATCGCTGATGCTGCCCTGAGTGGGGGCGGGATGCGGGCGCTGGTCGAGCGCAGCCGCGCCCGGTTCGCCGATGAGCAGTCGCGGATCAACGAGCTCATCGACAAGCACCACAACCGTCCGTTGATCGACGTCGGCCTGCGGATCTACGAGCGCGATCGGGAGGCGGCCGGGACGATCGTCGGCAGCGCGCTGGCGTTCCGGTTATTCCTGTTCTTCGTGCCACTGACGCTGTTCGTCGTCGGTGCGCTGGGTTTCCTCGCCCGGTGGGTCGAAGCTGATGACATCAACGATGCGGCCGGGCTCAGCGGGACGATCGCCGTCCAGATCGACACTGCGCTCTCCCAGCCCGATAGCACGCGCTGGATCGCCACGCTCGTCGGGCTGTTCGGCACGGTCTGGGCGGGACGTTCGCTCAGCAAGGTGATGACCTCTGCCAGTTGCCTCTCCTGGCGTCTGCCCGTGACCACGAAGGCGTCGGTGCGCGTCGTCGGCGCCGTCGTCGGGCTCGTCGCCGCCATCGTCATCGTCGCGACTGTCGTCAACCACTTCCACCGTGACTACGGGCTGGCCATCGCCGGAGTGTCGATGCTCGTCGCCGTCGCCGTGTATGGCATCGCGTGGATGGCGATGTCGATGCTGCTCCCTCGGGCCACACGGGATCCCGGTGCGCTCCTTCCGGGCGCCGTGCTGGTTGGAGCCGTCCTCGCGGGGATGCAGGCGGTCGCCCAGCTCTACCTGCCGGACCGGCTGGAACGGGCGTCGGCGCTGTACGGCGCGCTCGCCACCACCCTCGTCACGCTCGGAACGTTCTTCCTCGTGGGACGGGCAATGGTGTTCGGGATGTCGCTCGACGCGGTGATCTACGAGCGCTTCGGCAGCATCTCGCAGTTCGTGTTCGGGCTGCCCATCGTGCGGATCCTGCCGCGCAAGTCGACGTGGATCCGCAACTTCTTCGACCTCGATCCGGCGCCCGGTCAAAGGCCCGGCCAGAGATCCGGCTGAATCGTCAGCCGGATCTCCGACGAAGGCGCAATCAGGCGGCCTTCGCTGCGTCCGCGGACCCGTAGGAGGCGGCGAAGCCTTCCCGCCAGCTGGGGTAGCGAAGTGTCCAGCCGAGCTCGCGCTTCGCCTTGGCGTTGGACGCGCCTCGCGACTCCGTCTGCATCATGACCAGGGCCTCACCGGCGAACAGACGGCCGACCCAACGGGGCACGTGACGGGGCGGCTTGGCGCCGACGACGTCGGCCAGCACGGGGAGCCACTCCCGCACCGGGGCCGGCTCGTCATCGACGATGTTGAACGTGCCGGCCTCGTGCTCCAGCGCCAGCACCGTTGCTGCGGCCGCGTCGTCGAGGTGGATGAACGACGTCATGCCTGCGCCGTCGCCGACGATTGGGAACTGCCGCTTGCGGACCGGGTCGACCATCGCATCATTGGCTGCGCCGTAGAAGCCGCCATAGCGAAGGACCGTGCCACCCTCGTCGGTGACCACCTCGTCGAGGTAGCGCATCGCCGCGACGGTCTCGCGCATCGAGGGCACGGGGTCGGAGTCGAGGGGATCGTCCTCGGTCTTCACCGGGCCGCCGATCCGCGCGTAGAGCGCGCTGGCGTAGCTCTGGGCGACGAACCGGTGCACACCTGCCTCGCTGGCTGCAGCCAAGAGCGCGTCGGTGCCCTTGGTGCGCAGCCAGTTCGTCTTCGTGAACGTACGGTCGAAGTGCTTGAAGTCCGGGTTCGTCAGCGCAGTGGCCTGATGGATGATCGCTTCGGGCTGCGACTCGAGGATCGCCCGCCGCACGGCCGGTGGGTCGAGCAGGTCGAGGACGACCGGCGTCGCGCCGAGCGACTGGAGCAGCGCGGACTTGCCGAGTGACGTCGAGCTGCCGATCACCTCGTGACCTCGATCGACCAACTGGGGAACGAGCCGGGTGCCGATCGCACCGCTGGCTCCTGCAACGAAGACACGCATTGTGATCTCCTCTGGATGTCGGGCCATGGCCCGAGGGGGTTCGATACCTCCATGACACCGGGCGGCGGCGAAATGTGACAGCAGATGACGAGAACTACGGTGGGGCGATCCCGCACCTGCTCAGTGGCGCCCCTGTCCGATCGGTCGATGACATCGTCGATCTCGCCGGCGACTACGGAGTGCCGGCACTGGACGCCGTGATGATCGCCGCCAACTTCTCTGGCGCCCGCACGGAGTTGCAGCATCCTCGGGCGCGGTTCCAGATCTGGCCCGAAGGTCCGATCGCCTGGCCGGAGCTGTTCCAGCTGATCCTGCCGCTCGACAACCCGGAGTCCCCGTTCCTGCTCACGGACGTGGAGCTCTCCTTCGGCGGCCAAGTGGTCGCGCGGGTGCAGAACGTCGAGAACGACGACGTGGTGATCGCCTATCCCCGCAAGGGCGGGCGGGCCATGACGGTGAACACCTACGCCCGCTCGCAGTGCACCGGTTGCATCTTCTGTCCGAACGTCATCGAGGACGCCGCCGACGACAAGTTGCTCACGGTGGGCGCCCTCGTCGAGTTCCTCGATCTGGCGCGGCAGGACTACGGCTGGAACAACCTCTCGCACCTCGACCGCTTGACCGTCTCGTCGGGATGCTTCCTCAACGAGCCGGCGGCGATCGACCACCTCATCCTGTTGCGGAAGGCGGCGGCGTCGCTCGGCTTCGGCGGCGTGCTGCACATCCTGTCGTCCGTCATCAGGACGAAGGATGGGTTGACGCAGTTGGCCGCCGAGGCTGGTCCCTTCTACCTCAGTCTCACGCTCGAGTGCTTCGAGCGGCGCAACCTGCTGTTGAAGGACTCCAAGGCCTCACTGACCTTCGACGTGGCGAAGCAGCTGATGGCTGACTGCCGGGACGTCGACGTCGATGTGGACTTCACCTACGTTGTCGGCCTCGACGGCCTCGACACGGCCGTCACGGGAACCAGAACGCTGCTCGACAACTGCACCGTGTTCCCGAAGTTGCAGGTGTACCAAGCACACAACGCCTTCATGCGCCACAGCAGCCACCCGGACGCTCGGCACCTGAGCTACTTCTTCGCCTACCGCCAGGCCATCGATGACATTGCGGGCGAGATCTCGCTGCGCCCCGAGAGCTGGGAGAACTACCGGCCGCTCTGGTACACGCGGTTCGGGGACGAGCCGCTCCGGTGCCTGCGGATCTGAGCGCCGGGCACGTCGCCGTGGAAATGCTCGATGCCGCGTTCGAGGGCACCCTGGAGGTCAGCGCGCGACGGTCCGAACGGCGATCGGGTCGGTTGATCTGGTTCGATCTCGAGCAACTCACGCTCGCTGGCCTGACCCGCCGGAAGGGCCGGATCACCCATGTCGACCACGACCCGCTCGCCACGCCGATTGAGGGAGTCGTCCTCGCGGATGCCAGCCGGGCGTGTCGGCTGCAGGTGCCGACGACGCCCGTTCTCGACTGCCGGTCGGCGGTCATCACGATGGAGTTCACGCGCCTGCGCCGAGCGAGCTCGCGGGTTCCGACCGACCTGCGCGCGGCGATGACGGCGGAGGGGCTGACCTTGGAAGGCATGGGTGAGCGGGAGGTCCGGCACCTCGTCTCGATGGTGCGCGAAGCGCGAGATCCAGCGGTCCGACGGGCGCGCATCACCGACGTGATCGGGTTCCTGCGCTCCCGGGCCCAGGTGGGTGGCGTTACGACTTGACGAGGCGCTCGATGGCGCTGGTGGCTTCGTCGATCAGGCGTTCAGCCTCGGCGTCGCCTGCGGCCGACGCCGCGCCGGCGACGCAGTGACGCAGGTGCTCGTCGAGCAGACCGAGCGCCACGCTCTGCAGGGCGCGCGTGGCGGCGCTGACCTGCGTGAGCACGTCGATGCAGTACTCGTCGTTGTCCACCATCCGCTGGAGCCCGCGGATCTGGCCCTCGATGCGGCGCAACCGCTTCAGGTAGTCGTCCTTCTGGTTCGTGTAGCCACGCTCGGTCATCGCCGCTCCTCTCGTCGGTCAGGATACGCCAGAGGGGTATGCGTCACACGGTGTTGACGATACCCATGGGGGGTATAAAGTCTCCGTCGTGGAAACGGCGCACGTGCGGCACGAGACGGCGCATGTCGGCCACGACAAGCACGCCGGCCACGACCCGGAGATGTTCCGCCGGCGCTTCTGGATCAGCCTGCTGCTGACGGTCCCGCTCGTCGTCACCAGCGAGACGGTGATGGAGTGGTTCAACTACGAGCTCGATTTCCCCGGGATGTCGTGGCTCGGCCCGGTCCTCGGTTCGGTCGTGTTCTGGTGGGGCGGGTGGCCGTTCCTCGCCGGTGGCGTCATGGAGATCCGCGACCGCCAGCCCGGGATGATGCTGCTGATCACGATGGCCATCACCGTCGCCTACGTGGCGTCGATGGCCACGACGTTCGAGTGGCTCGACCTCGAGTTCTGGTGGGAATTGGCGGCGCTGGTGACGATCATGCTGCTCGGTCACTGGCAGGAGATGAAGGCGATCGGCCAGGCGCGTGGCGCGTTGGCGGCCTTGGCCGAGCTGCTGCCAGACGAAGCCGAGGTCGTCGACGGCGACGAGGTGCGCTCCGTGTCGATCGCCGACCTCCGGCTCGGCGACCTGGTGCTGGTTCGCTCCGGCGGTCGGGTGCCGGCCGACGGGGTGATCACCGAGGGTGAAGCCGAGCTGGACGAGTCGATGATCACCGGCGAATCCAGGCCGGTGGCCAAGGGCGCGGGCGATCGCGTCGTGGCCGGAACGGTCTCGACCGACTCGTCGGTGCGCATCCGCGTGGAAGCAATCGGCGACGACACCGCGCTCGCGGGCATCCAGCGTCTCGTGGCCGACGCGCAAGCCAGTCACGGCCGGGCCCAGGCGCTCGCTGACCGCTTCGCCGCCCTGCTGTTCTACGTCGCGGTTGCAGCTGCCGTCATCACGTTCGTGGCGTGGGCAGTCGCCGGCAACGTCGATGACGCCGTCGTGAGAACCGTCACGGTGCTGGTCATCGCTTGCCCGCACGCGCTCGGCTTGGCGATCCCGCTGGTGATCTCGCTGTCGACGGCCGTCTCGGCCAAGGCCGGCATCCTGGTCAAGGACCGCCTCGCCCTCGAGCGCATGCGCTCGATCGACACGGTGCTGTTCGACAAGACCGGCACCCTGACGAAGGGAGCCCATGTCGTCACCGGCGTCGCCGCGACCGGCGAGCTCGACGAGGGCGGCGTCCTGCGCCTCGCCGGCGCCGTCGAATCAGACAGTGAGCACCCGCTGGCGAGAGCGATCGTCAACGCCGCCCGACAGCGGGGCGACGTTCCCTTGGCGCGAGCGTTCCGGGCGCTGACGGGCCGTGGCGTCGAGGCAACCATCGACGGCGTGCCCTACGCCGTCGGCGGCCCGGCGCTGCTGCGTGAGCGAGCGCTCACAGTTCCCGACGACCTGCAGCAGCCGATCGATGGCTGGCAGCGGCGCGGCGCGGCGGTGCTCCACCTGGTGCAGGACGACCAGGTCGTCGGGGCACTGGCGCTGGAGGACGAGATCCGCCCGGAGGCCCGCGAGGCCGTGGCCGATCTCCAGCGAATGGGTGTCGAGGTGGCGATGATCACCGGTGACGCCAAACAGGTCGCCGACGCCGTCGGGCGTGATCTCGGCATCGGCGAGGTGTTCGCCGAGGTGCTCCCGGAGGACAAGGACCAGGCAGTGAGCCAGCTCCAGCAACGTGGCGCCAGCGTGGCGATGGTCGGGGATGGCGTCAACGATGCTCCGGCACTGGCCCGCGCCGATGTCGGCCTGGCCATCGGCGCCGGTACCGACGTGGCGATCGAGTCGGCTGGCGTGGTGCTGGCCTCCAGCGACCCGCGCAGCGTCGGTGGCGTCATCCGCCTCTCCCGGGCGAGCTACCGAAAGATGATCGAGAACCTGGCGTGGGCGGCTGGCTACAACATCGTCGCCATCCCCCTCGCCGCCGGTGCCCTGGCCTGGGCAGGCGTCACGCTGTCACCCGCCGTTGGCGCCATCTTGATGAGCCTGTCCACGATCGTCGTGGCGCTCAACGCCCAGCTGCTCCGCCGCGTTCGTCTCGTTCCCGAGCAGCACGAGGCTCCGGTTCTTACCGGTACCCCCTAGAGGTATACTGCGATGGTGTTGTCAGGCCGCCTCCGTTCGCCTGCCGCGAAGCTGGGTGCGTATGCCGTCGTTCTGGCGGTCGTGCTCGGCGCCGGCGCGGCGGTGGGATCGGCCTTCGGGCCCGATCCGTCGGACGAAGATCACGAGCCGGCAGCCCATGACGGTGGGCACGCCGACGCAGCCCCGGAGGAACCCGCAACCGCCCACCCGGCGGGGCTGGCGATCAGCCAGGACGGCTACACCCTCGACCTGCGCACGACCGTCGTTGACGCAGCTCGTCCGGCCGAGCTCGAGCTCGTCATCGAGGGGCCCGACGGCTTGCCGCTGACCGACTACGAGGTCGAGCACGAGAAGGAGCTGCACCTCGTGATCGTCGGTCGTGACCTCGTCGACTACGCACACGTGCACCCGCAGCGTGACGAACATGGCACCTGGACGGTCACGACGTCGCCGCTGCAGCCCGGCTCCCATCGCGTGTACGCCGATTTCGTGCCGGCGGGTGCCGAAGGCATCACGCTCGCTGCCGACCTGGACGTCCTGGGCACGCGCTCTGCGGCGGAGCCGCGCCAACCGTCGGACGGCGCAAACGTCGAGGGCTTCGACGTGCAATTCGAGGGTGAGCTCGTCGCCGGCACGGAGTCGGAGCTGACGCTCACGGTCAGCCGTGCCGGGCAGCCGGTCATGGATCTCGAGCCCTACCTCGGCGCCCTCGGTCACCTCGTCGCCATCCGTGAGGGTGACCTGGCTTACCTCCACGTCCACCCGCTGGACGAAACGGAAGGCGCAGGTGGGCCGCAGGTGCGCTTCGCCGTGGAGGTGCCGACCGCCGGTCGCTATGCGCTGTTCTTCGACTTCTCGCACGGCGGCGTCGTCCGGACCGCCTCAGTGCTGGCGACGGCGAACGCCGGAGGCTGATCCTCGATGATGACTCACCCGCGCAGTAACGAGTTCGATCTGGCAATCACGGGCATGACGTGCGCCTCGTGTGCGGCGCGCATCGAGAAGCGCCTCAACGAGCTCGACGGCGTGACGGCGACCGTGAACTACGCCACGGAGCGGGCGAACATCCACGCCGTCGACGGCGTGACCGTCGCGGACTTGGTCGCGCACGTCGAAGAAGTCGGCTACAAGGCTCGTGACGCCCGGCCGGCAACACCGAGCGAGGAGCTCGTCGAGGAGCCCGACGAGAGCCTGCCGCTGCGGCAGCGGCTGATCGTGTCGGCCTTACTGTCGTTGCCGGTCGTGGTGCTGGCGATGGTGCCGGCGCTGCAGTTCGACTACTGGCAATGGCTCTCGCTCACGCTCGCCGCACCCGTCGTCACGTGGGGGGCCTGGCCCTTCCACCGCGCCGCGTGGCTGAACCTGCGTCACGCCACGGCGACGATGGACACGCTGATCTCGGTCGGCGTGCTCGCCGCATTCGGATGGTCGCTGTACGCACTGTTCCTCGGAGACGCCGGCCTTCCCGGTATGACGCACGGCTTCTCCCTCACGGCCGAACGGGAGATGGGGTCGAGCCTGATCTACCTGGAGGTCGCCGCCGGCGTCACGACGTTGATCCTCGCCGGTCGCTACTTCGAAGTCCGTGCCAAGCGACGCTCCGGCGCGGCGCTGAAGGCACTGCTCGAGCTCGGCGCCAAGGACGTCGCTGTGCTCCGCGATGGCGCGGAGGTGCGCATCCCGATCGAAGGGCTCGTCGTCGGCGACCGCTTCATCGTGCGACCCGGCGAGAAGGTGGCCACGGACGGGGTCGTCGAGGAGGGCACGTCGGCGATCGATGCCTCGCTCCTCACCGGTGAGTCCGTGCCGGTCGAGGTGGGGCCCGGTTCCCCGGTCGCCGGGGCGACCGTCAACGCCGGCGGCCGACTCGTCGTGCGGGCGTCTCGCGTGGGCGCTGACACCAAGCTGGCGCAGATCGCTCGGCTCGTCGAGGCGGCGCAGGCCGGCAAGGCGCCCGTGCAGCGGCTCGCCGACAGGATCTCTGCGATCTTCGTGCCGATCGTCATCGCGCTGGCCGTCGGCACGCTCGGGTTCTGGTTGGGCACGGGCGAGACGCCGTCGGTCGCGTTCACCGCCGCCGTCGCCGTGCTGATCATCGCCTGCCCGTGCGCACTCGGCCTGGCCACGCCGACGGCGATCCTGGTCGGAACCGGCCGGGGCGCCCAGCTCGGGATCATCATCAAGGGGCCCGAAGTGCTGGAGTCGACCCGGCGTGTCGACACCATCGTGCTGGACAAGACGGGCACGGTCACGACCGGGACGATGGCCCTCGTCGAGGTCGTGGCCGCCGACGGCGTCGATCGGGACGAGGTGCTGACGCTGGCCGGCGCACTCGAGGATGCGTCCGAGCACCCGATCGGGAAGGCCGTCGCTCGCGGTGCGCGAGACGCCGGACTCGTGCTGACGTCGGTCGAGAGCTTCACCAGCACGAACGGTCTGGGCGTCACAGGCGTCGTCGAGGGCCACGCCGTGGTTGCCGGTCGCCAGCGCTTCGCCGCCGACTGGTCGATGCACCCCGGCGAGACGTTGCGTGCTGCCGCTGATCGGGCCGAGGCGGCCGGGAGGACGCCGATCTTCGTCGGATGGGACGGGACCATCCGGGGCATCGTTGTCGTCGCGGACACCGTGAAGCCGACGAGCGCGGCGGCGATCGCCGACCTCCGCGCGTTGGGTCTGCGGCCGGTGCTGCTCACCGGCGACAACCGCCGGGCGGCAGAGTCAGTGGCTGCCGAGGTCGGCATCGGTGCGGGCGACGTGATCGCTGAGGTCTTGCCTGCCGACAAGGTCGACGTCGTCAAGCAGCTCCAGGACGACGGCCGGATCGTCGCGATGGCCGGCGACGGCGTCAATGACGCCGCTGCGCTCGCCCAAGCGGATCTTGGTCTCGCCATGGGCACGGGCACCGATGCGGCGATCGAGGCGAGTGATCTCACCCTCGTGCGCGGGGACCTGCGCGTGGCCGGCGACGCCATTCGCCTGTCGCGGCGCACGCTGAAGACCATCAAGGGGAACCTCTTCTGGGCCTTTGCATACAACGTCGCGGCCATCCCGCTCGCCGCCGCGGGCCTCCTCAACCCCATGCTCGCCGGCGCGGCCATGGCGGTCTCGAGCGCGTTCGTCGTCAGCAACAGCCTGCGCCTGCGCCGGTTCCGACCGGCCACCCGTCCCTGACGTACCTCCACAGTCGTACGCGAGGTTCAGCCCACAGGCCGATGCGCCGATCGCGGCGGATCAGTACGGTCGACTTCGTGCCGGTACGAGCATCGCTGACCGAGCTGCAGCAGCGGCTCGGGCGGACGCCCCCGGGGGCGATCGACGCGGTCCTCGGTACGTTGATCCTGGTCGCCGGCCTGCTGACGACCGGCGGCGGGGACACCGATTCCGACGTCGTGTATCGGGAGCGTGACGGCCTCGCCGTCGTGTTGATCCTGGCGGCCACGCTTCCGTACTACGTCCGTCGGCGCGCTCCGCTGGCGGTGTACCTCGTCACCATGACGGCTGTCGTCGTCCTCATGTTGCGCGGCTACGGGGAAGGCGCGCTGTCGCTGGTGCTCCTGCTCGGCGCGTACACCGTCGGTGCGTGGTGCCCGCCGCGGGAGGTGGTGGCCGGCGCTGTTGCGACGGCGGTGCTGCTCATCATCCTGCTCGCCGGTGATGCGCCGGGCTTTGGTGCCGGTGAGCTGGTCGCGAGCTCCGCGGCGTTCGCGTTCGCCATGCTGATCGGCTGGACGATGCAGACCCGACGTGAGCGCATCGATGCCTTCGATCGGGAACAGCGCGAGGCAGCCCTGCGAGCTGCCGCGGATGAGCGGTTGCGGATCGCCCAGGAGCTGCACGATGTCGTGGCGCACTCCCTCGGCCTCATCGCCGTGCAGGCGGGTGCCGGCATGAAGGTGGTCGACTCCGACCGCGCGGAAGCCCGGCGAGCGTTCGAGAACATCTCCAGCACGAGCCGCTCGAGCCTGGCCGAGATCCGCCGGATGCTCGGCGTGCTGCGGGGAGCCGACGGGGCCCCGGCGTACGAACCAGCTCCGGGATTGACGGACCTTCCTCGGCTGGCCCAGGAGGTGACCGGCGCTGGGCTCACCGTCGACCTCAACGTCGACGGCGACACGGCCGACGTCCCGCCGGGTGTCGGCCTGGCCGCCTACCGCATCGTGCAGGAGGCGCTGACGAACTCGCTGCGCCACGCCGGCGCGCAGCGTGCCACCGTGCGTCTCGACAGCTCGTCGGGCGTGTTGCTCATCGAGGTCACGGATGACGGGCGCGGCCCGAACGGCCGCGGATCCGGTGGTCACGGACTGATCGGCATGCGTGAGCGTGTGGCCGTCTACGGCGGCTCGCTCGACGTCGGGCCTGGACCGTCGGGCGGCTTCCGCGTCGCCGCGAACCTGCGCTACGAGACGGATCCGGTGGCGTGATCAAGGTCGCCGTCGCCGACGACCAGGCGCTGGTGCGGGGTGGCTTCTCGGTGTTGCTCCGCACGGCCGACGACCTCGAGGTCGTGGGGGAGGCCGCAGACGGCGATGCCGCAGTCAAGCTGGTCGCCCGCGAACGCCCGGACGTCATCCTCATGGACATCCGCATGCCGGTGATGGACGGCGTGGAGGCCACGCGGCGGATCACCGCCGACCCTCGGCTGGCGTCGACCCGCGTCCTGATCCTGACGACGTTCGATCTCGACGAGTACGTGTTCGAATCGCTGCGTGCCGGCGCCAGTGGGTTCCTGCTCAAAGACACACTTCCGGACGACCTCCTGGCGGCAGTCCGTGTGGTCGCGGCAGGCGACGCACTGCTGTCGCCCCGCGTGACACGACGGCTCGTGGAGGAGTTCGTGCAACGCAGCGCGTCTCCGTCGACGGCATCGCAGCATCAGCTCGACACGCTCACGCCGCGAGAGACGGAGGTGCTGGCGGCGGTCGCCCGCGGGCTGTCGAACTCGGAGCTGGCCGCCACGCTCTTCATGTCGCAGGGCACGGCGAAGACGCACGTCAGCAGGCTGCTGACCAAGCTGCACGCCCGGGACCGGGCGCAGCTGGTGATGATCGCTTATGAGGCCGGTGTCGTCGCGCCCGGCGTCACGTAGCTTGCTGTCGGCGTGGTCCCAGCGGGTGACGGCAGCCACCGGTGACACCTGACACGTTATGAGACGTTGCCGTAGCGCTGTGAAACGCGTACGTTTCGGAGACGCCGCTTCGATCCCCCGCAGGAGGCGCCATGACCGACGCAACATTGCCGCTGCACGCCCGGCCCGAAGTTCACGAACGTCGGTGGTTCCTCCTCGGAGTCCTGTGCCTCTCGCTCGTCATGATCGTCATGGCGGTGTCGTCGCTGAACGTGGCGCTGCCGACGCTGCAGAGCGACCTCGACACGAGCGCCACGATGCTGCAGTGGATCGTCGACGCCTACGCCCTGGTCTTCGCCGGCCTGTTGCTGACAGCGGGTGCGCTCGGTGACCGCTTCGGGCGCAAGGGTGCACTGCTCGTCGGGCTCGGGATCTTCGGCTTCGGGTCATTGATCAGCGGCTTCGCTGGCTCCGCCGAGATCGTCATCGTTGGTCGTGCCGTGCAGGGTGCCGGTGCGGCGTTGGTGATGCCGGCAACGTTGTCACTGATCACAGCCATCTTCCCGCCCCACGAACGGCAGCGGGCCATCGCCATCTGGGTCGGGTTCGCCGGAGCCGGCGGTGCCCTCGGGCCGATCGTTTCCGGGTTCCTGCTGGAGCACTACTCGTGGGGCTCGGCGTTCCTCGTCAACGTGCCGATCGTCGCCCTCACCGCCCTCGCCATCGCCGTCTACAGCCCGCGCTCGCGGGATGACGCGGCGACGCCGCTCGATCCTCGTGGCGCGGTGCTCTCGCTCGTCGGGCTGACGGCCTTGCTGTTCGGCATCATCGAGGGCCCCGAGCGCGGCTGGTCGGACGGCCTGGTGGTCGGCGTGTTCGCCGTTGCCCTGGTCTTCATCGTCGGGTTCATCCGCTGGCAGCGTGTCGCCCCACACCCGATGTTGCCGCTGTCGTTCTTCTCCGATCGCCGGTTCAGCGTGGGCAGCGCCGTCGTGACGACGTCGTTCTTCATCATGTTCGGCTTCTTCTTCCTGTTCACGCTGTACCTGCAGTTCGCCCGTGGATACTCGCCGCTGGAAGCCGGCTTGGCGACGCTGCCGATGGCGCTCACGTTCGTCGTCGTCTCGCCGCGCAGCGCGGCGCTGGCAGAACGCATCGGGAGCGGGCGAACGATGGCGTACGGGTTCGTCCTCGTGGCGCTCGGCATGGCCGTGATGGCGCTCGTCACGATCGACACGCCGTACCTCGTACTCGCTGTGTCGATGGTCCTGCAGGCCGCCGGGATGTCGCTCGTCGCCGCACCAGCGACGGGCGGGATCATGAGCGCCGTGCCGCTGGCCAAAGCCGGGATCGGCTCCGCAGTCAACGACACGACCCGCGAGCTCGGCGGCGCACTTGGCATCGCCGTGTTCGGCAGCCTCGTCAATTCGGTCTACCGCGCGAACGTCGACCTCGGTGGACTGGGCCTCCCGCCCGCTGCTGCCGAGGCCGCCCAGGAATCCGTCGGCGCGGCTGCCGGCACCGCGTCGCAGATCGGCGGGGGAACCGGGGCAGCCGTCACCGAGCGCGCGGCGACTGCGTTCACCGATGCCGTGAACGTGGCGTCACTCGTCTCCGTGCTGATCGCCGTTGTCGCGGCCGGTCTCGTCGCCCACACGTTCACTCGAGCCAAGGAGCAGCGCGCCGTCGTGGATCCGGAGCTCGAGCTCGTCATGACCGCTCCTGCGCCAGAATGAAGTCGTGGAACGGGCGGTCGCAATACGGGATCCGGATCCCCGGATCGAGCGGACTCGCCGTGCCGTGCTCGACGCTGCCCTGGGACTGCTGATCGAGCGCGGATACGGCGAGCTGACGATCGAGGCGGTCGCCTCGGAGTCGGGAGTCGCCAAGAGCACGATCTACCGACATTGGCCGAGCCGGGTCGAGTTGATCAACGACGCCTTCCTGGAGCTCAAGCCGACGTTGCCGGTCCCGAGGGAGGGCACGGTGCGGGATCGTCTCGTGACGACGCTCGAGAACCTGGCCGAGAACGTGTGCGCGTCGCGGTGGTCGGCGTGCCTGCCGACGCTGATCGATGCCGCTGAGCGCGACCCGGCGGCGCGTGAGCTGAACGTTCGACTCGCCACCGCCGGCCGGATGTCACTTGCCGGTCTGCTCGCCGAAGGCGTGGAGACTGGCGAGCTGCCGGCCGATCTCGACACGGAGCTGCTGGCGGAGGCGCTGGCGGGACCGATCATCCTGCGCCGGCTGATGTCTGGCGACCCCTACGAACCGACGAGGATCCGCCACCTCGTCGACCAGGTGCTCGGCCCACCTCTGACGACGCCACCGAAGCCGCGCAGGAACGTTCGACGGCCCATCGTTTAGCGTCCCGGCCCAGCATGACGGCTGCGTTGCGGTTCGACGGTGTGTCGATGGTGTTCCCGGACGGCACGCACGCGCTCCACGACATCACGCTCGAGGTGCAGCCGAACGAGTTCGTGACGATCGTCGGTCCGTCGGGTTGCGGGAAGTCGACGCTCTTGCGCATCGCCGCCGGCCTCGAACAGAACACCAGCGGGTCATTGAGCGTTGCCCCCGATCGACTGGGTTACGTCTTCCAGGACGCCACGCTGCTGCCGTGGCGCACGGTCACCCGCAACGTCGAGCTCCTCGCCGAGCTGCACAACATGCCCGGCCGGGAGCGGCAGGCCGCCGTGGGTGAGGCGATCGAGCTCGTCGGCCTGTCCGGCTTCGAGCGGCACTACCCGCGGCAGCTGTCGGGCGGCATGCAGATGCGTGCCTCACTCGCCCGGTCGCTGGTGCTGCAGCCCAAGGTGTTCCTGTTCGACGAGCCGTTCGGCTCGCTCGACGAGATCACGAGAGAACGCCTCAACGACGAGCTACTGCGGCTGTTCCAGCTGGAGGGGTTCGCCGCGTTGTTCATCACCCACTCGATCACCGAGGCGGTGTTCCTGTCGACACGTGTGGCGGTGATGTCGGCCCGGCCTGGGCGGATCCTCGCCGAGTTCAAGGTGCCGTTCCCGTACCCGCGGCCCCACGACCTGCGCTACGAGCCCGAGTTCGCCACGCTGGCCGGCGAGGTGTCGCACGCGCTACGCGGCGCGCACGCTTAGACCTCATACGGCTGTGGCCGGAGGCGGTTGTTCGCCCCGAGGTGGCCGGCCGTCGTCGCGACAGTTGGGAACCGAGCGTCTGACTGCGACGTAGTGGTCGACATCCACCGTCACAGAGCGAGGGAGCGGATGGAGCGCACCTACTTCTACGGCTACGCCGAGAGTCGATACACACGGGCCGAGATCGAGGGGATGAGCAATTTCAACGCGCTCAACCCCGAGCTCCGTCGCCGCTTGTGGGCGCTCATGGATGCCGACCCGACCGGCAGCCTCGGAGTCGGGAGCGCCTGGCGTTCGCGGGCCCGCGCCCAGCAACTGTACGAGGACTATCGGGCCGGGCGCCGGTCCGCCCCGGCGGCGCCGCCTGGGCGGAGCTACCACTGCGAGAAGGACGACGGCTACTGCTACGCCGCAGACATGGTGGGCTCGCTGCGGTGGATGAACGCGAACGCGCACCGCTTCGGGCTCAAGCATTTCGCCGACGTCAACGGCGAGCCGTGGCACGTCCAGCCGATCGAGATCCCGACGGCCTGCTCTCCGAGGTTCCAGGGCGCCACCCTTGCCACGTTCTCGCTGCCAGAAGGCACCGACCAGACATCCACCATCACTGAAGGAGACCGGCTCATGGCCACCGACGAGGACTTCCGCCACATCTCTGAGATCGTGAACCGAGAGGTCAACGAGGCCCTTCGCTGGGCCGTGCAGTCCGAGGACGGCTCACCCGGCGTACTGGCAGGCGTTCTGCAACCGATCATCGACCGGGAGGTCAACGAGGCCCTTCGCTGGGCTGTGCAGAACGAGGACGGCACACCCGGCGTGCTCGTGCCGCTGATCCGACAGCAGATCAACGAGGCTGCCCAATGGATGGTCGCCGAGATCAAGGCTGCGCTTCTCGCCGCCTGACGCTGGCCGCTCGACTGGTGGCCGCCCTGATCGCGCAATCCGGTTCGGTTGGGCAGCGCCCGAGGCGGTGTTCCTCTCGACACGCGTCGCGGTGATGTCGCCTCGACCTGGTCGGATCCTCGCCGAGTTCGCCACGCCGGCCGGCGAGGTCTCGCACGCCCTGCGCGGCGCCCACACCTAGACATCCATTCACCGAGCCCACTGTCGGCCGAGTTGTAGTCATGCGGCGGTGGCTGGTGGGGGTCGCGGCTCGGGGTTGGTGGTGGTGGTGCCGCTCACAACGGCAACAGGTTGCAAACGCAGCGCAATTACTACCTGCCTCGACGGGCGGCCATGCTGGCGCGCGGCAGCTCGCCGGCGGCGGCCAGCGAGGGAGGAATCATGCGGCGAGCAGTCTTGGCGGCGGTCCCATCACTGGCACGCCCCGGATCCAGTGTGCGCGCTGTCCTCACGGTGGTGGTCGTGGGTCGATGGGAGTCGTCGTCGTGGTGGTGGGGCCTTCGTGGTGGAGGGTGCCGTCGGGTCGGCGCAGGGTGATGGTGCGGTCCGGTTTCAGGGTGAGGGTCCAGCCGCCTTCGTGGACGTGGTGATGGTGCCGCTCGCACAGCGGCAGCAGATTGTCCATGTTCGTGGCGCCGAGGTGTTCCCACCACGTGACGTGATGGATGCGGCAGTCCTCGAACCGCACCTGACATCCGGGGAACCCACAGGCCCGGTACATCGCCCGCAACGCCCGGCGCTGCTCGGGGGTGGCGAGCCGCCGGGTCCGACCCATGTTCAACGGGACCCCGTCGCCGTCGAGGGTGATCGGGGTGATCGTGGCATCACAACCCAACCGGCGGACCGTCTCGACCGGTAACGGTTGACCGTCACCGGTCTCACACACCGTGTCCTCATGCGGTCCGTCACGCATCGTGCGGGCATCCGTGAGCAACGTCACGTCCGGGACGCGGTGACCGGTGGTGCGGGCGCCGGTGATCAACCCGACCAGAGCGTCGGCTTTGAGATGATCGAAGTCGACGTCGTCGCCTTGCAGCTGGGAGCGTGCCGAGGCGACGGCGGCGTCGAGGACACTGGCGATGCGGGCATCGGTCTCCGGGTCGACTTGCAGATGGGTGTGACACATCCCGGTGACCCGATCGACCCAGCGGCGCACGCAACGCTGCTGTCGCAACCGGACCATGCGGGACACGCCGTCATCTCGGGACAGGATGCGACCGAGCTTGCTCATCTCCCGTTCGAACGTCTCCACCGCCATCACCGCCGCGGACTGCACGACGGCGGACTGCAGATCGTGGAGTTCGGCTCGGGCGGCGTCATCCAAGTCGCCAGCGAGGCGGGCCACGGCGTCGACATGCCCGGCTGACATCCGCCCGGAAGCGAGCGCGTCATGCACGGCGGGCAGCTGGGCGCACACCGACGCTCTTCGGGCCGCAGCATCAGCCTCACGGACCGAGCGGCGCCCACCATCCGTCAACAGCGACGAGGCCGGCTCGCACGAACCTTGCTCAGCGAGGCGGGCAGCGTGCACGGCGACACGGATGTCGAAGGCATCCAACCAGGCCCGCACCCGCTGCGACAGCGCCACCAGCGAGGCGAGACCGTCGCGGTCACAGGCTGCCGGGTCGGTGTCGGCGAGCTCGCCGACCAACGCCACGACTCCCGGCTCGTACATACGTTCAGCCTACGTACGTACGTTCTGAAAGTCAAGCATGACATGGGTGAATTTGCGGAGACGGCCCTAGCCCATCCACTGGCCGCCGTTGACGTCGATCGTCGCACCGGTGATGTAGCGGGCCTCTTCGCTGCACAGGTGGACGATCGTCGCCGCCAGGTCGTCTGGGTCACCCGGGCCCCGGTCGCCGCCTGGCTGCATGGAGAGGATGCGGTGCCGCAGGTCGGCATCGAGGGCCGTCCACATCGGTGTGTCGTGGGGGCCAGGCGCGACCGCGTTGCTCGTGATCCCGTCGGTGGCGAGATCGCGGGCGAGGAACCGCGACAGCGTCAGGAGGCCGCCCTTCGCCGTCGCGTATGCAGGACCAGACAGCGCCGAGCCTCCGAAACGCCCGTTGACGGAAGCGACGAAGACCATCCGTCCCCAGCCCGCCTGCCGCATCCCCGCAACGACCTCGCGTACGCACAGGTACGCGGACGTGAGGTTGACCTCCAGGATGCGCCGCCACGCCGCCGGCTCCTCGTCCTCGATCCCGCCCTGTCCCGTCAGTCCGGGTGCGTGGACGAGCACGAGCGGCACGCCGACCCGCTCGCGCACTTCGGCGAACGCGCTGCCGACCGCCGCTTCATCGGTCACGTCGCACTCGATGACCTCAGGTCCTCCGCGCACGTCGAGCGCGACGACGGGATGCCCGAGTGAGGCCAACCGCGCGCAGACCGCTCGCCCAATGGCGCCGCCACCACCGATCACAACCGCCGGCCGGTTCGCCGGCGTGATCGCCTCGCTCAATGGCGCTCCTTCGGTGTCTCGGGGTCGGCCTCCCACTCGGTCCAAGAACCGTCGTACACGGCAACATCCCCGAACCCGGCGAGGCGGTAGGCGAGTGCGGTCCCCGTGGCGGCGACCCCGCCACCGCAGTACGCGATCACGGGCTCGGAAGCGGTGCTGGCTGCGTCCGCCGCCTCGATGCGTTGCCGCGCCGCCGCCGGTGACATCCAGTGCTCACCATCGGCGAGGAACCCGAGCCCGGTGACCCGGACGGCGCCCGGGATGTGCCCCGATGCCGCGTTGTAGGCCGGGTCCATCCGGGCGTCGACGAGCTGC
Source organism: uncultured Acidimicrobiia bacterium (assembly GCA_963844915.1). Lineage (GTDB taxonomy): Bacteria > Actinomycetota > Acidimicrobiia > Acidimicrobiales > Ilumatobacteraceae > JALZMG01. The sequence goes on along the minus strand of CAWJQF010000009.1, from coordinate 758,162 downwards.
GCGTTCCGATCACCGTTCACGACGGCGAGCACGTCTGACTTGGTGGCGTAGAGCTCTGGCCGCAGGCGTGGCGTGAACGTCGCTCGCCGCGGTGTCGGCACCTTGGTGTCGATGGGCCGGCCCTCACGGCGCCACGCCGTGATGCCGCCGTCGAGCACGGCGACGGCATCGTGCCCGTACACCCGCAGCGCCCACCAGACCCGTGACGCCACGGGTACGTGGTGGTCGTCGTACGTGACGACGTAATCGTCGTCCCCGATCCCGGCCCGTTCCATCGCCTCGGCGAAGCGCTCCCGGCCGGCCAGCAGCGAGGCCGGGAGGTCGGGGTCGGCGAGGTCGGTGTCCCACCGCAGGTGGATGGCGCCGGGGAGATGACCGGCGCGGTACTCGTCGTCGCCACACCGTTCGTCGAACGGCCGCAGGTACCAGCGGCAGTCGATGATCCGCACCGATGGGTCGTCGAGGTGGGCAGCCAGCCAAGACGTGCTGACGAGCGGTTCCGGGCCCACGGATCCATGGTAAGACAGCTCCTCGTGCGCTGGGGCGTGTGGCTGGAGCCGGTGCGTCCTGTGGCGCAGCTGGTCGAACTTGCGCAGCTCGCCGAGTCGGAGGGAGCCGCCGCGTGTTTCGTCGCCGACGAGGGCACGGACCGTGACGTGTGGGTGGCGCTGACCGCGATCGTGCTCGGCACACAGCGGCTCGTCGTCGCGCCGGCGATCACGAACCCGTTCTCCCGCCATCCGGTGACCAGTGCTGCGGCTGCGGCATCCCTCGCCGAGCTGGCGCCAGGGCGGGTGTGGCACGGACTCGGTGTCGGCGGCAGCCGGGTCCGCGTGCCGCTCGGGCTGGACCCACCGAAGCCCTACACCGCGCTGCGCGAGGCCCTCGAGCTGAGCCGGGATCTCCTCGCCGGGAACGAGCACGGGCCGGCCCAGTTGGGTTGGGTCGACTCCTCGCGCCCGGTGCCGATCGCCGTCGCCGGGCGTGGCCCGCGTGTGCAGCGGCTGGCCGCCGAGCAGGCGGACTGGGTGATCTTGTCGGCGGAGCCGCTCGCCACGTTGACGGTCACGGCGCAGCGGCTGCGGGCGCACGGAGCCCGGTTGGCGTGGTCGGCCTACCTGGCGTACGACGGGGAACAGCGACGCAAGGTGCTCGGTCACTTCTCGTACATGGCACTCGACGCGCCGCCGGAGATTCGCACGGCGGCCGGGCTCGATGACGAGCGCGTCGCCGCAGTGCGGGAGGCGATGCTGGCCGGCCACCTCGACGCCGCCGCCGAGCTGCTGCCCGATTCGTTGGTCGACCACTACGCAGTCGCCGGTGATCCCGCCGAGTGCACCGCGAGGATCGCCGCGTTGGCCGCGTCCGTCGACCTGTTCCTGCTCCCGATGAACGACGTCGCCGGCGCTGCCGCACACATCGTGCGCAGCGCGGCGATCCTCCGTTCCGTTAGCCCGTCGTGAGCGACTCGGAAGACGCGGCGTCCGGGATCGCCGCGTATGCCGGGAAGTCGGGATCGACGATCGTGTCGATGCCGAGGCCGTTGGCGACCCGGTTGACGTAGTTGAGGTGGGCGCACTGGGCGTTGATGTCGAGGATGGCGAGGTCGTCGAAGCCGACCTCCCGCAGTGCCTCGACGTCGGCGCGCGTCATCGCCGCCGGGTCGCGTGTCAGCTTCGTCGCGTACTCGACGACCGCCCGGTCGGCGGCGTCGAGCTCGAGCGTTGCCGGATCGGTGGCGAGGGCGACGATCTGATCGTCGTCGAGGCCGGTCTCACGCAGCTTGATCGTCACTTGGCTCATGCAGTGCGGCGTGCCGTTGAGCGCCGACGTGACGAACGAGATGAGGTTGCGCTGGTGCGGCGTCAGCGAGGATGGGCAACGTTCGGTCGCCGAGTACAGGTCGAGTCGAGCGGCGACGAGCGGTGGGTGCAGGGATCCTGCCTGCGTCATCTCGGTCGGGTGCCCCAACGCCCGAGCCTGGCGGTCGTAGCTCTCGCGCAGCGGGCCCTCGGCCTCGTCCTCGGCCACGAAGGAGATCCACATGGCGACCAGTGAACCACGGGCTGCCGGTTTCGGGCTCTCCCTGTCCAACGAGGATCACGCTGCGTCGACGCTGGCCGTGTGCCGGCGCGCCGACGAGCTCGGATTCGACGAGGTGTCGCTGCCCGAGAGCCGTCAGCATCGGGCCGTGTTCTCGATGGCCGCCGCGGCGCTGGCCTCGACGCACCGGGTGCGGGTGCGCATCGGGATCGCCAACCCGGTGACCCGCCATCCGGCGGTGCTCGCCATGGAGGCCGGGACGCTGGCCGAGCTGGGCGGCCCCGAGCGGGTCGTGCTGGGTGTCGGCGCCGCGGAGTGGACGATGCGGGCACTCGGCTACGAGCCGCCAGGCTGGCGTCCGTACACGAACGTGGTCGAGACCGTGCGGGCGCTGCGGCGGTGGCTCGATGGTGAGCCGCTCGGATTCACGCCGACGACGTTTCCGGGCGGTGCCGATTCGCGGCTCGACTTCGTCCCGCCGTCGCCGGTGCGAGTCGACGTCGGAGCGGTCAACGGTCGGATGATGGAGGCCGCGGGCGAGTTCGCCGATGGGGTCCAACTGGGCGCCCTGGTCAGTCCCGCCTATGCCCGGTGGGCGGTCGAGCGACTGGCTGCCGGCGCGGCGCGCGCCGGCCGCCCCGTGACGTCGCTGATCGTCTCGTCGAACGTGCTCGTCAGCGTCGACGAGGATCGTGCCCTGGCCCGGCGAGCCGTGCGTGAGGTCATCGCCTACTACCTGGCCCGCGTGGAGGGTGTCGTCGTGGACACGTCCGGAGCGGACCCCGAGAACGTGGCCGCGGTGCGGACGGCTGTCCGCAGTGAGGGAGTCGACGTGGGCGCCGCGCTGGTGTCGGATCAGGTCATTGACACGTTCGCCGCCGCCGGCACGATCGACGACGTGACGACCGGTCTGCGCCGCTTCGTCGAGGCTGGGATCGCCCTCCCGCTGGCCTGGCACGTGCTCGGTCCCGACCGTGAGCGGGCGCTCGAAGTGCTCGCCGGCCCCGTGCGCAGCGCGCTCGATGGGCTGACGGCAGCTAGGGAATGGCGATCCCGCGCTCCTCGAGTTGCTGCCTCGTGCAGGTCATCACGATGCGGTCCGGGTACTGGATGACGACGTACGTCTTGCTCGGCCGCCACGTGCCGATGATGAACCGGTACTCGCGACGCGCCAGCGTCAGCGGCCCCGCGTACTCGAGCAGGTCACACTCGAACTCCGCGAGCCGCCGGATCGGCTGATCGTGGGCGTTCGCCAGCATCTGAAGGACCACGGAGGCAGTCTGCCCGGCGCCGGTGGTGGCATCTGGGCGCGGAGCTTCTCGAATCCGAGAACCTCCGCGCCCAGATCGTCGGATGAGAACGTCCGCGCCCAGATGCTGGGCGGCGGTCAGCCGAGGAGTGGTTCGTTCGAGGCGTGCCATGGGGCGACACGGCGGCTCAGCCAACCGAAGAAGAGGAACGTCACGACTCCGAGCACGCAGCAGGCGGCGATGGTCGCGTAGAGCTGCGGGTAGTCCGACGTGCCCTGCTTCGTGTACTTGTCGAGGAGCTGGCCGAGCCCTTGCTCGCCCACGCGGAAGAAGTACTCGCCGATGATCGCCCCGACCACGGCGAGCCCGGCGGAGATGCGGAACCCCGTGAACATCGCCGGCAACGCTCCGGGCAGCTCCAGTTTGCGGAACCTCGTCCACCGACTCGCCGAGTTGGCGGTGAACAGATCGTGATGGGTGGCGTCGGCCGACAGCAGCCCGAAGAACGTGTTCGACACGATCGGGAACAGCGCGATGATCACGCACACGATGATCCGTGACCGGAACCCCTCCTCGACGAAGAGGATGTCGTTCTTCGCCCACAGGTCGAGCAACGGCACGATGGCCAGGATCGGCACGGTCTGCAGCACGATCGCCCACGGGAAGAACGACCGCTCGATCCACTTCGCCTGACTCATCAACGCGCCGAGCGTGACGCCGAGGATGATCGCGATCAGCAGCCCCACTCCGGCCTCCTTGGCCGTCACGAGCGTGGCTTCGAGGATCTCGCCGCGCACGTCGCTGTCGACGATCCCCCGGGTCCACACGTCGTGGGGCGCAGGGATCAGGAAGCGTTGCCGATCCGACAGCACGATCTGACGTACGACGTACCACCCGCCGATGAATACGACGATCGAGATGGCGGCCAGCGCGAGCCCACTCGACCGCCGGGGCCGGCGCCGGCGCCCGCCAGCCGCGGGGACCGGCACGCCGGTCTCCGCGGCCGTTGCGTCGAGCTGGTCTCCGATCAACCGAGCGAGATCGATTCGTCGATGAACTCGTTCGTCACCACGCTGTCGCACGACGTGTCCGCGGGGATCGTGGTCCCCTTGGCCTCGAACACGGGCCGCAGCTTCTCGATCAGCGCGTCAACGCGCGCACAGTCGAAGTCGCCGAGCGTCTCGTTGCCGGCGTCGCTCACGAGGTCGAGGTCGAGCATCTGCTGCACCGCGTCGTCGTTCAGCTCCGTGCTCAGCTGCCAGAACGTGTCGAGCTCGGTGACGATGTCGACGAACTTCTCGTTCATCGGCCCGGGATCGGTCACGTAGTCCACCTGCGCCTGCTGGAAGATCGGCACGAGGGCAGCGAGGCAGTCGCCGTACTCGGTGATCGACTCCGGTCGCACGGACAGCGCCGATTGGTAGATGTCGAAGCCCGTGTCGTGGATCAGCAGGAACTCGACCGGCTTCATCCAGTCGGCGATGTCGTTCTCGTACTTGTACACCTCGTTCGTCGCGAAGCCCTGCTGCACGAGATTGCCCTCGGCCACGAAACGCCCCGGGCTGCCGTCGTAGGAACCGTCGATCTGCCCTGCGTCGAGCAGGCCGGTTTCGAGCAAGTAGTCCATGTAGGCCGCGCCCTCGAAGTAGAGGACCGTCGCGCCGGACTCCCGAACATCATCGATCGTTGCCATGTCCGGGTACGCCTCGGGATCCCACATCAGGATCTGTGGGCCCTTGTCGAAGCTGGCGAAGATGCTGACGAGGGGCTGCTCACCCCCGGCATTGCGGATCACGTCCCCGGTGTCGGCATAGCCGGCGAAGATCGTCGGATCGGCGTAGATCTGCTGGGCCGGCGGCGAGAAGTTGATGAACGGCCCGCCGGCGCGGATCTCGAGCGTGATGCCGGTGTTGGCAAGTGGGCCGGAGTACGTGCCCGTCGTGGCGTCGACCTCACCCTCGGTACCGATTACCTGGTACGTGTAGCCGTGATCCGGCTCGGGGAACCAGTCGGTCTGGATGATGAGCGGGTCCGGGCAGATGTCGGTCAGGTCGACGTCGTAGACGCTCTCGCCGCCACCGCCTGCGGTCGTGTCCTCGCCTCCCTCGGTCGTCTCCCCGCCAGCCTCGGTCGTCTCCGCGCCGGCCGACGTTGCCGGGGCGAGATCGGTGCCGGCAGCCGTCGTGGCGGCGCCTGCGGTGGTCTCCGCGCCACCCGTCGTGGCGGCGCCCTCCGTGTCGTCGTCATCACCTCCGCACGCGGCGATGAGCACGGCGACGCTGGCGGCCGCCGCGAGCAACGTTGTTCTCCTGGTTCTCATGCTTTTCTCCCCTTGTTGCGCTGAGATCGAGCGCCTTGCTGGTCGTCGCTCCAGTTCCTGGTGAGCCGCGCGCCGGCGGTCGTGAAGATGGCGAACAGGGCGATGCCGAGCAGGCACGAGAAGAACAGAGCCGTGATGACGAGGTGGGTGCGCTGCTGGCTCTGATACACGCTGAGCTGGCGTCCGAGTCCGGCCGTCGCAGGGTCACCCGCCCGGAAGAAGAACTCGCCGACGATGGCGCCGATCACGGACAGGCCCGCGGCGATGCGCAGCCCGGCGAAGATCGACGGCAGGGCGACGGGGAACTGCAGCTTCCACAGCCGTGTCCAGCGGGAAGCGCGATGCAGCCGGAAGAGGTCGCGCTGCGCGAGCGTCGCCGACTTCAGGCCGAACAGGGTGTTGGCGATGATCGGGAACAACGAGATGAGCACGCAGATCACGATCCGGCTGGTGTTCGAGAAGCCCAGGCGCAGGCCGACCAGCGGAGCAATCGCGACCAACGGCACGGTCTGCAGGATGACGGCGTAGGGGTAGACCGTCCGCTCCAGCGACATGGCCAGGCTCATCACCACCGCGACCGCCGTGCCGATCACGAAGGCGATCGCCAGGCCGGTGACGGCAACCAGCGCGGTGCGGCCGAGTCCGGCGAGGATCGGCTGCAGGCGATCCCAGTCGAGGAAGCCGCGAGAGACCACCTCCTGCGGTGGTGGCAGGAACGGTCGCTGATCCTCGCGCAGCAGGCTGTACGTGATGAACAGCCACATGCCGATGACCAATGCGGCCACCCCCATGGGCGGGACCACGAAGCGCACGAAGCGGATCCGAGCGCGATGCCGGCTGCTCCGGCTGGTGCGCCGAGGCAGGCCGGACCGGATCGCCGAGCTCGATCATTCTCCGCCGGCTCCGACGATGCTGGCGAGCAGGTCGGCCTTGCTGATCTTGCCGGTCGGCGTCATGGGCAACGCGTCGACGATCCGCACCTCGGTGCCGGGAGGCACGCGTGCGCCACTCGACGCCACGAATGCCGCCAGCTCGGCGGGCGGCACGTCGACACCGGGCCGCAGTGTGACGAACGCCAGTGGACGGTGCCCACCGTCGTCGTCCGGTGCGCCGACCAGCGCGACGGAGCTCACCGCGGGGTGGACCCCGAGGACCTCCTCGGTGTCGCGCGGGTACCAGTGCTCGCCGGCGACCGTCAGCCGCTCCGAGAGGCGGCCGCGCATGAACACGTACCCCTCCGTATCCAGGTAGCCGACGTCACCGGTGTGCAGCCACCCGCCGCGCAGCGTCTCGGCTGTCTTCTCGGGACGCTCCCAGTAGCCGGCCATGAATCCACCACGCAGGCACAGCTCGCCGATCTGGCCGACGGGCAGCGGCCGTCCGTCGTCGTCGAGGACGCGCACCTCCTTGTCCGGCAGCGGTCGTCCACACGACAGCAGGCGATCCTCTGAGAACGGGTCGTCCGGAGCAGCAAGGCCGACGAAGCCGCCGAGCTCGCTCTGCCCGTAGCTCTCGCACAGCGGGATGCCGAGCGCGTCATGCCAGCGTCGCTTCAGGTCGGGCGGCACGGGCCCACCTCCGGACAGGGACACGCGCAGCGAGCTGGGCGGTCGACCACGGCGCGCGCTCTCGTCGGCGAGGTCGGTCAGCACGATCGGATTGGCCGCCAGGACGGTCGCCCCGAGCGCCTCGGCGGCTTCCCACCCTGCCTCGGCGTTCCAGCGGCTCATGACGCAGCTCGTGCCACCGGCGTGGAGGACGGGCAGCAGGTTGGCGACCAGCTGGTACGAGCTCGACAGCGCCGTCGGCCCGAGGCTCACGTCGCTCGAGCGCATGCGCAGGCGCTCGGCGATGCAGCGGGTCGCCCGCATCGTCGGCTCGTGGGCCAGGCAGGCGCCCTTCGGCAGGCCGGACGTGCCGGAGGTGTACGAGAGATGGGCGACGTCGGTTTCCGCGACCTGGTCGGCGGGCGGCGCCGAAGCGGTGTTCACCACCTCCGCCCAGCCGAGGGCACCGTCCTGCGCACCGTCGAAGCACACGTAGTGCTCGATCGAGGGCAGGTTCGGCCGGTGTCGCTCGATCGTCTCGAAGTGGTCGCCGGTGTAGACGAGGACCCGCGGACCGGCGTCGTTGACGTAGTAGTCGAGTGAGTCGGCGTACTGCAGGTTGATCAGCGTGGAGATGGCACCGAGCCGCCAAACGCCGAACATGGCCGTGAGGTAGTCGAGACCGTTGTGGGCGAAGATGCCGACGCGGTCGCCACGCCCGACTCCGAGGGCAGCCAGCCCGCCGGCGACACGCTCCATCTCCTGGACGGCCTCGCCGTACGTCAGGCTCCGCGATCGCTCGACCCAGTGGAACGCGCGCCGGTCAGGGGTCCGGTCCGCCCCATCGATGAGCAAGTCGAAGATGCGCAGGCTCGTCCCTCTTCCGATCAGTCCGCATCTCCATTGTCGCATGGCGCGAGCCGGCATGCCCGATCGCTGATGTGGTAGGACACGCCCGTGTCGCCGGCCGGCGTCGAGCACGTACGGGGCCTGCGCGCCGTGATGGATGACGGCGTGACGCTCGTCGCCGACGCCTGGTACCCATCGAGCGGCGGACCGTGGCCAGTGCTGCTCCAGCGCCTCCCGTACGGTCGGGCCGTCGCCTCCACTCCGGTGCTGCCACATCCGGCGTGGTTCGCTCGCCACGGCTTCGCGGTCGTCGTCCAGGACGTCCGTGGACGCGGCGACTCGGAGGGGCTATTTCGACCATTCGTGCACGAAGGACCCGACGGTGCAGCAACGATCGAGTGGGCCTCCGGCCTGCCGTTCTGCGACGGGCAGGTCATCACGTACGGCTTCTCGTACCAGGGCCTCGCCCAGCTGTACGCAGCCGCCCGGCGTCCTCCTGCACTGCGCGGCGTGGCGGCCATGATGTGCTGCCCGGACCCGTACGAGGGTTGGACGTACGAGGGCGGCTGCCTGCGCCTGCCGTTCGTCACGTTCTGGAGCGCACAGCTCGCCGGTCAGGAGGTCGATGCCGGGCCAGTCCCCTTCGACGTCTCCGCCCTCCCCGTGGAGACCGCGCTCGGTGCCGCCCCGCCCTCGTGGTTCGTCGAGTGGTTGGCGCACCCGCACGACGACGACTACTGGGCAGCGCGGCGGCCGGACCTCCGGGCCATCGAGGTCCCGGTGTTCACGGTGCTGGGGTACTTCGACGACTTCTCGTCGGGCACCGCCCGGCTGATCGAGGCGACCGGTGCAGAGGCGGTGTGCGGGCCGTGGGTGCACATGCCCTGGGGGACCGCGCACCACGGCGTCGATCTCGAGGCCGCCGCCGGCCCTCCAGGGGTGTTCGAGCGGCTGGTGCGATTCTTCGAGCGGGCGTCCGGGCGCGGTGAGCCTGTCCGGGCGGGCGAGCGCGTGACGTACCACTGCGTGGGCGGCGGATGGCGGCAAGCCGAGACGTGGCCGCCCCCGCACACCGTCCTCCGCTGGACGTCCACGAGTCGGGGTAACGCCAACTCGCGCCACGGCGACGGAGTGCTCGGTGCGGAGCAGGTCGATCCAGGACCCGGGGACGTGCTGGTCGTCGAGCCACTCGTGCCGTACCCGGGCGAGGCGGTCGGGTTCCAGGACGAGGCGGCCGCCGAGGACCGCCGCGACGTGCTCTGCTACACCTCGGCGCCGCTGGCGGAGGCAATCGAGATCGCCGGAAGTCCTGTGGCGACCGTGACTGCCTGCTGCGATCGCCCCGGGCACGACGTGGTCGTCACGTTGGTCCACGTCACAGACGACCATGGCCCACGCGCCGTCTGCGGCGGGGTGGTGCGATGCGCGGGCTGCGATCCGCTGGTCCCGTCCGCCCACGTGGTGACGCTGCGGCCGATCGCCTGGCGCTGCCCGCCAGGAAGCCGGCTGCGCCTCGACGTGTCGGGCGCCCGCTGGCCGGCCTTCGACCGGCATCCGCACTCGGACCGCAGCCCCGCCGCTGCCGCCGCGCGGGACACCGTCGTCGCGACGACCACCGTCCGGCAGGTCACCCTCGATCTGCCGATCGAGCCCCAGTAGCATCGGATCCCGCGGAGGTGCCCATGGAGCACGGGGTTTTCCTGTTCGGTTGCGTCGAGATGGATGACGCTGGCGCCGGTCCGCCGGCGCCGACGGATCGGCGCTACACGCAGAAGCAGATGTGGCAGGCGTCGCTGCGGATGCTCGACGCCGGCGTGAAGGCCGAGGAAGTCGGCTTCGACACGTTCTGGCTGACCGAGCACCACTTCCAGTACGAGGGCTACGAGGTGATCCCGAACGCCGTGCTGTTCGGGGCCGTGCTCGCCGAGCGGACCTCGCGCATCAAGATCGGCGCGATGTTCCACATCGTCCCGCAGTGGCAGCCGCTGCGCTTCGCCGAGGACTTCGCGACGATGCACAACCTGTCCGGTGGTCGTGGCGTGCTGGGCATCGGACGAGGGACGGTGCCCCGCGAGGCGCAGACACTCGGGTCCCAGGTCGGGTCGTTCGACAACCCGGACAAGGCCGAAGCCGACCGGATCAACCGCGAGATCATGGACGAGTCGATGGACGTCATCCTCCTTGCGCTGGAGAACGAGACGTTCAGCTATCACGGCGCCTACTACGACTTCCCGCCGCCCGGGATCCCCGATCGCGGCGGCCAGGTCGAGCAGCTGACCCTCGTGCCCCGGCCGCTGTACCCCTACGAGATCTGGCAGCCGATCACCTCGCCCCCGACCCTCGAGCACGTGCCCGCCAAGGGCTTCGGCGGCGTGTTCTGGCTGCTCAACCACAACTTCGTCAAGCAGCGCTGGCAGCGCTTCGCCGAGATCTACGAGGGCGCGCAGGGCACGGCATTGCCGCCGGGGGAGAAGCGGCAACTCGTGCTGAACATCCGCGTCGACGACAGCCACGAGCGGGCATGGGAGCGGGCGCGGCCGGGTCATGACGAGTTCTGGAAGTTCCTCGGACCGTACGGGTGGTCGAAGGGTTACATGGGTGACGACGGCAAGCCGGCGCCGCCCGGGCTGATCCCGACACTCGAGGAGTCGGTCGAGCAGAAGGTGTGGATCATCGGCAGCGCCGAAGAGGTCGCCGAAGGCATCGCCGAGTTCCGCGATGCCCTGAGCCTGCGCTACCTGACCGTGTTCCCCCACTTCCCTGGCGAGACGTACGACGAAGCCGAGGAGCAGCTCTCCCGCTACATGGAAGAAGTCGTACCACTGCTGTAACGGCCGGGCCTCGGGTATCTGGGCGCCGTTTCTGCCAGCGCCGCTTCTGGGCGCATTTTCCGCCAACTGTTGTCGGGATCGGCGCCCAGATCGGGGACGGCGGGCAGGTCAGGAGCTCGGTGGCCGACCGAAGTCGAAACGGGCCACTTCGGTGAGCGCTTCCCCGAAACTGCGCACGGCCGCCTCGAACAGCAGCTTGCCGCGCTCGGCCGTGGCGCCCGTCGGATCGCCGATGTGGCCCGAGGGGCCGAAGTCGTTGGACAGCCAGCCGAACGACACGTCTCCGCCGAACCGCACGTGCTCGGCGGCTGCCAGCGGCTCGGGCACGTTCCGGAACCCGGCATCCAGGTCGACCAGGTCAGGCTGCAGGTGCAGCATCAGCGACGTCTCGTCCAGGCCTCCGTGGATCCCCATGCCGAGCTCCTCGGCCGGGCTCGGTCCGCCGTGGTCGGGCGGGACGCTGGCGTGGGCGAGGAACGTCTGCAGCCCGTGGGCCAATCGCAGCTCTCGGCAGGCCACGTTGAGCAGCGCAGAGTTGCCACCGTGACCGTTCAGGAACACGAGGCGACGGGCCGGAGTCGCCGCCACACAGCGGCCGATGTCCTCCACCACCGCGAGCAGCGTCCGCGCCGACAGCCAGAACGTCCCCGCCGCCCAGGCGTGCTCGTTCGACTTCGTGATGGCCAGTGTCGGCAGCGTCCACGCCCCGACTTCGACACCGACCTCGTCGACGGTCGCCTGCGCCACCGCGTCGGCGATGACGGTGTCGGTGTTGAACGGCAGGTGTGGCCCGTGCTGCTCGGTGGCACCGACGGGCAGCACGAGGATGGATGCTCGATCCAGTGTGCGGTCGATGTCCGTCGCCCGCAGGGTCTCCAACGCGCGGCGTCGTCCGGGCACGGGATCAGGCTACGCGGACCGGTCAGGCGGAGAGGATCAGCAGCACGAGGCCGCCCAGAATGATCGCCGCGGCGCTCGTGCGCCGGCGCACGCTGCCCTCGTCGAGGTAGCGCCATCCGATGAACGCGGCGGCCAGCACGCTCGACTCACGCAGCGCGGCGACGTACCCGACGGGAGCGCGCCGCACCGCCGCCAGCACGAGCCCGTACGTCAACATGCTCATCACCGCTGTGCCCAGGAAGCGGCGCCACTGCGTCGTGAGGGCGCCGGCCATCGCGCGGCCACGGCCGACGACGACGCCGAACGCCGTCACGAACAGCCCACCCGTCAGGAAGATGGCGAGCGCATAGGTGTTGTCGTCGACCTCACGCGAGGCGTGGCTGTCGATGACCGTGTAACAGCCGATCGTCACGGCGACGAACAGCGCCACCATGACCTGCGGTCGGCTGGCTCCGAACGCCAACAACGCCATCCCGCCCGTGACGACGACGATCGAGGTGACGGCCCACCCGTTGAGCTCGTCGCCGAGCAGGATGATGCCCCCGATTCCGGCGAGGAGCGCCCCGCCCCCGCGGGCCAGTGGGTAGGCGACCGAGAACTCGCCCCGTTCGTAGGCCAGTGCGAGGGCGACGATGTACGGCAGGTGCACGGTCCCGGAGGCGACGGCCCATCCCCATCCGGCGGCCGGCAGGGTGCGCGTCGCGGCCAACACGACGGAGGCGATCAGGCCGGCGACGAAGAACTGACCCCAGAGAGCGATGAACGGATCGGGGCTGCGCTTGGCGACGAAGTTCCAGCCTGCGTGCAGACCCGCAGAGGTCAGCGCGAGGACGGTCGCGACGACCACGCCGTCCGGCGCTCAGGGCGCCGTGCCCCAGCCGGCTGGCAGCGGCGGCCACCGGCCGCCGCCGTCCGGCCCGAGGACCAGATCGGCGAGCGTGCGATCGGCGTGCTGGGACCGCCACGTCAGCATGGACTGCGCGAGGGGCAGCACGATGGCCGGGTCGGTCTCCTCCGTCCGCCATGTCGGGTCCGCCGCGATGTCGAAGCACTTCCAGCTGCCGTTGCCGAACTGCACGTACGCGTAGTGGTCGTCGCGAAGCACGGCGAGGTGACGCTTCTCGAGTGCGCGATCCCATGGCCACTCGTGCGGTGTGGTGGCGATCGCCTCGGCGCGCCAGTCGTACTCCCAGTGCGCCGCCGTCCGCCACCGCTCGGGCATCTCGCCGCGGAGGAACGGCGTGAGCGGATAGCCGTCGCACTGCGCCGGGACGTCGATGTCCATCGCGTCGCACAGCGTCGGCGCCAGGTCGACGTTCTCCGTGAACGCGTGAACGACCGTGCCGTGGGTCTCCGGGTGGCGTGGATCCCGAACCATCCCCAGGATGAAGTAGCTCTGCTCCCACCAGCCGAGCTTCTCCTTGAGACCATGGTCGCCGAGCATCTCGCCGTGGTCAGACGTGATGACGATCACCGTGTCGTCGAACTGGCCGGTCCTCGCCAGTGCGTCCCACACCCGGCCGAGCTGGTCGTCGACCTCGCTGATCATGCCGTAGTACTGGGCGCGCATGGCGCGCTGGCCGGCTTCGTCACGCGGCGCGGCCGCCTCAGGCACGCCCAACGCAGCGTCGTGGAGCGGGTGGCGCTGTGCCACTGGCGTGATCGGCAGCTCGACGTCGTCAGGCGAGTAGGCACGCGACCAGTGTCCGGCCGCCGCATATGGCGGGTGCGGGCGCCAGTAGCTGAAGTGGGCGAACCATGGCGCGTCCTGACGTTCGATCCACTCGACGGCGTGGTTGGTGAGGAAGCAGGCCAGGCTGTGCTCGGTAGGGCGCTCGCCCTCGGTCGCCAACATCCGCTCGTACCCCCCGGCCGTGTCGTAGCCGAGCTCGTCCAGCCACACCAGCCACGGAATCTGGTCGAGCCGGAGGTCGAGCATCATCTCGAAGCCAGGCAGGATCCCCTCGTACGTCGTCAGCCGCGGATCGTCGGGACCGTTCGCCACGCGCGGGTCGACGGCCTGGTCCGTGTAGCCGAAGAGGGCCGGTTGGTAGCCCGCCCGCCGGGCCATCAGTGCAATGTTGTCGAATCGGGCATCGAGCGGCGTGCCGTTCGCCACCACACGGTGGTTCATCTGGTACATGCCCGTGTACAGGCTGGCCCGCCCGGGCGAGCACGGCGCGGCCTGGCTGTAGTGGCGGGCCAGTCGCACGCCGGACGCCGCCAGGCGGTCGAGGTTGGGTGTCCGCACGAGGGGATGGCCAGCCGCCGAGAGGCAGTCGCCGCGGAATTGATCGAGCGTGATGAGCAGCACGTTGACGGCCACGGATCAATCCTGCCCCGTGGCGACGGTGGCTCGCGTCGTTCAGAGGTGAAGTCCCGGTTCGGCACCGGGCCAGCTCGGTGCCACCGAGGACCGTGACGACGAGCAGGGCCCACCCCCGCCTCCTGAGGTCGCCGCGCTGATGACCACGCTGCGGTCGACGAACGAGGAGATGGTCGACGGTGTGCGTCAGCTCATGCCGCACTACCTCCATCGACGTGATCCGTCAGAGGCGCATCGCCTCGCGCCTCCCTCGAGCCGAGTTGGTGATCTTCGAGGACAGCGGTCACATGCCGTGGCTGGACGAGCCAGACCGCTTCGTCGAGGTCGTGGCCACGTCAAGTGCGAGCTCGAGCGGGTCGCTCGCCGACCGCCGGACGTCAGCCTTGCGGTATCGGCGCGCCCGACTCGTCGCACGGTGGCTGCCCAGTGAGCAGTTCGGCGCCGATGACCCGCTCGACCTCCAACATGTCGGTCGGCTCGATGGCGATCCAGCCGCCGAATGGGCGATCGAGATCGAACAGGACGAGCAGCGTCGCAGTGATCATCACGGTCGACACACCGACGAGGATCACGCGGAGGCCGGGGCGGATTCTCCGATCGGCCAGCGCAGCGATGGCGGCGACCGTGATGGCGACCAAGCCGATCAGCAGCACCGTGACGATCGTGGGGACGGATGTCTCTGCCTCCGCCAGCCGACCTCGGCGGGCGATGACGCGATCCCTGTCGGCGACGAGGATGGCGGACAGCGCAGCGGAGTCGCCGATCGACTCTTGCGCCTCGATGAGCATGGCTCCGACCTGCGTGTTGGCGGCGATGGAGACCGGATCGGTCTGGCGCGTCCTGCTCAGACTGCGCCAGCCGGGGCCGGCGACCGCCCGGGCGTAGCACTGCAACGAGCCGATGATGCGCTGACCGGCGGGATCGGGTAAAGCCAGCGCCGCCTCGGCCTCGTCGAGCACGGCGCCCGCTTCGTCGACCGTGCGATCGGACGCCTCCCGGTACGAGGAGAACGTCGCCACCAAGACGAACGCGAGCAGCAGTGTCACGAGCGTGAGCAACGGCACGGCAAGCTCGTTGACGCCCAGCCCTTCGGCATCGGCGCGACCATCGTCGTCGTCGGGCGAGTGCTTGCGCAGGTAGCGCTGCACCAGCAGCCCGAACGCCAGCGCGCCGGCGATCACAACAACGGTGATGATCGCCATCAGCGGATCTGACGCTGCGGTCTCGGCATCGTGCGATGGGTAGGCGACGGCCCGCCATGATCAGTCAGCCAACGAGCGTCGAACCCTGTCCCCATCCAGTCCCAGCCTGGCAGACCGTTCAGGAGTCCCAGATCGGTCCGCAGGCAGGAATCCCGCGACGCTCGAGGTCGTGGACGAGGCGGAGCGTGGTGGACCTGTTGCTCACGATGAACACCGCCTCGGCGGCGAACTCGGCGTAGACGTTGAGCGCGAGCCCGAGCAGGTCGGGCTTGCCGTGCTTCGTCGTGTCCCAGATCACGGCGTCGGGCTGGATCGCCTCGACCTCATCGACGAGCGCGTCGCCGTACGTGCGCCTCGGGTCACGGGTCGACCACACGAGTCGCGCCGGAACGCGGTCGGCGAGGATCTGCCCGAGGCACGGACCGATGCCGCTGCCGGTGACGACGTACACGACCCGCTGGTACATCGACGCCACCTTGGCGATGGGGGCAGCGACCGGAACACCGCGCACCCAGACGTGGGTCGGCGGATCGTCGATGAACCGGCCGGTCCAGTCGCCGGCCCGTGAGATCAGCAACCGGTAGCCCGGCTGTCCGGGGGTGGTGACGGTGGCGAAGGCATGCCACTCACGCAACGGGCTGAGGCTGATGCCGACGCCCGACGCGTACTGCGGCCGTACGCCGTAGTCGAGGTGCACGATGGCGGCGTGCGACGACGGCCGGACGACCGTCACGGGCACTCGCCGCAGACGCAGCCAGGGCCAGGCCACGCTCGCCGTCAGCGCGGCGAGCACCCAGACGTGCCAGTCGGTCGCGACCGCGACGGCCGCGCTCGTCGTGCCCCTTCCGTCGGTCGCCAGGTGGACCGTCAGGATCCAGAACACGGCGATTGCCGACCAGCCGCACCAGCGGTGTGTGTGCTCGAAAACGTTGTGGGCACGCATGCGGATCGGTGAGCTCGCGCACACCGTCAGCACCAACAGGAGGCCGACCAGGACGAGGCACAGGGCAAGCGTGAGTGGCGTGACGCTGCCGGGATGGCGGACGGCCGTGACGATCGCCGTGCCGGTGAACGCGCCAAGCCAGGCTGTCCCCGCAACGGCGCACCCGACGTGCAGCCCTCCGACGTGATGGACCTTGGAGATGCTCCAGCGGATCCACAGCGGCCAGTTCGGCGAGCCTCGACCGGCGAGTCCGTAGAGGGCGTTGAGGAATGCCTGGTTCCTGACGAGAACAGCCACGGTGACGTTGACGAGTGTCAGTGTCGACAGTGCAGCGAGTGCGCTGCCGTCGGCGAGCTGCCAGGCACCAGCACGCACCCGCGCCACGAGGATCGCCACGTTGACGACGACGACCCCAACCATCAAGCGGCGATACGGCATCACCCGTGGGTGCTTGGTCAGCGCGCGCAACGAGCGCTCACACGGTGCACGTCGCTCGATCTCCAGGCGCGAGCCGAGGGTCAGTTCACATGCGCCCTCCGTGCCCACGCCGGCCAGTACGACCGCCCGGGGGAATCGGTTCGGTCACCGAGGTCGGTGTTCGGTCTCCAGTCCGGGCGTGATGGTCAGCACCCAACCACCGTCGCCGCTGTCAGCGGTGTGCCAGACGCCGGGCGGGTTGACGACCGCCTCGCCTGCCGAGATCACCACGACGTGCTCGCCGTCGTCGAGCTCCTGCACGAAGCGGTGTGTTCCCGTACAGGCGATCACGACCTCGGAGCCGAGCGGATGGCGTTCCCACACCGTCCAGGCCCCGACCATGTGGAACATCATCACCATCCGTCCATCGGGACCGTCGTCCTTCGTCGCCTCCTCGTAGGCCGCCAGGCCTTCCTCGGACCAATCGAAGTCCTCGACGGGGATCGCCGTGCCGCCGGGTCCAAGGTGGATCGGCGCTTTCGTGATGTCGATCGTCATGTGCTCCATCGTCGTCCCAGCGGGCATGCGCTGGCTTGTACGAATGAGAGATCGCGCTGATCACTAGCTTCCGGCCGGTGGAGGTCCGGCTCCTGGGCCCCCTCGAGGTCGTCGACGACAGCGGGGCTGGCTGTCGACGGTGCGGGCCCGGCTCGGCGCACGCGCCCTTGTTCGCGGCGACGTCGCGGGCGATCGAGCACTACCGGACAGCAGTCGATCTCGCCCGCGAGCTCGCACTGCCGTCGGCTGAGACTGACGCCCTCGAGGGGCTTGCCACCGCCCTCGAGCGCGCCGGCGATCACGAGGCGGCGCAACGTTCCCGTGAGGACGCACGTGCCGTCTTGAACCGCCTCGGGCGGGCGACCGTCGTCGAACTGTGAACTCCCTGGCGTTTGTGTCACCTTTTCCGCCGTCGACCGTGGGAACCGTGACGCAAACCGAGGGGCCGCGTGAGTTACCAGCACATCCATCCATCGGGGATCCAACAGTGGTTGCGCCCGATGCAACCCAGGGACCCGGACGAAGGCCACCGGGCATCGACGCCGCTGGAGCTGTTCTTCGACCTCGTCTTCGTGGTCGCCGTCGCCCAGGCGGCGAACAGCCTGCACCACGCGTTGATCGAGGGCGGGTCCGTCGGCGCGCCGGTCGGCAAGTACATCCTGGTGTTCTTCGGGATCTGGTGGGCCTGGATGAACTTCTCGTGGTTCGCCTCTGCCTACGACACCGAGGACATCGCCTACCGGCTGACCGTCTTCGTCCAGATGACCGGTGCGCTGATCTACGCCGCCGGCATCCCACGTGCCTTCGACGAGCTCGACTTCAGCGTCGCGGTCATCGGCTATGTCGTCATGCGCCTAGCCCAGGTCTCCCACTGGCTGCGCGCATCGGCGGGCGCCGAACCGGCGGCCCACACGTGCGCGCGCCGCTACGCGATCGGGATCATCGTCTGCCAGCTGGGATGGATCGCCCTCCTCGTGCTACCGGGTGGATGGGAGGTCGCCGGCTTCATCTTCCTCGGCGCGTGCGAGTTGCTCGTTCCCGTCTGGGCGGAACGGGTCGGCACGACGTCCTGGCACGCCAGCCACATCACCGAGCGCTACGGGTTGTTCACGATCATCGTGCTGGGTGAGTCGGTGCTCGCCGGCACGGTCGCCATCCAGACCGTCCTCGATGAAGGCGGGCTCGACGCCGAGCTCTACGGCATCATCGCCGGCGGGCTGTTGCTCCTGTTCTCGATGTGGTGGATCTACTTCGACTACCAGGTCCCTCAGCTGTTGACGTCCAACCGCATCGCCTTCCGATGGGGGTACGGGCACCTGCTGATCTTCGCCGCAGTTGCCGCGGTTGGTGCCGGGCTGGTCGTCGCCGTCGAGCATGCCGCCGGTCACGGTCATGTGAGCGACGTGCGCGCCGGGATGATCGTGGCCGTGCCCGTCGCGGTCTACCTGCTGGCGTTGTGGCTCCTCCACGTCCTGATCGGGGCGTCGGACGCCGTCCGCTCCTGGTACATCACGCCGCTCACGGTGGTGCTCGTTGTGGTTGCGGCGTTCACGCCGCAACCCACGCTGCTGATCGGCATCATCGTGGCGGGCATGGTGGCCTACAAGGTGGCTCGGCGGGTGCGACTCAGCGTGCGTCCAGCGCGCTGAGGTCGAGCTGGGCGATGCGCTCGGGATCGGCGAGCGCATCGATCTCGACGATCTTGCCGCCGGCGACGGTGAATCCCAGGATCGAGAACACCTCGCCGTCGAGGACGACCACGACTCCTGCGCTGCCGTTGACGAGGACCGGATGGAGCGTCGCGCCCGGCTGCGAGAAGGCGATGGCGCGACGTGCGACGCTCCGTGCGCCACGCGCGACGACCGAAGCCTGTGGCCGCGCCGTGCCGCCATCTGAGCGCACGACGACGTCGGGATCGAGCACGGCGACCAGCGCTTCGAGGTCACCACCGCGCGCCGCGGCGAAGAAGGCGTCGACGATTTCCCGCTGGCGGGGCACGTCCGTGTCGGGGACGCTGGCCTGCTGGACGCGGCGCCGGGCACGGCTGGCCAGTTGACGGGTCGCTTCCGGCGATCGGTCGACCATCTCGGCGATCTCGTCGAACGGCACGGCAAACATGTCATGGAGGACGAAGGCCAACCGCTCCGCTGGCTCGAGCGTCTCCAGCACTACGAGCAGTGCAAGTCCCACCGAGTCGGCGAGGACCGCTTCGTGCTCGGGTTCGACGGCCTCGGCGCGCTGCACGACCGGGTCGGGCACGTGCGGCTCCAACGGTTCCTCTCGCCGCGTCCTGCGGGACCGCAGCATGTTGAGGCAGACCCGCGCGGTGACGGTCGTCAGCCACCCGCCCAGGTTCTCGATGCTCGACGCGTCCGATCGGCTGAGCCGCAACCACGTCTCCTGCAGCGCGTCATCGGCCTCCGTGCCGGATCCGAGCATGCGGTAGGCGACAGCGTGCAGGCGGTCGCGATGTTCGCCGAACTGGGCGGCCAAGAAGTCCTCGTTCACCGGTCACATTCCTCCGTTGCCGTGGGTCATTCCAGTTGACCCCCCAGATGCGGCCGTTGTGACCAACGAACGGCGGCGTCGTTCAGAGCAGAGAGTCCAGTTGGCACGGCGGCGCCTCCAGGCGCTGCGCCGGCCGCATCGAGAAGGAGATGAAGCCATGGAATCACGGATGAAGCACCCGGTGTTCGTCGTGCCCGAGGCCATGCAGGCATTGCACGCGCTCGGCAAGGCAGTGCACAAGACCGGGCTGTCGCCCCAGCTGATCGAGCTCGTGAACTTGCGGGCCAGCCAGATCAACGGCTGCAGCGTGTGCGTCGAGATGCACTCACGGAGCCTGAAGGCGGCCGGAGAGAGCGATGAGCGGATCTGGAGCGTCGGGGCGTGGCGCGAGACCCCGTACTACGACGAAGCAGAACGTGCTGCGCTGGCCGTGACGGAAGCGGCCACCCGGCTCTGCGATCGTGCCGATCCGGTCCCCGACGAGATCTGGGACGAGGTCAGCAAGCACTTCGACGAGACCCAGCTGGCCGGCCTGATGCTGGCCATCGCCCAGATCAACGTCTGGAACCGCCTCAACGCGTCGACCCGCCAGATGGCCGGGGCAGCGTGGTGAAACCCGAACTGTCCGTCGCGATCGACTCACAATGATCGATCGCGACGGACAGCCCGGTCATCGAGCTGTGGCATCGCGTGTAGCCCTCCTCGCCCGCTGGGTACACCGCGCCCAACCCGAGGATGCGCAGGAGGCAATGCGATGGCTGATCCGTTCAGCTTGTTGGAGTCCGACCACCGGCAGGTCGAGCAGCTGCTGCACGATCTGGACGAGTCGGAGGAGGGGCCGGAGCGGGCTCGCCTCGTCGACCGGCTCACGGCGGCGTTGGCGGTACACATGGAGTTCGAAGAGGCGCACATCTACCCACTGACGCGCCAGATCCTCGACGACGAGACGGTCGAGGAAGCCAACACCGAGCACGAACTGGCTCGCGAAGGGCTCGGGCATCTCTCCCAGCTGATGTCGGAACCCGGCTTCGGTGCGGCCGTCGCCATGGTGGAGGGCGGCATCAAGCACCACGTCGAAGAAGAGGAGGGCGAGGTCTTCCCGGCAATGCGCCGCGACCTCGATGCGGCGCAACAGGCGGAACTCGGGCGTCAGCTCATCCAGAGCAAGCGTGACGCCGGCCTGTTGGCGGACTCCCTCGAGCACGCCACCAAGGACGACCTCGTGGACATCGCCGCCGAACTCGGCCTCGACGCGAAGTCGTCGATGACCAAGGCGGAGCTCAGCGACCTCGTCCTGTCAGCGGGTGGGTGAGCGATGAGCGCGGGCGCCTGGGCGATGCTCGTCGCCTTCATCCTCATGGTCGGGTCGCTGGGATTCCTGATCTTCACGATGATCCGCAGCATCCGCGCCAACCGCACGCCGGGCCGATCGATCTGGCGAGACTTCGGCCTCGGCCTCGGGCTGATGATCCTGTTCTTCTCCACCTGGATCGCCCACCTGATCACCGAGTGGCAGGTGTACACCGATGAGGCGTTCGCCCACGGTGAGCAAACGAGCATCGGTGACTTCCTCGGTGAGTTCTTCCAATCGACGCTCGAGAACTGGCAATCAGAGTTCCTCCAGCTCTTCGCGTTCGTTGTCCTCGCCGCGCTGTACGTCCACAAGGGCAGCGCCGAGTCGAAGGACAGCGACGACCGAGTGGAGGCCTCACTGCGGCGCATCGAGCAGCACCTCGGCACGCTGCCCAAGGACAGCGACCAACTGCCCGACCCGGAGATGGTCTAGGACGAACGGCGCGGCATCAGGAGAACGCGGGGAGCCGCTGCTGCACGCCGATCAGCGGAGCCAGCGGGTCCCCGGCGTGGTGAATCCGTTCGCCGATCGTCTCGATCGTCCACCGGTCGGGCCGGAGCTCGGGATCGTCGAGCTCGTCCCAGCGAATCGGTACGGACACCGGCGCCCCTGGTGCGGCCCGGACACTGAACGGCGCGATGAGCGTCTTGTTGATGGCGTTCTGCGTGTAGTCGAGGCGCGCCAGCCCGGAGCGGCGCTTCACCTCCCACTCCCAGCTCACGAGCTCGGGGACCGTGTTGCCGATCGCTCGCGAGAGCTGCTCGACCCACTGGCGGGTCTGGGCGAACGTGTAGCGGTCGGCGACGGGGACCCAGATCTGCAGGCCGCGCTTGCCGGTGACCTTGGGCCCGGCCTGCACGCCGAGGTGTTCGAGGGCGGTCCGGTGCAGACGCGCCAGCACCAGGATGTCCTCGAAGGTCGTGTCGGTCCCGGGATCGATGTCGATCAGCGCCCACGTCGGTCGCTTCGTGTCGCGGATTGTCGACGTCCATGGATGCAGCTCGACGGCGCCGTAGTTGGCCACCCAAGCCAGCGCCGCCGGTGAGTCGATCACGAAGTACTCCTGGGTCTCCCCGCGATCAGCGTCCTCGTTGTGCCAGCGCGGCAGCCATTCCGGCGCGTGGGATGGGACTGCCTTGTGCCAGAAGCCCGGTTTGTCGACCCCGTTCGGGTACCGGTGCATGTTCAGCGGTCGCTCCGCGAGGTAGGGGAGCATGACGGGTGCCGACGTGGCGTGGTGCCTGATCAGCTCGCGCTTGGTCAGCGGCTTCCGGCGCTTGTCGCGCGGCGGGAACAACACCTTGTCGAGGTTGGTCAGGTGCAGCGTGTGCTCGCCGAGTCGCCAGTCACCGGCGCGCTTGATGGCATCGAGTGCGGCCAGCTCGTCGGGCGTCGGAGCAGCCCAGTTCGCGCTGCCCGTCCAGCTCGCCGCCGGCGCCTCCTTGACCTCATCGTTGGTCCGCCCTGACTTCACCGACCGGGGATGGTCTTCGGGATTCCATCCGGAGACTGCTGCCTCGTCGCGCTTCTTCAACAGCAGCCAATCGCGACCGTCACCACCGCGGCGCACGAGAACGAACCGCCCGGCCAGCTTCTCGCCGGCGAGGTCGAAGTGCAGGTCGCCGGCTTCGACGGCAGCCAGCACGTCCTCGGTCCCGACGGGCGCCCACGTTCCCCAGTCCCACACGACGACGTCACCTCCGCCGTACTCGCCGGCCGGGATCACGCCCTCGAAGTCGTAGTAGTCGAGCGGGTGGTCCTCGACGTGCACGGCCATGCGGCGCGACGACGGGTCCAACGTCGGCCCCTTCGGCACCGCCCAGCTGAGCAGCACGCCCGCAGCCTCGAGCCGCAGGTCGTAGTGCAGCCGCCGAGCGCGATGGCGCTGCACGACGAACCGGTGCCCGTCTGCCGCCGGCGGGGTCGTACCGGCCGGTTCGGACGTCACGGAGAAGTCGCGCTTGGCCCGGTACGTCTTCAGCCGATCGGCGGGCATGCCACACGTCTACCCGGACGGAGACGACTCAGCGCCGCAGGCGGTGATGTGCCAGAGCAGCGCGCGCGGCGTTGGCTCCGCACGCGCCATGGACGGCGGCACCCGGATGAGCTGACGCCGACGCCAGGTAGAGCCTGCGGACCGGGGTCTCGGCGCGACCCCAGCCGGCGACGGGGCGGAAGACGAGTTGCTGGTGCAGCTGGCCGGTCCCGCCACCGATGTCGCCACCGACGAGGTTCGGGTTGATCCGCTCCATGTCCGTCGGTGCGAGCACGTGACGGGCGAGGATCAGCTCGGAGAACCTAGGTGCGAGCGCCTCGATCCGCCGTTCGACACGACGGGCGAACTGCTCCCGCTCGCGGTCATCCCACCTGCCCGTGATGCCGTCATCGCCGGCATCGGACTTGATCTCCTGTGGCACGTGGGCGTAGGCCCACGCCGATTCCGTTCCCGGTGGTGAGCGGGTCGGATCGGCCGTCGTCATCTGGCCGAGCACGAGGAACGGTCGGTCCGGCACGACACCGACGCGCAGCTGATGTGCCGTCGTGGCGAGCTCCTCGAGGTCGTCGGCGATGTGCACGGTGCCTGCAGCGGCGACCGACGGGTCGCTCCACGGGATCGGTGCCGAAAGCGCCCAGTCCACCTTGAAGGTGGCCGAGCTCCGCTGGAAGCGAGCGAGGCGGTCGAACAGCCGCGCCGGCAGGTGCTGGCGGTCGATCATGGAGGTGTAGAGGTGCACGGCGTCGCAGTCCGCGAGCACGGCACGGCGAGCCTCGAACGAGGTGCCGTCGGCGGTCGAGACACCCACGGCGCGGTTGTTGCGGACGACGACACGGACGACCGGTGAATCACAACGCGCGCTCCCTCCGCGCGCATCGAGTCGAGTGACCAGCGCACGCGTGAGCTCTCCGGCCCCGCCCGCTGGCACGGGGAAGCCGACCTCCTGGCCGAGGCAGACGAGCAGCCAGCCGATGAACGCGCTGTTCGCGCTCTCCGGCGTGACATCGGTGTGCAGCGCGCATCCGGCGAAGAGCAGGGAAGCGGCGGCTCCGCTGAACCGCTCCTCGATGAAGCGCTGCAGTGACATCAGTCCGATGCGCGCCAACTCGCGCAGACCGTCGGCCCGGGCGCCCCACGCCAATCTGGCGCCGGCACGCACCGGTGGGAACGGGGTCAGAAGTGCTTCGACGACCGCGTCGCCGTATCGGCGCCACTGGTCGATGATCGTGCGGTAGGCCGCCCCGTCGCCGGTGCCGCAGCGGTCGATGCTGGCGATCGTGGCGTCCAAGTCCCGCGAGAGCACGGCCGCCGGCGCGCCCGGCAGCGGGTGGGCCAGGACGGCCGGGGCGTGCGCCCAACGGAGACCGAAGCGCTCGAGCTCGAGGTCACGCATCACCGGCGATGCGGCCGCCATCGGATAGAACGCGCTGAACAGGTCGTTGCGGAACCCGGCAGCGGTGACTTCGGCGGTTCGCACCGCGCCGCCTGGTTCGTCCGCCTGCTCCAGGACGAGCACGCTCCAGCCCGCGTCGGCGAGGCGATTCGCGGCGACCAGGCCGTTCGGCCCGGCACCGATCACGATGGCGTCGACTGCTCCCGTCACGGCGCGAGGTTGTCATCCCGCTCGCACCACGGCCTCGCCGAGCTGAGAGGTCAGCAGCTGGGCGCTGCTCACGCCCTAGCATCTTGGGCCGTGGCCAGGGGGGACGATCAGCGGATCGCTCGCCCAACAACTCGCCCGCGACACTCCCCGCCGGTGCCGCAAGGCGTCTACTGGCGCCGCAGGACGGTCGTCGGCGGCCTGCTCGCCCTGGCCGGATACGGCGCTGTCCGCGGCGTGGGCGCGTTGCTTCCGAGGGATTCGCGCCCGGAGGGGACGTACGCCGCGCCTGCGGCACCCGTCCAGTCCTTGATCCGCGCCGAGAACGAGCAACCCGGCACGATGGACTACTCGTTCCCGTTCGAAGAGGCGGTGACGAGCAAGGTGAACGCCTACTGCGCGGTGGACAGCGCGTGGCGCGGCCAGACGGTCCCGATCATGGCAAGCACCGAGGGCGCGTCGATCACTGCCCGGGCCTTCCGCATGGGGTGGTACGGCGGCGCCGGCGGCCGCGAGGTGTGGCGCGGTGGGCCCTATGCCGGCGTTGCCCAGGAAGAACCGGAGATGGATTCGGAGACCGGCATCATCGAGTGCGCGTGGTCGCCGAGCTTCGAGCTGGCGATCGACGAGTCCTGGACGCCCGGGATGTACCTGATCCGCATCGACTCCGACGACGGCGGGTCGACGTACGTGCCGCTCGTCGTCCTCGACGACCGACCTGCCGAGGTGCTCGTCATCTCGTCCATCACGACGTGGCAGGCATACAACGAGTGGGGCGGCGCGAGCCTCTACTACGGACCAGATGGGCGGGCCGAGTCGCGGGCCAAGGTCGTCAGCTTCGATCGGCCCTACGAAGTCAGCGGCTCGGGGCACTTCTTCGGCGGTGAGTTCGAGCTGGTCCAGCTCGTCGAGTCGCTGGGCTACGACGTCGCCTACACCACCAACTTGGACTTCCACGCTCGACCGGAGCAGGCAACGCAGGGCTACAAGGCGATCATCTCCCTCGGTCACGACGAGTACTACTCCTTGGAGATGCGCCAGGCGCTCGAGGCGGCGCGCGAGGCAGGCGTCAACCTGATGTTCCTCGGGGCCAACGCGGTCTTCCGGCGGATCAGACTCGAACCGTCGAGCGACGGACGCGTGAACCGGGCGATCGTCAACTACCGCAGCGCCCAGTCGGACCCCTGGTACGGCACGGGTGACGACGCCCGCGTCACGTCGGAGTGGCGCGAGGAGCCGGCCCGCAACCCGGAGAGCGCGCTGGTCGGGAACTTCTACGAGTCGAACCCGTGCGAGGGCGACATGGTCATCGCCGACGCCGACTCGTGGGTGTTCGCCGGCACGGGCCTGCGCAACGGTGATCGGCTGGAGGGCCTCGTCGGCAACGAGTACGACCGCGTCACGCCAGAGGAGCCGACACCGCCGAACATCCAGGTGATGTGCCACTCGCCGCTCGTCGTGCGCGACAAGCCGACGTTCGCCGACATGACGTACTACACGCACGGCGGCAGCGGGGCGGGCGTGTGGGCGACCGGCACGCTGTGGTGGGAGCGCAAGCTGGGTCCGTTGTGTGACGGCGCCGACGGTCAGCACACGCTCGAATGCCACGTCCGGCGCATCACCGCCAACGTGCTCGAGGTGTTCGCGGCAGGTCCGGCGGGAGCAACCCATCCGTCGGTGTCCAACCTGGCCAGGTTCGGCATCGTGGCGGGGTACGTCGACGACCCGCCACCCGGGTGACGCGCGCGGCCGTAGTCTGCGCGTGGTGACGTCCCCCGCGATGGTCGAACGGCAGGCGTTGTGCGAGACGCTGGTCGAGGTCGGCCCGGACGCGCCGACGCTGTGCGGGGACTGGACCACACGCGATCTCGCAGCCCATCTCGTCGTGCGCGACCGGCGACCGGATGCTGCGCCGGGCCTGATCACCTCGTTCATGGCTGGATACACGGAGCAGGTGCGAGCGACCGAGGCCGAGCGCCCCTACGGGGAGATCGTCGACCGCGTTCGCAAGGGGCCGCCCCACTGGAGCCCGTTGCGCATCGACGTGCTCGACCGGCTGGCCAACAGCCTCGAGTTCTTCGTCCATCACGAGGACATCCGCCGGGCCCGCCGCCCGTTCACGCCGCGGGAGCTCGAACCCGATCTCGAGGATGCGCTGGCCGAGGGGATCGACCGGGGCGGTCGCCTCCTCACTCGTCGCCTCGATGTCGGCTTGGCCTTCGAGCCGGATGGCCGAACGTCGATCTCAGCGCGAAAGGGCCCCGACCGGGTGACGGTGGCTGGGCCGATCGGCGAGTGCGCGCTGTTCGTGTACGGCCGCAAGGACGTCGCGCAGGTGACGGTGCGCGGGCCGGCGGCGGCGATCACGAAGGTTCGCGAAGCGCCCCTCGGCCTCTGACCGTGAACCGGACGGACCGGCTGTACGCGCTCGCCGAGGAGCTGCGGGCCGTCGCGCCGCGCCCGCGGACGGCACGGCAGTTGGCCGACCGATTCGAGGTCAGTGTGCGGACGATCGAGCGCGATCTCGGAGCGCTGATGGAGGCGGGCGTCCCGATCTACGCGACGCCCGGGCCCGGCGGCGGGTACGCCGTCGATCGGACCCGCACGCTGCCGCCCGTCAACTTCACGCCCGATGAGGCGACGGCGTTGGCGCTGGCCTTGGCTCGCTCGGGGGACACCCCGTTCGCCGGACGTCTGCGCAGCGCGCTGCGCAAGGTGGTGGGTGCGATGTCGCCGGCCGACGCCGACCGGGCGCGCCACCTCGCCGACCGGGTCCGCCTCCTCGGCGGGCCGGAGTCGGAGCACAACGCGGCGGCCGGTGTCATCGAGGACGCCGTCCTCGCCGAACTGGTCGTCGAGATCGACTACATCGATCGCGACGGTGCCCGGACGACCCGTCTCGTGGAGCCCGTTGCGCTCGTCGTCTCCGACGTTGCCTGGTACTTCGTCGGGTTCTGCCGGTTGCGCGGGGGCGGGCGCTCGTTCCGCCTCGACCGTGTGACGGCGGCTCGCGCGACCGACCGAACCTGCGCCGCACCACGAGTACCAGTCGCTGGCCGGTGGCATGCCCGAGACGATCCGGCGCCTCCCGCTGCTCGAAGAGTGACATTCTTGTAATTCCCGACAGGACGTTGTCGCCGCGGCGTCGCACGATCGGCACATGAGCAACGAGACAAGCCCCGTCACCTGGTTCGAGATCGGCACCGACGACCCCGATGCCGCCCGGCAGTTCTACGGCGAGATGTTCGGCTGGACGTTCGAGGTCGACGGGAACTACTCCGTGATCACGACTGGTCCCGGCCACACGCTGCAAGGCGGGATCCAGGACACCGCCGGCCCGCTGCCCGAGGGCACCCCGCCGGCGTACGCCGTGCCGTGCATCCAGGTCTCCGACGTCGCAGCCATGTGCGACCGCACCGTCGACCTCGGCGGCAAGGTCATCGTGCCGGTCACCAGCACGCCGCCCGGCATCGTCTACGCCCACGTCGCCGACCCCTCCGGCAACCACATCGGCCTCTTCACCCCTCCCCCCGCCGCCTGACCGGGCCCCATCCCATCCGAGTGTTTGCGTCCATCGGAGTGTTTCGCCTGGGGATGCCCGCGGCCAGACACTCGGATGGCATCAAACACTCGGATGAGGTTGTCTTCAAGTGGACTTGAGGTCTTACCCTCGACGGAATGAGCGACTTCAGCGCGTGGTCGGCGCTCCAGAGCGCCATGCAGGCCGAAGGGAAGCGGGCGCCCACCGTCAAGCGCGGGACGTGGAGGCGGGTGGGCGAGTTCGCCCAGCCGCACCGCCGCACCATCGCCACGTTCCTCGTGTTGGCCACGGTGTTGGCCGCGCTCGGGGTGCTGTCGCCGATCCTGGCTGGGCGGGCCGTCGATGCCATCGTCGACGGAGACGGTGTGGCGACCGTGATCGGCATCGCCATCGTGATCGCCGTCGTTGCGTTCCTCGAGACCGGCGTGGGCCTGCTCGAGCGCCTGCAGTCCAGCCGCCTGGGCGAAGGCTTGATCCTCGACCTGCGCCGCAAGGTCTTCGACCACGTCCAGCGGCTGCCCATCGCCTTCTTCACCCGGACCCGCACCGGCGCGCTCGTCAGCCGCCTCAACAACGACGTCATCGGCGCCCAACGGGCCTTCACGTCGGCGCTCTCGGGTGTCGTCACGAACGTCATCGCCCTCGTGCTGACGCTGGCCGTGATGCTCGGGCTGTCGTGGCAGATCACCGTGCTGGCGATGCTGCTCCTGCCGACGTTCGTGATCCCGGCCCGCCGCGTGGGCGCTCGTGTGGGGCGGCTGCAGCGCGAGGCCGCGGAACACAACGCGGCGATGACGTCGCAGATGACGGAGCGGTTCTCGGCGCCAGGCGCCACCCTCGTCAAGCTGTTCGGTCGGCCCGCCGCCGAGGCGGCCGAGTTCGGCGCGAGGGCGGCGCGGGTCAACGACATCGGGGTCCGTTCGGCGATGGCGATGGAGGTGTTCTTCCGAGCGCTGGGCCTGGTGTCCGGGCTCGCCCAGGCGCTGATCTACGGGCTCGGCGGCTACCTGGCCATCCAGGGCGAGCTCGACCCCGGCACCGTCGTCACGCTGGCGCTGCTGCTCAACCGGCTCTACGCACCGCTGACTGCGCTCGCGACGGCGCGCCTCGACATCGTCACTGCGCTGGTCAGCTTCGAGCGCGTCTTCGAAGTGCTCGACGTCGAGCCGCTGATCCAGGAAGCACCGCATGCACGCACGGTCCCGGACGGTCCGGTGGGTGTCGATCTCGACGACGTGCACTTCTCGTATCCGACGGCGGAGCAGGTGTCACTGGCCTCCTTGGAGGAGGTCACGGTCCTCGACGACCGCCCGAGCGTCGAGGTGCTCCACGGCGTCTCGGTGCGGGTGCCGCCGGGCCACACCGTGGCCCTGGTCGGCTCATCCGGGGCAGGCAAGTCGACGCTCTCTTCGCTCGTTCCGCGGCTGTACGACGTCGACTCCGGCGCGGTTCGCCTCGGTGGCGTCGACGTGCGCGACCTGTCGTTCGACTCGATCAAGTCGACGGTCGGCGTCGTCACGCAGGATGGCCACCTGTTCCATGACTCGATCCGGGCCAACCTGCTGTACGCCGCACCCGATGCCCGTGACGACGACCTGTGGGCGGCGCTCGAACAGGCTCGGTTGGCGCGGCTCGTGCGCTCGTTGCCGGACGGTCTCGACACCGTGGTCGGCGAGCGCGGCTACCGGCTGTCGGGAGGTGAGCGCCAGCGCCTGACGATCGCCCGTCTGTTGCTGGCCAAGCCGCGGGTCGTGATCCTCGACGAGGCAACCGCCCACCTCGACTCGGAGTCCGAGGCCGCGGTGCAAGAGGCGCTGGCAGCGGCGCTCGAGGGCCGCACCGCCCTCGTCATCGCCCACCGGCTGTCGACGGTGCGCGCCGCCGACTCGATCGTCGTCCTCGAGGACGGGCGAGTGGTGGAGCACGGCAGCCACGTCGACCTCCTTGCCGCCGGCGGGCGGTACGCCGAGCTGTACACCACCCAGTTCGCCGTTCCTGATGCGGCCGGCGAAGGCGCTGGAGCGCCCGCCGTGCCGAACCGGGAGTTCGCCTCTGAACGACGCGGTCCGGTCACTGCTGCTTAGCGTTCGGGCTCCCACCTGCCTGTGCTGACGGGCTCTTCGTCGGCACTCGCCACGCGATCCAGGCCACGCCGACGAGACCGAGTCCGACGACGATGGCGCGGGCCCACCAGCGGTCGAGCAGCCACGCGCTCAGCCCACACACCACGACGATCGACGCGATCGCCGCCACCTTGGCCTTGCGCGGCATGCCGAGGCCGGCTCGGTAGTCCCGGACCAGCGGACCGACACCGGGCCGCGTCAGCACCCACTGCTCGAAGCGCGGGCTGGAGCGCGAGAAACACGCTGCGGCGATGATGAAGAACACGGTGGTCGGCAGGCCCGGCACGACGATGCCGATCGACCCGATGGCGACGGCGATCCAGCCGAGACCGAACCAGAGCCACCGCAGCACCGTCCCAGTGTTGCGGTGTTCAGGCTGGGGCGCGCTGCTCCAGGTCGAGCAGCGCCCGCTTGACGTGCAGTCCGCCTCCGTACCCACCGAGTGAGCCATCGCTGCGCAGCACCCGGTGGCACGGGATGACGATCGGGATCGGGTTGGTCGCGCACGCCGATCCGACGGCGCGCACGGCCCGTGGGTTGCCGGCCGCCTCGGCCAACTGGCTGTAGCTGACCGTCGTTCCGTAGCCGACGTCCCGCAACTCGTCCAGCACGTGGCGCCGGAAGCCGTGCGCCAGGCGCATGTCGAGCGGCAGGTCGAAGTCCCGGCGGCGACCGGCGAAGTACTCCTCGAGCTGGCGCGCCGCCGATGTCCAGCCGGGCCGGACGCTGCAGCACACGCGGGCTGATGCGCGCGGCGAGCTCCTCGAGCGCGTCCTCGTCGGACTCGAAGCCGACCTTGACGACTCCGGCGTCCGTGGCCGCGAGCAGCAACTCGCCCGCAGGGCTGTCGACCGTGCGGTAGGCCACGTCGACGAGCCCCTCGGCATCGGCGCGTGCTGCCAGTGCGTCGACGAGTTGTTCTGGCACGGTCGTGATCATGTTCGGGCCTCCTCAGGCTCCAACTGGCGGCGCAGGGTGCGCAGCCCTTCGAAGACGCTGCGGCGTGCGGCGGCCGGGCTGCAGTCGAGCTTGACGGCGATGTCCTCGTAGGCCATGTCGGCCCCGTAGCGGTAGCCGACGGCGAGGCGCTGCTTGTCGGGCAGCGCCTTCACCCAAGCCCACAGGTCCTCCTCGCCAACCGGATCGCTGTCCGGGAACGGCGCGGTGACCACCGCATCCACGAGCTCATCGCGCGGCACCGGCTGCCGGCCTCGCGCCCGGAACCGGTCGATCGCCTTGCGGTGGGCGATGGTCAGCAGCCAGGCGCGGACGTCGCTGTCGGGTCGGAGCCTCGGATACGCGCGCAGGGCGGCGATGAACGTCTCCTGCCAGTCATCCTCAGCGTCGGTCGGTCCGACCAACCGGCGCAGCAGCCGCAGCACCGCCTGTCCGTGCTCGTCGAGCACCGCTTGGAACGGCGGCAGCGTCACACGTGATGCAACGGACGAGCGGGGCGTGCTGTGAGACGGCGGCGAATCGATGGCGGGGGAGGCTAGGACGCCGCGTACCGTCGGATGACGTGACCGTGACGATCCGATCCATCACGCCGGACGAGGCGTTGGCCTTCCGCCGGACCGTCATGGCCGGCTTCCATCAGACCCAGGTCGTCGACGACGCCGAGTGGGTGAAGGCGACGCTGACGCCGCTGGATCGAGTCGTCGCAGCGTTCGACGGCACGACGATCGTCGCCACCTTCCACTCCTTTCCCACCACACTGACCCTGCCCGGCGGCCGGGTCATCCCCGCCGGCGCCGTCACCGCCGTCACGTGCCGGCCGACGCACCGGCGCCAGGGCTTGCTCACGCGCATCATCACGGCCGACCTCGCAGCGAGCCGCGACCGGGGCGAGGTGGCCGACGTCCTCATCGCCGCCGAGTGGCCGATCTACGGCCGTTTCGGCTACGGCCCGGCGACGATGTCGACGAGCTTCGAGCTCGATGCGACTGCCCGCTTCGCCGAACCAGGTGTTGGGTCCGTCGAGTTCGTCGACGATGCCACGTTTCGCGTGGAGGCCCCGGCGATCTATGAGCGCGTGCGCCTGGATCGAGCCGGCATGATCGGCCGCGACGACCTTCGCTGGGACGCCTTGGCCGACGTACGGCGACGGCCGGAGGACAAGCCGTGGGGTGGCTTCCGTGTGCTCTGTCGTGACGACGACGGCGTCGCTCAGGCGTGGGCGAGTTACAAGGTGGAGAGCAGGTGGACGGACGGACGACCCCACGGCACGGCGGAGGTCGCCGACCTATGCGGCACGAGCCCGACCGCCGAGGCTCGGCTGTGGCGCTTCCTCACCGAGCTGGACCTGATCTCGACCGTCAACGCGGTCGACCGTCCTGTCGACGACGTACTGCCCTGGCTGCTGACCGACGCTCGAGCGGCGAAGTCGAGCGGCGCCCGGGACTTCCTGTGGGTGCGTCCGCTCGACGTTGCCGCCCTGCTCGGCGCCAGGGCCTACACCACCACGGGACGCGTCGTGCTCGAGGTCGTGGACGAACAGCAGCTGTCCGCCGGCCGGTTCGAGCTCGAAGCCTCGCCGGCAGGCGCGACGTGTCGTGCCACGACCAGCTCTGCTGACCTCACGCTCTCGGTGAAGGCGCTCGGCGCGGCGTGCCTCGGAGGCGTCCGGCTGTCCACACTGCACGCCGCCGGGTGGCTCGACGAGCACGAGCCGGGCGCTGTCGCCGCGGCCGACGGGCTCCTCTCGTGGCCGGTCGCGCCGTGGTGCAACACCTGGTTCTGAGCGGATGCAGGTTGGGATCTTCGATCACTTCGGTTGGGCCGTTGCCGTGATCGCCTCCACGGAGCACGAGGTCGTCGATCGGCGCCGGATCGAGTTGATCGAGCCCGGTATCACCCCGGCACCGATCCACTACGACAGCAAGCGGCTCGATGTCGCCGCAACGGCTGCACTGGTGGCACGCGTACGCGCATCGGCGGTGCGGGCGAGCGCAGCAGCGCTCGAAGAGCTCGCTGACGCGTTGCCGGAGCCCGTCGTGTCGGTCGCGCTCCGCGCGTGGCCACCTGACTTCCCCGAGGACATCGCGGTGCAACGTCGCACGCCGTACGAGGCCCGCGCCGACGCGATCATGTACCGCCACGTGATCGCCGAGGTCGCCCACGCCCGCGGCTGGCACGTCCACCACTACGTGGCGAAGGACGTTCTCGGGCAAGCGCGAGACGTGCTCGGTGCGCGGGCCGATGAGATCCTGCAGCGTCCCCGCGCCGCACTCGGGCCGCCGTGGACGAAGGACCATCGCCTCGCGTTCGCCGCAGCGATCGTGAGCACCTGACCGCGCGGCGCGCCAGCCGCGCCGTCACTCGTCAGGCGTCAGTCGTCGGGCGTGTGCCCCGCCCACCAGCCGGCGAAGTCCGGGTTCACGGTGGTCGGATCGTCGTTGCCCGTCAGTTCGGCGACGGCGGCCAGGATGTCGGCCTCGAGATCCCACCCGGCGGAGTTCGTCTCCTCGTAGTGGTCCAACGCCTCGCCCAACGCCTGGCCATAGCGACAGCTGCCGGCGATCGCCGGCGCCGCTTCGCCATAGCCCGCCAGCAACGACGGGTCCTCGGTGATCGCCTTGCACGTCGCGCCGGCGACCGCATCGGGGTGTTCGATCACACCGGCCTCGTACAGGGCCTGGCACGTGCCGGGTCCGGCGAGCTCGTCCGCCACGCATTTGACCCGGTAGTCGGCGAGCGGCACGGCGTAGCCGAGCTCGTCGTTGCCGAGTCCGACGATCCAGCGATGCTCGTCGGACATCCGGTTCTTCACGTAGCCCGAGGTCACGTAGTCGGCGCCGTTGGCGTGCAGCGAGAGATCCTCGCGGTGCCAGTTGGCCGGCGTGTCCACGTAGCCGGCGGGCAGGCCGATCGTGGACTCCGGCCCGATCTCGGCCGGAATCCACATCATCCCGACCGGCCCGATGCGCAGGTACGCGGCGCGAGTTCGGGCGTGGTCACCAGCGCGGATCTCGCCGAGCAACTGATCGTCCTCGGTGGAGAAGTCGTCGGGTGCACACGTGCTGTCGTTCTTCGGCCCGGTCGGCGGGCACGTGTACAGCATCGCCGGGGTGTGGCCCAGCTGCGTCAAGCCGTCTTCGCCGCGCACCAGCAGCAGCCGGAACCCGATGTTCGACATGCGTGTGTAGAAGGACGTCACGTCGTAGTCGACGGTCGGATCCATCACCGGCTCGGACGAGTCGAGGGCCCCGAGCGCGGCCGTCGCCAGCTCTCGACCGATCAGATAGGCGCGGCGGAAGTTCCGCTCCTGGAAGTTGCTCGCCCCGAGCGGCGGCTGCGCGCCCGGTGGCGGGACGAGGCCGAGCCCGAGCGGTGCCGAGTCGTCGACCTCCCACACGTTCGCGCCGAGTGGAGTCACGAGATCGCCGATCGCTCCGTTGAAGAACAACGCCTCGCCACCGAGCTCTGCTTCGAGGATGCGCGTCGCCCATCCCGGGTAGTCAGCGGTGAAGTAGCGGTCGGAGAACGTGCACGGGGTCAGGCCGATCTCCGCGCACTCGTCGAGGATGGCGTCGTTCGGCGGCTCCCAGAACAGCGTCGTCTCGGGATGGTTGGCCCAGAAGAGCATGGTGGCGATCGTCCGCCCGTTGGTCGCCGTCGCCTTCAGCACACCGAGCGTCGGGTCGAACACCTGCGGGTCGCGACCGTCCGCGAGGCCGAAGTAGTGCTCGGCCTCGGCGACCTCGAGGCGCGCCGGGCGCATGTCGCTGATCGCCTCGACCGCTGCGTCGGTGGCCTGGTCGATCATCAGCTCGTACCACTCGTGGTTGACGTCGAACGCGGTGTCCGGGCCGTGGTGGTTGTGGTCGGCGGAGATCGCCAGCTCGACCTGATCGGCCCGGCGCCCGAGCCGGTCGGCGACACGCTGGCGGATCACGTCGCCGTCGGTGCCGAAGATCATGTACAGGTTGGCGGCCATCACGACCGTGGTCTTCCGGGTGCCCCGCTCTTGGAAGGCGACCGCCGACACCTCCATGTCGTCATGCACCCAGTGCGAGTCGGCGTCCCCGTTGCCGACCGCCACGCGTCCCTGGTCCCACTCGGGAACGAACAGACCGGGCGAGAACGGGTCCTCTGGATCGGGCTGAACGTCGGCCAGGTAGTCGTGCGACCCATCGATCGTCGGCAGGACGGAGCGGGAGGCGGCACCGACCATGATCACCTTCTGCTGTGGCCGTCCACGCTGGCCGGCGGCGTCCTGATCCGCTCGCGCCGATCCAGCCGCCACCACCGTTGTACCGAGTGCCCCCGCCAAGAGGGCCAACGCGATCATCCGCTTGCTCATCTCGTCCTCCTCTCGGCTCCTGCATTACCAGAGCGACGGGTGGAGTCCGGCATCGCAGGCGTGCCGAGCGCCATCCGGCGATAGAAGGTGGTGATCCGCGACCGGATCGAGATCAACGGCCTCACCGTGACCACGGTCGTCGGGACGCTGCCGCACGAGCGGGTGATCCCACAGCCCCTTCGTGTCGATCTCGCACTCGAAGTCGATCTGCACGACGCAGGTCGTAGCGACGAGCTCGCCGACACCGTGGACTACGGCGACGTCACCGACCGGATCGCGGCGGTCATGCGAGAGAACAAGGACGTGTTGCTCGAGCGGCTGGCCGACCGCATCGCCGAGGTCGCCGTCGGCTTCGCCAGGGTGGAGGCCGTCGAACTGACCGTCACGAAGCTGCGCCCGCCGATCGGCGAGCACATCGACACCACCGCCGTGCGCATTCATCGGACGCCGGCCGACTACGAGCTGTCACCGGCGGTGACGCACCGGGCGATCGTCGCGCTGGGCTCGAACCTCGGCGACCGTGGCGCCTACCTCCGATTCGGACTCGACGAGCTCGGCGGCGTCGTCGATCAGTCGCAGGTCTTCGAGACGGACCCCGTCGGTGGGCCGTCCGGCCAGGGCGCCTACCTGAACCTCGTGGCGATCGTCGAAACCGGACTCGATCCGTTCGCCTTCGTGCGTCGATGCCAGCGCATCGAGGCTGCGGCACTGCGCCAGCGCACGGTCCGCTGGGGTCCCCGCACACTGGACATCGACGTGCTCTTCTACGACGACGCCGCGATCGCGTCACCCGACCTGACGATCCCGCACCCGCGCTACGCCGAGCGCGGGTTCGTGCTCGCCCCGCTGTTCGAAGTGGCGCCAGAGCGGTGCCCGTCGGGCTGGGAGTCCTCGGTCCAGACCGAGGGAGTTCACGCTCGCGGCCCGCTCGTGTGACCGAGGAGGCGGTCCTCGAACGCCCGCACCTTCCGCGGGTAGTGCGCCCTCGCGTACTCCGGCTGCTGGCGGACCACCAGCTCGAGCAGCTCGTCGTGCTGCGCGGTTTCCTTCCACGGCAGGGCGATGTACAGCGGACGGCCGAAGCGACGCAGCGCGTCCAGGTTCGAATAGACGTGCTTCTGGTAGTGGTACCGCTCCTGCCACGGCCAGTTGGGCGGAGCGAATCCCGTGCCGGGGTCGAGGATGCAGTGGTCGCGCCGCCCGTAGCGGTCGGCCTCGGCGAGGCGGTCGGCGAAGAACTCGAGGATCGTCTCGACCGGGTCACGCTCCACGAGCTGCATCCGCCGAGGATCAGGCCCGGACAGGAACGGCACGACGATCGGCACGTCGAAGTCGGCCGCCACCTCCCACATCGCGGCGTCCTGCATCCCATCGGCGGCGTTGAGCACTGTCGCACCGGCCTCGAGCGCGCGACGGGCGACCTGCGGACGCCACGTGTCGATGCTCACCTCCACGCCGAGCGACGCGAGGGAGGGAACGATCGGCGCCAGCCTGTCCCACTCCTGCTGCCAGTCCACCACGGTGGCGATGTCGGTCGAGCCCTGCCCGCCCACGTCGATGGCGTCGGCGCCGTCGGCCAGCAGCTGCCGAGCCCTGGCGACCGCCGTGGCCGGACTCGTGGCGATTGAATCCTCGTTCAATGAATCCGGGCTGGCGTTCACGACGCCGTAGAGGAGCATCACGGGTGACGCTAGGTGAGTGAGATCCGGACCTTCGATGCCTTCGGGTGGACTGCCGAGCGCGCCGTGGCCGCGAAACAGGGTCAGACGGTCTCACTCTGCATTCCGTGTCGCGACGAGGTAGCGACGATCGGCTCACTCGTGCACACGATCCGTTCGTCGCTGGTCGACCGTCACGGCATCGTCGACGAGCTGATCGTCCTCGACGATCGCAGCACCGACGACTCCGCGATCGTGGCCGCCCGCGCTGGAGCGCGGGTCGTCCCGATCGGTGACGTCCACGAACGCCACGGCGTCGGCCATGGCAAGGGCAATGCGCTGTGGGCCACGCTGGCCGTCAGCAGCGGCGACTTCGTGGTGTGGTGCGACGCCGACGTGACCTCGTTCGAGCCCGTATGGGTCACTCGCCTCCTTGCGCCCCTGCTCGACGACGAGACGATCGCCCTCGTGAAGGCCCGCTACGACCGTCCGAGCCACGACGGCGGCGGCGGCCGGACCACGGAGCTCGTCGCGCGGCCTCTGCTCTCGCTGTACATGCCCGAGCTGACGGGGCTGGAGCAGCCGCTCTCCGGCGAGATCGCCGGGCGCAGGAGCGTTCTCACTCAACTGCCATTCGTCGAGGGGTGGGGCGTGGAGATCGCGATGCTCGTTGATCTCGCCCAGCGCCTCGGGCCCGAGTGCATCGCCCAGGTCGACCTCGGCGTCCGCACGCATCGCCACCGCACGCTCCACGAGTTGTCCGTGCAGGCGGCCGAGGTGATGACGGCGCTCTTGTCGCGGTGCAAGGGCGCACCGCCGCTCCCCCCGACACCGTCGTTGCACCGTCCCGACGGGTCAGTCCTGCCGCTGCACCTGGCGGAACGTCCGCCGCTGGCCAGTTTGATCTCACACGAGACGCCGCTCGAGCGTTGAACCGATCATGACGTTGGACGCGCGCGGTGGCGCCCGTGGACGCTCTGGCCGGAGCCGGTTGGGCGGTGTACCGACGACGTTGCCTCCCGGGCCAGCCGAGGAAGGGCGGGTTGGGCAGCTCGCGTTGGGGCTGACTGGCGACGACCGCCCCAGCGTGCGTCGCGAGGTCCTTCCGGGCGTCGTGCACGTCGCCCACTGGCTCCGCTTGGACGAGCAGCAGGCACTGGTGCGCGAGTTCCGTCGCTGGGCCGAGCCGCCGGCCGGGCTGCGCCACCCGCGCGTGCCGGCGGGTCACGTCATGACCGTGCAGTCGGTGTGCCTCGGCTGGCACTGGTACCCGTACGTCTACTCACGCACTGCCGACGACACCGATGGCGCTCCCGTCAAGCCGATGCCCGACGATGTGGTGGCACTTGCCCAACGGGCTGTCGCGGCGACCTGTGGCACGGCGGCGGGCGACGTGTACGCGCCGGATGCGGCGATCGTCAACCTCTATGCCCCCGGGGCTCACCTCGGCCTGCACCAGGACTGGGAGGAGCCGGCTGCGGCGCCCGTCGTCACGATCAGCCTCGGCGACACGTGCGTGTTCCGCATGGCAGGGGTTGACCGTCGCACGTCACCGTTCACCGACGTCCTGCTCGAGAGCGGCGACCTGCTCGTGTTCGGCGGGCCGAATCGCCTCATCTTCCACGGCGTGCCGAAGGTGCTCGACGGCACGGCGCCGGCCGGGCTCGGCCTGCCGCCTGGGCGTCTGTCCATCACGGTTCGGGAGACGGGGCTGGCGTGATGTCGGACACTCGAGACCAGCTCGACGAGCGTGGCTACGCGCGGCTCGGTCCCCTGCTCGCCGACGACGAGATCGCCGATCTGGCGACGGCGTTCGACGATGATGCCCGCTACCGCAGCCGGATCAGCATGGGGCGGTACCGCTACGGCGAGGGTGACTACGCCTACTTCGCCGCTCCACTGCCACCGCCGGTGCAGCGGCTGCGCGAGGAGCTGTACGTACCGTTGGCGGAGATCGCCAACGGGTGGGCGCGACGCGCCGGAAGCAGGTCGTGCTGGCCCGAGACGCTCGACGGGCTGCTGGCCCGCTGCCGACGCCACGGCCAGACCCGTCCGACGCCGTTGATCCTGCGGTATGGACCGGGTGGGTACAACACGCTGCACCAGGATCGCTACGGCGAGGTCGCCTTCCCGCTGCAGGTCGTCATCGGGCTGACGACGCCCGATGTCGACTACACCGGCGGTGAGTTCGTGCTGACCGAGCAGCGCCCCCGAGCGCAGAGCCGCGCAACGGCGGTGCGGCTCGAGCGCGGTGAGGGGGTCGTGTTCCCCAACGACCGCCGGCCCGTCGAGGGCCGCCGCGGCGTGCACCACGTGACGCACCGCCACGGCGCCAGCGAGATCCGCTCCGGCGAGCGCATCGCCCTCGGCATCATCTTCCACGACGCTCGTTAGGGTTCGTCTCGCAGGCAAGCTGCTCGACTCACCTCCGAGCTCGCCGCCGCCGCTCCGCAGCGGCGCTCGCCCGCCTGGCTCATCGGGACGTTCGTCTCGCAGGCAAGCTGCTCGACTCACCCCGGCTAGGCGGCGACGTCGCTTGGCGACTCGGCTGCAGCTCGGACGGCGACCTCCAGGCACGCCTCGACGAGTGCTGGCACGAACCACCGGGGCGCGTCCGTGCACGCCGTGT
Organism: uncultured Acidimicrobiia bacterium; assembly: GCA_963844915.1. Lineage (GTDB taxonomy): Bacteria > Actinomycetota > Acidimicrobiia > Acidimicrobiales > Ilumatobacteraceae > JALZMG01. The sequence continues at coordinate 718,265 of CAWJQF010000009.1, read as the reverse complement.
GGCCGCCGTCGACGATGCGCAGCGTGGCGCCAGGGATGGCGGCTGCCAACGCGAGCTGGCGGGCGTGCGGCACGAGATCGTCGCTGTCCGTCGCGATCACGGCCGTGGGCACGTCGGTTGTCGCGAGCCATGGCCGCGAGTCGAACCGCAGGGTCTGGCGGCCGGCCTCGATGATCTGGGTCCAGTCGTGACGCGCAACCTGCTCGTAGCCCCACCACCCACCGGACATCAGCGTGCTCCAGCTGCGGCAGGCGCCGAGCGCGACCGACCCGAGTGGCTGCATCGGGATGGCGCGGGCGAGGAACCGACCGCTCGTCGCCAACCCGCAGAGCAGATGGTCCCGGGCGTTCGCCGTGAACGCCGCGCTGGTGGCGCACAGCACCATGCCGTTCACCAGCTCTGGCCGGCGCCGGTGCAGCAGTTGGGCGATGGGGCCACCCATGGAGTACCCGACGGCGATGCAGCTGTCGACCTCGAGCTGATCGAGCAACATCGCGGCGTCGTCGGCGCAGTCCTCGAGGCGGAACCGGCCGCGCAGCCCTCGCCCGTGGCCGCGATGGTCCATGGCGATGACGCGGAAGTGGTTGGACAACGGCCGGTATGACGGGTGCCAGTTGAGGTCCGCCGTCGCCGTCCAGCCGTGGAGCAGCAGCACCGCGGGCGCATCATCAGGACCAGCGAGCTCGCGGATGTACGTCGTTCCCCGCCCGGGGAGGTCCACGAACCGCCCCGGGGGCAACGCCGGTCGCGCTCCGACCGTCCTCCCCGCCCATATCGTCCGCCCTTTTCGCCCTTGCCGGACCCCTCAGCGCCCCGTGCCCTGGGCACGAAGCGCTGAGGACGGCCCGCCCGCCTTGCGGCGGTACCCGTTCGACGTCTCCGCCCGACGCCCCGACCGGGAACCGATCGCGTCCCGTCATGTAAACAGACGCGTATACATGGGTCAATGACAGAACCTTGACAGTTCTGCGCTCCGGGCGCCGACCACGTCGCTCACGTCTCGATGGCCACGGAACGTAGGCCGACGAGCGGCCCGCCGCCCAAGCGTCCGAACAGGAAGAACGGCACCTCCACGATGCCGTCGCCCCGAACACGTACCTGGCGGAGGCGGCCGAGGGCGCGACGCATCGTGTGCTCGAGCACGGCGTAGGCCTGCTCACCGCGGGCATCGCCAGCCTCACGCGCCGAGGCGATCGCCTGTTCGAAGAAGGAGTCTGCGCTGGCCATGACGACCTGGCGTGAATCGTCGAACCCCAACGCCTCTCGGAACGAGGCGGCAGTGACCCGTTGGTCGGCATCGAAGGCGGCCGTGAACGGCTCGTACGGCACGTCTGACTCGCTCGTCAGCTGCTGATCGGTCACCAGCACGGCGAGCGCCAACGCGAAGCGGTGGGCGATGCCCGTCAGCAGTGCGGCGTCGGCATCGAGGGCACCAGCCATCAGGTGGAGTCCGCCCCGGGCACGAGGGCGTTGCGGATTCGCAAGCCGTCCGCAGTTGGCTCCAGATCGAACGACGGCGGCAGGGCCAGTCCTTCGGGGCTGACCGTCGCACCGTCTTCGTCCACGGCGCGCACACCGATGACCACGTCCAGCCCGTCGGCGCGCAGCTGCACGGTCGTTTCCTCGGCCCGGCGAACGACACCCGCAAGCAGCTCCTGGACGGCCCGGAGGACCAGGAGTGAGCCGCCGGCGGTCAGCTCCCCCGGAAGGTCGGCGTCGAGCTCGACGACCGCCCCGACCTCCTCGCGGGCGGCGCTCAGCTCGATCTCGAGCGCCTGGATGAGGGGTTGCGTGGCGCCGGTGAACGGGGACGCCGGGTCTGCCCCGGGGGCGACCGACGTCCTCCACGTCCGCTCACTGCGCGACTGCTCGAGCGCCCAGAGGACCGCGGCATCGATCCCGCCGTTCTGCTCGGCGGAGCGGGCCGCCTCCAGCTCGCCCGCCCGTCGCTCGGCGGCGGCCGCCCGATCTTCGGCGCCGACCGCGCGCTGCTCCGCGGCGGCGTAGCGCTGCGCCGCCAGCTCCGCCTGCTCTCCGGCGAGTGCGACCGCCTCCTCGGCGGCCACGGCGCGCTCCTCGCTCGCCGTGCGCTCGTGCGTCATGGTCTCGAGAGCGGCCGTGGTGGAGGCCAGCTCGCTGGAGGTTTGCGAGGCTCGCTGCTCCGCGACAGCCGTCAATCTGCGTTGCGCGGTGAGGCGCCGCACCGTGATCACGACGACGACGAGAGCGATGACGGCGACGATCGCCAGCAGGATGACAGCGACGGTCACGCTGCTCGACGTTAGTGAGCGGTGATCGTGCACTGCCGGATACGCCGCGATGCGTGGACGGCGCCACCCGTCGTTTCAGCGTTGTTTCAGCGCATCAGCGAACATTGTCATCGACAAGCAAGGGAGGGGGTTCCAAAGATGCGCATCTGGATCCGAGTGACCGCCGTCTGCATGCTCGCGCTCGTTGCGTGCGGGGAGTCGGACGATGACCAGGCCGAGCAGCCATCCGAGCAGCCATCCGACGAGGCATCCGACGAGCCCGGCCGGGCGACTGCGCTCATGATCACTCCGACCCACGACGCTCAGGTCGTCCGTGGCGACGACGGCATGGACCACGTCGAATACGGACTGCTCGTCGTCAGCGTGTTCGACGAGCCGGTGACCATGTCGAGCGTGGTCGTCCTCGATCCCGACGGAGAGGAACTGTTGCGAATCGAAGGGGATGCGCTTGCCGCCACGACGCAGACCCTCTTCGACAAGAAGCCGTCGGCGGTCGTTCCCCCGTCCGGCGCCGTCGGGATCAGCGTCGACGTGATCGTCCCGCCGGACAGCGCTCCAGACAGGGTCACTCACCAGATCGCGTACACGCTCGAACCGGACTCGAAGAGCGGGGCGATGATCGACGTCCCCGAGATCGACGGGCCGGAGGTCGCGATCGACGACGCGGCTGCCATCGAGATCGCGCCGCCCCTCAAGGGGGATCGCTGGGTCGTCACCACGGCGTGCTGCAAGCCCAACGTTCACCGAGATCTTCGCATCGCCGTCGACGGTCGGCGAATCGCCACTCCCGAGACCTTCGCCGTCGACTGGGCTCGGGCCGAGGGCGACCGGCTCTACGACGCGGACGGTAGCCAGAACGAGCAGTTCTATGCCTACGGAGAAGAAGTGTTCGCGGTCGCCGATGGAACCGTCGTCTTCGCCCAGGACGGCAGGCCGGAGGGAGTGCCGAACACAAGCGACGCCGGCGCAGGATCTTTCCGATTTCGGCGGCAACCAGGTGATGCTCCAGATCGAGCCGAACGTCTACGCGTGGTACGCCCATCTGCAGCCGGGCAGCCTCGTGGTGGAGGTCGGCGATGAGGTGGAGGCCGGGACGCCCCTTGCCAAGCTCGGCAACACCGGGCCCTCCCTGGGCCCTCACCTCCACTTCGGCCTCCTTGACGTCAACAGCTCCGTCACCGGACGCAGCCTGCCGTTCGTCCTCGACAGCTACACGTTGGTCGGCACCGTCGATTTCGCAACCTCCGAGGGGGACCATCTGGTGATCACCGGGGATCCGCAGGAGGTCACTTCGGCCTATCCGCTCTATGGCAGCGTCTCGAACTTCCCATGACACCGGCGGTCAATTGGCAGTGATCGTGTACTCCTGGATACGAGCCTCGCGGAGTGGCGAAAGCGCGAACCAGAGCTTCACGTCGTGGCCGTCGCCGGCTCGGGCGACGGCGGTCGCGTCGGTGTCGAGCGTGGCATCGATCTGCTCCAGTGTCAGCGGCCCGTGGGCGGCGACGACGTCGCGGGCGGCGCCCGCCCGCCGTTCGTACGACTCATCCGAGGCGACGTTGTCGGCGAAGAGCCGATCGGCGAGACGGTCGTCCCAGTCGTTGACGAGCCCGACGAGCGCCGCCGCGGCGGTTTGGAGCGCCTCGTTCGGCGAGGTTGCGACGGGTGGCACGAAACCGTGGTCGTCGAGCACCTCGAGCATCCGTCGAGTGAGCAGCCGCATCGGTGCGTAGGTCGCATTGGCCAAGGCGACGGCGCCGGCGCGGCGGCCGGGCAACCAGCGCATGTTGGAGCCGTAGCCCGGGAGCCCTCCGGAGTGTCCGACGATGTGGCCGAACCGCTGGTCGTGAACGATCTGCATCCCGAATCCGTAACCAGCCGCGTCGACGCGCTCGGGCACATGGTCGAGCCCCTCGCCGGTTGCCTCGGTGCGTGTGACGCCAGCAGCGCGCTGGACCTGTTGCTGCTCGCGCCGCGACGAGCGCCGCAGGGGACCGTCGTCGTCGCCGTCGCGGGGTGGAAAGGCGTCGTCGAAGAACGCCATGACGCGAGCGAGGTCCTCGACGGTCGACCACAACCCGCCCATCGGTGCCAGCGCGCCGTCGCCCAGCGGCTCGCTGTCGCGGGCGGGCGCATCGTCCTCGACCCGGTACGGGCGGGCCCAGTCGTCGTGCGACGGGCGGAGCCAGGTCGTGCGCTGCAGCCCGAGCGGTTGCAGCAGCACGTCGTCGACGAGATCTTGCAGGCGGGCGCCGGTGCGGCGCTCGACCGCACGTCCGATGACGGCATAGCCCAAGTTGGAGTACTCGAAGGCCGTGCCGGTCGGAACTCCGAAGCGGGGCCGGGCGGCGAGGATCTCGTCCAGCTCGGCGGCGGTCATGTCGAGGTGGCGGTCCGCCCACGGATCGTCTGCGGTCAACCCCGACTGCATGGACAGGAGATGGCGCAACGTGATCGGCGGCGCGTCGCCGGTCGACGCGATGGGCAACTCAGGCAGCGGCTCGTCGAGCGCCAGCGCGCCGTCGTCACGCAGGCGTAGCACCGTCGCTGCGGTGAACGGCTTCGTCATCGAGGCGATGCGGAACACGCTGCGCGTCGTGGGGGAGGAGCCGTCGTCGAGTTGACCGCTGTGGCCGGACATCGTCAGCTGGCCGTCGAGCATCACGCCCCACACCAGCGCCGGTAGGTGATGGGTGGTCGCCCAGTGATCGGCCAGTGCCTGGAGCTCGGCGTGGACGGTGGAGAGATCCATCGGGACCACCCTGACACGGCGTCGCTAGCGTCGAATGCCGATGGTGACGATCGAGCAAGCGAGGGCGATCGCGCTTCCCCTTCCACGCACGACCGAGGCGTTGGTGCGCGATCGGGTCAAGTTCCGCATCGGCCAGATCGTGTACCTGGCCTTCTCCCACGACGAGACGCTGATGGGCTTCGCGTTCCCGAAGGAGGAGCGTGATGCCCTGGTGGCGTCCGAGCCAGACAAGTTCCAACTCCCCGAGCCATCCGACATGCGTTTCAACTGGGTCGTCGTGCGCCTCGACCGGATCGACGAGGACGAGCTGCGCGAGCTGATCGAGGACGCGTGGCGCATGTGCGTGCCCAAGCGTGTGGCCGCCGAGCACCTCGGGCTGTGACGATCCGGCCATAGCATTCGTCCATGGCCTCCTACCTCCGCGAGCCGGTCGACGACCTTCCGTTCTCCAGTGAGGCCAAATCCCGGCGCTACGCCACGGAGCGCTATGTGGGCGCCGTCGGTCGCAACTGGTGGACGTCGGACCCCTCGCTGCAGCGCGTCATGCGCCGGTACCTGGGTGCCGACGGGCTGGCCTGGGCGGCTCCCCAACTCGAGGCGCTCGGTGCCCTGATGGGTGGCACCATCGCCTCACGCGCCGAGGAGACCGACCGTCATCCGCCGCGGCTGGAGAAGTACGACCGGTGGGGCCGAGACATCAGCACGGTGGTGATGCCGCCGACGTTCGAGGCGTCACGGCGTGACCTGATCGAGCACAACTTCTCTTCCCCGGCGTTCCGCGAGCAGGCGCGGCAGGCAGGAGTCGATCCTTCGCCCATGGGAGCAGCCTGGGCGTACCTGCTCGACCAGGCCGAGATCGGCATGATGTGCGCGCTCGGGACCGGAGGCGACATGGTCGTTCGCCTGGCCGACGAGTTCGCGCCGCCGGACGTGCGTGACCGGGTCCGGCAGCTCTTCGCCGCCGGTGAGTTCGCCGGCGAGGCGGCGCAGATGCTCACGGAGCGGACCGGCGGCTCGGACCTCGCCGCGCTCGAGACGACCGCCACGCCCGACGGTGAGCACTGGCGGCTGTCGGGGTTCAAGTGGTTCGCGTCCAACGCCAACGGTTCGGCGTTCGTGGTGCTCGCCAAGCCAGAGGGGGCGCCCGACGGCATCCGTGGCATCGCCCCGTTCCTCGTGCTGCGCGAACGCCGCGACGGCACGCCGAACGGCGTGCGGATCCGACGGCTCAAGGACAAGCTCGGCACGAAGGCGGTGGCGTCGGCCGAGGTCGAGTTCGACCGGGCCGAGGCGTTCATCCTGGCCCCGCCGCCTGAGGCGGGGGCCGAACGCGACAGCTCGGAGGCGGCCGGCGACGGGCGCGGCATGGCCCGGATGATGGAGCTGACCAACGGCGCCCGGCTCGGCATCGCGATGATGGGCCTCGGGTGCGCCCGCCGAGCGCTCGTCGAGTCGCTCTGCTACGCCCAGTCTCGCGAGGCGTTCGGTAGTGAGCTCGTGCACCACCCACTCATGCAACGCAAGCTCGCCGAACTGATCGTCGAGGTCGAGGCGGCACAGGCGCTCGTCTTCGACGGCTACCTCGGCCCGCGCCTGCGCATCGGTGCCCCGCTGATCAAGCTCCGCGCCGCCAGGCTCGGCATCACCGCGGCGAGCGACGCCATCGAGATCCACGGCGGCAACGGGTACATCGAGCAGTGGCCGGTCGCCCGCATCCTGCGCGACGCCCAGGTCAACACCGTGTGGGAGGGACCGGACAACATCCTCTGCCTCGACGTCCGCCGAGGTATGGAGCGGGAGCATGCCGAGCAGCCGTTCCTCGCCCGCCTGCGCGACGCCGTCGAGCGAGCACCTCAGGCCGACAAAGCAACGCGAGACCTCGTCGCGGCGCGCCTTGTCGACCTCACCGACGCCATCGAGGCCTGGAAGGCCCTCGACCGCCCAACCGCCGAGGCGCGGCTGTACCCGCTGGCGCAGTACATGGTCGACGTCTACGCCGCTGCGCTGCTGCTGGAGCAGGCCGGCTGGGAGGAGTCCGAGTTCGGGACCGACCGCGGCCAGCTGGTGGCTCGGCTGTTCGCTCGGGATCACCTCGCTGATCGGGGAGCTCGGCGCGGCATCGACGCGCCCGCCGAGGAGTTGCAGCGGTTCAAGGACCTCGTCGACGGCGTCTTCGTCGACGAACTCATGACCTGAGAGTCATGACCTGAGAGTCATGACCTGAGAGTCATGACCTGAGAACGTCATCGCCGGGGCGCGTCGGCTCTGTCACGCTCGAGGCATGCCCAGTGCCTACGCCATCGCCCACCTGCGCACCCCGCAGCTCAACGACGACGTGCTCGACTACCTGGAGCGCATCCAGGCAACGCTCGACCCGTTCGGCGGTCGATTCCTCGTCCACGGCGCGGAGGTCGAGGTCAAGGAGGGCGCGTGGCCGGGCACGATCGTCGTCATCGAGTTCCCCGGCGTCGACGAGGCGCATCGCTGGTACGAGTCACGTGCGTACCAGGAGATCCTCCCGCTGCGCACCGATCACATCGACGGCGAGGCGATCATCGTGAGCGGTGTCGAGCCTGGCTACGACCCAGCGAACCTCGCCGCTGCGGTGCGCGTCAGTCGGACGTCCAGCGCCTGAGGCCCCTCATCCCGTACGTCAGCACGATCAACGCCCGGCTGGGATCGATGGACACGAACGACCACTCGGGTGAGCCATCCGGCCCACCCGGCGCGAAGTCGCCGAGGTTGTAGTCGAACACGCCATCCCACAACCGGCGCTTCGTCTCGACGTCGGTGTACACGGTTGCCGTACCCCACAGTTCGACACCGTCGCCTTGCTCGGTCACCTGCCAGTGCATCGCGATGTCCGGGTGCGCGGCGATGTTGCGGGCCTTGACCGAGTCGGTGCCGGTCATCAGCCAGACGGTGCCGGCTTCCCAAGCGGGGTGGACCGGAGCGACGTCGGGGAAGCCGTCCGCGCCGATGGTGGCGAGATGTGCCCACGGGCTCAGCTCGGTGGCGAACGTCCTGACCTCGTCCAGCGTTGCGGGCTCGCTCATCGGCCGAACCATACGATGCGCGCTCCGAGCGTGCACTGTCTGCCCGCGGGCCGGCGCCGTCCCCGACGGGCGGCCGTGACCTGCCCCGATCTGTGGCAGGCTGCGCCGACCAGGATCACGGAAGGAGACGTTCATGGCTGTCACCAAGATCATCGAGGTCGTGGGCCGTTCGTCGACCAGTTCCGATGACGCGGTCAAGAGCGCACTCGCCGAAGCGTCGCGCAGCCTGCGCAACATCAAGGCGCTCGACGTCGTCTCGGTCGGCTTGCGTGGCGACAACATGGACGAGTGGGGTGCGCTGGTCCGCATCTCGTTCCTCGTCGACAGCGTCAACGAGTAGTCGGCTGCGGCCCGAGGGCGAGGTACCCGCGGGCGACCGCGTTCGTCAGTGACTGCCGCGGGAAGGGCCACTGGTCCGCGGCCTCGGCGAGCGCAACCTCGACGGTGACGCCTGCCGTGTGGAGCTCCCTGATGAGTGCCGCGACGGCAGCGATCGCGGCCACCTGGTCGGCCACCGTCTCGGGCGCCATGACGTCACCGTGTCCCGGGACGAACGTCGACGGGCCAAGCGCGGCGAGCGCGGCCGCCGTGGCCGGCCACTCCAGCGGGTAGCAGTCGTCGCCGTACGCCGGCGGTGCCGACTGCTCGACCAGGTCGCCGGCGAACACGACCTGCGCATCGCTGGCGGCGACGATGAGGTCGTTGCTCGTGTGGCCCCGTCCGAGATGGAGCAGCTCGACGCCGCGATCGCCGAGGTCGAGGACATGGCGTTCCGTCACCAGGTGGTCGGGCGCGACCAGCTCGACGCGGTCGAACTCGGCGCATGATTCCTCGTCATAGAACTCGCGCAGCGCAGCGCGCAGCTCGGTCTCGTTGTCAAGCAGCATCGGCGGGAGCTCGACGTGCCCCCACAGCTCCAGTTCGGCCGCGACCTCGACCGTCGGATGCGTCGACGTCGTGGGCTCGCCACGAGCACGTTCGACGAAGCGCTGGTTCCCGAAGACGTGGTCGAAGTGCCAGTGGCTGTTGATGACCCACCGCACCGGCCGGCCGAAGGCGGCCAGGTCGTCCAGGAGCTCGTCGGCTTGGCGGAGATCGCCCCGCGTGTCGATGACGAGCAGGGCCTCGGCGCCGCGCACCACGCCGATGTTGAGGTCGTAGCGGTGGTACCGCCGTCGAAAGCAACCGTCGCCGACCTCGTCCCACACTGACGACAGTTTGACCGCGCCAGAGCCAGAGCATCAGCGTCGACACGACCGCACCGCCGGATGTCGAGATGAGCGGACTGCCCGTCCTTGCAACTCGCCGATGCGGTCGAGCAGGCCGGAGACGGCATCCGGGTCGTCGATGTCGCCGGCGCTGCGCAAGAGGCAATGGACGGCCTCCTCGCAGAAGCGGGCCACGTCATCGGCTCGTCCGGATTCGAGCAGCTCGGCGACGGCGTCGACGACGTCGTGGGCGCAGGCGCTCCACTCGTGCGGCTCGGCCCGGCCGGTCACCGTGACGACAACGGCCACGAGGTGCTTGCAGAACGTGCCGTCCTCGGCGGCGGGGCACGAGCAGCGATGGCCCAGCCCGGCGGCGTCGAACCACAGCTCTACCTGGTAGGGCGCCTCGCCGGTGCCCAGGACGGTCGCCGCAACTGCTCCGGCGGATTCGTCGACCACGGTGACGCGGCCGGCGAGCGCGTACGTCATGCCCCGGATGCGGGCGCGGAGGAGTGCCAGGCCAGCGAGGTCGAGCGTCGCCATGGAGCGGGCGCTTGGCAGGTGGAGGACGGTGGCCGTCATGTCTCGGAGCATGACGAAGGGGTGTGACAGTCAACACTTCGGCCGTCGTGATGCCCTTCTGTCCGTAGGGATCGGTCCGTTTCAATCGATTCCTACGGACAGTTCGGTTTAGCGTCGAGCCATGGCCGAGCTCAACGAGGGCTTCGACACGCCCATCACCGTCAGTGGACCGTTGCGATCGCCTGCCCAACTGCTCGGCGATCAGAGCTATGACGGCCACGTCAGCGTTCATGATGGCGACACCGCAGCGTCAATGGGGCTGAGCGGGGCGCCGATCGAAGCGCCGACCCACTTCAGCCAGTTCGACCCGCTGGCCGTAGCCATCTGGGGCACGGAGTGGTTCGAGCACGGCTGCATCAGCGGCCACTTCCAGACCATGGTCGTCGAGGGTGAGGAGGTCCAGGCCTCGATGACGACGACCGGGCCGCGAGCGGCGCGCATCGAGGCGCATCTCGCCGACGGCCGCCCGGTGCTCACGGGCACGGCGTCGCTCGGGCCCGATCACCCGCAGACGGAGCTCGAGGCTCGGCTCCATCGGCTCGGCGATCCCGGCGAGTTGTTCATCGTCGACCAGCTCCAGGTCGGCCTGCGCCAGCGACAGGAACGGCCGGTGTCGATCACCCCGGACGAGCGCAACGGAGCGCTGTATCCCTTCTCGTTGGCCGAGAAGCTGGAGTGCATCACCGAGCGCCACGACTGGTACACGCCCGACGGTGCCGATTCATCGCCGTGGGGGCGAGCCGTCGTTCCGATCGAGATGATCAGCGTGCTCGCCCACAAGGGGCGGCCCGAACTTCCAGTCCGCGGCCCGTCGCTCGGGCTGTTCCTCGACCTGGAGGTCCGCCTCGTCGACGGGCCGGTCTTCGTCGACCAGGAGTACACCGTCGAGCACGAGATCCTCGGGCTCGGTCAGAGCCGCCGCACGGAGAGCTACTGGACGCGCAGCACGCTCACCGACGCTGATCGCGGCGTCGTCGCGGCGACAGTGCTCCTCCACTCCGGGGTCTTCAAGGAGTCGTACGCCCAGTACCCCCGGGAAAGGCTCAGCGCGGCCGACAGATGACGACCGGGATCTCCCGGTCGGTGCGCCGCTGGTAGTCGCGATACCCGCCGTAGGTGGACGTGATCTGCGGCCAGAGGTCGGCCTTCTCCTGCGCCGTCGCCGTCCTCGCCCGCCACGGCGAGCGTTGTCCGTCAATCGTGAGCTCCACGTCGGGTTCGGCGACGAGGTTGCGGTACCAGTCCGGATCCCGGTGGTCGCCGCCCTTCGATGCCACGAGCACGACGCGGTCGTTCTGGGCGATCGGCGCCGTCAGCATCGTCGCCCGCTCCTTGCCGGTCTTGCGGCCGACGGTGTGCAGCTCCACCACCTTCATCGAGCCGACGCGGCGGCCGAGTCGGCCGCCCGAGACGGTCATCCAGAACCGGTGCGTCAGGTTCAGCGCCCGCGCCGAACAGTCCGTCAGGGTGTCGCGGACATCCATCGGGTCAGCGTATGGAGCGTCGGAACAGAACGGGTCGGATCGGCGTTATATTTGCGTACGCAAGAACTTCAAGGAGCGCAGATGCCAGCCGTCACCGCCGACACCGCCACGTTGCCCCGCCTTCCGCAGCTGGGACCGGACCAGCGCGATCGTCCCGTTCGTTCCGTCACGACCGCACCGCAGGGGCACGAGGGCGAGGGCTTTCCGGTACGTCGGGCCTTCGCCGGCGTCGATCCGCGCGACCTCGACCCGTTCATCCACATGGACCAGATGGGTGAGGTCGAATACGCCCCGTACGAGCCGCGCGGGACCGATTGGCACCCGCACCGCGGCTTCGAGACCGTGACGTACATCATGGATGGCACGTTCCTGCACCAGGACTCCCACGGCGGGGGCGGCTCGATCACGAACGGTGGCACGCAGTGGATGACGGCCGGTTCCGGGCTCCTGCACATCGAGACGCCGCCCGAGGAGCTCGTCGTGAGCGGCGGCTTGTTCCACGGTGTGCAGCTCTGGGTGAACCTGCCGGCCGCCGACAAGCTCACCGCGCCGCGATACCAGAACCTCGATGCCGAGCTGGTGACGCTGGTGTCGTCGCCCGACGGTGGCGCCCTGCTCCGGCTCATCGCCGGTGAGGTCGCCGGATTCCGCGGCCCTGGCTCGACGCACACGCCGATCGTCGTGGCGCACGCCACCATCGCTCCGGGTGCACGGCTCACCGTGCCGTGGCCGACCGACTTCAACGCGCTGGCCTACGTGCTTGCCGGCTCGGGGAGCGCCGGGACCGAGCGTCGGCCCGTGCAGGTCGGACAGCTGACCGTCTTCGGTGGTGGTGACGCGATCACGCTGGATGGGCCGGCCTCCGGCGGGCAGCCGCTCGAGGTGCTGCTGCTCGGTGGGCAGCCGATCCGGGAGCCGATCGCGGCGTACGGCCCGTTCGTCATGAACACCCGCGCCGAGCTCGTGCAAGCCGTCGAGGACTTCCAGGCCGGCCGCCTCGGCACCGTCCCCGCCGACGGGTTGCGCCCATACCGAGGCTGAGCCTGGGTATCTGGGCGTCATTTCCGCCAAGACCCGAACCGGGCGTCATCTCTGCCAACTGCTGGCGGAGATGACGCCCAGTTGGCGCGAGCGGCATGATGGTCCGGTGAACGGCGACCGTTCCTGGGGCTTCCGCACGAGAGCGATCCACGCCGGTGCGCGCCCTGACCCCGTCAGCGGAGCGCGGGCGGTCCCGATCGTCCAGAGCACGAGCTTCGTGTTCGAGGATGCCGCCGACGCCGCCGACCTGTTCGCGCTCCAGAAGTTCGGCGTCATCTACTCCCGCATCGCCAACCCGACCGTCGCCGTGTTCGAGGAGCGGGTGGCCAGCCTGGAAGGCGGCATCGGCGCCGTCGCCGCGGCGAGCGGCCAGTCGGCCGAGTTCCTGACCATCGCCGCGCTGTGTCGGAGCGGCGACCACGTCGTGTCGTCGGCGCAGCTCTACGGCGGTACCCGCACGCTGCTCGAGGTGACCCTCGCCCGCTTCGGCGTCGTCACGACGTTCGTGCCGGGCACCGATCCCGCCGCGTTCGCCGCCGCAATCGGCCCGCAAACCCGTTGCGTCTACACCGAGCTCATCGCCAACCCGTCGGGTGCCGTCGCCGACCTCGAGGGCCTGGCCGACGTCGCCCATGCCGCCGGGATCCCGCTGATCGTCGACTCGACCACGGCCACGCCGTACCTGTGCCGGCCGATGGAGTGGGGCGCCGACATCGTGCTCCACTCGGCGACGAAGTTCCTGGGTGGGCACGGCACCTCGCTCGGCGGGGTGGTCGTCGAGTCGGGTCGCTTCGACTGGGGCAACGGCAACTTCCCGGCGATGACCGAGCCGGTCGCCTCCTACGGCGGGCTGTCGTGGTGGGGGAACTTCGGCGAATACGGCTTCCTGACGCGTCTGCGGGCCGAGCAGCTGCGTGACGTGGGGCCGGCGCTCTCGCCGTTCAATGCCTTCCTCCTCATACAGGGTGTCGAGACGCTGCCGCAGCGGATGGACGCGCACATCGCCAACACGCGTGCAGTCGTCGACTTCCTCCAACAACACCCGGCGGTGGCCTGGGTGTGCTGGCCCGGCACACCCGATCACCCCGACCACGCTCGTGCGCAGCGCTATCTGCCGGGCGGTCCGGGCGCCGTCGTCTCATTCGGTGTCGTCGGCGGCCGCGACGCGGGCCGGAGGTTCGTCGAATCGGTCCAGCTGTGCAGCCACCTCGCCAACATCGGTGACGTCCGCACGCTCGTCATCCACCCGGCATCGACGACCCACCAGCAGCTCGACGACGACGCCCTCGTCGCCGGCGGTGTCGGCCCGGATCTCGTGCGCATCTCGATCGGCCTGGAGGACCCGGAGGACATCTGCTGGGATCTCGACCAGGCGCTGACCGCGGCGGTGAAGCATGACTGAGCCGACGATCGCCGACCCTTCGGCCCGGGAGCGCCTCGAGATCATCAGGCGCACGCGGACGATCGCCATCCTCGGGATGTCGACCGACCCGAGTCGAGCCAGCTACTTCGTGGCGACCTACCTGCTGTCGTCGACCTGCTCGTTCGAGGAGGTCTGGTTCGTCAACCCCAAGGGCGGCGACGTGTTCGGGCGACACATCTATGCGTCGCTGGAGGAACTGCCCGGAACTCCCGACCTCGTCGACGTGTTCCGCCGGCGCGATGACCTGCCGGCCGTCGCCAAGGAGGTCGTCGCGCTGGGCGGTGTGCAGACGCTGTGGTTCCAGCTGGGGCTCCGCAACGACGAGGCAGCTGCCATCGCGACTGGCGCCGGCATCACGGTCGTGCAGAACCGCTGCCTGAAGATCGAGCACGCCCGTTTCCACGGTGGGCTGCACCTCGCCGGCTTCGACACCGGCGTCGTGTCGTCCCGCCGTTCAGACCCCTAACTCGGGCTCGTCTCGCAGCCAAGCTGCTCGACTCACCTGCCGAGCTCGCCGCCGCCGCTACGCAGCGGCGCTCGCCCACCTGTACGAGCGACGTCAGGCCCGCGCCATCTCCAGCAGTGTCGTGACGGTGCGCCAGTTGCGCGTCGTCCCGTTGGCGGCCGCCGCGCCCTTGCTCAGGGCGGCCGCGAGCTTGCTGCGGCCGAGGCCGGTCGGGAGGTACAGGTACACCTCCTTGCCCTTCACGTCGTAGCGCTCGGGTGCGAACTGCTCTCGGTCGACCTTCGGTGCAGCGCCCTTGGCGCCTTCGACGAGGAACGTCACGTGAACGTTGGCGGTGTCATCGAACGGGCACCGCTCGACGACCTTCGCCAGCTGCGCGGCGGTGCGAATGGCGATCGGAGGGTCGAGCTTCGTCTCGGCAGCGATGGCGCTGCGCAGCTTGCGCGCCACGGCTGACGCTGCGCCCGTGGCACTGAACACGACATTGCCGCTCTGCACGTACGTTCGCACGTCATCGAACCCACAGCCCTCCGCGATCCGGCGAAGGTCGGCCATCGGCAGCTTCGACTTGCCGCCGACGTTGACGCCGCGCAACAGCCCGACGTACACGGTCACGGTTCGCCTACCTCGATCACGGTCCCTCCCTGTTCGGCAGACTGGTACATGGCATCCACCAGATGATGCGCGGCGGCGGCCTCGGCGAATGGCAGCGGAGACGGTGCGCCATCCCGCACTGCCTCGAGGAAGCGAGTCAGGGGATTGAAGCCGTGCCCGGCACCGAAGGGCACGAGCGGACCGGCCGCCTCTCCGCCGGCCGAGCGCGCCGCGTCCGCCAGCTCGACGCCGGACAATGTGTGCTCGTCCTCGCCTGCGAAGCGCCACCGCAGCACGGCGTCGGAGTCGCCTTCCAGGGCGACGTAGAGGCGCTCGCACAGCATCTCGAGGCGGCGCATGTTGGGACGTTCGAGCACGTCGTGCCACACCGTGGTCAGGGTGCCCACCGCCCCGCTCTCGAACTCCAACCGAGCGACCGTGGCGTCGTCGATCCGGGGCAGACCATGGTGCTGCCGAGCGACAGCACTGACTGATCGCACGGGACCGAAGGTCCAGTGGAGGATGTCGACGTCGTGGATCGAATGCTCGAGCAGCGCTCCACGCCCGGCGCGAGCCGGATCCGCCCGCCACGTCGACGCGTACTGGCCCTGGACTGGCAGGTACTGGTCGTCAGAGAGGTTGACCGTCATCACGCTGGCCCGCTCGCTCGTCATCGAGGAGGTGGCGAACCATCACGTAGCCGGGCAGGAAGCGGAGGATCAGCCCCACCTGGTTGACGACGCCGGCGTGTTCGACGTCAGTGATCATCTGCTCGACGTGCGCCGCATCGACGGCGAGCGGCTTCTCGCAGAACACGGCCCGTCCGGCGGCTGCTGCGTCGGCGACGAGGCGGGGGTGCTCCGACGTCCACGTGCAGACGAACACGACGTCGGCGAGCTCGACGATCGCGTGCTCGCTCACGGCGGCGGCGCCGGTCTGCTCGGCGAAGCGGGCGGCGCGGGCGGCGTCCGGGTCGTGCACGGCGACGAGCTCGTAGGACACGCCGGCGTGCTCCAGCAGCCACCGGTGGGCGCGGGTGATGAACCCGGCGCCGTGGAACCCGATGCGCTGGGTCATTCCTCGGTGGCGGTCGGGGCCTCGCGGCGGCGCGGCTGCCAGGCGCTGACGATCTTGGCGACCGCCGTGACGAGGAACAGCTGGCCGAGCAGCGCTTCGAGAACGGCCAGGCTCTGGCCGGGGTTGGCAGCTGGCACGAGGTTGCCGTACCCGGTCGTCGTCAGCGTGATGAAGCTGAAGAAGAGGACGTCGGCGGTGGTGCCGTCACCGGCATCGCCGAAGAAGGGCGTGTCCTGGATGTCGCCGAAGAACCGGTAGGAGAACGCGAACGCCATGCCGAGGAGCAGGTACGCGGCGAGCGCTCCGAGGAACGTTTCCACATCGATTCGCTGGCGCTGGGCCACGTGGCGGACGATCGAAAAGGGCGCCACGACATAGAGCAGTGTGCTGCAGGCGAAGAGGACCGGCAGGAGGCTGTCGTCGGTCGGGTCGACGAGGTTGGCGACCGCCGCGATTCCCGAAAGGATGAGCGCCACGATGGCCACGACCCGCACGAGTCTTCGCGCGTGCGAGACGTGGAGCGTCACTGTCACCGCGGCGATCTGCACGACGAGCACGATCGTGGCGCCCCACGGCTTGGTGAGCGTTACGGCGGTGACGTAGGTGGTGACGATGAGCACCAGCACGAAGCCGTAGCTGTCGAGGAACCGGTGGCGCTCGACCAGCCGGAGCGGGGGCATCGCGCCAGCGTAGGGAGTACCGCTTGATCAGCGGGGGAGTCACTCCAGCCAGATCCGCTCGGCGCTGATCACCTCGATTGCCGGCTGCGACCACACGAAGCGCTCGACGTCGTCGAGCACGTGCTCGGCCTGACCGGCGCTGGACGACACCACGGCGAAGCCGAGCTGGGCCCGCTGCCAGACGTCCTGCGCGCCGACCTCGGCTGCGGAGATGCCGAAGCGCCGCCGCGCCGTCTCGACGATCGACTTGACGACCTGGCGCTTGTCCTTCAGCGAGTGAGCGTCGACGATCCGGACGTCGACCTCCATCGCGACTACGAACACGACTGCTCGAGCGGGACGGGAGCCGCTAGTCGAGAACCTCGGAGATCTGGATCTGCGGCTGCCCGCCCTTGTAGAAGTTCGGGATGTCCGCCATCGCCTCACCGGCATCAGGGCTGCCCATCCCGGCCTTCATTGCGTCCTGCGAGGCGTACAGCAGGTAGCCGATGGCATGGAACGGCTGGCCGTCGAGGCCCTTGTCGATGTCGAACCGCTCCGGCTTGAGCACCCTCCGCACGATCTCCGCATGCGTCGTCCGGTAGTAGTCCGTGTCGAACGTGCTGTCGCCGGTCGATGGGTACAGGACGGTGACCTTGATCATCGGCAGACGGTATCCGTCGACATAGCTACGGTCACCAACGTGGTGACGGTGCGGGAGGCGCAACGAGCTGACCTCGAGACGATCGTCCGGCTGATCCGCGGGCTCGCCGAGTTCGAACAGCTCGCTGATCAGGTCCGGCTCGACCCGGACGAGCTCGCCGACCACCTGTTCGGCGACGACCCTGCGGCGCGGGTGCTGATCGCCGAGCTGAACGGTCGCCCTGTCGGGATGGCCCTGTGGTTCCGCACGTTCTCGACGTTCCTCGGGCGACCAGGGATCTGGCTCGAGGACCTCTACGTCGACCCGGAGGCACGAGGTGCCGGGGTCGGGAGCGCTCTGCTGGCCCACCTGCGCACGCTGACCGATGGCCGCATCGAATGGAGCGTGCTCGACTGGAACCAGAAGGCGATCGACTTCTACGAGTCGCTCGGCGCTCGTCCCGACGGTCGGGGCTGGACGACGTATCGCTGGCCGCCGACTCGATGACGGCCAAGGAGCGGGTGGCCAAGGCGAAGGACCGCGCCTCGAAACTGCTGCAGCGCTTCGAGGATCGGCCGGTGATCCAGGTTGCCGTGCTGCTGTACCAGCGGGACCGGCAGGCGGCCGGCACGCTCGTGGGCAGCGCGATCGCCTTCCGGCTGTTCCTCTTCTTCATCCCGCTGTTGCTCTTCGTGATCGGAGTCCTCGGGTTCATCGGCGAGCAGTGGCGGGCGAGCGAGGTGAACGACGCCGCCGGTGTTCAAGGTCAACTGGCGACGCAGATCGCCAGTGCTCTCGCCCAACCCAACTCGACCCGTTGGATCGCCGTGCTGCTCGGCTTGGTCGGGATGGTGACCGCGGGTCGGTCGCTGAGCAAGGTGCTGATCGGGGCCAGCTGCCTGGCCTGGCGCCTGCCCGTCGAGTCCAAGGTGAGCGCCAAGGTCGTCGGCGCCGTCGTCGGCCTCGTCGTCGGCGTCGGGTTCACGAGCGCGCTCGTGAGCCGTACCCGAGCCGAGTTCGGGATCGCCGTCGCCGGCTCGTCCTTCCTCATCGCGTTCGTCGTGTACGTGCCGATCTGGTTCGTGCTCACGGCGATGTTGCGGCGCGCGACCGCTGATCCAGGCGCGCTGCTGCCGGGCGCCGTGCTGATGGCGGCGACGATCGTCCTGATGCAGGCCCTCAGCGTGCTCTACCTCCCTGACCGGTTCGAGCGAGCGTCTGCGCTGTACGGCGCTGTCGGAACGACGATCGTGACGCTGAGCTGGTTCTTCGTGATCGGTCGCGTCATCCCGCTGGCCCTGGCGCTCGACGCCGTGATCCACGAACGCTTCGGCAGCGTCGCCCGGTTCATGTTCTCGTTGCCGATCTTGCGTCAGCTGGCCCGGCACTCCAAGCTGATCCGTCGCATCTTCGACGTTGAATGATCGGGCTCGGCTCGCAAGCAAGTTGCTCGCCTCGCCTGCCGAGCTCGCCGCCTCCGCTCCGCTTCGGCGTCTCACCCACCTGACTCTCCGCGGGTGTTTGCCCGGCGAGCGCGAGAGTGAGGAGATGTCCAGCACCAGTCAGCTCGAGGCGCAAGCGGCCGAGTACGAGCGGCGCGCCGAGGAGGCCGAAGCCTCGCCCGTGCCCATCATCATCCAGGTCAGCAAGGTTGTCGCCTGGATCTTCTACATCGTGATCCTGCTGCAAGCGATCCTGTTGACGGTCGCCTTCTTCCTCCGCCTGTTCGGTGCCAACCCGGACGCCGGTTTCGCCGAGTGGGTGTATCGGAGCGCCGAGACGCTGATGGGCCCCTTCCGGGGCCTGTTCCCCGACCGTCAGCTCAGCGACAACTCGGTGCTCGACCTGTCGCTGCTCTTCGCTGCCATCGTCTACTTCCTCGTGGCGTTTGCGTTCGACGTGCTCCTGCACTGGCTGCGCACCCATCTGCTCCGTCAGCAACGGGCCATCGCCGAAGCGCGCAGGACAGCCGATGCGGCGGCATACCAGGTGGCCAACCAGCGCTATGCCGCGGAGCAGGCCGCTCTCCGCGGAGCGCAGCAGCAGGCCGCTCAATACAACGTCGCCCAGTCCGCGGCTTCCCAGGCGCTCGCCGAGCACGAGCGCCAGCCACCGCTGCCACCGCCGGCGTAGAAATCACGCCGCGCCCGCGCAGTGTGCTATCCATCGGCGTGATGTCCCGGCACCGCCGCCGGGTCATGCGAAGGGAGCGCACGTGTCCACGTTTGCTGCGGCCTGGAGGACTGACGACGTCTTCTGGTCGATCCTTTGGTTCTTCTTGTTCTTCATCTGGATCTGGTTGCTGATCGGCGTCATCGCCGACCTCTTCCGCAGCCACGATCTGTCCGGCTGGGCCAAGGCGCTCTGGGTGATCGGCATCATCATCTTCCCGTTCCTCGGTGTGCTCGTGTACCTGATCGCGCGCGGCAGCAAGATGAGCAAGCACGCCGTGGACGACGCGCAGGCGCGAGATGAGGCCTTCCGCAGCTACGTGCAGCAGGCGGCCGGGTCGAGCGGTGGTGCCAGCACGGCCGACGAGCTCGAGAAGCTCGCGCGCCTCCGCGACCAGGGAGTGCTCAGTGAAAACGAGTACGAGCAGGCCAAGGCGAAGGCCCTGGCCTAGAAAGGATCCTTCAGAGATGATGATGCGTCCAGGACGACGAATGGGCCGCCGGGGTCTGGTGGGGACGGTCGCCACAACTGCGGTAGTGGCCGGCACGGCGACCGCAGTCAGCGGCCACATGCGAGGCAAGCAGGCGGAGAAGGCACAGGAAGCAGCCGACGCCCAGGCGCAGCAGCAGGCTGCAGCGGCCGCGGCGGCGGCACCTCCACCCCCTCCGCCCGCTCCCGCCGCTGCCGGCGGCGATGACCTGGTCTCGAAGCTGAACGAGCTGGCG
This sequence comes from uncultured Acidimicrobiia bacterium, assembly GCA_963844915.1. Taxonomy (GTDB): domain Bacteria; phylum Actinomycetota; class Acidimicrobiia; order Acidimicrobiales; family Ilumatobacteraceae; genus JALZMG01. The sequence goes on along the minus strand of CAWJQF010000009.1, from coordinate 698,113 downwards.
CAACTGAAGGCGCAGGGCATCCTCAGCGAGGCCGAGTTCGAAGCGGCCAAAGCCAAGCTGCTCGGCTGAGGAGGAGATCGAGATGTCACAAGACGAGGCACTGGGACCGGTTGAGCTCGCCGTCATCGGCTTTCCGGGAAGTCAATTCAGCGGAGAGATCGCCCCCGCCGTCGCCGACCTGGTCGCCAGCGGCACCGTGTCGATTCTCGACCTGCTGTTCATCACGCGTGATGACGACGGCACCGTGGCCGGGTTCGAGCTGAGTGAGGTCGACGACGAGATCGCCGGGCCGTACCTCGAGCTCGAGGGCGAGGCCGGCGCGCTGCTCAGTGAGGAGGACATGCAGGCGATCGGCGAGCTCCTCGAACCCGGCAGCTCGGCACTCGCCATCGTGTGGGAGAACACCTGGGCGCGGGCCTTCGTGACCGCCGTGCGGAACTCGCAGGGCGTGCTCCTCGCGCACGACCGCATGGATGCGGAGACGGTCGCCGAAGCGCTCGCCGAGGTGGGATCCGACGACTGACGCTAGCCGTCTGATCTGCGTCGACGCTGACCAGACGGCCGAAGGTCTGATCGCAAGTCGGTCGCGATGACCGTCGGCGTGCACGCCCGCCGCCGGCGGTTGCCGGCCTTCCAATCGCTCAGCGGTTACGACCGCGGCTGGCTGCGCGGCGACCTGATCGCCGGGCTGACGGTCTGGGCGATCCTCGTCCCAGAAGCGCTCGCCTACGCCACGATCGCCGGAGTCTCCCCGGTGGTCGGCCTCTACGCGGCGCCGGCCGCGCTCGTCCTGTACGCGGCGTTTGGCAGCTCGCGATACCTGATCGTCGGACCGATGTCCGCGACGGCCGCGTTGTCGGCCGCCGCTGTCGCCGACCTGACCACCGGTGGCCCGGACGAGGTGCTGGCGTTCACCGGAGTGGTGGCGTTGATGACCGGGGCGTACGCCCTCGCCGCCGGCGTGCTGCGCCTCGGGTTCCTCGCCAGCTTCATCTCCGAGCCGGTGCTCAAGGGATTCATCATCGGCATGGCGTTGACGATCATCATCGGTCAGGTTCCGACGATCTTCGGCGTGGAGAAGGAGGACGGGAGCTTCTTCCGCCAGCTGTGGGGCTTCATCGGCAACCTCGGTGACACCCAGGTTCGCACCTTGGTGGTTGGCGTGATGTCGCTCGTCGTCGTCTTGGCCCTGCGACATGTCGCCCCGGTCGTCCCCGCGTCCCTGGTCGCCGTGATCGCGGGCGTGATCGCCGTCGACCTGTTCGACCTCGAGTCGAAGGGAGTCGCCATCGTCGGGCCCATCGACAGCGGCCTGCCCTCGATCGGGCCGCCCGACGGCCTCGGGCTGAGCGACTACCTCGCCGCGGCCGGTCCGGCGGCAGGAATCATGCTCGTCGGCTTCGCCGAAGGTCTCGGCGCGGCCAAGACGTATGCCGCTCGCGAGCACGCCGAGATCAACACCAACCGTGAGCTGATCGGCCTCGGCGCGGCGAACATCGGGTCCGGGTTCGTCAGCGGGATGGTCGTCAACGGGAGCCTCTCGAAGACGGCCGTCGACTGGGCGGCGGGGGCCCGTTCGCAGCTGTCCGGCATCACTGCCGCCGCGCTCACCGTCATCACGTTGCTGTTCTTGACGGACCTGTTCGAGAACCTGCCGGAGGCGACCCTGGCGGCCGTCGTCATCGCCGCCGTCATCGAGCTCGTCGACTTCGCCAGCCTGAAGCGCTACTACAACCTCTACAGCACACGGCTCGGTCGCATCTACGGCCACGCCGCGCGCGCCGACTTCATCGCCGCAGTTGCGGCGATGCTCGGCGTGCTCGTGTTCGACACCTTGCCTGGACTCGTCATCGGCATCGTGATGTCGTTGCTGCTGTTGCTCTACCGGGCATCGAAGCCCTACGTGGCTGAGCTCGGGCAGATCCCGGGTGCCGGCCACCAGTACAACGATCTGGATCGACATCCCGACAATGCCGTGGAACCCGGCATCCCGGTGCTGCGTGTCGAGTCGGGGCTGTTCTTCGCCAACGCCGACGCGGTGCGGGCCACGATCAAGTCGCACGCTGCCGCGCCGGGAACGAAGGGCATCGTCCTCGACGCCGAAGCGATCGCCTTCGTTGACGTCACTGCGGTTCGCATGCTCGAGGAGCTCGCCGTCGAACTGGCGGGCGGGGGACAGCAGTTGGTCATCGCCCACGAACTCGGTCAGGTCGGAGACCTGCTCGACCAGCACGGCTCCGCGACTGATCTGCGCGTCTACGCAAACATCGACGAAGCGATCGTCGCCGTGCGCGACGGGTGAACGTCATGGTCGACGCGATCTTCGCTGACCGCCGGCTCGCCGCGGTCTACGACTCGCTCGAGGGGGAGCGAGACGACCTCGACGCGTACCTCGCGATCGTCGAAGAGTTCGGGGCCCACGCCGTCGTCGACGTCGGCTGCGGCACCGGCACGCTCGCCTGCTTGCTGGACGAGCGCGGGCTCGACGTCGTCGGCGTCGATCCGGCAGCAGCGTCGCTGGAGGTCGCCCGAGCTAAACCCGATGCCGACGACGTGCGCTGGATCCTGGGCGACGCGACGACGCTGCCACCGCTGCAGATGGACCTGGCGACGATGACCGGCAACGTGGCCCAGGTCTTCCTGACCGATGACGACTGGCAGGCCACCCTCCGCGGCGTCAGGGCCGCACTGCGTCCTGGCGGACGGTTCGTGTTCGAGACACGGGATCCCGCCCGTCGAGCCTGGCTCGAGTGGAATCGCGAGGAGTCCTACGAGGAGTGCGACGTGCCCGGTGTCGGGACGGTCGCGTCGTGGCACGACCTGCTCGACGTCGCCGAGCCGCTGGTCACGTTCCGCTCGTCGGTCGTGTTCGCAGCCGACGGTACGACGCTCACGTCGGACTCGACGCTGCGCTTTCGCGGCCGCGAGGAGGTCGAACGCTCACTCGTCGAGGCCGGATTCCGCGTCGAGGACGTGCGGGATGCGCCCGATCGCCCGGGCCGTGAGTTGGTCTTCGTCGCCGTGACGGCCTAGCGATCTCGGATCTGGGCGCGGAGCGTCTCGAATTCGAGAACGTGCGCGCCCAGATCGGTGTTTGAGAACGTCCGCGCCCAGATGCAGCGCGGTCAGAGGTAGCGCTTCTTGATCAGCGACCGGTAGCACAGCGCACCCCACAGCGGCGGGAGGTAGAAGCTGGCGAAGCGGTAGGCGAGGGCGATGGCGAAGGCGGTCGTCTCGTCCAGGCCGGCCGCCGTGAGCCCGAGCGTGAGACCGGCCTCGGCGACGCCGATCCCGCCGGGCACCGGCATGAGCCCGGCGAACAGCGACACCATCGTGTTGATCACGATCAACTGGCTGAGGCTGACGTCCTCGCCGAAGGCCACCACGCAGGCACCAAGGGCGACGGCGAAGAAGATCTGAGCGACGAGGTTGCCGAGGATCAGTTGCATGAGCTTCGTCGGCGACTTGAGCACGGCCAGCGCCTGAGCTCCCTGGCGCAACCACCCCATGAGGCGTCGGCGCACCGCTGGAACGGCGAAGCAGACGAGCACCGCCACGATCATCACGGCGATCACGATCAGCCCGATCGTCACCAGGCCGCTCAGCTGGTCGGGATCGAGCTGGAGGTTGAAGTCCAGGTCGGCGAAGAAGAACAGCGTCACGAGGAGCACGACCTGGACGACCAGACCGGCAACAGAATCGATGACGCCGGCGGTCATCGCCGTTGCAGCCCCTACGCCGAAGCGCTGGAAGAAGCGGACGCTGATCGCCACTCGGGCCGCGGTGCTCGGGATCGCGAGGTTCACGTACGTGATGGCGAACTGCAGGGAGACCAGCGGTCCGAGTGGCAGCGGTCTGGCGATCGAGCCCATGGTGCTGAAGGCGGAGGCGACGCGTGGCAGCTGCGCGATGACGACGGCGAAGGCCAGCCACCACCAGCTGGCGTCCTTCAACTCCTGCGCGAACGACTCGAGGTCGAGGTCGCCGAGCAGCCCGATCAGCGTGAACGCGGCGATCGCCAGCAGGGCGACGTTGATCAGCGAGCCCCACGTCACCCGGCGCAGGCGGATCAGCGGCTGGTCGGGCGCGCCGAGGTCCTTGGTGAACCGCACGCGCACCTCGTCCAGGTCGACGTCAGCGTGCTGGAGGACAGCGCGAAGGCGCGGGGGCACGGCGGCGTCCTGCAGGTACGGCAGCACCTGGGGCAGCGACTCGGCACCGACGGCCGTGCGGGCGACGGCGAGTGCCCGCTCCTCGCCGAGCGCGGCGATGGACAGCGCCAGCACCTGCGCCTGGTCCTGGAGCTGGCGGGCCGGCGAAGTGGTGACGGAGGCCGACGACAGATCACCGAAGCCGAGCGTTCCGTCGGCATGCCGCACGATCCGGTCGAGATCGACCTGTCGGTGGGTGATGCCGGCGTCGTGCAGCAACGCCAGCTGCGACCACAGCGCGGCGAGGCCCGTCTCGTCAACGCGAGCGAGCCCGGACGCATCGCCGAGCGGTTCGCCGACAGGGCGGACGACGACGAGCGCATCGCCGCGCCCGGCGCTGCCCGCCGTCACGAGGTGCGGGACGCGGGCACCCGTCCGCTCGGCGAGCACCGTCACGAACCCCTCGTGCTCGACCAGCTCGAAGCGAGAGTGCTGCGCGAGGCGTTCGGTGTCGCGATACCACACGAGCCGCCACACGGTGGAGAGCAACTGTCCGTCCCACGCGTCGCGGCCGTACACCTTGACCAACAACGGCCCGTCCGCGTCGTGACCATCGAAGAGCACGGCACCGTACGGCTGCATCGATGACGGAGTGAGATCGTCGACGTCCACGCCCAGTTCCTGCAGCGCCAGCCGGATGCGCGCCGCGTCCGGGCGTCCGCCCGGCGAGCCGAAGGCGAGATGCACACCAGCAGCAGCGAGCAGTCCGATGGCCACAGCGGCGACCGCACCGAATCCGACGGCCGCGCCGAGCGCGACCACAGCCACCGCCTGCCCGAACAACAGCCATCGACCGAGATGGCGGAACGGGCGGGTGAGGTGTGGTGATGCCGTCGAGAACGCAGCTGCGGTCAACGTCACCAGACCCGGCGGGAACGCTGGCGGGTCGTTGAGCTCGAACAGACCGCTGAGTACTCCCCATCCGTCGTCGACGACGACCTCACCGGCGATCACGGCGACGGCGGCGCCGATGAGCGCGGCGAACAGGAGGTCGCGCACGAGCGAGGTGCGGCGACGCACGACCGAGATGATCAGCAGCAGGCCGGCCCACACCAGCGCGCTCGTCGCGACCACTCGCCAGATCCCGTCGAGGAAGCCGGGCAGCGACGACAGCAGGTCCGCGACGGCTTCGTCGAGCTGGGTGGCCACGCTCGCCAAGGTCCCTGCGATCAGCAGGACGAGGAAGCTGGCGATGGCGAGCGCGACGTCCGTCGGCCTTCGCGCGCGTGCTTCGCCCTCGGGCGAGGCGAACAGCTGCAGGCCGGTCGGCGGCTGCCACAGCCGTCGCGTGGTCCGCATGTGAGCGGATGGTACGAGTCCAGGCACTACAAAGGGGCGATGCGCTCACCGAGAACCCGCAACATCATCGCCTCAGTGCTCGGTGTGCTTGCCGTCCTCCTCCTCGTGGTCGGCACGGTGGCGGTCTGGGCGCGGGTGACCGTGACGAGCAGCGAGCGTGTCGCCGACCTCGCCGTCGACGCCTTCGACGAAGCCGAGGTGCAGGCGGCCCTCTCCGACTACATCACGAACCTCGTCTTCAGCGCCGTTGACGTCGACGCCGCGCTGACTGCGGTGCTGCCCGATCAGCTCCAGAGCCTCGAGCCGTTGCTCGCCGGCGGCGCTCGCACCGCCGTCGATCGAGGTGTGGCCGTGCTGCTGGCGCAACGCGAGACCGAGACGGTGTTCCGGCGGCTCGCCGAGCGGGCGCACCGTGCCGCGATGCGGCTGCTCCAGGGTGATGGCCTGCTCGACGGGATCTCGGTGAACGACGGCGCAGTGACCTTGAACCTGCTCCCGCTCGTCGGCCGAGCCGCCACCCGACTCCAGGACCTCGGGCTCTTCAAGGATCTCCAGATCCCGGAGCTCACGGCGGACGGCGATCCGGCGGAGCAGATCGCCGAGCTCGAGGAGGCGACCGGTCGGGATCTACCGGACGACTTCGGGCAGTTGGTCGTCTATCAGAGCGACAACATCGCCAACGCGCAGGCGACGTTGCAGAGCGCCCAGCAGGCGGCCGTCTTCGCCAAGCGGGCGATGTGGGTCGTCATCGTGCTGTCTGTCGTGCTGCTGGTCGCCGCAGTACTGGTCGCCGCCAATCGCTGGCGGGCCGTCTTCGTGCTCGGCCTCGGTGTCATCGCCGCCATCGTCGTCATGCGCGGCGCGGTCGAGCGCGTCGTTGCGGCGGCGCCGGACCTCGCCCAGAAACCCGGCGGCCAGGCCGCGATCAGGGCGATGGTGGGTGGTGCCGCAACGAGCTTGATGCGGCTGGCGGCGATCATCTTGCTGCTCGCCGTCGTCGCCGTCCTCGTGGCAATGGCGATCCGGCGCTGGCGGAGAGACGACATCTTCCTCGCCGTCGGTGTCGTCGTCGGCGCGCTCGTCGTCATCCTGCTCGGTCTCTCGATCTGGTCGCTGCTCGGAGGAATCGTGTTGGCGATCGCCGTCGTCCTCGTCACGCCAAGGCTGCTGCGACCGGCTTCGACGGTCCAGGTGGAGGGCGGCACGCCGGCCGAATGATCGCCAGGCTCGCCGCGGCAGCGCTGCTCCTCGCGGCGCCGCCCGACGCCGATCCGACGGAGCTGCTCGAGCACTACGCACCGGTCGTGGCGCTGCGCCAACAGCCCGAGCCGTGCGGAGACGGGGAGCCGTACCATCCGATCTCGGTCGATCACGTCTTGGGCCGCGACGACGTCGTGCTGCGCGACGGCAACGGCGAGACGATCACCGTCGCGCCCGAGGCCGCCGACCTCGCTGGTGGCGAGAGCGATTGGGAGCTCGACTTCCCCGGCGATGCCCTGGACCCCGGCTGCGAGTACGAGCAGTGGTTCCGGTCGATGGACGCCGAGCCGCAGGTGTACGGGAGGGCCGTCGTCGATGGCGACGTCCTCCTCGCCCAGTACTGGCTCTACTACGTGTACAACGACTGGAACGACCGTCACGAAAGTGACTGGGAGATGGTCCAGCTCGAGTTCGACACGGCGTCGGTGGCCGATGCCCTCGAGCGCGGTCCGGTGCTCTACGCCTACGCGCAACACGAGGGATCGGAGTACGCCGAGCCGGACGAGGTCCGTTTGGTCGACGGAGCGCCGGTCATCTATCCCGGCCAGGGGTCGCACGCCGCCTACTTCGAGCGCTCCGTGTGGTTCGGCAAGAGCGGCGCGACGGGGTTCGGGTGTGACGACACGTCGGCTCCGCTGACGGAGGTGCGGCCGTCGGTGATCGTGCTGCCGACCGAGGCGCCCGTCGACGGTGAGTTCGCGTGGCTGTCCTACGAGGGTCATTGGGGCGAGCGTCGGCCCATGTTCAACGACGGCCCGACCGGTCCGGCCCTGAAGGACCAATGGAACGCCCCGCTCGACTGGATCGAGGAGGAGGGTCGCGACGGAGCGGTGGCCGTTCCGTTCGGCGGGTCACCGGCCACCGACGCGTTCTGTGACATCAGCCGGACTGCCTCGCAGGCGCTGCTGCGGTTCCTCGACCATCCCGTGCGCTTCGGGATCGTGTTCGCCTTGGCAGTGATCGCGCTGGTGGCCATCGTCCGCTACTCATCGCGTGGACTGCTCGGTGCTGCGGCGCACACCTATCGGCGGAATCCGGCGCGCGTCCTGCAGATCGGCGGCGCGATCCTGTTCGCCGGCGCGTTCACCCTTGCCGTGCACTGGCTCGTCGTGCGCCACACGCCGGTCGACAACGTCCTCGACGTGCTCGGCGACGATTCGCCCTGGGCTGCGCCGTTCCTCGCTGCCATCGCGGCGATCGTCACGTTGCCGGTCATGGCCTGGGTGCTTGCCGCGACGGTCGAGTTGGTCGTGGATACGGACATGATGCGGCCGGCGAGGGCGCTGGAGCGCCCGCCGTGCCGAACCGGGTCTTCACCCCTGAGCGACGGGGCCGTCCCGGGTTCCTGGTGGATGCCGAAGGCTGCCTTCGCCACTTTCGTCGCGTCGTTCGTCCTCGTCATCACGTTCGGCGTCGGGACGATCGTGCTGCTGCTGTTGCCGCTGGTCGCGCTGATCGCCAGCCGCTGGCTCGTTGCGCCGGTCGTGTGCGCTGACGAGGTGGTGCCAGCGCGGGCAGGTCTACGTCGCAGTGCTGAGCTGCTCCGTGGGAGCCGGCTGCGGGCGCTCGGCCTCGCGATCACGCTGGGCCTCGTGCTCACCGTGCCGAGCATCGTCGGAGCGCTGCTCCTCGTGCTGACGAGCGTCAGCTTCGCCGTTGCCAGCGTGATCGTCACGCTGTGCGCGGTGGTGCTCGTGCCGTACGTAGCGCTCGTGCTGGTGCACTTCTACGTCGAGCTCACCGAATCAGGGACGCGGCGGGGATCGGTCGGCGAGCTCGTCGACGGCGTCGACACGGCTCGGGATGCCGCGAGCGTGGTAGGTGACCCTCGCCAGGAGTGATGCGCTGATCGGCAGTGTCAGGAACTGCAGCAGCGCGGCGCCGATCGCCGACGTGATGTCGTTGGCGGTCGGTAGCACGAACGCCGATCCGATGGCGACCAAACCCACTCCCACGGTCGACGCCTTCGTCAGCGCGTGCATTCGGGCCAGGGCGTCCGGGAAGCGGAGGACCCCGACCGCTCCGAGCAGCACGAGCACGGCACCGATGAGCGTGATTGCTTGACCGATCACTCGCCGCGCCCTTCGATGAACCGGGCGACCACCGAAGTGCCGACGAACGACACGAGCGCGAGCACGACGGCCGCCGGCAGGAACGCGCCACGCCCGGTATCCATGGCGTTCACGATGATGATGCTCATGCCTGAGACGATCACGCCGTCGATGCCGATGACGCGATCCGAGAGGGACGGTCCGGCGATGGCACGGCCAGCGAACAGCACGGCGGCCAGCCCGAGCACCACATAAGCGATCTCGATCACGATGGGTTCCTCTCCGCCGGGGCGAACGCGGCGTATGCGAGGTCGGTGAGCCGCCGAACCTCGCGGCGCACCTCCTCGACATCCTCGAGGTGCAGCACGTGCACGTAGAGCACCACCGGATCGACGCTCATCTCGACCGGCATCGTCCCGGGCGCGAGTGCCAGCAGGTTGGTGATCGCCGTCAGGAGCTCGTCAGAGCAGCCCGGCAGCTCGACGCCGACGATGGCGGTATGGATGCGCGACCGCGGGGCGATGATCTCGCGGGTCAGCACGATGTTCGAGCGGATCAGGTCGACGAGGAAGTGCCCGAGCAGCCGGGCGATGGCGATCGGCCGGATGACGAGCGGCTGCTTCGTCCCGCGCAGCCCCGGCACGAGCATCACCAGGGCAGTGCCGACGAGCACGCCGGTGACGATGTTGGCGACTGACGCCGAGCCCCACAACAGCACCCAGATGGCGGCGAGCACGGCGACGACGGCTGCAGTTCTCATGGTCCGAGCACCGCCTCGATGTAGTGGTTGGGGTCGACCAGATCGGCCGCCGCGCGGTCGCTCAGGTCGTAGAGCGGGCCCGCGCCGAGGCCGATGGCCAGCGTGAGGGCGGCCAGCACGGCGGTGGGCACGAGCATCAGGCGGGGGAGTCGTCGCGGCACCTTGGCGGGACCGTCGTCAGGCTCCGCTGCGGCGATCGCCGGGCTCCAGAACACGCTGACCCAGATCTTGAAGATGGAGAACAGCGTGAGCAGGCTGACCATCACACCGACGGCGAGGATGGCCCACTCGGATGACCGTGCGGTCGCGTCGAAGAGACCGAACTTGGCGACGAACCCGGAGAACGGCGGGATGCCGGCCAGGCTGAGCGCCGGCAGCAGGAACAAGATCGCGATCAGCGGGGCCGTCGCCATCATGTTGCCGAGGCGGTTCAGGCGGCTCGTGCCGCCGGCGTGCTCGATCAGGCCGCCGACCAGGAAGAGCGTCGTCTTGACGACGATGTGGTGCACGATGGCGAAGACCGCACCGGCGATCCCGGCCAGGGTGAACAGCCCGAGCCCCATGATGATGTAGCCGATCTGGCTGATGATGTAGAAGGAGAAGATCCGCTTGATGTCCTCTTGAGCGATGGCGCCGAGGATGCCGACGATCATCGTCAGCCCGGCGACGACGAGCAGCAGCGTGGCCGGCCGGCTGTCGCTCGGGAACAGCAGTGTCTGCGTGCGGATGATCGCATAGAGGCCAACCTTCGTGAGGAGCCCGGCGAAGATGGCCGTCACTGCGGCCGGCGCCGTCGGGTAGCTGTCGGGGAGCCAGAAGTAGAGCGGGAACAGCGCCGCCTTGATGCCGAAGACGACGAGCAGCAGCCCCGCCAGTGCAGCCTGCACGCCGGCAGGTAGCTCGGCGATGCGGCCGACGAGGTCGGCCAGGTTCATCGTGCCGGTGGCCGCGTACATGAAGGCAAGGGTGAGGAGGAACAGCACCGACGCCACGAGGCTGATCACGACGTAGGTCATGCCGGAACGAACCTGTTGGAGGCGGCCGCCGAGCGTCATGAGGACGTAGCTCGCGGTGAGCATCATCTCGATGGCGACGAACAGGTCGAACAGGTCGCCGGTGAGGAACGCGGCGGAAACGCCGGCGGCGAGCATCAGGTACGTGGACTGGAACCCGACATGGTTCTGGTCGACGCCCGGCTGTCCGATGGCGTAGAGCAGCACGGCGAGCAGCACGACCGCGGCCGTCACCAGCATGATGGCCGACAGTCGGTCGGCGACGAGTGTGATGCCGAGCGGGGCCGGCCAGTCACCGACCTGTACGACGACGATCCCCTCGCTGTCGACGTGGACGAGGATCACGATCGACAGCGCGACGAGCGCGGTCAGCGTCGTGATGCCGATGATCCGCTGCGCCAATCGGGAGCGACCACACAGGATCGACAGCGCGGCGGCGATCAAGGGCAGAACGATCGGCGCCGGCAGAATGGCGGTCACGGCATCTCTCCGATGCGAGCGACCGAGCGCCAGCGAGGGAGCGGTTGGGCGCGGCCTGCGTGGCCGGGGAACGCAATGGCGGTCACACGACGACTCCCGGTTCCGTCGCCTGTTCCTCGGACACTTCCTCCATCTCGGCGTCGTCGACCTCGATGTCGGGGCTGGCCTTGCTGATGGCGCGGTCGTCGGGGTCGTCGGCGACCTCGTCGTCGTCGGTCAGCAGCCAGCTGCGGTATGCCAGCGCGAGCAGAAGCGCGGTGACGCCGAAGCTGATGACGATCGCCGTCAGCACGAGCGCCTGCGGCATCGGGTCGGCGAAGTCGCTCTGGTCGCCCGTTCCGACGATGGGCGCGCTGCCGCGCTTGGACGTCGTGACGAAGACGATGTTGGCGCCGTGGCCGATCAAGCCGAGGCCGATGATCAACCGCGACAGCTTGCGCTGCATCAGCAGATACGTGCCGATCCCGAACAGCACGGCCGCGGTGGCAGCCATCAGCACGCTCATGTTGATGCTCGCACTGGGTCGTCGCCGAACGACTCGAAGACCATCATCGCCAGCCCGACCACGACGAGGTAGACGCCAATGTCGAAGAAGAGCGCGGAGGTCAGCTTGACCGTGCCGAACAGCGGCGCGTCGATCGTCACCGCACCGCTCTCGAGCAGCGATCCGCCGAAGAACAGCGGGACCACCGCCGTCACCGACGAGATCAACAACCCGGCGCCGAGCAGGAGCCATGGCTGGCCACGGGACAGGCGGCGTACGGCTGGCAGCCCGCCCTGGACGTACCGCAGGGCGATCGCCGCGCCCGCCACGATGCCGCCGACGAAACCTCCGCCCGGCTGGTTGTGTCCGGCGAAGAGCAACCAGATGGACCCGACCATCACCACCGCGAACACGATGCGCACGGACACGTCGATGGTGACCATGCGCGTGGATCGAACGGGTGGTGGCACTTGATCCTCCGCCTCACCGACCAGGGTCGGCCGCCTCCCGGCACGGGCGAGGGCGACGGTGCCGATCGCCGCAGCGGTGAGGACGGTGATCTCACCGAGCGTGTCGAGGCCACGGAAGTCGACGAGGATGACGTTGACGACGTTCGCGCCGTCGGCTTCCGGCACGGCATCCTCGATCATCTCGTCGGAGACGGTGGTCGGCGGATCGATCGCTCCGACGGCGAGCGTGAACCCGAACACGACGACACCGACGGTGATGGCGACGCCGAAGCGGAGTGCCCGCCGGCCGGCTCGGCTGCGTTCGAAACGGTCGGGGAGTCGGCGCAGGACGAGGACGAACAGCACCGTCGTCAGCGTCTCGATGGCAACCTGCGTGAGCGCGAGGTCGGGTGCGCCCTGGGCGACGAAAAGGCCCGCCATCACATAGCCGACGAGCCCGAGGAGCAGGGCACCGGCGAAGCGGCGGTGCACGATCGCCGCCGCCAGCGCGCTGGCGATGAGCAGGCCAGACAGCACGACGTGGACAGGGATCTCGACGAGCTGCGGCCAGCCGGTCCACCACGGACCGCTGAGGAGCAGAACTCCCGGTACGACCATGGCGGTGAAGAGGATGATGCCGAGGTAGATCGGCAGCGAGCCCGGCTGGGCGATCGCGGTGGCGCGGTTCGACAACGCGTTGACGCCGCGCAGTGTCTCGCGGTAGGCGTCGGCCGCGCTGGGCGCGGCGGTTCCGAGTCGCAGCACGCGAGCCACCGCCGGTCCGGCGGCGAAGATGATGGCGCCGCCTCCGAGTGCGACCAGCGAGAGGATGAGCGGTTGGTTGATGCCGTGCCAGAGGGCGAGGTGCACCGGCTCGGTGAGCGTTGTCAGTGATGCTGCCGAGGTGTCGACGAGCCCATCGATCAGGCCGGGGAAGCACCCGAGGATCACGGTGACGACACCCAACACGGCGGCAGGAACCACGAACGCGGCTGCTGGCGGTCGGGCCGTGTCGGACACGGTCGGCAGCTCGGTCGCCAAGCGGCCGACTGCTCCAGCAGCGAAGCGGTAGCTGTAGGCCGCGGTGAGGATCGAACCGATGGCGACTCCTGCCAGCGTCGTGCCCGTCAGCGCGCCGAAGGACTCCTCCTTCGCGATGAAGCCGAACATCAGCGGGATGCCCGCCATGGATGCTGCGGCGACGAGTGTGACCACGACGGCCGGTCCCCAACCGGAGGCGGGGCGGGGCAACCGCCGGAGGTCGCGCGTGCCGTGTTGGTGGTCGAGGATCCCGACCGCCATGAAGGCGGCCGCCTTGAACGCGCCGTGGGCGAGGAGCAGCACGCTGCCGGCGACCATCGCGTCCGCGGAACCCCAACCGAACACGACCATCATGAACCCGAGCTGGCTGACGGTGCCGAGTGCGAGCAGCAACTTGAGATCGGTTTGGCGGAGTGCCCGTAGGCCGGCGAGCAGCATCGTGGCGACTCCGACGGTCGCGACGAGGGGCCTCCACATGGCGACCGTGGCGAACGCCGGCGCCAGCCTGGCGACGAGGTACACGCCGGCCTTGACCATCGTCGCCGAGTGCAGGTAGGTGCTCACCGGGGTTGGGGCGACCATGGCCGCCGGGAGCCAGCTGTGGAACGGGTATTGGGCGGACTTGGTGAACGCTCCGAGCAGGATGAGGACGAGGGCGACCGTCACGGTGGTCCCCGACGGTGGGTCGCTGAGGATGGCGCTCAGCTGGTACGTGCCTGCGGCCTGACCCAGCACGATGAAGCCGGCGAGCATGGCGAGGCCGCCGGCCCCGGTGATCAGCAGTGCCTGGAGCGCGGCCGCTCTGGCTCGCGGGTCGGTGTGGCGGTCGCCGATGAGCAGGAAGGACGTCACCGACGTGAGCTCCCAGAAGCCGTACAGCACCAGGAGGTCGTCGGACATCACGAGTCCGGTCATCGCCCCGCCGAACAGCACGAGCAGTCCGATGAGACGAGTCGGTGGCTGGTCGAAGTAGCGCGCCGAGTATCCGACGACGAGCACGCCGATGCCGGCGACGAGGATGAGCATCAGCGCAGCGAAGCCGTCGACACGTAGGTCGAGCTCGACGCCAAGGGCAGGGATCCAGTTGACCGACTCGTCGATGCCGGCGGCGACGTCGTCGCGGCGAGCGACCAGCCACACGAGCGTGGCGACGGCGGGCACAGCGGCGACGACGTAGGTGGTTCTCCCGAGGGCTCGTCCAACCCCCAGCACGAGCAGCCCGGTGACGAGGTAGAGCAGCAGAAGCGCCGTCACGGTGCCAGCCGACCTTAGGAGGGCGGCTGGAGGGAGCGCCAAACGACGCCCACTTGCCAGGGAAGCCCCGCGCATACGCAGGTGGGCGAGCGCCGCTGCGGAGCGGCGGCGGCGAGCTCGGGAGGTGAGTCGAGCAGCTTGCCTGCGAGACGAACCCCGATGAATAGTCGAGCGCGTGGATCTGACGCAGCGGTCGGCGACGGACCTGATCGATCTCTACCGCCGCCGGGAGGCATCACCTGTCGAGGTCACCGCGGCGGTGCTGGCGCGCATCGAGGCGCTTGACCAGGTGCTGAACGCGTTCTGCCTCGTCGCCGCCGATGAGGCGATGGAGTCGGCGCGGGCGAGCGAGGAGCGGTGGCAGCGCGGCGAGCCGATGGGGGCGCTCGACGGCGTGCCGACGTCTCTCAAGGATCTGCTGCTGACCAGTGGGTGGCCGACTCGGCGGGGCAGCCGGACCGTGTCAGTGGATCAACCGTGGGACACCGACGCGCCGGTCACGGCCAGGCTGCGGGAGGCAGGGGCGGTGCTGATCGGCAAGACGACGACTCCCGAGTTCGGCTGCAAGGCGGAGACGAACTCGCCGCTCACGGGGTTGACCCGCAACCCGTGGGATCCGGCGAAGTCGCCGGGCGGGTCGTCGGGCGGCACGGCGGCCGCCGTGGCGGCAGGGCTCGGCCCGCTCGGCGTCGGCACGGACGGCGCCGGATCGGTCCGCATCCCGGCGGCGTTCTGCGGCAACGTCGGGCTGAAGCCGAGCTTCGGCCGCGTGCCTGCCTACCCGCTGTCGCCATTCGGCACCGTGTCACACATCGGGCCACACACGATGAGCGTCGCCGACGCAGCGCTGATGTTGAACGTGCTCAAGCAGCCGGACCCTCGGGACTGGACCTCGCTGCCGCATGACCCGAGCGACATGCGCGTCGGGCTGGAGGACGGCGTGGCCGGGTTGCGCGTGGCGTACTCACGGACGCTGGGGTACGCGCGTGTCGATCCCGAAGTCGGGGCGGCGGTCGATGTCGCCGCTGGCGAGCTGGACTCGCTCGGCGCCGTGGTCGAGGCGGTTGATCCGGGCTTCGAGGACCCGTTGGAGATCACGACGGGACTGTGGTTCACCGGCGCGTGGACGCTGTGGAACACGCTGACGCCCGAGCAGCAGGCGGTGACCGATCCCGACTTCGCCGCGCAGGCCGAGCTCGGCGCGGCGATGAGCAGCCTCGAGGTGCAGCGGCTGCAGCTGCGGCGTGGTGAGCTCGGGTCGCTGATGCGTCAGTTCATGATGCGCTACGACCTGCTCGTCACGCCGGCCGTCGCCGTCCCAGCGTTCGATGCCCGCCCCGCTGGTCACGCTCCAATGACGCCCGAGTCGATGCTCGGCTTCACGCCGTTCTCGTACCCGTTCAACCTGACCCAGCAGCCGGCGATCACCGTGCCCTGCGGCCTCACCTCAGGCGGACTACCCATCGGCCTCCAGCTCGTCGGCCGGATGTTCGCCGACGCCCTCGTCCTGCGTGCCGCCCACGCCTACGAACGCCTCCACCCTGCGCCCCGCCCACCTGTGGAAAACACGGTTTTGAATCCCGGTCAAGGTCATTTCTGACGGGAAATCTTCCAGAGAATCCGGTTTCTACAGCTTCTCGTCGAGATTCAGCCCCATCGGCATGACGTCCGGCAGATCGCCGGTGGCGACGACCGCCCGCGCCAGCGGCGTGAGTGCGGCGAGGAACTGCTCGAGCTCGCCGTCGTCGAGCGTGGCAAAGGCGCCGAGGGCGATCCGGTCCGTGCGCTCCTCGACGTCGTCCTTGAGTGCTCGACCTTCCGCCGACAGCTTCCCGTCGCGAGTGAGCAGACCGCGCTCGGCGAGCCCCTCGGTGACCTTTCGCCACTCGACGTCGTCGTAGTCGCGAGCCACGGTCATCACGTCCCGGGTCGTGGCGCCGGAGGCGACCTGCAGGACGTGTGCCTCACGTCCTGCCACGCCGGCGGCGATCAGCGTCGCGACATGGCCGTCGCCGCGGTGCTCGCGCAAGAGCGTCGCGGCGTGCCAGAGCGTGCCGAGCGGATCCTCCGGCCATCGGAGCGCGGCGTTGGCGGCGAACAGTGGTCGACCGTCGAGCGGCGCCGACCTGGCCGCGCGTCCGGCCAGTTCAGCGCCCGTGGCCAGGTCCGATTCGATGTCGGCGCCGTCAAACGCTCGCCGCAGTGCCGCCGTCGATCCGGCGGCCCGAGCCTCGAGCGCGACCTCGGGCGGTGCGTAGGTCCAGGCGTCCGGCACTGCCTTCGCCACACGCCATGGGGAGAAGTTGTAGAAGGTCGCGGAAACGAGTTCCGGCCCGACGGCGCCGAGCGGTGCCGCCCGCTGGGCGAAGTAGCCCATCCAGTACCCGCGGTATCCGGCAGCTGCCAGCGCCGACACCGGTTCCGGGGAGAAGTAGGTGACGGCGTGGATCGCCTCCAGCCGCCGCCACAACGCCCTCGCCATCGACGCATCCCGTGTCATGGCGTCAGTGTGGCCGTTCGCGGATTCTCTGGAAGATTTACCGTCAAAAACGGTGTTGACCGGGATTCAAAACCGGTTAGGGGCTGTGGACAAGGTCGGCGTCGTCGGGTTCGCGGCCGTGGACGTACCAGGCGGCGAGGATGCCACCGATCGCCCCGAAGACGTGGCCCGTCCACGAGATGCCGGGGCGGGGGAGGAGGCCCCACAGGATCCCGCCATAGAAGACGAGGACGACGAGGCCTCCCAGGATCCACAGCACCCGGCCAGCGAAGAAGCCACGAGTCACGAGATACGTGAGGTAGCCGAACACGAGGCCGCTCGCTCCGATGTGGACGGTTCCCGGCGCGGCGAACAGCCACGTGCCGAGCCCGCTCACGAGCGCGACGATGAGCGTGACCTGGACGAAGCGCGTGACGGACCCGAGCGCGATGAACGTCCCGAGCACGAGGAACGGGATCGTGTTGGCGAAGAGGTGGGCGAAGCCGGAGTGGAGGAACGGGGCGAAGGGGATGCCGAACAATCCACGCAGCGAACGTGGCCGCACTCCCCACGAGTCGAACGGCGTCGCCGGGAGCACGTCGATGATCTCCACCGCCCACATCACCGCGAGCACCGCGACGACAGCGATCACTGGCCGCAGCGGATCCGACAGCCTCGGCCGCTCGACCTCCGTCGACGGCTGTTTTGGTTGGCGGTCCATCAGCGACCGATCCGCTGGAAGCGGCCCGACTCGACCTCGGCCGCCTCACCACGGACGAGCATCCGTTGCACATGCAACTGGGCGGTGCGCCACTCAACCGCGTCGGTGAACGCGTGCTCGACGTGAGGCCGGTACACGAAGCGGTGCGCCGCCATCTCGTCCAGCGAGTGCGGTTCGGCGAGGAAATCGAGCATCGCCTGGTGACGTCGGTCGATGACCGCCCCGAACGAATCGAGAAGCCCGATGAACTCCGCCTGCCCCTCGATGATCCCCTTGTGATGGAACGTCACGTAGTAGTCGGCTTCCTCGTCGCGCACCTTGGCCAGACTCGCCTCGAAGTCGTCGAGGTCGCTCCAGACGTCGCCGTAGTACGGGCCGAAACCCGTCAGGTCGATGTCGGACAGGAAGAACACGCCACCCGAGATGCGGAAGCCGCTGTGGCCGCGTGTGTGCCCGGGGAGATGAACCGCCTCCACCGTCGTGCCACCGAGGTCGAAGACGTGACCGTCGGAAAAACCGATCGCATCCGGGCGCGGTGCATAGTGGAACTGCTCGACGACCTCGGTCGCGAACGGGTGTGTCGTCGGCAGGCCGTACACGGCCATCAGGCCGTCGAGGCTGCGCGCGCCGGGCAGGTCGTCGTGGTGGATGTGCACTCGTGCGTGGGGAAACGTGCCGTTGCCCGCGAGGTGGTCCTCGTGGCTGTGGCTGTTGAGCACGGCGTCGACCGGGACCGGCGCGCCACCCCGCTCGGCGACCGTCACGGACGGGTCGATGATGACGGTCTCCCCGGCGCCTTGGACGACCAGCGTGTTGCCGGTCGGATACGCGCCATTGGCCGGCCCGACGAGGACGGTGACGGCGTCGGTCAGGCTCCGGGCGGAGTCGCTCCAGTCGGCTGCCACGAACTTGACGGTACCGGCGTCATGAGCCCAGCGACGGCGCGCTCGGCGGCGTTCCCGGCGGCCAGCCCGGCAACAACACCGGCCACGTCGGCGGCAGGTCGGTTCTGGCTCAGCTTGCGCTTGCCCTCGATGCGGCTGATCGGCAGCTCGATGCCGACAATCGCCCGCAGCTGGGCGCGCACGAAGTCGGCTGGCGCGTCGTCGACCGACCACGGGTCCTCCCGCTCCGCCTCCTGGGCGTCGGTCAGGCGCCGCACGAGCGCTTCGACCCACGCCGCGTCGTCGTGCACGACGAGCTCGCCGTAGGCGTGCACGGCGACGTAGTTCCACGTCGGCACGACCTTGCCCGTCTCCTGCTTCGTGGCGTACCACGACGGCGACACGTAGGCGTCGGGACCGGCGAAGATCGCCATCGACTCGGCGCCGGGCGTGAGGTCGCGCCAGTGGCGGTTGGCCCGTGCGAGGTGACCGACGAGTGTGCCGTGGGGACCACGATCACGGTCGACGAGCAGCGGCACGATCGAGCCGACGAGACCACCCGAGGTGGAGCTGACGAGGTGGGCGAGGCGGATCGACGTCATCAGATCGTGGAGCTCCGCGAGGTCGGTCGCGTCGAATGCCTTGGGGCGGTACACGGATCAACCCTGCGCCACCGGCGTCTGCTGGTACAGCGCGAGACGCCACTCGCCGCCGACGCGCTGGTAGACGCTCGCCATCGCGCCGACGAACGGCTCGCCGTCCTCCCGCCGGGCCGTGCCGAGGTAGACGAGCGCAGCGGCGTCGTCGCCCAAGAGCCTTCGCAGAGCGCGTCCCAGCCCTTGCGTTCGATGTCGAGCAGCTCGTCGCGGTCCACGATCGCACGCTATTCGCTCAGGCAATTGTTGGAACCGTGGGTCAGTCGACATCGCAACCGGTCAGTCCTCGTCGGCCGACTCGAGATCGGTCAGCGGGATGTTTCGCGAGAACCTGCGCGGTGCTGTCAACGGTGGTCGGCCGACGGCAACGGGGTTGCCGCCGAGCAACCGCACCGAGTACGTCGCGTTCGCACTGATCAGCGTGTGTTCGATGGGAATGACGAGGTCGAGCTCGGCGGTCGGATCTCCGGATCTCGACCCCGGCGGCCCTCCAACGGGGATCCCCACCTGCGGCTGGAACGTCGTGTACTCCCGGTACTCGGTGACCTCGACGTCGCCCTCGAACGCCGCTCGCGGGACCGGGTCGTGCAGGGCCCCACCACGGGCCACCGAGGCGTAGCTGTACTCGACATAGGCGTCCTCGACGGTCCATGTCGTGATCTGTGTGCCGCCGCTGAGCATCTCGATGATCGGGATGCCGTCCATTCCCTCCCACTCGGCGGCGCCTCTGTACACACGTTGCGTGTAGTCACCGCTGCTCTCGATGCTCAGCCATTCGACGTTCGTCACCCGCCCGCCGGATACCTCGTAGCCGGGCCCGAACCACGAGCGGACCGGACTGTTCTCACAGAGGGCAGGCTGCGGCTGACTGCAGTTGAGCGGCGCAGTGACCCACGAGCTCATCGGGTCGGCGGCGGTGATCCGTCCGATCGCAGCGAGAACGTCGTTCGTCCAGATGCCGACGTACCGCAGCCACCGTCGCCATCGCCACTGTCGCGGCCGGATCATCGCTGCGGATGGCGCCCAGCGCCTCGGCAGCACGCCGAGCGCTTGACCACAACCCGGCCAGCCGCGCGGGGTCGTAGCCGATCATGGTCATCGGACACCTCCGGTCTTCCCTCGACCCTCATGGGCGCGGCGAGGAGCCGGAAAGGGAAATCGAGCCTGGCTCGCCGTGGCCGTCTCGGCCGCGGCATGCTCGGCGCGAGGAGGTGCCGTGAAGTTCACCTGGTTCAACCTCATGCCATGGCCGTACCTGCCCGACGATTTCCGCGAGTCGTCGCGCTCGGTCTGGGTCGACATCCCCAGCACGCTGTTCGACCCGGCGCGCGCCAATGCCGTGTACCACGCCTACATGGATCTGCTCGAGTACGCCGACGAGCTCGGCTTCGACGGGATCGGCGTCAACGAACACCACCAGAACGGCTACGGCATCATGCCGAGCCCCAACCTCATCGCCGCCGGGCTGGCCCGCCGCACCAGCAACGCGGCGATCTGCGTCATCGGCAACTCGATCGCCCTCTACAACCCGCCGATCCGGGTCGCCGAGGAGTTCGCCATGCTGGACTGCATCAGCGGTGGCCGCCTCGTCGCCGGTTTCCCAGTCGGCACGCCCATGGACACGAACTTCTGCTACGGGCAGATCCCGGCCCTGACGCGAGACAAGTACGCCGAGGCGCACGACCTCATCATGCGAGCGTGGGCGTCCGACGAGCCGTTCGCCTTCGACGGGAAGTACAACCAGCTGCGCTACGTCAACTGCTGGCCGAAGCCGATCCAGCAGCCGCATCCGCCGATCTACATCCCTGGCGGCGGCTCCGTCGAGACGTGGGACTTCTGCCTCGACCACGACTACAACTACTCGTACCTCTCCTTCGCCGGGTACCTCCACGCCAAGCAACTGATGGACGGGTACTGGGACCAGGTCGCAACGCGAGGCAAGGACGAGTCGCCCTACCGCGCCGCCTTTGCCCAGATCATCTGCGTCGCCGACACCGACGCCGAGGCCGAGCGCCTCTACAGCGAGCACGTCCTCTACTTCTTCAACCGCTGCCTCCACGTCTACCCGGGCTTCTCGGACCCGCCGGGCTATCGCACGATCAACACGATCAAGGCGGGCGCGTTCGACCAGTTCCGTGCTTCGATGCAGAAGGTCTTCGCCAACCTGACGTGGAGGCAGCTCGTCGAAGACGGCCACATCATCGCCGGGAGCCCGGCGACCGTGATCGACCGCATGAAGGACCTCATCACGTCCCTGCGCGTCGGCCATGTCTTCGCGCTGTTCCACTGCGGCAACATGGCGGACTGGAAGACCCGTCACTCGACGAAGCTGTTCGCCGAGCAGGTGATGCCGCACCTGCGGGCGATGTGGCCCGATTGGGACGGTGACGATCGCTGGTGGATCAGGCCGCTGGCGGACCGCGTGCGGCCGGAGCAGACGATCTCCGAAGCGCGCCGTGATCCGCAGCTGCCACGCGACGTCGCCGCCGACTGATGAGCCGCACGATCTCGATCACCACGGCCCGCGGCATCACGTGCGACGTCGTTGTGTTCGGATCCGCAGCGGCATCGCCGGTCGTGGCGTTCCACGGCCTCGGCGGTCATCTCGGGGGAGAGCCGACGCTTGTCGCGCTCGGTGACCGACACGAGGTCTTCGCACCGGTGTGGCCGGGCTTCGGTGCCTCGGGTGGGGAGGACGAGCTCGAGGACATGCTCGACTTCGCGCTGCACGGCGCCGACATGGTCGTCGCGCTCGGCCTCGAGCGCCCTCATCTCTATGGGCACTCGTTCGGCGGCATGGTCGCCGCCGAGATGGCGGCGCTGTCACCGGCGAGTTACGGCGCGGTCGGGCTCGTTGCCCCGATGGGACTGTGGCTCGACGATCACCCGATCCCCGACGTCTACTCGATGCTGCCGTACGACTTCCCGGTGCACCTGTTCCACGACCCCGCCACGGCGTCGGTGTTGACGGGCGGCGTGGACTTCGAGGATCGGGCGGCGGTCACTGAGTTCCTCATCGACAACAGCCGCCGGCTGGGCACCGCCGGCAAGGTGCTGTTCCCGATCCCCAACCGTCGACTCGCCAAGCGCCTGTATCGCGTGACGAACCCCGTCGCCGTCGTGTGGGGTGCCAGCGATCGCCTGATGCCGCCGGTCTACGCCGAGCGATGGGGCGAGCTGCTGCCGCAAGCGGCCGTCACGATGGTCGACGAGGCCGGGCACATGGCGCCGTATGAGCAGCCTGCGGCGGTCGCCGCCGCGCTCGTCTCGACATTCGGCTGAGTCCGCATCCCGATTCTCTGGAAGATTTCCCGTCAGAAATGTCCATGACCGGGATTCAAAACCGTTACGCCGCGCTGATGGCGTGCCTCGGCGCGGGGTATGGCGTGCTGTTCACCATGCTCGACGACTATCGGGACGAGTACGGGATCAGCGAGTCGGCACTCGGGGCGGTCATCGGGATCGGGTTCTTCGCCGGCTTCCTGTCCCAGCTGGTCATCGCCCCGCTGGCCGACCGGGGCCACGCTCGCCAGCTCGTGTTCGGCGGGATGATGCTCAACGTCAGTGGCCTGGTGTTGATGGCGTTCTCCACCAGCTTCCTGCCGTTGCTCGCCGGGCGCTTCGTCATGGGCGTCGGCGTCGGGATGGCCGTTCCGGCGATCCGCCGCATCGTCATCCTCGCCGAGCCGGAACGCCTCGGGAACAACCTCGGGCGGCTCATCGCCGCCGACGTCGGCGGCTTCGCTGCCGGGCCGGCGGTGTCGGCGCTGCTCGTCGACCCGTTCGGCATCCCGGCGCCGTTCCTCGTCATCGCTGGCGCGACACTGCTCGTCGTTCCGTGGGTCGCCCGCACGACCGTCGCCGAGGAGACGGCACCGGTCAGCCAGCGCTTCGCCGTCGACCTGCTGCGGATCCGCCCGTTCGCCGGCGCCGTGGTCCTCGGCTCCGCCGTGTGGTTGATGATCGGCGCCTTCGACGCGCTGTGGGCGGTGGTGCTCGACGACCTCGACACCGCGGTGTGGATCTCCAATCTCGGCATCACGTTGTTCGCGCTCCCGTTGATCCTGCTCGGTGCAGCCGGAGGCCGACTGTCGCAGCGGGTCGGGCCGTTCCGCGTGGCGACGGTCGGTCTGCTCCTCGGCGCGATGTTCATGCTGCTGTACGGGCTGGTGCCCACCGGCGGTGCGATGTTCGCCGTCGCCATGTTCCACGCCGTCAGCGATGGCATCACCGTCTCGAGCACGGGGGTTGCCGCCGGACTCGTCGTGCCGCCCGAACGGCAGGCTGGCGGGCAGGGCGTCCTCGGTGCCTGCGCCACGTTGACGGCCGGCATCACCGCGCTGCTCACCGGCATCATCTACGAGCACGCCGGGCGCACCGCCGCCTACGCAACTGCTGCCGCGCTCATGGTGACGTTCGTGGCGATCGGCGCCACGCTCGCCCGCGCGGCGTGGCGCCTGCGCGGCGCACCCGCCGCCCCGCCGGCGGGGCTCGAAGAAGTGATGCGGTGAGGCCTCACTACAGTCCGTCGTCGTGCGGGTCGGCATCCTCACCCGGGAGTACCCGCCCGAGGTCTACGGCGGCGCCGGCGTCCACGTCGACTTCCTCGTGCGTGAGCTGCGGCGCCTCGTCGACGTCGACGTGCACTGCCTCGGCGCGCCGGCGCGAGGGCGCCACAGCGCACTCCGAGGACGATCCGCGACTCGCCGGTGCCAATCCGGCGCTGCGCATCTTCGCCGCCGATCTGGAGATGGCTGCCGGCGTCGAGGGCTGCGACCTCGTCCATTCCCACACGTGGTACGCCAACCTGGCCGGACACCTCGCCGCACTGCTGTACGACGTCCCGCACGTCGTGACGTCACACTCGCTCGAGCCCCAGCGGCCGTGGAAGCAGGAGCAGCTCGGCGGCGGCTACCGGCTCTCGTCGTGGGCCGAGCGAACCGCCTACGAGGCGGCCGACGCCGTGATCGCCGTCAGCCACGCCTCCCGCCGCGACGTGCTGGCCAGCTATCCGGCGCTCGACGCAGCCGACGTCCACGTCATCCACAACGGCATCGACGCCGACTTCTACCGCCCGGTCGAGGACACCGACGTCGTCGAACGGCTCGGCGTCGACCCGACACGGCCATCGGTCGTCTTCGTCGGGCGGATCACTCGCCAGAAGGGCGTGCCGCACCTCCTGCGGGCGGCGCTCGAGTTCGACACCTCGGTGCAGATCGTGCTGCTCGCCGGTGCGGCCGACACCCCGGAGCTGGCGGCGGAGACCGACGCCGCGGTCTCCCGGCTGCACGACGAACGCAGCGGTGTCGTCTGGGTCTCCGAGATGCTGCCGCGGGAGGACGTCCGTCAGGTGCTCAGCCATTCGACGGTGTTCGTGTGCCCGTCGATCTACGAGCCGCTCGGGATCGTGAACCTCGAGGCGATGGCGTGCGCGACCGCCGTCGTCGCCAGCGACGTCGGCGGGATCCCGGAGGTCGTCGCCGACGGTGCGACCGGACTGCTCGTCCACTACGACGAGCGCCAGCCCGAGGAGTTCGAGCGCGCACTGGCTGCCGCCGTCAACGAGCTCGTGCGCGATCCCGAGCGCGCCGCCGTGATGGGTCGCGCCGGCCGGCAGCGGGCGATCGACGAGTTCGGCTGGGACGTCGCCGCCAAGCGCACGGTCGACCTCTACCGAGTCGCTGGTGCGCAACGGCTAGCCCTCCGACCTACGTTCGCAACCCGAACCCGTACGGGAACAGCGGGTCGTAGTTCGGCGTCGCCGACGTTGATCGGAACCTGGTCCGCGCTTCGCGGCCAGGTCATCGGGAGCTTGCCGGTGAACGGGAGCTGACCGAACAGGACGTCCGCCACGCCGGCGCCCTCGCTGCCCGGCAGCCACGACGCGATCAGCGCGTCGATCTTGCCGAGCTGATCGGTGATCAGCTGGGGGCGGCCGGAGACGATGAGCACGATGCAGGTCGCGATGGCTTCGCACACCCTGTCGACGACCATCCGGTCGGCGGGCTGCAGGGACAGCGACTTCTCCTCCAGCTGGACCGGCGAGCAGAACCCGCACTCCGGTCCACCCACGTCGCCGTAGCCCTCGGCATACGGCGTCTCGCCGACGACGACGATCCCAACGTCCTGCCCAGCCATGGACGCCGACGCGTCAGCGCTGAACGTGACCGCTGCCTCCGGCGCCACCTCCTTGATCCCTTCGAGGATCGTGGTGCCCGGGATGATGTCGCCGGACATTCCCTGCCACTGGATCGTCCAGCCGCCGGCTTGGTTGCCGATGTTGTCGGCGTTGCGGCCGGCGACGTAGATGTCGGCGTCGGGGGCGAGTGGCAGCACGTCGCCGTCGTTCTTCAAGAGCACCTGCGACTCGGCCACGGCCTGCCTGGCCAGCGCACGGTGATCTGCGCTGCCGACCTCATCGAGGTTGTCGCTTGTCGCAAACGGGTGCTCGAACAGGCCGAGCTCGAACTTGGCCTGCAGGATGCGCCGGACGGCGTCGTCGATTCGGTCCTCGCTGACGCGACCTGCCTCGACCTCGGCGAGGAGCAGCTCCACGAACTGCTGGGCGGAGAACGGCTCCATGAACATGTCGATGCCGGCGTTGACGCCGACGCGGACCTTGTACGGCGTGAGCCCGCCGACGCCGGGGTTGTCCGGGTCCGGGATCTGGTGGATGCCCTCCCAGTCCGAGATCACGAAGCCGTCGGAACGCGAACCCGCCCCTTGAGCACGTCCGTGATGAGCTCTTCGTGGGCGTGCATCTTGAGCGGGTCACCGATGCCGTCCTCGACCCAGTCCACGCTGGAGAACGACGGCATCACGCTGCGCACCTTGTAGCGACGGATCGCCAGGAAGTACGGCGCCGAGGTCGATCGCCTCGAACTCGTCATGGGTTGCCACCGTGACGCCCTGGTCGATGGGGTACCGCTGCTCGAACCACGGCTTGCCGACGTTGGCTCGCGGCGATCGCCGCGTCGTACTCCGTGTCCCCGTCGCCCGCATAGTGCTTCGCGGTGGCCAAGACGTGGTCGGCGGCAATGATGGCTCGGCCCCTGCCCTGCAGGCCATCGATGATCGTCGCCATCCGGCTGACCAGTGCAGGATCCTCGCCGAAGCTCTCGTAGGTGCGTCCCCATCGCTCGTCGCGAGCGACGCAGACGCACGGAGAGAAGTTCCACGGGATGCCCGTCGCCCGCACCTCCTCCGCCGTTGCCTCACCGATCTCGCCGCACCAGGGCGGGGTCGCGAGTCGCGCCGAGGCCGATGTTGTGCGGGAACACCGTCGCGCCGAACACGTTGCCGTGCCCGTGGACGGCGTCGACGCCGTAGATGATGGGAATGCCGAGGCGGGTGCTCATTGCCTGGCTCTGGAACTCGTTGACCATGTCCACCCACGCCGCGGGCGTGTTCGGCGTCGGTGTCGACCCGCCACCGGACAGCACCGATCCCAACCCCAACGTGGCGATCATCGTGGGGTTGGGGGTGACGGCGCCGCGCTCGGCCTGCGTCATCTGACCGACCTTCTCCTCGATGGTCATGCGACGCGAGCAGGTCCTCGACGCGGCGGCTGACCGGCGCACGCTGCGTCGAGGTACGGCGGGTCGTCCAGTCCGGCGGGCAGATCCTGGGCCGCGCCGGAGACGTTCGGGAGCAGTGACACGAGCAAGGTCCCGACGGCGACGAGCGTGACGCGAGTGCGCATGGCGTTCTCCGTTTCCGGCCCCGCCCGGCACGCGTTTGCTTCCCCGTCGATCCTCCGCTCGCGCGGCGTTCACGTCAAGCGATGAGTTCTCGGCGCGCTGGTCGTCATCATGGGTCGATTCGACGACACACGATCAGGAGGCCGGCATGTTGCTGGAAGGGAAGAACGCAGTCATCTACGGGGGCGGCGGCGACGTCGGTGGAGCTGTCGCCCGCGCGTTCGCCCGCGAGGGCGCCACGGTGCACCTCACCGGTCGCACGCTGGAGAAGCTGGAACGCGTCGCCGAACAGGTCCGCGAGGCTGGTGGCACGGCCACCGTCGCCCAGGTCGACGCCCTCGACGAGCAGGCCGTCGACGCCCACGCCGACGCGTTGGTGCGCGAGCACGGCTCGCTCGACATCTCGATGAACCTGATCTCGACGGGTGACGTGCAGGGCACGCCGCTGGTGGAGATGTCGGTCGGCGACTTCGAGCGGCCGATCCACAACGCCATGCGCACCGTCTTCATCACGTCCCGCGCCGCCGGCCGGCACATGGTCAAGCAGGGTTCGGGCGTGATCCTCATGTGGGGAGGTGAGGGCGACCCGATCCGCGACTACTACATCGGCGGGTTCCAGATCTCGCTGACCGCCGTCGAGGCATTGCGCAAGCAGCTGGCGAGCGAGCTCGGCCGCCAAGGCATCCGCGTCGTCTCGTTGCTCACGGGCGGCGTGATCGACGCCTTTCCCGCCGAGTTCGAGGGCCGAGACGTGCTCATCGAGTCACTCGTGGCACCGACGCTGCTCGGGCGCGGCGCCACGCTCGAGGATGTCGGCAACGTCGCCGCGTTCGCCGCGTCCGACCACGCCCGCACGATCACCGCATCGGCGATCAACATCACGTGCGGCGCGATCATCACCTGACGACGAGCCCGATCTAGCTCACGCGAGCACCGGCACCTCGGCCATCGCCGCGGCGATCTCCTCGTCGGGCAGCTCGTAGTCGACCATCGCTCCCGACAGGTACTGCTCGTACGCGGCGAGGTCGAGGTGGCCGTGCCCGCACAGCGCCGTGAGGATGACCTTCGACTCGCCCGACTCCTTGCAGGCCAGCGCTTCGCGGATCGCCGCGGCGATGGCGTGGGTCGGCTCGGGTGCCGGGATGATGCCCTCGGCCCTCGCGAACTGCAGCGCACCGGCGAAGCACTCGAGCTGCGGGATGGCGATCGCCTCCACGAGTCCGAGCTCGTAGATGTGCGAGACGAGGGGCGACATGCCGTGGTAGCGCAGGCCGCCGGCGTGGATCGGCTCGGGGATGAACCCGTGTCCCAGCGTGTGCATCTTCAACAAGGGCGTCATGCCGGCCGTGTCCCCGAAGTCGTACCGGTACTCGCCTTTCGTCAGACTCGGGCAGGCCGCCGGCTCGACACAGCGGATCGTCGGGTTCATCCGGCCGGCCAGCTTCTCGCGCAGGAACGGGAAGGAAAGCCCACCGAAGTTGGACCCGCCGCCGGTGCAGCCGACGAGCAGGTCGGGGGTCTCCCCGACCTTGGCCAGTTGGAGCAAGGTCTCCTCGCCGATCACCGTCTGGTGCATCAGCACGTGGTTGAGCACGCTGCCGAGGCTGTATCGAGCGTCAGGATCGGCGGCGGCGACAGCGACGGCCTCGGAGATGGCGATGCCGAGGCTGCCGTTGTGGTCCGGGTTCTCGGCCAGAAGGGCGCGTCCGTACTCGGTGACCTCCGACGGGCTGGAGTGCAGCGTCGCACCCCAGACCTCCATCATCGTCTTGCGATACGGCTTGGACCGGTAGGAGGCAGCGACCTGCCAGATCTCGCACTCCATCCCGTACTGCGCCGTGGCGAAGGCGAGGGCGCTGCCCCACTGGCCGGCGCCCGTCTCCGTCGTCAGCTTCCGGATCCCCTCCTCGTTGTTGTAGAAGGCCTGGGGGACTGACGTGTTCGGCTTGTGCGAGCCGGCCGGGCTGACGCCCTCGTACTTGTAGAAGATCTTCGCCGGCGTGTCGAGCAGACGCTCCAGCCGGTGCGCGCGGAACAGCGGCGACGGCCGCCAGAGCCGGTACACGTCGAGCACACCGCCGGGGATGTCGACGTAGCGATCGGCCGTGACCTCCTGGCCGATGAGAGCCATCGGGAACAGCGGTGCCAGGTCGTCGGGACCGATCGGCTCGTGCGTGCCCGGATGCAGTGGCGGAGGCGGAGGTGACGGGAGGTCAGGGATGATGTTGAACCACTGCGTCACCATCTCCGACTCGTCGAGCAGGATCTTCGTCGTATCGCCCATCTGCTCGACGGTAGTCACGCTACGAGTCGCGGTGAGCGGTGAGCGGTGAGCGGTGAGCGGTGAGCGCGCTATCCGCCCTCAGTGCTCACCGCAGGCGCCAGCTCGACGAGCAGCGACTTCATGCGGGCGATCTCGACCTGCTGGTCGGATTCGATGCCCTGGGCGATCTGGAACAGCTGCGGCTCCTGCCCACCGAGGCCTTGGCCCAGCAACGTCTCGACCATGATCACCGCACCCTCGTGGTGGCCGATCATCGACTGCAGGAAGAGCGTGTCGAACTCCTCGCCGGAGGCCGCCGCCAGCGCGGCGAGCTGCTCCGCCGTGAGCATGCCGGGCATCTGCATCCCCGCGTGCTGCTGGAATCCCTCGGGGTCCTCGCCGCGCGCCGTCAGCCAACCCTGCAGCTGCTCGATCTCGGCGATCTGGGAGACCTCCATCCGCTCGGCGAGCAGCGGCAAGCCGTTATCGGCGGCCCGTGCGTCGACGAGCGCCGTCATGTCGAGGGCCTGCTGGTGATGGGCGATCATCGAGTTGACGAAGTCGACGTCGCCGGCGGTGTGGCCCGGCACGCTCGGCGACGACGCCAGCTCCTCCTCGCTCAGCACGCGGTTCGTCTCGCCAGGCCCGCCGAGCTGCACGACGGGCGCCGTCGATTCGGCCTCGGGATCGGAGCTCCCCGAATCACACCCGGACGCGACCGCAAGAGCGCCCGCCACGCCCAGCGCGATCATCCGGCGGCTCATGGGCGCACAGCATGCCCGCGCCGGCTGCGTTGGCGACGGCAGGCGAGGGTGAGCTACCGTCCCCGTACCGGTCGCTGCCGCAGGCGACTGGTCCAAGAACAACGTGGGGGGTTCTGACAATGACGTCAATCGTCCGTGGCCGCGGGGCTCGTCGCCTTGCGGTCGGCGCAGTCGCGCTCCTGGCTCTGGGAATGGTGCCCGTCTCGGGCGCTGCCCAGGATGACCCGCGCGTCGGGCTGACGCCCGGCTATCTTCCGTGGACCGAAGCCGCGTGGGGGATCGACCTGGTCGACAACGACCCGCGCGTCCCACCGTTCGACGCGCCGCCCGGCAACTTCGGCTTCGTCAACTCCGACCTCGCCTTCACCGGCGACCACGCCATCGTCGGCAGCTTCAACGGCTTCCAGGTCTACGACATCTCGAACCCGACGAGCCCGGTGCTGTCCGACGCCTTCGTCTGCCCAGGCGGCCAAGGTGATGTGTCGGTGTTCGGCGACCTGCTGTTCATGTCGGTCGAAGAGACCCGCGGCCGCATCGACTGCGGCACGCAGGGCGCACCCGGGGCGGTCAACATGGAGCGCTTCCGCGGTGTGCGCATCTTCGACATCTCCGACCTGAGTAACCCGGTGCAGCTGCCGGGTGTCCAGACGTGCCGAGGGTCGCACACCCACTCGATCGTCACCGACCCGGACGATCCCGACAACATCTACATCTACAACTCGGGCACGTCGAGCGTTCGCTCGCCCCTCGAGCTGGCCGGCTGTGAGAACGCCGCACTGACCACGAGCCCGGTCACCACCGGGAACCCGACCCAGTGGCGGATCGACGTGATCAAGGTGCCACTCGCGGCGCCGCAGACGGCGGCCATCGTCAGCCAGCCACGGATCTTCACCGATCCGGCGACGGGGGCCTTCAATGGCCTGCAGAACACGCAGACCGGAGCGCTGCATCCGTCCGGCACCCCGTACTCGCCGCTGCCCAACACGAACACGTGCCACGACATCACCTCCTATCCGGAGCTGGGCATCGCCGCCGGCGCCTGCCAGGGCAACGGCATCCTGCTCGACATCTCCGACCCGGTGAACCCGCGGCGCCTCGACGCGGTCTCCGACCCGAACTTCTCGTACTGGCACTCCGCGACGCTCAGCAACGACGGCACGAAGGTCATCTTCACGGACGAGTGGGGCGGCGGCACGTCGGCCCGTTGCCGTGTGACCGACCAGCCACAGTGGGGCGCCGACGCCATCTTCGACATCGTCGGCGAGGGCGACGCGCGGCAGATGGAGTTCCGCAGCTACTACAAGATGCCGGCAGTACAGACGTCGCAGGAGAACTGCGTCGCCCACAACTCCTCGCTGCTACCGGTGCCCAACCGCGACATCCTCGTCCAGGCCTGGTACCAGGGCGGGCTGTCGGTGATCGACTTCACCGACACGGCCAACCCGGTCGAGATCGCCTACTTCGACCGTGGCCCGATCAACGTCCCGAACCCGACCGGGCTCAACCTCGGCGGCCTGTGGTCGACGTACTGGTACAACGGCAACGTCTACGGCTCGGAGATCGCCCGCGGCTTCGACACGTTCGGCTTCGTGCCGACCGACTGGCTGTCGCAGAACGAGATCGACGCTGCATCGGAGGTCTTGCTCGACCAGTTCAACGCCCAGCACCAGACCATGCTCGTAAATGAGCCGAGCTGGGCCGTCGTGGGCGCCAACTTCGACCAGGCCGTCCGCAACGGTGACCTCGACGAGCGCACGGCGATGCAGATCGGCAACCGCATCGAAGGTGCCATGCACCTCGAGGACGCCGGCGCCAACCCGCGGGCGATCCAGGCCCGGCTCGAAAGCGCCGCACGCATGGTGCCCGACGATGCCGACTATCTACAGCGAGCGCTCGAGGAGTTCGCCGCAACGCTTGGCTGACGCGCCAGCAGCAACGCCTATCACGGGCGTCCAGGACGTCACACCCGAGTGGTGTACCGGCGTCCTGGACGTCCGGGTCACGGGTCTCCGGGTCGAGCCGGTCGGGACCGGACAGGTCGCCGACACCGTGCGCCTGTTCCTCGACTATGACCGGCCAGGCGCCGGGCCGGCGACGCTGATCGCCAAGGTCCCAGCTGCCGAGGAGGACAGCCGGATCGCGGCGCGGCTGACGAGGACCTACGAGATCGAGGCGAGCTTCTACCGGGACCTCGCCGCCGAACTTCCCGGTGCGCACACCGCGGTGCTACCACGCTGCCCACGACGTCGACACCGACGCCTACGTCGTACTGCTGGAGGACGTCGCACCTGCCCAGCAGGGCGATCAGATGCACGGGCTCACGCTCGACGAGATCGCCGGAGCCGTCGACGAGCTCGCCCTCCTGCAGGGGCCGCGTTGGGGTGACGCAACCCTGACCGAGCTGGCCTGGCTGCACCGCTCACAGCCCGAGAACCTCGACAACCTCGTCGCCCTCATCACGTACGCGGTGGGGCCGTTCGTCGAGCACTACAGCGGCCGAGTCGCGCCGGAGACGCTGGCCGTCCTCGAACGGCTCACCCCGCACCTCGACGCCTACCTGCGCCGCCGTCCGCAGCCGTGGACGGTCGTGCACGGCGACTTCCGAGCCGACAACCTCCTCGTCGGCGGGGAGCGCGTCGTCGTCGTCGACTGGCAGACCGTCGGCCTCGGACCCGGCGTCACCGACCTCAGCTACCTGCTCGGAGCGAGCGTGCAACCCGAGGAGCGGCAACAGCACGAGCGGGCCCTCGTCGAGCGGTACGTCGTTGGCTTGAAGGGCCACGGCGTCGGGGTACACGAGGACGCCGTGTGGGAGGACTACCGGCGCTACGCGTTCGGCGGCTTGATCATGGCCGTCGTCGCCTCGACGCTGGTGCGGCGCACCGATCGGGGCGATGAGATGTTCATCACGATGGCTGACCGCCACGCCCGGCAGGCGCTTGACCTCGACTCCCTCGAGCTTCTCCCGGAGTGACATGCCCAAGCTGACCGCGCTCGACGAGTACTTCGTCCACCAGATCCCCGAGCCGCTGCCCAACGTCGTCACCCACCACCAGCACTGGCGGGAGAGCCTGTTCTTCGTCCTCCACCCCCGCGACCGCCTCGGCGACGTCGTCATCCTTACGATGGCCCACTTCCCCGCGCGGGGCGAGCTGGATGCCCTCCAGCTCGGAATGGTCGACGGCACTCCGACGATGGCCCGCCATGCCAGAGCTGCCGGAGACGATCCGCACACGTTCGTGGTCGGGCCGGTGCGCATCGACATCGTCGAGCCGTTTCGAACCGTGCACCTCCACGTCGACGACGGCGTCGACGTGCCCGTCGCAGTCGACCTCACGTTCACTGCCCGTACGCCGGCGTACGGGCTGCGCCGGGGGACGATGCGTGCCGGGCACGAGCTGATCTGGGACCAGAGCCACATGCTGCAGTCCGGCACGTACGACGGCACCTACACACGCGAGGGCCGCACGTATCGAGTCGACGGATGGTGGGGGCAGCGAGACCACTCCTGGGGGATCCGCGACCACGCCCGCTGCCCGTTCTGGATGTGGCTCGCCGTGCAGCTGCCGGACGGCATGTTCGGCGTCTGGCACTGGGAATTGGCGAACGGCTCGCGCATCTACACCGACGGTTGCTTCGCGCCGGCCGACGGCGGCGAGCCGATTCCCGTCATCGACTTCCGCCACGACCTCGACTGGATCGATGCCGACGGCGGTGCGGTCAGCTACGCCCGCGACGGCGCCGAGGTGGCCGGCATCGCGGGGCGGGTCGAGCTGACCCTCGACGGCGGGCGAGAGGTGGTGCTGGAGGCCGAGGGCCGTTGGGCGCAGCGCTACGGGGACCTCGGCGGCGGTCTCAACCAGGTCCTCGTCACGACGGATGACGGCCGACGGGGCAGCGGCATCTACGAGCTGACCGGCGCACATCACCACCGCTACTTCCCGATCCCGCGGGCAGAACGCCTGCCTCGCCGCTGGCGCTCGCTCGCTTGCTCCCCACACGGTCGACCTGTCCAGCCGATCGCGTCGTATCGTCTCCAACTCACCCCGGACGGCGGGTTCGACGCGGCGCTGCGCCAGCTCGATCGGCTGCAGCGACTGGGGATCAGCCACGTGTACCTCTCGCCGGTCACCGAGGCGGTGCCCGGGAGCACACACGGCTACGACGTGGTCGACCACACGAGAGTTCGCGAGGAGCTGGGTGGGCTCGACGGCCTGACGGTGCTCCTCGACGCGCTCGACGCGCGGGCCATGGCCGCGATCATCGACCACGTCCCGAACCACGTCGCCGTTGCGGCCGCCGAGCTGAACCCGCACTGGTGGGCGCTGTTGCGTGACGGTCCTGGCACGCCCGCCGCCCGGTGGTTCGACGTCGATTGGGACTTCGGGTCCGGTCGCGTGCTGCTGCCGGTCCTCGGCGAGCCGCTGGAGGACGTCATCGGCAGCTTCGAGGTCCGGGATGGCGAGCTGCGCGCCGGCGATCTGCGGCTCCCGCTCGCCTCCGGCACGGAGTCGATGGACGTTCCGGCGCTGCTCGATGCCCAGCACTACGAGTTGATCCACTGGCGCCGACCCGAGCGCAACGTGCGGCGCTTCTTCACGATCGACGCCCTCGTCGCCGTGTGCGTGGAGCACAGGGAGGTCGCGTCGGCCGTCGACACGGTTCCGCGGCTGCTCGTCGATCACCCAGCCTTCGGTGGTGTGCGGGTCGATCATGTCGACGGCTTGGCCGATCCCGGTGACTACCTCCGCCAGCTGCGCGAACTGCTCGGCGATCGTTGGATCGTCGTCGAGAAGGTCCTCGCCCCCGGTGAGACGCTGCCCGATGACTGGCCGATCGACGGCACGACCGGCTACGAACACGCCCGGGTTCTCGAGCATGCCCTCTTGGACGAGCGCGGCTGGCGAGCGATCGCCACCCGCTGGGCGGACATCGCCAGTGACAGGCGGCCGTTCAGGGCATGGGAGCTGGAGGCTCGTCACGAGGTGCTCGACGGTGGGCTGGCGCCCGACCGCGATCGCGTCGCGCGGATCGCCGCGAACGTCGTGCCAGATCTCGAGTTCGATGGCGCGCGAGCCGCCGTCACCGAGCTCAGCGCCCACCTCGATCGGTACCGCGCGTACCTTCCCAACGATGAGCCGGGACGTGCGGCGCTGGGGACAGCGAGGCTCGAGGCCGCGGCGGCTCGCCCCGATCTCGCTGTCCCGCTCGATCGCCTCAGCCGTGCGATCGCAGCCGCCGACGATGGCGATGCCGCCGAGGTGCGGACCCGCTGGCAGCAGTTGACGGGGCCGGCGACGGCCAAGGGAGTCGAAGATCGCGCGTTCTGGCGCTACCTGGCGTTGGCCTCACTCGGCGAGGTCGGCGGTCAGGTCGAGCCGACGCCCAATTCGATCGCTGCCCTGCACGATCACCACGCGATGACGGCCGCTCGGTGGCCGACGACGATGCTCGCCGGGACGACGCACGATGTCGCCCGGTCCGAGGACGTCAGGGCCGTCGGGCTGGTGCTGGCGTCTGCCGCAGAAGCGTGGACGCGCGTCGTCGACGAACGGGTGGAGACACCGTTGTTCCCGGACATCGACCTGCCCATGCGCTGGATGGCGCTGCAAACGGTTGCCACGACGCCCGGATTGTCAGCCGAGCGCCTCGCCGCGTTCCTCGTGAAGGCCGCCCGCGAAGCGGACCGACGCACGTCGTGGGTCGAGCCGGACGAGACCTACGAGCAGCGGCTGACCGCGCTCGCCCAGGACGTGCTCGTGTGGCCCCCGGTCGCCGAGCTGGCCGCATCGTTGGACGGGCCGGGTCGGGCGACGGCGCTGGCGATGCTGGCGGTGCGGGTGACGGCGCCGGGGGTGCCGGACATCTATCAAGGCACCGAGGGCTTTCGCTTCCTCCTCGTCGACCCCGACAACCGGCGGCCGCCTGACCTTGGCGAGCTCGAAGAGCTCGTCCATCAGGCGAGCGCTCTCGACGCCGTGGCGGCGTGGAACGAGCCGAGCAGCGAGTCGGCGAAAGCGGTTGTGCTGCACCGCTTGCTGGCGCTGCGACGTCGGCTGCCCGAGGTCTTCGGACCCGGCGGCGGTTACGTCCCGCTGGCGATCGACGAAGGGGCGATCATCGCGTTCGCCCGTACCGATGGGTCAGCTGAGGCGCGAGTGGTCACGGTGGTCGCCCGTCCCGGTATGACGCCACGCCGACCGTTGCCGCTGCCGTCAGGACGCTGGCGCCACGTGCTCGTCGACGATGCGACGCTCGTCGAGGGCGAGCTCGACGTCGGTGAGGCGCTCGGCGCGTTTCCTGCGGTTGTGCTCGTCAGGGACTGATCATCGGTCAGGCGGGCGGTCGCCACTTGATCGAACAGCCGACACTTGGCCGGTGCGGCGGCGGCACGGGCTGTCCTGCCAGCACGTGGTCGAGCGCCGACCGCAACGATTCCCCGGTCGCCGCAGCGCCGCTGCTCGGCCGCGAGCTGTCGAACTCCCCGCGATAGGCGAGACGGCGGTCGGCGTCGAAGACGAAGAGATCCGGCGTGCACACGGCGCCGTATGAACGGGCGACGTCCTGGGTCTCGTCGTAGAGGTACGGGAACTCGAATCCGGCACGCTCGGCTTGCTCGGCGAGGTGTGGCACGTCGTCGTCGGGGTAGCCGTCGACATCGTTGGCCGAGATGCCGACGGCAGCCACACCTCGGTCCTGGTAGTCGGCGAGGACGTGGCCGAGCCGTGACTCGATGTGGCGGACATACGGGCAGTGGTTGCAGATGAACGCCACGACGAGCACCGGCTGCGCGGCGAAATCGCTGAGCGCGACGGTCGCGCCGGTCGTCGAAGGCAGGCTGAAGTCCGCAGCTGGTGTCCCGAGCGTCATGAGAGGGGATTCGGTTGGCATGGTGGCACTCCTTATTGGCCGATCAGCAGAACTGCGGTGGTGCCGTCGAGGTGCACGGAGTTCGCGTCAATGATGGCGGGCCGGCAACCGCCAGTCCCACCGGCCCACCGCGCCTCGCCCGCGTCGAATGCCACGTCGAACTGCGCCGGGACCGATTCTTCGGAGACTTGGTTGCGCTCAGCGCTACCAACTGTCGTCAGAATCGGCATGACGTCGATCTCCAGGTCGAGGGGACCATCGCCGAGGTTGAGGATGAGCACCGACCGGGTGTCGTCGAGGCGGCGCTCCACGACGATCGCATCGCCGATGCGCTGGACCCGCTGCTCCGCGTCCGGGTCGTGCAGCACGCCGTGGAGCCGCCGCAACGACAGCAGCTCGGTGTATGCCGCGAGCACCGAGCGATGCGGCTCGACGGCCGCCACGGACGGGTCGAGGATCGCCGATTCGAACGTCGCCGGGTCGGCCGGATCGGCGATCGGCTCCGACCACTCGAAGCGCGAGAACTCCTCGGCGTGCCCCTTCCGCACGGCCTCGATGAGCTCCGGATCGGCGTGATCGACGAAGTACGGGAACGGGTGCGTCTCGCCGTACTCCTCACCCATGAACAACATCGGTGTGAACGGGCTGAGCACCACGGCCGCAGCGGCGACGAGCCGCTGCCGGTGGTCGAACGGTGGTCGGGCGCCGTTGGGGGTGTTGCCGACGTGATCATGGTTCGAGCTGAAGGCGACGAAGTGGTTGCGGTCCACATCGTCAGCCGGCTTGCCGTGATGTCGCTCGCGGTAGACCGAGTAGCGGCCGGTGAACACCCAGCGGCGCACGTACGCCTCGGCAAGGTCGGCGACACCCTGATAATCGACGTAGTAGCCCCTCGTGTCACCCGTCAGCGCCACGCGCAGCGCGTGATGCACGTCGTCGTCCCACGCCCCATCGGCATCGATGCCGCCGCGCGACAGCGGCCGAACGTGCTCCGGGTTGTTGGCCGCCGATTCGACGAACGTGAGGACCGTTCGTCCACTGCGCCGGCCGGCGGCGCGCACGGCTCTGATCAGCTCTTCGAGGAACGGCTTGGCGGTCGGGTCGAAGATCTGGTCGATGGCGTCGAGCCGCAGCCCGTCGACGTGGAAGTCGGTGATCCAGCGGGTGGCGCTCTCGATGAACGTCCGCCGGACGTGATCGCTGCCGGGCCCGGCGACGTTCAACCCATCGCCCCACGGCGTCTGGTAGGCGTCGGTGAAGTACGGGCCGTACCGACTGTGCACGCCGCCCTCTGGTCCGCTGTGGTTGTACACGACGTCGAGCACCACGGCGAGGCCCCGGTCGTGGGCGGCGTCGACGAAGCGGGCCAGGCCCTCCGGCCCGCCGTAGGACTCCTGCACGGCCGAGGGGAACACGCCGTCGTAGCCCCAGTTGCGCCGGCCGGGGAACGCGTTGACGGGCATCAGCTCGATGGTCGTGACACCGAGGCGGGCGACCCGCTCGAGCTGCCCGACGGCGCCGTCGAACGTGCCCGCCGGCGTGAACGTTCCGACGTGGAGCTCGTAGAGCACCGTGTCGGTGAGCTCGACGCCACGCCAGTCCTCGTCGGTCCACGTGAACCGGCGCTGGTCGACCACCGCTGACGGGCCGTGCACTCCGTCGGGCTGCCAGCCCGATGCCGGATCGGCCAGGGGTTCGCCGTCGTCGATCCGAAACCGGTAGCGATCGCCGTGTCCGACACCGTCGACGATGCCGACCCACGTCCCTGCACGCTCGTCAGGACCGAGCACGACGGTGCGATCCGCCAGCAGCAGATCGACCGTGGAGGCGTTGGGTGCCCACACCTCGAAGCGCGTTCGTTCGTCAGCGATCGGAACGGCCCCGAGCCGTATCAGGTCAGTCACGACCCGCCAGTTACCCCCGCCGACCCTTCCTCGATCATCTGGACGACCGCGGCGAGTGGCCAGCTGACCCACGCAGGACGGTTTGCCAGCTCGTAGCGAACCTCGTACAGGGCCTTCAGCACGACGTGAGCGTTGAGCAGCAGCCGAGCGTCGGCCGGATCAGCCGGGATCAACGAGACCGACCCCGACGTGCCACCGCCCGACTCGCTGCCCGCGGTGATCACCTCTACGTATCGCTGCCAGTAGTCCGACTGGACCCGCCTCGTCCAGGCCCGTCGCCACTGCTCGAGGGGTGTGACGTCGGCCCGCCCCGTCCGTCCCCGCTCGGCGGAGGTCGCAAGCGCGACACGGCCGGCATAGTCGAGAGAGCGCAGGATGCCGGCAACGTCGGTCAGCGGCGAGCGCTTGATCACGCGTTCGCCGATCGGCCGCCCGGGCTCGCCCTCGAAATCGATGAACACCACATCGTTGCCGGTCCACAGCGCTTGCCCCAGGTGGAGGTCTCCGTGCACCCGGATGCGGGCGGCGTCGAGCTTGCGGGTGCGCAGCGGCTCGAAGAGCTCGAGGAGGTGATCGCCGTCGCGCAGCACGACGTCGGCCATCGCCTTGGTCTCCTCGTCGATCCGTGAGGTCGAGGTGACGCTGCGCCGCAGCGCGCGCTGCGTCTCCCGCAGCGACGCCCGCAGGCTCTGCTGGATCGATCGCTGGAACAGCAGGGTGAAGCGATCCGGCTCGAACCCCGGCTCGCTGACGGCCAGCACGCAGTGC
This sequence comes from uncultured Acidimicrobiia bacterium, assembly GCA_963844915.1. Lineage (GTDB taxonomy): Bacteria > Actinomycetota > Acidimicrobiia > Acidimicrobiales > Ilumatobacteraceae > JALZMG01. Next base: position 658,802 of record CAWJQF010000009.1, on the reverse strand, counting down.
ATCGCCGCCGTCCGCTCCGCCAGTAGCACCGTCAACGCGTCCATCACTGCTTCGTCGCCCGTGGCATCCGGCTCGGACACGAGGCGCTCGATCTCGCGGGTCAGGAGGTCCTGGCTCCACTCCCAGAGGTCGCTCTCGTTGGGGATGGCGTCGTGGACGACCACCACGTTGGCGGGCCGTGCCTCGCCGGGCAGGGTGACATCGAGTGTGCCGGCGACGCCCGGGACGTTCGTGAAGCCCATCCGTCGCAGGTGCACCGGGAGCGTGACGTCGGGGTTCTCTCCCGGTGTGAGCAGGCGGATCAGCTTGGCGATGACCCGGCCGCCGAGCACTGCAGACGAGTTGGACTGCTCGACACCCAACGGCTGGACGTCGCGCGGACTCTCGGCGAGCTTCGTGAGGCCGGTGCGTCGGGGGTGGCCGACGGCGAGCAGCTCCCGTCCGCGGCGCGTCCTGCGACGGAGCGCAGCGCCTGCCACGGCGGCTGCCCCATCCCGCGATGCCATGGCATCGATGATCGCCCCGTCGTCGATCAGCGCGATCACCGTTCCCGGTCGCTCTTGGTCGAGCTCCAGCGCCGCTGCTTCGTCGAGGTGCTGCAGCGGCACGGCGTAGCGGTGGTCGTCACCCTCGGTGAACGACGTGCGCACGATCACCAGGGCGACGGCGGGGTCATCGCGCAGCTCGATGACATCGTCGACGCCGACGTCGAGGATCGTCGCCCCCTTGCCGGAGAACCAGCGGCGGCCGGGCAGCCAACGACCGATCGTCCGGCCGAGCGACGCTCGCCGCCGCAACACTTCCGGCCACGTTCCGGTCAGTCGCGGCGCCGCTGCTGCCGGCGCGGCTGTTCCGGACCCGGTGTCGTCGTCGTCGTGCCCGTCGTCGAGAGCCAACCAGAAGAACCCGTACGGCGCCAGCGTGAGGGGATACGGACGGTCCGTGATCGGGGCGAAACGGTTCAGCCCGAACACCTCGATCGGGACCGACCCGGCGAACTCGCGCAGGTCGAGCTCGGTGTGCTGGGCCAGCCGGGACAGGTTGGCGACGCACAGCATCGGTTCTTCGCGCTCGGTCGCTGGGTCCGCCGGCGTCCGAACGAACGCGATGACGTGGTGATTCTCGGGCTCGAGGAATTCGATGTGGCCGCGACCGAGCACCCGATGGCGCTTGCGCAGGGCGATCAGCTGGCGCATCCAGGACAGCAGCGAGGACGAGTTCCCCTGCTGGTTCTCGACGTTGACGCTCTCGTAGTGGAACCCCTGCTCGGTGATCAGCGGCAGGTACAGCTTGTGCGGGTTGGTCGCGGAGAACCCTCCGTTGCGGTCGGGCGACCACTGCATCGGGGTGCGCACGCCGTTGCGATCGCCGAGGTAGACGTTGTCGCCCATCCCGATCTCGTCGCCGTAGTAGATGACGGGCGTGCCGGGCAGCGAGAAGAGCAGGGCGTTGAGCAGCTCGATCTTGCGCCGGTCGTTGCCGAGCAGTGGCGCCAGCCGGCGGCGGATGCCGAGGTTGATGCGCATCTCGATGTCGGTGGCGTAGGCCCGCAACATCAGGTCGCGCTCCTCGTCGGTGACCATCTCGAGGGTCAGTTCGTCGTGGTTGCGCAGGAACGTCGCCCACTGCCCGCCCGGTGGCGGCTCGGGCGTCTGCTCCATGATGTCGATGATCGGCGTGCGGTGCTCGAGCCGCAGCGCCATGAACAGTCGCGGCATCACCGGGAAATGGAAGTTCATGTGGCATTCGTCGCCGTCACCGTCGCCGAAGTAGGAGGCGGCGTCCTCGGGCCACTGATTGGCTTCGGCCAGCAGCATCCGGTCGGGGTAGTTGGCGTCGAGGTGCTTGCGCAGGCGCTTCAGGACGTCGTGGGTCTCGGGAAGGTTCTCGCAGTTCGTGCCCTCCCGCTCCACGAGGTACGGCACGGCATCCAGTCGCAGGCCGTCGACTCCGAGATCGAACCAGAAGTCGAGCACTTCGAAGACTGCCGCCTCGACGTCTGGGTTGTCGTAGTTGAGGTCCGGCTGGTGGGAGTAGAACCGATGGAAGAAGTAGGCGCCGGCGACGGGGTCCCAGGTCCAGTTCGAGGTCTCGAAGTCCGAGAAGATGACACGGGCGTCGGGGTAGCCCTTGGCGTCGTCGCTCCACACGTAGCAATCGCGTTCCGGCGATCCCGTCGGCGCGCGACGGGCGCGCTGGAACCACGGGTGTTGGTCGGACGTGTGGTTGACGACCAGCTCGGTGATCACCCGGATGTTGCGCTGGTGGGCGGCGGTCAGGAAGCGTCGGAACGAGCGCAGATCGCCGTAGTCGGGGTGGACCGTGCGGTAGTCGGAGATGTCGTAGCCGTCATCGCGCAGTGGCGAGGGGTAGAACGGCAGGAGCCAGATCGCCGTGACGCCGAGGTCGGCGAGGTAGTCCAGGCGCTGCGCCAGCCCGGTGAAGTCACCGATGCCGTCGCCGTTGGAGTCGGCGAAGGCACGGACGTGGGTCTCGTAGATGATGGCGTCGCGGTACCAGTCCTCCGGTCCTTGGACACGAGAGGTGGGTGCGGCGTGGGCTTTCCTTTGTCCTCTACTCACGCTGGACGCACCTCGAAGATGTGCATCGGCGCGACCGCGGGGTCGAGGTCGACGAAGTTCCACGCACCCTGCCACCGGAGCGTCGCGCCCGTCAGCTGATCGACGACGATGTATGTCGCCTCGTAGGGGAGACCAAGTGGCTTGAGGTCGACGTCGACGTAGCCCTGTTGGCGCTGCTGGGCGTCGAGGTTGGCGACGACGAGGATTGGCGGTCCGACGCCGGCCGGGTCCGTCTTCGAGTAGCAGAGGAACGCCGGTTCAGGAGTGTTGTGGAAGTGCAGCGTGCGCAGGTGGGCGAGGGCTGGCTGCTGGCGGCGGATCTCGTTGAGCCGGGCGAGGAACGGCGCCAAGCTGCCTGGTTGCTGGAGGTCCCACTGGCGGATCTGGTACTTCTCGGAGTCGAGGTACTCCTCGGAGCCCGGTCGCACGGGCATGTGCTCGCCGAGCTCGAACGCCGGCCCGTAGATGCCCCACGACGGCGACAGCGTCGCCGCCAGGGCGGCCCGGCTGGCGAACATCGCGCGGCTACCGGTCTGCAGCTGCTCGGTGAGGATGTCGGGCGTGTTCGGCCAGGCGTTGGGACGGAAGTAGTCGACGGTGCGCGTCGCCAGGTCCTCGAAGTACTGACGCAGCTCCCACGACGACTGGCGCCAGGCGAAGTAGGTGTACGACTGGTTGAAGCCGATCTTGGCGAGCCGCTCCATGACGCGGGGCCGGGTGAAGGCCTCGGCGAGGAAGATCGCCTCGGGGTGCTCACCGCGGATGACGCCGATCGCCCACTCCCAGAAGGCGAACGCCTTGGTGTGCGGGTTGTCGACGCGGAACGTCGAGATCCCGCAGCCGATCCAGAACCGGATCACGTCGACCAGCTCCTGCCACAGACCCGACCAGTCCTCGCTCTCGAAGTCGAGCGGATAGATGTCCTGGTACTTCTTCGGTGGGTTCTCGGCGTACTGGATGGTGCCGTCGGGCCGGTGCGCGAACCACTCAGGGTGCTCGGTGACCCACGGGTGGTCGGGGGTGCACTGGAAGGCGATGTCGAGTGCCAGCTCCATGTCGCGCTCGCGGCAGGCGGACGCCAGCTTGACGATGTCCTCGATCGCTCCCAGCTCCGGGTGCACGGCGGTGTGGCCGCCCTCCGAGCCGCCGATCGCCCACGGGCTGCCGGTGTCGTCAGGTGACGATGTGACCGTGTTGTTGCGGCCCTTGCGCTGCGTGCGGCCGATCGGATGGACGGGCGGCAGGTACACGACGTCGAAGCCCATGGCGGCGACGTAGTCGAGACGATCGAGGGCGTCGGCCAACGTGCCGTGGCCCGTCGCGGGCGCCAGCGTCGAGCGGGGGAAGAACTCGTACCAGGCGCTGAAGCGGGCCCGCTCGCGGTCGACGTCGATGTTCAGCAGCGGCGATGTCGCGACCGGGTCGCGCAAGCCGGTCCGCCAGAACAGCCGTTCCAGCGTCTCGGCCCCACCATGCTCCGGCTCGACGTCCTGGAGGTCTGGGACGTGCCCGTCGACGTGGACGGACTCGTCGTCGGCGAGGTGGCCGAGCCGCCGCGTGTCGCCGGCCTCGACGCGCTCGAGCAGGTTGTTGAGCGCCTCGGCCTCGGCGCCGCTCGCCGCGTCGCGAGCGGCGGCGATGAGCTTGGCGCCGATCTGGAGTTCCACCGTCACGTCGAGCTCGGCGGCCAGCTTCAGCTCCATGCCGTGCAGCCATGTGCCGAGGTGGTCGAGCCAACCGACGACCTGGTACTGCCAGCGGCCGAGCTGGTCCGGCACGAACGTGCCCGTGAACCGGTCGTTGCCGAGGGGCATCGAGCGCCGTCTCCTGCCACGCTCGGCGACTGGTCGGCGACGGTAGGAAGCGGTACCGCAGCGCACCCGCGGCCCGATCATGGCCGTCTGTGAACACGTCGGCCAGGACCGTGACCGGCTCACCGATCGTCACCTTGGCCGGGAAGGCGCCGCCATCGACGAGGGGGCTGACCGCCTCGACGACGACGCGGCTCGGGCGGCTCCGCGGCAGAGATCCGTTGCTCACCACGGCGCAAGTCTGGCAGCGGGCTACCGTCGGCGCGTGCCGACGACCGGGCTGCCGTTCCGCGTTTTCTTCTTCTGGTTCGGCTCGGTCGCGTGGTTCGACCAAGATGCGACGGGCGGTCGGGTGTTCGGCTCGGGGTCGCTCGAGCAGGTGTGGCCCGACGTGGCGTCGATGATGGTCGCCGACCACGGCGACCAGGCACCGATCGACCGGGCCTATCCGGTCTCGCCGACGGTGTTGCGCCTCTCTCGCCGCTCCAACCGCCACAGCGAGATCGCCGTCCACGTCGACGTGTTGCGCGGTGTCGCCGTGCCATCGCCGACCGACGCGCTGGCCATCGTCAGCGGGTATCGGCAGGTGATCTCGTGGGATCCGGGCCCGGTCGTGATGACGCTGGATCCAGCGGGCCAGAACTTGCAGCTCATCGATCTGCGCACAGGCCTGCGGGGTCCGGAGGCACCGTTCGCCTGGAGCAACCCGGACTTCCCGATCCTGGCCATCCCGGGTGAGCCGGTGCGCCGCTTCTGGAAGACGGTGCCGCCGCAGGTGGAGTCGCAGGCCGCCGATGGCAGCCAGGTGATGCAGAGTCTTTCGGACGTGTTCCCGCGGCTGCCCCTCTCGGGCGTCGACGCGGCGACCGTGATGTACGGCGACTTCCGGCGACCGGCGGTGTCCCAGCTCACCGCCGAGCTCGATGATGGCGACCTCGCCGTGCTGGCGAGCGCTGCCCAGATCGTCGGCGACGATGGGCCCCGGCTGCTCGCCGTCCTGTCGATCCTCACCGGCGCGTCGCCGGGCGCCTACCACCCGGAGGGCCGCTACGGCATCGCCCACATGACGGAGCAGCAGCTGGTCGCCGGCGGGTGGGCCGAACCACCGGAGGCGATCATCCCAGCCGGTGCCGAGCGCCAGTTCGAGATCCTCGGTCAGTACCTCGCCACGCTCGATCCGATCTCGACGGATCGAGCCGGCAAGCTGCTCGCCGTGCTCGCCACGGGCCAGCCCGTCGCCAGTGACGACGACGCCGCAGTCGTGGTCCCTGCACCGATCCCGACGCGGTTGCGGAACCTGGTCCCGGTCGGACCCGACGGCGACCCGGCCGACCAGATCACGCTCGGTGACCTCCAGCGCATGGTCGATGAGCTGCTCGAGGGCACTGCCGGGCGGGAGCTGTTCGGGCGGATGCGCAACACGTCGTTCGCCTGACTCCCGACGGGGCGCGTCGTCAGCCGGGCGGGCGGTCGGCGGCGATGAGCAGGAACGCGGGGCGATCACGTTCCTTCGCCAGCTCCGCAGCTGCCGTGACCTGTTCGGTCGAGGGCGTCCAGTCGATGAGGCGGCGGATGACGAAGCCGGCGTCGATGAGGGCGTTGACGGTGGTGCCGGCGGAGCGGAACCACTTGCGGACGCCCGGGACCAACCAGTTGGTCGTTCGCTCGCCTTCGTCCGCGTAGTGGTCGACGGGCCAGGTCCGCACGCCGTCGACGTCGACGAAGTCGGCGAGCGTGGACGCCATGAACATCGGATGCTCCGTCGTGAGCACGAGGCGACCGCCGGGGCGCAAGGCGTCGTGCACAGCTCGCGCGAAGCCCTCGAGGTCGGCGAGGTAGTGCACGACCAGCGCGCTGTAGGCGAGATCGAACGCCGACTGCGGCAGGTCGAGCTCGTTCAGGTCGATCAGCTCATAGCGCACGCTCGGATCGTCGGTCGTCGCTCGCGCTCGCTCGAGCATGCGTGCCGACGAGTCGAGAGCGAGGACGTCGGTCGCGCCAGCACTCCGCCGCCCAGCGGGCGAAGGCGCCGAACCCGCACCCGAGGTCGACGACGTGCGCCCCGACCAGATCGGGAAGGAGGGCGCTGGACCGATGACCACTCCGGCGCCCCGGCAAGCCCGTGCACCGAACGTCCGAGCTGTTCGTAGGCGGCGAAGAACTCCCGGTCGTCGTAGATGTTCTCGCTCATCGCGGCGGACGGTAGCGACGCCAGCCTCGTCCGCCTGGAAACCTGAGCGCTGGTACGAACGAATGGAGCCGACCATGCCGAGCGACATCGCCGTCCGACACGACGGCCACGTCGACCTCATCACGATCAGCCGCCCGGAGGTGCGCAACGCCCTGCGCTGGCAGAGCTACGACGAGCTCGAGACGGCGGTGCGCGAGTCGCAGGCCCGGGCGATCGTCATCACCGGCGCCGACCCGGCGTTCTGCTCCGGCGACGATGTCCGCGAGATCATGGGCGGTGGTGAGCAGCCGGACAAGCCAGCGATCACCACACCGCGCCTGACCCCCGCCGCCGACGCGATCCTCCACACGAACATCCCGGTGATCGCCGCCGTCAACGGGGCCGCCGTCGGGTGGGGGATGGAGCTGGCGTTGATGGCGGACATCCGCATCGCCTCGGAGCAGGCGAGGTTCGGTGAGCTCTTCGTGCTGCGCGGCCTGTGCACGGATGTGAGCGGGATCGGCCGGCTGGCGTCGATTGTCGGCCGTGACAACGCCGCCCGCTTGCTGTTCACCGGCGACGTCATCCCGGCCGACGAGGCGAGGCGCATCGGGCTCGTGTCGCAGGTCGTCCCCCACGAGCAGCTGCTCCCGACGGCGACGGCGCTCGCCCAGCAGATCGCCGCCCGCCCGCCGCTCGCCGTCGCCAAGATCAAGGAGGGGATGCGTTTGGCGCTCGATCCGGACTGGCGCGAGCTGGGCGTGTGGGTGTCGACATCGCTCGCCGCGCTGTTCCAGACGGAGGACCACCGTGAGGGCGTGCGGTCATTCCTCGAGAAGCGCGAGCCCCGGTTCGTCGGCCGCTAGCACGGGGACTGGGTTTCTGGGCGTCGTTTCTGCCATCGGCGCATCTGGGCGTCATCTCTGACAAGGGCTGGCAGAGATGACGCCCAGTTCGTCCTGCGACGGTCAGCGGGTGAGACGGGCGACCAACGACTCGGCGTCGGTGGCGACGGTCTGGGCGTCGCGCTCGCCCGGTTGGCGGACGAGCTCGCCGGCGACGGCGAACCCGACTGCGCCCCAGGAGGCGCCGCGCAGCTCGACGGTCAGCGAACGCACATGGCGACGCACGATGGCCAGCTTCCAATCGGGCTCGACCGCCGCCACCTCGTCGAGATCGAACGAGAACGCGAGCGCCGTAGCGTCTCCACGCAGCTCGCCATTGGTCAGCGCACAGACCACTGACGTCTCGGTGACCAGGAGGACGCCCTCGCCCTTTCCGAGGTCCACAACGTGGGTGTCGTCGCCGTGTGCGGGTCGGCCCTCGTCGTCCGTGGCGACACCGACCATGGACGTGACCTTCCACCACTGCGGCTCGGCCTCGTCCGGCCGCGGTTCCGGGCAACCATCGGTCACCTCCCGACCGAGGGCCGCACCGAGCACGTCGTCGGTCGCGGCGTCGAGCAGGGCGAAGGACGGGCAGTACGAGGCGCCGTCGGCGGCGAGACCATCTTCCACAACACCTCGCTACCAGACGACCGGGCCGTCTGCCACGATGCGACCCCGTGAACCAGCGGTCAGATGCGAAGGTGGCGGTGATCACCGCCGGTGGGAGCGGGATGGGCGCGGCGGCGGCCCGGCGCTTGCGACAGGACGGTCTCGAGGTGGCGATCCTGTCGTCGTCGGGCAAGGGGGAGGCGCTGGCGGACGAGCTGGGCGGGTTCGGTGTGACCGGTTCGAACCGCTCGGAGGAGGACGTGCGTCGCCTCGTCGACGGGACGATGGATCGCTGGGGTCGAATCGACGCCCTCGTCAACAGCGCCGGGCACGGCCCTCGTGGGCCGTTGCTCGAACTGACCGACGAGGACTGGCACGGCGGCCTCGACACGTACCTGCTGCCGATGATCCGTAGCACCCGCCTCGTGGCGCCGATCATGCAGGGGCAGCGGTCGGGGTCGATCGTCAACATCTCGACCTGGGCCACGTTCGAGCCCGATCCGGCGTTTCCCACCTCGGGCGTGTTCCGGGCAGGGCTGGCGGCCTTCACGAAGCTGTTCGCCGACCGCTACGCCGCCGACGGCGTGCGGATGAACAACGTCCTGCCGGGGTTCATCGACAGCCTGCCGGAGTCCGAGGAGCGGCGCAGGCAGGTCCCGATGCAGCGCTACGGCCAGATGGCCGAGATCGCCGCCACGATCTCGTTCCTCATCTCCGATGGCGCCGGCTACATAACGGGCCAGAACCTGCGCGTCGACGGCGGCATCACCCGCTCCGTCTGATCCAGCAGCGTTGCTCAGATCATCGGCGCGCCGGGATCCAGGCCGAGCATGACGCGGCCGGCGATCTCGTAGCGCGCCGGCGACAGCATCACGTGCTGGGTCATGGTGTGGACTCGCGCCAGCACCTGTCGAGCACGTCGTCGGCCGTGACGGCGTTCATCCCGGCGGCGTCGTGCAACAGATCGATCGATCGGGCGGCGAGGCGCACCGCCGTCACCAGGCCGATCCGTTGCTCGGCGAGCTCGAGCGGCCCGAACGACTCGCCGGCCGCGCCGCGCGCCCAGATCGCGTGCACGGTCTGCATGAGCACAGCGCGCGCCGCCTGGCACAGGCCAAAGGCCTCGCCAACGGCGATCTGGGTGGATCCGCGGTCGCTCAGTCGCGTGATGTTGCCCGTCGGGACCTTCGCTGCGGCCAGCTCGAGGAAGCGGTCGAGCATGTTGCGCGCCGTGCCGACGGCGACGGCGGCGAGGCCGCCGCCGAGCTTGGCCCACAGCGGAATCGCCGCGAACACGTCAGCGCCCGATGCCGGGCGTGGATCGAACGGCGAGAACGTCGACGACGCTTCGACCTTGACGTCGGCGAAGGCATAGTCGCTGCTGCCCGTTGCCCGCATGCCCGTGACGTTCCAGCTGTCGAGTGACGTCGCGCGGTCGATCGGGATCAGCCCACAACGGATCTCGACGCGGCCATCGTTGAACGCCAGCTCGCCGTCGCGGGTCATCAGTGCCGAGGCCAGCACCCAGCTGGCGTACGCCGACCCGGACAGATACGACGCCGTGCCGCTGAAGACGTATCCGCCGTCGATTTGCTCAGCGCGCGCCGTCACCGGATTGAGCGTGCCGGCGATCAACGCCTTGGGAGCGGCGCAGATCGCGGCGAAGACGTCGTCGGCGAAGCTCCGGGCGAGCATCGGGCCGTCCGCCAGGATGACGAGGGTCCACGCCGTCGATGCGTCGAACCTGGCGACTCGCTCGAACAGCTCGACTGATTCCGGCAGCGTCAGGCCCGAGCCGCCATGGTCGGCGGGGATGAGGACGCTGAACAGCTCGGCGTCGTGGAACGCGTCGATGACGGCGGGTGCCACCTGGCCCATGCGCTCGGCCTCGGCGGCGTTCGACCGGACGAGCTGCTCCAGCCCCTCGACGCGCTCGAGCAACGCTCGTACATCCGCCCCTGGCACGCTTCGAGACTATGTGAGGGCCGGCGCGCCCAGTCGAGGCGTTCTGTCCGTAGGAACCGTGCGTTGTGACGTGATCCCTACGGACAGAACGCTGTTCACGTGCCGATCTTGCCGCCGTCGTCCTTGGTGATGACGATGCACGACGAGCGTGGTCGTCCGCCCGCTGGCCCGTCGGGCCAGGAGCTGAACCGGGTTGGGTTGGCGGGGTCGTTGGATCCGCTGGGCGCTTCGCCTGGGTGCTGGATGCCGACGAACATCGTGCGCTCGTCCGGCGTGACGAAGACGCCGGTGATCTCGCAGACGTTGGGGCCGACGAGGAAGCGTCGTGTCTCCTTCGTCGTCGGGTCGGCGGCCAGCATCTGGTTGTTGCCGAAGCCGGCGTACGCGCCGGAGTTGATCGTGCTGCCCGATACGTCGGTCTGGATCCAGAGACGCCCGCTCGGCGCGACGTAGAGACCGTCGGGCGACCCGTACTTGTCGTACCGAGCGATCACGTGGGGACCGATGGCCGAGTTCGACGTCGTCGACACGCGCCAATACCGCGATGATCACCCCTGCGGCGACGGTGAGCGCGCTCGCTGCGCCGCGTCATTCGACCCCGGCCAGACGATGCTCGGTGATCGCCAGGAGCGCTGGCTCGAATCACGACTGCGCCGCAATCGTGGCTCGGTGGACCGTGCTCGCCAACCAGGTCATGGTCACCGAGCTCGACCACGATCCCGGCCCGGGAACGATCCACTGGCAGGATTCGTGGGACGGCTACCCAGCGGCGCGGCAACGGATGCTCGAAGCGCTGACGACGCAGCGCAACCCGGTCATCATCACCGGCGACTGGCACTCGACGTTCGTCAACGACATCAAGTTCGATTACCAGAGCGGTGGTTCGCCGACCATCGCCACCGAGGTCATCACGCCGGCGATCACCTCGAACGGCGATGGTCCCGTCTACGGGCCGTATTACGGCCCGATGATCGCCTGGAACCCGCACATCAAGTACTTCGAAGGCGATCTCAAGGGGTACGTCCGGTGCCGCGCCGACAGCAGCCAGCTCGAGATCGACGTGCGCTTCGTCGACTTCGTCGGATCTCCTGGAGCCGGCATCACCACCGCCGCCCGCTTCGTCGTCGAGGATGGGCAACCGGGCGCTCAGCCAGCCTGATCGCGTCGAGCCGGGAGTTGGCGTACTCGGCGCGGGGACGTTCCGGTGTAGCGCTTGAAGACTCGGCCGAAGGACGCGTCCGACTCGTAGCCGACGGCGGCCGCCACCTCGGCGACGGTTCGGTCACTGCGGTGCAGCAGGTCGACGGCCAGCTGCATCCGGACGTCGGTCAGATAGGCCATCACCGGCTGGCCGAGGAGCTCGCGAAACCGAGCAGCGAACGCTGAGCGGGACATCGCCGCACGCGACGCCAGTGACGCGACGCTCCACGGCTCGGCCGGCGCAGCATGCAGCGCGGCAAGTGCGGGGCCGACCTGTGGATCGCTCATCGCCCGCAGCCACGCCGAGCCGGTCGCGTCATCGCTCGCCATCCAATGGCGGATCGCCTGGATGACGAGGACGTCGCACAGCCGGCTGATGACGGCCTCGCCTCCGACCTGCGCGCCCGTGCACCTCCTCGGCCAGCAGGTCCAGGGTGGCCCCGAGCGCGGTGCGTCGAGCGGTGCGGACATGGACCACTGGCGGAAGGCCGTCCAGCAATCGGCGGGCGCTGGGGTGCTCGACGCGCAGGCCACCGCAGACCAACTCCGTGAGCGGCCCGCCGCCGCCATACCGCAGAACGGCGTAGTGGTCGGTCTGCTCCTCGTGCGGTAAGTCGGGGATCAGCGGGTATTCGGTCGGTCCTCCGGCTTCGATCCGGTGACCTGCCCCATGCGGCACGAGCGCGAGGTCGCCGGACTCGAGCACACGGCGGGTGTCTCCGACGACCAGTTCGCAGCGCCCCGACGTGACGGCGTGGAACCACACGCAGCCAGCCATCGGCGGCACGGTCCCACCCCACGGCTCGTGAAGGTAGGAGGGGCAGTAGAAGACTCCGGTGATCGCGATGTCGCGCAGCGCATCGGCGACGGCTGGCACCGTCTCGGCGTCAGGGACCACGCAGTCATCGTGTCAGGGCGCCGCCACCTCCGCCAGCGTTGTGGACGATCTGCACACGATGACGGACGCACTGCCATGGAAACGCCAGCCGTCGTTGTTGATGCTGGACGGCATGACCAACGCAGTCCTGACCTCAGCAGCAACACCCACCGTCTTCCATCCGGACCCACAGGCCATCCGCCGAGCGATCGAGCGTCGCTCGGTCGCCACGCTGGCCACCACCTCGGCGGCCGGTCGGCCCCACGTCGCGACGGTGCTCTACCAGTACACCGACGACGCGTTGTTCGTCAGCACGGACAGCGGCAGCCGCAAAGCTCGCAACGTCGCCGCCAACGGCCTCGCTGCAGTGACCATCGCCGTGCGACGCCTGCCCGTTGGTCCACCCGCCAGCATCCAGTTCCAGACGTCCGCTGAGGTGCTCTCCACCGACGACCCGCAGATTGAGCGCCTGGTCGCGGCGGGCTCCCTCGGGCGCATCACCGCCCACGGGGAGCTCGACCTCGATGGCGCCTGCTTCTTGCGGCTGTTGCTCCCGTCCCGTGTCGTCACGTACGCGCTGGGGATGTCGTTGTGGCGGGTCGTGCGCCACCCGCTCGACCTCGCCGGCGAAGTCAGCTTGCGGATCGACCGGCCGTAGCGAAGGCTGCTGGGCGGCGCAGCCGTCGGGCCGTCACAATCGTGATCGCGCCGACCGTGAAGGCAACGACATTGGGCAGCGCGACCGTCAGGTTCGAGCTGGCCATGCCGTACAGGAACCACAGCAGGAAGCCGATGTTGAGCACGATGAAGTAGGGCACTGAGACGTCGCGACTCGAGCGCGTCAAACGCATGCGGCGGACCTGCAGCAGCGGGGACAGGCCCATGGCAATGCCCCAGAAGGCGGCGGTCACGGCAAGAACGGATTCGGTCACGGCATCACTCCTGGTGAGCGGCGCCCTGTGCCGAACGGGCCGTGCTCCCCAAGAACTTGGCGAGGGGCGCAAGCACGACCGCAGGCCATGGTACCGGCGCGGGGAACTCAGGGCGCTCGCGTAGCGTCTCAGCGGTCATGTCGGCGTACCGTTCGGTCCCCGTGCTCCTCGCTGCGCTGGTAGCGCTGAGTGCGTGCGGCAGCGATGACCCCGGAGCGGCCGACACGTTGCCCGACGCAAGCGGGCTGCGCCCGCCGACCCCGATCGAGGCCGCCGAAGTCGCCGCCCCAACGGGCGAAGTTGGCTCGGTCGGTCGGCACCGATGGCGGATGCGATGACGATGCTCGCACCGGTCGAGTTGGTGCTCGGCGACGTTGGGGAGCTGCCGACGGCGACGACCGGGTACGTCCTCCCGCTGGGGCAACGGTCTCGCCAGACAGCGTCGCCGCGTTGGCAGCGGTCCTCGGCGTCGCGGGTGAGCCAGTCGCCGCCGCGCCGGACACGGGCTTGGCGTGGCAGGTCGGACCGACAGACGGCACGGCTCCGTCGCTGACCGTCAGCGGTAGCGCACCACTGTCGTGGTTCTACCAACGGCGAGTGGACGCAGCCGGCGGATGCGCCGGCATGCATCCCGACGACCACCATTCCGGCGCGCCCGGTGTGCCTCCGCCACCGATCGACCCGTGCCCAGCGCCCGAGCCGCCGGCCGGCGTGCCGACGGCAGCCGAGGCGGAGGAACGGTCGCGCCAGCTCCTCGCGGAACTCGGCGTCGACTTCGACGGCGTGCAGTTGGAGGCGAACGCCGACGAGTGGTTCGCCAGCGTCCAGATCTCGCAGGTCCTCGATGGTGTCCGCTCGCCGCTCAGCTGGAGCTTCGGGTTCGGGCCGGACGGGGTGCTGCAGTACGCCAACGGGATGCTGGCCAGCCCCGAGCCAGTCGGCCCGTATCCGCTGCTCGACCTCGATGCGGCGTTCACCAGGTTGCAGGAGGTGCAGACGGGAACGTGGGGAGGCTTCGGGCGCGACATGCTCGCCACCGAGGCCGTCCCGGTACCGCACGCAACGTCGGTCACCGTCCCTGTGCCGGCGCTCGACACGTCGGTGCCTTCGTCGATCGAGCCGGTCGAGCCGACGGTGACCTACACATCGGAGAGCGTCGAGCCCGTTGTCGTGACGCTGGTCGATGTGGAGGCCGACCTGTGGTCGGTGATGGACGCCGACGGCACGGTGTGGCTGCTGCCCGGGTACCGATTCACCGGCGACGACGGTGGCTGGTACACCGTTCCGGCCGTGACCGACGAGTACCTGATCGTCGGTCGGCTGAGCGCACCCACGGCTGAGTCAGCGATCTGGCGCGACGGTCCGCCAGAACGCTGACGAGAACCACGACACCGGCAACTGCTAAGCAGGTGTCCTCGGCCGAGCAGCGCTCGCCGAGGTGAGGGAGGTCAGCGATGCGAAGGCTCGCGTGCTTGGGAGTCGCCATGGCGACGATCGCCGCCGGGTGCTCGGGCGACGACGACGACTCGTCCTCGTCGACAACGTCCGTCGCCGAGGCGGCACTCTCGACGCCACCGCCGACAGAGGTGACGACGTCGACGTCGGCGGAGTCCTCCACGACCGAGGCGGCGGCGGAGGAGCCCCAGCCGACATCGACGTCGGCGGAGTCCTCCACGACCGAGGCGGCGGCGGAGGAGCCCCAGTCCGAGGAAGCGCAGCAGATCGCCCAGGTCGTCCAGACCTCGATGGAGGCCGACCACCTGAGGGCGGTCATCGTCAAGGTCACCCGTGGCGACGAGGTCGTGATCGAGCAGGCCTTCGGCGAGTCGATGGATGACGTCCCGGCGACCACGGACATGAACTTCCGCAACGGCGCCGTGGCGTTCTCGTACGTCGCGACGCTGCTCATGATCTTCGTCGACGAGGGCCTCGTGACGCTCGACGACACCATCGATCAATGGATGCCGACGTTGCCCGAGGCGGACACAGTGACGCTGCGGATGCTGACCAACCAGACCACGGGATATCCCGACTTCGAGACCGACCCCGGCTGGAACACGGCCTTCAACGCCAATCCGTTCCACATCTTCACGTTCCAGGAGCGGCTCGACTACGCGTTCGACCGCCCGCTGCAGTTCGCACCGGGTGCCAACTGGAGCTACGCCCACACGAACTTCATGATCCTCGGGGAGATCCTGGCGCTGATCGGGGGGAAGCCGCTCGACGAGTTGCTCCAGGAGCGGGTGCTCGACCCGATGGGTCTCACCCAGACGGTGGAAACCGTCACGTCCGAGATCCCCAGCCCGGTCCTCCACACGTTCAGCTCCGAACGGCGCGTGTGGCTGGGGATCCCACCCACCGGCGCGTTCTACGAGGAGGCGACGTTCTGGAACCCACAGTGGGGCACGCCGATGGGCGCCAACCAGACGACGACGATCGACGACATGATCACGACCGCCCAGCAGGTCGGCACGGGCGCCCTGGTCTCGCAAGCGAGCTATGAGGCGATGACGGCGCCGAGCCTGATCGGCTTCGGCACGCAGGAAACGGTGTGCGAGCCCAGCTGCTTCACGCAGAGCGAGCTCTACAACATGGGCCTCGGCGTGGTCCTTTCCGGCCCGTGGATCCTCCAGGACCCGTTGCTCAGCGGCATTGGTGCCTCGTACGCGTACCTGCCGTCTGAAGACGTCGCCATCGCCGTCGTCACGACGTTCCTCCCCGAAGCGTTCGACGACCAGGGCAACTATCAGAACTACAGCGACTACGTCTGGCGGGAGATCGCCACCATCGTCGCCCCCAACAACCCGCCACCGCAGCTGCCGCCGCCACCGCCACCGTCGAACGGCTAGACCAGCACGTCCCACGTCAAGCCACTGCGCGCCTCGCCGGCGCCGGGCCACGCACTGCGGGAGATCCACCGCCAGCGCCGGCCGTCGTGCCAACGGCCGACCTGGACGCGGCGATCGAGCGTCAGCCCGGCCCGCCCCAGCTCCTCCTCGTGGATCCACCATGCCCCTGGACCGCCGGCGAGGATCGACCCGGGCGGGCGTGCCTCGACGACCTCGCCGTTGGCGCGCCGCACCAGCGCCCGCAGCGTGAGCTTGACGGCGTCGACGGCGATCTGCTCGGGCACGACCGGATACCACGAATCGGCGACCGGGGTGGCGACGAGGTACTGCGGCGGTGTCCGCGCCGCCGGCAGTTGCGGCACGTCCACCGAGACGGTGTGGCTGCGCCCGAAGCGGTCCGCGACACGGTCGACCACCGCCCAGGCCGTGTTGGCCTGCTCGTCGCGGCGCATCGTGATGCGCTCCACCGGCGGGCTCTCCAGCGTCGCCGGCAACGCCGGTGCCGACCAGTAGTAGTGCGTCGACAGCTCCGGACGATCGGCCGGCGCGAGCAAGGAGTACGCCCGCCACCCCGAGGTCTTCATGTTGAACGGCGTCAGCTCGTGCTCGACGCCGAACGAGTCGGTGACGACGACGGATTCGACCCGCACGAGCGCGCCGACGGGGATGCGCACCGGCTGGACGAGCCAGTCGTTGCCGTACACCGTCGTGAACTGCACGAGCAGCAGACGGGCGAGGTCAGCCGGCGATGCGTCGATCGACCCGTAGTCCACGCGGGCGTCTTCGAACTCCCAGAACCGCGGCGCCGGCATCCCAGCGAACGTCGCCGGCGTCGGCACGCCCACTGCGTCGACAGGCTGCGCGACGGCGAGCGCCTGCGGCGCGTCTGGTGCGTCGGTCAGGTCGGACGGATCGCCGACGGCGGCGTCCACAGAGAACCAGTCGACGCTGCCGCCGGGGTGCTGGTCGACGTGGAGGCGGACGTCGGGCAGCGCGGCGAAGGCCAGGGTGCCGCGATGCTCCAGGCGGTGCGGATCCCACGAGGGCGGGTCGACCGGCGTCCCCGGTGTCACCGCTGGCGCTCGACTCGACCGCTGCTGCCACCACTCGACGAACGTCCGCACGGCGGATGCGAAGGGCCCGACCTCCGCCGGCTGGAGACCGATCGCCGCAATGACGTCCGCGGGAACGGGCTCGTCGGGAGCGGCCCATGGCGCGACGAGACCGGCCAGCACCTCACCGTCGGCGACCGACGCCAGCACCGCCTCGTCGAGCCCACCCGCACCCTCGACGTCGGCTGCCGGCCACGGTGCGAACGCCGCCAGCGCCGCGGCCCGGTGGCCCAGCTCGGCTGCGAGCAACGCCCGGCGTACGCGCACTCCGCCGTCGAGGCGCAGTCTGCGACGTGCGGTGCCGTCGGCGGGCTCCGCCTCGATGACCGGCTCGAGTGGCCCGCTGGCGACGTTCCACGATTGCCACTGCTGGGCCCCGAGCGATGCGGCATCCGGCTCCGGTCGCCACCATGTGGCGTGGTGCGCGACGCCATGGAACGCCACCTTGACCACAGACCCGGCGTCGTCACCGCGGAACTCCCCGAACTGCCACTGCCGCGCCAGCAACCACAACGGATCGGCCAGCCGGGCGGCCAACGCTTCCTCCATCCCGCCGGCCCGGGCCGAGGTCAGCAGCCGACGTCCGAGCGTCGTCATGCCAGCACCCATTGCAGCTCGGGCAGATCGTCACCGTCGAGCGGGCGCGCCTGGGCCCACCACAACGTCTCCTCGACCGTTGCCTGGACATCCTCCATGCACCAGCCGCGATCGAGGTCGGGAGGGACGGCGAGCAGCACAGCGTGGGGCGCACGCGCGTCGGGTCGATCGAAGCGGAACGCCAGCGAGGCCGACTCGACGGGAATGCGAGTGACGTCGTCGGTCGGCTGCACCGGCATCGTCTCCAGCCACCGGTCGACGACCACCACCGCCCGCTCGCCGGCGGCCGGCACGCCGATCTGCAACACGGCGAGGTGCGTCGCGGATCGCGGCCCCGGGTGATCGACGGCGACCCAACCTGCAGGCAGCTCGGTGCCGGGCGGTGCCGGGCGGTGCTGGCGCACCACCCAGGCCTCTCCACCTTCCCCGCAGGCGCCGACGACGTTCAACGCGTCGAGGAGCTGCGTGACTCCCGGGCACGCATCGCGGTGCTCGCTCAGCCAGTCGTCCACGGCGTCGATACCGATCGCCGGGCCACCGGGTTCTTCACCGCCGAGCGAGGTCCATCCAGCGTCGGCGGCGGTCCACAGGGGCGCGGCGAGGACCCACCCTCCGGCGGCAGCGGAGAGGTCACCGCGCAGTCCGGCGAGCCACGCAACCGCGTCATCACTGGTCCCCGCAGGCGGAGACGATGCCGGCAACGTCACGCCGGCCCACCGTTCGCGGAGCACGGCGCCAGCGTTGGCAGGCGTGTCGAAGGCGACGCCCTGCAGCCCGGCCGACGCCAGCGCGGCGATCGCCGTCCGCTGTTCGGCCGCACTCCCATCCGGCCACGCATTCAAGGCCTCCTGCACCTGCGCCCACCAGTCGCCGACCCGGGTCGCCAGCGCACCGAGGTCGCCGGCCACGCCAGTCGATCCGAACGGATCGACCACGGTGCTCGACGATGGCGTCGGGCGCGCGGTGGCGAGCAGCCCGCGGGTGACCTGTGCGACGGCGGGCAGTGCGCCGTTCCCGCCGAGCCCGTCGGTGCGACGCACCGTGACCTCACCCGGCGTCCCACGCGCGCGATCACTCGCCGGTCGAGCTGCGTCACCGCGGAGAGATCGCATTCGACGACGACATCGATGGCCGCAACGTCGAGGGTCGCCAGCGTCGACGTCTGTGTGGGTGATCCATCGGCTGGCGTGAGCTCGACCGTCCAGTCCTCGGGTGCCCCGAGCGCCCATCCGGCGACGGCTTCGGCGACCGGGTCGAGCTCGGCCCGCGGCGTCGAGGGCCAGGGGCCACCACCGGGCACGACGGCCAACCCGACGGCGTGGTTCACCGAGACCGTGCGACGCGGCGTGCGCACGACGTCGAGTCGATCGGGGACCGGCGCGGCTCGGCCGACCGTGTCGGCGGCGAGGCCCGCCCGCAACGGTGATCCTCCGACGAGCTGATGCACCCCTTCGGCGAGCAGCAGGTCGCCCATCGAGTCGACGGTCTCCTCCAGCCCAGCGAGGATCGCGCGGGCTGTCGCGAGCTCGTCGGGCGTCGCTCCCTGCAGCGTGCCGACGGCGGCCGCGGCAAGTTCCGGGGCGGCCCGGCGTACCGCTTCGCCATCGGCGACGAGGCGGGCCCCTTGGGCCTGGCGGGCCTCAGTCGTCGCCGCTGGGTCGGCGTCCGTCGTCACGACGGCTGCCAGTGGGAAGTCGCGCCGGAAGGCAGCGACGAAGCGGTCGAGCTCGGCGTCGTGGAGATCGCGCTCGAGCTGATAGCCGAGCAGTTCCTCCAGGGTTCGGCCGTCCCGGATGGCCGCCAGCGTGGCGATGGCCCGGCGCACCCGCCGCGAGGTCAGGTCGACGGCGAACGCCTCGGGATCGCTGTGCGCCGACCACCCCGAGTGGAGGACGGCGGTCGTCGCGGCGTGCTGCAGCGAAGGCGTCAGCACCCACCCCGCTTCCGCCTTGCGGAGGTCCGGCGGCGTGGGTCTGACGTCGACGACCCAGCCGTAGGCGCCGAGGCGCACGCCGACAGCTGCCTCCTGCACCGTGCGCAGGCGGGCCGAGGCGAGCGAGGTGACCCACGCGTCGACCCGCGATGTCAATGCCTCGACCGCCCGGCCGATCGCCCGGTCGACGGCTCCTTGATCGACCAGCACGTCGGCGAGCAGCCCTCGCAGCGCGGCGAACAGCGCGTCGATGTCGGCGACGGCTTGCCCCTTCTTCTGCGCCTCGGCTGCGTTGCCGGCGACCTCCGCTTCGCGGTGCTCCTTGATCGCCGCGCAACCAAGGTACGCGCCCCAGAACGCGATGGGCAGGGCGAGCGACCAGAACACGCCGGCCTCGGTGCCGGTGACCTCGCCCAGTGGCCCGAGGAACTCGAACAGGGGGCCGAGCTGCGCCGAGAAGTCGAGCTCCGGCTGACCTGTCGACCACGCCGCAGCCGCGACCTTGGCGTTCGCCAGCGCTCCAGCGGCGACGTCGAGCATGCCGGAAAGTGCCGGATCGAGCAACGACGCCGACCCGTCCGGCGCGAACGTGCAGCGGAGGAAGTCGCTCCAGTCGAGGAGGGGTCGAGCACCGGCGATCGGGTGCGCGCCGGGCCGGTCGATCTTGCGCTGATCCATCTTGCCCTCGCGCACCGCGACGGATTCGGGCAGCCGTTGCAAGAGGTCGACGAGCACGGCGTCCTGATCGCGATCGCGACCGATGCGCGGCGACGCCGGGAGCTGGCGGGCGATCGCCGCCCGGAGGAGGCGCAGCAGGTCGGTCGCCTCACTCGGCACGTCCGCTCCGTCCGCTCCCCACAGTGTGAGGGAGGTGGCCGGCAAGAGCCCGTAGGGCTGGCGCCCGATGCGAACCGTCGCCAGCGGCCCACGGCTGCGCACGAGCTCGACGAAGTGCTGGCGCAGCGCCGGCGTGGTCACCCACCCGACGTCCAAGGTGGCGCCGAAGTCGCCGAGCCCGGCGAAGCCCTTGTTGTACGCCATCAGCAACTCGTGCGCGCGGCGGGTCAGTGCCTCGTGGTCGTCGACGGTCGCGCCCGCTGCGACGAGCACATCGCGACGCCCGGGATCACGCGACGCGCTGTCCGGCAAGCCAATGGCGTCGGCCACTCGGACGCCGGGCTGGTCTGCGCCGGGCCGTGCGGCGGCAAGGGCATCCTCGACCTCGTCGGGCGTCCGCATCGTCGGTGCCGTCGTCCAGTCCGACCTCGTCGCCGCCGTGTTGTTGGTCGGTGCGTCCGGTGTCGGGAACGCCAGCCCGCTGGTGTACAGGTGGCCGCGCAAGGTGGTGGCGAGGCGGGCCTGCGCGTCGGCCGGCGAACGGTCCGAGATCCCGACGGCGAAGATCTCGTCGAAGGAGAGGTCCGTTCCGGCGAGCGGGATGCGCACGCCGAGTCCGACCTCGACGGCGTCCTCGAAGTCGATCATCCACGAGCTCGAGCCGCTCCAGGCGAGCGCTGGCTGCCCGTCGGGGAGATCCGGCCGGGCGCCCTGCAGTGCAGTGGGGTCGGGCCCCAGCGTGAGGTCGTCGGGGACGTCCTTGCCGGTCACCTCGAACACGAGCTGCCCGCCACGCCATCCGCGGAACGTGAAGCGATCAGGGAGCACGAGGCAGTTCGCAGCCCTGGTCCACGCCGACTCCTTCGTCGGCACGTCG
Source organism: uncultured Acidimicrobiia bacterium (assembly GCA_963844915.1). Lineage (GTDB taxonomy): Bacteria > Actinomycetota > Acidimicrobiia > Acidimicrobiales > Ilumatobacteraceae > JALZMG01. Next base: position 637,564 of record CAWJQF010000009.1, on the reverse strand, counting down.
GGCAGCTGCGGCCCGCCGGCCATCGGGGGTCCGATCGGACGCATCGTCTCGACGGTCCATGCCGCTCGCGCTGCGCCGAGCCTGCCGAGGATCTTCACCCATGCCGCCGAGCGCACCTCGTCATCGACGTTGCCGGCCGTCACCGCCGTCCAATAGCTCGTCCCCGCGGCGACTTCCTCGGCGGTCAACTCCGGCTCGAAGCTGTGCACGCCGATGTCGTCGGGGACCACCCGAATCGCCAGCTCGGGGCCCGACGCACCCGAGAGATAGCGCACCTCGAGGCGCGTCGGCATGAGCACGGCGGGCGTTGGGTCGCCGCCGGACCAGATCGGTGGCTCGGCGGCCACCGCCGCGGCGAGCTCGGCGCGGATCGCATCCAGCGCGGCGGCCGCGGCATCGCGTGCCGCGGTCAAGGCGAGCAGGCGCCCGAAGTTCGGGTTGGTCAGCTGGTTGAGCTGGTCGGCGTAATAGAGACCGGTGAGCAGCTGGCGCTCGGACTCCGTCATCTTCGCCAGCTCGGCCTGGATGGCTGCGGCCAGGTCCTGCACCCCGCGCAGCGCGCGGTCCTGCCGGTCGAGCTCGCTCTCGGCGCGCAGCACGGCACGCCGCAGCTCGGCCGTCGTCGCCATCGGGCTCAGCCGACCATCCGTGAGGCGTGCAGGGCGACGCGCACCGGCCGCTGGAGCGCGATGCGGGCGACGTCGGCGGCGCACGCCGCCGGTCCGCCCCACACCGGTGCGCCGGGCGGTTCGTCGTCGGGCGTGTCGACGGCCCGGCGGGCCGTCGCCATCTCGCGCGCGTCGACGACAGCGTCCCACGTGAGGTCGTTCCACGTGTCCAGCGGCGGTGGCGGTTCGCCCTCGCCGGCGCCCGCGTCGAAGCCGAAGCGGATGCTCGTCGGTGGCTCGACGAGCACGAAGAACCAACCCGGTGCAACCTCCGGCGAGACCGTCACCAGCTCGGGGCGGACGGCGAAGGCGACGGCCCGTGTCGAGACGTCGATCGGCACGGTGAACAGCGGCGGCAGCCAGCTGGCCAGCGCGCCGACCGGTCGCAGCTTGCCGGGATTGCCGGGGTCGGGCTCGGCGGGAGCGGCGAGCACGACGGTGGCGGGGTAGCGGCGGAACACCTCGGCACGGATCAGGATCACCGTGGTCGCCTCTCCGTCGATGAGCATGTGCGACCCGAGGTCGCCGGACCACTCGTGGATCGGACCGATGTCGGGCTCCCCGCCGGGCCGTGGCCAGAAGCGGCGGATCGGGGTGCCGCGCCGATCGGTCGGGAACTCGCGCCAAAGGAACTCGTTGAGCAGCTCTTCGTTCGCTCCGAGCATGACCGCCTCGGCGAACCGGTCGTCGGGCGACAACAGCGTGGCTCGGTCGACCGGGAAGGCACCGATCCCCGGGAGGAACCAGTTCGGATCGCGGTCGATCAGCGCCATGGCCATCGGCGAGGGCACGTCGGGCGTCGTCAGCACGGGATCGAGCGCAGCCGCAGCGACCGGGTCGCGTCCGGGCACGAGCACCGTCGACTGCAGCCGGCGGCGGACCGCATCCGGGGCCACCGTCGCCGCGCGGATCAGCGCCTCGGTCTGCGCCGGCTCGATGCGCAGACCATCCGCACTGAGTTCGACGGACGGCTGTGCCGCCACCGCACCGCCGGGCAACGCAGCCTGGCCGAGCCGGTCGCGCCCGACCGCGGTCAGCACCGCTTCGCGCAGGGTTGCCGTCGACAGCTGCCCGGCTGCCATCGTCGCCCCGCTTGCGAAGACGTCCGGATCGGCCACCGCGCCGAGCACCGCAGTTGGCTCTGCGATGCCCTGCTGCACGGCGACCTTGGCGGCGATCCACACGCTCGTCGCCGCGCCGGCGACGTTGGAGAGGTGCATCTGCGCGCCGCGCTCCGAAAGCCCTCGTACGACCGTGGCGTCCGGAGGTGGTGGCGCCGCAGCCAGGCCCGCCAGCACGGTCGCCCGGCTCGTCCCGGCAGTCTTGGCCGGCACGAGACCGGCGATCGCGCGAGTCACCGGCTGCGAGGCTCCGATCGCGCGGCCGACCCGACTCGCCGGCCGCTTCAACCGCGCCAGCGCCGTCGACACCGCACCGGCGGGAGCCGCCGACGCGTCGAGGACGGCACGCAGCGGGGGTTCCTCGGCGTTGCCGGCCAGCCGAGCCCGCTCGGCGGCGGGTGCCGTGACAGCGAGCAGCTCGTCGCCGGAGAGGCGGTCGAGGTGGCGACGCTGCAGCGACTCGGTGACGGCGATGGCCGCTCGGCCGAGGGCGAGGCGGCGGGCAGCCTCGCGGATCGCTCCGGCCTGCTCCCAGGCCTTCGCCATGAGCTCCTCTTGGTGGACGATCACCCAGTCCGAGCCACGTCCGGCAGCGAGGCGGCGCACCGCCTCGCGGTTCGCCTCGTCGAGCCAGTCGCCGGCGTCGGGATCGATCGTCGTGCGGCGGACGTGATGACCGCCGCGCAGTGGCGGCGCGAGGTCGCCGTCAGCACCGGCGGCAAGCTGTTCGGCGATCCGCTCGTGCAGCTCATCAGCCTGCGCCGGAGTGACCTCGTCGGTCGGGGCTGGCGCGAGCGGACGAAGGGCGCCACCGAGCACGGCGATGGCAGCATCGCCGGGGAGCGCGTCGTCGCCGATCCACGGCTCGCTGACGTCGACCTGCCGATATCCGAAGCTGCCGAGCTCACTGGGCTTGACCGGTCGGATCCGCCGCGCCAGCGCCTCGAAGTCGGCGTTCTCGCCGGTCATGAACTCCCAGTGGTCGTAGATCGGGAGCGTGACCGGGCCAGCCTGCTCGACACGCCATGCAGGATCGTTGGCCCGCTCGGCGTCGACGGGCAGACCGAGGCCGGCCTGGCGGCCGCCCAGGAACGCCGGAACCAGCGCGGCCCGCAGTCGCGTGTTCGGTGGGAGCTTGCGTGGGCAGAGCAGGCGGCTCCGACCGCGGCGGGGGTCGCTGCCGTCGCCGTCGAGCTGCGCATGCGCCCACGCCCAGCTCTCGGCGAGGTCGGGCAGCTGGGCGACGTCGACGCTCATGCGGGCGGCCGGTACGCCGGGCAGCACTTCGACGTCGGCGGTCACGACGACCAGCGCCAGCCATGGACGGAGGCGTTGGCGTTCGCCGGCGCGCGCCGGAGAGAACCGCCACGGCAGGTCGCTCGACGCGAGCTCGACCGCCGCCAGGTTGACGGCCTCCGTGCCGACGGCACCCGGCACGGGGAAGCGACCGACGATCTGCCCGGGTTCGAGACCGACGACGGCACTCGGTCCGAGGACCCCGAGCGCTGGCCCTGGCGCCGTCACCAGCCCGCCGCCGATGGTGTCGCTGACGCGCACCTCCGGACGGAGGGTGGGATGGGCGCTCGGCGCGGCGGGAGCGTCGGGGTTGGCGTCGGCTGGGTCGACATCACCGAGCGCGGCGCCGGTGGCGGGCTGCACCCACGAGGTGAAGCGCAACGTGCTCACGTGAGCTCCGCGAGCTCAATCACGTGCGCTTCACGATCTGTGTCACCACAGACGCCGTCAAACGACGTGTGCGGTGACACAGACGAACGCACAATCATCTGTGTCACCACAAATGCCGTTTGACAACGTGTGTGGTGACACAGAAACGGAGACGGGCGCAGCGTGCTCATGCGAGCTCCCAGGACTCGAGCACCTGCACCGCGGCGCCGCGTGCTGACATCAGATCGATCGAGTCGAGTGCTTCGATGGCCGAGCCGAACGGCGCGCTCGCCAGCGGGAGCACGGCACCGACGACCGCTGCGGTCGGCACGACGACCGAGGGTGCCTCCGGGAGCACGGTGATCGGCTCGGCCGGCGTCCACGCGCGGTCGATGGCGGCCGTCGTGTCGGCGAGGAACGGCGTCAGGTCCAGGTCGAGGAGCTGGCTCAGGTGGCCCTGCGGCAGGATGTCTCGCGCCAGTTCAGGTCCATAGACGATCGTCTCCCAGTCGAGCTCGGTCGGCCGCACACCGCCGTTCGAGACGCCCACCGGGGAGAGCCGGGCCCCCGCGTCGAGCTCGGTGAACCGCGTCGTCGCCAGTTGCTCGTCAACGCTCAACGTGCGGAACGTCCCGAGCGGGAACAGATCGCGCAATGCCTCCGTCGGTGGCGCTGGTTCCTCACCCTCGCGCAGGCGGACGCCGGAGATGACCCAGCGCTGCGGCGCAACGGCGTGACCGCCGAACCGCTCGATGCCGACGCCGAACGGCAGCAGCTTCTGGCGAACCGTGAGCGAGCCGTCCGGATGGAGCACGCGGCCGGCAGCGACCTCACCGCCGGCTCGGACTGACAGCAGGACGCCATCATGGTCAGCCGCGGGTGGCTGCATCGCCCATGACGACGGCCGGACCAGCTCGTCGTGCAACGCCTTGCCGACGTCGGGCGGGGGATCGTCGGCGACCGGCTCGTCGCCGAACGTCTCGTCGATGGTGACCGGCACCTTGACGAACAGCACCTCGGCCTCACCGCGCGCCCTGATGTGCCACGGCGATGGTCCCTCGAGCAGGCCCTCCAGGCGAACGCCGGCGACGGTCTCGCCGAACACCTCGACCTCGACGCCCGCCGTGATGCTGACGGAGAAGCGGAAGCGCGGCACCCATTCGAACAGCGCGTCGAATCCGAGCCAGCCGTGGACCCCGCAGCCGGCGATCTCTGCGGTCAGTTCGACCTTGGCGCCGAACTGCACGCTCGTCGTGGTGATCGCGACGTAGGACTCGTAACGCAGCTCGACGATCGGGATCGACATCGTCATGCCGATGCGCTGCAGGGCCGGCACGCCCTCGGGCGGCTGGACGGCAGGGTGGAAGCCGCCGGCGGAGAGCACGAACGTGCTCCTCGCGCCGCCGCGCACGAGCAGGAAGAGATCGCCGTGCAGCTCCAGCCCGACGATGTACGAGCCACCCAGGCTGGCCACGATCCGAAGCTCGGGAACACCGAGGTCAAAGGCCGCCATGAAGCGGGCCTCGATGTGCACGAGCGCCAAGTCGCTCGTCGGCAGGTCGAGGACGAGTCGGCCGAGGAAGACGAACTTCGGCGGGTTGGGCATCTCGACGATGACGGCCGCTTGGCCGCGCACGAGACCGCCGGCCCAGTTGAGCTCGAGCATGGGACCGAACAGGACACGACCGGGCGCGGCGGGGAAGAGGCGCGGGAGCGCTGCCGCGACACGTGGCGCATCACGTTGTGGGTCGTCGGGGAACAGCAGCGCGCCGAGTGTCCCGTCGAGGACCGCACCGGTGAGCCCGTCGAGGTCGGCACGCCTCGAGAGACCGAAGATGCCACCGATGCCGGAGACGGCGAAGCCGAAGCCGATCTGGATCCCCGGTGGCGGGAATCGGGCGCTCATCACCACGAGGAACGACAGCGGCTGCCCATTCGCCGGCGGTCGCAGCACACCGAACGCGGCGACCGCCAGCGGAGGGATCTCCAGCGCGAGCGCGCCGCTCCAATCACCCTCTGGTGTGCGCACGAGGACACCGCCGCCGGACACGATCGGGAGGTCGATCGCGACACCGACGCCGCCGAGCGACGGCGCGGAGATGGCCGGCGGAGCGCCGCTCGTCAAGCCGAGGCCGACCTCGACCGCGAGCTGTGCGGCTCGCAGCGTCACCGGTGCGGCAGGCACCTCGACGGCGACGTCGGCGCGCACACCGAGGCGCAGTTGTGGTCCTCCACCTTCGGTCGCCACTCCGACGCGCACGCCGAGCGACTGCACGTCGAGCGGGCCGATCCTGCCCGTGCCTGGCAAGGGCACGTCCAACGAGGCGTCGCCGTGCAGGACGAGGCCGAACTTCGGGTCCGTGGCGATCTCCACGTCGATGGCGGGCAGTTCGGACCGCGGGACGATCGACGCGAGCAGCTCGGGCAGCAGGGCGGCAGTGAGGCCCGGCAGACCGAGGGCGAGATCGACGACCGGCGACGGCTGGTCGGCACGCAACTGCAGCTCCAGATGCACGCTGCCGCGGCGGATTCCGAGCGCCGCGGGTGGCGCCTCGGGAGGTGGATCGAGATCGACTTCGACGCGCAGCTGTGCACCGGGCGCGCCTCCGGCGAGCGCGGCAGGGCCGGTGGCCGGCATGGTGACCGTGAACGGCGTGGGCGCGTTGCCACTCAACGTGAGGTGCACACCGTTCACGGGCGACGCCTCGACCGGTGCCGCCAGCGTGCCGGCGACGACGACCTCGAGTCCGGGTTGCCCGTCGGCCCGCGGTCCGGCGAGCGCGAGCAGTCGCGTCGGGCCCAATCCAGCTTGCGCGGCGAGAACGGGCATCCGCCGGCCGCCGGCCTGCCGGCCGAACAGTCCGATCGCGTCGGATTGTCCGATCAGCGCGTTCAGGCGTCGCACCATGGCGGCGGCGCCGGTGTGCGAGATGGCTCCCGCCAGCGCAGCACCGTCGATGCGGTCGAGCAGCTGGGCATCGAGGGGGTGCCCGCTCCATTCCGGCGGGGCGTTCCCCAACCCGGCGAGAAGTTGCTCGACGTCGGGATCGGTGAGCGCCCCCAGCATCTCCACCGCCGCCGCCCGCACCTGGTCGAGCAGCTCGTTCCCAGGCGAGCTCACGGGCGGCGACTGTAAACGACAGGCGTACGCTCGAAGTGATGGATGGCGCCCACGATCTGGGAGGCATGCAGGGCTTCGGTCCGGTGCGCACGCCCGACGGCGAGCTCGAGTTCCACGAGTTGTGGGAGCTGCGCGCCCAGGTCGTCGGCTTGCTCAGCGGCATGGCCAGACGCCCGGCCATCGAAGCGCTCGACCCCGGCGAGTACCTGACGTCGAGCTACTACGTCCGGTGGTTGCGCGCCGCCGAGCAGGAGGCCGTGCGCAGTGGGCGGATCGAGTCCGCCGACCTCGACCGGTGGCGGCAGGTGTTCGCCGAAGATCCTGATGCGCGGCCGCCGGTCGCCAGCGACCCAGCGATGGTCGACTTCATCCGCCACCTCGGCCCGCACGTGCACGGCGACGTCGAAGCTGTGAAGTTCGCGCTTGGTGAGCGAGTGCGCGTACGTCGCATGCGGCCCGAGGGCCACCACCGCTGCCCGCGCTACCTGCGTGGTGTCGTTGGTGAAGTCGAGCGGGTGTGTGGCGCAGACTCGGTTCCCGGTGTGCGTGACGAGGCGGAGCCGGTGTACACCGTGCGCTTCACGTCGGATGATCTGTTCGGTCCGCGCGAGGAGGAGCCGCCGTACGTGCTGCTGATCGATCTCTGGGAGCGCTACCTGGAGCAGCCATGAGTAGTCACGATCACGACGACGGCCATTCGCACTACGACTCGCCGTTGTCGCGCCGGCGCCGCTCGGAGATGGAGCTGCGGGCGATGGCGCTCGAGGCGGCGCTCGTCGAGAAGGGCCTCGTCGCCACGGACGCCATCGACGAGATGGTCGAGTACATGGAGCAGCGCATTGGTCCCCACCACGGCGCGCGCGTCGTGGCGCGAGCCTGGACCGACCCCGAGTTCAAGCAGCGGTTGCTGGACGACGGCACGGCAGCCATCGCTGAGCTCGGCATCTCCGGTCCTGAGGGCAACGTCCGAGTCGTCGAGAACACGGCCGACGTGCACAACCTCGTCGTGTGCACGCTGTGCTCGTGCTACCCGTGGCCGCTGCTCGGCCTGCCACCGATCTGGTACAAGAGCTTCGCCTACCGCTCGCGGGCGGTTGCCGAGCCGCGAGCGGTGTTGAAAGAGTTCGGGGTCGAGCTCCCCGCCGAGGTCGAGATCCGCGTCTGGGACTCGAGCGCGGAGGTTCGCTACCTCGTGCTTCCGCAGCGTCCCTCGGACACCGACGACCTCACCGACGACGAGCTCGCTGGACTGGTCACCCGCGACTCGATGATCGGCACCGGGGTCCCCCAATGATGCGGCCGGCGAAGGCGCTGGAGCGCCCGCCGTGCCGAACCGGGTCTTCGCCTCTGAACGACGCGACCACCTGGGCGCGCATCGACTTCTGACTCATGCTGCGCCGCTGAGGGCGTCTCGCACCGCGGTCTCGAGCTGGGCGCGTTCGACGCCGAGCTCGGCGAGGATCTTGGCTGCCACGCCCTGTTCCTCCCGACGCAGCGCGAGGAGGAGGTGCTCGCAGCCGATGTAGTTGTGTCCCAGGCGCAGGGCCTCGCGCAGCGTGAGCTCGAGGACCTTCTTGGCGCGGGGGGTGAACGGGATGTGGCCGCGCACCGGCTCGGTGCCCCTCAGCACACGCTCATCCACGAGGCGTTCGACGACAGCGGCATCGACGTCGAAGCGAGCGAGCACCTTTACGGCGACATTGCCCCTTGCCGTCCCGTCGAACAAACCGAGGAGGAGGTGCTCGGTGTCGATCGAAGGGTGACGGCGGTCGCGGGCGGCGGTTTGGGCGGCGATGACGGCCGCCCGGGCGCGGGGAGTGAAGCGGCGGAACCTGCCCTCGGTCAGACCTGCCACCAGCCGGCCGAGCAGGCCGCCGTGGCGCTGCTGAGCCGCTTGACGGGTGACGCCGAGGGCGTCGCCGATCTGGGTCCACGAGCAGCCCTCGGCCCGCGCGTCCTTCACGAAGTGATCGAGCAACTCGTCGCCGAGCGCCTCGATCTCGTCCTTCAGCGCGGCCGCTGCAGCGACACGGGCCAGCGGATCAGCGTCGGCTCCCTCTTCGATCGCGGTGATCAATTCGTGCAAGTCCATCGACTGTCAACCTACTGTTGACAGCGTCGAGTGTCAACGTGTCGTTGACAGTGGACACGAGTGGGTCGAGCGGCGGACGTCTGAGGCCGACCGCTACGTTCGTCGTGATGGAGGCCGAACAGCTGGCGGCGCTGGTCGCGGCGTGCTCCAACGCCGGTCGCTGGGGGCCGGACGACGAACTGGGGACGCTGAACCTGATCACGCCGGCCACGCGCCGACGCGCCGCACAACTCGTGGTTGAAGGGTTGTCGGTGTCGATGGCATCGGACCTCTCCGTGCAGCACACCGCGATGACCGACAGCCTGGAACTCCACACGGCATTCACGGACCCGGCCGCGCCGATCGCCGTCGCAGATGCGATCACCCTGAACGTGCACGGCTGGAGCACGCACCTGGACGCGCTCGGCCACATCTACACCGACGGCGTGGGGTACAACGGTCGACGCAGGGCGGAGATCTTCGGCGACCACGGGCTGGCGGCCAACGCCATCACCGCGCTGAAGGACGGCGTGTTCACACGTGGAGTGCTGCTCGACGTGGCCGCATCCGTCGGCGCGCCGTGGCTACCTGCTGATCACGTGATCACCCGCGCCGACCTCGAACGAGCCGAGAACATTGCCGGCGTCCGCGTCGAGGCAGGCGACGCGCTGTTCGTGCACGTCGGGCTCGCCTCGCGGCTGGTCGCCGACACCGACGTGGACACCGACCGCCGAGCCGGTGTCGGGGTCGACGCGGTGCTGTGGCTGCACGAACGCGACGTGGCGATGTTCGGCGGTGACTGCGTCGACGTGTTGCCAGGCCCCGACCCCGACCTTCCCCTGCCGCTGCACCAGCTCGGCATCGGCGTGATGGGTCTGACGTTGCTGGACTGGCCTCGCCTCGACGGTGTCCTCGCGTTGTGCACCCGGCTCCAGCGCCACGAGTTCCTGCTCACCGTCGCCCCGCTGCCGATCGTCGGCGGGACCGGCTCACCGGTCAATCCGATCGCCACGTTCTGACGTCCCGCCCGGGACGGGCAGTTCAGTTGCGCGGCGGGAGCGGTGATTCGGGCGCGAGTGCCGCGGCGAGCTCGCTGAAGATCGCGTCGCTGGTGTTCGCGTACGCACCCGTTGTCGGGTCGAAGGCGGCGGCCTTGTACGTGGTCACGACCGACACGGTGAGTTGCTGGCTCGGGAGGTACCCGCCCGTGGCGCCGGAGCCGTAGAAGTTCTTGGTCTGGGTGATCCAGTCACCGAGCAGCACGACCCCGAGTCCGTACGACCGCAGCTCCTCGTTGGTGAAACACACCGGGCAGCGACCGGTTGGATCAGTGCTGCCGAACCCGACGAGGTTCTTGCCCACCATGGCCTGGTGGGTCTCCGGTGACAGCAGTTCGCCATCGCCAACGATCTCCATCGATCTCGTCATGTCGTAGATGTCCGTTGTCTGCACGGCCCCTTCGGCAGTCGTCCACGATGGGTTCCAGAACGTCGTCTCCTCGTAGAACGGGTTGGACGCAGCGATCTGCATCGCCTCGCGTCGCTCCGAGCTGAACGAGTGCAGCACGGGCTCGGGGATCAGCGGGGTGTTCCCGTTGCTGCTGGTGTTCGTCAATCCCATCGGTTCGACGATGTACTCCTGCATGATCTCGGCCATCGGCTTGCCGGCGATCTGCTCCAGCGCCCGGCCGAGGATCACGTAGTTCGTGTGCGAGTAGCCCCAGTTCGTTCCGGGCTCGAAGTAGAGCGGCACCGACGTGCCGATCCCGATCATCTCCTCGCTCGTCCACTGTCGGAACGGGTCGAGCCCCGTGCCGTCGAGCAGTTCGGGTTGGTAGACGTAGTCGGCGTACCCCGACGTCATGTTGAGGAGGTTCCTGAGCGTGATGGCCTCGGCGCTCGGGAGGTCCGGCAGCCACGTCGAGAGCGTGTCGTCGTAGCTCACAATCCCTTCGTCGACCATCTGCGACACGATGTGTGCGATGTAGGTGAACGCGAACGCACCGTTGCGGTAGTGCATCTCCGGCGTGGCCGGCACACCGGTGACTGACTCGCCGAAGGCGCCGGTGAACACGTTCTCGCCGTCCGCGGTCACTCGCACGATCAGCGCGTTCAGGTCGTACGTTGTCATCGCCGCCTCGGCGATCTGCTCGATCACGGCGGCGCGCGCGGGATCTACCGAGGGCTCGTCTGGCGGTCGCTCCGCGGGGACCGAGGACTCGGTCGGTGCCGACGAACTCTCTGACGGCCCGGGTGAAGTCTCGGTCGCGGCGGAGGTCGTCGACGGGCTTACGTCGGTGGCGGAGCCGGAATCCGAGTCCGAATCACACGCCGTGATGAACGCGAGCAACGCCACGGCGACTGCACTGATCGCCCGAGATGCCGACGCTCGCGGACGCCGCCCCTCACTCTCACGCATGCCAACCCCCTCGGGCCGCACGCTACTGGCACTCGGATGGCCCGGCTCGTTGAGACGCCGCCCGACGGTCTTGGTCGGATCGGCGGGCGGACTAACGCTCTGGCATTTGCAATCGTCTGCACCCGGCAGAATCCCGGCCTCGGACGAATGCAACGTGTGCTGGAGTCCGCACGCGATCGCGTGCGGACTCCAGCGCGGGTTGCGGATCAGCAGCGTCCGCAGGTCGGGCCGGCGATGTTGCCGTCGTCGTCGACGAATGGCATCCCGACTACCGAAGGTCCGCCGGCGCCGAGCGGGGAGACCTTGATCATCGGGTTAGCGGCGATCACGAGAATGCCGCCGTCGACGCCTTCCCCGGTGTGCAGGATCATCGTCCCGTCGACGGTCGCGGGGTCGGTCGGCTCACCCAGCGGCTCGTCGAGGTACTGCCCGTTGTTCTTGAGCCAGCCTTGCCGCTCGATGGCCTCCACGACTTGCTCGCGTGTGACGGTGACCGACACCTCGATGCTGTCCGGATCGACGTAGCCATCTTCGTCGTCTGGCGTGTCCGGCGTGTCCGGCGTGTCCGGCGTGTCTGGCGTGTCCGGTGTGTCTGGCGTGTCCGGTGTGTCGGGCGTGTCCGGCGTGTCCGGATCGTCTGGTGTGTCCGGATCGTCTGGTGTGTCCGGATCGTCCGGCGTGTCCGGTGTGTCTGGCGTGTCCGGCGTGTCGGGATCGGGGCAGGCCGAGCCCGAGCAGGTCGTACCCTGGTATTCATCGTCTACCCACACGCTGGTCCAGGTCGCGTCGTCGATGGTGGTGGTGGCGATGCGTGTGACGCCGCCGGCCTCAGTGATCTCGATGACTGTCTGTTTCGGACCGGCGGCGTACCAGGAGAACTCGCCGCCGCCGGGCATCGGCGCGGTGACCCCGGTCGTCTCGCCCTTGACGACCGCCTCGAGTTCAGGAGCGAAGCTCCACTGCAGGCCAGCCATGTCGGCTCCGCTCTGCAGGGCGGCGTCCAGCAAGGCCAGGGCGTTCATGGCATGCAGCGAGTGCTTGCCGTCGAGTGCTGCCACGCCATCGCGCTCGAGGTCGCTGCGGAGCCCGGCCAGCCCCTCCTTGGTGACGGTGGGACGCAGTGGATTGCCGAACAAGTCGACGGCTGCATCGTCCTGCAGCGTCGGCAGGCCGACGACGATCGACAGGGCGTCCTCGAACGACGGCAGGGTGCGCAGCAGGGCGTGGCTGACCACGACCTCGGCCGGCGGCACGCTCTCGCCGTCGCGCGGATCGGTCCGTAGTGTTTCCTCGTCGGCGTCGCTCACCCCGTCGCCGTCACCGTCCACGTCCCAGAGCAGTACGACGCATGCCGTGTCCGCGCAGGTGGCCTTCCGTTCGAACTCGGCAACACGGGCTTGGGCGACGTCGGTGTCGAGGATCCCCACGCCGGTCCCGACGAGTGCCGTCAGGGCCGTGGTGGCGAGCGTGGGTCGCATCACGCCGCGCCGTCGCGATGATCGCTCGGGCATTGCCCCGCCGAGCTGTGGGGGGTTTCTCCTGTTCATGTCCGATCTCACTTTCTTGTGAATGGTTGGTGATCGCACCCAGCAGAACTCCGGCCCTCGGAGGACCGTGTTCGCTCTCAAATACGGTCAGGGTGCACCGTCGATGATGAGTCACCTGTCTTGCGGGTTTCTTGTGCGGTCTGCATCGGGAAGGGCCGAGTAGCGCGGCGCGCCCGTCACCGGTGCGCGGCTGGGGCGGCCACATCGAGGCCGAGCGTTGATCCATGACATCGAGACGTCCAGCGGGCGGCGGTTGGCCCGCGCGCCGTTCTCGTGCGAGAGCCTCTGTAGGTCAGTTGTTGAGGCGCGTTCCGCTGCGCTGCACTCCAGGCAACGCGGGATCGGCGTCGAAACGGGAGACGCCAGCGACTCGCACAGCGGCGTAATACGTCCCGGCGATGGTGTGACAGGACGTCATCGCAACAACGGCGTACCAGGGAATCTGGCGGTTGCACATCGTGATGAGATCGGAGAAGAACCGCCAATCGATGTCCGCCCGGCTGATGCCTCTCGTGTCCACAATTCCGCCGAATATGGGATCGAATACGATGCCGCCTTCGTAGCCGGCATCGTGCAGGTCACACGCCATACGGAAGTAGACCGGAAAGAACCACCACGGCGACGGGTCGGGGAAGACTTGTTGGTCGAGCAACACGTTTGGTCCCGGCACCGAGCAGCCGTTGGCGTAGTAGCTCGCTGGTACAGGAGCCCACGGCGGGTTGTCGGAACGCGTATCGGCGTTCGCCGGTGAAGCGAGCAGGGCTGCCGACAGCCCCACGACCACGCTGATCGAGGCGGCGAGGCGTCGCCACGCGTGAAGGTACATGGACGCCCTGCTTTCTGGTGCGATGCCCGTTTCTGGGACCTGGTCGTCGTTGACTGATCGTGCGAGATCGATCTTGCGCACTTCTTGTCGGCTGTCAGGCGACATCGGACCGCTCCTCCCAATCGTCTGACGTCTGCGCCTCCGGCGCGAGCCGCAGCAGAGCGTCGAGTCGCGGCATGACCGTGCCGAGCGACGCGACGCCGTGGGCGATGATCACGGTCTCGTCGCGATGCGGGCGAAGCCGGCGGTAGAGGTCGACCGCGTCGTGGCGATCACTGAGCTGGATGCACGCGTCGCTGAGGAGCGTGACCGTGGCGAGCCACAACCAGTCCTGCGGAACCTCAGGAAGTCGGGCCACGGCCGCCCGGAGCCAGCCGCGCGCGGACGGATCACCCGTCTCTGCGAGCGCGAGGACGCGGGCCGCGCTCCACGCGGCCGGCTGGTCGTCGGAGACCGCCTCGAACAGCGGGATGAACTCGCGTACTCGGCCTTGTTGCCGTCGAAGGAGGAACAGCTGCGCGGCGAACCCAGCGGAGAAGTTTGGACTGGTGTCTGCGCCAGTCGGAAGGTTTGCCAGGGCGGCTTCAGCCGCGTCGGTTCGGCCGTGCCGGAGGTGCTCCGCGATCGTCATCATGGAAGCCAGTGCGAGAAAGAACGGACGTCGACTCTCCTCGGCCCACCGGCGCACGATCGCCCGATCGATCTCGGCTTCGACGTCGTAACCGAGCTGCTGGAGTGTGGCGGCCCGCCAAGCGTGTGCTTCGATCGCGAGCTCCATCATCTCGAGCTCTCGCGCCCGTGCGATCACCTCAACGATGTCGTCGAGGCGATCTCGGATCCCGCCGGGGCTCCAGGTGACGAGGACCGCGGTTGCGAGCGCAATCACGAGTGGCCGGGAGGCATCCAGGCGACGAGCGAGGCGCACCGCCGTGCGGACACTCTCGATGGCCGCAGAGTCGTGTCTTGGAAGGGTTCGGGCCAGTCCGGCGAGCAGCTCCACTCGCACGGGCGCGTCCGCCGGAACTGCGTCGAGGGCGGCCGACAGCAGGCGGGCGATCGGCCCGTCCGCCATGCCGAACTCTGTGGCCGTGGCAACACCCACCGCCGCCTCCCCCAGCAGTCGAGCGTCGCCGAGCTCGGTGGCGCACGACGCCGCCTGACGGAATCCCTCGAGCGCGTCATCGAGCCGGTAGGCGGCCTGGCAAGCGCGGCCCAGTGCAAGGTGCAGTTCACCACGTCGCACGGTTTGCGGCGCGGGCGTCATGTCGAGCGCGGTGAGCGCAGCTCGATAGTGGTTCGCCGCTTCTTCGAAGCCGAGGCGCAGCAGAGCGTCGTCGCCGGCCCGCGCCGACAACCCCGCGGCGCGAGAAAGGCGTCGGCTGCAAGGTCCGCGTGATCGAGTCCTTCCGGCTGCGCACGGCTGATCGGGCCTGGCCCGATTGCCGGATCTCCGGCCCCTAGGGGCACTCGCCGGAGCAGGCCGTCGCGCTCGAGCTGGAGCAGCTTGGCATCGAAGACATCGCCAGAACACGTGGTCGCACGTGCAGCGATGACGGCCACCGCAGCATCACCTCGACGTCGAGCGATGTGTTCGAGGAGATCGAGCGTCGAGGTGCCCGCACGATCGACGTGATCGAGGACCAGAGTGACCGGCCGTCGCGCGGAATGGGCGACGAGCACGTTGAGCACCGCCTCAAACGATTGAAAGCGCTGAAAGGCTGGATCGCCGCCCGGTGCCGGCGGGACCGCGCCGACGATTCGCGCCAGCGCCGGATCCGACCTTTCGTCGAGCAGCGGCGCCAGTGCCTCAGCGACGCACTGGTACGGATGGCGCCGCCCATCGTGCGCCCGAGCACGTAGCACGGTCCGACCCTCCCGACGCGCTTCCTCCACCAGGGCCTGCACGGCACACCGGGCGAGGGGGCCTTCGAAGAGCTGCACGCCACACTCTCGGTCCTGCTCTCCAGAGTTGTCCTGGCTCGCGACCGGACGCTGGACGAGGGTGCACAATGATCCTGCCCGCAGCTGCAACGCCGGATCGTCGCTACTGACCGATTCCGCAATTGCTCTCAGCTCACGACCGGGTCGCAGTCCGATGTCGGCGAGTGCGGCGTACCCGGCTTGATACGCACGTAAGGCCTCGGCCTGACGTCCCGATCGGAACAGGGCGACCATCAGGAGCCCGCGCAGCTGCTCTCGGTACGGGTGCTCCTCAACAAGCCGCTGCAGCGAAGCCACGGCCATCACGTGTCCCCCGACAGCCAACTCGGCGGTCAGGCGGTCCTCGATCGTCGCGAGTCGCAGCTCGTCGAGCCGCTGCGCCTCGAGGTAGAGCGCCGAGACGTTACGGACGTCCTGCAGTGCCGGACCCCGCCACTCGTCGAGGGCGCGAGCACACATGTCAGACGCCAGTTGAGGATCGTCTGAGAGCACCCGATTTGCCTGCACCGCGAATCCCTCGAAGCGGTGCGCATCGATGTCGGACGGATCGACGGTCAGTTCGTACCCGCCTGCTTTCCCGGCCAGCGTTGCCGACCCACCCATGGCGAGGAGGAGGGAACGCAACCGGCTGACATGAGCGTGCAGGGTCGAGCGCGCCGCCGGAGGAGGTGCACCGTCCCAGAGCTCGTCCTCGAGCTGGTCGGTTGGGACATGTCGATTGGCGTGCACCAGCAGAAGCGCCAGCACTGCACGCGCCTTGTTTCCACGAATCGCAAGCGGACGAGCGACTCCGTCGTGCGCCTCAACTCGGCCAAGGAGCAGAAACGACATACCCCCTCGATCCAGGTCCGTCCCGCTCCATACGACGGCCGACCGAGGCATCTGATACGTCACCTTGCCACGACACGGATGTGACAATGGCCGCTCCAGTCGCCACGTCAGCGGCCGCGACCGCAGCTCTGCACGGCCGATGCCGAGCGCCCGAATGCTCGCTCAGCCGCTGTCCGGGAAGCTCTCGGCGCAGCTGAAGCTCGACGCGACGTTGGGGTCGCCGGCGCCGTCGTACACGGCCACGGCTGGATAGGGGCACAGCGGCCGCGCCCGAACGACAGCGCCGCTCTCATCGCGCTGCTCGGCGAGCAGTGAGCTGGGCGCCTCACCGCGTTCGACCTGTGTGCCATAGCGTCGCCGGAATGGAGACCTGGGACGCGATCCGGGCACGTCGCAACGTCCGTCGCTACACCGACCAGCCGATCGGAGAGGCCGACCTGAACCGCATTCTCGAGGCGGGACGGCGCAGCCCGTCGGCCTCGAACCGTCAGAAATGGGACTTCGTCGTCGTCACCGACCGCCAACAGCTGGGGGAGCTGGGCACCGTCTGGCAGGGTGCCCGGCACGTCCCCGGCTCGGCGGCCACGATCGTCCTCGTGCTCGCTGAGCCCGAGGCCGAGCGCTATCGGCTCATCGACCAGTACGACCTTGGACAGGCGACGATGGCGATGATGCTGGCGGCTACCGATCTCGGCATCGGCACCGGTCACTCGTCCGTGGGCGATCAGGACGCCATCCGCCGCATCCTGACGCTGCCGAGCGACCGCTACGCCCCGTACATGGTCGCTCTCGGCTATCCCGCCGACCGCTCGCTACGGCCGGCCGAGAACCCGGATCGCCGGCCGCTCGACGACGTCGTCCATCGCGGCCGGTGGTGACGCCTTCGTCCGGGGAGGTGCAATGGAGATCACGCTGATCCGAGTCGACGACCGCGGGAGCGATCGCGCGGAGCTCGCCGACTTCCTCACTGGCAACGAGTTCCCGTTCCACGTGACCCGGCGACCGGCACGAGCCGACGTCGAGGGCTGGATCGGCGAGGGCCGCTTCGGCGATGCGGATCACGCCTCGTACTGGATCGTCGGTGACCAGTGCCGGCTCGGCCTCGTCGTGCTGCAGGACCTCATCGACGGCGCCCCATTGTTCGACCTGCGCCTGGCCACCGAACATCGCGGCAAGGGTCACGGCGCCGAGGTGCTGAAGGCAGTCACGACACACGTCTTCACCACCATGCCGGCGGTCAGCCGCTTCGAAGGACAGACCCGCGAAGACAACATCGCGATGCGCAAGACGTTCGTTCGGGCGGGGTTCGTGAAGGAAGCCCACTATCGAGAGGCTTGGCCCGTCGAGCACGGCCCTCCGGTGGCTTCCGTGGCGTACGGCATCCTGCGACGCGATTGGCGGACCGGCCAGACAACCCCCGTCAACTGGAACGACGCTCCAGCCTGATTCGCGCAGGAGGAGTCAGAAGTCGATGCGCGCCCAGGTGGTCGCGTCGTTCAGAGGCGAAGACCCGGTTCGGCACGGCGGGCGCTCCAGCGCCTTCGCCGGCCGCATCATTGGAGGAGACCTACCTGTGAAGCCAGGTTCTCCTGTCCGGATGGAAGCGCGATTCGGTCCGACGCGTCATTCCGTCAGGGTCCTCGTGGACCGCACAGTCGCATCATGGCAACCAACTCACCGTGCGCCCCGCAAGCGGCGCCGACCGGCGACGAACCCAAGCCCAAGTCAGATGGTGACGATCGCCCCGCAGCGCGGACGTGGTGGGCAGCGGCGCTCGAGTGGATCTGCGCGATCGGCTTGGACTTCGACGACTGAACGACCGCGTCAGCCCTTCGCTTCCTCAACCGCGCTTCACACCGCGTCGACGGCGGACTGGATGAGCGCCGCGATTTCGTCGGGGTGCGAGATCATCACGACGTGGCTCGAGTCCACCTCCACCGTCGTGGCGCCCATCCGCTGCGCGAACAGCCGCTCGGCATCGGGAGGGATGACCTGATCGTGCTGGGCAACGGCGAACCACGTCGGGAACGCCTTCCAGGCCGGCGACGTCATCACGTCGTCCAGGGTTGCGAGGGCCAACGGCTGCTGGACCGCGCACATCACGCGAGCCTCCACCGGGTCGACGTCAGGCGCGAAGAACTGGAGGACGCCGTCTTCTGGGAGCCAGGCGAAGCCCTTGTCATCGATCTGCAGGGCGCCGATCGCAGGAGTCGGAGCACCTTGCGCCAGCAACCCGCCGATGGACTCACCCTCGTCGAGGCCGAAGCCGGCCACGTACACCAAGGCAACGACGTTCGGGGTGTCCGGCCCGAGTGCAGTGATGACCTGCCCGCCGTAGGAGTGCGCCGCGAGCACCGTCGGCTCCGACTTGAGGCTCAGGACGTGGCGCAACTTGGCGACGTTGTCCGCCAACGACGTGTGCGGCAACTGGGCCGCGATCACGTCGTGACCAGCGGCCTGCAGGCGACGGATCACCCCTGCCCAGCTCGAACCATCGGCCCACGCACCATGCACCAACACGATCCTCATGACTGCCCTCCTCTGCCACCGAACGCCGGCGGCGCGTCAGACTCTGTCACGATTCCGAGGGACGTGCATCGGGGACCGGACGCGTCCGCCAGCGACGTTCGCATCAGCCGAAGCGGACGCCAGTGGCACCGGCAATGATGAGCGCGACCCCGAGGAGCTTGACCGGTGAGAGCCGCTCCTCGAACAGATACGTGCCGATGGCGACCGACACGATCGCTTCCACCCCGAGGCCCAGCGTGTAGGCGGTGGACAGATCGCCCATTCGGATCCCTCGGCTGAGCAAGAAGGCACCGACCACGAACAGGACGATGACGGCGGCCGTCGGCCACACCCGGGTGAAGCCGACGGAGAACTTCATGAACGCCCCACCGACTGCGAACGCCACCGATGCGGCGATCACCGAGCCCCACACGGCTCTAGAGAGTCATGCGGATGCGTCGCGATACGTGACGATCGGCACCCGAGGGCGTGTCCACGGATCGCGGGATCCTGCGTTCGCGAGACGATGCAACAGGGCGCACTACCGTAGGAGTACCTGTTGTGAAGAAGCACCTCGGCGCTCTCCTGGCGATCCTCATCGGTGCGGGCATTGTGACGACGATGGCCGACCAGCACCCGGTCGAGGCGAGACCGTGCGCCTATCACAACACCCCGAGCCGCAAGTGTCCTCGTCCGCCGCTGCCGCCGGTCCCGCCCCCGCCGTCAGGACGGTTCAACCTGCTTCCGCCCGGGTCGGCGCTGCCGACCTCGGCGCAGTGCGCGGCGCGGGTGCGACCAGCGCCTGAGGTTCGTCCGGTCAACCAACGGCCGAACAGGTTCGGTGTCGTCCCGAACCAGACCCGCGGAGTCGCCGGCGCCTGGACCGATGCCGACCCGTCCAAGACATTCTTCACCGCTCGCGTCGACGGCAACTTCGTCGGAACGACCGACGAGATCATCCAGTGGGCGGCGTGCAAGTGGGGCGTCGACGAGGACTACGTCCGTGCCCAGATCGTCGCCGAGTCCTACTGGGACCAGGTCAACAGCCTCGGCGACTGGGGTACGACGGCGGCGAACTGCGAGCCGCGATTCCCGCTCGGCACGAACGGCCGGACCGGTCAGTGCCCGGAGTCATTCGGCCTCGGCCAGACGCGCTACCCGTTCATGCGGACCGCCTTCCCGCGCGCCTACGACTCCTCGGCGTACAACCTCGACGTGACGTACGCCATCTGGCGGTCCTGCTTCGAGGGCACGGAGAACTGGCTGAACACGGTGGAACGCGGCCGTGTCTACGGCGCCGGCGACATGCTCGGATGCATGGGTCGCTGGTTCGCTGGGCGCTGGTACACGCAGCCTGCTCTCGACTACATGGCGGTGGTCCAGGGGCATGTGACCAGTCGCACGTGGCAGTCGCCGACGTTCCTCAGTTACAACCCCTGACCGGAACAGCAAACGGGATTTGCGTCACCGATGCCGCGGTCGACCGCGGAAACCGTGACACAAACGCCTATTGCGTGGCGGTGTCGCGTAGGACTCGGCGCAAGATCTTGCCCGACGGGGACTTCGGGATCGCGTCGACGAACGTGAGCTTCCTGACCTGCTTGTAGCTGGCGACCTTGTCCGCGACGAACTGTTGGACGTCGGCGGCCGTCGTGTCGCCCCCGGGCTTGAGCACGACGTACGCGGAGGGAATCTCGCCCGCTTCCTCGTCGGGCAGCCCGATCACGGCAGCGTCCGCGACCTGGGGGTGGGTGAGCAGCAGCGCCTCGAGCTCGGCGGGTGCGACCTGGAAACCCTTGTACTTGATGAGCTCCTTCAGCCGGTCGACGATGAAGAGGTGCCCGTCCACGTCGATGTGGCCGATGTCGCCGGTGTGGAGCCAACCCTCGTGGTCGATCGTGTTCTTCGTCGCCGACTCGTTGTTCAAGTAACCCTTCATCACCTGCGGACCGCGGACCCAGACCTCGCCGTCCTGGTCGACGTCCAGCGACGACTCCGTCGCTGGATCGACGATGCGCACCTCGGTGTGCGGGACCGTGACGCCGACCGAGCCGGGCTTGAAGCCACCTGAGGGCGTGGCGTGACTGACCGGTGAGAGCTCAGTCATGCCGTAGCCCTGGACGACCTCGCAGCCCAATCGCTGACCGCACGCGATCGCGAGGTCGGCCGACAGAGGCGCCGCACCCGAGAGCATCCACCGCAGCGTCGAGAGGTCGTAGTTGTCGACGATGGGGTGCTTCGCAAGTGCAACGACGATCGGCGGCGCGACGAACGCCCTCGTGAGTTGATGCTCCTGGTGCAGCGACAGGAACTGCTCGAGATCGAAGCGCGGCATCGTGACGATCGTCGCCCCGGCACGTAAGCCCGTGTTCATCATCACCTGCATGCCGTAGATGTGGAAGAACGGCAGCACGGCGACGAACGAGTCGTCCTCCTGCAACCCGACGGTGGCCAGCGCCTGCTCGATGTTCGAGACGAGGTTGCGGTGCGTCAGCATCACGCCCTTCGCCAAGCCGGTCGTGCCCGAGGAGTACGGCAGCGCGACGACATCGTCGAGATCGACCGCCACCTGCTCACCGAGTGGCGGACCGGCGAGCGAGGCGATCGAGGTCAATCCGTTGGCGTCACCGATGACGTACACCTCCTTCACTCCCGAGTCGGCGATGGCTGCGGTGGCCGTCTCGACGAACACCGGGACCGTCACGAGACGCGTCGCGCCTGAGTCGACGAGCTGATGGTGGACCTCAGCGGACGTGTAGGACGGGTTCACCGTGGTGACGACACCACCAGCGAGCGCGACGGCGTGGAAGGTGACGCCGTATTCCGGACAGTTGGGCGCCATCACGGCGACGACGTCGCCCTTCGCCAGCCCACGCTCGAGCCACCCGCCGGCCTGGCTGCGCACCGCATCCTCGAACTGGCGATACGTCATGATCCGGCCGGTCGGCCCATCGATGAATGCGGGCTTGTCACCCAACTGGCCGGCGCGCTCCAGCACATACGGGGTCAACGGTGAGTCAGGAAGCGTCACCGAAGGCAGCGGACTCGTGAACGTTGTGGACATCGCCTGTCTCCCTCCCAGGACGCCCGAGTCCCGGAGCGCGCCAGTCTTGCCGCTCGGTCGAGGACGCCATGTCGCCTCGGGATCTGGCGTCGTCGAGCGTCGTTCCGTACGGTGGTCCGGTGAGCCCCTCGTCAGCACCAGATCTCACGAGCCGCTGCGAACTGCTGCGGTCGTTGCACCGGCCCGGCGCGCCCCTCCTACTGGCGAACGTGTGGGATGTGGCGACCGCAAGAGCCGTGGTCGCCGCTGGGTTTCCCGTGGTTGCCACGACCAGCGCGGGGGTCGCCGCCACGCTCGGCTACGAGGATCACGAGGGTGCGCCAGTCGACGAGATGCTCGCCGCGGCCGCTCGCATCACGAGAGGTGTCGACGTGCCCGTGACCGTGGACGCCGAGGCCGGCTACGGGATGAACCCGGCGCAGTTGGCGGCTGCGCTGCGCAGCGTCGGGGCCGCCGGCTGCAACCTCGAGGACAGCGACCACGCCGCCGGCGGCCTGCGGGACCCAGACCGCCATGCGGAGTGGCTCAGGTCGGTTCGTCAAGCCGCTTCGGAGCAGGCCTACCCGCTCGTGATCAACGCCAGGGTCGACGTCTTCCTCGGTCCGTTGCTCGCTGGCTCCGGCCCGGGTGCGCAGGCGCAGCTCGTTCCCGAAGCGGTGGGGCGGGCGAACTCATACCTCGACGCTGGAGCCGACTGTGTGTACCCGATCGGGCTGTGGGAGCTCGACGCGGTGCGTCGCTTCACCGCAGAGGTGCACGGCGCGGTCAACGTCATGCGTCTGCCGCAGTCGCCGTCGCTCTCCGAGCTGTCTGCGCTCGGCGTGGCTCGCGTGAGCTGGGCCAGCCTCCTGTATCGCGACGCGATGGCTCACTTCAACGAGAAGCTCACGTCACTTCAGGAGTGACCACCCAGATGGAGGGTGGGCGTACACGGCGGCGCGACCAGAATGGCGCGATGTCTGACGAGGCGGACCTGCAACGCGCCGAGCGGTACCTCGTGCGGTACGGGGCGACGTGGTTGCCGTTCGTCGCCGAGCGAGCGGCGGGCGCGTTCGTCGAGGACGCCGCCGGGCGTCGGGTCCTCGACTTCACCAGCGGACAGATGAGCGCCATCCTGGGACACTCGCATCCCGAGGTCGTGGGCGTCGTGCGGGAGATGATCGGACGTCTCGATCACCTTTTCTCCGGGATGCTGTCCCGGCCGGTGATCGATCTCGCCGAGGCGCTCGGCGGGCTGGCGCCAGGGCTTTCGAAGGTGCTGGTGCTGACCACCGGGGCAGAGTCCAACGAGGCAGCCGTGAAGCTCGCCAAGCTGGTGACCGGCGGCTGGGAGGTCGTCGGGTTCGCCCAGAGCTGGCACGGCATGACCGGTGCCGCTGCAGGGGCGACGTACTCGGCGGGCCGGCGCGGCCACGGCCCGGCGCCGGTCGGCTCGATGGCGGTGTTCGCGCCGAACGCCTACCGGCCCCGGTTCGTCACGGCCGACGGCCACCTCGACTGGCTCGCTGAGCTCGACGACGCCTTCGATCTCGTCGATCGCCAGAGCACCGGCGCGCCGGCGGCGTTCATCGCCGAGCCGGTCCTGTCGTCGGGCGGGATCCTCGACCTGCCACCCGGATACCTCGCCGCCCTCCAGGCACGCTGTCGCGAGCGCGGGATGCTGCTCGTGCTCGATGAGGCACAGACCGGCATCGGTCGCACCGGCACGATGCTGGCGTGTGACCGCGACGGGGTCGTGCCCGACATCCTCACGTTGTCCAAGACCCTCGGCGCTGGTCTGCCGCTGGCGGCGGTGCTGACGACTGACGAGATCGAAGCGCAAGCCCACGAGCGGGGCTTCCTCTTCTACACGACCCATGTGTCCGATCCACTCCCTGCCGCCGTCGGAGCCAAGGTGCTCGAGATCGTGGTCCGCGACCGCCTCGCCGAGCGTGCGGAGGTGGCTGGAGCCCGGCTACGGGCCGGACTGCAGGAGCTGGCCGAGCGGCACGAATGCCTCGGCGACGTGCGCGGTCGAGGCCTGCTCGTCGGTGTGGAGATCGTCGCCGATCGCGACTCGAAGAAGCCGGCACCGGAGCTCGGGGCGGCGATCACGCGACGATGCTTCGAGCTGGGCCTGTCGATGAACATCACGGCGCTGCGCGGCATGGGTGGCGTGTTCCGCATCGCCCCGCCACTCACGATCGCCGACGCCGAGCTCGACCTCGGCATCTCGATCCTCGACCACGCGATCACCGACGCTCGCGGGTGAATGTGAACAGGCTCGAGGGCAAGGTCGCGCTCATCACCGGAGCTTCCGCCGGCCTCGGTCGAGTCGGTGCGGAGTTGTTCGCCCACGAAGGTGCACGCGTCGTCATCGCTGACCGTGACGACGGCAGTGCGGTCGTCGAGGCGATCGCCGGTGCCGGTGGCGAGGCCTCGTACGTCGCCACGGACGTAGGCGACGACGACAGTGTCCGTTCGGCGATCGAGCATGCGGTCGCCACCTTCGGAGGACTTCATGTCCTCTACAACAACGCCGGCATCTCACCGGCCGACGACGACGGGCCGGAGAACACCTCGGACGAGACGTGGCAGCGGGTGCTCGACACGAACGTCACGGGTATCGCCCGCTGTTGCCGTCACGGGATCCCGGCGATGCTCGCGGCGGGCGGGGGCAGCATCGTCAACGTCGCCTCGTTCGTCGCTCACATGGGAGCAGCGACTCCCCAGATCGCTTACACCGCGTCGAAGGGAGCGGTCGTCGCGATGACTCGCGAGATCGCCACCATCTACGCCCGCCGTGGCATCCGGGCGAATGCGCTCTGTCCCGGTCCGGTGCTGACGCCGCTCCTGGCCAAGTTCCTGTCGGACGAGGCTCGACGACAGCGTCGCCTGGTGCACATCCCGCTGGGCCGGTTCGGAGAGCCGATCGAGATCGCCAACGGAGCGCTCTTCCTGGCCTCGGACGAGTCGTCGTTCATGACTGGGCAGTCGTTGATCATCGACGGCGGCATCACCGCCGCCTACACGACGCCGGAGTGATCGCTTGTCGGCCAACATCCACATCGCTCCGGAGCAGCTCGAGGCCGACATCCGGGCAGGCACGATCGATACCGTGATCGTGGCGTTCGGCGATCACCAGGGACGGTTGATCGGCAAGCGCACGGACGGCGACTTCTACCTCGACGTGGTCGCCGTCGACGGCACGGAGAACTGCGACTACCTGATCGCGTGCGACCTCGACGACGTCCCGATCCCGGGGTTCAGGTGGGCCAGCTACGAACAGGGCTACGGCGACATGCGCGGCGTCGTTGACCCGACGACGATCCGCTACCTGCCATGGCTGGACTCGACTGCGCTGGTGCTCGTCGACCTCGTCGACGTCGATGATGGCATGGCAGTCGAAGTGTCGCCCAGGCGCATCCTGGGTCGGCAGGTCGAGGCCGCCGCCGACCTCGGGTACACGCCGATGATCGGCAGCGAGGTCGAGTTCTTCGTGTTCCGCGAGCCCTATGACGTCGCTAACGCCGGCGGCTATCGCGACTTGACACCGAACTCGCCGTGGGTCGAGGACTACAACGTCCTCCAGACAACAAAAGAGGAGGATCTGATCGGTCGGATCCGGCGAGGGCTGCGCGATGCCGGTTTCCCGGTCGAGTTCTCCAAGGGTGAGGCAGGGCGCGGCCAGCACGAGTTGAACCTGACGTTCCAGCCCGCGCTGGAGATGGCGGACATGAATCTCGTGTTCAAGAACGCTGTCAAGGAGATCGCCGCTCAGGCCGGCCGGTCGGTGACGTTCATGGCCAAGCCGCACTTCGACGACAGCGGCAACAGCTGCCACATCCACTCGAGCTTGTGGAAGGGCACGCGCAGCGTGATGGCAGGCGACGGCGAGCACCACATGAGCGACGAGTTCCGCTGGTACCTCGGCGGGCTGGTGGCGACGGCACGAGAGTTCTCCTTGCTGTTCGCGCCGAACGTCAACAGCTACAAGCGGTTCCAGCCGGGCAGCTGGGCACCGACGGCCGTGGCCTGGGACACGGACAACCGCACGCTCGGCTTCCGCGTCGTCGGACACGGGCAGGGGCTGCGGGTGGAGTCACGCATCCCAGGCGCCGATGCCAACGCCTACCACGCGTTCGCCGCAACCATCGCCGGCGGGTTGCACGGCGTCCGGCAGCAGCTCGAGCCGCCGGCGCCCTACCGGGGCAACGGGTACACGGCCGTCGACCTACCGCGCATCCCTTCGACGTACATCGAGGCGATCGAGCTGTGGAAGCGGAGCGAGCTCGCCCGGGAGTGCTTCGGCGACGACGTCCACCACCACGTGCTCCACCACGCCGAGTTCGAGTGGCAGGCGTTCAACGCCTCGGTCACGGACTGGGAACGCAACCGGTACTTCGAGCGGATCTGACGCGGGCTGCTGGGTGCTCTCGGGCGAGCAGCAGCGGTCACTCGACCGGGACGACGTAGACCTTCGACGGGCGGAGCTCGATGACGACGCGGTCCCCGGGGGCGAGCGGATCTGACGTCGGATCCACCTGAGCATCGACGAGGAGGTCGAGCCGGTCGAGCCGGACCCGCAGCAGGCTCGAGGAGCCGGCGAAGTGCTCGCTCACGACGGTTCCCGGGAGGGCGCCGGTCGCCGCATCGCCATTGCTCAAGCGCACGAACGCGCACGTCCTCGGGGCGCGACATCAGCGTGACGTCGCTGCCGTTCGCCACGCCGAGCGGGGGTGGCGCGTCGATGCGTACGCCGGCGACGGCGATGGCGCTGCCGTCGACCTGGCCCGGAAGCTCGTTGATGCGGCCGACGAAGCGCGCGACGAATGGGTTCGCCGGCTCGGCGTAGACCTCTCGCGGCGTTCCCGTCTGCTCGAGCTGACCGTTCGACATCACGCCGATCCGGTCCGACATCGACAGCGCCTCCTCCTGATCGTGCGTGACGAACAGTGTGGTCATGCCGAGCTGGAGTTGCAGACGCCGGATCTCCTCGCGCAAGCCGACGCGGACCTTGGCGTCGAGCGCCGACAGCGGCTCGTCGAGCAACAGCACCGCGGGTTCGACGACGAGGGCACGGGCCAGGGCGACGCGCTGTTGCTGACCGCCAGACAACTGGTGCGGGTAGCGCTTGGCCATCGCGCTCAGGTGGACCCGCTCGAGGGCTTCGCCGACACGCCGATCGCGCTCCGTGCCCGAGACACGCCGGACCCGCAGCCCGAAGGCGACGTTGGACCGAACGTCGAGGTTGGGGAACAGGCTGTAGCTCTGGAAGACCATGCCGATGTTGCGCTTGTGGGCCGGTACGCGCACGACATCGGCCCCGCCGATCTCGACGCGACCGGCGTCCGGCTGCTCGAATCCGGCGGCGACGCGCAGGGCGGTGGTCTTGCCGCACCCGGACGGGCCGAGGAGGCACACGAGCTCACCAGGCTCGAGGGTGAGGTCGAACGACTCCAGCGCGACGGTCGAGCCGAACGTCTTGCGGATGCCGTGGAACTCGAGTGTCGAGGCCACCGCCTACACCGCCGCCGCCCGGCGAGCACCGTCGCCGTCTCCGCCGTGCTGCCGCGGCGGCGGGTGAGCAGCGTGATCAGGGCGAGAAAGATCGTGGACACGAGCAGCAGGAGCAGGCCGAGCGCGAAGCCACCCTGCACCTCGCGCTGGGAGATCTGCAGGTTGAACATTGGCAGGGTCTCCTTCAGCAGCAGGCTGGCGATCGTGAACTCACCGAGGACGACCGTCGCGGTGAGGAAGGCCGATGAGATCAGCGCGCTGGCGAGGTTGGGCACGAGCACTCGGAGCGTCGTCGTCGTCCACCCCGCGCCGAGCGAGCGGGACGCGTCGACGAGCGTGCGCAGGTCGATCGCGCTGATCCCGGCGTCGAGCGCCCGGTAGGTGAAGGGCATGGCGAGCAGGGTGTAGAAGGGGATCAGGCTGAGGTCGCTGCGGATGAACCACGGCGCGAGGTCCCGGAACGCGCCCGTCACCCCGACCACGAGGGCGATCGGTGGGACGACGTACGGCAGGACCGAGAGCACCTCGACGAGGCTGCGAGCCTTTGGCGCCCGCAGGTGCACCCAGAGGGCGGTCGGGAGCAGGAGGCCGAGGGTGAGGATGATGGCGCCGATGGCGAGGCGCACGCTGAGCCACAGCGCCGGTCCGAAACCTGGATCGTGCAGCGCGTCGAGCAGCCCGTCCAACGTCCAGTTGTCGAACAGGTTGTGCCAGCCGAGGAGGGCGACCGGAACGCGCTGGAACGAGAACCTGGCGAGGGCGAGGAGCGGGAGCAGGAAGTAGGCGGCCGCGAGCAGGAGCAGCAGCCACCCCGATACCGCACCGCCGCGACTGGAGCGCACCGAGCTCATCGCCGCCACCGCTCGGCCCGCCGGCGCAACAGGAGGTATCCGCCCATCGTCACGAGCATGAGCAGGATCATCCACGCCGCCAGCGCGTAGCCGAGCCCCTGCTTGCCGGTGATGGCGTTGCCCTGGAGGTAGAAGCGAATCTGCAGGGGCACGAGGTTCGCCGCCCCGGTCGTGAGGGCGAAGGCGGTGGCATAGGCGGCGAAGGCGTTGGCGAAGAGCAGGAGCATCCCGCCGAGGGCGGCCGGGGCGAGCACAGGGATGCCCACCCGGCGCCAGTACGTCGCCGCCGTGCCGCCGAGGTTCGCTGCTGCCTCCCGCCACTCCGGCTTGAGGCCGTCGGCCGCCGGCAGCATCACCAGCAGCATCAGTGGGATCTGGAAGTAGAGGTAGACGATCACGAGGCCCCAGAACGAGGCGATGAACTGCGGGGGGACGTCGATCCCCGCCGAGGTGATCGCCTTCGTCACAAGTCCCTGGGTGCCGAGGGCAGCGATGAAGGCGAACGCCAAGATGAGGCCACCCATGTTGGCCGCGACGCCGGCGAATGCTGCCACGGCGCTGCGCAGCCAGCGCGGCCGCTGCAAGCGAACGAGGATGAGCGCCAGCACGGTCCCGATCACGCCTCCGATCACCGCCGTTACGAACGACAGCTTGAGGGAGTCCACGAAGTAGTCCCGGTACTGGCCGGTCATCGCCTCGCGCATCGCCGGAACCTCGGCACCCTCGGTTTGCTCGAAGGCCCGGCCGAACACGGCGACCGCCGGCCAGACCAGGAAGACCCCGATGAAGGCGAAGAACGGCAGCAGCCCGAGCCACGCGGACAGGCCGCCCGCTCTCCATGACCTCCTCGGGCTCGATCGAGGAGGGTCAGGCGCAGGAGTGTCGGTGGGGACGGTCGACGTGAGCATCGAGCCGAGCTCGACCTCAGGCGTCGGCGACCATCGGGCCCCAGTTGGCAGCCAGGGCCTCTTGGGCGGCGGCGAGCTGGTCGGCCGTCGGGAACTCGATCTGCTCGATCAGCTCGGCCGGCGGAAGGTTGGCGAGCATCGCGTCAGTGATCACGCCGGCCTCGACCATCGCCGCGTAGCGCGCCGGGATGGCCCCACCCTCGAGGTATGCGAGCGCGCCCTCGTCGGACAGGATGTGCTCGATCCAGAGCTTGGCGGCGTTGGGGTGCGGCCCGTCAGCTACGACGCCCTGCGAGTAGTACGAGCCGTAGACCCCGTCGGACGGGACGACGACCTCGACCTCGAAGCCTGCCTCCTCCATCTGGCTCTGCAGCCCCGGGAAGTTGTACGTCCAGTCGAGGACGATCGGCGTCTCACCGGCGAGGACGGACGCCTCGGTCACCTGGATATCGGAAAGGTTGCCGCTCGCCTTCAGGTCGGCGAAGAACTGGATGCCCGGCATGATGTCGTCGAACGAGCCACCGTTGGCGAGCGACGCCGCCATCACCGCGGCGAAGGCGGCCCCGGCCTCGCGTGGATCACCGTTGAGCGCGACCTGCCCCTCGTACTGCGGGTCCGCCAGGTCGGCGAAGGTCTGCGGAGCGTTCTCGACGAGCGTCGTGTTGGTCCCGATCGCCATGATCCCGTAGTACGCCGCGACCCAGTTGCCGTCGGGATCGCGGAGCGTCTCGGGAACCTCGTCCCACGAGCTGGGCTGGAACGGAGCCCACAGCCCCTCGTCGGCCGCCTGCAGGGCGAAGCTCGGACCGACGTCGATCGCGTCGGGCATGTCCGGCTGTCCAGCGAGGGTCTTGACCGCCGTCAGCTCGTCGGCCGACGAGGCGTCAGGGTTGGCGACCGGGTTGTCGACACCCGGATACTTGTCGCGGAACGACTGCAGGACGCCGGCGTAGTTGGCCCACGTGTCGGGCAGGGCGATGAGGTTGACCTGGCCCTCCTCCTGAGCCGCCTCGTACAGCGCAGCGACGTCGCCGGATGGCTCCGCAGCTGTGCCCTCGGCTTCCGTGCCCTCGGGTTCCGTGCCCTCGGCTTCCGTACCTTCCGCTGCCGTTGCTGCCGCCGTCGTCTCCGCGGCGCCGCCCGCCGTCGTCGCAGCAGCAGCCGCCGTCGTCTCGGGGGTCGCGGTGTCGTCATCGTCGTCGCCGCCGCACGCGGCGACCAGTGCGACGGCAAGGACAAGCGCGCAACCTCGACGGATGTGCCGACGGGCCGGATTCGGGCGAGTGCTCATGGCGCGCACCGTACTCTCGTTCTGTCCGTCGTGATTGCCTCACAACGATCGATTCCGAAGGACAGGACCTCAGCCGTTCGGCGAGCTCCGGACGCAGGTCGGTCAGCAGCTCGAAGCGCTCGAGCAGATGGCGCCGAAGCGCGCGCAGCGGGCCGGGGTCGGGGCGGGGGTCGAGGCGCACTCGGGGGATCGGATTGTTGAGGTGATCGAGGAAGTCGAGGAACCGCTGGTAGTCCTCGCCCCAGCCCTCTGATCGCCCGTTCACGTCGAAGTACGCCTCGCGCTGTGTCAGCTCTCCGCCGGGTCCGTTCGGGTTGCGGTCGTGCACGGCGGCGCGGAGGGTCACCGACACCGTCCCGTCCGCCGGGTCATTGCGCACGGTCAGCACACCCGTGTCGACGTCGTTGGTGGTGGACAGATGCGCCGCCCCCGGCACGCCGAGTGTGGTCGCGCCGCTCGGCACCATGACGACGTTGGCGGTCCACCAGACGTTGACGTCGGTCGCTGGCGAGAGCAGTCCAGGGAAGCCGAGTCCGACGCCCGACCAGAATGACGACGACCCGCTTGGTTTCCACGGCGGGATCATGGTGCAGGCGGACACGGCGCAGCACTCATTTCCGGCGTGCGAAGTGCTCTTGGCCGGGAGCGAGTCGCAGTGCGAGCACCTCGTCACGATTCGCGTCAGTCAGCTCGCGGAGGCTCACGCCGTCGACGGAGTCCCCCGCACTCACCCTCCCGCGAGGCGTTCGATGTCGGTCGCCAGTTCTGCGGCGCGGCGCAGCGTTGCGGCGGCGATCTCGATCTGGGCGAGCAAGTCCGCGCGTACCGAGAAGCTGCCGACCGGAGGTGGCGCAGTCAGACCCAGCAGACCTGCCACCACCGGCGGTCCAGCCACCCAGTCGCCCTGTGCTTCGACCACGGCATCGCCGTCGGTGTCGATGCGCGTGGCACGCAGGGCAATGGCGCTGGGCGTCGAGGCGACGTTGCCGAGCAGCTCGTCGATCGTCGTCACGAAGCGATGAGGAAAATGCGGCTCGCCGAGTTCGCTGGATGTGTCGTCCGGTTCCCACGTGGTCCCCGCGTCCGACGTCGCCTGCAGGTGATCGATCGCGGCATCGGGACCAGCGATGTATCTGAGCGCCCACGCCGTGTCGCCAGACCAGATCGCCTTCATCGTCTCGTGTCGATGTTCGTCCTGACGACGCAGCCCATCCTGCCGGCGCCACAGGCCTCCCGGTTCGCTCATCGCCGACCTCCATTCCGCTGGTCGAGTCACGATGAGTGTGCGCGCGATCGGGCGGGCGGGGCCTGGGAATAAGCCCGGGCCTGGCAGCTGAGGCGCGCTCTGGGGTCGGCCCAGCTCGTCGGTCACTACATTGCGCGTTTGCCGAAGGGAGGTACGTCGTGATGAATGTCGTGACGAACAAGGTCAAGCGCGTCGGCGCGGCGCTCGTCGTGTTGCTGGTGTCGTTCTCGCAGGTGGAATCGGCGAGCGGCGGGACCTTCGAGGACTTCGACCCATCGCTGACGTACGGGGCGGTCGAGGCCATCCCCAACCCGGCCGTCGTCGACACACAGCCTCTGCGAGACCAGAGCCTCGCCGTCCGTGAGGCACTCGTCGAACGGGTCCTGGCATGTGGTTACGTCGATCGCGTGCTCGACGCGCTGACCGAGACGGGAGCGATCAGCACGATCGACGACGACAACAGCTCCTTCGCCGTCGGCGCGGGCGGGTTCGCCGGGCGGACCACTGCGTCGATCGCCTACACGGTCGTGGACAGTGGACCCGAGGCTGCGACCGAGGGCGACGTCGAAGTGCTCACCAACAGCCTTGGTTACGTGTTCTCGCAGGGCAGCGCGTTCCTCCTCGACGCCGACGACACCACGAGCTTCGACTTCCCGGCGAGCCACGTCGTGTTGATCTTCGACGAGACGCCGACGATCGAAGAGTCGGCGGCCCTGTTCGAGACGGTGGGTCAGATCGATCCCGAGCTGTTCTCCACCAGCACGAGCGGCTACACCCAGTACGGACCGGCCTACCTGTCGCTGCAGTCGGCCGTTCCCGACGCGCAGTTCATCGCCGGCTACGTGGCCGCTGCTGCGCAAGTCGGCGTGGAGTACACGCCGATCGTGAACGGCACACCGTCGCTCTACGAAGGAGGCGCCGCGTTCCCCGGCAACAACTGGCGCACGAATCCGCAAGGCCAGGCCTACCTCGGGCGCATCCCGGCCACCAGCCACGACGAGTTGGCGGAGATCCGGGCGGCTCACCTGCGCTTGATCGATCATGCCCAGCAGGTCATTCCCCGCCGTGCCGGCCACCCTGGTTCGCCAGCCGGCCTGCTGAAGTCGATCAGCCACCTGCCCTGCCGCCTCTGAGCGTCGACACGGCGCGCTCGATCGGCCGCGCCCATGCCGGCGGATACTGTCGGCGCACGGTCGAGGAGGTGGGAATGTCGATCCGTGCGATCAGAACCGTGATGACGGTGCTCGGCATCGCGTCGCTCGTCGGCGTCGCCGCGTCGTGCGGCGGTGATGATGATGACGTAGGGGCAACGCCGACGACATCGGGCGAGTTGGGCGAGGCGACCTCCGCCATCGAGGTCACCGTCCCGGCCCCGCCGCGCTACGTGCGCGCCGCCGACGGCAATGTCCACCTCGAGTACGACCTCGTCGTCACGAACGTGATGTTCGCACCCGTCAGCCTCGCGTCACTCGTTGTCAAGGACGGTGACGAGGAGCTGGCCCGTCTCGAGGCCGATGCGTTGGAGGCGGTGACGATCCCGTTCAACGGTTCCACGCCGACGCTCGATATCGCCGCGTCGGCCGCCGTCACGAGTCTCGTTGACGTCATGCTGCCGACCGACACGTACGACGACGTGCCCGAGCACGTGACGAACGAGCTGACGTACACGATCGCCGACGACGCGCCGTTTCGCACGGTCATCCGGACGCTCACCGTCACCAGCCCGCCGCTCGAGGTCCCTCGCTTCGAACCGGTCGTAATCGAGCCCCCACTGCGCGGTGGTGGCTGGGTGCCCTTCAACGGATGCTGCACCCGGAGCGCGCACCGCAGCTTCCTCTTGTCCACCGACGGGGTCTTGCACTCCGTCGAGACGTTCGCCATCGATTGGGTGCTGTTCATCGACGGCGCACCGTTTCAAGGCGACGGGTCCCAGCACAGCGACTGGTACGGGTACGGCGAGACGGTCTACTCGGCGACTGACGGGGTCGTCGTCCACTCCCGCGACGACTTGCCCGACGCGCCGCTCAATGACTCGGGCGGCGGGAACGACACCGTGAAGGCCCCGGACGACTATGGCGGCAACGGAGTGGTGGTGAAGATCGACGATGACCGCTACGCGCTGTACGCGCACATCCAGCAGGGCTCCGTCATCCCGCAGGTAGGCGACGAGATCAGCGCCGGCGACCCGATCGGGGAGCTCGGCAGCACCGGCAACAGCTCCGCGCCTCACCTCCACTTCGGCATTCAGGAGACGGCCGACGCCTTCGGCTCCAACAGCGTCCCGTACGTGATCGACGAGTACACGGTGACTGGCACGGCCGCGTTCAGCGCCGACGGCGAGTTGACGGTGACGGAGCAGAACAGTCCGCAGGAGCAGACCTTTCCGCTCATGAACTACATCGTCGACTTCGGGGAGTGACCTGCCGAGTTCCGTTACCGCTCGTGCGCCCGCGCAGCACGAGGGCCCAGCACGAAGGCATCACCCGATGAGTGAGTCAACCGGATGGGTCGACCGGCAGATGCCGGCGGGCGATGAGGTGTTCCTCGACCACGTGGGCTACTTCGTCGCCGATCTCGACGATGCCGGTCGACGCTTGGCGCGGCTCGGGTTCCAGGTCTCCGCCGTCAACGTGCAGACCAACGACGTTGACGGCGAGCTCCGCCCGTCAGGTACGTCGAACCGGATCGCCCGCCTGCGTCGCGGGTACCTCGAGGTGTTGGCCGCAACTCACGACACGCCGCTCGCCGACCAGCTCGAGGCCGCCCTCGCCCGCTACGAGGGCCTGCACCTCGTCGCGCTGTCCCACGACGACATCCCGGCCGAACGCGTGCGGCTCGAGGCTGTCGGCTTCGCGATGCAGCCGGTGGTGCACCTGCGCCGTCGCGACAAGACGCTCGCCGGCGCACCCGAGGTCGCCTGGTCGGTGCTACGCCCACAACCCGGTGTCATGCCGGAAGGCCGCATCCAATTCGCCAAGAGCCACAATCCTGACCGCGTCTGGCAGGCCGACCAGATCGTGCACCCCAACGCCGCGGACGCGCTCACCGACCTCCTTTTCTGCGTCGCCGACCGGCACGAAGTCTCGGCGCGCTTCGCGCGTTACACGAACCGAGCGGTGACTGAAGCGAACGACGTCAGCACCGTGACGCTCGACCGCAGCCGCCTGCTGTTCGCCGAGCCTCACGGAGCCACCTCGCTGCTCGGAGCGGAGCCACCGTCCCTGCCCTCGATCGCCGGCCAAGCGTTTCGCAGCACGAACCTCGCAACGACCCGCCGCACGCTCGAGGCCAGCGGCGTGACGCCGAGCTATGTGGACGACCTTCTCGTGCTGGTCGACCCGGCCCACGCGCTGGGCGGCTGGATGCTCTTCCACGATCCAGCAGTCAGTGAGCCGTGGACCGCGTTGGCCGCCACACGCCGCTGAACACCTGTGCTCCTGGTCGCACGAGCGCGGATGGAGCCGGGCTGCTCGGGGATCCACCCGCTCGGCTGGGCTAGCGTCGATCCTCGTGGCGGGGCTGCCCGCAGTGAGGTGGGACAACAGGATCCCAGAAGGCGATCGCTTCGACGTGTTCAACGATGCGTCGCGAGCGCTCTGGCATCGTCTGCCGGCGAGGCGTGGCAGGTTCGAGTGCAACGCCGTGGACTATCTCGTCCACGACATCATCCTGTACCACCTGCGCTACGAAGCGCACGCGATCATTCGCACGCCCGCCCAGGTCGCCACCGGCCTGTCGGACGGCATCTCGGTGCAGCTTCATCGGCGCGGGTCGATGAGGGGCGCGGTCGGTGAGGTCGACCTCTCCGCCGGACCTGACCGGATCGTGCTGCAAGACCTCGCGCACCCGTTCTCGGTGTGGACCGATGACGCGGAGGTGATCGGTGTGATCGTGCCTCGCGCGCGGATCGACTGTCACGACTGGATCCGCAAGCACGCGCCGGTGATCACGTGGCCTGTCGACAGCCCAACCGGCCGCATCCTCACCTCTGCCCTCATGTCGCTGTTGACAGAGCTTCGACGGGCCGAGATGTCGGACGGACCGCAGCTCGCGGGCTCGTTCGTCGGACTCCTCAATGGCCTCCTCCAACCGAGTGGCGGCCACGACGACGATGTTCGCCGTGCAATCAACGTCGCGATACGCCAGTACATCGCCGACCATCTCGACGACCTCGCTCTCGACGTCGACACGGTTCGACGGCAGTTCTTCTGCTCGCGGGCGACGCTCTATCGCTTGTTCGAAGGAGATGGCGGGGTGGCGAAGCACATTCGTGATGCTCGCCTGCGGGCGTGCATGCACGATCTCGCCCTCCCGAGCACGACCCGCAAGCACGTCGGCCTCATCGCGACTCGCTGGGGCTTCGAGAACCCGAGCCATTTCAACCGGCTGTTCAAGCAGTCGTTCGGGGTCGTGCCATCTGCGGTCGGCGGTCTCACCGTCGCCTCGAACGAGCGACCGCGCACGAGGTATCACACTGAGACGTTGAACTCCTGGGTCACGGAGTTGGCGCCCCGCGACGTCTAGCGCCTGGCGCCCAGCGCCGGTGAGGGCGTGTCGAATGTGAGACGGACGTGCAACGGATCACTCGCCGCCTTCCGTACCGTCAAACCTGTTGTTCGGATCTCACGAAGGACGAAGGAGCCATGGCGAGAACCGCTGAAGGATCGACCATCGTCGACACCTCGCTCGGCAAGGTGGAGTACCTCGACCACGGGGACGGACCGCCGGTGCTGTTCGTGCACGGGAGTCCCGGCGGTTGCGACCAGGGCGCGGTGATGACCGAGTTCCTCGTGGCACGAGGCTTCCGCACGGTCTCGATCTCCCGGCCCGGATATCTCGGCAGCCCGCTCACCGACCGAGTCGCGGAGCCTGATCAGCAGGCCGACCTCGAGCTCGCGCTCATGGACAAGCTCGGGATCGGCACCTTCGCCGTCATGTGCTGGTCGGGCGGCGGCCCCTCGTCGTATCGGCTGGCGGCGAAGCACCCCGACCGTGTCTCCGCACTCGTCACCCTGGCTGCGGTCAGCATGCGGTACGAGTTCGCGAACGGCATCAACAGCATCGAGTACAGCTTGTTGACCGGTGCGGTCGGCAACTGGGTGCTCAAGGAGATGGTCAAGCACGCACCGAAGTCGGTCGTCGGCATGGTGGCCTCCGAGGAAGGCGACCTGACCAAGGAACAAGCGCACGCGCTCACCGAGCACATCTGGAACGACGAAACGAAGCGCGACTTCGTCATGAAGGTGTCGGCGACCATCTCGGGCCGCCACGACGGCTTGAAGAACGACAAGCAGCACTTCCCCGAGATCGGCGACCTGGGCTTGTCAAGCATCTCGACGCCGACGCTGCTCGTCCACGGCACCGCCGACTCCGACGTGCACCCCGAGCAGAGCGAGAACGCGCTCGAGCACCTGCCCAACGCCGAGATCCTTCGGGTGCAGGACGGGACCCACCTGTGCGTGTGGACCGACCCGACCTGCGACGAGGTCCAAGCGCGCATCATCGCCCACCTGAAGAGCTGACGTACGCCCGGAGGAGAAGCGGGCGTCCGGCCCGAGGCGACGTGGCCGAAGTGCTGCTCCACGGCGCCGGGCTCGAAGACCGCGACCAACTCGCCTGGGCGATCGAGCGGCGCTTGCTGTCGAGCTCGACGGCCGACTGGTTCCGCTTGCTACCGCGTCGCCGCAGATCCTGATGCGGTTCGAGCGGAGCCGCGACGCTGTCGAAGTGTGACTTCGCCGGGATTGGACCGATCGCCATCGAGCCGGTTGGCTCTGGTCGCTCCATCCATCCGCTCGTACCGTGGTTCCAAGGCGCGCGCGAGCCTCGCGTCGAGCCGAGGAAGGAACTGACAATGCCAGAGCTTCTCGTCGACTTCATCACCTCACTGGATGGTTTCGGCGCGGCGGAAGGGTGGCCGGGCTGGTGGGGACTGGAGGGTCCCGAGTACCTCGCGTGGCTGGGAGATGCGCCAGAAGCGGACTACACGGTCCTGATGGGTGCGACGACCTATCGGATCATGTCCGGATACGCCGAGGAGGGTGAGCCAGGCACGGAGGCCCTGGCTGATCTCTCGAAGGTGGTCTTCTCGAGCACGCTGAGCGAGCCGCTGTCGTGGGCCAACACGCAGCTCGTGACCCAGGACGCTGTCGAGGCCGTGCGAGAGATGAAGGACAACGGTTCCAAGTCCATGCGCACGATGGGCAGCGTCAGCCTGTGCCGGTCACTGCTGACGGCCGGCCTCGTGGACCGCTTCCGCGTGGTCGTCTTTCCGGTCATCACCGGCAGCACGGGCCAGGAACGCATCTACGACGGCTATCCCGATGTTGCGCTCGAGATGGTCAGCAGCCGCACGTTCGACGATCGCATCCAGCTGCTCGAGTACGTTCCGACGGTTCTGGCTGGGCCGCCCGGAAGCACGGCCTGACACCGACACCGACGATGGTGTGATCGGCTGCGTGCTCGGCACATCGTCAGGTTGAGTCGAGCGGGTCCGGCGGCAGCCCGAGGTAGCGCTGGCGCAGCCGGTTCCAACGCTCGACATCGGGCACCCGTGCCTGCAGCAGCTCGGCACCCGCTTCGTCGTACATGCGGAACATCCACGCCCGCGGCGCGCCAGCGATCCATTGCCGCTGCAGCTCCGCATGCCTGCAGCGCGCAACGAGGTCCGACGCGTCCCCGCCGAGGGACAGCTCGGTGACCACGCCGCGCAGCGACGGCTCATCCGTCGCCATCGGGAACACCTCGAGGTCGGCGTGGCCGAACTCGTCGATTCGATAGGAGGCGGCGCGCATGCGCTGGGTCATCAACTCGCCGGCAGCTACGCCTCCGTGCTGGATGACGACTCGCTCGAGCGCGATCAGCCACGACGTGTAGTAGGGCGCGTGCGGGTCCTCGTCGATCGCCGCGATCAACTGGTGCTGGAAGACCTCCCACGGCAGTTCGAGCCGTTCCACGGTCTCACGGGCGAGCGCGACGGCTCGCGCCTCCCACGGCTCGTTCCAGGCGACGTCCTCATCCTCGGGGAACGTGGTCACGAGGCACCTCTGGAGATGTTGTCGGAGCGGGCGCGCCGAGGCCGTCCCACAGCAGTCCCGTCAACTCGTCGACCACCGTTGCGCGGTCCATGGTCGTGCGTCGTTCGGCCCACCAATCACCAGCGGCATGGACCATTCCGACGATGCCGACCGCCCAGAGCTCCGCTGGCTGTGGCGACCGACCGATCGCCACGAGCCCGGCCTCGACCAATCCGGTCACCTGCTCGATCACCTGCGCGACGAACGCCGATGTCCGCTCGCTACCCAACCGAGCGTCCTGCTGGACGAGGAACCGATAGAGCTCGGTGTCCCGTTCGATCAACGCGAGATAGGCGTCGATGGCGGCACGGAGTACGGCGCCGCCGTCACCGGAGCCGTGGTACCGCTGCAGGGCTCCACTGATGGCGACGCCGAGGTCGTGCAAGAACGCCTCACCGATCGCCGTCACGAGCCCGGCGCGGTCACCGAAGTGGCGGTACAGGATCGGCTTGGTGACGCCGCCGGCGGCCGCCATTGCCTCCATCGAGGCGCGTGGGCCCTGCTCCCGCACGACCTCGATCGCCGCATCAAGGAGCATGCGACGCCGCTGTTGCGTCGTCGGCGTAGGCCCCGGTGCGCGTGGCACGCCTGCTTCCTACTCGATCTGGGCGCGCTGCTTCTCAAAGCGCCATCTGGGCGCGGACGTTCTCGGATCCGGGAACCTCCGCGCCCAGATCGAGAGGGGTGGCTGGATTGATGCGAAGCTGGCGCCATGAGCGCCGACCAGGGCCTCGACCTCGAGGCGATGTTGTCGTTGATGCCGTTCGCCGTGGGACTCGGCATCCGTCTGGAATCGGCGACGGCCGACGAGGTGACGGTGAGCATGCCGTGGCGACCCGACATGTGCACGACGTTCGGAGTGCTGCACGGCGGTGCGCTGATGAGCATGGCCGACAGCGCCGGAGCAGTGTGCGCGTTCCTCAACCTCCCACCGGACTCCACGACGTCGACCATCGAGTCCAAGACCAACTTCTTCCGTGGCGTGCGCGACGGCGCCGTCCACTCGGTGACCCGACCGCTGCACGTCGGCCGCACGACGATCGTCGTCCAAACGGACATCACCGACGATGCCGGCAAGCGCGTCGCTCAGGTGACCCAGACGCAAGCCGTGCTCAAGTCCTGAAATCCGCCGAGTCGGAACCGCATCGTCCTGCGAGACTGCGGCGATGGAGCATCGCACGACGGCCGAGTTGGAAGCCGCCCTCGACGACATCCGCGGCGCCCCGGTCGGCGTCGGCCGTGTCGAGCTGATCGTCCGGCGTCCCACCGAGGGTGCTCGAGAGGTGCTCGACGAGGGCCAGCTCGACACGTCCGCCGGCCTCGTCGGTGACAACTGGGTCGTCCGAGGGAGCAAGGAGACCGAAGACGGCTCCGCACATCCGTTGCGGCAGTTGAACGTGATGAGCGCAAGGGCGGCGGCGGCGATCGCCGGGCCGGTCGAGAACTGGCCGCTCGCCGGCGACCAGTTCTTCGTCGACCTCCACCTCGGCGGCGAGGAGCTGCCGACGGGCACCCGCCTGCAGATCGGGGACGCCATCATCGAGGTCACGTCGCCGCCACATCTCGGCTGCGTCAAGTTCGTCTCCCGGTTCGGCAAGGAGGCGATGCGCTTCGTCAACTCGCCCGTCGGCCGATCGCTCAACCTGCGCGGCATCTGCGCCCGGGTCGTCGTCGGCGGAACTGTCCGCACAGGCGACACGATCACGGCCGTGCACGCGCCCGAAGCGCTCACAACGGCCTGATCTGCACGCCGTCGGGGCAGGTGATCTCGACCAGTTGGAGGTCGCGGGAACACTCGACGAGCTCATGCTCGATGTGGGGTGGAATCGCCACGGCGTCGTCGCACGTCAAGCGGACGTCGGGCCGGCCAGTGACCTGCAGCGTCGCCGCGCCATGGGTCACGAACCACAGGACGAACTCGCCATCGTGGCGGGCGCGGCCGGCACCATCGGAGCCCGACGGCCGGACGGTCCGCACGCCCACGACGCCACCGGTCGCCGCGCCGATGCCCGCGTTGCGGGTCTTCCCGGGGCCGCGCCACCACGAATCCCACTCGGCGCCAGAGGAGCGATGGCGAACGAAGCGCTGACCGCCGAACAGCCGATCCGGACGCTGCGCCCGTGTGGGCAATCTGAGCTCATGCTCGACGGTGGTCGTGTGGTGAGCAGGGCTCGTGACCTCCAAGACCTCCAATCCCGCTGAGCTCTCCAACACGCGGTGGCGGATCCCGGGCGGCTGCAACACGCAGTCACCGGCCTCGAGCACGAACGGAGGACCCTGGTCCTCGTACACGACTCGGACCCACCCGCGCAGGCAGTAGATGACCTGGAACCGGACGTCATGGTGGTGCACGTAGTCGGCGACGGGTCCGCCATCGGCGATCGAGATGTGCGAGGCGATGAGCCGCCCGCCGTACCGGCTCGGCACCACGTCCCGATAGCGCATCCCAGCGCGCCCGATGTGGCCGGCGCCATCCGCTCGCGTCACCTCGAGGGTCGGCACGGCGGACGCCGTCGCGATGGACGGTGTCGATCCGTCAAGACGCACTCGAAGGCCATGTCCCGAGAGCACTGCGACTGAAGGAGCATCGGCCGGCTCGATCGAGTCGAGGCGCAGTCCCAACCGCACGAGGAAGTCGATGGCATCGTCGAGCCGGTCCGCTGGAAGCACGATCTCCGCGACGCTGTCACCGGCGTCCGCGCTCATGCGGTCGGACGGTAGTTGCGCGAACGTGGCCGCCGATGCGCCACCTCGACGCCGCCGAACGCCGCAGGCGACTCCTCGTGCGCCATCACCTCGCCGCCCCGGCAGCGACGGTGGAGCAGGTGGCCGGAGACGTCGTCGGATTGCACTCCAGTGACCCAGCGACGGTCGTGCTGGCGGCGCGTGCTCGCCTCGATCCATTCACCGTTGCCGACCTCGAGGACGCGCTCTACGAGCGTCGCGCCCTGCTGCGGATGTTGGCCATGCGCCGCACGATGTTCGTGGTGCCGCTCGATCTGGCGGCGGTCCTGCAGGCCTCGTGTACGAACGCCCTCGTGCCGGGGGAGCGGCGCAAGTTGCTGGCGATGCTCCACGACGCCGGCGTCGCCCAGGATGTCGACGCCTGGATCGCCCGCCTCGAGGCCGAGACGATGGAGGCGCTGGCCGAGCACGGGCCGCTGGCTGCGAACCAGCTGACGAAGCTCATCCCGGACCTCGCGCTGCAGTTCAAGGTCGCCGTCGGCAAACGGTACGAGGGGACGATCGGTGTGTCGACACGCCTGCTGTTCCTGATGTCCACGCAGGGCTTGATCGCCCGCACCCGTCCGCTCGGCTCGTGGATCTCGAGCCAGTACCGCTGGGCACGCATGGTCGATTGGATCGGGGAGCTTCCAGCGCCCGACGCCAGCGCCGCCAGAGCCGAGCTCGTTGCGCGATGGCTGCGGGCCTTCGGCCCAGGCACGCTCGAGGACCTGGCCTGGTGGACGAAATGGACCAAGGCCGACGTGCGCGCCGCCCTGCGCGCCAACCACGCGGTCGAGGTGACGGTCGACGTCGACGACGACGGATCGCCTGCCGCCGCATGGGTCCTGCCCGACGATCTCGACGACACGCCGGATCCCGGATCGACCGTCAACCTGCTGCCCGCCCTCGATCCGACGATCATGGGTTGGCGAGATCGCGGTTGGTACCTGGGCCCGCATCGGGCACCGTTGTTCGATCGCAATGGCAATGCCGGGCCGACCGTCTGGGTGGATGGCCGCGCCGTCGGCGCGTGGAGCCAGCGGGCTGGAGGTGAGGTCGTCACTGCGTTGCTCGAACCTGTCGGCCGCACGGCCGGGCGGCGAGTCGCCGCGGCTGCGGCGGGGCTCACCACGTGGATGGACGGAGTCCGCGTGACGCCGCGGTTCCCGACCCCACTCGACCGCCAACTGGCGACCAGCTGAGGGCCTGGCGCGCCCGACGAGGCCTCGTCAGGTGATGCCGACGCCGGCTGCGGCCAACTCCGCCTCAGCGGCGGCGCCGTCACCCGGTGACACCTCGACGGGTGCCGTCGCCTCTCGCACGACAGCGCACCCGTAGCCCCGCTCGACGGCGTCGAGGGCCGTCGCCTTGACGCAGTAGTCGAGTGCCAGCCCGACGATCACCACCTTCTCGATGGCGTTGTCGCGCAAGAGCTCGTCGAGGCCCGTCGATGACTCCGTGCCGTCGTGGGCGCGCATCGTGAAACCCGAGTAGCCGTCCTCGCCGCCAATGCCTTTGAGGATGAAGCCGCCCTTCACGGTGAGCGCCGGGTGCAGATCGGCGCCCCACGTGCCGCGCACGCAGTGCACCGGCCAGGGTCCGCCGTCGGTGACGAAGTGAGGAGTGCGCGGCGGGTGCCAGTCCTGTGTGTAGACGATCGCTGCGCCGGCATCGGCGGCGGCCTCGACCTCGCTGTTGACGGCCGTGATGACGTCGCCGGCTCCGGGCACCGTGAGCGAGCCGTTGGGGTCGGCGAAGTCGTTCTGAACATCGACGACGAGCAAGGCGGTGCGCCCGTCGTAGCGAGGTTCGACGAGTCCGTCGACCATGCCTTCACGGTATCGCCGTACTGTGGCGGCGATGTCGGAAGGCCACCCGCTGCGCCACGGCATCCTCGCCACCGACGCCTACCAGCTGACGATGGCACAGCTCTACCTGCGGCTCGGATGGCAGGAACGCGCCGTGCGCTTCGAGCACTTCTTCCGCTCCTACCCGGACTACGGCGACCACCAGGCCGGCTACTGCGTGGCTGCCGGACTGGCGCCGTTCGCCGAGTGGGTCACCAGGACGAGGGCGACCGCCGCCGACGTCGAGGCGCTGCGCAG
The DNA here is from genome assembly GCA_963844915.1 of uncultured Acidimicrobiia bacterium. Taxonomy (GTDB): domain Bacteria; phylum Actinomycetota; class Acidimicrobiia; order Acidimicrobiales; family Ilumatobacteraceae; genus JALZMG01. The sequence goes on along the minus strand of CAWJQF010000009.1, from coordinate 594,080 downwards.
CCATCGATCACGCGAGGGTGGGCGGCTGTTCGGCGACGACTTCCTCGAGTGGTTCGCCGACGTCGACTTCAGCGGGTTGCGCATCGATGCCGTCCCGGAGGGTCGGGTCGTCCATCCGAACACGCCCATCACCGTCGTCGAGGGGCCACTGGCGCCGACTCAGCTGCTCGAGACGCCATTGCTCAACCAGCTCAACTTCTCGACGCTCATCGCCACGAAAGCTGCACGCACGGTCGAAGCGGCCCAGGGCCGGCCAGTGCTCGAGTTCGGCATGCGTCGCGCCGCGGCCGAGGGTGCCGACGCGGCGTCGCGAGCGTCGATCGTCGGTGGTGCAGTGGCGACGTCGAACGCCGCTGTCGGCTACGCCCTCGGCCTGACGCCGGCCGGCACGCATGCCCACTCGATGGTCCAGTTGTTCCTGGCGCTCGGCGAAGGGGAGCGCGCCGCGTTCGAGGCATACGCCGATGTGTACCCGGACGACACGCTCCTGCTCGTCGACACGGTCGACACGTTGGGGAGCGGGGTGCCGAACGCGATCGCCGTGTTCGAGCGGCTGCGCCGTGAGGGGCACCAGCCGATCGGGATCCGGCTCGACTCAGGCGACCTCGCGTACCTCGCCGTTCACGCCGCCCGGGAGCTCGATCTCGCCGGCTTCCCGGATGCCACGATCGTGCTCTCGAGCCAGCTCGACGAGCTGACGGTCTGGCAGATCATGTCGCAGATCGCCACGGAAGCGCGGCGTCTCGGCAGCGACCCGGACGCCGTGATCGGTCGCCTCGTGCTGGGTGTCGGCTCGAGGTTGGCGACGAGCGACGGCGACCCGAGCTTGGATGGCGTCTTCAAGCTGGTCGCCGTGTCCGGCGACGACCGCTCGTGGCTCCCGGCAATCAAGCGTTCCGACTCGCCCGTCAAGGTGCTCAACCCCGGTCGCAAACGTCTGTGGCGCGTCTATGACGAACGCAGTCGAGCCACCGCGGACGTGCTGTCGACGGACACCGAGGTGATCACGGCTGGTGAACGCCTGCACCTGCACCACCACTCTCGCCCCGACCTGCAACGCACGGTGGTGGTGGGACGGGCGGATCAGCTGCTCACGCCGGTCGTCGACCGGGGTGCGATCGTTGCCGACGACCTGCACGATCTCGCCGCGGCAAGCGACCGGCGCATCGCCGACGTCGACGCGCTTGACCCCGGCGTGCGCCGTTTGGTCAACCCGCACACGTATCACGTGTCGATCACCGATGAGTTGTTCGAGCTCCGCCGGCGCCTGCTCGCCGAACTGATTGACTGAGCTTGTCGGCTGAGGCAGGTGGGCGAGCGCCGCTGCGGAGCGGCGGTGGCGAGCTCGGCAGGTGAGTCGAGCAGCTTGGCTGCGAGACGAACCCGAACTAGACAGTCGAAGCGGTCTTCGCCGGCAGCCATGCGGATGCCGCCGAGGATGTGCCGCAGGAACGTGGAGTCGCTCCACGCCGCGGCCGGGTGCCCCATGCCGGTGTACACCGAGCGGCCGCCCTCGTACATCTGACACCAGGCGATCGGGTGGTCCGCTGCACCGGGGCCCATGTCACCCTGGAACGGGTCGTAGGTGCTCTCGTCGAGCGAAGCGAGCACGTGCACGCGGTCGCGAGGGTTCTCGCGGAACCCGTACCACTCGTCGACGCGCACCTGCGTGTGACCCCACCCACGCATGGCGGGTGAGCGCACGTCCTCGACGTTGACGAGGGCGGGCTCCCACGAGCGGTAGCGGACCGTGTCCCCGAACGACTCCGCGTCCGCGGGCGCCTCTTCCAGTGGACCTTCGTAGACGGTTCCCGGGACGGGAGCGTCCGCCCAGACGTGGGTCCTCGTGTGCCCGAGGAATGCGGCGCCGACGAGCTGGCGATAGAACGGCCACCCGTCGCGCACCGCGCCACCCATGTCCGACGCCGCGTGCACGCCGAGGAAGCCGCCGCCGGCCCGGATGTAGCCCTCCAGGGCGGCCCGCTGGGATGGCTCCGGCAGCACGTTGCCGGTCGTGCTGACGAACACCAGCGCCGAGTACTGCGCGAGGTTCTCCGTTGTGAACGCGGCAGCGTCGGTCGTGGCATCGACGGCGAACCCGTTCCTCGCCCCGAGCTCTTCGATCGCTTCGACCGCCGTCGGGATCGACGGGTGGAAGAAGCCGGCGGTCTTCGTGAAGACCAAGATCTTGAAGCGCTCCGGCCGCTGGGCGTCTGCCGCGCCACTCGATGGAGCGATCATGCCGACGATCGAGACCAACAGGAGCAGCGCGGCGACGACGAGCGGCCGATCGAGGCGGCGTGCTGCAGTGCGGGGCCGGTTCGCGTTCATCTTGCCTCCACTCGAACTGCCCGCGCCGCCACGGTAACTGTAGGAGAGTGAAGAAACAAGGTCGGAGCGTCACGCGGGCCGAGCGCTTGTTTTCCCTTTGACGGCGTTCGAAGCACCCATGGGGGCATGGGAGTTGGCAAAGGACTCGTGACCTCGATCGGCGTGACGGTGGTGGCACTCGGCGCGGCGATGCCGGTTGGTGCGGCGCGCATCATCGATGAATGGCGGCCTGGAGTGGCGGAGACGGGACTCGGCGGCGACTTGACCGTCGACGGCTACGGCGTCTCCGGTCTCGGGTTCTACAGGGTCACGCTCGACGACGGAGCAAGTGCGCTCGCTGTGTGCGTGCAGGCTGACGTGGGTCACTCGGCGTCGGCCGAGTACGTCGCCGAGGCACCGGCGACGATCACCCCAGAGCTCGACTACCTGCTGTGGCGCTACGCCTCACCCCAGCGTCCAGAGGCGACGAACGACCAGGCCGCGGCGATCAACGTGCTCTCCTGGTGGTACGCCGGCGCTCGCCGGCGGAGTGGCGGACCGGTGTGGCAAGATCCGACCGGCAGCACCATCGAGCTCGACGTGGTGGGCGTCGGGCGGCTCGGCGGCATCGAGGCTGCCGTGCACGCGCTGCGTGAAGAATCGACGAGGCAGCGTGGGCCCTGGGAGCTGAGCGACCTGGCCAGCGTCGACGGTGTGGCGCGAGTCCGCATCACGGGCCCGGGTGGGCCGATCTCGGGCGCCGTAGTGACGTTCACGTCTGGAGATGCGTCGCTCGATGTGGTCACCGACACCGACGGGTTGGCGTCGGCTCCGATCACCGTCATCGAGGTACTGGTCGCGCAGGCGCAGAGTCCGGGTCCGACGATCGCACTCGCCGCGCCGGGGTCGCAGCGGCTCGTCATGGCAGGCCCACCGATCACGATCGAGGCGTCGTTGGTCGTGCCGCGTCCGCCGACGACGACGAGCACGATCCCGACGACAACCACGATCCCCACGACAACCACGATCCCGCCGGCCACGACGACGACGTCATCGACCACGCTGCCGACCACGACGACGCCTGCCTCGACGCCGACGACCGTGCCCGCGACGCTTCCGCGCACCGGCGACGGCGGCCGGACGCTGACGCGGGTCGGCGCCGTGGCGTTCGCTGGCGGCGCGCTGCTCGTCCTGCTCGCGGCGCCGCGCTTCAGCCCGGGCGCTGGTGCGCCGCGAGCAGACGGTGCACGTCCGCGTCCGAGGTCGCCGAGAAGTCGACGTACCACTGGCCGACGGCGCTGAACAGCGGTGGGCGCATCGGGCACACGAGGTCATCGGTCAGTGCCTCGACGGCTTGGCACGACTCCGGCGCACCGACCGGCACGGCGGCGATCAGCCGTGCGGGCTCGGCCGTGCGCACCGCCCGCACCGCGGCGCGCATCGTCGCGCCGGTCGCCAGGCCGTCGTCGACCACGATCACCACCCGTCCGCCGAGTGCCAGCGGGGGCCGATTGGGGCGGAACCGCGCCTCCTGCGCCACGAGCTCCTCCTCCGCTGCCTCGATCGAGCGGCGGACGGCCTTCTCCGACAGCCCCAGTTGGTGGATCAAGTCATCGTTGAGCACGGTCAGGCCACCGGACGCCACGGCGCCGAGCGCCAGCTCGCGCTGGCCGGGCGTGCCGACCTTGCGGACGCAGAGGACGTCGAGCTCGCCGCCGACCCGGTCGGCGATGACGGCGGCGACCGGAACCCCGCCGCGTGGCAACCCGAGGGCGATCGATCGCCCTTCCTCCGGGACGCCGCCGTCGGCGACGAGCCGCTCGGCGACCAGGTCGGCCAGGACTCGCCCCGCGTCGTCGCGATCCCGGTACCGGTGCGGCGACGAACGCACGACACCATGGAAACACAGCCCGAGTCGCTCCCGAACCGGCGGCCAGTAGTTTGGTTCCAAATGACTGAGCGACGACCCCTCATCGGCCTCACCGGGCGCCGCCGACCCGGCCGCGACCTGGAGAGATTCCCCCGCAGCCTGGCCGACGTGCAGCTCAATGTGTACGTCGCCGAGTACGCGCGAGCGGTCATCGAGGCGGGCGGACTCCCGGTGCACCTGCCGCTCGACGTCGACCCGGCGGACTACGTCGGACGGCTCGACGGGCTACTGCTCTCGGGCGGAGAGGACGTCGAGCCGGCGCTGTACGGCGCCCTTCCTGAGACGGACATCTACCCACCGGATCCGCTGCGAGATCGCGTCGAGCTCGGCTTCGTCGACATGGCGATTGCCGACGAGATGCCGGTGCTCGGCATCTGCCGCGGGCTGCAGCTGCTCAACGTGTGGGGCGGCGGGACGCTGCACCAGCACGTGCCGACTCACGCTCGCTATGACGTCCCGCCGGCCGACCGGATCGACGAGCTGTCGGTCGAGCGAGGCACGCTGCTGCACGAGCTCTACGGGGACCAGCACGTCGTCAACTCGCTGCACCACCAGACGGTCGATCGTGTGGCGGACGGATGGATCGTCGCCGCGCGCAGCGGCGACGGCACAGTCGAAGGGATCGAGTGGCCCGGCCACGACGTGCTCGCCGTCCAGTGGCACCCAGAGCTGCTGCCGACTCGGCCCACGGACCCCGTGTTCGCGTGGCTCGTCGAGCGAGCGGGAGCGGCGCAGCGAGTCGGGCGCTGACCTCATGCGCCGGGCGTTGTCCTCCAGCGACGGCACCCAGCTGGTGCAAGCCGAGCGCGACGTACAGGCGCGACTCGAGCAAGTGGGCGTCGATGCCGCCGTCGACTTCCGATCGATGGCCGTAGTGGCCAACGTGTTCCGCGTGGCCACGGCGGCCAAGCATCACCTCGAGCGCACGGTGCTGGCGCGTGAGGGGCTGTCGTTCAGCGCGTTCACGGTGTTGTGGGTGCTCTGGGTGTGGGGAGAGATGGAGGCCCAGCACCTCGCGGTTGAAGCCGACGTGGCGAAGGGAACGTTGACCGGCGTCGTTACGACGCTGGAGCGGCGTGGCCTCGTGACGCGGCGACGACACGGCTCGGATGGGCGGCGCGTGTTGGTCGGCTGCACGCCAGCCGGCGAGGCGCTGATGGCAGAACTGTTCGCCCGGTTCAACGAGGGGGAGCAACGCATCGTCGCCGGCCTCGGCGCCGAACGGTCCGACGAGCTGGCGGATCTCCTGCGGTCCGTCCTGCGGTCGATGGAGGAAGTCGATGCCTGAGCGTGCCGGATCAGTCGTGGGGGCGGCGCTGGTCGCCCACGTGCCGACGATCGTGCTGCCCGAGGAGATCCGCCGGGAGCTCAACGACGGCCAGGAGATCAGCCTCGTGCCCGGACTGCACCGCATGAAGGCCGAGGCGCTCGACCGGCTGCGGCCCGACACGATCGTCGTCTTCGATGCGCACTGGCACACGACGGTCGAGTTCGTCGTGGCGGCCCACGAGCGCCGGGCCGGGCGCTACACGTCGGAGGAGTTGCCGCGAGGGATGTCGCAGATGCCCTACGACTTCCAAGGCGACCCCGAGCTGGCCAAGCTCATCGCCGAAGAGGTGACGGCGGCGGGCTCGTGGATGACGCCCATCGATGACCCGTGCCTGCCGATCCACTACCCGACGACGAACCTCCTGCCGTTCCTCCAGGGCGACGAGCGATGGGTCAGCGTGAGCACGGCCCAGACCGCCGAGAGCGACGACTTCCTGCTCGTCGGTGAGGGGATCGGGCGGGCCATCGAGCGCAGCGGTCGGCGGGTGGTGCTCCTAGCGAGTGGCGCGATGAGCCACACGTTCTGGAAGCTCAAGGAGCTGCGCGCGCACGAGTCCTCCGACCCGGTGCACATCCGCACGCCCGAAGCCCGTGAGGCCGACCTCGAGCGCCTGGCCTGGTTGGAGGCTGGCGAACACGCCCGGGTCATCGACACGATGCCCGAGTTCCTCCGCCAGAAGCCCGAGGCGATGTTCGGGCACTATCTGATGATGGTCGGTGCGCTCGGCGGGCGGGAATGCATCGCCCCCGGCGTCCGCTACAGCGACTACGAGAACTCGATCGGCACCGGACAGGTCCACGTCTGGTTCGAATGCCCACCCGAAGGCTGGACCGGCGCGAACTGACAGACGGTTGCGTCGCGGCACTAGAGCGAGAGCCGTCCCGAGCGCCGCCACCTCGTCCATCCGAGCCAGCTCGGCCGCCGGAGCCAGCTCGGACGGGGAAGCCAGCGCGGCCAGCCGAACGCGGCGAGATAGCACAGGAATGCGAAGAGCGCGATGAACGTTGCGGCCACTCCCGGCTCATTGGACATTCCATCGGGCGATCGACGCCGGTCATGCAGCTTCGTCCCCTCATCGGCGGTGAGCACATCTTCGAGCTGCTCCACGGAGATCAGGTTTTCGAGCCTGCCTTCGGGCGCTCGCACGGTGCCGAACCACAGCCGCCCGTCGAGATCAACCACGTCTCGCCACGGCTCGACGTCTCCGATCAACAGGAACGTGGTGCTGCCACGCAACGTGTGCGATGCGACGACATCGAACGTGGTCCCCTCGACGTCAACAGTCGCGTCCACGGGTAGTGGTCGCTGCTCGTCGGGTGACGCGATCAATGCGACGACCGGTCGGGTGCTGTCTTGCGCCTGACGACTCAACATCTGCTCGACGACAGCGCGGTCAAGGCCGACGTAGCTCAGCGGATTCGCGCGCAGCTCGGTGAGAACCACATGTCCCGGCACGTCAGGGCCCCCATCGACGGCCACGGTCGCCGGAACCGCCCAGAACCGTTGAATGACCAGCTCACGCAATCCGGGTTCTTGTTCGACCGCGTCAAGCACCTCGGCAGACAACGGTTCACCTTGTTCCTGTGGCCACACCTCGTAGTCAGGGCCTGACGTCACGCGTATGTTGCCGGCTCCAGCGACCAGCCCAGCGCACCCGACACCGAGCAGCCCGGCAAAGAGCAGGGCAAGGGCGGTACGCGGCCATCGGATCGAGGATGGCGGTTGTCCTCGGCGCCGTCGCAGATGCCGCCGCAAGAGGACAGCGCCAGCTATCCCTAGGAACGGCGCGAGCTGGAGCAGGGTCATCAGAACCTGGCTGGATGGGACTGCTTCCAGGCCGAAGAGTCCCATCGCCTCGTCTCGTGGTTCGAGAAGAGCCACCAGCGGCCCGATCACGATGAGCACGAGTGCAAGCACACCAACCGCGTTCCGGATGATGTCAACGCCAACCGGAACGTGAATTCGTTCGATGTACCGGCCGAGAAGCGCCTGCTGCACGCGCACCGGCGGACGGCGCTGGGCCACAGAAAGGGGTTGCTCTCGGTGGTAGGGGCGCCTCGTCGACAGGATCGCGTTTGCCACGTGGTACGACGAAGACACGAGGCTCAGCAGGAGCCAGAGGACAGCGAGGGCGAGTGCGATGCCACCGCTGACGCCCGCTGCGTCAGTGAAGGTAAATGTCGACGTGTCGTCGTCAAACGCAGTTGCGGCATCGACCACTCGGTCGGCGTTGAGCGAGATCAAGGTTGGAAGCGAGCCGAGCAGCTCCGCGTCGTCACGCAGCGAGGGGATGACAGCTGCGAGGAAGGTGACCGCCATGGCGACGATCGCGAGGAGCAACGACGCAACGACGACTCGTGAGCGTGATTGGCCGAGTGCCGCGCCAATCGCTGCCAGCTCGCTGGCCTCCGCCGACGTCCGGCCATCGGCGAGGTCGTGCAATCGAGCCGCGTTCTCGGCGGCTTTCAAGTTCGGTCCAAGCTGCTGGCGCACGAAGTAGCGGACAAAGGATCGGAACGCAGGATGGACGAACCGGCCGAACCAGTGAGGAGAGCGACGAACAAAGAACCCGGCGGGAAGGTGGTCGATGTCGGCGACGACCTGGCTCACGTAGCGCGCGACCTGTTGTGTCTCTGCGGAGAGCACGTCCGCCACTCGCTAAGTCTTCCAGTAGCAGCGCGAGGTCCGCCCTCAATTGGATCGGAGGCGCGCAGACGGTTTCGCAACTCGTGCAAGGAACGCCGTGCACTGGGCGCGCCCCATCCGAGTGCCAGACCTCGGGGAAATCGACGTCCAGCACTCGGATGGGGTCAAACACTCGGATGGACCTCACGGCCGCCGGTAACGGGCGATCGCCAGTGGGGCGAAGACGGCGACCAGTCCAGCCGACCACAGCAGCGCCTTGACGGTCAGTGATCCGGCCGACTCGCCGAACGTGGCCACGGGGTCGGCGACGACCCACGCCCGGACGGCGTCGACCATCGCCGTGATCGGTTGGTGCTCGGCGAACCACTGCAGCCATCCGGGCATCGAGTCCACGGGGACGTAGGCGCTGGACACGAACGTCAGCGGGAACACCAGGAGCGACATTCCCTGCGCCGCCTGTGCCGATCCGGCGACCAGGCCGATGAGGATGAACAGCCACGTGAAGGCGAATCCGAACACGACGCACAGCCCGAGGGCGATCAACGAGTCGCCGGTCGAACCGGCGGGACGGAAGCCGACGGCGAACCCGATGGCAGTCGTGACGAGGGTGCCCCAGACGACGAGCGCCGTCTCGGCGAGCGCCCTCCCTGCGGCCACCGACGAGCGGGGGATCGGCAGTGAGCGCAATCGATCGACGACGCCGTGCTGGAGGTCCTCGGCCACGCCGGCGGACGCACCCATCCCCGAGAACAGCACGCCGGTCACGACGAACCCGGGAATCAGGAAGTCGACGTAGCTCATCCCGTCGGTGTCGCCGATGGCTCCACCGAAGACGTACCGGAAGATGAGCAGGAACATCGCCCCCTGCACCGTCGCGACGACGAGTAGCTGCGGCGTGCGCATGAAGTGCACGAGCGTTCGCCGGGCGACGACGAGGGTGCTGGCGACGAAGCCAGGTGGGTCGGCCAGGCTCGTCCCGGCGCCCGCCGGGACGGCGGCGGGAAGTGTGGTCACAGTCATGATGCCTTCTGTTCTGCGTTGTCGGTGCCGTGTCCGGTCAGGGTGAGGAACACCTCGTCGAGCGTCGGACCTCGCAACGCGAGGTCGTCTACGGCGAGGCGCTGGTCGTCGAGGCGGCGCACGACCTCGGCCAGCCGGCTCGGGCCGTCGTCGACGCGCACGGAGACGAGTCCGGTGTCGGCGTCGACACGCGTGGGTTCGGCGCCAACCGAGCCGAGGATCCAGGCGATCGCGTTGGTGTCGGTGCGATCTCGCGGCCGGGTTTCGATGACGTCACGGCCCGCCTGTGTTTTCAGCTGCGACGGTGTGCCCTCGGCGATCGTGCGGCCGCGGTCGATGATGGTGATGTGGTCGGCGAGGTGATCGGCCTCGTCGAGGTACTGCGTGGTCAGCAGCACGTCCGTGCCGCGAGCGACGAGGTCACGTACGGCCGCCCACAGCGCGGCTCGGCTGGCGGGGTCGAGTCCCGTCGTCGGCTCGTCGAGCAACAGCAGGCGGGGTTCGCCGACGAGCGTCGCCCCGAGGTCGAGTCGGCGCCGCATACCACCGGACCAGCCGCGCACCAGCCGGTCGCCTGCGTCGACGAGGTCGAGTTGCTCGAGCACGTCGGTCGCTCGGTGTCGGGCATCGCGGCGTGACCACCCGAAGAGGCGAGCAACCATCTCCAGGTTCTCGCGACCGGTCATTGCCTCCTCGACGGCGGCCGACTGCCCCGCCAGGCCGATCACCCGTCGAACACGGGCGGGGTGCCGAAGCGCGTCGATCCCTGCGACCTCGAGTGAACCGCTGTCAGGTGCGGTCAGGGTGGCGACCATGCGCACGAACGTCGACTTGCCAGCGCCGTTGGGCCCGAGCACGGCCAGCACACCGCCCGACGGAGCCGACAGGGTCAACCCGTCGAGCGCCTTCACCCGACCGAAGCGCTTCTCGAGGTCGACAGCCTCGAGCATCTTCTGCATCATGTGGACCTCCTTGTACACTTGAACTCTCATCGACTGTACTTCTTAGTAACTAAGAGATCAATGGACTAAGGGATCCTGTGACACGTCTCACTACTCGCCGTCGGGAGCTCCTCGAGGCACTCGACCGTGAGGGCCGCCGCACCGGATCGGCCGGGAGTCTTCACGGACGAGCGATCGCCGACCGGGCCGGCATCCACGGCACCGACTTCGAGTGCCTCGACGTGCTCGACTGGGCCGGTCCGATCACCGCCGGGGAGCTCGCCCGCCATGTCGGGATCACGTCAGGTGCGGTGACCGGTGTCATCGACCGGCTCGAACGCCTCGGGTTCGTCCGTCGGGCAAGCGACCCCCGCGACCGGCGCCGTGTCATCGTCCAACTCGAGTTGATCGACGACGATCGACGGGCGCAGATGGAAGCGCTGCTGCGCCCGTTGCAGGACGACATGGCGGCGGTCAACGACCGCTTCGACGACGATCAGCTGGCCACCGTCCTCGAGTGGCTGCGGTCCGCCAACGACGCCGTCGACCGCTCAACCCGCCGCCTCCGCGAGCGCTGATCCATCCGAGTGTTTGAGCACACCGGAGTGTTTGCGCCGGGGCATCCCGCGCCGTAGCACTCGGATGCGGTCAAACACTCGGATGGGTCAGGACGTGGTGCCGTCCGCGATCTGGAGGGTCTTCAGGTCGCTGTGGAAATCCAGGGCGTAGTCGCCGCCCTCACGTCCGATGCCGGAGATCCCGATGCCGCCGAACGGCGCCGTCAGGTCGCGCACGAGGAACGTGTTGACCCACACGATCCCCGCCCGGATGGCTCGTCCCACTCGCTCGGCTCGCTCCTGCGACGACGTGTACACGATCGCCGACAGCCCGTACGGCGTGGAATTGGCCAGGTCGACCGCCTCGGCCTCGGAACGGAACGTCTGCAGCGTGAGCACCGGTCCGAACACCTCCCGCTGCACCACCTCGCTGTCGTTCGAGCGCGGCTCGATCAGGGTCGGCTCGACGTGCAGGGAGTCGCCGACGCGATGGCCGCCGCGGACGATCGTGTCGCCGGCGGCGCGGGCCCGCTCGACGAAGCCCAACACCCGCTCGACATGGTCCGGGTGGATCATCGGCGCGATGGTGGTCGTCGGATCACGGCTGTCTCCGAGCACGTGTGTGTTGACGTAATGCTCGAAGAGGGCCACGAAGTCGTCACGCACCGACGACTCGACGAGCAGTCGGGTGCCAGCGAGGCACACCTGTCCGGAATCGTCGTACTGCCCTGCCGCCTTCCGGGCGGCGGCGTCGAGATCCGCGTCGGCGAACACGACGAGCGGCCCCTTCCCGCCGAGCTCGGCCGTGAACGGCACGATGTTCTCAGCCGCCGCGCGGCCGATGTGCCGGGCCGTCTCGGGTGACCCGGTGAAGCTGATCCGTCGCACACGCTGGTCACCGACGAGCGGCGGCCCGACTTCCTCGCCGATGCCCTGGACAAGGTTGAACACGCCGGCCGGGAACCCAGCCTCCACCGTGAGGTCGGCGAGCAACGAGCACGACAACGGCGACCACTCGGCCGGCTTGAGGATCACCGTGTTGCCCGCTGCGAGCGCCGGCGCCACCTTCCAGGTCGACAGCATGAAGGGCGCGTTCCACGGGGTGATGATCACCGCCGGTCCGGCGGGCATCCGTACCACGGTGTTGGCGGTGCCCTTGGACGACCACTGACGCTCCTCGTAGGAGGCGGCCAGGTCGGCGTACGTCCGGAAGTTCACTGCGCCACGGGCGACGAGTCGCTGACGCATCGACTCGTGCAACATGCCCATGTCGACGGTCTCGACGATGGCGATCTCGTCGTTGTGCGCGTCGATCAGGTCCGCCAGACGATGGAGGAGCTCGGCGCGGCCCTTCGATCCGAGGTCCGCCCACCCCGCGAAGGCGTCCATTGCCGCCGTCACGGCGGCATCGGCCGTCGATGCGTCGCCGCGGGCGACGTCAGCGAGCTTCCACGACCAGTCGAGCGGAGAGCGGTCTTCGAACGTCGACGCCGAACCGACGCGTTCGCCGCCGATCAGGTGGTCTGGGCTGACCGCAACGCCTTCGACGAGCACCCGATCGCTCACCGGTCGGCGATCACGCTCTCGTAGTGCATGGCGCCCGGGCCTTGCGGCGCCCGCTGGCCGCGGAACTCCCAATCGCCGCCGAGGGCGGTCGAGCGCACCTCTTCCGACTCCGTTGGCTGGGCGCCGACGTCGTCGCGCACCGGGGTCGGCCCGGAGACGATCGTGTTGGTCAGCGCGCCGAGTCCTTCGACCTCGACCGTGACGACATCGCCCGGCTCGACTGGACGCGAGTTGGCAGGTGTCCCCGACAGCAGCAGGTCACCTGGCACGAGCGTGATGGTCCGTGCGATGTCGGCGACCAGGTAGTTCATGTCCCACTGCATCTCGTCGGTCGACGCGTCTTGTCGCACCGAGCCATTGACGAGCGTGCGGATCCGCTTTCCGCGGAAGTCCCATCCCTCCACGACGCCGGGGCCGACGGGACACAGGGTGTCGGCACCTTTCACTCGCAACATCGAGCCGGCGTCGGTGTCGCGGAAGTCGTGCAGCCCGTAGTCGTTGGCGATCGTGTACCCGGCGATGTAGTCACCGGCCTCGGCAGGAGCGACGTTGCGACACGTCCGGCCGATCACGATGGCGATCTCGCCTTCGAAGTTCAGCCACCGACAACGCTCTGGCCGCACGACGTCGGCCCCGTGCGAGTTGAGCGCCGTGATCGGCTTGTGGAAGTACGTCGGGGCAGGCGGAAGCTTCGTCATGAACTCCCGCACCCGGCTCTCGTAGTTGAGGTGGATGCAGATGATCTTCGTCGGCTCGACGGGCGGGAGGTGCACGGCCGACTCGGTCGGGACCTCACGCCCGTCACCGGCGACGAGCACGTCGCCTCGCCGCTCGACCGGTGTGGGGTAGCCGTCGAGCAGGATGCGTCGGCGCTCGATGGTCATCGGCGCCGACGCTACCTGTATCGATGCGGCCGGCGAAGGCGCTGGAGCGCCCGCCGTGCCGGACCGGGGCTTCGGGTCCGAATGACGCGACCCGAGCCCGTTGTCGATGCGGCCGGCGAAGGCGCTGGAGCGCCCGCCGTGCCGAACCGGGGCTTCGGGTCCGAATGACGCGACCCGAGCCCGTTTTCGATGCGGCCGGCGAAGGCGCTGCCGAGCCGGCCCGACGATTGTCAGCCGTGGTCCGCCAGCTCGTAGTGGCGCAGCAGACGGCGCTCGGTCGCCGAGTCCATGATGTGGTCACGGCTGGCCTTCGGAGCGGTCTTCACCTGTGCCTTGTCGTAGGGCACCACGACGTCGCCATCGTTCGTGGTGTAGGCGCCGTCGACGGGCACGAACTTCTCCGAGCGCAACGGCCCGGGGTCGACGATTGCCCACCTGGGCTCGCCGGACTCGTCGTACACGACGTCGCTCACCCGGCCGACCTTGTCGTGGTGTTGGTCGAACACGGGATGCCCGGTCAGCTCTGGCCCGAGGCCGGGGAACCGCTCATCGTCATGGAAGGACATCTCGAACTCCTCTCCGATCGGTTCGATGGGACGCGGCTACCCCCGATGCCTCGTTGTCACACTTCTGTAACGATTCTCTGGTCGGTACAGTCGCGCTGTGACGACGCCGAGCGAGCTGTCTCTCGAGCAGAAGGTCGACCTCCTGGCTGGTGCCGACACGTGGCACACCGTCCGTCTGGATGATCCACCGGTCCCCGCCATCAGGATGTCCGACGGGCCGGCCGGTGTGCGCGGGACGTCGTGGACCGGTGCCGCCTCGGCGTCGTTTCCATGCGGCGCCGCGCTCGGCGCGACCTGGGATCCGGCGCTCGTGCGGCGGGTCGGTCAGGCGTTGGGGCGGGAAGCTCACTCGAAGAACGCGCAGGTGCTGCTCGGTCCTACCGTCAACCTGCAGCGCACGCCGATCGGCGGTCGCAACTTCGAGTGTCTGAGCGAGGATCCCGTGCTCACGGCCGAACTGGCGGTCGCCTACGTCAGTGGTGTGCAGTCCGAGCGCGTGGCCGCCTGCATCAAGCACTTCGTCGGAAACGACACCGAGTTCGAGCGGATGACGATCTCGTCCGAGATCGACGAGCGGACGCTGCGCGAGATCTACCTGCTGCCGTTCGAGGCCGCCGTGAAGCGGGCCGCGGTGTGTGCCGTGATGGCGGGCTACAACCGGCTCAACGGCACCTACTGCAGCGAGGATCCGTGGCTGCTGACCCAGGTGCTGCGCGACGAGTGGGGTTTCGAGGGTCTCGTCATGAGCGACTGGTTCGGCAGTCACAGCGCGGGCGAATCGCTGCGGGCGGGGCTCGATGTGGAGATGCCCGGTCCGCCACAGCAGCGCGGTCCCCGGCTGCTGGAGGAGGCACAGCGCGGCGACGTCAGCGACGTCGACCTCGGCAGGGCCGTGGCTCGCGTCCTTGCGTTGGCCGAGTGGACTGGCGCTGCGGACGCGGAAACGAGCGAGGTCACGGTCGACGATGAGGTGACCCGTGACGTCATCCGGCAGGCCGCCATCCAGGGCATGGTGCTGCTCAAGAACGAGGACGGGTTGCTGCCGCTGACCGCCGAGGCGCGGCGCATTGCGCTGATCGGTCCGTACGCCCGGCATGGTCGGGTGCAGGGCGGCGGCAGCGCTCGGGTGCGCCCCGAGCACGGGCGCGGACCGCTCGAGGCGCTGCAAGCCCGGCAACTCGACGTGAGGTTCGAGCCGGGCGGATCGATCGCCAAGTACCTGCCGACCGTCCGCGGTGACTTCACCGCCGAGTTCACCGACTCGTCTGGTGCCAGCGCCACGGTGCAGACGAGTCGATTGGCGTGGTACTGGGATCACCCGCCGGCCGACGGGATCGATCGGACGAAGTTCGGTGCGCGAGTGTCGGGATCGTTCGTGCCCGACTTCACGGGCGAGTGGGAGCTCGGCGTGCGTGCCCTCGGCCCGGTGAGCGTCTCACTCGACGGCGAGACCGTGGTGGAGCTTGCCGAGGCACAGCACGGAGGCGCCTTCTTCGGTCTAGGCAGTCCCGAGGTCCGCAACACCGTCGAATTGGAAGACGGGCAACCGTACGAGTTGACGGTCGACTACCCCATCGAGGACGGGCTGGTGCGCGGCCTCGTCGTCGGTGCCCGACCGGTGCCGGCGGGCGACCACCTCGACCTGGCGGCCGACGCAGCGCGCGCCGCCGATGTCGCCGTGGTCATCGTCGGCACCGACGACGACTGGGAGACGGAGGGCGAGGACCGCACGTCGATGGCGCTGCCGGGCGACCAGGACGACCTCGTCCGCGCCGTCGTCGCGGCGAACCCGCGGACGATCGTCGTCCTCAACGCCGGGTCGCCGGTCTTGATGCCGTGGCTCGACGAGGTGCCGGCCGTCCTGCAGCTGTGGTTCCCGGGGCAGGAGATCGGCGACGCGCTCGCCGACGTGCTGACTGGTGCAGCCGAGCCGGGCGGGCGCCTGCCGTTGACGTTCCCCGTGCGCATCGAGGACACGCCGGCGTTCACCCACTACCCGGGCACGGACGGACGCGCCGTCTACGGCGAGGGGCTGTTGACCGGACACCGTTGGTACGACCGCCAGGGCGTCGACCCGCTGTTCCCGTTCGGGTTCGGCCTCGGCTACACGACGTTCGAGCTCGGTGACGCCATCCTGCAGGGCGGCATCGAGCGGGGTGCCACGCTCGATGTCACGGTGACCAACACGGGCCAACGCGACGGCGCCGAGGTCGTGCAGGTGTACATCGAGCCGCCGTCCGGTGACGCCGATCGACCGCTCCGCCAACTCGCCGCGTTCCAGCGCGTCGAGCTCGCCGCCGGAGCCGAGTCGCGGGTGCACGTGGAGCTCGACCGCCGAGCGTTCGCGTCCTGGCTCGATGGCATGTGGTCGGTTCAACCGGGCGACTACACCGTGCTCGTCGGACGCTCATCACGCGATTTGCACCCCGTGGGCCGCCTCACAGCCGCCAGTCAATAGGTTCGCGGCCGGCCGCGACCAACGCCGCGTTGGCGCGGGAGAACGGTCGCGAGCCGAAGAAGCCGTTGTGCGCCGAGAGCGGCGAGGGATGGGCCGACTCGATGATCGTGTGCCGGCTGGCGTCGATCAGTGTCCGCTTCTTGCGGGCATGACTGCCCCACAGGATGAAGACGACGTGATCGTCCTTGGCGGCGACGGTGCGGATGACCTCGTCAGTGAAGGCCTCCCAGCCCTTTCCGGCGTGCGAGGTGGCCTGCCCGGCGCGCACCGTGAGCGTCGTGTTGAGCAGCAGCACGCCCTGGACCGCCCACGCCTCGAGGTTGCCGTGATCCGGCGGCGGGATCCCGAGGTCGTTCTGGAGCTCCTTGTGGATGTTCACGAGCGACGGCGGGATGGGCACTCCACGGCGGACGGAGAAGCACAAGCCGTGAGCCTGGCGAGCCCCGTGGTACGGATCCTGCCCGAGGATCAGCACCTTCGTCTCGGCATACGGCGTGAGGTGCAGCGCAGCGAACACCTCGTCGGCCGGCGGGTACACCGTGCAGTGCTCCCGCTCCGCCGAGACGAACGCTTGCAGCTCTGGCCAGTAGGGCTTGGCGAACTCGCCACGCAGGATGGGGTTCCAGTCGGTCGTCATCGCTGGTCGAGCCAGCTCAGCACGGCACGCCATGCATCGCTGCTCGGATCGATGACGACGAAGTGGTCGCCGTCGACGAGGGCCAGCTCGGCGTCGTCGCCCGCCACACGCGCGGCCTCGACGAAGCGCTCGCTCTGGCTGACTGGCACGACGGGGTCGGCCTGCCCGTGCACGCAGAGGCTCGGAACGCCGAGTGGCAACTGCTCGATCGGGCTGGCGTTGACGTAGCGCTCGGGGACGGTCGCGGGCAGCCCGTCGAGAAACGCCTCGCAGGCGCCGTCGCCGAGTCGGTCCTGAGCGGCCTGCCGGAGATCGAGCACACCGGCCTGGGCAACCACCCCCGACACCCGCACGAGCGGATCCTGGCGGGTCGCCGCCCACGCCGCAAGCTGACCGCCGGCGGAATGACCGATCGTCACGACGCGCTCGAGGTCGAGTCGGGCAGCCGCCGCAACATCGGCCAGCGCGTCGATCGCTGCGGCGACGTCGTCGAGCGTGACGGGATACCCGCCACCGTTGCCGACCCGGCGGTACTCCACGTTCCACGCTGCCCAGCCCCGCGACGGGAGCGTGTCGGCGAGGGGCCGCCCGAGGGCGAGATCCCACTTCGCCCGCCAGAACCCGCCGTGGATGATGACGGCGACGGGCACTGGGTCGTCACCGTCGGGCCGTGTCAGCTCCGCGAACTGTTCCGGACGATCGCCGTAGCGAACCACTCGCACTGAATCATGATTGCTGGGTGACGCTGCCTACCATCGCGTGATGGTTGCGGGCGAGCTCCTCGAGGCCGTTCCACGCTCGACGCTGGCCACGCTGCCGACCCCGCTGGAGCGAGGCCCCGGTCTGCCGGGCGGCGCTCGGTTGTGGATCAAGCGTGACGACCTGACGGGGCTGGGTGCGGGTGGGAACAAGGCTCGCAAGCTGGAGTTCCTGTGCGCCCAGGCGCTGGGCAGCGGCGCCCGCAGCCTGGTCACCGTCGGCGCGGCGCAGTCGAACCACTGCCGGATGACGGCCGCCGCGGGGGCCGTGCTCGGGCTCGACGTCCATCTCGTGCTGTCGGGGGATCGACCGCTGCGGCTGACCGGAAACCTGCTGCTTGCGGAGCGGTTCGGGGCTCAGTTGCACTTCGTCGGATGCCCGCCGCACCACTGGGGTGAGCTGGAGATCGCCAGCGAGAAGCTGACCGACGCGCTGGCGGCCGATGGCGCCGCGCCGCACGCGGTCCCGATCGGCGGGAGCACGCCGACGGGCGCCGTCGGGTACGTCGCCGCCTACGTGGAGCTGGTCCAGCAATGCCGGGCACTCGGCGTCAGTCCTGCAGCTGTCGTGCACACGTCGTCGAGCGGTGGCACGCACGCCGGGCTCGTGGCCGGGCGGGCGCTGCTGCGCTCGCTGGGGGAGCACGACTTGCCGCCCATCCTCGCCGTCGGTGTCGCCAAGGGCGTCAACGCAGGTTTCCCGGACGTCGCACAGCTGGCGATCGAGACGTTGGAGCTGATCGGCGCCCGCGACGTCGAGGTCATGGACGACGACGTCGAGCTGGATCGGCGGTGGATGGGCCAGGACTACGCCGTGCCGACGGCGGCCGGCGCCGAGGCGGCGCGGTGGGCGGCCGTGCACGGCGGGTGGGTGCTCGACGACACGTACACGGCGAAGGGCTTCGCAGGGCTGCTCGGCAACGCGGCGATCGGACGCTGGCGCCCGGGGACTGACGTGCTGTTCGTGCACACCGGCGGGCTGCCCGCCGTGTTCGCCTGATCACCCACCTGCCTTCTCGGGGATCTCGCAGAACCGGCGCAGTCCGTCCAGCAGGAAGTCGACCGCCGCGGCCCGCCGGCCGTCGGCGGGCAGATCGTCAGCGCGTACCAGCGCACCGAACGAGGCGTTCCAGTAGCGCGCATCGCCGGGCCGGTCGGCGGACCACGGACCGACGTAGAGGTACGGCGTGGGCTCGACCTCGTCGCCGGGTGAGGCGCCGATGTTGAGCTTCTGGCCGTTGACCGTCACGGTGCCGGCGACGTCGAAGTGCTCCGGCCACAGCTGCAGCGTGGGCGCGTCGGCTGCCGACGTCCCGACGATCGCCTCGTCGATCACCTCGACGCCGAACCCCCACCACGCGGCGAGCAGACGAACGTGGTCCTCGTCCAACTGCACCGGCTCGTCGACTGCGGACAACGGTGGGGTGTGGGCGCCGACGGAGAACTCATCGGACAGGTCGACGCCGACGAGCTCCGCCGCAGCGGCGAGCGTCGTGATCGGTACGACGGTCGCCCGATCGCCCCGCTCGTGGACGAGGTGACGGCCATCGATGCGGACCACCTCCGGACCGTCACCGAACGCCGGCGTTGCCAACCCGCCGGGCGCCGGCCGCAGGCCGATCCGTCCCGTGACGGCGTGCCGGCGGCGGGACAAGACGTGGACGGCGAGTCGCTGCAGGTCGAGGCGGGTGGCGCTCAGGTCGGTTGGTGTCGGGCTCGGGTTCATCGTGGTACTCACGCTGGTCATCGTCTCCGGAGGCCCCAGTAGCGTGACACCTCATGACGGAGATCCTCGATGTCGACCTCTTGGCGTTCGAACGAGGGACGGCGGACCAGCGGCGAGCGGTGGTGGACGGTGTCCGCCGGAGCCTCGAGACGGGCTTCGTGTACACCCGCCACGACCTGTCCGAAGACCTCATCGACACGGCGTACGGGATGCTCGTCGAGTTCTTCGCCGCACCCGCTGAGGAGAAGCAACGCTGGGTGTTGCCGGGTGTGAGTGGCCAGACCGGCTACACGGGATTGCTCGTCGAGACGGCCGCGTCGAGCGACCAGCCGGACTGGAAGGAGATGCTCAACTGGTCGACGCCGATTGCGCCGGGCCACCCGCTGCGCCGCAAGTTCCCACGGGCGTACCCGGACCAGGTGTTGCCGGAGGGAACGGTCCCGGGGATCAGCAAGGTGTTGTACGAGTTCCACGACTCGATCGCGGAGCTGCAGCGGCGGTTCCTGCGCGTGATCGCCGAGGGCATCGGGTGCCACGAGTCGTTCTTCGACGAGATGGTCACGGATGCGCCCACGCTGACGAGGGCGATCCGTTATCCACCGATGGAAGAGGTTCCCGGCGAGGCTGTGTACGAGTGGGCCGGCCAACACGGCGACATCAACCTCATCACTGCACTGCCGCGGGCCACGGCGCCCGGCCTGCAGGTCCGCGTCGATGACGAGTGGGTCGATGCCGTGGCGCCCGAGGGTCAGGTCATCATCAACACCGGGATCATGCTGGAGCGCCTGACGAACGGGCAGATCCCGATCGGCTGGCACCGTGTGGTGGCGGCTCCCGGGTACACCGGTGAGCGCCACAGCGTCGTGCAGTTCTGCCACCCGCGGCCCTGGACGGTGCTCGCACCAGTTCCCTCGTGCATCTCGCCGGAGCACCCACAGCGTTTCGCTCCGCTCTCCGCAGCGGACGCGCTCGACGAGGTGCTGTACGAGATCAACCTCGTCGAGGATGCGAGGAGGGTCTGACGTGACGGTGGTTGGCAACCGTCGAGTCCGCACGATGTGGAGCGACCTCAACGGATTGACACACGGTCGCTACATCCCGTCGGGGAAGTTCGACCACGCCACGCACCACGCCGTGACGACGATCTCGATGAGCCCTGAGGGTGAGATCCTGCCGATCGCCGGCTACGCCGCCGACGTGGGGTTCCCCGACCTGTCTGCCGTGCCGGTCGCCGACACGCGGCGGCCCGGCTGGGAGCCGGACACCGACGTCGCCATCTGCGACCTGCGGTACGTCGACGACGAGCCGCTGGCGCTGTGCCCACGGGCTGCGCTGGCCCGGGCGGTCGACGGGTGGCGGGCGATCGGTTTCGAGCCGCAGCTCGGTTTCGAGCTCGAGCTCTACCTGCTCGAGGCGGACGACACGGCGCCCGGCGGCTGGCGCCCGGCCAGCGGGCCGGGGCACCGTGTCTATGGCGTCGGCCTCGGCGGGGATCCGACCGGGCTGGCCCTCGAGTACTTCGACGTCGTCGAGGCGATGGACATCGAGCTGGAGGGTGTGCTGACGGAGTTCTCGCCCGGGCAGCTGGAGGTCAACCTGACGTACGGCCCGGCGCTGGCTGCCGCGGACAAGGCTGTGCTGGTCAAGGAGATGACGCGCGAGGTGGCAGCGCGGCGGGGCTACCTCGCGACCTACATGGGACGGCCGCACGCGACGTCGGTCGGCTCGGGCCTCCACGTCAACTTCTCGGTGCTGCCGGTGACCGGTGGGCCGAACGCATTGGCCGACGCCGCGGCGCCCGACGGACTCGCGACGATCGCCCGCCAGTCCATCGGTGGGTTGATCGCCCATCACGAGGCCGTCGCCGGGTTCTCGGCGCCGTTGATCAACAGCTACAAGCGTCTGATGCCCGGGTTGATCGCCGGGTACTGGGCGAACTGGGGCCTCGACAACCGCTTCAGCACGTACCGCATCCCGGCCGAGCGGGGATCAGCGACGCGCATCGAGAACCGCGTGCCCTGCGGATCGGCGAGCCCGTACCTCGCGGCCGCGGCGACGCTGAACGCTGCGCTGCTCGGGGTGGTCGACGGGCTGGATTGCGGGGATCCCCAGTTCGGCGATGCCGACGAAGCACCGAACACGGATCGGCACACGCCCCACACGTTGGGCGAGGCGTTGGACGCGATCGAGGCGGACACCGTCTTGACCGAGGCGATGGGGCCGGAGCTCGTCGCCGCGTACGTCACGCTGCGCCGCCACGAGGTGGCCCGCTGGGAAGCGACGGGTGAGGACTGGAACCCCGAGAAGATCACGGCCTGGGAGCTGGACAGCTACCTCCGCTTCTACTGATCACCTTCGTGGGTCAGGGCGCTGACCAGTAGCCGTAGACCGCCCTCGTGCCGCGGCGCGTGGGATCGTGCGTGTCGTACACCACGCCGTCGATGACGGCGGTGACGTGCCGGCTGCAGCGCACGACGAGCCGCCCGCCGGGCAGCTCGTTGGCGCGCAGGTGGACGGTCGTGCCGCTGCCGATCCGCATCGTGGGTGTCCATGTCCAACCGAGGTCTGCGAGGTAGAGGCGCGTGACGTCCGGTGGAGTGCCGTTGCGGGCCGTTGCCCCCTTGCGGCCGGCGGACCACGCGCGCGCCTGGCGGCTGCGATTGGACTGCGACCATTGGCCGACCGACCAACCGAGCTCGTCGTACACCTGCCGGTACGGCAGCCCGGTGGCGATGGCGATGCTGCGGGTCACGCAGTCGCCGGCCTCACCTCGAAACCCGGCGGCCGCGCGGCCACCATCGTCGAACACGACTTGCATGGCTCGCCCAGGCACGGCTCCGTTCTAGCCGTGGTCACAGGACAGCACGGGGACCTCTGCTCTGTGTGAGGGAACAGACCGTGGACGGTCTGTTCCCTCACGCTGAACGCAGGAGAGCCCGGAAGAGCGTCGAAAGCACGGATTGCGGGACAGTTGTGACCTGCTGATAGGTGAACTGGTACGGCTCGAAGCCGTCGAGCACGAGGGCGTTGAGTCGTGCCGCATCTCGACTCATCTGCGCCACCGTTCGGTGGTAGCGATATCCGAGCAGCTCGACCACGACGTTCGTTCCGGGAAAGTGGCAATCGACGCGCACGAGGTGATCTCCGGCCCTCGAGAGCACCTCTTGTGTCACAGGTCGAGGCAGTCCCGATCCATCGAGCAACCGAAGGAACTCCCGCTCAAGCCAACTGTGCCCGCCGCGGGTCACCTCGCGGCCTTCGAGGACCTCGAGCAGCTTCGGAAGGCCGAACCGCCCTTTCGCCCGGAGCGCGGAGACTCGTCGGTGCAGCAGGTCCTCGGTCGCGAGCCCATCTCGAATTGCGGAATCGACGGCTGCCGCGAGGCGGTCAGGCGGCTCCTGCTTGGCGAGATCAACGATCGTGCGTGCCGGGCTCGTCACCGGCAACCCTTCGAACGTCTCGCGATCGATGGCGGGCAGAGCCGCTGTGGTGTGGATCTCGACGCCCATCCGACGAACGTTGCGGTCTCTCAGCACCGTGAGGTGGAGCGGTCGGCGGACCGAGAACCCGTCAAGCCCAAACAGCGCCGCAGCCGTGGGTCCGGAGATCCAACATGGCTGCCCGACGTCGAGCACCAGCGCCTGCAACTTGGCAAGTGGGCTGGCTGCTGTCGTCGGATAGCGGAAGGCGTGGGGTCCGATCTGTTCGAGGAAGCCGCTCTGGACTCGGCGACGAAGCTGGCGGTCGCTCATTCCGGCGGCATGGGCCTGCTGCCGGGTGAACGCCCCGAGCTGACCTGTCGCAACCGTCGTCAAACGGCGGTGGTTCAGGGTCATGCCGGACAGTGAAGCGTGGGGGTGTCACGGTGACCGGTGAGCTGTCGGGCCTTCAGCGTGAGCGAACAGGCCGTGGACGGTCTGTTCCCTCACACAGAAGCTGGCGGCGGCCGGAAACACTCGGACGGGGTGAAACACTCGGATGGGTCAGGTCGGGGTGATCTCGATCGGCAGGCGTTTGATGCCGGCGATGAAGTTGCTGCGCAGGCGGTCGATCGGTCCGGCGATGCGCACGTCGGCGAGGCGGGGGAGGAGCTCCTCGAACAGCACCTTGATCTCCAGCCGGGCGAGCTGGGCGCCGAGGCACAGGTGCGGGCTCTGCAGCCCGAACGCGACCTGTGGGTTCGGCGTGCGCTGGAGGTCGAACGTGAACGGGTCGGCGAACACGTCCTCGTCGTAGTCAGCAGACACGAACCAGACCAGCACCTTGTCGCCGGCCTTGATCGCCCGCCCACCGAGCTCCGTGTCCGCCGTCGCCGTGCGCCGGAAGTGCATCGTCACCGACGCCCACCGCAGCACCTCCTCGACCGCCCCCGTGACGAACTCCCCATCACCGCGCGTGATGGCGTCACGCAGCATCTCCATCGAGGAGGGCCGCTCGATCAACGCCTTCATCCCGGCCGTCATCGTGTAGCGCGTCGTGTCGTTGCCGGCAGCCACGAGCAGCGTGAAGAAGTTGTTGAACTCCTGCTCGCTGAGCTCCTCGCCGTCGACCTTCGGGCGCAAGAGGTCACTGATCACGTCGTCCGTCGGGTGCTGGCGACGGACCCGCGCCTGCTCCTGGGCGTACCGGAACAGCTCGACACCCGCCGGGCTGCGGAACGGCATCAACCGGAACTCCTCGGTGTCCACCAGACCGACGGGATGCGTCGTGAACTCCGGATCGGTGTTGCCGAGCAGCGCATCGCCCTGCTCGACCAGCCATGGCCCGTCCGATTCCGGCACACCGAGCAACGCGCCCAGCATGCGCATCGGCAGCTGCTTGGCGACCCGGTCGACGAAGTCGAACGTCGCAGGGCCGGCCAGCGCCGAGTCGACGACGGATCGAGCGAGGCCACGGATCGCCGTCTCGTAGGCGTACACCTCGCGCCGGCTGAACGGCTTGGAGACCAATCGCCGGTATGCCGTGTGCGCCGGCGGATCGAGCTCCATCATCGTGCGTCGCGCCTCGGTCTCCTCCTCGTCCATCTCCTCGAGGCGGATCCCTGCGGCACTGGAGAAGCGCTCGACGTCCCGGCTCACCGTCAACAGGTCGCCGTGACGGGTGACCGCCCAGAACCCGCGCCCGCCGGCGTGGTCCTCGCCCCACCAGCTGACCGGATCCGACCGGCGCATCCGCCGGAACGTCGCGTGCGGCACGCCGGCGACGTACGTGTCCGGGTCCGCGATGTCGGCGTCGTCCGGGCCCAGGTCGCCGTCCGGCGCGGGCCCCGTCATCGGAGGTTCCGGCGCTCGAGCGTCGTCCCCGCTCGCCAGTTCGTGCCGACCTCCTGCCAGTACCCGCCGATCATCTGCTCCGGCGCCAGGCGCGTCAGCTCCTCGACCGGCGACTCGTAGAAGTCGATCGTCGCGTCGCCGGCAAAGCACGGGCCGACCTCGGCGTCGTAGCCGCGCATCGTGACGAGCTCGTGCAGCGAGTCCGTGCCGTCGCTCTCGATCGCCGGGAACACGCGGTGGTGGATCATCGGATGGCTGTTGACGAACCCCGCCGCCGGCGCCGTGCCGGTGATCGTGAACGTGGCGTCGATCAACCGCCGGCCGTAGGCCGAACACGTCGCGCCGAAGCGCCCGCCCGGCGCAAGGCGCGGTCCAGCGATCCCGACGGTCACCGGCCGCGTCACGTGCAGCGACCCGAGCTTCTTCGGGTAGCCCTGGTGGTACCCGCGGACCATCGCGAAGTCCTTGTCGACCCAGATGTAGACGCACCGGCTGTACGTCTGCCCCTGGTACTGGCAGCGCACGACGACAAAGGTCTCCAGGTACTGCGCCCGCACAGGATCGAGCAGCTCCTCGAACGTGTCGCTGCAGCTCTGCCAGTCCGCCCAGATGACGGCGACCGCTCCCGGATCCTCGTCCGCCACGGTCAGTGGCGCCGGCAACAGCTCGGCCACGGCGTCGGGCGACGTGCGGAACTCGATCGTCAACATCGAGCCGCTGTAGTGCCACGGAGGCGGCGGCACCAGCGATGAACGACCGGTTGCCGTACGTGGGAACATGAACCCACGCGCGTCGCTCACCACGACCGCACCAGTACGTGCTCCATGGTTGCCGCCATGGGCGAACCCTAGCTTTCCCGAGAAATCGTTTGGACACGAACGAATCGCCGCGGTCCGCCGCGACACGCGCCGAAGAACCGGCGCCCGACGACGCCGAGACGGCGCCGATGGTGGCGCCGCGCAAGCTGCCGCTCGTCGTGCTGGCGATCGACATCGGCGGCACCAAGTTCGCCTCGGGGCTCGTCTCGGCGCGCGGCGAGCTGCTCGATCGCTCCATCGTGCTCGTCGACCACGACGTCGGGCCGGAGGCGCACTTCAAGTCGTTGGCCGGCATCGTCGAGCAGCAGCTCGACGCCGCTGAACGCCATGACGTCCGTGTGGCCGCCATCGGCGTCGGCTCGGCCGGCCCGATCACCCGCAATTGCGAGACGATCTCGCCGGTCAACATCCCTGCCTGGCGCGGCTTCCCCCTGCGTGCCCGCCTTCGTGAGCTGACGGGCGCCCGCGTGTACGGGGATCTCGACGGGAAGGCGCTGGCGCTTGCCGAGGGATGGCAGGGTGCCGCCAAGGGGTATAGCAACTACTGCGTGCTCACGGTCTCGACTGGCATCGGTGGCGGCGTCGTGCTCGACGGCGACTTGCTCGACGGTTGGTCCGGCAACGCCGGCCACGTCGGGCACATCATCGTCGAGCCCAACGGACGCCGCTGCGGCTGCGGCGCACGGGGCTGCCTCGAGGCCGAGGCGTCGGGCCTCGCCATCGAGGCGATCACCGGCCGCTCACCGAAGCAGCCGACCTACGAGATCATGCAGCGCACCGGGCGCATCGTCGGCCGCGGCGCGGCCTCGCTGTGCAACCTGCTCGATCTCGAGCTCGTCGTCGTCGGAGGTGGCGTCGCCCTCGGGTTCGCGGCCACGTTCTTCAATGCCGCGCAGGAGGAGCTGAGCACGCGCTGCCGCCTGCCCTACAGCCGACACGCCCGCATCACCCCGACGCGCCTGGGAGACCGAGGACCGCTCATCGGCGCCGGCGCCGTGGGCGTGCGCGGACTGCGACGCGAGCGGGCTCGCAGTGCCGTCGGAGTGTCCGGACCTACATTGACGCCGTGACGCGGATCCGCAGCACCAGCACCAGCCGTGTCCGCGATGTCCGGGGACAGGGAGGCGGCGGCGGGTTCAGCATCCCCGGCCTCGGCGGCGGCGGTGGCGGCGGCCTCGGCTTCCCGATGAAGGCAGGAGGTGGGCTGCTCGGCCTCATCGTTCTGGCCGCAGCCATCTTCCTCCCACGGCTCCTCGGCGGTGGCAGCCAACCGGTGTCCGCACCGAGCGTCGGCGGCGCGGATGGCAGCGACAGCCTCGGGCCGACGGAGTGCGAGACCGAGATCGAGCAGGTCATCTGCGGCGGTACGGACGACGTTGCGATCTACTGGATCGGCGAGTTCCCGCAGGCGTTCAACGGCCGCCAGTACGAGGAGACGACCACCCAGATCTTCTCCGGTGCCATCAACACGGCGTGTGGTCAGGCGACCTCGCAGGTCGGCCCGTTCTACTGCCCGGCCGATCAGCTCGTGTACTTCGACCTCGAGTTCCTGCAGCAACTGCAGCAGCAGTTCGGCGCCACCGGTGACCTCGCTGCGCAGTACATCGTCGCCCACGAGTACGGCCACCACGTCCAGAACCTGCTCGGCATCAGCGATCAGGTCAACCAGGCCTCGGCCCAGGACCCGAGTCGAGCCAACCAGTACTCCATCGCCCTCGAGCTGCAGGCGGACTGCTTCGCCGGCGCCTGGGCCCACGACGCGGAGCAGCGCGGTCAGCTCGACCCCGGTGAGATCAGCGAGGCACTCAACGCCGCGGCTGCGGTCGGCGATGACCGCATCCAGCAGCAGACGCAGGGCCAGGTCAATCCCGAGACATGGACCCACGGCTCATCCGAGCAACGCGTTTCGTGGTTCCGGCGCGGCTTCGAGACGGGTGACCCCAACAGCTGCGACACGTTCGGCGAGCTCTAGACGACGCTTCCGCTGACCGGCTATCCCCCCAGAACGCGGTACACCCACTCGAACGGGCCGATGCCGAAGCGGCGGTGGTACCAGGCGGCGAAGGCAATGGCGACGGCCCAGTACACCGCAGCGAACGTGAGCGCTGTGTCGAGCCCCGTCGGGCCGACCCACCCGAGCCAGTCGACGACGAGGTTGAAGACCAAGGCATGCGCGACGTACAGCGTCAGGGTCATCGCGCCGGCATGGCGGAGCAGCTCGACCGGAGCTGTGCGGACGAAGCGGTCGGCGAGCCACGAGATCACGGCGAAGGCGATCAGGGCGGTCCCGAGCGCACTCGCCGTGTAGAGCAGGCCCCGGTCGTAGGGGTCGGTGCTGGACAGTGGCGTGGCCAGCGGTCCGGTAGCGATCGACGACGAGATGAGCGAAGCAACGCCGAACAGCGCGAACCCGACCCCGAGGGCAGCAGGGCGCCACCAGTCGGTGCGCAGCTGCCTTCCGAGCACGATGCCCGCGCAGAGGAAAGCCAGCCACGGCAGCAGGGGATGGGTCCCGTTGATCGCGACGTCGGTGAGACGATCGAGAACACTTGATGACGGCGCGAAGAACCAGTCTGTGTCGTCCCCGTCGAGCGACGATTGGACCTGCCACCAGTGCAGCCCGGCGCTGGCCAGCGCGGCTGCCAGGCCGACGGCCAGCACCCACATCGAGCGCAACGTGAACAGCGCCGCAGCGACCACGAACATCGCCCCGTAGAACGGCAGGATCGTCCCCGGCCAGACCGTGTCGAGCACCAGCCCGCCGACGTAGAGCACCAGGCCGCGCCGGACCAACGTCCAGCGCTTCGCCTGCACGGCGGCCCCGTTGCCGATCGAGCTGCGGGTGAGCAACGTCACTCCGACGCCGGCAACGAGCACGAACGTGGCGGCGAACCGCGTCGCCAGCGGTCCGGTCCACGGGTCGAAGAACTGGTCGATCGTGTCCGTGCCGCGGATGTCGCCGCGCAGGATCAGGTAGCCGTGGAAGTTCATCACGACGACACCGATCAGCGCGACGGCTCGGACGACGTCGGGCCCTGGAAGTCGGACCTGCTGGGTGTGGTGAGTGGTCGTGAGCACGCTCATCGCCACACGGGGGCTGCGCCCCCGAACCCCATCGCCGTCCAGCGCAGGCAGCATGTAGCTGGCGCTCGCTCGGCCGGCATGAGCTCGCTCCGCTCGCTCATCGCCAGACGACCTCATCCACGATCGTGTTGATCAGCGGGCGCTGGACGTCCACGACATCGCCGACGTCGGGCGGCATCTCGCCCGCCGGGATGAGCACCATCGACGTGTGCATGTGCGGTGGCTCGAGCAGCGCGAGGCGCCGTCGTTGGAAATGGAACGGACTGATGCCGTCATCCAGCGGATGCACGCCGTGGGCAGTGCCCGCTCCGACCATGGCGAGCGTCGCATCGAACGGAACGGCGCGCTGCTGGTATCCCGCGGTGGTGCCGGCTCGGGCCGATCGCGTGTCCAGCACGTCGGCTCCGAGGTGGAGCCCGCGCTTGTCGCCGTGCCACAGCGCGGTGCCCAGCCGGATGCGGAATCGCCGGTCGGGCCACCCGTCGCGCAGTGCCTCGTACGAATCCGTGGACACATGGCTGACCCACATCTCATCCTGGGGCTCGAGAACCTCCAGCCAGCTGGCGATCTCGTCGAGGTGTTCGTCGTCGGTGCCGGCAACCGGTGGGTGCACGCTGAAGCCGACGATCTCGAGATCGGCGCGGCGCACGGCTGCGGTCAATGCCCCGAGGTCCTCGCACGCCATGCCGTACCGCTGCATCGACGTTGCCAGCTTGACGAGGACGCGCCCCGGCCAGCCCTCGAGTGCGCGCACATGGTGGAGCGAGCCGACCGTCAGGATCGGCCGGATGTCGTCCGGCGCGCGCAACGTCGGAGTCAGCACCACCGTCCTCGTGCGCGCGGGCAGATCGTCGAGTTCGTGGATCGTCCCGACGGCGACGACGTCGCTCAGCGACATCGCGACCTCTGCAAGGGCAGTGCGACCGAACCCGTAGCCGTTGCCCTTCACGACCGGCACCAGGCCGGGAGCGTGACCGGCCACCCGATCGACGCGCTCACGCCACGTGGCGCGGTCGACCGTCAGCCGCAACGTCACGACAACCGACGGTAGCGGTCGTCAGCCGCTGCTCGGCCGCGTTGCGTCGGCGCCCGGCCACGACGGGAATCGGGGAAGCAGCGGCCCCAGCTCGCGCTCGCTGAGCACGCCCTTCCAGACACCGAACCCATAGGCGATGTCATCGACGAGCTTGGGCAACCCACCACTGGCCAGCGCCGGCAGGGCAGCGAGCACCGTGATCCTGCGGGCGCGCCGGGAGACGAGCGATCCCGCCGCCAGGAGCGGCCACCAGGCTCGCCGCGCCGCGTCGGCGACGAGGCGGCCGGCGAACAGGTTCCCGGTGACGGTGAGGCGGACGGACTCGGCGGCGGGGACGCCCGGCAGCTTGCGGACCAGCGCCGCCGCCGTTCCTGCCGCGACTCCAGCGGCGACTGCAGGATGACCCGTGCCGAGCAATGCCCACACGCCGGCGCTCCATCCGCTGACACGCAGGGGTGCCAGTGCGCCCGGGTGCTTGCGGGCGAGCGCGGCAGCGGATGAGCCGTACGCCACACGCTGCGCGACGAGCCCCCGCCAACTGCCGCGCGGTCGATGGTGCACCGTCACGGTTGGCTCGTAGCGGCACCGCCAGCCGGCCTCGACGAGCCGCCACACGGCATCGACGTCCTCGCCGAAGCGGAGCGACCGATCGAAGCCACCGATCGCCCTCAGCGCCTCGGTGCGCACGACGATCGCCGCCGCGGGGACGTAGCCGAGGCGCGTGCCGGGCGCGATCCGGCCCGGCTCCGGGCCGAGGTCGAGGGGGGAGTGTCCCTGCTCGTAGCGGGCGACCGGCCCGGCGCCGGGCGCGCTGGCGACACGCGGCGCCACGAGCGCCACCCGCTCGTCGGCGAAATGTCCGAGCAGCGGCTCGAGCCACCCCGGTTCGAGCCGGACGTCCGTGTCGACGAACGCCACGAGCGGGGTGGTGACCGCGCCGAGTCCGGCGTTGCGAGCGACCGCTGGTCCCGCATTGGTGCGCAGCCGCAACACACGAGTGCCGTCCGCGGCGACCACGGGCGGATCCGATCCATCATCGACGGCGATCACGTCGGTGACGCCTTGGCAGCAGCGCACGATCTCCGCGAGCGCAGAGTGGCCGAAGACGAGCGCAGGCACGACGACCGTGACGTCGCGGAGCTGGTACGGCCCTGCGCCATCGGGGCTCGGGTGCACGACGCCTGCGTCGACCAGGCGCTCGACGAGCTGGCGGGTGCGGGGCTTGGCGTCTCCGTCGGTCGGCACGTCGGCGCCGGCGGTGATCCGGTCGAAGACATCAACCCCCGCAGGCGTGAGGCGGAACAGCCGCAGCGGCGAACCGCCGATCACGATGCCGGCCGATGGTCGACGGACCGAGCGGTCGAGCGAGAACGAGGTCATCGTCCGGCCCGTGCGCGGCGCCACCCGTCGAAGGCGAGGGCGAGGTCGTCCGCCATGTCGCGCACGAGCGACGCGCCCTCGGCTGCCGTCGCGCCGGCTGGATTCCCGAGCACGCCGTTCGGGCTCACGGCCACGACACCGCCAGCCCGCAGCTGGCCCATCAGCGCGGCGACTGGCGCCGTTTCGCCGGAGACGGCTCGTTCGACGCGGACGAGATCCGGACGAAGCGCGAGCATCATCGAGGTCTCGGCGCGGCCGGCGTGCGCGTCGGCCATCTGCGCCGTCGGCCACCACGCCAGAACGTCGCGTCCCTCGGCGCGCAGCGTTGCAACGGCTCGATCGATCGCCTCCCGATTTCCCCCGTGGCCGTTGACGAGGATCACGCCATCTGCCCAGTCGGCTGACCGAGCCAGCTCGATGACCGTCGCCGCAGTCACGTCCGTGCCGATCGACACCGTGCCGGCGAAGCCGGTGTGCTCTCCGCTGGCCGTCATCGCCAGCGCGGGTGCGACGACCACGTCCGCCCGGCGGGCCGCCAGTTCGTCCGCCAGCGCGACCGCGATGATCGTGTCGGTCCCGAGCGGCAGGTGCGGTCCGTGCTGCTCACACGAGCCCACGGGCACGCAGAGGACCGGGTGCATCAAGTCGACGTCCGGCCACGCCTGCTCGTCGAGCCGCATCGTCGAGACCGTAGCCATGTCACGCGGCATCCCGCTCGGCGACGGCGCCGGCGGCTACGGTTGTCGAGCCGAGCCCCGCTCGCGACGACTCGCCAACTCTCATGCCATTGATCGTTCGCATCATCCTGGTCTGGGCATCGAACACGATCGCCATCCTCGCCGCGGCGTGGCTCATCGACGGGATCGACTTCGACGACCAGTGGCGAGTCCTCGTCGCCGGCGCAGTGTTCGGATTCGTCAACTGGCTCGTCAAGCCGATCGTCACGCTGCTCGCCCTGCCGGTGATCGTCCTGACGCTCGGCATCGCCCTGTTCTTCGTCAACCTGCTGATGCTCTACATCACGTCGTGGGTGATGGACGGCTTCGACATCGCCACGTTCTGGGACGCCGTGCTCGGCACGATCGTGATCTGGTTGGTCAACGTCATCCTGTACGCCGTCCTCGGTCTGAACGACCGCAGCCGGCGGCGGGAGAGCGGGCGAGCGGATCGCCGCTACTGAGTCATCCGGGTTCGGCTCGCAAGCAAGTTGCTCGCCGTCACTGTTTGGGCCGTTCGCCGTAGTCGGCGAACGGGCGATCACGTTGACGGACCGCTTCGCGGAACCCGATCTCCTGTGCCTCGGCGACGAAGTCGAGTCCTTCCTGCGTGTGACGGGCGATCCCGTCGAAGAGGGTGCCGAGCCGACGAGATGACGCCGGGTCGTACTGCTGATCGGCGACGGCGTTGAGCGCCATCGTGATGAGCTCGAGCTGGTTGGCCGGCACGAGAGCGATCCGCTGGGCCAGCGCCATCGCCGCAGCCGGCAGCTCGTCGTCGGGCACGACGTCGAGCACCACGCCCATCGCCTTGGCGGTCGCCGCGTCGAACTCGTCGCCCGTGAGCATGTAACGACGGGCCTGCTGCATGCCCATGCGGGCGACCCACGTCCACGGCGCCTCAGGGACGCCCCACACCCGCGATGGCGGATAGCCGAAGCGGGCCGCGCGTGCGGCGATGATCAGGTGTGCGTTGAACACGATGTTCGTGCCGCCGGCGATGCACCACCCTTGGACAGCAGCCACGGTGGGTTTCACGGAGTCGTGCAGCTTGGCCCAGGTGGCGGCGAAGGGGCCGATCAGGTGCTGGTCGGCGGCGCTGTCCCAGACGCGCTCTCCGGTGGCTGCCCGGGCCTGGGCGGTCGTCGCGCCGGCGAGCTCGTAGCCCGCGCAGAACGCAGGGCCCTCGGCGTCGAGGAGGATGACTCGCACGTTCCGGTCGTGCTGAGCGACGTCGAGCTCGTGCCCCAGCTCGTCGCGCAGCGCCGGGGTGATCGTGTTGTATTGCTCGGCGCGGCACAACGTGAGGCGGCGCACTGCGCCATCGTCGGAGGCACGAACTGCAGTCCCCATCGCGCGGAGTGTAGGGATGGCCTGTCGAGCCAGACCTGCAAATCGTTGAGCGAGGTACGCGGCGCGCCGGTGAGACTGGAACCGTGAACCGCCGGTCCCAGCCGAGCTTGTGGGTGACGTTCCACAAGGTGGATGGACCGTCTCCTCGCGCGTGGTGGGAGGCGGTCCGCAAGACGCGTGGCCGCGTCACGGGCGGCCACATGCCGATCGGGCGAGGCCGCATCCCGCACGACCTCGGGCACATGGCCACCGAGGCGCACCTCGGCATCGCGGACGGCTTCTGGGGCCTGCTCGCCCGTGGCGCAACCTTCAGCCAGGGCACACAGCAGCGGCGCACCAAGCCCGGGCGGCAGCTGATCCGCGAGAACCGGGACGCGCTGCACGCCGCGGAGGCGGTTGGGAACGAGCACCATTTCGCGTGGGCCCGTGGCGAGCCGACGCCGGTCGCGCCGACGTTCGACCGCCTCGCCGAGCTGTGGGATGCCGTTCCCGACGGGGGCACGCTGACCGTCCACTGGCCGTCGCTCGAGCTGGCGGCGTGCTAGCTCCACTCGCGCAGGGCGGCGAGGATACGGGCCGCTGCCGCGGGTGGATCGAGCACGAGCACTTCACCGTGTCCGGAGGAGTCGCCGCCGACGTCGGTGAGCTGACGGACCCTGGCCAGCGCGTCGCCGCTCGGCATCGTCACCACCCGGGGGCGAGGGCGGTACGGCAGGGTTGCCCTGGGCTGCTCGAGGGGCCCGCTCGGTCCGTCGTATTGCTCGACGGTCGCCGTTCGCGCCGCCAGCTCCGCCCGCAGGCCCGAGCGACGAAGGCGGGCCACCGATCCCTCGACCGACAGGACCGCCGGCGGCCCGACCTCGAGCACCTCGCGGCGACCACCGTCGAGCCGACGCACGGCCTTCACGTGGTCAGCGCCGAGCTCGACCTCGACGAGACCGAGCGCTTGCGCCACACCGAGGCGCGCCGCCAGGAAGGCCGGCACGGCACCGGTGCCCCGATCGGCTGAGATGTCGCCGCAGACGACCCAAGCCGCGTCGCCTGCGACTGACGCCAGTGCGCCGGCGACGACGTCACTCTCCAGCCCCGGTGGGGCGTCGATGCGCAGCGCTCGGCTCGCACCGGCCGCCAACGCCTCGCGCAGCGCACCGTCTGACGCACGTGGACCGACGGTTACGACGTCCACCGTGTCGGACGTCCGCTCCGCCATCTGCAGCCCGACCTCCAGCGCGGCCCGATCGGCGTCAGAGGTCCAATGGCCACGCTCGTCGCCGGCACCGATCCACTTCCAGGCGACGATGATCACGATCGGCGGAACACCACGCCGAAGCCGCCGTCGGGATACGACCAGCTGATCGCCCCCTCCTCGTTGCACACGAGGTAGCACGTCCCGCATTCGAAGCACTGCTCGTAGTTGAAGAGGATGCCTCCGTCCGCGGTCGTCACGAAGAGCCGTGCTGGGCAGGCGACGACGCAGGAGCGGGTGCTGCAGTCCCGGCACACCGCGGTGTCGACGACGATGTGAGCTCGCTCGTGCACGTCGAACCGCGTCGTCGCGATGACGTCGTCGAAGTCGAGCTCGTACTCGCTCACCCGAACGTCCTCCAACCGGCGATGGCGTCCCTGACGAGATCGCGACGGCGGATCCCGAGACGCTTGCGTTCGGTGGCGAGGATGCGTCGCAGTCCGGGCTTCGGCCGCGGGTTGTCGACTCGGAACATCCGCTCGAGCGCGGACGCGGCGAGCTGCGGGTACAGATGCTGCACGCGGTCGGACAGCACGAGCTCCGGCGCACGTCGCAGCTTGCGGTGATCACTGTAGCACGAACGTCGCGGCAAGGCGTCGCTCGTAGCCCGCCAGCCCGTTGCGTGACGTGTTCCCGGCGGCCAAGGCTTCGATCGTTGCCTCACCTGCGGCGATGCCGCTGGCCATGGCGAAGTTGACGCCCTCGAGCCAGATGCCGGCGGCCAGGCAGAGCGCAGCGGCGTCACCGGCGACGAGCAGGCCATCGCCGGAAAGCCGCGGCATCATCGACAGCCCTGCCTCCGGGATGAGGTGCGCCGAGTACTCCTTGACCTCGCCGCCCTCGACGAGTGGCGCGATGGCCGGGTGAGCCTTGAGGTGCCCGATGATCTCCTCGGGACGCTGCTGCTGGGCGGCGAGCGCCGGCAGCTTGAGCACGGCGCCGACGGCGAGCGTGTCCAGGTTCGTGTAGACGAACGCTCCGCCGTTGACGGTTCCGGTGCCGCCGATGATCTCGATGTCGACGCCGTCGCGCTCGCGCACGTTGAATCGCTCGTCGATGACCTCCTTCGGCAAGGCCAGCGTCTCCTTCACGCCGAGTGTGTAGTGCGCGGCATCCATGGGCTCGTGGAGGCCGGCCTCCTTGGCGAGGAAGCTGTTGACGCCATCGCAGGCGATGACGATCGGCGCGCGGACGTCGCCGTCGGGCCGATCCGTGCGCACTCCGAGGACGGCGCCTTCGGTGTCCCGCAGCAGGCCGATGACCGTCGTCGAGCACAGCAGCGTCGCGCCGGCGGCCTCGGCCTTGCCGGCCAGCCAGAAGTCGAAGTCGGGCCGGTAGGCCGTTGCGCCGTTGTACGGCGGGCGACCCCACGCCGCGGTCCGGAAGTCGACGGTCAGCGCCTGTGTCTCCGTGAGGACCATCGTCGACCGGCGGGTGACCCATCGTTGTACGGGCGCCTCCTCCCACCACTGCGGGTGCAACCCGTCGAGGATGCGCGGGTACACGACGCCGCCGTACATGTTCTTGCTGCCCGCAAACGGCCCTCGCTCGAGCAGCAGCACCTGGCGTCCGGCGCGAGCGAGGACGGTCGCCGCACACGAGCCGGCGGGCCCGGCGCCGACGACGATCGCGTCGAAGTCCCAGTCGTGGCCCTCAGCCACCGTCGAGGACCAGGCGTTCGAGCTCGTCGAGGACGACGTTGGCATTGGATACCAGCGCCAGGTCGGCGAGCTGCATCATGGGGCAGTGCGGGTCCGTGTTGACGCTGACGATGTGGTCCGGCGCACCCAGACCGGCGGTGTGCTGGACGGCGCCGCTGATCCCGAACGCGACATAGACGCGAGGATCCACGACGACGCCCGTCGTGCCGACCTGGCGTTGGTGCTCGACCCAGCCCCGGTCGGTGATCACCCTCGTCGCTCCCATCGATGCTCCGAGCGCGGCGGCAACCGCGCTCAGC
Organism: uncultured Acidimicrobiia bacterium; assembly: GCA_963844915.1. GTDB lineage: Bacteria > Actinomycetota > Acidimicrobiia > Acidimicrobiales > Ilumatobacteraceae > JALZMG01. The sequence goes on along the minus strand of CAWJQF010000009.1, from coordinate 557,885 downwards.
TGCACGAACCGTGACGCCCCGTCGAGGCCTGCCCCGCCCCCGAAGATGCGATCCGCCTCGGCCAGATCCATGGTCGTCACATCCGGTGGGAGAACTGCCACCACCGTCGGATCCATCCGAGTGTTTCCGTCCATTCGAGTGTCAGGGGCGGGGATGCCCCGCACGAGACACTCGGATGCGTCCCCGGGAGAGACGCCGCGGTGCCCCGGCTGCAGGGTGGCGACGACGGGATCGGTGATCGCGACTTCGTGGAGCTCCATGCCACCGCCCCGCACGAGACGGACGTGGTCGGGCGCGATGCGGATGGCGCCGGCGAGCAGGCGGCGGTCGAGCACGTGGGCGAGTCGGGGTGCCAGGTCGCGGCCATCCGGTGATCCCGGCAGCACGACGAGCGGTTCGTCCTCGAGCAGCGGGGCCAGCGCGTGGGCCCAGTGACCCGGCGCGAATGTCCCGAGCTCGACGAGCGTGACGTCGGTTGCGATGCCGGCCAGCTCGTCGCCTCGCGGTGACGACCCGGCAACGAGCGCCCGCCCGCCACACTCGGCGACCGTCTCGGCTCCGCCGGCCGGCAGCTCCCCGTCACGCACGGGGACCACGGCCAGCATGCGGTCACGGTAATGGAGCCGGCTCGCCGGTCTCCTTCGATGCGGCCGGCGAAGGCGCTGGAGCGCCCGCCGTGCCGAATCGGGAGTTCAGCTCTGAACGGGATCGTTGAACGACGCGATCCGGGTCCGTCGATGCCTTCTTCGACTTCTCGCGCTGGTGCCGGACGACCTCGATGACGATGGTGATCGACAGCGCCGCACCGAAGGCCAGGATGAACGCCAACGTGTGGTTGTCCTGGAACGTGCTCCCGAAGACGTAGCCGAGCACAGCGGCGTAGGTCGCCCAGATCAGGGCGGCGACGGCGATCCAGGCGGCGAACCACGCATGCGGCTGACGCGTGAGCCCGCACGTGATCGTCAGCGCAGTTCGCCCACCGGGCACGAACCGCGCCGTGATCAGGAGCAGGCCACCGCGCTTGCGGATCTGGTCTGACGCCCACTCGAGCCGCTTCCTCGTCTTCTCCCGAGCTTCTGCCCGCCGGTTGATCCACGGCGCGAAGCGGCGGCCGATGACGTACGCCATGTTGTCCCCGCAGAACGCGCCGGTCGCTCCGGCGAGGATGACGAGCACGAGCTGCTGCGTTCCCGCGCCAGCCGCGACACCCCCGAGGATGACGGTGGTCTCACTCGGCACGATCGGGATGACGGAGTCGAGCAGGGCGATGCCGAAGATGACGAGCAGGAACCACCATTGGCCGGAGACTTCCTCCAGCCAGTCGGTGAGATTCGAGATGAAGTCGCCGATCGCGTTGGCGAGGAGCATTGCCACGCGGAGGCTACCGACGTGTGATCAGCGCGCCGACGGCATCGCCCTCGACGACGGCAGCGTGCGCACGACGCGGCGCGATGCAGTCACCCACGCGGTGCACGGCGATGCCAGCGGACTTGAGCTCGTGGTACAGCCCGTCCGCCGGCACGGCGGGCACGGCCAGCACGACCCAGTCCGGGGTGCGTGACTGCATCGCTCCCGTGGGGTGGTGCAGCAGCGTCAGCGCCGAGCCGTCGAAGCCCATCGGCACGAGGTCCGTCGACTGCACGATGCCCTTGGCGGTCGCCCGCATCCACCACTGCTCCATGTCGAGGGTGATGCCGAGGTCCTGACCGACGACCATGCCCGGCGTCACGATCTCGACGGCGCACCCCCGGTCGGCCAGCAGCTCTGCCACCGAGGTCGCGTGGTGGAAGCCGATCTCGTCGATCACGATCACGGTCCCCGTCGGCGCGGCGTCTCCGCGCAGGACGTCTCGGACGTCGGCGACATTGGTCACGTCCTCCCCGATCCACCACGGGCGAGCGGCCACCGCTCCGGTGGCGACGACGACGTGATCGGCGCCGTGCGCGATCACGTCAGCAAGCGTGGCGTCGACGCCGCACTCGATCGAGACGCCGAGCCGACGGCATTCGGAGACCTGGTTGCGGATCATGTCGCCGAGCTCGGCCCGGTTCGGCACCGTCGCGGCGAGCCGTACCTGGCCTCCGGGCTCTGGCTCGCGCTCCCAGACGACGACACGCGCGCCTGCTTGCGCCGCCGAGATTCCAGTCTGCAGTCCGGCCGGTCCCCCTCCAACAACGAGCACACGCTCCTGTCCGTCGGAATCGTTCGTTGTGAGGCGATCCCGACGGACAGGACCCCTCGGACGGGCCGATTCTCGTCCCGTCCGAGGGTTTTCAATGCAGCCCAGCCAGCGGTTCAGCCCCATCCTGCCGACGCACTCCTGGTTGCACGACAGGCACAGCCGGATCTCGTCGGTCGCGCCTGCCCGTGCCTTGGCCGCGAACTCGGCGTCAGCGATCTGACCGCGCACGACACCGACGAGATCGCAATGCCCCTCGGCGAGTGCCCGCTCGGCCTGCAGCGGATCCTTGAAGCGCCCCACGCCGACCACCGGTAGCTCGACGGCCTTGCGGATCGCCGACGGAATGAACAGCGCGTACCCCGGCGGCACGTGCATCGAGGCCTCGATCATGAACAGTGTGGCGGTTGCCACACCGATCGACGTGTTGATGTAGTCGACCTGTCCGCCCGCCTCGACCATGCGGGCGACGTCGACCGCCTCGTCGATCGTCGTGCCGCCGTCGATCAGCTCGTCGCCGCAGAGCCGCACACCGAGGGCGAGCCTGGTCCCGATCACCCGGCGCACAGCAGCGACGATCTCGCGCAGGATCCGGCCCCGGTTCTCGAGGCTGCCGCCGTAGTCGTCGGTCCGGCGGTTCGTGGCGGGGGAGAGGAACCCGCGCACGATCGACGAGTGGCTGCACTGCAGCTCGATGCCGTCGAAGCCACCCTCCGCGCAGTGCTCGGCGACCACGGCGTACCCCGCGACGATCTCGTCGATCTCGGCCTCCGTGACCGCTTTCGGCACCTCCCGGAACAGCGGGTCGGCCACCGGCGACGGCGCCCACACGGGCAGTCGCGTGTACATCGACGACGCCTGCCCCCCGTTGTGGTTGATCTGGGCGAAGATCGGCACGCGATGGCGATGGACGGCGTCCGTGATGCGCCGGTATCCAGGGATGACGTCGCGATGGAAGCCGTGGATGAGCTTCTCGTACGGCCAGTCCGTCGGATGCGTCGAGTGCTCCTCGGTGATGATCAGCCCCGAACCGCCGGCGGCTCTCGCCTCGTAGTAGGCGGCGTGCTGCTCGGTGGGTCGACCGTCACGCGCGTAGTTCGTGAGATGCGCCGAGAAGACGATGCGATTGCGCGTCGTGACCGGCCCGAGCGCCAACGGCGACCACAGGTACCGGTGACCCACGACACGACGTTAGAGGCGATGAATCACGGAACTTCACGCCGTCCTCATGTCGATCACACAGCCCACGGTTCACGCTTGTGATCGATGCCACGTCACCTTCGCGAACAGCCGGGAGTCAATACCGGTTGGAGGAAGGTGGTCGACCGGAAGTAGGCCCCCATGTTGGAAATGACACCGAGGAAGCAGACGCCGACCCCCCACGGCGCACCCGCTGTGACGGATGTGGATTGGGTGGTCAGGCTCGACGAACCGGCGGCGCTGAGCGCCGACCGAGTGGGCGCCAAGGCGGCCGCTCTGGCTCGCGCCACGAGGGCCGGCATGCCCGCACTTCCTGGGTTCGTGATCTCCACGGAGGGCACGGCTGCGCTCACCGACGCTGACAAGCGTCAGCGGGCGCTGTGCATCCTCCTCGACGCATGGAAGGCATCGGCCGGCGTCGAGCGAGCGCTCGTCGTGCGCTCGTCGTCGACGATCGAGGATGGTGCTGCATCGTCGATGGCTGGACGCTTCGAGTCCGTGCTGGACGTCACCGGCTGGGACGCCTTCGTCGAGGCCGTCGACGAGGTGATCGATTCCGCCGTGCTCGAGGATGGCGAGGCCGCACCCATGGCCGTGCTCATCCAGCCGATGATCCACCCGCGCCTCGGTGGTGTCCTCTTCGGCGCCGACCCGATGACCGGACGCACCGACCGCATGCTGCTGACGGCCGTCGAAGGCGGCCCGCACCAGCTCGTGTCCGGTGAGGTCGACGGCATCCAACTGAACCTGACGACGGCCGGCAAGCGAGTCGGCCGCGGAGAGACGCTCCCCGGGCTCGGCAAGGCGCAGTTCGCCGCGCTGGCCGAAGTGGCTCGCCGCGCCGCCGAAGTCTTCGACGGTCCGCAGGACATCGAATGGGCGATCGACGGCGACGCCGTCGTGCTGTTGCAGAGCCGCCCGATCACGACGCTCGAGCCGCCGCCGGTCGGGAACGGCCCGGTGCTCGGCCCAGGGCCGGTCGCCGAGACGCTCCCCGGCACGATGGCCGCCCTCGAGGTCGATCTGTGGGTCACACCGCTCCGCGATGCCATCGAGGCTGCGCTGCGGCTGACGGCCGCCGCTTCCAAGCGGACGATCGAGCGCTCGCCGATCGTGACGCTCGTCGACGGGCAGGTCGTCGCCGATCTCGAACTGCTCGGTGTCCACCGCAAGCGCGGCTTCTTCCGCAAGCTCGATCCCCGCCCAGGCGCCCGCCGCCTGAGCGCCTCATGGCGGGTCGGTCGCCTGCAGGTCTCGCTGCCATCGCTGGCCGACGACCTCGTGCACACCACGGACGAGGCGCTGCTCGACGTCCCACCGCTCAGCGAGCTCACCGACGGCGACCTCGTCGCCGTGCTGCGGGCGGCGCCGGCGCACCTCGTCAACCTGCACACGTTCGAGGTTCTCGCCGGCATGTTGGCTCCTTCCAAGGCGACGGGTGGTCCGACCGGCGCGATGGCTGCGCTCCACGCGCTCGCCGACGGTCGGCGCCGCGGTCTGTCCGACGAGGAGATCGTGGGCTCGATGCCAGTGGTGCTGTCCCTGCTGCCGCCGCGTGTCGGTCCGGCGCCGGTGCTGCCGTCGTTGCCTCCGTCGCTGCCGAACGTGCCCGAGACCGGCCACCCGGTGCTGGAGGCTCGCGAGGCGCTGCGCCTGCGGGCTCGCTGGGTGCAGGAGCTCACGGCGCGCGCTGCCTGGGAGCTCGGTGAGCGCCTCACGGCCGCCGGTCGCCTGCCGGCGCCATCGGTCGTGCGTGCCCTGACCGTCGACGAGCTCGACGCCGTCGTCGCTGGTGCAACGCCGGTCGTCGACGATGTGGCGGACGACGCGCCGGTTGCCGCACTGCCGGCCAAGTTCCGCCTGAGCGCCGAGGGCGACGTCGTTCCCGTCGTGACGAAGGAACGGGGAGACGGAGCGCGGGGCGCCGGTGGTGGACGTGGCGCTGGTCCGGTCCATCACGGCGACGATCCGCCGATCGGCGCGGTGCTCGTGGTGCGCACGCTGTCGCCGGAGTTGGCGCCGCTGCTGCCCCGGCTGCACGGCCTCGTCGCCGAGTCGGGCAGCGTGCTGTCGCACCTCGCCATCCTCGCTCGCGAGTCAGGCGTCCCGGTCGTCGTCGGCGCCCATGACGCCGTCAATCGGTTCCCGGTCGGCACCGTCGTCAGCGTCGATGGCGGGACCGGCGATGTGTCCGTCCTCGAGACGGCACCAGTCACGCAAGGAGACGGATCATGAACGTGCGCACCATCGCCCGCGCCATCGCGCTGATCACGCTGCTCGGCGCCGGAATCACGATGATCCGCGAACTGCAGACATGGGAATGGCACCGCGCCGTCGTCGCCGGGATCTTCGCGCTGATCGCCGAGGTTGCCTTGGCCACGTCGATGATCCTCGATCGGATCGGCAAGGCGCCCGCCGCGGCTCCCCGCGTGAGGACCGCTTCATCGAGCAGTTCCAGGCGACGCCAGTCGCCCGTGACCACTTCGCGTGGTTGCGTGACACGTCGCGGACCAACGTCTTCATCCCGCTCCTGATGGGTGCCGGCATCCTGCTGTCGGGCCTCGCGTGGTTGGTCGAGCGGATCGCCGGCCGCACGGCGGGCGGGTCTGCCGATCGCCGCCTGGCCCGTCGCCTGCACCGCGCCCTGCCGGAGCCCGGCCCGCTCGCCCCCCGGCTGGCGCAGCCAGAGCACCCCGCGCTCGTTCCGCTGCTGGCTCCGAGGCGGCGGACATGAGTCCCGCCTACCACCGTGGGGGCGTGATGGCGCCGCAGCGGCACGTGTTCCGCTGGGTGATCATCGCCGTCCTCGTCGTCGTGGGCATCGCGGCCCTCCGCCAGGCGACGATGAACCAGCCAGATCCGCCTCGGGCAGAGGAAGGCACGACGGTCGAGCTCGACGTGCGGACGAATGGCAGCCGCCTCTCGCTCGACGCTGCGGCGACGGGTCTGTGGGCAGCATGCGCGTCGGTCGTCGACGAGCATGAGCTGGTCGACTTCAGCGAGCAGGCCGACGGCGACTTCGCGCTGCGCATCGAACCGGCGCTCGGGCATCACGCCCAAGCCCGCCTGGTCGGCTGTCTGGAAGACGTGACCGTGCCGCGTATCCTGGGCAATGTGACCCGTATCGAGCACCGGTAGCTCGATCCGGGCGCCGAGGAGGCGCGGGAGTGGAACCAGGAGGGACGGCTCGGCGCTCGTGCGCGGGCCGCTGGTGCAAACGTGTCGGTCTTGGCCTCGGCGGATACCTGCTCGTCGGCAACCTGATGCTGCTCGGTGCGTCGGTGGCCTTGCAGGTCGCCGGGCCGGAGGGCGAGCGGCCTGTCGAGGCCGCTGGCATCGATCACCTGCGCGTCGTCGACGAACGGCTGTGGCGGGGCGGTGCGCCGACGCAGGAGGGCTACGAGGCGTTGGCCGCCAACGGCGTGACCACGATCGTCGACCTGCGGGCAGCAGCGACTCCGGCCGAGCTCGAGGCACCCCGCGAGCTCGGCTTCGAGGTGTTCCATCTGCCGGTCCACGACGGCCAGACCCCGAGCAGCGCGCTCGTGCAAGAACTGGTCGACATCGTCGACAACAGCGAGGGCCGTGTGTTCATCCACTGCCAGGCCGGCGTCGGGCGAACGGGCAGCATGTCGGCCGCCTACCAGGTGTGGATGGGTGAGAACAGCACCTCCGGCGCCCTCGTCGAGAACATGTCGATCGGACCGCCGACGCTCGAGCAGGTGGCCTTCACGCTCGGCTTGGAGTCGGGGAAGGCCGACGAGCCGCCGATGCCGGTCGTCGTCGCCAGCCGAGTTCTCGACGCCCCCCGTCAGCTCTGGAACACGATCTTCGGCTGACCAGCAGGGCTTGCCTGCTCGCGTATCTGACCGGTGCGCTGTCGGCTCGATGGTAGGTAGCATCGACGGCTCTCGCACGGCTGGCTTGCGGACGCGCAGCCGGGCAGGAAAGGACGGGCGGAATGGGCGGACGGCACCCAGATGGTGTGACCGACGTGGCCATGTCGACCGATCCTGCCGACGGGCGCCCCGTTGCCGACACGTCGCCGCAGCCGATGCCGACCCGGAGTCGTCCCGGTTTCGACCTCGCCGTCCTTCTCGTCGCGATCGGCGCCGGCATGATCGCCGCGCTCAGCCCGGCCGAGCCGACCGGCAGCCCAGGCGTCGATGCCGTGATGGTCGGGATCGCCGTCGGAGCGGTCGTGCTCATCGGGGCCCTCGCCCGCCCATGGGCCGTGATCGCGCTCTCCATCGCTGCCCTCGTCGTCGCAGTTGCGCCGGCGCTGCTGGCGCTGGCGGCAGTCGCGTTGGGCATCGCGATGTGGGGCAATCGGAGCCCGCGGCATCAGGCAGAGCTCTTCGCGGTGTCGATCGGGATCAGCTTGAACGTCCTGGCCCGCGGCGAGCTCGGTGGCTTCCTTGGGCTCTCGGCGCTCGTTGCCATCTTGATGGCCGCGATCGTCCTCGTCTCGGGGCTCCGGCGCCAGCGACGCCTTGTGCAGCGAGTGACCCTCGCCGTGGTCGGCGTATTGGTCGTAGTGGCGACGGCAGCGGTCGTCGGGTTCGGTTACACGGTGGTGCAAAACCGCAACGAGCTGTCCGCCGGTGTGCGCTGGGCGGAGCAGGCCGTGTCGCAGATGGAGAGTGGTGATTTCGAGGCTGCATCAGCATCCTTCGCTGCGGCAGCCGACGAGCTGGTGGAGGCGCATGAACGCCTGTCGAGCCCGATCGGCGTCGGCGCGGCACTGATTCCAGTCCTCGCGCAGCATCGCGAGGCAGCGATCGAGATGAGCGGCGTGGGCGGCAGCGGTGCCGAGGTTGCGGCCGAGGCGCTCGGTGGGCTCGATCTCGATTCGTTGCGGCTGATCGACGGGCGCATCGACCTGGTCGCCCTGGATCGCCTGCGCGGCCCGTTCGAGCGCACGCACCGGGCGATGGTGGAGGTGGCCGACGCCGCCACGCGGTCACTTCGATCGCCGTGGCTGATCGGTCGCGCCGAATACGCCCTGCGCGACTTCCAAGGAAGCGTCGCCGAGCACCTGCCGAGCCTCGACGAGGCGATCCAGGCGCTGGACCTCGCACCGCGACTGCTCGGTGTCGATCGACCGCAGACCTACTTGGTGCTGATGACGACGTCCGCCGAAGCGCCCGGCGCGGCGAGCCGCGTCGGCGGAGCCGCCGAGCTGACCGCTGACGACGGAGTGCTGACGCTTGCCCCGGCCGGAGCGCCGGTCGACGTCGAGGTCGCGGCGACATCGGACTTCCCCCGAACGGCACAGCTCGTCGCCGACAGCTACGCCGAGGCGACCAATCATCGCGTCGACGGCGTCATCGCCATCGATCCCGAGGTGCTCGTGCATCTCCTCGACGAGGCCAGGGTCGACCATCCGTCGGCAACGGATGTGGGGCTCGACGCAGCGAACGCGGCGTCCTACCTCCAAGCCGTGCTCGCCGGCTCACTGCCTGATCCGGTCACGTTGGCGCTCGATCTCGGGCCACTGGTCAGTGAGGGTCGGCTGCTCGTGTGGAGTCCTGACCCGGCCGCCGAGTCGCTCTTCTCCCGCGTCGGCCTCGACGGCACCAGCTGAGCGCTTCTGTCCTTCAAGACCGGTCGTTGTGACGCGGTTCCGAAGGACAGAACGAAGTCAGTCGGGCGACGAGACCGCTCCGCTGCCGGATGCTGCGACGACTCACGTACGCTCGATCCATGCGGGTGCGCGTCGACGCTGACAAGTGCCAGGGCCACAACCGTTGCTACGCCCTGGCACCGGAGCTGTTCGACGTCGACGACTACGGGCAAGCCGTGGTCATTGGCGACGGCGAGGTTTCCGCTGAGCTCGAGGAGAAGGCCCGCCTCGCGGTCGCCAACTGCCCCGAGTACGCCATCTCACTGGACGAGACCGAGGGCTGACATGACCGAGACGATGCACGAGGGCTACGGGACGCCGACGGGCATCTACGGACCGGTCAGCGATTGGGCGACGGATCTCGATCACGCCGACCCCGCGTACAACCCGCGAGCGCCGGAGATCTGGACCGAGCTGCGCGAGGCGGGCTGCCCGATCGCCCACACCGACCGCTACGGCGGGATGTGGGCACCAGTGACCGCCGAGCTCGTCCGCGAGATCGCCTACGACACCGATCGCTTCACGAGCCGCTCAGTCGTCGTCAGCACGTCGCCGATCGAAGCACCACCCGGCATTGGCGGCGCGCCGCCGATCACCAGCGATCCGCCGTTCCACGGTCTGGCCCGCCGGCTGCTGCTGCCGCCGTTCGCGCCCAAGCAGATCGAGCCGTGGGAGCCGGAGGTTCGCAAACTGTGCCGGCAGCGCCTCGACGACATGGGCGAGATCACGCCGGGCGAGACCGTCGTCGACGCTGCGGAGCAGTACGCCCAGCACATCCCGGTCAACGTGATCGCGCGCATGCTCGGGCTGCCGGTGGAGGACGACGAGAAGTTCCGCGGGTTCGTGCACGATGCGCTCGAGGGCGTCAACCGGTCCCCGGAGGAGCGTCGACTGGGCTTCCAGCGCACCGAGGAGTACCTCGACGAGCACATCGAGCGCCACCGGGTCGAACCTCGCGACGACCTCATCTCCTACCTCCTCGACGTCGAGCTCAACGGCGAGAAGCTGTCGCACGAGCATGTGCGCGGATCGATCGTGCTGCTGTTGATCGCCGGCATCGACACGACGTGGAGCGCCATCGGATCCAGCATCTGGCACCTCGCCACGCACGCCGACGACCGGCGCCGCCTGGCCAGTGAGCCCGAGCTCATGCCGACCGCCGTCGAGGAGCTCCTGCGGGCGTACGCGCCCGTCACGATGGCGCGCATGGTCGCCAAGGACAGTGACTTCCACGGCTGCCCGATGAAGGAGCACGAGTGGGTGCTGCTGCCGTTCCCTGCAGCCAACCGCGATCCCGAGCTGTTCGAGCAGGCCGACGAGGTCGTGCTCGATCGGGCCGAGAACCGTCACGCCGCGTTCGGTCTCGGCATCCACCGGTGCCTGGGATCGAACCTCGCTCGTCTCGAGGTGCGCCTCGCCGTCGAAGAGTTCATCGGGCGCTTCCCGGACTTCGAGCTGGCAGGCGACGTGCGCTGGAGCGTCGGCCAGATCCGCGGCCCGCGTCGAGCTGCCCGTGCGCATTCTCTGAGGTTCACATTCGCAGGAGGCGCACCGTGAAGCGGGCGCCTCCGCTCGGAACGTTGGCGGCCGTCAGCGTCCCGCCGTGCGCCTCGACGAGCTGGCGGGCGATCGTCAGCCCGAGCCCGGTGCGGCCGGAGTCGGCGGCGCGGTGGAACCGCTCGAAGACACGCTCGGGCGGCTGGACGAGACCTGGACCAGTGTCGGTGACCTCGATGTCGACGGCCCGGTCGTTGCTGCTCGTGCGGACGCGGACCGTCCCACCAGCAGGCGTGTGGCGCAGGGCGTTGGTCAGCAAGTTGGCGAGGACTTGCCCGATGCGGACGCGGTCGACTTCGAGCTCGACGTCACCTGCGCCCTCCACGACGAGCGTCACGTCGCGTGGAATGGCGGCGGATGAGATGGCAGCAACGGCGTCCTCGACGAGGACACCGACGGGCACCGGCTCGCGATGCAGGGTCAGCTGTCCGGCCTCGCCGAGCGACAGCGTGCGCAGGTCCTCGACGAGTCGGTCGAGCGTCCGCGACTGATCGCGCAGCAACTGCAGGTGGGCGTCGTCGCGAGGGTGGATGCCGTCGAGCTGCGCCTCCACCTCGGCCTGCAGCACGGTGAGCGGCGTGCGCAGCTCGTGGGTGACGTCGGCGAGGAACCGGCGGCGGGCCGATTCCGATGTGTCAAGGCGTTCGGCCATGCCGTTGAACGCGGCGCCGAGCGTGCGCATGGAGCGCGGACCCGACGGCTGCACGCGCGCCGTGTAGTCGCCGGCGCCGATGCGCTCGGCGCTCTCGAGCAGTTCGCTGGCCGGTCGGGCGAGTCGGCGATAAGCGATGAACGTCGCCACGACGGCCGCGCCCACCACCGCGAAGAGCGCGGCCGGCGGCCCGCCCCGGCCGTCGGCATCGCCGTCACCCTCGCGGTAACCGCCCATCCACCCGAAGGCCAACCCACCGGCGATCCAGATCGCCGAGACCACCAGGGCGACGCGGAGGAAGCGCCGACGCCACCAGCGCGCATCCTCAGCCATAGGCGACCAGCCGGTAGCCGACGCCGTGGACGGTGAGCAGGCGCGACGGGCGATGCGGCTCGGGTTCGATCTTGCGCCGCAGGTTCTTCACGTGGGCGTCGATGGCCCGTTCGCCGGCGTCGACGGCGATCCCGTGGATCGTCTCGAGAAGCTGGCCGCGAGTGAACACCCGCCCTGGTGCTGCGGCCATGTGCGCCAGGAGATCGAACTCCGTGGCGGTCAGCTCGACGGGCCGGCCGTCGACCTGCACCGAGCGCTGGACCGGGTCGACGACGAGACTGCCGACGACGATCGGCCGCTCGTCATCGACCGGGTTGCCGACTCGCCGCAGCACCGCCCGGATGCGGGCCAGCAGCTCGCGGGGGCTGAACGGCTTGACGACATAGTCGTCGGCGCCGAGCTCGAGTCCGACGACCCGGTCTGCTTCGTCGCCCCGAGCTGTCAGCACGATGATCGGGACGGCGGAGGTCTGGCGGATCGTGCGGGCCACCGTGAGCCCGTCGACGCCGGGCAGATCCGAGGTCGAGCACGATCAGGTCGGGGACGACGGAGCGGACCAGCCGCAGCGCCTCCTCGCCCGATCGAGCCGACGACACCCGGAACCCGGCGTCGACGAGGTAGTCACGCACGATCTCCACGATGGCCGGCTCGTCATCGACGACGAGCACGTGCTTCATCGCTCGATCATGCCTCGGATGGCGGCACCGGCGGCTGGGGCGGCTGCGGAGGCTGCGGTGGTTGCGTCGGCTGGGCCTGCTGCATCACCTGGGCCTGCTCCTCCGCGTGCGCCCGCTGGTGCCACTGTCGAAGCTCCTCGTCGCGCCCATGCCACGGGCCACCCCACCCGCCGCGGCGGGCGTTGAAGAGCAGGATCAAACCGACGATGAGCAGCGGGAAGAACAGGAACCCGAACCCGAAGCCGAAGCCGGGCCCGACGTGGCGCCAGCCACTGACGACGACTGTGCGGACGCCTTCGTCGCCGACGACGTTCTCTCGGACCTCGTCGTGATGCTGCCCGGCCCGGAACGCCACACCGGCGACGACGGCCAGTCCAGCGAGCACGAGCAGGGAGATACCGATGCGGGTCATCCACTTGCGGTTCATGGCGATGCTCCTTCCAATCAGGGGGTGGTTCGAGCGTCCACGCGGAATGTGGAGGAGATGTGAACGCGCGGCGGAGACTTCGTAAGGGGTGTGCACACGTCGCTCTTACCGCCAGTTGACACACTGGGCGCCCGATGAGCGCGCACACGCTGCTGCTGGCCGAGGACGACCGCGCCGTACGTGAGTCGCTCGTTCGAGCGCTCGGCCTGGAGGGCTACGACATCGTCGCCGTCGGCAACGGCGCCGAGGCGCTCGAGGCGGTGGGACGCACGACACCCGACGTCGTGGTGCTGGACGTGTCGATGCCCATCATCGACGGCCTGACGGTGTGCAAGGTGTTGCGGGCGGACGGCAACAAAGTCCCGATCCTCATGCTCACCGCCCGCACGGAGACCCGTGACCGAGTGGCGGGCCTCGATGCAGGCGCTGACGACTACCTCCCGAAGCCGTTCGAGCTGGACGAGCTGCTGGCACGGCTGCGGGCGCTCCTGCGCCGCACCCAGCCGGTCGAGGAGGGAAACGAGGTCGTGCAGCTGGCCGACCTGCGCGTCGACCCGGCGGCCCGCCGGGCCTGGCGCGGTGCGCGTGAGCTCGAGCTCTCGAAGACGGAGTTCGATCTGCTCGAGCTGCTCGTCCGCAACCAAGGTGTCGTGCTCGACCATTCGACGATCTATGACCGCATCTGGCACTACGACTTCGGCCCCGACTCGAAGAACCTCGCCGTGTACATCGGGTACCTGCGGCGCAAGACCGAAGCCGAAGGTGAGCCCCGCTTGATCCAGACGGTGCGCGGCGTGGGCTACTCCGCCCGCGAGACGGCATGAGCCGTCACGATGTCGACCGCGATGAGCGATGAGTGGCGATGCGCCGCATATCGCTCATCGCGTGATGAGGAGGTGGGCGGCGATGAGCGATGAGTGCTCCTGGACCACTCATCGCTCATCGCGGGCGGGTGGGTTGGCGAGATGAGCCTGCAGTGGCGGATCGCTGCCGCGCTCGCCGCCGTGGCGGCGCTGGCGACGATGTCCGTCGGCATGATCTCCTACCGGGCGACGAGCGGCCGATTGATGGAGGAGGTCGACCGGTCGATTCGTACGGCCATGGCAACGATCCTCGACAGTCCCTCTCGTTCGCTGACGAATCGGGGCGTCGTGGACACGTACGTCATCCAGGTCGTCGGACCCGGCGGGCAGGTCCGGGGGAGCAACCAGGCTCCGCCCATCCCGGTGGAGCGCGGGGCCGAAGAAGTCGTTGGAAGGCTCGGTAGGCAGGACCTCGAGACGATCAAGACCGACGACGACAAGGTTCGGATGTTCACCTACGGCGTCGGTGGTGGCGCGTTCCAGGTCGGCCGCTCGATCGAGGAGAACGAGCGAGTGCTCGACGACCTGAAGTGGCGGACCGCGCTCGTCGTCCTTCTCGTGACCGTCGCCGCGGCGCTGCTCGGGTGGCTGATCGCCCGCACGGTGGCCGGTCCGCTGAAACGCCTCACGCGGGCGGCCACGGATGTCGAGCGGTCAGGGCGGCTCGACGTCGAGGTGCCGGTCTCCGGCAAGGACGAGGTCGGTCAGCTCGGCACGGCGTTCAACGGGATGCTCGGCGCGCTGGCCAGCTCGCGAGAAGCCCAGCAACGTCTCGTCGAGGACGCCGGGCACGAGCTCCGCACGCCGTTGACCAGCGTGCGAACGAACCTCGCCGTGCTGCGTCGCCATCCCGATCTCGATCCCGAGATGCGGCAGCGGGTTCTGGAGGATCTGGAGACCGAGACCGAGGAGCTCGTCGCGTTGGTCGAGGAGATCGTGTCGCTCGCCAGGGGAACGATCGACGAGAGTCCGGCGACGAGCTTCGAGCTGGGCGAGGTGGCCCGGACGGTGGCCGCCCGCGCCCATCGTCGGCACGCACGGCAGGTCAACGTGACGGCAGATCATTCGGTGGTCGAGGCATCGCCCGCAGCGGTGGAGCGGGCGATCTCCAACCTGGTCGACAACGCCGCCAAGTTCGACCGCAGCGGCGGTCCGATCGACGTCGTCGTCGCCGATCGGTCAGTCGTCGTGCACGACCGCGGACCGGGCATTGCCGCCGAGGACCGCGAGCGCGTGTTCGATCGCTTCTACCGGGCCGAAGGGGCGCGATCGCTTCCCGGCTCTGGCCTCGGTCTGTCGATCGTTCGCGAGGTCGCCGAGCGCAACGGCGGCACCGTGCTCGTGGCGGAGCGTCCGGGCGGCGGTGTGTCCGTCGGGTTCACCATGTACGGCGCCGGACCGCCGGTGGCGCCCAATGGGCCTGATGTGCCAGGGTCTTAACCGGTGACCAGCTACGTCGTGGGCTTGGACGGGTCGGAGCACTCCAAGGCGGCCCTCGAGTGGGCCCGGGACATGGCGGGCGACGACGAGCAGATCGTCGTCGCGCACTCGTGGGAGGTCCCGATCGTCACGGGCTATGAAGCGGTCGCACCGGTGGACAGCCTCGACGTCGAGCGGATCGCCGGCGAGTTCCTCGACGATGCGGTCTCGGGCAGCGGCGACCCCCGCATCGTCGGCCGCCTCGTGACCGGCCATCCCGGTCGCAGCCTGGTCGACCTCGCCGAGGAGGTCAGTCAGCCGGCGACGATCGTCGTCGGTCACGGCGGTTCGAGCAAGGCGTCGTTGCTCTTCGGCTCGACGGCGCACTACGTGATCCACCACACGCGCAAGCCGGTCGTCGTCGTGCGTGGCAACGCCCGCCTGCCCGTTCGTCGCGTCGTGGTCGGTGTCGACGAGGGCCGTCATCACGAGCCTGACGCGCCGTCCATCGCGGCCCTTCGCTGGGCGTTCTCGCTGCCCGGCGTCGAAGAGGTGCAGGTCGCCCACGCTGATTTCGTGCCCGCTGTGGCCGCCGGCCCCGTGCGGGAGCCGGGTGTCGAGTCCGACGAGGAGACCACCGAGGACGATGCCGCGCTGCGGGCCACCGTCAGCCAGGCCACGGACGGCTCGGGTGTGGCGCCGAGCGGTGCGCGGATCGTGCCGGTCGTGGCCGGTGGCACCGGTGCCTTCGCACTCATCGAGGCCTCGATCGATGCCGATCTCGTCGTCATCGGCACGCGTGGACGCCGCGGCCTGACCGAGCTGATCACCGGGTCGACGGGCCTGGAGGTCACCGCTCACGCTCATTGCCCGGTGGCCGTCGTCCACTGAACATTCGGGCTCCGCTCCATCAGCACGACGCGCACGTCACGTTCCCGGCCGCTGTTTGACACCTGCCGCCAGCAGCTTCACGACTTCCGCGATGCGCCGCTCCCGTTCCTCCGGGCGGCGCTTGGTCGCGTCGATGTAGCGCAGATAGGCGCGCCGGTAGAACTGGGCGATGGAGTCGAAGAACGCCGCTGCTTCGGGGGTGGCGTCGAGCGCGACGGCGAGGTCTTCGTCGAGATCGGCCCGCTGGGGTCCCTCCGGTTCGAGGACGACGTCGACCCGATCGCCGGCGGCGAGCCCGCAATCGCGACGCCAGGCTGCGCCGAGCACGAGGCCGCGACCGTCGTCCAGCGGTTCGATCACGCCGCGCACGCCCATGCCGTTCACGTTGCCGTGGACATGATGTTCGGGCTTGTGGCCCCATGCCGCGTCCGGATCGAACGGGACGGGAATCAGGACGCGCTTGCGTCGATCACTGACGAGCGTGGTGGTGAACCGCTGGGGGCCGGCCATCGACTACTGGGCTGCGTCGGTCAGGTGCTGCTTGGCGTCGTCGTAGGTGGCGGTGGTGAGCTCGGCGGGCGCGTAAACGAGGTTGAGCACGCCGGTCTGGAACGTCTCTGACGAGATCAACCGCAGCGGGATCGAAGCGTCACCCTCGTCGAACAGCCGCATGCCCTTGCGGACGGCGATCGGGTGCAGCAGCAGGTGCAGCTCGTCGAGCAGTCCCGCATCCAGCAGCTGGCGGATCACGGACACGGACCCACTCATGGCGATGGTCCCGCCCGGCTCGTTCTTGAGGGCGGTCACTGCCTCGACGAAGTCGCCTTCGAGCTGTTCGGAGTTCCGCCAGCCGAGCTCCAGACGCTGGTTGGAAACGACGATCTTGCGCGCATCGCCGAGCAGCTTGGCGAACGGCGCGTCTTCACCGCCGGCCGCCTCGCGCTCGGGCCACGCCCCGGCGAAGCTGTCGTAGGTCTTGCGGCCGAACAACATGGTGTCGGCCGAGCCGAGGCTGGCGCCGACGGCACCGCCCATCTCGTCGTTGAAGTACGGGAAGTGCCACTGGTCGGGCGCCTCGACCACACCGTCGAGCGAGATGAACAGTCCGGCGATGATCTTCCTCATGGCCTCTCCTTGGCTGCTTCGGTGGGCAGCCCGGCGCTGCCTGCTCGCCACTGCAACGAACGCGGTCGGCGAAATCGACAGGGGAGATCACGTCATTGCATCGCCACGCCGGCCCGCTCCTCGGCGGGCGGGTCGCGGTAGTCGAGCCCGTCGGGTTCGATCACCACGCTGCGGAGCACGCCCTTGGGCAGGACGAACGGCGGGTCGTACGTCGGTGACACCGCGGTCCCGCGCTGGTAGCCGACGGTGAACCCGACGAGGCCGTACGTCACCGGAGTGGTGGTGGGCACGTGGCCCTTGCCGATCGGCGCTCCGTCCCGGGCGAGGACGACGTCGCCCTGGAAGCGCCCCGTTGGGGTGAACGTCATTTCGACGTCCACGCGGCCCGCGGGGAGCGGCTCCTCGCTGGAGATGGTCGTGACCTGCGCCCCGAGCCAGTTGTACGTCCAGTGCAGCCGGCGATCCTGGAGGTACAGGGCGTAGCCGCCCGCACCGCCACCGTGCGACATGATCACACCGTCACCACCTTGCGCAGGGACGTCGAGCTCGGCCGTGATGCGGAACCCGCGGTTGCGGAGGTTCGGCGCGAGGGAGGCCGGCAGAACGCCGATCCCAGCCTGGTACTCGTAGCGATCCCGCCGGTGGCGTCGATCGGGGAAACGGCCGGGCTGGTTGTTGAGCGGGAGCGCCTGGTTGCGCTCGGCCTCCGACCACCACAGGTCGATCATGCGGCGCAGCCGATCTGGTTCGGCAGCTGCCAGATCGACCGTCTCGGCGAAGTCCTCGGCGACGTGGTACAGCTCCCAGACGTCCTCGTCGAACGGCACCATGGGGTCACTGCCGTCGTAGTTGAAGCCCAGCATCGGATGGAAGGTGACTGCCTTCCAGCCGTCGTCGTAGATGGCGCGGCAGCCCAGCATCTCGTAGTACTGCGTCGATCGAGGGCTCGGTGCCGCGGCGTCGGAGAACGTGGCGCGGAAGCTGGCACCGTCGAGCGGCTGCTGCTCCACCCCGGCGAGCTGCGCTGGGGGTTCGATGCCGATGACGTCCAACAGCGTGGGCATGACGTCGATGGCGTGCACGAACTGGTGGCGAACCTCACCCGGCTGACCAAGCCCTCGCGGCCACCACACGACGAGCGGATCGGTGACACCCCCCTCGTGGGTCTCCCGCTTCCAACGCTTCAACGGCGTGTTGCCTGCCCACGCCCAGCCCCACGGGTAGTGGTTGTGGGCGTCCGGCCCGCCGAGATCGTCGATCCGCCGCAGGTTCTCCTCCAGGCTCTCGGGGACCAGGTTGAAGAAGTAGTTCTCGTTGAACGATCCTCTGGGTCCGCCCTCGGCGCTGGCGCCGTTGTCGCTCATCACCATCACGATGGTGTTGTCGAGCTCGCCGAGTGACTCGATGAAGTCGAGCACCCGACCGACCTGGGCATCGGTGTGCTCGAGGAAGCCGGCGAAGACCTCCATCATGCGGGCGTACAGCCGGCGCTCGTCGTCGCCGAGCGAGTCCCAGGCCGCCACCCAGTCCGGCCGCTCGCTCAGCTGCGTACCCGGCGGCAACAGTCCGCTCGCCTGCTGGCGGGCGAAGACCTCCTCCCGCCAGCGGTCCCACCCCAGGTCGAAGCGGCCGCGATACCGGTCGCGGTACGACGGCGGCACGTGGTGCGGGGCGTGGCAGGCGCCCAAGGCGAAGTAGAGGAGGAACGGGCGCTCGGGCGAGTAGGCGCGCAGGTCAGCGAGGTACCCGATCGCACGATCGGCAAGGTCCTCCGACAGGTGGTAGCCCTCCTCAACCGAGTACGGCGGGTCGATCTGGTGGTTGTCGTGCACGAGGTCGGGGTGGTACTGGTCCGTCTCGCCGCCGAGGAAGCCGTAGAACCGGTCGAAGCCGCGCCCGAGTGGCCAGCGGCCGCGCGGCGCACCCATCGCCATCTCGGTGGCCGGCGCCAGGTGCCACTTCCCGACGGCGAACGTGGAATAGCCGTTCTCCGACAACACCTCGGACAGGAAGCCGTTCGACTTCGGCATCGTCGCGTGGTAGCCGGGGAAGCCGGACGCGAACTCGACGATCCGTCCCATCCCGCTGCGGTGGTGGTTGCGACCCGTCAGCAGGCAGGCACGCGTCGGCGAGCACAGGGCCGTGGTGTGGAAGTTGCTGTAGCGGAGGCCCTCGGCGGCGAGACGGTCGAACGTCGGTGTGGCGATGTCGGATCCGAAGCAGCCGAACTGGGCGTATCCCACGTCGTCGAGCAGGACGATGACGACGTTGGGTGCAGCCTCAGGAGCACGTGGGAGCGGCGGCCACGACGCGGTGGACTCCTCGAACGTGCGCCCGGCGACGCCCGTGAACTCTCCTGGCTCCATCACGCCCCCCTCATCGCAGAACGCGTCACCGTACAGTGCAGGTCATGTCAGACGCCGATGATGCGGCCGGCGAAGGCGCTGGAGCGCCCGCCGTGCCGAACCGGGGCTCCACCTCTGAACGACGCGACCCGACCGTTGTCAATGCGGCCGGCGAAGGCGCTGGAGCGCCCGCCGTGCCGAACCGGGGCTCCACCTCTGAACGACGCGACCCGACCGTTGTCAATGCGGCCGGCGAAGGCGCTGGAGCGCCCGCCGTGCCGAACCGGGGCTCCACCTCTGAACGACGCGGTCAACCGTCGGCGACCGTACGCGCGGTGGTGTTCGACTTCGGAGGCGTGATCATCACGCCGATCACCGAAGGCATCACTGCCCTCGCCCATCGGATCGGCGTCGATCCCCGGGCGATGCTGGAGGTCCTCATCGGACCGGATGAGACCGGTGATCACCCGTGGCACCGGGCCGAGCGCGGAGAGCTCACGGTGGCGGAGATCCAGGGTGACCTGGCGACGTACGCGGCCGACGCGGGCGTCGAGCTGTCGGGCGACGAGATCGAGGTGCTCCTCGACCCGCGCTACTCGATCAACGACGCCGTCGTCGCCCGCGTCGGCTCGTTGCGCGACGAGGGCATCCGGACCGGCCTGCTGACGAACACGTTCGCCGAGTTCCGCCCGACGATGGAGCGTGATCTCGATTTCGGGTTGTTCGACGCCGTCATCGAGTCCTACGCGGTCGGCGCCCGCAAGCCCGAGCGGCGCATCTACGAGGCGATGGCCGTCGCCCTCGGCGTCGAGCACGGCGAGATCGTGTACCTCGACGACTTCCACCAGAACCTGGGGCCAGCAGACGAACTGGGTTGGCGGACCATCCACGTCACCGACGTGGCGTCCGCGCTCGCCGAGCTCGATGCGTTGATCACCGCACGCTGAGCGCGGACGCGTACTGTTCGGCTGCCGCCGGGCGAGGGAGTTGGCCATGGAACCGTCGCAGCAGACCGTCGTTACGGCGGCCACTCAAGAGGTGCGGTTCGCCACCGTCTGGACCGGTGGAGTGAGCCTGGCGATCTGGATGGGCGGCGTGGCGCGAGAGCTGAACTTGCTCGACCAGGCCAGCCGCCAGCGCGAAGGCGCTGCCCACCGTTCCGATGGAGCAGCTCTCGGCGGCCGACCGGGAGATCCGCAGCCGGTACTTCGCCCTCCTCGATCTCCTCGACGTTGTTGTGCGCATCGACGTCTTGTCCGGAACGAGCGCCGGTGGCATCAACGCCGCGTTGCTCGGCACGTGTCACGCCACCGGATGGGATCTGGGGTGGCTGCGTGACGTCTGGCTGACCGCCGGCGACCTCGGGCTGCTGCTGCGAGATCCTGCGACCAAGGATCCACCCTCGCTCCTGCGCGGCGACGGCGTCCTCCTTGCCCAGCTCGACAAGAACCTCAGCCGCTCGACCCAGATGGTGGACGAGGCCCGGCGCACCACCGTCCACATCACCACCACGCTGATCGAGGGTGAGACGAGCCGCTTCACCGACAGCTACGGCACGCTCGTGCCGGACGTCAATCACCTCGGTCTCTTCCGGTTCGCGACACCGGACCTGCGCGACGAATCCGGTCGGCGGGCGCTGGCGCTGGCGGCGCGGTCGAGCGCCAGCTTCCCAGCCGCGTTCGAGCCGGCCTTCCTCCCGTACGGCCAAGCCGTCAGGGCGGTGGGCAACGACCCTGGGCCGAGCGAGCGGCCGGCTGTCGAGCGCTACCTCGGTATCACTCGTTCGCACTGGGCCGCCGACGGTGGCATCCTCGCCAACCAGCCGATCCGGCCGATCCTCGACTCGATCTTCGAGCAGCCCGCGCAGGCCCGCCAGGTGCGCCGCGTCCTGCTGTACATCGTGCCGGACGCTGGAGGAACGCCGCGTCCGCAGGACGCCCCGATCCACGTCGCACAGATCGACCAGCCACTGACGTTGGCTGGGGCCCTGCTCGGGGACGTCGGCTCGGTGCTGACGCAGAGCATCGCCGCCGAGCTGACCGACATCCAGCAGCACAACGAGCGTGTCGACGCGATGCGTGACAGTCGCCTCCGGTTGGCGGAAATGGGTGTGACGATGGCGACCGCCGCGCCCCACTTGGCTGCATCAGACCCGGCCAGCCTTGGTGCCGACATCTTCCCGACCAATGGAGCCTGGACCGACTACGTCAGCCGGCAGGGCGAGTGGCTGGTGCGGCCGGTGGTGCGATCGATCATGAAGTCCCTGTCGACCATGCCGGTCGGCGCGATGCCCGCCGCTTGGCGCGACGAGATCACGATGGGCCAGGCCATCGAGCAACGTTGCTGCCAGGAGGCGAGCCAGCAGATCACCGCTTCGTGGCAACGGCCATCGCCGGCGTCAGACCCCGCAAAGCTCGCCACGCTCGGTCGATCCGCATTCGACGGGGTCAAGGCGATCCTCGTCTCGCTGTTCCAGCTGGCGTACGCCGCCAACCCCGTCGCCGAGCGACGCCAGCGGTTGGCCGTGCTCGGCCAGCGACTGCACGCCACGTTCGGACCCGGAGATGACGAGCTGCCCCAGACGACGATCACGGCGTCCGTCGAGCACGCCGCCACCGATCCCACCGGACCGAGCCTCGTCGATCTGGCCTCCAGGCTCGCCGTGCAGTGGGTTGCCGAGCAGGACGCAGGGACGAACGAGTCCCTCGGTGCGCCGGCGCCCGATGCTCCGGCTGGCCTGCCCGCGGCGTGGGAGCTCCTCCAGGGCGTCCTGCAGGACCTCATGCCCGAGCTGGCCGCCATCACGTCGGAGACTCCCACGACGGCCACGCCGACGGCGACCGCGTCCGTGGGCAAGCTGGCGACCTACCTCGCCTTCCTCGGCGTCGATCCCGCCCGGTGGCGCTCCCGCCTCGTTGGCCTCCACGTGATGGACCGCTCGATGCTCCCGGTGGGCCTCGACGTGGACCAGAAGGTGCAGCTCGTCCAAGCGAGCGCCACGACGCGCACGCTGCTCGACCCGTCGCGCAGCACGCCTGCCGAGAAGCTCACCGGCATGCAGTTCAACCACTTCGGCGCCTTCTACAAGGCCTCCTGGCGGGCCAACGACTGGATGTGGGGCCGCCTCGACGGCGCCGGCTGGCTCGTGCACGTACTGCTCGATCCGCGGCGCATCCTCACGGTCGCCGACGCCGACCCGGCGTCGTACCCACCGGGCCAGCGGGCGGCCGCATTCATGAAGAAGCTCTCGGACGTTGCTGGCGCCGCCATCGACGCGACGTCGGCGGCGGCCCGCGACGCGTTGACCGAACTCGGCTTCCTGGACCAGACCGGCGATCTCCACGACCCACCGCTCAGCCTGCCGAACACCGCCATGTGGCTCTCGCAGGCGTGGCAGCGGGCCGCAGTGGCGAACGAGTTGCCCGTCGTCGCCCGCGAGGCACTGGCGACGCCGACTCGACGCGACCAGAGCTGGGCGGTGGGTGTGCTGCGTCAGGCGGGGCAGGCGCATCTCGCCGAAGCCGCGTCGCGCCAGGCCACGGCGTTCGTGGCGACGGGACGCTCGCCGCGGACGGAACGAGGAGACGCCGACACGGCATCGTCGGCGCCTGCATCGTCGGCGCCTGCGTCGTCGGCGCCGGCACTGCTCGACGAGTCGACGGCCTCACTCAGCGCGCTGCTCCAGTCCTGCCCCGTGCCGCAGGAGACACTTGGTGAGGAGCGCGGCGAGCCACTCTTCACACGCACGGTCACCAAGGCCACTGCCGTGGCGACGGCGGCGGCGACCGCGGTGAAGAAGCCACCCGCAACGATCAGCGTCGTGTTCCGCACCGCCCGCACGACGACGCTGACCGGCTACCGGGCGGCGGACGCTGTCGGGTTCTGGCCGCGCCGGATCATCGCCGCCGGAGCGATCATCGCCGCGCTGGGCGTGTTCCTCGCCGCGCAGGGCAGCGCGTTCTTCGGCCTCACGGGCGTCGTGCTCGTGTTGGCGGGCCTCTACCTTCTGGCGTTCGGGGTCTGGAGCACGTCGCCACGCGTCTTCGGTGCCTTGGTCGCGGTCACGCTGCTGGTCGGCGTGTTCGCGCTCGCCATCCCGGCGACGAGACGGTTCCTCTTCGGCACGTCCGACGGCACCGAGGAGGGCTGGGTGACCGAGCACCTCGTGCCGTGGATGCGAGATCGCTGGTGGGCGCTGCTGCTGATCCTCGTCATCATCCTCGTCGTGCCGGCCTTGGTGAGCTATTCCGCCAGGCGGCGAGCCGTCGATCGCGCGGAGAAGACGCCATCGACTGCCAGGACCGGCGGGCAACCGCCCGCCTGAACAAGGGTGCCTCGAACAGGCGCGCCTACTGTCGTCGACGATGAGAGCCGTGGTGTGTCACGAGTTCGGACCGCCCGAACGCCTCCTCGTGGAAGACGTCGAGGACCCTGAACCGGAGGTGGGCCAGCTCCTGGTCGAGGTGGCGGCGTCGCCGGTGACGTTTCCGGACACGTTGATGATCGAGGACAAGTACCAGTTCAAGGCGACCTTGCCGTACATCCCGGGTGGCGACGTCGCCGGTGTCGTCGTCGGACTGGGGAACGGTGTCAACGGATGGGCCGTCGGCGACCGTGTCGCCGGCGGGCCCGGCACGATCGGTGGCTACGCGGAGCTGGCGATCGTGCCAGCGGCAACGGCGCGCCGTGTGCCCGAGTCCGTCGACTTCGCCGCCGTCGCAGGACTGAACTATGCCTACGGCACCAGCCTGTACGCCCTTCGGCATCGCGCCTCGTTGCAGGAGGGGGAGACGCTCCTCGTGCTCGGCGCCGGTGGGGCAGTGGGGCTTTCGGCGGTGGAGCTCGGCCGGCTGCTCGGGGCGAGGGTGATCGCCGCTGCTTCCAGTGCGGAGAAGCTTGCCCTGTGCCGCGAGCGCGGCGCTGACGAGACGATCGACTACTCCACCGAGGACCTCAAGAACCGGGCCAAGGAGCTCACTGACGGGCAGGGCGTCGACGTCGTCTACGACTGTGTCGGTGGCGAACGAGCAGAGCAGGCGCTCCGGGCGATCGCTTGGGATGGCCGCTTCCTCGTCATCGGGTTCGCCGCGGGGATCCCGTCGATCCCGCTCAACTTGCCGTTGCTGAAGAGCTGCCAGATCGTCGGCGTGTTCTACGGGGCGATGACGATGCGGGATCCAGCGCTCAACAGGGCGATCGGAGACGAGCTGCTCGACCTCGTGGCCGGCGGCCGACTCCAGCCATTCGTCTCGGGGCGCTACCCGCTCGAGCGCGCCGGTGAGGCGCTACGGGCGCTCATCGACCGCACGGCCATCGGCAAGCTCGTCGTCACGCCCTGACCGACGCTGTTCGAGGGACTGCTGACATGCGGGCGGCCATCTACCATCGCCATGGCGGACCAGAGGTGCTCGCCGTCGAGGACGTGCCCGATCCGACGCCCGGTCCGCGCGATGTCGTCGTCGCCGTGGGACTCACAGCGCTCAACCGGCTCGACGTCGTGCAGCGAAACGGTTGGTACACGATGCCCGGATTCACGCTTCCGCACATCGCGGGGATGGATGTGGCCGGGACGGTTGCCCTGATCGGCGACGAAGTGGACGGCGTGGCGCCGGGCGATCGGGTCGTCGTCGACCCGTCGCTGGCTGGTGTGCCCGAGGGATCGAAGCTGGCCGGCCGAGGCGACCTGTACGGAGAGCTGGGGGTCATCGGCGCGACCACCGACGGCGGTTATGCCGAGCTGTGTCTCGCGCCGGCGACGCACGTGTACCAGGTGCCCGAGCACATGTCGCTCGAGGACGCGGCGACGTTCCCGACGTGCCATCTCACTGCGTCGCACGGGTTGTTCGATGTGGGTCGACTCGTCGCCGGTGAGACCGTGCTCGTGCATGCCGCCGGCAGCGGGGTGTCGATCGCCGCGATCCAGCTCGCCGCTCGCGCCGGCGCCACGGTGCTGGCGACAGCCGGCACGCCCGCCAAGCTCGAGCGGGCCGCCGGGCTCGGCGCCGCGCACGTCCTGAACAACCGCACCGGCAACGTGGTCGAATGGGCGCGAGAGGTGACGGAAGGTCGAGGCGTCGACATGGTCTTCGACCACGTCGGAACGGCTCTGTTCGAGTCATCACTCTTCGCATTGGCCACCCATGGTCGCCTCGTGACCTGCGGCAACACGTCCGGCGACGTCGCGACCATTCCCTCACTCGGGTTCGTGTTCCATCACGCCATCACGATCCTCGGCAGCGGGCCCTACGAGCCGCACGAGTTCGGACCCGCGTGGAAGCGCTTCTGCACGGGCCGCTTCGACGCCGTCGTCGACAGCATCGAGCCGCTCGCGGAGGTCGCGCACGCGCAGGAGCGGATGCAGCACAACGAGGTCATCGGCAAGATCCTGGTTCGGCCATGACGTCGTTCGGTCGTGACGCGCCGTATCCAGAGCCCAAAGCGACCCACACGATGGCTCGGACCGGCCGGCCGTTCACGGATCGGAAGCCGCCGCCAGCTGCACCGATCTGGGACGTGATCGAGGGGTTCGGCCGATTCCACGTGCTCGCCAGCGCCATCGAGCTGGGCGTGTTCGACGCGTTGGAGGCGGCGGGTGCGGTGAGCGTCGACGAGCTCGCCGTGCGGGTGGGCGCCTCAGCGCGCCACCTCCACGCGCTCCTGCAGGCGCTCGCCGGCATGGGCTTCCTCGAACGTCGCGGTGAGCGCTACGAGCTCAGCGACACGTCCCGCCGGTACCTCACGAGCTCCGGGCCGGCGACGATGGCCGCGCTCGTTGCGGTGGCGCCAGGGCCGCTCGACAACTGGGCCACGCTGACCGAGACCCTCCGGCGAGGGCGGCCGGCGCGCCCGATCGAGGACGATCCCGTGGCGTTCTATGGCCCACTTGTCCGGGGGACCTTCGCCACGATCCTGCGCTGCGCGCAGCGCGCTGACCGGCAGCTCTCGTACTCAACGCTCCCGGACGCACGCGTGCTGGACCTCGCCGCGGGTCTGGCCCCGTGGTCGATCGCCGTGCTCACGTCGAATCCGGCTGCGACGGCCGTTGTCAACGACTGGCCGGAGATCCTCGATGCTGCCGAGCCGCTGCTCGCCGACCACCGCATCACGGACCGGGTCGAGCTCCGACCGGGCAACGTCCACCAGATCACCCTCGAGCGCGACCACTACGACCTGGCGGTGCTCGGTCACGTCTGCCGGACCGAGCCGGATCAGCTCGGACGCGAGTTGGTGGGCCGGGCGACCGCTGCGCTGCGGCCAGGTGGTCGGTTGCTGCTGAGCGACTACTTCCTGGGCCGCGAGGTCGAGCTCGATCCGCACACGGCGATGATGAACGTGACGATGGCGGCGAGCACTCGCGAGGGTCGCTGCCGGACGGCGGACGAGTACGCCAGCTGGATGCGCGCCGCCGGGCTGCAGGACATCCGTCTGATCGAACCGATCGGCTTCCAGCGAGTGCTCGTCGGTCGCCGCCCGTTCCGGGAGGGACGTCAATGAGCGATGGGCCTGAGCGCGTCGACACGATCGTCGATGGTTGGTACGTGGTGACGATGAACCCGAGCCGGGACATCATCCACTACGGCTCGGTCGCCCTGCGCGACGGCGTCGTCATCGCCGTCGAGCCGACGACCGAGATCGACGCGCGATATCGCGCCGAGCGTCGACTCGGCGGCGCGCGCTTCGTCGTCACTCCGGGCCTCGTCAACACGCACATCCACATCACTGGTGAACCGCTGACACGCGGCTACGTCCCTGACGACACGCCGTTCGAGGAGAACGTGTTCGGCTGGTTGTGTCCGCTGTACGCCGCACACGGACCGGCCGACGAGCGGATGTCCGCTCAGTTGGCTGCCACGGAGATGCTGCGCACCGGTACGACCACGTTCCTGGAGGCCGGCACGATCCGGTTCCTCGACGAGGTGTTCGAGGGCCTGGAAGCGACGGGCATTCGGGGCCGGCTGTCGCGGTGGGTGTGGGATCTTCCTCCCGATCCGGACGTCTACCGCCAGAGCACCGACGAGGCGATCGGTCACCTCCAGCACCAACTCGAGTCCTACCGCAGCGTGGCCGGTGGGCGGCTCGGCGCGTGGGCGACCGTGATCGGCCACACGACGTGCTCTGATCCGCTGTGGCGGGCAGCGCGCGAGCTGGCCGACGATCACGGCGTCGGGCTGAGCTTCCACATGTCGCCGGCGCGCCTCGACCCGGAAGGCTTCGCGGCGGAGTTCGGACAGCGCCCGATGGTCCACCTGGACGAGCTCGGCGTGCTCGCTGACGACGTGTGCATCACGCATTGCGTGCACGTGGACGATCGCGAGCTCGCGGCCATGGCGAGGACTGGATCGAGCGTGGCGCATTGCCCGACGACCGCGCTGAAGGTGAGCTACGGCGTCACGCAGATCGGCCGGATGCCCGAGATGGTCCAGCGAGGGATCAACGTCTCCATCGGCACCGACGGCAACAACGCCTCCAACTACTCCGACCTCATGCGGGCGATGTACCTCGTGGCCGGCCTGTTCAAGGACGCTCGGATGGACCCCCAGCTCTTCCCCGCCGAATCCGCTCTCGAGATGGCCACGCTCGGCGGCGCCCGATCACTTGGCATGCAGGCAGACATTGGATCGCTGGAACCCGGCAAGCGAGCGGATCTCGTGCTGCACGACACGGACCGGCCGGAGTGGCGACCGCTCCTCAACGTCGTGAACCAACTGGTGTGGTCGGCCGATGGTCGAGGCGTGCACACCGTGCTGGTCGATGGTCGTGTGGTCGTCGAGGACGGCGCGGTGACGGGACTCGACGAGACCAAGCTGTGGCGCGACGTCCAGCAGGCCGGCGAAGCGATCACGATTCGCGCCGGCTTGCCGGACAAGGCGAAATGGCCAGTGCGCGCGTGATGATGCGGCCGGCGAAGGCGCTGGAGCGCCCGCCGTGCCGAACCGGGTCTTCGCCTTTGAACGACGCGGCCTGGTCGCGTTTGATGCTGCGCTACTGCTCGAAGGTTCCCGTCAGCACCGCCCGGCCGATCGTGTGGCCGAACATGTTGAACCCGATGAACGCCGGCGTGGCGCTCTCGTCGGCCTCGATGCGCTCGACGTCGAGGGCATGGACGGCGAAGACGTAGCGATGCGGACCGTGACCCGGGGGCGGCCCAGCGCCGATGTAGCCGGGAAGGTTGGCGTCGTTACGGGTGTGGATGGCCCCGGCTGGCAGTCCGGCCCCATCCTGTGATCCAGCACCCGTCGCCAGCTCGGTCACATCCGGCGGGATGTTGAACACGACCCAGTGCCAGAAGCCGCTGCCCGTCGGCGCGTCCGGGTCGAAGCACGTCACGACGTAGCTCTTCGTGCCCTCCGGCGCGCCCTCCCAACGCAGGTGTGGTGAGGTGTCGCTGCCGCCAGCCCCGAAGATGCCGCTGGCATGGGGCGACGACATCGGTTCGCCCTCGCTGACGTCGTCACTGGTGACCGTGAACGTGGTCGCCGGCGGCAGGAAGTCGTAGGGCAGTGGAGCGCGCGATTGATCGGCCATGCTCGGAATGTACGCGGCCGTCACTCGATGGGAGAATGCCGCCATGCCCGGCGACCAGACAATGGCCGACCTCGCCCGTTCCGATCCGGACTCCGTGGCCGGCAGCATCGGCGTGGAGCGCAGCGTGGCGGTTGCCGGCAGCAGCAACGTCGCCGGCAGCGTCGCGGTGGCCGGAAGCAGCGCCGTGGCTGGCAGCGTCGCCGTGGGCGGCAGCGCGGCGGTGGCTGGGAGCGTGGCGGTCGCCGGCAGCGTCGCCACCGCAGGCAGCGTTGCTGTCGCTGGCAGCGCGGGGACGGCGGGAAGCGTCGCGGTGAGCGGCAGCCTGCTCACGCTCTTCGGCGTCGCCATCCGCCAGTGCGTGGCGACGATTGCCTGCATCCGCTGCCGCCGCTGCATCGCCTGCGTCGGGTGCATCGATTGCACGGACTGCATCGGCTGTGTTGGATGTGTCGGCCTCCGAGGCGCGGTCGGCGTCGTCGGTGGCCGCAAGCTGCGTGGGGCGTGACCGCCGGCATGAGCGGTGAGGCTCCCGTGGATCCGCTCATCCGTGAAGCGGAGCTCAACCATCGCGTCAGGCTCGACCGCCGTGGTCGGCAGTTCCGGCCGGTCGCCGACTCGCGCTGGGGAGAGCTGATCCTGCCTGCACCCGATGAGTTGCCGGCCGCGGACGCCGGCGGATTGCGGGTCGTGCTCTTCGCCAGCTACGAGTTCGGATACCTGGCGATCGAAGCCGCGAAGGCCTATGCCCGCCGATTTCCCGGACGCGCCCAGCTCGTCGGCTTGGCGACCGACGATCCGATGAACCCCGAAGCGCGCATCAGCCGGAAGAAGCGGGTATGGCGACTCATCGGTGGCGAGGAGGTCGTCGCCATCGAGACGGCGGTCGTCGAGTCGGCGCTCGTTGCGGGCCTCCCCGTCTTCACCGGGGAGGTCAAGACCGACGGCTTTCGCACACTGCTCGACGACTGGCAGCCCGACGCGATCGTGAGCTGCGTGTTCGGCCAGATCATCGACGGCGCGATCATCGACCGGCCGCCCTACGGCATCTACAACTTCCACCCGAGCGATCTCGCCCACGGCATCGGCGCTGGGCCCACGCCAGCCGAAGACCTCACGGCGCGTGGTCTGACGAGCACGGTCTGGACGATCCACCACCTGACCGAGGAAGTCGACGCCGGCGGCGTCGTCGCCGTGTCACCGTCGATCAACGTCGCCGATGCCGGCGGCAAGGTTCCGGCCGATCCACTCGTCCTGTACGACAAGCTGCTCCCGCCGGTCGGCTGCCTGGTCGCCTGCCTCCTCGACGCGCTCTACCACCGCTTCGCCCGGGCAGCGACGGGTCAGCTCGATCACCTCGACCTCGAGGACGCGCTGCCGGAGGCGGTCAAGCGCCAGCTCGCCGCGCCGATCCGCACCCACGCGCACACGACCGAGCTGCCGACCTTCGACGCGACGTTCCTCGACACGTTCTGATCCGCGGCAGCGAACGTGACCGATCCGCGGCCTCGTCAGCCGTAGACGACTCGGGTCACCCAGTCGGCGACGAGCGCCGGCTTCTCCACGCCCTCGATCTCGACGGTGTAGTTGCGAGTGATCTCGATGGAGCTCCCTTTGAGCTCGACGTTGGTCGTGACGCCTCGGGCGCGGATCCTGGAGCCAACCCTGACCGGATTGACGAAGCGCACCTTGTTGAACCCGTAGTTGATGCCCATCAACATCCCCTCGAACCGCACCGGATCGGGGCTCGCCGCGCTGGCACCGGCGGACAGGTGCGTGAGCAGTGACAGGGTCAGGAATCCGTGGGCGATCGTCGCACCGAACGGAGTCTCCTTCGCCCGCTCGGGATCGACGTGGATGTACTGATGGTCCTGCGTGACGTCGGCGAACTGGTTGATCCGGTCCTGGGTCACGTCGAACCAATCGCCGACGCCCTCATCCGTGCCGACGTCGGTCTTGAACAACTCGAACGCTTTCTCAGCAGCCTCGCTCATGCCGCGGACCTTAGGCCCGGGGTGTGCTCGCCTCAGCGCTCGGACAGGCGCTGCAGCTCCTCCTCGCCTGATGCCATGTCTCCGTACGTCGGCTCGCCGGCGTTGTCGTACGTGAGGTGCACGGTCCCGCTCGGGTAGTTGACGGACTCGGTGAGGCGCAGCGCCGTTGGCACCGTGCCGCCACCGAAGACCTGCTTGCCGGTCCCGAGGAGCAGCGGGTACACCCACAGGCTCAGCCGATCGACGAGGCCCGACCCGAGCAGCGACTGCACGAGATCGAGGCTGCCGATGACGTGGATCTCCTCGTGGCGGTCCTTCAGGCCGGTGATGCCTGCGGTCAGGTCGCCGGCGACGAGCGTCGAGCCCTTCCAATCGAGCGGTTCGCTGAGCGTGCGGCTGGCGACGTACTTGGGCACGTCGTTGAGCAGCTTGGTGAAGGGGATCTCATCGGGAGCGGTGGGCCAGTAGCTGGCGAAGATCTCGTACGTCTTGCGGCCGAGCAGCAGGGCGTCCATGTGGCTCGCTTGTTCGAACATCGCGTTGCCGGAGTCCTGGTCGAGGAGCGGCGCCTGCCATCCACCGTGAGTGAAGCCGCTGTCGCGGTCCTCGTCGGGCCCGCCAGGTGCCTGTGCCACGCCATCCAGTGTCGTGAACTCCGTCACGATGAGCTTGCCCATGGTCAACCTTTCCTGCGCGCCATCGGTTGCTGTGTAGACGACGTGGCCGACCCGACCTCATCGCGACGAGCGGGTGTCCGCGCCGTGCAGCGAGCGGTCGATCTCGGCCATCTGCAACTCGTGACGCTCGTAGGCCTCGGGGTCGGCGTGCGCACGATCGTGTCGCCACGCCGATTCGGTGACGACCAGCAGCACGTAGCTGAAGACGGCGCTGGTGACGAGGACCCGAGCGACCAACTCCAGGGCCGACAGCACGGCGCTGAGATGGTCCAGCAACGCGTCGCCGGCTCCGCCGACGATGTGCCTGTCGCCGATGGTCGCCGTCAGCGCCCAGATCACGATCAACGTCAGGCCGGCCAGCCCGACGACGCCGGCCCACCGCTGCACGCGGTCGAGGCGGCGCAGGTCCTGCTCGGTGCTCAGCGGCATGACATAGAGCCTGGCGCTGGCGAGATGCACGATCGGAGTGAGCGCCAGGAGCGTGATACCGATCAGCAGCGCAGTGTTGCCGGCGAGGTGCTCGACGAGGATCAGCGCGAGGACGAAGAACACCGCGTAGACGGGCGCCATGATGACCAGCACCCAGCCGGCGATCGTGCTGGCCGGCAGCATGGTCTTGACGCGGGTGGCGCCGCGCACCAGCCCGCTCGGCAAGCTGAGCAGCGACGGGAGGAGGAGGATGGCGTACTGGATGCTGATGACGATGCGCGCCGAGTTCTCATCGAGGCCGATGACGTCCTCGAACGAGCTGGCGAGCAGCCACTCGAGCGGGAGCACGGCGACCACCAGCGGCGCCAGCATCGAGATCGCCCAGCCAACGAGGAGCACACCGCCTGACAGTCGCAGCCGGCTCCAGGTCGAGCGCGGCGACGATGACCGTGACGGTGAGGAGGGGAACGGCCAATGCCACGAGGTACACGGCGACCACTCCGAACACGGAATAGCCATCCAGGTCGCGCTCGGCCACGTCGCGGATCGCGAGGACACTGGACAGCACGGAGAACGGAATGGCGACCAGCAGGAGGCTGCGCCGCCACACGGCGTATCCCTGCATCAGCGGATCGCGGATCCCCGCAGCCTCTAGGTGAGCCACCTCGGTGGGACTCGCGCGGCTGCGCCGTGCGCCGCTCAGCAGCGTTCGCTGCACATGCCGTCCGACCGCCACGCGGCATTGTCTCAGATGAGCACACCCGGCCGCGCCGTGGCCCGCCTGCCGGCGCCCGCCCGTCGATCGAGACAGCCGGTCGAGACAGCCGAGAGCGTCAGCCGTTCGTCGTGACTCGTGTCGGCTCGACCAACACGGCGGTGCGACGCTGCGCGGCCATCACACGGTCGTACTCATCCCAGTCCTCGTGAGTTCCGCCGGCCGCGGTGAACACGTCGCGCAGGAGCTGCGGCACACGTTCGGCCGGGAAGTCATCGGGCAGATCGTCGGGGCCGATCAGTCGGACCGCACCGTCGACGGCCACCCACTCCCATCCGGCGCGGAACACAACCGTCGCACGACCGGTGCGGCGGAGGAGGCGCAGCTTGAGGGCCGATCCGCCGGCCACGAGCCCGACGACGGGACGGTTGGTGACCGGGTCATCGAGGACCCCTGCATTGACCACCGAGGCCTGGACCGACCCGTCCGCCCGGGTCGTTGCGATCACGGCCAGTCCGTGGTCAGCGGCAACCAGACGACGTACGAGTTCGAGATCGACCTGCATCAGGTCGTAGCTCTAGCCGAGCGCGCGCCGGCGACTGCAGTTGGACTGCTAGTCATCGAGACTGCCCATGGTGAGGTTGACGACCGTTCCCGTCATCCCGCTCGCCCTGTCGGACGCCATGAACGTGGCGACCTCAGCCATCTCCGCGAGCGTCATCAACCGTCGGGGATGCGTCCGGCTGGCAAGGATCTCCTGCCACTGCGCCCACGACACGCCCAAGGACTCGGAGCGAGCCTCGAAGGCTTCGCGGATCGTGTCGGTCTCCGGCATCGCCTGCGGCCGCAGGCCGACCACGCGAATGCCGTGGGATGCGAGCTCGGCGGAGAGGTCTCGGGTGAGTGCTTCCAGGGCGGCCATTGAGGGGCCGTACCCTCCGACCAACGGGGTGCCGGCGCGTGAGAGCAGTGAGGTGACCCTCATGATCACGCCGGATCTGTTGGGGATCATGGCGCGCGCCGCCGCTCGAGCGGTCAGGAAGTACGACGTCGTGTACGTCGTGATCGGGAGCGAGAAGTGCTCGACACCGAGATCGACCAACGGCACCCCGAGGATCTCGGTATCAGGGACGCCGATCGCGTTGAACGAGATGTCGATGCGACCTGCCTGTTCGATCACGGACCGCAGGTGTTCGTCGACGGCATGCTCGTCCAGCGTGTCGACGACCGCCGCCGCGGCGGATCGCGCCGGTCCCGACGATGTCCTTGGTGAGCACTTCGAGCGGAGCCCGGTTGCGGCCGGTGAGGAACAGCCGTGCTCCCTCCGCGGCGAAGGCGTGGGCGATCGCTCCGCCGATGGCGCCTCCCGCCCCGTAGATGACGGCAACCTTGTCCTCGAGCAACATCGATGGTGCAGACACCGCGCCGTCGGGAAAGTGGTCGCCCACTTCACGGTTCGGCTGGTGTCGGTACCGGCGAAGGTGACGCACGGATGACGACCACTGACTTGATCTCACGGGCGCAGGCCGGCGACGGCGAGGCGTTCCGGCAGCTGACCGAGCCGCACCGCCGCGAGCTCCAGGTGCACTGCTATCGAATGCTCGGGTCCCTGCAGGATGCCGAGGACGCCGTCCAGGACACACTGCTGGCCGCGTGGCGAGGGTTCGCAGGGTTCGAGAGGCGCGCCTCGCTGCGCACCTGGCTGTACCGGATCGCCACCAACCAGTGCCTCAACGCGCGCCGTGCGGCCAGCCGGCGCCCGGCCAAGGAGTGGGACGTGCCCGGTGTCGAACCGCCAGAACCAACCCGGCTGGGCGAGGTGGCCTGGCTGGAACCGCTCCCCGACGCGCTGTTCGAAGCCGCCGTGAACGTGCGGCCCGGCCCCGCGGCGCGGTTCGAGGCGAGCGAATCGATCTCTCTCGCCTTCGTCACCGCCCTGCAGCTCCTGCCCCCTCGCCAGGTCGCCGTCCTCGTCCTGCGCGACGTCCTCGGCTTCCATGCCGACGAGGTGGCGGGGATGCTCGACACGACGGTCGAATCGGTCAACAGCGCGCTGAAGCGGGCGCGCGCCGGCCTGCAGCGTCGCCGATCATCGACCGTCGGCCGCCCAGCGCCCCCCGCTCCGGCCTCACGGTCCGAGCAGGCGGTCGTGGCGTCGTTCGTCCGGGCCTACGAGTCCGCCGACCTCGATGCAGTGATCGCCCTGCTGACCGACGATGTGTTCATCTCGATGCCGCCGATGCCGTTCGAGTACGAGGGGCGAGATGCCGTGGCGCACTTCTTCGCCACCCTCTTCGGCGCCGGCCGGAGGTTCGACCTCGTCGCGACGAGGGCGAACGGGCAGCCGGCGTTCGGCGCGTACTTGCGCGGCCCGACCGACGTCTGCCACGGGGTCGGGCTCATCGTCGTCACCCTCGCTGGTGACCGGATCTGCGCCATGACGCGGTTCGAGAACAGCCTGCTGCCATGGTTCGGGCTCCCGCGATCACTTCATCGGCGCCGCCGGGAGGCGACGCGCTCGGCACACAGGACGTAGAGCGAGTCGTCGACCGCGGCGCGCACCGCTGGCGCGTACCGGGCCTGGAGCTCCGAGGCGAGGGCGAGATCGACGATGCGGAAGCCGTGGCGCCGCATGAAGTCGTGGTAGTCCTCCGGATGCACGCCGAACGTGACGGGCTCGCCGATCAGGCTCAGGGCGCCGGGTGCGGTACGGCGTGCCGTCCCGAGCGGACCTGGGTCGTCGACCAGGTACCACATGTCGTGGGCGATCTGGGAGCCGGCGCCGCTCAGTTCGTGCACCGCGTCGAGCGTCGCCTTGACCGCCGACCGCGTCAGGTACATCGGCACGCCCTCCCAAACGAAGAAGGTCGAGTCATCGACGGCACAGCCGGCGGCGGACAGCACGTCCGTGAGCACCTGCGATTCGAAGTCGATCTCGACCCGCACGACGTTGGCATCCGGAAAGTCGCCCTCGTGCCTGGCGATCGTGGCAGCCTTCGACCGGCTGATCGGCGCCAGGTCGACCTCGAACACCGGACGGCCGTCGAGTTGGTCGGCGAAGCGATAGGCACGGGTGTCGTAGCCAGCTCCGAGCAGCACGACCTGGGTGGCCCCGTCGTCGAGCGCCGAGCCGAGGTGCTCGTCGATGAAGCGGTGGCGCAACGGCACGTAGGTGGTGCCGATCGGACCGAGGCGTCGCAAGACGCGCCCGGTGACCGTGTCCGACCACGCGGCAAGGGCTCGTCGCGCCGCGCTCGACAGGAAGTACTGCGCCCAGGGATCGTCGACGACTCGCTCTGCGGCGGGTTTGAGGTGCTCGAGGGCGCGGGCCATCGTGACGGCTTCTGCAGTCAGGCTCGGGCGCGCCTGGAGCCGATGGGCGAACGGCCGCAGCGAATCACCGCTCATGCTCCATGATGGACCAGTACGCCGAACGCAGGAACCCAGCGGGATCCGAGCCCACCCAGCTGGGAAGCTGTTGCCGTGGGCGGACTGCTCGACACGAGGATGGTTGTGCTCGTGGAGGGTGTCAGCGACCAGCGAGCCCTCGAACGGCTGGCGGAGCGTCGCGGCCGTGACCTGGAAGCCGAGGGTGTCACGCTCGTTCCGATCGGAGGCGCCACGACCATCGGGCGCTTCCTCGAGCTGTTCGGCCCGCGAGGCTTCGACGTGCCGCTGGCCGGCCTCTGCGACGCCGGCGAGGAACGGTCGTTCACGCGGGCGCTCGAGCGGGCCGGGCTCGGTGCCGACCTGACCCGTGCGGACATGGAGACGCTGGGGTTCTTCGTCTGTGAAGACGACCTCGAGGACGAGCTCATCCGGGCGCTCGGCGTCGCCGCCGTGGAACGGATCATCGCCGCGCAGGGCGACCTCCGGGCGTTCCGCACGCTCCAGCGCCAGCCGGCACAGCAGGGCAGAACCGTCGAAGCCCAGCTCCGGCGGTTCATGGGCACCAAGGGCGGCCGCAAGATCCACTACGCCCCGGTGTTGGTCGACGCGCTCGATCTCGACCACGTGCCTCGCCCGCTCGACGGCGTGCTCGACTACATCTGACCGCGCCTGCCGCCTCTCGATGGCGACGTTCGCTCGGGGCCGCCTCGAACTGGGCGCGGACGTTCTCGAATTCGAGAATCTCCGCGCCCAGATGAGCGGTTGAGAATCTCCGCGCCCAGATGGGCGGGGGCGCGACGGCCGGGTCGCCCGCGCACCCCCTTCGTAGGATGGGTGGCGAGATGCCCGACGCGCCCTTCGCCGACCCTGCGTCGGCCGATCTCCCGACCGACGGGCTGAACCCGGACCAGCTCGACGCCGTTGTCCACGCCGAAGGGCCGTTGCTCGTGGTGGCGGGCGCCGGCTCCGGCAAGACCCGAGTCCTGACCCACCGCATCGCTCACCTGATCCACGAGGGGGTGCACCCGTCCCGAATCCTCGCCATCACGTTCACCAACAAGGCCGCGGACGAGATGCGCCAACGCGTGGGCGCCCTCGTTGGCCCGGTGGTCCGCGGCATGTGGGTCAGCACGTTCCACTCCGCATGCGTGCGCATCCTGCGCGCCAACGCCGATCGGCTCGGTTACCCGCGGCAGTTCTCGATCTACGACCAGGCCGATTCCGTGCGCCTCACGGGTTACGTCGTCCGTGACCTGCACCTCGACGCCAAGCGGTTCAGCCCGCGCGGGGTTCACGCTCGGATCAGCCTCTGGAAGAACGAGCTGGTCGACCCGATCGGCGCGGCGAGCGCGGCGACGCACGTCTTCGAGCGCAAACAGGCCGACGTCTACCGCGAGTACCAGGCACGTCTCCAGAAGGCCGGCGCGATGGACTTCGACGACCTGCTCGTCAACACCGTGCGCCTGCTCCGAGACCACCCCGACGTGCTCGAGCACTACCGGGAGCGCTTCGAGTACATCCTCGTCGACGAGTACCAGGACACCAACCAGGCACAGAACGAGATCGTCCTCATGCTCGCCGGTGGTCACCACAACGTGACCGTCGTTGGTGACACGGACCAGAGCGTCTATGGCTTCCGCGGCGCCGACTTCCGCAACATCCTGCAGTTCGAGGAAGCGTTCCCCGAGGTCACCACCGTCGTCCTCGACCAGAACTACCGCAGCACGCAGACGATCCTCGACGCCGCCAACGCGGTCATTGCCAACAACGCCGCCCGCAAGCCGAAGAACTTGTGGACCGACGCAGGTCGCGGAGATCGGATCGTCCGCTACCACGCCGAGGATGAAGGCGACGAGGCCACCTTCGTCGCGTCGATGTCCCGCCGACTGCACGACGACGAGACGATGAACTGGCGGGAGCTGGCTGTGCTCTATCGCACGAACGCCCAGAGCCGGGTCGTCGAAGAGGCGATGATGCGCCTCGGCGTGCCGTACAAGGTGGTCGGAGGCACCCGGTTCTACGACCGCCGGGAGGTCAAGGACGCCATGGCCTACCTGCGCGCCGTCGTCAACCCGGCCGACGAGATCAGCGTCAAGCGGGTCCTCAACGTGCCGAAGCGAGGGGTCGGCGACGCCAGCATCGCCAAGCTCGACGCGCTCGCTGCGGCGGAGGGCATCGGTTTCCTGGAGACATTGCGCCGGGCTCACGAAGCTGGGGTCACCGGACCGGCAGTACGTGGCATCGAGTCGTTCGTCGCGCTGATCGACGAGCTCGGCACGCTGGCCGGCGACGGCGACTCGACGTCGGAGACCGGCCGTGGTCCTGGCGACGTCCTCCAGGCGGCCCTCGACGGCTCGGGCTATCTCGCTGAGCTGGAGGCCGAGGACACCGTGGAATCCGCAGGGCGCCTCGAGAACCTCGCCGAGCTCGTCGGCTCGGCTCGCGAGTTCACGCACATCGACGAGTTCCTCGAGCAGGTCTCCCTCGTGGCTGACACCGATGACCTCAACGAGGACGACCAGGTCGTGCTGATGACGCTCCACTCCGCGAAGGGCTTGGAGTTCCCGGTCGTCTTCCTCGTCGGAGCCGAGGACGGGATCTTCCCCAACGTCCGGACGCTGGAACAGCCCGACGAGCTGGAGGAGGAACGGCGCCTCGCCTATGTGGGGATCACGCGGGCGAGGCAGCGGCTCTTCGTCACCCATGCGTGGAGTCGCAGCCTGTTCGGGTCGACGCAGTACAACCCGCCATCACGGTTCATCGAGGAGATCCCCGAAGACCTGGTCGAGTCGCAGGGCAACGTCTCCGGGCGCACCGGGTACGGCCGCCAGAGCCTCAGGCCGCGCGCCGACTGGGGGAGTCCGCCGGAGTACCGCCGTCGGCGCCGCGAGGGGCGTGACCTCGAGGAGACCCGGCGCACCGAGGCGCATCGCGAGCGGGTCGTCGATGCTGCCTTGGCCGCAGGTCAGCGGGCGACGGAACCGACCGGCTCCGTCCACCTCGGGCTCAACATCGGCGACGATGTGGAACACCCCGCGTTCGGGGAGGGCGTGATCATCGACCTTCGCCGGGTAGGCGGCACGGTCGAAGCGACCGTGAACTTCCCCGGAGTGGGGATGAAGCACCTCGACCTGTCGTTCGCGCCCCTCCGCAAGCGCTAGGCGTCGCCGAGCTTCCTTCGACCGACAGGGCAATCGTCGGGCAGGTCGTGAACGGCTCTCCACGCGCGCTCAGCACGGCGACCCGCCGCCCCCAGGGCGCAGGCCGATCTCGGTGGCGCGGAAGTGCTTGAATCGCGGGCCATGAAGGCGGCCCTCCTCATCGAGAGCCTCACTGGCAACACGTGGCGAGCCGGCGAGCTGATCGGGACCGATCTCGAGCAGGAGGGCTGGACGATCACCGGGCTGACGAAGCTGCGCGAGGTCGACTACGCGGCGATCCAGGACGCCGACATCGTGCTCGTCGGCACGTGGGTCCATGGCCTCTTCGTCGTGGGTCAGACACCATGGGCGCTGGCTGCGATCTCCAACCTCCCGGCGATGCGCGGCAAGCAAGCCGCCGTGTTCTGCACGTTCGCCCTCAACCCCGGCCGCAGTCTGGACAAGCTGACCGGCGCGGTCGAGGCAACCGGAGCATCGGTCATCGGTGGCTTGGCGCTCAGCCGCTCCAAGCTGGAGGCGCACAGCGAGGAGTTCGCCCGCCGACTGATCGCCGCGACGTCAGACGCCAGCGTGAAGTAACAGGTCGGTCGCGTCGTTGAGAGCTGGACACCCGGTTCGGCACGGCGGGCGCTCCAGCGCCTTCGCCGGCCGCATCAGAGAACGACGACTTTCGTGCCGACCTGGGCCCAGTCCCACATCCACTGCGCGTCAGGTGTCGACTGGCGCACGCACCCGCCGGACAGCGGCTGGCCGAGCTGGCTCTCACTCTGCAACGGCACGCCGAACTTCACCGGGATCTCGTGGAACCCGATTCGTCCGCCGTTGGGCCCGTAGGCGAAGCGGACCATGTAGCGCCACTTCACGTCCGGGTTGTCCGTCGAATACGTGTACATCGAGCGCGAGTACACGGAGTACGTCCCCGCGTAGGGCTCGCGCAGGCGGCCCGACACCAGGTGTGTCTTGACGACCGTCCCGTCGGCCTCCACCGCCCACACCCGCTGCTGGCTGCGGTCGTACACGACGCGTCGCCCCGTCCCGGTGTTGGCGGGCAGCCCACTAGCTGCCTGACCCGCTGACTCGGGTTGTGGGGCCGCCTGACCGATCCAGATGCCGAGACGGCGCGCCGTCGTCGCATCGACGATCCCATCGACAGGCAGGCCATTGGTGCGTTGGTAGTGCTTGACTGCGAGCACGCTGGAGACACCGAACCAGTCATCCGGTCCGATCAGGGAGTAACCGAGCCCGGTCAGTCGCCATTCGACGCACAGCGCATCGCCCCCGCGTGCGTCGTAGGCAACGGGAGCGGAGATGTTGCACCACGTCGTCGGCATCGGAAGCGGGGCTGTGGTTGGCGGCGGTGCCGCATCCGTCACGGCCTCCATCTCGGCAGCTGCTGTGGACGCCGCACTCGCGGTGGTGTCAGGTGCCGCTGCCTCGCGCGACAACGATTCCGTGGAGTCGGTCGTCGCTTCGACCGCCGGCTCCGTGGCCGACGTCGTTGTCGTCTCCTCGGTCGACGTCGTCGACAAGTCGCTCACCGTTGGGACGCTCGGCGGCGTCGGCGGCGTTGGTGGCGTGGCGGCGTGCGCGCTGACGCCCGGCACGACGATGGAAAGTCCCACCATCGCAACGAGCAGTCCGCGCCGATGACGCTGCGTGATCGACGTGAGGCGACCCCCACCAGCTCCCGACATGGGCCGGGACACTAGTCCGCGGTGTCAGCGCGCAAGTCGATCATGAGGGTGGTGCGATCGTCGACGCGCGGGTGCACGCCATCCGGCGGCGCGAGCTCGGTGACGTCGATCCGAGCACCCGTGCAGTCGATGAACGACGTCGTGCCCTCGACCTGCGTCACGTCGCACAACGGGTCGCCGCCGGCGCGGAAGCCCCAGTAGACGACCCACCCGCGGGTTGGATCGGTGCCCTCGTGGTCGAGGACCAACGTGCGCGTGCCGCTCGTGGTGTTCAGGTCGGGAAAGACGATCGGGCCGCTCTCGTTCACTTCCTCGGCCACCTGCTCCACGGACCCGACCCGGAACTCGCTCGCGGCGAGCCGCTCAGAGGTGTCACCGCCGGAGACGAGGACGGCGATCAGCCACGTGGCGACGAAGATCAGTGCCAGGACGATGATCCCGCCGAGAACCGGAACCACGGCCCTCGCGAACGGAGACCGCAGCCGGGTCTGACCAGCCGCTCGCCCGGTCGCGGGCTCGCTCGTGAGCGGCGGGGAAGCCATCACCCCATTCTGGCCAGCCGTTCGATCGCTCCCACGGCGACCGCGTAGGGTGCGGCGCGCCACGCCCGCCGACGCAGGACGGAAGACCGATGGATCTGTTCGAATACCAGGGCAAGCAGTACTTCTCACGATTCGGGATCCCCGTCAGCCCGGGTGGCGTCGCCGAGACCGTCGACGAGGCCGTGGCGCAGGCCGAAGCGGCCGGATACCCGGTCGTCGTGAAGGCGCAGGTGCAGGTCGGCGGCCGCGGCAAGGCGGGTGGGATCAAGCTCGCCAACGACTCCGACGAGGTCCGCCTCCACGCCGGGAACATCCTCGGCATGGACATCAAGGGACACCTCGTCGAACGAGTGTGGGTCGAGCGGGCCTCGGACATCGACGAGGAGTACTACGCCAGCTTCACCCTCGACCGCGCCGCCAAGCAGCACTTGCTGATGCTGTCGGCCCAGGGAGGGGTCGAGATCGAGGAAGTCGCGGCGAAGGACCCGGATGCCATCGTCAGGCTGCACATCGATCCCGTGGACGGGCTGTCACGCGAGACGGCGCGCCAGGCAGCCGTCGATGCTCGGATCCCCGAGCGAGCCGTCGATGGCGTTGCCGACATCCTTGTCAAGCTCTACCGCTGCTTCGTCGACGGCGACTGCGACTTGGCGGAGATCAACCCGCTGATCCTCAAGCCCGACGGCGAAGTGCACGCCCTCGACGCCAAGGTGAGCCTCGACGGCAATGCCGCCTTCCGCCATCCGGAGTGGGAGGAGTACGACAAGACCGAGGTGCTCGATGACCGGGAGCGGCTGGCCAAGGAGCACGACCTGCAGTACATCGGCCTCGACGGATCGGTCGGCATCATCGCCAACGGTGCGGGGTTGGCGATGAGCACGCTCGATGTCGTCAACCAGGTTGGTGGCAACGCCGCCAACTTCCTGGACATCGGCGGCGGAGCCAACGCCGACGTCATGGCGGCAGCGCTCACCGTGATCAACCATGACGAGAACGTGCGCTCGATCTTCGTCAACATCTTCGGCGGCATCACCCGCGGCGAGGAGGTGGCCAAGGGCGTGGTCGAAGGACTGCGCCGGGTCGAGCTGCGGGCTCCGATCGTCATCCGCCTCGACGGCACGAACGCCGAGGAGGGTCGGCAGATCATCCTCGA
This sequence comes from uncultured Acidimicrobiia bacterium, assembly GCA_963844915.1. Lineage (GTDB taxonomy): Bacteria > Actinomycetota > Acidimicrobiia > Acidimicrobiales > Ilumatobacteraceae > JALZMG01. The sequence continues at coordinate 515,314 of CAWJQF010000009.1, read as the reverse complement.
CGCCGGCATCCCCGCCTCCAAGCTGATCAGCAAGCCGACGATGTTGGAGGCGGCCAGGGAAGCCGTCCGAATCGCCAACGGGGGCGAAGGTGGCGCATGACATGCGAGCGACGAGGCGCCAGCCGAGGAGCGGCTCCCTGCGGCCTGCGTGGCCGGGGAACGCAATGAAAGGAGGTGCTTGAGATGGCGATCTTCGTCGATGAGAACACGAAGGTGGTCGTGCAGGGCCTGACCGGCGGCCAGGGGAAGTTCCACGGCCTGCGCAACCGGGACTACGGGACCAAGGTCGTCGCCGGCGTGACGCCAGGCAAGGGCGGCCAGGACGTCGACGGGATCCCCGTGTTCGACACGGTCGCCGAGGCGGTCGCCGAGACCGGGGCCACGGCGTCATTCGTGGCGGTGCCCCCCAAGGCGGCCCCTGCCGCCATCCTCGAGGCCGGTTCCGCCGGCATCGGGTTCATCGTGTGCATCACGGAGGGCATCCCGGCCCAGGACGAAGCCCGTGTCTACAACACGCTCGTTCGTGACTTCCCGGCGACGCGGCTGCTCGGTCCGAACTGCCCAGGGATCATCAGTCCGGGTAAGTGCAACATCGGCATCACGCCCAGCGACATCGCCCAGCTGCCGACCCCCGAAGGACCGAACGTCGGGATCGTCAGCCGGTCGGGAACGCTGACCTACCAGGCGCTGTACGAGCTGAAGCAGAACGGAATCGGCGTGTCCACCTGCGTCGGCATCGGTGGCGACCCGGTGCCCGGCACGAGCTTCGTCGACTGCCTCGCCGAGTTCCAGAAGGACTCCGAGACGCACGCCATGATCTTGTTCGGCGAGATCGGCGGATCGGCCGAGGAAGAGGCGGCCGAGTTCATCACCGCCACCGTGACCAAGCCGATGAGCGCCTACATCGCCGGCGTCACGGCTCCGCCCGGGCGCAAGATGGGCCACGCCGGCGCCATCGTCTCGGGCGGCAAAGGCACGGCCCAGGGGAAGATGGACGCACTTGCCGCCGCCGGCGTGCACGTCGGCCTCAACCCCACCGAGGCCGGCGACTTGATGGCCGGCCTGCTCAAGGATCGTTAGGACCGTCGGGCCCGGACTCGTTACACCACAGGCGGAGGCGGCGGCGTCTCGGTGCCACCAGCCGAAGGAGGTGGCGGAGGAGGCGGCTCGCTCCCGGTCGCCGGCGGAGGCGGCGGCGCGCTCGGCGGCTCCGACCGATCGAACCCGCTACTGCGCCTGTTGACGTTCGTCAGGCTCCGCAGGTCGCCGCCGGACTCCCTGTGCTTCAAGATGGCGCCCGCCAGCGCCACTGCCGCCGACAGGAAGCTCAGCCAAAGGCCGGCGCCTCGCGACACGTCGACCTCGTCGGGGATGTCCTCGCCGAGCGTCGGGATCAGCAACCGGATGAACACGAGGATCGTCCCGACCGCGGTCGTGGCGAGGAGGATCGTCGACCAAGGGGTCGAACCGGACCTGATGAGCCGGCCAGCGAGCATGAAGGCGAGCACGCCGCTGCCGATGATCAGGATCCACGGCACGGTGCCCGTGAAGAAGAAGTCGAAGGCGTTGCCTCCGCTGGCACCGAAGCCGCCGAGCGAGACGCGGATCCAATCCAGGAACGACCCGAAGATCAGGAAGCCGAGGCCGCCGCCGATGAGTAGCCAGTCAGACGGCTTGAAGGTGCTCAGGTCCACACGCGGACCGTAGCTCGCGGGAGTTCACCCGACGAGGGAGTGTCGCGTCACGGCCAGGGCGGCGCCGTCCTCGGCGGAGTGTGGTCGTGCGCCACGTCGTCTGCTTCCTCGTCATCGACGCCGACCGCGCGGTACGTCATGATGCACCCGACGAGCGCCACGATGGCGGCCACCAGCGCCAGGTAGAGCCCGGCGCCACGTCCGACTGACGCATCGCCCTGATCGTCGATATCGCTGAACACGAACCGCCAGATCACGAGCAGCGCGGCGATTGCCGCCGCCCCCAGCTGCACCACCGGCTCCACGATGGCGGCCGGGAGGCGCAGCGAGTTCGTCCGATCGAGCACCGTGAGGATGGCGATCGCCACGAAGATGACGTATGGGACGATCCCCGTCAACGTGTAGTCGAACGCTGTGGTGCTGTGTGTGAACCCATCGACATCGAGTCGCCACCAGCTGAGCAGGCCAGCGAAGAAGAACACTCCTCCGCCGACCACTTTCAGGACGTCGTCCGTCCCGAACTTGCCGTCCGCTCCCTCTTCCAAGACTCCCTCTCTTGCCGCAGCAGCCTGTGCGGCGACCTGACACGCTATCTCGCCAGGACGCAGAGTTGACTGCGCGCGATGCGGCCTGGCTGCCGGTCTCGTTACCCTCGCCCCGTGCCGACCGCCCTGCTGTCCGTGTACGACAAACGGGGTGTTGGTGAGTTGGCGCAAGGTCTGCACGAGCTCGGCTGGCAGCTGCTCTCGAGTGGTGGCACGGCGCGGGCGATCGCGGAGGCGGGGGTACCGGTCACCGACGTCGCCGAGCTCACCGGCTTCCCGGCCATCCTCGGCCATCGTGTGGTGACCCTTCATCCGCTCGTCCACGGCGGCATCCTGGCTGACCCTGACGACCCCGATCATCAGCGAGACCTGGAAGAACACGGCATCGAACCGATCTCCCTCGTCGTCGCTGGCCTCTACCCGTTCCACCTCGACCCGGGCATCGAGCTCATCGATGTCGGCGGGCCGGCCATGGTGCGGGCTGCCGCCAAGAACCACGCTCACGTGGGGGTCCTCCTCGATCCGGAGGACTACGCACCGGTGCTGGAGGAGCTGCGCAGCGGCGGCCGGCTGTCTGCGGAGACCCGCCGCCGGTTGGCGCGCCGGGCCTTCGAGGTGACCTCCGGTTACGACGCGGAGATCGTCGAGTGGCTCGACCGCACCGACAGTTCGTCGGGGACGCCACCGGAGGAGCTGCTGCCGGCCCGGCTGCGACTCGACCTGGTGCGGGCCCAGGACCTGAGGTACGGGGAGAACCCGCACCAGGTGGCGGCCCGCTACAGGCTCCGGGGGACGACGGGGTGGTGGGACGAGGCGGTTCAGCACGGCGGCAAGGCGCTGAGCTACCTCAACCTGTTCGACACCGAAGCGGCATGGCGGCTGGTGCACCGCTTCGACCGGCCGGCATGCGTGATCGTGAAGCACGCCAACCCGTGCGGCGTCGCCGTCTTCGATGACATCGCCACTGCGTACGAGCGGGCCCACGCCTGTGACCCGATCAGCGCGTTCGGCGGCATCGTCGCCCTCAATCGTGTTGCCACGGAGGATTTGGCGCGCAGCCTCTCGCTGGTCTTCACGGAGGTCGTCGTGGCTCCCGGCTACGACGAGGCTGCCCTCGAAGTGCTGGGTGCCAAGGCGAACCTCCGCGTGCTCACGGCGCCGGCGCCAGGGATGCCGACGCTCGACGTCCGGCCCGTGGACGGCGGGTTGCTCGTGCAGCAGCCGGACCCCGTCACCATCGATCGCAGCGTGTGGTGGGTGGTCACGGCCCGCGAGCCGACCCCCGAACAGTGGGATGACCTGGAGTTCGCATGGCTCGTGTGTGCCGCCGTGTCGTCGAACGCCGTCGTCGTGGCGCATGACCTGCAGGCGTTCGGGGTCGGCGCTGGCCAACAGAACCGATTGGACTCGGCCCGCATCGCCGTTGATCGGGCCGGCGACCGGGCGGTCGGCGGCGTGTGTGCCAGTGATGCCTTCTTCCCGTTCCGCGACGGGCTGGACACGGTGGCGGCGGCCGGCGTCACCGCCGTCATCCAGCCGGGCGGCAGCGTGCGTGACGCCGAGGTGATTGAGGCCGCCGACGAGCACGGCATCACGATGGTCTTCACGGGGGAGCGCCACTTCCGGCACTGAAGACCGCTTCTGTCCGTCGAAACCGCATCACAATGCACGATTCCTACGGACAGAACAGGCTTCGCGGTGGCAGGGACGTGCCAGTCCTCGTGACGCATCGGCGGATAGCGTGACTGGCTGCGTATGGCCCGGGTGTCTGACCTCCTCGCCGCGGGGCGAACGTTCTCGTTCGAGTTCTTCCCGCCGAAGACCGACAGCGCTCAGCTGTCGCTCGGTCGCACCATCGCCGAGCTCGAGCCGCTCCAGCCGAGCTTCGTCTCGGTGACGTACGGCGCCGGAGGCAGCACCCGGCAGCGGACCCGTGAGGTCGTCACGTGGGTTCGGCGCGAGACGACCATCACGCCCATGGCTCATCTGACGTGCCAAGGCCACACCCGCGACGAAGTCGCCAGGATCCTCGACGACTATCGCGAGGCCGGGATCGAGAACGTGCTGGCGCTCGGCGGTGACCCACCCACCGACCCCGCCGACCATCGACCCAGCGACTACACGTATGCCCTCGAGCTCGTCGAGGACATCGCGCCGGGTGAGTTCTCGATCGGGGTGGCTGCGCATCCGGAGACCCACCCACGCTCTCCCGATCGAGCTTCGGATCGCCAGCACCTGGCCACCAAGTTGCAACACGCCGACTTCGCGATCACCCAGTTCTTCTTCGAGATCGAGCCGTACCTCCGCCTCGTCGATGAGCTCGCTGCGCTCGGCGTCGACAAGCCCGTGCTGCCCGGCATCATGCCGGTGACGAACGCCGGTCAGGTCGCCCGCATGGCGGCGATGAGCGGGGCCGAGATCCCGGCCTGGCTCGTGGAGCGGTTGAACGACGTCGACGATCCAACGGACGTGCGTCGCATCGGCGTCGAGGTCGCGTCCTCGTTGTGTCGTCAACTGCTCGATGCCGGCGCACCCGGACTGCACTTCTACACGCTCAATCGCAGCACGGCGACCCGGGAGATCTACGCCAACCTCGGGCTCGAAGCAGCACGGCGCGGATGACGACGTCCATCACCCGGCCCACCCGGCCCCTGGAGTGGCATCCACCCCGGGCGGCGATCAGCGCCGTCCCGTACCTGCCAGGGCTCGACGGCATGCGGGCGATCGCCGTGGCGGTCGTGATGGTGTACCACGCCAACAACGCGTGGCTCCCGGGTGGCTTCCTCGGTGTCGAGGTCTTCTTCGTGATCAGCGGCTACCTCATCACGCTGCTGCTGATCGGCGAGCACGAGCGCAGCGGCTCGGTCAGCCTCTCCAACTTCTACATGCGGCGGGCACGACGGCTGCTGCCCGCGCTGTACACGCTGCTGATCCTCGTCACGCTGTACACCACCCTGTTCCGCCGCGATGCCCTCGGTCAGCTGCGCGGCGACGTGATCGCCGCGCTCACGTACACGACGAACTGGTACCAGATCTGGGTCGGCCAGGGCTACACCGCGACCGGCGACTTCGCCCCGCTGCGGCACCTCTGGAGCCTCGCCGTGGAGGAGCAGTTCTACCTGCTGTGGCCGCTCGTCATGGTCGGCTTGATCCGACTCGGTCGGCGCCGGCTGCCGGACATCAGCCGGTACCTCTTCGTGGCCGCCCTGGCCGTGACGGCGCTGATGGCGTTGCTGTACTACCCGGGTCCGACTGCGACGTGTGACATCACGCCGGATGCGTACTGGCAGGTCGCCGGCCGCTGCATCTCGAAGACGGACACGCTGTACTTGAGCACGCTCACCCGATCCGGTGGCCTACTGCTCGGCGCCGCGTTCGCGATGGTGTGGCGGCCGGTCGCCATCATGCGCAGCCCGATGCGGACCAAGGCGCGCTCACTCGACGTGCTGGCGCTCATCGGCTTGGCCGGGTTCGCGGCGCTGTGCTGGTACCTCTACATCGTCAAGCCCTCGGGTGCGGATCCGTGGCTGTTCCGCGGTGGGTTCTTCGTCTGCGGGATCTTCACCTTGATGATCATCGCCGCCGTCACCCACCAGCGTTCGCTGGCGGGGCCGCTGCTCGGGAACGCCGTGTTCCTGTGGATCGGCACCCGGTCGTACGGCCTGTACCTCTTCCACTGGCCGATCTACCAGATGATGCGACGGGTGGCCGGCAGACCGCTGAGCGTGCCGCAGTTCCTCATCGGCACGGCGGTCGCCTGTGTCGTGACCGAGCTGTCGTACCGGTTGATCGAGACGCCGGTCCGCAAGGGCCACGTCGGCCGCTGGTGGCGCAAACTCAAGGCGGCAAGTGATCCGTTCCCGAGGCGGATCGTCGCGACGACGGCGGCGGTGCTCGTCGCTGTGTCCGTGTTCGCCGCCGCCAACCTGGCGACCGCCGAGCTGCGGCCGAACGAGATCGAGCAGTCGCTGCAGCCCGGGCGCGAGGCCACCGTGGATCTGACGGATCTGCTCGATTCCACGTCGGTCCCGAACACCGCAACGACCACGGCGACGTCAGATCCGGTCACGGACTCGACGAAGCCGCCGCAGACGACGACGGCGGTCCCGTCGGTGATCCCCGTGACGACGGTGACACCAACGGTTCCCCCGACCGCGGCGCCGACCGTTCCCCCGACAACCGCTCCGCCACCACCACCAGGGCCGCCGACGATCGCCATCGGCGACTCGGTCATGCTCGGTGCCGCGGAGGAGCTCAGCGCCCGGGGCATGATCGTGGATGCCATCGAGAGCCGCCAGATGAACACCACCATCCCGCTCGTGCAAGGCCTGCGGGATGCCGGACAGCTCGGCAACGCCGTCGTCGTCCACCTCGGGACGAACGGCCCAGTCAGCACGGAGACCCTCGACGGCTTCTTCGGCGCGCTCGCCGGCGTGCCGAGGGTCGTCATGCTGACGGCGCACGCCGACCGCAGCTGGATCCCGCCGACGAACGACCTGCTGTACCAGGTGCCGTCGAGGTTCCCGAACGTGGTCCTCGTCGACTGGGCCAACCTCGCCTCGCAGTGCCCCGGCGACTGCTTCTACGACGACGGCATCCACATCAACCAGAACGGCCAGAACTACTACTCCCAGCTGATCTTCGACGCCCTCGGCGTCTGATTCTGACGACAGTTGGTCAACCGCAAGGTGGGTGAGACGCCGAAGCGGAGCGGAGGCGGCGAGCTCGGTAGGCGAGGCGAGCAACTTGCTTGCGAGCCGAGCCCGAATATTGCGTGGCCTACGCTCGACGCCATGACCTCACCGACTCGAGTCGCTGTCACCGGGGCCGCCGGCCAGATCGGCTACAGCCTGCTCTTCCGCATCGCCTCCGGCTCGATGCTCGGCCCCGAGACGCCCATCATCCTGCAGCTGCTGGAGATCACACCGGCGCTCGGCGCCCTCGAGGGGGTGCGGATGGAGCTCCACGACTCGGCGTTCCCGCTCCTCCACGAGGTCGTCATCACCGACGACGCGGACGTCGCTTTCGCCGACGTCGAAGTTGCCCTCCTCGTCGGTGCGATGCCGCGCAAGGCGGGGATGGAGCGCGCCGACCTCCTGTCCGCCAACGGCGGCATCTTCAAGCCGCAGGGCGAGGCCCTGTCCCGCAGTGCCAGCCGAGACGTCCGAGTGCTCGTGGTCGGCAATCCGGCCAACACGAACGCCCTCATCGCCCAGGCGAACGCCAAGGACCTCGACCCGAAGTGCTTCGCCGCGATGACCCGGCTCGACCACAACCGGGCGGTGAGTCAGGTGGCCCAGCGCCTCGGCGTCCCCGTGACCGAGGTCAAGAACCTGGCGATCTGGGGCAACCACTCGACGACGCAGTATCCGAACCTCTTCCACGCCGAGGTCGGTGGGCGCAACGCCTACGAGGCCGTCGACGACCACGACTGGGTCGAGAACACGTTCATCCCCACCGTCGCCAAGCGGGGCGCAGCGATCATCGAGGCGCGCGGCGCATCGTCGGCCGCATCGGCAGCCAGTGCGGCCGTGGACCACATGCGCTCGTGGGTGCTCGGCACGCCCCCCGGCGAGTGGACGTCGATGGCGGTGCTCAGCGACGGCAGCTACGACGTCCCGCCCGGCGTGTTCTTCAGCTACCCGGTGACGTGCGCCAACCGCGATTACTCGATCGTCCAGGGCCTCGAGATCGACGACTTCAGCCAGGCCCGCATCGATGCCACGGCCGCCGAGCTCGTCGAAGAACGCGATGCGGTGCAGGAGCTGGGACTCATTTGAGGAAGCGACTCGTGGTGTTGTCCGCCAGCACCTTGCCGCCGGTCTGGCACGTCGCGCAGTAGTTGACCGTGTAGCCGGAGTACTCGACCGCCCGGATGGTGTCGCCGCACACCGGGCACGGCTCGCCAGTGCGGTGGTGGACCCGACCGGGGCGCTCCTTGGATGAGCTCATGTCGTCACGGGTGCGCTCGTACGCGAGTCCTTCGGCGACGGCTTCGCGAATGGCGGTGACGACGGTCGTCGCGTCGTCCAGCCCCAACTTGCCCGTCATCGCGAACGGGGAGAGGCGGGCCCGGTGGCACACCTCGTTGGCCAGGCGACGGCCGATGCCAGCGATGCACCGCTGGTCGCGCAGGAAGCCGTGCAGGCGCATCGATTTGGCCCGGAAGCGCTCGGCGAGCTCGTCCGGCTCGATCTGGTCGGCCTCGGGACCGAGCTTGTCGAGTGGCGGCGAGCCGAGGACATCGTCGCTCGGCACGCACCAGACGCCGGCCCGGCGCTCCGTGCCTTGCTCGGTCAGCAGCCACGGCGGGATCTCGCTGCCGAAGTAGAAGCGGGCCTGCCCGCCACGCGGCTTGGCCGCCTGCTTCACGTCGACGGACAGCCGGCCGCCCTGCATCAGGTGGACGATGAACGTGATCGGCTCGAACCGGGCGAGGAGGTACTTGCCACGCCGACCGACCTCTTCGAGCGAGCGGCCGTACGCCTCGTCGGGCACCGGTACGACCGTCTTCAGCGCCGTGAACGTGAGCGGCACGAACTTCGACAGTTGCCGACCGGCGTAGTCGGCAGCCAGCCGCTCGGCGTGGGCCTGGACTTCGGGCAACTCGGGCACGGCGGGTCAGCGGTACTCGGTCCGCGAACGAACGTCGGTGAACACCGCATCGAGAGCACGGAAGACGGGTTGCGATGCGAGCAGCCGCTGCTGGTCACCGAACAGGCGGATGTGGCCGCTGACGAAGGCATCCTGCGCGTTGAGCTCGCCTTGGGCGACGGCCACCGCGGTGTCCCACGACTGCTCCATGCGGACGTGCTCCGGTTCGGCGGGGCCTGGCCCGAAGCGTGCTGCGCCTGCCGCGACTTGCAGGTGGTAGGTGATGTCGCCCTCCGGGCCTTCACGCACGATTTGCGTGATGCCGATCTCGTGCTCGGTCGCCAGCTCGCGCAGCTCGTCGTCGGCCTCGACGACGCGCCCGAGCTCATCGAGCCAGTCGAGACTCAGGTAGCGGACGGTGCCGGCGGCCACGATCCCAGTCTGCCGTGGCAGTGTGCTCGACTGTGACCGGACGGCTACCCGCGGGGCTCGGCGACGCCGATGATCTGGTGCACGCAGACGCGGCGATCGAGGAGTGGTGCTTCGCTGGCTGGTCGGAGCGTGGCGACGTCGGGTTGGTCACGGGCTATCGGCGCCGAGCTGGTGAGCCGGGGTGGTATTGGGCGGCGTTGGCGCGAGCCGGGCAACCACTGCTGCACGTCACCGAGTGGGACGTGCCACCACGGAGCGACCCGCTACTGGTCAAGGCCCACGGCCTGTGGGCCGAGCACGTGTGCGAGGTGCCGATGCAGCAGTGGACCGTGGCCAACGAGACGTATGCCGTGGCCTTGGAGGATCCGGCCGAAGCGCTGGGACGTGCCTATGGCGTGCTGAGCGCGCTCGCCTTCGACCTCGAGTGGTATGCGACGGAGGTCCCGGAACGGACCGACGATGGCTTCATGCAGCGCGGCGTGGTGCACGGCGTCATCGAGCTGCCCGGCGACCCGCTCCGGCTGGAGGAGATCCCGGCGCAGCGCTGGCGGCGCTGGGGGGATCGACTCGGACCGCTCGACCTGCCGAGCGCTTACGCGCACACGGGGGTCCGGACGGCGTTCGCGTTCCCCGACGGCACGGTCGCCGACTGGGTGCTGACACCCGACGGGTGGCGGCGAGGCCGGACCAGATGACAACAAACGAGCCGCGCGTCACCCAGGTGATTTCGGGTGCGCGCGCCGGGTCGGGATAGCGTTCATCCCATGGCGCAAGCCGTCACTCGTGGGCCGGTGTCAGGAACAGCGACGCCGGTCGAAGCCCGGAAGCGCAAGCCTTTCTTGATCGACTTCTACTCGACCGCCGTCGGGAAGAAGTACGTCATGGCGATCACGGGGATCATCGGGATCGGCTTCGTGATCTTCCACATGGTCGGGAACCTCAAGGTCTACCTCGGCCTCATCACCGAGGACGGCCAGCGCGTCTACGACGTCGACGTCTATAGCGAGTTCCTGCGAGAGCTGCTGGTACCGATCCTCCCTCGCACAGTCGCCTTGTGGCTCCTGCGCATCGTGCTGATCGTGGCCGCTCGTCCTGCACGTGCATGCCGCCTACTCGCTGACGGTGATGAACCGCCGGGCTCGGCCCGATGCGGTACCAATCCCATCGGGACTACGTCGTCGCCAACTTCGCCAGCCGCACGATGCGCTGGACCGGCGTGATCGTCCTGCTGTTCCTCTTCTTCCACCTCGCCGACCTGACGTGGGGCTGGTTCAACCCGGACTTCGTCCGCGGCGAGGTCTACCGGAACCTCGACGCCAGCCTGTCCAGGATCCCGGTGGCGATCCTCTACATCGTCGCCAACATCGCCCTCGGCATCCACCTGTTCCACGGCACGTGGAGCCTCTTCCAGTCGATGGGGTGGAACAACCCCCGTTTCAACGCCTGGCGGCGAGGCCTCGCCACCGCCGATCGCCACGGTCATCGTGGTCGGCAATGTGTCGTTCCCGATTGCCGTGCAGGCCGGCATCGTCGGAGTCTGAGGAGGACCCACGGTCATGACGGACACCCTCGATCGACCCACGACCACGCCGGTCGTCCTCGACGCCAAGATCCCCGATGGCCCGCTCGCCGACAAGTGGCAGAACTACATCGCCAACTCGAAGTTGGTCAACCCGAACAACAAGCGCAAGTTCAAGATCATCGTCGTCGGCACCGGACTTGCCGGCGCCTCGGCGGCGGCAACGCTGGCCGAGCTCGGCTACCAGGTCGAGGCGTTCACGTTCCACGACTCCGCCCGCCGCGCCCACTCGATCGCCGCCCAGGGCGGGATCAACGCGGCCAAGAACTACCGCGGCGACGGCGACAGCATCTACCGCCTCTTCTACGACACGATCAAGGGCGGCGACTTCCGGGCCCGTGAGGCAAACGTCTACCGGCTCGCCCAGGTTTCGGTGAACATCATCGATCAGGCCGTTGCCCAGGGCGTTCCGTTCGCCCGTGAGTACGGCGGCCTCCTCGACAACCGCAGCTTCGGTGGCGCGCAGGTCAGCCGCACGTTCTACGTGGGTGGGCAGACGGGCCAGCAGCTGCTGCTCGGTGCGTACCAGCAGATGTCCCGCCAGGTCGGGCTCGGCAACGTCAAGCTGTGGACGCGCACCGAGCTCGTCGACATCGTCGTCGTCGACGGGCGCTGCTCAGGGATCGTCACACGCGATCTCCTGACCGGGGAGATCCGCTCCCACAGCGCCCACGCCGTGATCCTGGCGACCGGCGGCTACGGCAACGTGTTCTTCCTGTCGACCAACGCGATGGCCTGCAACGTCACGGCGGCGTGGCGTGCCCATCGGCGGGGCGCGCTGTTCGCCAACCCGTCCTACACGCAGATCCATCCGACGTGCATCCCGCAGTCGGACGAGTTCCAGTCGAAGCTCACGTTGATGTCGGAGTCGCTGCGCAACGACGGCCGCGTCTGGGTGCCCAAGGAGGTCGGTGACGAGCGGCCGGCGGCGCAGATCCCGGAGGGCGAGCGGGACTACTACCTCGAACGGCTCTATCCGAGCTTCGGCAACCTGGCGCCCCGCGACATCGCGTCGCGCGCCGCCAAGCGGGCGGTCGACTCCGGACGCGGCGTCGGGCCCAAGCGCAACGGTGTGTACCTCGACTTCGCCGACGCGATCGGCCGGCTGGGGCAACACGTGGTGAGCGAGCGCTACGGGAACCTCTTCGAGATGTACGAGCGGATCACCGGTGAGGATCCGTACGCGGTGCCGATGCGCATCTACCCGGCGTCGCACTACACCATGGGCGGGCTGTGGGTCGACTACGAGCTGATGACCAACGTGCCCGGCCTGTACGCCGCGGGTGAGGCCAACTTCTCCGACCACGGAGCGAACCGCCTCGGCGCGTCGGCACTGATGCAGGGTCTCGCCGACGGGTACTTCGTGCTGCCGGCGACGATGAGTAACTACCTCGCCCCGCTGCTCAACAAGCCGATCCCCGGGACGGATCATCCGGCGTTCGCCGCTGCCGAGTCGGCGGCGCGGGCCCGCTTCGACGGCTACCTCGCGATCGGAGGGACCCGCTCGCCAGACGACTTCCACCGCGAGCTCGGCCGCATCGTCTGGGATTACTGCGGGATGGAGCGCACCGAGCAGGGGCTGCAGAAGGCGCTGTCGGAGATCCCGGCGCTGCACGACGAGTTCAAGAAGGATCTCCGTGTGACCGGCGCCGGCGACACGATCAACCAGACGCTGGAGAAGGCCGGCCGGGTCGACGACTTCTTCGAGCTCGGGATGCTGATGTGCCGCGACGCGCTGGAGCGCAAGGAGAGCTGCGGCGGTCACTTCCGCGCCGAGTACCAGACCGAGGAGGGGGAGGCACTGCGCGACGACGAGCACTTCGCCTACGTGGCGGCGTGGCAATGGACCGGAGACCCGGCGGACGCGACCCTTCATCGCGAGGAGCTGGTGTACGAGGAGCTGCACTTCCAGACGCGGAGCTACAAGTGAACGTCAGTGGACAACGGGCACCGCGACCGAGTCCGCAACCTGACGCTCAAGGTCTGGCGCCAGGACGGTCCGCACACCGCTGGGCGCTTCGAGGAGCACCACGTCGACGAGATCAGCGAGGATGCTTCGTTCCTCGAGCTGCTCGACGTCCTCAACGAGCGACTGATCGCCGAGGGCAAGGACGCCATCACGTTCGAGCACGACTGCCGCGAGGGCATCTGCGGGTCCTGCGCGCTGATGATCAACGGCCAGGCCCACGGACCACAGCGCGGCACGGCCACGTGCCAGCTGCACATGCGCAAGTTTCCTGACGGGGCCGAGATCGTCGTCGAGCCCTGGCGGGCGGCGGCCTTCCCGATCATCAAGGACCTGATGTGCGACCGCCAGGTGCTCGATCGCATCATCGAGACCGGCGGGTTCATCACGGCAGAGACAGGTGGAGCTCCTGACGCCAACCTCATCCCGGTTCCCAAGCCCGTCGCCGATGCCGCGGAGCGCGCGTCGTTGTGCATCGGCTGCGGCGCCTGCGTGGCGGCGTGCCCGAACGGTGCCGCCAACCTGTTCACCGGCGCCAAGGTGGCCCACCTCAACCTGCTGCCGCAGGGGCAGGCAGAGCGTTACCGGCGCGTCGACGCGATGGTCCGGGAGATGGAAGCCCACTTCGGTTCGTGCACGAACCACGGTGAGTGCGAGGCGGCGTGCCCGAAGGAGATCTCGATCGACGTGATCGCCTTGATGAACGCCGACTACCTGAAGGCGATGTTCAAGAACCGTCGCTCGCTGTCGCGGCGCTGAAGTTCAGGCGCGCACCACTCGAGCGCCGGCGCGGCGGGTCGCGCTCACCGGTCGTGACAACTCGTCGTGCCCACTCAGCGCGATCCCGAGCAGCAGCTCGCCCGGATGGTCGGGCACCGCCAACTCCAGGCGGCCGATCAGCTGCACGGAGTCGGCGGCGACGTCGCCGCGGAACGCCCACTGCTGGCGACCGCCTCGCCATGTGCACGTCACCGAGACCGTTGCGTCGACCACCGGCACTCGTAAGTCGCTCACGACGTGGACGTCGAGTGTCAGGTCGTCGCCGGCGACGAGCTCGGCGGGCAGCGGATCGGTGACGACGATGACGGGGCGACAGGTCTCGACGATCGTCGACCATGCCAGCTTGGGCACGCGGTCGTGATCGAGCACGGCCGCCGAGATCATCGGTGCCGGGTCCGCCAGCCACGAGAACGCGAAGCCGCCGGTCGGCCGGTACTTGAGCCGCCGCAACGTCTCGATGTGGTGGCGCAGCACGACGACCTGGTAGCGCTGCGTCGCGCTGCGCCAGGCGTCGTAGGTCGGGTAATCGGCCGGAGGCACGCGCTGCTGCATCACCTCGACCTCGAGGCCATGGTGCTCGCGCAGCGACTCCCAGTCGAGCTCGGGCCACCGAGAGGGGTCGATGTACGCGGCGGCCGACTCGGGGACCGATTGAGCGCCGAACTCGCTGACGAAGCGCACCCGCCGCGGCATCATGCGGGCTCGCTCGCCGAGATCCTGCAAGTCGCCACGGTGCCAACCGACCCACAGGTGAGCATCCGTTCCGTCGAGCCGTGGCAGGAACGGCGTCACGCCGCTGTGAGCGACAGCGGGGCGCGTGGGGTCAGCCTGCTCGAACGCCCGCTTCAGCCAGCGGTCGAGCACTGACTTGTTCCACGTCGGCAGCTGCTTGGAGACGAGCCGACGAAGCCACCGGCCCGTGCTCTCGTGCTCGATCTGCGGTGCATCGGCGACGGGCTCGTCGTGTGCGCACCACTGCACGATCGACGGGTGGTGACCGAGCGCGTTGACCGCCTCGCGCACTTGCCGGACGGCCTCGCGGCGGATCTGGTGGGCGTAACCCCACTGCAGTGGGAAGTCCTGCAGCACGAGCACGCCCAGCTCATCGGCGGCGCTGTACAACTCGGGATGGGCGATGTGGGCTTGAACGCGCAGGGCGTCCAAGCCCGCCTCGACCGCCAGCTCGACGTCGCGGCGAACTTCCTCGGGTGTCGCATCGGCGAGCCCGGGTCGGGTCGGCACGATGTTGGCCGACTTGAGGAACAGCCGCTCGCCGTTGATCGAGCACACCCAGTCGTTCCAGGCCACCTCGCGGAGACCGGTGCGCCGGGACCGGCGATCGCTGACCTCACCGTCGACGAGCAGCTCGACGTCGATGTTCGTCAGCGGCTGGTCGCCGAGCGCGCGGGGCCACCACAGCTCCGGCCGATCGATGTCCAGCGCCCACTCGATCTCGTTGTTGCCGGCGGCGACCGGGTGCTCGGTCTCGTCGACGAGCACTCCCGCCGCGGTGGTCCGCACACGGACCGTCCGCGCGGCGTCACTGTCGAGGCAGGCATACAGCCGGAGGTGGGCACGGATCTCGTCGGCGTCGCGGCACAGGACGCGCAAGCGATCGAGCTTGGCCGGCCCGGTGTCGTACACGAGCACTGGTCGCCACAAGCCACCGGGGTTCCACGCTCGGTCGACGGCGTCTGAGTGCTGGAAGATGCCGGTGATGTTGCGGCGGCCGCTGATGCCCCGCTCCGGGTGGCACGTGACCTCGATGGCGAGGACGTGTTCGTCGCCCAAGCGCGAGAGCGCCGTGACGTCGAAGCTGTGCGGGAAGAAGTAACCCTCCGGATCGCCGAGGTAGGCGCCGTCGAGCCAGACGTCCGCCTGGTAGAAGATGCCGTCGAGGGTCACCCAGCGTCGCTGGCCGTCGGCAGGAGGGGGCAGGTCGAACCGCCGGCGGTACAAGATCGGTCCGTCGCTCTTGGCGAACGTCGGATGGCTCTGCCAGTGTCCCGGGACGGTCAGCTCAGGCCACGTGTCGTCGTCGACGTCGAGGCCAGTGCCGCCCCTGCGGATCTCGTCGTCGGCGGCGATTGCTCGCCACGGACCCGAGAGCTCCACGCCGCCGCAGGCTAGTCACGCGCCCTGTCACGGCCATCGTGGATGACGGGTGAGGTGCGGCTCCGCCAGAGGCGCGCCTACGCTCGCGAGTGGTGGATCCGCCCGATGGTCTTGATGGTCTCGACCTTGGCGATGGCGGGCACCCCGACGCGACCGAGGTCGAGCTCGTTCCCGTCGGCGAAGCGCAGCCGTCGCAGCCGCGGACATCGGGTGTCAATCGCAAACACGCCGCGATCGCGGCAGCTCGCGATCCTCGCCAGCGCCGTCTTGATCTCGCGGGCCGGAGAGACCGTGCCGACGGCAACGGCATTGCGCACAGCGGACTTCTCGGGCCCCGAGCTGACGTCGGCAGACGAGGAAGACGACGACGAGGCCGACGAGGTCGATCGCTACGAGCTCCCGTCGTGGCTCGAGGACGAGGACGTCGAGGCGTGGCCGTACGACGACGAGCTGGCGCTGGGCGAGGACGACTTCACCATCAACACGTTCGACACGTACGACACGTACGACACGATCGACCCGTTCGACGAACCCTTCGACTTCGACAGCGACTACAACACCCTGCCGCGACGTAGCTCGTCGACCGGCAGCTCCCGGTCGTCGAGCTCCTCAGCGAGCCGGTCGACGGGAGGGAACTCGAGCAACAGGACGACCACGAGCACGACCACGTCGACGACGGTCGCTGCGACGACCACGACCGCTGCCGAGACGACCACCACGGCTTCCGGAAGCTCGACATCCGATGCCACGACGACGACGACTCCACCGCCGGCGTGGAACGGCGCCGTGAGTGGGCTCGGGTCGGTCACATGCGCCCAGCCGCTGCATGTGTTGACGCGGATGAACTCGCTGCTCGCCAGCGTCGCTGGAAGCGGCCTGTACACCAACACTGCTGGGACGTGGACCGCGCTGCCCAGCGCGGTTACCGGCACTGGCGAACAGCGCGCCCTCGTGCAAACGGACGCCGACACCTACTGGATCGGCGGTGCCGACGGAGTGTTCCGGAGGGACGACGGCGCGGGCGACTTCGCGGAGATCGGCGATCTCACGGATGTGCGCGCGCTGACCGTTTACGTCTCGCCCGCGAATCAGGCGACCATGTACGCCACCGCCGGCGCCGGATTGACGCTGTACCGGTGGGTCGACGGCTCCGAACCCGCGTGGACCCCGATCTCCACGAACCTGCCTTCTGGCGCTGGGATCGCAGGGCATCCGCTGGTCCTCGATGGGATGGTCGCGTTGCTCGGCACGAGCGCCGGCGTGTACCGGACGTTGGACGGAGGTCAGACCTGGGTTCCGACGAATCCGGGCGGCGTGTCCGGTCCGCCGCTGGCTCGCGCCGACGGGATCTACTGGTTGCTCGCCGGAGGTCAAGGCCTCATCCGCAGCACGGACAACGGCCTGACGTGGTCATCCGTCGTCGGCGCCGGTCAGATCCACCCAAATGCCAATCGGCTCGCGCAGCTCCCCGACGGATCCCTGTTGACGGTCGGAATGGAGACGGGCGGCACCAGGACGCTGCTCAAGATCACAGTGTCGGCGGCCGGCGCGACATCGGCGCCGTACGGTCCGCTGCTGCCGTACGTGCCCAGTGGCGTCACGCATTCCGGGACGGCGACCTACATCTGGTCGTCGACCTGCGCGTCAGGCAGCGACGTAGCGAACGCGATCATGAGTCTTGCCGACCCCTGAGCAGCTCGCGGCCCGCCGGGTGGCCGGGGTGAACGGCAGGTAGGTTCGAGGCATGTCCACCCGTCCCGCGACGATCGGCCAACTGCGTGACGCCGGATGGGTGTCGCGTCCGGTCAAGGAGGAGGTCCGCGCCAACGCGGTTTCCCGCATCGCTGCTGGCGAGCCGCTGTTCGACGGCGTGCTCGGCTACGAGCAGACGGTCCTCCCACAACTGGAGAACGCCCTCCTGGCCGGCCATGACGTGATCTTCCTCGGCGAGCGGGGCCAGGCGAAGACCCGCATGATCCGCTCCCTGACCGGCCTGCTCGACGAGTGGATGCCGATCATTGCCGGCAGCGAGATCAACGACGACCCCTACGCCCCGGTGTCCCGCCACGCCCGCGATCTCGTCGCCGAGCACGGCGAGGACACGCCGATCATTTGGGTCCATCGCGACGACCGGTTCGGGGAGAAGCTCGCCACGCCGGACACCTCGATCGCCGACCTGATCGGCGAGGTCGACCCGATCAAGGTCGCCGAGGGCCGTTACCTCTCCGACGAGCTGACGCTGCACTACGGGCTGGTGCCCCGCACCAATCGCGGCATCTTCGCCATCAACGAGCTCCCGGACCTCGCCGAGCGGATCCAGGTCGGACTGCTCAACGTCCTCGAGGAACGGGACATCCAGGTCCGCGGCTACAAGATCCGCCTGCCGCTCGACATCATGCTCGTCGCATCGGCGAACCCGGAGGACTACACGAACCGCGGCCGCATCATCACGCCGCTCAAGGACCGGTTCGGCAGCCAGATCCGCACGCACTACCCGCTCGAGCTCGAGACCGAGATGGCGATCGTGAGCCAGGAGGCCCGGTCCCCGTCGGTCGGCGGCGTGGACGTCCACGTCCCGGAGTACCTCGCCGAGGTGATCGCCACGATCAGCCACCTCGCCCGGGCCAGCACGCACGTCAACCAGCGCAGCGGCGTCAGCGTGCGGCTCTCGGTGACGAACTACGAGGTCGTCGCGGCGAACGCCCTGCGGCGAGGGTTGCGGGGAGGGGAGCGAGTCGTGGTGCCGCGGGTCGACGACCTCGAGGCGCTGAGCGCCAGCTCCAGCGGCAAGATCGAGATCGAGTCGCTCGACGAGGGGCGGGAAGGCGCCATCTTCGAGAACCTCGTCAAGGGCGCCGTCCTCACGGTCTTCAAGGCGCGCATTCCCCCCGATCGAACCCGTGACGTGATCACCGCGTTCGAGGAGGGCGCGATCGCGCACACCGGCGAAGACGTGTCGTCGGGCGACCTTGCTGGGCTCGTCGAGCGGATCCCGCAACTGCGAGCACCCGTCGTCCAGCTCACCGGCGGCGACGAGTCACCGGCCGCCGTGGGCGCCGCCGTGGCGTTCGTGCTGGAGGGCCTGCATCTCTCCAAGCGGCTGAACAAGGACACCAGCGGCACCAGAGCCACGTATCGCGGCCGCAGCTGATCCTGCGCGGCCGCCCGTCGTCAGCGCTGCTCGCGCTCGAACGCCAAGACCCAGAGCAGCGCGGTCAATGAGAGCCCGTCGCGCACGTCGCCCGACCTGATCGCCGAGATGACGTCGTCCCACGACAACCACTCCACGCGCTGCGCCGCAGTCACGTCCTGCCGCTCGCCGACATGTTCGGCGCCATCGGTGACGAAGAGGTGGAACGTCGCATCGGACAGCCCGAGGTGCGGGAAGTACGTCGTGAGTTGGCGGAGCTCTCCCGGTCGCCAACCGGTCTCCTCGACGGCCTCGCGCCGGGCCGCGTGTTCCGGCCACTCGCCGTCGGCCACGCGTCCGGCGGGGATCTCCCAGCCTTCGGTCCCGGTCGTGAAGCGATGGCGCCAGAGCAGCAGGACACCTCGTTCGGCGTCGTCGATCACGACGCCCGCGGCCACCGCCGGCAGACGCACCACGTGGTGGTCGGATCGCTGGCCCTCAGGCGACTCGACGTCGCACAGCGCGAGACGCACCCAGTCGGTCTCGTACAGCGTGCGTTCGCCATGGACCTGCCACGTCATGGCGGCCGACGTTAACCCCGCGTCGTGGATCTAGAGGGCGAGGTGCCGTCTGGGAGACGTCGCGCCACGAGCAACAGGTCGATCGCCGTGCCCTCGGCGGTGGAGCGATGCACCTCGCCCAACTGTTCGATGTGCAACTCGCCCGCCGCAGCGCGCAACAGCTCCTCGGTGTACAGGAGGCGTGGATCCCTCGGACCTCCGACGCCGTCGCGCAGGTTGCGCAAAGCGTGGCCGACGACGACCAGTGCACCGCCGGCGCCGATCCAAGTGGTCGCCCTGCGGAACACGTCGTCGGGCAGGTGGAGGTAGACGACCAGCACGAGGTCGTAGGTCTCACCTGCCGGCGGAGACCAGCCGCGCACGTCCTCCACGACCCAGTCCACACCGTCGGCACCCGGTTGGGCGCGCGCCCGCTCGATGCCCACTGATGAGAAGTCGACCGCGGTGACCTGCCACCCGTTTCGTGCCAGCCACAGCGCATGTCGCCCTTCGCCGGCGCCCAGATCGATTGCCCGCCCGGGAGCCATCGACCCGACAACTTCGCCGACCGTCACGTTCGGTTCAGCCGACCACAACCGGTCGCGCTGGGCGTAGCGCTGATCCCAGCGGGCGACGTCGTTGCCCGGGGCACGCATGCCGCCGTGGTCCTGTTCGTGCTCGCGGGTCACGCCATCGACGAAACGAAGCTCAGATGAACGGGGCGCGGGTCCAGAGCTCGCCGGTGTCGTTCCGGTCGGATGGCTTCGGGACGCCCGTCAGCTCGAACACCTCGATCTCACCCGGGAAGCCGGCCAGCTCGACGGCGCCGTGCGGTGTGGCGACGACGCCCTCGGGGAGTCGCTCCAGACCCATCGTCGGAATGAGCACCTCGTACTTCCCGGCGATGTCGCACAGGCGGGCCGCCATGTTGACGGCCGAGCCGATGTAGTCGTCGCCCTCGAACAACAGGGCGTAGCCGGTGGCGATGCCCGCCCGCAGCGTCAGCGGTGCGGTCACCTCCGCCGACCGATCCTCGAGGTCGAGGACGAAGGCAATGGCATCGGCCTGATCGACGGCGACGGCCATGAAGCCATCGCCCAACCACTTGGCGACCCGCACCCCGCGATCCGACGCAACCTGGCGGACCATCGTCCGGAACGCGCTGAGCAGGCGTCCGGCAGCATCATCGCCGAACGCCGCGGTGTAGTTCGTGAAACCCGAGAGGTCGACGAAGGCGAAGGTGCGCGGCACTCGCATTTACGCCAGGATACGTGACCCGGCCACGCTTGTGCACGTGATCACATGATTCCGAGTGTCACACGCGGGGCCTCCCGCGTCCTGGCACTCGGACGGCCGCAAACACTCGGATGGCACCGATCGGTAGCCTGTGAGGTGATGGCGTCACGTTTCACCTACTCCCGGTGGGACGGCACGCAACAGGGCTTCGAGCTGGATGGCGACGGCCTGTTCGAGGAGCTCACCGACGAGCTGCTGTACCACGGGGACGTCAACGCGGCGCTGCGCCGGATGATGCACCAGGGACTGCGCGATCGGAACGGCGATCGCCTCTCCGGCGTCCGGGAGCTGCTCGACAAGCTGCGGCGGGAACGCCAGGAGCGGCTCGACCGGTTCGACCTCGGTGGGGTGTACGACGAGATCGCCCGCGAGCTCGACGACATCGTCGACGAGGAGCGTCACGCCATCGACAACGCGCAGCGCGAGGCCGAGCGCCTGGCCGCCCGGACCGGCGACGAGCGGCGCGCCGAGACGGCGCGCGAGACCGCCGCCGAGCGCAACATGCAGCTCGACTTCCTGCCCAACGATCTCGCCGGCAAGGTCCGTGAGCTCCAGCAGTACAACTTCGAGTCGGCCGAGGCGGCACGGCGCTTCGAGGCCCTGCTCGACCGGCTGCGCCAGCAACTGGCCAACCAGCTGTTCGAGCAGATGAGCGGGGCGATGCAGCAGCTCACGCCGCAGGACCTCGCGCGCATGAAGGACATGATGGCGGCGCTCAACGACATGCTCGAGCGGCGTGAGCGCGGCGAGGATCCCCGCTTCGAGGAGTTCATGGAGCAGTACGGGGACTTCTTCCCGGAGAACCCCGAGACGCTCGACGAGCTGCTCGAGCAACTGGCGCAACGCATGGCGGCAATGCAGGCGATGCTCAACTCGATGACGCCCGAGCAGCGGGCGCAGCTGCAGGAGCTGTCCGATCAGTTGCTCGGCGACATGGACCTGCGCTGGCAGATGGATCAACTCGGCGGGCACCTGCGCCAGCTGTTCCCGCAGATGGGCTGGCAGCAGTCCTACGACTTCTCCGGTCAGGACCCGCTCGGGTTCGGTCAGGCGATGCAGACGATGCAGGACCTCGGCGACCTCGACCAGCTCGAGCACCTGCTGCGCAACGCTTCGAATCCGGGCGCACTCGCCGAGGCGGACATGGACCGCGTCCGCGACCTGCTCGGTGACGATGCCGCCCGTTCGCTGGAGCGGCTCGCCGAGCTCACGCGCATGCTCACCGAGGCGGGGCTCATCGAGCAGCGCGAAGGACGCCTGGAGCTGACGCCGAAGGGTCTCCGCGCGATCGGCTCCAACGCCCTGCGCGACCTCTTCTCCAAGCTGACCAAGGACCAGGTCGGTCAGCACCAGGTGCACCAGACCGGTCACGGCCACGAGCGCACGTACGACACGAAGCCCTACGAGTACGGTGACCCGTTCCAGCTCGACTTGCAGCGGACGATCCGCAACGCGCTGGCGCGGCGTGGGCATGGAGTTGTGGGCACGCCCGTCGAGTTGGAGCCGGACGATTTCGAGATCGAGCGCACGGAGCATCTCACTCGCTCCAGCACGGTGCTGATGCTCGACCTCTCACTGTCGATGCCGATGCGCGACAACTTCCTGCCGGCCAAGAAGGTGGCGATGGCGCTGCACGCGTTGATCTCGACGCAGTTCCCTCGCGACTACCTCGGCCTCGTGGGCTTCAGTGAGACGGCACGGATCCTGCGGCCCGAGCAGCTACCGGAGGTCAGCTGGGACTTCGTCTACGGGACGAACATGCAACACGGCTTCACGTTGGCTCGCCAACTGCTGGCACGGCAGTCGGGCACGAAGCAGATCATCATGATCACCGACGGCGAGCCGACTGCTCACGTGACGCCGAGCGGCGATGTCTTCTTCAACTACCCGCCGGTGACCGAGACCGTCGAGGCGACGCTGCGCGAAGTCCTGCGGTGCACCCGCGAGGGCATCCTCATCAACACGTTCATGCTCGACGCGACGAGCTATCTCACGGCGTTCGTCGAGCGCCTCACCGAGATCAATCGCGGCCGAGCGTTCTTCACGACTCCCGAAGACCTGGGCGACTACGTGCTCGTCGATTTCATCGAGCACAAGCGTCAGCAGGGAAGGGTTCGCCGAGCCGGTTGACCCTTGCGGACGGCGCGACGACGCCGTCCGCGGACGAGCGCGGCGCGGCCTGACGCTCACGTGAGGCACAGGTCGCCGTGGCGCGGTTCTGCCTGTTCGGAAGCTCGCGAGATCCGCACTTGCGCCCATGTGATGTGGTATGCGACAATCACATCGATGTAATTACGGCGATGTAGCCGTACCGCCCCACGGGACCACACGGCAGGGGGTCCTCCACAATGTTCGAGTCTTCCGAATCCGCGCCCGACCCCGGGGACCATGGCTGGCAGGAGCAAGCCAACTGCCTCGGTGTCGATCCTGATCTGTTCTTCCCGGAGCGAGGTGCCTCCACCCGGGAAGCGAAGGAGGTATGTCGCGGATGCGTTGTGCGTGAGGAGTGCCTGGAGTTCGCGCTACGCAACGGCGAGAAGTTCGGGATCTGGGGCGGCCTCTCCGAACGAGAGCGGCGCCGCATCCGACGCCAGCGGGCGCAGGCCGCCCGCAGCATCGTCGGTGCCTGAGCGGCAGCCGAGCCGCACCTGAACGCTTGCGGTGAACTCGCCGCG
Organism: uncultured Acidimicrobiia bacterium; assembly: GCA_963844915.1. Classification (GTDB taxonomy): domain Bacteria; phylum Actinomycetota; class Acidimicrobiia; order Acidimicrobiales; family Ilumatobacteraceae; genus JALZMG01. The sequence goes on along the minus strand of CAWJQF010000009.1, from coordinate 491,948 downwards.
AACTTCCTGAGTCGCGACTCCGCCACCGCCCGGCCTCGTTAGGCTGCGCTCATGCCCAGTGGCCCAGAGTGGATCATCGTCCTCGTCGTGGTGCTGGTGATCTTCGGGGGCTCGCAACTCCCGAAGCTTGCTCGCAACCTCGGCAAGGCACAGAAGGAGTTCAAGGACGGGCTGGCGGAAGGCGAGAAGGACGCGACGGCGCAGAAGGCCGCCGAGATCGAGCCTCCGGTCCCGCCCGCTGACCGCACGGAGACCCGTACCGACAGCTGAGCTCCGTCGAGCTCGGCAGGTGAGGCGAGCAACTCGTTCGCGAGCCGAGCCCGAGGGTTGATGGTGTTTTGGTTCTCAGGGGCGGTGAGACGCCGATGCGTAGCGGCGGCGTCGAACTCGGCAGGTGAGGCGAGCAACTTGCTTGCGAGCCGAGCCCGATTTAGTTAGCTGGCGGCGATCTCCAAGCGGCGCCGCTTGAGGATGCGGCGGCGCTCCCGCTCGCTGCAACCGCCCCACACGCCGTGGTCGATGCGGTGCTCGAGGGCGTAGTCGAGGCATTGGCCCGTCACCGGGCAGCCGGCGCAGATCTTCCGCGCCTTCTCGACGCCGACTCCGTCACTCGGGAAGAACGTCGCCGGCGGATACAACCGGCAGTTGCCCGCTGCCATCCACGCTGTGGCGGTGTCGTCTGCCGACGCCGCTGGGTCCATGTCCATCGCTGCTGTTTTCCTTGTTCGTGTCGAACGCCGCCGTGCTGTCGTTGCGTCCGACGCCCGCCGTCCTCGCACGGTTCCCGATCTTGGTAAGACGTAGGCAAGATCCAGCTGAATCGTCACTCAGCTTCACACAACTGTAACATATTCGATGCGGCCGCCGAGGCGCCTGGAGGCGCCGGCGTGCCGAACCGGAGCTTCACTGCTGAACGACGCGACCTGGCCATTGACAATGCGGCCGGCGAGGCGCCTGGAGGTCGCTGAACGACGCGACCTGCCGACATCGGCCGGCGAGCGACGCCGCCCGGCCGTCGCGTCGTTCAGAAATGAGCTCCCAGATCGGCACGGCGGGCGCTCCAGCGCCTTCGCCGGCCGCGTCGAGGAAAGGCCCACCGGTAGCATCGCCGCCCGTGAGTGACGTCGTCCTGGACCAGCCCCCGCGGGCCCACGCCCGCATCGTCTACCTCGGGCCGGTGTCGCCGCACTGGGAGGTGTACGGCGATTGGGGCGAGCGGACCGTCCTCGATGAGTTCCGCGCCCGGGTGTTGGCCCGCCTCGTGCTGTTGCCCCGCGACGACCCGCAGTTCCGGCGCAACCGAGAGCGGATCGTGCGCGATGCCGAACGGGAGTTGATCTCCCTGGAGTGGGACCTCGGGCGTCCCGACGACGAATAAATCGGGTTCGTCTCGCAGCCAAGCTGCTCGACTCACCTCCCGAGCTCGCCGCCGCCGCTGCGCAGCGGCGCTCGCCCACCTGCCCACGAGCGCAGCCTCCAGAGACAGGGTCAGCAGGGCGTCCAGCGCTCGTCGCACTCGTCGTCGCCGAGCTGGCGCTCCATGACGACGAGCCCGTCGGCCGAACCGGGGCGTCGGTCGTCGGTCTCGACGAACCCATGCCGGTCGTAGACAGCGATCGCGCGGTCCATCGAGCCCCGGTGCGCGTCGAGCCACACCAACCGCCGACCGGTCGCGCCGGCCACACACAGCACCGTGCGCACGAGGTCGTCGGCAATGCCGCGTCCTCGCGCCTCGGGACGCACGAACATCCGCTTCAGCTCAGCGGTGCCGTCCCGGTGGAAACGAACGGCCGTGGTGCCAACGGCAGCGTCGTCGCGGCGCGCCAGGAACAGCATCGTGTCCCCACGGGAGTAGCAGTTCTGTACGTCAGCAAGCTCGGCGACCAGCTCCGGTTGGGCCTGCAGCGGCTCGAATCCGGTGGTCTCGCGGATCCAGTCGACGTAGTCGTGCAGGAGGGCGGCCGCGTCCACCCAATCGTCGGCGGACCACGGCTGGCAGACCGCCACCGTGGCGCCCGCTGGCGATGTAGGGAGCGCGGCACTCATGACGCTGAGTGAACCACGCGCGGGCGGGTTCCGCCGCGGAGGTTTCCGCTCCCTTGCGCGTCGAGCGCTCCACCGCTCATGCTCGTGGGCATGTCCGAGCCGGCCGTGGAGATGTCGGCCGTGCGATCGGCGCTCGGGCGTGTCGCATCGGAGCTGTGCGCGCTGTTGGAGTCGGCGTCGAGCGCCGACGTGCGAATCCCCCGCTCCGAGTGGAGCGTCGGCGATGTCGGCGTGCACGTAACTCGCGGGACGGAGTCGTACCTGGAGTACGTGGCGGGTGGCACCGACCCGTTCCTCGACGTCAGTGACATCGCCGGCGGCTCGCTGGCCCGCACGAACGCGACGCGAGTGAGCGAAGAGTCCCAACGGGACCTTCCAACGCTGGCTCGACGGTTGAGGACGGCGTCAGCGACGCTGTTGGAGCAGACAGCTGACCGAGATGGCGACGAGGTCGTGATGTGGCACGGCCAGCCTGTCGCCCTCGCCAACATGCTGGGCATCGGCCTCGCGGAGTACCTGCTCCACGGCCGTGACGTCGCCAAGGCGCTCTCGCGCCCCTGGACGATCCGGCCCGACGACGCCCGCTTGGTGTTGGCCGCGGCGCTGCCGTTGCTCCCGCTCCTCGTCAACCCCGTGACGACGGCCGGCGTCCATGCCCGCTACGACCTTCGGGTGCGCGGCGGCACGCACGTCTCCGTCGCGATCAACGACGGCGCGCTCGACGTCAGCGGCAGCGGCGGCTCGGCTGATTGCCACGTGAGCGCCGATCCTGTCGCCCTGCTGTTGGTCGCCTACGGCCGCCGTTCGCAGTGGGTGCCGATCCTCACCGGACGGCTCGTCGCGTGGGGACGCAGGCCGTGGCTGGGTGGGCGATTCGTCCGCTACCTGGTGACGCCGTGAGCACATCGGACGTTGCGGCCAGGGAACTCGTCGACAGTGACGCGTGAGGGCCCAGGATCCGCGAGCATTGATGGAGTGGAGCAACGGTTCATCAACCGCGAGCTGACCTGGCTGGCCTTCAACGAACGCGTCCTACAGCTGGCCAGCGAACCAGGGATCCCGCTGCTCGAGCGGGCCAAGTTCTGTGCCATCACGACGACCAACCTCGACGAGTTCTTCCAGGTCCGCGTGGCCGCGCTCAAAGACCAGGTCGCCGCCGGCATCGAGGAGCCGACCGCCGACGGGATGACCGCCACGCAGCAGCTGGCGGCGATCAGCGAGCGCACGGCGGCCCTGGTCGCCCACCAGGACCACGTCTACCTCAACGAGCTCGTGCCGGCCCTCGCCGACGCCGGTCTCGGCATCGTCAGCTGGTCCGAGCTCGACGAGGAAGACCAGAAGCGCCTCGTCGAGGTCTACGAGCAGCGCATCTTCCCGGTGCTCACCCCGCTCGCCGTCGACCCGAGCCACCCGTTCCCGTACATCTCCAACCTCGCCCTCAGCATCGCCGCGATGGTCGCCGACCCGACCGGCGAGGACCGCCGCTTCGCCCGCGTCAAGGTGCCGACGGTGTTCCCGCGCCTCTTCGAGGTCGACGAGACCCGATTCCTTCCCGTCGAAGACCTCATCATCGCCCAGCTCCACACGTTGTTCGCCGGCATGGTGATCGAGGGGGCAGCCGCCTTCCGGGTCACCCGCAACGCCGACCTCATCGTGGAGGAAGAGGAGGCCGACGACCTGCTCGAGGCCGTCGAGATGGAGCTGCGCCGGCGGCGCTTCAACCGTGCGGTTCGCCTCGAGGTGTCCGAGGCCATGAGCGACGAGTTGCTCGAGCTGCTGACCCGGGAGCTCGACCTGCACCGACACGACGTGTACCGCAACCGCGGACCGATCGACCTCGGGTTCCTGTGGCAGTTGCACGGCCTCGAACGTCCCGACCTCAAAGACCGCCCCTGGCCACCCATCACCGCAGGGCGGATCGCCGTTGCCGAGGAGTCGGATCGTCCGCTGTTCGCCGTCATGCGGGACCGGGCGATCATGGTCCACCACCCGTACGAGAGCTTCACGACGAGCACGGAAGCCTTCATCGGCCAGGCGGCCGACGACCCGCGCGTGCAGACGATCAAGATGACGCTGTACCGAGCGGGTGGCGACAGCCCGATCATCCGCAGCCTCATCCGCGCCGCCGAGCGAGGCGTCCAGGTGGCCGCGCTGGTGGAGCTCAAGGCGCGGTTCGACGAGGCGACGAACGTCAACTGGGCCAAGCAGCTCGAGCGGGCCGGCGTGCACGTCGTCTACGGGATGGCCGGGCTGAAGACCCACTCCAAGTGCGTGCTCGTCGTGCGTGACGACGGCGACCAGCTGCGGCGCTACTGCCACATCGGCACGGGCAACTACAACAGCAAGACAGCCCGGCTGTACGAGGACTTCGGCGTCCTCACGTGTGACAGTGACGTCGGCGCTGATGTGGCCCGGCTGTTCAACCACCTCACCGGCTTCAGCCGCGGCGACCGCTACCAGGAGCTGGTGGTGGCGCCGCGCGACCTGCGCCCTCGGCTGCTCGAGCTGATCGAGCGGGAGACCCGCTTCGGCGAGGACGGCTCGATCACGATCAAGGCCAACTCGGTCGGTGACGCCGAGATGATCGAGGCGTTGTACGCCGCCAGTGACGCCGGCGTGCAGATCGACATGGTCATTCGCGGCATCACGTGCCTGCGTGCCGGCGTGCCCGGCCTCTCGGAGAACATCCGCGTCCGCAGCATCCTCGGGCGCTACCTGGAGCACAGCCGGATCTACCGCTTCGGCCACGGCGAGCTCGACGACCAACCGCAGTACCTCATCGGGTCGGCCGACCTCATGCCGCGCAACCTCGACCGGCGGGTCGAGGTGCTCGTGCCGATCGAGCACCCGAAGCACCGGGAGTGGTTGGACAAGGTGTTCGAGCTCCAACTCGCCGACGACATCGTGCGCTGGGAGCTGCAGTCCGACGACACCTGGTTGCGCTGCGGCCCCCTCGACGCCTTCGAGCCGCACCCGCAGGAGCGGCTCTACCGCTGGGCGGTCGAGCGCCAGGCCACGGCCAAGCGCTGACGAGTCTGATGCGGCCGGCGAAGGCGCTGGAGCGCCCGCCGTGCCGAACCGGGTCTTCACCTCTCAACGACGCGGCCGGCCGTCTGATGCGGCCGGCGAAGGCGCTGGAGCGCCCGCCGTGCCGAACCGGGTCTTCACCTCTAACGACGCGGCCGGCTCGATGCGGCCGGCGAAGGCGCTGGAGCGCCCGCCGTGCCGAACCGGGTCTTCACCTCTGAACGACGCGACCGGGCACCCGCTCCGGCCGCGGACTTCGTCCGGCGGTCACGTGTCGTTCATTCGCTGTTCACCATCGTCACCGGGCGTCGTCACCTGCGCTGCCTACGGTCCGCGGCGTGAACATTGCTTCGACACGAAACCGTCATCGGGCCGTCGCCGCCGTCGCTGCCGGGCTGCTGGTACTCGCCGCGTGTGGCGGCGATGACGACGACACAGCCTCGACGGAGGCCGGCGCCGCCGAGACCACGGCCGCTGGCGGCGCCGAGGCGACCGCCGCTGGCGGCGCCGAGACGACGATGGCCGAGGGAACCGAGCCGGCCGGCAGTGAGGCCCCAGCCGGCGGCGGCGGCGAGGTCGAGCTCGCCGACGGTGACGTGTTCGTCACGGGATCCTCGACCGTCGAGCCGATCAGCATCCGCGTCGGTGAGCTCGCCAACGAGATGTCAGGCGGCGGCCTCGCGGTGACCGTCGAGGGTCCCGGCACCGGCGACGGCTTCGCCACGTTCTGTACCGGAGGTGCGGACATCGCGGACGCCTCCCGGCCGATCAACGACGAAGAGATCGCCCAGTGCGAGGAGAACGGCGTCGAGTACGTCGAGCTCGAGGTCGCCATCGACGGGTTGACGGTGGCGACGAGCCCGGCCAACGAGGCGATCACATGCCTTGACATCCCGGCCCTGTATGCGCTGGTCGGCCCGGAGTCCGAGGGCCTCGCCAACTGGAGCGATACGTCTGACCTGGCGACCGAGGTGCAGTCGGCGTACGCCGCCGACTTCCCGGACGCTCCGTTGGACATCAACGGACCCGGCGAGGAGAGCGGCACGTACGACACGTTCGTGGAGTTCGCCATCGCCGATCTCGCCGAAGAGCGGGGGCAGGACGAGGCGACGCGTGCGGACTACTCCTCGAGCCCCAACGACAACCTCATCGTCGAAGGCATCGAGGCCTCGGAATCGTCGCTGGGCTGGGTCGGCTTTGCCTACTACGCCGCCGAGCAGGAGCGGATGAAGGCGATCGAGATCGACGGCGGCGACGGCTGCGTCGCCCCGACGCCCGAGACCATCGCCGACGGCACGTATCCCTTCTCCCGGACCCTGTACATCTACGTCAACACGGCGAACGCCGAGTCGAACCCAGCGCGTGGCCTCGTACGTCGACCTCTACCTGTCACCCGACGGGTTGGCCGCCGTCACCGACGCCGGCTACGTCGAGTTGCCGGAGGACCGCGTCCAGGCGTCCGCCGATGCTTGGGCAGGTCGCTGAGGACTTCGGTAAGGTCGCCCGGGGCCAGCTGAAGGGATGAGCACGTGCTGCTGACCGTCCAGGACTTGCGTGGCAACGCCAAGCAACGCAGGCGCGAACGCACGATGCGAGTCCTGTTCCAGCTGGCCGCGGTGGCGTCGATCCTGGTCAGCCTGCTGATCCTGTTCGTCCTCCTGCGTGGGGCGATCAACTTCATGCGGGGGATCGGCTGGGACTTCGGGCTGCTCAGCGACACGGGCTGGTTCCCGCGACGGGAGCGCTTCGACATCCGGACGATCGTGGTGGGGAGCGTGGTGATGGGTGTCGTCGCCATGTTCGTGGCGGTGCCGTTCGGACTCGGCACCGCCATCTACCTGTCGGAGTACGCGCCGCGACGTGTCCGCAGGATCGTCAAGCCCATCGTCGAGGTGCTCGCCGGGATCCCGTCGGTCATCGTCGGGTTCTTCGTGCTCAACCTGGTCGCGCCCGAGATCGTCAACCGAGTCTTCAATGAGCCATCGGGAGCCAAGACGATGCTCGCCGCAGGCATCGGCATCGGGATCCTGGTGATCCCGATCATGGCGACGGTCTCGGAGGACGCCCTGAGCGCAGTGCCGAACGCATTGCGTGAGGCCAGCTACGGCTGCGGCGCCCGCAAGTTCAACACCGTGCTCTCGGTGGTCCTTCCCGCCGCCGTCTCGGGCATCGTGGCCGCCACGATCATTGCCACGTCCCGGGCGATCGGTGAGACGATGGTCGCCACCATGGCGGCGGGCTACGACGGGTCCGGTCCGTACAACGGGGTCAACCCGTTGAACGGCGGGCTGTCGATGACCGGCGCCATGACGAACGCCGCCGGCGGGACCGACCAGACGCAGGGTGGCGCGGCGTTCGAGGTCTTGTTCATGGTCGGCTTCCTGCTGTTCGTCATCACGCTCGCGCTCAACGTGATCGGCGACCGCTTCGTGCAACGCATCCGTCAGGTCTACTGAGGCGGTCGACATGGCGCTCATCACTCCTGCCGTCGCCGGCGTCACCGCCCACGACGTCGTCGCCAAGTCACTGACTCGCCGCGACCGCGACGTCAAGGGTCTCCTGCTCGGCGCGTCGCTGCTCGTCGCCACACTGACGACGATGCTCATCCTCTTCGTGCTGCTGGCGCAGATCGTCATCGAGGCGATGCCCGTCTTCCAGGAGCAGGGATTCGGCTTCGTCACCGGGACGATCGGCTCCGACCCAGCGGAGCAGGGAATCTGGCCGGGCCTGTTCGGATCGATCTTCATCGGCGTCGGCGTGGTGGTCGTCGCCATCCCGCTCGGTATCGGCGCGGCGATCTACCTCGAGGAATACGCCTCGACTCGCAACCGCTTGACCAGGTTGATCATGGTCAACATCCGCAACCTGGCCGGGGTGCCCGCCGTCATCTACGGGGTCCTCGGCCTGATCATCTTCGTCGAGTGGCTGGAACCGGTGACTGCCGGTGAGACGGTCATCACGGCCGGGCTCACGATGGCCATCCTCGTGCTGCCGATCATCATCATCACCTCGATGGAGGCCATCCGCGCCGTGCCCCAGGGGCTCCGCGACGCCGGCTATGGCGTTGGCGCGTCACGCTGGGAGGTCACCAGGGACCACGTCCTTCCGTACGCCGCCCCCGGGATCTTGACCGGAACGGTGCTGGCGATCGCCAGGGCGCTGGGCGAGGCCGCGCCGCTGATCCTCATCGGTGCGATCACCGGCCTGCTGCCGCGCACCGGCCTGACCGAGAACTTCACCGCCCTGCCGATGCTCATCTTCAACTGGGCAGGAAGGCCGAACACGCCAGGCGCGGCGATCGGCTGGTCCAACGCGGCGGCCGCCGCCGGCCTCGTCCTCCTCGTCGTCGTCCTGTTCTTCAACGCTGCTGCGATCCTGCTCCGCAACCGGTTCGAAAAGAAGCGAGTCGGCACGTGAGCGACCACGAAGGGGTGACTACCGTGACGGACCAATTCGCCTCACTGAGGATGACCACGATGGCTGATGCCCCGCCACTCGACCTCTCCGACCAAGCCGCCGACCACCCGCAAGCCGCGGGCACACAGAATGTCGTCTTCGACGTCGACGACCTGAGCGTCCTCTATGCCGACTTCCGTGCTGTGCAGGACGTGACGATCGACGTGCATCAGCACGAGATCACGGCCTTCATCGGACCGTCGGGATGTGGCAAGACCACCGTCCTGCGCTGCTTCAACCGGATGAACGACTTCATCGAGACGGCCAAGGTGGAGGGCACGATCACCTACCACGGCGTCAACCTCTACGACAGCGGCGTCAACGCCACCGAGGTGCGGCGGCGGATCGGCATGGTGTTCCAGAAGCCGAACCCGTTCCCCAAGAGCATCTACGACAACGTGGCCTACGGTCCACGGCTGGCCGGCGTCAAGAAGAAGGCCGAGCTGGACCCCATCGTCGAGCGCTCGCTGCACGGCGCCGCACTGTGGGACGAGGTCAAGGACCGCCTGAAGCACTCTGCGCTCGGTCTCTCCGGAGGACAGCAGCAGCGGCTGTGCATCGCCCGGGCGATCGCCGTCGAGCCGGAGGTCATCCTGATGGACGAGCCGTGCTCGTCGCTCGACCCGATCGCCACGGCGCGCATCGAGGAGCTGATGCAGGAGATCAAGACGAAGTACACGATCGTCATCGTCACGCACAACATGCAGCAGGCGGCTCGCGTCAGCGACCGCACTGCCTTCTTCACCACCGAGGTCAATCCGGACAGCGATCGCCGCACGGGACGCCTCGTCGAGTACAACCCGACCAGCAAGATCTTCTCCAACCCCGACGATGAGCGGACCGAGCAGTACGTCACCGGCCGGTTTGGGTAAAGGAACGCCATGACGACCGATTCCGCCGACGCCGTCGTTCAGGAACCGGACCCCCAGGGTGATCTCCGCTCGGAGTTCCACCGGGAGCTGGACGAGATCCGCCAAGAACTGGCCCGGCTCGCTGCCGCGGTGACCGAGAGCATCCCGCGGGCGACGGAGATCCTGCTGGGGCAGGATCTGGAAGGCGCCGAGTACATGATCCGTGCCGACGACGAGGTCGATGCGCGGTCGGTGCAGCTGGAGGAGCGGTGCTACCGGGTGCTGGCGCTGCAGTCGCCGGTGGCCAGCGACCTGCGCAAGATCGTGGCCGCGCTGCGCATCATCGCCGAGATCGAACGCTCCGCCGATCTCGCCGTCAACATCTGCAAGGCGGCGCGACGGATCTACGGCCATCGCCTCGACCCGCGGCTCCGCGGGATCATCCAGAAGATGGGCGACCAGGCCCAGCAGCTGTTCCGGGAGGCGACGGAGTCCTACATGACGGGCGACGCCGTGCGGGCCGCCGCGCTGTGGGACATGGACAGTTACCTCGATGACCTGCAGCGGCAGTTCGTCGCGACCATCTTCGAGAGCCATTCCGGTGAGCAGTTGGAGCTGCAGGTGGCGGTGCAGCTGGCTGTCGTGGCGCGGTTCTACGAACGCATCGGCGACCACGCTGTGAACATCGGTGAGCGAGTGCGGTTCCTCGTCACAGGGTGGATGCCCGAGCACGACGGCGCCGCCCGCTTCGCCCAGCGGGCAGCTGCCAGCGACCTCGAGTAGCGGTGATCGCCCAGTGCTGACGGTGATCGTCGCCGTCGTCAGCGCCGTCGCTGGGGCTGCAGTCGTGTGGGCCGTGGCCAGGCGGCCGGCCCGCACGCGGGACGTGGTCGCCGCGCCGTCGCCGGGACCGCGCTGGTCCGACGTCATCGACGAGCTGAGCGTCGGCGTCGTGGTGGCCGGTCCGAGCGGTCGCGTGTACCACCGCAACAGCGCTGCAGGCGCCCTCGCTGGAACGCATATGGGGCTGCTCGTCGACGACACGGTCGAGCGGCTCCTGAAGTGCGCCCTCGCCGGCGAGTCATCGCGCCAGAACCTCGAGCTGTACGGACCGCCGCGCAGCGCGATGGTCGTCACGGCGGCCCCGCTCGAGGGCGGAGGTGCCGTCGCCATGATCGAGGACGTCAGCGAGCGCCGTCGCGTGGACGCCGTTCGCACGGACTTCGTCGCCAACATCAGCCACGAGCTGCGGACGCCGGTCGGCGCCCTCGCCGTGCTCGCGGAGGCCCTCGTCGAAGAGGAAGACCTCGATGTCGTGCACCGCGTGGCCAACCGCATGGTCGACGAGGCGATGCGCGTGACGCGCACGATCGACGACCTCCTCGAGCTGTCACGCATCGAGCTCGGCGAAGAGCCCCGCCGGGAGATCGTCGACGTCGTCGACGTCGTCGGGGAAGCGATCGCCCGCACTCGCCAGCTCGCCGAGGACCGCCGCATCGAGGTGACCGCACTGGAGCTGCCGGCGGGCATCCGGATCAACGGTGATCGCCGCCAGCTCGTCTCGGCGCTCGGCAACCTCGTCGAGAACGCCGTCAAGTACAGCGAGCCCGGCTCGAGCGTGCAGGTGCGCGTGCGGGTCGAGGGGAAGTGGGTCGAGCTGATGGTCGCTGATCACGGGATCGGCATCCCGGCCGTTGACCACCGCCGGATCTTCGAGCGCTTCTACCGCGTCGACAAGGCACGCAGCCGCGACACGGGCGGCACCGGGCTCGGCCTGGCGATCGTCCGTCACGTCGCCACCAACCACCATGGTGAGGTGCAGGTCTCGTCGCAGGAGGGCGAAGGTTCGACGTTCGTCCTGCGCATCCCCGTTCTGTCCGTCGAAACGGATCGCATCGCGCCGATTCCGACGGACAACACGGTCGCGGAGCGCGAAGGATGACGACGCCGACCGTTCTTGTCGTCGAAGACGAGGCCAGCTTCGTGGAGGCGCTCTCCATTGGGCTACGGCGTGAGGGGTTCCACGTCGAGGTGGCGATGGACGGGTTCGAGGCACTCGAGCGGTTCGACCTCGTGAAGCCCGACCTCGTGTTGCTGGACGTCATGCTGCCGCGCATCAGCGGCATCGACGTCTGCCGGCAGCTGCGCAAGCGCAGCCAGGTCCCGATCATCATGGTCACCGCGAAGAGCGGCGAGATCGACACGGTCGTCGGGCTCGAGGTCGGTGCCGACGACTACGTGACGAAGCCGTACCGGCTCCGCGAGCTCGTGGCCCGGATGCGCGCCGTGATGCGACGGCCGCGGCTCGACCACGCCGGCGAGCTCGGCCCGGCGGCGATCACCGTTGGCGACGTGTCGCTCGACCCGGAGGAGCACACCGTCACGATCGCCGGCGAGCAGGTCGCGCTGCCGCTCAAGGAGTTCGAACTGCTGCACGTACTCCTCGCCAACGCCGGCCGTGTCCTGCCGCGTGACACGCTGATCGATCGTGTCTGGGGGAGCGACTACGTGGGCGACACCAAGACGTTGGATGTACACGTCAAGCGCCTGCGCTCGAAGGTCGAGCCGGATCCGTCGAACCCGACGCACATCGTGACGATCCGAGGCCTTGGCTACAAGTACGAGCGCGGATCTGGGAGGGTCGCCGACCTGGCGTGAGCTGCGGCGGCCGGCCAGGGGGTGGTGATCGGCTGCATCGTGGTAGTAGTCGCTGCGAGATGCATGCATTCCCGCCATCGCCGCTGCGGAAGTGGTGATGGCCGCACCCATGTCGAAGTTCCGCCGGCTGGCGATCACGCACGCCGCGATGATGGGCGGCGACGCGGCGATGCTCGTCGCCCTCGCCGACTCGCTGTTCCTCTCCATCGATCCGAGTGCGGCACGCGGGCGGGTGCTCCTGTTCCTGGTCGTCAGCTTTGCGCCGTTCCTCGTGCTCGCGCCGCTGATCGGCCCGGTGATCGATCGGGCCGCCGGCGGGCGGCGCTTCGTCATCCTGGTCGTCGCCGCCGCGCGCATCGTCCTCTGCGTGCTCATGGCGCGCTTCATCGACAACCTGGCGCTGTTTCCGCTCGTCTTCGCCGCACTCGTGCTGCAGAAGACCTACCTCGTCTCCAAGCAGGCGCTGGTGCCGTCCGTCGTGCGCACGGAGGGGGAGCTCGTCGAGGCGAACTCGAAGCTCGGCGTGATCGCCGGGCTCACCGGCTTCGTGGCCATCCTGCCGGCGGCGCTGATCCAGGTCACGCCGCTCGACGGTGCCGGAACGCTGATCTACTCAGGCCTGCTCTTTGGTGTGGCGCTCGTGAGCGCGTCGCGCCTGCCGGCGGACGTCGTTGCGGCGCGTCCGGAGCAGCCGGCCGAGCGCCGCCAGCTGCACTCCCGCCGGCTGCAGCTGGCGGCTGCAGCGATGCTCCTGCTGCGGGCGGCGAGCGGCTTCCTGTTCTTCCTGCTCGCGTTCTGGCTGCGCACGCAGTCCGCCGGAACCTTCTGGTTCGGCGCCGCCATCGGCATGTCGGCACTGAGCACGATGGCCGGCAACAGCATCGCACCAGGCATCCGGCGTCGGCTGCGCGAGGAGGTCATGATCGTCGGCGCGCTCGGCCTGTCCGCGGTCGCTGGAGTCGCTGCCGCCCTCACTGGCGGCCCGGCTGCTGGTGTGTTCCTGGCGGCCGTCCTCAACTTCGCCGGGGCGATCGCCCGCCTGGCGTTCGAGAGCATCGTCCAGCGCGACGCCCCTGAAGCCAACCGCGGGCGGGCGTTCGCCAGGTTCGAGACGCACTTCCAGCTGGCGTGGGCGATCGCCGGCGTGGTGCCCGTCCTGATCAGCATTCCCGGACCGATCGGCTTCCTGATCGTCGGGATCATCTGCGCAGCCGCACTCGTCAATTACGTGGTCGGGCAGCGGTCGATGACCGAACGTCGCGGGCGCCGGCTCAGCCGGCCGGCTCCACTGCCTCCCCCGTCTCCGCCGCGATGACAGAGCTGGCGTTGAGCTCCGGTGGGCGCCGCCTCGACGCCGCGCTCGTCGCGCCGGAGGGCTCCGCATCCGGTGCTGGGCTGCTGTTCGTGCACGGCTTCGGCAGCAGCCAGCGCGGCTACCTCGAGCGGGCTTCGGCGGCGGCTGACGAGCTGGGCTGCACGTGCGTCACGTTCGACTTGAGCGGTCACGCTGGCAGCGAGGGCGACCTGTCCGAGCTGCTCGTGGGCGACCATCTCGCCGACGTCATCGCGGCGTACGACACGTTGGCCGCGCAGCCGTCGGTCGAGGCGCCACGCATCGGTGTGTGTGGCGCCAGCTACGGCGGCTACCTGGTCGGACAGCTGACCGCCATTCGGCCCGTCGCCCGCCTGCTGCTCCGGGCGCCGGCGCTGTACGACGACGGCGCGCTCGACCTTCCGCTACGACGGCTGCGTCCGTCGCGCCGCATGTCGGAAGCGGGGGAGTTCCTCGGCGCCCTCGGGCGCTACGAGCACGAGACGCTCGTCGTGGAGTCCGAGCGTGACGAGACGATCCCTCACGGCATCGTGCAGTGCTACTTGGACGCGCTCGCCCACGGACAGCATCGCGTCATCGCCGGCGCATCCCACGACCTCGCTCGTGACGACTGGCGAGCCGAGTTCCGCCGGATCATCGTCGAGTGGTTCCGCCCGCTCTGACCGTCCGTTCTGTCCGTTCTGTCCGTTCTGTCCGTCGCGATCGCCTCACAACGATCGATTCGTACGGACAGTCCGCGTTGCTCACGCCTCTAGGCGGGCCAACCACAGACCGGGGGCATCGACCTCGTTGGCCGTCGGGATCGCGTCGCCACGCGTCAGCAGCGGCGCCAGGCCCGCTTCTCCGGCGCGGTCCACGACGCCTTGCACGAAACCCTTGCCGCGTGCCACCTGATCCTCGCCGATGCGGATGCCGAGCAACTGCTCGACGAACGTGTCGTTGCTGCTGGTCTCGACGCGCCGCCGGCGCACGGCTTCGGCGATCCGCAGGGCGTTGCCGCCGACGATGCGCACGGAGACGGCGTCGACGATCCAGTCGGTGTAGCCGACCACGACGGCGACCAGGGCATCGAGGCGAGGCCGCAACGCCTGCTGCTCGGCCGACGTGACGGCGCCGAGCAGCACCTCGGGATCGCCGAGGGCCTGCTGCAGCGCGGCCATCGGATCGCCGCTGCCGCTGTCGATCTGCCCGAGGCGATCGGCGACGGCGTTCGGGTCGGGACGGAACCCGCCGACGTGCTGGCGGACGAGATCGCTCAAGGTCTCGCGCACGTGTGGCGCAGAGAGGATCACGTGCCCGGCCAGCTCGTGGGCGAGCACCCACAGCCGCATCTCGTCGGTCGGGATCTCCCATGCTCCGGCGAACTCGTCGATGTTGGACGGGACGAGAGTGACCGTGGCCGGCTGCCGGGGGATCGGCAGGTCGTGCACACCGAAGGCGCGCGTCGCCAGGCGTCCGACCATCGAGCCGACCGCCATGCCGAGCATCGCTGGGGCCATCATCTTGGAGAGCCCGGCCATCATCGACATCATCGGGTCGGCCATCGCCGGATCGTCGTCGAGCTCCTGCAGGTCGGGCGGAGTTCCAAGTGCGGTCGCCATCTCCGTGAACAGGTGGCGGTAGGCGTCGAGGGTGCCGCTGGCCCACTGGCTGCGAGTGACGGCCTGTGGCTCCGGCTGTGCCTCACTGGTGGTGACGACGTCGCTGACGTGGAACCAGGCGATGCGCGCCAGATCGGCGAGGGCGAGGCGTACGGCCGGATCGACGTTCTGTTCGACCGTCCCGCCGGTTGCGCCGAGCTGGGCGAACTGGCGGGCCGCGTCCCAGTTCAGCGGCCCTTGCCCGGCCAATGCCCGGGCGAGGTCGCCGAACATCGGCAGAGACGCGAACGCCTTGAACGGGTCGCTCGGATCGTCGTCGTCGCGCCGTTCGAGCGGGTCGTCTGGCATGCCATCGATGCTATGAGCGACGGCGCGTCTAACGTCCAAACTCATGGCCGAGCGAAGCGAGGACATGCCGGCCGAGCTCGCGCCAGCTACCTGCTGCCTGCGCTGGACGGCGATGGGGCTCGGGGGCGCAGCCCCCGGAATGTGATGGCGATCGCACCGGTGCCGGCGCCGCTGCGGGTCCACGTGACCGGCGCCGAAGCGAACCTCGGCACTCGGGTGCTCGCGCTCCTGGCCGCCTCGCCCGATGTCATCGACGGGTCGGCGACGGCGTGCGACGTCGTCGTGCACCTCGGCGCAGCTGATCACGACCTGCGGGCCCGCCGGCGCGAGAGCGTGACCGAGGGTGCCGCGGCCATGCTCCACGACGCGACGGTCGGGCACGCGTCGCACGTGGTGCTCGTGTCGTCGGCGATGGTCTACGGCGTGTACGCGAACAATCCGGTCCCCCTGACCGAGGACGCCATCCTGCGGCCGGACGTCGAGTTCGTGTATGCCCGCCAGCTGGCGACCGTCGAAGCGATGGTCGACCGGTGGCGGCGAGCCGTGCCCGGGCGCTCGGTGACCGTGCTGCGGCCGGTCGTGGCAATGGCCGGCGACGGGACCTCCTCGTTGGCTGCCGCGCTCGCCGCCGGCCTCGGCCAGCGCTCCACCGAGGACGACCCTCCGGCCCAGTTCCTCCACCTCGACGACCTGGCGTCGGCGGTCGCGCTCGCCACGGAGCAGCGCCTCGACGGCGTCTTCAACGTGGCGCCCGACGGCTGGGTCGCCGGGGAGCGCGTGCGGGCGTTGACCGGCCGTGGCCCTCGCGTCAAGCTGCCCGACCGCCTCGCCGAGGTCGTCAGCGCGCTGCGCTGGCGGTTCCAACGTGGCCCGATCCCGCCGGGTCTGCGCAGCTACACGCTCGAGCCGTGGCTCGTCGCCAACGACCGCCTGAAGGCGCACGGTTGGCGACCGACCGTCACCAATGATCAGGCGTACGTCGAAGGGACCGAGGCCCGATGGTGGACGATGGTGACGCCGAGGCGCCGCCAAGAGCTCGCGCTCGGTGCGATGGCGGTCGGCCTGGTCGGCGTCGCCGCTGTCGTCGTCAGTCTCCTTCGCCGTTGGCGTCGCGGTCGGAGCTGACGCCGGTCGTCGGCGGCACGCTCGTCGACGAGGACGTGGAGCTCGTGGTCGGCCCGGTGGTCGTCGTCGTCGGTCGCCCGCTCGTCGGCGGTGTCGTCGCCGCGGTGGTCGGTGGACGCATCGTCGTCGGCGGGTTGGTCGTCATCGGGGCCGGCGTCGTCGTGGGTGGCGTACGTACGTCGTCAACCGGTGCCATGCGCAGCTCGTCGGATCCACCCGTGCAGAGTCCGACGAGGCGACCACGGTCGTCGAGCACGGGCGTCGCCTCGTCGACGTCGAGGCTCCTCAGCTCGTCCATCGTGACGACGATCGGGTCAGCCGTTTGCACGAGCACCGTGTCGGTCGGGCCGGGCTGGGCTGCCAGCTCGAGGTGCTGGGCGTCGGGATCTGCCGGCAGCGACACGACCGTCACGTCGCCGGCCGGGTCGGTGCCCATGACTTCGGCGTCGACGACATCGCCGGAGACGAGGCGTACCTCGACGAGCTCGCCATGAGTTGCCGCAACCGCGTCGGCCGTCGTCACGCCCCACCCGTCGCCCACCGGCGTGACGAGCGGCAGAGCAGGCGGCTGCTCGACGGCTGCGCTGGGGGCCGAGCGCAGGGCCGAGATGGTCGAGCTCGCGGCGACCGGGGATGCCGACCGCCGCGGTGTCATCGTCAGCACCAGCACGCCGACGAGCAGGAGACCCACCGTCGCCGTCGAGATCATGAGCACCCGGCCGCTCCGGGTCGTCGGCTCGTGGGCGGGCGGTCCGAGCTCGGACGGATGCCTCCAGGTGCGCTCGTGTGGAGGCAGGGGTCCGTCTTCCACGGGCGAGAAGTTAGCCACGGCGCTCCCTCTGCGGAGGTCGGGACGCCACTCGATGCGGCCGCCGAGGCGCCTGGAGGCGCCGGCGTGCCGGACCGGGTCTTCACCTCTGAACGACGCGACCTGGCCCGCGTTGACCCGTCGCGCGGAAAGTCGGCCCACGAAAGGTCAGAGCTACGATGCGGCTCGTGCAGGCTCCTCGGCGTGGCGACGACTGGTTGGCGCTCACGGCCGACGAGCTGTCGGTCGCCGAGGTCTACGACTGGGCGGTGCGCCCCGATTGCGGCGCCGTCGTCGTGTTCAGCGGCACGGTGCGCGATCACGCTGAGGGCCGCGAGGGCGTGGAGCAGCTGGAGTACGAGGCCTACGAAGAGGCGGTGCAGCCGCGGTTGGCGGCGATCGCCGAAGAGGCCAGGCGCCGGTGGCCGAGCATCGGACGCGTCGCGCTGCTCCACCGCATCGGTCGGCTCACGCTCGGAGAGTCGTCGGTGCTGGTCGTGGTCTCGTCGCCGCATCGCCCTGAGGCGTTCGAGGCGGCCCGCTACGCCATCGACGAGCTGAAGGCGTCCGTACCGATCTGGAAGCACGAGACCTGGCGCGAGGGCAGTGCGTGGGGCACGGGCGCCACGCCGATCCGCGGTGCCGGGGCCGTCTCGTGACGGTGCTGATCGTCGTCATCGTCGTCATCGCGGTGGTCGTGCTGGTTGGCGTCGGGGCCATGGTCATCAGCCGGCGTCGCCGGCCCGACGGCGTGGCGGCGTTCCAGCGCCACATCGACGCCCTGTCGCCCGAGGCGCGGCGGCCCGTCGTCGACCAGGTTCAGCAGCTCGAGGACGAGGCCGAACAGGGCAGGCCGCCGGAACGGCCGGACGACGACAAGGGAGCGGGTCCCCAGTAGATGGCCCGCGACCTTGCAATCGATCTGGGGACGGCGAACACGCTCGTCTACATGAAGAACCGCGGCATCGTGCTGAACGAGCCGTCGGTGATCGCCCTCAACCGTCAGACCGGCGAGGTGTTGGCGACTGGGCATGAGGCGTGGCAGATGATCGGTCGCACGCCGGGGTACATCGTCGCCGTTCGCCCGCTGCGCGGTGGGGCGATCACCGACTTCGTGCTCACCGAGCGGATGATCCGCCTGCTGTTGCAACGCGTCGGCGTCAGCCGATTCACCCGCCCCAAAGTCGTGATCTGCGTGCCATCCGCGATCACCGAGGTCGAGCGCCGAGCGGTGACGGACGCCGCTCGGCGAGCCGGGGCAGCTGACGCCAACCTCATCGAGCAGCCCATGGCTGCGGCGATCGGGGCCGACCTGCCGATCGACGAGCCGGTCGGCAACATGGTCATCGACATCGGTGGGGGAACGACCGAGACGGCGGTGATCAGCCTGGGCGGCATCGTCGCCCTCGAGGCCGTGCGCGTCGGCTCGTTCGACATCGACGCGGCGATCCAGAACTACGTGCGGCGGGAGCACGGCATCGCCATCGGGGAGCGCACGGCCGAGGAGATCAAGGTCGCCATCGGGTCGGCCGACCCGACCGAGGACGAGAACCAGGCCGAGGTGCGGGGCCGGGACATGATGTCCGGGCTGCCCAAGACGGTGCTGCTGACGCCCGAGGAGATCCGGTTCGCCATCGAGGACGTGATCTCGTCGCTGATCGCGTCGGTGATCCGCTGCCTCGCCAAGGCGCCACCCGAGCTGTCGCAGGACTTCCTGGCACGCGGGATGTACCTCGTCGGCGGTGGCGGCTTGCTGCGTGGCTTGGCCCACCGCATCGAGCGCGAGACGAAGGTGCCGGTGAAGCTGTCCAACGTGCCACTCGAGGCCGTCGTGCTCGGAGCGGGCCACGTGATCGAGCACTACGAGGCGCTGAAGGGCATGTTCATGGGCGCCCGGCGGTAGCGCCGCAGATCGGACGGTCCGCGATGAGTCTGCGCGTCGACGCCGCGCTCGAGGAGGGGATCCGCCGCATCCGGAGCGAGCTCGGCGTGCCCACCGGGTTCCCGCCGGCGGCGGCGATGGAGGCGGTCGTCGCGGCGAAGGAGCAGCCGGGCGCCGACCACGTCGACCGCACGGACCGCCCGTTCGTCACGCTCGATCCGCCCGAGGCCATCGACCTCGATCAGGCCTTCGCCATCGAGCGCTCCGGTGGCGACCTGATCCTGCACTACGCCATCGCCGACGTCGGCTGGTTCGTCGAACCTGGCTCGTCGTTGAACGAGGAAGCGTGGAAGCGCGGCGTCACGGTGTACCTGCCGGACCAGAAGTCACGGTTGTACCCGGCTGCCTTGTCGGAGGGAGCGGCCAGCCTGCTGCCCGACGGTCCTCGGCCTGCCGTTGTGTTCACGACGCGCGTCGACGGCGGGGGCGAGGTGCGCCTCGAGGGCGCCGAGCGGGCGCTCGTGCACAGCCGCGCCAAGCTGGCCTACGACACCGTCGCGCCGGACGATCTCCCTGATGGTTTCGCGGACCTCGCGGCGCGCATCGAGGCGGCTGAGGATCGGCGCGGCGCGCCGCGCGTCGAGTTCCCCGATCAAGAGCTGGAACAGGTCGACGGCAGTTGGGTGCTACGGATCGAGCCGCGGCGAGAAACGGAGGACCACAACGCGGCGCTGTCGTTGGCGACCAATCTCGCCGTGGCGAATGCGCTGCTGGAGGTCGGAACCGGGCTGTTCCGCGTGATGGCCGAGCCGACCGAGCGTCAGATCGAGCGGCTGCGCCACACGGCGACGGCGTTCGGCCTGCGCTGGCCGCACGACCAGTCGCTGGCCGACTTCCGCCGCACGCTGCACCGCGGCGATCCGGCAGCCAACGGGTTCCTGCTCGCCGTCCGCCGCGCCGGCGGCGGGGCGTCCTACGAGGAGCTCGACGACGACAGCGACGATCGACCGTGGCACTCAGCGATCGCCGCGCCGTACGTGCACGCGACGGCGCCGCTGCGGCGGTTGGCCGATCGCTATGTGGTCGACGCCGGGCTTGCGGTCGGGCGCGGCGAACCGATCCCCGAACATGTTCGTACGGCGTTCGGCGAGTTACCGCGCGTGATGGCCAGAGCAGAGGGTTTGGCCCATCGCGCCGAGAACGCGGTGATCGCATTGGCCGAAGCGGTCCTGCTCGCCGGACGCGAGGAGGAGGTGTTCGACGCCGTCGTCGTCGACGAGGACCATCGGGGCACCGTGATCCAGCTCGTCGACCCTGCGGTCCTGGCCCACGTCACGGCGCATCATGTCGCCCCCGGCGATGCCGTGCGGGTCCGCCTCGTCGCCGCCGACATCCAAGGCCGGACCGTCGAGTTCAGCCGCGTGAGTTGATCAAGCTGGATCGAGGCGGTAGATCGGGCCGGCGAGCGACAAGACGTAGATCTCGCCCTCGGGGCCATCGACGACGGCTGTCGGGCTCTCCACGTTGCCGACCTCCACCGTGCGTCCGGCCTCGAGGTCGGCGCCTTCGCCGAGCACCTCCTGGGCGACGATCCGTCCCGAGCAGTAGTCCGCGTACACGTACCAACCGTCGAGCGATGACCCGTTGCGCACCCGCACGCCGCCCGAGATCGTGCAGCCGGCGTCGCCATGTGGATACGTGGCGAACGGTGGCGTATGTCCTTCCGCCGGCACATCGTCGTTGAAGCGCTCATCGCCCTCGAAAGCGCTCCAGCCGAAGCTCAGGCCCTTGCCGGCGTCGACACCGTTCGTCGCAAAGGCGACGTCGATCTCCTCGAAAGCGCCCTGACCGACGTCGGCGATCCACAGATCACCCGTGGTGCGGTCGAAGGAGAAGCGCCACGGGTTGCGCAGACCGCTCGACCAGATCCGCGTGTCGGCATTGGCGTCGGTGACGAAGGGGTTGTCCGCCGGCACCGTGTACGGCTCGCCGGACGACGGCGTGGGATCGATGCGCAGCAGCTTGCCGAGCGGAGTCGACAAGTCCGTGGCGCGCCGCTCCGGATCGCCACCGGAACCGCCGTCGCCCATGCCGATGTAGAGCATGCCGTCCGGGCCGAATGTCAGGTCACCGCCGTTGTGGTTCGGGTACGGCTGCTCGATCACGAAGATCGAGCGGGCGTTGTCGCCGGTGAGGAACGTGCCGTCGTCTTCGACCGGGTACTCGAAGATGGTGGTGTCGCCGTTCAGGTCGGTGTAGTTGGTGTACGCCAGATCGCCCGCCGGTGCGAACGCCAGGCCCAGCAGACCGCGCTCGCCGTCGGCGTCGGTCAGATCCGTGGCGTCGAGGACGGTGGACAGTTCGCCATCGGCCAACCGCAGGATTCGTCCGCCCTGCTCGACGACGTAGAGCCCGGGGTCACCCTCCCGCCACGTCAGGTCGACCGGAGCCTCGGCGACGGCAACCTCCGTGACAGTCACCGCTGGGTCGGCCGACGTCTCGGCGGCCGTCGCCGTCGGTGCTGCCGAACCCGACGCAGCAGGCGCCGACTCCGTTGGACGTGGTCCAGCGGCATCCGTCGTCGCGGACGACGTCGGCGTGCTCGCCGGCGGTGCGACCGTCGAGCCGGCATCCGTGTCGGCATCGTCGTCGCCGCTACAGGCGACAAGCAGGACGAGCGCGAGGACGGCGGACATCGCCGCGCGGCGCCTCATGGCCGACCAACCCGCGCCAGGCCCTCCTGCACGACGCTGACGACCAATCGTCCGTCGCGGGAGAAGATCGCGCCGCCGGCGAGCCCTCTCGCCGAGCTCGTCGAGATGGCCCGCTGGTCGTAGAGCAGCCATTCGTCGGCGCGGAACGGGCGATGGAACCACATCGCGTGGTCGAGGCTGGCCATCTGCATGCCCGGACTGTCCCAGGCGAGCCCGAACGGGAGCACCGTCGTGTCGAGCAGCGTCATGTCGCTGGCGTACGTCACGAGGCAGGCATGGACGACGGGATCCTCGGGCAGCGTGCCGTCGGCGCGCAGCCACACGCGCTGGCTGTCCGATGGCGCGCCCTTGCGGCTCAGGGGGTCGCCGTCGACGTGGCGGACGTCGATCGGGCGGGCCCGCTCGTACAGCTCGCCGAGCTGGTCTCGGTACGGCTCCATGCGCTCGTGCCAGTCGGGGAGCGTGTCGGGGTCCGGCAGCCCCTGCGGCATCGGCAGCTGATGGTCCGGGCCGTCCTCGAGGCCGTGGAAGCTCGCCTGCAGGTTGAAGATCGCCCGGCCGTGCTGGATCGCCACGACGCGCCGAGTGCTGAAGCTGCGCCCGTCCCGCAACCGGTCGACCTCGTAGAGGATCGGCACGGCAGGGTCGCCCGGTCGCAGGAAGTAGGCGTGCAGCGAGTGAACCAGGCGGACGGTGTCGTCGACCGTGCGGGCGGCGGCGACGAGGGCCTGCCCGGCGACCTGGCCACCGAAGACGCGCTGGCGGCTCTCGTCGGGTGAGCGCCCACGGAAGATGTTGACCTCGATCGGCTCGAGGGCGAGCAGTCTCACGAGGTCATCGAGCGCCGCTTGCATCGAGACATTCTGGTGGACTGCAACGTCGTCGTAGCCTCGACCGGGTGGATTGGCGCGAGCACGCCCTGGCGGCGAAGGGCTTCATGCCCGTCGAAGAGGGCGACGCGTTGCACGAGGCGGCACTGGCGGCTGCGGCCGCCGTGCCGAGCGCGCCGCTCGTCGAGATCGGGTCGTACTGCGGCCGCTCGACGATCTGGTTGGCGGCGGCCGCTCGGGAGACGGGCACCGTCGTGTTCGCCGTCGACCACCACCGAGGCTCGGAGGAGAACCAGGCTGGCTGGGAACACCACGACTCGTCGCTCGTCGACGCCCGCACCGGGGAGATGGACACGCTGCCGATGTTCCGCGACACGATCCGCGCCTCCGGGCTGGAGGACCGGGTCGTCGCGATGGTCGGTCAGTCGCCGGTGATCGCCCGCTACTGGGCGATGCCGGCGGCCCTGGTGTTCATCGACGGTGGACACGGCGTCGAGCCAGCCCGCGCCGACTACGCCGGCTGGGCACCACACGTGGCGGTCGGCGGGACGCTGGCGATCCACGACGTCTTCCCGGACCCCGCCGACGGCGGCCGCCCGCCTTACGAGGAGATCTACCGCCCGGCCCTCGAGAGCGGCCGCTTCCGACTCGCCTCCGCCACGGGCTCGCTGCGGGTCCTCCACCGCGTCGACTGATCCGCCCCGCATCGGTTCTGACGCCCGTTTGGTGTCATCCGTGACACCCAACGGGCGTCAGAAACGGTTCTTCAGTCGAGGAGCGGGCGCGGGGTGAAGAGCGCGGCGGCGGGGGAGGCGCCGGTGATCGCGTCGGCGGCGAGGACCACCGCGGCGGCGGTGTACGAGGTGTGCTCCTCGAACGGGAAGTGGATCCCCCGAGGGTGTTCGGAGTCGTACACGAGGCCCGTCCAGTACGAGCCATCCTCCCGCCGGTGCGCTCGTGTCCACGCCAGCAGCTCCGTCGCCGTCGCACGGTCGCCGATGGCGGCGTGGGCCAGTGCGCACTCCGCGGTTTCCGACGCCGTGACCCACGGCTCGTCGCTCACGCAGCGGATGCCGCGGCCCTCCATCGCGAACACGTCCCACCCCTCGGCGAGGCGAGCCTTGGCGGCCTCGCCGGTCAGCGCGCCGGTCAGCACCGGGTAGTACCAGTCCATCGCCCAGCGCACCTTCGGCTCGAACGCCAAGGGCCGCTCGGCGATCGCGTGCACCATGACGTCGGCCGCCCGCTCCCACTCCGGGTGCGGCTCACCGACGATGTCGGCGAGGGCGACCCCGCAGCGGAGGGCGTGGTGGATGCTCGACGTGCCGGTCAGCAAGGCGTAGTCCCACGTGCGGGTGCCGTCCGCTTCGACCGCCCACAGCACCAACCCGTCCGGCCGCCGCAGCGACAGCGTCCAGTCGAGTGCCCGCTCGACGGTCGGCCACAGGTGGTCGAGGAAGGCTCGATCCCACGTGCAGCGCCAGTGGTGCCACACGCCAGTAGCGACGTAGGCGCACACGTTCGTGTCGAGCTTGTCCTCCTCGACGCTCCCGTCCGAGCCGTAGTAGTTGTGCCAGCTGCCGTCAGGTCGCTGCACGTCAGCCAACCACTCGTACGCCGCCTCGGCCGGGCGGTGCATCCCCGCCACGTCGAGGGCCATCGCCGACTCGACGTGGTTCCACGGATCGCAGTGGCCGCCAGGGAACCATGGGATCAATCCGGACGGCTGCTGCAGCTCGGCCAGGTACTCGGCCGTCTCGCGGACTTCCTCGGCGCTGAGCACCTCCGGAACTTCGGGGATCATGAGGCGTACACCACCAGACTCTTGCCGAGAGCGGGCGAAAGCACCCGCTCGACGACGGCGACGGAGCGGGGACGGCGCACGATGTCCCACTCGAGGAACTGGCGGTACCGACGCACCATCGGGTGGCCGTCGTCGTTGACGCCGACGGCGCAGCGCAGCCACCAGTACGGTGAGTGGAGGGCATGCGTGTGGTGGGTACCCGCAACACGCAATCCGGCTGCCCGCAGCTTGGCCTTCAGCTCCGTCGCCGAATAGATGCGGACGTGACCGCCGACTGCCGCCGGCGCGTGGTAGTCGTCCGACAGCATCCAGTTGATCTTCTCGGGCAGCCAGCTCGGCACCGTGACGGCGAGGGCTCCGCCTGGCCGCAGCACGCGCACGAGCTCGGCCAGTGCGCCGACGTCATCCTGCACGTGCTCGAGCACCTCGGACGCGACGACTCCGTCGAACGTGCCATCGGCGAACGGCAGCTGCGTGGCGTCCCCACAGACGACACCGAGGACGCGCTCCTCGTCGATCTCCCCGGCTTCGACCATCGCAGCGAACGTGTCGCGGGTGGACTTCAGCTCCGGAGCGGCGACGTCGAGGGCGGCGACGCGATACCCCTGGCGAGCCAGCTCGAAGGCGTGCCGACCGAAACCGGATCCGGCGTCGAGCACGCGATCGCCAGGACGCAATCCGAGCGCGCGCAAGCGGTCCATCCGGATCGTCAGCATCAGTTCGACCGTGACTTCTCGACGTTGGCGGGCATCGCCAGAACCTCGCGGTACTGCTCGACGGTCTGTTCGGCACACCGCCGCCACGTCCAGCGTTCCAGCACGCGTTGACGCCCCGCTGCGCCGACACGAGCCCGCAGGTCGGGGTCGTCGAGCCCCCTGGCGATCGTCACCGCCAAGGCATCGGCGTCACCGGCCCCGCACTGGAGCACGGTCTCGCCGTCGCGACCGGTCACCTCTGGCAGTGCGCCACCGTCGGTGGCCACGAGGGCGGTCCCGGTCACCATCGCCTCGATGGCCGGCAAGCTGAACCCCTCGTAGAGGCTGGGCACGACGGCCAGCTCGGCCGCTGCATACAGCTCGACGATCTCCTCGTCGGTCACGCCGGACACGAACTCCACGCACGACTCGAGGCCGAGCGTGCGGATCAGTTCCATGCTGTGCCCCGCCCGTGGGCGGCCGATCACGGTCAAGGAGACCTCGCGCTCCGTGCGCAGCTTGGCGATCGCCTCGAGCAGATAGGAAAGACCCTTGAGCGCGACGTCGGCAGACGCTGTCGTGATCAATCGACCGGGGATCCGGGCGACGTCCGGTCGCGGCCGGAACAGCTCGGGATCGACGCCGACCGGGACCAGCCGCATGCGCTCGTAGGCGACGCCCATGTCGTCGTGGATGTCACGGATCGAGCTCTCACTGACGACGACGATGCGCGGCATCCGGGAGGCGACCCGCCCCTGCATCTTGACGAACGAGTACCACCGACCGACGGACCAACGCTTGCGCCAGTTCGGCGCGTGGGCCATCTCCAGTTGACGGTCCTTCGTGATCGGGTGGTGCAACGTGACGATCGTCGGGATGCGCTTCTCGAGGGCGAGGATCCCGTAGCCGAGGCACTGGTTGTCGTGGACGAGGTCGAACTCGGCACGGCGCGGCGTCAGCTCTCGCAACGCCCGGTAGCTGAAGGCCAGCGGCTCGGGGAACGCGCCCGTGCAGAACTGCGCCATCTCGAGCACGTCCTCGCGCGTCTTGAACTCCCAGAACGCCGGGAACCGCCCGGGGTAGTGGTCGTTGAACGTGTCGAGGCTGGGCAGCTTGGTGAGCTTCACCCGGTCGTCGAGGATCGGGTACGGCTGGCCGGACAAGACCTCGACGTGGTGGCCGAGATCGGTCAGCGCCTTCGTCAGATGCCGGGTGTAGACGCCCTGGCCACCGACGTGTGGCTTGCCGCGGTACGTCAGATAAGCGATGCGCAGCGGCGCGCCAGGATCCTGGGGCACCTGGGCGGACATGACCGGTGAGGCTATCCACGCTGGGTTACCGGCCAGTAGGTGAAGCGGGTTGCCACCTGATCGTCACATTCATGATGCGGCCCTGCATGATGCGGCCGCCGAGGCGCCTGGAGGCGCCGGCGTGCCGAATCCGGGCTTCGCCTCTGAACGACGCGACCCAGGCCTTGATGCGGCCGCCGAGGCGCCTGGAGGCGCCGGCGTGCCGAATCCGGGCTTCGCCTCTGAACGACGCGACCCAGGCCTTGATGCGGCCGCCGAGGCGCCTGGAGGCGCCGGCGTGCCGAATCCGGGCTTCGCCTCTGAACGACGCGACCCAGGCCTTGATGCGGCCGGTCAAGGCGCTGGAGCGCCGGTCATCTGGGCGCGGAGGCTCTCATTGGCCGATCTGGGCGCGGACGTTCTCGAGCATCTCCGCGCCCAGATCCTGTGCCCTCAGCGGACGACGGTCTGGCGTGGCGGTCCGATCCGGGGGATCATTTCACGTGATGGAGGGCGCGCCGGGCGACGAGGAGCTGCGGCGCTACGCCTCAGCCCTGTCGGAGCACTCGGACTCGAGGCAGGCGGCGATCTCCGTGGCCGAGGAAGCGCTGCAGCAGGTCGGGCCGTCGCCCGACCTGGCCGTCGTCTTCGTGACACCGCCGCACCGCGACGACGTCGGCGAGGTCGCCGACGTCATCCGCGCCGTGTTGCGACCGCAGACGCTGCTGGGGGCCACGGCGGTGGCGGTGCTCGGCGGCAGGCGAGAGGTGGAGCAGGAGCCAGGCGTGTCGTTGTTCGCCGCCCGCTCGGGTTCGCCGGCGCGGCCGATCCGTCTCGACGCCGAGTCCGGGGACGAGGGATGGGTGATCACCGGGGTGCCCGATGACCTGGCCGGCCTCCGGTCGATGCTGCTGCTGGCCGATCCGTTCACGTTTCCGGTCGACATCCTGTTGCAGCAACTACGCCGCGATCATCCGGGCCTGGCGGTCGTCGGAGGGATGGCTTCGGCCGCGATGCGCGCCGGCGAGAACCGGCTGCTGCTCGACGATTCCGCGTACCGCGACGGAGCCGTTGGGGTGCTGCTGGCCGAGGACGTCTCCCCGCAAGCTGTCGTCTCGCAGGGTTGCCGGCCGATCGGTCGGCCCTACATCGTTACTCGTGCCGACGGGCAGATGATCTACGAGCTCGGCGGCAAGCCGGCGCTCGAGCGACTCCTCACCACGCTCGGCCACCTGTCGCCGGCCGACAACCGCCTGGCGGAGCAAGGTCTGCACTGCGGCATCGTGATCGACGAGCGCAAGGAGGAGTTCGAGCGCGGCGACTTCCTCATCCGTGGCGTGCTCGGGGCCGATCGGGAGTCCGGAGCCGTCGCCGTCGGGGACGTGGTCAGCGTCGGGGCAACGCTGCAGTTCCAGGTGCGCGATGCGGCGAGTGCCGATGAGGATCTGCGGGAGTTGCTGGCAGGACGCGCTGGTCGCGGGGCGCTCGTGTTCACGTGCAACGGGCGGGGCCAGCGCCTCTTCGGCACGCCGGATCACGATGCCACGGTGGTCAGTGACCTGCTTGGCACGTCGACGGTGGCCGGCATGTTCTGCGCGGGCGAACTCGGTCCCGTCGGCGGACGCAACGCGCTGCACGGGTTCACCGCGTCGCTGGCGATCTTCCAGTAACGGTCTTGCCGCGCACGGTGGGAGGATGACCCGCCATGAACCGCACACCGGTGAACCCATGGCAGTGGTCGCTGAACTTCGGCTTCGATCAGGCCGAGCTTCTCGACGGATCACGCCGCCAGCTGGTCTGCAGCGGCCAGGCCTCCGTCGACGGGGACGGCAACCCGCAGCACGCAGGTGACATGGCGGCCCAGGTCGCGCTGACGATCGACAACCTCGAGGCGGTCCTCACAGCGGGCGGGATGAGCCTGGCCAACCTCGTGCAAGTGACCATCTACACCACCGACGTCGACGCGCTGCTGGAGCAGTTCGGCGCCGTGGCCGAGCGGCTCGCCGGTGGCGGCGCGCGCTTCGCCAGCACGCTGGTGGGTGTGACCCGGCTCGCCTTCCCGGAGCTCCTCGTCGAGATCTCCGCGATCGCTGTTGACTAGCCCAGCGTGGCCGGTGAGCGGGACGATCGACGCGCTGGGCAGGTCAGCGCCGTCGGGTTCGCAGCCTCGATCGGTGCGCTCGCTGGGGCCAGCCTGGCGGCTGGTCGAGGCCTTCGTCGGACCACCGCTGGCGTGCTTGCCGGGGCAACGGTGCTGGCAGCCGGTGAAGCGCTGGCGCGAGCGCGGCAGCGACCCGGCGAGATCCCGGCGCTGCCCCAGCGCATCCTGTTCAGCGGCGCGCTTGCCGCGCCGCTC
Organism: uncultured Acidimicrobiia bacterium; assembly: GCA_963844915.1. Taxonomy (GTDB): domain Bacteria; phylum Actinomycetota; class Acidimicrobiia; order Acidimicrobiales; family Ilumatobacteraceae; genus JALZMG01. Next base: position 463,125 of record CAWJQF010000009.1, on the reverse strand, counting down.
GGCTGGTTCGGAGCCCGGCTCACCGGCGTGGGCCCACTCGTCGTCGGAACCGCCGCCGGCACCGTTTCAGGAGCGATGGGCCTACGGCCGGTGAAGGTTGCGTTCGGTCCGATGGTGGGCCTGACGCTCGGCGCGATTGCAGGTCGACGGCGTCCGGCGCCATCGGCGGCTGCCGTTGCTGCGGCGACGGTGGTGACGTACCGCACGTTGTCGGCGGCGCTGTTCCGCGATGCCCAGGTGACCTTGCTCGCCGAGCGGGTTGCGGCCGAGGAGCTGCCCTTCGTCGTTCCGCTCGGTGCGCGCACGCGCTACGTCGGGACGGGGTACGTCCGCGAGCTGGCCGAGGCGATGGGCGGCGCCTACGTCGAAGCTGCAAGCGACGTCGGAATCGTCGCCTCACTCGACGAGCTCGCCGGGCCCGACTTCGATCCCGCCGTCGTCGACCCGCAGGTGCGGCAGTTCTACGAGCACACCACGCGCTTCACGCTCGACATCGTGCCGGAGTGGCGGGCCTGGGTGCGCCCCGGCTACCTGCTGTACCGGACGCTCGTCGCCCGCCCGCTCGGCCAGGCCAACGTTCCGATGAACCAGCGCGAGGCGTTGCGCGGCGTGCGCAGCCGGATCGACACGATCACCGTCGAAGGCGATGGCACCGCCGACGGGACGATCGCCGTGCGCGGTTGGATTCGTTCGTTCGCCGACACGGACGCACCGATCTACGTCGGCATCTACACGACGTACCGCCACGACGAGCGCGGCTACGTGAGCGTCGGCTTCCCGATCCCTCACGGCAGCTTCACTGCCACGCTCGTGCCGCAGGCGCGTGACGGCGGCGGGCTGACGCTGACGAGCCATGGCGGCGGTCACGCCGGCCACTACCTGTCCTACATCGACCCGGAGTCGAGCGAGCTGACCACGCTCGCGGTGCCCGGCTTCGGTGAGGGCCTCGACGTCTACGTCGAAGACGGCGAGCTACGCGCCGAGCACGCCTTCACGGTCTTCGGGTTGCCGTTCCTGGTCCTGCACTACCGCATCTGGCCCAAGGGTGAGAACGACATCCAGGGGCGTCGACAGGAACCGGATCGCGGCGTTCAGAGGTGAGCTCCCGGTTCGGCACGGCGGGCGCTCCAGCGCCTTCGCCGGCCGCATTCAGGCAGCGCCGATGAGTTGGCGGATCTCCGCTGCGGCGTCGATCTCGTGCTCCGGACTGCGGCCGTTGATGATCAGGTTGAACACGTGGCAGCCGGCTTCGGCGTACGGGGCGAGGAACTCGGCGATCGCCTGTGTCGAGCCGGCCGGGCTCCACCGCTCGAACCGCTCGAACGGCAGCCCGTAGAACGCCTCCATCGCCGGCGCCACATGCGCACGCGCTGCGGCCGCATCGTCGTCGACGCCGATCCACACGTTCAACGCGTTCAGCCACGACGGCTCGGCGCGGCCACTGTCGGCCGCAGCCTGCTGCATCGTCTCGAGCGAGGCGGCATACCGAGACGGCGACACCCAGATGCCGAACCAACCGTCGCCGAGACGACCGGCCCGCTGGAGCGCAGCGTCCGATCGCCCGCCGACGACGATGGGGATCGCCTGCGACGGTGGCGGGGTGATCTGCGCCTGGTGCAGGGTGAAATGGGCGCCGTCGAAGTCGAGCGGACGACCAGTGAGCAGCTGGCGGACGATCTGGATGGCTTCGTCCATGCGTCGACCACGCGTGGCCGGATCGACGCCGCAGCTCTGCACCTCGTTGCGATCCTCGCCACCGATCCCGACCCCGAACACGAAGCGGCCCGGCGCCGCCAGGGCGAGGTCGGCGAGCTGGCGGGCGACAACGACCGGGTGGCGCAGCGGCAGCAGGTACACCGCCGTGTTCACCGACAACCGGTCGGAGATCGCGAGGACGCCGGCGGCAGCGAGCAAGCCGTCGGCGCCTGAGCCGTTGAAGAACGCGACGTGGTCGCCGACACCGAGATGATCGAGGCCGGCGGCATCGGCGCGCTCGATCAGCTCTCTGCGTCGGGCTCCGTCCATCGACATGAGCGCCGGCAAGATGGCACCGACTTGGACCGCCCGCATCGGCGCATCATGCCAGAGGGACGTCCGGGCGCAGCCATGATTGGGCGGTGCGGGCCGTCGTGCAGCGGGTGACGGAGGCGGCCGTCGTAGTCGACGGTCAGGAGATCGCCCGCATCGGACCCGGTTTGTGCGTGCTCGTCGGCGTGACCCATGACGACGATGACGACGTCGCCCGACGGATGGCCGACAAGGTCGTCCACCTCCGGGTCCTCGACGACGAGGACGGCGCGATGAACCGCTCGGTGGCCGACGTCGGCGCCGAGATCCTGGTCGTCAGCCAGTTCACGCTGTACGGCGACACCTCGGGCGGTCGCCGGCCGAGCTGGATCGCCGCAGCTCGCCCGGAACAGGCCGAGCCGCTCGTCGAGGCCGTCGTCGACGAGCTGCGGCGGCTCGGCGCGACGGTGGCCACCGGGCGATTCCGCGCCGAGATGCGCGTCGCCCTCGTCAACGATGGACCGGTCACCGTGATCGTCGACGTGGCCTGTCGAGCACAGTGAGCACCCACGACCCGCCGAGCACCACCACCAGCGCGGCGATCCACGGCCGATCGCCGAGTCCCACGTACCACGTGTTGCCCGTGCGCAGCATGATCCGTTCGCGGATCACCTTCTGCTCGCTGATACCGGTGCGCTGCAACACGTCGCCATCGGGCGTCACGAACTCGGAGAACCCGGTCGGCGAGACCTGCACCAGCCACCGGCCGGTCTCGATCGCCCGTAGGCGGCTGGACGCGACCTGCTGGGACTGCAGGATCGTGCCGGTGTAGCTGGCGCCGTTGGTCGGGTTGAGCACCGCTTGTCCGCCAGCCTTCACGCCCTCCCGAACCCGCCCACCGAAGAACACCTCCCACGAGATGGCCACGGCGAGGCGGTCACCGTTGGGGAGATCGAGCACGGCCGGCCCGGTGCCGGCGATGGCGTCGGCCGGCACCTCATCGAGCGGCGCGCCGAGCGCCTCGAGCAGGCCGCGCAGCGGGACGTACTCGCCGAACGGGACGCGCCGGACCTTGTCGTACCGGCTCGTCACGGCGCCGTCTGGGCGGACGATGACCTGCGCATTGGAGAACCTGTCCGGCTGTCCAGCGACGTCTTCGGTCACGCCGACAGCGATCGGCACGCCGAGCCGCTGCGCTTCGGCGGCGACCTCCGCCCGTTCGGTGCTGGTGGCGAAGTCGACGGTGTCGATGACGTTCTCCGGCCACACCACGAGATCGAGTCCGTCGCCGGCCTCGATGGTTCTGGTCGCATCGAGGTGACGAGCCGTCACCACCTCGGATGGCTCGTCGAGGGCGCTCGTGCCCTGCTCACCGCCACCCTGCACGGCAGCCACATCGAGGTCGGCGCCCGTGTCACGACCAGATGGCGCGACGAACGACACGGCGAGCACGACCACGGCCGTGACGAGCCCGCCGAGTGCCGGGACGAGCGAGCGGGCGTCTCGTTCCAGGAGAGCGCCCAACGTGAACCCGACCTGGAAGACGACCCACGTGATGAGGATCACGCCCCCCACTCGGGCAAGCTCGGCCAGGGGTCCGGCGGCCTGCGAGATGCCGAGGCTGGCGAGCGGAACTCCGCCAGCAGGAAACGAGAAGCGCACCGCCTCGACCAGCGTGTGTGCCGCCGGCCGCCCGATGATGCGCCACCGGCCCGTGGGCGCGGCGAGCTCGGCGAGCCCGTGGTAGGTGCCGAAGAGGCAGCTGGCGATGAGGTAGCCGGGCACGGTGAGGTGCCACATCCACCCCATGCCCATGGACATCCACGCGAAGCCGAACGTGGTTCCCAGACCGAAGCGCATCAGGCGCCCGGTGTCCCGCCCGAGGCACACCTCGAACAGGGCGATGCCGACGAAGGCCAGCGGCCACCAACCCCACGGCGGGAGCGACAACGCAACCAGGAACCCGCTGCCGAGAGCGAGCGCGAACCGACTCAGGCTGCGAGTTCGAGATGCACGACGATGCGCTGCCGAGTCGATCCCGGAGGATGGCACGCGAACAGGGTTCCGGTCTGGGCAGGGGTCTGGTCGACGATCCAGACAGCATCGGGTCCGACGACCTCCGTGCTCAGCACGTGGTACGTGTGACGACCCGTCGCGGTGTTGAAGATCACTTCGTCGCCAGGCTGCAGCTGGTCGAGGTTCCGGAAGTCCTCGTTGTGACTGACGCGGTGCCCGGCGACGACGACGTTGCCGAACTCGCCCGGCATCGCAGTGCCCGGCCAGTGGCCCGGCCCGCGGTCCAAGGTGGACAGGCGGATGCCCTCGTACATCTCGCGCTGCGAGGCCGATCCGGGGGATCTCGATGGACCCGATGTGCAGTTCGGGATCCTCGTTGCCATCCTCCAACGGCGGTGCGACCGGTACCGGCAGCGTTGGCGTGTGGTGGTGGTGGTCGGCGGCGGCGGTGGGGGCGGTGGTGGCAACGTCGTCGGAGGTGGCACCACCGGTGCGGGCGCCGTCGTCGTGGTGGCGGCGACTGCGACGGGTGCCCGTGGCGGCGCACTGGCCACGGTGGTCGTCGTGGTGGGCGTCTGCAGCAGCGCCGTGATCGTCGGCTCTGGGGCTGCGCTGTCGCCGCCACAGGCGGCGCCCACGAGGAGCATCAGCCCGACGAAGAGCGCGGCACCGACGCGATTCACCGGGTCAGTGTGGCAGGCGGACGGTCGAAGCTGGCAGCGACGGTGTCGGCCGTCTGAGCCGCCTGCGCGATGCACGCCGCCACGCCGATGCCTCGATAGCTGGCGCCGGCGACGAAAAGACCAGGTGGCAGTGCAGCCTCGACGCTCGCCAGCCAATCCTGGTGATATGGCCGGTACTGCGGGAACGCTGCCGGCCAACGACTGACCCGTACGGCCCGGGGCACCAGGTCATGAGCTACGTGGCGCCCGACTTCGTCGACGGCGCGTTCGATCAGTTGATCGTCGTCGAGGTGGTCGATCCGTAGCCCGTCCCGCCCGAGTGAGACACGCAGCACCTCGGAGTTGTCGGCGGTCGTCCAGTGCGCCCACTTCTGCGAGGCGAAGGACACCGCCGTGACCGTTCGCTGAACGGGTTTGGGGACGAGGTAACCGCTGCGCTGGTGCAGTCGAGCGGGCCAGTCGGCGACGAGGAGCGTCACGATGGCGACACCTGCGTGCTCCATGTTCGCCAGCAGGCGCGCCGCTTCCGGGGCGACCGCCTGCAGCAGCGGAGCCGTCGACGCGGCCGGCGTCGCCAGCACGACGTCGTCAGCTGGCGCTCCGTCGACTCGCCAGCCGGGTCCGTCGGGGGCGAGTTCCGTCACCGGGGCGCTCCGCTGGATCGCGACACCTCGTGCCGCAGCCTCACCGACGACGGCGTCGACGAGCCTGGCCATCCCGGCGACCGGTGCCAGGAAGATCGGGCCGGACGTAGCTGGAGCGACGGCGCGGCTGCGGCGAGCGGCGAGGAGCAGGCTGCGGTTGTCGCTCAGTGCAGCCAGCTGCGGCACGCTGGCCAGGCTGAAGCGGTCGGTGTCGGCGGCGTAGATGCTGCCGATCAGCGCATCGACGAGCCGGTCCTGCACCTCGTCGCCGAAGCGGATGCGGATCAGGCGGCCGATGCTGTCGCCGATCGGCGCGCGCCGTGGCAGCAGGGGCTCGAGGGCCGCCCGCAGCTTGCCCTTGACCGAGAGCAGGCCGCTCGACGCGAGGCGCCGCACGTCACCGGGCACGCCCAGCGCAAGACCTTCGGGGATCGGATGGAGACCGTTGAACCACACGGCGGGCTTGGCGTTCGTGGGCGACGTGAGCTCGTCGGACAGACCGACGTCAGCCGTCAGCTGCAGGGCTTGCGGGATGCGGGCGAGGAACGAGTCGGCTCCTTCGTCGACCGCCGGCAGGCCGCCGAAGGGAGTGGTGCGGAGCTTGCCGCCGAGCCGATCGTCGGCCTCCCGGACGACGATCTCGACGTCCTCTGGGTCGGTCTGGCGGGCCAGGTACATGGCGGTGGTCAACCCCGTGATCCCGCCTCCGACGATGACGACGCGCCGCCGCCCTTCACCGCGATGAGCGATGTGCGCCGTCACGCCACTCATCGCTCATCGAGCTCGAGAATTCGCCCGGCGAGGGCGGCGATCACCGTCGGGTCGTCGTTCATCGACGCCGTGCGGTCGAACGTCAACCCGTGGGACTGCGCCCGCTGACGCGCCTCGATGTCGAGGTCGTAGAGCACCTCGAGGTGATCGGACACGAACCCGCACGGGCACACGAGCAGCCCATCGGCGTTCTGCGACGCCGCGACCTCGTCGATCACGCTCAAGAGGTCGGGACCGAGCCACGGTTCTGGAGTGCGTCCGGCTGACTGCCAGGCGACCGCCCACTGGGTCCATTCGTCGAGGCCCGTGGCGGCGGCGACCGCCGTCGCCGTTGACCTGAGCTCGTCGGGATAGGGGTCGCCGGCCTCCAGGATTCGGCGGGGCAGCGAGTGGGCGGTGAAGATGACCTTGGAGTTGGGTGGCATCTCGGCGAGCCGCCGGCGGACCTCCGCAGCCAGGAACTCCACGTAGGCGGGTTCGGTGGCCCAGCTCTCGATGCCGGCGAACGGCAGCCCGGCTGCGGTGGCGGCGGCAAGGGCCCGCCCGAGGTATTCACCGACCGACAGCGCCGAGTAATGCGGCGCCAGCACGAGGCCGACGACCCGGTCCACCCGTTCGTGCGCCAAGGCATCGAGACCGGCCTCGATCTTCGGGTCGGCGTGCTTGAGCCCGATCTGCACGACGAACCGGCCAGGCAGCCTGGCGTCGAGCGCCTGCTGCAGGGCGTCGCGCTGGGCTTCGGTCCGTGCCGCCAGGGGTGACGTGCCGCCGATGGCCTCGTAGCGGCGAGTCAGGTCGGCCAGCTGCTCCGCCGTCGGCGGGCGGCCGCGGCGGATGTCGGTGTAGTAGGTCTCGATCTGCTCTGGCGCACGGGGCGTGCCGTAGGCCATCAACAGCACGCCGACGGTCATGGGCATCGCCCATGACCGGTCGGCCGAGCGAGCGCCAGCGAGCCGGACGACGATGGGGTTCGGGGGCGCAGCCCCCGGGCGTGGAGCGTCATGTCGCTGTCTCGGCGTGGACCAGGTCGACGATCGCCGCCAGCACGCCGGGGTCCGAGTCGGGGTGGACGCCATGACCGAGGTTGAACACGTGGCCGGGGTGGCCGCCATTGTCGGCGAGCACCTCGCGGGTCGCCTCCGTCGCTGGTGCCTCGCCGGCCAGCACGAGCGCCGGGTCGAGGTTGCCCTGCACGACGACATCGGGGCCGAGGCGGCGCCGCGCATCCTGGATCGACGTCCGCCAGTCGAGCCCGATGATGCGAGGTCCGGCCGTCCACATCGACTCGAGGAGGTGGTCACAGCCGATGCCGAAGTGGATGCCAGGCGCTGTCGGGTGGCGGGCGGCGAGCTCTTCGAAGACCCGGCGTGAGTGGGGGAGCACGAAGCGCTCGTAGTCGGCCCGGGACAGCGTGCCGGCCCACGAGTCGAAGAGCTGGAAGGCCTGGGCCCCGTGGGACAGCTGCACGTCGATGAACGTCACCGCCATCGTGGCCAGCCGGTCCATGACGTCGTGCCACAGCGTCTCGTCGGTTCGCATCAACGCCTTGGTGTGCTCGTACGTGCGGCTCGGGCGGCCCTCGATGAGGTAGCTGGCGACGGTGAACGGGGCACCGGCGAAGCCGAGCAGGGGCACGGTCGGCTCGAGCTCGGCAGCAGCGACCTTGGCCGTCTCGGCGACGTAGGCCACGTCGTCGGGCTCGAGCGGCCGGAGGCGCCGGAGGTCCTGGCGGCTGCGCAGCGGCGCGCTCGCCACTGGTCCGGTGCCGGGTGTGACGTCGATGCCGAATCCGACGGCGTGCGCCGGCACCACGATGTCGCTGTACAGCACGGCGGCGTCGACGCCGTAGCGGCGCACCGGCTGCAACGTGATCTCGGCGGCCAGATCGGGCTGCTTGAGGGCATCCAGGATCGACCCCTCGCCACGCACTGCCCGGTACTCCGGGAGGCTGCGGCCGGCCTGGCGCATGAACCACACGGGCGTGTGAACGCTGCGGTGGCCGCTGGCGGCGGCCAGGAACGGCCCCACGGCGGCTGCAGGCACGGCGGAGGACGCTATCTGTGGGCGCGTGGCGGCGAGGGAAGCGCCAGCGACGAGCCGCCCGCCGAGTGAGCGAGTTTCGAGCGAACGAGGCCATCAAGGCGGACAGAAGGGCTTGCCGACAACCTCGATCCGTCGCCCGATAGGATCTCACAGCCCCCTTTCGCCACGGGACGAATGACGCAGCAGCACCCAGAACTCCCCGCCGAACAGGCCTACGTCGATTACGCCTACGAGTGCCTGGAGCGCACCCGGCAGTCGGCGTGGAGGTTGCGGGACCTCAACGAGGCCGATCTGGGAGGCACGTTCCAGGCCCGCTTCGAGCGCAACGCCTTCGACGAAGCCCTGCTCAAGCGACTCACCGACCTCGACCTCGGCGACGCCGCGCTCGTCTTCGGCCGCATCGACCGTTACGCCGAGAGCCCGCAGACCACCGAGAGCTTCCACATCGGGCGCTTGGCCGTCGCCGACGACCAGTCCGAGCCGATCGTCGTCGACTGGCGGGCTCCCGTCGCCGAGCCCTTCTACCGGGCCACTGGTCGCGAGCCGATGGGGTTGGTGCGTCGCCGCCACTTCGCCGTGGAGGGCCAGACCGTGCTCGGGATCGAGGACGAGCTGTTCGGGCGCGGGCACCTCGGTGTCGGACACGACGAGGGCCTGGTCGACACGGAGGAGACCGAGCCGGCCGAGGACGACGGCCGACCGACGCTGCGCGGCTACTCGACGCTGCTGGCCGCGCTGGAGCGCGGTCGCACCGGCACGTTGGGCGACATCGTCGCCACCATCCAGGCCGAGCAGGACGAGATCATCCGCTCCCCGCAAGCCGGCGTGCTGGTGGTGCAGGGCGGGCCGGGCACCGGCAAGACGGTCGTCGCCCTCCACCGGGCGGCATACCTCCTGTACACGTTCCGGTTCCCGTTGGAGGACCAGGGCGTGCTCGTGATCGGGCCGAACCGTGTCTTCCTCCGCTACATCGAGCGGGTCCTGCCGTCCCTCGGTGAGGCGGGTGTGGAGCAGGTGGTGCTGTCCGACCTCGTGCCGAACGTGCGGTGGGCCGGTCCACGCGATCCAGGGGACACCGCACTCGCCGCCCGCGTCAAGGGCGATGCCCGCATGACCGACGTCATCGACAAGGCCGTCCGCGATCGCCAGCGACCCCTGCGCCAGGCCCTGCGCGTGCCGTTCCGCACCGGCTACGTGCGGCTGTCGGCAGAGGAATCGGGGCGCATCGTCAGGGCCGCACGCCGGCGGTTCCGGCGGCACAACGCCGGCCGGCGCTTCGTCGAGACCGAGGTCGTCTCCGCGCTGGCGTCGTCCTGGCGCGGCGAGCCGGTGACCCCGGGCGAGGTTCGCGCCGCGCTGAGGACTCATCCCGACGTCCGGGCTGCGCTCGAGCGCATGTGGCCGGTGCTCAGCCCGGCTCAGCTGCTGCACGACCTGTTCGGCTCGGAAGCGCTGCTGCGGTTGGCAGGCGCGGAGGTCCTCACCGACGACGAGCTCGCCGCGCTGCACCGACCACGCGCCGAGCACGTCGACGACGTCAGGTGGACGCCGGCGGACATCGCGCTGCTCGACGATGCACGGGAGGTCCTGGGCCCACGAGTCGGCCGTAGCGGTAAGGCCGACGACGCCGACGAGATCCGCACGTACGGGCACATCGTCGTCGACGAGGTGCAGGATCTGACGCCGATGCAGCTCAAGATGGCGACCCGCCGCTCGCTGAACGGTTCCATGACCGTCGTCGGCGATCTCGCCCAGGCGACGGGTCCGCTACCGCCCGCCAGCTGGGACGACGTGCTCGCCCATCTCCCCGACCGCAAGCCGGCCCGGGTCGTCGGGCTGTCGGTCGGCTACCGCATCCCGGCGCAGATCATGGCGCTCGCCGACCGCGTCCTGCGGGCCGCCGCACCACAGCTGCACCCGCCCCGCGCCGTGCGCATCGGCGACACGCCGCCCGTCATCGCGGCGGTCGAGCCGGGCCGCCAACTTCCCGTCGCCGTCGCCGAGGCCACGGCCAAGATGTCGGCCGAGCTGCCCGAGGGCAACGTGGCGGTCATCGTCGACGACGAGCAGGCCGACGCCATCTCCGCCGCCCTCGACGCAGCTGGCATCGAGCACGGCCGTGCGGCGCGCACCGGGCTCGACGACAACGTGACGGTCGTGCCCGTGAGCGTCGCCAAGGGCCTCGAGCTCGACGGCGTGGTCGTCGTGGAACCGGCGCGCATCGCCGACGACGTCGCGCACGGCGGGCTGCGCGCGCTGTACGTCGCCCTCACGAGACCCACGCAGCGCCTCGTCGTCGTCCACGCCGAAGACCTGCCGCCTGCGATGGCCTGAAGGCGTCCGCGCGTGCGAGTGAGCAAGCGCCAGCGAGCGAGCGGCTATCTGCGGCCTGCGTGGCCGGGGAACGCAATGAGATGCAACCATTGCAGTGATGGATGAGCTGACGCTCGGGGCCGAATTCCCGGCCGTCACCGAGCAGGAGTGGCGGGACCTGGTCGACCGGGTCCTGACGCGCGGTGGGGCGCACGGCGACGCGGCGACGCGGTTCGAGCGACTCGTCACGACGACCGAGGACGGGTTGCGCATCGAGCCGCTCTACACGGCGACGATCCCGGCCCCGCCGCCCGATCCTGGCCTGCCGGGGCTCGCGCCGTACACGAGGGGACGGACGCCGCTCGGCTCGCGCGCCCGCGGTTGGGACGTCCGCCAGCGTGTCGTGGCCGGTGACGATGCCGAGGCGACCGCGATGCAGGTGCGTGACGAGCTCGAGCGCGGGGCAACGTCCATCGTCCTCGACGTCCGCACCAAACCGTTGCTGGACGGCGCGCTCGACGGAGTGCAGCTCGAGCTGATGACGCTCGTGCTCGACTCCGGGCCGGAGTGGGCGACGGCCGCCGACACGTTGGCCGCGCTGTGGGCGAGCAGCGGCCTGGCGCCCGACGCCGTCGCGGCGGTGCTCGGGGCCGATCCCGTCGGTGAATGGGCGGCCAGTGGCGGAGGCGTCGACCTCGGCGCGCTGATGGAGGACACCGTGCGATGGGCGCGCGTGGCCAGCGATCAGCACCCCCACGTCATCACCGTCGCCGTCGATGCTTCCCGAGTGCACGAGGCAGGTGGCGGTGAGGTCGATGAGCTGGCATACGCGCTGGCACTCGGCGTGCACTACCTGCGGATGCTCACCGACAGCGGGCTCGACGTGGATGCCGCAGCCCGCCAGCTCGAGTTTCGCTTCGCCGCCGCGCCCGACCAGTTCCTCACGACGGCCATGCTGCGGGCGGCCCGCCGGACGTGGCATCGCGTCGCCAGCGCCAGTGGCGTCGCCGACACCCGGCAGCGACAGCACGCGGTGACATCACGCGCCGCCACCGCGCGCTATGACACCTGGGTCAACGTGCTGCGCAACACGGTCGCCTGCCTCGCCGCCGGGATCGGAGGCGCCGACGCCGTGACGGTGCGGCCTCACGACGAGCTGATCGTCGCCGAGGGAACGCCGACCGGTCGACGCCTCGCTCGGAACACGCAACTCGTGCTCATCGAGGAATCCAACCTCGCTCGCGTCGTCGACCCCGCCGGCGGGGCGTGGTACGTGGAGCACCTCACCGACCAGCTGGCCAGGGCCGCGTGGGCTCGGTTCCAGGACCTCGAACGGGCGGGCGGCGTCATCGAGGCATTGCGCGCCGGGTTGGTGCAGGAGCACGTGGCGCGAGTGCGTGATGCTCGGGCCGACGCCGTTGCCCATCGGCGCCACCCTCTGACCGGCGTCACGGAGTTCCCCAACATCGACGAGGAACCCCCGCCGGCCGTGCCCCCCGACGAGAAGGTTGACGGTGCCGCCCTCGATCCGCTCCGGGCGACGCGCTACGCCGAGCCGTTCGAACAGCAGCGCGGCAGGGCGGACCGCATCGCCGAGCGCACGGGGCGGCGACCGGAGGTGTGCCTGGTCGCCCTCGGTCCGCCGGCCGTCCACACCGCGCGGGCGTCGTTCGCCAAGAACCTCTTCGAGGCCGGGGGCATCCGCGCGCTGACCACCGACGGCGCCTCCGACGCCGCAGCGGCGGCTGCCGCGTTCCGCGCCAGCGGCGCTCCGCTGGCGTGCATCTGCTCGAGCGATCGTTTCTACGCCGACGTCGCTGTCGACGCCGCGGCGGCCGTCGCGGCTGCCGGTCCACGACGTCTGTACGTCGCCGGTCGCCCCGAAGGCCTCGCCGACTCCCTGCATGCCGCCGGTGTCGACGAGCTGATCACTGCCGGCGGAGACGCGCTGTCGACGATCACTGCCGCGTTGGACGCGCTGGAGGCGTGATGACATCGATCCCTGACTTCTCGACGGTGGACCTCGACGAGGAGCCTCCCGCCGACGAAGCGGCGTGGCGAGCCATGGTCGCCGACACCGGCGACGCCTCGCCGTGGCGAACCCCGGAGGGAATCGACGTGGCCGCCGTGTACACGGCGAGCAACATCGCCGGTCTCGACTTCCTCGACACGTACCCGGGCGCCCCGCCGTACGTGCGCGGGCCATACCCGACGATGTACGTGACGCAGCCCTGGACCATCCGCCAGTACGCCGGGTTCTCGACGGCCGAGGACTCCAACGCCTTCTACCGCCGCAACCTGGCCGCCGGTCAGAAGGGCCTCTCGGTGGCCTTCGACCTGGCGACCCATCGCGGCTACGACAGCGACCACCCGCGCGTCACGGGTGACGTCGGCATGGCCGGCGTGGCCATCGACTCGATCCTCGACATGCGCCAGCTGTTCGACGGGATCCCGCTCGGCGAGATGAGCGTGTCGATGACGATGAACGGCGCGGTGCTCCCCGTTCTGGCGCTCTACATCCTCGCTGCCGAGGAGCAAGGCGTCCCGCCGGCCGAGCTCACGGGGACGATCCAGAACGACGTCCTCAAGGAGTTCATGGTCCGCAACACGTACATCTACCCGCCGGGCCCGTCGATCCAGATCATCTCGGACATCTTCGCCTTCACGTCGACGCAGATGCCCCGCTTCAACTCGATCTCGATCTCCGGCTACCACATGCAGGAGGCGGGGGCGACCGCCGACCTCGAGCTGGCCTACACGCTGGCCGACGGTGTGGAGTACGTGCGGGCCGGGCTCGCCGCCGGCCTGGCCATCGACGCGTTCGCGCCGCGGCTGTCGTTCTTCTGGGCGATCGGCATGAACGTGGCGATGGAGATCGCCAAGCTGCGGGCGGGGCGGCTGGTGTGGGCGAAGCTGATGAAGCAGTTCGCGCCGCACGACGACCGATCGCTCTCGTTGCGCACGCACTGCCAGACCTCCGGCTGGTCGCTGACCGCGCAGGACGTCGCCAACAACGTCATCCGCACGTGTGTGGAGGCGATGGCGGCGACGCAGGGGCACACCCAGTCGCTGCACACCAACGCCCTCGACGAGGCACTCGCCCTGCCGACGGACTTCAGCGCCCGCATCGCCCGCAACACCCAGCTCTTCCTGCAGCAGGAGTCGGGGACCGACCGCGTCATCGACCCCTGGGGTGGGTCCTACTACATCGAACGCCTGACCCACGACCTTGCCATCGCCGCGTGGGAGCACATCGAGGAGGTCGAGCGGGCGGGCGGCATGACGCGGGCCATCGAGGCGGGCATCCCCAAGATGCGCATCGAGGAGGCCGCGGCACGCACCCAGGCACGCATCGACTCCGGACGCCAGCCGGTGATCGGCGTCAACACGTACCGCCCCGACGTCCCCGACACGATCGACGTGCTGAAGGTCGACAACTCGGCCGTGCGGGTGCAGCAGCTGGCCAAGCTGCAGCGCCTCCGCGACGAGCGCGACGACACAGCGTGCCGCGCCGCACTCGAGCGGCTGACGGCCGGAGCACGTGCGGCGCATGACGGGACGCGAGGTCCGGGACTGGACCAGAACCTGCTGGCGCTGACGGTCGACGCGGCCCGGGCGCGGGCGACGGTGGGGGAGATGAGTGCAGCGCTGGAAACCGTGTTCGGCCGTCACACCGCGCCGGTCCGTACCATCAGTGGCGTGTACCGCAACGAGCTCGGCGAATCGTCGAACGTCACCAAGGTGCGCAACCTCACGAACGACTTCGCCGACCGCCACGGCCGGCGGCCGCGCATCCTGGTCGCCAAGATGGGCCAGGACGGCCACGACCGCGGCCAGAAGGTGATCGCCTCGGCGTTCGCCGATCTCGGGTTCGACGTCGACGTCGGCGCGTTGTTCCAGACGCCGGCAGAGGTGGCCCGCCAGGCCGTCGACGCCGACGTGCACATCATCGGCGTGTCCTCCTTGGCGGCAGGTCACCTGACGCTGGTGCCAGAGCTCCGCGACGCGCTCGTCGACCTCGGTCGTGGCGACGTGATGATCGTCGTCGGAGGTGTGATCCCGCCCGATGACATCGAGGCGCTGCGGGCCGCAGGTGCCGCCGCGGTGTTCCCGCCGGGCACGGTGATCGCCGACGCGGCCATTGACCTGCTGGCCGAGCTCGACGCTCGGTGATGGCATCGGTCGACGCATACGTCGACGGGGTGCGAGCGGGCGAACGGACGGCGATCGCGCGAGCCATCACGCTGGTGGAGTCGACGCGCGCCGACCATCGGGCGCTGGCCGAGGAGATGCTCGTCGAGCTGGCCCCGCACGCCGGCGCCTCCCAGCGCATCGGCATCACCGGCGTGCCGGGGGTCGGCAAGTCGACGTTCATCGACGCCGTCGGGACGATGCTGACCGGCCAGGGTCACCGCGTGGCCGTCCTCGCCGTCGACCCGTCGTCGACACGGACCGGCGGAAGCATCCTCGGGGACAAGACGCGCATGGCGCGGCTGGCCCAGGATCCCGACGCCTACGTCCGCCCGTCGCCGACGGCGGGCACGCTCGGCGGGGTGACGCGGGCGACGCGCGAGGCGATCGTCGTGGTCGAAGCAGCGGGCTTCGATGTCGTCCTCGTGGAGACGGTCGGGGTCGGCCAGTCCGAGGTCGCCGTGGCCGAGATGGTGGACACGTTCCTCGTCCTGCTGTTGGCCCGCAGCGGAGACTCGTTGCAGGGCATCAAGAAGGGCGTGCTGGAGCTGGCTGACGTGCTCGCCGTGAACAAGGCCGACGGCGGCCACCGTCGGGACGCCGAGCAGGCCGCCGCCGAGCTCGCCGGCGCGCTGCACCTCCTGGAGCCGGCGACGCAGGGGTGGTCGCCCCCGGTGCTGACCTGCAGCGCGGTCGAAGGCACCGGCCTGGCGGAGGTGTGGGACCGCATCCAGGCGCACCGGGAGACGCTGCAGCGGACCGAGCAGTTCGAGGCCAAGCGGGCGGCGCAGCAGGTGCGCTGGATGTGGCAACTCGTCGAAGACCGCCTTCGCGCCGACCTCCAGGCGCATCCCGGGGTCCGCCGGCTCGTTCCGGAGTTGGAGCACGAGCTGGCAGCCGGCACGACGACCCCGACGGCAGCCGCCGGACGCCTGCTCGCCGCAGCGCGCTCATAACGCTTGTGTCACCACATAGGTCGGTTGTCGACGTATGCGGTGACACAAACGAAGCGTCACGGCTCGGCTGCGGCGAGGAGCACGGTCGCGTTGAGGCGGGCCTTGTCGGCATCGGCGGGACGGCGCCGGGCGACGGCGATCTCCGCGAGCTCGACGACGGACTCGAAGCCGGGCACGAGGTCCGCTCGATCGGGTTCGAGGTCCGCCCGCAACGCCTGCCAGATCGCCTCGATGCGCGCGAGCGCAGCAGCCTGCCCCTCGTTCTCGATGATCCGCTCGCTCAGCGCGCTGAGCTCGTCGTCGAACTGGTCGAGCAGTTCCGCCCGGCCCGTTGGCGGCACGAACACCGTGGTGCTCGGCGCACTCTGCGACGTCGTCGCACTTGGCTCGAACGTCGTCTCGGCACAGCCACAGGCACAGCCGACGAGGAGCACGAGAAGGAGCGGGCCGACGGCCCGAGACCTCACGAGGTGACGAGGATGCGCGAACTGGCGAAGGCGCCGACGCCGACGTGTCGGCCGTCGATCTCCACCGTCATCGTGCCGTCCGGCGAGGCCGCCGTGATCGTGCCCAAATGTCCCGGTTGCAGGGAGCTCTCCTCGAGGAACTCGAGCAGACCCGGCGTGAACTCGAGCTCTTCCGGGATTCGACGGACCGTGAAGGGCGTGCCGACCTCGATGTCGGACAGGGGGCGGGAGTGGCCCTCTTCGATGTAGTTCGAGCCGGGGATCGGATTCCCGTGAGGGCACGTCGTCGGGTTGCCGAGCAGGCGGTTCATCGCCTTCTCGACGGCCTCGCTCATCACGTGCTCCCACTTCCCGGCCTCGTGATGGGCCTCCGCCCAGGACAGGTCGAGCACGTCGGTGAGGAACCGCTCGGCCAGTCGGTGGCGCCGCACGACCTGGGTCCCCAACATCTGACCATGCTCGGTGAGCCGGATGCCCTTGGACGTCGTGATGAGGCCCTCGGTCTCCATCCGCCGCATCATCTCGCTGACCGCCGGCCGGCTGACGGACAACCGGTCAGCGATACGGGCCTGGATCACATCGACATCATCTTCGGCCAGCTCGAAGATGCATTCGCAGTACTCCTCGAATGCCGGATGGTGCTCCCCGAGGACGGCCATGTCCAACATCCTACTGTGGGGGTGTGAGCGTCGACCGCCCGTCGCGAGTGGTGATCATCGGTGGTGGGTTCGGCGGGCTCGCCGTCGCCCGGGAACTGCTCGACCAGCCCTTCGACGTCCTGCTGATCGACGCCAACAACTTCCACACGTTCCAGCCGTTGCTCTACCAGGTGGCTACGGCCGGCCTCGACGGCGACGAGATCGCCCAGCCGATTCGCGGCATCGTCCGACCACGTACCCGCAGAGGCAACATCCGCGTGCGGATGGGCCGCGTCGTCGCCATCCACGCCGCCGGGCGCAGCCTCGTGCTCGATGACGGTGACGTCATCCCGTACGACGCGCTCGTCATCTCGGCTGGAGCGCTCTCGCACCACTTCGACGTGCCGGGCGTCGTCGAGCACGCCTTCGGTTTGAAGCACCTCGACGATGCGCTGGCCATCCGGACCCACGTCCTCGACCAGTTCGAGCGGGCATCCGTTGATCCCTCGATGGTCGCCGACGGTGGCCTCGACGTCGTCGTCTGCGGCGGTGGCCCGACGGGAGTCGAGATGGCCGGGGGGCTCAGCGAGCTCTACGCGAAGGTGCTGGCCCGCGACTTCCCGGAGCTCCCCGTGGCGGCGGCGCGCATCACGCTCGTCGAGATGGCCGACCGGCTGTTGACGCCGTTCACGCCGCAGTCGTCACAGCGCGCCCTGAAGACGCTCCGTCGGCGCGGTGTCGACGTGCGGCTCGGCGTCGGCGTGACGAAGGTCGAGTCCGATCGGGTCCACCTGAGCGACGGGACGATCATCCACGCCCACACCACGATCTGGGCCACCGGCCTCACCACCGGACCGCTGGTGCGCACGATCGGCAGCCCGACGGGTCGCGGTGGACGGCTCGTCGTCGAGCCCGACCTGACGATCCCGCGTCATCCGGAGATCTTCGCCATCGGCGACGTCGCCCTGACCCTCGATGCGAACGGGGAGCCACTTCCCCAGGTCGCCCAACCGGCGATCCAAGGTGGCAAGCACGTGGCACGGCAGCTGCTGCGGCGCCTCGAGGGAGCTCCGACCGAGCCGTTCGTGTACCGCGACAAGGGGCAGATGGCGACGATCGGCCGCCACGACGCCGTGACGGAGCTGGCGAACGGCTGGCGGTTCAGCGGCCCGATCGGCTGGCTGGCCTGGCTCGGCTTGCACCTCGTGTACCTGATCGGTTTCCGCAACCGGCTCAACGTGTTGATCAACTGGGGATGGAACTACCTGACGTACGACCGGTCCAGCCGCATCCTGCGGGAAAGTGAGCGCCGGCACGACGAAGCTGCCCGCCAGAATGAGGTCATGCGCATCTGAGACGTAACTGCGTTCCCCGGCCACGCGGCCCGTCGCGTGCGCCTCCCTGATCGGACGTCTCATGCCTCTCGCTGCTCCTCTTCGTGCTCGCCACCTCACGGTCGCGCGCGGGCCGCTCACCGTGCTCGACGACGTCGATCTCGTCGTGGGCGTCGGACAACGCATCGGTGTCGTCGGCCCGAACGGCGTGGGGAAGTCGACGCTGCTGCAGGCGCTGGCAGGCCTCGTGGCACCCGACCGAGGTCGTGTCGAACGCACACCGCCGACGGCGACGGTGGGCTACCTCCCGCAGGAGCCCAGTCGGTCCGCCACCGAGACGGTGCGGGCGTACCTCGGCCGCCGAACGGGTGTCACCGCGGCAGCGGTCGAGCTGGAGTCGGCGACGCACGCACTCGCCTCCGCGGCGACCGGGGCCGACGACCGCTACGCGGTGGCCTTCGAACGGTGGATGGCCCTCGGCGGCGTCGACCACGAGGCACGTGTCGGCCAGGTCTGGGCGGAGCTCGGTTTGGACGAGGGGCTCCTCGAGCAGCCGACCGCGTTGCTGTCTGGCGGTGAGGCGGCCAGGGCCAGCCTGGCCGCCCTGTTGCTGGCCCGCTTCGACGTGTTCCTGCTCGACGAGCCGACCAATGACCTCGACCTCGCCGGCCTCGATCGCCTGGAGCGGTGGGTCGATGGGCTGCGGGCCGCCGTGGTGCTCGTCAGCCACGACCGCACGTTCCTCGCCCGCACCGTGACGGACGTCGTCGAGCTCGACGAGTTCACCCATCGAGCAAGCCGATACGGCGGCGGGTGGCAGGCCTACCTCGACGAGCGGGAGGCCGCGCGGCGGGCGGCGTGGGAGCGCTTCGAGTCCTACGACACGCAGCGCCGCGACCTCGCGCAGCGGGCCCAGCGCGAGCGCGAGTGGGCGAGCCAGGGCCTGTCGAAGGTCCGCAAGAGCGACGAGCCCGACAAGAACATTCGCGCCTTTCGCATCAACCAGACCGAGCAGCTGGCCGGGCGGGCAGCCCGCACGGAGCGGGCGATCGAACGGCTGGAGGCGGTCGACAAGCCGCGTGAGCCGTGGCAGCTGCGCCTGTCGGTCGGCTCACCCAAGCGAAGTGGCGAGGTCGTGGCCCGCCTCGACGGCGTCGAGGTGCACCACGGTCGCTTCCAGCTCGGACCGATCGACCTGGTGATCGGCGCCGGTGAGCGCATCGCGCTCGTCGGCGCGAACGGAGCGGGGAAAACAACGCTGATCGATGCCGTGCTGGACCGGGCCACCTTGACCGCGGGGTCGGTCACGCGTGGTCCGAGCGTCGTGATCGGCGAGGTGGAGCAGGCGCGTGACCACCTGACCGGGCCGAAGTCGTTGCTGCGGGCGTTCCAGGACGCCACCGGGCTCGACGCCTCCGAGGCCCGTACGTTGCTGGCGAAGTTCGGGCTCGTCGCCGACCACGTCACGCGGGCCACGTCGACGCTGTCGCCAGGCGAGCGCACGAGAGCGTCGATGGCGGTCCTGATGGCGAACGGCGCCAACGTCCTCGTGCTCGATGAGCCGACCAACCACCTCGACCTGCCGGCGATCGAGCAGCTCGAGGCGGCGCTCGACGGGTTCGACGGCACGGTGCTCCTCGTCACCCACGACCGCTCGCTGCTCGAACGGGTCCGCCTCGACGCGGACGATCGAGCTCGTCGCCGGCCACATCGCGCGCGACGAAACAATCTGACCGTCGCGCCACCCCACATCTGGGCGCGGAGATTCTCAGACGGCCATCTGGGCGCGGACGTTCTCGAATTCGAGAACCAGCGCGCCCAGTTCGACAGCCGCGGCAGAATGCTGCCGGTGTTCAACACGCTCCGGTCGGTGATGCGCTTCCGGCGCATCGAGCTCGATCCGACCACTCGCCGCCTGGCGAAGGCGGCGTCGGTGGCCGACCTGCGGCGGATCGCCAAGCGACGGCTCCCGCGTGGCGTGTTCGACTACATCGACGGCGGCGCCGAGGACGAGCGGGCCCTCGTCAACAACAGCGCCGCCTTCGCCCGCCTGGAGTTCCGACCACGCGTCCTGCGTTCGGTCGGCCAGGTCGATCCGTCGACCACCGTGCTGGGGCGACCGGTGCCGATCCCGCTCGTGCTGGCGCCGGTCGGGTTCACCCGCGTCGCCGACCCGCAGGGAGAGCTCGCAGCGGCGCGGGCCGCAGCTCGTGCCGGCCTGCCCTACACGTTGTCGACGCTCGCCACCCGATCCATCGAGGAGGTCGCTGCCGTCAGCGACGGGCGCCGGTGGTTCCAGGTGTATGCCTGGCGTGATCGCGGCCTGGTCAAGGAGATGATCGACCGCAGCGCCGACGCCGGCTACGAGGCGCTGGTGCTGACGGTCGACACGGCCGTGCTCGGTCGGCGTGAGCGCGACGTGCGGCGGGGCTTCGAGATGCCGCCCAAGCTCGGCATCGGCACGCTGATCGACGGTGCGGTGCATCCAGGTTGGACGTGGTCGTTCGTGCGGGCCGATCCGATCCGCTTCGCCAACGTCGCGGGACGCGGCGGTGACGGGCCCGGCGATGGCGCGGACCCGGTCTCCCTGTCGGCATACGTCAACAGCCAGTTCGATCCTGACCTGTCGTGGTCCGACGTCGCGTGGCTGCGCTCGGTGTGGTCGGGACCGATCGTGATCAAGGGTGTCCAGTGTGTCGCCGATGCGATCCTCGCCGCCGACCATGGCGTCGATGCGGTCGCGCTGTCCAACCACGGCGGGCGCCAACTCGACTCGGCGCCCGCGCCCATCGATCTCGTCGCGCCCGTCGCCCAAGCGCTCGGCGGACGCATCGAGATCATCTGTGACGGCGGGGTGCGGCGCGGCAGCGACATCGTCAAGGCCGTGGCGCTGGGTGCCACCGTGTGCATGGCCGGTCGGGCCTACGCCTACGGGCTCGGCGCAGCAGGTGAGCGCGGCGTCGACCACGCCCTCGGGCTGCTCGATGGCGACGTCCGACGCACCATGGCGCTCATCGGAGCGAGCACGATCGCCGATCTGACACCGGAGCTGGTGGCCCGCCGCGCCGTCGGGTCGTAGCGGCGTGCCGGCGTTCCGCGCGACCGTCGAGCGGGAGGGCACCGGGACGTTCCTGCGAGTGCCGCCTGACGTCGTGGCGAAGCTCGGGTCGCGCAAGCGCCCACCCGTGCGCGTCACCGTCGGCGGCCACACGTTTCGCAGCACGATCGCCGTCTACGCCGACGACTTCTACCTGCCGTTGAACGCCGCCAACCGCAGAGGCCGCTGGCGTGGCTGCGGGTGACACCGTCGACGTCACGATCGAGTTGGACGAGGAGCCACGCGTCGTCGAGGTCCCCGACGACCTCGCCGTCGCGCTCGCCGCCGACGCGGACGCGACAGCGGCCTTCGATCGCCTCTCGTACTCGCACCGGCGCGAGTACGTCGAGTGGATCGACGAGGCGAAGCGAGCCGAGACGCGTGCCCGGCGCATCTCCGCCACCGTCGAACGGCTGCGCGCCGGCCGCACTGCCCGCTGACACCCGTCACACGGGGCGCGTTGGAACTCCTTGACGGTTTCGTTACGGTTTCGTGACCCCTACGCAACGGAGGACGACATGCGACGACGACTCGCGCTGGTCGGAGGCGCGCTCGCCGCGCTCGCGCTGACCGCCTGCACACCGCAAGAGATCCAGCTCTGGCAGCAATGGTTCGAGGACGACCCTGCGCCGGCACTGGAGTTCGCGTTCAAGAACGTCCCCGGTCTGCGGGAAGCCCAAGCCCAACCCCAGGCTCAGGCCGCGTCAGCCCCCGAAGTACCGCTCGGCGTCTGGGACCGCGTCGCCGAGTGCGAGTCCGGCGGCGACTGGAGCATCAACACCGGCAACGGGTACTCGGGCGGGCTGCAGTTCTCGCACAGCACGTGGCGGGCGTACGGCGGTGAGGAGTTCGCGCCGCTCGCCTACCAGGCCAGCCGCGAGCAGCAGATCGTCGTCGCCGAACGTGTGCTCGACGACGCCGGCTGGGGCGCCTGGCCGACCTGCTCCCGCCTGCTCGGCCTCCGCTGACAAATCCCGCCTTCTGTCCGTCGCGATCGCCTCACAACGGGCGATTCCGACGGACAGAACGGGCGGTTTCGCTGTGACACCCCCTCGTTAGCCTCGAACCCATCGCTGACCACCAGGTGCTCGAGGCGTTCTCGCCCGCCGTGCGGGCCTGGTTCGGCGCGTCGTTCCCCGAGCCAACGGCGGCCCAGACCGGCGGCTGGCCGCCCATCGTCGCCGGTGAGCACACGCTGATCTGCGCGCCGACAGGAAGCGGCAAGACGCTGGCCGCCTTCCTCTCGGCGATCGATTCGCTCGTCACGTCACCTCCTCCCGAGGATCGCGCCCGCCGGACGCGCGTGCTGTACATCTCGCCGCTGCGCGCCCTCGCCTTCGACGTCGAGAAGAACCTGCGCGCTCCACTCGCCGGCATCGGCCTCGCCGCCGAGCGCCTGGACCTGGCCGCCGTGATGCCCGAGGTCGCGATGCGCACCGGCGACACGCCGTCGCGCCAACGCCAGCAGCTCATCCGTCGACCGCCGGACCTCCTCATCACGACGCCGGAGAGCCTCTACCTGATGCTCACGTCATCGGCGGCGGAGACGCTCGTCGGTGTCGAGACGGTCATCGTCGACGAGATCCACGCGCTCGCGCCGACCAAGCGCGGGGCTCACCTCGCCTTGTCGCTGGAGCGCCTGGAGGAGCTCACGGACCGCCCCCCGCAGCGCATCGGACTGTCGGCAACCCAGCGTCCACTCGAGGAAGTGGCGCGCTTCCTCGGCGGGTACAACGCGCCCAACCAGCCACGCCCCGTGACCATCGTCGACGCCGGCATCGGCAAGCCGCTCGATGTCCAGGTGATCATCCCGGTCGAGGACATGAGCGACCTGAGCTCCGCTGCGCCGAACCCGGCCGCCGCGGACACGGCCGGCGAACCTGCCCGCGTCGCCTCGATCTGGCCGAGCGTGTACCCGCGCATCCTCGACCAGGTGCTCGAGCACCGGTCGACGATCATCTTCTGCAACGCCCGCCGACTGGCCGAGCGACTCGCCGCCAAGCTCAACGAGCTCGCCGAGGAGCGCGGCATCGGAGTCGACCCCGAGACCGGCAGGCGCCACGAGGACCTCGTCAAGGCGCACCACGGTTCGCTCGCCCGCGAGCAGCGCATCGTCGTCGAGGACCAGCTCAAGCGCGGCGACCTCAGGGCGATCGTCGCCACGAGCAGCCTCGAGCTCGGCATCGACATGGGAGCAGTCGATCTCGTGATCCAGGTCGAGTCGCCTGGAGCCGTGAGCCGAGGCCTGCAGCGCATCGGACGGGCGGGCCACCAGGTCGGCGAGCCGAGCAGGGGCTCGATCTACCCCAAGCACCGCGGCGACCTGCTGGAGGCCGCAGTCGTCACCCGGCGCATGCTCGACGGGGAGATCGAGTCGACCCGCTATCTCCGCAACCCGCTCGACGTGCTCGCCCAACAGATCGTCGCCCACACCGCCGCCCGCGGCGAGACACCGGTCGCCGAGCTCGCTGCGCTGGTCCGGAGGACGGCCAACTTCTCCGAGCTGTCCGACGAGCAGCTCGCCAACACGCTCGACCTGCTGGCCGGCCGCTACCCGAGCGAGGAGTTCTCCGAGCTGCGCCCTCGCGTGGTGTGGAACCGGGCCAGCGACACGATTCGCGCTCGCGACGGGGCCAAGCGACTGGCCGTCACATCTGGCGGAACCATCCCGGATCGGGGGCTGTTCGGTGTCTTCCTCCCCGACGGCACCCGTGTCGGCGAGCTCGACGAGGAGATGGTGTACGAGAGCCGGCCGGGGGAGACGTTCCTCCTGGGCGCGTCGACGTGGCGCATCGAGGACATCACGTTCGAACGGGTCACGGTCACTCCGGCTCCCGGCGAGCCGGGGAAGATGCCGTTCTGGCACGGCGACCGGCCTGGTCGGCCACTCGAGCTCGGACGTGCTCTCGGCGCCTTCGTACGCGAGCTGCGCGAGCTCCAACCCGACGAGGCGACGGAGCGCCTCCGCCGCGACTACGCCCTCGACGAGCTCGCGGCGGCGAACCTCCTGCAATACGTCACCGAGCAGGCCGAGGCCACCGGCGTCGTTCCTGACGACCGCACGGTGGTCATCGAACGATTCCGGGACGAGATCGGCGACTGGCGGATCTGCATCCTCAGCCCCTTCGGCACACCCGTCCACGCACCGTGGGCAATGGCCATCGAGCGTCGCCTGAGTGACCAGTACGACCTGCCGGTCGAATCCATGTGGGGCGACGACGGCATCGTGTTGCGCCTGCCGGAGGCCGCCGACGAGCTGCCGCTCGAAGCGGTGCTCATCGAGCCCGAGGACATCGAGGAGCTGGTCGTCGCCACGCTGCCGCAGACGGCGCTGTTCTCGTCGCGGTTCCGTGAGTGCGCCGGCCGTGCGCTGCTGTTGCCGAGACGCCGGCCGGACCAGCGCACACCGCTGTGGCAGCAGCGCCAGAAGGCGGCTGACCTGCTCGCCGTCGCCGCCAAATACCCGACGTTCCCCATCCTCCTCGAGGCCTCGCGGGAGTGCCTCCAGGACGTCTTCGACGTCCCGGCGCTGCGCGACGTCCTCGGCCAGCTGCGCAGTCGCGCCGTGCGCGTCGTCAGCGTCGATACGACGCGACCCAGCCCGATGGCCCAGAGCCTGCTGTTCAACTGGATCGCCGCCTACATGTACGAGGGCGACGCGCCGCTCGCCGAACGGCGGGCCGCTGCTCTGGCGCTCGACCGCGACCTGTTGCGCGACCTGCTCGGCGCCGAGGAGCTGCGCGAGCTGCTCGATCCCGGCGTGCTGGCCGATGTCGAGCTGGACCTGCAGCACCTGTCCGACGGGCGACGGGCGCGCAGCGGCGACGAGCTGCACGACGTGCTGCGCCGAGTCGGCGACCTGACCGCCACCGAGATCGATCTGCGCTGCGAGCAACCCGGCCGGGAGTGGCTCGACGAGCTGATCGCCGACAAGCGAGCGATCGAGATCGCCATCGGCGGGGAATCCCGCTTCACCGCGGCCGAGGATGCGGCGCGCTACCGGGACGCCCTCGGCTGCGCGCTACCGCTCGGCCTGCCCGCGGCGTTCACCGATCCGGTGCCGCGGCCCCTCGAAGATCTCGTCGGACGTTACGGGCGCACCCACGGACCGTTCACCGAGCACGAGGTGGCCGGGCGCCTCGCCATCGCCGAAGCGCGCGTGCTCGGCGCCCTCGCCGCGCTCGAGACCGACGGGCGCGTCGTGCGCGGCGAGTTCCGTCCGACGGGCGTGCGACGCGAGTGGTGCGACGCCGAGGTGCTGCGCCAGCTGCGACGCCGCTCACTGGCGACGCTGCGTCGCGAGGTCGAGCCGGTCGAGCCGGCGGCGCTGGCCCGCTTCCTGCCGGCCTGGCACGGCATCCCCGCCGAGCGGCGGGGCACGGACGCGGTCGTCGAAGCGCTCGGACTGCTGGCCGGCGCGCCGATCGTCGCGTCGACGCTCGAGTCCGACGTCCTCTCGGCTCGGATCGCCGACTACCGCCCGTCGCAGCTCGATGAGCTGTGCACGTCAGGTGATGTCCTCTGGGTCGGCGCCGGAGCCATTGGCTCGGCGGACGGACGGGTGCGGTTGTGCTTCGCCGACCAGCTTCCACTGCTCGCGCCGGGGTGGGAGGTGCAGGAGCCGCCGCAGGGCGTGCTGCACGATGCGCTGCGAACGGTGCTCACCGAACGCGGCGCCAGCTTCTGGACGCAGCTGCGGGCAGCCGCGCCAGGAACCGCCGACGACGAGCTGCTCGCCGCGCTGTGGGATCTCGTCTGGGCGGGTGAGGTGACGAACGATTCGCTCGCCCCACTCCGGTCCTTCACGGGGCGTGGCGGTGGCCGCGCCGTTCGGGCCCCGGGACGTGGTCGTCCCCGGCCGGGCCGGCTGAACCGCCTTGGCCCGCCTGCCGGGGCAGGCCGCTGGTCCCTCGTCGAGCCGTTGCGACAACCGACGCCGACGCCGACCGAGGCGGCCCACGCGATGGCCCGCCAGCTCGTCGAACGGCACGGGGTGGTCACCCGAGAGGCCGTGCTCGCCGAGGGCGTCGTCGGCGGCTACGCCTCGGTCTACGGGGTGCTGAAGGTGCTGGAGGAGCGGGGACAGGTGCGGCGCGGCTACTTCGTCAGCGGGCTCGGGGCCGCCCAGTTCGCACTGCCGGGCGCTGTCGATCGGTTGCGCCAAGCCCGCCAGAGCTCCGAGGACTCGATGGCTGCCGATCGCGCCCCGGCGTTGGTGCTGGCGGCCACGGACCCAGCGCAGCCGTACGGCGCCACGCTGCCGTGGCCCGAATCACCCGGGCGGCCGGCCCGCACCGGTGCGGCGGTGGTGGTGCTGCGCGACGGTGTGCCGCTCGTCTGGTACGACCGTCGGTCTTCGCATCTCGTCACGTTCCCGCGCGCCGTCGACGACCCGGCATGGGCGGAGGCGCTGGCCGACGAAGCCCGCCGCGGCCGGGTCCGCCGTGTCGAGCTCCGCAAGGTGGACGGCGAGCCGCTGGCGAGCACACCGCTGGCCACCGCCGTCACGGCAGCGGCGACGAGCGCCGGCTACACGGACAGTTATCGAGGGCTGACGTTCTCGGTCCGGTGATCCGCGAGGTCCGGTGCTGGGTAGACGGGCGCCATGGCTGACGAGTACCTGGAGAACACGACTCCCGCCAGCGGTGACGTCGATGAGCAGTTCGACGTCCACCTGCCCGTGGCGCTCGAGATGGATGGTCAAGGCGCGACGCACGTGGCGCGCATGCGCGGCAACGAAGCGGAGTACACCGACGTCCTCAGCGAGTTCGTCCGGACTGGCTCTCCTGCGTCCGTGCCGTTGCGTTCGGCTGTCGCCGACTCGACCCTCGAGGAGCTCACGTTCGCGTTGAACGGTCTCGGTCCGGCGCGCGTCGAGTCGATCGACCCGATCTGATGTTCATGCAGGACCTCAGGAGCGGCGGTGCACCGAGCGCAGGCCGCCCCACGCCAGCTCGCTGACCTGGCGCGACACCTCATCGGGGTCGAAGTCGAGGCCGTGCTCGACGAGGCGGCGGCTGGCTCCCTCGGCCAGGCCGACCAGCGCGTGGGCGACGGTCAAGCGGTGTTCGTCGTCGATATCGGCGGTGATCAGTGGAGCCACCGCCCGCACCATGGCCGCGGTCACGCCACGCCGTACCTTGCTGAACTCCTCGTCGAGGCCGGTGCCGCTGTCGTACAGCAGCATGAACGCAGCGTGATCGTCGGCGACCCACCGGAAGTAGGCGCGGAATCCCGAGCTCGGTCTGGCGTCTGCCCTCGCTGACGCCCGCCGTGGCCATCCTGATCGCCGCCAGCATGCGGTTGCCGACCTCGTCGAGCAACGCCTGGTACAGCTCGCGCTTGGACTGGAAGTGCTGGTACAGCACCGGCTTCGTGACGCCGGCGGCCTCGGCGACGTCGTTCATCGACGTTCCGTGGTACCCCGACTGGGCGAACACGCCGAGCGCCACCTCGAGCAGCTGTTCGCGGCGAGCGGTGGCGGTCAGGCGTGAAGCCATGGTTACCGTAGGGTAACTCACATGCCGCGCTCGCGGTCCTCTCGTTCCGCAGCCTTGACGGCGTAGCCGAGCACGATCGACGGCGCGAGGAGCACGCACGCCGCGACCAGGGCGACCACGACGAGCACCGCCATCGTCGACGTGAAGCCGGTGATCAGCGCAGTGAAGAACAGGGCGACCGCCACCGCAAGCAGCACGTAGCCGACCCGGTTGGCGAGCAGGGTCCAGCGCGCCACCTGGGCGCGCCGGCGACGGATCGGGTCATCGGCGGCATCGCTCACAGTGCTGCCGGGAGCAGCCGATTGACGTTCTGGAAGAAGAAGTACAAGACGATGACGAACGGGACGATCCCGGCCAGCGCGCCGATCCAGTTTCGGCGGGTGGCCCGGCTGAGCAGGTACGCGCCGACGGAGATGGCGACGAGCAGCGTGCCCCACAGCGCAACCTGCGCCCACGCGCCGTCATCGCTGAACCACCCGTGGGCGAAGGCGTCTGCGGTGTTGTCCGTCAGCTCGCCACCGTCGTCCGTCGGCTGGCCACTGGCGCCGTCGCCAGCCGGCGCTGCCGGCGTGATGGTCGTCGGTGCTGGGGCGCTGACGACGGGCGCCGGCGTCGTCGTCGGGGTGGGGTCCGCGGGCAACGTGGCCGCTGGCTGCTCGACGGGTGCCGGCTCGAGCGGTGGCGGCGCCTGAGGCGCCGCCGACGCCGCAGCGTCGAGGTCGGCATAGACGATCAGGCGCTCGCGCGCCGTCCACCGCGGATGGCAGGTCGTCAACGTGAGCCTTGCCACCGTCGGATCGGTCGTCGCGACCACCTCGGACGCGGCCGGCGAGACGACCTCGCTACCGGTCGCCCGGTAGACGAAGCGACCGTTCACCGTGGTCACAATGATCTCGGCGCCCGGCTCGACGCCGTCCAGGTTCGAGAACGGCTCACCGTACGTCGTGCGGTGTCCGGCGATGGCGGCGTTGCCGAGCTCACCAGGCATGGGTGTGTCCGGATAGTGGCCCGGGCCCTTCTTGAGGTCCTCCGGGGTGACGCCTTGCACGACCTTGCTGTCGAGGCCGATGGACGGAATCTCGATGCGGGCGACGACGTCGCCATTGGCGTAGACGATCGACTCGATCGGCGGAGGTGGAGGGGTGGTGGCGACCGTGGTCGGGGGCGCAGTCGGCGGGGGCGACTCCGTCGCGGTGGTCGCGGGGACGGTGGTTGCCGGCGGTGCGCTCGTCGCGCTGGCCAACAGCTCCTCGAAGTCCTCGTCGAGCTGGTTCTGGGCCTGCGCGTACTCGAGGCCGGTGCCCCACAGCTGATAGCCGACGAAGCCGAACATCAGAAGGCCCGTGGCGATCAGGACCTTGCCGACGTTGCTGACGACCCAGCGCCAGTCGCGGGGCGGCGGAGGTCGATCCCAGCGCGAGCGGTGCCGAGGTGCCGGACCCGCCTTGCTGGACACGAGCGGTCACGGTATCGGTAGCGTCGCCCGGCGATGGATCGCCCGGTCGTCGAGCTCGACGGCGCTGTCGCCGTGCTCGGCGGCTTTCCCGCACTGGCAGGCGCGACGTTGACGATCAACGAGGGCGAGATCGTGCTGCTGCGCGGTCCCAACGGAGCGGGGAAGACGACGCTGCTCCGGGTGTGTGCCGGGCTGCTGCCGCTGGCGCGGGGGCGCGGCACGATCCTCGGGCACGACCTGGCGTCGGCGCGGGCGGCGCTGCGGCGCGAGGTCGGTCTGCTGGGGCATCGCAACGGGCTGTACCTCGACCTCACCGTCGCCGAGAACGTCCGATTCTGGGGCGCCACCATCGACGCCAGCCGCCCGGAGATCGATGCGGCGATGGATCGCCTCGGGCTCACGGGCCGCCTGGCTGACTCGCCCGTGCGGCGACTTTCGGCCGGTCAGCAGCGGCGCACCGCGATCGCCTGCCTGATCGCCCGGCGCGCCCGCTTGTGGCTGCTGGACGAGCCGCACGCCGGGCTCGACGCGGCTGGCCGTGACGAGCTCGATGCCACGTTGCGCGCCGCCGCGGCCTCCGGTGCGACCATCGTCGTCGCCAGCCACGAGCTCGAGCGGGCCGGCTCCCTGGCCACCCGGACCGTCGAGGTCCTCGCCGGCCAGGTCGCGGCATGACGCCGTCAGCACAGCCGATCTGGGCGCGCAGCGTTCTCGAATCCGAGAAGCTCCGCGCCCAGATCGGCGTATGAGAATCTCCGCGCCCAGATGTACGGGGTCGCCGAACAGTGAGCGTCTGGAGGACGGCGTTGCTGGTGGCCCGCAAGGACCTGCTGGTCGAGTGGCGCAGTCGGGTCGCCCTCAACCAGGTGCTGCCGTTCGCGGCGATCGTCATGGTG
Organism: uncultured Acidimicrobiia bacterium; assembly: GCA_963844915.1. Taxonomy (GTDB): domain Bacteria; phylum Actinomycetota; class Acidimicrobiia; order Acidimicrobiales; family Ilumatobacteraceae; genus JALZMG01. Next base: position 433,113 of record CAWJQF010000009.1, on the reverse strand, counting down.
ATGTTCGCCTTCGCCCTCGACCGATTGCCGAGCGACGGCGAACCGCTGCTGGAGTCCGTCGCGCCGGGGCTCGTCTGGCTGGCCGCCCTGTTCAGCCTGCTCCTGCTCGTGCAACGCACGTTCTCCGTGGAGGCCGAGGACGGTGCCCTCGACGCGCTGCGCGCCGCCGGCGTCGACCCGGCCGGTTTGTTCTGGGGCAAGACGCTGGCGCTGGCCGCGCAGCTCGCCGTGCTCGAGGCGCTGCTCCTGGTCGCCGCCGTGCTGCTGTACGGCACCGACGTTCGCCTCTCCGGGGTGGGGTTGTTGCTCGTCACGTGGCTCGCCGCCACCGGTGGTCTGGCTGCGGTCGGTACGCTCTACGGCGGCCTCGCTGCCGGCGCAAGGGGGCGGGAGACGCTTCTCCCGCTACTGCTGCTCCCGGTGGTGGCGCCCGTTCTGATCGGAGCAACACGTGCGGTCGAAGCAGCGCTCGGCACCGTCGGGACGGCGGTCACGGATGGCTGGCCCTGGGTGGGCGTCGTCGCCGTGTTCGCCGTGGCCTTCGGCGCCGGGGGAACGCTGGCCTTCGGTCCGCTGATCGAGGAGTAGAAGACGACGTGGCCTCCCTGACTGCGGACTCCACCGCCGGATCCGCCGTCCAGCCCTCCCGCCCGGCGGGGACCTCGACACGCGGCACCCGCCTCCTCGGCGCCGCCGCACTCGTCGGGGTTGCCTGGCTGCTCGCCTTCGGCCTCGGCTTCTCTCCCGCCGACCGAGACCAGGCCGAGTCGGTGCGCATCCTCTACGTCCACGTGCCCTCGGCATGGTTGGCGTATCTGGCCTTTGTCGTGACCGCCCTCTCCTCGGCGATCTACCTGTTCTCCAAGCGCCACTCACTCGGCTGGGACCGCCTGGCCGGTGCCAGCGCCGAGGTCGGCGTGCTCTTCATGGGCATCACGCTGGCGACCGGGATGATCTGGGGCCGGCTCACCTGGGGCGTCTTCTGGGAGTGGGATGCCCGGCTGACGACAACGGCGTTCCTCTTCGTGACGTACGTCGGCTACCTCGCCGTCCGGCGCCTTGGGGGATCCCATGAGCAGCGGGCCAAGCGCAGTGCGATCCTCGCCCTCCTGGCGGTGCTGGAGATCCCGCTCGTGCACTGGAGCGTGCGGCTGTGGCGCAGCCTGCACCAGGAAGCGACCGTCCTGCGGCCCGACGGCGACGTCAAGATGGACGGGCTGATGCTGTTCTCCCTGTTCGTCGGCATCGTCGCCTTCACGTTGCTGTACGCCTGGCTGGTGATCCACCGGCAACGCACGCTCACTGCCGAGGACGCCTTGGAGTCGGCCGGCCTCGATCGGGCGATCGCCGAACGGCGGGCGGAGACACCTGAGCCCCGTCGATCAGAGGTGCAGACCCGGTTCGGCACGCCGGCGCCTCCAGGCGCTTCGGCGGCCGCATCGAACGAGGTGTCCAACTGATGGAGGACGCCGGCTTCATCATCGGCAGCTACGTGATCACGTTCGGCGCCATCGCCATCTATGCGCTCGCCGTCCTGCGGCGGGCCCGCCGCACGACCTCTCAGCTCCCCGATGAGGCGAAGCCCTGGTTGTAGGGAATGAGTGACCTCGACCTGTCACCACGGTCGGCAGGCGCGCCACCGGTTCGGCGCCGCACGCGGCGCTGGGCGCCGCTCGTCGTCCTGGCGCTGGTACTCGTCGCCGGCGGTGTCCTCATCACTCAGTTCCTGCGCTCGGCCGTCGACTACTACTGCAACGTCGACGAGATCGGGCAGCGGTCCGGGTGTGAGCCCGGCCGGCGCCTTCGTGTCCAGGGCACGGTGGACCGCGGCAGCGTCGTGACGGACGCCGGGGTCACGACGTTCACGATCTCGTTCGGCGGAGCGTCGCTGCCGGTGCGCTACGACGGTCAGCCGGGAGGGATCTTCGAGGAGTGCCAGCCGGTCGTCGTCCACGGCGAGCTGGCGAACGGCACGTTCGAGGGTGACCGCATCGAGGTCAAGCACTCCAACGAGTACGAGGCGGAGAATTCCGAACGCCTCGACGCGGCGCCCACGGAGTCCACGTCGTGCTCGCAGCCAGCGTGAACTGCACGTTTGAGCCTGTGATCGCGAGCGAGCGAGCGAGCGCCAGCGCGCGAGCGGCCAACTGCGGCCTGCGTGGCCGGGGAACGCAATGAACGGCGCGCTCGGGCGTGCCGGGCTGATGCTCGTCCTCGCGGCGGCGACGTTCGGTGCGCTGGCGACGATCTATGGCGTGCGGACCCGCCAGCCGCGGATCTTGCGCATGGCGCCTGTCTACGCCTGGCTGTGCGTCGGCGGAGCGGTGCTTGCCGTCCTGATGATGCAGCGGGCGCTGTTCACCCGCGATTACTCACTGGCCTACATCCAGCAGGTCGGGTCGGCGACCACGCCGCTGCTCTACAACATCGCCGCGATGTGGTCGGCGCTCGAGGGGTCGATCCTGCTGTGGGTCGTCATCCTCTGCGGCTACACGGCCGCCGTCGGGTGGCGCTTCCGGCGTCGCACCGAGGATCCGCTCGTCGGCTGGGCGATGGCGGTGATGTTCATCGTGCTGGCGTTCTTCGCGCTGCTCAGCTTCGGGCCGGCCGACCCGTTCGCCGCCGGTGCTCCCGTGCCAGCCGGCTTCGACGGCCCAGGCCCGAACCCGTTGCTGCAGAACCACGTGCTCGTGCTGTTCCACCCGCCGATCCTCTACCTCGGCTACGTCGGGATCACGGTGCCGTTCGCCTTCGCCATCGCCGCCCTCGTCACCGGCCGAGTCGGCGAGGGGTGGCTGCTCGAGACCCGCCGCTGGGCACTGTTCGCGTGGGCGTTCCTCACGATCGGGATCCTGCTGGGCGGCTGGTGGAGCTACGAGGTGCTCGGGTGGAGCGGCGTGTGGGCGTGGGATCCCGTCGAGAACGCCAGCTTCCTGCCGTGGCTCACGGCGACTGCCTACCTGCACTCGGTCCTGGTGCAGGAGCGTCGCGGGATGCTGCGGGTCTGGAACCTGAGCCTGCTCGTCGCGACGTTCGCGCTCACCATCCTGGGCACGTTCCTCACCCGGTCCGGCGTGCTGTCGAGCGTCCACGCCTTCGGCGATGGCCCGATCGGCACGTACTTGCTGGTGTTCTTCGGGCTCGTGGTGACGGTGTCGCTGGCCCTCATCGGCTGGCGCGGAGACCGGCTGCGCTCACCGGGCACCATCGATTCGCCGTTGTCGCGCGAAGGAGCCTTCCTCGCCAACAACGTCCTGTTCACCGTGTTCGCCTTCGTCGTGCTGCTCGGCACGGTCTTCCCGTTGCTCGTCGAGGCGCTGCAGGATCGCCAGACAGTGGTCGGGGCCCCCTACTTCGATCGTCTCTCCACGCCCATCGGACTCGCCCTGCTGTTCCTGATGGCGGTCGCGCCGGTGCTGCCGTGGCGCAAGGCGAGCCTGGAGCTGCTGCGCGACCGGCTGTTCTGGCCGGCGTGGTGCGGCGCCATCACGCTCATCGTCGCGGTCGTGCTCGGCGCGACCGGCTGGGCATCGCTGGTCGGGTTCGCGCTCGCCGGTGCGGCCGCTGGGTCGGCGCTGCGCCAGCTCGTCCTGGCTACCCGGCGGCAGGGGTGGCGGGGACTCGTCGGCCGGGCCAACGGCGGGATGGTCGTCCATCTCGGCGTGATCGCGATCGCGGTCGCGCTGGTCGCGTCGAACGCTTACACGCGCTCGGCGACGCTCGACCTCCGTGTGGGTGCGGTCGAGGAGTGGGGCGGACATCGCTTCGCCCTCGAAGGAGTCCGTGAGGAGGTCGACGACCGCGTCCGCATGGTGATCGCCGACGTCCGCCTCGACGACGGCGACGTCTACACGCCGCGGATCACGAAGTACCTACGCCAGGGTCTCGACATCGGCACGCCCAGTGTGAGCACGGGCATCACGAGGGACGTCTACCTGACGCTCGAGCGTGGTGCGGTGCCAGGATCCGAGCAGGCGACGATCCGCGTCTTCACCAAGCCGATGATCCTGTGGCTGTGGATCGGCGGCGCAGTGATGGCGATCGGGACGCTGCTCGCGGCGTTCCCCGGCCGGCGGCGGCGGCGCCCCACCGACCCCGCGTCGGCACCGATCGTCGTGGACAGCGACGAGCCGGAGCTGGAACATGTCTGACGAACCGACGGTCACCCCGAGTCGGCGCCGACGCGTCGCCCCGTTCATCGCGCTGGCCGTCGCCGTCCTACTGGCCGGCCTGTTCGTCGTCCTCGCCGGCGCCGACGCGTCCACCGACGAGACCGCCGAGACGCCCCTGCTCGACCGCCCAGCGCCCGAAGCGGTGGGCGAGCTGGCCGACGGCACGACGTTCGATCTGGCCCGCCGCAAGGGGGACTGGGTCGTGCTCAACTTCTTCCAGTCGAGCTGCGTCCCGTGCCAGCAGGAGCACCCCGACCTCGTGCGCTTCGTCGAGCAGCAACGAGCGCTCGGACCGGACGGCGCCAAGTTCTACACCGTCGTGTACGACGACGAACGGCCAGCGGTCGAGGAGTTCTTCGCCGAGGAGGGCGGCGACTGGCCCGTCGTGTACGACGAGGATGGCTCGATCGCCGTCGGGTTCGGTGTCGCCAAGGTCCCTGAGACGTGGATCATCGATCCCAACGGAATCGTGCGCGGCCGCGTCATCTCGCGCGTCACAGCCGACTTCCTCGGCAGCCAGCTGCAGGTGCTACAGGAGCAGCTGTCGTGAGTGCATTGAAGAAGTGGCCGGCGTGGGTGCTGCTCGTGTTCGTCGTCGTCGCCTTCCTCGCCGTCGGCGCGACGCGCGACGACGGCCCGAGCACGCCGCAGGAGCGGTCCGACGCCATCGCCCAGCGGGTGGCGTGCCCGGTGTGCGACGGGGAGAGCGTGTTCGAGTCGAGGAACACGGCGTCGGTCAACATCCGCAACCGCATCACCGAGCTCGTCAACGGCGGACAGGCCAGCGACGACGAGATCATCGCCGACATCGAGGCCAGCTTCGGAGGGCGCATCCTGCTCGTGCCGAAGGCCACGGGCTTCGATGCGCTCGTGTGGGCGCTGCCAGTCGCCGCGCTGATCTGCGCCGTTGCCGCGCTGGCGGTGACGTTCCGCAGGTGGCGCCGCGATGCAGCAGCGGCCTCCGACCCGACGGTCGAGGACCGCGCCATGGTGGCCGCCGCGCTGGCTGATGAAGATCCGTGAGCGTGACGGACGCCGATCGTCTCGCCGAGCTGGAGGACGAGCGCCGGTTCCTGCTGCGTTCCCTGCGGGACCTCGATGCCGAGCTGGAGGCAGGTGACGTCGACGTCGCCGACTACGAGACGCTGCGCGACGGCTACACGAAACGTGCTGCCGACGTCCTGCGCGAGATCGATGCTGGGCGCGCCCAGCTCCCAGCGGGCCGGCCGCCGTCGTGGGGTCGGCGGTTGGCGATCGTCGCGGTGGTGGTCGCCGTCGCCGCCGTCGGCGGCTGGCTCGTCGCGCGGTCATCAGGCCAGCGCCAGCCCGGGCAGGAGATCACCGGCGGCGCAACCGACGACGTCGCCGTCCTCCTCGCCGAGGCGCGGACGCTCCTCGGTACGGACATCGGCGCGGCGCAGGAGCGCTACCAGCGAGTGCTGGACGAGCGGCCCGATCATCCGGAGGCAGTGACGTACAGCGCCTGGCTGCTGTTCATCGGCTCGAGCGGGGCCAACGAGGAGCTGCGCGCCGCCGCCGTCGCGACGTCGTGTGACCAGCTGACTCGAGCGACCGAGCTCGACCCGACGTACCCGGATCCGCACTGTTTCCTCGGGGTGATCGCCGCCAACTACGACGAGGACAACGCGGCGGCCCGCTCCGAGTTCGACGAGTGCCTGGCCCTCGACCCGCCGGCGCAGGTCCGCGCACTCGTCGAGCAGTTCGCGAGCCAGTTGGAACCTTCGACAACCACCGGTTGAACGCGCTCACGCCGGCGGGGGCTCTGGCCGGGCGGTGCCGAACGCCCCGCCCTCGCGCTCGAGCACCCAGATCGTGCCCTTCCGCCAGTCCGCCTCACCGACGATGCGCGTGCCGCGCCGGGTCAGCGCTGCAGCGACCTCCTGGAGCACGTCGCCGTGGGTGCAGAGCACCGCCCCTTCTCCCGACTCCTCGAGGAGCTCCAGGGTGTCCTCGACCCGGGCACCCTCGGCGAGGCGTTCATCGGTGTGGATCGGGAGGCCGACGAGGTCGGCCAGGGGCTCCAACGTCTCGATGCACCGGACGTATGGGCTGGACCACAGGCTCGTCAGGCCGGCATCCACGAGCCGTGCCGCCATGGCGTCGGCCTGCTTTCGACCGCTCGGCGACAAGGGTCGCTCGAAGTCGTCGCCGTCCCACGTCTTGCGGCTACCGGCCTTGGCGTGGCGGACGAGGTACGTGCTCACCGCATCGGGCGGGTCAACGGGTTCGAGTTTCGCCGGTGAGCGCGACGTGGCGGGTGGTGAGGCCGCGGACGAGCAACGCCCAGGCGATCGCCGACAGGACACCGACGATCCCTTGCGCCATGGTGAAACCTTGGCTGTCGACGAAGCTCTCGGCGAGGTCGTCCGGATCCTGGTTGAAGCCGCTCGTCTCGAACGTCACCCCGGCAACGATGAACACGATCGGTGCCAGCCCGTACAGCACCCACCACACGTACACGATCGGGTTGACCGGGATCTGGCGCCAGCGGTCGTCGCCGGGCGGGACGGCGGCGTCGGACGCCTTCCACGACTCGCGGAGCACGAGCATCGGGACGGCGTAGACGACGAGCGGTGGCACGAACCATCCGCCGATGGCCCAGCCGGTGCTCCATGTCGTCTGGCGGCCGATCGCCCGGTGGTTGCCGACGATCCGGTACAGCCAGATCATGGACAGGACGAGGATCGCGATCGTCGCCGCGACGGTGATGAATCCGGCGATTCCGGTGATCGCCACGCTGGCCAGGAAGTCGTCCTCGTCGGTGCTGGTCCGGGCGCTGTCCAGGTACTTCTGCGCCGCATCGGCAGCGACCGGGGTAGCGAACACGGCGACCAGGCCACCGATGATGTAGAAGCCGAGCAGGATCACGATCGCCGTGCGCAAGCCCTGGATCCGCCGCAGCGAGACCGCTCCGGCGAGGGTGGGCTCATACGCGGCATAGCCGGGTGGCGGCGTCAGGTTGGGCGGCGGGGGCGGTGGGGGCGTCGAACCGGCGTCGCTCACGTAGAGCAAGCTACACACGACTCCAGCAGGGGACTGCCCTGCCGGGGCGGGCTGCTGCTCAGACGACCTTCAGCTCGGAGCTGAAGATCTTCTTGGGCCGCAGGTCAACAGCGATGCGCTCCGCCAGCTCGTGGAACGCACGTCCGGTCTCACTGTCGGGCTCGACGGCGGCAATCGGGCGTCCCTCGTCCGCACCCTTGCGCAACGCCGGCACGAGCGGAAGCTGGGCGAGCAGCGGGACGTCCAGCTCGGCGGCCAGCGTCGCGCCGCCGCCGGCGCCGAACAGTTCGTAGCGCTTCCCATCGTCACCCGTGAACCACGACATGTTCTCGATGACGCCACGCACCGAGAGGTTGACCTTGCCCGCCATCGCCGCAGAGAGGCGGGCCACCTTCTGGGCCGCGGGCTGCGGTGTGGTGACGACGAAGACCTCGCCTCGTGGCAGGTACTGGCTGAGGGAGATCGCGATGTCTCCCGTGCCGGGCGGCATGTCGACGAGTAGGAACTCAGGGTCGTCCCAGAAGACGTCCGTCAGGAATTGCTCCAGCGCCTTGTGCAGCATCGGGCCTCGCCAGATGACCGCCTGTCCGTCGGGTACGAAGTAGCCGATCGAGATGCACCGCACGCCCCACGCCTCGGGTGGCAGCAGCATCTCGTCGATCACCACCGGATCGCGATCGGCACCGAGCATGCGGGGGACCGAGAAGCCGTAGATGTCGGCGTCGACGACACCAACCGAGTGGCCGCGGGCAGCAAGGGCGACGGCAAGGTTCGTCGTGACGCTCGACTTGCCGACGCCACCCTTGCCGGACGAGATCAGCAGCGGGCGGGTGCGCGACCCGGGCTGGGCGAACGGGATCGCCCGCCCCTCGGCGTGGCCCTGTGGCTGTCCGTGAGCGTGTCCGTGCCCATTGCCGTGGAGGCGTCGGCGCAGGTCCTCTCGCTCGTCGTCGGTCATCACGGTGAAGTCCAGCGAGATACCGGTGACCCCGTCGACAGCGAGCAGCGCGCTGTTCACGCGGTTCTGGATCTCGTTGCGCAGCGGGCAGCCGGCCACGGTGAGCGCGACCAGGACCGACACCGTGCCGTCGGGTGCCGGATCGACGTTGCGAACCATGCCGAGATCGACGATGGAGCGGTGCAGCTCGGGATCCTGCACAGGGCGGAGGGCGTCGATCAGCTGGTCAACGGTGGCAGGCATCGGTTCCTTTGAGGGTTCGGCGACCGGAGATCGTCGACCACGAATTTGCACTATGGCCATAGGTAGAATACCGGGATGGTCCGTGGGCGCGCCGAAGCGACCGGGCCGGCGTTCACCGCCGCCGTCTCGGCGATCACCGACGCCTTCGGCGACCCCACTCGGCGCCGCATCTACCTGTACACGCGCGACCACGCCGGCGAGCACGGCGTGACGGTTGCCGAGGTTGCGTCTGAGGTCGGCGTCCACCCCAACGTCGCCCGCCACCACCTCGACAAGCTGGCGGCCGGGGGATATATCGAGGTCGTCCGCCGTGCGGAGGTCTCGGGCGATCCGGGGCGCCGGGCGGGCCGACCGTCCAAGCGCTACGTCGCGTCGAGTGAGACCACGCTCGACGTGCCGGTGCGCAGCGACGATCTCGTCCTGGCGCTGCTCGGTCGGGCGCTCGATCGGCTGCCCCGTGAGGAGGCCGAGGCGATGGCCGAGGAGGTCGGCGCGACCTATGGCCGGGCGATGGCGACCGGCTTGACCGGTGACGTTCTGAGCGCCGGGCAGCGGTCGTTGCGCTCGGCGATGCAGGCGGTGGCGGACGCGCTGACCGCGCATGGGTTCGCCGCGCACATGACGTCGGGAGCCCACGCCAACGGTCTGCGCATCATCAACGAGCACTGCCCGTTCGGGGACGTCGCCACGGACCATCCCGTGATCTGCGCCGTCGATCGCGGCATGGTCCGCGGGATGCTCAGCACGCTCTACGGCGACGACTCCGACGTCGTCGTCGCCACCGAGGCCAGCAAGGCCCGAGGCGACACCATCTGCGCGACGGCGGTCTAATTCCATCCGAGTGTTTGGGCCCGTCCGAGTATTGGACCCCGGGAAAATCGAGGTCCGGCACTCGGATGGCGTCAAACACTCGGATGCATCAGCGCCGGGCCGCGGAGTACTCGCCGGCGCGGGTGAGGACGTGGTCGCCGGCCTTGTGGAGGGCGCCGGCGTCGAACGGGGGCTGCGGGTCGTACTCGATCATCAGCTGGACGGCTTCGGCCGCCGTGCGGTCGGCCAGCAGCTCGACCAGCCGCAGCGCCATGTCGATGCCACTCGACACACCGGCTGCCGTGATGATCCGCTGATCGAGGTGCTCGACCACTCGGTCCTCACTGACGATCGCGCCGTACTTCGGGAGGAGGTCACGAGCGACCCAGTGCGTCGTCGCCGTGAGCCCTTCCAGCAACCCCGCCGCCGCGAGCAGCAGCGAGCCGGTGCACACCGACGTTGTGTACGTCGTCGTCTCGTGCGCCTTGCGCAGCCAATCGAGCACCCGCTCGTCGTCGACCAACGCCCGGGTGCCGGGGCCGCCGGGGAACACGACGACCTCGGGCGACGGAACCTCCTCGAACGTGGTCTCGATCGAGATGCCGAGGATCCCGTTGTCCGAACGGACCACGCCGCGCTCGTGCCCGACGAACACGACCTCGTGCCCGGGGATGCGGCTCAGCACCTCGTAGGGCCCGATGCCGTCGAGCGCCGTGTAGCCCGGGAACCACGGGATGGCGATGGTGGTCGATGGCGTGGTCATGCGGGATGACTCCTGTTCTCGAGGCGCCGGCTGAAGCGCCGGCGGTAGTCGTCGGGTGGGGTCTTGAGATGTTGGATGAACGTCCGGCGCATCGACTCCGAGGTGCCGAAACCGACCCGCGTGGCGATGGCGGCAACGGTGTCGTCCGTCGTCTCGAGCTCGTGGCGGGCCGCCTCGACTCGTGCTTGGGCGACGTAGCGGGCCGGCGTGCAGCCGGTCTCGGCGGTGAACCGGCGCAGGAAGTGCCGCTCGCTCATCGCCACCCGGGCCGCCAGCACGCCGACACGGTGGTCGCCACCCGGCTCGGTATCGATCAGGTCCTGGGCCCGGCGCACGGGCTCGAGCCGCGCTCGCGGTCGCCACACCGGGCCGGCGAACTGGCTCTGACCGCCCGGACGGCGCAGGAACATCACGAGCCATCGGGCGACGGTCTCGGCCACCTCCACACCGACGTCGTCCTCGACGAGCGCCAGTGCGACGTCGATGCCCGCCGTCACGCCGGCTGAGGTCCAGACGTTGCCGTCGCGGACCCAGATGGCGTCGGTATCGACGTCGATCGTCGGATGCTGGCTGGCCAGGTGGTCAGCTCGCGCCCAGTGGGTCGTCGCCCGCCGACCGTCGAGCTGCCCCATCGCCGCCAGCAGGAACGCTCCGCTGCACACGCCGACGACTCGGCGCGACCGCGAGGCGAGAACCGCCAACGTGTCGATGAGGTCGTGGTCGGCGGTCGCAGCATGGACACCGGAGCCGCCTGGCACGACCAGTGTGTCGATCTCCCGGACGCTGCCGAGGTCGTCGGCGACCACCGTCAGCCCGCTCTCCGTACGCAACGGACCGGGCGCCCTCGAGACGATGGCGACGTCATAGCCAGCGTCGGCGACCGTGGCGGAGGCGAGCACGCGCGTCGCACCGGCGAAGACCTCGTGCGGTCCGGTGATGTCGATCGCTTGCACGCCTGGGAAGGCGACGATCGCAACGCGTCGGGCCGCAGGCCGATGGCGCGTCATGTCGTCGAGTGTGGCTCGATTGCGTGCTTGGCGTCAATGACGGCATGCCCACGAATCCCGCCATCGACGCGCGGCGGCCGCGAGCCGTTACCGTGCGCCCCGTGGACGTGCGCATCGGCATCACGCAGGCCCCTCGTGAGCTGACCGTCGAGATGCCGGACGAGGAGCGAGACGAGACGGTTTCCCTCGTCGAGGCTGCCCTGGCCGGTGCGGTCGACGTGCTCTGGCTCACCGACAAGCGCGGGCGCAAGGTCGGCGTGCCTGCCGTCAAGCTGGCCTACGTCGAGGTCGGTACGAACGACGGCGATCGCCGCATCGGGTTCGGGGGTTGACCTCCCCGCAGGGCCAACCGTGAGTGGAGAGCTTCTCGAGCGAAACCTGCTGTTCGTCACCGGAAAGGGTGGCGTCGGCAAGACGTCCGTCGCTGCCGCACTCGCCGACCTCGCTGCGAAGGCCGGTCTGCGCGTGCTCCTGTGCGAGATGGACGCGAAGGGCGACGTCGCTACCGCGTTCGACGCCGAGGCGCTCGACTTCGCACCTCGCGAGCTCGAGCCCGGCCTCTTCGCGATGGCGATGAACACCGAGGACTCGCTGCGCGAGTACCTCCGGCTCTTCGTGAAGGTGCCGTTGGTCGGGCGCATCGGCCCGCTGGCGCGGACGTTCGACTTCGTCGCCGACGCCGCACCCGGCGTCAAGGAGATCCTCGCCGTCGGCAAGCTGACGTACGAGGTGCGGGAGCAGAACTACGACCTCGTGGTCGTGGACGGGGAGGCGAGCGGTCACATCGTCGCCCAGATCGGCGCGCCTCGAGTCATCAGCGAGCTCGTGCAGCTCGGCATGGTCCGAGAGCAGACGCAGTGGATGACCGACATCCTCGAGGACCCCGTCCGCACGGGCGTCGTCGTCGTCACGACGCCCGAGGAGATGCCGGTCACCGAGGCGCTCGATCTGCTCGACCGGCTCGACCGGGACACCGGCGTCGCCGCCGTTGCGGTGGTCGCCAACCGCGTGCTGCCGGCCCTGTTCGATCGCCGCCAGGCGGCCGTCGTCGATCGGCTCGACGAGATCGAGCCGGTGCTCGTCGACGTCGCGGGGCCCGGCGTGCGTCAAGTTCTCGCCGCGGCGACCGTGACGGAGGCACGTCGGCAAGTCGGCGGACGCCATCTCGAGCGGCTGCGCGCCGGCGTGGCCGCCGACCTGCCCGTGCTGTACGTGCCCGAGATGTTCACCCGAGCCACCGGCCGCCGCGTCGTTGCGTTGATCGCCCGCGCCCTCTCCGAGGAGCTCGACGTTGCCCCGGCGTGACCCCGTCGGGCTCGACGCGCTGCTCGCGGCGAAGGAAATGGTCCTCGTCCTCGGCTCGGGTGGCGTCGGGAAGACGACGGTGGCTGCGGCGCTCGCGCTGTCGGCGGCGGTGCATCAGGGCGGCAAGGTGTTGGTGCTCACGGTCGATCCGGCGCGTCGACTCGCCGATGCCCTCGGGGTCGGCGCCCTCGGGAACCGCGCCACACGGGTGCCTGACGCGGCCTTCGCGGCGGCAGGGATCGAGGCCAGAGGCGAGCTGTGGGCGGCGATGTTGGACACGAAGGCAGGCTGGGACGAGCTGATCCGCCGCAGCGCACCCGACGCAGCGACGCGCGACGCCGTGCTCGGCAACCCGCTGTACGAGAACATCACGAGCCACTTCGTGCACAGCCACGACTACCTCGCGATGGAGCAGCTCCACGACCTCCACGCATCGGGTGAGTACGACCTCGTCGTCGTCGACACGCCGCCGTCACGCAACGCACTCTCGGTACTCGACGCTCCGTCGAGGATGATCGAGTTCTTCGGCAGCCGCCTGCTCAAGTGGCTCACCGTCCCGTACCGCTCCCGGCTGTTCGCGGCGGCTTCCAAGCCCTTCTACCAGGTCGCGGATCGCGTGCTCGGATCTCGCTTCCTGCGCGACATCGCCGACTTCTTCGTCCTGTTCCAGGCCATGGAGAAGTCGTTCGTCAAGCGGGCCCGCGAGGTGGAGCGGCTGCTCGGCGATCCGCGTACGACCTTCCTCGTGATCACCACGCTGGAGGCGGCGCCTGCCCACGAGGCCGGGTTCCTCGCCCGTGCGGTGCGATCTCGCCGCTACCACCTCGGCGCGATCATCAACAACCGGGTGCTGCCACGCGTGCTCACGCGCCGTGCCGCGGCGACGAGCGCCAGGCGGTTGGCTGAGGCAGCCGATGACGCCCAGGTCGTCGACTCCGTCGTCAAGTCCCTGAACGCGCTGGACGGCGATGTCGACGGCGGCCCGATCGATCGCCGCCTCGTGGCCAGTGTGATGCGTGAGGTGGGGACGCGGTTCCACGATGTCGCGCTCGTCGCGACTCGGGAGGCCGAGCGTCGGGCCGAACTGGCCGAGCTCGCTCCCGAGGTCCTCGACATTCCGTCGTTCGGGACGGACATCAACGACCTGCGCGGCCTGATGGCGCTGGTGAGCGCGCTTCGCGGCTGACGGGGATCGGGCAGACTCCACAGCGATGGCAAGCCTCGCCGCCCTCGTTCGCGACCACACGACGTTGGATCGCGACCAGGTCTCGCAGCTCAATCGCCTGACGTCGGAGTGGGGCATGCTGGCGGACTTCTGCTTCGCCGATCTGCTGCTCTACGTCCCCACGAAGGATGACCGGTGGTTGATCGTCGGCCAGGTCCGTCCGGCGACGAGCCAGACCGTGTACCACACCGACTGGGTTGGCACGTTCGCCAACGTCAGCGAGCAATCCGTGCTCGCCGCCGCCTTCTCGTCCGAGGAGATCACGGAGGGCGACGTCAAGATCGAGGACCTCGCGGACACCGCACGGATGCTCGCCGTCCCGGTCCACTCCGGTGCCCGGCCGATCGCGGTGATGACGCGGGAGTGGGTGCAGCGGGCGGGTCGCCAGCAGGGCGAGCTGGAGCGCACCTACCTGTCGATCTTCGACACGTTCGCCCAGATGATCGCCGAAGGCTTGTTCCCGTACCCGGCCCGCGGCGGTGACGCCGCCGCGGCGCCGCGCGTCGGTGACGGCGTGATGAGCCTCGACGGTGAGGGCAGGGTCACGTACCTGTCGCCGAACGCCAACTCGGCGCTGCATCGCGTCGGCATCCACGCCAACGCCGTCGGCATGCGGCTGGCCGAGCTCGGCTTCCACGACGAGATGGTGCGCAAGGCCTTCGAGCAACGGATCCCGATCGTCGAGGAGTTCGAGGCTGCCGACGTCGCGCTGCTGTGCCGGTGCCTTCCGACGCTCGCAGGGGACAAGGTGACGGGCGGTGTCCTCCTCGTCCGCGACGTGACCGATCTGCGCAAGCGCGACCGGCTGCTGATCAGCAAGGACGCGACGATCCGCGAGATCCACCACCGGGTGAAGAACAACCTGCAGACGATCTCGTCGCTGCTGCGTCTACAGGCCAGGCGGCTCGAGAACCCGGAAGCCAAGGCGGCGGTGTCGGAGTCGGTCCGCCGCATCCGGACGATCGCCCTGGTGCACGAGTCGCTGTCGCGGGAACCCGGTGATGACGTGACGTTCATCGAGATCGTCCGTCCGTTGCTGCGCCTCGCGGAGGAGAGCCTCCAGTCGCCGGACCGCCCCGTGCAGTTCACGTTGGTCGGCGACGGCGGGCGGATCCCGGCACGCGTCGCAACGCCGCTGTCGGTCGTGCTGACCGAGCTGCTCCAGAACGCCGTCGACCACGGATTCCCCGAGGGCAGCGGCGGTGGCAAGGTCGTCGTTGCGCTCGACAACGACGGCGAGCGGTTGCAGATCGACGTCGTCGACGACGGGCGGGGGCTCGAACCCGGCTTCGACGTCGACTCGGCGACGAGCCTCGGATTGTCGATCGTGCGGACGCTCGTGACGACAGAGCTGAACGGGCAGATCTCGATGCGGCCGGCCACGGGAGACGACCTGCGACAGGTCGGACTCGCCGAGCACGGCGGCGACCACGGCACGGTGGTCCGCCTCGTCGTGCCGCTCCGCGAGTAGCCCTTACGAGCGAGAGGGTGGCGAGCCGTCGCTTCGCGGTGACGTTCGATGAGACCGGAGTCGCCCGTGACAGCGGCGGCGAGCTCGGCAGGCGGAGCGAGCAACTTGGTTGCGAGCGAAGCCTCGTGAAGAGCGTCACGTGAGGTTCGCCCGGTGGGACAGCCGTCCCATACTGGGTGAGTGCCTGCTGGAGTCGTCGTCGTCGCGATCGTGATCGGCGCCGTGATCTTCACGCGCCTGTCCGGCCTCGTGATGCGGCGCGTCGTGCGCCAGCTCTCGGATCGGCGTGGCGACGATCTGCGGACGAAGTGGTGGCGCGCCGGTGCCTCACGCATCGGGCCGGAGACGACCGAGAGTCGGGAACAGCGGCGCCGTCAACGTGCGGACGCGGCGGCACGCATGCTCAACCACCTCGTCTCGGTGGCGGTCTGGATCGGCGTCGTCATCGCGGTCTTCCACCTCTTCTCGATCGACGCTGCGTTCTTCCTCTCCGGGGCCGGGTTCATCGGCGCGGCGCTGGCCATCGGCGGCCAGCACAAGGTCAACGACTACCTGACCGGTCTCTCGGTGCTCACCGAGGATCGCTACGGCGTCGGCGACGAGCTCGTCGTCGAGGTGCCCGGCCGAGACCCGCTGCATGCCGTGGTCGATCACGTCGGGCTCGTCACCACGCGCCTGCGCGACGAGCACAGCACGCTCCACGTGCCGAACGCGCAGATGGTCGTCGTCCGCAACCTGAGTCAGGAAGCCTCGGCGGCGACGGTCCGGCTGCGTGTGCCCGACGAGGCCGATCCAGAAGCCGAGCGCTCGGCGGAGGATGCCGTGCGGAACCTCGCCGGCACGGAGCAGCTCACCGACGTCGTGTTCGTCGGCGACCTTGCGGCGCGTCGCACCAACGACGGCGACATCGACGTGGCGGTGCGAACGTCGCGGCCACTCGACGACCGCGAGCGCTCGGTGCTCGTCGAGCGGGCCGAGCGAGCCCTCCGCACGCAGCGCTGAGACGGTCTTGATGCGGCCGCCGATGCGCCTGGAGGCGCCGGCGTGCCGAACCGGGTCTTCACCTCTGAAAGACGCGACCGGTGTCTTGATGCGGCCCCCGAGCCGCGGCCGCATCAGGTACGTCAGCTGACGTCGCGGCGTAGGCGAGCGGCCCGGCTCCGGCGGATCGCTCGGCGCTCCTCCTCGGAGAGACCACCCCAGATGCCCGAGTCCTGGTTCGTCGCGAGCGCGAACTCCAGGCATTCGATGCGCACCGCGCACTGCCCGCAGACCTGCTTCGCCTGGGCGATCTGGTTGAGCGCAGTACCGGTCGTGCCGACGGGAAAGAACAGCTCGGGGTCGGTCTCCCGACACAGGGCACGGTCACGCCATCGCTGTTCGGCCTCACCGAGGGCGAGACTTGACGCAGGGATTGACGACACCGATTTCCTCCTCCGGCGGCCGGCTTCATGACCGCGACGAACGCCGGTCACGTGAGCTCGCGCCCGACCGCCGCAACTTAGGCGACCATCTCCAATGAGACAAGGGGGTACCGTGCGCGTGTGGCGGACGTGATCGCCCACCGAGGTGCATCGAGGCGGGCGCCGGAGAACACCGTCGCAGCCTTCCAGCTGGCCGTTGAGCTGGGCTCCGACGGCGTCGAGCTCGACGCCAGGCGAACGCGGGACGGCGTGCTCGTGGTCCACCATGACGCGTTTCTTTCCGACGGACGACCCATCGTGGAAACGTCGCTCCGAGACCTTCCAAGCCACGTGCCAACGCTCGGCGCGGCGCTCGACGCGTGTCGTGGCACCACGGTCAACATCGAGATCAAGAACAGCGACGTCGAGCCGGATTTCGACCCTGCCGACCAGGTCGCCATCGAAGTGCTGGCTGAGCTGGCCGAGCGGGGACCGGACAGCGGCCCGTGGCTGATCTCGAGCTTCCGCCTCGCCACTGTCGATCGGTGCCGGGCGCTGGCGCCGGACGTGCCGACGGCGTGGCTGGTGATGCAGCTCGACGAGGCGGTGGTGACGACCTCAGCGGAGCGCGGGCATGTCGCCGTGCACCCCTGGGAGGCGTCCGTGACGGCGCCGATGGTCGAGCGCTGTCACGACGCCGGACTGGCCGTGAACGTGTGGACGTGCGACGACCCGGCGCGGGCGATCGAGCTCGACGGCTGGGGCGTCGATGGCATCGTCACCGACGTGCCCGACCTCATTCTGGAGGCGCTTGGCCGTTCGTGACGGCCGTCCGGCGCGGCACCACGAGACGCAGCGCGTCGGGCTCGTGCTGGAACGTGAGGCGCGTCACCTCGCCCAGGTAGTCGCCGTCGAGCTGGTACGGGAACGGGCGCTCGTGCTCGATGACCAGGTGTTGGAGGTCGATCTGCTCGTCCAGCCAGGATTCGGTCTTGACGCCCCCGCCGCGCAGTGCCTCGATCAACGACCTCACGATCGCCGTGGCACGCATCGTGCGGAACGTCACGGCAACGAGGCCGCGATCGAACGTCGCCGCATGCGAGAGGTCGAGCGGCCGGTTGCCGAGGTAGGTGTACGGGTTCGTGTTCAGGACGATCGAGTAGTAGCCGTCGTCCACCACGCCCGCGTCGGTGACGACGCGGAAATGCGGCTCGCCGCGGCTGTAGCCGCGAGTCCACGTCAGCACGGCCGCCGTGATGAACATCGGGTGACCGAGCCACCGCTTGAGTGACGCGTGCCGCTCGACGGCGGCGACCACGGCCGCGTCGTAGCCGACTCCGGTGTGGAAGCAGAAGTAGCGCCCGTTGACGCGGCCCAGCCCGATCGGCTGCAAGTCGGCAGCATCGATGCCGTTGGCAAGGAGATCGACGGCCTCGACCGGGTCGTTCGGGAGTCCGATGGTCCGGGCGAACACGTTGGTCGAGCCGCCGGGAAGCGCCCCGAGTGCCGTCTCCGTACCTGCGATGCCCGTGGCGACCTCGTTCACCGTGCCGTCGCCACCGAAGCCGACGACGACGTCGATGCCGCGGCGTGCGGCGTCATGGGCGAAGCGCGTGGCGTGACCCCTGCGGTTGGTCTCGACGAGCTCCACATCGTTCGTGCGGCTGAGCCGGCGATGGATGACGACGGTGTTGCGGGCGGTCACCGAGGAGGCGAACGAGTTCACGACCAACAGGATCCGCAAGCCGCTGAGAGTACTGGCAGGGCCAGCCCAGGATCGCGTCGTTCAGAGGTGGATGGCCCGGATCGGCACGCCGGCGCCTCCAGGCGCTTCGGCGGCCGCGTTGTGCACGGTTGGGTGGCTGGTTACCGGCCGATAAAGATGCTGGCCATGAACGTGATCGTCTGCGTCAAGCAGATCCCCGATCCGGCGCAACCGGGCGCGCTGGATCCGGCCGACAACACACTGCGGCGCGACGGCAAGCTGATCCTCGACGAGTCGGACAGCTACGGCGTCGAGATGGCGCTGCAGCTCGTCGGCGTAGCCGGCGACGGCGAGGTCAGCCTCGTGTCGATGGCACCGAACGGCGAGGTGTCGGGACTGCGCACGGCGCTGGCGATGGGTGCTGCCAAGGCGGTGCTCGTGTCCGATCCGGAGCTCGCCGGATCCGACGCGCTCGACGACGGCCAAGGTCTTGGCCGCGGCGTCCAAGCGCCTCGGCGAGGCCGACCTGATCCTCGCCGCGACGGAGTCCACCGACGGATACACGGGGACCGTGCCGGAGCAGATCGCCGAGCTCCTCGGCCTGCCGTCGGTGACGTTCGCCAAGCACGTCGAGGTGGCCGGTGACGTGCTCAAGGTCAACCGCCAGACCGAAGCCGGCTACGACGAAGTGACCTGCCCGATGCCGGCGGTGGTGAGTGTCACCGCGGGCGTCGTCGAGCCCCGCTACCCGAGCTTCAAGGGCATCATGGCCGCCAAGTCCAAGCCGGTCGACACGGTGACGGCAGCTGATCTCGGCATCTCGCCGGTCGGCTGGGCGGGAGCCGGACAGGAGATCGTGGAGGTCGCTACGGCGCCTGCGCGGGAGGCCGGCGAGGTGATCGAGGACGACGGCGAAGGCCACCAGCGCATCGTCGAGTTCCTCGACAAGTTGAAGGTCATCTGAGCGGCGGACGGGAGACGAGACATGAGTTCCAACATCTGGGTCTACACACAGGGCGATGAGGGTGTCCCGACCAGCGCCACGCTCGAGCTGCTCACGAAGGCCCGCACGTTGGCCGACGGTGGCACCGTCACGGCGTTCGTCGAGGGCGCGGTCGACGACCTCGCCTCGACGCTCGGCGACTACGGCGCGACGAAGGTCTACGAGACCGGCGACCTCGAGGGTCGGCTGCCCGGTCCCGCGGTCGCCGCGGCGATGAAGGCGGTGATCGATGGCGGCGACGTACCCGACATCATCATCTTCCCGCAGGACTACGAGGGCCGCGACGTGCTCTCGCGCCTCTCGGTCAAGCTCGACAAGCCGGTGCTGACGAACAACACCGACATCGAGGTCGCCGACGGCAAGGTCAAGGTCACCACGCCGGTGTTCGGCGGCACCCAGCTCGTCACGACGACGTTCACCGGCGAGGGCCCGCACCTCGTCGCGTTCCGGCCGAAGAGCTTCGCCGCGGAGGCAGGCGGCGGTGGCGCACCGGAGATCGTCTCTGCGCCCGTGCCGGAGCTCGGCGCGACGGGTGCGGCGAGGGTCGAGGCCGTGCATGTCGAGGAGCACTCGGGCCCGAAGCTGGACGAGGCCAACATCGTCGTCTCCGGCGGCCGCGGGCTGGGCGAGGCATCGAAGTACGAGATGATCGAGACCCTGGCCAAGGCGTTGAAGGGCGCGCCAGGAGCCTCACGAGCGATCGTCGATGCCGGCTGGGTGCCGTACAGCTACCAGGTCGGCCAGACCGGCAAGGTCGTCAAGCCGACGGTCTACATCGCCGCCGGGATCTCGGGCGCGACCCAGCACATGGTCGGCATGAAGGGCTCGAAGAACATCATCGCCGTGAACAAGGACAAGGAAGCGCCGATCTTCGGGGTCGCCGACCTCGGCATCGTCGGCGACGTCCACAAGGTCCTGCCCAAGCTGATCGAGGCGCTCCAGAACCGCTGAGGGTTCTGTCCGTCAAAATCGATCGTTGTGACGACGTTCCGACGGACAGGTCGGACCTAATCCGAGCTGGCGACCAGCGCGGACGAGGACGACCGGCGGGGTGAGCTGCGGATGCGGCCGTAGACGAAACCCGCGGCTGCCAAGCCCACGACGACGAGCCCGACGGTGATGCCGATGCGGCGCGGGGTCCACACCTCGTCGTCGGCCTTGGCGACGTCGACCGTGTCCGTGCCGGCCCGTGCGGGGAGTGGCGAGGTCGCCACCGGCGCCGCCGCGGTCGTCGGGATGGTGCCAACCGCCGAGCCGGGCACCGTGGTCGCGGGCACCGTGGTCGGTGGTGGCGCCGCCTCCTCAGCTGCCGCGATGCTCGAGACGGCAGCCGGCGCGCCGAAGCCGATGACCAGGGCGGCGGAAGCGATGGCGACGACTCGAGACACTCGGCGCAGAGGGTAGATGGTCGACCGGGGGCGGTCCCGGCACCCCTGAAACCGGCTGACGGATCACCTGCCCTCCGAGAGTGCGGCGAGCATGGCCGGGGTGTCGATGGAGAAGTGGGCGGCGACGACCCGCCCGTCACGGACGGTCCACCGATGGACCTCGGCGATGTCGAACGGGGTACCAGTCGCCACGGTCGTACCGGCTGTTCGCCCGACCTGGATGACGTCACCGTCGGCGGCGAACAGCGCATCGGTCGTCACCTTCGACGTGATGGCGCCTTGCAGGCGCATGCCGAACGTCGCGAGTCCGTCGTGTCCGACGTACTCGCCTCCCCACGGCAGGCGAGCGTCCTGCCTGATCACGCATGCTTCGTCGACGAGCTCGAAGAGACGTACGAAGTCGACGGCGGCCATCGCCGCGTACACGTTCTCGATGACCTCGATGTCGGTCGAGGGGCCCGTATCGCTCATCGTCGACAACGTAGATGGGCCGATTCCCGGGCGCCGCAACGTGGCGTCGGTAGGCCTGGCACTTCCCGGCGGGGTTCCGGTCGCCCTCCAGCGGGTACGTCCCACCTCGTGTTCAGACGTCGTCTGCTGAGACCCGTCTGCGTGCGCGCACGATGAGGGTGGCGGTAACAGGCGCTACTGGGTTCATCGGTGGCGCCGTCACCAAGGCGCTGATCGACGATGGCCACGACGTGACGGCGCTGACACGCCATCCGGACGACTACCGCGGCGCCGGGCGAGCGGTGCACGCCGACATCGACGATGCGGACAGCCTGCGCCAAGCCCTCGACGGCCAGGATGCCGCGTACTACCTCGTGCACTCCCTGGCCCGAGAGGACTTCGCCGCCAGGGACAGGGACGGTGCGATCGCCTTCGCCTCCGCCGCCACGGGTGCTGGGTTGAGCCAGGTTGTCTACCTCGGCGGTCTCGGTGACGATCGGGATGAGCTCTCCGAGCACCTGCGCAGCCGGCGTGAGGTGGAGTCGATCCTGCGCGATCGGGCCCCCACGACCGCCCTGCGGGCCGGCATCGTCATCGGCGACGGGAGCATCAGCTGGGAGATCCTGCGCCAGCTGGTCGAGCGTCTCCCGTTCATGATCACGCCGCGCTGGGTTCAGACCAAGACCCAGCCGATCGCCCTCGACGATGCCCTGGTCGACCTCGTGGGAGTCCTCGGTCGACCCGACACCATCGGCGAGGTCTACGACATCGGAGGGCCTGAGGTCCTCACGTACCTCGACATGATGGTGATCACCAGCCGGATCATGGACCGTCACCGGGTCATCGTCGCCGTGCCGCTGCTGTCACCGCGGCTGTCGTCGCACTGGTTGCGTCTGATCACCGACGTCGACCTCACCACTGCCCGGGCCCTGGTCGACTCACTGACGAATGAGGTCGTGGTCCGCGACCACCGGCTCGACGAGCTGCTGAACCACACGCCGGTGATGTTCGCTGAGGCCGCGTCCAAGGCGCTGGCGGCGAGAGTGAGGCGTCGGGCGGCCGCCGAGGTCCGTGCGCATCCCTGACCTACTGGTTCCTTCCACAGAGCCGGCGTCCGTCGATGAGCCAGCGGCGCGCCGCCGAAGACGTGTCACCACCGCCACCACAATCGTGGTCGGGACGGCGTTGCTCGCGGCCACGTTGCGCGTCCCCGACGGATCGGCCTGGTTCACCGTCCTCGGTCTGCTGGTGGCGGCCACGTGGACGGTGGGATCGTTCGTCTCCGGACCGATCCCGTTCAAGCCCGATCGCGACGTGTCGTGGCGGACCTTCGTCGAACCCGTCGTCGCCGGGGTAGCAGCGTTTGGCGCGTTCCTCGCGGCATACCTGGTCGCCCGCCACCTGCCGCTCGTCGGCGCCGCGCTCGACGGCGTCCTGGCGACTGCCGATGCCGGACCCACTGCGCTCGTGTTGGTCGTGGCGCTCGTCAACGGTGCCGGCGAGGAGTTGTTCTTCCGCGGCGCGCTCCACGCCGCACTCGAGCCACACCACCCTGCCGTCGCCGGGACCATCGTGTACGTCCTTGTCACCGCGGCCACCGGTAACGTCGCCCTCGTCATCGCCGCTGCAGTGATGGGCGTCGTGTTCAGCGTTGAGCGCCTGTCGACCCGGGCGGTTCTCGCCCCGATGCTGACCCACCTGACGTGGTCGACGCTGATGGTCCTTGCCCTCCCGCGCTGACAGCAGCCTCTATCGGCCGCCACGACGCCGTGTTATCTTTCTCCGTCGTTCCGTCGTCACCCCAGACCCCGGTGACGTCAACCGTCAGGTGACCCGGGGGTAGCGGCATGACAGTCCTGTCGACGACCGAAATCGAAGCATTGGATCCTCGCGAGAGCCGGGCGGGACCTTCCGACGCCACCACAATGCCAAGCGGTGGCCCACGGTACTGGCTTCGGATCGACAGATCGGACGACGCTCTGCTCGACTTCAACACCGAAGCGCTGGAGTTCGACATCGATCGCGCCCGTGCGCTGCTCGCACAGCACCCGACGACGTATCGAAATCATCTCGCGATCGCCAAGTTCATTGAAGGGTGGATCGCCCGCATCACCGACGACGCCAAGCGCAGCAGGTTCAACGAAGGATTTGTCGAAGCCCTGCTGGAGGTGATCGACCATCTGCGTGACGGCGACTTCACAGATGAGCCGGGCGAAGAGCTCGGGTGCAATGGCCCTTCGCAAGTGACCGATATCGCATCCATGAACGGCGATCATCGACGTCAAAGCCGACGAGAGCACTGAGAAGGCGGCCCGCCACGGCGGGCCGACGCTCTCCCGCCCACGAGCTCCGGCCCGGCGCAATGACGTCGGGTATCAGCCGCCCCCCGATTGGAGCGGTAGCTGCGCGCCGGCACGTTGGACGACGACGAGGTCGGGGCCGAGCGCCATCGCCCAGCCAGCGTCATCGAACGCGATCGGCCACATCCACCCGACGAGGCAATCGACGTGGGTCACCCGATGCAGGTGTCCGCCGCAGTCGACGACGTCACCTGTCTGAAGATCACGGGACTGGATCGCGGCGGATGGCATCGAGCCTCCCTCGGGAAGCGTCGCCAGGGTCCGGAGCGACATCGAACTCTGCTGCAACCTACCGCGTTCCTGACGAAGCAAACAGACTCTTTGGCGACTTCGGCAGGGTCGCCGCAGACTCGGCGAGGCCGTCAGGTCATGGGGTCCGGCGGGCGGGAAGGCCGATGCGGTCAAGGTCGCGGGCGAGGACCACGTCGTCGAACGATTCGCGCGCTTCGGCAGCGAACGGCGCGAGGTCGTTGTAGCGGCGCGAGAAGTGTGTCAACACGAGCCGGCGGGCGCCGGCAGCAGCGGCCAGCCGGCCGGCCTGCCGTGCCGTGAGATGTCCGTACTCCCGCGCGAGGTGCTCCTCGGTCGACAGGAAGGTTGCCTCGCAGACCAGGAGATCGGCGCCCTCGGCGAGCTCCAGCGCGCCGTCGCACCACGCGGTGTCCATCACGACGGCGACCGTCTGGCCCGGGCGTCGCTCGCTCACCTCCTCGAGCCCGACGACGCGGTCACCGACCTCGAGGCGACCGGCCGCTTGCAAGCGGCCGATGTCCGGGCCGACGATGCCGAGCGCGGCGAGGCGATCGGGCAGCATCCGGCGTCCGTCGGGCTCCTCGAGCCGCCACCCGAGCGTGTCGATGCGATGCTCCAGCGGGACGCAGCGCAGGGTGAAGCGATCGTCGCGGTGGACGACCTGGCGTCCCGACGCCGGCCGATCGTCGACCGGGACGTGCTCCTGGCCGGCCGACGCCAGGTGCAACCGGCGGAAGTACTGCGCGCCGCTCGCCGGGTAGTGGACCGGCACCGGCAGTCGACCTTCGTCGAGGGCCAGTCGCATGATCATGCCGGGTAGTCCGAGGCAGTGATCGCCGTGGAAGTGGGTGATGCAGATCCGCGTGACCTCAGCCGCCGAGACCCCAGCGAACGTGAACTGGCGCTGCGTGCCCTCGCCCGGATCGAAGAGGATGCCCTCGCCGTCCCAGCGCAGGAGGTAACCGTTGTGGTTGCGATGGCGCGTTGGCACCTGACTCGCCGTCCCGAGCACGACGAGCTCACGCACCGACACTCCAACGGTCTACATCGGACGGTGGTGTCGTGCCTGCCGACGTCGAGCTCGACGACGTCCAACTACTTCTGACGCCCGTTCGGTGTCACGGATGACACCAAACGGGCGTCAGAACGACTAAATCAACAGCCAATGTCTGTCGCCTCGGTGGCCTCGGTCGCCGATGAACGGAAACTGCGGCGAGTCATCGTTGCTGCCGCCGTCACCCAGGGCGCCATCAACTTCGACTTCTTCGCGATGAGCATGGCGCTGCCGGAGATGGCCCACGACCTCGGCACGACGATCACCGGGCTGCAGTGGGTGGTCAGCGGCTACCTCATCGCGCTCGGCGCCTGCTTCGTCGCCGGCGGCCGGATCGGCGACATCTTCGGACGCAAGCGGCTGCTCATCATCGGCGTGGCGATCTTCGCCACCACGTCCGCCATCGCCGGAGCCGGGAACGATCCCACGATGGTCATCGTGTTCCGTGTCGCCCAGGGTGTCGGCGCGGCGATCGCCTTCCCGGTCAGTTTGGCGATCGTGACGAACGCCTTCCCGCCACAGCGGGTGCAACGAGCCATCGGCATCGTGTTCGGCACCGCCGTGGTCGGGACCGCCGCCGGTCCGTTCCTCGGCGGCCTGCTGACCGAGCTGTTGTCGTGGCGTTTCGTGTTCTGGGTGAACGTCCCCATCGCCGTCGTCGTCATTTGGCTCGTTGCCACATCGGTCGACGAGTCACGTGACGAGTCGGTGCCGCGCCACCTCGACGTGGCCGGTCTGCTGCTCATCGTCGCCGGCGTGGCATCGATCTCGTTCGCCTTCGACAAGGCGGCTGAATGGGGCTGGACGTCCGCCTCCACGCTCGGCCTGATCATCGGCGGGGTGATCCTGCTCGTCCTGTTCGTCGTCGTCGAGGCTCGCGTTCGCTATCCCCTGCTCGACCTGACGCTGTTCCGCATCCGCGTCTTCAATGTGATGATCTCCGCCGGCACGGTCGCCAATGCCGCGTACACCCTGATCATCTTTGCGTCGATCGTCTACTTGCAGCAGGTGCGCGTGCTCTCGCCGATCGAGGCCGGGATCGTGTTCCTCGCGATGTCGATCGGCGCGTCGATCGCGGGGCAGGTCTCAGGACGCGTGGAGCGCTTCCCGTCGTGGCTCGTCATGGTGGTGGCGATGGTGGTCGGCGGGCTCGGCACGATCGGCCTCAGCTCGGCTCACGAGTGGTGGGCCTACGTGCCGTGCTTCGCCGTCACGGGCTTCGGGCTCGGGTTGGCGTGGGCCTTCACGTCCGTCGCCACACAGGCCGTGGTGCCGCCGGCACAGGCCGGTGAGGCTTCCGGAATCGTGCTGACGATCCTCGTCGGCGTCGGCGGCCTTGCCGTCGCCGTGGGCGCATCGATCATCGAGACCCATGGCGGCACGAACCTCGAGGCGGCAGTCGAGTGGATCGTCCGCGTCTCCGGGATCGTCGCCGTTCTTGGGGCCGCCGTCGTGGCGCTGTTCGGGCGTCCGCGCGCTGCACCGTGAATCGGGTCGGACTGGCCGGCCGGGCCGGTCCTCCGTAGCCTCCTCGCATGTCCGACGACCATCCGCTGGCCGCGCTCGCTGGGACGTGGCGAGGTAGCGGCGACGGCGAATACCCGACGATCGCGCCGTTCCACTACCTGGAGGAGCTGGTCGTGATGCCCGTGCCCGGCCGCCCGCTCGGGCACTGGCGCAGCACGACTCGCGATGCCACGTCGAACGAGCCGCGCCACGCCGAGAGCGGGTTCCTGCGCGCCACGACCGCGGGGTGCGAGCTCGTCGTCGCCCATGGCTTCGGGATCGTCGAGACGGCTGCCGGCTCGTTCGACGGTCGCCTGCTCACGCTCGACAGCAGCGGGCTGCTCGGCACGGCGTCGGCCAAGCAAATCGACGTCGTGCAACGCCGCTACGAGCTCGACGGCGACGAGCTGCGCTACTCCATCGCCATGGCAGCGGTCGGTATCCCACTCACCCACCACCTGCGTGCCGAGCTCCGCCGAACGTGAGCACCGCCTGGTGCACGGGCGATGAGTGTGGTGACGTCGGCCGGTCGAACCTGACATGGTCAAGCGAGTTCTCGGGAGCGACGGCGTCGACTTGTGCATCGAGACCTTCGGTGACCCGGCCGACCCGACCATCCTGCTGATCAGTGGTCTCACGGCCTCGATGGACTGGTGGGACGAGGAGTTCTGCACCCGGCTGGCGGACCAGGAACGACACGTGATCCGATACGACCACCGCGACACCGGCGAGTCGACGAGCAGCCCGGCCGGCCACCCGTCCTATACGGGGCATGACCTGGCCACGGACACACTGCGCGTGCTGGATGCCTGCGACGTGACCACTGCCCACTTCGTCGGCGTGTCGGCAGGCGGCGCCATGGCTCAGGTGGTCGCTGCGCACCATCCGCAACGGGTGCTCACCCTCACGCTGATCGCCACCTCGCCTGCTGGAGAGCGCAGCAGCAAGCACCCGCTGCCGCGTTCGGAACCACGCGTGGCGAAGACGTTCGAGGAACCCGCGCCCGACCCACCGTGGGACGACCGCGACGCGGTCGTCGAGTACCTCGTCGAAGGCGAGCGACCGTATGCGGGCACGCTCGGGTTCGACGCAGAGCGTGTCCGCACCAAGGCGACCGCGGTCGTGGCGCGGACGGTCGACATGGCGGCCAGCGTGGCGAACCACTGGCTCGCCGACGAGGATCCGAGGGACCGGTTCTGCATGTCCGACATCTCGGTCCCGACCCTCGTGCTCCACGGAACCGCCGACCCGATGTTCCCGCTCGCGCACGGCGAGGCACTCGCCGCGGAGATCCCCGGCGCGCGGCTGGTGCCGCTGGCCGGGATGGGCCATGAGGTTCCGCCGCCGCAGCTGTGGGACGTCGTCATCCCTGAGGTCGTCGAACACACCGGCTGACGGGCGCGTCCTGAAGCGGGCGTCAGTACCGTGCTGGCGGTGTCTGCCGAGTCCAACCCGCGGATGCGGCGCGAGCCGCCGGCGTTCCGAGACCTGACGGTCGTCGGAACCGTGCACCGCACGCCCCACCTGATGCGCGTGACGCTCAGCGGCCCCGGTCTGCAGACGTTCGAACCGCCGGATCCGGGCGGAAGCGTGCGGCTCCTCATCCCGGACGAGCTCGGTGGCGAGCTCGTGATCCCCGTCTGGGACGGGAACGCCTTCCGTCACCGTGACGGTCGGCGGCCGGTGCTGCGCACGCTGACACCGTTGCGCCACGACGCCGGCAGCGGCGAGCTCGACGTCGACATCGTGCTCCACGGAACGGCGCCGTTGTCGGAATGGGCCGTCGCTGCCCGGCCGGGTGATCCGGCGGCGGTATCGGGCCCAGGTCGCGGCCACTCCATCGACGTCGACGCAATGTCGTACCTCGTCGCCGGCGACGAGTCAGCGATCCCTGCGATCGGGCAGCTCGTCGACGCCCTCCCGGCCACCGCACGAACGAACGTGATCGTCGAGGTCGCCCGCCCCGACGCGCGAGTCGCCTTCGCCGATCGCTCGAACGTCGAGGTGCAATGGGTCGACCTCCCGCCGGGAGCCGAGCCCGGCGCGGCGCTCGTTCCGGCCGTCCTCGGCGCGGAGATCACGACCGATGAGACACGCGTGTGGGCAGCCGGAGAGGCGGCGGCCATGCAGCGCATCCGCGGTCACTTGTTCACGGTGCTCGGCATGACCCGCTCGCGCGCCACCGTTCGGGGCTACTGGAAGCACGGTCGCACGAGCGGCGACGAGGATGGCGGCGAGTGAGGAAGGCGTGTGTCAGGCCGCATCGCGAGCGCTGATCGCCCACGCGACGCCCTCGGCCGGATCTTCGACCGTGAGTTGGAGCTGCCAGCCGGTGACAGGCTCGTGGGCGTCCCACCACCACCAACGCAGTCCCGCGACGGCGTCGCCGATCGCCTGGGGCCAGTCGTCGAGGATGTCGCCGAGGGCGGCGACCAGCCAGAGCGCGCCGAAGCGTCCTGCCGCGGCGCCACGGCGCCGACCATGGGCCCCACCGCTGGCACCTGCCCAGGCCAGCCACGTCAAGGCGTCGACCGGCGCCAACTCGACGGCGCGAGCAGCCGTGATGCCGAGTGCCCGGACGGCCGTCGCCATGTCGCCTTCGACGGTGACGAGGTCGGCGCGACCGTCCGAGCTCGCCGTCCATGGTTCGACCAACTGGCGCACGGCGAGCTCGACCAACTCGTCATCGACGAGCGCGCCGTCGACGTTGGCGGGCAACGCCAGCTCGGCCAGGCCCGTCGGCAGCTCAGGCGCCGCAAACTCGGCACCATCCGCTCGATAGTCGGCCAGCGCGTAGCGAGGCTCCCATGGCGCCAGCTCGTAGGGGAGGTCCAACGTGTTCGGCAACTCGGCGACCGACGTCGCCTCGATCGACTCACCCCGGAGCACCCGCTCGTGCGCCACGACCGCGGCTCGTGGTCCGGGCTCGAGCAGCGGAGCGAGCTCGGCCCACGTGTGGTGCTGGGCGACAACCTCCGTCAGTGGACCGATCGTGAAACGGCCCGACGACTCGTCGAGCACGCCTGCAGCCCATTCGGCCGGAGCAAGCAGGGCGAGGCGGTACTCAGCGTGCGTCGCCGCCGGCCAGAGCTGGCGCCCGGTCCCCAAGGCATGACGGGCGGCGTCACGCAGCCGGCGCAGCCGTGCCCAGTCGCCAGCCGCGGTGAGCTCGTCGACCAAGCGCACGAGGCCGTCGAGATCAGCGCGATGGATCAGTGTGTCGAGGACATCGTCACCCATGCCTAGACGAGCGGCCAGGGGTAGCGGTGGCCGCTGTCGTCGGCGGGCAGCGTGCGGTGCTCTGCGAGCCACGCCGCGCGGCGCTGCATCGCGGTCACTTCGTCGTCATCGAGCAGCTCGGCGATGTCGGCCGGCACCGCTTCGACGAGTGCGCAGCACGCCGCGACCAGTGGCTCCGGGAGGGAGTCGCCGGCGAACTCCCAGATGACGGTGCGCAGCTTGAAGCTCGGCGCGAAGCACAGCCCGTTGTCGATTGCCCACACCCGGTCGGACGCGCGGTCGTCCCACCATCCGGGTGCGAGCAGACAGTGGCCGCTCTTGCGGTCGGTGTTGTTGGCGACGACGTCGAGCACGGCGATCGCCCGTAACTGGTCGTGCAGGTCTGGACGCTGGTCGGCAATGGTGAAGTAGTGCTCGCGGTGGTCGGCATCGACGAACCACTGGATCGAGCCCTCGCCGAGCGGCGCGTCCTCGCGCAGCACGGTCGGCGGCACTGCGCCGATGCCCATCGCCTGGCTGAGCCGGTACGCCGCGATCTCGCGCTTGTGCAAGCCCGGCTCGAAGTCCCACAGCGGGCGTTCACCGCGCACCGGCTTGTAGATGCCCTGGTGGTCGCCGACGCGGACGAGGAACGTGGCGTTGCTGGCCCACGGCATGCGGCCCTCGAGGACGACCTCCTCGCTGGCCAGCAGCTCGGCGGCATCGGGCGGGACGACCGCCGGCGTCAGTTCATCCGTGGACACGGGTGACCGTCGGGGTCGATCGGGTTGCCACACCACATGCACGACGGGCGTCCGGCGGCGACGATCTCGTCGGCCTGATCGCAGAACGCCGCGGCCTGGCCGCGCGTCACGTAGAGCCGGATGTGGCTGCGATCGGGGTCGTCGTCACCTTCCTCATCGTTCTCGTCCTCGTCGCTCTGGATCAGCTCCTCGAGCTGCACGAGCAGGCGGTCGTTGCCGCGGTCGTAACCGAGCCCGATCGGTCCGAGCACGAACGACTCGTCGCCGCCCGGGCCGACGTCGAGGGCGGGCTGCATCGGTCGGTCGTCGGGTGGCGGCAGATCCGAGAGCACGCGACGTAGGTAGTGGGAGATCGCAGACACCTGCTGCTTCTCGCACTTCACGCTGACGCGCTGTTCACCGGCGCGGGCGAAGAGGTAGAAGACGCGTGACCCCGGCTCGCCGATGGCGGCTGCGGCGAACGCGTCCACCTCCTCGAACTCGAAGAACACCGTCACGTCTTCCCCACGAACTCGGTCAGCGGTCGGCCGGTTGAGTTCACGCCCAGCACCACGGGCCCTCCGTCCGACCATGCAATCGTGCTGATCGAGCACGGGCTGATGATGATGCGCTGAAACAGGTCGAGGTGCGTGCCAAGGGCGTGGGCGACAGCGGCCTTGATCGGATCGGCATGCGAGACGCAGACGATCGTCCCGCCTGGGTGCGCGGCGCGCAGGCGCTCGAGTGCCGTCACGATCCGCACCTGCATCTCGGTGAAGCTCTCGCCGCCGGGAAACCGGAACGACGACGGCGCGCGCTGCACGGTCGACCATTCGCGCTTGCGCATCAGCCGGCGCAAGCTCGCTCCGGTCCAGTCGCCGAAGTCGCATTCGAGGAGTCCCCGGTCGGTCTGCGGCTTGCGCCCGGTGGCGCGCCCGATCGGCGCCGCCGTCTCGCGGGCTCGCTCCAGCGGTGACGTGTAGACGGCGTCGACGTTGGGCACTTGGCCGATCTGCTCAGCGGCGCGCTCGGCCTGCTCTCGCCCGGCATCAGCGAGGTGCAGCCCGCGCGCCCGGCCGGGCAGGACCTTGCCGGTCGTCGCCGTCAGGCCGTGGCGGACCAGGAAGATGGTCGTCGGGGGATGCGGTGGTGCGTTCACGATCGTGTGGCCGCCAACCTAACGTCGGCCCGCGTGGATCCGCCGGGCGGGCTGCGCCTGCTGCACGATGAGGTGATCGCCTGCCGGGCGTGTCCCCGGCTCGTCGGCTGGCGAGAGCAGGTGGCGAGGGAGAAGCGGGCGGCCTATCGCGACGAGCAGTACTGGGGGCGTCCTGTACCGGGCTTCGGGGACTCCGCCGCCCGCATCGCCGTCGTCGGGTTGGCACCGGCGGCGCATGGCGGCAATCGCACCGGCCGCGTCTTCACCGGCGACCGCAGCGGCGACTGGCTGATCCGTGCAATGTTCCGTGCCGGCCTGGCCAACCAACCAACATCCGTCGACGTCGACGACGGCTTGGAGCTGCGCGACGCCTGGATCACCGCGCCCGTGAAGTGCGCACCACCGGACAACGCGCCGACTCCGGCCGAACGCACGACGTGCGCGCCGTTCCTCGCGCGCGAGCTGGAGATGCTCCACCCAACCGTCATCGTGTGCCTCGGCGGTTTCGGGTATGCCGCGGTCGCCGCGTACTACCGGCTACGGCCGCGGCCGAAGTTCGGCCACGGGCTCGAGGTCGCTGTTCCGGGGGGACCGACGGTGCTGTGCTCCTACCACCCGAGCCAGCAGAACACGTTCACCGGGCGCCTCACGGAGGCGATGCTCGATGCCGTGTTCGAGCGAGCGGCGGTCCTCTCACGTGCCTGAGGTCAGCCGGCAAGCGGCTCGCCGTCGACCGTCACCTCGGCGCGGTGCGGGTAGAACGACAGATAGCCGGCGATCTCGGCGGCGGCCTCGATCGGGGTCTCGTACGCCCAGACGATGCCGTCATGTGTCTCGCCGTCCACCGTCGCCGACCAGTACGACGCGACGCCCTTGAACGGGCACGTGGTCTCGAACGTCGTCGGCCGCAACAGGTCCATGCGGGCGTCTTCCTTCGGTACGTAGTAGCGGGGCGGGAGCCCTGTCTCGTCGAGGCGCAGCGCCCGGTCGCTCTTGGCGAGCACTTCGGTTCCCAGGCGCACCTCGACGTGCGAGTCGATCTCCGTGATGGTGACGGTGTGGCCGGCGCTCATCGCGCCATTCAACCGGGAGTTCGGCGTCGCCGTCGGCTCCGCGTCACGCCGGGATCCAGTTGCCGTGGAGGCCATGCGGGGCGGGCCGGCTGGCGCCAACTGGGGTCTCGTTCCTGACAGCACCGGATCGAAGTCGCCGGTAGCGTCAGGGAGCCGTGAAGCACCTTCTCCGGTCGTCGGTCGTCGCGGCCGTCGCCGTGCTCGGGCTGGCGGCGTGCACCAGCAACCCTGGCCCGAAGACGGTGGCCCAGGACGTCGTCGATGGGCTCACCGAGGACGGGAACGTCACCGCGGCCGAGCAGGAGTGCCTGCAGCAGAAGATCGACGCGTACAGCAACGCCGATCTCGAAGCCATCGCCACAGGCAATGAGAACCTCGACTACGGCCCCAACTTCGATCTCGAGACGGCGACTCAGCCGTTCCAGGACTTCGTCGCCAACCTCGAGGAGTGCATGAACTAGGCGGGGGCGGCGGCGGCTTTCTTTTTGGGTGGGGGGACGCCGATGGTGGGGGCGGGGTCGGCGGTGGTGGGCCAGCGGCGGCGGGAGACGATGGAGAGGGTGCGCAGGAGTTTCATTGCTTTGTCGTCTTCTTGGGCGGGGCGGGCGATGATGGTGCCGTCGGTGATCATGCGGGTGATCACTTCTTCGCCGAGTTCGGTGCGCACGATGGTGAGGGTCCAGTCGTTGTCTTCGCCGATGCCGCCGGTGGAGATGTCGGCGTGTTCGGCGGCGAAGTCGGGGCAGCTCTTGCAGCCGGTGCGGGTCCAGGCGTGGCATTCCTTGAGGTCGATCTCGTGGTAGCTGCCGTCGCGCATCCAGATCTGGAAGACGCCTTTGATGTTCATCTTCACCATGTCGGCCTTGGCCAGGCCGTATTTGGCTTCGAACAGTTCCGGGAAGATCGAGTCGTCGAACGTCTTGGAACACAACAGCCCGATGTTGAACAGGAACGGTTTGGACACCTTGCCGGCCTTGCGGTCCCACATCACCGGCGGCGACGACGTCTGGCAGCCCATCCCGACCAACGCCAGGCGCGACAGGCCGGCCGCCTTCGCCTCCGGCAGGGCCAGCGGGTTGGCGCAATACGTGTAGCGCGACCCCGCCGTCGCCAACACCTCCTCACGGGTCCGCACCAACACCGGTTTCGCCTTCCAGGCATCGTCGGGCTCGACACCCGACACCAAGGCGGCCTCGACGTAGTCGTGGTCCAACAACCAACACAACATCGCCGACACGAACCCGCCGTCTTGACCCCGCTCATGCTGGACATCATCAGCGGCCCGGGTCAACAACAGCTGCCGCCAGATCCCCGACAACTCATCAGGCTCACGAACCCGCCCGAACAGATGTAGGTCCGCCGCTGGTTCCCACGACCGGAACCGGGGACACGCCCTGGTACACGTCGTGCAGCCCTTCACCCCATGGATGCAGTCCGCCGGACCCAGCTCCTTTTCGAGATGGAACGGCACGTACTTGCCCTCGGCATGCTCATAGCCGATCACGTCATGCGGACACGTCACCACACACCCCGCACACCCCGTACACAACCCCGTCGTGATGACCTCGGCGTACAACTCCTTCCACTGCGCCGTCCACCGCTCAGCACGAGGAGGCGGGGCCTCGGTGACCGTCATACTGGCAACCTAGCGAGGCACGGCGCCGTCAGTGCAGGGCGCCGGCGACGACCTCGCGGGCCGCAGCCTGGACCTCGGCCAGGTGGTCCGGGCCCTGGAAGGACTCGGCGTAGATCTTGTAGACGTCCTCCGTGCCGGACGGGCGCGCCGCGAACCATGCTGATTCGGTGACGACCTTGAGGCCACCGATCGGCGCGCCGTTGCCCGGCGCAGCTGTCAACGTGTCGAGGATCGGCTCGCCGGCCAGCTCGGTGGCCTTGACGTCGCTCGGCGACAGCTTGCCCAGCGCCGCCTTCTCCTCGCGTGTCGCCGGCGCGTCGACCCGCGCGTAGGCCGGGTCGCCGAAACGCGACGTCAGATCCCGGTAGTGGTCCGACGGCGACCGTCCGGTCACCGCCTGGATCTCGGAGGCGAGCAGGGCGAGGAGGATCCCGTCCTTGTCCGTCGTCCACACGGATCCGTCGCGGCGCAGGAACGACGCCCCAGCGGACTCCTCCCCGCCGAACCCGACCGATCCGTCGAGCAGCCCCTGGACGAACCACTTGAAGCCGACGGGCACTTCGAGCAGCTTGCGACCGAGCTGTTCGGCCACGCGGTTGATCATCGACGACGACACGAGCGTCTTGCCCACCTCGGCGCCCGCCGGCCATTCGCGGCGTGCATCGAAGAGGTACGAGATGGCGACGGCGAGGAAGTGGTTCGGGTTGAGCAGGCCACCGTCCGGGGTGACGACGCCGTGGCGGTCGGCGTCGGCGTCGTTGCCGGTGGCGATCTGGAACTCGTCCCGGCGGTGGATCAGCGAGGCCATGGCGAACGGCGACGAGCAGTCCATGCGGATCTTGCCGTCCCAGTCGAGGGTCATGAAACGCCACGTCGGGTCGACGAGGGGATTGACGACCGTCAAGTCGAGCCGATGGCGCTCGGCGATGGCGGCCCAGTAGTCGACACTGGCGCCACCGAGCGGGTCGGCTCCGATGTGGACGCCGGCATCACGCACGGCATCGAGGTCGATGACGGTCGGCAGGTCGTCGACATAGGTCCCGAGGTAGTCGTACGGAGCGGCGGCGGCGCGTGCAGCCGCCAGTGGACGGCGCCGCACGCCGCTCGAGCCGTCCTGGAGCAGCTGGTTGGCGCGATCGGCGATCCATCCGGTGGCATCGGTGTCTGCCGGGCCGCCTTCGGGCGGGTTGTACTTGAAGCCGCCGTCGCGCGGCGGGTTGTGCGACGGCGTGACGACGATGCCGTCGGCGAGGCCGCTCGACCGTCTCCGGTTGGCGGTCAGGATGGCGTGCGACACGGCCGGCGTCGGCGTGTACCGATCGGCGGCGTCGACGAGCACCGTCACGTCGTTGGCAGCCAACACCTCGAGTGCTGTCGCCCAGGCCGGCTCGGAGAGCGCATGGGTGTCACGACCGAGGAACAGCGGTCCGTCCGTGCCCTGCTGGCGGCGGTACTCGCAGATGGCCTGCGTGGTGGTCGCGATGTGGTCCTCGTTGAACGAGCAGCTGAGGCTCGATCCGCGATGGCCCGACGTGCCGAACGCGACGCGCTGGTCGGGGAGCGCAGCATCAGGGTGCTCGGTGAAGTACGCCGTGACGAGGCGTGGGACGTCGACGAGATCGCTGGTCTCGGCGACCTGGCCGGCGCGTGGATCAGTCACAGCACCGATTATCGACCACCGCGCGCTCCTTGTCCGCCCTCCTGCCACCGATCAGGATGAGCGCATGGATCTCACCTATCCGCCCGAGGCCGAGGCGTTCCGCAAGGAGATCAGGTCCTGGCTGGAGGAGCAGCTCCCCGACGGATGGTTCGAGCCCGGCTTCGAGATGTCGGACGAGGAGCGGGCCGAGTTCAACGAGGATTGGCCGAAGCGGCTGCGTGCCGGCGGGTGGATCTGCGCCACGTGGCCCGAGGAGTACGGAGGCAAGGGCCTGTCGACGATGGAGGGAGTCGTCCTCGCCGAGGAGTTCGCCAGAGCGCGGGCACCCATGCGGGCCGACTTCTTCGGCGACACCCTGGTCGGACCGACGATCCTGCAGTGGGGCACCGAGGAGCAGAAGCAGGAGTTCCTGCCCAAGATCCTGCACGGTGAGGTCCGCTGGTGCCAGGGGTTCAGCGAGCCTGACTCCGGCTCGGATCTCGCCAGCCTCAAGACGTCGGCCGTCCTCGATGGCGACGAGTGGGTGATCAACGGACAGAAGGTGTGGACCACCGGCGGTCACCACGCCGACTACTGCTTCCTACTCACGCGCACCGATCCGGACGTGCCGAAGCACAAGGGCATCTCGTACCTGCTCGTCCCGATGCGCCAGCCAGGCGTCGACGTGCGCAACATCACACAGCCCGACGGCACGGCGGAGTTCTGCGAGGTCTTCTTCAACGATGCGCGCTGCCCACGGGACAACGTCGTCGGTGGTGTGAACAACGGCTGGAAGGTCGCCAACTCGACGTTGGCCTTCGAGCGAGGGCAGTCGGCGACGACCGGATACCGGCGCTTCGAGGAGGAGCTGCGCCTGCTGATCGAGGCGGCCCGCCAGCGCGACCTCCTCGACGATCCGCAGATCCGCCGACGCCTTGCCGACTACTACACGAGGGTTCAGATCCTGCGCATCAACGGGCTGCGATCGCTGACCTCTGCGGTCTCCGGGGTGAAGGATCCAGGCGTGATGGCGTTGGGCGCGACCAACAAGATGTTCTGGTCCGAGATGCACCAGCGGGCGATGGAGCTGGCCCTGGACATCTTCGGGCCCGAATCGATGCTGATCGACGCCGGCCCGGCCACCGGCTCGTGGCCGGGCGCGTTGCGGGATCGCCGGCGCGCCGGCTATCCGGTGAGTCCGATGATGTCGGCCTTCTTCTTCTCCCGCTCCGAGACGATTTGGGGCGGGACCAGCCAGATCCAGCGCAACATCGTCGGTGAGCGGGTTCTCGGGCTACCGAAGGAGCCGCGCTAGCGAAGGAGCCGCGCTGAGTTGCGGCTTCAGGCGGGGACGCTCTCCACGTGCAGCGTCGTCGCATGGCTCTCGGCGAGCCGCCAGCCGTCACGCGTCTCGACCGCCGTGTCTTCATAGCTGGCGACCACTCGCGTCAGGCCGCCATCCCCGGCTTCACGTTCCAACGGCTCGACACGGATGGTTCCGAGAAGGTGTTGGGTCGCCGCTGCACCACCGACGAGCTCGAGGACCCGATCGGCGAGCGCCACCGGTCCGATGACGTTGATCACGGTCTCATCCGACGTGACGTGGGCGTCCTCCGTGAACGTTGCCTCGTACAACGCGCGGCCTGTCGCTGCGTCGTCAGCGGCGAGGGCGTCGCGGCTGCGGTCGCCGGGATCGCGAGGACGATTGCGGATCCGGCGGTGAGCCCAGCGCCACCGGCGATGAGGCGGCGGCGGGAGAGGGGTCAGCGGGCGCTCACCGCTCAGGTTTCAGGCCGAGACGGAGGCCGCGGTCAGCCGCAGGTGCGCCTCGTCGTCGAAGCCGTCGAAGAAGGCGCCGAGGTCATCGACCATCTGCTCGAAGGAGGCCGCCGCGAACAGCACGGGCTGGTACTGCGTGATGTCGTACTCGTGCGTCCCCATCGCCGTGAGGTCCCACGCGCGGACCTCGGCGGCTCGGAAGGCCTCGATCTCGCCGTAGGACGACAGCAATCCCGCGCCGTACGTGCGCAGTTCGCTGTCCTCCCACAGGACGCCGAACTCGAGCGTGAACCAGAAGACACGGGAGAAGAACTCGTGTGCGGCGTCACCGGTTGCCCGGACGGAGGCCTTGCCCGCTGCCTCGTAGAGGTCGGCGAGAACCGGCGAGGCGAGCATGTTGGCGTGCCCGATGATCTCGTGGATGATGTCGGGCTCCGGTGTGTAGAACGGCACCGAGTGGTGGCGGATGTACTGCGTCGACAGGAACCGCCGCTCGGCAAGTGCTCCGTAGAACGTGCGCGTCGGTACGAGCCCGGGGACGGGCTCGATCCGGAACCCGGTCAGTGCCGCCACCCGCTCGTCGACCTCGCGGAGCTGGGGCACCCGGTCGGCGGGAAGACGCAGGCGGGCCGCTCCCGCCAGGTACTCCGCGCAGGCGTAGCGCCGGTGCTTGGCGGAGAGCTCGGTGGACACCGTGCGCCAGACGGCGTCCTCCTCCGGCGAGTACTCGACGTCGGCGATCGGCGCGCCGGGCCGGTGCGCCCCGCCGACGGCGGCGATCGCCGCACGGCGGGCTCGGTATGCAGGGTCGCTGACGCCGGGGTGATCGGCTGGCAGCTCGAGCAGGGCCGACGAATCGTCCATGTCCGTCACTGTGCCGTTGTACGGAGAGACCGTCAACGTTCAGCCGAGAAGACGGGACGTATTGTCGTGGTCTTGGGATGCTTGCGACAGAAAGTGCAGGATTGCCGATGGCTGAGAAGTTCGACGAGATCGACCAGCGGATGGTGGACCTGCTGGTCGCCGACGGCCGGATGTCGATCAACGAGCTGGCGTCGCGTGCGGGCATCGCCCGCACCACGGCGTACACACGATTGGAGCGGCTGCAGACCAGCGGGGTCATCACCGGTTTCACCGCGGTCGTCGACAACGCCAAGGCGGGTCACCCCGTCGCCGCCCTGATCTTCGTCAACCTCGAACAGCATTCGTGGTCGCGAGCCCGTGACGAGCTGCGGCGGCTCCCCGGCCTGCAACACCTGTTCCTGACGAGCGGCACGTTCGACGCCGTGCTGCTCGTGCGGATGGCAGACCTCCACGCGTTGCGCGACGTGATCCTCGTCGAGCTGCACGGAATGCCGCTCGTCAAGTCGACGCAGACCATCTTCGTGCTCGACGAGGAGGACGTGCGGGCCGTGTCTTGATGCGGCCGGCCAAGGCGCTGGAGCGCCGGCCGTGCCGAACCGGGCCATCCACCTCAGAACGAAGCGGCTGGCCAGGTTGATGCGGACGCTCAGCGTGTGAATTCGGTCGCATGACGGATTCGAGTCGTCCGTCATTGCGTTGCAACGTCCAACATGTCTTCTGTGAACCGCGCGCGCCTCGTGACGAAGGAGTTCGTCGCGGTGACCCTGGCGACCGGCGCGTTCTTCGTCTACATCGGGATGTTCGTGCCGCTCCTGCCGCGGTTCATCGAGGAGGAGCTCGGCGCCGGCGAGCTCGGCATCGGTCTCAGCGTCGCCATGTTCGCGCTGGCCGCCATCCTGGTCCGGCCGGTCATCGCCCGCCTGATCGAGGCCCATGGGCGTCGGATCGTGATGATCGGCGGTGCGCTGATCGCCGCGCTCGGTGGGGTGCTCATGGCCACGGTCGATTCCCTCGGGCCGCTGCTCGCCTTGCGTGGCGTGGCCGGGATCGGCGAGGCGGCGCTGTTCGTCGGCGCGGCCACGTTGATCTCGGATCTCGCACCTCCGGACCGGCGAGCCGAGGCGGCGAGCTACTTCTCGGTCGCCGTGTTCGGGGGGCTGGGGATCGGCCCCGTCCTGGGCGAGCTGGTGCTCGGTGACGACCGCTACCACTTGGGATTCGCTGTCGCCGCCGGGTTCGCCGTGCTGGCAGCTGTTCTGTCGCTGGCTGTCGCCGAGGATCGCGTCGCACCGGTCGGCCCGCCGCGGCACGAGCGATCTGGTCTGGCCCGCTACTTCCACCCCGCCGCCGTCGGTCCGGGACTCGTGCTGGCCAGCGGCATCGCCGCGTTCTCGGTGTTCTCAGCGTTCCTTCCTGACCATGCCCGCAGCGTGGGTCTGGCCGGATCGGGTGGTTTGTTCGCGGCCTACAGCGTGGTCTGCCTCCTGTTGCGCGTCACGGGCGCCCGGCTTCCCGAGCGTCTCGGCGCCCGCCGGTCGGTGTCGATCGCCTTCGTCACCGTCGCCCTCGCGTTCACCGGGCTGGCGTTGTTCCCGTACGTCTGGGCGCTCTGGGCCTCGGCCGTGGTGATCGGCGTCGGCATGGCGTTCATGTACCCGTCGCTCATGGCGCTCACGGTGAATCGGGTCGCCGACAGCGAACGTCCCGCCGCCATCAGCTCCTTCACGATGTTCTTCGAGATCGGCACGGTCGCCGGAGGCCTCGCCCTCGGAACGGTCGCCGAGCTGACGACCAAGCGCGCCGCGTTCGCCGTCTGCGTGCTGATCTGCGCCTTTGGGCTGTGGCTGCTGCGCCACCGTGTGGCGCCGGTCGCCGAAGCACGCGACGAACCCTCCGGGCCAGTTCCGATCTTCGTCCCCGTCGCCGGCGATTGAGCGCCGTCGAGGTCGAGCTCGAACTGTCGACCGCTGCGCCGTTCGCAGCGGACCACTTGGCGAGCTTTCTCGCGGCCCGCGCCGTGCCCGGCGTGGAGGCGTGGGACGGCGAGACGTACCACCGCACCCTGCGCCTGCCGTACGGGCACGGTGTCGCCCGCCTCCGGATCTCCGACCGCCAGCCGGTGCATGCCCTGCTCGAGCTCGAGGACGAACGCGATCGAGATGCGGCCGCGGCGCGCCTGCGACGGCTGCTCGACCTCGACGCGGTGTCGGCGGTCATCGACACCGCGCTCAGCGCCGACCCGACGCTGGCGCCGCTGATCGGAATCACGCCGGGCCTGCGGTTGGCCGGAAGCGTCGAGCCGTTCGAGACGGCGATCAAAGCCGTGGTCGGTCAGCAGATCTCCGTCGCCGGCGCACGAACGGTGACGGGAAGGATCGTCGCCAGTGTCGGCGAGCCGATCAGGATCCCCGGCGGACCCGTGAGCAACCTCTTTCCGAGTCCGGCCGCGCTGGCCGCGATCGATCCGGCTCTGCTGCCGATGCCCGCCAGCCGCCGGCGCACGATCATCGAGTTGGCCCAGCGGGTCGCCGACGGCCGAATCGATCTCCGGCCCGACACCGATCGCGACACGACGGCCGCCGCGCTGCTCGATGTCCCGGGAATCGGTCCGTGGACGGTCGGCTACGTCCGCATGCGCGGCCTGGGTGATCCTGACGTGTTCCTGCCGACCGACCTCGGTGTGAAGATCGGGCTACGGAGGTTGGGGATCGACCCCGGACATGCCGAGCGATGGCGGCCGTGGAGGTCGTACGCGCTCCACCACGTCTGG
The DNA here is from genome assembly GCA_963844915.1 of uncultured Acidimicrobiia bacterium. GTDB lineage: Bacteria > Actinomycetota > Acidimicrobiia > Acidimicrobiales > Ilumatobacteraceae > JALZMG01. Next base: position 392,132 of record CAWJQF010000009.1, on the reverse strand, counting down.
ATCGCCGCCGGCCTCCCGCAGTGATCAGTTCCGGCCGCGAGCGCGGGCGGACTGTTCGCGACGAGCACGCGCGTCCTCCTGCTTCTTGCGGCGCTGCTCTTGTCGCCGCGCCTTGATCGCATCGCGCTCGACGTCGGACACCTTGGGCGCACGCACGATCGGACTCGGTCGCGACTCGACCGGCGGCAGCGCGACGAGCTCGTCATGCTTCAGGAGATCGCGGATGACGACGGAGGCGTTGGCTTCACCAGCCACCGTCGATGCCAGCATGAGCCGTGTCACACCGATCCCGTGCCGTTCGACGACCCCGGGCAGCACGGCGCGCAGCTGGTCCGTCGTCGGGTTGTCGGCGTGGTCACCGAGCTCCTTGATGGAGTCGGCGAGCGCGGCGTCCGTGAGGACGAGCGCGAGGCTCTCCATCGACCCGTCGATGCGACCCTTGGCTGCTGCCTCGCGTATTGCGCTCGGCGTCGCCGAACCGCCGGACAGCCGCTCGACCGCTTCCCGGTGATCGTCGTCGAGATCTTCGACCACCGTTTCCAGCTCCTCGTCGGTGGCGGCCCGGAGGGCGCGATCGAGCAGGCCGAGGGACTGCAGCCGCGTTCTCATCTGGTTCACGCGGCGCGACGATATCGGCGCCTTGCGATGACGATCGGGGAGACACGGGCGCACGCCGTGCGCGGGCGCGGTGATAGGGCCTCGCCGCCACGAAGCCCTATCCCGCCAGCCATTGAGGCTTGGACCGATCGCTTGGAGAAGGGGGGTTGCGATCGGTCCGTAGGTTCCCGCTGTACGAAGTAAGAGACGCGTAGGTCGGGCAAAAGGTTGAGAGCCACTCGGAAATTTTTCGCGCCCGTCAGCCTCTAACTTCTGTCCCGTGGCTGAGACGACGGCCGCGTCGTCCACGGCGCCCGAAGAGTACGGCTGGGAGCAATTCGCCCCGCTGTACGACGAGCACCATGAGCGGCTGTACCGCGTCGCATTGCTGCTCTGCCACGGGTCCCGAGCGGCGGCGGAGGACGCCGTCGCGGAGACGTTCATGAAGGTGCACAGCGCGTGGGCGCAGGGCGGGGTCGAGTACTTCTTCCCGTACGCCCGCCGAGCACTCGTCAACCACGTGATGGGGCAGTACCGCAACGAGCAGGTGGCGACCCGCTACGTCAGTCAGCAATCGGGTGACCTCCGAGGTGCGCGAGAGGTCGAGGACACGATCATCGACTCGTCGACCGCCTTCGAGTTGCTCGAACAGTTGCCACCTCGCCAGCGCACCGCCGTGGTGTTGCGCTACTACGAAGACCTGTCGTACGAGCAGATCGCCAAGACGATGGACGTCAGCGTCGGAACGGCGAAGGCCCAGGTGTCCGTCGGACTGCAGCGCCTGCGCACGCTGCTCGAAGAGCGCGCACGGAAGTCGACATGAGCGATGTGCGGCACATGACCACTCATCGCTCATCGCCGCGAAGGCGGGCGGCGTCGTGACCGATCAGCCGTTTGGCCGCTCGGCGTTCGAGTCGCAGCTCGCCGGCCTGTTCGACAGCGCCGTCGCCAATGCCGCGCCATCGGCGGGGCTGGCGGCGGCGATCAGGTCGCGCATCGAGGCACCCGAAGTGGTCGCCGCACTCGCCACGGTGGACGCCATCGCGGTGCCGCCGGGACTCCGCCAGCGCGTCGCATCGGCGGTCGCGGCCGCCGCCCTGGCGATGGCGCCGCGCCCGCGGCTTCGGTTGATCGCACAGAACCCGCTCGCGGTCGCCGCCGCCGCCCTCGCCGCTGCCGCGGCGCTCACGACGGCGGTGCTGTACGTCGCCAACGGCGGAGACGACGATGCCGCGCCAGAGCGGCCGCGCGCGACTGCGGCAGCGAACGACGGGAGCGACGACGGAGGCGACGACGGAGGAGTCTTGGCGCCTCTGCCCACGAGCGGCCCGCCCGGGCCATCGTCGTCCACCTCGTCGACGACGAGCTCGACCAGTACGACGTCGACGACTGTCCCGCGGGTCACGATCCCCGGACCGATCGTGACGACGTCCCGCGCGGCGCCGAGCGCCGGGGGAGCGACAGGGACGCCGACGACGCGGTCACCGGCGGCTGGTGCGGCGCGACGCCCGACCTCGCCGACCTCGCCGACCTCGCCGCCGACCTCGTTGTCGTCACCGAGCGCAACGACGTCCACCACTGCGACGACCACCGCGCCGTCCTCGCCCACCTCAACCACCTCGCCACCGACGTCCGACCACGTCGACCACCACGCCACCGACGTCCAGCACGTCGACGTCGAGCACGTCGACGTCGACCACGTCACGTCGACCACGTCGACCACGTCACGTCGACCACGTCGACCACCACCCCGCCGACGTCGACGTCGACCACGTCGACCACGTCGACCACCACGCCGACGTCGACGTCAACGTCGCACGTCGACCACGTCAACCACCACGTCACCGACGTCCAGCACGTCAACGTCGACCACGTCGACCACGTCAACGTCGACCACGTCGACCACGTCGAGCACGTCAACGTCGACCACGTCGACCACGTCATCGTCGACCACGTCGACCACCACCCCGCCGACGTCGACGTCGACCACGTCGACCACCACCCCGCCGACGTCGACGTCGACCACGTCGACCACGTCGACCACCACGCCACCGACGTCCAGCACGTCAACGTCGACCACGTCGACCACGTCAACGTCGACCACGTCGACCACGTCAAGCACATCAACGTCGACGACGTCGACCACGTCGACCACCACGCCACCGACGTCCAGCACGTCGACGTCCAGCACGTCGACGTCGAGCACATCGACCACCTCGACCACGACCCCGCCGACGACATCCAGCACGACCACTTCCACCACCACACCCCCGACGTCAACGTCGAGCACGTCGACGTCGAGCACGTCGACCCCGCCGACGACCTCCAGCACGACCACTTCCACCACGATGAAGCCACTGCCGCCGCTCACTGCGCCCGTGGTCATCAGCGTCAGCAAGTGCCGGGAAGGCCCCACGGTCTGCATGGTCCGCGTCAAGCACACCATCGTCGAAGGCGCCAACCGCTACGTGATCGAGGGGCCGGGGAGCTGGTCGTATTCGTGCGGGCAGGACGATGACTGCACGATCAACTTCCAGGTCCCTGATCCACCGCAGAAGTGCACGTTCACGATCCGCGCCGGGCGAGGGAATGAGCTCGGGCCGCCGAGCAAATCGTTCTGCGTGCCGGGCTCCGGCGACTGAGGGGATCCTGTTCAGTCCCGGACCCGCTCGGTCTGAGGATCGGCGTGAGCAACGAGACCGCGAGAAACGCGTCTCTCGCTCACGCCGATCAAACGGGTACGCCGTCGACTCCCCGAGATCGCGTCGGCCGGCATGGATCGCCGGATCGTGACTCGCGATCCCTCGGTCGTGGCTTTGATGCCCACCCGCCCTACCGATTCAGCAGGGACGTGAGTACGAAGGAGTCGCGAGCGGAAGGGTCATCCAAGCACGAGACGCTGTGCGATGTCGCGTGAGGAGGTTCCGACGCGCAGCTCGTGTGCGCCGGGCACCTCGGTCCAGGCGTGGATGCCGACGTGCCACGCCTGGTACGTCCGCGGGTCGAGCTCGATCAGGGTGGTCATCGTCGCCTCGGCGGGCACGGCGAGCTTGGTGAACCCGACGAGGCGTTGGTCGGGGTCGTCGCCGGCGCCGTCGTGCCCGTCGCGGTGCACGTAGACCTGCGCGACGGCCACACCGTCGCGGACGCTGGCGTTGGTCAGCTCGACCTCGACGGTGAACGGGTCGAGCAGCCGCGCCGCGCTGATCGTCACGTCGGCATACCCCAGCCCGTGGCCGAACTCGAACAATGGCGGTCGTCCGACGGTGTCGTACCAGCGGTACCCGACGAGACGGCGCTCGAGGTACGCGGCCACGCCGTTGCGACCCGGGTGGTGCTCGAACGCCGGGCTGTCCTCGAGCCGGTGGGGGAACGTGACCGGCAGGCGGCCCTGCGGCTCGATGTCGCCGCACAGAACGTCGGCCAACGACGCGCCCATCTCCTGGCCCGGGAACCATGCCATGAGCACGGACGCGACCGACTCGAGCCACGGCATCGCCACGGGCGATCCGGCGTTGATGACGACCACGGTGCGGGGGCACACCTCGGCGACGCGGCTGATCAGCTCGTCCTGGCGGCCGGGGAGTTCGAGCTCGGCACGATCCCAACCCTCGCTCTCCCAGTCGTCGTTCGTGCCGACGATCACGATCGAGACGTCGGCCGCCGCGGCTGCGTCGACGGCGTCGATCATCGGATCACCCGTGACCGGAGCCCGGGCGCCGATGTTGACGCCGCCGAGGCCCATTCCGGTCCGGCGATGACGGATCTCGACGTCCAGCGCGTACGGCCGGTCCGCCTCGAGCACGATGGTGCCGGTGAGCTCGGCCTTGCCGATGCCGAAGAACGAGCCGCCGCTCGGCAGCTCGGCGTTGTCGAGCACGACGACGCCGTCGACGAGGACCCGGGCCGGAGCCACCGACTCGACGCCGAAGCTCCACTCACCCGACACGTCGGGCGTGAACGTGGTGCGGATCCGGGCGCCGTAGTCATTGTCGGCCTGCGCCCGGTCGAGCGGGTCGGCCACCCACATGATGCGCGCCGTGCCGGTCGTGGTCGTGAGTGCCGGCTTGGCGTGGTCGTCGTCGAGGTGGTCGGGGTGGGCGTAGTGCTCGATCTCGACCGGTCCGCACCGGCGGAGGTCGAGCTCGGGGAGCCTCCGATCGATGGCGCAACCGATGGCGTGTCGAACGTCGACACCGTGCGGGCGCAGCCGCTCGACGATCGCTTCGAGCGGATGGATGGTGTGCGTCGGGGTCACGTGCGCGCTGCCCCCACCCATCAGCTGGCCGATCGCCGCGTTCGGGCCGATCACAGCCACCCGGCCGAGTGTGTCCGGGGCCAGCGGCAACGTCGCCGTGCCCGACGCGTCCGGCGCGTTGCGCAGCAGCACCATTCCCGCGGCACCGGCCCGGCGGATCAGGGCGCGGTCGTCAGGGTCGTCGCGGGTCAGCTCGGGACCGGGGCCGGAGCCGGCGAGCGCGCCGACCCGGTCCATCAGCGTGAGCACGTTGAGCGCCGCGCTGCGCACGTGTTCGGCAGGGACGTCGCCGCGCTCGACGGCGTCGAGCAGCGCCTGTCCGCGGAACTGCGTCGGCCCGGGCATCTCGAGGTCCAGCCCGGCGGCGAGCGCTTCGACGGTCGAGTGCAGCCCGAACCAGTCGCTCATCACCAGCGCCGTCGAAGCCCCACTCGCCCCGCAGCACGCCGCGCAGCAGCGGTTCGCTGTCAGCGGCGAACGGACCGTTGATCCGGTTGTACGCCGTCATCACCGCGAGCACGCCGGCCTCCTTGACGGCCGCTTCGAACGGGACGAGGTACAGCTCGCGCAGGGTCCGCTCGTCGATCTGGGAATCGATCGACATGCGCTCGAACTCGGTGTCGTTGCCGACAAAGTGCTTGATGCACGACGCCACGCCCTCGGACTGCACGCCGCGCACGTAGGCCACGGCGATGCGCGAGGTGAGGTGGGGATCCTCGCTCATGCACTCGAAGTTGCGCCCACCGGTCGGCGTGCGATGGAGGTTGACCGTCGGCGCCAGCAGCACGCCGGCGCCCTTCGCCTTCGTCTCGCGACCGAGCACCTGCCCGATCTGCTCGACGAGATCGGGGTCCCACGTAGCTGCGAGCGCCGTGCTGCACGGGACGTCGAGCGACGCTGGGCCGTCGAAGCGCGTCCCCCGCGCCCCGACCGGGCCGTCGCTCATGCGTAGCGCCGGGATGCCCAGGCGCTCGATGCTCGCGGTGTGCCAGAAGTCGACGCCGGCGAGCAGCGCGACCTGCTCGGCGAGCGTGAGCTCTTCGACGAGTGCTTCCGGCGAGGCGCCGGCGGTCACCCCTTGACCGCTCCGGCGAGCAGGCCGCGGACGAAGTACCGCTGCAGCGCGAAGAACACGAGGAGCGGTACGGCCATTGAGACGAACGCCGCCGCGGTGAGCAGGTGCCACGACTGGCCGAACGTCCCACCGACCTCGACCAGCTTGGCGATGATCGGCTTGTTATCGTTACCGCCGTACACCAGGCCGATCAGCAGGTCGTTCCAGATGAACATGAACTGGAAGATCGCCAGCGAGGCCAGCGCCGGCACCGAGAGCGGCAGCACGAGACGGACGAACACGGTGAGGTGACCGGCCCCGTCGACGCGGGCAGCCTCGATGATGTCCCTGGGCAATGACGACATGAAGTTCTTGAGGATGAAGATGCAGAACGGCAGGCCGAAGCAGACGTGCGCCACCCACACCGCGGCGACGGTGTTGTTGAGGTGGAGGTACGGGAAGATCGTGACGTTGCCGATGTGGGCGCCGCCGGTGATCACGCGCAGCAACGGGATCAGCGCCATCTGCAGCGGCACCACGAGCATCGCCACCACGGCCACGAACAACCATTCGCGGCCCTTGAACTTCATCCACGAGAACGCGTACGCGGCCATCGCACCGATGCCCACCGACAGGATCACCGAGGGCACCGTGATCTTCAAGGAGTTGAAGAAGAATTGGCTGAGGTTGGCGCTGCCGGGCGACGACGACAACACGGCGTCGTAGTTGCTGAGCGTGAACTTGGGCCGGATGAAGGCTTCCCACCACCCCGACGTCTTGACCTCCTCCTCGGGCCGCAGCGAGGAGACGAGTAGGCCGAACGTGGGGATCGTCCACAGGAACACGAGGGCGAGAACGATGTAGCGCCCGCCGCGACTCGAGAGCGAGGCGCTCACCGACCGCCCGATCGGTTCGCCTCCTCCCATTGCCGCCTCGACCGTCGTGTCGTCCGGCAGCGCGCCGGACCCGATGGTGACGGTCTCGAGCGGCTCGGTGACGACACCTCGGTCGACGGTCGCTCATGACAGCTGCTCGGCCCGTCGCTGGGCGCGCCGGTTGAAGACCACGACCGGGATCACCAACACGAACAGCAGCACGGCGAACGCCGATCCGAAGCCGTCGCGACCCTGCACGAAGTAGACCCGGTAGAACTCGTTGGCGATCGTGCTCGTGCCGAAGTTGCCGCCGGTCGTGGCGGCGACGATGTCGAAGACCTTGAGCGCGCCGATCGCCGTGATCGTGGCGACGGCCACCACCGTGGCGCTGATGTACGGCAGGGTCACCTTGTAGAACACCTGGCGCTTGGTCGCGCCGTCGACCCTGGCGGCATCGATCAGCGCGTCGGGGACGCCCTTGATGGCCGCCGAGAAGAAGACTGTGGCCAAACCGGCCGCGGCCCAGATGAAGATGATGATCAGCAGGTACGTGTTCATGCCCGGCGCCGTGTCCGGCGGGGTGAGACCACCGAAGTTGCGATCGACGAGCCAGATCTTGTCGCCATCGCCCCCGAGGCTGGCGGGCAGCCCCGGGATCGCCTTCGTGACCTGGTTGGCCAGGCCGACCTCGAACGGCGGGCCGGCGTAGACGAACTTCCAGATGATGCCGGCGCCGGCCAGCGAGATCGCCGCCGGGATGAAGATCATCGCCTTGGCCGCCTTCTCGCCGCGCATCCCGTCGGCGAAGCGGGCGATGGCGAGCCCGACGATGACCACGAACAGCGTGCCGCCGACCACCCAGGTGAACGAGTTGAACAAGATCAGCCGGGTGCCCTTCCCGGAGAAGATCTCCTGGTAGTTGTCGAGCCCGACCCAGCTCTCGCCGCTGTCGCCTTTGAAGCTCACCCAGATCGTGCGGATCGCCGGCACGAACAGCCCGGCGAACACCAGGAAGACGGCTGGCCCCGCGAACAGCAGCACCTGTCCGCGCTCGCGCCATCCGCCGGGCAGGTACCGGGTCAGGGCATACAGCGCGAGCAGGACGGCTCCGAGGATCGCCAGAAAGATGATCACCTGGCCGAATGCCTGGAGCATGTCGTCCCTCTCCCCGCTCGTCCCCCGTCCACCTGTGGTGGACGTCAAACCTACCCCAAGTGCACGAAGGGCCCGGGACCGCAGCCCCGGGCCCTTCGCTCACACAGTTGCAATTCAGTCGGCGGGCCAGCTCGCTTCGATGTTGTCGAGCATGGCCTGGGTGTCGCCACCGACGATCCAGGCCGTCGCCTCGGTCCAGAACGAGCCGGACCCGACCGCGCCGGGCATCATGTCGGCACCGTCGAAGCGGAAGACGTCCGAGCTCGCCAGCAGCTCGGCGAACGACGCGTTCAGCGGGTCGGTGATCTGCGACACATCGATGTCGTTGCGGGGCGAGAGCTCCGGGACCTCTGCGTTGGCCATCTCCAACGCATAGTCGGCCGACGTGGCGTACAGGATGACGTCCCACGTCTCGGGCTTGTCGGTACCTGCAGCGAGCAGGTCGCCGGCGCCGAGCATCACCCGCGGGTCACCCGCTTCGGCGACGGGAAGGTAGAAGAACGTGACGTCCGCAGCGGGGTCGTCGGGTGGGCCCACGACCGTCCCCTCCGGGAAGAGCCCGTTGTAGAAGCTCGCCTGGCGGTGCATGTAGCAGTCGCCCGTGGTGATCGGCACGCCGCCGTCCTGGAACTTCGTCGTGGCGATCGCCGTGACGTTGTTCTCGCCGCCCATGTAGTCGGCGTTCTTCAGGAACGAGCCGACCGCGTCGGCGACGGCCTTGACCTGCGGGTCGTTGAACGGGATCTCGTGGTTGACCCACTGGTCGTACACCTCGGGACCGTTGATCCGCAGCATGAAGTCCTCGAACCAGTCGGTGACCGGCCAACCGGTCGCCACGCCCGACTCGATGCCCGCGCACCACGGGGTTCCCCCGTCGGCGACGATCTGGTCGGACAGTGCGGTGAGCTCCTCGAGTGTCTCGGGGACCTCGTAGCCACCCTCCTCGAACGCAGCCGGGCTGTACCACACCATCGACTTGACGTTGGCGCGCCACGGGATGCCCTTGACCTCATTGTCGATGGTGTAGAGGTCCTCCCACCCAGGGATGAAGTCGTTGGCGGCGTGCTCGGCGACGTTCTCGGGGAATGTGACGAGGTCGGGCGCCAGCGTGCGCAACAGACCCGGCTGCGGGAAGTCGATCACGTCGGGCGGGCTGCCTCCTTGGATCAGCACCGGGGCCTGGACCTCGAACTGGTCGGTGCCCTGGAAGTCGATCGTGACCCCCGTGCACTCCACGAGCGGATCCCACCAGCTGGTGAAGCGCCCGATGGCGTCGGCATCGTTCTCGCTGTTGCGGACCGGCGAGAGGACGGACACCGTCTTGCCCTCGTGCTGCTGGTCGCACGGGATCTCGGTGCCGAGGATACTCTCGGCCTCGCCGCCGCCCGTGGTGCCTTCCGCCGTGGTCTCGCCGGGAGCCTCCGTGCCCTCGGGTGCGTCCGTGGCCTCGGGTGCCTCCGTGGCTTCAGGTGCCTCCGTGCCTGCTGGCGCTTCGGTATCGCCGGTTGCCTCCGTGGCTTCAGGTGCCTGGTCGGCGGACCCGTCGTCGTCGTCGCCGCCACAGGCCGCGAGCGCCAATGACGTGATGGCCGCGAGAGCCGCGACGCGCTTGCCGTATCTCATGCTCAAACTCCCCCTTCAGCAGCACGCTCCCGGCGGTCGGCCCGACCAGGTGAGCCGGCGCCACCCCGACGTCGGCGCTGTGCTTGCGTTGCGTTTGGAAATAGTGTGGAATCGAGTGGAAGATTCCGAGCGATACCATAGCAGTCGGTGTGACAGAGGGGAAGTCGTCGTCGGCAAGAATCGACGGCGTCGCAGACGTCCGCAGAAGGGGCCGCCGTGGGCAGCATCGTGCTCAATGAGATCGACAAGGTGTACGAGAACGGGTTCCACGCCGTGCACAAGCTGTCGCTCGACGTGGCCGACGGCGAGTTCTTGGTGCTCGTCGGTCCGTCGGGCTGCGGCAAGTCGACGGCCCTGCGAATGATCGCCGGGCTCGAACCGATCTCGTCGGGCGAGCTGCGCATCGGTGACAGGATCGTGAACGACCTCGAGCCCAAGGATCGCGACATCGCGATGGTGTTCCAGTCCTATGCGCTGTACCCGCACCTCACGGTGCGCAACAACATCGCCTTCGCGCTCAAGCTGAAGAGGATGCCCAAGGACGAGATCAACGAGCGCGTCGAGAATGCGGCCCGGATCCTCGAGCTCACCGAGAACCTGGATCGGCGCCCCGGTCAGCTGTCGGGCGGCCAGCGCCAGCGCGTGGCGATGGGCCGGGCGATCGTGCGCCAGCCGCAAGCGTTCCTCATGGACGAGCCGCTCTCGAACCTCGACGCCAAGCTGCGCGTGCAGATGCGCGCCGAGGTCTCCAAGATCCAGCACTCGCTCAACGTCACCACCATCTATGTCACCCACGACCAGATCGAGGCGATGACGATGGGCGACCGCGTCGCCGTGCTGTCGCGCGGCGTCCTGCAGCAGGTCGACACGCCGCAGAACCTCTACGACCATCCCCGCAACCTGTTCGTCGGCGCCTTCATCGGCTCGCCGCAGATGAACCTGCTCGAAGCCACCGTGACGCGCAACGGTGACGGCACCACGCTGCGCTTTGGCAGCAGCACGCTCACGGTCCCGGAGTCGGTGCTGGCGGCCGTCCCGTCGCTCGCCGGCTACGACGGGAGGCGCGTCGCCGTCGGGATCCGTCCCGAGCACCTGTCGGCCGCCGCCGAGGGCGCTCCCGACACCATCAGGGGCGTCGTCGACGTCCGGGAGGGTCTCGGCTCGGAGGTCATCCTGCACATGACCACCGACGCCATCGGCGTCGACACGGCGGCGGCCGAGAACAAGGTGGCGGAGTCGGACCGCGTCGTCGTGGCCCGCGTCGAGCCGCACACGACCGCGCAGGTCGGCGAGCGCGCGGTGCTGGCCGTCGACACCAGGAGGCTCCACCTGTTCGACGTCGAGTCCGGCCTGTCGCTCAGCTGATCGTGCTCGGGAGCGCGCCGTTCGACGGCGGTGCTCCAACGCACCGTGGTCTCGTCACGCCGACTCCGCACGGTCCGCGGAGGCCGTGCGCGGCGCCCCTGTCGTTCCTCGCACGACCAGTTCGACCGCCAGCTCCTCGACGAACGGGGTGGGCCTGATCCCGGTCGCCAGCGCACTGGTCAGGATGTCCGACCCGCGCTGTCCGGACGCCTCGAGCGGTTGGCGCACTGTGGTCAAGCCGCTGTAGGCGGCGAGATCGATGTCGTCATAGCCGATGACCGACACATCGCGTGGCACGGCGTTCCCGCTGAGCTGAGCGGCATCGATGACGCCGAACGCCTGGACATCGGAGGCCGCGACCACCGCCGTCGGTGGCTTCGGCATGGTGATCAGCTCGCCCGCGAGTTGGCGTGCGGCAGTCCGGTCGTGGGGGACGTACTTCATGTAGCGCCGATCGGGCGCGATGCCGGCATCGGCGAGCGCGTCGGCGAAGCCGGCCTCGCGATTGCGGCTGGACACGAAGCCGAACGGGTTGCGCTCCGGCTCGCCGATGAACGCGATGCGCTCGTGGCCCAGCGAGATCAGGTATTCGGTGGCGATCCGGCCGCCGTTGCGGTCGTCGATGACGACGCTCGGCAACGCCGGGTGCCATGTGTCCACCAACACGATCGGGAATGGCGCGTTGGCGAGCCGGTCGCCTTCGTCGGACCGCAGCGGGACCGAGATGATGATCAGACCGTCGAGCTGATGCCGTGGAACTTCCAACAGGCGGCTGCGGGCGCGATCGGGCGCGTCGACGTTGTACAGCACGATCTGGAGGCCGTGCAGCTGCAGCGCTCGGACGATGCCGCGCAGGCGCTGGTACGAGGACGGCTCATCAAAGTATGGAACGAGAACGCCGACGAACCCTTGACGCTGGGCATCACTGCCACCAGGGGATCGCGTCGGGCTGTAGGCCAATGCCTCCATGGCGGCCCGCACCTTGGCGCGCGTCGCCGGGCGCACCTGGTGGCTCCCGTTGAGCACGCGTGACACCGTGCCGACGCCAACCCCGGCCTTTGCCGCAACGTCGGAGATGGTTGCCATGTGATCGCGACGTCCTGACACTTGTGGAACGGCGCTGGAAGCTTAGTCCGAGATTCCATGCTGTCACCATGCCGGATCGTCGCGAGCAGCACGCCACCAGCCGATCCGGCACCGTCGGCCTGTCGAGACGGACCACGCCCCGGGGGCATCACCGGGCGAGCCGGCGGCCCAGGAGCCAGCCTTCGCCGGGTCCTCGCGGTGGGCCGACCGGCACGAACCCGTTGTGGACGTAGAACGCTGCGGCACGAGCATTGCGAGGGGCGACGCCGAGGTGGATCCCGGGGACGTCGACCAACGCGTCGAACAGCGTCTCGAGCAACCGGCGACCGACTCCGCGCCCCTGCAGTCGTGGGAGGAGGTTCACGTGGAGGTGGGCCGGATAGTCGACCAACACGTCGGGCGGCGGGCCCGGCGGGTGATGGACCCGCTGGTGGAGCAGCTGGTCCAGGGTCAGCTCGCGATCATCCGGCGGATCGGGGTAGCGGGCGCGCAGCGCCGGCCACCACAACGCTTCACACTCGACCGCGAACGCCGCTGTGTCCTCGGTCCCGACGATGTAGCCCTCGACGCCGGCGGAGGTCTCGGCGACGAACGCCAGTTGCGGGCGCATCGCCAGGTAGGGCCCAGCCCAGACGTCACCCAGCAGGTCAGGGTCGACCACGAGCCCGGAGGCATCGCCGCCCGCGTCCCCCGTGTGCAGGCACACGTCGTAAACCGCGTCGCGATCGCCGGGTCGCGCCGGTCGGATGCGCACCCGGCCGCCGTTTCCTGGGTGATGGCCGGGTGTCATGGGCCCTCCTCGCGCAGTGTGGTTCGGGCGCTGGGCGTTCGTCAACGTGACCGCAGCAGCGAGTGTTCTCCGATCGGCCAGCACCACCTCCTCAACGAGAAGGGGCGCCAGCCTCATCGATCACCGGAATATCTACAGATCGGCTCGAGTGACGCAATGTGGGACCGTCGCTCCGCTGCCGTTCATTCTGTGAATGTCATCGACATCGACAACTCGCGGTGGGACGCCAGTTGCTCTTGGAGTTCGTCGATCTTGCGCTCGGCCAACGTGACCGCGTCCGCGCCAGCGATGAAGCGTCGCGGCGGTGGTTCCTCATCCGCGATCATGACCAGAGTGCGGGCGAGCTTGTCCGGATCACCGGCCTGCTGGCCGTCCTGGGCTTCCCACCACGCCTGGTGCGCGGCACTCCGCTCGGCGTAGTCGGCGATCGACAACTCCGGCCAGATCAGCGATCCGGGACTCGCCAGTCCGGTCCGAAAGAAACCCGGGTTCACGATCGTCGTTCGGATGCCGAACGGTGCCACCTCCTGCTCGAGGGCGCCCATCCACCCCTCCAAGCCGAACTTTGACGCCGCGTACACCGACGAGTACTCGAACGCAACGAGACCGGCACCCGAGGAGATCGACATGATGTGCCCGGATCGCTGCCGCCGCATCACTGGCAGCACGGCCCTCGTCACATTCATCGGTCCCAGCAGGTTCGTCGCCAGTTGCTGCTCGACCTGTTGAGATGACATCTCCTCAAAGAATCCCTTGAACGAGGCACCCGCGTTGTTGACCAGCACATCGATCCGCCCGAACTGTTGCACCGCGGCGTCGGCGGTCGCAGCGGCGTCATCAGTGCTCGTGACATCGAGCCTGGCGATGAGCACCTCCTTGGAGTCGCCGACAACCGCGGCGACGGCGTCCACCCGACGACCGGTAGCGACGACCGCGTTGCCAGCGGCGAGAGCTGCCTTCACGAGCGACGCACCGATGCCACTGCTGGCACCAGTGATGAACCACACCTTGTCGTCACGCATCAGCGACAACCCTTCGCACGAGCCCCGGAAGCGACCGTACTGCTGGGCCAACAGCGAGTTCACACTGCCGCGGTGCTCGACGGTGATGAACGGGTGCGGGCGGTGTTGCAAGGCGCTGGCCCGTGATCTTCTGGCCGAAGTCCGCCGCCACGACCGGGAGCTCGCCGACCACGGCGTTTGCGTCCGAGAAGCGCATGGGGCGTCGGGGCACCTCCTTGGCCCGATTGCGCGCGATGCCGATGTTGTCGGACACCGTCATGTGTGGGTACAGCGCACAATTCTGGAACACCATGGCGATGTGCCGATCCTTCGGATCGATCTGATGAACGAGGCGGCCCGCGAATCATCAGCTGACCGCTGGTGGTCGTCTCCAGCTCGGCGACGATGCGCAAAGCCGTCGATTTCCCGCATCCGAGGGGTGACCATGACGATGAACTCCCCATCGACGATCGACAGATTAGAGGTCGTGGATCGCATGCGCGCCGTTGCCATAGACCTTGTTGACGTTCTCGAACTCAACGCACGCCACGCCTTCCTCGTCGTCGATCGGCGGCGCGTCACTCCACGCCTCGCGCTGGACGACCCTGGAGAGGGGTCCGTTCAGCACCGCGCGCGGGCGGACTATGGTCATCCGCAACTCGCCGGCAGCACGACGCCAACTGCGGACGAGCGCAGCCATAGGGTCCTCATGACGTGGGGAGGTGCCATCGTGCAGCAACGATCACGGGGCCAGAAGGGTGTCCGCGTCCGCCGGGCGAGATGGCGAGCAGCGTCGGCTGTGGTCGTCATGGTTGTGGCGGCCACCGCGTGCGGGGGCGACGAGGGTGGCGTTCCCACCCTGACATGGTGGATCAACCCCGACCCCAACCCACCCGAGGGCTTCGAGGGTGCGTTCGGGCAGGCGGGGATCGCCGAGCGCTGCAGCACCGACCAGTACAAGATCGAGACCGAGCTGCTGCCGGGCAGCGCCAGCGAGCAGCGCATCCAGCTGGCCCGCCGATTGGCCGCTGAGGACTCCTCCATCGATCTGATGAGCCTCGACCCCGTGTTCACCGCGGAGTTCGCAGAGGCCGAGTTCCTCGAACCGCTTCCCGCCGACCTGCAGGAGCGTGTGTCGGAGGGCATCGCTCCAAGGCGCCATCGACGGCGCGAACGTGGGACGGTCAGCTGGTGGTCGCCCCGCTCTGGGCGAACACGCAAGTCCTCTGGTACCGCAAGTCGCTCGCCGAGGCGGCCGGTCTGGACATGACCCAGCCGGTCACGTGGGACCAGATCATCCAGGGGATGTCGGAGGTCGGCGCGACCGTCGGCGTGCAGGCCAACAAGTACGAGGGCTACGTGGTGTGGATCAACGCCTTGATCGAGAGCGCCGGTGGCCACATCCTCGTCGGCCAGGGCGAGGACGCCGAGGTGGAGCTCGACTCCGATGCCGGCAGGGATGCGGCCGGCATCATCGAGCGAGCTCGCCCATTCACCCGCCGCACAGCCCGACCTCTCCGTCTCCAACGAAGGCACGGTGCTCGGACCGTTCGGCGACGATCCGGGCGCGTTCATCGTCAACTGGACGTTCGTCTACAACAACTTCCGCGAGGACCCGATGCTTCGACGACATCGGCTGGGCGCGCTACCCCCAGACGATCGAAGGAGAGGATTCACGGCCACCCATCGGCGGCATCAACGTGGGCGTCGGTGCGTTCAGCTCGCACACCGAAGAGGCCCTCGCCGCGGTGGAGTGCATCACGTCCGAGGAACAGCAGATCATCTACGCCGTCGACACGGCGAACATGCCCGCCAAGTCGGGTGCCTACGAAGATCCGGGGCTGACCGAGCAGTTCCCCGCCGATCTGCTCGCCCTCTTCCAGGAGAGCATCGAGTCTGCCGGACCTCGCCCGCCGTCCCCGTTCTGGAGCACGATCGTCAACGCCATCCTCGCCGAATGGCACCCCGCCGACGGGGTCACCGATGCAACTCCGGCGGAATCCAGTGACTTCGTCCAGGACGTCCTCAATGGCGAAGCCCTGACCTAGGGAGGAGAGAAGACCTGTGACCATCTCAACCGCAACAGCACCTCCTGCACCCCCCACCACGGGCGCCGTCGCGGCCCGCGCATCGGACCGGACCCGTGCCGAGAACCGCCTCGGATGGAAGCTCGTCGCCCCGGCCGTCATCATGATGCTGCTCGTGACGGCGTGGCCGATGATCCGGGCGATCTACCTGTCACTGTTCCGCTACCGGATGACCGCTCCCGACGCCCGCGAGTTCGTCGGCGTGCAGAACTACCTCAACGTCCTGACCGACCCGCTGTGGTGGAGGGCAGTCGGCAACACCGTCTTCATCATGGTCGTGACCGTCGCTCGTCGAGCTGGTCATCGGCTTCGCGTTCGCGATGGTGATGCACCGGATCATCTTCGCCAGGGGGATCATCCGGACGTCGATCCTCATCCCGTACGGCATCATCACCGTCGTCTCGGCGTTCGCCTGGCAGTTCGCCTTCAGCCTCAACAACGGCTTCGTCAATGGGTGGCTGCCGTTCGTCCCCGATGACTACAACTGGTTCGGCAGCTTCTGGCCGGCGATGTTCGCGATCTGCGTGTCGGAGATCTGGAAGACGACCCCGTTCATGTCGCTGCTCCTGCTGGCGGGGTTGGCGCAGATCCCGGAGGACACGATCGAGGCAGCAAAGGTCGACGGCGCCACCTGGTGGCAGCGACTGTGGAAGGTGATCCTGCCCAACATGCGGGCGGCGATCCTGGTCGCCGTGCTCTTCCGAGCGCTCGATGCCTACCGCATCTTCGACAACATCTTCATCATGACCAGAGGCGCGCAGAACACCGAGTCGGTGTCGTTCCTGACGTATCGGCAGGTGATCGAGCAGTTCGAGCTGGGTGTCGGATCGGCGTTGTCGGTCCTGCTGTTCCTCAGCGTCCTGCTGATCGCATTCTTGTTGGTGAAACTGTTCAAAGTTGACCTCGCCGCGGCCCGAGGGGAGCGGTGATGAGGCAGAGAATCGGCCCAACGACGATCATCGGATCGCTCCTCATCCTCGTCTGGTGTCTCCTGCCGGTCGTGTGGATCATCATGCTGTCGTTCAAGCCAGCGACCGAGACGGCCGCCGGCAGCCCGCAGTTCTTCCCCCAGGAATGGACGTGGGACAACTTCACGACGGTCTGGAACGATGATCTGTTCCGGAGAGCGTTGATCAACTCGTTCGGCATCTCCTTGATCGCCACAACGCTCAGCGTGATCCTCGCCACGTTGGCCGCCTACGCCATCGCCCGACTCAATTTCAAGGGCAAGCGGCTGGTGCTGTCGCTCGCCCTGGCGATCGCCATGTTCCCGGTTGTTTCACTCGTCGGCCCGCTGTTCGACTTGTGGACGACGTTCGGGCTGTACAACACGTGGCCCGGACTGATCATCCCGTACATGTCCTTCACGCTGCCGCTCGCCATCTGGACGCTTTCGGCCTTCTTCCGTGAGATCCCGTGGGAGATGGAGCAGGCCGCCCAAGTGGACGGCGCGACGCCGTGGCAGGCCTTCCGCAAGGTGATCGTCCCGCTGGCCGCACCCGGCGTGTTCACGGCGGCCATCCTGACGTTCTTCTTCGCCTGGAACGACTTCGTGTTCGGTATCTCGCTCACGTCCACCGACAAGGCGAGGCCGGTTCCTGCTGCCCTGGCGTTCTTCGTCGGGCCCGATCAGTTCAATCCGCCGGTGTCGACGCTGTCTGCGGCAGCCGTGGTGGTGACCATTCCGATCATCATCATCGTGCTGGTGTTCCAACGCAGGATCGTCTCCGGCCTCACGTCCGGTGCTGTGAAGGGCTGAAAGGAGTCTTCCGTGGCAGAGATCACCATGAACAACATCGTCAAGGAGTACGGCGATGGCTTCAAGGCCGTCAACGACATCAGCCTCGACGTCGACGACGGCGAGTTCATGATCCTCGTCGGACCGTCGGGATGCGGCAAGTCGACGCTGCTGCGGATGATCGTCGGCCTCGAGGACATCACGTCGGGCGACATGCTGATCGGCGGTGAGCGGGTCAACGACAAGGTGCCTCGTGAGCGCAACCTGTCGATGGTCTTCCAGAACTATGCGCTCTACCCGCACCTCACGGTGTACGAGAACATCGCCTTCCCGTTGCGCTTGTCCAAGAAGTTCGACGACAAGACGATCGACAGCAAGGTGCGCGAGGCGGCGGCGACGCTCGAGCTCACCGAGCACCTCGACCGCAAGCCGGCCAACCTCTCCGGCGGGCAGCGTCAGCGCGTCGCCATGGGACGGGCGATCGTTCGGGATGCCCAGGCGTTCCTCTTCGACGAGCCGCTGTCCAACCTCGATGCCAAGCTGCGCGGCCAGATGCGCGCCGAGATCGCCCGCATGCAGCGGCGGATGGGCATCACCACCGTGTACGTGACCCACGACCAGACGGAAGCGATGACGCTCGGGGATCGCGTCGCCGTGCTGCGCAAGGGTCTGCTCCAGCAGTGCGCGACGCCTCGCGAGCTCTACCAGCAGCCGGTCAACCTGTTCGTCGCCGGGTTCATCGGATCACCTCCGATGAACTTCATCCCCGGACGCGTGAAGGGCGACACGTTGGAGTTCCCCTTCGTGACGGTCAACCTGAACCCGGATCAGGCCGCCGCGGTTGCCGGCAAGGACCTCGTGCTGGCCGGCATCCGGCCCGAGTACTTCGAGACCGCCGAGCTCGTCGACGAGTCGCGGCGCCCATCGGGTACGACGTTCACCGCCGTCGTCGACGTCATCGAGTGGCTCGGCAACGAGCAGTACGCCTACATCCCGTTCGAAGCGCCCGAGGCCATCGCCAACCAGCTGAAGGACCTCGCCCGCGAGCTCGACAGCGACTCGATGCGGACACAGCTCGTCGTGTCACTGGACCCGATGGGTCGAGTGCGGGAGGGCGAGGACACCGAGTTCTGGATCGACACGCCGCGGATGCTGCTGTTCGATCCCGCATCGGGCGACAACCTCACGCTCAAGACGCCGGCGGAGGCGGGGGCGACCACCTGACCTGCTGATCGAGGCTGAATCAGGCGCTTCTGATGTCGACAGCTCGATTGCGGAGGGTCGACGTGCGCACGATCAGCTCGGGCTCCGGCGGCACGGGCTCGAGACTGCCGTCCTCGCCGCTGAGCCGTCGTAGCAGCGCCCGAGCGGCGACCGCGCCGTGCTCGGCGACGCGCTGGCGGATCGTCGTCAGGCCGATGACCTGGGCGACCTCGTGGTCGTCGACCCCGATGAGCGAGAGCTCGCTCGGAATGTCGACGCCAAGCTCTCGTGCCGCGAGCACCGCTCCGAACGCCATCTCGTCGGACAGCGCGAAGATCGCCGTCGGCGGGTCCGATCGCGACAGCAGCTCGAGCGTGGCCTGCCGGCCGCCATCGACGGTGAACTCCCCGCTGGCGACGAGCGTCGGATCGAGCTGCCCGCCCGCCGAGGCGAGGGCGGCGCGCGCACCGTCGATGCGCCTTCCCGGTACGTCGGAGTGGGCGGGATCCTCGGCCTGCCCACCCAGGATCCCGATGTGCCGGTGCCCGAGGTCGAGCAGATGCCCGACTGCCATCTCCCCGATGCGTCGGTTGTCGATGCGTACGGCGGGATAGATGCGCGTCGCCTGTCCGATGGTCACGACGCCGAGTCGCCGGTGGCGGAGATCCTCCACCTCCTCCACGGCGAGCGGGACCTCGGCGAAGATCACCCCGTCGACCCGACGGTGCAGGGCCTCGACCGTTGCGATGACCTCGTGGCGAGTCGCCGCCGTCGGTGCGGAGACGACAAGCAGGTCGTAGCCGCTCTCGGCGCACACCGCCTCGGCGCCGGCAACGACGTTGGAGAAGTACCAGGAGTTGATCATCGGCACGACGACGGCCACGGTGTCGGTGCGACCGGCCGCCGGCCGGGAAGCGGCCGTGTCGGCTCGATAGTCGAGCTGGCGGGCCACCTCCTGCACCCGGGCCCTGGTGGCTGCGGCGACGTTCGGCAGGCCCCGTAGGGCGCGGCTCACCGTCGCCACGGAAACGCCGGCCGCCAACGCGACGTGCTCGATCGTCGAGCGCTCGATCGCCGGCCGAGGTGCGGATTCGGCCACCCGGCCACAGTAGGCGCGCGGAGGGGCGACGAGCGAGGGCGCCATCGGAGCGGCGCGCACTGCGCTCGATCAATCGAGGTCACCAGCTGGTACAAGGAGATCATGACCCTCATCGTCAGCGACGACGGGCCGGTCCGCATCATCGTGATCGACCGCCCGCAGCGCCGCAACGCCGTCGACTCCGCCACTGCCACCGAGCTGCTCGAGACGTTCACCGCCTTCGATGCGGACGAGGCGGCCTCGGTCGCCGTCCTGACGGGGGCCGGTGGCGCGTTCTGCGCCGGTGCCGATCTCAAGGCGCTGGCGGAAGGGGACCGCCGTCCGGTGTCCGAGGACGGGCCGGGACCGATGGGGCCGACGCGGCTGCGGCTCACGAAGCCCGTCATCGCCGCCATCGAGGGCCCCGCGGTCGCCGGCGGACTCGAGCTGGCCCTGTGGTGCGACCTGCGGGTCGCCGCTTCGGATGCCGTGCTCGGCGTGTACTGCCGGCGGTTCGGCGTCCCGCTCGTCGACCTGGGAACGATCCGCCTGCCGCGGCTGATCGGGCACAGCCGAGCCACCGATCTGATCCTGACGGGGCGGGGCGTGGACGGTGTCGAAGCGGAGCGGATCGGCCTGGTCAACCGCGTCGTCCCGCCGGGTCAAGCACTGACGGCGGCCGTCGCGCTGGCCACGGAGCTGGCCACGCTGCCGCAGGTCTGCATGCGCAACGATCGCCGCTCGGCGATCGAGCAATGGGACCTGACCGAGGAGGACGCGATGCGCAACGAGGCGCTCCTCGGGCGGGCGACGATCGACAGCGGCGAGACGCTCGCCGGGGCGACAAGGTTCTCATCCGGCGCAGGCCGTCACGGCACGGCGGTTTCGCCACCGGCCTGAGCGGGGAGCGCTGAAACGTGCTCAAGAGCGTGCGCAGGTTCACCGGCAAGTACGTCGTCAGCCCGTTCACGCGCACGGCGATCATGGCGTTCCTGTGGACGCACCGGCACGAGGTGTTGCGCTGGGGGCGCTCGTTGTGGGAGCACCTCGCTCGGCGAGATCTCGAACCGGCTGCCGCGATGCGCACGGCGAAGGTGCTCTTCGCCGTCGCCAGCGACGAGCGGTTCCGCGACGCCAAGCAGCTACGCCGCGTGACGATGGCCAACGGCGTCGTCGACCTGCAGGTTCAACGCCGGTGGGCGCTGCTGCCGGCGCTGGTCGAGAGCGTCGCCGCGGTCAACGGGGTGCTCGACGTGACCGTCAACGGGCAGTCGTACGCCGCGCCGATCGACACGACGGCGCGATCGGTCTGAGCAGCATCGCTGCGTGATCGCTGCTTGACTGGTTCGGTGACCGAGCGGGCGACGATCGACGGCGCGCCTCCCTCGGCGCCCGATGTCCTCGACGAGGTTGCGCTGGCGACAAAGGCGCGCCCCGCCATGCGCGGCACGTTGCACCGTTGGGCCGTTCCCGTCGCCCTCACGCTCACCGTGCTCCTCACCGTGCGGGCGTCCGGTGCCGGGGACCGTGCCGCCGTTCTCGTCTACGGGCTGAGCGTCACGGCCATGCTGGCGACGAGCGGGGTCTACCACGCCGCTCGCTTGGCCCATCGCCCCCGTCGCGCGTTGCAGCGGCTCGACCATTCGATGATCCTCGTCGGCATCGCCGGCACCTACACGGCGGTGATCGTCCTCGCTCTCGAAGGAGCGGAGCGCGTGGTGCTGCTGTGCGTGGCGTGGGGGCTCGCCGTCGTCGGCGTGTCGATCCGCATGCGCTGGTTGCACGCCGCGCCGATGCTCGTCGGCGCCGTCTATCTCGTCGCTGGATGGCAGATCATGCTCGACTTCCCGGCGTACGAAGCCGCGTTGACGGCGGGCGAGCTGGCGCTGCTCGCCGTGGGTGGCGGGCTGTACACCATTGGCGCGCTCGTGTTCGTGCGCAAGTGGCCGAACCCGTGGCCCGCCGTGTTCGGCTACCACGAGGTCTTTCACACCTTGGTCGTGGCGGCCGCCACCGCCCACTGGGTTGCCGTGTGGCTGCTCGCGGCGTGAACGGTGCTGTTCCGGGCGGCCACCCTCCCTCGCATCGCTGACGGGTCGATCACCCTCGCCTTCCGCCGCCAGCGCCGTCCGACCGTGCGTGCTGGCGGAACGCTGACGACGCCGGTCGGCGTCCTGGCAATCGACGACGTGCGGATCGTCACGGAGGATGAGATCACCGACGACGATGCCCGCCGGGCCGGCTATGCAGCTCTCGACGAGTTGGTCGCCGAGCTCGGCCCGCCGTCGGACGATCGGCAGCTCTACCGGGTCGAGCTGCACGTCGCCGGCCCGGATCCCCGGGTCGCCGAACGAGCCCGCGATGACCTGTCGCATGACGACGTCGCGGAGCTGCGCCAGCGGCTGGCGCGCCTGGATCGGGCCAGCACGCATGGCCCGTGGACGGCGGAGGTGCTGGCGCTGATCGCGGAGCGGCCGGCCGTGCGGGCTGGCGATCTCGCCGACGCGCTGGGTCGGGAGCGGCTCGCCTTCAAGACCGACGTCCGCAAGCTGAAGGCACTCGGACTCACCGAGAGCCTCGACATCGGCTACCGCCTCTCGCCGCGCGGCCGCGCCTGGCTCGAGCAGTCCCAGCAGCCCTGATCCGAGGTTTTCAGCGCTCCCGAGGCTTTCGTGCGCCCCGTCAGGTACGCAAACCCTCGGAGGTGCGCAGGCGGTCGGCTCGGCGATCCCACCCGCGACTGGCGTCGATCAGCCAAGCGACGACGTCAGCGAGCCGCTCGGTGGTCGCCCGGTAGCGAACCTCCCGGCCGACCCGCTGCGGCGCCACCAGGTCGGCATCGGCGAGCGCCCGCAGGTGCTTGACGACCGCTTGGCGGGTCGTCGGGAAGTGCGACGCCAACTGGGTGGCGCTCTGTGGTCCGTCGTGGACGAGGCGCTCGAGCAGCGCTCGTCGGGTCGGGTCGGCGAGGACGGTGAAGAGCTCGTCGAGTGGGCGAGCCGTCGTCACACGAGGCTCGGGGCGACCGCCGAGAGAGCCGTGCGAAGCACCAGCAGGAGCGTCCTGATGTCCCATGCCATTCCCGCCGTCGTCGCCGCCGAAGCGGACAGTGTTGCGGGGAAGCGCTCGGTGACGTGCAGCGCGCTCCCGCCCTGACGTGGCAGCACGACGAGCTCGACGGTCGAGGCGAGGCGCTCGGCGCCGACCGGCCACCACGTGAAGCTGACCTGGTTGTCACCGACGTCGCCGATGCGCACGGTGCGCTCGCGACCATCGTCGACAACCGTGCCCTGCGCGCCGGGGGCCACGTCGACGTCGGCGTGATCGACCATCCAGGCCGGCCACGAATCGCCGTCGGCGACGAGCTCCCAGAGTTGCTCGACGGGCAGCTCGGTCTCCACGGTCCTCGTGATCTCCGTCATGGCCCCAGGCTAACGAGCAACTTGCCGGTTGCACGAGCTCGTTGCGCCGGATACGATGACGTGCAACTCAACAGTTGCACAACATCGCTCGTCTCGAAGGGAACCCCGCCGTGCTCGTTCCGACCGTCATCGAATCCACCAACCGCGGTGAGCGGGCCTACGACATCTACTCCCGGCTGCTCGCCAACCGCATCATCTTCCTCGGCACACCGATCGAGGAGACGAGTGCCAACCTCGTCGTCGCCCAGCTCCTCCACCTCGAGTCGGAGTCGACGAGCAAGGACATCTCGCTCTACATCAACTCGCCCGGCGGCGAGATGACGGCGCTGTTCGCCATCCACGACACCATGCGCTACGTGGCGCCGGACGTGGCCACGATCTGCGTCGGGCAAGCCGCATCCGCGGCAGCCGTTCTGCTGGCCGCCGGCGCCAAGGGCAAGCGCTACGTCCTCCCCAACGCACGCGTGCTGATCCACCAGCCACACGGCGGGGCGCAGGGCCAGTCGACGGATCTCGAACTGCAGATCGCCGAGGTCGTCGAGATGCGCCGCCGCATGATCGACATCCTCGTCGAGGGCACCGGTCAGACGATCGAGCGGATCACCGCTGACATCGATCGCGACTACATCGTGCGCGGAGCCGACGCGGTCACCTACGGGCTCGTCGACCACGTCATCGACCGGCGCGAGCTGCCGGGCAGCGACGCCATCGCCGCCTGACACGGCGGTTCAGGTCGCGTTCAGCGTCCGGTCGGCAGAGTCGCCACATGGATGGGGCGCGGGCGCTGGTCATCGTCGGAGGGTTGGCACTCGCCGCGCCGGGGTGTGGCGGCGACAGCGATGACGCGGCCGGCGACGGCGCATCTGCGCTCCCGCAGGGCAGCGAACCGGTGGAGCTCGACGCGAGCCGGTTCACCACCGACATCGACAATTCGTATTGGCCGATGGTGCCGGGCACGCAATGGACCTACCGCGAGCTCGATACCGACGGCACGGAGCTTGCCGTCATCGTCACGGTCACGGATCAGACGAAGGAGATCGCCAACGGCATCACCGCCCGCGTCGTGCGCGACACGGTGATGGATGCCGCAGAGCTGGTCGAGGACACGTTCGACTGGTACGCCCAGGACGACGAGGGCAACGTGTGGTACCTCGGCGAGGACACCGCCGAGTTCGAGAATGGCGAGATCGTGTCGACGGAGGGCTCGTTCGAGGCCGGCGTGGACGGAGCCCTGCCAGGGATTGCGGTGCCAGCTCACCCGGTACCGGGGATGCGCTACCGCCAGGAGTACTACGCGGGCCAGGCAGAGGATGCCGGCGAGGTGCTGAGCACCGCCGAGCTGGTCGAGGTGCCGTACGGGATGTTCAGCGACGCTCTCCTGACTCGTGACACCAACCCCCTCGAACCCGCCGTGGCCGAGTTCAAGTTCTACGCGAGAGAAGTCGGTCCGGTGCTGACGCTCGACGTCTCGGGCGGAGGCGGTCGCGAGGAGCTGCTCACGGTCGAGCAGGTCCCGCCGGGCACCGCAACGGGTCCACTGGGCGAGCCGTAGAACGGGCGATACGCCGTTCTCTGGAAGATTCACCCTCGAAAACGAGCTTGACCGGGATTCAAAACCGGTTCTTCAGCTCCTGGGCGACCTCGGACCAGCGGGGGAGCGATGAGGGGTCTCGGCGGATGGACTCAGCGGCGGTGTAGGCGATGAGCCGGGTTGCGATGCCGGCGTAGCGGGCCTGCAAGCGGCTCGCGACCTCGTCCCACGGGCAGACGATGGCGAAGTGCTCGAGCATCTCGTCGGTGATCGCGGCCGACATTCCGGCGAGGTCGCCGGCCTTGAACCGCTCGTTGAGGCGGGCCGACGTGCCGGGAAACCCGAGGTCGTCGAACTGGAACGCGTAGTTGCGAGTGGACCCGTAGAACGCGATCTGCCCTCGGGCGAACTCGACCAGCGGCGCCCGCTCCTCTGGGGTGTCGCCCGGTGCGACAACGACCGGGATCAGCAAGTCGACGTCGGCAACGGATCGACCTGCCCGCCCGGCGCCCTCCTCGAGCGCGGGCACGAGGCGGCGATGCAGGTAGTGCGCCGAGTGGAGGGGATGGACGTGGATCCCATCGGCCACCTCTCCGGCGGCCCGCACCATGGCGTGGTTGACGGCGGCGATGTCGATGCGCAGGTCTTCATGGTCGTGACGGCGAGGACGGGCGACCGGTGGCAGCAGGTTGAGCTGGTAGTACGGGCCGTCGTGGGCCAGCGAGTGCTCGCCGCGGAACGCCGCCCAGCACGCCCGCACCGCTTCGACGTAGTCGCGCAGCCGTGCCACCGGCGGCGCGAACTCGCTGCCGTAGCGGCGTTCGATCGACGCCCGCACCTGGCTGCCGATCCCCAGGCGAAACCGCCCTCCGGTCGCGTCGGCGAGCTCCCACGCCGTCTGGGCCATGATCATCGGGCTGCGCGGGAAGGCGACGGCGATCCCGGTCGACAGCTGCAACGTCGGTGCCGCCTGGTGCGCGGCGACGACCGACAGCCAGGGCGGCTGGCGCATCTCCGTGAGCACCAGCCCCGCGAAGTGAGCCGACTCGATGTCACGAGCCAGTTGCTGGACAGCCCCCCAGGACGCCGGTTCCGTCATCACGTCGAGGTCCATGACGTCCATCCTGGCGGGGAAGCGGCGCCCGAGGCGATCTTCAGTAGAAACCCAGCGGTTCTCCACGACATCGCGCGCGATTCATGGTGCACTCATTGCGATGGCGGGCAACTACCTCCTGGACAACGAGGGCGAGCAGGCGGCGCGGCGCTTCGATGCCCTCTCGGACGTGTTCGATCCAGTCACCTTCCGCCATCTCGAGGCGGTTGGCGTGGACAAGGGCTGGAGGTGCTGGGAAGTCGGCGCCGGTGGACCATCCGTGCCGTCGTGGCTGGCGTCGAGAGTCGGTGACGACTGCGTCATCGCATCCGACGTCGATGTGCGTTGGCTCGGCACGCACGCCGGCTTCGGCGTGCTCGAGCACGACGTCGTGACGGATGCCCCTCCACCGGGCCCGTTCGACCTCGTGCACGCCCGGCTGGTCCTCACCCATCTGCCGAGCCGCGATGTCGCGCTCAGCAACATGGTCGCTGCCTTGCGGCCCGGCGGTTGGCTCGTCATCGAGGACTTCGACGTGGACTTCCAGCCGTGCGCGACGCCGGATGCCTCCACGCCCCAGCAGTACCTCGCCAACCGCATCCGCGCCGGCTTCATCACGCTGCTCGCTGAGCGGGGCGTGGATCTCGAGCTGGGCCGGAAGCTACCGCGGCTGTTCCGCCAGCACGGCTTGGTCGACGTTGCCGCCGACGCCTACTTCCCGCTCGCCCTCCCGGCGGGCGCGGCGCTCGATTGCTCCAACGTCGACCAGGTGCGAACCGGCTTGATCGGCCTCAAGGTCGCCAGCGACGAGGAGATCGACAGCTACCTGGCGGCAGCCGAATCGGGCGCGATCGACATCGCCACGCCTCCGCTCGTGTCGGTCTGGGGCCGGCGGGGCCGCTGACGCTACGCGCCGAAGAACTCGCGGGCGCCCCTGGTGCCGTACAGGTACCAGATGATGATGACGGCGAGCAGGATCGACACGATCGATGCGCTGAGGTACGTGGCGTGGTCGAGGCGGATGATGGCGACGATCGCGCCGATGATGTGCAGCACCTCGTAGATGAGCACGATCGCTCTTGCGACGCGGCTGCCGCGTCGCAATGCCATGGCGAGCACGACCGAGATCAGCCCGCTGATGATCGCACCGATACCGATCGACGTGATCGTTCCGGAGCTCTCGTTGACCTCGCGCACGAAGTCGTCGTTGTTGCGCAGCGCGATGACGGCGATCCCGCCGACGATCGCAAGGATCCCGGCGATGATCATGAGGATCGTGATGATCGACAGCAACACCGGCGGTCGACGTACGTATGTGTTCGACATCTCACCTCCCTCGGATGCCGCTGAACGTACTGCGAGGACGTCAGTCAGGCGCGGATCAACCCGTCGTCAAGGGCGCGGCGATCGACGAGCCGTCCGAGCGCATGTCCAGCGCCTCCCGGTCCGTGACGATCACGACGGTGGCACCTCGCTGTTCGGCACGGCGTTCGGCGCGGGCTCCGGTGGCGATACCGCCGCGCCCGCCCGGCACGACGACGAGGTCGGATGGGCCGACAGAGTCGGTCAGCCAGCCCGCCACGGGCGCACGAACCTCGGTGACGCCGCCCAAGAGATTGCGCAGATCCGGCGCCAGCTCATGCGCACACACCACGACGCCCGGCAGCCCTGAGCGCACGAGCCGTGCCGTCACGGCAACCGCCGCTTGGACCGCGGATCGCGGGCGGGTGACGTTCGACTGATCCAGTGGCAGGACGACCCGCTGCGGAGACTCGCCCGCCGTCGTCACCAAGGCGACGGGAGCTTCGACTCGACGTACGAGGTCGTCGGGTGATCCGGCGAGGCTCTCGATGGTGCCCGGACTGCGCATGAGCACGAGCGAGCTCTCGAAGGATGCGGCGGCGTGGGCGACGCCGTCTTCCAACGATCGGTCGTGGCGCACGTCGATCTTGGCATCGACGCGAAGTCCCGCGATCTCGTGCTCGATGTCGCGCGTCTGTTGTGCCGTGAGCGGCTCGGAGTCCGGCGTCACGACGAACACCGGTCGGATGACGCCACCGTCGGCCTGTGCCAAGCGCGCCGCGATCACTGGCAGGACGTCGCGCTCCGCCGCCCGCTCCACGACGACGAGCACCGACCGGCCGACCTGCTCGGCCTCGATCGGCGGGCGTGGAACCCGCGGGCTGAAGTGCGAGGCAGCGAACGACGACAGGACCAGGCTGACGACGATCACCAGCATGATCGCGTTGACCGCCGACGTGTCGAACAGCCCGAGCCGCAGTCCCACGAACGTCGCCGCCAGCGTTGCCGCCGCCTGGGAGACGGAGAGCGAGAAGACGACGCCGAGCTCGTTCCAGGTGAGGTGGAAGGCTGGACGCGCGGCCAGGACGGCGAGCGTCTTCCCGCCGATCGCGCCGACGGTGAACACCAGGGCGAGGCCGAGCGTGGTCGGTGACACGAGCTTCGCCGGGTCGATGACGGTCCCCACGGACACCAAGAAGATCGGGATCAGGAGCGCCGCGCCGAAGAACTCGATGTGCTCCATGATCTCGCTCTCGTTGGGCACCAGCCGGTTGATGGCGAGGCCGGCGAAGAACGCGCCGACGATCGGTTCGATGCCGACCGCCGATGCGACGGCGGAACCGGTGAGCAGGACGGCGACGGCGAACGTGTAGCGGACGACGCGGCCGCGCCCGATCGTGGCGAAGTAGATCCGACCGATCCACGGCAGGATCACGAAGCAGGTGAACGAGAGGATGAGCAGCCCGAGCGCGACCTGTGAGATGAGCTCGATGCCACTGGCGTCTCCCGACGCCTGGCCCGACACGACGGCGAGCACGATCAGGGCGAGCGTGTCGGTGATGACGGTCGCGCCGACGGTGATCGCGACTGCCCGGTTGGTGGCCAGGCCGTGGCTGCGGATGAGGGGGTAGGTGACGAGCGTGTGCGACGCAAAGACGGATCCGAGGAGCGCGGCGGCACCGAGCTCGTAGCCGATCGTCGCGCCGAGTGCGAATCCGAGCGCGAACGGACCGCAGAAGGTCATCAGGGCGAACGTGACGGCCTGGTTGCGAACCTTGGAGAAGACGTTCAGGTCGAGGTCCAGGCCGGCCATGAACATCAGGTACAGCAGGCCGATCGCGCCGAGCTGCGAGACGATCCCACCTTGCGGATCGGTCAGCCCGAGCACGTTGGGACCGACGATCATGCCGCCGAAGAGCAGCCCGACGAGGCCGGGGATGCGCAGCCGCTCGACGATCAGCGGACCGATGAGGACCACGACAGCGGCGATCAGCAGCTCCCACTCAGGTCCCTCGGGGATCTCGAACTTCACGAAGTCCACAGAGCGCCTCCCTCGGCTCAGCTCGTCAGGATCACGGGTAGGGCATCGGGGTCTTCGGAGAACCGCGGTTCGAGCCATTGCTCGGTCAGGTCTTCGATCGTCCCGTCGGTGAGCAGGCGGCGGATCGCCTGATCGAGCACGCTCACGTTGTCGGACCCAGCCGGCAGCACGGCGGCAATGGGCTCGACCTTGTCGAAGCGGGCGACGGCGACGAGGACGTCGGAGTCATCCGTGGCGACCAGCGCAGCCGCGAGATCGAGCAGCGCAGCGTCGGCACGTCCCTCCACAACGGCGCGCAACGCCTCGTTGTTGTCCGGCAGAACCAGCGGTTCCTCCTCGGGGCGGATCACGTCCTCGATGAACTCGGCCTCGGTCGTCGCCTCGCGCACCGCCCATCGCTGCTCCTGCGCGGTCGCCAGGTCGGTCAGCTCAGCAGCGTCGCCTCCGTCGCGCCGGGCCACCACTGTTGGTGACGTCTCGAAGTACGGAACCGAGAACTCGACGTGTTCCTCACGAGCCGGTGTCACGCTGACCTCCTGCAGCGCGAGATCGGCAGTGCCGAGTCGACCCTCGATCACGTCATCGAACGGCACCTGGACCACCTCGAGCCCCAGGTCGAACTCGTCCGCCAAGGCCGTCGCCAACCCGTACTCGAACCCGCCGTTGATCTCGTCGACGGCGCCTTCCCAGAAGCCCGGGTCGGGCACCTCCGCGGCAACGACGAGTGTGCCGGGCGTACCCGAATCGAACTGCCGCTCGGCGACATCGCGCACGTCACTGCACGCGACCCCGGCGGCGAGCAGTACCGCCACCAGGCCGGCTCGGCTCACGACGCGAAGTGTGGCATGAGCGATGAGTCAGCACCTCGATCGACGTCAGACACGCATGACCGATGACAAGGAAGTGCGCGCCCTGATCGAGCAATGGGCTGCGGCCGTGCACAACGGAGACCTCGACGTCGTGCTGGCCGATCACGCCAACGACATCGTGATGTTCGACGTACCTCCTCCCCAGGAGGGTGTGCGCGGGATCGACGCCTATCGCGGAACCTGGCCATCGTTCTTCGAGTGGCAGCGAAAGGGTGCGTCGTTCGAGATCGTCGAGCTCGTCGTGACCGCCGGTGACGACGTCGCGTTCGCCCATGCCCTCCTGCGCTGCGGAACGCCAGAGGAGCTGCAACAGGAGCCTGACAGGCGGCTACGCCTGACCATCGGCCTGCGCAGGGAGTCCGGACGCTGGGTCGTCGCTCACGAGCACCACTCGTTCACGTCGCCCTGATCTGACTGCTTACAACTTGAACAGCGCCCGGGCGTTCCCGCCGACGAACTTGGCGCGATCCGGCTCGGGGAACGAGGCGACGAGCTCGTTCAGATCCTTGATGTACTCGGGTGTGTGGTCGGCATGCGGGAAGTCCGACGCCCAGAGGAACCGCTCGACCCCGTAGCGCTCAGCGAGCGCCGGGATCGTGCGCTCGTCGGGATCGCAGCTGATCCACACCCGCTCGCGGAAGTAGTCGGACGGCCGGTGCTGCAAGGGGACGCGCTCGCCGATGAACGTGTGCCCGTACACGGCGTCCATGCGGTCGAGCCAGTAGCCGATCCAGCCGCCGCCCGACTCGAGCACTACCACCTTGAGCCGAGGGAAGGCGTCGAACACGCCGTAGTCGAACAGCGTTGTGAACTGGTGGCGCACACCGTCAGACGCCTGCACCGAGGCGAGGAGGCGCAGCTGCTTGACGTTCTCCCACGTGCCCATGCGCGTGCCCTTGGTCCATTGCGGCTCGAAGGTCGGATGGATCGCCAGTGGCACGTCGAGGTCCTGGGCGGCGGCGAACAGCACGTGGTTGTCCGGGTGGCCGAGTGGCCGGCCGTCGTGGGTGAAGGGCGCGACGTATCCGCCGCTGGCGCCCTCGCCGACGGCTCGTTCGAGCTCGGCCGCCGCGGCTGGCGGGTCGGTCAGCGACAGGTGGGCTGTGGGGACGAGCCGAGGCTCTCCCGCGCAGAACTCGCAGATCCACCGGTTGTATGCCCGCGTGTAGGCCTGGGAGAGCGCCGGGTCCTCGACCTCGGCCTCCCACAGGAGCCCGATCGTCGTGTAGAGGAACACCGTGTCGATGTGCTCCGCGTCGAGCACGCCGATGCGCTCCTGCGGGTGCATCGAGCCGAACGGCGCCTCGCCCAGGTAGGTGCGCGCCGGGTTGCGCATCATGTCTGGCAGGTCGGGAGCGCCCATCGCCCCGAGCGTTGCGGGGAAGCCGCGGCGGCTCATCTTCGAACGCCGCCCGTCGAGCTCGAGCTCCTCCAGCCCGTCCTCGTCGAGCACGATGCGCAGTGCCCGATCGCGGTAGGCCGGGTCGATGTACGTCTCCCAGAGGTCGGGCGGCTCGAGGATGTGGCCGTCGGCATCGACGGCGCCGTCGAAGGCGACGGCATGCGTGTCGTGGATCGGCTTGTTGGCGGAAACAGCGACGGTCATCTCCGCGGACCCTACGTTCGCTCCGCTGATGCCCGTTCACCGGAGGGGGTCGGCGAGGATCGCGGCCATGGCTCGCATCCCCTATCCCGATCCCATCGAGCTCACCGAGGAGACGGCCGAGTTCCTGAGCCGACTGCCGGCGTTGAACATCTTCCGCATGCTCGCTGGCACTGAGGGGTTGCTGCAGGCGTTCACCCGCTTCGGCAACCACCTGCTGTATCGGAGCGAGCTCAACCCAGTGCTGCGCGAGCTCGCCATCCTGCGCGTCGGTGTCCTCTCGAACGCGGCGTACGAACTGCACCAGCACGATGACGTCAGCCGGCAGCTCGGCATGAGCGAGGCGCTGATCGCCGCCGCTCGCAACGGTCCCGACGATCCCGTCCTCGACGACCTGCAACGGCGCGTGCTGCGCTTCACGGACGACGTCGTCGTGAACGTGCGGGCATCGGACGAGACGTTCGAGTCACTGCACCAGCGTCTGACGCCTCGCGCCCTGCAGGAGCTCACGGTGACGATCGGTTGCTACATGTTGGTCTGCCGGTACCTCGAGACGTTCGGGATCGACATCGAGGAACCCGGCACGACCGACGGCCTGCGCACGGAGCATCGCTCCTGACGAGCTGTACGTTCCTGTGGCATGAGCCAGTCCCTGGCCGACTTCCCGGACGGATGGGAACGCGCCCTCGTCATCGCCGCCCATCCCGACGACATCGAATGGGGCGCAGCAGCCGCCGTGGCCGCCTGGACGGCGGCCGGCAAGGAGGTCGTCTACGTGCTCGTCACGTCCGGCGAGGCCGGGATCGACACGATGGATCCTGAAGGCGCCACCGTGACACGGCAGGCCGAGGAGCACGCCAGCGCCTCCATCGTCGGCGTCGCGGAGGTCGAGTTCCTCGGCCACCCCGACGGCCGGGTCGAGGAGAACCTCGCGCTGCGACGGGACCTGGCAGGCGCCATTCGGCGCTACCGCCCGGACGTCGTCGTCGCCCAGAACCACGACGAGCGCTGGGGACCAGATGCCGGCGCCGGCTGGAACAGCGCCGACCACCGCGCCGTTGGCAGGGCCACCATTGACGCCGTGTCCGACGCCGGCAACCGATGGATCTTCTCCGAGCTCGCCGCCAACGAGCCGTGGAGCGGCGTGCAGTGGATCGCCATCGCCGGTTCGGCACGCGGCACCCACGCCGTCGACGTGACCGATGTCTTCGACGTGGGCGTCGCCTCGCTGGCCGCACACGCCGAGTACCTCCGGGCACTTGGCACCGAAGACCCGGAAGCGTTCGCCCGGGAGACGTTGTCAGGCCAGACGACCGCCGTTGCCGAGCAATTCGGCGGGCGGGCCGGCATCGCGTTCGAGCTCATCCGTGGACCGGCCGCGCCGTGAACGCCGTCGACCTCGAGGCGGTCCTAGCCCGGCGGAGGTGATGCGAGGTCGTCCACGACCTCGGCGCCGTCGACCGCGAGGAGCATCTTCGGCGGTCCGACGACCTTCGCGCTGCGGCTTCCCCCGCCGACGATGATGCGCTCGCGCTCCATCACCCTGCGGTCGATCCACAGCGGCATTCCCGGCGGCAGCGCGAAGGGCGTCACGCCCCCGAGCGCCATGCCCGTCACGTCGGCGGTCACGTCTGCTGGCGCGAACGACGCCTTGCGCACCCCGAGCCGCTTGCGCACCGTCCGGTTCACGTCCAGGCGGGTGCTGGCCAGCACCACGCACACGGCATACAGCGGCGGCTCCGATCGACCGGCGACGAGGATCGCGTTGGCCGAGTCGTCCATCGAGTAGCCGTACGCGGCGCAGAAATCGGCCGTGTCGGCGAGCGCCGGATCACAGTCGATCACCTCGACGTCTGGAAGTGGGGCGACCGCATTCCGGACGCGTCGCTCGATGTCGTCCATCGTCGCTGACACTACGGGTGGGTCACACCCCGGCGTCCAGCGGCGATGCCGGCGGGCCGTCGGCGACGACGTCGGCGATCAGCTGTGGCAGGCGGCGCGGTGCGAAAAGGATCTCATCGGAGACGGTCGCCAGCTCGTCGAGTGTCCACCAGCGCAGCTCGTGGACCCGCTCGGCGCGCAGCTGCTCCCACGTGAGACGAGGACGCGGCTCGAAGGCCGGAGCGCGCACCAGGTACACGCGGTCGCGTTGGCCGTCCCACTGCCCGTCGAGGAACGGGATGATGTGCAGGCGGTCCCAGATGTGCGGGCCGATCACCAGGCCGTCGAGACCGAGCTCCTCGTCGAGCTCCCGGCGCAGCGTCGCCTCGTCGTCCTCGCCTGGCTCCTGCCCGCCGCCCGGCGTTGCCCACACCGTGACCGTCGGGAACTCGAAGCGGACCAGCAGGACGCGGTCGTCAGGGTCGAGGAGGAGGGCGCGGACCGACGATCGGATCCGCAGCTCGTCGGACACCAACCGTCAGTCGTCCGGCTTGTCGGGGAGCCCATCGTTGAACGCCCGGTACAGCTCGTAGATCGACTTGCACTCCTCGCAGATCGGCAGCTGCTTCGGGTCCCGTGACGGCACCCAGACGAACCCGCAGAGTGCCTCCACGGGGATGCCGTAGATGCGCGCCTCGAGGACCTTGGCCGCCGCCGACTCTCCCGGCTCGACCTTCACGATGTGCGCGTGGACCGGTTTGCCGGGTTCGACGACCTCCTCGATGTCCTCGTCGAGCTGCGGTCGCGTGCGCAGCGGAGCCAACCCGGGTTCAGCCACGGCTCCAGTCAACCACCCGACGCCATCTCACCGACCTGACTTGGCACCTGGTCCGAACACCCGTACACTTGCGTTCGTGCTCGCGACCGTGATAGGCGCCATCGTGGTCGTTGGCGCGGCCGTCGCGGCCCTGGCTCGCCCGACGCCGAAGCTGATCCCGGTCCGGGTGCGCGCTCGCCGTCGTCGCTGAGGCGTCCCCGCCTAGCCGGGAGTGTCCAACGACGCCAGCTCTGCCGCCATGTTGGCGCGAGCGCGTCGCTCCCAACGCGACCGCCCGGGTTCCGTGCTGTACAGCGACTCTCGATCGAGGAACCGCCGCAGGACGGCGCGGCGCCCCGTGCGCCATTGCTCGTCGTCGAGCTGTCCGTACTCGGCCCGCACGCCGGTCACGTAGGCCTGGTACGCCGCGGGCTCGCTGCCGAGCACGGCGAGGTCGGCGTCGACCATGACCGCCTCTTCGGCCTGGTCGGCCTCGTTGGCGGCGTTGGTCGGCTCGTGGCCAGCAGTTGCCATGATCAGTCGAGCCACGCGGGAGCAACGGTCGTTGGACCACCCGAGCTCGCCGAGCACCCGCTCGGCCAATGCCGCGCTGCGCGCCTCGTTGTCGTCGGAGGTGACGTCGTACACCGCATCGTGGAAGAAGGCGGCGACGATCACCGCCGCTTCGTCGGTGACGGGAACGATCGCCGACAGCTCGCGCACATGACGCACCGTCCACGTGACGTGGCGGACCCCGTGGTAGCGGCGGTTCGGGGCACGATGCCGACCGACGACGTCGTCGAAGAGCTCCCACGCCTCGGGTGACGCGCCCACGGCGTCGCTCCACGCCGCGCGCAGCTCGGCGTCGTCAGACACGGTCGCCACTCGATGAGCGATGCGTGGCCGGACTCCCCGCAACGCACATCGCGACAGTGTGCCGGGGCAGACTGGCTCACGGTGACCGTGCTCGTGGACGAACCTCGCTGGTGGTGGCGTGGGCGGCGGTGGTGCCACCTCGTGAGCGACGAGTCGTTGACCGAGCTCCACACGTTCGCCGAGGGACTCGGCATCCCGCGCCGGGGGTTCCAGGGCGATCACTACGACATCCCCGAAGATCACCGCGACGAGGTCGTCGCCGCGGGTGCGGTCGAGGTCGAGAGCCGCGAGCTGGTGCGCCGGCTGCGCGCCGCCGGCCTCCGGCTGACGCCGGCTCAGCGCCGCGCGCGCGTTGGTTGATCCAGACGGACGTCGAGGCGACGGCGACTGGACCTAGGTCCAGCGCGACCTGCGGCTCAGGTTCCTTGGCACCGAACCGCCATCTAGTGGATGCTGGAGGGGGAGATCGAAAGGGGGACCAACGATGTTCAGTTGGTTTCAGCGGGAGGTCATTGACGAGGGGAAGCTCCCGCTGTTCCTCTGCCTCGTCGCCTTCTTGGCGACGTTCGTTGCCACCCGAGTGATCACGCGGCTGATCCGCGCCGGGAAGGGCCCGTTCAAGGACAACGTGTCGGAGGGCGGGCTGCACGTACATCACGCCGTCCCCGGGGTCTTCCTCCTGATCGTCGGCGCCTTCCTGTCGCTCTGGGTCGGGTCCGAGAGCCCTTGGGCGGAGGCCGCGGCGATCCTCGTGGGCATCGGTACATCGCTCGTGCTCGACGAGTTCGCACTGATCCTCCACCTCGACGACGTGTACTGGAGCCAGGAGGGCCGGATCTCGGTCGAGATGATCAGCCTGTGCGTCGTGTGCCTCGGCCTCGTGCTGGTCGGCGCCAGTCCCTTCGACTTCGGGGAGGACGACGGCACGACGTCGGTCGGTGCACGCGTCGGGATCGTCGCCGCCACCCTCGCGCTGCACGTGTTCTGCCTCGTCGTGACGGTGATGAAGGGCAAGTACAAGATGGCATTGCTCGGGATCTTCATCCCGCTGCTCGTCTACGTCAGCGCCATCCGGCTGGGTCGTCCGAACTCGCGCTGGGCGAAGCGCCACTATGGCGAGAGGAACCCG
This sequence comes from uncultured Acidimicrobiia bacterium, assembly GCA_963844915.1. Taxonomy (GTDB): domain Bacteria; phylum Actinomycetota; class Acidimicrobiia; order Acidimicrobiales; family Ilumatobacteraceae; genus JALZMG01. The sequence continues at coordinate 355,658 of CAWJQF010000009.1, read as the reverse complement.
AAGAAGCAGGCAAAGGCGGAGCGCCGGTCGGCCAAGTGGGACGCCCGCTTCGGGCCGATCACGGGCTGGCTCAGCGACGCCGTCGCCGGCAAGCCGACACAGCCGACAGAGCCGCAGACACAGCCGGAGCCGCAGCCGCAGCCGGAGCCACAGCCGCAGCCAGAACCGGAGCCGTCGACCCACTAGCGACCGCATCGGCGAGCCGAGCCGGAGACGGAAGCGGACCAGGGCGGCGAGTGCGTTCACGGCCATCGGGGCGGCTCACCGAGCAGATCCCGCGGGCACCACGCCGTGGGCGCACCGGTGTCCGTGGAGATGACGAACCACTCGAGGAGCTCGACGCCCGCGAGCTCGGCGAGCTCGCTGGCTTCGAGCCAGCGATCGCCGTCGCCCGGCTCCGGACCTCCGTCCGGCCGCACCGTCGCCAGTATGAGACAGCCGTCCGTCGCGACGTCGGCCGATGAGCTGGCCATGGCCTCCACGAGTCGTTCGACGACCTCGAGCAGCGAGTCGGGCTCCTCGGTGCCGTCGACGATCACGATCGTGCGACCGCGAAGGTCGCTCTCCAACACCAACGCGATGGTCTCCGACCGCAGCGGGCGGCTGATCGCCAGCCGGATGACTGCAAGCGCAGCATCGGCGCTGTCGACAGGATCGACGCCGCCGCGCGGCGGTCGGTGCATTTCACAGAACTGGGACACAGTCGCTCCCGGCATACGGGGCCCAATGGCCCTCGTTGGTGCAGGAGGATGTCGGTGCTGGAGACCTTATGCAGCCGGTGTCACAGCGGATCGGGCTGCAACTCCACGACGGCGGCCCGGGGGAGTCGGGCGAGGGCGACGGCTGTCGCCGCACTGCCGGAGACGAGGAGGATGGCGATGGCGACCGACGTCCCGCTGGCCAGCACGCCGATCAGGGGTGACGCGATGAGAAACCCCAGGCGTGCACCGGACGAGAAGGCGGCCATGCCGGAGTGCGAGCCGTGGGTCAGCTCGCTGGCGGCGCGGAACAGCAGTGGGAACAGCGACGACAGTCCGAGACCGGTGATGAACAGCCCGATGCCGGCGCCGACCGGTGACGGCGCCAGGGTCGCGACGAGCACGCCGACGGCGGCCAGAGCCGCGCCGCCGCGACGGGTGCGCTCCAGGCCGTAGCGGTCGGTGACGTGGTCGCCAACGACACGCCCGACCAGCATCCCGCCGGCCACGGCGACGAAGCCCAGCCCCGCGGCGCCCGGACCGACATCGAAACGATCGGTCATCAGCAACGCGGCCCACTCGTTGGGGGGAGCCTCGGCGAGGGCGATGGCGAGGCCGACGAGGAACAGCCGGCCGATGATCGCCCGTGAGCTGATGCCGGGCGAGGGTGCGGCTTCGTGTGCGTGCTCGAACGCCCCGCGGTCTGGCAAGAGCCAACGGGCCGCGATGAGCGTCGTGGCAACGAGGACGGCCGCCGTGATCAACAGTTGCGTGCGAAGGCTGATGCCAGCCGCAGCCGCGCGACTGGCGATGATGCCGCCGGTGACGGCGCCCGCTGACCACAAGGCGTGGAAGCGGGTGATGATCGATCGACCGACCCTGCGTTGCAGCTCGACCGCCTGGGCGTTCATCGCGACGTCGGTGAGGCCGTCGAGCGCGCCGAGCACGATGAGGGAGCTGAAGACGAGGAATGCCGTTGGCGCGACGCCCATCAGCGGTAGTGCCATCGACAGCCCGGCCGACGTCACCAGCGTCATGGTGCGGCTTCCGAACCGGTCCACGAGTCGGCCGCTCAAGCCGCTCGCGGCGAGGCCTCCAACCCCGGCTCCGACGAGCGTGATGCCGAGCGCCGCGTCGGAGATGCCGAGGCGGTCCTGGATCTCCGGGAGCCGTGGCATCCACGAGGCGAACGTGACGCCGTTGACGAGGAACACGACGCTGATGGCGAGGCGTGCGGCTCGCGGGCCGACTCGACGGGCGTCGTTCATTCGACCGGCCGGCGGCGCTGGCGCTTGACCTCGCTGCGGCGCTCCTTGTCCTCGCGTCGGCGCCGCTGCGCAGCCTTCGTGGGGCGGGTCGGACGGCGGGCTGGCGGCGGGGGTGCGATCGCGCCGGCGACCAGCTCGGCCAGGCGCTGCTGGGCCAGCTCACGGTTGCGCAGCTGCGACCGTCGGTCCGACGCGACGACGGTGACCACGCCGTCGACCAGCGATCGTCCGAGGCGCTGGTGGGCTCGATGCCGTTGCACGGCCGACAACACGGGGGAGCGCTCCAGATCCCAGGACAGCTCGACACGGGTGTCAGACGTGTTGACGTGTTGACCACCCGCGCCGGACGAGCGCGAGAACCGCCAGCGCAACTCGCTGGACGGGATCGTCACCGCCGCCGAGACGGGGACGTCATTACTGGCCACGCTCCCAGTGTGTCCTCCGGCGACGCTGCCACACTTGCTCGGTGCACCTCGGCCTGTTCCACATCAACATGGGCCTGCGTGTCCAGCCCGACCAGCTGGTGGCGACAGCGCAAGCCGCGGAGGCTGCCGGCTTCGAGTCACTGTGGGCTGGCGAGCACGTCGTGCTGCCGGACCCGCAGGTCCCGCCGTCGCCGATGGGGCCGCAGGATCCTGCACTCGACTCGTTGGTGGCGTTGGCGTTTGCTGCGGCAGCGACGTCCTCGATCCGTCTCGCCACCGGCATCGTGATCCTCCCGCAGCGCAACCCGGTCGTGCTGGCGAAGCAGGCGGCGAGCGTCGACGTGCTCAGTCGTGGCCGCCTCACGCTCGGTGTCGGTGTCGGCTACCTCGAACCCGAGTTCCGGGCGATCGGCGCCAACTTCGCCGAGCGCGGCGCCGTGAGCGACGAGTTCCTCGACGCCCTCGAGCACCTCTGGTACGACGAGCATCCCGAGTACCACGGCCGCTTCGTCGAGTTCGCCGGCGTCGACGCCCACCCCCGCCCCGTCCAGCAGCCAGTCCCGATCGTCATCGGAGGCCACACCGCACCGGCGTACCGCCGGGCGGTCCGCCGTGGTCACGGTTGGTATGGCTATGCGTTGACGCCCGAGCAGACGGCCGAGTGCCTCGATGGCCTGCGGGCCGCCGCCGATGAGGTCACGCGACCGTCCGACCTCGGACCGCTGGAGATCTCGGTGACGCCTCGCGGCCGGCTGACAGCGGAGCGGGCGGAGGCGTTCGCGCAGCTCGGCGTCAACCGACTCGTCGTGTCACCTCGCTCGCCCGCCGACTCCGCCGACGAGACGATCACCGGCGCGTTGGAGGCCGTGGCGAGGCTCGCCTGATCGGATTCTGTGGAGAGTTGGTAGCGCTCAGCGCTACCAACTGTCGTCAGAATCGCTAGCGGGCGACGAAGTACTTGGCCTGGGGGTGGTGGCAGATCAGGGCGGAGGTTGTCTGCTCCGGTTGGTACTGCCATCCGGTCTCCTCGCTGACCTCGATGCCCAGGCGCTCCGCGCCGAGCAGCCGCGCCACCGTGGCGTTGTCCTCGAGGTCCGGGCAGGCCGGATAGCCCCACGAGTACCGCCCGCCGCGGTACTGCTGGCGGAACAGACCACCGATCGTCGGGCCGTCCTCGCCCTGGAACCCCCACTCCTCGCGGATGCGGCGGTGCCAGTACTCGGCAAGTGCCTCGGCCATCTCGACGCCGAGCCCGTGGAGCAGCAGGTACTGCTGGTACTCGTTGGCGGCGAAGAGCTTCGCCGTCGCCTCGCTCACGGCGCTGCCCATCGTGACGATGTGGAACGCCGCGTAGTCGACGTCGCCCGAGTCGATGGGGCGGAAGAAATCGGCGATGCACAGGAACGGCGCCGACTGTTGGCGGGGGAACGGGAAGCGAGCCGCCTCGCTCGTCCGGGATTCGTCGGTCCAGATGACCAGGTCGTTGCCGTCGCCGTTGGCGGCGTAGTAGCCGTACACGACCTGCGGCACGAGCACACCGGACGCCTTCGCCGATGCCAGCTGCTCGCGGAAGACGGCGCGGATGCGCGCCTTGAACTCGACGTCGCTCTCCGGCCGCCCCGTCTCGTCCTTCTCCGGGCGGAACTGCCACTGGTTGCGGTAGAGGGCCGTCTCGTTCACGTACTCGGTGATCTCGTCGAGCCCGATGCCCTTGACGACGCGCGAGCCGAGGAACGGCGGCCGGAACACCTCGTTGTCCGCCCCGACGTCCGGAGACCGCCGCGGCACTTCGACAACCGTGGAGCCGTCACCGGTGCGCTCGGGCAGCACCCTGCCGGTCGGCACCCGCCCGAAGTCCGGGTCCCACTCACCGGTGCGCTTCATCCCCATCAGCGAGTCCAGCGTCGAGAGCCCTTCGAACGCATCCCGCCCGTAGAACAGCCGACCTTCGTAGAGCTCGCGCAGGTCGCGCTCGACGTAGCGCCGCGTCAACGCCGCGCCGCCGAGGAGTACGGGCACCTCGGTGAGGCCGAGCTCGTTGAGCTCGGTCAGGTTGTCGCGCATGATCAGCGTCGACTTGACGAGCAGTCCGCTCATCCCGAGCGCGTCCGCCTCGACCTCCTTGACCTTGGCGACCATCTCCGAGATCGGCACCTTGATGCCCAGGTTGTGCACCTCGTAGCCGTTGTTCGTGCAGATGATGTCCACGAGGTTCTTGCCGATGTCGTGCACGTCGCCCTTGACGGTGGCGATGACGAGCTTGCCCTTCTTCGCCGAGTCGCCGACCTTCTCCATGTGCGGCTCGAGATAGGCGACGGCCGTCTTCATCGTCTCGGCCGACTGCAGGACGAACGGCAACTGCATCTGGCCGGAGCCGAACAGATCGCCGACCACCTTCATGCCGCCGAGCAACACCTCGTTCACGATGTCGAGCGCGGTCAGGCCACCAGCCATCGCTTCGTCGAGATCGCCGGTCAAGCCATCCCGGTCGCCGTCGATGATCCGGTGGTGCAGCCGCTCCTGCACTGGGAGCCCCGAGCGATCGGGCTTCTCGGTCTTCGTCGACTTGACGTCGGCGAACACGTCGAGGAGGCGGGCCAGTGGGTCGTACGTGTCGGTCCGGCGGTCCCACACCAGGTCGAGGCACACCTCACGCTGGTCGTCGGGCAACCGGTTGAGCGGGACGATCTTGCCGGCGTGCACGATCGCCGAGTCCAGACCGGCCTGCACCGCCTCGTGGAGGAACACGCTGTTCAGGGCATGGCGAGCGGCGGGGTTGAGCCCGAAGCTGACGTTGGACACTCCGAGCACGGTGTGCGCGCCGGGGATCTCGGCCTTGATGCGGCGGATCGCCTCGATCGTGTAGATGGCGTCCTTGCGCAGGTCGTCGTCGCCCGTGGACAGGGGGAACGTCAGCGTGTCGAAGATCAGATCGCCAGCGGACAGGCCGTAGCGCTCCGTGGCGATCTCGTGGATGCGGTGGGCCACCTCCATCTTCCACTCGACGTCGCGAGCCTGGCCGCGCTCGTCGATGAGCAGGCAGATGACGGCCGCGCCGTACTCGCGGGCGAGCGACATCACCCGGTCGAAACGGCTGTCGGGCAGCTCGCCGTCTTCGAGGTTGGCGGAGTTGAGGATCGGTCGGCCGCCGATGTGCTGCAGTCCGGCCTCCAACACGGGTGTCTCGGTCGAGTCGAGGACGAGCGGCACGCTCGACTGCGTGGCGAAGCGCTTGGCGATCTCGTCCATGTCGACGGCGCCGTCTCGACCGACGTAGTCGACGCACACGTCGAGCACGTGCGCGCCTTCGCGAACCTGCTCGTTCGCCATCTTCGTGCAGCTGTCCCAGTCCTCGGCGAGCATCGCCTCGCGGAACGCCTTCGACCCGTTGGCATTCGTCCGCTCGCCGATGATCAGGAACGACAGATCCTGCTCGATCGTCACCGGGCTGTAGATCGAGGCCACGCTCGGCTCGCTCGTCGGCTCGCGGTGGGCCGGCGTGAGGTCGCGCACGGCCTCGACCACCTGGCGCAGGTGTTCGGGCGTCGTGCCGCAGCAGCCACCGACGACGTGGATGCCGAGCTCGGACACGTGCCGGGAGTGGAACTGCGCCAGCTGCTCGGGTGTCAGGTCGTAGTGGGTGCGTCCGTCGACCACGCTCGGCAGCCCGGCATTCGGGAGCACGCTGATCGGCAGCGGCGAGTGCTGGCTGAGGTAGCGCAGGTGCTCCTGCATCTCGGCCGGTCCGGTGGCGCAGTTGATGCCGAGCACGTCGGGTCGCATCGCGCCCACCGCGACGACCGCCGCGCCGATCTCCGTGCCGACCAGCATCCGGCCGGTCGTCTCCATCGTCACCTGGACCTGCAGCGGCACCTTGCGCCCCGCCGCCTGCATCGCCCGGCGGCAGGCGATCATCGCCGCTTTGACCTGGAGCAGGTCCATACACGTCTCGATGATGAACAGATCGACGCCACCCTCGAGCAGCCCGCGCGCTTGGACCTCGTAGGCGTCGCGGAGATCGGTGAAGTTGATGTGGCCGAGGCTCGGAAGCTTTGTGCCCGGTCCGATCGAGCCCCCGACGTATCGGGCCCGGCCGTCGGCGGCGTAGCCGTCGGCAACCTCGCGCGCGATCCGTGCGGCGGCGACGTTCAGGTCGTGGGCGCGATCGGCGACGTCGTACTCGGCGAGGACGGGGGCGAAGCTGCCGAAGCTGGCGGTCTCGACGGCGTCGACGCCGACGTCGAAGAACGCCGCGTGCATGGCGGCGATGACGTCGGGCCGCGTGAGGCACAGCATCTCATTGCAGCCCTCGAGGGACTGCCCGCCGAAGTCGTCGGCCGACAGGTCGAGTCCCTGCACGTACGTGCCGAAGGCACCGTCGAAGACGACGACCCGCTCGGCCACGGCATCGAGGTACGGCTGGTGCGCCATGGAGTCCCGAGGCTACTGGCGCACCTTCGACGACAGCGGGGAGGTTGCCGAGGCGTGTCGCGCGAGCCCGAACGTTCAGAACAGCAGCACGTCGACCTCGTTGCCGGCGAGGATGGCGCCGGCCGTCGTCATCGTGTCGTGGCGGACGAGGAAGTGCTGGGTCACCGCGTGGATGTCGCGAAGCCGCCGTTGCAGCGGGCAGCTCGCGTACAGCGAGCTTCCGCCACCGCTGCGGTAGGCCATGTCGACGACGCGAGCGGCGGCGTCCGTTGCCCAGACGGCGGCCGCCCTGACGTGGGCGCTGTCCCGGAGTGTCGGCTCGATGCCGTCCATGCCCCTCGCCCACACCGACGCCGCGGTCTCGTAAGCGAGTGCACGTGCCGCACGCAGCTCTGCATCCGCCGTGGCGAGGTCGAACTGGAACGACGGGTTGGTGGCCAGCGGTGCACCAGCGAGGAGGGGAACCTTGTGGGTCGCCAGCGCAACCACGTCGTCGAGCGCCCCCTGGGCGATGCCGACCGCCACGATGGCGAGGCAGCACGAGTACAGCGATGGCGGAGGGATGCGCACCGCTGGTTCGTCGACGCACGGCGACTCGTCGAAGACGAGCAACGTCCGCTCGGCTGGGACGACGACTCCATCGACCCGGATGTGGTGGCTCCCGGTGCCACGCAACCCGGAGACCGTCCACGTGTCCTCGATGACGACCTGGTCTGGCGTGAAGAGCGCGATCCGCAGCTGCGGAACGCCGTCGACGATGCCCTCGATGCAGTCGCCGTACAGCCAGTCGGCGTGCTCGCAGCCGCTGACGAAAGCCCACCGGCCCGTGACCCGGTATCCGCCCTCGACCGCTTCGACCGAGCCGGTGGGGTTGATGGCTCCCGCGGTCACGACATCCGGTCCCGCGTCGAACAGGCCGTCGAACGTCGGTCTCGGCAGCCCGGCGAGGTCGGGCCATGATGCGCCGCCGATCATCACGGTCCAGCCCACCGAAGCGTCTGCACGGGCGAGCGCCTCGAAGACGCGCATCGCGGTCGGCAGGTCGGCACCGATGCCGCCGTGGCTGGCGGGGCGGGTCAGCCGGAACGCCCCGGCCCGCTTGAGCTCGTCGAGTAGATCCGCCGGCAGCCGTCGTGCGGCCTCGATCTCGGCGGCGCTCGCGGCGATCGCAGGTGCCATGGACTCCACGGCCTCGAGCACGTCGACGGCCGTCGTTGCGGGACTGCTCGTGATCGTCATTGTTGCACCTCCGTCGTCGCGCAACATCGGGGCTTCGGCGGCATGCCGGGCCCGGAGCGCCTCGTCCCATCCGCCGTTGCAGTAGCCGACCGCCTCGGCGATGCGGCCGTCTCGCACGTCGCACAGCCAGACGCGATGGGCGACGAACGTCTGCTCACCGCGCTGTGTCTCCTCGTGCTCCAGGACGAAACCGGTCGAGGTCGGCACCACGCGCAGGATGCGCGCCGATGGCGTCCCTTCAGCGATCGCCCGCAGCTGGCGGACGAAGGCTTCCGGTCCCTGCAACTGGAACCGCCAGAACGGCGGTCGCAGGTCGAAGAAGGCGTCGTCGGTGAAGGTGTCGTCGTCGGCGTCGAGCGTCTCGAAGCACCGGTTGAACGCCGTGCTCAGGCGCTCGACGGTGGCGACATCGATGGTCGTGATCCGTTCGGTTGTCGGCATGAAGCGAACGTACGAATCGCGACGGGTGGGCCGCATCGCCTCGATGCACCATCTTCGACCGGCTCACGCGTGGTGCGTTTGCACCATGCCTCACACCAACTTGTGCTCGTAGGCGTACGCCGTTGCAGCCGCTCGGGATGACAGGTCGAGCTTGAGGAAGATGTTCTGGAGGTGGCGCGAGACGGTGTGCGGGCTGATCACGAGCTGCGCCGCGATCTCCCGGTTCGTCCGGCCGGCGGCGACCAGGCGCAGCACCTCCAGCTCTCGCTCCGTGAGCGGGGACGTCTTCGTCGTGCGCAACGACTCGAGCGACGCTGCGTCGGGCTCGGCGCCGAGCTGTTCGAACGTCGCGCGGGCTGCGCCCAGCTCGACCTCGTACCCCTCGTCGTCGCCCAACGCGCGACACGCGCGGGCGATGTCAACTCGGGCCCGTGCGGCTTCATACGGCATCCCGAGCGTGCGCCAGCCAGCGCTGGCTCGACGGAGCGCGATCAGCGCGCCGTCCGGCGTCGCCCTCGGCGAGCCTCACGGTGCCCAGCGGCGCGGTCGGCGATGGCGTGCAGGAGCGGCGCATCGACGAGTCGGCGAAGCTGGACCAGCTCTCGTTGGCCGCTCGCGCCTTCTCGACATCACCGGCCGCGAGGTGGATGTCGACGGCGGCGGCCAGCACGGCGGGGCGAGTTCGTGGGTCTCCTGCCGGCGAGCATCCGCTCGATGGTGGCTTGCGCGGCGGCGACCTCCCTCTCCGCAAGTTGCAGCAGCGCGACGCCCGGCGCCGGCTCTCGGCCGAGCTCACCGGCGTCGTGGTAGGCGCGCGCCGCCGCGGCGAACTCCCCGCGCAAGCGATGCAGTTCCCCTTCCTGGTAGCGGGCGACACCGAGCGCAGGGTGGAACGGATCCGAGAGGTGGGCGCTGGCCCGCTCCGCCTCGGCGACGGCTGCCGGCCAGTCCCCGTGCGCCTGCAGCACCTGCGAGCGGTGGACCAGGCACTGTCCCCGGTAGGGAACGAGGTCGGGCTCCGAGCTGCACCACGCCCGCAAGGCCTCCGTCCACTCGGTGGCTCGTCGCACGTCGAACACGTCGACGCACGCCTCGATGACTGCGCAGTACACGATCCCCGCAGGGATCGGGGTGACCTCCCCCGTGGTGACCGACACCATCACCTCGTCGAGCAGCCGCACCCCGCGACTCACCTCGCCGAGTGGCCAGCGAGACCTGGCCGCGACTGAGCAGACCGAGTGCGAGGAGGTCTCGATCACCACATTGGCGCGCGATGTCGACGATCTGATCGGCCATCTCGCTCGCCGTTCGACAGCGCGCCGCCCTCGAGTGCCTCCAGGAAGTCGGCGACGAGCAGGAAACCGCGTGATGCACAGGCCGGTTCTCGCATCTCTCGACCAGACGCTCGGCGCGAGCCCGCCACCCGCCGGCGCGAGCCATCTCTCCACGCAGCAAGAGCGTGAGCGCCAGCCAGAACGCGCAGCGGGCGGCACGGTCGCGGTCATTCGCATCGAGGGACGCGAAATGCGCTCGTTCCCACGCATCCGCGCTGGCCTCGTCGCGTCCGAGGAGGTAGGCGGTGATCGCCAGTCGCTCGAGGTCTCCGACGTCCAACGAGTCGGCGGCAGCGAGCAGCTCGTACGCCTCGCGCCACGATCGGCGTCCAAAGGCCTCCCGTGCGCTGTCGGCTGCGCCCACGCCGCCATTCTCGTCCCGGCGCGGCAGAATCTGCTCCATGCCCACGGCCGCGACGTTCAACCCGACGCCCTCCATCGAGCGCTCGAGCGCGGTGCAGGTCACGATCGCGAGGTCGGTACCGGCAACCGCCAACGTCGTCGGCTACCCGGTCGGCGAGCAGGGCACCGTCCCCCGGCAGCTCGGTCTCGACCGGGCGACGTTGGCGGCCGCAGGATTCGAGGGCAAGGTGGGCCAGACGCTGAGCGTGCCGCGCCGCGACGGTGCGACCTTGATCGCCGTCGGCGTTGGTGACCCCGCCAAGTTGAACGCCGCAGCGCTGCGCGACGCCGCTGCTGCGCTCGGGCGGGCCACGGGCAAGCACGCCCGGGTCGTGACGACGCTCGCCGACCTCGACACGGTGCGCGCCGAGGTCGCCGGCCGAGCGGTCGCGGAGGGGCTCCTGCTGTCGCGCTACCGGTACGGCGCACTCAAGAAGGAGACCCCGGGGGCCGACCTCGAGGAGGTGACGCTCGTCGTCGGTGCCGGGCGGGCGAAGGGTGTCACCGCCGGCGCCGAGCGGGGACGTGTTGTGGCGGGTGCCGCGCAGCTTGCTCGCGACCTCGCCAACACACCGCCTGGTCACCTCACGGCGCGCCGCCTGGCGGAGATCGCCATCGAGGTCGCCGCCTCGAGCGGCCTGGAAGTCGACGTGTTCGACGAGGCGGCGCTGGCGGAGCTCGAGTGTGGCGGGCTGCTCGGCGTCAACGCCGGCAGCGAGGAGCCGGCGCGCATGGTCCGCCTGCGCTACCGACCCCGCGGGCGGCGGTCAGGCGGCCGGTTGGCGATGGTCGGCAAGGGCGTGATGTACGACTCCGGCGGTATCAGCCTGAAGCCCACTGATCCGATGCACGCGGCGATGAAGATGGACATGTCCGGTGCTGCCGCCGTGCTGTCGGCGATGTCGACGCTGTCGGCCCTCGGATGTCGCAGCGAGGTGATCGGGTACCTGATGTGCACGGACAACATGCCGTCGGGCTCGGCGATGAAGCTCGGCGACGTGCTGCACATCCATGGCGGGACGACCGTCGAGGTCCACAACACCGACGCCGAGGGCCGCCTGGTGCTGGCCGACGGGCTCGTGCTGGCGACGGAGCAGGAGCCCGATGCCATCGTGGACATCGCCACGCTCACCGGGGCGTGTCTGATTGCCCTCGGGCCGGCGATGGCCGGCGTGCTCGGGAACGATCAGGTGTGGGTGGAGCAGGTGTTGGCTGCTTCGGCGCAGACCGACGAGCAGGTGTGGCAGCTACCGCTGGAGCAGAAGCGGTATCGCAAGCTGCTCGACTCGGACGTGGCCGACGTCAAGAACGTCGGCGGGCCGTACGGCGGGGCGATCACCGCAGCGGTGTTCCTGTCGGAGTTCGTCGGCGACGTGCCGTGGGCGCATTTGGACATCGCCGGCCCGATGAAGGTCGATTCCGATGACGGCTGGCGGTCGAAGGGCGCCACCGGATTCGGCACTCGCCTCCTCATCGATCTGGCGATGGACTTCCGCCCACCTCGCGCCGGCGCCTAGCTGTGAGCGGACGTTGCCGCGGACGCCGAGTGTGAACGCGGTCGGTTTGCTCACGAGGTGATCTCGTCGACACGGACCGGGCGGTGCTCCTGGACCGACGTGATCGCCGCCAGCGCGATCGCCAGGGCCCGTTTGGCGTCGTCGCCCGTGACCGGCGGGGGCGTTCCATTGCGCACCGCGTCGACGAACGCCTGGAGCTCCGCGGTGTAGGCACCGACGAACAGCGTGGTGTCCATCCGGGCTGTGTCGGCGCGCACTCCGTCGGGACCGAACACCAAGGCGGTGGTGCTCCGCTGATCACCGGCGGTCACCATGCCGTTCGAGCCGAACACCTCTGCTCGGATGTCGTAGCCGTACGTCGCCGAGAAGTTCGCCTCGGCCGTGGACATCGCCCCGTTGTCCCAGCGGATCAGCACCACGGAGGTGTCCAGGAGCCCGTTGTCCTTGAAGTCCGGTGCAACGAGTGCGTCCGCCATGGCGAAGACCTCGACCGGCGAGGATCCCGGATTCAGCCAGGCAAGCGTGTCGAAGTCGTGGATCAGCGTCTCGAGGTAGATCGTCCACGGCGGCACGCCTGCCGGATTCGCCAAGCCGGGGTCGCGGGTGAGCGACCGCATGAGCTGCACCGTCCCAACGTGACCGGCGACGATCGCATCGTGTGCCGCCTCGAAGCCGGCATCGAACCGCCGGTTGAACCCAACCTGGAGTGGCATCCCCGCGTCGGCGGCGGCGGCAATCGCACGGTCGGCGTCGGCCAGCGTCAGCGCCATCGGCTTCTCGCACCACACCGGCTTCCCGGCGGCGGCCGCGCCGACGATCAAGTCGGTGTGGAACCTTGCGGGTGCCGCGATGGCGACGGCATCGACGTCGGGATCGTCGATGAGCCCGGCCGGGTCATCGGTCGACCGAGCGCCGTACTGCTCAGCGAGCCGTTGAGCGGCGCCCGGTGCGGGGTCGGCGACCATCGCCAGCGTCGCGCCGACAACTCGCTGCGCGATCGACGACGCGTGGAACGTGCCGATCCGGCCGGCCCCGATGAGTCCGATGCGGATCGGCGTTCGAGCAGCCACGGCGTCCTCCTTCGAGTGCTAGTTGTAGCCCGCGCCGGCGTTGGTGCCGGGCTGCCGCCCACCGCGATGAGCGATGAGTGGTCAGACGGCACTCATCGCTCATCGCGACCAGTCGTCGGAGCCGCCCGGAGGACGAGCTGGCAGGCCTCGGCGGCGGCCGGCGGCGGGATGCCGACGGCGACGAGCTGCGGTTCGAGGACGCCGCGGTCGTCGCCGGCCGCCAGCATCGCCGTCGCCAGCGTGTGCGCCCGCTCGAGCACGTCCAGGCGAACCGTCGTGCGAGTCCACTGCTCGTGCTCGGTCTGCAGCGACGACGGCAGCCGCAACAGGTGGCGCTGTGAGATCGACGGCACCCGACGCCGGACCACCCAGCTGTCGGTGAGTCGGTTGGCGACACCGAACATCACGCACCGCTGGAGGGCCTTGGCGAACGGCGACGCCATGCCCTTGGCGACGCTGAGCCCGAGACTGCGTGCCGTCGCCTCGACGTCGAGGTCATAGCCGTCCGGGTGGTCGTCGAACCCGGCGGCCAGCCGCCGCAGCAGCCACGTCGCCGTGGGTCCGAGCACGGAGAGCCAGAACTGCTCGACGTACGCCGAACGTGGGTCGTGACCGCGCCGGTCGACGACGGGGTCGTCCCACGGCGTGATGCGGACGGAGGTGGGCAATGGAATGACGTCGGTCGCCGGGCGCGCTGGGGCGACGGGGAGCGGGTCGTGGATGGTCACGGGACCTCCCGGGTGGGATCGGTCGGGCGTGGAGGATGTCGGTGCCCCTCATGGGTGTCTCGAACTGCTCGAAACGGAAAACGGCGGCGAGACTGGCGACGTGACCGCCTCCGATGTCAACGACCTCGACAACGTGCGGGCGTGGATCGACGACGCGGACCGCATCACCGTCTTGACGGGCGCCGGGATCTCCACCGATTCGGGGATCCCCGACTTCCGCGGCCCGCAGGGGGTTTGGACCAAGAATCCCGGCGCGGAGAAGACGGCGACGCTCCAGCACTACCTCGCCGATCCCGACGTCCGCCGGCAGGCCTGGCGCAACCGCACCGCCAATCCAGGATTCCGGGCCGAGCCGAACCGTGGCCACGACGCCATCGTCGAGCTGCAACGGCGCGGCAAGCTGCACGCCGTCGTCACCCAGAACGTCGACGGCTTGCACCAGAGGGCAGGCACCGACATCGAGCTGGTGGTCGAGGTCCACGGCACGATGTGGTGGACACGGTGCTGGGGCTGCGACGACCGCCGGCCGATGGCCGAGGCGCTCGAGCGGGTCCGGGCCGGTGAGGAAGATCCGCCCTGCCTCGAGTGCGGCGGCATCCTCAAGAGCGACACGATCTCGTTCGGCCAGGCGCTCGTGCCGGAGGTGATCGAGCGGGCCTTGCAGGTCAGCGAGGAGTGCGACCTCCTGTTGGCCGTGGGATCGACGCTGAGCGTCTACCCGGCCGCGAACTGCGTGCCGGCGGCGAAGTCCGCCGGTGCTCGCGTCGTCATCGTCAACGCCGGCCCGACCGACATGGATCGCCTCGCCGACATCGTGCTCAGGGGCCAGATCGGGGAGATCCTCCCGACCGTGGTCCATCCGAGTGTTTGACCCCATCCGAGTGCTAGAGCCCAGGAAAATCGAGGTCCAGCACTCGGATGGGGTCAAACACTCGGATGAGAGAAACCCGACCCACCAGGTAGCCTTTAGGGCATGGCCACGTTCCGCGACTTGCTGGGGGCCGCCAAGGCCGAGATCACCGAGGTCGACACGTCTGGAGCGGCCGAGCGGATCGCCGCAGGGGCCACCGTCCTGGACGTCCGGGAGCCGGACGAGTACGACCAGGGCGCGCTACCTGGCGCCATCCACATTCCTCGCGGCCATCTGGAGTCGCAGGTCGAGAACCGGCTCACCGACAGGTCCGCGCCCGTCGTCGTGTACTGCGCCGGCGGCGTTCGATCGGCCTTCGCCGCCCGCACCCTTCAGGAGCTCGGCTACACGGACGTCGTGTCGATGGACGGCGGCTTCGGTCGCTGGAAGGACGAGGGCCGGCCGTGGAAGCAGCCGGTCGTCCTGACCCCCGATCAGCGCAACCGGTACCAGCGCCATCTCCTGCTGCCCGAGGTGGGCGTGGAAGGCCAGGCCAAGCTGCTCGACTCGAAGGTGCTGCTGCTCGGCGCAGGCGGTCTCGGCTCGCCCGCTGCGCTCTACCTCGCGGCGGCTGGCGTCGGCACGATCGGCATCGTCGACATGGACGAGGTCGATGCCTCCAACCTGCAGCGTCAGATCCTCCACAACCTCGACCGGGTGGGCGATCGCAAGGTCGACTCGGCGAAGAAGACGCTCGTTGCACTCAACCCTGACGTCAACGTCGTCACGTACGACACCCGGCTGTCGGCCGACAACATCCTCGACATCATCAAGGACTACGACGTGGTCGTCGACGGCGCGGACAACTTCCCGTCGCGCTACCTCCTCAACGACGCCAGCGTGAAGCTCGGCATTCCCGTCATCCACGGCTCGATCTTCCGCTTCGAAGGCATGGTCAGCGTGTTCGACCCGCGGCAGGGCCCGACCTATCGCGACATGGTCCCCGAGCCACCGCCCGCGGAGCTCGCACCGAGCTGCGCCGAGGCCGGTGTCCTCGGTGTGCTGCCGGGGATCGTCGGGTCCATCCAGGCACTGGAGGCGATCAAGCTGCTGCTCGGCCTCGGCGAACCGTTGATCGGACGCATCCTGACGATCGACACGACGGACATGACGTTCCGCACGTTCAACCTCAAGCCGGACCCGGCCAACGAGGTCGTCACCGCCAATGCCGACCGCATCCAGATCCGCGAGCTCGAAGGTCTTTGCGCGCCGGGTCTCGACGCTCACTGAGCTGACACGGCGAAGGCGCTGGAGACGCCGAAGCGACCGATGCCGAACCGGAAGGTGCGTCAGCAACTCTTGGAACCGAGCCCGAACTGAGTCAGTCGTCCTCGAAGGACGGTTCCTGAGGCTCCTTGACGTCCTCGTCGCGCTCCCAGCCCTCGTGCTCGAGGACGAGCGTCTCGATGACCACTTCGTTGGCATCGGCGTCGAGGTCCGAGCACGCCGTGTACGACGAGGGCCAAGCCCGGTGGACGAGGTACGAGAGCACGACCTGCCCGGCCTCGTTGAGCACGTCGATGGCGACGTCCTTGCGGAAGTCGCGCAGTGACACGTCGTGATCGCGAGCCCAGATCTTGTTGGCCCAACGCTCGAAGTCCGTGTCGTGGGTCAGCCCGCGCTCGAGCGTGATCGGCTCGAACCGCGTCTGCCCGGGCGCCCGCAACGTCACCGAGAGATCAGTGCCGCTGCGGTACTGGACGACCTCCGTCGTGCGGCGCAGTGCTGACACCTTGGAGATCCCGGCGACGATCCGCCCGTCCCAGCGAACGCGGAACTTGAAGTTCTTGTACGGATCTTGCCGGTTCGCGTTGACCGTGAACTGCGCCACCTGAACCTCCCTCGTGCCCTCGCTCGCATCCTTGCCGCTGTGGCATGATCGCGTTGAATGTCTAGACAACTTCGGCTGGCGGGTCGCACCTGCCTGGTCACCGGAGCGACCGGCATGGCAGCTGCCGCGGCGCGGCGGTTCATCGTCGAGGGCGCGCGCGTTGCGGTGATCTCCCGCGAGCCGGCCGAGTGCACGGAGGGGGTCGCGTACTTGCAGGCGGACCTGTCCGACGAGGCCGCCGCCGAGTCCGCCTTCGCTGCCGCTCGCGAAGAGCTCGGACGCGTCGACGCCGCCTTCGCCGTCGCCGGAGGCAGCGGCCGACGCTTCGGCGACGGTCCACTGCACGAGGTCAGCCTCGCCGCGTGGGATGCCACGTTTGCGCTCAACGCGACGCCCGCGTTCCTGGCCGCTCGCGAGTCCGTGCGCTGGATGCTCGACCAGGAACCCGACGAGGACGGCCTACGCGGCTCGGTCGTCTTGATGTCGAGCGTGTCGGCCCTCGATCCTGCACCGGAGTACTTCGGCACGCAGGCGTATGCCGCCGCCAAGGCGTCGATCCTCGGCCTGGCGAAGATCGCCGCGGCTTACTACGTCGGGCGCGGCATCCGCGTCAACGCGCTCGCTCCCGCCACCGTCGCCACGCCGATGTCGGAGCGGGCGGCGGGTGATGTCGCGACGGTCGAGTTCCTGCGCTCGAAGCAGCCGCTCTCGGACGGCATGCTCGACGCCGATGACGTCGCCGATGCCGCCGTGTACCTGTGCAGCCGGGAGAGCCGGCGGGTGACCGGCCAGACGTTGGTCGTCGACGGCGGTTGGACCGTCCGATGAGGCTGCGCACGACGGTGATCGGCAGCTACCCGCTCCCGGGCTGGCTGGAGTTCGCCTGCGCCCACCTCGACGAGTTCGGACCGGACGACCGCGGCGAGCTGCAGGACGATGCTGTCATCGCGGCGGTCCACGATCAGGTCACCGCCGGCCTCGACGTGATCACCGACGGTGAGCAGACCCGCCTGGACTTCAACCTCTCCTTCTACGGGTTCCTCACCGGCATCGAGCTGGAGGGCGTGCCGCCGCGCCGGTTCGGACCACCGGCTCATGACCAGCGCGGCCGCCATCAGATCGTCGGACCGATCGAGGCACCGGACGGCCTCGGCGTCGTCGACGAGTACGCCCGGCTGCGGCGTCTTGCCCCAGCCGGGCCTGTGCTCAAGGCGAGCGTCCCGGGGCCCTACACGCTCAGTGGGCGCCTGATCCCTGGCGGAGATCTGCCCGACCGTTGGGCCGTCACGGAAGCGCTGTTACCGATCGTGCAACGCGAGCTCGTGGCGTTGACCGATGCCGGCTGCGCCGAGGTGACCGTCGACGAGCCGTCGATGAGCTGCTACGCCCATCGTGAGGATCCAGACCGCTTCGTCGACATCTTCAACCGCACGGTTGCCCCGGTCGTCGGCCGGACCCGCCTGTCGACACATCTGTGCTTCGGGAACTACAAGGGCCGCGCCGTCGGCCTGCGGCGGTACGCGCCGATGTTCCCGGCGTTCCACGCCATGACGGTTGACGAGCTGCACGTCGAGATGGCCAGCCGGGAGATGTCGGAGCTCGATCTCATCGGTGGCATCGCCGAGCACCACGACGTCGCCGTGGGGATCGTCGACGTGAAGAGCTACTTCATCGAACCGCCCGAGCTGATCGCCGAGCGCGTGCGCGAATGCCTGAGGTATGCGCCCGCGGACCGCCTCGCCTTCGCACCTGACTGCGGCCTCTCCCAGACGGCGCGGTGGGCGGCGCGCCAGAAGCTGGCGAACCTCGTCGCTGGTGTGCGGCGGGTCCGCGACGAGGTCGGATGACGTGACGCTCGCCTTCGGTCTCGTTCGCTCGAGACTCGCTCACTCGACGGCAGCTCGTCGCTGGCGCTTCCCTCGCTGCATGGCTGGACATGGACGTGACGCTCATCCAGCCCTACAGCACGACGACGCGCTCTGGCGGACATCAACGCGGTTCGCGCGCGCACCGACGGCGCGCTGCGGCTGTGGTGGCTCGGTCAGTCCGGCTTCCTCGTGCAGTGGTGGGGTCATCACCTCCTGCTCGACCCGTACCTGTCCGACTCCCTGACCGCCAAGTACGCCGCTACCGACAAGCCGCACGTGCGGATGACCGCCCGTGTCGTCGACCCCGGCCGCCTCGACATGATCGAGGTCGTCACGTCGAGCCACAACCACACCGACCACCTCGACCACGAGACGCTGTGGCCGCTGCTCGCAGCGAACCCCGGCATGACGTTGGTGATCCCGGAGGCCAACCGTCAGTTCGTCGCCGATCGACTGCACGCTGACCCGGCCTGGCCGATCGGCGTCACGGACGGTTCGTCCCTCGACGTCGGCCCGTTCCACCTGACCGGCATCGCCGTGGCCCACGAGCAGCTCGACGCGGACGACCAGGGTCGCGCCCTGCACCTCGGCTACCTCGTCGCCGTCGGGCCGTTCACGCTGTTCCACTCCGGCGATGCCATCCCGTACGACGGCATGGAGTCGAGGCTGCTCGAGCTGGCCGGCGGCCGCACGATCGACGTCGCGCTGCTGCCGATCAACGGACGGCTGCCCGAGCGGCGCGTGCCGGGCAACTTCTGGGGCGATGAGGCGGTGCGCTTCGCGCGCGCCATCGGTGCCCGCCTCGTCGTGCCGATGCACTACGAGATGTTTGCCTTCAACACCGAGACGCCCGAGCTGTTCGAGTCGACGGCGCGGGCGCTCGGCCAGCCGTACCGCGTGCTGCGCTGTGGCGAGCAACTGACGATCCACGAAAAGGGGACACATGTCGCTGACTGATCAGTACACGGTCGAGACGGTCACCGTGAGGCAGATCGCCAAGACGATCGACCACTCCCTGCTCAAGCCCGAGCTGACGGTCGCCGAGGTGTTGGCCGGGTGCGAACTGGCCGCCCGCTACGACGTGGCGTCCGTGTGCTGCCGGCCGCTCGACGTGCTGCGCTGCAATGACGCGCTCCGCGGCACCGACGTGGCGGTTGGCACCGTCGTTGGGTTCCCGCACGGCGCCAACCTGACGCGGACCAAGGTGTTCGAGGCCCGGCAGGCGATGGATGAGGGTGCGGTCGAGCTGGACATGGTGATCGCCATCGGCATGCTCCGCTCGGGTGAGCTCGGGTACGTCCGTGACGACATCGCGGCCGTGGTCGACGCCGCCGGCGACGCCGCGATCGTCAAGGTGATCCTCGAGAACGCCTTCCTGACCGACGAAGAGAAGGTCACCGGGTGCACGCTCGTCGAGGAAGCAGGGGCGGCGTACGTCAAGACGTCGACGGGGTATGCCCCGACGGGCGCCACGCTCGACGACCTCCGGCTCATGCGGGCGACGGTGTCTCCTGCCGTCAAGATCAAGGCGGCCGGCGGTGTCCGGACGCTCGAGGCGTTGATCGACTGCCTCAACGCCGGCATCGATCGGTGCGGGGCGACGGCTACGGCGGCGATCATCGACGACCTGCGAGCCCGCCAGTCCTGACGTGCGGTGGCTCGGTCTCGATCTCGGCGGAACGAACATCAAGTCGGTCGTCGTCCAGACCGACGGCGAGCCGGTCGTCGTCGGATGTGACACGTCCGAGACCGGCGCCCGCGACGGTCCGGCAGCCGTCGTCGAGCGACTGGCCAGCGCAGGGCACGCGGCGATTGACCGATGGGGACCCGTCGACGGATGCGGCGTCGGTGTGCCCGGCACCTTCGACTCCGATGCCGGGACGATCGAGCTGTTCCCCAACCTTCCGGGACCGTGGCGAGGCCAGCCCATGGTCGAGCCGCTGCGGGTCGCCCTCGACCTCCCGGTGTCGATCATCAACGACGCGAGGGCGTTCACGCTTGCCGAGTCACGGATCGGCGCTGCCGCGGGGGCATCGACGGCGGCGTGCTTCGTGCTCGGGACCGGCATCGGCGGCGGCGTGGTCGTCGACGGCAGGTTGCACTTCGGCCCTCACGGCCGGGCCGGCGAGCTGGCCCACCAGATCGTGGTGCGCGACGGGCCGCCCTGTGGGTGCGGAAACCGGGGCTGCGTCGAGGCCGTCGCGTCCTCACGGGCCCTGGCCGCGCTGGCTGGGCAGCCAACGATCGAGGACGTCTTCCGTGCTGCGGCGACCGGTGACCAGCGGGCGGCGGACGCCATCGAGACGGTGGCCGATCACCTGGGCGTCGCCATCGCGAACGTCATCACCATGCTCGTCCCGGAACGGGTGGTGATCGGCGGCGGCGTCGCCGGTGCTGGGGCGGATCTGCTGGAGCCGATCCGCCGCGCCGTCGCCCGCCACTCAGTGCTCGTGCCGCCCGACTGGTACGAGATCGTCCCCGCCGCGCTTGGCCCCTACGCCGGCGCCATCGGCGCCGCCCTCTGGGCTTTCGATTCGCAACCAGAGGTTGCGAATCGAGCTCGAAGCGCCGCCTCCGGCGGCACCCAGCTTGCAGGCGATCGACCGGTCAAGCCGGATCGATCGCCGGGCGGGGGGCTCCGGCGGAGCCTCCGCCCCCCGCACCCCCCGCCATGATCGGCGGTTGCTTCGCGAACCTCTGGTTGTGAAGCGAAATGCATCACGTCGATGACGTAGCGGTCGGCGACGTAGCGGGTCTCGGTGCGCTCGAACGGGCGGCCCTGCTGATCGAACAGGAGGCGCAGCTCGACGAGCAGCGCTGCTCGAGTCGGGATGTCGAGCCACTCCGCTTCGGCCCGCCTGGCAGGGCGCGCCGTCACCGTGCCTGACGCCGACGTGGCGACCACGCCAAGCCGCTCCAGCGCCGCGTGGAGCGAACCCGTCGTCAAGTCGGCGTCCAGCACGGCGCCGTGTTCGCGCCGCACGGCGGCATCTTCGAAGGCGATCGGCACGCCGTCAGCCAGGCGGATCCGCTCCACGCGCACGACTTCCGCATCCGCCTCCAACCCGAGCGCGTCGATCTCCTCTGGGCGCGCGGGCGCGATCCCCGCCGCGACCACGCGCGAGCTGGCGACCTTGCCCCGCCACTCCATCTCGTCGCTGAACGACAGGAACACCCCGGCCCGACGGTGCATCGGCCGGCTGGCGACGAACGTGCCCTTGCCTCGATGCCGATCGACGAGCCCCGCGTTCGTCAGCTCCTGCAGCGCCTGGCGCACGGTCATCCGGCTGACGCCGAAGCGGGCGCACAGCTCCGCCTCGCTCGGCAACGCGCTACCGGCCTCGGCCCGGGCGATCAGCCCACGCAGATAGTGCTCGATCTCTCGGTAGCGGGCGGAGGGCGCAGGGCGCGTTGACGCATCGACCGACCAGACAGTACGTTGCGACGATTGTCTAGACAACTGGTTGCCGGTCGCTGGCTGGACGCGGCGATGGACGTCCTGACGACGCTGGCGCAGACGCAGGGCCCGGCGATCGAGCAGGCGGCCGACCTGTGTGGCGAAGCGATCGCCGCCGGCGGCCTGGTCCACCTGTTCGGAACCGGTCACAGCCGCATCCCCGTCGAGGAGATGTTCCCGCGCTACGGCTCGTACCCCGGCTTCCATCCCATCGTCGAGCTCTCGACGACGTTCCACACGCAGGTCGTCGGCGCCAATGGCCAGCGCCAGGCGATGTTCATCGAGCGCGTCGAGGGCCTCGCCGAGGTGATCCTCTCGAACTTCCGACTCGGACCGCCCGACGTGATGATCGTCTTCAGCGCCAGCGGCCTGTCGGCAAACCCGATCGAGATGGCGATTGGCGCCCGCCGCCGCGGCCTGCCGGTCGTCGCCGTCACGTCGCTTGCACAGTCCGACGCCGTGACGCCGACCCACTCATCCGGCACTCGGCTGCACGACCACGCCGATGTCGTGATCGACCTCTGCACACCGCCGGCCGACGCCCTCGTGACGCTCGACGGGCTGACGACGCCGGTAGGTCCCGGCTCGTCGATCGCGGCGATCGCCGTCGTCAACGAGATCAAGGTGCAGACGGCGCAGCGCCTCCTCGATCGCGGCGCAATGCCGCCGGTGTTGACCAGCGCGTCGGTCGTCGGCGCAACCGAGTCGGCCCGCCTCTTCGATGCCGCCTACGCCGAACATGCCCGCCGGCTGGCGCACGCGCTGTCAGCCGGCGAGCCCGACGAAGCGGTCGACCGCGGCCGGCGCCAGGACGTGGTCGATGACGAGGACAGCGGCACCGACGACGCCCGATCGATCGCCGGTGCTGGCCTGAACGATCTGGAGTCGGGACGTGGCGAGCGGTAGTGAGCGTCGGTACACGACCTCGCGCACACCAGCCAGCAGCGGGTCGCCCGCCTGCGACAACGATCCTCCGATCACGATGACGCTCGGGTTGAGCAGGCTCACGGCGCTGGCCAGCACTTCACCGATCGTGCGACCGGCCTCGCGCACCAGGCGAGTCGCCGGCACGGAGCCGCCCCGGACGAGGCCGACGACCTCGCGGCTCGAACGGGCGTCGACCCCCATCGTGCGCAGCCGGGTAGCCACCGCTGCGCCGCTGGCCACGGCTTCCAGGCAACCGACGTTGCCGCAGCGGCACACGGCATCGACGTCGTGGGGGACCTGGATGTGGCCGAGGTCGCCAGCGGCTCCCTGGGCGCCGCGGCGCAACTCCCCGTCGCTGATGATGCCGCTGCCGATTCCCGTGGCGACCTTGACGAACATGAGGTGGTCGACGTCGCGGAAGCCGATGGAGTGCTCGCCGAGCGCCATCACGTTGACGTCGTTGTCGACGGTGACGACGACGCCGAGCGCGTCACTCACGAAGCCCGGGACGTCGAATCCGTCCCAGCCGGGCATGATCGGCGGGTTGGTCGGGCGACCGGTGGCGTGCTCCACCGGGCCAGGTAGCCCGATGCCGACACCGGCGAGGTCGCCGGCCTGCCGGCCGGCCCGCGCCAGCAACGCCCGGCCGTGTTCCACGATCCAGCCGAGCACCGCTTCCGGACCGAGGCCGACGTCGAGGTCGACGACCTCGGTGACGAGCACCGTTGCCGCCAGGTCGGTCAAGGCGAGGCGGACGTGGGTGGCGCCGACATCGGCGGCCAGCACGACCCGAGCGGCGGGGTTGAACGCGAACTGGGTCGGCGGCCGCCCACCCGACGACGTCGCCTCGCCCGCTGCGCCGACCAGCTCGCTGGCGAGGAGGGCATCGACGCGCTGGGCGACGGTGGAGCGGCCGAGGCCGGTGGCGTCGGCGAGCTGGCGACGAGTCCGTGGCACGCCGTCGCGCAAATATTGCAGCAACGTGCCGACACCTTCCACAGCCGCAAGTGAAACACAGCCGACTTCTGCTGTGCCAGTGTGGCTTCTGCTTGACATGCGGCAGAAGTGTCGTAGGGTCGGAGCCACCGCCCGCCGAGATCTCCTGGGGGAACCAGGGGGAGGAAAGGCCGGGGCCTGCCCCGGCTCGATAAAGGAGACCCGACACACATGATGAGGAAGAGGACGGGAGTCGCCGTGTTCGCACTCGCGGCGCTCACGCTTGCAGCCGCCTGTGGCGGCGATGACGATGACGGTGGCGGCGCAGAGGGGACTGAAGCGCCCGCTGGCTCGGAGGCTCCGGCAGGGAGCGAAGCGCCTGCGGGCACCGAAGCGCCTGCGGGCACCGAAGCCCCTGCGGGCACGGAAGCGGCCGGCGGCGGAGGTGGCGAAGGTGACTACGTCATCGGCGTCAGCAACACCCTCGCCGGCAATGGATGGCGGGAGGAGATGATCTGCGCCGTCAAGGCTCAGGCACTGGCCAGTGGGGACGTCAGCGAGGTCATCGCGATCTCGAAGAACGGCGGTCCCACCGAGCAGATCCAGGACCTCCAGAACCTGATCTCGCAGGGCGTCAACGCGATCATCGTCAACCCATCCGACCGTGAGCAGCTGAACCCGGTCATCGAGGAAGCGATCGCCCAGGGCATCGTCGTCGTCGCTGTCGACCAGGCGGTCACGGCGGAGGGCGCCTACGTCGCCACCAACGACCAGGTCGAGTACGGCCGGCTCGGCGCGCAGTGGCTCGCCGATTCGATCGGCGGCGAGGGAAGCGTGCTCTACATGCGAGGCATCGACGGCGTCCCGGCCGACACGGACCGTGACACCGGCTTCCAGGAAGTGATGGCCGAGTACCCGGACATCGAGATCAAGGAGGTCTTCACCGACTGGGACTTCACGGTCGGTGGTGACATCGCTGTGCAGGAGCTGACGGCCGCCGACTACGACGGCATCTGGACCTCGGGCATCGACTACACGGTCGTCAACGCATTCGAGACCGTGGGCAAGGAGCCCGTGCCGGTGATCGGGGCCGACAACAACGGCTTCGTCAAGCAGCTGATCGACGGCACGCCCGGTGCCCTCGTGACCAACCCCGCCGTGATCGGCGGCGTGGGCACGGCGATCGCCCTGCAGGCGCTGAATGGCGAAGAGCCGGAGCAGGAGACGCTGTTGACGCCGGCGGTCTGGGACCTCGAGAACAACCAGGCCGAGCTCGAGGCCAACTACTTCCCCGACCGTGACGACACGTTCAGCTCCGCCGTCACGATCGAGGGCTACACGACCTACGAGCCCCAGCAGCTCCTCGACTGCAAGGGCCCGGGAGAGTGACGTTTCGAGGGGGGAAGGAGGACCTTCCCCCCTCGAGCTCCCAACTCTGGTGGAGCGCAGGTCGTGATGCATGACTGAATCCCCATCACTGCTGCAGACCACTGCCGTGGGCAAGGCGTTCGGCACTGTCGTCGCGCTGCGGGCCGTCGATCTGGCGGTGCGCCCTGGAGAGGTCCACGCCCTGCTCGGCGCGAACGGCGCCGGCAAGTCGACGCTGGTCAAGATCCTGACCGGGGTCCTCCGGCCCGACGCCGGCACGATCGCTGTCCACGGCAAGGACGTCACGTTCCGCCGGCCGAGCGACGCACTGGCGCGTGGCCTGGCGCCCGTGTACCAGGAACCGGCGCTGGCCCCAGATCTGACGGTTCTCGAGAACCTCCGCCTGACGCGTGCCGACGTGGGCGCCGTTCGCCAGCAGCTCTCCGAGATGGATCTCGAAGGACTCGACTTGGGCGAGCAGGTGCGCGACGTGCCGCTGCCGTTCCTGCGCCTGCTCGACCTGGCCCGCGCGCTGTCGTTCGATCCGCAACTGCTGATGCTGGACGAGATCACTGCTGCCCTTCCGCCGGATCTGTCAGAACGCGTCTTCGCGGTGATGCAGCGGTGGAAGGCGCGCAACCGGTCCGTGCTGTTCATCTCCCACCGGCTCGCCGAGGTGCGCGAGCACTGCGACATGTGCACCGTGCTGCGCGATGGACGTGACGTCGCTTCGTTCGTGCCGGGAGTGGGTGGCGAGGCACAGATCGTGGCGTCGATGCTCGGCGAGGCGGCGACGCTCGTTCGTGAGGAGACGCGCTCGCGTGCCACGACGTCGGTGATGGGGGAGCAGCCGGTGCTCGAAGCCGAGCACGTCGGTGCCGGTCGACAGCTCGACGATGTTTCCATCGCCGTACGTCCAGGTGAAGTGCTCGGTCTGGTGGCCCTCGAGGGGCAGGGCCAGGAGACGCTGTTCGACATCCTCGCTGGCGATCGCAAGGCGGACCGCGGTCAGCTGCGCATCGACGGGGCGATCATCAAGCCACACCACCCGTTCGACGTGATCCGCAAGGGTGTCGTGCTCGTTCCCGCCGAACGGCTGCACGCGCTGCTGCCGCAGCGGTCGATCCGCGAGAACATCGCCGCCCCGCTGTTCAACCGCGTCGCCAAATGGGGTCCGATCAATCGTCGCGACGAGCGACGCCGCGTCGATGAGGCCGTCACGCAGTTGTCCATCGACACCCGTGCGGCGAGCCAGGTGCGCCGACTGTCCGGTGGGAACCAGCAGAAGGTCACGATTGCCCGCTGGCTCGCCCAAGGGTTGCGCGTGATGCTGCTGTTCGACCCGACGCGGGGCATCGACGTCGGGACGAAGCACCAGGTGTACGACCTCGTGCGGTCGCTCGCCGACGAGGGCGCCGCCGTCGTGATGTTCACCAGCGAGCTGCGCGAGGTTGCGCTCGTCTGCGACCGCGCTGCCGTCCTGCACGGTGGCCGCATCGTCGCCGAGCTGCCGGCGGACGCCGGAGAGAACGTGTTGCTCAGCGCTGCCCACGGCATCGCCGACGAGGGTGCGGCATGACGACTGTCGTTCCCGAGTTCGACGGCGCGATCACGCGCCTGCCGCACCCATCGAGCCGATGGTCGCGCCTCGCCCGGCGTCACGGGTGGACGGCCGGCGTCGGGCTGCTGTTCGTCGTGCTGCTGCTGTGGCGCGTCTCGCAGCTGCCGCAGTTCGGCAACTTCGAGATCCGCACGATCACGGCCGGCACGATGTCGCTGGCCTTCCTCGCAATGGCCCAGTCCGTGATCGTGATCTCGGGCGGGATCGACCTCTCGATCGGCGCCATGATGGTGCTCGCCAACTGCCTGTCCGCCTTGTGGATGGAGGACCAGAGCCTGGGCGCCTGCTTCGCGATCGCCATCGGCGTGCTGGCGATCACCGTGGGCCTGTCGACGGTGACTGGGCTGATCATCACGGCCTCCGGCGTACCGGACATCATCGTCACGCTTGCCGCCAGCTTCGTGCTCGCAGGGCTGGCGCTCTGGGTGATCGGCCGTCCCGGGGGCGGCACGTCGCCGGACTTCCAGGAGATCGTCGCAGGCGGGCTGTCCAACCCGTGGCCCTCGATCCTCTGGACCCTCGGGGCGCTGCTGCTCGTGTGGGTGCCGGTGCGACGCAGCCGCCTCGGTCTCGCCATCTACGCCGTCGGGAGCAACCGCAAGGCCGCCTTCCTGTCCGGCGTCGGGATCGCGAAGACCCGCGTCCTCGCCTACTCGATCGGCGGGCTCCTCGCCGGCTTCGCCGGACTCGTCATCACGGCGTCGACCGGCGGCGGTGAACCCCGCGCCACGATCGGCGCGAACGCCACGCTCAACAGCGTGGCCGCCGCCGTGCTCGGCGGGGTGGCGTTGACAGGCGGCATCGGCGGGCTCGTCGGGCCGGTGCTGGCGGCGCTGTGCCTGACGCTGATCCCGGCGATCATGCTCGGTGCCGGCTGGGACCCGAGCAACGCCGAGACGGCGCGCGGCGTCATCATCATCCTCGTCGTGCTCGTCGCCGGGCTCCTGCAGTCGCGGAAGCGCCCGATATGACGAGCCAGCCCGAGCTCAAGGCCGAAGATCTGGCCGAAGTCGTCGTCGCGACGAAGGTCCAGCAGGCCGCCCGTCCGGGCTGGCGGACCCGTCTCGTCGAGCAGCCGATCATCGTGCTGGTCGGCGTGTTCGCCGTCCTCTACGCGGTCACGGTGTGGAAGGACGACAGCCTCCTCACGACGGGAGGCATCCGATCGATCCTTCTCCTCGCCTGCCCGCTCGCTGTGTTCGCCGCCAGCCAGACGCTTTGCATGCTGACCGGCGGCATCGACCTGTCGATCGCCATGACCGCCAACCTGGCGGCGTACGTGGCGGCCACACAGAGCGGGAAGGGCGCCGCGCTCGCGCTGCTCATGGCGCTCGGTATCGGAGTCGGCGTGGGGTTCGTCAACGGCGTGGCGATCGGCGTGTTCAGGGTCAACCCGCTGATCATGACGCTCGGAATGGCCAGTGTCTTGCTCGGCATCATCACCGTGGGGCTGCGCGGATGGCTGTCCGGCTCGACCAACGTCCTCGACCTCGTGCGCGAGGTCGGCTCCGGGACGCTCTTCGGCCCGTTGCCGGCGAACCTCATCGTGTGGCTCGTGGTGTCCGTGCTGCTGCTGTGGGGGCTGCGATCGTCGGGACTCGGTCGGATGATCTACGCCGTCGGTGACAACCCGATCGCCTGCCGGCTGGCCGGCGTGCGGGTGTGGCAGGTCCTGCTGGCGGTGTACGTCCTCGCCGGGCTGTTCGCCGCCGTCGGTGGCCTGCTGTTCTCGGGTGCCACCGGCTCCGTCGGCGTCGACCAGACCAACAGCTACCTCCTGCCGTCGGTCGCCGCGACCGTCATCGGCGGCACGTCGATCCTCGGCGGCACCGGCGGGTACGCCGGCACGATCCTCGGCGCCCTGATCCTCACGGTGCTCAACCGGCTGCTGCTGCGCATCGACGTGAGCGAGGCCGTGCGCCAGATGCTCTACGGCGGCATCGTGCTCGCCCTGGCCTGGATGTACGTCCGGCTCACCGGCCAGAAGTCCCGCGAGGGTGAGAGGTGAGTCGCGTGGTTCGATGCCAGCGAGTGAGCGCCAGCGAGCGAGCGGCCAGCTGCGGCCTGCGTGGCCGGGGAACGCCGTGAACGTAGGAGTTCTTGGTACGGGGTTCATGGGCCTCGCCCACACGGAGGCGCTGCGGCGCCTCGGACACGAAGTCGTCGGGATCGTCGGCTCGAGTCCGGAGCGGGCGCGGGCGAAGGCGGCCACGAGCCCGCTGCCGCCGGTGTTCGACACGGTGGAGGATCTCGTGTCCGACCCGGCCGTCCAGGTCGTCCACGTCACGAGTCCGAACCACGTTCATGCCGAGCACGTGCGGGCGGTGCTGCGCGCCGGGAAGCACGTCGTGTGCGAGAAGCCGCTCGGGACGTCGTCGACCGAGACGGGCGAACTGGTGGCGATGGCTGCGGATGCCGGCGTCGTCAACGCCGTCTGCTTCAACCTGCGGTACTACCCGCAGAACCAGAACGCCGCGGCACTCGTCGCGACGGGGGCGATCGGCGAGCCTCGGTTCGTGACCGGTCGGTACCACCAGGACTGGCTGCTGCTCGACACGGACTGGAACTGGCGTCTCGACGCGTCCCGCCAGGGAGGGTTGCGGGCGGTGGCCGACATCGGGTCCCACTGGTTCGACCTGACCCGCTTCGTCAGCGGGCGGGCGGTCGTCGAGGTGCTCGCTGACCTGCACACGTTCGTGACCGAGCGCAACCATCCACTCGGCGAGGTGCAGACGTTCGGCGCGGCCCAGGTGGCCGATGACGTCGAGCGAGTGCACGAGCACATGGAGAGTGACGACGCGGCGGGAGTGCTGCTGCGCTACGAGGACGGCTTGCGAGGCGCGTGCACGGTGAGCCAGGTCTCGGCCGGGCGCAAGAACACCGTGGAGTGGGAGGTCGACGGATCCGTAGCTGCGCTGGCGTGGGCGTCAGAGGATCCCGAGCGCCTCTGGATGGGCCACCGCGGGCGACCGAACGAGATCATCGAGAAGGACGCCGCGCTCATGACGGCGGCCGGAATCGATGCGGCGGGCTACCCGGCGGGTCACGTCGAGGGATATCCCGACACGTTCCGGGCGTTGTTCGCCGCCGTGTACCGCGACGTCGCTGCCGGCGGGCCGTCGACGCACCCTTCGTACCCGACGTTCGCCGACGGTCACGATGCGATGCTGGTCGGGGACGCCGTCGCGTCGTCGGCGCGGTCGGGATCGTGGACCAAGGTCGAACGAAGCTGAAAGGAACCAGACCGCGTCGTTCAGAGAAAGAGATCCGGTTCGGCACGGCGGCGGCTCCAGCCGCTTCGCCGGCCGCATTGAGAAAGGAGCCTCTAGATGAAACTCGGCTTGCTCACGGCCGCCTTCCCAGACACGCCGTTGATCGAGGTTGCAGAGTGGGCGTCGGCGAACGGCTTCTCGATGCTGGAAGTCGCCTGCTGGCCGCGGGCGGATGGCCCGAGCCGGAGATACGCCGGGGTGTCGCACATCGACTGCGCCGACCTCTCCGATGATCAGGCCAAGGACCTTGTCGGGGAGCTCGGCCAGCGGGGCATCGAGATCTCCGGCCTCGGTTACTACCCGAACCCGCTGCACCCCGACCTCGACCACCGCGCCGAGGTGATCACGCACATCGGCCGCGTGATCGAGGCAGCCGAGAAGCTGGGAGTGCCGGTGGTCAACACGTTCATCGGCAACGACAAGGACAAGCCGCTGCCGGAGAACTTCGAGGAGTTCAAGAAGGTGTGGCCGCCGATCGTCGCCAAGGCGGCAGACCACGGCGTCAAGATCGGTATCGAGAACTGTCCGATGATCTTCAGCTACGACGAGTGGCCGGGCGGCAACAACCTGATGTACGCGCCGGCGACGTGGCGGGACGTGTTCGGGTTCCTCGAGGGAGACACGCTCGGGCTGAACCTCGATCCCTCGCACCTCGTGTGGCAGATGATCGACTACGAGCGCGTCGTGCGTGAGTTCGGCGACCGGCTCTACCACGTCCACGCCAAGGACATGGCGATCGACCGCGATGGGCTCTACGAACGGGGAATCATGTCAGCCGGACTCGGGTGGCAGATCCCGCGGCTGCCGGGTCTCGGTGAGGTCCGCTGGGATCGCTTCGTCGCCGCGCTCTACCAGGCGGGCTACGACTACGCCATCGTCGTCGAGCACGAGGACCGCCAGTTCGAGGGCAGCGACGAGAGGATCAAGGCTGGCTTCCTGATCGCCCGCAACGCGGTGTCGCCCTACGTCGTGTGAATCTCGGGCCGCCCGAATTGGGCGGCACCGGTGTCCAGGACCCAGTTGTGGCCGCGGGTCACGAGCGGCCGGGCCACCGTCGCAAACGCGGTGAAGGCGCGGCCGTTGGTGGCCAGCTCCGAGCGGAGGTCGACGGTCGCCCCCTCGTCGCCGTCGGGAGCGATTTCGATGCGAGCGGCGCCGGTGATGTCGCCCGTGATCGTTGCGGCGACGGTCGTCGGCGGGTCGACCTCGGTCAACTCGATGGTGAACCGCACCGTGTACGGCAGGGGAGGCCGGACGGCGCACCGCCAGCGATCGCCGAGGAGCAGCCCGTTCGCCTCGAACTGGCGGAGCCATGGCCACCACTGCTGGTAGCGGTCTGTCGACTCGAGGGCCCGCCAGAACGCTGCGGGGCTCGACGTGAACCGGTAGCGCCGGTCCGACACGAGCCGCACGCCGGCAGTCTCACATCTCCAAGTTGGTCGCCGCCGGCGGGTCCAGCCACCAGGTGCAGTTCGGATGGTCCTGCAGCAGCGACGCCGGGACGTCGGCGCCCGCTGCACCCTGCAGGCTGCGGGCGACGATCTCTGCCTTCGTCGGCCCAGCGGCGAGCACCCAGACCTCGCCGGCACGCAGCAGATCACGCAACCCGACGGTCACGCCCCAGGTCGGTCGATGCCGGCCGGCGAAGTACCGCTGCGCGCCCTCGATCGTCGACGTCGCGAGCTCGACGCGCGCGGTGCGACCGTCCGCGTCACTACCGGGCTCGTTCATGCCGAGGTGCCCGTTGACGCCCAACCCCAAGATGGCGAGATCGAGTCCACCCCGATCGATCCATTGGTCGATCGCCGAGCACTCGGAGTCGAGGTCGTCGGCATCCACGTCGATCGTCCGGTAGTCGGCCGGTTCGACGTGGTCGACGAGCACTCGTCGGAGGACGGCGTCGCAGCGTTCCGGCTCGGTCGCCGGGAGTCCACCGAACTCGTCCAGCAACAGGACCGACGCGTTGGCGAATGCGCCGTGCGCCGATGCCACTCGCTCGTAGACGGGGAGCGGCGTCGAGCCGGTGGCCAGGCACATGCGCAGGGCCGGGCGCGCCGACAGTCGTTCGAGCACTGCGGCGGCGACGCGCTCGACCCAGCGCTCGTCGACGCACGTGCCGAGCCCACCTTCAGATGACACGGTCGACGAAGTGCCCTGTCGCCGGATCCTTGAGGATCAGCTTGCGCCGCCCGTCGGGGAGGTGTTCCTCCTTGATGATCGTCAGCTCGCCCTCGTTCCGCGCCGTCCGGATGATCCGCTCCGTGTCACCGTGGCGCCAGTCGAGCTCGACCGGCTCCCATTGGCGGCTGCGGCTCGAGCGGAAGCAGGCGTCCATGACGGCGTTGACGACGTACCCGTCGTAGAACGTCTCCACTGGCTCGCGGCCCTGGTCGATGGCGTCGAACATGTCGGTGAACATCTCGACGTAGCCGAGCTCGCCGATCTCGTCGCCGACCGGGAAGAGCCAGCCACTCTCCGTCTCGGCCTTCTCGGCGACGTACCCGCCCTGGCCGCTCGAGAACATCTCGAAGCCGGTGCGCAGGAAGTGGTTGGTCCAGATCGTGCCCTCCGTCCCGGCCACCTCGTCGCGCAGGTCCATGCCGCCGCGGAACGTCCAGCTGACCTCGAACTGGCCGATCGCGCCGCTCTCGAAGCGGATCAGGGCGATCGCGTTGTCCTCGGCGTCGATCGGGTGGACGAGCGTGTCGCTCCAGCACATCACCTCGACGGGGCGGTTCGTCTTGCCGACGTAGCTGCGGATGATCTCGATGCAGTGGCAGCCGAGGTCGACGATGCACCCGCCGCCGGCCAGCTCGGCGTCCCAGAACCACGCGCTGTGCGGACCAGGGTGGGTCTCCCGGCTCCTCACCCACATCACGTCGCCGATCGCACCGTCGCCGACGGCGGCCAGCGACTTGATCGTCTTCGGCGTGTAGACGAGGTCCTCGAGGTACCCGGCGAAGAGCCCGGCTGACTCGACGGTGTCGAGGATCCGCTTGGCCTCCTCGGCCGAACGGGCGAGCGGCTTGGTGCACAGCACGGGCTTGCCAGCCGAGGCGGCGATGCTGATCGCCTCCTCGTGCAGATGGTTGGGCAGACCGACGACGACGGCGTCGACGTCGATGTGATTGATCGCGTCCTCGATGCTCGTGGTCGCCGTCGGGATGCCCCAGCGAGTGCGAAACGCCTCACCGCGCTCGACCGAGCGCGAGTAGACCACGGCGACCCGATCACGGCTGCGCCGGCCGTGCAGGGTCATCGTGTAGAAGTCGCCGATCAAGCCCGTCCCGAGCATGGCGACACGGTGCCCACTGGTCACGCCGACCCTCCTCTGATCCGAACCGAATGTCTAGACATCTAACTCTCGGGCTCGGCTCGCAGGCAAGCTGCTCGCCTCGCCGGCCGAGCTAGGAAGGCTCGGGCGCCGCGATCTCGGCCGCCAGCTCGTCGCGGTCCTGGAGTCCGACGCCGACGAGGATGAGCGCGATTCCCCCGAGTTCGAGGCCGGACGGCCGCTGGTCGAGGGCGATCCAGCCGATCACCAACGCCGTCACCGGCAGCAACGCCAGCAGCACGGAAAAGCGCCGGACGGGGATCCGGCGCAGGACGTGCTGGTCGATGCCGTAGCCGAGGGCGTTGGAGAACACGCCGACGAGGAGGCAGGCACCGAGCAGCGAGGGTGTCGTCCAGACGGCTGCGCTGCCGGGCGCACCGATGGGCGTCAGCGCCACCGCACCGATCGCCAGCCCGATGCCGAGCCCTGAGACGCCGCGATTGAGCTGAGCGATGCGTGAACCGACGACGATGTAGGCGGCCCAACAGGCCGAAGCCGCCAGGAGGTAGAGCAGGCCGGTGGTGTTGTCGCCGAGCTCGACGCCGCCGAGGACGATGACGCCCACCGCGGCGAGCGCGAGCGCCGCGGCGTTGCGCCGTGTCCGGGTCATGACGGCGGCGACGGCGATCGGCCCGATGAACTCGATGGCGACGCTCTTGCCGAGATCGGTGCGGTCGATGGCCAGGTAGAAGAACGTGTTCATCGCCGCCGTGGCGATCCCGAAGATGGCCGCCGCCGCCAGCTCCCGGCGCGTCCAGCCTCGCCATGCGGCACCGGAAACGGCGAGCACCGCGATCGCTGCGCCGACCATGCGCAGCCACGCCACGGTCTGCGGCGCGACCTCGTCGAACAGCAGCACGGCGATGGTCGCGCCGATGTACTGGAAGACGGCCGACAGGACGAACAGCGCCTCGGGCGAGGCGGTGTCGAGGAACCGGGTGACGGGCCGGCTGCCGGGCCGGCCGGGAGCCCGGACGGCCATTTCTTCAGGACGTGCGCGCTTCGGCCCCCGACCGCAGCGCGCGTGGATGGTCAGGTCGGCCTTGTCCGACCCAGCGAGCGAAGCGAGCCATCAATCGAAGAGCTCGGGGTCGGTGCGGCAGATCTCCTGCCAGAGCGGCTGGAAGCTGAACCACCCGGCCAGCGGGAAACCAGTCTGCGCCGCGGTGTACGAGGCGTACTCGTGCGGGATGTGCTTCGGCTCGCCGGCGGCCATCGCCATCAGCTGAGCCTGACACGAGCGCTCCATGGACACGAACCAGAACACGGCTTCGTCGACGCTCTGGCCGACGGTGAAGAGCCCGTGGTTCTGGTGGATCGCCGCCTTGCCGCTCGGGAAGGCGGCGGCCAGCTCCTTGCCGGCGTCGACCTCGAGCACGACTGCTCCGCCTTGCTCGGTGATCACCACGTGGTCGTCATAGAAGATGCAGGCGTCCTGCGTCAGCGGTGCCAGCGGGATGCCGAGCGATGAGAACGACTTGCCGTAGGGCGAGTGCGAGTGGGCGGCAGCAATGACGTCGGGGCGGGCGGAGTGGATGGCGCTGTGGATGACGAATGCCGCCCGGTTGACCGGCTCGGTGCCGTACACGACATCGCCGGAGTGGTTGACGAGGATCAAGTCGCTGACGCGCATGTGGCGGAAGCTGCGGCCGAACGGGTTGACCCAGAAGTGGTCGGGGAACTCGGGGTCACGCACGGTGATGTGGCCCGCCACGCCTTCGCCGAACCCGAAGCGCCCGAAGATGCGCAGCGCGCCCGCCAGCTTCTGCTTGCGGTGGAGCCGCTCGTCCTCGACCGTGTCGAAGGCCGGCGGTCCGGAGAACTGCACGACCTTCGGCGTCAGCGGCACCCCGTCGATCGTCGGGACGTCGGTCGTCCGCGGCTCCGTCAACGCCATGCCCAGCAACGCTATCCATCCGAGTGTTTGACGCCATCCGAGTGCCACGGGTAGGGAGGCCCCTCGCCAAACACTCGGATGGACTGAAACACTCGGATGTCGTGAACCGTGTGATCTCGCCGGATTCGATCGCGCCGCCGGCCGCTGCCTATGCCCATGCCGTGCTGAGTGAGCGTCCGGCGCAGCTCCTGCACACGGCTGGCGTCGTCCCGGTCGCGCCGGACGGCTCGGTGCCGTCGACGCTCGGCGAGCAAGCGGAGGTGGTGTGGAGCAACATCGGGGCCATCCTCGATGCCGCCGGCATGGAGCCGACCGACGTCGTGTCGGTCACGACCTACGTCGTCGCCGGTGCGGACCTCGCGCCGGTGATGGCTGCTCGCGACACCTTCCTCGGCGGTCGACTCGCCGCGTC
Organism: uncultured Acidimicrobiia bacterium; assembly: GCA_963844915.1. Lineage (GTDB taxonomy): Bacteria > Actinomycetota > Acidimicrobiia > Acidimicrobiales > Ilumatobacteraceae > JALZMG01. The sequence continues at coordinate 320,272 of CAWJQF010000009.1, read as the reverse complement.
GACGCTGGTCACCGTGCCCGCCCTCGCTCGTCCCGAGTGGCGAGTCGAGATCGCCGTCGTGGCCGCCCGCTAGGCAGTCCCGCGATGCCACCTCCGCCACCGCGACGCCGTGCGCGCGAACACGGCCTCTTGTTCGGCTCGCTCCCGACCGGCGTGCACAACGCGATCACCGACGTGCCGGGAGTGCGCGTCGGTCACGTCACCCGGTGGTCCGACGCCGGTGATGGTGTCGCCCGCACGGGCGTGACGGCGATCCTGCCCGACGAACTGGCATCGCTGTACCTCCGTCCGATGGCCGCCGGTCCCGCCATCCTGAACGGCTGTGGCGAGCTGACCGGCTCCATCGCGATGGCCGAGTGGGGCACGCTTGACTCGCCCATCATGCTGACCAGCACGTCCGCGATCGGCCGTGTCTTCGACGCCGTCGTCGACGCCACTTTCGATGCCGTGCCATCCGACGTCGACGACGAGGTGATCCCCGTCCCGATCGTCGGCGAGTGCGACGACTCCTGGCTCGACGAAGCGCGCCGGCGGCACGTCACGCTCGCCGATGCCCGAGCCGCGATTGACCTTGCCGTGAGTGGCCCCGTCACCGAGGGCGTGGTCGGCGCAGGTACTGGGATGATCACCATGGAGCACAAGGCCGGCATCGGCACGTCCTCACGGGCCCTCGACGGCCTGGGCGTCATTGGCGTGCTGGTGCTCGCCAACTTCGGGCGCGCCGACCAGTTGCGCGTCGCTGGCACACCCGTAGGCCGCCGCCTCGTCGCAGACGCCGCCCACACATCGAACGGTCGGGGCGACGCCGGCAGCTGCATCGGCGTCGTCGCCACCGATATCCCGCTGGACGCCCGGCAGCTCGTGCGTGTCGCCCGCCGTGTCGGCCTCGGCCTGGCGAGGATGGGCAGCATCGCCGGTCATCACTCCGGCGAGATCTTCTGCGCCTTCTCGACGACGAACCGTCGCGACCGTGAGGCAGTGGGCGTGATCTCGGTCGACCTGCTCGGGGACGACTCGATCGGCGCCGTTTTCGAGGCCACCGTCGACGCCACGGAGGAGGCCGTGTGCAACGCGCTGTTCGTTGCCGACACGGTCATTGGCCGCGACGGTCACGTCGCGCCCGGCCTCCCGCTGGACCGTGTCCTCGACTAGAAGCGAGCGTCAATCGGGGCACTTCCACGGTGGGAGACGGCACACCGGCGGGTCCTCGGGGTCCGGCTCCGGCTCCGGCTCCGGCTCGGGCTCGGGGGGAGGGACCTCGTCGCAGCCGATGCGCCACGCGTACGGCCCATCGGGCGAGGAACCCTGGAATGCGCCGTTCTGGTAACGGGCCGCCGGGACGCCGGCCTGCCCCGACGGCGCAGTGCACGGTCCCCACGTCGCCATGATCGACGTAACACGGGACGCGACCCATGCCAGCTGCGCGCCCGAGAGCTCGGCGAACCCGCCGGGCCCGAGGCATGGCTGCGGACTGGGCTCGGAGAAGCTGGAGACACCGACCTGCACCGATCGACCGGCCCGTTGCACCAGCAGAGGCGCGCCGTCGTCACCCGCGCAGGACGTCGCGCCGACCGTTCCGGCGCCGACCATCCACGGTGCCACCCACGTCGGGTCGAGTGGTTCAGGCGGATAGACGGCAGCCATCTCGGCGTCGCTGCGCAGCGGCGTGTCGACGCGCAGCAGGTCGCGAGCGTTGGGACCCGCCGCGCTGTCACGACTGAGGATCGTCGCCGGCGTTCCTGGCTGGAGCGCGCCGGCGTCGAACGGCGCACCGACCTGCACGGCGGGCACTCCGGCCGCCGGCCAGGCGAGCTGGATCAATCCCACGTCGTGGCCATCGCTGGGATGACCGGTCCAGAGCGGGTGGACGGTCCTCGACCCCTGCGACGTCTTCAGGCCGTGCCACTGACCGGCCCGCACGAAGTAGTCGAAGCCCGGCAGGATGCGACTGGCGCATCGCGCCGACGTCAGGACCATGTCCGGCGCGATCAGCGTTCCGCCGCAGTCGGCGAGGCTGAAGCGCCCGGCGAAGGGGAAGTCAGCAGGCGCCGCGGCGACACCGCCGACGAGAGCTTCGGCAGGTCGAACCGTGGCGAGCAGCGTCGACCCGGCCAGCGCGATCGCAACCGCACCGCGCCGGAGCGCATGTGTGTTCATGCCCAACGGGGCGTGACATGTCCGTGACACCCGATGGAACTGGTGCCCGGCGTCCGCTGACGACCGTGCGGCTCTGCTCCGAGCCAATCACCCCTGCTCACGACGGGAGCGACGTCTCGCTAGCGCTCCGCTAACGGCCCGCTGTCACGGTGCCCGACGTCATTGATCGCGCACATCGGGGTGAGCGATCGATCCGAGGAGTGAAGATGGAACTGTCCACAACCGCAAGAGCGGGAGGTGGAGCGTGACGAGCCCCACCGCCCAGCACACGGACTTCACCAAGGACGTGCTCGGCCGCTACGTCTGCAACGGGCTGGACGAGGCGATCGCCAGCACCTCCGGAGTCGATGGTCGGCCGTTCGACATCGTCATCATCGGAGGTGGCTCCTTTGGCTCGGTACTCGCCCTCCAGACGCTGTCTCGCGACCGCTTCCGCAACCACCGCATTCTGGTCCTCGACGCCGGGCCCTACGTCCTCCCCGAGCATGTCCAGAACCTCCCTGCTCTCGGTCTGGACCCTCCCCCGCCCGTGATGGCCGACCCCGGCGTGGCCCGGGCCGAGGTGTGGGGACTCCCGTGGCAGTCGAACGTGCCCATCGGCTTCCCCGGGCTCGCCTATTGCCTCGGCGGTCGCTCGATGTTCTGGGGAGGGTGGTCGGCGGAGCCGATCGAAGCCGAGACACCGTCAGATGTGTGGCCTGATCGGGTGCTCCGGGACCTCCGGATTCACAGCCCGGTCCCAGGCGACGAGCCGTACCTCCGCCAAGCAGCCGAGCTGATGGGCGTCACCCAGACCAATGACTTCATGTTCGGCGCCATGCACGAGGCGCTCCGCCAGCAGATCTTCGACGGCATCCAGGCGGGGGCGGTGCCGGATGCCGTTCCGCTCGCCGACATTCCTCTGCATGTCGACCCCGTTCCCGACGTGGTGGACAAGGACCTCCTCAAGCTGGAAGCCCCCCTCGCGGTGCAGGGTCGTCCCCGCCGCTCCGGGTCCTTCTCCATCGACAGGTTCAGCGCCATGCCACTGCTCACAGAAGCGGCCCGTCAGGCCCACAAGGAGTCGGGCGGGAACGACTCGCGCAAGCGCGTGATGGTGGTCCCCAACTGCCACGTCACGCGGCTCGAGACCGTGGTGGAGGAGGGTGTCGGGCGGGTCGTCGCAGTGCACGTCGGTGGCGGCACCACCATCCCGGTCCCCGAGCGCGGCGTCGTCGTGCTGGCCTCGGGCACGATCGAGAGCACTCGCCTTGCCCTCTTGTCGTTTCCGGGAACCGCCGGGTACGAGCTCATCGGCACCAACCTCATGTCCCACGCGCGCTCCAACCACAGCTTCCGCATCCCCCGTGAAGCGCTGGCCGATCTCCCCGCCGACCTCGCCGATCTGGAGACAGCGGCGCTGTTCATCAAGGGCCGCAGGACCCATCACGCCACCGACGGCAGCGTGAGCCACTTCCATCTCCAAGTCACCGCCGCTGGGTGCAAGGGGCCGGGCACCAACTGCGAGGCCGAGCTGCGCCGGGAGCTCCCCGATGTCGACGCCCTCGACAACTCCCGAGCCGCCGACGACGACCACGTCGTCATCACGTTTCGAGGAGTAGGCGAGCTCCAGCCCCACAACCCAGCGAACCGCGTGACCCTCTCCGAGGACGCGGACGAGTTCGGCATGCGTCGAGCGTTCGTGAGCCTCGACGACCCCGGGGAACCCGCGCAGCCCGGCGAGACGATTCAGACAATCAACGACCGGGTGACGTGGGACGCAATGGACGAGCTGGCCGACGACGTGCGAGCGCTCATCGTGGGGACGTCGACGAGCGAAGACCTCGGCCGCTACCGCGACGGCATCGGCACGACCCACCACGAGGCCGGGACGCTGTGGATGGGCACCGACCCCACCCGATCCGTGACGACGCCCGACGGGCGCTTCCACAACGTCGTCAACGCCTACGCCCTCGGCCCGGCCCTCCTGCCCACCGTCGGTTCACCCGGGCCCATGCTGTCCGGTGTCGCCCTCGCCCGGCGCCTCGGCGACCACCTCGTGGCCCCGCTGCCGCCGCCGGACCTCGAGGACGGTTTCGAGTGGCTCTTCGACGGCACCGCTGCCACGTTCGGCCACTGGCTGCAGGCCGGCCCCGGCAGCATGTTCCTCGATGAGGACGAGCGGCTGGTGACTGCTCGACCGGGCAGTGACATCGGCCTGTGGTTCTTCGGCGACCGCGGCTTTGCCGATTTCGTCCTCCGGCTGCAGTTCCGCATTGAAGCCCAGAGCGACAACACGGGCGTATTCGTGCGCTTCCGCGATCCACGCTCGGCGCCGCCCGATCCCGTCGACCCTTGGCTGCGAGCGAACCCGGCACGGATCGCGGTCCACACCGGGTTCGAGGTCCAAGTCGACGACCTCGCTCGCGATGACGGAGCGGACTGCTGCCGAACCGGCGCGCTCTACGACATCGCGACGACCGGCGAATCGGCGACGCAGACCTACTCGCGCGGCTCGGCCCTGCAGCCCGGCGCGTGGAACGACTACGAGATCACGGTGTCAGGCGACTCCTATGCAGTCCGGTTGAACGACCACGTCACCAGCGTCTACGCCAATCCTGACCCGGCACGAGGCGTCAGCGCCGACCAAGACGCGTCGTCGGGCTTCATCGGCTTGCAGCAGCACACCGGCAACGTCTCTTTTCGAGCCGTGCGCATCCGCGAGGGCGCCGCTGGCGCCGGCCTCGTTGACCACGCTCACGGAGATTTCCCCGGTTCCCTGTACTGACACGGCGCGGAACGTCCGGGCGCGGCGCCAGCAGGAGGTAGAAGCCACGATCTCCGCCCGCCATCGGTTGCCACTGGTGCGCGTCACGGGCCGGGTTCATACTGGGATCACGGCCCTGCGGCGGGCTGGGTGTGGCCGCCGACGGTGCCGATGCCTTCCACGCCCGGTTTGAGGGAGAGCCATGGGGACAAGGTCAATCAAACGCGTCGTAGCCGTCGCGCTCATTGCGTCGGCAACGGTTCTGGGAACGGTCGAGGCGGCGGCCGCCCAAACGACGACAACCAACTTTGATGCGGGGGTGGCATGTGAGTTCCCGCTCACGCTCGTCGGCAGCGAGGACACGCGCACCCTCCATGAGCTCACCGATGCCGACGGCAACGCTGTGACGTTGCTGACAGGTCGCGGGAGCGCAGATCACGCTGACCAACGACGACACCGGCGCCACCCTTGCGCTCCAGGCGAACGGAGCTCCATGGCGCATCGTCAATCGCCCCGACGGCACGAGCACGTACACGACGATGGGTCACCTCGTTCTTGATCATGTTCCCGAGTGATGTTCCGGCCGGACCGTCGACGACGCTGTACGTCGGACGCGTCGTGTTCGACGTCGACAACGCCACCGGCGTGTTCACGCTGAGGGAGGCGCGGGGCAACGCCACGGACCTCTGCGCGGCGCTCTCGAGCTGAGTTCCGGCCGCCGGGAGCTGCGCCGACACGTCGTTCAGCTCAACTCGGTCTCGTCGACGATCTCGTAGAAGCCCTTGACGACTGTGCGCTCGATCACGGCGTCGATGCGGTCGTGACGGACGGCCTCACCCTGGACCAGCTGCTGGTCGCCGAGTGCCGCCCCCAGCTCCTCAGGCGAGAGGTCGAGCAAGGCGTACGAAACGATCTCACGGTCGTCCTCGAGGCTCTGCCCGTGGGTCACGAGGACCGGTTGCCCGAAGTGGTTCGGTTCAGCGAGCCACGCCTCTTTGAACTCCTCGAACGTCACACCAGGGCGTAGGCGGCGGACGAACATCACCATGATCATCGAGGAGCAGACTGCCACGCCCGCGATCGCGGGAGAGCGGACATCTCCAGGTGTTCTCCACCTGTTCTTCGAGCCTCGCGCCCGGTGACGGTCGCACGCTCGACTCGGCGCCTCGCGCGCCGCCTCAGCTTCAACATCAGTGAAGGGGTCCGTGATGAAGCGATGTCTCTCTGCCGTCTCCGCGCTCGTCCTCCTGTCGGGCGTCGTGGGCTCCTCGTCCGTGCTCGCCGGTTCGGCGGCGGAGGCGACCGCCGTACCGGCCGCCGTGACCGACAGCGCCAGCTCCCGCCGCGACTTCGACCGCTTCCTCGAGCGCTACGAGGCCGCCAACTCCGCCTTCGTCAACGGAGATCCCGTGCCCTGGCTGGCGATCGCCGCCGAGAACGATCCGGCATCGATCTTCGGCGGCTTCGGCGGCCTTGGGGAAGCAGGGGTGGCGGAAGTCCACCAGCGCTACTTGCTCGCCGCCAACGCGTTCCGCCCGAGTGGTGCGGAGGTCGATTTCGAGTACCTCGTCAAGGACGTCCAGGGCCGCATCGCGTACACGGTCGCCATCGAGCGCGCCGACGTGCTGTACGCAGGTCATACGGCGCAGCAGGAGCAGGTACTCCGAGTCACGATGATCTTCCGCTTCGAGCGGGGCGACTGGAAGATCGTGCACCGCCACGCCGACATGATGGTCGACTTGCAGCTGCCGACGCCCTAGCTCGCGCGGTACACGCAACGGGTGCCGGTGACGACGCGCGACGCCAGCTCCCGGCCGAGGTCAGGGTGCGCCTCGGTGATCGCCGCCAGTGCCCGCTTGATCGCCTTGTGCACCGACACCCGCGCCCGCTCGGCGGCGTCGGCGAAGGAGCGGCTGCGCCCTCCCAACCCGGTTGCTCGCGCCAGCTCCTCCAGATAGCGGTCGAGCTCGAGGCGTGTGCGGGTCACGCGCTCGAGGTCGCTGCACCGCTCGGCGTCGTCGAGGTCGGCCTGCAGCTCCTCGACGCGACGCCGGTACGCCGCCTTCGCCCGGGGGTCCAGCACCGGATCGCGACCAGACGGAGCGCTGGCCGCGCCCGCCAGGTCGACGGCGGCGATGTCGACGTCCGGATGTCGCAGGAGATGATCCAGGTACTGCATGCCGACGCCGTGCGGCACCGCCGCCTCGCGATCTCCGCGCCGCACGACCCACACTCTCCCGTCGCGCCGGCACGTGATCGTGTCGCTGCCACCCTTCCCCGCCCATTCGTCCGCCCGCGAGTGCATACCGAGCTGACGGGCCGCGTCCACGGCCGCCGCTCGTGCCTGCGACGCCCGTTGCTCGTCTCCCAGCCCGCCGCGCCGTTCCAGCACGTCGGCCAACGCAGCGAGCGCGACGGCGTGCCACGGCCCGCCACCGCGTGCCAGCTCCGCGACGACGGCACGCTCGAGGTGATCGACGGCGCGGTCGACCTCGCCCATCGTCGCCGCGGCGAGGCCGAGCGGCCGGTGGGCCGATCCGTAACACGCGACGGCGATGCTGGCCATCACTGGCAGCTCGGCGAACGGCGCCAGCAGCCGGTAGCCCTCGGCGGCGGCGTCAGCATCTCCGAGGAGATGCGCCGCCTCGCACACGGCGGCCATCGTTGCCGCCCAGCCGCTCGAACGCGCGAGCGCATCGAGGCCGGCATCGCGCAGGCAAGCGAGCGCGGCTCGCGCCCGCAGCTCGTCGCCGGACGCCGCGGACAGGGCGGCGCGAGCGGCGATGAAGGCGGGCAGCGGCTCTGCCACCGTCGTCGAGTCGACCAGGTCGTCGAGCAGGTCCAGCAGCTCGCTGCCCCGTCCTTGGAGCCAGCGGATCGCTACGAGCTGTGCCCCGTAGAACCCGAAGGCATCGGCGTCGCCGACGTCGCACCCCAGCTCGTAGCAGCCGGCGGCGGCGCGCTCAGCCTGGTCCAAGCGTCCTTGGCGAATCGCCACCATGACGTCGATCGCGTTGACCACGTAGGAAAGGGCGTCGCACGGAGTGGCGGCCAGCCGGTCGCGCAGCTCGGTCAATGAGCGGCAGGCTCGCCGGTCTCCAGCGAGCAGCAGGTCGATCGTGCGCCACGTCAGCCCCATCAGCCCGTCGAGCGGCCTGCCGGTGGCCGGCGAGACCGTGATCAGCTCGTCGGCCAGCGCCGTCCGCTCGGCGGTGTGCTCCGGTCCGAGCAGGCAGTGGTGAGTCAGCGACAGGGCCTCCGCCAACCCCACCGGGTCGCCCGCGGCGCGGGCTCGCTCCAGCTCGGCGAACACGTCGTCGCCATGCCCGACCCGATACGCCCGCTCAGCGGCGAGACGCATCCGCAACCGCCCTGCCAGGGCGTGATCAGGCGGGAGTCCCTCGAGCGCCTGGCGCTGCAGTGCCTCGACACGAGCGTTGTCGAGCGTCGTGCGGTGCTCGTGCACCCAGATCCCGCCGAGCCCGAGGGCCACCTCAGCCAGTGCCTGGCTGTCTCCGTCGGAGCTGGCTGCCTCGGCCTCCTGCCACAGGGCTTCACGGGCTTCGCGCAGGCGACCTCGCTCGAGCAGGGCCATCCCGGTCCTTAGCGGCACGAGAAGTCGAGGCGGCAGGCCGCTCTCAAATACAGGACAGTGGCATTGGCTCGTCGGTCGGACTGGCGGACGCAACGAACGGGGCCAACTCGACGGCACTGACGGCGTACGTCACGCCGGGGTCCTGAGTCGACGATGCGAAGACCATGCCGAGCAGCGAGCCGTCGAGCGCGACGACGGGCGACCCGCTGTCGCCTCGGCTCGACTCGGCTTCGACGACCAAGGCTTGACGCACGTATCGAGTGGCGTCGCGCGGCTCCTCGACGTCAGCGCTGACGAGCTGCCGAACGAACACGGGACTCCCCTCGATCGTCGCCGGCCCGACGTTGACGTCGACGGCCATCGCGACCGCCGAGGCGGTCGTCGGCACGGCGATCAGCGCCGCGTCGAGGCGACGGTCGACGGCGACGACAGCGCCCTCACGACCGTCGACGCTGACCCGCTCGGCGCGACGGAGCACGTGTCCGACCGTGAGGACGAGGTCGTGTCCGACGACCACCCCGGTGGCGACTTCGTCGGTCAGGGCGCATCCCCAGGCGCGGATCGCCACCGAGCGGGTGTCTGCTGCCGGGCCATCGTCACCGCACGCCGCCAGCGCGATTGTCAGCGCCGCGGCCAGACACCTCCTCATCGCGGCGCGGCCGTCGTCCCTCGCACGACGAGTGCGGGCTCGGTGAGCACCAGCTCGCTGGCCTTGCGCCGGCTGCGCATCCGAGCAGTGAGCAGCTCCAGCGCGAGCCGGCCCATCAGCTCGCGAGGCTGATCCACGGTCGTCAACGACACGTGACCGAGCCGGGCGAAGAAGGTGTTGTCGAACCCGACCACTGACACGTCCTTCGGCACGTCGTATCCATTGCGCTCGAGTGAGTCGATGGCCCCGACGGCGACGAGGTCGTTGGCGGCGAACACAGCGGTCGGCACCGTGCGGCGGGCCACCAGCGACGCCGCGGCGTCGGTCCCGGCCTGCTCACTGAAGTCGCCGGGAAGCACCTCGACGAAGCGCCCCAGACCCGCCGCCGCCATCGCCTTGCGGTAGGCGCTGCGGCGCGGGCCGGCGCCGGCGCCGCGCCCGCCGTCGACGTGGACGATCCGCTCGTGGCCGAGCTCGCGCAGGTGCTCGATGACGAGGTGAGCTGCCCGGTCCTCGTCCGTCATCACGCTGTCGACACCGTCGGCTCGGACCCGCCGCCCTACGACGACCATCGGAACCTGCTCGGCGACCGTGGCGATCGATCCCGCCGGCAGGCGCGGGCTCACGAGGATGATGCCGTCGGGCCGGTATTCCAGGAACCCGCGCATCGCCGTCAGCTCGGCCTGGCGGCGGTCGCTGCCAGCTCCGAGCACCAGGCGGTAGCCCTGCGCGTCAGCGGCTTCGACGAGGCCGTCGAACGTCTCGGCGAAGAACGGGTTGTGCAGGTCATTGAGGAGCACGGCGACCATCCCGGACTGCCGGCTGGCGAGGCCCCTCGCCATCGCGTTCGGCGAGTACCCCAGCTCCTCGGCCGCCGCCCGCACCCGCTCGCGACGCTCGGCGCTGACGTGAGGGCTGTCGCGCATGACGAGCGAGACGAGCGACCGTGAGACGCCCGCCCGTCGGGCGACATCCTCCATCGTCGTGTGCGCCACACCCCTCCTCAGTCGTAGTGAAGCACCGCGGCGACGAGCGGGCAATAGAGCGCTCCAACGGCTTCCTTGACAGTGTTCCCGCGGTGGGTGTGGAATGACGCGGGTGGAGCGCTCCAACAGTGACGGCCCCCCGCGGTCGACGTTGGAGCGCTCCATTCTCGACGGCCGTCTCGCCGCCGGCCCGATCTCGTGGGGTGTCTGCGAGGTGCCCGGGTGGGGCGTGATGCTGCCTGCCGATCGCGTGCTGGCCGAGATGGCCTCGCTCGGCATCGCCGGAACAGAGCTCGGTGCGCCCGGATTCCTGCCGGCCGAACCTGATGCGCTGCGGACCGCGCTCGAGCGCCACGGGCTGCGGCTGGCCGGTGCGTTCCTGCCCGTCGTGCTCCACGATGCAGCGGCACGGGAAGCGTCGATCGCCGCCGCCCGAACGGCGGCTGCCCTGCTGGAGGCTGTGGGAGGAGACGGCGTGCTCGTCTCCACCGCCGTGGTGGACCTCGCCTGGGCCCCGCGACGGCCGCTGTCGCGCGCTGAGTGGCAGCACCTGTTCGACCTGTTGGGAGCAGCTCGACGACGTCGCCGCGGCGCACGGAATCGTGCATGCGTTGCATCCCCACGCGGGAACGCTCGTCGAGACGCGCGAGGATGTCGCCTCGGTGCTCGAGGGAGCGAATGTGCGCTGGTGCCTGGATACCGGACACCTGATGATCGGCGGTTACGACCCGGCCGAGTTCGTCGACGACGCGTCTGGCCGCGTCGCCCACGTGCACCTCAAGGATGTGCGCGTCGACGTCGCCGCTGACTACCGGCGCGGTGATGTGAACCTGGTCGAGGCCGTCAGGCGTGGCCTGTTCCTCCCACTCGGGCACGGCGATGCGCCGATCCTCGAGACGGTGCGGCGGCTGGAGGCCGACGGCTACGACGGGTGGTACGTCTTGGAGCAGGACACCGACCTCGGACCGACGGTGCCGGCGGGGGCCGGCCCGATCGACGACGTCCGGTCGAGCGTCGAGTTCCTGCACCACGAGCTGGTCGGAACGAAGTTCAACGGGTTCAGATAGGGAGCGCGGCTGCTCGCCGCACGACAACAGGGGGGAACCAGCACATGAAGACCCGAGTCCGCCTGACGGCGGCACTGCTGGCCGTTGGTGCACTTGGACTTGACGGCCTGCGAGTCGATCCAGGAGGCCGGTGGCGGGGGAGCCGCCGCCCCGGCTGGTTCGGCCCCCACCGACACCGTGCAGCTCAACCAGGGTTCCGACATCACCATCGAAGTCGTCACCCATGGCCAGGCCTCGGACCCGTTCTGGTCGGTCGTCAAGCGCGGCGTCGACGACGCCGCCGCAGCAAGCGGTGCGACCGTCAGCTACTCCGCGCCGGCGACGTTCGACATGGTGCAGATGAGCCAGCTCATCGACGCCGCCGTCGCCAAGAGCCCCGATGGGCTCGTTGTCTCGGTGCCCGACTATGACGCGTTGAAAGGCTCGCTGGATGCGGCCACCGCGGCAGGGATCCCGATCATCACGATCAATTCCGGCTCGGACGTGTTCAAGGAGATCGGCGCCCTCACTCACATCGGTCAGGACGAGACGATCGCCGGCCGCGGAGCCGGCGCCCGGCTCGCCGAGAACGGCGCAACCAACGTGATGTGCATCAACCAAGAGGTCGGGAACGCCAGCCTCGACGCCCGGTGCAACGGCGCCAAGGAAGCGATGGAGGAGGCCGGTGGCACGCTCACGGTGCAGCAGGTCAACCTCAACGACCAGGCCGGCGCCCAGCAGACGATCAGCGCGGCCCTCCAGGCGGACAGCTCGATCGACGCCGTCCTCGCCCTCGGCCCGACCGGAGCGGCACCGGCCCTCGCCGCCGTCCAACAGCTCGGAAGTGATCTCCAGCTGGCGACGTTCGACCTCAGCCCCGACGTGCTCGACGCCATCGAGGCAGGGACGATGTCCTTCGCCATCGACCAGCAGCAGTACCTCCAGGGGTACCTCCCGATCGAGTTCATGAAGCTGTATCTCACCAACTTGAACACGGTCGGCGGAGGTGAAGCCGTGCTCACCGGGCCGGGCTTCGTCACGCAGGACAATGCGGCGCAGATCAAGGAGCTGTCCGCCAATGGCACGCGTTGACCGTCCGATGCATTCGCACGCACTGACAGGGGGACCGAGGATGGGAGCACTGCCATGGCCACGGTGACGGCGCCGCCAGTCGTCTCGAGCACCGACGAGCGGCTGGCCCGCATGTCGCCGTTCAAACGCTTGCTGATCCGCCCCGAGTTCGGCGCTCTCGCCGGCGCCATCGTCGTCTGGATCCTCTTCGCCACGCAGGCCCGCAGCGTGTGGCTGAGCTGGCAGGGCACGGCGACGTACCTCGACACATCGGCGCTCTACGGGCTGACCGCCCTGGCCGTGGCGTTGCTGATGATCGGCGGTGAGTTCGACCTGTCGTCGGGAGTGATGACCGGGACCACTGGCATGTTCGCGGCCATCTTCGCCGTCGAGTTCGGCATGACGTTCTGGCTCGCCGCGGCCCTGTCGTTGCTCATCGCGCTCGCCATCGGCTTCGCCAACGGGTACATGGTGATCAAGTCGGGGCTACCGAGCTTCATCGTCACGCTCGGCACGTTCTTCGTCTTACGTGGGTTCAACCTGTGGTTCACCCAACGTGAGACCGGCGGCACGAACGTCACCGGCATCGAGACCGTGTCAGGCACCGAGCTGGCCCGCAAGATCTTCGCCGGCACGATGTTCACGATCGGCGGCGCCAGCTTCAACGTGGCGATCCTGTGGTTCCTCATCCTCACCGTCATCGGCGCATGGGTCCTGCTGCGCACCAGAGTCGGCAACTGGATCTACGCGGTGGGCGGGAACAAGGACGCCGCCCGCATGATCGGCGTTCCCGCCAGCGCGACCAAGATCGGGCTGTTCATGGCCGTGGCTGGGTGTGGCTGGTTGCACGGCATGGTCGTGCTCATGCAGACGAGACGGGCCAACGTCATCGAGGGTGTCGGGCAGGAGTTCTACTTCATCATCGCCGCGGTCCTCGGTGGGTGCCTGCTGACGGGCGGCTTCGGCTCGGTCGTCGGCGCCGCGCTCGGGTGCCTGATCCTCGGGATGACGCAGCAGGGCATTCCGCTCGCCGGTTGGGACAGCAACCTGTACTTCCTGTTCCTCGGCGTGATCCTGCTGGTCGCCGCGTTCGCCAACGAGTGGATCCGCAGGTGGGGCCGCACGGCGGGACGACCATCGAGACCACCCGAACCGTCTGCCGCCGCCACCGTCACGCCGGCGGCCGCCGCGGCGTGGCGGCGGAGGAGGCGGCAATGCCTGACGTCCACCTGCTCGAGCTCGACAATGTGAGCAAGTACTTCGGCAACATCATCGCCCTGCAGAACATCACGACCAGCGTCAACGCCGGCGAGGTGACGTGCACCCTGGGTGACAACGGCGCCGGGAAGTCGACGTTCATCAAGATCCTCGCCGGTGTGCACCCGTACGACGCCGGGAAGTTCCTGATGGAGGGGAAGGAGACGAAGTTCAGCTCGCCACGCGAGGCCAAAGCGGCCGGCATCGCCACCGTGTACCAGGACCTGGCGATGGCGCCGCTGATGTCGATCTGGCGCAACTTCTGGCTCGGCTCGGAACCGACGACGGGTTGGGGGCCGCTGCGGCGCCTCGACGTCGGGAAGGCGAAGAAGATCGCCATCGACGAGATGCGCAAGATGGGGATCGACGTGCGCGATCCGGAGCAGCCGGTGGGGACGCTGTCGGGTGGCGAGCGGCAGTCCGTGGCGATCTCCAGAGCGGTGTACTTCGGCGCCAAGGTGTTGATCCTCGACGAGCCGACGGCCGCCCTCGGTGTCAAGCAGTCGGGTGTCGTGCTGCGTTACATCGTCGCTGCCCGCGATCGCGGACTCGGCGTGATCTTCATCACCCACAACCCGCACCACGCCTATCCCGTCGGCGATCGCTTCCTGATCCTCAAGCGTGGGCAGAGCCTCGGCAACTTCGCGAAGAGCGAGATCACCCGCGACGAACTGACCCAGCTGATGGCCGGCGGCGCCGAGCTCGAAGCTCTCGCCCACGAGATCGAGACCGTCGTCAAGCCCGAGGACGTGGAGGAGATGACGGGACCGGGCTAATGGCCTCGCTCGCTCGAAACTCGCTCGCTCGGCGTCCGACTCGTCGCTGGCGCTTCCCTCGTCGGTTTGGCCTAGCCCATAGTCCGGTTCTTTGACTGCGCCGCTGGAGCTGATCACTGTTGGCCGCGTCAGCGTGGACCTCTACGCCGACGAGGCCGGTGCCGGGTTCCAGGAGCCACAACGGTTCGTGAAGTCGATCGGCGGCACGGCGACCAACGTCGCCGTCGCCGCGGCGCGGCTCGGACACCGCACCGCAGTCATCACGAAGGTCGGTGATGACCCGTTCGGGGAGTACGTCCGGGCCAAGCTCGTCAGCTTCGGCGTGGACGTGCGGTTCGTCGGGACGGAACCTGGACTGCGCACGCCGCTCGCCTTCGCCGCGCTGACGCCGCCCGAGGATCCGGAGCTCCTCTTCTACCGCCAGCCGAAAGCTCCGGACATGCAGCTACGACCGGGGGACGTCGACGCCGACGTCGTACGCCGGGCCAACGTGTTCTGGGTGGCGGGTTCGGCGATGGCGGAGGAGCCGGCCCGCTCGATGATCTCCGAGCTGCTCGTGGCGCGAGCTCGCGCGCCGCACACCGTGCTCGACCTGGACTACCGCCCTGTGCTGTGGACCGACGCGGATGAAGCGCGACGAATCATCGGCGGCGCCATCGACCATGCGACGGTCGCCATTGGGAACCGGGCGGAGTGCGAGATCGCCGTCGGTACGCGGGACCCGGACGAGGCGGCTCGACGGCTGCTCGCCCGCGGCCTCGAGATCGCCGTCGTCAAGCTGGGTGGTGACGGCGTGCTCGTGGCGACGTCTGATGGATCGGCCGTCGTACCGCCCCAACCCGTCGAGGTCGTGTGCGGCCTCGGTGCCGGTGACGCCTTCGGCGGCGCCTTCGTCCATGGCCTCCTCAGTGGTTGGCCGCCCGAGCAGACCGTCGCCTACGCCAACGCCGCCGGCGCCATCGTGGCCTCCCGCCTCCTCTGCGCCGACGCCATGCCCACCAACGACGAGATTCTGACGACACTTGGTAGCGCTCAGCGCAACCAACTGTCGTCAGAATCGGTGGCCGGCGGTGCGCAATGAAACTCACGGACGAACTGCTGCGTGACTTGCGCGAGGTCAGGGTTTCCCAGCCGGAGCGGATTGCTGCGGCGCTGGCGTCCCGCCAGCGCCGCAGCAACATCACGCGGGACGGGATGCTGTTCATCGTCGCTGCCGACCACACCGCCCGAGGAATGGTCGGGGTGGGCAGCGACCCGCTGGCGATGGCCGACCGGCGGGTCATGCTCGAGCGGCTCCTCGTCGCCTTGGAGCATCCCCGGGTCGACGGCGTGCTGGCGAGCCCGGACGTCATGGAGGACCTCGTCGTGCTCGGCGCGCTCGAGGACCGCGTCGCCGTCGGGACGATGAACCGCGGCGGGTTGGCCGGCGCCACCTGGGAGATCGACGACCGGTTCACCGCCTACGACGCCGATCACCTCCTCGCCTCCAACCTCGACGGCGGGAAGATGCTGCTGCGCATCGACCCCCGGGATCCCGCCACGGCACCCACGCTGGAAGGCTGCGCTCGGGCGGTCGGCGCGCTGAACGACCGTCGCATCATGGCGATGGTCGAGCCGATCCCGACCACCAGGGACGCCGAGGGCCGAGTGGTGTGGGACGACGATCCCGTGCGGCTCATCCAAGCGGTCGGCGCCTCCGCAGCCCTCGGTGGCTCGTCGGCGTACACCTGGCTGAAGATCCAGGCCACGGCCGACATCGCGACCGTCGCGGCGATGACGACGCAACCGCTGCTGCTGCTCGGTGGTGCGCCAGGGCCGGATCCCAGCGCCACATACGCGGCGTGGGAGAAGGCGCTGGCCGAGCCGACCGTGCGTGGGCTGGTCGTCGGGCGCGCGCTGCTCTACCCGCCCGACGGCAACGTGGAAGGTGCCGTCGGCGCGGCGGCCGAGCTCGTCGAGCGGGCGGCGGCGACCCAACGATGATCGACCATCCGTGGTACGTGCCAGCCGGGTCGGCCGCCGACGGCACTGCCTCGGTGGCGATCGACCCGGGACGCGCCGGATGGACCTACTGCGGCCTCACCGTGCGCACGCTGCGTGAGGACGGTTTCACGTTCACCACGGGCGGGACCGAGCAGGCCGTGCTCCCACTGTCCGGACCGGTCACCGTTGAGGTCGAGGGCCGCCGCTTCGAGCTGGCCGGTCGGGACTCGGTGTTCTCCGCCGTCACCGACTGGGCGTACCTCCCCGTCGACGCCGAAGTGCGGCTGTCCGGTCCCGGCTCCGAAGTCGCGCTCCCGTCAGCCATGGCGACCGGCCGCTTCGACCCGGTCATGGTCGGCGCCGCCGACATCGCCGTCGAGATCCGCGGCGCCGGCGCATCCACGCGTCAGGTCACCAACTTCATGTCACCGGAGGCGTTCGACGGCGCCGACAAGCTGATGTGCGTCGAGCTGCTGACGCCGAGCGGCAACTGGTCGAGCTACCCGCCGCACCGCCACGACGCCGACTGCCCGGTGAACAACGAGGAGATCTACTACTTCCGGGTCGGGCGCGACGGCACGACGTCGTACGACCCGGAGGGGTTTGGCCTCCACCGCACCTACACCGTCGACGGCGACGTCGACCTCGACCTGCACGTCGCCGACGGTGACGTCTTCCTGGTCCATCGCGGCTACCACGGCCCGTGCGTCGCCGCGCCGGGCTATCCCCTCTACTACCTGAACGTCCTGGCCGGCCCCGGCGACGAGCGGTCGATGGCGTTCTGCGACGACCCGACGCACCACTGGGTCCGCGAGTCATGGGTCGGCATGCCGACCGACCCGCGTTGCCCGATGACCGGCCCGACCAGCGGGGCCCCGTCGTGACACGGCGGCGCTTGGGCGTCGGCGTTGTCGGGTTCGGCTGGATGGGCCAGGCCCACAGCCGGTCCTACCGCCGCATCTCTGCGCTGTTCCCCGATCGCGTCGCCGACCCGGTGCTCGTCGTCTGCGCCGATGCCGTTGCGGCCCGGCGCACCGAGGCGGTCGAAGGCTTCGGCTTCGCCGAGGCCACCGACGACTGGCGCAAGGTCGTCGAGCACCCCGACGTCGATCTCGTCGTCGTCACCGCCCCGAACATGCTGCACGTCGAGATGATCGGTGCCGCCGCGGCCGCCGGCAAGGCCGTGTTCTGCGAGAAGCCGGTCGGTGGCACGCCGGCGCAGACCGTCACCGCGGAGCATGCCGCCCGCCACGTCGTCACCGGCGTCGGGTACAACTACCGCTGGGCACCGCTCGTGCAGTACGCCAAGCAGCTCGTCGACAGCGGCCGGCTCGGGCGCATCACGAACTACCGCGGGCGGTTCCTCTCCTGCTACGGGAACGACCCGCTCGGCGTGTTGTCGTGGAGGTTCCTCGTCGATCAGGCCGGCCATGGCGTGAGCACCGATCTGCTCAGCCACGCCGTCGACCTGGCCATGCACCTCGTCGGACCGATCACCGACGTCGTGGGCACGGGCGAGACGTTCATCCGCGAGCGTCCGCTGCCGAGCGCCGCAGGCACGCACTACGACCGCGGCCGGGCCGGTGACCCGGTGGGTGCGGTCACCAACGAGGACTGGTTCGGGGCGATCGTCCGCTTCGAGGGCGGTGCGGTCGGCACGTTCGAGTCCTCACGCTCGATGACCGGACCCGAGAGCCAGCACGCCTTCGAGCTGCACGGCACAGCCGGTTCCGTGCGCTGGAACCTGGAGCGGCTGAACGAGCTGGAGGTGTACCTCGAGCACGAGGACCCCCACACCGGCTACACGACCGTGTTCGGTGGCGAGCGCTTCTTCGAGCACGGCTCGTTCGTGCCGGGACGCGCCAATGGGATTGGTTTCGAGGACCTCGTCACGATCGAGGACCACCACTTCGCCGCTGCGGTCGCAGAGGGCCGACCGTTCGATCCCGGCTTCGACGCTGCGGTCCGCTACGTCAGCGTGCAGGACGCGATGTTGCGGAGCTGGCAGTCCGGGCGTTGGGAACCCGTCCACGACCTTCGGGAGTCACCATGAAATCGGTGCGACTGACGGCAGCCGAGGCGATCGTCCGCTACCTCATCGCCCAGCGCACCGTGATCGACGGTGTGGAGGTTCCGCTCGTCCCGGGCGTGTTCGCCATCTTCGGGCACGGCAACGTGACGTGCCTCGGCCCTGCGCTGCACGCCGCCGGCGACGAGCTGCCGACGTGGCGCGGCCAGAACGAGCAGGGCATGGCGTTGGCCGCAGTCGCCTACGCCAAAGCGATGCGCCGCCGCCAGTTCATGGTCGCCACCAGTTCGATTGGACCGGGGGCCCTCAACATGGTCACCGCAGCGGGCGTGGCGATGGTCAACCGGCTGCCCGTGCTGCTGCTCTCGGGCGACACGTTCCAGAGCCGGCTACCCGATCCGGTGCTGCAGCAGATCGAGCGGTTCGGTGAGCCGTCGACCACGGCCAACGATGCGTTCCGGCCCGTCGTCCGCTACTGGGACCGCATCACCCGACCGGAACAGGTCGTGCAGAGCCTGCCTCAGGCGATTGCCACCCTGCTCGATCCGGCGGACTGCGGGCCGGCCTTCATCGCGTTGCCCCAGGACGTCCAAGCGGAGGCGTACGACTTCCCCGCCCGCCTGTTCGAGCCGACCGTGCACGAACTGCGCCGGCCGCGCCCCGATCGGGCCGAGCTGGACGCCGCAGCTGCCGCGATCCGCCTGGCCAAGTCACCACTCCTCGTCGCCGGTGGCGGCGTGCACTACTCGTTCGCCGAGGCGGAACTGGCGGCGTTCGCCGAACGCCACGGCATCCCGGTCGTCGAGACCGTTGCGGGCAAGTCGTGCGTGACATGGGACCATCCGATGTTCGCCGGTCCGATCGGTGTCATCGGATGCGAGTCCGCCAACCGGCTGGCGGCCGAGGCCGACGTCGTCGTCGCCGTCGGGACTCGACTGCAGGACTTCACGACTGGATCCTGGACCGTGTTCGGCCACCCCGAGCTGCGCATCGTGAACATCAACACGGCTCGCTTCGACGCCGGCAAGCACCTCTCCGCGCGCGTGGTCGGGGACGCGCTCGAGTCGTTGGCCGAGCTCGGCACGTCGCTGGGGGACTGGAGGGCGCCGACGGTCTGGACGGCGCGGGTCGCCGACGAGGTGGCCGGCTACTGGACGTATCTCGACGGCTTGGCCGCTGGGACGGATCAGCGCCCGACGTACGCCCAAGTGGTCGGCGCGGTGTCGGCTCGAGCGCGCGCCGACGACTACGCACTCACGGCCTCGGGCGGTTTCCCGGGCGAGCTCAACAACGGCTGGCGGTCGAAGGGCATTGCCACGTTCGATTGCGAGTACGGCTTCTCGTGCATGGGCTACGAGATCAGCGGCGGCTGGGGCGCGGCGATGGCGAGGGCCCGACTGGCGCCCCACGGCCGTGTGATCGTGTTCGTCGGCGACGGTTCGTACCTGATGATGAACAGCGACCTGTACTCGTCGGTGCTGGCAGGCCCGCCGATGATCGTCGTCGTCTGCGACAACGGCGGGTACGCCGTGATCGATCGGCTGCAGGTCAACCAGGGCGGCGAGTCGTTCAACAACCTGCTCACCGACTCGCGCACCGTCGGCGACGTGGTTCCGGTCGACTTCGCGGCACACGCCGCGTCGATGGGCTGCACGGCCCGGCGAGTGAGCACGATCGCCCAGCTGACGAGAGCGTTCGACGAGGCGCGGGTCGCCGACCGCACCACGGTGATCGTCATCGACGTCGATCCCCATGCGTGGACCGAAGGCGGCGCATGGTGGGAGGTCGGTGTCCCCGAGGTCAGCGAGCGGCCGGCGATCCGCGCCGCCCGAGAGGCGCTCGAGCGGGCCAAGGTCGACCAGCGGCCAGTGTGAGCGAGCGTGCCAGGTGAAGAACGGACTAGCGGCTCGAGTGTGCGAGCGAACGATTGAGTCGGGAACCTGATGCGCATTGTGGTGCTCGGATGCGGCCGCATCGGCCGGATGCATGCCGAACTGCTCACCCGCCGCGTCGACGGCGTGCAACTCGCCGGCGTGCACGACGTCGTCCCGACCGCTGGCCCACTCCGTCGGGGCTCAGCTCGGTGTCCCCGTGTTCCGAACGGCGGCTGACGCGCTCGGAGCCGGCATCGACGCGGTCGCGATCTGCACGACGACGGACACGCACGTCGAGCTGATCGGCGCCGCTGCGAAGGTCGGCGTGGCGGTCTTCTGCGAGAAGCCGATCGCCCTCGACCTCGCCGAGGTCGATATCGCGCTCGAGGCGGTGAACGTCGCCCGGATCCCGCTGCACGTCGGGTTCAACCGCCGCTTCGATCCGGCGCACCGGGCCGTGCACGACGCCGTCGCGTCCGGCGAGATCGGCGCGCTCCGCACGCTGCGGATCACGAGCCGGGACCCAGAGCCACCGCCGCTGACGTACGTGCAGCGCTCCGGCGGTCTGTTCGTCGACATGACGATCCACGACTTCGATCTCGCCCGCTTCATCACCGGCTCGGAGGTGGTCGAGGTGTTCGCGTCCGGCGCCGTGATGGTGGACCCGGCGATCGGCGAGGTTGGTGACGTGGACACGGCCGTCGTCGTGATGCGCCACGTGAATGGGGCGACGACGGTGATCGACAACTGCCGGCAGTGCGCCTACGGGTACGACCAACGTGTCGAGGCGTTCGGCTCAGCGGGGTCCGTCGCGTCGGAGAATCCGCCGGTGCGGCCAACAGTGCGCCGAGATGGTGAGGGCACGCACCGGCCGCCGGTCCCGACGTTCTTCCTCGACCGCTACGCGGACAGCTACGTGTTGCAGTGGCGGGACTTCGTTGATGCCGTCGCCGAGGGCCGACCGACGCCGGTCACCGGTGCTGACGGCCGGGCTGCGTTGGCACTCGCGCTGTCCGCTCGCCGTTCGATGCGGGAACGCCGGCCGGTCTCACCGACGCCTGGTGGCGAGGGCCACGATGCTGCCGGCGAGAGCCAGCAACGAGCCGACCAGGGCGACCGGTAGGCCAGGTCCCGTCGACGCCCCGACGAAATCGACCGCGTCCATGACGTCCGCCAAGTCGACGATGGCGGCGAGCGCCGAGAACGATGCGATGACGACGGCGAGGATGGCGATCGGCAGGAGTCGACCGGCGGCCAGCGTCGCCACCCCGAATCCGGCCAGGATGATCGCGAAGAGCACGAACGCCGGGCCGTCCTTGACCTCGCCACCGAGGTCGCTGAAGCCGTTGAAGGATTCGCCGGCGAGCTCGAACCAGGGCAGCAGCGCACCGAGCGTGATGACCGCCGCGCCGGCGAGCAGCATGACCGCGCCGACGCGGCACTTCGGACGAGCGCGCTTCCTGACGTCCCACGCCGGCACCGGCGGGGCGAGCGCGCCGGGTGGCGGTGGTGGGGGAAGTGGGCTCGACACGGCGAGGGATGCTACGGGACCTCGACGACCTCGACCTCGCCGCGCATCCCGTAGTCGTAGTGGCCGGGCAGATGGCAGGCGATCTCGACCACGCCCGGCTCGTCGAAGCGGTAGGTCGTCACGCCGTGCTCGTCGGGACCGACGGACAGTTCGCCTGGCCGCGGCGGGTGCTTGGCTTCGGTGCCGTTGCGGTGGCGGGCGTGGACATCGGGTGTGCCGACGATGAGCTCGTGGTTGATCGGATCGTCGTTGTGCACCACGAAGCGCACCTCGGTTCCCACCTCGACACGCAGCGTCGAGGGGATGAAGCGGCTGTGCTCGACGTCGACGACAACGGTGACCGGGTTGGGACCCAGCGTGACCGGCGCAGCCTCGTCGGAGGCAGCCATGGCGAGACCGCCGAGGGCGACGGCGGATCCGACGACGATCGCGCCGACCACTGGCACGAGGCGCTTCACGGCGCCACCCGCGTCGTCTGCTGGCGGTGGCGGGCGATCACGACCCAGGCGCCGAGCACGGCCACTCCAACGGCGATCCCGATCGGGATCGGCCACCATGGCGCGCCATCAGCGGGCGGGCGCACCGGAACGATGGCCGCTGGACCGACGCCGGCGTCGGCGATCGACGGCTCGTCCGCCGGGTCCACCGACACTGCGAGGTCGTAGTCCACGTCGGCAGCCGCGGCATCGAGCTGGAGGTAGGAGAGCCACATGTCGTTCGGCACCCACTCCATGCCGACGTCCGAGCGCAGGTCCGTGAGCAACCCGCTCGATGCAGCTTCGCTGCGCTGCACGGTGAGACCTGGGCCACCGGCGAGGAGCTCCGGTCGCGCGTCGGTGAGCAGGAACACGTCGGCCTCGATGCGCTGCGAGCCGTCGAGACCGAGGCCGAGGATGCGCACCGGCACCCATGGGTCGTCGGTCGGGATCGTCGCCATGATCGGCGTGCTGTCGCCGGCGCCTTGGCCGAGCTCGCGGGCCCGCTGGGCGTCGAACTTGGCGGCCATGAACACGGGACTGCGGGAGGCGTAGAAGTCGAGCACCTCGGGCGCGTCGGGCGGGAGGAAGAAGCCGTTCTCCAGCGCCCACTGCCCGACCTCGTCGCCGCCTCCGGACAGGACCGTGATGTCGAGGGCGTCGATCTGCGTCTCCAGGATGATCTGCACCTCGGCAGACGCTGCGGCGGTCGCCTCCGCGGCGTCATCGGATGCGGGTGGGGGCGGGGCGACCTCGAGCGCCAGGCGCTGCAACGTCCAGTCGCCACCACGTTCGACCGACGTCGGAACGTCCGGGAGCGGGACGATCGACCCCACGGACTCGCCCTCTCCGGTGAACTCGAAGGAAGTGACGTACCGCTCGACGCCGTCGTGGTAGGCGGCCAGCGTCGTCGTGCGGACCAGCTGGATGGTGCCGTTCTCACCGACGAGGCCGCCGCACGCGTCGGCGACCGACGGCGCCAGCGCAGCGGCGGGAACGGACAGGAAGATGGCTAGGGCAGTTCGACGGCGCATGCGGATCCCCGATCTCTCGTAAGCGGCCGGACGCACCTACGACGCTCGTGTCGGCGCGTTGGTTCCCGACATCGCCGACTCGGACCTTGAGTCCGCTGCGGGCGCGGTGCTTCGGCGACGCGAACATCTCCCCGATGGATCAGTCCGGTCTCGCCGTCGACCACGTCATCGCCGAGCTCGCGGCCCGCCGCCACGACGACGTCGCGTGGGCGGCGGGCCGCACGTTCAGCCTCGTCTACGACGGCGGCCCGACCGTCCATGAAGTCGCCGAGCGGGCGGCGACGATGTACCTGCACGAGAACGCGCTGAACACCGCGGCGTTCCCGTCACTCGGTGGCTTCCAGTCCGACGTCGTGCGCTGGACCGCCGACCTGCTGCGAAGCCCGCCGACCGCGGCGGGCTTCCTCACCAGCGGCGGCACGGAGTCGATCCAGTGCGCGGTGCTGGCGGCGCGGGAGCGCGCGCGGGCCGAGCGCGGCGTCACGGCATCCGAGATCGTGCTCGCCGAAAGCGCTCACGCCGCCTTTCACAAGGCCGCCCACATGTTCGACATGCGCGTCGTCACGACACCCGTGCGCGGCGACTGGACGGCCGACGTCGACGCGATGGCTGCCGCCGTCGGTCCGGCGACCGCGCTCGTCGTGGGATCGGCACCGACGTACCCGCAGGGCGTCGTCGACGACATCCCAGCGATCGCGCAGCTCGCCGCCACCGTCGGCGCCAACTGCCACGTGGATGCCTGCATGGGCGGCTTCGTGCTCCCGTTCGCCGAGCGCCTCGGGCGTGACGTCCCGCCATGGGACTTCCGCGTCGAGGGCGTGCACTCGATCTCGGCTGACGTGCACAAGCTCGGCTACGCCCCGAAGGGGGTGTCCGTCGTGCTCCACCGCAACAGGGAACTGCGCCGCTACCAGACGTTCGTGTTCGACGGCTGGCTCGGTGGGATGTACGCCTCGCCCAATCTGCAGGGCACGCGGTCGGGTGCGCCGATGGCTGCGGCGTGGGCGGTGATGCGCCATCTCGGCATCGACGGCTACGTGGAGCTGACGCGCAGGACGCTCGATGCCGCTGATCGCCTGCGGGCCGGGATCGCCGGCATCGACGGCGTCCGCGTGCTCGGCGACGGGACGTTCCACTGTGTGGCGATGGCCGCCGAGGATCCCGAGGTCGACGTGTTCGCCGTCGGTGACCTACTGCGAGCGCGCGGCTGGCACCTCGATCGCCAAGGCCCGCCTGACTCGTTGCACGCCACCGTCAGCCAGGGCAACGCGTCCACGATCGACCTGTACCTCGCCGACCTCGCGTCGGCGGTCGCCGCCCACACGCGAACGGTCGACCGGTCGGCGATGTACGGCACGCTCGAGTGAGGTCGATGCCGCTCGTAGATCGGCCGAGACGGCGGGTGGGCGAGCGCCGCTGCGGAGCGGCGGCGGCGAGCTCGGGAGGTGAGTCGAGCAGCTTGCCTGCGAGACGAACCCGATTCAGTCGTCGTGGCGAGCCCGGCTCGGGTTCACCCTTCGCGCCTCGTCGGGCATCTTCGGGTACACCGGGGGCCAGGGCGCATCGGGGATCCCGGCGGTGAGGTCGGCGCGGTAACGCTCGACCAGCGGCTCGATCGAGTAGGCGACGTCGTCCATGCGCTCCCACGGATCACCCTGCGTGGTGACGCGCTCGGGAACGGTGGCAAGCGTGAAGTGATCGGGATGGACCGTCGGCAGCTCGTCCCAGCTGAACGGCGTCGACACCTGCGCGCCGGGCCTCGCCCGCACGCACCAGGCCCCGAAGACCGTCTTGTGCGGGGCGTTCTGGTTGAAGTCGATGAAGATGCGCGCCCCGCGCTCCTCCTTCCACCAGGCCGCGGTGATCAGCTCGGGCCGGCGGGCCTCCATCGCCCTCGCCACGCTGATCGCCGCTTGCCGCGTGCCGAACGAGTCCCAGCCCGGCTCGACGCGCACGTACAGGTGCAGTCCCCGGTTGCCGGTCGTCTTGGGGAAGGCGGTGATGCCGAGCTCCTCGAGGAAGCTGCGCACCTCGCCGGCGGCCTCGCGGACCATCTCGAACGTCGTGCCCGGTGACGGATCGAGGTCGAGGCGCAGCTCGTCGATGTCCGCCGGTCGGGAGGCGTGGTACGGCCACGGATGGAAGCCGAGGACACCCTGGTTGGCGGCCCACAGGACGTGCGCGACGTCGGCCATCACGATCGCTCGTGACTCCGTGCCGTTGACGGTGGCGACGGTCGTCGTCTGCAGCCAGTCAGGCGCCGAGTCCGGAATCCGCTTCTGGAAGAACGACTGGCCGCCGACGCCGTTCGGGAACCGTTGCAGCAGCGTCGGACGATCCCGCACCGTGCGCATCAGGGCATCGCCGATGCCGACGTAGTAGTTGGCGAGGTCGAGCTTCGTCTCGCCGCGCTCGGGGAACATCACCTTGTTCGGGCTACTGATGCCGACCTGATGACCGTCGATGTCGAACTCGACCGTTTCCCCGTGGGCGTTGCGGGCGGCAGCCACCAACTCGACGGTATCGCTGAGACGGCAGAGCCGTGCCAGTGTGTTCCCATGGCGGTCACCACGGTGGATCAGGAGCTCGACGAGCTGTTCGGTCGCCCGGCCGACGAAGGCATCTCGCTGGCCTTCCTGCTGTTGCAGGGCGGCGAGCTCGTCACCGAGCGCTACGGCGTGCAGCCGGGGAACCTGTTCCAGCCCGACGACCTCCAGGTGACGGCGGAGACGCCACTGATCTCGTGGTCGATCGCCAAGTCGATGGTCCACGCCTGCTTCGGCATCCTTGTCGCCGACGGGCGGATCGACCTCGCCGATCCTGCTCCCGTCGCCGCGTGGGCCGGGACCGAGAAGGCGG
The DNA here is from genome assembly GCA_963844915.1 of uncultured Acidimicrobiia bacterium. Classification (GTDB taxonomy): domain Bacteria; phylum Actinomycetota; class Acidimicrobiia; order Acidimicrobiales; family Ilumatobacteraceae; genus JALZMG01. Next base: position 294,203 of record CAWJQF010000009.1, on the reverse strand, counting down.
CGATCACCACGCTCGACCTCTTGGAGATGCGCAGTGGGCTGCGGTTCATCGAGGACTACGTCGACGGTGAGACGTCACATTGCCTCGACATGCTCTTCGGCTCCGGGTCCGCCGACCACGCCGCCTATGCGGCTGCGCTGCCGCTCGACGATCCACCTGGCACGGTGTGGAACTACTCGTCGGGCACGACGAACATCCTCTGTCGCATCCTCGGTGATCTCGTCGGCGGCGGCGAGGTCGAGATGCGGGCCTTCCTCGATCAGCGCCTGTTCGGACCGTGCGGCATGTTCGACGCGACGCCGTCGTTCGACGCCGCCGGCACGTGGGTCGGTTCCTCCTATGTCCACGCGCCGGCCCGCCAGTTCGCTCGGTTCGGTGAGCTGTACCGGCTCGACGGCGTGAGCGGCGGCGAGCGGGTGCTGCCCGAGGGTTGGCTCGACCACGCCCGGACGGTCGTCGCCCACGATCCCGAGACCGGGTTCGGTTACGGCCGGCACTGGTGGATCTGGCCGGACCAACCGGAGTCGGTGGCTGCCCACGGCTACGAGGGCCAGTACGTGGTCGTGCTTCCGGAGCACGAGGCGGTCCTCGTCCACCTCGGCAAGACCGACGCCTCCGTGAAGGATCGACTCGTCGCCCGTCTCCGCCGGATCATCGCCGCGCTGTAGGCGATCAGCCCGTACGACGGGCCGGTGAGCCGTTGGCGGCGTACGCCTCGAGGACGGCCATCAGGTCGTCGGGCACCTCGACGCCGGCCGTCGCCGTCCGGCGACGGTGCTCGAGCCGCCGGTCACCTGGCAGGCGCGCCCCTGGCTCCGCAGACAGTGCCTGCAGCACCACCTCGATGCGGTCGACGAAGCCAGTGCCCATCGTCGCCGTGGGATCGATCGCCAACACCACTTGCCCGACGTCGGGCGGGCCGCCGACCGTCCCGCCGAAGCCGGATGCTTCGAACGAGAAGTTGGAGCCGGCCACACCCCCCGACATGACGTCGACGAGCAGCGCCCATGCCGAACCCTTGTGCTCGGCGGCCGGCACCATCGAGCCGGCCAGTGCCGCCTGGGCGTCAGTGGTGGGCTGGCCGGCGGCGTCGAGTGCCCAGCCCAGCGGGATCGGCTCGCCCGCCTGCGCGGCGGCGTTGACACGGACCCAGGCGACGGCCGACGAGGAGAAGTCCGCGACGACCGGAGGCTCGTCGAGTCGCGGCGCCGCCCAAGCGATCGGGTTCGTGCCGAAGAACGGGCGGACACCACCGGCCGGCGCCATGAGCGACGACGAGTTGGCGAACATCAGGGCGACCAGCGCGTGCTCGGCGAGCCGTTCGACGAACCACCCGAGCACACCGGCCGAATACGAGTGGGTCAGCGCCAGGACGCCGACACCGCATGTTCTGGTGGCGTCGACGAGCGGCTCCAGACCTGCCTCGAACGCCGGGTGGCAGAACCCGTTCCCGGCGTCGACGACGACGGTCGCCGCACGCGGCCGGGCCACGGTCGGCACGGCGTCGCCGATGACCTTCCCGCACGCAAGGTGGTCGCAGTACGTCGGAAGGTACGTCAGACCGACCGTGCGGATGCCGTCCGCCTCCGCGTCGCGGATGCTGCGGGCCGTCGCATCAGCCTGCAGCCGCGAGGCGCCCGAGGCGCGCAGCATGCGCGTCGTGATGTCGAGGACCTCGTCGAGCGAAATCGTCGTGCTCACCGCTGCACCGTGAACAGCGGCGCGCCGAGGGCGTCCACGTCGACCTCGATGCCGAGACCTGGCCCCGTTGGTGCGGTCATGGTGCCGCCGTGGCATTCGAGATCACCGGTGCCGTTGGCGACGCTGACCCAGTGATGGAAGTCGACAGTGTGGGCACGCGCCGGCGTTGGCGTGCTCAGTGACAGGTGGGCGATCGCTGCCGTTGCCACCTGCGCCCCGCCGGTGTCCTCGACCGTCACCTGCTGGCCGAGCTCGACGGCGACGTCACGAACCAGTCGGGTGCGCGACACGCCGCCGAGACGGGCGACCTTCAGCGTGACACCGTCGATCAGCCCGGCCCGATGCGCGCGCAGCAGCGATGCCAGTGAGTCGATCGATTCGTCGAGCACGAACGGCCGGTCGCACACCGCGCGCACGGTGACGTTCGCATCGTGGTCGGCGCACGGCTGCTCGAGCACGTAGTCGAGGTGGCGGGTGGCGCGCAGGAACCGGCGGGCGTCGGCAGGTGTCCACGCCGCGTTCGCATCGGCGTACACGATCGTGCCGGAGGGCAGCTTCTCCACGACCGCCTCCATGCGCTCGATGTCGTCCGTCGGATCGAGTCCCACCTTGACCTGGATCCGGCGGTAGCCCGCGTCGACGTAGTGCGCGGCCTGGTCAGCCATCTCCTGCGGCGACGCCTGGGCCACCGACCGGTACAGCTCGACGGTCTCGCCGTCGCGCCCGCCCAGCAGCTCGGCCAATGGCAGGTCCGCGGCGATTCCGGCGACGTCCCACGCCGCCATGTCGAGCGCGGACTTGGCGTACGGGTGGCCGGCGAGGTGGCGATCGACCGTCGTCGTGAGCGCGCCGTGCTGGCGTGGATCGAGGTCGAGCACGAGCGGCGCCAGGAGACGCAGCCCCTCCCGTGCCCCGGCGGCGAACGAGGGGTCGTAGAAGCTGCCGAGTGGCGCCATCTCGCCCCACCCGACGATCCCGGCGTCGGTCTCCAGGCGGACGAGTGTGGAGTCGAACCCGACCGCCGATCGGCCGCCTGAGCAGGTGTAGGCACCGTCGACGAAGGGCTGCCACTGGGCGTAGACGGAGACGCTGACGATCTGGATGGCCAACAGTAGGCAGAACGCCCGTTGGGTCAGCGGTTCCGGCCATCCAGGCGGATCGTCCAGGCATCGACCGACTCGATGACCAGGTGCGTGCCGCTCCACGGGTCCCGGGCGAGCTGGGCACGAACCTCTTCCTCGGACGTCGCGTCGACGACGAGGATGACCCGCATCTCGCCTGCGAGTGGCCCGCCGAGGATGACGAACCCGTCGTCGACGAGGCCGTCCATGAATGCGGCGTGCTCGAGCCAGCCGGACTGCTCTTCGAGTTGCCGTGCGGGATCCCATTGCGGGCCGCTGCGGCGTTCGACGACGAAATACGTGGTCAACGTCGGATCCTCCTCTTGATGCTCACGAATCTGCCCCAAACATGTTGGGTCTGCGCACCAATCGGCTAGCAAGGAGGGATGACGGACGATTCGTCCGCGCTGCGCCGGGGCACCCCGCACCCCCTCGAGACGGGCGAGCTACCGCCGATCAAGGACCCGTCTACGCCTGTGTTCCGTCGGCGCTTCCGGCCGGTCCGCCTGACGATCAAGTTGATCCTGATCGTCGGCGTCATCTACTTCCTGGTCATCCCGCTGATCCCAGACCTGCGGGACGCCGTCACCGACCTCAACCAGGTGGAGCCGATCTTCCTGATCGTCGGCGTCGCGCTGCAGTTCGGGGCGTGGTTCTGCTACGCGATGCTGACCCGCTCGGCCCTCGGGGAGCTCGGCAAGGAGATCTCGCTGATGCGGATGTTCCGCATCCAGATGAGCACCAAGGCGCTGGGCAACATCGTGCCTGGTGGCAGCGCCGCGGGATCGGCACTCGGGTACCGCCTGCTGACCCTGTCCGGTGTCAGTGGACCCGATGCCGGGTTCGCGCTCGCCACGGCCGGTCTCGGTTCTGCCGTCGTGCTCAACGTCCTGTTCTGGTTGGCGTTGTTGGTCTCGATCCCGCTGCGCGGCGTCAACCCGCTCTATGTGACGGCGGCAATGGTCGGCCTGGCGGTGATGGTGGTCGTCGCCTTGCTGGTCGTCGGGTTGCAGCACGGGCAGGGGTACGCCGAGACGTTCCTGCGCTGGCTGGCGAAGAAGTGCAGGTTCGACGGCGACGCGGCGACGACCGCGTTGCGCCAGATCGGGGCACGGCTGGAGGATCTCGTCGCCGACAGGCAGCTGCTCAAGCGGGTCGTCCTGTGGGCGTCGCTCAACTGGGTCATCGATGCCGCGTCGCTGTGGGTCTTCTGCTACGCGTTCGGTGGCACGCTCGGCTTGGACGCCCTGCTGGTGGCGTTCGGGCTGGCGAACGTGATGGCAGTGATCCCGATCACGCCTGGCGGCCTGGGGATCGTCGAGGGCATCTACATCCCGACGCTCGTCGGGTTCGGCCTGACGCGCCAGTCCGCCACGCTCGGCGTCGCCTCGTACCGCCTCGCCCAGTTCTGGTTCCCGATCGTCTTCGGCGGGCTCATGTACGCCTCGCTCCGGGTCGGACCGTGGTCGATCGAGCGCCGGGAGCGGCTCGACCGGCTGCGCGACATCGCCCAGCGGGAGACGCCCGAGAGCGAGCGTCGCATCGAGTTCACGCTGCGCCACTGGCCGCGGGCCAAGCGTGAGCAGGCCGACGGCACCGGCGACCTGGTCCTGTTCGACGACACCACCGAGATGCCCCAGGACACCGACCATCCGAGTGTTTCCTGAGGGGCCTCCCCGCCGGAAACACTCCGACGGCGCCAAACACTCGGATGGGTCGTCGTTGGGTCAGCCGGCGGCGGGGAGCTCGAAGGCGACGTGCCCGCCGGGGGGTTGTTCGATCCAGATCCGGCCACCGTGGGCTTCCACGAGGCCGTGAGCGATCGCCAGTCCAAGTCCTGCGCCACCCGTGGCGCGGCTGCGGCTCGGGTCGGCACGAGCGAAGCGTTCGAAGGCGTGTGGCGAGAAGTCGGGTGGGAAGCCGGGGCCGTCGTCGAGGACGCGGACGCTCGGACGGCCGGCCTCGTCGTCGACGGCGATGCGGACCGTTGATCCGACCGGCGCGTGGTGGATGGCGTTGTCGAGGAGGTTGCGGATGATCCGCCCGATGGCGGTGGCGTTGCCGACGACCGGGGCACGGCCGGCAGTCCCGAGGACGATCGAAACCTGACGCGCCTCGGCTGCCGGCCGCAACGCCTCGACGGCCTCGTCGGCGAGCTCGGCCAGATCGAGCGGTTCGCGCCGCAGGTCGAGCCGCCCGCTCTCGATGCGGGCGAGCAGGAACAGGTCGTCGACGAGGGCCGACAGCGCCTCGACGTCGCGCTGCATCGCTCGCAGGTAGCGCTCGGGCTCCGGCGCCACGCCGTCCGCCACGGCCTCCACGGCGGCCCTCAGCGCAGCCAGCGGCGTACGCAGATCGTGGCCGATGTTGGAGAACATCGCCCGCCGCGCCTCGTCGAGCTGGGCCCGCTCGCGCTCGAGTGCGTCGAGACGCTCGGTCAGCTCGTCGAGCGCCCGCCCCACGTGGCCCAGCTCGTCCGCCCGTTGCAGCCCGGTGCGCACCGAGCGGTCGCCGGACTCGATGCCGCGCACCGTCTCCTCGAGCCGCCGGGCATCCCGGGCGAGCGGAGCCGACGCGAGCAGCACGAGGACGGTGGCGAACACGGCCGTCAGCGCGAGCACACCGACGGCTGCCCACGCCTCGCCGGCGTCGAGCAGCATCAGCCGGGCCAGCACCACGGCGGCGATCGCGCCGATGGCGAGTGACCCGAACGTCACGACGAGCAGGAGGTTGCGCAGCGACCGGGTGCGTTGTGTCACGCCGCGCAGCAAGATGCCTCCGCCGACGGCGGCCGCGGTGAGCGCCAGCACGCCGAGCACCGTCGACACGACTTCCATCAGGGCTCGAACCGGTAACCGACGCCACGAGCCGTCGTGATCCAGCGCGGCTCCTCGGGATCGAGCTCCAGCTTCTGGCGCAGCCGGCCGACGTGCACCGTCACCGTCGCCGGATCCTGGTACTCGGGCGCCGAGTCCCAGACCCGGTCAAGGAGCTCGCGCCGGGAGAAGACCTGCCGAGGCGACTGCGCCAGCGCGAACAGCAGGTCGAACTCCTTCGGCGTCAAAGTGATCAGCCGGCCGTCGAGGTGGACCTCCCGCGTCCGTGGATCGATGCGCATCCGGTCGAACTCGAGCGCGTGGTCGACGACGACCGGCAGGGAGGCTCGCCGCAGGACCGTACGTACGCGCGCCGCCAGCTCGCGCGGCGAGAACGGCTTGACGACATAGTCGTCGGCGCCCAGCTCGAGCCCGAGCACACGGTCGAGCTCGTCGGTCCGCGCCGTGAGGAGGATCACGGGGATATCGCCAGCCGAGCGGATCCGACGGAGGACGCTGAGCCCGTCCGCACCCGGCAGCATGATGTCGAGCACGACGAGATCAGGCCGGTGGTCCCGGAGCCACTCGAGTGCCGCCGCACCGTCACCGAGCTCGTCGACGCGCAGCCCGTCGCGCCGCAGGTACTCGGCAACCACCTCGCGGACCATCGGCTCGTCGTCGACGACGAGCACGAGGGCGGGTAGCGCCATGGTGAGGACAGTACGACCGGCCCACGCCGGCTGGGAGCCGCACCGAGCGAGTTTCGCAAGCGTTTCGCGTCGCGTTCGACCGGTGCGATCGACGTAGCCGTACCGTGTGGGGCGTGGCCGTGACCACGCCGTCGTCGACACCTCCAGCATCCGCACCACGACCCGTCGACCGGTGGGCCGCCACGCTGAGTGGAGTCGTGGCGGCAGGCGTGGCGCTCGGCGTCGGCCAGTTCGTGTCGGGCCTCGCCGGCTCCGGCCCGACGCTCGTGACCGCCGTCGGCACGCAGTTCATCGACCGTTTCGCGGCGTCGCTCAAGGACCTCGCGATCGCGCTGTTCGGCACGAACGACAAGAGAGCGCTCGTCGTCGGGATCGTGGTCGTGTCGCTGCTCCTCGGTGCCGTACTCGGACGTGCCTCGGCGCGCCGACCGTGGATCGGCGTCGTGGGGTTCGTCGCCTTCGGTCTCGTCGGGATGTACTCACACGCCAAGGACCCGCAGGGCGAGGTCTCGACGGCGATCGTCGCCTCGGTCTGCGCGGTCGTCGCCGGGATCGCAACGCTGATCGTGCTGCTGCGCTTGGCGCCGCGTGCCCGGCCGGTGTCGCAGCCGGACGCGTCGGCATCAGCTGGATCAAGCCGCCGCACGTTCGTGGCCACCGCTGGGGTGCTCGCCGCTGGCGCGGTTGGCGCCGCCGTGATCGGCCGGCGGGTCGGGTCCACGGACGTGGTGGACGCGGCACGGCGCCGCACCGTGTTGCCGAGGGCGGCGACGGCGACGAGCGTGCCCGCGTCGACGGGCACACCAACGATCGCAGGTTTGTCGCCGTACATCACACCGACCGCCGACTTCTATCGCATCGACACCGCGCTGTCGACACCGCAGGTCGACGTCGGCTCGTGGCAGCTCGAGATCAAGGGCATGGTCGATCGGCCGTACACGCTCACGTATGACGAGCTGCTCGCGTCGGAGAGCGTCTCGGACATCGTGACGCTGCAGTGCGTGTCCAACGAGGTCGGTGGGAACCTCGTCGGCAACGCGGCGTGGCAGGGCGTGCCGCTGGCCGCCGTGCTCGAGCGGGCAGGCGTGCAAGCGGGTGCCACGCAGATCGTCGGGCGATCCGTCGACGGGTTCACGGCCGGCTTCCCGACCGAGGTGGGCCTGGACGGGCGCACCGCCCTCGTCGTCTACGCGATGAACGGAGAACCGTTGCCGGCGCGCAACGGCTTCCCCGCCCGGCTGCTCATCGCCGGGCTGTATGGCTACGTGTCGGCGACGAAGTGGCTCAGCGAGATCGAGCTCACGACGTGGGAGGACTTCGACGGCTATTGGGTGCCGCGCGGTTGGTCGAAGGAGGGACCGATCAAGCCGCAGTCGCGCATCGACGTGCCGCGTGGTGGTGCGGAGCTGGCGGCCGGTCCACAGCCGATCGCCGGCGTGGCGTGGGCACCGATCGATGGTGTGTCGCGTGTCGAGGTCCAAGTCGACGAAGGGCCGTGGCTCGAGGCCACGCTCGGTGACGCGGCGAGCGGCAACACGTGGGTGCAGTGGTGGGTCGACTGGGACGCCACGCCCGGCCAGCATCGGCTGCAGGTGCGCGCCACGACGGCCACCGGTGAGGTCCAGACGGAGGAGCGTGAGCCGCCGGCCCCGGACGGGGCGACCGGTTGGCACAGCCGCACTGTCCGCGTCACGTGAATGATGCGGCCGACGAAGGCGCTGGAGCGCCCGCCGTGCCGAACCGGGACTCCCCCTCCCAACGACGCGACCGGCCAGTGCTGGACGCGGGTGCGGTGCTGGCGTGGGGTGTGCCGCGCCTTCGTGACCTGCCGTGGCGGGCGACGCGTGACCCGTGGTCGATCCTCGCCGCCGAGATCATGCTGCAGCAGACGCAGGCCCTCCGCGTCGTCCCGAAGTGGGAGGCGTTCATGGCGCGCTATCCGACGGCGACGGTGTGTGCGTCTGCATCACTCGGGGACGTGCTGCGCGACTGGCACGGGCTCGGCTACCCGCGCCGGGCGCGCAACCTGCACGAGGCTGCCGCCGCGATGGTGGAGCGGCACCGAGGTCAGGTGCCCGACGACCTGGCCGCGCTCCTCGCCCTCCCCGGCGTCGGTCCGTACACGGCACGGGCCGTGCTCGCGTTCGCGTTCGAGCGCGATGTCGCCGTCGTCGAGACGAACATCGCGCGCGTGCTGGCGCGGACGGCCGGACAGCGGCTGACGGCGCGGTCGGTCCAGGCCGCCGCGGACGCGCTCGTGCCGCGTGGCGAGGGCTGGGTCTGGAACCAGGTGCTCATGGACCTCGGCGCAACGGTGTGCCGGCCGTCGCCACGCTGCGACGAGTGCCCGGTCGCCCGTTCGTGCGGTTGGCGACGTGCTGGGAAGGCGGCGCCTGATCCGGCCCACGGCTCCGCCGGCGTGAGCACGACACAGGCGCCGTATGTCGGAAGCGACCGCCAGGCCCGCGGCGCCGTCCTCCGGAGGCTGCTCGACGGTGCCCGGTCGGCCGACGAGTTCCCGCCACGCATCGTCGACGGCCTCGTCGAGGACCGGCTCGTTGTTCGCTCGGGCGGCCTCATCCACCTTCCGTGAAGGTGATCAGCGAGGACGGGTGATCCGCTGCAGGATCGTGAGGAGGACGATCACCGCGAGGGCGAGCAGGGCGAACAACGCCACGTTGAACGCGACGCTGTGGTCATCCGGCGGGACCAGCCAGCGCTGGGCGATCGCCACGGCGAACAGGCCGAACAGGTAGACCCACAGCGGCGGGAAGGCAGCCCGACGCGGCACGCAGGCAGTCTGCTCCGTAACCTGCCGTCGTGCGTCCACCGAAGGACTTCTTCCGACCGCTCGCTGTCGGCGCGCCCGAGCCCGTGCGCGAGATTCCGGTCCGACCGTCACGGATGATCCACTTCCTGCCGGCGTCGAACCCGAAGATGGTCGCCAAGGTGCCGACGATCGCACCGACCGTCGACGTGCTGCTGGCCAACCTCGAGGACGGCGTGCCGGCGGCCGACAAGGAGGCGGCCCGCTCGGGGCTGATCGAGATCGGCAAGGCGTGGAACACGCCGGACACGCAGTTCTGGACGCGTGTCAACGCGCTCGACTCGCCGTGGGGTCTCGACGACCTCGTCGCCGCCGTCACCGAGATCGGGGACCAGCTCGATGTGATCATGATCCCCAAGGTCGAGGGTCCGGAGGACATCCACTACGTCGATCGCCTGCTGGCACAGCTCGAAGCGAAGGTCGGTCTCGGGGAGCCGCTGCTCGTCCACGCCATCCTCGAGACTGCCCGCGGCGTCGCCAACGTCGAGGAGATCTGCGCCGCGTCGCCGAGGATGCAGGGGCTGTCACTCGGTCCCGCCGATCTCGCCGCGAACCGGCGGATGAAGACGACTCGCGTCGGTGGCGGCCACCCCGGGTACCTCGTGCGCCAGGATCCGTCGGCGGCCGATCCGGACGCGCCGCGGGCGACCTTCCAGCAGGACCTGTGGCACTACACGCTGGCTCGCATGGTCGACGCTTGCGTCACGTACGGGGTGTTGCCGTACTACGGCCCGTTCGGCGACATCGCCGACGCTGTCGCCTGTGAGGACCAGTTCCGCAACGCCTACCTGCTCGGTTGCGTCGGGGCGTGGAGCCTTCATCCGAGCCAGATCGACATCGCCCGCCGAGTCTTCAGCCCCGACCCGGCCGACGTCGCCCACGCCCAACGCGTCATCGACGCGATGGGCGATGGCACGGGCGCCGTCCTGCTCGACGGGAAGATGGAAGACGACGCGTCGGTCAAGCAGTGCAAGGTCGTGGTCGAGCTGGCGCGCCAGCTGGCGGCTCGAGATCCAGAGCTGGCTGCGGCCTACGGGATGGCGCAGTGACGGAACGGCCGAGGCGGTCGGTCCTCTACATGCCGGCGGCGAATCCTCGGGCGCTGGAGAAGGCGAAGGACCTTCCGTGTGACGCCATCATCTTCGACCTCGAGGATGCCGTCGCGCCCGAGTCCAAGGAGCTGGCGCGGGAGCAGGCGGTCGCCGCAGTCACCTCGGGGGAGTACGGCAGCCGTGAGCTGACGATCCGCTGCAACGGGCTGAACACGCCGTGGGGCTCCGAGGACCTCGCCGCGGCCGGCGCAGCGGCGCCGGCGGCCGTTGTCATCCCGAAGGTGGACTCGACCGCCTACCTCGGCGAGATCGCGGCGCGGCTCGATTCGGCGGGCGCAGTCGCCACCTCGATCTGGGCGATGGTCGAAACCCCGACGGGGATCCTCGACGTGCGACAGCTGGCCGGGCATCCACGCGTCGAGGTGCTCGTCCTGGGCACCAACGACCTGGCCAAGGAACTGCGAGCGCCGCTGGTCGCAGGGCGCGGCAACCTCCTGCCCCACCTGATGACGACGATCCTCGCCGCCCGCGAGGCGGGCAAGGTCGTGCTCGATGGTGTCTTCAACGACGTGCGCGATGCGGAGGGCTTCGCCGCCGAGTGCCGCCAGGGCGTCGAGCTCGGCTTCGACGGCAAGACGCTGGTGCACCCGAGCCAGGTCGAGCCGGCCAACGAGGCGTGGTCACCGAGCGACGAGGAGGTCGAGTGGTCCCGCCGAGTGATCGATGCCTACGCCGGGGCCGAAGCCGAGGGCCGCGGCGTCGTAACCGTCGACGGCCGCATGATCGAACACCTCCACGTCGCCATGGCCCGCCGCACCCTCGCCCTCGCCGAGGCGATTGAAGCCAACCGGTTCTGACTCCCGTTTGGTGTCACGGATGACACCAAACGGGAGTCAGAAACGAGATCAGGTGGACGTGACGGCGGCGACGACTTGGGTGTAGGCGGCTTCGGCGTAGGCGCGCATCTCGGCGTCGGTGCGGTCCTGGATGGGGTGAGGCGTGAACACGCGGGCGATCGAGGCGAACCCGAGTGATGTCGACTGCGCCTCCGCCGCCTGGACGAACTCGGAGGATGCCACGAAGACGCCGGGCACGCCCCGCAGCTCCAGGTCGCTGATGTCGTGCACACTGCACGACGTGCAGCTACCTCAATCGGCTAAGGCCTCGATGACGACGTCGCATTGCGTGGCGATCTCGTGGCGCAGGTCCACGGGCGCCGGCTTCGTGAACGTCGGCTTGCGGTAGCGCTGCACGATCGCTCCGGCCTCCTGGAGCATCGTCTCCAGGCGGTCCAGGAAGACGTCCCCCCGCGGCTTGGAGATGTCGAGCAGCCCAACGCGCAACCCGGCGATCGTCTCCGGCCGCGCCAGCAACTCGCGCTCGGCGACCGAACGCTCTCCGGTCGGGTCCAACACGTACCGACTGGTCATGTTCCAACCTCTCGCGTCACGGGCTGCGAGCCAACGGTGCCGTTGGCCCACCCACCGATCATCGCCGAGAACAGCCCAGCCGCGCCACCTGCACTGGCCAGCAGCACGCCGCCCGAGCGGAACTTCGGCAGCGTCGCGTCAGCGAACTGCTCGGGCAATCCCTCGGCGATGCCTCCGGCACCGCGCACCAGTTCAGCCCCCGGCAGCTGCAGGCAGGCGTCGAGCTCGACGAGCACGCGTTGGCGATCCCAGCCGCCGTCCGCGAACACCCTCGCGTGCTCCGGTCCCACGACGAGGATCACGTCGAACGCCAGCACGAGCTTGGGGTGGTGCAACGTCCGCAGGCATGCGGCCAGCGATCTGGCGAGGCTCTCCGGCTCCCGCGACAGCTGGTCGACGATGCACCTCGGCCCTTCACCGGCGAACACCGTGATGGCGTTGGCCCCCGCCGGTGCGCCGCGGCTCTCCGCCAGCGTTCCGAAGGGTGAGTCGGGCTGCTCGGCGAAGCAGAACGACAGCTTGCCGGGATTGCCGTGCGTCGCCCGGTCGACACCGCCCGGACGCCCACCCCCGACGTTGCGCACGACGAGCTGCACCGCCCGCCCGATCGTCAGGTTGGCGCGGTTGCCCTGACCGAGCGCGTTGACGCCACTGTTCATCCCGATCGCCACCGTGCCCGGCCCACTGCACACGATGACCGGGCCGACCGGCATCGTCGTCGCCAACACACCGTGCATGTTGAACTCGTCCGTGCACACCGCCTCGATGGTGGTCAGCACCCACGGCAAGTACTCCGGCCGGCAGCCCGCCATCACGGCGGCGATGGCGACCTTCTCGACCGTGACATCGACGAGATCGGGAGGCACCGAGGCGACGACGTCGTCGGCGGCGCGGGTCGTCCCGTCGAGCATGGCCAGCACGCGCTGCTCGGTCGGCGGAACGACCGGCAACCCGTCGGTCCATCCGCGGGCGAACATCGCCTCGATGTCATCCTCGAGCGCGGCGAGCTCGATACGCCGCGAGCGCAGGCGGCCACCCTCGAAGCGCACCCGCAGCTCGTCGATTCGGTCGGGGTCGACGCTCAGTGACCCGCAGCCCGGTCGCATGGGAGGGAGATCGGCCCCGAGGTCGCCGATCCCGGTGATGCGCCGCCACTCGCTCTGCGACCAGCCGACCGTGCGCTCGGCCTCGATCCCGTCGACCACCCGCACCAGCGTCGGCACCGTCTCGACGTCGTGATGCCAGCTCACTGCGAGGTCGGCGTCGTGCACCGCCTCGAGCTCCTTCGGGAACTCCGGATCGTCCTGCGTGAAGACCGTCAGGGGACCGTGTTCGGCGATCGAGGGGAGGAGTGGCGCGACCATGCGGCACGTCTCGCACTCCTCCTTGACGACGATGACGAGCCCGTCGGGGAGGTTGGGGCGTGCGCTCACGACAGGAACGCCAGCACGCGTTCGTTGACAGCATCCGGCCGTTCGAGGTGCAGGAAGTGGCCGCAGCCATCGAGCACCTCGATCGTGACGTGCTCGTCGTCGGCAGTCATCACCGCCGCTGCTTCGGCCACCTCGACGCCGATCGCGCCGTCGTCGCGGCCGTGCAGGTAGAGCGTCGGCTGCGGAGGCACGTGACTCGTCGCCGCCTGCGCCTGCTCGAATCTCGCATCGATCGGACCGTTGCCGAGCGCGGCGCGGTAGTACCCGAGCGCCGCCTGCAGGTTGGCAGGGTCGGCGAGCGACTGGCGGACGTGAGGCAGATCGGTCGATGCGTCGAAGCCGGGCGACCACTGTGACCACAGCCGCTCGACGAAGGCGAAGTCGTTGGCCGGCACGATGAGATCCGACAGCGGGTGCTGGAAGAAGAACATGTACCAGCTGCGCTGCAGCTGATCGACGCTCGACACGAACGCCGCGGCGACGGCACCCGCGGGAGGGACGGCGAGCCCGACGACCCGCGCCCACCGATGCGGCTCGTGCGCGGCGGCCCCATATGTCGCCACCGCCCCCCAGTCGTGACCGATGATGACGGCGTCGCCGTCACCACCGAGCGCGTCGTGGAGCGCGTTGGCGTCAGCGGCCAGGGCCCCCGCCTGGTACACCCCATCGGAGGGCACGCCCGTGGGCGCGTAGCCACGACTGAATGGCGCGACCGCGCGGTACCCGCGCTCGGCGAGGCGGGGCAGCAGATGCCGCCACGTGTGGGGGGTGTCCGGGAACCCATGGAGGCACAACGCGAGCGGTCCGTCACCGCCGGCGCGGACGTAGGCGAACTCGAGTTCGCCGGCCTCCACGCTCCCCGTCTCGACCCCCGTTGCCACGCTCCGACGGTAGCCCTGTGCGACGCACGTCACCTGCTCCGACGTTCCAGTCGGGCGGGATAGGGCGTACAGTTGCTGGACCGTATTACCCGAGCGGGGGAGTTGCGCCCAGCATGTTCGTCACGTTTCATGGCGTTCGCGGTTCGACGCCGTGCCATGGTGACGACATCGCTCGGTACGGGGGCAACACGTCCTGCGTGTCGGTCAGCGCTCCAGGTGAGCGCCCGTTGCTGTTCGACATGGGGACCGGTCTGCGCTACTTCGGTCTCACGCAGCCGGCCGAGGAGCCCTTTCGGGGCACCTGCCTCGTGAGCCACCTGCACTGGGATCACGTGCAGGGTCTGCCGTTCTTCACCCCCCTCCAGGACGATCAGTCCGAGCTGGTCGTGTATGCCCCCGCGCAGGACAACGGCCGCTGTGCTGCGGAGGTGCTCCGCGACACGATCTGCCCTCCCATGTTCCCGATCGGGCTCGATGGTTTCCCGGGCACGATCGACATCCGGGAAGCGCCCGACCGGTTCGCCGTAGGCGGCTACACCGTGGAGTCGGCGCCGGTACCGCACGTGGGTGAGACCGTTGGCTACCGCGTCACCCACCATGGCGCGAGCGTCGCCTATGTGAGCGACCACCAGCAGCCGGCCGGGGGATTGCTGGTCGACGAGAAGGTGTGGGGGCTGTGCCAGGGCGTGGATCTGTTGATCCATGACGCGCAGTACACGCCCGCCGAGTTCAAGCGCAAGCGCGACTGGGGGCACTGCACGGTCGAGTACGCCGTGTTCCTGGCCAGCGAAGTCGGCGCAAAGCGGTTGGCGCTCTACCACCATGACCCGACACACGACGACGAGATGATCGACTGTCTCACGGCCTCCGCGGCGCGGTGTGGGAGCGAGCTCGGCGTGGAGGTGTTCGCTGCCCGCGAGGGCCTGACGATCGACGTCAGTCGCGGTTGATGCAGACCCTCGGCACGATCGCCGCGATCCTCCTGGGGGCGGTGTTCGTGGTGGCCGGGGGTGCGAAGCTCGCCTCCGGTGCGGCATGGGTCGCCCAGGCTCGTTCGATCGGTGCGCCGCAGCCGATCGCCACCGCCCTGCCCGGCATCGAGGTCGTCCTCGGCGCGCTGCTCATCACGACGATCGCCATGCCGCTTCCCGCGCTCGCCGCCATCGTGCTGCTCGTCGCGTTCAGCGTTCTCATCGCCCGCCAGCTCGTTGACGGGCGGCATCCGCCGTGCGCCTGCTTCGGGGCGTGGTCGAGCCGCCCCCTCGACGAGTCACACCTCGTGCGCAACGCCGCCCTGATCGTGCTGGCGTTCATCTCGCTCTGGGCCCGCTAGACCCCACTCATCCGAGTGTTTGACCCGATCCGAGTGTTTGCCCGCGGACATCCCCGCACCTAGCACTCGGATGGCCCGAAACACTCGGATGGATCAGGTGAGGGTGGCGAGAAGGAACGTGAGGGCGCGGGCCTCTTCCCGCCAGACGTCGTAGCGGCCGCTCGGCCCGCCATGACCGGCGCCCATCTCCGTGCGCAGCACCAGCGGACGGTGCCGGCCCACACCCACTGACCGCAGCTTGGCCACCCACTTCGCCGGCTCGTGGTAGCTGACCCGCGGATCGTTGAGGCCGGCCGTCACGAACAGCGCCGGAAACTCGACCGGTGTCGGCGGCAGCACCGCGTTGTCGTACGGGCTGTAGCTGAGCATGTAGGAGGCGAATGGCTCCTCGCGAGGGTCACCCCACTCCTCCCACTCCGTCACGGTGAGCGGCAGGGACGGATCACTCATCGTCGAGACGACGTCGACGAACGGCACCTCGGCGACGGCACTGGCGAACAGGTCGGGCCGCATCGTGATGCAGGCGCCGACGAGCAGCCCGCCGGCGCTCCCTCCGCGGATGGCGATGCGCGCGGGATCAGCCCACCGACCAGCAGCAAGGTGCTCGACGGCACTCAACGTGTCGGTGAACGTGTTGCGCTTGTTGAGCAGCCTGCCGTCGAGGTACCACGCTCGCCCGAGCTCGCCCCCGCCTCGCGGGTGCACGAGCGCCCACACGACGCCTCGGTCGAGCAGCGAGAGCCGGGCCACCGAGAACCACGGCGGCAGCGACGCCTCGTACGACCCGTACGCGTACACGGTGCAAGGCGCCGACCCGTCGATCGGTGTGTCCACGTGCCGCACGATGTCGACCGGAACCTTCACGTCGTCCATTGCGATCGCCCACGTCCGCTCCGACACGTACCGGTCGAGCTCGACGTTCGGGGTCGGCGTCCGCTTGCGGAGGATCCGCTCGCCGCTCACGATGTCGTGGTCGTACACCGTGGCCGGCGTGGTGAGCGACTGGTACGAGAGCCGCACCACCGTCGTGTCCCACTCGGGGTTCGGGCCAAGGCCGACGTCGTGTGGCTCGGAGCCGAACTCGAGCAGCTCCTGGCGCCCGTCGCGGAAGTGGACCCACACCTTGGGTTGGGCGTCACTCCACTCGTGCACGATGAGGTGGCCGGCGAACGGCTCGGCCGTCGTGAAGCGTCGACCGGCGACGTGGGGGAGCAGCACCTCCCATTCTCCGGGGGCCTCGATCGGCGAGACCATCACCTGGAAGTCAGGTGCGTCGAGGTTGGTGAGCACGACGAACCGGTCACCCCAGTGGTCGATCGAGTACTCCACGTCCGGGACGCGGGCCCGCACGATGGACGGCGAGCCCTCCGGGTCGTCGGCGCGCAGGAGCCACGCCTCCGAGCTCGTCTTGCTGTTGATCGAGAAGACGATCCACTGCTCGCTGCGTGTGCTCGACACGTCGAGGTAGAACCGCTCGTCCGGCTCCTCGAAGACCAGTTGGTCGTCCTGCGCGTCGGTGCCCAGACGGTGCCGCCAGATCTGGTACGGCCGCATCGCCTCGTCAGGCCGGGCGTAGAACACGTGCTGGCCGTCTGCCGACCACGCCAGGCCACCCCACGACGAGGTTCCCGTCAGTTCGTCAGGCAGGTCGAGGCCCCTCGTGAGATCGCGGACCCGCAGCGTGTAGCGCTCACTGCCGTCGAGGTCGATCGACCACGCCAGCAGCGTGTGGTCCGGCGAGGGCAGCACCGCGTGCAGGTCGAAGAAGTCGTGGCCGGCGGCCTCGGCGTTGCTGTCGAGGATCACGGTCTCGCTTGCATCGTCGATCGTGCCGCCACGGCAGTACACGGGGTACGACTCACCCTCGATGGTCCGCGTGAGGTACCACCACGGTCCGTGCCGGACCGGCACGGACTCGTCGGTCTCCTGGACCCGGGACTTGATCTCCTGGAACAGCGTCTCGACCTGGTCGCCCTGGGCGTCGAAGAAGGCGGCCGCGTACTCGTTCTCGGCCTGCAGGTAGGCGATCGTGTCGGGATCCTCACGGTCGCGCAGCCAGGCGAACGGGTCGTCGACGGCCCCGGTCGGGCGTGCCCAGGTGTGTGGTTTGCTCGGGGCGACGGGTGCAGGTCGGTCGTCGACGTTCATGGCGACCGGAGCGTACGCGCCCACATCCATCCCGCTACCGTGCGAAGTGCCATGCGCGTCTGGATCGACCAGGACCTGTGCACGGGCGACGGACTCTGCGTCGACCACTGCCCGGACGTCTTCCTGCAACTCGAGGACGGAATTGCCTACGTCAGGCAGGCTGGACTGCCCCTCAACGACCCGGGCGGATCCGGGTCACTGGCCTTGGTCGCGGTCCGCAACGTCCAGTCCGTCATCCACGCCGCTGAGGCGTGCCCCGGTGAGTGCATCTTCATCGAGATCGATCCGCCGGTCGACGCCGAGCTCGACGTGACCGTCGACGGCCGCATCGCCGGCCGGGTCGACCTGCGCGACGACGCGGCGTGACCGGAGGCGGTCGGCGACGATCGCCAGCGCGACTGCGGCAAGCCCAGCCAAACCGGCCACCCACCACCAAGTGATGCCGGTGTCGGCGAGCGTTGCCGCCCGTGCCCGTCCCGATTCGGCCGCGCCGGCCAGCCCCTCACGCACCTCGCCGCTGATGGCTTGCGCGGTTGCCGCGTCACCCGCTGCCACCGCCTCTCGCGCCGCCTCGAGCTGGACGCCGTACTGCCGGCCCCTGAGCCCAAGTGCCGCGAGTGGAGGCTGCGCGGCAGCATGGGCCGCTGTCGCCTGCGACAACGAATCGATCGCATCGGCCAACTCGCGCTGCTCGGCGGCCAGCGCATTCAGGTCGCGCTCCGACGTCGCCGTTTCGTATTGCTCCTCGAACTGCGCGGGAAGGGCGATCTGGGTCGGCGCCGCGGCGGCGTCCAGCTGTCGCCGCGCGCTCAGCGCGGCCTCGGCGGCCGTCATGGCGAAGGCGGCGGCATCGAACTCCCAGCGCTCCATGGCCTGGCGCACGGCGAGCGGCGCGGCCCATCCATCGCCGTCGGTGACGAGCGTGTCGTATCGCTGGCGGGCCGTCGAGCGCAGCTCGAAGTCCCCGACGTCGCCGGCCGGGGCGACCCATGTGCGGAACAGCTCGGCCGCTGTCTCGGCGTGCCCCAACTCGGACGCGAGGTCGAGCAGACGCCGCCAATCCGCGGCGGCCGTCGTCGGCTGCGGCTCGCCGTCGCCGCGATACGCCTCGACGTCGCGCTCCATGGCGGTCAGCACGTCGGCCATCGCGTCGAAACCGACCTCGTCGACGAGCGCATCGACCACGAAGTGCGACGTCTCGTACCCATAGCGCTCGCTGTCTGCGTCGGGCGGGAGGGTCACTGGGAAGTTCCACTCCGACAGCGGCTGGGCACCGGGTGCACCGGCGGTTGGCACGATCGGCTGGCGAGCGATGGCGCCCGTGCGCTCGAGCAGGAGGTTGGCGTACGTCTCGGCCAGCCCCTCGTTGATCCAGCGCGACGGCGCGAAGTCGTCGTTGAACCACGCGTGGCCGACCTCGTGGAACACCAGGGCCGGGTCGAGATCCTCGCCGACCTCGATCACGCCCGTGTCCTGATCGAACCACCCTGCGAAGCCCTCGAGGATCGGCTCGACGCTCTCGCGGACGATGACCGCTCGGTCGTCGCGCGCCGGGAACCCGATCAACTGCTCGAGATCGCTGAGCGCCGTCCCGACCTGACCACCCATGAACGCCGTCCACTCCGGATCATCGGGCCAGGCCTGGACCACGACGTCACGACCGGCGACGTCGAGTGTCGTCTCGGTCAGACCGGCGCCGTCGGAGGCGATCACGACCGGCGCGAAGAATGTCGGCTCGGCGATCGCCTCGAAGGCCCTGACGTCGACGACGCCGTCCGTCGAGACGATCGGTTCCTCCAGCGAGGTCAGGCCAAGTGCGGGCAAGCTGACGTCGACCTCGACGGGCGAGACGACGCGCACCGCGGCCGTCCCGGGGTCGCCGTAGGCGTATGCGACGAAGGCGGCGAACGCCTCGTTGGTTCGCCACGGCGAGTCGGAACGCGGCGGGAGGCCCGGCAAGTCCCACGTCACGACGAGGTCCTGACGCTCGCCGTAGTCGAGTCGCTCCGGAAACGTGATGGAGAGGAGCTGGAGCTCGGCGTCGACGGGTTCCAAGCTGAGCGCGACGGGCTCGTCGCCGGCCTGGCCGGCGAGCGCGGTCGCGTCACCGTGGACACCGACTTGCCAGCCGGTGAAGTACGTCGAGCGCACCCCGCCGCCGTCACGGTCGGGGGCGACCGTGTTCTCGACCGATAGGTCGAGCCGGACGCGGACGAGACCTGCTGGGAAGTCCACTTCGTAGGTCGTCGTGGCGTCGACGGCCAGTCCGTTTGCGGCGGCCGCGAGCGGGGCAGGAAGGGTGATCGTCGCCAACGTTGCGCAGGTGACGCCGACCCCCACCGCCAGGCCCACCAGGCAGCGCCGCCGTGCCATCGTCCGTTTCTAGCCGGGATTGCCTGCTCGGCGGGGTCAGAGCGGCACGTTGAATTGTTACTATGGCGGTAGTGGAAATTCTCCGGACAGGAATGAGCGAGCTCTCATGACGACGTTCGATCTGGATCTGACGAAGTACCAGCTGGGCTGGAGCGACGAGGTCGAGTACGCGTTCGCGCCCGAGAAGGGCATCAGCGCCGGCGTGGTCGAGCAGATCTCCTGGTGGAAGGGCGAGCCGCGCTGGATGACCAGGATGCGCCTGCGCGCCCTGCAGCTCTTCGAGCGCAAGCCGATGGCCGAGTGGTTCGCCGTGAACATGCCCGACATCGACTTCCAGGACATCTACTACTACCTGCGGCCCACGGGCGAGCAGGTCGACGAGTGGGACGACCTCCCCGAGCAGATGAAGGTGACGTACGAGAAGCTCGGCATCCCGGAGGCCGAGCGCCAGTACCTCGCCGGCGTCACGGCGCAGTACGAGTCGGAGGTCGTGTACCACCGCAACCGCGAGGAGCTGGCCAAGCAGGGGATCCTGTTCTCGGACATGGACACCGCGCTGCGCGAGTACCCCGACCTCGTGAAGCGGTACTTCGGGACGATCATCCCGCCGGGTGACAACAAGTTCGCCGCCCTGAACTCGGCCGTCTGGTCGGGCGGGTCGTTCATCTACGTGCCGCCTGGAGTCGAGTGCGAGATGCCGCTGCAGGCGTACTTCCGCATCAACGCCGAGAACGCCGGGCAGTTCGAGCGGACGCTGATCATCGCCGACGAGGGCTCCAAGGTGCACTACATCGAGGGTTGCTCGGCGCCCGTGTACACGAGCGACTCGCTGCACTCCGCCGTCGTGGAGATCGTCGTCAAGCCGTCGGCCCGCGTGACGTACACGACGATCCAGAACTGGAGCCCGAACGTCTACAACCTCGTGACGAAGCGCGCCCGGGTCGAAGCCGAAGGCCACATGGAATGGATCGACGGCAACATCGGCTCGAAGCTCACGATGAAGTACCCGAGCGTCTACCTCGTGGGCCCGAAGGCCACGGGCGAGGTCCTGTCGGTCGCCTACGCCGGCGCCGGCCAGCACCAGGACGCCGGGGCGAAGATGATCCACGCGGCGCCGGAGACGACGTCGAAGATCGTGTCGAAGTCGATCTCCAAGGACGGCGGCAAGACGACGTACCGCGGCCTCGTGCGGGTCGACGAGGGTGCCCACGGCTGCAAGTCGCACGTCCAGTGCGACGCCCTCATCCTCGACGACGACTCCGAGAGCTGGACGCTGCCGTACATGGAGGTCGGCGAGCGCGATGCGCAGATCGGCCACGAGGCGACCGTCTCGAAGGTCGCCGACGAGCAGCTCTTCTACTTGATGAGTCGCGGCCTCTCCGAGGAGCAGGCGATGGGCATGGTCGTGAACGGCTTCATCGAGCCGATCACCCGCACGCTGCCGATGGAGTACGCCGTCGAGTGGAGCCGCCTCATCGAGCTGCAGATGGAGGGCTCCGTCGGCTGACCGTTCGTTCTGTTTGTAGAGATCGCCTCACAACGATCGATCGCTACGGACAGAACGCTGTCAGCGGTCGCCGCTGGCGACTGACTGCGGCCGTGAGCCGACCGGCGCAGAGGCCGCAAGGCCGGTGATCGCGACGTCGAGGCACGCCTCGACGTAGCTGGCGTCGATGGGTTGGCGCTGCATCACCTTGCGGAACACGATCGGACCGACGATCGACCCGATCACGACGCGTTCGTCGAGACCCTCCGGCAACTCGCCGCGCGCCTGGGCGCGGGCGACGATCTCCATGATCGGCGCCTGGCGCTCCTCACCGAGCCGCTCGAGGAGCAGTTCCATCTCCGGGTCACGCGAGGCAGCGTCGATGAGACACGGCATCAGGCGTCCCACCTTGCCGCTGAGATCAGCGCGGATCAGCCCGCCGAAGAAGGCCATCAGGTCGCCGCGCAGCGTGCCCGTGTCGGGCGTACCGACGTGCTGGAACGATGCCCGGACGGTGTCGAGGATCAGCGCCGGCCGTTCCGGCCAGTGGCGGTAGATGGTCGTCTTCGCCACGCCCGAACGCGCTGCGACTTCCTCGATCGTCAAGGCCGCGACGCCGCGCTCGACGATCAGATCGGTGGCGGCCTCGATCGCCTTGCGTCTCGCCTCTTCACTTCTCGGCCGTGCCATGTGTCACCTATGCACCTGGTCGCGGGCCTCAAAGGTTGCCCGCGCCAACCACTACGTTAACGTAGCGAAACAAGGTTGCCGACCGCCCACGATGTGACGGTCGACGCAACGAGCGAAGGGTTTGCGGCATGACCACCACTCCTGAGCGATCCGGTGGCGAGGCGGCCATCGATCACGACGGGATCGAGCCGGCCGTCTACCAGCGTCGCTGGAAGATCCTGGCCGTCCTCTGTGCGTCGCTGATCATCGTCATCGTCGGGAACACCGTCCTGAACGTGGCGCTCCCCACGCTCGCCAGACCCGACGGTCTCGGCGCCAGCAACACCGAGTTGCAGTGGATGGTCGACGCCTACGCCCTCGTGTTCGCCGGCCTCCTGTTCACCGCCGGCGCGCTCGGCGATCGCTTCGGCCGGAAGGGTGCGCTCCAGTCGGGGCTCGTCGTGTTCGCCATCGGCTCACTCATCGGGGCGTTCGCCGGGTCATCCGGTCAGGTGATCGCCGGGCGGGCGATCATGGGCATCGGCGCGGCGTTCATCATGCCCTCGACGCTGTCCATCCTCACGAACGTCTTCCCTGGCCGCGAACGGGCGAAGGCGATCGCCATCTGGGCCGGCATCTCCGGCGCCGGAGCGGCGATCGGGCCGGTGACGTCAGGTCTGTTGCTCGAGCACTACTGGTGGGGCTCGGTCTTCCTGATCAACCTGCCGATCATCGCCATCGCGTCAGTGGCGGTGTGGATCCTCGTCCCGAAGTCGAAGGACGCCACGGCCTCACCGCTCGACCCCGTCGGTGCCGTGCTGTCGCTCGTCGGGATCAGCGCCCTCGTCTACGCCATCATCGAAGGGCCGAACCACGGCTGGGCGAGCGCCGAGTCGCTGCTCTGGTTCACCGGTGCGATCGGCGTCCTCGCGCTGTTCGCCTGGTGGGAGTGGCGTTCGCGCCATCCGATGCTCGATCTGCGGCTCTTCCGGAACCGCCGGTTCTCCGTCGCCTCCGGCGGCATCTCGCTGATCTTCTTCGCAATGTTCGGCATGTTCTACCTGCTCACGCAGTACCTGCAGTTCGTGCTCGGCTACAGCCCGCTCGAAGCCGCCCTGCGCCTGTTGCCGTTCCCGGCGCTGATGATGATCGTGGCGCCGCAGACGCCGCGCCTCGTCGGTCGCTTCGGGGCCGATCGAGTGGCGTCGACTGGCCTCGCGTTCATCGCCGTCGCGTTCCTGCTCGCCTCGCAGTTCGACGGCGACACGCCGTACTGGTACCTCGCGATCGTCATCTGCATCCTCGCCTCGGGGATGGCGCTCACCATGTCGCCGATGACGACGCAGTTGATGTCCGCCGTCCCTCGCGACCGGGCCGGCATCGGCTCGGCGATGAACGACACGACCCGCGAGCTGGGAGGCGCGCTCGGCGTGGCCGTGCTCGGGTCCATCGTCACCAGCCGCTACACGTCCGGGCTCGCGGATGCCGTGAGCGGCCTGCCGGAGCAGGTCGGGGAGATCGCCAAGGGCAGCGTCGGCGGCGTGCGTGGCCTCGTCGATCAGGGCGCCCTGCCCGGCGAGGTAGCGACGCGGCTGCTGTCGGCTGCCTCCGACGCGTTCGTCGACGGCCTCGCGCTGGCCACGCTCGTTGCCGCCGCAGTGTCTGCCGTTGCGGCGGTGATCGTGCGCGTCCTGCTCCCGTCGGACCGCAACAACCCCGAGGTCGCCGGCGACGTCAGCCCCGAACACGCGATCACCGTCGATTGAACGTTCGGGCTCGGCCCGCCTTCTTCGTTGGCTTACTCGGCCCTACGCTTGATGTCGTGCCCATGCGACAGGAGTGCAAGCACTTCGAGAGTCGCACGTACGCCAATGGCGACACCGTGCGCAAGTGCGATCTCGACCTCGCTCCCGATGCTCCATGGCGCTGCCCGGACAACTGCCCGAAGTACGAGCGACGGCTGGCGGCTGTGGCGTGGACCCACGGATCGCTGGCCGCGCCGCCGACCCCGGATGAGCCAGCCAGCGTTGCCGACGGCACCGCTGCCGCGCTGCTCGACGAGGCCGAGGACTACTTGAACTCGGTCGGCGATCGAGTGCGGGCCGAGGTCGAGGCTGAGGCTTCCCGCCCCAAGGGTTGGCGGCGCCTCTTCCGGCGGGGCTGACGGCCCCAGCGGCTCAGGGGGTTTCCCCGGTCTCCACCGTAGAATTACCTGGTCATGCATGCCTTTGGGCCAGTCAGCCTGCCTTTTCCGACCCCTGCCGAGGAGATCTGGCGGTACAGCCGGATCGACGAGCTGGATCTCGAGCGGTTCGCGCCGAGGTCGAGCTCGACCACGATCGAGGGCGGCGAGGGCTTGCTCACCGGCCCCGCTGACGAGACGCCCGACGTCATCGGCGGCGAGCCGCCGGACCTCTTCGCCGAGCTCAACGCGTCGCACATGCAGCCCGTCGTCGTCCGTGTTCCAGCGGGAACCGTCGTCCCCGAGCCGATCGTCGTCACGCACGCCATCACCGGCGAGGGCACAGCGGCCTTCCCGCGGCTCGTCGTCGACGCCGGCGCCGACAGCGAGGTCACGGTCGTCGAGCGGTTCGCGTCACCGAACGGCGAGCTCGTGCTCGTCGTGCCCGTCCTCCAGGTGCGGGCCGGTCCGGCCGCCCGGGTCAGCTACCTCGGCGTGAACGAGCTGTCCGAGGCGGCCTGGCAGATCGGCCATCAACAGGCCGTCGGGGACCGTGACTCGACCGTCACACTGTCGACGGTCGCCCTCGGCGGCCACTACGCCCGCGTGCGCACGGAGGCCCGGATCGCAGGGGCAGGCGGCAGCACGCGCCAGGTCGCCCTCTACTTCGCCGGCGGCGAGCAGATGCACGACTTCCGCACGATCCAGGACCACGCCGCGCCGCACACGACCAGCGATCTGCTCTTCAAAGGCGCCGTCCAGGACCATGCCCGCAGCGTGTACACCGGCCTGATCAAGGTTCGCAAGGAGGCGCGCGGCACGACTGCCTTCCAGACGAACCGCAACCTCACGCTCAGTGAGGGTGCGTGGGCCGAGAGCGTCCCGAACCTGGAGATCGAGACGAACGACGTCAGGTGCAGCCACGCCTCGACGGTCGGCCCGATCGACGAGGACCAGCGCTTCTACCTCGAGAGCCGCGGCATCCCGACCTCGATCGCGGCGCGGCTCATCGTCCTCGGGTTCTTCGACGAGGTGCTCGGCCAGCTGCCGGGCGGCCCACTGGCCACCGAGCTGCGGGCGAGGGTGTCGGCCAAGCTCGACCTCGACCGGACG
This sequence comes from uncultured Acidimicrobiia bacterium, assembly GCA_963844915.1. GTDB lineage: Bacteria > Actinomycetota > Acidimicrobiia > Acidimicrobiales > Ilumatobacteraceae > JALZMG01. The sequence goes on along the minus strand of CAWJQF010000009.1, from coordinate 268,928 downwards.
CTGACGGGGGTGGCGTGATGGCGACCTTCCCGCTCGACGAGCTGGAGCCGGGGACGGCGCGCCGCATCGACGTCGACGGTGTGCCGGTAGCCGTCGTGCGCTGCGGCGACGACGTGTACGCCATCGGCGACACGTGCAGCCACGCTCAGGTGTCGCTGTCCGAGGGTGATGTGTGGTGCGACGAGCGGGAGATCGAGTGCCCGAAGCACAGCAGCACGTTCAGCCTCGAGACGGGTGAGCCGATGACGTTGCCGGCAACGCAGCCCGTCGCCGTGTTCGACGTGCGGATCGAGGATGGCAAGGTGATCGTGGAGAGCCGGCGATGACGGCCACGTTGGAGATCCGGGGCCTACGGGCCGCTGTCGCCGGCAAGGAGATCGTCCGCGGCGTCGACCTCACGGTGTCGAGCGGAGAGGTCCACGCCGTCATGGGTCCGAACGGCGCCGGCAAGAGCACGCTGTCGGCGGTCGTCATGGGCAAGCCCGGCTACGAGGTCATCGAGGGCACCGTGACGCTCGACGGCACCGATGTCCTCGCCATGCCGCCGTGGGAGCGTGCCGCCGCCGGGCTCCATCTCGTCATGCAGTACCCCACGGAGGTTCCGGGCGTCGCACTCGACGACATGCTCCGCGAGGCGCTGACGGCCCGTGGTGCCCGTACGGACGGACTGGACGCCACGCTGCGCGCCGAAGCCGCAGGGATCGGCCTCGAGGAGCGCCTCCTCCACCGGCCTCTGAACGTCGACCTCTCCGGCGGCGAGAAGAAGCGCAACGAGACGCTGCAGCTGGCCGTGCTGCAACCGCGCATCGCCATCCTCGACGAGCTCGACTCCGGTCTCGACCTCGACGTGCTGCGAGCCTGCGCCCGGCGCATCGAGGCAGCGACGCAGCCGTCCGATGGCGAGCCGGGGCTCGGCGTGCTGGCGATCACCCACTACGCCCGGCTGCTCAGCGAACTGCGGCCCGACGTCGTGCACGTGCTCGTGCGCGGGCAGTTCGTCGCCGAGGGCGGCCCCGAGCTCGCCGACCGCCTCGAGGACGAGGGCTATGCCGCCTTCACCGGCGAGCCGGAGGAATCGGCGCAGCCCGACGTCGACCGGCCAGCGGTGCGGCCCGGATCACTCGACGAGCTGTTCGCCAACCCGTAGGCACGTCCATCCGAGTGTTTGCGGCCGGGCATCCCCGCCGCAAGCACTCGGATGACCTCAAACACTCGGATGGGAATAGTGTCCGCGCATGGCTCACGATGACGCCTGGGAGGAGCGCGACGGCGCGCTGCGCCGGCACTTCGAGTTCGCCGACTTCTCCGCCGCCTTCGGGTTCATGACCCGCGTGGCGCTGCTCGCCGAGAAGCGCAACCACCACCCGGAGTGGTCGAACGTCTGGAACAAGGTCGACATCACGTTGTCGACGCACGACGCGGGCGATGTCGTCACGGACAAGGACCGTGACCTCGCGGCGGCAATTGACAAGCTGCTCGCCTAAATCGTGACGACGGCCGCCGCCGCCCGGTCGGCCACCGACCGCTTCCCCGGGGCACGCGTGGTCACGGGCTGCTTCATCGTTCTCGCCGTCACCGCGGGGCTCGGGTTCTATGGCTTGGCCGTCTACCTCAACGCGTTCAGTCGTGAGCGCGACTGGCCCGTCGCCTCGATCTCGCTGGCCACGACGCTGTACTTCATCGTCAGCGGTCTCACGGGGCTCTGGGTGGCGCGAATCATCGCCCGCCGCGACGTCCGCATCGTCATCGTCGCCGGCGGCATCGTCGGCGGGTTGGCGCTCGCCGTCCTCGGCCGGGTCGAGGCGCGCTGGCAGCTGTACGTCGTCTACGCGTTCTTCGCCGCCGGCTTCAGTGCGGCCGGCCTCGTGCCCGTGACGACGATCATCACGCGCTGGTACCACATCCGCCGCTCGGTGGCGCTCTCCGTGGCTTCGACCGGCCTGTCGGTCGGGGGGATCGTCTTCACGCCGTTCGCCAAGTGGCTGATCGACGATCGAGGACTGGAGTCGGCGACACCGATCCTTGGAGCGATCTGGCTGGTCGGCGTGATCCCGTTCGCCCTGTGGCTGGTGCGCCCCGATCCGACTGTCCTCGGGTGGCAGCCCGATGGTGCTCGATCGGTCGAAGCGCAGGAGCGGGTGACGATCGAAGGCACACCGCTTCACGAGGCGCAGCGGAGCCGCTTCTACCTCGCCATCACGTTCGGATACCTCCTCGTGATGGGTGCTCAAGTCGGCGGCATCCAGCAGCTCGTCAAGCTCGTCGAGGAGCGCAGCGATCAGACCACCGCCGCCCTGGCCACCATCGGAGTGGCGGGCACGTCCGTGGTCGCCCGGCTCGTCGGCGGACGCGTGGTGTCCCGCTTGCCGATGGCGATGTTCACGGTCGTCCTCGCTGTCCTTCAGGCAGTCGCGCTGGCCGGCCTCGCCTTCGCCGAGAGCACGGCGGCGATCTTCGCCGCGATCCTCCTCTTCGGCGCGACGGTGGGCAACCTCCTGATGCTCCAACCGCTCCTGATCGCCGAGCGCTTCGGCGTCCTCGACTATGCGCAGATCTTCAGCCGCTCGCAGTTCATCTCGGTGTTCGGTGTGGCCGGCGGACCGCTGTTGCTCGGCTGGCTCTACGACAACGCCGGCGGCTACCAGACGTCCTACCTCGTGGCCGCCGGGTGCTCGTTCGTCGGGGCGCTCGTCATCTCGACGAGTGGTCCTGCTGAGGTTCGCGGATGACGGATCTCCACCCCAACGTCGCCCGCGTCGTCGCGGCTGCAGAGGCTGCCGGCCTGGCCATCGCGCCGGTGCGCTTCCCCGATGGCGCGAAGACGGCCGGCGATGCGGCAGCGGCCATCGGCGTGGACGTCGGCCAGATCGTGAAGAGCCTCATCTTCGCCGTCGACGGCGACGTCGTGCTGGCCTACGTCAGCGGCCACAACCAACTGGACGAGTCGAAGCTGGCGGCCGCCGCCGGTGGTGCGCGATGCCGCCGGGTCGACGCCGACGTCGTTCGCACGGCGACGGGCTTCCCGATCGGCGGCGTGCCGCCGTTCGGTCACGCGACGACGCTGCGCGCCTTCGTCGACCGCGACCTCCTCGCTTACGACGAGGTGTGGGCGTCGGCCGGGACCTGGCATGACGTCTTCGCCATCGCCCCGGACGACCTCGTGCGGGCGAGCGGCGCCGAGATCGCCGACCTCAAACGCTCACCGTGATGAACAGCCCTCGACCTCGGGCGACGACCTCGTCCTGCTCGACGTCGACCAGCTCGCCCTCGATCCACAGCTTGCGCCCGTCGCGCTCGGCCAGCCGTCCACGGCAGGCCAGCTGGCGCTGCAACGGCGTCGGCCGCTCGTAGCGGACCACCAGTTCGCCGGTGTACGCCGGCTGCTGCAGGATGCCGAGCACGAAGCCGAAGACGTCGTCGAACAGGCCGGCGACGATGCCGCCGTGGGATCGACCCGGCGCTCCCTCGTGGGCCGCGCCGAGCGTCAGCAGCCCCTCCACCTCGTCGCCACGGCGATGCACTTCGAGGTCGAGCCCCCACGGCGACGAGCGCCCCGAGAACGGGCGGTCGTCGTACGCGCCGACGATCCCTTGCGGAAGCGGGTCGGTCCACGACTTGCCGCCGAACGAATCCGGCGGTCGTTGGCGTGGCGAGCCGGCGTCGAGCCGGCCAGTCAGGTCGTCGATCGTCGCCGCGACCTCGTCGAGCAGCTCGATGTCGGCCTCGTGACCGACCAGCGAGTGGCCGAGGCGGCGGATCGCCGCGCCTGCTGCGGCGCGGGACTCGCCGTCAGGTGAGTCGTCGAGCACGCTACGAGGAGGCGGTCTCGTCGGCTCGTTCGAGCGCTTCGAGCAACGTGTTCCAGGCGAGCGTGGCGCACTTGATCCGCACCGGGAACTTCACGACGCCCTGCAGCGCCTCCAGGTCACCGAGCGCGACGTCGCCATTCCCGTCGCCGTTCTCGCTGCCGTCGTCGGAGTCCTCGATCGACATCATCCCTTTGAAGCGCCGAACGAGCGCCCGCACGTCGTTGACCGCCTTGCCCTTGATCGCTTGACTCATCATCGAGGCCGAGCTCTGCGAGATCGAGCAGCCTTGCCCGGCGACGCGCACATCGCTGACGAGCCCGTCGTCCAGCTGCAGGAAGACCGTGACTTCGTCGCCGCAGAGCGGGTTGTGACCTTGTGCGGCGACAGCTGGAGGCGTCGGCAGCTCGCCACGGTTGCGCGGTGAGCGGTAGTGGTCGAGGATGATCTCGCGATAGAGGTCTTCGAGACCGGGCATGGTGCTCCTAGAAGCCGAAGATGTCGGACGCGCCCTCGAGGGCGTCGGCCAATGCGTCTGCGTCGTCGTGATCGTTGTACACGTAGAAGCTGGCCCGTGCAGTGGCAGCGACGCCGAGCAGGCGCATCAGCGGCTTGGCGCAGTGATGGCCGGCACGGATGCACACGTTGTGCTGATCGAGGACCTGGCTGACGTCGTGGGGATGGAGATCACGGAAGGCGAAGCTGAGCACACCGCCACGGACTGACAGGTCGCGAGGACCGTGGATGCGGATGTCGTCACCGAAGCGCTCGGTGAGCGTCTCGATGGCGTAGCGCGTCAGCTCGATCTCGTGAGCCCTGACGGCGTCCATGCCGAGGCTCTCCATGAAGTCGACGGCCGCGCCGAAACCAATGGCCTCGGTGATCGGCGGCGTGCCCGCTTCGAACTTGGCCGGGACGGCCGCCGGTGTGAACCCGTCGAGCCGAACGTCGGAGATCATGTTGCCGCCGCCGAGGAATGGGGGAGTGGCGTCGAGCAACTCGGCCCGGCCCCACAGCGCGCCGATCCCTGACGGCCCACACATCTTGTGGCTGGAGAATGCCGCGAAGTCGGCGCCCCACTCCTGGACGTCGGTCGCGTTGTGCGGCACGTACTGGCAGGCATCCACGATCGCCAGCGCGCTGTGGGCATGCGCGGCGGCGCACAGATCGCTCACCGGGTTGAGCGTGCCGAGGACGTTGCTCATGGCCGCGACGGAAAGGACCTTGGCGCCGTCGAGCAGCCGGTCGAGATCGGTCAGGTCGAGCCGGCCGTCCTCGGTGAGCGGGATCCAGCGCAGCTCGATGCCGCGCTCGCTTGCGAGGAGATGCCACGGGACGATGTTGGCGTGGTGCTCCATGTGCGTCAGGACCACGATGTCGCCTGCGGCGAGGTTGGCCCGGCCCCACGACTGGGCGACGACGTTCAGCGCCTCCGTGGCGTTCTTGGTGAAGACGATCTCGTCGGGATGGTCGGCATTCACGAAGCGGGCGACCTTCGCCCGCGCTCCCTCGTAGGCGTCGGTCGCCTCTGCGGCGAGGCGATAGGCGCTGCGGTTGATCGGCGCGTAGTGGTGCTCGGTGAACGACGACATGGCGTCGATCACGCACTGCGGCTTCTGGGACGAGTTCGCCGAGTCCAGGTAGTGGATCGGGGCGCCGTCGATCGTGTCGCCGATGAGCGGGAACTGCTTCTTCACCTGGGCCGTGTCGAGCACGGGTACTTCGAGCGTCATGGCACCACCCCCGCGGGCCGGAACGCCTCGTAACCGTCACGCTCCAGGCGCTCGGCGATCTCCATGCCGCCCGAGGCGACGATGCGGCCGTCGATCAGCACGTGGATGCGGTCGGGGCGCAGCTCGTTGAGCAAGCGCTGGTAGTGGGTGATCAGGACGACCGCCATCTCCGGGCGGTCGGCGCGCACCTCGTGGATGCCCTTGGCGACGATGCGCAGGGCATCGATGTCGAGGCCCGAGTCGGTCTCGTCGAGGATCGCCAACGCCGGTTCGAGGATCGCCAGCTGCATGATCTCGTTGCGCTTCTTCTCGCCACCCGAGAACCCCTCGTTGAGGTAGCGGTCGACGAACGAGGAGTCCATCCCGAGGCGCTGCATCCACTCCATTGCCGAGACGCGCAACTCCAGCACGGAAAGGTCGAAGCCCTTGCGGGCCGACAGGGCCTGGCGGAGGAACTGGATGACGGAGACGCCGGGGATCTCCTGGGGGTACTGGAAGGCGAGGAACATGCCCGCCTTCGCCCGGAGGTCGGCGGGCCAGTCGGTGACGTCGTCCCCCTGGAACGTGACGGTGCCGGACGAGACCTGGTACTCGGGCGAGCCCATCAGCGTCGCTGCCAGCGTGCTCTTGCCCGAGCCGTTGGGACCCATGATGGCGTGGACTTCGCCCTCGCCGACGATCAGGTCGAGCCCCCGCACGATGGGGTCCTCGGAGGACGGTGCGCCGACGGTCGTGTCAGGCGTCGGAGCGATCCAGAGGTCGTCGACGCGGAACAGCTCCCGAGCCATGACCTCAGTCTACGCGCCGGGTCCGATAATTATCCCTACCGCCGTAGTGCAAATGCCGTTCTCAATGCGGCCGCCGAAGCGCCTGGAGGCGCCGGCGTGCCGAACCGGGTCTTCGCCTCTGAACGACGCGGCCCGGGACGCACGTGCGTGCGACTACTACCAGCCGCGCGTGATCCATTCGTCCAAGTGCGGCCGCTCGGCACCGATCGTCGTGTCGACGCCGTGCCCGGGGAGCACGACCGTGGTGTCCGGGAACGTGAACAGGCGGTCCTCGATCGAGCGGATGATCGTCGAGAAGTCGGCGTCGTCGAAGCTCGTGTTGCCGGGCCCGCCCGGGAACAGCGTGTCGCCGGTGAACAGCAGCGGCGTGTCGCGCACGTGGAACGAGATCGAGCCGGGCGTGTGTCCTGGGTTGTGGATGGCGTCCAGTCGCAGGTTGCCCACCTCGATGACTTCGGCGTCGTCGAGGAACACGTCGTAGCCGACGTCAGCCAGCTTCGGCGCGTCGAGCTTCGTGACGGCAACCTCGTATCCGGCCTCCCGGATCGCCGGCACGGCCTGGATGTGGTCCCAGTGCCCATGGGTCTCGAGGACCCTGCGCACACCGAGACGCTGGCACAGCTCGAGCAGCTGCTCGTGCTCGTTGGCGGCGTCGATCAGCGCCGACTCGCCCGTGCGCCGGCAGCGCACGACGAACACGTTGTTGTCGTACGGGCCGACCACCACCTTGTGGACCTCGACGTCGGCGTTCACCCAGTGCAGCGTCCCTGTGCTCATCACCGCCCAGTGTGCCCTCCATCTCGCCGAGATCTCCACCTGCTCTCCAAGCACTGCGCAGCGAGCGCGCAGATGCTCATCTGATGCTCAAGTCTCAGGCTCCGCTCGCAAGCAAGTTGCTCGCGTCGCCTCCCGAGTTCGACGCCTGCGCTTCGCTCCGGCGTCTCACCTGCCTGCCTCGTCGTGTGTTCCTCGCCGTCGCGCTCCTCGGCGCCGTCCTGCTCGCCGCGCCATCGGCGGCGAGCGCCGAGGAGGCTCCACCTCCTCCGCCGGACGAGAAGGCACCGGCCGACGTGGCGGCCACCGACACCACTGCGGAACTGCGCCAGGAATCGCAGGTGCGCGACGACGTGCTCCAGGTCCACGAGCGGGAGCGGCCCCAGGGCACCGGCCACAACGACGACCTCGACCGTGCCGAGCGCCTCGCCCGCTTCGGCACATCCGGTCGCAACGACGACGCGCTGATCACGGGCACGCTCGCCGACGTCCTCCCTCCGGCCGCTCCGATCGGACCGTTCGCCGAGGACGACGGCGCGATTCCGCTGGCCAACCCGGCAGGCCTCGCTGCGGCCCGGGCGACCGTGCAGGCGACGGCCCAGATCGGCGACGGCCCGCACGGCACGAGCGAGGGTGACGGAAGCGGCGACTTCGACTTCTACCTCGTCGAGGACGCAATCGCCGGCCAACAGCTCACGGTCGACGTCGACGCTGCGTCGATCGGCTCAGGTCTCGACTCGTTCGTGGCCGTGATCGACGCCACCGGCATCGTCGCCTTCAACGACGATGCTCCCGGATTCGACAGCTTCCTGCAGGTCAACGTCCCCGCCGACGGGGACTACCTCGTGGCAGTGTCCGCATTCGGGTCGCTGCCGAGCAACCCGTTCGACAGTGGCAGCGGTAACGGTGCCACCACCGAGGGTCCGTACGAGCTGACACTGTCGTACGAGTTCGCCGAAGACGTCGACGTCTACCGCGTCGACCTGAGGGCGGGCGACGTGCTCGGTGTCGCAGCCACGGGTGAGGCGGAGACCATCGAGATCTTCGATCCGGCCGGCCAGCCGGTCATGGGCTCCGGTCGGGACCTCAGCGCGTTCTATCCCGACGCCAGCCCGCTGCGCGTCGCCGGTAACGCGACGGCCGACCACGTGGCGGAGGTCGACGGCCCACACTTCGTCCGCGTCTCCAGCGGCGCAGGGGAGTACGAGCTCGACCTGCGCCTGCGCCGGCCAGGACTCGAGTCGGCCGGCGAGGGTGAGCGACAGGTCCTCTTCCTCGACTTCGACGGTGCGTTCGTCGATCCGTCCACGTTCGGAACGAACAGTGGCGAGCTGTCGCCGCTGGCCGACTTCCTCGCCGGCTGGGGCCTCGGTCCCGAAAACGAGGACGCCGTCATCGACTCGATTGTCGCCACGTTCGCCGAGAACCTGCGCGACGACCCGCACGACCGTGGCAGCAACGAGCGCTTCGACGTCGACATCCGGACCAGTCGCGACGGAGATCTGTGGGGCCAGCCGAACGTCACTCGGATCGTCATCGGCGGCACCCGCGAGGAGCTCGACTTCAACACGTTCGGCATCGCCGAATCGGTCGATCCCGGCAACTTCGCCAGGGAGGAAACCGGTGTGGTCCTGCTCGATCAGGCCAGCGCGCCGGCCGGCACCGTCCCCCGGACGATCAACGACCTCGTCACCCCCGGCGTCGACATGGTCGCCCTCGTCGGCCGGGCGATCGGCTTCGTCGGCTCCCACGAGGCCGGGCACCTGCTCGGCAACTGGCACACCCAGCCGAACAACGGTGTCGTGAGCATCATGGACACCTTCGACATCACCCAGCTCGGCCTCGGCCCCGACTTCGTGTTCGGCACGGCAGACGACGTCGACGTGGACTTCGTCGTCGACCAGCTCACCGAGGGCCACGTCGGAGCCCAGGACACGTTGAACCGCATGGCGTTCGCGATGTCGAGCCCAGTCCCACCGCGGCGCTGACCGTCAGGTCGAGACGACCTCGAACCCCAGGCCGAGCGCCACGCCGATCTGCCCGGGGTCGAACGTGACGAAGCGCACCGGCGCCGGCATGCGCTCGGCGGACGCGAGGTGGACGGCGCTGGTGAGGCGGACCGGCTGCTCGCGCGCCAGCACGGCGGCACGGTCGAGGCAACGCTGGTCGACCGGGACGACGTGCAGGTGATCCCACATCAACCGGATGGCGTCCTCCAGGTCGAGCCGCAGCACTGGCTCATCGGCGAGCCGGTCGATGGCCGGCAGCGCCTCGGTCAACGCCAGTGCTGATGCGCTCCAGGTCGAGTCGGCGTCGAGCGCGTCGAGCACGACGGCGCGCTGGCGGCCCTCGATCGCCACGGCGAGCAGCGCGCTGGTGTCGAGGGCAACCGTCATCGTCAGCCGCGCAGCTCGACGAGGACACGGTCGATGCGGATACCGGACCACACGGCGACCGCCTCGGGCGGACGCCATTGGCCACGACGTCGCGGTGGCAGGACGGCGCCGGCGGCGATCAGCCGATCGAGGTCGGGCGCCTGATCGTCGAGCGGACCGAGCTGCGCCGTGGGCCGCCCGGACACCGTGACGACGATCCGCTCACCCTCGGCGGCCCGGCGCACGGCGGCCGCGAGGTCGGCCCGCAGCGTCCGGATCGATCGTGTGGACACACGTGTACACAAGCAGAGTAGCGACGGCGGGGCAAGTACAGCGATGCTGGGGCCATGAACTTCGCCTTCACCGAGGAACAGGACGAGCTGCGCCGCACCGTACGCGCCTTCCTCGACTCCAAGAGCCCTGAGTCCGCCGTGCGCGAGCTGATGGAGACCGAGGACGGCTACGACCCCGCCGTCTGGTCGCAGATGGCCGAGCAGATGGGCCTCCAGGGCCTCCACGTGCCGGAGGAGTACGGCGGCTCGGGGTTCTCCTACGTCGAGCTCGGCATCGTCCTCGAGGAGATGGGCCGCGCCCTCCTGTGCGCGCCGTTCTTCTCGACCGTCGTGCTGGCGGCCAACACGCTCATCCACAGCGGCGACGACGCAGCCAAGAAGGACTTCCTGCCGGGCATCGCCAGCGGCGAGACGATCGCCACCGTTGCCTTCACCGAGCCTTCGGGGAAGTGGGACGAGGCGGGCGTCGCAATGGAAGCCACGTCGAATGGCGATGGCTGGACGCTGTCGGGGACGAAGAGCTTCGTGCTCGACGGCCACTTAGCCCAACTGGTCATCGTGGCCGCGCGCACGGGCAAGGGCGTCAGCCTGTTCGCCGTCGAGGGTGATGCGTCGGGGCTGACTCGCACGTCGCTGTCGACGATGGATCAGACCCGCAAGCAGGCCAAGCTCGACTTCGAGAACGTGGCGGCACGCCTCGTCGGCACCGAGGGCGAGGGATGGAACGTCCTGTCGACCGTGCTCGATCTCGTCGCCGTCGGCCTCGCCGCCGAGCAGGTCGGAGGGGCGCAGAAGGTGCTCGACATGGCCGTCGAATACGCCAAGGTGCGCGTCCAGTTCGGTCGGCCGATCGGCTCGTTCCAGGCGATCAAGCACAAGTGCGCCGACATGCTGCTCGAGGTCGAGTCGGCAAAGTCCGCCGCCTACTACGGGATGTGGTGCGCCAGCGAGATGAACGACGAGCTGCCCTCGGTCGCCTCGCTCGCCAAGGCGTACTGCTCCGAGGCCTACTTCCACGCCGCGGCGGAGAACATCCAGATCCACGGTGGCATCGGCTTCACGTGGGAGCACCCGGCGCACCTGTACTTCAAGCGGGCGAAGAGCTCTGAGCTGCTGTTCGGCGATCCGACGTACCACCGGGAGCTGCTCGCCCAGCGCATCGGTATTTAGGAAGTACCCGCCGCCGATCGGCTTCTCGACGCGGATCAGCGGGTACCGTCCGCGCCTGTGTCGGATCACGACGCAGAGCGCTATGACGCGGAGCGCTATGACGCGGAGCGCAATGACGCAGAGCGCATCGGCGTCCTCGTCGTCGCGTACAACGCGGCGCAAACCCTCGCCTCCGTGCTCGATCGGCTTCCGCCGACGTTCCGTCGGCGCGTTCACCAGGTGCTCGTCTCCGACGACGCCAGCCAGGACCACACGTTCGAGATCGGCCTCCAGTACGAGGCGCTCGGCGACCTCCCGCTGACGACGATGCGTCAGCCCCGCAACTTGGGCTACGGCGGGAACCAGAAGGTCGGGTACCGCTGGGCGATCGAGGCGGGCCTCGACGTCGTGGTGCTGCTCCACGCCGACGGCCAATACGCACCGGAGGTCATCGAGGACCTGGTCGAGCCGCTCCTCGACGGGCGTGCCGACGCCGTGCTGGGTTCGCGCATGATGGTCAAGGGATCAGCACGCCAGGGAGGCATGCCGCGCTACAAGTTCGTGGGAAACCGGATCCTCACTCGCGTCGAGAACGCGCTGACGGGTCTCGAGTTGTCGGAGTGGCACAGCGGTTACCGGGCCTACCGCGTCGACGCGCTTGCCGACATCCCGTTCGAGCAGAACTCCGACGGCTTCGACTTCGACACCGAGATCATCCTGCAGCTCCACGCGGCTGGGAAGACGATCATCGAGACGCCGATCCCGACGTACTACGGCGACGAGATCTGCTACGTGAACGGGCTCGTCTACGCCAAGGACGTCGTCGCCGATGCTGCTCGCTACCGGCTGCGCCGGCTCGGCTTCGGGAGCGGTGTTGGCGACGACCATGAGCCGTACGAGCTCAAGCTCACCGACACGTCGTCACACGGCCGCTTGCTCGACCGCCTGCGCCACGCGCCACCAGGTCGGGTCCTCGACCTCGGCTGCTCGGATGGGCGCTTCGGCGCGCTCGTGCGGGAGCTCGGGCACCACGTGACCGGTGTCGATCTCGTCAAGCACGAGAACGTGGGGGACCGGCTCGACGCCTTCTTCGAAGCAGATCTCAACAACGGCCTTCCCGCCGAGATCGGTGGCGGCTTCGACACGATCGTCGCCGCCGACGTGCTGGAGCACACCGTCGAGCCGTCCCAGCTGTTGTCCGAACTGATCGGCCGGCTCACCGGCGACGGCACGATCCTCACCAGCGTCCCGAACTTCGCCCACTGGTACCCCCGTGGTCGCGTTGCGATCGGCCGCTTCGACTACGACCGTCGCGGCATCCTCGACCGAGGCCACGTGCGGTTCTTCACTCGGCGCAGCTTCGAGCGGATGGTCTCCGACGTCGGTCTCGATGTGCGTTGGCGGGCCGTTGTCGGCGCTCCGATCGAGGTCACCGAGCGCGGTGGCCGCGGCGGCTTCGGTCGTGTCGCGAGCCTCCTCGGCTCCGTCGATCGCACGGCGGCGCAGGTCTGGCCGACCATGTTCGGGTACCAGTTCCTCTACGCCCTTCAACCGCGCTGATGGAGCCGGTGACGTGGGTGTTCGTGGTCATCGCCGCGATCGTCGTGTTCGTCATCGCGGCGGTCGTGATCGGCCGCGAAGCCCATCGCTTGGATGCTGTCGCGCCGCGTGTCGTGTACCGCCTCGATGAGGCCGTCGACTACGTCTCCGATCACGTGCCACCCACCACCCAAGCTCGTCTGACCCCCGACGAGGTCGAGCAGCTGCTGATCTTCCACCTCCGCTGGCTCCACGCCAAGGGCCTGCAGCCGGTCGACGTGGTCGATCGTCGCCAGGATCTCGTCGAGCCGACGGTCATCGACGAGGACACGCTGACGGCCTACTTGCTCGGCGAGTCGGAACGAACCGGGCTCGAGCTCCTCGACGACGTCGACGCCGTCGAGGTGGTGGAGGCTCACCTCGCGTACCTCGACGCGATCGGTGCCGTCGGTCCGCCCGCGGCGGGGGACGACGTGACCGATCTGCGAGGCTGAGCCGATGGCGATCGAGTACGTCGACTTCCACTTCGACGTCATGTGTCCATGGGCGTATCAGGGGTCGAAGTGGATCCGCGAGGTGCGGTCGCGTACGGGCCTCGACGTGCGCTGGAAGTTCTTCAGTCTCGAGGAGATCAACCGCGTCGAGGGCAAGAAGCACCCATGGGAACGGGAATGGTCCTACGGGTGGTCGATGATGCGCATCGGCGCGCTCCTCCGTCGCAAGGATCCCGCATTGCTCGAGGCGTGGTACGAGCGGGCAGGCCGCGCGCTCCACGAGGAAGGTCGCCAGCCGCATCGACGCGAGGTTGCCGAGGAGCTGCTCGGCGAGCTCGGCCTGGACGGTCCCGTGGTCGTCGCCGAAGCTCTCGCCGACGCGACAACGCACGACGACGTGCGGACCGAACACGAGCGGGTGGTCGCCGCCGGCGCCTTCGGCGTGCCGACGCTTTTCTTCCCCGACGGCCAGGTCATCTTCGGGCCGGTCCTCCTGGAACCGCCGATGGGTGAGGACGCGGTGGCGTTGTGGGAGCACGTGTTGAGCTGGCTGCGCTTCGACACGCTGTATGAGATCCAGCGGCCGAAGTCACCGGCCGACATGGCCCGCATCGCCGAGGCGTTCCTGCCGTACCTGACGGCGCGCGATTGGCGCACGATCCAGAACCCGACGCCGTGACCACGATCGTCGACCAGGACGACGTGCTCGCCGGCCTGGTCGAGGTCTGGACCCGGCTGGATGAGCTGCTCGACGGGCTCTCCGACGACGAGTGGGCTCGACCGACGCCGCTGCCTGGGTGGAGCGTCAAGGACGTCGTCGCACACATGATCGGCACGGAGTCGATGCTGCTCGGTGACGCCACGCCGAACGTCGAGGTCGGCGCTGCGCCGCACGTGCGCAACGACATCGGGCGGGTCAACGAGGTCTGGGTGGTGTCGATGGCCGACGTGCCACCGGCCGACGTGCTGGCGACGTTCCGAGGTCACACCGACCGACGGCTGGACGCGCTGCGCGACATGGAGGCCGGCGCCTGGAACGCGGAGGGGTTCACGCCGGCAGGAAACGACACCTACGGCCGCTTCATGCGGATCCGTGTCTTCGACTGCTGGCTCCACGAGCAGGACATCCGAGACGCCGTCAGCCGCCCGGGCGGCGAGGTGGGAACGTCGGTCGAGCTGGCCCTGGACGAAGCGGCATCCGTCATGGGCTTCGTCGTCGGCAAGCGGGCCGCCGCGCCACCGGGATCGCGGGTCGCCTTCGATCTGACCGGTCCGACGGCGCGGCGCATCTTCGTCGAGGTCGGGACCGGAGAGCGTCCGCGCGCCACCGTGGTCGACGAGCTGTCGGCACCGCCGACCGTTGCGCTGTGGATGCCTACCGGCGTCTTCGTGCGACTGGCCGGCGGCCGTCTCGACTCGTCGACGGTCCGCGACGAGATCGACCTCGAAGGCGACCCCGAGCTGGGCGAGCGACTGATCGCCAACCTCGCCTTCACGATCTGAATGCGGCCGGCGAAGGCGCTGGAGCGCCCGCCGTGCCGGACCGGGTCCTCGGCTCTGAACGACGCGATCTCGACGATTGGGTTCCGATCCCGCCAGTAGCCTGCGGCGCCGTGGCCGACATCGGGATCGCCGGGGCCGGCTTCTCCGGAGCCGTCATCGCCAGAGAACTTGCCGATGTCGGTCACCGTGTCACGGTCTTCGACACCAGACCCCATGTAGCCGGCAACTGCCACACCGAGCGCGACGACCCGAGCGACGTGATGGTCCACATCTACGGGCCGCACATCTTCCACACACAGTGGGAGCACGTCTGGGAGTACATCAACCGGTTCGGCTCGATGAAGCGCTACAACCACCGCGTCAAGGCCACCGTCGGCGGGACGGTGTACTCCCTGCCGGTCAACCTGCACACGATCAACCAGTTCTTCGACACGGCGATGGGGCCGGCCGAGGCCCAGGCGTTCGTCGCCGCCAAGGCCGAACCACGGGACGAGATCGTGTCGTTCGAGGATCAGGGCCTCGCCTTCGTCGGCCGGGAGCTGTACGAAGCGTTCCTCGCCGGCTACACCCGCAAGCAGTGGGGCACCGAGCCGGCCGACCTGCCGGCCAGCATCCTGCAGCGCCTCCCGCTGCGGTTCAACTACGACGACAGCTACTTCAACCATCCGTTCCAGGCGATCCCGGAGCACGGGTACACACCGATCGTCGAGGCGATCCTCGACCACCCGAGCATCGAGGTGCGGCTGTCGACGGGGCTGGCCCGAGCGGAGGCGGACGCCTTCGACCACGTCGTGTGGACCGGCCCGATCGATGCGTTCTTCGACCACGAGCACGGCCGCCTCGGCTATCGCACCCTGGACTTCGAGCGGGAGGTCCACGACGGCGATTTCCAGGGATGTCCGGTCATGAACTACTGCGACCCGGCCGTGCCCTTCACCCGGATCACCGAGTTCAAGCACTTCACGCCGTGGGAGAGCCACGACCGGACGGTGACCTACCGGGAGTTCAGCCGGACCCACGAGCCAGGCGACATCGAGTACTACCCCGTGCGGCTTGTCCGTGAGAAGGCGCAACTCCTCGAGTACGTCGAGCTGGCGCGCGCCGCACCGGCGGTGACGTTCGTCGGCCGCCTCGGTACGTACCGCTACCTGGACATGGACGTGACGATCAAGGAGGCCCTCGACGTCGCGGACGTTCTGCGGGCCGGCCTCGCCGACGGCACCCGGATCCCGGCCTTCGTCGTGGATCCGCTCGCCTGAGTGACCACAATCCGTCGTGTCGGGGCCCGTCGCGTGTGGTTGACTGGTGCCACCAGAGGAAGGAGGTGGTCCACCGCATGAGTGAATGTTCGAATGGGACCCTGGAGGTGGTTGGCCGCTAGGCCGGCAGGCTGGACCGCCTGGCGAATCCACGCCAACTTCCGCTGATCGGGCTGCCGGAACTCGTCCCCCCGGCTCAAGGAGCCCATCAGTCAGCCCAGTTCTAAAGAGGAGGGGAGCGCCCGGTGCGCTCCCCTCCTTGGCGTTTCCGGCCAGCCGAAGATCGGTTTTGAATCCCGGTCAAGGCCATTTCTGACGGGGAATCCTCCAGAGAACCGTCGGTGACCGGCCGCGGCTACCGTGCGAACGCGATGGAGCGGCCGTCCAAGTTCGAGCACTTCCGCTATCTCGGCGACAAGCGGACCCAGCTCGTCTACGACCTCGACGAGTGGGAGGACCCCGCGCCGATCGATGACATCGTGGCCAACGAGGTGGGGCTCGTCTTCGGGCCCGACACGCTGGCCGAGGCGAACAACCGCGGGTACCGCTTGGCTCGACCAGGCGCTCACCGGCGACACCGGCGTCCGCGTTCGTAACGCAATGAACGGGTGGTTCGAGTCCGCCGGTCACCGGCTGTCGCGCCACCTCGTCGTCCCGGCGGGGCGGGACGAGCCGCGCCCGGGCGTGATCCTCTGCCACGGCTTCCCGATCGGCCCACTCGATGCGCGCCGGTCGGCGGGCACGTTCCCGCAACTGATCGACCGCATCGCCCACGACCTCGGGTACGCCGCGATGACGTTCAACTTCCGTGGCACCGGGACGAGCGAGGGCGACTTCTCGCTGCAGGGGTGGGTCGACGACCTCCGCACGGCACTCGACTACCTGACCGACGAAACGGACCCGACGGAGATCGTGCTGATCGGGACGAACACGGGCGGCTCGATCGCCATCTGCGTCGCCGCCGACGATCCACGCGTCGCCGCCGCCGCCCTGCTCAGCCCGCGCGCCGACTTCGACGACTGGGCCGACCACCCACGCCGGTTCCTCGAGCACGCCCGCGAGATCGGGGCGATCAAGTCGCCCCGCTTCCCGCCGTCGGTCGACGAGTGGAGCCGGGCGTTCCGCCGCTTCCGGCCGACGGAGTCCGCCCGCCGGTTCGCGCCCCGGCCCCTGCTCGTGATGCACGGCGAGGACGACGAGAGCGTGCCGGCGAGCGACGCCAAGCAGCTCGCCGACGCCCACGGCTCGGCCGAGCTCAACGTGCTGATCGGCGCAGGGCATCGCCTCCGCCACGACCCGCGGGCGGTGGCGATCCTCTTCGGCTGGCTCGATCGCGTCCGCGCCGTGCAACCGGTCGCGACGGTCCGCCGACTGCCTTAAGCGTGCGCCGGGTCGGCCGACGATGCGGCCGAGGGGTGGCTAGCGCACCCGTCCGTACCACAGCCGGTCGTCGAGGCCCAAGGCGAAGACTCCGGTCGTGTCAGCCGCCGGGTTCGAGGAGAAGCCGCCGCCTCGCCCGATCCAACCGGACCAGCCGGAGCCATTCCAGTGGTTCGAGTACATCGCGAGATCGAGCCCGACAATGTAGACGTCGATCAACCCGTTGCCGTGGGCGACGACCGCAGGCGCGGACTCCGCCCCCCCACCAAGACCGATCCAGCCGCTCCAGACGCCGTTCTGAACTCCCTTATACCACACAGCGCCGTCTCCACCGATTGCGAACAAGTACCCTTTGTTCCCCTCGTTGGTCGTCGCCGGGTAGCTCGCGAGGTCACCGCCGAGGGTCGAACCATCCCGACCACTGCCCGGCCGTCAGCCGCTGGTACCAGAAGGCATTGTCGGCGCCGAGTCCGGTGACGTACAGACTCGTACCGTCGGTCGTCACGCCGAGATCCGACACGATGCGCCCGCCCAGAGTCGCCCAATCAGAGTTCAGCCGCCGGAACCAGATCGCTTCATCGAATCCGACACCGAAAACGAACGTCTCACCTCCGAAGATCACCGACGTCGGGCTGCTGATGAACCCACCGCCCGCCGAGTTCCACGAGGGAACGTCGCCGCGTGCGGTAGTAAACGCCACTGTCGATCCCAACGCCGAACACGGTGAAGTTCGAACTTTGTGGGCCGACGAGTGCCTCCGCCGGTGCGACCACCGAATGCAGCTGTCCACCGAGCGGCTGAGTGCCGGCCCAAGTGGTGCCGACGCGCTCGCGATAGAAGGGATTGCCGGCCTGCCCCACGGCGAACACAGCGTTTCCCTTCGGCAGCGTGGACGGGTCACTTCCGTACGGCCCTCCCAGGACGACCCAGCCGAGCGGCTGCGATGCGGCCGCAGCCGACTCCACCTCGGTTGTCGCCAACGTCGCCGTTGCGGCACGCGGAGCATCCTTGGACGCGGCAGTAGCGTCCGGGACCGGTCCAATTAACGGCGCGGCGACGATCAGCGCGGCCAGACCAACTGTGACGTACTTTTGCCGGAGCCCTCGCATGTCGCCCTTCATTCTCAACCTCGATCGTCGCGATTGCTAGCCACGCCGGTTGCGGATGCCCTCGTCAGCACCGTAGCCGCTGGCGGCTGTCTCCCCAATGCCGTGCGGCAGCGCTGAGCCAGCCCAACTAGCCGGCCGAGCTGCTTGAGTGCCTAGCGGCAGAGCTGCTTTCGAGTGCCAGCGGAACGCGGTCTCGACGATTTCGTGGAGTCCTTGCCGAGCTCGCCACTTGAGCGAGGCCTCGGCGAACGTCGGGTCGGCGTACGTGGCGATCGGATCACCTGGCCTGCGGCCGACGATCTCGTGGGGCACGGTGCGGCCGGCGACGCGTGCCGTCGCGTCGATCACCTCGAGCACGGAGGAGCCGACACCGGTCCCGAGATTGATGGCGATCGAGGTTCTGTCGTCCGGCAGGCCATCGCCCAGGACGTCGAGCGCACGAACGTGGGCATCGGCGAGATCCTCGACATGGATGTAGTCCCGGATGCACGTGCCGTCGGGGGTCGGGTAGTCCTGGCCGTACACCTGGACCGGTCGGCCCACGCCGAGCACCGCCTTCATCACGAGGGGAACCAGGTTGATCGAGAAGGTCCAGTCCTCGCCGATCACCGCGTCATGGCTGGCACCGGCGGCGTTGAAGTAACGCAGGCTCACGGATCGCAGGCCGCTGGTCGCGCCGTACCACTGGAGGATTCGCTCCACCATCGCCTTGCTCTCGGCGTACACGCTCTCCGGGGCGATATCAGCTGATTCCGAGACGGGGACGTGTGACGGCGTGCCGTAAACCGAGCAGGATGAGGAGAAGACGACGTCGGTGACGTCTGCCTGCATCGCGGCTTCGATGAGCGCCGCCGTGCCGGCCACGTTGTTGTGCCAGTACTTGCCCGGCGTCTGCATCGACTCACCGACTGACTTGTAGGCCGCGAAATGGACGATCGCGGTGACACCGAAATCGCGACACACCCGTCGCACCAGCGCGGCATCCTGGATTTCGCCCTGGACGAGCGGTGCATCGAGCACTGCGTCGGCTCGGCCGAGCTCCAGCGAGTCGAGAACGACGACATCCCGGCCTCCGTCACGCAGCGCGCGGACCGTGTGCGAGCCGATGTACCCAGCACCACCAGTTACGAGAATGCTCATCGGGGCGGGTCTACCACGCTGTCGGATGGCGATGGAGCCGCTCGGGAAACGGGCATCGCACCGTGCCGCGAGGCGACGCCCGACTCCATGCCTCGCGAGTGCCGACGTCGCCGCAAGGGTGAGTCCCCGAAGTCGCGACCAGCGATAGCCTCGCCGCCGCAGAGTGAAGGCCGAGAGGTCATCACGAACGTGTCGATCGCGTCGATGCCCCAGATGGCGGATGCATCACGCTGTCGCGTCCGTGGGTGCCCCGGTCTGCAGGTCCGCTTGGGTGAACAGACCCGAGATACGGCTCCGCTCGAAGACATCTACCGGTGGTTGACGTTCCTGGGGTCACGAGCGCCGAACCGCTCGTGACCTACTGCGTCAAGCAGCTGCGGCTGCTGATTGTGGCCGTCGTTGGTCGGCCGTCTCCTCGGAGCGGTTTCGATTGTCACTGCGTGGCGCCTGCGGCGGCGACGCCCGGCGCTCACTGACGCAGCTTCTGGAGCCTCCGCGGCTCCGACATGGTCATCATCCAGAAGCTCCCCGGAATCCGGGTGACGTCGGTGAGGGTCTCGCCCTCCACCGTCGAGAAGCTGGCGTGACCAAGCGCGGTGAATCTCTCCGGTTGGCGAACGTGCTTTCCTCGGTCGTTCTCGGAGAACCATCGCGAAACACGCCCCTGCGTCGACTCGACGCAGGTGTCGACCGCCACGACACGACCGTTCGGGGTCAAGACCTCGGCCGCCAACGCGAGGAGTTCGGCCGACTCGTCGTCGGAGAGGTGGTGGAGGATCCCGAGGAGGAGCACCGCGTCGACGGGCGGAAGCTGCGCAGCCTGCTCTGTGTCGAAGGCGCCAAGATGGAACGTCGCCTTGTCGCCCCAGCGCTTGCGGGCCCATTCGATGTAGCGGGGCGCGGTGTCAAAGCCGAAGTAGGTCAGCGGTTGGGGGAGTCGGTCGAAGTAGTACGCCGGGCCGCAGCCCACGTCTACAACGGTGTCACCGGGTGTCAACGCGATCTTGTCGAGGCAGCGGTAGCGCAGGCGATCCGCGCCAACGAGCTTCTGCCAGGCCACGTAGGCGGGCACGAGCGAGAGGAGATCTTTCACTGACGTCACGGACTACCTCGGAGTGGATCGCCGGGCAGGCTATCGACGGGTTGAGCTGGGTGCGTGGGGTTCGCTCAGACGTACTCGGTGGCGGTCGGTCGCCGATAGACCCAAGAGCGCAGAACCACGAAGCGGAGCAGGCCGGCGAAACCCCACGTGACGAGCAGGACCACCAGCTCGGCACCAGAGTTCCCCTGCACGGCGGCCAGTCCGATTGACGAAATGGTGACCGTGACCAAGAAGAGGACGGCCGAAGTGGCGATGTGCCACCACCGACCCTCCGCACCACGGCGTCGGAACGTCCAGCGCCTGTGGGCCCAGTTGTTGCCGATAGTCGTCGCAGTGAAGGCGACGATGTTCGCCCAGATCACCCCGATTTGGTCGCGCAGCGCGAAGAACAGGCCCAACGAGATGATCCCCGAGACGATGCCGATGAACGCGAACGACACGGTCTGCCGTCCGAAGTCGTCCACGAGCGGCTTGCGTTCGAGCGTGCCGAGATCGACGTTGCCGCCGCCTCGCATGAACGTCCACAGCACGCGACAGACGCCCCGCAGATCGGCAACCGCTGTTGACGACACGTGGACGCGACTGTCTGGATCGTCCACCCAGTCGACAGCTACCTCGTGGACACGAAGGCCGTTGTGTTCGGCGAGCAGCAGCAGCTCTGTGTCGAAGAACCACGCCTGATCCTCGATGGCGGGCACGAGGCGATGCGCTACGTCGGTGCGCACCGCCTTGAAGCCGCACTGGGCGTCTCGGAACCGGACGGCGAAGATCAGTCGCAGGATCAGGTTGTACATGCGCGAGATCACTTCCCGCTTCGGGCCACGAGCGACCACCGAGGCTTCGCTGAGTCGCGATCCAACTGAGACGTCGGCGTGCCCGGACACGAGCGGGGCGACGAGCGGCAGAATGCCCGTCAGCCCGGTCGACAGGTCGACATCGGTGTAGGCAACGACGTCGGCACCCGACTTCATCCACGCGGTGCGCAGCGCTCGGCCCCGACCCTTCTGCTCGATCTCCAAGACGTCGACCCCGGCCATCTCGGCGGCGAGTTGGTGAGCGATCTCCCGCGTTCCATCCGTCGAGGCATTGTCAGCGATCACGATGCGCCAGTCGAACGGGAACTCCTCGCTGAGGTACTTGTGCAAGCGCCGGATCGAGTGCGGCAAGGCTGCCTCTTCGTTGTGCACCGGGACCACAATGTCCACCCACGCGCGATCAGCCATCGTCCACTCCGCGCTGGCCAGACACGTTCCGCAGGATACGGGCGCCGGAGTCACCAGTGGCGGACACGGCAGCGTCGGTAGCCTCGACACCTCTGTGTCCATGCCGGGTAGCGGCGACCGCGACAGATTGACGAATCCGATGAATACCGACCAGCGCTTCGACGGGCCGGCGACGATGCCAAGCGATGAAGAGGGGTGGTGGGAGGTCGAACGAGCGCGCTGGATCCGGAGCCGAGTTGCCGCACTCACGGCGGGTGGCTCGCTGGTCCTGGATGTCGGGTGCGGACGGGGAACGATGCTTGGCAACGGCGCGATGGGTGGCCGTGTCGTGGTTAACGTCGACTCCCACCGATGGTCGGAGTGGGTGGCGAAGCCCTCGGTGCACTACGTGGTCGCCGCCGCCGATGCGCTGCCGTTTGGAGCCGGCTCGTTCGACCTCGTCGGTTCGTTCGACGTTCTCGAGCACCTGCCGAACGACGGAGCGAGCTTGCGTGAGCAGGCACGAGTGGTTCGCGAGAGCGGTCACGTCGTGGCTGCCGTTCCCGCTGATCCACGCCTGTGGTCGGCCCACGACGTGGCGGTGGGGCATCTCCGCCGCTACGACCGCTCAACCTTCGCAGCGGAGGCGAGTGGCGCGGGGCTCGCAATCTCACGGTCGACGGGATTCTTTTCCTTTCTATGGCCGCCGGCGTTTTCACGCGCAAACGCGCGGTGAGGAAATTCGAACCGGGCAACGGCGATGGGCTTGGGTCTAGAGCCGTGCGAGCGGCGGTGTCGGTGCTCGCCGCGGCCGAGCGAGTGATTCTGCGGCGCTGGAACCTGCCCGCAGGGACGTCACTCTGGTTTGAGACGCTCGTCGGGCCGTAGCTTCCGATCGGTTTGATCCCCAACCAGGTCACCACCTGGACAGACTTGCTCGCGGCCGAAGTAGCTTCATTCGCAGTTGCTGTGCGTTGGCTTTTTCGGGCGAGTACCTGCGTGACCTCATCGATGAGGTCAAGCGGAGACCGGTGTACACACCGTGGAACGCGACGATGCGCACCGTCCGGCTGATGCGAGCCGGCATCGAACGGCGCGGGCGACAGCGGCGACTCGATGCGGGGCGCGCCACTCGCAGTAGACGAAGCTCGGACGACCTCTTCACGGCCGTCGCTCTCTGCCCAGCGGACGACACAACATGAACAGCGACGAGCCGAATTGCAGTCGAGCTAGCCGGAGAACCGCTCGTTTCACCCGGCACAGCGTGCGAATGACGCCAGTGACGACCCGCCCGACGAACCGTAGGGCAAGCGTCAGTGCCCGAGCGGTAGCGATGGAGGGTTTCCCACACGAACGGCGCGAGCCTCGAGAAGAGGTACGTCGAATGCTCAGGCGCCAACCTGGCATTCTCGACTGCTGTCTCGAGCATCCCCCAGTGTCAGGGCGATGATGACCGACCCGCTCGTCGGACACACTCCAGAGGGCGGGCGTGGCCGGAACTGTCAGCGCGACGACCCGCATCGCGAGAGCGCCGGGGGTAGCTCCGCAGCGAGCAATTTGGCTCCCTCGGTCGTCCAACATCCGCCGTCGTCAACCCGTTCTGCCACTGACCGCCGGCGTCGTGGGCTGGATCCGTCGGGACGGTGATCTGTCTCACGGGGCCGCAGCCTATGAAGCCTGACCGTGCGATGCGCCGTCACCCGGGCCCAGCTGTTCACCTGGTGCATGGTGGTAACAACACCCAGATCTGCTCCTTGCCGAGCGTGTCCTGGTCGCAAGAACCGAGCGTGAGTTCGAGCACCTCGACGTGCACCGTCGCGGTCTCCAACGTCAGCTCCTCCGCAGACGTTGAGATCGGCGTCACGAGCTCGGAGATTTCCGCACTCCGTCGTCGACGAGTGCGCGGTCTTGGCTCAGGACGACCACGAAACGAGGTGTGCGACCCGTCAACTGCGCGACCGCCCGGGGATCGAGTTCCGGGAGCCCCGGCAGCTCGGCATTGAGGTTCGTCGTCTTCCAGAGAAACGTCGAGCCCATGAGGTTCGACAACTCATCGTCCGGATACCAGAACACGACCGTGCCGGGTTCGTCGGACGATTCGGGAACCATCTGCACGAACTCGCCGGCCAACCCATAGGCGTCGAGGAGCTCCTGGTCCCAGGAGAACATCGACGATCCGTAGAACGGCTCACGGCGGTACGGCTGTCCTTCGGCAAGCGGCACGTCCTGTGGTGACAGCAGTGGCAGCACGATCGGGGTCAGCGCTAGGCCCGCTGCTGCGGCGAGCGCTGTCCAGCGGAGCTTCGGAGCCAACCAGACGCACAGGCCGAAGACGAGGATGAGAACAGGTACGAGCGGAATCGTCCATGCTTCGAGGTGCCCGACGGCTGGTTCAAGAACGAGCGGTGCCAGCAGGACCAACACCAGCGACGTGCCAGTCACCGCGGTTGCTCGGCCCGTGAGCTGACCGACGCGATCGACGACGTACAGCATCAGCAGGACGGTCGGACCCAGGAAGTAGGACGTGTAGAAGTACGTCTCTAGGAGGTAGCCCTCGAGAATGAACTCCTCGAACAGGTAGAAGGCGCCGGCACCGACGAGCATGCCGACCAATGCGCTCTCCTGCCAGCGTGGCCGCTGACGTGCTGCGGCGAGTGTCACACCGAGGGCCACGATCGCGATGAGCGGAAGGAAGAGGTATGGGCGGAACAGCAACCACTCACGTGTGGGGGCGCGGTCGGCGGCGACGACGTCCGAGATCCGGCGGGCTGCGTCGATGCTCGGCGAGATGATGTCGGCCCGCCGAACCGGACCAGGTACAGCAGTGCTCCGAGAGCGTCACCAGGATCGCACCGCCGGCGACAGCGAGTGCCTCCCATACGGCCTGCCGTGACCTGGTGGTCACGATACGAACGACGAACCAGGCGAGCAGGGACACCGCGAGGCAGTGCGATGACCAGGTTGGAGTTGATCGTCAACCCGATCAGGCCGCCAGCGGCCAGGGTGTACATGATGCGTGCCCGTGCGCTGCCCGGAAGGAGCAACAGGACCGTGGCCCCGGCCACGTACGGGACACCAACGGTGTCCGAATAGATCGTCATCACCGCTCGGTGCGTCACCGGACTCAGCAGGATGATGGCGCATCCCAGGACGCCGAACAGGTAACCGCGAGTGCGCTTGCCCCAGATCATGACCAACGCGCAGAGTCCCGCCATCAGCAGCCAGCGCAACAGGAAGTATCCGAAGAGCGGACCGGCAAGTCCGATTAGCAGCTCGGAGGGGCCAGGAGCCCGAAGGCACGGAGTAGTAGGTGTACCGACCTCGTGACGAGGTCGTCCATGTCGAGGCTGTAGCCGGCGTACAGGACGGGTCCACGCCGTTCTGCCGATAGAACGGCTCGATGCCGTAGACGAGTACGGCGGCGATGGCCGCGAGACAGCAGAACAGCGCAACATGGAGTTGGGTGCGCCGTGACGAGAAGCTGGCGGACGGATCGGTTGGCACTTCAGACGCCGGGACCGGCGACCTCTCGGCGTCAACGGTGCTCGTAGATTCGTCCACCTGGTGCGGAAGTGTCGTGCTGATGAGGTTCTCGCTTGGGTCCCGCGCCCGCGCCGTTTTCTCGAGGCGAGCCGTTCGCGAGATGCGAATGCGGTCGATCGCCGGGATGCTACGGCGTGCCGTCGTGTGCGGGCTGATGTGGCGATGACCTGGTCGGCAGTACTCAGGGCGTTCCGGGCGTGAACTCCGCCGCCCCATGACCGCCGCCGCGACTCCTCGATACCTCTCGTGGAAACCGGCAGCTGGCCCGGGCCGGCGTGGGTGGGCCGGACAGTCGAGCGCGACGCACTACCCGTGGTGTTGTAGTGTCAGCGGCAGCGAGAGCGGCGGAGGCTCGAGGCGCTTGACGGCGCCGGCGCGTTCCCGTCCGACGGAACACTCGAGCTTCTCCCAGCACGGAGAGGACGGGATCCTCGACGCCATCTTTCAACGGATCGGCGCCCACGATCGGCACTTCGTGGAGATCGGTGCCGCGGACGGGGGTGAAAATTGCACCGAGCACTCCTCGAGCAGGGGTGGTCCGGCACATGGGTTGAGGGAGATCCGCAGCTCGGGCGCGTTGCGCGGCACGTCGGCGCGCATCGTCCGGTCGAAGTCGTCGAACGGTACGTCGACAAGGAGTCGCTCGCCCAGCTGGCCCGGACATGGCCGCAGACGTTCGACCTGCTCGTCATCGATGTGGATGGCAACGACTTCTGGCTCTGGCGAACCCTGTTGGACCGAGGGCTGCGACCACGAGTGACGGTCATCGAGTACAACGGGTCGTGGGGCCCGCAACTCAGGTGGGTCGCCAGGTATGACCCGACTCGGCGATGGGACGAAACAGCCGACCATGGCGCTGCGCTCGGCGCGCTCGTGGACCTGGATCCTCGTTCGGCTATCGGCTCGTCGCCTGCGACTCGAGTGGAACGAACGCCTTCTTCGTCGGCTCGGGTGATGCAGAGCGATTCCTGGCGACACCACCCGTGGATCAGTTCCAGCCGCCCGTGCACAAGCTCCCCAATGGCCATCCACTCGTCCCGCCGAAGGCGCTGTGCACGGTGGCGACTCCGCCCGGCTCCGTCGTCGACCTCGGCGTCGCATGGGCGAGCAACTCGGTCGTCAACTCGGGTGAACCGCTGTACCTCGTCGCAGAGGTCCGCAACCACGCGTCGGTGGCGATCGGCAATCATCCTCCCTACCCCACACTCGTGACGTGGAGGTGGCGTTCCGCCGATCACCTCGACGACGGTGTCGAGCCTTCACGCGTCTCCGTCGTGCCGTGGCGGCTCGAGAGCGGAGCCTCGCTGGCGCTTCCCGTCCGTGTCGTCGCACCGGACACCCCGGGCGAGTTCGAGCTCGAGCTCGGACTGGTGCAAGAAGGCGTGCGCTGGTTCGTCCGGCCCCGTCCGGTTCCCCAGTGCCGAGCTCTGATTCGGTGAGGCCCCCGACTTCTGCGCTTGCGACAGTGCCGTCGCTCTGCGCCCCTGCGCCTCTACGCTCGCTGAGCGACGCGGCGTCGAACCGCGGCTTGGAGACGTAGGAACTCGATGGATCAGCAGCTCACTGCACCCGCGTCCCGCCTCCGCAACCGGCTGCTCGGCGGCCGCGGCGGCGCGGCGCAGGTGCGCCGGACCCGTCGCCGTCCTCGCCATCGCCGCTCGCACGGGTCGGTGAGACGTGGGAGCGGCTCGCGCAGCTGGATCCACTGTGGGCGGTGTTGAGCGATGCCGACAAGGTCGGACGCAAGTGGGACGTCCAAGAATTCCTCCAGACCGGCGAGGACGAGATCGCCGCGTTGATCGACGAGCTCCGTTCGCTCGGGCTCGAGGCGGATGACTCCGCGCTCGACTTCGGATGCGGTGTCGGACGTCTGAGCATCCCCTTGTCCAATCGCTTCACGAGGGTCGTCGGTGTGGACATCGCGCCCACGATGGTCGAGATCGCGAGATCGTTGGCTGCGGACAGGTCGAACGTCGAGTTCATCGTCAATGACCGCCCCGATCTGGCGATGCTCAGCAGCTCCAGCATTGACCTCGTCTACTCGAACATCGTGCTGCAACACATGGATCAATCGCTCGCACGCGGCTACCTGCGCGAATTTTTCCGAGTGGTTCGGCCGAACGGGTACGTCGTGTTTCAGATCCCGTCTCACCTCACGGATGAGTGGCTACCCCTGGGCAACGACGGGACGGTGCTCCCGACGGAGCTCACCGCGCCCAGCTCACGGTTCTCGACGCGCCCTCACGCTTGACCGCCGGAACCACGGCGACCATCGGCGTCCGTGTCGAGAACGCGAGCGAGCACGAGTGGCTCCAGGACCTGACGAACCAGCTCAACGTCGCGAACCACTGGGTGAGCGTGGACGGTGGACACCTGGTCCACGATGATGCACGGGCACGGCTGCCGGGTCGGCTGCGTTCCGGCGAGTCCGACGAGCTCGCGCTCGTCGTCACGGCACCGGCACGTCCCGGCCGTTATGAGCTTCAACTGGACGTCGTTCAGGAGAACGTGAACTGGTTCGCCGATCGGGGTTCGGCCATCGCATCGGTGAACATCGAGATCGAGCCCAATCTGCGTCGCGACGTGCCGGAGGAGGCAACTGAACCGAGCGAGGTGGTTGCTGCCGAGGCGAGCGACGAGCGGCCGATGTTGATGATGCGCGGCATCGAACGGCGGGAGATCGAGTCGCTGGTCTCGTCGTGCGGCGGAGAGATCCTGAAGACGGACGAGCACATCACGGAGTGGTACTCGTACCGCTACATCACTCGCCGCGTCGGTCCCGGACCGGTCACGCCGGAGCTCGGATGACTCCAGCGGTGATCGCACGGTATAAGTCCGAACCCCGACGTCACCGCCCGGCTCGGGGGCGTCGGGATAGCCTCGCGAGACGTCATGTCGGTATCGGTCTCGGTCCACGAGCTCTCGAAGCGCTTCAGGGTGTTCCATGAGCGCAATCCCTACCTGAAGACGTCGATTCTGAAGGGAAGGCGAGCGCGCTGGGAGGATTTTTGGGCTCTTCGCGACGTCTCCTTTGAGGTCCTCGAGGGCGAAGCATTCGGCATCGTTGGACACAACGGCAGTGGAAAGTCCACCATCCTGAAGTGCCTCGTCGGCATCCTGGTTCCCGATCATGGACGCGTCAAGGTCAATGGTTCTGTGTCGGCACTTCTCGAGCTCGGCGCCGGCTTCCACCAGGAACTTTCAGGGCGTGAGAACGTCTTTTTGAACGGTGCGATCCTCGGCATGCCACGAAAGGAGCTGATCCGGCGCTTCGACGAGATTGTCGCGTTCGCCGGCATCGAGGAGTTTATCGACCAGCCAGTTCGGAACTACTCCACCGGCATGACCGTTCGGCTGGGCTTTGCCATCGCCATCAATGTCGATCCCGACGTGCTCATCATTGATGAAGTCCTAGCGGTGGGCGACACGGAGTTCCAGGCTAAATGCAGGGACAAGATCACGGAGTTTCGCGCAGCGGGCAAGTCGATCGTCCTGGTGACCCACGGCTTGAGCGACGTCCTGGGCATCTGCGATCGTGCACTGTGGCTCGATCACGGTCGAATGCGGGCGATCGGGGATCCGAGCGAGATCGTCGACGACTACACGGGTGTCGCGCGGGAAGGTCGGAAGGCAGAGCAGCTGGAGGGCACGAGGTGGGGCTCGGGCGAAGTTCGCATCCACGCGATGGAGCTCATCGACGGCGACGGTCAGAGCGTGTCATTCGGCCGCACCGGTGAGCCCCTCTCTTTTCGCCTCCACTATGTGACGTATCGGCCCGTGGAGAACGTGGTGGTGGGCATTGCTGTGGACCATCAGAACGGCCAGCACCTCAGCGGGACCAACTCGCGTCGCCACGGTCGCACACTGCCCTTGCTCGACAGCAGCGGTTACATCGACTACCACATTCCGCGACTGGGCTTGCTCGAGGGCACCTATGAGCTCACCGCGGCGATCCAGGACTGGTCCGAGTCGCACGACTACGACCACTGGCGGCATGGGCTGAAGTTCGACGTCCTCCCGAGCACGGTGCACGAGGAGGGGTACGTGTCGCTCGGTGGAACGTGGAGGTTGGAGAGCGCGTCGCCGAGCAGGGAGGAACGGCATGTCGACGCTCGTTGAGCTCGGCCGCTCCCGTGAGCTGCTCTGGAACCTCACGCTTCGAGAGCTGAGGACGCGCTACAAGCGCAGCGTTCTCGGCTGGGCATGGTCGCTGCTCAATCCGCTGGCGACGATGCTCATCTACTCGTTCGTCTTCGTCACGCTGCTCGACGCGACTGCGCCCGTTGGCAACCCGAGCGGCCTCCAGGCGTATGGGTTGTTCATCCTCTGCGCAATTCTCCCCTGGAACTACATGTCCATCGGTGTCGGAACTTCAATGGGGACTGTTATCGGCAACGGCGGTCTGGTGAAGAAGGTCGCGTTCCTCGCGAACATCTCGTCTTGGCGACGGTGGCTGCATCCGCGGTGACGCTCTGCATCGAGCTCGGCGTGCTGTCAGTGGTGCTCATGTTCTTCGGGAACTTCGTTCTGCTGGAGCTGCCCGGTGTTCTGCTCGCGATGGTGCTCCTCTCGACGTTCGTGGTTGGGTTGGCCCTCTTCCTGTCGGCCGCCAACGTGTTCTTCCGGGACCTGAACCACCTCTGGGGCATCCTCCTGCAGATGTGGTTCTTCCTGACGCCGGTCGTGTATCCGCCAGAGCTCGTGGAGGACAAGCTGCCCGAGTGGGCGTTCTGGATCTATGAGCACCTGCCGATGGCCATCGCGGTCCGGCTCTTTCGTACGCTCCTGTACGACGTCCGGTACCCCACTGTGGCCCAGTTCGGCTACCTCGCCCTGTGGGGTGTGCTGACGCTGTGGGCTGGTTGGGCGGTGTTCAAGAAGCTCGCTCCGCGCTTCGCTGAGGAGCTGTGAGCGGCGGCCGTGCTGCTTGCGTGATGCGCCTCCGCGCAACCTCACGGTAGATCTCGGCGTGGCGCTGTGCCACGTTCGTCCACGACACCTCCCGTGCGTATGCAACGCACCGAGCCGCAACGTCGCTGCGGAGTTCATCGTCGTCGAGGAGGCGCTCGATGGCGCTGGCCAGCACGGCGGGGTGGTTGGAATCGACCTGCTCGACGGCGCGCGCGGCGTCCTCGAAGATCGACGCGGTCGACGTCAGCACCGCGGTGCCCGTGCCGATCACCGAGCGCAGCGCGCCACTCGCCGACTCCGGCGTGTCGCCATATGGCAGGACCACGACGTCGGAGCCGCCGAGGATCGTTCGAGCCTCGTCCTCCGAGAGGAAGTCGGTGATCAGCCGCACCTGGTCCTG
This sequence comes from uncultured Acidimicrobiia bacterium, assembly GCA_963844915.1. GTDB lineage: Bacteria > Actinomycetota > Acidimicrobiia > Acidimicrobiales > Ilumatobacteraceae > JALZMG01. The sequence goes on along the minus strand of CAWJQF010000009.1, from coordinate 238,428 downwards.
CAGGCCGAGACGGACCACCTCCCGACGGCACTTCTCGAGGTAGCGCGCCGAGGACGAATCGGCGTGCAACGCGCAGCACGCCAGCAGGACGACATCGGGGTGGTGCCGTCGGAGGTGCTTCATCGCGGTGATGAGCTCGATCAGGCCTTTGTGCGGGAGGGCAAATCCGAACGTCGAGACCACGGGCCGGTCGCCAAGTCCGAGTGCGCTGCGAATGGCCGTCCTTGCCGGCAGCCGGCCCACCGTCGCGCCGTGCGGCACGACCTCGACGTTGTCGACGACGCCCATCGCGGCGAGCCGTTCGGCGTCGAGCTGCTGATGGACGATGATGCGGTCGATCTTGCGCAACATGAGCGCGATGTCCGACAGCCGAATGACGTCGCCGTCGATGACGGGCTCGTGCGTGGCGTGCAGCGTCACGACGACCGCGCGGTCGCTTCGATTGATGTCGGAGACGAGGCGAGCCAAGTTCGGCAGGGCGAAGAAGCCGAAGTTGAACTGGATGTGAACCACATCGGCGTCACTCTGCAGGACGTGCTCCGCCAGCTCCGACAGATCGGGCTCCCACCGGTTCCTCCAGCTGCGGACGACACCTTCGTCGGCATGCTGATCGAAGATCGTCGCCCCACGGTCGGCGAAGATGCGAATGTCGACTCGCCGGCCAACGTTCTCGATCAGTCGGCGGCTGTACTCAGCGATGCCGCAGCGGGAGTTCCAGGTCGAGACGAGCGCGACGTTCGGACCGAAGGCCTGGTCGCGCGTTCGTTCGATCAGGTCAAACCACCGCTCCGCAACGGTGGTCCAGGAGTACTCCGTGGCGATGCGGTCGTGCGCTGCTGCAACGCGCTCGGACGAGCGCAACTCACTCCGCCGCTCCCATGCGAGACGCATCGCCTTCGACAGGCTCTCCGAGTCGGGCTCGGCCCACTCGCTGCCCTCTACCGACACGTGGCTCGCGGCGGGTGCCATCCGGTAGGGGATCGTGGTGGCAACGTCGCTGTCGATGAAGTCGGCCGTGCCCGACTGCGAAATCGCGACGACTGGGACGCGAGCGAGCATCGCTTCGGCGACCGGAAGGCCGAAGCCCTCGCCTCGAGAGCTGTGGACGTAGCACGAAGCGATGCCGAAGAGCTGATCGAGCTCTGAGTCGGAAATGTCACGGTCGATGCACCAGACTGAGGGTGGATCGGTCGTCTCTGCGCTCAGCGCGGTCAACATCGAACCAACGTCGTTGTGTGGGTTCGGGAAGGTCTTCAGGATCAGGACGACGTCATCGGCGCTCGTGAACGCACCGAAGTAGGCGCGCAGCAACACGTCGAGTCCCTTACGCGGAAATGCCGAACCGATGTTCAGGAACCTAAAGCTCGGAAGGTCGCCTGGCACAACGTCGATCGGCTCGGTGATCGTCGGTGGGTCGACGCCGATGCCGACCGCCTCGACAGGGATGTTGAGCCCCGAATCGATCAACGATCGGGTGACGAACTCGGACATCGTCCCGACGGCGTTGAGATGCTCATTGAACTCCGTGACGTACTGGACAGGTACTCGGGTCTCCTCCCAACCGAACTGCAGCAGGTTGATGCCGCCAGGAGCGTCGGCCACTCGCGGCGGGTACAGCTGGCGAATGACGACATCGGGGTACGGCACCGAGGCGGAGCGTTCATACAGCGTCGTCGCCTCGGGGTGACTCGCGAGATCTTCCTGCCGTGGCGTGTAATCACCTGGTCCCTCGGTCGCGTGGATCGACACCTGTACTCCCGGCAGGCGATCCAACTCCAGGGCGAGGCGACGGTTGACCCGCGCCAGGCTGTAGCTCGTCTCGAACGGTCCTTGGATCTGCACCTCGAGCGGGCGTGAGTCGTCCATCGCATCGCACACGAGTTGAGAGAGCGCGGCCGGTACGTCGAACCGGTCGAGCTCACGTGCTCGTTGCCGTTGCCCGGCGACGAGCGCTGCTCGCAACTCGTCGTCATCGACGATGGAACGGACGACGTTGGCGATCTCCTGCGGGCTCTCGTCGTGCAACAGCACTCCTGCACCGCCCATTGTCTCCGGGACGGCGCCGGCCGCCCGCGCGACGACTGGCAGGCCGGCCTCCATGGCCTCGAGGAGGGGTACGCCGTACCCCTCGTGTTCGCTCAGACAGACGAACACGCCAGCTCGCCGATAGGCCTCGGCGAGCTGTGCATCCGACACCTTGCCGTGGAGCCGCACGCGGTGAGCGAGGGCCAGGCTGCGGATCCGCCGCTCGAGTTGGGTCACGTATGGCTCGAACGACGCATCGCCAATGAGGTGGAGACGCACCGTACGATCGATGCGCGCCTGATGCGCGAACGCCTCGACGAGCTCGATCTGACGCTTGTTGGGGACGAGTCGCCCCACGAAGAGCCAGTCCTTCCTGGTCCGCACGCGGCGGACCTCGATGTTCGGATCGATCGACGTCTTGATCGGGATCACCGATACCCGCCGATAGCCCGCGCGAATGAGGTCACGCCGGTTGTACGCCGAGACAGCGACGGCTGCGACTGCGTGTGCCGCGAACCGGCGGAGCTGACGATGGCCGAGTCTCACGTACCGCCTGCTGTACTCATCATCGAAGAAGTTCTCGGGCGTGATGTTGTGATAGGCGAGGACCTTGCGATCCGGAAGCTCGAGGACATCGTCGAACGCGTCATAACCCATCGAATGGTGAACGATGAGGACGGCTTCGGGTTCGCCGAGATACGAAGTGATCGGTCTGATCTCCTCGCGAAGGGCCGGGTGTACGTGCTCGCCGAAGATCTCGGAGCGGTATCCGAGCTGCCGGAGGTGATCCCGCCACGTGAACATCTCGTTCGTGACGGCATCTCCGACACCAGTGCCGGAGTGGAACTGATTGACCGTCGTGGCGATCCGGTTCATCGGTATGCGATCACGGCGTAGTCCTGGTGGCCGTACACCGTGTCGAGCAAGTTATTGACCGCGTCGTGCAAGGGGTCAGCAGCGTCAGTCTCATCAATGTCGGCGAGGTCGTGACGGTTCCGCTGGACCGTACCGACCTGGGAGAACCCAGCCTGCTCGACCAGAAAGAGCAACGTCGACGGATGCACCGGTCTCACGTGGCTGAGGTCCGCCCAGAAGTAGTTCGCTGTCGCGTAGAGCGAGCGAGGATCGATGGTCTCGACCACAAGCGCCCCACCGGGGCTGATCTTGCGGGCCGAGAGCTCAATCAGCTCGACCAAGCTCTGGGAGCTGAGGTGCTCGACCACCTGCCCCAGAAAGATCCCACGTAACGATGCATCTCCGCGGCGCGGAGCCACGCGAGGGCGTCTCCATGCTCCACCGTCAGCCCCTTGCGCCGACAGACCGCCAGCATCCCGTCGTCAGTATCGACGCCGATGGCCTCCATGCCGGCATCTCGGAGGAGCTCGAGCATCTCACCGCGTCCGCACCCGATGTCGATGATCGGTCCTCCGGCGGTGGCGGAAGCGAAGCGACCGACGTAGTCGCGCTGTGAGTCCTTCACCTCGGCCGAGTCGCCGCGAAAGCGCTCCTCGAAGGCGAGGTAGTCGATGCCTGCGGTGGCATCGGCCGGACAGACGTGCTGGCGGAGGCGCGTCAACTGGTCGAGGACGTCGATGAGTTGCTCGGTGACCCCGGCCAGTTGTGCCTCCAGGTCGGCATCAGCCTGCGCCACGTGGCCCTGGAACTGATCGAGCTCCGTTGCAACAGCGATCACCTGCTCGTTGAAGTGCGCCTGGGTCGCCCATCTCGGCTCGACGTACCAGGCGGTCGACTTGCGGATGACACGCTTGACGAACGTACCTGCCCTCCCGATCAGTCCCCCCCGGGCGACGCTGGCAGGAGGACTTCCGAGCCCTCCCAGCGCCACCCGCATACCGAAGACGTGGGACTGCACGGCACCATCGCCCTCGCGATGCACCGGCGGCGCGACGGAGGGCGTCGCACCGGGTCGCAGCAGTCGCCGGACACTCGTCACGAGGTCTCCGGCTGCGGGCAGTGGTTCGGTCACCGCCATCGTGCGCCTTTCTCTCGCCTGATGGGCAGGGAGGCTACCGGCGGGCCACCAGCAGACTCAGGCATCGGCGTCCGCTGACACTCCGGCAGTAACCTCGCGAGGTGGAGTACATCCGGCGATCTCTCCGCCGACTTCGTCGCGGTCGATACGCTGGTCTGCGGGCGGATGTCGCGGATCTGCGCGCTGCTGTCGAGCATCTCACGAACCTCGTTGCCGCGCTCAACCATGACGTCAGGTCGGGCTCGCTCGAAGGTCTGCCGCTGTTCTTCGGATACGCCGAGCGCTTCCGGACTGACGCCGACACGATGGTCGGCGTCAGCTCCGTGCTCGATCGCCAGTTGGCACGCCTCGAGGAGTGCGTGAGCGCGCTGAAGGAGCACTCGCGTCCGAATGCATAGTCAACGCGTCCTGGTGGATGCACGAGCGATCTACCACGGAACGGCTGGCGGCCGAGGGATTGGCAACTACACAGCGGGGCTGATCCGAGGCCTCGTCGACGTCGGAGCGTCGGTCACTGCCCTGGTGTCCGGCCGGGGCGAGATCGCGCTCGTCGAGTCGCAGATCGGCCGTCAGGTCGTGTCCACCTGGCACCCGGACGTCGTCCGTGAAACCTCCGAGGCGTGGTACGTGGCGACGGGGATGTTCCTTGCACCGATCGCCTTCGACCCGATCCCCCGCATCATCACCGACGCCGGCCTGCCCGTGGTCGGGATCATGTACGACGTCATTCCGTTCCGCCATCCGGAGCTGTACTTCGACAACGACGCGGCTATCCGCCAAGCGGCCGTGCGTGGTCATCTCGCCCGCACCGTCGACATCACGGCCGCGATCTCGCAGTTCTCAGCCGACACCGCGATCGACCACCTGGGTCTCGACGCGGCTTCCGTCACGGTGATCGGTGCGGGCGTCTCTCCCAAGTTCAAGAAGCCGCCCCCGGACCAACACCGGTTCGGCGTCGTGGCCGTGACCGGACCCGACCCGCGCAAGAACACCGAGGGCCTGATCGCGGCGTGGGCGCTCGTTCGCCGGGAGCTCCGGGTTCGCCATCCCTTGACCGTCATCTCGGGCGGTCCGGCGTCGCTACTCGACCGGTGGCGGCACCTCGCCGCGTCGGCCGGTTGCCTCCGTGAGATGAACTTCGCAGGGAGCGTTTCGGACCAGCAGATGATCGTCGAGCTGCAGAAAGCCCACCTCGTCGTCCAGCCATCACTTGACGAGGGCTTCGGCTTACCGGTCGTCGAGGCAGCGGCGTGCGGTGCGGCCGTCATCTGCTCGGACACTTCGTCACTTCCCGAGATTCTCCGGGAGCCATCCGCCTCGTTCGATCCGACGCACCCGGCGGACACGGCGGCCGCCATCGAGCGGGCGCTGACCGATCCCCGACACCGAGAAGTGCTGCTTGCTGCGGGCGAGCGGGCGGTGGCGCGGTGGCGCTGGGAGGCGGTTGCCGGTGCACTCCTCGACGCGATGGCGACCCACGTGCCGAGCCGGCGGCCGACATCACCGCCTCAACGCATTGCGGTGATCGGAACCCCTCCGACAGTCGATGAGGTGACTCGGGCGCTGACCCAAACGAGCGAGGTCGAAGTCCACGCGTTCGTCGACTCACCGAGCGACGCCGGTCATCCCGAGCCGTGCTGGAACGAGGTGGCCTGCAGCAGCGTTCGGTCGTTACGTGCCCGCTCACGACTTCGACCACGTGGTGACGCTGCTGAACGGACGGTCCGACGAGGTCGCCGCCCGGATCGCTCGCGCCCATCGGACGCACGTCTGGCCCACTGGGCGCACGGCGCCCGATCCGTCGATCATCGCTGGCGCACGATCCATCATTGTCACCGATCGATCCGGCGGGACGCGATCGCTGGTGTCCGGAGGACCACCGACGATCGAGCTCGGTGACACGCTCGCCGACCGGAGTGGCGAACGGCTGGGCGATGTGCTGATCGAGTGGATACGAGCCGGACACCGCACGGCGCGCCCTGGCAATGGTTGGTCGGATTGCTAACTTCCCACAGCCTTCATGGATGACGCGCTGCCCTTCGTGCGCATCGTCGTGATCCATTTCGACGGCGGGCAGATGACGCTCGACTGCCTGCACTCGCTCATGGCGACGGACTGGCCGCCGGACCGCCTGGAGATCCTCCTTGTCGACAACGGGTCGCTCGACGATGTGGTGAGTCGCGTTCGGGTCGAGATGCCTTACATCCGAGTGGTCGAACCACTCGCGAACACGGGCTTCGCAGGTGGGTGCAACCTCGGAATCGAAGCGCCCGGGCACTTCGACCTGCTGGCCCTCGTCAACAACGACGCGGTTGTCTCCACAGGATGGCTACGGCCGCTGGTAGAGGCACTGCGAGACGACGCTCGGCTGGGCGCGGCGTGCCCCAAGATCCTCTTCGAGGGCCAATTCGTCGAGGCTGACGTTGCCGTGCCCGATGCGGCGCCGATCGGGCGCGATCCGCGGACGCTGGGAGTGCGGCTGATCGCCGCCCGCATCGATGGAGTCCGAGATGACGGCCGGCTCGCCTTCGACGAAGGTTTCTTCCCCCCCGAGGTACCGGATCGCGCGTCGGGCGAGGAGATGGCGGTCTGGTCGTGGCATCGCGGTCGCGTGCGCGTGCGGACCGCCGCCGATGAGGTTCCATCTTCGTTGTGCGTGCGTGTCGTCGCACCCGAACCGCGAACGATGACCGTCGGGCCGACGACCGTCGCTCTGGACGAGCACGCGAGATGGATCGAGGTGCCCCTCCACGGGCCCCCATTCGACGTCATCAACAACGCCGGATCGGCGTTGTACGAGCACGGCTTCGGCGGCGACCGCGGCTTCCTCGAGGCGGACCGGGGCCAGTACGACGAGCCGGCCGACGTGTTTGCGTGGTGTGGTGGCGCCGTGCTGATGCGGCGCGACTACCTCGCCGATGTCGGAACGTTCGATGAGCGCCTGTTCCTCTACTACGAGGACACCGATCTGTCGTGGCGTGGTCGTCTCCGAGGCTGGAACTATCGCTACGTGCCGACCTCGGTGGTTCGGCACCGTCACGCGCAGTCCTCAGGCGTCTGGTCACCGACCTTTCGCTATTACACCGAGCGCAATCGACCACTCGTGTTGGCCAAGAACGCGCCGGTCGGCACGGCCGTTCGGGCAGGTGGGGGCTTGGCTCGCCGTGCCGTCGCTCGCACGGTGCGCGACGTCATCCTGCGACCGCTGCGTCTACGCATGCCTCAGCGTGCGGAGGCGGCGCATGAATGGCGAGTCCTGTTGGGCTACTTACGCCTCGTTCCGGGCATGGTGCATGAGCGGATACGGGCGCGGCCACTGATCGAGCGCCGTGCACCGATGCGGTGGCAGCAGTCGAAGGTGACCGCTTCGTGAACCAAGCCCTACGGGTGGGTGTGTACGACCTCTACTGGTCGACGCTTGGCGGCGGCGAACAGGTCGCCGGCACCATCGCCAGCGTGTTGGCGGACGACCACGAGGTGACGTTGCTCGGTCCGGCACCGATTGATGTCGAGCAGACGAAAGAGCGTCTCGGAATCGATCTCGGCGGCTGCGCGTTCCGTCTCGTTCAGGACGACGCGGACGCATCCTCAGCAAGCGCCGACTTCGATCTGTTCGTCAATGTCACCTATCTCAGCAGCGCCACGAATCACGCCGCTTGCGGGTGGTACTACGTCCACTTCCCCGGTCAGCCACCGACGTCGCGCGACCGTCTGCGCCAGTGGACCAGCGTGAACGCAGCGCGGCTCCTCGACCGGCCTGGCGTGCCGCGGCGTCTGGCCGACGTCCGAGCGGGGTTCGAGCGTCGAGTGCAGCCGACCGGGCACCTCGCGACGTACGAGCGCTTCTTGGCGAACTCCCACTACACGGCGGACTGGGTCCGGCGACTGTGGGCGGTCCCTTGCACGGTGCTGTACCCGCCCGTGCGCGCCATGCTGGCAAACGGACCCAAACGGCCGCTCGTGCTCAACGTCGGTCGTTTCTTCGATCCCCGCTTCGGGCACTCGAAGCGTCAACTCGACCTCGTTCGCGTCTTCGATGATCTCGACCTCGACGGTTGGGAGCTCGCCCTTGCCGGCGGATGCGACGCGGCCAATCGCGAGTACGCCCTGGCGGTCCGCCGAGCGGCGCTCGGCAAGCCGATACATGTGCACGTCAACGCACGCGGGGCGGTTGTCACACAGTTGCTCACGGACGCGGCCATCTACTGGCATGCGTCCGGGTACGGGGCCGATGCGACGCGCCACCCAGAGCGGTTCGAACACTTCGGGATCACCGTTGTCGAGGCGATGGCGGCGGGCGCCGTCCCGCTCGTGTACGGCGCGGGAGGGCCTGCCGAGATCGTGACACACGGCGCCAATGGCTGCCATTGGCACGACCTCGGTGAGCTCGCCAGTCTGACGGCTCGTCTGGCGCGGGAGCCGGGCGAGCGCGTGAGGCTCGCGGATTCGGCCCGCCAGCGTGCACAGGAGTTCTCAGTGGGGCGTTTCGCCGAGCAGGTCCGGGGACTGATTGACGGGCGGCGCGTTCACTGAGCGAATCATCGGCCGTGGCGCATGTCTGCATCGAGCACGCTCACGGAACCCAGGAGTACCGGACCACCAGGACGGAGAGCAGGACCAACGCCGAGCCGGAGGCGGCGAGGTAGACCACCGCGGGGGTGCGCGACGAGCTGGTGAACACGTCTGCTGCGGCGAACGGCAGCGGGAACGCCAAGACGGCATACCGGCCGATGCCCTCGATCCCGAGCACGAGTGACGGCAGGACACCGAGCAGCGGAAAGACTGCCCAGGCGATCGGCTGCCGGCGGATCCGCATCACGTACGGCACGGCCAGCACCAACAGCGCAAGGAGATGGAAGAGCGCCCCCCGGTTGCGCGGAGCAAGCGGCTCGGCAGCGATTCGTCTGAGCGTGATCTCGTCCCAGGCGTCCTTTGCCGACCAGAACACCAGGGGATCGCCGGTCGCCCACCAGAGGTAGCTGCACCAGGCGGCGAGGAAGATCATCGACGGCAGCGCGACGGCGACGATCGCGCGAGCTCCTGCTCGAGCGGCCAGCGCCATGACGATGAGTGCGACGACGGCGATGAAGCCGTTCGGACGGCTTGATGTCGCGACGACGGCCACCACTCCCGCCCACCACCAGTGCCGACGCTCGGCGAGCAGCAACGCCCACACCGATCCAGCGAGGAACAGGCTGTCCGCGTACCCCATCACGAACCCCAGCGCGCCGGGCGCGAGGGCGATGAACCACGGCGCCCAAGCGGCCGCACGAGCCGGCAGGTGCCGACTCGCCAGTCGGTACGCACCGGCGAGCGCCACCAACGAGGCGATCCACGAGATGGCTGTGAGCGCAGTCGTGGCGCCGATGCCCAATCGCATGAGCCCGCCGCCGAGTGCCGGGAAGAGCGGGAAGAACGGGAACTCGCTCCATTGGCCGGCGACGTACGGTCGGTCGTACCCGTCGAGCGCGATCATCCGGAACCACAGCCCATCCATCCAGATGAGCCGGTTCGGCTGGACGCTGCCGGGGTCACCCGCCAGGACGAGGGCCGGTACTGCCACGAGTCGCGCGACGAGCCAGGGAAGCACGACGGCGCGGAACGGAAACAGGTGGCGCCACGCGGCCACTCGATCTGAACCTCTGTCGGTGTGCTCGAGGTACGTTGATGCGCTCGTCAGCTCGCTGGCCACCGCGAGATCACGCTACGTGGTTGGCGGGGCCGCGCGAGATCGACCGCGACGCGCTCACGACACCCGTCGCAACCAGAGCGAGCCACCTGGATTGTCGAGGAATTGGGGCAGCAGCTTCTGCACGAAGGGCACGTGGTAGCGGCCGATGTAGTCGTTGAACAGGACGATCTCCCAGTCGTGGTTGCCGGTGAGGAACGCCCGCATGAGGTAGCACTCGGACCACTGCCGACCCTCCTCGACCCACTCCTCCGGCAGCTCGAACGGCCAGAAGATGTCGTGCACGTGCACGATCACACCCGGTGCGAGCGCCGGCAGCACCTTGAGGATCAGGTGGCACACGTCGCTGCCGGTTCGCACCACGTGCGTCGAGTCGATGAGGAGCACGTCACCGCTCTCCAGCTGATCGAGCAGCTCCACTGGTACGTCCTGCGCGCGTCGCTCGATGATGTGGCACCGGTCGACATCGCCCTCGCGCATGAGTGACCGCAAGAGGTCGGTGTGGGGCTCCACGAACGTCACCGTGGTTCCCGGCAGATGACGCTCGACCACATCGAGGATCCGGGCAGACGAGTAACCGGAACCGATCTCCACGATCTGCGATGGCGCGTGCAGGCGCAGCATGCCCTCGAGCATCGTGGCGTCGCCGATACCGAAGGACGGGTTGTCGACGGAATACCGCTCGAACGCCAACGGGGCCGAGTGCGACGACGTTTCGTTCAGCTCAGTCGCGATGCGCTCGGTGATTGCCAGTTGTTCGGGGATTCGCAGATCGATGCCGGCAAGCTCGACATCGAAACTGAAGAGTTCGGCGGCATCGGCACGCAGCTCGTCGAGCCGGGGAATTGGTGAGTAGAAGTGTCCCGGCGCGGCGAACCGGACGAATGGTGCCCATTGCTCTACGTCAACCGACAGAGCTTCGACGAGCCCGTTGCGCTCGAGTGCGGAGGCAAGCCGGCGGCGGGCTTCGAAGCGGCGTAGCCAACTCCGTTGCCGCTCCGGGAGCGGCAACGTCCGCACCGCGCGACGGACCTGTCGGCTGACGCTCATCGTGTGCATCCCGCGGCAGGGTCGAGTGCTGACAACGCTCCGTCATTCCTCATGACCGACGGCGGCACTCCCACGTCACGAATTGGTGCGGCGGAAGGAACCCGAGCTGCGCGGCCTCATCGACGTTCGCTACGCCGACCAAGTCACTGACGCGAGCATGCTCGACAAGAGACGCGACGTCGAACTCGCCATCCGTGGGCAGTGCCGTACCGTCGCCCGACAGCATGGTCCGGAACTGATCGGTCACCAGGACATCGACGTCGAACCCTGCAGTGCGCAGTGCATCGGTCAAGTCCCACCCGAAGCGGAAGAAGACCAGCGTGTGGTCCTGATGGAACTCCGGCTCGGCAGGGACCGAGGTTCTTCCCTGGAGGAGCGGCACCTGCACGTAGACCCGTCCGGATGGTGCCAGCACTCGGTGCAGTTCCCGGAGCGCGCGACCGGTGTCGGGAACGTGCTCCAAGACGTGCGATGTCAGAACCACGTCGAGCGACGCCGAGGGCAGATCTATCTGCTGGAGATCGAGTGCGAGGTCCGCCTTGTGGGCGTGGAGGTCGAAGTCACTTGCTCGGTAGTCGAAGCACCTGCGCATGAAGTGGCGATAGTCCTGCCCGAGGCGCGGACTGGTCTCCAACACGCGCAGACCTTGGGGATTGGGGTGACGGCGGACGAAGCACCAGAAGAGATAGCGATCGCGAGCAATCGAGCCGCAACGGGGACACGCAGACGACTCGACGTGGGACCCTCCCTCGAAACGTTCGCCGGTCCACCGGCAGATGTTGCAGCGCACGGGCACAGAGAGCTCGTCCAATGTAGGTTCGGCCCATGGCGGAAGGGCTTGCCTCGACCAGGCCCCGGGCGGTGTCACCAGGTGGAGGCGCCGAGCAATCGGTCGTAGTGCGTCACGCAACCGGGGCTGAAGGTGCTTTCCCGCGCGCGCCAACCGCGCGTGGACGCGGTCCGACGTGGACCCTGCGCCATTTGCTTCGGCGAGCTCCTGTTCCGCGGATGCCGCCACGTTCAGACGCGGTACGGGTCGATGGCCTCGGGGTCGATGTCGTACCGCGTCATTGCGTCGATCACGACCTCCGGCTTGACCTCGCCTTGCGACGCCAACGCCGCCAGCGTCGCCGCCACGACATGGCCGGTGTCGATCTCGAAGAAACGGCGCAGTGCCTCGCGGGTGTCCGAGCGCCCCATGCCGTCTGTGCCGAGGGGCAGGAACGCCCGTCCGGGCAGGAAGCGCGCGATCTGATCCGGCACGCAGCGCATGAAGTCGGTGACGGCGACGATCGGGCCCGAGGACTCCGCCAGTAGCTCGGCCACCCGTGACTGCCGTGCGGGTTGGTCCGGGTGAAGGCGGTTCCACCGCTCGGCGGCCAGCGCGTCCTCGCGCAGGCGCTTGTAGCTCGTCGCCGACCAGAGCTCGACGCCGACGTCGAAGTGCTCGGCCAGCTCGCTCGCCGCCTCACGGGCGGCGCCCTGCGCGCTGCCCGAGAACAGGATCGTGGCCCGGTGGCTCGGTCCGTCTGGCGCGTCTTGCCAGCGGTAGAGGCCCTCGACGATCGCCTTCGTCATCTCGACGACGTCGCCCTCCGGCATCGGCGGCATCAGGTAGTTCTCGTTGTAGAGCGTGAGGTAGTAGAAGACGTCGCGCTCGTTCTCGGGTGATTCGGGACCGAACATCCGCTGCAGGCCGGCCTGCACGATGGCCGCCACCTCGTAAGCGAACGCCGGGTCGTAGGCCTGGCACGGCGGCACCGTGCTCGACAGCACGAGGCTGTGGCCGTCCTGGTGCTGCAGGCCCTCACCGAGCAACGTCGTGCGACCGGCGGTCGCGCCGAGCAGGAAACCCCTGGTGCGGGCATCGGCAGCCTGCCAGATCAGATCGCCCACGCGCTGGAAGCCGAACATCGAATAGAAGGTGTAGAAGGGGACCATCGGTACCCCGCGATGCGCGTAGCTCGTGCCAGCGGCGATGAAGCTGGCCATCGAGCCGGCCTCGCTGATGCCCTCCTCGAGGATCTGCCCGTTGTTCGACTCGGTGTAGCTGAGCAGCAGATCGTGGTCCACGGGCTCGTACTTCTGGCCGAGGGCGGCATAGATCTTGAGCTCCCGGAACAGGGCGTCCATGCCGAACGTGCGGGCCTCGTCGGGGATGATCGGCACGATGCGCGGCCCGATCTGCTTGTCGCGGGCGAGGCTGCGCAGCAACCTCGTGAAGCCCATCGTCGTCGACACCTCTTGCTTGCCGGATCCACCCCGGAGCTCGGCGAACGGCTTGTCGGTCGGCAGCTCGATCACCTTCTTGACCCGAGTGGTGCGCTTCGGCAGGGAACCGCCGAGCGCCTTCCGGCGCTCCATCATGTACTGGTATTCGATGGAGTCCTCCGGCGGGAGGTAGTACGGCGGGTCGTCGGCGTGGATCGAGTCCTCGGGAATCTCGTCGTGGAGGTAGAGGCGGTCGCGCAGCGCGACGAGCTGAGCCTTGGTCATCTTCTTGATCTGGTGGGTCGCGTTGCGACCCTCGAAGCCCTCACCGAGCGTCCAGCCCTTCACGGTCTTGGCCAGGATCACCGTCGGCATGCCAGTGCCGATGTTCTCCGTCGCCGCCTTGTATGCGGCGTAGAGCTTGCGGTAGTCGTGACCGCCGCGCGGCAGGTTGCGCAGCTCGTCGTCGGCCAGGCCGGCGACCATCCCCCGCAGGCGGGGGTCCGGCCCGAAGAAGTTGTCCCGGATGTACTCGCCGCTCTCCACCGAGTACCGCTGGAACTCGCCGTCAACGGTGGTGTTCATGCGATTGAGCAGGACACCGTCCTTGTCCTGGGCGAGGAGGTCGTCCCACTTCGAGCCCCAGATGACCTTGATGACGTTCCACCCCGCGCCGCGGAAGATCGCCTCCAGCTCCTGGATCACCTTGCCGTTGCCACGCACCGGGCCGTCGAGGCGCTGGAGGTTGCAGTTGACGATGAAGATCAGGTTGTCCAGCTGCTCCCGCGGCGCCAGCGAGATGGCGCCGAGTGTCTCCGGCTCGTCGATCTCGCCGTCGCCGAGGAATGCCCACACGCGGGTCTGACTCGTGTCGTCGATGTGGCGGTTCAGGAGGTACCGGTTGAAGCGGGCGTGGTAGAGCGCGCAGATCGGTCCGAGGCCCATGGAGACCGTCGGGAACTCCCAGAAGTCGGGCATCAGGCGGGGATGCGGGTAGCTCGACAGGCCGCGACCGCCGCGACCGATCTCCTGGCGGAAGTGGTCGAGGTCGTCGGCGGTCAGCCGGCCCTCCATGAACGCCCTGGCATAGACGCCAGGCGCGGCATGGCCCTGGAAGTACACGGCGTCGCCGGCGTTGCCGTCGTCCTTGCCGCGGAAGAAGTGGTTGAACCCGATCTCGTAGAGGCTGGCGGAGCTGGCGAACGTGGAGAGGTGACCGCCGATGCCGTCGGCCTGCTTGTTCGCCTTGACGACCATCATCGCCGCGTTCCATCGAATGAAGGCCCGGATGCGTCGCTCGATGTGCTCGTCGCCGGGGAACCATGGCTCGTGCTCGCGAGCGATCGTGTTGACGTACGGCGTGGACACCGTGGCCGGGAAGCTGACCTGCGTCTCCTGAGCCCGCATCAAGAGCTTGGTCAGCAGGAACTGGGCCCTGGTCCTGCCTTGCGAGTCGACGATGGCGTCGAGTGAGTCGACCCATTCCTGCGTCTGTTCGGGGTCGGTGTCCGGCAGCTGGTGCACGTACCCGTGGAAGATCATGGTGTAAGTCTCGCACCGCGATCGCCGGGTGCGCGCCGAGCCGCAGCGATACCGTGCGGGTCCGTGCCTGGTCCGGAGCCGATCGTCGTCTACACCGATGGCGCCTGCTCCGGGAACCCCGGACCAGGTGGCTGGGCGTGGGCGACGGCGCCTGACGGGGCCCGCTCGGCGTCAGGTGGCGAGCCCGCCACGACGAACCAGCGGATGGAGATCCAGGCCGTGCTGGAGGCGCTGAAGGTGCTCGCGGACGGCGCGGCGGTCCACGTCATGTCCGACTCGACGTACGTGGTGAACTGCTTCCGCGACGCCTGGTACGTCCGCTGGCAGGCCAACGGCTGGCGCAACTCCCAGCGCAAGCCCGTCGCCAACGCTGACCTCTGGCGGCCGCTGATCGAGCTTGTCACGACGCACGACGTGACCTTCGGTTGGGTGCGCGGCCACAGCGGCGACCCGATGAACGAGCTGGTCGACCAGCTGGCCGTGCGCGCTATCGCGCGGTGACGGTTGCCTCGACGGGTGACACCGCAGTCGGGGCCGCGGCGCCGAGGCCGCGGCGCCGAGGCCGGCACCGTCAGCCGGAGCGTGGGTCTCGGTCGGCGCGAGCCGTGGCAGTGTCGGGCAGCATTCCGCGCGCGGCCGCCTCGGCGAGGCTCGGCGCGGCCGTATCCCGCTCGGACAGCATCGGCTCGACGGGGCGTCCATCGCGATCAGTTAGTGGCCATGCGATGCCTATCTGCGGATCGAAGGGATCAATTGCGTGCTCTCGACCCGGCGCGTAAGGCGTCGAGCAGAGGTAGGCGATCGTGCCACCGTCGGACAGCGACATGAAGGCGTGCCCAAGGCCCTCGCCGATGTACATTGCGCGACGCTCGACGTCGTCGAGCAGCACGCTGTCCCAGGACCCGAACGATGGCGAGCCGACCCGCAGGTCGACCACGACGTCGAGGACGGCGCCGGCAAGACACGTGACGTACTTCGCCTGGCCGGGTGGGATGTCCGAGAAGTGGATCCCGCGGATCACGCCAACGGCGGACACCGAGCAGTTGGCCTGCGCGAGCGTCAAGGGATGCCCGACCGCCCGGCCGAAGCGGTCCGCCTTGAACCATTCGAGGAACACGCCGCGGTCGTCTCGGTGCTGCTGCGGTGTGATCTCGAAGGCGCCCGCGATCGCAAGAGGGCGGATCTCCACGGCCGGCGTGTCTAGCACTGATCCGCCGGCTGTCATCTCAGATGTGCAAGTGTCGCGCCGCACACGTCCGCCCCGTCTGCCGCGAAGGAGAACGTCGTGTCGAACCCTCCGCCGCCGCCGCCGCCACCTCTTGTCAGCCCAGTCCCCGGCCTGGTGACCGCGCCCACGGCGGTCGGGCCCATCGAGTCGACCGTCGGGCCGCCGGCATCACCGGCCCCCGTTGGGCCGTCGAACCTGAAGATTCTCTCCGCCGAGGCCGTCGGTACGGCGGTGCTGATGATCGTCGGCCCGGGCAGCGCCATCATCGCCCTCAACGACGTCGGCGTCTTCGGCGTGGCCTTCGCGTTCGGCCTCGCCCTGTTGGGGATGGCCTACGCGATCGGGCACGTCTCCGGCTGTCACATCAACCCGGCGATCACACTGAGCTTCTGGATCAGCCGCAAGATCACGCTGGCGCGGGCGGTTTGGTACTGGGTCGCCCAGCTGATTGGCGCGTTCATCGGCGGATTGATCATCTTCATCATCTCGGATGCCGGCGACAAGGACGACACGGGCGTCTTCGCGGCAAACGGATGGGGTGCCGACATCGGGAGCGACTTCGGGCTCGGCGCCACCATCGTCGTGGAGATCATCTTCACTGCGCTGCTGGTCTTCGTCGTGCTGTCCACAACGACGGTCGGCTACCCGACAGGCTTCGGCGGACTAGCCGCCGGCCTGACGCTGGCGATGATCCACCTGGCGACGATCCCGGTCGACAACACAGGGGTCAACCCGGCCCGCAGCTTCGGTACAGCGATCTTCTCGGGAGTCGACGCACTCACCCAGCTGTGGGCGTTCATCGTGTTCCCTCTTGTGGGCGCCGTGCTCGGCGTGCTGGTCTGGCTGCTCGTCCACGAAGAGCGGCTGGAGGACACGATGTTCGGCGGCCAGCAGGGCCTGATCAACGCCCGCAACCGGGCAGCCGCCGCCGCCAGCCGCGTCGAGGGCAGCATCAACCAACGCCTTCACTAGCGCGATGACGACGACCTGGGTCCTCGACGAGGACGAGGCACTGGAGCTGCTGGCATACCTGATCACCGCGGCCCGCACGCAGTGCGACGAAGCGGCCGAGTACGGCCCGATGCGACTGCTCACGGCCGCTCATCGGTTGGCCGAACGCATGGCCTCGCGCTCATCGGAAGGGACACGGGCGCTGGTGACGGGGCCCCTGGAGCTCATGCCGCCGTTGGCCGTCCCCCGGGGTGACGACCGAGACGCCTACGTCGCTCGACTCGACGAGGTGTGCCGGGTCGTGGCCGAACACCTCACCACCCACTTCGCATCGGACTCGGCGTCGACGTGACCAATCCGGTCCTCGCCGCCATCCGCAGCCAGCGGGTCGTGCGGGCGATGACGACGGAGCCAGTCGCCCGCGATGTGATCGACGAGATCCTCGACGCCGGTCGCTGGGCTTCCACCGCCGGGGAACCGCCACATCCAACGCTTCGTCGCGACTGATCACGCGCCCACGCTGCCCGTCCTGCGCATGGCGTGCCCCGGCATGATCCAACGTCCGACGGCGGCGATCACGATCTGCGTCGACCGCGGCGCCGCCGATGGCTACGACTTCGGGCCGACCGATTCCTGGCTCTTCGTCGACGTCGGCACAGGGACGGTGACGTTGATGCTCGACCCGCATGCCCTGCGGATCGGCGCCGGCCCGGTGAGTTCGTTCAGTCGTGCCGCAGTCGGCGCCGTCCTACGGCTCCCCGCTGATTCGAACCCCGAGCTGATCGTCTGTCTGGGCCACCCGGCCCCGGCGCAACCTGCGCCGATGAACCCCGAACCCTCGCTGCACTGGAAAGACCTCACGCTGTGCGTGCCCGCGGCGAGAGATGAGGGCGAATAGCGCGCTCACCTCTCACCGCCGGAGCGTCACGGGGACCGTCACGCCGGGCGGTCTTCCTTGTCCCGCCTGGCGGCCTTCTGCGCCTTCTTCCAGTCGCGAACGGCGGCCAGTGAGACGGGGTCGTGGACGTCGGCGACGGACCGCGGCACGTCATCGCCGAACTTGCCGGCCGCCTCCCGCCACCCGGGCGGAGCCACCCCCTGCGTCTTGGCCAGGATGGCGACGAAGATCTTCGACTTCTCGTCGCCGTAGCCGGGCAGGCGACGCAGGCGGCGGTAAAGGTCGTCGCCGCTGGCAACGTCGCTCCAGACGCGTGCCGTGTCGCCGTCGTACACATCGACCAACACTCGACACAGCTCGTGGATCCGTCGACCCATCGCCGCCGGAAACCGGTGGATCGCCGGCTTGGCGGCGCACACATCGACGAAGTCGTCGACGTCCATGGCCGCGATCCGCGCCGGATCGAGGTGGCCCAGGCGCACGCGCAGTGTGGCTGGGCCGGCGAACGCCCACTCCATCGGCACCTGCTGGTCGAGAAGCATGCCGACCAGCAGCGCCGTCCCGTCGGTGTTGAGCAGGCCGTCGGTCTCGGCGTTGCCCGTGATGTAGAGCGTGCCGGGCACCCTTGCACGGTACCGGCCAAGCCGGCGCGACTCAGAACGTCGGGAACGGACCGTGCCAGGCCGTCCCGTCCCAGGTCATGTGCCAGACGTTGCCATCCATCCCGCGCATGAAGACGTCGAGCCGATCAGCGCTGCGCCAGACAGCATCCGGCGCGCTGGCCAAGAGACCTCTCCCGATGTCCCATGCGTACCAGCCGAAGCTCGCACCCCACGCGGCGTGATACAGAGCGCCATCGATGCCCCTGACGAACACGTCGACGCGCTCGGAGCCAAGGGTTGTCGCGCCCGGCGCCGACGTCAGGATTCCGCCGATGTGCGCCCAACCCTGCCACGCGCCGCCGCTCATCCATCGCTGCCACAGGGCGTAGTCCAACCCTCTCGCGTACACGTCGAGCTCGCCCGGACCGTAGGAGACTGCGTCCGGAGCGGACGTGAGGCCGCCGCCGAGGGATCCCCAGCCGGACCATACGCCGTTGGCGAACCCTTTGGTCCAGAGCGCGCCGTCCAGTCCTCGTACGAACACGTCGAGCTGGCCGACCGCAGACGCGACGATCGCCGGGGACCCGATCGCCTGACCGCCGAGCGAGTACCAGTCGGACCATCCGCCAGACTCACGAGCGCGGTGCCACACCGCCCCGTCCGCGCCGCGTACCACGACGTCGAGGCGGTCGCCACCCCACGAGGTCGCGTCGGGATCGGCCGTTGCGATACCGCCGATCGAACCCCAGCCGATCCACTGGGCGCCCGTCCAAGAGTTGACGATCACGCTGCCGTCCCCCGCACGGGTTAGTAGGTCGAGCCAGCCATTCGGTCCGGCGACGGCGCTCAGGCCATTGCCCGTCACGAGAGGAGGCGGCGGCGGCTCCGGATCGACGCCGCCACAGCCCGGAAGGGGGCGGAACTCGAAGCGGCCGGCGTTGGCGGCCAACCACTGGTCGACCGCCTGGACCGTGCGGGTCTGGTTGCCGCCGCCGTCGTGCATGAGGATGATCGAGCCGTCGCGAGCGTTGTTCAGCCGGCTCACGATTACGCCGGTACTCGCAGAGTCCTGCCAGTCGAGCGTGTCGATCGTCCACAGGATGGGTCGCATGCCGAGCCCGGCGATCACGTTGCTGACGCGGTTGTTGATCGCCCCGTACGGTGGCCGCATGCATGGCCCGGCGCTGCCGACGGCCGAGGCGATGGCGTCGTTCGTCGAGAGGAGCTGGCTGCGGATGGCGCTGTCGGAGAGGCCGGTCAAGTCCGGGTGGCTCCACGTGTGGTTGGCGATGGCGTGTCCGCCGTTGGCGATCGCCTGCATCGTGGAGGTGCGTCCGCCGACCGAGCTCCCGACGACGAAGAACGTTGCCTTCGCGCCGTAGCGGTTGAGCACGTTGAGAACGGAGGGCGTGTAGCCGGAGGGGCCGTCGTCGAACGTGAGGTAGACGACGCCACCGCTCTGGGCGCTGACAGGGTGGGCCGTTTGCACGCCGACGTCGGCGAATAACAGGCCGACGAGCAACGAAACTGCCACCAGAGCACGCAAGCACGACGTTCCGCCACGGCTCTCCCTCCGTTGCTCCGCCATCGTGGCTGCTCGGCGCGGGCAGGACGCCAGCATCGGCTGTGGGATCGCAGTCGTCAAGCGCGATCAGAGGGACACCGTTCGCACCCTCCAGGCGCATCGCCGGCCGCATCTATGTGGGGATGGCGCTCCAGATCGCGAACGACGTCGGCGCCGTCTTCGAGACCGATGGAGATGCGCAAGAGGCCTGGCGTGATGCCGATCGCGGCCTGCTCGTCCGGTGTGAGGCTCACGTGGGTGCTCGTCGCCGGGTGGCAGACCAGCGTCTCCGGTCCGCCGAGCGACGTTGCGGAACGGGCGACGCGCAGCGCGTCGATCATGTTGCGGGCGGCGTCGATGCCGCCGGCCAGGTCGACGGCGAGGACGGTGGGCAGGCACGTGAGCTGGCGAACTGCCAGCTCGTGCTGCGGATGGTCGGGCAGGCCGGGATGGTGCACGGTCGCCACGCCGGGGTGGCAGGTGAGGGCCTCAGCGACGGTCAGCGCGAGGTCGGCCTGGTAGCGCTGGCGCACCGCCAGCGTGCGGATGCCGCGCAGGCCGTTCAGCGCGTCGTACGGCGAGGCGCTGGCGCCGTGCAGCACGGCGTAGGCCCAGATGGCGTCGAGCAGCTCGCGCTCGCCGGCGACCACGCCGAGGGTGGCGTCGTTGTGCCCGGAGATGCCCTTGGTGGCGGAGTGCACGACGAGGTCGATTCCGTGGCGGATCGGCTGCTGGCCGATCGGCGTGGCGAACGTGGAGTCGAGCATCGTGAACGGACCCTGGATGGCGCCGAGGGCATCGAGGTCGACGAGGTCCACCCGGGGGTTGGACGGACTCTCGGCAATGACGAGCATCGTCCGGCCGGGCTGAACAGCTGCCGCGAGGGCGTCGGGGTCCGTGCCGTCGACGGCGGTGTGCTCGATGCCGAGGCGGGCGCAGGGACCCTGGACGAGGGCGATCGTGCCGGCGTAGATCTGCCGCCCGATGACGATGTGGTCGCCCGCCGAACAGAGGGCGAAGATCGTGGAGGCGATGGCGCCCATGCCGGAGGCGAAGGCGAGCGCATCCTCCGCACCTTCGAGTTCGGCAACAGCCTCCTCGAAGGAGCGAACCGTGGGGTTGTTGTAGCGGCTGTAGAAGTCACCGGGGCGCATCCCGGTCGCCCGCTTGCGCGTGTCGTCGAGGCCCTCGGTCTGCCACGTGCTGGTGCCCCACAGGGGAGCAGTGAGGCTGTTGCCCTGGTGGCGGCGTCCCGCCGTGATCGCCCGGGTGGCGGGGCCAGGGTCGGGGGTGGGCGCCTGGTCGGTCACGAGGGTCCGATCGTACTTGGAGGTGGTTGGTGCTCGTGGGGTGGGTTGCATAACGTCCGCCGCCATGGATGTCACGGGAGTCGAGCGCGATCGTCACCGGCGGTGCATCGGGGATCGGCGCAGCGTCGGCGCGCAAGCTGGCGGAGCGGGGAGCCAAGGTCGTCATCGCCGATCTCCAGGAGGAGCAAGGCGGGCAGCTGGCGGATGAGCTCGGCGGCGCCTTCGTCAAGGTCGACGTCACGAAGACCGACGACATCGTCGAGGCGGTCGAGCTGGCCAAGTCGGTCGGGCCCGTGCGGGTGCTGGTCAACTCGGCGGGCATCGGGTGGGCCCAACGGACCGTCGGCAAGGACGGGTCCTACGAGTCAGCCGCGAACATCGACGCGTTCAAGCGGGTGATCGCCATCAACCTGATCGGGACGTTCGACTTCACGCGCATCGCGGCCACGGCGATGTCGACGACCGAGCCACTCGAGGCGGGGGAGCGGGGCGCCATCGTCAACATCGCGTCCGTGGCGGCGTTCGACGGGCAGATCGGCCAGGCCGCGTACTCGGCGTCAAAGGGCGGGATCGTCGGCATGACCCTGCCGATCGCGCGGGACCTGGCGGCGATCGGTGTGCGTGTCAACACCGTGGCGCCGGGGCTGATCGACACGCCGATCTACGGGTCCGGCGAGGGCAGCGAGGCGTTCAAGGCGAACCTCCAGAAGGGCGTGCTGTTCCCGGCCCGTCTCGGCTACCCGGAGGAGCTGGCCTCCGTCGTGATCGAGTGCGTCACGAACAGCTACCTCAACGCCGAGACCATCCGCGTCGACGGCGGCATCCGCATGCCCCCGAAATAACGCGTCGCGCCCCTCCACATCTGGGCGCGGAGATTCTCACCCCGCCATCTGGGCGCGGACGTTCTCGAATCCGAGAAGCTGCGCGCCCAGTTCCGGCGCCCAACGGCAGATGACCCCGGCGATTCGGCGCGCCTGCCTCGCCGGCTGGCGAACGATCTGGTGGTAGGTGAAGCGGACCGAGATGTAGCCGAGCTCTGCGAGATGGGCGTCTCGGGCGGCGTCAGCCTCTTGCTGGGCTCGGGTCTTGGCATGGAACTCCCAACCGTCGCACTCGAGAACGATCGGTGTACCGAGGATGAGGAAGTCCACGACGTAGCCCGCGATGGGCGCGTGGAACTCGTACGGCGGTAGCCCATAGCGACTGAACAGCTTGCCCATCGCCGTTTCGAGGAGGCTGTCGACCGGCTTGCCATCGAGCAGCCATTCCTCGAGCGCCGTCCGGAACGCGGGCACGCCATGACGGCCTCGACGGGAGTGCCGGTCAATCGCCGCCCGAAGTGCGACGGGCGACGCAAGCCGGGCGGTGATGACGTGCCCGACCGCCGATGGGACCGCTGCGGGGTCGACGGCCCCGAGGTCACACAGCAGCCGGAGCACGTTGGTCGTCGGGATGTGCACTTTCTGCACCGGTTTGAGGTCTTTGAGGTCTCGCGGACGATGCACGAGCACGCCCGGAAGGTCTGGGCTGCGTGTCCGAGTGCGCACGATGACCTCGACTGGATCCTCGGCGGGACGGGGTATGCCCCACAAATAGGCAGCCGACCGATGCGACGCGAGCGAGCCCGGCACGGCGAGGACCGCCCCTGCGATCGTCTGTTCACGTGTTCGCGGCGACCCGGGCAGGCGTGCAACCCCAGGTGCGATCAGCTCCAGTCGACCATCGCCGATGGCGCGGTACCACGTTGCGGTGCTCACTCCGCGTTGACCGGCCATCCGGCGCGTAACGAGGCCGTGGTGGTCGGAAGCGAAAAGATCGAGCTCTGGTATCCCCATGCCCCCCATGGGTGCAGTGAGATCCGAGAAAGGGAACGCGACGCGCATCTGGGCGCGCAGCTTCTCGAATCCGAGAACGTCCGCGCCCAGATGGTTGTTTGAGAACGTCCGCGCCCAGATCTGCGGGGGCGCGACGGGGAGGGCGTCAGGTCGTGTAGTCGGCGTTGATGCGGATGTAGCCGTCGGTCAGGTCGCAGCCCCAGACGGTGCAGGAAGCGTCGCCGGTCCCGAGCGTGACGTGGATGCGTACCTCGTCACCGGCGAGGTACCGGGAGAGCTCGCCGAGCTCGGCCTCGTCGACGGCTGTCGGGTACACCTCGCGGTCGCCGAACCGGATGACCACCTGCGCCTGGTCGATGTCCGTGTCGTCCTGGCACTTGCCGACGGCCATCGCCACGCGCCCCCAGTTCGGGTCGGCCCCGTGCACCGCCGTCTTGACGAGCGGCGAGTTGACGATCGACTTCGCCACCCGCTTGGCCTGGGCGCGATCGCGAGCGCCGTCCACGACCACCTCGATCAGCGTCTCTGACCCCTCGCCATCGCGGGCGATCTGCTTCACCAGCGACTCCGCAACCGCGCCGAGTGCAGCTTCGAACGCCTCGCCATCGACCGGGCCCGCCGCGCCACTCGCCATTGCGACAGCCGTGTCGCTCGTCGACGTGTCGGTGTCGATGCTCAGACAGTTGAACGTCCGCTCGACGACTCGCCGGAACCGCTCGTCGAGCTCGGCACTTGCAACGGCGGCATCGGTCAGCAGCACGCTGATCATCGTCGCCATGTCGGGCTCGATCATCCCGACGCCCTTGGCGAGGCCGACGACCCTCGCCGGGCCGTCGCCGATCGGTACGGACGCCACTTTGGGCACGGTGTCCGTCGTCATCATCGCCCGCGCCGCGGCCTCCGCCTCTGTCGCCGCGGGATGCGACGGCACCGCGGCGACGCCAGCGAGGATCCGTTCAATGGGGTAGCGCCGCCCGATGACTCCCGTCGACGCGATGAGCACATCCGACGGCGAGCATCCGAGCCGTGACGCCACGCCCTCGACGATCGCCTGTGCGTCCGCAACGCCGTCCGGCCCCGTCGCGACGTTGGCGTTCTTCGATACCACGACCATCGCCTGCGCCCGCCCGTCCTGCACGTGCTTCCGGCTGATCGTCACGCTCGGGCCGACGAACAGGCTCTGTGTGAACAACCCAGCGGCGGCAACTGGACCTTCCGTGGCGGCGATCACGAGGAGGTCATCCGTGCTGTCCTTGACGCCGACGTTGGCGACATGGCAGCCGAACCCGGCCGGCAGGGTGGTCATGACGCGCGGGCGGCCTGGCAGTGCTCGTCGGCGTCGAGGCCGGCCCGCACGCCCTGGAAGACGCGGGCCAGCGCCGTCAGGTCCCGTCGCTCGACGTGGTCGAACAAACGGTTGCGCACGCTCGCCACGTGCGTCGGCGCGGCCGCCTCCAGCGCGCCGAGGCCCGCCTCCGTCAGCACGGCGAGCATCACCCGCCGATCGTCGACCGACGGCTGCCGCTCGACGAGCCCCGCCCGCACGAGTCCGTCCAACCGCCGCGTCACGCCGCTCGGCGACAGCTGCAGCCGCGCCGCGAGGTCGCACATCCGCATCGCGTGATCAGGCACCTCGGACAGGAACACGAGCACTTGATAATCGCCCATCGTCAGATGGTGCTCGGCGAGATCCGCCTCCAGTGCACCCATCAGGTCGACGACCGTCTCGATGAAGGCGCGCCACGCCTCCATCTCGTCGTCGTCGAGCCAAGCAGTCCTCGCGCCCACGTGGACAGCATATCCACACGCCACGCAATAGTTGCGATGGTCAGCATCTGGTGATATAGTTGTGATCGCAAGCAACTGCGAAAGGACCCTCCCATGAGCAAGCTCGACGTCCCCGCCGGAACGTGGCAGATCGACCCGTCACACAGCGGGGTGAACTTCTCGGTTCGCCACATGATGGTGTCGAAGGTGCGAGGAGCCTTTGGCTCGTTCGCCGGAACGATCTCGATCCCTGACGACGCCCTCGACGCAACCGTCGAGGCGTCGATCGACGTCGCGTCGATCGACACGCATGACGACACGCGCGACGAGCATCTGCGCAGCACCGACTTCTTCGACGTCGCCAACAGCCCGACGATCACGTTCCGGTCGACCAGGCTGGAGCAGGTCGGCGGCGGCTATCGCCTGCACGGCGACCTCACGATCAAGGGCACCACACGGCCGATCTCGCTCGACCTCGACGTCGGCGGCGTGGGCCAGGACCCATGGGGCAACACACGACTCGGCGTGAGCGCCAGCGGCTCGCTCAACCGCAAGGACTTCGGCCTGACGTGGAACGCTCCGCTCGAGACGGGCGGTGTGCTGGTCGGCGACAAGATCAACCTCGACCTGGAGGTCGAGGCGGTGCTCCAGTCAGCACCTGTCCCGGTCTGAGCGGTCAGCGTCCCAGCTGAGCGCGCAACGCAGATCCGAGATCGGGGTGGGCGAACGTGAAGCCCGACCGTTCCAGAACACGCGGGCGGACCCGAATGCTGTCGAACAGCATCGCGTCCGCCCGCTCAGGTCCGAGCAGCAGCTTGGGCCCGAACGCAGGCACCGGGAGCACGGTGGGCCGTCGCAAGACGTCGCCGAGGGTGTCCGCGAACGCCGCGTTCCGAACCGGGCGAGGTCCGACGAGGTTGACGGGACCGGCGACGTCGGTGGTCAGCACGTGGACGATGGCGCCCACGTGGTCGTCACGCGAGATCCAGCTCATCCACTGCCGGCCTGAGCCGAACCGCCCACCGAGACCGAGCTTGAACAGCGGCAACATCTTCGCCAGCGCGCCGCCGCTGGGTGCCAGCACGATCCCCGATCGCAGGTAGGCGACCCGCACGCCGGCCGCCTCGGCAGGTGCTGTGCTCGCCTCCCACTCCCGGCACACGTCGGCGAGGAACCCGGTGCCGACCGACGACCGCTCGTCGACCTCCTCGTCGCCCCGGTCGCCGTAGACGTGGACCCCCGAGGCGGACAGCAGCACGCGCGGCCCGCCCTCGATCGACGCGATCGTCGCCGACAGCACCGCCGTCGACTTCGTCCGGCTCTCCTTGATCTGCCGCTTGTAATCGTCCGTCCACCGCTTGTCGCCGACGCCTGCGCCGGCGAGGTTGACGACCGCATCAACGCCGATCAGGTCCGAGGCCTTCAGCCGACCGGCCGCCGGGTCCCAACTGATGTCGTCGCCTTCGGCCGCCGAGCGCACGAGTCGGACGACGTCGTGCCCGAGCTCGCTCAGTCGTTCGACGAGCGCCGACCCGATGAATCCATGGGAACCGCTGATGGCGACGCGCACGTCGGAGAGGGTACGGGCCCATAGGCTTCGGCCCCAGGGTCGCGTCAGGACGCAGGGCGGAGGAGAGGTCGTGAGCGACGAATCAATCTGGGGACCCCCGACTGCCGGACCGGCTCCGGTCCCGGTCCCGGTCGAGCCGTCGTCGCCGCCCCCACATCGGTCGCGCGGGCCGATCATCGCTGTCGTCGTCGGAGCGGTCGCGCTGATCGGTGCGGGCGTGTTCGCGGCGAGCCAAGTCTTCTTGGATGACTCGGCGGGTGGTGCGGACTCTCCCGAGGCAGCAGGCCTCGCGCTCCTCGACGCGCTCGATCAGGAGGACGCCCTCGGCGCCATCGACCTGTTGCTACCTGGCGAACGAGAGACGCTGCGCCAGCCGCTGACCGAGCTCGTGGACGAGCTGACCCGTATCGAGGTGCTCAGCGACGACGCCAGCCTCACGAAGATCTCCGGCCTCGACGTGCAGATCGGGGATGGCAGCGTCGACGTCGAGCCCACCAACGTCGACGACATCGTCAACCTGAAGATCTCGGCCATGGCCACCGCCACGGTCGACGGCGAGGCCCTTCCGATCGGTGAGCTCGTGCGGGACGTCGCCGAAGGTGAGCCGTCCGAGCTCGACGTCGCTGCCTCCGAGCCGTATCCGCTCGACATGGGGATCACCGCCGTCCGCGAGGACGACCGCTGGTACTTGAGCGCGGGCTACACGCTGGCCGAGTCTGCGCGCGCCGAGATGGGCGAGGACATCCCCGAGACCGGTGTGGCGCCGGTGGGTGGTGACTCGCCGGAGGACGCGATGGACAATCTGCTCGAGGGGCTCGTGGCGCTCGACCTCACCCGTCTCATCGCGGCGCTCAACCCGAACGAGTTCCAGGCGCTCCAGCGCTACGCGCCGCTGTTCCTGACCGACGCACAGACGGCACTCGACGAGGCGGGCGTCAGCCTGACCGCCGAGGACGCGGAGTACACCGTCTCTGGCGACGGCGACCAGCGATTGGTGGCGATCGACCGCCTGCACCTCGCGTTCTCGAGCGCGGACGGCGATGGCACGGTGACGCTCGACGACGGGTGCTGGAAGGTCGAGGCTGGAGGAGAGTCGCTCGATTCCTGCGACCCGGCGGACATGGCAGTGGTCGAAGGCGACTTCGAGGGGAGCGAGACCATCGAGGACCTCGCAGCGTCGCTCCAGGCCGCATTCGCAGACGTCGAGCAGTTCGGGTTCGCCGTCCAACGGGTCGACGGCGAGTGGTACTTCAGCCCGATCGCCACGATGACCGACTCGATGCTGACGATGCTGCGGGCGCTCAGCGGTGAGGAGATCGAGGACCTGCAGGTGAAGATCGAGGACGCCGTCGACGTGCTGTTCGGTTCCGGTGCGTCGTTCGATGCCGAGGAGCTGGTCGAGGACTACTCGATGTCTGGTGACGACGAGACGACGGACACGGGTGGCGGGATCAGCGACCCCACGAACGAGTGCTTCGCCGAGTCGGAGAGCGGCGACGCGGCCGACTGCTTCCAGGCGCTCGTCGAGGAGGGCTCGATCGAAGCGCAGGATGTTCCGCTGTACCTGCGGTTCCCCGAGTGTGGGCTGGCCGAGCTGTGGTGGAGCGGGGATTACTTCTCCATGTCCGACGACGACTTCGTCGCCGCCGCCACCGACGCCGCACCGTGCTTCGAGGCCCTCGTGACTGCCGGCGAGCTCGAGGACTGGGAACTGCCGATCGAGCTGGCGGCACCGGAATGCCTCGACGGTCGGAACTTCTACAACGTCGACGACGACGAGTACTTCCAGGCGGTCAGTGAGTGTGCCAACGGCTGAGGCTGTTCACGGCTGAACTGCAGCCGCGAACACCTCGTCGAGGAGTGTCTCGTTGACCGACCCATTGAGCGTGTCGACCTCGCCGGACCCGTCGATGACGACCAGCGCCGGCTGCACGGGGATCTCGAACCGCTCGTAGATCGCGGCCTCACCGTCGGAGATCGTCGGGAACGTCAGACCGTGCTCGTCGATGAAGCCCTCGAACTCGCTCTCGGACCCGCTCCACGCGACGCCGACGACGTCGACCTGCCCGACCCACCGTTGCGCCGCCGCCTCGACCGAGGGAGCTTCGCGGTTGCACGTCGTTCAATAGGGCGCCCAGAACCACAGCGCGAGTGGTCGGCCGGCCTGCTGGCGGGCGTCGAAGCGTCCTCCACCGACCAGTGGCGCGTCGAACTGCAGGGCTGCTGGGACGGCTGCCGACAGCTGCGTCGCAGTGACGCTCGAGGGCGTCGCCGTCGAGTCCTGCGCGCTCCCTGACGAGCAGCCGACGACCGCCAGCGACATCGCGACCGCGAACACGAAGCGACGCCGCATCGCCGCCAAGGTAGTGCCGGGCCGCCACCCGTAGCCTGCGCCCGTGCGCACCCGCACGCTGTTGTTGCTGGCCATCGGTTGCGGGCTCGTGATCCTCGCCGCCGGTGTGGTGCAACTTCTGCGCATCGCCGGCCAGGACGACCCAGCCACCGCGGCCCCCGTCGGCCGCGAGGTGCAGGTCGCCGACATGACCGTCGAGGTGCTCGACACGACGGAGGGCGACGGCATGGTGGTCGTGGACATCGCCATCGGTGGCGTCGACGATCCTGACGGCAGCGCCGACTTCCGGCTCGTCGTCCCCGGCGACTCGCTGGCGGCGAGCGGCGGCTCGTGCGGTGCTACGACGGTTGACGTACAACGCTGCGTTCTCGAGTTCGACCTCGAAGGAACCGAGGGGAGCAGTCGAGTCTTGCTCTACCGCCGCGGCGACGAGCGGGTCCGCTGGGAGCTCGGGGGCGCCTGAACGCGCGGTGCGCCCGCGGCGCTACCGTGGCATTGCAGACCAGGTAGCGCGACCGGAAGAGGTGATCCCGACGTCCGAGCAGTTCGATCTCGTGGTGATCGGCGGTGGTCCCGGCGGCTATTCCGCCGTGCTGTACGCGGCGTCCGCCGGCGTCAAGGCGGCGCTGGTCGAGATGGATGCCCTTGGTGGCACGTGTCTCAACCGGGGGTGCATCCCGGCCAAGGCGTTCCTCGAGACGGCGGCGGTCCACCGGCATGTGGCTCACGCCGCTGAGTTCGGCATCGAGGCCGAGCGCGCCGTCCGTCAACTTCGCCGTGACGCAGCAGCGCAAGAACAAGATCGTCGCCGGCCTCGTCGGTGGCATCGCGGCGATGTGCAAGGGCCGCCAGGTCGAGGTGTTCAACGGCGTCGGCAGCCTCGGTCCCGATCACACCGTCACCGTCGAGGCGCCCGATGGCTCGAAGACCACCATCACCGGCCGCAGCGTCATCCTCGCCGCCGGGTCGGTTCCGCGCATGATCCCCAACTTCGAGCGCGGCGGCCCGATCATGTCGAGCGACGAGGTGCTCGATCTCGATCACGTCCCGGACCGGATGGTCGTCATCGGCGGTGGCGCGATCGGCTGCGAGTTCGCGTCGACGTTCGCCGACCTCGGTTCCAAGGTGACCATCCTCGAGGCGCTGCCCAAGCTCCTGCCCGGGCTGGACAACGACGTCACGAACGTCGTCGTGCGCAGCTTCAAGAAGAAGAAGATCGACATCCGCACGAACGTCATGGTCACCGGGCACACGCCCAACGACTCGGGTGGAACGACGGTGCACTTCGGCGAAGACGAGCACCTCGAGGTCGACGCCGTCGTGGTGTCGGTCGGTCGGCGCCCGTTCGCCGACCGCCTCGGGCTGGACGGCACCGGCGTCAAGGTGGACTCGCGTGGCTTCGTCGTCGTCGACGAGTTCTGCCGCACCGGCGAGGACGGCGTCTATGCCGTCGGCGACCTGATCGACACTCCTCAGCTCGCCCACGTCGGCTACGCCGAGGCGATCCTCGCCGTCAAGCAGACGCTCGGCGAGTCCGTCGTGCCCGTGATGTACGACCGGGTGCCGTGGGCCATCTACTGCCACCCGGAGGTGGCGTGGGCCGGGCCGGACGAGGAGCAGGCGAAGGCCGCTGGGTATGACGTCGTCGTGGCGAAGCACCCGTTCAAGTTCAACTCGCGGGCGATGATCCTCGGTGAGACCGAGGGCCTGGCGAAGATCATCGCCCAGAAGGACGCCGACGGCCGGGCTGGTCGCATCCTCGGCGTCCACATGGTCGGGCCGTGGGTCACCGAGCAGCTGAGTGGCGGTTATCTGGCCGTCAACTGGGAGGCCACCGTCGACGAGGTGGCCGAGTTCATCCAGCCCCACCCGAGCTTGACCGAGCTGTTCGGCGAGACGGTCATGACGTTGACCGGCCGCAACTTCAACGGCTGAGGAAAGAGGACCGCCATGGCCGAAGTGACCCTGCCCCAACTCGGCGAGACCGTCACCGAGGGCACCATCACGCAGTGGTTCAAGAAGGTCGGCGACTCGGTCGCCGCCGATGAGGCGTTGTTCGAGGTCTCCACGGACAAGGTCGACACCGAGGTGCCCTCACCCGTTGCCGGCACGCTGACGGAGATCCGCGTCCAGGAGGGCGAGACGGTCGAGGTCGGCACCGTGATCGCCGTCGTCGGCGATGGCGATGGGTCCGCGGCTCCTTCTGCCCCGGCGCAAGAAGCGCCGGCACGAGGAGGCACCGGCGGAGGAAGCTCCGGCGGAGGAGGCACCGGCGGAGGAGGCACCGGCGGAGAAGGCACCGGCCGAAGCCGAGGCTCCCGCCGAGCCCGCACCGGCGCCCGCAGCAGCGGCCGCTGAGCCCGAGCCGGCGGCCCAGGAGGCCGGTGCGGCCGAAGCTCCCTCGTCGGCTGACGCGGGCTCGGCCAAGCTGCTCTCACCGGTCGTGCGTCGCCTCGTCAATGAGCACGGCCTCGACCCGGCGCAGATCACCGGCACGGGTCCTGGCGGCCGCATCACTCGCGACGACGTGCTCGACCACATCGATGCCAAGGGCGCCAAGCCCGCCGGCGAGGCGGCGCCCGCGCCGGCCGCGAAGGAAGCGCCGGCCGAGGCCGCTCCGGCTGCCGAGGCTGCCAAGGCTGCCAAGGCTGCGCCCGCCCCTGCCGCAACGGCTGCGGCGCCAGCACCGACGGTCGCCTCCGGCGAGCGCGACAGCAGCGTCAGGCTCACGAAGATCCGCAAGCTGACCGGCGCCCACATGATCATGAGCAAGTCGGTCAGCCCGCACGCGTTCAGCGTCGTCGAGGTGGACTTCGCCAACGTCGACCGCACCCGCGGCTCCGTGAAGCGGGAGTGGAAGCAGCACGAGGGCTTCAGCCTGACCTACCTGCCGTTCATCAGCCGGGCGACGATCGACGCGCTGGCCGAGTTCCCACACCTCAACGCCAGCGTCGGCGAGAACGAGATCGTCGTGCACAACTACGTCGACCTCGGCATCGCCGTCGATCTCGAATATCAGGGCCTCATCGTGCCCGTGATCCGCGATGCCGACAGCAAGCGGCTGCGCGCGATCGCTCGTGAGATCCACGACCTGGCGGGTCGGGCGAAGTCGAAGAAGCTCGGACCCGACGAGATCAGTGGCGGGACGTTCACCATCTCGAACAACGGCTCGGCGGGATCGGTGCTGACGATGCCGGTCATCAACCAGCCGCAGGTGGCGATCCTGTCGACGGACGCCATCAACCGCAAGCCCGTCGTCGTGTCCGGCGCCGACGGCAGCGAGGCGATCGCCATCCATCCGGTCGGCAACCTCGCCATGTCGTGGGACCACCGAGCGTTCGACGGCGCCTACGCCGCCAACTTCCTCAAGCGGATCAAGGAGATCCTGGAAACGCGCGACTGGTCCTCCGAAGTCTGATGCTGCGCGTCCGCTGGCTCGGCACGGTCCCGTACCGGGAGGCGCTGGCCGTCCAGCAGGCGCTGTTCGATCGTGGACGCGAGCAACACCTGCTGTTGCTCGAGCATCCTCACGTCTTCACGCACGGCCCACGGGCGGACCTCGACCGCAACCTGCGCTGCGACCCCGCTGACGTCGGTGCCGAGCTGATCGGCATCCGCCGCGGCGGTGACGTCACGTATCACGGGCCGGGGCAGCTCGTCGGTTATCCGATCGTCAACATGGCGAACCGGATGGGGGCTGCGGAGCACGTGCGCAACGTCGAGCAGTTGGTGATCGACGCGCTGGCCGCGTTCGGCGTGTCGGCCGGTCGGCTCACCGAGTACCCCGGAGTGTGGGTGGATGCCGACGGGCCAGAGCCGCGCAAGATCTGCGCCATCGGTGTCCGCCTCAAGGGCGGGCGGACGATGCACGGGTTCGCCCTCAACGTCACGACGGACATGACCTATCTGCGCCAGCACATCGTGGCGTGTGGCATTCCCGACCGGCCCGTGACCTCGCTGGCCGAGGAGGGCGTGACGGCGTCGATGCGCGACGTCGTCGACGTCGTCACCCGTGTCGCGGGGGAGCGGTGGGGCAACGGGGTCGCCGAGCGCCAGGACGTGGTTTGGCGGCATCGGCCGGACGACCTGTCGCTGTTCTCCCGCGGGGCCGGGCCCGGAGAACCGGTGCGTTTGATCTCGCGGCTGGAGGCAGCAGGCGTCACCACTGGGCTGTCGATCGAGACGCGCAAGCCGGACTGGCTGCGCCCGAAGGTCAACCTCGGCCCAGGAGTGCTGGCGCTCAAGCGCACCGTGCGCGACCTCGGGCTGGTCACGGTGTGCGAGGACGCCGGTTGCCCGAACCTGTCGGAGTGCTGGGCGGACGGCACGGCGACGTTCATGGTGCTGGGGGAGCGGTGCACGCGGGCGTGTGGTTTCTGTCTCGTCGACACGCGTCACCCGGAGCCACCGGCTGACGACGAACCGGAGCGCGTCGCCGAAGCGATCGCCCGCATGGATCTCGAGCACGCGGTGCTGACGATGGTCGCTCGCGATGACCTGCCCGACGGTGGCATGGCCCATGTCGCCGCGTGTGTCGAGGCGATCCGGTCGCGCCGGCCGGGGACGCGGGTCGAGACCTTGGTGTCGGACGTGCGCGGATCCGGAGCTTCGTTGGCGGTCCTGTTCGCGGTCCGGCCGGACGTGTTCAACCACAACGTCGAGACGGTGGCGCGGCTGCAACGAGCGGTGCGTCCATCTGCCGGATATGCCCGCAGCCTGTCCGTGCTGGCCCGGGCGAAGGCGGCTGGGCTGACGACGAAATCCGGGTTGATCGTCGGCATGGGCGAGACCGATGAGGAAGTCGTCGGATGCCTGGCGGACCTCGCCGGGATCGGCGTCGACATCGTGACGATCGGCCAGTACCTCCGTCCGACGTCGCACCACCTGCCCGTTGAGCGCTGGGTCGAGCCAGCCCGGTTCTCCGAGTGGGCGACGGAGGGCGAGCTGCTCGGCATCCGCCACGTCGAGGCGAGCCCGCTCACCCGCTCGAGCTATCACGCCCGCTCGGCCGCCGATCACGCCACACCCGTGGAGCTGAGGGTCTGACGACATGTACCTCGAACGTCTCGAGCGCGTGCGCAAGGCGATGGCCGACGAGGGCGTCGACGTCCTGCTGCTCTCAGTCGGTCACGATCTGCCGTACCTCACTGGGTACGAAGCCATGCCACTGGAGCGGCTGACGATGCTCGTCGTGCCACGTGAGGGCGACGCCACACTCGTCGTGCCTCGGCTCGAGGCGCCACGGGTCGTCGCCCAGCCGGGGGTGTTCGGTCTGCGCCCGTGGGAGGAGACCGAGGACCCGATCGGGATCGTCGCCGGGCTCGTCGGGGGCGCGTCGACTGCTGCTGTCGGCGACCAGACGTGGGCCCGCTTCGTCGTCGACCTGTTGCCGCGCCTTCCCGACACACGGTTCCGCCGCGCCGTCGACGTGGTCGGACCGCTGCGCATGGTCAAGGACCTCGCCGAGGTCGACGCGCTACGAGCTGCGGGTGCCGCCGCCGACCGGGTGGCCCGGCAGCTGCAGGGCGGTGAGATCCCGCTCGTCGGGCGGACCGAAGCGCAGGTGTCGGCCGACATCTCGGCGCGACTGCTCGCAGAAGGCCACCACAAGGTCAACTTCGCCATCGTCGCCGCCGGCGAGAACGCCGCCAGTCCGCACCACGAAGCAAGCGACCGGGAGATCGCCGCAGGCGAGATCGTGCTCTGCGACTTCGGCGGCACGATGGACGGCTACTGCAGCGACATCACTCGCTGCGTGTTCACGGGGCCGCCGCCGGCGGAGATCGTCGAGGCCTATGACGTGTTGCACCGGGCGCAGCAGGCTGCTGTCGCCGCGGCGATGGTCGGCACGCCCTGCCAGGACGTGGACCGCGTGGCCCGCCAGATGATCGCCGACGCCGGGTACGGCGAGTACTTCGTCCACCGCACCGGGCACGGCATCGGCTTGGAAGCCCACGAGGATCCGTACATCGTCGAGGGCAACGAGCAGCGCCTCGCCGACGGCCACGCCTTCTCGGTCGAGCCGGGGATCTACGTGCCCGGCGCCTGGGGCATGCGCCTGGAGGACATCGTCGTCGCCACGACCGCCGGTCCCGAGCCGCTCAACAACGCCGACCATCACCTGATCGAGGTCTGAGCATCCGAGTGTTTCGGGCCATCCGAGTGTCAGGGCCCGGGAAAATCGACCTCCAGCACTCGGATGGGGTCAAACACTCGGATGGAGCTAGCCCGGGCGGGAGAAGGCGGACTCGTCGACGGATCCCGACCACGAGCTGAGATCGACTCGGAGGTCGGAGGCGTCGATCCGTGCCAGCGCCCCGCTGTCCAACGCGCAGTACGTCGAGGACTCGTCGTTCGCCAACGGGACCGTGACACACGTCGCCGGGTAGCCGGCGATCTCCTCGACGGCGGCCACGGTCTGCCCCGTGCGGGCCTCGGCATCGGCGCGCAGGCGGGCGGCGGCACCGGTGGCGTAGAAGTCCGGCGTCAGCCCGGTGTCGCTGACCCAGTCGGACTCGATCGCGTCGGAGCACGTCTCGTCCGCAAGATCGCACGTCGCCATCGACGAACCGTCGTAGAGGAACCGGACGTCGCCGATCGTCACCGATCGTCGATCCCTGCCCTCTTGGCTGACCGTCGCCGGCGTCAGCAGATCGGCCTCGGGTGCCGCCGCTTCGTACGTTCCGGTGAACGTCGAACGCGGGGCGGTGTCGAGACGGATCAGCACCTCGTCGACGGCCGGGTCGCCGCTCGTCAGAGGCCCAGACGCCAGCGTCGGGCGCTCACCCGTGAAGCAGCCGGGGAGGGCGACCGCAGCAAGCGCCGCGGCGAGGATCAGGGTCCGCCGTCGGCGGCTGGTGGCACGGGCGGCCATGGAGCGCTCAGACTACGGCGCCGATCACTCGGAGTGGCTGGCGCGCAGCTGGTGCCGGATCTGGTCGCGCTCGGTGGCGAAGTGGGTCGCCTCGTACCCGATCAGGGCGGCGTACAGGGCGGTGACGAGTGCCAACGTGGCGAGGGCCGGCACGTGCATGCCGACCGGGATCAGGGCCAGCAGCAGGCCAGCCACCACGAGGCGCTGCACGTTCAACGTCCCGAGGTTGCGCAGCCGGAAGGCGACGTGAGCGAGCAGGTACAACGCCGCACCGCCGGCGAGGGCGACGGCGGCCACGGACTTCAGCGGATCGCCGGTGTGCTCGAGCGTCTTCTTCAGGCCGAGCGCCACGAGGACGATGCCGGCGACCATCGGGAAGTGCAGGTAGGAGTACGAGTCGCGAGCCATCGTGTTCTGCTCGCGGCCGGGCGGCAGGCTGGCGAGGCGATCCGTGGCGACGATCGCGACGACGTCGAAGTAGGCCCACCACTGCAGCGCGGCCAGCCCGACGCCGAGCACGGCGGCCACGATCACTCCGGCATCGACCTCGCCGGCCGCGCCGACGCCGATCGCGACGATGGACTCGCCGAGGGCGATGATGACGATCAGCCCGTGACGCTCGGCGAAGTGTTCGGCATGCAGCTGCCACCCCTCGGCACCGAACAGGTATGGCTCTCCGACATCGAGCACGATCGCGACGGCCCACAACATCGCCTGGGTCCAGCCGTCGAAGAACGAGGCCGTGACCAGGAGGCCGACCCCGATTGCCGTCCCGATCCCGAGACCTACGACCGAGCGCCGGAACTCGGGCTGATCCCGGCTCGCCAGCACGAACAACCCGATGTGTGAACCCCGTACGACGCCGTAGGCGATGGCGAACGTCAAGGCGAGGTCACCGAACGCTTGCGGAACGCACAGCGCAGCGACGAGCAGCCCCGCCATCGCGGCGAACATGACGAGGCGGACAGCGCCCTCCTCGGGATCGACGACGCTGGTCAGCCAGGCGTAGCCGACCCATGACCACCACAGGACGGCGAGCACCGCCAAGGCTTGCAGCACTCCCGTCCACGCCAGGTTGTCGGCCATCAGCGCCGTGCACTGTGTGATCGCGAGCACGAACACGAGGTCGAAGAACAGCTCCAGCGGTGTGACCTGCTCGGCCTCGCGCTTGACCGTCTGCAACCGGGGCAACCGGCGAGTCGACGGCATGGCGCGATGACATCGACGGCGGCGGTCATGCGGGTCGACAGGTGCACCGGTACGTTCTCGACGGTGATCCGCCTCGACGCTGCGACGGTGCTGCTGCAGTGGGCCGTCGGTGGGATGGCGTTCTGCTGGTTCACGACGCGCCGTCGCCTCGCCGGGCTCGGCTACGGCTGGCTGCTACGCAGCATCTACCTCGCGATGGCAGTCGGCGCATTCCTTGCTGGCGTCGCCTTCGGCGCCGTGCCGCTGCGTGAGGCTGCCGCGATCGGCGTTGCGCTCGGGTGCCTGCTCGCGCTCATCGTCTCGATCGCCTGCCGGCGGGCGGGCGTGCGCGGCCAGCGTGCCGAGCACGCCAGGCGCAGCGCCCGGGTTGCCGCGATGACAGGGATCGACCGGGCGCCCGTCGAAGCGCGGGATGCGGCCCAGCGGGGACCGGAGTTCCCGCCCGTCCTCGATCTCGTGCCCGTGGCGATCGGTGTGGTCGGCCTCGTCGCCGCGGCGCTCGACGCTGGGGGCAGCACGTCTGTCGCCGTGCTGCGGACGTTGGCTGGCGCCGCGTTCATCGGCGCGGTGACCGATGCGATGCTGCTCGGTCACTGGTACCTGGTACAGCCCGGCCTGCCACGGAGCCTGCTCCACGAGCTCGTCGACGCCGCGGTGTGGACATGGCCCGTCGAGGTGATCTCGTTGTTGCTGCCGACGGGGATGATCAGCGTCCTCACCGGCGACGTCGACGACGGGTGGGGTGGCGTGCTCGGGTGGTTCTGGGTCGCCTGCGCGATCGCCACGATCGTGCTGTTGCTGGTGACCAAGGCCGCGCTGCGCGAGCCTCAGTACTCCGCTGTGATGGCTGCCACAGGACTGCTCTACCTGGCCATCCTCACTGCATTTGGTACAGACATGGTCGCTAGAGCAGTGCTCAGTGGGTAATGATGTTCCGATGCCGAGGCCCATTTGGAGTGGAACGATCAGCTTCGGGTTGGTCGCCATCCCGGTGAAGCTGTTCAACGCGGTCAGACGTAAGAGTGTGTCGTTCAATCAGTTGGACGAGCGCACGATGAGCCGAATCCGGTACCGCAAGGTGTCCGACGAGAGTGGCGACGAGGTCCCCGACGAGCACATCGTCAAGGGTTACGAGGTGTCCAAGGGTCGCTACGTGATCGTCGATCCGGACGAGCTCGAGCCGTTCATGCCAGCCGCGACGCGCACGGTCGACCTCGAGGAGTTCGTCGACCTGTCCGAGATCGACCCCGTCTTCTATGACGCCTCGTACTACGTCGCGCCAGACGCCAATCCCAAG
Source organism: uncultured Acidimicrobiia bacterium (assembly GCA_963844915.1). GTDB lineage: Bacteria > Actinomycetota > Acidimicrobiia > Acidimicrobiales > Ilumatobacteraceae > JALZMG01. The sequence goes on along the minus strand of CAWJQF010000009.1, from coordinate 200,460 downwards.
CCGTATGCCCTGCTGGCGCGCGCGATGGAGGAAGCAGGCAAGGTGGCGATCGGCCGGTTCGTGATGCGCAACAAGCAGTACACGGCGGCGATCCGCGCCCAGGACGGCCATCTCGTGATGTCGACGCTGGCCTATGCCGACGAGATCGTGCCGGTCGACTCGATCGACGAGCTCGCGGAGGTCGATACGACCGAGGTGTCGCCCCGTGAGGTGCAGATGGCGGAGGCGCTCGTCGAGTCACTCACTGGACCGTTCGAGCCGCAGAAGTTCCACGACGACTATCGCGAGCAGGTCCTCGATCTGATCGAGCGCAAGGCCGCTGGCGAGGAGTTCGAACTGCCGGAGCCGACTACGGAGAAGCCGAAGATCGTCGACCTGATGGCGGCGCTCGAAGCCAGCGTGGAGGCGGCGAAGGCTTCGCGCGACCGGCATCCGACGGCGAAGAAGCGCGCCGCCAAGGCGAAGAAGTCCGCCTAAGCCCCACTCGTGCCCAAGCGCAACGAGGTCGTCACCGAGGTCGACGGCCGACAGATCACGCTGTCCAACCTGGACAAGGTGCTGTATCCATCTGGGTTCACCAAGGGCCAGGTCATCGAGTACATGGCCCGGGTCGCGCCGGCGGCGGTGCCCCATCTGCGAGGGCGGGCGCTGACGTTTCGCCGCTTTCCGAACGGAACGGACAAGCAGGGGTTCTTCGAGAAGCGCTGTCCCGGCCACCGACCCGAGTGGGTGCCGGTGGCGCTCGGACCGGGCGACCGGCAGGGCGGCATCGAGTACTGCTGCATCGAGGAGCCGGCTGCACTCGTGTGGGCGGGCAACATGGCGGCCCTCGAGATCCACGCACCGATGGCGCTGGCTGCCGACCTGGACACGCCACGAGCCGTCGTCTTCGACTTCGACCCGGGACCACGCACCGACATCTCCGACTGTTGCGCCATCGCGCTGCGCGTCCGTGACGTCCTCGAAGCCGTTGACCTGGAAGGGTGGTGCAAGACCTCCGGCTCCAAGGGCCTGCAGCTCTACGTGCCGCTGAACACGACGGGTGTCACCCACGAAGGGGCCGCGCAGTTCGCCCTCGCCGTCGGTCAGGTGCTGGAGAAGCAGCTGCCCAAGCAGGTGACGACCGTGATGGCCAAAGTCGAGCGGCCGGGGAAGATCTTCGTCGACTGGAGTCAGAACGCCCACCACAAGACGACGATCGCGCCGTACTCCTTGCGGGCCCGGCCGGAGCCGACCGTCTCCGCGCCGGTGTCATGGGACGAGGTCGAGCGGTGTGCCGAGCGCGATGTCGAACTACGGTTCGAGGCAGGCGACGTGCTCGGGCGCATCGAGGAGGTCGGTGATCTCTTCGGTCCCGTCCTCAAAGTCGAGCAGCAGTTACCGGCGTGAGTCGAGCAGCTTGGCTGCTCGACGAACGCCGAGCAGAACGGGGTGCCTCGGATCTCGGCGGTCGCCCCGCCATCATGGTGCGGTGATCGGGACGGTGAGGCGGACGATGGCGGCAGGGCTCGCCTGCGCGACCGTCGTCGTCCTCGCCTCCTGTGGGGCCGAGCGGGCGGCGCCGGTGCCGACCCGTCCGGAACCGCCATCGACGCGTCCGTCGACGACGGTCGCAGCGCGCCGCCGGCCCGACAACTCCGAGCGGACAGAGAACGCCCTCCGCACGTCGAGCGACAAGTCCACGACCACGTCGACGACTGAGCTCACGACGACGACGACGGTCCCGCCGAGCACGACCGCCGAAACCACGACGACAACGACGGTGCCGCCGCTCGATCCGGCCTGGGCGGCCTTCGACCAGATCCTGTCGGAGCGCCTCATCGGCGGCGGTGACTACGCCGTGTCGGTCGCCGTCGCGGTCGACGGTCAGCTCGTGCACGAAGGCGCGTATGGCTATCGGGTTCCGCCGCCGCCACCCCCGCCGGCCCCGCCCTCGACCGTGCCGCTCGATTCCACGGTCGCCACGACCGTCCTCGACACGACGACGACGATCCCCGCCATCCCGCCGGAGGCGGTCGAGCTGGGTGACCGCTTCCGCATCGCCAGCATCTCCAAGGTCATCACGGCAACGGTCGTGCTGCAGCTGGTCGAGGCCGGTCAGCTGACCCTGGATGAACCCGTCGGCGATCGCCTCGTCGCCCTCGTCGGGGCGACGCCGGTCGATCCGGCAGTGTCGGCGATCACGGTCCGCCAGCTGCTGTCGCACACCGCTGGCTTCCCGTCCTATCAGAACGCGTTCTTCGGCGGCCGCTTCGACTCCTGCCCGTCGATCGCCCAGTACGGCTTGTCGAGCGGGCTCAATGGCGCGCCAGGAACGGTGTACACGTACTCCAACCTCAACTTCTGCCTGCTCGGCTTGCTCGTCGAGGACGTGGCCGGCCGACCCTACGAGGCGGTCGTCCAGGACAGGTTGCTCGGGCCGCTCGGCATCACCGGGATGCGCCTCGCCGGCACGTTCGACAGCACAGAGTCGGAGGTGATCCACCCGTCCGGATCCGGCCGCCACTACATGGAGGTGCTCGGCGCGGCGGGGTCGTGGGTGGCGACGGCGGCCGACATCGTCACGATCCTCGACTCGCTCGATCGGACCAAGCCGGGCTGGCACCCGCTGTCGTCGGCGACCGTCGAGCTGATGCACCAGCCCGCGGCGGCGCCCGTGATCTACCGTGATCCGAACCAGTGGTACGGCCTCGGCCTCATCATGTACGCCGACGGCGCCTGGGGCCACACGGGCACGATCGAGAACACGCACGCCATGGGCCTGCGCCGTCCTGACGGGGTCACGTGGTCGGTACTCGTCAACGGCGAGGTTCCATGGGAGTCCGAGAACCTGCGCCAGATCTTCGACGAAGCGATCGCCTCGTCAGGCGTGATCCTCTAGTTCAGTTGACCTGGCGCTCGCGGCCTTCCCAGAACGGCGCCCGCAGCTTGAACTTCTGGAGCTTGCCGGTCGACGTGCGGTCGAGCGCGTCTCGGAACTCGACCCGCTTCGGGCACTTGTAGCCGGCCAGCTTCGTTCGCGTCCACGCGATGACCTCATCGGAGGTCAACGAGCTGCCTTCGGCCTTGACGACCAGTGCGGTGACGAGCTCGCCCCACTTGTCGTCGGGGATGCCGATGACCGCCACCTCGGTCACGTCGGGGTGCTGGAAGATGGCGTCCTCGACCTCGATCGAGGAGACGTTCTCGCCGCCGCTGATGATGACGTCCTTCTTGCGATCGGAGATCGTGATGTACCCGAACTCGTCGATCGTCCCGCCGTCGCCGGTGTGGAACCAGCCGTCGACGATCGCGGCCTCGGTGGCGTCCGGTTGGTGCCAGTAGCCCTCCATGACCACGTTGCTCCGCGCCAGCAGCTCGCCGTGCTCGTCGACGCGCATGCGGCAACCGAACGCCGGTGCGCCGGCGCGGTTCAGCTGGACCGCTCGCTCCGTCGGGGAGAGTGCGTCGAACTCCTCTCGTGTCCGGTTGATCGTCAGCAGCGGCGACGTCTCGGTGAGCCCGTAGATCTGCACGAACTCCCAACCGAGCTCGGTCTCGACGCGCTCGATCGTGCGGGTCGGCGGCGGTGCGCCGGCGACGACGATGCGCACCCGATCGCGGCCGGGGATCGGGCCGTCCCACTCCGCCGCCGCGTCGAGCACCATGTTGACGACCGCCGGCGCGCCGCACATCAGCGTGACGCCGTGCTCGTCGACCCGGCGCAGGATCTCGGCGCCGTCGACCTTGCGCAGCACGATGTGGCGAGCACCCATCCCCGTGACGGCGTACAGCATCCCCCAGCCGTTGCAGTGGAACTGGGGCAACGTGTGCAGGTAGACGTCGCGATCGCTGACCCCCAGGTGCCAGCCGAACGTCGTGGCGTTCAGCCAGATGTTGCGATGCGTGATCTGCACGCCCTTGGGTCGCGCCGTCGTGCCCGACGTGTAGTTGATGGTCGCCGTCGCGTTCTCATCGCCTTCCCAGGGCTGCGGCTCGACGCCGAAGCGCATGATCTCGGCATCGGCCTCGCTCCCGATCACGAGACGTCGCTCGCACTTGACCTCGGCCAGCGCATCGTCGAGTTCCGGGTCGACCAGCAGCAGGCGCGCCCCGCAGTGCTCGACGATGTAGCTGACCTCGTCGGCGACGAGGCGGAAGTTGATCGGCACGAGGATGCGCCCGCACCCCGACACGCCGAACAGCGCAGTGATCAGCCGAGCGGAGTTGTGGCTGACGATCGCGACTCGCTCTCCCATCCCGATCTCGAGCTCGTCGAGGCCGGCGGCCATCGCCCGGGCCCTTGCCGCGACGTCCCGATAGGTCAGCGAGCTCCACGACTCGGCAGGTTGTAGTGGCTCGTCGACGATGCCGATGCGATCCGGGTACAGCAGCTCGGCTCGGTCGATGAAGTCGTTGACGAGAAGGGGCACGAGCATGGCGGCTCCTGGATCATTCGGTGGACGTGCCGAACTCCGTGACGGAGAGCGGATCGAGCGGTGGTTCGCTGCCGACCGCCACCGTGCTGCCGGCCGTCAGTGGCCACGGCCGATGGCGCTCGACGAGGTGAGCCAGCTCGAGCAGCAGGGGCTCGGTGTAGTGACGGCCGATCACCTGCAGGCCGATCGGCAAGCCGTCGAGCTGTCCGGCGGGGATCGAGATGGCGGGGTTGCCGTGGAGGTTGGCCGGGAACGTCAGCCGTCCGTTGTTGCCGGCGGTGGCCTCGACCCCGCCGAACGACGTCGGCAGTGGGCCGTCGGCGGCGAAGGCGACGTCCGGGTTGCTGGCCGTGACGACGAGGTCCACGCCGTCGACAGGGTCGAACAGCTGAGCCATTGCCTCGTTGACCTCGACCCGGCGTCGTTCGATGCGGGCGCGCGTCTCGATCGAGTACTTGCCGTCGGTCGCGGCGAGCCCGTCGCGGATCTCCGGCGTCAGCTCGTCGGCACAGCTCGGCCACGCTTCGCCGAGCTCGGCGGCGATGAAGATCATCCCGCTGATCGACCATGCCGCGCCCATCCTGGGCAGCCCGGTGTCGACGCCGTCGACGCGCTGCAGCCCAGCGTCCACGATGAGATCGTCAGCGGCCGCCTCCAGCAGCTCCCACATCGCCGGCGCCACGGTCGCCCCTCCCCAGTCGGGAACGACGGCGACGCGCAGGCCGTGCAGGTCACCCGTCAGCGTGCCGAGCGCAGGTTCCCAACCGGTGACCCGCGGGAGGCTCAGTGGATCGCGCGCGTCGTGGCCGTTGGCGACATCGAACCATCGGGCCGTGTCGCGCACCGAGCGCGACACACAACCGACCGTCACCGTCATGCTCCCGTACTCGGCGCCCGGAGCGCGAGGGATCCGGCCGAACGTCGCCTTGAGCCCGACGAGCCCACAGAAGCCTGCGGGGATGCGGATCGAGCCGCCGCCATCGCTGGCGGTGGCCAAGGTGAGGACGCTCCCGGCGACCGCCGCCGCCGAGCCACCGGATGAACCGCCCGGCGTGCGGTCGAGCTGCCAAGGGTTCCTCGTGGTGCCGTGGAGGATCGTGCGAGTCAGATTGACGCCACCGAACTCAGATGCGGTCGTCTGCCCGGCCAGCACGGCGCCGCCGCGATCGCGGATGCGCTGCACCATCGTCGAGGTCGAGGTGGCGATGCGGTCGGCGAGGGGGACCGAAGCCATCGTGAACGGCCAGCCCGCCACGGCCTCGAGCTCCTTGATGCCGATCGGGACTCCGCCGAACGGCAGCGACACGTCGGCCACCCCGGCAGCGATCATCGCCCGCTCCATATCGAGGTGACTGAACGCGTTCAGGGGACTGGCTTCGATGGCGGCGTACGTCGCTTCCAGTTCTTCCACCGGTGAGCGCTCACCGCGACGAAAGGCCTCGACCAGCGAGCAAGCGTCTCCAAGCCAGGGCACATCCGCCACGCCGCGCACGGTAGTCGCCGCCGGGAGGAGCACGCCGATCGCCGGGGCGCGAGCTCGTCATTGATGCGGCCGGCGAAGGCGGGTTCGAGAGCACCCGACCGCTAACCAGGCCGTCGTGACGGAGACCAACCGAGTCGTCGCCGAGGTGACCACCCGGCGCTCGCCGAGTTTGACGCCGACCGACTTGGACGCCTGCTCGTCACCGGCTACGCCGGGTCGCCTCCTGAGGACGGCCCGGCTCGCCGACATCGGACCTAGCAGCTGTCCGTGGCGCCGCCACCCGTCGCGACCGCGGTGCAGTTGGGCGAGCTGGCGGTGGCGGTGTTGTTGTCGCCGATGCTGGCGGTGGCGGAGCTGTTGTCGCCGCTGGCGGTGGCGGTGTTGTTGTTGCCGGTGACGGCGAGGGCCTCGCTGTTGTCGCCGGTGGCGGTGGCGACGTTGTTGTTGCCGCCGTTGGCGTTGGCGAAGCTGTTGTCGCCGGCGGCGGTGGCGGTGCTGTTCTCGCCGAACCGGGCGACCGCGCTGCCATTGACGCCGCTGGCGATGGCGGTCTGGTTGGTGCCTTCCGCGGTGGCGCCGCTGTCAGTGCCACTGGCGGTGGCGGTGTTGTCGTTGCCGAGGGCGGCGCTGGCGAAACTGCCGTCGCCGGTGGCGGTGGCGGTGTTACCACTACCTATGCCGGCGAAGGCGAGGCTGTTGTCTCCGCTCGCCCGGGCCCGGTTGTGCTGATCACCGTCGGAGAAGCCCGCGGTGGCGGAGCTGCTCGTGCCGCGGGCGATGGCCACGTTGCCGCGCCCGGCCACCGACGAGCAGGTGGCGGTGCCCATCTGTACCCGCACCGTGCCGTTGGTGGACACGCACAGGTCCTGTGCCGCCGAGGCCAGGCCCGGCGTCAGGGCGATGAGCAGGCCCGTGCCGGCGAGCGCGACGGCGCCGCGGCAGCTCGCCCGCAGGAGGTTTCGGTTCATGCTGAGGGTCTCCCTCGTGCCGAGCGGCGGCTGGTGCCCCCGCTGATTCAACGCGGTCCGATGATATGGAGTCAGCTGGTCTGCCCGCACCGCGAGACTCCAACGGCGCTTCTTCTCTGGAGCGCCGGCGGTGCCGAACTGGGTCTTCAGCGCCGAACGACGCGGCCGGCTTCTACGATCCGCGTCGATGGACACCCGGACCTTCCTCGGGCTGGAGCCGACGCACAACCGCTTCCGCTGGACCCTGCCCGTGACCCCAGGCATCTGTGCAGGTGGCTCGATGAGCTTCATGTTCGGCGGAGCCGGGCTCGGTGCGTCCATCGCCGCGCTCGAAGGAACGTCGGGCCGCGAGACGATCTGGGCGACTGCGCAGTACCTTTCGTTCGCCAGGCCCGGTGAGGTGGTCGACGTCGACGTCACGCTGGCCGTCGAGGGTCACCAGATGACCCAGGCCCGCGCCGTCTGCCACGTCGAGGACCGAGAGATCCTCACCGTGAACGCCGCACTCGGTGACCGCCCGTTCGACCGAGAGGCACAGTTCGAGACGATGCCGACCGATGTCCCCCGACCGGAAGACTGCGCCCCGCGCGAGTTCCGAGTCGCCGTGGGAGACAGCATCGTCAGCAGGCTGGAGCAGCGCCTCGCCTCGGGCCGCTCGCTGGCCGACCTCGACGGCACGCCGGGCAGCGGTCAGACCCTGCTGTGGGCGCGCATCCCCGAGGTCTCCCATGGCGTCGATGGTGCATCGCTCGCCGTGCTCGGTGACTTCGTCCCGATGGGTGTCGGGCAGGGGCTGGGGATCCGCGGTGGCGGCAACAGCCTCGACAACACGCTGCGCATCGTCCACCTGGTGCCGACGGAGTGGGTGCTGCTCGACATCCGCGTCCAAGCGGTCGAGCGAGGGTTCGGACACGGGCTGGTGCACATGTTCACCGAAGACGGGACGCTGTTGGCGACCGCCAGCCAGAGCTGCATCGTGCGGTACTGGCGGGAGGAGGGATTGGAAGGGCGAGGGCGATCGGCTGAGCGGGCCCGATGAGCCAGCCGAGCCGGCGGACGTATTGGAAGGAGCACGGCCATCGGCTAGACACGCCGAGATGACCGTGCCGCCGACCCCCACCTGCTCGTGACGTTGCCCGTGCGACCCGGCATGACCGTGCCCCTGCCGGGGCCATTGCACGCCCAGCGGGACCAGCTCGTCGAGCTGGCCGATCTCGGCTACACCGACATCTGGTCGTCGGAGGCAGATGCCGCTGACGCGTTCACTCCCCTGGCCCTCGCCGCGGCGTGGGAGCCGCGGCTGCGCCTCGGTACCGCGATCGTGCCGGCATACACGCGGTCGCCGGCTTGCCTGGCGCAGTGCGTCGCCACCTTGGCCGATGCGGCGCCCGGTCGTTTCGCCATCGGGATCGGTTCGTCGAGCAACGTGATTGTCGAGCGCTGGAACGGCGTCCCGTTCGTCGAGCCGTACAAGAAGGTCCGCGACGTCGTGCGGTTCCTACGCGACGCGCTGCGCGGCGAGAAGGTCGCGCAGCAGTACGACACGTTCGAGGTGCAGGGCTTCCGCCTCGGGATCCACCCCGAGCAGCCGCCCCCGATCCTGGTCGCCGCGCTGCGGCCAGGGATGCTGCGCCTCGCCGGTCGGGAAGCCGATGGAGCGATCATCAACTGGCTGTCGGCCGACGACGTGTCGACCGTTGCCAAGGTCGTGCACGAGTCCTCCGGTGGCGAGGAGCGGGAGATCGTCGCGCGGATCTTCGTGTGCCCGAGCAAGGACGCCGAGGTGGTGCGCGCGGCGGCCAAGTTCGCCGTCGCGGCGTACCTCAACGTGCCGGTGTACGCCGACTTCCATCGGTGGCTGGGGCGCACCGAGCAGCTGCAGCCCATGTGGGACGCCTGGTCCGGCGGCGACCGCAAGGCGGCGGTTGCGGCGATCCCCGACGAAGTCGTCGACGAGCTCGTCGTTCACGGGTCGGCGGAGACCTGCCGCCGCCGTATCCAGGAGTACTTCGACAACGGCGTGACGACGAGCAGCCTGGCCATCCTGCCGCTCGACGCCAACCTCGGATTCTGGGACGCCGTGCGACTGCTCGCACCGTCCGCCCGCTGACGGAGCTCCGCACGCTCATGCCGCGGGACGCCGGGCGGTGTCGATCTGGCGGCGCCGACGGTCGGCGGTCGGCTCCTGGCGCAGCTGGTGCTGCTGCTCGAGGCGAGCTCGGATCTCGGCGATGTGACGAAGGCCACGGCGCCGGGTCGCCTCGTCGAGACGGAACTGCACCGGCACCGTGACCTCCGCGAGCAGCGTGAGCTGCTCGGGTTGGGGGGTGGTCGATTCGGTCATGCCCCCATCATGGAGAGGGGGTGTCACAACGAAGCGGCGGTGAGCTAGCCGGGGGTGGCGCTCGTCGGGACGTACGCCGGCAGTTGCAGGTGCTCGCGCAGCTCGATCTGGATGTCGTCGGCGCTGTGCATGGCGTCGAGCTCGACGACGTACTCCTTGCGTCGGAAGAGGGCGATGACGGGCTCGGTCTTGTCGTGGTAGTCGCGCAGTCGAGCCTGCAGGGCCTCGGGGTTGTCGTCCTCGCGGGCGACCAGCGGCGCCCCGCACACGTCACAGCGGTCGGGCACCTCGGGCCGGTGGAACATCAGGTTGTAGTCCAGCCCGCACCCTGAACAGAGGCGGCGCGACAGCACCCGGTGGGCGACTTCCTCGTCCGGAAGCACGAGGAGGATCACGCTGTCGATGTCGTAGCTCTCCAGGAAGAACTCGGCCTGGCGGGCGTTGCGCGGGAACCCGTCGACCACGAAGCCGTAGTTCCAGTCGTGGATCTGCAGCCGTTCGTTGACCACGGACTCGACGAGGTCGTCGTCGACCAGTTCGCCGGCGGCCATCGTGCGGCGCACCTGTGCGCCGATCTTCGTGTGCTGCTGGACGTGCCAGCGGAACAGGTCGCCGACACTGAGGTGCACGAGATCGAGGTCCCGACACAGCAGCGCGGCCTGCGTGCCCTTGCCGCTGCCCTGCACCCCCATGATGACGTATTTGCGCACGGCGTGAGCTTGTCAGACACCTGTCTTGCGCTGTCGCCCCAGCGCCCGCTCGATCTCCCGCCGGGAATCCCGTTCGGCGATCGCCTGACGCTTGTCACCCTTCTGGCGGCCCTTGGCGAGCGCCAGCTCGACCTTTGCCCGACCTTCGCGGAAGTACAGGCGCAGCGGGACGAGGGCGAGACGCTCCTGGGCGACGCGGGACTGCAGTCGGTCGATCTCGGACCGGTGCAGCAGCAGCTTGCGCCGGCGGTCGGGGTCGTGCGCGCCGACACCGTTGGCGAACTGGTACGGCGCGATGTGCACGCCCTCCAGCCACAGTTCATCGCCGCTGGCCCGGGCGAAGGCGTCGGCCAGCTGGACCTGCCCGAGGCGCAGGCTCTTGACCTCGCTGCCGTGGAGCACGAGCCCGGCTTCCACCGTCTCGAGCACGGTGTAGTCGAAGCGGGCTCGGCGGTTGCTGGCGATCGGCGTCGTGCCGTCGTTCGGGGCGCGCCGGTTCATGGGACGTTCGAGGCTAATGGCTACCGTTCTCCGCCGTGCTGGAGCTGCCTGGCCATGTCGTCGATGACATCGTCGCGCTGGCCAAGGAGGAGTACCCGTACGAGTCCTGTGGCCTGCTGGCCGGCCCTGCCGGCGGCGATACGGCGACACAGTTCTATCGCTGCCGCAACGCTGCCGAGTCGGCCAGGGTCTACACCGTCCACCCGCAGGACCACCTGCACGCCGAGCGCGATGCTGAGGCTCGAGGCTGGGAGATCATCGGCGTCGTCCACAGCCACACCCACACGCCGGCCTATCCGAGCCCCACCGATGTCGCCCAGGCCCCAGACCCCGCTTGGCACTACGCGATCGTCAGCCTCCAGCTCGACGAACCCTCGATGCGCAGCTTCCGCATCGAGGCTGAGCAGGTGACAGAAGAGGTGCTCAGCGTCACGTGACGGCCGCGGACAGCAGCGGATAGAATCCCGACCAAGGACATCAGGGATATCGGGATTCAACCAGGAAGGGCTCTGCTGACGTGCTGACGATCGCCGCAGTCAACGACAGCGTGCTGGAGTTGATCGGCCACACGCCAATGGTCGACGTTTCCTCGTTGTCCCCGAACCACGACGTGCGGATCCTCGCCAAGCTGGAGAGCCAGAATCCGTTCGGCTCCGTGAAGGACCGCATCGCCAAGTCGATGATCGAGGAGGCGGAGAAGCTCGGTCACCTGCTGCCCGGCCAGACGATCATCGAGCCGTCGTCGGGCAACACCGGCATCGCGCTTGCGGCGATCGCCCGCATCAAGGGCTATCCGATCAAGATCCTGCTCCCCGAGAACGTTTCTGTGGAGCGCCGCCAGATGCTGCAGGTGTTCGGGGCCGAGGTGCTGCTGACGCCCGGCGCCGAAGGGTCGAACGGCGCCGTTCGGCGGGCCGAGGCGCTGGCGGCGGAGCACCCGGAGTGGTGCCTGCTGTACCAGTACGGGAACGACGCCAACCCTCGGGCGCACTACGAGAGCACCGGTCCGGAGATCTGGCAGGACTGCCCCGAGATCACCCACTTCGTCGCCGGGCTCGGCACGAGCGGAACGCTGATGGGCGTCGGCAGGTTCCTCAAGGAGCGCAACCCCGACGTCAAGGTGATCGCCGTCGAGCCGCCGCTCGGTGAGCGCGTCGAGGGACTGCGCAACCTCGACGAGGGCTACATCCCACCCGTCTTCGAGCACTGGGACGGCACGGCGCTGCTCGATCGCAAACGGGTCGTGCGCCCCCGGGAGTCACTGGAGTGGACCCGACGCCTGCTCGACGTGGGTGTGTTCGCCGGCATCTCCGCGGGTGCCGCGCTCGCCGGCGCCGCCAAGGTGGCGACCGAGATCGACCAGGGCACCATCGTGTTCATCGTCTGTGACGGCGGCTGGAAGTACCTGTCGACGGGCGCGTACACCGACGACCTGGATGCGGCCGAAGCTGCGGCGGAGCAGATCATCTATTTCTGATGGCTCGCTGTGCCTGGCGGCACGACGCTCGGCCTGACCATGCACACCCACTGCGTTACCGGCCGAAGCGTCAAGAGGTATGCCGTCAAGGAGTGAGCGCGGCGTGCGACGATGGTCGCATGAGCGACGAGCCGACGGAATTCGTCCCGCCGACGCGACGTGACGAGCCTGCGCAGGGATCTGACCTCCCGCCCATCGGCAGCGACCGCGATCCCGAACCAACACGCGTCGTGCCACCGGGCGAAGTCGGCGAGCCGACGGTGGCCATGCCGCCCACCGACGGTCCATTCGGGCCCGGTGGTCCGTACGAGCCTCCTGGAGGTCCGGGCGGCCCCGGTGGTCCGGGCGGACCGGGAGACGAGCCGCCCTATGGCGAGCCGGACGAACGCCCCTGGTACCGCCAGCCAGGACCGGTCGCCGCGCTGATCGCCGGCATCGCCGCCGTCGTTCTCGGCATCATCGCCCTCCTCGTGATCCGCTCCGACGACGACAACGACGGCGACAACACGTTGCCTTCGACGTCATCGACGTCGTCGACGACTTCAACCATCCCGGCGACCACGGTGTCATCGACCACGGTGCCGGAGACGACGACCACGTCGTCGACCACCACCACGGTGCCGGAGACGACGACCACCTCGTCGACCTCGACCACGACGACGACAACTGCGGCGACCACCACGACGAGTACGACCACGACGACCGTCGCCCCGCCGCCGACCGTGGCGACCGACACGGCGTGGGATGTCCTCCAGGAGCAGTCGAACCTCAGCGAGTTCGCGTCCGCACTCGAGAGCAACGACCTCGTGGATCTCATCAACGGCGCCCAGCCCGTCACGGTCTTGGCGATCGACAACGATTCGATGCCTGACCAGGTCACCGCCGACCAGCTGCGCGATCAGATCCTCGACGAGTCGCTGACCCTGGCCCAGCTGGAGCAACGCCGCAGCGTGATGACGGTGAGCGACACGACCTTGACCGTCAACGTGGATCCGCTGATGGTCGGTGATGCGACGGTCGACGAGACCACGCCCGCGCTCGAAGCAGCGAACGGCTTCATCATCTTCGTGGAGGGGTTGACGGCGCCACCTTCGTGACGCCGGTCGGTTGCGGCCGCGTACGCGATCGCCTGGATCGTGACCTGAGCGCCATAGCCTCTCGCTCCGTGGACCGGCCCATCGGCATGTTCGACTCCGGATTTGGCGGCCTGACGGTCGCCCGCGCCGTGATCGATCTGCTCCCGGCCGAGGAGCTCGTCTACATCGGTGACACCGGCCGCTACCCGTACGGGCCGAAGCCACGGGCCGACGTGCGGCGCTTCGCCCGCCAACTGGCGTGGAGCCTGGTCAAGGAATACGACGTCAAAGCCATCATCGTCGCCTGCAACACCGCAGCGGCAGCCGGTCTTGACGACCTGCGTGGCGAGATGCCGGTGCCCGTCATCGACGTGATCGAGCCCGGCGCCGCGGCCCTCGTTCAGGCGACGACCAGCGGCCGCGCCGGCGTGATCGGCACGGTCGGCACGATCGCCTCGGGCGCCTACGTGCACGCCGTCGCCACGGCCGCCGACGCGGCCGGCGCAGACGTCGTCCTGGAATCGGCCGCCTGCCCGGGGTTCGTCGAGTTCGTCGAGCGCGGCGTGACGACCGGTGACGAGGTGACCGTCCTCGCCGAGCGCCTGCTCGCCCCACTCGTCGCCGCCGACATCGACACGTTGCTGCTGGGATGTACGCACTATCCGTTCCTCGCCGAGGTCATCGGATCCGTCATGAGCCGCCGAGTGACGCTCGTCAGCTCGGCGGATGAGACGGCGTTCGCGGCGCGCCACGTGCTCGGCCGGCTCGGGCTCCTCCGCGCCGAGGACGGCCTGCCCGGAGTCCACCACTTCCTGTCCAGCGGAGACGTCAGCGAGTTCCGCCGCCTCGGTGCCCGGCTGCTCGGGCCCGAGCTCAACCACACGGCGCCGTGGGCGCCGTCGATCCCGGATTGAGCACGATGGGTCGCCCCGATGGCCGTGCTGTGGACGAGCTCCGGCCGATCGCGTTCGAGCGCGACTTCACGAAGATGGCAGACGGCTCGTGTCTCGTGTCCTTCGGTGAGACGAGGGTGCTGTGCACGGCGAGCATCGACGACGACGTGCCGCGCTGGATGCGCGGCCGCGGCAAGGGCTGGGTGACGGCCGAGTACTCGATGCTGCCCGGCTCATCACCGGAACGCGTCGACCGAGAGGCGGCGCGCGGGAAGCAGAGCGGCCGGACGATCGAGATCCAGCGGCTGATCGGACGGAGCCTGCGCGCGGCGTGTGACATGACGATCCTCGGCGAACGCCAGGTCGTCGTCGACTGTGATGTGCTCCAAGCCGACGGTGGAACCCGCACGGCCAGCATCTGCGGTGGCTACCTCGCCCTCCACGACGCGCTGGCACGACGCGTCGCCCGCCGCGACCTCGCGGCGCATCCGCTGCACTCGTACTGCGCGGCGATCAGCGTCGGCATCATCGGCGGCGTTCCCGTGCTCGACCTCCCGTACGTCGAGGACAGCCGTGCCGAGGTCGACATGAACGTCGTCATGCTGCGACCGGTGGCCGGCGGTGAGCCGCGCTTCGTCGAGGTGCAAGGCACGGCCGAGGGCATGGCGTTCACGCGCGGCGAGCTCGATCAGCTGCTCGTGCTCGCCGAGCTCGGGCTGACGGAGATCACCGACCTGCAGGCGGAGATGGTGTCCGTGCCCCCGCCATCTCGTCGGTAGGCCGCTCGTGCTCGAGCTGGTGTGCGCCTCGGCCAACCCGGACAAGGTGGCGGAGATCGAGCGGATCCTCGATGGTGCCGTGACGTTGCTGCCGCGTCCGGCAGACATGGAGGACGTGGTCGAGGACGCCGACACGCTCGAGGGGAACGCCCGGTTGAAAGCGCGCGCCATCGCCGCGGCGACCGGGATGCCGGCGGTGGCCGATGACACCGGACTCGAGGTGGCGGCGCTCGGCGGACGTCCGGGCGTGTTCACGGCGCGCTACGCGGGGGAGCACGCCACGTACGCCGACAACCGGGCCCGGCTGCTCGCCGAGCTCGATGGTGTCGAGGATCGACGGGCGCGGTTCCGCACCGTCGCCGCCGTCGTGTGGCCGGACGGTCGGGAGGTGTTTGCCGAAGGTGTCTCGGATGGCACGATCGCATCGAGCGAACGCGGCGGGCGCGGCTTCGGGTACGACGCGGTGTTCGTCCCGAGCGACGGCGACGGCCTCACGTTCGCCGAGATGGGTGAGGACGCCAAGCACGCCGTGTCCCACCGCGGACGGGCGTTCAGGGCGCTGCTGGACGAGCTGGCGCGACGGTGACGACCAAGCCCATGTGATCGCTGCCCGGCACGTCGAGGTCGATGACGTCGAGCAGCGCGACCTGATCGCTGAGCAGGGCGTGGTCGAGTCGGACGAACGGCGGGTGCCAACGGAAGATGGCGTGCCACTGGTCGGTCGGCCAGGAGCACGAGAGCCCTCGACCCATGGCGATGTGGGCGTCGCGCCACGTCGTGCCGAGCACGGCGCGGAACTCCGGGTGCCACCAACTCGCGTTGAAGTCACCCGTCATGACGGTGGGTCCGTCCGCCGAGACCGTCGCCAGCTTCTCGAGGTCCGCCAGCCAGTCGCCGTGGTGCACCGTCGGGCTCTGCGTGTGGATCACGATGACCCGCATGCTGCGGCCGGGAGCGTCCACGTCGACGACCACGGTGTGGTGCTTGGTGCGGATCGTCGAGTGAGTCGTGAGCGGGTACCGGCTCCACACCGCTACACCACTGCCGCGATGCGCTGGGACCTCGATCTTGTGCGGGTAGTCCTGCGCCAGCGCCGAGGCGTGCAGCGCCCTGGCATGGCGCGGCGTGTACTCGCTGAACGTGATGACGTCCACGGCGAGTGGTGCCAGCGCGGGACCGACGTCGCGAGCGCGGTGGTTCGTCCACAGCAGGTTGGCGTGCATGATCGACAGTTCCGTGGCGTCGGCGTCCGCCTGCGGTCCGGATTGACGGCGTAGCAGCGGCACGCACATTGCTGCCGTCGCCGCGGCGATCGCCGCGGCGGAGACGGCGACGCCGCGCCGGCCGTGGCGGGCGGCGAGGGCACCGAGCGGGATGCCCGTGAGCCCGGCCCACGGCATCAACGCGCGGGCGACCGTGACCAGTCGCCCGTTCGCCGGCGTGATCCACGGCGACGTGGCGATCCCGGCAAGTCCCGCGGCCGCCAGCCACGCAACCTGCTTGCGCATCACCAACCCCGCAGATCGATCGCCCACCGCTCCAGCACCTCGTCGCCGCGCGCCAGCCAGGCCGCCTCGTGCATCGCCATCGTCGGGTCGACGTGCGCCGGCACGACGCGCACCCGGTCGCCGACCTTCACACCGTGACCATCGTGAGGGGCGAACGTGACGTGCTCGTCGCTGCAGAACCACACCGTGGCGTCAGCGATCGCTGGGTTTCCATGGTCCATCCCCAGGGCCTTCAGGCCGACGTCGGCGACTGCATGCGTGGGGCGCACAGAGATCACGGTGCCGACGACGAACAGCGCCTGCTCGAACGGCAGGCCGAGCGTGGCGTAGTACGAGTCCATCAGCGCGTAGCTGCCGGCCTGCACCTCCGTCACACCGGTCGCGCCGTGGAGGTCGTACGTGCCGGTACCGCCGGCGGAGACAACGTCGCCGCCGACATCGCCGTGCGCGGCACGCAGGCGCTCCATCGCCCCGTCGACCTCGAGCTGTTGGCGGGCTCGATCGTCCATCACCATGAGATGACCCTCGTAGCCCATCACACCGCGCACGTCGAGACCCTTCGACCTGGCGAAGTCGGCGAGGCGACCTGCGTCGGCCGGATCGCAGCCGCATCGGGGGAGCCCGACGTCGACGTCGATGAGGCAGCGCCTCACGCCAGCTCGCGCTGCAGCCTCGATCGTGGACTCGCTGTCGACGGCGACGGTCACGTCGACGCCGTCACCGAGCTCGGTCAGCGACCCGAGGCGATGGTGGTCGAGGACCTCGTTGGCGATGAGGAGGTCGGCACCGAGCCCCGCCTTGGCCATCCCGACGGCCTCGCGCGGCGTCGCGCACGTGAAGGCGTCGTGGCCGTGGGCCCGCTGGCGGGCACCGAGTGCCGTGCACTTGTGCGCCTTGACGTGAGGGCGCAGTGTTCGGCCGGGGTGCGCGGCCGCCATCGTCGCCAGGTTGGTCTCCAGCGCGTCTGCCTCGATGACGAGTGCAGGCGTGGCGAGGTCGTGCACCTCCATCGGCGGCGAGCATGCCACGACTCACACCCGCGGGCAGGGCCGGCATCACGACGTGCCGGCGGAGGGAGTCGAACCCTCACTGGCAGGAACCTAAATCCTGTGTCTCTGCCAATTGGACTACGCCGGCTCTCAAAGGGGGGAAGGAGACCGGGTCGAGCTACGTCAGCGACGCCTCGTAGATGCTCTCGATCGCCTCGTTGAGCGTGGCGTCGAACTCCTCGTCGCTCTGCTGGGCGCGCAGGTCGTCGGCGAGGGCGCGGGAGAAGCTGGCAATCATGCCGTGGTTGCGGGCGAGCTTCTCGTTGGCCACGTCCCGGCTGTAGCCGCCCGACAGCGCCACCACTCGCAGCACCTTGGGATGGGCGATCAGGTCGATGTAGAAGTCGTCCTGGTCGGGGAGGGTCAGCTTGAGCATCACCGGCCGGTCCCCCTCGAGCTGGTCGAGGCGGTCATGGATGGCCGACCGCAGCAGATCCTCGGCGGCGCCCTTCTCCGGGCTGTCGATCAGCACCTCCGGTTCGAGGATCGGGATCAGCCCGGCGTCGAGGATCTGGCGACCGACCTCGAACTGCTGGTCGGCGATCGCGTCGACGCCCGTCTTGTCGGCCATCGCGATGACCGAGCGCATCTTCGTGCCGAACACGCCCTTCTCAACCGCCCGGGCGAGGAGATCGTCGAGTCCCGGGATCGGCTTCATCAGCTGCGCGCCGTCCGCCTGGTCGGCGAGCCCCTTGTCGACCTTGAGGAACGGGACGACCTGCTTCTCGGTCCAGAGGTACTCCGCCGACCCCTTGCCGTCGATGTCCCGGTCCATCGTGCCCTCGAACAGGATGGCGCCGAGGATCCGATCACCGCCGAAGCACGGACTCGTGATCATCCTCGTTCGCATGGCGTGCATGGCGTCGAACATCTCGTCGTCACCGGAGTACTGATCGGGCTCGATTCCATAGTGGGCGAGCGCCTTCGGAGTGCTTCCCCCGCTCTGGTCCAGGGCGGCGAAGAAACCCCTGCCATCGCGGACCTTCTCGTACTGCTGCTGGTTCATCGGTCGCTCCGTGCTGCTCGTCGTTGCTGCTCGTCGTTGACGGGACGGTAGCTCTCCTCGACGCGGCCGGCGACGGCGCTGGAGCGCCCGCCGTGCCGAATCGGGTCTTCGCCTCTGAACGACGCGGCCCGGTCACGTGTGCACCTCGGACCGCGGCCGGCGACGGCGCTGGAGCGCCCGCCGTGCCGAATCGGGTCTTCGCCTCTGAACGACGCGGCCCGGTCACGTGTGCACCTCGACGCGGCCGGCGACGGCGCTGGAGCGCCCGCCGTGCCGAATCGGGTCTTCGCCTCTGAACGACGCGGCCCGGTCACGTGTGCACCTCGACGCGGCCGGCGACGGCGCTGGAGCGCCCGCCGTGCCGAATCGGGTCTTCGCCTCTGAACGACGCGGCCCGGTCACGTGTGCACCGTGAGGACCGCCGCCTGCTCCAGCACGGCGAGCAGCTCCATCCCGCCGCTGAACGAGCGGTCGGACCCTCTGGCCAGCGTGCATCTGGGTGGCCAGCGTCTCGGATTCGAGACTGTGGCGACCCAGATCGAGGTTTGAGACCGTGGCCACCCAGACCGGGCGGGTCGGGCCCGTCAGGACACCGGGATCCACGCCAGCACGAGCTGCGTCACCTTGACGTCGGTGCGCTCGAGCTGGATGGTCATCGACTCGACCTGTCCGGCCCGCTCCACCCAGCGGTTGTCGATCTCCGTCAGCTCGTCGACCAATTGCGCCTCGAGGTCCTCCAGGTCGTCCTCCAGCCGAGCCGCCTTGTTCTCGGCAGCTTCAACTCTGGTGCTGGAGGCCGACGTCTTGCCCGCCTTGCCGGCGGCCCGGCCGATCTGCCCGACGAGGCCACCCCTCGATCGGCGGCCGCCCAGCAGACCGCCGAGGATCGAGCCGGCCGACGACAGCAGGTCGTCGCGGGCACGAGCGTCCTGTTGGTCCCTCGCTACCTGGGCGGCATCGCTTGCCGCTTCGATGCGGTTGCGCAGCGTCGCGGTCTTCGCCTCGTACTTGGCGCGCAGCTTGGTCAGCTCGGCGTCAGCCCGTTCGCCGGCGACGGTCCGGCAGCGCAACGCGAAGTCCTCGGAGCTCTCGCCGGCCCGGCCGTACAGCTTGAGCTCACGGTTGACCGGAAGTTCCATCGTGAGGCTGCGGGCCAGGTGATCGGCGAGGTCGCGCTGCACCTGCTTCCAGTACGTCGCTGCCTTGATCGGCGCGGTCGGCAACCGGTAGACGGCACCGCTCGGCGCGACGTCACGCAGGTCGCGGTCGTCGTAGTCGACGGCGATGGCCTTTGTGACGTCGACGTGCTCACCGGCGGGGAAGATGACGGCCTCGTACTCCTCGTCGTGGACGAGGTCCGCCTTCGTCTCGTCGTAGCGCAGCGCGACGCGAGCGACGATCGCCGCTTCCAGGGTCGTCCCGGTCGGGTTGGCACCCACGTCGGGGAGCCAGGGTGCGGCGGGGTCGATCCAGCGCGTCGGCACGGACCCGGTGACCTCCGGCATGACCGGGGTCGTGTCGTCGTCGCTCGACGCTGGCGGTGCGGGCTCAGCGGCGGTCACGGGTTCGGTCGTGGTCTGCGCTGTCTCGGCCTGCGGCTCGGTCACCTGCGCGATCTGGTCCTTCGTGAGCGGTCCTCGCAGGTAGCTCATCGCCCAGCGAGTGGTGAAGACCTCCGGCTGGTCCTTCCCGGCACGTCGCAGGACGAACTCGCGCTTGGCCAGACCGCTGATCGTGTCGCCGACAGCCGCGACGTCGACGCCGCCGGCCGCTGCGCTCATGCCATCGAGGAGACGCTCCTTGTCCCGCTCGGTCTGCAGGCGCCCGACCATCCAGGTGCCGGCGTTCGAGAGCGCCTTGTAGTCGACGTCGACGGGGTTCTGCGTGGTCAGCACGACGCCGACGCCGAACGCACGAGCCTGCTTCATCAGGTTCATGATCGGCTTCTTGGTGGGAGGGTTCGCCGTCGGTGGCAGGTACCCGGCCACCTCGTCCATGTAGAGCAACGCCCGCAGGTCCGTCGTGCCGCTCTGGCGGCGCATCCACGTGACCAACTTCGACAGGACGAGCGACGTGACGAACTGGCGCTCGTCGTCCGACAGGTGGGCGGTGGTCACGATGGCGCAGCGGCCACGCCCCTCAGCGGTGTAGAGGAGTGATTGCAGGTCGAGGGGTTGCCCAGCGCCCCACGCCGCGAAGGCTGGCGAAGCCAGCAGCCCGTTCAGCTTCATCGCCAACGCTTCCCGGTCGGCCGCAGGGAAGAACTGGTCGAGGTCGAGCACCCCGAGCTTGCGCATGGGCGGCTGCTGCACCATGGCCAGCAGTGCCGCCAGGTCGAGGGGCGTGTCCGACGACCACGAGTGTTGGATGATGTTGGCGAGCAGGATGTGCTCGCGGCTCGACAACGGATCGGCGGCGATACCGACGAGCCCGAGCAGTCCGGACACGTATCCGTCGATCTCGTCGGCGACGATCTCGTCATCGTCGGTCGAGGGGGCCTGCAACGAACCAACGAGGTTGACGGGGACACCCGCCTTCGAGCCCGGCGTGTAGATCGTGATGTCCGTGGCAGCCCTCAGCGCGGCGATCTGCTCGGGGCCATAGCCCCAGCCGGCGAGGCCCTCGCGCCAGGCCGTGGCCTGCTCGGCGGCGAGCTGATCGGTGGTCATGCCGCCCGCTTTCGCTTGCCCAGGGTCGATCCAGGGCACGAAGTCGGCGGGCTCGAGCCGCGGGAACGTGAGGCAGAGGTTGGTGAGGTCGCCCTTCGGGTCGATCAGCAAGGCCGGCACGCCGGCGCTGAGCACCTCTTCGATCAGCACGACGCCGAGCCCGGTCTTACCGGAACCCGTCATGCCGACGATCACGCCGTGCGTCGTCAGGTCCTCGGTCTTCAGGCGGACGTCGGTGCCGGTGCGCTCATGGGTCGCGGGGTCGACGAGTCCGCCGACGAACAGCTCTGCCATCGCCGCGAGAATGTAGGACTGAAGGCGGCGAGTACCTTCATCCCCCGTGACGTTTCGAGGGTTTCCCGCCGAGGCGGTCGACTTCTATGAACGGTTGGAAGCCGACAACTCGCGGACGTTCTGGCAGGCCAACAAGGGCACGTTCGAGTCCGCGGTGCGGGCACCGATGACCGAGCTGTGCGAGGAGCTGGGTGACTACGGAGCGTTCCACCTCTTCCGGCCCTACAACGACGTGCGGTTCGCAAAGGGCCGACCGCCCTACAAGACGGCGCAGGGCGCGGTCAGCGAGGGAGAGGGCGGCACCGGGTACTACGTGCAGCTCTCCGCTGAGGGCCTGATGGCTGCAGCCGGCTACTACGGGATGGCAAAGGACCAGCTCGAGCGGTTCCGTGCTGCGATCGACGACGATGCTGCCGGAGCGAAGGTCGAGAAGCTGGTCGCCGAGCTCACGCGGGCGGGCTATTCGCTCGGCGCCCACGACGAGCTCAAGACTGCTCCTCGCGGCTACGCCAAGGATCACCCGCGCATCGCGCTGTTGCGCCGCAAGGGCCTGATGGCCTGGCGCAGCTGGCCGCCTGCCAAGTGGCTGCAGACCAAGCAGGCCGCCAAGCGTGTGCGCGACACGTGGGAGGGCGCCAGCGCCATGTGCGACTGGCTCGACAAACATGTCGGGCCGAGTGACCTGCCGCCCGAAGATCGGCCGATGTGACTGCCATGACGGTCACCGACCTCGCCCAACACGTGCTCGAGACACAGTTCGGTCTCGCTGATCGCGTCGTCGACGACGACGTCTTGGCGAACAGCGTCGAGCGGTTCCGCGAGCGCGGCATCACGCTGCCGACGTTCGCCGAGCTGGCCGACCCGGCGACCATCGAGCCGACAAGAGTGGGTGACGCCAACCCGCAGGCACCTGATCCGCGCAACCTGTGGCGGGTCCACTGGTACAACGATCTCGCCGGCCGACGCGTCGAGGTCCCTGACCACGTCGTCCTCCCACCGTCGCTGACTGGTGTCGAGAGCCCGATCATCGTCCTGTTCGGCGACCGGTTCCCGATGATCACCGCGCACAAGGTGCTCGCCGCGTACGCCTGCCTGGCACCGCGCATCGTCACCGGCCAGTTCGACCCGACCCGCCACCGTGCGATCTGGCCGTCGACGGGCAACTACGCGCGAGGCGGGATCGCGATCAGCCGGATCATGGCCAGCCGCGGCGTCGCCATCCTCCCGGAGGGGATGAGCCAGGAGCGCTTCGACTGGCTCGACCTGTGGTGTGAGGACCCAGCGGCGGACGTGATCCGCACACCTGGCACCGAGTCGAACGTGAAGGAGATCTACGACGCCTGCAACGAACTGGCGCGGGACCCGACCAACTTCGTGCTCAACCAGTTCTGCGAGTTCGGCAACCATCTCGGTCACTACGAGGTCACCGGGCGAGCGCTGGAGCACGTGTTCGACGTCGTCGCCGGTGATTCGGGTCTGCGGCTGGCGGCCTTCGTCTCGGCGACGGGGTCGGCAGGCACGCTCGGCGCCGGCGACCGGCTGAAGGACACGTTCGGCACCCGCCTCGTCGCGGTCGAGGCGCTCGAGTGTCCGACGATGCTCGAGAACGGCTTCGGCGAGCACAACATCCAGGGCATCGGCGACAAGCACATCCCGCTGATCCACAACGTGATGAACACCGATGTCGTCGTTGGGATCTCTGATCGGGCGACCGACGAGCTCGACCTGCTGTTCAACACGGATGCCGGGCAGGCGTTCCTCGCCCAGCGCAAGGGCGTGCCGAAGCACATCATCGACGCCCTCGCGCACTTCGGGTTCTCGTCGACGTGCAACGTGCTGGCGGCGATCAAGACGGCTCGCCTGCTCGGTTACGGTCCCGACGACGCCATCGTCACCGTCGCCACCGACGGGGGGTCGATGTACCCGAGTGAGCGACTGGCGCTGCTCGCCGAGCGGTTCAACGGCGAGTTCACGAGCGTGGACGCGGCGGAGGTCTTCGGTCGCCACCTCGGCGACGTCGACACCGACAACATGATCGAGTGCACGGCCCGCGATCGGGCCCGCATCTTCAACCTCGGGTACTACACGTGGGTCGAGCAGCAGGGCACGCCGTTCGAGCTGTTCGAGCAGCGGCGCAGCCAGGAGTTCTGGCGGGGCCTGCGCCGCTACCTGGGCGTCTGGGACGAGCTGATCACGGAGTTCAACGCCAGAGTGATGTCGTGATCGGTGGTTGGCGGTGCGCCGTCTGCGGCACGACCGTCGACGTCGCCACGCCGTATCCGTTCATCTGCCCGCGGGCGACGTCGGAGGACCGGCACCACGTCTTGCACCCGCTCGAGGTCGGTCCGCAACCGGAGCTGCTCGACGATCCGAACCCGTTCGTCGCGTACGGGCCGCGCCTGGCGTGGTGGGCGTTCGCCAGGACCAACGGGATGACGGAGCAGGCGTGCATTGCGTTGACCAACGAAGTGGCCACCGGCTTCACCGTCACGCCGTTCGCGCGGTCCGAACTGCTGTCGGCCGAGCTCGGCACCGGCGTGTGGGTGAAGGACGAGACCGCAAACGTGAGCGGCAGTCACAAAGGTCGCCACCTCGTGACGACGCTGCTCCACTTGCGCGCCGCTGAAGCGCTGCGGATGGCGGAGCACTCGCGGCGTCCGCTGGCCATCGCGTCGTGCGGCAACGCGGCGCTCGCCGCCGCCGAGCTGGCCCAGCGCTCGGAGTGGCCGATCGAGGTCTACGTTCCCGACTGGGCGAACGAGCTCGTGACGGAGGCGATCGAGCGGCTCGGCGCGACCGTCGTGTACTGCGAGCGCCGCTCGAGCGACCCGCCTGGTGACCCGGCGGTGCTGCGGTTCCGTGAGGCCGTGGAGGCGGGTGCCGTGCCGTTCACCGTGCAGGGTCCCGAGAACGCGCTGTGCCTCGACGGTGGACGCACGATCGGATGGGAGCTCGCCGATGCCGGCGTGGCGCTCGACCGTGTCATCGTGCAGGTCGGCGGGGGAGCGTTCGCCACGTGCACCGGGTGGGGGCTCGGCCCCGGCGTGCGCCTCGACGCGCTGCAGACCGAGGGCTGCGCACCGCTGGCGAGGGCGTGGGAGCGGGCGGCCGAAGTTGCGCCCGAGCAGGTCCCGGCGCGTTGGAGCGAGCTGATGACGCCGTGGGACGACCCGCACTCCGCGGCGGATGGCATCCTCGACGACGAGACCTACGACTGGCTCGGCGTGTTCGACGTCGTGCGCCGCTCCGGAGGTCGCATGGTCGTCGCTCCCGAGGAGGCGATCCTCCGGGCCAACGAGCTCGCCCGCAGCACCGGCATCCCCGTCAGCACCACCGGCTCCGCCGGCCTCGCCGCCCTCCTGACCCCCGCCGGCACCCCCACCCCCGACGAACGCGTCGGGATCATCTTCTCCGGCGTCGAACGTTTCTGACGCCCGTAGGGGGTCATTGGTGACACCAATCGGGCGTCAGAACCAGCGCTCGCGGCCCCCTGTAGCCTCGATGGCATGACGGACCTCTCTCCGCAGATGCTCGAGGCGGGGCTCGACCCGCGGGCCGACATCTTCAACCGCCTGCTGCGCAACCGGGTGATCATGCTCGGGGCACCGGTCGACGACGAGATCGCCAACCAGGTCTGCGCGCAGCTCCTGTACCTCGAGGGCGAAGACCCCAACCAGGACATCTGGCTGTACGTCAACAGCCCGGGCGGTTCCGTCACTGCCGGGATGGCGATCTACGACACCATGCAGTTCGTCGGCTGCGACGTCGCCACCGTCTGCCTCGGCCTCGCTGCCTCGATGGGCCAGTTCCTGCTCACGGCCGGCGCTCCCGGCAAGCGCTACACGCTCCCCAACGCCCGGATCATGATGCACCAGCCGCTGGCCGGACTCCGCGGCCAGGCCGCCGACATCGCCATTCAGGCCGAGCAACACGCCTACACGAAGCGCCGCATGGCCGAGCTGATCGCCCAGCACTCGGGCAAGCCACTCGAGCAGATCCAGGCCGACTCAGAGCGCGACCGCTGGTTCACGGCCGAGCAGGCCGTCGAGTACGGGCTGTGCGACGAGGTCAAGCGCAGCCGTCACGAGATCCGCACCGCCTGACCCGACCGACGATCACCCTCCGGCAGGAGGGGGAGCCGGCGGAGGCCGATTGGCGCCGATGGTCGCCACGTTGCCGAGGTCGACGTCGCAATTGGCAAGCAGCCAGTCGTGGACGGCGATCGCCGAGCGTTCCGCGCGTACGGCCTGCGCGACGACACGCTGCAGCGACTCCGGATCGCCGGGATCAACGGTGCTTGCCGTCTCGTAGTTGACCACGAGGGCGTCCCACTCCTGCTCGATCGCCAACGGCGCCGACTCGCCGATCGTGCGGTAGGTCGAGACGAAGTCGTCGATGTCATCTGCCGTTGTCGGGAGGGCGAGGATCGTCTCCTGGTTGGCGGCCACCTGCCCGCAGAAGCGAGCCGTGTCGCCGGCATCCGCGGCGCACCCGGCCACGGCGATCGCCGCGAGCGCGAGGCTCGCGAGGCAACCTGCCGCCGATGTACGCATGCGGCCATTGTTCCATGGCAGGTCGTCACCACAGCGGCGATCCGGGCAACTCACCCGGCACGACCAGGTGATCAGCGCGCGCCTTGGTCTGCTCCACGATCGCCGCGTTCGGGGTGTCGACCGTCTCGATCCAGCGCTGCGCGGCGGCCGGCGAGCCGTGCGAGCGGATCTGCCGGGCCAGCAACCGGGCCCGCCGCACCTCGGCGGGAGCCTCGACGTACACGCTGAGATCGAGCCGGCTCGCCACCGCGGCCCACGGCCCCTCGTCGAGCAGCAGATAGTTGCCCTCGACGAGCACCACCGCCGCATTGGGCTCGATGACGAACGCGTCATGCACGGGTTCGTCGAGCTCCCGGGAGAACGCCGGCACGCTCACCGCTCGCGTGCCGTCCCGGAGGCGTCCGAGCACCTGCACGAACGCCTCGACGTCGAACGTGTCCGGCGCACCCTTGCGCTGGGTCCGCCCGAGCCGGTCCAGCACGTCGTTACGCAGGTGGAAACCATCCATCGCGACGACGGGATGACCGAGGAAGCGGGCGACGTGCGTCTTGCCGGATCCCGGTGGCCCCGTGACGCCGACGAGCGTCCGGCTCGGCATGGCGTCGAGCAGCGCCTGCAGCTCGGCGACCGTCACACGCAGCTGGAGGATGGCCGTCGCCGCGAGAAACCCCTCGTTCCGGCGACCATGGCCGCCACCTATCGTGGACTCGTGCGCTTCATCGTCACGCTCGAGTCGATGCGGCCCCGTCCGGGGCCGATCCTGCGCGCGCTGTAACGACCCGACCCCGGAGGAGCTTCCGCCGGGGTCGTCCGTGGGTCCGTCGTCGGCTCCTCCTCCCACGAAGGAGCAATGCCATGACGACCTACGTGACCGTCGCCATCCCCTACGTCAACGCCGCCCCGCACCTCGGCTACAGCTACGAGCTGGTCGAGGCCGACATCTACGCCCGAGCCCTGCGGCGCGCCGGCGAGTCCGTACGGTTCCTCGGCGGCACCGACGACCACTCGCTGAAGAACGTGCTCGCTGCTGAGGCGGCGGGCCAACCCACGCCGGAGCTCGTCGCCGCCAACGCGCGGCGGTTCGAGCACCTCGCGGAACCTCTCGGGCTGTCGTTCGACGACTTCATCAAGACCAGTACCGACCCGCGCCATCGGCCGGCCGTTGAACGGTTGTGGCGGGCCTGCGCGGCAAAGGGTGACCTCTACCTCAAGGCGTACGAGGGCCAGTACTGCACCGGTTGCGAGCAGTTCTACGAGCCGGGAGATGCGGCGGAGGGCCGATGTCCCGAGCACGGCACGGCGCTCGAGCAGGTCGCCGAGGAGAACTGGTTCTTCCGCTTGTCGGCGTACGAGGAGCGCCTCGAGCAGTTGATCGCCGACGACGTCCTGGAGGTCCGGCCCGAGCCGTTCCGCCAGGAGGTGCTCGCACTCGTACGAGGAGGCCTGCGCGACATCAGCGTCTCCCGGTCGGTGCGGCGGGCTCGGGGCTGGGGCATTGGCGTCCCGGACGATCCGACGCAGGTGATCTATGTCTGGTTCGACGCGCTGACGAACTACCTCAGCGCGCTCGGGCTCGGTGATGCCGAGAGCCCCGCACTGCGCCGCTGGTGGCTCGAGTCGGACCGCCGCGTCCACGTCGTCGGCAAGGGCATCCTGCGGTTCCACGCCGTGTACTGGCCAGCGTTCCTGCTGTCAGCCGGGCTCCCGCTCCCAACGCGCATCCAGGTCCACCCGTACCTGACGGTCGACGGCCTCAAGCTGTCGAAGTCGAGCGGCCGAACGGTCGATCCGCTGGCCGTGGTCGACACGTTCGGCACGGACGCGCTGCGATGGTGGTTCGCCCGCGACGTCGGGGCGGTGAGTGACACCGATTACACGGCGAGCCGGCTCGTGGAGCGCGCCAACGATGACCTGGCCAACGGATTCGGCAACGTCGTGCACCGGGTGGCGACCCTCGTGCGGCGGGCACGCGCCGGCGGTGTCGACGTCGCGACGTGCGCACAAAACGCGCGCGACGCCGAGATCGAGACGATCGTCGCCGCACGTCTGCAGGAGTTCGACCTGCGCGGCGCGACCGCGGCGTTGCTCGACGCCATCGCGGTGCTCAACCGTGACCTCGAGTCGACGGCACCGTGGCGTCTTTCGCCGGGCCGCGACGCCACCGAGCTCAGCGAAATCCTCGGCCGGCAGCTGGCGACGGCAAGGGCGATTGCTGTCGCCGCGACACCGATCATCCCTGCACTGGCCGCGCGCCTGGCCGAGCACCTCGAGAGCGAGGTGCCGGATGGATCGCCGTTCGCCCGGCTCGCCGCACCGTAGGCAATTACGCCGCGCGCAGGCGGCGCGACCTGCGCCAGGCGGCGCGCATCGAGGCGTCGAGTGTCTCGGCCTGATCGCCATACCCGAGGGCGAGCAGCCGCATGCCCTCGGCAAAGGCGCGCCGTGCGTCTCGGTCCATCGACTCGAAGTAGCCGGTCAACTCGATCATCATGTGCCCGTGGACGCTGGCCCACACGGCTTCGCCGGCGAGGTGCACGTCGTCGACGACGAGCCGTCCTTCGTCGACGCACCGCTGGATGCGGCGCAGCAAGGAGAAGAACGTCTCCATCGACGCCGGATCATCGGTGCGGAGCGCGACGAGCCCGTCGCTGAACATGACGCGATAGAGGTGTGGGTTGTCGAGGGCGAAGCGCCGGTAGGCCCAGCCCTGCGTGACCCAGTCGGCAACCGGGTCATCAGTCACCCCTGGTGTCTCCAGGGCCACGCCGAAGCGGGCGAACCCCTCCTGGCACATCTGGACGAACAGCTCCTCCATGCTCCCGAAGTGCGTGTACACGGCCATCGTCGACGTTCCCGCCTCCGTCGCCAGTCGGCGCGCCGTCACGGCCGGACGGCCCTCGTCGGTCAGCACACGCGCTGCTGCCTCGATGAGGCTCATCGCCACGTCTGGATTTCGCGTCCTCGGCACCTTGACAACAATACATCACGTCGTTATAAATAACAGTGTGATGGCAACCCGAGGAGGATCGTGATGACTGCCGACGCCGTGCAGACGAGCAAATGGCTGACCGACATCTATGCGCCGCTCGACGAGGAGGTGACGGCGTTCGACCTGCCCGTGGACGGCACCATACCCCTGGAGCTGGAGGGGCGCTTCGTGCGCAACGGACCGAACCCTTTGGGCCCCGTCGAACCTGGGACATACCACTGGTTCACGGGCGACGGGATGGTGCACGGGGTGCGCCTGCGCAACGGTGGCGCCGAGTGGTACCGAGCTCGCTGGGTGCGCTCGACGAAGGTCAGCGAAGCCCTCGGCGAGGCGCCGGCGCCCGGCGAGCGCCACGGCGGGTTCGACACCGCCAACACCAACGTGGTGGGACTCGGCGGCCGGACGTTCGCCCTCGTCGAGGCCGGGGCGCGGCCGGTCGAGCTCTCCTACGATCTCGAGACGCTCGAGCACTGCGACTTCAGCGGCACGCTGCCCAACGGCTTCACCGCCCATCCGAAGGTCGATCCGTCCACCGGGGACCTGCACGCCATCGCCTACCACTGGGCGATCCCGCACCTGCAGTACATCGTCGTCGGCTCCGACGCCCGGGTCCGGCAGGTGGAGCCGATCGAGGTCGTCGACGGTCCGATGGTGCACGACTGCTCGATCACCGAGCGTTGGATGATCGTCTACGACTTCCCCGTCACGTTCGATGTCGATGCGGCGATGAGCGGCACGAGCTTCCCGTACGCCTGGAACGAGGCCCACCCATCGCGCATCGGCCTCGTGCCGCTCGGTGGCCGGGGAAGCGACGTCCGCTGGTTCGAGGTGAACCCGTGCTACGTGTTCCACCCGCTCAACTCCTTCGACGATGGACAGCGCGTCGTGATCGACGCCGTCCGCCATCCGTCGATGTTCGACCGCAACCGCCTCGGCCCGGACGAAGGCCCGCCGTTGCTCTGGCGGTGGACGCTCGACACGGCGACGGGCGCGGTCACCGAGGAGCAGCGCTCCGACATCCCGCTCGAGTTCCCGCGAGTCGACGAGCGGCTTGTCGGCCGGCGCCACCGCGTCGGTTATGCCTCGGAGGTGCGGCGCTCGGGATCCGAGATCGACTTCGGCGGCAGGCTCGTCCACATCGATGGCGACGAGGTCCGCCCGATCGATCTCGGACCGGGACGGCTGTCCGGGGAGTGGGTCATGGTGCCGCGCACCCCAGATGCCGCGGAGGACGATGGCTGGCTGCTCAGCTTCGTCTACGACCGGGCAACCGAACGCAGCGACCTGATGATCCTCGCCGCCAACGACCCGGCGGCCGGGCCGGTGGCATCGGTCAAGCTGCCCGTGCGGGTGCCCGCCGGCTTCCACGGCAACTGGGTGCCCGACTGACGGCTGCGCCCCAGTTCATCGGAGTGTTTCCAGCCATCCGAGTGTTTCGCCAGGGGAAGCCCCGGTGCAAACACTCGGATGGATGAGGAGTGCGCTCCGTCCGATGAGTTGACGACGGCCGAGCCGTCGTACGGGCATGACCGGCGGCACAGGCGGCGGCACGTTCCTCGGGCGTGCGGTGCCGCCGGCGTTCGTGCGCACGGTCGTTGTCATCGCGCCTGGTTCCGAGCACCCCTACCACGCCGCCGAGTGGGCAGACGCCATCGTCGCCGTCGAGCGCGGCGAAGTGTTGCTCGAAGGCGTGTGGGGCGGTCAGCTCCTCGTCCGCACCGGCGATGTGCTCTGGCTTGCTCCGACGCCACTGCGGGCGCTGCGCAACGCCGGCGACGAGCCGGCCGTGCTCGTCGCCATCGCCCGCCGTCTTACTCCGGAAGGATGTTCGGGTTGATCCGGAAGAAGTTGTCCGGGTCGTACTGCTTCTTGATCGCACGCAGTCGGGCCGTGTTCGCGCCGTACGCGTTCCGGGCCAGCGCGTCAGCTGATTCGTCGGCCTGCCCCGTGAAGTTGGTGTACGTGCTGCCCTTCCCGTAGCGCGCCACCTCCTCGAACGCGCCTCGCACCCAGGCGATGTTGGCGGCGTTGTCGGCGGGGTCTTCCCAGTTGCCGTCGAAGGACGACATCCACTGCGCGCTGCGCTCGCCGTACGCCGTGTCGGCCGACCCGATGCGGTTGATGGCGCCACCCATGTGGAAGGTCACCGCCAGCGTGACCGGCGACGGGCGCGAGTCGGCCTTGGCGGCGATGATGGCCACGACCTCATCGGGCAACGAGTCGAGGTTCTGCGCCTTCCAATAGCTCTGGTACGTGTTCATCGGGAAGAACGGGTCGAACGACGAGTTGACGCCGGAGAACGGCGTCGGCCCGGAGATGTCGGCAAGTGGTGTCCCCAGCTCACGCAAGGGCTGGAGCACCTTCATGCCCTCATCGACGTCTCCGGCGTAGACGCCACCGATGACCAGACACGACTGGTTGTGGACGGCCTCGGGAAGGGCCGGATCGGCGGGCATCGAGATCCCGACCGCGACCGACGTCACCTCGTCGGGCGCGTCAGCGACGTGATCACGCCACCGCGGCAGGATCTCGCCGGCGTCCCGGGTCGAGTACATCACGCCGGCGAACGCCACGATCGGGCCGAGCGGATGGGCGTCGAAGTCGAAGTGGGTGACCACCCCGAAGTTCCCGCCGCCACCACGCAGCGCCCAGAAGAGGTCCTCGTCCTGGTCGGCGGACGCCACGTGGACCGAACCGTCGGCGCACACCACCGTGGCGGCACGCAGGCTGTCGATGGTCAGCCCGTACTTGCGCCGGACCCATCCCTCGCCACCTCCGAGCGTGAGCCCCGCTACGCCGGTCTCGGAGACAACGCCGCCGGGCACGACGAGTCCGAACGCTTGTGACTCCCGGTCGACGGTGCGCCAGAGGGCGCCGCCCTGCACCGCTGCCCGCCGAGCAACGGGATCAACGGAGACGGCCGCCATCCGCGTCAGGTCGATGACGACCCCGCCGTCGCAGCTCGAGAGACCAGCGACCGAATGGCCCCCACCTCGCACTGCGACCAGCAGGTTTCGCTGGCGGGCGAAGTTCACCGCATCGATGACGTCGGCCGTGCCGGTCGCGCGGATCTTGAGCGCCGGTCGCCGGTTGTGCATGGCGTTGTAGATCGGGTTGGCGTCGAAGCCGTCGTCGGGTGGCGTGAGCACATCGCCATGGAGCTGTGCCCGCAGCGCTTCCAACTCGTCGTCTTCGACCTTGGTCGTGTCTCCGTCCAGCGTGGAAACAGCAAGTGTCATTGCTCGGCCTTCTTTCCCGTCCTGTGGTGGCGTCTGCACCACCGTTCCGCTGAGACTTGTCTACTCCTCTTGCGGCAGGATCAATAGAGGAACATCGGTTTGCCGGCGACGTGGCGGACCTTCGGGCGGTACTGCTCGGCGTCGTACAGCTCGTCGACGTCGACCCGCTTGACCCCCTCCCGGGTCACGCTGATCGGCACGTTCGTGTAGGTCCCGCCCCGCAGCGCCACCATCCTCCCCGAGGCGCCCTCCAGCACCAGGTCGGACGCCATCACCGCGTAGTTCGTGGCGACCATCAGGTCCAGCGAGTCAGGGCTCCCCGACCTCATCAGATAGGCCACCTGCTGCAGCACGATGCCCTCGCCGGTGATCCGTCCGATCACGTCACCGGTGACCGAGCCGATGCCGCCGAGCTTGCGGTGCCCGTACGCGTCCTCGTCCCCGGACAGCACCATCTCGCCGCCCGTGATGGTCGCGCCCTCCGAGATCGTCAGCATCGCGTATCGCGACGGGTTGCGGGCCTTGTCCGCGACGAGGTACTCGGCCAGCCGCTCGACGTCGAACGGCACCTCCGAGATGACCGCGCGGTCCACGCCGGCGAGGTATGCCGTGATCAGCGATGTCTCGCCGCTGTACCGACCGAACAGCTCGACGACGGCGATCCGCTCGTGCGAGCCCGTGGACGTCCGCAGCGCGTGGATGAACTCGACGCCCCGCGTGACAGCGGTCGAGAAACCGATGCAGTAGTCGGTGCCGTGGACGTCGTTGTCCATGGTCTTCGGGATGGCGATCACCGGGACGCCCTCGTCATGGAGCCGCAGCCCGTACGACAGCGTGTCGTCGCCGCCGATCGGGATCAGCGCATCGATGCCGAGGTGTTCGAGGACGCCGATGGCGTGCTTCGTGAAGTCGTGGGGGCCGTCGCCCACAGCCTGGTCGGCGAGGAACGACGGGACGTTCGACGTCTTGACCCGGCCCGGATTCGTCCGCGACGTGTGCAGGATCGTGCCCCCGGTGCGGTCGATCGTGCGCACGGCGGCGGGGTCGAGCGCCACGGTGTTGGCGCTGATCGTGGCTGGGTCCTCGAGGTTCGTCTCCAGCAGGCCCGCCCACCCGCGACGGATGCCGACGACCTCGTGCCCGCTGTCGCTGACGCGGTTGACGACGGCCTTGATGCACGGGTTGAGACCAGGGACGTCGCCGCCGCCGGTGCAGATGCCGATGCGCATGGTTGCCTCCTCAGCGGTACGAGCACACGATAGAGCGACACCCCTTTCAGAGCTGCGCGGATCGGCAGGTGGGCGAGCGCCGCTGCGGAGCGGCGGCGGCGAGCTCGGGAGGTGAGTCGAGCAGCTTGCCTGCGAGACGAACCCCTTTCGGTAGGTTCGATAACGATGACGGAACTGTCGTGCTCGTGGGTTGTTGCCGACCCGGCGGTCGAGCGCGTGCAGCTCGACGACGCTTCGTGGGTCGACGTCGTCCGAGGCCTCGTGCCCGACGGCGATGCCGTGCACGACGAGCTGGTCGCCTCCGTCGCCTGGGAGCAAGGCCGGGTGTTCCGCTACGAGCGATGGATCGACGAGCCCCGGCTCAGCTCGTGGCAGTCGGGGGACCGTCGCCACCCGGCGCTCGCCGAGGTCGAGCACTGGGTCAGTCGCCGGTACCGGGTGCGCTTCGACGGTGTGGCGCTGGCGCAGTACCGCAACGAGCGAGACAGCGTGGCGTTCCACCGTGACCGAGAATTGCGCTGGCTCGACGACACCGTCATCGGTGTGCTCTCGCTCGGCGCCCGCCGCCCATGGCTGGTGAAGCCGCTCGGACGCCGCGACCTCGACGACGACACGGCCGGCTCCATCGACCTCAGCCCGGCCAGCGGGGACCTGATGGTGATGGGCGGCCGCTGCCAGGCCGCGTGGCTACACGCTGTTCCCAAGGTTCGCGGCAGGGTTCGCAGCCGGGTGTCGGCGCAGTGGCGGTGGACTTCGAAACGCGGTCAGCGCGACCGCAACCCGTCGTACTTCGCCCCACGGCACTTCAGTCGCTGACCGCTTCGGCTCGACGTCCGGCGATCAGCTCGGCGGCCCAGCGATCGCCGCCAGCACTTCGCCGAAGGCGTCGAAGCTGTGCCCGCTGACGAACGTGTCGACGTAGGGGAGTGCAGCCGCCATTCCGCCCGCCAGCGGCTCGTACCGCACGCTCTGCTTGCGCGGATTGACCCACACCACGCGGTGTGCCAGCCGTGCGAGGCGTTCCATCTCCTGGGCCAGCAGCGCAGGGTCGCCGCTCTCCCAGCCATCGGACACGATCACCACGACGGCGCCGCGTCCCACCCCTCGGCGCGCCCAGCCGTCGTTGAACTGCTTGAGCGCGGCACCGAGGCGCGTTCCGCCGGACCAGTCAGGCGCCGCGGCCATCGCCGCCCGCAGGGCGATCGCCGGCTGCGCCGTGGCGAGTTGACGCGTCAGCCGGTGCAGCGAGGTGGCGAAGACGAACGCCTCGGCCCGCACTGCCCGCACTGCGCCGTGCAGCAGGTACAGGTAGGCGCGGCCATACGGCTCCATCGATCCCGACACGTCGGCGAGGAGGACGACCTTGCGGGGTCGCATCCGGCGGCGCCGGCGAGGGGTGCGGACCGGGTCGCCACCGGTCCGCCGGGCGGCCCGCAGCGTTGCCCGCAGATCGATCGTCGACCCCGACGAGGAGCGCCGGCTGCGCCGGCTCCGCCGCCTCGGTGGCGTCACGACCAGTGCGTCCATGAGGCGGCGCAACCTGTCCAGCTCGTCCTCGCTGCACTGGTCGAACGGCTTGGTCCTCAGGCGCTCCTCGGCGCTGGCGGCGGCGATGACGTGCGGCCGGTCGTCGCCGTCGTGCGTGCCGGGTTCCGCATCGTCGGCAAGCTCGTCGCGACGCGGCGGCGGACGCGGAGCATCAGGGTTGCGCTCGACGTCCTCGACGTCGAGCAGGGTGCCGAACACCTCGTCGAAGACCCGCCTGAACATGGCGAGGTCGTTGCGGTCGACGACGAGGGTGACGCGGGCCAGCCAGAACAGCTCGTCGACCCGCTGGGGTGTGGCCGCGGCCAACGCCGCAGCGAAGCGCCCGCTCATCGCCGGAGTCACCGCGACTCCCGCCGCGTGTAGGCGTTCGCCGAACCGCGCCGCGATCTCGGCCAGATCGACCGTGGCGGCGATCACCCCTCGCCCACGACCCAGGAGAGTCCGCGCCGGCCGGCCAGCTCCAGGTCCTCGCGGTACTTGAGGACCGAGCCCATCGTCTGCTCGGCGGCATCGGCGCTCAGCGCATCGATGCCCAGCACCTCGAGGGCGGCGACCCAGGCGATCGCCTCGGCGATTCCCGGAGGCTTCTGCACGTCCAGCGTGCGCAGCCGGCCGACGGCCTCGCCGACCTGCTCGACGAGTGTCGTGCGGGCGGTCGGCACGCGGCGGCGCACGATCGCGACGGCCGTTCGCAACGGTGGGTAGTCGATCCAGTGGTACAGGCAGCGGCGCTTCAGCGCGTCGTGGAGATCGCGCGTGCGGTTCGACGTCAGGACGACGATCGGCGGACGCTCGGCGTTGACGGTGCCCAGCTCGGGGATCGTCACGGCGGACTCGGCGAGGAGCTCGAACAGGAACGCCTCGAACTCGTCGTCGGCGCGGTCGATCTCGTCGATCAGCAGCACCGCCGGACGTGGACCCTGGTGGCGGATGGCCCGCAGCAGCGGGCGATCGATGAGGAACTGCGGCGTGAAGAGATCGTCCTCGCGGACGTGGGCGCCTCCGGACTCGGCCGTGCGGATGGCGAGCAGCTGGCGGGGATAGTTCCACTCATAGAGCGCCTCGGCGGAGGTGATGCCCTCGTAGCACTGCAGGCGCACGAGCGGCGTGTCGATCGCCGCGGCCAGCGCCTTCGCCGACTCCGTCTTCCCGACACCGGCCTCGCCCTCCAGCAACACCGGCTGGCGCAGTCGGACGGCGCAGAACAGGGCGGTCGCCAGGCCGAGGTTGGCGAGGTAGTCGACGCCGTCGAGGGCGGCGCGCAGCTCGGCAACGCTGTCGACGAGGTGGTCCTCCGTCACG
The DNA here is from genome assembly GCA_963844915.1 of uncultured Acidimicrobiia bacterium. GTDB lineage: Bacteria > Actinomycetota > Acidimicrobiia > Acidimicrobiales > Ilumatobacteraceae > JALZMG01. The sequence continues at coordinate 164,425 of CAWJQF010000009.1, read as the reverse complement.
TGCCCGAGTACCGATCCGGCTCGGCGGCGAACGCCCGCAGGCAGCCAGTCCCGCAGAACCAGTACCGCCGGCCCTCGTGGTCGAGGTGCAGTGAGGACTCGACGGCAGCGACGGTCATCCCGCACACCGGGTCGATCGCGACCTCGGCACTCGGCGGTGTGCCCGCACCGGCTGCCGGCCGGCCCGAGGGTCGAGGGCGCCTGGCGATCACGTCCGCGCAGATCGACAACGCGACCTCCTCCGGCGTGCGGGCGCCGATGTCCAACCCGGCAGGGGTGACGATGCGCTCGGCCCCCGTGACGTCGAGCGCTGCCGCGACGGCGGCCCCGCGCTTGGGACTCGCCACGAGCCCGACGTAGTCGACGCCGGATTTCAGCGCAGCGCTCAGCGGAGCGGTCTCGTCCCTGCCGTGCGAGGCGACGACGAGCGCGGCGAGATCGGTCGCGCCGGGCTCGACCACCTCGAAGCCAACGGCCTCGCTGATGGTGCGCAGCGCCCGGGCAATCGGACCGTCGCCGACCACGGCCATCCGCGGCGGAGGGTGACGTGGTTCGAGGTAGATCTCCAACGTGCCGCCGCTGAGGCAGGGGTTGTGCGCCATCACCTTGCCGCCCTGGGGTGGCTCGTCCGTGGCGCTGATCCGCAGCACGACCGGCTCGCCGGAATCGAGCACGGCGAGGGCCTGGGCGCGTACCGTCGCCTCGGCGCAGTCGCCGCCGACGAAGCCCTCCATGGTTCCGTCGGCGAGCACGAGCGCCTCGTCGCCCGGCCGGGCGCTGGTCGGCTTCTCCGCCAGCACCACCCGAGCCAGCACGAACGGCACCCGTCGCGCCGCCAGCTCTGCGACCCGCTCACCGACTCCCGACATCACGCCTCACCCATCCGAGTGTTTCGCTCCATCCGAGTGTTTGCACCGCGGAGGCCCCTCGGCAAACACTCGGATGCCCCGTCACGTGAACGCGAGATCGGTCCGCGCCGGACGACCCTGGATGGCGAGCCAGACCTGCGCCGGGGTCAGTGGCATGTCGGCGTGCAGGACGCCGAACGGCGCCAGCGCGTCGATCACGGCGTTGACCACGGCAGGCGGCGATCCGACGGTGGCCGACTCGCCGACCCCCTTCACGCCGAGCGGATGGTGCGGGGACGGCGTGACGGTCTCGCCCAACTCGAACGTCGGCACCTCCATCGTCGTCGGCAGCAGGTAGTCCATGAACGAGCCGCCGAGGCAGTTGCCGTCCTCGTCGAAGGCGATCGCCTGCATCAGCGCCATCCCGATCCCGTCGACCAACCCGCCGTGGACCTGCCCTTCGACGATCATCGGATTGATGCGAGGGCCGCAGTCGTCGACGGCGATGAACCGGCGCACCTTGACCTCGCCCGTCCCGGGATCGACGTCGACGACGCAGATGTACGCGCCGAACGGGTACGTGAGGTTCGGTGGGTTGTAGACCGCCGAGGCATCGAGATGGCCCTCGACGCCCTCGGGCAGCTCGAGGTTCGAGTGGGCGAGGAGTGCGATCTCGGCGACCGTCTTCCCCTGGTCCGGGTCGCCCCTGACCTGCCAGCGCCCGTGGTCCCACTCGAGGTCGTCGGGCGAGCATTCGAGCGCGGCGGCAGCCACGATGCGTGCCTTGTCGCGCACGCGCTGCGACACGATGGCGGCCGCCGCCCCGGAGACCGGCGTCGAGCGCGAGGCGTAGGTCCCCAGCCCGAACGGCGTGTTGTCGGTGTCGCCATGGATCACCTCGATGTCCTCGGGCGGGATCCCCAGCTCGTGGCTGACGATCTGGGCGAACGTCGTCTCGTGGCCCTGACCCTGGGTCTGCACGGACAGTCGCAGCTGCGCCTTGCCGGTGGGATGGAGCCGCAGCTCGCAGCCGTCGGCCATTCCGAGCCCGAGGATGTCCATGTGCTTGCGCGGGCCGGCGCCCACACCCTCGGTGAAGAACGACAGGCCGATGCCCATGTACTCCCCGCGCTCGCGCTTCTCGGCCTGCTCGCGCCGCAGCTCGTCGTAGCCGGCAATGCGCATCGCCTCGTGCAGCGCCCGCGGGTAGTCGCCCGAGTCGTACTCCCAGCCGGTCGGTGTCGTGTACGGGAACTGCTCTGGCCGCAACAGGTTCTTGAGGCGAAGCTCAGCGGGGTCCATCCCGAGCTCGGCGGCCAGTCGGTCGACGATGCGCTCGATGAGGTACACGGCCTCGGTGATGCGGAACGAGCAGGCGTACGCCACACCGCCGGGCGCCTTGTTGGTGTACACGCCGGTGACCTTGCAGTGCGCTGCGCCGTAGTCGTACGAGCCGGTGAAGATGTGGAAGAAGCCGGCGGGGAACTTGGTGGGCTGCGCGGTGGCGTTGAAGGCGCCGTGGTCGGCGAGCACGTCGACCTTGACCCCGACGATCCTGCCCTCGCGAGTGGCGGCGATCTCGCCGTGCATGTGGTAGTCGCGGGCGAAGCCGGTCGTCATGAGGTTCGAGGTGCGATCCTCCATCCACTTCACGGGCCGCTTCGTCACGATCGACCCGACGACGGCCAGCACGTAACCCGGGTAGATCGGCACCTTGTTGCCGAAACCGCCGCCGATGTCCGGCGAGATCACCTGGATCTTGTGCTCGGGCAGCCCGGCGACGAGGGCGTAGACGGTGCGGTGGGCGTGCGGCGCCTGGCTCGTGATGTACGCGGTCAGCTTCCCGGTGACCGGGTCCATGTAGGCCACCGAGCCGCAGGTCTCCATCGGCGCCGGATGCGAGCGCGGGTAGATCATGTCGAGCGCGACCGTCACCTCGGCGGACGCGAATGCGGCGTCCGTCGCCGCCTTGTCGCCGGACTCCCAGTCGAAGATGTGGTTGTCGGTCTTGCCCTCGAGGTCGTCGCGGATCACCGCTGCGTCGGCGTCCAACGCCTTGCGGGCGTCGATGACCGGTGGCAGCGGCTCGTACTCGACGTCGATCAGCTCGAGCGCGTCGCGCGCCGAGTAGCGGTCCTCGGCGATGACGAAGGCCACCTCCTGGCCCTGGTAGCGCACCTTGTCGGTGGCCAGCACCGCTTGCACGTCGGCCGACAGCGTCGGCATCCAGGCCAGCTTCAGGCCATCGAGCACCGCGCCGGTGATCACTGCCTTGACCTTCGGGTGGGCCTCTGCCGCCGACGTGTCGATCGACACGATGCGGGCGTGGGCGTACGGGCTGGCGAGGATCGCCCCGTGCAGCATCCCGGGCAGCTGCACGTCGTCGAGGTAGTTGCCGCGGCCGCGCAGGAACCGAGCGTCCTCCTTGCGCAGCATGCGGCCGAACCCGATCGGGTTGCCCGCTGCGGAGACCGGTGCTTCCTCGGTCGTGCTCATGACGTCACCTCCACGGGCGTGCGGTCGGCCGCCCAGCGGACCGCCTTGATGATGTTGTGGTAACCGGTGCAGCGACACAGCTGCCCACTCAGCGCCTCGCGGATCTCATCCTCTGTCGGGTTCGGGTTCTCGTCCAGCAGGGCCCTCGCCGTCATCATCATCCCGGGCGTGCAGAACCCGCACTGCAGGCCGTGGCATTCCATGAAGCCTTGCTGCACGGGGTCCAGCCCGTCCGCGCCCTCGAGGCCCTCCACGGTGTCGACCGTGCGACCGTCGGCCATCACCCCGAGCACCGTGCAGCTCTTCACCGGCAGCCCCTCGAGGCGCACGACGCACGCCCCGCAGTTGGAGGTGTCGCATCCCCAATGCGTCCCGGTGAGTCCGAACTGGTCGCGCAGCAGGTGGACGAGCAGCACCCGTGGCTCGATGTCGGCCGAGCGGGACTCGCCGTTGACCGTGACCGTGATGTTCACGCTTCCTCTCCTCTCGCCCGACCGATGGCCGTTCGCAGCGCTCGTTTCGTCAGCTCACCGGCGAGGTGGCGCTTGTACTCGGCCGGGCCGCGCTGGTCGGTGGCGGGATTGACGTGCTCGGCGGCCAGCGTGCCGGCTCGTTCGATGATGTCGTCGGAGACGGTCGCTCCGCGCAGTGCGTCCTCGGCGGCCGGAGCGCAGAAGTGCTCGGCGCCGACCGCGGTGAGCCCGATACCGGCATCGCTGATCGTGTCTCCGTCGAGCCACACGACCGCACCGACGGCGGCGACAGCCCAGTCGCCGGCCCGCCGCTCGACCTTCCGATAGGCGCTCCCACCGCCTGGCCGGATCGGTACGCGCACTTCGGTCAGCAGTTCGGCGTCACCGACGACCGTCTCGTACGGCCCCACGTGGAGCTCCCGCGCGTCCACCGTCCGTGTGCCGGCGCCGCCCGTGATCAGGACCGTCGCCTTCAGGGCGGCGAAAACCGCGGACAGGTCCTCGCTCGGATCGCCCTGGCAGAGCGATCCACCGACCGTCCCGCGGTTGCGCACAACCGGATCGGCGATGACGCGCTCGGCGTCGTGGAGGATCCGGAAGTGCTCGCCGGCGACGGCCGAGGCGAGCAGCTCGGCGTGCCGGGTCATCGCACCGATGCGCAACTCGTCGCCCTCGACCCGGATGTACGACAGCTCGCCGGCGAGGTCGTTGATGTCGACAAGGTGCTCGGGTCGGGCCAGGCGCAACTTCATCATCGGCAGGAGGGAGTGTCCGCCGGCGACGACTCGCGCCTCGGGTCCGAGCTGCTCCAGCAGGCTGACTGCGTGCTCGACGCTGGTCGCGCGGTCGTAGCCGAACGGTGCGGGTGTCTGCATGTGCCCCCTCGTTTCCTGGTTCGTCGACGTGCGACGGCCCACCGTCCGCCCCGCACGATGATCACGCGGTCCCGACCCTCCGGTCAACGCGGAGCCAGACAATCTGAGCCGAATCCCAACCCGGGACGGTGTCGTTCTGAGGTGCGGACCTGATTCGGCACGCCAGCGCCTTGGGGGTCGATCTGATCTTGGAGGTGTTGTTCTGAGGTGGGACCCGGTTCGGCACGCCGGCGCCTCCAGGCGCCTCGGCGGCCGCGTCGATCTGGACCTTGGATGGTGTTGTTCTGGGGTGCGGACCCGGTTCGGCACGCCGGCGCCTCCAGGCGCCTCGGCGGCCGCGTCGATCTGGACCTTGGATGGTGTTGTTCTGGGGTGCGGACCCGGTTCGGCACGCCGGCGCCTCCAGGCGCCTCGGCGGCCGCGTCGATCTGGACCTTGGATGGTGTTGTTCTGAGGTGGGGACCCGGTTCGGCACGCCGGCGCCTCCAGGCGCCTCGGCGGCCGCGTCGATCTGGACCTTGGATGGTGTTGTTGTGAGGTGGGGACCCGGTTCGGCACGCCGGCGCCTCCAGGCGCCTCGGCGGCCGCGTCGATCTGGACCTTGGATGGTGTTGTTGTGAGGTGGGGACCCGGTTCGGCACGCCGGCGCCTCCAGGCGCCTCGGCGGCCGCATCAATCGCGTCCTGGTGGACCTGTGACACCCCCTCGCTATGGTGCGTTCCACCGATCGAGGGCCTGGTGCTGCTCCCAATTCGAACCTCACGTTCGTCGGAGGGCACCGTGCTCGCATCCATCCCGTCGGCCACACTCCTCGGCGCCAGCGGCCATCCCGTGACCGTCGAGGTCCATGTCGGTCCCGGACTTCCGGGCTACCGCATCGTCGGCCTGCCCGACGCGGCGTGTCGAGAATCCCGCGACCGGGTCCGGGCCGCGGTGATGAGCAGCGAGCTGCCCTGGCCGACGGCGTGCATCACGGTCAACCTGGCGCCGTCCGGACGCCGCAAGACCGGTGCCGGACTGGACCTCGCCATCGCCATCGGCGTGCTCGTGGCATCAGAGGCGATCCCGCCGGAGGCCGTCGTAGGGCACGGATTCGTGGGCGAGCTCGGTCTGGACGGCTCGCTGCGCCGTGTTCCCGGGGTCGCGCCGATGGTGGCCGTGCTCGACGGGCTGGTGGTCGTCGTGCCGATCGCGTCGAGCCCCGAGGCACACGTCGCAGCTACCGGTCCAGTTCGGGTTGCGTCGACGCTGAACGAGGTCGTGACGTGCCTCACCACGAAGACGCCGTGGCCTGCTGACCTGGGTCCGCCCGTCGACGACGAAGCACCACCGCCTCCTGATCTGACTGATGTGCGCGGGCAGCCGGTGGCCCGACAAGCCCTCGAGATCGCCGCTGCCGGCGGCCACCACCTGCTCCTGGTTGGGGCGCCCGGCTCGGGCAAGACGATGCTGGCGCAGCGGTTGACCGGCGTCTTGCCGGCACTCGATCGGGCCGACGCGCTGGCGGCGACGATGATCCACTCGGCGGCCGGCGTGGCGATGCCGCGGGGCGGACTCGTGACCACCCCGCCGTTCCGGGCGCCACACCACACGAGCTCGGTGGTTGCGCTGGTCGGGGGCGGCTCGGCCTCGCTGCGACCGGGCGAGATCAGCCTCGCTCACGGTGGCGTCCTGTTCCTCGACGAGCTCGGCGAGTATCCGCCCTCGGTGTTGGACGCGCTTCGCGAACCACTCGAGGAAGGCGTCATCCGCGTGGCCCGAGCGAACAGTCACGCGGTCATGCCGGCGCGCTTCCTTCTCGTGGCAGCCACCAATCCTTGCCCGTGTGGCGGGGGAGCGCCGGGCTCGTGCGAGTGCGACGACATCGCCCGGACGCGGTATGTCCGCCGTCTCTCCGGGCCGCTCCTCGACCGGTTCGATCTACGCGTGGCCGTGCAGCGGCCGGCCGTCGACGAGCTGCTCGATCCCGGCGGGGGCGAGCCGAGCGCCGTCGTCGCAGCACGCGTGGCCGACGCTCGCCGGCTCGCCATCGAGCGGGGTGGGCGCCTCAACGCCGACTTGCACGGCGAGCTGCTCGACCGGTGGGCGCCGGTCACGGCGGACGCGCGAGCGCTGCTGCGATCGGAGATCGAGCGGGAGCGGCTGACCGGACGCGGCTACCACCGCATCCGTCGCGTCGCCCGCACGATCGCCGATCTCCACGGCGCCGGGGACGGCGTGCCGCCCCCGGAGGCCCTCGACGTGGAGCACGTGTCGATCGCCCTGTCGTTGCGAACCCGCCTCAGGGCGGCAGCCGCCGGGCTGGTGGCGTGATGAGCGCCGGTGCTCCGGCCTCCCGTGCGGCGGCCGATGGCTGTCTCGCTGCGCTCGCCGGGTTCGACCTCATGACGATCCAGCGGCTGCGTGTCCTGCTGTCTCACCACGCGCCGGTCGAGGCACACGCCGTCGCGATCGGTCGTGCTGTGCCTCATCCGAGCGTGGCGCGGCTGCTGACGCCGACCATCCGGGCCGCGTGGCGAGCCTCTGGCGAGCGTCGTGATCCCGACGAGTGGGCGGCGCGCTGCCGCCGCAGCTCGATCCGCGTCGTCAGCATGCGCGACGAGAGCTACCCGGCGGCGCTCGTCAACGACCCGGAGCCGCCGGCAGCGCTGTTCGTTCGTGGCGACTTGTCAGTCCTCGAGCATCGGCGGGTCGGCGTCGTCGGGACGCGCAACGCCACGCGTGCCGGACGTGAGACCGCCCTCGAGCTCGGTCGCGAGCTGGCAGCGGCAGGTGTCGTCGTCGTCTCGGGCCTGGCCAAGGGTGTCGATGGAGCTGCCCACTGCGGCGTGCTGCGGGTCGACGGCGCGCCGCCAGCGGCCGTCGTCGGCAACGGGCCGGACCAGCCGTACCCGCGCGTGCATGCCCAGCTGTGGGAGGAGGTCTGTCGGCGCGGTGTCCTGCTTTCGGAGTGGCCGCCGGGGACCGTTCCCGAGCCGTTCCGCTTCCCGCTGCGCAACCGCATCCTCGCCGCGCTCTGCGAGGTGCTCGTCGTCGTGGAGAGCCGTGAGCGTGGTGGCTCGCTGATCACGGCGCAAGCGGCGATCGAGCGCTCGGTCGACGTCATGGCCGTGCCGGGTTCGGTTCGCAACCGGGGAGCGGTCGGGACCAACCAACTCCTCCGCGATGGTGCGGCGCCCGTCACCTCGGTCGATGACGTGCTCGTCGCGCTGGGGCTCGACACCCGACGGGTCGCCGTGCCGGCCTACGACCCCCGGCCGATGCCCCGGGGCATCGGCGCAGCCGTGCTCGAGCGGTGCCGGCGAGACCCGTGCACCTTGGAGGAGATCGTCGTTGAGCTCGGGCTGCCGTTGGCCGACGCGGCGATGACGCTCGCCCGTCTCGAGCGGACCGGGTGGGTACAGGAGTCGGGCGGTTGGTTCGAGCCCGTGGTGTCATGGCTGGAGCGGGCATGAGCGAATACCCTCGCTCGAATGCCGGGAGCACGCGCCGACAGCGACGTCCGCGCGGTTCGCGACCGCCGAGACGCCAGTCAGGACCCCGCTTCGGCAGCCTCCTCCGACGAGCGGGCGCAGCAGTGGCTCGTCGAGTCGTTCACCCGCTCGCTCGCATCGCTGTCTGCCCACACGGTCACCGCCTATGCCTCGGACGTTCGTGGCTTCGCCGAGTGGGCGGCGCGACTTGGCATCGAGGATCCGTCGGCGGTCACCCGCACGACGCTCCGTCGCTATCTCGCCCACCTCACCACGAGGCAATACGCGCGCCGGAGCATCGCCAGGAAGACCGCCGCACTGCGCAGGTACTTCCGCTGGCTCGTACGGACCGGACGACTCACCGCCGACCCGACGACGGGGGTGCAGGCCAAAGGTGGCGACGGCCGCCTGCCACGGGTGCTCGACCATCGCGACCTCGACGCGCTGCTCGAGGGTCGCCTCCCCGACGACGAGCCGGCCTGGCGGCGCAGTCGCGACGACGCGGTGCTGGAGATCCTCTACGGCTCGGGGTTGCGGGTCAGCGAGCTCTGCGGCCTCGATACGACGTCGATCGACCTCGACCAGGGCGCGGTGGTGGTGTGGGGGAAGGGCGCGGTCCAGCGACGGGTTCCGCTGTCGGAGCCGGCGGTCACCGCGCTGCAGGCGTGGGCTCGGATGCGAGCCGAGGTCATCGAGGCGGACGACCCCGCACTGTTCGGCAACGAGCGGGGGCGACGCCTGAGCCCACGGGACGTCCGCCGGATCATCGACCGCCGATCGCCGTCGCCGACTCACCCGCACGCGTTGCGCCACAGCTTCGCCACCCATCTGCTCGATGGTGGTGCCGACCTCCGGGCCGTACAGGAGCTCCTGGGGCACGCAGATGTCGCGACGACCCAGCGCTACACCCACGTCAGCCGCGAGCGCCTCCGCACCGCTTACGGCGAGGCTCATCCGCGGGCCTGAGGCAACGGTTCACGAGTGACCATCGTCGACGTCGATCCATACCTGGCGACGCAGTGGGAGCGTTGGCTGCGACGGCGCAGCTCCAGCGCTCGCGACCACTTGATCGTCTCGTACGCCCCGCTCGTCAAGTTCGTTGCCGGGCGGGTCGGGGCCGGGTTGCCGACGAGCGTCGATCCGGGCGATCTCGTGAGCTCCGGGGTGCTCGGGCTGATCGACGCCATCGAGCGATTCGACCCGCAGCGCGGTGTCAAGTTCGAGACCTTCGCCACGCCGCGCATCCGCGGGGCGATCTACGACGGACTTCGCGAGCTCGACTGGGTGCCTCGCTCCGTGCGCTCGAGGGCGCGTGAAGTGGAGCGGGCGATCGCCGATTACGAGGGTCGGTGGGGCCGTGCGCCGAACGACGACGAGCTGGCCGGCCATCTGCAGATCGACCGTCCCCGGCTCGACCAGTGGCTGTCGACGATCGCATCGACGACCGTCGGGCCGTTGGAACGGGCGCTCGATGCCGGAGCGGAGCCGCGCGGGCTGAGTGGCGAGGTCCCGATCGTTCCGTCGGCGGTCGTCGAGGAGCAGGAGGTGCGTGACCTCGTGCGCGCCGAGATCGGAAAGTTGCCGGATCGGGAGAAGTTGATCCTCTCCCTGTACTACGACGAGGGCCTGACGCTGGCCCAGATCAGCCGGGTGCTGGGCGTGAGCGAGAGCCGTGTGCCCCAGCTCCACACGAAGTCGGTCCTCCACCTCCGGGCTCGGCTGACCGCCGCCGGCGTGGCCTGACCTCCTCGCGGCACTGCTCGCCGCCTCGAACTCGTCGCTCCGGACTTCGCCCCAGTCCGGTTGTGCCTCTGGGAGGTACCCATGCCGTTGCTCATCCCCGCGCTCGCTCCACTGTTGGCGGCGAGCTGCCTGCTTCCGCCGGTCAACGCACCGGTGACCGACGCCTTCCGCGAACCGTCATGTACGTGGTGCCCCGGCAACCGGGGCCTCGAGTACACCGTGCCTGCGGGCGCGGCCGTCCGGGCGGCGGCCGCCGGGCGGGTGACGTTTCGTGGCTCCGTCGCCGGCGTCCTGTACGTGGTCGTCGAGCACGCCGACGGGCTGCGTGCCACGTACGGGCGACTCTCCAGCACCGACCTGTCGACGGGGTCGACGGTGACGCAGGGATCCGAGGTGGGTCGATCGTCGAGCGAGCTGTACTTCGGGCTGCGCCGCGGCGACACGTACGTCGACCCGGCGCCGTTGCTGGGCCGCCTCGTCGAGCGATGGCGCCTGGTGCCGACGGACGGCTCACTGGGCCGGCGGGCGCCACCGCCTCGGCTGCGCTGCCCGGCATCGCCGCGGGAGGTGGGCTGACGGGCGTGCTGAGCAGGCGGGCGACCGGCTTCCGCCCGGTACACTCGCGGCTCGGCCCACCATCCGGTGCGCCGATCACCTCACCGTCCGTCACCACCTTGCGGTCGCTCCGGCGCCGGTGGCGGGTCCGACCAACCGCGAAGGAGAACTGATGGCCGTCATCACGATGCGGCAGATGCTGGAGGCCGGTGTCCACTTCGGGCACCAGACCCGGCGGTGGAACCCGAAGATGAAGCGATTCATCTTCGGCGAGCGCAACGGCATCTACATCATCGACCTGGAGCAGACGCTCAAGCGGGTCGAAACGGCGTACGCCTACGTCCGGGACCTCGTCGCCAACGGAGGCGTGATCCTCTTCGTCGGTACGAAGAAGCAGGCCCAGGACCCGGTTCGCAGCTACGCCGAGAAGTGCGGCATGCCGTTCGTCAACGAGCGCTGGCTCGGCGGCATGCTGACCAACTTCGACACGATCTCCAAGCGGGTCGGCAAGATGCTCGAGTACGAGCGGATGCGTGACTCGGGCGAGTTCGAGGTGATGCCGAAGAAGGAGGCACTGCTCCTCACGCGGGAGATGGAGAAGCTGCAGCGCAACCTCGGCGGCCTGCGCGGGCTCGAGCGCAAGCCCGACGCGATCTTCGTGCTCGACACGAAGAAGGAGCACATCGCCGTCACCGAGGCGAACAAGTTGGGGATCCCGGTGGTCGCTGTCGTCGACACGAACGTCGATCCCGAGCTCGTGCAGTACCCGATCCCGGGCAACGACGACGCGATCCGGGCCAACTCGCTGCTGGCTCGAGTGATCGCCGATGCCGTGGAGGAAGGACGCTTCATCGCAGCCAAGCGCGATCCATCGTCCGTGCCGGTGACGCGCACCGCCGAGGAAGAGGCGGTGTTCGCCAGCCAGCAGGCGGAAGCACGCCACGCCGCGGCTCGCGCCCAGGCCGACCGCGACGCCCGTCTCGCCGCAGCCCGCGAGATCCCACCCCCGCCGGTGCCGGCGTCGGACCACGTGGAGCACGAGGCGTCGCCGGCGACTGAGCCGGAGGCCGCCGAGCCCGAGGCCGCTGCGCCCGAGGCCGCTGCGCCCGAGGCCGCTGCGCCCGAGGCAGCACCAGAGGCCGTGGAGCCGGAGCCGGCGGTCGACACGGCCGGCACCGAGACGACGGCCGGCGAGGCCGCTGAGGACGAGGCAGCCGTCTCGACCACCGAGTCCTGAGCCACCTTCACCACGACGAGGAGACTGCGAGATCACGATGGCGTTCACCGCCAAGGACGTACAAGCACTGCGCCAAGCGACGGGTGCCGGGATGATGGACGCCAAGCGCGCCCTCGAGGCCAACGACGGCGACGCCGAGGCTGCCACGCAGTGGCTGCGTGAGCAGGGCCTGGCCGCCAGCGCGAAGCGCGAGGACCGGGAGAACACGCAGGGCGTCGTCGCGCTGGTCGTGCAGGACGGTGTCGGCGCGATGGTCGAGCTGAAGAGCGAGACCGACTTCGTCGCCAGCTCCGAGCACTTCAAGCTCGAGGCGCAGGAACTGGCCCACATCGTGGCGGCGAAGGGCCTCGACGCGGTCGAGCAGCGCCAGGACCGCTTGGAGGACCTCAAGATCACGCTCAAGGAGAAGATCGAGGTCGGGCGCGTCGTCCGGCTGGAGACCGAGCCGGGGCAGGTGATCGACAGCTACCTCCATGTGCAGGGTGGTCGCGGCGTCAACGGCGTACTCGTCGTTTTGGCGGACGGGACGCCTCAGCTGGCCCACGATGTGGCCGTGCACATCGCCTTCGCACGACCGCGGTTCCTGTCCCGGGACGAGGTGCCCGCGGAGGTCGTCGACGAGGAGCGCAAGACGCTCGAGTCGATCACCCGCAACGAGGGCAAGCCCGAGCAGGCGATCCCGAAGATCGTCGAGGGCCGGCTCGACGGCTTCTTCAAGTCGATCGCCCTGCTCGATCAGCCCTACGCCAAGGACGACAAGCAGACCATCGGCCAGCTGCTCGGCGGCGCCCGGGTGGCCGGCTTCGCGCAGGTGGAGATCGGCTGACCGTGGGCCAACCGCGCTGGCGCCGCATCGTCTTCAAGCCGTCCGGCGAGGCGTTGGCCGGGCCGGCGGGATACGGCATCGACGGCGCCACGCTCGACCAGACAGCACGCGACATCATCGACCTGCGTCAGGGCCTCGAGGTCGACGTTGCCGTCGTCGTGGGTGGCGGCAACTTCTGGCGTGGCCGCGGCGGGACCCTGTCCGAGATGGATGCCACGCAGTCCGACCACATCGGAATGCTCGGCACGGTGATGAACGCGTTGGCGCTGCAAGATGCACTCGAGCGTCTCGGTCAGCCGACGCGGGTCCAGTCGGCAATCGAGATGCCACGCATCGCCGAGCCGTACATCCGTCGGCGCGCCGTCCGCCACCTCGAGAAGGGCCGGGTGGTCATCTTCGCCGCGGGCACCGGCAACCCGTTCTTCACGACGGACACGGCCGCTGCGTTGCGGGTGGCCGAGATCGATGCGGAGGCGTTGATCAAGGGCACGCACTCGGGTGTGGACGGCATCTATGACGCTGACCCGCGAACGAACCGCGACGCGAAGAAGTACGACGAGATCAGCTACATGGACGTGATGAACAAGGACCTGCGGGTGATGGATGCCACGGCGATCGCGTTCTGCCGTGACAACAAGATCCCGATCGTCGTGTTCGACATGTCGAAGCCGGGCAGCCTGCGCGCGATCCTCGAAGGCCAGCACGTGGGCACGATCGTCCGGTAGCCACGAGCCCGAACGAGGGGCGTACCTCGGCTCGCGTGACACTTCCATTACGCTGTCGCCAGTGATCGACGAGACGCTGCTCGATGCCATCGACAGGATGGACAAGGCCGTCGAGCGGGTGCACGGGCACTTCCAGACCGTCCGTACCGGCCGGGCCGCGCCAGTCTTGATCGAGAAGCTCAACGTCGTCTACTACGGCGCCCCGGTCCCGTTGCAGCAGCTCGCTGGCATTCAGGTTCCCGAGGCGCGCCAGATGATCGTCCGCCCCCACGACCGCAACTCTCTCGGCGCCATCGAGAAGGCGATTCGCGACTCCGATCTCGGTGTCAACCCGAGCAACGACGGCACCGTCATCCGGTTGTCCTTCCCTCCGCTGACGGAGGAGCGTCGCAAGGAGTACGTCAAGGTCGTCAGGCACATGGCCGAAGACGGCAGGGTCGCCGTTCGCAACCTCCGCCGCGACGCACGCAAACACCTCGAGGGCGCAGAGAAGTCCGGCGAGATCTCCGCCGACGATCTCGAACGGGCCGAGAAGGAGCTCGAGAAGATCACTCACGATCACGTCGAGAAGATCGACGCCGCGCTCGGGCGCAAGGAGTCCGAGCTACTCGAGGTCTAGCCCGACCGGGCGCTGGTGTTTGGTCGATGCGGACAGTGACCAGGGAGAGGTGATGAGCGACGACATGTGGCGGCGCCGACGTGAGCACGGCGACGAGACCGATGAGTTCGGCGGGCCGCTGTTCCCCGATGAGGAACCGTCGAACGGCACTCAGCGCCCCGCTGAGGGCGATGACACCGGCGAGCGCCGGCTCAGCTTCGGTCCCAACGACACTGGTCAACTGCCGCACTGGACGGAGCCTCCAACGGGCGAGGTGCCTCGATTGGAGCCGTCGACCGTCGCCGGCGCGGAGGACGAAGACGAGGACGTCGACGTGTGGTCCTCGTTCACGACGGAATCACCCGTGTGGCGCGACGACGTGACCGATCCGAGCGGCGAACAGCGACGCGGCGTCGACGCCGAGCCGACTGGCCAGGTGTACGCGGACGACCTCTCATCTCCCATCGCCGGCCCGCAGACAGGTGAGCAGCCGATGGCCACTCCGCCGCGTCGGGAACCGGGCCGGATCACGATCGGTACGGACCCTTCGGGTGTGCAGAGGCGGCCACCGCCTGGGACGTCGCGCCGGCGCGGGGCGCAGCAACGGTCCGGTCGCCCCGCAGGTCCTGCCCGCACGGCCAGCGCGTCGATGGCGGCGGGCCGCAACCTGCCGGCGGCCGTGATCGCCGGCGTCGTGCTCGCCGCGCTGTTCATCATCGCCACGCTGTGGCGACCGGCGGCTGTGCTGGCGCTGATCACCGTGATCCTCGCCATCGCCGCTTTCGAGTACTTCGGCAAGGTGACCGAGAAGGGGTACCGGCCGGCCGTCGCGCCGGGGCTGGCAGCGTGCGTCGCCGCACCGCTCGCGGCCTACTGGGCAGGCAACGTCGCGCTGCCACTCGTCGTCGCGTTCGCCTTCATCGCTGCGTCCGTCGGCTTCCTCGGTGCAGCGGGTGTCGAATCGGGCCCCCTCCCGAACATGGCCGTCACGACCATGGGCGTGGTGTGGATCGGGCTGCTCGGTTCGTTCGCCGCCTTGATCCTCCGGTGGTCCAACCAGCCCGGCTTCGAGAACGTCGGAACCGACACGATGTTCCTCATCGTGCTGGGTGTCGTCGCCAACGACATCGGCGCCTTACTCGTCGGCTCAGCGGTCGGCAAGACACCGCTGCGCGAGTGGATCAGCCCCGGCAAGACCGTGGAAGGTCTGATCGGCGGCACGTTCATGACGTTCCTCGTCCTGTTCGTCGTCGGCCTCACGGATCGCAGCGGCACCTGGACGACCCGTGACCTCCTGCTGTTGGCGTTGATCGTCTCGGTGTTCGCCCCGCTCGGGGATCTCGCCGAGAGCATGTTCAAGCGCAACCTCGACGTGAAGGACTTCGGCACGCTGGTGTCCGGCCACGGCGGCGTCCTCGACCGTTTCGACTCGTTCCTGTTCGTGCTTCCGGTCGCCTATTACGTGACGTACGTGCTCGAACCCTGGACCCGATAGCGCACCCGCACTGAGCCGTCTCCGCGTCGCCGTCGCTGGCTCGTCCGGCTCGATCGGCACCCAGACCCTCGACGTCATCCGGTCGGAGCCCGATCGCTTCGAGGTCGTCGCGCTCGGCGTCGGCAGCGCGCTCGACACGCTGGTCCAGCAGGCAACACGACTGCGCCCGCGCTACGTCGCCATCGGCGACCCGTCGCGTCGGGCGGAGCTGGCCGCCGCGGTGCCGTTCGCCACGGTCGTCGACGAGCTCGCCGACCTCGCCGACGGTGCCGACGTCGTCGTCAACGGCGTTGTCGGTTTCGCCGGGCTGCCGGTCACCGTGCGCACGCTGCGTGCCGGCAAGCGCTTGGCCCTTGCCAACAAGGAGAGCCTGATCGCCGCAGGACCGGTGGTTCAGCCGTTGCGGACGACCCCTGGCGCCGAGCTGGTGCCGGTTGACAGCGAACATGGCGCGATCCACCAATGCCTGCGGGCCTCTACCCGGACCGCCGCCGAGGTCGCTCGGATCCTGCTGACGGCGAGTGGTGGGCCGTTCCGGGGCCGCCGCGCCGCCGAGTTGGCGGAAGTCGGTGTCGACGAGGCACTGGCCCATCCGACCTGGCAGATGGGTCCGAAGATCACCATCGACTCGAGCACGCTGATGAACAAGGGACTGGAGGTCATCGAAGCCCACGAGCTGTTCGGGGTCCCGTACGACGGGATCGAAGTCGTCGTCCACCCTCAGTCGATCGTCCACTCGATGGTCGAGTTCACCGACGGCTCGACGATCGCCCAGCTCAGCAATCCCGATATGCGGCTGCCGATCGGATACGCCCTTGCCTACCCTGAGCGCATCGCCACACCGTTCGGGCGCATCGACTGGTCACAGCTCGCCCGTCTCGACTTCGAGCAACCCGACGTCGAGACGTTCCGCTGTCTCGGCCTCGCCTACGAGGCCGGGAAGGCGGGCGGCAGCGCACCGGCCTGGCTCAGCGCGGCGAACGAGGTCGCCGTCGACGCGTTCCTGGCCCGGCAGATCCGATGGAACCAGATTGCTGACGTGTGCAACCGGGCTCTCGACAGGCATGATCTAGGGGTGCCGTCGACGGTCGAGGACGTCGTCGAGGCCGATCGGGCGGCGAGAGTCGTCGCCCGCCAGCAGGTGCAGGACGTGATCAACCGGTGAAGACCAGCGAGCGCATCGAGGACGGCCGCTATGGCCGGTTCCGCAACGAGGTGATGGCTGGCGGATCGGTGACCGAGACGCCGGACGAGGAGGCGGGCGCCGGTCCCGCCGGGGCGATCGCCGGGATCATCATCCTCGCCCTGTTCGTGTGGCTCGCCGTCGTCAACATCTGGATGTTCGTCTTCGCCGTCGGCATCCTGATCTCGGTCTTCCTCCACGAGACCGGGCACTTCGTCACCGCCCGCCTCACGGGCATGAAGGCGACTCAGTTCTTCCTCGGCTTCGGGCCGCGGATCTGGAGCTTCCGTCGAGGTGAGACGGAGTACGGCGTCCGCGCGCTGCCCCTCGGCGCCTTCGTTCGCATCATCGGGATGAACAACCTCGACGACGTACCGCCGGAGGACGAGGCCAGGACGTACCGCCAGCAGAGCTACCCGCGCCGGATGCTCGTGATCACCGCCGGCTCGCTGATGCACCTCCTGATCGCCATCGTGTTGCTGTTCACCGTGTTCTCCATCCGTGGTGAGCTCGTCGAGCGTCCGGGCGCCGAGGTCAGCACCGTGCAGGCGAACGGCCCGGCCCAGGCAGCTGGGCTGCGCTCGGGTGACGTCATCGTCGCCGTCGGCAGTCAGCAGATCGAGGACGGGGAGGAGCTCGGCCCGGTTGTGCGCGCGTTCGCTCCAGGAGATGTGGTGGACGTCGAGGTGCAGCGTGACGGCACCACCGTGACGATCCCGACGCGGCTCGGGGCGAACACCGACGAGAACAGCGCGGACTTCGGCCAGGCCCTGCTGGGCGTGCGGAGCCGGCCGGCCGCCGAGTGGGAGCAGATGTCGATCGGCGAGGCGGCGGTGTCCAGCGTGACGGAGCTGTTCCCGGTGACCTGGGAGTCGACGAAGGGGATCTTCCAGGTTTTCAACCCGGTCAACATCTACGAGCACTTGAGCGGTGAGAGCGAGGATCTCGCGACGCGGCCGACGACGGTCGTCGGCATCACGCAGGTCAGCGGCACGATCGGGGAGAGCCAGGGCTTCATCGGCGTGCTGTATCTGCTCGCCGTGCTGAACGTGTTCGTCGGCGTGTTCAACATGTTCCCGCTGCTGCCGCTCGATGGTGGTCACGCCGCGATCGCCACGTATGAACGGATGCGCGAGCGCGGGGGTCGGCGCTACTTCGCCGACGTCTCCAAGCTGATGCCCGTCGCGATGGGCGTCATCGTGCTGTTGCTGTTCCTGTTCATGTCCGGCCTGTACCTCGACATCACCGACCCGTTCTGATGAAGCGGTTCTGATGAAGGTCGGGTCCGTCATGCAGCGGCGGCCGACCCGCCAGATCCACGTCGGCTCGGTTCCGGTCGGTGGTGGCGCGCCCGTGAGCGTCCAGTCGATGACGATCACCAAGACGGCGGACGTCGAGGGCACGCTGCAGCAGATCTACGGCCTCGCCGCCGCGGGATGCGACATCGTCAGGTGCACGTGCAACGAGGCGGAGGCCGCCGAGGGATTGGCGCAGATCGTTCCCCGCTCGCCGGTGCCGATCATCGCCGACATCCATCACCAGTACCGGATGGCGTTGGCGGCGATGGAAGCGGGCGTCCACGGGCTCCGCCTCAACCCGGGCAACATCCGCCGGCCGGAGCACATCAAGGCGGTCGCCAGCGAGGCCCGCGACCGCCAGCTGCCGATCCGCATCGGTGTCAACGCCGGCTCGCTCGACCCGGCGCTGTACGACAAGCACGGCGGCGTGACACCCGAGGCGATGGTCGAATCCGCCCAGCAGGAGATGGCCTACTTCGAAGAGGTCGACTTCGATCTCATCAAGATCTCCGTGAAGGCGTCGAGCGTCCCCTTGATGGTCGAGGCCTATCGACAGCTCTCGGAGGTCACCGATCGCCCGTTGCACCTCGGTGTCACGGAGGCAGGGCCGCCGCCGGCTGGTCTGGTCAAGGCCACGGCCGGCATCTCGACGCTCCTGCTCGAGGGCATCGGGGACACGATTCGCTACTCCCTGACTGCCGACCCGGTCGAGGAGGCACGGGCCGGCCGCCAACTGCTCGAGGCGCTCGGTCTGCGCGAGCGCAAGAACGTGGACCTCATCGCCTGCCCGTCGTGCGGGCGGGCGGAGATCGACGTGATCGATGTCGCCAAGCGGGCGATGGACGCCTTCGGTGAACGCCAGCTGCCGTTGCAGGTGGCGGTGATGGGCTGTGTCGTCAACGGCCCAGGCGAGGCGAGAGAGGCCGATCTCGGGATCGCCGCCGGCAACAAGCGCGGCCACCTCTTCGTGCGCGGCCGCAACATCGCCGTCGTCCCGGAGGATGAGATGGTCGACTCGCTCGTCGAGTGGGCGGAGTTCATCAACGAGCACGGCATCGAGGCGGCGATCGCTCGAGCCGACACGGCGAAGGCGGAGCGTGAGGCGGCGAGGGACCGCAGTCAGCTGCTCGACGCCAAGGGCGATGACGTGAACCAGAGCGGCGAACGGATCGTCAACATCCGAGAGCGAGTGACCGGGGACGCGTAGCCGATCACGCCGCGGCGATGTAGGCCACGACGTCCGGCTTCACGACGAGCTGATCCCCTGACGCCAGGAACCATGTCTCCCCGCTCGTCGTGACGACGAGCTCGTTGCCCTCGGCCGTGCGTTCCTCCGGTCCGACGAGGCGCAGGAGGCGGATCGACGTGCCACTCAGCGGGTACACGGTGGCGAGCGGCATCACCGGATCGTCGAGTGGATCGGAGTCGACGATCGCCAGCAGGTCGGCGACGTCGACGGGCTTCGTGGTGAGTCCTCCGCGCACCACGTTGTCACTGGCATTCATCAGTTCGATGCCGGCACCACCGAGGTAGGCGTGGAGGTTGCCCGGGCCGAGCTGCAGAGCGTCACCGGGTGACAGGCGGACGAAGTTGAGCAGCAACGTCACCGCGACGCTCGGATCGCCCGGGTAGCGACTGGCGAGGCGGGAGACCCACACCGCCTCCGGGCGGTGACTCGATGAGGCGGCGGCGATGATCGGGTCGCAGGGCAACTCGCCGTGATACAGCGCAGCCAGCGTCGCATGTGCCCCTGCGTCGCGCAGGGTGCCGGCCAGGTCGTCCGCACCGAGCTCGTCGAGCAGGTCGAGGGTCGCATCGATCGGCCGGATGCCGCAGAACGCCTCGAACGTGGTCAGCGCGCACAGCAGCTCCGGCTTCGGCTCGGGGTCCTGATAGCGACCAGCGGCGAACCCGGCCTGCGCTTGCGCTCGGCTGGGATGGAGCTGGAGCGACAGCGGCTCGGCGACGGCGAGCACCTTGAGGAGATATTGCAGCGTTCCCGTGACCGCCGACAGCGGGCGCCCATCGGTCAGCGTGGCGGGACCGTGCGGGTGGGTGCCCAACCACAGCTCGGCCCACGGGCGACCGTCGGGTGGCTGGCCCAGCAGATCGGGGATGAACGTGTGGTCGCCCCACGCGTAGTGCTGCACGGCACCACAGATCGGCTCCACCCGCAGCAGCCTACGAAACGAAGACCCCTGGGAACTGGAGCGCCCCCACTACCGTCGAACGACCGTGAACCCCCGGCTGCTCCTCCTCGCCCCCACACTGCTTGTCGTACTCATCGCTGCCTGCGGCGGCGATGACGACGATGCCTCGTCGGCGTCCACCGTCGCGCCGCCCGCCGACGCCACGCTGCCGACCGTGCCGGCAGGAGGCAGCTACGAGTACGCCACCGGAGCCGACGACGTCGTCGTCGAGGTGACCCAGGAGGGCGGCTTCGTGCCGCCGGAAGTGATCTTCGCCCGCACGCCGACAGCCCTGATCAGCGGCGACGGACGGGCGCTGTCGACGGGCCCGACGACCATGATCTTCCCCGGCCCGCTGCTGCCCAACCTGCTGCAACGCTCCATCACGCCACAGGGCATCCAGTCGGTGCTCGCGCAGGCTGACGAGCTCGGCCTGCTGGCGGAGGTCGAGTACCCCCGAAATGACCAGATCGCGGACGCGCCCGACACGGTGGTCACGATCACGGTCGGCGGCACGACGTATCGCCATCAGGCCTATGCCCTCGGCTTCGACACCGAGTCGGATCCGGCTCGCGCCAACCTCGCCGAGTTCGTCGCTGCGATGACCGACCTGCAGACGACGGTCGGCGCCGATCAGCTCGGTCCCGAGGAGCCGTATGCCGCCACGACCTACCTGATCCAGGCGACGCCGGTCGACCTCGACACGATGACGTTCGACGTCGAGCCGACGGTCGTCCCATGGCCGGCGGACGCCACCGTCAGCCTCGCCGATGCTGCGGAGTGCGCTGAGCTGCCCGCCGACGAGGCCGAGCCCGTGTTCGCCGACGCCAACCAGCTGACGTTCTTCACCGAGAGCGACGTCACGTACCAGGTCGCCGCGGTGCAGCAGGTCCCCGGCCGCACCTGCTGATCGTTCTGTCTGTCGAAAGCGTGCGTTGTGAGGCGGTTGCGACGGACAGAAGTCAGATTCCGAGCTCCTTGGCGCGGTCGAGGACCCGTTCTCGCTCGTTGCCGATCGTGGTCGACTCACCATGTCCGGTGTGCACGACGGTCTCGTCCGGGAGCGTGAGCAGCGTGTCGCGGATCGAGCGCAGGATCGTCGGCTCGTCGCTGTAGCTCCGCCCGGTGGCACCTGGCCCGCCGCAGAACAGGGTGTCGCCCGAGAAGACGACGCCCTGCTCGACGTCGCGGAAGCAGCAGCAGCCGGGGGAGTGGCCCGGTGTGTGCAGCACGTGCAACGTGTGCCCGCCCGTCCTGATGTCCTCGCCGGGAGCGGTGTCGTGGTCAGGCGCATCCGCCGGCCACACGACGTCCCACAGCATCCGGTCGGCGTCGTGCAGCCAGATCGGCGCGTCGACAGCGTCGCGCAGCGGCACGGCGGCATTGATGTGGTCGTTGTGCCCGTGAGTCAGCACGATCGCCCGGACACGGCGGCCGTTGATGGCGTCGACGATCGGCTGGTGATCGTGTGCGGCGTCGAACACGACGACCTCGCGTTCGTCACCGACGAGCCAGATGTTGTTGGTGACCTCCCACTCCCCTCCATCGAGGGCGAAGATGCCATCCGTCGTGACGAGCTCGACGGCCATCGGTCAGAGCACGACGACGGAGCGCAGCACCTCACCGCGCTCCATCTTGTGGAATGCCTCCTCGACGTCGTCGAGCTTGATCTGCTCGCTCACGAAGCGGTCGAGGTCGAGCCGGCCTTGCCGGTACAGGTTGATCAGCATCGGGAAGTCGCGCGACGGCAGACAGTCGCCGTACCAGCTCGACTTCAGGGCGCCGCCCCGGCCGAAGAGCTCGATGAACGGCAGCTCGATGACGTCCGTGGGCTGCGGCACCCCGACGAGCACCACGGTGCCGGCGAGGTCTCGGGCCTCGAACGCCTGGCGGTAGACCTTCGGGTTGCCGATCGCCTCGATGCACACATCGGCACCGAAGCCGCCGGTCACCGACTTCACGTACTCGACTGGATCGGTCGTCGATGAGTTGCACGTGTGCGTGGCCCCGAAGGCCTTCGCCCATTCGAGCTTGCGGTCGTCGATGTCGATGGCGACGATCGTGGTGGCGCCGGCAAGCGCAGATCCGGCGATCGCCGCGTCGCCAACCCCTCCGCATCCGAACACGGCGACGGACTGGCCCCGCCGCACGCCACCGGTGTTCATTGCCGCACCGAGCCCGGCCATCACCCCGCAGCCGAGCAGGCCGGCGGCCGTCGCCGGCGCCGCCGGATCCACCTTCGTGCACTGGCCGGCGGCGACGAGCGTCTTGTCGACGAAGGCGCCGATGCCGAGTGCCGGCGACAGCACGGTGCCGTCCTCCAGCGTCATCTTCTGCTTGGCGTTGTGGGTGTTGAAGCAGTACCAGGGCTCGCCGCGCGAGCAGGCTCGACACTCGCCACACACCGCTCGCCAGTTGAGGATCACGTAATCGCCCGGAGCCACGTCGGTGACGCCTTCGCCGACCGATTCCACGATGCCGGCGGCTTCGTGTCCGAGGAGGAATGGGAAGTCGTCGTTGATCCCGCCCTCCCGGTAGTGCAGATCGGTGTGGCACACACCGCACGCCTGGATCTGGACGACGGCCTCGCCGGGCCCCGGATCGGGAACGATGACGGTCTCGATGGTCACGGGCTCGCCCTTGGCCCGGGCGATCACCCCACGTACACGCTGGGACATGGCGGGGGACCGTAGCCGTCAGAACAGCCGAAGATCTGCTGGAGCCATCCCCCTCAGCACGTCGTAGTCGACCTCCACCCACCGGTAGCCGCGTGCTTCGGCGAGCACGCGGGCCTGCGGCTTGACCACCTGGGCGACGAACATGCCGCGGACGTCGCCGAGTGTCGAGTCGAGCTGGAGTCGTTCGATGTAGCGACCCAGTTGCTCCACACCGTCGATCTCGCCACGACGCTTGACCTCCACGGCGACGACGCGACCCTCGGCATCTCGGCACACGAGGTCGACGGGACCGATCGCTGTCGGGTATTCACGGCGGACCAGCGTCATGCCGGCTTCGATCGCGCTCGGTGTGGCCGCGAGCAGCTCCTGCAAGTGGGCCTCGACGCCGTCCTTGCGCAGGCCGGGGTCGGATCCGAGCTCGTGCATCGAATCGGAGACGACCTCGTGCAGCGTGATCGTGAGCCGTTCGCCCTTGGGGTTCGTGACGACCCATCGATCAACCAGCATCTCCAGCCGATTGGGTGCGTTCATCCAGTTCAGCGGCTTGTACGCGCCCCCGTCGGCGTGCACCGCCACACAGCCGTCGGCCTTGACCATGATCAATCGCAGCGCCTCGGGGAGGTGGGCGGAGAGGCGGCCGTCGTAGTCGACCGAGCAGCGCGCGATCACGACCCGCACGGCCCCGACCATACCGGTCCGGGTTCGCGAGGCTGAGGCCGCCTATGCGCACCGTCAACCCGCTTCCACGCCACGATCTCGTCCACCCAGACGGCCGGACGTTCCACCTCTACGGCGAGTTGCAGGGGACACTCAACGGGCAGCCGAGCGCGGTCGACGTGGGTGACGTCCACCTGCGGTACGACATGTTGACCGACACGTGGGTCGCCGTGTCACCGGCACGGAACACTCGACCCGGCCGTGAGGTCGCCGCCTGCCCGCTGTGCCCGGGCGGAGCGGAGCTGCCGTTCGCCTACGACGCGGCAGTGTTCGACAACCGCTTCCCCGCGCTGTCGCCGGAGGCGCGCGGACGCTGCGAGATGGTCGTCTACACGAGCGACCACGAGGGGTCGCTGTCGACGCTCTCACCTGCCCAGGTGGCCCGGGTCGTCGCCCTCTGGCGCGACCGCTGCGCGGCGCTGTGGGCGCAGGGCCACGACTACGTCATGGCGTTCGAGAACCACGGTGTCGAGGTGGGTGCAACGTTGAGCCATCCCCATGGCCAGATCTACGCGCTGCCGTTCCTGCCACCGGCAACGGTCGCCAAGGTTGCGGCCATCGATCAGCACCGAAGAGAACGAGCAGGATGCCTCGGTTGCGAGCTCGTCGCGGCCGATGCCGGAGCCGGGCGGGACGTCGTGGTCAACGACTCCTTCACGGTTGCCGTTCCGTTCGCCGCCCGGTGGCCGTTCGAGGTGCACGTGCGGGCCCGGCGCCACGGGTGCGGCCGCCTCGGCGACCTGACCGACGGCGAGGCCGTGGATCTGGCGAGAGCGATTCGCAGCGTCACCGCCCGTTACGACGGCTTGTTCGGCCGTGAGCTCCCGTACATGCTGTGCGTCCAGGAGGCGCCAGCCGGCTCGCCCGACTGGCACTTGCACGTCGAGCTGCTACCGCCGCACCGCGACGAGCACCGGCTGAAGATCCGTGCATCGGTGGAGACTGCACTGGGTCTGTTCCTCAACGACACGTTGCCGGAGGAGTCGGCGCAGCGGCTGGCGGCGGTGCGCGTCGATGACGGTTCGTGGAGCGGTGTTTTCGTCCCGCGGATCGACCCGATCATCTCTCGCGCATGCGGTGCTGGATGAGCGCGCGACGCGCCTGCAGCTCCCGGTGGGTCAGCCGCTCGACGCTCGGATCGACCCCGAACCCCGCCTTGACGCCAGCCAAGTCGACCTCGACCCCATTGATCCCGAGCTCACGGCCGAGCTGCTCGCCGTGGCGCACCGCGAACATCATCGAGATGTTGGCGACCTCCGCCAGGATGTCGAGGTCCGGCGCCAACCGCGCGATGGCGGCGTCCAGGAACACGAGGTTCTTGACGTAGAGCATCAGCTCCTTGGGCATCCGCGCCCCGTAGCCGAGCAGGGCCTTGACGACTCGCTGGACCTCCTTGACGAGCTGGTCGCCGGTCAGCGTCGTTGGGTCGACGGGCGCCTGGTCCAGCCCGAGATCACGGATCACCGCCCGCAGGTCGGTGTCCTGGGGCAGCGCGCCGAGGTCGCGCAGCGCTGCCATCTGACCCTTCAGGTCGTTCGTCGTGGCGCACACCATCAGCCGCAGGAAGGCGACGCGTCGCTCGTCGGAGAGCCGCCCGACGATGCCGTAGTCGAGCAGTGCCGTGCGTCCGTCGGCCATCACGAAGAGGTTGCCGCCGTGCAGATCGCCGTGGAAGACGCCGGCGATCATCGCCCCCTCCATGAGGGCGACCATCGCGGTGCGCACGACCCCTTCGGTGTCGATGCCGGCTTGGCGCATCCCGGCCACGTCGTCGAACTTGAAGCCGTCGAGCCGTTGCATCACGAGGACGCGCCGCGTGACGAGCTCGGGATGAGGTCGGGGGACGACGTAGCCGGTCTGGTTGAGGTTGCGCAGCATCGTCGCGACGTCCAGCATGTTGGCCGCCTCGATGCGGAAGTCGAGCTCCTCGACGATGGTGTCGGCGAACAGCTCCACGAGGGCCGGAGGGTTGGCCAACGAGGCGATGGGGATCCGGCCAACGAGGTGCGGAGCCACCCATGCCATGGCCCGTAGATCGTCGTGGACGAGGCGCGACACGTCCGGTCGTTGCACCTTGACGACGACCTCCTCACCGGTGCGCAGTCGGGCCACGTGGACCTGGGCGATCGACGCGGCGGCAATCGGCGTCTCGGCGAACTCCGCGAACACGTCCTCGAGCGGAACACCGAGGTCGTCCTCGACGGTGCGTCGCACGTCCGTGAACGTCTCGGCTGGAACCTGGTCGCGGCAGCGCTTGAACTCGTCGACCAGCTCGGGCGGGAAGAGGCCCTCACCCGAGGAGATGATCTGTCCGAGCTTGATGAACGTCGGACCGAGCGATTCAGCGGCGAGGCGCAGGCGTCGAGACAGGTCGGCGACACCGGCCGAGCCGGCAGCTTGCCCCCGACGGCGCCGCCACATCCACGGGAGCACGGTGGCCGCCAGCCGCCACGTGACGGCGAAGCCGCGTCCCCCGGGCGGCAGCCGGGTGGGCGTTGTCAGCGACGGGACCCGGCGGCGGGCGGCGTGGCGGACCCGGCCGGCGTCGCCCAGCCACGTGATCGACTCGCGGTCGAGCACCCAGGGGGCCGTCTCCGAGAAAGCTCCCCACGAGAGATCCGCCGGTGCAGTCATCGGCTCCCATCATGGCGTTCCCGCAGGCGTCTCAGTCAGGCTGATCGAGGCCGGTCACGAGTACCGTGACGCAGCGCCCGCCCGACCAGGAGAACACGACGTGGGCGCCGGAGGCGTCGGTCGTCAGCGAGCCTGGCCAAACCGATTGCTGGCGCGCCAACGACGCCAGGACGCCTGCGTCGCCGGCGACCTCTCCGCGCCCGACCACCGTCGTCCCGTCGGCGAACCGGATGCGCACGACCTGGCGGGCCGGGACCGCCTCGACGACGCGCACCGGGACGCGACGATCCACGAGCGGGCGCAGGCGGGCCACGAGGACCTCGTTGAGCCGCCGATGATCGGCGTCGAGCGCGTGCCAGCGCGCCTCGAGCTCGGCGACGTCGCCAGGATCGATCAGCTGCTCGAGCACCGCGTCGCCTGGAGTCGTCGGTTCGGGCGCGCGCTGCTGGCGCTGGCGGCGAGCTCTGGCCATCAGTCCGCAGACCAGCGCGCAGACGGCGATGCCCCCCACGACGGTCGCGACGATGGCGATCAGCACACAGCGCCGCCTAGGAGCCGTGAGCGTGATCGCACCACTGCTCCTCACCGGCCGGCACCGTGCCGGCACCGACGCCCTCCAAGGCGGCGAACGGGCCGCACTGGTGGGGCGTGATCCAGACGTGGATCATCGCCGCCTCGTCGTGCTTGACGAGCGGTGGTCGGCACGATCCATCCCCGCGGGTCAGGCCGGCGACCTGGGGGGCGACCGGGTCGTTCGTGTAGCAGAGGTTGTCGTGGATGTGCCACTGCATCAGCGCGCCGCCGTAGTTCGGCACGTCCTCCAACGCCACCGAGGTCGGAAGCATGTACATCGCCGACACCAGCTTCTTCGAGCCGTCCGGCTGCGGCTCGTACACGAGACTCTCGGGGGCATCGGGATCCAGCCAGACGTCGTCATTGATCCAGTCCCACTGCACGTAGTGCTCGTGTCCGGTCCCGGCGTCACCGATCGAGTGGAATCCGGCCGCCTCGGCAACGGCTGGGTCCGACCACTGCGGCAACCGGATCACGGTCACGGCAACCAGGTTCTCGGCGTAGGCCTGTTGTTCCGGTGTGACGCCCTCGACGCCCGAGAGATCGATCGGCTTCGTCGGGTCGTACGGCACCGGAGCCACGGCGCCACCCGCCGCGGCGTGATCACCGTGGCCCTCGTGCGCGCACTGATCGACACGCGGGCCGTCATCTCCGGTCTGCCCGGCCCCGTGTCCCTCCAGCGCGGCGAACGGCCCGCACTCGTGTGGCGCGATCCACACGTGGACCATCGGGTTGTTGCCGCCGGCGTGGACGGACGGCGGGGCGCAGTTGCCGTCGGCGTCGGTCAGCCCGACGACCACCGGTTCGCCGGCGTCGTTCAGACCCCAGCACAGGTTCTCGTGGACGTGCCATTGCATGAGGCCGCCGCCGAAATCAACGAGCTCCGGATCATCGATCGGACGGTCGTTGGCGATGAACATCGCTGACACGAGCGTGCGCTGGTCACCGTCGACGGCGTACACGAGGGACTCCGGCTTCGACGGGTCGAGGAACGCGTCGTCCACGATGTAGCCCATGTTGATGTAGTGCTCGTGCCCGGTGGACGCGTCGCCGATCGACCGGTAGCCGAGCGCCGGGAGCGTCGAGACGTCGGCGAACTGCGGGAGCTGCTCGAGCGTCGTCTTGACGAGGCCCTCGGCGCGGGCCTGCTGCTCGGGCGTCACGCCGGGTACACCCGAGAAGTCGATTGGTTGCGTCGGGTCCCATGGTCGCGGCCACGCTGCCGCGGCCACCGCCTGCGCCGGGGTTGCATCGTCGGTGTGCTCGTGGGCGGCCGCGGCTGCATCGCCGGTGGGCTCGTGATCGGCAGTGGCGGCCTCGTCGCCATGGGAGTGGGCCGTCGTCTCGGTTGCCGCCGCCTCCGTTGCGTGATCGTGGGCGGCAGCGGCTTCCTCGCCAGTGTGCTCGTGGCCGGCTTCGGACTCACCGTGGGTGTGGACGTGGCTCGCCGTCGCGAGCATCGCGGCGACCGTCACCGCGGCGATGGCAACGGCAGGCGCGATGAGGCCGGTGCCATTCTTGACGGTCCGCTCTGCCGGCCGCAGGGCGACGAGGGCAGCGACGGTGGCGATCACTCCGAATGCCGCGCAGGCGGTGTCCGCGAACTGCGGCGCCTCGGCCTGCTCGAGACCTCCGATCCACGAGATGTCAGCGACGCGGGTGATGGCCCAGGCGACAACGGCAGCACCGTTGACGATGGCGGTCCCGATGGCGGTCAGCCGACCGGCGCGCAGCAGCACGAGCGTGCCGATGAGCACCTGGGCGGCGGCGGTGGCGACGAAGAGCCGGGTCAGCAGCTCGTGTTCGGCGTGCATGCCGGCAGCCGTGGCGTGCACCACGCCGGCGCCGATCGAAGCCAGTCCCGCGACGGCGAAAGCGCTGATGCGACGAGCCACCTGTCGAGCCTACGCCTGGTCATCAACCCCTCACCGGTCGGGCCGGCGAACGATTCACCCCCACAACGCCTCGAGGACGGGCGCGGCCCACTCGGGCCGGCACAGCAGCAGATCGGGCAGCCACGGATCACGGTCGTTGTAGACGATCGGAGACCCGTCGATCCTGCTCACATGGAGTCCAGCCGCGAGCGCCACGGCGGCGGGTGCCGCCGAGTCCCACTGGTACATGCCACCGTCGTGCACGTAGATGTCCGTCTGGCCCGAGACGACCGACATCGCCTTGGCGCCGGCTGACCCCAAGTGCACGGGTTCGGCTTCCAGGGCGTGGACGACCACGGCAGCGGCGTAGGGCGGTCTCGATCGCGACGTGACGAGGCGCGGGCGGTCCCGTGGCGACGGGGGCACGACCGCCGGTGGATCGGTGCCGAACGTGACCCCCATCGCCGGGAGGCTCACCGCCCCGGCCCCGAACGAGGCCCCGGTCCACAGCGCGACGTGCACGGCCCAGTCCGGGCGGCCCGGCTCACCGAACTCGCGGGTGCCGTCGAGCGGATCGATGATCCACACGCGGTCGTTGACGAAGCGGCGGGGGTCCTCGAGACCCTCCTCGGAGAGCACCGCATCGTCCGGACGCACGCGTTCCAGCTCATCGGCGAGGAAGCGCTGGCTCGAGGTGTCCCCGCCGTCCATCACCTGCCACGGACGGGCGCCGGATTCGACCAGCCGGCGGCGCACCTCGAGCAACCCGATCCCCGCCTGCGTGGCGAGGCGCACGGCCAGCTCGACGTCGGTCTCGGCATCGGCGTGGACGTCGGGCCCGGAGCCCGGCTCGGTCTCGTCGCTGGGCGCCGCCATGCGGTGTCAGGCGAGCTTCTTGTACTTGATGCGGTGCGGTTGGTCGGCGGCAGCGCCGAGCTGCTTGCGGCGCCACTCCTCGTACTCGGTGAAGTTGCCCTCGAACCAGCGGACCTGGCTGTCACCCTCGAACGCCAGGACGTGCGTGGCGATGCGGTCGAGGAACCAGCGGTCGTGGCTGATCACGACGGCGCAGCCGGGGAAGCTCTCCAGCCCCGTCTCCAGCGCCCGCAGCGTGTCGACGTCGAGGTCGTTCGTCGGCTCGTCGAGCAGCAGCACGTTGCCGCCGCTCTTCAGCAGCTTCGCCAGGTGCACGCGATTGCGCTCGCCGCCGGAGAGATCGCCGACCCGCTTCTGCTGGTCCGACCCCTTGAAGTTGAAGCTGGCGACGTACGCCCGGCCGTGGATCTCCCGGTTGCCGATCTTGAGGTGGTCGACGCCGCCGGTGATCTCCTCGTACACCGTGGCGTCGGCGGCCAGGCTGTCGCGTGACTGATCGACGTAGCTCATGCGCACGGTGTCGCCGACCGTGATCGTGCCGGCGTCGGGCGCTTCATCCCCCGTGAGCATCCGGAACAGCGTTGTCTTACCGGCCCCGTTCGGGCCGATCACACCGACGATGCCGGCCTTCGGCAGGGAGAAGGACAGGTCCTCGATGAGCAACCGCTCGCCGAAGCCCTTGCGCAGGCCCTGCATTTCGATCACCGTGTCGCCGAGGCGCGGGCCGGGCGGGATGGCGATCTCCACGCGGGCGTCGTCGCTGCGGGCCGCCTCTGCCTCGGCCTGCAACCGGTCGTAGGCGGCGAGGCGGGCCTTGCCCTTGGCCTGGCGGGCCTTCGGGGCCATGCGCACCCATTCGAGCTCTCGCTCGAGACTGCGCCGACGAGCCTCGTCGACACGCTGCTCACGGCCGAGGCGCTCCTGCTTCTGCTCCAGCCACGACGAGTAGTTGCCCTCGAACGGCAGCCCGCGGCCGCGGTCGAGCTCGAGGATCCAGCGGGCGACGTTGTCCAGGAAGTAGCGATCGTGCGTGATGGCCACGACCGTGCCCGGGTAGCCCTGCAGGAACTGTTCGAGCCAGTCCACGCTCTCGGCATCCAGGTGGTTCGTCGGCTCGTCGAGCAGCAGGAGATCCGGCCGGCTGAGCAACAGGCGGCACAGCGCGACGCGGCGCCGCTCGCCTCCGGACAGCGTCGTCACGTCGGCGTCGTCGGGCGGGCACCGCAGGGCGTCCATGGCGATCTCGACGTTGCGCTCGAGGCTCCAGGCGTCGGCGGCGGCGATCCGGTCCTCGAGCACGGCCTGCTCGGCGCCGATCTTCTCGTAGTCGGCGTCGGGATCGGCCCACTTGGCCATCAGCTCGTTGTACTGGTCGATGATCGACTGGACCGCGGCCACACCATCCATGACGTTGCCCTTCACGTCTTTGGACGCGTCGAGTTGCGGCTCCTGGGAGAGGAAGCCGACGCTGAAGCTCGGCGTCAGGCGGGCCTCGCCGGTGAACCCGTCGTCGAGGCCGGCCATGATGCGCAGCAGGCTCGACTTGCCGGCGCCGTTCGGGCCGATCACACCGATCTTGGCGCCGGGGTAGAACGACAAGGAGATGTTCTCGAGCACCGTCCGATCGGGCGGGTAGAACCGGGCGAGCTTGTAGCAGGTGTAGATGAACTCGTGCGCCATGCGGCGACCCAGGCTACGGGCGCCGAGCGGCAGGGCAGGTGGGCGAGCCGTCGCTTCGCGGTGACGTCGGATGGGCCCGAGCCGTCCGTGACAGCGGCGGCTCAGCTCGACTGCTGGTCGAGGTAGGACTCCTCCAGGTCGAGCTCGCGCTCGAGGGTGTGCATGACCTCGTTGCTGATCTGCCCGGAGTTGCGGAGGTCGACGATCGCTCTTCGCTCCGCTCCGTACACGCGCAGCAGGACCTGCCGCCGGATCGTCGACTGCTCCTCGTACCCATCGTCTTCGATCTTCCCGGCTCGTGCGGCGTCGCGGCGCTTGCGCTGCTCGTAGTACTCGCGAGCGCGGTTCAGCGCCTCCTCGGCGGCCCAACCCTCCGCGGCCATCCGGTCCACTTCGAGCAGCGCTGCTTTGCTCGCCATCATGCGGGCGACGAGCACCTCGTGCTCCTCCTCCTGTCCATCGGCAGCGACGCCGAGCCGCCGGATCAGGGTCGGCAGGGTCAAGCCCTGACCGACGACGGTGACGAGCACCACGGCGAACGTGACGAACACGATGAGGCTCCGGCCCGGGAGCGGAGCACCGGCGTCCGTCGCCACCGGGAGTGCCAGCGCCGTCGCGAGCGACACCGCGCCGCGCATCCCGCTCCACGCGATCACGGCCCGTTGGGCGGCGCCCATGCGGAGCTCGCGCTCGACGCGGTCGCCGGTCGATCGCCCGGATGAGGTACGGCGTGGTGAACAGCCAGGCGAACCGAGCGCCGATGACGACGACGCACACGAGGGCGGCGTACCCGATCAGCGCGGGGAAGGACTCACCGTCGAGGCCGTCGACCACCACCGGCAACTGCAGGCCGATGAGGACGAAGAGCGTGGCGTTGAGGAGGAACGTCAACAGCTCCCACACGGCGTACGACTGCAGCCGTGTTCCTGGCGAGGTCAGCTCGGGAGAACGCCAACCGAGGTACAGCCCGGCCGTGACCACGGCGAGCACGCCCGACAGGTGCAGCCGCTCGGCCGGAACGAAGGCGAGGTACCCGGTGAGCAGCCCGATGGTGATCTCCGTCAGGCGATCGTCCAACCGACGGCGGATCTCGCCGATCACCCATCCCACGACGAGCCCCAGCGCCACGCCGCCCACGCCGCCGACGACGAAGCGTGCGCTGGCATCGAGCAGCGAGAAGGCTCCGCCCACGGCAGCCGCCACGGCGACGCGGTAGGCGACCAACGCGGCAGCGTCGTTGACGAGGCTCTCGCCCTCGACCAGGTTGACGATCCGACGAGGAGCGCTGAGGCGGCGCATGATCGACGTTGCTGCGACCGGGTCGGTGGGGGAGACGATGGCGCCCAGCGCGAACGCCATGGGCCAGGGCAGATCGAGCACGTAGTGGCTGGCGAGGGCGACCAGTACGACCGTGACCAGCACGAGCCCGATGGCCGTCAGGGAGAGCGCCCTCGCGTAGCCGCGAAGCGCCCTCACGTCGGCGAAGAAGGCCGCGGAGTACAGCAGCGGCGGCAGGAAGACGAACAGCACGAGGTCCGGATCGAGCTCGGTCTCGGGGACGCCGGGGAGAACCCCCAGCACCAGACCGCCCAGAACGAGCACGATCGGATACGGGATGCCGATGCGTCCGGCGAGCGCGTTGAGGACGGCGACCGCGAGGAGCACGGCGGCCAGACCGATCTCGAATTCCTCCACGGGCGACACAGTCGCGCGTGGAGGTCGGTGCGCGCTGAGCCCGGCCTCTAGGCGGCGAGCAGTTCGAGGAGCTCCTCGCGCCCAGGGCCAGGCGGCGCGGTGGGCGTGCCGAGCGCCAACGCCTTCTCGGCGACGCCCGGCTGGCGGAACACGTCGACGCCGCGCTCGAGCAGCGTGGCGACGCTGATGAACGCCCGCAGCAGATCCGGGTCTCGAGTCGACGCGTGGCGTAGCGCCTGGCCCAGCCGCCACGCGAGATCGTCGGTCTCGTAGGGCCGACCGGCGATCTGGGCGTCGATCTCGGCCAGGCGATGGCGGCTGAAGTCCACGGCGTCGTGGTACAGCGGTTCCACCGTCGCCGCCGTCTCGACGGCGAACCGCTCGACGAGCTCGACAGGGGACCGCGGCGTGGCCTCCGCCAGCACGTCCCGCAACGCAACGACGTGGCGGAGCCCGATCGTTGCCCCGCGGCCGAGAGACGGGTTGGTGCACGCCCAGGCGTCACCGACCGCCACGAGACCGGTGACGACCGGTCGATCGTCGACCCAGTACTCGGCGGTGACGGTCCTCGATTCGGGCGAAGACGTCGACGTCGGTGAGCGGCTCTCCGTCGACCCAGTGCGCGGCGAGGGGGTAGCTGCGCACCACGCGGTCGAACACATCGACCCGGCGAAGGGCCCGCAGCGCCTTGTCGGCGGCGCTGGCGACGATCGCCACGCCCCACGTCCCGTTGTCCGCCGGGAGCGTCACGAGGGTCACCGAGTCGTACGGCTGCACCGGCGGCGCCTTGGCGGCTGGGACGGTGCCGTCGGGGGAGCGGAAGTGCCTGGCGTAGTACACGAAGCCGTCGTCATCGGCATGTTCGACCGGCCCTCGCTCACCGAGCTCCGCCAGCCAGCTCGGGATCGGTGAGCGCCGGCCACCCGCGTCGACGACGAGGTCGGCAAACATCTCATCGCCGCCGGCGGTGACGACGCCGATCACGTGAGGAACGCCGTCCAGTGTCGGGGTCCCGGTCAGCAGCCCGCGAACGGCCACGCCGCGGCGGATCTCCAGGCCGGGCTCCTGGCTGGCCAGCCGAGCGATCGTGCCCTCGACGACGGGGCGGCGGCCCGTGACGAAAGCGAAGCGCTCGTCGCCAGGGCGCAGGCCACCGGTCATCGCTTCTGGCAGCGACGCGACCCGGTTGCCGTGGAGCGCACCGTCGGCGATGAGCGCCGGCACGACCTCTGGCAGCTCGGCATCGAGCAGCTGCCGGAACCGGGGGAGGAAGCCGTGCAGCTGGCGGAACTGGGTGACGCCGCGGCGCTCCCAGCCCGCCCAGCGGTCATCGGGCCCGGCGGGTGGGGGCGCCGGGTCCCGATCGAGGATGCGGACGCGGTGGCCGTCGCGAGCCAGCAGCATCCCGCTGCACAGCCCGGCGATCCCCCCACCGATGATGATGACGTCGGCCACGGCGCGTCCTCTCAGGGTCGGTCTGTCAGTCTCAGGCCGGGGCACCGTCGACGAACAGGGCGATCACGCCCGGCACGAGGGCTGCCGTGTCGACCGTGTCGGTGCCGCCGAGGGTCTCGACCCGCAGCTGGTCGGCCGGCTCGGCATCGACGATGGTCACCTCGGGCTGCAGCCCGGCGACGGAGATCCCGGCGCCACTGCCGGCCACGCTGATGTCGTCGTCACCTTCGGTGCCCTTGACGATGACCTGGTCAACGGCGCCATCGCCACCCGAGGCACCGAGCGCGGGGCCGAGGTCGAGCAGCGTCGTGGCGACGTCGGTCGCCGACAGGTCGTTGATCGTGAAGACGTCGGCGCTGCCGAGGGCGTTCACGGTGACCGCCTCGACGCTGTTGGTGTCCATCGAGACGTTGCCGGGCTGGCGGAAGAAGAGCAGCCGCCCGCCGTTGGCGCTCATGTCGAACGTCTCGGCGCCGCCGGCGCCGTTGAACGTCATCGTGTCGATGCCGGACTCACCCTCGATGGTGTCGTTGCCGTCGCCCGGGTCCCAGATGAAGTTGTCGTTGCCGGAGCCCATGATGCCGATGTCGTTGCCTCGGTTTCCGTCGACGACGTCGTTGCCGGAGTCACCGCGGAACGTCTCCACGCCGCCACCGCCGAACATGCTGTCGTTGCCGCTCTCACCGTCGACCGTGGTGGTCTCGGTATCGGTGAACGTGCCGTTGGTGTCGTCGATCCGCAGCACGTCGTTGCCTGAACGGCCGAGGATCAGGATCTTCGTGAACTGGTCGCGGGAGAAGGAGGCGTCGGCGACGCCGTCTGCCGGCGCGTCGACCTCGACGGTGTTCGGGTCGCCGGCCCGGAGCCGCAGCGTGATCGCGTCGGCACCCGACGTGCCGACGACGCGCAGCGTGTCGCCGGTGACGGAGGCGTCGACGCCAGCGGCGCCGATGACACCGACGGCTGGGGCGACGAGCGCAACGGACACGCCCGCCACTACGGACGAAAGGAACATGGTGGTTCGGTTCATGTCGACCCACGGTGAGCCAACGTGTCCTCAGGCACATCGGACGGACGTCGTATTCGGGTTCTTACGTGTCCGTCGACCCCACATCTGGGCGCGGATGTTCTCAAACGGCGATCTGGGCGCGGACGTTCTCGGATTCGAGACGCTCCGCGCCCAGTTCAGTCGTCGTACGTGCGGATCTCGACCATGTTGTCGTCGGGGTCGGTGACGTAGACCGACCAGCCGTCCCCCTTGGCGCCGAACCGCGTCACCGGACCGGCGACCACGTTGAAGCGCGTGCCGGCGCCGGCGGCCACTGCGTCCACGCTGGCCCGGTCGGCGACGACGCAGAAGTGGTCCACGTTGCGCTCGCTGACCGGGCCGTCGGCGGGGATCAGGTCGATGATCGACTCAGACGAGAGCCGCACCGACGGGAACGGCGCGGCGCCGTCGCTGCCACTCCTCGACGCGGACGGGCTCGAGACCGAGCACGTCGACGTACCAGCGCAGCGACGTGTCGACGTCGCGGCAGCGCAGGACGAGGTGGTCGAAGCCCGTGATCCGCAGCATCCACCCGAACGTACCCGTGATGGCTACGCCGTCGGCACGGGGAAGTGGTCGAAGAAGCGCTGCACCAGCGTGCGGTCGCCGTGGACGACCAGGTCGCCTTGCCGCTCTGCATCGTCGACGGTCTCACCGAGGAACACCAGGTGCTCGAGGGTCGAGGGGTCCGTCTCCAGCGTCAGGTCGGGGGATTCGGCCGGTCCGCGGGAGATGTTGATCGAGCCGTTTCGCACCGTGACGCCGAACGTGCCGAGGGGAAAGCGGACCTCGGCGACCATCGCCAGGTCGCCGGCCTCGGTGCCGTCGAACGCGTTCTTCAGGGCGAGCATTGCAGCGTCGCACCCAACCGGCACGTCCGGTGAGTACGACCGTGAGCCGGCGCCCCATCGCTGCAGCCCGAGCAGGATCGGCTCGAGCTGGCGGCCCCACTCGGTCAGCTCGTAGACGTTGGCCGAAGCGGGGGGTGGCAGCCGCCGGCGATGGACGACACCGGAGGACTCCAGCTCGCGAAGGCGCTGCGTCAGAACGTTCGGACTGCCGTGCGGGAGGCCGACTTGGAGATCGCTGAAGCGCTTCGGGCCGAACAGCAGGTCACGGACGATCAGCAGCGCCCAGCGGTCCCCGACCAGGTCGAGGGCATGGGCAGACGAGCAGCCGTC
The DNA here is from genome assembly GCA_963844915.1 of uncultured Acidimicrobiia bacterium. Classification (GTDB taxonomy): domain Bacteria; phylum Actinomycetota; class Acidimicrobiia; order Acidimicrobiales; family Ilumatobacteraceae; genus JALZMG01. Next base: position 128,001 of record CAWJQF010000009.1, on the reverse strand, counting down.
GCCATAGGTGCGCCGTTCGCTGATCACCGAACCGTAGTGCTCCATTCCCAATTCCCCTTGACAACTTCAACGGAAAGAGTGTTTACTCCTAAAAACATAGCAAACGCTGAGGAGGATGACAAGTGAGCGCAGCGACGAGGAGCAGCACGGTCCGGGTCGGCAGACGGTTGGCCCCGCTCTACGCCTCGGCGTTCACCGGCGGGATCGCCCTGTGGGTGCCCGTCGAGAAGCTCTTCCTCGACGAGCTCGGCTTCACCCCGGCGATCCTCGGCGTGATGGCCGCGCTGTACGCCGCCGCCGTGCCGTTGCTCGAGGTGCCGTCCGGCATCCTCGCTGACCGCTGGAGCCGGCGCGGCGTGCTCGTCATCGGGAACCTCGGGGCGTTGGCCAGCGTGGCCGTCGGCGGGCTGAGCACGGGTGTCGCGATGTACCTCGTCGCCGCCGTCCTGCTCGGCGTCTACTTCGCCATGCAGTCCGGAACACTCGACGCGATCGTCTACGACGCCGTCCTCGAGGAGACCGGGTCGAGCGACACGTTCGAGGCCGTTCTGGGCCGTCTGCGCGTGGTGTCGAGCGCGGCTCTCGTGATCGGAGCGCTTGCTGGGGGCGCACTGGCGGCGCTGACGTCCCCGCGGTTCACGTACTTCGCCACACTGCCCCTCCTCGTTGTCTCGACCGTCGCCCTGCTGTCCTTCCGCGAACCGAAGCTCCACGAAGGCGGCGAGTCGATGGGCGTGCGCCAGCACATCGCCACCGCGGTGAACACTGTTCGCGGCCAGCCGCAACTGCTGCCGATCGTTGCCCTGCTCGTCGTGACGTCGCTGTTGACGCAGGCGGTGTACGAGTTCGGGCCGTTGTGGCTCGTTGCTGCCGACGCCGGTCCGGGCCTCTACGGCCCGGCATGGGCGCTGCTGATGGCGTCACTCGGACTTGGTGGGGCGATCGCAACACGCCTGCGGATCGACCGGAGCGGGCCACGAATCATCGTCGTCGGGCTGCTCGCCGTCTCCGGGCTGACGCTCGTCGTCGTGCGCGATCCGATCGTCGCCACGGTCGCCCAGGTCGTCCTGGCCACCTTCGCCGTCGCCGCCGGTGTGGTCGGCACTCGGCTGCTCCATGACCGCATCGCGTCGAGCGTCCGGGCCAGCGTCTCATCGGGAGTCGGTGCGGCGACGTGGCTGACCTTCGTGCCGTTCGCCATCGCCTTCGGAGCGCTCGCCGACGAACTCGGCATCCAGGCGGGTGCCTGGCTGCTGATGGCCCTGACGGTCGCCAGCATCGGGCTGCTCTGGAGCGTCAGTCGACCACGGTTCGCCGAGCAGGCGAGTGCTCAGACCAACTCGGCGATCAGCTGGGCGGCGTGCGCCGCGCCGTCGGTCTCGACGTCGCGGTAGGCGACCGGGCGACCGATCGTGTCGCAGATCGCCTCCGCGAGGAGATCGGGATCGGTCGCCCCGTAGTCCATGCACCGGCCGGCGCCGTACCGATCGAGGCGATGGCGCACGTGGAAGTTCTGCTCGAAGTGGTTGCGCAGGGGGAAGTACAGGAAGGGCCGCTTGGCGGCGGCCAGCTCCATGGTCGTCGTGAGCCCACCCTGGACGACGGCGAGGTCGCACACGCTGAGATGTCGATACAAGCGGTCGACGTAGCCGTGCACCTCGAGCCCTGGAGCGCTCGGGAACCCGCCTGGGTCGATGCGTGGCCCGGCGACGGCGATCATCCGCAGCGCCGGGAGCTGCCGCTTGGCCAGCGGGTATGCGGCGATGACCTTGTCGAGGAGCGCCCGCCCGACGCCACTGCCGCCGACGGCCACGACGCACACCAGCTCATCCGGTTGGTAACCGAGCTCGGCGCGCCATGCAGGCACCTCCTCCGTCGAGGGAGGCGTGAACCCGGTGATGTAGCCCGAGAACGCGAAGTGCTCCTCGGTCCAGTCGCGGATCGCCGGCAGCTCGCCGCCGAACCGATCCGCCACGATGTCATCGGGCTTGCCGACGAAGATCGACCGATCGCGGATCCACGGGTACCGAGCGATGTGCTCGATCATCTCTGCGTTGTAATCCGTCGTGAGATAGGCCTCACGAGCTCCGCCGTCCGGCATCGGCAGGAAGCCGACGAAGTCGGTCAGCCAGACGTGCTGGCCGCGCTTGAGCTCGGGGTTCTCGTGCCAGAAGTGGTCCACGTCCCACGCCTCGTCGCCGATCACGACGTCGTACAGGCCCTCATCGATGACCTCCTGGAACACCATGAAGTTGGCCACCAGGATCTCGTCCATGTTGCGCAACGCCTGGAAGCAGTGCAGGTCGTGCTCGCTCGACTCCGAGGCCATGTGCGCCGACTCGTTGGCCAGCCACCGGCTGGCCGGGTGGATCTGCTCGCCCTCCGCTTCGAGCACGGCAGTGACGGGATGCTGGGCGAGCCAGTCGATCTCTACGTCCGGACGGAGCTGCTTCAGCTCCTTGGCGATGGCGACATCACGACGGGCGTGTCCCAGCCCGATCGGCGACGACAGGTAGAGCGCCCGCTTCGGCCTGCTGAGTCCGCGTGTCCACACCTTGGTTTGCATCTGCACTCCTGTTGCCTCCTCGACGAAGTCGAGGATCAGATGGTTGACCTGCGAGCCGATCGACGAACCGCTTGATCGAGTGGTTCACGAGCACCGGGTCACGAGCCTGGAGAAAGTGACCTCCACCGGCGACCGTGATCAGCTCGCCACCGGTGACCGTCGCCAGTGCCGCCCCGCGGGCGTGGTGCGCGAGCTCGTCGCCGTCGCCGTGGATCACGAGCACCGGTGCGCTCACCCGCGCGCAGACCGAGCGGAAGCTCTCCAGCCCGCACGCCTCCATCCCTTCGTCACTGGCCACCAGCTTGACCGGATCGGTGTCGAGGGCCCACTCGATGAAGTCGTCGATCTGCTTGGTCGAGTGCGGCTCGGTGCAGCACTCTCGAGCGAAGAACTCGAGGAAGTCCCGGTAGCCACCCTCCGTCCAGTGGTAGCGGTTGTACTTCGCCCACCCGTCCGTGGTGTCCAGCCGTTCGGCGAAGGGGTACACGACGCGGTCGGGATGCGTCGGCGCCAGCGGAACCTGCGGTCCCAGGCAGATCAGTGCCCGGACCCGAGCTGGATGGTCGGCGGCCACCTGTACGCCCCACAGCGCGCCGCACGAGAGGCCGACGAGCACGCCGGCGGGAGTATCCGTTGCGTCGAGCACGGCAAGCGTGTCGGCGGCGAACTCGAGGTGGCTGTATGCCTCCGGCGTCATCGGCCGGTCCGAACGACCCGTGCCCCGGCCGTCGAACGTCACAACTCGAAAGTGTCGGGACAAGTACGGCACCTGCGCCTTCCAGAACCGCGAGTCGATGATCGACCACGTTGGCAACAGGACGATCGTCGGCTCGCCGGCACCGAACTCCTGCCAGTGCACCTTCACTCCGTCGCGCTCGACGAAGCCTGCGCGGACGGGTGCGCTCGCCCTCATCCCGGCGGACCGTCGGTGTCGCCGTTCCCGTTCCCGTTGGCGCTCGAGCGTTCCTCGGCGGCACGGATCAGCTCACCGATCCGGCGCAGGCTCGCTCTGATCGGCATCTCGTTGCGGTCGAACCCGAGGAGCAGTAGTCCCTCCGCCCCGATGAAGGCATTGACGATGAGGGCAGCTGCTTCGGCCGGCGAGAACGGGCCCAGTCCGCCGAAGCGGGCGGCCGCCTCGGTCGCCACCTCCGTCAGGAGCTCGTACCAGCCGCTGAGCATCGCCTTGGTGGCGTCGCCGATCTCGGGTGTCGACCATCCGGCGGCGATCATCTCCTGGAGGACGCGGACGAAGCCCGACTCGAGATCGTCCTCGAGGAAGTCGCACGCGCGCTCGTACCGCCGCCACAGCGGTACGTCCTCGGCGTACATCGTCGCCTGGCGGGTGAGGCGACGCTGGTTCTCGGCTTCCAGGAGGGCGAGCACCATGCCGCCCTTCGAGCCGAAGTGGTAGTGCACCTGGGACAGCGGCACGCCGGCCTCTTGGGCGACCTTGCGTGTCGAGAGCCCGGCATAGCCATCGCTGAGGAGGCGCGTCCGAGCGGCCGCCAGGATGACCTGGGCGGTCGCAGTTTCAGTTGCCGGGATTGCCAAGGTGATCCTCCTCGGTCGGTCGACCGAATCCAGTATCACGCCGATCGCGCTCGAAATCAAGCTTGACACGTGCCCACCGGAGCGCGACGCTCTCGGTCGGTCGATCGACCGAAAAAGTACTCAGAGGCCACCGACCGAAGGAGTTCCCATGACCATCGTCGAGCACCCCAGCCGCAACGGCGTCGACACCGCCGGACTCTTCGCCACGATCGACGCGGTGAAGGGCAACACGGACATCGCCAAGTTCCAGTTCCGCGCCACCAACACGTGGGTCAGCGGGACCCACAACCGATCCACCATCCATGGCTTCTACGGCGCCATGCAGGAGATGACGCACAAGGAGGCGCGGACCTACGACGCCGACCACCCCGCAGTGCTCGTCGGCAACGACAACGGCCCGACGCCCGTCGAGTTCGTCCTCCACACGCTGGCGGCGTGCCTGACGTCCGGTCTGGCCAACATCGCCGCCGCCCGCGGCGTGAATCTGACGGAGGTCACCTCGACCGTCGAGGGGGACATCGACCTGCTCGGCATCCTCGGGCTCTCGGACGAGGTCCGCAACGGCTACCAGCAGATCAAGGTCAGCTTCAAGCTGCGCGGCGATGATCCGGAGAAGCTGCGCGCCGTCGTCGAGCAGTCGAAGAACCGCTCCGCCGTGTACGACGTCGTCACGAACGGCGTGCCGGTCGCCATCGAGGTCGACGCCGGCTGAGCCTCCAGCCACGGTTCGTCACCAGAAGAGCGACTTGTGCGCACCGTCCATCCCGCGGTCGTCATCGGCGCCGGCCAAGCCGGCCTCGCCATGAGCCGTTGCCTCACCGACCGCGGGGTCGAGCACGTCGTGCTGGAGCGGGGCAGGGTCGCCGAGCGCTGGCGCAGCGAGCGGTGGGACTCGCTGCGACTGCTCAGTCCGAACTGGATGACCCGGCTGCCCGGCTGGTCCTACCGCGGCCCGGACCCACACGGCTTCATGACGGGCGACGAGGTGGTGTCGTTCTTCGAGGGCTACGCCCGCACGTCGGCGGCGCCCGTCGTGGAGCTCACCGCCGTCGAGTGCCTGGCCCCGGCGGACGGAGGCTTCGCGTTGCGGACGAGCGCCGGGAACTGGCGGGCAGCCAACGTGGTGATCGCCAGTGGGTGGTGCGACCGGCCGGCCGTGCCGTCGCTGGCCGGGCAGCTCGATCGTGGCCTCAACCAACTGACGCCGGCCACGTACCGCAACCCCGAGTTGCTCCCCGCCGGAGGCGTGCTCGTCGTCGGTGCGTCGGCGAGCGGCGTGCAGATCGCCGACGAACTGTCGCGGGCCGGTCGTGACGTCGTGCTGGCCGTCGGGCGCCACAGCCGGCTCCCCCGCACGTACCGGGGCATGGACATCTTCTGGTGGTTGGAGCGGACCGGCACGCTCGATCGGACGATCGACGACGTGGCGGACCCTCAGGCGGCGCGCCAGGAGCCGTCGCTGCAGTTGGCGGGGCGACCGGATCACCGGACGCTGGATCTCCAGGCGCTCCGTGGAGCTGGCGTCGAGCTGACCGGAAGGCTCACGTGGGCGGACTGCCGCCGCGTCGGGTTCGCCGACGACCTGTCCACCCACGTGGCCACGGCCGACGCCCGCGTGCGCCGCGTCCTCGCCGAGATCGACGCCCATATCGAGGCGTCCGGACTGACGTCAGAGATGCTCGAGGCCGAGTCACCGCCGACCATCCAGGTCGAGCAGCGGCTCCGCGAACTGAACCTGCACGAGCGCCGTATCACGACGGTGCTGTGGGCGACCGGACACCGCCGTGTGTATCCGTGGCTGCGCGTGCCGGTGCTCGACCGGTCGGGGGAGATCCGTCAGCGGCGCGGGTGCACACCCGTGCCGGGCCTGTACGTCCTCGGCCAGCGCTTCCAGCACCGCCGCAACTCCAACTTCATCGACGGCGTCGGCCGAGATGCGGCCTGGATCGCTGACCATCTCGCCCACCGGACGTCCGTGCTGTGTCGGGCATGAGCACGTCACCACACGCTCCCGAGCGCCACTACGACGTGGTCGTCGTCGGAGCACGTGCCGCCGGCGCCGCAACGGCGATGCTTCTCGCTCGCGCCGGGCAACGCGTGCTCGTCGTCGACCGCGGTCGGTACGGCGCCGACACGCTGTCCACCCACGCCCTGATGCGTGGCGCCGTGATCCAGCTCCGCCGATGGGGGTTGCTCGACGACATCGTCGCCGCAGGGACACCAGCCGATCACGCGCACCAAGTTCCGCTACGGCGCCGAGACGATCGAGGTCCCGATCAAGCCATCGCACGGCGTCGAGGCGCTGTACGCGCCACGGCGCACCGTGCTCGACGCGGTGCTCGTCGATGCGGCCGCGGCGGCGGGCGCCGACGTGTCCCATGGCGTGACGGTCACCGGTCTGCGGCGTGATCGGCATGGCCGGGTCGTCGGAGTCGTCGGCCGCGACGACACGGGCCGTTCCCTCGCCGTCGACGCCTCGCTCGTCATCGGTGCCGATGGCATGCGCTCATCCGTCGCACGGCACGTCGCCGCACCGATCGAGCGGCGCGGCACCGGAGCCAGCGCGGTCGTCTACGGCTACTGGTCGCAGCTGGAGACGACCGGCTACGAGTGGGTCTTCCGACCGAACGCCTGCGCCGGCGTGATCCCGACCAACGGTGAGCTGGCTTGCGTCTTCGCCGCCGCGTCGCCTGCTCGGATCGGACGCGGCGGGCCGTCTGTGCTGGAGTCCGTGCTGCGCCAAGCGTGCCCGGAGACGGCAGCACGCGTGCGGGACGCCACGCTGGCAACGGGCGTGCGGACCTTCCTCGGACAGCCGGGGTTCCTGCGTCGGTCGTGGGGTCCCGGCTGGGCTCTCGTCGGGGACGCTGGCTATTGGAAGGATCCGCTGAGCGCACACGGGCTGACGGACGCGCTGCGCGATGCCGAGCTGCTCGCCCGGGCGGTCCAGGCCTCGGCGAGCGGTGACGAGACCGAGTCGGAGGCGCTCGCCCGTTACCAGCTGGTGCGTGACCGGTTGTCGATGCCGCTCTTCCTCATCACCGACCAGATCGCGACGCAGCGATGGACCGATGCCACCATCGGTGGGCTGCTGATCCAGCTCAGCGCATCGATGGCGGATGAAGTCGACGCGCTGGTGGCACTGGACGCGTTCGCCGCGCTGTGAGCGACACACCGCACAGGCGCGAAGCTGTGGGTGATGTCGGGCAAGGCGGAGGCGGATCGGGCATTGGCCGCGGCCGACGAGGCGCTCGGCCGCTCGGACGCCGACGGTGCGGTCGCCCACCTCTCGGCGGCGATCCGCGCGCTCACAGATGATCCGTGCGCGGCGGCGATGGTGTGCCTGCGCCTCGGCAACCTCTACGGCTGGCGGCTCGGGAACCTCACCGCCGCCAGAGCGTGGTTCGCGAGAGCGCAGCGCCTCATCGAGTCGCAGCCACCGTGTGTCGAGCAGGGATGGATCGCTGTCGCGTCGATGGGATGTGACGTCGATGACCCACGCGAACTGCTCGCCGCGGCGGATCTCGCCCTCGATCGGGCTCGCCGGTTCGGTGATCTGAACCTGGAGATGAAGGCGCTCGCCGACGGAGGCTTGGCGCACGTGCAGGCCGGCCGAGTCGCCGAGGGGATGGCGTTGCTCGACGAGGCGATGGCGTTGGCGTGCGGAGCAGCCGATGACGTCTCCACAGCGGGTCAGTCAGCGTGCTCGTTCTTCACCGCCTGCTACTACGCCGGCGATTTCGGCCGGGCTGGGTCGTGGGCCGAGCTGTTGCGCCGGCACGGCGTGATCGGTCCGGCCGCCGGTAACCAGGTCTTCCTGTCCAGTCACTGCGACAGCGTGCAAGCGACGCTGCTCATGGAGCTTGGTCGCTGGGGTGACGCGGAGGCGTTGCTCGAGCGGTCGAGAGCCGAGTTCGAGCAAGTGATGCAGACTGCCGAGCTGGCACCCCGATATCGCGCTCGCCGACCTGCGGATCCGGCAAGGGCGCTGGTCGGACGCAGAGGCACTGCTGATCGGCAAGGACCAGGCGATGCAAGCGCTGCTTCCGGCCGCCCGGCTGCACCTAGCCCGAGGTGACGTCGCGCTGGCGAGGGCGGTGGTCGGTCGCGGCTTGCGGGTGCTCGGTGACGACCGTCTCCGGGCTGTCGAGCTGCTGACCGTCCTTGTCGATGCTGAGCTCGCCGCCGGTGACGTGGCTGCGGCCGCCGCAGCCGCCGACAGGTTCGAGCCGCTTCTCACGGACGTCTCCGTGCCGGCGCTGCTGGCGCGCGCCCGCGTGGCCCGAGCGCGGGTGCTGGCGGCGAGCGGGCAGCTCGATGTGGCGGTCGCAGTGCTCGAAACCGCCGTCGATGGGCTGGCGTCGGCCGAGCTGCCGTGGCCGCGCGTGATGGTGCAGCTCGAGCTGGTGCGCGTGCGCGAGCAGGCTGGTGACCCGGCGGCTGCCGTTGAGGCGGCGGCGGTGGCGGGAGCGTTGGAGTCCTTCGATGTCGTGATCGCGCCGGCCGACGTGGCGCTGCTCGAGCGACTGACCATCTCGTCGATCGTCAGCGCGAGATCGGCCGCCGAGCTGACGCGCCAGGGCAAGTGGTGGACGGTCGACTTCGACGGCGCGCGAGCGCGGGTGCCCGACAGCAAGGGACTGCGCTACGTCGCCGAGCTCGTGTCGCGGCCCGGCGTCGAGCGCCACGCGCTGGATCTGGTCGACCGTGTGGAGGGAGTCGATCGGACGGTTGATCGGCGCGCTCTCGGCGATGCCGGCGCGGTGCTCGACACGCAGGCTCGCACGGCCTACCGGCATCGCATCGAGCAGCTCCGGGCGGAGGCCGACGATGCGCTCGCCGCCGGACTGCTCGAGACGGCCGAGGCTCGCGAGGCCGAGCTGGAGCTGCTCGTCCATGAGCTGTCGGCGGCCTATGGCGTGGGTGGGCGCGACCGGCGGGCGTCATCGGCGGCGGAGCGGGCGCGACTGAATGTCACGCGGGCGCTGCGCACGGCGCTCTCCCGGATGTCCGAGGCGGTGCCGGGTGCCGGAGATGCCCTGGACCGGCGCATCCGGACGGGCCTGTACAGCGTGTATGAGCCCGCAACGGATGACGTTCGCTGGATCGTTCAGTGCTGAGTGAACGGATCCGGCGCGTTCGGCACGCCTCTGGGGTATGGAACCCATGCAGCCAGTCATCGACGAGATCGCCGACGGGATCTACCGGATCTCGACCTGGATCCCCGAGGTCAGCCCGGAGGGCTTCACCTTCAACCAGTTCCTGATCGCGGCGGACGAGCCGTTGCTCTTCCACACCGGGATGCGGGGGCTGTTCCCGTTGGTCGCGGAGAAGGTGGCGACGGTCGTGCCGGTCGAGTCGCTGCGCTGGATCTCGTTCGGGCACGTCGAGGCGGACGAGTGCGGAGCGATGAACATGTGGCTCGCTGCTGCCCCGTCCAGCACCGTCGCCTTCGGCGCACTCGGTTGTGACGTGTCGCTGAACGACCTGTGCGACCGTCCGCCGCGGGCGCTGGCCGAGGGCGAAGTGATCGATCTCGGTGGCAAGCGAGTGCGGCAGATCTCGACGCCGCACGTGCCCCACGGCTGGGAGGCTCAGGTGCTGTTCGAGGAGACGACCGGCACCTTGCTGTGCGGCGATCTGTTCTCCCAGGTCGGCGCCGGCAAGCCCCTGACGACCGATGACATCGTCGATCCTGCGGTCCTCGCCGAGCACATGTTCCACCAGTCGTCGCTCGCCCCGCAGACGGAGACGATCATGCGAGCCCTCGGCGACGTGCGGCCGACCACGCTGGCCACGATGCACGGCTCATCGTTCGCCGGCGACGGCCGGAAGGCGCTCTATGAGCTCGCTGACCGCTACGAGTCGCTGAGGGAATCGGACGCCGCAGCCGCCTGACCGAGGCACCAGCTCTTGGTCAGCGTCTTGGCGGACCGTTCCACCAGAACGCTGACGAAGAGGCCGTCGGGGCCGCCGCGGCGAAGCGGATGCGGCTCAGTGCACCGGGGCGGCGCTCGACGCGGACGCCTTCTTGATCTTGTCGATGAGGTGGTTCGGGAGCAGGTCGTAGTGGTCGTGGACGGCCACGAACGTGCCACGGCCGCCGGTCATCGAGCGCAGGTCCACGGCGTAGCGCTGGATCTCCGCGGCCGGCACGAACGCCACGATCTCGTGGTTCCCGTTCCCCAGCACGGACGTGCCGCTGACCCGGCCCCGCCGCGAGTTGAGGTCGCCGAGCACGTCGCCCTGGTACCCCTCCGGTACGGTCACCGTGAGCACCGACACCGGCTCGAGCACGGCCGCGCCGGCCTTGGTCAGGGCTTCCTTCAGCCCGTGTGCCGCCGCCGACCGGAACGCCATGTCCGACGAGTCGACGGAGTGGTACTTGCCGTCGTAGCACTCGACACGAACATCGACGACGGGGAACCCGTAGACGCCGCCCGTCGACATCGTCTCCTCGACGCCGCGCTGGACAGCGGGGATGTACTGCTTGGGAATCGTGCCACCGACGATCGAGTTGACGAACTGCGATCCGTCGCCCCGCGCCGTCGGGCTGACACGCAGCTGGGCGACGGCGAACTGCCCGTGGCCGCCCGACTGCTTCTTGATCTTCCCCTCGGCCTCGGCCGATCCGGTGATCGTCTCCCGATAGGGCACCCGCACTTCCTCGGTCTCGACGTTCACGCCGAACTTCCGGCTCATCCGCTCGAGCGCCACGTTCAAGTGCGCGTCGCCGGTGCCGCGGAGCACGGTCTGCCCGGTCTCCTCGTTGCGATCGACGACGAGCGCTGGGTCCTCCGACAGCAGGCGGGTCAGCGCGCCCGACAGCTTGTCGTCGTCGGATTGGGTGACGGGGCGCAGCGCCAGCCCGTACACCGCCATAGGTGGCGCCGGTGCCTTCGCTGCGCACCGGAGCGTCCTTCGGCGCCAGGGTCGATCCGGTCACCGTGTCGTTGAGCTTGGCGACCGCACCGAGATCACCCGCAGTCAGCCGCCCGACCGGCACGTGCTCCTTGCCGCGGAGGTGGAACAGGCCGTGCAGCCGTTCCTCGGACCCGGTCGTGGTGTTGACGAGCCGATCGTCCACGGCGATCGTCCCGGAGAGGACCTTGAACAGCGAGATCTGGCCGACGAACTGGTCGGCGACGGTCTTGAACACGTAGGCCAGTGGCTTGCCGGCTGCGTCGGCGGCCACCTCGACCTCGACCCCATCGGCGCCGGTGCCGGCGAGGACGGTCACCGGACGTTCGGCTGGGGATGGGCCCAGCTCGCAGATGAAGTCGAGCAAACGGTCGATGCCGACGCCCGTCGTGGCCGCGCCGACGAGCACGGGGAACTCGGATCCGTTCAGGATCTCGTGGGCCAGGGTCTTCTCCAGCTCGGCGGCTGACGGCGTATCGCCGGAGAGGTACCGCTCCAACTGCTCGTCGTCACCGGCGACGATCTCCTCGACGAGCTCGTCGTGGCGGCGGTGCTCCTCGTCCACCACCTCGGCCGGCAGCGGCTCGGGGTGGTGCTGGCCATCGGGCGTGTACTCGAAGCCCTGGTCGCTGAGGAGGTCGGCCACGCCATGGAAGGACTCTTCTTCGCCCAGCGGCAGCTCGAGGACGACGAAGCCGGATCCGAACCGAGTCCTGAGGTCGGCCAGGACCTGGTGGAAGTTGGCCCGCTGCTTGTCCTCCTTGGAGACGTACACCATCCGCGGGATGTTGCGCTCGACGCACCTCGCCCACGCTGCCTCGGTGCCCACCTCGACGCCGTCGACGGCGCTGACGACGACCACGGCCAGGTCGGCAACCGAGAGGGCGGCCTCGACGTCGCCCCCGAAATCGGCGTAGCCGGGGGTGTCGATGAGATTGATCTTGTACGTCTGGCCGTCGTCGCACTTCCACTCGACCGGAGCGATCGCCAACGACAGCGTCATCGTCCGCTTGATCTCTTCGGGCTCGGTGTCGCACACGGTCGTGCCGTCCTCGACTCGCCCCGCCCTGGGAACGACGCCGGCCCGCAGCAGCATCGCCTCGACCAGTGTGGTCTTCCCGCTCCCCCCGTGGCCGACGATGGCGACGTTGCGGATCTTGTCCGTGGACGGACTCATCAAGCTCATGACCCCCGACTGGTTGTGCCCTCTGGTTGTGCCCTTGGGGGGCGCACTCTACTGAGCAGAATGGCCGAGTGGACCCGTCGGAGAAGGCCCGCCAGCGGGTGCTGCGGGCCCGCGCTGCCCGGTCCGTCGAAGACACCGTTGGCGCCTACCGCGACTGGGCCGCCGACTACGACCGGGACGTCTTCGACCAGCTCGGCTTCGTCGGCAGCGACCGGATCGCCGACCTGTTGGCCGACCATCTCGGCGATCGCACGACACCGGTTCTCGACCTCGGGTGTGGGACGGGGGCGGTCGGAATCCGGCTGTTCAGCGAAGGCTTCACGTCCGTCGACGGCATCGACGTCTCCCGGGCCATGTTGGACGTCGCGGCCGGCAAGCGCGCGTATCGCGCCTTGATCGAAGCGGATCTGGAACGGCCACTGCCACTGGCCGACGGCTCCTACGGCGGCGCTGTCTCGGCTGGCACGTTCACCGCCGGAGGCGTCGGACCTGGGGCGCTGGCAGAGGTGCGGCGCGTGCTGCAGCCGGGCGCGACGGCGGCCTTCGTGATCGGGGAGTGGGACGTGTTCGAGCCGGCCTTGGCGGACTGGGAGCTACTGCACGTTGCCGAAGAGCCGATCCGCCGGGGCGGCCCTCCGGAGGCGACGATGGTCGTCGCCCGCCTGGGCTCTCCACCAGAACGTTGACGAAGACCAGCAATTTCGCTGACCGGTACTCTGAGTACGTGACTGCTACAGCGGGTCCTGGCTTCGGCACCAACTCCTGGTTGGTCGAGGAGATGTACGAGCAGTTCCGCGCCGACCCGGAGTCGGTCGGGGAGGCGTGGCGCGAGTTCTTCGCCGACTACAAGTCGATCACGCCCGAGGTGCCTACGACCGCGGCACCGCCAGCTCCGCCAACCACCGGTGAGGCCGAACCCGCCGGCGCCGCGAGCGCCAGCGAGCCGCCGGCACGTCCCCGGAGCCCCCAGGCGGAGGGGACCATCGTTGACGACACGTCCACGCCGATCCGCGGCACTGGAGCCGTCATCGCCGCCAACATGGAGCGCAGCCTCAGCGTGCCGACGGCGACCAGCTTCCGGGAGATCCCCGCCAAGCTGCTCGAGGTCAACCGCAAGGTGATCAACGGCTACCGCTCCCGCAGCGGCACGGGCAAGGTCAGCTTCACTCACCTCATCGGCTACGCCATCGTGCGGGCCATCGCCGACGCCGTCCCGAACATGCGCAACACGTTCGTCCAGGGCGACGACGGCAAGCCCCGACTGCAGCACAACGAGACGATCAACCTCGGCCTCGCCGTCGACGTGGACAAGGGCGATGGCACGCGCACGCTCGTCGTTCCGGTCGTTCGAGATGCCGACCGCATGGACTTCGCCGGCTTCCTCGGCGCCTACGAGGAGCTGATTCGCAAGGTCCGCTCGAACAAGCTCACCGTCCAGGACTTCCAGGGCGCCAACGTCAGCCTGACCAACCCGGGCACGATCGGCACCGTTCAGAGCGTCCCCCGACTGATGCAGGGTCAGAGCGTCATCGTCGGCGTCGGGCGCATCGACTACCCGGCCGAGTTCGAGGGCGCCGACCGCGCCAACCTCAGCTCGCTCGGCGTCAGCAAGGTCGTCACGATCACGAGCACCTACGACCACCGCATCATCCAGGGCGCCGAGAGCGGCATGTTCCTGGCTCGCGTGCACGAATTGCTGCTGGGCGAGCATCAGTTCTACGACGACGTCTTCCACTCGCTGGGCATGCCCTACGAGGCCGTCAAATGGCGTCCCGACGTCAATCCGATCGACCATGTCGAGGCGATGCTGCACAAGCAGATGCAGGTCGCCACCCTGATCCGCGTCTACCGCGTCCGCGGACACCTCATCGCCGACCTCGATCCGCTGAAGTGGAAAGAGCCGGCGATGCCCAAGGAGCTCGACCCACTCACGTACGGGTTGACGATCTGGGACCTCGACCGGGAGTTCCTCACCGGTGGTGTCGCCGGCACGGAAAAGATGCAGCTCGGCGCGCTGCTCGGCGTGCTGCGCGACGCCTATTGCCGCACGATCGGCATCGAGTACATGCACATCCAGGACACCGAGGAGCAGCGCTGGATCCAGTCCAAGGTCGAGGGAGTCCATCCCGCCTTCGACAAGCAGGCCAAGCACCGCATCCTCGAGCGGCTCAACGCCGCGGAGGCGTTCGAGAAGTTCCTCGCCACGAAGTACGTGGGCACCAAGCGCTTCGGGCTCGAGGGCTCAGAGTCGGCGATCGCCATCCTCGACGGAGTCATCTCGGCAGCCGCTGACGCCGGGCTCGACTCGTGCGTCATCGGCATGGCCCACCGGGGCCGGCTGAACGTCCTGTCGAACATCATCGGGAAGAGCTACGACGCCATCTTCCGGGAGTTCGAGGGGCACGTCGATCCTTCCTCGGTGCAGGGCTCCGGAGACGTCAAGTATCACCTCGGCGCGACCGGCAAGTACGTCAGCCCTTCGGGGGCGGACATCCTTCTCGAGCTGGCCGCCAACCCCAGCCACCTGGAGACGGTCGACCCCGTCGTCGAGGGCATGGTGCGCGCCGGCCAGGACCAGATCGATCCTCCCGGCTCGTATCCCGTGCTGCCGATCCTCATGCACGGCGACGCCGCGTTCGCGGGGCAAGGCGTCGTGGCCGAGACGCTGGCGATGAGCGACATCTCGGGCTACCGCGTCGGCGGCACCGTCCACCTCATCATCAACAACCAGATCGGGTTCACGACCGCACCGGAGTTCGCCCGGTCCTCGATCTACTGCAGTGACGTCGCCAAGACCGTGCAAGCCCCGATCTTCCACGTCAACGGGGACGATCCCGAGGCCTGCGTCCGCGTGGCCAGCCTGGCGTTCGAGTACCGCCAGCGCTTCCACAAGGACGTCGTCATCGACATGTGGTGCTACCGCCGGCACGGGCACAACGAGGGCGATGATCCGAGCTACACGCAGCCGCTGATGTACGCCGCGATCGCGAAACACCGCAGCGTGCGCAAGCTGTACGTCGAGGCGCTCGTCAAGCGTGGCGACATCACGCTGGAGGAGGCCGAGCAGGCGCTCGACGACTTCCAGGCCCGCTTGCAGGTCGCGCTCGACGAGACGCGCGCCCAGTCCCCGACGCCGGTGAAGGCCGCCAAGCCACCCAAGCCGGCCGGTGTGCTGCCGCACATCCCGACCGGTGTCGAGCTGCCCGTCCTGGACAAGATCTTCCACCAGCTGACCGAGTATCCGGAGGGCTTCACGGTCCATCCGAAGCTGGCCAAGCAGTTCGAGACGCGGGCGAAGCTCTACGAGACCGGGGAGGTCGAGTGGTCGACGGCCGAGGCACTCGCCTTCGGTTCGCTGCTGCTCGACGGCCACAGCGTGCGCCTTGCGGGCGAGGACTCCCGTCGGGGCACGTTCAGCCACCGCCATGCCGCGCTCGTGTGCAACACGACTGGCAAGCCGTGGATCCCGCTCGACGACCTCCCCGGGGCTGAGGGCAAGCTGTGGGTCTACGACTCACTGCTGTCGGAGTACGCAGCGCTCGGCTTCGAGTACGGCTACGCACAGGAGAACCCCGAGGCGCTCGTCGTGTGGGAGGCGCAGTTCGGCGACTTCATCAACGGCGCCCAGGTGATCATCGACCAGTACGTGGCGGCGGCCGAGGACAAGTGGAACCAGCAGAACGGGCTCGTGATGCTGTTACCGCATGGCTACGAGGGCCAGGGGCCGGAGCACTCGTCGGCCCGGATCGAGCGATTCCTCACCCAGGCCGCCGAGGACAACCTGCAGATCTGCAACGCCACGACGGCGGCGCAGTACTTCCACCTGCTGCGGCGCCAGGTCTACTCGGAGCGGCACACACCCCTGATCCTCTTCACGCCGAAGCAGGGCCTGCGCATGCGCCAGACCCGCTCCCCGGTCGAGTCGCTGACGACGGGGTCGTTCGAGGAGATCCTCGATGACCCGTTCGTCGCCGACGCCGACTCGGTCCGGCGCATCGTCTTCTGCAGCGGCAAGGTGGCGTGGGACGCCATGGCCGAGCGCGACAAGCGCAACGCACCGGTCGCCGTCGTTCGCGTGGAGCAGCTGTACCCGTCGCCGATCGAACAGCTCATGGCCCTGCTCGATCGCTATCCGAACGCCCGCGAGCTCGTCTGGCTGCAGGAGGAGCCCGAGAACATGGGCGCTTGGGCCTTCGTCGAGGCGCGCGTGTGGCGGATCAAGGAGCGCGGGCTACGACCTGCGCCACGTCGCCCGGGTCGAATCGGGCAGTCCCGCCACGGGCTCGAAGACGATCCACGACCAGGAGCTCGCCGACCTCATGGACGAGACGTTCAGCGACCTCTGACATGGTCGTGTGACATGGTCGTGTGACATGGTCGATCTGGCCAAGGTCGACGCTCCCGGACGGCTCCTGCTGCACCAGCGCGACCGTGTCCTCGCGGTGTTCGTCCGCGGGGATGCCCCGTTCGACGACGATCAGCTGGACGCGCTGCGCGCCGACGGGCTGTTGATCCGCACCGTCGCCGGAGACGTGCTCACCGCCGACGGCGGCCCCGACGCGATCGAGATCGTGACGGAGCGTCACTTCGTGCGGTCTGTGCAGATCTCTGCGCCGCTCTTCCCGGAGGAGCCGGGCAGCGCTCAGTCGTACCAGTAGTTCGTGACGTTGGCGCCCGGCACGCCGTCGACGTCGGCCCCCGCACTGGCGCACTCGAAGGCGCCCGCGGCGTCGAGCTTGCCGGCGCCCCACGCGTAGTTCGGCGTGGCGCCGGTGAAGGCGTCAGCGCGCGCGGTGCTCATCAGGCAGTCGCGGAGCTGAGCAGCCGTGAGCTCGGGGTTGGCCTGCAGCATGAGGGCGACCGTGCCCGTCACCATCGGCGCAGCCATCGACGTCCCGGCCATCGGCCCGTACGTGTCTCCGGTGCTCGGAGGCTGTGGAGCGACGATCGACTGACCTGGTGCGGCGACCGTTGGTGACGGTCGACCGTCCCGCGTGGGTCCCAAGCTGGAGAACGTCGAGATGGAGCCGACGCCGGCGCCCCGGGTGACGTACGACGCCGCGGTGATGACCTCGCGCGCGGTCCCTGGGATCGACATGGTGCGCGCCGGACTGCGGTGCGGCGCCCGGAACTCCGGGCTGGGTTCGCCGCGCTGGATCCACGCATCCCATTGACCGCTGCTGACCGTGGTGCCCGTCAGCGTGATCGTCCACGTCCCCGCCGTCAGGCTCGCCGCGCCGGCGCGGGACAGCACGACGAAGATCCGGTTGTCGCCGTTGCCGGGGTCGCCAACCGCTGAGTCGATGAACACCGAGTTGCCACCGGCGACGTTGACCGTCGTCGTCATCCCCGGCGAGACGATCGGTGTTGCGCCGCCTCCCGGTGGCGCGATCGTCACGTCGTAGCGATCGGCGCCCGAGTACCAGACATCGATCGTGACCGGTGCGGTGCGGGCCGGCATCGTGAGCTGCACCGCCTGCGTGCCGCCGCCCTGCATGGTCCCGCCGGCGTGCCGGTTGCGGTTGCCTTCGTTGCCCGCCGACTTGACCATCGCCCGACCGTTGCCGCCCAGCATGTTGTCGAGGCCCCGTTCGAGCAGGCTCGTGCCGTCGTGCGGTCCCAGGTTGTCGCCCTGGCTCTGGTTGATCACGACGGGGCGGCCGAGCGCCTCGGCGAGATCGAGTATGTACCGGGCCGCATCGAGCGTGTCGGCGGAGTCACCGAGACCGCGTTGTCCCGCTGCGGCGCCGCGGGTGTTGGCAACGACGACGAGGTCGGCCTCGGGCGCCACGCCGACGAACGTGAACGGCGGTTGGCCAGAACCGGCGACCGAGCCGTCGCCGGCGGCGATGCCGGCGACGTGGGTGCCGTGGAACCCGTCGCCTGGGATCTGGAGGTCACGATGGCGCACGACGGCGAGCGGATCAGGTGCCGCCAGCGCAGCGTTGATTTGCGACGTTCGGAACTCGACGCCGTACCTGAAGCCGGCCGGGCTCGACTCACCGCTGCGCGGCACGAGTCCCTGGTCCCAGATGGCGAGGATCCGTGACGACATGTCCGCTCTCCGGAACGCCTCGTGCGTGAAGTCGATCCCGGAATCGATGATGCCGATGACGACGCCGTTGCCACGATGGCCAGGCGGACCGGCGTGGACGGCGTCGGCGCGGATCTCCG
The DNA here is from genome assembly GCA_963844915.1 of uncultured Acidimicrobiia bacterium. Taxonomy (GTDB): domain Bacteria; phylum Actinomycetota; class Acidimicrobiia; order Acidimicrobiales; family Ilumatobacteraceae; genus JALZMG01. Next base: position 109,600 of record CAWJQF010000009.1, on the reverse strand, counting down.
CCAGCGCGAGGTCGAGGTCGCGATGCATCGCTCGCGCCACTTCGATGCGCCGCACGTCGTCGAGCTCGGTCAGTCGGTCGACGCGCCGCAGCACGATCTCTCCCGACACGACGTCGCCCGCCACCGCGCTGACCGTCAGCCCCGCCCCCTCGAGGGCCGCCACGTCGCCGTCGAACTCGACGAGCACCGAGGCGGTCGGCTCGCGGCCAGGTGCGGAGTCGAACTCGAAGATCGAGTCGGCCGCCATGCTCGTGAGCACCGTCTTGCGCTGCTCGGAGAGGAACTTCAACCCGGGATCGAGCTTGCTCATGACGCACTCCTCATGAGCTCAGCTCGAGCCCGAGAACCTGTTCCAGCTGGATGATCGCCTCCGCCGGGTCACTCACCTTGATCGTCGTCATGCCCAGCTCGCGGGCGGGCTTCAGGTTGACGCCGAGGTCGTCGAGGAACACGCACTCCCGAGGCTCCACGGCGAGTCGTTCGCAGGCCAAGACATAGAACTCCGGCTCCGGCTTGCGCACGCCGAGCTTGCTCGACTCGAGAATCAGATCGAAGCGGGCCATCACGGCGTCGACGTCCGCCCGCATCGGGCCGTCCGAGACGACGTTGTTCGTGAGGCAGGCGATGGCGAGGCCCGCCTCCTTGATGCGGTCGAGCGCGACGACCATCTCTGGTCGCACCTCACCCAACAGCAACGCCAGCACGTCGGCACCCGGGACGCGGTGACCGAGCGCGGCTGATTCGACGGCGAAGACGTCATCGAACTCGTCGGCGCTGATCTCGGCGCGCTCCAGCCGAGCCCACGCGTTGGCGTGGGGGTTGATGGCATTGACGGTCCGAATGAACTCTGCCGGAAGGCCGTGGTCGACCTCGTAGTGCCGGAACGCTTCGAATGGGCTGGACAGGATGACCCCACCGAAGTCCCAGAGCACCGCTCGGATCACCGGTGGTGACTCTACGATGGGCTGCTCCATGATCATTCGTTGCGTTCCCCGGCCACGCAGGCCGTCGCCGGCCGCTCGCTCGCTGGCGCTCGATCGCTCGCAATCGGTGACGCGCTCAAGTTGAACACGAAGACCAATTCAGACGTCGTGGTGGTCGACGGATCGAACATCGCGACCGAGGGGCGGTCCACCCCGAGCCTGACCCAGCTGAACGACGCCGTGATGGCGTTCCGGGATGAGTTTCCGGACGCCGTGGTGACGGTCGTCGTCGACGCCACGTTCGGGCACCGCATCGACAGGCGGGAGGCCGTCGCGTTCGACGAGGCCGTCGCCCACAACGAGCTCGTGGCCCCGCCTGCCGGCGCCATCGGGCGCGGCGACGCGTTCGTCCTCAGTATCGCCAACAAGGTCGGCGCGCGAGTGCTCAGCAACGACTCGTTCCAGGAGTTCCACGGCGACTACCCGTGGCTGTTCGACGAAGGCCGCTTGATCGGCGGCAAACCCGTGCCGTTCGTCGGCTGGGTCTTCGTCGAGCGCCTGCCGGTCAAGGGCGCGGTGAGCCGCAAGGCCCAGCGGGCTGCACGCGGTGGCTCGGATCGCAAGGTCGTGCGCCGCTCGGCGAGCAGGGAGGCGAGCCAGCCGATGCCGGTGCCGACGTCGCCACCGCCGAGTGTGAAGCGACCCGCCGCAAGCGTGACGCCGAACGCGCCTCCCGAGTCGGCGCCGGCGCCCGCCCGGCCCGCCACCTCCGGCGGCGCGGTCAACGACCTCCTGCCGTTCCTCGATTTCGTCGAGCACCACCCGATCAGCAGCAGCGTCAACGGAGTCGTCGAGTCGTACTCATCGCACGGGGCGTACGTCACGATCGGCGACGTCCGCGGTTATGTGCCGCTTCGCTTGATGGGGGACTCGGCCCCGCGCAGTGCCCGCGAGGTGATGCGCATCGGCGATGCGGTGACCCTCGTCGTGACGAGCTTCGCCCCGGCGCGGCGCAGCGTGGAGCTCGCCGTCCCGGCAATGGCACCCGGCGCGGCAGTGGCCGCCAGTCCCGATCTCATCGAGCTCGTCGAGGCCGTGGCGGAGGCTCCGACCAAGAAAGCCGCGAGCAAGAGGGCGACGGCGAAGAAGGCGCCCGCCAAGGAGCCTGCCAAGAAGGACGCGGCGAAGAAGGCGCCGGCCAAGAGGGAGCCGGCGAAGAAGGAAGCAGCGAAGAAGGACGCAGCGAAGAAGGCGCTGGCCAGGAAGGAGCCGGCCAAGAAAGCAGCGGCCAAGCAGGTGGCGCAGAAGGCTCCGGCGATGAAGGCCACAGCGACGAAGGAGTCAGCGAAGAAGGTGGCGGCAAAGAAGGCTGTCGGCACGACGACCGAAAGTCCACCGACGCGCAAACGAACGACGCGCAAGCAGGCGTCCGCAGAGGTGGTCGACAGCGCGGACGTGGCGGCGCGGGGAAGTGCGCTGTGACGCGCTTCGCGACGTGGAACGTGAACTCGCTGAAGGTGCGCCAGGAGCGAGTCGAGCAGTGGCTGGCGGACATCGCTCCTGACATCGTCTGCATGCAGGAGACGAAGCTCGCCGACTCCGCGTTCCCGCAGTTGACGTTCGAGGCGATGGGCTACGAGGCCGCCCACCACGGCGAGGGACGGTGGAACGGTGTGGCGATCCTGTCGCGCCACGGCCTCACCGATGTCTCCTTCGGGTTTGCCGACGGCGAGCCTGCCGATGACGAGGCGCGTCTGATGACGGCGACCTGTGGCGGGATCCGCGTCGTGACCGTGTACGTGCCCAACGGGCGATCGCTCGACGCCGATCACTACCAGTACAAGCTGCGGTGGCTCGACCGCCTCGTCGCCCACCTCGATGCCGTTGCCGCACCCGGCACCGACGTCATCGTCGCCGGTGATCTCAACATCGCCCCGGCAGACGCCGACGTGTATGACCCGTCCAAGTACGTCGGCACGACGCACACCAGCGAGCCCGAGCGGGCCCGCTTCGCCTCGCTGCTCGACTGGGGGCTCACGGACGTGTTCCGGGAGCAGCATCCCGATGCATCAAAGGTGTTCTCGTGGTGGGATTACCGAGCGGGCGACTTCCACGAGGGGCGTGGGATGCGCATCGATCACGTACTGGCCTCGGCGTCGGTCACGTCGCGGGCCGAGTGGGTCATCATCGACCGCAACGCCCGCAAGGGCAAGAGCCCGAGCGACCATGCGCCGATCGTGCTCGATCTGGCCGACGCCTCCTGAGTCTGTCTATCCGGGGGCATCTGGATAATCGTCAGGTCAGCGCGGCCGTGAAGTGCTCGACGATCGCGTCGGCGGCTGGGTCGATGAGGCGTGGGTCGTCGTAGAAGTCGATCTGCCCCTGCGATTCCAGCCACCGCTCGGTCTTCGGTGCACTGACCGAGCCGTAGAACTTGCGAGCGAGCGGGGGAGCGAGCGCGTGCTCGGAATGCACGAGCAGGAACGGCACCGTGATCCGGCTTGCCGACTCCTGGGCGTCGAAGGGCGTCGTGTGAGCGAGTGACTGGACGGCGAAGCCGTTGGTGTAGTTGTCGACCGCTCCGCGCTCAGTGCCGTAGAACTCGTACGCCTCTTGAAGCGGCATCGCCACGTCGCCACCGTCGGCGGCGACTGCCGGGATGGTCTCCGCCTCGCCCGTGTCCTGCCAGCGCTGCTCGGCGGCGAGTCCTCGATCGATCGCCGCCTGGAAGTGCTCCGGCGACGAGCTGGCGAACTCGGTGGCGTCCGAGTAGTACCCGGCAACGCCGGCGAATGCTCGGAGACGTTGGTCATCGGCGACGGCCCGCGCCATGTACCCCGCTCCGGCACAGACGCCGACGGCGACGACCGGAAGATCGCCGGTCCGCTCGTCGGCGGCCAACGCCGTCACGGCGGCCCGCACGTCGGCGGCCTTGCCGACGGGGTCTTCGAGTTGGCGCGGGTCACCCTCGCTCTCGCCGAACGTTCGATGGTCGAAGGCCAGCGCGGCGAAGCCTCGCTCGGCGAGTGCCCGCGCGTACGCTCCGGTCGCTTGCTCCTTCACCGACGTCAGCGGCCCAGTGGTCACCACCGCCGCGATTGGCTGGTCTGCCGGGAGGTACAGGGTGCCGACCAGTCGGTCACCGCCGCTCGTGAACGTAAAGGACTCGCTTGTCGCATGACTCACAGCTCGCGCAACACCTCGGCCGTACGGTGCATTCCGATCGTCACGGCATTGGCCGTTCTTGCCGCCTGCGGGGGAGACGACGGGAACTCGTCACCGTCCGTTGACATCGGTGACGGTCGAACGATGTTCCTCGACTGCATGGGAGAGGGCGAGCCGACGGTCATCCTGGAGTCCGGCATCCACGACTCGAGCGAGTACTGGACGGAGTCTCAGCTGCTTCCCCCTGCCGTCGATCCGCCGGTGATGCAGGGCTTGGCGGAGACCAACCGTGTCTGTCGCTACGACCGACCGGGCACGGTCGTTCCCGGGGACCCGCCGGCGATCACGGACCGGTCAAGTCCCGTCGAGATGCCGCGCACGGTTGCCGAGTCCGTCGCCGACTTGAACACTCTGCTGACGGTCGCCGAAGTTCCCGGCCCCTACGTACTCGTCGCCCACTCTTGGGGCGGCATGATCGCCCAGCTGTACGCCCGGTCCCACCCTGATGATGTCGTCGGGCTGGTCCTCGTCGACGCATTCGCGCCCGCCGTCCGTGAGCTGTTGGGAGAGAAGTGGGAGGCGTACGTCGAGGTGCTGAACAACCCGCCTGGTGAAGTGCTCAACGCTGAGCCGGAGTACGAGAAGTTCGACATCGACGACCAGCATCGACGAGGTCGTGAGCGCGCCGCCGCTCGATGTCGAGCTTCCGCTCGTCGTGCTGAGCAAGACCGAACCGTTCCCCGAGTTCCCAGCCGGCTCGGGAATGACCAACGCCGACGTCGATGCGATTTGGCCCGATGCGCAACAGTCGCTCGTCGACCTGGTGCCCAACACGCCGCACGAGATCGCCACCGGCAGCATCCACTACATCCAGGTCACGGAGCCAGACCTCGTGATCGATGCGGCGCGGCTGGTCATCGGCCGGGCCGCCGGCGAGTCCTGAGAAGTTGCCGGATGGGCAGGTCGAACCCGGTGCGAGCGTCAGCTCTCGGCGTCGTCGAGGGCGGCGCGCACGCCGGGGAACAGGCGTGTCGCCGTGAGCATCCCCAGACCCGTGACGGCGGCCAGGCCTTCGGCCGACGTCGGAGATGCTGCCGCCACAGCGACCAGGTCGCTGTCGGAGCACAGCTCGCTCGGCAGCACGCCGGCGGCTCGTGCCGCCCGGTCTCGCCAGGCCCGTAGGTCAGTGAGCTGGCGATCCTCGGCGCGCGGCGAAGGTCGCAGCTCAGGGGGCATTGGCGTAGCCGGAGGCGGATCAACGTCGAGCCCGCTGATCAGCGGGCTGGGACGGCGGCCGTAGCCACCGCGGCGCCTCGACCAGGTGACGACCAGCCGCTCGGAAGCTCGTGTCATCGCGACGTGCAACAGGCGCGCCTCCTCGACTCGCCCGGCGTTCGTCGTCGCTGAGCGGTGGGGGACGAGGCCCGTTTCCACCCCGGTGACGATGACCGTCGGCCACTCCCGGCCTTTGGCACCGTGGAACGTCAGGAGATCGACGCCGCCGTCATCCCGTGCGTCGTCGAACGGGTTGGTCGAGGCGATCCACCAGCGCAGCGCCGCGCCATCACCGCTGGGCTGCTCCCGGAGGAACTCCAGCACGGCCACTGCAACGAGCCGCTCATCGGCGGCCGCGGCGTCATCGCCAGCTTCGTCGCCACCCGGGTCGAGCGTGTCGTGGGCCCACTCGCGCAGGCGGGACGCGGACGGCAAGGCCGTTGCCTTGCGTACGGCACGCCCGAGCGGCGTCCCTTCCGTGAGGCGGCGACGACGCAGCGGAATGTTCGCTGCCGCAAGCGCATCGTTGAACCGCGCCAACTGGTGATTGGTGCGGGCGAGGACCGCCAGCGAACCGGCGCGAATGACCCCGGGCTCCAGCGAGCGGATGTACGCGACCACCAGCGAGGCCTCGTGATCCTCGTCGTCGGCAGCGACGACCCGGACGGCCGGTCCCTCCGCGCGTGATGAAACGGAACTGCTTGTGTAGTCCGTCGCGCCCAGCACATGCGCGCCGGCGGCGACGATCTGCGGCGTGCAGCGATGGTTGGTCGGAAGTCTGACCACCTCCACACCTCGCAGGCGATCGGCGAGACCGGCCAGGAAGGCGGGATCCGACCCGTTGAAACCGTAGATGGCCTGCGCTGGATCACCGACGAGGTAGAGATCGTTGCGGCTAGCGGCGACGAGCTCGAGGAACCGGTACTGGATCGGGTTGAGGTCCTGCGCTTCGTCGACGAGCAGATGGCGATAACGCCAGCGGATCGCGTCGCCCCACGGTGTGTCGGCCTCCAGATCGCGCACCGCCATGATCAGCAGGTCGTTGAGATCGACGACGCCTCGACGCCGCTTCAGCGTCTCGAAGGCGGCGAGCGCCCCGGCGATGCGTTCGGGAGGTGTGGCGCCGCGGCGTGAGGCCGCACGAGCGGCCTTGACGTACGACGCAGGTTCGATGCCCCGGGCGGCCGACCAGTCCGCTTCCGTCGCCAACGTGCTGACCGGGATGCCGTCGGCGACCACGGCCAGCAACCGGTCGCGATCGTCGGCGACCGTGAGCGGCGGACGGTCGAGGTCGCGTCGGCGTTGGCGCACGAGGGCGAGCGCCACTGCATGGAACGTGCCCGCCTCGACGTGATCATGCACGCCGCTTCGGCGGAGGCGCCGCCGGAGCTCGCCAGCCGCCTGTCGCGTGAACGTGAGGGCGAGTGTGTGGGCGGCGTCGGCGGTGCCTGCTGCGATGCGGAACGCGATGCGGCTCGTCAGCACGCGCGTCTTGCCCGAGCCGGCACCGGCGATCACGGCGACGAGCGTCGACGGCGTCGTCACGGCCTCGATCTGCGCAGGATCCAGGCCGGCCAGTACGTCCTCGACCCGGCTCTGTCCGCTGGCGTCCGAGGCCGCTCGCACACCGCCACCCTAGGACCCCGTCTGTATACGCTGACGGCGCATGCCGTACCCGCGGAAGCTGCTCAACGACTACGAGACGCTCGCACTCGACCTCCATCCCCACTGGTGGTACTTCGCGGAGTCGGTTTTCTCGCTGATCGTGTCCGTCGTCCTCGGCGTCGTCGTCGTGGCGATGGACGCCGCATCGGGGCTCAAGTGGGTCGTCCTCATCCTCATCGTCCTCAGCGCCCTCTGGGTGCTGCACACGTATCTGAAGTGGAACACGACGCACTTCGTGATCACCAGCGATCGCGTCATCTTTCGCCACGGCGTGTTGGCCAAGAGCGGCATCGAGATCCCGCTCGAGCGGGTCAACAGTGTGCACTTCGACCAGGGCATCTTCGAGCGGATGGTCGGAGCGGGCGACCTGCTCATCGAATCCGGGGCGAAGGAGGGACAGCAGCGGTTCACGGACATCCGCAACCCCGATCGTGTCCAGAACCTCATCCACTCCCAGATGCAGGCCCGTGAGGACAGCATGTACGGCGTCAATCAAGATGGCGCGACGTCCGCGACGTCCGGTGACGTCGCGACGCAGCTGGAGAAGCTGGAAGGTCTCCGCGACCGCGGTTCGCTGACGCACGAGGAGTTCGAGCAGCACAAGCGCAAGCTGCTCGACGGCTGATCGCGCCCGCCTCGCTCGTGACGCCGCCGCCGTCATCCTCCATCGCCTTCGACCGGATCGCGGACCGCTACGACGCCACGCGTGGCGGCGACGCTCGCGGCCGGCACACGGCGGCAGCGTTCGCGCCGTGGCTGCCTCCCGGCACCGTCGTCGAGCTCGGTGTCGGCACCGGACTGATCGGATCCGCTATCGCCGCCAGCGGCCGTCAGATCGTCGGCGTCGACCTGGCTCGGCCGATGCTCGACCGGGCAGCCGAGCGCCTGCCCGGACGGATCGTGCAAGGCGACGTCCTCGCGCCGCCGTTCCGCTCGGGTGCTGCGGCGGCCGTGGTGGCGGTGCACGTGCTCCACCTCGTCGGAGACCTTGCCGGCGCCGTCCGTGCAGCGGCGGCCCTGTTGCAGCGCGGCGGCCGTCTGGTGGTGTCGGGCATCGACGGCAACCACCACTCTGACGACGACATCTGGGCCATCCAGCATGACGTGGCGGCACGGCACCGCCTGATCCCGAATCCGCCCGCCGAGGCCATCATCGACATCGGACGCGACGACGGCCTGGTGCTGATCCATGACGGTCACATGCCTCGACGCAAGTTCGCGCAGTCACCCGCCCGCGCTGCTGATCTGCTCGAGTCACGGGCGTGGTCGTGGTGCTGGGGAATCTCGGATGATGTCTGGGCCAGCGAGGTCGTGCCGGCGATCGGCGCGCTGCGCGCGCTCCCCGAGCCGGCTCGTCAACGGCAGGGTTGGATCGAGTGGCGCTACGTCGTGCTGGAGGCCACCGGCTGACCCGCACCAGGAGACGCCGAAACGGGCGCTCGCCGAGACGCTCATCCTCGACTGGCTCGACGAAACGCTCGCTTGACGCGTCGAATCGTCTCGCGGACATTCTCCTCCGAGGTGAGTTCGAGCGCGTCCTCGATCGACAGCCATCGCAGCATCGCCGTCGGACGCTCGGGACGCGCGGTCTCCGGAAGCGTCGGTCGCGAGCACGAACCGCAAGTCGGCGTGCTCGTGCGCCGGCTCACGACGGTTCGCCGGAACCGGCACGACCACGACGTGTCGTAGTTCAGCGTCCGGCCACGGTCTGAGGTCCGGCAGGCCGGTCTCCTCCGCGCCTTCACGAAGGGCGACGGAGAGCGGATCGTCTTCGCCGGGATCACCGTGGCCCCCGATCTGCAGCCAGGCCTGCTGTCGCTCGTGCCAGCGCAGCAGCACTCGGTGAGTTGGCGGATGGACGATCAGCGCTGACGCCGTGACGTGCAACGGTTGCCGGCGATCCCATGGCGAACCGTCAGCCACCAGCTGCTGCACGCGTCGAACGTCATCGCGCTCGGCGGCCGTCGGCTCGTAGGTCCGTAGCCGCTCGGCGAGCGGGACCGCTCCCGCGACGCCTGCCATCAGGCGAGCTGCATCGCCTCGCTGAACCGTTCGAGGGCGTCGACGTCGAACGGGGCGCGAAGGGCGAGGTTGACCTGATCGGCTCCAGCCGCGACGTACTCGCCGACGCGGTCGGCGACCTGATCGATCGAACCGGTCAGCACTCCAGGCCGAACGCGCTCGGCGATGTTGCCGAACTGATGGCGCAGGCTGTCCTCCGTCCACGCCAAGCCGACGTTGACGGCGCACCTGATGTCGGCGGGGTCGCGACCGACCTCCTCGCAGTGGCGGTGCAACACGTCCTTCTTGGCGGCGAACGTGCTCGGCGAGACGAACGGCACGTTCCACCCGTCGGCGGCGCGGGCGGCGATGCGCAGGGTTCGGCGTTCGCCACCCCCACCGATCCAGATCGGCAATCGGTCCTGGATCGGACGCGGCTCGTTGCGGGCGTCGCGCACGGAGAACCACTTCCCCTCGAACGTCGTCACCTCGTCGTGGAGCAGCCCGCGGAGAACGGTGACGCCCTCCTCGAGCTGGTCCATGCGGGTGCCGACGGCCGGGAAGTCGATGCCGTACGCGTGGTACTCGACCTCCGCCCATCCCGCACCGATCCCCATGGCCGCGCGGCCGCCCGAGATGAGGTCGATGGCCGTGATCGCTTTGGCGAGGACGGCCGGGTGGCGGTAGCCGATGGAGTACACCAGGGCACCGCACTGCACACGGTCCGTCTCGCAGGCGAGCGCGGCGTGCATGGCGACAGCTTCCAGGCAGGCGGCGTCGTCGGGGTCGCCCGTGGCGCCGTAGAAGTGGTCCCAGATCGAGATCCAGTCGAATCCGAGGGACTCGATCCGTTTCCACAGCAGACGCAGCTCATCCGCGGTCGTGTGCTGCAGGCCGGTGTGGACGCCGAATTTCACCATCTCGTCGGAACGTAGTCCGGTCCGGCAGACTGCGCCCGATGCCGCGCACCACCGTTGCCACCTCCAACCCGGAAACCATCGAGGTCGAGTACGAGACGTTCGGGTCGCCGAGCGATCCGGCGCTGCTCCTGGTGATGGGCTTCACGGCCCAGCTCATCGCCTGGGACCTCGAGCTGTGCCAGGCGCTCGCCGAGCGTGGGCGCTACGTGATCCGCTTCGACAACCGGGACTGCGGACTGTCGACGCACCTCGACGGCCAACAGATCCAGCCGATGGTCGTGCTCAACTCCGTGCTCAGCGGCGGCGACCTGCCCGACGTGCCCTACACGCTCTCTGACATGGCCAACGATGCGGTCGGCCTCCTCGACGCCCTTCGCATCGAGCGGGCCCACATCATGGGCGCCTCGATGGGCGGGATGATCGCCCAGACCATTGCCATCGAGCACCCCGACCGGTGCCTCAGCCTCGTGTCGGTGATGAGCGCTCCGGGCGACCCTCATGTCGGTGCGCCGTCCAAGGAGGCGCTGGAGGTCCTGATGTCGGTTCCGCCGAGCGATCGCGACCAGTACATCGCGTGGGCGGACCGCATCGCGGTCTGGTGCTCGAAGCGGCACTTCGACGTCGAGCGGGTGCGGCAACGGGCCGCCGACTCCTTCGACCGCGCCTTCTACCCGGAGGGGGCGACACGTCAGCTCGCCGCCATCTACGCGAGCGGCGACCGCAGCGAGCGATTGGCGAAGGTCGAGATGCCCGCACTCGTCATCCATGGGCGCGACGATCAGCTCATCACGCCAGGAGGCGGGGAGGCGACAGCTGCGGCGCTCCCCAACGGGGATCTGTTGCTGCTCGCCAACATGGGCCACGACCTGCCCAAGCCGCTGTGGCCGGTCATCATCGATGCCATCATCGGTCACACGGATCGTGCCGTCGTCGAGGCGGGGGTGTGACGTGGCCGGCCCACTGAGCGGCTACCGCATCATCGAGCTGGCGGGCATCGGGCCTGGGCCGTTCGCCGCGATGCTCCTCGCTGACATGGGCGCCGACGTCATCCGCGTCGACCGGGCCGGTGCCGTGCGAGGACCGGCGCCCGACCGGCCGCACGCCGACCTGATGCTGCGCGGACGGCGCAACGTCGCCATCGATCTCAAGCACCCCGATGGAGTTGCCACCCTGCTCGACCTGGTCGAGCAGGCCGACGCGTTGATCGAGGGCTTCCGGCCGGGCGTGATGGAGCGCCTCGGTCTCGGTCCGGACGTCTGCCTGGCCCGCAACTCGAAGCTGGTCTTCGGGCGGATGACCGGCTGGGGTCAGGACGGACCGTACGGTCACGCGGCCGGTCACGACATCAACTACATCTCGCTGGCCGGCGCGCTGGCCCACATCGGCCCGGCGGGCGAAGCACCGGTGCCGCCGCTCAACCTCGTGGGTGACTTCGGCGGCGGAGGGATGTTCCTCGCCTACGGCGTCGTCTGCGGGCTCCTGGAGGCGCAACGCAGCGGCGCTGGACAGGTCATCGATGCGGCGATGGTGGACGGGGCAGCGACCCTGATGACGATGTTCTGGTCGATGCTGCAGATGGGGATGATGGACGAGGCGAAGCGAGGTACGAACCTCCTCGACACCGGTGCCCACTTCTACAACGTGTACCGCTGCGCCGACGGCGAGTACGTGTCGGTCGGCTCGATCGAGCCGCAGTTCTACGCCGAGCTGATGCGCCTCACGGGTCTCGAGGGCGACGAGGAGTTCGCCGGCCAGATGGATCGTTCCAGGTGGCCGGCTCTGAAGGCCCGCCTCAGCGAGGTGTTCGCTTCGAAGACGCGCGACGAGTGGTGTGCCCTGATGGAGCACACCGACGTCTGCTTCGCCCCCGTGCTGAGGTTGAGCGAGACCGCCGGACATCCGCACAACATCGCCAGGTCGGTGATCGTCGACGTGGACGGCGTGAAGCAGCCGGCCCCCGCGCCTCGCTTCAGCCGTACGGTGCCCACGCTGGACCTGCGACCTGCCCACGCGGGCCAGCACACGCGCGAGATCCTCGAGGACTGGGGCGTCGCCAAGGACCGCATCGACGCCCTCGTCGAGTCCGGAGCCGTGGTCGACGCCTAGCCGACGATTGGCCAACTGTCCGTCGTAATCGTTCGTTGTGAGGCGATTCTGCAGGACAGAACGCACCATTCGCCGACACCGACCCGGCCACCTGTGACCGCAGTGGTCTCGCTTCGTTGGTGGCGCTGTCGCAGCGGGTGCGGGCCTGGTTGGACGCCTTCGACGTGCGCGTCGCCGTCCACGCTGCCCGGCTCGCCGAACAAGGATCGTGTGAGCCGGCGTCGGCCCTGTTGACCGGTGGTGGGCGCCGCTCGGTTCGTGACGCCGACGCCGCGGCTCGGCGGGCCACGGTCTGCGCGCAGCTACCCGAGGTGCATGACGCGTTGGCGGCCGGGCGGATGTCGGCCGGTCATGTCGACGCCGTGGCCCGCCTGTCGGGCGAGTTGGATGACGCCGCCCGGGCCGAGCTGAAGGACTTGCAGTCGGCGGTCGTTCAGTCGGCGGGTGTGATGCCGGTGGAGACGTTCGAGCGGGAGATGAGCAAGCTCGGTCGGGTCCTGTCGCGTGACGACGGGGTGTCCCGGCTGGCCCGGCTGCAAGCCAGCAGCGCTGTGTGCGGCGGTGGGTGGATCGAGTGTCGGGGATGTGCCACACCCATCTCCAAGTCGATCCCGAGACCGATGCCCGCATCGCCAGTGTCCTCGACGCCGCCGTCGCTTCGGCGCGTGCTGCAGCCCAGGGCGACGACGTCGACTTCGACCATTTGAAGGCCGATGCGTTGGTCGGGTTGATCACCGGCGCCCGCACCACCGGTCACCGCGTCCCCGACCTCACCCTGCTCACCGATGCTCGCACGATGCGTGACGGACCCCACGAGGACACGGTGTGTGAGACCGGTGACGGCCAACCACTCCCCGTCGAGACCGTCCGCCGGCTCGGCTGTGACGCCACCATCACCCCGATCACCTTCGACGACGACGGGGTCCCGTTGAACATGGGGCGGACCCGGCGTCTCGCCACCCCCGAGCAGCGTCGGGCGTTGCGGGCGATGTACCGGGCCTGTGGGTTCCCGGGCTGTCAGGTGCGGTTCGAGGACTGCCGGATCCATCACGTCACCTGGTGGGAACACCTCGGCGCCACGAACTTGGACAATCTGCTGCCGCTGTGTGAGCGGCACCACCACCACGTCCACGAAGGCGGCTGGACGTTGACCCTCAAACCGGACCGCACCATCACCCTGCGCCGACCCGACGGCACCCTCCACCACGAAGGCCCCACCACCAACGTTTCCAACATCGAGCCACGACCGCCACCAGCGAGCGCGGCATGATTCCGAGGCGAGCGCGTACATGCGTCGTAGCCTGCGGCGGCGATGGCGACGATCGTTTTCGTCCACGCCCATCCAGACGACGAAGCCAGCCTGACGAGCGGGTCGATGGCGCGGGCCGCGGCAGAGGGCCATCGCGTCGTGCTCGTGGTGTGCACCGACGGTCGCTACGGCGAGTCCCCGGATGACCTTGCGGACGGTGAGACGCTCATCGAGCGCCGCCAGGCAGAGACCGCCCGCTCGGCCGAGCTGCTCGGCGTGGCGAGGGTGGCCTGGCTCGGCTACCACGACTCCGGCATGACGGGCTGGGAGCACAACGACGACCCGGCTTCGTTCTGGCAAGCCGACCTCGATGAAGCGGCCGAACGCCTCGCCGCGATCCTGCGCGAGGAGCAGGCCGACGTGATCGTCCTGTACGACTGGCATGGCGGCTACGGCCACCCGGACCACATCCAGGTCCATCGTGTCGCGCATCGCGCCGCCGATCTCGCCGGGACGCCGCGCCGCTACGAAGCCACGTACAACCGGGATCGCCTCGCGGCGATGATGGAAGCCAACACTGCGCCCGAATTCGACCCGAACGGTCCAGCCGACGACGGCAACCCGTTCGGGACCGCCGAGGCCGATCTGCATCTCGCGGTCGACGTCAGCGCCTACACCGAGCAGCGGCGGGCTGCGCTGGCTGCCCACGCCAGCCAGGTCACCGACATCGGGATGTTCCTCGCGATGCCCGAGGAGCAGTTCCACATGATGTTCTCAACGGAGTGGTTCATCGACCCCGGCGCCCCATCGGGCATGCGTGAGGGATGGCTGCTCGACGGGTCGAGCGCCTGATGGCCCGGCTGTACCTCGTCCGCCACGGACGAGCGACCGGCGGATGGGACGTCGATCCGGATCCTGGGCTCGACGATTTGGGACGCCAGCAGGCCGACGGTCTCGTCGAGCGGCTTGGCCCGCTCGGGCCGCTGCCGGTCGTGACCAGCCCGCTGCGGCGCTGCCAGCAGACGGCTGCCCCGCTGGCCGCCCACTGGCAGATCGAGGTCGTCATCGAGCCGATGGTTGCCGAGATCCCCTCACCGCCCGGCGTGCCGATGGACGAGCGCGTCGCCTGGCTCCGTCAGGCGATGGGCGGGACGTGGGCGGCGCTGGGCGGCCGCTGGGCCGACTATCGCGATGAGGTGCTCGCCTTCATGCGCTCACGCACGGGCGACATGGTCGACATGGTCGTCGTGTCGCACTTCGTCGCCATCAACGCGGTCATCGGGGCGTGCCGAGGCGACGACCGTCTCGTCGTCAAGAGCCTCGACAACGCGTCCGTCACGATCGTCGACGCCAGCGCGTCGGGCCTGGTCCTGCTGGAAACTGGGCACGAAGCCGACACCTTGATTCGCTGACGCGCCACGATGAGGGTCATGGCCCGTTCCCCCCGGCTCTTGTTCGCGCTCGCCCTCACGCTCGGTGCCTGCAGCAACTCGCGTGATTCGTCGTCCACCACGTCCGCCGAGATCCCGAAGACGACGACGACCACCGAGGCACCGACGACGACGCGGGCGTCGACGACGACGACGACCGACGCACCGACCACCACCAGAGCCTCGACCACCACCTCGTCCACGACCTCCACGACGAGCACGACGATCGAGCCGACGACGACGAGCGTCGCGCCGACCTCGGCCGTGGTTGCCTCGACCGTACCGTTGCGCACCGACGGCTTCTCGGGCGTGGCGTTCGGGACCGACGCCGAAACCGCGATCGCTGCCTTCACCGCCGAGCTCGGAGCGCCGAGCGAGGACACGGGCTGGGTCGAACCGCTCGCGATCAGCACCTGCGGCGGCACGCAAGCACGGCGGTTGAGCTGGGGCGCACTGTCGATGCTGTTCGGCGACCAGTCGCCCTATCTGCAGGGCTCGCCGCACTTCCACGGGTGGTCCTACGGCACGGTGGACGGCATCGGTGCCGAGCCGATCGGTCTCGTCACGGACCAGGACATCGGTCTCGGTGACACCGTCGCCGGCCTGCGCGCCGCCTATCCGGGCGTGACCGTGACTCCAGGCGAGGAGGGCCTGATCGAGACGACGTTCTCCATCGACGGATCCCTCGGCGGTTTGCTGACGGGCGACACCGACGGGGACAGCGTGACGGTGCTGTCCGCCGGCCCGTACTGCGGGTGATCGCCAACGCCACGCTGGACTGGCACGGCGCCCTGGCGTGGGTGCTCATCGCCGTGAACGCGCTGGCTGGTGCGTGGTCGCTCGCCGCGCACCAGTGGCGGGCACTGCGTGGCTGGCCGTTGTGGACCGTGATCATCGCCGCTCAGCTCACGGCGATCGCCCAGGCGATCACGGGCACGATCCTCATCGCCGCCGACGACCTCGAGGCGGAGCAGCTGCACGTGTTGTACGGGTTCTCGGCCGTCATCGCCGTCGGGATCCTGTACAGCTATCGCACCAGTTCGTTCATGCGCGGCAAGGAGTACGTGCTGTACGGCTTGGGCTGCCTCTTCATCATGGGCCTCGGCCTACGCGAGCTCGTTCTCGCTTGAGCGGAGGTCACGTAGGTTCCCGAACCCGTCGTTCAGAGGCGAAGACCCGGTTCGGCACGGCGGGCGCTCCAGCGCCTTCGCCGGCCGCATTTAGTACGGTTGTGGAACCAGTCGCAAGTACGGCGTCAGCGCCGTCCAGCCGTCCGGGAAGCGTTGCGCAGCCTCCTCGTCGGACACCGCCGGGATGATGATCACGTCGTCACCCTGCTTCCAGTTGACCGGCGTCGAGACCTTGTGGTTCGCCGTCAGCTGCAGCGAGTCGATGACCCGCAGGATCTCCTCGAAGTTGCGACCAGTGCTCTGCGGATAGGTGATCGTCAGCTTGACCTTCTTGTCGGGGCCGATCACGAAGACGCTGCGGACGGTCGTCGTGTCGCTGGCGTTCGGGTGGATCATGCCGTAGAGGTCGGCGACGCGACGGTCGGGGTCGGCGATGAGAGGGAAGTTGGGGGCGTACCCCTGCGTCGTCAGGATGTCCACGGACCACCGCTCGTGGGCCTCGAGCTGGTCCACGCTGAGGCCGATTACCTTGACACCGCGGCGGTCGAACTCGGACTTGATGCGCGCCACCTCACCGAGCTCGGTCGTGCAGACGGGAGTGAAGTTCTTGGGGTGGGAGAACAGCACACCCCAACCGTCGCCGAGCCACTCGTGGAACGAGATCGTCCCCTCCGTGGTCTCGGCGACGAAGTCGGGGGCTTCGTCACCCAGCTGCAGCGCCGTTGCGCTCCGGTTCATCTCGTGCTCCTCTGCTCCGTGCGGACCTCGTGGTCCAGCGTTCGCAGCATCGCGAGCGGCGGTTCCGAGTCGGTAGAGGACGAGCCTCCGTGGGCGGCGTGTAGGTTCCGGCCGTGGGCGAGGAGCGTTCGGCGACGCGCCGATTCGTCGTGCCGGTGACCGGCAACCGCAGCGCCGCGTCGTCAGAGGAGTTCACCAGCGAATCGCTCGACAACGACACGATGGTCGTCACGGTGCAGAGCTCGTCGCCGGCGAACTGGCAGGACGTCGCCACTGCCACCGGGGCCAGTTGGGTGGCTCCCGTGCTCATCGACGACAGCGACCGCGAGTCGTACCCGACTGGGCAGCTGACTGTGCGCTTCCACGAGGCACCGAGCGCCGCCGAGCTGAAGGACGTCGAGCGAGAAGGCGGCGTGCGTGTCGTGCGTCGCAACGAGTTCGTCGACACCCAGGTCGTGGTCGAGCCCGTCGACCCGGATCACCTCTATCTGCCTGACTTGCGGGAACGTCTCGAGCAGCGTGACGACGTGGCGAGCGCATGGCTGAGCACCAAGAGCCACTACACGAAGGCATGACGAGCTCGATGTACTTCACGGGTCGCCACGGTGAGCAGCTGGGACTGACGCTCGTGACGGAGGCGCGCGTCCCCAAGTCGCTCGCCAGATCCGCCGTCGCCGCCGCGCCGAGCGAGCCGGTCGCTCGCGCCGGAGGTGCCGAGTCGACGGTGATCGCGGCAGCGCGGGCGCACTTCGACGCCACGGCTCCTGAACGGGTCAACAAACCGCTGCCGAGCCTGCCGCTGTTGCGGGACGACGCCAGCGGTCACCTGCGCACTGTCTACAAGGAGATCGTCGTGCGCTTCGTGCCCGGGCTCAGCACAGCGAGGCGCGCCAAGCTGCTGCGGGCGCGTCGGCTCGAGGTCCGGCGGACCAATCCATACATCCCCGAGCAGTTGGTCGTCGCCGGCAGCAAGGTCGGACTCGACCTGCTCGAGCCGGCCAACGCGCTGGCGGCCGAGGACGAAGTGGTCTTCGCGGTGCCGAACTTCGTCTCCGAGTACCGGCGCACGGCCTCGATCCGCATCCCAGTTGCCCAGTGGCACCTGGACAATCGCGCCACGTTCGACGGGCAACTCGGACACGAGGACGTCAAGGCTCGTGAGGCGTGGCGGACGTCCAGGGGCAACAAGTCCGTCGTCGTCGCCGTGGTCGACGACGGCGTCGACATCGACCATCCGAACCTCCGGTCGCGCATCTGGCGCAACTCGGACCGCGCCGATCCGGATCAGCGCGGCCGCGACTTCTTCATCCCCGACGACAACCCCGACCACTTCGATGCCCGGCCCAAGCGGTTCGAGTTCCCGTTCGACGACACTGTGCGCAACGACATCCACGGCACGTGTTGCGCGGGCGTCGTCGCCGCCGCCGGCGCGGATGCGTGGGGCGTGGCGCCGCGCTGCATGATCCTGCCGGTCAAGGTGTTCCACGCCGACGAGATGGCGGCTGACGAGCGCGTCGCCGACGCCATCCGTTACGCCGCGACGAGAGCGGCCGTCATCAGCTGTTCATGGACGGCGGCCAGGACACCGGACCTTGCCACGGCCATCGAGGACGCCGGGCAGATCGGCCGCGGCGGACTGGGGTCGCCCGTGGTCTGCGCGACGGGCAACGACTCGAGCGCACGTGTCGGGTACCCGGCGTCCGATGCCAACACGATCGGTGTCGGAGCGTCGACCGACGCGGCGGAGCTGGCCTCGTACTCGAACCGCGGCGACGAGGTCTCCGTCGTGGCGCCGAGCGGTGGAGGCATCGTGGACATCTACACGACCGATGTCTCGATCCCAGGTCGCGGGTACAACCCAGCGCCGATGCCGGCCGGGTTCCACACGAACACGTTCTCCGGGACGTCGTCGGCAACCCCGCTGGTGGCCGGCATCGCCGCCCTGGTCATCCACGCCAACCCACAGCTGACCCGCGACGAGGTGCGCGACGTGCTGCAGTCGACGGCCCAGAAGATCGGTGCCGGATACCGCACCCGAGGGGCCCACGTGGGGCATTCGAAGCGCTTCGGGTACGGGCGCGTCGATGCCGACGCCGCACTCCGCGAGGCGAAACGACGACGCTGATGACGGTTGCCGAACCCGTCGTTCAGAGGCGCAGAGCCGGTTCGGCACGGCGGGCGCTCCAGCGCCTTCGCCGGCCGCATCAAGCCAGCGTTAAGAGCGTCCGGCGGCGTGTCGGCCCGAGAGGTAGCCGTAGACCATGGCCGGGCCGAGCGTCCCGCCCGGACCGCCGTACGTCATCCCGAACGGCGAGCCCATCACGTTGCCGGCGGCGTACAGGCCCGGGATCGCGTCGCCGTCCACGCTGAGGACGCGCCCATCGGGATCGACGCGCGGCCCGCCCTTCGTGCCCAGCGCCCCGCTGTGGATCTCGTATGCGTAGTACGGGCCGCGCTCGAGCGGACCGAGGGTGGCGTCGCGACGACCCTTGCGATGCGGATCGCCCCACCAGCAGTCGAAGGCGCTGTCGCCACGCCCGAAGTCGGGGTCGTGGCCCTCGGCGCACAGCATGTTCCACCGCTCCACCGTCCGCTCGAGCTCCTCGCCGTCGATGCCGAGCTGGGCAGCGAGCTCGGCGGGCGTGTCACCACTGGGAACCCATGAGGGCACTGCTCCTCCGCCCGCACCGGCCGAGACCCGGAACCCGTACGTGTCGACGTACGTCTGGTCGAACATCAACCAGCACGGCAGGTTGGCGTATTCGAACTTCGACACGTCCTCGACGTGGAAGGCGGCACCGAAGGCGTTGTAGTTCGCCGCCTCATTCGTGAACCGCCGGCCCCGCTTGTTGACCATGATCGAGTGCGGCAGCGTGCGCTGGCCGTTGACGAGGATCCGACCCAGCGGGTTGTCCTCCACCGGGACACCGCCGACGGGGATCCACCAGGCCTCCCGCATGTTGGTGATCATCGCTCCGGCCTTCATGGCCATCAGCAGGCCATCGCCGGTGGACGTCTCCATCGACACCGGATGGGTCATCGGTCCCCGCAGGAACGAACGCACGAGATCCCGGTTCCACTCGAACCCGCCGGAGGCGAGGATGACGCCCTTCGTCGCCCGGACCTCGAGCGGACCGTCCGGCGTGTCCACGAGGACGCCGACGACCGCTCCGTCCTCGACCATCAGCTCTCGTCCAGCCGACGATGTCCGCGGCTCGATGCCACGGTCCAGGCACGCCCGCAGCAACCGCCCAGCAAGCGCCTGCCCGCATCCGCGCTCGTTGCGCAGCTCACGGCGGGCGTGCTCTTCGGCCGATGGTGGCTCCGGGACGGCCTTGCCGAGCGGGGTCTCGCTCATCGTGATGTGCGGATCGTGGAAGTACGGCGACGGCGTGAGGCGCGTGGCCCACTCACCGAGCTCGTCGAACGGGTAGAGGTGGCACTCCAGCGTGCGGCCGCCCTCGGGGCTGCCGCCGGGGAACTCCGGGTGGTAGTCCGGCATCCCGGCGACGGCGTAGAACTGCACGGGCGTCTTCGCCTCCAGCAGTTCGACCATCTCCGGCCCGGCGTCGACGTACGCCTCGACCAGCGGTTGCTCGAGCAAGTCGCGGGACAGCGACATGATGTAGGTGATCGCTTTCTCCCGGCTGTCGGAGACCCCGACCTCACCCATGTGGCGGTTGTTCGGGATCCACACCTGGCCGCCGGACCACGCGGTGGTGCCGCCGACCTGGTCGGCCTTCTCGAACACCGCCACCGTCGCCCCGCCCTCGTGGGCAGTGATCGCCGCCGTCAGCCCCGCGGCTCCTGTCCCCAGCACCACGACGTCGTACTGCTCCATGCCAACACCCCTTCATCGCGGACCAAGCGTGCCGCGCCGATCGTACCGAAGTGCGAGGACTAACTTGACAGAGAGTCGAGTCAGGCCGTGCCGAGGTGCTTGATGGTGAACGACCGGCCCGCCGCCGGCCCGAGCGAGACGATCGTGTCGGTGAGCGACTGCGTCAGCGGGCGGGCGAACGGGTAGCCCATGTCGCGAGTGTCGGGGTAGCGGTCGACCGCGCCGCAGAAGCTCATCGACCCGCACTGCGTGGGTTGCGGGACGCGATCGATCGCCGCGCTCGTGCAGATCGCCATCATCCGGAACGGCATGCCGTCGGGTCGCCCTCGCGGGAGGAGCAGGCTCCACGGCCATCCGCAGTCGCAGTACCCGTCGTCGTTCGGATCGTCGTCGCCGGGCTCGACCGTGCCGGGATCCGTCTCCGCCGGTCGCTTGAGGACCGAGAAGTCCAGATCGGAGCGGTAGACGACGGTGGTCGACTGGCGCGGAATCGTCACCGCGACCTTGTCCCATTCGATCCACGCCCGTCGCTCGTCAGCCAGCTCGGCTGGGACGACGAACACGCGCAGCGTCACGTCGGCGTTGGCGGCACGTGAGTTGGCGATGCGGACCGCGTACCCGAACGGCAGGTGGGTGAGGTACGTCACCTGGGATCCCGCCAGCCGCCGCGTCCGGAACTGCGTGCTCAGCTCCGACGTGAAGCGGTAGCCGCTGAGGCTCGGCACGGCCCGGTCGGTGACGGAGCGATCGGCGTTCGTGCCACTCAGCGCCGCTTTGATCCGCGTCACCGCGTTCGATGACTCGGTGGCTCGGGTTCGACCGACGAGGTAGAGATCCGGGCTCAGCCAGGGTGTCGACGCATCGCCATCCAGCCCGTCGCGGATGCGCACGGCCGGCAGGTCGTTGAATGCGCTCACCGGCTGCAGCTCCTCCCAGGTGAACGCGAGGTCGTCGATGTTCTTGTGCCAGCGCCAGAAGATCGGATCCCTGATCGCCGCCATCGGGTCGTTCATGACGGCGCGACGCGGATCGTCGGGGCTCGTCGGCACCGAGATGCCGGCGATGCGACCGTGCCCGATGTTGTGCAGACCGACGTAGCGTCCGGCGCGCAGCGGCGCACGCAAGCGCGGGTCGGCGGCCTCGAGTGCCTCGCCGAGGTTGGTGCGGTCGATGCGCACCCCGGCAGGCCTCGTCCCGTCGAACTGCAGCGCCTCGACGGCGTCCGCCAGCTCTTGCTGCAGTTGCACCAACTGAGTGGAGGATGTCGCGGCGAGCTTCCGTCGGGACGGACGAGGTAGGTAGTTCGGCAGCGGTGCTGGGTCGTAGCCGTCTGGTGGGGTCGACGTGAACGGCGGTCCGAACGGGCGCACGCGGCGCAGCCCGGCCGACAGGCGCTCGGCGTCGTACCGGGCGAGCATCTGACGGTGCATGTAGATGAACAGCTCGCCCTGGCGATCGTTCAAACGCAGCAGGGCGCGGTAGGGCTCGGCCGTCAACTCGGCGAGGAACTGCCCGAAGCGGCCCTGCTGAGCCAGCGCGTTCGCGCGGCTGAGGAACGCATTGGCGATCTCGGCGGCCGGCCGCGACTGCACGAACGTGAGCCATTGGTTGCCAGGCCGCGGCTCGAGCGCCTGGAGCAGCGCGGCCAGCCCTCGCCGGTCCGCCGTCTGCGCCCAATCGTTCCAGTCGGCTGGGAACAGCCCGGAGAACGGGTACACCTCGTGCCAGTGCTCGTGGTGCTCGTTGGCCAAAGCGTCCTCGCGCCAGTAGTCGAGCTGGGCTTCGGTCGTCGAGCCGAGCGTCCTCGCCTTGCCACCCCGGCCCGGCGGCTTGCCACGGCCGCCGGCCGCGCCGCCGGTCGTGCCGACGCGCGAGGGCCGGAATGCTTCCGGACGGGCGGTCACCGAGCGTGGCTTGCCGAGACGGCGCGCCGGCTTGTGATGGGTAACGAACATCGCCAACGCCTGACGGACGAGCGCCGGCGGGTCCTCACTCGCACGCTCCTCGGCCAGGTCGAGCGCCGAGGAGAGCCCAGCCTCGACGGACGCCTGAGCGCCGGTGACCACCGCGAGCTCGGCGGCGAGAGCCGTGGCCTTCGCCGCATCCTCGGGATCGAACCAGGAGAACGACGTGGGGCGGCCGGTGCGCGGGCTGACCATCGCCCGCGTCGCCGCCGCCTTCTTGCCGCGCCGCGTCGACGGATACTCGGCGCTCAGTAGGTCGGTGAACAGCTGGGCGCTGCGCGCCCGTAGCCGCTCGACCTCCGCGGATCGCGACTTTCGTCCAGACGGCACGGGACCTCCCTCACGTCAACGCAACATGTCATTGCGTCTCGCCGACGCAGAGCTTCGCGCGCTTAACCGCCTTCGCCGGCCGCATCGAGCACGTATCGTGCCCAGGGCGGAGGGCGCGCGGACGATGACGCTGCTGGACGTGCGGGTGCTCGGGCCCGTCGAGGTCCATCGGACCGGCCGAGTCGTCGCGCTCGCGCCGAAGCAGCGTCAGCTCCTCGCCCTCCTCGTCGTCGGCTGGCCGGAGCTCGTGTCGACCGAGCGCCTCGTCGACGACCTGTGGGAGGGGCGACCGCCGGCGACGGCCCGCAAGATCCTGCAGAAGTACGTCTTCGAGCTGCGCGCCGCGCTCGGCGCGCAACACATCGTGTCGCACCCCGACGGCTATGCCCTCTGCGGCACCTCCGTCGATGCCGTGGCATTCGCGCGTGACGTCGAGGCGGCTCGGCCCGGTGATGCGGCGGTTCGCACGGCGGCCCTGTCCGCCGCGCTCGCCCGGTGGCGCGGCGAACCGTTCGCCGGGATCGAGCTCTCCGCGCTTGAGCCCGAGCGCACCCGCCTGACCGAGCTCCGGCTTCACGCCATCGACCTGCAGGTGGATGCCGAGCTCGCGATGGGCCACCACGCGGCGATGGTCGGCGAGCTCGAACAGCTCGTCGCCGAGCACCCGTTGCGCGAGGGACGGTGGGCGCAGCTGATGCGCGCCCTGTACATCGCCGGTCGGCCATCCGAGGCGCTCCGCGCCTATCGGCGGCTGCGCGAACTGCTCGCCGATGAGCTGGGCGTCGAGCCGTCGCCCGAGCTCCAATTGCTGGAGCACCAGGTGCTCACACATGACCCGAGCCTGCAGACGCCGCTCCCGACACCGAGCCGCCCGACCGGCACTGCGCCGCCGCAGCGGCGCCTGATGACGATCGTGGCCATCGAGCTCGACCCGCAAGGCGAGGACGCCGAGGACGCCGCCTTGGCGATCGGTCAGTCGATCGACGCAGTGGGCCGGCTCACCGGCGAGCTCGGAGGTCGTGTCGAGAGCGTGGTTGGGCGGCGCATCATCGTCTCCTTCGGCGCGCCCGCCCATGACGACGATCTCCAGCGCGCCGAGCAGTTCGCTCATCGGGCAGCAGAGCTCCTCCCCGTCGCTCGCGCGGGCATCGCCGCCGGTTGGGCGCTGGTGCAGCGCGATCAGCTGCCGCCCATCGTCGGCACCGTCGTCGACGAGGCACGTGCTCTGCTCGAGCGAGCTGCAGCCGGCGAGGTCGTCGTCGACGCGTCGGCCGAACGGACGGTGCGTTCCGTGCCGGGATTCGTCGGCCGCAACGACGAGCTCGGCCGCCTCGAGGAGCTCGTCACGTCGGCGCTCTGCGGTGCTCGTCCGCTCCACGTCGCGGTGGTCGGCGATGCGGGCGTCGGCAAGTCGCGCCTTGTCGACGAGCTGCGTCGACGCACCGAATGCAACGGACGGTGGCTCGTCGCCCAGTGCGGCGGATCAGGCAGCGCGGTCAACCCGCTCGCCGCCGTCGTCGACGAGGCGCTGCTCGAAGGTCTGGACCTGGATCCGAGCGATCGACAGTGGCTGCGCCACTGCCTCGGGGTGGCGACAGCTTCCGCAGCTCCTGTCCCGGAGCACGGGGAGCGGGTGGCCGGATGCTCCACGCTGCTCTCGGCCCTCGCAGGCCAGCAACCGACGGTGCTCGTGGTCGAGGACGTCCACGTCTCCTCATCCGACATCGAGCGATGTCTGGCTGAGGCGGTCGCCACCATCGAGGACCAACCGCTCGTCGTGCTCACCACGTCACGCCCGTCCGGACGGCTTCCGCCGCGATCTGCCGTGTCGATCGGACTCGGCGGACTCGGCGACGCGGCGACCGACGAGCTCATGGAGGACCTGCTCCCGACGGGCGCAGTGAGCGATGCACAGCGGCGCGCTCTGCGGCGTCGCTCCGGGGGCAATCCGCTCTACGCCATCCACTTCGCGAACCTCGTCGGCGAGGGCGGGTGGGACGGCTCGGTGCCCGCGACGGTCTGGTCGGTGCTGGCGGCGCGGTTGGATCTCCTGGACCCCACACAGAGGGAGGTGGTCGTCGCTGTCGAGGTGCTGGGCCAGCAGATCGATCCGGGGCAGCTGGCCGAAGTGGCGTCCGTGGACGTCAACGACGTCGCGTCAGCGCTCGCCGCGCTCGTCGCGGGCGGGCTGCTCGAGCGTACGGCGACCGGCCAGCCACGGTTCACCCACGCGCTGATCGGCGAGGTGGCGTACGCACAGCTGTCCCGGTCGACGCGAGCACGGCTGCACCAGGCAGCCGCCGATTCGATCGAGCGGCGGGCCGGCGAACGGCTGGACCTGCACGCCATGGCAGTGGTCCGCCACCTCGCCGAGGTGGCCAAGGCCCAAGAGGCCGACGGCGTCGACAGCGACGCTGTCCGCCGGCGGGTGTTCGACCTGATGGTGCTCGCCGGCGACCGTCTCGCTGATGTGCCCGAGGAGGGTGTCGACGCGCCTGTCACGGCGCGACAAGCCGAGGTGCTCAGCCGCCTGGGCCGGCTGGTGGACGCCGAGGAGGTCGCCGGCGACGCCGTCGAGGCGGCACGGGTGGCGGGCGATCGATCGGCGCAGGCCCGGTCTCTCGTCGTGCTCGGGAACGTCAGGTGGCTGCGCGGCGACACTGCGGCGTGTCTGGAAGCTCTGCAGGAGGCCCGCGACCTGCTCGCCGCAACACCGTCGGATCCCGCTTCCGTCGATGTGCTCGGTGAGCTCGCGTTCGTCTCGGCGTTGCTCGGTCGGACCGACGAGGCGATGGCGCTGGCCGAGGAGGGCCTGCTCCTGGCGAGCGAGCACGGCGTCGTCGGTCGGGACGTTCGCTGCTTGACCGCGCGGGGCGCGGCCCGCCTCCTGCGCGGCGATCTCGGCGGTTACGACGACTTCACGGCGGCGCTCGACCGCGCGCTGGCCGCCGGGCTGAGTTTCGAGAGCGCCATGGCGTACCACAACCTCGCCGACCTCCATTGGCAAGGCGACAGCCCAGCAGCCAGCCTTGCGTTGAACGGTCGTGGACTCGATCTTGCCGTGCGTCGCGGGCTCGGCCTCTCCGCGGACTGGCTACGCGCCAACCGAGCGCAGGTCTGCTTCGACGCCGGCCGCTGGGACGAGGTGCTCGACCTGACCGCAGTCGTGCTCGGTCACGAGGCGCTGACCGCAGACGGTCAGGCGGGCACGTCGTGCGAGGTGTGCGCGGCGCGCGTGCGCCTGTGGAGAGGGGACGTCGAAGGAGCGCAACGAGGCATGGAGCGATTCCTGCCGAGAGCGCGACGCCATGCCGTCACCCAGCAGCTGGGCACGGCACTCATCGTGGCCGGGCTCGTCGAGGCGGCGGCGGGCGACCCAGGGCGTGGAGCCGACCTCGCCGCCGAGTTCTGCACGCTGACGGAGACGACGCAGGCGTATCGGCACATGGAGCTGGCGGACACCCTGCGGCTGCTCCTCGCCGATGGCCGGTTGGAGGAGGCTCGGGTGGCAGCGGCCGAGTCGACCGCACTCCCGACAGTTCGCAACGTGGCGCAGTCCGCAACCGCGACCGCACTGCTCGCCGAGGCGGGCGGTGACTCCGGCGCCGGTGCAGCATGGGTCGAGGCGGCCGAACGGTGGCGCGTGTTCGGACACCCGCTCGAGGAGCACCTGGCGGCGACGCGCGTCGACCCGGCGCGTGCGGAGGAGCTGGCGCAGCAGCTACGGCTCGGAGGCGCAGCACGCTGATGGGACACCCTGCGACACTGCTGCGCCATGACGGATGACCGCGGCTACCGCGCCCTCAGCTTCGACTGCTACGGGACGTTGATCGATTGGGAGACCGGCATCGCTGCCGAGCTCGCTCCTTGGGCCGAGCGCCACGGCATCACGGCTGGGCGCGAGGAACTGCTTGCAGCCTTCGGCAGCAGCGAGACGGGCGTCGAACAGGAGCACCCGACGATGCGGTATCCCGAGGTGCTCGGCGTCGTCCTCGATCGCATCGCGGCGCGGTTCGGCACGACCGCCACCGCGGCCGAGCGGGAGAGCTTCGGTTCGTCCGTCGCTCGATGGCCGGCGTTTCCCGATTCGGCCGAGGCGCTCGCCCGCCTGCACGAGCGATGCCGACTCGTCATCCTGTCGAACATCGACCGGGCTTCGTTCGCCGCCAGCCAGGACATCCTTCAGACCGAGTTCGACCTGGTCATCACGGCCGAGGACGTCGGCTCGTACAAGCCCGATCCGGCGAACTTCGCGGCGCTCCTCGAGGGCGTCGGTGGACTGGGGATCAGCAGCGACGAGCTGCTGCACGTCGCCGAGTCGCTCTACCACGATCATGAGCCGGCGCGGGCGATCGGCCTCGATTCGGTGTGGATCCACCGCCGCCACGACCGCGCCGGCGGCCACGGTGCGACGGCGCCGCCCGCTGATCCAGGCTTCCTGCCACCGCGGCGCTACGCGTCGCTGATGGAGTTCGCGGATGCGTTCTGTCCGTAGAGATCGATCGTTGTGAGGCGATCCCGACAAACAGAAGGCGCGAGTTTCACGGATCTCCCAGACCCATCCGCCGCGCCAGCACGATTGCTTGGGCGCGATCCGCGGCGTGGATCTTGGCGAAGACGTTGGAGACGTGGTTGCGCACCGTCTTCGGGCTGAGCACGAGGCGGCGGGCGATCGTGTGGTTGTCGAGCCCTTCGGCGATCAGGCTCAGCACGTCGAGCTCGCGGTCGGTCAACTCGGGAAAGGGGCGATCGGCGGCCGGGCGACGAGCGTGGGCCAGCGCGCCGACGGCGGCAGCAAGCTCGTGGTCGAGCACCACGTCACCACCAGCCGCAACCCGTAGCGCGTGCTCGACGCGTTCTGGCCCTGCGCCCTTGACGAGGTAGCCGCAGGCGCCATCGCGTAGCGCGGTCAGCGCGGTGTCGTGGTCCTCCGACATCGTCAGCATGATCACTTTGACGTCGGGGTGGTTGGCCGCCACCCACCGATTGACCTCGAGGCCGGAACCCTCGCCGAGACGCACGTCGAGCAGCAGCACGTCGGGACTCGTGGCCGCGACCAGCTCGTGCGCGCCGTCGACGTCGGACGCCTCGCCGACGAGCTCGACGTCGTCCATCTCACCGATGGCGGCGGCGAGGCCCATGCGGTACATCGGATGGTCGTCGACGATGGCGACCCTCAAGAGAGCGTCCATCACCCCACCCCCGCTGGAAGCTCGACGTGGAGGTGCGTCCCGTGTGGGAGCAGGCGTCGCAGCTCGACCTGCCCTCCGAGCTCGGCCGCTCGTTCACGCATCGCTGCCAGCCCGACGCCCGTCGCGACCGGGTCGCTGATGCCGACACCGTCGTCCACGACGTCGATGTCGACGGTGCCGTTGGCAGCGGCCGCCGTGATCGTCAACCAGCAGCGCTCGGCGCCGGCGTGGCGCACGACGTTCGTGACTGCCTCGGTGACGATGCGATACGTCGCCACTTCGACCGCCGCCGGAAGTTGCAACGGGTCAGGTGGCAGATCGAGGCTGATGTCGAGATCCTCGTCGAACTGGCGGGCGAACTCGGTGACGGCGCCGAGCAGGCCGAGCTGATCGAGCACGGTCGGGCGGAGGTTGCGCACGATCTGCTTGAGCTCCACGACGACGTTGTCGACTTCGTCGGCGAGACGCTCGAGCAGCCGCTGCGCCCCTTGGACCTCCTCGGTGGCGGGAGACGAGCGGGCGAGGCGGCGCACACTCGTGCGCAGGCCGAGCGAGATGCCCGTCAGCGTCGGGCCGATCCCGTCGTGGAGATCGCGCCGCAGTCGCCGCCGCTCCTCCTCGCGGGCAACGACGATGGCCACGCTGGAGCGGCGGAGCTCATTCGCCAGCTGCATCCAGCGCACGGCGAGGGTCATCGGCCCCGTGAGGTTCGTCAAGACGAGCTCGTCTCGTGTCCGCAGCGATGGTCCGTGCTCCCAGCCGACGACGAGCCGACCGACGACCTGGTCGCGATGTCGGAGCAACACCTCTCGGTGGTGCGTGGTCGGAATGCCGACCGACACGACCTGCTGCCACTCGCCGGGCTGCACGATGTCGATGGCGACGGCGTCGACACGCAGCTCGCGCATCAGGTCGTAGGCCACCGGCGCCAGGAGGTCGTCGGTGCCGGAGCCCACGTGGTCGACGATGCGCTGCACGAGGGCGAGGGGATCGTCTCGCGATCCGTAGACGAGCCGGTCGACGAGGCGGTGGATGTACCGCCGTGCCGGTTCGAGCGCCAGCGCGATCGCGCCCGTCGCGGCCACCAGGAACCACGTCGGACCGGTTCCTCCGACGAGCTGGCCGAGGCCGGCGACGAGCACGGTGTAGACGACGAGGATGCCCGCCGTGAGCGTGATCCACTCGACGGCGCGGTGCACGGCTCGCTCCCGACCGCTGGTCGACCGGCGAACGAGCTCGAGCGCGACGCCAGCGACGAGCAGCGGCACGGTGGCCATGTACAGCAGCGGCGTCACGACGTCGCCGCCCGGCAGCCGCCAGCTCGCCAGGTCGGTGGTGTCGACCACGACGGCGAGCCAGGCGACCACCGTTCCGGCAGCCAGCCATGCCGGCAGCGGGTCACCACTCGAGCGCTGATCCGCGCCACCAGCGCACGACGACTGCGGCGGTCGCGACGGTGGCCGAGATGCAGAGCACCCAGGTGGCGACGGTCGTGACCTCACGCGGACCGTCGAGCGCCTGTGCGACGATCACCACGAGTAGGGCGACTACTGCGACGAGCTGGACCGCGCGCGCGGCGCGGCGGTCGCGCCAGGTCCTCGGCAGGAGCTCCCACGGCACGAGTGCGGCGAGCACGCCGGCCATCACCGGGCCCGTCCAGTCGGCGAGTTCGGCGGACCGTGGCCACGGGGGAAGGCCATTCTTGGCGACAAGGAAGGCGTAGTACTGCACCGAGACCGCCGTCAGGAGCGCCATCGCGGCGATCACGAGGAACCAGATACCGAGGCGCCGGCGGGCCGGCCAGAACAGCACGGCAGCGCCGACCGTCCCATACCCGGCGGCCATCACGAACCAGCACACCAACCACCAGTTCTGGCCCGCCAGCTCGGTCCTCGGGATATCGGCGCGCAGCGTCAAGACGAATGTCAGGCCGGCAGCGATCAGTCCCCAGACGGCTGCGATCGCAACCCGGCGCCACGTGGCGAGGTGGTCCATCCCGCTTCCCTCCAGTGTCCAGCGTACGACGCCAGGTGTCCCGGCCGAACGGTACTGAAGTCCCGTCACCTGCCCGGGCGACACACGGGACAGAACGTGACGCTGGGCCGTTGCGGCCGGGACGAAGTCGTGCCAACGATGACCGACAACAACTGGAGGAGGGAGTCCGCCATGTCCACCAAATCCACCAAGCTGATGCGTACCGCAGGGCTTGCCGCAGCCCTTGCTGTCGTGCCCGGCATTGCCGCGGGAGCACAAGAGCGTGACGAGGACGATGAGGAAAATCGCCTCGTCGGTCGCGCCGTGCTCGACGTCAATACGTACGCTCCCGGTCCGACGTCAGGCAACTTCTACACCGGTCCGGCCAACGGGATCACGTTCCCGACGCCATCCCAACCCGTCGAGGGATTCTCCGCCATCGTCGAGGGCCGCGAAGAAGGTGAGTACCTCGCCATGCCCGACAACGGGTTCGGAGGCAAGGCCGCCTCGCGTGATTTCCTGATCCGGGCGTACTGGATCCACCCGGACTTCAAGACCGCGGCGGGTGGCACCGGCAAGGTCAATCCAGACCTGGCGAACTTCATCCAATTCAGCGATCCCGATCGGCTGATCGGCTTCACGATCGTCAATGAGAACACGTCCGATCGGTGGCTCACCGGCGGCGACATCGACCCCGAATCGCTGCAGGTCGATCGCCACGGTGACCTGTGGGTCGGCGACGAGTTCGGCCCGTGGATCCTGCACTTCGACGCCGAGGGCCGGCTGCTCGAAAAGCCGATCTCACTGCCTGGCAACCTGATGTCGCCGAACAACCCGCACCTGCCGACTGGGACGACGCCGTCACAGCCCAACAGCCGCGGCCTCGAAGGCATGGGCATTGACGGCCGGTACCTCTACCCGATCCTCGAAGGTGCCACGCAGGCCGACCTCAACGCCGGCAATCCGACACGCCGCCTCATGTTCGAGTACGACATCAACACCGGCCGGTTCACGGGCCGCCAGTGGGTGTACCGGGTGGACCCGCGCACCATCTTCGTCTCGGACGTCGCCCCTCTCGACCGCAGGCGGTTCGTCGTGATCGAGCGTGACGGGGCGCCGGGGGAGTCCGGCGTGAACCGCCGGGTCTACGTCGTGGATCTGGGCAACGTCGATGCGCAGGGCAACCTCGTCAAGCACGAGGTCCTCGACTTGGCCGCCATCCCCGACCCCGATCTCGTGTCGCTCCCGCCGATCCATGCGGGCGATGTGGGCCTCGGCAACCCGTTCCGGGTGATCTGCGAATCGGTCGAGGCAATCCGGGTGATCGACCGGGACCAGGTGCTCGTCGGATGCGACAACAACTTCCCGAACATGGGGCGCAACCCAGGCCTCGCCGATGACAACGAGTTCGTGGTCATCGCGGTGCCAGAGCTGTCTGACAGGCGTTAGCCGAGGTTCTGTCCGTGGCAACCGGTCCGACACAGCCGGTTGCTGCGGACAGTTCAGCCGTTTTCAGCCCAGGCGGGCGTCGAGGGTGTCGAGTGCGACGTTGAGTGAGGCCGGGAGATCCCGGCCGAATTGCGCGTAGTGCTCACGGATCTGCGGCACGGCATCCCGCCATCCGGGCACATCGAGCGTCAGCAGGACGTCGAGGTCCTCGTCGGCGATCTCCAGGCCGTCGGTGTCCAGCGCGGCGGGTGTTGGCAACAGCCCGATCGGCGTCTCCACCGCCTCGGCATCGCCGTTGACCCGCTCGAAGACCCATTTGAGCACCCGGCTGTTCTCACCGAAGCCCGGCCACAGGTAGCGGCCATCCTCGTCACGGCGGAACCAGTTGACGAAGAAGATGCGCGGCAGCTTCGACGGGTCGGTCGCCTTGCCGATCGACAGCCAATGGGCGAAGTAGTCGGCGAAGTTGTAGCCGCAGAACGGCAACATCGCCATCGGGTCGAAGCGCAGCTTGCCGACCGCGCCGGCCTGGGCTGCCGTCGTCTCCGACGCCATGATCGAGCCGAGGAACACGCCGTGCTCCCAGTCGTAGGCCTCCGTCACCAGCGGAACGGTGGTGCGGCGACGGCCGCCGAACAGGATCGCCGAGATCGGCACGCCGGCCGGGTCCTCCCACTCAGGAGCCAGCGACGGGCACTGCGACGCCGGCGCCGTGAACCGTGCGTTGGGATGGGCGGCGGGCGTCTCGATCTCCGGGTTCCACGGATTGCCCTTCCAGTCGGTTGCCCGCGCCGGCGGATCGTCCGTCATCCCCTCCCACCACACGTCGCCATCGTCGGTCAATGCAGTGTTGGTGAAGATGCAGTTCCCCCACAGCGTCTCCATCGCGTTGGCATTCGTCTTCCACCCGGTCCCGGGAGCGACGCCGAAGAAACCGGCTTCGGGGTTGATCGCGTAGAGCCGGCCGTCGTCGCCGAACTTCATCCAGCAGATGTCGTCGCCAACGGTCTGGGCCGTCCAGCCCGGGATCGTCGGGACGATCATCGCCAGGTTCGTCTTGCCGCACGCCGACGGGAACGCCGCGGCGATGTACTTCGACTCCTTCGCCGGGTTGGTCAGCTTGAGGATCAGCATGTGCTCGGCGAGCCAGCCGTCGTCGCGAGCCATGACGGAGGCGATGCGGAGAGCGAAGCACTTCTTGCCGAGCAGGGCATTGCCGCCGTAGCCGGAGCCGTACGACCAGATCTCACGCGTCTCAGGGAAGTGGACGATGTACTTGTTGTCCGGGTTGCACGGCCACGGCACGTCGGCCTCGCCAGGCTCGAGTGGGGCGCCAACCGAGTGCACGCAGGGAACCCAATCGCCGTCACCGAGCACGTCGAGCGCCTGCTGGCCCATCCGGGTCATGATCCGCATGCTGACGGCGACGTAGGCGGAGTCGGTCAGCTGCACGCCGATGTGGGCGATCGGCGAGCCCAGCGGGCCCATCGAGAACGGGACCACGTACATCGTCCGTCCCCGCATGGCGCCGGTGTAGAGGGCCGTCAGGTCGGCCCGCATCTCGTCGGGTTGGCGCCAGTTGTTGTTCGGCCCGGCCGACCGCTCGTCGGCGGAGCACACGAACGTCCGATCCTCGACGCGGGCGACGTCACCGGGATCCGAGTGGGCCCAGTAGCTGTGCGGGCGCTTCGCCTCGTCGAGCGACGTGAACGTTCCCGAGGCCACGAGCTCGGCGCACAGCCGGTCGTACTCCTCGGCGCTGCCGTCGCACCAGTGGATGGAATCCGGCTGCAGCACGGTCACCCACTCGTCGACCCATTGCCGCAGCTGCTGGTTCCCTGTCTGACCGCTCATCTGTGTGTGTGTCTCCGTGTTACTGAAGGTTGCCGGGCGTCTTCATGTCGACCTCGGAGCCGAGGCGCAGGTGTACGGCGCGCCCGGATTCATCGAGGTCGAAGATGACCCGCTGCCCCTGGCGGAGCATGCGGAAGACCGATCCCTGGAGCGCGTCGACGCCGAGGTCGTAGTCGGCGAGATCGGTATCGCACGTGATGAGCCCGTCCCCCGTGACCGGGTCATAGGACTTGACCACGCCCTGCATTCGCCTCAGCTGGTCGTCCCGGCCGGGACACGGCGACCCGGCGCCTTGGTGATCTTGCCCGACTTCAAGCACCCCGTGCAGACGTGGACGCGCCTCGTCGTGCCGTCGACGACGGCGCGAACCCGCTGGATGTTGGGGTTCCACCGGCGCTTGGTACGACGGTGGGAGTGCGACACCGACATGCCCCACGAGGGCTTCTTGCCGC
Organism: uncultured Acidimicrobiia bacterium; assembly: GCA_963844915.1. Taxonomy (GTDB): domain Bacteria; phylum Actinomycetota; class Acidimicrobiia; order Acidimicrobiales; family Ilumatobacteraceae; genus JALZMG01. The sequence continues at coordinate 75,942 of CAWJQF010000009.1, read as the reverse complement.
AGATTTCACACACAGAGGCCATCACTCACCGTCACTGCTTGCCGAGACGCCGAACCGAACAGTGGTACGAGGTTAGCGACGCAGGGGTCCGATCCCTACAGTGACGCGGTGCCGACGCTGGAACGAAATCTCTTCGGCGTGGGCGAGCTCAGGCGCTCGGTGGCGGTGTTCCGCGACCTGCTGCACGCCCACCAGGCGCGGATCGACCAGCTCAACGTGTACCCGATCGCCGACCGTGACACCGGCACGAACATGGCCCGCACGCTGGATGCGGTCGTCGGTGAGCTCGACGCCACACCCGCTGAGCTGGCGGCGACGTGCGACGCCGTGAGCCGGGGCTCGCTGATGGGTGCCCGCGGCAACAGCGGGATCATCCTCGCCCAGGTGCTGCGAGGATTGGCCGGCACGCTGCGCGACTCGACGGTGCTCGGGCCGGCGTCGATCGCCGAGGGGCTGCGTGCTGCTTCCGACGCGGCGTACCAGGCCGTCGTCGAGCCGGTCGAGGGCACGATCCTGACGGTCGTGCGGGTCAGCGCCGACGGCGCCGCCGACGCATCTGCGTCCGGTGCGGAGCTGGCGGAGGTGGTGCGTGCTGCCCGCGACGCCGGACGTGCGGCGCTGGACGAGACACCCGACCTGCTGCCCGTGCTCGCCGCGGCGGGTGTCGTCGATGCCGGCGGTGCCGGTTACCTCCTCCTGCTCGACGCGCTGCTGCACGTCGTCGCGAACGCACCGCTGCCGGAAGCTGGGTCGGTGCGGCCCGCACTGCCTGATGGGGTCATGGGTGAACAGCGCTACGAGGTGATGTTCATCTGTCATCTCGATGACGCCAGCATCGGCTCGCTGAAGGCGCGATGGTCGGAGATCGGTGATTCGATCGTCGTCGGCGGGGGTGGCGGGCAATGGAACTGCCACCTCCACACGAACGACGTCGACGCCGCGATCGAGGCCGCCGCCGACCTGGGCGGGCGGCCACAGGAACTGCGTGTGACGGACCTCTTCGCGCCGGGATGACCGACCCGATCACGCTGCGGGAGCTCGACGAGATCGACGTCGGGCGGCTGCGCGGCGTGGGCGAGCGGAAGCGGGACGCGCTCCAGACCGTCGGAATCGAGTCGGTGCTCGACCTCTTGACCACGTACCCGCGGCGCTGGGTCGACCGCACGAACGAGGCCCGGGTCGCCGACCTGCTCCCCGGCAACGAGGCGCTGGTGCTGGTGTCAGTGCGTTCGGTGCACAAGCGGAGCGGGCGGAACCGGCGAGCAATCGTCGAGGCGGTCGTCGGCGATGGCACGGGTCGCATGCACGTCGTGTTCTTCAACCAGCCGTGGCGCGAGCGCCAGCTTCGCCCGGACCTCAACGTGGCGTTGTTCGGCAAGGTCGACACGTACCGCGGCGGGCTGCAGATGGCCAATCCGATCGTCGACCTGATCGGTGATCGCACCGGCCGGATCGTGCCGATCTATCCGCAGAGCGAGAAGGCGCAGATCACGACGTGGGAGCTGGCGGGTTGGGTCGAGAACGCGCTCGAGCGCTCCCGTCCCCGCGGCTTCTGCGATCCCGTACCCGGTGCCGTTCGCCGCCGACTCGGATTGATCGATCGGGAACGGGCCCTGTGGCAGATCCACGCGCCGGAGTCGTTGCGCGAGAAGGACCAGGCCCGCCGCCGACTCGCCTTCGACGAGTTGCTGCGCGTCCAGCTCGCCCTCGTGATGCGCAAGCGGGCGATGGAGCGCGAGTCGGTCGGCATCTCCCACGTCGTCGACGGCGAGCTGGTGCGGCGGTTCCACGACGCGCTGGCCTTTCCCCTGACGTCCGCCCAGCTGCGGGTGATCACCGAGATCTCCCACGACCTTGCCGCGCCGCACCCGATGCATCGGCTGTTGCAGGGCGACGTGGGATCGGGCAAGACGGTCGTGGCCGTCACCGCGTTGCTGGCGGCCGTGGAGGGTGGACACCAGGGGGCGCTGATGGCGCCGACCGAGGTGCTCGCCGAGCAGCACGCGACGAGTGTCCGCCTGATGCTGTCGGGCTTGCTCGTGCCAGCCGGAAACCTGTTCGGTGAGCGGCCGTTGTCGGTCGAACTGCTGACGAACCGCGTGACGGGCAACGAGCGCAAGCGGATCCTCGGTGGCTTGGCCTCCGGATCCGTCGATCTGGTCATCGGGACCCACGCGCTGATCCAAGAGGGCGTCGAGTTCCACAGCCTCGGCGTGGTCGTCGTCGATGAGCAGCACCGGTTCGGCGTCGAGCAGCGAGCGGCGCTACGTGACAAGGCAGGAGCCGCGGTTCCCGACGTGCTCGTCATGACCGCGACGCCGATCCCGCGCACGGCAGCGATGACGGTCTACGGCGACCTCGACGTGAGCGTGCTGGACGAGCTGCCGCCCGGGCGGACGCCGATCGTCACGCGCTGGGCGGCTGGCGGGCTGCTCGAGGCGGAGGCGTGGGCGGAGATGCGGGCCGAGGTCGCGGCGGGCCGGCAGGGCTACGTGGTGTGCCCGTTGATCGACGAGAGCGAGAAGTTGGAGGTGGCGTCGGCCGAGGAGACGTTTCGCCGCCTCGCCGCTGGCGAGCTGAAGGGGCTGCGCCTCGGGCTGCTGCACGGGCGGCTGGCGCCGGGCGAGAAAGAGGCCACGATGGCTGCCTTCCGCGCCGGCGAGCTCGATGTGCTGGTCGCCACGACCGTCATCGAGGTCGGCGTCGACGTGCCGAACGCGACCGTGATGGTGATCCTCGACGCCGACCGGTTCGGGATCGCCCAGCTGCACCAGTTGCGCGGCCGGGTCGGGCGCGGCGGCGACGAATCGCAGTGCTGGTTGCTGACGTCGGGCTCGTTCGACGACGGTCCTGGTCCGCGCGTGGAAGCGCTCGTGGCGACGACCGACGGCTTCGAGCTGGCGGAGGTCGACCTCGAGCTGCGCGGCGAGGGCACGCTGATGAGCACGGCGCAGAAGGGACGTAGCGATCTGCGGCTGGCGTCGCTGCGGCGGGACCGCGAGCTGGTGCAGCTGGCGCGGGAGGCGGCGTTCGAGATCGTCGATGCCGATCCGCTCCTCGACGCCAACCCCGCACTCCTCGACGAGCTGCACCTCATCCTCAGCGAAGAAGACGCCGAGTTCCTGACCCGCAGCTGAATCCATCCGAGTGTTTGACCCCATCGGAGTGTCAGACCTCGGGAAAATCGACATCCAGCACTCGGATGGCGTCAAACACTCGGATGGATCAGGGGTCGTCGTCTTCGAGGACGAGGTCCCAGCGGTCGAGGCAGTCTTCGCACCGGTACGTCGCGATGTCGCCCGGCTCCCACCGCTGTGCGTCAGCGTCCTCGACGTCGGGATCGCGCCGCCGGTTGAGGAGGTGCGCCCGACCGCCGCAGTCGATGCACGTGATGACGGGATCCGGTTCAAGCACCGCCACGAGTATGCGCTCCTAGCCTGCGCCCGTGCGTGTGGTGGCCGGCGAGCTGCGAGGACGGCGGCTCGTGGCGCCGCCCAGCCGCACTGCGGTCCGACCGACCACGGACAAGGTGCGCGAAGCCGTCTTCAACGCCCTCGCCAGTCTCGACGTCGTTGTCGGCGCTCGCGTCGCCGACCTGTACGCCGGCAGCGGTGCGCTCGGCATCGAGGCCCTCTCACGCGGCGCGGCCCACTGCACGTTCGTCGAGCGGGATCGCGCCGCGGTCGCGGCGATCGACGAGAACATCGCCACGCTCGGCCTGCGCGACCGCACCACCGTCCGCGTCGGGGACTCCATCACCGCCGCCCCGCGCATCGACGCCGACCTCGCGTTCGCCGATCCGCCCTACGAGTTCGACGAGTGGCCGCGGCTGCTCCGCGCGATCACGGCCCAACTCGTCGTCGCAGAGGCTGCCGCCATCGTCGACGCACCCGTCGACTGGGAGCAGGGTCGCACGAAGCGCTACGGCCGCACGTGGGTGACGTTCCTGCACCGCGAACTACCGTGACGAGACCCATGGGCACCGTGCTCAACCCCGGCAGCTTCGACCCGATCCACCTCGGTCACCTCGACGTCATCGAGCAGGCCGTCGAGTTGTTCGGCCATGTCACGGTCGTCGTCATGTTCAACCACGAGAAGCCGGGCGGCATGTTCACGGTGGACGAGCGCCAGGAGCTGATCCGCGCCTCGGTCGCCGACATCGGACTCAAGGACGACGTCGCCGTGTCCTCGCACGACGGTCTGGCGGTCGACGCCGCCACGGAGGCCGGAGCGTCGTTCATCGTCAAGGGGCTGCGGACCGCCTCCGACTTCGAGATCGAGCAGCAGATGGCGCTCACGAACCACTCCGTCACGGGGATCCGCACCGTCTACCTGCCATGTCGCGCCGACCGCGGGTACATCAGCAGCCGCTTCGTGCGCGAGATCGCCCGGTACGGTGGAGCAGTCGGGCACATGGTGCCGCCCGCAGTGGCCGACGCCTTGGCCAGCAAGTTCTCGAACGGGACCACCACAGCATGAGCTACGACGACGATTACGAAGACGAGTACGACGAGTACGACGAGATCGACGACGAGTACCCCGAACCCGGCGAGGGCTATGTCGGCGACGCCGAGACGCTGCTGCGCCGTTCGATCGACATCATCGCCACCGCCCCCACGATGCCCCTGTCGTCGTCCCCGCGCATCGACCGCGACGAGATCATCGAACTGCTCGAGGAGGCCCTGCAGCGTCTGCCCGACGAACTGCGTCAGGCCCGCTGGATGCTCAAGGAGCGCCAAGAGTTCGTCGCCAAGACGCGCCGTGAGGCTGATGAACTGCTGGAGGCAGCCCGCGTCCGCGCCGAACGGATGGTCCAACGAACCGAGGTCGTTCGTGCCGCCGAGCAGCGCGCGCGTCAGGTGATGGAGACCGCCGAAGCCGACTCGCGACGCCTGCGCCACGAGACGGAGGACTTCCTCGACCAGCGTCTCGGCAGCTTCGAGATCCTGCTCGACAAGTTGCAGAAGACCGTCGGTGCCGGCCGCCAGCGTCTGTCGATCGGTGCCGTGCCGATGCCGATGACCGACGGCGAGGACGAGGATCCGACGAAGGGCTTCTTCGACCAGGACAGGTAGGAATGGGGAGCGGTGAACGCTCTCGTCATCAACGCCGTCGAACTGGCCCGCCAACCGGGCTCTGTCCGGCACGTCGACACCGTCGTTGCGCTCGTTGAGCTCGATGCGGTCGACCCGCGCCTCGGTGGTGACACCGGTGACGCCGGTGACGCCGGCGAGGTCGCCGTCGACCTGACGCTCGAGTCGACGCTCGACGACATCGTCGTCACCGGAACGCTCACGGTGGAATGGTCCGACGAGTGCCGCCGCTGCCTGCGCCCGCTCGCCGACGCGCTGCGCATCGACGTGGAGGAGCGCTACGCCGACGCGCCCGAGCTCGACGAGTTCCCCATCGCCAATGGCCAGATCGATCTCCGTCCGATGGTTCGCGAGGAGGTCCTGCTGGCGATCCCGGACGCTCCTCTGTGCCGAGACGACTGCCCCGGACTGTGCCCGGTGTGCGGGATCGACCTCCAGTCGTCGCCGGATCACGGCCACCCCGAGGAGCGCGACGAGCGCTGGGCGGTCCTCGACGAGCTGCGTGAGCCCTAGGGGCTATCTTCTGCCCGAGTGCCGGCGCCGCCCGTGGCCGGCATCAGGAGGGAACGAGGATGTCTCGGCGGATCTCTCGGTCGACGTGGTGGGTCATGCCCACCGCACTGGTCGTGCCAGCGCTGGCGGTCATCGTGTCGGCTGCGCCATCGGTCGCGCAGGAGGCCACGCCTGCCCAGACGCTGACGTTCAACTACACCGGTGGCCCGCAGTCGTGGACCGTACCGGCGGACGTTCATCAGGCGACGTTCGACGTCTATGGCTCCCAGGGCGGCAGGAACGGCCCGCTCTTCGCAGGCGGGCAGGGTGGACGCGCCACGGTCACCATCCCGGTGACGCCAGGCGAGGTCTTGGCGATCATGGTCGGTGGCCAAGGCCTCGAGACCACCCCACCCACAGTTGAGTGTGTTCTGCTCCCGGGAGGCGGCGGGTTCAACGGCGGTGGCAACGGTGGCAACCTCGCCAGCGAGTGCGCGGGCGCCGGCGGCGGGGGCGCATCAGATGTGCGGCGCGGGGGATCGGCGCTCGCCGATCGCATCCTCATCGCCGGGGGCGGCGGCGGGGGTGCCGGCAACCTCGTCTGCACCCAGGCCGGCGGGGGTGGCGGCCTGGTAGGAGGGTCGGCGACACAGAACCTCTTCTGCTCCGGTGGCGGAACTGGCGGCAACCAGGACGGCACGACCGGCAGCGGCCTGCTCGGACAGGGAGGCGTGGGGGCCGACAGCGGTGTCCTTGGGGGTCCGGGCGGCGGTGGCGGTGGCGGCTACTACGGCGGTGGAGGTGGTCAGCCAGGTTTGGGTGGCGGCGGCGGCAGCGGGTTCGGTCCGGCCGGCACCGTGTTCCAGACCGGTGTCCGGTCCGGCGCTGGGCTCATCACGGTTGCCTTCGGTTCCGCACCCACGGTGACCGCCGTCAGCCCGACCACCGGTCCAGCCCGAGGCGGCTTCGACACGGTGATCACCGGGACCAACTTCGTCCCTGGGCAGACCACCGTCACCTTCGGCGGTGTGCCGTCGCCGCAGGTCAGCTGCGGGTCGACCACGCAGTGCAACGCCGTGAGCCCACCCGGCTCCGGCACGGTGGGAATACGCGTCACCGCCAACGGGCAGCAGAGCTTCGACACGCCCGCCGACGACTACACGTACCTCGGCGCCCCGACGATCACCTCGATCTCCCCGACCGCAGGTCCTCAGGGCACCGTCATCACGATCGAGGGCACGAACTTCTTCCCGTCGGATTGGCCCACGTGGGTGATCTTCGGATCCAACAACAACGTTGTGGAGACGAGGTGCACGTCCTTCACGCTCTGCACCGTGGTGAGCCCGCCCGGTGTGGGCACCGTCGCGCTCGCCGCTCGGCACGCAGAGCGGTGAGAGCAACAGCGTGCCGTTCACCATGCAGCCCAGCGTGACGAGGATCACGCCGGCTGGCGGACCGGCGGCCGGCAACACCGCCGTCACGATCACGGGCACTGGCTTCAGCACCGCATCGAGCGGCACCGTCGTCCACTTCGGCAATGCCGCCGCTCTGGCCGTCGGCTGCGCCACTGCGACGACGTGCACGGCGGTGAGCCCGCCTGGTTCCGGCACCGTCAGCGTGCGGGTCACCGTGAATGGCGTGCAGAGCCCCGACACCGCCGCCGACGACTTCCGGTACGCCGATGCGCAGCCACCGCCGGACCCGTCCGACGATCTCGCCGCGCTGGAGAGCGCCGTGCAGGGCGCTGGGCGGGCAGGGCCGACGCTGGCCAGGCTCGCGGCACGGGCCGCGGCGTCGCTCGAAGACGGCCGCACCGATGTGGCGTGCGCCAGGTTGCGCGGCTTCCTCAGCACGGTGCGCATCTTCGGCGCCGTGGGCCGCCTGACCGACGCTCAGGTCGCACAGTTCACCGAGCACGCGACGCGCATTCGCACCACACTCGGCTGCCGCTGAACTGCGTGCACCGAGGACGGGTGCGCTTCCTGCGCACCGCGCCGCTAGCCTGCAACGGCCGCATTCCCAGCCGGAGACCACGATGGCCGTTCCGAAGAAGAAGAAGTCGAAGTCGAAGAGCCGTAGCCGCCGCGCCGGCGCCTGGAAGCTCGCGACTCCGTCGCGCAGCGTGTGTCCCAGGTGCGGGTCGGCCAAGCAGCCCCACACCGTGTGCCCCACCTGCGGGTGGTACAAGGGCCGCGTCGCCATCGACGTCACTGCCTGACGCTGCGGCCGCCCAGGCTCATCGCGCATGAAGCCGATCGCCATCGACGCGATGGGCGGCGATCGCGCCCCTGACGAGATCGTCGCCGGCGCACTCCAGGCAGCTGCAGCGGGCATCCCGATCGTCCTCGTCGGTCCACCGGACCTGCCCGGTCGCGGCGAACTGCCGCTGATCGAGGCGTCGGAGGTGATCGCCATGGACGAGGACCCGGCCGGCGGTGTGCGCCGCAAGAAGGACTCGACCCTCGTGCGCGCCGCCGAAGCCGTCCGTGACGGTGGCGCCGCAGCGATGATCTCGGCCGGCAACACCGGCGCCACGATGGCCGCCGCACTCTTGCGCATGGGTCGCATCAAGGGCGTCAGCCGTCCGGCCGTTGCGACGCCGATCCCGGTGCCCGGCTCGAACCCGACGATCCTCCTCGATGCGGGCGCCAACGCCGAGGTCCAGCCGGAGTGGCTGGTGCAGTTCGCCCAGATGGGATCCGTCTATTCCCGCCATCGCTTCGGTCGCTTGCGCCCGCTCGTCGGGCTGCTGTCGATCGGCGAGGAGGCGGGCAAGGGCGACACGCTCCGCAAGGACGCCTTCGAGCTGCTGTCCGCGGCACCCGGCATCGAGTTCGTCGGCAACATCGAGGGCCGCGACATCATGACCGACGGCGTCGACGTCGCGGTGACCGATGGGTTCACTGGCAACGTGGTGCTGAAGACGCTCGAGGGTGGCGTCAAGGCGATCAAACGGGCCTTCGACGACGTGTTCGACATCGACGCCAACCGCCCGCACGCCGACGCGATGCGACCGTCCTTGGACGAGCTGTACCGCACGCTCGACCCTGATACCTACGGGGGTGCCATCCTGCTCGGCGTCGACGGCGTGTGCGTCATCTCGCACGGCTCGGCGAGCGCCACGGCGATCTTCAGCGCCGTCAACGTGGCCAAGGAGATGGTCGAGCACGAGATGGTCGAGGAGATCCGCGCCGCCATCGGGCTCCACCCGAAGTCCTGAGCCGCCGACCGTTAGGCTCACGCCGTGCCGGGTGAGACTGCCCCCCTCGAACGGGCCGAGATCTTCGAGATCGTGCGTGACCGGCTGGCCGACATCCTCGAGATCGAGCCATCGACGATCACCGAGGGCCAGTCGTTCGTCGACGATCTGGACGCTGACTCGCTGGCGCTGATCGAGCTCGTCGAGGCCCTCGAGGAGGAGCTGAGCGGGCGCACGACGGGCTTCCGGATCGAGGACGAGGACCTCGCCGACCTGAAGTCGGTGCGCGATGCCGTGGACTACGTGCACGAGCGCACGCGAGGTGGCGCCTGACGAGCCAGGCTCCGGCGCCGGCTGACGGGGCCTCTCGCGACGACCATCCGCTGGCGCTGCGCATTGGCCACCAGTTCGCCGATCCGGCGTTGCTCGAACGCGCCATGGCCCACCGGTCGTGGTGCGCCGAGCACCCGGGCACGCTGAGCAACGAGCGCCTCGAGTTCCTCGGCGATGCGATCCTCGGGTGGGTCGTTGCCGACCTGGCCTACCGCCGGTTCAGCGAGCTTCCCGAGGGTGACCTCACGGGTGTCCGCAAGGGTGTGGTGAACGCACTCGCCCTGGCTGACGTGGCGGAGGGAATCGGGCTCGGTGAGTTCCTGCTGCTGGGGCGCGGCGAGGACGCCGCCGGCGGGCGGGAGAAGCCGTCGATCCTGTCCGACGCGCTGGAGGCCGTGTTCGGCGCGGTCTACGTCGATGGCGGTCCGGGCGTCGCGTACGACGTCATCGAGCGGATGATCGGGCCGCGGCTCGGCGCCACCGCCGCTCGTCTCGACCACCTCGACCACAAGTCACGGCTGCAGGAGCTGGCGGCGATGGACGGGGCCGGCGCGCCGGAGTACGTCACGCGCTCGGAAGGACCCGATCATGCGAAGCACTTCTTCGCCACGGTCGTGGTGAACGGCGCGGTGCTCGGCGAGGGTGCTGGTCGCTCGAAGAAGGCGGCGGAGCAGTCGGCCGCCGAGGCGGCCTGCCGCGCGTTCACGAGCTGATGCCGGAGCTGCCCGAGGTCGAGACCGTGCGGCGCGGCCTTGCGGAGCACGTCGTCGGGCACACGATCACGGAGGTCGAGGTCGGACGCCTGCGCAGCGTGCGCCGCACGTCGGCGCAACAGGTCATCGACGGTCTCACGGGCGCCAAGGTGCTCGCCGCGCGGCGGCGCGGCAAGTACCTGCTCTTGCCGCTCGACACCGGCGACACGCTGATGATCCACCTGCGCATGACCGGGCAGCTGCTGCTCGCTGCGGCGCACGCGGAGCGCCCGCCCCACACGCACGTGGTGATGACGCTCGACGGCGAGCCGGCCGAAGCGCTCTGGTTCGTCGACCCGCGCACGTTCGGCGAAGTGGTCGTGTTCGATCCGGACCATGTCGACGTCGAGCTCCCCGAGCTGGCCCACCTGGGCGTCGATCCATTGGCCGACGGACTGGACGTCGCCGCGCTCGGACGGCTGCTCACCGGTCGGCGCACGCACCTCAAGCCGCTGCTGCTCGATCAGCACGTGATCGCCGGCGTCGGCAACATCTACGCCGACGAGGTCCTCCACGAGGCGCGTCTCCACCCGCTGCGCGCGGCCGGCTCGCTACGTCGTCAGGAGATCCGACGGCTGCACGATGCCCTGCACCGTGTCCTGCTGGCCGCCGTCGGCGCCGGTGGCTCGACGCTCGGCGACAACCAGTACGTCGACCTGATGGGGTCCGCAGGCTCCTACCAGGACGATCACCTCGTCTACGGGCACGCTGGTGAGCGGTGCCGGACGTGCGGCCGTGGCGTCATCCGGCGCATCGTCAGCGGCGGCCGCAGCACGTACTTCTGCCCGTGGTGTCAGCGGCTCCCTGTGGTCCGAGCACCTGCCCCTGAACCATCCCTCAACCGGTCGGCCGGAGGCCGGTAACTTCGCTGGCGCCGTGTTCCTGAAGAGCTTGTCCCTCAAGGGGTTCAAGTCGTTCGCCGAGGCGACGACGCTCGACCTCGAACCGGGTGTGACGGTCGTCGTCGGGCCGAACGGCTCCGGCAAGTCGAACGTCGTCGACGCCATCGCGTGGGTGCTGGGCGCCCAGGCCCCGAGCGCCGTGCGCAGCCAGAAGATGGACGACGTCATCTTCGCCGGCACGGCGACGCGGCCGGCGCTCGGGCGCGCCGAGGTGGCACTGACGATCGACAACTCCGCCGGGCTCCTCGGCATCGAGCTGACCGAGGTCATGGTACGCAGGACCCTGTTCCGCACCGGCGACAGTGAGTACGCCATCAACAACGTGCCGTGCCGCTTGCTCGACGTGCAGGAACTGCTGTCGGACGCCGGTGTGGGCCGCCAGCAGCACGTCATCGTGAGCCAAGGCCAGATCGACGCCGTGCTCAGCGCCCGTCCGGAGGAGCGCCGGGCGATCATCGAGGAAGCAGCCGGAGTCCTCAAGTACCGCAAGCGGCGGGAGAAGGCGCAGCGGCGCCTCGAGGCGACCGAGGGAAGCTTGGTGCGCGTCCAGGATCTCCTGCGCGAGGTGCGTCGCCAGCTCCGCCCGCTCGAACGCCAGGCGGAGGCGGCGAAGCGGCACGGCGAGCTGATCGGCGAGCTCACCGCGCTGCGCATCCACCTCGCCGGTCGTGAGCTCGCCGCTCTGCGGACACAGCTCGCGTCGATCGCTGCAGTCAAGGTGGACACGGCAGGCGAGGAATCACGTCTCAAGGGCGAGCTGGCGCGGTTCGACGCAGAGGTCGTGGCCACCACGGCGGAGCTGACCGCTCGTGGCGCCGAGGACCTGGGCGACCAACTGGGGCTCGTCGAGCAGCTGCGGGAGCGGGCGCGTGGGCTGGCTGCGGTCATCGCCGAGCGGCGACGCAGCCTGGAGCGCGACCGCGGACAGCTGCTCGATGCCGGCGTGGTCGCCAACCTGGAGAGCGAGGCCGCCAGCGGCCGACACGAGCTGGCGGCCGTGCAGGCTGCCCTCGAGGCGCTGGCCCCGCAGCTCGCGACGATCGAAGACGCGCGGCCCGACCAGGCGGCCGATGCCGGCGCCGGTGGCGATGCGGCTGAAGTTCGCGGCGAGCTGCGTACCCGGCGCGCCGCGCTGGAGCGGGCGTCGACCGAACTGTCGCGTGCCGGGGAGCGAGCTGCCGCGCTGGGAAGGACGGCCCTCGATGCCGAGCACCGTTCCGATCGGTGCCGGCACGACTGCAACGCCGCCGAGCTCGTGGAGACGCCGCTCGTCGAGGACATCCGCCGTGCCGAGGAGCGGCTGGTGGCTGCCGAGAACGAGCGCGAGCGCGGCGTCGTTGCTCGCCAGGAGGCGATGGAACGGGCCGCGGCCGCGGCAGGTCGCGCCGAGGCGCTGCAGCTGGCGCTCGACGCAGTGCACGCCCGCGCGGGTGCGGAGCGGCTGAGCGGTCTGTCCGGTGTGCTCGGAACGTTGCTCGACCTCGTCCGCATCGACGACGGGTGGGAGACGGCGGTCGAGGCGGCGCTCGGCGAAGCACTGAGTGCCGTCGTGGTCATCGACCCGGCTGCGGCGGAGCGAGCCCTGCAGGCGCTGCGCGAGTCCGACACGAGCGGGGCGGTGCTCGCCCTCGGGTTGACCCAGACGGCGACCACACCGTCGCCGCCCGGCGGCGATCCGGTCCGGCCCCATGTGACGTCGCAACGTCCTGGGGTGGAGCTGCTGCTCGACCGGCTGCTCGCCGGTGCGGTGCGGGTCGACGACGTCGCCGCGGCCGCCGACCTGGCAGCCCGCGACTGCTCCTTGGTGGTCGTGACGAGCGCCGGTGAACGGTTCGCCACGACTGGCTGGCGCGTCGGTGCCACCGGCGCAGGAGGCGTCACGGCGGCCGCCGTCGACGAGGCCACGACGGAGGCGCAACGGCTGACGGGCGTGGCCGAACGGTGCGCCAGCACCGTCGACACGGCGTCCGAGGTGGTCGCGGCGGCACGGCGTCAGCTCGATGACCTGCACACCCGGCTGGCGGCGAACGACCAGGTGCTCACCGCGGCATCCGAGGGTCTGGTTGCCGCGAGTGCCGAACGCAGGGAGGCGGTCGCCGAGCTGGAGCCTTTGCTGGCCCGCATCGACGAGCTCGAAGCGCACGTGGCGAGCGAGCAGGCGAGCATCGCCGAGCTCGAGCGGGTGATGCCCGATCTGGAGGCTCGGGCCAGTGCCTTCGAGGTGCGGCGCCGGGACCTCGAGGCCCGGCGGGCCGGCCTGCGCGAGCGGGTCCAGCTCCTGACGGCCCGCATCGAGGACGCCGAACGCCGTTTGGCCGTGGACTCGGCGGCGCGCGCTGCTGCCGAGCAACAGCGCATGGAGGTCGAGCGGGCACTCGGCGCACTGGAACGTCTCGGCCGGCTCGTCATCGCCCATCGTGGGGTGCTCGACGCCCACCACGGCGAGCTGGTGGAGCGGCGCCGCCAGCAGAGCGAGGAGGTCCGGGCGTTGACCGGGCGGCTCGACGAGCTGCGGGCCGAGCGAGCAGGCGCCGAGCGGGAACTCGACGAGGTCCGGGAGCGCTCCCGGCGCGCCGAGGTCGAAGAGGCGGAAGCCCGGCTGCGCCTGGAGTCGGCCGTCGAGCTGCTGCGTCACGATCTCGACGTCGAGCCGGAAACGGCTGAGGCGACGCCTGCCCCTCCGCTCGCCGAGGGCGTCACGGCGCGGGCTCGGGTGCGGGACCTGGAGCGCGAGGTGCGGTTGCTCGGCCCGATCAACCCACTGGCACTCGAGGAGTTCAGCGAGCTGCAGCAGCGTCATGGCTTCCTCGAGGAGCAGCTGGAGGATGTGCGCACGACGCGTCGCGAGCTCATGCGGGTGATCCGGGCCGTTGACGAAGAGATCCAGTCGGTGTTCGCCGCAGCGTTCGTCGACGTCGCGGCGAACTTCGAGCGCTTGTTCATCACGCTGTTCCCAGGTGGTGCGGGCAAGCTCGTGCTCACCGATCCGGCCGACCTGCTGGAGACCGGCGTCGACGTCGAGGCCAAGCCGAGCGGCAAGAACGTGAAGAAGCTGTCGTTGCTCTCGGGCGGTGAGCGCAGCCTGACGGCGCTGGCGTTCCTGTTCGCCGTGTTCCGCAGCCGGCCGTCGCCGTTCTACGTGATGGACGAGGTCGAGGCGGCGCTCGACGACGTCAACCTCCACCGGTTCCTCGGCCTGATCGCCGAGTTCCGCCTGGAGGCGCAGCTGCTCATCGTCAGCCACCAGAAGCGGACGATGGAGGCCGGCGACTGCCTGCTCGGTGTGACGATGCAGCCCGGCGGCTCGTCGCGCGTGATCACCGAACGGGTCAGCACGCCGCTACGCCAGCTGAACGCCCAGGCCGGGGGTGTGCGACTGGGTCCGCCGAAGGCGGGCATCGAGCTCGCTGCGCAACCTCCGGTTGTGCAGCGAAAGCTCGATAGGTTCGAGCAGCGATGGAGTGGATCTACCTCGTCCTGATCGGCCTGGTGCTGCTGTTCGGCATCGCCGTGCTGATCGTCAGCCGGCGCAGGGCCCAGCGTTCGATCGAGGCACCGAAGGCGCCTCCGATCGCGCCCCCGACGGCACCTCCACGGCCCGGCGCACCAACGGCCGTGCTCGAGCCGGAAGTCGTCGAGCCCGAGGTCGTCGTCCCTCCAGTCACCCTGCGCGGCCGGATGTCGAGGGCCCGAGCTGCGCTAGCCGGTGCCTTCGCCGGCGTCCGCGGGCGCCGGGGGATCACGGACGAGACCTGGGAAGACCTCGAGGAGGCGCTGCTGCGGGCCGACGTCGGCATCGGCGTGACCACGGATCTGCTCGACGGCCTGCGGACGCGGGTCAAGGACAAGGAGCTCACGGAACCCGACGACCTGCTCGGCGCGCTGCGCGCCGAGATGAAGGAACGTCTCGAGGGTGCCGACCGTGAGTTGCACTTCGTACCGGGGGAGCAGGGCAGCCCGAACGTCTGGTTGTTCGTCGGTGTCAACGGCGTCGGCAAGACCACGTCAATCGGCAAGGTCGCCCTCCAGCAGCAGGACGACGGCCGGCGGGTGCTCCTCGCCGCGGCCGACACGTTCCGTGCCGCGGCGGCCGAGCAGCTCGAGACGTGGGCCGAGCGCGCCGAGGTCGACATCGTCCGCGGGAACGACGGCGGGGATCCGAGCGCCGTCGTGTTCGACGCCGTCGAGCGCGCGTCGTCCAGGGACTACGACCTCGTGCTCGCCGACACGGCCGGACGGCTGCACACCAAGACCAACCTGATGGAAGAGCTGCGCAAGGTGCGTCGCGTGGCCGAGAAGGGTGCTGGTCGGGTGACCGAGGTGCTGCTCGTCATCGACGCCACGACCGGGCAGAACGGCCTCGCTCAGGCCCGCGAGTTCGGCGACGCCACGCAGGTGACCGGGATCGTGCTCACGAAGCTCGACGGCTCGGCCAAGGGCGGCATCGTGTTCGCCGTGGAGACGGAGTTCGGCACTCCGGTGAAGCTCGTCGGGATCGGCGAGAGGATCGAGGACCTCGTCCCGTTCGACCCCGACGAGTTCGTCGACGCCCTGTTCGACGAGTGAGGCCCTAGCTGGCGTTCTGCCAGAGGCCCATCAGGTTGCCCTCGCTGTCGCGGAAGTAGGCGGCAAACCCCATCTCGGCCACTTGGATCTTGTCGCCCGCCCGCGACCCGCCGTGGTCCTCGACCGTCGCCAGCGTCTTGTCGATGTCGTCGACCTGCAGCGTGATGACCGGTGCCGGCACCATGTCGGTGCGCGGGGTCATCCCTCCACCGATGTAACCGGGCTCGGTCGGCATGCCCTGCTCGTTCGTCGGACCCGTTGAGACGCCCGTGTAGTCCATCTCGGGTATCGGCATGAGGTTCCAGCCGAAGACCTCGCGGTAGAAGGCGTAGGCCCGATCGGCATCGTCGAACGGGACCTCGAAGTGCACCACGCGAGAAGTCATGTCGTCCTCCATCTCTTGTCGCCCGGCGCCCACGTCGAGCGCGCGCTTCAGCGTAGGTCTCGGTCGGGACGGTCAGAGCAGGCCGCGCGCCCGCTCCGGGTCGTCGACGACGAACACGAGCCGGGTGTCGGTGGCGACGTACCCGACCTCGACGTTGATGCCTGCATCGCTCAGCTTCTTGGTGATCTCGGCCAGGTAGCCGGGACGGTCCACGCCGCGCTCGACGAGCAACGCCTCGTGCTCGGCGGCGATGGTGTGTGATGAGCCCTCGAGGGCCTTGCGAGCGCCGGCGGCATCGTCGACGAGGAGAGTGGATCGAGCCCTTGCCGCCGGCGCCCACCCCGCAGTAGCCCTCGATGTTCACGCCTGCCGAGCCGAGGGCCGCGGCGATCGCGGCGAGGACCCCGGGCCGGTTGTCGGCATCGATGCGCAGGTCGGTCGGCATGGGCACCTCCGTAGCAACTCGAAGTCGTCGGCTCCATGTTCGTCCCTCGGAACCGGCGGCGCCAGGGGGCTCGATAGCGTCACCAAGGCATGTTCGAGAACCTGTCCAGCCGTCTGGAAGGCGTCGTTCGGCGGATCCGCGGAAAGGGTCGTCTGACCGAGGCCGATGTCGACGAGATCCTCGCCGAGATCCGCACAGCGCTGCTCGAAGCGGACGTCAACGTCGGCGTCACGCGCGATGTCATCAGCCGGTTGCGCGCGCGAGGCCATCGGCGCCACCCGAGCACAGGCCCTCGACCCGACCCAGCAGGTCGTCAAGCTCGTCAACGCCGAGCTGACCCGCATCCTCGGCGGCGAGACGCTGCGCATCACGTATGCCAGCCGGCCGCCCACCGTGGTCCTGATGGCCGGACTGCAGGGTTCCGGCAAGACGACGGCGGCCGCCAAGTTGGCCCGTTGGTTCAAGACGCAGGGCCGCCAGCCACTGCTCGTCGGTGCCGACCTCCAGCGCCCCGCAGCCGTCGAGCAGCTCCGCACGCTCGGAAGGCAGATCGACGTCCCGGTGTTCTCCGAGCCGGGCGATCCCGTGCTCACGGCTGCCAAGGGCCTCGCCGAGGCCCGCCGGCTCGGCCGCAACGTCCTCATCGTCGACACCGCCGGCCGGCTCGCCATCGACGCCGAGATGATGCAGCAGGTTCGGCTCATCTCCGGCGCCGTGGGTCCCCAGTACACGTTCCTCGTGATCGATGCGATGACCGGTCAGGATGCGGTCGGTGTCGCCGAGGCCTTCAACGACACCCTCGCGATCGATGGAGTGATCCTCTCCAAGCTCGACGGCGATGCCCGTGGCGGTGCCGCGCTGTCGGTCAAGGAGGTGATCGGGAAACCGATCGCCTTCGCCTCCACCGGTGAGAAGCTCGACGCCTTCGAGCAGTTCCATCCCGACCGCATGGCCGGCCGGATCCTGGGCATGGGCGACATGCTGACGCTGATCGAGCAGGCTGAGCAGGCCTTCGAGCAGGATCAGGCCGAGGAAGCGGCGGCGAAGTTGATGGAGGGCGCCTTCACCCTCGACGACTTCCTCGAGCAGATGCAGCAGCTGAAGAAGATGGGTCCCCTCGGCAACCTGCTCGGGATGATGCCGGGGATGCCGAAGGAGCTGAAGGGCGCCGAGATCGACGACGACGACCTGAAGCCGGTCGAGGCGATCATCCGCTCGATGACGTTGGAGGAGCGAGCGCAGCCTCAGATGATCAACGGGTCCCGCCGCACGCGCATCGCCAACGGCTCGGGAACATCGCCCTCGGATGTCAACCGCCTCGTCAAGCAGTTCTCCGAGATGCAGAAGATGATGAAGCGCTTCGGGATGTCCGGGATGGGCAAGGGCAAGAAGGGCAAGCGCCGCGCCATGGCCGGCCTGCCTCCCGGCGGTGGGTTCCCCGACCTCGCCGAGCTGACGGGCGGCGGGCAGGGCTTCCCGACGCGTTGAATGCGGCCACGTTGCTCATCTCCCGCCCCGAACTGGGCGCCGTTTCTGTCAACGACGCGGCCGGCGAAGGCGCTGGAGCGCCCGCCGTGCCGAACCGGGTCTTCACCCCTGAACGACGCCGCGGAAGGCGCTGGAGCACCGCCGTGCCCCACACCGTCTGAGCGGGCGCCCGTCCCGCTAGCCTCCCCGGTCGTTGTCGCATCCCTTCGGAAGGGCTTTCCATGGCAGTGAAGCTGCGCCTCACCCGCGTCGGTAAGACCAAGCAGCCGCAGTACCGCATCGTCGCCGCCGATTCCCGGTCGCCTCGTGACGGCCGGTTCATCGAGATCGTGGGTACCTACAACCCTCGCACCGACCCGTCCACGCTGACCGTGGACCACGACAAGGCGGCCAAGTGGCTCCGCCAGGGTGCCCAACCGACCGACCGCGTCCGCAAGCTGCTGGAGATCGCCGGCGTCGGTACGACGGGCGCCGCCAGTCCGACAGCGACCCCCACTGACTCGTGAGCGACGCAGTCGACGATGCCGTCGACGCTGAGGGCAATCGGGCACTTGCTCCCACCGCCGTCGCCGTGCTCACCCACATCGTGACCTCGATCGTCGATGACCCTGCGGCGGTCACGGTCGACGCTGCCCCGAGCCGCGGGCGCGTGCGCCTCGACGTGCGCGTCGGTCCGGGGGATCTCGGTCGAGTGATCGGCCGCCGAGGGCGGACGGCCCAGAGCATCCGCACCGTCGTGCGGGCCGCGGCGTCGCGCGACGAAACGGACGTCGACGTCGAGTTCCTGGACGATTGACCGTCCCGGCCGGGCTGCTCGAGATCGGGCACCTGCGCAGAGCGCACGGCGTCCGGGGTCAGGTCAACGTGCAACTCGGTACCGACCGGCTCGAGCGTCTCGAGCCGGGCACCCGCTGGTTCGCCCGCGATGGTTGGCTGACCGTCGTCGTCGCCACGCCGCACCAGGACCGCTGGCTCGTCACGTTCGAGGAGATCAAGGATCGGGTCACGGCACAGCGCTACACGAACACGCCGGTCTATGCCGAGCCGCTGGAGGACGACGACGAGCTCTGGGTCCACGAGCTGATCGGCACGCGTGTCGTCGACGTCGGCGGCGCTGAGCACGGAACGGTGGCGGCCGTCATCGCCAACCCGGCGGCCGATCTCCTCGAGCTCGAGTCCGGGGCGCTCGTGCCCGTGGTCTTCATCGTGGAACGGACTGCCGACCGAATCGTGATCGACCCGCCCGCCGGCCTCTTCGAGGTCTGAGGGCTCGAGGTCTGAGTGCGCATCGACGTCTTCACGATCTTTCCTCGTCTCGTCGACGAGTTCTGCTCCGCCAGCCTGCTCGGCAGAGCCAGGGAGGCCGGTCTGCTCGAGCTGCGCACCCACGACCTGCGTGAGCACACGTCCGACGTCCATCGCACCATCGACGACAGCCCGTTCGGCGGCGGGGCGGGCATGCTGATGCGGCCGGAGCCGGTCTTTGCCTCGGTCGAGGCGGCCGATCCACCGCGTCCGCTGTATCTCCTCGGGCCCGGTGGACAGCGCTTCGGTCAGGCGCTGGCGGACGACCTGGCCGCGACCGACGGATTCAGCCTGCTGTGCGGCCGCTACGAAGGGGTCGACGATCGAATCCGCCAGCACCTCGTCGACGGTGAGCTGAGCATCGGCGACGTCGTGTTGGCCGGCGGGGAGGTGGCGGCGTGCCTCGTGGTGGAGGCGGTCACCCGCCTCGTCCCGGGCGTGATGGGGAACGACTCCAGCCCGGTGACGGAGAGCTTCGGTCGTCGCGGCCTGCTCGAGGAGCCGCAGTTCACGCGGCCGGCGGACTTCCGAGGTTGGTCCGTTCCCGAGATCCTGCGCAGCGGTGACCACGGCCGCATCGAGCGTTGGCGACGAGCGCAGGCACTCCACCGGACGATCGCGCTGCGCCCCGACTTGATCGAGGCCCGAGGTGGTGTGACCCCCGAGGAAGCGCGGCTGTTGGAAGAGTTCCCAGCGCTCCCATATCCTTGACCGGCCCCCCGGCCCCACGCCGACGAAGGACTCGCGCCCATGAAAGCCACCGACCTCATCGACAACGACTCGCTGCGCACCGACATCCCCGACTTCGCGCCGGGTGACGAGCTCAAGGTGCACGTGCGCGTCGTCGAGGGCAACAAGGAGCGCGTGCAGATCTTCCAGGGCAACGTGATCGGCCGCCAGGGCAGCGGGCTCCAGGAGACCTACACCGTCCGCAAGCTGAGCTATGGCGTCGGTGTCGAGCGGACGTTCCCGCTGCACACGCCGACCGTGACGAAGATCGAGGTCGTCAAGCGCGGCGACGTGCGCCGGGCCAAGCTGTACTACCTGCGTGGCCGTACCGGGAAGCGGGCCAAGATCCGCGAGAAGCGGGAGTTCTAGTTTCGAGCGAGAGGCAGAGCTGCAGGCAGAGCCTTCCGCTCGAGCTCCATGCGCCTCACCGCACTGGCCGGCCGCTGGCGTCGAAGTGCAGCTCCGCCAGCTCTCCCGGTCTCACCTCGGCGTCGACGCCGAGGGCCACGGGCACCTTCTGGTAGTTCCACTTCATCACGTCGAGCGTCAGCTCCAAGAGCTCGTCCCGGCTGAAGTGCTCGTACGCCTGGCGACGAAGGTCCGGGCCGATCGAGGCCGGCAGGGACATCATCGCGTCGGCGATCCGTAGGGCGACCTTGTGGCGCTCGGACAGATCGCTCGCCTCGTAGCGGTCGACCTTGGCAGCCATCGTCTCGTCGAGCCCCTGCTGCGTGGCAACTGCCAAGCGCAGCGACATTCAGGTGTGGCAGTCGTGGTAGCGGGCGCAGCGGAGGCGCACGAGCTCGGTCGTGACGGCGTCGAGCCGGGCGAGCCGAACGACGGCGGCCTGCCACTCGTCGAGCGCCTCGGCCAGGCGCGGCTCGGCTCTGACGCCGTCCGGGATGCGCCGCTCACGTCTCACGGCTCGAACAGCCGCTCGTAGGTCAGACGGAGTCGTTGGCGCTGTTCGATGACGAGGAGGGCGCTGACGAAGTCGCGGAAGGCCTGCGGGCCCAGCTCGTCGGACACGGCGAACGCCAGCCCATCGTCCATCCCGGCGACGTCGATGACGAACTGCTCGCAGAACGCCAGGCACGCCCGCTCGCGCCGCCCGAAGCGCTCCGACGTCGGCCAGGCCGGCAGGTCAACGATGGTCGCCTCGTCGAGCCCGGCCGCACGTGCTGCCTCGGTGCGCAAACCCTGCTCGTCGTCGCAGCCGAGGAGCTTGGCGACGCGCAGCCGGCACAGCTCCAGCAGGACGGGATCGACGACGCTCCAGGCCGCCTCGTACAGCGCGTCAAGTGAACCGGCGACGTCCGGCTGCTCGGCGAGCACCCGCGCGAGCACAGGGTTGTCAGCGCGGCCGGCCATGGCGCGAGCGTAGAACCAATGGAACTGCCCTCGCCCTTCCGCGTCGCCGTCCCCGAAGAGACGCTCGCCGACCTCCGCGATCGGCTCGCTCGCACACGCTTCATCGACGACTTCCCGAGCGCCGATGGCTGGGACTACGGCGTGAGCCGTTCCTACTTGCGGGAGCTGTGCGACTACTGGCGGACGACGTTCGACTGGCGGGCTCAGGAGGAGACCCTCAACTCGTTCGATCAGTTCGAGGTGCGCAGCGACGGTCAGCCGATCCGCTTCATCCATCAGCGTTCGTCCAATCCCGACGCCCTGCCGCTCCTCCTCGTCCACGGATGGCCCGGCTCGATCTTCGAGTTCGTCAAGGTCGTCGGTCCGTTGTCGGCGCCGGCCTCCGACGGCGCCGACGAGGCAGACGCCTTCCACGTCGTCGCGCCGTCGATTCCCGGCTACGGGTTCTCGGGACCGACCGTCGCGCCGGGCTGGGGACCGAAGCGGATCGCCGCCGCCTTCGACGAGGTGATGTCGACGCTCGGCTACGAACGCTACGGCGCTGCCGGTGGCGACTGGGGAGCGATCATCACCACACAGCTGGCGCGTTCGGACGGGGGCCGGCACCTGTGCGGATTGCATCTCACCTCGCCCCACGGTGAGCCGCCGGTCGATGGTTCCGACGAGGTCCTCACTGAGACCGACCGCAGCGGTCTCGCCGACTGGGCAGCCCACCAAGCCGGCGGGACGGTCGTGCACGTGCAGATCAACAGCACGCGCCCGCACACGCTCGCTTACGCGCTCAACGACTCGCCGGCCGGCCTCGCCGCCTGGCTGCTGGACAAGTACCGCTCCTACACCGACTGCGGCGGCGACGTCGAGCGAAGCTTCACGAAGGACGAGCTCCTCGCGGAGATCACGACGTACTGGGTGACCGGGACCATCGCCTCCGCCTCGCGGCTCTACTACGAGCGCGCGCGAGGATGGGACGAACCTGCCACCGCGCCCACGCGTTGAGGTCCCGACGGGATGTGCCATCTTCCCGCGAGACGTGAAGCGGGCACCACGGCCATGGGCCGAGCGGGAGTACAACATCCAGCGCTGGGTCGAGATGCCGAGAGGTGGCCACTTCCCCGGCGTCGAGGAACCGGAGCTGCTGACCGCTGAGCTACGCGAGTTCTTCCGTCTGCTGCGCGCCTAGGCGAGACGACGGAGGATCACCGAGCTGGTGCCCGGCGCAAATGCGTGACCGGCGCGGTCGATCAGCTTCAGCCACTCGTCGTTCGTCACCAGCGCTTCGTTCGCAGCCTCGACGTCGGCCAACTCGTCGACACTCGAGATCCACCCGACAGCTCCGTACGTGCCGGCAACCGCCGCCACGAAGATGACCGGGACAGTGGTGATGCGCGTCGCTACGTCGGCGATCTCGACACCGATTCCCATCGCCTCGGCAATGCTTCCGTTGGCGCAGACCGCTCGAGTCGCCTGGACGTATGTCTTCGGCGGGCCGGACGGCGCACCGTGTACGACCTGCGAGACGAGATCCGAGGTCGGACCGACGAACAGCCCGTCATTGTCCTCGACCAACTGGGCGAAGCCTTCGTCGGCGAACAGCGCGTCGTCCATCGCGACCAGGTCCGCGAGATGCTCGATTCGTGCACTCCACGACACGGTTGGAGCGTCAGGCGAGAAGATCGTCGACCAGACGAAGATCTCCTGCCCGGTGATGGCGCTAGCGCGAGCGCCCGCCTCGACTGCGAACGCTGCGGCAGCTCGACCTTTCGCCTGGTTGACCGGGCGCGCGCGTGTGCCGATGTACATGTCCGTCTCCCTCTCTGCGCCGTCCACCCGAACGACGTGTGCTCACTGTCGCGCGGCAGGCGGTCGAGGTCAATCGCTGGCGTAGATCACACGAACGCGGGCATCACCTCGCGGCCGAACATCTCCGTCGTCCGCATCATGGTCGGCGCATCCGGGGCCTCCTGGGCGGTCGCGAAGATCAGACAGGCTTCGTCGAACTCGATCGCCTCGTGCCAGCGGCTGATCTCGTCGATGACGAGATCAGGAGTCCCGGCGAATGCCCGATCCTTGACGAACTCCTGGTAGGTCACGGGCTGTCCGGTGCCCACCCGCTGGAGCACTGGATCGTCATGGTCGCCACGGGTGCCCGTCTCCCAGTAGTAGCGGTGGAACGACAGGGCGCGTCCGAACCACTCCTCCTCGACGGCAGTGTCGTCGGCGGCGACCCATGCCTCGCGCATGAGGCAGATGCGCGGCGTCGTGCCGTACCGCGTGCACGCCGCGCGATACTGCTCGGCAAGCGTGCGCACATAGTCGAGCGTCTCCATCGGAAGCGTGAACCAGGTGTCACCGAGCCGGGCCGCTCGCTCGATCGCCGCACCCGACGTACCGCCGACGTAGATCGGCGGGTGGGGCTGCTGCACGCACGGTGGGTAGAGCTTGACGTCGTCGAAGTGGAAGAACTCGCCGTCGTGCTGGAAGCTGCCCGTCGTCCACGTGGTGCGGAGGATCTCGAGCGTCTCGTTGAGCCGCCGACCACGCTTCTCGAACGGCGATCCATACGCGTCGAACTCGTACTTCCGGTAGCCCGTGCCGACGCCGAACACCGCCCTTCCACCCGAGATCTGGTCGAGCGTCGCGACCTGTTCGCAAATGGCGATCGGGTGGTGCAGCGCGCCGAGGAAGACGCCGGTCCCGAGCCGCAGCTGCTCGGTCCTCGCGGCGATCGCGGCGAGCAGCATGAGCGGCGCCGACGGATCCTTCGTCTCCGGCGTGAACGAGTGGTGGCCGATGAAGGCGGCGTTGAACCCGGCCGACTCGACGTGCCGGGCGAGCTCGTAGGTCTGACGGAATGGATCGCGCTCGCCCTGGTCCTCGTACCGGGGGAGCGTCAGGTTGAAGGCGATCCCACTGGCAGTCATGCCGGAGTGTCGCGCGCCGCGGTTGGCGTGCGCCACCTTTCTTGACAGCTTGTCCAGCTGCCGTAGATTGCGCCTCGCTTCGATCTCACGGTCAGGAGTGGCGATGGCCTACCCGCATCTGTTCGAGCCGATCGACGTCGGGCCGATCACGATCCCGAACCGCATCGTGCGGACCGCCCACGGCACCATGCTCACCGGCGAACGCCTGATCGCCTACCACGAGGCGCGAGCCGCCGGGGGAGTCGGCATGAGCACTCTCGAGGCGACCGGCGTCCACGCCAACGCGCCGAGCGTGACGCCGCTGTACAGCGACGACGTCATCCCGATCTTCCGGGAGCTGATGGCTCGGATCCGCCCGCACGGGATGAAGATGTTCCAGCAGATCTACCACCCCGGTTCGGCGACCCGGCCGAAGAAGGCCGCCACACAGGTCTCCTCGAGCGCCATCCCGAACCCGATGGTGGGAGGCATCCCGGTGGAGATGGACCACTCGATGATCGCCGAGATGGTCGATGCCTTCGCCACGGCGACCCGGCGCTGCCGCGACGGAGGGCTGGACGGCGTCGATCTCCACGCTTCGAGCGGTTACTTGATCGAGCAGTTCCTCTCACCGGCCAACAACGTGCGGACCGACGAGTACGGAGGCTCGTTGGAGAACCGCATGCGCTTCTTGATGGAGATCCTCCAGGCGATCCGAGCGGAGGTCGGCGATGACTACTGCGTGGGGATTCGCCTGCCGAACGAGGAGTACATCCCGGGTGGGATGACGCCCCAGGACGTCGCGGAGGTCGCCAAGCTGGTCGAGCCGTACGTGGACTACGTGTCGCTGCACATGGGGTCGTACTGGCGGTTCCACAAGCTCCTGTCGCCGATGGACGATCCCCTCGGTAGTGAGATGCCGGTCAACGAGGTGATCACACGGGTCGTCGAGAAGCCGACGATCGTCGTGGGCCGAATCATGACGCTCGACCACGCCGAGCACATCGTGTCGAGCGGCGGCGCCGACATGGTCTCGATGGTGCGCGCCCTGATCGCCGACCCGGCGCTCGTGAACAAGGCGCGCGACGGCGAGGAGCACCTGATCCGGCCGTGCATCGGCTCCAACTTCGGGTGCGTCGGAAACCTCATGTCGACGGGCACGCTCTCGTGCGTCGTCAACGTGGCCGCCGCGGAGGAGACGACGGTCACCTTCGAGCCGTCTCCGGCAGAGGTGCACAAGCGGGTGCTCGTCGCGGGAGGTGGTCCGGGCGGGCTCGAGGCCGCTCGGACGGCAGCCCTGCGCGGCCACGAGGTGCACCTTTACGAGGCCACCCGTCGCCTCGGGGGTCAGGTGGCGATCGCGGCGAGCGCCCCACACCGGTCGGACGTCGGGGCCATCACCGAGTGGTTGACGAGTGAGATCGAGCGGCTGGGTGTGACGATCCGTCTCGCCTCGATGGTCGAGCCGGACCTCGTTGCGGAGCTCTCACCCGACGAGGTCATCATCGCCACCGGGAGCTCACCTCGTCGCGACGGATTCCAGCTGGCGACGCCGATCGCTCCCGTCCCGGGGTTCGACCTGCCACACGTGTTCACGTCGTGGGACGTGTTCGGGTTCGGTGGTCGGGCGCGGCTCGAGGACCCGGCCGTCGTCTTCGACGACACCGGCACGTTCGAAGCGATCTCCGTGGCCGACGCGCTGCTCGCCGCTGGGCTGAAGGTGACCATGGTCGCCCGCAGTCAGGCGATCGGGGAGAACCTGCCGTACCCACCGGCGACCGTCGGCGCGGCGCGTGAGCGCTTGATGTCGGGCGACTTCGATTTCATCGGCGGTCACTACCTGCAGGGAATCACGCCTGATGAGGTCGTCATCGGTGTGCCGTTCACCGAGCGTGTGCGGGCGGTACCGGCGCGCACCGTCGTGATCGTCACCTACAACCACCCGAACCGCGAACCTGCTGAGTACCTCGGCTACGAGCCAGGTCCGTGGAACGTCCACCTCGTTGGCGACGTCACCGGGACGAACGGCATCCGCCCGGCGATCCATCAGGCCGCCGCGGTCGCCCGGGCGATCTGACCCGGTCCTCCTCACACGCGCTCACTGCTGCCACCCCTTGGCCCTGCGCGCTTCGTGGACGCCGATGGGCTGCCCTTCGTGATCGATGAGTTCCGTCTGGACGGCCTCGTTCCATCGCTCGACGCGCTCCTCGAGGCCGACGCGGCCGGCACGCCCATGCCGATCGACACGGCGGACGCCGGCGACCGGAGCGAGCAAGGAATCTCCGGTCTCGACGTCGTGACGTTCCCGGATCGCTGACGCCCGAGTCATCAGCGCGCACGCGCCGGCTGCTAGGAAGTTCCGCCGTGGTGTCCTCTCCTGCGGCCCTCGACGAGCACTTCGACGGCGGCACGCTGGACCGTGCCGTCTGGCTGCCTCACTACCTGCCGCACTGGAGCTCGCGCGCTGAATCGGCGGCGACGTGGTCCCTGCAGGACGACGGGCTCCACCTCAGCATCCCGGTGGAGCAACCACGATGGTGTGCCGGTCTGCACGAGGAGCCGCTGCGGGTGTCCTGCATCCAGAGCGGCAGCTTCGCCGGACCGGAGGGCAGCACTGTCGGACAGCTGCCCTTCCAGGACGGGCTCGTCGTGCGTGAAGCACAACCAACCTTCTGGGGATACACACCGCACTTCGGGCACGTCGAGGTGCGGATGCGCGGCGACATCTCGGCCCGTTCGATGTTCGCCTTCTGGATGTCCGGGATCGAGGACGATCCTGCACGCTCGGGCGAGATCTGCGTGGCGGAGATCTTCGGTGAGACCGTCGCAGACGGATCCGCGGACGTCGGGACGGGGACGCGGCGGTTCCGCGATCCAACGCTCGCCGGAGAGTTCTCGGCCATCCCGCTGCCCATCGACGTCGCCGAGTTCCACACCTATGGCGTCGATTGGCGGCCGGGATCGACGGACATCACGGTCGATGGTGAGGTCGTGAGGCACGTCGACGAAGCGCCCGACTACCCGATGCAGCTGTTCATCGGCGTGTTCGACTTCCCGGCGAAGGCGTCAGACGATCAGAAGGTGCGCATCCCCGAGATGGTCATCGCGCACGTCCAGGGGCATCCACTCGACTGAACCGGTCGCGGACGACGAGCGTCCACCACAGCACCATCAACTGGCGGCCCGAGCGGGCGATCGCCGGCAACCGGAAGAACTGCGACCGGCCGTGGGGGCGCGCGAAGTGGCTGACGCCGACCTCGGCGAACCGGGCGCCGGCGACCTGGAACTTGCGCATCATCTCGACGCAGATCACCCCCGACGTCGATGCCAGCTCGACACGATCGACGAGCTCGCGCTTGATCAGGCGGAAGTCGCAGTCGGTGTCGCGAACGCGGAGGTTGAACAGCAGGCGCACGGCGTGGTGGTAGGCCCGGCCGATCAGCTTGCGGTACCACCGGTCGCCACGGCCGAGCTTGTAGCCCTGCACGAAGTCGATCCCCGGTTCGACCGCATCGATGCAACGAGTCAGCTCCGACGCCCGGTACTGCGCGTCGCCGTCGGTGTAGAAGACCCACGTGCGGGTGGCCGCGGCGAACCCGGAGAGGAGCGCGCCGCCGTACCCGCGGTTGGTCTCGTGCTCGACGATCCGCAGCTCCGGGATCTCACACTGCAGGCTGCGCAGCACGGCGACGGAACCGTCTCGCGAGCCGTCGTCCACGACGATGATCTCGAAGTCCTCGACGGATTCGCGCAGGGCGCCATGGACGTCGCGAACCATCCGGGGAATGGAGAGCTCGTCGTTGTAGCAGGGGAAGAACGCCGAGATGTCTCGCACGAGCTCATTGCGCGGGATCACTCCATGTCCGCCAGCGCACCGACGACGCAAACCACTTCGTCATCGGTCAGCTCGGGGAAGCACGGCAACGACACGCACTCGGCGGCCCACCTCTCTGATTCAACGCAGCGGTGGATGGCGAACTGCTCGTACGCCGGCTGCTGTGTCAGTGCCAGCGGGTAGTGCACACCGGTTTCGACGCCACGCTCGGCGAGCGCAGCGCGGAACTCATCGCGGTCGTCGACGCGCACCACGCACTGGTGCACGACGTGGCGGTCGTGATCGGCCTGCCACCGCAGGTGGGGCGCGGCGACGCGGTACTGCCGAGCGATCGCCCGCCTCCGTTCGTTGTCCTCGCGCAGAGTTGGCGTCTGCAATCGCAACCACGCCGCCTCGAGCTCGCTCATGCGATGGTTCTGGCTCACATCGACATGGACGTAGTGGCGATCGGCACCGTGGGCGCGGCGGCGCCGCACGCTCGCGGCGAGACCGGCGTCCGGGGTGACGACTGCGCCTCCGTCACCGATCCCACCCAGGTTCTTCGTCGGGTAGAAGGAGTACGCCGCGGCGACCCCGCTCACGTCGTCGAGCGCGCCGTGCGCTTGAGCGGCGTCCTCGATCACGGGCACCCCGAGTCGCAGCAGCTCCGTCATCGGGGCCGGCCGGCCATAGAGGTGGACGATGACGATCGCTGCGGTGCGGGCGGTCACGGCGGCAGCGACCGCGTCCGGGTCGAGGGCGGCGGTGTCGGCGTCGACGTCGACGGGGACCGGGACTGCGCCGACGGCGCACACCGCCGATGCCGTCGGGACGGCCGTGAAGGCCGGAACGATGACCTCGTCACCTGGCCCGATGTCGAGGGCGGCCATCAGCAGCTCGAGGGCGGCCGCTCCACTGCTGACGGCGACGACCTCGCTGGGCGCCGCGCCGGCTGCGTGGAGGCGCGGCCCGAGCTCGCACTCCAGCCCGGCCAGCTCGTCGCCGAACAGCACCCGGCCCGAGTCGAGGACGCGCCTCGTGGCGTCGACGAACGCTTCCTCGAAGCGGCGATGGCGCCGCCTCAGGTCGACGAGGGGGACCACGATCGATCGACGTAGTACCGCAGCGTCGCCTCGATCCCTGCGGCGAACGACGTGCCCGGCGACCAACCGAGCACTCGCTTGGCCTTCGAGAAATCGCCCTGGAAGCTGCCGATGTCGATGCCCAGCAGTCCATCCGGCCACGGCACGCAGCGGACACCACCTCGGTCGCCCGCGGCGCGATGGGTCAACCGGGCGATCTCGGCCAAGGTCAACGAATCCGGATGCCCGAGGTTGAAGATGTGTCCCACGGCGTCGGGCGTGGTAGCGGCGGCGAAGAGGGCGTCGACGGCGTCGTCCACGTACACGCAGTCGCGACGTTGCAGGCCATCGCCGTACAGCACGATGTCCTCACCGGTCAGCGCCTGCCGAATGAACACCGGGAGGAAGCCGAGGTCCTTGCGCTCGAGGTGCTGCCGCGGCCCGTAGACGTTCGTGAGCCGCAGCACGGAGACTGGCAGCTCATGGTGGCGGCTGTACAGCAGGTGCAGTTGCTCGCAGGCCAGCTTGTCGACGCCGTTCACATCGACCGGAGCGGTCGGGTGCTCCTCGTCGACCGGCAGATAACGCGGACGGCCATAGACCTGTCGCGTCGAGGTCTGCACCACGACGGCCGTCGGTGCTTCCCGGCGCAGCGTCTCGAGGAACGCGAGATGGCTGCGCACGTTGAGATCGAGGTCGCGGAGCGGATCCTGCATCGAAGCAAGGTGGCTGACCTGCCCGGCGACGTTGAACACGAAGTCGGCGCCCTGGAGGGCGCGGCCCACCTCGTCTGCCCCGATGTCGGCGTCGACGACATCGACGTCGCCGCCCACCGTGAGGCCGTCGAGGTTGCTGGGATCGCCACCGTGTTGTGGCACCAGTGAGTCGACGACGATCACGGAGGCGCCCGACCGGCACAGGCGGTGCACAACATTGGACCCGATGAACCCGAGCCCACCGGTGACGACGCACCGCTTCCTCGCGAACTCGCCGTCGACGGGTGTGAGCACGTCGCGCTCGGGGTTCGGATGATTGGGCATGGGCGGGCTCGGCGCTCGAAGGGATGCCGGCAGTTGGCCGTCAATGACCGGCATGATGCTATCTGGCCCTTCGCGCCACAGGACTGACTCGATGGAACTCGCTGAATATCGCCGCATGGCCGAGGTGGAAGACACTCACTGGTGGTACCGGTCGACGCGCGCGTACCTCCAACAGCTGCTGTCTGCCGGGCTCACGCCTGGTGGGCGCTTTCTCGACCTCGGGTGCGGCACCGGTGCGACCGGAGCGTGGCTGTCCACGCACGGGCGGCTCGTGGCGGCCGACTTCGAGCCGCTCGCGCTGACGCTGCATCGTGAACGGCACCCCGACAGCGAGGTCGTCGCGTGCGACGCGAGGACACTGCCGTTCGCCGATGCGTCGTTCGATGCGGTGCTGTGCGTGACGATGCTCTTCCACCGATCCATCGAGTCGCCGCTGACGGTCGTGGCCGAGATGACGCGAGTGC
The DNA here is from genome assembly GCA_963844915.1 of uncultured Acidimicrobiia bacterium. Taxonomy (GTDB): domain Bacteria; phylum Actinomycetota; class Acidimicrobiia; order Acidimicrobiales; family Ilumatobacteraceae; genus JALZMG01. Next base: position 45,582 of record CAWJQF010000009.1, on the reverse strand, counting down.
TCCGACCCGGCGGCCTGCTGTGCCTCTGGGAGCCCGGGGTGCAGAGCCTGTGGCGCGCCCACGACCGCGTCACTCACACCGCTCGGCGCTTCTCTCGCCGGCAGCTCGCCGCGTTGCTCACCGGAAACGGGCTCGAGGTCGAGCGCACGACCGGTGCCTATGCCTTCCTCGTACCGCCGGCGGCCGTCAAGACCCTGCTCGAACGCGACCGGACATCGAGCGATCTCGATCACCATCAGAGTGGCCTAGGCGGTGTGCTGACGGCAACGGCCAACCTCGAACGGCGGTTGCTCCGACACGTCAACCTGCCATGGGGCCTCTCCGTCGTCGCCATCGGAAGGCGTCGTTGATGCCGAACGGCGAGACAGCTCGGGTGTGGTCGCGTCCGCACGTGCAGACCTCTTGTGGCTGCTCAGTGCGCTCGGACTGTTTGTGCCGATTACGTGTTCGTCTTCTTCCGCTACCGAGGTTTCGAGCCGGTCGAGGATGTTTTTGTCGGCGCGACGTTCGACGAGGCGGTCGACGGTGAGCTCACGATCCAGCAGGAGCTTCCCGGGAAGTGGGCCGCGATCGCCACCGCCGTGATCGGTGCGGCGGGGCTGGCCACCTGCGTCGGCTTCGCCATCGCCCGGAGCCGGCGCCGACGATAGGTTCGTCGTTGTTGATCGGGTTCGTCTCGCAGGCAAGCTGCTCGACTCACCTCCCGAGCTCGCCGCCGCCGCTCCGCAGCGGCGCTCGCCCACCTGCCTGATCGGCGCAACCTTTCGATCGAGCGCTCGGCGCGCTCCCCGTCCACCTAACACGGGAGAGCGCAACATGGCCGCGTCGCACATCGAGCACGGGCGCTGGGGCGAAGACGTCGCCGCAGCCTGGTACGCGCGCAACGGTTACACGGTCGTGGCCCGCAACTGGCGCTGCCGCGCCGGAGAGGTCGATCTGATCGTGCGGCGCGGTCGGCTCGTCGTGATCTGCGAGGTGAAAGCTCGCCGATCGACTGCGTTCGGGCCCGCCGCTGGCGCCGTCGGTCCGGTCAAACAGCAGCGCCTGCGGCGACTCGCCGCGGCGTGGCTCGCCGCGTCGGGCGTCCGCGGCGTCGAGGTCCGCTTCGACGTCGTCGCCATCAATGGACGGACGTTGGAGGTCATCCCCAACGCATTTTGAGCCATAGGGTCAGGCGGCATGTCCTTCGAGACGCTGCTCCTGGATCGTGTCGATGGCATCGTCACGTTGACGCTCAACCGCCCCGAGCGCAAGAACGCCGTCAACGGCCAGATGTGGACCGAACTGCTTGCCGTCTTTCGCGAGGTCGCCGGCAGCGGAGACGATCGCGTGGTCGTGATCACGGGCGCCGGGGGCGACTTCTGCTCCGGTGCCGACGTCTCCGGCGACGACCAGCGATCGCGCCCGCATCACCTCGGCGAGATGCGCCACGTGAACGACGTCGCCCTCGCGCTGTACCGCTTGCCCCAGCCGACCATCGCCAAGGTGCGCGGCGTGGCCGTCGGCGCCGGCCTCAACATGGCGTTGCTGTGCGATCTCGTGGTTGCCGACTCCACGGCGCGCTTCTCGGAGATCTTCGCCCGTCGCGGTCTGTCCATCGACTTCGGCGGCTCATGGGCGCTGCCGCGGCGGATCGGACTGCACCGCGCCAAGGAGTTGGCCCTGCTGGCGGAGATCATCGACGCCGCGGCGGCGGAGCGCCTCGGCCTCGTCAACCGTGTCGTGCCCGACGGCGAGCTGGACTCGTTCGTCGACGACTGGGCGCGACGGCTGGTCGCTGGGCCGCCGATCGCACTGGCTCAGACCAAGCGGCTGCTCAACGTCGGTGTCGGGAGCACCCTGGAGCAAGCGCTCGACGAGGAAGGCGCGGCGCAGGCGATCAACCTCGTCACCGCCGACGTCTCCGAGGCGATGCGCGCGTTCCGCGAGAAGCGCCAACCCCGGTTCGAGGGCCGGTGACTCCCCACATCTGAGACGGTCGCCACCCAGATCCGCCTGACCGCTAGGAGGCGAGCGCGAATGTCGGCGTCAATTCGTGGCGCAGTCGCTGCATCCCGCTCGCCCATCGTGACTTGACCGTGCCGATCGGGATGGCCAGCCGGTCGGCGATCTCGCCGTGGGTGAGCCCTTCGTAGTAGGCGAGGCGGATCACGGTGTGCTCCTTCGCCGTCAACGCCCCCAACGCCTCCCGCACGACCCAGACGGCTGCTGCCGATTCGACCCGATCGTCGGCGGGCGACTCCATCCGGCCGTCGTCGTGCTGGCGCATGCGGTGGCGCTGCTCCTGGCGACCGATGTCGATGGCGCACCGACGAACGATCGTGAACAGCCAGGGAGCGAGTGGTCGCGATGGGTCGTACGTCGAGGCCGACCGCCAGGCCTTCACCATCGCGACCTGGACGGCTTCCTCGGCGAGACGGCGGTCACCGTGCAGCATCTTGAGCGCCACGCTCAGCAGCAGCCCGCCATATCTCGCGTACAGCCCCGGCATCGCTGCCACGTCACCCGCGGCGTAGCGGCGGCGCAGTTCCTCGTCGGTGTCCATCAGACGACGCTCGCCATCATCGTTTCGGCAATGAGGTTGTACGCGCAGCGCCACGCCTGCTCGACCTCTGCGGTCCAGTCGTCACCGAGCGCCGCGGCCAGCGTCGCGAGCAGCGGAGGACCGGCCAGCGCGTAGTGGTCCGGTCGGACCCCGTAGCTCCGGTGGCGATGTCCGAGCTCGACGACGTCAGCGACGAACGCGTCGAAGTCGTCGAGCGAGGCGCCGATCGCCTCCAACTGCTCGGCGAACTTGCTGCGCTGGTCTGCCACGTCGGCCGAAAAGAGCTCCCGTAGGTGCGGCGCAGCTGCGAAGAGCCCTGTGTAGAAGTCGGCGACGAGGGCGGGGAGGTCGGCGTGGGCGCGCTCGATCGTCGACCGGACGATGGTGATCTGCTCTGGAGTCACGTGGGCAGCGAACCACGCCAACCGCCGGCGGCCGAGAGTAGTGATTACTCATCGCGCCCGATCGTGACGGTGAAGCGGGCGGTGAACGAGTCGCCAGGTGCGACGAGCGGTGCCGAGCCGTCCACCAGGCTGTTCGTGGGCGCAGTCATCGGTTCCAGGGCAAGGAACGGACGCCCGGCGGGTACCCAGACCTGGCCGAACGGATAGCTCGAGCCGCCGCGGACGCTGAGCGACGTGCCATCGTCCGCCGTCACCTGCAGTGTGCGGTCTCGACCGAGCGCGTACAGGTCGTCGAACGTGCGCCGGCCGATCGGTGCGGCCTCGCGATGCTCCGCCTCGGACCGTCCGGTTGGCAGCCCGGCGGCGTCGAGCTCGAGGTGGGTGCGCGTCGGCAAGTGCAGATGCCATTTCGCCCGTGGCGAACCGGGGAGTCGCAGGTACGGATGCCAGCCGAAGGCGACCGGGACGCGGCGCCGCCCGGTCGGTACGAGCGTGGTGTCGACCGTCAGCTGGCGGTCGTGGGCGGACGCGACAACCTCGATGCGGTGGGGAAACGGGAAGGCCGGTGCGTCGACGTCGATCGACGCTCGGACGGTGGCCCGTCCGCGGGTCGCCTTCCGCGCCTCGACTCGCCACCCCGGCTGGCCGACGAGCAAGCCGTGGATCGGCAGGCCGTTCTCGTCCGTGCGCAGCTGCAGCCCCGACAGGTCAACGGACACGCCGCCGGCCCGGTAGCGCCGCGACCCGAGCCGGTTGGCCCACGGCGCCAGCAGCGGCAGACCCAGCGTGTGACCGGCACGCAGCGCCGGCAGCCCGCCGGGCAGGGCGAGGTGCTCGGCGCCATCACAGCGCAGGGAGACGCCGGTCATCCCGAGGCCAGGGAGGAACGTCGCCTCCATCCGGCCAGCGGCGACGACCACCGCCGCCTCTCCACGGAACCGCCGTTCTTCGACAACTGGACGCAGTCGAAAATCCTCCGTCATGGACACCCTCCCGTCTCCTGAGCCTCGTCCGGGGGAGAGTACGGTCCGGAGGCTCACGCGTCGATGATGAACAAGGGGGTCGATGGTCGTGAAGACGAAGGCTGCGGTGCTGTGGGAACTGGGCAGGCCGTGGGAGATCGAAGAGCTCGAGCTCGATGGGCCGGGTGAGAACGAGGTGCTCATCCGGTACACCCACGCCGGGCTGTGTCACTCCGACGAGCACCTGCGCCACGGCGACATCGTTCCGCGCTTCCCGATCGTCGGCGGCCACGAGGGCGCCGGCATCATCGAGGAGATCGGCCCCGGGGTCTCCCGCGTCAAGCCGGGTGACCACGTGGTCTGTTCGTTCATCCCGAACTGCGGTGTCTGCCGCTGGTGCGCGACCGGCCAGCAGAACATCTGTGACCTCGGCGCGACGATCCTGGACGGTCACCTACCGGGCGGGCGCTTCGTGTTCCACGGCAAGGGTCAAGACCTCGGCGCGATGTGCATGATCGGCACGTTCAGCCAGTACGCCACCATTCACCAGAGCTCCGTGGTGAAGGTCGACGACGACCTCCCGCTGGACAAGGCGGTGCTCGTCGGCTGCGGCGTACCGACCGGCTGGGGATCGGCGGTCTATGCCGCCAAGGTCGAGCCAGGCGAGACCGTGGTCGTGTACGGCATCGGCGGTATCGGCATCAACGCGGTGCAAGGCGCCCGTTTCGCAGGGGCGGCCCACCTGATCGCCGTTGACCCGCTCGAGAACAAGCGCGAGATGGCGCAGCAACTCGGCGCCACGCACGCCGTCGCATCCGGGCAGGAGGCGATGGAGCTCGCAATGGAGTTGACCCGCGGTGTCGGTGCCGACAAGGCGATCGTCACCGTCGACGTCGTCGACGAGACCGTCGTCCAGCAGGCCTTCGACACGATCCGCAAGGGCGGCACGGCCGTCATCACCGGGCTCGCCGACCCGACGAAGCTCACCGTGCACCTGTCGGGCGCAGTCATGACCCTGTTCCGCAAGGAGGTCAAGGGTTCGCTGTTCGGCAACTCCAACCCGACCTACGACATCCCGAAGATGCTCGAGCTGTATCGCCAGGGCACCCTGCACCTCGACGAGCTGATCACTCGGACGTACACGCTCGATCAGGTCAACGAGGGCTACGACGATCTCATCGCCGGCAAGAACATCCGCGGTGTCATCATCCACGATGCGGCGTGAGATGCCGGCGACGTCCGGCTTCAACCACGTGGCGATCATCACCGCCGACCTGGACCGGCTGAAGGACTTCTACGCCGCCGCCTTCGGCGGCGAGGTCACGTTCGAGATGGCGGCCGCGGGCGACCACCCGCGGATGGCGATCATCGATCTCGGTGGCGGAGCGGCGCTCAACGCCTTCGAGGTCGACGGCTCGACGATCATCGGGGACCGCCGGACGCAGGGCGGCCGCGGCCCGATCGACCACTTCGCACTCGCCGTCGACGACCTGGCCACGCTCGAAGCCATGCGTGGTCGGCTCGTCGGCGCGGGCGCGGAGATCGGTGAGATCCAGCGCCTCGGCGACGAGTGGTCGCTGTTCTTCCGGGATCCCGACGGCATGGAGCTCGAAGTGTGCTGCTCGGCGGATCCCGAGTCAGGTTGATGTCACACGGCTTGACCTGATCGCGGCGCGATCCGCCGCCTAGCCTGGCGGTCGTGCCGACCCGCGCTCGATCTCGTCGCGGCCGCGTGGCGACGCTCGCCCTGGTGGTGGGTGTCGGAGTCGGCCTCGCCGACGCGGGATCGGCCGGCGCGCAGGAACCGCCACAGCCGCCGGCTGAGGGACCCGCGGCCACGAGCGGCCGCCGCTGGCCGATCGCCACGCCGGAGGGATGCACGCTGCCGGCGCTGCCCGACGCAGTCTTCGTCGGGACGGTCGTGGACGCCGACTTCCAGACCGCCCGCTTCCAGATCGACCAGGTCCGTGCCGGCGACATCCAGCCGTTCGCCTATGGCGGGCTGGTCGACGTCCGCTACGGGACGGACACCAAGTTCCTCGAGCGTGGCACGCAGTACGTCATCGGTGCCAGTGTCGACCCTGCCACCAACGCTCTGTCCTCGAAGGTCCGCGAGGTCGAGGCGCTGTTCGCCGGCGACGACGTCATCGGCATCGCGGAGAACGACGTGAACTGCCCAGTGCTCGCCGATCCTGTCCGCACCCTCGACACGGACGGCACCTCGGTCGATTCGAGCGTGCTCGGGCCGATGACGGAGGCCAAGGGCGACATCCTGCGCGCCCTGCTGTTGCCGCTCGTCGTGGCGATGGCGATCATCTTCGGCCTCGTGGCGCTGCGGTGGCTGTTCACGGGGATCTTCAAGGGGGTGGGATCGGTGGCTCATACCGCCGGCCAGACGCGCGAGGTCCGTTCGGCAACCGCCCGCCGCCCACCGGGTTAGTCGGGTTCGTCTCGCAGCCAAGCTGCTCGACTCACCTCCCGTGCTCGCTGCCGCCGCTGCGCAGCGGCGCTCGCCCACCTGGCCGATGCGTGCAACTCTCGAGTTCGGGTTCGTCTCGCAGCCAAGCTGCTCGCCTCACCTTCCGTGCTCGCCGCCGCTGTCAGGGGCGACTCCGTGCTCACCCGACGTCACCGCGCAGCGACGCTCGCCCACCTGCCTATCGGCGGGGCCTCTCACGCATTCCGGTCACGCTGTCGCTGGTTCCGCCGTCGACTCCAGTTCGCGCAGAGCCTCGTCCCACCGCTCGACGGGCAGTTCCTCGGCCGGGCCGTCGAGCAGACAGCGCACGACGATGGCGCCGGAGATCGGTTCGTCGAGAAGCTGCCGCAGCGCGACGCCATAGGCGGCGAGCTGGCGCCGGTATTGCGCCAACCGAGTCGCCCGCTCCGTCGCCGCCGGCCACTGGTCGGTCTTGTAGTCGACGATCACCAGTCCGGCCTCCGTGCGTACGAGCAGGTCGACGTACCCCTCGAGGACCGTCGCTCCGAGCTCGGCCACGACGAACAGCTCCCGCCAGTGGGGCGCACCGCCGGCAGCGCGGCGCACGATCGGCGCAGCCAGCGCCGACCTGCTGAGTGCGGCGACCTGCGACTCGAACCCGAAGATGCCCTCCGCCGCGCACTGCACCGCAGCAAGGCCATCGATGTCCGCCCCCGTGGCGAGGTCGGCGTCCTGCAGCACGGCGTGCACCGCTCTACCGATCGCCGTCCCGTAGCGCCCGCGCTGCCACGGCGGCAGGTCGAGGTCGACGCCCTCCTTGGCCAGCCCCGGGTCGATCGCCGCCGCCGGCGCTGGGACCACTGGGGCGTCGTGGGCGATACGGGTGGCCGACGTCGTGGAGCGAATCGACGCCACGCCGATCGCCCGGGCCCGCTCGACGCTCCAGACCGCCGGGTCCTCCCATGGCAAGGTCACGGGTTCCGAGAACGAGCGCGGCAGAGCTTCGGACGGTGGATCGGCGACGCGCGCTCCGTAGCCAGCGGCGCCTGCTTCGGTCAGCACCGTGGCGCTGGTCGCCTTGGCGGTTCCCCGCTCGACCGACTCAGGCTTGCGATGCAGCGAGACCACCAAGTGGTCGATGGCCCGCGTGCAGGCGACGTAGAGCAGGCGCCGGCGCTCCGCATCTCCCATCTGCTCGTCGAGCGGCCGGAACTCCTCGAACACGTCGTTGTCGCGCTCGGCGAGGGTCCAGCCTCCGTCCGGCCACACGACGGACATCACCCGTGTGCCGCGCATCATCGTCGTCATCCCGGAGAGGACGGTGATCGGGAACTCGAGGCCCTTCGCCGCGTGCACCGTCATGATCCGCACGGCGTCGTGGTCGTGCTCCGGGAGGATGGTGTCACTGGCTCGGCCCTCGGCCGCCTGGTAGGCGGCCCACCGCAGGTAGCGCCGCAGCCCACGACCGCCGGCGTCGGTCCACGCCCTGGCCTGGTCGATGACATAACGCACCCGGCGCCAGACGTCGCGTCCATCGGCGCCGGCGAGCGCCGCCTCGAGGACGCGGCGGCGCTCGACGAGCTGCTCGAGCAACTCGGCCGGTCCTGCGTCGCCGACCGCACGAGCCATCGATCGCACGTCGGCGATCGCCACGGAGACGGGGTGGTCCTCGAACCCGAGCGGCGGATCGGCGAACGGGCTCCAGCGCCCGCCCGCCATCCGCCAGTCGTACAGCTCGACGTCGCTGCACCCGTACAGCGGCGTGCGGAGCGCGGCGACCATCGCCAGCTCGTCGGTCGGATCGGCCGCTGCTCGCAGGGCGAGCATGAGGTCGCGGATCTCGGGCGCGACATAGACCACGGAGGCGTTCTCGGCGCGGTACGGCACGCCGAGGCGTTCGAGCGCTGTCTCGAGCATCGGGAGCGAGGTCCGCGCCGGCAGGAGGATCGCCACGTCGCCGGCCCGGCACGGACGCAACGCGCCGGCTCCGTCGGCGACGGGCCACCGCTCGCGCAGCGCCGTCGCGACGGCCGCAGCCACGGACGCCGCCTCGAGCTCACGCAGGTCCTGCGCGCGCAGGTCCTCGTCGTGGGGCTCGAGTCCCAGCACGGTGACCGTCCCGTGCGCGCTCGGCTCCGGCCGGCAGGCGTCGAGCGCGGCGTAAGCCGGTTGGACAGCATCGGTGGCCTCGATGACCTGTGAGAACACGCCGTTGACCCAGTCGATGACACCGGGCGACGACCGGAAGTTGGCGGTCAGGGACTCTCGTGCCGAGGCCATCGAGGTGCTCGCGGCGAGATATGTGGCGATGTCGGCGCGCCGGAACCGGTAGATCGACTGCTTCGGATCGCCGACCAGGAACAGCCGCCCGGGCCGCGGCACGAGGTCGCTCGCATCGCGACCCTGTGCTTCCGGCGCGGCGGTCAGGCGAGTGGCGATCTCGAACTGGATCGGGTCGGTGTCCTGGAACTCGTCGATCAGCACACGGCGGTAGCGATCGTGCAGGATCTGGCGGACCGTGGGCTGAGTGGCCAGGAGCCGCCTCGCCAGAACGAGCAGATCGTGGAACTCCAGCGTGCCGGCGACGGCCCTGGCGAGCGCACCATCGAGCACGAAACGAGCGGCGATCGCGCCCACCACCGCTTGGCGGTACTGGCGCCACGGTGCCAACTGGGCGTCGACGGTGACCACCAACGCGAGCTCGTCGGCCCGCAGCTCGTCGAGGGCGTCGACGCCGATCACCTTCCAGTTGGCGCGGTTGCCGCACCGGCTGCTGCCTCGCAAGGCCTGCTTCAGGGCGTCGAGGCCGCGCAGCGTGTCGCCGACGCCAGCGGCGCGTGCCAATCGATCGGTGGCCACGGCGAGTCGTTCCAGCAACGTCTCCTGGCCGTCGCCCGCAGGCACCGGACGGGCGAGGAGATCACGCGCCCGGTCGAGCACGGTGTCGACGTCCGCGTCCGGGCGCGTCGGCGGATCGAGCTGCACGCGATCCTCCACGAGGTCCCAGTTGGCCTGGAAGTCCTCGACGATCCGCCGCAGCCCCCTGTTCCCACCAAAGGATCCCCACTGGCACAGCTGCACCAGCTCGGCGGCGCTGAGACCAGGAGCGACCTCGCGACGAGCCTCGTCGAGCAGCTCGTCGAGCAGGTCCTGCCAGCGCTCGTCGAGCGCGAGCTGGCTCTCCAGCTCGTCGAGCACCGTGAACCCCGGCGGCAGTCCGGCCTCGACCGGGAACTCGAAGAGCAGCCGCCGGGCGAAGGCGTGCAAGGTACCGATCGGCGCGTGGTCGAGCGCCTCGGCGGCGGCCTGGCGACCGGGTCCGACGAGTGCGGCGCGCAGGCGGTGTCGGAGATCAGCCGCCGCCTTCTCGGTGAACGTGATCGCGGCGATCGACTCGATGGGCTCCCCCTGGTCGACGAGGGACACGATCCGCTCGACGAGCGCTGACGTCTTCCCGGCGCCGGCGCCGGCCTCTACCAGCAACGTCGACGCCGTGTCCTCCCGGATGCGCCGCCGGGCGGCCTCGTCCGGCGGCTCACGGCGGGCGTCGAACTGGAACGTCAGCTGCATGAGCTCGCTCCGTTCGCCGCCGCCGTTGACTCGACCTCGTCCGGGTCGCCGAACCACCGGGCCAGGCGAGGGTCGTGTCGCTTGCGGTCCCATTCCGACCAACGCACGGCCGTGCCGAGGCCGTCAGGCTCGCAGTACTCGCAGTCGACGAACGGGCGCCACGCCGGCGGCTCTGCCCGCGCCGGGAAGAAGCCCGACTCGATGCCGTCGACGACCAGCGCGAGGTCGTGGCCGACCTGCGCCCAGATGTGCTCGTCGAGCGTGTAGCCGATCCGTTTGAAGTCGCCTTTCTCGAAGAAGCTGTACTCGGCTCGCACAGGATTGCCCGGCCGCCCGAGCGCCTGCACGGCGGCGGCGGCGTACACGGGCAGTTGGAACCGGGTCGCTCCCATCGTCGGTGCGTCGGCACTGAGCTTGCCCAGCGAGTCGGCTCGACCCGTCTTGTGGTCCGTCACGACGAGGGTGCCGTCGGGCAGCTCGTCGATCCGGTCGATCTGCCCAGCGAACGACAGGGGCCGACCGTCGGGCAGCGTGAGCCGAACCTCTCCGTCGTCGCCGAAGCGCAGCTCGGAATGCACGATGCGGCGACCACGCCACTGCTCGGCGTCGGCGTCCATCCATCGATCGAGCTCGGCCAGCAGGGCGGCACGCTCGTTGGCCCACGAGGCGTCGCGCCCAGTGCGCCCTCCCGCCTCGAGCTCATCCGCCACGGCCGTGCCGATGCGGGACAGCGCCTCACGGTGCACATCGGTCCAGCCGTGCGGGCTCGGGTCAGGCAGCCGGCCGGCCAGCACCTCCTGCTGGAGCCGGTCGATCGCCGCGTGCATCGCCGACCCGCGGTCGAGCGGCGACAGCGCCTCGATCTCCTCGGGTTCGTCGACCGGCCGAACGCCGAGCACGTAGCGGACGAAGTAGGCGTGCGGGCAGCGTGGCCACAGCTCGACGCGGGTGGCCGAGACCGGGCCGGTCATTCGCGGCATCGGGCGCGAAGACAGATCCCCGTCGTACTCCGAGAGCACGTCGCCGGCACGGGCATCCCGCAGCCGTAGCCCGCGTCCGAGGATCGGATCCGAGACGGCGAAGTCGCGCACATCGCCGCCGGCCCGCACGTGGGTCCAGAGGTGGCGTCGCCGGTGCTCCGCTTCCGAGACGGGGAACTCCGTCGAGGCCAAGGCATGGGCGTGTGAATGGACCGTCGTCCAGGATCTGATGACGGTGCGCCCGGCGCGTGCCTCGAGCCATCGTGACGGCTGGTTGTCCGCCGCCGCCCGCAGGTCCCCGCGGGGAATCGTGACGAGACTGATGGGGGTGGTCCCGACGGCGGCCAGGAACTGGCGATGCGCCACCGTGACGCGTTCCTCGGAGCCGACGAGTCCTGCGGCGACCCGCTCGGAGTCCCCGAGCAGCGGGTCGACCTCGGGCGGTGGGGGCAGGAGCCCGTCTGCTGCACCGACGATGACGACCAGATCGACATCGAGCCCGCCCGCCCCGGAGAGCGCGCCGACGTGGACGCCGTCGCCGACCTTGCCGTGGCGGGCCGGTGCGACTTCGAGCTCGGCGACGAACGTGGCGCGGAACTCGGGGCGCGTGACAGGAGGACCGATCGAGTCCAGATGGCCGAGGCGCGAAAGCACGAGTTGCGTGCGCTCCCACGCGTCGCGTTCGACACCCTCGAGGCGGTCGAGCCCGCGCCGCCCGAACCACCAGTCGAGCCGTTCGTGCGACCACGCCACCCAATCGGACCAGCGCCGCACGTCGGACGGCGAGCCGAGTGCGGACCGCAGGTCATCGACGAACGACATCAGCGACGCTGCCGCTGCGACCTCGTTCGGACCGCGGTCGGCGGCATCGGCAATGGCCTCGGCGAGGCGGGCCTCCCAGTCGGCGTCGCGGACGATCCCGGCGCGGCGCCCGATGCGCTCCCAACGGGCGCTGGGCACGGGCCGCCCGTCGGCGTCACGTGCAGGGACGTCACCGAGGAGTGCCATCAGCGCGCTGCGGCGCAGACCGCGGCGATCGAGCTCGAGCAGATCGGCCAGCAGTCTCGGGACCATCCGCTCGTCGGTGCCGGTGCCGGGGCGGCCGTTCCACGGAATGCCGGCGGCAGTGAGCTGGTGCTCGACCATGCGGGCGTACGGCCGGCGCGTCGGCCACAGCACTGCCATGCGGTCGAACCGTGTGCCGCGCCGGGCGCCGTCAACGACGGCGCGCACCGCCAGGCGGACTTCGTCGTCGGCATCCGTCGTGGAGACCACGTCGATCAGTCCCGACTGCGGGACCGGCGCGGCGGGTATCGAAGCCTCGGTCAGGTCGGCGACAAGCGCGTGGATCGGCTCGTCGGCCTCGGGATCCCCGGTCATCCCGACGATCAGTTCCACGTCGGCCGTCGTCGCCAGAGCCCGGAGCAGCTGCCGTTCCAGCGGGCGTAGACGCTCGGGCAGGTGGACGACGACGCGCGCCAACCGGTCGGGGAGTTGGCGGCGGGTGGCGGACGCCGCAGCCGCCAGCAGATCACCCTCGTCGTACCACGACGGCGCCAGCAGGCGGGCGACTTCGGCGGCGACGCGTGCCGGCTCGTTGCCCCGTCCGGTGCGGGCCAGCGCCGTCAGCGCTGTCGGGCCCGCAACGCGCAGCTCGCGGTAGAGGTCGCGCAGCGCCACGACGGTCGACGGATGGCGGTGGACAGGGCCGTAGAGACCGGGGGAGCGGGCCAGCACCTGCTTCACCGCGAGGTCGACGACGGGCGTCGACACCGGCTTGCGGCCCCGTGCCAGCAGCGTGGGGGAGCCGAGCACTTCGGCGGCGCGGAACAGCGTGAGGACGTCGATCGCCGTCGCCCCGCCCCGGCGCCCGAGGGCACGCCTGGCCATGACGCCGGCGGTGTTGGTCGGCACGATCACCGACATCGGGACGAGCGGATCACCGTGCTTGACCCGGCGAACGGCAGCCGCGAGTGCATCGAACGCGTCGGGCCCGTAGGCGGTGGCGGTGACCTCGATCGGCACATCTCCGATCGTACGGAAGGGGTGTGAGATCGTCTCGAACCTCCGCCACCTAGCCTCAGCACGGTGTCGAGGCTCCTCCTGCGTCCGGACCGTTTCGCCGCGGGCGGCGACGCGATCGCCCGTGACGAGGACGGCCGGGTCGTCTTCGTGCGCGGCGCCTTGCCCGGTGAGACCGTCGAGGCTGAGCTCGTCTCGGAGCGCAAGGACTGGGCGCGGGCAGCGACCGTCGCCGTCACGGTCGCCTCACCCGATCGGGTGACACCACCGTGCCCCTCGCGCCGGGCCGGTTGTGGCGGGTGCGGCTGGCAGCACATGACGATCCACGCACAGCGGTCGGCGCGAGTGGCCATCGTGATTGAAGCACTTCGCCGCATCGGTGGCGTCGTCGATCCAATGGTCGAGCACGACGGTGGCGTGCCGGCGACCGGATACCGCACCACGGTCCGTGTCGTCGGCGCCAGCGATGGCCGGGCGGGATTCCGCTCGGAGAGCTCGCACGACGTCGTCGCTGCCCCCGCCTGCTTGATCGCGCACCCGCAGTTGGCGCGCGTGCTCGCCGACCTGCGCCTCGACGACGGCGTCGAGCCGACGCTGCGCGTGTCGGCGGCGACAGGGGAGCTGGCCGCCCGCTGGGACCGTTCGAAGGGCGACGTGCACGGTCTGCCGGACGAGACACCCGTGGGTTCGTCAGTGACCCTCCAGGAGGACGTGTGCGGACACCGCTTGCAGGTCTCGATGGGCTCGTTCTTCCAGGCCGGCCCGACCGCCGCTCAGGCGCTGGTCGAGGCGGTCCAGCGAGCGGCGCCGGAGCTCGCCGACGCAGCTCTCGTCGTCGATGCCTACGCCGGCATCGGCATGTTCGCGAGGTGCGCCACGGCACCCGGCACGCGGGTGATCGCCATCGAGACGTCGCGGACTGCCGTTGCTGACGCGTGTCACAACCTGTCCGATCGGGACGCCCAAGTGGTGCGGGGCGAGGTCGGTGGATGGCACGCACCACCGGACGTCGCCGTCGATGTCGCCATCGCCGATCCGGCCCGGACCGGCCTCGGGAAGCCAGGCGTTCACGCGCTGGCGCGGGCAAAGGCGCCCGTGCTCGTGCTCGTCAGCTGCGATCCGGCATCGCTCGGCCGCGACGCCAAGCTGTTGGCGGCGGCGGGCTATCAGCACGAGCGGTCCGAGGTCGTCGACACGTTTCCGCACACGACGCAGGTCGAGGCCGTGACGCGCTTCGTCCGCAACCGGCGACCGGGTGACGAGTGATCACGCCGGTTGTCAGCGCAGAGGTCGGTGCGGCGCTCGCCGACGGGCGCCCTGTCGTTGCGCTCGAGTCGACGATCTTCTCCCACCTCGGCCTGCCGTCGCCGGCCAACGAGGCGGCATTGACGCGCTGCGTCGAGGCGATCGTCGACGGCGGCGCGGTTCCCGCCCTCACGGCGGTGCTCGACGGCCGACCACGCGTCGGCCTCGCACGGTCCGAGCACCAGCGGATCCTTGGTCCGGGACGCAAGGCGGCGGAGCGCGATCTCGCGGTGGCGATCGCCCAGGCATGGGACTTCGGGGCGACCACCGTGTCGGCGTCGCTCGCGCTCGCCACGGCGGCCGGGATCGCCGTGTTCGCGACGGGCGGGATCGGCGGCGTCCACCGTGGTGTCGAGCAGACCGGCGATGTCTCCTCCGATCTCGACGCCATCGCCCATCATCCGATCGTCACCGTGTGCGCCGGCGCCAAGGCCTTCCTGGATCTGCCGCGCACGCTCGAGTACCTGGAGACCGCCGGAGTGCCGGTGCTCGGATGGCGCCACGACTTCTTCCCGGCCTTCTACACCCGCTCGTCGGGCTTGGCGGTCCCGCATCGCGTCGAGTCGGCGGAGGAGGTGGCGGGCGTGCTGGCCAACCGCAGCCGAGTCGACACCGGCGTGCTGCTGACGGTGCCGATCCCGGAGTCCGCCGAGTTCGATGCGGCAGCGCTCGACGCCGTCGTCGAGCAAGCCCTCACCGACGCCGGCGCGGCGACCGGGCCAGCGGTCACGCCGTTCGTGTTGGCCCGCATCGCCGAGGTCACCGGCGGGCGCAGCGTCCCCGCCAACCTCGCGCTCGCGGAGCACAACGCCGCCGTGGCCGCCGAGGTGGCGTGCGCTGTTGCGGTGATGAGGACTACTGGGTGAGCCGCTCGCAGTGAGCGTGCGACGTCATCAACTCACGGGCGGTGGCCACGGCGGCTCGCCGCGCGGCATGGGCGAGGTGCCGAGGATCTCGCCGCCGCGCAGCACGGTGACCGGTCCGTCCTCGCTGACCACGATCACCGTTGCAGGGGCGTCGTCGTAGCTCCACCGACGGCCCGACGTGTGGCGCATCCCGCGCAACCCCTCGACCTCGGCCACGGAAGTCGGGCTCGGGACGAGGCGGACACCGAGTTGGCGCAGGATCCCGTCGCCGTCGATCACGGCTGCTCCGTCGGTCTGGGCGAGGGCGTGCCGCAGCGGAGCGAGGTCGCTGGGCTCGCGCACGTCGAGCGCCGGCGGCTCCGGCAGGCGCAGCTCGAGGCCACCCTGCGCTTCCCCGTCGGGGACGTACAGCAGGATGGCGCCGATCCCCCGAGCGCCGAGATCGTGCACGGCGAACTCGAGCAAGGTGTCGAGGACCTCGCGGTTCTGGTACTCGGTGCCGGCGGCGATGGCGTCGATCCACTGGCTGATCGGCGGCTCGTGGTGCCACGTCAGTCCTTCCCAGCGCAGGACCCCGAACGCGCCGACCAGGCGCACCGAGCCGTTCGGGTGACGCTGCACGACGGTCGCCCCCATCGACTCGGCGAGCACGATGAGATCTCGCTCCGAGCCGGCGGGGCGGTCGAAGACCGCCCACTCATCGTGGCCGGACATCGTGCGGATCAGCCAGCTGGCCACTCCGTCGGCGAACAGCCGGGCACCCGAGAGCGGCATCGACTCCACGGGACGCCTCGTGACCTTCAGCCGGGTACCGAGCTCCCAGCACTCCTCGGGCGTCGTGGGTTCGAGGATCGAACCGACGCTCGGCACCCGCCGCTCGTGCACCCGCGGCCGCAACGCGTAGTCGAGCTCTGACAGCACGAGCGCACCCCAGTCGGACTCCGGATCGACATCGAGCCCGACCTCGGCCAGCTCCTCGCGCAGGCGTCGCAGCCGTGCCGACGTCATGACAGCTTCCGCTCGACCTTGGCGAGGAACCGCTGTCGCTGTTCCTCCGGCGCCGTGTCGATCCCGTAGAAGGCGAGCCACGTCGTGCGCGTCAACGGGTGGCACAGGGAACGCAGCGTGCGGGTCACCATGCGCTTGCCGACCTCGCCCTCCAGCGCGTTGATCAGCTTCGAGGAACCGTGCGACGTGATGGCGACGATGCGCCGGACGTTGTGCAGCCGCCCGCGCAGCCGGTTCGCGCCGGCCGGCAGCTCCCATGCCACGCCGTTGACCCAGACCCGCTCGATCCAGCCCTTGAGCATCGCCGGCTGGCCGCTCCACCAGGTGGGGTAGACGAGCAGCAGGCGCTCGCACCACAGCAGGTCATCGACGTACGGCGCGACGACCGGGTCGCTGCCGCGTTCGAGATGGCGTTCCCGTTCGTCGGCCGTGAACAGCGGGTCGAACCCCTCGGCGTAGAGGTCATTGGCCCGGACCTCGTCGCCGCGGGCCTGCAGGGCGCCGATCGCTCGATCGCGCATCGCTGCGGTGAACGACGCCGGGTCCGGGTGGCAGTAGATGACCAGCGACCTCATGGTCGACCACTGCGGGACATCGACTGCTCGACCCGCTCGAGGAACCCAGCTCGCTCGGCGTCCGTGAGCGTGTCGAGCGAGTACAGCGGCAGCCAGGTGGTCCGCGTGCGCCACCCGCAGTTGAGGCGGAGTGCTCGGGTCAGCATGCGCCGGCCCCCGTCGTTGAGCAGCTTCACGAAACGTCGCGGCGAGCCGTACGTGCTGATGCCCACGATCTCTCGAACGTTCGTCAGGGCCGGACGCACCTTGCCGCGAGCGTCGAACCGGAAGGCGATGCCGGGGACGAAGACCCGCTCGAGCCAGCCGCGCAGGATCGCCGGCGGTCCGCTCCACCAGGTCGGGTACACGAAGACGAGCATCTGGGCACGCTGCACGAGCCGCGCGTGCTCGGCAGCCAGTGGATCGATCAGCGGCTGGTCGGTGTCGTACGCCTTCCGCTCGGCCGGCGTCATCGCCGGCGCGAACCTCAGCGCGTAGAGGTCGAGCGTGGTCACGTCGTGGGCTCCGCGTTCGAGACCGCGGCGGGCGGCCTCGGCAACCGCGTGCGTGAAGCTGTCCGCACACGGGTGGGCCGTCACCATCAGGATGTTCATTCCGATGCCCGGAGTCGCTCGACGAGGCGCTCTTTCACGGCCGGCCAGTCGTCATCTGTCACGGCGAACATCGCCGAGTCGCGTGGACGGCCGTGCTCCCCGGTGACGTACGAGAGGCGATGGTGTCGCAGCACGCCCTCGAACGAAGCCCCGAGCCGCTCGATCGCGAGCCGGCTGCGCTCGTTGCGCACGTCTGTGCACAGCGCGACTCGCATGACGCCCCACGTCTCGAACGCGTGCGTCATCAGCAGCAACTTGGCTTCGGTGTTGATGGGCGACCGTTGGGCGTCGGCGCTCAGCCAGGTACCGCCGATCTCGACTTCGTCCGGAATGTCCCGCCCGCGCCACCAGCGCAGCTCCAGGTAGCGCGTGCATCCGACGAGTCGCCCGTCGGCGACCCGGCGTTGGGCGAACGGCACCACCTCGTCGGCGTCGCGGGCGGCGTGCAGCCGGGCGATGTAGTCCGTCATCCATTCCGGCGTCGACGGCACCTCGGTGTAGGCATACGTCGAGCGGTCACTCGACGCGGCGGCGACGAGCCCGTCGACTTGCTCGGCCTGCAGCGGCACGAGCTCGACGTACCGGCCAGCGAGCGTGAACGGCGCGACCCGCACGGTCAGTCGACCACGGCGATCTCGGCCCCGAGGTGGGCGCCGCCGGCGAGCTCCAGCCGATCGCCGCTCCAGAACTTGCCAGGGTCGTACCAGTTGGCCGGGTGCTTGCGATCGAGCAGGCCCATCCGCCGGAACGTGATCGCCAGCAGCTGCGCGCAGTACACCGCTTCCCCGGTCGCCTCGTGACGGACGCGGCCGGCCAGCCAGCGTCCCATCAGACCGCGCGTGGTCGGGAACGGCCGACCGTCGTACGTCGAGATCACGCGCAGCAGCTCGTCCTCCATTGCCCTGGTCACCTCGCCAGTGAACTGGCGGACGTACGCACTCTGGCCGTACTTGCCGGTCCAGACGCGATACGCCTCCTCGAGTCGGTGCAGCTGGGCGCCTCGATGGTGGTCACCCGTCCACACGTCTTCCAGCGACTGCCCGAGCTCCGTGTGCCACAGCAACGGCGGCAGATCGTCGAGCGCCACGACCATCGCCACGTGGTTGACGGGAGCGTTCGTCGCCATCCGCACGGCGCGATCGGCGATGCGGCTCCCGCGGAACAGCCAGACGTCTGCGGTCACTGCGGAGGCGATCGCGTCGTCGGCGGGGATCGTGCCGGTCCGGCGGCTCACGGGCTCGTACTGTAGGCAGGTGCGGCTGTGGAAGATCCTTGGCATCGCCACGCTGTTCGGCGTCGTCGCGCTGGGTGTGGCAGCCGAACGGAAGCGGCGGGTCTACCAGTCCATCGACACCAACGACCTGCGCGATCGCCTGCACCAGCGCCTCGCCGAAGCCGGCTAGGCCGTGTTTGATGCGGCCGGCGAAGGCGCTGGAGCGCCCGCCGTGCCGACCCGGGTCTTCACCTCTGAACGACGCGGCCGGCGAAGGCGCTGGAGCGCCCGCCGTGCCGACCCGGGGTCTTCACCTCTGAACGACGCGGCCGGCGAAGGCGCTGGAGCGCCCGCCGTGCCGACCCGGGTCTTCACCTCTGAACGACGCGGCCGGCGAAGGCGCTGGAGCGCCCGCCGTGCCGACCCGGGTCTTCATCTCTGAACGACGCGGCCGGCGAAGGCGCTGGAGCGCCCGCCGTGCCGACCCGGGTCTTCACCTCTGAACGACGCGGCCGGCGAAGGCGCTGGAGCGCCCGCCGTGCCGACCCGGGTCTTCACCTCTGAACGACGCGGCCGGCGAAGGCGCTGGAGCGCCCGCCGTGCCGACCCGGGTCTTCACCTCTGAACGACGCGGCCGACTCCATCACGAGCCGGGCGGGCGGATCGTGAACCCGTACCCGCGCACGGTGTGGATCAACGGCTCCCCGCCGCGATCGATCTTGCGGCGGAGGTAGCTGACATACGTCTCGACGACACTGCGGTCACCGCGGAAGTCGTGAGGCCAGACATGGGCAAGGATCCGCTCCTTCGCCAGCGCCCGACCGCGATGGCGCATGAGGAAGCGCAGCAGCCTGAACTCGGTCGGCGTCAGTTCCAGCCGCTCCGTACCCAGTCGCACGTCGCCGGCGACCGGGTCGAGCTCGAGGTCGCCGACGCGCAGCATCCACCCGCTCTGGTCGGCCAGTGATGCAGCCACGCGCACGACGAGGTCGTCGAGGATGAACGAGTCGTCGAGGACCAGCACCTCCGCATCGAGCTCGCACGCTCGCGAGTCCGCGACCACGACGTCCCAGGTCGCGGCGTCGAGCATGGCCGACGCTTCTGCGCCCGCCGACGTGCCGTGGGCGTCGTAGCCCTCATCGCGAAGCGCCTGCTGGGTCAGATCTCGGATCTCCTCGTCGTCGACGACCACGAGCACGCGCTCCACGACGCGCAGTGAACGCCGGCCACGTCAGGGCGACATGGGAGGAACCCGAGAGTTTGCTGAGAACTCCGGGCTCAGATCGCGTCGAGCGCCCGGAGATCGGCGTCCTCGAGCGCCACGTCGGCCGCAGCCATGTTCTCGGCGAGGTGCTTCGGATCACCGGTGCCGGGGATCGGCACGAGCTGCGGCGAGCGTGCGAGGAGCCAGGCGATGGCGACCTGAGCCGGAGTGGCGCGGTGACGCTTGGCCACCTGCTTCACGGCTCGCGGCAGCTTGCCGTCGCCACCGAGCGGGTGCCAGGGCAGGAACGGCAACGAGAGCTGCTCGCAGACTTGGAGCACCGGCTCGCCGGTGCGGTCGGTGAGGCCGTACTTGTTCTGCACCGAGACGATGTCGGCGATCGAGCGGGCCTCGGTCAGCTCGTCGACGTCGACGTTGGACACTCCCAACTGCTCGATCTTGCCGTCGCGCTGGAGCTCGACGAGCGCACCGAGCGATTCCGCGAGCGGCACCGCTGGATCGACCGTGTGAAGCTGGACCAGTCCGAGGCGGTCGCAGCGCAGCCGCGACAGGCTGCCCTCGACGGCCTGGCGCAGGTGCTCCGGCCGGCCGTTCGGGGTCCACTGCCAGGGGCCCGGACGATCGAACCCTGCCTTCGTCGCGATGAGTAGATCGTTGGGATAGGGATGCAGCGCCTCGGCGATCAACTGCTCGGACGTCGCAGGGCCGTAGCTGTCGGCGGTGTCGATGACCTGCACTCCGGCGTCCACTGCGTCGCGCAACACCCGGATGGCCCGGCCGCGATCGGGCGGATCGCCCCAGATCCCGCGTCCGGTGATGCGCATCGCACCGAAGCCGAGTCGGCGCACCTGGACGTCCCCGAACAAGACGCTCTCTGCTGGCACGAAGCCCAACCTACGTTCCGGGCTCGGCTCGCAAGCAAGTTGCTCGCCTCGCCTGCCGAGCTCGCCGCCTCCGCTCCGCTACGGCGTCTCACCGACCTGGCCCGTCAGTCATGCCACGCTCCTGCTGTGGCGCGTCTCTTCCTCGCCGTGTGGCCGCCTCCCGAGATCATCGAACGTATCGGCGCACTCCCGCGGCACAAGCAGCCCGGCGTCCGGTGGCTGGCCGCGTCGAAATGGCACGTCACACTGCGCTTCTTCGGTGAGGCGGACGAGGACGAGGTGGCGGCGCGACTCGACAGCGGCATGCTGATGCCGGCCCGTGCCACGGTCGGACCGGCCGTCGCGCGACTCGGCCACGGTGTCGTTGTCATTCCCGTCGACGGCCTCGATGCACTGGCAGGTGCCGTGGTGGACGTGACGGCAGACGTCGGCAAGCCACCACCGCGGCGGCGATTCTCGGGGCACGTGACGATCGCTCGGCTCCGTGACGGCGCCCGCTGCGACCTTGTCGGCACCCAGATCAGCGGCGGCTTCGATGTCAGCGAGGTGCTGCTGGTGCGCAGCACGTTGCACCCCGCCGGTGCTCGCTACGACGTCGTGGGACGGTGGCCGCTCTAGCGGCTCGCGCGGATTGGTCAGCTGAGCGAACCCGAGTCAGCGAAAGATCCACGGCGTGACGACCGGCGCTGGGCCGGTTGCGTCGATCACGAAGCGCAGCCGTCCACCGACGGCCGGAGTCGTGAAGCGTCCGAGGCGATCGGTCTCGAGCCGCACGTGACCGGATTCAGACTCGACGACGAGGACGCCGTCGGGCGGCGAGATCCGGCCGACCATGGTCGCGTCCGGTTGCAGCTCGATGTCCAGCTCGCGCCCGGCGGCGGCGAACGACAGCGACCGGGTGTCGTCGGCGCCACGAACACCTGCGGTCATCTCCAGCGCCGTGTCGTACAGCAGCTCGGCCAAGGCGGCGTCCAAGCGCCGTGACGCGAATGCGTCCCGCTCGCTCATCTCCGCGACGTCATCGCGCAACGGCTCGTCTGCATCGAGCACATCTCGAAGCGCGGCCAGCAGCTCGTCGTCGGTGCTCATGTCGGCAGGAACGATCGCAGGGGTGCCTTGGAGCGCAGCGTGTCGAGACAGCGTCGCCGCGTCGGGCCGATGGAGCCGTGCGGCATCTCGAGCAGGGCACCGACGTCTTCGTAGGGGATCGGCGGATCGGCGGTGAGGATGCGCAGCAGGCGCTGGCACCGCGCGTCGAGCAAGGCGAAGGATCGGCGCACGGCCTCGCGCAGCTCGCCGCGCACGAGGGCGGCGTCGGGCTCACTATTGCCGGAGTCGCGCTCGGGAACCTCGTCGACAACCACCGTCCTGCGGCGGCTGCGGAACAGCCCAAGCGTCTCGTTGCGAGCGGTGGTGGCAACCCACCCGGGCAGGCGCTCGGGCTCGCGGATGCGGTCGAGGTGTTCGGCGAGACGGAACATCGTCGCCGCGTAGGCGTCGTCGGCATCGGCGCCGCGCACGCCATAGCTGTTGATGGTCTTCCAGGCGACGTTCTTCACTCTGCTACAGAGCTCCCGCCAAGCGCGCTCGTCGCCGTCGCGCGCGCCGGCCACGAGCTCGGAGAGCGTCGAGCCGGAAAATGCTTCCGACGACGTTCGCACCCGGTCACACTACGGGCCCGTGGGTCGCTGGACGTTGACTTCGAGGCGTTCACGCCCCACAGAGACCGGTCGTCGCCGCCAGATACGTCGTCGTCGTCCGGATTCGTATCCTGCCACCCACCTCTCCCTCTAGGCATGGTGAACATGAGAACCTTCCCGCCTCCCGCCCGGGCGGTCGCCGTCGTC
Source organism: uncultured Acidimicrobiia bacterium (assembly GCA_963844915.1). GTDB lineage: Bacteria > Actinomycetota > Acidimicrobiia > Acidimicrobiales > Ilumatobacteraceae > JALZMG01. The sequence goes on along the minus strand of CAWJQF010000009.1, from coordinate 23,143 downwards.
GCAACACTGTTGTGCGGCGCGGTCGCCACGATTGCACCGCCGCGGTGCACGCCCAGGCGGGCGACCCGTGTGGACCCTTCGGCGATCTCAAAGAGCTGGAGCTCAATGACCGCTGCACGTTCGGGGCGGCCACCCCCGACGACGTCACGGTGTCGAACATTGCCACTGGACTCGTCGAGAGCGGCGTCTTCGCGACGACGATCGAATGTCGCAACGGTACGGAGGCGCTCGTGGTCGCCAGTCCGGATGAGCTGATCGTGAGCGGTAGCTCGCCGGACGGACTCACCGCCGGACTCTCGGTGCTTCGCGAAGAGTTCGGCGAGAGCCTCGGTCGAATCGAGCGCGCTGAGCGGGCTCGTCGCGCTGGTGGAGTTGCCACCCGGCACCATCGACGATGACTTCCTGCGCAACACCATCCCGGCGCTGCAAGGCGAGGGGTTCAGCATCGATCTCAACTACCTGGAGCCGGCGCAGCCGAACAATGGCTTCCGGCCGGATGACGACCCGACCGAAGCGGCGGCCGCGCCCATGGGTCGCGGCGGTCAGGGCCGCGTGCTGGTGGTCGATTCGCCGTCGCAGCGGTCCGCCCATCCTTCCGCACCTGACGTCGTCATCTCCTCGATCGGCCAAGCTGTGATCTACGACGTCGGTCGCAACGGTTACATCGACGAGGACCACGGCCACGGCACGTTCGTCGCCTCACTCGTGAAGCGCCTGGCGCCCCGCGCCGAGGTCGTGCTAGCGGGCGTCAGGGGTCAGACGCTCCTGCGGTCGGCGCGGTGGGCTCCGATGATGTTCAGCGATGCCGACCTCATCAACTCGTTGCACAACTCGTTCGGGCTGGCGGGCTTCGGCCAGGGGGCCAAGCGGAGCTTCGACGTCGTCAACCTCTCGCTCGGCGGTGCAGGTTGCGATGGCCTCGCGGCGCGACTGGCGCTCGGCCGGTTCATGCGCGACCTCGCGGTCGCGGCGTCGGAACGCGGATCAGTACCGACCTACGTCGCGGCAGCCGGCAACGACGGCGCTGACATCCCCCACTTCCCCGCGGCGTTCCGCGACGTCCTGACCATGAAGGCGGCGGCGGAAGCGATCGCGATCGCTTCCGGGTCTGCCGCGGCGGCTGAGGTGCTGGCGCTCAATGACTTCTTCATCGAGCGCTCGATCGCCGTCGGCTCGTGGACTGGCGATGTGCAGGACGCGTTCTCGAACTGCGGCGAGTGGGTCAACGGCATCGCCGCTGGAGCGCGTTCGACAAGTCGCTACCCGAGCGATTCGGACTGGGCGATCTGGAGCGGCACGAGCTTTGCCACGCCGCGAGTCACGGCCGCGCTGGTCGGTGGCGCCGGCCTGACCGACGTGAAGGTCGACGGTCCCACCGCAGTGAACGCCGTCGGGGGCTGCTGAGCAAACTGGAAGACGTATGGCCGAGACGGTCGATGACCTGCTGGCCCGGGCGTTGACGGATCCGACCGGCACGATCGCGGAGGCGAGCCGGCGACTCGAGGGCGCGGAGGGTGCGCAACGCGTCGAGCTCCTCCGCGCCCTCGGCAATGCCTGCCGAGAGCTGCGGCGGACGGACGAGTCCGTCGCCTACCTCCGGGATGCCGTCGCCGCGGCCGAGGCGCTCGGCGACGACCGCCTCGACGGACTGGCGACGATGTCGTTGGCCGCGACGCTGTCGTACACCGGGGATTTCGAGGCCTCGCTGCAGTGCGCCGGCCGAGCCGTCGAGTTGTTGGCCGATGACGATCGGGTCGTCGCGCTCGGCCAGCAGGCGGGTCTGCTGGCGCGCGCGGGCCAGCACGGCGAGGCCCTGGAGGCGTTCACTGCGGCGCTCGAGGCGGCCTCCAACTCGATCGATGAGCTGGTCTGCGGCGAGCTCTGGATGAATCGGGGAGTGCTGTACGGCTGGGCCGGTGAGATCGAGGCCGCCGAGAACGACACTCGCAACGGCCTCGACGTGTTCGAGCGTCTCGGCCACACCAAGCGCGCCGCCGACCTGCGCCACAACCTCGCCTGGCTCGCCGGTCGGCGAGGCGATCTCGTCGAGGCCTTTCGCCGGTTCGACGAGGCAGAGCGGCAATACGACCAAGTCGGCCTCTCCAGCGCCGCCATCTTCCCGGACCGTAGCGAGGTGCTGCTCGCCGCGGGGTTGAGCAGGGAGGCACTGACGCTGGCCGAGCGTGCCGTCGACGACCTGCGCGCGGCTGGTGACGACGTCGACGTCGCCGAGGCATCGATCCTCGTCGCGAGGGCGGCGTTGCTGGTCGGCGATCCGCAGCGGGCGGCCGACGCCAGTGCGCTGGCGTCGGAGCTGTTCGCCCGCCAGGACCGGGGTGGCTGGTGGGCGGCTGCCGCATCGCTGCACGTCGAATCGCGGCTGCGCGCCGGGATCGCCGACGATCAGGACGTCCGGCGGATCGACGACGTGATCTCCGCCGCCGCCGGTTCGGGACTCGGCACGGCGAGCGCCGAAGCGCGGGTGGTCGCCGCCGAGCTCGCTGCCGATCGCCGCGACTGGACGTCGTTGCAGCGACACCTCGAGGTCCTCGACCAGGCGGATCTCGGCCTCGCCGCGCGGTGCAGGCGCAGCCTGGTCCGTGTCCGCCTGCTCGCCGCGTCGGATCGAACCGGCGAAGCGCTCGCCGAATGCGGGCGGGCCGTCGACGAGTTCGGCGCGTTGGCAGCGGCACTGGGCGGAACCGAGTTGCGGGCGCACATCGCGTTGCACGTGACCGAGCTCGTCGACCTCGGTCTCGGCCTCGTCGTCGGCGCCGGTGATTGGCCGGCCGCGCTCGAGTGGTCCGAGCGCCAGCGCGCCGCGGCGCTCGCCGCAGCACCGGTCCGGCCGCCAGATGATCACGAGCTCGCCGTCGACCTCGACCGGCTGCGCTCCGTGCTCACCGAGCTCGACGCCAAGGCGCGCGACGGTGTCGACGATCGAGCGTTGCTGCTCGAGTCCACGCAGCTGCAGGAGCGAGTGCGGCGGCGAAGCCGTCACGTCGCCGGCGAAGGGCCGCCCCCACCAGGAGCTGCCACCGACGCCGATCTGCTGTCCACGGACGTCGCGACGTGGGTCTCGTTCGTCGAGGTGGAGGGTCAGCTGGCCGCGTTGCGCGTGATCGACGGCGTGGCGGACGTCGTCCCGCTCGGTGCGTGTGTTGCCGCGCAGCGAGAGGCAGGGCTCCTGCGCACCACCCTGACGATGCACCTCAACGCGATCGGTCGCGGCATCGCCAAGGACCCCGAGCCCGTGCTGTTGGCGGCCGCCGAGGTCGACGCGGCGATCGTCGCTCCGCTCGAGCTCCCCCGGGACCCGTCGTGCTCAGCCCGATCGCTGGCTTGCACGACCTGCCATGGGGGCTGCTGCCGTCGCTACGAGATCGATCGTTCACCCTGGCGCCGTCTCGCGCCCTCTGGCAGCGGTGCCACGCCAGGGTTGCTGCGGGCCAGCCGAACGTCGTCGTCGCAGCCGGACCCGGCGTGCCCCTCGCCGACGTGGAAGCCGAACAGGTCGCATCGTGTTACGAGGACAGTCGAATCCTCGCCGGGCCTGCCTCGAGGGTGGCCCAGGTCGCGGAGGCGATGCTCGGTGCCGACGTTGCTCACCTCGTCTGCCACGGACGGTTCTCGAGCGAGAACCCGATGTTCTCCTCGCTGCTGCTGGCCGACGGTCCCATGTTCGTGTACGACCTCGAACGGCTGGCGCCGGCGCCGAGCGTCGTCGTGCTGTCGGCTTGCCACGCCGGCACCCACGCGACGCCGGCTGGACGAGAGATCCTCGGGCTGACGGCCTCGCTCCTCGCCCGTGGACCGCGATCAGTTGTCGCCTCGACCGTTCCGATCCCGGACGCGCTGTCGACCGTCGGCCTGATGACCCAGCTGCACACGTCGCTCGCTGCCGGTGCCGGCGCCGCTGCGGCGCTCGTCGAGCTACGCCGCACCGACCCCGTCGTCGGCGGGGCGTTCGCCTGCTACGGAGCAGATTGAACGTTCCGCGCGTCACCGAGCTGCCGGGCGTTCGCCGCGATCTGGCGCGAGACTCCGTGCCGTCGAAACGCCACTCCTCCGCATCGACGGGCTGACCAAGCGCTACCCGCCGGTCACTGCCCTCGACGATCTGACGATCGACGTCCCGCGCGGCCGCGTCGGGCTCGTGGGCGCCAACGGGGCGGGCAAGACGACGTTGTTCCGGCTGCTGCTCGGCCTGGCCCACCCGACCGCAGGACGCATCGAGGTGGCGGGCGTCGACGTGGCGAGTGATCCCATCGAGGTCCGTTCACGGCTCGGGTTCATGCCCGAGCACGAGTGCCTTCCGCTCGACCAGACCGCAGCGGACGTGGTGTCGACGTTCGGCGAGTTGAGCGGACTGCCGCCTCGCGCCGCCCGCCAGCGGGCGTCCGACATCCTCGATCTGGTCGGGTTGGACGAGGCGAGGTTCCGCCCGATCGGCGGCTTCTCGACCGGCATGCGCCAGCGCACGAAGCTGGCACAGGCACTCGTCGGCGATCCCCAGCTCGTGCTGCTCGACGAGCCGACGGCAGGTCTCGATCCGCTCGGGCGGGAGGAGATGCTCGCGCTGGTCGGCCGCCTCGGATCGTTCGGCATCTCGGTGCTGATGGCCACCCACCTGCTCGACGACGTGCAGCAGGTGTGCGACCACGTGGTCATGATCGACAGTGGGCGCCTCGTGATCTCCGGCGCGACCGAGTCCCTCCTCCAGCGCACGGGTCGCGTCACTGTCGACGTCGGGCCCCATGGCGACGAGCTCGTGTCCGGCCTGTTCGCCGCCCAGCTCGCGGCGGCACGGGTGGACGGATTCGTCGAGGTCGAGATCCGCGACGACGACGATCTCGACCGCGTGCGCGACGTCGTGGCTTCCCTCGGCCTTCCGCTGTATCGCCTGACAACGCGACTGACCTCGCTCGACGAGGTGTTCCTCGACCAGGTGGACTCGCGATGACCGTCACGGGCGCGGTGTACGACCGTGGGTACCGACCGTACGAGGGTCCACGTGGACGTCGTGCCGCGGCGACCGCCGCCCTGTACCGGGCATCGATGCGGCGGGCGCTCGGGCTGCGCCGGTCATGGCGGCAGAAGGTGGCCCCGTTCGTCCTGCTCGGCATCGTCACGATCCCCGCGATCATCAACGTCGGCGTCGGCTACGTCACACGGGAGCGGGCGTTCGACCGCATCGAGATCGTCTCGTATCGGGAGTACGTCGGCGTATCGGCCGCGCTCCTGCTGTTCGTCGCCATCGTGGCGCCTGATGTGGTGTGCCCCGACCGGCGCCAGCGCGTCCTCCCTTTGATGTTCGCCCGGCCGCTGACCGGCTTCGACTACGCGGCGGCGAAGTTCGGCGCCATCTTCACGCTCCTGTTCGCCTTCTCGTTCATCCCGCAGGTCGTGCTGTTCGTCGGCAACATGCTGGTGAGCGACAGCGCGTTGGACTACTTCACGAGCAACCTGGACGTGCTGTGGAAGGTGCCGGTGGCGATCCTCTTGCTCACCGCCTACTACGCCATCATCGGCGTCGCCATCGCGTCGCTGACCGACCGACGGATCGTGGCCGGCGCCGCCATCATCGGCCTGTTCCTGGTCACCTCCGTCACGGCGGCGGTGCTGCTGGAGGAATCCGGACGTGAGGAAGAATCGATGGCGGCGGTCATCAACGTGTTGGCGCTCCCGCTGTACCTTCGCGATGTCGTGTTCCTCGGGCGCGTCGCTCGCGACTCCCCGCTGAGCGGCGTCGAGTACGGGGCGTGGGTCGCCCTTGCCGTGTACGTCGTCATCCTCGTTGCCTTCGCCACGATCCTGCTGCGTCGCTACCGCTGGGTCGAACGATGACGACCGCGCCGACGCCGCGGGGTGAGCTGGCGCCCGACGATCCGGCGTTCGCCCCCGAAGCCACCGTGCAGGTGGACGACGTGTCGGTGTGGTACGGCCAGAAGGTCGCCCTCTCGGAGCTGAGCTGCTCGTTCGGGCCGGGAGTCACGGGGCTGCTCGGACCGAATGGGGCCGGCAAGACGACGCTGATGCGGTCGATGACGGGACTGGTGCCGGTCAACCAGGGCGCGATCCACGTCGAAGGCCGGAACCCGCGGCGCGACCGACGAGTTCACGGCCGGGTGGCCCTGGTACCGGAGGACGAAGCCGTGCCGGCGGCGCTGACGGCTCGCCAGTTCGTGCGCTACGTCGCCGACCTCCACCGTGTGCGAGCGCCCGAGGCCCCGGACGTCGCGTTGGCGACGGTCGGGCTGCTCGATGTCGCGGATCGGCGCGTGGACGGCTTCAGCAAGGGGATGCGGCAGCGAACGAAGATCGCCACCGCCCTCGTGACCGAGCCACAGGTGATGGTCCTCGACGAACCCTTGAACGGCGCCGACCCGGTCCAGCGCCTCCACCTCATCGACCTCTTCAAGCAGCTCGGCCGGCAAGGCCGGACCGTGATCGTGAGCTCCCACGTGCTGAGCGAGGTCGAACGGTTGGCGGAACGGGTGATCGTGCTGATCCACGGCCGCCTCGCTGCGGCCGGCGGCCATCGGGCGATCCGCGACGCCATGGATGATCGGCCACGCCACGTCCTGGTCCGCTCGACGAGCGCCCGGCAGCTGGCCTCCGCGCTCGTTGTGCTCGAGGGCGTCGCTGGCGTCACGGTCGACGGTCCGCGCGATGGACTCGTCATCCAGACCTTGCACGCCCGGCAGCTCGCCGTCGAGTTGCCTCGAGTTGCCCGCGAGCGCGACGTCCGGCTGCTCGAGGTGCGGGCGCTGGACGACTCGTTGGAGAGCCTGTTCCGGGAGCTCGTGCGATGAGTACGCCGGTCGCTGCGCCACGGCAGGCGTCGGTCGACCGTCGATCGTCGCGCTCCCGCCCGCCGCTGCTGGCGATCTTCATCTACACGCTGCGGTCGTGCATCCCGCCCCGCCGATGGGCTGCCGTGGTCGCCGCGTGCGGCGGGACGGTGCTGTTCGGTCTCCTCGCCCGCGCCGCCTTCCGCAACGAGGCGTCGGGGTTCGCCAACGTGGCGTGCGAGGGGATCTTCGGGCTGATGATGCCGATCGCCACGCTGATCATCGGTGACGCCGTGCTCGGCGCCGAGGTCCGCGCCGGCACGTTCCACTTCTCGTGGCGGTCACCAGTGGCGACGTGGCAGCTCGTCGTGGGGCGGTGGTTGGGCGGGTGCCTGGTGGCGCTCGTGACCATCGTGCCGGCCACCGGGCTGTCGGCGCTCGCCGCCGGCGTGCCGGAGGCCGTCGGACCTGCCCTCGCGGCGAGTGCCGTCGGCAGCGTGTCGTACGTCGCCATCTTCGTCGCCATCGGCTGCATCAGCCGCCGCACGGCCGTGTGGGCGTTGGCCTTCGTGTTCCTCATCGAACGGCTCCTCGGGACTGCCCTGACGGGCATCGCCCAGCTGTCACCGACGTGGGAGTCGAGGGCGATCTTCGTCGGTCTCGTCGACTTCGACGTGCCGGATCGTCTGGTTCGCGAAGGCATCCCCGAAGGCGCCGGCGCCGTCGTCCGCCTGCTCGTCGTGTCGGCCGTCGCCCTGGCGATCGCGACCTGGCGCATGGGCCACCTCCGCCTCGGCGGTGCGTCGGACTGACCGCGCCATCCCCGCACGGTTTTGAATCCCGGTCAAGCTCGAAAACGAGGGTGGATCTGCCAAAGTCTCGCGAGCACTCTGCGTACGGAAGTTCTCTGGCAGATCTGCTCTCGAAAACGGTATTGACCGGGATTCAAAACCGGTTCTAGAGGACTCGGAACGTTCCGTCCTGTTGGCGCTGCACCTGGAGGACGGCGCCGTCCTTCCAGATCACGTCGCCGGCCTCCTCGATGCCGTCGACCGACGCGGGATCGATGTCGACGACCACGACCGACGGTTCTCCGCACTGCGGGGGGAAGCTCTCCAGGATCGCCGCACACAGCCTGGTCTCTCCACCCGTCGACAGCAGCAAGCCGCGCACCGTGATCGGCGAGTCCGAGGAGCGTGCGACGAGCTGCTCGACGGTGATCGGGTCGCCTGCTGGCACGGTCACCGAGGTTGCCGTCCCGTCGTCGTCGTCACCACCGCACGCGACGAGCGCGACGACGATCGCCGCGCACGAAAGCAGCCTGGGCGTGAGTCGTGACACCCGGCCGTGCTACTCGGGCTCGTACTCGTCGTCGCCGCCTGGAACGTCGGTGGCCTGCTCGAGGGCATCAGCTTCTGGCGCTTCGGGATCTCGTGACACCCGCTGTGGGATGCCGCCCCCTCCGGTGACGTCGTGTCGTTGCTCGAGCCCGTCCGCCTCGGGGACCTCGGGGTCGGCGGGACGTTCCGTCGGCCCGGGTGGTTCCCGGTCGGCGACGTCCTCCGGCTCAACAGAATCGTCGTGCGAACTCATGACTCGTGCTCCGACCACGGACCATAGCGGTGACGCGGCAGATGTCGTATCTGCGGGCGTTGCTGGTGCTCTTGGAAGGTGTAGGTCGCGAGGAGGCTGGGTAATGGGCGAGCGCATCATGGAGTCACGGACACCCGAACCGCCCGGCGGACCCGATTGCGCATGGTGCGGTGGCGTCTTCGAGTCGATCATCGAGCTCCTCGACCATGTCGACGGCGAGCACCTGCCGGCGGTCGCCGCGCAAGCCGCCTGAACTCCCACACTCCCAGGCCCTGCTGCGCCTCGCCCGCCGGCACTGACCATGGACTGACCCACGTTGAAGGCGGGTACGGATCAGCCACCCCCCCCAACACATCCGGAGGCTGTCCTCATGCTCTGGTTCATCATCGTCCTGCTCGTCGTCGGCTTCCTCGCCGGCGCGCTCGCTCGTCTCCTCGTGCCTGGCCCCGATCCGATGTCGCTCGGCGCGACGTGGTTACTCGGCGTGCTCGGGAGCTTCCTCGGCGGCTTCCTCGGCTACGTGCTGTTCGGCGCCGACGCAGACGACGGAGTCGTGCAGGTGTCAGGGATCATCGGATCAGTGATCGGGGCTGTCATCCTGCTCTTGATCTACCGGATGGTGCAGCGGCATCGGTTGGGACGGGCGTGACGTCGTCTTCTCGCAAGGCCCTCGTCGACCGTTACTTCGACGGATTTCGCCGCAGCGACCATGGGACGATCCTCTCGTGCCTGACGGACGACGTCGCCTGGGACCTCCCCGGCTTCCGCCACCTCACGGGCAAGCAGGCGTTCGACGGTGAGATCGAGAACCCCGATTTCGAGGGATCTCCGCAGCTCCACGTCGATCGCCAGGTGGAGGAAGGTGACGTCGTGGTCGCCATCGGGAGCGGCGAGGGCACACAGCGCGGTGGCGAGCGGTTCCGCTTCGCGTTCTGCGACGTGTTCACGTTCCGAGATGACCTGATCTGCCGCGTCGAGTCCTACCTCGTCCCGCTCACCGGCTGATCGCGACCACGATCGTCGGTGACCTGACCAAGCGGGTCACCGACGAGTCGCAGACAAGAGTTGGAAGGCGCTCAGGCAGGCAGGAGCACGCCGTCGATGACGTGGATCACGCCGTTGCTTGCCTCGACGTCGGTGGCGACCACCGTCACCTCGTTGCCGGCGGCGTCGGTCAACGTCACGGTGCCGTCGTCGGCGACGCCGACGGTGATGGTGGCGCCATTGACCGTGGTGACCGCTTGGCCGTCCAGCCCGACGACATCGGCAGCGGGCACGGCGCCGGGCACGACGTGATACGTGAGGATGTCCGTCAGCTGCCCGGTCGGATCGGCGAGCAAGGCGTCGAGGGTGCCTGCGGGTAGTGCGGCGAACGCCTCGTCGGTCGGAGCGAACACCGTGAAGGGTCCCTCGCCCCGCAGCGTCTCCTCGAGTCCAGCGGCCTGAACGGCGGCGACAAGCGTGGTGAAGTCACCCGCAGCGATCGCCGTGTCGACGATGTCGCCTTCCGCCGCCGCCTCCGTTCCCTCGGTCTCCATCGTGGCTTCGGTGTCCATGGGTGCCTCGGTTGCCGTCGGCGCCTCGGTCCCGGCAGGTGCCATCGTGGTGGCGGCGGCTGCGGCGGTCCCCGCGGACGAGCCGCTGTCGGCGCCGTCGTCACCGCAGGCGCTGGCAACGACTCCCAGCGCGGCAAGGGCGGCGACGAGTCGACGGGTTCGGGTGGTGGTCATGGTTGGCACTCCTTGATTGTCTAAGGTTTGTCGAGGATCTGTCGAACCTTACCGAGCGCCGGCGCTGGTCAGCAACCCATTGTGTCGAATGTTTGTAGAGTGTTTGTGTGGACTCGGAGGCGGGCGTGCTGCGGATCGGTGAGCTGAGTCGCCGCGTCGGCGTCAGCGAGCACGTCCTGCGCGCCTGGGAGTCCCGCTACGGACTGGTGAGACCAGTGCGCTCGGATGGTGGGTTCCGGCTGTACTCCGAGGGCGACGAGCAGCGCGTGCGCCGCATGCAGTTCCACCTGGGCAGAGGGCTGCGCGCCGCCGAAGCGGCTCGCGCCGCGATCGCCGATGGCCGATCGCTCGGCGCGTCGTCGGCGGCTGCCCGCAGCACGAACCACACAGAACTGCCCGAGCTCGTCGCCCTGGGGGTCGACTTGCGGACGGCGCTCGACGCGCTCGACGAGCCGGCCGCGCAGGCCGTACTCGACCGGTTGCTGGCGGACTACACGCTTGCCGCCACGCTCCGCGAAGTCGTCGTGCCGTACCTCCGGGAGCTCGGCGATCGCTGGGCCAGTGGCGAGATCACGATCACCCAGGAGCACTTCGCCAGCAACGTGATCCGTGGCCGGTTGGCCGGTCTTGCTCGCGGCTGGGGGGACGGCGACGGACCCCGAGCGGTCCTCGCCTGTCCACCCGACGAGCTGCACGACCTGCCGCTGCTGATCTTCGGCATCGTCCTCAATCGCAGTGGTTGGCGCGTGGAGTACTTCGGGGCGAACACTCCGATTGGCGAGGTGATCGAGGGCGCACGTCGGTTGCCACCCGAGCTCGTCGTCGTGGCCGCCACGGTGCCGGAGCGCCTCGTGGCGATCGATGCCGATTTGGCGCAGCTCGCCGACCTCGCGCCGCTGGCGCTCGGTGGAGCGGGTGCGTCACCCGAGCTGGCGACGGAGATCGGCGCGCACTTGCTCACGGGTGATCCGGTCACGGCGGCCCAGCAGCAACAGGCCAGGAGTGAGGCGTTGGTCCGGCGGGTGCAATGACGGTGGTCAACGACCTCGGTGGCGATCAGGGGTGGTGGGCGGCAAGCAGCGCTTGCAGGTCATCCTCACCTGGTCCCTTGCCGCCCCGTCTGCTGCCCGAACTGATCCGGTACCGTCGCCGCGATGAGCCAGCAGCAGTCGCCCGACGCGGTGGCGTTCCCTGAGCTCGACGACGAGCAACTGGCCGTCGTCCTCGCACTCGGTGAACGTCGCCAGGTCGGCGAGGGCGAGGTCCTGTTCTCTCCGGCTGACGATCACTACGACTGGATGGTGATCCTGAGTGGTCGCGTCGAGATCCTCGGATCCAACGGCCAGCTCATCACCGCCCATGGCGCCCGCCGGTTCCTCGGCGAAGTCAACCTGGTGACCCGGCAACGCCCGTATCTGACGGCCCGAGTGGCCGAAGCCGGTGAGGTCGTGGTGGTGCCGGCCGACGTGTTCCGCTCGCGGGTCCTGACCGACCCTCGGCTGAGTGATGTCGTCCTCGAGGCCTTCCTTGCCCGCCGAGCGGCGTTGATGTCGGCCGCCGCGGACACGCTGCAGATCGTCGGGTCCGAGTTCACGCCGGCGTCGATGGCCCTGCGTGAATACGCCGCCCGCAACCGGCTCCCGCATCGATGGATCGACGCCGACCACGAGGCCGATGTCGCCGCGCTCCTGAAGGGTGTCGGTGCGAACGCCGCCGACTTGCCGATCGCCATCACACCGCAGGGCGTGCTGAGGCGGGCGACGCCAGGAGAGCTCGCCTTCCAGCTCGGTATGACGGCCGACTCGCTGCCCGAGCGCTGCTACGACGTCGTCGTGGTCGGAGCCGGCCCGGCGGGGCTCGCTGCGTCGGTCTACGCGGCGTCGGAGGGTCTGCGCACCCTCACGGTCGACTCGGTGGCGCTCGGCGGCCAGGCTGCCACCAGCTCACGTATCGAGAACTACCTCGGCTTCCCGACGGGAATCTCGGGTCAGGACCTGGCGACGCGTGCGTCGATCCAGGCCCAGAAGTTCGGTGCCGTGATCACCAGCCCGTGCGCCGTCACGTCGCTGACAGACGTCGCCGGCCACCTCGTCGCCACGCTGTCGGATGGCACGCAGGTCGGTGGGCGAGCACTCGTCGCCGCGACGGGGGCCCACTACCGCCGGCTCCCCGTGGATGGACTCGAGCGCTACGAGATGGCCGGCGTGTACTACGCGGCGACGGAACTGGAGGCCCGGATGTGCGCGGGGGAGCACGTCGTCGTGGTCGGTGGTGGCAACTCGGCCGGACAGGCGGCGATGTTCCTGGTCGAGAAGGTCGAGTCGGTGTGCGTCGTGGTGCGCCGCCCGCTCGTGGCGACGATGTCGAGCTACCTCGTCGACCGGATCGTCAACCACCCGCGGGTGAAGGTGCACGAAGGGATGACGATCACGTCGTTCGCCGGCGCACCGACGCTGGAGCGGATCACCGTGAGCAACGGCGACGCCCGGCAGGAGGTCGAGGTCGACTGCACGGCGCTGTTCTCGTTCATCGGTGCCGAGCCGAACAGCTCGTGGCTCGACGGCGTGGCCGTCGACGAGCACGGCTTCGTGCTCACCGACCGGGCACTGGAGAAGGACACGCTCGGTGAAGCGTGGTGTGCGCTGGGACGGCGCCCGCTGCCGTACGAGACGAGCAGGCCTGGGTTGTTCGCCGTCGGCGATCTCCGGTCGGGCTCGATCAAACGGGTCGCCGCTGCCGTCGGTGAAGGATCAGCGGCGATCCGTTCGGTGCACGAGCACCTCGCCCTGAAGGTCGACGCCTGACCCCATTCATGCCCTCCGGCGATGGCAGTCCGGTCAGTAGCGTCCGGCGCCGCCGCTGCGGCCGGTGCGGGGACCGTACGGGGCTCGCTCGAGCCATTCGCCCCACGCCGGCACGATGGGCGCGAGGCGGGCGGCTGACCGCTGTTTGACCCGTTGGGCGGCCGAAGGCCGCAGGTGGGTGAGGGCCGAGCCGGCGGCGGCCCGGTTGAAGTCGGCGGCCAGCCGGCGCGTTCGGGCAAAGTCTGCGACTGCGGCGCCCGCCCGAGCGGCGTTCGTCGCGTCGAGGGCGAGGTGGATGGCGGTCGCCGCCGCGTCGGCGTCGGCGACGCCCGAGTTCATCCCTCGCGCCCCGAAGGGTGCGAAAAGGTGAGCGGCCTCACCGACGAGCAGGACTCGACCCGACGGGTCGCAGAACGAGCGGGCCACGATCTGCAGGAACTGGTACGAGGAGACCCAACCGAGGCGATCGGCGTACTTGGCGTCCATCACGCGCGGCAGCCAGCTCCGGACCCCGTCCGTGGACCCGAACTCCTCCGGATCGTCGTCCTCCTCGAGCTGGAGGTCGACGCGCCACCCGCCGGCGAACGGCACGAGGAGCACGTTGCGGTGGTCGATCCCCGGGTGCTCGTAGTGGAACACGCGCTCGATCGGGAGCGGTGCTTCGGGGTCCTCGGCGACATCGACCACGATGTAGTGGCCCTCCGAGCGTGACCCCTCCATCTCGATGCCGAGCGACTTGCGCACCGCCGAGCGGGCGCCGTCGGCGGCGATCACGTAGGGCGCCGACGTCACCGTGCCGTCGACGGCGCGGACCCTGACACGGTCGCCGTCGACGGCGACGCTCGCGACTTCCGTGCTCCAGCGGAAGTCCACGCCACGCTCGTCGCAGGCGGCGCGCAGGTACCGCTCGGTCTCGATCTGGGGCAGGCTCGTGAACTGCGGGATGGTCCCTGGCGCAGGCGGTGGGTACGTGCGCCGGAACACCTCCCGACCCCGGTACAAGGTCCGCTTGGTCGGCCAGACGAGGCCGTGCTCGATCAGCTCGGCGCCGAGGCCGGGGTGATACCGGTCGAGGATCACCACGGATTCACGGTGGACGAAGATCGCCCGGCTGCCCGGACGCAGCCGATCAGGCTCGCCTGCCTCGAACACCTCGACGGGTCGGCCGAGCGACCGCAGCGCCAGCGCGGCGGCGAGCCCGGCAGGGCCAGCGCCGATGACCACGATGGCGTCCTCGTTCCGGCTTCGGCTGTCGTCCACCTGACCCCCTCGACCGATCATGCTGGCAGGCCGAGATTTGCGCTGTTGATCAGATCACTTTAAAGAGTTATTGTATCCAAAGGCGACCGTCGCTTGGACATCCGTCGAGGGTTGAGTCGCTCGCAGACCGGCATCGACCGGGAGGGGGGCACATGAAGCGCAGCACACGTCTGGCCAAGGTCGTCTGTCTGGGACTCGCCGTGGCGATCGTCGCCGCAGCGTGCGGTGGCGACGACGACGACGCCGGGTCGGACACCACGGCGAGCGCGTCGGCGACCACGGCTGCGGCGCCCGCAACCGACGGTGCGCCGACGACGACTGCCGGTTCGGACACGACCACCGGGTCCGACTCGACCGAGGCGCCGGATGCGACCGAAGCACCGGAGACGACCGAGGCCTCCGGCGGCGAGGCACCGTCGGGTGAGCCGATCAAGATCGGGGCCATCTACGACCTCACCGGTCCGCTCGAGCGCGCTGGGAGAACCAGCGTCGAAGGGAGCCCAGGCGTACATCGACCAGCTCAACGCTGATGGCGGCATCGACGGGCGACCGGTCGAGCTGGTGCTGATCAACAGCGAGAGCACGAGTGACGCCGCCGTCGCCGGAATCCGCGACCTGATCGGTCAGGGTGTCGTGGCGATACTTGGACCGCCATCGGGGACGACGGCCAGCGCCGTGCTGCCGATCGCCAACGAGGCCCAGATACCGGTGCTGTCGCCGCAGGGCGCGCTCAACCTCGGCGAGGGCTACATGTTCACCACGTCGCTGGCTGGGTCGCGCACGCTCTCCAACTTCGCCAAGTTCTTCACGGACGAGGGAGTGACCAAGGTGGGCTGGTTGATCGCCGGCGACGCCTTGGGGCAGACCCAGAGCGAGCTGGCCCGGCCCATCTTCGCCGAGGCGGGCATCGAGGTCGTCGCCGAGCAGACGATCAACCCGACTGCCGCCGACTACACGACCCAGTTGGCGGCACTCAAGGACGCCGGCGCCGAAGCGGTGTACGTCATCGCAAGTGGGGCCCCGGTGGTGACGGCGGCAGTCGGCTTCGACGCCCTGGACATGCCGGGCTTCATCCTCCTGCAGAACGCCGCCGTCGCGCAGATCCCGCTGTTCGGCGACGCCGCACCCAAGGTGCGGGTGCCTCAGCCGAAGGTCGCCGTCTTCGACCAGATCCCGGCGGACGACCCGCTGCGCCCGGCGATCGAGGAGTTCAACGCCGTGGCCGAGGCCGCTGGCGTGCCGATCGACCTCTTCGGAGCGGGCGGCTACTCCGGTGCCCGGATCATCACCGACACGATCGCCGAGGTCGGCGCCGACCCGGCGGCGATCTACGAGCGCTGGATCGACGACTTCACCGATGAGGAGAACCTCGCCGGAAGCATCAGCTGGACCGCGGACGATCACGGATGTTGCGGTCTGAACGCCTGGACATGGGCGATCCCGGACCCGGCAAACGAGCGGTTCGAAGTGCTGCGGATGGCGGAGTAGCGATGGGGCGGCTGGAGGGCAAGGTGGCGGTCATCACCGGCACCGGTGGCGGCCAGGGTCGGGCCGCCGCAGCCCTCTTCGCCTCCCACGGAGCCCGCATCGTCGGCTGTGACATCGATCCGGCCGGTGCCGCCGAGACGGTCGAGGTCGTCCGGTCGGCTGGGGGCGACATGCAGTCGCTGCATCCCGTCGACTTGGCCGACGAGGCCGGCGTCGCTGAGCTGATCGGATTCGCCGACCAGTGCTACGACGGCTTCGACATCCTCTACAACAACGCGGCGACCTTCGTGCGGGGCCGCTCGTTCGAGACGGCGAGCCGCGACGACTGGGACTACTCGTTCGCCAACGAGGTCACGCTGATCTTCCTGGCCGTACAGCGGGCCGTTGAGGTCTTCCGAGGGAGGGGCGGCGGCGCCGTCGTGAACATCGCGTCGGTCGCTGGGATGGTCGGTTCGGGGCTCCCGGGCAACGCGTCCGGCAACTTCGTGCACGCGGTGTTCAAGGGCGCCGTGATTCGGCTCACCGAGTGCCTGTCGATCGAGCTGGCGGCCTACGGCGTGCGGGTGAACGCCATCTCGCCCGGACCGATCGAGACGGCGGCGGTGGCCCGGTTCGTCAGCCGCCCCGGCCTGCGCGAAGTGTTCGACGACAGCGCGCTGATGCGGCGTCTCGGGCGTCCCGAGGACGTTGCCTATGCCGCCCTGTACCTGGCGTCTGACGAGGCCGCCTTCGTCACCGGCGTGAACCTTCCTGTGGACGGTGGCTTCACGGCCTCGGGCGGCGTCGGCCGCCCGTCTACCGACCTCCAAGCGCTGTTCTCGAACGCCGACACCCCCGGTGCCCTGCACGTCTGAGCGCCCCCCGACCAAGCAGCAAAGGAGCCCCATGAAGCCCAACGGCGAAGTCACCGGGCGGGAACGGTCCCGTCGCGAGAGCGGCGGCCCGTCGCCGGACGGACCGATTCCCGCCGACCACCAGGTCCGGCAGATCGACCACGTCGGCATGATGGTGCGCAACGTCGACGTCGCCGAGCGTTGGTACGTCGAGGTGCTCGGCGCAGTGCCGTTCGAGCGCGTCGGCTACGACGTGAACACGACGACGAAGATGCGCTCGCCGTACCGGCACCTCTTCGTGATGATCGGCGACCAGCGGCTCGAGCTGGTCGAAGGCCCGGATTGGCGGGGCTTCACGCGCCCCGACGACTACGCGATGTCCCCTCACTACGCGTTCGCCGTCACGCCGGAGGCGCTCGACTGGTACCTCGATCGCTTCGATGCGATGGGAATCGCCTACCAGGGCCCGATCGTGCACCCCCCGATGCCGGTGGCGTCGGTCTACTTCACCGACCCCGATTCCAACCACCTGGAGCTGTCGGCGTGGGAGGGCTACGACCTCGACCGCGGCTACACGGACTACGTCCGGTGGGACGACCTCCACCAGTCGACGGTCCCCGATCGTCCTGGCCATCTCCGTCCGGACCAGTTCGCCGGACAGTGAGCGAGCACCCGCCGGGCAGTCTCGGGTTCTTCCGGGACCACGTTCCGGGAACTGGTGACGCCCTCGTCGGGCTCATCGACACGCTCTACGACGAGTGCGCCCTCGACCCGAAGTCGCGCGAGCTCGTGTTCCTCGGCATCCAGGCCGCCCTGCGCCTCCCTCGCGCGATTCGGGTCCACGTCCCGCGGGCGCTCGCCGCCGGCGCGACCGACGATGAGATCCTGTGGGCCATCACCCTCGCCCTCCCCAACGCCGGGCTGAACGCCGTTGCCGAGGCGTTCGGCGTCGCTCGAGAGCTCCTGGACGAACTCGCCTCCGGACCTGACCCGGACTGACCGAAGGGAGCTGCATGCACCAGCTGGACGACAAGGTCATCGCCATCACCGGCGCGGCGAGTGGCATCGGGCGAGCGACGGCCCGACTCGCAGCCGCCGAAGGCGCCCGCCTCGTGCTGGGCGATCTGGACGAGGGCGCGCTCGTGGCCGTCGTCGACGACGTCCGGGCGATCGGTGCGAAGGCAGACGGGCATCGACTCGACGTCGCTGACCCGGCGACCGTGGTTGCGTTCATCGAAACGACGGTGACGGCGCACGATCGGATCGACGGGCTGGTCTGCTCGGCCGGCACGACGACGTCCTCACCGGCCCTCGAGCTGTCGCTCGAGGACTGGCAGCGGATCCTCGCCGTGAACCTCACGGGCACGTTCGTCGCGGTGCAGGCGGCGGCTCGGGAGATGGCGGCCCGCGGCACCGGCGGCTCGATCGTGACCATCTCATCGGCCCTCGCGACGACGGGTCAACGCCACGGCGCCCACTACGCGGCGTCGAAGGCCGGCGTGATCGCCCTCAGCAAGACGTTCGCGCTCGAGTGCGGCGTCGCCGGTGTGCGGGTGAACAACGTCGCTCCGGGCGCGACGGAGAGCCCGCTGCTGCGACGGACCGTGACCGATCAGTTCCTCGAGGAGTGGATCGCCCGCAACCCGCTCGGCCGCCTCGGTCGTCCGGAGGATCAGGCGAACGCCATCTGCTTCCTGCTCTCCGACGCCGCCGAGTGGATCACGGGCCAGACGTTCCACATCAACGGCGGCTCGATCATGCCTTAGGCGCACCACAGAAGACCACCAGGAGGACGAAGCACGCATGGAGGAACTCGGCAGACCGCTGCGATTCACCGCTGATTGGGGGATGGCCAACTTCTACCGGATCTTCGGGTGGGTGGCCCACAACCTCTACGCGCGGCTGGGGCGCTCGGGGCTGTCGTCCATCGACACCAGCCAGGCGTGGGTCGACGCCATCGAGGCACTCGCCAAGGGCACGACGGACGTCACGATCGCCACGCCCACCGAGTTCGCGGTCCAGGCCCGCGAGGGCCTCGGCCAGTTCGACGGGCGACCCCATCCGGAGATCCGGGCCCTTGCCCTGCTGCCTCACGACGACGCCGTCCTGATCGCCGTCGCCGACGAGAGCCCGATCAACGACCTCGGCGACATCCTGCGGCTGGAGCTGCCGGTGCGGTTCGCGCTCCCGCCGGATGACGGCGCCTGCCACGCCGGCTGGGCGTGCCGCGTCATCCTCGACGAGTACGGGCTGAGCCGGGAGGTCGTCGAGGGCCTCGGCGGCTCGATGGCGTATCGGGAGTTCCCCCGTTTCGCGCCCTCACTGCTGCTTGCCGGCCACGCCGACGTGGTGCTCAACGAGGCGATGATGCTGCCCGACTGGAAGGACCTCGCGGAGCGGCGACCGACTCGCTTCCTGTCAGTCGACGAAGGTGTCCTACGACGGCTGACCGACAAGTACAAGATGCGCTCGCGCTCCGTGCACGCCGGACGGCTACCCGGCCAGACCGAGGCCCTGCGAACCGTGGACTTCTCGGGCTGGTTGGTCGTGACCACCGAGGACCTGCCCGAAGAGGTGGCGTACACCCTGACGTCGGTGATGGTCGAGACGCGGGGCGACCTCGAACGCCTCTACAACGGCGCACTGTCCGACACCAGCCCGCTGACCGGGCCGGTGCGTGCCGATCACATGCCGCTGACCGGCGATGTGCCGTTGCATCCGGGTGCCGAGCGGTATTACCGCGAGCGCGGCTTGTTCGAGCGGTGGACGTAGCGGTGGCCGTGGTCGCAAGCTGGCGACCCAGGAGGCTCACCCCGTGGCATTGAGGATCCAGGTCATCTTCGGAGGGCTCGCCAACGGCGCCATCTATGGGCTGGCCGCGCTCGGGCTCACGTTCATCTACCGGGTGACGGGGATGCTCAACTTCGCCCAGGGCATGGTGCTCACACTCGCCGGGCTGACCTACGCCCGGCTCGTGATGGAGGGCTTCGACATCCTGCCGGCGGCGCTCGTGGCCATCGTCGGCGCGGCCGTGCTCTCCGGCTTGATCGGCCTCGGTCTGCAGCGCTGGTTCGGGCCCGACCACCACATGACCGGCGCACTCCTCACGTTGGCCCTCGCGGTGGTGCTGCAAGCGGTGGCATCGCTGGTCTTTGGCAAGGACGCCCTGATCGGCCCCTCGATCATCGAGCTCCCCAACCTCCGCCTCGGCGGAGCCGTCATCCGCGGCGATCAGCTCTTCGTGATCGCCTGCGCCGCGGCGGCCAGCATCGCCTTCTGGGCGTGGCTCAGGTGGACCCGTCAGGGAAAGGTTTTCACCGCGCTGGTCGACGACCCGGTGGGTGCCCAGGTGATCGGCTTGCGGATCAACCACCTGCGCGTCGCCGCGTTCGTGGTCGGTGGCCTGCTCGCTGGGTTGGCCGGCGTGGCGATCACCCCAGCCAACACGATGGCGTTCAACTCGGGCGACATCCTCCTGCTCAATGCCGTCACGGCGGCTGCAGTCGGCGGGATCTCCAAGCCGCTGGCGGCCCTGGTCGGCGGCATCGCGGTCGGACTGGTCGAGAGCATCGCCGCCGCCACGGTCGGCTCACTCTGGCAGATCACCATCCCGATGGCTGTGCTGATGCTGGTGCTCGCGGTGCGCCCCGAGGGCCTCCTCGGCGGGCGGAAGGTGCGGTCGCTGTGAGCACCACCAACGTCGTCCCGCCCGTCGTCGCAACCCCACCAGCTACGGGCGGATCCGTCGCCCCGGCGTCGGCGCTGGGCGACGCCATCGCTCGGCGGACGGGCGGGCCCCGCTGGCGCGAGCTCGTCGGTGTCGCCGTCGGGTGGGCGATCCTCGTCGCCGTCCTGGCCGTCGTCGTGCAGCGCGGCAAGCTCGCCGACTCGGTCGTGTACATCGCCATCTTCGGCATCGCCGCGATCGGCTACGACGCCATCGTCGGGATCGCCGGCCAGCTCTACCTCGGTCTGAACGGCCTGATCGCGATCGGAGCGTACGGCGCGGGGTTGCTGGCCATCCACGCCACCTCGTCGCCTGTGGCCGGGCTGGCCGTCGGCGCCGCGGGCGGGGCGGTCGCCGCGGTGCTGACCGGCGTGATCGCCCTGCGGCTGCGCGAGTTCTACTTCGCGATCTTCACGCTGGCGTTCGGCATCTTCGTGGAGTTCACGCTGATGGCGTGGCAGGACGTCACCGGCGGGTCGACCGGGCTCGGCCCGGTGCCGGGATGCTGGGCGGGTCGATCGTGGAGCCCAACTACACGGCCTGGATCGTGTTCGCCGGCTCCGTCCTTGGCCTGGCCCTGATCCTGGGCTTGTACCTGAACCGGTCGCGGCCGGGTCGCATTTGGCGAACCATCGCCCGTGACGAGCACCTGGCGACGGCCTTCGGCATCCGGACGACGAAGTACCGCTTCCTCGTTCTCGCGTATGGCGGGGGTCTCGCCGGGGTTGCCGGCTTCATGCTCGCCCGCTACACCCAGTTCCTGTCGCCCGAGGCGTTCGGGATGGCGCTCGCCCTGCAGCTGATCCTGATGGTGTTCCTCGGCGGGCGCGGCAGCGTCTGGGGCGCGATCGTCGGCAGCGCGATCGTCTACGGCGTCAACCGCTATTTCAGCGATCGGGGCGACTACGGCGACATCGTGCTCGGTGGGGTGTTCATCGCCGTGCTCGTGGTCATGCCGCTCGGGATCGCCGGAGGCGTCCGGCAGCTCATCCGAGGCGCGGGTCCGGACGCGCCCGGGCGGCGGCGCCGTGACCGCCGAGGCCCCGTTGCTCGAGGTCGAGGCTGCGTCGAAGAGCTATCGCGGAGTCGCAGCCGTGCACGGCGCCGGGCTGACGATGACTGCCGGCACGATCCGCGGGCTGATTGGTCCGAACGGAGCCGGCAAGACGACCCTCCTCAACTTGGTGTCGGGCTACGCAATGCCTGACACGGGCCGGGTGCGCTTCCGGGGCGTCGACATCACGCGCCGGCGGCCGGCCGATCGGGCACGGCTCGGCCTGGTGCGCACGTTCCAGGACTGCCGGCTGCTCGAGGATCTCAGCGTGGCCGACAATCTTTGGCTGGCGTCGGAGTTGAAGCGGGTCCGGCCCGCCGGCGGCGGTGGGGCCGGGGCCACCGAGGCCGCGGCCGCCTACGAGCTGCTGGCGACGTTGGGTCTCGAGCGTCGACTCGACGTCGCGGTGCGCGACCTCGCGAGCGGCGAACGCAAGGCTGTCGAGGTCGGGCGAGCGCTCACCGCCGGGGCTGCGCTCCTGCTGCTCGACGAGCCGTTCTCTGGACTCACCGGCCAGGAAGTCGATCGCATGGTCGAGGCCCTGCGACGGCTCCGCGAGTCGGGGACGTGCTCGGTGCTGTTGGTCGAACACAACCTGGGTGCCGTCTTCGAGCTGTGCGACGAGGTCACGGCGATGGATCAGGGAGCGGTGATCGCGGATGGACCGGCGGCCGAGGTCCGCGACGACGGCGCCGTGCAGACGGCGTTCTTCGGCGGCACGGCTCCAGCGGTCGCGGAGGCCGACGATGCCGCGCCCGCGGTGGTGGTCGCGCCCGCCGAACCGCTCGAAGCCGGCGGACCGTCGGCGCCTGCGGTGCTCACCGTCCGCGGCCTCCACGCCGGGTACCGGCGCACGCGGATCCTGCACGGCATCGACCTCGACGTCGCCGAGGGCGCCGTGGTCGGCCTGATCGGGGCCAACGGCGCGGGGAAGACGACGTTGTTCCGCAGCATCATGGGCCTCGCCTCGGTGCATTCGGGCTCCGTTGAGGTGGCCGGTCGCCCGCTGCGCCGGCTGCGGCCGGACGTTGCCGTGGCCGCCGGCATCGGGTTCTGCCCGCAAGGCCGCAACCTGTTCCCGACCCTCACCGTGGAGGACAACCTGCACTTGGGAGCACGCCGGAGCCAGCGCAAGGACGTCGCGGCGCTCGTCGATCGTGTCTTCGGCGTCGTGCCGGGCATCGCAACGTTCCGGCGCAAGCCGGCCGGCGCACTGAGCGGCGGCCAGCAGCAGCTGCTGGCGATCGGGCGAGCCCTAGTGTCCGACCCTCGGGTGCTGTTGCTGGACGAGCCGAGCAGCGGCCTGGCGGTCGGGGCGATCCAGGTGGTCGCCGACGCCCTCCGCGAGCTCAGCCGACAGGGGCTCGCCGTCGTGCTCGCCGAGCAGAACCTCGGCTTTGCCACCTCGGTCTGCGAGCGGGGTATGTGATCGACAGCGGACTCAACGCGGCCGAGGGGTCACGCGAGATCCTCGAGCGGGCGTGGGAGCTGACCACTTCCGACCAGCTCGACGCGCACCTCGCAATCGCCGACCTCGTCGGCGACGACGCCGGGACGGTCAAGGCGACTGTCGAAGGCCCGCCGCAACCCGTGCGAGGAGCTCGCTGATGCGCCTGGCGTGCTTCGACGACGACCGGGCAGGCGTGGTCGTGGAGGACCACGTCCTCGACCTGACCGCGGCGGCCGCCGGCAAAGGGCGCGGGACCACCGTTGGGCGTCCCCGACCTCTGCCAGATGGGGTTGGCCCGGGCTCTCGAGCTCGTCGAGCGCCTGCAGGCCGATGCTTCCAGCGCGACCGCTGGCCGACGTCAGACTGCGTGCGCCGATCGGTCGACCCGGCCTCATCGCGGCGGCCCCGAT
>CAWJQF010000008.1:0-244903 GCA_963844915.1 uncultured Acidimicrobiia bacterium | reverse complement strand
GCGCCGGCTGCGGCCGGACGTTGCCGTGGCCGCCGGCATCGGCTTCTGCCCGCAAGGCCGCAACCTGTTCCCGACCCTCACCGTGGAGGACAACCTGCACTTGGGGGCACGCCGGAGCCAGCGCAAGGACGTCGCGGCGCTCGTCGATCGTGTCTTCGGCGTCGTGCCGGGCATCGCAACGTTCCGGCGCAAGCCGGCCGGCGCACTGAGCGGCGGCCAGCAACAGCTGCTGGCGATGGGCGAGCCCTCATGTCCGACCCTCGGGTGCTGTTGCTGGACGAGCCGAGCAGCGGCCTGGCGGTCGGGGCGATCCAGGTGGTCGCCGACGCCCTGCGCGAGCTCAGCCGACAGGGGCTCGCCGTCGTGCTCGCCGAGCAGAACCTCGGCTTTGCCACCTCGGTCTGCGAGCGGGGGTATGTGATCGACAGCGGACTCATCGCGGCCGAGGGGTCGCGCGACATCCTCGAGCGGGCGTGGGAGCTGACCACTTCCGACCAGCTCGACGCGCACCTCGCAATCGCCGACCTCGTCGGCGACGACCCCGGGACGGTCGAGGCGACTGTCGAAGGCGCCCTGCCGCCGCAACCCGTGCGAGGAGCTCGCTGATGCGCCTGGCGTGCTTCGACGACGACCGGGCAGGCGTGGTCGTGGAGGACCACGTCCTCGACCTGACCGCGGCGGCCGCCGGCGAGGGCGCGGGACCACCGTTGCGCGTGCCCGACCTCTGCCAGATGGGGTTGGCCCGGGCTCTCGAGCTCGTCGAGCGCCTGCAGGACAATGCTCCGGCGCGACCGCTGGCCGACGTCAGACTGCGTGCGCCGATCGGTCGACCCGGCCTCATCGCGGCGGCCCCGATCAACTACGGCGACCACCAGCTGGAGATGCGTCAGCAGTACGACGTCAGCGGCCTGGGGATCTTCTTGAAGGCTCCGTCGTCGGTGATCGGGCCGGGTGACGACATCCAGCTGCCGTACCACGATCGGCGCTTCGATCACGAGGGTGAGCTGGCCGTGGTCGTCGGGGCAAACACGCGGCGGTCGGTCCCGGTCGAGGAGGCGAGATCGCTCGTCTTCGGATACACGTGTCTGCTCGACATCACCATGCGCGGCGGCGAGGATCGATCGACCCGCAAGTCATTCGACACGTTCACGCCGATCGGACCATGGATCGTCACCGCCGACGAGTTGACCGATCCTGGCGCGCTCGAGCTGACGTGCCGGGTGAATGGCACGGTGCGCCAGCACGCGTCGACGTCGACGCTCATCTGGGACGTCGACCGGCTCCTCGGCTACGTCTCGTCGGTTCTGACGCTGTCGGCCGGCGACGTGGTGAGCACGGGCACTCCGGCCGGCGTCGGCCCGATCGAGGCTGGTGACCGCGTCGAGGTGACGATCAGCCGGATCGGGACGCTCGCCGTCGGTGTTACCGACCAGGGTGCCGTGGCGTCACCCACCCGGGGCGCCCAACACGGCCCGGTCGCGCCTCCCGCCCCGACCGCCGCGGAGCCGGGTCGAAGACAAGCTGCGCCTGAGGTGCCGCCCGGCCACCGTGCCCTGCTCGACCTCCCGCTCGTCGCCTCGCTGGCCACAGTCAGACCCGATGGCGCACCGCAGTGCAACCCGGTGTGGTTCCGCTGGGACGGCGAACAGCTTTCGCTCAGCCAGATCGCCACCGCACGCAAAGTCCGCAACCTGCGCCGAGAGCCGCGGGCCACGCTCGTCGTCGTCGACCCGGCCAACCCGTTCCGGTTCCTCGAGGTCCGCGGCCGGGTCGTGTCCATCGAGCCGGACGTCGACCGCGCGTTCCTCCGCGCGATGATGGACCGCTATCTCGGGGAAGGCGCGCCGAGTCACCTCCCCGATGAGGAGCGCGTCGTGGTGCGCATCGAGCCGTTCGCCTTCGTCAAGGAGATGGGCCACGGAGCGGGCGATGGCTGACGAGGCGACGCGGACGTACCCGCCCGACGATCGTGGCGTGCACCCGCCGTGGCTGTACCCGCCGTACACGGCAACGATCGGCCGGGCCCCCCACCGCGCCCCGCTGAACGTGAGTCCGACGGCCACCGAGCTCGCGGTGCCCCCGAGTCCTCGAGGCTGGCCGGTCGGCAGCGACGACCTCACGACCCGAAGCGGCGAACCACCGATCGGTGAGCGGATCATCGTCGCCGGCCGTGTCTTGGACGCCGCCGGCGAGCCGGTCCCAGCGGCGGTGGTCGAGGTGTGGCAGGCGAACTCGGCCGGTCGCTACGTGCACGCCGGTGATCGGCGGTCGGCACCGGTCGACCCGAACTTCACCGGGACCGGCCGTTGCCTCACGGCCGACGACGGGACGTATCGCTTCGTGACGATCCGGCCTGGCGCCTACCCAGGGCGCAGTCACCACAACGCCTGGCGGCCGCCGCACATCCACTTCTCGGTGATCGGCGGAGCCATGGTCACGCGGCTCGTCACCCAGATGTACTTCCCGGGGGATCCCCTGCTGGACCGGGACACCATCTTCCTCGCCGCGCCGGAGGCCACGCGCGACCGGCTCGTGTCGTCGCTCGACTTCGATCTGACCGAACCCGACGTCAGTCTCGGCTACCGCTTCGACCTCGTGCTGCGCGGCCGGGCGGCCACACCGCAGGTGCAAGCGTGATGGCCGGCGCTCCCGCGTTCACGCCGTCGCAGACGTCGGGGCCGTACGTGAGCCTCGTGTTGACGTCCGTCGAGGAATGGGCTGGCTCACCCACACAGCCCACCGTGCGGCTGGTCGGCCACGTCCTCGACGGCGCTGGCCGCGGCGTCGACGACGCAGTGCTGGAGTTCTGGCACGTCGACCGAGACGGCACGTGCCCGGCGGGCGCCTACCGCCGAGTCGTGACTGACGCCGACGGCCGCTTCGACGTCGACGTCGCCGACCCCCGAGCGGACCAGGACGGGGCCGCCGGTCGGCCCCACGTGGGGGTGCTGATCATGGCGGGCGGCCTCAATCGCCACCTGCTGACCCGGGCGTACCTGCCGTTCGCCGACGATGGAGACGGTGCCGATGATCCGGTGCTGGCCGTCGTCGCGCCGGAGCGACGGGCGACGCTCATGGCCCGCGACGAGGGCGACCACCTGCGGTTCGACGTGCGGCTGCAGGGCGACGACGAGACGGTGTTCCTCGATGGATGATCGCGTGACGACAGCCTTCACGTCGACGCCCCAGATGGCGGCGGCCGTGGATGACAGCGCACTGGTTCGCCACATGCTCGCCGTGGAAGCCGCGCTGGCGCGGGCGTCGGCCGCGCACGGCTTGGTCCCGGCTGGCGCGGCCGAGCAGATCGCAGCAGCATGCACATCGGTGCGGCCGGACCACGACGAGCTTCGTCGGGGCGTCATCGGCTCGGCCACACCGGTGATCGCGCTCGTCGGCGCCGTTCGCGCCGTGCTGCCACCAGACGTGGCGGCCCACGTCCACCGGGGGGCGACGACCCAGGACGTCGTCGACACCGCCGTCGTTCTCGCGCTGCGCGACGCCCTCAGCCTGCTCGGCGCGGCCCTGGCCGATGCCGCCAGCGCGGCCGCGTCGCTGGCGGCCCGCTACCGCGACACGGTGCTGGCAGGACGGACCCTGCTGCAGCAAGCGTCACCGACGACGTTCGGCCTGAAGGCCGCTGGCTGGGCGGTGGAGCTGCACGACGCGGCCGGACGGATCGCCGCCGCTCGCGACGACCGGCTCTCCGTCCAGCTCGGGGGTGCCGTCGGGACGCTGGCCGCGCTCGGGCCGGACGCGCTCGCGATCGTGGACGGCTTCGCCGACGAGCTCGGTGTGCGCCGCTCGCCGTTGCCATGGCACACCCGGCGCGATCGGATCATCGACGTCGCAGCCGCGGTGGCCACGGGCGCGGCCGCGTGCGAGAAGGTGGCCTTCGACGTGATCCTCCTGGCCCAGACGGAGGTGGGTGAGGTGCATGAGCGGCCGATCGACGGTGGCGGTGGGTCGTCGACCCTGCCGCACAAGCGCAACGCAGCAGGATCCGTCGGTGTCCGGGTCGCCGCCCGGAGAGCGCTCGACGGCGCGGGCGCTCTCGTCGCCCATCCGCCGCACGAGCACGAGCGGGCAGCAGGTGCCTGGCAGCTGGAGTGGGCGACGCTTCGGGATCTCCTGCTCGCCGCACATGCGGCCGCAACACGCACAGCCTGCGTGCTGGACAGCCTGGAGGTCGACGTCGAGCGGATGGCCGCGAACCTTCGCGCCACGGGTGGCGCGACGCTGGCCGAATCGCTCAGCGCCGTCCTGGGCGACGTGATCGGTTGGGGGCCGGCACAGGAAGTCGTTCGCCAAGCCGTGGCGAGAGCCGCCGCATCCGACCGGTCGTTGCGCGACGAGCTGCTCGATCATGACGCCGTACGCGGGGCCGTGCCCACCACGATGATCGACGACGCCCTTGATCCCGAGCGCTATCTCGGGATGGCGGGGGCGCTGGTCGACCGGGCGCTCGCCGCGGTCGCTCCCGTCGACTCGGAGGTGACGCCGTGACCAGAGCGGCCGGGAGGTCAGCAACCGGCCGCCGGCGCGGCGTCGATCTCGGCGAACACCCGCTGCGCGATCTGGAACGCCTGGTTGGCGACCGGCACCCCGGCGTAGACGCCCACCTGCAGGAGGACCTCCTTGATCTCGTCGCGAGTGAGGCCGATGCCGAGCGCAGCCCTGACGTGCATCGCCAACTCATGCTCCTGGCGCATGACGGCAAGCATCGCCAACGTGATGCAGCTGCGGGTCCTTCGGTCGAGCCCGGGGCGGGACCAGATCTCGCCCCACGCGTAGCGGGTGATGAAGTCCTGGAAGTCGGCGGTGAAGGCATCCGTGGCGGCTTGGGCCCGATCCACGTGGTCGTCGCCGAGAACCTCACGCCGGGTGCGGGCGCCGGTCGCAGCGACGTCCGCTTCTCGGCTGGTGGGGCGGTCGGTCATCGCGAGTGCTCCGTCATGAGCAGGTGCTCGGTCATCACGTCCGTGACGAGGTCGGCTCGCTCGACGTTGGCGAGATGGGCGGCATCCACGACCGTGAGCCGGGCCCCGGTTATCAGCTCGGTGATCACCGACGCGTCGGTCACCGTGGTGGCCGGGTCGTCGCGACCGGCGATCACCAACGTCGGGGCGACGATGCGGCCGAGATCCTCGCGCAGGTCCATGTCGCCGATCGCCTCGCAGCACGCGGCGTATCCCTCGGCATCGGTGGCCCGGAGCCCGTCGACGTGGCGGTCGACCACTTCGGGATGGTCGCGGCGGAACGCCTCGGTGAACCACCGCGCCGCGACGGCCTCGGCGACCGCTGCCGTGCCCTCGGCGCGGACGAGTGCGGCCCGGGCGTACCAGGCGTCCGGAGGCGGCAGGTGGGCGGCGCTGCACAGCACGATCAAGCTCTCGATCCGATCGGATGCGTGGCTGGCCAGCCACATGCCCACCATGCCGCCGAGTGAGGTGCCACAGAACGACACCGACGGCAGGTCCAGTGTGTCGAGCATGCGCAGCACGTCACGGCCGAGTTCGGCGATCGAGTACGGCCCGGGCGGCACCGGCGAGCGCCCGTGCCCCCGGTGGTCGTATCGGACGACGCGATGCCGGGCGATGAGGGCATCGACCTGCGGGTCCCACAGGCCGCGAGTCGTGCCGAGCGAGTTCGACAGCACCAGCGCAGGAGCGCCCGACGGCCCTTGCACCTCGTGGGCGACTTCAACCACCACGAGCTCCGAACCTATGCGAAAGGCCGGGTGAACCACATGATCTACGAGCTGCGCCGGTACCGGCTGACCACGCCTCCGATGGCCGAGCACTTCAACGCCCACATGTCGAAGATGGTCCCGCTGTTCGACGAGCACGACCTGTCGCTCGTCGGTGCGTGGGACGCCGTCATCGGGAGCGACCTGCCGTTCCACACGTATCTGTTGCGGTGGCGGGACCTCGGCCACCGAGAGGCGGCGTGGGCGTCGTTCTATGCCGATCCACGGTTCGATGCAGCGCGCGACCAGATGAACGAGCGAGCCGGGCAGACGGTCGTGCGCAGCCACGACATCACGATCCTGCGGCCCGGGACCTACTCACCGCTGGATCGCGAGACGTGAGCGCACCCGCGCTCGTCGGCGGCAACCTGGCGGCGACGCTCGAGGTGCTGGCGCATGAACGCGGCTGGCTCGAGCGACCCCTGCTGCGCTGCGGCGAGGGCCAGTACTCGTTCGGCGAGGTGCTCGACGGCGCGGCTCGCGTCGCCACTCTGTTGGGCGAGCGTGGCGTGCGGCCCGGCGATCGCGTCTTGATGGTGGCGGCCGACTCCGTCGGCCTCGCCGCGGCCTTCCTCGGAACGTTGCGGATGGGCGCCGTGGCCGTCACCGTGAACCCAGGACTCACGCCGGCGGATCACGCCACGCTGCTCGCCGACGCCGGTCCCGCGCTGGTCGTTGCGGATGAGGCCGTCGCCGCCCGGTTCGCTGCCGCGCCGCGCGTGGTCGTCACCGAGGACTTCAGCCAGGCCATCACCGATCTGGCGCCGTCCGCCGCGGCGCCACTGGGCACCGATGCGCCGGCCTACGTCCAGTACACGTCGGGGACGACCGGACGGCCCAAGGGCGCGATGCATCGGCACGCGGACCCGTTGACCTACTTCGATGCCGTCGCTGACGCCGTGTACGGGCTGGGTCCGGACGACGTCGTGTTCTGCGTCTCCAAGATGTTCTTCGCCTACGGCCTCCCGTCGTCGCTCCTGCACCCGATGCTCGCCGGGTGCAGCGCCGTGCTCGAGCGGGAGCGGCCGACCCCCGCGCTGGCCCGGGCCCGGTGTGCCGAGCACGGGGTCACCGTGCTCCTCAGCGTGCCGACGTTCTTCGCCGCGCTCGTCGACGAGGGCCACGCCGAGGCCCTGCGCAGCGTGCGCCTGGCCATCTCGGGAGGTGAACCCCTGCGCCCGCGGCTGCGTCAGTCGGTCGAGTCCTTCCTCGGCTGTCCGATCCTCAACCACCTGGGCTCGACGGAGATCGGCCACGGCTACGTCTCGGACCTCGTCGCCGACCGACGCGATGGCACCGCCGGTCGTGCCCTGCCGCCATACCAGGTCGAAGTCCGCGACGCGAGCGGCACCGCCGTGCCACCGGGGACCGAGGGTCAGGTGTGGGTGACCGGCCCCTCGCTGATGCTCGGCTATCTCGGCCAGCCCGAGCAGACGGCGGATGCGCTCGTCGACGGTTGGCTCCGCAGCGGCGATCTCGGGGTGCTCGACGAGGACGGCTTCCTCACGCTCGCCGGCCGGGCCGACGACATCGAGATCGTCTCCGGCTACAAGATCTGGCCGGGTGAGGTCGAGTCCGCGCTCGGACGCCACGAGGCCGTGTCAGCAGTGGCCGTGGTCGGTCAGGTCGACGAAGACCGCGGCTCGGTGCTCCACGCCGTCGTGGTGTGCCGGGCAGGTGTCGAAGGGGATCAAGCACTCGTCGACGAGCTGGTCGCCGTTGCCCGGGACGCACTGGCGCCGTTCAAGGTGCCGCGGCGCTACACGTTCGTCGACGAACTACCCCGTACGGCAACCGGGAAGCTGCAGCGCTTCCGGCTGCGCGCCGAGGCGCCCGCGCTGACCGCCGGCGCCACGACGTTCGCTCGTCGGGCCGATTGGAGCAAGGCGCCGTCAGGAGCAAGGAGGAGGAGAGCCATGACCGTCGACGTCGCCGGCGACGTGTCCGAGTGGTACGACCCGTTCACCCAACCGCAGCTCGACCATCCCGAACCGGTTTGGGAGCGGCTGCGCCGGGACCATCCGGTGTTCTACAGCAACCTGCTCGGGGCATGGCTGGTGACGCGTTACGAGGACGCCGCAGCCGTCCTCGTCGACCATCAGCGGTTCACGAGCTCGTCGTTCGCCCGACCGTTCCGGGAGCCGCCGGAGGACGTGCAGGCGATCCTTTCCCAGGTGCCGGCGCCGCACGAGATGGACATGCTGACGAGCGACCCGCCGCGCCACGACCGGCTGCGCCGGTTCATGCGGGCTGCCTTCACCCGACGCCGTGTCGCCGCCATGGAGGAGCGCATCCGGTCGATCGCCGACGGTCTCATCGATGAGATGATCGACGCCGGCCAAGGCGACTTCTATCAGCTGTTCGCGTACCAGCTGCCGCTGGCCGTGATCTGCGACCTCATCGCCGTGGACGCCGCCGACGGCCCGCAGCTCAACCGCTGGGCGTTGCACAACGTCCAACTCCGCTGGACCAACCTCGAGCACGACGCTCACGTCGAAGCGGCCGAGGGTCGGGTCGACTTCTACCGCTACGGCGCGCGCCTCATCGAGGCCCGACGGAACTCACCCGGCACGGACCTCCTGTCGGCGATCGTCACGGAGAGCGACGCCAGCGACGACCCGCTCTCCGAACCCGAGCTCGTCGGGCAGTTCATGACGCTCATCACGGCCGGCCACGAGACGTCTGCCAACTGGCTGACGATGGCGCTGTACCACCTCCTCGTGGAGCCCGAGCGGTGGCGAACCGTCGTCGAGGACCGGTCGGTGCTGTCGGTGGTGGTGGATGAGACGTTGCGCTACACGGCGCCATCGCAGTCGGTGTGGCGGACCGCCGTCGAGGACGTCGTGGTCGGCGAGGTGACGATCCCCGCCGGCAAGCGCGTCGGCATCCTGATCGGTTGCGCCAACCGCGACGAGTCGGTGTTCACGTGCCCCGCGGATCTCGACGTCCATCGCGCCAACGCCGACGACCACCTCGGGTTCGGCAAGGGCAGCCACTACTGCGTGGGCGCCGGCCTGACTCGGTTGGAGGGGCTCGTCGCCCTCGACCGCCTCGCCGAGCGCATGCCGTCGCTGCGGCTGGCACCGGGGACCGAGCTGCACTTCAAACCCAATGCCGTGCTGCGCGTGCCCGTCGGCCTGACGGTGGAGTGGTGATGGCCGCGGTGCCCTCGTCCGAGCTCGACGCGTTCTACGCAGATGTCGACCGTGCCGACCTCCGACCGCTCTGGACCCAGACCGGCCTGCTGCCAGCCTCGCCACCGATCGCCGACGTGCCGTACGTCTGGCGGTGGTCGCGCGTACGCGAGCTGGCCGCGCGGGCCGGTCGGTTGGTGACGGTGGACCGCGGCGGCGACCGCCGCGTGCTGGCGCTGGCGAACCCGGGCCTCGGCGGCGAGCCGTACGCAACGCGGACGCTCTGGGCAGCCGTCCAGTACCTCGGGCCGGGTGAGTTCGCACCTGCCCATCGCCACACGCCGGCCGCCATCCGCTTCGTGCTGGAGGGCCACGGGGTGTGGACGCTGGTCGACCGGGATCCGGTGCCCATGGCGCCGGGGGACCTCGTGCTCACGCCGTCGTGGTGCTGGCACGAGCACCACAGCAGCGGCGACGGACCGATGCTCTGGTTCGACGGCCTCGACCTGCCGATGGCGCGCGCCCTCGACGCCGTGTTCTTCGAACCGGGTCCGTCATCGACGGTTGATCGCTTGGTCGATCCAGTGTCCGCATCCGAGGTAGCGCACGGCCGGGCCGGCCTTGCCGACGACGAGCGCCCGTGGCGTGGGACCCACTCGCCGCTGCTGGCGTATCGCTGGAGCGACACCGACGCCTATCTTCGCGACGCCGTCGGACGCAGCGACTCGGGTCACGCGGCCGTGCGCTTCACCGACCCGTCGACCGGGCGCGATGCCGTGCCCACGATGCGCTGCACCGCCCATCGCGCGCTGCCGGGTGTGCGGTGCCCGTCGCGGCGGCGAGCTGGTTCGTCCGTGTGGGTCACCTACGAGGGCGCGGCGTACGCGGTCGTCGACGGCGTCCGCTTCGAGCTGGGCCGCAACGACATGCTGGCCGTGCCGTCGTGGGCCGCGTTCGACGTGGAGGCGGTCGAGCCGACGACGTTCTTCACGATCTCCGACGCCCCGGTTCTCGAGGCGCTGGGCCTGGCGCGGAATGAGGTCCTGCCCGCCCACCAGGACGTCACGTCGGACGAGACGCCGGTCGCGGCGACCGGGAGCGTGTGATGAGCACCGAGACCGGGGCAGACGCCGACCTCGCTGCGGTGTACGACCCGTTCCACAGCCCGCAGCTCGACGATCCGCACCCGGTGTGGGCGCGGGCGCGACGGGAGTGCCCGGCATTCCGCAGCGAGGTGCTCGACGCGTGGATCGTCACCCGCTACGACGACGTCGCCTGGGTCCTGCGCGACCACTCCACCTTCTCCAGCGCGGGCGGCAGCAAGCCATTCGCGCCGCCCCCGCCGGAGGTGGCCGAGGTCCTTGCCCGAGTGCCGGACCCACAGCAGATGGACCTCCTCACGAGCGACCCGCCGCGCCATCAACGGCTGCGGCGTTTCATGCAGGACGCGTTCACGCTGAAACGGGTTGC
Organism: uncultured Acidimicrobiia bacterium; assembly: GCA_963844915.1. Taxonomy (GTDB): domain Bacteria; phylum Actinomycetota; class Acidimicrobiia; order Acidimicrobiales; family Ilumatobacteraceae; genus JALZMG01. The sequence goes on along the minus strand of CAWJQF010000008.1, from coordinate 234,553 downwards.
TGGCCTCGAGGACGGGCTGCGCGCCCTGGCCCACGAGCTCGTCGACGACGTCGAGGCCGACGGGACGTGCGACTTCTACACGACGTTCGCCCATCCGTTTCCGCTGCGGGCGATCGGCCAGCTGATCGGCATCCCGCGTGCCGACCAGGGCCAGATCACCCACTGGGTGACCTGCAACATCCAGCTCAAGTGGGGCAGCCTCGACCCGGAGAGCCATCTGGCCGCCGCCCACGGTCGTGTCGAGTTCTACGAGTTCGGTCAGCGCCTGATCGCGCAGCGGCGAGCCGACCCGGAGGACGATCTGCTGTCCGCGCTCGTCACCGAGAGCGACGCCAGCGACGATCCGCTCACCGAGCCCGAGCTCGTCGGCCAGATCATGACGCTCCTCACGGCAGGGCACGAGACGACGGCGAACTGGCTGACGCTCGGGATGCGCCGGCTGCTCGACGAGCCAGGCCGTTGGGCTGGACTGGCGACCGACGCCGATTCACTCGGCGCCGTCGTCGAGGAGACGTTGCGCTTCGACGGGCCCGCCCAGGGACTGTGGCGCACGGCGCGCGACGACGTCGAGGTCGGCGGCGTGACGATCCCCAAGGGGGCGCGGATCTCGGCCGTCGTGGGCTCGGCCGGTCGCGATGGCGACATGTTCACCGATCCCGACCACTTCGATCTCGACCGGCCCGATGCCCGAGCCCACTTGCAGTTCGGTCGCGGGATCCACACGTGCGTCGGTGCCGGCCTGGCCCGCCTCGAGGGGCGTGTCGCCTTCCAGGTGCTGCGCGAGCGTCTCCCGAGCCTGCGCTTGCGCGATGGTGGCTCCGTCGTGTTCGCACCCAACGCCATCCAGCGGGTGCCTCGTCGGTTGCTCGTCGAGTGGGACGTCACGCCATGACCGACGCGGGCTGGGAGCAGTACGACGGCTTCGCGGAGCCGGCGGTCGCTGACGAGCGCTGGGAGGCGCGCTCGGTGCCGGACGGCCGAGGCGGGTGGGAGCTGCTGTGCGACCGCACCGCGCAGGTCAGCATCGACGACGGGGTGCGGGAAGTGCGCCTCGAGCGGTTCACTCGGCAGGCGGCCGGCGTGCAGAACCTCGACAATCCGAAGCACCTCGCCGTGTCGACGCGCACGTTCGAGATCCCATCCGGCGGCTCGGCGTGGTTCCGCGCCGACATGGCTGCGACGCCTGTGAACACCGACGGCGTCGACTACCGGGATGGCTTCGCCACGTTCAACGTCATCGACGTCGAGCACAAGCTCGATCTTCGACTTCACGACCACCGGTTCACGCATCCACGCCCTCTGGGAGCTGCAAGCGATCCCTGTCGGGCTCGTGCCGCCGGAGGAATCGTTCCTTTATGTCATCGACAATCCCGAGCTCGGCCTCGACCCGCAGCCGGGGCAGTGGCACACGTACGTCGCCCACGTCGACTCCGGGCACGGAGTCGTCGAGGCGTTCGTCGACGACCGCATGCTGTTCCGCACTGCCGACCTCCCCGCCGTGCCCCGGCTGATCAAGCTCGGCATGGGCGTATTGACCTTGTGGCCGCTGGCCGCCGACGGCTCGAGCACGTCCGTGCGCGGCCAGGGGATGGTGGCGCGGTGGCGGCGCATCAGCATCAGGCTCGTCGGTGGCGATGGCCCAGAGAGCGCATCCGGTCCGTCCTGGACCGACGATGCCAAACTGAGCAGATGATTTTCCGAGTGCGTACGGCGTGAGCGCGGGGAATCGTCAGTGAAGCGATCGTTGCTGGCGCCGGCGGGCGTCCCCCCGAAGGCGGCTCGGCTGGTGGCCGACGTGCTCACCGAGCGGATCGTCGAGGGCGAGTACGTGCCCGGCGACCTGTTGCCGTCAGCGGACGACCTGATCGCCGAGTTCGGGATCAGCCGCCCGACGCTGCGGGAGGCGTTGAACCGACTCGAGAGCGCTGGCTTCGTCAGCCTCCGGCGTGGGCCAGGCGGCGGGGCGCGCGTGCGGGCTCCCGATCAGAGCGAGGTGGTGCGGGCCCTCGACGCCCTGCTGCGGTTCGAGGACACCTCGCCGCTCCACATCATGGAAGTGCGCCTCGTGTTGGAGCCGGCGGCCGCGGCGATGGCAGCCCTGCGAGCTACTGACGACGAGCTCGACGAGCTGGAGGCGAACCTGATCCGTCAGGCGTCGAGCGACATCGTCGACGAGCCCCGGCTGTGGTTCGCCGAGAAGCTCGAGTTCCAATCATTGATCGCCAAGATGTCACGGAACCCGGTGATCCGGGTCCTCACGGACTCACTGCGCGAGTTGGTGATCCAGGCCAACCTGGAGGCGGACTACACGTTCGAGGCGCGCAAGCTCGCGCTGCAGCACCAGCGGCAGATCGTCAAGCGCCTGCGGGCGCGTGACCCCCGGGCGGCCTCTGCGGCAGCCCGGCGCCATCTCGAGCAGAGCTACCTCCTCCCGGAGGAGCTCGACGCGACGTTGCGCGGGGTCCCCGTTCGCAAAGCTCCGCGCCCAATGCGCTGATCCTCCCGCGCGGCCGCAGGGAACTCTGCGGCGAAGCCTTTGCGCACGTGGTGGAGGATCACGAGCCCGAACGAGATGAGCCAGACGCTCCACAGGATGTAGCCGACGAAGTTGGCGGTGTCGATCCCGGGAAGCTCGAGCGGTGAGAGAACCCCGACGAAGATGAGCGCGGCAGAGGTCGCTCCCAGGATCTGGAACCAGCGGCCGGCGAGGCCACGTCCGATGGCGATGACGATGAGCGTGGTCCAGGCAGCGGTGAGGGCGTCCCGAACGTCTCACCGACGATGGTGCCGAGGGGGTTGCTGCGGTGCTGAAGGAGTCGCCCGTTGCCGTAGGCGCCGACGGTCGTGCCTTCATCGTTGATGTCGAGGACGAGGGTGGAGGGGCCGAGGTCGACGTCGATTGCGGTGTAGCGGCCGTTCCGACTGCGCACGAAGCCGACGTAGTCGACCGCGTCCAGGCTTCCGACGGAGGACCCGGCGGTCTGGCCTCGGTTGTTGATGGCGAGATGGACGGTGGTCCGGCCGTCGACGGTGTCGAGTGGGCTGTACCTGCCGTAGCTGTAGATGAAGCCGCCGGAGCCAACGACCGACACGTCGTCGCGTTTGGCCTGACGACTCGGCGCCGAGCCCGGCTGCGAGCCGAGGTCGCCGCCGAGAAAACCAACGCCGTGTGAAGTCTCAGGCGTCGCTGGCAGGCTCGTCCTGTCCATTCGTGCGGCTTCGTTCCGAAGCCGAAGGGCCCGCCAGCCATGAGTTCGGAACCGGCGATGCGATCGGATGCTCCGACACTGAGGGCCGCCCGCGGCAACGCGATTACCGAGCAGACGCGCTGACGGATTGCTTCGCGGCCTCGCGCCGCGCCCTGCTCGTCGCCGCCCGTGCCATCCCGCTTGTCGTGCGACGCCAGGCCACTACCGTCGAACCTCGCTAGGGATTTCAGCAGCCGAGGAGCACGTGCGATGGCGATGAAGCGCAAGGCAAGTTCGACCCGCAAGCCGCCGGAGCCGTCGGAGAGCCACGCCGAGATCGATGACTGGATGCGGCGCGTGATGCCGGATCTCAACCCGATCGTGACTCGCCTCGACGAGCTGATCCGAGAGAGGCATTCGGACCTGCAGTTCGCCGTCAAGTGGAAGAAGGCGTACTACGGGCTGCCCGACGTCGGGTGGATGATGGAGATGGTCGCCTACGACGTCTCCGTGAACGTTGTGTTCTTCGGCGGCGCCGACTTCGACCCGCCACCGCCGCTCGGCGATGCCGATCGGTCGCGCTACATCAAGCTGAAGACGATGGACGAGGTCGACCAACCTGAGCTGATGTCGTGGATCGAGCAGGCTGGCCGCGTCCCGGGGTGGACGGAATAGCGCCCAGCGCACGGCGATGCTGACGTCGGCCCCGCACCGTGCCAGGCCGCGTGCCTAACGCCGAGTCGGGGCGCGTCGGGCGAAGTGGGCGCGATCTCCGACAGCAGTTGGCAGAGACTGCGCCCAGAAGGACCGCTGGCAGAAATGGCGCCCAGATCGACGGCTCGGTCGCGACGCGCCGGGTCGCGTCTCGTCGGGATGACCGAAGCCGAATGCCCGTGACGGGTGCCAGCACGCCAGCCCGAAGCGGCACCGAACGCCGACATCCACTCTGTCCACATACCGCGTCCGGTAATCACGCCCAGCCCCTTGTCCGCAACCGCCGGCTTGCAGCCATACACCAAGACAACGCGAAGTAGTGCGCCCGGGATCGCGTCCTCGACGCCGGCTGGCGAACCCGTCCGCGCCACGCCGGTGGAGGTCAACCTGTGGAGCTGGTCGACGATTTCAACCCGCCAAGTAGGGGTCAGTGGCAGCAGTCGATGTTCCCGATGGGCTGCATGGGGTGGATGATGGCGACCGCCGCCCCATCCGAAGCGGCTGTTGAGATCAGCGCGAGAGAAACGATCGCGACGGTCGCGGCGAGGACGCGACGTAGGGTCCGGGCGCCCCGGGCATCGTTGTCATGGGTGAGTCGCATGGGGTCTCCTTTGAGCCAAGCAACGTTCCGTTGCCGAGCTGACGAAACCAAACGGCCGCTAGCCGTGCGCTAGCGACGAGGTTTCGGCACGGATGTCGCCCACGCCTTGGAGTCCCCGACGCAGCTTGATCACGGTCAACTCGCCACTCGCCCGCCACGTCCACCATCGCTCGTACAAGTCGCGGCCCCCTAGTTACCGAGGTAGAGAGGGCTTTGCGCTCTCGAGCTTGTTGGGGAGCGCGCAGCCGTGGCGGTACTCGCACGTCGTGTCGCACGGGCTGTTGCCGTGCTCGTCGCGGGTCGGCGTCCCGTGGATCGCGTCGAAGTAGCGGAACCGGCGGGGGCCGTCCTTGTAGAGGTCGACGTAGCGACCGCACCGGAAGTCGTCCAGGTCCAGCTCGCGCTCGACGACGTGCATCGCCGAGGTCGCGTAGGTGACGTCGAGGCGGAGTCTGACGTGAGGGCCGGGCTCCAGATGGGCGGGGTGGAGGCGGATCTTCTGGTGCGCCGAGTCCAGCGGGTCGGGATCGGGCGAGCACGGCCGGGTGCGGACCACCACCGGGACGTGGGTGTCGGCGGGCGGGAGGTCGTCGTACTCGAGCTCCACGTGGAAATTCTTCGTGTACACCTCGTTCGGCGAGCGCACATGCCGCGACGCGCCGCGGCAGGCGCACCGACGCGGTCGCGATGGCCCTCAGGGCGCTGTCGTTGGTGAACCGGAAACGGAACTGGCCGACGTTCGGGTCGAAGATCGCCCACCGGCTGAACACGAGCGTCTGGCGCGGCGGCGCCAGCACGCGCAGCAGGATGATCGCCGGCACGACGGCGATGAACGCCACCGCCGACAGCACCTGGCCGACGACCAGGAAGCGTCCCGGTCCGGTCGCCACGACATCGCCGTACCCAACGGTCGCCTGGGTGACGACGCTGAAGTAGAAGGCCGACCCGATGTCGGACTGGCTGAGCCCATCCGTCGCCCAGTAGAGGAGGGCGAACCCGACGACGAGGCCGGCGTACAGCCCGATCCCGGCCGCCACGACCTCCCACCGCTTGGCGTGCACGATCCAGCCGACGACTCGGTTGTGCTCCCTGCGCTCGTCGATCGAGCCCCTGATGTACCGGAACCACGCCAGGTGCGCCACGGCTCCAGGTTGTCACCGCGGCGCAGGAGGCGCGAGCGTTCGCGCCCCGGCGGCCACGTCCTGGTCAGTGGACGCCGCCGCCTGGTGCGCTTGCGCCGCCGGTCATGCCGATGACGTGAGGGCCTCGACCGCCGGCGGAACCATCGCCGACAGGCGTTCGGGCAGACGTGGATGACCGAACTGTGGCACCCATTCACCGTCGGCGAGCGAGTCGCTGATCGCGAACGCCGACGCCACCTCGATGTCGCGTACGGCGCCCACGGTGAACAGAGCGGCGGCCTCCATCTCGACGACAGCCACTCCCTCCGCGGCGTAGTGGCGAGCCTCGGCGACGGTTTCGCGGAACGGGGCGTCGATCGTCCACGCACTACCCATCGTCGGGTCGAGCCCGGCCTTCGACAGCGTCTGGTGCAGCCGAGCGGTGAGGGTGGGCGCGGCCTGCGCCCACCGCGACGACGGCAGGTAATGGTGCGACACACCCTCGTCTCGCACCGCCCGGTCACACACGACGACATCGCCCGTCCCCAAGCCAGGCAGCAGCGCGCCGGCCGTGCCGATCCCAACGAATGACCGCACACCGATCGCGGCCAGAGACTCCATCGTGGCGACCGCGGCCGGGGCACCAATGCCAAAGCCCCCCACCACGCCAACGGTGCCGTCGGTCGCGTCGTACAGGTGGAGGCCGAGAAACGCGGTCTGCCGCGTGCCGCGCGGAGCAAACGGTGATACCCCGCCGCCAGCGCACACTCGCTCGAACAATGGCCGCTGGTACAGCAGCACGACTCCACGGGGCGCCCGGGCGTCGGCCGGCAACACGCCGTGTTCCACCCAGTAGCGCACGAACGACGCCGGCTCGGTCAGCACCGGATGGTCATGCTTGCCCGCGAAGTTCGGGTACGGCACGGCGCGGAAGCTACCGCCGGTTCAACGATTGTCGATACCGGCGCCTCCCCGCCCGGAGGCTTGCGCGGCCTGTCACTCCGGCCGCTCGGCTCGCACCTCGCCGCGGGTCCCGAGGGATCGCCAGTGCGGGACGTCGCAGAAGTCCTCCACCATGCCGTACGGATACGGCGGCAGGCCGGGCGCCGATACCCGCGTGAGCTCGTCGAGGTCGGAGTCGTCAAGCACGAAGTTGGCGGCGCCGAGGTTGTCGGTGAGCTGTTCCGTCGTCCGGGCGCCGATCAGGACGGACGTCACGCTCGGTCGTGACGTCAGCCAGGCGAGGGCGACGTGCGACATCGGGCGGCCGTGACGATCGGCGATCGCCTGAACGGCGTCGAGGATCCGCCACGTGCGGTCCTCGTTGCGGACGTCGTAGGCCTCGACGCCGCGGTTCGGGTCGTCACCGAGGCGGGTCGCCCCGCTCGGACGCTCGTCTCGCCGATACTTGCCGGTGAGCCACCCGCCGCCGAGCGGTGACCACGGCGTCACCCCGAGCTGCTCTTCGAGGCAGCATGGGATCAGATCCCACTCGCTGCCGCGATCGAGCAGGTTGTACTGCGGCTGCAGTGCCACTGGGACGACGAATCCGCCGAGGCGGGCGGTGCTCACGATGCGCTGCAGCTGCCACCCGGTCACGTTCGACCACCCGACATGGCGGATGTGCCCGGAACGAACGAGCCCCGTCAACGCGTCGAGCGTCTCGTCGACGGGTGTGTCCTGGTCCCAGCCATGCACGAAGTAGAGGTCGATGGCGTCGACGCCGAGGCGCTGCAGGCTCGCCGCCGCCGAGTGCTCGATGCTGTGGCGCGACGCGCCGGGCACACCGTCGGGCGACGCGAAGCGTCCCTTCGTCGACAGCACCACGCGGTCACGAGCATTCCGAGCGGCGAGCCAGCGCCCGATGATCCGCTCGGACTCATTCGCGCCGTAGACGTCGGCGGTGTCGACCAATGTGCCACCACGCTCGACGAACCAGTCAAGCTGCTCGAACGCACCGGCCTCGTCGGTCTCGACGCCGAACGTCATCGTGCCCAACCCGAACGTCGATACCTCCGGCCCTCCGGCGCCGAGCGTCCTGGTCCCCATCTTGCTGCTCGTCTGCTCCATGACTCCACCCAAGCGCATGGAGCGCCCTTCACGTCAAGTCCGCCCATCTCGAACGCCGGGACGACGGCGTTTGCGAACGCCGTGGACTGCCATTCGCTTGGCGACAGCCCGGGCCGTGTCGACCGCTGTCGGGCACCCGCACCGTTTCGACGAGGCAGGTCGCGGGATCGGCGCCGACTGGCTTGACGGTGGCGGACCGCCGGGAGAAGAGTCGCGCGATGGCTGTCCGGTTCGCCGACCACGAGTTCGCCGTCCTTTCGGAGCTGCGCTGGCACCCTGAGGCAAAGCGGATCCGAGCCTTCGTGGACGGCGCGCAGGTCGTTGCATCGACGCAGGCGCGGATCGTCTGGGAGCCCCGACGGGTGGTGCCGTCGTTTGCTGTTCCGATCGACGACATCGACGGCTCATTGGTCGCCGCCGAACCGGACCGCGCCGAGGAACAGGCCGTGCGGCTGGGTGACGGTCCGCCGGTGCTCGATCCGAGCACCGGCTTCACCTTCCACTTGATGGAGGGCCGTTCCTTCGACGTCGTCACCGCCACATCCACGTTGCCAGCGGCGGCGTTCGCGCCCGCCGATGCGGACTTCGACGGCTACGTCGTCGTTGACTTCGACGCGTTCGATGAGTGGCGTGAGGAGGACGAAGTGCTCGTCGGCCACGCCCGCGATCCATTCAAGACGGTCGACACAAGACATAGCTCCCGCCGTGTCGAAATCGAGGTCGCCGGGACGACCGTCGCCGACTCGACACGGTCGGTGATGCTCTTCGAGACCTACCTGCCGACCCGCTATTACCTGCCGCGCGAGGACGTGCGAATGGACCTGCTCGTGCCGACGGACACCGCCTCGGTCTGTGCCTACAAGGGGCACGCCCGGTACTGGTCGGCGTACGTCGGGGACACCGTGGTGGCGGACGTGGCGTGGAGCTACGAAGACCCGCACAACTACGCCACATCGGTGAAGGACATGATCTGCTTCTTCAATGAGCGGGTGGACGTCAGCGTCGACGGCGAGCGGTTGGCTCGTCCACGCACCCCGTGGTCCGACTGACGCCTTGCCCGCTGACGTCTTCACTCGCGGTTCCGGACGCTGTAGGTATCCGGATGCGACGCTGAATGTTCCGACAGCGCGCGTCATCGAACTCCGGCTCGACGGCGCTGCCGAACGTGGACGACCGTCGTTCTGTCGCCGCCACGTCTCGGTGGGTCGGCGAAGAACGGCAGATCGGTATTCGTCAGACGGACAGCAGTCTGCCGGTTGCTCGCGATCGCGAGCGCACTTCACGCCGTGGGTGATTTGTGAATGGTGGCGCTGGCCTTGTCATGGTCACTTCGACCCGAGTGGTTGCCCCTAGGGCAGTTCGTCGCGCTCGGCCGCCACTCGAGTGCTTGCGCTGATGTGCGGATCGTGTTATCCCGTGTGTTGACGAAATAGCGCGGGCACAGGGCGTGTAACCGCTCACCGCCGCGCGGAGGGAGGATGGCTCATGCGGTCGGTCACGATCGGTTCCCCATTTCCTCGTGCACGTTGCCGCTCAGTCGTTCGTTATCGGAGGCGCGGCCGCGCGGCCGCCGTAGTTGCGCTCGCAGTCCTGTCGATGAGTTTCGGCAGCGTCGACGTGTCGGCGTCGCCGCTCCAAGCCGCGGCTGATCCGAAAGTCATCAGCGACTGGAACGCGATCGCCTTCGACACGATCGTCGTCGACGCTGGAAAGGCCAACGCGGAGGCGTTCATATGGTTCGCTTTCGAACAGGCTGCCGTGTATAACGCCGTTGTCGGTATCACGCGGCGCTACGAGCTCTACAACTGGAACGCTCGTGGGCCCCGTGGGGCGTCACCGCAGGCCGCCGCGGCAGTCGCGGCGCATGACGTCCTTCTCGAGTACTTCCCAGCGTCGCAGGGCCGACTGGACACCGCGCTCGCCGCATCACTCGCCGAGATCCCTGATGGGCCGAACAAGAAGCAGGGGATCCACTACGGCGAACGCGCCGCAGACCGGCTGATCGAGCTGCGCAAGGACGACGGCCGATTCGCGCCAGTCACCTTCGATGACCCGCCTGCGCCCGGCGTCTGGCGGCCGACCCCGCCCGCGTTTGCGCCGTTCTTCGATCCGTGGCTGGCCCAGCTGAGGCCGTTGCTGCTCGATTCGCCGAGCCAGTTCCGGCCGGGTCCACCTCCGGCCATGACGACCCAGGCGTACACGGACGACTTCAACGAGGTCAAGGAGGTGGGTTCGGCCACGAGCACGGTCCGGACACAAGAACAGACCGACACCGCACGGTTCATTGCCGGGAGCACCTTGCCCCTGGTCAGTGCGTCGCTGCGTGACCTGGCGGCCAGACACCACCTCGATATCAGCGAGAGCGCACGGCTGTTCGCGGCGGTTGACATGAGCGCGGCCGATGGCGTGATCACCTCGTGGGATTCGAAGCTCGAGTTTGGTTTTTGGCGGCCGATCACCGCGATCCAGCAGGCCGACACCGACGGGAATCCGGACACGCAACCGGATCCCGGCTGGCTCCCCTTGCTTGCAACTCCGCCGTACCCCGAGTACACCAGCGGGCTCAATTCGATCGTGGGCGCGGCCACCCGCGCATTGAGCGGAACGCTCGGACTCGGGGGCGGCCGCATTGACGTGAACATCACTGTGGCAGGCGTTACACGCCACTACGAGTTCGCGACTCACCTGAACCGGGATGCAGTCGATGCCCGGGTCTGGTCGGGCATCCACTTCCGAACCGCGGACGTCGTAGCTATTGAGGTGGGCACGCAGGTCGGTGACTGGGCGCTCGACAACTACTTCCAGCCGACCCGGTAGACGCCGTGCCGTCCGGGCCCTCGAACTCGTAGGGCTTTGTCACCTCGACCATCGGTAGCTCACGACGCTCGGTGTTGAGGCGGTCGCGCTGGCGGGTGAAGTCCTTCTCCTTCTCGAGCAGGGTGCGCCGGGCGGCGGTCCACTCCTCTTGCGAGACGATCTTCGGCAAGCTCATACGAGCCTCCTTGCGGGTTGCATGACGACGCTCTGCCCGTTCCGACGTTCGGACACACTCCTTCTCATCGCTGCTCGGCCCGCTGAGGGACGCCGTGCCCCCGCCCGGCTACCATCGCCGGCTGTGCGGCTCGCCGTTGATCTCACGTTGTGCCAGGGCTATGCGCAGTCCGCGTTCCTTGCTCCTGATGTCTTCCGTTTCGTCGGCAATGAGGCGTTGATGTACGTGCCGGAGCCTGACGAGTCGATGCGGGTGAACGTGTTGCGGGCGGCTGCGGCGTGCCCTGTCGGTGCGATCCTGGTCGACGTCGACGATCTTTCGACTGCGCCGTGAGGAACGTTCATGGCGGTCTTCCCGCCGATGCCCGCGTGGTGATCGTCGGTGCGTCGTTGGCGGGGTTGCGGACGGCAGAGGCGTTGCGCGACGTCGGTCATGACGGCCCGATCACCGTTATCGGTGACGAGGAGCAGCCGCCGTATGACCGCCCGCCGTTGTCGAAGCAGGTCCCACTCGGCTTCGCACCGGCGCGCAAGACCGGGTTGCCACGGCTGCGCAACCTCGATGGCGTGGAGTGGCTGCTGGGCGTGGCGGCGACGGGTCTCGATCGCGGGGAGCGGCAGGTTGCGCTCGCCGATGGGCGACGTGTCGACTACGACCGTGTGGTGATCGCCACCGGTGTGCGTAGCCGTCCGTGGCCGGTCGCCGAGGAGGGGGCGCTTGATGGTGTCATCTCCGTGCGCACGAGCGGTGACGCAGAGCAACTCCATGCGTTGCTCGCGGAGAAGCCGCGGCGTGTGCTTGTCGTCGGCGGTGGTTTCACTGGGTCGGAGATCGCGTCTGTCTGTCGCCAGTTGGGGCTCGACGTGACGTTGGTCGAGCGTGGCACGACGCCGCTTGGTGGTGCGCTTGGTGACGTGATCGGCGAGATCGCCGCGGATCTCCAGCGCGGCCACGGTGTCGACCTTCGCACGGGGGTTGAGGTCGGGGCGCTCGAGGGTGACGGCAGGATCCGCCAGGTCACGCTGTCGGATGGCACACGACTCGACGTGGACGTCGCTGTGGTTGCCCTCGGCTCGGTGCGCAATGTCGAGTGGCTGCAAGGTTCACGGTTGGCGGCCGGACCGCTCGGCGTGTCGGCCGACGCCGGTTGCCGCGCCGTGAACATTGACGGCCTCGTCACCGACGACGTCTTCGTGGCCGGCGACGTGGCCCGCTTCCCCCACCCGCTCTACGGGTATCAGTTCCTCAGCCTGGAGCATTGGGAGAACGCCGTGGCCCAGGCGAGGGTGGTGGCCCACAACATGGTGTGCGATCCGATCCGCCGTGTGCCCCACATCTCTGTGCCGGCGTTCTGGTCGATCCAGTTCGGCGTCAACATCAAGTCCGTGGGCGTGCCGCCGTACGGCGACGAGATCCAGTTCACGCAAGGCTCCAAGGTCGACCACAACCCGGTCGCCGCGTACGGGCGTGATGGGCGGGTGGTGGCCGCCGTGTTCTTCGATCAGGCCAAGTGGCTCGACTTCTACCGTGCGCAGATCGAGTCCGCTGCGCCGTTCCCGCTCGATCTGCCGCAGTTCGACGAGGCAACACCTGGGCGGGCGGAGCCCGTGACGTTCCCGGTGGCGACGCACCACGCGCCGACGGTGGTGCTCAGTGGGCACGACCCGGACCAGGTGCGGGCGCATGTGGTCGGTATGGACGGAGGTCGGTGATGAACGAGGAGCGGTTGGTCTTCGAGATCGCCAAGCAGGAGAACCGGGCGAACCCGTATCCCCTCTACGCCCAGGCCCGCCAGGTCGGGATCTGCCGGCAACACGACGGGGCCTACGTCGTCTCCAGGTATCGCGAGGTCTCGGCGCTGCTCCACGACCCTCGCGTCAGCTCGGACCCCCGCAACCTCGCCGACCCCGGGCCGCTGCCGCCGGCCTTGCCGTTCATCATGCAGGACGCCCCGAACCATGATCGGTTGCGGCGGATCGCCATGAACCAGTTCGGGCCACCTGACCACGCCGGCCTGGTGGCCTCCAAGGAGTCCGACATCGCGGCGCGGATGAACGCGCTGCTGGCGGGCCTCGACGGGCGCACGGAGATCGACGTCGTCGACGATCTGGCGTATCCCCTGCCGGTCGCCGTCATCTGCGACCTGCTGGGTGTCCCGCCCGAGGACGAACCGAAGTTCAAGGAAATCGCGGACGCCCTGGTGCGGACCGTAGGCTCGGCGGACCAGGAGGGCGCCGACAAGAGGCAGGAGCTCGGTCTCTACCTGTTCGATCTCGTCGCCCGTCACCGCAAGGAGCCGAGCGACAACCTGCTGTCACGGCTCGCCAACGAGACGTCGGCAGACCGCATGGAGGACATGGACCTGGTCTCGACGGGCGTCCTGATGCTCGTGGCGGGGCACGAGACGACGGTCAACCTGATCTCCAACGGCACGCTGCTGATGCTGCGCCGGCCGGACCTCCGCGAGCGCCTTCGCTCCGAACCCGAGATCTCGCTGCGCTTCGTCGAGGAGCTCCTGCGATTCGAGCCACCGGTCCAGTACACCATTAGGGTGGCCGCCGCGCCGATCGAGATCGGCGGCGTGACCATCCCGAAGGGGTCGCGGATCGTCCTGCTGCTGGCCGCGGCGAGCCGCGACCCGGACCTCTTCGCCAACCCGGACCAGTTCGATCCGGACCGCCCAAGCATCCAGCACTACGGCCTCGGCGGCGGCATCCACTACTGCTTCGGTGCGCCGCTGGCGCGTCTCGAAGGGCAGCTCGCACTGACTGCCATCGCCCGCGCGCTGGAGAACCCCAAGCTGCTCGTCGATCCGCCGCCGTACCGGCCGAGCCCCGTGCTGCGCGGCCCGATCCACCTACCAGTCTCGATCGACGGGATCTCCGTCTAGCCCGCGCGCCGGTGCGCGGTGCGCCTGAGCAGGTGCGCCTGTCGGGGTTCGGTTGATGGGTGTCGGATCGTGTTCGGTTGATCGGTGACACTTCGTTGTTCAGAGTTTGGTCCGTCCGCCGGGGATGGATGCCCGCTTCTTGCGGATCTCGCCGGGGTGCTGGCGTTGCTCGGTGCGCAGTAGTTGGTCGCCGTCGAAGAACTGCATCACCTGGTCGGTAACCCAGACGTCGATGTTTTGTCCGGCAGCAGCTACGCCGAGGCAGACCTGTTGCCAGTGGACGCAGACCACTCCGAGCTTGCTTGCTCGACGAGCGACCCATGTCCCGTCGCGGCGATCCTCGCCCGGGCGGGGTGACGTGGGCAAGGTGCGCAGTTCGGTGACCGTCGCCGGCGTCGACGCGAAGAACCGTTCGGCCGGGGTGGCCATCCCGATCGCTTGATGCGGCCGCCGCTGGTTGTAGTCCTCGACCCACGCATCGAGCTCGGCCTGAGCTGCTTGCAGACTCGGGAACACTCGGTCGGTGCGGAACTCGAGCCGCAGACTGCGATGGAACCGTTCGATCTTGCCCGTGGTGGTCGGCGAACGGGGTTGGGTCAAGCGATGCGTGATCCCGTTCTCCCGGCAGATCCGATCGAACAGCACCTCCACCGGCGGCTGGTTGAACCGTCCCGTGAACACCTTGGCGTTGTCGGTCAGGATCTCGCCGGGCACCCCATGGACACCTAACGCCGCGGCCAGCCCGGCACACACCTGTTGGGACGATTCCCGCCGCATCAACGAGGCGCACACACACAACCGCGAGTGGTCATCCACACCGGTCAACGCCTTGGCCCTCGAGCCGTCCGCCAACACGAACCCGCCGACCACATCCATCTGCCACAACTCCATCGGGGCACCACGTTCCCACCGCTTCCACTTGCGGTCCCGCCGCTGCCGCCCATCCGGATCGATCAACCCCAACCGCACCAACGCCCGATACACCCCCGACTCCGACGGCAACGGCTCCACCTGCGCTTTGGCCAGCTCGAACACCAACCGTCGCGGACCCCACCCCGGATGCGCCCGCCGCAACTCCGCCAACACCACCTCCACCCGTGACGCCATCTGATGCGGGCACGATCCGGGCCGATGCGAACGATCCGCAAGATTCTCCAACCCACCCGCCTCATAGCGGGCCAACCACACATGCACCGTCTTGCGCGACACCCCCAACCGCGCCGCCACCGACGTCACCGTCTCACCCCCACCAATCACCGCCAACACCGCCTGATAACGCTGCTCCACCACACTCAACTCCCTCATGCTCGGGAGTGTCACCCATCAACCGGAACAGCCGTCACCCATCAACCGACCATGCGTCACCCATCAGCCGAAGCCCCAACGAGAGGCATCAGCCGAAGTAGCACACCGTTTCGGTGCGCCCCCAGGGATTCGAACCCTGAACCAATGGATTAAGAGTCCACTGCTCTGCCGTTGAGCTAGAGGCGCCGGGGTCCGGCAGTGTACGGG
This sequence comes from uncultured Acidimicrobiia bacterium, assembly GCA_963844915.1. GTDB lineage: Bacteria > Actinomycetota > Acidimicrobiia > Acidimicrobiales > Ilumatobacteraceae > JALZMG01. The sequence continues at coordinate 219,465 of CAWJQF010000008.1, read as the reverse complement.
TCGACCGACCCGTACACCGACGGATCCACTTGGGGTGAGCGAGGGGACTTGAACCCCCGACCTCCAGGGCCACAACCTGGCGCTCTAACCGAGCTGAGCTACGCCCACCATGGGACGGACCAGTTTGCCACGACGCCGGCTGGGCGACACCACGTGTTCTGCGGGGTGCGCGGTCAAACCTCGATCCGCGGGGCGGCCGTCGCCGGGTCACCGGAGTTCGGCGTGCCCGTCGGTTCGATCAACAGAATGTGCGCTTCGTGCTCGGCGTAGGGCTGGTGCTCGACGCCAACCGGGACGACGAACAGGTCGCCCGGTCCGAGCTCGACGTCGCCGTCGCGCATCCGGATGGTCAGGTGGCCATCGAGCACGAGGAAGAAGTCGTCGGTGTCGTCGTGGTGATGCCAGGTGAACTCGCCCTCCACCTTCACGACCATGACGTCGTGGCCGTTGAACGTGGCGACGGTGCGTGGCGACCAGCGGTCGTCGAACTGGCCGAGCTTGTCGCGCAGGTTGATGGCCTGGTGCACTCGGCACCTCCTCAATCCGGTGATCAGGGCTGATAGCGTCCGGCGCTCAACAAATCAGCTGCCGCAAGGGAAGTGATAACCCATGACCGCCACCGATCCGTCATCGGGTGTGGCCGTCGAGTCTGATCGTGAAGCGCGGGACCTCGTGTCCAAGGCGAAAGCGATCACCGAGCGGGAACTGGCCCGCTACGCCGAGCGCACCGTTGGCTCGCAACGCGCGACCGACCGTGCCCGCAGGGTGTTGCCGCTCGGCGTGGCTTCCAGCTTCCAGGCCTACGACCCGCACCCGATCGTCGTTCGCCACGCCTCCGGCGCCCGCATGATCGACGTCGACGGCAACGAGTACGTCGACTACGACATGGGCTTCGGCGCGCTGTTCGCCGGTCACATGCATCCCGCCGTGCGCAAGGCGATCCAAGCGCAGCTCGCTGACGGCACGCTCTACGTCACGCCGTGCGAGCTCAACGCCGAGGTCGGCGAGCTGCTTGCCGACCGGTATCGGCTGCCGATGTGGCGCTTCACGAACTCCGGCACCGAAGCGACGATGGACGCCATCCGCGTCGCCAAGGGCGCGACGGGACGGGACAAGATCGTCAAGGTCGAGGGCGGCTACCACGGCCACCACGACGAAGTGATGATCTCGATGAAGCCACCGCTCGACCAAGCGGGCCCGGCCGACGCGCCGTACTCGGTGCCGGGCACGGCCGGCATCACGAAGGGCATCGTGGCCGACACCGTGGTCATCCCGTACAACGATGCCGAGGCGCTCGAACGGGCGCTGGCCTCCGGCGAGATCGCGTGCTTCATCGTCGAGCCCGTGATGGAGAACATCGGCATCTGCCTGCCACAGCCCGGCTACCTGGAGGCGGTGCGCGAGCTGACGACGCGCTACGGCTCGCTGCTCATCTTCGATGAGGTCAAGACCGGGATCACCGCCGGGTACGGCGGCGCGACGGGCCACTTCGGCATCGAGCCGGACCTCGTCACGCTGGCCAAGTCGATCGGCGGCGGCTTCCCGGTTGGCGCCTTCGGTGGCAAGCAGGAATACATGGACCTGATCACCGCGGGCAAGGTGCTCCACCTCGGGACATACAACGGCAACCCGCTCGTCATGGCGGCCGCCCGGGCAACGCTCGCCGAGGCGTGCGCACCCGGGCCGGTCGAGGAGGCCATCGCTCGCAACCGTCGCCTTGTCGCACGTTGCCAGTCGATCATCGACGATGCCGTCCTACCGGCTCACACGGTGCAGTTCGGGGCCAAGGGCTGCATCACGTGGCGTCGCGAGCCGGTGCGCAACTACCGCGACTACAAGGCAACGGACTTCGACCTGGCGTTCGCGCAGTGGATCCACGGCATCAACCGGGGTGTGCTGCTGCCGCCCGGACTCGACGAGCAGTGGCTGATCTCGGTGCTCCACTCCGACGACGAGGCGAACCGGTACGGCGACGTCTTCGGTGAGTTCGTCACCGAGGTGACGAGCTAGGACCAGTGCCGCTGATCGCCGTAGCGATGGACAGAGATCGGAGCTGACCACAGCCGGCGGCGTCTCGCCGCCTCCGCGCTGAGCATGAGCCCAAGGCCACCGATGAACAGCGCGGCAGCGATGATCAGGACAAACGGCAAGTTGTGCTGCGCGACGGCAGGGATCACCGAGATCCACGGTGAGTCGTTGATCTCCGGCACGGCGTACACGGGTATGAGCCAGCCGATGATGACCACGGCGATCGCTGCGGCGATGCAGAACGTTCCGATCCCGAACACCGCGTCGGCCTTGCGCGGGTGGGCGAGGAAGCCGAGCAGCAGCGCCACGCCTCCGGCGATGGCAGCGATGGGCACCGCCCAATCGAGCGTCGTGTCGGCGATCCGCAGCGCAGTCACTTCCGGGACCGGAAGGACGACGTTGGGCAGCGCTGCGGCGCGCTCGTCGCGGACGATCTCGACCAGCTGCTGCCCGGTGATCTGCACCTCGTCGGGTCGCTCTCCGATCAAGCGGGCGTGGGAGTCGGCGATGATCTGGCGCATCAGGTCGGAGCCCTCCTCCGTCTGCGCCACCATCTCCACCCTGGCTCGAACCTCCTCGGGCGGGAGACCGAGTGTCGCCGCGGCGGCGTTTGCGCTGACGTCGGCGATCTCGGCCCGGATGTCCGGATCCTGCAGGACGACTTCCGCGATCTCCGCGCTCTTGCTCGTGTCGAAGGCGACTTGTTGCAACCACCATCCGGCCGCAGCGATCGCCAGGCACACCGCGGCCACGAAGAAGAGCACTCCGGCCACGCCACGACGCACTGGGCGAGTCTCGCGGATGTGGGTCGTAACGTGCGGGCGGTGAGGCGGCCGTCGTTCGCCACGATGGCGTGGAGGGGGATGCGGCGCCGGTGCCCCTGGTGTGGCGGCCGCAGTGCGTTCTTCACTGGGTGGTTCCACAAGCAGGAGACGTGCCGCACGTGCGGGATCAGCTGGCGGCGGGGCTACGAGGGCTTCGAGCTCGGCGCGTTGGCGATCAATGCCATCCTCGTGCTCGGCTTGCTCGTCATCGCCATGGGCATCGGGGTCGGACTGACGTTGCCCGACGTCGCCGTCGTGCCGCTGTTGCTCATCCTCGGCGTCGGGGCGATCGTGCTCCCGATCCTCTTCTATCCCGTCAGCTACACGCTGTGGCAGGCCGTCGACCTCGCGATGCGGCCGCCTGAGCCGGGAGACGACGTCCCGCCGCCTCGGCGCTGAGTGGTCAGTTGGCGACGAGCGTGTTCTGGCGGGAGACGATCCACCAGCGCCTGCGCTCCTTGACGAGCACGTAGAGGGCGACCATGGCGTGACCGACGTCGATCGGCGTGCCGTCGGCCTCGACGGCACGGGCTCCCTTGTGGGCGAGGGCCACGTCAGGACGGAGGAACACGACGTCGAGCACGTCGTATCGGGCGTACTGGTCGCGCAGCGGGCCGGCGAACGCGCTGCGGTGTGCCGCGAGCAGGGCGTCGAGGCCGCTCGAACGCGCGCCGCCGACGGTGACGGCTGTTGCGTTGCGAGCGAAATGGGCGACCGAGAGCGCGGGATCCTTCGTGTTGAAGCCGGTCTCGACGTCGGCGATGACCGCCTCGATGGCTGCCCGATCGGCCACGTGGTCGGTCGTGGTGTCCTCGATGGCGGGGGCGGTGTCGGTGGTGGTGGTGGGGGTCACGGATCGACCGTACGAGTTCAAGTCGACTCGAAGTCAAGGAGACCCTTGAACGAACCTCTGTTCGTAGATTACACTCGTGTCATTCATCCCGGTCCGCTGTTACACCCCCTCTCTAAGGTCCATCGCATCGGACTTCCCCGTCCCACGACCGCTGGTTCCGAAAGGCAGATGAGATGAGCACTGATCGTGACAAGGCGTTGGACATGGCGCTGGCACAGATCGACAAGCAGTACGGCAAGGGCTCCATCATGCGGATGGGGGAGAAGACCTCGATGGCCATCGAGTCGATCCCGACCGGTGCGCTGCCACTGGACCTCGCCCTGGGCATCGGCGGCTTGCCCCGTGGACGGGTCACGGAGATCTATGGGCCCGAGTCGTCGGGCAAGTCGACGCTGGCCATGCACGTCGTCGCCGAGGCCCAACGCAACGGCGGCGTGTGCGCCTACATCGACGCCGAGCACGCGATGGATCCGGTGTACGCCAAAGCCATCGGGGTCGACATCGACCAGCTGCTGATCTCCCAGCCGGACACGGGCGAGCAGGCACTCGAGATCTGCGACATGCTCGTGCGCTCGGGCGCGCTCGACGTCGTGGTCATCGACTCCGTCGCCGCGTTGACGCCGCGGGCCGAGATCGAGGGCGAGATGGGCGACAGCCACGTCGGGCTGCAGGCTCGCCTGATGAGCCAGGCGCTGCGCAAGCTGACGGGCAACCTCAACAAGACCAAGACGATCGCCGTCTTCATCAACCAACTGCGGGAGAAGATCGGCGTGATGTTCGGCTCACCTGAGACGACCCCTGGTGGGCGGGCGTTGAAGTTCTATTCGTCGATCCGACTGGACATCCGCCGCATCGAGTCCTTGAAAGATGGTGCCGAGGTGGTCGGCAACCGCACCCGGGTCAAGGTCGTGAAGAACAAGTGCTCGCCACCCTTCAAGCAAGCCGAGTTCGACATCATGTACGGCAAGGGGATCAGCCGGGAGGGCGCGCTGATCGACATGTCGGTCGACCTCGGGATCGTCAAGAAGTCCGGGGCGTGGTTCACCTACGAGGGTGAGCAACTCGGGCAGGGTCGGGAGAACGCCAAGACCTTCCTCGCCACCAACCCGGAGATCATGGTCGAGATCAGCGACCGTGTGCTCGAGGTGGCGGGCCTGAAGCCGGGCGACGGCACGGCGTCGACGGTGGAGGCCAACGGCGACGGCGACGGCGACCAGTCGTTCACGGAAGCTGACGAGGCTCCGATCGAGCTCGACTGACGGCTCAGACGCCCGGGCCTCAGACGCCCGGCTTGAAGATCATCAGGTAGAGCACCACCACCAGCAGGAGGTGCGTGATGCCGACGCCGGCGGCGAGGCGACTCCGGGCCGTCTCGCCGGTGTCGTTGATCGCCGGCCTGATCAGGAACCAGCTGACGAGCATCAGCACGACCCACGCGATCAGCGAAAGGAGGATCCAGGAGTCGCTGAGCTCCCACACGTCGTCGGAGGCACCGACGAGACCCATCCCGAAGACCCACACCAGCGTCAGCGCTGGGAGGACCAGCCGGATGTGCAGCTTGGCCAACGACTGTGTGGCGCCGGCTCGCTGCATCGATGGATACGTGAACAGCGGGCCGAAGGCGGCGATCACGGCGAGCACGTGGAGGTAGCCGAGCAGTTCGTAGCCCGTCGAGATCGGCAGGATGGCGAGCACGGGCCGTGACGCTAGTGAGGGCCGGCGCGGCGGCCCAAGCGGTGCGCCGACCATCGCCTACCATCGGCCGGTGACTGAGCAGGCGCTCACCTACACCTCGTACCTCGCCCTCGACGAAGTGCTCGGAGCGCAGCGGCCACGCTCCGACGAGCACGACGAGCTGCTGTTCATCGTCGTCCACCAGGTGTACGAGCTGTGGTTCAAGCAGCTGCTCCACGAGCTCCGTCACGTACAGGAGCAGTTGGCGCAGGCAGGTACGGCCGCCTCGCTGCACACGTTGCGCCGCGTCCTGACGATCCTCAAGGTCGCGGTGGCCCAGATCGACGTGCTGGAGACGATGACGCCGCGGCAGTTCATGAGCTTCCGCCACCGTCTCGACGCAGCCAGCGGCTTCCAGTCGGCGCAGTTCCGCCAGCTCGAGGCAGTGCTCGGGCGCCGCGACGAAGCAGCGCTCGCGGCCTACGCAGAGGGCAGTCCGGCCCGCCGGGCGATCGCCGACGCCATGGCGCGGCCCTCGTTGTACGACTCGTTCCTCCAGTACCTCGCCGACCACGGCTACGCGGTGCCCGATGCGGCGCTGCATCGTGACGTGACCGAACCGTTGGCACGCTGCCCAGAGCTCGACGACGTGCTGCTCGCTGCGTATGCCGATGACGGCGGACCGGCCCAGGTTGCCGAACGGCTCGTCGACCTCGACGAAGGTTTCCAGGAGTGGCGCTACCGCCACGTCAAGATGGTCGAGCGCACGATTGGTGACCGGACGGGTACGGGCGGGTCGATGGGGGCGGCCTACCTCCGCAGCACGCTGTCGGCGCCCGTGTTCCCCGATCTCTGGGCGATCCGCAGTCGGCTCTGAGCACGATCGCAACGCGACCGCGCTCACGGCCGGTGCGCCACCTGCCACGCCAAGGCGGCGAGGCCGCCCATCGCCAGCACGACGACGACGATCGAGCCGGGTGGTGACCACGCCTCGACGAGGGCGGCGAAGCCGGCCGCCGCCGTCGTGAACGCGGCGAGCGCCAGCCCATGCAGACCCCACGTGCGCAAGATCCCCCTGCCGATCGTGGCGCGGGCCGGGAGCGACGCCGCCAGAGCTGCGCCGACGTGCACGCCGAGCAGTCCCAGTGCGGTGACGACGGCACCCACCGACACCTCGCCCGGGGCCCGGGCCAGCCAACACACGCCGACCATCGCCACCAGCAAGAGCGCCGCAATCGTGTCGGGCACGATCGCGCAGGCGACCGCCGCAAGGATCGCTGCGGCGACGTACACGTTCGGCGCGTCCCAGGCCGGCAGCGTCGTGCCGAGCAGAGCGATCGTCGCGGCGATGGCGATGAACCCGCGGAGCATCCACGACACCGGCGGGATCCTCCGCGCTGCGGCAATCGTCGCCGAGATCCATTCCGCCAGATCCATCAGCGGATCAGCCTCGGCCCCACGGCGACACGGCTCAGCACACGCAGGACATCGTCGAGGGTGCCTCGGCCGCGCCATCGCACCACGGGCACGCCGAGCTCGGCCAGGCGGTCGATCTCCACGCTGCGCTCGAGCATGCGCACTCGCCACGCCAGCGCCCGCCACGGGTCCGGCGATTCGAGGGCGTGCGGCGGCAGCGTGTCGATGACGACGACGGCGTGGCGATGCCTGACCAGTTGGGCGATCTGTGCCACGCCGGCGCCACCCAGCAGCGGGCTCAGTGCGACGACCAACGAACCGGCGCGGATTCGTCCCAACCGTCGCGCCTCCTGACTCCGCACGACGCCCGGCGACGACGCCACGAGCACATCGAGCACGCGACGCAGATGCTGGCGGCCGCTGCCGACCGGGACGGTGCGGATGCGCTGCCCGATGTCGGTGAGCGCCACTCGGTCACCGGTGCGCAGGTAGTGCTCGGCGATCGCTGCTGCGGCGCGGACCGCCACGTCGAGGCTGCTCGCTCGACCGTCGACGCCCTCGCTGATGCCGAGGTCGTGCTCGGTGTCGAGCAGCAGCATCACCTCCGTGTCGCGATCGGACCATGTCGCCGTGACGTGCAGGGTTCCGGTGCGGGACGAGACGGGCCAGTTGATGCGGCGCAGCCGGTCTCCAGGGCGGAATGGCCGGACCTCGGCGAGCTCCACCCCCTCGCCCTGCCGCCGGGACCGATGCAGTCCGACGAGCCCAGACGGTCGTGGCAGGGCATCCGTAGCGGCGAACGTGTCAGCGAGGGGGAGCGCGGTCACGACGATCGAGCTGGGAATGAGCGAGATCCGAAACGCGCCGGCGGGCGAGGTGACCCGCACGGCGTCGCATCGCACTTCGTGGCGTCCCCAGCGCACCGCTCGCATCACGAGCGGGACTTCCGTCCGTGGCGTGTCCAGCGGCACGGCTCGCGCCGCACCCGGCGGGTCGAACTGGACCCAGGGATCGCTCGTCGCGGCGGCTGCCACGACCCCATCGGGAAGCTCGCCGTCGATCAGATCGTCGACCGTCAGCCGCACGCTGGTCGCCTGCCCTTCGATCATCGTGGCGGCGTCGATGTGCAGCTCTGCTCGTGGTCGCGATGAGGGTCGACGCAGTCCACCGAAGGCAGCGACGGCGAGGAACGGCGCGGCGATGACGGCGAGGTCCGGTCGCTGCGCCACCACGGCGATCGCCGCCAGCAGCACACCGGCGGTGACGGCCCTGAGGTGGGCGGGCGTCGCTCCCCAACGCGCCTCGGTGGTCATGGACGAGTCGCAGCGGGCCGGACCGTCGGCGGAGCCGGCACGCTGCTCAGCACCTCGCGCACGACCGACGCACCGGAGATGTCGTGGAGCCAGAGCTCGGGACGCACTGTCACGCGATGAGCCAGCGCTGCCTCGCCCACGGCCTTGACGTCTTCCGGGACCACGAAGTCCCGGCCACTGATGACGGCATAGGCACGCGCCGTCAGCAGGAGCGCCAGCGATCCGCGTGGCGAGGCGCCGACGAGCACGTGGCGGTGGCGACGCGTCGCGGCGACCAGTTCGACGCAGTACTTCCCGACCGTCTCGTCGACCGTCACGCCCTCGCAGGCTTGCTGCATCGCCAGCACGGCGTTCGCATCCGTCTCGACACCGACGTCTTGCTCCTCCTGGCGGCGGCGCATTCGGCGCTCCAGCACGTCCCACTCCTCGTCCGCCGTCGGATAGCCGAACGAGACCCGCAACAGGAACCGATCGAGTTGCGCCTCGGGCAGTGGATAGGTGCCCTCGTACTCGACGGGGTTGGCGGTCGCCAGGACATGGAACGGCGCGTGCAGCGTGAACGTCTCACCCTCCACGGTCACCTGGCGCTCCTGCATCGCTTCGAGCAGCGCCGCCTGCGTCTTCGGCGGCGTGCGGTTGATCTCATCGGCGAGCAGGAGTCCAGCGAAGATCGGACCGGGCCGGAACACGAAGTCGGACTGGCGCTGGTCGAAGACGAAGGCGCCGGTCACGTCCGACGGCAGCAGATCCGGCGTGAACTGGACCCGCCGGAATGACAGGCCAAGCGCCTGCGCAAACGAACGAGCGGCGAGCGTCTTGCCCAGTCCCGGAACGTCCTCGAGCAGGACGTGGCCGCCGGCCAGGATTCCGGCGAGGACGAGTTTCAGGGGCTCGTCCTTGCCGACAACGGCCGTGGCGACGCGACGGAGAACAGCATCCGCGGTCGATGAAGCGTCGTCCATCAGAGCTGCTCGATGCGGTCGACGGTGTGGGCCAACCGCCGGTGCGAGATCCGTTCGTCGACCGGCCCCGTGAGCACCGCCCACGCATCGTCGCCGAGGCGTTGCCTGGCGGCTGCGGGGTCCTCGTCCGGGTCGACGCCGGCTCGGCGCAGCCGGTGGCTGGCGACCGTGAGCAAGATCGGCCGCACACGCAGCGCGAACGCCGAGTCGGTTTCGCCGCTGCGACGCAGCGAGTGCTCGAGGAACGTGATCCGAGTGTCGGCCGCCACTTCGACGCGCGGCGGGCGAGGATCGGGCCAGACCGCCGGCTCGACGGACTCGTTGATCATCCGCACGGCGGTCGAGGCCACGGCGGTGGCGACAGCAACGGCGAGGAGGTACTCGACCCGCGGCGTCCAGCCGATGGCCACCAAGCCGACCATCACGACGACTGCCGCCGCGACGCACACGACGAGGTGCTTGACGAGCATGCGGATCACGTCGCACCCACCGGACTCAGCGCGGCGCGGATCTCACGCAGCGCATCGGCAGCTTCGGTCCGGGCCTCCTCGTGCAGCTCGTGGCGCGAGTAGCGGGCCTCTCGGTACAGCGACAACAGCCGCTGGGTCGCCGCCTCGGGAACGTCCAGCTCGCGAAGTGCCCTCGTCGCCAGCTCTGCAGGCGTCTCCCACGGGAAGCGCTCGACGCCACCGTTGGCGACCGCTTCCTCGAGACGGACCCAGCAGGCGATGATCATCTCGTCGACCGGCCCGCTCGCCAGTGCGGCCAGCCCCGTGTCGACCGCCTCGCTCAGCTCCTCGCGCGTGGTCGGAGTCGCCAGGTCCCACTCGGCCGGGTCGGCGAGCGCCTCGATCTTCACCGCGCGAGCCGTCCGCCAAAGGAAGCGACCGAGGAGGTAGGTGAAGACGGCGACAGCGAGGACACCCGCGATGCGCACGAACAACGTCAGCAGGTCGTCGGCCTCGAGCGGCTCATCGACGACCTCGGGGCTGCCGTCATCCGCTTCGAGCTCCTGGACCGGTATCTCCACGGAATCGTCGCCCCACAGGTTCCACGTCCACCCGCAGCAGCCCTCTTCGGCGGGTTTGACGGAGCCGCCTCCGGCGGCGAGGACGACGACGACGAGTGTGGCGATGGCCAGCCCGAGGACTGCCGTCCGACGCGCCGCCATGCCGGCCAACCGTAGCCAACCTCGGAAATGGGCACCGGTAGCCTCGTCGTTCGTGAGCAGCACGTCCGCATCCCGGCGCTACGTGGTGCGCACGTTCGGCTGCCAGATGAACGAGCACGATTCCGAGCGCATCGCCGGACTGCTCGAGTCCGATGGCCTCGTCCTCGCCGACGGCACGACGGATGCCGACGTGATCGTGCTGAACACGTGCTGCATCCGTGAGAACGCCGACAACAAGCTGTATGGCCACCTCGGACAGTTGAAGACGTGGAAGCAGGAGCGCCCTGGGCGTCAGATCGTCGTGGCGGGCTGCCTCGCCCAGAAGGATCGCGACCTCGTGCGGAAGCGTGCGGGCCACGTCGACGTCGTGCTCGGCACGCACAACGTCCACCGCGCCGCCGAACTGCTCGCCGAATCGGGCCGGGTGGGGCCGATCACAGAGATCCTCGACGCCGCCGTGATCGAGGATCACGCGCTGTTCCCCTCCGCGCTGCCGGCCGTCCGTGAGCAGTCGTTCCGGGCCTGGGTGACGATCCAGATCGGCTGTGACAACCGATGCGCCTTCTGCATCGTGCCGGCAGTGCGCGGCGACGAGATCTCGCGGCCGTTCAACGACATCGTCGACGAGGTTCGAGAGCTCGTCGCGGCCGGCGTCACGGAAGTCACGCTGCTCGGTCAGAACGTCAACAGCTATGGGCGCGACCTCCAGCTGGCGGCACGCCGCAACGGGGATGCGACGGCGCGGGTCCGCCCGCTGTTCGCCGACCTCCTGCGTGCGGTCGGTGCCGTCGACGGCATCCGACGAGTGCGCTTCACGTCGCCGCACCCCAAGGACATGCGCGCCGAGACGTTCGCCGCGATGGCCGAGACGTCGGTGGTGTGCCCTCACCTCCACTACCCGCTGCAGGCCGGATCCGACCGGGTGCTCGCCGCCATGCATCGCGGGTACACCGCGCAGCGCTACCTCGACCGGTTGGCCGAGGCCCGGCGGGTCGTCCCTGACCTGGCCGTGTCCACCGACATCATCGTTGGCTTCCCGGGGGAGACCGAGGAGGACTTCGCGGCCACGCTCGAGGTGGCCGCCGCGGCCCACTTCGACGACGCCTACACGTTCATCTTCTCCCCACGCCCCGGCACGGAGGCCGCCGAGTGGACCGACCGCTTCATCGCACCCGAGATCGCTGGTGCCCGGTTCGACCGCCTGCGCATCGTCATCGAACGATCGGCGCTAGCGGCCAACGAGGCCCGGGTCGGTCGGTCCGAGGAAGTGCTGGTCGAGGGCCCGAGCAAGAAGGACCCTGACGTCGCGGCGGCCCGCACCGCGCAGCATCGCCTCGTGCACTTCCGGTCGCCGCGCCCGCTGCGGCCGGGCACGTACGCAGAGGTGGAGATCACGAGCGCCGCACCGCACCACCTGACCGGTCGCCTCGTCGAGGTGCTCGCCGAGCCGGTGCACAGGGTTCGCATCCCGGTGCTCGCCACAGAGTGACGCCTGTCGTCCTGCTCGGCCCGACGGCGGCGGGCAAATCGGACGTCGCCATGGCCGCCGCCCTCGACGTTCCTGGCACCGAGATCGTTGCCGTCGACGCGATGCAGGTCTACCGAGGCATGGACATCGGCACGGGCAAACCGAGTGCCGCCGACCGCGCCACCGTCGTCCACCACTGCCTCGACCTGGTCGACCCCAGCGACGAGTTCACCGTCGCTGACTACCAGTGCGCCTATCGCTCCGCCGTTCCGGGCATTCGAGGCCGTCCGCTGCTCGCCGCCGGAACCGGGCTCTACCTCGCCGCGGTGATCGACGGGCTCGACGTGCCCGGCCAGTGGCCAGACGTCCGGCTGGAGTTGGAGGCCGAGGAGGACGTGAGCACGCTCTGGTCCCGACTCGATGCGCTCGACCCCGTCGCCGCTGGACGCATCGACCCTGCCAACCGACGGCGCATCGTGCGGGCGTTGGAGGTCACGTTGGGTGCCGGGCGCCCGTTCAGCTCCTTCGGTCCCGGCCTCCGCGCCTACCCGCCGACCGACGTCGTGGTGATCGGGTTGCGCTGGCGGCGGGAGGTGCTCGCGGCACGGGTCGAGCAGCGCGTGCTCGCCATGGTTGCCGCTGGCCTGCCCGATGAGGTCGACCGGCTGGCAGCCGCGGGGCCGCTGTCGCGTACCGCTCGCCAGGCCCTTGGCTACAAGGAGCTCCTGGACGAGCCGGACCTCGACGCCGCCGTCAGGGCAACGGTCACGCGGACCCGCCAGTTCGCCGTGCGCCAGGAGCGGTGGTTCCGCCGGGACCCCCGCGTACGCTGGATCGACGTCGAGCACGACCCGGTCGCCGAGGCGGCGCCGGCAGTGGTCGACGCCCTTCGCTCCAGTCCATGACCGTCCTCACCCTGACCAAGCACCACGCGCTGGGCAACGACTTCCTCGTTGTCTTCGAACCGCCGGCCGCCGATCTGCCGGCGCTCGCTCGTCGCCTGTGCGATCGGCGGCGGGGAATCGGTGCCGACGGGCTGCTCGTCGGGACGGACGAACGGCCGGACGGCGCCACCATGGTGCTCTACAACGCCGATGGGAGTCGTGCCGAGATGAGCGGCAACGGCGTGCGGTGCTTCGCGCAGGCCCTGGTGATGCGTCACGGCGGGCTTGATTCGTTGCGCATCACCACGGATTCGGGCCTGCGCGTCGTCGAGGTCACCGCCACCGAAGATCCGGCCACCATCCTCGGGTCGGGCGACATGGGTGAGATCCGTGCGATCGAGCCGCCGTCCGGTTGGACCGCCCTCGGTGTGCTGCCGGACCGACCGGTCGCCCATCTCGACGTCGGGAACCCGCACACGGTGGTCGCCGTCGAGGACGTCGGTGCGGTCGACCTGGTTGCGCTCGGGCGCCAGGTGCCGACCGTCAACCTCGAGATCGTCGAGCCGGGACCCGAGTCGAACGCTGTGACGATGCGCGTGCACGAACGAGGCGCCGGCGTCACCGACGCCTGCGGCTCGGGTGCCGTCGCCGCGGCGTGGGCTGCGTCGGGCTGGGCGCTCGCCAGCGGCGACGAACTGCTGGTGCACATGGACGGTGGGAGTGCCAGAGTGGCGCTCCACGTCCCCTCGTCCGGCCACGCCACGTTGACCGGACCGGCCACCTACGTCGCAAGGATCGAGATCGCCGTCCCGTGAGCAACCCGTACTCCGAAGCCCTCGGCGCAACCCTCATCGAACGCGCCATCCGCGAGCGGATCGTGCTCGTCGGCGTCACGTTCCCCGGCTCCGATGACGAGGACACCGAGGCGAGCCTCGACGAGCTGGCTGCGCTCATCGACACTGCCGGAGCCGACGAAGTGGGTCGACTGATCCAGCGCCGAGATCGCCCCGATCACACCTGGTTCATCGGCAAGGGCAAGGCCGCCGAGCTGCACGAACTGTGCCTCGCCCTCGACGCCGACACGGTCGTGTTCGACAACGAGCTCACCCCGGGCCAGCAATACAACCTGGAGCGGCTGCTCGGGCGCACCGCCATCGATCGCACCGCCGTGATCCTCGACATCTTCGCCCAGAACGCCAGCACGCCCGAGGGCAGAGCGCAGGTCGAGCTGGCGCTCCTGCGCTACCGGCTCCCGCGGCTGCGCCGCGGCGCAGCGGCGAAGCTCTCGCAGCAGCGCGGCGGCGTCGGCATGCGGTTCGGTGGCGGCGAGACGCGCCTGGAGGTCGACCGTCGGCGCATCATGCGCCGGATCAGCGCGCTCGAGGTCGAGCTGGACACGCTCGCCCGGACCCGCCAGCTGCAGCGCCAGCGTCGCGACCAGAGCGGGCTGTCGTCGGTCACGATCGTCGGGTACACGAACGCTGGGAAGTCGACGCTGCTGAACACGTTGACCGACGCCGGTGTGCTCACCGAGGATCGCCTGTTCGCGACGTTGGATCCGACGACCAGGCGTTTGGCGCTGCCCGGTGGCGAGCCGGTCCTCCTGACCGACACCGTGGGCTTCGTGCGGCGCCTGCCACACGGCCTCGTCGAGTCGTTCAAGAGCACGCTCGACGTCGCCACCCGGGCGGATCAGCTCGTGCACATCGTCGATGCCAGTGCCGCCGACCCCGACGGCCAGATCCAGGCCGTTCGCGAGGTGCTCGACGAGATCGGCGCGGCGTCCGTGCCGGAGCTGTTGGTGTTCAACAAGGCCGACTTGGCCCCACTGGTCGCCAAGCAGCTCGTCGCCGACCACGTCGGCTCCGTCGCCGTCAGCGCTGTCACCGGCGAGGGCATCGACGACCTCTTGCGCATCCTGGGCGACCGCCTGCGGGCGCTCACGAGAACGATCGAGCTGGCCGTCCCGTACGAGCGGGGGGACGTGATCGCGGCCATCCATCGCGAGGGCGAGGTCGTCTCGACGCGCGACGAGGACGGCCGCTTGCACGTGCTGGCTCGGTTGTCGGACGCATCGGCCGGCCGGCTCGCCGACTTCGTCGTCGCACCGTGACGTCAATAGGTTCCCCGGACGTGCTCACCACCGGCTTCGTTCCGCCGCCGTATCCCTACTCGCGGCTCGACGGACTGCTGGCGATCGCTGCCGAGCACGACGGCGGCGCCGTCGATCTGTCGATCGGCACACCGATGGATCCGGCCCCGCCGGGGGTCGTCGACGCGTTCTCGCGCTCGGGCACCGAGCGCGGGTACCCGTCCAGCCCTGGCTCGCCCGACCTGCGGCAGGCGGCAAGCCGCTGGATCGCTCGACGCTTCGACGTGGACGTCGATCCGACCTCGATCGCCGCCTGCATCGGCACCAAGGAGTTCGTCGGCACCCTGCCGCAGTGGCTTCGGCTGCGCCGGCCCGACCGCGACACGATCCTGTACCCGGCGATCTCGTACCCGACCTACGAGATGGGGGCGATCCTTGCCGGCTGCCGCGCCGTACCCGTTCCGTTCGACCCGGCAGGTCGGCTGGCGCTCGGTGAGATCGCCCCGGAGGACGCCCGGCGTGCCCTCGCGCTTTGGGTCAACAGTCCGGGCAATCCGACCGGTGTGCTCGACGACCTCGGCGCGGCCGCTGCGTGGGGCCGCGCCAACGGCGTGCCGGTGTTCTCCGACGAGTGCTACGTCGAGTTCACCTGGTCCGGCCCTGCCCGGTCGATCCTGCAGCACGGCGCGGACGGGCTGATCGCCCTGCACTCCCTGTCGAAGCGCTCCAACCTGGCCGGTGCCCGGATCGGCTTCTACGCCGGCGATGCCGACCTCGTCCAGTACCTGCTCGAGGTGCGCAAGCACGTCGGGATGATGATGCCGGGGCCGTCTCAGGCCGTCGGTGTCCTCGCCCTCGACGATGACGACCACGTTGCGCTGCAGCGCCAGCGCTATGCGGCGCGACTGGCCCGGATGGCCGCCGTCCTCGGAGACTGGACGGGGCAGCAGATCGACCTGCCCGATGGCGGCTTCTACCTGTGGTTCTCCGTCGGCGACGCGTGGGCCTGGGCCGAGCGGCTCGCCCGCGAAGGCGGTGCTGTCGTCAGCCCTGGTGAGTTCTACGGATCCGTGGCCAGCGATCACGTGCGAGTTGCCGTGGTACAACCTGACGATCGGATCGAGCTCGTCGCGCAGCGGCTAGGGGTGTGAATGGCGCAGTCGGATCTGAGCTCGGCGCGGCGATTTCGGCTGGTCGGGATCGTGGCGGTCCTGCTCGGTGTGGTCGGCGCAATCGCGCTGTGGCTGATTGCCGGCAAGCGCTACGACGACGCCGTGGGCAGCCTGGCTCCTGCGCCGATCGGCTGCGCGACCACGTTGGTCTTCGAGCGCACCGGGACGTACACGTTCTTCGTCGAGACGAAGGGGTCGGTTGGTGAGATCGACGGCGACTGCGACAACGACGACCGCAGCTACGACCTCGACAGCGCGGACGTCCCTGACGTCGAACTGACGCTCCTCGACGAGAACGGCCAAGAGGTCAATCTCGATCGGGCGGACGGCCCCAACTACGACCGGGCCGGCGCAGTCGGCGCCGGGTTCCGCACGGCCGACATCCAGACCGAGGGCTCGTACGTCTTGAGCGCCAACTCGGCCGAGCCCCAGGCGATGGTGCGCGTCGGTCGGGATCCCGCCAGTGGTGTCACAGCGATTCGCGTCGGCGCCATCGCCGTGCTGCTGGCAGGAATCGGCATCGGCGTCATCGCGTTCTGGAAGGGCCGAGCCGTGTGGTCCATCCCCTCCGAACCACCGACGCAGCCGACGTACCCCGGCTGGCCGCCGCGTGGTCCCGTGGCGCCACCGATTGCTCCGCCCTACGCCAACCCGCCGACGCCTCCGCCGTACGCGCCACCTCCGCCGTCACGGCCGTCGCAGGTGCCGCCTTCGTACAGCCCGCCCGGCACCGGCCGGCCGCTGCCTCCTCCGCCGCCACCGCCACCGCCGCGTTCACGCTGAGGGTGGCGGTCTGCGTTCAGATCACAGACGGCGCATGACGGTGACGACGCGTCCATAGAGCTGCACCTCGGCCGGGTCGAAGACCATCGGCTCGAGCGTCGCGTTGGACGGTTTGAGCACGATCTTGCCGTCGGTCGAGGAGTACGTCTTGACGGTTGCCTCGCCGCCGGGGATGCCAGCGACGACGATGTCTCCG
This sequence comes from uncultured Acidimicrobiia bacterium, assembly GCA_963844915.1. Taxonomy (GTDB): domain Bacteria; phylum Actinomycetota; class Acidimicrobiia; order Acidimicrobiales; family Ilumatobacteraceae; genus JALZMG01. The sequence continues at coordinate 202,629 of CAWJQF010000008.1, read as the reverse complement.
TCCTCGGCGGTCTTCTGCTGCACGGCGATCACGTAGTCGCCGTCGAGGATGCCGGCATCGATCATCGAGCTGCCGCGCACCCGGAGCATGAACAGATCACCCTCGCCCGTGAAGTCGGCCGGCACCGGCAGCAGCTCCTCGACGTTCTCCTCGGCGAGCACGTCCGTCCCGGCCGCCACGTCGCCGACGAGCGGCACATGGCGCACGGGCCGGCGTTCCATCACCGCACCGGAGTTCGGGTCCCACCGCACCTCGATCGCCCGTGGCTTGGTCGGGTCGCGGCGGAGGTAGCCGAGCCGCTGCAGCGTGTTGAGGTGGCTGTGGACCGTCGATGGCGAGGTGAGGCCGATCGCCTCGCCGATCTCACGCACGGATGGCGGGTAGCCATGCTCGCGCATCTGGAACTCGATGAAGTCGAGGACCTGGCGCTGGCGGGCGGTGATGCGGGTACCGGCCCGCCGGCGCGAAGCGGGCACTCGCACTGGTTCGGTCATGCCATCATCGTACGGACGTTCGCCAACGAAGTCAAACATCTGTTCTGAGAAAGTGGTTGACGGCCGATGGCCGTTCTGCTTGACTTCGAACAGTCGTACGCCGAACGAGCGTACGAAGACCGCGGCCGACGGACTCAACGCCTGACCGGTCCCGGCGGCGTCCCTGCCTCCGCCGCCGGGACCGCGACGGTCATCGCCTCCTCACGGGACGGAAGTAGCGTGGCGCTGTGCATTGCCCGGCGTGCCGCGCCGACGAGACGAAGGTCGTCGACTCGCGCCTTGCCGAGGAAGGCAACGCCGTGCGGCGCCGTCGTCAGTGCCTGGTCTGTGCGTACCGGTTCACCACGTTCGAGCGGGTCGACGAAGTGCCGCTCGTCGTCGTGAAGGGCGACGGACGCACCGAACCATTCGATCGCCGCAAGATCGTGGCGGGGATGGTCGCCGCCACCAAGGGCAGGGGCATCGACACCGGCGTTCTCGACAACGTCGCCGAGACGATTGAGGACTCGGTCCGGCTACAGGGGTCCGAGGTGACGACGGCCCAGATCGGTCTCGCCGTGCTCGACCGCCTGCGCACCATCGACGAGGTCGCCTACCTGCGTTTCGCCAGCGTCTACAAGAACTTCGACGCCGCCGCCGACTTCCACCGCGAGATCGAGCTCCTCTCGAAGGCACCTGACGCCTGATCAGTCAGCGCTGGCGGATCCAGCGCGTGTACACGAATGCCTGGTCGTCGATGGCGAGGTGAGCCACGCGGAAAAGGGCGAGCGTGGCACCCGCACTCGCGGTGACCCGGGGCGATGCTCCGCCGGCCAGCACGGGCGACACGGTGAGATCGAGCTCATCGACGCAGTCGGCGTCGAGGAGCGAGCCGTTGAGCCGCGGGCCGCCCTCGCACTGCACGAACGTCGGAGCATCGACCAGGTCGGCAAGGCGCTCCAAGGCGAGCGGCAGGTCGACGTGGCCGACGCCGGCGCGGACGGTGTCGATCGGGCCTCGCGCACCCGTCGGTGTGGGCGGACCGTCCTCCGGCATGATCAGGAACCCGGCGCCGCTGGCCAGCAGCCGCCCTTCCGGGTTGACACCGCCGCTCGCCGTCACGACGCCGATCCGCTGCCCGGCCTTGCGCGGCGGTCCGTAGCTCTCCTCGCGCACGGTCGCCGCGCCCACGATGATCACGTCGGCGGATTCGCGGAGGCGGGCCAACACGGCCGCATCCTGTGGGTTGGACAGGCCGCCCGAGCGGCCCTCGACGACGGTCGCGCCGTCGAGGCTGGCAACCATGCAGATGCCGACCCACGGCCGCCGGCCGACGCGCTGTCGAGGACTCCCGTAGAGGTCGTCGAGTGATGCCTCGCCGGCGGGTTCGGGAAAGATCCTGCGCAAGCTCACATTGCCTCCTTGACCCCTTTGCGGATGAGCAAGACGTTCATCGGATACGACGTCGCGAGGCCGATCGCCATGCCGACCTGCATCAAGAACCAGTAGGACGCCTTGTTCGGCTCGAGGTGCGGGTCAGGGAAGAACACCCAGAACATCAGCGCCATCCAGGTGAACAGGCCGATCTCGAACGCCGTCAGCGAGAACACGTCCGCCTTGGCGGCCCGCCCGAGCGTCGCTCCGAACGGCAACCTGGCCATGGCGTGGATGGCGGCGAACTGGAAGGCGATGCCGAGGACCAGCGCGAACGCATAGTCGAGGACGAACGAAGCCCAGATCGCGGCGCCGAACAACGTGATGCCGAACGCGAAGATCAGCGTCTCGGCGATGATGTCACCGAGCGTGCAGCCACCGCCGCAGTGCGTCGACGAGACGGCCACGCGGACCCAGAAGGGGTGCTGCGTGGCGCCGTGCTCGGCCTCGTACTTCGGCGTGCTGCGGCGCCCGACCCGCCAGTAGAACGCCAGACCGAACGGCCCCAGGTAGAGGGCAGTGATCGGCCACACCCACTCCATCACGCCCATCCGCTGGTGGTAGCCCCGGGCGAAGATGTCGACGAGGATCACGACGACGCACACGCCGGCGGAGATCAATCCGACCCACGCGAGCGCCTCGAGCCACCGTGGCGGCACGCCTCCTCCCTCTCAGCCGCGGCGGGCTGCTCGTGATCGGCGGGATGAACGCCACGTTACGCACACCGTGCTCGCAAGGAAATTCACAGGGTTTTGCCCCTTTCCCCCCACAGGTTGAACTGTCTAGGTTGCTCTTCGTGCCGGCTGCGGTGCGGCACGCGGATCGGTAGTTGACCCGGGTGGGGACGACGTGGGGCCGATGGGTCCTGAACCTGCGATGCCGCACCGCGTGCCCGCCTGACGCGGGCCGACGGCGGCCCGTCGCGGTGGTTTCCGACAAGAGTTGACAGGACCGTAACTACAGTGGTGTAATCTTGTCCTGCACCACAAGCACTTGTGGGTCAGGGGCGCTCGGGACGGGCGGACCCACCAGATCTTGTGTCATCAACCCCGTCGAGGGGAACACCCGCCGGCCCCCGGCGGTTGAAGGAGAGGTCCGCATGTCACTGGCACCAGAACGTTTCGCCATCGGCCTCCGCCGGTTGTTCACCTCTCCTGGCGTCGACCCCTACGACGAGGTCGTCTGGGAGCGTCGTGACGCGCGCATCTCCAACTGGAAGGACGGCACGGTCGCCTTCGAGCAGCCGGACGTCGAGTTTCCCGTCTCATGGTCGATGCACGCCACGAACATCGTCGCCCAGAAGTACTTCCGTGGGACGCTCGGCACCCCCGAGCGGGAGACCTCGCTGCGTCAGGTCGTCGATCGAGTGACCGACACGATCGCCAAGTGGGGCCACGAAGGCGGTTACTTCGTCGACGACGAGGAGCGGGATGCCTTCCGGGACGAGCTGAAGTACATCCTCATCACGCAGCGGGCCGCCTTCAACAGCCCGGTGTGGTTCAACATCGGCGTCAAGGGCGTGCCGCAGCAGGCCTCGGCCTGCTTCATCCTCGCCGTCGACGACACCATGGACTCGATCCTCAACTGGTACCGGGAAGAGGGCGTGATCTTCAAGGGCGGCTCCGGATCGGGGATCAACCTGTCGAGGATCCGCTCCAGCCGCGAACTGCTCAACGGCGGCGGCACGGCATCCGGCCCGGTCAGCTTCATGCGCGGTGCCGACGCCTCGGCCGGCACGATCAAGTCGGGGGGCAAGACCCGGCGGGCCGCCAAGATGGTCGTCCTCGACGCCGACCACCCGGACGTCGAAGAGTTCATTTGGTGCAAGGTGAAGGAGGAGCGCAAGGCGCGAGTGCTCCGGGACAACGGGTTCGAGATGGACCTCGATGGCGCCGACTCGTTCTCGATCCAGTACCAGAACGCCAATAACTCGGTGCGCATCACGGACGACTTCATGGAGGCCGTCCGCGAGGACGCCGACTGGAGCCTGGTGGCCGTCACCACAGGCGAGGTGCTGCGCACGGTCAAGGCGCGTGATCTGTGGCGCCAGATCGCACAAGCGGCGTGGGAATGCGCCGATCCCGGTCTGCAGTTCGACACGACGATCAACCGTTGGCACACGGCGCATGCCACGGGTCGGATCAACGCCAGCAACCCGTGCTCCGAGTACCTCCACCTCGACAACTCGGCATGCAACCTGGCGTCGATCAACCTGCTCAAGTACCTCGACGACGACGACAACTTCGACGTCGATGCGTTCCGCCACACCGTCGAGATCGTCTTCACGGCACAGGAGATCCTGGTCGGGCGCGCCGATTACCCAACGCCTCAGATCGCCGAGACGACACGCAGCTTCCGCCAGCTCGGACTGGGCTACGCCAACCTGGGTGCACTGCTGATGGCCCTCGGCCTGCCGTACGACTCGGCGCATGGACGTGGGTGGGCGGGGGCGATCACGTCGCTGATGACCGGCCACGCCTACGCCACGAGCGCCCGGATCGCCAGTCGCATGGGACCGTTCGCCGGCTTCACCGAGAACGAGGAGCACATGCTGCGCGTGCTGCGGATGCACCGTGACGCCAGCTCGGCGCTCGAGGGCAACGACGTGGTGCCAGCGGAGCTGGTCCGAGCCGGTCATGAGGCGTGGGAGACCGCCGTCCGCGATGGCGAGGAGCACGGCGTCCGCAACGCGCAGGCAAGCGTCCTGGCGCCCACCGGCACCATCGGCCTGATGATGGATTGCGACACAACCGGCATCGAGCCCGACCTCGGTCTCGTCAAGCTGAAGAAGCTGGTCGGCGGCGGAACGATGTCGATCGTCAACCAGACGATCCCTCGGGCCCTGCGTCGACTCGGCTACACGCCGACCGAGGTCGACGACATCGTGGCGCACGTCGACCGGGAGAAGACCATCCTCGGCGCTCCACACCTGGCGGCAGAGCACCTCGCCGTGTTCGCCTGCTCGATGGGTGACAACGCGATCCACTACGAGGGTCACGTGCGGATGATGGGTGCCGTCCAGCCGTTCCTCAGCGGCGGCATCTCGAAGACGGTGAACATGCCCGAGCAGGCGACTGTCGAGGACGTCGAGGGCCTGCACCAGCTGTCCTGGGAGCTCGGCCTGAAGGCCGTTGCCATCTACCGCGACAACTGCAAGGTCGGCCAGCCGCTGTCGACGGCCAAGAAGGGCGATGTTGCGGCCGGTCAACAGGCGGCGACGCAAGTCGTGGAGAAGGTCGTCGAGAAGATCGTCCATCGGCCGTTGCGGCAGAAGCTCCCGCGCAGCCGGAAGGGGCGCACGTTCGAGTTCCGCGTCGCCGACTGCAAGGGCTTCGCCACGGTTGGCGAGTACGACGACGGTCGGCCGGGTGAGATCTTCCTCACAGTGTCCAAGCAGGGCTCGACGCTGTCGGGGATCATGGACGCCTTCGCCAAGTCGATCTCGTACGGCCTGCAGTACGGCGTGCCGCTGCGAGCCTTCGTCGAGGCGTTCACGAACATGCGCTTCGAGCCGGCCGGCATGACCGACGACCCGGACATCCGGTTCGCCACGTCGATCATGGACTACCTGTTCCGCCGGCTGGCCATCGAGTACTTGAGCGTCGAAGAGCGGGCCGAGCTGAGCATCTTCACCATCAACGAGCGGATGCAGCCCACGTTGCCCGGCGTCGACGAGACGGTCGTGGAGACCTCAACGGGCTCCGAGATCGCCGCCGACCCGAAGTCCGTGCCGTCGGCCGATGACCTCGCCGGGCAGATGGAGCTGGGCACCGCCGTGCCGACGCCGCTCGACAACACGCCGGCGGCTGGCGTGATCCGCGACGTCGATGCGCCGATGTGCATGCAGTGCGGCGTCACGATGATCCGCGCCGGCTCGTGCCACGCCTGCCCGAGTTGCGGCAGCACCAGCGGCTGCAGCTAGCTCTCCGACCGTCCGCTGCAACCTACAAAGGTGACCTCTGTCACCCACCTGGCAAAGATATGACGTATTGATGACGGTTCGGCTGGGTACCGTCTTCGCCAGCGGGCAGCGTGAAAAGAGATTGGAGAGCGATGCGAGTCAAGCCCTTCGCCGCGGCGGCAGTTGCTGCACTGGCCCTCACGGCATTCGCTGCCTGCAGCGATGATGACGACGACCAGGAGATCATCGAGGAGGACGGGACGATTCCCGCCGACGGGACCCTCCAGCTGGACGTCACGGAGACCACCACCGCCACGTCCTGACCCCATCGACGACCGCTGACCGTTCCCCGGCCGCTGGCCGGGGAACGGTCGCGTGTCACCACCCCTCAGCGGCGGTGCACTTCGAGGCGCACCAGCGGGCGGCCGCCCGGGCGGGCCACCTCTTCGAACCCGGCTCGCTCGAACATGCCGGTCGTCCCGGTGTAGAGCGTGGCGTCGCCGTGGTCCACCTGCTCCACCGGATAGCCCTCGACCAAGCTCCCGTCGCGCTCGGCGACGAACGACCTGACAGCCGTCAGCAGCGCCTCGGCGACGCCTCGACGACGTTGATCGCGACGGACGAAGAAGCACGTCACGACCCAGCTCTCGCGTTCGTCGATCGCCCGGTACGTCCTGGCCCGCGGGTTCGCCAAGCGCTCGTAGCGGTAGCGCGGCGCGACGGCACACCAGCCGACGGGCTCGTCGTCGACGTAGGCCAGGAGACCCGGCTCGAGATGCCGGGCGACTTGACGCCGCAGCTCGGCGCGTCGCTGCTTCGGCGTACGGCGCTCCCATTCGGCGGTGCGCCACGTCCAGTAGGTGCACCAGCAGTTCGAGTAGGCGCCGTTCGGCCCGAACAGCGACACGAGGTCGTCCCACCGCTCTGGCGTGATGGGGTGCACCTCGATCATCGGTGCAGCAGGAAACCGGTCAGGTGACGACGACCGTCGTGCCGACGGTGGCGAACTCCCACATGAAGGCGGCGTCGACGTCGTGCTGGCGTTGGCAGCCACCCGACAGGCGAGTTCCCAGCTCCTCGGTGGTCTGGTACGGCTCACCGTTCTCCACGTGGATCGGGATGCCGTGGAACCCCAGGTTGCCGATGTCGGTCGGATACCAGCGGATCATCAGCGGCAGGATCGCCTTGCCGTTCCAGGCAGAGGATTGGTCGGACCGGCTGAAGACCTCGTGCGTGCCGGGGACCTCGTTGTCGTACTGGCTCCCGGAGACCAGCCATGAGCGGATCACCAGGTTGTCCTCGTCGACCGCCCAGACCCGCTGGCCGGCTCGGTCGTAGACGACTCGACGGCCGCTGCCCGAGTCCGCCGGCAGCGGAGGCATGCTCGGGTCGTCACCGGACACGGCGACGGGCGACAGCTCGAACCCCCACCGGTCCTCCGCACCTTCCGCCGGCGGCGGCGTGCGCACGACGAGCGACTGCTCCTCGGGCCAGATGCCGAGCGACAACCCGGTCTCCCGCCCGGCGACACCATCGACGAACAGCCCTCGCTCTTGCTGCAAGCGACGCACGGCCTCGGCCGTCGCATTGTCGTACAGGCCATTGATGGCGGACGCGTAGTAGCCGGCGTCGGCCATCGCCTTCTGCAGGCACTCGACGTCCGGTCCGGACTTCCCGATGCCCATCGACCGGACCGTCAGACGGCAGCCATCGGGCTCGTCAGTGGCGGCTGCGGCGTTGTCGAACCCGGCCGGAACGGCGACCTCCTCACCCGTTGGTGCCGACGCGGGAGCTGTCGGCACCGGGGCGGTCGAGGCCGCAACAGCGACCGTCGTCGTCGGGTCGACCGCATCCGTCGTAGCCAGCACCGATCCGCCGGACGGCTCGCGCAGCACGGTGGCGATCCCCACGCCGGCAAGCGTCATCAGCGCGGCGCCGGCGAGGAGCACCGTCATCCGGTTCTTGCGCACGCGCTGCGGGGACTGGCGCGGGTTCTGGGCTGTCGTGTCGTGGTCGCTCATGCTGCTCGGGTGGAACGCTCGATAGGGGGTGGCCACAACGGGCCTGGTGCCGGGCCCAACCGACCGGTCACCGAGGCGAGAGAATAGCCGACGGTCACGTCAATGTGGCGGTTGTGTTGCGGGGTTCTTGCGCCCGTAACACTCAATTACTGACCGTCCAGGTCCCGTTCGAGCGCAGTAGCGCGGCCAGGTCGCCCGGGCCCTTCTTCTCCGCCGCGGCGGCCAGCTGGCGACCGATCGCCGAGCCGTACTCCTGGCGTTCGACCTGCCGGAAGACACCGAATGGCGTGGGCGAGTGGTCGTCCGTGCTCAGGCGCGCCAAGGCGAAGGCCAGGCTCGGGTCGGGCCGCGTCGCGTCGTGGACGAGGATCGCATCCTCACCTACATCGGCGACCTCGACGAGGCGCAGTTGCCCATCGGAGCCCATCACCACGCCGCGCTGGCGTTCGGCGCCGAAGCGGATCGGCTCGCCGTCCACGAGCTCGATCATCATCTCGTCGCGCACCTGCTTCTTGGTGATGTCGTTGAACTGCCCGTCGTTGAACACGTTGCAGTTCTGGAAGATCTCCACGAACGCAGCACCCCGGTGATCGTGGGCGGCGCGGAACGTGTCCATCATGTGCTTGCGGTCGAGGTCGTGGGTTCGAGCCACGAAGCTGGCTTCGGCGCCGAGGGCAACGGCGAGCGGGTTGAACGGGGGATCGACCGACCCGAACGGCGTCGACTTGGTGACCTTGCCGATCTCGGAGGTCGGCGAGTACTGACCTTTCGTCAACCCGTAGATGCGGTTGTTGAACAGCAGGATCGTCAGGTTCACGTTGCGGCGCAGGGCGTGGATCAGGTGGTTGCCGCCGATCGACAGTCCGTCACCGTCACCCGTGATCACCCACACGTCGAGATCGGGCCGGGCCACGGCGACGCCCGTGGCGATCGCTGGCGCCCGCCCGTGGATCGAGTGCATCCCGTAGGTGTTCATGTAGTACGGGAAGCGGCTCGAGCATCCGATGCCGCTGATGAAGACCGTGTTCTCGGGCGCCACGCCGAGCTCGGGCATCAGCTGCTGGACGGCCAGCAGGATGCCGTAGTCGCCGCAGCCGGGACACCAGCGGACCTCCTGGTCGCTGGACCAGTCCTTCTTCGTGGTCAGGGGGATGGCGGTGTCGGTCATGAGGCAGTCGTTTCGAGCATGGAATCGATGGCGTCCTCGATCTCGCGGGCGATGAATGGAAGGCCCTGCACCTTGGAGAGCGACCGGGCGTCGACGAGGTACTGGGCGCGCAGCACGCGGGCAAGCTGACCGGTGTTGAGCTCGGGCACCAGGATCTTCGGATAGCGGGCGAGGACGTCACCCAGATCCGAAGGCAACGGATTGAGGTGCACGAGGTGGACCCACGCCACCTTCTGGCCTGCCCGCCGGCGCCGCTGGACGGCGGCGTCGATGGCGGCCCACGTCGAGCCCCATCCGACGAGGCACAGCTCGGCGTCGACGTCGCCTTGGATCTGGACGGGCGGGATGTCGGCGGCGACGGCGGCAACCTTGGCGGCCCGCAGGTCGACCATCTTCTGGTGGTTCTCCGGCGTGTAGGAGATGTTGCCCGTGCCGTCGCCCTCCTTCTCGATGCCGCCGACGCGATGCATCAGACCCTTCGTGCCGGGGATCGCCCATGGGCGGGCCAGCGTGTCGGGCTCGCGGAGGTACGGCCAGAACTCAGGAGTTCCGTCTGGCGCAGTGTGGTTCGGCTCGGTGGCGAACGGCACGGAGATGTCGGGGAGGTCGGCGACGTCGGGCAGCTGCCACGGCTCGGAACCGTTGGCCAGGAACCCGTCCGACAGCAGGATCACCGGCGTCCGGTACTTGATCGCGATGCGCGCCGCCTCGATGGCTGCCGTGAAGCAGTGCACAGGGCTCATCGCCGCGATCACGGGGAGTGGCGCCTCACCCGAGCGGCCGAAGAGGGCGATGTTCAGATCGGCCGCTTCGGTCTTCGTCGGCAGTCCCGTCGACGGACCGCCGCGCTGGATGTCGACGATCAACATCGGCAGCTCGACGGAGATGGCGAGCGAGATCGTCTCCGCCTTCAGCATCATGCCGGGGCCGCTGGTCGTCGTGACGCCGAGATGCCCGGCAAACGCAGCACCGAGCGCCATGCCCGAGGCCGCGATCTCATCCTCCGCCTGCACGGTCCGCACACCGAAGTGCTTGTGCTTGGACAGCTCGTGGAGGATGTCGGAGGCCGGCGTGATCGGGTAGGACCCGAGCGTGACGGGCAGCTTGGCCAGTTGGCCGGCCGCCACGATGCCCCACGCCAGGGCCGTGTTGCCCGTGACGCTCGTGTACTCGCCCGAGGGAAGGTGGGCAGGGCGGACCTCGAAGCGGTGCCCGACCGCTTCGGTCGTCTCACCGAAGTTGTAGCCAGCGATGAAGGCAGCGCGGTTGGCGGCTAGCACGAGCTCGTTGGAGGCAAAGCGCTGTTCGATCCACGAGATCGTCGGCTCGGTCGGCCGGGTGTACATCCACGACACGAGGCCGAGGGCGAAGAAGTTCTTCGACCGCTCCGCATCGCGCGGCTTGACCCCGAGCGGCGCGGCGACCTCCTTGGTCAGCGAGGTCATCGGCACCCGGATCACGCGGTACCCGTCGAGACTGCCGTCGTCGAGCGGGTTCTGCACCTCGCCGGAGGGCAGCGTGTAGCCGGCCTTCTCGAGGTTGCGATCTTCGAACGCATCCTCGTTGACGATCAGCGTTCCGCCTGGCTCGAGGCGGCCGAGATCGGCACGCAGTGCGGCCGGGTTCATCGCCACGAGCACGTTGGGCTCATCGCCCGGCGTCGTGATCGGGTGGTCCGAGATGTGGACCTGGAAACTCGATACCCCGTGCACCGTGCCGGCGGGGGCACGGATCTCAGCGGGGTACTCGGGCAGTGTCGACAGGTCGTTGCCGTAGAACGCGCTGACGGACGTGAAGCGGTCGCCGGTCAACTGCATGCCGTCGCCGGAATCACCGGCGAAGCGCACGACGACCCGATCGAGGATCGTCGCTCCGTTGCCACCGCGATCACTGCCGCCGTTGACGGCGACCTGCGTGGTCGTGTCAGTCATGATCGTCGGGTCGGCGACGCTGCCGGCCCCCTCCTCCACGTCCCACGGTAGCTGGCGCTCACCCGATTGTTGCGGACAAGTTGCGAAGATGAGATTGCATGCGGGTCGCGTCGTTGGGAGGTGACGTCCCGGTTCGGCACGCCGGCGCCTCCAGGCGCTTCGGCGGCCGCATCAGACAGGGACCAGGCGGTAGCCGCCGTTGTGCAGCGTCAGGATGATCACCTCGCCGTCCACGCCCATCTTCACGGCGGTCACGATCCGGCCCTGCTCGGGCAGGGGCAGGCGCACCGGCGAGTAGCCCTCGCCAATTGCGAACATCGGTCCGGACATGTCAGAGAACACGTAGGCGCCCTGCAGGGCGGGGATGGCGGCGCCGCGGTACACGCAGCCGCCGATCGACGCCGGGCCGAACTCGTTGTGCAGGTACTCCCACACCGGTGGCTGGTTGGGCTGCGGGGCGCCGTCGTAGCGGACCTGCGTGCCCTCGAGGAAGTACCAGCCGAAGTTCATGCCAGAGGTGCCGACGGGGATGTGGTTGACCTCCTCGACCGTGTCCTCGCCGACGTCGGTGATCCACATGTCGCCCGTCGGCGCATCGCGGCAGAAGCCCCACGGGTTGCGCAGGCCCTTGGCGAAGATCTCCGGCGCGATGCCCTCCTGGCCGATGAACGGGTTGTCCCCTGGGATGTCGTACCCCGGGCCGTTCGTCCGCGGAATGATGCGGATGATGCCGCCGAGCACCTTGCTGTAGTCCTGCGCGTCACGGCCACGGCTGCCGCCGCCGTCCCCGAGGGCCAGCATCATCACCCCGTTCTCGTCGAAGACGATGCCGCCACCCTTGTGGCCGATACCGGGCTGATCGACGAAGAGCACGTCCCAGCGCGATGCCGGATCAGGAACCCCGTTGGCGTCGAGCGCGTACGAGAGGACGTGGGAGTCGCTGGCGGCGTCGTTGAAGTAGAGAAACAGGCGCCCGTCGACGGGGTTGAAGCCGATGCCGAGCATCCCCCGCTCGGAGCCCTCGGCCCACGGGGCGACCTCGCCCCGGAGATCGAGGACCATCTCGGGCTGGCCACCCTCGACCATCTTCCAGACCTCTCCGGTCTGCGACGTGAACCACAGGCTCCGGTCGGGGTGTTGCACGACGGCCGTCAGCAGCGGCAGCTCGACGAACTTCTGCAGAGCGACGCTGGCGGTCTCGAGCTGGGCGGCCGGAGGCGGGGGAGTCGGCGGTGGAGGCGGCGGCGTCGTCGTCGCCACCGGAGCGGCGGTGGTGGTCGCCGTCGCCCCATCGGTAGGTGCGGCGGTCGCCGCTGGAGCGGCGGGCACCGTAGTGGCGCCCGGAGCGAGGGTGGCGCCGGGGGCACCCGTCGTCCCGGGTGACAGCGCGTCGGATGAGTCGTCGTCGTCGCCGGCGCACGCGCTGGCGAGGAGCAAACCGACCGTCACGACGCCAACTGCCGCCCGTGACCGCCGGCGGCTGGGCACGGAAAACATCGATACGACGATAGGTCCGGGATCACCGCGATTCACGGCATGCCATGCATGCTTTGAGCATGGAGTTCGCGGCGCTGGCAACGGTCGCCGACCAGCTCGTGGCGACCTCGAAGCGGGGCGAGAAGGCGGCGCTGATCGCCTCGCTCCTGTCCCGGCTCGAGCCGGCAGAGGTGGCGCCGGCCGTGGCCTTCCTCACCGGTACTCCGATGCAGGGTCGCATCGGCATCGGCTGGGCAACCCTGCGTGAGGTCCAGCCCGAGCCTGCTGCGGCGCCGTCGTTGACCGTGGGCGAGGTCGACCGGGCGATGAGCCAGTTGGCGGGGATGTCGGGTGCCGGCGTCACCGCCGCCCGCCGGGCAGTGCTGATGGACGTCTTCAGCCGCGCGACGGGACCGGAGCAAGGGCTGTTGTGGCGTGTCTTCAGCGGCGAGCTCCGCCACGGCGCCCTCGACGGCGTGATGGTCGAGGCGATCGCCAAGGCCGCCTCGGTGCCGGTGACCGCCGTGCGGCGCGCGCACATGATGTCGGGCGACCTCGGACGAGCAGCCGAGGCGGCACTGTCCGGTGGCGAGCCGGCGCTCCGATCGATCGCCATGTCGCCCGGCCGTGCCGTGCAGCCGATGCTGGCGTCACCCGCGCCCGACGTCGCATCCGCCATTGCGGCGACTGGTCCGGCATCAGTCGAGTGGAAGCTCGACGGCGCGCGTGTCCAGGCTCACCGGCGCGACGGCGCGGTACGGCTGTACACGCGCAACCTCAACGACATCACCGATCGTCTCGGCGGCGTCGCCGCGTTGGTGGCAGGACTGCCGGGTGGTGACCTCGTGCTCGACGGCGAGGTGCTCGGCGTCGACGACGAGGGCACGCCGCGCCGCTTCCAGGACACGATGGGCGACTTCGGCGCTGATGCACCGACCCGGCGCGGCGCCGGGCTGTCGGCCTACTTCTTTGACGTGCTGCACGCCGGCGGCGCGGCAATCGTCGATGAACCGCTGTTGGTGCGTCGCGAGTTGCTGGCGACGATCGTGCCGGCGACGTCACGGCTGCCATCGCTCGTCACTTCCGAGGTCGCGGAGGCGAGCGCGTTCCTCGACCGCGCGGTCGCCGCCGGACACGAGGGTGTGATGGTCAAGGCACTGCACGCGCCGTACGACGCCGGCCGGCGAGGCGGGGCGTGGAGGAAGGTCAAGCCCGTCTACACGCTCGACCTCGTCGTGCTGGCCGCCGAGTGGGGGCACGGGCGGCGCACCGGATGGTTGTCCAACCTGCACCTCGGGGCGCGAGGCGACGACGGCGAGTGGGTGATGGTCGGCAAGACGTTCAAGGGACTCACGGACGAGCTGCTGACGTGGCAGACGGAGGCGCTGCAGCAGCTCGCCGTCGGAACCGAGTCTGACTACGTCGTGCACGTCCGCCCCGAGCTCGTCGTCGAGATCGCTGTCGACGGCGTACAGGCGTCGACGCGCTATCCCGGTGGTGTTGCCCTGCGCTTTGCTCGGGTCCGTGGCTACCGCCCCGACAAGTCAGCTGCCGACGCCGATCACATCAGCACGGTCCAAGCGCTGCTGCGCTGACGGGGTCAGAACGTCGCCGTCGACCAGACGTTGTCGGTCCCGCTGACGATGAGGTTGACGTCGGCGACCTGCGTGTCGCCAGGGAGCGGGATGAGCCACGCACCGGCGCCCGGGTCCCATGCCGGCGATTCGACGACGCTCCCGTCGGCCAGCGTGATCCGGCACGTGTAGGAGATATCCGCCGGCGCATCGACGATCGCGACCACCATCACGCGCTGACCGGCGACGTCTTGCACGGCGACGGTCCCGACGGACGCGCCATCGGCCAGCTGAAGCGGCGCCGCGTCGGCGGGTTCGCCGCCCGATCGCGCAAGCAACCACCCGCCGATCGCCAGACCCACCACGACTACGGCAGCCGCAGCGACGCCGAGGACCCACCACCTCCGGTGACGCCGCCGCGGCGCCGCGCCAATGCCGAGACGCTGGAGCACCTCGACGTCGAAACCGAGTTTCGGCTGCACCGCTGGCACCGCCGGAAGGAGCTCACCGACGATGCTGTTCACCTCGTCGAACTCGCGCCGGCACTCGCCGCAGGCGAGAACGTGCTCGGCGGCGGCCGCCCGTTTCTGCCCGTCGAACTGGCCGAGCGCCAGCCCCACGGCATCCACGTGTTCCTCATCCGCCCGCATCACCCTCGCCTCCTATTCTCTCGGCCGCCGCGGCCCGCAACCGCAGCAAACCGGATCTGATCCGCGTCTTCGCCGTGCCGAGCGGGATGCCGTCCCGCTTGCTGATCTCCTCTGCCGTGCAGCCGCCGAAGACGGCGAGGATCACAGCTCGCGCCTGCTCGGGCGGAACGCTGCGGAGCCGATCGAGGACTTGGCCGGCCTCGACGTTGGCAGTCGCGTCCCGCGCCGTGACGTCGCTCGAGCCGCCGGCCAGCGTCGCCTGCAACAGCCGGTCGAGATCCTCGTCGTCAGCAGGTTCGGTGCGCCGCGCGCGCACGGCATCGATCGCCGCGTTTCGTGTGATCGTCAGCAGCCAGGCCGCCACCGTCCCTCGTCGACCGTCGTAGGTCGGCGCGGCGCGCCATGCGCGGACGAACGCTTCCTGGGCGACGTCATCGGCGAGCGCGCGGTCGTGGGTCACCGCCAGCGCCAACCCGTAGACCTTCGCCTGGAACCGGCGGACGAACGCGGTGGCCGCGTCGCCATCCTCGACGGCGAGGCCCGCGACGAGCGCGTCGTCTGCCAGTTCGGCATGATGCGGGATCCGCACGCCCATGAGTACGAGGATCGCCCGATCCGAGATTGCGCGCAACCGCGAGAGCGGATTGCTCGCAATCCCTCGGATCGTCCCGTTCGTAGTCGTGGACGACACCCCCTGAAGGAGGCCATACGTGAACAAGCAACCTTCTCGCATTGCGCTCGCTCGCACTGCGCTCGGCGCCCTCGCCGTGCTCGGCCTCGTGGCCGCATCTTGCGGCGACGATGACGACGGCGGCACTGCCGACACCGCAGCTGGCACTGAAGCACCGGCAGGCAGCGAGGCACCGGCGGCCACCGAGGCACCGGCCGCGAGCGAGGCACCGGCCGGAAGCGAGGCGCCGGCGGGAACAGAAGCGACTGAAGGCACCGAGGCGCCGGGAGGGGAGGCGGCCGGCGGCGAAGTCGAGTTGGCGACCGCGGACAGTGAGTTCGGCACGATCCTCGTCGACCAGGAGGGCCTGTCGCTGTACATGTTCATCCCTGACGCACAGGGAGCGCCGACCTGCGAAGGAGACTGCGCCGCAGCGTGGCCGGCCTTCCTCGGGACCGCGACGGCCGCCGAGGGCGTCGACGAGACATTGATCGCCTCGGCGGCTCGGGCCGACGGCGGCGGCGATCAGGTGACCTACAACGACTGGCCGCTGTACTACTTCGCCCAGGACTCCGCGCCTGGCGATGTCAACGGTCAGGGTGTCGGCGACGTGTGGTATCTGCTGTCGCCCGACGGGGAGCCGATCGAGGAGTCGGCGACACCGACGTCGTAACGGTCGCGGGCGCGGCTGCCGTGCTCCGCGCACTCACCAGGCGCACGGCAGCCGCTTGATCCCGTTGGGTCACGGCGCCGGTGCCGGTGTTGGTGCTGATCTGGGCGAGCCGGCAGGTGCTGGGGGTGAAGTCTGCGCACCCGGTCAGCGAGATGCCGTTGGCGGCCGACGTGGTGTTGTTGACGGGGGCGATGGTCGCGGCGTGCACCTCGATCTGGTTGCTGAACGCGGGCGGGCTGGCGTTGATCGCCAGGTAGCCGGTGATCTGCTGGTCGATCGTGCTGGTCGTCGCCACGTAGTGGAACCCGTCGAACGTTGCCCGGTTGGCCGCCACCGGCGGACCCGTTGTTCGGATAGGCCCCGGCGTACGGGCTGATCCCGAGGAAGCTGTTCACATCGCCATCGGCGGGGAACAAGTTGGTGACCAGCGCGTCCTTGGTGCTGCTCTGCCGGTAGTAGATCCGCTGATAGCTGGGATCACTGATCGGCAACGGGTTGCTATCGGTGTCGAGCACCATCCACCGACAACGGGGCCTGATCGATCCCGCTGTCGACCGGCGCGGCGATCCTCGTGCCGCTGGTGGCGGCGATCTGCGGCCGCTCAGGTTGGTCGATGCGGGTGGTGCCGGCAGACCTGCCAACGTCACGCAGCTCCTCGATGACGAGCCGGTGCAATCCGGCGGACCCGCACCGAATACGACCCTAATGATCTTGATAGTCCGGCTGGCCGGCGGTGTTCTCCCACCAGAAGGTCGCCGGTCCCAACTGCAGCTCGAACTGGCTGCCCTGCGGCACGATCGTCGGCGCCGATGCCGGCACCAGGCTGCCGAGGTCCGTCCAGGTCGTCCCGTCGATCGGAGCCCTGCACGATCAGCAGCGGGATCATCATCTGGTTGGCATACGACGCTTCGTCCAGCTGGAACGTCGCACCCGGTGACGTCGAAGCGGTACACCGCTGGACCCGGCGTCTCCGCCGGGGTGATCAGCTGGCCGGTCACCGTGGGCAGTGACAGCGGAGTCAGCGCCGTCGGGTGTCCACCATCAACGGTCCACAAGCCGAACGCCGCCAGCTGCTGATTGGCGTTTCTTTCGATCGACACCGTCGTCGCCCCGCCCGCCTGATTCTCGACGTCCACCGTCAGTTCGCGGTTCAACCGCAGCCGGACCAGGCGGGCGTCAGCGGGATGATTCACCGGGGTGACCACCAGATAGCCGCGCCAGACGTCGGTGTTGTTGTCGCCGCGCAGTTCCCGTCGCTCCCGGCCGTGTAGGCGCCCATCGTGTACCTCGCCGACGTCTGACCGGCTGTCATGTCATGATCCCCGTTGTCGGGAACGCCTGGGCATCGGCCCAGCTCGGTGCGTACCAGCAGCCCGACGCCGAATCCGGTTTGACGCCTGCAACGCCACGGTTGATCGGCTCCCCTCGACGTGTTGGAGACCTGGAAACGACCCTGCTTGATCCCCGGATACCACGCGCGGAACGAATCCCAATCCGCCGTGACCGTGTTCGGCGAGACGGCGCTCACCGGCATCGCCGTCAGCGAGTTCGAGGTGCCGTCCCAGCGCAGTAGTCCCCCGTTCCCGGTCATTCCCGGCGGGTCCTGGCGTGGCCGGCGTGGTCTGATAGGACACCGCGAAGTCCGAGCCGCCCGTCGATCCGTCAAACTTGGGGATCTGGTTGATCGCAATGATTCCGCCCGGCTCCGGCGCCGGACTGGCCACCGTGTCCGTCTTCGCCGGTGACCGTCGGATCGATGAGCCGCAACGTGCCGTCGTTCAGCCCGAACTCGACCACCGGTGAATCCATCCGGGCGCTGCCCGAACGCCGCCGACAGCACCACCGGATTTCAACGACGGACCGCCCTGCTGCGACCACGTCACCCAGCTCCCGGGGAGACTTCCGTCCGGGTTGACCTGCACGACGAAGCCCTCCTCGGCCCAGCTCATGACGCCGACCGCCAGCAGACCCGACCCGACGGATCCCACGCCAGCGCCGACACCGACGCCTGTAACCCGTTATATGGCGTTGGCGTCATCGCCGCGAAGGTGCCAGTCAGCTGCGGCGATGACGGGTTGCTGACGTTGTAGAGCTGCACGCCGCCGTCGTTCAGCCCCACGGCGAGATACGGCGTCTGCCCGATCGTACCCGACGGCAAGTGACATCACCTGAACAGGGCGAGCTTCAGGGGGTTTACATCGTCGTACGGCGAGGGGTACACAAACGGCAAGCTCGATTGTGTCGATTTGCGCAACTCTTGCTGGCGCATGATCCGCTCGCCCGGGAGTACATACAGCCAGTTCGCATACGGAGTGGTGCCGACTCAGCCCATAGAACGAGTTGCCCGTCGTCCCGGCGAGGAAGATGTTGGTGTCGTTGCGGGCGAGGTACAGTCGTGTTGAGATCGAAGTCGTTCCAATACGTTCTCGAAGCAGCCCTGGCAGGTCAAGTTTCCGTCTCGGCGCGGCAGCCCACGTTCGCCCACGGCTTGCACAAGAGAGAAGCCCTGAAAAGCAGAAAACGCCCTTCGTTGGCATCGGCGCTCCGTGTCGCCACTCTCGTGGACCGGCGCCAGGTCAGTTGGCGTCGACCGGAGCAACTCGCCGCCGGTGACGCCGAGTCGTAGATGTTCAACTTGTTGTTGCCCGTCGGCGTCGGCCTCGACCCGCATGCGCTGGTCTATCAGCCGCGGTTTCCGAAGAAGTCCCCGGTGACCTCGTCGCGTTATCACGCGGGCATGCTCGAGGAGATGTCGACCGGTGGCGCCGGTGCCGTCTCGTTCCGGCCCGAGCCGCCGTCGTTGACCTCGCCGTTGCGCAACGTGTCATTGCCGCTGCCACCGAACAGCCGTCGAACCCGTCGCCTCTCCGTCGAGCTGTATCGTTGCCGCTGCCACCCTGTAACTCGTCGGACTCCGGCACCGCCGTCGAGGTGGTCGTTGCCACTGCCTCCGTCGTAGGACGTCGTCACCGGCAAGCCCGCACAGCACGTCGTTACCCGAACCGCCCACTAGCGGTCGGGGCCGGCGGTCCCGACCACGACCTGCGACCCGGAGCGGCCTTCGGCGGGCGCCTGGATCAGCCGGTAGCGGCCGATAGGTGCCCTGGCCGGTGCCGGCCTCAGCCAGATGAAGAAGCTCTGCAGGTAGGCCGGCTCGCCGGTCGAGTGCAGCGTCGGAACGCGACGGCGGATCTCATCGAACATCACGGCGATCTCGCGGCGGGCGAGGTTGGCCCCGAGGCAGAAGTGCGGGCCACCCGCTCCGAAGCCGACCTGCACGGGCTGCAACGGGCGGGTCACGTCGAAGCGATACGGATCGGTGAACACCCGCTCGTCGCGGTTCGCCGAGTTGTACCAGAGCACCACCTTCTCACCAGCGGCGATGGGCTGGCCGCTCAACTCCGTGTCCGCAGTTGCTGTACGGCGGAAGTGGATGACGGGTGACGCCCAGCGCACGATCTCCTCGACCGCCGTCTTCGTCACCCCGTCCCAGTCGTTCCACCACCGCTCCCGTTGGTCCGGGTTGTCGGTCAGCGCCTTCATCCCGTGGCTGATGGCGTTGCGCGTCGTCTCGTTGCCGGCGACAACGAGGAGGATGAAGAACGAGCCGAACTCCTGCGTGGTCAGCTGCTCGCCGTCCACCTCGGCTTGCATGAGGATCGACGTGAGGTCGTCGGTCGGGTTGGCCCGGCGGTTCTCGCCGAGCGCCTGGGCATACGTGAACATCTCCAGCCCAGCGTTCATCAGCGCCTCGTAGCTGCCGCCGAACTCCGGGTCTCCGGCCCCCAGGATGACGTTGGTCCAGTGGAAGACCTGCTTCGACTCGTCGTCGGGAATGCCCATCATGTCGCAGATGATCTGCAGCGGCATCGGCGCAGCGATCGCCTCGACGAAGTCGCACTGGCGGTCCGGGTGTTGCTCCAACATTTCGTCGACCACGGACGTGGCCTTCACCTTGACGTACTCCTCGACGCGGGCGACCTCCTTGGGCGTGAAGCCCTTGGACACGATCGACCGCAGCCGGAAGTGCTTCGGGTCGTCCATGTTGATCATCGATCCGAAGAACTCGTTGAGCTCTTGGGGCAGATCGACGATGTTGGATCCCTGCCCGGAGCAGAACAGCTGAGGGTTGCGACTGGCCGCCCAGACGTCGTCGTGGCGCACCAGCGACCAGTAGCCGGGACCAGGCGGGAACGGAGAGTCCTCCAGCACGCGTTCGGCGTTGAAGTGCAATCCTGGCATGTCCCGGAGGCGTTTGAACGCCGCCTCGCGGACGTCTCGGTCGAGCAGCCAGAAGTCGAAGTCGGACAGGTCGATGTCGTCCGCTGCGATCGGGTTGGTCGTCATTGAGCGATCGTAGGATGCCCCGATGCCCGGGCCAGACTCGCAGTCGCTCTGACGGTCCGATGGCTCTGCTGCGCTTCAGCTTCGGGACGATGGGCTCCGGCAAGAGCACCGTGGCGTTGCAGATCCACCACAACCTGTCCAGCCGCGACCTGTGCGGCCTGCTCCTGACGAGCCTCGACCGCGAGGGCAATCAGGTGACCAGCCGGCTCGGAGTGGCGGCCCCGGCGATCGACGTGGGGCCCGATCTCGACCTCCACGCGCTCGCCCTGCACCATTGGCCGATCCACTACCTCGTCTGCGACGAGGCGCAGTTCTACACGTGGGAGCAGTGCGACCAACTGGCCCGCGTCGTCGACGAGCTCGAGGTCGAGGTCTACGCGTTCGGCTTGATCACCGACTTCCGCGGCCGGCTGTTCGAGGGCACGCAACGGCTGCTCGAGATCGCCGATGAGCGCGTGCCGCTACAGGTCGAAGCGCGCTGCTGGTGCGGCGCCCGCGCCACCCACAACGCCCGCGTCGTCAACGGCGACGTCGTGTACGAGGGCGAGACGATCGTCGTCGGTGACACCGATGACCCGACCACACCGCCGCTGTTCGGCGACGCAGTGCACTACGAGTTGCTGTGCCGCCGCCACTTCCAGGCCGGCGAGCTCGGAACGTGATCGTTCTGTCCGTCGCGATCGATCGTTGTGACGCGGTTGCTACGGACAGAACCGGTCACACGGCGTAGCGGGAGGCGTCGCGCAACACGTTGGCGGCAACCCACTCGGACGTGCGCGCCAGTCCTTCCTCGAGGGAGACGACGGGCTCCCAACCGGTCAGCTCGCGCACGCGGGAGTTGTCGGCGAGCAGGCGCATCACCTCTGAGCCCTCGGGGCGGATGCGGGCTGGGTCCTGCACGATCTCGGCGTCCTTGCCCGACACCTTGATCAGCAGCGAGACGAGATCGCCGACGCTGACCTCCCGCCCGGTGCCGAGGTTGAGGGTCTGCCCGACGGCGCTGTCGTGCTCGGCGGCGGCGATGAAACCGGACGCCGTGTCGGTCGAGTACGTGAAGTCGCGCGTCGGTGTGAGCAGGCCGAGCTTGATCTCCTTGGCCCCGGAGTGCAGCTGCTGCAGGATCGCCGGGATCACCGCGCGCGCCGACTGCCGGGGGCCGTACGTGTTGAACGGCCGGACGATCGTGACCGGTGTCTCGAACGACAGGAAGTACGACATCGCCATCATGTCGCCGCCGATCTTCGACGCCGAGTACGGCGACTGCGGCTGCAGCGGGTGATCCTCCGAGATCGGCACCGTCTGCGCCGTTCCGTAGACCTCGCTCGTGCTGGTCGTCACGACGCGCCGAGTGCCGTGACGGCGGGCCGCGGCGACGACGTTGTGGGTGCCGACGACGTTGGCCTGGACGTAGGAGTCGGGGGCCTCGTAGCTGTACGGGATCCCGATCAGCGCGGCGAGGTGGAACACGGTGTCGGCTCCAGCGACGACGTCCTGTACCTGGCCGTGATCGCGGATGTCACCGGCGACGACCTTTACCCGACCGGCTTGCACGTGGTCGGCGATGAACCCGTTTTCGCCGTACGGCTTGTAGTGGGCGAACGCCGTGACGTCGGCGCCGGCGTCGACGAGGAGGTCGGTCAACGTGCTTCCGATGAAGCCCTCGGCGCCGGTGATCACCACGCGGCGGTCGGTCCAGAAGGTCATTGCTCTCCCTTGTCGGTCAGGAGGTCGGTGCGCCCGGCCAGGTCGATCGCCCAGCGGGCGACGGTCGTCGCGGCCGCGCCATGGTCGACGAGTCGCGAGTTGTGGGCCATCGCCTCGCGGCGGACATCGTCGGCGAGCAGCTCGTCGAGCACTGGTCCGAGCGACGCGGCGTCGAGCTCGTGGTCCTCGATGATCACCGCGCCACCGGCGTCGGCGAGGGCCTGGGCGTTGTGGAGCTGGTGGTTCCCGGGAGCGTGTGGGTACGGGACCATCACACTGGCCACGCCGACGTGGGAGACCTCGCTGACGGTGCCGGCGCCACACCGGCACACCATCACGTCGGCTGCCGCGTAGGCATGGTCCATGCGATCGATGTACGCGACGGGGCGGGCGACCGGGTTTCCGGCGGTGCGGGCGACGGCGTCATCGAGCTGCCCGGCGCCGGTCTTGATCAGCAACACGACGTCGTCGCGGTCCTTCCACTGATCGGCCAGATCGAGGGCGGTCGTCGTCAGACTGTGCGCGCCGAGGCTCCCACCGCTGAACACGACGAGCTTCTGCTCCGGCTTGAGCTCGAAGGACTGGCGTGCCGGCTCGCGCAGCGCCCTCCGGTCGATGTCTGCCACTTCCGGAAGCAGCGGCATGCCGACGGTGCGCACGTCGGCGCGCTTGGGGAGATGCTGGCGCGTGCGCTCGAAGGCGATCGCGATGTGCGGCGTCAGCCGCGCGATGAAGGCGTTTGCCCGGCCGGGAATCGCGTTGCTCTCGTGGATCAGTGAGGGAACCCTGGCCAACCGCGCGCCCACCATCGCCGGCGCCGACGGATAACCCCCCATGCCAACCACCACGTCGATCCCGTGGTCCTTGATCACTCGAGAGGCGCCCCATCCGGCGCGGACGAGTTGCGGGGGAAGGCGCAGCGCGCTGCTCAGACCCTTCAGACCGATCATGTCGAACATGAACAGCTCGTAGCCGGCGTTCGGGACGAGCGTCGTCTGCAGCCCCTTCTTCGTGCTGATGAAGCAGATGTCGACTGCTCCGTCCGTGATCTGTTCCAGCGCCTTGGCGACAGCGAGTCCGGGATAGATGTGGCCGCCGGTGCCGCCGGCACCGATCGCGACGTGCAGGGTGCCGGTCATGACGGGCCGCAGTATGCCAGCGCAGTCGGCGGGCCCGGCTGCCACCAACGGACCGTCGGTACGCTGCTCTCATGACCGAAGCCGTCATCGTTGCCACTGCTCGCAGCCCGATCGGCCGGGCGGCCAAGGGGTCGCTGGTGTCGATCCGCCCGGACGACCTGTCGACGCAGATCGTGACGGCGCTCCTCGACAAGGTGCCCGAGCTACCTCGCGATCAGATCGAGGACCTGATCATGGGCTGCGGCCAACCGGCGGGCGAGGCGGGATTCAACGTCGCCCGGGTCGTGGCCGTGCTGGCCGGCCTGCCAGAGGTCCCAGGCGTGACGATCAACCGCTACTGCTCGTCGAGCCTGCAGACGATCCGCATGGCCGCCCACGCCATCAAAGCCGGTGAAGGCGACGTGTTCATCGCCGCCGGTGTCGAGACCGTCAGCCGCTACGCCGCCGGAGCGAGCGACACGGCGCCGAACCCGATCTTCGGCCAGGCCGGCGAGCGCACGGCCGAACGGGCGCTGGGCGGCAGCCCGGACTGGACGCCGCCAGAAGGGCTCCCGGACATCTACATCGCGATGGGTCAGACCGCTGAGAACGTCGCCGAATCCGAGCACGTCACGCGCGAGGACATGGACGAGTTCGCCAAGCGGTCGCAGGACTGCGCGGTGGCCAACGTCGAGAACGGCTTCTTCGCCGAGGAGATCACGCCGGTCACGCTGCCCGACGGCACCGTCGTGACGAAGGACGACGGGCCACGGCCCGGCACGACGCTCGAGGGTCTGGCGCAGCTCAAGCCAGTGTTCCGTCCCGACGGCACCGTGACGGCCGGCAACGCCTGCCCGCTGAACGACGGAGCGGCAGCGGTGGTCGTGATGAGCGACACCAAGGCGGCCGAGCTCGGCATCCGACCTCTGGCTCGGATCATCTCGTCCGGGCTGTCGGCGTTGAACCCCGAGATCATGGGTCTCGGGCCGATCGAGGCGAGCCGCCAGGCCTTGGCCCGCGCCGGCATGACCATCGACGACGTCGACCTCGTCGAGATCAACGAAGCGTTCGCCGCGCAGGTCATCCCATCGGCCCGCCACCTCGGCATCGATCCCGACAAGCTCAACGTGCACGGCGGCGCGATCGCCCTCGGTCATCCCTTCGGCATGACCGGCGCCCGCATCATGACGACGCTGATCCATGGCCTGCAGGCCGAGGACAAGACCATCGGTCTCGAGACGATGTGCGTCGGCGGCGGTCAGGGCATGGCCATGGTGATTGAGCGCATCTCGTAGTTCCGCGCCCGCAAACTGGGTGCCGCCGGAGGCGGCGCTTCGAGCTCGCTTTGCAACCTCTGGTTGCAAAGCGAAACATTCTCACCAGAGCGGGAAGGCCTCGGCTCTGATGCATACGACGCTCGGGTCGAGCGTCGACGGCATCGCTCGCACGACGTACTGCTCGCCACCGCTCGTCAGCGCGGCCAGCGACCACGCGTTGCCCCGCTCCGGCTCGCCGGTCCCGAGACATTCGAGCGCGTCGACGTCGAGGCCAGCTGACTCGGCCTCGGCCTGCCACAGGTGCACGAGACCCCGACGCAGCTCAGGGTCCTCGATCAGGTCGCGACCGTCGAGGTGCAGTTCCACGTTGGTGATCGTCACCGGTTCCAACTGCGCCAGGTCGATGACGTCGCCACCGAGCTCGCCGTCCAGCATCACCACCACCGGGCCGACCTCGCCAGCGACTCCGCCGACGAAGCCATAGCGCACGAGCGGCAAGCCGTCCTCGCCAACCGTCACCCAACGCACCCGGTCGCCGAGGCTGAAGCTCATGATGCGCCCGCGAGCTCTTCCACGACGGCGTCCGACAGTTCCGGCCAGCACCGCATCGCGTCGATCGACCAGTCGTCGAACGCTCGATCCGTCAACGCCACCAGCGCCCCGCCAGCGGCGGGGTCGACCCACGCCATCGTCCCCGCGCCGCCGAAGTGACCGTAGGTCTCCGGTGAGTTGGTGCGGCCGGTCCAATGAGGCGTCTTGCGACCCCGGATCTCGAAGCCCAATCCCCATGGGCACGGATCAAAGCGCCCCACGCCCGGCACGATACCGGCGAGTGCTGGGAACTGTGGGCGAACGGCGTCCGCCGCGGTGACGTCGTCGAGCAGCGTTGGACGTTGCAGTTCGGCGAGGAACCGCCCGATATCGGCAGCGGTGCTGCGCATTCCATGGGCCGGTGAACCGACGAGCTCCGACCGGCTCATCCCGAGCGGCTGCAGGACGGCTCCGCCGAGGTACTCGTCGAACGTCATCCCGGATCGTTCGGCGACGTCGTCAGCGGCGAGCTCGATCCCGGTGTTGGAGTAGATGCGTCGGCGGTTCGGAGACGTGATCGGGTCAGGCCCGTCGAATGCGTAGCCGCCGGCGTGGGCCAGTAGATGACGCATCGTGCAGCCCGGCTGGCCGACCGGATCGTCGAGTCCGAGCAGACCCTCCTCGGTGGCAACGAGCACCGCCCATGCGGCGAGCATCTTGGTCAGCGATGCCAGCTCGAACGGGCGCTCCACGTCGCCGACTTCGCCGAGCACGCGACCGTCTGCCGCAACGACCACTGCCGCGGCGTTGGGCACCGGCCATGCCTCGACCAGCTCGAGCGTTCGCACGGATCAGGCGGACGGCCGGCCGACGAGCTCGCCGACGCGGAACGCGAGGTCGAGGCTCTGCCGACCGTTCAAACGCGGGTCGCACATCGTCTCGTACCGGTGGTCGAGGTCGGCGTCTGACACCTCGTCCGCGCCGCCGAGGCATTCGGTCACGTTCTCGCCGGTCAACTCGACGTGGATGCCGCCGGGCCACGTGCCCTCCGCCAGGTGGGCCCGCACGAAGCCGGCGATCTCGCGGATGATGTCGTCGAAGTGGCGGGTCTTGCGGCCGCTCGGCGCGCTGAACGTGTTGCCGTGCATCGGATCGCAGGCCCAGGCGATCGGGTGCCCTGCATCGGTCGCCGCCCGCAGCAGGGGCCGCAGCCGCTCCTCCACGACGTCGGCACCCATGCGGCTGATCAGGGTCAGACGGCCCGGAATGCGCGCCGGGTTGACCCGTTCGCACAGCTCCAGCAGCTCGGCCGGCTCGACCGACGGCCCGATCTTGCAGCCGATCGGGTTCCCGACGCCACGGAGGAACTCGACGTGTGCGCCATCGACGTCGCGGGTGCGCTCGCCGATCCACAGCATGTGCGCCGAGCAGTCGTACCAGGAGCCCGTCAGCGAATCCTGCCGAGTGAGCGCCTCCTCGTAGCCGAGGATCAGCGCCTCGTGGCTGGTGTAGATGTCGACCGTGCTGAGGTTGGGGTTGGAGGCGGTGTCGACACCGCAGGCGCGCATGAAGTTGAGCGCCCGGTCGATCTCGGCGGCCAAGCGCTCGTAGCGCTGGCCGGCGGGACTCGTGGCGACGAACTCCTGGTTCCAGGCGTGCACTCTGGCGAGGTCGGCGAAACCTCCCTTGGTGAAAGCCCGGACGAGGTTCAGCGTCGACGCCGACTGGTGGTACGCCTGGACGAGGCGATCGGGGTCGGCGACGCGAGCGGCCACGTCGAACCCGGGACCGTTGACGATGTGCCCGCGGAACGACGGGAGGTCGACGTCGCCGACGCGCTCCGTCGGGCTGGACCGCGGCTTGGCGAACTGCCCCGCGATGCGACCGACCTTGACGATCGGAACGCCAAGGGAGTAGGTCAGCACGACGGCCATCTGGAGGATGACGCGCAGCTTCTCCCGGATGTTGTCGGCGGAGAACTCCTCGAACGACTCGGCGCAGTCGCCGGCCTGCAGGAGGAAGGCCCGCCCCGCGGCGACCTGGGCCAGTGAGGACTGGAGCGAACGCGCCTCGCCGGCGAACACCAGCGGGGGATAGCCGGCGACCGTCTTCAGGGCGCGATGGAGGCCGTCAGCGTCGGGCCAGTCGGGCTGCTGGAGGGCCGGCAGGTCCTGCCACGACGAGGGTGACCACGCCTGCGCCATGGGTCGCAGGCTACTGGCGGGCCGGGTACCGAGCCCCGGTCAGAATCAGGGTCAGAATCAGACGGCGAGGATGCGCTCGGCGTCGTCGCGCAGGCCGACCACGGCGCGGCTGACGAGCCGGCGGGCCGCTTCGGCGGTGACGCCCAGGCGCTCACCGACTTCGCGGAAGCTCTTGCGCTCCCCGTCGACGAGCCCGAAACGGGCCTCGACGGCGTAGCGGGCGCGCGTGTCGAGCGTGCCGAGCAGCTCGTCGAGCAGATCGCCGTCGACGATCGTCATCACGTGGTCCTCTGGCGTGCCGTCTCCGTTGGCCATCAGATCGCCGAGCGTGGCGTCGCCGTCGTCACCGACCGTCTTGTCCAACGACACGGGGGTCGTGAGCCGGTGCAGCTCGGCGTTGGCGTGATCGAGCGTCTCGCCGTCGCCCGACGCCTGGCGCAGCGCGGCGCGCAGGCTGGCGGAGCGGTCGCCCGGAATGCGGATCAGGCTGGCCTTCTGGTCGAGGGCCCGGCCGATGGCCTGGCGGATCCAGAACGTGGCGTACGTCGAGAACTTGAAGCCGCGCCGCCAGTCGAACTTGTCGACGGCGTGCTCGAGGCCGAGGTTGCCCTCCTGGATCAGGTCGAGGAGGTCCATGCCCTGGGGCAGGGGGTAACGCCGGGCGATCGACACGACGAGGCGCAGGTTGGACCGGATGAAGCGATCCTTCGCATCGGCGGCGTCGGCGACGGCGCGCTTCAGGGCGACGCCGCGGCGACCGCCCGCCAGCTGCTCGGCGGCCTCGCGGCCGGCTTCGATGAGGCGCGACAGCTCGCGTTCGTCCTCGGCGGTGAGCAGAGGCACCTTGCCGATGTCGTTCAAGTAGAGGCCGATGGAATCGTTCATGATGGGTGGGTACAACCGTTCGTCAGGAGAGAGATAAGCTCCGACCACGAGCGTGGGGGCGCGACGCTACACGTGATTGCGCGCGATGCTGATTCGCAGCTGGGGGCAGGCGTAAAACGTGCTGTCACGGGTCGGACGGGGGGGAGACTCCAGAGTACCAGCCATGTCAAGGCGCGCCCGATCGGGCGGCCGTAGAATCCGCCGCCGTGCCGCTGGGGGATCCCGAACCGCTCGCTTACCGGATTGGTCTGTTCGGTGGGACGTTCGATCCCCCGCACGTCGGGCATCTCGTGACGGCGGTCAACGTGCGCCATGCGCTGGGCCTCGACGTCGTGACCCTGATGGTTGCCAACGTCCCGTGGCAGAAAGAGGGCAGCCGACCGATCACGCCGGCGCTGGACCGCCTGGCGATGGTGGCCGCCGCCGTCGCCGAGGTCCCAGGACTGGAGGCCGGTGGACTGGAGATCGAAGCAGGCGGTCCGAGCTACACCGCTGACACGCTGGCCCGAATCGCCGAGAAGGAGCCCGACGCAGAGCTCTTCACGATCGTCGGCGACGACGCGGCGGCCGGCTTGACGACCTGGGAGCGGTACGAGGAGGTCGTCGCCCGGTCGCGGATGGTCGTCGTCGACCGGCCCGGCAATGCCGTCCAGCTCCCGGGCGACGTGCCATGGATCCACGTCGAGGTGCCCCGCCTCGAGGTCTCCAGCACGGACCTGCGCGCTCGCTTCACCGACGGCCGACCGCTCGATTACCTCGTCACCGATCCCGTGCTGCACGTGATCGCCGAACGCGGCCTCTACCAGGACCCACTCGTTTGACCGCCTCGCAGGGCAGAAGACGCCGCGCCACGCTCGTCGGCGCCTGCGTCGCCGTTGGCGCCACGGTGGCCGCGGCAGGGCTGGCCGTCGCTGGCGGCCTGACGATCTACAACTCGACGGATGCGACCGACACCCGCGAGGCGATTCCTGAACGCGTGTTCCCGCAGACGCCGACCGGGCTCGTCGCCGCCGTCGACGAAGCCGGTGCGTTGGCCTCGATGGCGGTGCTCGTGGGGGCGCCCTCCGGCGCAGGCGGCAGCATCGTCTCGGTCCCGGTCAGTGCCGACGCGTCAGCGGGCGGCGACACACGCCTGCCGCTGGACCAGGTCTTGCAGGCCGGGGGCGCCGAGGAGTTGGACCGCGAAGCGGAGATCGCCCTCGGGCTGGCGATCGACTCGACGGAGGTCATGACCGCGGACCGACTGGCCGCGCTGCTGGAGCCGCTCGGGCCGCTCGAGGTCGAGCTGCCGGCAGCGGTCACCAATGCCAACGGCGAGGTGATCGTCGACCAGGGTGTCCAGACGCTGGATGCCGGGCAGGCTGCGGCCGTGCTGACGGCGCGGGACCCAGCGCGGACAGGTGCCGACCGGTATGCCGTGACTCAAGCGGTGTGGGCCGCCGTCGCCCAGGCGGTGGGGGACGGCGCTGATTCCGTCGCCGTGGACGGTTCCGGCGTCATCGATCCCGTCCTCGGCCCGTTGCTGCGCGGCCCGGTGCGTCATCGGGGTCTCGGCTACGCCGCTCCGGAGGCCGCCCAGAACCCGACGGGCGTGGACGTCGTCGAGCTCGACCGCATCGAGTCGGCGCTCGTCTTCGGCCAGATCGCCCCCGGCAGGATGTCGGCTCCCAGCCCGGCGCTGACGTTCCGCATCGAAAGTCCGTTCGACGAGGTCGCCGTCGGCGAAGGGGGCTCGACCGCCCAGGTGGCCTACGACGCCATCGCCCAGGTGCTCTTCGTGGGCGGCAACGTGCTGTCCGTGAGCACGAACGCCGGCCCCGTACCGGCGGTCACGCAGGTAGAGGTCAGCGACGAAAGCCTGCTCAGCGAAGTGGAGGGACTGGAGGGGCTCCTGGGCGAGATCGAGGTCAGCCTCGCCGAGGAACGCATCGCCGGTATCGATGCCGTCATCCGCCTGGGCACCAGCTTCCTCGACCACCGGGCTGCGACCGATGGCGGCTGAGGACGGGCGGGCCGCCGCACGAGTGCTCGCCGAAGTTGCCGCCAGAGCGGCGGACGAGAAGCAAGGGCGCAACATCATCGTCCTCGACGTCGGCGAGATCCTCGGCATCGCGGAGCTCTTCGTCGTGCTCGACGCCCCGAACCGCAGGCTCGTGCGGACGTTGATCGACGACATCGAGGCCAGCGTGCGGGCGGCGACCGGGCGCTCGCCGCGCCGAGTCGAGGGGTTGCGCGAGCAGCAATGGGTCCTCATCGACTACGGCGATGTCGTCATCCACGTCTTCCTCGACGAGATCCGCCGCTTCTACGAGATCGAGCGCCTGTACCGGGACGCCCCATCGGTCGACTGGTCCGCTTGACCGTCGCGACCCCTCCATCTGGGCGCGGAGGTTCTCGAACAACGATCTGGGCGCGCAGGTTCTCGAATTCGGGAACGTCCGCGCCCAGATGCGCTACCGGCGGGTTTCCTCCCCTCGTAGGTTGCTATCGTTCGGTGAGGACCGGGGCTGTAGCTCAGTTGGTAGAGCACTTCCATGGCATGGAAGGGGTCAGGGGTTCAATTCCCCTCAGCTCCACCCGCTGTTCGTCCGTGCCCGTCGGATCCACGTATCTGGTCGGTCTTCCAGCCATCTTCATGCGTAGTTCAAGCGCGTGAGCGCATGATGAGCTTCACAGGGGAGCCGACGGTCTTCCTGAGAAGACCAGACGCAGGAGAGAAGGGGAAGGGACGATGACGATCAATGCGCTCGAAGTTCGTGTCGGCGACATCGTCGATTACCACGGGGAGCACCACCAGGTCGAGAACGTCGTGCGATTCGACGGATGGGCCTGGCCGGTCGCCTCCGACGGCGCTGGCTGGGCGATGGCGCTCGGTGGCGACATCGTGCTCGTGGCTCGCGCTGCCGTGACCTCTACCTGAGACCGGCGATCGCCTCGATCGCTGCGTCGACCTCCTCGGGTGTCGTGACGATGCTCGGGCCCAGCCGGAGGAACGGCTGGCGATAGGGCGTCACGCTGGCGCTGATCCGTTGCCGCTCGAGGGCGGCGAGCGACTCGAACGGAGCTCGGCCCTCCAGCTCGAAGCACACGATCCCCGCCGAGAGCTCCTCGCTCATCGGTGTGACCACTCGCACGCCGCGCAGCTCGGTCAGCCCCTCCTTGAGCTGGGTTGCCTGGGCATGCGTTCGCTCGGCAACTCGTGGCCGCCCGATGGCCCGCTGGAACCCGAACGCCTCCGCCAACGCCCACCGGTGCTCGAAGGAGTGGTAGCCGCCCGGCGTGTTCGCAGCACCGGGCGTCAACGTCGACACGGCGCTCCCGGAGAGGTACCGCTCGAAGCTGGCCCCGGCGAACGTCGGGATCGTCGACTGGACCGCCGGCCACGCATCGGCCCGGCCCCAGATGATCCCGGTGCCGCGCGGCCCGAACAGCCACTTGTGCGTGCCGGCGACGAGGAAGTCGGCACCGAGCTCTTGGACCGAGACGTCCTCCACACCCAATCCGTGGACACCATCGACACACAACAGGGCGCGGTCTGCGTCATCGCGCTCCCGGTTGAGCTCTGCGAGCGCCGCGGCCATCGCCGCGATCGGCAGCTTGACGCCCGTCCCCGAGTGGACCCACGTGACGGCGACGACTCGCGTCGACGCGGTGATCGCGTCGACGAGCCGGCCGACCACCTCATCCTCGGATGTCGTGGCCGGGTCGTCATAGAGCGGGACCTGCTCGACGCTCGCCCCGGTGCGCTCGGCGCGCAGCCGCAGCGCCTCGTGCGTGGCGTAGAAGTCGTGCTCGGTCGTGAGCACATGTTGATCCGGCCGCAGGACGACGCCGCCGTACACCAGGCCCAGCCCCATCGTCGTGCTGTCCGTCAACGCGATCTCTTCGGGCGCCGCGCCGAGGTACTCCGCGGCGGCCGCCGGGACCGCCGCGTCGAGCTCACCCTGGTGACTGCCGAGGTAGGCGTGCGTGTCCATGTCGAGCCCGGCGCGGTGCTCGGCGATCGCCGCAGCGACGGGTCGCGGATGGGCGGCCAGCACGAACGCCGCGAAGTGGGCGACGTCGGGGGTCAGCTCGAACTGTGACCGCACGCTCTCCCAGTCGTCGGGGTCGAACGGCTGGGCATCACGATCATCAGCACGAGGGCCAGCAGTCTCGCCATCGCGGCACGCCGCAGCTCCGGCGGCAGCGAGGCCCGAACCGATGAACGTCCGGCGAGTCAGTGCCACGAGCAGCTCACTCAGGGCACGAAGCGGTAGCCCATGCCGGGCTCCGTGATCAAGTAGCGGGGATGCGACCGGTCGGGTTCGAGCTTGGCCCGCAGATGGGCGAGATGGACCCGCAGATAGTTGCTCTCGTCGCCGTACTGCGGCCCCCACACATCTTGCAGAAGCTGGCGTTGGCCGACGAGCTTGTCGGCGTGGCGGACGAGCACCTCCAGGAGGTGCCACTCGGTGGGTGTCAGGCGGATCGGCGTGCCGTCCAGGTTCGACACCCGCTTGTCGGCGAGGTCGATCGTGAAGTGCTCCGTCGTGACGATCGCCGCTTCTTCCGCGGGTGTGGCGCGCCGCAACGCCGCCCGCACACGGGCCAGCAACTCGTCCATGCCGAACGGCTTCGAGAGGTAGTCGTCGGCGCCGGCGTCGAGCGCATCGACCTTGTCCCGCTCGGACCCGCGAGCGGACAGCACGACGATCGGCACCGCCGACCAACCGCGCAGGCCATCGATCACCTCGCGCCCGTCCATCCCCGGGAGGCCGAGGTCGAGCAGCACGAGGTCCGGGTGGTGGTGCGCCGCCAGATCGAGCGCCTGCTCACCGGTGGCCGCCACGTCGACGTCGTAGCCGCGCGCCCGCAGGTTGGCCGACAGGGCGCGCCGGATGGGTGCCTCGTCGTCGACGACCAGCACTCGGGTCATGGCTGAACGCCCGGGTCCTCGTCCAGGCTGAGCACCATCGTCGTTCCGCCTCCTGGAGTGTCCTCGATCGCCACCTCGCCGCCCATCGCCTCCACGAACCCTCGGGCGATGGCGAGGCCGAGCCCGACACCCGAACCGTCCTGATGGTGATCCACGACGCGCTGGAACGGCTGGAAGACCCGCTCGCGATCGGCCGATCGGATTCCCGGCCCGTGGTCGATCACGCGCACGTCGATCAGTCGGCGCTCATCGCGCCGCACCGGCCCGGCGGTCACCCGGACGTCGCGATCCGCCGGCTCGAATCGCACGGCGTTGGCGATGACGTTGGCCAACGACCGTTCGAGCAGCGCCGGATCTGCGGACACCGCGAGACCGGGAGCGACGTCGACGTCGACGGCGCGGCCCGCAGCACCGAGGCTGGCGACAGCCGACAGCACGACCTCCTCGACGCCGGTCGGTCGCCGGCTGACGCTCACCGTCGATGCTTGCAGGCGGCTCATGTCGAGCAAGTTGTCGATGAGGACGGTCAAACGATCGGTCTCCGACTCGATCGTCTCCTCGAACTCCGCGACGGCGTCCGGGGGCCACTCGACGTCGCGTTGGCGGAGGCTGGAGATCGAGGCCTTGATGGACGCCAGCGGCGTGCGCAGGTCGTGGGACACCGCCTGCAGCAGCGATGCCCGTAATGCGTTCGCGGCGGCCAGATCGTCGGCCTTGGCGGCCTCGGCGCGGAGTCGATCTCGCTCCGCTGCGGCGGCGACTTGCGTGGCGAAGGCATCGAGCACTCGTAGATCGGCGGACGCCGGTTCGCCATCGAGGGCCAGTGTGACACCGTCGCCGAGCTCGCGGCTCCACGTGGCACGGGTCGGATCGTCGACGGGCGCACCCGACGAGAGCAGCACCCGCCAGCGACCTCCGTCGTCGAGGAGCAGCGACACGCCACGCAGCCCGAACGTCGTGCGCAGCTCGTCGAGCATGACGCGCGACGCGCCCGGCCGAGAGAGCGTTCCGACGAGCGCGGCCAACGTCTCGGCC
The DNA here is from genome assembly GCA_963844915.1 of uncultured Acidimicrobiia bacterium. Classification (GTDB taxonomy): domain Bacteria; phylum Actinomycetota; class Acidimicrobiia; order Acidimicrobiales; family Ilumatobacteraceae; genus JALZMG01. The sequence goes on along the minus strand of CAWJQF010000008.1, from coordinate 168,639 downwards.
TCGGCCTGCGCCCGCGCCGCCTGGAGGCGGCTGCGGCCGATGCGGTCGACGAGCACGGCGACGATGCCGGCGGCGAGGACGTAGACGCTGAGGGCCAGCGCGTTCTCGGCGTGGGCGATGTCGAGCTGACCGTACGGCGGTGCGAAGAACCAGTTGGCGAGCAGGAACCCGCCGACGACCGCGACGGCTGCCGGGAACACGCCGCCGACCAAGGCGACGACCATGGCCAGCACCAGGTACAGCAGGAGGACGGTCGTCAGGCCGACGCTGTCGCGGGCCCACACCAACGCCAGGGTGATCACCGGGAGTCCGAGTGCGGCGATCAGCCAACCAGCGAGCTGGCGGCGCGGGGGCAGCGGCGTGAGAACTCGCCGCATCGCAGGGAGCCGGAGCGCCTCGTCCTCGCCCACGGGCGGCGAGATGATGTGGACGTCGATTGGACCGGAGCGTCTCACGACTCCGTTGATGACGGAACCGTGCAGCAGCTCGTTCCAGCGCGATCTGGCGCTGGCCCCGAGCACGATCTGCGTCGCGTTCTCGGCCCGCGCCAGCTCGACCAGCGCACCAGCGACGTCGCTCGCCACGACCTTGCGGTATTCGCCACCCAACTCGTCGAGCAAGCGCCGCTGCGCGGCCACGTCGACTGCGGGTCCGTCGCTCGTCAGGCCGCTGTCGGATACGACGTGCACGCCGATCAGGTCGCCCTTGGCGCGTTGGGCGATGCGCGACGCCCTGCGCAGCAGGTGGTCGGCATCAGGCGCCCCGGACAGCGCGACGACGACTCGCTCGCGGGTCTCCCACGGTCGCGAGATCCCGTGGCGGGCGCGGTAGTCGGCGAGCTCGTCGTCGACGCGATCGGCGACCCAGAGCAGCGCCAACTCACGCAGCGCGGTCAGGTTGCCGGGGCGGAAGTAGTTGGCGAGGGCGGCGTCGATGCGGTCCGCGGCGTACACGTTCCCGTGGGCCAGCCGGCGGCGCAGCGCGTCCGGATCCATGTCGACCAGCTCGATCTGGTCTGCCGCTCGCACGACCTCATCCGGCATGGTCTCCCGCTGCTGGACGCCGGTGATGCCCTCCACCACGTCGTTCAGCGATTCGAGGTGCTGGATGTTGACGGTCGAGATGACGCCGATGCCAGCGGCCAACAACTCGTGGATGTCCTCCCAGCGCTTGGCGTGGCGCGACCCGGGCGCGTTGGTGTGTGCCAGTTCGTCGACGAGCACGACCTGCGGGTGCCGGCGCAGGAGCGCGTCGGTGTCCATCTCGGTGAACGTGGAGCCGCGGTGTTCGACGGTCCGCCGCGGCACGACTTCGAGGTCGCCGACCTGCTCGGCCGTGCGGGCTCGCCCGTGGGTCTCGACGAGGCCCACGACGACGTCGGTTCCTCGCGCCTGGCGCCGGCGACCCTCGTTGAGCATGGCGTACGTCTTGCCGACGCCGGGCGCGGCCCCGAGGTAGATGCGCAGCGTCCCGCGCTTGACCACCGGTCGGTCCGACGTGGCCGCGTCCGCGGAGATCACGCGTCAATCATGTCGCCGTCGTGTGCTCAGGTGGCGATACGCTGTGAGGGCTTCCAGCATCCCTTCGACGTCGACGTCCGCCGCCTCGCAGACGGCGCGCAGGGCCGTGACACTCGCTGCGCCATCGGCGAGCACGGCAACGTCGGTGCCGGGCTCGAGCTCGCCTCCGGGCGCCTCGTAGCCCAACTTGACGTAGCCCTCGCCGGTCTCCGTCAGCACGGCCTGCACGGCGCCGACGGTGGCCAGGTGGGCTGCCCGCATCCCCGTCAGATCCTGCGGCGCGACGTTGGGCACGTTGACGTTGAGGACGAGCTGCCCTTCGCCGTCGACGATCGACGCCAGCAATTGCTCGGCAACCCCTGTTGCGGTCTCCCAGTGGATGGGGCTGCCGACTCCGATCGAGAACGCGGCCACGCGAGCACCCGTCGTCGAGCCCGTCAGCGCGGCCCCCACCGTGCCCGAATGCAGCGCCGCATGTCCGGTGTTCGGCCCGATGTTGATGCCCGACAGCACGACATCGGGTGGTGGGCCGAACGCTCCGGTCATCGCAGCCCGCACGATGAACGCAGGCGCGGCTTCGACGGCGAAGATCTTGACGTCGGGCAACGCGTCGTCGCTCCGCCGGTCGAGGATCAGCCGGCCGTCTGCCAATGCTGCGGTCAGGGACGCGCTGGCACCACTGCTGTCCCAGCTCGGCGCCGCGATGACCACGTCGTGGCCGGCGCCGGCGGCGACGGCGGCGAGCGCCATGATCCCGGGGCTGTCGACCCCGTCATCGTTGGTCACCAACACACGGGCCATCACGTGCTCCCTTCGGCATCGTCTTCGACGGTGACCATCGCGGCCAGCCGCTCGATGAGGTCCTGGCGGCCGGAGGCAAGCCCGCGACGAGTCACGTTGAGGGCGCCGGCGGCGGCGCCGAGCTCCAGCGCTTCCACGAGCGTCCGCCCGTGCGCCACCGCGGCGGCCATCGCAGCGGTGTACGAGTCGCCGCCGCCCTTCGGTTCGACGGCCTCGAGCGTCGGAGGGTTCACGCGCACTCGCCGCCCGCTGATGGACGCGAGGGTCGGCTGATGGGCGCGGGTCACCACGACGTTGGCGGCACCACCGGAAACCAGTGCGTCGATGGCGGCTGTGAGCGAGCCGGCCTTGCTGAGGCGGCCGTCGGATTCGAGCTCCTCGTCGCTGACCTTCAGGAGGTCGACACCGCCTTCGAGCGCAGCCTCCAGGCGACCGCCTGAGAGATCGGCCACCACGAAACGGGCGTTGCGGCGGGCGTCGAGTGCGAGCCGTCGGTACATGTCGTCGGGGACGACATCCTCCTGGGGACCGGTCAGCACGGTGACCTTGGATGCCAGTGCCTCGATCAGCGTGACGCCGTAGAGGTCGTCGACCTCGTGACGGGTCAGGGGACCGGCCGCCATCGTCGCCACGACTTCGCGTTCACCGCTGCGGCGGTCGTGGACGTAGGCGCCATTGGACCCGGCCGTGGACACGGCGGCGACGCGCACACCGGCAGCGTCGATCAGCGTGCGCAGCACCCTCCCTGTCTCACCGCCGAACGAGGCACACATCACGGGGTCGACGTCCAGCTCCTCGAGCAGGCGGCACACCCAGAACCCCTGACCTCCTGCATGAACGTGCAGCTCGGCGTCACTCTCGGCGTTCGTGGGCATCTCGGCCGACACCGTGAGCAGGGGAGCGGGGGCGAACACACAGACCCGAGGTCGTGGGGCGCCGCGGTGATCGTGGCCGAGCTCGGGCATCGCAGGGGACCTACCCGCGCGGTACCTCGGACAATCGAGGCGCGACGATCACCGCTTGCGGAGCACCCAGACCTGTTCAGAGGGGTAGCGATGGGCCCACTCGGCAGTGACGAAGAAGCGAACCTCGTCGGCTTGGTCGGGTGGTGGGGCCTGGATCTCGATGAAGTCGACGACGTCGAAGCCGGTGTCGTCGAAGAGCCGGAACCACTTCGAGGTCGGCAGGTTGAACTCGATGCCGCCGGGCTCGTCGAGCGCATCACGCCAGTCCAGTCGGTGGATCGAGAAGTAGTCGCGTTCGAGCCGTTCGGTGATCGGCAACGAACCATCGAGCGGCGAGCACAGGACCGCCAGCGTCGAGGAACCGAGGAAGGCCAACGTGCCGCCGGGTCGCAGCAGGCGGTGCGCCTCGGGGATCCAGATGTACGGGTCGCACCAGATCGCCGCGCCGTACTCCGAGATGGCGAAGTCGAACGAGCCGTCGGGGCACGGAACGGATTCGGCGTTGCCGTGGATCAGTGTCAGCTCGATGCCGTGCTCATCGGCCAGCCGGCGGGCGGTCGCCAGCTGCGCCTCGGAGTTGTCGATGCCGACCACCGTCGCCCCTCGGCGGGCCATCCACGCCGACACGTAGGCGGTGCCGCAGCCGAGCTCGATGGCATCCATCCCGGACATGTCGTCGGGCAGCATCCCCGGCAGCGGCACGCGCCAGCTGCCCCACGTCGGCTCGCCGCGCCATTCGCGCTCGCCGCCGGCCACCCAGTTCGCGGCATTCTCATCCCAGTGGGCGCGGTTCACCAGCACGTGCTCGGGAAGCGGCTCGTCGCTCATGGCTCCATCGTGCTCTGCCGGCCGCGCTGAGCGGTGAGCGATGAGCGATGAGCGGTCATGCGGTGAGCGGTGAGCGGTCATACGGCGCACATTGCTCATCGCGTCGACGGCGGCGCGATTGCCGCGCTCGGCGCTCGGGGCTGGTCCGTCGGGGCCCGCTCACTCGGCACGCCCGAGGGACCGGTCGCACTTCTCCACGACCCGAGCGGCACGGAACTCGCCCTCCTACGCGTCGATCGCCCCACAGCGATGGAGGACGCCTACGCCGATGCCGCCAACACTCACGCGGTCCGTCCGCCGGTGTGAACAGTGCGCCTGGATTCGTACCAGCTGTCGCCGACCGGCTGACCTTCCAGGTTCCAGCTCCAAGAGACGGTGGGATCGATCGGCAGGTACGTGCCGGGCCCGACGAGCCCAACCCGCTCGACCGGTTGTCCAGCCCGCCCGTAGACGCGGATGCCGCGGGCGATGAAGGGATCGAAGGACACCATGTCGTCCATGACGAGCGCTACCTGGTGCTGGCCGGCCAGGACGTTGCGGAACTTGCGCGTGGCGAGCACCGACGCACCCGGGCCGCCAACCCAGAACCGGGTACCGTCGAACTCATAGCTGACGGGAACGACGTCAGGTTGCCCGTCGGCCGAGACCGTCGCCAGCCTCGCGAGGGGCTGGGACGCCAAGTAGTCACGCTCCTCGGCGGTGAACGACATCGATGACTCTCCATTCGCGCAGATGGCGAACGCACGGTAGGGCTCGCGGGACATGGTCGATGTCGAGCTGATCGGCGTCCCGTTCGATGGATACGGCCGCCCGGGGAACCAGGCCTCGGCGGCTCGCGTGCTCCGTCACCATGGCTTGGCCGAGTGCTTCGCGGGTCATCGAGTCATCGATGGAGGAGATCTCGAGCTGCCGGCCCCGACGCCGGAGCGTGGCGCCGCAACGACGTTGATCAACGAGCCGGCCTTGCTGGCGATGATCGACGCGTTGAGCGAGCGGATCGGTACAGCGGTGCTCGCAGACCGGTTCCCTGTCGTCTTCGGTGGCGACTGCTCGTCGCTGCTCGGGACGATGTGCGGTCTTCGCGACCGTCTCGGATCGGTTGGCCTGGTGTTCATCGACGGGCACGAGGACACGATGCCGCTCGACGTCTCCGAGGACGGCGAGGCCGCGAACACCGAGATCGGGCTGCTGTTGGGGGTGACTGGGCGACTGCTCACCGGGCCGTTGGCCTCGCGGCTGCCCGCCCTGGAGCGGTCGATGCTGGCGGTGCTCGGACCTCGCGACGAGGCTTGGCGTCATCAGTTCAACGTCGGCTCACTGCGCGATCACGGCGTGTGGTTGCGGTCAGTCGGAGAAGTGGCCAGCAGGCCCGCCGCAACGGCGGCGGAATCCGTGCGTCACATCCGCTCCGTCGCGGACCGCTGGTGGCTGCACGTCGATCTCGACGTGCTGGACCCGCTCGAGTTCCGCGCCCAGGGACTGCCGGGCGTCGACGACGAGCCCGGCGGTCTGACCTGGACGGAGCTCAGCCGAGTGCTCCTCGCCGCCATCGAGGCGGGAGGCTGCGTCGGCTGGAGCATTGCGATCTACGACCCCGACCAGGACCCGGATCGCACCGATGCGGTACGGATCCTCAAGCTCGTCGAGGCCGTCTCGGCGGCCCTGTCGTAGCGGTCGGTCAGCGCACGACGTCGAAGATCTGCTTCTGCACGCCGTTCGGGTACGCCTCGTACTCCACGAGCTTCAGCTTGGTCGTGTCCTTGTCGCTCTCGCTGAACAGGCGCTTCCCCGCGCCGAGCAGCAACGGGAAGACGAGCAGGTGGTAGCGATCCACGAGGCCGGCATCGGCGAGGCTGGCGCCCAACGTGGCGCTGCCGTGAACGGCGATCGCGCCGCCCTCGGTCTCCTTCAGCGCAGCCACCTCGTCGAGCGAGCGCAGCACGGTCGCGGGCCAGCCTGGATCGTCGGCGGCAAGGGTGGTCGAGACCACGTAGCGAGGCATCGCGTTGTACTCGGCGAACTCCTCCATGGTCGGCCACACCGGGGCGAACTCCTCGTATGTCTGCCGGCCGAACAGCAGCGCGGTGGTCTCCTGCTGCTCACGGCCCTTGATCTCGTAGGCGGCAGGATCGAACTCGACGTCCTTGAACGTCCAGCCGGCGTTGCGGTAGTCGCCGCCGCCGGGGGCCTCCATCACGCCGTCGGCGGACACGAAGGCGGTCACGATCAGGTTTCGCATCTCGGTCTCCTGGTTCTGGTTGGTGTGCGCACGCTGAGGACGTCGTGCTCTGCCGCCACAACGAACGAGATCAGCAGAATCGACGCGGAGCCAGAGAATTCTTTGTCACGACCGTCCGCGATCGGCAGATTGGTTAGACTTCGTGCAGTTGACTGAACAAACAACGCCAACCCAAGGTCGGCGTGCCACCACGTCTGCAGCTCCGTCGAACGGCGGGCGGCGAGCGGCGCGCATGCAGGCGACCGAACGCGCCATGCGGGAGGCAGCGCTGCGACTGATGGGAGAGCGAGGCTACGAGGCGACGAGTACGGACGACATCGCCAGGGCTGCCGGCGTGTCGCCGCGGACGTTCTTCAACTACTTCGCGACCAAGGAGGATGTCGTCTTCGTCCCAAGGGACATCCTGCCGGCGCTCGTCGGCGCGGCGCTACGGGGGCGACCCCTCGACGAGGATCTGGCGACGTCGATGGTCGCCGCCCTCACGGGTGTCTTCGAGCAGTTTGCCCAGTTTGTTGGCGTTGACGCCGCATCGCTCGTGCGTTCCCAGGTGCGGCTGATGCTCACGGAGCCCTCCATCCGCAGGATCACGTTCGAACGAAGAATGAACTTCGAGGACGCGGTGTGGAAGGTCGTGCAGGAACGCGGCGTGGCTCCGCAGGATCTTGCCGCCCGGGCGACGGTCACGACGGTGATCTCGTTGACCTTCCTGGGACTGATGGAGTGGGCGTCGAGCAACGACGACGAGACGCTGCTGGCCGTCGTCGCCCGCAGCCTGCTGGCAGCGCCGCACCCGTCACGGATCGCCGCGGGACTGACGGGTCCGCCCCTGCTCTCGTAACTCGCTACGCCGGTCGGACAGTTCTTGCATTCAACTGCAGGAATGTGTATGGTTCGCTCATTGGGCTGTCACGGTCGTGGCGGCCTTTGAGGGAAGGGGACTCGATCGCCATGTCGGTTGCACGCGCCGCGAGGCGGACGTTGGTGTCGACGGTCGTCGTCGGTCTCGCTGTGTCGGTCGGGAGCCCGGAAGCATCGAGCCGGGGAACGTGCGAGCCGTCGCTCACCTCTCCCGCCCGCGCACCTGGCTACGCGGATACGCCATGGCCGACTGAGCACGCCGACGTGTGGCGCACCCACGCTGCATCGACGGGCCTGCCCGGCAACCTCGATCGGGTGAGGCTGGCGACGGCCAGCGCGCGTCTGCCCGAGGAGCCGGTCTGGGGCTACGTCGGCACCGGCGACAAGCTGTACGTGATCGGTGGGTCGCCGTACCTCCTGAACATGTTCACCGAACTGATGCTGGGCGCGTCGACGGATCGGATCCCGACACTCACGGCGCGCACGCTCCTTGCCTCGCGGCGCGTGACGCCGTACGTCGCGCAGATCGACGCGAACACCATGAAGGTCGACGTCATGCCGCTGACGGGCGGCACCGCCGTGAACTACACCGGCGGTCTGCTCGTCCACTCCAACGGCTACCTGTACGCCGTCGTGCGCGGCGTGCTCCACAAGATCGACCGCAGGACGTTCACCGAGGTGTCGTCCGCGGAGCTCCCGCTTGCGCCGAAGGAGTCCGGTGAACCCAATGAGATGACGACGTACAACGGCATCGCGGCGACCCTCGACGGCGACCTCATCCTGAAGGGCTGGGCGTCCTCGGGCGGGGGAGCCGACGCGCCGGGCACGCTGCTGCGTGTCGATCCGGACGATCTGTCGATCAAGGTCAACATCGAGTCGACGGCGATCGCTTCGGCTCGCATGGCGATCGTCGCGGACGCGGGGAAGGAGTACATCTACTTCCCCGGCAAGACCGAGTCGGTGCGCTTCCTCATCACCCCGACATCATTCGAGCTGGACGATTCCTGGACCGCCACGTACCTCGAGCCCTCCTCGGGCGACACGATGGCGAGCTCGGACGTCTACGTCGGCGACGGTGTGGTGTTCGCCAGCAACACCAGCCCGCAGGCGACCACGCCGATGAAGCTGTTCAGTCAAGGCGACTCCGCCGGCGCGTCGCTCGCCAGTGTCAACGCGTTCAGCGGCGACGAGACGGGCTGGAACTTCTTCATGATGGCCGGTGATCCGTACGAGTCGGGCGTGGTCGCCGTGCAGGACCAGGCGACGGGCCGTGTTGCGGGCTACATGGTGTGCGACGGCGGAACGTCGGTCGAGAAGCTGTGGGAGAACGACGACATCACGTCATCTGCCGGGATGGCCGTGAACTATCGGGCGGGACACCTCTACACCGACGATCGCACGTGCTCGTCGAACCACACGTGCCGGCTCGACCTCGTCGTCCTCGACCTCCGCACCGGGGACGAACTGGCCCGAGTGAGGGTCCGCGGCTCGCGGCCTTCGATGGGTCAGATCTTCATCGGCAAGGACGCGGTGTACTACGTCGCGCCGGAAACCGGCGAGCGCCACGGGTACGTCACCCGCGTGACCGCAGCCCGGGGGTGAGCCGCTAGCCGACCGGTGCCGAGATCGGCTCGGTTCCTTCGAATGCCCAGACGTCGGCCCGGCAGGCGAAGCGGACGGGCTTGAACGTGACGTCGGCGACCGCCGACGACGCGGACACGGGATGGGTGAGCCGCAGGCGAGGTTCGCTCCACACCGCAGCGTCGAACGCGTCGACGAAGGGCTCACCTCGCTCCGCGCTGTCGAAGTGGAACTCCCGCTCGACCTGGAGGAGGCGCAACCCTCGTTCGAGTCGGGCCGGGTTCATCGTCGACGTGTATTGCAGATCAGACGGCGAGAGTGCCTTTGGCGACGTGTGCCCGGCGGCCAGCACGTCGGTCCCATCGACGGCGACCGAACCGGTTGCACCGTCGTAGCGGTGGCTCATCGTCACGTCCGCCACCTGGACCCGGTAACCCCATCCCGACGCCAGAATCCGCGCCATCTCGGGATTGTCGACGAACGCACTGAGGTGATATCCGCGCGTCCGGATCCCGCTGCGGCACAGCAGCCGGAGCTCAGCAAGCGTGAACGGGCCGTGCGTGCACTCGCGTGCGCGCAGGAACGAGAACGTGATGACCGGCGGGTTCACAGGATGGAGCGCCGGCGGAAGCATCGAGTCACGGTCAGCGGCGTCGACCTCCCAGGCGACCTGCAGCAACTCGGCCTGCGGAACGAACAGCGGCTCGGTGGCAGGCGTGTCGACGTGTGGGGCGGCTGCGGCCAGTGCCTCGGGGGTGGCGGTTCCCTGCAACATCAGTGCCGCCCCGAGCCGAACGCCGGCATCACGTCCGAGGCGAAGAGCCGCATCGACTCCATCACGTCCTCCTGCGAGACCGCGTCGGCCGTGTTGAGCACGAAGTTGACGGCGTCCACGCCGATCTCTTCCCACACCTTGATCGCCTTGACGATGCGGTCTGGATCGCCGATCGCGATGCCGTCGGGCACCGGGCGACGCTCAGACGGGTTCTCGCTGTCGCGGCGTGCGGCGGCGGGGGCAAGGTTGGCGAGCGATTGGTACGCGGCGGTCGGGTACACCTCCCGGTTCCACAGCAGGTGGCCGTTGAGCAGCATGAACTGGTTGAACATGTGACCGCCCACGTCGGTCGCCACCCCGTCATCCGGGTGGCAGTACAGGAAGTTCATCGTGGCGACCTTGTCGTTGACGACCGAGCTCACCGGATCGCACAGCGCCACCCGCTTGCGGTATTCACGCGTGCGGCGCTCCTGTTCCTCGAAGCTGGCCGCGGCGACGCCCAGACAGCCGATGCCGCGATCGGCGGCATCGAGCTCGGTGCCCGGCGTCGTCACGGTGACCCACATCGGCGGATGCGGATCCTGCACCGGCTTGGGCAGCACAGGGCGCTCGGGCATGGACACCGTCGCTCCTCGATGGGCGACGCGTTCCTCGGTCCACAGGCGCGGCAGCAAGTGCACGTACTCGTCCCAGGAGATCTTCGTCGTGTCCGGGTCGACACCGAAGCCGCCGAGCTCGGTCCACGTCGATGCGCGCGCCGTGCCGAACTCGAGGCGCCCGCCGGAAAGGATGTCGAGCACCGCCGCCCGCTCGGCGACGCGGATCGGGTGGTTCATCTGTGGAACGCAGACGACTGCGCCGTGCCCGACGCGGATCCGCTCGGTCTGCATCGCCACCGCCGTGAGGAACAGCTCGGGCGCCGAACAGTGCGAGTACTCCTCGAGGAAGTGGTGCTCCACGGCCCACACCGTGTCGAACCCGAGCTCGTCGGCCAGCCGCGCCTGTTCGAGCGCGTCGCGGTAGACGGACTGCTCGGCAGCGCGGGTGAGTGGGCGAGGAACCGACAGCTCGAAGAAGATGCCGAACTTCACGTCGCTACCTTCACACAGATGAGTTGATGCCCCGCCGCCCGTCAAAGAGGTGATGAAGCGTGCCGCCGAACTCTTCGACCTCGAGCGTCGCCCGTCGTGCTCGCCGTTCGTCGTCGACTACTGGCACACCCGCAGTGCACCCGAGGAGGCGTTCATCTCTGTGGCGGCGTGCCACTGGCAGATCGTCGTGACGAGACGTTGTGGCTCGGCGGTCGTGACCGTTCGAGGTCCCGAGACCCGGGCAACCTCCGTGCCGATCCCCTCGGACGCCGAGTTCTACGGCATCCAGTTCACGCTCGGCACGTTCATGCCCAACCTGCCGCCTGGGTGCTTGGTCGATCGGGCGTTGGAGTTGCCATTCGTGACGGACACGACGTTCTGGCTCGACGGGTCGGTGTGGGAACTGCCGCAGCCGCACAATGTCGATGTCTTCGTCGACCGGCTTGTCGATGCCGGTCTGCTGGTGCACGACGCAGTTGCATCGGACGCATCGCGAGGCGTCGCAAACGACTTGTCAACCCGCTCCGTGCAACGTCGGGTATCGCGGGCGACCGGGCTGACCCGAGGGGCGATCAGGCAGATCCGGCGCGCCGAGTGCGCGCTGGCGTTGCTGGTCCAAGGTGACTCGACGCTTGATGTGGTCCACGAGATGGGATACGCCGACCAGGCCCATCTGACTCGTTCGCTCAAGCGGTTCATGGGACAGACGCCGGCCCAGGTCACGCCCGTGCCGACGATGTAGCTGTCGCTTTCGTTCAATACCGCATGGCGCGCCATCGGCAAAGTGTTCAACGTGCGGAAGTTGATCAACTCCACCTACATCTCGCTCGACGGTGTCATCGAAGGACCGCATCTCTGGCCGGCGCTGAAGCGCGGCACGTCTGACGAAGGTGAGTCGATCCAAACGGGCTTGTTGGAGTCCTGCGACATCGTGCTGATGGGCCGACGCACCTACGACGTGTTCGCTCCGGCGTGGACGAGCCGCAGCGGCGACGCGTACTCGGATCGCATCAACGCCATGCGCAAGGTGGTCGTGTCGGGAACCATCACTGACCCGCAGTGGCAGCACACCGAGGTGATCGCCGGCGACGTGGCCGGCGCAGTCCGCCGCCTCAAGGACGAGGACGGTGGCCACATCGTGCAGTACGGGTTCGGAGATGTGTCGCGTCTGTTGCTCGAGCAGGGCCTGTTCGACCAGTTCCAGCTGTGGATCCATCCCCAACTCGTCGGACCACCCGACGCCAGCGACTTGCTGTATCGGCCGGGCCTGGCGGCTTCGTTCGACCTCGTCGACTCGCGGGTGCTCAGCAACGGGATCATCCTGGCGACCTACGCGCCTTGACGTGACGTGACGTGAGTGACCTGACCTCATGCCGCTGCGGTGGGTGGTTTGCGCGCTGGGGGGAAGGTGAGCCAGCGGGTGTCGAGGTGTTCGCCGGTGGGGTGGGCGTAGGGCTGGTTGGGTTCGAGCGGTGGTCCGGTGGGGGGTCTGGGTCGCGCCGCCGGGGAGAGGGGGCGGCCGGTGGAGTCGGTGAAGGTGATTCCGTCGGGTTGTTCGGCGTTGCCGGCGATGCCGAGTTGTCCGAGGTGGTGTTGACGGTGGCAGCTGCGGCACAGGGCGCAGACGTTCCGCAGCTCAGTGGGACCTCCGTGCTGGCGGTGGACGATGTGGTGGATGTCGAGACGGCGGGTGTTGTGGCACCACGGGACACGACATTTCCTGTCGCGGGCGAGCACGAGCCGGCGGATCCGGTCGGGGATGCCTTTGATCGTCGGGGCGACACTGAGTGGCCGGCCTTGGGCGACGAAGGTCGGGGTGATCGTGCCGTCGCAGGTGAGGAGCCGGCGGATCGATTCGGGTACCGGGAACCCATCCCCCCACGTGGCGAGCAGGTTGGCGGTCGGGTCGATGAACACGTTGATGCGGTACAGGTTCTGTCGCTCCAACGGCACCGCAGCGAGGGCCCGCTCCGCCACGTCGACAAGGGCGTCGGCGGTGGTGACCGTGTGTTGACCGTCGCCGAAGAGGCGGTCGCGGGCTTCGCGCAGCGCCGCATCGAGGACGCGTCCCCGGTCGGCGTCGAGCTCGGCGCGCAGGTGGTAGCGGCCACCTTGGTCGAACCAGGTGGCGACCGACTCCGTCGGTGTGGCCGGTGTGGCCGGTGTGCCGGATCCGCCGGCGGCGTGGCGGCGCGCACTTCGATGCGCAGTTGGGCAACCGTCGAGAGCGGCGCCAACTCGGCCATCGTCGCATCCACGTGGACCGGGGCGGTCACGGCAACCGCCGCCTGATCCAACGACAACCGGCCGTCATCGAACACCGCAGTCACGGCCGGATGGGTCACCTTCGCGGCGGCAAGGCGTAGCACCTTGTCGGCGGTGGCGGGGTCGATGCCGGCCTGCCACGTGAGCCAGTGCTTCGGCGAGCGGACGCCGATCCCGGACCACGCATCTTGCTCGATCACCTCCGCCACGACGTCGACCAGCTGGGCATGTGCCGCGTTCAGATGACCGCAAACGACCTTGAGGCGCTCCTCGAGATCCCTCGCCAACGCCTCAGCGCGCATGGATGGTATCGTACTGGTGTTCGTTCTAGATGTCAACACCTGTTCGATATGTTGCACGCGCTGCCAAGGCGTCCAAAGCTCGACGTGGTCTGCTTTCGGGATCGGCCACTCGGAAATACGGTGCAGACGGACGGACATGGACGCTCCGTCCAGGGTTGGCCGCGGCGCCAAGGGACGCACGTGACCCAACGAGAGGAGCTCGGCAACGTGCGGTACGAACCGGACTTTCGGCTGCAACTCGGCCGAGTCGGCGTCGATCCCGAGGCCAACCACGCCGGCCTGAGGATCCCGAGGAGCAATGATGTCGAACGCCACGCCCGAACCGCTGCCTGACCCGACGGGACCGCACGCCATCGGAAGGGTGTCGTACGAGTGGGTGGACCAGGACCGCGCCGAGATCTACTCGGCGGACGCCGAGGATCGGCGCGAACTGGTCGTGTGGGTGTGGTATCCGGCCGCCGCCGAGGCGGGCGCGAGGAGAGCTGAGTACCTGCCGGCGAGTTGGGCTCCGAACGCGCAGTTCCTCGGACTCGAAGTGGATGGCGTGCGCGCCCACGCCGTGGAGGAAGCACCGCTCGCCGGTGGCGACACGAAGTACCCGGTGCTGCTGATGTCGATCAGCGGGTTCCCGCCGCTGCTGCACAGCTCCCTCGCCGAGGAGTTGGCGAGTCACGGGTACGTCGTCGTCGGTGTCAACCACACGTACGAATCGACCGTGACCGTGTTCAGCGATGGACGGGTCGTCGCGATGAACCCACAGGCCGTGGCCGGCGCGCTCGGACCGCAGAGCGGCAACCACGACGAGGCGTTCCGTGCACGGGCTGAGGTGTGCATGCTCAAGGCGGCCGACCTGGCGTTCGTCGCCGGTCAGGTCGGCCTGCTCGACGCCGACGCTGCCGGTCGCTTCGGGGGACGTCTCGATCTCTCGCGGATGGGCGCGTTCGGCGTCTCCTTCGGTGGGAACGCGGCACTCGAGTGGTGCCGCACCGACCCCCGTGGCCGGGCCGCGGTGAACCTCGACGGTGCGCTCTGGACCGACGTCGGCAAGGTCGGCCTGGAGCGACCTGCGCTGCAGGTGCTCGCCGAGCACGAGGAGTTCGCCGTCTCACCCGAGAAGGCCGTGCAGACTGGCATGGCGCCCGACGCCGAGTGGTTCGTCGCCGAGAAAGCGATCACGGTCGGTGGGTGGCGCACGGTCCACGAGCGGAGTCGGCCCGGGTACACCGTGCGCGTCGCTGGGGCAACGCATCTCAGCTTCCTCGACATACCGTTGCTGCCGAGAAAGGCGGACGCGATGGTCACCGGGATGCTCGCCGCGACCACGATCGGCGCCGAGCGCATGTGGCGGATCATCAGCGACCTCGTGCTGGCGTTCTTCGACAAGCACCTCGGCGACGGCGACGGCGACGGCGATGGCGATGGCGACAGCGGGATCCTCGATGGCCCTGATCCCGCGTATCCCGAGCTGGCCTACGGACCAGCCTGAGCAAGTATCGGCGCCGTGGCCAAGGCTCCGGCGATCGAACTCGCGGTTGGACAGCGCACCGTCAGGATCACCAACCCCGACCGGCCGTACTTCCCAGCCACGGGTGCGACGAAGCTCGACCTCGTCAACTACTACCTCGCCGTCGGGCCGGGCATCGTCAACGCCATCCGTGAGCGGCCGTGCATGATGCACCGCTTCCCGACAGGGCTGAGCGGCGAAAAGGTGCACCAGAAGCGTGTACCGGCGGGCGCGCCGCCGTGGCTGCACACCGTCCGGCTGCACTTCCCGCGCTATGGCCAGCACGCCGACGAGCTGTGCGTCACGGAGCTCGCCGAGGTGATCTGGGCGGTGCAGATGTCGACCGTCGAGTTCCATCCCTGGAACAGCCGGCGCAGCGACGTCGAGAAGCCGGACGAATGGCGGATCGACCTCGACCCGATGCCGAACTGCACACTCGACACGGTCCGGCGGGTCGCCCACGTCGCACGGGGCGTGCTCGATGAGTTGGGCGCCGTCGGGTGGCCGAAGACGTCGGGTGGCAAGGGGATGCACATCTACGTGCGCATCGAGCCGTCGCACGGATTCCGGGAAGTGCGGTCGGCGGCGCTGGCGTTCGCTCGAGAGGTCGAGCGGCGCGCTGGTGGGATGGTGACCACGACGTGGTGGCGGAAGGACCGTGACCCGACGACCGTGTTCGTGGACTACAACCAGAACGCGAGGGATCACACGATGGCGGCGGCGTACTCGGTGCGCGGCGTGCCGAACGGCACCGTGTCGACGCCGATCACCTGGGAGGAGATCGACACCGTCGAGCCGGGCGACTGCACGATGGCGACGGTCCCGGCGAGGTTCGCCGAGCTCGGCGACCTGCACGCGGGGATCGATCAAGCGGTGTTCCGGATCGACGAGTTGCTCGAGTGGGCAGCGCGGGACGAGCGCGCTGGCATCGCCGACGCTGCTCCACCCGACGAGTGACGTCCTCTCAGCGGGCCGAGCGTTCGAGCACGAGGCGGATGACGGCAGTGGTGAGGTCCGGCGCGGACTGATGGATGTTGTGACCGCTGCCTGTGGCGATGACGTGTGGCGCGTCGGATCCCGAGGGCACCAACGAGTCCTGTGCCGCGGCCCAGACGTCGTTGAGCCCGACGATCACCTCTGGCGCCATGCCCGGCACGTCGGGAAACGGCTCGCCGGGGCTCACCACGGCGACACCGGCCGTGTCCCCGGGTGCTGCTGGGCGAACAGGTGCACGACAAGCCCTCCCAGGGAGTGGCCGACGAGCACGTAGGGCCCAGGGATGCCCGCTGCTGCCACGAGCTGTTCGAGGTCGGCCGCCATCCCGTCAAGTGACCGCGGTTGGGTCGTCGGCGTGCTGCGGGTCGTTAGCGCCGGTGGGTCGACGTACCGCACCGTCCCCGGACGGTCGTAGGCGCACACGTGGGTGGACCTGGCAACTTCGTCGAAGACCGGGGCGGCGGCCTGAACGTGCCGCTCGCGGGCGTCGCGTTGCGATCTGATCTCACCAAGAGGCCGATCACCGCCACTGCGGCGAGGGCTGCGACGACGAGCACGGTCGCGGCGACCACCCGCTTGTGCGAACCCTTCAAGGCCACCTCCCTAGCTCGCCGGGAGATCCGACACTAGGAAGTCAGTGAGATGATGCTGAGGCGAGCGTGACGTCGTGCGCCTCGTCGCCCTTGCGCCCCGGTCGGATCGCGAACTCGACGGCGGTGCCGATCTGCAGCGACGCTCCCGCCGGCACGCTCGAATGGTGGACGAACAGGTCAACGCCCGTGCCGCGGTCGATGAAGCCATAGCCGCGACCGCCATTGAAGAACTTGACGATGCCTCGGTCGCGCCCCGGTGAGGGTGCAGGGCGAGGGCGGGGTGTCTCGGTGAGTGCGTCGAGGTCGACGTTCGAGATGTCGGCCTCGATGCCGACGTCCCGTTGCAGCACACGAGCGGAGTGCGTGGCCGACCGCTCGATCAGCGAGACGACGACGCCCGTCGCGCCTGCACGTGCCGTGCGCCCGGAGCGGTGAACGTAGGTCGCGGCATCCTGCGGTGGATCGAAGTGGACGACGCCGGCGACACCGTCCACGTGCACACCTCGGGCGGCGACGTCGGTGGCGATGAGCGAGCGCACCTCGCCGCGGGCGAACGCACGAAGGGCGCGGTCGCGCTGCGGCTGGCTGCGGCCGCCGTGGATCGGGATCGCGGTCACGCCGAGCTTGTCGAGCTGCTTCGTGAGCCGATCGGCACCATGCCGCGTGCGGCAGAAGACGATCGTCGACCCGATCGTGTTGATCGCGTCCGCCGTGGCAGTGGCGCGCTCGGTCCGGTCGACCCGCCAGAAGATGTGGCGGGCGCTCGTCAGGTCGGGGCCTTGCTGGCCGATCTCGTGGACGATGGGATCGCGCTGGATTTCAGTGGCGAGCTTGGACACTGCAGCATCGAACGTGGCGGAGAACATCAGCACCTGGCGTTGCTCGCTGGTCAGCTCGACGATGCGCCGTACTGCGGGAAGGAACCCCATGTCGGCCATGCGGTCGGCCTCGTCGACGACGACCTGGTCGACGTCATCGAGCTCCACGAGACCGGACTGGATCAGATCCTCGAGCCGGCCGGGGCAGGCCACCACCAGTTCGGCGGCGGCGTCGAGGGCTTTGCGCTGGGGGCCGTAGCCCACCCCGCCGTACACGGAGACGACGTGATGGCCGCGTAGGCGCACGAACGGCCGTAGCTCGTTGGTGATCTGTTCGGCGAGCTCGCGAGTTGGGGCGAGAACGAGCGCCGTGGGCCGACGACGTTGCGCCGGACGCATCCGGACGACGAGCGGCAGACCGAAGGCCAGCGTCTTGCCCGAGCCGGTGGGTGCACGGCCGGAGACGTCCCGGCCGGCGAGGGCATCGGGGATGACGGCGGACTGGATGGGGAACGGTTCGGTGATCGCGTCTGCGTCGAGACGTGCACACAGATCGGTGGGCACGCCGAGCTCGGCAAACCGGGCATAGCCGGTGGACATGGGGAAACACTTTCGATTGCTCAACAGCGCATTCGGCCGGAACAACGGAGCGTCTGCGCGCCGACAGGGGGGCCGTCGACGAACGCACCTTACCGTGAGGAACAACTGTTCCCACGGACCAACTGGCGCGGCTCGAACGACCGCGGCGGCGGCGTCCGGACGATTCAGTCGCCGATCGAGCCGTCGATGGCTTGACGCAGGAGGTCGGCGTGGCCGCAGTGGCGGGCGTACTCCTCGATCATGTGGACGATGGTTCGGCGCACGCTGTGGCCGGGGTCCGGCTCGCCAATCCCGACGTCGTCCAACGAGGCGCCGGCGAGGTTGCGGTCGGCCACCTCGATCTCGGTCCAGTACGCATCCAGCGCGTCGGCGAGCGTTGCATCGGGCAGCGGGTTGAGGTCGCCCTCGTTGCCGTCGTCGTCGCTGATCATCCGGTAGATCGGCGGTACGTCCTCGGCGAACAGCGATCGGCGGAACCAAATGCGCTCGACCTCGGTCATGTGGCGGATCAGCCCGAGCAGGGTCAGCCCGCTCGGTGGACACGCCGCCAGTCGCGCCTGCTCCTCAGTGATGCCCTCGGCCTTCCGGGCGAGCACGGCGCGGTGGTAGTCGAGGTAGCCGAACAGCACGCTGCGTTCGTCCTCGCCGAACGCCTTCGCACTCGGCAACGGCGTCACCGGCTCGCCTTCACACGCTCGAGCTGCGCGCCGATGCGGGCCAACGTCTCCTCCGCCGCCCAGATGCGCGCCACGGTCGGATCGACCACGGGCGAGTCCCGCTCGATGCGGGCGATCGAGTCGAGGCGCAGGTGCTGCTTCGCCATCGCGTACGCCTCGCTCGGCAGTGCCGCCAGCTCGGTGGCGACCTCGACGGCCCGCTCCACGAGGCGCTCTGGAGAAACGGCTTCGTGGATCAGCTCGGCGCCGACCGCCTCGTACACGTCGAGCAGGCGCGCCCGCAGCACCAGGTCACCTGTGCGGTGGCCGCAGGCGTGGCGCATGACCTCGATGGCGGCCGCTGGAAATGGGACGCCGACCACCAGCTCGTTGGCTCCGATCCTGCCCGAACCTTCGGCCATCAACCGATGGTCGCAAGCGGCCGTGATGATGCAGCCTCCGGCGATGGCCGCGCCCTCGACCGCGGCGACCGTCGGCCGCCGGCACCGGAACAGCGTCAGGAAGGCCCGATGCAGTGCGGGGATGAACGCCGCCACGTAGTCGGCGCCACCTTCCAGTACTCGCTTCAGGTCCGCACCAGCCGAGAAGACCCGGCCGTTCCCGGTGACGACAATGGCCGGCGCCGACTCGGCGAGATCGTCCACTACGTCTGCCAACTCCTCGAGCAGTTCGACATCGAGCGTGTTGACCTTCCCGTGCTCGAGCCGAACGACGGCGACCTCACCGACGTGCTCCACCCTGATCATGCCGGTCACCCTAGAAGGCCATTTTGTGTCACCTCCTGATGCGGCCGGCGATGCGCCTGGAGGCGCCGCCGTGCCGAACCGGGTGTTCACCTCTGAACGACGCGATCCCGCGTACCGTTCTGCGATCAAACCTGCGGAGGACACAAGTCGAGGGGCGTCGGGCGGCTCGTTCGGCGCGCGGTCGTGGACGTTCCTGCGCGGGCGGGTGCACGACCCGGACCGCGTCTTCCTGCGACGCGGGCTGCGCGTGGCAGTCGTCTCGCCGCCGCTCTTCGCCATCGTCGGGTTCGGGTTGGATCTCGAGACGGCGGCGCTGTTCGTCAGCTTTGGGTCGTTCGCGTCGATCGCCCTGGCCGATCTCGGTGGCCCGCTGCCGCGCCGCTTCTTCGGCTACCTCGTCATGACCGCCGTCGGGGCCGGGCTGGTCGCTCTCGGCACGGTGGTCGCCAAGTGGCTCATCGTTGCTTGCCTGGCGATGGCCGTGGTCGGGTTCGTGATCCGCTTCGTCGGGGTCCTCGGGGGTTACTTCAAGGCAGCCGGATTCGCCGTGACGCTCGCCTTCGTCCTCGCCGTTGCGCTGCCGACGACCAACAGCCCGATCGGCGAGCGCGTCCTCGGCTGGGCCGTGGGCGGGACCGTCGCCGCCTTCGCGGCCGTCCTGCTGTGGCCGGCCCGGGAGCGACCAAAGATCCAAGCTGCGATGGCGGATGCATGCAGCGCGCTCGCTGACATGCTCGACGGGCTCGATGGCGGCGCTGACCACGACCATGTCGCGGCGCTGGATGATCGAGCGGGCGACGCCGTGCACGCCGCTCAGATGCGCTTTCGCATGGCCCCGTTCCGGCCGGCCGGCCCCACCGTCCACGACCGGGCAATCGTGCGGGTGCTCCAGCGGCTCCCGTGGGTGCTCGACCTGGCTCGCCTCACCATTCGCTCGACTCCACTCGAGGCACCCGACGCGACATTGGTCAGCTCGTGCGCGGACGAACTGCGCCACTGCGGGCGCGCGCTGACGGGAGACGATGCGGTGCCGCTGGATGCGGTGATCGACGCACGCGCTCGCCATCGCGAAGCGCTGGAGGCCACGTTCGTCGCGAGTCCCGACGTGGCGGCCGCCGACGCCGCGACGCGCCTCGAGCGCCGGTTCGCTCCTCGCGCCCTCTCGTACGCCGTGCTGTCGCTCGCCACGAACGTCGCCGTCATCAATCGCCAGCCCGTTCCCGCCACGGCTGACCCCGCGGTCGTCGTCGAACCCCGCTCACCCGGCGAGGTGGTCAAGCGGGCGCAGTTCACGTTCCGCACGCACCTGCGCCTGGAGTCGGTGTGGTTCCGCGACGCCGTCCGCGTCGGCGTGGCCCTCGGCATCGCCATCGCCGTGGCGCTGATCGGGGATGTTCCGCACGCGTTCTGGGTCGCCTTGGGCACGCTCAGCGTGCTGCGGGGCAGCGCGTTGTCGACGGGCTACACCGTGGTGCAGGGACTCTTCGGCACGCTGGTCGGCTTCGGCTTGGCAGCAGGGCTCGTCAGCATCACCGCCGACGACTGGTTCCTCTGGATGCTCCTGCCGATCGCCGGCTTCCTCGCCGCGTACACACCCTCGGCGATCCACTTCATGGTCGGCCAGGCGTCCTTCACCGTGTTCGTCGTCGTGCTGTTCAACCTGCTGGTTCCCCAGGGCTGGCGCACCGGGCTCATCCGGTTGAGCGACATCGCTCTTGGGGCGGCAGTGAGCCTGGTCGTGAGCGTCGTGTTCTGGCCTCGCGGGGCGAGCGCCGAGTTGCGCAACGTCTGGAAGCTGGCAATCGCTGCCAATGGCCGGTACGTCGCCGGCGCGGTCGAGGATCGCCTCGGCCCGCCCGACGAGCCTGCTGCCGACGAGGTCCTCGTCAGCGCTCGTCGCGCCGCGGTGGCGGCCGAGCGACGGGCCTCCGAGACGTTCATCTCGTTCCTCGGCGAGCAGGGCCGGCGGCGGCTGGCGGTCAGTTCCGCGCAGGAGATGCTGGCGACGAGCCTGCTCGTGAACGAGATCGCCGGCGCGTTGGAGTACGTGCCAAAGGTCCCGGCGGCATCAGCTCCCTGCCGCCACGCCGCCGACACCCTGAAGGAGGAGGCAGGCGAGCTGGCGGCGCGGTTCCGGCTGGACGGAACCGGGGCGTCGATCGACGCCCGCATCGAGGACTGGCATCGGCGAAGCGTCGACGCCGTAGGTGGCTGCGTCGTCGCCTCCGGCGCTGATGCTGCGGCGACAGTGTTGGGGGTGCTGTGGACGTCCTCGTGGTTGCGTCATCTGTGGCACGTCGCCGAGCGGGCCGAGCGCGTCGACGCCGACGCGCTGGCAGCAACGGCCCGCAAGTGGTGGCGGTGACGGCCAGAATCACGTCCCTGCGTCGGCGCGGCGGACGATCGCTTCGAACTCGAAGTCGGTCAAGGGCAGCACCGACAGCCGGTTGCCACGGGCCAGCAGCTTCGAGTCGGCGAGCTCGGGGATCGTTCGCAGCTCGGCCAGCGGCACGAACCGCAGCTCACGCTTCGGCGCAACGGTGACCCAGTCCCAGCGGGGATCGGCGGGGTCCGACGTCGGGTCGTAGTACCGGCTGCTCGGATCGAACTGCGTCGGATCGGGCTCCGCAGTGCCGACGATCGTGCAGATCCCGGCGGCGCCCGGCGGGTCGGCGCTGGAGTGGTAGTAGATCGCGTCCTCGCCGACCTGCATCTGACGGAGGTAGATGCGAGCTTGGTAGTTGCGGATGCCGTCCCACCCCTCGCGGCCGCTGCGCACGAGATCTGCGTAGCTGAACACCTGCGGCTCACTCTTCAGCAACCAGTACGCCACAACCACAGAGTCTGGCGGCCTGCGGTGGGTACCGTGGAACCATGCCGGAGATCGAGCGCACCGATGAGGAATGGCGCAAGCTGCTGACACCTGAGCGGTATCGCGTCCTGCGGGAGGCAGGAACCGAGCGGCCGTGGAGCGGCGAGTACGTCAACAGCCACGAGGACGGCACGTACCGGTGCGCCGCCTGCGGCGCCGAGCTGTTCGACTCCTCGACGAAGTTCGAGTCGGGTACGGGCTGGCCGAGCTTCTCCGAGCCGAAGGTCGCCGAGGCCGTCGAGCTGGTCGACGACCGCAGCCATTTCATGGCGCGCACCGAAGTGCGGTGCCGTCGTTGCGGTTCGCACCTCGGCCACGTCTTCCCGGACGGTCCGGCGCCCACTGGTATGCGCTACTGCATGAACAGCCTGGCACTCGACCTCGTGCCCGCCGCCGAGAGCGCCGAGGACAGCCCGAGCTGAGTCAGCTCTAGCTGAGTCAGCGCTAGCCGACGTCCTCGCTCAGGCCGAGTCGGCGTTCGAGGCGTTCCACGCGGGCCCACAGCTCGGCGACGTCGCGGGCGAGGTCGACGTAGCTGGGGGCTGGGGGCTCCGACGGCACGGGCGAAGCGGGTGGCGGTGACGCGTCGGCGATCTCCGACTCGGCCTCGGCGACCCCTTCGGGAACTTCGCCGGAGATGATCTGGGCCCAGCGCGGCTCGCGTTCGCCCGGGCGGCGCCCGACCCGCACGACGAACGGATCTGGGCTGCGGGCCGCCAACGTGTCGAGGACTTCGTCGACGGTGGCGTCACCATCCTCCAGGTGACGCTCGGCTCGCGTCCCGATCTCGTTGACCGTCTGCGGCCCACGCAGGATCAGCACCGAGAGAATGCCGAGCTCGGCAGGGGAGAGTCGCCAGCGCTCGTCGGCGACATGGCGGTAGCGAATGGTGCGACCTCCGTGCGCGGGATGCATGAAGCGCACGAGCCCCATCGACTTCAGCGACACCAGTGCGTTGTCGACGGTGCGATCGTCGTAGGCGACGATCGGGTCACGGTTGGTGCTCTGGTTGCAGGCCAGGCGCAGCGCGTTCAGGGTCAGTGGATAGCTGTCCGGAACGGCCGCCTCCTTCTCGACCAGGCAGGCCAGGACGCGGGCCTCGGTGGCGCTCAGCTCCATCGCGCCAGTCTCGTCGCGGCGGCTCGTCGATCCGAGCGTTTGGCGCCGTCATGCGGACGCGCAGAGCTGGCAATCCGCGAGCGGGAGCGGATGGCGATCGCGGGCCAACGTCTCGAGCAGGTCAAGCGCGTGATCGAGGCCGGGTCGCCGGCTCGCCTCGGCGGCGACGCGCTGCGCGGCTTGCCGGTACGTCGGGTTGCCGAGCACGTCCATGGTCTTCGTGCGGATCTGCTCTGGCGTGCGTTCGTCGGCGGCGACCGTGGTGCTGACACCGAGCTCGCTGCCGCGCTGCGCGTTGAGTGGCTGATCGGCGGAGATCGGCAGCATGACGAGCGGGAGCCCGTGACGGAGCGCCGCGCTGACGGTGCCATAACCCCCGTGCGTGATGACGGCGTCACAGTGAGGCAGCACTTCATCCTGCGGTACCCATCGTGCGAGGCGGACGTTCGACGGCAGGGGGCCCAACTGTTCGGGGTCGGCGCGGGGACCGATGGTCACGAGGAGATCGAGCGGCTCGGCGGCGAGTCCGTCGAGAATCGTCGCGAGCAGCGTTGGCGAGTTGTAGACGGTGCCGAGCGTGACGTAGACGAGCGGACGGTCGCCGCGGTTGCCGTCACCGTTGAGCCATGCCGGCCCCGTGCTGTTCTCGCTCGTTCGTGTTGGGATCGGCCGCAGCCGGTGACACGTCGGGGCCCCATCCTGTGGGCGCTCATCCAGTCCGGGTGGTGCGAACGACAGTTGCAGGTAGCGGAACGGCGTCTCGACGTCGGGATCCGGCGCCAAGCCGAAGTGGCGGCGCGTCCCGGAGAGCGCGTCGTTGACGACGTGGCGATCGGCGTACGACGAGCTGCCGGAGTCCGTCCGCACGACGGCGTGCGGCAGCCCGTGCAGCTCGGCGCAGACGGCGCCGCCGTATTCCGCCGCTTCGTTCACGATCAGGTCGGGACGCCACCGTTCGGTTGCGGCCAGGAGGTCGGGCACGGCGTCGACCGCCGTACGTCCGGCGAACACGACGGTCCGCGCAACCACATACCGCTCAGGTCCAGGAGCCACCGAGGCGATCTCGGGAAAGTGGCTGGCCATGTCCGCTGTCGTCCAATCGAGGCCAGCGGCGAAATGAGTGTGGCCGGCAGCCGCCACGTCACGACCGAACGATGCGGAGGCGGCGAACGCGACCTCGTGCCCACGCGAGCGCAATCCGTCGGCGACCGGCAGGAGGGGGAAGAGGTGGCCGAGCCCGGGCTGAGTGGTGAACAGGACGCGCAAGGCCATCGGCGCCATCGTCTCGCACCGCTCAGCGGAAGTCTGAGACGTGGCGTGATGAGTTCTTGGAGATCTCGAGCTCGGAGACTATGAGTCTGCTGGTGCGCGCTCCGAGAGGGTTGCCGTCACCGTGTGCTCTTGGCCGTTGCGCTGGTAAGTGACCTGCACCTTGTCGCCCGGTTGATGCGTGGAGATCGCCGCACCGACATCGTCGGGGACGTTGATCGTGACACCGTCGACAGACGTGATGACGTCCCCCGCCTCGAGTCCGGCAGCGGCGGCTGCCGAGCCGTCCTCAATGGCGGTGACCGCAGCGCCGCTCTCGCCGACCTGGTCGACGGGTGCGATCGACACGCCGAGCAGTGCGTGCTCGGGGACCTTGCCGGCACGCAGCTGATCGATCATCGCCTGCGCCGGGTTGATGGCGATGGCGAAGCCGATGTTCTGGGCCTGCCCGGCGATCGCCGTGTTGATCCCGACGACGTTGCCCTGGAGGTCGAGCAGCGGGCCGCCGGAGTTTCCCGGATTGATCGCGGTATCGGTCTGCAAGAGGTTGGCGAGGTGTTCGCCGTTGGGCTCGGTCAAGGTGCGGTCCTTGGCGGACACGATCCCGGTCGTGACCGTCGGCCCGCCGGACAGGTCGAGGGCGTTGCCGATCGCCACCACCTGGTCTCCCACCTGAAGGGCGTCGGAGTCGCCCAGCGGAAGGGCCGGGAGGTTGTCGCGGTCGACGTGCAGGACGGCGAGGTCCGATCCGGGATCTGCGGCGACGACCTCGGCGGCGACCTGATCACCGTCGCTGAAGTTGACCGTGATGTCGTCGGCGCCGTCGATGACGTGATCGTTGGTGACGATGTAGCCGTCGGCGGACAGCACGAACCCGGTGCCGGCCGCCTGCCCCTCGACCTGGTTGCCGAAGATGTCCGTCTGGGCGATCGAGTCGTGGATCGAGACGATCGACGGTTCGGCCTTCGTCGTCAGGGTGTTGATCGTGTTCGGCGTCGAAGCGGCCGCCCAGCGCTGGGACGGTGGCGCTGGCGGCCGGCCCGTTTGCCGGGCCATCGTCGTCGGCCGCAACGGCGACGATGGCCCCGGCGACCACCGCCCCCACCACCGCACCAAGCGCGACGCCGGCGATGAACCGGCCCGCGCCCCGAGGGGGGCGTTGGGGCGCCTCGCGTGGCCCCGGCGGTGGGGGCGGCGGGTGGGGAAGCTTTGATTCCTCGTCGACGTGGGGGGTGATGACGTCGGTCATGGTTTCTCGCCTCGTTGGGATGTGGTCGCCGTCAGGGTGCGCTCTCGCAGATGAGACAGCGATGAGAGCTCTCACCTTCTCCTCACCAGGCCACGGGTACCGTGCCGCACGTGGCCGCCGTTCGCCGGCTCTCGCTGCGCACTCGGCTGGCGTTGCTCGCCGCCGCTGGAGCGATGCTCGTCCTCAGCATCGGGGCGTTGCTGTTGTACCGGGACGTGAGCGGCGAGCTCAGTCGGGCGATCACCGACGAGCTGACCGTCAGGGCCGACGACCTTGCGGCGAGTCTGGACACTGAGCCGATCACGCCGGCGCCGAGCTCCGTCGTCGCGCAGGTGGTGACCCCGAGCGGTCAGGTCTTGGCGCCCGCCGGCCTGGCGCCCGTACTGACGGCCGACGAACTGGCGCGAGCCGCCCGTGGGGAGGTGATCGTCGACCGGGCCATCGCCGGCGTCGGTGAGCACGCCCGGTTGCTGGCTCAGCCGATGCGCGGCCCCGGCGGCGAGGAGGTCGTCGGCGTCGTCGCGACGAGCACGGCCTCGTTGGCCGAGGCGCGTGAGCGCCTGACCATCGTGCTCGGCCTCGCTGGTCCTGTGCTGGCGGCGGGGATCGGCGCCGCGGCGTGGTTCCTGACCGGTGCCGCGCTCCGACCCGTACGGCGGATGAGCAACGAGGCGGCGACGATCTCAATGGCTGAGCCGGGACGGCGCTTGGCACAGCCAGCGGGTGACGACGAGATCGCCGAATTGGGTCGGACCCTCAACGCCATGCTGGCGCGCATCGAGACGACGATCGCCCACGAGCGGGCGTTCATCGACGACGCCGCCCACGAGCTGCGCAGCCCGCTCGCCGTGCTGCGTGGAGAGCTCGAGCTGACGGCCGATGATCCGCAGGACGCCGAGGCGGTCGCCCAGGGTGTCGCCAGCGCGCTCGAGGAGACCGATCGGCTCGCCCGCCTGACCGAGGACTTGCTCACGCTGGCCCGTGCCGACGCCGGCCAGCTCGATCCCGGCGAGGCGAGGACGGAGCTGCTCGGTGCCGCCGAGGAGTGCCTCCGACGCCTGCCCCATCGCGACGGCGTGCGCATCGACGTGTCAGGGGAGCCGGTGACCGTGCGCGGCGACCCGACGTGGATCCACCAGATCGTCACGAATCTCGTGGTCAACGCCGAGCGCTACGCGCGGAGCCGCATCGTGGTCACCACGGCTCGTGACGGCGAGCTGGCGCTGCTGGTGGTCGCCGATGACGGGGCGGGCTTCCCGGCTGCGCTGTTGGAGCAGGCCTTCGATCGCTTCAGTCGCGGCGACGGTGCACGCACCCGATCGGGAGGCGGCGCAGGACTCGGGCTGGCCATCGTCTCCTCGCTGGCCGACGCCGTTGGAGGCACGGTCCGAGCCAGCAACGGGCCGCCACTCGGCGGCGCGTGCGTCAAGGTCGAGGTTCCGGTGGCTGGACCGTGAGCGCTCATCGTGCTCTCACGTGCCGACGTTCATCGTGGTGCCATGCTCGGCTCGACGGACGGTGGCGGTCTCGCTGGTCGGCGCGTGCTCGTCGTCGACGACGACCCCAAGTTCGTGCGCATTGCCGTCCGGCGCCTCGAGCGGGCCGGATATGACTGCGTCACTGGGGAATCGGGGGACCACGCGCTGTGGGCAGTGGCCGATCAGCACCCCGACGTCATCGTGCTGGACGTCATGATGCCGCACCCCAGCGGCATCGAAGTGTGCCGACACCTGCGCGCCGACGGTTGGACGGGTGGCGTCGTCGTCGTGAGCGCGCGGAGCAGCCCGGCCGACCGCGCCGCAGCCGAGCGCGCCGGCTCCGACGTGTTCCTGGGCAAGCCGTTCCCACTCGACGACCTCGTGTCGGCCGTCGGCCGGCTGATCGCGCGGGACCGGCGACCTGCCTGACCCGGCAGTACCGTGCCGACGGTGCGCCTGCTGGTGGTCGAGGACGACGTGAAGATGGCGTCCTTGCTCAAGCGAGGGCTCGAGCGCGAGGGATACGCCGTGGACCTGGCGGCGCGCGGTGAGGACGCGATCTGGGCCGGACGCGAGTTTCCGTACGACGCGATCGTGCTCGACACGATGATCCCGGCGCCCGACGGCTTCGACGTCTGCCGGCAGCTGCGTGAGTCCGGCCGATGGATGCCGGTCATCATGCTCACGGCCCGCGACTCGGTCGGCGACCGTGTCCGCGGCCTCGATGCCGGCGCCGACGACTACCTCGCCAAGCCGTTCTCGTTCGCCGAGCTGTTCGCCCGGCTGCGGGCGCTGCTGCGCCGCGAGGTCGGGGAGCGGCCGGCGGTGCTGCTGGCTGGCGATCTGCGGCTCGATCCCGCGACCAAGTCGGTGACGCGTGGTCAGGCCACCATCTCCCTGACGGCCCGCCAGTTCTCGTTGCTCGAACTGCTCATGCGCCACAAGGGCGAGGTCCTCAGCCGCACAGAGATCCTCGAACACGTCTGGGACTTCGCCTACGACGGGACGTCCAACGTCGTCGACGTGTACGTGCGGTACCTCCGGGACAAGGTCGACCGGCCGTTCGGGCGAGACGCGATCGAGACGGTGCGCGGCGCCGGTTACCGGCTGCGCGTCGACGGCGGGTAGTCGGCGTCGCTCGAGGTCAGGTGCGCGCCGTATCGCGCTGATACACGCGGACCGCGAGCACCGTGAGGACGACCGTCCAAACCGCAACGACGATCCACGCCAGCGGCGGCCATCCATCGCCCGTGACGGCCGACTTGCCGGCTTGGACGAGCCAGTACGACGGCAGTCCCTTGGAGATGGTGCGCAGCACTCCTTCGCCGAGCACCGGACCCCATGCGCCTCCGAGCAGTGCGAAGAGCGCAGTCAGGCCTCCGATCGCCGGGCCGATCGAGTCCGCGGTCAGGAGGTGGCCGATCAGGATCCCGAGCACGGCGAAGGGGATGAGCCCGATCAGGATCAAAGCGGTCATGGACAACCAACCGGACATCGGCAGTCGGACGCCGAGCGAGATCCCTGCCACGTACAGCACGACGATGGTCACGGCGGCCATCGCGTACCCGCTGACCAGCTTCGCCCTGAAGTACGTGCGCACGGGGAGCGGTGTGACGCGCAGTTGGCGGTGCCATTGGACTGACCGCTCGGCGGCGATGCGCGCCCCGCTGGCGATCACCGCCGCCATCGCGCCCCAGCTGATCATGCCCGTCATGTAGTAGACGGTGAACGAGATGCCGTCGAGCTGTTCGTTCCGGTTCGGCCCGGCGATCAGTAGGAACATCACCAGCGGGAAGGCGAGGGCGAGGACGAAGAAGCGGACGTTACGGAACGTCCGCAGCAGCTCGTAGCGCGTGTAGACGGCGGTCGTCATCGCGACGCCTCCAGCTCGGCGAGCTGGTCGCTGTTGGCGGTGAGCTCCAGGAACGCTTCTTCCAAACCGGCACCGCGGATCTCGATGTCCACGCGCGCCGGGATACGTCGTCAGCAAGGTGCGGACGGCGGCGTCGGAGTCCGTGCACTGCAGCTCGATGGTGTCGCCGTGGCGGTCCGCGAGGACGACACCAGGGAGCCTCGCCAAGATGTCGACGTCGACACCGGTGAGTGTTGCCCGGATGATGTGCCGTCCGACGCGCGCCTTGATCTCAGTCGGCGGGCCTGCGGCGACGACTCGCCCGCCGGACATGAGCACGATCCGGTCGGCGTACGCGTCGGCTTCCTCGAGGTAGTGCGTGGCGAACATGACGGTCTTGCCGCGGGCGGCGAAGGCTCGCATCACCGACCAGAAGCTCTGGCGTGCTTCGACGTCGAGGCCCACGGTCGGTTCGTCGAGCACGAGCAGCTCGGGGTTGGAGACGAGCGCGATGGCGAAGCGAGCGCGCTGCGCCTGCCCGCCGGAGAGCCGTTGCGTGCGGCGTCCCGCCACGTCGTGCAGGCCCGTGAGGTCGAGCACCTCGTCGATGTCGAGCGCATGTGGGTAGAGCGAGCCGATCATCGTGATCAGTTCGCGCACCGTGAGATCGCGGATCAGGGCGCCGGACTGCAACATGACGCCGACGGCACCGGCTCTGACGGCATCACTCGGAGACTTGCCGAACAGTTCGACGTGGCCCCGATCCGGTCGGGTCAACCCGAGCATCATGTCGATGGTCGTGGACTTGCCGGCGCCGTTCGGCCCGAGCAGGGCGACGGTCTCGCCCGGAGCGATGGAGAGATCGACGCCTCTGACCGCCTGTACCGCGCCGTAGGACTTGGCCACGTCGACCACCTCGACACCGGTGATCGGTGGACTGGAAGTGACGGTGATCATCACGACCACCGATAGCCCGGCCTCGATGAGAGCAAGATGAGAGACCCGGTCGCCGCGTGCAATCACGCGGCGTCACACCACGATGTTGACCATCCGACCCGGGACGACGATGACCTTCTTCGGCGTCGCCCCGTCCACCGCCGCACTGACCTTGGGGTCGGCGAGCGCGGCGGTCTCGACCTCATCGGGGGTCGACGACGCGGGAACGACGATGTGGCTGCGCACCTTGCCGTTGATCTGCACCGGGTACTCGACCGTCTCCTCCACGAGGAGCGCCGGATCCGCATCGGGGAACGCCACATAGGTGATCGTCTCGTCGTGGCCGAGGCGGTGCCACAGCTCCTCGCCGAGGTGTGGCGCGAATGGCGCCACCATCTTCGTGATCGCCTCGGCCACCTCGCGGGACGTCCCGGCTGACTCCTTCGTCAGGTGGTTGTTGAGCTCGATCAGCTTGGCGATGGCCGTGTTGAAGCGCAGCGCCTCGATCTCACTCCTGACGGTCGCGATCGTGCGGTGCAGCAGGCGACGCGTCGCATCGTCCGTGGGTCCGTCGACGACCGCCAGCCCACCCGTCCGCTCGTCGATGATGTTGCGCCACAGCCGCTGCAGGAACCGGTACATGCCGACGACGTCGCGGGTCTCCCACGGCCGGGACGCGTCCAGCGGGCCCGTGGCCATCAGGTGCAACCGCAACGTGTCGCTGCCGTACGCCTCGTAGATCTCCTCGGGCGAGACGGCGTTCTTGAGGCTCTTGCCCATCTTGCCCCACTCGCGAGTCACGGGCCGGCCCTCGAACGTGAAGGTCCCATCCGGCCCGGAGAGCACTTGATCGGCCTCGACGTAGATGCCGCGCTCGTCGGTGTAGGCGGCAGCCAGCACGTACCCCTGGTTGAACAGCCGGGCGTACGGCTCGTGTGACGACAGGTGACCCAGGTCGTACAGCACCTTGTGCCAGAAGCGGGCGTACAGCAGGTGCAGGACGGCATGCTCGACGCCGCCGACATAGAGGTCGACGCCGCCGGGGTGGTCGGGCCGCACGTCGGTCTGCGGGCCCATCCAATAGCGCTCGACCTCCGGATCGACGAACGTCTTCTCGTTCGTCGGGTCGCAGTAGCGCAGCTCGTACCAGCACGAGCCCGCCCACTGCGGCATCACGTTCGTGTCGCGGCGGTAGCGCTTGAGCCCATCGCCCAGATCGAGCTCGACGTCGACCCACGAATCCAGGCGGTCCAGCGGGCTCTCCGGCTCGGAGAACTCGTCGTCGGGGTCGAACGTGCGCGGCGAGAAGCTGTCGGTCTCGGGCAGCGTCAGGGGCAGCTGGTCGTCGGGCAGGGCGTGGGGGCGACCGGCCTCGTCGTAGACGATGGGGAACGGCTCGCCCCAGTAGCGCTGCCGGCTGAACAGCCAGTCACGCAGCTTGTACGTGATCGTTGCCTCGCCGTAGCCGTTGGCCTCGAGCCAGTTGTTGACGGTCTCGACGCCCTCGGTGACCGAGTCCACGCCGTCGATGTCGAGGTCGGCGTGGGCGGAGTTGATGTACGGCGCGTCGCCGACGAAGGCCTCCGGCCACCTCGACGTGTCCAAGGTCGGTGCGATGCCCTGCTCGGCGAACCACTCGTCGGGCGGCCGCTGGATCGGCGGGATGTCGAGGCCGTACTGCTGGGCGAACTCGAAGTCCCGCTCGTCGCCGCACGGCACGGCCATGATCGCTCCGGTGCCGTAGCCCATCAGCACGTAATCGGCGATCCAGATCGGGATGTCCTGGCCGGTGACCGGGTTGGTGGCATAGCTGCCGGTGAACACACCGGTCTTCATCCGACTCTCGTCCTGCCGCTCGAAGTCCTTGCGACTCGCGGCCTGGCGCTTGTACTCGAGCACCGCTGGCGCCTCTTCGCCGATCGTGAGATCGGCGACCATCGGGTGCTCCGGTGCCAGCACCATGAACGTGGCCCCGAAGAGCGTGTCGGGACGGGTCGTGAACACCTCGATCGGGCCGGCCGGCGACGGGAAGAAGATCCGCGCGCCGGGGGAGCGGCCGATCCAGTTGCGCTGGATCGTCTTGAGCGAGTCGGTCCACTCGAGCACGTCGAGGTCGTCGATCAGCCGGTCGGCATAGGCCGTGATGCGCATCACCCACTGGCGCATGTTGCGCTGGAAGACCGGGAAGTTGCCGCGATCGCTCCGCCCTTCCGCCGTCACCTCCTCGTTGGCGACCACCGTGCCCAGACCCGGGCACCAGTTGACCGGCGCATCCGACACGTACGCCAGGCGGTAGGCGTCGATGACGTCGGCCTGCTCGCCGGACGACAGGCTCGACCAGCGACGCCCATCGTCGAGCTCGCGCACACCGGCGTCGAACTCCGCCCGCAGCTCGGCGATCGGGCGAGCCCGACCGACGCCGCCATCGGGACGGACCGCCTCAGGGTCGTACCACGACTCGAAGATCTGCGTGAAGATCCACTGCGTCCATCGGTAGTAGCCGGGATCGGTCGTGTCGATGGAGCGCCGGCGATCATGGCTCAAGCCGAGCCGGCGGATCTGGCGGCGATAGGTGACGATGTTGTCGGCCGTCGTGGTCGCCGGATGGGTGCCGGTCTGCACGGCGAACTGCTCGGCCGGCAGGCCGAAGGCGTCGAAGCCCATCGTGTACAGCACGTTGCGGCCCGCCATCCGCTGGTACCGGACGTACACGTCGGTCCCGGTGAAGCCCAACGGGTGGCCGACGTGCAGACCCGTGCCCGACGGATACGGGAACATGTCGAGGACGAACAGCTTCGATCCACGGGCGGCGACGGCATCGGGATCGGCCAGCGGGCCAGCCGGGTTCGGCGACTCGAACGTGCCGTCGGCGTCCCAGCGGTCCTGCCAGCGCTCCTCGATCTCCTGGGCGAGCGCGGCCGTGTACCGATGTGGCGGAGCGTCGTCGTCGGGTGTCAGACCCTGGTCGCGTCGTTCATCATCCGTGGGCATAGCGAACGTCCAGCCTATGTTCGTGACGTGCCGCATGAGCCTTCCGTTGGGGCCAGCCAGATAGCCTGGACTCGGATGACCGGGCCGCTGCCTCCTTCGACGACGGCTCGGCTCGAAGCGGCGGCCGACTCTGGAACGGGGGTGCGCTTCGTTGGCGCATCGGTGACTCCGGACGGGTCGCCGGTCTACGTCTCGTGGCGACAACTCCACGACGAGGCCCGGTCCGTCGGTGCTGCCCTCCAAGCTCGGGGTCTCGCACCCGGCGACCACGTCGCCATCCTCGGCCCGACGAGCCGAGCGTTGATGACCATCATTCGCGGCTGCTGGATGGCCGGTTTGGCATCCATGGTGCTCCCGCTGCCGATGCGCATGGGCTCGCTGGAGAGCTTCGTCTCCTCGACCCGGGGCCGCATCCGCCACGGCGACGCCAAGCTCGTGCTGATCGACGACCAGCTGGCGCCGTTCTACGAGGCGGTGCCCGGCGATCCGCCAATCGTCTCGATGGGCGCGGTACTGCCCGGTGCCGCCGGCGTGCCGAGCGGCGATCGCCTGGAAGTGCCGACCCCCGATCCTGAGCGGCTCGTCATCCTGCAATACACGAGCGGCTCGACGAGCGAGCCCAAGGGCGTGATGATCCCCGATCGCGTCCTCACGGCGAACGTCGACGCATGCTGCGCGGCTGCACACATGACCGACCACGAGGTCATGGTCTCCTGGCTGCCGCTGTACCACGACATGGGGTTGGTCGGGTTCATCTCGATCCCGATGACGCGCGGGGTTGACCTCGTGCAAGCCGCGCCGCAGGACTTCCTCGGGCATCCGGGGAACTGGATGCAGTGGATCTCCGACTGGGGCGGCACGGCCACGGCGGGTCCGAACTTCGCGTGGGTGTTGGCGACGCGCGCCTTGCGTCGGATGCGCGAGCTCGATCTGTCGACGCTGACGCTCGCGCTGTCTGGCGCCGAGCCCGTCGATCCCGACGCGATGGAGGCCTTCGTGGCCGCCGCCGAGCCGTTCGGGTTCCCGGCGGGCGGCGTGTTCCCGGCCTTCGGGATGGCGGAGGTCGCGATCGGCGGGTCGTTCCCGCCTCGCAACCGCGGTCTCGTGTGCGACACCGTCGACCGGGTCGTCCTCGAACGGGACGGCGTCGCCAAGGCGATCGACGTCGTCGATCCGGACGACCTCGCACTGGTCGCCCGCCGTCTTCCCCTTCTCGGTCCACCGGTGCCCGGGCTGGAGTTCCGCGTCGTCGATCCCGACACGTTCGAGGACCGGCCCGACCGTCACGTCGGCGAGCTGCTCATCCGCGGGACGTCCGTGACGCCCGGGTACTACAAGCGGCCCGAGGCCACGGCGGAGCTGTTCCAGGACGGTTGGCTGCGGACGGGTGACCTGGCGTACCTGCTCGACGGCGAGCTCGTGCTGTGCGGGCGGATCAAGGACGTGATCATCGTCGGTGGACGCAACGTCTTCCCGGAGGACATCGAGCGGGCCGTCGGGGCGCTCGACGGTGTGCGCGCCGGGAACGTGATCGCCTTCGGCATGGAGGGCTACAAGGGCAAGGAGAGCGTGGTCGTCGTCGCCGAAATCCGTCGGTCCGAGGACGATGCGGGCGGCCTCGATGCGGTGCGCACCGCCATCCACCACCGCACGCTCGAGGTGTGCGGGTTGCCGCCACGTGACGTGATGCTCGTCCAGCCGGGCACGTTGCCCAAGACGTCGTCGGGCAAGTTGCAGCGCGCCCTGTGCCGGCAGCAGTACCTAGAAGAGGTGCTCGCACTGGCGTGAGGCCTCTGGGTGATGCGGCGTGAGCGGAGCGAGCGCCACTGGCCGTGCGACCGCCAGGGAGCCGGACGGCGATGGGGTCTGGGGGCGCAGCCCCCAGGATGTTGCGGCGTGATCCGGGTCTTCGCCTCGGACCGACATCGCGGGCATGACCCCGAGCACGAGATCGAGGCCTCGGGTCTGCAGGTGCCGTTCGAGCACCCCGGGCGGGCCGAGGCGATCCACGTGGCGCTCGCCGCCGACCAACGCTTCGACGTGCTCGAGCCACGTGACGCCGGCACGGCAGTGATCGAAGCCGTCCACGAGCCTGGCCTCGTTCGGTTCCTCGCCTCGGCCTGGCAGGACTACCAGCGCGACGTCAAGGCGAGCCACGACGTCGTCCCCGACGTGTTCGCCATGCCGGGATTGCGGGACGGGATGGGTGGGCGTGGTGAGCCCGCAGCTGTTGCGGCCCGGCTCGGCTACTGGTGCTACGAGACCACGACGCCGTTGACCGCCGGCAGCTACGACGCGGCGCGGGCGGCCGTCGACTGTGCGGTGGCGGCAACGGACGCGGTGCTCGGCGGTGAGCCATTGACCTACGGGCTGTGCCGGCCGCCTGGTCACCATGCGGCGACAGCGCTGTACGGCGGCTACTGCTTCTTCAACAACGCGGCGATCGCCGCGACACACGCCGCGTCCGCTGCTGGTGGGCGGGTTGCGGTGCTCGACGTCGACTACCACCACGGCAACGGCACGCAGCAGATCTTCTACGAGCGCGACGACGTACTGTTCGTCTCACTCCACGGCGATCCTCAGCGGGCGTACCCGTACCACACCGGGTACGCCGACGAGACCGGAGCCGGACGAGGGCGCGATGCAACGTGCAACGTTCCGCTGCCCGCCGGCGTGGACGACGACGCCTACCTCGCGTCGCTCGACCGCGCACTGGACGTCGTCGACGTGTTCGACCCGGCGCTGCTGGTCGTGTCACTCGGTGTCGACACGTACGTGGGCGATCCGATGTGCGACCTCGCGCTGACCACCGACGGGTTCGGGCGCTGCGGTGCGGCGGTCGCCGCTCTCGGTCGGCCGCTCGTCGTGCTGCAGGAGGGTGGGTACGCCGACGAGGCGCTCGGCGCCAACGTGCGCAGCTGGCTGCTCGGCGCGTACGCAGTCAGGCCCGCTTGATGTCCTCGATCACCCTCGTCCAGCGGTCGGGGTCGCTGCGGTACGGGGCGTAGAACGAGACCCTGTCGACGACGTCTCCGTAGCGGCGGTGCAGCGCTGGACCGACGTCCTCCGGCGGACCGACGACGGCGAACGTGCCGAGGATCTCGTCGTCGATCAACTCGCCCATCTCCGTCCACTTGCCCTGCTTGGACAATGCGTTCAGCTCGTCCTGGAGCTCGCCCCAGCCGTGCACCTCGAGCACGCCGCGGTAGGCCGGCGTCGAGCCGTAGAACGCGATCTGCTGCCGTGTCCCGGTGGCTGCCGCGGCGAGCTGCTCATCGTCGATGCCGGTGACGACGAAGCTGGGGCCGACGATCTCGAAGCCCTCCATCGTCTTGCCGGCCTTGGCTCGACCGCGCTCGAGGGCCGGCAACGTGACGTCGCGCAGGTAGCGCTCGGTCGTGAAGCCATGGCAGAGGAACCCGTCGCAGACCTCACCGGCGACCTCGGTCATCAGCTCGCCGACGCCAGCGAGGAAGATCTTCGGGACGCCGAATCCGTCGAGGTCTGATGGATCGGGCGCGAAGAACGGGGTCATCAGCGTGTGCTGGTAGAACTCGCCGCGGAACTGCAGCGGCGTGCCGTTGAGCCACGTGTCCCAGATCGCCCGGATCGCCAGGATCAGCTCGCGCATGCGCGCCGCCGGGTGGCTCCACGGCATCGAGAAGCGCTTCGTGATGTGGGGCTTGATCTGACTGCCGAGCCCGAGCATGAAGCGGCCCTTGGAGTACGCCTGGAGATCCCAGGCCGTGTTCGCCAGCGTCATCGGGCTGCGGGCGAAGGCGACGGCAATCGCCGTGCCGAGCTCGAGGGTCTCGGTGTGCTCGGCCGCCAGGAGGATCGGCAGGAACGGATCGTGGTTCGTCTCCGGCGCGAACGCTCCGGAGAAGCCGGCCGCTTCGAGATCGGCAGCCTGTGCGGCGACGGTGTCGAGCCGAGTCGGGAGACCCCCATCGATCTTCATGCCCGCAGACCGTAGGGGAGTGCGATCACGTCATCGCCATCCGGTGCACGCGGGGACTGACGCCCCGGTGGCGCTTGAACGCGGTGCTCAGGGCGAACGGGCTGCCGTAGCCGACCTGCCTGGCGACGGAGCCGACGGTGGCGTCGGGCTCGCGGAGGAGGTCGGCCGCGAGGGCCAGTCGCCACTCCGTCAGGTACGACATCGGCGGCTCGCCGACGAGCTCGGTGAAGCGCCGGGCGAGCGCTGCACGCGACACCCCGGTCTCCTTGGCGAGACCGGCAACGGTCCACGGATGCGCCGGATGGTGATGCAGCATGCGCAGTGCCCGGCCGACGACGGGATCGCTGTGCGCCCGGTACCACGAGGGCGCTTCGGCTTCGGGCCCGGCGAACCAGGCGCGCAGCGTGGCGATCAGCAGCAGGTCGAGCAGGCGGTCGAGCACCGCCTCCTGGCCGGGCTCGTCGCGCTGCACCTCGGCGCTGAGCGCGTCGACGAGCGGTGAGTCGAGCCGGCCCGCCGGCACGACGAGCAGCGACGGGAGCGCGCTGAGCAACCGTTGGCTCACGTCGCCTTCGAGCTGGTACGTCCCGACGAGCAGATCCGCGGATCCGAGTGGATCGTTGCCCCACGTCCGCACGCCGAGATCCATCGCCTGGTGCAACTCCTCACCGTCGGGGGTCGCGCAGTGCTGTCCCGGGTGGATCACGGCCTGCGGCGGCGTCGAGACCTCGTCGGCGTACGTGAACGGCACAGGGCCCCGCGTGATCGCGACGTCGCCGCGCCCTAGGTGAACCGCCTCACCGACGTCAGGGAAGACCCATGCCTCGCCGCGCACGACAGCCACTACCGACAGCGGCGCCTCGTCCTGGACCCGCACCGACCAGGGCGGGCTCATGACCATGCGCAGGAGGAACGCTTCCCGGGCGCGTGGGCCGTCGAGCAGTGCGGCGAGGGCGTCCATGGACCGAAGCGTAGACGCTGGCGTATGGATTCGAGCGGTTCAGCGATGGACCGTCTCATCCTCCTCGACTTGACTCGTTGCCATGAGCCATCACGATCTCCCGACGTTGATCACCTGCGGCACCGGCAAGACCGGGCGCCGCGTCGCTGACCAGCTCGAGGCGCGCGGGCGCCCGGTGCGGGTCGGCTCTCGGTCCGGGAACCCGCCGTTCGACTGGAACGATCCGACCACGTGGCCGGCGGCGCTGGACGGCGTCGGGTCGGTGTACGTCACGTACGTCCCGGATCTCGCTTTCCCGGGCGCCGCAGAGGCGGTCGACGCCCTGACCCGACTTGCCGTCGAGCGCGGTGTGCGTCGAGTCGTGCTGCTGTCGGGTCGCAACGAAGCCGGCGCCATGCGTGGCGAGCAGTTCGTGCAGCGCTCGGGAGCAGACTGGACGATCGTGCGCTGCAGCTTCTTCGCCCAGAACTTCAGTGAGGGCGCTTTCGTCGACGCCGTGCGAGCCGGCGAGATCGCCGTTCCGGCCGGCAACGTCGCCGAGCCGTTCATCGACGTCGACGACATCGCCGACGTCGTCGTCGCCGCGCTGACCGACGACCGCCACATCGGTGAGTTGTACGAGCTGACCGGGCCGCGCCTCCTGACACTTGCCGACGTGGCCGATGAGCTGACGGCAGCCATGGGCCGACCGGTGCGCTACGCGCCGATCAACTCGGACGAGTTCGCCGCCGGCTTGCGGGCGGCGGGCTTGCCCGAGGATGAGGTGACGGGTCTGGTCGAGCTGTTCACCGAAGTGTTCGACGGCCGCAGCGCCTACCTCACCGACGGCGTGCAGCGGGCGCTCGGTCGTGTGCCCCGGGACTTCTCTGCGTACGCCGCGGCGGCCGCCGCCGCTGGCGTCTGGGGTGACGAGGAGGTGGCGTGATGGTTGAGGGTGGCGCGGGGGTCTTGGTGTTCATCAGCGCCATCGGGAGCGGACTGGTCGCTGGCGTGTTCTTCGCGTTCTCGACGTTCGTGATGCGGTCGCTGGCCAAGCTGCCGGCACCGATGGGGATCGCCGCGATGCAGTCGATCAACGTGTACGCACCGAACCCGCTGTTCATGCTGGCGTTGTTCGGGACGGCGGGGACCTCGGTCGCTGCGGCAATCATCGCCATCGCCGACTGGGGTGACTCATACGCCGTGTACACCGTGATCGGCGCCGCGGTGTACCTCGTGACGGTCGTGCTGACGGCGGTGTACCACATCCCCCGCAACAACGCGCTCGACAAGCTGGACCCCAACGACCCAGGCGCGGTCGCCCACTGGGAGCGCTACGTCAGGGAGTGGACGGGCGCCAACCACCTCCGCACGATCGCCCCGCTCGTCGCCGCGATCCTGTTCACGATCGCCCTTCGCGTGACGTGACCGGACCCGAGGTTCAGCTCTTACCCTGCTCGCGGAGGAAGCGTTCGACCTCGTCGGCCAGCTCCTCCGCGGTGCGCAGCTCGAGGCCTCCGGCGGGAGTCGTCGACGCGTCGTCGGCGGCGTCGTAGAGCCGCTCGAACTGGGCGATCATCGCCTGGTGCTCGTCGTTGCCCTCGACGAGTTGGTCGAGGCGTTCGCGCTGGAGGACGGACTCTCTGCGCAGCTCCGTTGCCTCGACACGGACGCCGGTCGCTGTGGTCAGCCCCTCGAGCAGCGCAACGGAAGCCGCCGGGTACGACATCGATGCGACGTAGTGCGGCACTTGGGCCCAGATCCCCACGGCAGGGATGCCGCGCTCGTGCACCGTCAGCTCCAGCGCCGCCGCCATGCCTGCCGGCACGTCGACCGAACTGGTGCGGAACGGCAGCGCTGCCAGGACGTCGCGTGACGGCGAGGTCGCCGACACGTGCGAGGGCCGGGTGTGGGGCGTGGCGAACGGATAGGCGCCGAGGGCAGCCATGCGGACGACACCGAGCTGGTCGGCGAGCTCGGCGATCGTGGAGGCGAAGCGGTGCCAGGCCATGTCGGGCTCCGGACCGCTCAGGGTGAGCACGTCGCGACCGCTCGGATCTCGGCCGTGCTGCAGCGACGGAGACGACCAGATGAGGTGGTCGTTGACGCCGTCACGGAGCTCGAGGATGGGCCGCCTGGCGCGGTAGTCGATGTACAGGTCGTCGTCGAACTCGACGAGCGCCGACGTGTTGCATTCCTGTTCGAGGGCCGCCATCGCCGCTGCGGCGGCGCCGCTGGCATCGATCCACCCCGTCAGCATCACGACGAGCACAGGTGCGTCGAGCGTCGGGATCTCGGCGACGAAGCGGTGATCAACCACGGCGACCCGACGGTACCAACGATCTTGATGCGGCCGGCCCAAGGCGCTGGAGCGCCGGCCGATGCCGACTGGGTGCCCACCTTCTGAACGACGCGATTCGACATCTGGTCGATGCGGCGGGTGAAGGCGCTGGAGCGCCCGCCGTGTCGAACCGCCCGTGGATTTGGCACACCGGTAGCCTCGAATCCATGTCCTACGTCGATGTCACCGACGCCACGTTCGACACCGAGGTGGTGCAGCGGTCGAAGGAGGTGCCGGTCGTCGTCGACCTGTGGGCACCGTGGTGCGGGCCGTGTCGCACGCTCGGGCCGATCATCGAGAAGGTCGTCGAGGCCACCGATGGCAAGGTCGTGCTGACGAAGGTGAACGTCGACGAGAACCCAGGGATCAGCCAGGCCTTCCGGGTGCAGTCGATCCCGGCGGTGTACGCGCTGAAGGACGGCCAGGTCGTCGACGGGTTCGTCGGCGCCTACCCCGAGCACGAGGTGACCCGGTTCGTGGACACCTTGCTGCCGACGGAGACGGAGACCGAGCTCTCGCAGCTGTTGGCGGCGGGCGACGAGACGAGCCTGCGCCAGGCCCTCGAGCTCGAGCCTGGCAATGAGGACGTGATCGTCGCGCTCGGCGAGCTGCTCGTCGCGCGAGGAGACGGCGCCGAGGCGCTGACGTTGCTGGAACGCATCCCTGAGTCGGAGCGCACGCGCAAGGTCGCCGCGGCCGCTCGTGTCGGCGCTGCACCGGTCGACGACCACGACGCCAAGCTGACCGACCTGCTCACGCGGGTGAAGGACGATGACGAAGCGCGCCAGGAGTTCGTCGACATCCTCGAGCTGATGGGGAACGACGACCCGCGCACCGCCGAGTACCGGCGCCGGCTGACCTCGCAGTTGTTCTGACACCCTCCCGGTAGGGTCACCTCACCGACGTCCCCCTCGTTCTCCGGCGCGCCCGGCGCGCCGCGCAGTGAGGAGACGTCATGTTCGTCGAGAACCTCGATGAGCCCGCGGTCCCCGAGCGACCACCGCCAGGCCGCATCGGCCCGCTTCGACCGTGGATCGAGTGGTTCGGTGTCGGCCGACTGATCGCCGGAGCCGTCACCGTGGTCCTGCTGGTCGGGGTCGGCTGGTGGTTGCTGCGGTCACCGTCGCCGCCGACCGAAGCCGGGCTGCCACTCGCGTCGGCGACCGCCGGCTCGGCGACCGTCGCGTCCGGTGGGTCAGCGGGCGCACCGCCGGGCCCGGCACCGCCGACCACGGCTGGTCCGCTCGTCGTCCACGTCGCCGGTGCGGTCGTCAGCCCAGGTGTGTACGAGCTGGCGCCTGGTGCCCGTGTGCAGGCGGCGCTCGAAGCCGCCGGCGGCGCCGTTCCCGGGGCCGATCCGGGGGCGCTGAACCTCGCCGCCCCAGTTGGTGACGGCGAGCGGGTGTACGTGCCGATGGTTGGTGAGCCGGTTCCGATCGCAACCGGTTCACCGGCCGTCACGGTCGCTCCCGAGCCGGTCGATCTCAACCAGGCCAGCGCGGCCGAGCTGGATGCGCTCCCGGGCATCGGTCCGGCGACGGCGGCGGCGATCGTCGAGCACCGCGAGCAGAACGGCCCGTTCGCGTCGGTCGAGGATCTGGAAGCCGTGCGCGGGATCGGGCCGGCCAAGCTCGACGCGCTACGGGACCTCGTCCGGGTGTGACCGTGCGTTCTGCGTTGGGCAGGGGGTGCGGGTGGGTGCCGGTCGGAGGCCGGCGCCTCGAGTTCGCCGAGCAACCTCTGGTTGCGAGGCGAAGATCAGATCAGCGTGTCGCCGATGACGATCCGGGCGATGACCAGGGCGGCGGTGCAGCCGGCACAGATGCCGACGGCGACGTAGGCATAGTCCCGCCAGTAGTCGCTCCAGGTGGCCATCGGGTTGCGCGTCACCCGCCGCGACACGATGAAGCCGACGACCAGCCAGAGCACGACGCTGATGGCGATCCCGAACGGGTACCAGCTGGAGCTCGAGAACGGGGCACCGACGGCGAGCAGACCGGGCGCCGCACATACACCGAGGAAGAGGCCCGAGAGACCCGTGCTGGCGCGGTTGCCGAGGTTCAGCAGCAGCAGCGCGACCACCCCGACGATGAGCGGGGGGATGAGAGCGACGAACGGCCCTCGCGCGGATCCGCGTCCGGTACCAGCGCGGCCCTTCGTACGTGTAGCGGCTCATGGTTGAAACGGCGATGGGCGCAGGCTACGGGCTGAGGGTGCCGCGCCTGCGGCATCCTAGGGATGGCCGCACGCCGCACCTGGACACGGCGTGGGTCGTGGTTGCAGCGCTCATCGTCGCGTCAGCGGCGGCGACTCGGCATCCTGGGCTCGTCGTCGGCGCGGCCGCTGTCGCCACGCTGTCGCGGCGTCCAGCGTTGGGGCTGGTGCTCGTGGCGTTGGCAGCTGTCACGATCGTGCGTGCGGATGCAGCGTGGGGATCGCTGACGCCGGACCGACTTGGACCGTTCGAGGGCTGGGCGGAGGTGGTCGGTGAACCGCAGCGCTACGACCAGACGCTGCGAGTCGTGCTCGACGTCGACGGTGAGCGCTTCGAGCTCTGGGCGCGCGGACGCGCGGCCAGCTCTCGGGTGGCCGGATGGCGTGGCGGCGACCGTGTCGTTGTTTCCGGTCGCCTCGTCGCGCTCGACGAGGAGCGGGCGCGGCGGGTGGCCTGGCAGCACGTCGTCGGTGAGTTCGACGCCGACTGGCTCGGTGATGCTCGTACCGGCAGCCGCCTGGCCGAGGCGTCGAACCGCGTGCGCGCGTTGATCGAACAGGGTGCGGGCGTGCTCGCGCCGGACGATGCGGCGTTGGCGCGCGGCCTCGTCGTGGGTGATGACCAGGACCAACCGCCGGCGATGGTCGAACGGTTCCGCGCCAGCGGCCTCGCCCACCTCACCGCGGTGTCGGGTCAGAACGTCGCGTTCGTGATCGCCGCAGCTGGTCCGCTGTTGCGGCGGTCCCGCCCGCTGACTCGGTGGGTGCTGACGCTGGGTTTGATCGGTTGGTTCGTCCTGCTCACCCGCGCTGAGCCCTCGGTGCTGCGGGCCGGAACGATGGCTGCCCTGAGTGCCACGGCGTTCTTGCTCGGGCGACAGCGTGAGCCCCTGCGGCTGCTCGCACTCGCTGTCATCGGGTTGCTCTTGCTCGACCCACTGTTGGCCTGGTCGGTCGGCTTCTGGCTCTCGGTGGGCGCGACGGCCGGCGTCACGGCCGTCGGAACGTGGCTGGCGCCGCGCCTTCGCGTCCTCGGTCCACTGGCGCTGCCGGTCGCCGTCACCGTCGGCGCCCAGCTCGGCGTCGCCGTGCCGAGCCTGCTCGTGTTCGGCCGGCTCTCGTTGGTCGGGACGGTGGCCAACCTGGTCGCCGTTCCGGTGGCCGGCCTGGTGATGCTGTACGGCCTGCCCGCCTGCCTCGTTGCCGGGGTGGTTCCCGTCGTCGCACCGGTCGTGATGGCACCCGTCGCCATCGGCGTCCGCTGGATCGATGCAGTCGCAACGGTCGGCGCGGCCGTCGAGCCTGGGCCGCCCTGGTCGTGGCTCGGCTGGATGGCGCTTCGTCGGCGTCATCGTCCTGCTGGCATGGAGGAGTCGCCGCCGCGGGTGCGTTCAGCGCTGACTGGCGGTCATCCCGGCGTCTCGCTCCTCGGCCTCGTGCGGTGTCGCCTTGATGTTGAGAATCGTCTTGCGAGGCTTGTCGACGGGGCGGATGAAGAACGCCCGCTGGCGAAGCTCAGTGATCGTTGTCCGCAAGTCCGAGTCGCCATCGTCGACGAAGCGATGGACCTCGAGAGGCTGAGGCGGAGCAATCACGAACTGTTGGTTGGCGAGAATCGGAGCGACGGTTGCCGCGAAGGCTTCGAGCTCCTCCACGCTGTCCCAGACGTCGAAGACCATCAGGTGATCACCGTGACCGAAGCAGACGTGGAGTCGATGGCCGGGCGCAGGGCTGGCTCGCGCGTCCTCGAATTGTTCGACGAGCCGGTCGTACTGCTCGGCAGTCATCGACTGGGGTGTTGACAGGACTGCAATCATCGCTACCTCGCTACCTCGCTGCGTCGCGGTCGCCCCGTCGCAGAGCATTCCAGTGGCACTTCGGCATCACGCCACCCGAAGCTCTGCGCCGAGCAAGACGTGGTCGCATGGGTTGCACAGCCACCAGTCAGCCGTGGGCGTCGGCTCTCGAGTCGAATCACCGGGGAACATCTGGAGGCAACGCCAGCACCGCCGTTCCGGCACCGCCGTCGATGGCTGCTCTGGTTCAGCCGGGATCACCGAAGGCATCGGCTGTCCCCGTCGCTCGCCATCGTGGAGAGGCCCTTGTCCAGTGACAGCTCGCTCTCCACGGCGGCCTTGCGGTTCCTCGTCAGGCATGGCGCCTCTTTCTTGGAGTGGACGGTGGTCGCGGCGTTTGGCCGACGGCCGAGCCCCTCGGCGGATCGACATCCATCGTACGCCTGTTTGGGATGAAACGAGCAATCTATTTCTAGAAATATCGAGCTACACTGCTGCCGCGACCAAGAGGAGACTCGACGATGTCCGATCACGGATCACTGAGGCCGCTCGAGCGTTGCGTGCTGCGCCTTCTC
Source organism: uncultured Acidimicrobiia bacterium (assembly GCA_963844915.1). Classification (GTDB taxonomy): domain Bacteria; phylum Actinomycetota; class Acidimicrobiia; order Acidimicrobiales; family Ilumatobacteraceae; genus JALZMG01. The sequence goes on along the minus strand of CAWJQF010000008.1, from coordinate 123,887 downwards.
GAGGACGGCGTCGATGACAGCGAGATCGCCCGCCGGTTTCGGCGCCGACCGGAGTTCGTCAGGCGGGTGGTTGCTTACACGCGCCTGCCACGCACGGTTGTCAACCGGGCGTCGGGCGAACTGCGGCCGGTCGAGCGCCGGGTCCTGAAATGGCGAGCGGGCGGCGCCGATTACGCCGAGATCGGCCGTCGCTTCCACCGGAGCGCCGGCCACATCCAACGAATCGAGCAACTGGTTGCCTACAAGAGAGCCACCTGATGGTCCAGCCCCGATCCGAGGAGTAAGGAGCGGGCCTCGAATCACCCGGACTCGCTTCGTCCTCGCCGGCGCGTCTTCGACTCGACGAGGACGTCGAGCACCTCGCCGATCGTGCGTTCCTGGATGATGGCCTCTCGCAGCGGTCGGTGAGGCTGGATCCGGTAGCGGTTGCGCCGGCCGTCCTTGTCCTTCTCCACGTAGCCGCCGTCGGTCAGGTCGGTGACGATGCTGTAGGCGCTGCGCTCGGTGATACCCAGCGCTGCGGCGATGTCGCGTAGGCGGACCCCGGGATCGTGAGCGATGCACACGAGAGCCCGAGCATGGTTGGTGAGGAAACTCCACGTCGCCATGGGTGCATAGTCTAGCTAATGTTTTCTAGAAACAGATTACCGGTTTGGCGGAACTCGCCGTACGATGGGGTTGAGCCCAGAGCTCGCCGATCGCCGATCGCCGTCTGCTCGAGGGCGATCGAGAGGTTTGCCATGCTGATGCGATCTGAGCCGTTCCGGGAGTTCGACCGGATCACCGAGGCGATGCTCAGCGAACGCCGATCGCGCCAGATCCCTGTCGATGCGTACCGCCGGAACAATGAGTTCACGGTCCTTTTCGATCTCCCGGGGGTGGATGCCCGCTTCATCGAGCTGACCGTGGAGAAGGATCTGCTCAGCGTGCGGGCGACGCGCGGCTGGGTGCGGGCTGAGGGCGATCAGGTCCAGATCGCGGAACGGGCCCAGGGCGACTTCAGCCGCCAGTTGTTCCTCGGAGAGGGCCTCGACCGTGACCACATCACTGCAACCTACGAACACGGCGTGCTCATGCTGACCATCCCCGTCGCCGAGGAGGCAAAGCCCCGCAAGGTCGAGATCACGAACGCAACAGATGTGGTCGAGGCCGTGACGGCAGGCTCCGTCGCCGGGTAGGTAACCGACTCCAATTCGACGGCACGGCTCACGTCGCGAGCCGTGCCGTTGCAGGTCCGCGCCCAGCGATGGCACGGTCGATGCCGGCATCCCGCACCGGTGAGGAACGGGCGGACCCAGCGCGCCGTGTGTGAGCGTCGAGTCCCGGGCGCCCGGAGTAGGCTCCGGGGTGACACGATGAATGTCCCGAACGTGTCGGGCCTGCTCGCAGCAGGTCGGGGATGCGTTGCTCCGGACCTCTGGTGGCGTCACCGAAGCCCCACCGATGGCCAGTCGGGAGCGTCCAATGTCAGCGACCACGATCGAAGTTCCCGAAACCGTGGACGTGGCGTGGCGGATGAGTCCCTCCAAGGTGTCGGTGGTCAAGGCGGTGACCCGTCGGATGGTGCCGTACGTCGTTGAGGCGACGCTCATCCCGACGGCCTTGTTCTACGTGTTCTTCATCACCTTCGGACTCGTGTGGGCGATCCTTGCGGCGGTGGGTTGGACGTACGCCGCAGTGGGGAGGCGGGTCATCACCGGCCGCTCGGTCCCTGCGTTGCTCATGTTGGCGACGTTGGGGATCTCCCTGCGCACCGGGGTCTACCTGCTCAGCAGCAACAGCTTCGTCTACTTCGTCCAGCCGATCCTGCGCACGGTCGCCACCGGGGCCTTCTTCGCCATGTCGGTCATCGTCGGCCGGCCGCTCATCGCACGGTTTGCCGCCGACTTCTGCCACCTCAGCTCGGACGTCGCGAGCCGGCCGGAGGTGGAGCGGCTGTTCCGCCGGCTGACCTACCTTTGGGCTGGCGTCAACGCCCTCGCCGCGGCGGTGAGCTTGACGCTGCTCTTGACGCTGCCGGTCGCCGTGTTCGTCGGCGCGGAGACTGCTGCGGCCTGGGTGATCACGTGCAGCGGTGTGGCGCTGACGGTCTCGGATTCTGTTCGAACGGCCCGCCGCGAAGGGCTGTCAACAGCGGTTGCCCCCAACGGGAGATTGCACGCCTACGTCAGCCAATCCGATTGACCGCTGCGACTGAGCCCCGACGGCTCCTTGCTCGGCGATGTCGCACCACCAGTGCGATGATGACCGCCCGATGCCCGCCCACCTGCTGACCGGCGACGACGAATCTCTCGTTCGCGTCGCAGCGAGCGATGTCGTCCATCAGCTCGTCGGCGACGAGGATCGGGCGCTCGCTGTCGTCGAGTTCGACGCCGACGACTACGAGCTGGCCGCTGTCGTCGATGCGGCGCAGACCCCGCCGTTCCTCACCGCACGGCGCGTCGTCGTCGCCCGTGACGTGGGCCGCTTCACGACGGATCAGGTGGCGCCGCTGGTCTCCGTCGTGACGGATCTGCTCCCCACGACCGAGCTGGTGCTCGTGAGCGGCGGCGGTCGCGTCGCCAAAGCCCTCACCGACGCCGTCAAGTCGACCGGCGGGACCGTGACGAGCACCACGGCGCCCACGCGCGCTCGGGAGCGGCAGGCGTGGATCGCCGAACGGGCCGAGGTCGAGGGGATCCGGTTGAACGCGGGGGCCATCGAGCTGATCGGCGAGCGGCTCGGGGAGGACATGGGCCGCCTCGACGGCGTCGTCGCCACGCTCGTGGCGACGTACGGATCCGCCGCACGCCCGCTCGGGCCCGATGAGGTCGAGCCGTTCCTCGGTGAGGGTGGCGGCGTCCCTCCGTGGGACCTGACCGACGCCATCGACGCCGGGCGCACGTCCGATGCGCTCGGTTTGCTCGGTCGCATGATGGGGGCCGGCGGCCGACATCCACTGCAGGTGATGGCGATCCTCCACGGGCACTACACGAAGCTGGCCCGGCTGGACGGCGCCGACGCCGGCTCCGAGGCAGCGGCCGCAGCGGTGCTGGGCATCAAGCCGGGCTATCCGGCCCGCAAGGCGCTCCAGCAGTACCAGCGGTTGGGTGGAAGCGGCGTGCAACGGGCCATCGAACTGCTGGCCGCCGCGGATCTCGACCTGCGCGGTGCCCGCGAACTGCCCGACGACCTCGTCATGGAGGTGCTCGTCGCCCGCCTGTCGCGCCTACGTCGCTAGATCTGGGCGCGCACGTTCTCGAATTCGAGAATCTCCGCGCCCGGTTCGTCGTTTGAGAACCTCCGCGCCCAGATGGGCGGCGGCGCGACCGGCTCAGGCGTTGCCGGCGTTGATGTACTTCATCAGGCGGCTCTTGCGGCGGGCGGCCTGGTTGGGATGGATGATCCCCTTGGCGGCGGCCATGTCGAGGCGCTTGACGGCGAGGCGCACGTCCTCGGTGTTCTGATCCGTGCCGACCGAGCCGGCGGCCGACTTGATCCGTGTCTTCAACTCGCTCTTGGCGGCCTTGTTGCGGGACGCCCGCTTGGCGTTCGTGATGTTGCGTTTCTGCTGGCTCTTGATGTTCGCCACGGGTCGACGGTCCTCAAAGAATCGGAATGGGTTGGGCTGCTCAAATCAGCCGGGCAAGGGTACCGTCGCTGGGAGCGCATGGAACGTTCTCGCATCCGCAACTTCTCGATCATCGCCCACATCGATCATGGGAAGTCGACGTTGTCGGACCGCATCCTCGAGGTCACCGGTGCCGTCGACGCCCGCGACATGCGCGAGCAGTTCCTCGACTCGATGGACCTCGAGCGTGAGCGGGGCATCACGATCAAGGCGCAGAACGTCCGAGTCGACTGGAAGGGTCACGTCTTCCACCTCATCGACACGCCAGGCCACGTCGACTTCGGCTACGAGGTCAGTCGATCGCTGGCCGCCTGCGAGGGCGTCGTGCTCGTCGTCGACGCGGCCCAGGGGATCGAGGCGCAGACACTGGCCAACTGCTATCTGGCGCTCGAACACGACCTCGAGATCGTCGCCGCCCTCAACAAGATCGACCTCCCGGCCGCCGAGCCGGACCGCTACGCCCAGGAGCTCGAGAACGTCCTCGGCCTCGCCGCCGAGGACATCCTGCGCATCTCCGCCAAGACGGGCGAGGGCGTCCCCGAGCTGCTCGACGCGGTGATCGAGCGGATCCCGCCACCGCGCGGCGACGAGGACGCACCCCTCCAGGCGCTGATCTTCGACAGCCAGTTCGACCAGTACCGCGGCGTCGTGTCGAGCGTACGAGTGGTCAACGGCCGGCTCGCCGCGGGTTCGCGGCTGCGCTTCCTGCAGACCGGTGCGCAGCACGAAGCCATCGAGATCGGGGTACGCCGTCCTGCCCCGACGGCGGTCCCCGAGCTCGGCACGGGCGAGGTCGGGTACCTCATCGCCGGCATCAAGGACGTCGGCGAGGCGCGCTCCGGTGAGACCGTCACGACCGTGACCCGCGGCGCCACCGAGCCCCTGCCCGGCTACCGCGATCCGAAGCCGATGGTCTTCTCCGGGTTGTACCCGGTCGACGGCGCCGACTTCGAGGACCTCCGGGACTCGCTCGAGAAGTTGAAGCTGAACGACGCGTCGGTGACGTATACCCCTGAGACCTCGGGGGCGCTCGGGTTCGGCTTCCGCTGCGGCTTCCTCGGCCTGCTGCACATGGAGATCGTGAAGGAGCGCCTCGAGCGGGAGTTCGACCTGGCGCTGATCGCCACCGCACCGAGCGTCGAGTACCGCGTGCAGCGCACCGACGGGGAGCTCGAGCTCGTCGACAACCCGGCGGACCTGCCGGAGCCACAGCGCATCAACTTCATCGAGGAGCCCTTCTTCAAGGTCTCGATCATCACGCCAACGGACTACACCGGCACGTTGATGGAGCTGTGCCAGCAACGCCGCGGTGAGCTCGACAAGATCGAGTACCTGTCGCCGGAGCGGGTCGAGCTGCACTACCTCGTCCCGCTGGCCGAGGTGGTCGTCGACTTCTTCGACCAGCTGAAGAGTCGCAGTCAGGGCTACGCCAGCCTCGACTACGAACCCGCCGGCTACCGCCGCTCGGACCTCGTCAAGGTCGACCTGCTGCTCAACGGTGTACCTGCTGACGCGTTCTCGATGATCGTCCACCGGGACAAGGCCTACGAGTACGGCCGGCAGATGGTCGAGAAGCTGCAGCAGCTGATTCCGCGCCAGCTGTTCGACGTTCCCATCCAGGCAGCGATCGGCGGCAAGGTCATCGCCCGCGAGACGGTGCGGGCGAAGCGCAAGGACGTCCTCGCCAAGTGCTACGGAGGCGACATCACCCGCAAGCGCAAGCTCCTCGAGAAACAGAAGGAAGGCAAGAAGAAGATGAAGTCGATCGGCCGGGTCGAGGTCCCGGGCGACGTGTTCATCTCCGCCCTGAAGATGTGACGGACCTCGCCGAACCCCCCACCGGCCCCACCGGGCGCACCGCCCACGGCAAACCCTTCCGCAGCCTCCGCCATCGCAACGCGAGGCGGTTCTTCGCGGGAGTCCTCGTCTCGACGATCGGGACGTGGCTCCAGCTGACCGCGATGGCGCTGCTCGTCTACAAGCTGACGGGGAAGGCCACCGACCTCGGGATCACGCTGGCCCTGCAGTGGCTCCCCATGCTGGTGCTCGGGGCCTGGGCCGGCGCTGTCGCCGACCGGCGCGACAAGCTCACGCTGTCCATCATCACGCAGGCCGGGCTCGCCGTGCAGGCCATCGTGCTGGGCTTGGTCGACCTTGCCGGTCTGGCGTCGGTACCGGTCGTGTGGTCGCTGACGCTCGTGCTCGGAGTCCTCAACGCCTTCGACAACCCGGCCCGTCGAGGCCTCGTCACCGAGCTCGTCGAGACGCACGAGATCCCGAACGCGACGTCACTGAACACCGCCGTCATGACCGGGTCGCGCATCTTCGGGCCGGCCCTCGGTGCCCTGTTGGTTGGCACCGTGGGAACTGCGTGGTGCTTCCTCCTCAATGGCGTGTCGTTCGCCGCGGTCCTCTTCTCGCTGTGCACGATCCGGCGCGACGAGATGCACCCGTCACCACGTGCGCCGAAGGGTGGCCGACCGGTGCGCGAGGCGCTGGCGTATGTCGCCCACCGCCGCCGGCTCCTCGTCGTCATCGTGGTGATGGCGATCGTGTCCACGTTCGCCTTCAACAGCCAGGTCGCCTTGCCCAAGCTGGCCGACGTCCGGTGGGGCGGCGCGGGGTGGTTCGGGCTCGTGCTGTCGGTGTCGAGCGTCGGTGCGGTGATCGGCTCCCTGCTCACCGCGCGGCTCGGCTGGGTCTCGATCCGCTGGTATCTCGGGAACACGGTGCTGATGGCCGTATCCGGCCTCTTCCTGGCGTGGGCTCCGAACCTCGAGCTCGCCCTGCTGTGGGCGATTCCGTTGGGAATCGGCGGGGCGGCGTTCATCAGCGGAGCCACGGGCATCATCCAGCAGGCCATCCCCGGACACATGCGCGGGCGCATGCTGGCGCTGACGGCCGTGGCGTTCCTCGGCTCGACGCCGATCGGCGGGCCGATCACGGGACTTGTCGGCGACCGGATCAGCCCCGAGTGGGGCGTCGCCTACGGCAGTGTCATTGCACTGGCGACGGTCGCCGTCGCCGCCGTCGTGCTGATGCGGACGCCCGACGCCGCTGTCGCGCCGCCTGCGACTTCCGGCCCCGCCCCCACCTCCACCATCCCGCCACCAGCGCGGCAATCGCAGCCAGCGAGCCGAACCCTTTGACGAGCGGGTAGTCGACCAGCGCCGAGAAGAAATCTGTCGTGGACTCGAACACCGACCGGTCTTCGGCGTCGACGCGGATGTTGGTCTCGAACCGCCGCGGCGAGCCCGGCAAGGTCGTCCCGTCCGTGCGCACGACCGGCAGGATCTCGAGGTGCAAGATGAGCGCGCCTGCCCTGAGCGGCCGCACCTGCCAGATCCACTCGATGGTCGCCTCGTCGAGGAACGATGCCTCCTGCTGATCCGGCGGGTCGATCTCGAAGTCGACACCGCGCAGCACGGCGCGCACCTCGCAGTGCAGCGAGACCTCGACGATCGTCGTCGACGGGCCGCCGAGTGTGCCCGTGCTGATCTCGAGCTCGCCGACGGAGGCGCGCACGACGACCTCTTCCGTCTGGCCGACAACCATGTCGGCGGACGGCACGAAGCTGACCTCGGCGTCCCCGGCCTCCCGTTCGCAACGCTGCAGATCCGTCTCGGCGGGTGCGTCCGGCTCCGTGGTGTCTCGTGTGGTGACCGGCGGTGGGACCGTGTCCAACGCGCCGTCGCTCGGCGGCGTCGTCGCCGGAGGGATCGTCGGCGGCGGTGCCGCGGCGGACGCCGTGAGGTCACCGCTGATCGTGGTGGTGGCGACGTGGAACGTGATCGTGCCGACGGAGTCGCCCGATCGCTCCGGCTCGAAGCCCACCTCGACCGTGCAGGACTCGGCGACTGCCCGATCCGTGCAGTCGTCGTCCTCGACCGTGAAGCCGTCGCCGACGACGTCGACCTCCTCGACGACGGGTGCTCCGCCGCCCAGGTTCACGAGCGTCACGACTGCCGACGACGAACTTCCGACGGCCGTTTCCGGGAGCTCCAAGCGTTGCAGGTTGGATCTCGATGTGTGGGGGCTCCGATGAGGCGTCGGCGGCGCTGGCGGCGACGAACAGTGCGAGACATCCGCCGGCCACGGCTGTCATCGGCCGCAGGCCGGCACCGGTCGGGCGGACCCCCACGTCCTGTGGACATCGTTGCGAGGGCGGTGATACACGCCCCGCCCCGAGCGGTTAGCACTCGGTAGGCTTGACTGCCAGCATGCTCGATGATCGGAAGACGGCGATCTTGAGCGCAGTCGTGCAGGAGTACATCGCGACGGCGCAGCCCGTGGGCTCGACCCACATCGCCGACGCGCCTGGGGTTCGAGTGTCTTCGGCAACGGTGCGCAACGAGATGGCCGTGCTCGAGCAGGAGGGCTATCTCGTGCAGCCCCACACGTCGGCGGGCCGGATCCCGACCGACAAGGGCTACCGGTTCTTCGTCGACAACCTGGTGTCGCCCGGGCGCCTCGACCAGGCGACGCGCCAGCAGGTCGGCGAGTTCTTCCGGACCGCGCACGGCCGGCTCGAGGAGATGCTGTACCGCACGTCGGACCTCCTCGCCCACCTCACGAACTACGCCGCGATCGTCGTCGGCCCGCGGGCCGAGGCGCTGGCTGTCCGGACCGTGCAGTTCGTCGCCCTCTCATCGACGCTCGCCACCGTCGTCGTCGTCCTCGGCAACGGCTCGGTGGAGAGTCAGACCATTGACCTCGACGCCGACGTCACCGACAACCACCTTGCCGCTGCGACGGCGCACCTGAGCGCCCAGCTGCACGGACGCACGCTCGGGGACACCAGTGGCATCGACTCGAGCGGGGACGCCGCGGTCGACCGGCTGTGCGAAGTAGCGGTGTCGACGGTGCGGCGGGCGTCCGGGTCCGAGCACCTGTACATCGGCGGCTCGTCGGCGATGGCAACGGCCTTCGATGCCGTCGACATCGTGCGCGACGTGCTGCGCACGCTCGAGGAGCAGTTCATCGTCGTCTCGTTGCTCGGTGACCTCGTGCAGCGCGGGATGTCCGTCGCCATCGGTGTCGAGCACGGCGTCGAGCCGCTGTCGGCGTGTTCTGTCGTCGTCTCGCCGATCGTCGTCGACGGTGAACCCCGCGGGTCGGTGGGTGTGCTCGGTCCGACTCGCATGAACTACCCGCAGGCGCTGGCCACCGTCGAGGTCGTCAGCGATCAGCTCGGCCGCCGGCTCGAGGAATCCTGACGAGGATGCATCGTGGCTGATTACTACCAACTGCTCGGGGTGTCCCGGACTGCCAGCACGGACGAGATCAAGCGGGCCTATCGCCAGCGGGCGCGTGAGCTGCACCCCGACGCCAACCCCGGTGACGGCGCCACGGCTGAGCAGTTCAAGGAGGTCGCGCGGGCGTACCAGGTGCTGTCCGATCCCGACCAACGAGCCCGCTACGACCGCTTCGGGGAGGCGGGCGTCAACTCCGGCGCCGGGCCGCGGGTCGAGGACATCTTCGGCGGGGGTGGGCTCAACGACCTGTTCGATGCGTTCTTCGGCGGACAGAGCCCGTTCGGTGGCGGGGGAGGCCGTCGCGGCCCTGCCGGACCGCCGCGAGGCCAGGACCTCGAGGTCGTCGCGGATGTGTCGTTCGAGCAAGCGGTGTTCGGGGCGACCGTCCCCGTCACGTTGCGGATGCCTCGACGCTGCGAAGAGTGCGATGGCAGCGGAACCGGATCCGGCACACAGCCGGTGACGTGCGCCGACTGCGGCGGCAGCGGCCAGGTCCAGCGCGTCCGCCAGAGCCTGCTCGGCCAGATGGTCACGTCGGCACCGTGTCCGCGCTGCGGCGGCCTCGGCGAGGTCATCGTGACACCGTGTCCGGCCTGCCGGGGCGAGGGTCGCGTGACCGTCGAGCACACGTACCACGTCGACGTGCCGGCCGGCGTCGACTCAGGATCGACGTTGCGCCTGAGCGGGCGTGGAGCGGCTGGTCCGCGCAAGGGGAAGTCCGGCGACCTCTACGTGCACCTACGTGTCGCTGAGCACGAGCGGTACCGGCGTGATGGCAACGACCTGGTGACTGACGTGCCGATCTCGATCGCCCAGGCTTCGCTCGGCACGACCATCGAGCTGCCGACACTCGATGGCGACGAGGAGCTGGTCGTGCCCGCCGGTACCCAGCCAGGCCACGAGTTCGTGCTCCGCAACCGCGGAGTGCCACGGCTGCAGGGTCGCGGGCGAGGTGACCTGCGGGCCCGCCTCGTCGTGGAGGTCCCCCGTAAGCTCGCCGAGGACGAGGCCGACCTGCTCCGCCAGCTCGCCGAGAAACGCGGTGAACGCATCAACCCACCCGAGAAGGGACTGTTCTCGCGGATCAAGTCGGCATTCTCGTAGGGCCTGACCGTGGATGACGCGCTGCGTCGATCGGCGGCCCATGTGCTCGTCGATGACGTTGCCGCACCGGTGTTGTCGGATCCGGCGCGGCACCACTTGCGCCGTGTGCTCCGTCTGCGCGACGGCGAGGCGGTGACGGTCACCGACGGTGCGGGGCGGTGGCGGAGTTGCCGCCTCTCCAGCGACGGCGTTGCACCCGAGGACGACATCGTGGTCGAGCCGCCGAACGTCGAACCGTTGACGATCTACGTCGCCATGCCGAAGGGCGACCGCGCCGATTGGCTGGTGCAGAAGTGCACGGAGGTCGGTGTCGACCGCATCGTCGCCGTCATCGCTGAGCGGTCGGTGGCGAGGTGGAGTGGGGACCGGGCGGCTCGTCCGGTGTCCCGCTGGCGGCGCATCGCCGAGGAAGCCGCGATGCAGGCGCGGCGCGTGCGGGTTCCCGAGCTCGACGGCCCGGTCGCGGCGACCACGGTGCTCGGTGCGACGGCGATCGCCGAGCCCGGAGGGCGCGAGCTGGAACCGCGCGACAGCGCGGTGGCGATCGGACCGGAGGGCGGCTGGTCGCCCGGTGAGCTGGCCGCCGCCTCGGACCAGGTCTCGCTCGGACCCTACGTGTTGCGCGTGGAGACAGCGGCCGTCGTCGCCGCCGCCCGGATGGTCGCCTTGCAAGCGGTGCGCCGGGCGTGCGCCCCTGCCTAGAAACCGATCGGATCCGGCTTTCCTACGGCGTTGCCTGCCGCCGTCCACGTAGACTCGACGTCCTTCCCTCACGCAGAGCTGTGACGTCCGTGAGCGATTTCCTGCCGATGTTCGCTCACAAGCCGCCGCACACCTGAGGCTTGACCGTTCGGGGTGTACGTCCACGTCCCGTTCTGTGCGCACCGGTGCGACTACTCCGCGTTCGCGACGTGGACCGATCGCGCCCATCTCGTCGACGAGTACCTGGCGGCGGTGCGGACCGAGATCGCCGTCGCCGTCGATGACGGGATGCCCGTCGCCACGAGCGTGTTCGTCGGTGGCGGAACGCCATCCCTCGTGCCCCCGGAGGCGCTGGCTGTGGTGATCCGGTCCGTGCCGGTCGTGCCAGGCGCGGAGGTCACGGTCGAGTGCAACCCGGACGACGTCACCAGGGAACTGATCGCCACGTACGCCGAGGCGGGCGTCGACCGCGTGTCCATCGGCGTCCAGTCGATGGTGCCGCACGTGCTCACGGCGCTCGGCCGCACGCACGACGTGGACAACGTCGAGCGGGCCGTTGCGGCGGTCCGCAGCGTCGGCCTGCGCACGTTCAACCTCGACCTCATCTACGGCACCGTCGGCGAGTCGGCAGCCGATTGGCGGACCACGCTGCTTCGTGCGCTGGACCTCGAGCCGCCGCACGTCTCCGCCTACGGGTTGACCGTGGAGCCGGGCACGCCGCTTGCCGCCGACCCCGCTCGCCATCCCGATGACGACACACAAGCGGACGAGTACGAGCTCGCCGATGACCTGCTCTCGGCCGGCGGGCTCGACAACTACGAGGTGTCCAACTGGGCGCGCCCCGGTCACGAATGCCGCCACAACCACCTGTACTGGGGGCAGCACGACTATCGCGGCTTCGGCTGCGCCGCGCACTCGCACCGCGCCGGTCGGCGCTGGTGGAACGTCCGCACGCCGGAGCGCTACCTCGAAGCCGTCGCCGCCGGGAGGTCAACGGAAGCGGCGGCCGAGACGCTGGATGACGACGCCAGGCGGATCGAGGGACTGCAACTCTCGCTGCGCACCCGGGCCGGTGTGCCGGCAGAGGCACTCGACGGTGACGCCCTGCCCGGTCTCGTGGAATGCCAGGACGACCGGTGGGTGCTGACGCGACGCGGCCGCCTGATGGCCAACGAGGTCGCCGTCCGACTGCGGTGAACGGAGCCGTGAACCGAGCCGTGAACCGAGCAACGAGTTCTCCGAACCGGCTGCTAGCTTGACTGGCCGCAAGGGCGCGTAGCTCAGTTGGTTAGAGCGCCAGCATGACACGCTGGAGGTCCCGGGTTCGAGTCCCGTCGTGCCCACCCGAGCCGAGCGAGGTGCGCCAGCACAAGTCGTGATGAGTGGCGACGAACGGTTGCGCATCGAGGTGTTGGGCCCGATCAGGGCGTACGTGGCCGACGGCCGCGACGTCACGCCTGACGGGCCACTGCAGCGTCGCCTGCTGGCGCTGCTCGTCCTCCGTCGCGGTCACGTCGTCTCGGTCGATACGGCAGTTGACGTCCTCTGGCCCGGTCGCCCACCGCGCGACCCGGTGGCGGCGCTGCACAACCACTTGTTCCGGCTGCGTCGCGGCCTGCCCGCCGACGTTGTCGAGTCGACGGGCAGCGGTTACCGGCTGTCGCCGCAGGCGATCGATCTCGACGCCGACCGTCTCGTCGCTGCGTTGAACGCGTCTGACGCGCTGGACGCCGCAGCGCTCGCCGCGCTCGATGAGATCCTCGATCGATGGCACGGTCCCGCCTACCCGGAGCTCGACGACGTCGACGACGGGCGAGCCGAAGCGGTGCGGTTGGCCGAACTGCGGATCCGCGCGACGGAGGCGCGAGCCGCCGCCCGCATCGTCACCGGCGCCAGCGACGACCTCATCACGGAGCTCGCCGCTCTGGCCGACGAGGAGCCGCTCCGCGAGCGACCACGCGCGCTCTTGATGGAGGCGCTCGCCCGGGCGGGCCGCAACGTCGAGGCGCTACGCGTGTACGACGACTTCCGGCGGCTGCTGGGTGACGAGCTCGGCATCGAACCTTCCCCTGCGCTGATCGCCCAGCACGCCGACCTGCTGACCGGCACTGGTCGAGCGACGTGGAGCCCCACGAGCAGGCTGCACACCCCGGTCACGTCACTCGTCGGACGCGACGAGCTCGTGGACGATGTGCTGGCGATGGCGGAGGCGAACCGCCTGGTGACGCTCAGTGGGCCAGGCGGCGTCGGCAAGTCCCGCCTGCTCGACGAAGTCGGGCTCCGCTTGCGTCGGAATGCACCCCGACCGCCCCGTCGTGCTGTGCGAACTGGCCGCCGCCGACGAGGGATCCGCCATCGACGCGGTCGCCGCGGCGCTGGGGATCGAAGGCCGACCCGATGTCGGACTGGTCGACCGGATCGCCGCCGTGCTCGGCGACACGGCGCTCGTCCTGCTGCTCGACAACTGCGAGCACGTCCTCCAGCCGATCGCCGAGCTCGTGCAATCCCTGCTCGCGACGTGTCCGAACGTCAGGATCATCACGACCAGTCGTGAACGCGTGCGCGTCATCGCCGAGCACGTGCTCGCCGTCCCTCCGCTGCCGACTCTGTCGACCTCCGCCGCCGATGCCCCCGCCGTGCAGCTCTTCGTGGAGCGAGCCCGGGCGGTGGACCCTGCGTTCGACCCTGATCCCGAGCTGCTGACGGTCGTCTCCGACATCGTGCGGCGACTCGACGGGCTTCCACTCGCCATCGAGTTGGCGGCCGCCCGCCTGCAGACGCTCGAGGTGACCGAAGTGGCCGCTGGCCTGGACCACCGCTTCACCTTGCTGTCCTCCGGGTACCGCGCGTCCGCCCGTCATGGATCGCTCGGCGCGGCGATGTCATGGTCGTACGGGCTGCTCGATCCGCGCCTGCAGCGGATCTTCGCCGACCTGTCCGTCTTCGCCGGATCGTTCACGGTGGCCGAAGCCGCGGCGATCTCCGGGACGACTGTCGCTGACGCCTCGGCAGCGCTCGACCAACTGACCGAGCGCTCGCTCGTCATGCGGGTGCCCGGCCGGAGGTACCTGCTGCTCGAGACGCTCCGCGCGTTCGGAGCCGAGCAGCTGGCTGATGACCGCCGCGCCGACCTCGCGGGCGAGCGCCACGCCCGTCACTACGTGCAGTGGATCGAGGCGGCCGACCGGCGGATGGCAGATCCACGACATCCCACAGTGCTTTCGGACATCGACGACGCGCTCCCGGAGCTGCGCAGCGCGCTCGGCTGGCTGATCGACCACGAGGGAGTGGCGCTGGCCGGGCGCCTCGTCTCGGCCCTGTCCGACTATGGCTTCATGCGGGTCCGTCCTGACGTGCTCGCATGGTCCGAGCGGGTCACCGAGGCCGATCCAGATGACCGCAGCCCACTGGCGCCACACGTCTGGGCGGTGAGCGCCTACGCGGCGTGGATGGCCGGCGACGTCGCCAAGGCTGGGGCACGAAGTGCTCGCTCGCTCGTCGCCGCCGCGCCGAGCGGCGAGGTGCCCGCGGTGGTGGCGATGGCCCGCGGCAACTACGAGTTGTTCCAGGGCAACCTCGACAAGGCGGTGGCGTGGTACCGGCGAGCGACCGACGCTGCTGCCGATGCATCGCAACGCCTGTTCGCCGAGGGCACAGGACTGCTCGCCTTGGGCTACGCCGGCGATCCTGCGGCGCTCGACTTGTCAGAGCGGTTGCTGGCCGACGTCGGCACGGCGCCCACACCCCAGGCGGCCTACATCTGGTTCTGCGCCGGTGAAGCGGATCTGCTGTTCGATCCGGAGCGGGCGGGGGCTCGGTTCGCGCAGGCGTTGCAGCTCGCCGAGCGGACTCGCGCCTCCTTCGTCGCCGGGCTTGCCGGCGCGTCCAAAGCGTCGATCGAGGCGAGGATCGGCGACCCGCTCGTCGCCGCCGACTCCTACCGGCAGCTGCTCGCGCAATGGCGGCGGGCCGGGTTCTGGTCGGCGCAGTGGACCGTCCTCCGGTCGGTCGCTGCCCTGCTCGCTCGGCTCGGGCGGCATCGGGAAGCTGCAGTGCTCGAGGGAGCAGTTCGGTCGACCCCGTACGGCCACCGCATCTTCGGAGCCGACGAGGCTGCGCTCAACGAGCTCAGTGCGCAGCTCCGCACGGTGCTCGGCGACGAGACGTACGACGACGCGCGTCGCGAGGGTGCCGTGCTCGACGGCGACGGCGCCGTCGAGCATGCACTTCAGGCCTTGTGAGCCGGGGGCTCACCACCGTGGTTGTTCGGTGATGATGCCGAGCACGGCCTTGCCGACCATCTCGTGGGTGATGGCGTCGTTGCCGGGGTGGAAGCCGCCGCACCGCGCGTCGCGGTAGAGCCGCTCCAGCTCGTTGCCCTTGAACATGGCGCCGCCGCCGGAGACGTCGAGGGCGATGTCGACGACCCGCTTGGCTGCCTCGACGGCCCGCCACTTCTGCGAGTACACCTTCGAGATCCACCCCTCGCCGTGGTCGGCGCCGGCCACCCAGTCGTCGACGAAGCGCTCGACGGTCGCGTTCGCGGCGTCCAGCTCGAGGTACATCTCGGCGATCTGGTGCTGGACCATCGGGTTGTAGGCGTAGGCGCCGCGGGCGATGGCGATCGACGTCTTGCGCTGAGCGCTCGCCACGGCGACCTCCAGCGCCCGCTCGGCGATGCCGAGGTACACGCTGGCGATGAGGGGCAACGCCCACATCGTCATCGCCACGAGGTACGGATCGCTGCCGTCGCCCGCCGGCACTACCCGTCCGATGCGGGCGTCCGGTACGAACACCGAGTCGAGGACCGTGTCGTGGCTCTGCGTCGGGCGCATCCCGAGGGTGTCCCACGTCTCGACGACTGTCACGCCGGGGCTGGTGCGATGGACGAAGGCGTGCACGGTCTGTGGGCCGCCCGGGGCGTCGGCGTCGATGGCGTGGGCGCCCAGCCAGGCCCACGCCGGACCGTTGGAGCCGAACTGCTTGCGGCCGGTCAGGCGGTAGCCGCCCTCCACCCGCTCGGCGTGGCACGTCGACAGGAGGACGGGGATGTCGTTGCCGGTCTCGGCGTGGCCGGCGGCGATAACCTCACCGTCGGCGGCCGCCTCGAGGATCCACCGCTGCGACGAATCGCCGGCCTTGTCGAGCTCTGCGGCGGCGCCGATCCAGTACGAGTGCATCGACATCGCCAGGGCGGTGGCCGGGGCAAATCGGGCCAGACGACGCTGGCTGGCGACGAGCTCGGCCAGGTTGAGGCCCCCTCCACCGAGGTGTTCGGGCACGGCAGCGGCCAGGTAGCCGGCCTCACGCAGCTCGGCGAGGTCCTCGTCGAAGTAGCTGTTGGTGCGATCCAGCTCGCCGGCTCGGCTGCGGAAGCGCTCCAGCATGCTGGTTGGCAGCACGGCCGAGCGCTGCCGGATGAGGGTCGTGGTGGTGGTCATGGCGGCGACGATGGACGTGGCCGCTGTCATCTCCCTCTCATCGGCTCACACGCTGCCGGCAGAATGCGGGCGCCATGGCCATCGTCCTCGCGTTGATCTCGGCCGTGGTCTACGGGACGTCGGACTACTGCGGTGGGCGGGCCGCAAGAGGCGCCCCGCTGCTCCTCGTCGTGCTCGTGACGCAGGTCGCCAGTGCATCGGTTTCGCTGATCGTCATCAGCGCCTCGGGAGATCGGTTTCCCGGGGCCTCGGACGTGGCGTGGAGCGTCGGCGCCGGCTTCATGTCGATCATCGCCGTCGCCTCGTTCTACTTCGCACTGGCCCAGGGCGCGATGACCGTCATCGCGCCGATCACCGCCGTCGTCAGCGCGGTCGTCCCGGTCGCCGTCGGCATCGCCACGGGCGAGAGGCCGGCGCCCGTCGCACTGGTCGGCGTCGTGGTTGCGCTCGTCGCCGTCGCGCTGATCAGTGGCGCGACGAGGCGAGCGGAACGGGTGACGCCGCCGAGGATCGTCGGCCTGGCGGTGGTCGCCGGCGCCGGATTCGGCCTGCTGTTCGTGTTCCTCGACCGCACGAGCGACGCGAGCGGCTTCTGGCCGCTGCTGATCGGCCAGCTGACGACGCTGCCGATCGTCGTGCTCGCCGTCATCGTCACGGGCGCCGGCGTCCGCTCAGTCGGACGTGCCGGCCTGCTCGCCGCGGCCGCCGGCGCGCTCGCCGTGCTGGCCAACGTCAGCTACCTGGTGGCGACGAGAGAAGGCCTGCTGTCGCTCGTCGCCGTCATCACGTCCATGTACCCGGCCAGCACGGTGGTGCTGGCGACCGTTCTCGACCACGAACGGTTGAGCCGGCCACAGGTGCTCGGCCTCGGGCTGGCCGTCACGGCCCTCGGGATGGTCGCCGTCGGCGCGTGAGGTTCAGCGCGGTTCGCGCGGCAGTCCGAGGACGCGTTCGCCGAGGATGTTGCGCATGATGTTCGAGGTTCCGCCCATGATCGTGTAGCCGGGGGCGTACACCAGCCCGGCCACGACATCGGACCACAGGGTCGCCTCGGCGCCGAACACGCGAGCCACGAACTGGGCGACGCGCCACTCGTGCTCGGTGCAGAAGCACTTCGTCGCCGCGGAGAACCCGGCCGGTGCCTGGCGCAGCACCTCCCGGACCACCAGGATGCGGCCGATGCGGTAGCCCGTCTCGATCGCCGCCATCTCCTGGCGCACGAGGGGATCACTCGTGTCGGCCCGGCCGGCGGCCAACGCGTAGAGGGCGTAGTTGGAGACCAGTCGGTCGATCCCGCCGCGCTCGTGCTCCAGCTGGCGCATCGTCTGCTTGAACGCGTTGCCCTCGACGCCGACGAGGTTCTCCGCCGGAACCCGCACGTCCGTGAAGAAGACCTCGCAGAAGTGGCGGTTCGTCGTCATGTCGGTGATCGGGCGGATCTCGATCCCGGGCGTGTCCAGCGGGACGATGATCTCACTGATGCCCTGGTGCGGCGGGCCGTCGCTCGACGTGCGACAGATGAGGTAGCAGAAGTTGGCCACGGCACCGAAGCTCGTCCAGATCTTCTGGCCGTTGATGACCCAACTGTCGCCATCGCGGCGCGCTGCAGTCTTCAGTCCGGCCAGGTCGCTGCCTGCCTCCGGCTCGGACATGCCGATGGACCACGTCGTCTCGCCGGCCAGGATTCCCGGCAGGAACTCCTGCTGCTGATCCGGACGGCCGAAGGCGATCAGCGTCGGACCCATCTGGCGGTCGGCGAACCACATGGCGGCGATCGGCGCGCCGGCGGCGATGAGCTCCTCCCCGATGATCAGCCGATCGATCGGCGGTCGTCCTCCGCCACCGTGCTCCGCGGGCCAGGTCAGCCCGATCCACCCGAGCGCCGCCAGCTCCTTCGAGAACTCGGGTGAGTACCCGTTGATCCACGAGTCGTTGTGCCGCCCGAACCTGGCGACGGCGTCCTTGGCGACCTCGCGGGCCTGCGCCCGCAGCGCCTGCTGCTCGCTCGTCCAGCCGAACTCCATCGGCGGCGATCGTATGGGGCGGCGTGAACCACGGGGTTATCGTCGGCGCCCATGAGCAAGATCCAGGTCGTCAATCCGGTCGTTGAGATGGACGGCGACGAGATGACGCGCATCATCTGGGCCTTCATCAAGGACCAGCTGATCCTGCCGTACCTCGACGTCCAACTGGAGTACTACGACCTCTCGATCGAGCACCGCGACGAGACGGACGACCAGGTCACCATCGACGCTGCCAACGCGACCAAGCGCCATGGCGTCGGCGTCAAATGCGCCACGATCACTCCGGATGAGGCACGCGTCGAGGAGTTCGGCCTGAAGAAGATGTGGCGCTCGCCGAACGGCACGATCCGCAACATCCTGGGCGGCGTCGTGTTCCGCGAGCCGATCATCATGTCGAACATCCCGCGCCTGGTGCCGGGCTGGACCAAGCCGATCATCATCGGCCGTCATGCCCACGGCGACCAGTACAAGGCGACCGACTTCAAGGTGCCCGGTCCTGGTCGCTTGACGATCACGTTCACGCCGAAGGACGGCGAGCCGCAGGAGTTCGAGGTCGCCGAATTCGGCGACGACGGCGGCATCGCCATGGGCATGTACAACTACGACAACTCGATCCGTGACTTCGCCCGTGCCTCGTTCCGCTATGGGCTGGACCGCAACTACCCGGTCTACCTGTCGACGAAGAACACGATCCTCAAGGCCTACGACGGCGAGTTCAAGGATCTCTTCCAGGAGATCTTCGACGCAGAGTTCAAGGACCAGTTCGACGCGGCTGGGCTGACGTACGAGCACCGCTTGATCGACGACATGGTCGCCCAGGTCATGAAGTGGGAGGGCGGCTACGTCTGGGCGTGCAAGAACTACGACGGCGACGTGCAGAGCGACGTCGTCGCCCAGGGCTTCGGCTCGCTCGGGCTGATGACCTCGGTGCTGATGACGCCGGACGGCAAGACCGTCGAGGCCGAGGCGGCCCACGGAACGGTGACCCGCCACTATCGCGAGCACCAGAAGGGCAACAAGACCTCGACCAACCCGATCGCGTCGATCTTTGCGTGGACCGGTGGTCTGAAGCACCGGGGCAAGCTCGACGAGACGCCGGAGGTCACGCGGTTCGCGGAGACGCTGGACGCCGTCTGCATCGAGGCCGTCGAGTCGGGCGAGATGACCAAGGACCTCGCCCTGATGATCGGACGGGACGCGCCATGGCTGACCACCGAGGAGTTCCTCGCCGCCCTCGACCGGCGGCTGCAGGAGAAGATGAGCTGAGGAACCAGCCAGTGACCCAGGAACGTCGAACCACGATGCGTCGCGCGCTCATCGCCCTGTCGGCCGTCGCCCTCCTCGTGAGCTGTGGCTCCGATGACGACGATGGCGGTGATTCCACGACGACAACCGCGGCCGGCGCCGGCACGACGGTTCCCGGGTCGGGATCAGATGCGGCCTACGAAGAGGCCGCGATCGCCGACCTCGCCGAGCGGCAGGGCGCCGATGCGGCCGACATCCAGGTCGTGTCCGTCGAGAACGTGACGTGGCCGGACAGCTCGCTCGGGTGCCCTGAGGAAGGGACGCAGTACGCCCAGATGCTGACCGACGGTGTGCTCGTCGTTCTCGAGCTCGACGGGCAGCAGTACGAGTACCACGCCGCCCTCGGCGACGAGGTCTTCTACTGCGAGAACCCACAACCGCCCGTCGGGTGATCGCCGCGCCGTTCGGCACCGGCGGCGACTGTCGGCCTGGCCTGCGCCTGACGGTCTGCGCCTGACGGTCAGCGGTCAGGGTCAGCGCAACGAGCGCGATGAGCGATGAGTGGTCATACGGCACTCATCGCTCATCGCGCCCCTAACGATCGCCGAGTTTCACGTAGTCCCGTTCGGCGGGCCCGGCGTACCACTGCCGCGGGCGGGAGATCTTCTGGTCCTTGTCGCCGAGCAGCTCGTCCCAGTGGGCCAGCCAACCGGACATGCGGGGGATGGCGAACAGGACCGTGAACATGTCGACGGGGAAGCCGAGCGCCTGGTAGATGAGGCCCGAATAGAAGTCGACGTTGGGGTACAGCTTGCGGTCGACGAAGTACGGATCTTCCAGCGCCGTCTCTTCGAGCTTCAGCGCGATGTCGAGCAGCGGGTTCTTGCCGGTCACCTCGAACACGTCATAGGCGGTCTGCTTGATGATCCGGGCCCGCGGGTCGTAGTTCTTGTACACGCGGTGGCCGAAGCCCATCAGGCGGCCCTTGCCCTCCTTGACGTCGTCGACGAAGGCCGGGACGTCGTCGAGCGTGCCGATCTCGGTGAGCATGCGCACGACGGCCTCGTTGGCGCCACCGTGGAGTGGGCCGTAGAGCGCCGCGGCGGCGGCTGCAGCCGCGGAGTACGGGTCGGCGTTGCTCGACGCCACGACCCGCATCGCGGTGGTTCCGCAGTTCTGCTCGTGGTCGGCGTGGAGGATGAAGAGGACGTCCATCGCCCGCTCGAGTGTCGGGTGGACCTCGTACTCGCCGATCTTCCACATCATGTTGAGGAAGTTGGCCGGATACGAGAGTGAGTTGTCCGGCAGGAAGAACGGCAGCCCGACGGAGAAGCGGTGGCACATCGCGGCGAGCGTCGGCGCCTTGGCGATCAGCCGCAAGATCTGCTTGTGCCGGCTCTCGGCGTCGAAGATGTTCTTGGCGTCGTTGTAGAACGTGCCGAGGGCGCCCAGGGCAGAAATGAACATGCCCATCGGGTGGGCGTCGTAGTGGAAGCCGTCGACGAACCGCTTGCGCATGTTCTCGTGGATGAACGTGTGGTGGGTGACCTCGTACGACCACGTCTTGAGCTGGCTCTCGTTCGGCAGATCGCCGTACAGCAGGAGGTATGCGACCTCGAGGTACGTCGAGTGCTCGGCGAGCTGCTCGATCGGGTAGCCGCGATAGCGGAGGACGCCATTGTCCCCATCGAGGTAGGTGATCGCCGAGCGGCAGGCGGCGGTCGACAGGAACGCAGGGTCGTAGATGAAGAGGTTCTTGTCCAGCTCTCTCAGGGCGGAGCTGGGAAACACACCGTCGGTGATGGGGACCGTGACCGTCTTGCCGGTGCGGTCGTCGGTGATCGTGATGGTGTCGGGCACATGGGCACGTTACTGCGACTCGCGAAGCCTCAAGTTTGTGACCACCCGCTGGGTGCAAAGGAGCGTTGTGAGCCAGGTTCGTGACCGCTTGGGCCGGTGCCGAAGTGAGCGTGGAAGGTCAGGTCGGCCGTCGTGCCGCCAGGCACAGGCCGACACGGCGGCGGCGAAGCCGCCGCCCATTCAGAGGGGTTCGTTGCCGTGCTTGCGGGCTTGCAGGAGCTCGCGCTTGTCGGCCAGGGCCTCGAGGGCGTGACCGATGACGCGGCGGGTGTCCGCCGGCTCGACGACGGCATCGACGTAGCCGCGGTCGGCGGCGACGTAGGGGTTGAGCAGGCGCTCGGCGTAGTCCGCCTCGAAGGCCGCCCGCTCCTCCGGCGTGGCCCGCCTCTGGAGGATCGCCGCGGCCTGCCCCGCACCCATCACCGCCAGCTCGGCCCACGGCCAGGCGAGGCACACGTCGTTGCCCATCGTCTTGGAGTCCATCACGATGTACGCCCCGCCGTAGCTCTTGCGCAGGATCACGCACACCCGCGGCACGGTCGCCCTGGCGTACGCGAACACGAGCTGGGCGCCGTGGCGGATCATGCCGCGCCACTCGAGGTCCTTGCCTGGATAGAAGCCCGGGGTGTCGACCAGCGTGAGGAGCGGCAGGTTGAACGCATCGCAGAACGCGACGAACCGGGCCGCCTTCTGCGACGCCGGGATGTCGAGGGTCCCAGCCAGCGCCAGCGGTTGGTTGGCGACGATCCCGATCGGCTGGCCGCCGAACGTCGCGAACGCCGTCACGACGTTCGGTGCCCAATGCTCGCGGATCTCGAGCAGGCTGTCGGCGTCGACGATCGCTGCCGCGACCTGGCGTACGTCGTAGCTACCCGTCGAGCTGGCGGGGATCAGCTCTCCGGCCTCCGGGCACGCCCGATCGACGGGATCGTCAGCTGGCCACCGCGGCGGGTCCTCGTCGACGCTGGACGGCAGGTAGGCCAGCAGGTCTCGCGCGGTTGCCAGCGCGGTCTCGCGATCGGCGACGACGACGCTCGGAACGCCCGTGTGGCGAGCCAGTTCGCGGGCGCCGCCCAGCTCGTTGGCGGTGATCCGGACGCCGGTGAACTCCTCCACCATCGTCGGACCGTTGACGAACCCGTAACTCGCCTCGGTCATCACGACGAGATCAGCGACGCCGAGCAACAGGGCGGGACCCGACACGGCCGGACCGTCGACCACGAGGACGGTCGGCACGATGCCGGAGCAGTCGACCAGCGCCTTGGCCAGTCGGCCCCAGCCCTCCAGCGCGGCGAGGCCCTCGACGATGTCGGCACCGGGGGAGGCGAGCACGAACACCAGCGGCATGCCCTCGATGCGGGCGGTCTCCACCGCTTGTTCGACGACCGCCGAGATCGTCGACGACAACGGGACGGAGCGGGAGGTCGAGTCCGACTCCGCACCCAGCTCGACCCAGATGACGTTGCGATCGTCGACGATGCGTACGTCGGCCGTCACCGCCGCGGTCATCCCGCGCCGGAACCCCAGGGCCGCAACGGTCACGCGGCGACCCTACCCCGGGCCCGATCACCGTCGCCGAGACGTCGCCGCCCGCGAGAGAGCGCGATGCCGGCTGCGTCTGCGCTGCGTGACCACGACGGCGACGATCAGCGCCAGCGCGGCGATCGCCAGGCTGGCCTCGACGACAGGCGTTGATGACCCCCCGCCCGAGCTCGTCGGACCGCCGGGCCCCATCGTCGGGTTGGCCGCGGCTGTTGCGGGAACCGTGGCGACGGCGACCGTTGTTGCGGTCGTCGGCGTCGTTGCTGTCGTCGATGTCGTCGGCGCGACGCCGACGTCGGGGATGGTCGCTTCGTACGAGCGGCCGTCGACCGTGAGGCGCACCGTGACTGGACCGGGTGCCGCCATCGTTCCGCGCAGTCGGTACTGCTCGGCGAACGTCGTGCTCAGGATGTCGACGGCGCGCAGCGCGGCGTCCGAGCCCCAGCCGACCGCAGCGGCCGCACCGCCGCTGTCGTTGGCCGCCTGCATGAGGTGCGGCCCGACCGTGTCTCCCATCGACACGACGCGCATCGCAGCGTTCGCACGGTCGAGCGACGCGAGCAGTGACGTCGCCTCGTCACCGGGGATGTCTGAGGCCTCGCCGGTCATCACGACGAGCTGGCGACGACCGTCGGTCACCGTCTCCAAGCGCTGTGCCGCATCCGCGGTGACACCGGCGAGCGTGCCAGAGGTCGAACGCGGGCGGCTTGACCCGATGGCGTCGATCGCCGCGTTGCGGTCGACGGTCGGGTCCGTGGCGACACCGCTGGTGGTGAAGATCATCACCTCGATGTCAGGTGGGAGCGTGCGCATCAGCTCCGTGGCAGAGCCCTGCTGAAAAGCGAGGCCGGGGGTCCGTACCTCGGGGCCATCGTCGAGCACGACGGCCAGCGTGAGGTCGGCCGGATCCAGCTCCTCGACGCCGACGTCCGTCAGGCCCAGCAGCGAGAAGGCCTCCGGTGGCAGGTCCCTTGCCCGCTCTCGCTCCGGTACGGCGACGTCGACCGTGATTTGCGGGAACGGCCGCGCGTCGATGGCCAGCACCTCGAGCGGCTCAGGCGTCGGGGAGGCGGAGGCGACGCTGCTGGCGGCCGTCACCGCGGCGATCGCGAGATGGGCCGCGCTCACGGCATGATCATGGCGTGCGCATCGTGTCGCTGCTGCCGTCGGCAACGGAGATCCTGTTCCTTCTCGGTCTCGACGAGCAGGTCGTCGGGGTCACGTTCGAGTGCGACTTCCCCGCGGAGGCCCGCTCCAAGCGCGTCGTCTCGACGTCGGCGCTCCCTGCTGGTCTGAGCCCGGCCGAGATCGATGCGGTCGTCAAGGAGCGCATGGCGGCGGGGGAGGACCTCTACCGCCTGGACCGCGGCGCGTTCGCCGAGCTCGACCCGACGCTCGTGCTCACCCAGGACCTGTGTGCCGTGTGCGCCGTCGACGTCACGGAGGTCGATGACGCGCTGGCGTACCTCGGCTGCCGGGCCGACGTGCTGACGCTCGACCCGTCGACGCTCGACGAGATCCTGGATTCGGTGCTGACCGTCGGCGCGACCACCAGCACGTCAGATCGCGCGCGAGAGATCGTGGCGTCGTGTCGCGCGCGGTTGGCTGCCGTCGCCACCGCCGTCGCCGATGCGCCGCGACGGCCGACGCTCGTGCTGGAGTGGACCGATCCACCCTTCACCGCTGGTCACTGGGTGCCGGACCTTGTCACTGCGGCTGGCGGACAGGCCGTGTTGGCTCGACCTGGCGCCAACTCGGTCGGCGTTCCGTGGGCCGACATCGCCGACTGCGGCGCCGACGTCGTGATCGTCGCGCCTTGCGGGTTCCGGCTCGACGGGGCCTACGACCTCGCGTCGAAGGTTGGCGATGCCGGCGTGCTGCCGCCCGATGCCGAGCTCTGGGCCGTCGACGCCGACGCCTTCGTCGTGCGCCCCGGACCGCGTGTCACCGAGGGTGTCGAGACGTTCGCCGCGATCCTCCACCCTGACCGGGTCGGCCCGCCAGAGCCAGCCGCGGCGCGGCGCGTCGGCTGAGATCTCAGCATGCGGCCGGCGAAGGCGCTGGAGCGCCCGCCGTGCCGAACCGGGACTCCACCTCTGAACGACGCGATCTGGCACCGTTCACCGCATAGTGCGGAAGGCCGCCCGCACTTCCTCGACGAAGATCGCCGGTTGCTCGAAGGCGGCGAAGTGCCCGCCCTTCGGCGGCTCGTGCCAGTAGCGCAGGTCCGGGAACCGCCGCTCCGCCCACCGCCGAGATGGGCGCAGGATCTCCTGCGGGAAGATCGACGCACCCACCGGTACGGACACGGGAACGTCGCGCCGGACGCGCAGGCTCTCCCAGTAGAGGCGGGCCGCCGACGCGCCCGCCGCAGGCAGCCAGTAGTGCATCACGTTGTCGAGCAGTCGCTGCCGGGCGAAGGTGCTCTCGGGGTGGCCGTCGTTGTCGCTCCAGGACCAGAACTTCTCGACGATCCAGGCCGCCTGCGCAGCCGGCGAGTCGACGAGCCCGTAGCCCACCGTCTGGGGCCGGGTCGCCTGCTGCAGGGAGTACGCAGAGTCCCACTCGCGGAACGTCGCCAGCGCGGCGATGGCCGCTGCTTCTGCGTCCGTGAGCTCACCCGGGTCCTTGCCAGGTCCGACGGTGACCATGTTGAGGTGGATGCCCAGCACCCGCTCTGGATGCTGCGCGCCGAGGCACGCCGCCACCGCCGATCCCCAGTCACCGCCCTGCGCACCGAAGCGGTCGTAGCCGAGCGCCGTCATCAGCCGCGCCCAGACGTCGGCGATGTGCTCGACGCCCCAACCGGGGCGAGCTGGCTTGTCGCTGAAGCCGTAGCCGGGCAACGTCGGGCAGACCACGTGCATGGCGTCGGCCGGATCGCCCCCGTGCGCCTGCGGGTCACGAAGTGGTTCGATGACGTCGAGGAACTCGACGACGGAGCCGGGCCACCCGTGCGTGAACACGACCGGGATGGCATCGGGCTCCGGCGACGGCGCGTGGAGCACCTGGATGCCGAGTTCGTCGCCTGTCGGGCCGTGCCCCGTGAAGCGCAGCTGCTGGTAGCCGTTGAGCTCGGACTCGACGACACGCCAGTCGTAGTCGTCGCGCCACGTGGCGCACAGCTCCTGCACGTAGCCCAGCGGGATGCCCTGCGACCAGTCGTCGACGGTCTCGCGCTCGGGCCACCGGGTCCGACGGAGCCGGTCCCGCAGGTCGTCGAGGACCTCGTCAGCGACGGCAATGGGTGCGGGCGCGAGCTCGCCGTTCAAGGGGTCGGAGGTCACGGCCGTCAGTCCGTGCCCGGCCGCCGCATCGACTCCTTCTCGGGATCGCTCTTGTATCCCGGTGGATACGTCGCCGCCAGTTGCTCTTCGGTCGGCTTGACCTGTTTGCGGGCCTCGGCCGGCAGGAGCTTCGTGAGCGCCTTCATGATGCGCTTGGTGTCGGCGTCGAGGGAGCGGTACTTGAGCTCGACCGGCGGACCGACCCGGATCCGTACCTCCGGTGGGTTGGACACGTTCAACACGTTGGGCAGGCGACTCGAGCGCGGCCAGACCTTCTCCGTCCCCCAGAGCCCGATCGGGATGACCGGCGCCTTCGTCAACGCGGCGAGTCGCGCCGCACCCCACCGGCCTTTCAGCACGGGGTCGAAGAACGCCTCGCCGCGGGGGATCGTGCCCTGCGGCATGACCGCCACGACCTCGCCGCCGGCGAGCGCGTCGGCTGCGGCCTCCAGCGGCTCGTCGGAACCGGTGCCGCGATCGACACGGATGCCGCCCATCGCGGTTGCGAGCTGGCCGAAGACGGGGATGTCGAACACCTCCTTCTTGCCGAGGAAGCGCACGGTGCGCCCGCTGCGGGCGAAGACCACTGACATGGCCAGAGGGTCGAAGTAGCTGCGGTGGTTGCCGACGACGATTGCCGGACCGATCTCGGGAATCCGTTCGACACCCTTGATGTCGAAGCGGACGTACGGCATCAACGCCGGCCGAGAGAACTGCATCGCGACCCGCTGCAACTCGACGCCGATCACCGGGATCTTCACGACGCCGGGTGACACGTCCAGGTTCAAGATCGGCCAGCGCCGGGAAGCAGCCATGATCACCATCCGCGGGTCGGGGTTGACGACGATCGGCGTGCCGACGGCGTCGAGCAGCGGCGTGTCGTAGAAGCTGTCGGAGTAGGCGTAGCTCTCCTTGAGGTCGATGCCGTGATCCGCCGCCCATTTGCGGACCGCTTCCAGCTTGCCGTTGGCCCAGACGAAAGGTCCGGCCACGGAGCCGTCGTACGTGCCATCGGCGTTGACGCCGTACCTGGTGGCAACGACGTCGTCGAGGCCGAGTCGGTCGGCGAGCGGCTTGACGAGGTCATACGGCGTGGTGGTGGCGAGAACGATCGGCCGGCCGGCCTGCCGGTGCTGTTCGAAGACCGGCCCGGCGAACGGTTGGATCATCCCCGCGAGGGCCTCGGCGGCGGCCTCACCGGCCTGCCGCATGGCCTGGCGCGACCTGCCCTTGGCGAGCCCGGCGGCTTGCCGGGTCAGCATCATCGCCGGAAGCGTCTCCCCGATCGTGTTGAAGACGCGGTAGACGAACCGCTCTCCTGGGACGGCCCGCGACGTGAACCCGGCGGTCTGCAGCGCCGCCGAGAACACCTCGCCGGATGCGCCGGCCAGCAGCGTCCGGTCGAGGTCGAAGAACGCGGCCCCTGCCATGCCCGGAGCGTAGGTCAGGTCTTGACCCACACGGACGTGGGTCCGCGGAAGCCGATGATCGGCATGAACTGGAACTGCTGGTCTTCCACGAGGCGCAGGTTCGGTTGACGGGAGATCAGCTCTTCGAACACGACCGCGGCCTCCAACCTCGCCAGCGGCGCGCCAAGGCAGATGTGCGGCCCGAACCCGAACGACAGGTGCTCGCGAGCATTGCGTCGCCGAAGGTCGAAGACCTCCGGATCGTCGAACACCGCTGGGTCTCGATTGGCTGCGCCGATGGCCACGATCACATCGGCACCGGCGGGGATGGTCGTGCCGCTCAAGTCGACGTCGTGCACAGCGCGGCGACGCCAGTGGATCACCGAGGAGTCGTACCGCAGGACCTCCTCGACGGCGTTGCCGACGAGGGTTGGCTCGGCGCACAGCGTCTCCCAGCGTTCACGCACTTCGAGGAAGCGACGCAACCCGTTCCCGAGCAGGTTGGTCGTCGTCTCGTGCCCGGCGAGGAGCAGTCCGAACAGGATCGTCGCCACTTCCTGCTGGGTCAGTGG
This sequence comes from uncultured Acidimicrobiia bacterium, assembly GCA_963844915.1. GTDB lineage: Bacteria > Actinomycetota > Acidimicrobiia > Acidimicrobiales > Ilumatobacteraceae > JALZMG01. Next base: position 95,836 of record CAWJQF010000008.1, on the reverse strand, counting down.
CTGCCCGGACTCATCGGGCGTGTGCACGAGGTCGGACGTGAAGTCATCGCGCGGCTGGGCTCGACGAGCCTCGGCGAGCTCCTCGCAGTACCGCCAGAACCGGGCCATGCCTTCCGCGATGGTCACCTGCTCCTCGTCGTCGGCGCGGCCGAACATGAAGCGCAGGCGCGTCTTGGCACCTTCCTTGACCTCGGTGACGTCGGATTCCGGAGCGAGGGCGTTGCTCGCCGAGAACGAGGTGTAGTCACGCAGCACGCGGCGACAGTCATGGTGCCGGGACACCACCCAGTAGCCGAGGTCCTCGGCGTAGAAGACGGGGTGCAGCCGCAGGTGCTCGGCGAACTGCGGGTATTGCACGGTTGGAGGGCGAAAACGGGAGAAGCCCCGCTGGGGGGGCGGGGCTCCTCTACCTGAACCCTGTCGATGGGGGGTCGACGTTCTGGGTTCTATCGAGCGGTACATGGGGGGTGTATCGCTTCGATCTTGTGCTTGTGAGTATACGCACATGCCCGACATCTGGCAAGTAGAACGCGCAGATGCTGGCTATCGTCTGAACAGATGGCGGAGCGGGGCGCAGGCAGGCGGGGTGAGGGCTGATGGATGTACGCCAGCTGGCGGCGCTGGTCGCCATCGCCGATCACGGCACGTTCTCGGCTGCGGCCCGCGCCCTGTTCACCGTGCAGTCGAACGTGTCGGGCCACATCGCCCGTCTCGAGCGCGAGCTCGGCACGCAGCTCGTCGACCGGGCCCACGGCGGGCTGACGGACGACGGGGTGCGGGTGGTTGAGCGAGCCAGGCGCATCTTGCGTGAGATGGAGGACATCAGCGCCGACGTGGCGCCGGTCGACGGCCATGTTGCCGGCGACGTCCGCCTCGGCATGCTCGGCACGACGGCCCGCTGGCTCCTGCCGCAGCTGCTGTCGTCGCTGGCCGACGAGCACCCGCACGTGCGAGTCATCGTGTCGGAGGGCAGCACCTCGGTGCTCATCCCCGGCCTTTTGACGGGGCGGTTCAACGCAGCCGTCGTCCACCTGCCCGTCGACGACCCGGAGCTCTCGCTGGAGCCGCTGTTCGCCGAGGACCTCGTCCTCATCGCGCACGCCTCCCACGCGCTCGGTCAGCGCGACGAGCTGACGCTGCGCGACCTCGGCGACCATCGCCTCCTCCTTCCGCCGGCCGGATCGGCGCTCCGCCGGGTGCTCGATCGGGCGGCCAGCGGCGCCGGTGTGCAGCTGAGCGCGCAGGCCGAGATCGACGGTGTCCGGCTGCTCGCGGCGTTGGCCTTCGACGGCTACGGCGCAGCCATCGTGCCGGCGACGGCTGTCCGCCGGATCGCCGCCGACGAGGTCCGGGTCATCCCCGTGCCGCAGCTCCCGCCTCGCGTCGTAGCCCTTGCCCATCCCCGCCGGCCACCACCGAGCACCCCCTCGCGGGCGCTGTTCGACGTGTTGCGGGCCGTCCTCGCGGCGCGCGCCAACGCTCAGCCGGGCGTGCGGCTCGGCACTGCCGCGTTCCCACTGTCCCGCTCGCTCTGACCGACGGGCGCGACGCTGTCACGGTGCACGAGCCGGGCTCGTTGGACGACGGTGAACGGCGGATCTTCCGGATGGTCCATGCGATGGAAGAGCATCGACGTCGCCAACCGACCCATCGCCGCCTTGTTGACGGTGACGGTGGTCAAGCGCGGGCGAACGAGGCGGGCGGCCTCGACGTCGCCGAAGCCGATGAGGGAGATGGCTGCCGGCACCGGCACGTTCCGTGCGCCGAGCTCGCCCAGGATGGCGATGGCGATGGCGTCGCTGGCGGCGACCACCGCGCTGAAGCGGCGTCCACGACGCAGCTCGAGCCCGACCGCAGCGGCAACCGCTGAGGGGTCCTGCGTCGGTCGCTCGACGTAGCGCGGCTCGAGACCGGCCTCCGCCATCGCCTCCTCGTATCCGCGGCGCCGTTCCGCGTTCGTCCCGCCGACGCCCGCCGTGGCGCCGGCGAGCACGATGCGCTGATGCCCGGCGGCGATCAGCGCGGCTGTCGCATCGGCCGCTCCGCCGGCATCGTCGCTGACAACACTGGAGTGGGTGTCTCGGTCCTCCGCGTCGCCGTCGACGAGCACGATCGGCCGGTCGCCGAGCAAGGATGCCGCGGCCGACGACAGCCACGGGCCGATGACGAGGAACCCATCGATGCCGGCTTGGCCGACCAGTCTCGGCACCTCCACCGGACGGTCGCTCTCATCGACGACGAGTGTGCCGAGCCGCACGTCCACGCCGACGCCGGCGCACGCCTCCGTGACCGCACCCATGAGCGGTCCGTAGGTCGCGTCCGGCGTCCCCCTCGTTTTCGTGATGACGAGCATCCCGACCGTGAACTCCGCCGGCACTTCCGCCGCGACGCGGATCTGGTACCCGAGCCGGCCAGCTGCGTCGAGGATCCGCTGCCGCGTGTTGTCGGCGACGCCCGGCTTGCCGCGCAGCGCGAGCGAGGCAGCAGCAGCTGAAACACCGGCCGCATCGGCGACCTGGTCCAGCGTGACGCGCCCGGTCATTGAAGGCGAACTGTAGGACCGCGCATCTTTCAATGAACAGGGGACAAAGTTTTACGATCGTGTCACTCGAACCGAGTGAACCTCCAGGTCAGCGCCTTGTGCGGCCGGCGATATCGCTCGTCGCATTGCCTCTTGCACTGATGGCCAGGAATCGTTCACGATCATTGCGTGCAGGCGGAAGTGCGCGATCGAGGGTTGTTGCCTGCTCTCGGGCGCCTCATCGGGCTCACGCTCGCCGCGGTTGGCGCGGCGTTCGTGCTGACGATGCTGCTCGCCGGCCAGGGCGACGCCAACGCGGCAACGGGGGCCGGGCAGCCTTCGGCGACGTCGATCCCCGACGGCGAGGCCGATGCCGCAGCGACTGCGCCACGGCCGGCGCTGTGGGCTGATGCCGACGCGCTGAGCGCGGCGTCGTCGCGACGGGCGGCTGCCGAGTCTTCCGCGGCCGTGTCGTCGTGGCCCTCGCTGCCGTCTCTCGATGAGCGCGCCGGTAACGACCGCAGCGGCAACGACCGCACCGCGGCGACGGCGCCGCACGTCGGCATCGGTGTCACGTGGACATCCGTCGGCTCCCTCGGCACGTCCGGTGGCGCGCCTGACGCGGGGCCGTCGATCACGCAACTGGCAGTGCTGGCGGCTGCACTGCTCGGCGTGCTGTGGCTGTCGCGACGCCTGCTCGCCAGCGAGCTGTCGTGGCAGAGCACGTTCCTCACGCTCTCCATCGAACGTCCCGGATAGCGGCAGGGCCAACCCCGGGTTTTTGCGCGCCCTGATTTCGGGCGCGCCTCGCCACTCGCCCTTCGAGGTCGAGCAGAGCAGCCCATCCCGCCGCACCTTCGCGCCGCGGTTCTGAGGAGAGTTAGTTGCGCTCAGCGCAACCAACTGTCGTCAGAACCTCAGCTCGCGGGAACCAAACCGATTCTGACGACACTTGGTTGCGGTGGGCGCAACCAAGTGTCGTCAGAATCTCAACGCTCGCCCGAGGCGACCTTCTGGCGGACGATGTTCAGTGCCGAGCCGGCCTTGAACCACTCGACCTGCTCGTCGCTGAACGTGTGGGTGCACTCGAAGTCGACGGTTGTGCCGTCGGGCTTGACGATCTGGCAGCGCACCGGCTGGCCGGGCACCGGTGGCAGCCCCAGCACGTTGATCGTGTCGTCCTCGCCGATCTCGTCGTACGTGGCGCCATCGGCGAACGTCAGTGGAACGAGGCCCTGCTTCTTGGCGTTCGTCTCGTGGATCCTGGCGAAGCTGCGGGCGAAGATCACCGCACCGTTGCGGAAGCGAGGCTCCATCGCGGCGTGCTCTCGCGACGAGCCTTCGCCGTAGTTGCGATCACCGACGGCACACCAGCGGATCCCCTTGAGGCCGTAGTTCTTGGCGATCTCCGGGAACGAACGGGTCTGGCCGTCGGTCGCATCCTTGCCCTCGCCGGTGGCGCCGGTGAACGCGTTGACGACACCGAGGAAGAGGTTCCCCGAGATGTTCTCGAGGTGCCCGCGGTACTTCAGCCACGGGCCGGCCGCCGAGATGTGGTCGGTCGTGCACTTGCCATCCGCCTTCATCAGCACGGGCATGCCGAGGATGTCACTCGCCGTCCCAAGCGGGGAACGGCTCGAGCAGTTGCAGGCGGTCGCTGTCCGGGCTCACTTCGACGTCGACGCCGCTGCCGTCCTCGGGCGGCGCGGTGAACGTGTCCTCGCCGGCGTCATAGCCGCGGTCGGGCAACACCTCACCGACCGGCGGATCGAGGCGCACCTCCGTGCCGTCGGGTGCGGTCAGCGTGTCGGTGGTCGGGTCGAAGTCGAGCCTCCCGGCCAGCGCCAGCGCCATCACCGTGTCCGGCGAGGTCACGAACGCCAGGGTCTTCGCCGAGCCGTCGTTGCGCTTCGGGAAGTTGCGGTTGTACGAGTTGACGATCGTGTTGGGCCGACCGGTCAAGCTGTCTGGCCGCGACCACTGCCCGATGCACGGACCGCAGGCGTTGGCGAGCACGGTGGCGCCGATCGCCTCGAGGTCGGCGAGCAGTCCGTCGCGCTCGATCGTCGAGCGGATCTGCTCCGAGCCGGGGGTGACGAGCAGCTCGACCTGGGCGCGGAGCCCCTTGGCCGACGCCTGGCGGGCGATCGATGCGGCGCGCGTGATGTCCTCGTAGGACGAGTTGGTGCACGATCCGATCAGCGCCGACGAGATCTCGAGCGGCCAGTCGTTCTCTTGCGCCGCCGCACCCACCGCGAGGCCGACCCGGTGGGCGCGGTCGGGGGAGTGCGGACCGTTGATCAGCGGCTTCAGCTGGTCGAGATCGATCTCGATGAGCTGGTCGTACTCCGCGCCGTCGTCGGGCCGCAGCTCGTCGGCGACCTTGTCGGCGGCGTCAGCGATCGCCTCGCGGCCCGTCGCCTTGAGGTACGCCGCCATGTTGGTGTCGTAGGGGAACAGCGACGTCGTGGCCCCGATTTCGGCGCCCATGTTGCAGATCGTGCCCTTGCCGGTGGCCGAGATGGAGTCCGCTCCTGGACCGTGGTACTCGATGATCGCCCCGGTCCCGCCCTCGACGGTCAGCACACGGGCGACCTCGAGGATGACGTCCTTCGGGCTCGACCAGCCCGACAACGAGCCGGTCAGCCGTACACCGATGACCTTCGGCCAGCGAACGTTGAACGGGAACCCGGTCATCACGTCGACCGCATCTGCGCCGCCGACGCCAATCGCCACCATGCCGAGACCGCCGGCGTTGGGCGTGTGCGAATCGGTGCCGATCATCATCCCGCCGGGGAACGCGTAGTTCTCGAGGACGACCTGGTGGATGATCCCGCTGCCCGGACCCCAGAAGCCGATGCCGTACTTCGCCGAGACCGAGCGGAGGAAGTCGTAGACCTCCTGGTTGGTGTCGATGGCCACGCCGAGATCGATGCTGGCGCCGACCTTGGCCTGGATCAGGTGGTCGCAGTGGACCGTCGAGGGCACCTCGACCTCGGGCAACCCGGCCGTCATGAACTGCAGCAAGGCCATCTGTGCGGTGGCGTCCTGCATCGCCACGCGGTCGGGGTGGAAGTCGGCGTAGCTGGTGCCGCGCTCGAGCTCCTGGCCCTCGGGATCGTCGAGGTGGTTGATGAGGATCTTCTCGGTCAGCGTCAGCGGCCGGCCGAGTCGTCGCCGGCCGAGGTCAGCGCGTTCGGGGAGCGTGGCGTACACCCCTTCGACGAGCTCGATTGGGGTGCTGGCGCTGACGGTGCTCATGGCGGGCCTCCTCGATCGAAAACAGCTTGCATCAAGCCGTCATGTAGACAAGTCTAATACAAGTGAACGCTGATGCAACCTGGCTCGGGATCGACCACGTCCAGCTCGCCATCCCGGCGGGAGGCGAAGACGCCGCCCGCGCGTTCTTCACGGCGCTCGGCCTCCCGGAGGTCCCCAAGCCGCCGGCACTGGCCGGCCGTGGCGGGTGCTGGTTCGAGGCCGGCGCCGTGCGCGTCCACGTGGGCATCGACGACGACTTCCACCCGGCCCGCAAGGCGCATCCGGCCTTGGTCGTACGCGACCTGCGCCAACTCGTCGAGCGCGCCGGTCTCGGGATGACATGGGCCGACGACATCCCCGGCGTCGTGCGCGGGCACGTCTTCGATCCGTTCGGCAACCGCATCGAGCTGATCGAGGGCTGATTGCGTCGCATCCGCTATCAGGAGATCGCCGATGAATTGCGCCAGCTGGCGGCCGCCGGCCCGGCGGGATCGCTCCTGCCGAGCGAGTCGGAGCTGTCGGCACGGTTCGGCGTGAGCCGGGTGACGGTCCGCCGAGCGCTGGAGGTCGTCAGGGACGAGGGGCTCATCGCTGCCCGCCAGGGCTTCGGCTGGTTCGTCGCCGGTGAGCCGGTGCGGCAGCGGCTGGAGCACCTCGGCACGATCGAGGATCAGCTCGAGTCGGAGGGTCGACGCGCCGAGCGCAAGGTCCTCGAGTTCGCATTCGTCTCACCCCCCGACCACGTGCGCCAGCTGCTGGGCCTCGCAGAGTCCGAGCAGGTGCTGCGCGTGCTGCGCGTCAACCTGGCCGACGGTGAGCCGTTCGCCATCGTGACCGTGTGGTGCCCCGCCGAGCTGGGCCAAGCGCTGTCGCGTGCCGACGTGGAGCGCCGCCCCTTCTACGAGCTGCTCGACGTTCCGCTGCGCGGGGCCACCCAGACGATCGGTGCCGACGCCGCAGGCGCTGCCGAGGCGGATCGTCTCCATGTCCCCGTCGGTGCGCCGGTGCTGCGCTGCCGGCGAGTCACGACCGACACGTCTGGCCGGCCGGTTCTCGTGAGCGAGCACGTGTACCCGGCGCACCGCACGGAGTTCGTCGTCGAGCTTCCGCTCGCCGAGCCATCGACGACGCCGGCGGGTCTGCGACTCGTGCAGTAGGGCTGGCGCCGGGAGCTCAGCTCTCGCCGACGACCCGCAAGCGTCCCGCGGTGCCGGTCGCCGCGGTGAGCAGACCACTGGCGGTGGCCTCGTCGGCGGGGAGCCACGTGATGAGCCGCAGGTAGGCGTCGTCGGCCAGCAGCAACGTCTCGAACGTGATGTGGAGCTCCCCGACGGCCGGGTGCACGATGCGCTTGGCGCCCCGCCGCTTCTCGGCGACGGTGTGGGCGGCCCAGCGTGAGGCGAAATCCGGAACGTGGAGCAGCTCCTCGATCAGCGCGTCGAAGGCGATGCTCGGACCGGCGCGCACACCGGCCTGTCGCAACGCCGCAACCTGCCCGTCGGCGACGTCGTCCCACTCCGGATAGACGTCCCGGGCGCGAGCGTCGAGGAACAAGTACCGGACGAGGTTCGGCGCCTCACCGTCGAGCATGCCGAGAGGTCGCGCGATCGTCTCCCAGGCCCGATTGGCCGCCAGCACGTCGCCGGCCGCACCGAGCACGAAGGCAGGCGTCGGGTCCAGTCGATCCAGAAGCTGGCGGATCGGAGGCGGGATGTCCACCACCGCGGCGCGAGCTGCCGGGCACAGCTCGGTGGAGCCGCTGATCGCCGCCAGCTTGAAGAGATGCATCCGCTCGTCGTCGTCCAGTCGCAGGGCCGCCGCGAGCGCGGCGAGGACGCCTGCCGACGGGTTGACGTCACGCCCTTGTTCGAGGCGCACGAGGTAGTCGATGCTCACGCCGGCCAGCGTGGCGACCTCCTCTCGCCGCAACCCCGGTGTGCGCCGGCGGCCGGATGCCGGCAGGCCGACGTCCGCCGGCTGCACCTGCTCGCGGCGCGCCCGGAGGTACTCACCGAGCGGGGATCGTTCCGACACGGTTCCAGCATGCCTGATCCGCGGACGGTCAACCTGGCCCCAGCGCTACCAGGATCAACCCGGCCTTCCTCGGCGACCGCGGGGGTGAGGACACTGGCCGCATGAGCATCATCGAATCGGCACCCCTCACCCTGCGACCCGGCGTGTGGAGGCTGGATGCCGCCCACTCCCTCGTCGGCTTCTCGATCCGCCACCTCGGCATTGCCAAGGTGCGCGGCCGCTTCAACAGCTTTGACACCGAACTGGTCGTCGGCGACTCGTTGGCAAACTCGTCGTTGACGGCGACGGTCGAGCTCGCCTCCGTGGACACCGGCAACATCGACCGGGACAACCACGTGCGCTCAGCCGACCTCCTCCACGTCGAGCGCCGACCGACGATGACGTTCCGGTCCACGCGGATCGACGGCGACGCCGCAGCGTGGCTGGTCGACGGCGAGCTCACGATCGGCGACATCACTCGGCCGTTCTCGCTCGACGTCGAGTTCGGTGGCCTCGAGTCGTTCGTCGACGGTACCCGTCACGCCGGCTTCGAGGCCAAGGGCGAGCTGCGCCGCACCGACTTCGGCATCGATCTGCCTGGCGGGATCGGCGGGGCGATGCTCGGCGACGTCGTGCGCGTCGAGCTCGACGTCGAACTCATCGAACCGGCGAGCTGAATGCGGCGGCCGGCGAAGGCGCTGGAGCGCCCGCCGTGCCGAACCGGGTCTTCACCTCTGAACGACGCGGCCGGCGTCGTTCGAGATCAGGCTGCGACGACGTCGATGGTGAACGTGAGCGTCTCGCCGCTCGACGAGTTCGTCAGCGTGACCTCGGTCGAGCCGACCGTCAGCGCGTCGAAGCCCGGGTTGAACTGGGCGCTGCCGTCGTCGCTCCCCGGCGTGAAGCTCACGATCGCCGGATCGGCGATCTCGGCGGTCCAGTCCGTGTAGGTCTCGTCGTCGCCGGTGACGTCGATCGCGCCCCCCTCTGGCACCTCGACGGTCGAGCCGTCGAGCGAGCCCACTTCCACGATCACCGGGGGCAGCGCGCTGCTCGAGCCCTCCGTCGTCGAGGAAGTGTCATCGTCGTCGTCGGAGCAGGCGGCCAGTGCACCTGGCACGAGCACGGCCAGGGCGGCGAGGCAGGCGAGGGTACGGCGGGGGGTCATGGGCACCGACCGTACCCAAGGGCGCAATCTCGTTGCAGCGATATCATTTGTGATATCAGCGATCCAACGCGGTTCCCGGGCTTCGAGGCGCTGGCGGAAGATGCCGACGCGCTCATTGCCCGCTTGACACAGCGCCGCCACGCGCTGGGGCTGTCGCAGACGGAGGTGGCCGCACGAATGGGCACGTCGCAGTCGGCGGTGGCTCGCCTCGAAGCCCGCCGGGGCGACGCTCGCCTCTCGACGCTCGAGCGCTACGCCACGGCACTCGGCACCTCGCTGTCGTTCGCCGTCACTCCCAGAGAGGAGAAGTCATGAGCATTCCCTCCTGGCCCGGCTCGCCCGAGTGGCCGGATCGGCCCGGCTACCCGTACCCGCCGGCCCGGCCGATCCCACGACGTGAAGGCCCTGTCATGGTGCCCATCGTCGACCTTCCACGCGGCGATGCCTTCGAGCAGCTGCGGGTGCGGCGCCGCGTGCTGCTGAGCGGACGGATCGACGCCGAAGGAGCAACAAGGATCTGCGCCGAGTTGATGGCGCTCGACGGTCAATCACGTGATGAGGTCGAGTTGATCGTGAACAGCGAGGGCGGGCCGCTGGCAGACGTGCTGGCCGTGCTCGACGTCATCGGGTCGATGCGCGCACGCGTGCGCACGCGCTGCCTCGGCCGAGCGACAGGGACCGCGGCGGTCGTCCTGGCGTGCGGGACGAGTGAGCGATCAGCCTCGCCGCACTCCGTGATCTCGCTCCGCACTGGCGAAGAACGGATCGAAGGTCCTCCGGAGCGCCTCCGCGCCGAGGTTGCCCAACTCGAGGTCGTCCGCCGAGTCGTCGTCGCAGCGGTGGCGGCGCGCACGGGCCGATCGGTCGACGAGATCGTCGTCGAGCTGGAGCGAGGTGCCGTCCTCGATGCGCAGCAGGCCAAGGAGCTCGGCCTCGTCGACGTCGTGGCCAGCGACCGGACATTGACCGTCAGGCCGGATCGACGCGGAACACCGGGAAGCCCGGGGCAGCCGCCGCGATGTCGGCGTCGGAGGAGTCGGCGGTGAGTCCCTCGAAGAACTTGCCGACCTCCCATGCCCATGCCCGCAGGTAGGCGCGGATGATCGGCGTCTTCTGGACATCAGCCAGCTCCGTGGCGACGAAGCCCTCGACCTTGCGGCCCAGTCGCAAGTTCCCGGATCCCGCGGCGCGGACGTTGCGCACCCACTGGGTGACGCCTCTGGGCGCCACGAGGTAGCGCACCCCATCGACCTCGAGGAGGTTGACGACGGTCGTGCGCATCTGACCCGAGCTGCGCCCGCGCACCTCGAGGATGCGCGATCCCTTGAGGCTGAGGCCGAGCTTCGTCATCACCGCGATCAGCGGATTGAAGACTCGGCGGGTGAACGCACCGGGCTCGACGTAGCGAACGACGTTGTGGGACATGTCGGCATCATAACGAGAGCAGTGCTCACGTACTAGAGCGCCAGTCTGTTATGCTTGTCACATGGCAGTCGAAGGAGTCCGCGCCAGGGCGCGACAGGCGATCACGGCAGAGATCACCGCAGAGGCGCGGCGCCAGCTCGCCGAGGTCGGCCCGGCGGCGTTGTCGTTGCGTTCCGTCGCCCGATCCGTCGGGATGGTGTCCTCCGGCGTGTATCGATACTTCGCCAGTCGGGATGAGTTGCTGACGGCGTTGATCACGGAGGCGTACGACGCGATCGGCGCGACGGCCGAGGAAGCATCCCGACGGAGCGTGTCCAAGCCGGCACTCGATCGGTGGCTGGCGACCTGCCGGGCGATCCGCCGGTGGGCCCGCCAGCATCCACACGAATATGCCCTCGTGTACGGCACACCGGTCCCCGGATACGAAGCGCCGCGAGACACCGTCGCTCCGGCTCAGCGCGTCACGCGGGCGCTGGTCTCCATCGCCGCCGACGCCGCACGCGACGGGCGGTTGCATCCACCCCGAGAACTGGACGTGGACGTGCCGGCCCGTCTGCAGAGCCAGCTCGTCGCCATCGGTGCCGAGCTCGGCGAGGCGCTGTCGCCCGACGACCTCGTGCGGCTGGTCGCGGCGTGGAGCCAGGTGTTCGGCATGATCACGTTCGAGCTGTTCGGCCAGACGGCCAATGCGATCACCGCACACGAGCAGCTCTTCGATGCCACGGCGAGGACGATGGGTCTGCTCATCGGCCTCGAGGATTGCTGAGTTGCGCCGGCGCACCGCGGCGCTGGCGGTCGCCGCAGCGACCATCGCGCTCGGTGTCGCGTCCGGCTCCGCGCGCGGTCAGGACAACGGCTCGGGCGATGAGGCCGCCGACGTGGTTGCCGAGCTCATCGACGCAAGTCCATACGCGCCGCTCACCCGGCTCGGCCGGTGGGATGGAACGTCGCTCGTACCAGTCGACGCCGGCTCGATCGACACGGCGCAGGTCGTCGTGATCACCCACGGATGGGAACCGGGGCTTCGTGAGCCGTATGAACGGCTGCAGGCGGCCAGCGAGTCGTTGATCACGGCGTGGGACCCGCAGCTCGTCGACAGCAACGGCGAGTCCGCCATGATCCGCTTCGGCCCGCTCATCGAGGCGCTCGGGCGGGCGGAGCCGGAGGCCACGATCCTGATGTTCAGCTGGATCGACCAGTCGGCCACCTCCGCCGACCTCTTCGACGCCCGCGTCGGCGAGGACGCGACGGAGATCAACGGCCACCGGCTGGCCGTGGCGGTCGATCAGGCGGTCGCCGCCGATTGGTCGGGCGAACTGCACATCATCGGGCACAGCTTCGGGGCCAACGTCGCGACGACTGCCGCGCTGGCCGTCGATCAACGACCGCGGCAGCTCACGCTGTTCGACTCGCCTGATGACGGCTTGACCCGGCTCGGCGGCGCCGCCAACGATCTCCGTTACAAGCTGCCCCGTCTCGACCTGGGGCGGGAGGCGAGTCAGACGTTCGTCGACAACTACATCTCCGAGGTCGGCATCCGCTACGGCGACCTTCCCGGGCTCCGGTCGGTCATCGACGTCCGGCTGGCACCACCTGACGAGCTCAACTTCAGTCAGTCTCACCAGTACCCGATCGTGTGGTGGACGGACGCCTTGACGGCTGGGCGCTCGACGCCGCCGGCTGGTCCGTGGTGGTCACCGTCGTTGGGCGGAGATCCGGCGAGCGTCGGCGCGTACTACGAGGCCGAGGATGCCGGGGATCCGCTCGCATTGACCGAGCTCGAAGGTGTCCCGTCGCCGGCGGTCGGCGACGACGTTCTGACGCGGGTCGTCCCGCTCGACCTGGCGTCGGGCACGGAGCTCGTCGTCGGCGGACCGTTGCCGGTCGTGGAAGCGGGCTTCGAGACCACCGAGGACTCGCTGCTGCTGGAGTTCGCCGTCGACTACGGCGACGCCGCGGATGGGACGACCCTCACGCTGGGGATCGACGGACGAGAGCGCTACACAGCCGTCGGGCCGGCGGACGGGGTCGGCGCGCCTGGGGCGTTCGTGCTGCTGTGGGACGTCGAGCCCGGCGATCACACGCTGACGGCCGCCCTCACCGGCACGACCGACGGCACTGCCGACGGCACTGCCGACGGCACTGCCGACGGCACTGCCACGCTGTCGGACCTGCGCATGGTCGAGATCGACGACATCGTGCGCAACGCCACCGCCGAGGAGACCGACGCGCTGACGGTCTTGGCGATCGTCTTCGCCGCCGTGATCGTGATCGCGTTGCTGGTCGGTGTGGTGCTGATCGTGCGGGCGCTACTGCGGCGCCGCCGCCGGCAGTAGCTCCATCACCAGTGGTCCCAGTGGAGGACCTTGGACAGCGGCTCCCGCTGGGCCAGCTGGAAGTCGGTGCCGATGGTGTAGGCGATCGGGAAGAGACCGCCTTGGGTGACGCGCTCGTACGGGATGCCGACGATCTCGGCGACCTGTTGTTCGCCGTCGTTCATCAGGTGGATCGTCGTCCATGCCGAGCCCATCGCCCGCTCGCGCAGGGCGAGCATGAAGCTCCACACCGCTGGCAGGAGCGAGCCCCACGCTCCAGCGCCCTGCACGACCGACGCGTTGTCCACGCGGCCCCACAGGCACGGGATCAGCATCAGCGGGGCACGGTGGAAGTTGTCGGCGAGGTAGCCGGCGGAATCCCGGACCTTGTCCTGGCGCTCGCCGCGACTGTCGCCTGGTTTGTACTCGGCGTTCGGGAACGCCCGGTACTCCTCGAAGTTGGAGCGGTACACGTCAGCGATCGCCTGCTTCGTCGCAGGATCCTCGATGACGACCCAGTGCCAGCCCTGGCGGTTGCTGCCGGTCGGAGCCTGCATGGCGATCTCGAGGCAGCGCTCGACGATCTCCCGCTCGACGGGTCGATCGAAGTCCAGGCGCTTGCGGACCGATCGGGTCGTCGTCAGCACCTCGTCGGCGGTCAGGTTCAGTTCCACGACGCCGAGTGTGACAGGCCATCATCCGTTCATGGATGACCGGGTGACCCTCTCCGTCGACGATCGAGGGATCGCCGACGTGCGGTTGAACCGTCCCGACAAGCGCAACGCACTGGATGGTGCGATGTTCCGGGCGCTGCGCGACGCCGGGGAACGGTTGAAGACGGAACCCGCCGTGCGAGTGGTCGTGCTCTCCGGTGTGGGCGAGTCGTTCTGCGCCGGGCTCGATTTCACGTCGTTCCAGTCGATGACCGGCGAGGGCGACCAGCCCGCCGCCGACGACAACCCCGGAGCGCCGACGCCCGGAGGCATCACCCACCTCGGCCAGCAGGTGTGCTGGGTGTGGCAGGAGCTACCGATGCCCGTGCTCGCGGCCGTGCACGGGCATGCGCTCGGCGGGGGATTGCAGATCGCCCTGGGCGCCGACCTTCGTTTCGTCCACCCGGACACGAAGCTGTCGGTGCGGGAGGTGCACTGGGGGCTGATCCCGGACATGACCGGCACGCTGTTCCTCTCCCGGCTCGTCGGTGCGGATGTCGCCAAGGAGCTGACGTTCACGGCGCGCATGGTGTCGGGCCGCGAGGCGGGGGAGCTGGGCCTGGCGACCCATGTCACGGAGACGCCATACGACGACGCAATGGCGCTGGCCGGCGAGATCGCCGGGCGCAGCCCCGATGCGGTGCGCGGCGCCAAGGCGTTGTTCAACCGCCTCGCCAACGCCGACGCGGCGGAGCAGTTCGCCGAGGAGCGCCGGGTGATCGGCAGCCTCATCGGCACCCCCAACCAGGTCGAGGCGATCATGGCCAACTTCGAGAACCGCCCCCCGAAGTTCACCGACCCCTGACCATCGGAGTGTTCAACCCCGTCCGAGTGCTGGACCTGCGTTTTCCCGGGGTCCGAGCACTCGGATGGACGCAAACACTCGGATGTCAGAGGCGGGGGATCGGGGCGGCGGCGTCGGCGAGGTCGTCCAGCGGACCGAAGGTCGCGCAGAACCGTTCGGGTGTGCACGGCAACGCCGCGCCCTGGGCGACGACGAGCCACTGCCCGCTCGCGTGGTCGAGCGCCATCGCCCACATGCCGGCTCGACCGGTCGCCAGTTCGGCGCTGCCTTGGACGACGACAGCGAGGTCGTCGCGGCAGGTGATCCGCACGGTCACGCCCCCCGCCCCACCGGCTGATCGCAGCAACCCTGGCAGGTCGGTACATCCGAGCACCTCGAGGCGATCGTCCGACGGCCACTCCAGCGCGTCAGCGGTCGGACCGATGAGGTAGACGGCACCCGCGAGGCCGGTCAGCGCGCGGACGGTCGCCTCCGGGCTGCAGGCATCGACCCACGCTCCCGCACTGAGGTGCGTGGCCACGATGCGGCATGGCCGGAGGGCGGCGTCGGGCACGTCGAAGAGGTACGTCACGCCGGCGTCGCCGACCAGCTCGATCGCCACATCTCTGCCCGTCACGCTGCGCACGAACCACTCGGTCTCCTCGCCCGGCTCGACCGGGAGCAGCCCGAAGACCGGCTGCCCGCCGCCGCACGTGACGACGTCGACGAACCGGCCGCCGTGCGCGTCAGCGAGGTCACCGAAGCAGGATGGGTCCTCCTGCCCATGGATGGTGGTCAGCCCAGGCGAGACGATCGTCCGCAGATCGCCGTCGACGGCGGTCACCACCGCCCGGCCCAACTGTTTCTGATCACCGGCCAGGCACCCTTGTGTCGGCGCACCGTCCTGGCCGACGAGCGAAACGCAGTGGCCGCCGGCGCCGTCGAAGTCCTGGGCGTACAGGTGTGCGGACACCTCGCCCGCAGTAGTGCTCGGCTGGTCGGCCGGCGGCTCCTCGACCGCCTCGTCGCGCGACCCGACGAGCAGCAGAAGGCCGACCACTGACGCGGCGACTGCCGCCACGACGAGCGGGGCGACCCATCTTGCGGCGCGGCGCGGCGGCAGCGGCCTCGCGCTCAGCGCCTCGAGAGCGTCAAACGTGGCGTCGCCGGAGGGAGCCTCGTGGCGCAGCCGCTCACCTGCTCGGCGCAGCCGCTGGTCCATGCGATCGTCGTCGAGGTTCGTCATCCCGCGACCTCCTCGCCGCGGCGGCGGAGCTGTCGGGCGAGCGTCTCCCGCGCCCGGGCGAGGTGCGTCTTCACGGTCCCTTCGGAGCACCCGAGCACGGCAGCCGTGTCGGCCACGGAGCGATCCTCGACGTAGAACAGCACGACCGCCCAGCGCTGCTGCTCGGGCAGCGAGCGGACGAACTCCCACAGCTCGTCGTCACCGCCCGCCAGCTCGAGCACGATGTCGCCGCCGCCGAGGCGCGCCAGCGCCGCTCGTTCCCGTCCCTGGCGGCGCCGGGTGTTGGACGTGGCGTTCAGCGCGACTCGGCGCACCCACGCGCCCGGGCGGTCGTAGGCCGCGATGCGGTCCCAGTCGCGCTGCGCCTTGGCGAATGACTCCTGGGCCAGGTCCTCGGCCAGATCACGATCACCGGTCAGGGCCTGGAGCACGGGTACCAAGCGCGGGTACTCGTCGCGGAAGAAGTCGTCGAACGTCAACGTGTCGCCACCGTCGTCGACGCTCATCATCCCTCACACCCCGCAACAGCACGCCGGGTTGACGCCGTATCGTCATTTCCGGCTCGCGTGGCGACCGCTACACTGCCCAGACCGTTCGGGCCAGCGTCGTCCCGAACGTCCACCCAAGCCGTTCCTCGACTTCCGTGGATGTGAAGACGATGCAGACCCAACCAGGCCCGTCGGGGCTCTACGACCCGCGATTCGAGCACGACTCGTGCGGCGTCTCCTTCGTGGCCCACATCAAGGGCGTGGCGAGCCACCAGCTCGTCACCACGGGACTCGGGGCCCTGACGAACCTCGCCCACCGTGGTGCCACCGGCGCCGAGCCGGACACGGGCGACGGCGCGGGAATCCTGGTCCAGGTCCCGGACCGCTTCCTGCGAGGGGTGCTCCACGACGAGCAGGGAATCGACCTCCCGCCACCTGGCGCGTACGCCGTCGGGATCGGCTTCCACCCGGACGACCCCCTCGCCGCCGAGAAGGCCCGCGCGGCGATCGAGACGATCGCCGCCGACGAGTCGCTCGACGTGGTGGCGTGGCGTGACGTACCGGTCGATCCGAGCTGCCTCGGCGCCACGGCGAGGGCCGTGATGCCGGCGTTCGCCCAGGTCTTCATCACCGACCCTGCGGGAGCCACGGGGGTCGAGCTCGACCGCAAGGTGTACCTCGTGCGCAAGCGCATCGAGCACGAGCTGGAACCGCAGATCGCCACGTACTTCGCGTCGCTGTCGTCGCGCACGCTCGTCTACAAGGGGATGCTGACGACACCGCAGCTCGGGCAGTTCTTCCCTGATCTGCACGACGAGCGGTTCGAGAGTGCGCTGCTGCTCATCCACAGTCGCTTCTCGACCAACACGTTCCCGTCCTGGCCGCTCGCCCACCCGTACCGCTTCATCGCCCACAACGGCGAGATCAACACGGTCCAGGGCAACCAGAACTGGATGCGCGCCCGCGAGGCGATGCTCGACGGTTCGGTCTTCCCTGGCATCGATCGGGCCTTCCCGATCTGCACGCCGGGTGCCTCGGACACGGCGCGCTTCGACGAGGTCCTCGAGCTGCTCCACCTCGGTGGCCGCCCGATCCACCACGCCGTCTTGATGATGATCCCCGAGGCGTGGGAGAACAACGACGAGCTGGACCCCGCCCACCGGGACTTCTACCGGTTCCACTCGTGCGTGATGGAGCCATGGGACGGCCCGGCCAGCGTCGCCTTCACCGACGGCACGGTGATCGGTGCCGTGCTCGACCGCAACGGCCTGCGGCCGAGCCGCTACTGGGTCACCGACGACGACATCGTGGTGATGGCGTCAGAGGTCGGGGTCATCGACGTCGACCCGGCCAAGGTGATCACGAAGGGTCGTCTCCAGCCGGGGCGCATGTTCCTCATCGACACGGCGGAGGGCCGGATCGTCGACGACGAGGAGATCAAGACGACGCTCGCCGCCGAGCACCCCTACGGCGAGTGGCTGGCGGAGAGCCTCGTCGAGCTCAAGGACCTGCCGCCCCGTGAGCACGTCGTGTTCAGCCACGACAGCGTGCTGCGGCGCCAGCAGCTGTTCGGCTACACGCACGAGGAGCTCAAGGTCATCCTCACGCCGATGGCCGCGAGGGGCGCCGAGCCGATCGGCTCGATGGGCACCGACACGCCGATCGCCGTGCTGTCCGCGCGCCCGCGCCTGCTGTTCGACTACTTCTCGCAGCTGTTCGCGCAGGTCACGAACCCGCCGCTCGACGCCATCCGCGAGGAAGTCGTCACGTCCGTGGCCTCGACGATCGGTCCCGAGGACAACGTCCTGCGGCCGAGCCCCGCGAGTTGCCTCCAGCTCGCGCTGCCCTTCCCGATCATCGACAACGACGAGCTGGCCAGGATCATCCATGCCAACGACGACGGACGGTTCCGCCGCCTGCGGTCTCACGTCGTCAAGGGCCTCTACCGCGTGGCCGGCGGTGGCCTCGCGCTCGAACGGGCACTCGCCGCGATCTGCTCAGAGGTGTCGGCGGCCATCGAGGACGGTGCCCGCATCATCGTGCTGTCGGACCGCAACGCCGACGCCGTCGAGGCGCCGATCCCATCGCTGCTCCTGACCGCTGCCGTCCATCACCACCTCGTGCGCACGAAGCAGCGCACGATGGTCGGCCTGATCGTGGAGTGCGGCGACGCCCGCGAAGTCCACCACATGGCGCTGCTGATCGGGTACGGCGCCGGCGCCGTCAACCCGTATCTGGCCTTCGAGTCGATCGAGGACCTGATCGCCCACTCGATGCACGGGCTCGGCGGTGTCGATGCCGGCAAGGCGGTCCGCAACTACATCAAGGCGTGCGGCAAGGGCGTGCTCAAGGTGATGTCGAAGATGGGTGTCTCGACCGTCGCCAGCTACACGGGCGCACAGATCTTCGAGGCGATCGGGCTCGGCGACGAGCTCGTCGAGCGGTACTTCACCGGCACCGTCAGCAGACTCGGCGGCATCGGCCTCGACGAGATCGCGGCGGAGGTCGCGGCCCGCCACGCCACGGCCCACCCGACCCGGCCAGAGGAGCGGGCCTACCGCAAGCTCGAGCTCGGCGGTGAGTACCAGTGGCGGCGCGAGGGCGAGCTCCACCTGTTCAATCCGGAGACGGTGTTCAAGCTGCAGCACGCCACCCGGGCGAAGCGCTACGACATCTTCCGCCAGTACTCGCGGGCCGTCGACGACCAGTCCAAGCGCCTGGCCACGCTGCGCGGCCTGTTCGAGCTCAAACTCGGGGATCGCACCGCGATCCCCATCGACCAGGTCGAGCCGGTGTCGTCCATCGTGCGCCGTTTCTCGACGGGCGCCATGAGCTACGGGTCGATCTCCGCTGAAGCACACCAGACCCTGGCCATCGCCATGAACCGTCTCGGCGGCAAGAGCAACACGGGCGAGGGCGGCGAGGACCCGGAGCGGCTGCACGATCCATCACGGCGCTCGGCGATCAAGCAGGTTGCATCGGGGCGCTTCGGTGTCACGTCCGAGTACCTGACGAACGCCGATGACCTGCAGATCAAGATGGCCCAGGGTGCCAAGCCAGGTGAGGGCGGCCAGCTCCCCGGTCACAAGGTGTATCCGTGGATCGCCAAGACCAGGTACTCGACGCCGGGCGTCGGCCTGATCAGCCCTCCGCCGCACCACGACATCTACTCGATCGAGGATCTCAAGCAGTTGATCCACGATCTCAAGAACTCCAACCCGGCGGCGCGCGTGCACGTCAAGCTCGTCGCCGAGGTCGGAGTCGGCACCGTTGCGGCCGGGGTCAGCAAGGCGAAAGCAGACGTCGTGTTGATCTCCGGCCACGACGGCGGCACGGGCGCCAGCCCGCTGACGTCGCTCAAGCACGCCGGCGGCCCGTGGGAGCTCGGTCTCGCCGAGACGCAGCAGACGCTGCTGCTGAACGGGCTGCGCGACCGCATCGTCGTGCAGACCGATGGCCAGCTGAAGACGGGACGTGACGTGGTGATCGCCGCATTGCTCGGCGCCGAGGAGTTCGGCTTCGCCACGGCGCCGCTCGTCGTGTCGGGATGCATCATGATGCGCGTCTGCCACCTCGACACGTGCCCGGTCGGTGTGGCGACCCAGAACCCCGAGTTGCGCAAGCGCTTCACCGGGAAGCCGGAGTTCGTCGAGACGTTCTTCGAGTTCATCGCCGAAGAGGTGCGCGAGCTGATGGCCGCGCTCGGCTTCCGCACGTTGGCCGAGATGATCGGTCACGTCGAGGTGCTCGACACGCGTGGCGCCGTGGATCACTGGAAGGCGGCGGGGCTCGACATCAGCCCGATCCTCGCCGTGCCGCAGAACCCGTACGGCCAGTCGATGCACCAGTCGGTCGGGCAGGACCATGGGCTGCGCGACGCCCTCGACGTCGAGCTGATCCGGCTCGCCCAGCGGGCGATCCGCGACGGTCAGCACGTCGAGATCGACCTGCCGATCCGCAACACCAATCGCACGGTTGGCACGATGCTCGGGCACGAGATCACGAAGCGCTGGAAGGGCGCCGGCCTGCCGGACGGCACGATCGACATCCGCTTCAGCGGGTCAGCCGGCCAGTCGTTCGGGGCGTTCTTGCCGGCCGGCGTGACGATGCGACTCGAGGGCGACGCCAACGACTACCTCGGCAAAGGCCTGTCAGGCGGCCGGCTCGTCGTGCTGCCGCCGCCGACGTCGCCGTTCGTCGCCGAGGAGCAGATCATCGCCGGGAACGTCATCGCGTATGGCGCGACGGGCGGCGAGATCTTCCTGCGTGGTGTCGTCGGGGAGCGGTTCTGCGTGCGCAACTCCGGCGCGCTGGCCGTCGCGGAGGGCGTCGGCGACCACGGCTGCGAGTACATGACGGGCGGACGTGTCGTCGTGCTCGGCCCGACCGGGCGCAACTTCGGTGCCGGCATGTCGGGCGGGATCGCCTACGTGTTCGACGTCGATGGTCGGTTCGGCTCGCGGCTCAACGACGAGATGGTCGTGCTCGACGAGCTCGACGACGACGACCGCAGCTTCCTCCACCAGACGGTGCAACGTCATCGGGACCTCACCGGTTCGGCCGTGGCGGAGCGCCTGCTGGCGTCGTGGAGCGTCAAGGTCAGCCGCTTCCGCAAGGTCATGCCGCTGGACTATCGCCGGGTGCTGACGGTCATGAAGGACGCCGCTGCCGACGGGCTCTCCGAGACGGAAACACTCGAGCGTGTCATGGCTGCGTCTCATGGGTGAGACGTTTCGCTTCGCAACCAGAGGTTGCGAAGCGAGCTCGATGAGCGTGATGTTCACCGCCGTGAGCCACGGGCGTGACCGCTTGGGCCCCCGACCGCAGTGGGCGTGCAATGTCAGGTCGAGCGTCGCGCCGCCAGGCGCAGCGAGACACAGCCGAGTGAGCGAGTCTTCGAGCGAGCGAGGCCATCGAGATGGGTGAGGCCACCGGGTTCTTGCAGTGGGATCGGCAGCTGCCGTCGCGACGGCCGGTACCGGTGCGGTTGCTCGACTGGAAGGAGGTCTACGAGGACTTCCCGAAAGAGGCGGCGCAGGTCCAGGCGGGGCGCTGCATGGACTGTGGCATCCCGTTCTGCAACAACGGCTGCCCGCTCGGCAACCTGATCCCCGACTGGAACGACCTCGTCTATCGGGAGCATTGGCGCGACGCCATCGACCGCCTGCACGCGACGAACAACTTCCCGGAGTTCACCGGCCGGCTGTGCCCGGCGCCGTGCGAGGCGGCGTGCGTGCTCGGCATCAACGCCGACCCGGTGACGATCAAGCAGATCGAGGTGGAGATCATCGACCGGGCTTGGGACGAAGGCTGGGTGACGCCGCAGGTCCCGTCTGTGAAGACCGGCAAGCGGGTCGCCGTGATCGGCTCGGGCCCGGCGGGGCTGGCCGCCGCCCAGCAGCTGACGCGCGCCGGTCACGACGTCGTCGTGCTCGAGCGGGCCGACCGCATCGGCGGCCTGCTGCGCTACGGGATTCCCGAGTTCAAGATGGAGAAGCGCCACGTCGAGCGGCGCCTCACCCAGATGGAGGCCGAAGGGACCGAGTTCCGCACGAACGCGGCAGTCGGTGACGCCATCGACATCGACATCCTGCTCGCCTCCAACGATGCCATCGTGCTGGCCTGTGGCGCGACCGCGTCGCGGGACCTGCCGGTGCCGGGCCGCGAGCTCCGCGGTGTGTACCAGGCGATGGAGTACCTGCCGCTCGCCAATCGGGTCCAGGAGGGCGATCTCGCCACGCCACCCATCAGCGCCGAGGGCAAGCACGTGGTGATCATCGGTGGTGGTGACACCGGTGCCGACTGTCTCGGCACGGCGCACCGCCAGCGCCCCGCCTCGGTCACCCAGCTGGAGATCCTGCCCCGTCCGCCCGAGGAGCGGGCGGTCGACAACCCGTGGCCGCAGTGGAGCCTGATCTACCGGGTCTCCTCGGCGCACGAGGAGGGCGGCGAGCGCGTGTACTCCGTCAACACCGAGCGCTTCCTGGACGACGGCGAGGGCAACGTGCGGGCACTGCTCCTCCACGAGGTCGAGCTGCACGAGGGGCGCTTCCAGAAGGTGGAAGGGACCGAGCGGGAGCTGCCGGCCGACCTGGTGCTGCTGGCGATGGGCTTCGTCGGGCCGGACAAGGGCGACTGGTTGGACCGGTTGAGCGTCGAGTACGACGAGCGCGGAAACGTGAAGCGGGACGACGAGTTCATGACCAGCGTGCCGGGCGTGTTCGTCGCCGGTGACATGGGTCGTGGCCAGAGCCTGATCGTGTGGGCGATCGCTGAAGGGCGCTCCTGCGCCGCTGCCGTCGACCGCTACCTCGTCGGCGAGACGACGCTCCCGGCGCCCGTGCTGCCCACGACCCGGCCGTTGACCTGATGCGGCCGGCGAAGGCGCTGGAGCGCCCGCCGTGCCGAACCGGGTTCTCGCCCCTGAACGACGCGACTCGACCACTCACCTGATGCGGCCGGCGAAGGCGCTGGAGCGCCCGCCGTGCCGAACCGGGTTCTCGCCCTTGAACGACGCGACTCGACCACTCACCTGAGCCCCGCGGACGCTGCGGCCCAAGGGGTGCCTAGAGTGGCGGGCCATGTTGTCGTCCGTGCGGCGTTGCGGAGCCGCGGTGATGGTCAGCTCGGCCTTGGTCGTGGTTGCCGCCTCGTGCAGTGACGAGGATCCGGATACGTCGTCGAGCGTCGTCGAGATCGCGCCGTCGGCGTACGAGGTGCAGGACGTCGTGACCACGTCGTCCGTCCCTGTGGACACGACGCCGACCGCTGATGGGCGCTCACCCGTCGAACAGTCGTACACCGTCAAGGAGGGCGACTTCCCGGTCGTCATCGCCGACCTCTACGACATCGAGGTCGACGAGTTGCGCAACTACAACGGCTGGGCTGCGGACTATTCGGACTTCCCGAACGCCGGTGGCACCGTGCGCATCCCGCCCAACGCGAAGTTCATCGACCCCAACGCCACGACGACGTCGGAGGCGGAGGAGGAGGACGAGGGAACTGAGTCGACCGAAGAGGGGTCGGAGACGACGACCGGGGACAGCCAGTGCGAGCCGGCCGGCTCGTACGTCGTCGAGGACGGTGACAACCCGACGCTGATCGCTCAGAAGTTCGACGTCACGCTGGAGGCGCTGACGTCGGCGAACAGCTGGTCGTCGGACTACTCGAACTTCCCGAACGTCGGCGCCAGCATCGTCATCCCCGGCGACGATTGCTGACCATTCGGCAGCGCGTTTCAGCCCATCGACCAATTGCGTAGGTCTCGTTGCATGAGTGAGTAGGTGGTGCTCATGCGCGTGCGACGCGTGGAGCGCACCCTCGCGGCATGATCAACGACTCCCAGATCGAGCTCGTCCAGGAATCCTTCCGCCACGTCGTCCCGATCGCCGACGTCGCTGGCCGGCTCTTCTACGAGCGGGTCTTCACCCTTGCACCAGAGACACGCTCGCTGTTCGGCGACGACATCGGCCTCCAGGCCACGAGGACGATGGCGGCCGTGAAGACGGCGGTCGAGGGCCTCGACGACCTGGACCTGGTCGGTCCGTTCCTGGTTCGGCTCGGAGCCCGTCACGTCCGCTACGGCGTGCGACCTGAGCACTTCGAGGTCGTCGGCGCGGCGCTGCTGTGGACGCTCGAGCAAGGGCTCGGCGACCTGTTCACGCCGGAGACCCGTGATGCATGGGTTGCCGCCTGGAACGTGATCGCGAGCGCAATGTTGACCGGCATGCGCCAAGCCGCAGCGGCCGCCTGAGCGGCACGACCGCTACAGATCCGGCCATTTGCGCGTCGGGCGGCGGCGCCAGCCGGCGATGCCCTGACGACGGCGGGCGGCGAGATCCCACTGCCGCCGCCATCCCGTGTACTCCGGGCCGCCGAGCTGCGGACTCGTGCCGGCGGCAGCACGCTGCCGGGACGTCCAGTAATCGGTGGTCGCCTCGTCGGCGAGCGTCGTGACGGCGGCATGGATGCGGGCGTTGAACCGGCGCGTCGATTCGCCCTCGTCGGGCCGCATCGGCGTGCCGAACACGACGCGTGATCGTCCCGGCTTGGGCCGCTTCATCCCCTTGCCGAAGATCGAGCCGGTGCCGTCGATGAACACCGGCACCACCGGTGCGCCAGTGCGGCTCGACACGTACGCCGCACCGCCCTTGAACTCCTGCCCCCAGCCGTCGGGTGAGCGGCCGCCTTCGGGGTAGATGACGAGGCTCCACCCGTCGTCGACGAGCTCGCGGATGAGATCGGCCGATTTGCGTCCCGTCGACTCTCGGTCGATCGGGATGGCGTTCAGCGACAGGGCGGCGAGGACGGCCTTCCAGTGCTTGTCGAAGAAGTAGTCGGCGGCGGCAGCGACGACGAGCTTGCGCCGCCACGTAAATGGCACCGCCCGCAGCATCAGCGCGGTGTCGAGGTGGCTGTGATGGTTCGGAGCGAAGATCAGGGGTTGCGGATCGTCGTCGGCATCGTCCGTGTCGGCGCGGCGCCGGTAATCCGCCAGCCGGTCCAGACCGGTGATGTCCGGGTCGGCCAGCCCGCGCACCATCAGACGCATCGGTCCTTCGGCGATCACGCCACGGGCGGCGCGGGCGACGGGGTTGCGGGCCCAGTCGGTGTCGTAGTCCGCGCCGAGCGAGGGCGGGTCCTTCGGCACCTCGACGCCGCGGGGGACCGTCGGGGGCCGATACGGGAAGCCGACGTTGCTGCCACCGGCGGTCACCCGGCCGACCGCCCGCTCCACTCGCCCTGCCGCGCGTGCGGCGCGCCGCAGCTGATGGCGAGGGATGTCGAGCGAGACCATCGGGTCGCCTACTTCACGTCCGCCATCAGCAGCGGCGGAAGGTGGAGGTGGGTGATCGTTGGTGCGCGGCCGACGGTGTCGGAGGCGATCTCCAACGCGTCGTCGAGCGTCGATGCCGGGACGAAGCCGAGCCGGCGGACCGCCTTCGGATCGCCGCCGACGATGATCACCCGACCGCAGTGGGCCATGCCGTGGGCGCCCCAGTACCACATGTAGAACGGGTGCACACCGTGGTAGGCGTTGCTTGTCCGGTAGAGGTGGCGATACCACTCGTCGGTGGCGTAGCGCTCCTCGTACTGCTTCGACATGACGTGCGGATCTGTCGTGTCGGCGAGCACCTCTTCGTAGAAGTCGATGTAGCTCGGGTGGTGCACCGGGTGGAAGTCGGGCTGCGTCGGGTGGGCCATGATCACGACGCCGCCCTCACGGACCAGCGGCTTGCCGCGGTAGAGGTTGAAGTAGTAGCCGAGCCCCGTGCACATGACGAGGATCGGGTTCATGATCGAGTGCACGTTGTACGGGCAGATGTAGGGGATGCCCATCGTCAGGATGTCGGACTGGCCCTGCACCTCGACGAGCTGCTGGCGGTAGATGTTCTCTGTCGTCACCTTGTGGACCGCTTCGACCTCGCCGGCTTGCACGCTCGTCATCTGGTGCGGAGCCTCGATCGAGTGGAGGATCTTGCGGGACAGCCGGTCGGGCGCCAGCGCCAACGACTTGGCGGTGCCGAGGTACGTGGCGCGGTCCTTGGCGTTCCACTCCCACTCCCGCTTGGAGAGGAACTCGAACGCCTGGGGGAACGTGTCGGTGTTGAGCGTCGTCTCGATCTGGAAGACCTTGACGCCCGAGTCGACGAGCACCTTGCCCATCCGCCAGTTGCTCTTGTGCAGCTCGCTGCGCTGCTGGTCCATGAAGCTGTGGCTGGCCTCCATGGTCTCAGGGTTGTGGTGGTGGCGCAGCGACCGGTACGAGGCGAGGCCCGTGGCGGTCGACTTCCAGCCGCCGTCCATGGCGACGAGGTTGATGTTGACGTAGACGAGCAGGTCCGACTGGGCGGCCCGCTTGTTGATCTCGACCTCTTCGCCCTCCGGCGTGGTCCCGAGGAACTCGAGGTTGTCGAGGTCCTCGGCGTCGTGCTGGGTCAGCAGACCGCGTGGCTCGAACGCGTCGTAGATGCGGTCGCCGAGGGCGTGGCGCAACTCGGCCTCGCTCATGCGCCGGTGCAGGGCGAGCGCGGCGATCAGCTCGACGTCGTCGACGCCGGCTTCGGCGGCGAGATCGAGCACGGCTTCGATGATCCGCTGACGATTGTCGGGGCGCCGCATCTTCGGCAGCGGCAAGCTCACGTCGTCGAAGGCGATCGTCAGCCGCATGCCGGGGAAGAGGAGCGATGGCAGCGGGTCCTGGTCGATCGGGTGCAGGAGCGCGTGGCGGATGGCGCCGTCGACGTCGTCGAGCGCCGGCAGCGGCTCGGGCGGGTAGATGATGCGGCTGCGGTCGGGCGGGAGGTGCTCGAGGCTGAGGCCCTCGCCACGCCAGAACAGCGTCGGGGGCGTCGAGCGGTCGACATCGAGGACGAACCCTGGGCGTGGCACTCACTGCTCCTGTCGGAGGTCGAAGGCGATCTTGGTGGCGCCTCGGCGGCCGGCCGCCGCGGCGTGGGCGATGGCGTCGACGTGGTCCGTCAGCGGGTACGTCGCGCTCAACCAGCGCTCGGACTCGACGGCGCCGGCGGTCTCGATGGCGAGGTCGAACGTCTTGACGTGGCGGTCGTCGGCGAGTTGCTCGGTGCCGTACGTGTAGGCGCCGACCAACTCGGTCTCGCGGTGCCAGAGGCCCGTCAGGTCGAGCGTCACCTCGGCGGGCATGCCCATCAGCACGACGCGCCCGTGCGGACGGGTGACGGCGAGGGCATCGGTGATCGAGCGTTCGGTGCCGACGGCATCGATCGTGGCGTGGGCACCGGAGGACAGATGGTCGCCGATCAGATGGCACCCCACGATGCGGCGGACGGCTCTCGCCAGTTCGGCGGCCGGCACGACGTCGTGGGCACCGAGGCGGAGAGCCTCGCGCTGCTGGTGCGGGTATCGCGCGCCGACGACGACATGGGCGTGAGGGACGTAGCGCACGAGCCCGGCGACGGCGGCGAGGCCCATCGTGCCGGCGCCGAGGACGGCGATCACTGGCTGCTCCGTGCCCTGGGCGGACGTCGATCGAGCGGCGAGCAGGGCGGCGTGGATGCCGCCGGCCAGCGGCTCGATGAGGACGGCGCGCTCGTCGGGCACCTCGTCGGCGACGCGGTGGAGCTGGGACTCGTGGGCCACGAACTGGCTGGACCAGCCGCCGCCGGTCGAGCAGCAGAACCCGATCTGGATGCCCGGGTCGAGATCACCGGTGACGAGGTGGGCGTAGTCGTCGCCATCGCCGGGTGCCGCATCCTCGAACGGCAGGGGGACGCCGCGCGCAGCGTGGCCGAGCACGGGTTCGAGCACGACACGGGTGCCGTCGTCGAGTGTGCCGACGACCTCGTGGCCGGGCACGAACGGGAAGCTGACCCAGTCGTCGAAGTACGTCGACGCGTGCCCCTCGATCATCGACAGGTCGGAACCGCAGATCCCCGCCAGCGCCGTGTGGACCCGGTGCCAGCCCGGACCTGGCAGCTCTGGCGGGTCGACCGTCGCGTACTCGAGCGGTCCGATGCGCACCGCCGCCGCCGGCGCAACGGCCGACGCGACCCGTGCCAGTCCCAGCCGGGAAACACTCCGACGTACCTGCAGCGCCTTCATCCGAGTGTTTGCATCCATCCGAGTGCTGGACGTGGAAAATCCCGGGCTCTGACACTCGGATGAGCGCAAACACTCGGATGGATATGGCTCACGCGAACCGCCGGCGACGTTCTCGCTCGACCATCAGCGGGCCGATCGGGAGGAGCGGGCGGGGGCCACCGTTGGACTTCGACCAGTGCTCGACGAGCCAGCCGCGCTTGCGGGCGATCGCGGCGAGACGCGTCTCGGGGTTGACGGCGACCGGGAACCCGACCGCCTCGAGCAGCGGCAGGTCACTCGTCGAGTCGGCGTACGCCACCGCATCATCGATGCGCAATCCCTCCGCATCGCAGTAGTCGGCGAGGATCTGCGCCCGCGTCTCGCCCGTGGGCGGGACGCGCAGCATCTCGCCGGAGTACGTGCCGTTCGGGCGCACGCTCATCTCGGCGGCGATGATCTCGTCGAACAACGGCCGCAGACCGGCAACGGCGAAGTCCAGGGCGCCGGTGATGAGGATCGTGCGGTGGCCGGCAGCTCGGTGCTCCCGGATCCGGCGGATGCCCGCCGGGAAGCTCTTGGTCAGGATCAGCTGCGTCAGCAGCTCGTCCGCATCGGCGTGGATCTGCTCGACGGGCGCGTCCTCGTAGCGGCGATAGAAGTGGCGCAGGAAGTCGCCTCGATCGATGCGGTCGAGGCGCAGCAGGCCGGGGGCTTCGGCGACCGCTCGCATCGCGTAGCGGACCCGTTCACCGCGATCGAGCCGGCGCGTCGCCAGCCACGAGTAGCTCTCGACGACGTTGCTGGCGATCAGCGTGTTCTCGAGGTCGAAGGCGGCGACCGTGCGATCCGGCGACAGGACCTGGCGACGCAGTCGTTCCTCGCGATCCGTGGTCGTCTTCGTCGGCGTCGTCTTCACGCGGGCGTGCTGGACGATCGAGGGCAGGTGGATCGTGCGGATGTACGTCGGCCAGTCGACGGCCCGCGGGTCGAAGCCGAACTCGGCCTGGTCCTCGGGCGTGAGGTGCTCCCACATCTCCATCAAGTGGTCGACCTGGTAGATCGCCTCGCACTCGGAGTACAGGCCGTACAGCTCGACGTACTCGAGGGCCCGCTCGACCTCGATGCGCTTGGACTCCAGGCGGGCGGCGAACTCGGCCTGCTTGCCGCGCAACGGCAGCGCCTGGAGCACCTGCTCGCCGCGCGTGATGAGCGACTTCGCCCGGTGGAGCTGGGCCTGGACGCGGCCACGTGCCGGGAACCGGAACTCCGGCACGACGATCGGCTGGCCTTCGGCGTCGTAGATCGGGTGCTGCGTGAACCACTCGCTCACGTTGTCCACGAGCACGCGGTACTTCAGCGGGTTGATGCCACCTGATGCGACCTGGCAGATGGCGGGCGCGCGTTCTGGTCCGAGAGCGGCGACCGTGATGATCGCGGCGACGACGAGGTCGACGGGGATGACGTCGATCGTCCCTTCGGGCACACCCGGGAACTCGCGCAGCAGACCCCTGGCGTAGGAGATGAGGACCGGCTCGGCCATCCGGAACCCGCGGATCCAGCCGGGTCGCGGTTCGGCGAGCGCGGACTCGATGATCGACGGCCGAACGATGCTCACCGGCACGTCGCCCTTGACGTCTGTCAACGCCTGCTCGCCGAGCGCCTTCGTGAACGCATAGGCGTCGGGCCAGCCGACGCTGGCGGCCCTGGCCCGGCCGGCGGCGATCAGCTGATCGCGCACCCAGCGTTCGCGCAGCTGCTCCGTCTTCGCGGCCAACGCCGGCGCGCCTGCGGCGCCCAGCTCGAGTCGAGCCGCCTTGCGCAGCTCGGTGAGCCGTTCGGGATGGCGGCTCGCCGCCTCGGCATCGCTGCGCAGCCGACGGGCGGCGTCCACCTCGTTGCGCCAATCCAAGCCGAGATCGAACGGGCCGGCACTGACCAGCTCCTCGGGTGCCGTGCCGCGACGGTTGCCGGCGACGTAGCACGTCGACACGGACACGAGGTGCGGCCGCACGTCGAGGTCCTGGAGCACCTGGGCGACCCGTGTCGGGCCGAGGAGGTTGATCTCGACGGCGCTGTCGAGTGGTGAGTCGAAGGAGACGGCGGCCGCCGAGTGCAGGACGATGTCGCAGCTGGCGAGCACGTCCCGGTCGGTGGCCGACAGGCCGAGCCCGTCCATTCCGACGTCGCCGGCGATGGTCGTGATGCGCCGGGCCGCAATCTGGTCGAACTCCGTCGACCCCAGCTCACGGCGGAGATGGTCGAAGGCGTCATTGCGCAGGACCTCGCGCTCGACGCGCCGCGCGGCCGGCGAGCGCTTGCCGTCGCGGACGAGCAGGACGAGCTGGCAGTCCGGCGCGGAGCGCAGCAACCGCTCCACGAGGGCGGTTCCGACGAAGCCGGTCGATCCGGTGATGGCGATGCGCGTGCCGGCGAGGGCCTCGGCGATCACGGGCACCATGTCTACCACGTCTCTCTACCAAATGGTAGACAACACCCCGTGAGCGCCGGGCCGACCCGCGAACGCATCCTCGCCGCGGCGCTCGATCTGTTCGGCCGGCGCGGCGTCGACGGCGTCTCCCTCGACGAGATCGCAGCCAGCGTCGGTGTGCGCAAGCAGACCGTCCTGTACTGGTTCTCCAGCAAGGACGAGCTGGTCGACGCCGTCCTGGCCGCAACGGCCCGCGAGCTGGGCGTCGTCATCGACGCCGCGGTGCGCGCCGCGCCGGACGAGCCACTGGCCCGCGTCGACGCGGTGGTGGGGGCAGCGTTCCGCATCGCCGTGCGGCGCCCGGCGGTGCTCGGGCTCGTGCGCGAGCTGAGCCGGCTGCCGGCCGCGCAGGCCGACCGGCTGCGCGTGCTCGTCGACCCGCTGACCGCGCGCGCCATCTCCTTCCTCGAGCGCGAGATGGCCGCCGGCCGCATCCGTCGCGGCGACCCTCGCCTCGTCGCCGCCCTCGCCTACGCCACCGTCACCGGCATCGCTACCGAGCCCGAGGCCCTGCGCGGCGTCGGCTGGACACCGACGGCGGGAAACCTGCGGGCGCTACGCAACGAGCTGCGGGGCTTCCTGCGGGCAGCATTGGCCCCGCCCCCACCGTTCTGTCCGTAGGAATCGCCTCACAACGCACGATTCCGACGGACAGAAAGGGCTACGCGACGTTGGCGACGTCCTGGACATGGGCGAAGCGGGCGTCGAACTCCTCCGCCGCCCGCTCGTCATCGGCCATCGCAGCATCGAGGTCGGTGTCGGCGAAGCCGAGCACGCCCATCTCCTCGAAGGCGCGGCGGATGCGCGGACCCCACAGCCCGATGTCGCGCAGGATCGGGACGATGCGCATGAACAGGTACGAGCGGAACATGCGCTGCGACTCGCTGTTGCGGAGGTGCTCCATCACGTCGTCGATCGGCAGGTCGAGGTTCTGCCACAGCTCTTCGGCGAGGAAGCGGTCGCGCATCCGGTAGCAGGCGTCGACGCAGAACTCTTCCCGCTCGTCCCGCTCGGCCTCGGTCAGCTGCGGGTAGTAGTCGCGCAGCGCCAGGCGTCCGAACATCACGTGACGTGCCTCGTCCTGCATGACGTAAGCGTTGATCGCCCGCCCGAGCGGCTCGGTGGCCTGGTTGCGGATCAGCCCGAAGGCAGCCAGCGCCAACCCTTCGATCAGGACCTGCATGCCGAGGTACGTCATGTCCCAGCGGGAGTCACTGATCACGTCGTGCAGCAGCGACGACAGGTTGGGGTTCATCGGGTACACGAGCTCGAGCTTCTCGTGCAGATAGCGGCTGTAGACCTCGACGTGACGGGCCTCGTCGATGACCTGGGTGGCGGCGTAGAACTTGGCGTCGAGATCGGGCACGCTCTGCACGATCTTCGCCGTGCACACGAGGGCACCCTGCTCACCGTGCATGAACTGCGAGAAGCGCCAGGCCGCACTGTGGCGGCGCACCTCGTTGCGATCCTGCTCGCTCATCCGGGCCCACAGCGGGGTGTCGGCGATGGGAATGCTCTGATCAGGCATGCCGAGCGGGTCGCTCGGATCGACCTCGAGCGACCAGTCCAGGCGATCCGCACCCACCCACTGCTTGCGCGTGCCGCGGTCGTACAGACGCAGCAGCTGCTCACGGCCGCCCTGGTAGTCGAAGTCGAAGGCGGTGGTCATCGACGTGTCGATGTGCCACGAGGCGCGGTCTGCGGAAGCGATCAGCGGGGCGCTCATGGGGTCAGCATGCGGACGGCGCCGCGTCAGGGCATGGAGAACCCTTGACGAGCTGCTGGAGATCGGAATCGACGGATCAGTGCTTGGTGTTCAGTGCTTCGGTGTTTCAGTGCTTCGTGTTGCGACGGCGGCGGTCGTGGCGCTCGACGGCCAGCGTGACCAGGCGGTCGATCAGCTCCGGATAGGTCATCCCACCGGCCTGCCACAGCTTCGGGTACATCGAGATCGGCGTGAAGCCTGGCATCGTGTTCGCCTCGTTGCAGAGGAAGCCACGCCCGCCCTCCTCGAAGAAGAAGTCGACGCGCGCCAGACCGTCGCAGCGCAGGAGCTGGAACACCCGCACCGCCAGGCCCCTCACAGCCTCGCCCTCGGCCGCCGTCAACGGTGCGGGAACGAGCAGCTGGGCGCCGTCGGTGACGTACTTGTCCTCGTAGTCGTAGAACTCGGCGCTCGGGATGATCTCGCCCGGCGGGGAGGCCTCGGGTGCCGTGCCGCCGAGCACGGCGACCTCGATCTCCCGCCCGTCGACGGCCTCCTCGACGAGGACCCACTCGTCGTAGGTCAAGGCGTGGTCGATGGCGTCGCGCAGCTGCTCGACCGTCTTCGCCTTCGTCACCCCGACGGACGAGCCCATGTTGGACGGCTTGACGAAGCACGGGAGACCGAGCTCGCTCGCCAGCTCCGTCGGCAGTCCGGGCGTGCGTTGGTGATCGGCGAACGCCCGGTAGCGGGCCTGGGGAATGCCGTTGGCGGCCAACACCTGCTTGGCCATCGCCTTGTCCATCGCCAGCGCCGAGCCGAGCACGCCGGCTCCGACGTAGGCGACGTCGGCCAGCTCGAGCAGGCCCTGCACGGTGCCGTCCTCACCCATCGGCCCGTGCAGCAGCGGCAACACGACCGTCCGCTCGTCGTCGGCCGGCGCGAGGGCGGCGAGCGGCGTCACCGCGGGGCCGGACGGGTCGAGCCGCTCGGGCAACTCGGCCATGCCGGAAGTCAGTGCCTGCTGGGCGCCCTCCGCCAGTGCCCACTCGCCGTCGGTGGAGATGCCGATCGGCGTCACGCGGTAACGGCTGGTATCGATGGCTCGCAGCACGTGCGTGGCGGTCACGCAGCTGACGTCATGCTCCGCCGACTGGCCGCCGAACAGCACGACGAGGTGCGTCCGAGGCTCCGTCATGACCAGGACGGTACCGTTGCGCCTCGTGCGGTTCCTGGCATCCCAGGTCGCCGCGGCGACCGGCGGGCGCCTCGTTGGACCCGACGTCGAGCTGCGCGGTGCGTCGTTCGACAGCCGATCACTGCAGCCTGGCGACCTGTTCGTGCCGATCATCGCCGAGCGTGACGGTCACGAGTTCCTCGGCGACGCCGCGGCGCGCGGTGCCGGCGCGGCGCTCTCCAGCCGGGCTGCAGATCCGACGATCGGCATCACGATCGTCGAGGTCGCCGACACGAGTCAGGCGCTGCTCGATCTGGCGACGTGGGCGAGGAGCCAACTTCCCGCCACCGTCGTCGGGATCACGGGCAGCGTCGGCAAGACGAGCACGAAGGACCTCACGGTTGCCGCAGTCGGCGCCGGGCGGCGTGTGGCGGCCAACACCCGCAGCTTCAACAACGAGCAGGGGCTGCCGGTCACCGTGCTCGGCGCACCAGATGACGTCGAGGTCCTGGTGCTCGAGATGGGGATGCGTGGACCCGGCGAGATCACGCGCCTCTGCGCGGTCGGCCAACCCGAGATCGGCGTCGTGACGGCCGTCGCCGAGGCGCACACGGCGCTCCTCGGCGGGATCGATGGCGTCGCCCGCGCGAAGGCCGAGCTCGTCGACGCGCTGCCGTCGAGTGGCGTCGCAGTGCTCAACGCCGATGACCTGCGTGTCACGACGATGGCGGGTCGCACCGCCGCCCGGGTGCTGCGATTCGGCCGGCACGCCGATGCCGACGTTCGAATCGCGAACCTCGTCCTGGACGAGCTGGCGCGACCCACCTTCACCGTCGCGACGCCGTGGGGCGAGTGCGAGGTCCGGCTCACCGTGAGCGGTGCGCACATGGCCTCGAACGCAGCCGCCGCGCTGGCGGTTGCGGGACTCGTCGGAGTCGACATCACGGCCGCCGCTGCTGCGCTGGCGCAAGCCGAACTCTCCGCCCGGCGGATGCAGGTCGTCACGACGGTGGATGGCGGCCTGCTGATCAACGACGCGTACAACGCCAACCCGGCATCGATGCTCGCCGCGATCGAGGCGCTCGCCGCGATCGAGGCCGAGCGCCGGGTTGCGGTGCTCGGTGTGATGGCCGAGCTCGCTGACCCGACCGCCGAGCATCGAGCGATCGCGCGGCGCGCCGCGGAGCTCGGCATCGAGCTCGTCGCCGTGGAGACCGAGCACTACGGGAGCGCGCCGATCCACCGAGACGACGTGCGCGACGCGATCGTTCCGATCACCGCCGGAACGACCGTGCTCGTGAAGGGCAGCTTGGTTGCCGGTCTCGGACCGGTGGCCGACGAGCTGGCCAGCTAGCGCTGCCGGCGCACGGATGCGAACCTGCGGCCGTGGAGCCAGTCCTGCTGCTCGTCGTGGCGAAGGCTGCGTCGCGGCGACAACTCGTCGACGAGCTCGGCCGCTACCGACGCGACTACCGGATCGAGACAGCCGCGGATGGCGAGCGCGCCATCGTCCGGTTGCGCGCGTTGCGATCGACGGGCGTGCCCGTCGCGATGGTGCTGGCCGACCTCGCGGTGCAGCCCGGGGATGGCATCGACCTGCTCGCCCGCGCCCGGGCCGAGGTTCCGACGGCGAAGCGGATCCTGCTCCTCGACTGGGGGCTGCACGGAGAGCAGGTCGCGACGATCGCCGCCCGGGCGACCTCGCAGGGGGTCCTCGACACCGTGCTCACGAAGCCCTCCGGGCCGCGCGATGAGGAGTTCCACGGCACGATCACCGAGGAGCTCGGTGAGTGGGCGTGGTCGACGTCGCCGACCGTGGAGGCGATCAGGGTGATCGTCGACGACGACGTCCGGCGCGGTGTCGAGATCCGTGACCTGCTGGAGCGCCTCGGAGCTCCGACTGGCGTCCACGCCCTCGATTCGCCCGTGGGGCAGGAGCTGGCGGAGGCTGCCGGGCCCGGAGCGAGGCTCCCGCTGGTCGAGGTGATGGGGCGCACGGTCCTCGCCGATCCGACGAACCGGGAGTTGGCCGTCGCGTTCGGTGCCGTCGTCGAGGTCGCCGACACCGTCTTCGACCTCGCCATCGTCGGGGCCGGTCCGGCGGGCCTGGGCGCCGCGGTGTACGGCGCATCGGAGGGGTTGACGACGCTGATCATCGAGCGGGAGGCGTTCGGTGGGCAGGCGGGGACGAGCTCGATGATCCGCAACTATCTCGGATTCCCGCGCGGCGTCACCGGGCGCCAGCTCGGAAGGCGGGGCATCATCCAGGCGACGCGCTTCGGGGCCGCGCTCGACATGGGGCGGGACGTGATCGGGCTCGAACCCGGCGCTCCGCATCGGCTGCGATTGTCCGACGGCGCCGTGGCCACCGCTCGCGCCGTGATCCTGGCCTGCGGGGTGTCGTACCGACGCCTGGGTGTGCCGTCGATCGAGGACCTCGTCGGTGCCGGCGTGTTCTACGGCACGGCAGCCAGCCAGGCTCGCGACCTCGAGGGGCTGGCCGCCGTCGTCATCGGGGCAGGCAACTCGGGCGGGCAGGCGGCCGTGCACCTCGCCCGCCATGGCGTCACCGTCACGCTCGTCGCACGGGGAACGTCGTTGCACGACACGATGTCGGCCTACCTCGTCACCGAGATCGCCGGTGAGCAGCGGATCGAGGTGCGTACGGCGACGGACGTCGTCGACGGCGGCGGCGAAGGTCGGCTGCAGTGGGTCGAGCTGGCCGACCGGGCCACCGGGGAGCGCCAGCGGATCGAGACGGCGGCGATGTTCGTGCTGATCGGCGCCGACTCGCGCACGGCGTGGCTGCCGTCGTCCATCGAACGCGACGAGCAGGGGTTCGTGCTGACGGGTGCCGACATCGATCCCACGAGATGGTCGCTGTCACGGCCGCCGTTCGCCCTCGAGACGAGCGCCCCTGGCGTGTTCGCCGCCGGCGACCTCCGGGCCAACGGCGTCAAGCGAGTGGCGGCCGCTGCCGGCGAGGGCGCGGTGAGCGTGCCGATGGTCCACCGATATCTCGCCCGCTTGATGCGGCCGGCGAAGGCGCTGGAGCGCCCGCCGTGCCGAACCGGGTGTTCGCCTCAGAACGACGCGGTCCGGTACGGCTGCGCTCAGCGCCTTGCCGGCCGCTGGCTCACGAGATCTCAAGCGAAATGGCTGGTCGAACGTCAGCTGCTCGACGTCACCGCCGGCCAACTGCAGCGTCACCTCTGCCCCGACTGGCAAGTCGTTGCCCGTGAAGTTACCCTTCGACCGCCGGTCCGCCGGCACTGAGCGGAAGGTCGACCACGACCTGCGCCCCGGCGCCGAGCACGCCTCTGATCCGCATCTGGTCGCTGGCGAAGGATGCCGAGGTGATCGCGCCGTCGCCCTCCACCGCAGCGGCGGCAAGCTCGCCCAGTGGCAAGGCGATGGTCGTCGGCTGATTCAAGTCGAGGGTCACATCGAACGTCGGCGCGCCGGTGATGTTGAGCACGGCGTCGATCTGTCGGGCCGCGCTCGACGGGTCGACGAACAATGCGGCGCGGTCAAAGCTCTCCGGAAGCTCGGCAGCCGGTCGTGACGTGGCGACATGGTCTTGCAGGGCTGGTGGAGCCTGCGCGGGATCGACGACGACGGCCCTGAACTCCACCCTGTCGTCGATCACGACCGGCTCGCTGAGCGTCACGATGGCAACGACGGCGTCATCGCCTTCGCCGATCGTCAAGGCGGCGTTGGGTGCGGCGGTAGCGAAACGATCTGGCCACGCGGCAACGAACCCGGCCAGCGACTCGTCGCCCGCTTCGCGCGCTGGCCGGTCGGCGAACCAGGTCACGCCGCCGACGCCGGTCAGCGAGAGGTCGTACGTCCCGTCGTCTCCGGCGGACTCGGCCTCGCCCTCGTTGGCTTCGAGGACGAACAGCGACGTCGCTTCATCAGGGCCGGGAGCAGACGGCCCGCTCGTCGGCGCGGCAGTGTCGGATGACGCGCTCGTCGCGTCGTCGCCCGAGCACGCGGCGAGGAGACCGGCGGCGATGAGGACGCCGGCGCGCCGAGAGCTACAGATACCGAGCGCGGACACGTCTCGCCTCCCTCTGACGTTGGGAGCAGGAACCTACACAGTCAGCCAGTTGGCGTTCAGGCGGCCGGCGATGGGAGCCTGACCCCTTGGAACGCACGCGTTCGTCGGCCGTGGTCGTCATCGCGCTCGTGATGGCCGGCGTGTGCGTGGCGCAGTCGTTCGGCAGGTTCACGTACGGCGTCGTGCTGCCTGCCGTGCGCGACGACCTCCTCGGCTCGAACCGCGTCGCCGGCTTGCTCGGCACGGTCAACGTCACGGCGTACCTCATCGGAGCGGTCGTCGTCGCTGCACTGTCGACCCGCTTGGCGCTCGTCCCGTTGATGCGCATCGGTCTGTGCTTCTCGACCGCCGGATTGCTGCTCGCGTCGGTGGCGCACAGCGGCGGCGCGCTCGCCATCGCGCTCGCCGTGATGGGCCTCGGCGGCGCGGCGATCTGGATCCCGTCGCCCCGTGTGGCGACGGGGGCGTTGCGCCCGGAGCGGCGCGGACTGGCCGCAGGTTTCATCGGGACGGGCGTCGGGATCGGGATCGTGTTCGCTGGCCGGCTGTCCGACGCGCTGCGGGTCGGGCACGGAGACGACTACTGGCGTGCCGTGTACCGCGTCGAGGCCGTGATCGGGCTCGTGGTGCTGCTCGCCACGTTCGCACTGCTGCGCCACGACGAGACGACGCCGCCTGGCGAGACCGCCCCGCTCGACCGCCGCAGCGCCGGGTTCGCCGGGTTCCG
Source organism: uncultured Acidimicrobiia bacterium (assembly GCA_963844915.1). Lineage (GTDB taxonomy): Bacteria > Actinomycetota > Acidimicrobiia > Acidimicrobiales > Ilumatobacteraceae > JALZMG01. The sequence goes on along the minus strand of CAWJQF010000008.1, from coordinate 58,180 downwards.
CTCGCTGCGCAGGATCCATGGTTGGCTCGCCCTGACCGTCGCCTACGCCGCCTTCGGCTTCATGTACCTCCTCGTGTTCGCCTTCCTGGTTGCCCGTCTCGAAGACGACGCCGGCTTCACGTCGCGGCACGCCTCACTGATGTTCTCGCTCGTCGGAGTGGCGACGATCTTCGGTGGCCTGTTGTTCGGGCCGCTGTCGGACCGCATCGGAAGGCGGTCGACGCTCGTCCTCGGGTTCACGGTCTTCGCCGCCTCCGCGCTGGCGATCCTTCCGGGACGGCAGCCGTGGGTGGCGCTCGGCTCGATCGGCGCCGGGCTGGCGTTCTCCGGCGTGCCGACGGTCATCGCCGCGTACGTCGTCGAGGCGACCGACGCGGTGACGTACGGACCGGCGTACAGCGCGGCGACCCTCGCCTTTGGCGCGGCGCAGATGGCGGCCCCGCAGGTGGGAGGGCTGATCGCCGACTGGCGTGACTCGTTCACGCTCGTGTTCGTGCTGAGCGCGGCCGTGGCCGTGTTCGGAGCGTTCGTGTCGGCGCGCCTGCCTCATGCGCGGCGAGCCGGCGTCGTCGAGTCCCAGCCAGTGCTCTGAGGAGTCAGCGTCCGGCGACGATGCCGTGGGCGGTGATGGAGCCAGTGTCGCCGGGACCGTGGGCGACGCTGTGGGGCAGGTAGGCGCTTGCCGGCAGTCGACGGAGGTCGCTCCAGCGGGCCAGTCCGACGGCGATGACGGCGCCGAGGAGGAGCACCCAGCGGGCGCCGATGGCGTCCATGATCGGACCGAAGATCAGGTTGCCGATCGGCACCGACCCGCCGAACGCCATGAACCACAGGGGCATCGTGACGGCCCGCTCGGTGTCGGCGAGGTTCTCCTGGAAGATCGTGATGAGCGCCGTCGCCGTCAGGAAGTAGGCGAACCCGAGCACGAAGGCGATCGGGAACGCCGGCGCAGGCATGCGGACGAGGGCGAAGGCGGCCAGGCTGCCGGAGAACAACAGCATTCCGATGACGACGATGCGGCGGCGGTCGAAGGAGGCCAACACGGTGCCGACGGCGAGGGCTCCGAGGCAGGCGCCGATGCCCCATGTCGTGTACAGCAGCTTGTACCCGATCCCGTCGACGTCCATGTCGAAGTTGCGCCGCGCCACCGACGGGAACAGTCCGACGAACGGCAGGCACACGACGGAGAAGACGGCCATCGTGCCGAGCACACGTGCGAGGACCTTCCGGTGTCGGGCGATGTTGATCCCGCTCAGCAGTCGCCGCCACCCTCGCTCTGGGTGGTTGCCCCGCACGTCGGGAACGGTCACGAGGAGCAGCGCGCCGACCAGGAACAGATACGTCACCGCGTTGACGAGGAAGAGCTGGGGGGTGGTCGCGCCCAGCACGGCAAGGAGCGCAGCCAGCGCCGGCCCGATGACCCGGCTGCCGTTGATCATCACCGAGTTGAGGCTCACCGCGCCGGCGAGGTCGGAGCGGTGCACGAGCAGCGGCACGCTGGCCTGGAAGGCAGGGGTGTTGAGTGCATTCGCGATGCCGATCACCAGCGACACGGCGAACAGCGTCCAGAGCGCGAAGTCTCCCGCGACGAGGCCGGCCAGGGCGACGCTGAACACCATCTGCACGAGCTGCATGCCGATCAGGAACGGGCGGCGAGGGACCCGGTCGGCGAGGACACCGGCGGGGATCGACAGCAGCAGCAGCGGCCCGAGCTGCGTGAACACGAGCAGGCCGACGAGCGCCGCCGACTCGGTTCGATGCTCGATGTACGCCGGCAGCGTGAAGTTCTGCATCCACGTGCCGATGTTGGAGAGGAACAGCCCGAACCAGATCAGCCGGAAGTCGCGGTAGGAGAGCGCGGCGCGGGCGGTGCCTGGCCGGTGCGAGTGGGCGGGATGATCCATGAATTGACTGACCGGTCAAGTTAGCGACCCGCGCCAGGTTCTGTCCGTAGGAATCGGTCGTTGTGAGGCGATCCCGACGGACAGTTGAGGCTGATTGCCGCTGGTACGGTCGTTTCATGAGCAGTGAGTCCATGGCAGCGCTGATGCGCACGGCGGCCGACCGCTACGGCGACGGGCCAGCCGCACGCTTCCAGCGCGACGGCGAGTGGATCCAGTGGACCTACAACGAGCTCTGGGACCGTGTCCGCGAGTTCGCCCTCGGTCTGATCGCACTCGGCGTCGACGTCGGTGACCGCGTGGGCATCCTCGCCAACACGCGCGTCGAGTTCACGGTCGCCGATCTGGCCGCGTCGAGCGTGGGCGCAGTCGTCGTGCCCGTCTACCCGAGCAACTCGGCCGACGAGTGCCAGTGGGTCGTCGGCAACTCGGGCGCCACGCTGATCGTCTGCGAGAACGCCGCCCAGGTGGCCAAGATCGAATCCGTCCGTGCCAACCTCCCCGACCTGCAGCACGTCGTGATCATCGATGGCGAGGCGCCGGGCACGCTCTCGACGGCGGACGTGGTGGCGCGTGGTGCCGGCATCGATGATGCGGAGCTGGCCCGGCGGGCAGACGCCGTGTCCCCCGACGACGCCTGCCTGATCATCTACACGTCAGGGACGACGGGCCGGCCCAAGGGCGTCGTCCTGACGAACAAGGGGTTCGCCGTCGGCCGCCGCTGCGCCGTCGAGATGGCGCTGATGGGTCACGACGACGTGACCTACCTCTTCCTGCCGCTGGCCCACGTGTTCGCCCAGCTGATCCAGGCTGACTGCATCGAGCTCGGCGCGCAGATCGCCTACTGGGGTGGCGACGCCACGCAGATCGTCGGTGAGCTCGGCACCATCAAACCGACCGTGCTGCCGTCGGTCCCGCGCATCTTCGAGAAGGTGTACTCGCTCGCCATGGGCATGGTGCCGCAGGGCGACGAGGAGCGCGTCGCCCAGGCGATCGAGCTCGGGGTGAAGGTGCGCAAGGCGCGACGTAGCGGCGAGGACGTGTCCGACGCCGAAGCGGAGGCGTTCGCGAAGGCGGACGCCGAGATGTTCAGCCTGGTGCGCGGGATCTTCGGCGGCAACATCAAGCTCGCCATCTCCGGCGCTGCCCCGATCGCCTCGGAGATCCTCGAGTTCTTCTACGCCGCAGGTGTCCCGGTCTTCGAGGGCTGGGGGATGACGGAGACGACGTCACTCGGGACGCTGAACCTTCCCGACGCCTTCAAGTTCGGCACGATCGGTCCGGCCGTGCCGGGCGTCGACGTGCGCATCGCCCCCGACGGGGAGATCGAGATCGCCGGTGACATCGTCATGCGCGAGTACTGGCGCAACCCGCAGGCCACCGCCGAGGTGATGACCGAGGACGGCTATCTGAAGACCGGCGACCTCGGATCGATCGACGAGAACGGCTACGTCACGATCACCGGCCGCAAGAAGGACATCATCATCACCGCCGGCGGCAAGAACCTCACGCCGGCCAACCTCGAGGGCGACCTGCGGCGCTCCCGCTGGATCTCCCAGGCCGTGATGTTCGGTGACCGCAAGCCGTACCCCGTCGCACTCATCACCCTCGACCCCGACGAGATCGTGCCCTGGGCCAAGGAGCACGGACTGTCGACCGACGTCGCCGAGCTGGCCGATAGCGACGAGGTGCGCGACATGATCCAGGGTGAGCTCGATCGGGTCAACGAGCAGTACGCCAAGGTCGAGCAGATCAAGCGCTTCAAGATCCTCGATCACGACTTCTCGCTCGAGGGTGGGGAGCTCACGCCGTCGCTGAAGCTCAAGCGCAACGTGGTGTACGACAAGTTCGCTGAGGCGTTCGAGGACCTGTACGCCTGATGGCAGGGGAGGGCGGCGGCTCCCTCCGGCCTCTACGGCGGCGCACACGTCGCGATCGCGTGGTGCTCGCCGTCGTCGACGGCGTGCTGATCTTCGCTGCGTTTGCGGTCGTGTTCGCGGCCTTCGGGCGCTTCGACGCCAGGGGGGTCGTGCTCAACTCGCTCGGCGCAGCCGCGATCGGGTTGCTCGCGATGCACGTCGAGGGGCTGTGGCTGGAACGCATCATCGCCGTGCGATGGCTCGAGCTGGCCAAACTGACCCGGCTGGCGGCGGTGCTGTTCGTTGGCGCGCTCATCCTCGACCGCGTGCCGGGCTCGCCGATCACACTCCTGTCGGCAGCAGTCGCCGGTGCCGTCTCGTGGCTGTTGCTCGTCGTTTGGCGCTCGGTGTACCGCTCGTGGCTGCGGGTGCGCCGCCAGCGCGGACGCGACTTCCAGCGGGTCCTCGTCGTCGGGTCGGATCAGCGCGTCCTCGACGTGGTGCGGACGTTCGCCATCCACCCGGAGGCCGGCATGCACGTGGTCGGCCTCGTCGGGTCGCAGGCTGCGGCGCGGGCCGCAGGGCTCGACGAGCTCTGGCTCGGTGAGCTCTCCGATCTCGCGGCGGTGCTCGCCCGCACGCCGACGGACTGCGCAATCGTCGGGCCGACCCACGAGGTGGGCACCGAGTCCCTCGACCTCCTCCTGCAGACGGAGACCGACGTGTACTCGGTCCCGGCCCGCGGCGGTATCGACGCGCGGCGCATCTCGGCGACGGCGTTCGCCAACGAGCTGCTGATCCATGTCGATCCCGTCGGGCTGTCGCCGCTTGCCTGGGGGATCAAGCGCACGTTCGACGTCCTCGTGTCCTCGCTGCTCCTCGTGCTGACGTCCCCGCTGTTCGCCGTCATCGCCGTGGCGATCAAGGCCACCGATCGCGGCCCGGTGCTGTTCAAGCAGCGGCGCGTCGGCCGGGACGAGCAGGAGTTCGAGGTGCTCAAGTTCCGCACGATGGTCGTCGACGCCGAAGCGCGATTGGCCGAGCTGCAAGCGGCCAACGCCCGTTCGGGACCGCTGTTCAAGATGGCCGTCGATCCGCGGGTCACACGTGTCGGTCGTTTCTTGCGGGCGACCAGCCTCGACGAGCTGCCCCAGCTGATCAACGTGGTGCGTGGCGACATGAGCCTCGTCGGACCGCGCCCGGCGCTGCGGCGCGAGGTCGAGCAGTTTCCCGACACCCTCCGCCAGCGTCATGGCGTGCGACCGGGCATCACCGGCTTGTGGCAGGTCGAGGCGCGGGACAACCCGTCGTTCGACGCCTATGAGCGACTCGACGTCTTCTACGTCAAGAACTGGTCGCTGGCCCTCGACATCGTCATCATGCTCGGCACCGTGGAGCAGCTCGTGATGCGTCCGTTCGTCGGTCGCAAGGAGGGCGAGATGTCTGCCGTCGGACCCGCCTCAGCGCGGGCCGAGAGTGCTTGATCGCCTTCGGGGAAGCAGGTGGGTGAGACGCCGAAGCGCAGCGGAGGCGGCGAGCTCGGTGAGGCGAGGGCGAGCAACTTGCTTGCGAGCCGAGCCCGAGAATCAGTCGGCAAGTATCTCGGCGTAGCCCTCGAGCGCCGCAGCGGGGCCGGCGATGAGGAAGCTCGTGATGCAGGTGTCCCGCCACGCCGGGAGCTCCTCGCGGATCTTCGCCGGGGGGCCGACGAGGGCGACGTCCTCGACCATCGCCAGCGGGATCGACGCTGCTGCTTCGGCCTTGCGACCGTCGAGGTACAACTCCTGCACCTTCGTCGCCACATCCTCGTAGCCCATGCGGGCGAAGACCTCGAAGTGGAAGTTGGCGCCGCGGGCACCCATGCCGCCGGCGTACAGGGCGAGGAACGGCCGCACGGCGTCCGCGCAGCGCTCCACGTCGTCGCCAGGAACGATCATCAGATTGGATGCCACCTCGAAGCGCTCGGCCTTGGACGGGTCGCCGGCCGCCGCGAAGCCGGCGGCGAGGCACTCGCGATAGAAGCCGTCCTCCTTCGGGGAGAAGAAGAACGGCAGCCATCCGTCGGCCACCTCCGCCGCCAGTGCGACGTTCTTCGGCCCCTCCGCCCCGAGGTAGATCGGGATGTCCGCGCGCCGTGGGTGGACCGTCGACTTGAGCGCTTTGCCGAGCCCGGTGCCGCCGCGCAGCGGGAGGTCGTAGAACTCGCCGTGGAACTCGACCGGCTCGGTTCTGGAGACGATGCGCCGCACGATGTCGATGTACTCCCGCGTCCTCGCCAGCGGGCGGGGGTACGGCTGCCCGTACCACCCCTCGACGACCTGCGGGCCTGAGGCGCCGAGCCCGAGGATCACGCGGCCGTCGGAGAGGTGATCGAGCGTCATCGCCGCCATCGCCGTTGCTGCCGGCGTGCGCGCGGAGAGCTGGACGACGCAGGTGCCGAGACGAATCGATTCCGTGTGCGCTCCCCACCACGCAAGCGGGGTGAGCGCGTCGGAGCCGTACGCCTCGGCCGTCCATGCCGAGTCGAAGCCGAGTCGCTCGGCCTCCTTGATCGCTTCGAGCGCAGCTTGCGGCGGACCGGCGGACCAGTATCCGGTGGAGTAGCCGAGCTTGATCGGTCGCCGTGCCATGGGGGCCGAACGTACTGGGGGACCGGGACTACGGTCGCCAAGCGTGAGCGACTTCAGTGCACCCCGCAGCCCGTCGCAACCGCCAGCCTCACCATTTGCACCGCCGACGGCTCCGCCCGGTGGTCCGCCGCCGCCCGTCTACCGCCCCCAGGTCGGGTATGTGCCCGACCGCCTCGGTGGCCCGTACTACAGCATCGGGTTGGTCATCCTCCTGTCGATCGTGACGTTCGGCATCTGGACGTACCTCTGGACCTATCGCACGAACGAGGACCTGAAGCGTCACAACGGCGACGGCCTGGGTGGCGTGCTGGGTGTCGTCATCCTGCTCGTTCTCAGCTATTTCGGCCATGCCGTTCTGATGTTCACCATCCCCAACGAGATCAAGAACATGTACGAGCGCGATGGCCGCCAGAGTCCCGTGTCGGCGGTTTGGGGCCTGTGGTTCCTGCTGCCACTCATCGGGAACATCGTGTGGTACGTCAAGGTGCAGCAGTCGCTCAACGACTTCTGGCTGAGCAAGGGAGCGCAGCCCGGCTGAGCGCGTTCGGCCGCACAGGGGCGCGGGTCCCCCGCCCGGGCCATGAGCCGGGACTATGGTCGCCAGCCGTGAGCGACATCAATGACCCCGGCAGCCCGTCTGATCAACCGCCGCCGGCGTATGCGCCGCCGGCACAGGCGCCCGGATCTTCAGTGCCCGGTACCTACACCGCGCCGACCGGTCAGGTGCCCGAGCGCCTCGGCGGCCCGTATTACAGCCCGGGGCTCGTCATCCTGCTGTCGATCGTCACGCTCGGCATCTGGACGTTCCTCTGGGTGTACCGCACCAGCGAGGACCTCAAGCGCTACAACGGCGACGGTCTGGGCGGCGTGCTCGCCGTCGTGCTCCACCTCCTGCTCGGCGTCGTGTTGATGTTCACGATCCCCAACGAGATCAAGAACATGTACGAGCGCGACGGACGCGAGAGCCCGATGTCGGCAATCTGGGGCCTGTGGTTCCTGCTGCCGATCATCGGGTGGCTGGTCTGGTACTTCAGGGCGCAGCGGTCGCTGAACGACTTCTGGCTGAGCAAGGGCGCGCAGCCCGGCTGAGGTTGCCCGCCCGTCGTTGGGCGCCGCGCGATGATGTGGTGACCACCACTATCGGGAGGTGCGCGTGAACGTCGCAGCGATCCTGTCGAGCAAGGGCACGACGGTGGAAGTGGTCGGCCCGGAGACGTTGGCCAGCGTCGCCGTGCACCGGATGGCCAGCCGCGGCATCGGCTGCCTCGTCGTGGTCGGTGCGGACGATCAGTTGATCGGCCTGCTGGGAGAGCGCGACGTGGTGCGGGCGATGGACCGCCACGGTGAGGGGTTTCCGCGTCTGCGGATCAAGGACATCATCAACAAGCACCCCGCGACGTGCACCGTCGGCGACGACATCTCCGAAGTGATGCGCCGGATGACGCACACGCGTCAGCGCCACCTTCCCGTCATCGAGGCCGGCCGCGTGGTCGGGCTGATCAGCATCGGCGATGTCGTGAAGCACCGCCTCGACGCGTTGGAGCTCGAGACGCACGTGCTCCGCGACGTCTACCTGTCACGCGGGTAGCGCCTCACCCATCCGAGTGTTTGCGCCGATCCGAGTGTCGAAGGGCCCGTTTTTCCAGGTTCAGCACTCGGACGGGCTCGAACACTCGGATGATTACTGGCCCGGGGTGAAGCGCACGGGGAGGTGCTCGGGGCCGAAGATGCCCACCGTGTTCGGCTTCCAGGTGATCGGGCCGTCGAGCGCGAGATCGGGCATCCGGCGGGCCAGCAACGGCAGCGCCTCCTGCAGCTCGGCCCGCGCCAGCGCGGCGCCCAGGCAGTAGTGGATCCCTGACCCGAACGTCAGCTGCGGCTGTCCCGCTGGCTCCTTCGTGATGTCGTAGCGATCAGCGTCCGGGAACACGCGCTGGTCGAAGTTGGCCGTTGACATCGAGGGCGCGACGAACGTGCCCGCGGGGAACAGGACGTCCCGGTACACGATGTCCTCGCTGGCGAACCGACCGGTCCCGCGAATCGCCCCGAAGTAGCGCATCGACTCCTCGACCGCACGAGGCGCGAGCTCCGGCTGGTCGGCCAGCAGCCTCCACTGATCCGGATGATCGGCGAGCAGCGCGACGGTGCACCCCAACTGGTTGCGCGTCGTGTCGGTGCCCCCGACGATGACCGCCTCGACCATCATGACCAGCTCGTCGGTCGTCAGCGTGTCACCAGCCTCCTCGGCGGCGATCATGTCGGTCAGCAGGTCCTCGGCGGGCTCGCTGCGGCGGCGGGCGATGAGCTCCCGGGTGTATTCGTCGAGCTCGTCCTGCGCCGCCATGATGACGGGCAGGTCCTCGTTCAGGTTGCCGTTGAAGATGCGCAGCACGTCGGTGGCCCAGCGGCTGAACAGCTTCCAGTCCTCCTTCGGCGCGCCGAGCAGCTCGCAGATGATCGGGATCGGGTACGGCTCGCAGATGTCGACGGCGATGTCGGCGCGGCCGCGCGGCGCGACCTCGTCGACGAGGCCACTCATGACCTCGCCCATGAACGGTCGCAGGCGGTCGGCGGCCCGTGGCGAGAACGCCTTGCCGACGAGCCGTCGCAGCCGGGTGTGCTCGTCGCCTTCGGCCGAGAGGATCGACGTCCGTCGGCGGGCGAGGTACTTCGGATCGGTGACGCCCTGCATCTCCATGATCCGTGAAGTCGCGCTGTGCCAACGCTTGTCGCGCAGGATCGCGACCACGTCGTCGTAGTGGAGGACGGAGAACCCGAACTCGTTGCGGGCGAGCCAGCCCAACTCGGCCACGGCGCGCCGCTCGTCGTGCAAGGCAACGCGATCACCGAACTGCTCGAGGATCGGCAGATCCAAGTCCAACGCCGACGCCGGCGTGCTGCTGCCCGCAGTGCTCATGTGGCGACGGTACCGCCGTCACCCGAGGGTTGGCGTGGCGGACGGGCGAAGCGAAAGTCAGAACGCGACGAGCGGCTCGATGAACTCGACGCCGAGGAACTCGGCAACGGGTTGGTTCGTGACGTGCCCGGCGACCGTGTTGACGCCGAGGGCGATCGCCGGGTCCCGCTCGGCGGCGCCTGCTGGCCCGTGCAGGGCGACATCTTGGATGTAGGGCAGCGTGGCGTTGGTGAGGGCGTACGTGCTCGTGTTCGGCACCGCGCCGGGCATGTTGCCGACGGCGTAGTGGATCACGCCATGGCGCTCGTACACCGGGTCGTCATGGGTCGTCTCGGTGATCGTCTCGATGCACCCACCCTGGTCGACGGCGACGTCGACGATCACCGCGCGCGGCTTCATGCTGCGCACCATGTCCTCGCTCACGATCACCGGCGCCCGCCCGCCGGGCACGAGCACGGCGCCGATCAGGAGATCGGCGTCGGTGACGCTGCGCTCGATGGCGCCCCGGTTGGAGGCCAGCGTCATGATCCGTCCCTTGTGGATCTGGTCCACCCAGCGCAGGCGGTCGAGGTTCTTGTCGATGAGCACCACCTCGGCCTCCATGCCGGCAGCGATCCACGCTGCGTTCCACCCGACGTTGCCGGCACCCAACACGACGACCTTGGCCGGGCGAACGCCCGGCGCGCCACCCATCAGCACCCCGCGACCACCCTTGTGTCGCTCGAGGAAGTGGGCGCCCTGCTGTGGCGCCAGCCGGCCGGCGACTTCGCTCATCGGCGCGAGCAGTGGGAGTGATCCGTCAGCGAGCTGCACGGTCTCGTACGCCAATGCCGTCGTTCCGGCGGCAATCAGCGCCTTGGCGACGTCGGGGTAGGCGGCGAGGTGGAGGTACGTGAACAGCACGAGGTCCTGGCGCAGGAACTCGAACTCGGAGTCCATGGGTTCCTTCACCTTGACGACCAGCTCCTGCGCCCAGGCGTCCTCGGCGGTCTGCACGATGGCTGCCCCGGCTGCGACGTAGTCACGGTCGGCGATCGAGGCACCGTCGCCGGCACCCGTCTCGACGAACACGTTGATGCCGTGCCGTTCCAGCTCCCGCACGCCGTCCGGCGTCAACGCGACGCGGTGCTCAGCCACTTTGATCTCGGCCGGTACACCCACCGTGCGGATCACGGCGCTCATGGTTTGAGCGTAGATGGAGCGCTGGATGTCAACGTCTCGCTGGCGTGGTACGAATGCACCATGGAGGCTTTCTCGAACTTCATCAACGGCAAACGGGTGCCCGCCGCCGACGGCGCCACGACGCCGGTGATCGATCCTGTGACGGGTGAGGAGTACGCCACGGCGCCGCTGTCCCGGGCCGAGGATGTCGACCAGGCCATGCAGGCGGCGGCCGCGGCGTTCGAGACCTGGCGCGATTCGACGCCGTCGGAGCGTTCGCTCGCCATGTTCCGGATCGCCGACGCCATCGAGTCCCGCGCCGAGGAGCTCATCGAGCTCGAGGTGCGCAACACCGGGAAGCCGATCTCCCTGACCCGCTCGGAGGAGATCCCGCCGATGGTCGACCAGATCCGCTTCTATGCGGCGGCGGCGCGGAACCTCGAAGGCAAGAGCGCCGGCGAGTACATGAGCGGGCACACGTCGATGCTCCGCCGCGAGCCGGTCGGTGTGTGCGCCCAGGTCGCGCCCTGGAACTACCCGATGATGATGGCCGTTTGGAAGTTCGCCCCGGCCGTAGCCGCCGGCAACGCCGTCGTGCTCAAGCCGAGTGACACGACGCCCGCTTCGACGACGCTCCTCGCCGAGATCGCCGCCGAGTTCCTGCCGCCCGGAGTCCTCAACGTGATCTGCGGTGACCGGGACACCGGCCGGGCGATGATCGATCACCGCACGCCGGCGATGGTTTCGGTCACGGGCTCGGTGCGGGCGGGCATGGAAGTCGCCACCAGCGCCGCCAAGGACCTCAAGCGAGTTCACCTCGAGCTCGGCGGCAAGGCGCCCGTCGTCGTGTTCGATGACGCCGACCTCGAAGCAGCCGTCGAGGGCATCTCGGTCGCCGGCTACTTCAACGCCGGACAGGACTGCACGGCGGCGACGCGCGTCATCGCTGCCCCGGGGATCTACGGGGACTTCGCCGATGCGCTGGCGGAGGCGGCGAAGAGCACGCGCACCGGTGCGCCGGACGACGAAGACGTCGCCTATGGACCGCTCAACAACCCGAACCAGCTGGATCGCGTCGTCGGGTTCGTCGAACGGACGCCGGAGCACGCCCGGATCCTGACGGGTGGAAGTCGCCAGGGCGACACCGGCTTCTTCTACCAGCCGACCGTCGTGGCCGACCTCCTGCAGGACGACGAGATGATCCAGGACGAGGTCTTCGGTCCGGTCATCACCGTGCAGCGCTTCACCGACGAGGACGAGGCCGTGCGGTGGGCCAACGGCGTCGACTACGGCCTCGCCTCGAGCGTGTGGACGAAGGACTTCGGGCGGGCCATGCGGATGGCCAAGCGCCTCGACTTCGGGTGCGTGTGGATCAACACGCACATCCCGCTGGTGGCCGAGATGCCCCACGGCGGCTTCAAGCGCTCGGGCTACGGCAAGGACCTGTCGATGTACGGCTTCGAGGACTACACCCGGATCAAGCACGTGATGGCCAACATCGAGAGCTGACGCCTACCATCTCGCCGCGCGGACAATCAGGGGGATAGATGAGGGAGCGAAGCGAGCTCATGCCGGCCGAGCGAGCGCTGAGCCTGGAGGACGGCGATGGGGTCCGGGGCGCAGCCCCCGTGCAGATATGAGCGAGCAGGTGACCGACGCGTCGGCGGAGGGGACGCCGGACGCCTGGCCGCCGGCCGACGGCGGCGACACGGACGTCGTCATCGTCCTGGACGGCGTGCGCAAGGAGTTCGGCACCTTCGTCGCCGTCGAACGGGCCGACTTCGCCATCGCCAGGGGCGAGTTCTTCTCACTGCTCGGACCGTCCGGCTGCGGCAAGACGACCCTGCTCAAGATGATCGCCGGCTTCGAGCGCCCGACCGCCGGGCGCGTGATGCTCGAGGGCGTCGACGTCTCGGCGGTCCCTCCGCACCAGCGCAACGTCAACACGGTGTTCCAGCAGTACGCGCTGTTCCCGCACATGTCGGTGTACGACAACGTCGCCTTCGGTCTGCGGGCCAAGAAGGTTCCCTCGGCCGAGGCGCGACAGCGTGCACTGGAGATGCTCGACGTCGTCCGGCTCAGCGAGTTCGCCAACCGCCGGCCGATCCAGCTCTCGGGCGGTCAGCAGCAGCGTGTCGCCCTTGCCCGGGCGCTCGTCAACCTGCCGAGCGCACTGCTGCTCGACGAGCCCCTCGCCGCCCTCGACCTGAAGCTGCGCGAAGCGATGCAGCTCGAGCTGAAGCGGATCCAGCGCGAGGTCGGCATCACCTTCATCTTCGTCACCCACGACCAGGGTGAAGCACTCACGATGAGCGACCGGATCGCGGTGATGAGCCGCGGCCAGGTCGAGCAGATCGGGACGCCGCAGGAGATCTACGCCGCGCCGTCGAGCATCTTCGTCGCCGGATTCATCGGCTCTGCCAACCTGCTGCCGGGAACGCTCGAGGCCTTCGACGACGGGCGGGCGATCGTCCGCCTCGACAACGGAGTGCCCGTCGAGGTCAGCGGCTCGACACTCGCCCAGACCGGCGATCCGGTCACGGTGATGCTCCGCCCCGAGCGGCTGAGTGCGACGACTGGACTCAGCGACGACGCGCGCAGCCTCAACGGTGTCGTCGAGAACGTCATCTTCCAAGGCTCCGAGCGCCGGCTCATCGTCCAGCTCGGCGATGGGACCGAGGTCGTGGCCACCATCGACAGCGACGACGAGCTTCCCGCCGTGACGCGCCGGCGACCCGATCACGCTGCGCTGGGCACCCGACGCGCCATATCTCCTGCGTGGGCGCTCAGCGGTCGTCGGAGCGACGACGACCGACGTCGACGAAGTGCAGGCCGCGCTCGACGGCACGGAGGTCGTCGGCCGCACCGATGATGCGCCACCCCCGCCGGAGCGCCGCTTCGGGCGGCGGGCGCTGATCGCCGGGGGTGCGGTCGCGGGCGCCGCCGTGGTCGTCGGCGGCGTGCTCGCGCTGACCGGCGACTCCGGTGGCGGCGACGAGGAGGCTGACGCTGGGAGCGCGGGCGGCATCGGCACGGGCGACAGCGACGTACGAATCCTCAACTGGCAGGCCTACATCGACCCGAGCGAGGACGGTGCGGTTGGCACGCTGGAGCGCTTCACCGAGCAGACCGGCATTGCCGTCACGTACGACGAGGACTTCAACGACAACAACGAGGTCTACAACCGGCTCCTAGCGCCAGTGCTCGGCACCGGCGGGGTCATCGACTACGACATCATCTGCCCGACCAACTGGATGTCCGCCCGGCTCAGGAACCTCGGCTGGATCGAGCAGCTGCCGCTCGACCGCATCCCCAACCGTGTCAATCTCGAAGATCGCTTCCTCAACCAGGAGTGGGACTACGGGGCGGCCTTCCACCTGCCGTGGCAGGCGGGGATCACCGGGATGGCCTACAACCCGGAGTTGACGGGACGCGAGCTGCGCAGCATCAACGATCTGCTCGACCCCGAATTCGCGGGTCGCGTCGCGATGCTTTCGGAGATGCGCGACACGCTCGGCCTCGTCATGCTCGGCATCGGGCGCGATCCATCCGTCGTCGACCAGGAGGGCGCGTTCGAGGCGTTGGACCGTGATCGAGCAGGCCACCAACGACGGTCAGATCCGCGCCTTCACCGGCAACGAGTACATCCGCAGCCTGGAGAGCGGCGACTTCGTGGCCTGCATCGCCTGGTCCGGCGATGTCGTGCAGCTCCAGTACGACCGGCCCGACATCCAGTTCGTGATCCCCGAGGAGGGGGGCATGAGCTGGTACGACACGATGGTCATCCCCAAGGGGGCACCGAACGCGTTCGCGGCTGCCGACTGGATGAACTTCGTGTACGACCCGGTCCAGGCGGCCCAGCTCACCGCCTGGGTGCAGTTCATCTCGCCTGTCAAGGGCGTCCGCGACGAGCTGATCAAGATGGGCGGCGACGCCGCCGCGCTGGCCGACAGCCCGATCCTGTTCCCGACCGAGGAGGACACGGCGCGACTCCACGTCTTCGCCGACCTCCCCGACGAGATCGACATCGCCATCACCGAGCGCTTCCTCTCCATCACGGGAGGGTGATCCAGATGGCCGCCGCCACCACCACCGACGACCGCACGTTGCGCTCCGGGAGGAAGATTCCGTACTGGCTGATCCTGCCCGGGATGCTCTTCACGTTCGTGTTCTTCGTCGTGCCGTTGATCACGCTGCTCAAGATCGCGCTGTCGACGAAGCCCGATCGGTTGCTCCCCAACTACGAGTTCACGTGGGAGTGGAGCAACTTCTCCGCCGCCTTCGACCAGTTCGGCACGCAGTTGGCGCGGGCCTTCGCCTACGCCGGCGTCGCCACGCTGCTGTGCCTGGTCATCGCCTACCCGGTCGCCTACTTCATCGCGTTCAAGGCTGGGACGTACCGCTACGTGCTGCTCGGGCTCGTGATGGTCCCCTTCTTCACCAGCTTCCTGCTGCGGACGATCGCCTGGCAGTCGCTGCTCAACGACAACGGGCTGGTGATGAGCGTGATCGAGTGGCTGAGCATCGACGGGTTCCTCGAGCGAATCGGCATCCTCGACAACGGTCGTCTGCTCAACACCCAGGCCGCAGTGATCGGCGGCCTGACCTACAACTTCCTGCCGTTCATGCTCCTGCCGATCTACGTCAGCCTCGAGAAGGTCGACGTCCGTCTCGTGGATGCGGCGTCCGATCTGTACTCGCCGTTCGGACGGACGTTCCGCAAGGTCATCCTGCCGCTGTCGCTGCCCGGCGTGTTCGCCGGGACGCTGCTGACGTTCATTCCGGCGACCGGTGACTTCATCAATGCCGAGTTGCTCGGCAACCCGAACACGTCCGTCATCGGAAACGTCGTACAGACGCAGTTCCTCGAGCGCAACGACTACCCGACGGCGGCCGCCATCAGCTTCGTGATCATGGCGATCATCACGGCGCTCGTGTTGGTGTACTCGAAGTTCCTCGGCACGGAGGACATCGCATGAGGGGCAGGTTCCACTGGGGCACCTTGGCGCTGTGGGTGGTGACGATCTTCGGGTTCGTCTACCTGTTCACACCGCTGATCACGATCGCCGTGTTCAGCTTCAACCAGCCAGAGGGGCGCTTCAACACGAGCTGGAACACCTTTACGTGGGACAACTGGGCCAACGCCTTCCAATCATCGGACTACACCGACGCCTTCGTCGTTTCGCTGCGCGTGGCGTTCGTCGCCTGCACGATCGCCACGATCCTCGGCGCGTTGATCGCCTTGGCGCTGGCCCGCTACCGCATGTTGGGCGGCACGGTGCTCAACCTCCTGCTGGTGCTGCCGCTGACGACCCCGGAGATCGTGTTCGGTGCCTCGCTGTTCACGCTGTTCTTCAACCAGGGCGTGTCGAGGGGGTTCTGGACGATCGTCATCGCCCACACGATGTTCTGCCTGTCGTTCGTGGCGCTGACGGTCAAAGCCCGCATCCGTGGCCTCGACTGGGCGCTCGAGGACGCCGCTGCCGACCTCGGCTCGCCGCCGCTGCGGACGTTCTTCAAGATCACGTTCCCGCTGATCCTCCCCGGAGTCCTCGCCGCCTTCCTGCTGTCGCTGTCCCTGTCGATCGACGACTACATCATCACGTCGTTCATTGCTGGGAGCGTGTCGACGTTCCCGCGGGAGATCTTCGACTCGGCGAAGGTCGAGATCCCTCCGCAGATCCACGTCATCGCCACTCTGATCATGGTCGTGGCCATCGTGATCCTCGTCGCGGGAACGCTGTGGGGCAACCGCCGCCGGGCCAGGCTGTCGTAGCCGCCGTCCCGCTCTAACCTGGTCGGAACCATGCCGAGACCCGAGGCCCCTCGCATTGCCGTCGCGCCGGACGGGCCACCCGAGTGGGTCACGCAGGCGGTCATCGACGGCGGGGGGTACCTCGTTCCACTCGATGAGGCCGAAGGGCTGATCTGGACCGACCCGCACGACGCCGCGTCCCTGGCGCGAACGATGGAGGCGGCACCCAAGGCGACGTGGATCCAGCTGCCGTTCGCCGGCATCGAGAAGTTCGTGCACCTGGTCGACCACGATCACACGTGGACGTGCGGCAAGGGTGTGTACGCCGAGCCGGTCGCCGAGCTGGCCCTGACACTGGGCTTGGCTGGGCTGCGCGGCCTGGGCAGGTACGCCAGGGCTGCTTCATGGGAGCCGCCGGAGGGCCGCAACCTGATCGGCGCCCGAGTCACGATCCTCGGAGGCGGTGGGATCACCGAATCGCTCGTCAGGTTGCTGCAGCCGTGGGATTGCCACCTGACGGTCGTGCGCCGCACCGTGAGCCACCTCGAAGGCGTCGACGATGTGCTGGAGTCCGATCGATATCCGGATGCCCTGCCGGGCGCCGACCTCGTCGTGTTGGCCCTCGCGCTCACGCCGGAGACGGAGGGGCTCATCGGCGCCGACGAGCTGCAGCTGATGGAGGACCACGCCTGGCTGATCAACGTCGCCCGCGGTCGCCATGTCGTGACCGAGGACCTCGTCGGTGCGCTGCGTGACGGCGTCATCGGTGGGGCCGGGCTCGACGTCACGGACCCCGAGCCGTTGCCACCCGACCATCCGCTGTGGGCGCTGCCGAACTGCCTCATCACGCCGCACGTCGGGAACACGCCGGAGATGGCGGTACCGCTGCTCGCCGAGCGGATCAAGGCCAACGTCCGCCGCTTCGGCGCCGACGAGGAGCTGATCGGCCCGGTCGACGTCGAAGCCGGGTACTGACGCGGTGGTCGGACGATGATGAGCGGCGAGCTCGACGCGGCGGCGATCGTGGGGCTGCTCGCCGATGAAGACCGCCGGCGAGTGGTTGCCGCGCTGACGCTCGGATCCCGTGACCTCTCGGGTGTCGCGGCGGCGACGGGCCTGCCGGCGGATCGGGTGACGCGGGCGCTCGGTCGTCTCGCGCAGGCCGGGTTGGTGGTCAGCAGTGTCGACGGATCGTTGGAGGTCGCCAACGACGCGTTCCAGCGGGCCGCCCGCGCCGCGCTCGCTCGACCCCCGCGCAGCGAGCACGCCGGTGAGCCGGATGACCGCCGCAAGGTGCTCGACGTGTTCGTCCACGACGGCGTCATCACGACGATCCCGGCGACGCGGAGCAAGCGACTGATCGTGCTCGACTGGCTGGCCCAGGACTTCGAACCGGGCGTGCACTACCCCGAGCGACAGGTCAACGACGTGATCAGCCGGCGGCACGCGGACACGGCGACGCTGCGCCGGTACCTCGTCGACGAGGGAATGCTGGATCGCGAGGCGGGCGAGTACTGGCGGGCGGGCGGCACGGTCCAGTGACGACGACCGGCGCGTCGCACTACGACACGCTGCAGGTCCGGCGGGACGCATCGGCGGCTGAGGTCCGCGATGCGTACCGGCGACTGGCTCGTCGCCACCACCCAGATCGCGGCGGACGTGACGATGCGGCGATGGCCTCGATCAACGAGGCCTATCGCGTACTCAGCGACCCGGCCCGACGGGCTGTCTACGACGCCTCGTTGCGGGGGCCGCGCAGTGATGTGCCGGCGGCATCACCCCGCCCCGCGCCCGTGGTTCCAACGCCCGTGGTCACCGAGCTGCCGCCCGCTCGCTACCCGTGGAAGCTGGTGCTCGTCATGTTCCTGCTCGGCGCGTCCGTCGTGCTGATCGGCGTGGCGCTGTACGAGCCCGCCGACGAACCGCCGCCCGACAACCTGCTCGGGCCCGGATCATGCGTGCAGATCGAGGGCAACGGCGACGCTCGCGAGGTCAACTGCACCGGCGCCGAAGACGAGCTCGTGGTCCAGGCGCTCGTCGAGCTCGACGACCGGTGCCCGACCGGATCAGCCGGCTACCGCGACCGCCAGGGTCGCGGGTTGGCCTGCGTCACGTCGCTACCGTGAGTCCTCCCGTGGAGCCGCCACCGCTGCCCCCGCCACCACCACCTGGACCATCAGGACCGCCGGTCCGGCCGCCGACGAGCGACGTTCCCAGACCGCCGTCGCCGTACGTGCCTCCGGCGCCGGCGGTCGCACAGGGTCCGAGCGAGTCGGCCGGCATGGCCACGGCCGCGTTGGTCTGCGGGCTCGCCGGACTGGTCCTGTTCATCTTCGTCGCACCGTCCGTAGTCGCGCTCGTGCTCGGGCTGATCGCCGACCGCCGGGCCCGCGCCCGGCCGCATCCAGGTGATGGTCGAGGTCGCGCGATTGCCGGCTGGATCCTCGGGATCGTCGGCATCCTCGGCTTCCTTGCGGCGGTGATCACCGCGATCGTCGCCGAGGAAGACGGCAGCAGCGTCCGGGACGACGACGATGAGGTCTCCGTGTACGACTTGGAGGCCGGAGACTGCGTGAACCTTCCCGTCGATGACGAGGATTCGATCGAGGAGCTGTCGGTGCGCGACTGCGCCGAGCCGCACGATGCCGAGGTGTACGCCATCGACGACTTGACCACCGACGCCGATGACTATCCGGGAATCGACGCCGTCGCCAACGACACCGAGCGGATCTGCGCCGGAGACGCGTTCGAACGGTACGTCGGGAGTGACGTCGCGAGCTCTCGGTACGGCTACTACTACCTGTTCCCGAGCGAGGAGAGCTGGGTGCAGGGTGACCGGGAGTACGTGTGCATGGTGATCAGCATCGATGGCTCCACGCTCACCGGATCCGTGCAGGGCAGCGGCGACTGACGCTGCTAGCGTCGCGATTCCCGGGCGTTTAGCTCAGTTGGTTAGAGCGCCACGTTCACACCGTGGAGGCCGGCGGTTCGAGTCCGTTAACGCCCACCGCTGAGGCCCTGATCAGACACGCCTGATTGGGGCTTCGTCGCGTCTTGCGTCGCTCTAGGGTCGGCACCCGTGCCGATCCATCTGCGTGCCAACCAGGGTGACTATGCGCCCGCCGTGCTGTGTCCCGGCGACCCCCGGCGAGCTCGTTACATCGCCGAGCAGTGCTTCGATCCTGGCCCGCTCCTCGTCAACGAGGAGCGCGGCATGCTCGGGTTCACCGGCACGTTCGAGGGCGCACCGATCAGCGTGCAGTCGACGGGGATGGGGTGCCCGTCGTCGGGAATCGTGTTCGAAGAGCTCGTCCAACTCGGCGTCCGTCGCCTCATCCGAGTCGGCACGTGCGGCGCGATCGGAGACGGCGTCGGTTTCGGCGACGTCGTCATCGCGCTGTCGGCGAGTTGCGACGACACGACGCCATTGCGCTACGCCGGCATGCCGGCCTATTCGCCGACGGCGACGTTCGCCCTCGCAGAGTCCGCCGCCCGTGCGAGCAGGGAACAGGGAGCGACTGCCCACGTCGGTCCGATCGTGACGAGCGGCGTGTTCTACGACCCCGACGCGACCGCGATCGGTCGGTGGCGGCGGACGGGCCATCTCGCCATCGAGATGGAGGCAGCGATGCTCTACACGATCGCCGCGGTCGCGAGGGTGGAGGCGCTGGCGATGATGACCGTGTCCGACCTGGTGGGCGAGGGCACGAGCGAGCGGGTCGATGACGACGCCTTGCGGCGCAACGTCGACATGCTCCTGCGCGTCGCCTGCCGCGTCGCCGTCCAGTCGTGACCCGCCAACCGGCGCGATGAGCATTCGGCGCCCAGAGGGCGCTCATCGCTCATCGCGCTTCGGCCGATCCTGATGCGGTGAGCAATCGGGGCCCAGAGCGCTGTCTTCTTGCAGCGCATCCCTCAGGGCCCATAGCGCGCTCACCGCTCACCGCCGGCCGAGACAGACCGGACCGCTCGAGGCGTCAGGGGATGAAGTAGTACGGGTCGACGAGCTTGTGCGGGCACTGGGCATGCCCGCCTTCGAGGTCGGAGTCCTGGTCGCCGACGTTGGCGACGATCGTGTAGCCCTGCTCCTCGATGTCGGCGCGAACCCCTGACTTGAACGGAACGATCGACGGGTCGTCGTACTCGGGCGGGGCGAAGTACACCTGCTCGAAGTCGTCGTAGCCGGCGTTGCGCAGGTTCTGCTCCGTGACCTCGCGCAGCGGCTCGCGCCGCCCGGTGATGAAGAAGACGGCGATCCCGTTCTCCCGCGCCTCCTCGTACAAGTCGAGCACGGGCTCGATCGGTGGGCTGTTCGCCTCATCGGCATGGGCGGCGAACAGGTCCGCCAGCATCGGGCTGCCGCGCAGGAAATCGACCTGCACCATCCAGTCGTAGTTGGACAGCGCCGTCTCGTCGATGTCGAGCACAAGGGCCGGCCGCTCGGCGTCGGTCGCCGCCTCGAGCATGCACTCCTGTGCCTGCACCGCCATCGAAAGCAGGTCTTGCTCGTAGAGCCCGTCGTCGTGGTACTCCTTGAGCTCGTTCTTGATCTCGGTCAGGTTCGCCTGCTCGGGATCGACCGGATCCGGCTGCTGGTTCGTGTTGTCGCCCGGCCAGCGTTCTTGTCCGCCGGTCTGCCCGACCGACCACGTGCCGGTCGCCGGCGGCGCCGGGAGCGCATCGTCGTCGGAGTCGTCTCCGCACGACGCGAGCACGCACAGCGCGGCGACAAGAACGATGCCCGCTGCTCCCCTCATCGGCTGGACGCTAGCCCTCGGGCAATCGTGCGGCCGAGGACCCCGACGAGGAGCACACCGGCCCCGACGGCGAGCACCTCCCAGGGCAGGGTCACCGCCAAGGCCACACACCCCACCAGCCCAACGATCGCCGCGAGCATCCCGGCGCGGCGCTGGCGATTCCGGAGCGTCATCGCCGATGCATTGGCGACGGCGTAGTACGTGAGAACCGTGACGCTGGAGAACCCGATGGCGTCGCGCAGGTCGACGGCGATGACGGCGATCATCACCACGAGCGCAACCGTGAGCTCGGCCCGCACGGGTGTCGCGCGCTGCTCGTCGACGGCGGCGAGCCAGGCCGGCAGCTCCGTGCGGCGGGCCATCGCGAGCATCGTCCGCGACACCCCGGGCAGCAGGTTGAACAGGACCCCGAGCGCGGCGAGCGCGGCGCCGACGCGCACGACCGGCTCGAGTGCCGGCCAGGGCCCCCGCTCGACGACCAACTGCAGCGGGACCTGCGTCGCGGCAAGGTCGTCGATCGGCACGACGGCCAGTGTCGTGACGGCGACGATCGTGTACACGGCGAGCACGAAGGCCAGGCGCGCGCACGATCGCCCGGGGGATCGTCCACGCCGGATCCCGCACCTCCTCGCCCAACGTCGCGATCCGCGCGTAGCCGGCGAATGCGAAGAAGAGGAACCCGGCCGAGCGCAGCACGTCGAACGGACCGGCGTCGAGCGGCGCCAGCCGGCCCACGTCGGCGTCGCCGGCCCAGCCGGCGATGACCACGACGGCGAGCACCGCCAGCGTGACGGCCAGGATGAGGCGGGTGACGGCGGCGGTGCGGGTCAGCCCGCCGAGGTTGACGATGGTGACCCCGGCCACCGCGGCGACGGCGACGATTCGCTCCGCACTCGGCCAGAGATACGTCCCGACGGTCAGGGCGATGGCGGCGCACGAAGCCGTCTTGCCGACGACGAAGCCCCAGCCGGCCAGGAAGCCCCAGACCGGTCCGAGCTGACGGCGTCCGTAGACGTACGCGCCGCCGGATTCCGGGTGCACCGCGGCGAGGCGCGCCGACGACGTGGCGTTGCACAGCGCGACGACGGCGGCGATGCCCAGTCCGACCAGCAGTGCCGTTCCCGCCGCCGCGGCCGCCGGTGACCACACCGTGAAGACGCCGGCCCCGACCATCGAGCCGACGCCGATGACCACGGCCTGACCGAGCCCGAGGCGCCGGCGCAACGCTCCATCAGGCACTGCCGCGGACCTTACGTGACACCTGCCACGATGTCATCGGTGACGTTGCTATGACATCACTCTGATGTCATAGTGATGCACGTGGACATCACCGGGTACGTCGAGCACTTGCGGCGAGATCTGCTGTCGGCCGCGGCGGCCGGCGGGAACGACCTGGCCGACGCGATCGAACGAGTCACGCCAGCGTTCGATGCCGCCGTGAGGATGTCGATCCTCGAGGCCTTGTCTGACGCCGCCGGAGAGATCAGCGCGGAACTGCGCGGGCAGGCGGTCGAACTGCGCCTGAAGGGGCGGGATCCCGAGTTCGTCGTCGTGGGCATGCCCGCTGACGCGGCGACCGCCAGTGACGCCGCGGACCCGACCGGCGACGGCGAACCGGTCGACGAGGACGCGACGGCGACCGCCCGGATCACCCTGCGCCTCCCCGAGGCGCTCAAGCAACGAGTCGATGACGCCGCGGCACAGGCCCGGCGTTCCACCAACACCTGGCTGGTCGACGCCATCCGCGCTGCTGTCTCCGCCCCTCCGGCGCAGCGGCGGTCGCGCGGTCGGCAGATGTCGGGCTGGGTCCGCTGAACAAGGAGCATCCTCATGCATCGTTTTCCGACCCCCACGCCGCCGCGCCTGTACGTGGAGTTCCGAGCAGGCTCGATCGTCGTCGAGACGGCTGACGTCACCGAGACCACGGTCGACCTCCGTGATCGGCACGGCGACGAATCGAGCAACGCCGTCGCAGCCACGGTGATCGAACAACGCGGCCGAGACATCGTCGTGCTCGTGCCGGATCGGCTGCGCTCGGCCCTGCGCACGCCGCAGCTCGACCTGCACGTCGTCGCACCGCCGTCGACCGAGCTCGACCTGCAATCGGGCTCCGCCACGATCACCGCCCGCGGCACGTTCGGCACGACGTCGATCACGTCGGGGAGCGGCGCCGTGGCCGTCGAGACCGTCGCCGGCTCCGCCCGGGTGCGCACGGGTAGCGGTTCGGTGCGCATCGAAGCGGTCAGTGGCGATCTCCAATTGCGTTCGGGTTCGGGCGGAATGGAGCTCGGCTCGGTCGACGGTTCCGTCGATGCCCAAACCGGATCCGGCGACCTGCGCCTGCGTCACGGCGGCGCCGCGCTGCGCGTCAAGTCGGGCAGTGGCGACGTGTCCGTCGGCGATGCGCCCGACGACCTCCGTGCCACCACGGCTTCGGGCGACGTGCGCATCGAGACGGCCAGTCGTGGCGAGGTGCACGTCCGAGCAGCGTCGGGCGATCTGCGTGTCGGTGTTCCCTCCGGTACGTCGGCCTGGGTCGACGTGCACACGATCAGCGGACGACTGTCGAGTGAGTTGCAGTCCGCGTCGGCGCCAGAAGGCGACGACGAGCGGGTCCGACTCCGTCTCGAGACGGCCAGCGGCGACATCGAGTTGGTCCGCGTACTGATGCGCGACTCAAAGAGCCTGCTAGACGGCTAGATTGTCGGGCAATGGGCAGGCTGTGTGAGCGCCCTGGGTGCTCGGAGGAAGCGTCGATCGCCTACGGGTTCGATGTCGATCGGCTGCTCGTCTGGCTGGCCATCCGTGATCCTGACGGCGACCCGATGCGCGCCGGCTCGCTGTGCCTGCGACACGCCAACTCGATGGTCGTACCGCAGGGATGGACGCTCGACGACCGTCGCGAGCGGACACGCCATCCGGTCAGCGAAGAGCTGGACGCGAACGGCGTGCCGTGGATGCCGGCGTTCGACGAGCAGGACGATCTCGGTGGCGTGCTGGCAGCCGACAGCCCGTTGCTGGCGAAAGCGTTCCGCGGCACCGATCGACCGCGTTAGACGTGCGCACGACGATCACGGCCCGCATCGACGGCGCCGACCAACGGCAGGTCTTCGACCAGGTCGGCTCGTTGGAGAACTATCCGGCATGGCTCCGGATGGTCCACCGCGTCGAGCCCGACGGTACCGATGCCGGCCGTCCGGCATGGCACGTCGAGTTGCGGGCACGGGTCGGACCGCTGACACGGTCGAAGCGGCTGCGGATGGTGCGCACGGTGTTCGAGCCGGAGCGCCACGTGAGGTTCGAGCGTGTCCAAGACGACGATCGCGACCACGCCGAGTGGATCCTCGAGGCCACGGTCGATGACGACGCGGCCGGCGCCCTCCTGACGATGCATCTCGAGTACACGGGAGACCTCTGGGCGGAGTCGGTGCTGCGGCGCATCCTCGACGACGAAGTGGCGCGCGGTCAGAACGCGCTGCGCGAGGTCATCGCGTCGGCGCCCAGGCGCTGAACCGACCGTCACCCCGGCGCTCGAGCTGCAGCTCGAGGCCGAAGCAGGAGCTGAGGTTGTCGTCGTCGAGGACGTCGCCGATCGGACCGGAGGCGAAGGCCCTCCCGTCGCGCAAGAGCAGGGCGTGCGTCATGCCCGGCGGGATGTCATCCACGTGGTGTGTGACGAGCACGAGCGGCGGCGCCGTCGGGTCCGTGGTGAGATCGGCCAGCGCCGCGACGAGCTGTTCTCGACCGGCGAGATCGAGTCGGGCCGACGGCTCGTCGAGCAGCACCAGAGCGGGGTCCGTCATCAGCGTCCGAGCCAACAGGACCCGCTGGCGCTCGCCTGATGACAGCGAGCTGAGCGGGCGCGGCGCGAACCGCTCGACCCCCATGCGCTCGAGGCAGGCCAGTGCCCGCGCGTCGTCGGCAGCCGTGTACCGATGCCACCACGGCTCGAGGGCGGCGTGGCGGGCCGTGCGCACCGCGTCGAGCACGGACAGGTCCTGGCGCAGCTGATCGGCGAGGGCCGCTGAGGCGTAGCCGATGCGCCGCCGCAACCGACGAACGTCGACACGACCGAGCCGTTCTCCGAGCACGTCGACGGTGCCCGAGCTCGGGTGGTCGTACATCGCGGCCACGCGCAGCAGCGTCGTCTTGCCGCTGCCGTTGGGTCCGAGGAGCAGCCAGCGCTCGCCTGCCTCGACGCGCAACGAGATGTCGGAGATCAGCGCGGTCGTCCCCCGGCGCACGCTGACGTGGTCGATCTCGAGCACTGGCGGGAGCACTCGCTACAGGTAGCACGCGTCAAGGATCTGACACCCGGCTGTCACAGGATCGTCATGTTGCGGTATGGTGCCCGCCCGTGACTAGCGGGCGCACCCTTCTGATCGGGGCTTTGATCGGCCTCATCCCGATCGTCGTGCCGGGCGCAGCGGCTGCGATCCCCGGTCCGGACGAGGACGCTGCGGAGCGGGCGGCGGCCGAGATCCAGGATGCCAAGGACCGCGCCAACGAGGCGGCCGCCGAGTTCTTCGAGGCCCAGTCCGAATTCGAGCAGCTCGCCGATGAGGTGGTCGCGCTGGAGACCGAGCAGGCCGAGCTGCAGCGGCAGGTCGACGCGCTGGCGACGCAGGTCGAAGAGGTCGCCGTGAACCGCTTCCTGGCGAGCGGGACGTCTGGCATCCCCCTGCTCACCGATTTTCGTGAACCGAGCGAGCAGTTGCAGGCCGACGTCCTCGTCGGCGTGGCGACGGACACCTCCGCCGACGTGATGGACGAGTACGACCGCCTGCGCGCCGATCTCGAGGCCAACCACGAGGCCCTCGTCGACAAGCAGGAGGACCTCGAGCAGCAGCAGGAGGACTACCTCGCCCTGCAGGCCGAGGCCGAGGCTCAGGTCGAAGAGCTGACGCGGATCGAGGAGCAGCGGATCGAGGACGAGCGCAACTACCTGGCCTACCTGGCTCAGCAGCGCGAGGAGCAGCGCCGGCGCGAAGAAGAGGCGGCAGCGGCAGCGGCCGCCGAGGCCGCCCGAGCCGCAGAGGAGCAAGCGGCGGCCGACCGGGCCGCCGCCGACGCCGCGGCCCAAGCAGCCGTCATGGCGAGCGCACCCAGCCCCGACTCAGCGAGCGCAGCCACGAGCGATGGTGGTGGTGGCGGTGGCGATGGTGGCGGTGGTGGTGGCGGCGGGATCATCTGCCCGATGGCGGGTTCCTCGTCATACGCCGACGGCTGGGGCAACCCGCGCTCGGGAGGCCGCCGGCACCAGGGTGTGGACATGATGGCGTCGACCGGCACGCCGCTCGTCGCGGTGGTCTCCGGCAGCGTCACGTTCAAGCACAACAGCCTGGGCGGCAACGCCGTCTGGCTGAAGGGGTCCAACGGTGACAGCTACTACTACGCCCACCTGAGTGCCTACGAGGGCTCGAGCCGCGACGTCTCGCAGGGCGAGGTCATCGGCTACGTCGGTGACACGGGGAACGCCCGGGGCGCCCCGCACCTGCACTTCGAGGTGCACCCGGGTGGCGGAGCTGCCGTCAACCCCTATCCCTACGTGGTGGCCGCTGGATGCTGACCTCCAACTGATTGCGAATCCTTCGCGAAAGCTGTCACTGAACCGCAACCTGCGTTAAGGTGCGCCTCCGTGCATCGCGGCTCGTCGGCAATTCGTCGAGCTGTCGGCGCCGCCGCCGTTGCCATCGTCGTCGCAACTGGTGCGGCCGGGTCTGCCGCAGCGCTTCCAGGTCCCGACCAGGACGCTGCTGAAGAAGCTGCTCGAGAGATCAGCGCGGCGCGTGACCGCGCGAACGAGGCGGCCGCCGAGCTCGCCGACGCGCAAACCGACTTCGACGTCCTCACGGACCGGGCCGCAGAGCTCGCCGCACAACAGGCCGCCCTCGAGGACGAGGTCAACGCACTGCGGGACCAGGTCGCCCAGGTCGCCGTGAACCGGTTCGTGTCGAGCGGGAGTGGCGGCATCCCGATCCTGACGGGCTACCGCCGACCGAGCGAGCAGATGCAGACCGAAGCGCTCATCAGCGTCGTCACCCAGTCGTCGGCGGATGCGATGGACGTCTACGACGAGGCACGCCGCGAGCTCGCCGCGACGCAAGAGGAAGTGGCCGCCAACCAGGCTGAGCTGACGCGAGCCCAGGAGAGGTTCCGGGAAGCCCAGCAGCGTGCCGAGGAAGAGGTCGTTCACCTCCAAGAGGTCGAGGCGAAGCGTCTGGAGGATGAGCAGGTCTACCTCGCCGTCCTGGCTCAGCAGCGCGAAGCGGAGCGGCGGCGCCAAGAGGAGGAGCAGCGTCAGGCCGATGCACGGCGCCAGGAGGAGGAGGCGGCCCGCGTCGCCGCACTGGCCGCACCGATTCAGGACGATGACGATGACGATGACGGCGAGCAGCTCGCCGCCGCGCCCGCCCCAGACGGTGGCAGCTCGTCCCAGTCCGGCAACGACAGCGGCGGTTCGGGCGGCGGCGGCGGTGGATCGACCGGCGGCGGTGGCGGATCGAGTAGTAGCGGTGGTGGCGGCGGCGGAGGGATCAGCTGCCCCGTCTACGGGGCTTCGTACTCCGACTCATACGGTGCGTCACGCTCAGGCGGGCGTTCGCACGAAGGTGTCGACATGATCGCGCCGACCGGCACGCCGGTGTACGCCGTCGTGTCCGGCAGCGCCAACTTCAAGCAGAACAGCCTGGGTGGCAACTCGGTCTGGCTCAGCGGCTCCGATGGCAACAGCTACTACTACGCCCATCTGGACAGCTTCGAGGGCTCCAGCCGCAGCGTCTCGCAGGGCGAGGTGATCGGGTACGTCGGCTCGACCGGCAACGCGCCGATCCCACATCTCCACTTCGAGGTGCACCCCGGCGGCGGTTCGTCCGTCAATCCGACGCCCTGGGTCCGCAACGCCGGCTGTTAGGCGCGTTCACCGCCGGCGCCGACGTCGCCCGTGAACGCGACGTCGACTCGGTGCACCGTGAACCCCAGACGCTCGTACATCGCCACCGCCGTCGTGTTGGCGGAGTCGACGTAGAGGATCGCCGTCTCGACGCCTCGGGCGACGATCGATTCGAGGCCGGCCAGCGTCAACTGGCTGCCGAGACCGAGGCCCTGGAAGTCCGGATCGACACCGATCACGTAGATCTCGCCGAGCCGTTGAGGAGTCGATTCGTCCGGATCGTGCAGCTTCGTCCAGCAGAACGCGGCGAGACGACCGTCGCGCTCGTGGAGTAGGAAGCCGTCCGGGTCGAACCACGGTTCGGACTCGCGTGCGAGCAACGTGTCGACGGTCCAGCCACCTTGCTCGGGGTGGGCGGCGAAGGCCCGGTTGTTGACCGCCACCCACGCCGCTTCGTCGACACCCGGGCGGAACGATCGTGTGACGACCGTGACGGGCTGGCGAGTCGGCAGTGGGCGGCGCATCTGGAGGAGTCGCCGGCCGGGCACCAGCCCCAGCGCCGCGGCCGCCGCTTCGTCGCTCGCCGTGGCACCCGTCACCCACCAGTGGACCGTCCCACCCCCGTCGCCGGCGATCGTGTCGAGGGCGGCGGTGACGAGCGCGGCCGTTGCCTCGGCGTCGACACCGGATACCTCGATGGTCGAGGAGTCGTTGCCGACGCTGACCGTTGCGTGGCCCAGCGTGCGACCATCGTCGTGCAACGAGAGCGTGGCGCGCACCGATCCGACGCTGGTGGCGTCGGTGCGTTGGACGTCGAGCCGCTGCACGACGCAGCAACGTACCGTCCGTAGGCTCGGCCTCGTCATGCGTGCCGAGGCCGAGTCGCCGCCCCCGCTCAGCGATACGCCCCGCCCGCGCACCCGTCCGCGCTCGCCCCGGGGCCGGACCCGGGAGGTGGCGCGACGGCTCGCCGAGACGTATCCCGATGCGCTGTGCGAGCTCGACCACACGGGTCCCTACGAGTTGATCGTGGCCACGATCCTGTCGGCCCAGACGACGGACGCCCTGGTCAACACCGTCACACCGAAGTTGTTCGCCCGGTACCCGACCGTGCAGGACCTCGCCGGAGCTGATCCGGGCGACGTCGAGCAGCTGATCAGGCCGACGGGCTTCTACCAGAACAAGACGAAGAGCCTGCTCGGCATGGCTGGCGCCGTCGTCGAGCGCTTCGGAGGGGAGGTCCCCTCGGCGCTCGAGGACCTCGTGACCCTGCCCGGGGTCGGGCGCAAGACGGGGAACGTCGTGCGCAGCGTCGGCTTCGGCCTGCCCGGGCTGCCCGTCGACACCCACGTGACCCGCCTCGCCCACCGCCTCGCGCTGAGCGCACATGACGATCCGGTGAAGATCGAGCTGGAGCTCAACAGCTACCTGCCGCCGCGCGACCGCGGGGACTTCAGCCTCCGGATGATCCTGCACGGACGGCGGGTCTGCCTCGCCCGCGCCCCCCGGTGCGCGGAGTGCTCGTTGGAGGACATTTGCCCGTCGAGCACGTTGCCGCGAAAGCGACGTCAATCACGCCGTTGACGTGGTGGTCTCTTGTGGTGGGTCCTTGCCACGGACCCCGCCGGTGGTATGATGATTCCTTAACCAGGTTCCCGCCACCTGGTTTGTAGCGACAGCCGGGATCCGCCGCCTGGCGTCGCCCGAGCGACGGCCCCTCCCACCAGGGGCCGTCGCCGCTTTTCGGCACAGTTTGGTGAGTCAGGCTTCGGCCAGCCGGAGGGCCCGCTGCAGCGTCCGCTCGGCGACGCGCAGCGCCCGCTCGGCTTCGTAGATCGCTGTCACCAGATCGTCACGTTCCTTGCCGACGTGTGGGAGCGCCAGGTTGGCGACGCGCTGGCGGTATGCACTGATCGCGTCGGTGGCCGCGGCCAGTTCGGCCACCGTGGCGCTCGTCGTACTCATGGGCACGAGGCAACCGCCCCTGGGTAGCGTCGCCAACATGACCGAGTCCAGGGTTCCCGTGCGCGACGACCTGCAGGCGCTGCGCGGCTATCACTCGGCCCAGGTCGACGTCGAGGTCCGGCTCAACACGAATGAGTCGCCGTATCCACCGCCGGCGCAGTGGGAGGAGGAGCTGACCGCGGCGCTCGCGACGATCAACTGGAGGCGCTATCCCGACCGCGCGGCGACCGGTCTGCGGTCGGCGATCGCCGAGTGGCACGGCGTCGCGCCGGCCAACGTGTTCGCCGCCAACGGTTCCAATGAGGTCCTGCAGACGTTGCTGCTCACCTACACCGGACCCGGGCGCACGGTGCTCACGTTCGAGCCGACGTACCAACTGCACTCGCACATCGCCCGCGTCGCTGGCGCGGTGATCGCGCAAGGGGAGCGCCGATCCGACTTCACGCTCGACGTCGACGCGGCCGAGCGCATGGTCGCCGATGAACGGCCGGCCGTGACGTTCCTCTGCTCGCCGAACAACCCGACCGGGCTCGTCGAGGACCCGTCGACGGTCCGTCGGCTGCTGGCGGTCGCGCCGGGCCTTGTCGTCGTCGACGAGGCCTATGCACAGTTCGCCGACTGGAGCGCCCTCGATCTCGTCGGCGAAGAAGTGCCGCTGGCCGTCGTGCGCACGTTCTCCAAGACGTGGAGCATGGCGGCGGCGCGCTTGGGCTACCTGATCGGCCCGACGTGGCTCGTCGACGCACTCCAGGAAGTGGTGTTGCCGTATCACCTCGACGCGATGAAGCAAGTGGCCGGCCGATTGGCGCTCGATCACGTGGACGAGATGGATGCACGCGTCAAGCTCGTCGTCGCCGAGCGGGAGCGGATCAGCGAGGAGCTCGGGCGCATGGCGGTCGACGTGTTCCCGAGTGGCGCCAACTTCGTGTTGTTCCGGCCCCGGCACCGTCCGGGGCACGAGGTGTGGGAGGGCCTCGTCGATCGGGGCGTCCTGGTCCGTGACTGCTCGCGGTGGTCCCGCCTCGACGACTGCCTGCGCGTCACCGTCGGCACGCCGGAGGAGGACGATCGGTTCCTCGGGGCGCTGCGTGCCGTGCTCGATACGGTTTCGTCATGACTCGGGCGGCCACCCGCAGCCGGACGACCAAGGAGACGTCGGTCGAGGTGATGCTCGACCTCGATGGATCGGGACGGTCGGACTGCTCGACGGGCATCCCGTTCTACGACCACATGCTCGACCAGCTCGGCCGTCACGGCGGCTTCGATCTGACGGTCCGGGCGAGCGGAGACCTCCACATCGACACCCACCACACCGTGGAGGATGTCGCCATCACGCTCGGGGAGACGTTCCGCGAGGCGTTGGGGGACAAGGCCGGCATCCGGCGCTTCGCCAGCGGTCTGTATCCCCTCGACGAGGCGCTCGTGGAGGTGGCCCTCGACCTCTCGGGACGGCCGTACGTGGCGTGGGCCGTCGAGTTGCCGGAGTCATTGCCACTCGGGGACCCGGCGTTCGACCCGCAGCTCGCCGAGCACGCCGTGTCGTCGTTCGCCACGAACGCCGGCATCACGCTGCACGTCACGTCCAAGGCCGGCCGCAACGTGCACCACTTGATCGAGGCGACGTTCAAGGGGCTCGCCCGCAGCCTTCGCGATGCGGTGCGCATCGAGGGCGACGGTGTGCCGTCGACGAAGGGCACGCTGTGAGCGGACCTCTGGTCGCCGTCGTCGACGTGACCATGGTCGACTCCTCGCGACCGGACCGCGGAGTCTGAGCATCGTGAGTCGACCGCTGGTCGCCGTCGTCGACTACGGCATCGGGAACCTGCACTCGGCGCAGAAGGCGTTGTCCCGCCTCGGCGCTGACGCACGGCTGACCGCCGACCCGGCGCTGATCGGCGACGCGGTTGCGGTCGTGCTCCCAGGCGTCGGAGCGTTCGGTGCCTGCCTCGACGCGCTGCGCACGCGCCACCTCGAGGCACCCGTGCTCGATGCGGTGGCATCGGGCCGCCCATTCCTCGGGATCTGCATCGGCATGCAGATGTTGTTCGACGCCAGCGAAGAGGCACCGGGAGTGCGCGGGCTCGGCGTGCTGCCCGGGGTGGTCCGCTGGCTGCCGCCCGAGGTCAAGCGCCCGCAGATGCAGTGGAACCGCATCGATGTCGTCACCGACGACCCGATGTTCGATGGGCTCAGCGAGCGCCCGTGGTTCTACTTCGTGCACTCGCTCCACGGCGTGCCCGAGGATTCGTCCGTCGTCGTGGCCACGTGCGAGTACGGCGGTCCGGTCAACGCCGCGTTCCGGGCCGGCAACGTCTTCGCCACGCAGTTCCATCCCGAGAAGTCGGCGGCCGCCGGTCTCGGCCTGCTCGGCAACTTCGTGACGGCCCTGGCGGTGGCCGCCTGAGCGCACAGCTCTACCCATCGATCGACCTGCGCGACGGCAAGGTCGTGCGGCTCGCGCAGGGCGACTACGCCGAGGAGACGGTGTACGGAGACGATCCCGTTGCCGTGGCCGAGTCGTTCTGCGCGCAGGCGGCGCCGTGGGTGCACGTCGTTGACCTCGACGCGGCACGCACGGGCATCCCCGTCAACCGCGACGCCGTGGCGGCGATCGCGCGTGCCGTCGATGGGCGGGCGCACGTGCAAGCGGGCGGCGGTGTGCGTGGCGTGGACGCCGCGGCGGCGCTCGCCGACGCCGGGGTCGCTCGCGTCGTCATGGGCTCGGCGGCCGTTGCCGACCCGAGCCTGGTCGATCAGGTGGCGCGCATCGTGCCGGTCGCCGTCGGACTCGATCATCGTGCAGGGCAGTTGGCGGTACACGGGTGGACCGAGCTGACGGACGTGGCGCTCGACGACGCGCTGCGCCGCTTCCCCTCGGCCGCCGCGTTCATCGTCACCGACATCAGTCGAGACGGCTTGCTCAGCGGTCCGGACTTGGAGGGCCTGGCGGCAGCAGTCGCGGCGACCGACGTGCCGGTGATCGCCAGCGGCGGCGTTTCCTCACTCGACGACGTGCGGGCGCTCGCTCTCATCGATGGTCTGCATGGGATCATCGTCGGCCGCGCCCTGTACGAGCAGCGGTTCAGCGTGGCCGACGCGGTCAAGGTTCTGGCGTGATCGTTGCGCGCGTCATCCCCTGCCTCGACGTCACTGACGGGCGCGTCGTCAAGGGGACCAACTTCGTCAACCTGCGCGACGCCGGCGATCCGGTCGAGCTGGCCGCCCGCTACGACGCCGAAGGTGCCGACGAGCTGGTGTTCCTCGACATCACGGCATCGAGCGATGCGCGGGAC
The DNA here is from genome assembly GCA_963844915.1 of uncultured Acidimicrobiia bacterium. Lineage (GTDB taxonomy): Bacteria > Actinomycetota > Acidimicrobiia > Acidimicrobiales > Ilumatobacteraceae > JALZMG01. The sequence continues at coordinate 25,050 of CAWJQF010000008.1, read as the reverse complement.
ACGATGCTCGACGTCGTTCACCGCACGGCCGAGGAGGTCTTCATCCCGTTCACGGTCGGTGGGGGGATCCGCTCGCTGGAGGACGCCCGGCGGATGCTGCGCGCGGGCGCCGACAAGGTCAGTGTCAACACGGCGGCCGTCGAACGTCCAGCACTGGTCGATGCGATCTCGACGGAGTTCGGCGCGCAGTGCGTCGTGTGCGCCATCGATGCCAAGCGCTGCGACGGTGGCTACGAGGTGTACCTCCACGGCGGGAGGACGCCGACGGGCCTCGACGCCGTCACGTGGGCCGCCGAGGCGACGTCACGGGGGGCAGGGGAGATCCTGCTGACCTCGATGGACCGTGATGGCACCCGCACGGGTTTCGACCTCGAGCTGACACGGGCCGTGGTCGATGCCGTCCCGGTTCCGGTGATCGCCAGCGGCGGCGTCGGCACGCTCGAGCACCTCGTCGAGGGCGTCGTCGACGGTGGCGCTGACGCCGTGCTGGCGGCGTCGATCTTCCACTACGGCGAGTACACGATCGCCGAGGCCAAGGCGCTGCTCGCCGCGCGCGGCGTTACGGTGCGAACGTGACCGCCAATATGGAATACCGCCGGTTGGGCCGGACCGGCATCAAGCTGTCGGTGTTGTCGTTCGGGTCGTGGGTGACGTTCGACAACCAACTCAAGGACGACGTCGCCCTCGACTGCATGCAGACCGCGTACGACGCCGGCTGCAACTTCTTCGACAACGCCGAGGTCTACGCCGGCGGCGAGAGCGAAGCGATCATGGGTCGCGTCCTCGGCGAGCTGAACTGGCCGCGCTGGTCCTACGTGCTGTCGACGAAGGTCTTCATGGGCATCCACGACGCCGTGAACGTCCGCAACACGCTGAACCGCAAGTACCTCATGCAGGCCATCGACGGATCGCTCGAACGCCTCGGCCAGGACTTCGTCGATGTCCTCTTCTGCCACCGGTCGGACCCCGAGACGCCGCTCGAAGAGACGGTGTGGGCGATGTCCGACATCGTGTCGTCCGGCAAGGCGCTGTACTGGGGGACCAGCGAGTGGGCAGCCGACGAGATCCGCGGCGCGATCGAGATCGCCGAACGTCACCACTTGCACAAGCCCGTGACCGAGCAGCCGCAGTACAACCTGCTCGAGCGGCGCCGCTTCGAGCGGGAGTACGCCCGCCTGTTCGCCGAGTGCGGGTACGGCGCCACGATCTGGAGCCCCCTGGCGTCTGGGCTGCTGACGGGCAAGTACCGCGACGGCGTCCCCGACAACTCGCGAGGCGCGCTCGCCGGATACGGCTGGCTGGCGAAGCGGCTGACCGACGAGCAGGCGATCCGGCGGGTCGAGGCGCTGCGGCCGATCGCCGACGAGCTCGGGTGCTCGCTGGCCCAGCTGTCGCTGGCGTGGTGCACGAAGAACCCCAATGTGTCGACGGTGATCACGGGAGCCAGCAAGCCCACCCAGGTCGCCGAGAACTTCGCCGCGCTCGACGTCATCCCCAAGCTCGACGACGAGGTGCTGGCCCGCATCGACGAGGCCGTCAAGTCCTAGTCGCCGCGCCACCCAGATGCCGTCAGCCGGCGGCGATGCGCTCGACCGTCTCGAGCAGGCGGGTGACGTCGTCGGGCTCGATGTAGGCGACGACGCCGGCGCGCACGATCCCTCCGCTCGCCGCGAGCCCGAGCTGGTCGACGGCTTCAATGGCGTACGAGTGGCCGGCCCACGTGGCGATGCGGTCGGCGGCGAGCGCTGACGCCACCTGAGTCGGGTGGTGGCCGTCAATCGTGAAGGCGACCGTCGGCGCTCGGTCGTCGAGTGTCGGCGGTCCCCACACGTGCACGCCGCCGATCGAGGTGAGGCCCTCGAGCAGCGCGCCGAAGACCGCCAACTCGCGGGCGCCGAGTCGCCCGAGGTCCTCGTCGAGCAGGAAGCGGGCGGCGGCGTCGACGGCGGCGAGTGCCTCGAAGCTCGGCGTTCCGGTCTCCCACCGCTGCGGGCCACGGTCGGGTGCCGGCCGGACCTTCGCCACCGGCAGCTCGGCGAGCACCGCCGGATCGGCGCACAGCACGCCGGCGTGCGGTCCGTACCACTTGTAGGGGCTCGTCACGAGCGCATCGCAGCCGAGCGCCTCGACGTCGATTCGCCGGTGCACGGCCAGGTGCACGGCATCCACGTACACCCGCGCACCAACGTCGTGAGCTGCCGCCACGATCGGTGCCAGGTCCGGGATCGTGCCCAGCAGGTTGGACGCGCCGGTGACGGCCACCCACGCTGTGCGCTCGTCGATCAGTTCGATGACCGCCGCTGGATCGAGTCTCCCCGTCGCTGGATCGAAGGGCGCCAGCACGTGCTCGGCGCCGGCTGCATCGCAGGCGAGGCGCCATGGCGTGACGTTCGCGTCATGGTCGAGCCGCGTGCCGACCACGCGCGAGCCCGGCCGCAGCACCGAGGAGACGGCACGCGTGAAGGCGAGCGTCAACGTCGTCATGTTGGCGCCGAAGCAGATCCCCGCAGCTGGGCCGCCGAGCAGCTCGGCGACCGTGGCGCGAGTCCGCTCCAGGAGGGCGTCGCAGGCGTCACTCGCGCTGAACGAGCCACCCGTGTTGGCGTTGTCTCCGCTCGCCGCCCAGTCGGCCATCGCGGTGATCGCCGTGTCCACCATCTGCGTCCCCGCAGGACCGTCGAAGCGGGCCCAGCCGTCGCGGACACCCGGGAAGCGGTCGACGAGTGAATCCATCGGCCGAGTGTCACACGATTTCGTCGAGCCAGGCGACGACCCGCGCGGCGATCGAGGCCGCCCGACCGACCAGGAAGTGGTCGGTGGACTCGATGATCTCGAGCGTGGTGTCCGGCCACGCGACGACGAGCGGAGCAACGACGTCTGGCGGCGCGAACTGGTCATGGGCAGCGACGAGCACCAGCGTCGGTTCGTTGCCCGCACGATTGACCGGGACGACACCGAACGGCGGCGCGATCGCAATCCGGGCCCGGATCCCGTCGTGCTCGACCGACATGCCGACAGCGGCGCCGAACGAGTACCCAATGACGGCGAGCGCCAGGTCGGGGTCGTCCTTGCGCAGCGCGTCGAGCGCGGCACCCGCATCACGTCGGCCGAGCTCGACATCGTCGCTGGGATCCGCAGCGAGCTGAAAGTCGAAGCGCACGGCATCGATGCCGGCGGAAGGAAGTGCCTCGAACATGGCGGCCACCACCGGGTGCTGCCGATCGCCGCCGAAGCGCGGGTGCGGATGCAGGACGACGGCTCCGGCCCGCGGCTGCGCAACCGAGCGCCGGTCGACGGGATTCGTCACCCCTCGGACGCGCGGGCCCGACGGAGCTTGCCGACGTCGCGGGCCACCTGTTGGAACGGGTAGACGTTCTGGCGGGCGTAGGCGCCGAGCAGCGCGCCCGGGGACGCGTTCTTCTCCAGCGGGAAGTCGGGATCGGCAATGCCTGTCGCCGGGTACTCGTCCCAGCCCATGTACTGCGTCCGGAAGATGATGTCCCAGAAGCTGAACACGGTGGCGAAGTTCGTATCGAGGTGCTCCGAAGCGTACGAGTGATGCACACGGTGCGATTGCGGCGTGACGAGGATCCAGCGCAGCGGGCCCATGTTCGTGCGGACTGCCGTGTGCGTGAAGGCGGTGAAGTACGTCGTCGCGATGGCGAGAGCAGTGGCAGCCGGCGCGTCGAGGCCGAGCCAACGAGACGGCAGCACGACGATCGTCGCGTGGATGATCGCCTCGACGAAGTGGACGCGGTTGTCGGACAGCGCGTTCAGCGTTGGCGCGGCGTGGTGGACGGCATGGAAGTACCAGAACGTCGGCACCTTGTGGCGCACCCAGTGGGTGAACCACATCAGGAAGTCGCTGAGCACGAAGGCAACGACGGCGGTCGGGAACGTGCCGATCACCGACACGAGATCCACTTCGGCGCCGGAGAACCAGTCGTCGTAGGCGAGGTTGATCAGGGAGGCCCAGGCGGCGACGAGCGTCAGCCGCAGGATCGGCGCGCCGAGGATCCACACGATGTCCTGCGCGCCGCCCATGCTGACCATGCCGCCGTCAGGCTCCGCCGGCCAGATCCGTTCGACAACGAGGAAGACGGCGATCAGGCCCCAGTACCACGGGTTGGCGATGGCATCGAGCCATCCGTCCCACACCGTGCTCAAGAGGCCGTTGAGCTTGTCGCCGGAGAAGGCGTCCGTCACCCAGTCCGTGCTGTCGACGACTGCGACGACCACGGCGACGGCGAACACGGCGGCGACGGCCAGGCCGGCGATGCGCCGGCGGCGTTGCTGGGCCCGTCGTGCAACCGGGTCCATGCGCGTGACTGTGTGCGGCATCGCGCGCCTCCCTCGGAAGCGCGCCAGCGTACGCCATTCGCACCCGGGCGAAAGCGACTCCGGCGGTACCCTCGACAGGGTGCCCAGCACGCCGAACGAGAAGCTGCCGATCAAGATGCTCAACGACCGGTTGCTCGTGCGCATCCCGGACAAGGACGGTGAGCGGCGGACCCAGGGCGGGATCCTGATCCCCGCCACGGCGCAGATGGCCAAGCGCCTCGTCTGGGCGGAGGTCGTGGCGCTCGGCGTCAACGTCCGCTCCGCGGAGGTCGGCGATCTCGTGCTGTTCAGCCCGGAGGATCGCTACGAGGTCGAGGTTCAGGGCTCGGACTTCATCATGCTCCGAGAGCGCGACCTCCATGCCGTCGCCGCGTCGCGCATCGAGGCGTCGACCGGGCTCTACCTGTGATCGCGCCCACCCCCGGGCAGCTGGACGCCGTCAAGTACGACGAGCACGGTTTGGTGCCGGCGATCGCCCAGGACTTGGACGGCACGGTGCTGATGCTGGCGTGGATGACCCCCGAAACGTTGCGCCTGACGATGGCCGAGGGCCGGATGGTGTACTGGAGCCGCAGCCGCCAAGAGGTCTGGCGCAAGGGGGAGACCAGCGGGGACGTGCAACTCGTCCGTGAGGCCTACTACGACTGCGACGGGGACGTGCTGCTCTTCAAGGTCGAACAGCGTGGGCGGGGTGCCTGCCACACCGGTGACCGCTCCTGCTTCTCGCGGCGCTTCGGGGACAGCGATGCAGCTCCGACCGAGTAGGGAGGACTTCCGGGCGCTTGCCCGCTCCTACACCGTCGTCCCGGTCTGGGCCGAGCTGCTCGCCGATCTCGAGACGCCGGTTGCCGCCTACGTCAAGCTCGTGGGCGACGAGCCGGGGTTCCTGCTCGAGTCCGTGGAGCATGGCGAGCGATGGAGCCGGTTCTCATTCGTCGGTCGCGATCCCGTCGCCACGCTCGTGCTGCGTGACGGACGGGTCGACGTCGACGGGCCGCTGCCTGTCGCGGTGCCGACCGACGAGGGGATCCTGGCGGCGATGGAGGCGATGCTGGCGGCGTACCGCGTGCCGGCGATCGACGAGTTGCCGCCGCTGCACGGCGGGCTGATGGGATACCTCGGCTACGACGTCGTGCGGGAGGTCGAGCGACTGCCGAACCCGCCCCCTGATGATCGTCATCTGCCGGACGCCGTGCTGTCGATGATCGGCTCGCTCGCCGCCTTCGATCACTGGCGCCGAGCGCGTCACCCTGATCGAGAGCGTGCCCGTGCTCGGCCTCGACTCGGCCGGGCTCGACGCCGCATACGACGCCGCCGTGGCCAGCATCGAGCGGGGCGTCGCCAAGCTGGCGAGGCCGCTCCCGTACCTGCCCGTCGAGCCTCCGTCGCCGGACGACGTGCTGCCGGAGGTGAAGAGCTCGATGCCCGACGGGCTCTACCAGCAGGCTGTCGAGGTGGCCAAGGAGCACATCGTCGCCGGCGACATCTTCCAGGTCGTCTTGGCCCAGCGGTACGACCTCCAGCTCGACGCCGAGCCGTTCGACGTGTACCGAGTGCTGCGGCAGGTGAACCCGAGCCCGTACATGTACTTCGTGCGCCACCCGGAGCTGACGATCGTCGGCTCGTCGCCCGAACCGATGGTCCAGGTGCTCGCGTCGGCCGAGGGGTCGCGGGTGGTCTCCCGCCCGATCGCCGGCACGCGCAAACGGGGTTCCACCGATGAGCACGATCGGCGCCTCGCCGCCGAGCTGAGCGAGCATCCGAAGGAGCGGGCGGAGCACGTGATGCTGGTCGACCTCGCCCGCAACGACGTCGGTCGAGTGGCCCGCTTCGGCAGTGTGCACGTCGACGAGCTGATGACGCTCGAGCGCTACAGCCACGTGATGCACCTGACGTCGCAGGTCTCAGGTGACCTCGTCGGCGCCTTGGGACCGATCGATGTCCTCCGGGCGACCCTTCCTGCGGGCACGGTCAGCGGGGCGCCCAAGGTGCGGGCGATGGAGATCATCGACGACCTGGAGCCGCTGCGCCGGGGCCCGTACGCCGGCGTGGTCGGCTACGTCGACTGGAGCGGCAACCTCGACACGGCGATCGCCATCCGCACGATGTTCTGCGGGCCGGAAGGCGCCAGCGTGCAAGCGGGGGCGGGGATCGTCGCCGATTCGGTGCCGGACGACGAGGACCTCGAGTGCCGCAACAAGGCGGCCGCCCTGCTGGCGGCTGTGCCGGCGGCGCGCCGGATGTCGGCTGCTCGGCGGGCTGCCGGCACGCCCGCGTAGCCCTTCCGAGCCCGAAATCAGAAAAGCCAGGCGATCAGGAAGAGGAAGCCGAGGACGGCGAAGACCAGCGTCAGGATGACGGCGATCGCCAGCAGGAACGGGAACGTGGCGACCGACCGCATCGCGCCGGGCAGCGTGCGCAGGTTCGCCGTCGAGAGGGCGACTCGTTGCATCCGGCCGAACTGCGCCGTGCGCCCGACGACAGCGGGGGACATCGCGCCGGCGCCCTCCTCGACCTCGACGGTCTCGATGACCACGCGCTCGGCGTCGGCATTGGTGGTGAGCATCGTGCGCACGTCGGCGAGCAGGCCGGTGGTGCTGGCGCGGATGCGCCACAGCCGCCACGCCACGAGCAGCGGTGCTCCGATGGCGATCACGACCATGGCCCCGCCGATCACCAGCCAGACCCGGCGGGTCGAGTCGTCGAGCGCGGCGAGTCCCAGCGCATAGGCGCAGAGCGCCACGAAGCCGGTGACGAGCGCCAGCCCGAAGGCCACCCTCATGCCACGCCTGGCCAGATCGGTGAACGCACCGACAGCACGTTGCGCCAACGCGTCGACATCGGCCATGTGCCGAGTGTGTCACGGCACACTGGGCCGATGACAGAACGCGACACCGTGACCGTGTCGGGTGCGGACGCGCTCACGTATCTCCAGGGGCAGGTGTCGCAGGATCTGCTGTCGATGGCGATCGGGGACCGGCGCTGGACGTTCCTGCTGCAACCGACGGGAAAGGTGGAGGTCCTCGCCGCGGTGACTCGTGCCGGCGACGACGCGTTCTTGTTCGACACGGAATTCGGCTTCGGTGACCTGCTGTCCGCCCGGTTGGCCCGGTTCAAGATCCGAGTGAAGGTCGACATCGGCCCGATCGAGCGGATCTCCGGCGGCGACTTCGCCGACGAAGCAGCGCGCATCGAAGCGGGTTGGCCGGCGATGGGCTCGGAGATCGTCCCGGGTGAGACGATCCCCGCCGAGACCGGCATCACCGAAGCGGCGGTCGACTACAAGAAGGGGTGTTACCCCGGCCAGGAGCTGGTCGAGCGGATGGATTCACGGGGCGCTGACGCGCCTCGGCGGCTGCGCATCCTCGATGTCGACGACGGGGTGAAGCCGGGGGATCGGATCGAGCTCGACGGGCGCGATGTCGGGGTGCTGACGAGCGTCGCTGGGCACCGCGCGCTGGGCTACGTCAAGCGCGGCGTCGACCTCGGCACGTCCCGCGATGAGCGGTGAGCGCCGTATGACCACTCATCGCTCATCGCTCATCGCTCATCGCGGCGCAGTGGTGAGTGATTGGCGCAGCGCGATGACGTCGGCGCGGCGGCGCACGCTGGCCAGCTCCGGCGCCTGGTCGATCACCGTGGCGAGACCGTCGGTGGCGGTCCCGATGCCGGCTGCGGCGCGTAGCCACGCCACCGCCGTCTCCTCGTCGCCGAGGGCGCCCGCCGCCCGCGCGACCGTGGCGGCGATCAACGTCCGCGGCTGGCGCTCGTAGCTGCCCGCGGCGTATCGGGCAGCGTCCTCGTAGCGGCCCACGCGCACGAACAGGTTGGCCAGCACGTACTCGTTCCAGGGGTCGCCGTACGGCAGCGGCTCGGGCAGCACGGCGACGATTCGGTGGACCGCATCGTCGTCGAGCGAGCGAGGTAGCACCGGTGACTGGCTCGGCCGTCGCAGGCCGTTGACGAGCACCTTGCGGGCTCGCCCCTCGTTCCCGTCACGCAGCGCCGCGGCCGCCACGTCGAACGGAGACTCGGCGTTGCGGGCGCGCTCGTCGAACAGGGACTGCAGCTGCAGGACCAGCAGGAAGCCGAGGAACACGACGAGCCCGCGCCACTGCGTGCTCACCGCGCACAGGATGAGCACGGCGACCGTCGCGCCGACGCTGACGTACGCCATGATCGGACGAGCTCGACCGGGCAGCAAGCGGTCGAGCAACGACGTGACGACGTTGCCGCCGTCGAGCGGCAGCACCGGGATGAGGTTGAACGCTCCGATCACGGGACCGGCCCAGAACACGGCGGCCGCGGCAGGGGAGCTGCCGCGGTCGGCGGCATCGAGCGGATTGACGCCCATCGCGGCGAGGACAGCGACCCCGGCCAGGATGTGCACGACGGGGCCGGCGAGGGCGATTGCCGCTTGGGTTCGCCGCGCCAGGGGCTGCGGGGCGTGGTAGGACGCATAGCCGGCCAGGAAGTCGAGGGAGATCTCCGCCTCTGCCCCTGCCCAGCGAGCGGCGACGGCGTGACCGAGCTCATGCAGCAGCGTGAAGGCGGCGATCGCGATTGCCAGCCAGATGCCGAACTCGTCGCCGTTGATGGCGACGATCAGCACCATGAAGAGCAGGAAGCCCGGACGCACGTGGACCGGGAACCCGAGCACGCGCATCGCCCGCGATCGTACGAGCTGATCATCCGAGTGTTTCGGAGGGGGCTTCCCCGCACGAAACACTCCGCTGGCGTCAAACACTCGGATGGAGGTTCGGCGACTCTGAACGGTGTAACGGACGCGCTCCTAGACTCCGAGCCCGTGGCCGCCTCAACCCGCCCCTCGACCGCTGGCCGCGGCACCCGTTCGCCGCGCCATCCAAGCCTGCGCCGCCAGCGCTACGTCTACGACTTCGATCACAAGCACCGCCGCCCTCCGATGGAGATGAAGGACCTGCTCGGTGGCAAGGGAGCCAACCTCGCCGAGATGACGAGCGTGCTCAAGCTGCCGGTGCCGGCGGGCTTCACGATCTCCACCGACGCCTGCCGTGCCTACATGGCCGGGGGCTGGCCCGCCAATCTCGACGACGAGATCGCCACGCACGTCGCCTCGCTCGAGCGCAAGATGGGTCGCCGCCTCGGCGATCCCAAGGACCCGCTGCTCGTCAGCGTGCGCTCCGGTGCCAAGTTCTCGATGCCGGGGATGATGGACACCGTCCTCAACCTGGGCCTCAACGACAAGAGCGTGAAGGGCCTTGCCAAGGGCACCAATGACGAACGCTTCTCCTACGACTCCTACCGCCGCTTCATCGCCATGTACGGGCGCATCGTGCTCGGCATCGACGGCGAACGATTCGAGCACCCGCTCGAGGACGCCAAGCACGTCGCCGGCATCACGAACGACGCCGAGCTTCCGGCCTCGACGCTGATGGAGCTGTGTGAGCGCTACAAGGCGGTCGTCAAGGACGCCACCGGCAAGGCCTTCCCGCAGGACCCGATGAAGCAGCTGCGCGGCGCCGTCGAGGCAGTGTTCCGCAGCTGGAACGGCGCACGGGCCATCGCCTACCGGGTGCGCGAGCGGATCAGCCACGACCTCGGCACCGCCGTCAACGTGCAGGCCATGGTGTTCGGCAACCGCGACGACAACAGCGGGACGGGCGTCGGCTTCACCCGCAACGCAGCGACCGGGGAGAACCAGCCGTACGGCGACTTCCTCGTCAACGCCCAGGGTGAGGATGTCGTGGCCGGCATCCGCAACACCGAGGACCTCGACGCGCTCGGCCGGCACTTCCCGGCGATCCACAAGGAGCTGATCGAGATCTTCGCCCGTCTCGAACACCACTACCGGGACATGTGCGACACCGAGTTCACCATCGAGCAGGGCAAGTTGTGGATGCTGCAGACCCGTGTCGGCAAGCGAACCGGCGCCGCCGCCCTGCGCATGGCTGTGGAGATGACGAAGGGTGCGGGCAAGGGCGCTGATCGCTGGAAGATCACCAAGGAGGAGGCGCTGCGCCGCGTCGCCGCCGAGCACCTCGACGCCGTGCTGCACCCGCAGTTCTCCGGCAGCGGCAAGGTCATCGCGCACGGATTGGCGGCCTCACCGGGTGCCGCAGTCGGCAAGGTGTACTTCACTGCCGACGACGCCGAGGCGGCTGCCGAACGTGGCGACAAGGTGATCCTCGTGCGCAGCGAGACGAGCCCGGAGGACGTCCACGGGATGATGGCGTCGCAGGGCATCCTCACCGCTCGCGGCGGGCTCGTCAGCCACGCCGCCGTGGTCGCTCGTGGCTGGGGGACCCCGGCCGTCGTCGGTGCGGAATCGATCAAGATCTCCGGCCGTTCCTTCACCGCCGGCGACGTGACCGTCAACGAAGGCGACGTCATCTCGCTCGACGGCTCGTCCGGCGACGTGGTGCTTGGTGCGATGACGCTCGCGGCGGCCGAACCGCCCGCAGAGTTCAACACGATCCTGACGTGGGCCGACGCAGTGCGTCGCGGCAAGCTCGGTGTGCGCGCCAACGCCGACACCGGTGAGGACGCAACGAACGCCCGCCGCCTCGGCGCGGAGGGCATCGGGCTGTGCCGCACCGAGCACATGTTCCTCGCGCCGGACCGCCTCCCCGTGGTGCGCCGCATGATCCTCGCCTCGACGGACGACGAGGAAGCGGCCGCACTCGACGAGCTGCGCAAGGTGCAGCAGGACGACTTCACCGAGATCCTCGACGCGATGGACGGCCTGCCGGTCACGGTGCGGCTGCTCGATCCGCCGCTGCACGAGTTCCTCCCGTCGGTCGAGGAGCTGCGCATCAAGCAAGCCACTGAGGGATTGACCGACGAGGAGAAGCAGCTGCTGGCCGCCGCGGAGACCTGGTCAGAGCACAACCCGATGATCGGCACGCGCGGCGTGCGCCTTGGCGTCATCAAGCCAGGCCTCTATGGCATGCAGGTGCGGGCATTGCTCGACGCCGCGGCCGACCTGCGGCGGCAGGGGAAGAACCCGATCGTCGAGATCATGATCCCGCTGACGGTGACCCGCGAGGAGATGCACCTGGCCCGCGGGTGGGTCGAGGACGAGATCAACGCCGCCACCAAGGGCATGAAGAAGAAGCCCGACATCACGATCGGCACGATGATCGAGACGCCACGCGCCGCGATACGCGCCGACGAGATCGCCGAAGAGGCGGACTTTTTCAGCTTCGGCACCAACGACCTCACGCAGATGGCGTTCGGGTTCAGCCGCGACGACGTCGAGAGCCGGCTGATGCCGGCCTACCTGGCCGAGGGCCTGCTCAAGCGCAACCCGTTCGAGACGATCGACGAGGGCGGCGTCGGCGAGCTCGTCCGCATCGGCGCCGAGCGAGGCCGCAAGACGAAGCCGAAGCTGAAGCTCGGAGTGTGCGGCGAGCACGGTGGGGACCCCGAATCGATCGACCTCTTCTACAAGATCGGTCTCGACTACGTGAGCTGTTCGCCGTATCGCGTGCCGATTGCCCGGCTCGCCGCGGCCCAGGCCGTCGTCGGCGCCAGCGCCGACAGCAAGTGAGCTCATCACGATGAAACCTCTGCTGGCCGCCGAGAGCGGCCGGGCCAACTTCGTCGACCTCGACGTTGCGCCGTGGCATTGGTTGGTCCTCATCGGGCTGATCATCGTGCTGTTGCTCGTCGACCTGCTCGTGTTCCACCGCGAGGCGCACGAGGTCAACACCCGCGAGGCGGCACTCGAGTCCACGGTGTGGATCTCGATCGGAGTCGCGTTCTCGCTGGTCGTCCTCTGGTGGTTCGGCGGTCAGGCCACCGGCGAGTACCTGTCCGGCTACCTCATCGAGAAGAGCCTCAGCGTCGACAACGTCTTCGTCTGGGCCATCATCATGAGCTTCTTCCGCGTGCCGAAGATGTACCAGCACCGCGTGCTGTTCTGGGGCATCTTCGGCGCCCTTGTGATGCGCGCCATCTTCATCTTCGCCGGCGTCGCGTTGATCGAGCGATTCGACTGGGTCCTGTACGTGTTCGGCGCGTTCCTGCTGTTCACGGCGGGCCGCATGCTCGTCTCCGACGACGACCACGTGGATCCGTCCAACAGCCGGTTCCTCAAGGTCGTGCACAAGGTGGTGCCGAGCACCGACAAGATGGACGGCGCCAAGATGTTCACCCGCATCAACGGGCGGCGTCTCGCCACGCCGCTGTTCGCGGTGTTGGTGCTGGTCGAGGCCAGCGACGTGATCTTCGCCGTGGACAGCGTGCCCGCCGTGCTCGCTGTGAGCCACGAGCAGTTCATCGTGTTCTCGTCGAACGCCTTCGCCATCCTCGGGCTCCGGGCGCTGTACTTCCTGCTCGCCGACCTGCACGGCCGGTTCACCTATCTGCAGCACGGGCTCGCCGTCATCCTCGCCTTCGTCGGCGTGAAGATGATCATCGCCGAGTGGTACCACATCCCGACTGGGGCTTCGCTGGGCTTCATCGGCCTCGTGCTGGCGGTCTCCATCTGGCTGTCGATCCGGCATGGCGGCGAGAGCATCGCCGAAGCGGGCGAGCACCCGATGGACTTGCACGGACGGGCTGAGTCGATGCACGTGACCTCACCACCAGATGAGCCGTAGACCGACCTGATGGCGATCGCCGACGACGACATCGAGCGGCTGCGCTCGACCGTGTCGATCGTCGATGTGGTAGGGCAATTCGTTGCGCTGCGCAAGGTCGGGCGCAACTGGGTCGGACTGTGCCCGTTCCATGCCGAGAAGACCCCGTCGTTCAACGTGCGTGAGGAGACCGGCCGCTACAAGTGCTTCGGGTGCGACAAGTCAGGCGACGTCTTCACGTTCGTCCAGGAGCACGAGCACGTCGACTTCGTGGGTGCGGTCGAGTACCTCGCGGCGAAGGCAGGCATCACCCTCACGTACACCTCCACCGGGCAATCGCGCGAGCGGGCCCGACGCAAGCAGCTCGTCGAAGCGATGGCAGCGGCCGTCCAGTGGTACCACGAGCGGCTGCTCGAGGATCCGGACGCCCGGCCGGCTCGGGACTACCTCCGGTCACGGGGCCTCTCGGGCGACATCGCAAGGGCGTTCCAGCTCGGTTGGGCGCCTGACGAGTGGGATGCCCTGTCGTCACGTTCCGGCATCGAAGCCGAGCGGCTGCGGGCCGTCGGCCTGGCGTTCACCAACCGCCGAGATCGCATGCAGGACGCCCTGCGAGGGAGGGTGCTGTTCCCGATCTTCAACGACAGCGGTGATGCGGTCGCGATCGGGGGCCGGGTCCTGCCGGGATCGGTGGACCCGGCGAAGTACAAGAACTCGCCGGAGACACCGATCTACGCCAAATCGAAGACGCTCTACGGGCTGAACTGGGCCAAGGCCGACGTCGTGGCACGGGGTCAAGCCGTGGTCTGCGAGGGCTACACGGACGTCATCGGTTTCCACCAGGCGGGCGTGACGACGGCCGTCGCCACGTGCGGGACGGCCTTCACCGAGGACCACGTCCGGTTGTTGAAGCGCTACGCCAGCCGGGTCGTGCTCGCCTTCGATGCCGACGCCGCAGGTCAGGGGGCCGCCGAGCGGTTCTACGAGTGGGAGCGCAAACACGACATGCAGGTCGCCGTGGCTCGCCTGCCGGGTGGAATGGATCCGGGTGAGCTGGCGCAACGCGACCCGGCGGCGCTGGCGGCCGCCGTCGAGGAGGCCGTTCCGTTCCTCCAGTTCCGTCTGCGACGTGTGGTCGACGCGTCGCCGATGCGCACCCCGGAGGACCGTGTGCGGCTGGCCGAGCGGGCAATGGCGGTCGTTCGAGAGCACCCGGATCGCAACGTGCAGCGGTTGTACACCGGCGAGGTGGCGTCACAGGTCGGCCTGACCGCCGGTGACCTCGAGCAGGTGGGCCGTGGTCGTCGTCCGGAGCAGGAGCCGACGGAACTGCGGCGACGTCGCCCGCCGATGGAGAACGCCGAGTTCGCGGCGATCGCGTTGCTCGCCCAGGACTGGGAGTCGATCGCCGAGTGGCTCGTCGAGGAGCTCTTCGACGACGAGTCGCATCGCAGCGCGTTCCTCGCGCTGGCCGCCGCCGAGGGAGATCTCGATGCCGCCATCGCAGCGGCCGACCCAGCGGCGCGTGAAGTGTTGGAGCGGGCGGCCGTGGCGGACCTGGACGTCGATCCGGAGGCCGAGGCCCGAAACCTGATCGCCGCGGCGGTCCGGAGGCAGCTGGCTCGAAGGGCCGCGACCGACGAACCCGAGCGGATTCGCGACGACGCCGAGGCCCGTGTCCAGCTGGAATCGCTTGGGCCGCCGATCTCGTCAACGACTGCTGCGGAGTGGTTGCTAGCTTGGCTTCATCGACGGATGGAACAACGCTCGAGCGGGGGCATTGGGCGACCGTCCCCCTGAGGAACCTGATGCCCCTGCGCCCGTGGCCAATGGTGCGTCTGACGTTCCCGGCACGCCCGGCGCCAGCCACGGGATCGAGGACATCGAGGGCGTCGATCTCGCCGAGTGGGACGCGCTGGTGCATCGCGGGCATCAGCAGGGGAGCCTTCACGCCGAGCAGGTGACCCACGTCCTGCGGGATGTCGAGCTGACGGGCGACGTCCTCGACCGGGTCAAGGTCGTGCTGGACGAGGAGGGGATCTCCCTCGACGAGACGGTCGATGCCGACGCCGAGCCGGAGCCCGACGATGCGTCGGCCGAGTTGGCGCGACACCTCGATCCGGACCACATGGCGGAAGAGGACGAGCACCTCCTGACCCGCCGCCGGCGCCGGCGCATCCGCCGCGCCGTCGTCCGGACCGAAGGGACGACGTCCGACGGCGTGCGGATGTACCTGCGGGAGATCGGCCAGGTCGACCTGCTGACGGGCGACGACGAGCGACGCCTGGCCCAGCTGATCGAGGCCGGGCAGATCGCGGCGGCGCGCATCGACGAGGCGGCGACGACCGGGCCGCCCGTCGACGACGTCGAGATCCGGCAACTCGTGCGGGTCGTGCAGCGTGGCGAGCGAGCCAAGAGCGAGCTCACGCAGGCCAACCTGCGGCTGGTCGTGAGCATCGCCAAGCGGTACTCGGGCCGGGGGATGCAGCTGCTCGATCTGATCCAGGAGGGCAACCTCGGGCTCATGCGGGCCGTCGACAAGTTCGACCACGCCAAGGGGTTCAAGTTCTCGACGTACGCCACGTGGTGGATCCGTCAGGCCATCACGCGGTCGATCGCCGACCAGGCCCGCACGATTCGCATCCCCGTGCATATGGTCGAGCACATGAACCGGGTGATCCGGGCGAAGCGTCAGCTGCACCAGGAGCTGGAGCGCGAACCGACGATCGACGAGCTGGCGGCGCGGGTGCAGCTCGAGCCGGAGCGTGTGCGTGAGCTGCTGCGGATCTCGCTCGATCCGCTCTCGCTGGACTCGCCGATCGGTGAGGAGGACGAGTCCAACCTGGGTGACTTCATCGAGGACTCCTCGACGGATGGGCCGGCAGATGCGGCGACGAGGGTGATGCTGACGCAGGCGGTGGGCGCCGTGCTCGGCGAGCTCTCGGAGCGGGAGCAGGAGATCGTGCGCCTGCGCTTCGGGCTGGACGGCGGGCAGGCCAAGACGTTGGAAGAGGTCGGCAAGGAGTTCGGCGTCACGCGCGAGCGGATCCGCCAGATCGAGGCGAAGACGCTCGCCAAGCTGCGCCATCCGCAGCGCAGCCAGCGCCTGCGGGAGTTCCTCGAGACCGAGTAGTTGCTGCTCGCGCCTGCGCCTGCACCTTCGTCAGCGCATCGGCGCACCGTTCGACCAGAACGCTGACGTAGAGCACGCATCTGACACCCCCTCGTCACGATCGGGGCCATGGGGTACGGCGGCAAGGTCCGGGAACAGGAACGGGCGAGAGAGCTGCGCGCGCAGTTCATCACCGTGTGATGGGGATGATCGAGGCGGTACTCTCTCCTACCGCCCTTCCGGGGTAGCTCAGTTGGCAGAGCAATTGACTGTTAATCAATGGGTCGTGGGTTCGAGCCCCACCCCCGGAGCCAGATCCACGCCAGGTCAGGCGCTGACGTACGCCGAATAGTCCTTCAGCGTGATGGCGTTGGCTGCCGCCGTGATGCTCTGGGTGGAGTTGTCGATGTGGGACTCGATGTCGCTGCCCGACAGCTCGGACGGTGCCGCGTCGGGATCCTGCGTCATGAACTTCGACGACTCGATGCCGAGCTGCTGGTTCGTGGTGATGAAGGGCCGCATCACCCGGATGTACTCGGCGAACGCGGCCTCACGATCCCCCGACGCAGCGGCCAGCTCACCAGCCAGCACGTAGGCGCCGATGAGCGCAAGGCTGGACCCTTGGCCCGACATCGGTGACGCGCAGTAACCGGCGTCGCCGACGAGAGCGACCCGATCTCGGGCGAACTCCGGCAGGTCGACCTGCGCAGCCACGTCGAAGTACCAGTCGGTGGCCTCAGGCATCAACGCGAGCAGGCGCGGGATCTCCCAGCCGATCCCTGCGTACACCGCCTTCACGGCGTCCTCCTGCTGCCCACGATCGTGGAGGTCGATCTGCCGATTCGCCACAGCGAACCCGAAGCACGCCTTGGCGTTGGGATCGTCAAGGGTCGCCCAGATCTGGGCGATTCGGCCCACCTCGGAGTACTGCATCTCGGTGCGATCCAGGTCCAAGAAGTTCGGTACGGAGTACACGCACAGGTACATGCCGAGATTGCGGAGGAACTGCGACTCGTCCCCGAACACGATTCGCCGGACGTTCGAGTGGAGGCCGTCCGCGCCGATCACCAGGTCGAAGCGACGCCGGTCGCCGGATCGGAGTGTCACGTCGGCCCCGTCAGCCGACTGCTCGATGGATTCGATGACGTCGTCATAGATGACATCTACACCCTTGGCGGTGGCCAGCAGGATCTCGCACAACGTGCCGCGGACGATCTCGAGATCGTCTCCGACGCGATGGCCGAACTGGTCGCCGCTCAGCTCGCCGATGACGTTCCCGTCACGGTCGACGAGCTTGGCGCCCTGCATCCGCGTGCTCGCCGCATCGACGGCGTCGAGTGCATCCATCTTGCGGAGGACCTCGAGCGCCGTCCCGCGTACGTCGATCTTGTACCCGCCGATGACCAGCGATGGCGCTCGCTCAACGATGGTCGGATTGAACCCGTATCGGCGCAGCCAGTGCGCGCTGGTGAGTCCGGCGATGCCCGCCCCTGAGATCAAGATGTCCATCGGCCCCTCGCCACTCGCAGTTCCGACCGATCTTGTTGGCAGGCGCCCATGAAGTCAACGCCACGCGCTAGACCGGAGGGCAAGGACAAGGGCGGTAGCTCAGTGGTCAGAGCAGGGGACTCATAATCCCTTGGTCGTGGGTTCGATCCCCACCCGCCCTACCAATCTACCAGGACTTTTGTCTGGGTAGATCGGCGCCCGACGAGTCATCCAAGATTCATCCAAGATTTGATAGGGGTCCGCGATGATGGCCGAACGCGACGCCGATCGAGGTGCGCTCGAGGGCAGGCGAACCCTTGGCTGCGCGTCGAGGGGCGGGGCGCGACGCGTGCCGAGACGCCGGACGCATCCGCCATGGGGCCGGGATCACGTTGGTCCGCAGGAAGGCGTCGCTGGGATGCATCACGTCCTCGAGCGTCAGCTCGGCTAAAGGTGTGCCTTGCACGTGCGGAAGGGACACGGCGTTCATTGCACTGCGATGTCGATCCGGCCGGCGTCTTCAGCAATGCTTAGCTGCGTTTCGTGAACTGTCGGCTGTTCAGGTCTCAGCGCCGACGCCATGGTGCACGGAGAACAGGCCACCAGGGTCGTAGCGGTCCTTCACCTGTGCGAGGCGCGTGTAGTGGTCGCCCCAGAACGATGCCTGCCAGTCGTCCTGGAAATAGTCGGCTTCCGAGAGGTAGGAGGCGGGTCGCTCCGCGAGGGCCTTGAGCGGCGCCATGGCGGCGGCGACGACCGTGGCGTCCCGGCGTCCCCGCGCAACATCCGGCTCGTGGCCGGCGATGCCGGGATACGCCGGAGGCTCGTTGGCCCCGGCGATCGCCAGCGCGAAGGCGTCCAGGACCGCCGGGTTCATCGAGGTGTCCCTCGTCCAGTCCAGGACGTTCGGGGGTGCCCCGGCGAGGCCTTTGTTGCAGTGCAGGGATACCGGCCAGACCTGGCTGGCACGGGTGAGCGCGTCGACCAGCGCCGGCTGGCGTTCCGGGTCGAGAAGCCGCTGGGACAACCAGGTCGACTGGTAGGCGTGCAGCACTTGACCCACCTGGTCGGCGTCGGCCTCCCAGTAGAAATAGCCCTTCGGCGCGCCCGGGCGGTCGTCGAGCACGATCAAGCCGGTCGGCCCGAGCACATCCGCGTTCCAGAAGTCTTTTGCCGGGAGCGCGGGCACCATGGGGTCCGCCAGCGTGTAGTCGGCCGGCCGGGCCCTGACCCAGTCGAACAGCGGAGCCCAGGTCTCGAGGGCCTCGGCCTGGGTCAGCCCTTGGAACACCATGGTGACGGTGATCCGGCGTCCGGGCCCAAAGCGGATCTGCTCGCCCCAGTGCGGGTTCAGCAGGCGCTCGCCGTAAGACGAGATCACCTGTCCGACCAGCGCCATGAAAGCGGCGTCCGACGCTGCGCTGATCGTGGTGAGCACCGCACCGAAGAAGGCCGGCAGTGCATGCGTGCGCAGCGTCAGCCGGGTGACGACCCCGAAGGTCCCGCCTCCGCCGCCCTTGAGCGCCCAAAACAGATCCGGGTTGCTCGCCGCGTTGGCGATGCGCACGGCCCCGTCTGCGGTGACGACCTCCGCCTCCAGCAGGTTCGCCGCAGCGGTGCCGAACCCCTTGGAGAAGGGGCCGAACCCACCGCCCTGCACCAGGCCGGCGACACCGACGGTCGTGCAGCCGCCGCCCTGCACGTAGCGACCCGCCGTGGTGGTGACCGCGTCGTAGACGTCCATCCAGATCGCACCGGCGCCCACGCTCACGGCAGCCTCGGGCTCGACCAGGCCTGCGGCGCCCCGGGGCACAAAGCGGTCGTGGAGCTCGACGGCCCGCAGGTTGGGCCTGGTCCAGACCAGCAGCGAATCCGGTGCGTTGGAGCCCCCGACATAACTGTGGCCGCCCCCTTTCACGACCAGGCGGACACGGTGCTCGCGAGCGAAGTTCACCGCCGCCGCGACGTCGGCGCTGCTTTGGGGCAGCACTGCATACGTGCTGGCCTGCGAGGTCCAGGCATCCGTCCAGCCGAGGGTTTCGGTCAGGGCGACGCTGTCACCGATGTAGAACGGATCCTGCAGGTTCTCGAACAGCTCGGTGCACGCAGGGCTGTCGGGGTGGGGTGTGCACGCGGCAAAGGGCGACTTCACCTTCACCAAACGCCCCCCAACGTGCATGCGGAGCTTCGCCCACTCCGCTGGGTCGGGCCAGCCGGGCTCGCCGGGCCGGACAAGTCGGACCGGCTGCACAGCGACGCCACGCACGGGGGCAGCAAGAAGGGCAGACAGCGGCAGTGCCGCCAGCCCTTTCAGGAAAACGCGTCTTCGCACTTCCGAAACCTCCGCATCGTCGGCTCACGGCCCGCGAAATGCAGCCATGTCCCACGGCCATCGTCGGCCGAGAGTTCCGCCGTCCGCTTGAACGAATATGTCGTGCCGCTGAACAATCGACTCGACAGGCCAGCGAAGCCGCCGGCATGGTGGAGAGCGATGCAGCAGCCGGCGCATCTCGCGTGGGACGAGCTTCCTGGTCGCACGTTGGAGCGGTGCCTGTGGAGCCGTGATGGGGTCACGCTGTTCGATTTGCGCGGCCAATACGAACCGTTCTCGTGGACGGCGCCCTGGATCTCAGACAGCTGGGGCTTGGTGCTGCCGTACCGCGGCTTGTACTGGCGCCGCTGCGACGGGGTCGAGTATGTCGTGGACGTCACCACCGGGTTCGTCCAGCGACCAGGCGAGGAGAAAGCCGTTGCGGTGCCGGCCAACCGTCCCTGCGACGACGAGGTGACCGCGCTCGAGATCGAGCAGTCGTTCCTCGATGCTGTGCCTGAGCTCGCCGACGTGCGTGGACCGTTGGGGATCAGCTCGCGTTCCGAACTCTTCCACCGGGTCTTGCGTTCGTCCATCGCCGCACGGGCGGACGACCTCACAGTGCAGAGTGCTCTGGGCGATCTCGTGTGGTCCGTCGTCGGGAACGGTTCGTCTCGCCGGCACCTCGGGCGTCCGTTGACCGCCGCGGCCCATCGCCGGATGGTCTCGCAGACGTGCGAGCTGCTCCACGTGGCCGACTCACGGATGACACTGATCGAGTTGGCGCGCAACGTCGCGGTGTCGCCGTTCTACCTCTCCAGGATCTTCCGCCGGGTAACCGGCCTCACCGTCTCGCAGTACCGGACCCGGCTCCGGGTTACCGAGGTGCTCGAACGGATCACCCGCGGCGAGGATGACCTGTCGGCGATCGCCGCATCGACGGGCTTCGCCGATCACAGCCACATGACGCGCACGGTCGTCGCACAGTTCGGCCACACCCCGTCGTCGCTGCGAACGCTCCTTCGCCGGCCAGGCGGCCAACCCGAGGTGTCATCCCGAGCGGTTTGAGGTGTAGCCCCGGCGGACCGTGCACCCCTCACCCATACCGACTCCGCCCACCCATCAGCCAATCCTCGGCCCGGCTCTCGTGTCGACTCGTTCTGCCGCGGAGGGCTTCGGACGGTGCGCCCGGAACGTCATTTCCGGGTAGCGGTCGACGTACCGGAACTTGGGCTTGCTGACGTCGCCGTCGCGGTTGGCTGGGCTGTGTTGAAGGCTGCCGCATTGAGGGTGATCGTGACGTCGGCGTTCGGCCCGCGGTCAGTGCGGTTCGGAGGAAGGGCCGGGGTGCGCTTCACCCGTCCCTGTAGCCGCTAGCAGCGGTTCTCGCCCGGCGCCGCAAGGGAATTCCTACCGCTCTTGTCGACGGTCACCCCGTCTCGCACTGGTCGCAGTGGACGTCGTCGAGTGGTTCACCGGCGAGCAGCGCCTCGATCCAGTCGACCAACCTGACGCCGTTGACCTCCACCTCGTAGAACGCCTCGAACTCGAAGATCCCGTGTTCATCGCCGGGTGCGGTGTAGCTGTGCTGGACCACCCCGGCGGCTTCGATCGCCGCCTCGTTGGCGTCGATCAGCTCGACCATGGTCGACGGATCCACGCCTCTCGCCTCCAGCTGCCGTGCCGCGTTCTGGTCGAAGGCGTAGTCGAAGCGGGCCAGCACGAGGTCGGGGTCATGGAGGCCGGCCTGGATCCAGAACCGTGTGGGGCCCCAGTCGCGGGCCGTGAGCCCGTCGTTGACCTCCCAGTCGGGCATCGTGTCGTAGGCGCCCCACAGCTCGCCGAGGATGTCGGCGTTCTGGTCAGGGTCGTCGGGAAAGGCGCCCGACTGGCCGCCGAACACGGTGACCTGGGCGTCTGGCAGTAGGTCGGCGGCGAGGCCGCCGTAGACGGGGGCGGCGACCGAGCCGGCTGTCTTGCCGACCACGATGACCTGGGTGGCGTCGGGATAGTTGTCGGCGAGGAAGCTCAGCGCCGCCGTGCCGTTGACGGACCCCTTGTGCTCGACGGTCAGCTCGGGCGAGTACTGCCGGGTGGCGTCGCCGAGATACACGTCCCCGGTGCACAGCGGCACATAGATAAAGGAGTAGTCGGCGAACGGGTTGTCGGTCCGATCGAAGTCGAAGATCCCACCCCCCAGGCCCGGGCTCTCGGTCGAAAGGTTGAAGTCGTAGTAATCGTTCTCGCCGCCGTCGCCGGTGAACGCACAGGTCGTTGCGTCGTAACAGGAGCCGCCGCCGTCGAGGAAGAACACGACCTTCGTCGGGTCGGCGCGGCGCTCCCAGAACGCGAACTCGCTGCCGTCGGCACACATGCAGTCGCCGCCGGGCACGACCTTCTCCCAAAGGGACTCGCCCGCGGTGCTCGATCCGTTCGGCCCGGCGGGGTCCGGCTGCGGCCTCAGGTCGCGGCACGCCTCCTGGGCGGCCTTGAACTGAGGTGAATCTGGATCGATGCCGGTGCCGTCGATCAGGAGGCCGCCGTCGGGTCCCGGGTCGGGGAAGTTGGCGATGCCGTTGTCACGCATGCACTGCGACAAGGCCAGGAGGTCGGGGTCGTCGGCCTCTGGCTGCTCGCTCGTTGGTGGCGCGCCACGTGTCGTCGATTCGCTCGGTGCGGCGGGGGCCGTCGACGTCGGCGCTGACGCTGCGGACTGACTCGTCGGCGTCTCGCTCGCGCAGGCCGCAGCGACCGTCGCCAGCGCTGCGGTCGCCGCAGCGACCGTCGCAACGAACCGTGAAGTCACCGTCGGCATCCTTCGCATGAGTCGGCCTCTCTCACCACCATCTGGACTGGTGGGTTGTCCACGTCGGGCGGAGCGCCTCGGCGGGGTCGCGCCGGGCGGCGCGGTAAGCGGTGACACGCCGCCACATTGGGAGCCGCTGTCGTTGCCGCATCCGCCGAGTTGCCGGCAGGCGTGAACGCCGCCAGCGCGGTCTCGCTGCGTGCCGTGATCATGTTTGCACCTTGACGCGACGACGTTGTGAAACCGTTGAGAACGCCAGCGCGGTTGAGAGGTTCTCTCAACGCGTCGCTTTCGGTTCGACGCCGGAAGGTTCAGACTCCCCACCGTGCGCGTGCTTGTTGTCGAGGACGACGTCGGGCTCGCTGAGGCCATCGCCGAAGGTCTGGACGACGAAGGTTTCGACGTCGAGCTGAGCCATGACGGGATCGACGGTCTGTGGCGAGCCCGCGAACGCTCCTACGGGGCGATCGTGCTCGACATCCTCTTGCCCGGCATGAACGGCTACAAGGTGTGCCAGACGCTGCGCGCGGAGGGCATCTGGACACCGGTCCTGATGCTCACCGCCAAGACGGGCGAGTACGACGAGGCCGAGGCGCTCGACACCGGCGCCGACGACTTCTTGTCGAAGCCGTTCTCGTTCGTGGTCCTCGTGGCTCGGCTCCGGGCTCTCGCCCGACGGGATGCCGGCCCCCGACCTCGTGAGCTCATCGCCGGGGATCTGGCGCTGGACCCGGTTCACCGCACCTGTCGCCGTGGCGATGTCCCGATCGAGCTGACCCGCCGCGAGTACGCCCTGCTCGAGGCGTTGCTCCGCCACCTCGGCGAGGGGGTCACCAAACTCCAGCTTCTGCGCGAGGTGTGGGGAGACGACTTCGAGGGTCACGCCAACGTGGTTCAGGTGTACGTCGGCTACCTGCGACGCAAGATCGACGTGCCCTTCGGGCGACGGTCGCTCGAGACGGTGCGCGGTAGCGGTGGCTACCGGCTGGTCGCCGATGGCTGACCCCGCCACGACGACCAGCCGGCTGCGTCGCTGGAGTCACCCGTCGGTGCGGGTGCGCATCACGCTGGCGGCCACGCTGGTGACCGCCGTCGCCGTCGGGGTGGTTGGGTGGTTGCTGGTCCGCACGGTCGAGGACGCCCAGATCCGCCGGCTCCGCGACGGCGTCGAGGCCAACCTTGATCAGGTGGTCACGCGGCTGCAGGCGGGAGTCGATCCGACCGACGCCATCGAGGACGTCGAGGCGACGTCGGGGTTCGTGGTGATCACCGATGGGCGCGGGCGAGTCGTTGCCGCGTCGGCCTCCGCCCCTGCCGTCGCAACCAGGAACCCGCCCCCGCCCCCGCCCCCACCCCTCCCTTCCGATGGCGATGCCGGAGAAGAGGTGAGGTTGGCCATCGGTGTCAGCGGTGAGCCAGAGCAGGTCGGATTCCGCGAGGTCGACACGGCCTCGGGTCGGCTCATCTTGATGGGCGCCGCTGCCGTCGATCCGGTGACCCGGACCATCGACGCCCTCCGGCGCGCGCTGCGGTTCGGGCTGCCCGCCCTCGTCGCGCTCGTCGCGGCGGTCGCGTACCTGCTGGTCGGTCGAGCCCTGCGGCCGGTCGAAGCGATCCGGGCCGAGGTCGACGAGATCACCGGGTCGACCCTCCACCGCCGGGTTTCCGAACCGCCCACCAACGACGAGATCGGCCGCCTCGCCCGCACCATGAACGCCATGCTCGACCGCTTGGACACCACCGCCACACGTCAACGGCAGTTCGTC
Organism: uncultured Acidimicrobiia bacterium; assembly: GCA_963844915.1. GTDB lineage: Bacteria > Actinomycetota > Acidimicrobiia > Acidimicrobiales > Ilumatobacteraceae > JALZMG01. The sequence continues at coordinate 662 of CAWJQF010000008.1, read as the reverse complement.
GCCGATGCCTCCCATGAGCTGCGCAGCCCGGTGGCTGCCATCCGGACCGGACTCGAGGTCGCCCGGCGCAAAGCCGATCGTGCCAACTGGCCGGCCGTCGCCGACACCGCCCTCGCCGAAGAATCCAAACTCGAAGCCCTCCTCGACGACCTCCTGCTGCTTGCCCGCCACGACGAGAACGGCGCCCGCACCCGGCACCCGGAGCCAGTGAACCTCAGTGCGCTCATCATGGCGGAGGCCCAGCGTCCCCACCGCGTGCCAGTCGACATCGTGCTCCCCGACAGCAACGCCGCCACCGAGCCGGTCGTGGTACGCGGAACCGACCACGAGCTCGCCCGGATGGTGAGCAACCTCGTCGACAACGCCGCCCGTCACGCCGCCACCGCCGTACAGATCGGTCTGACGACCCACAACGACGTCGTGCGCCTGACCGTCGACGACGACGGCCCCGGAATCCCGTCAGCCGACCGCGAACGGGTCTTCGAACGATTCGTTCGCCTCGACACCAGCCGCACCCGCGACCATGGCGGCAGCGGCCTCGGGCTCGCCGTCGTCGGCTCGATCGTCACCCACCATCGAGGCCATGCCCGGGTCGAGGCCAGCCCGACCGGCGGGGCCCGCTTCATCGTCGAGCTACCCGCCCCCTCGCCCTAGCCCGCCAC
>CAWJQF010000007.1:0-210126 GCA_963844915.1 uncultured Acidimicrobiia bacterium | reverse complement strand
CAACTCTCGGTTCTGACGAAGATTCGTGTCCGTCAACGGACACGAAATCAGCACAGAATCGAGGCGCTGAGTTCTGTGTCTGTTTCGTGCTCGTCAGCGGGCATGAATCTTCGTCAGAACCCGTTCTCCGGCATCGGGAGGCGGACGTCGACTGACCGTCGTCGACCCGCGCCTGCGTGAGGGAAGCGGTCGAGTCCCGCCTCCCTCACGCAGTAGGGCCGTCCTACGGTCGCACGGTTACGGGGAAGCTGAGCGCCGTGTTGTCGGCGGGCAGCGCGTCTCGGTGCGCCACGATGGTGGCCACCGCCTTGAACGTCACCTTCGTGGCGGCGGCGTCGTCAGCGGTGAACGTGTAGTCGATTCGGTAGTCCGTCGTGCGGTTGGAATCGCGTGCCGGCACCGACTGCAGGCCGGAGCCGACGAGCACGAACTCACCGTTCGGCATGCTCTTGTACAGACTCACCTCGACGTTCTCCGGGTAGCGGCCGTTGTTGATGCCGACCGTGATGCGGGCGGTCTGGCCGGCGGTCGCCTTGTTGGGGACGGCAAGCCTGGCGACCTGGACGTCATGGGTCCGCACGTGGACGTCCTGCGACGTCGAGGAGCTGCGACCGTCCGCGGTCGTCACCGTGAGCGTCGTGGTGTAGTCGCCGTCGGCGGCATACCGATGGCCGGGGCTGTGCTCGGTCGAGACGGAGCCATCGCCGAAGTCCCACGCCATGCTCAGTGCCATACCGCCGGGATCCCAGCTCCAGTTGAAGAAGCTGACCGTGTCGAAGGTGGACGGATCCCCCAGGGACTGGTTGAAGGCAGCCGTGGGCGGTGGTGCAACGTCCAACGTGAACTGCGCGTGGCCTAGGTCGCCCCCGGACAGCCCGACCTGGAAGTAGTACGTCGTACCGGCCTGCGCAGCGAACGTCAATGGAGCGAAGAATCGGCACCCCACCGACGTCAACGTGTCGAGTGACGAACCGACGAAGGCGGCGATTCCGTGACCCGTGGCCATCACCGACTGGTTGGTGGTCGGCGTGTACGTGTACCAGATGGTCCGCTCCGACGGAGACCACGTGCACAGATCAGGCTCAGCAGGCTCCACCGTTGCGGCAGAGATCTCGACCGTCTCGGTGAACGGGCAGCGCCGGAACAGGAGTCGCTGCGGCGAAGGCGTCGTTGGGCGGCGGCGGCACCACGTCCACGTCGAGTTGGACCGCCTGCCCCAGCGACCACGGCATACGGGCCAACTGCACGTACAAGGGTCTCACCTTCCGCAACGGGCACGACGGATTGTCCACCGTGACTCACACACCAGGACACGGCGGACAGCCCGGCCATGCCTGCACTCGTCTGGCGGTAGACGTTGAAGTGGACGAAGTGATCGCCGGCGACTGAGATCCGCAACGTCCTTGCCTCCGGAGAGTCGATCCGGTACCACGCGGTGCCGTCGATGGGGATGCAGGGGGACGGCTCGCCGGGCTCAGTCGTCGTCTCAGCGAGATCGACGACGGCGGAGAACGGCATCGCAGCGATCGCGGCGGCGTCGGCGAAGGCATCGTTGGCGGGCGGCGCCGCGCTGGCCGCGCCCGGCCAGAGCAGCGTCGCACACGCTGCCGACGCGGCGACGAGCGTGCCGAATGGTTGTCTCATCAGGTTCCTGAACATCTCTAGGCCCTCCCTCCGGGTCCGTGGTTCACGTCACGTCCGAACATCGACGACCGGGTGTCCCAGGCACCAGGGACCGGTGTCGTCCGCTTGCTTGGGACACGCGTAACCGCGTCCCGCATCCGCTGCGGCGGCGCGGCCATGATCCTCCTGTGACGGATGTGCGAGCGAGCTACGAGCGGTATCTGCGGGAGCGCCATCGTCCGGCGCACGCCCGCCGAACGGTCGACTCGGTCGCCATGTTCTTTGTTCCGCACGTTCATCGCGGCAGCCGTCTGGTCGATCTCGGCTGCGGACCGGCGACGGTGACGGCCGGGTTCGCCGACGTCGTCGAACCGGGCGGCACTGTGGTGGGCGTCGATCTCGATCCCGGCCCTGCACCGGTCCCGCTAGTGCGCGGCGACGTCTACCGTCTGCCGTTTCCCGATCGCAGCTTCGACGCCATCTTCGTCTGCGCCGTGCTGCAACAGGTCGCCGATCCGTTGCGGGCCCTCGTCGAAGCTCGGCGCGTTGCACGGTCGGGCGCCGTGATCGGTGTCGCCGATGCCGACTGGGGCAGTGCCGTCATCGCGCCCGACGATCCGTGGCTGGACCGCGGCCGGCAGATCCTGTCCCGTCTGCGCGTGGGAACCAGCCCGTACGTTGGCCGTGAGCTTCGGGGCCTCTTGCAAGTCGCCGGATTCGTCGACGTGCATGTGACAGCACGGGGTACCGGCGGCGGCGGTCCCGGCTGTGCCGCCGAAGCGGAGTTCCAGGCGTCGTTCTTCGACGCTCCCGCCGTCGTCGAGCTGGTCCGGCAGGGCGGTCTCGCGTTGCCGGATGAGATGGCCGCGATCGCCGCGGCGTGGCGCCGCTGGGGTGCCAACCCGGCGGCGACATCAGCTCGTCACTGGTTCGAGGCCATCGCCTGGGCGGCCATCGACTGAGACACGTGCACGGCGAACCCTCATGTAGCGGCGAGGATCGCTGCAGCAGCGACCGCCGGGTCCATGCTGGAGGTGTCGACGCGGACGTCATATACGGCATGACGGTGTACGACGCCATGCTGCGAACGAGCCAGCCCGATCATGCGGTCAGTGCGGTCGCGCTCGCGCTGCTCGAGCACTTCCAAATCCGACGTGACGGCGACCCACAACACCTCGAGTCCAGCCAGCTCGTGCTGCCACGCCGTCCAACCGGCCTCACTCAAGAGGACCTCGTCGACGATCACGTTGATGCCGGCCCGTGCGACCGCAGCGACAGCACCGCGATAGGCGGCGAGCATCCGCTCACCGACTCGGCCAACGCGGCACTCCACCTCACCTTCGACCATCGTGAACGCGATGCCCTCGTCTGCGTGCTCACCAACGTGGTCGCCATAGGCCACCCAGGCCCACGGAAGCTTGCCCAGGAAGTCGTCGAGTCCCAAGACGATCCAGCACCCGCCGGCTTCGGCGAGCCGGGCCTGAAGGGCGGACGCCAGCGTCGACTTGCCAGCACTTGATGTGCCATTCAGGACGATCACCTGCGTCCTGGCGAGGCTCGCTTCGCTCAACGAAGACTGATCGGGCATCACGCCTCGCCGGATCCGTGCGCCGTGTCGTTGCGGACGATCTCGCCGGCCTTCATGACGAACATGAGCCGGGTCAGCTCCTCGATGCTCTCCAGCGGATCACCGGCGCAGGCGATGACGTCGGCGTACTTGCCGACCTCGAGCGTGCCGAGCACGTCGGAGCGACGCAGGAGTGCGGCCCCGTGGATCGTCGCGGCGCGGATGCTCTCGGCGGGCGACAGTCCGCAGCGCGTCGCCATCAACACGCACTCCTCGGCGTTGAGCCCGTGGTGGTTGCCCGGCGTCCCAGCGTCGGTGCCCATGGCGATGCGCACACCGAGCTCATGGGCCCGCCCGATCGTCGCCAGGTGGACCTCGTTGAACTCGACCATCCGCCGCCGCAGGTGCTCGGGCATCGCGGCGAGGATGGCGGTGTCGCGCATCAGCAGCTCACCGGCGCAGATCGTCGGTACGACGAACGTGCCGGCAGCAGCGATGCGCCGGAGCGCGTCGTCGTCGGCGAACGTGCAGTGCTCGATGCTGTCGACGCCGGCTGCCACGGCGTTGACGATCCCCTCGCGGGCGTGGGCGTGGGCGGCGACCGGCTTGAAGTTGGCGTGGGCCACCTCGACGGCAGCACGAAGCTCGTCGAGCGAGTACTGGATGGCGCGAGCGTCCTCCGTCTCCGACGAGAGCATCGCCCCGGTCGCCATCACCTTGATCACATCGGCGCCGCGGGCGAGCTGGCGGCGCACCGCTCGCCGCACCTCATCGACGCCGTCGGCGACCTCGTACATCCCCGGGTAGTAGGCGGTCGTGGCGGTCGTGATCGACAGCAGCCTGCCAGCGAGGAACAGCCGCGGCCCGGAGAGCTCGCCGGCCTCGATCGCCTCGCGCACGGCCATCTCCACGTAGTTCCACCCACCGACGTCCCGAACCGTGGTCACCCCGGCGTCCAGCGTCCGGCGGGCCGCCGCGGCGGCGAACAGAGCGACCGCGGCGTCCGAGCGCGTCGACGCGGCCGCCGGATCGGGGGCGTCGGTTGGCTGGGTCAGGTGGACGTGGCAGTCGATCAAGCCCGGCAGCAGCCAGCAGCCGTCGAGCTCGACGACCACGTCGTCGGCGCCGGGCGCGGCGGATGGCACGAGCTCGGCGATCCGGTCCCCGTCGATGCCGACGTCCAGTCGGACGAAACGCTCACCGGCAGGGTCCAAGACCATGCCGCCGGTGAGCCAGAGACGGCGACTCAGTTGATCCACAGCACCAATCTTGCGACAGTTGGCCGGTAATGAGCCGGATCGACGGTGTCGAGGCAGATTCGGTGGAGCGGCGGATCGCTGCGGTGCTCGAAGCTCAGCGCGAACGCTGGGGAGCACCGCTCCTGAACCACCTCGTGTACGCCCGCCGTCCCACGATCTTCCGTGGTGCTCGCGCGATGTGGGGTGGGCTGGCCGAGTCCGGTCTGCTCGACGACGCCCTGGTTGCGCTCGTGAACCGGCGGGTTGCGGCGCTGATCGGGTGTGTCTTTTGACAGGACCTCAACGCTGCCGTGGGCAGCGAGCACGGACTGTCGACCGCACAGCTCGATGCCGTCGCGGCCGACTGGCGGGACCAGAGCGATCTCTTCACGGAGCGCCAAGCCCTTGCCCTCGCGTACGCCGACGCGATGACCCTCGCCGACGTGGATGACGACCTGTTCGCCCTCGTGGCCACCGAGTTCGATACCGACGAGCTGGTCGAGCTCACCGCGACGATCGCATGGGAGAACTCGTCCGCGCGCTTCAACCGAGCGTTGCGCGTGCCCAGCCAGGGCCTGTGGAGGCGAAGCGACGACCCGCCGCTGACATGACGGCTTCATGGCGGCCCGGTGATCTGGGTGTCATCTCTGCCATCGACGCTTCTGGGCGCCATCTCTGCCACTGCTGTCAGAAACGGCGCCCAGATTCGCCCCGAGATCCCCTGCGGGGTCTCAGAGGACCGTCCGGCGCTCAGGACGCGACGCGACGGGCGAGCGCGCTGCAGGCCAATGCACCACCGCTCGCCGCGGCGAGCACGGCGACCCGGCCGAGCCGTGGGCGCGTCCCCCAGCCGATGAGCGTCGCGATCGCATCCCCGCCATCGGCCAGCGCGGAGCCTTCGAGCCAGCCGCGCACCGGCCCACCGTGTCGTTGAGCAAGCAGCGTGCCGAGACCGAGGGCGACGTCGCGAGCGCCGAGCGCGCGGGCCAACGTCTTGGCCGAGCCGCGGCCCGCGTCCTCACCGATCCACGGTCGAGCCGGCACGGAGGGAGCGACGAACGCGACAACGCCGAGGCCAAGGCGCATCCATGCCAGCACTCGTACGGCCCGATCGTCCAGCGGTGACACCAACGTGCTCACCTGCGGAGCATAGAAGTGGCGTGGGTCGAGCAGGCAGACCCTTCGCGTCAAGGTCTACAGGCGGGCATCGAACCAGTCGGCCGTGATCGTGATGGCGGCCTCAGCGTGGGTCTGGTCCGGCGTGAGCACGTGGTAGATGTGGTCGGCGCCCTCGATGATGTGAAGCGTCTCGTCCGGCGTGTTCAAGGTGGCGACGAACGCCGCCGACACCGACGGGTCGACGGTCGTGTCCTCCGACCCGGCGACGGCAAGGATCGCCCCCGTGTAATCGCTGGCGTCGGTCAATGGGGTCGAGGCGATCATCGTGTCGAACCACGCCAGGCTCAACTCGACGACCGCGAAGCCGAGGTCGAGAACCACCGACCCGTTGGCTTGAGCCTCGTCATAGAGTTCGATGAACCCCGGCGGGATCCCGTCGGAGAGGGCGCCTGACCAGCTGGCGAACGCCGGGATGTCCGGTCGCTCGGCGAGCAGGCCGAGGCCGACCTTCGATCCCATGCTGAACCCGAGCACGCCGACGCGGTCATCGATCGTGCGGCTGTGGGCGACGAGCCAGTCGTAGGCGATCTCGGCGTCAGCGACCATCCCCGTCCACGTGTTGGCCGTGTATGGCTGCTCGCTGTCCCCGGTGCCGGCGAAGTCGATCCGCAGCGACGCAATTCCCCGTTCGGCGAGTGCCCGCGCCTCGCGTAGGTACATGTCGCCGACCTCGTCCTTGTGGCTGGCAAAGCCGTGGAGCATCAGCACGGCCGGGTAGGAACGGGCCGCCCCGCCGGCCTTCGGAAGCGCCAGGATGCCGGGGATCCGATGGTCGCCGGCGGGGATCCAAACGAACGAGTGCCGCACCTTTGCGTCGGCCGAAGGGTTGGAGTCGGGCCACGTGGGTGGCTTCGCCGCCACCGCGGTCGCCGTCGCGACCACGAGCGCAAGAGCGACGAGGATGGAACGTGAACCGATTCGACGCACAGGCCACCTCCAAGACAGCGGGTCGAACGAGGGTAGCCCTGCGTGTCAGCGCTTGAACTCGAACAGAGCCTCGTGCGTCGTCCCGTCCGTCAGCTTGATCGTGAGGATCCGGCACGTGCCGGCCCACGCCTTCTGCGTCTTCCAGACGTACGTGTACTGACTCGGTCGCCGGGTCGTACTGGAGGCCGCTGGCGCCCGCCGTGGAGGTCTCCTCGACGGGATCGCCGATGGTGCTGCCGCACGGCACGGGCCCGGACACCTTCGGATAGCCGGCGGCGAGGATCGCCAAGCCTTGGTCGCCGTCGAGCGAGAACCTCACGGGGATCGTCTGACCGGCCTTCACGACGTTGGCCGTCGGGAGGTTGTCGACGGGGCTGAAGAACCCGGAGAAGTCGAAGAGTCCCTGGACCGTCGCCGTGTCGGTCGCCGACAGACCGAGCGGGTCGGTGGCCTTGACGGTGATCGTGATCACCGTTGGCGCGGGCGGCGCGATCACCGTGGCGGTCTGGCCAGGCGTCTCGAACGTGCCGTTGCCGTCGAGGTCCCAGGCATACGTCAGCGCGCTTCCGTCGGGATCGCTTCCCGTGGCGCTGACGGTGACGGGCGTGCCTTCGACACCGGAATAGGGGCCGCCTGCGTCCACCGTCGGTGCCGCGTTGAGCCGCACGCGGACGACCTGCGGGTCGTGATCGCTGGCCTGATCGGCGAACTCGGCGTTGACGTGCACGCTGTCGTACACGAACGGCCGGCTCGTCAGCGACGAGCTCATCAGAATGTGATCGAGCGACTGCGAGTTGCCCTGGAAGACGTACGTGTACCGCTCGTTCGCGGGCAACGTCTCGATGAGCGGCGTGAGTCCTGCCGCCTTGAGGACCGCCATGGGTGGGGAGAACTCGAAGTCGTTGATGTCGCCGAGGACGATCACGTCGGCGCTCGGGTCGATGGCGTGGACGTCACCGACGAAGTCGGCGACCAACGTCGCCTGCTGGACGCGTTGCGCCTCCGTCACGAGTGCCGGCGGCTGGAAGCGCCCGAAGAGCGGCTCGTCGCCACCCTTCGAGTTGAAGTGGTTGCCCACGACGAAGAGCTTCCTGCCGTTGTACGTGAACTCGCCGGCCAGCGGCTTGCGGCTCGCCGCGAACGCTCCACTGGCGGGCTCGATGCGGCCGGGGCTCACTGTGAGCTCGGGCCCGCTCGCTCCGGCGGTCACACCGACTGGCGTGGTCGACGTGCCACCGGCCCGGTCGACGAAGCTCAACCCGCGGTCCGTGCGGAACAGGAAGGCCTGACGGATGTTGCCGCCGGGGGCACCCCCGTCCTGGTCGTCGACCGGGTCGATCTGCCGGTACTGATAGGTCACGCCGCTTCCGCCTGGAGCGCCGCGATCAATGTCGCATACGTCGCGCTGGCGTCGACGGTGGTGTCGTTCGTAATGCCGTTGTTGTCCTGGACCTCCTCGATGGCGATGAGGTCGGGCGCCCCAAGGTTGTTCACGATGAGGTCCGCCAGCGTCGCGAACTTCGCCGGCGGATCGGACGGTGCGAGGTTCTCGACGTTGAACGTTGCCACGGACAGCTCGCCGGGCGCCGGCGGCGCGGACACCTCGCGCGTAAGGGTGCTCGGGACGGGCGCGCCAAGCGCGGTCACCTGCAGCTTGTAGTTGCCGAAGCTGTAGTCGACGACACCGACCGTGGCGCCGGTGAACCCGGCACCGACGTGCACGGCTGGCAGCGTCGGCCCGCCGAGAATCCAGTCGTTCAGGATGATCCGCTCGGGGTTGAAGTCACCGGGCTCGATGATCACCCCGCCCGGAGGCGTGCGGGGCTCCGCCCCCGCACCCACCACCGGGATCTCCCGGTTGGAGCCGAAGTCGGACGTCGGGCCCGAGGCGACGACGTCGTTGACCTGCACGCGCATGCCCTCGAGGCTCTCGTAGAAGTCGATGCCGTCGGTCGCCGCATCGAACGAGCCGGCCGTCGTGATGTCGATGCGCGTCGCCGAGTCGTCGTCGATCACGTTCGTCGGTGGCACTCGGCCTCCCAGCTCCGACGACGGTCGATGGCGGCAACGTCGTTACCCGATGACAGCACGGTGATCGATGGCGAGGTCAGTTCCGTGATGGTCAGGTTGGGGCTCGAACCGAACTCCGTCACGGTGCCGATCACCTGGACGACGCTCGCCGACGGCGACGGTCGGGAACGTGCTGGTGAAGACGAAGAGTCCCCTCCGAAGTCGCGTCACTGGCGTCGGGCGACAGGTCCTGGATGTAGAAGCCGTTCCCGTTCCCGCGGCGCACGGCCGTGACGACGGCCGGCGTGGTCCGCAGCCGCTGCCCGAGCGCGGCGAGACGTGAGCTGCGCCTTGGATGTCGTGGATCGCGACCACCTCCACGTCGTCGTTGACGATGGTGCCTTGACCTTGGCCGTCGGTCACCGTGGCGCCGACGACGTTCGTGGCGTTGACGAAGAAGGTCTCGTCAGGCTCGGCGCCGACGTCGCCATTCACGACGACCGAGAACGTGTAGCTCAACGACCCTGCCGCGATCGTCTGGCCGGTCAGCGATTGCGCGACGTAGTCGTTGGAGACTGCCGTCGCACCGCCGTCGGCGGTGCCGATGTCGAACGTGACGCCTCCGGCGCCGGCCGGGATGGAGAGTGAGACGGTGAAGTTGAACGACGTCGTGCCGGCGTTGCCCTCGCTGGCGCTCACGTCGTTGACCGAGAGCGTCGGCGTCGGCGTCCCAGTGCACGGATTCAGCGGCGTTGCCGTGTTGCGAGGCGTCGGCAGCGCGGCGGTGAAGTCCGTCGAGTTGTTGTCCGTCTCCGTGCAGCCCTGAGCGCCGCGCAGCGCGGCGGTCGTGCTGGTGAGCGTCGGAGCGGCACCGGCACCTTCGAAGAAGTTGGCGTTGCCGTAGCCGACGAAGTCGATGATCTGGGCCAGCTGGCCGGCGTTGCACGGCTGCCCAGCGCTGCCGTTGCATCCGAGCGACGCGGTGGTGTTCGCCAATGCGACCTTGCCGGCTCCGGCGGCCATCGCGATCGGTGTTGCGTCCGCCACGTCAGGCGTGGGAAGCGGGCTGCCGACCGCTGCGTTGGTCGCTTCCTGCACCAGGAAGTACTGGCCCGGCTGCAACGTCACGTCCGGAAGCTCGGTGAGTTGCCCTGAGTTGGCACCGAGGTTGCCGGTCCCCGTGGCGCTGGCGTACTGGACGGACCAGCCGTTCAGCGACACCGGCGTGCTGCCGCGGTTGAACAGCTCCACGAAGTCGTGCGTGAACGTCGCGCCGTTGTTGCCGCCGCCCCCGTACACCTGGCTGATCACCACGTCGGTCGACAGCGCCGCGACGTCTGGTGCCGATCCGACCGACACGGCGAGCAACGTCGACGACAGCGTCGAAAGTACGAGCGCATCCCTGAAGCGACCCACGAACCCACTCCCTTCGCCCCGCCGTCCAGCCACTGGACAGCGACGAAGTGTCTACACGCGTGGCGGCGCGCTGTCCACGGGACCGCTCCGAACGTCGTGGTTGCTATGAAGGGGCCGAGTGATCGCCGGCGCCGACGTCAGGAGGCTGGGATGAGCGCACCACTGAGCCCGGAGGCCGCACGGACGTGGCAGCTGCTCGCTGACCGGGTGGCTGACGAACGGGACCCGCGAGCCAAGGCCAATCTCGAGATCGTTGCCCGGCACGTCGAGGCCGAGGTGCGCGGGGACATCCCGGAGTTGATGGCGACGCTGACCGCAGAACCGTGGTACTCGTTCGTCGGAGCCACGGACTCGGTCGGGCCGGAGGGCTACGACGCGGTCGAAGGCCACTACGAATCTCTCGTCGCCACCGGCAAGAACCGTCTGGAGTTCGAGGTAACGCGCGTTGTCGCTGACGAGCAGACGGTCATCACGGAAGGCGTCTTCCGTCACGCCTACACCGGGCAGACACTTCTCGGGCGGCGGTTCACCGGCGACGCCGAGCTCGACCCGACCGCGTGGTACTTCGTCGAGTATCAGGCCCTGGTCGTGTGGCGCATGACGCCTGACGGTCTCATCGAGGGCGAGGACATCTACGCGGCAGAGCCGCCGCGAGTCCTCGGACGCCTGGCGCCCGGGGAGCGGCCGCACCTCGGACCCGTCAACCGGGAGTGAGGAACGCGCCAACGATCTCGGCGAACAGCGCCGGGTTCTCCCAGAATGCGACGTGCGACCCGCCGGACTCGGCGGGGATGGTGGCGAACCGCGCGCCCGGGATGCTGTCGGCGACCCACTGCTGGCACTAAATGGGGATCATGCTGCCCACGCCGTGAACGACGAGTGTCGGCAGGTCGATCGTCGGGATGAGGTCGCGCCAGTCCTTCGTGCACTGGTCGAACCAGAGGGCCGCTCGGGTCGCGTTCGTCGTCGCACGGTTCGTGTCCAGCAGTACGTGAAACCGGTCGGCGGGCAGGTCCGTCGAGACCGAGGTAGGCCCAGACCACGGCCACGCCCATCGAGTGGCCGAGGAGTGTCACCTCGTTGAGGTCGAGGTCGACGAGCACCTCGCGGACGTCGGCGACGAGGCGGTGGAGCCGGTAGCCACCGGCGGCCTGGCTCGAGCGTCCGTGGCCGGCGATGGTCGACGCCGACCACCTGGAACTCCGACGAGAGCTGCTCGGCGATGGGCAGGAACTGCTCGGCGGCCTGGGACCAGCCCGGCAGGCAGACCAACGGCGGGCCCGCGCCGGTAGCCCAGCACGCAATGTCGACGGAGGGCGAAACGCGAACCGTGATCTCCCTCACGCCGAGAAGCTAGGCGGCCTCCTGGATTCGCGTGAACGTGACCGTTAGCCAGTCCTCGTCGCCGTATTCGATGGTCATCAGGTAGCCACACGCCATGGCGATGAGGTCGGCCTGCACCCGCTCGGGGGGACGGATCGAGTCGGCGATCGTGCTGATGCCGGGCTGGGCGAGCTTGGCGGCGAGGTCACCGAGGCGCCAGCCGCTGACGAACGCCTCGTCGTCGTAGGGGCCGCCCCGGCTGCGACAGAGCACCAGCGGCATCACGCCTTCGTTCGTGCTCCTCACCGTTCATCACCACACAAGAACCACCGTCGCCCCGTGGTGATACGGCTGCTCCGGGTTACGTTCGCCACATGCCCTATCGCACTCTCGGCCACACCGGGATGCAGGTCTCGAGCCTGTGCCTCGGCGCCATGATGTTCGGCCAGTTCGGCAACCGGGACCACGACGACTGCGTCGCCATCATCCACCGGGCCCTCGACGCCGGCATCAACTTCATCGACACCGCCGACGTCTACTCGGCCGGTGAGAGTGAGGAGATCGTCGCCAAGGCGCTGGCCGGCGGTCGTCGCGACGACGTCATCCTCGCCACGAAGTGTCGCTTCCCGGTGGCGACGGGTCCCTTCGACGCCAGCCCGCCGCCGAACGTGTCCGGCAGCAGCCGGCGCCACATCATCCGTGCCTGCGAGGACAGCTTGCGCCGTCTCGGCACCGACTGGATCGACCTCTACCAGGTGCACCGGCCCGACTACACGACCGACATCGACGAGACGCTCGGCGCCCTGTCGGACCTCGTCCACCAGGGCAAAGTGCGGGCGATCGGTTCGTCCACCTTCCCGGCGGAGCTGATCGTCGAGGCGCAGTGGACGGCGGAGCGCAGGGGCCGGGAGCGGTTCCGCTGCGAGCAGCCGCCGTACTCGATCTTCGTCCGCTCGATCGAGCGTGACCTCCTCCCGGTCTGCCAGCAGTACGGCATGGGCGTCATCGTGTGGGGCCCGCTCAACGGAGGCTGGCTGAGCGGCAAGTACCGGCGCGACTCCGACGCCGCCACGTTCACGGTCGGCCGGGCCAAGCGTCGGCCGGACCGCTTCGACCCGGCGCTACCCGACAACGTCCGCAAGCTCGAGCTCGTCGAGGAGCTCGCCAAGCTCGCTGCCGAGGCCGGGATGACGCTCCCGCACCTCGGCCTTGCCTGGACGCTCGAACATCCGGCGGTGACGTCGGCGATCGTCGGGCCGCGCACGATGGAGCACCTCGACGGGCTTCTCGGGGCGGACGAGCGGAGGGTGCCGCCGCAGCTCCTGGACCGCATCGACGAGCTCGTCCCGCCAGGATCGGTCGTCCATCCCGGCGAGGACCCCTTCGAACTGCCATGGCTGGCCGACGCCACACAGCGACGCCGGCCAGCCTGAGCACTGATTCAGCAGCATCGATCAGGTGTCGATGGCGAAGACGCTCGCCGAGCCGTCGACACCGAGCCGGACCTCGAAGAAGCCGTCGGTCCCGAGCAGCTGACGGGGTCCCTCGGGCACGTCGTACACCTCGAACGTGCCGGTGAAGACGTGGCTGACGATCGACGTCGGCGGCTGGACGTCGAGGCCGCAGACCTCGCCGACACCGATCATCGTGAAGTCGATGCGGCGGGCGCCGTAGACCGTGACGGTCGTGATGGCACCCTCGCATTCGCCGGGGGCGGGCATCGTGCCGTCGTCGGCGTCCACGCTCGAGGCGACGAGGACGTCGGTCGACCGGTTGCCGTTGCGCAGCTGCAGCTCGCCCTCGCCGTTGACGACGACGTCGAACGGTCGCTCCTGCCAGGTGCCCTGACCGCTGACGGTGAAGGCGGGCGACGTCGGGCGGGCGGCGCCGGCAGCATCGAACGTGCCGACGAGTGCGGCACCGGCGACGGCGAGGCCGCCGGCCACGCGCAGGGCGCGGCGTGTACGGGTGCGGTTCATGGAAGTGCTCCTTCGTGATCGGGGGGTTGGGGGACTCAGACTGCGGCGGGTGCGGTCAGCGCCTGGGCGACGAGGGCGTCGAGCGTCTCCTGGCCGGGCGGCGGCACGATCGGCTGGCCGGCCATGGCCCGCACCCGGTCGAACGCACCGGCGATGAACGGTCCGCTCAGGACCGGTCCGTGCGCGGAGGCAACAACCGTCGGCTCGAGCGCTTCGACGGAGTCGACGTGGCGGCGGTAGCGCTTGGGGTCCAGCCACTGGTGCCAGGGCGAGATCATGCTGTTGAACAGGGCGAACGTGTCGCCGTACAGGTCGGGCGGCAGATCGGCGGCGTCGTACACCGCCCCGGTGGTCAGCGCGGCGAACGAGTCGACCGCCCACATCACGCCGGTGCGCTCGTCGTACAGGCCACGCGTCGTCGGGCCGTCGAAGATCGGCGGGCGGAACAGGCGCAGGCGGCGGTCGCCGGCGTCGAACGACGTGCCTTCCTCCAGCCAGACCTGGCGCTCGATCGGCATCGCCCGATCGGGCTCGAGGGCGGCCCGCTCGTTGCTGAAGAAGTTGGCGACGACCTTGGCGTTCGGGGCCACGGCGAGGAAGTCGGCCATGTTGCCGATGTGGTCGCCATCGTCGTGGGAGAGGAACACCCAGCGCACGTCGGCGGGGTCGACGATCGACGACACGGCGTCGAGCCACTGCTCACGGTGCAGCGGGGCGCCCGTGTCCACGACGACGGGCTGCTCGGCGAGGATCACCAGCGTGTTCACGAACACGAACGTGCCCGGCTCGGCCGGGACGAGGTTGGGGATCAGGTACGTGTCGGGGGCGATGCGCTGCGGCGCGGCGACGGGGGATTGGGTCATGACGGCTCCTTTGCAGTCGACTCGGTCGTTCCCAGTCCGCCACACCGGCCTTGACCATCCCTTGCAACCACGAGGTCGGCTTCGGCGCGCGCATTGCAAGTGACATACGCTGGGGTGATGCGGGTCGGGGTACTCGGGCCGCTGGAAGTCACCACCTCGGGCGGGGTGCCGGTCGACGTGGGCGGACGCCAGCCGCGCGTGTTGTTGGCCGCGCTCGTCGCCGCAAACGGCCGCCCCCTCAGCGCCGGCGCGCTCATCGAGGCGGTGTGGGGCGACCGCCCGCCGGGGTCGGCGACCGGCTCGCTGCAGAGCTACGTCTCGCGCCTGCGCCGAGCACTCGACGGCGGGCCGCCGCTGCTCTACGACGACGCCGGCTATCGCCTCGACCTGTCCGGGCACACGGTCGACGTCGACCGGTTCGAAGAGCTCGCCGCCGACGGTCACAGCCAGCTTCAGACCGGCTCCCCGGCCGCTGCCCGCGAGACGCTGGCCGACGCGCTGGCGTTGTGGCGCGGTCCCGCGCTCGTCGAGCTCGTGGACCAAGGCGTCAACCTCGCCCAGGCGGCGGCACTCGAGGAGCGCCGGCTGTCGGTGCTCGAGGAGCGCATCGACGCCGACCTCGCGCTCGGTCGCCACCGCCACCTGGTCGGGGAGCTGCAGCAGCTCGCCGCGGACCACCCGCTGCGCGAGGGCTTGTACGCCAGGCTCGCCCTCGCCCTCTACCGCGCCGATCGCCAGGCCGACGCGCTGCGCGTGCTCGCCGACGCCCGCACGCTGCTGCGCGAGGAGCTCGGTCTCGACCCGGGCCGATCGCTGCGGGAGCTCGAGGCGGCGATCCTGGCGCACGACCCGGCACTCGACGCGCCGGTGCTCGCCACGCCCGAAGTCGCGGCGCCGGCGGCGGGCGATCAGGCCGTGCCGTTCGTCGGCCGGGACGCCGATCTGGCAGGCGCTCCTGGCGTGCTACGCCGAGGCTCCCGCCGACGCCCGCTTCGTCGTCCTCGAAGGCGACGCCGGCATCGGCAAGACCCGTCTCGCCGAGGAGCTGGCGGCCCGTGTCGTCGGCCATGGATCGCTCGCCGTGTGGGGACGGAGCAACGAGTGCGGGGCGGCGCCGGCGCTGTGGCCGTGGTTGCCGGTGCTGCGCGCCGTGCTCGGCGTCGTCCCCGACGCGCCAGCGGTCCTCGCCTCCGAGGCGCCGCTGCTCCCGGGCCAGGGCGGCGCCGTGCAGTTCGAGCGCTTCGACGCCATCGCCGCGGTCCTCGAGCAGGCCGGGACGACGGCACCGCTGGTGATCCTCCTCGATGACCTGCAGTGGTGCGACCCGGCGTCGCTCGAACTGCTGCAGTTCCTGGCCGCCCGGCTGCAACGAGGAGTCCTGCTCATCACGACCGTGCGCACGTTGGAGGTCGGCCGGCACGACGAAGTCACCGATGCGCTCGGCGCCATCGCCCGGCGGTCGGGGAGCAAGCGCGTCCAGCTGCGGGGGCTCTCGGCGACGGCGACGGGAGAGCTCCTCGACGCACTCGCCCCGGACAGGACGACGCCCGAGATCTCGGCGCGCATCCACGAACGGGCCGAGGGCAACCCGTTCTACGCCATCGAGCTGGCCCGCATCCTCAACGAGGCAGAGGGCATCGACGGCGAGGTGCCGGTGACCGTGCGCGACGCCATCCGGCGCCATCTCTACCTGCTGCCCGAAGCCACGATCGACGTGCTCGCGGTCGCCGCGACGACCGGTCGCGACGTCGACATCCCGCTCGTCGCTCGCGCCGCCGACCTCGACGTCGGCGAGTGCCTCGACCTCCTCGAACCGGCGGCGACGCACCGCCTGCTCGTCGAGTCCTCGAGCCCGGGTGTGCTCCGGTTCAGTCACGCGCTCGTGCGCGAGACGTTGATCGATGGCCTCACACCGTTGCGCCGCGCCCGCCTGCACCTGCAGGTCGCCGACGCCATCGAGCAGTCCGGCGTTGGGCGCGACGATCTCGAGGTCCTTGCCGAGCACCTCTGGCGGGCGGTGGCGCTCGGCGTCGGTCAGCGGGCCGCCGATGCGCTGGAGCGGGCGGCCGACGTCGCCATCAGCCGGGTCGCCTACGTCGTGGCCGAGGACCTCCTCACCCGTGCCGTCCAACTGCGCCGCAGCGCGAGTTCGTCACCGGAGTCGCAGCAGGCCGAGCTCGACGCGCTGCTGCGCCTGCTCGAGGTGATGCAGGCGACGCGCTACTTCGCCGGGACCGACCGCGACGCGCTCCACCGCGCCCAGGACCTGGCTGCCGAGCTCGGCCACGACGACGTGCACCGCACGCTGAAGTGGTCGGAGTGGGCGGCGCTGTCGACGACGGCCCGCATCGCCGAGGCCCAGCCGATGGCCGAGCAGTACCTCGCCCGATGGGGAGACGATCCCCGGCCGCAGGTCCGTGCGGCCGCGCACACGCTGTTCGGCGTCGATGAGTGGACCCGCGGCCTCATCGGCAGTGCCATGGGCCATCTCGATGAGGCGGCCGCGCTGCTCGCTGACGCTCCGCCTCCCGAGGACGCCTTCGAGGGCGGGCAGCGCGTCATCGCCCATTCCTTCGGCCTCTACTGCCACGCCGCCCACGGCGACCAGACACCGGAGGAGGCGCTCGTCGGGTTCGACTTCATGCTCGGCATCGTGCCGCCGGCGGCGGTCCCCGCGGTCTGCGCCTTCGGTGCCGCCGTCGCCGCGGTGCACACGCGGTGGGACGCCGTCGACCGTCTCGTCCGCCACGCCCTCGAGCTCGACCCAGCGTCGCAGTTCGCCTTCTTCGGCGGGCAGCTGTTGATGTTCCGTGGGCTCGTCGAGGCGCACAACGGCGACTACGACACCGCGATCGCCAGCTTCGTGGAGGGCCGCTCGAGGCTGCGCTCCACCGGCGGTCGCTCCGGAACGCCGAGCTATCAGGCGCTGCTCGCCGAGCTGCTCGCCCAGGCGGGTCGCGTGAACGACGCCGCCGAGCTCGTCGCCGGAGCCCGCCTGCAGACCGACGAATCCGGCGAAGGCTGGAACGAGGTGACGATCTGCATCGCCGAGGGTGTGGTGGCCGCGGCGTCGGGCAACCAGGAGCGCGCCGTCGAGCGCCTCACCACGGCAGTCGCCACCGGCAAGGAGCAGGGCGCCGACGCGCTCGCCGAGCGAGCCGCGGGCATCCTCGCTCGACTGCCGGCCGACTAGCGACGCACCATCAGATCGCGGGGAGCAGCAACTCCATGCCGGTGTTCAGCACGTCCGGATCACTGAGCTGATCCCGGTTGTGCTCGACGATGAAGTCGACCAGCGCAACGGTGGACGCGACGTCGGAGACGCCATAGGCCTGCTTGGCGATCTGCCAGAGCGACTGCCCCGGCTCGACGGTCCACGTCGTGGAGGCGGGCGCTTCCGCAGCAGGCTCGGCAACCGGCGGCTCAGCGGGAGCCGGCTCGGCCACCGCCGGCTGAACCGGGGTGGGCTCGGCAGCCGGCGGCTGCTCCGGAGCCGGTGGTGCCACTTCGGCGGGAGGTGCCTCCAGCGCGGCGGCCGGCTGCTCGACGGGGCTCGAGACCGGCTCCGTGGGCGCACAGGCGACGGTCGACGCGGAGTGCACGGAGGCCGCCGAGCCTTCGGCGAACAGGTTGCCGTCACGGTCGATCAGCCAACGACCACCGTCGTCGACGGGAATGATGGCGACCGCATCCGGAGACACGGCTGAGGGGTCCTGCCACGTTGCCGCGTCGTCGCAGGCCGTGCTCTGCTCGGCGGCGGCGAGGCTCGGGTACGGGTTGACGGGCGTCCGGTCGGGCTGGCGGATCTCGAAGTGGAGGTGCGGCACCGAACCTTCGGCATTGCCGCTGTCGCCCATGTACCCGATCACCTGGCCGGCCCGCACCGGGCTGCCGACGCTCAGTTGCGGAAGGACCTGCCACTGCGGACCGGCGGCGCCGTCATCGGTGCCGGGGTTGTCGTTGTTGACGTGGAAGTAGTTGTAGTACCAGCCGTCGGCACCGGTGATGCGTGATCACGACGCCGGCCGTGCCCTCGTTCTCGTGGCGGATCCGGGTGATCGTGCCGTCGACCGCGGCCAGCAGCGGCTGCATGCGCACGCCGATGATGTCCGTGCCGACGTGCCGGCGGGCGCAGCCGTCGCGGCAGTTCCCCCAGCCGTTGGCGTAGCGCACCGGCCCCAGCACCGGAAAGGCGATCGGCCGAACGATGC
The DNA here is from genome assembly GCA_963844915.1 of uncultured Acidimicrobiia bacterium. Classification (GTDB taxonomy): domain Bacteria; phylum Actinomycetota; class Acidimicrobiia; order Acidimicrobiales; family Ilumatobacteraceae; genus JALZMG01. The sequence continues at coordinate 191,790 of CAWJQF010000007.1, read as the reverse complement.
CGTCGGGGTAGGACGCAAAGGCATCCTGCTCGAGCTCGTCGTCACCCGGAGTCGGCTCGACGGGAGGTGCCGCAGTCGTCGGTGACTCGCTGGCCGCCGATCCCGCCTGGGTCCGCGGCGGCGTGCTCGGCACCGGTGCCTGGATCCGTCGCCGGCGTCGTCGTCTCGGGAGCCGGGGCGTCCGGCGACTCGGGCGCGGGGGCTTCGTCGCCGGGCTCCGCCGTGGTCGGCGGAGCGGGCGCGTCATCGCCGTCAGCGGACTCCGGTTCGCTGGGAGCCGGCGGCGTCGGTGCCGCAGATGCCCGGTCCGCCGAGGGGGCGGTGCTGTCGGTCGGAGCAGCGTCCTCGCCATCGGCGAGGGCTGTGGCAGGCACGGCGACGGCGCCGAGAACGACGGCGAGGATCGCCGACCAGTACAGGGGGAAGGGCCGCAGGCGGCGCATTGGGGGGTACTCCTTGAACGTGTGGGGTGAGGTGATGACTCAGGTGCCGGACGCCAGCAGCGGTCCGACGACGAAGGACAAGACGGCCCCGATCACGAGGAGCGGGCCGAAGGGGATTGGAGACCGCCCGCCGGCGCGACCGAGCTCGATCAGCGCCAAGTCGGCGACGGCGATGAAGCAGCCGATGACGAGCGCGATCTGCAGGCCGCTCATTGCTCGATCGACCCTTCGGTCCAGAGCCGCTCGGCGACCCAGCGACCACGCGGGTGGAAGCGGTAGTGGGAGAAGTCCTTCTCGAACTCGAGGTGGACGTCGGGGCTGCCGTTGCGGTTCTTCTCGACCGAGAACACGACCTGGCGGTGGAACTCCTCGGCGCGCTGCGGCGAGTGGGCGATGTGGACCCGCGACACCACGGCGAGCTTCTCGTTGAGCACGACGATGGCGTCCGCTTCGTAGGCCAGCGCGGTCGAGCCCCGGAAGTGGCGAAGGTGGAGCGCGCCGGGCATCGAGGCCCTGCCTGGTCGGCGGCGGCGATGGCGACGACCGCCAGCTTCTGGTCGAGCGCCAGTTGCTTGAGACTCTCGATGACCCGCCCGACCCGCTCGCCCTTCGCCGAGCGACCGTCGGGAACACCGGCACCTTCTGCACGTAGTCGACGAACAACGCGATCGGCTGGCCGTCGAAGCCGCCGCGTCACGTCGCGCGATCGCGTTGACGTCGGTGTGCGCCCCGGACCCGGTGACGAGCACCAGACGGTCGGCGTATGCGGCGAGCGCGGTGCTGGGCTTGCTCGAGCAGCGGGTCGGACTCGAGCGCCTCGCGCAAGGTGATCGCGCCGGCGGCGACGTCGCGGATCCGCGCCCGCAGCTCGTCGTGCCCCAGGCTGGTCGCACCGGGCGAGGCGGCGGCGACGATCTCGCCGAGCTCGCACGACAGCAGCCGCGTGAGCAGCGTGAGCTCGTCGTGCTCGTAGCAGAGGTAGACGGCGACGACGCCGCTGCCGCGCCATCGGCCGGGCCCACTGGAGCGCAGGCGATCGTCTTGCCGACGCCGGGCTTGCCGCCGAGCAGCACGACCTCGCCCTGGCGGATCCCGCCGGCGAGCACGTCGTCGAGACGGTCGAAGCCGGTGGGCAGCACGGCCTGCTGTGCCGGCTCGGTGATCTGGTGCAGCTCGGCGAGCGTGGCCAGCGCCGAGCGGACCTGGGGGCGTCCAACGACGAGATCGGAGACCGTGTTCGACATTCAGACGTCACGCCTCGTGGGCATCTGCCTATCGAACACCGTGCACCGCGCCTAGGCCGTGGGAACGACTGAGCCGATCGACCTACGCGTGGAAGAGCACGACGCCAAGGTGCCGGCGATCAGGGGCGGCCCGAACGAGTAGCGCACCAGCAGCTTCCGCTTGTGGATGCTCATCCCGACGGCGAGCAGCAGGGCGAGGACATGGCCGGCGATGGCGCCGTAGAGCACGTACTCCAGCCCGTACCAGCCGAGCAGCAGCCCGAGCACGAGCGGCCAGACGAACGTCGCCGAAGCCGAGGATGAGCATGCCGCTGAACTTGCGGGTGACGTACCAGATGAAGAAGAAGGTGTTGGCGAACAGCAAACCGCCCGCCACCGCCGTGGCCAGGGGAACCCACTCCCACTCCACAAGCGAGGCGAACACCAACCCAGAACCGACGCCGGCGAGCGTCAGGTAGACGAGCCGAGTCGGGAGGCGCTGGACCTTCCAGTCGATCACGGCCAGGAGGACGCCGCCGAAGATGAAGGCGAACACGGCGGGGAGCTCCGGGCTCAGGCCGAGTCGCCAGACGGCGAGCCCGAACAGGACAACAGTGGCGGCGTTGAGGGCGTGCTTCTGCACGAGCGCGGGCAATGACATGGCCGGCACGGTACGGACGTCCCGCGCCGAGGAATCATCAATCTTGACGATTCGGCCGCTTGCGCTCGTCCTTAGCGTGCCTCCTCGCTACCCACCCCGATAGGCGGGGATCGGGGAATACCAAGGAGCAAATCCAAAATGCTGAACCTCGTTGAGAAGTTCACCCCGGAGGCCGTTGAGGCCACCGAGGACGATGGCGTCGTCGCCATCGAGTACGTCGCTCGTCGCCGCGGCTGTTGCCGCCGGCGTCGCTCATCGTCTTCGCGACCGGCCTGTGGGACGCGCTGAACGACCAGCTCGAAGGGCTGTTCTGAGCACCGACTCGTCAACAGGGCGGGCAGCGCAAGCTGCCCGCCCTGGACAAGGCCTCGTCATGCGGAACTCACACAGCACCCGTCGCAAGCGCGATGACCGAGGAGTCGTCGCGCTCGAGTTCGTTCTCGTCGCGCCCTTCCTGATCGCGCTGATCTTGGCGATTGCGTCATTCGGCAGCCTTCTTCAGCAAGAAGGTCGAGGTCGACAGGTGCGGCCGCGAGATGCGGCTCGCGCATCTGGCCTTGCGAGGACTCCGACGCCGGACTACCGAGGGATGCACTGCCGTCCAGACGTCAGTCACGCTGCGCTCCGGCGACACGACCAACAACGCCTCACGGTGAGCCTCACCACCACCTACACCTTCGAGATTCCGCTCATCCTGATCGACTCCCATCCTGACGGGACGAAGCCGATCACAGCAAAGGGGACCATGCGATGCGGCGGTTGACACAACAAGACGATCGAGGAGCCGTCACGCTCTTCGTGGTGCTCATGATGCCCGTCCTCTTGCTCTTCGCCGCATTCGTCTTGGATGGCGGTCGCGGCATCGTGCTCGACGCCAGACACAGAACAGCGGCCGACGCCGGCGCGCTGGCCAAGGCGACCGACTGTGCCAAGGGCACTGCTCAGCACCGACGATCTTCACGGCGTACGAGACCAATGGTGCGATCAGTCGATCGACCAACGCCGACCTGTGATGCGGCAGCCGGCAACGACGCACGGTCTCGATGACACGAAACGATCAGCCTTCGTTCAGTCCAGGTCGCGGTGACCGGGACGTGACCCGTTCCGGCCACGGCCGAAGTGGGGCGACGCTCGGCTCCAGCCGATACCTTCCCTTCACGATCGCTTACTGCGAGTTCACGACCGGCAATGCTCGACGGCACGACGACATCTACGCTGTACCTCGACGATCGCACGACCGCACGCTCGGCGTGCACGTCGGTTGGACCGCCGGCGGGTTCGGCAACTCGTAGCGGCATCCGGCGGCTGCACGGCTGACTGGCCGGTCGGTCGGAACAACGCCGCACGGCGCTACCGGAGCAGCGCCACGGCACCGGCTCAGTGTAGACGGACTCCAGCGTCTCGACACTGATCCTCAGCTTCGGCATAGGACGTGTCTCGTTCCTGATCTGCGGCACTACAGCCGAGCTGCCAGTGACCACGATCTACACGATCATCGGCTACGCCACGTTCCGGCTGCACCGGCTACGCGTTCAACGGCGCAGACGACGTCGGGACGCTGGATGAAGCGGCGACGCAAGTGCCCGCGACGATCGGTGCCGACGGCAACGATACGTGCATCCATGGCGACTTCATCGAGTTCGTCGACGCAGCAGGGCACGCCCGGTCCCGGCCCGGACTTCGGTGCCTAGCACGTCTATCTCTCCAGCTAACACACAACCAAGCAACAAGGAACAACCCCACAATGAAGAACAAACGGCGGATCATCGGGATCGTCGCAGCAACGATCCTGGCCATCATCGGCACGGTCGCCCTCGTGGGCTACGTGCAGTCGGCGAAGAACAAGGCCGTGGCCAGCGAGGCCCTGGTCGAGGTCTACGTCGTCGACCAGCTCGTGCCCAAGGGCGCGGAGGCCGAGACGATCAAGTCCTCGGTCTCGGTCGAGCAGATCCCAGCCCGGCTCGAGCAGCCGGGTGCCATCACCGACCTCGACGAGTGTGGGCGCCAACGTGGCGGCCACCGACCTCCAGCCCGGTGACCAGTTGCTGGCGGCGCGCTTGGTGCCGCAGGACGAGGTGGCCGTCGAGGTCAAGGACAAGGTCCAGATCTCGGCCGATGCTCACGCCCGAGCGGGCCGTCGGCGGGAGCCTGAAGAAGGGTGATCTCGTCGGCGTCTACCTCTCGTTCGATCCATTCAACTTCGACGAGGCCGGCCCGAGAGCGACCTCGGACGCGGTGGAGCGACCGACGGATGCGACCGCCATGGACTCGCGCCGAGTGCGGCCTCGACGGAACCCGCGACGAGGAGAAGACGCCGAACATGACCCGGCTCGAGTTCCAGCACGTGCTCGTCACGAACGTGCAGACGACCAACGAGCCCGTCGTGCCCGACGAGACCGACCAGGACGACGAGACCGGCGTCGAGCAGGTCAGCGGCCAGCAGTACATCGTCACGCTCGCCCTCTCGCCCGAGCAGTCGGAGCGCTTCGTGTTCGCCGGCGAGTTCGGCCATGTGTGGCTCTCCAACCAGCCGGCCACCGTCTCCGACGACGGCACGCGGTTGGTCACCCTGGGCAACGTCTACTCGGTCGTGAAGTGATGAGCGCCGTCGAAATGCCTACCGTCATCATCGGGCATGACATGCCCGCCGAACTGGCCGCCGACGTGTCGTCCGCTCTTCAGGAGATGGGCGTCGTCGTCAAGGCCAACGGCTCAATACCCCAGCCCCGCAACAGCAAGGTCATCGTCGTGATCTCGCCCAAGGGCGGCTCGGGGAAGACCGCAATCTCCTCCAATCTCGCCGTCGCCCTCGCCCAGCGCCATCCGGGCCGGGTGGTCGCCGTCGACCTGGACGTCCAGTTCGGTGACCTGGGCATGGCGCTGTCGCTGTCCCCGGAGCACACGCTGGCGCAGCTGGCTCGCACGAGCCAGATCGATGCGACCACCGTCAAGCTGTTCCTGACCCCGCACGAGCATGGCCTGTACGTCCTCGCCGGCGCCAACGATCCGGTGGACGCCGACTCGATCGGCCACGCCCACGTGTCGGCAGTGGTTCCGCTGCTGGCGCAGAACTTCGACTACGTCGTGGTCGACACACCGGCGGGCCTCGACGAGCGCACGCTGGCGGCCATCGAGTGCGCTACGGATCTCCTGCTGGTGTCGAGCCTCGACGTGACCAGCATCCGCAGTCTGCGCACGGCGCTCGACGCGCTCGACCAGATGGGGGTCAAGGCCCCACGGCAGTTCGTGCTCAACCGGGCCGACGCCAAAGTCGGGCTCGAGCCGTCCGATGCCGAGGAGGCCCTCGGGATGAAGATCTCCTGCGCCATCCCATCGAGCCGCGAGCTCCCGCTGGCGCTCAATTTGGGCACGCCGGTCGTCATCAGCGAGCCGAGGTCGGCAGCGGCAAAGCAGCTGCAGCAGCTCGCGCGGCTGTACGACCCCGTCGAGGCCGAGAAGGCACGGAAGGGGTGGCGGCGATGAGCCTCACGGAGCGCATCAACCAGGCCCAGCAGGCCGCCGCGCAGCGGGGCGAGGTCGCCGGCAAGTGGCGACAGGCGCCGAATCGGCCGCTGGCCGTCGACGGCCTGGGGGACTTCAAAGCGAAGGTCCACGACTCGCTGTTCGAGCGCCTCGGAACACGGCTGTTCGAGGCTTCCAACGAGGATCAGCTTCAGTCGTTGGTGATGGCCGAGATCGGCGCGCTCATGGAAGCGACCGAGACGGCGCTGTCTCCCGAGGAACGCCAACATCTCGTGCACGACATCGCGCGGGACGTCATGGGTCTTGGACCGATCGAGCAGTTCCTCAACGACCCCACCGTGAACGAAGTCATGGTCAACGGCAGCAACCACATCTACGTCGAGCGTGGCGGTGTCATCGAGCAGACCAAGGTGCGCTTCATCTCCGAGGAGCACCTGCGCCGCATCGTCGAGCGCATCGTCTCGTCGGTGGGCCGGCGCATCGACGAGGCCTCGCCGATGGTGGACGCCCGCCTCGCCGACGGGTCACGCGTCAACGTCATCGTGCCGCCGCTGTCGCTGGATGGCTCGATCCTCACGATCCGGAAGTTCGCGAAGGACCCGTTCAAGGTGGACGACCTGATCGCGATGGGGACGCTCACGGAACAGGTCGCATCGGCGCTGGCCGCCACGGTCGAGGGCGGCATGAACATCCTCGTCTCCGGCGGCACCGGCACCGGCAAGACGACGCTGCTCAACGTGCTCTCGGGCTTCGTCCCGCGGAGCGAGCGCGTTGTCACCATTGAGGATGCCGTTGAGCTCCAGCTGCGCCAGGACCATGTGATCCGTCTGGAGGCTCGCCCGCCCAACATCGAAGGCCTGGGAGAGATCACGATTCGCGATCTCGTGCGCAACGCCTTGCGCATGCGCCCCGATCGGATCATCGTCGGTGAAGTCCGCGGCGCCGAGGCCTTGGACATGCTCCAGGCGATGAACACGGGCCACGACGGCTCGCTCTCGACCGTGCACGCCAACGCTCCGCGTGATGCGCTGGCTCGTCTCGAGACCATGGTGCTCATGGCCGGCTTCGACCTGCCCACACGCGCCATCCGCGAGCAGATCGCGTCGGCGCTCAACCTCATCGTTCACGTGGATCGCTTCCGGGACGGCTCCCGGCGAATCAGCCACGTCACCGAGGTGGTGGGCATGGAGGGAGACATCATCACCCTTCAGGACATCTACAAGTACGACTACCAGGCCACGCGCCTGGCGTCGACGGGCATCCGCCCGGAGCTCGTCGACAAGCTCGCCGACCGCGGGGTCACCGTGCCGGCAGGGCTGTTCGGCGCACCCGACATGTGGTCGCGATGAAGCGGCGGCTGTTCCTCATCCCGCTCCTTGTGTCCGGGCTGGCCGGTGCCCTGATCAGCGGCCCGGCCCACGCGCAGGACACGGCCGACGAGGTCGAGGTCATGCTCGCGATCGACACGTCCGGGAGCATGCGTCACGCCATGGAAGCCGCGAAGGCGGCCGCCAGCGAGTTCGTCGTCGCCATGCCGGCGGACGTCCACATCGGTCTCGAGACGTTCGGCGATGACGTCACGGTGCTATCGGCGCCGACGACCGACCGCGCGCTGCTGTCCGAGCAGATCAATGCGATCGTGGCCGACGGTGACACCGCGCTGTATGACGCCGTGGTCACCGCTGGCCAGCAGTTCACGCCGACGGCGGAGCAAAAGGTGCTCGTGCTGCTGTCAGACGGCAAGGACGATGGCAGTACCGCAACACTGGACGAAGCCATCTCGGCTGTCCAAGGTGAGCACGTCGAGGCGATCAGCTTGACGACACCGGAGAGCGACCTTGCTGGTCTCCTCGCCCTGGGCCGGGTCACCTCGGCCGAGGACGCGGCCGGGGTCTCGGCAGCCTTCGCTCGGGTGGCCGATCTGGTGACCGAGGTGGTGGAACCCACGACCGTGCCCACGACACCGCCGACCACGGCCGCGCCGCCGACGACGGCCGCGCCGCCCACGACGGAAGCCCTGGGCACTCCGATCTATTCGCGTCCGCCCGCTCCGCCGACGGACACCACAGCATTGGAACTCGTCGCCGGCACTTGCACTGCTGGGTGCCCTCGGGGTCTTCGCCGGCCTGTTGGTGCTCGGGCTCGCTGCTGTTCCCCCGCCAGCGTGTCTCCAAGGCCCGGCTGGGCATCAAGAAGCCGCGCAGCGTGTCCGACATGGGCAAGCGCACGATGTCCGCCGTCGACGAAGTCCTGGAGCGGCATGGCAAACGAGCTGAGCTCGCCAACGCCTTGTCCGTTGCAAACATCTCGATGCCGCCGGGCCAGTTCATCGCCTTGGTCGCGCTCTTCGCCGTCGTCGCCGGACTCGTCGGGCTGGTGCTCGGGGGCCCCGTCATCGCCCTGCTGGTCGCGGTGTCGGTCTGCCTCGGCGTCAGGCTCTACGTCGGCCGCACGAAGGCCAAGCGCCAGGCCGCGTTCGCCGAACAGTTGCCCGACGTGCTCCAGCTGGTCACGAGGGCCCTACGCAGCGGATACGGCATCACACAAGCACTCGAGTCGGTGGCAGAGGAGGCAGAGGAGCCCTCGCGCAGCGAGTTCGCGCACGTCCTCGTCGAGGCCCGTCTTGGCCGTGACCTGTCAGAAGCCATGCGCGCCCTTTCGCAGCGCATGGACAGCAAGGACCTCGAGTGGGTCGTGTCGGCAATCGACATCAACCGGGACACGGGAGGCAACCTCTCGGAGGTTCTCTACACCGTCAGTGCCACGATTCGCGAACGACAGCGCCTGGCGCGCCACGTGAGCACCCTCACCGCCGAAGGCCGCCTGTCGGCTCGGATCCTCGCCGCGATGCCCTTTCTCATGGCGCTCCTGCAGTGGCGAACCAACCCGGACAACTTCGCTCTTCTCTTGCACGGACCCGGTCTCACAGCGCTCATCGTCGCAGGGATCCTGATGCTCATCGGCGGCTTCTGGGTCCACAGGATCGTCAACTCGATCGCCTTGTGACGGACGGACCACAGGAACGGAACCATGAACCTCACAGTCATTCTCGGCGCCCTGGCGATTGTCGGCGCATTCAGTCTCTTCTGGTGGGGCGTCACGGCTCGGCCGTCGGCGGCTCGCGCCAACCTCTTCGCCGGGTTGCCACAAGCCCCAGCGCCCAGCAAGCGGGCCTCGATCCTTGGCCAGCTGGGGAACGCCACCCGCCGCCTTCTGCCGAGTCCGTTTGTGGACGGGCTCGAAGTCAAGCTCGTCCAGGCAGGACACCCGTACGGGCTCGACCTGCCCCGCATCTTGGGGATCAAGATCACCCTCGCCGTCCTGGCAGCGCTCCTGCTGGTCCTCCTGGGCCTCCCGCTCGTTGCCCTCGGTGCCGCCGCACTGCTGTTCTTCCTCCCCGACTACTGGGTGATGACCAGGCGCGACAAGCGGCAGGCCGACATGCAGGCCAAGGCCGCCGACATCATCGACCAATTGACCATCTGCGTGGAGGCCGGACTCGGCTTCGACGCTGCGCTGGCTCGTGTCGCGACGACGACTGAAGGTCCGCTCACCGAGGAGCTCCGTCACACCATCAGCGACATCCAGGCCGGGGTGCCGCGCGCCCAGGCGCTGCGGACGCTGGCCGACCGGGCGCAGATCGTCGAGATTCGGCAGGTCGTCACGGCGCTGCTCCAGGCGCAGAAGCACGGCGTGCCGATGGCCGAGACCCTGCGCGTTCTGTCGACCGAGATGCGGCTCAAGCGCAAGCAGCGTTCGGAAGAGAAGGCGGCCAAGCTGACCGTCAAGATGCTCTTCCCGATCGTCTTTTGCTTCCTGCCGGTGTTCACGATCATCACGGTGGTCCCCAGCCTCCTCAATCTCGGAGACGTCTTCTAGGCGTCCCCAAGAACGACACCGGGGCTGTGGGGTCCCCTTGTCGGCGGGAGGCGCCGGTGCGGGCGGCACCGGCGCCTCCGCGCGTTCGTAGGCGACCTGCGCCGAGGACTCGTCGTAGCACGCCAATCGTCGACGACGAATCTCATCAAACTTGACGATTTGCCTAAGCGCACTCGCTCTTAGCGTCCAACGGGCCGGAGGACTGCCTCTCCTCTGGCCCAACTGCCTCACCGAGGGATGTCTCAATGACCGACCGCAACGAACCTATTCGGCCCAGCCGACGCCGAGCGCTGTGGCTCACCACCCCCGTCCTGCTCGGCATTGCCGCCTGTGGCGGCGCCGACGAGCCGGTGTCAGCGCCGGACGGGTACACGCCGACGGCCTGCGAAGACGGCCAGCGAGAGACCACGCCAGAGGCGACCTACGAGTGCCTCGATGGGTCGTGGGTGCACGCCGCTCCCACGACAACACCCGAAGTTCGAAAGTCACTTCGGACGCCGCCAACTGTCCCGCCGACCGTTCCGACGACGTCGACGCTTCCGCCACCGCCGCCGGTGGTCTACGTCGTGACGAACGTGACGGATGGCGACACGGTGGATGTCTCATCCACCGATGGTCAGGTGTTCACCGTGGAAGTCCTCGGTATCGACGCGCCAGAGGTTGGTACCGGGTGCGCCGCCGACTTGGCGACCGAGACGACGGCCAGCCTCGTGCTCGGGCGGGAAGTTGCACTGCCGATGGGAGCCCACGGCGAGGACACCGACCGAGACGGGCGTCGCCCGCGCTTCGTCGAGGTCGATGGGACCGATGTCGGTTTGGCCTTGATCAGCTTCGGCTTGGCAAGTGCGCGTCATGACTCGTTGGATGGCTACGCCGATCACGGTCGTGAGGCGGAGTATCACCGCGCCGACGATGCATCGACCGACTACTCGTGTGCACCGCCGCCGGCTGCCCCTGCGGCATCGGCATCATCGGCGGGCGTCTACTACGAGAACTGCGACGAGGTACGAGCGGCGGGCGCGGCACCGATCCGTCCCGGTGATCCCGGTTGGCGGAAGGCGTTCGATCGTGACGACGACGGCGTCGGATGCGAGGACGCGGCGGCGACTACGCCTCCTGCGCCGCCGGCACCCCCTGCGCCTTCTGCGCCGCCGGTCACCTACACAGTGTCCGCTGTCGTGGACGGTGACACCGTTGACGTCGCAGCCAGCGACGGCACGGAGTTCCGCGTGCGGGTCATCGGCATCGACGCTCCGGAGCTGGACACCTGTGAGGGCCAGCCAGCGCTGGACGCCATGTCCGCCATGGTGTTGGGGCGAGAAGTCGCCCTCGTCATGGGCGGAGACGGCGAAGACACGGACGAATACGGGCGCTACTTGCGCTTCGTCGACGTCGACGGCGTCGATGCCGGTCTGTCATTGATCGAGCAGGGCCACGCGATCGCCCGCTACGACAGCCGGGACGGCTACGGGCGGCACGACCGTGAGGACGCATATGTCGGCGCCGATGCAGCCAGCCTCGACTGGACGTGCATCGACGAGCCCGATCTGCTGCACCACCAAGGCCCGTGAACAAGATCGCCGGGGAGGAGTAGCGGGGCCCTCCCCGGCACCGCACGTCAGACGTGAACGCAGGGTCGACATTGTCGGCCCTGCGTTCACGCGTTGACGACACTGCATGCCGGCGATCTCGATGGCGCGGAAGCTGCGCTGACGCTGGCCGACATCCGGCGATGGGTTGATTCGTCCCCCTACACGGCGTGGCTGTACGCCCGCGGTTGTGTCCGCCGTGCCCGCGGAGACAACGCCGGCGCGCTCGCCGACTACGTCGAGGTGGGACGCCGCCACGAGGTCATGGGCGTCACCAACCCCGGTCATCCTGCCGTGGTTGCATGGGGCTGCGATGCTGCACGTCGCGGCCGGCGATCTCGATGCGGCCGATGAAGTGCTGTCTGTGTTCCAGCCAGCCGCCGAGCGCGTCGGGACCGTGCGTTGCCGGGCCCTTGTCTCGCGGACCGACGCACGCATTCTTGCCGCCTCCGATCCGTCGGCCGCAGCGGCCCTCCTCGACGACGCGGCGGACCAGCTCCGCGCTCGCCGTACGAGGCCGCCTTGTGGGACGTGCTGTTGGATTGCAGCGCCTTGGCCGTGCCGGGCGACCGGGCATCCGCCGGTCTGCTGGCGCAAGCAGCTCGACAGCGCTCACACCAACCGAGCGGCGCGTCGCCGCGCGGCTCCGCGGCAGGCTGCCGTCCGAGCCGCCAGCGCAGGAGATTTGACCGGCGATCAGGCAGCGGCCAGCTCGTCGTCGTCGAGCTTCCAACCGACACGGTTGGCGGCGGCGACGGCGGCGAGTTGGGAGCGCACGCCGAGCTTCTGCAGCACGGCGCGGATCTGCGTGCGCACCGTCGTCAAGGCAACGAAATGGGCGTCGGCGATCTCCTCGGCGGACATGCCGTCGACGAGCGCGGCGAGCACGCGGCGCTCGCGGACGGTGAGCTGCTCGAACGGGGACAGCGCGCGGCGTTGCCCAGCGCGCTCGATGCGCAGTTCGTCCAACAGGGCCTCACGTGCACCGCGGCCGATCAGAGGGCGGCCGGCGACAAGATCCTCGAGCGCCGCAACGACCTGGTCGAGAAAGGCGTCCTTGCACAGCCATCCGGCGGCGCCCGCCTCCAGGCAGGCAGCGAGCACGGTGCGGCGGTTCTCCCCCGTCAGCATGACGATTTCGGCGCCGGTGGCACGCAGCGGTCCGACGAGGTCGATGCCGCTGCCCACCGTCTCACCCAGCCCGATGTCGAGCAGCACGCACTGCGGCTCGAAGCGCTCGGCGTGTTCGACGACGGCGTCCGCCGTGGGACCGTCGGTCGTCTCGACTTCCCAGCCGCGCGCGGACAGCGCCAGCTGAAGGCCGATGGCCACGAGGGCGTGGTCCTCGACGATGAGTACCCGGGCGGTCACGCCGACACCGCCGGCAACAGCGGGATCGAACGAAGCTCGCGACGGGAGCTGCTCCGCGCAGTGTGCAGCACGAGCTTGAACGAGGTGCCGCCGCAGGTCCTCGAGTGCACCGACAGTGATCCACCCTGGTCGACCATGAGCCGTCGGGCAATGAACAGGCCGAGCCCGCTCCCCCCACTCCGCTCATCGACCACGCCCCGCTCGAACACCCGCGCGCGGATCTGACCGCTGATGCCCTTGCCGCAGTCCTCGACGTAGATCGTCGTGGTCTCGGAATTCAGGGTCACGCGAATGTCGACCGGCGACGGCGCAGCGTGCTTGCGCGCGTTGTCCAGCAGCGCGAACACCACCTGCGCCGTGTCGTGTCGCCGACCGCAGACCTCGATGCCCGACGGCACTGCCGCATGGACGTTGACACCCATGGAGCGGGCGGACACGATGACCGGCCGAATGGCCTCGGCGACGTCGAAGGTCTGCGACTGCTCGTCCTGGGGGCAGAGCAGTGTCCGGAGGCGGCGAGCCTCGGCTGCCATGGCGGTGGTCAGTTCGAACAGTTGTGCGGTCGTGAGGCGATCGTGGCTCTGGTTCAGTCCCAGCGCCGTTGACTCGATGCCGAACAGTGCGGCGCGCAGCTCATGATCGCGTTCGGCGCGCGCCTCGACAGTCGACTGGCGGATGACCCCCTGCGGGTCCAACGAAATCGTCCCTCCCATGACGGCTCCAGGCGGATGCTGGGTGTCAAATTGATGTCCTAACCAAATGATGCCCTATTAACGCGCAGGGCATAGGAAAAGTCATAGGGGAAACCCCGTGCTGTTACCGGCCGTAGCCTTGGCCGGCGGTAGGCGCCCGACGGAGAGGTAGTCCGGGTCAAGCGCTACACGGGGGCTTGGCCAGCCAACCCACCCGATCGGCCCTTCTGTGCCTCGCCGAGATAGCCGAGCTCGCGAGCCCGCATGACTCGCTTGATGGCGGAGCCGGGCTGCAGGCCACGGGCCAGGCCGACCGTCTGGGTCGGGTTGTGGGTGCCGAGCGCATGGGCCAGGGAATAGATGAGGGCGTCGACGGCAGCTGGATCAGCCCGGGGATGGTCCTCGATGATTCCAGCCCATCCGCGGATGTCGAGCACTTCGGTGGCAAGTGAAGCGGCGATCGTGTCCCCGAGCCGAATGCGGGCCAGCTCAGCGACACGGATCGGGCGGCCGTCGGGGCGTCGCGTGATCCGGACGTCGTCAGGCACGAGACGTTGCTCGTCGTCGTCCCAGTTCAAGCGGATGTCCAGGTCGTATGGATCCTTGCCCGTGACCGTGACGCGCGCCGTGCGGGGAACGGGTCGCGCCAAGGCGCTCGGCCCGACGAGGATCTTGCCCCGGACGGTGGTCGACACCTCCATGAGCGTCATGGTAGTACCTAGATGCTGCGGAGCATAGGAAATCGCCGGCGTGGGCGATGCACCGCCTCTGCCGAGCCGCTGGAGCGGAGCGCTGGCCGAACTCGGGTTAGGCGGCCTCGACACGCGTGGCGAGAGCCGCGCCCGAGGCCTCGGGCCGTGTTCGTTGCCCTGTCGCACCCAGGGGAGGACCGTTCACGGCCAGGGGAGGGGACACGCTCGGACGTGGGGTGGGCGCACTCGTGCCGACGCGCAACACGCCGACGAACATGACGACCAGTCCGAGCCAGATCAGGCCGATGAGTAGTGGGGTTGACACGCGGGGTCCTTCGGTTCGCAGTGAGTAGATCGACTTGTCGAAGGCTGCCGCCGGCCGCGGCGATCCCCCTCGTCAGAGTTGATGAATGCGGACCGACCGGCCCCTCAACTGTCCGTCGAAATCGTGCGTTGTGAGGCCATCCCGACGGACAGAACGCGGCCGGAGCGTTGAGATTTCTCAACGGTGTCTGACGGTCCAAACGATGTCGGTCTCGGTACGTTCGTTCCGATCCGGGGCGGCCACGGGCGGCGGCCGGCATTCGACGCAAGGAGCGAAATCACGTGAAGCAACGTCATGTTCGAGGCGCGGCGGTCGGGCTGACCGCAGCAGCGGCGCTCTCGCTGATCACCGTCGGGCACGTCTCGGCCGACAAGGGCACGGACACGAGCGCGCTGCGTGCGGCCGTGACGGTCGGGGGGATCCTCGCCCACGAGAACGCCTTCCAGGCCATCGCCGACGCCAACGGTGGAACGCGAGCTGCCGGCACACCCGGCTACGAGGCATCGGGCGTGTACGTCGAAGATCTCCTCGCAGACGCCGGCTACGTGGTGTCCAGGCAGGAGTTCACGTACGACCAGTTCATCTTGAACTCGAGCGCCATGGAGGAGACGGCTCCGACGCCGACGGTGTACGTCGCGGAAGAGGACTTCTCGGCGATGAACTACTCCGGTTCCGACGACGTGACCGCCGCCGTCCAGGCCGTCGACATCAACCTCGTCGGCGATCGCGCCTCGACGAGTGGCTGCGAGGCCAGTGACTTCGCCGGCTTCACAGCGGGCAACATCGCGTTGATCCAGCGTGGCACGTGCTTCTTCCGCGACAAGGTCGACAACGCCGCCGCGGCCGGTGCGTCTGCGGTGATCGTGTTCAACCAGGGCAACGAGGATCCCAACGACGACCGCTTCGGCGTGGTCTTCGGGACGCTCGATCCGCCGGTCGCCGCCATCCCGGCGGTGGGCACGACGTTCGCCATCGGTGAAGCCCTGGCGAACACCGCCGGGCTGCAGATGCGGGTCGCCGTCGACGCCACGATCAAGACGACGACCTCGTTCAACGTGCTCGCCGACACGCCCAGCGGTCGGGTCGACCGCACGGTGCTCGTCGGCGCCCACCTCGACTCGGTGCTCGAAGGCCCGGGCATCAACGACAACGGCAGCGGCTCGGCGGCGATCCTGGAGACGGCGCTGCAGATGGCCGAGCTCGACATCGCGCCGACCAACCGGGTGCGCTTCGCGTTCTGGGGCGGTGAGGAGGACGGCCTCATCGGGTCGGACTACTACGTGTCCCAGCTCGACGCCCGCGGCCTGAAGGAGCACGCCGTCAACTTGAACTTCGACATGGTCGGCTCGCCGAACTTCGTCCGCTTCGTCTACGACGGTGACGGCTCGGCCTTCGGGGCGACCGGCCCCAACGGCTCAGCCCGGGTGGAGCAGGTGTTCCTCGACTACTTCGCCTCGCAGGGCCTGGCGACCGAGCCGACCGAGTTCGACGGTCGGTCCGACTACTTCGCCTTCATCAACAACGGCATCCCAGCCGGTGGTCTGTTCACGGGCGCCGAGGGCATCAAGACCGCCGACGAAGCGGCGGTCTACGGCGGTACCGCCGGCGTCGCCTACGACTCCTGCTACCACGCCGCCTGCGACGACATCGACAACCTGAACAACACGGCGCTCGATCAGATGTCGGACGCCATCGCGCACAGCACGTTGACGTTCGCCATGACGACGTCGGCGGTCAACGGCACCGCCAAGGGTGGCGGCAGCAGCAGCATCGACTTCGCGCTGAAGGGCAACCTCGCCATCAAGTAACGAGTCCCACGCATCTGTCCGTAGGAATCGTCCGTTGTGAGGCGATTCCTACGGACAGAACGGGTCAACCGGTGATGTAGGCCGCGAGGTGCTCGCCGGTGAGGGTCGACCGGGCAGCGACGAGGTCGGCAGGCGTGCCCTCGAACACGATCCGCCCGCCGTCGTGGCCGGCGCCGGGCCCGAGGTCGATGATCCAATCGGCGTGCGCCATCACCGCCTGGTGGTGCTCGATGACGATCATCGACTTGCCGGAGTCGACGATCCGGTCGAGCAGACCGAGCAGCTGCTCGACGTCGGCGAGGTGGAGGCCGGTGGTCGGCTCGTCGAGGATGTAGATCCCGCCCTTCTCGCCCATGTGGGTGGCCAGCTTGACCCGCTGGCGCTCGCCGCCCGACAGCGTCGGTAGCGGCTGACCGAGGACGAGGTAGCCGAGCCCGACGTCGGAGAGCCGCTCGAGGATCGTGTGGGCCGCCGGCGTGGCGGCCTTGCCGGACCCGAAGAACTCCTCGGCCTCGGTCACCGACATCGTCAGCACCTCGCTGATGTCGCGACCGCCGAGCTTGTACTTCAGCACCGACGCCTCGTACCGCTTCCCCTCGCACTCCTCGCACGGCGTGGCGACCGTCTCCATGATCCCGAGATCGGTGTAGATGACGCCGGCGCCGTTGCAGTTGGGGCAGGCACCCTCGGAGTTGGCGCTGAACAGCGCCGGCTTCACGCCGTTGGCCTTGGCGAACGCCTTGCGGATCGGCTCGAGGACACCCGTGTACGTCGCCGGGTTGCTGCGTCGCGAGCCCTTGATCGCTCCCTGATCGACCGTCACCACACCGTCCCGGTCGGCGACCGAGCCCTGGATGAGCGAGCTCTTGCCGGAGCCGGCCACGCCCGTGATCACGCACAGCACGCCCAAGGGGATGTCGACGTCGACCTTCTGCAGGTTGTGCGTGGTGGCCCCACGGATCTCCAGCGCGCCCGTCGCCGTCCGCACCGACTCCTTCACACCGGTCTGGTCGTCGAGGTGACGACCCGTGATCGTGCCGCTGCCGCGCAGCCCCTCGACGGAGCCTTCGTAACAGATCGTGCCGCCACCCGAACCGGCACCGGGGCCGAGATCGACGACGTGGTCGGCGATGGCGATCGTCTCCGGCTCGTGCTCCACGACGAGCACCGTGTTGCCCTTGTCGCGCAGCTGCAGCAAGAGATCGTTCATCCGCTGGACGTCGTGGGGGTGCAACCCGATCGTGGGCTCGTCGAACACGTACGTGACGTCGGTGAGCGATGACCCGAGGTGGCGGATCATCTTCGTGCGCTGCGACTCACCGCCCGAAAGGGTCCCCGCCGGGCGCTCCAATGAGAGGTAGCCGAGCCCGATCTCGACGAACGAATCCAGCGTCTGCACGAGCGCCTCGAGCAAGGGCGCCACCGACGGCTCATCGAGCGCACGCACCCAATCCGCGAGATCGGTGATCTGCATCGCGCAGGCGTCGGCGATGTTGATCCCCTTGATCTTCGACGACCGGGCGCCCTCGGCGAGCCGGGTGCCTCCGCAGTCTGGGCAGGCCGTGAACGTCACGACGCGCTCCACGAACGCCCGGATGTGCGGCTGCAGCGCGTCGACGTCCTTCGACAGCATCGACCGCTGGATCGTCGGGATCAGCCCGGCGTAGGTGAGGTTGATGCCCTCGACCTTGATCTTCGTCGCCTCCTTGTAGAGGAGGTCGCGCAGCTCCTTCTTGGTGAACTTCTTGATCGGCTTGTCCGGATCGAAGAACCCGCAGCCACGGAAGATGCGGCCGTACCAGCCGTCCATGCTGTAGCCGGGGATCTTGAGGGCGCCCTCGTTCAGCGACTTCTCCTCGTCGTACATCTCGGTGAGGTCGAAGTCCGAGACCCGGCCCATGCCCTCGCAGCGGGGGCACATGCCGCCGAGGCGGTTGAACGTCGCCCGCTCGGTCTTCGTCTTGCCCTCGCCCCGCTCGACGGTGATCGCCCCGCTCGCCCGGACCGAAGGGACGTTGAAGGCGTACGCCTGGGGCGAGCCGATGTGCGGCTTGCCCAGGCGGCTGAAGAGGATGCGCAGCATCGCGTTCGCGTCCGTGGCGGTGCCGACGGTCGAGCGGGGGTTGGTGCCCATCCGCTCCTGGTCGACGATGATCGCCGTCGTCAGGCCGTCGAGCACGTCGACCTCCGGCCGCGCCAGCGTCGGCATGAACCCCTGCACGAAGGCGCTGTAGGTCTCGTTGATCAGCCGCTGCGACTCGGCGGCGATCGTGCCGAAGACGAGCGAGCTCTTGCCCGAGCCGGACACGCCGGTGAACACCGTCAGTCGCCGTTTCGGGATCTCGACGCTGACGTCCTTGAGGTTGTTCACCCGCGCCCCGGTGCACGCGGATCATCTCGTGGCGGTCGGCGACGTGCGGCGCGTGCACCTGCTTGTCCGTCTTCGTGGCCATGAGGTGGTGTCTACCTCAGCGCACTTCGAAGATGCGGATCATGTTGCCCGCCGGATCGCGGACGGCGCAGTCGCGGATGCCCCACGGCTGGTCGGTCGGCTCCTGCACGACCTCGGCGTCGCTCGACTGCAACTGCTCGAACGTGGCGTTGAGGTCGGGGGTGGCCAGGTTGATGCTGGCGTAGGTGCCCTTGGCCATCATCTCGGTGATCGTGCGGCGCTCGTCGTCCGTGATGCCGGGGTCGGCGGCCGGTGGCGTCAGGACGATGGACGTGCCGGGCTGACCGGCGGGGCCGACCGTGAGCCAGTGCATCCCGCCGTACTCGACGTCGTTGCGGACCTCGAAGCCGAGGATGTCGCGGTAGAAGGCCAGGGAGGCGTCCGCATCGTTGTGCGGGAGGTACGTCTGGTGAATGGTGATGTCCATGGGGATCATCCTCGCTGCGGTGCGCGGGCCGGTGCTTCTCGATTCCTGACCGGTCTCGTGACCCGCTTCGCCACGCACGGCGCCATCCCGGCGGCCTCACCCGCCGCTTCGCGCTGGTAGGCGCTCGGCGGCACGCCGACGAGCTCGGTGAAGCGGGTGCTGAAGGTCCCGAGCGACGAGCAGCCGACGGCGAAGCACACCTCGGTGACGCTGATGTCACCGCGACGCAGCAAGGCCATCGCCCGCTCGATGCGCCGCGTCATGAGGTAGCTGTACGGAGATTCGCCGTAGGCGAGGCGGAACTGGCGGCTGAGGTGGCCCGCCGACATGTGCGCGCCGCGGGCGAGCGCCTCGACGTCCAGCGGCTGCGCGTACTCCCGATCGATCCGGTCGCGGACGCGGCGCAGCAGCACGAGGTCGTCGACGTGCTGTGCCGCGGGCTTGCTGGTCACGTGCCCGATCGTGCCACGTCACACCGTCGACAGCATGAAGGATCGTGCTCGACCAGGCCGCCGCCCCGGAGGGCGGTCAGCGAGGACCTTCCGGCACCTCCGCCCATGCGCGCACGGGCCGGGTCTCGTATCCGTACGGGCCCTCGCCCTCGAAGTCGAGGGAGATGATGATGGCGCCCTCGGGGAGCTCGACGGTTCCGTCCTCGGCAACCTCGAACGCTTGAACTCGGCTACGGCGGATGCTCACGAGGTCCTCCCGAGGAATGCGCGGTCGGCGTGACAAGGACCGTACGCACGTTGCGCGGCCGCAACATCGTCCGGTCTGGGTGATCTGGGCGCGGAGGGTCTCGAATCCGAGACTGTCCGCGCCCAGATGGGCGCGTGAGACTGTCCGCGCCCAGATGTGGGCCGGCACGACGCTGTGGACATCCGCGTTTCAACCTGTCTGGGCGATGCCGCCGCCGCTCGTCCTCCGTACGGTGCATGGCACAAGCGAGACGCCGGGTGCGGAGGTCGAGTGGGGTCTGTTGTTCCAACCACGGTGGTCAGCGGATCGGCCTCGTCACTGCGCTCCGCTGCCCCATGGTGACGTCCCGTTCGACCGGGGCGTGGTGTTTCTGACCGCGCTGGAAGCCGTGGTGCTCGGCGACGCCAGCCGGTTCAGCGAGCTGTTCACCGAGGACGTGATGTTCTCGAGTCCCCACCTCGTCCTCGAGTCGCTCGACGTGGTCCAGCACGCGTTGGGCGCTCCGGAGGACTCCCTGACCGACGTGCAGATCGTCGTGCTGGCGCTGGATTCCGTCGACGACAAGGTGATCGCGGAATGGCGGCTCGACGCGATGTTCACGCGGCCCGTGCTGTTCGACGACCGGCTGCTGATCGAGCCGACCGGTGGTGACGTCCACCTACCCGGAGCCTCCATCGCCGAGTTCCACGAACATCGGATCCGCGCGTTTCGGCACTACTTCGACGACAGTGAGTTGCTCGCCGGCGTCCCCGGAACACCAACGCATCTGCGATGGGCGGGGGACGAATGAGCCGGCGAGGCGAGGTGCCTCAATCCGGCGGTGGGTGCAGCAGACCGGCCGCGGCGGCGATCTCGACGGCCCCACCACGGGACGAGGTCCCCAGCTTGCGGTAGATGGCGATCGTCTGCGACTTCACCGTGTTGCGCGAGACGTACAGGCGATCGGCGATCTCGGCGACCGAGAGGTGGGTGGGAAGCAGTTGGAGCACCCGTAGCTCGGCCGTGGTCAGCGAGGATGGTCCGAAGCTGTGCGAGCGGTCGCGGACGGCGAGCTCACGCCGCAGGCCGGCCAGCTGCTCGGCGACCCGGACGGCGTCAGGAGTGATCTCGAGGATCGCGCTCGCCTCGTCGACCAGCGCCGCTGGCCTCGACACGGTTGCCACGGATGATGGCCGCCCGGGCGAGGAGGACGCGCGTCTGGAGGTTCAGCCAGCGGGCGACATCGACGAGGCTCGTGAGGTGCTGGCGAGCCAGCTGTCGATCGCTGTCCGCTTCGACCGTCCGTCCGGCGCGTGCCTCGACCAGGGCGCTCGCCGCGACGACCAGCACGGTGGTGGGATATGTGTCGCCCTCACCGAGCAGGGCCCGGGCCCGACGAGCGGCGGTCGTTGCCTCGGGCCACCGACCCTGCTCGGCGTCGATCGCAGCAAGATGGGCGAGGCAGTTGGCCACGATGAGCGGTCGATCGAGCGCCGTGTCAGCTCCTTCACGCAGCCACCGTCGCGCCTCTGCGTCGTCGCCGAGCATGAAAGCGGCGGCGCCGCGCCCGAGGCACGTCACCGGGTGACCGTGGCCGAGGCCGACGCGCTCGTAGGCGTACGTGGCCTCAGCCGCCATCTCGACGGGACCCAGCGGGGCCATGATCGCTCGAGCGGCCGCCAGCGAAACGGCTCCGATGGGACCTCGGGCGTCGTCGGGATGACAGTTCGGCAGCGCCGCGCTTGCGCGGGCCAACCACCGGACGGCGGCGCCGGGCTCTCCGACCGAGAAGGTGGCCCACGCCGCGATCAGCATCAGCTCCGGGCGGTCGCCGAGCTGATCGTCGGTGAACATCGCCAGCCAGCGCACGGTGTTCGGATACAGCTGGGCCGCTGTGGCGATCGCTGGGAACCAGCGCACCACCATCGACTCCGCCAGGTCCAGGTCGCCGGCGCGCACAGCGTGGACCACTGCGCCGTCGCCGTCGCCATGAGCGTCGCACCACTCACTGGCCCGCAGGTGGATGGCGGATGAACGGGCCGGGTCTCGCCGCTCGAGCTCGGTTTGCAGGAAGTCGGCGAGGAGGTGGTGGAAGCGGTACCACTCCCGGTGGTCGTCGAGCGGGATCACGAGGAGGTTCTGCCGTTGCAGCTCCTCCAAGAGCTGCGCCGAGCCACGGCGCGCCAGCACGTCGTCGCAAAGGCTGCCCGAGACCCGGTCGAAGCACGATGCGTCCATCAGGAACGACTCGACGTCCACGTCCACGCGGCTCAGCAACTCCTCGCCGAGGTAGTCGACGAGGTATCGGTGATCACCGGCGAAGTCGTCGACGACGTCGTTGAGCGTCGCTCCGCGGCGGCTGCCGTGCGCGAGCGCGGCGAGGTACAGCGCGACGGGCCAGCCTTCGGTCCGCTGAACGAGCCTGGCGATCTCCTGCGGGTCGGCGTCGACGTCCAGCTGACGCAGGAGCATGCTCGCCTCCGACTCGTCGAACGCCAGCTCGGCGGCGCCGACCTCCACGAGGCGTCGTTTGACGCGCAGCCTGCCGAGCGGTAGCGGGATCGCCGTGCGGGCACCGAGCATGATCCTCGACCCTGCTGGCAACTCGGCGAGCAGCATCGGAAGGATGTCGAGCACCTCGCGGCTGACCAGCTCGTGCACGTCGTCGAGCACGAGGACGAACGGCTGACGCCGCGCCGCGAACATGGCACCGAACTGCTGGAGCGTCGGCGAGCCGATGGTCGGGGGAGCCCTCCACAGCATCGCCACACACCCGGGATCGACCGGCTCGATGGCATCGAGCGCCAACGCGATGTAGGCCAGGAACGAAGCGGGGTCGTTCTCCACCGGGGTCAAGGAGACCCATGCCGCAGAGCGTGCATCGTTGGCCGCCATCTCGGCGAGGAACGTGGATTTGCCGTAGCCGGCCGGTGCGGTGACGACCACGACGTCGCTTCCTCGGGCCTCGACGTGCTCGAGCAGGGTCGAGCGCGGAACCGTCCCCGGAGATGGCCGGTACAGCTTGGACGCGGTCGGGATGAACCCGACCGACTCCAGCTCGTCGCGTACCGAGCTGCGCAGTGCTCCCTCGACCTCGATTACCAAGCGGAGGAGATGCTACGTCGGGTCTTGCCCACCGGATGAGGGTCGAGGCCTTCTGGTCACCTCTTGTTCATGTTGGTTGGGCGCTCGGGAGCGCCGCCGCGGTGTCCTCTTGGTGGTAGCGCATCAGCAGCGCCCGCTCCTGGTCCCGTCGCGGGAAGAGGAAGAAGACGACCGCCGCGCCGATCACGATGGCCACGATCCCTGCTGTGTACGCCCAGTCAGCGCCGTCGAGGAACGACGAGCGGGCGCCCGCAATGATCGCCTGGGAGTACTGGGGGTACTGCTCGGCGACCTGCTCCGCACTGGAGAAGGACTTCTGCAGCTGCGTCTGCACGCTGTCGCTGATCTGGTCGGCGTCGGGCGAAGAGGCGATGGCGCTCGCCACCGCTGCTGCGTACCCAGCCGTCAGCAGCGCGCCGAGGATGGACTGCATGATCGCTCCGCCGAGGTCGCGTTGGAGGTCGGCAGTACCCGAGGCCATCCCGGCCCGCGTGACGGGCACGGATCCGGTGAGCGAGTGCGACGCCGGCGTGCCGGCGAAGCCGACACCGGTGCCAATGAGTGCGTAGCCGAGGGCGACCGCCCAGTACGACTGCCCGGTGTTCCAGAGGAACAGCATGGTGAAGAAGCCGAGGAGGCAGAAGACATATCCCACGAGCAGGGTGAAACGGGCGCCGTGCGTCTCGATGAGCTTCGCCGAGCGAGGGGCGATCAGCACCATCAAGAGGGCGGCCGGCAGGATCGCCGCGCCGGCCTCGACGGTGGAGTAGCCGAGGACGTTCTGCAAGTACTGCTGCCCGATGAACATCGCCCCCATCAGGCTGCCGAACACGATCAATCCGGCACAGGCCGCCACCCAGAACGTGCGACGGCCGGCGACGTGGAGGTCGTAGAGCGGCACGGCGGCGCGCCGCTGCCGGATGAAGAAGGCGATCCCGGCGACGACGGCGATCAAGGCGAGCACGGCGACGAGCGCTCCGTGGTCCGGAACGGGGGCGAAGTTGATGGCGAGGACCAAACCGGCCACGAGGAAGATCGAGAGGATCCCGCCGAAGTTGTCGACTGGCTCGGTGGTCTCATGGACGTGACTGGGGACGAGGAGCAGCGCCATGACCAGCGCGACCGCCGCGAGTGGCAGCGTGATCAGGAACACCGAGCCCCACCAGAAGTGCTGCAGCGCGATTCCGGCGGCAAGGGGACCGAGTGCAGAGATCGCGCCGCCGATGGCCGACCACAGGGCGATCGCCTTCGTGCGCCCGGTCCCCGTCCAGAGCGCGGCGATCAAGGCGAGCGTCGTCGGGTACGCCATGCCGGCGGAGAGCCCGCCCAGGATGCGCGCGCCGATCAGCACCTCGACCGACGGAGCCCATGCCGCGATCAGGCAGGCCGGCACCGAGAGGACCACCCCGATGACGAGCATCATCTTGCGCCCGTAGCGGTCCCCGAGCGCGCCGAGGTAGAGCACGGAGGCGGCGAGGCCGAGGGAGTAGCTGACGGCGACGAGGTTCAGTTCCGTCTGCGACGCGTCGAAGGCCTTGCCGATGTCCGGCAACGCCACGTTGGCGACGGCCAGGTTGAGGTTGGCGACGGCGGCAACGAGGATCAGCGCGAGCAGCACGAGTCCGCCCCGCGCCGGTCCCGACCCCGCCGGTCGGTTCACGGTCGCAGCTTGCGCCATCTCCAGATCCCGCTGGTCGTGTACGGCGTCAGGCGGGCCTGGCCGGGATCATGCGAGGGCCTTGGCCTTGAGTTGCTCGTACTCGGCGTCGGTGATGGCGCCGTTGGCCTTGAGGGTGGCCAGCTTGGACAGCTCGTCGGCCGCCGATGGCGCTGGGCGCCACCTCTTGGACGTACTGGCGCATCGCGGCGTCCTGCGCTTGGGCGGCCTGCGCGGCGTGCTCACTCATCTTGTGCCCGCGGGCGATCAGGTACACGAACACCCCGAGGTAGGGGAGGAAGATGACGAAGATCGTCCAGATCGCCTTGGCCCACCCGGACAGGTCATGGCTGCGGAAGATGTCGCCGAAGACCATGATCAGCAACCAGATCCACACGAAGAACAGGAAGAACCACACGAACGACCAGAACACCTGGCCGGTCCCCCATTCCGCAGCAATCATCATCGGACTCCCTCCTCCAGCGATCATCGTCCTCAACCGGCCATCGTCGGCCGAAGTGCCCAGGGACTCATCACCCGGAGCGGATGATAGGTCGGTCACAACTCGAGGATCCTTGATAGGCCCGGCAGGCCGGTGAGTTGTGGCGCGCGCCGTGGCGTGAGCACGATTGACCATGATCTTGCCGCTGTCCACCTTGCTGCTGGTCCCAGCGGCGGCGGTCGCCGCAGTGCTGGCGGCCACGCTGATCGGACGCTGGGTGGCGATCCCGCTGGTCGTGTTCGAGATCGTGCTGGGCCTGCTGATCGGGCCTTCCGTGCTCGGATGGGTGGACCCCGGCCAGTTCATCACGATCACCTCGAACTTCGGGCTGGTGCTGCTGTTCTTCTTCGCCGGCTCGGAGATCGACTTCGCGGCGATCCGCGGCCGACCTTTGACTCGAGCCGCGCTCGGGTGGGTGATCTCAATCGTCGCAGGGGTCGTCCTCGGCTTGGTGTTCGCTCCGTCGGCGTCGGCTGGTGTCTATGTCGGTGTGGCGCTGGCGTCGACGGCTCTCGGGACGATCATGCCCATGCTCCGCGACGCCGGCGAGCTGACGACACCGTTCGGGCGCGCCGTCACTGCGGTCGGTGCGGTCGGGGAGTTCGGGCCGCTGCTGGCGATCTCCCTCTTCCTCAGTGGGCGCAAACCCGGGACGGCGACGGTGGTTCTACTGGGGTTCGCCCTCGTTGCCGGTCTGGCGATCTGGCTGGCGGCGCGGGGTTCCACCGTGCGGGTTCATCGGCTGATGGACGCGACGATGCACTCCAGCGGTCAGTTCGCCGTGCGCCTCATCGTGCTGCTGATGGCTGCACTCGCCGGCCTCAGCGTGTGGCTGGGGATCGACATGCTGCTCGGCGCGTTCGCCGCGGGTGTCACGTACCGGGTGCTGGCGTCGCACGCCGATGTGCACATGCGCGAGGTCGTCGAGTCCAAGCTCGAGGGGATCGGGTTCGGCTTCTTCGTGCCGATCTTCTTCATCGACACGGGGCTCACCTACGACCTCGACGCGCTGACGAGCGACGTCCATGCGCTGCTGATGCTGCCGGTGTTCGTCGTGCTGCTGTTGATCGTGCGTGGGCTGCCGTCCACGCTCGCCGCTCCACTCGGCGCGCCTGCCGTCGACCGCCGAGCGCTCGCACTGTTCGGCGCAACCGCGCTGCCGATCATCGTCGCCGTCACCGATATCGGCGTCGATCACGGCGACCTGAAGCCAGCGACGGCGGCGTCACTCGTCGGGGCCGGGATGATCTCGGTGCTGCTGTTCCCGTTGCTCGGCTTGTCGCAACGGCGACGTCAGCTCGACGTCCAACCGCTCGCACCGTCGCCGTCGTAGGAAGCGACGGCTGGGTTCAGGCGAGCGCCTTGGCCTTGAGTTGCTCGTACTCGGCGTCGGTGATCGCGCCGCTGGACTTGAGGGTGGCCAGCTTGGACAGCTCGTCGGCCGCCGATGGCGCGGGCGCCACCTCTTGGACGTACTGGCGCATCGCGGCGTCCTGCGCTTGGGCGGCCTGGGCGGCGTGCTCACTCATCTTGTGCCCGCGGGCGATCAGGTACACGAACACGCCCAGGTACGGAACGATGATCACGAAGATCGACCAGATCGCCTTGCTCCACCCGGACAGGTCGTGGCTGCGGAAGATGTCGCTGAAGACCATGATCAGCAACCAGAACCACAGGAAGAACAAGAAGAACCACAGGAACGACCAGAACACCTGGCCGGTCCCCCATTCGGCAGCAACCAACATCGGACGTCCTCCTCGAATCATTCGTCCTGGACCGCCATCATCTGCGGAACTGCCCAGGCACTCATCACCCGGAGCGGATGATTCGGCGTGCCGTTGATCGCCCGGTTCGGATGATGCATGTGCAACTGGAGGTGCCCACCGTAGACGCCGGTGAACGTGCTGTTCGGGATCCTCATCGTCCTGGCTGCCGCAGCAGTTGGCATCACGGCGATGCTGCTGGTGCGCCGCCGGGCGCCGGATGGCAGCTACTTCAACGACGGTGACCGTGCGGCCGGCGTTTTCGGCGTGCTGGCGACCGGCTTCTCGGTCCTGCTCGGCTTCCTCATCTTCCTGGCGTTCACCAGCTACGACAACTCGCGAACTGGAGCCGAGACGGAGGCGCTGACCGTTGTGCAGCTGGTCAGGACGGCGCAATCGATGCCACCCGACGTCCGTTCCGAACTGACGGGAGAGCTGGTCTGCTACGCCCGATCGGTGACCTTCGTCGAGTGGCCGCAGATGGAAGCGGGAACACAGGGTGATCAGATCAACCCGTGGGCGATCGAGCTCTTCGAAACCGTGCAGCCCGTCGAACCGAGCTCGAACGCTGAGCAGTCGGCCTACGACCACTGGCTCGACCTGACGGCCGACCGCGAGGTGGCGCGCAACGCCCGTATCCACGGCGCCGCCGGGATCATCCCGGTCCCGCTGTGGTTCGCGCTGTTCTTCACCGCAGCCGTCATCTTCGTGTTCATGTTGTTCTTCGCCGACCGTGGCGAACGCGCCGTCGTGCAGGGGATGTTGATGGGATCGGTCGTCGCCGTGCTCACGGTCATGCTGCTGCTGCTGCAGTTCCTGGACAGCCCCGTCCAGACGGGGATCGGCGGGCTGCAGCCAGACGCGATGGACCGCACGATGGTGATCCTCAACCAGGTCCTCCAGGTGACCGGCGCGGTCGAGCTTCCCTGCGACGCCGGCGGCGTGGCGCTGGGCTGACGCCCGGGAGGGACAGCCGAACTGTCCGTAGAAATCGGTCGTTGTGAGGCGATCTTGACGGACAGAACGGGCGAATTCCGATCGTCCACTTCGGATGATGCCCGCGGACCGGTTCACGGTGCACAGTTGAACCCTTGACGAGCGAGGGGGCCTGCCCATGAGTCATGACGAGAGCGCGAAGCCGTCGGTCGTCGTCGTCGGCGGCGGGTTCGCCGGGGTGGGCTGCGCCAAGGAGCTTGGCAAGCACGACTTCAACGTCACGCTGCTCGACCGCAACAACTACCACCAGTTCCAGCCGCTCCTGTACCAGGTCGCCACGGCCGAGCTCTCCACGACCGACGTCGCCCGTCCGCTGCGGGCGATCTTCGCCAAGGAGGACACCGTCGACGTCAAGCAGCTCACGGTCACCGACATCGACGTCAACACGAAGACCGTCACGACGAGCGATGGGCAGTCGTTCACGGGCGACTACCTCGTGCTCGCCGCGGGTTCGCGACCCAACTACTTCCACACGCCGGGCGCCGACCAGTACGCCTTTCCGCTCTACTCCGTCGACGACGCCACGAAGTTGCGCAGCCGCATCTTCGAGGTGTTCGAAGAGGCCGATTCGAATCCAGCTCGTGTCGACCAGGGTGCGCTGAACGTCGTGATCGTCGGGGCAGGACCGACCGGCGTCGAGACCGCCGGCGCCGTCGCCGACCTCGTGAACGAGGTCATGCCGACGCGCTTCCACGACCTCGACGTCAAGCGGACCCGCATCTACCTCATCGACCACGGCCCGGTCGTGCTCGCCGCCTTCTCCGAGAAGGCGCATGCGTACGCCGCCAAGAAGCTCGAGCACAAGGGCGTGATCCTGAAGCTCTCCACCGGCGTCTCCGAGGTAGCCGCCGACAGCGTCACGCTCAGCGACGGCTCGAAGCTCCTGACCCGCACCGTCGTGTGGGCCGGCGGCCTGCAGGCGCCGGAGATGATCGGCAAGGTCGGATTGGGGCAGGGACGGGGTGGCCGACTGACCGCCGAACCCGACCTGACGGTCGAGGACCATCCCCGCGTCTACGCCATCGGCGACGTCGCGAACATCCCCGACCACGACGGCAACACCCTTCCGCAGCTCGGATCCGTCGCGCTGCAAGCGGGCCGGTGGGCAGCAGGAAACATCCTCGCCGACCACGCGGGCAAGCCACGCAAGCCATTCCACTACCACGACAAGGGGATCATGGCGATGATCGGCGATGGCGCGGCCATTGCCGAGGTCGGGCCCCACCACCACGAGCTGCACGGCCACATGGCGTTCGCCGCGTGGCTCGGCGTGCACGCCTGGTTGATGAGCGGCGTCCGCCAGCGCGTCGACGCGTTCATCTCATGGGGTTGGGACTTCCTCGGCTCGAGCCGGACGAGCTCGATCATCGTGGACCCAAATGCCGCGCAGATCGATTGGGGCGACGAGGACCAAGAGAAGTAGCTGGGAGGGAGATCGACATGAGCGAGCGCTACGACGTCATCATCATCGGGACCGGCGCGGGCGGCGGCACGCTGGCCCACAGCCTGGCCGGGGCGGGCAAGCGGATCCTGCTGCTCGAGCGCGGCAACTACCTGCCGCGGGAGATGGACAACTGGGATCCCGAGCCGGTGTTCATCCACGGCAAGTACATCTCCCAGGACACGTGGTACGACTCGGACGGCAAGCCGTTCCAACCACAGGTCCACTACAACGTCGGGGGCGCCACGAAGCTCTACGGCGCGGCGTTGTACCGGCTGCGTCCGCAGGACTTCGGCGAGATCCATCACATCGACGGACTCTCGCCGGCGTGGCCGCTGACCTACGACGACTTCGAGCCGTGGTACTCGGAGGCCGAGTGGCTCTACCAGGTGCACGGGAACGCCGGTGAGGATCCGACGGAGGGTCACCGGTCCAAGCCCTATCCGTGGCCGGCGGTGTCCCACGAGCCGCGGATCCAGCAGCTCTCGGACGACCTCGCAGCGGGCGACTACCACCCGTTCCACGCGCCGTGCGGCATCCTGCTCGACGAGGCGGATCGAGCCAAGAGCACGTGCATCCGCTGCACGTGGTGTGACGGTTACCCATGCCTGGTCCACGCCAAGGCCGACGCCGAGACGATCGCCGTGCGGCCGCTGCTCGACCTGCCGAACGTCACGTTGCTCGTCCACGCCGAGGTGGTCCGGCTCGACACCGACGCCACGGGGCGAACCGTGACCGGCGTCGTGGTGTCACGAGACGGCAGCACGGAGGTCTACGAAGGAGACATCGTCGTTGTGTCCGCCGGTGCGGCGAACTCGGCGAAGCTGCTCCTGCAGTCGGCCAGTGATCGCCATCCCAACGGCTTGGCCAACGGGTCCGATCAGGTCGGTCGGAACTACATGTTCCACAACTGCAAGGCCATCGTCGCTCTCGACAAGGAGACCAACGACACGGTCTTCCAGAAGACCGTCGGGATCAACGACTTCTACTTCGGTGCGCCGCACTTCGAATGGCCGGCCGGCAACATCCAGATGATCGGCAAGTCGAACGCCGAGGCGATGAAGGGTGAGGAACCCAAGCTCACGATGCTGGCGCCGCACTGGTCGCTGTCCGAGGTCGCTCGACACGCCCTCGACTTCTGGTTGACCACCGAGGACCTGCCCATGGCCGAGAACCGGGTGACGGTCGACGGCGACGGCAACGTGCACCTCGCGTACCGGTCGACCAACGACAAGGAGGCCGAGCGCCTCTACCACGAGCTGAAGCGGCTGCTGAACCACGTGGGCCTGGCCGACCATCACGTGTTGAGCAAGAACTTCTACATGCACATGGACGTCTCCGTCGCCGGTGTCGCCCATCAGGCGGGCACGTGCCGGTTCGGCACGGACCCCGCGACGTCGGCGCTCGACGTCAACTGCAAGGCGCACGAGGTCGACAACCTCTACGTCGTCGACACCAGCTTCTTCCCGAGCATCGGAGCGGTGAACCCGGCGCTGACGGCAATGGCCAACGCGCTACGCGTCGGCGCCCATCTGACCGACCGGCTCGCCTAGGGAATCTGGGCGCCGTCTCCGCCACGACACGTTCTGGGCGCCATTCCTGCCAACTGTCGGCAGGATCGGCACCCAGATCGAGCAGGCCTCAGTACTCGGGCAGCAACTCGGCGATGATGATCCGCCCAGCCGCCTCCATCAGGGCGAGGTGCGAGAAGGCCTGCGGGAAGTTGCCGAGGTGGAAGCCGGTGTCGACGTCGAACTCCTCGGCGTACAGACCGAGGGGTGAGGCGACGCGCAGCAGGCGCTCGAACAGGTCGCGGGCCTGCTGCTGCTCGCCGACGATCGACAACGCCGACACGAGCCAGAACGAGCAGATGAGGAACGTGCCTTCCTTGCCCGACAGGCCGTCGTCCGTCTCGTCGGTGCGATAGCGCAGGACGTAGCCGTTCTCCGTCAGGTTCTCGGCGATCGCCATGACGCTGGCATGTGCCCGCTCGTCGTTACCGGGCAGCAACCCGAAGAGGGGGGCGAGGAGGGTCGACGCATCGAGGGCGTCGGTGTCGTAGTGCTGGCGCAGCACGCCATCCTTGGTGACGCCGCGCTCGAGGACGTCGGCCTTGATCTCCTCAGCGGTGGCCGCCCAGGTCTCGCGCAGCTGGCGGTCGCCGCGCATCTCCGGCCAGCCTGGCGGCGCGATCGAGCGCGACCCAGCACATCAGCTTCGACGAGACGTAGTGCTGTGGCTTGCCCCGCGCCTCCCAGATGCCTTGATCGGGCTCCGGCCACACCTTCGAGGCGCACTCCGCCTGCGCCTGCACGATCGGCCACAGGTTGCGCGGCAGGCGCTGGCTGCGGCGGGAGTGGAGGAAGATCGCGTCGAGGGCCGCCCCGAACACGTCGTTCTGTCGTTGGTTGTAGGCACCGTTGCCGATCCGCACGGGGCGGGCACCGTTGTACCCGCTCATGTGGTCGAGCGTGGTTTCCGTGAGGTCCCGTCGGCCGTCGATCCCGTACATGATCTGCAACCCGCCGTCGTCGTTCGGCTCGAGGTCGGCGATGAACTGCATGAACTCGCCGGCTTCCCAGTCGAGGTTCAGCCAGTGCAGCGCCTGCAGCGTGAACGTCGAGTCGCGGATCCAGCTGTACCGGTAGTCCCAGTTGCGCTCACCGCCCGGCGTCTCGGGCAGGCCGGCCGTGAGCGCGGCGACGGTGGCACCTGTCGGCATGTACGTCAGGCCCTTCACGGCGAGTGCCGATCGTTGGATCGGATCGCGGTATCGATGATCCGGGATGCGCGCCCCATCGAGCCACTGACGCCAGAAATCCACCGTGGTCGCGATGCGCAGATCGGCGTCGGCGGCGTCAGCAGGTCCCGACAGATCCGCCGCCCACGACAGCGCGCAGATAGAGGCGATCGCCGGACTCGTCATGATGTGACGGCCGCGCACGCGATCGCCTTCCACGCCGACGCGGAGATCCGTGTGGAGCCGCAGCGTGACGTCGCCGCCGGTTGCGTCGGCGACATGGCCCTCGTCGTCGACGATGCTCCACGTCGCCGGCACCCGCCCGTAGTCGAACACGGGCTCGCAGACGACCTCCATCTCCACGCGGCCACTGACACACTCCGCGACGCGGACCAGCAGGTGTTCGGCGTCGTGGTCTGCCGGCGGCCGTGTGTGGGGGGTGACCGATGTCGCGGCTGGTGGACGGGCCCATGATGAGTGCATCGCGGACGACGACCCACCCTCGTGGCGTCTTCCACGTCGTCACCAGCACGTTCGTTCCCGGGCTCGTACGTCCGCGCCGTCGGCACGTTGATCCCGAACGGGCCGAACCGGAACACACCACAGCCCCGATCGAGCAGGCTGCCGAAGACGCTCGGCGAGTCGAACCGGGGCACGCACAGCCAGTCGACCGCGCCGTCGGCGTGCGATCAGGCTGCCGGTGTGGCAGTCCGACAGGAAGGCGTACTCGGCGATCGGTGGGAACGGCGACGGTAAGCGCCGCGCTCGTCTGACCTCCGTCGGACTCGGGTGCGGGGCGTGTGCCGGGCTTGCGTGTCGCCATCGGGTCCCTCCAGTGCTGCTCGCTGCTCAATTGGACCAGGATCGACCCCGGCACGCCATCGCCCGCGACGGGTGAAATCGCGCCTGTCGCCTTTCATCCCGTCCGGATGACGACGGGGGGTCACGCCACGCGAAAGAGTGGTGTGGTGACCGTTGCCGGCGTTCTCGCGCCGATCCTGGCGGTGGACCCCGTGCCGTGGGCGCGGGCGCAGATGGCCTTCACGCTGGCGTGCCACATCATCCTCGTGCCGCTCGGGGTGTCGTGGGCCTTCATGGCGCTGATCGCCAACTACCGCGGCATCAAGCGCGGCGACGCCGCGGCGCTCCAGCTGGCGCAGCGATGGTCGAAGTACATGGCGGTCACGTTCGCCGTCGGGGCGGTGACCGGGACGGTGCTCAGCTTCGAGTTCGGGCTGCTGTGGCCGAACTTCATGGGCCAGTGGGGCGAAGCGTTCGGCATCCCATTTGCCTTCGAAGGGCTGTTCTTCTTCACCGAAGCGATCTTCGTCGCCATCTACATCTTCGGCTGGCGCCGGATGAAGCCGTGGGCGCACTTCTGGACAGGTGTGCCCGTCGTGCTGACGGGCATCCTGGGCAGCGTCAGCGTCGTGGCCGCCAACGCGTGGATGAACTCTCCGGAGGGCGTCACGCTCAACAGTGCTGGCGAGGTCGTCGACGTCGATCCACTCGGCGTGATCTTCAACGACGCCATGCCGCTGATGGCCGCGCACATGGTGATCGCGGCGTACGTCGTCGGCGGCTTCCTGATCGCATCGGTCTATGCCGTCGGCATGTTGCGGGGGCGCCGCGACCGCTACCACCGGCTCGGCTTCCTCATCCCGTTCACCGTCGGTGCGATCGCCATCCCGATCCAGATGGGCGTCGGCGACTCACTCGCCCGCTGGGTCTACAACAACCAGCCGATGAAGTTCGCCGCGATCGAGATGGTGACGGAGACGTCGAGCGATGTGCCCGAGACGTTGCTCGGCCACCTCAACGACGACGGCACCATCAGCGGCGGAATCCCGATTCCCGGACTGGCGTCGTGGCTGTCGGACCCGAGCACGGGCAGGGACACGGTCATCCAAGGCCTCGACTCGTTCCCCGTGGACGCTCGGCCCACCACGCGTCAGGTGAACACGGTGCACCTGGCGTGGGACATCATGATCGGCCTCGGCACCATGCTGCTGCTGCTGGCGCTCTGGTACGCGGCGTGCTGGGTGTTCCGGCGAGACATGCCGCGGAGCAGATGGTTCTTACGCGTCGCGTCCGTGGCCGGCGTGGCGGCGATCATCGCGATGGAAGCCGGCTGGGTCGTCAGCGAGGTCGGGCGGCAGCCGTGGATCGTCTACAACCAGATGACGGTCGCGGACGCGGCGACCGAAAACAGCGGTGTCTGGATCACGTTCATCGCCATCGCCGTGCTCTACATCGCGCTCGGCGATCACCACGATCCTCATCCTGCGCAACATGAGCCGGCGGTTCCGTGAGCGCGACGTAGACGATCACGAGGTTCCGTACGGGCCGCGCGGCCCAGACATCGGGACCCCAGACCCCGACGCCGTGCCTGTGCCATGAGCACCACCGTCGCCGTACTGCTGCTCCTCGCCGTCGTGATGTACGCGGTCTTCGGCGGCGCCGACTTCGGCGCCGGGTTCTGGGATCTGGTCGCCGGAGGAGCGACTCGCGGTGAGCGGCCCCGCGAGGTGATCGACCATTCGATCGGGCCGGTGTGGGAGGCCAACCACGTGTGGCTGATCTTCTGCTTCGTCCTGCTGTGGACGGGTTTCCCCGAGGCGTACGCCTCGGTCACGCTGACGTTGTTCGTGCCGCTGACGTTGGCGGCGCTGGGCATCGTGCTGCGCGGGTCGAGCTTCGCGTTCCGCAAGACGGTGTTCCGCACCCGTGAGCGCCGCGCCTTCGGAGCGACCTTCGCCGTGTCGTCGGTGCTCGTCCCGTTCTGCATGGGCGCGATCGCCGGTGCCGTCGCCTCCGGCCGGGTACCGGCGGGGGGTGACGCCGGGGATCCGTGGTCGAGCTGGCTCAACCCGACGTCGATCCTCGGTGGAGTGCTCGCGATCGTCGTCGCCGCCTACCTGGCGTCCGTGTACCTCGTCTGGGATTCGAGACGGCTCGCCGACGACACGATGGTCGAGTACTTCCGGCGGCGCGCTGTCGGTGCAGCCGTCATCGCCGGCGCCGCGGCGGTCATCGGGATCTTCGTACTGCGAGCAGATGCCGAGTACCTGTTCGACGAGCTGGCGGGCAAGGCCCTGCCCCTCGTCATCGTCTCCGCCTTGTGTGGCATCGCCTCGTTCATCCTGCTGGTGCGTGACGCCGCCCACTGGGCACGGTTGCTCGCCATCGGCGCGGTGGCCACGGTCGTCGGCGCATGGGGAGTGGCCCAGTGGCCCTACATCCTCCCGGAGAGCCTGACGGTCTCCGAGGCGGCGGCGCCGTCGAGCACACTGGCGACACTCCTTGTCGCGGCGGTTGGGGCCCTCGTCATCGTGGTGCCGGGGTTCATCCTGCTCTACTCCCTCGACCAGCGGTCGCTGCTGCAAGAAGAGGGCGTGGACTGACGCCGAGTCGTGCCAACATCGAGCGGTGACGTCGACCGTGTTGTTGTGCTCCGATGGATCCGACCTGGCGCTGTCGGCCTTGTCCCGTGGCTTTCCGCTGCTCGCCCCTGCCGATCGCATCGTGGTCGCCACCGTGGTCGACGTCGTTCATCCGATGGACGTCGTGGGCACCGGGATGGCCGGTGGTGTGATCAGCCCGGACGTCGCCGAGCGCATGGATGCGGAGCAAACCGAGGCGGGACAGCGCGCGCTGGACGCCACGGTTCACCGCCTCGAGCTGAGCGGTGTCGAGACCGTCGTCCTGACGGGCGGCGCCGGGCCGGCGCTCTGCGAGCTCGCCGCGTCGCTGCCGGCGACGGTGATCGTCGTCGGCACACGGGGCATGGGCGGGCTGCGCCGCGCCGTCCTGGGATCGGTCTCCGATCACATCGTGCGCAACGCACCGTGCCCCGTCCTCGTGTGCGGCGCCGAGTAGCGGGCCGTCACGCGGGCGGGATGAGCACGGTGTTGATGGAGTGAACGATGCCGTTCGACGCTCCGAACTCCGTGCCGAGCTGTCCACCGTTCACGGTGATCGCGCCGGCGACCTCGACGTTCAGCAGTGAGCCCTGCTGGCTGCGCAGCTCACCCGTTCGGAAGTCCTGATTCGTCAGCACGCCTTCGTCCGCATCGACGGCGTGGTAGGCGATGAGTGATGGGAGCGCAAGCTCGTCCTGCCACTCGGCAAGCTCCTCCTCGCTCATCGCCGCGAACGCGTCGTTCGTGGGGGCGAACAGCGTGAACGGTCGTGGTGGCGCGGCCAGTTCGCGATCGAACCCGACGGACGTGGCCAGCTCGAGGAACCGCGAGAACTGCGGGTTCTCCGCCAGCACGTCCAGCATCGTCGGCTCGTCGGGCGGCGGCGCCTCGGTGGTCGGTGGTGCCGGGGCGGTGGTGGTGGACGGCGGTGGGGGCGGTGGCGGCGGCGCCGTGGTCACCACTGGGGGTGCCGTGGTCACCACTGGTGGCGCCGTCGTCGGCGGCGGTGGCGGTGGTGGCGGCGGCTCGGGCGGCGTCACGTTCTGTTGGCCCCTGGCGTAGATGGCGCGCAGCGTGGCGAGGTCGAGCAGGCCGGTCTCGGGCACGCCGAGGTCGCGTTGGAACGCCCGCACGGCGGCGATCGTCGCCTCGGAGTACCGGCCGTCGATCGGTCCGTCGTAGTAGCCGAGCGCCTGTAGCTCGCGCTGGAGGTCACTGATGCTCAGGCTCAGCAGGGCGGCCGCGTCACCGAAGCGGGCGCGGAACGCCGCGTCGGTCTCCGCGTCCCAGGCTCCGGTCTCGGGGACGCCGAGCTCCCGCTGCAGGCTGCGCACCGCTTCGGCGGTGGCTTCGTCGAACACACCGTTGACGTCGCCGTCGTAGAAGCCGAGCAACCGCAACGCTTGCTGGAGCTGCGCGGTGAAGACAGCGGCGGCGAGGAGCTGGTCGGCTCGTTCGGCGAGCAGGTCCACCTCGTCGGTGCCGATCTCGACGAGCTCGCCGGACTCGACGACCCACGTCGTCAACCGGCCGCGCGCTACGTCGCCGGTCTCGTCGATGTCGAGCGGCCCGCTCGGCCCGGTGTAGTTGATGTCGTCGCCGGCGGCGAGCAGCTCCGCACAGTGGGCGTAGGTCGAGCACTGTGACCCGCCCGACGTGACCGCCACGATCTGACCTCCGACCTGCACCGGATCGGCCGAGCCGCCGGCGAGAACGGCGAGGGCGATCGTGATCGCGCAGTCGTACATCTGCGCCCCGTACAGCGTGGAGTCCTCGGGCGCCAGCGCCGCGGCGAGACGCTGCGTGAAAGCACGGTCGCCGGTCTGGGCGATCACCGTGAGGCCGGTGGCGCGCGTCGGGTCGTCGGGGAACGTGATGGAAGCGACGTCCGGGAACGAGAGACCGTCGAGGCCGACGATCTGCTCGACCGGGTACCCGGCCTCGACGAGCTGGGCGACGAGCGTCGGGCCCTCGTCGTAGGACACCAGCACGACACGATCAGGAGGTGCGGCGACGACCGTGCCGACTTCCTCTTCGAACTGCTCGCGATACGAGGGATAGAGGATCGTCTCGACCGTCGCGCCGCGTGCGGTGAGGTGGGCGGCCAACTCGCCGACCAGCTCGGCGCCGTAGATGTCGTCACGACCGAGCACCGTGACCGTGGCAGGCGGTGGCGTCTCGTCGTCGGCCGGCGCCATGACCCGGTTGGCGATCACCGGCGCGGCTGCGTCGTCACTCAGCGCAGTGCGGAAGAACGTGCTGGCGAGGTTGTCGGAGGTGACGGTGGCCGCCGTGGCCGAAGCGGAACACCCGAGCAGGTGGCGCTCGGCGAGGAGCGGCACGACGAGGCTGGCGCTGCCAGAGCCGATCGGTCCAACGATGGCGTTGGTGCCCTCGGCCTGGAAGGCGTCGAGGTTGGTCTCGAGTGGCTCGTCCGACACCTCGTCATCGCGGATCGAACGGACGGGCCCGCCGAGCAGCCCACCGGCCGCGTTGATGTCCTCGATGGCGAGTGCGAGCGCCTGCTCCTGGCTCGGGACGAAGGGTGCGAGTTGACCCTCGCCGGGTGCGAGGAAGCCGAACGTGTAGGTCGGTTCGACTTCCGGTTCGATCGGCTCGGTCGAGTCGGTCTGCGCCTGGGTCGTCGTCGTCCTGCGAACCGTCGAGCTCGTCGTGTCGACGGCGTCGTCGTCATCGCCTGAGCACGCCGTGAGGAGGAGTGCCCCGGCGAGCATGACCCGTTTGATCCCTCCCATGCGGCCTGTGACTCTGCCACACCGGTGGCGGGCAGTTCTTGGTCAGCGATTTGGTGGCACGGTCAGCCAAGTCGCTGACCCAGGCCGAAGAAACGCTGTCGAGAATCGGTAATCGGTCACGCCTGCGGTGCTCAGGACGGTCGACCGCCCGGACGCCCGGGCGCCGACGGAAGGATCGACCGATGTCACCCAGCGCGAAACCAGACCACTCAACTCGGACGCACCAGCGGAGCCGCTGGCCTCGAGGCGTGGCCGCTGCCGTGATCTCAACGGCACTCGCCGCTGGTGCGCTCGGGCTCGGCAACGCGCCCGCCGGCGCATCCGACGTGCCGCCGCCCGACGACGACGACAAGGCGGTGAGTCTCACCGCCCACCGAGGACCACGTGTTCCACCCGCGCCACAGCGCCTCACCGCACGCGGCTTGCGACCGCTCACCGAGACCGAAGCCCGCAGCCTCACCGGGTCATCGGCACACGGCGGATGGTCGTGCGAGGTCGACTTCGACGACGACGCGGCGATTGCCCTGCTCCCGAGCTTCGCCATCGACACATTCGCCTACTCGCCCTGGTGGAACCAGTCCTGCAGTGGCAACTACGCCCGTGTGGCACCGACGGACGATCACCACTTCCACCTCGGCTATGCCGACCCTGACGTCAGCACGTGCCTCGATGCGGACAACCCGTACGACACGCCAGTCGGGGCGTGGAGCAAGGGCGACGACTGTGCCCCGCTCGACCCACTGACCGAACCGCGCGGCTACGTCTTGCCGCACACTCCGTGGAACCACCTGCGCCTCGACCGGATCGACGGGTACGGCTCCGACTACACGCCGCGACCGTTCACGCTCGAGCGCGTGCGCGTCGTCAACGCGGCGGCCAAGGTCTGCTACCGGATGCCGCCGCAGGGCCCTTGGGAGGCGGCCGCGCCGGTCGGACCGTTCGACGAGCCCGGTTTGGTGTACTGCTGGGAGAAGTTGAATCCCGGGTACTGGGATCTCTCGGACTGGACCGGCGGGACCGTCGGGGTGACGTTCACCGAAGGTGAGGACGCCATCTGGGGTGTCGATGACATCCGCATGGGGTGACGTTCACGCCGCAGGCGCCGTGCGCCACGGCCGTTCGAATGGCAGGCGCCAGGCGTTCGGCGCGATCAGTTGGTGGATGGCGTTGGGTCCCCACGTCCCCGGCGCATACGAACGCACCGGCGGCGGCGACTCCAGGACCGGTGTCGACAGCTCCCACAGCCGTTCGATGCCGTCGGAGTTGTTGAAGAGCGTGTGGTCGCCGCTCATGGCGTCGTGGATCAGCCGCTCGTACGCCTCGAGGACGTCGTCTCGCCGGCCCGTCTCGTGCAGCGAGAACTGCAGGCTCTGCTTGTCGAGCTTCATGCCGGTGCCTGGACGCTTGCCATAGAACGACAGTGAGAGCCGCGCGTCATCGGCGAGGTCGAACGTGAGGTGGTCGGGACCGAGGGCTCCGACGCCCGAGCCGGTAGGGAACATGCTCCTCGGCGGCTCACGGAACGCGATCGAGATGATGCGCGCACCTTCGGCCAGCTGCTTCCCCGTGCGCAGGAAGAACGGCACGCCGGCCCACCGCCAGTTGTCGATCTCGCAGCGCAGGGCGATGAAGGTCTCGGTGTCCGACCCCGGGCTCACGCCAGGTTCGTCGCGGTAGCCGACGTACTGCCCGCGCACGACGTTGTGCGGCTCGATGGGTCGCATCGAGCGGAACACCTTGTTCTTCTCCTCGGCGATCGCCCGTGGTTCCAGGTCGGCGGGCGGTTCCATCGCCATGAACGCGAGGACCTGGAACAGGTGGGTGACGACCATGTCGCGATACGCGCCGGTCGCCTCGTAGAACCCGGTGCGGACGCCGACGTCGAGTGTCTCGGGGACGTCGATCTGCACGTGGTCGATGTGAGCGCGGTTCCAGATCGGTTCGAACAACCCGTTGGCGAACCGGAAGGCCAGGATGTTGAGCGCCGCCTCCTTGCCGAGGAAGTGGTCGATGCGGAAGATCTGCTCTTCGGTGAACGTCGAATGGAGCGTCGCGTTGAGCGCTCGAGCGCTGCGGAGGTCGGTGCCGAACGGCTTCTCGACGATGATCCGCGACCGCTCGGCGAGGCCGGCCTGGCCGACGGTGCGGACGACGTCGTCGGCCGCCCACGGCGGGACACTGAGGTAGTGCAGCCGGCGCGGCACACCGCGCAGCTCGCGCTCGGCGATGGCGACGGCCGCCGCCAGCCCCTGCGCACCGCTGCGTTGGTCGACGTAGGTCAGCTTGCTGGCGAAGGCGTCCCACTGCTCGTCGTGGAACGTCTGGTTGGCGAACTCGTCGCAAGCCTGCCGCGCCAGCTTGCGGAACACGTCGTCGTCGAGGTCGTCGAGCGACGTGCCGACGATCCGGAACTCGGGCATCAGGCCCGCTTGGGACAGGCGGAACAGACCGGGTAGCAGCTTGCGACGGGCCAGGTCACCCGTTGCCCCGAACAGCACGATCACGTGCGGCGTGAGGGGCGACATCAACGACGGATCGGTGTCGAGCAGATGATTGTGCCGGTTCATGACTGGCTCCGGGAACGTGCAGCCGCCGGCTCGACGTGAGCGGAACGTCGGGCCGGCGGCCGCGGGTTGGGGGACTAATACGCGGCGGCGTCAGCCGGCTGCGCGCCGGAGCCGTCGGGGTCAGCGAAGAACGTGCCGCGGCCACTGGCCGAGAAGGAGCACACGTAGACGGCGGGCTCCCAGCTGTTGTTCGTCAGCTCGTGATGGTCGTCGGTCGGGATGAACAGCGTCTCGCCGGCCCGCAGCTTGAAGGTCGTGTCGCCGCTCGTGACGTCGCACTCGCCCTGCAGCATGTAGACGATCTCCT
Source organism: uncultured Acidimicrobiia bacterium (assembly GCA_963844915.1). Taxonomy (GTDB): domain Bacteria; phylum Actinomycetota; class Acidimicrobiia; order Acidimicrobiales; family Ilumatobacteraceae; genus JALZMG01. The sequence goes on along the minus strand of CAWJQF010000007.1, from coordinate 150,811 downwards.
GGGCGGCGGTGTGCCAGTGCGTCGGGTTCGTCTTGCCGGGGTTGATGTGGACGATGCCGAAGCTCTGCTCGCTGCCGTTCTTCACGCTGTCGTCGACGACCCACTTGACGGCGCCCCAGTCGTAGACGACCGGGGCGATCTCGTCGATGTTGATGATTCCGAGTTCCACGGGGGATGCTCCTCTTGCTCGATGTGTTGCTGGCGACAGGGTGCGGATGGCGCCGCCCGGGCGCTTGGAGAAGTCCGGGAGATCCGGTGAAAACGCCCGGGCGAACGTCACGTCACGTCGCCGCGGTGAGCGCTTCGACGGCCATGATCGCCTGCGGTCCTGCCGCGGCCGTGTTCGTCTGCACTGCCACGGTCGTGCCGGTCTCGAGCTGGTAGCCGATGTACGAGTTCTGCGCCTCGCCCGTCCCCATGTGGCCGATGACAGTCATGCCGTCCATGCCGTAGCGCTCGAGCCCGAGGCCATAGCCGTGGTCGATGCCGAACTGCGAGAGGTCCTCGGCGGGGACGAAGGCCTCCATGGCGGCTCGCGACTCCGGTGTGAGCAACGTGCCATCCCGCAGGGCGGCGTCGAACAGCAGGAGGTCCCGGCCGGTGGACTGCAGGCCACCAGTCGCTCCGCCGATCGAGGGGTGAGAGCCGAACGTCCAGTCGACGAAGGCGCCGTCGATCAGCTTGTAGCCGACGGGGCGGTCATCGCCGACGTAGCTGGTGCTGGTCATGCCCAGCGGTCGGGCGATCCTCGTCTGGACCTCGTCGTACCAGGGGTTGCCGGTCACCTGCCGGATGATCTCGCCGAGCGCGATGTAGTTGGTGTTGGCGTAGCGGTGCGGTCCGCCGGGCTCGCCGTAGCGCCCGGCAGCCTCGGCGACGGCGATCAGCTCAGACGGCGCCCACTCACGGGCAAGGTCGCCCTGCACGGCGGGATCGTCGAGGTACTCACCGAGCCCGCTGGTGTGCTGGAGCAGCTGGCGCGGCGTGATCCGGTCGGCGCCGGGAAGGTCGGGGAAGAACCCGGCGATCGGGGCGTCGAGGTCGAGGCGACCTTCGTCGGCGAGCTGCAGGGCGACGACGGCGACGAACGTCTTGGTCGCGCTGCCGATGTTCCACGGGATGTTGACGTCGACGGGCGGGCTGCCCGGGTCGACGGACTGTGTGCCGGACGTGACCTCGGTGATCGTGCCATCCGGATCCTGCAGCGTGATGCGGGCGCCGACGAACTCACCGGCGGCGCGGTGCGACTCGAGGATCCCACGCAGCTGCTCCTGGCGGACGGCGTTGGGAGGGTTCGTTGGCGGTGGCGGCGCAGGTGCCTGCGTGGTCGAGGGGGACGCCGTCGTGGACGGCGCGGTCGTCGCCGGCGACTCCGGCGTGGTCGGAGCGACGGTCGTGGTCGGCGCGACGGTCGTCGGCGACGTCGCCGCGTCGTCATCCGATGCACATGCGGCGCCGACCAGCACGATGCCGGCGGTGATGAGGATCAAGGAACGCTTCATGGGTCGATCGTGCGGATCGCCGGCTCCGGCGTCGTCGGCCTGCGGACCGCATGTCTCAGCGCTCACGTACATCTCTGGATGTATGCAGAAGTGACCCGGGGGCCGACGACCGCGGCCGGCCCGGAGCGCACCGTGGCGGCATGGAACTCCTGACACTTCCCAGCACCGACCACCAGCGGATCGCGAGCCCACCCCAACTCCCGGCCGCCCGGACCGTGAACGCCGTCAAGGTGTACGGGAAGGGCGACACCGCCGTACGCGCCCTCGACGGCGTGAGCGTGGACTTCGCCGCCGGTGGCTTCACCGCCATCATGGGCCCCTCGGGCTCTGGCAAGTCGACGCTGCTGCATGCGCTCGCCGGTCTCGATGCGCTGACGTCGGGCCACGTGTTCATCGGCAACACCGACCTGACCCGACTGCGGGACAAGGCGTTGACGACGCTGCGCCGGGACCGCATCGGCTTCGTCTTCCAGGCCTTCAACCTGGTGCCGACGCTCACTGCCTACGAGAACATCACGCTGCCGATGCGGCTCGCCCATCGCCGGCCGGACAAGCAGTGGCTGCGACAGGTCGTCGACACGGTCGGCCTCGGCAATCGCCTCGAGCACCGTCCGAGCGAGCTGTCCGGCGGGCAGCAACAACGGGTCGCCGTGGCCCGGGCGCTGGCGGGCGAGCCCGAGATCATCCTCGCCGACGAGCCGACGGGCAACCTCGACAGCCGCAGTGGCGCCGAGATCCTCTCGTTCATGCGCCGGGCCGTGCAGGAGCTCGGCCAGACCGTCGTCATGGTGACCCACGATCCGGTGGCCGCCAGCTACTCCGATCGAGTCGTCCTCCTGGCCGATGGCCAGATCGTCGACGAGATCGTCGCCCCCTCACCTGATGCGGTCATCGATCGCATGAAGCAGATCGGACGCTGACATGTTCTCCCTGACCCTCAAGGGCCTGTGGGCCCACAAGCTGCGCTACGCGCTCACCGGCCTCGCCGTCGTTCTCGGCGTGGCCTTCATGGTCGGCACCATGGTGCTGACCACCACGATGGAGAAGACCTTCGACAAGGTCTTCCAAGTAGCCAACGACGGGACGGACGTGATCGTCCGCCGAGACTCCGCCATCGATGGCGAGTTGGCAACCACCCGGGATCGCGTCGAGGCCGACGTCGTGGACGACGTGGCCGCCGTCGACGGTGTCGAGGTCGCCCACGGCTCGGTCCAGGCGATGACCCAGCTCGTCGAATCCGACGGCACCACGACCGCGACCGAAGGCCTCGGCGTGACGACCGGAGCGAACTGGATCGACGACGATCGGCTCAACCCGTTCGCCCTGTCGTCCGGTCGGGCTCCACTGGCCGCCGGCGAGGCGGTGATCGACGCGAACACCGCCGAGGAGCAGGGCTGGGCCGTTGGCGACCCGGTTCGCGTCTTGACCAAGGCCGGATCGACCGAGCTGACGGTCGTCGGTATCGCCACGTACGGCGAGCTCGGTGGGGTGCCCGGGTCGTCCCTGGTGGCCACGGACGACGTCACCGCCCAACAGCTCTTCGCCGAGCCGGGCCGCTACGACAGCGTGCTCGTCGCCGGCGCAGCTGGCGTGACGTCGGCCGAGCTGGCGGCGCGGATCGAGGCGGCGGTCGCTCCGCCAGGTTCGGGGCTCGAGGCGCTGACCGGCGCGCAACACACCGCCGACCAGCAGGCCGAGTTCCAAGACGACCTCGCCTTCCTCGACCAGTTCCTCATGGCGTTCGCCTTTGTCTCCCTGTTCGTCGGGACGTTCATCATCTACAACACGTTCTCCGTCGTGGTGGCCCAGCGAATGCGCGAGCTCGCCATGCTGCGAGCTCTCGGTGCCCGCCGCGGCCAGGTGCTGCGCTCGGTGGTGCTGGAGTCCGTCGTAGTCGGTGTGATCGCCGCGGCGGTTGGTCTGGCAGCCGGCATCGGGCTCTCATACGGCCTACGCGAACTGCTCGCCGCCGGCGGTCTCGACATCCCGGACGGCTCACTCGTCGTCTCGTCGGCGACCGTTACGACGGCACTCGTGGTCGGCGTGGTCGTGAGCGTGCTGTCGGCAATGGTGCCGGCGGTTCGGGCGAGCCGGATCCGTCCGATCGCCGCGCTGCGCGATGTGGCCATCGACCGTTCCGGGTCGTCGTTCTGGAGGGCTGCCTTCGGGCTGCTGCTGACGGGGGCGGGCGTGACGTCGTTCGCCATGGGTCTGTCGGCGTCCGGCCAGGACGGCCTGCCACTGATCGGTCTCGGCGCGGTGACGACCGTGCTTGGTGTGTTCACGCTCGGCCCGGTGCTCGTCGGGCCGGCCGTCGGGCTGCTCGGCATGCCGACGCGGCTGTTCGGTGTCACGGGCAGGTACGCCCGCAACAACGCCCGCCGCAACCCCAAGCGCACGGCTGCCACCTCGGCGGCGCTGATGATCGGCGTGGCCCTGGTCGGGTTCATCACGATCCTGGCCGCGTCGACGAAGGACTCCATCGAGTCGGCCGTCGACGACTCCTTCCGTGCCGACTACGTCGTCGAGTCCGGCTCCTTCACCCAGGGCTTCGCCACGACTGTGGAGAACGACCTGCGGGCCGTTCCCGGCGTCGACCTGGTCTCGCCCGTGCGCTCCGCGCCGGCCGAGGTCGAGGGGTCGACGTCCGACGTGATGGCCGTTGACACGGCCGTGATCGATGACCTCTACGACCTGGACGTCACTGGTGGCTCGATCGCCTTGGTGCACGGTGACGCCGTCGCCGTGACGACCGTCAAGGCCGAGGAGGACGGACTGCGGATTGGTGATCGTGTGCCGGTGCGGTTCGCCGACGGCGAGACCGTGCCGCTGACCGTACAGGCCGTGTTCGACGGCTCCCGGATCGGCGGTGAGGCGAACTGGATGGTCGGTCTCGACACGTTCGAGCAGCACGTCGCCGATCAGTTCGACCGGCGGGTATTCGTCTCGGTCGACCCCGAGCTGCCGGCGGCGGAGTCACGGGCGGCGCTCGATGCGGCGCTGACCGAATGGCCGAACGCCGAGCTGCAGGACGAGGCTCAGTTCAAGGAGGACATCGCCGGGCAGATCGACCAGATGCTGAACATGATCTACGGCCTGCTGGCGCTGGCCGTGGTGATCGCCCTGATCGGGATCGCCAACACGCTGGCGCTGTCGGTGCACGAGCGGACCCGTGAGCTCGGCGTGCTGCGCGCCATCGGGATGCACCGCCGCCAGGTCCGCCGGGCGATCCGGTGGGAAGCGGTGCTGATCGCCGTGCTCGGCGCGGCGTTGGGTGCGGCGCTGGCGATCGGTGGTGCCTGGGGCGTCGTCAAGGCGCTCGAGGACCAGGGCGTCACGGAGTTCACGCTCCCACCGGCGCAGCTGGCGATGATCGTCGCCATGGGCGGCGTCGCCGGTGTGCTGGCGGCGACCGGCCCGGCTCGTCGGGCCGCCAAGCTCAACGTGTTGGAGGCGATCACGAGCGAGTAGTCACCGCATCCAGCACGTCACGCTTCAGCGTGAGGGAAGAAGCCGTCGACGGCCAATTCCCTCACGCTGATGTCGCGTGAACTTTTGGGCAAACCGACGAGTTTCGGGCCGGCGCGGCGTCCAACGTGCATGTCGATCGCCACGTTCGCCCCGCCGTCGTTCGCTCCCGCCGAGCGGTCCAGCCGACTTGCTGATCTTTCCCCGCGCGAGCGTGAAGTGCTCTCCCTCATGGCGCTCGGGCGCTCCAACCGTGCCGTTGCTCGCGACCTGCTCGTGTCGGAGGGTGCCGTGGAGAAGCACGTCGCCAGCATCTTCTGCAAGCTCGGGCTCGCACCGTCACCTGCCGTCCACCGGCGCGTGTTGGCGGTGATCGCCTACCTGTCCGAGCGCTGACGCGGCCCGCTGACGTCAGACGTCGAGGACGCCGTCGATCACGAGCAGGACGCAGGCCACCGCAGCAGCCGCGCTGACGAGGCGGGCGACCCACATCACGCCGACGCGACCGGCACCCTCGACGGGCACGACAGCGGCGACGCCAGCGAGCACGGCGATCGTGATCACCAGCGCGATCCCCAGCACGCCGAGCATCCCATCTGCCGCCGCACCGATCGCCAGGAGCACCGCCGCCGGCGAGGCAACGAGCGGGATGCCGACCGGGATGATCGCCGCCCGCCATCCAGGCAGCGCCGGGTCCGGCGACGGTGGCCGGGCGACCATCCTGAACAGCGCCGCCACGGCGGCGACCGCCCCGACGGCGATGCGTGCCGCCGGCGCGGACACGTCGAGCAGGTCGAGCAACGGGTCACCGAGCAACACCGGCCACGAGCACCACGACCGACGCGACGAGCCCACCGAGCGCCCCGAGCGTCGCCCGCTCGCGGCCGCTCGCTCGACGGGGCGTGCCGACCGCCGCGTACAGCGCGTTGAGCGTCGCCACCAGCGCCAGCAACCACAGCCACCCTGACGGCGCATCGTCCTCACCGATGATCGACTGCGCCTCGACGATCGGGATGGTGCGCAGCAGCGCCGAGATGGCGTGCTGCTGGTCGTCCATCCGCGTCACGTCACCGACGAACCACGCGCCGTCCACACGGTCGGGGCGGGGCGCGCCATCCGCCTCGCTGCCGACACGCTGCGCGTCGATCGCCAGCGCGGCGATGCACTGCGCCCGATCGGCGATCGGCTGGCGATCACCGGCGAGCCGCCCGTCGGCTTCGGCCACGAGCCACAGCCCGGTCAGCGCTTCCCCGACGACGCCGTAGCCACCGCCTCGCGGGGAGAACGTGCCGCGCACGGCAACGCCCCACGGGCCGGCTTGCTGGCTGACCCACCGCACCTGGCTGCCGAACAAGGCGGCTTGGCGCTCGGCGTTCGCCAGCTCGTCCTCGGTGAGCGGGCGGTCGGGATGGCGCTCCGGGAAGTCGATCGTCTCGGCGAGCCCGTACGCCGTCCAATGGTCCGGTACAGGTGGCCAGTTGTCCTCGACCTCGTCACGGCTGGTGGCCAGGTAGTCGCCGATGCGGTCGGCCGCCTCACCCCATCCCTCGTCCGGGAACAGGCGATGGACTCGGGCCAGTGCCCAGTACGCCTCGCCGGTGAAGTACTTCGAGTAGAGGCCAGGCACCGGCTGCCCCGCGGCGTCGTCGTACTCGGCGAGCACGGCGCCCGACGACTCGGTCTGGGCGACCATGAAACGAGCGAGCCCGCGAATCAAGTCGTCGGCGTCGGTCTCTCCGGTGAGCAACCGCCGCTCGACGAGGCCGGCCGTGAGCAACGCCGCGGTTCCGACGGCGGTGCGGCCGTCGAACGTGACCGCGGTCCATCCGTCCCGTTCGAGCAAGTGGTCACGCGCCCACTCGACGCCGCGGTCGGCACTCTCCAGCGCGCCCGGGATGCCGGCGGTCGCCGCCTGGTACAGGCCCATCACTGCGCCGGCATGGCGCACGACGTTGTACGGCGAACCGGTCTCCCGATCGGCCACGGCGTCGTACTCGTACAACCACGTGCCGTCGTCGTACTGGTTGCGAGTGAACCAATCGACAGCGGCGGTCGCGCTCGCCTCGAGATCATCGGCCGTCACGTCCGGGCAGTGCTCGGGTGGGGCCAGCACGCCGAAGGCGAGGACGCCCGCGACGAGCAGCACGACTCCCGCGAACAGCGCTCGCCCCAAGGGTCGGGAGCGGACGCTCAGCCGACCCTCGTCACCTGTGACGGCGCGCCGGGCGGGTCGACGACGGCTTGCTTGGGTGCCGGCAGCAGCAACGTGGGCAGGGCGAACCATGCGGTCAGTGGCAGCCGGCTGAGGACGAAGCGAACCGCCGCGGGACCGTCTCGAACGCTGCCGTCACGGTGGATGACGCTGATCGGGCAGCCCGGGGGGCCGGCCACGATGCGGAAGCGGGCGAGCCAGTCGAGCCAGCGCGTGGCCGTCACCAGCGTGCGGTGGCGGCCGACGGAGAAGTCGACGATGAGGACCCGGTCCCGCGTCGACGGCACCGCCCAGATCACGAGCGCGGCGACCGCCAGGTACGAGAACACCTCCACGCGGGCGGAGACCTCGATCGCAAGGTGGAAGCAAATGGCGATCCACACCGCGGCGTAGCGACTCCGCCGCCACCACAGTCCGAACGCGATGAACAGCTCCGTCGCGATGATCACCTTCGCGGCGAATGTGTGGAACGAGCGGTCGGCGAGCACGGTGATGACCCAGTCGGGCAACACGCTCGCCTCCAGTTGCTCGCGTGTGCGGACGACACGGTGCCAGGTCACCGTGCCGCCGAACCAATCCGAGTCGAGGAGCTTGCTCAGCCCGGACGCCCCGTAGACGACCGACGCTTCGAAGCGCAGCAGCCAGAGCGGCCACGCCGGCGCCGTCGTCGGCAACGCGGGCAGCCCCGCACGACCCCGCCGCCAGGCGTCGACCGAGAGCTCACGTCCACTCGGAGCCACCGCGAGGGCAGCCAGCACGACGACGAGGTAGACGCGGTTGTTGTGCACGTTCGTCGTGGACAGGAACAGGTTGTAGGTGACGACGGCGAACACGGCGGTGGTCGCCGCTCGCGTGTACAGACCCACCGTCATGGCGATCGCGGCGAGCGCACCGACGCACAGCACTGCCACGTACAACGGCGTCGGCAGCTCCGGGTACCACGACGCGTAGGGCTCGTAGAACGTGTCCCGGTACGTCTTGCCGTTCCACGCGTCGGTCAGGAACGGCTGGAGGTGGAGCAGGGCGATCGGACCCGCCAGCACCCGCAGCAGGGCCATCGCGCGCATGCTCACCTGGCGGCCGAGCAGCTCGTCGAAGGCGGCGATCACCCCGCGGCACTCCGATCGACGCTGCGGAGGACGACCACCTGCGGGTCGTCGGTGTTGTGCCACGTCGTGACGACAGCTTCGAGGTACTGCGTCTCGGTGTCGAGTGGTGTGTGGACGGCGACCCAGTCGAGGGCCGCATCGAGGAAGGCCAGCTGGTTGTCCAACCCGGCGTCGGCGTGATGGCGCTCGCTGGGCGTCGACAGTCCACGGCTGTCGACGAGCTCACCCCAGCGGTACCCGTCCCAGGGCTCGGTGATCGGGATTCGTTGCCCATCGGCCATGACGCGGGTGATCTCCGCCCGCCACGTGCTCGATTCCGGGAACATCTGGAAGGCGAACTCCTTGTGTGACGACCAATAGCCGCGCGCGACGAAGAACGCCTGGGCCGCGACGACCGCCACGACGGCGACGCGCCGCCCGACGATCCGCGCCCGCGAGCTCATCTCCCCGAGATTGCCACGACCGCACCCGGCCCCGGCAGCGCGGCGAACCACTTCTGACTCCCGTTCGGTGTCATCCGTGACACCAATCGGGCGTCAGAAACGAGAGGCGGCGGGGTGGCGGAGGCGGGCGGTCACTTCGGTGACGGTCAGCACGACGAAGAACTGGGCGACGGCGAAGCCGGCGATGGTCGCCGACGCTGCCGTGTCGGCGTGGTAGCTCACGACCAGCCCGGCCACGACGGCCAGCCAGCCCAGGCCGACGGCGACGAGCATGGCGATGGGGAGGCGGCGCACGATCAACACCGCCGTCGCCGGCGGGGCGACGAGCAGGCCGAACACGAGCAGCGTCCCGACGGCGCGAAAACTGGCGACGACCGACAACGCCAGCAGCGTCAGCATTGCGGCGTGGGCGAGGCCCGGCCGCAGCCCGAGCGACGTCGCCTTCTCGGCGTCGACGGCGAGGGCGAGGAACGCTCGGTGACCGAGCACGACCCCGGCAATGGTGAGCGCGAGCACGATCGCCGCAAGCCGGAGATCACTGGTCTGCACGCCGAGGATGTCGCCGAACAGGAACGACGTGAGATCACCGGCGAAGCTGTCGGTGCGGCTGATGATGATCACGCCCAGCGCCAGCATGCCGACGAACAGCAGCCCGATGCTCGTGTCGTCGGACAGGCGCGTCGTGCGGTGCACGAGGTTGACGCCGCCAACCATCACCACGGCGCTCACCGCTGCGCCGAGCGTGAGGTCGTACCCCCACACGGCCGCCAGCGCGATCCCCGGCAGCACGCCGTGGGCCAGCGCGTCGCCGAAGAACGCCAGCCCGCGCACCACGACCCACGTCCCGATCAGCGCCGTCGTCGTGGCCGCCAGGAGCCCGCCGACGAGCGCCCGCTGGGTGATGCCGGAGGCGAAGGCGTCGGTGATGAACTCGATCAGCTGAGTGCTCCCACGATGAGCTCGGCGTTGGTGCGCATCATGTCGACGTACGTCTCAGCTCCTGAGCCAGCCTCGCCGAGGCTCTCCGCGAACAGGGCGACGATCTCGACGTCGCCGACCTCGTCGGCCAAGGCGTCGGCCAGATCGTCGGAGTGCCCGCTCTCGGTGAAGATGGCCGGCACGCCGGCGTCGCGGATAGTGGCGGCCAAGGCGTCGAGGTCGGCGGCCGACGGCGCGGCGCCTGTCGTCGTCGACGCGATCACGGTGCCGACGACCTCGAAGTCGAAGCGGTCGGCGAAGTATCCGAACACCTCGTGGTCGGTGACGAGTACCCGGCGCTCGGACGGCAGGCCAGCGAGCACATCGTCGAGCTCGGACCCGAGCTCGGCCAGCGTGGCGAGGTAGGCGTCGGTCTGCGCCGCGATCGCGGCGGTGTCGACGCCCTCGACCTCCGCCAAACGCGCCCCGAGCGCCTCCACACCGGCGGCAACCCGCGACGGATCGGTCCAAACGTGCGGATCGTCACCGAGGAGCTCGACGTGATCGGTGAGCGTGAAGAGGTCGATCCCCTCGTCGGCCGCGTTGTCGATGACGTCCGCCATCCCCGCTTCGAAGCCGGCGCCGTTCTGCACCAGCAGGTCGGCCTCGGCGATCGCCTCGGCCTGGCGCGCCGACGGCGCGAACTCGTGCGGATCCGCTCCCACGGGCATGACGACCTCGACACTGGCCGCATCGCCAACGATCTCGCTAACGATGTCACCGAGGATGGTCGTCGTCACGACGATGGTGGGACGATCATCGCCGGACGCCGAATCCTCTCCACACGCGCCGACGACGACGAGCGCGCCCAAGACGAGAGTGAGAATCTGTCTCATAACCGAGCGTCACGTTAGCTGAGCGCTCCGGCGAAGGCGCAAGGGTTCAGGCGGCGCAGGAAGCGCACAGACCGAACAAGTCGATGGCGTGATGACGCGGCACGAAGCCCGTTGCATCGGCGACTTGTTGGAACCCTCGGCCGAGCGTCTTCTCGAGCCGCTCGTCGAACGTGATGTCGCTGACCGCCCCACACGTCTCGCAGATCAGGTGGTGGTGATGGCTGGTCAGCTCTTCGGTCAGCTCGTAGTGGGCCCGCTCGGCACCGTGCACGAGCCGCCGCACGACCCCCGCCTCCTCCAGGACGACGAGGTTGCGGTACGCGGAGCTCAGCGCCAGCGACGGCTGGAGCTCGAGCAGCTCGGGCAGCGTGGCCGGTCCGCCAGCCCTGGCGAGCGCGGCGACGAGGGCGCGCCGGCCAGCCGTGTAGCGCTGCTCGTGGTCGGCAAGACGGGCGCCGACCTCGTGGTCGAGGTCCGGACGGGCTCGCAAACCGACCTCCATGGCGCCGCGACGCTATCCGAACAGAGAGACTGACCAGCCGTGACGACGGCGTCGGTGCTGCGAGCCGAGCCTCGCTTCGTCAGGTGGGTCGTCGCCGAGGGCGTCTCGATGGTCGGCACCGGCATCACGACCGTCGCGCTCCCGCTCGTCGTCTACGACGCGACGGGCTCGGCCGCCCAGACCGGGCTGCTCTTCGCCTTCCGGGTGGTGCCGTACCTGCTGTTCGGCATCATCGCCGGCCCGCTCGCCGACCGTGGCAACCGCCGCCTGCTCGTGATCGGCGGCAACGTCGCCGAAGGTCTGCTCGTCGCCACGATCCCGATCGCCCACTTCCTGGGTGTCCTGACGGTCGCCCAGGTGTACGTCGTAGCGCTGCTCTCGGCGACGGCGTTCGTCTTCTCCGACGCCGCCGTCTTCGGCGCCGTTCCTGCCCTTGTCGGTCCCGCGCGATTGGCTGCCGCCAATGGCCTGCTGTCGAGCATCACGTCGGCCTCGGAGATCATCGGGCCCGTGCTGGCCGGGATCCTCGTGGCCACGGTCGGCGCCGCCGGCGCCGTGACGATCGACGCCGCCAGCTTCCTCGTCGCCGCAGCGGTGCAATCGACGATCCGCTCGACGTTCCGCGATCCGACGGTGGCGCCACCGGAGCGAACGAGCCTGCGCGCCGGGGCGCGGGCCGCGTTCCGGTTCATCCGCTCGGAGCGCACGGTCGCCACGCTGCTCGGCGTCGGCTTCGGCAACTCCTTCGCCTTCGGCGCGGTGCTCGGGTTGCTCGTGCCGTATGCCGTCGAGGTGCTGTCGCTCGACCCCGACGACGGTCGCGTCGGCGTGCTGTTCGGCGCCGTCGGCGTCGGCAGCCTGCTCGCCGGGCTGGCCTTCTCACGGATCTTCACGCCTGCCCGGATCAAGTTCCTCACCCCGGGCACGCTGGCGGCATCTGGTGGGCTGGCACTCGCCCTCGCCGCCAACTCAGCGTTCCTGGCCGGCGTCGCCCTGGTCGGCGCGTTCGCCGCGTCGATGACGACCACGATCGTCACCGGCATCACCTACCGCCAGCTCGTCGCGCCCGATCACCTCCGCTCGAGCGTCAACGTGATCGGCCGGATGATCTCCTGGGGAGGCCAGCCGTTCGGTGCTGCAGTCGGCGCCGTCGTCGCCTCGGCGGCCGATGTCCCGGTGGCCTACACGATGTCCGGCATCGTCATGCTCGTCGCGGCGGCGATCGCCTCCGTGCTGCTGTCGTCCCCCGCTCCGAAAAGGGACAGAACGGCGAGCTAGCGGATTCGCCGCAGGTTGTCGTCGATGACGCCCGCGTCCTGCAGATGCCGAATGGTGGGCAGCCGGTAGTACCGCCGGCCCTTCCAATCGTCCTCGGTCAGCGCGGCTGAAACGAACGCCTCGTACAGCTCCTCCACGCCCCGGCGCACGTTCCACTGGGGCACGAACGCGGGCACCTGTCTGGCGATCTTCGAGAAGTCGACACGGTAGTTCCGCGTGTCCGGCGAGGCGCCAGGAGCGAACGCGATCTCGCAGTCCGGCACCACGTCTTGGACGATCTCGGCCACCTCGCGAATGCGATAGTTCTCCCCAACCATCCCGACGTTGAAGGCCTCATCGTGGATGGCTTCCCGCGGCGCAGCCAGGCAAGCGATCGCCGCCCCGATGATGTCGTCGATGTGGACCAGCGGCCGCCACGGTGACCCGTCACTCTGCAGCAGCACCTTGCCGGTCGTCACCGCGTGCCCGACCAGGTTGTTGACGACGATGTCGGCACGGAGCCGGCGGGACACGCCGTACGCGGTGGCGTTGCGTAGGTACACAGGCGAGAACGAGTCGTCGGCCAGCTTGCTGACCTCCTGCTCCACGCGGACCTTCGACTCGCCATACGGCGTCACTGGGTTGAACTCAGCCGTCTCGGCGAGCAGTTCGGTGCCGCCGGCACCGTAGAGGCTGCACGACGACGCGAAGAGATAGCGCTCAACCCCTGCTTCCTTGGCCGCCGAGGCGAGACGCACGGAGGCGTGCAGGTTGATGTCATACGTCAGGTCGGCGTTGAGATCGCCGAGCGGGTCGTTCGACAGCGCGCCGAGATGGATCACGGCGTCGACGCCGCGCAGATCCTCCGTCGTGACGTCGCGCAGATCGACGTCGACCTCCTCGACCTCGTCCGGGGGCGCGGTGAAATCGCATTCGTCGTAGAGACCCGTATCGAGGCCGATGACCTCGTGGCCGGCGGCGCGCAGCGCCGGCACCATTTCCACGCCGATGTATCCGCGGTGACCTGTCAGCAGGACGCGCATGCCAGCCCCCTCAGAGCACCGTCGCGGTCGGGATCGGCACGATGAACTTCGCTCCCCAGTCGCGTGCGTGCGCGAGCTGGGCGAGGATCTCGTCCTTGAAGTTCCACGGCAAGATGAGGATGTAGTCCGGACGGGCCTCATCGAGCCGTTCCGGCGCGTGGATGGGGATGTGCGTGCCTGGCAAGAAGCGGCCCTGCTTGTACGGGTTGCGGTCGACGGTGAAGTCGACGAAGTCGGTGCGGATCCCGCAGTAGTTGAGCAACGTGTTGCCCTTCCCGGGCGCGCCGTATCCGACGATCGACTTCCCTGCTCGCTTGATGCCGATGAGCAGCTCGAGCAGCGCTCGTTTGGTCTCGCGAACCTGATCTTCGAACCGCTCGTAGGTAGCAACGTCGCGGAATCCCGCCGCCTCTTCCCTGGCCCGCAACTCGAGGACGCGATCGCTGACTGCACGTTCGGTCTCATCGGCATGGCGAGCGAAGATGCGCAACGAGCCGCCGTGGGTCCACAGCTCCTCGACGTCGAAGATCGTCATGCCATGGCCGCCAAAGATGGCCTCAGCGCTGATCAACGAGAAGTAACAGAAGTGCTCGTGATAGATCGTGTCGAACTGGTTCTCGTCGAGCATGCGCATCACGTGCGGGAACTCGATCGTGACGGTTCCTCCAGGTTTGAGGATGGTCGGGATCCCCGCCACGAAGTCGTTGAGGTCCGGCACCTGAGCCAAGACGTTGTTGCCGAGCACGAGATCAGCGACCTGACCGGCGTCCCGCATCCGGGCAGCTGTGTCGCGCCCGAAGAAGACGACCTCAGTGGGAACACCGTTCTCGAGGGCCGCCTTGGCGACGTTGGCCGCCGGTTCGATCCCCAGGCACGGGATGCCGCGCTGGACGAAGTACTGCAGCAGGTAGCCGTCATTGCTCGCCAGCTCGACCACGAAACTGCCACCGTCCAGTCCGAACCGCTCGGTGACCATCGCGACGTACTGCTCGGCGTGCTCGAGCCAGGATGTGGAGAACGAGGAGAAATAGGCGTACTCGGTGAAGATGTCCTCGGCGCCGACGTATTCATTGAGTTGCACCAGGAAACACTGGTGGCACACCCAGACGTGGAGGGGGTAGAAGGGCTCCATGCCGTCGAGTTGATCCGCGGCGAGATAGCTCTCGCACAACGGAGACATGCCAAGGTCCACCACCCGGTGTTCGAGCAGTGTGCCGCAGAAGCGGCAGGCGAACGGCTTCATCGGCGGCAACGTACCTCACGGCTCCGCAACCGCGGCTCACGACCGGTGGGTCCCGGATAGCGTTGCCGGATCGGGCTCAGCCCGGGGCGGAAGGCAGGTGAGGCAGATGGCAGCCGTCGGCATGCGCACGGTTGGGCGTCCCATCTCTCGATCGATCGCCTCGGTTGGCGCCGCGCTGGTTGTCGCGTTGGCATCCGTGTCGTGCGGTGGATCGTCGGAGACCAGTGGCCCGCCGTCGTACAGCATCGTCCCGTCCACGCCTTCGATCGTTCCTGGTGCGCAGCTGTCGTTCTCCGTCACCGGCGAGGAACCCGTCTACTGGGGACTGAGCGAATCGAGGTCGTCGCGGGCGAGCTCCCCTGCCTACCCGCTCGAGGTGTCCACCGACGGCCGCTACCTCGTCGACCAGGACGATCATCCGTGGCGTATCCAGGCCGACGCGGCGTGGTTCATGTCCAGCGTTGCGACGCCCGAACAGGTCGACAACTACCTGTCGACCCGGCGTGCCCAGGGCTTCAACTCCGTCTACCTGATGGCGATGGTCCACCCGGGCACCTGGACGGAGTTCGCGCCGGACGCGCCGAACAACTTCCGCGGCGAACCACCGTTCGCCACTCCAAATGATTTCTCCACGGCGGGGGCAACACCGGAATCGGAGCGCTACTGGCAGGGTGTCGACGAGATCATCGCCAAGGCGGCAGACCAGGGGATGGCCGTGATGCTGGCGTACACCTACCTCGGGTACTCCGGTGGCGACCAAGGATGGTGGCAGGAGGTCGAGGCGCAGACCAGCCGCCAGGTGCTCTTCGACTGGGGCGTCTGGCTGGGGGAGCGCTACAAGGAAACGCCGAACCTGATCTGGTTTGGGCTCGGCGACCTCACGCCTCCTCCGGGCTCAGAGGGGGCGCTGCGGGTCCGAGCCATCGCGGAGGGCATCAGGTCGGCAGGCGCGACGCAACCCATGATGGCTGAGACGTCACCGCCGGACGGGATCCCCGGTGAGGTGCCTGACTTCGGCGACCTCGTCGACATGAACAGCTTCTACGGGTATGGCCCCGAAGGGACCGGCACGTCGTACGTGACCGCTGACCGGGCGTGGCGGTTCTCACCAACGATCCCGGCGTGGATGCAAGAGGGCACGTACGAGTACGAGGACAACACCGGTGAGTTCAGTGGTGAGCCATGGGAGACCCGGCGCGGCCGCTTCTGGGCGGTGCTCGGGGGCGGCACCGCTGGGGACGGGTTCGGCTCGAAGGACGTGGTCCGTTGGAAGGTGCCCGAGTCGCTCTCCACGCCGGGCGCGGAGTACTCCGCGCACGCCTTCGACCTCTTCGCTGCATTGCCATGGTGGGAGATGCGGCCGTCCGGCACGGACGAGGGCTTCGCCGGCCTCGACCTCGTCCCAGCAGGTGCGGGCACATGGGGTGAGCTCGACTACATCACGTCGGGCTTGACAGCCGACGGCGAGTGGCTACTCGCCTATGTGCCGGTCACCGGGGACGGAGAGCGCACCTTCACGGTGGACATGTCCGCACTTTCCGGGCCTGCCCGCGCTCGCTGGTTCGATCCGGCGACCGGGAACTACCTCGCCATCTCGAACGGCTTCGAGTACGACCCGAGTGGGACCCGCGACTTCACGACGCCCGGCGAACGTGATGACGGGACCGACGACTGGCTGCTCGTGCTCGACTCCAGCGGACAGGCGAGCTGCGGCTCGATCACGACCTCCGGCGTGTACACGCCGCCCGATGTGACGCCGGAGGGGATCACCTGCGAGGTGACGGCGACCCTGCAGTCCGATCCTTCACGGCTCGTCCGGGAGCCCGTCCAAGTGGGCGACGGGTAGCGTCACCCCGACGCGTCGAGCCGGAGTGAGGGTGATGGAGCGAGCGAGGTGGAACGGGGGGGACGGCCGGTGAAGGTGGTGTTGTTCTGCGGTGGAAGCGGCATGCGGCTCCGGGACTATTCCGAGCACATCCCCAAACCGCTCGTCGAGGTCGGCCATCGGCCCATCCTGTGGCACCTGATGAAGTACTACTCGTACTACGGCCACAACGAGTTCATCCTCTGCCTCGGGTACGGCGCCCGCAAGATCAAGGAGTTCTTCCTCCGCTACGACGAGTGGGCGACGAACGATTTCGTGATGTCACACGGTGGCCAGAACGTCCAGATGCTCAGCACGGACATCGACCAGTGGAAGATCACGTTCGTCGACACGGGGCACGAGACGAACATCGGCGAACGCCTGCGTCGCGTCGAGCCCTACCTCGAGGATGACGAGACCTTCCTCGCCAACTACGCGGATGGCCTCTCCGATCTGCCGCTCGACTCGTACGTCGAGACGTTCCTCGAGCGCGACAAGCTCGCCTGCTTCATCACGGTTCCCGTTCCGCACTCGTTCCACATCGTGCACGTCAACGACGACGGCGACGTGGTGAAGCTCGAACCGGTCTCGACGTCGTCGGTCCGCATCAATGCCGGGTTCTTCGCGCTGCGCCGCGAGATCTTCGACTACATGCTCCCTGGGGAGGAGTTCGTGTTCGAGCCGTTCGAACGATTGATCAAGGAGCAGCGGCTGTTGGCCTATCCCTACGACGGGTTCTGGCGGGCGATGGACACCTTCAAGGACAAGGTGGAGCTGGACAAGATCGCCGCTGCCGGTTCGCCGCCCTGGGAGGTGTGGGGAGACGCTGCCTTGTCGTGACACGCGTCCTGGTCACCGGGGCCTCAGGCTTCCTCGGCGCTCCGATCTCACGTCAGCTCATCGCCCACGGCTGGGACGTCGTGCGGGCTTCGGCCGCGGAACGGGGCGGGCACCGGCGCGTTGATCTGCTCGACCCCGACGCTGTTCGCGGACTGATGGACGACGTCCGGCCGACGCACCTCGTACACGCGGCTTGGCGACCAGTGCGCGGCAATGCCATGTACGCCCCCGACAACCTGACGTGGCTGCGGGCCAGCCTGGATGTCGTGCAGGCGTTCCGAGAAGCCGGCGGCAGCAGGGCGGCCGTGATCGGCAGCTCCGCCGAATACGACTGGAGCGACGGCGTCTGCCGCAACGGCGTCACCCCGATGCGGCCATCGACGATCTACGGCGCGTGCAAGTACGCGCTCTTCATGGCGCTCGACGCGTACGCCCGCACCGTGGATCTCAGCTTCGTCTGGCCGCGTGTCTTCTTCGTCTACGGCCCCGGAGAGCACGAGAGCCGACTCGTCGCGTCCGTCATCCGTGCGCTCGTACGTGGCGAACCCGCCGAATGCACGCACGGCGGTCAGGTTCGCGACTACCTCTACATCGACGACGTTGCCAGCGGCGTAGTCGCCGCGCTCGAATCGGAACATCGCGGCGCGATCGACATTGCCAGCGGGCACGGCATTGCCGTCGGTGAGCTCGTCACGGAGGTCGCCCGCGCCATGGGTCGTGAGGATCTGTTGCGGTTGGGTGCTCGACCCTCGCCTGCGCACGACGTGCCGCTCGTGCTCGGCGACCCGACAGAGGCGGCCGCGGTACTCGGTTGGGCCCCACGCATGACGCTCGCCGACGGCATCGCGAATACCATCGTCTGGGGCCGGAGGGCGTTCGCGACGGCTGCATCCCAGCAACCTGGTGGTGCCCAGCTGGTCCCACGGAGCGACGAATGAACGGCAACGGCATCGCCATCCTCGGGTCCGGAATGGCCGGGTTCGGAGCCGCCCACCGATGCCACGAGGCGAACGTGCGAGGAACGCTGTACGAGGCGCGTCCAACGCCCGGAGGTCACACGTCGACGCACTTCTACGACGACGGGTTCACGTTCGACGAGGGTCCGCACATCTCCTTCACCAGTGATCCCCGGCTGCAAGAGCTGTTCTCCGGCAACATCGGCGGCGAGTACGAAGTGATGAAGGCCTACGTCAACAACTACTGGCGTGGCCATTGGGTGAAGCATCCGGCACAGATCAACCTGCACGGGCTCCCGAGCGACGTGGTCATCTCCTGCATCAAGGACTTCATCGCGGCGTCGGCCGTCGAGCACCCGGTGATCGAGAACTACGAGGACTGGCTCACCGCGGCGTACGGCGAGACGTTCGCCCGCACCTTCCCGATGGAGTACACCAAGAAGTACCACACGACCGAGGCGCGGAACCTCACGACCGACTGGCTCGGTCCGAGGTTGTACCGTCCGACGCTCGACGAGGTGCTCCTCGGCGCGCTCGAGCCCGAGCCGCTCGATGTCCACTACGTCGATCACTTCAGGTATCCGACCAACGGCGGTTTCGTCGCCTATCTGCGACCGTTCGAAACGGAGGTCGACCTGAAGTGCGGGTATCGCGCCGTCGGCATCGAGCTGGCAACCCGGACGCTGACGTTCGCCAACGGAGAGTCAGCCTCTTTCGACCAGCTCGTCTCCTCCGTTCCACTGCCTCGGCTGATCCCGATGATCAAGGAGGCCCCCCGGGATGTCCTCGAAGCGGCATCGCTCCTCGCCTGCTCACAGGTCGTGCTCGTCAACATCGGCATCACCGAGCCCGTCGACACCCGTGCTCAATGGACGTACTTCTACGACGAGGACATCTGCTTCGCCCGGCTGTCGTTTCCCCCAGGCTTCTCGCCGAGCATGGTGCCTGAGGGCTGTGGCTCGATCCAAGCCGAGGTCTACTTCTCAGAGAAATGGCGTCCCCTGACGAACGCACCTGAGGACTGGATCGAGCCGACCATCGACGGGTTGATCGAGTGTGGACTCGTGCGCAGCCGCGATGAGGTGATCCACAAGAGCGTCATCTTCGCCCCGTTCGCCAACGTCATCTTCGACCACGACCGCCCGAAGGCGCTCGAGATCGTGCACGGCTATCTCGACGAGGTCGAGATCGGCTACTGCGGAAGGTACGGCGACTGGGCCTACATCTGGACCGATCAGGCGTTCAAGAGCGGAGAGGAAGCCGCACAGCGCGCGCTCGATCGGCTCGGTTGAACTCGATCAGTTCTCGACGTACAGCCGCGTGGCGCGATCGACCTTGAACTTGAAGCTGTCGCGCACGCCTGTGACGAATCCCTTGAGGTACGGGCCCTCAGTGCCGGGGCGACGGAGCACCGTCTTCGCGGCGAGGCGCCAGGCGGACTGGAACACGCGGCGCACGGCGAGCCACAGGGCGTAGACGTCTCGGCAGCGGACGTGCTTGGTGTAGAAGGCACCGTCGCCCGTTCCGTAAGCGACGAGCAGCGACGGCCAGTCGGCGGCCTCCCTGCGGCCGTCATGCTCCAGCGTGACCTCCGGGCGCAAGAGCGTCACCCGCCCGGCATGGAACGTCCGGTAGGCCAGGTCGAAGTCCTGTGACGAGCGCAGCGGGCCGCCGCCGCCGAGCACGACATCGAACGGCCCGACCTCGACGAAGAGGCGGCGGCGGGCGGCGAAGTTGGCCCCCATGCCGAAGATGTGCCAGCCGTCGCCGCGGCTCAGGCGGCGGGGCTCGTGGATTTCCAGCTTCGGCGACCAACCCCGGTCGTCGTCGAGCCCCGCCAGCGGGATGACCTGTCCGTACAGCAGGTCACCGTCGGGCTCGGCGGCGAAGGCGGACACGATGTTGGTGATCCAGTCCGGAGGCACGACGCAGTCGTCGTCCGTGAAGGCCAGGACCTCGCCCGAGGACGCGGCGATGCCGGTGTTGTACGCCCGCGACAACCCGGCCTGCTCGACGTGGTGGTAGCGCAAGCGCTCGTCGCCGGCGGCGATCGGACGGAGGACCGCACCCGTGGCGTCGCTGGTGCTCTGGTCGATCACGGTGACGTCGAAGGACGAGTAGTCGCTGGCCAGCACGCTGTTCACCGCCTGACCGATCTTGTCCTCGCGATTGCGCGTGCAGATCACGACCGACACGTGCGGTGAGCTCGGGGTCGAGGTCGCTTCCATCGTCGTCGCTCCTCACGGTGCGTGTCGGGGGCGTGGCGACGCTAGCGACGCGCCAAGCAGCGCGACAACCCGTCGCGCCGCCCGACGAGGCGTGACCGCCGCCGGCGCTCGGGGTCCGGTTGAATGACCGGCCATGAAGCGCTTCGTCGGTCCGGCCGCGATGGCGTTCACACTGCTGGCGTGTGGGGGCGACGACTCGTCCTCGGCGCCGGCCACGACGGCACCCACCGACTCGGCCGTCGAGCGGTCGGGGCGCTGCGTGGTGCGACTGCACGGCAAGGGCGGCGACGGTGCACCCGATGAGATCGTCGCCGAGACGACGATCGTCTCGCCCTCCGGCAACGACGAAGCAGGTGACGGGCGCCAGTGGTTGTACTTCCCCGACGACCGCTACGCCGAGGCCGTGGACGTCATCACGGCGGCGACGGAGGGCTGCGAACAGGTCATCATCGACGGCTTCTCGAACGGCGGCTCCTTTGCCGCCAAGCTCTATTGCCGCGGTGAGACGCTGGGTGGACGGCTGGTCCGGGTGGTCATCGACGACCCCGTCGTGGACAGCGGCGTCGTCGACTGCAGCCCCGCCCCGGCGGTCGGCGTGGCGCTGTACTGGACGGGGGCGCTGGAGTCGACCGCCGTTCCGGGTTGGGACTGCGAGGAGGGTGGCTGGACGTGTGAGGGCGGGACGACGATCGGCATCGACGCCTACGCCGCCGCACTCGGCACCGAGGTGCTGGCCAGCCCGTTCGACGAGCACGAGTGGTACCTCGACGCACCCGAGCTGGCCCAGTGGTGACCCCCCGATCTGAGGGGCAGGACTCGCGCAGGGCGGGATTCGGCGCCAGTAAAGTGCGACGAACTCGCCCGAGGCGAGCGCTGCTGCGAGCCGCCCGAACGTGTCAGTCGACCGTGATGTTGTCCCAGTGCCAGGTCGACTCGACGGCCCCGCCGCTGAGACCAGTCGGATCAGGATTGTCCGCCTTGAAGGCGTCATAGGTGTCGTCCTGGAAGATGATGCGGGAAGGGCCGTTCGGCAGCGACCCGGCCAGCGTCACCGTCCTGGTCTGACCATTGCCGAGCGTGTTCGTATGCCTGATCTGGCCGTTCTCCAAGTCTTCGAGGCACTGCCGGAACCGTGGGGCCGGATCACCTGTTTCGATGGCGTTGAAGTAGTACTGGGCGCCGCCACGGCTGTACTGCTGCAACGATCCGACGGTGAACGCCAGCACGTAGCTGTCCCATTGCGGAGCCCATGACGCATTGAATGCGTCCCGGCCAGGGAACTCTGGTCCGTTCGCCCCGACCGGGAGCGGACCGGCCGGTAGCGCGTCTCCGGCAGGGAACGGCTGCAGCTCGGGGTTGGCGTAGTTCAGTTTGCCGCCGTTCGCCTGGTAGAGCGACTCGGGGACGACGATCACCTGAGTCCATTTGCGTGGCAGACCGACCATCGACTGGTCCCAGCAGACGCGTCGCACGTTGTTGAACGAGCGGTTCGGGGCGAAGTCCGCCTGTCCGTACCCTTCGGTCAGCAGGGAAGTCATGACGTGGCCCGTGGCGGGGCCGTTGGGGGCGCACCACCAGAACAGGTTGGGGTCGTCGGCGTGCGAGTTGTGATTCACCTCGCGATACGTCGTCGGACCCTCGCAACCCATGTTGTGATCACCCAACCAACGGTGGTGGGTGCTCGTGTCCTGGTTGATCCCGAAGAACACCTGCGTCTGGAACCGGTTGAAGAAGTCCGCGGGCGTGTCGAAGGTTGCCGTGAACTGGGCGCCCGGGACCACGGGTCCGGGCCCGCTAGGGGGCGCGGTCGCCGGGGGCACCGTCGTCGGTCGGACGGTCGTTGTCGGTCGGACGGTCGTCGTTGGTGCGGCGGTCGTCGTGGGCAGCGTCGCGGGTCGGGTCGTCGTCGTTGTCGCCGCACTCGTCGTGGGAGCCGTCACGGGGTTTCGCGGCGGACGAGGGCACCGGCGGCTGGGGGTGTCGTGGAAGACACATGGCCTGGCCTCGACGGGGGACTGATCCACCACCGTCGGCACAAGTACCGCACCGAGGAGCGCCGCCGGCAGCAGCACGGCAGTTCCCACGGATCGCAGCACGGTTCGTCGGGTCATGGTCCCTCGTTCCTGGACGGGCCGCCGGAGGCGGGTATGAACGTTTCGTGACGGACCGTAGTACAACCGTCACGAAACCTTAATCATCATGTCCCCCGCCCGAGGGAACTGCTCAACCATAGACCGCCGTCAGGACGTGACTTGCGGTAACGGCGAAACGACCGTGCAGGCCGGACAGCAGTGCTCGGTCGTCGCCGGCGAGGTCTGCCCGTGGCTCGATGCTGAACACGCCTGAGCGATCGACCGACACGGTCACCGCATCGAAGTCCAGCCACCGCGCAGTGGTGGGATACCAAGCTTTGTAGATCGACTCCTTGGCGCTGAAGATGATCAGCGCGGCGTCCGCGCCCAGCTCGTCGCTGGCACGCTGGCGCTCCTTCCTGCTCGCGACCTGCTCGGCGATGTCGTCATCGAGACGGCCGTTCGGCTCGGCGTCGATGCCGAGCATCGCGACGTCACGACGAAGCGCCAGCGCCGCCGCCGTGAAGCCTGCGCAGTGCGTGATGCTGCCGACGACGCCAGCCGGCCACAGCGGCGCGCGTTGGTCGCTCGCCGGGATCGCCACCTCCGCACGGCCGAGCCGGCGCAGGGCGGACCGAGCACAGGCCCGACCTGCGGCGAACTCCCTGCGTCGAGCGTCGGTGGCGTCGCGCACGAAGTGCTGCTCCTCGGCGAGCAGGGGCTGCTCTGCCTCCGCCGGCCCCGCCACGACGACGGCCACCACCGGGGGGAGCAGCGTCGCCAGCACCGTCGGAGCATGCCGCACCAGGTCAGGAATTTCCCGACCATTCCACGCCGCTGGTTGGTACCGTGTTTCACCGAGCGACCTCCGCGGGCGCAGGCGGACAACAGGAGGACAACTCAATGAGGCGGCGATCCATTTTCGGGTGGCGGTAGCACTGCTGGTGCCAACCGCTGCCGTGTTGAGCGCGTGCAACCCCACGCCATTGCGCGACGACGAAGCGGAACCGGCGTCGGAGGCGGCGGCCACGACGACGACGCCCGCCGAGGCAGCATCACCGGGCACTGCGGCGCCGCCCACCACCGAGGCGCCCCCGCCGGCTGCAGCAGCCGCACCCGCTCCGCAAGCTGTGTCCGCGCCAACGCCCGAAGGGGCACCCGTGGTTCCGGGCGAGCAGTTCTTCGCCAGCTTCGACACGCCGGAGGACTTCTTCGACCGGTTCCAGCGAGAGGTGTTCTTCGGCGGCGACGGCAACGACCGCTCCTCGCTTGCGCAATGGCAAGGGGACCACAGCATGGGCTGCGAGGGTCCGATGACCCAGCGCACCGTCCACTCCGACGGCGCTCATAACGACGAGATGTTCTGGTGGTGCGCTCCCAAGGGACCGGAGAGCGGCCACATCATGACGTCGATGTACACCGAGGGGTACGCCCAAGTGCTGTTCGCCCCGAATGAGTCCTTCACCGACGTCACCGAGGTGTGCTGGGACCAGAACATGACGACGCTGCCGCGCAAGTGGACGCAGGTCGTGATGGTCCCGGAGGACCTCTACGAGAGCAACGGCGGGAAGCTCCACTACGTCAACCCGGCACTCCTGCCGTTCCCGGCGGATGGAGGGCTGCCCCCCGGTCCGATGTCGCAGGGGCCTGATGGCGACCAGATGCCGGCGCTCTACGACGAGTGGAACGCCTACGTCCTGACGTTCACCTCCGGCAGCGTCGACCAGCACAGCCGGGAGGGCAACGACACCTACTTCAACGCGCCGCCCACGGACGACAAGGCGACTCGCTTCCGCCAGTGCGCCACGGACAACGGCGACGGCACGGTCACCCACGTCAACCAGCTGGCCGACGGCACCACCCGCACGATCACGCTGCGCGGCTCGTTCCCGGACGGCGAGGTGCGGGTGATCTTCCAGGACGACACGTATGACTCGTTCAAGACGGACCTCGGCGATCGCTCCGGCGGCGACGACCCTCGCGCCACCTGGCACTGGGACAACATCAGCATCACGTGATCAGCATCACGTGATCAGCATCACGTGATCAGCATCACGTGAGGGGGCCTACCCGGCGTTGCGCGGTGGTTCGACGCGCTCCAACCAGCACTCCCGCCAGTAGCACGGGATCTCGCGGCGGCAGAACCAGCGGCCCGTCGCCATGTCGCCCGAACAGACGACATCCTCGAGCATGATGCAGTCGCTCGTGAACCGCAGCATCCTGCCGGTCGGCTCGTCGATGATGTGAGTGACCCGCTTACGTACCTGGTAGGTGCCGCCGCAGAACGGCAGCATCTCGCGGTCGAACCACAGCCCACGGTTCTTCCCCTTGTCCGTGAGGGTCGCCTGGATCTCCTCGCGTGACTTCACGCGCACCCACTCACCGGGTTGCAGATCGAGGGGCGGGAAGTCGGGCGAGGTCGAGGCGGGTCCCACCAGCACCGGCATCTTCAGCACCCCGATCTTCTGCGCCGGCTGCATCACGGCAACCCTGCCCATGACCTTGATCCATTGACCGAGCTTGACGTTGCGGGACGTCAGCTCACGAACGTACGGACGGGGATCGACGACCTTGAGCGGCTCGGAGGCCTCGACGAGCTGTGTGGCCTGGCAGCGGTAGCGCAGCCCGTCTCCCTCGACACCGTTCGTGGTGGGCGCGGAGACCAGGTGGAGCAACTCCGCCGTGGCCGCTTCGTCCTCCGCCGGCGTGGTGATCGGTGCATCTTCGGCCACGGGTCGAAGCCAGGCCTCTTTCCAGTAGATGCGGCACTCCGCCTGGCAGCCGTCGTGACCGCTGCCGTCGCAACGCTGATCCTCGAGGAACACCGTGTCGGGCGGCCGGCGGCTCGAGAGGTTGCTGTTGATCGTGTCGCACACCTTGTCGGCACGCCGGAAGACCTGGGCGCGTCTCCCACACATCGCGATCATCTCCGGCATGAACGGCATGCCGTCGAGCGTCCCGCGCTCGTCCAAGGTGGCGAGGATCTCGGCCGCCGAGCGGACCTCGACCACGTCCCCGCGCTTCAGGTCGAGCGTCTTCTCGGCGGGCTCGCCGTGGTGGATCATGGCGGTCACTCCCAGTTGTAGAGCTCGGCGCGGAACGCCCGCTTCCGGCGCGGTCGGCTGAGCCGCACGGCCGCCGAGACGACGTCGGCCAGGAGCAGCTTCGAGTTGCGCAAGGCCCACCGGCCCGTCATGGCGAGCGCCCGCACCCGTTCGCGAAGGCTCAGCGGCGCATCGAGCACCGCGGTGAGGAGCCGCCGCAGCACGATCCAGAACGGCAGCGTGACCTTGGTCTTGTCGTCCGGGTTGTACCACGACATGCGCGCCGCCCAGCTGACGTACTGGTTCTTGGGGTGGTAGCGCTTCAGGAACAGCGGCTCTGGAAGCTCGAGGAACCGCCCTCGTAGCCCGAGCTCACACAGCATCACGCGGTCTTCATCGACGTGATTCCCGTGCGGGGGAACCTGGCGCAGGACGTCCGTCCGTACCAGGCCATAGATGGGCTCACAGAGGTAGTGCCGATCGGAGAGCTCGCGGAACCGCTCCGACGGGCGTTCGGCCATTCCCTTGCCGACGGCACTGGGGCGGATCTGCTCGCCCTGCTCGTCGATGAGCAGGGTGGCCGAATAGCACAGGACGATTGTCGGGTCCGCCTCGAGCACTCCGACGAACTCCTCCAGCATCCTCGGCAGGCACACGTCGTCATGGCTGGCCAGCCGGTAATAGCGCCCGATCGACAGCTCGAAGACACGGTTGGCGTTGCGCGAGCCGCCGATGTTGACGTCGTTGCGATAGGTGCGAATCCGGTCGTCCTTGGCGGCGTACTGCTCGATGATCTGCGGTGTCGAGTCGGTCGACGCGTTGTCGCAGATGACGAGCTCGAGATCCGTGAACGTCTGGTCGAGGATCGACTCGATCGACTCCGCGAGGTAGTCCTCGCCGTTGTAGACGGGGAGTCCGATCGACACGAGCGGACGGCGCTCACCCATCGTGTCGTTCACGGGGTCAGCCATGGCTACAGCACCAGCTTGCGGACGTGAAAGGCCTCGGCGTGGCCCGTGCCGGATTCGATGCCGCGCAGCGTCGCCAGCGCTCGGAACGTCTCCGGTTGGAACCAGCGCTTGTCCGTTTGGGAGCGGAAATGTTCCATGAGCAGGGCAATCTTGCGCTCCAGGTACGGGGCGGGCAGGTTGACGTACAGGTTGGGATGACCGAGATCGCCTTCGTACTTCGGGATCTCGTACTCGGCGATGAGGTGATCGCGGAACGTGTTCCACACGAGTTGAGCGACGAGGCGGTGATCCTGATGTTCGTCCATCCGGTGGTGGGAGAGCACGACATCCGGCTCGACGCGGCGCCGCAGGTCGTTGAAATAGTCCTTGATCTGTTCACCGGCCCATGGGAAATAGCTCTCCCGGAACCGGCAGACATCGACGTGTCGCTCCTTGGCATCCACGAGGAATGCCTCGGCGCTCGCCCGCGCCTCCCGCTCGCGGGTTTCGTCCGCCGAGAGCACCACCCAGTGCACCGAGGACCCGGGCCGCTCCGCGAGGATGCGCAGCATCGTGCCGCCGCAGCCGATCTCGACGTCGTCGCTGTGCGCGCCGATGCACAGGACGGACAATGGCCCATTGCGGTCGCTCCCCCAACTGACCTCCAGCACCGGCGGGAAACTACCACCGTGTCGATCGGATCCGGCCTGTGTCCTCGCCGGTGGACCACGATGAAGGACGTGGTGGAACGACCGGCGCGGGGAGTGCGCGAGAGGGAGACCCTGCGCTCCGTGACAGGGGAGCTCGTCAGCGCGGAGACCGTGCGGTGTTTCCTTCGCGGCGTCGCCGACCTGGTGCCTCCGTACACCGCCGGTTGGCTGCGCGTCCGCCTCCTGCGGGCAGGGGGCCTGGCGATCGGCGCGCGATCGATGGTGGGTGGGCGCCTTCGCCTCGCCGGCGGCCTCGATCCCGCCAGCCGTGTCCGCATCGGCGATGACTGCTTCATCAACGACGGCTGCCGCTTCGACACCTCGGCGCCGATCACGATCGACGATGGCGCCTACCTCGGACACGACGTGGCGGTGCTCACGTCCTCGCACGACCTCGGACCGCCCGAAAGGCGGGCCGGCACGTTCTCGTGCGCGCCGATCCACATCGGACGTGGCGTGTGGATCGGGGCTCGTGCTGTGCTGTTGCCAGGTGTGACCATCGGCGACGGTGCCGTCGTCGCCGCGGGAGCTGTCGTCACTGCATCGGTGAGCGCCAATCTGGTGGTCGGCGGTGTGCCGGCGCGGGAGTTACGCCGGCTCTAGATCGTCGGCGAGACGATCCGCCGCCCGTGAGGCCAGGGCCATGGCGGTGAGGGTCGGGTTCTTCTCGGGTCCCGTCGTGAAGCAGCTGCTGTCGGCGACGACGAGGTTCGGCACGTCATGCACGCGGTTCCACGCATCCAACACGCCGAACGCCCGGTCGGCATGCATGCGGACCGTCCCACCGAAGTGGACCGAGGATCCCGGGTGCAGCTCGTGGAACGGTCCTGGGATGCGGACTGGCCGGCCTGCCGAGCTCATGACGTCCTGGAGCCGCTGACGGGCTCCCTCCAGGTTGGCGATCGTCGCGCCGTCGTAGCGCAGTGAGATGATCGGTCGAGCCTCGTCGGGCTCCGCCGGATCGCCGTTGCCGAGGTGGACGCCGACCTCGGGCCGCGGCACCATCGTCCCGAAGACCTGCACGCCGAACTGGCCCACTCGCCCTCCGTACATCGACTTGACCCGATCTCTCGCCGACGTCTGTCCAAGGGTCAGCGAGCTGGAGAGCAGCGGCACCGCCGAGTCGTAGTCGCTGCGGGCGATGTAGACGGGGTGGGTCAAGGATGTCATCGGCCGGTCCGGCTGGGCGGTCCACCACTGGCGGGGATGGTCGTGGAGGTACTGCCCGACGAGCCCGTCGGTGTTGCCGAGACCGTCGGGGAAGTCAGGCGATGTCGATCGCAGCAGGATCACCGTCGTGTCGATCGCCCCAGCGGCGAGCACGACGGCTCGCGCCGGCAGCTCGGTCAGGCCGCGCGAGGAGGCATCGACGTACTCGACCCAGCGGGCGCCATCGCCGGCCGCCCGCAGACGCGTGACGCGAGCTCCTGCCAGGAGTCGGAAGCGCGGGGAGGCCAGCAACGGGCGGACCAAACAGTGGTAGCTGGAGAACTCGGTGCCGCGGGCGGCGACCATCCACGGGGTGCCCTTGGCCATCGGCAGCGCACCGACGCCGTTGCCGGCGGCGGAGGCGCGGCGCACGACCGCGGCCCAGTCCTCGGGAAGCCGCTCGACGTGCCGCGCACAGTTGGTCGGCACGTGGAGGATCTCGCTCACGCCCGTGGTGATGCCCAGCATCCGCTCGACGTCTTCGTAGTACGGCACCAGGTCGTCGTAGGTCAGCGGCCAGCGGTACCGCTCGTCGAGCCGAGCTCCGTCGGTGAAGTCCTCCGGCGCGAAGCGCGGCACGGCAGCCGTCCAGTAGTTCGACAGGCCGCCGAGCGACAGGCTCGAGTACCACTCGACATCGGGATCCGACGCCGGATCCTGGCGGCCCTGGAAGTACTCGGCCCAACCCTTGCGGCGCACGATCGTGTGTCCAGCTGCGCGCACGAGGAACCCTCGGGGCGCCCGCACACCGGCGTCGAGCATCGTGACGCGCACGCCACGCTGGACGAGCCGCGCGGCTGCAGTCGCTCCGCACGGGCCGCTGCCGACGACGACGACCGTCTCATCAGCCACGGCGTTCACGCCACGCGTTGCCGTCGTCGATCACCTCGCCGACGGCGTCGAGCACGGCGTCGGGCAGTGGCGGTGCCTCCATCAGCTCCACGCTGCGCCGGAGGTGCGCAGGCGACCGGGTCCCAACGAGGATCGTGGCGAGGTCGTCGGCGTGGGCCAGCACGAACCCCACCGCCAGCTGATCGATGCCGATGCCCGCTTGGCGGGCGATCTCGGCAAGGCGCTCGACGACTCGGTGCTTCGGGTGATCAGCCAGCGATGACGGATCGATCGCCGCTGCCCGCAGGACGCCGCCACCCAAGACCCCGCGCGCCCACACGTCGACGCCGCGCCGGCGGGCCAGCGGGAACACCGTCGAGGCCGCTTCTGGATCGAGCATCCCGAACGGGAGCTGGACGACCGCAACGTCGTCGATCGTCGCCCAGGCCGCCGCCGCGTCGACGTCTTCGGCCCCGACGCCGAACCGGCCGACCTTGCCGGTGGTGATCAGGTCCTGCAGGCCCTGCAGCAGCTCGGGATCGGGCTGGCGGGGACCGTGCAGTTGCCAGACGTCGATGCGGTCGGTCTGCAATCGCTGCAGACTCGCCTCGACAGCGGAGCGCAGGTAGGCGGGGGAGAAGTCCTGCGCCGCGTAGCTGCCGCCTCCCGAGCTGCCGCCTCCCGCGCTGCCACCTCCCGACCCACCGGCGCCCGAGCCGCCCTGACGCGACGGCACCCGGCGGGCCAGCGCCTTGGCGGTGCGCCGGGCCGACTGCTCCAAACCGCTGCGTGGACGGAAGACGTATCCACCCTTGCTGGCGATGACCACCTCATCACGACGTGTGCGCAAGGCCCGCCCGAGCACCCGTTCGCTGTTGCCGCTGCCGTAGACGTCAGCGGTGTCGAAGAGCGTGATCCCGCGATCGAGTGCAGCCCCCACGAACGCGACGTCGTCGCGCGAAGCTGCGTCCACCTGAGGCGCTGCCCAGTGACACGCATCCCAGACCGAGCCGTGGAGTCACGTCGTCCGGCGCGATGAGCGATGTGCGCCCTCACACCACTCATCGCTCATCGCGGGCTCACGGTTCGTTCGCGTCGAGCAGCGGCATGAGCACCTCGGCCATGCGCGGGGCGTTCTCCGGATAGAACATCGCGTTGTGGTCGCCGGGCACCTCGGCGACGTCCAGGCGGCCGGTGATGTACTGACCCCAGTAGTAGTCGTGGGGCTGGATGGGCCAGACCCACTCCGCCTTGAGGACCGCCGCGTTCACGTCGATCGTGCTCATGACGTACTTGTCCGCGGCGGCGCTGAAGTAGAAGAACAGGTTCACGAACCCGAGCGACTCGACGTCGCGCATCCCGAGTTCACGCTCGTCGGCCGAGATGTGCATCTCGCGGCCGGCGCTGGTCGGCAGGAACCGCTTGGCCTTGGCCTTCGCCCACTCCTTGAGGAACGGGCGAACTCTCGTGTACCCGTGACGACGTACGTTGGCCCACAGGTTGCGGGTCTCGTCTGACCGGGACGGGGTGGCCAGGCCGGGCGGCACGCTGTCGAAGAACACGACGTACTTGACCTCTTCGCCCAGCGCCTGCAGCTGGCGCACCATCTCGAACGTCACGATGCCGCCGCCTGAGTACCCACCGATGAGGTATGGGCCACGATGCGCAGCGCGCAACGCCGTGACGTAACGGGTGGCCATCTCCTCGATGGAGGCGTCGGGCATGTCGTGCCCGTCCACGCCGTGGGCCTGGAAGCCGTAGATCGGCCGTGTCCCGGACATGGCCCGGGCCAGGCTCCAGAGGAACAGCACGTTGCCGCCGGCGCCGTGCACGATGAACAGCGGCGCCTTGTCGCCGGTGGCGCTGATCGTCACGAGCGGCTCGTAGCCGGAGCCCACAGTCGTCGACGTCGCCCCGGTCTCAGCGGCCGTCGGTGCCCCTCCTGGAACCGTGACGACGGTCGTGGCAGCTGCCGCGGCGGCCAGCTCGGTGTCGAGATCGGGCCTGATCTCGAGCACCTTGGCCGTGAGGCCAGCGATCGTCGGCGCGTCGAAGATCGTGACGAGCTGGAATCGCACACCGAGCTCTTTGTGGATCCGAGACATGAGGCGGATGGCGATCAGCGAGTGACCGCCGATGTCGAAGAAGTCGTCGTCGTCGCGTACATCGGGCACACCGAGCAGGTCGACCCAGATGCCGCGGATCGTCGCCAGCACCGACGCTCCAGCCGGCGCGACGGCAGGCACTCCCGCCGCCGGCACCGGCGCGGCCGGCGGCGCCGGGACGACGAGCGTGGTCAGGTCGTCCAGTGAGATGCTCGTGGCGATGAGGCGGGGCCGGCGTGAGCCGACGACGCGCTCGAGCAGCTCTGCACCCTCGGCGGCCCTGATGCCATGGCGCTCGGCAAGGGCGACGAGCGGTGGGATGCGGTGGTGCTTGGCGGGCTCCAGCGCGGTTGTCGCGCTCGGTTCGGCGAGCGCCGCCGCATTGTCGACCGGGCGAAGCGTGACGCCGTCGACGGCCAGCACGGGGGTGCCGGCATCGTCGAACAGGACGAGGTCGACGCGAAGCAGGTCTCCGTCGGCGGGCCCATCGCGCGTGGCCATCACCTGCAGCGACGTCGGCACGTCGCCCCAGCGGACCACCTCGTCGTACCCGACCGGAACGTACAGCGCGTCGACGCGCGAACCCAGCGACACGGCGAACGCCGTGGCAGTGTCGACGAGTGCCGGGTGGGCCCACCACGCGCCGTCGTCGTTGACGAACTCCGACGGCAGCTGCAGTCGGCCCCCTGTTTGGTCCCCGGCCGCCCACGCGTCGACGACGGAGTGCCAGCGACCGCCCAGCTCGAGCTGGCTGGCCGGACGCTGCAGCGGGTCGATCGTCTTAGCGCCGTCGGGTCGTGTCGGCGCCCCGATCGAGCGGATCGGTGGACGGTCGACGATCAACGCCTCGCTGTGGGTCCTCCACGCTCCGACGGCCCCGTCGCTCTCGAGCTGCGCCGTTCGCTGCGCCGGGTTGATCGTCAGTCGGACCGTGACCGGCTGGTCGTCGGGCACGACGAGCGGTTCGAGCAGCGTGACCGTGCTCAGTGCGGACGGCGCGATCCCAGCGAGGTCGAGGCCGGCGAGGTAGAGCTCGAGGTGGCCGGTCCCCGGCAGCAGTGCCCGGCCGCCGGCGCTGCGGTGCTCGTCGACGACCCAGTGGTGGTCGGCGGCCAGCGTCCCGACGAGGTGGGCGATTCCGTCGCGTTCGACCGACAGCTCCGAGAAGACCGGGTGGACGACGGGCGCACCGGGCTCGATGCCGAGCCGGAACCGGTGGGCGGCCGCGGCGGCGATGCCGAGCTCTCCCCACAGGCCGTAGTTGATGGTGACGACGCGCAGCGGACCGTGGTCACCGGCGAGCGCGTCCAGCACGCTGTTGGCGGCGACGTAGGCGGCCTGACCTTCGGGCACGAGCACCGTGCTGGTCGAGGACACGAGCACCAGCAGCTCGCCGCCCCGCCGCCGCAGCTCCTCGGTCAGCGCCAGCGCCCCGCGGGCCTTGGCGCCGACGACGGCGACGTGGTCGTCGTGCGTCGCCAGCTCGATCGGCTTGTCACGTAGCTCACCGGCGGCGTGGATGGCGCCGTCGAGCCGGCCGACCTGGCGTTCACCCTCGTCGAGCGCGACGCGCAGGGACGCCGGGTCGGCGAGGTCGGCGACGACCACCGAGACCTTCGTGCCGATCTCCTCGAGCTCCTGTACGCGGCGGATCCGTCGACTCGTCGGGTCGTCGTAGCCGTGCCGATCGAGCCATTCGGCCCGCGCCGGTCCCTCGGGGACCGGACGTGTTGCGACAAGGACCAGGTTGGCGTCGTGGTCCTCGGCGAGGTGGCGGGCGAGCGCGAAGCCCACGCCGCCGAGGCCGCCGGTGATCAAGTAGTTGCCGCCCTGGCGGAACGTCACGGCGCGAGCCGGGTTCGGACCGAGCTGGAGTTGCTCGGTCGTCGGGACGAGACGTCGCCGGCCGCGGTGCGCGGTGATCCGGTCCTCGCCACCGAACAGGTCGGTCATGACCGCCGCGGCCTCGGCCTGCACGTCCCCACCTGCTTCGAGGTCGATCAGCGCGGTCCGAAGGTCGGGATATTCGCGGGCGGCTGTCCCGATGATGCCGGTGGCCATCGCGTCGACGGGGTGGCTGGCTGGCAGGTCGACGTCGGTGGCCCCGCGGGTCACGGCAGCGAGCAGCGTCGGCGCGGCCTCGACCTCGGCCAGCGTACGGGCGGCGGCCGAGGCGACGGTGAGCCAGCGTTCGACGGCGCTGTCGAATCCGTCGGTCGGGCCCACGAGGACCACCGACCGGGCGGCCTTCAGGACTGCTGGATGCGGTGAAGCGGTCACCTCGACGACGGCGCCACGGTCGACGACCTGACGGGCCAACTCCTCGACGAGCGCGTCGGTCGGGTTGCCGACGATGACCCACGGTCCGACGGGCGTGACCGGCGGCGCGACCGCCGGACGTTCGATCCAGGTCGGCGCCCAGAACGAGGCAGCCAGGTCGCTGATGCGCTGCGGCTCGGCGGGAGCCGCGACCGCCATTTCCACCGAGGCGGCGGTCAGCGGCACGGGTGCCGCCTCCACGACCCGGCCAGCGCCCGGCTCGATCCAGTGGAACTCCCGCTTGAACGGGTATCCCGGAAGCCGGACGGTGCGCCGACCGGACCCAGCGAAGCGGGCGACATCGACGTCGAGCCCCGCCGCCCAGCCGCGAGCGAACGAGAGCAGTGTCGCCGCCGTGTCATCCATGTGCTGGTTGGGATGGCGGAGAGCGGCAATCGCGGCCACCGGCTTGGTCGGCTGGCGCCGGGCGTACGACGAGAGCGAGTGCCCCGGACCGATCTCGAACAGCACGAGCGGTTCGCCCTCGAGCACGGTGGCGAGACACTCGGAGAAGCGCACGGTGTTGCGCAGATGGTCGACCCAGTACTGCGGGTCCGTCGCCTGCTCGGCGGTGATCCACGTGCCGGTCAGGTTGGAGAGGTACGGGATGCGCGGCGACGAGAGCTCGACCTTGCGCACGGCGTCGAGGAACTCGGGCAGGATCGGGTCGAGCATCGAGCTGTGCGCGGCGGCGGCGATCGGGATCAGGGTGGGGGCAATCTCGTCGGTCGCGATGGCCTCCTGCAGGGCCGTGATCTCGTCGACCGGTCCGGCAACGACGCACTCGTCGTGGGCGTTGATCGTGGCCAGTGAGAGCTTCGGCGGCAGGACGGCTCGCACCTCCGCTTCGGGCAGCGGGATGGCCAGCATGGCGGCGCCGGAACCACTGACCCGCTCGATGAGGGCGGCCCGGCTGACGATCAGGTCGAGCGCGCCGTCGAGTGTGAGCACGCCGGCGAGGTGGGCCGCGGCGTATTCGCCGAGGCTGTGCCCGACGAAGGCGGAGGGCTGGACGCCCCAGGCCATCCACTGGCGGGCCAGCGCGATGGACGTGAGGAAGATCGCCGGCAGCGACGCGGTGGTGTGGCGCAGCGCCTCCTCGTCCGCGTCCGGGGAGAGCAGTGGCTCCAGGTCCACACCGTGGCGCTCGCGCAAACGGACCAGGCCGTCGCGCATGGTCTCGTGGAACACCTCGAATCGCTCGTCCAGCCCGGTCGCCATCCCGACGTACTGCGACCCTCCACCGGGGAACATGAAGGCCACCCGCGGCGGTTCGTCTGGGGCAACCTGCGTCGCCACGCGGTTGCGGTCGTTGGAGCGCAGCGCGGCGACGGCGGTCTCGACGTCCGGCGCCGTCATCACTCGCCGGTGCGAGAACGGCCGGCGTGTCGTTGCCAGAGTGCTGGCGGCGTCCGCCAGGTTGAGGTCGGGGTGCCCCTCCAGGAAATCGGCGAGCCGGGTCGACGCTGCGTCGAGCACGCTGGTCTCCCGAGCGGACAGGACGAACACCTGCTCACCCTGCGCCGCTGGCGTCGGGTCCTCGGCCGGCGCCTCCTGGACGATGATGTGGGCGTTCGTCCCGCCGACGCCGAGCGAACTGACCCCGACCCGCCGCGGACGGTCACCCGGCCATGGCGTCGCCTCGGTCGACAGGACGAAGGGCGTCCGTTCGAGATCGAGCAGCGGACTGGGCGCCGTGTGGTTGGCGAGGGGTGGAAGCGTGCGATGGCGCAGCGCCTGGACGGCCTTGATCAGGCTGGCGACGCCGGCCGCGGTGTCGAGGTGGCCGATGTTGGGCTTCGTCGACACGAGGCGGCAGAAGCCGGTGTCGGGGGTCGAGGCGCGGAACGCCTCGGTCAGGGCGGCCACCTCGATGGGATCACCGACGGCCGTGCCGGTGCCATGGGCCTCGAGCAGCCCGATGTCCCGCCCGGAGAGGCCGGCGACGGCCAGGGCCTCCTTGACGACGTCGGCGTGGCCATCGACGCTCGGCGCCAGGTAGCCGACCTTGCGTTGGCCGTCGTTGTTGATCGCCGTGCCCTTGACGACGGCAAGGATCGGGTCACCGTCGCGCTGCGCATCAGCGAGCCGGCGAAGGGCCACGACGCCCACGCCGCTCGTCAGCACGGTGCCCGCCGAGCGCTCGTCGAACGAGCGGCAGTAGCCGTCGGGCGAGAGCACCTCGCCTTCCTGGTACTCGTAGCCGACGCGATGGGGAACCTCGATCGTCGATCCGCCGGCGAGCGCGAGGTCGCACTCGAAGGCGAGCAGGCTCTGGACGGCCAGGTGCACGGCGACCAGCGACGTCGAACAGGCCGTCTGCACGTTGACCGATGGCCCGCGCAGGTCGAGCTTGTAGGACAGCGTCGTCGTGAGGAAGTCCTTGTCGTTGGCGGTGTGGCGCAGCAGGAACATGCCGAGCTGACGCACGAGCTGCTCGTTGGTCAGCAGGTTGTTCAGCATGTACGTGTTCATGCCGCACCCGGCGAACACTCCGATGGCGCCCTCGAACCGCTCGGGTACGTGTCCCGAGGTCTCCAGCGCCTCCCACGAGCACTCGATGAAGTGGCGGTGCTGCGGATCCATGATCGACGCATCACGGGGCCCGATCCCGAAGAACCCGGCGTCGAACATCTCGAGGTCGTCGAGCACGCCGTTGCGGCGGACGTAGTTCGGATCGGCCAGCGTGGCCGGCGTCACGCCGCGTTCCAGCAGCCACTGCTCGTCGAACGTCACCAGGCAGTCCTCAGCGGCGAGCACCCGTTCCCACAGCCGGTCGACGTCGGGGGCACCAGGGAACTTGCCGGCCATGCCGATGATCGCGATGTCCGTCTCCGCGACCTCGGTGTCGGCGATCACGTCTCGGTCGTCGGTCATCAGCCGTCGCCGCCCTGATCACCGCCGCGGCGGGCAAGGGCCCGCCGGCGCATCGCGCCTCGGTCGGTGCCGGTGGGTGCGCTGACGGCGGCTGGCGCGGGCGATGCGTCGTCGGTGCCGGCGCTCTGCAGCGCGTCGAGGTGGGCGGCGAACGTTCGCACCGTCGGGAACCTGAACACGTCCGTGAGTGACAACCGCGCCGACGTGGCGTCGCTCAGGCGACGGAACACCTTGACGGCCAGCAGCGAGTGACCGCCGATGTCGAAGAAGTTGTCGTCGCGACCGACCGGTCGTTCGAGCTCGGCGCTCCAGATCTCGGCGACCAGGCGCTCGACGTCGTCAGCCGGCGGGGCGGTCCACACCTGGGCGTCGGCGCTCATCGCCGGGCCCTCGCTCGGCAGCGCCTTGCGGTCGATCTTTCCGTTCGGCGTGAGCGGGAAGGCATCGAGGGCGATCGCGGCAGACGGGACCATCACGTCCGGAAGGATCTCGCCGACGTGCTTGCGCAGGGCATCGCCGCTCACGTCGGCGCCGCGCCGCAACACGACGTAGGCGAGGAGTCGCGGGTCCGTGGCGTCACCCCGGGCGACGACGACCGACTGGACGACGTCGGGATGACGGTCGAGCACGGTCTCGATCTCGCCGAGCTCGATGCGGTGACCGCGGATCTTGACCTGGTTGTCGGCGCGGCCGGCGAACTCGACGTAGCCGGCCGGATGGATGCGCACGACGTCGCCCGTGGCGTACATGCGCCCGATCCCCGGGCGGTCGACGAAGCGCTCCGCGGTGAGCTCCGGTCGGGCGTGGTACCCGCGGGCGACACCCTCGCCCCCGATGTGGAGCTCCCCGAACACGCCGATGGGAAGGCGCCGGCCGGCCGGATCGAGGACGACGACGGTCGTGTTGGCGATTGGCGTGCCGATCGGCACCGTCGCGCCGACGTCGCCGTCCAGCTCGTAGGTCAGCGACCAGATCGTCGTCTCTGTCGGGCCGTACATGTTGGTGAACCGCTCGGGCAGGAGCTGGCGCAGCTCCGTGGCCATCGCCGCCGGGAGCGCCTCACCGCCGAGCATCAGGTGGCGCACGCCGCCGATGGCCGCCCGATCGTCCGGATCGGCGAGCAGCATGGCAGCCAGGGAAGGCGTGCACTGCAGGTGCGTGACACCGTGGCGGGCGACGAGGCCGGCCACGCTGTCATCGATGACGGCGTCCTCCGCGCTGGGTGTCGCGACGACTGCGGCGCGCCGGGCCTCGACGTCCAGCTTCGCCTCGAGCAGCAAGTCGAGCGAGGTCAGCACGTCGTCGGTGGCGACGCCGAAGTCGATGAGGCAGGCCACCTCATCGACGCCGGCGGCTGACACGACGTCGATGACCTTGGCGGCGTCGGCCGGCGTGCCGAACAGGCCGCTCGAGCTGAGATACCGACTGGCAGCCATCTCCAGCAGCTGGTCCATCTCGTCGGCCGTGAGGTTCTTGAACAGGTCGTCGGTGCCCTTGCCGCGACCGGCGAACGTCGGGAATGCCGAGGCAACGTCGCGCAGCAGCCCGACGGCGGTGCGCAGGTAGCTCTTCATCGGTTCGCGGGCCACCTCGCGGGCGACGTCGGCGTCGCGGTCGAGGTAGGTGTGCATCATCAGCGTCACCCGGCCCTCGCCGGGGTGCCCGGCCTCCCGCCACGCCGAGCGATAGCGCTCGACGTTCTCGGCCAGCTGTTCGACGGATTGGCCGAGCAGGTGGGTGAGGACGTTGACGCCGAGCGTGCCGGCCCGCTCGAACGTCGCCGGCGAGCCGGCCGAGGTGAGCCAGATGGGCAGCTCGGCCTGCACCGGGCGGGGCAGTGTGTGCACGTCGACCATCGCGCCGTCGTGCCCGGGCATGGGCACGGTCTCGCCGCGCCAGAGGCGCTGCACCAGCTCGATGTTGCGAGGGAGGTCCTCCTTGGCGTTGGCGAACGCGGTCGGGTTGAGCACGAAGTCGTTGGGCTGCCAGCCGGCGGCGAATGAGATGGCGACCCGTCCCCGCGAGAGGTTGTCGACCACTGCCCATTCCTCCGCCACCCGGATCGGGGAGTGCAAGGGCAGGACCACGCTTCCGGCGCGGATCCCCACCCGCTCGGTGATGGCGGCCAGCGCGGCGCCGGCCACGCTGGGGTTCGGATAGGCGCCGCCGAACGCGTGGAAGTGCCGCTCGGGCGTCCACACCGCCTCGAACCCGTTGCGATCGGCGAAACGGGCGCTCTCGAGGAGGAGGCGATAGCCGTCGGCGGCGGTCTCCTCGCCGGCCGCGAAGTAGAAGAGGCTGAGGGAGACCGGACGAGTGGGCGCCGCCGTCAGCTCCGCCCCGCCGTCCGCTGCGGGGAGCGCTCGGTCGGGCTTCAGCACGACGTGGAAGCCGCGGGTCAGGGTCCACAGCAGCTCGAGCACGGAGATGTCGAAGGACAGGCTGGTGACGGCGAGCCAGACGCCAGGGGGATCACGGTCGATCTTCTCGTCCATCGCGACGAAGAAGTTGACGACCTGGCGGTGCTCGAGCATGACGCCCTTCGGCGTGCCGGTCGAGCCGGATGTGTAGATGACGTAGGCGAGGTCGCTCGGGTCGTGCACCGACGAACGGTCCGCGGCTGGCGCCGGGCCGTCCACTTGCGCCGGGTCCAGCACGGGGATCGCCGGTCGCGCCAGCTCGGCGGCAGTCGAATTGGCGGCGAGGAGCACGGCGAGCCCGGAGTCGTCGACCATGAACTGCAGCCGCTCGATCGGGTAGGTGGGGTCGAGGGGGACGTACGCCGCCCCGAGCTCGAGCGTGGCGAGCACGCCGACGAGCATGTCGATGCCCCGGTGCACGGCGATGCCGACTCGATCCCGGTGGGTGACCCCGAGGTCGGCCAGCCGGTCCGCCAGCGCCGCCACGGCGGCCTGGAGCTCGCCGTAGGTGAGCGTCGTCGCTCCCGAGCTGAGCGCTGGAGCGTCTGGCGTTGCCGCGACCTGCGCGCGGAACAGCGCGTCGACGGTCGCGTCCCGGTCGTGGTCGAGCGCCGTCGCGTTGAACGCGTCGAGGACGATCTGCTCCGCCGCCGAGACGATCGCCAGGTCGCCGCCCGGTGCGGACGGTGCCGCTTGGGCCGCGCCCAGGAGCGTGCTCAGCTGGTCGGCGACGCGGTCGAGGGCCGCCGGGTCAGCGGTGTCGAGGGCGGCGTCCAGGCGAATCCGGTTTCCAGCCTCCCGCACGATGCGCAGTACGGCGTCGCCGAGCGGCGTGTCGGCGGCATCGCCCTCCTCACCGACTTGCACGACGACGGGCGGGGCGAACGGGTGGCCGCGCGTCAGCGGCTCGCGCCCAATGGCGTCGCGCAGCAGCGGGTGGCGGTGGGCAACGACCTCGAGCTCCGCCTCGGCGGCGGCGCGCAGCGCATCGAACGGTGTGTCGAGATCGACGTCCAGCACGGCGACCGGTGGCACGGTCAGCGGAGCCAGCCGACGGCCGATCTGGCGAACACGCCCATCCGTCAGTGAGAAGGCGACCGTCTCGGGCGCCGTCGTGCGGCGCAGCCAGAGCGCGACGGTCGCGACGAGCTCGGCGTCGGTCGTCTGCGGCGGCACGTCCACGAAGCGGCTGCCTCGACCGGTGCCACCCAGCATCGGCGGACGGGCGGGATCGACGGCGGCCACGCGCCCGAGCCAGAAGGACTCGTCACGGGCGAGCACGGTTTCGAGCTCGCCGACGGCCGTCATGAGCTCGGCCGGAGGCGGCGCCAGGACGTCACCGCTGCCGAGCCCGAGGCGGCGGAACGCGTCCGGCAGGTCCAGGCCGACGCCCTCCGGCGTGCTGGCGGCCGTAATGAGGATGTCCCGGTCAGCGGTGGCAATGCGCACGCCGTCGCCATCGCTCGCCATGACCGTGCCGGGCGCGGCGCTCGAGGGCTCGGCCTCGGTCACGGCGTCCACGACGACGACCTCGTCGCCGACGACCAACCGCACGACGCCTACGGGGTTGCGGAGCCGGTGGCCGAGATCGAGGGCGCGCACGGTGCGCGCCGTCTCGGATGCCGGCTGGCGCGGGTCGAACAGGCGTGCAGGGCGGTCGTACCGGCGGAACACGCGATGTTCACCGGCCTCCTGCGGCTCGGTCGACAGCGTTCCGGCGGCGATGGCGGCGGCGATCGCCGGGAAGGTCGTCAGCGCGGCCTCGTAGCAGCGGGCGTTGAGTGAGAAGCTCGTCTCGTCTTCGGCGATCGGGAACCGCTCGGTGGCGACGACCTCGCCGGCGTCGACGTCCGAGGTCATGAGGTGCCAGGTGATGGCGTGCTCGTGCTCGCCGGCGAGCAGCGCCCAGGTCGTGACGTTGAGTCCGGCGTATCCGGGCAACGGGCCGTCGTGGAAGTTGATCGCCACCATCACTCGAGCGAGCACGTCGTCGGGGACCATGCGCAGGTAGGCGACACTGAACAGGACGTCCGCCGGGTGCTCGTCGAGGCCGTGCCGCAAGCCGGCCGGATCGGACTCGACGACCGGGATGCCGTGCTCGATGGCGTCGTCGCGGACCATCTCGTTCTTCGTCGCCACGAGTACGACATCGAGGCCGGCGGTGCGGGCCATGTCGACGCACTGCTCGAGCAGCGGTTCGTCCCCGACGAACGCGCAACGGACGGCTCTCGATGCGCTCACCGCACCCAACTCCAACGAGTGGCCCACCGATCCCTCACTCTCTCGCTGACCCCGATGTGCACGACAGGATACGGTGCGCGGCCGGACACACTGCCCGGGTTCAGGCGGGGCCAGTTAGCATGAGGTGTCCCTCGATTTGGGATTGACCACATACGGCGCTGGGAGCTATGTCATCACTATGAGCTCGGGCGGGCTCGGGCACATTGATGCGCCGCGAGTGTCAATCGTCATACCGACGTTCAACGGTGAGCGTCACCTCTCGGATGTTCTCGACAGCGTTTGCGCCCAGTCGCTCACGTCCTGGGAGCTGGTCGTGTTCGACGATGGTTCCACTGACGGCACGGTCGACGTCGTCGAGCGCTACAGGCTCCGCGACGACCGGATCAAGCTCCACCGGGGAGGTCACTGCGGTGTCGCGGAGACACGCAATCGGGGTTTCGCCCAGACCGACCCGCGATCTCCCTTCGTCGTCTTCCTGGACATGGACGATCGGTGGGAGCCGCATGCGCTGCAGTCGCTGATGGAGGTGCTCGAGCGCGACGAACACTGCGTCTCGGTGTACGGGCAACTGCACTGCATGGACGAGAGCGGGCACCTGATCGCCGAGGAGAACATGGCCGCCGTCATGCGAGCACGCCGGCGTTTGGAGGGCAGCCGCTCGGTATCGGTCCCAACGGACGAGCCGCTCACCTTCTCCGCCCTGGTCATCCACAACTGGGTGACCACCCCCGGTCTGCACTTGATCCGCCGGCCAATCGCCGAGCGAGTCGGAGGCTTCGATCCCGCAACGGTCCCGGCAGACGACTGGGACTTCAACCTGAGGGTGAGCAGACAGGGGCCGATCGCGTTCCTCGACACCGTCGTCCTGCATTGGCGCCGCCACCCCGAGGCCCACTCGAACGTCTCACCTCGGTGGAAGCACGCCTACTACAGCGTTCGCCGCAAGATGCTGCTCGACCCGTCGAACAGTGTGGAGCAACGTCGAGTCGCCCGTGCCGGGTACACCTGGATGGCCCGCGACGCCGTCGGTCAAGCCGGCCAGGCATTGCGCGAGCGGCGTGTCCCGCACGCCGCCCGCCACTTCGCCCGCGCCGCCCAGAGCATGATCGAGCGGGGGCGGGCGGAGGTCAGCGGGCTGGCGCGCCGTTGCCGTGCTTGATGGCAGGCTCGTCGTCAGCTGCGCTTCCTCCTCGCGCCGCGTGCGCCTCGTCGCTGGCGCTTCCCTCGTTGCCGGCCTGAGGCGTCGCCTTTCGACCTCGTTCGTTCGCTCGCTTCGCTCACTCACTCCACTCGGTCGAGTGTCGAAGCAGGCGGCCTGCGGCCGCACGAAGAAGCTGCTGGTCGGACCGGCAAAGCCGGATCCGACCAGTTCGAAGGGGGTCGCGGAGCGCCCCCCTTCGAGCATCCCCCCAAACGGGCGAACGTTCGCTGACGCGGCACTAGGAGTCTGCGGGCCAGCTCACCAGTGGGCGTAGCCCTTGTTGCCGTAGAGGGACCTCGCGAAGCGGTACGCCGAGTAGGTGAGCGGGGCAGCGACGAACGCGCGCTCGCGCAACTGGCCCAACTTGCTGGGCTCGTACCAGTTCGGGAAGAAGAAGATCTTCCCGTCGTTGAGCCCGAACGGGTCGTGGTCCACGTCGCGGACCTCGCCGAAGGTCACTGCCATCATCGGTCGCGGTGTCGGCGTCTTGTTCGGCATGCCGCGATGCCACAGCGTCGACTTGCGCAGGATGACATCGCCCTGCCGGAGCGGTACCCGTGTGGTCAGCCGGTACTTGCGTTCCACGGCATAGCGCCAGAACTTGTAGAACTCCCGGTTCGTGCCGGGCAGCACGTCGATGGCGCCGTTCTCGAGGTCGGTGTCGACGACGGCGACGTTGCAGATCAGGAACTCCTCCACGTACAGGCCGTCGCTGTGGTAGTGCTGCGGGACGCTGCCTGGCATGTTGAAGTTGAGCGTCGCTCGCACGTAGTCGACGATGTCCGGGCGGACCTCCCGGACGAAGTCGATGATCCCGTGCTCTGTGAGGTCGTCGTACACGAACTGAGAATTGCGTCCTGGGAAGCAGTTGAGGTGGCCGGTCAGCTGGCCGCCGCCCTCGAAGAGCTCGCCGGCGGCCGTTGCCCGGTCGAACTCGGCGAAGATCTCACCGGCCAGCTCCTGCAGGCGGTCCTTGCGGACGACGTCGCGCAGCACGACGAAGCCGTCGTGCTCCAGCGCCTCGCGCATGGCAGCCGTGCGCTCGGGTGACTGCAGATCCTGCACGGTCCACTCCCTCGGTCTTGCGGACGCACGGTCGGGCGACGATCGTACCAGCGTGTAGACGTTTTCGACCCGTTGCGCCATGAGCGACGCATCGAAGTGCTCCTCGACGCGACGGCGCCCGGCGGCGCCCATGGAGGCGCGCCGCTCGGGGTCGGCGAGCAGCTTCGTGAGCTGCGCCGCCAGCTCCGGGGCATCGCCCGGCGTGACCAGCACGCCGGTCTCGCCATCGGTCACGATCTCGACCGTGCCGCCGTTGGCCAGGCCGAGGACGGGGAGGTGCATCGCCATCGCTTCGACGTAGACCAACCCGA
Organism: uncultured Acidimicrobiia bacterium; assembly: GCA_963844915.1. Lineage (GTDB taxonomy): Bacteria > Actinomycetota > Acidimicrobiia > Acidimicrobiales > Ilumatobacteraceae > JALZMG01. The sequence continues at coordinate 106,975 of CAWJQF010000007.1, read as the reverse complement.
AGGGCTCGCAGGTCGAGGGCATCGCGAACACATCGGCAGCGGCGAGCAATCCGGCGACGCCGGCCCGCCGCCCGAGGAACTTGACGTGGTCGGCAACGCCCAGCTCCTCCGCCTCGGCCTTGAGCTGGGCGTCGTAGCCCGGCAGCCAGTCGGGCGGCTCTCCGACGATCAGCAGCTGGACGTCCGGGTGGGCGTGACGGACCTCCGCGATCGCCCGGATCAGGTCTGCCGGCGCCCTTCGCCGGGAAGAGCCGACAGACTGTCACGATCACGGGGGCGCTGGACGAGATGCCGAGCTCACGTCGCACCTCATCGCGCCCGACCCCGGGCGTCCACGTGCCGAGCTCGATCCCGTTCTGCACGACGTGGATGCGCGCTGGATCGTGACCCCCGGCGACGAGCGTGGTCGCGACGTAGTGCGAGACCGCGACGAGCGCGTCGGCCTGCCGTAGCGACCATCGCAGGATCCGGCCCATCCACGACGGGTCGTACCCGGCATGGACGTGCACCACGGCGGCGGCACCCGAGAGCCGGGCGATGAGGGCGGTGGCGAAGGCATCCCGGGGGCGGTCACTGGTGTGGATGATCGCGATGCCTTCGCGGCGAACGAAGCGGGCGAGGCGCACGGCTCGCCAGGCTGCTGGCACGAGCGCCAGGACCGCCCGCACCTTGCCCCATGCCGAGAGCCCGGAGAGCTCGGGCCCGAGCGTCAGTCCCACGACCTCGAGGTCCGGGATGTCCCGCACGGCTCGGTACGTCGGCGTCGGCTCGTCGGCGGACCCGATCGCGCACGCCACGTAGGGCCGGAACCGGGTCCGGTCGAGATGGTCCATGATGCGCGTGTGGATCCACGTGTCCGCGCCGAGTGGAGGGCGCATCGGCGTGTTGAGGAACAGCACACCCGTCCGGGGCTGCTGTGCGAGTTCGTTCACCGAACATCTCCGAGCCCGTCAACGCCGCGTAGATACGCCAGGCCCGTCACCACCCTGCAACGGTAGTGCTGTGACGAGCCGTGCGAAGCGCCCGCTCTCGGCAGCCGCCTCGCGTGTCGTGGGCCTCGCGTGGACCGTCCTCGCCGTGCCCGTGGGCTACCTCGGGGTGCTCACGGTCGCGGCCTGGTACGCCACGTTGGTCGGCCGTCGGTCCCGAGGAGGCGCCGATGTTCCCGTCTCGTTGGCTGTGCTGATCCCCGCCCACGACGAAGAGGAGGTGCTGGGAGAGACGTTGGTTGCGCTGTCCAAGCTGCACGAGCCGGCCGGTGGCCATCGCGTGTACGTGGTTGCCGACCACTGCTCCGATCGGACGATCGAGATCGCCCTCGCCGGCGGTGTCGAGGTCCTGGATCACGACGTCGAGCCGCGCGGCAAGGGTCCTGCGCTGGGATGGGCGATCGAGCACGTGCTCGCGGCGTCGGAACCACCTGACGCCGTCGTGGTGGTCGACGCCGACACGATTGTCGACCCGTCCCTGCTCGTGGAGCTGGAGCGCCAGCTCGCCGCCGGTGCACTGGTCGTCCAAGGCCAGTACCGGGTGCGCGACTCCGGAGCGTCCCCGGCAGCCGGCCTGCGGGCGATCGCCCTCGCCCTCCGCCATCACCTCCGGCCGCTCGGGCGAACGGCGCTGGGCGGCAGCAGCGGGCTGTACGGCAACGGCATGGCGTTTCGCTCGAGCGTCTTACGAGGGCGGTCGTGGAGCAACCACCTGACCGAGGACCTGGAGCTCCAGACGGAGCTGCTGCTCGACGGCATTCCGGTCGCCTACGCGCCGGACGCTGTCGTCGAGGCAGCGATGCCATCGACGCTCGAGGCAAGCGCGACGCAGAACGCGCGCTGGGAGCGTGGCCGCGTCGAGCTCGTGCGGCGCTACGTCCCACGATTGCTCCGGCGCGCCATCGAGCAGTCGGGTCGGGCCCGCGTGGCGGCGGCTGATGAGGCCCTCGACCATCTCGTACCCCCGCTGTCGGTCTTGGTCGCCGCCGTCGGTTCCTTGTCCGTGGCCGAGCTTGCAACGTCGCTCCCGTTCTCCCGTCGTCCGCGACGGGCCGCGGTGCTGCTGCCGGTGATCGTCTTGTTCCACGTCGGGTCCGGAATCGTGCTCGCCCGCGTGCCGCTGTCGGTGGTCCGCTCGCTGCTGCATGCTCCTCGAATGATCCTGTGGAAGGTGCGACTGTGGTCAGGAGTGCTGGGCGGTGGAGAAGGGATGCCGTGGGTGCGCACGGCGCGTTCGTGAAGGGGGCCAAGTCGCATCCGTCGACGGCCGTCGTCCTTGGCGTGCCGGTCGACGACGTCACCGTGGAGGAGGCCGTCGACATCGTCGACGAGCTGATCGAGGCATCCCGCTCGAGCGGCACCGTTCACCAGGTGGCGACGGTCAACGCCGACTTCGTGGTCAACGCGCTGCTCGATCCGTCGCTGCTCGACATTCTGCAACGCACGTCCCTCGCCATCCCCGACGGCATGCCGCTCGTGTGGGGGTCGCGGATGTTCGGCACGCCGCTGCGTCAGCGCACCACCGGTGTCGACCTGTTGCCGGCGATCATCGAACGGGCTGCCCAGCGGGGTCATCGTGTCGTGCTCTTCGGGGCCGCACCCGGCATCGCCGCGCGGGCAGCCGATGAGCTGTCGGAGCGCTACCCCGGCGCGGAGGTCCGGGGCATCGAGGCCGGGACGGTGAGCGCCGACGGCGAGATCGCCGATTCAGTGCTCGGTGAGCTGATCGCCGCTGCCCCAGACGTAGTGGGCGTCGCCCTCGGTAACCCCAAGCAGGAGCGTTGGATCCTCCGCAACGCCACAACGGTCGGTCCAGGTGTCTACATGGGCATCGGTGGGACGCTCGACTTCCTGACCGGCGTGACGAGCAGGGCCCCGACGTGGATGCAGGAGCGAGGTCTGGAATGGCTCCATCGTGCCGGCAGCGAGCCGTCACGGCTGGCGATGCGCTACGCCCGCGACATCCGGATGTTCTGCCCGGCGGTGCTGCGCCAGGCGTGGGAGGGTCGGCGCATCGGCGCCGCCATCGCTCCAGTCGTCGAGACGAGTGAGGGGGACACGACGGTGCGACTGCTGGGTCCGCTCCCGTTCGCCCGGGCCGATCCGACCGTGACGGTCGCCCTCGGAGAGGGGCGTCCGGTCGTCATCGATGCCTCGGTGTTGCGCCGCTTCGACAACGTGACGATCTCGGTGATCGCCGGCCTCGTGCGGGCGGGCCGGCGGGCTGGCGTTCCCGTGCGGGCCGTAGGGTGCTCCAGCGATGCGGTGGGCGAGGTTGCCGCGACCTACGCTGCATTGCTGGCGAGCGGTGCCCCAGTGGTCCCGCGTGCTTAATCGCGATCGTCCTGGTGCAAAGCGCGGTACGATTCCGGTTCGTGGCGGCGAGTAGGGCTCCTGACTTTCCGGGTCCTCGTGGGCCTTCACGCGTTCCCGCGCGCACGCCCCTGAACGCCGATACCAGCTCGCAGCCCGACGGCCTCACCCGCCGGGTGATGCTGAACATCCTCGAGGCGTTCTTCCGGCGCCCGATCCTGCACCTCTTGCCATTGGCGCTGATGCTGATCCTCGCCGTGGCGACGGTCGTCGCCGGTAGCAAGGAGTACCGGGCCGCCGGCACGCTGAGCGTCACCAACACGTCCTTGCTCGCTGAGTTGACGAACTCGCCAACGACGGCGACCGGCTTCGAGACGGCCGCCGCCGTGTCGGCCCGCCAGGTGAGCGAACTGCTCGGGACGAATGCCTTCCTCGAGCGGATCGAGGAGAACGCCGACCTCACCGCCCTGGTCGAGCAGGGCCTGATCACCCGCGGCGACATCGCGGCGGACATCACCGCAACCGCAGACGGCGACAACATCGTCCGCGTCAGCTCCTCGTCGAACGATCCGGAGCTCTCGTTCCGGCTCGCAGCCGCCACGATCGAGAGCTACCAAGGGTGGCTGGTCGATGCGCTGCGGAGCCAAGGAGAGTCCACTGAGGCGGCGTTGACCACCCAGCGCGACCAGAAGCAGGCGGCGGTCGACGAGGCGAGCCAGCAGCTGACCGCCTTCATCGACGAGAACCCGGACCTTCCCATTACAGAGCGTTCGGTGGAGGCACAGTTCAGGTACGAGCAGCTGACCGCCAACTACGAGCGAGCTCAGGAGGCGCTCGACGAGAAGCAGGTCGCCCTCGACCAGGCGACGCTGCAGACCGCACAGGCGCCCGACATCGTCAACCAGCGAGTGCAGGTCCTCGACGAGCCCGAGGCGCCGTTGGCCCCTGAAGGCAGGCTCAAGAAGGCAGTCCTCACCGTCGCTGTGTTCGGCGTGCTGGGCGTGCTGCTGAGCCTCGCTTCGGTCGTGCTGGCTGCAGGGCTCGACCGCACCATTCGCGTGCCCAACGACATCACGGCCCGCTTCGGTGTCGACGTGTTGGCCGTCGTGCCGAACGCATCGCGCTGAACGACGACGATGGCCAAGTCGAAGGGCTTTTCGTTCCGCAAGAAGCGCCAGGCTGCGCCGCCGGACGAGCTCGGCGGCTTCATGGACGGCGGGCTCGCCATCCTGGACGTCGAGGGCAACCGCGTCCACGTCACACCGTCGAAGGTCGCCGCCTCGCTTCGCTACTTCCTCGCCCGGGTGCAGCTCCACGACAGCGACGGTCTGCCAACGCGGCTCGCGGTGACGTCGGCCCTGGTCGGCGAAGGCGTCACCTACATCACCCGATCGCTGGCCGCCGTGCTCGCCTACGACACACTGGCCAGCGTCGTGGTCGTCGACCTCAACTGGCGTCGGCCGAAGGACGAGCCGGCGGAGGACGTGCGTGGGCTGGCCGACACCATCGAGGCTGACGTTCCCCTGGACGAGGTCATCTTCCCAACCTCCAACCCACGCCTCAGCCTCGTGCCGGCCGGAGCCGTGCCGTTGGCCCGGCGTCCCGCACTGGCCTCGGGCACGGCGCTGGCCGAGGCGCTCGACGAGCTCGAGCAGCGCTTCGACTACATGCTGTTGGACCTTCCCCCGGTGTTGGTGACCAGCGAGGCGATGAACCTCTCGCAGTTCGCCGATTCGTACGTGCTCGTCGTGCGCCAAGGCGCCACCGTCGGAGGCGCAGGTCGAAGCGGCGCTCGAGGAGATGCAGGGAGGCGACGTGCTCGGCGTCATCCTCAACCGCTTCGACAGCAGCATCCCACGGCGCATCCGCCGACTCGTCGGCACCTGATGGTCGGACCGTATGAAGCTCATCCTGATCTTCCTGCTCGCCGTCATGCTGCTCTCGGCGCACGCCGCGCGGCGTAACCGCGAACCACGGCTGATCCCGCTGATCATCGCCTCGTTCGTCGTCGGAGCGGCGTTTCTGTCCCTCAGAGTGATCTGACCATGCAGCAGCCGCGGCCGAGCGTCGGGATCCCGCGCATCGTCGACGTCGACCGTCAGATCGCCAACGACGAGATGCGGTGGCGCGGCTTCTACGCGGCGTTGATGATCGGCGCCCTCGTGTTTGGGCTGCTCGCCTACACATCCGCTCCGAAGGCGCTCCCCATCGCCTTCCTGCTGCTCGTGATGGCGTGCGCCGCCGCCTTCCTGCGGCCGACGATCGGCGTCTACCTCATCGTCTTCTGGACCCTTGTCGGCGATGGCGCAACCATGCCTTGGTGGCCGTTCACCAAGAACATGTCGAGTGCCGAGTCGATCATGTACGTCAACGACCAGCTGTTCCTCAACCCGCTGGAGGTGCTGCTGGGAGCCACCATCGTGGCCTGGTTGCTGCATCGACTGGTCGATCCCACCTGGCACTTCTGGAAGGGTCGGATGTTCTGGCCGATGATGGCCTTCGCCATTTTCGTCGTCCTCGGGCTGCTCCGTGGACGGTTGACGGGTGGCGACACGCGGGTCGCCATCTTCGAGGGCCGGGCCGTCGTCTACCTGCCGGTCGTGTACGTCCTCATCACGAACCTGCTCGTGAACCGCAGCCAGTACCGCCGGTTGCTGTGGCTGGCGATGGTCGCCGTGTCGATCCAGAGCATCTTCTCGCTGCTGCACTACAGCGGTCTGCCGGACGCCGAGCGGGACGAGCTGGAGAGCCTGGCCGAGCACTCCGCGACGGTCCACATGAACGTCCTGTTCATCATGGCGATCGCGGCGTGGATGCTGCGCTGCCGGCCACGCGTGCGATGGGGCTTCCTGTTGCTGCTCCCTCCGGTCGTTTGGGCCTACATCCTGTCGCAGCGGCGCGCCGCGATGATCGCCCTCTTCATCGGCTTCGTGGTCGTGGTGGTCGTCGTGTGGTACCGCCGACGACGACGGTTCTGGTTCGTCGTTCCCGTGGCGTTCGTGTTGGGGCTTGGGTTCGTCCTGGCGACATGGAATGCAGCGGGGGCGCTCGGACTTCCCGCGCAGGCGGTCAAGACCGTGCTGTTCCCCGACGAGCTGGGTGAGGCCGACCGCAGCTCTGACCTCTACCGGCAGATCGAGGCGTACGACCTCTATTCCACGATCCGGTCCAACCCGATCTTCGGGTACGGGTTCGGTCAGAAGTTCCTGCGGCCGTGGACCCTTCCGGACATCAGCTTCTTCGAGTTCTGGGAGTACATCCCCCACAACTCCGTGCTGTGGATCTGGATCAAGACGGGGTACTTCGGCTTCGTGGCGATGCTCTTCCTGTTCGCTCGCGGGCTCCAACTGGGCATCCGCTCGGCGCTGGGGGTGCGGACGGACGAACATGCCGTGTACGTGATCGGCGGTGTCACCTACGTCGTGATGTTCCTCGTCTTCGCCTACGTGGACATTGCGTGGGACATGCGCAGTGCGGTGTTCCTCGCCCTCGCGTTCGCTCTGGCCACCGACTTCGAACGGGCCGTCGATGACCGAAAACGCGTCGTCGAAGGGGTCCACACGATGCAGCTGCAATCCGTCGGTCAATGATGCGCCGCTGGTTGGCGGTGGGCGCGTTGGCCTCGATGGTCCTCGCCGCCTGCGACTCGGGCGGCGGCGAGTTGCAGTTCGACTCCACGCCGGAGGCTGCGTCGACGTCTGCGGCGTCGTCGGCTGCGACGTCGTCGGCAACGACGTCGCAGGGCACCGGCGCGACGAGCGCCACAGGTGACGGGAACGCGCCGAGCAGTCCGCCGACGCCAGCGACGTCCGCCGTCGAGGCCGACGTCACCGTCACCGTCGACGTCGCCGCCCCGGGGCGACCGATCAGCCCGGAGATCTTGGGCTTCTCCAGCGCGCTCTCGGCGGACGAACTGCGCGATGCCGGCGTGCAGGTGAACAGCTGGGGTGGCAACCCGGCGACTCGCTACAACTACGAGCTCGGGCACGCCTGGAACCACGGCGCCGACTACGAGTTCCGCAACACGAACTACGGGACCACCGGCGACGAGTCGCGCCGGTTCCTCGGCATCAGCGCGGACGCTGGCATCGCCAGTCGAGTCGCCGTACCGACACTCGGCTGGGTGGCCAGCGACGACCTCGATTCGACGTGCTCCTTCCCCGATGGGGATGGCGGGTGCATGTCCCGCGAGGAGGTGGGCGACTGCGCCGGCGACGGGCCGCGGGCGGATCCTCGGCGCGCCAACGTGGAGAGCACACCCGAGCAGGTGACAGCTTGGATCGAGGGCCTGATCGCCGACGGGCTGGCCATCGAGTACCTCGCGATGGACAACGAGCCGGAGCTGTGGGGCGGTCAGCACTTCGACGTCCATCCGGACTGTCCGACCTACGAGGAGATCCTGGACAAGTACCTCACGTACGCCCGTGCGCTGCGCGACGTGGCACCGGAGGCCGCGCTCGCCGGTCCGGTCATGTGCTGCTGGTATGACTACTGGCGCACCGCGCCGGGCCCGGCCGACGGTTCCGGGACGCCCTTCCTCGAGTGGTTCCTCAGCAACGTCGCCGCCCACGACGCCGACTACGGCCGGCGCACGCTAGACGTCGTCGACGTGCACTACTACCCGCAGAGCAACGTGTACAACGACGACACCTCCGAGGAGACCAACGCCCGGCGGCTGCGCAGCACGCGCTCGCTGTGGGACCCCGAGTATCGCGACGAGTCGTGGATCACCGAACCGATCCGCTTCATCCCGCGCATGAAGGAGACCATCGAGCGGAGCTATCCGGGAACGCCGTTGTTCATCTCGGAGTGGAACTTCGGCGCCGAGACCTCGATCAACGGCGCGCTGGCCATCGCCGATGCCCTCGGCATCTTCGGGCGGGAGGGCGTCGACGCCGCCACCTACTGGCGCAACCCACCCGTCGGCAGCCCTGGATGGATGGCGTTCAAGATGCACGGCAACTACGACGGCGAGGGTTCGCGTTTCGGCGGGCTGGTCCTCCCCGTCACGAACAGCGACGAGGCCGCTCTCAGTGCGTACGCCGCGCTCGACGAGGCGACGGGGGCGGTGCGCGTCATGCTGATCAACAAGCAGCCCAACGATGCGTTGAACGTCCTCGTGGAGCTCCCCGGGGTCGCGTCCACGGAGGCCAGGCGCTTCACGTACAGCGCCGACGATCCGGAGGCGATCGTGCCCGGCGAGGCAGACGTGAGCCGGCCGGTCGAGCTGCCGCCGTATTCGATCACGCTGCTCGAGCTCCCCACTTCATGACACGCTGCACGACCGTGCATCGCAGGGCGCGCAGCCTCTCACCCGGCGAGCGAAGCGAGCCGTGATGTCATGGTGAACGTCATCGGGCGGAACATCGTCTGGCTGGTGCTCAACCAGCTGAGCACGTGGGCGATCGCGTTGATCGTGCTCATCGTCGTCCCCGACATCCTCGACCCCGCCGGGTTCGGCGTGCTCAACTTCGCCCTCAGCTACGTCGCATTCTTCGCCCTGGTCGCCGGGCTGGGTACCTCGATGTACCTGGTCAAGGAGGTCGCTCGAGACCACTCGATCGTCGGGCCCTGGACCTATAACGCGGTCATCATGAAGATCGTCAGCGTCGCCGTGCTGTCGGTGGTGGCGCTGGTGCTTGCGGTGGCCCTCGGCAACCATGGCGAGACCCTGCTGCTGATCGCCATCTGCTGTGCCGGAATGCTGTTCTCGGTCGTCACCGAGGTGCTGGCGAGTGCGCTCGGTGGCATGGAGCGAATGGTTCGGGCGGCGATCTGGCTGACGGTGCAGGTCTACTTCTCGGCCGGCGTCGGCATCCTCGTGGTGCTCCTCGGCTGGGGTGTCACTGCGTACGCGATCGTGCTGGCCGTCGCCACCGCCATCCCGATGACGGCGTGTGCCATCGCACTGTGGCCACTGATGCGCGACCACCTGCACATCGATCTGCGGATCTGGCGCCGGCTCATCATTGGCGGAGCACCCCTGTTGGTCCTCGCCTCGTTCAACATGGTCTACGGCACCGTCGACGTCCCGATCCTCAAAGGCATCTCGGGCGACGAGGCCGTCGGGTGGTACTCCGTCGCCTACCGCTGGGCAGGAATGCCGATCTTCATCGCATCCGCGGTGGTCGCGGCCTTCTTTCCGCAGTTCTCGTCCGAGGGCGCCAAGATGAGCGAGCGTTTCCCCCGCCTCGTCAACCGCGCCGTCAACCTCGTGCTGCTCGTCTCGATTCCGGGTGCAGTGGGCATTTGGCTGATCGCCCCGAGCTTGATTCGCGACTTCTACCAACCCGACTACGAGAACTCGATCGTGCTGTTGCGGATCCTTGCGATCCACGTCCCCCTGGCGGCGATGGACACCGTCCTCGCCACCGCCTTGATCGCCGCCGATCGTCTCAAGCGCTACGTCATCGTCGCGGGGATTGCGGCGGTGATCACCGTGCCCGCCTTCGTCATCGCCATCAAGATCACCGAAGACCGCTATGACAACGGGGCGATTGGGGCCTCGATCGTCACCGTCGCCACCGAGGTCTTCATCATGGTGGGCGCGCTCGTGTTGCGTCCGAAGGGCGTGCTCGACGGTCCCGCCATCGTCGCCAACCTGAGGATCGTTGCCGCCGCCGCCGCCATGATCCCTGTCCTGCTTCTGGCCGGCTCGCTCCCGCTGGCGATCCAGATCGTCCTCGGCGCGGTGACGTATGCCGCCGCTGCGCTGCTGTTCCGGGCGATCACCCCGGGAGATGTGCGGCGCATCCTGGAGCAGGTACTCGGGGCTGTCAGCCGGCGCCCGACGCCGGCGGTGGTCGGCATGCCGCACCCGGACCTCGAAGCAGAGGTCGCCGCCGAGGTCACCGCGGACGCCGAGGTGGCGGCCGAGGTCGAAGCCGAGGCGCGGGCGAGTGCACGAGCGGCCGCGGCGGCCGATGACGACTCGCCGCGCTCCGAGTACGGTGACCACTGATGGGAGGGCGGCGTCTGATCATCGACGTCGGGATGCACAACGGGGACGACACGGCGTTTTACCTCGCCAAGGGCTTCGAGGTCGTCGCCGTCGAAGCGAATGCGGCGCTTGTCGAGGCCGCTGGCAAGCGGTTCGCCGCCGAGATCGCCGACGGTCGGCTGCGAGTGATCGAGGCAGCCGTTGCGGAGCAGCCCGGCACGATGTCCATGGCCATCGCCGACGACGCGACCATCTGGTCCTCGCTCTCGCCGGAGTTCGTGCGCCGCAATGAACGGGTTTCCGGAACCACCTACCACTACGTAGACGTGAAGACCGTCCGCTTCGAGGATGTGCTCGCTGAGACCGGCGTGCCGTACTACCTGAAGGTGGACATCGAGGGGTACGACATGCTCTGCGTGCGAGCCCTGCGGGCCTTCGACCAGCGTCCGTCCTACGTGTCGATCGAATCCAACGTCAGCTCCAACGATGCGCCGCTCGACCTGATCTTCGACGAGCTGGCAGAGCTGTGGACACTCGGGTACCGCGACTTCAAGTACGTCAACCAGCGGACCCATCCCAGCGTCCGCGTGCCGGACCCGCCGCTCGAAGGAACCTTCGTCGACGCCCGGTTCACCGTGGACTGCAGCGGGCCGTTCGGTGAGGAGACACCGGGACCGTGGCTGCCGATCCACAAGACGCTGGCCCGAGCCAAGCGGATCCGGCTCGACCACAACATCGGAGGGCTCGGCGGCAAGTACCGCCACACGCTGCCGTCGCGTGCATACGGCAAGTTCCGCCAGGCTGTGCTGCACCGCCCGACCGGCTGGTACGACCTGCACGCGCGGCACGGCTCGGTGGTCGCCGAGGGCTCACGATGACGGTCACGGTGATCGTTCCGACGTTCCGCCGTCCCGAGGATCTGGCGAGGTGCCTTGCTCGCCTCGCTGACCAGACGAGGCCACCCGACCAGGCGATCGTCGTCGTTCGCGACATCGACACCGAGACGGCGCAACTGCTCGACACCGACGGAGCCGTCCCGCTGGTCGTCGATCGCGTCATCGTGGACGTCCCGGGCCAGGTTGCGGCGCTCAACGCCGGCGTCGACAAGGCGTTCGGTGACATCGTGGCCATCACCGACGACGACGGGGCACCCCATCGCGACTGGCTCGCCCACGCCGAGGCGCGGTTCGCCGCCGATGGGACGATCGGGGGTGTCGGTGGTCCGGACTGGCTGCAGGGCTCGACGGTCGACGGGTCTGCCGACGTGACCGGTCGGATGCAGTGGTTCGGGCGCATCGACACCCGCAAGGAGGGTGTCACCGACGTCGACATCCTCAAGGGCTGCAACATGACGTACCGGCGGACGGCCATCGGCGCGACCCGCTTCGACGCGCGCCTACGCGGCACCGGGGCGCAGGTGTTCAACGACTTTGCCTTCAGCCTGACAATTCGCCGCAAGGGTTGGCGCCTCGTGTCCGATCCGAGCGTGGCGGTCGATCACTACCAGGCGCAGCGCTCGGACGAAGACCAGCGGGCGACGTTCGTCGCCGTCGCCCACTCCAATGCCACTCACAACCGAACGCTCTTGACGCTCGACCACCTCGGCCCATGGCGGGCTCCGTTCTACCTCGCCTATGCGCTGCTGATCGGGTCGCGTCCGTTCCCCGGCGTCGCGGCGATGCTGCGCAACGTGAGTCAGCGCCAGCCGCGGTCCGTCGCCTACTGGTGGGCGACCGTCGTCGGTCATGTGGCAGGCCTCCGCACGTACCTGCGGACCTCGCTTCGATGACGCTCGCCGTCGCGTCCTTCGACGTCTTCGACACGTGTCTCGTGCGTGCCGTCGGACGTCCCGCTGACGTCCATCTCCTGCTCGGACGACTGGCCCGCTGTAGAGACCTGACCGACGTCGGACCCGTGCGCTTCGCCCACCTGCGAACAGAGGCCGAGCTGAACGCCGCCCGCAACGCCGGTGGAGCCGAGTTCCGCCTCGATGACGTGTACGCCGAGCTCGGCCGAGCCTTGGACCTCGAGTCCGACGTCGTCGAGCAGCTGATCGCCGCCGAGTGCGAGGTCGAGGCGCGGCTCCTCCACGCAGTGCCCGAGGCAGTCGAGCTCGTCGCGCGACGCTCGTCGGGCCGGAGCCACCGTCGCCTTCCTGTCCGACATGTACCTGCCGTCGGCATTCGTCGCTGAGCAACTGGGCCGTCACGGGCTCCTCCAGGACGGTGACGTGCTGATGATCTCTTGCGAGACCGGCACACCCAAGTGGACGGGGGCGGCCTTCGAACGGGTGACCGCAGACCGCGGGATCTCGCTGTCGGACCTGTCGCACACGGGAGATCACGAGCGCTCGGATGTGATCGTTCCGCGCCGTCTCGGGGTGCAGGTGCGGCCGTTCTCGGCGGCGGCGATCAATCGATACGAGGAGTTGCTCGAGAGCCAGTCAGCGGCGACCGAGGGCTTGGCGTCGAGCCTGGCCGGCGCCTCACGGTTGACCAGGCTGGCCGTTGCCGGTCGAAGATCCCGACCACGTCGCCATTCGTGACGTCGCCGCCGGCGTGGTCGCACCGGCGATGGTCGGGTTCACCCTGTGGGTGCTGCGCCGGGCCGAGCAGCTCGGGTTGCGCCGCCTGTACTTCGTGGCCAGGGACGGTCAGATCCTGGTCGACGTGGCCCGGCGGCTGATCGCTCGCCTCGGGCTCGACATCGAGTGCGTCTACCTCTTTGGCAGCCGCCTCGCCTGGTGGTTGCCGTCGTTGGCCAGCGTCGACGAGTCGGAGCTCGAGTGGGCGTTCGCCACCCACGACCGCATCGACGCCCGCACGGTCACCAACCGCCTCAACCTGTCGCCGGAGGTGAGCGCCGATCTGCTCGCGCGGGCCGGACTCGGCGACACGGATCCTCGGCAGCTGCTGGAGCCCGAGCAGTTGGCGCGGCTCCGTGCCGCCGTCGTCAGTGCTGAGTTCGCCGATCAGCTCGTCGACGCGGCCGCGGCTGCCCGCGAGCACCTCGTCGGGTACCTGCGCCAGGTTGGGATGATGGACGGCGTCCCGGCGGCCATGGTCGACATCGGGTGGATCGGACGCATGCACGTGTCGTTGGGCAAGGTCCTCCGAGCGGGCGGCGTCGAGCCGCCGGTCGGGCTCTTCTTCGGCATCTCCGGTGGCGCGCCGAACAGCCCGGACGGCGATCGCGAGGCCTACTACTTCGATGCCCGGGATCCGTCCGGGTACGCCTCCGACATCGACGCCGTCGTCAACATGTTCGACGTGTTCTGCACCGGCTTCGGTGGTCAGACGCTGCGCTACGAGCGGTCGCCGGACGGTGGTTTCACACCGCTCTTCGCCGCCGACCACGACGCCGCCAAGTCACGCTGGGGCCTTGCGACGCTGCAGGGCGCGGTGGCCCACTTCACCGACGTCGTCGTGCTCGACCCGGACCTCGTTGACGTGACGGCCGATGTTCGATCGGGAGTCGACGCAGTCGTACGGGCCTTCCTCGACCATCCGACTGCGGCCGAAGCTCGGGCGTGGGGCGCGTTCCACGCGAGGACGAGGCCGGCGCAACCGAACAGATGCTGGCGGCTCCGTACCGCTGGTCGTACCTGCTGGCGCGTGCCCGCAGCGACACGTCGGCGCGGGCGTTCCGCTACTGGAAGCAGGGCTCGGTCGAGATCACGCCTTGGCCGATGCGGTGGGTCGTCAAGGGCAGCACGCGGGCGATGCCGCTGGTCGGGCGCGTCAGGGGATCAGCCCGCCGCCTGCTACCGCGACGCTGACGAGGCGGATACGACGCCGGCTGTGACTGCGCGCGAGCCCGTGTCGGTGCGCGGCACGAGGACGGCTTGTACTGGAGCGGCCGACGAGAGGGCGAAGTTGCGCAGGCACTCGCGGTAGCTCCCGACGTAGTGGACGAAGTGAAACGTCGTCATCACGGCGCGCCGCAGCTGGAGATGCTTGAGCTGTCCTCGCGCCATTGCCGTGACGCAGTCGCGGATGGCGCGCCCGCCGCCAGGATCCTCCAGCAGCGTGCCCTTGGCGGCGACCGCGCCGTCGCCGCGTATTCGCTCGCGCTTGTGCGAGTAGACCGCCCGCCAGCCGTACCGGACACCGTAGGTGTGGTGCACGATCGAGCTCGGCGTCGACCGCATGCGCACGCCGAGCTGCGCCAGCCGTCTCACGTAGTCGTGTTCCTCGCCGCCTTGGAAGAACGAACCTGGTCCCATGCACTCGTCGAACGGGCCGACGTGCACGGCGTCTGTGCGCCGGACCGCAATGTTGGCGCCGAGCACCCCGAACCCCTGCGGCGGCTGCGGCATGCGACGCGGGTCGTAGACGACGTCGGCGGGCTCGATGGCCGGGCACACGGCAAAGCGGCGTGACGCGTCCGGCGGGGCAATGAGGGACCCGGCCACCAAGCCCACGTCGTCGCCGAAGGCCTTGTCGAGCGTCGCGAGCCAGGACTGCTCGGCTTCACAGTCGTCGTCCAAGTACGCGATGAGCTCGCCTGTCGTCGCCGTCGTTCCCGCGTTGCGGGCGACGCTGGCCCCGCGCCGCGTGATGTGGAGGTAGCGGACCCGGCTATCGCCCTTTGCGCCGCGTTCGGTCGCCGCCCGTAGCGCAACTTCGTCTCCCTGGCCGACGACGACGAGCTCCCAGTCCTGGAAGGTCTGCTCGAGGATCGAGCGGACGGCTTGGGCGAGCGTCGTGGGACGCACGGTCGGGATGCACACCGAGATCCGCATGTCGGGGCGAAGCTACAGCGTGTTGGGATGCCTACGACGCGTCGGTACGCTCGCCGCGCACCGTCGTCGATCTGCCGATCAGTCAGAGGGGATCGGCTCGGCAGACCTCGCACGGCGGGCGAGGGCACAGGGAGTCGAGATGCGCGAGCTGATTGTGCGCACGGTCAAGCGTGGCGTGGGCAGGTACGGCTATGAGCTCGTGCGCGTCGGATCCGTGCCGGCAACCGTGGCCGAGGAGGACGAGTTCCCGCCGGACTTCGACGAGGCGACACGGGCGACGGTGCGAGCTGTCCAGGGTTACACGATGACCGGCCCCGAGAAGTTGTACTCGCTGTGCCACGCCGTGCGTCATGTGATCGCCCACGACGTCCCCGGGGCGATCGTGGAGTGCGGGGTCTGGCGCGGCGGCAGCATGATGGCGGCGGCACGGACGCTGCTCGAGCTCGACGCGGCAAACCGCGACCTGTACCTGTTCGACACGTACGAGGGCATGCCGGAGCCGACGGAACACGACGTCGACTTCGCGGGCGTGAGCGTGCTCGAGCGATGGAACGCGCAGCGCCACAACCGTTTCGTGCCACGTGAGGCGCGAGCGTCGCTACCTGAGGTGCGCACGGCGATGGGCACGGTGGGCTATGACGAGTCGCGCATCCACTTCGTCAAGGGCATGGTCGAAGACACCATCCCGACCCAGGCACCCGAGCAGATCGCACTGCTCAGGCTGGACACCGACTACTACGAGTCGACGCGCCACGAGATGTTCGAGCTCTACCCGCGACTGTCACGCAACGGCGTGCTGATCATCGACGACTTCGGCCACTTCAGGGGCTCCGAGAAGGCGGTTCGCGAGTTCCTGGCGGCCACGGGCGAGCCGATCCTGCTCCATCGCATCGACTACTCCGGGCGGGTGGGCGTCAAGCCATAACTTCGACCGGAAAGGCGGAGCCTTTCCGGTCGGTTGGTCGAGCCGGCCGACGGCCGGCACCGAAGAATCGCAGCCGATCGGCCGGCCAAGCCGGACCGATCGGCGAGTCGGGGGGCTCCGGCGGGAGCCTCCGCCCCCCAAACCCCCCGCCTGTCTGTGCGCTCTATGCCTGGCGCACGATGGTCAACAGGCGGTCGGCGTAGACCTTGGTGTCCGCGTGCTTGCAGGCCCACGCCCGCCCGTTCCCGCCGAGCCGGGCGGCCTCTGCAGGATCACCGAGCAGTCGCTCGATCTCGGCCTGCAGTGCGGCCGCGTCGCCGGGCGGCACGTACCGGCCCGTCTCGATCCTCGACGATCGTGTCCTGTTGCCCGATGGTGCGGGTGCACACGACGGCCTTGGCCATCGACATGCCCTCGAGGATCGTCGTGATCCCGGCCTGGAAGTCGTTCTCCACCAGGGGCACGACGACGAAGGAGGCATCGGCGTAGAGCTGGCGCAGCGCGAAGTGGTCGTACGAGGAGACGCGCACGTTGTCGGGAATGTCGACGTCGGTCGAGCTGTCGGTCCGCTTGGACCACGGGCTGGCAGCGGCGACGATCACGTCCACGTCGAGCCCTCTGCACCGCCTCGACCATGGTCGGGTAGTCCCGAAGCTCCAGACCGACGGCGCAGATCATCGGCCGATCTCGGGGTTGGGCCTCGACCCGAGGGTGCCAGAACTCCGTGTCGACGGCGAACGGCGTGAGGACGACGCTGCCCCGGCGGGTAGCCGAGATGATCGATGGCGAAGCGCTGTTGCGCCGACGAGTACACGACGACGGCATCGATGCGATCACGGAGGCGCAACGTCTGGTGCATGAGCATCTTCTTGCGCGGCGTCAGGCGGTGCCCGATCATCACGTGACGCGGTCGGCGGTTCGAGAACCGGTTCAGCGCGGCGTACGGCAGCCCGATCTGCTCACCGTCGGTGAACACGACGTCATAGTTGCCCTGGCGCCGCCGGCACGCCCATGCCAGCGTCACGTTGTCGCCGACGATGCGCCGGCCCGGCGCGGCGGGCTCCGCGTCGCTGGTCGACCGCCTCGCGGTAGTCCATGAGCTCGGCGTCGAACGTCGCCGCCAGCTGCAGATAATCGGCACGTGGGCGCAGGCCGCGTTCGACCTGGCCCTCCAGCGCTGGGTCGATCCGACCCGACACCGTGACCAGTGTGCCGTCGGCTCACCGGTCGGTCCGTTGGGACACTTCGAGGAGCAGGTCCACGACGCGGCTCGCGTTCGCAGCTGCGTCGAACTCCTGCCTGACCGTCTCCTGAGCCGTCGTCCCGAGCTTGCGGCGCAGCTGCGGATCGAGCACCAGACGACGCAACGCGGACGTCGAGCGCGTCCGTGTCGCCGACCGCGCACGAGCAGGCCGGTCACGTCGGGGCGCACGATCTCGCTGATCGCCCCGACGTCGCTGGCGACGAGGGGAAGCCCGACGGCTCCCGCCTCGGACAGGACCATGGGCAGGCAGTCACCGAACGTCGGAAGGCAGAAGATGTCGGCGGCGCGGTACAGCGCGATCAGTTCGGGGCTGTTCGGACGCATCCCGTGATGGACGGTCACACCTGGTACGGCACCTGGATCACCGGCCGTCACGATATCCACCTCGACATTCAGTCCGTCGGCGCGCAGCCGACCGATGGCGTCGACGAGCAAGAGTCCACCCTTGCGCTCGAGGTCGCCGCCGACGAAGAGCACACGAACAGGTCGGTCGGCGCTCGACTCCCCGTCACGTCCTCCGGGAGTCGCCCACGCGTCGTAGTGCACCCCGGGCGGGACCACGACCACCTTCTCGGCGGGCACCTCGTAGCGGTCGACCAGGCCACGCTTGGTCCACTCCGCCCACGTCACGATGCGGGCGGCGCGGGCGAAGCAGGCCCGGTTGGCCCGCCACTTGAGACCTTCGGCGAGCGAGTTGCCAGTGTCGTGCCCATAGTGCTCGCCGAGCTCGTCGTACTGGATGGGCGTCGCATCGAGCGACACGACGGTCGGGATGCGGGCCAGCCGGTCGGGCATGAGGATCGCAGGGACCTGGGTGTGGACGAACATCGCATCGAGCGTGCCCTCACGCTTCAGTGCCCGCACGGCGCGACGGGCCCGGACCCCGGCGCGGACTGTCCAGTTGCCCATCCCCGGGATGCGCGCGGCGGCGCCCTCACGGGAGAACTCGATTGGCGCGAAGGCGGCGTCGATGCGCTCGTCGGCGCCGACGAGGGTCTGGAGGTTGGCGGAATGCGTCACGTGCCCGAGCGTCTGCTCGAGCACGAACGCGATGCGAGGCGACTCCCTCATGCCGCCGCCTGGTCGAAGCGCGCCAGCAAGTCGGCTGGATCCCCGAGCTCATCAGCCATGCCTCGGTAGTAGTCGAGGTTGTAGACCGCGCTGAGCGCCCGCTGGGCCACTGGCTCGACGCCCAACCGCCCGGCGCTCCGGGCCACTGCGGCGAGCACCGACGACGCGGCCTTGGCGAAGCGCGGGTCGCGGCAGGCAGGTTCGAGTCAGCCCGCGAATCAGGGTGTTGCGATCGCCGAACTCCCGCGCGATCGAGTCGAGCAGCCACGTCCGCCCCATGTCCCGGGCGAAGATCACGTCATTGCGCCCGTAGTCCGTTGCCATTCGCCGCCACGCGTCGAAGGAGCGGTCGGCGTAGTGCAGCACCACGGCGTCGTGGTCGAAGGAGAAGCGCAGCCCGCGATCGGCGAGGCGGTATGCGAGCTCGACATCCTCCGCCCTGCGAAACGCCGTGTCGAACCCGCCTGCGGCGATGACGTGACGGCGGGCCACGGAGGCGTTGCCGGTGTAGAACTGCCGCGGCGGTCGCGGCGTACACGCCGCGGTCCATCGCCTCGTACTGCTTGGCCAGCATGTTCTGCTCCCATTGGACCCACGGCGAGATGTCATGGTCGGGTGGAGTGTTCATGGGTCCGATGACCACGAGGTCGTCGTCCGGCTTGGTCGTGATCGCGGAGGTGCGCGGCGACGAGGCCGGGTGTCGGCACGACATCATCGTCGAGGAACAGCACGAGCTCGCCGGTTGCCGCGTCGACGCCCCGATTGCGGGCGGCCGCAGGACCGGCGTTCTCCTGTGAGAAGGCAACGATCGGGAGCGGGGGCTCCGCCGATGCGAGGTAGCTGTCTGTCCCGTCGGTCGATCCGTCAGACACGACGATCACCTCGATCGGGCGCTCCAGCCGCGTCTGCTCGGCCAAGCCCTGCAGCGCCCGCTGCAGGCTGCGCAGGCGGTTGTAGGTCGGCATGACGACGCTGACCGTCGGCGTCGAGCCCACATCGCTCCCTTTCTGGTCCGACGATCACCGGACGTTATCGGCATGCCGCTCGAGGGCCAGGCGGCCGTCGACCGGGTCTGGTCGATTGCTGGCAGACTCCCGCCCTGATGACGGCTGAGGACGACATCGCCGACCGACCCTCGCTCGGCAAGCAGTTGCGTGGCCTCGTCCGGCGAGGGCTCGAGTTCGCCCGCGGTCGTCCGCTCCTTGCCCGTTGTGATGTCGTCGGGCGCTGGACGCGCGTCACGTCAGGCCGGCCGATCATCGACAACCGCGGCCGCATCGAGCTCGGCGCCCGCACGCGGTTGGCATGCAAGTACGGGCCGATCGAGCTGCGCACCGAGCCGGGCGCAGTGTTGCGCGTCGGCAGTAGGACGGCGATCAACTACTCCACCGTTGTCCACGCCCATCGTCAGGTCGTGATCGGCGATGGCGTCAGCATCGGGCCGTATTGCATCATCTCCGACGACGAGGCTGGCTCGCCCGTGGCGGGCACGGATGCCGAGCCGGCACCAGTGACGATCGAGGACGCTGCGTGGCTGGCCAGTCGTGTCGTGCTGCGACCTGGAGTCGTGGTGGGGGCCCGCTCCGTGATCACCGCCGGCAGCATCGTCGAACGTTCGGTGCCTCCCGACGTCGTGGCCGGCGGGATCCCTGCCCGCGTGCTCCGCCATCTCGCGCCGGGTGCCGGCGCGCACCGAAGGTGTGATCGAGGAGCTGGTCGAGGTCGACCGTGACCCTGCCACGGCGTCGCGCCGCGACCCCGTCGCTAGCGGGCTTGCTGATCTCGGACTTCACGATCGACCCGCTGGCGCTGGCGCTGGCCGAACGGCCCGAGCCACTGGAGGCGGAGATCGCACCCTTCGGCGCTGTCGTGCCGACTCTGCTCGACCCCTCGTCGGAGGGTCGCGACTTCGCGGTGGTCTGGACCCAGCCGGCGAGTGCGATCCCGTCGCTCAAGGCGGTACGCGGCTTCGAATCCGTTGACGAGGAGGCGATCACGAAGGAGGTCGACGAATTTGCCGACCTCGTCCTGCGCGGGCTGAGTGATTACCGATGCGTGGTCGTACCCACGTGGACCGTGGCGCCCTGGGAGCGTGGGCGAGGGTTGCTCGACGCGCGCCCCGGCGGGATCGCCTGGGCGGTGGGTGTTGCGAATCAACGGCTGATGCGGCAGCTGGCCGAGGCACCGAACATCTTCGTCCTCGACGCCGAACGGTGGATCGCGCTGGGTGGTCCGCAGGCGTACAACGACCGCTCGTACTACCTCGGCAAGATCCCGTTCTCGGAGTCCGTGTTCGCACGCGCCGCGGAGGAGGTTGCGGCGGCAGTCGCCGCTGTGCGCGGGGCGGCCCGCAAGGTCGTGGTGGTCGATCTCGACAACACGCTGTGGGGTGGGGTCGTCGGCGACGTCGGATGGGAAGAGATCCGCCTTGGCGGTCACGACGCCGTCGGTGAGGCCTTCGTCGACTTCCAACACGCTCTCAAGGCGCTCACTCGCCGGGGGATCCTGCTGGCCGTGGCCAGCAAGAACGAGGAGGCGGTCGCCCTCGAGGCGTTCGACCGGCACACCTCGATGGTGCTGCAGCGCGGCGACTTCGCAGGGTGGCGCATCGACTGGTCGGACAAGGCAGCCAACATCGAGGCATTGGCGGCCGATCTCAACCTCGGACTGCAGTCCTTCGTCTTCATCGACGACAACCGCCACGAGCGGGAGCGCGTGCGCGCCGCGCTGCCGGAGGTGTTCGTCCCGGACTGGCCCGACGATCCGACCGGGTACGTCCGGGCCCTCGCCGAGTTGTCGTGCTTCGACGCGGTCTCGGTCACCGCCGAGGACTTGGACCGCACGGCGATGTACGCCACGGAGGCGCGACGCTCGGCCTTGCGAACCAACACCGCCTCGCTCGACGACTGGATCCGCGAGCTGCAGATCGTCGTCTCGGCTGAGCCGCTCGGCTCGGCCAACTTGCCGCGGGCGGCACAGCTGCTCAACAAGACCAACCAGATGAACCTGCGGACGCGAAGGTTGGCGGCACCGGAGTTCCTCGAATGGGCGGCGGGCGACGGGCATACGACGTGGTGCGTCAGCGTGGCCGACCGCCTCGGCGAGGCGGGACTCACCGGGCTGGTCAGCGTCGCCGTTGACGGGAGTGATGCCGAGCTCGTCGACTTCGTGCTCAGCTGCCGGGTCATGGGACGCAGGGTGGAGGAGTCGATGGTCCATCTGGCCTGCCAGCTGGCCATCCGCGGCGGCGCCTCGCGGCTGGTCGCCGAGTATCTCCCGACGCCGAAGAACCTGCCGTGCCGACGGTTCTTCGATGGCGGTCCCTTCGAGCACGCGGGGAACATGTACGTCGTCGACCTGGCCGACCCGGTGCCAGCCCCGTCGGACGTCACGGTGACATTGCCGCCGTGAGGAGGCTCGGGCTTCGTCGGCACAAGGCCCGGGAGGCGTCGGTCGGGAGTCGTCCAGCCGGGCTCGGGCGAACGATCGTCGGCAACGACGGACAGCTCACCATCGGCGACGGCGTGGTCATCGAGTCGACACCGGTTCCCGGTCACCTCGTGACCGGCCCGGGCGGACGCATCAGCATCGGAGATCGCGTGCGCATCGGCCCGGGTGCCGCCATCTCGGCCGAGGACTCGGTGTCCATCGGTGACGACGCCGTGCTCGGTTCGTTCGTCACGATCATGGACACCGACTTCCACGTCGCCGGCGACTCGAGTGTGCGCGCCGTCGCCGTCCCCGTGGTGGTCGAGCCCGGCGCGACGATCGGCCACCAAGCCATCCTGCTGCCGGGCACCCGCGTCGGAGCAGGAGCGAGCGTTGCACCCGGCAGCGTGGTGTCAGGCACTGTCCTGCCAGCCACGAGCGTGGCCGGTAACCCTGCGGTCGCCGTCGACCCGGATGGAGTCGACGACTCGCCGGCCGGAGCGACGTCGGTCGGTGAGGTCGTCGCCCGCGTCTTCCACCTCCCAGCTGCGGCACCGGCGGACTTGCGTCCCGACGATGTCCCGGACTGGGACTCGCTCGGGGCCCTCCGGCTGCTGCTCGCACTCGAGGCGGCCTTCTCCGTCACCATCGATGAGCAGCGCATGACGGAAGTCACGCAGGTCGGTGACCTCGAACGCCTGGTTTCCGTCGCCGTCACCGCGCAGTAGCTGCGGGTTTCTGTATCTGAACCCACCGGTCGGACTCTTCTTCCCCGAACCGACCGACGGGTGCAGACGTACTTGCCCCGTCGGACCGGCTCCCCCAAGTGGGGTCGATGGACAGAAGTAGGGCGCACGGAAGCGGGCGGGCAAGTGGACACGATCACGCACAAGGCTGGACAGGCGGATGATGCCGAACCGAGGGCGAACAGGGCGGCGCCAGTGGCCCCGCTCCCATCCCTCCCGGTGTCGGCGCCGAGCTCATGGCGTTATCCCGCTGGCGGCCCATCGCCTCGCGCGCTGAAGCAGCGCCTGGCCCTCGCGGACGGCGCGGCCGTCGCCGTCGGATTGCTCGCCGCCTTCGTCCTGCAGTCACTCGTTCGCAGCGAGGCCGAGCTCGGCGTCCAGCGTGCGCACCTCGTCCTCGCGGTGTTGAGCTTCCCGGTGTGGATGGTCGCGTTGACTGCCAACAAGCTGTACCAAGCACGAGCCACCGAACGCCGCGGCGAAGAGCTGAAGCGTCTTGTCAACGCTGCGCTCGTCAGCGTCGGCGCCATCGTTGGGATCGCCTTCGTCGCCCAGTTCAAGGTCCTCTCCCGTCTCTGGGTCGTCGCGGTCCTGGTCCTCGTCCTGACCTGCCTCGTCGTGGAGCGGGCGATCGCCCGCCGAGTGTTCACGCGCATGCGCCGCGATGGTCGTATCGGGCGGCGGATCGTCATCGTCGGCACGGACCCCGACGCCATCGGCCTCATGCACGCCACCCAGCGCCGGCCGGAGCTCGGCTATCACGCCGTCGGTTTCGTCGGGCCGGACGACTTGGGTCCGCGCGGCGGATGCAGCCGCCTGGGCGACCTGGATGACGTGAACGACGTCCTGGAAGCGACGAAGGCGACCGGCGTCATGATCTCGCTCGCCTCCGTGCCGCCGGAGGTCGTCAACCGGATGACGCGCCAACTGACCGATGCCGGGTACCACGTCGCCCTGTCGTCTGGCCTGCGGGACATCGATCTCGTCCGCTTCCGTGCGCAGGACCTCGACGGTCGGACCCTTGTCTACGTCGAGCAGACCCGTCGCGACGGATGGCGGGCGCTCGCCAAGCGCACGTTCGATGTGACGATCGCGCTGATCGCACTCGCCATCTCCGCGCCGATCTCGATCGCCGCCGCCATCGCCATCAAGCTGACGTCGCCTGGGGCGATCGTCTTCGCTCAGGAACGGGTCGGGCGCGACGGGCACACGTTCCGCGTCTACAAGTTCCGCACGATGGTCGCCGACGCCGAGGCTCGCAAGGCCGAGCTCGAGGCCCTCAACGAGGCCGATGGGCCGATGTTCAAGATGACCAAGGACCCCCGGATCACCAAGGTCGGAGCGATCCTGCGCAAGTTGTCGATCGATGAGATCCCGCAGTTCGTCAACGTTCTGAAGGGTGAGATGAGCGTCGTCGGACCACGTCCGGCGCTGGCGTCGGAAGTCGAGCAGTGGACCGACGACGTGCACGACCGCCTCCGCGTGCTGCCCGGCATCACGGGGATGTGGCAGGTCTCCGGCCGCTCCAACACGACGTTCGACGAATACAAGCGCCTCGACCTCTTCTACGTCGACAACTGGTCGCTGGCCCACGATCTGCGCATCGTGTTGCGCACGTTCGGCGCGGTGCTCGCCTCGCGCGGCGCTCGGTAGCGCCCCATCGCGCGACAATTATCGGTTGGCGGGCGGGTTTCTGTATCCCGGCCCCTTCCCGAGGATCTGGGAGGTCGTGGAAATGTACGACGAGTACGACGAGGGGTCGGGGGGTCGCTCCCCAATCCGAATCATTGCGACCGTAGTGGGCGTCCTGGCGATCCTCGCCGCCGGCTGGTTCTTGGTGAAGCCAAGGATCGGCGGCAGCGACGACGACGGCGCCAACGCTGCGGCGAGCACGACGTCGGCCGCTGCGGCGGCCGCTGACGCTGCCTCGACGACGGCCCAAGCGGACGACGAGGACGCGCCGACGACGACAGAGGCTGATGCCCGCGAGTCGACCGACGCTCCGACCACGACGGCCGGGCCGGAGACGACGGCTCCCAGCACGACGGCGGCGCCGACCACGGTCGCGCCGACGCCGACCACGGCAGCAGCTCCGGTGGCGCCGGCCGATCCGGGCTACCCGGTGCTGGCGGATGGCAGCCCGGCGCCCATCGTGGCGATCTTCGGCTTCGACCAGATCACGATCACTGGCGCGGTGCCGGATCAGGCTGCTGTCGACCGCCTGACCACGCTGGCCATCGCCAACAGCAAGTTCGACGTGCCGGTTGCCAACTTCCTCACGATCAACCCCAACGTTCCGCTGACCGTTCCCGTGCGGGTCGTCGAGCTGACGTCGACGCGCTTCCCCGAGAACAGCGCCGAGATCCTTCCGGAGCACGCGCTCGAGCTCGACCGAATCGTGTCCATCATGCAGGCCCTGCCGAACATCTCGGTCGTCATCGTCGGTCATGCCGATGCACGGGGCGACGAGCTCGTGAACTACGCCATCTCCGACGAGCGAGCGAGGGCGGTCTTCAACCACCTCGTCGCCGGCGGGATCTCGCCCTCACGGATCGCCTCCCGCGCGGTAGGCGAGGAAGACCTCCTCACGTTGAACAACGACGACGCCGCCAACGAGCTGAACCGGCGCACCGAGGTCATCTTCACCGGCCTGCTGGTCGGGTAGTCCGCCCGTCCGTCCCCCGTTCGGGGGCGGTTTATGACACGCGGGTAACGGCAACGTTCCTCGGCGTACGCCGATGAAAGGACGTTCCCGTGAGTGGTGAAGCCGACCAGGCGAAGGGTCGTATCAAGGAAGCCGTCGGCGACCTGACCGACGACAAGGACTTGAAGCGCGAAGGCAAGGTCGACCAAGGGGCCGGCAAGGTCAAGGAAGCGGTCGACAAGGTCAAGGACAAGCTGACCGGCGAGTAGCGCTCGGCTCTCGCAAAGAATCAATCAACCGCAACCGGCACTGATCGAGGAGCGTGACCAGGTGGTCACGCTCCTCGTTCGCGTCAGGGTGCTGGTGAGGCCGGCGGTGGGGTGGCGGCCGGCGGTGGGGTGGCGGCCGGCGGTGGGGTGGCGGCCGGCGGTGGGGTGGCGGCCGGCGGAGGGGTGGCGGCCGGCGGAGGGGTGGCGGCCGGAGGTTCGTCGACCGGCGCCTTTGCGGCGGGTGCTGCCGGTGCGGCCGCGTCGTCCTTCCCGCTGAGCTGGTCGACGACGTCCTTGGCCTTGTCCGAGGCGGCGTCGATCTTGTCGGCGTGCGCCGGCACCTTCTTCTCCACCGTGTCGGAGACCTTGTCAATGCCGTCCTTGACCTGTGTCTCGCGACCCTTCATGAGGCCTTTGATCTTGTCGAGGAAGCCCATGGGCGACCGCTCCTTGGTTCGAGGGACGAGTCGCAGTGTGGCACGCCAAGGCGTGTCGGCCGCGCGCCGACTCGTCAGCGATCCCCATCGAGGAGGGCCATCCCGATCGCCACGAGCGTGAAGAAGCCGATCATGGCGAACCCCACGATCGTCACAGCGTGAGGCTGCAGGTCCTCGGCGCCGGGGTTGGCGAACCCCGGTCCGATCGGGCTGTCGGTGGTGTCCGTGGCCGCCGTGACCAGCATCCATCCGGCGGTGACGGCTGAGCCGACGGCGAGGCCGAGGCCGTAGCGGCGCACGAGCAGGAACCCGAACACCCCGATCAGGGCGAGCAGACCGAGTTGCACCAACCGGCCCACGAAGAACATCGTCGGGAGCTCGACGACGAGCGTGTCCGAGGAGAAGTTCGCCGACCAATCGGCGGTTCCCTCCGGGATCAACGGGCCGATGGCCGCGATGAGGAACGACACCGCGCCAAGGGCGGCGATCCAGGGATCCAACCCGGAGCGACGGTCTCTGCCGGATTGCGCGAACGAGACGATGAGCACGAGCAGTCCGACGGCACCTGCGCCAATGAGCGCCCAGTAGCCGACGTCGCGCGTGATCTGCGTCGGGACGAGGGCTGCAGCTGCCTCGGCGTTGGCGATCGGCCACTCGGCGAGTCCGAGGAGGAGCGCCACCCAACCGGCGAGCGCAGCCCCAGCGCCCCCCGCCAGTCCGGCGCCCCACCGATAGCCCGCGCACCAGGCGAGCGAGCCGACAACCATTGCGATCCCGGCCAGGACTCCGGCGACCGCATTGTTGGTGCCGAAGTCGTTGACCATCCACGTGCCGACCTCGAACGGAACGGCGTCCGGGCCGGCGTCGACCTTGATCAGCGTCGTGAAGGCCCCGACGACGACCGCCGCCGCGCCGAGGATGGCGAGGATGAGGAGCGGCCGAAGCCGGAACTCCCGCCGCCGGCGCGGTTCTGCCGCGGTACGCATCGCCGGGGTGTCCCAGCGGGACTCGAACGGCACCTGGTCGGTGTCCTCGAAGCGCACCGGCGTCGTTTCGGTCGTGACGACCTTCACCTGGTTGGTTGCTGCGGCAGATGCCGGGAGCTGGGCCGTCGGCGATTCACGTTGGTCGGGCGGTGGATAGGTCGGAAGTCCTCCGGTCGTCGCTTCCTGCGGGGGGCTCGGCGCGCCGGCCATGACTCGTGTCGCGTCGCCGCCGAGGGTGCCCAACGAGGTCCCGCACTCCGCGCAGAACTTCTGACCGGCGCGGACCTCCGTGCCGCACGACGGGCACTGCATGGTCTGAGCCTAGGTCGGGCCCTCGTTCCAGGCCCGGCACCACCACGCCGGCAACCGAACTGCAACGATCGCTGAGATGACCTCCGACGAGCTCGACGACCTGGCGCGGATCCTCTCGTATCGCGACGCCGTCGACGAGCGACCGGGTCTACGGGAGGTCGGCCCAGACCTGCTGGTCGTGCCGTTCTGGACGGAGTCGTTCTGCCGCGCCGTCGTCCGCGCTGCCACGCTCGTCGGGTTCACCCCGGATCCCGACGATCCCGTGCCCGGACACGAGGTACCGCTGGTGGCGATCAGCCCGCAGCTCCACCACGCCGTCGAGGAGGACCTCGGCCGCCGGGTCTGGCCGCAGCTGCAGTCCGTGTGGCCGCTGATCGACTACCACGGGCTGCGTGACGCCTTCGTCATCCGCTACGCCATCGGCGAGCAGGAATCGCTGCGGCCGCACCACGACGTCGCCCAGGTCTCGGCGACCGTGCGCCTCGACGACGATCACGACGGCGCCGACCTGCGGTTCCCACGGCAGCGTGTTGACACCGCCGACCTGCCCGTCGGCTCGCTGCTGGCATGGCCCTCGCTCGTCACCCACCCGCACGAGACGACGCCGCTGCGGCGCGGGGTTCGCCACGGGCTGACGATCTGGTTCGAGCTCCCGCTGTCCGGGCTGTAGCCGTCTGAGTCGGGTTCGTCTCGCAGGCAAGCTGCTCAACTCACCTCCGAGTTCGCCGCCGCCGCTGCGCAGCGACGCTCACCCACCTGCCGCTGTCCGGGCTGTGACTACTGGCCGTTCATCCATGAAGGTGCGCTGCTAGCCTCGCCGCGGTGGTGGAGGGAACCCGGCCCAGGGTGGCTCATGGCGCGCCCTGTCGGCGGCGGGTGATCCTGGCGACCGCAGCGGCTGCAGCCTTGCTCGGTCTCGCCGCCTGTTCCTCGTCGACCGGGTCCGGTGACGGCGGTGCGGTCGAGGCCGCTGCCGCGCCGCAGGAGCGGGCGACGACGACGGTCCCTCGCCGTCCCGCTACGACCACGACGACCACGCTGCCGCCGACGACCACGACGCTGCCGCCGACCACCACGGCGGCGCCAACGACGACGACCACGACGCTGCCGCCGCTGCCGCCGTCACCGGCGATCGAGCCGATCGAAGTGATGGCCGTGCCGCTCAGCGCCATCGGCTCGAACAGCGGCGACGAGGCGGCGCGGGCGCAGCAGCGCCTGCTCGACCTCGGCTTCTGGCTGGAGGCTGCCGATGGCCAGTACGGGCTCACCACACGCCAGGCCGTGATGGCCTTCCAGAAGTACGTCGGCCTCAATGCCTCGGGGTCGCTCGACGGCGAAACCGCTGCCTACCTGTCGAACATGACCGAGCAGGCCTACGGGCGAGCGGACGCCGGAACGATGGTCGAGATCGACAAGGCTCGCCAGCTGCTGTTCATGATCGTCGACGGTCGCACCCAGTGGGTCTTCAACACGTCGACTGGCAGCGAGGTCTCCTACGTCGAGGTCAACCAGAAGGACCCGACTGTGGTCGAGCGTGGGGACTCCATCACGCCCGCCGGGTTGCACCGCGTCAACCGCGAGCGGCCGCAGGGCTGGTGGGAAGGTGACCTCGGCCGGATCTACCGCCCGAAGTACTTCGTCGGCGGCGTCGCCGTCCACGGCTCGAGCAGCGTGCCGAACTATCCCGCCTCGCACGGGTGCGTGCGGGTCACACCCCAGGCGATGGACTTCATCTGGGATGCCGGCCTGATGCCGATGAGCATCCCGGTCTGGGTCCACACCTGACCGCAGCTTCTGTCCTTCAGGATCGCCTCACAACGATCGTTTGCTACGGACAGTTCAGGGTTTTCGGCGGACGCGCAGTGGGTGATCGGCGGCCGTCAGGCAGCGCCCGGTCTCCAGGTCGAAGCGCCAGCCGTGCAGCGTGCACGTCAGCACGCAGTCCTCGATCTCCGCGAACACCGCCAAGTCGGCGTTGCGATGGGGGCAGCGCCGCTGCACGACCCAGTCGCCGAGCTCGATGTCCGGCTCGACCTCGGTGGGCGGGTGCAGCCGGCGGATCGCCTCCGCCTCCGTGCGCCGCATCCGCTCCGTCGACAGCGACTTGAAGAAGTTGTAGATCCACTCGTTGAACTCGCCGTCGCGCCACGCCCGGAAGCGGCACGACAGGAACAGCGAGTTGCTCCAGTCCACGGCACGCTCCGCAACGACCAACTCGACGAGTGGGCGGGCGATCTCGAAGCGGTAGCGGTAGGGCTCGCCGGCATGCGCCCGCACCTCGCCGCCCGGGAAGTCGATGAAGATGTCGGTGTCGCCGGTGGTCAGCAAGCAGCCGGCGCCGATCGCCTCCCGAACGGTCGGCGCCATCGCCAACAGCGGTTCCCACCATGAGCGCAGCGTGTCGACGAGATCCGTCTCGACGTCGGTCGGCCACGACGCCTTGACGCTCTCGATCCATGGCGTCCAGTCGCTCTGGTACTCCTTCAGGTACCGGCCCTTGTCGTCGAAGATCTCATCGACACCGTCGAACGGGTGCGTCACCGTCAACCCGTCGGGCTGGACCTCGATCGCCGTGCCGGGAACGGCGAGGATGCCTCGGTGGCCGGACGCGTCGAGCCTGCGGAGGAACGTCCGTTGGTCGACGAAGATGCTCGGCTCGTCGCCGCGCACCAGATTGAGGTGGAACAGATCGGGATCGAGGAAGCACGGCGGACCAGCGCTCGGGACGACGGCACGCGCCCCGACCGACTCGACGTAGCGCATCGCGCGCGCCAACTGGCTGTCGACCTTCGTGCTGACCAAGTGGTGCAGGTCGTCGTCCGGGAGGTCGTACACCATCGGGTACCAGATCGCGCCGCTGTACTGGAGCCAGTGCAGGTCCACCGGACCGTGGTCGCGTAGGGCGTCGAGATCGGTGGTCCGGCAGTCGTTCTGGTCGACGATGCGCACCTCACCATCGCTGACGACGAGCGCCGAGTCGCCGCCCGGGCCATCGGTGATCGACGTCTCGACGTGGATGGCGACGGTCAGCTCGCCGAGCCGGAGCTCCTCGCCGTCGACGGTGCGCACGAGCTCGGTGAAGCCCACCGAGCGGAGCTTGCGGGCGAGCTCGCGCGTCGGAAATCCCGGGACGAGCACGGTGATGTCGCGCCGCAGGTGCTGGCGCAGCCATGGCTCGTCGAGGTGGTCGGCGTGGAGGTGCGACACGTACAGGTAGTCCGCTGCCTCGATGCGGGCCAGCAGGTCGTCGTCGAGGCGGTCGTTGCGGGGGAACGGGAACCACGCCGCGAAGAACGCGGGGATGAACCACGGGTCGCACACGATCGAGCCGTGTTCGGACTCGATGAGGATGCCGGCGTGGCCGAGCGACGTCGCGCGCATCATTGGCCTTGATCAAGGGCCAGGTGGGTGAGACGCCGAAGCGAAGCGGAGGCGGCGAGCTCGGGAGGCGAGGCGAGCAACTTGGTTGCGAGCCGAGCCCGACTGAACGTCGCCGGTTCCGCCCCGGCGGATGCTCACGCGACGGGCGGATCGGTGTACTGCTGACCGGCGCGGGACACGTGCTCGGTCCACGCCGATCCGTCCCAGTAGCGCAGCTCGTAGCGAAGTGCCGGGTCGGCGTACCACCCGGCCGGCACGGCGGGCGTCGCTGCCGCCGGCGCGGGCGCGGTCGGTGGCTGTGTGGCGGAGCCCCACGTCGTGCCGCCGGCAGGAGTCGCCGCGCCGCCGCTCCACGAACTGTTGCTCTGATCCGCCCAGCCGCTGGACGACGATGCGGCCGCCGAATCCGGGGCGTTCGCCCAGCCGGCGGGCTCGGTCGCCGCGGCTGCCGCAACCGTGGTCGCCCCCACATCGCTCTCGAGCGATCCGGTGGACGTGCTCGACTCGGCCGTCGATCGCCGCAGGAACGCCGTAATGTCGTTGCCTGAGGGAACGATTGCGACGACGTCCCAGCCCTCACTCGACTTCTCGGTGAGCTTGGCGGTCAGCGTCGAAGCCTCGAACGTCGAAACGCTGACGGAGTCGAACTCGTACATGGGTGCGACGATAACAACCCGCCCATTCATTTCATGACCAGGGTGTCGACGTCGGCGGTGCCCTGCGGACCGTCGAATGCCACCGCTCCGTCGCGCAGCGCGACCAGGCGTTGGGCCGCCGATACGGTGCCGAGCTCGTGGGTCGCGACGACGATCGCCGCGCCACGCCGGTGCTCGCGATCGAGCAACTCCAACAATGCGATTCGTCCGGCCAAGTCGAGTCCGACGAACGGCTCATCGATGAGGAGCAACTCGAACGGGCGCACGAAGGCCAGGGCGATCGCTGCCTTCTGGCGCAGCCCGCGGCTGAACGTCGTCGGCAGCTCATCGGCGCGCGCTGCCACACCGAGCGCCTCGCAGAGGTCGTCGCCCCGCTGCTGCCAGTCCTCGAGCCCGTGCAGGCGGGCGATGTACTCGAGGTGCTCCCGCAGGCTGAGGTCGTCGTAGAAGATCGGCTGATCACCGAGGTACGAGGTTGCGGCGCGCGCCTCGATCGACCCGACCGGGCTGCCGAACACGGCAATGGAGCCGGTCGATGCCTCGAGCAGGCCAGCTGCCATGCGCAGCAGCGTCGTCTTGCCGCTGCCGTTGTGGCCGAGCAGCACGACCCGCTCCCCGGCGTCGATGGTGAGGTCCAACGGGCCGACGGCCGCGGCGTCGCCGTAGGACTTGGAGAGCTCGACAGCTTGGAGCGCTGGCCCGGTCACGTCGCCCGCCGCCCGGCGTCCATGAAGTCCCGCAACTTCGTACGCCACTCGTCGCGCCGGCGCACCCACCACACCAGGGCGATGAGGACGACTGCCAGCCCGGCCACCGACCGGGCGGCGGTGCCGGTGGTGGGCAGCTCGCGCATCGCCAACACGGGAACTGTTGCGAGGGCGCTGATGGCGATCGGCCAGACCAGCCGGAACGTCGAGGTGAATCCGGCGAACTCCGGCGGGACGGCGGCCGAGGACGCCACCGGCGGGGCCAGCGGGTCCGGGGCGTCACGCAGGACGCTGACGGCGGCGCCGCCGGCTCCGAGCCACGTGATGGGGATGGCGAGCGCGAGCGCACCGGCCCACGCGGCCGGCTCCGCAACGGCGACCACTGCGGCGCCGAGCAACGCGAAGGGCACGAGCCCGAGGGCCGGCGCGGCGATGTGACGGACGAGGAGCCAGCCGCGCTCGTGCGGGACACCGTCGGCCTGATCCGGGTGGTCCACCTCCTGGGACAAGGGCTCGAGCGCATCGAGTCCGAGCAGGTAGAGGGCCATGGCCATGACGACGAGTGCCGGCGTCGTGTCACGGAGCGCGGCGACTGCAGCGACCGCAGCGGCGACGCTCAGCATCGCCATGCGGGCGAGGCGCGCCAGTGGGTAGCGGGACAGGCCACGCCAGCCGCGTTGCCAGACGACCGAGCCATGCCGGCCGCGACCGAGCGGAGCGGTCAGTCGCCACGGTCGGCTCCGCGGCCGCTCGCCGCGCAGCTCGCGCCGGAGCAGCACGACGGTCCGCAGGTCCTGCATCGTCACGGCGAAGCGCAGCTGCGAGACGAGATCGGCGCGCCGGACGAGTGGTTCGAGGCGCAGGCGGCCGGCAAGGGCCACGGCGGCGGCGGCGAGCGCGACGACGACGGCGAGGGAGATGAGGTCGATCGGTTCCTGCCGCATCCCCCAGAGGGCGAGGCTGCCGATGCCGTCGCCCGGTCCTGGCCACCATCCGGCGATCGCGCCGGCCTGCATCCCGAGCACGAGCGCGGCGAAGGTCGTCGCCGCCCAGCGCGGCACGTGCAGCACGTGGGTCAGGACGGCGACGGCGACGAAGAGCAGGCCGGTCGCCGCGCCGGCCAACGCCGCGGCGGCGGCCCACGCCGGACCGGACCCGGGTAGCCGCCGCGCCGCGAGCTCGCCGGCCAGGGCGCCAACCAGCGCGCCTCCGAACGCCATGGTCCGTAGCCGCTGCACCACCGGTTGGATCAGCACGCTGCGCCGTGCGATCGGCGCCAGCAGGAGGTGGCGAACGTCGGCTCCTTCGAGGGCGATCGGGCCGCCGTCGCTCCCGCTGCGCAGGCCGAGGGCGATGGAGATCGCGACGAACGCACCGAGCACCGCCGGTCCGTGGGTGGTGACGTTGGCGATCTCTTCGGCGGTCGCCGGTTCGTCCGTCACCTGCCCGCTCAGCCACAGGACGATTCCGCCGCCGACGAGCGCCGCCAGGTAGACGCGGTAAGCGACCTCGAACCACTCCAGCTCGCCCAGCCGTCTGACCCGCCGGGTGTGCCGCATCTCCCGCAGGACGCTCGACATGCGTTGCGCAACGCTACCGAGCCGGGCGCGGTCACGCTGGACGCGTCGGCGTCGATACTTCCGGAGTGCACCTCGAACTCGTCGCGGACTGCGAGCGAGTGAGCGCCAGCGAGCGAGCGACCAGTTGCGGCCTGCGTGGCCGGGGAACGCAGTGATGAGCACCGAGGCAGTGCAGCTGTTCAGCGCACTGCTGGCGATCGTCGCCCTCGCCGGGGCGCTCCTGCTGCTCGTCGGGCGGCTGGTCGCTCGACGCTCACCGGCGATCGCCGACCTGGTCGCCACCGTCGATGGTGCTGCGCTGTGGCTGGCGTTCCTCGTCGCCGCGACCGCGACGGCAGGCAGTCTCTACTTCTCCGAGGTCGCCGACTACGTGCCGTGCCAGCTGTGCTGGTACCAGCGCATCGCCATGTACCCGCTCGCCCCGATCCTGCTGGTCGCCGCGCTACGTCGTGACCGTGCGGTCCGCTGGTACGTCGGCCCGATCGCTGCGATCGGTGCGGTCATCTCGACGTATCACTATCTCGTCGAGTGGCGACCATCGCTGGACGGTGGGGTGTGTGGCATCGGACCGTCGTGCGCCGACATCTGGTTCCGCGAGCTCGGGTTCGCCACGTTGGCGTTCATGGCGTTGAGCGGATTCATCGCCATCCTGGTCCTGGTCGTTCCCCCACCCGTCAAGGAGCCATCGTGAGCACGCGCTCTCGCACGCCGTTCGTCATTGCCGCCGTCCTCGTGGTCGTCGCCGTTGCGGCGGTGCTGGCAATCGTCCTGACCAGGAGCTCCGACGACGACAACGGTGCCTCCCCGACGACAACGTCACCGACCACCGGTGGCGGGGGTGAGGACATCGTCTACGGGACCGTGACCGTCGAAGGCCAGCCCTTGCCCGAGTACGAGGGCGATCCGGACCCGGCGGTCGGCATGACCCCGCCGACGCTGATCGGACAGAGCTACGACGGAACGCCGTTGGAGATCGTGCCGGGCGAGGGTGGGCCGATGATGGTCGTCTTCCTCGCCCACTGGTGCCCGCACTGCAATGCGGAGGTCCCGGTACTGATGGAGTGGCGCGATTCGGGCGACATCCCGGAGGAACTGCAGATCTTCGGCGTCAGCACCGCCGTCACCGACACGAGGCCGAACTTCCCGCCTGAGCGAGTGGCTGACCGACGCCGGTTGGGACTGGCCCACCTTGGCCGACGACGAACAGATCACCGCGTTCCAGGCCTATGGCGGCCCGTCTTCCCGTACTTCGTGGTGATCGGTGCCGACGGCACGGTCAAGGCCCGCAACCGGGGCGAGCTCCCGATCGAGGCCCTCAACGAGCTCGTGCAGACCGCCCTCGCCTGATCACCCCCGTTCTGTCCGTCAGGATCGCCTCACAACGCACGATTCCTACGGACAGAACAGGGTCACCGCCAGGCGGCGGGGACGTCGAGGTGGTCGGTCACCGAGCAGTCCTCGCCGAAGACCACGAAGCGGTCGAAGCCGCGCAGGAACCAGCGGTCGTGGGTGACGGCGAGCACCGTCCCCCGGAACTCCGCGAGGCCGGCCTCGAGCGCCTCGGCGGACACGAGGTCGAGGTTGTCGGTCGGCTCGTCGAGCAGGAGCAGCGTGGCGCCCGATCGCTCGAGCAGCAGGATCTGGAACCTCGCCTGCTGCCCGCCCGACAGCGTGTCGAACGGCTGCTCGGCGCACCCCTGCAGCTCGTAGCGCCGCAGCATCCCCATCGCTGGGCCGCGCACGACGTCGTGATCGTGGAGGATGTCGAGCGGCCTCCTCCCTGCCCACTCCGGGTGCTCGTGGGTCTGGCTGAACAGCCCCGGTACGACGCCGGCCCCGAGACGCCAACGACCGCTGTGCCCGACTGTCTCATCGCCGTCGAGCAGCCGCAGGAAGTGGCTCTTGCCGGCACCGTTGCCGCCGAGCACGGCGACCCGCTCGCCGTACCACACCTCGAGGTCGAACTCGTCCGTCAGCCCGTCGAGGGCGATCCGCTCGACGATCACGGCCCGCTTGCCCGTGCGGGCCCCGCCGAGGCGCATGTTGATCCGTTGCTCGCGCACCTGGCTCGGCAGCTCCGTACGCTCGAGGAACTGGCGCAGCCGGCTCTCGGCGGCCTTCAGCTTCGGCGCGAAGGTCTCGGAGATCTTCGCTCGCCGGCGCATCTCGGCGACGAGGTCCTCCAGCCGCTTGCGCTCGTTCTCGTACAGCGCCCGATCCTTGGCGAGCGTGTCGAGGTGACGGCGACGCGCCTCGGCATATCCGTTGAATCCGCCCCCGTGCGTCCACGCGCCGTCGGCCTCGACGGTCACGACCTTTGTCGCCGTCGCCGCCAGCAGCTCACGATCGTGGCTGACGTAGAGCACGGTCTTGCGGCTGGATTGCAGCTCCCGCTCCAGCCACCGCTTGCCCGGAACGTCGAGGAAGTTGTCGGGCTCGTCGAGCAGCAGGATGTCGTCGTCGCCGCGCAAGAGGACCTCCAAGGCGATGCGCTTCTGCTCGCCACCGGAGAACGTCCGCAGCGGACGCGTCGTGGCCTCCTCGAGCGTGATGCCGACGGCGCGGGTCAGGCATTCGTCCCAGTGCACCTCGAGGTCGTAGCCGCCGTGGTCGCCCCAGTCGGCGAGCGCGTGCGCGTACGCCATCGGATCGTCTTCCGATCGCTGCTCCGCCTCGGCGAGCCGGACCGCCGAAGCTCGCAGCGCTGGCGGAGCCAGCGACACGAGCAGTTGACGAGCGGTCAGTGGCGCGTCGGGATCACCGCCGGCCATGCCGACGAGCTGGCGCATGACGCCGAGACGGCCGTCCACGCTGACGGTGCCCTCGCTCGGACGCAGCTCCCCGGTGATCAGGCGCAGCAGCGTCGACTTGCCGACTCCGTTGGCGCCGACCAACGCCGCCCGCTGGCCATCGCCGACGCGGAAGCTGACGTCGCGCAGCAGTTCGTCGCCGCCCGGCCGGCGCCAACCGACGTGGCTGACCTGGATCGAGCCCACCACCCGACGCTAATCGGGTTCGTCTCGCAGCCAAGCTGCTCGACTCACCTCCGAGCTCGCCACCGCCGCTGCGCAGCGGCGCTCGCCCACCTTGCCCATTCCGCGCGGCTCCTAGGCCGGGCCCGGTTGACCCAACGCTCGTGTTTCGGCCTCGCGCAACACGTCACGTAGCGGCCGCCCGAGTGCCGAAGCCGCCGCAGCGGCGTCGTCGTGCTCCGCCTTGGCCCGACCGCCGGCGAGCTTGACGCGGATCGAGCAGCCATCGACGTCCACGGTGACCTCGTCACGCCGCTGCGGCCACCGCTCGACGACGGTCGCCCGTAAGCCGAGGCTGCCGGTCTCCGCCACCAGCACTCCGGCCAGCCGGTCGAGGTCGGCCGGGTCACCGAGGGCGTGCACCGTGTGCGCCGGGCGGCCCTTCTTCATCACGATCGGTGTGGCCCAGGCGTCGTGCGCGCCGGCGCTCATGAGCGCGGCGATCGTGTGCGCCAGCACCTCACCCGTGACGTCGTCGACGTTCGCCGCCAACTCGATCGCGGCGCGCCCCGGGCGCGGCGCTGTCGCCGGCTGCGTCTCGGTACCGACGAGCACCTGCACGACGTTTGGGCGCCCGGCCGTGTCGGCGGTGCCGGCGCCGTAGCCAACTGCGTCGACGGACATGGACGGCAACGCCCCGAACCGTTCTGCCAGTGCGACGAGCACCGCAACGCCGGTCGGCGTGGACAGCTCCATCCCCGTCTCCACGCCGACAACGGGTACGTGACGCGAGGCGAGCAGGCGAGCGACGGCGGGTGGCGGGTTGGGGAGCAGACCGTGGGCCGCCGACACCGAGCCGTGACCGACGGCGATCGGTGACGCGATGATGCGCTCGATTCCGAGCGACTCGATGGCCGCCGCCACACCCACCACGTCGACGATGGCGTCGAGCGCACCGACTTCGTGCAGCTCGACGTCGGCGGGATCGATGCCGTGGACGGCGCCCTCCGCTTCGGCCAACGCGATGAAGACGCGCTGGGCGCTCGAGCGCACGGCGTCATCCAGGTCGCCGGCTGCCAGGAGGTCGAGCACGGCGCGGACCGGACGGTGAGGGTGCGAGCCGTGCTCCGTCGCGACGTTGGCCCACGTCGCGGCGATGCCGCCGCGCTGGACCCGTTCGAACGACAGGGCGTACCCATCGACACCAAGTCCACTGAGCGCGCTGGCGACGGCCTCGCGGTTGGCCCCCGCGTCGACGAGCGCGCCGAGCAGCATGTCGCCGGCGACCCCCGCCGAGCAGTTGACGTAGGCGGTCGTCATCGCTCGTCAGTGGAACATGCGGGCCACGGCGCAGGCTGCGCCGAACCCGTTGTCGATGCCGACGACCGTCACGCCGCTGGCGCACGACGCGTGCATCGCCAGCAGCGCAGTGACGCCGTCGAGCGACGTGCCGTAGCCGACGCTCGTCGGCACAGCGATCACCGGTGCCCCCGTCAACCCGCCGATCACGCTGGCCAACGCGCCCTCCATCCCGGCCAGCACGACGATCGCATCGGCGGCCGTGATGCGGTCGAGATGCGCCAGCATCCGATGCAACCCGGCCACGCCGACGTCGTCGAGGCGGCCGGGATCGAAGCCGTTGGCGCGCAGGGTCAACGTGCACTCGTCGGCGACCGGACCATCCGCGGTTCCGGCGGTCACGACGAGGACGTCGGCCGGTCGTGTGGCCGGTGGCTGGCGGTACAGCAGCGTGGTGCCCCGGACCGTCGCCGAACCATGTGCTGCCTCGACCGCCTTGATCTGGTCGTCGACGGCACGTGTCAGGAGTACCGCTCCCGAACCGTTGGCCAGCAACTCGCCGACGATGCGGGCGCACTGCTCGGGCGACTTGCCGGGCCCATAGACGGCCTCGGGCATGCCCTGGCGGAGATGACGGTGATGGTCGACGAGCGCGTCGCCGAGGTCGGCGAACGGCAACCGGCGCAGCCGCGCGACCGCCTCGTCCGGCTCGAGCCGGCCGGCCGTCACGTCATCGAGCAGTGCTCGCAGCGCCGCTTCGTCCACCGCTCCATGCTGCCAGACGCTGGGCAGAACCGGCCGGGGCGTGATCGGCGACAACACGTATCCTGACCGCCCATGCGCCGCGTCGGGTTCTTCGGACCGTTCGGAACGTTCGCCGAGCAGGCGCTGCGGACGCAGGCCGACCTTGCCGCCGCCGAAGTCGTCGCCTACCCGACCGTGCCGGACGTGTTGGACGCGGTGGCCGGCGGCGAAGTCGACCGAGGCGTCGTGCCGATCGAGAACTCGATCGAGGGTGTCGTCAACTTCTCGCAGGACGCACTCGTCTTCGACTACGACCTGCTGATCACCCGGGAGATCGTCCTCGACATCGAGCTCTGCCTTGCTGCTCGACCGGGGCTCGAGCTCGACGACGTCAAGGTCGTGCTCTCGATCCCGGTCGCCACCGCCCAGTGCCACCGCTACCTCCGCCAGCGACTTCCTGGTGTCGAGGTGCGGGCAGCCAACAGCACCGCCGAAGCGGCGCGACTCGTCGCCGAGGACGAGGATCACGGGAGTGCGGCGATCTCGCCACACGTCGCCGCCGATCGCTATGGGCTCGTGGTGCTCGCCCGTGACATCGCCGACCACCCTGGGAACCAGACGCGCTTCGTCGTGGTTGCTCGCGATGGCATCCCGGCCCGCACCGGCCATGACCGGACGGCAATGGTCGTGTACCAGCGGGCCGACGAACCGGGCAGCCTGATCTCGATCCTCCAGGAGTTCGCGGCGCGCCGCATCAACCTCTCCAACCTGCTGAGCCGCCCGACCAAGGCCGGCGGGCTCGGCGACTACTGCTTCGTGATCTACGCCGACGCCCACGTCGACGACGAGCTCATGGCTGACACGCTGCGCGCACTGCACGCCAAGCAGGGCGCAGTCAAGTTCCTCGGCTCGTACCCGATGGCCGGTGAGCATGCCCACACCGCGCGTGAGCACGCCGACGCACGATGGCGCAGCGCCGACGACTGGGTCCGCCAACTGCGCGAGCGGGTCGAGGGATGACCGACGCGCCCGTTTCCGTCGTCACCGGCGCCAACTCCGGCATCGGGCGGGCGACGGCGATCCACCTCGCCAAGCACGGCCACGTCGTGTACGGGACGGTCAGGGCGACATCACGCAAGGACAAGATGCAGGCGATGATCGACGACGCCGGCGTCGAAGTGCGCCTCGTCGAGCTCGACGTCGCCGAGGACGACTCGGTGCGTGAGGGCTTCGCCCGCATCCTCGACGAGGCAGGCCGTGTCGACCACCTCATCAACAACGCGGGCATCGGTGGTAACGCCGTCGCCGAGGAGGGCTCACCGGCGCTGTACCTCGACGTCATGAACGTCAACCTGTGCGGCGCGGTGCGCTGCCTGCAGGCCGTGCTGCCACAGATGCGAGAGCGGGGCAGCGGCTCGATCGTCAACGTCACCTCGATCGCTGGGCGGGTGGCGGCGATCGCCCAGTCGCCGTACGTCGCGTCGAAGTTCGCGCTCGAGGGGCTGAGCGAGGGCCTCGCCCAGGAGCTGGCGCCGTTCGGCATCCGCGTCGTGATCATCGAGCCGGGCGTCACGAAGTCGGCGATCTTCGCCAAGTCGGTCGACGCCCCGCAACCAGACTGGCGCCTATGACGCGCCGTATCGACGGATGTTCCAGTTCTACGCCGCTGGGCTTGGATCACGCGACCGATCCGTTCGAGGTGGGTGAGGTGATCCGCGAAGCGATCACCACCGATGAGCCGAAGCTGCGCTACGCCGTGAGCTGGGGCGGGCCGGAGCTGATCGACGGACGGGCCGCGATGTCCGACCAGGACTGGGTCGCGCTCGGTGCACTCACGGACGACGCCGAGTACTACGACCGCTTCGAGCAGCACTTCGGGCTGAACATCAAGCCGTAGCGGCCGGCTGCTCGGCCAGGTCCTTCACGCCGTTCAGCGTGCGCAGCATGTTTGCCCGATGCTCGCGCAACCGGCTGGCGATGATCCTCGACTCCTTGTGCGGCATCGCGTCGAGCGCCGCGTTGAGCCCACTGCGTCCGGGTCCGATCTGCATCCACTGCGTGAGCACGGTGCCCGTCGGCGACTCGGAGATCGTGAAGCGCCACGTGGCGGCGGGTTCAGCGGGATCACCGACGGCCCACTCCAGCAGCCGGCACTCCTCGCAGACGGTGACGACGGACGTGGTCTCCCACTCGCCGACGGCTTGGTGGGAGCTGCGCCCGATGAAGCGAGCGCCCTCCTGAGGACCGGTCGCTCCATCGAGCCACTCTGCGCCGATCAGTTCGGTGCTGAAGCGGACCGGCACGGTGATGTCGCTGACGACTGCCCAGACCTGCTCCGGCGAGGCGGCGATGAGCACGTCGGCCGACGTCGTCGGCCCGTCGGCGAAGCGCCACTGCGGCTCGGCGAACGGCGCGGCCTCCTCGGTCACGCCGTTCGACGGTAGCGCCCCGGGCGCGATGAGCGATGAGTGGCGTCACGCCGCAGATTGCTCATCGCGTTCGCCGGCTTTGTCACGCGATGAGCGATGTGCGCTGCATCACCACTCATCGCTCATCGCGCTCGAGGACCGGGCGGGACGTACGTACCATCGGCGGGGTGCGCGTCGGGATCGCCACCATTGGCTACGGCGACACCGACTTCGTGGTCGAAGCAGAACGTCTCGGCGCCGACTCGGTGTGGATCGCCGAGACGTGGGGCGGCGACGCCTTCACGCCACTCGCCTTCCTCGCCGCCCGCACGACGACGATCGGGCTGGCGACCGGCATCGCCCAGCTCGGTACGCGGACCCCCGCCAACCTGGCGATGACGGCGATGTCGATGCAAGTCCTGTCCGGCGGCCGCTTCCGGCTCGGCATCGGCACCAGCGGCCCACAGGTGATGGAGGGGTGGCACGGCGTCCGCTTCTCCGCACCCGTCGGCGCGACCCGAGAGACGATCGAGATCATGCGGAAGGTCGCTCACGGCGACCGGCTGGCCCACGACGGCGCCAGCTACCAGATCCCGTTGCCTGACGGCCAGGGCCGCCCGATGCGCTCGCAGCTCCCGCCGTGTGACCTGCCCATCTACGTCGCCGCCCTCGGTCCACGCAACCTCGAGCTGACCGGTGAGCTGGCCGACGGCTGGCTCGGCAACGCCTTCGTGCCGGAACATGCCGAGGCCTTCCTCGAGCCCCTCCGTTCCGGTGCCGCCAAGGCAGGTCGCACGATCGCCGACCTCGACCTCGTGATGCCTGTCGCCGTCGAGTTCACCGACGACGTCGAGGAGGCTGCCGCCCGCCACGCCCGCGGCTACGCGTTCACGATCGGTGCGATGGGCTCGAAAGCGCAGAACTTCTACACGGCCGCGTTCGCTCGGCAGGGCTACGCCGAACAGGTCGAAGTGGTGCAGGACCTCTGGCTGGCGGGCCGGCGCGAGGAGGCGGCCGACCGAGTGCCGCTCGAGCTCGGGCTCAAGACGAACCTCCTCGGTCCGCCGTCGATGGTCGCCGAGCGCGTGCGCTGCTACGCCGATGCCGGGATCACCACCTTGCAGGCGAAGCTGTCCGGGGACCTGACCGAGCGGCTCGACACGCTGGCCCAGTTGCTCGACGTGGTCGCAGAGGCGATCCTCGTCAACGGAGCCTCGACCTGGAAGTCGTCGGGCGTCGTGTTCGGCGCCGTCTCGGCGGTCCGGTCCCCGCTGCGCTACGTTCGGCCCCGGGCAGGGCTTGGTGGCCACGCTCGAAAGGTCCGAGGATCATGGTGGGTACGTTCCGAGTCCGTGGCCTGTTGCCGGTTGCTGCGCTGGCGACCATCGCCGTGGTGTGGGTGCCGCTCACTGGTGCGGCGCAACAGGCGGGCGTGTGTGATCAGGCGATCGCTGAGGCCGGCACCGGCCAGGGCACCTACGGCCGCTACAAGCTGGTCCAGGCCCCGGCCGAGGGCCGCTCGGGGTCGCAGGTCGTAGTCGGCACCGCGGGACCTGACCGTCTCGTGGGTGGTTCGGGCAACGACGTGCTGTGCGGGCTCGGTGGCAACGACGTCCTGTTCGGGGGCAGTGGCAACGACATCCTCGAGGGCGGCGACGGCAACGACGAGCTGCACGGAGACAGCGGCAACGATCAGCTCGACGGCGGAAACGGGTTCGACCGGCAGTTCGGTGGCAGCGGCAACGACACGTTGCGCAACGGTGAGGTCAACGACGGCGGCTCCGGGCGGAACGAGT
This sequence comes from uncultured Acidimicrobiia bacterium, assembly GCA_963844915.1. Taxonomy (GTDB): domain Bacteria; phylum Actinomycetota; class Acidimicrobiia; order Acidimicrobiales; family Ilumatobacteraceae; genus JALZMG01. The sequence goes on along the minus strand of CAWJQF010000007.1, from coordinate 64,363 downwards.
CGACGCCGTCGCCGCCGGTCGACATCTCCGCGACGATGCCGCGGGTGATGCGGGATGAGCTCACCGGGGACTTCCTCGGCCGGGGTTACGACCAGCGCATGCGGGCCGAGGACACCAGCCTCAACATCTACGACTCGGCGTCACTCGGCGGCGAGCTGCTCCAATCGACGCCGATGGACCTGAGCCATTCCCCCGCAGGTGAGCTACATCTGCAACTTCTCGAGCGACGTCACCTGCCAGGCCAACACGTGGGCGCAGTACACGCAGGAGGGCACGCTGTCCGGCAACGGCCTCTTCTCGGCGATCTGGAGCACCTTCCATCTCGGCACGGTCTACCTCGCCCAGAACAACACGAACATCTTCATGACGGGGACCAAGGGGGACTCGACCGAGCCGGACGAGCCCCAGTATCAGAACCTGCTGTACGTTCTGCCCGGCGACGGGTCATGCGGGAGCCAGAGCTGCGCGATCAGCACGACGAGCCTGCCGATCATGTTCAACCAGTGCGAGCAATGCGCCGGCGAAGTGCGGTCGGTCAGTGTCACGTCGCTCGCCGCCGGCTACGTCGGCGGGACGCCATATCTCGCCGTCGGGCTGAGCGACTTCGGTGTACAGATCTACAACGTCAGCAACCCGTCGTCGCCACAGCTCACCAGCACGTTCGGGGGGATGGCGGTATCTGACCATTCGCAGACGCCGCCGACGGCGTTGGCGTGGGATCCGTCGGGGTCCGGCCTGCTGGCGATTGGCGTCATGAGCTGGGGCAGGCAGGGCTTCTTCATTCAGGTCGATGCTGATGGGACCTTCTCGCAGAGCTGGCTCTCTTGGTTCCTGTCGGGTACTGGCAACATGGGCCAGGTCCCGCTCTCGATGGCGTTCGGGCAGCGCCAGGACGGCACCCCGATCGTCGCGTTCGGGATGAGCAACGGCGTGGCGCTCGTCGATCCGAAGGCGAGCGGCCCGGGGACAAGCGGGATCGCCTCATTCGCCGGCGCGGCGACGGTCGCCGTCAACCCGATCCCGAGGTTTGACGGCTCAGTGGGCGGGTCGGACTTCGCGGTGTCGTATCAGACATCCCCGGCGCCGACGTTTGGGGGGATGGGTGGCCTGCTGCGGTGGGACGGGACGGCCTCCAATCTGACGGCGTTGCCGGTGACCTCCGGTTCGTCGCCGACGGTGGCGCCGACGTGGGATGCGTTCCGGCAGTGGTATCCGGGGATCAAGCAGGGTCGTTTGCAGGTGACGAACACGTCGGGGGAGCCGATCGAGGTGACGTTGCAGACGGGGTCGGATTCGTCGTCGGGGTGTTGGTATGCGCCGAGTTGGGCCGATGCCCCGGCGTTCCCGTCGGCGGGGGTCACGGTGGCGGCCGGTGAGACGTCGTCGATCTACACGATGGGTGCCTACACGGCCGGGTCCGACGGGACGTGTGCGCCGCCTGCGGACAGTTCTGGGGACGATTTGTGGCGGGGGTATCTGGTCGTCAAGCCGGTCAATCGTCCGGCTGACACCCAGCTGGTGCGGTTGCGTCTGAATACGAACATGACGGTGGACGTGGACGACGATCAGGCCGGTGGGACGACGTCGGTGTCGATCGCTGCAGGCTCCGCAGCATCTGGCGGCGTTCGGGTTGTGGACGCTGACGGTGGACACCCCGGCGGCGCCAACCCCGTTGTCGGCGCCGACGGTGGCGGCGGCGCAGGTCACCGCGTCGGGGGCGCCGGTGGCGGCGGTGTATCGCTTCGACGTGTCGGGGGCGACGTTCCAGTTGCCCAACCCGTATGCCGATCAGATCGTGGTCCCGCCGTTGATCGTGCAGGGCTTCGACGGAACTTCGTGGATCGAGTTGGGTGCGTTGGTGCCGGCGATGGCCCCGACGATCGTGGCGCAGGGGTCGGGGTTCGTGTTGCAGCTCGGGGCGGCGACGTTCTGGTGGGAGAACCCGTCGGGTCAGCCCGCCTATCAGCAGATCCGGGTCGGGTTCGGGTCGAGCGGCCCGTTCTCGTCGGTGGATGGAGTCACCTTGGCGGACCTGCCGGCGCCGTCTGTGTTGACGAACAGCGGCCCGCAGATCTCGGCAGCGCGCGGGCCGGCGGCGCCGGTCGACACCGGCATCGACCAGGCTCCGTTGTCGGTGCAGGTGCTCAGCACCAACAGCGACGGCGGTAGCGGCCCGGCGTTGCCGTTCGATGATCCGAGCTATCAGCGGATCTACTACCGCGAGAACCTCGCCGGCACGTTGATCACCAACCTGTTCCCGACCGGCCCCGGCGCCGACTTGAGCACCTTCATCGGGGTCAGCCCGTATGCCGGGGCGTACCCGAACAACGGGTCCGCCGGTGGCGGCGGCCAGTCCACGACGTTCGACGGGTTCCACTACGTGGCGACGACGAGCACCATCGACCAGGACATCCTCGGCTACCTGGCGAACGACTCGAACCCGCCGCTGACCAGCCAGCTCATCGACGTGCACGGCACCCAGATCGCGCCGGTCAACAACAACAACAACAGCCCGGCGGCCGGTGGCTTGACGGTGCCGGGGTGTGCCGACTTCTCCACCGGCGCCTGCCGGCTCGCTGCGATCACGACCAACCCCACCAACGGCGGTCTCGTCCCGGCGATGTACCTGAACACCACGAGCGGCATCCAGATCGGGCTGCTCACCAATCTGCAGGCGACGACCGCCGTAGGCAGCCTGCCCCTGCAGCACGCCCCCGGGACCAATCCCCACCTGCTGGAGTCCGCACCACTCACCGTGTCCACCGAGACGTCAGCGACCTTCGGCGGCACCGTTCCGTTCGTGTCGGGTGACAGCGTGGACACGTACCTGGTGACCCACGGCATCCTCGTTCCCATCTCCGACGTCGCGTTCTAAGGCAGGTTGACGTGAACCGGTCTCGCCGTCCGTTGTCGTTCGTCGTGTCGGTGGCGTTGGTGGTGGGGTTGTTGGTGTTCCCGGTGGCCGGGTTGGGGCCGGTGTGCGTCGGTTGGTGCGGCGGGTCCGGTGTCGGGGGCGATCGGCCTTGGGGGTGGGTTGTCGGGGTCGGTGGATGAGCGGACGGGCCTGTTTTCGGTGTCGGTGCCGGTGGTGTCGGTGGGGGGGCCGGGGTCGGCGGGGGTGACGTGGTCGTTGGTGTGGGATCAGGGTCGGGCGGTGGATGGTGTGGATCGGTCGGGGTTTGGGGCGGGTTGGTCGTTGGGGGTGTCGTTCATCAATCCGGAGACGCCGGTGACGGTGTATCCGGCGAATGGTGGGGCCTATACGGCGGGGGGCACGTATCAGTCGGGGTTGGTGAACTATCCGTTGCAGGATCTCGAGTTCCGTCGGGATTCGGGGGGGTTCCCGTTCGAGTTGGTCTATGACGATGGTCGGGTTGACAGTTTCGATGTCAACGGGAATCTGGTGGCCCGCACGGACCGGTTCGGGAACCGCACCACCTTGATGTGGGAAGCAGCGCGGTGAGGGGGTGTGGCAGCCGACGTCGATCACTGATGGTTACGGCTTGACGACGTCGTTCAAGTACTCGTTTGACGTCAATGATCATCGGGTGGTGGAGGTGCATGCTCCGGCCCGTTCCGATGGGGTGGTGGCGTCGACGACGATCACGTTGGATGATGAGCGGCGGGTGACGTCGGTCAAGGATCCGGCGGAGGCGATGGCCCAGTTCGAGTATTCGCCGGTGGCGGGGACCGACGATGATCTGGAGTTGTTGACGACGGTGTTCTCGCCGTCGCAGGCCCGCACCCGCGTCGCCTATCAGAGCTTCGAGGGTCAGGCCGACCTGACGGCGGTGCAGTCGGTGGTGACGACGGATGCCGATGGGACGGTGATGGGTCCGGCCCGCCTGTTCTCGATGAACCCACCCGAGAACGTCGATGATCACAATTACACGGGCCATCCGCGCTACAGCGGGGGGACGACGGACGGGTTGTTCGTGTCCGGGGACGCCGACTACTTCTATACGACGGCGATCTCCAGTTGTGTGGTGACGGTGGTGCCGCCACCGGAGACCTGTCCGGGGTCGCCCATCTCGACGGTGTCGACCTATGACTCCCAGCACCGCCTCGTCGAGCGGACGGTCAAGGCGGGTGACGTCACGGTGCAGCATCACACGTCGACGTACGTCGCGGTGCGGGCTTCGGACCTGGACCCGAACTATGCCCGGCCGCGCGGGACGTCGGTCACCTATCAGGCCACCTCCGGTCCCGACGGCGTGACGTCTGCGGGGGCGCAGCGGACGGTCGAGTCGAGCCGGGTCTATGACGACCATGGTCGGGTCACTTCCTCGATCGATGAGACCGGCACGACCACCACCGTCACCTATGACGAGGCGTTCGGGTTGATCACCGGGGTGACGATCGTCGGCGCCGACGGGTCGCGGAGTGAGACCAGCCACACCCTCTCCGACGATAAGAAGACGATCGCAGGGGCGACGACCTCCTACGCCGCGCCGGGTCAGGCGTTGTCGGCCCGGTCCACGACGACCTACGCCCACGACGCGAGCGGGCAGTTGTTGCAGCGGACGATGACGTGGGCGCCGGGCGCCGAACCGGACCCCGCCGGGCCGGCCTCGGTCACCACCAAGTTCGACTCTGCGGTCGATGCTGAGGCAGTCACCCGCACGATCACCGTTACCACCGCCGTGGGCACGTCAGCCGAAGCCGCCTCGGTCACGGTGTTGGATCTGGTGACCGGCCACCCGGTGCGCAACAGCGACCCGTTGGGCCGGGTCACCACCTACACCTACGACCACGCCGGCCGCCAAGACTCCCGCACCACCCCCGACGGGTTGACCACCACCTCCAGCCTCACCCCGGCCACCCCGACGTCGCCGGCCACCCGGACCGATGCGACCCCGGACGGGCGGGTCGTCGTGACGACCTTTGACGTGTTGGGCCGCAAGACCCTGGTCACTGACAACGTGCAGGATCAGGCGTTCACCTCGTCGCCGACGGCCCGGCAACTGTCAACCTTCGACTACAGCGTCGACGCGACGCAGATGACGGCGACCGATCAGCATGGCCGCACGATCCACACCGTGCTCGACGTGTTGGGCCGCCAGGTGAGTCAGGTCGGGGCGACCGGGATCACCCATACCGCCATCTACGACGACGCCGCCCACACCACGACCAAGGCGGTGATCCCCGCCGGTGCCGCAGGGTTCGAAGCGTCCCGCATCACCGCGTTCGACGACGGGAACCGGCCCGTCACGATCGAACACGACTACAGCGACGGGACCGCCGACCCGCCCCAGACCGCGGGCTACGACGGGCTCGGCCGGGTCACCTCCCGATCCGCCGACGATCTCGAGATGCGGTACTCGTATCTCGGTGCCGGGGGCGCCTCGACCACCCGAACCGCCATCCCCCGGAACCCGGCCTATCCCGGCGAGCAGTTGGATCTGTCCAGCACGCTCGCTCTCGGCGAGCAGCAGACCAGCAGCTCCCGGCAAGCGCCGGACGGAGCGGCGTTCGAGGGGACCGGGCTGACCTACGACCCGGCGGGACGGATCGCCACCTCCACCGACCCCAACGGACGTGTCACCAGCTACACCTACTACGACGACGGCAACGTCGCCACGCGCACCAACCCGTCGGGCACCGTCGTCACCGACACCTACGACGACACCACCGGCCGCCTCACCAGCGTCACCGCGGAGGCGCCAGGTGGCCCTGCCGTGACGCTCACGTACACCTACGTCCCGGCCGGGCAGCCCGGCGCCGGCCGGGTCCACACGATCAGCGACGGCACCGACACCGTCACGTTGGCCTATGACGCCGACGGCCACGTGGTGTCCCGTTCCTATTCCGATGGTACGGCGACGGCGGCGTCGTTCACCGACACCGGGTTGCTGACGGACACGACGGATGTGACGGGCGCCGTCACGTCCTACGGGTACGACACCCTCGGGCGGATGACGTCGGCCACCCAGACCCGCGACGCCACCACGGTGCTGGCGTCGGTCGGATACACCTACGACGGCATGTCGCGGATCCTCACCACCACCAGGGGCAACGGCGTCACCACGACGAACACGTGGACGCCGCGCAATCAGCTCAGCACCCAGCGCACCACGAACGCGTCCGGTGCCGTGATCGAGGAGCACGGCTACACCTATGACAGCCACGGCAACGTCGCCCGCCGCACCGACACCGTTGCCGCCTCGGCGAGTCAGGCGGCGGGGACGTGGACGACGGCGTACCGCTATGACGGTTATGACCGGCTGCTCGGTTCGGTCGTCTTCCCGGGGGCGGCGGCGTCGGGGACGCCGTCGAGGTCGACGACGTACACCCTCAACACCGCCGGTGACGTCGTCGGCGTCGCCACCACCGGCGGCTCGACGACGTCGAACACGATCGATGCCGCCGGTCAGCTCACCGCTCAGACCACCGGCGGCAGCGCCGTCAACCAATCCTTCGACGATGAAGGGCGGGTCACCCAATCGTTGAACGGGTCGACGATGAGCTACGACCCGTTCGACCGGATGGTCACCGCCTCCCGCGGCGCCACCACCGCCACCTACAGCTACTGGCCCGACGGAACCCGCCGCTCCATCACCACCGCAACCACCGCCCAACCAGGGGCCGTGTGCGAGCAGGCCATCGCCCAAGCCGGCACCGGTGAGGGCACCTACGGCCGCTACCAGCTGGTGCAGGCACCGGCGGTGGGCCGCTCCGGCTCCCAAGTGGTGGTCGGCACCGCCGGGGCGGACCGCCTGATGGGTGGTTCGGGCAACGACGTGCTGTGCGGGTTGGGCGGCAACGACACCTTGGACGCCGGCAGCGGCAACGATCACCTCGACGGCGGTGACGGCGACGACACCCTCCAGGCCGGCTCCGGCAACGACGACCTCGACGGCGCCGCCGGGTTCGACCAGCTGTCCGGCAACAGCGGCAACGACGTCTTGCGCAACGGCGAGGTCAACGACGGCGGCTCGGGCCGCAACCAGATCGACCCGCCACCCGCTCGCCACGACCACCCAGACGTTCCACTACGGGCCTGACGGCACCCTCGTCAACGACACCACCGCCGACGCCACCACCGGTGACACGGCGACGACCGCCTCCTACCTCCTCACCGCCGGGCGCGAGGCCCGCACCCTGCAACCCGGCACCAGCGCCGTCGGCACCGTCCCCGCCAGGGCCCCAGCACCCGTCGCCACCGGCGCCGGCACCGGCTACCTGCTGCGTGACCGCCACTCCTCGGTCACCGCCCTCATCGACGCCACCGCCGCCGTGACCAGCACCTACAGCTACGGCGACTACGGGTCGCCCGCCTCCCCCGACGGGCGACCCCAGCCGGCGCCCACACCGGCGCCGGGCGGGCGGACCAACCCGTTCACCTACACCGGGGCTACCCCGATCAGCTCGATGACCGACCCGACCACCGGGCTGTTGCTGTTGCCGGCCCGCAGCTACGACCCGACCCAAGGCCGCTTCACCAGCCGCGACACCGCCAACGTCTTCAACAAATACCAAGGGTTCTCCACCAACCCGATCAGCAACGTCGACACCACCGGTGAAATCTCCCTCGAAGACCTGTTCATCGACATCGGCATCGCGCTCGTGTTTGCCGTCACCGCGATCGCCACCGCAGGAGCCGCAGTCGCCGCCCTCCCCGCCCTCGTCGGCGCCGAAGTCGGCGCCGTCACCGCCACCGCGGTCGTCACGACCGTCGCCGAGGCCGTCACCGCTGTCGCCAGCGCCACCGGAGCCGTCGCCTCCCTCGTCAAAGCGGCCAACGACGGCGACCAAGTCGTCAACGGCAGGCAGTTCCTCACCGCCGACCAGCGCGCCACCCTCGGCACCGTGCAAATGGTCGCCGGCGCCGTCGCCGCCGTCAGCGGACTCGCCGCCATCGGCAGCTCAGCAGCCGGAGCCATCGCCGAAGGCGCCGCCCAAGACGCCGACACCTTCCTCGCCGGCGCAGACGACGACGCCGGCGCGGCCAACCAGGACAACGCAACGGGCACCTCGTGGTGGTCCCGGCTCTTCGGTGGCGCCAAGAGCGAGGTCCCGAATCCGTATGACAACGTCGAGAACGTCAACGTGGAGTTCTTCTCGGACTCCGACGAGGAGACCGTCGCCGCAGAGCAGCCCGCCGTCCGCGACACGGTGAACGGCATCTCCGGCAACGAAGTCCAACCGAAGGTGACACCGGCATCCAGCCGCCTGATCCCGCCCGGGCAGAACGTTGTACGAACCGTCGTCGGCAGCGACACCATGACCGCATCCGACGGAGCGGTCTTCGACGAGGACCCTGAGGTGACCACCGCCGTCAAGACTCAGAACCAGGCCAGTGAGCTCTCCGAGTCCGAAAGCGATGAGGCCACTCAACCGACCCCCGACTCGCCGCAGCTGAATGCGCGCGACTATTTCCGTGAGCAAGAGCGTCTCGCCAAAGCGAGATCGCTGGGCGGTGCTCAGAGCACAGTGGGAGGCCGAAGACCCCCGAATTGGCCCGTACGGGTAATGGTCCTCGCGCAACCGTTCCTCGCGTTGCGCGACGTTCACGCTGGCAGGGCGCCGGGGGGTCGCTCGCTCGAAGGGACCGGTGATGACCGCGGGAACGCTCCGAGTCCGACGCGTAGTGCCGGTCGCCGCGCTGGCGACCATCGCGGTGGTCGTGGTTGAATCCGCCGTCGTAGCCTGCGGACTGCGGGGCTGCTGCCCGGCTACCAGAGACGCCGGCTGAGGTCGTCCGCCGTCCAGAATCCCGCTTGGGGATCGCGCGTGCGTCCACCCTTGGCGTACCGCGCGAGGCGATCGAACGCCTCGTCCGACAGCAGGTCGATGACGTCGAAGAGCGTGCCGGGTCCGGCTGCTCGCAGGGCGGCGTCGCCCTGGCTACGCCGGCGCGGCAGGTGCGTCGTGAGGACCACCAGCGGCACGTCGCCTCGCGCGTCGCGCAGGGCGCAGGCCCGGCCGAGGCAGCGCCAGACGGCGTCGGTCGGCTGCAGCCCGCCGCGGTGACTGGTGAACGCACCGGCCACGTCGAACAGCCACGAGCCGCCGTCGGCATCGGTGGCCTCGAACGACACCGTCACGCCGGTGCCGCGGATCCGGCGGTTGCGTGCCACGACCTCGAAGCCGGCGTCGCGCAGCACCTGCGCGGCGACGTCGCGTGCGGCCCGACCCTCACCGGCGACGCTGCGCAACGCGGGTATCGGCTCCGGGCGCACCGCTTCCTCCACGCGACGCCGCGCCAGCTCGACGTAGCTGGCGTCGAGGTCGTAGCCGGCATATCGCCGGCCGAGGCGGGCCGCGGCGACCAGCGCTGACCCGCTGCCCATGAACGGGTCGAGCACGAGGTCGTCCTCGAACGTGTACAGGCGGATCAGTTGCTCAGGAAGCTCGACGGGGAACGGCGCCGGGTGCCCGACACGCCGGGCACTCTCGGCGGGTATCGACCAGATGTCGAGCGTCAGCGCCATGAAGTCCTCGGTCGTCAGCGTGCTGGTGTGCGGCAGGCCGGCCGCTGCCCGCTGCTTGACGCTGCGCGCCCGATCGAAGCGTCCCTTGCTGGCGACGATCACGCGCTCGCTGAGATCACGCAGCACCGGATTCGCCGCGCTGCGGAACGAGCCCCACGCGCACGAGCCGCTGGCGCCCTCCGCCTTCTGCCAGATCAGCTCACCCCGCAGGAGCAGACCGAGGTCGTGCTCGAGGATGCGGATGACGTCGGCCGACAGGCTGCGGTACGGCTTGCGCCCGAGATTGGCGACGTTGACGGCGATGCGGCCCCCCGGCTCGAGCTTGCGGACGCACTCGGCGAAGACGTCCGTCAGCATGGCGAGGTACTCGAGGTAGGAGGACGGCACGCCCTCGCGCTCGAGCTCCTGCTCGTACTGCTTGCCGGCGAAATACGGCGGTGACGTCACGACGAGGGCGACGGATCCGTCGGGGATGCGGTCCATGCAGCGGGCGTCCCCATGGATGAATGGCTCGCCGATCGGTGTCGGCGGAGGCACCTCGTCGTCGGAGGACAACTCGGGTGGCCGGAAGCGCTCGTAGAAGGGCGTGGCGTCGTGGCTCTCGCGTGCGCCGGCGCCGAACTCCGAGGTCGTCGTCTTGCGTCGCCTGCGCATCCGACCTCACGGTAGCCAATCACACGCGGGGGATCGGGGAGCAGGGTCTCCACGATCCCTCGTCAGGTGGCCACGACGTCGTAGGGTGGACGTTCGCTCGTGCTGTAGACGGTGTCGTTGGAGGGAGGTCACGTGCTGAAGGACGCGATCGGTGACGTCCTGCCGCTGGGTATCGGCGTAGCGCTCAGTCCGCTCGCCATCGTCGCCATCGTGCTCATGCTCGTGAGCCGGCGGGCTCGCGCGAACGGTCCATTGTTCGTACTCGGCTGGCTGGTCGGCCTGGCTGTCGTGGGCGTGATCATGCTCGCCATCGCCGGACCCGCCAACGCCAACGACGACGGTGAACCCGCCAAGTGGAGCGGTTGGCTCAAGATCATCCTCGGGGCGATGCTCGTGCTCTCCGCCTCGCGCCACTGGCGGGGCCGGCCCCGGGACGGCGCGGAGACACCGATGCCGAAGTGGATGGGCACCATCGACGGCTTCACGCCCGTCAAGGCGTTCGGTGCTGGTGCCGCGCTCTCGGGACTCAACCCGAAGAACCTGGTGCTCGCCGTCGCCGCAGCTGCGGCGATCGCGGAGACGGGGATCTCGGGCGGCGAGCAGGCGGTCGCCTATGCCGTGTTCGCCGTGCTCGGCACGATCGGCGTTGCCGTGCCGGTTGTCATCTACTACGCGATGGGTGACAGAGCACCCGCGACGCTGGACCGGCTCAAGGGCTGGATGATCCACAACAACGCCGGCATCATGGCGGCGATCCTCCTCGTCATCGGCGCCAAGCTGATCGGCGACGGCATCGGCGGAGTCTGACGCCGGCTCGACCTCGTCGTTGGAGAACCGGCGAGGCCGTCAGGGTTGCTCGTCGCCCCACGCACCTGCGATGAGGAATCGGCTGACGGCGAAGAACCAGAGCACCGACAGGATCGCGACGAGCGAGAGGGCGAACAGCCACGGGGCCGGTCGGATCCAGCCGGCGAGCACCGCGGAACCGGCGCCGAGCACCATTGCCAGTGGCATCGGTCGATAGACGACGGCGAGGCGGTCAGCGTCGGCGAGCGACCGCATGATCGGGATGAGCACCAGCAAGCCCACGGCCTCGGCGCCGGACAGCAACCATGCGGTGCTCGCCGGGGTGCGGGCGTCGTGGGCGTGCGCGATGAGGCTGACCATGGCCGCTCCGGCTGCCGTGATCGACATCGTGATCGGGAGATGGCTCAGCAGCCAGGTCGCCAGCGCGCGGCCGTCAGCGCGGGGTGGACGCCGACCGACGAGATCGAAGTAGATCCACCAGAAGCCGAACCCGATCACCAACGCGATCAGTCCGGTGCTGATCGTCTTGACGTCGCGCTCCGCGTCGGACAGGCCATCGACCACACCGAACACCACTTCACCGAGCACGATGATCGTGAACAGTCCGAAGCGCTCGACCAGTGATTCCGTCGGTCGCAGCCCACGGTTCAGGCCGACGGCCGGGTGCCCGAGGAGGAGCAGACCCACGAGCCAGCCGCCGACCACGCACGCCCACACGACGATGCGCGGGCCGTCGGGAAGGAAGGCGCTGGCAAACACGACGGCCGTCGACACGCCGATGCCGATGATGTAGTGCCGCGTCGGCCCGAGGAACTCGCGATGTTCCTCGCGGTCCTCTCGGTGCACCGCGTACCACCACCAGGTCAGCATCGCCTGGAACGCGGCGTAGGTGAGGGCGAAGCCGCGCCCACTGCTGCCAGCAGCCTCGCCCGTGAACACCGCGAGGAGGGCGAGCACCCCCATCTGGATGAACACGATGGCGCGAGTGCGTCCGTCCTCGCGGCCGTGCAATTCGAGATACAGCGTGCCGTTGATCCATCCGATCCAGATCAAGGCGAACACGACGGCGAACTCGGCGACCGCCCGCGCCGTGACGTGATCGGCGAGGTGGTGGGCGGCCTGGGACACGACGGCCACGTAGACGAGGTCGTAGAACAGCTCCAGGGAGCTGACGGCTCGGTGCTCGATCGTCTCACCATGTGGCCGGGGCGGACGCCACAACCAGCGCCGGAAGCGGCGGGCCAGCGTCTCGTTGCTCACCGCGTCAACGTAGCGATCGTGGTTTCGGGGCCTTGTTGCAGTCGTCGCCACTCGCGACAAACTGCCGGCCATGCCTGACACCGGATCACCCGTCGTCGACAACCAGGCCGAAGGTCGTTTCGAGCTCGAGATCGACGGCCACCTCGCCCAGCTCGTCTACGACCTCGAAGGCGATCGCCTCACGCTCATCCACACCGAGGTTCCCAAGGACCTCGAAGGCCAAGGCGTCGGAGGACGCCTCGTCAGCGCCGCCGTCGAGCGGTCGGTTCGCGATCGGCTCACGATCGTCCCGGTGTGCCCGTTCGCTCGCGGATGGCTCCAGCGACACCCTGAGGTGGCGGAGCGAACGCAGATCACCTGGCCGTCGTAGTCAGGCGCCGCCCTGCCGGTCGGCCTCGGTGCCGAAGCCGGTCCGCGCCTGGCGCTCGTCGAGCGTCTCGAGCTCCTGGAACAGCGTGATGTGGAGTCCGCCAGGCGCGTCGAGGCGGGCGTTGAGCGATCGCCACGGCGTCTCCGTCGGTGCTGCCACCAGCGTCGCGCCAGCGGCGACGAGTCGGTCGGTGGCGCCCTGGGAGTCGGTGACCTCGAAGGCGACGCGCATGCGCGCCGACGTCTGATGACCGACCTCGACGTCGTCGATCATTCGCTTCTGCGCCGGGTTGGCGATCTCCAGGGTCGCTCGGCCAGCGTCGAGGATGGCGACCCTGGCCTCGCCCTCACCCTCGAACGCGACCTGTTCGGGCAATCCCAGCACATCACGGTAGAAGGCGACCGCCTCGTCGTAGTCCTCCGCCTCGACGACGAGACGAAGTTGGAGCACGGGCCGGTCAGCCGGTACGTCGTCGCTCATGTCGTCTCACGGTACGGCGTCGGCACGGATGGCGTCTTCGAGTTGGCGGACGGCGTTCGACATCCCCTCGTCGAAGCCGATCGAGAGCAGGTGGTCCATCGCCTCGTCGGACGGGAACGTGGTCTCGATGGTCATGTGCGTGCCGCCGGCGTCGTGTTCGTCGATGCTGACGCGAACCCGCACCGTCGGAATGTCGGGGTCGCCGAGGTCGAACTCGAGGCGATGTGGCGCGTCGACGTCGACGACACGCCACCAGCCGGACCTCCGCTCGCCCGCGGGCCCGGTGACGAAGAACGAGACGCTCCCGCCTGGTGTCAGGTCGTACTCGACGACGGTGGCGGGATGTGTCGGCGGGCCCCACCACCGTTCGAGTTGCCGTGGGTCTGCCCACAGGAGCCAGACGCGCTCCGCGGGTGCGTCGAGCTCGGTGGTGATGGTCATCCTCCGCGCCTCGGCGTCCTTGTGAACGGCCACGGTCATCTGGCGGTTCCTTCCGTGTGGTCCTCGGCCAGGATCTCGGCGAACCGGTCGATCCGGGCTCGCCAGATCGCTTCCAGCTCGTCGAGCAAGTCGGATGCCCGGCGGACCGCGTCGACGTTGCCGCTGACGAGTTGCTGGCGTCCGTCGCGGCGCTTGAGAACGAGGTTGGCATCCTCCAGGACGGCGACGTGCTTCTGCACGGCGGCGAAGCTCATCGGGTAGAGGCGGGCCAGCGCAGACACCGAGTACTCGTCCTGCAACGTGCGCATCACGATGTCGCGACGAGTGCCGTCGGCGAGGGCGTGGAAGACCCGATCGACGGATCGTCGTTCGTCAGATGCATGTACAACCATTTGGTTGTATGTTAGCCGGCATGCGATTGATCTTGATGGAATTCATGTCGCTCGACGGCGTCACGCAGGGTCCCGGCTCACCCGACGAGGACACCACGGACGGTTTCACGCGCGGGGGCTGGTTCGTGCCGCACCTCGACGAGCAGTTCCTCGGGCTCGTCAACACGTGGATCGAACCGGCCGACGCGTTCCTGTTCGGCCGGCGGACCTATGAGAACTTCGCCCGCGACTGGCCACAGATGAACGATCCCGATGACCCCGTCGGCTCCCGGCTGAACGGCTTGCCGAAGTACGTGGCGTCGCACAGCCTCGTGGAGGCCGCGTGGGAGCCCACGACGATCTTGTCCGGAGACGTCCGCTCCCAGGTCGCCGAACTGAAGCGGCAGCCCGGGCGGGAGCTGCAGATCCACGGCAGCGCGCAGCTGGGTCAGTCATTGCTGGCTGCCGGGTTGCTCGACGAGCTGCGCATCGTGATCGCGCCGGTCGTCGTCGGCGACGGCCGTCGCCTGTTCCCGCAGGGCGGCGCGCCGGCCGGGCTGCGCCTCGTCAGCAACGACACGACACCGGCCGGTCTCGCCATTCACGTGTACGAGTGGGTGGGCGCTCCGACGTATGGCACGTACCAGCCACCGTCGGACGCGGGGTGACCGGTGGCGTCACTCAGGGTGAACGGATCGTCGTGGTCACGGCGACGATCGACGGGCGCGTCGGCGTCGAGCTGAACCCGAATCGCACGGGCGGAACGACGTCCGCCAATAGCCCGAGGTCTTCGCCAGCCCAGCTCGCCTGAACGGCGGTCACCCGGCGACGATCGGTCGCGCCGTACGTCTCCCGCCCGCCGACCGTGCGACCGGTGGTGCGCACTCCGCGCATCGTGACGCGGGCGACTGGGTCGATGATCGTCGCCCACAACACGCTCGTCGCCAGCGCTGGTGGGACGCAACGCAGCGCCCAGCCAACGGAGTCACGATCTCCGATCGTGACGTCCGCAGCCAGCGGTTCGCCGCTGAAGCGCAGGCATCTGGGCAGACGCTCCGTGCGGACGTCGCTGATGATCGTGTCGTCGAACGCGTAGAGGCCGCCGATGAGCTCGGCGACCTCCACGCTCGGGGCGATCAGGACGCGGTCACCGCCCGGGTGCTCGACCATCGCGTCGGCGAACGAACCGATGGGCGAGCTCGTCCAGCGACCGATGACGACCCGGACACCGGACGTTGTGCCGAAGCCGCAGATCTCACCGGCGAACCGTTGCACCACGCGGTCAGTGAACCGTCGGATGCTCGACCGCTCACGCCGCCTTGACGACGGCGATGTTGAAGTAGGGCGTGCCGAGTTGCTGCAGCATCGTTCCGAACAGGGCGAGGTAGTGCTCCTGTCCGTAGGCGCTGGCGATGCCTCCCAGGTCGAACAAGCTCTCGCGCGGCCAGCCCAGATCGCCGAGCAGCCCAGCAACGACGTCCTTGGCGCCGGTGTCGTCGCCCGAGACGAACAGCGTCGTCGGCGCCGGCAGCGTGCTGGGATCGGCGATCACGACGGCGGCGACGTTGTTGCCTGCCTTGACGACCTTGACGTCCGGGAAGGCCTCCTGGATGCGGCGACCAAGGCTGTCGTCTGGGATCGCCAGCGAGAAGTCCGGGTTGGCCGCATTGGCCAGGTCCCACAGCACGGTGCCGTTGAGCTTGTCGGCGCCGATCGAGGACAGCAGAGGAAGGGTGTCGACTCCCTGCACGGCGTCGAGCACGACGTCGGCGCCGACGACTGCATCGGCCGAGGAGACGACGGGCGCAGGGAGCTCCGTGCGGTGCTCCGGATCGCGTGAGCCGAACACGACGTCGTGGCCGGCGTGCAACAGGCCGTCGGCGAGGGTGCGGGCGACCCGGCCGGTTCCGAGGATGGCGATTCTCATGGGTCCTCCAGATCATTCGAATTGGAACTAGATGCAAGATAGCTCAAATTCGAACGATTGACAACCAGTTCCCTAACATCGAAGGGCATGGCGGCAGGAATCTCGGGCGAGGAGTTTCGGGCCTACGCCGCGCTCATCGCCAGCTCGACGCTGCTGCAGCGCGCCGTCGAGCAGAACCTCCGTGAGCAGGCCGGACTCACGCAGGTGCAGTTCGAGATCCTGATGAACCTCTCGATCGCCGGCGACGCCGGCATCCGGATGGCGCGGCTCGCTGACGCGCTGATCGTGTCGCGCAGCGGGCTCAGCTACCAGGTCGCCCAGCTCGAGTCGCGAGGCTGGATCACGCGCCAGCGCTCCGCCGACGACGAGCGCGGCGTCGTCGGCCGCATCACGCCGGAAGGTGAACGCATCCGCCAGCGGGTGTTCGCCGGCCACGTCGACGTCGTGCGCACGGGCTTCCTCGACGCCCTCGAACCGGGCGAGCTCGAGACGTTGACGGTCGCCCTCGAGCGCGTCGTCGCTCGGCTCAGGTAGCAGGCTCGAACCGTTGTTACCGTTCGGCGATGCAGGCAGCGTTGTGCGAGGGGTACGGCCCGCCCGAGGTCGTGCATATCCGAGAGGTGCCGACACCGGTGCCTGCGGCCGGAGAGGTGCTGATCAAGTCCGCCGCGACGACCGTCAACTCCGGAGATGCCCGCCTGCGCTCGTTACGCGTCCCGCGCGGCATGGGCGTGGCCGTGCGCCTGCGGTTCGGCCTCACCAAGCCGAAGCAACCCATCCTCGGCTTCGACGTCGCCGGCCGGATCGAGGCCATCGGCACCGGCGTCTCGCGCTTCCAGGTGGGTGACAGGGTCGTCGGCTCCCGCGACATCAAGCTCGGCTGCCACGCCGAATATGTCACGGTCGCCGAGGACGGAGGGATCGCTGCGCTCCCCGACGCGATCAGCGATCACGAAGCCGTCGCGCTCTGCTTCGGCGGTTCGACGGCGCTCCATTTCCTCGAGCGGGCGAACCTCGCCGCCGGGCAACAGGTGTTGATCAACGGGGCCTCCGGGGCCGTCGGCGCGCTTGCCGTGCAGCTCGCCAAACACGCCGGCGCCGAGGTCACGGCCGTGTGCAGCGGCGCCAATGCCGATCTCGTCAGGAGCCTCGGCGCAGACCATGTCGTCGACTACACGACCGAGGACTTCACCCGCAACGGCCTGCGCTACGACGTGATCATGGACAACCAGGGCAATGCCACGTACCCGCGGGTCAAGGGCTCACTCGAACCGGGCGGCCGCGTGCTGATGGTCTATGGCGACCTCTGGCCCACGATCGCTGCGTCGTGGCAGAAGGCGGTGATCAGCGGCACCGCAAAGCTGAGTGCCGACCACTTCCGCACCCTCGTCGCGCTGACCGAGCAGGGAGCGGTTCGGCCGGTGATCGATGCGGTGCTGCCGTTCACCGAGATCGTCGAAGCCCACCGCCGCGTCGACAGCGGCCACAAGGTCGGCAGTCTCGTGCTGACGTTCGATCACGACGACTGAACGACGGAGGAACGATGGACACCGCATTCGACGCGATCGTCATCGGAGCCGGTCAATCCGGCCCCGGCGTCGCCAACCACCTCGTGTCGACCGGTCGAAAGGTCGCCTTGCTCGAAGCCGACAAGGTCGGCGGCACGTGTCTCAACCGGGGATGCCGTCCGACCAAGGCGCTGCGCGCTTCGGCACGCGTCACCCATCTGGCGCGAACTGCGGGGCGACACGGCGTGCGCACGGGTGAGGTCACCGTCGACTTCGGCGCCGTGATGGCTCGCAAGGATGCACTCATCGACGGTTGGGTGAACGGGTTCGCCGAATCGCTCGGACACACCGACGGGCTGACCTTGCTGTACGGGGAAGCGCGGTTCACGGGGCGATCCGGTGCGGGCTTCGAGATCGACGTCGACGGGCGAGCGCTGACGGCACCCGAGGTGTTCCTGAACGTCGGGACGCGGGCCACGAAGCCGCCGATCCCGGGACTGGACGACGTCGCGTGGCTCGACAACGACAGCGTCCTCCACCTCGATCAGCTGCCCGCCCACCTCGTGATCCTCGGCGGCAGCTACATCGGCCTCGAGGTTGGACAGCTCTTCGGCCGATTCGGGAGCGCGATCACGGTGATCGAGCGCGGATCGGCGATCGCGGCCCGGGAGGATCCTGAGATCTCCGCGGAGGTCGCCAGGTTCCTGACGGCCGAGGGGATCGAGATCTGCACGTCGACGTCAGTCGAGGGCGTCGAGTCGATCGATGGTGGCGTACGTGTCCGCGTCGCCGGCGGCGCGACCATCGACGGTTCGCACCTGCTGGTGGCGATCGGTCGAACCCCGAACACGGATCGCCTCGACCTCGATCGGATCGGGCTGGCCACCGACGCCCGGGGTTTCATCGCCACCGATGGCGTGTTCCGTACTGCGGTCGACGGTGTCTGGGCGCTCGGCGACATCAACGGCCGCGGCGCGTTCACGCACACCTCGTACCAGGACTACGAGATCCTCGTCGACCACCTGAGCGGCGGCGGCCGCACGGCCGACGGTCGCATCCCGACCTACGCCATGTTCACCGACCCACCGCTCGGGCGAGTCGGCATGAACGAGCAGGAGGCGCGGGCGTCAGGACGCAAGGTGAGCAAGGCGACCGTGCCGATGTCCGCCGTCACGAGGGCGCAGCTCGAGGGCGAGATCGATGGGCTCATCACGATCCTCGTCGACATGGAGTCGGAGCGCTTCCTGGGCGCCTCGGTGCTCGGCATCACTGGCGACGAGATCGTGCCGATCGTCAGTGCGTTGATGCACGCCGATGCGTCGTACCACGTGCTGAAGGAGATGCTGCCGATCCATCCGACCGTCGCCGAGTTCTATCCCACGATTCTCGGACAGCTGGAGCCCCTCGGATAGCTGGCGCGACCTGTCCGCGCTCGTCACCGTGTGAGGGCGCGGCCCGTCAGGCGAACTGTGCTTGGCACCACACGTAGCCGTCAGCGTCCACGACCGCCACGTTGGCCACGGCCCCGAGGTCGAGGTCGAGCTGCACCGCCCACGACGCGTCGTCGCGGAGCGTGACCGGCTGGTTGGTGAGGTGACCGTCAGTCGTCTCGATGCGCAGCGAGTAGGTGGCATCTGCCGGGCCGTACCGTTGGATCTGGTCGGCCCAGCCCGGAAGGCTCATGAAGAGCGACGTCTGCTCGTCCTCGTGGAGGAAAACCTGTCCGACGACGTCGCCGTTCGCCGTTCGCATCTCGGCGGCGGCGAATGCGGGTTCGCCCGCCAGCCCGCGATCGATGAGAAGTCCACCAGCGGCGAACGTGAGCACCAACGCCGCTGCGGCAGCGATGAGCGCCACCCACCGGCGGCGTGACCTCGAGCGCTGGTGGTAGCTGTGCAGCTCGGTGGGGAGTGCAGCGAGCACTCGCTGTTCGAACCCGGCAGGTGGCTCGACTCGGCGACTGAGGAGCAGCAGGCGGTCGGCCACGGTCGTCAACGAGTTGACCACCTGCTGGCAGGACGGGCACGACTCCAAGTGGGCGATCGCCGCCGCCCGCTCCTCGCCGCAGAGGTTGCCGGCGGCGAGCTCCGGAGCGAGGTCGAGCAGTTCAGTGCACTCGAGTGTTCTCACGGCGCCACCTCGACGAAGGCGTCGCGAAGCTTGCTGAGAGCGAGCCGCAGCCGTGTCTTGACCGTGCCGAGCGGGAGGTGCCAGGCCTCGCTGATCTCCCGCACGGTGAGCCCGTGGTAGACGGCAGCCATCAGCACGGCGCGCTGTTCGGCGGGCAGCTCCCGTACAGCCGCGGCGAGCGGGGCGAGCTCCTCGTACGGGCTGTCGATCCCATCGGCACCCGCAACGTCGTCCGCGGGCTCGGCTTGCGGTCGGTCGCGCCGGCGTCCCCTGCCGCGCGCCTGGTCGAGGGCGGCATTGCGGGCGATGCTCAGCAGCCACGCCGCCACGGGACCCCGCCGAGCGTCATAGCTCGCGGCGTAGCGCCATGCCTTGAGGAACGTGTCCTGCGCAGCCTCCTCGGCCGTACCGCGGTCGCGGGTGATCGTCAGTGCCAGTCCGTACACGCGTGCCTGGAAACGTCGGACCAGGACGAGCGCCGCTTCCCGGTCGCCAGCGGCGAGACCGGCGACGAGCGCCTCGTCCGAAACGTTCCACACATCTGGAAGTACGTGTCAACAGGGTGAGGTGGATCTCTCGGCAGCAGAGATCCGCGCTCGCCGCTGCGCCGGTAGGACCCGGTATGCGGAGCGACACCGCCCCGGAGGTCTCGACGGCGCTCCTCGACTCGGAGCAGCCCCACGATGAGTTGCCTGCTGCGGCGACGTCGGCCGCGCCGCGTCGCGCCCTCATCGGTTGCGGTTCGCTCCTCACCCGACTCGTAGGGGCGGTGGCCGTGATCGTCACCGGCGTCGTCCATCTCCAGGCGTACAGCGGCCCGTATGGCGCGGTGCCGACGATCGGCGTGCTGTTCCTCGTCAACTTCGCGGCGGCGATGGCGATCGGTGTGTCGTTGCTGTCTCCGCTCGAACATCTCGCCGGGCGTCGGGGCAGTGCCGCCGTCGTGCTCGTGACCGCAGCCGGGATCGGCCTGGCGGCGGTGTCATTGGCGATGCTGATCATCAGCGAGCACGGGACGCTGTTCGGCTTCCACGAACCGGGCTACGACCCGACCGCGATCTCTCGATCGAGGCTCGCCGAGATCGTCGCCATCGCCCTGCTCACCGCCTCGCTCGCGCTGCGCGCTCTCGCAAGGCGCCGACCGCGCTGGTGAGCGATCACCCACAAACCAAGGAGACCCCCATGAAGCGACTGCTTGCACCCGCGGTCATCGCGGCCGCCGCACTGACGATGGCTGCTTGCGGCTCGGATGACACCGGCTCGAGCCCGAGCACCGGTGCGCCGAGCCCGGGCGCCGCTTCGACGGCGACGACCGTCGAGCTCGTCAAGATCGACGGAGTCGGTGAGACGCTCGCCGACGCGCAGGGACAAGTGCTCTACACGGCCGACGAGGAAGCATCGAACCCGGACGTCGTCTGCACGGACGCCTGCGAGCAGTTCTGGCAGCCACTGGTGGCCGGGTCCGACCAACCCACCGGCGGAGAGGGCGTGACCGACCTCGGCGTAACGCAGCGCCCCGACGGCACCATGCAGGTGACGTACGAGGGGCACCGCCTCTACACGTTCACGCAGGACTCGCCCGGCAAGGCGTCCGGCAACGGCTTCTCCGACACGTTCGGCGGTCAGCAGTTCACGTGGCACGCCGTCGTCGTCGACGCGACCAGCGCCGGGAGCGGCACCGCAACGCCGACCCCGACGACGTCCGGGTCGGGCTCCGGCTACGGCTACTGATCCCGCGGCTCCGCCGTCGTGTCGCTCCCGCCCGGGCGGGTCACTGCGTAGGCGTCAATGAAGGCGCGGGTGCCGAGGTCGGCGTAGCGATCGAGCTCGTCGCTGGTGAACGGCGGCGTGTCGAGCGGAAGTGCCATCGCCCGGTTGAGCGGGATCGACAGCACGAGCCAGTTGAAGTGCTCGGCGGCGATCTCTGGCTCCGGAGCACGCATCACGCCACGCCGGTGCCACGCGTCGAACCACGTTGCGAACATCGCGGTCGAGAAAGCCGGCCCTGCCTCGTACCAGGCAAGTGCGAGGTGGGGGAACCGCTCGGCCTCGGCCATCAGCATGCGCCGCAGCCGTAGCAGGTGAGGCTGGATCACGTCGGCGACGTGAACACGGGCGAAGGCGGCGAGGTCGCCTGGCGGGTCGTCGCTCTCCGCCATGGTGTCGACGAGCGGGTGCCGCCCGCTCGGGCTCTCGGCGATGTCGCGCTCGATGAGTCGCGCGAACAGTTGCGCCTTGTCCGAGAAATGGGCGTAGACGGTCTGCTTCGAGACCTTGGCGCGCACGGCGACGTCGTCGATCGTCGTGCCGGCGTAGCCCCTGGCGAGGAACAACGTCCGAGCGGCATCGAGGATGGCGGCATGTTTCGACGCTGACGGTCCGCGGACGCGTCGCCGGGCCGGTTCCACGGCGAAGAAATCTAGACGATGACGTCCAGGATATGTTAGAACTTGGACGATACCGTCCAGATTGCTGAGGAGTTCCCATGACTGAGATCGCGACCCACGCCGTGACGACGACGCCACTGGAGGTGCCAGGAGCTCTCTTGCACTACGAACTGCGTGGCCGCGGGCCACTGATCGCGCTGCACGCCGCACCGATGGACGCCGACGCGTTCGTCCCGCTCGCTGAGCTCCTCGCCGGCGAGTTCACCGTGCTCACGAGTGATCCGCGCGGCATCCACCGCAGCCGCGTCAGCGACGCGGACCGCGATGTCTCGCCCGACGAGCGGGCGGAGGACCTGGCGGCGTTGATCACCCACGTCGAGGCCGGACCCGCCGTCGTCGTCGGCTCCAGCGGCGGAGCGGTCAGCGCGCTCGCGCTGTTGCAGCGACATCCGGACCTCGTCACCACGGTCGTCGCCCACGAGCCGCCGCTCGCCGATCTGCTCCCGGACCGCGACGCACTGCACCGGCGCACGGTCGACATGGTCCGCACCTACGTCGCCGGCGACCGCATCGGTGCGTGGCGCGAGTTCCTGGACATCGCCGACATCCAGCTGCCCGGCGACGTGTTCGACATGATCTTCGGCCAGGCACCCGAAGGCCAGGCCGCGCGCGATGAGCGCTACTCGTTCGAACACATGGAGTTGCCGACCACGTTCTGGACGCCCGATCTCGAGCAGCTGCGCAGCCGGCGCGACCGGTTGATCATCGCCGTCGGTGAGGACTCGACCGGGCAGCTGTGTGACCGTGCCAGCCGGGCCCTCGCTGCCGCACTGAGCCTCGAGCCGGTCGCGTTTCCCGGCGACCACATCGGGTTCGTCGACGATCCGTCGGCATTCGCCCGCCGACTCCGTGACGTCCTCGCCAGCCGCTCGTCCGAGACGCACTGATTGGTGAGCGGGCGCGGTTGTCCACCGACGACGCCAGCGGTGGTAGAAACCAACCACTGTTGGATGACGAGAAGGAGAGCAGGCGATGGAGGAAGCCGCTGTGTTCGCCGGCCAGTCGGCGAAGACGCTCGCTGACTTGTTGGACATCCAGGCGATCCGGGATGTGGTCATGCGCTACAGCCGTGGGGCCGACCGGTGCGACCGCGAACTGCTTGCCTCGGTCTTCCACGACGACGCCACCCTCGAGTACGGAACGTTCTTCCGCGGGCCGGCGCTCGGCTACATCGACCACGTCCTCCACGCGCTGCGGACCGACTCGTTCGCGACGCAGCACACGGTGTCCAACCTGCTCGTCGAGCTCGACGGGGACCGGGCCTACGTCGAGGCGTACGCCGTCGCCTACCACCACCGCACAGGCACTCGGCGACCGGAGGAGAGCGGCCGGCTCGACCTGTGGGGCGGGCGATACGTCGATCGCTTCGAGCGGCGCAGCGACGAGTGGCGCATCGCGCACCGCAACTGCGTCATCGACTGGACGTTCGCCTCGCATCCCGACGGCGAGTTCGCATGGGGTCCGCCGTGGGGCCGCCGGGACACCGAGGACCCTTCGTACGGCATCACCACGACTGGCCGATGAGGACGGTCGGCGAACTCCTGTGGCACACGGTGGCCGCTGCGCCGGACCGGCGGGCACTCGTGCTCGACGACCGGGCGATGACGTATGGCGAGCTCGGCGAACTGGTCGAGCGCGCCGCTCGCGCCCTCGTCGCGCTCGGAGTCGGCCCGGGACACCGCGTGGCGACGGTACTTCTGAACAGCATCGAGCAGATTGCAGTGCTCTTCGCGACGACCACAGTTGGCGCCGTCGTCGTTCCCCTCAATGCCCGGGCTCTCGTAAGTACACACAGTCACCTGAATCAAACGATGTCTGGTATTGCACCAACAGGCAACCCAACAGTGATTGACTTGGAGGTATGGCGATCAGGCACTGGTTGCTCGCGATCGACGTCCCCATCGTCGACCTCATTCCCCTTGCCCAGGCTGCCGAGCGAGCCGGCTTCCACGGCATCGCGATGGGTGAGCACGTGGTGCTCCCAGCCGGCTACGGAGGCAACGACCATCCATCCGGCAAGTCGCCGTTCGACACCACGACGCCGTTTCCCGACCCGTTCACGGCATTTGCCGCCATCGGCACGGCGACGACGACGCTGCACATGGTGACGTACGTCTTCGTGCCGGCACTGCGTCATCCGCTCACGGTTGCGAAACAGGTCGCGACCGCCTCCGATCTCACCGCGGGTCGTGTCGCGCTCGGCGTCGGCAGCGGCTGGCTCGATGAAGAGTTCGCTGCGCTCGACGCGCCGTTCTCCGGTCGTGGCGGACGGACCGACGAGATGCTCACGATCATGATCCAGCTCTGGCGAGATGGTCAGCTTGCATTCGACGGCAAGCACTTCCGGTTCGACTCCGTGGTCCAAGCACCCCCACCCAGGCAACAAATCTCGGTCTACGTCGGCGGCCGCAGCAAGAGGGCGCTGCGCCGGGCGGCCCGTCACGACGGGTGGCTTGGGCCGCGCCTCGGCGTCGACGAACTGGCACCGATCGTCGAGCGGGTGCGTGCCTTCCGCCGCGAGACCCGGCCGGACGATGCGTTCTCGGTGTTCGCCGTACCCCTCGACCCGCAACGGGCCGATGAGTACGTCGCCGTCGACGGTGTGACCGACCTCGTGATCGCGCTCTGGGGCTTTGACGAGGGCGGCGTTGGCCCGACGCGCAGCGAGCGCATCGACGCGCTCGAGGCCTTCGCGCAGTCTGCCGATCTGGGCGCCCGGGCCTCGATGGCGGGGCCAACACCGGTACCACCGACCGGCGAGCGTCGCTGGGGGGAGGCCGGTCCTGTCCGCGTCCTCGGTGGTGCGTCCGAGCCGACGACCGCCACGAGCATCGTTCGAGGTGCCGACCACGTGAGGAGAACGCTGTGACCGTCCGGTATGAGGCGGCGCACGGCGTCGCGACGATCACCCTCGATCGCGCCGAGCAGCTCAATCGCTGGACGTCGACGATGGCTGTCGACCTGACGGCCGCGCTTGACCGCGCCGAAGCCGACGACGATGTGGGTGCGATCGTGCTCACCGGAGCCGGCCGAGCCTTCTGCGCCGGCCTCGATCTCGCCGAGGCGCCCTCCTTTGACGCAGCCGACCGACCCGAGCCGACGACGCTGCCGTGGCACCTCTCGAAGCCCGTCATCGCCGCGGTCAATGGACACGCCATCGGTGTCGGCGCCACGCTGGCGCTGACCGCCGACCTGCGGTACATCGCGGCCGAGGCGAAGGTGCAGTTCCCGTTCGTCCGCCTCGGACTCGTCAGCGAGCTGGGCTCGCACGCGCTCCTGCCCCGGATCGTCGGCCTCGAGGCGGCTGCCGACCTGCTGCTGTCGGGCCGCATGATCCTCGGCGAGGAAGCCCGGGAGCTCCGGTTCGCCTCTCGATGCCTGCCTGCAGCTGACGTCGTGAACGCTGCGACGGCCTGGGCGCGCGACGTCGCCGCCTCGACCAACCGAGCGGCTGTTGCCTCGTCGAAGCGCCTTCTCCTGCGCGATGTCGAACGTCTACTGACCGAGGTCGCTCCACTCGAGGTCGCGGCACTAGGAATGCTGGCGGGCACACCCGAGGCGCTCGCCGCGCTCGAGCGACTCCGCTCCCCGCGCTGACCTGCGCCGGTTGCAGCACGCGAAGGTGCCGATCTGGGCCGTCGCTGACATCACACGTGTCGTTCTCGACGGACCCGGACCGCTGGAGCGATGACCCGCAGCGTCATGTCGTCACGGAGGTGGCGGGCTCGGAGCCAGGACCTGCTCGGAATGCGACCGTTCCGCGGCGGAGCCGGCCGGAGACCGAAAGGGGGTCTCGGTCACCGGCCAGCTCGACGCCACGATCAACGGTACGAACGGGTTCTTTCATGAGCGTTTCGGCGATGTGAAGCGCGTACGACACGCCGACGCACAGTGCCAACCGGCGCGGTCACGGTTGATGTCGAGCGTCGCGCACAGCCTGCGTCACGCCCGAGGCCCGTCAGCGAGGGCGTCAACTCATCGCTGATCTGACCGGCTACTGCTGGTCTGGCTCGAGTTGCCAGGAGGAGAGGTTGGTGTAGCCGCGTACCGAGATGGGCCGTCGCCGGCGGAGCTGCACGGCGGGCTCGTCCTGCAGCGCGGTGGCCAGCTCACGGTCGACCAGGACGGTGCCGGGTCTGGCCGCCGCAGTCAGTCGGCTGGCGATGTTCACCACCGGCCCGTACACGTCGCCGAAGCGCCGCAGGACGCGACCCCAAGCCATGCCGATTCGAACGTCGGGCAGCTTGGGATGGGCGTCGACGGAGACGAGAAGGCGCCGTCCGATTTCGGCACCGCGCAGCGGGTCGTCGGCGACGAACATCACCTCGTCCCCCAACGTCTTGACCACTCGACCACCGGCTGCGGCGACCACGTCAAGGGCGATGGCGTCGAACCGATCGATGAGCCGGCCCAGTTCGGCTTCGGTGAGCCGGCGGGCCAGACGGGTGTAGCCGACGACGTACGAACCCGACGACCAAGGTGTTCGAGGTGAGCTCCTCTGCGTTCGACACCATCGCTCGACCGGTGAGGGCGGCGATGTGGCGACGCCAGATGTAGGAGTGCAGCTGCTCCATCATCGGCACCATCGTCTCGACGAACCGCAGCACCGTGGCCTGATCGACAGGCACCTCACCGACGGCGACTCGCGCCCGGACGTAGTCGTTGAGCAGACCAAGCTCCCATTCGGCCAGCCGCGAAAGGGCCTGGCCGGCCGCCCGGACGGCGGCAGCTTCGAGACCCGGATCGAGCACACCCGATCCGACCATCACGTTCATCAGCCGGAGGGCTTCGACATCGCTCTCGGTGAAGACCACATCGTCGTCGTCGACGTCCGGCGAACCCGAGAGCCCGCCACAAGCGCTGGGTGCGCTCGGGAGGTACGCCGGAGCGTTTTTCGATCTCATCACGCGTACAGCACCGCGAACCGCCGAGGACACGGCGCTCCAGCCGCTCCGCCAGGGTCGCTCCACCCTGTGACGATCCAAGTAGGCGAGCCAACCAGTCCCCGAACTCATCGGCGCCGGAAGCGTCGACCTCTGGCTGACTGGACCGCCCCGAATCATCCACAACGGTGAGTCCACCCCAGCGTCGTCCCGGGCGCAACCGGCTCGGTTCGCACAGGACGTCCAGCCGCGTCCGGAACCGTCGACTGCACGGCCGATTGTGCACGGTTGGGTATCACAGGTGGAACGGATGGGGATGATGATCACGTGGCGGAGAGACGTGGATGGCAGACGTTGATGGCACGCGAAGCGCGAGCGGCGCCCGAGCTCGCTGCGTTCGCTGTGACCGCGGGTCCCCTGCTTGCGCTCTCGCCGCATGGCGACGGGCACACCGTGCTCGTGCTGCCCGGATTGGGCGGCGGCGATTCGTCGACCGCACCCTTGCGCTGGCTTCTTGATCGCCTCGGCTACGGCACCAGCGGCTGGGGCCTCGGCACCAACGGCGGCTTCGGTCGCCATGTCACCGCCGGCCTCGATCAGCTTCTCGCCGCAAAGCACGAGACCGGCCCGGTGAGCCTTGTGGGATGGAGCCTGGGGGGCGCCCACGCCATCGATCTGGCTCGTCGTCGACCCGACGCGGTGCGGTCGATCATCACGCTTGGGAGTCCCCTCACCGGACGCCACCCACCGCTCGACATACCGACTACTTCGGTGTACAGCCGAACCGACGCCATCGTCCCCTGGCGCGCATCAGTCCTACCCGCGCGTGCCCTCCACGAGAACGTCGAAGTGCGCGGCAGTCATCTCGGCCTTGGACACAACCCGGCGGTCGCCATCGTCATCGCCGATCGTCTCGCGCAGCAACGCGAGACCTGGCAATCATTCAAGCCGCCTCGCTGGGCTCGGCACTGGATGCCTGCAACCTGACGAGTCCTCCAACGCCGAAGGCACCGTTCAGCACGCCGCTCGGACGGGCAGCCGGATACTGACCGGTCCCTCGCCGGGTCCTGCCGGGTAGGCATGGTGCGTGCGCGTTGTCCGGCCGTGGTGGGGGGCGACCACGCACGCTGTTCGGCGCGGGAGAAGGATCCTCGGCTTGGCGTTCGGTGCCGGTGTCGTGGCCGTCGCCGTCCGCTACGAGCGGCGGGTGCTCGCCGCGCTTGGGGTGACTCCGGATCCTGACGCCGAACGGGACTTCTCGTTCCCGTCCGTGGCCGTTCGCGATGTGGTCATGCCCGATGGTGGCTCCCTGTTCGTCGCCGAGTCGGGTGCCGGTCGTCCCGTGCTGCTGCTCCACGGCCACGGCGCCAACCTTGACATCTTCGCGCTGCTCGCCCACGGGCTGCGGGCCGAGGGTCTTCGTGTCGTCGCGCTCGATCAACGGGGGTTCGGGCGGTCGTCGCCGGTCCCGCCGGCTTATGGCTTCGCCGGGCTGGTCGACGACGCCGCAACGGTCGTGGAGGAGCTGGATCTGCAGGGGGCGATCGTCGTCGGCCATTCCTTGGGCGGTGCCGTGGCGCGCCGTGACCGACCGGGTCCAAGGCGTTGGCGAGGGACTCGCCGACACGGCCGGGTCAGCGGTCGACACGGTGCGTGGGGCCCCCGACGCGGCGCGTCAGCAGGCCCAGGGCAACCCGATGATGGTCGGTGCGGTGGCTTTCGGTGTCGGCTTCCTCGTCGCAGCGGCGTTCCCGCCGTCGCGCACCGAGGAGCAGCTCGCCGAGCAGGCGATGGACAAGGCCGAGCCCCTCAAGCAGCAGCTCATGGAGTCGGGCCAAGAGGTCGCCGAGCACCTCAAGGAGTTGGCGACGGAGGCCGTCGAGCAGGTCAAGCAGACAGCGACGGAGGGCGCCGGACAGGTCGCCGACACCGCCAAAGAGGCCTCGCAGACGACCAAGGACGCCGTCCGCGACGCCGCCGAAACCACCCGCCAAGAGGCCACCAACAGCTGACGCGTGAAGCCCCGCCGGCATCCGAGATCAAGGACTGGTGCCCGCTCGAGCATCAGTCTGACTGTCGACGATCCCGAGCGCCTGTTCACGATTTCGTCTCAGTGGCGATCGTCATTCAGGGCACGTCGCCCGTGTTCACACGGGCGACGTGATCCTTGCCGCCGGGCAGTTCGACGTCTCTCTAACCGGTGTCCTGTCATCCAGGGACGTGCGCGGAACGACGACTCCGCACCTTCGCGTGTGTCGGACTGGCGGCCGTACCGGCAGCCGGATCTTGGCGTCATGCGACATTTCACGTGACGGAGGACTCCGCCGTTTCCATGTGTTCGCCCCCGACATTGGTGTGGCGCATCGAAGGCCACTCCGTGGCCAAGACCGACAGCAGTTCATCGAGGAGGTGCTGGCACCCTTCGGGGCCGGTTCGTCGACGGGGATCGTTCCGTCCGGCGACCATCCGCTCGATTCATGCTGACGCCGACACCGTCGTCGTGGTGTGGGATGGCCGAGGCGTCGCCAACGATGGCCGCTTACGAGAACAGGTACGCCCGGATCATGCGACTCGCCGGTGCCGTTGAATGGTGTCGAGGCTGCTGGTGCCGACCGTGGCGTGGCGCTGGCGACCTCGTGAACGGCGCGGCGCAGCGCTACCTGCGCGATGTCGTCGAGTGGTCCCTCCCACGCCATGGGCCGGCGTGGTGCGTACACCTATGCGGGAGACTCGTCCTTGCCGTATCGGGCTTCGGTGTCGTTGGCCGGCGAACCTTCGCCGTTCGCTACGTCGGCCTCATCCATGTCCCGCTCCGGGTCAGAGGTGGACGCGCCGTCGTTCGGGGCTGCGCTCATGGGCTCGCCGGCTGTCGGGTGGCGCCCTCGCGTTGGCGTCGACTGCATGTGCTCAAGTGCTCTACGAACATGAGACCGCTTTCTGGAAGGGTCGCCAGGGATCGGAGCGACAGATGTGCTGCGCGGTTAACCAACTCGTGTGGGCTCGAAACGCTTCAGGCGGGCGTCGGCCGACGCCGATGATGCGACGGCGGCGAGGCCATCCCGTGGATCGTCATCCGGCATTGTCGATGGCCTCGGCCAACAGGGCAACGACGACGCGAGGAGTGCTCACGATGTCCTCATAATCATGGGCGACTACGACGCGCTCACCGTCAATGTGGGAGCGCTGGATGGGGGCGACGACGATCCGCATGGCGTCGAACCCACCGACGTCAACGCCGAGCCACATTGGCTCGGCGTTGTGCGGGCTGCGATAGAGCGCAACCACCGTCCCGACCTCTCGGCCGCTGCGATCGACCACCACCCGGTCGATCCAGCCTGCGCTTGCCGGTGCGCGGTCTTGTCGCCGCCCCCCACTCACTCGGGCACTACAGCGTCTCCTCGGCTCTACTGGCATGGCGACTCCTTCTCAGAGGCCGCCAAGGTCTGGGGCAGCAGGACTGGACCCGATTGCCCGACGCTTCGCCGGCTCATACCGGCATCGTCATTGATGGCCGTTGCCGGCGGCCAAGGCACTGGACGCGGTGAGTGGATGCCGCTCGCCGAAACCACTGCGCAGCCGAGTGAGACGACGTTGTTCGGATGTGCGGTGCATCGGCGGGAGCGGACGAGCGGGTGCGGCGTCGATTAGCGGACGGTGCGACGCTCGGTACGGCTGCCGCTCTTGGCAAGGCCCCTGCTGATGATGTAGGCGGCGCCGGCGATCGTCGACAGGAGGCAGAGCCGGAACAAGTCCAGGCTGTCATCGTCGACGATGATGTAGGCCAGGATCAGCGCGGCGATGCCGCCCAGCATGATCCAGAACTCTGTTGTAATCAGCGACGGCTTGGTCTCGCGCACCTTCTGCGTGTCGTCGTACTCGTTCCGGTATTGCGTCGAGCCGGTCATCGATCGGTCGTAGCCGACGTCACCTCGCTGACCGTTCCCGTCGTCGAGGCTCTCGGTCCGACTCGGATTCTGCATTGTCATTGTCGCCTCCTCTGGCTTCGGGCGACCACTACCCGTCGCAGGTCGATTGCAGCCGCTCGCCGTGTCGCCTGAGCGGGGGTTTCGGCGAGTTCAGCCCGGCCCATGCCGCTCAATGGGTCGACGAGTGCCCGGGAAGGCCGGACGCGCACCGCTCTGACGCGTCGTGTGGCACTTGGTGGCGTGATGTCGTCCGGGATGTCTCGCGACGTCACAAGGCGGAACGGGAGGGATTCGAGAGTGACAGCTTCTCACCCAGCGAAGCACCTGCTCAGGCGGCATGTAGGCCTCCAAAATGACCCGAGACCGGGAGCAACCCGGGAGCAACGGCGAGTCCAATGTCGGCGACCACGGGACGGCCCGTGTGCGCCGACGAGGGCTCACCCACGAGCGGTCGAAATCGCCGCTCGCGGAGATGGCGTCGGCGGGGGTGCGGCACTCGGAGGAGGCCTCACGTCGGCAGCGACGACGATCCGGCCGGATCGGCGCTGTGCACAGCGTGCGCCTCCGCAGGTCGGAGGACACGCAGATCGGACATCGCGGCCGCGCGCTCGCGGGCGGGAGGAACGGCAGATCGGGGCGCGTTGAGTCGGCGGACGCCGCGGATGACCCCCGGCTCATCCGACGGTCTCGCCGAGCACTTCGCCGGAAGTGCGTGAGTTGCCATCGACCGCAGGGCCGCGATTATGGGTCCGCGGCCGCGAACCGAGCGGGCCGGTTGAGAACAGGACGGCGTCGGCTCGACCTCGCGGTGTCTGGCGGCGCTCGTTGGAGTTGACGGCCTCGCCTCAGAGAAGCCTGCACGGTGACGTTCACGACTTCGGGTTCGACTGAGGGCACCGCACCGCTCTCGCCCATCGGCAAGAGCGAGCCACCGCGGTGCCGCTCATCGCGCGCACCACCACACCGTTGAGCTGGCCTTCGGTGAGCGGACCTCCGCACTGAACCCGACTGACGACGGACCGCCGACCAAGCGTCGACAGAGTGCCAGCAGCGGAGGAACGCGCCAGCTCGCCGATCAGAGGTCCCACGCGGGCTAACCATCGCGCCCGGAATGTCCCGGTGCGCCGCGTCCGAGACCGCCGGAGATCCGGGTGCCGACCAAAGGAGTCGGCCAACAGCGGCGACGGTATTCACGAGTGGCTACTGACCGGTGTTCGGGCCGTCGGCGCCCTGGTGGCTGGGGTATAGGTTGCCGGGGAGCGGGCAGCGACGCCAGGGGGTTGACGTGAATCGTGCGATTCGTGGCCGCAGCGCTTGGGTGGCAGCGCTGACGCTTTGTTCGTTCGCTGTGGTTCCCCACGCCGTGGCGGCTGCGCCCGCGAGCGCGGCACCCGCGGCCCCGGAGATCCTCATTGTGTCGACGCGGGCCGAGTACGTGTCGGGCGGCGACGTGCTCGTCGAGGTTCGCACTCACGATCAGGGCGCCGCCAAGCACCTTCGGATCGAGGTCGACGGTCGTGATGTCCTGTCGTCGTTTCGGGAGATGCCTGACGGCTCGCGGCTCGGTCTGCTGACCGGGCTGAGCGTCGGATCGCACACGATCGTCGCCAGGGCCAACGGATCGGGGAACGGGAGCCCGCCGGGACGCACGGCACGTCTTGACGTCGTCAACCACCCGATCACCGGCCCGTTGTTCTCGGGTCCGCAGCAGCAACCGTTCTTCTGCGAGACGGCGCAGGCCGGGCTCGGCCCGCCGACTGACGTCGCCTGTTCCGCTCCGACGCAGATCAGCTACCGCTACCGCACGACGGCAGGCGCGTTCCAGCCGCTCGCCGACCCGACCGTCCGGCCTGCCGACCTTGCCCAGACGACGACGATCGACGGTCGTACCGTCGACTACATCGTGCGCCTCGAACGGGGCACGATCGACCGGGCGATCTACGAGATCGCGGCGCTCCACGACCCGTCGTCGCCGCCGAGCCCGTTCACGGCAGAGCCGGGGTGGAACGAGCGTCTCGTCTACACGTTCGGTGGCGGCTGCAACGTCGGCTACCACCAGGGAACGGGGACCGGCGGCGTGCTCAACGACCTGTTCTTGTCGCGCGGCTACGCCGTCGCCTCATCGAGCCTCAACGTCTACGAGACGAACTGCAGCGAGGTCATCTCCGCCGAGGCCGCACTGATGGTCAAAGAGCACTTCATCGAGACCTACGGCGCGGCGCGCTACACGATCGGCTGGGGCGGCTCCGGTGGCGCGATCCAGCAGCACCTCATCGCCAACAACTATCCAGGCATCCTCGACGGCATCGTCCCGGCGGCCTCGTTCCAGGACTCCCTGACGCTCGGCACCGTCCCTGACTGTCGGCTGCTCGCCCTGTACTTCGCCAGCCCTGCCGGCATCGCCGCGGGGTGGACAGCCGATCAGCAAGCGGCCGCTTCGGGCTACGGCAGCTTCAACTCGTGCAACCTGTGGCACCTCGCGTTCGCCAGCAGAACGAACGCGCTGGAGGCGTGCCCGACCGCGATCCCGGTGTCGGCGCGATATCACCCGGTGACGAACCCGAGCGGGATCCGCTGCACAAGCTTCGAGCAGATCGCCACCCAGCTCGGCCGCAATCCGTCCAACGGCTTCGCGTGGCGGCCGCTCGACAACATCGGCATCGAGTACGGCCTGACAGCCCTCCAGTCGGGGGCGATCAGCGCCGAGCAGTTCGTCTCGCTGAACGAGCACGCCGGCGGCTTCGACGTGATCGGTCAGGTGATCCCTGAGCGCGTCGCGGCTGACCCGATCGGCCTGCAGCGGTCGTACCAGACCGGCCGGGTCAACACCGGTGGCCTCGGACTCGCCGCAACGCCGATCATCGACGCCCGCACGTACGCCGACTTCGCCCCGCCGTTCGGTGGTGACATCCACACCCGGTTCCACTCCTTCGTCGTGCGCCAACGGCTGCGGGACGCCAACGGCACAGCCGCCAACCAGGTCATCTTCATCTCCAACCCCTCCGGGTCGGGGGCGATGCAGACCGAAGCACTGACCCGCATGGAGGCGTGGCTCGCCGCGATCCACGCCGACGAGGCCCCCGGCTCGGAGGCCGAGCGAGTGATCCGCAACCGCCCCGCCGACCTCAGCGACGCGTGCTGGACATCACCGACGACGAGGATCGACGAGCAGTTCGAGTACCAGATGGACGGCGTCTGCGAGGGTCTGTACCCGTCCTACGGCGACACTCGCACGGCGGCCGGCGGAGGATTGGCCGGCGACACGCTCAAGTGCCAGCTCCACCCGCTCGACTTCGCCGCCTATCCCGTCACGTTCACGCCCGACCAGCAGGCCAGGCTGCAAGCCGCCTTTCCCACCGGCGTCTGCGACTGGAGCAAGCCGGGAGTCGACGCCCAGCCGCCGCTCGGCACCTGGCTCGACTACGGGACGTGAGCGCCGCAGCCCGCGGTATTCGCACGGGTCATCGCCGAGCACGCGTTCGAGCTCCTCGACGGTGCGTTCCATGTCGCCGCTGCGGGCATCGCGCGGTCGACGCCATCCGCGTCTGATCTGTTCGGACCGATGGCGGTGGTCCCGCGTGCGGATCAGGCACTCGACGAATCGCAAACTCGTGTCGCGTTCCTCGGCGGCGATGGGCGTTCGGAGCAGCGCCGGCTCAGACCCGTGGTTCGTTTTGCATCGGATTCAACGACCCAGGGTCTCCAACGGCGTCGTGGTAGGCAGTGTCGCCGCTGAACGTGTGGGTGTACGGCTTCCACGCCGAGGCCGACGAGTCGGCCATCGCGAAGGAGGCCGTCGCCGCCACTGCGGTGATCAGCGCTAGCCCTAGGGGTCGGCGCCATGACCGGGGGCGCCGCCGCGGCGCTGGGGATGGTCGTTCACTGAGGTCTCCTTGGTTGTCGGCATGGGGCATCGAGCCGCCCGTCCGTGCCATTGACCGCGAAGACCGCCGCGGAGTCGTGACTATCGGCTACTCAAACGTGGTGATCGCCCGCGCTCGAGCATCTTTCGACCGGAATGGAGTAGCGGTTACTCATGCCGAAGAGCCCGGCTGGTGCCGAAACTTGCCGTCATGACCTGTGCCATCACCAGTACCACCATGGCCGCCAGCACGTCGCGGCTGCTGCGCTACGTCGACGGCGTCGAGCTGCCGGTCGCCGGCACGTGGACCGTTGACGGCAACCATGGCGCCGTCAACTTCTCCGTGCGTCGCCGCCTGCGGCGGCCCAACAGCCGCGTCGGAAGGACCCGTCAAGCCACCCTCGCCTTCTCGGACGATCCCGGCCATGTCCTCGTCGCTGTGCTGTTCGACGCTCCCGACCTGCAGCTGCCCACATCACCGGCAGCAGTGACCGGTGCGCCGATCCATCTCGAGGCCCGATCCGTACCGGGACCTCTCCGGTGGTCGCTGTCCGGCGAGGTGTTCACCGACGTCGGTGTCTTGCCGGTGCGCGCGTCGCTCAATTACCACGGGGTGTGGCGTCGCGGCGACCACAGCCACGGCTGGTTCAGCCTGGCCGGAACGATCGACCCGCCTGCGGGCGACGCACGGCGGCGGCTGCAGTTTTCCTTTGACCTCCTCGCACACGGCCCAGACCTAGCGCCGCGACCGGTGCCGGCTCGCTCACCCTTCGTACGCATGGCCTCACCGACATCTAGCGCGGCATGAGCGAGGCACTCACCCCAACGCTGTTCGAGCGGCTCGGCGGCATGGTGAGCATCGACGTCGCCGTTGACCGGTTCTACGAGCGGGTCGTCGGTGACCCGGAGCTGGCAGCATTCTTCGATCCGGTGGATCTCCACCGTCTGCGCGCCCACCAGAAGGCCTTCCTCGCCATGGCCCTCGGCGGTTCTCACTGCTACGAGGGTCGCGATCTCGCAACGGCCCACCGTGGCCGGGGGATCAGCGATCACCATGTGGACCTCGTTGCCTGCCATCTCGCCGCGGTGCTCGCCAGTCTCGGCGTCTCACCAGAGCTGAACGATCAGGTCGTCGAGGCCGTCGATGGCCTACGTGACGAGGTGCTCGGACGCAGCTGATCCAGCGCCTGGCATGCTCACGGCCGGTGAGGACGACCTGGCCTCTGCGTGGGCGGGACAATGAGACCGCTGACCTGGGCGCGCTTGTCAGTCGGCGGCGAGGTGTTCTGCTGGCGGGACCCTCCGGCGTCGGCAAGACCAGCCTCGCGTTGGCGGTTGCGGGGGAACTGGAACCAACTGACTGGACGGTGGTGCGGGTGGTCGCCAGCCGACCCACCGTCGGGATCCCGCTCGGCGCGCTCGCCGTGCTGCTCGCACCGGCAAATCGCGCCGATGACGGCGTGGCGGCGCCCGCCCAGGTCCGGGCCGGGATCGCCGCCGTCGCTGCCGGCCGGCTTGCGTTGGTGGTGGTCGACGACGCTCAGTGGCTCGACGAGGCGTCGGCCGTCGTGGTCCACCAACTCGTCGCCCAGGGTGACATCACCTTGCTCGCGACGCTGCGGACCGGTGAGCCGGCCCCCGAGCCGGTCACCGCCCTGTGGAAGGACGGCCTGGTGGAGCGCATCGACCTGGAGCCGTTGGGTGACGAGGCCGTGCGCGACGTGCTCG
Source organism: uncultured Acidimicrobiia bacterium (assembly GCA_963844915.1). GTDB lineage: Bacteria > Actinomycetota > Acidimicrobiia > Acidimicrobiales > Ilumatobacteraceae > JALZMG01. Next base: position 28,135 of record CAWJQF010000007.1, on the reverse strand, counting down.
AGGCGGCGCTCGACGGGCCGGTCGAAACACTGACCGCATCGCGGCTGTGGCGACGGTGCGCCGGCAACATGCTGTACCTGCGGGAGCTCGTCCGCGAAGCGACGCGGCTCGGGCTGCTCCACCAGCGCGAGGGCCTGTGGTGCATCGACACGCTCCCATCCAGCTCCGCGCGCCTGGCCGAGCTGGTCGCCGAACGCCTCGACGCCCTCGACGAACCGACGCGGGCCGCGCTCGAGGCGATCGCGGTCGGCGAGCCCGTGCGGATGGGGATGCTCGACGAGTTCGTCGAACCGGACACCCTGGAGCGACTCGATTCCGGCGGCCTGATCATCGTGGATCGCTCCGGAGACGAGATCGTGGCACGCCCCGCCCACCCGCTGTTCGGCGACGTCGTGCGCTCCTCCCTGCCCGAGCTCCGTCGGCGCCGGCTCACGAGGATGCTCGCCGACACCTTGGAGCGCCAGGGCGCCACCTCCCGCGATGACATCATCCGCCTGGCCTTGTGGCGCCTCGACGGCGGTGGGACCGCAACGGCCGAGCTGCTGCTGGTGGCGGCCCGTCAGGCCCACTTCGCCTTCGACGGGACGACGGCCGAGCGGCTGGCCCGTGCCGCCTGGGCCACCGATCGCGGTTTCGAGGCGGCTCGCGTGCTCGCCGACGTGTTGTTCGCGCGCGGAGGGTTCGTCGAGCGGGAGGGGCTGCTCGCCGAGCTCGGGGCGGCCGCTACGAGTGACGAGCAGCGGACACTCGTCGCCGCCTCTCGTGCGGTCGGACTGTTCTGGGGTCTCGCCGACTCCGACGCCGCCGAGCGGGTGCTCGTTGCCGCCGAAGGCGAGGTCACGGATCCGGCATGGTGGTCCGAAGTGCGGGCCACCCGGGCCACGCTCGTCGGCCAGACGGGCCGCCACCGGGAGGCGCTCGGACTGCTCGCCGATCTGCCCGATGACGCGGGCCGCCGGGCCCGGCTCCAAGCGGCGCTCGCCGAAGCGTTCGCCCTGCCGGGTGTTGGGCGAGGAGAGGAAGCCGTCGGCCGCATCGACGTCGCGATGTCGGCCGCTGCCCAGCTCGGCCCACAGCCGACGATGTTCACGGCCGGCCTCCTGCTCTCTCCCAAGGCCATGGCACTGGCCGGGCTCGGCCGGCTCGACGACGCCGCTGCACTCGCCCGCGCCGGGCTGACGGCCGCGGTCGAGGCGGGGAACCGCGCCGCCGAGGCATTCTTCGGGTCGACGCTCGGTTGGGTCCAGCTGAACCAGGGTCTTCTCGTGTCGGCGCAGCGGACCTACCGTGAGAGCGCGGCGGCGTTCCGGGCCAGCTCCTCCAGCGGACCCCTGCGATGGGCGCTCGGCGGCCTGCTCTTCGCAGCTGCGCTCGCCCGCGACATGGAAGTGGCACATGAGGCGGGGCGCGCCCTCGACGCGCTCGATCCTCACCCGGCCGCCCTGTTCGACACGGCGATCAGTCAGGCACGCGCCTGGGCGGCCGTGGCCGACGGCGATCCCGAGCGAGCCCGTCGCCTGCTCCGTGACGCCGCCACCGAGGCGAGTTCCCGGGGGGCAGTACTCGATGAGAGCGCCGCCCTCCACGACCTCGCCCGCCTCGGCCGCGCCGACGACGTCGCCGATCGCTTACAAGCGCTGGCCACCATCGGGCAAGGCGACTTCCTTCGTGTACTGGCCGACCATGCCGGCGGGCTCGCTCGAGGCGATCAAGAGGCATTGGGCGACGCCGCCGAACGTTTCGCCGCGATGGGCTTCAACCTTCGCGGCGCCGAGTCGGCGATGGCGGCCTCGGAGGCCTCGGCTCGGACCGGCGATCAGCGGGCAGCGGCCCGCTGGGCGCGTCGCGGCACCGAGCTGGCCGCCCGCTGCCAAGCGCCCGCCACACCGGAGCTGGTCGGCAGCGCCGGCCCGGTGCCGCTGACCAACCGCGAGCGCGAGATCGCGCTGCTCGCCGCCGACGGGCTGACGACACGAGTCATCGCCGAACGGCTGTACCTCTCCGCCCGCACCGTCGACAACCACCTTGCTCGCATCTACACGAAACTCGGCATCACCAATCGCTCGGAGCTGGCAGCAACATTGCGCCGCTGAAATCCGACCACGCCAGCGTCGGCGCGCTGCGCTCGTTGGCGGACAAGCGGGCACTCACTCGTCAGAGCTCGATCGCACCCTCGACACACGACACGGGTCCGTCGCCGACCCAGGTCTGGCCGTCGTCGTGCGCGCTGACGTAGATGCGCCCGCGCTCGCCAGCTGGACGGCGACCCAGCCCGGCCGCGACCCCTGCCCGGCCGTCGGGAGCGGTGATCCGCTCGGCGTAGGCGTAGTCCGTGGCCCGGCGGCCGTTGAACGGCGAGAGTTGGTCGGCGACGTGAGCAGGTCACAGACAGGAGCGCGACTGCTCACGCCACCACGACATCGGCGAGCAGCGCGGCGAGCACGTCGTCGGGTGTCGGCAGGCGGTCGATCTCGTCTTGAGCCCGTCGCGCTGCGACGCCGAACGACGGGTCCTCGAGCAACCGTCGCACGGCGTCGGCGACGCCGTCGGCGGTCAGCTCGGCCGGGGGGATGGTGAGGGCGACCCCCGCCGCCTCGGCGGTGGCGCCGTTGACGAACTGGTCGGCGCCCTGGGGCAGGATGAGGTGAGGCAGGCCGGCGCACAGCGCGGCGACGATCGTGCCGGCGCCGCCTTGGGTGACGAGCGCATCACAGTGCGGCAGCAGCAGCTCGTGGGCGACGAAGTCGGCGACGAGGACCTGTGGTGGTTGCGGCCCGAGGCGGGCGGGATCGGTGTCGGGCCCCACGGTGACGAGGACGTTGACGTCGAGCCGCGTGAGTCCCTCGAGCGCCGTCTGGAACACCTCGGTGGCGCCGTGGAACAGCGTGCCGAGCGTGAGATGCACGGTCTGTTCGAAGGGCAGTCCGGCAAGGTCGTCGTCCGACCACGGGAGGTGCTCGCCAGGCGCCGCCTCGCCGGGCGTGGCGCGCATCCGCCGCCGGTTCCCGAAGGCAGCCACCGCATCGGACTGGAGGGATGGCGGGCAGTCGTCGACATACGGACGTTCCAGGATGGCGGTCCCCAGATCGGGGACGTCCCAGCTGGTGCACAGATCCCCGAAGCGGGCGCCGAACCAGTCCCACGCCTCCCGAGGCAACGGGCCTAACCCGTGCACGGCGTGGCGAGCCCCGCACCGCTCGGCGGCCACCGCGGCGGCCAGCTCGGTGATCGGGTGGACGACAAGATCGGGCCCCCACTCCTCGACGAGCGGCACCAGCACCTCGGCGCGACGGAACGCCGCAGCGCCGAAGACACCCTCGACGACCGTGGCCATACGGCGCTCCGGCGCGACGGCGGACAGGTCACCAATCGCGGCGCCGAACGCGGCGTTGGCCTCGGCACGGCTCGGGCCCACCTCCCACGTCCGCAGACCGCGCCGGGCTCGCCTCGACGGTGCCCTCGACTCCGGAGGCCACGACGACGTCGTGGCCCGCTCGTTCTGCGGCGCGGGCGATCGGCAGGAGCGGGATCAGATGGCCATGCGCCGGCCACGTCGAAATCAGGATCCTCACACCGTCACGTTCGCACCCCGGCAGGCCCGGCGCTGGAAGAGGGCGAGAAGATCCGCTGGAGACTTCCGGCGACGATCGCCCTTCGCGTAGCCGGACACGGTCGAGGCGCGGGCCAACATCTCCTCGACGATTGGCCGCAGCTTCCACTTCTCCGCCACGGCCGCTACGAGCCTGGTACGGGCAGGGTGACGGTGTCGGTGGGTTGGTCAGGGAACAGGGTCGGCTCCTCGACCGGTTCCGCCCTGATCGGTTGGGGAAGCGGTGCAAGGGTCGGGACTTCGCTGCGGACATCGTCATGGAGGCGGCGCGCCAACGGCGGCGTGGCGACGTTGTCAGGGGTGTGTACGAACACCGTCGGGGTGCGTCCCTCGGCGAGCCATCCGGTGAGCATCGGCAGCCAGGGCTGCCATCCGGCGCGGGTCTGGTCCGGGTCGTCGGTGCCGACGAACCTCACCACGGGATGCTGGGTGAGGGCCCGCAGTCGGCGGGGGAGGTGCGGCTTCTGGCGCCGCGCGCCCCGCTCAGCTGCACTCGGCGGAACGTCGCTGTACAGGGCGGTGGTGTCGAGGCTGATCCACTCCACGTCGTGCTCACGCAGTAACCGCTCGACGCGCGCTTCGAGCTGCGGGTCGTCGTAGAAGGCGTGGTGGCGCAGCTCGACGGCGTAGCGATGTGATCGCGGCAGCGACCGCACGAACGACGCAAGCGCATCCAAGTGGCTCGGGCCGAACGATGGCGGGAGCTGGATCGACAGCTGCTCAGCGCGGTCACCGAGCGGGGCGATCCGTTTCAGGAATTCGCGATGATCAGCGGCCACGTCGCGTAGATGGTGCTCGTGCGTAATGGCGCGTGGCAGCTTGAACACGAACCGGAAGCCCTCCGGCGCTTCGGCCGCCCACGAGGCAACGCTCCGTGGTGTCGGCAACCCGTAGAAGGTGGTGTTGCCCTCGACCGCGTTGCACCAGCTGGCATACACGCCGAGCTGCTCGCGCCTCGCCAGGCGGCTGGGGAAGTGGAGCCCTTGCCAGGCCTTGTACGCCCACATCGCGCACCCGACGCGCAGAACCGGCGCGCTGCGCCTGGACTGGCGAGGCCGATTCACCAAGCCAGTGTGTCGTGCGTCAGCACAGGCGGGCGCACCACACGACCTCGCCGGTAGCTCTACAGAACGACAGGTCGTGCCCCTCAGAGCGCCCCGGCGTGCACGAGGGCGGCGGACAAGCCCTCGGCGTGGGCGGCCGCATCGATCGACGTTGTCGGCGGGTCATCAGTCCGCGGAGCTGCCCGATGACCGACCCGGGAACACAGCCGCCGTAGAACGCGCGCCGCCCCGGCTCGACCGGTCAGCGGGCGGACGCGACCGGGGGCCAGGGCGGCGGTGATCAGTCAATCAGCCGATCGACGTTCAGCCGCGTACGTCGCGTTCGGGACACGCCAGCGGCCGCATGAGCCGGCGAACGATGGTTGCGCTGCTTGTGCTTCGCCGCGATTACCCGCCAGTGAAGTAGGGCAAATCGAGTCCTCTTGTGCCACGTGGTTCTTCGGGAGGATGCCTTCGGCATCAGGTCGCCGCGGTCGCGTCGGGGAGTGAACGCGTGAGTGTCGACGACGGTGGCCACTTCGTGGACCACGCCACGCACGGTCCGCGACGCGATCGGCGCGGTCGTCCAGACGTGCAGTTGGTCGGAGCGCGTCATTGCCCCAGAGCTGGGCTCCCCGACACTTGAGAGAGACGGCACGCCGGCGCACTGACCGCCGAATCCGATCGTGGCCACCAACCGGCTCGATGTTTCGCGGATCTTTCGACAGTGTTGCGGGACTCGTCGGAGGATGAGCGAGTCGCGGCGGGAAGGCTCGCCGTGCGTGCCGGTCACCGACCGGGCGACGACGAAAGGAAGACCATGCGCAAGTTCATCTTGACCGCGGCTGTGGCCGCCGCTGCCCTCGCCCTGATCCCGCTCAACGCATCGGCGGGAGTCGGCGGACCGGCGTTCTACGTCGACGGCGTTCTCTACCGCACCGTCGCCACGCCCACCGATCTGACCCGGACGGGAGCGCCCGACCACAGCTTCGACACGATCTACGAGTTCTCGGGCAACCAGCCGTACAACGTCGCCACCGCGGGCCCCGGCGACCGCGGCTACAACGGTGGTCGCTGGCGTGTCGAGGTGGTCGATTACGCCGTCGACTACGGCTCCGCGCTGGCCGGCTTCGACGCGAACGGGTCGGGTGATTTCGATTCCGCCGCCGAGGTCGAGTCGGCGATCGAGGCTGGCGCGATCAACACCAACGACGGCCCGTCGTTCGTGTGCCCGGTCATCCCGCTGCCTCACTGAACTGACCAGGCGCGCCCCACGCGTGCTCGGGTGAGCCGCCTGGGATGAGGTGCCGCACCACGCACTCAGACGACTTCTCGACCAACCCGCAAGGCGTGCCGCGGTGTCGACTCCGAGCAGCTCGGCAAGCTTGCCGGCATGGATCTGTTGGTCAGCCGCCAGCGCCTCCACCTCGCGACGCACGGCGGCGAGCCGGGCGGCGGCGTTGAGGAGTGCGCCCGTGGCGTCCTGCTGTGCGTCGTGGTTGGCTCGTAGTACGTCGCGGGCGCCCGAAGAACACGGCCGCTAAGGCGTCGACGATTCTCGATCCGGCCACGAACAGGTTCGGGATGTCCGGGAGGTCTTGAGACATCACGGAGCGGAACGGGAGGAGCGGAACGGGAGGGATTCGAAGATGGCAGCTTCCTGTCCCGCGAAGTACCTGCTCAGGCGGCATGCAGGCACCCGAGATGACCGGAGAGCGGGAGCAACCCGGGAGTAACGACGAGTTCAATGTCGGCGGCCACGGGATCTGCCCGCGTGTGCGACAAGGGCTCGCCCACGAGCGGTCGAGATTGTCGCTTGCGGAGATGGCGTCGGCGGGGGTACGGCACTCGGAGGAGCCTCACGTCGGCAGCGACGACGATCCGGCCGGATCGACGCCGTGCTCCAGTAGCCGCAGCCGCAGCTCGACCTGTGGCTTGGCCGTCGGAGCGAGATGTTGCGCTCCCCACCTTCGACTGGGCGCACCGCCTTGCAATCGTCTGACTCACGGGCAGGAATCCTCGTTCGCGAAGGGTGCCTCCGGCGACACCGATACCCGAGAGCGCGCCAGGCGGCGGGTGCACTGATCAGATGCGATGTCCCGACGTCGGGTGGTTGTCCCGGAGTGCGTTGAGCGCGGAGTCACCGGCACGATGGCCGCTCGTGACCGGTTCGAGGTGGCTGAGCCCTTGTTCAAGGTCGAGCGCGATATGGATGTCGAGGTCCATCCCGAGCCGAATCACGGAGAACGCAACATCGGGTTGGATGCCGACGAGCACCGTCGCTGCGCCGCGCAGGCGAGCCATGTGAGCCAGGTCTCGAAGTGCCTTTGAGCCGTACGAATCGAGCACGTCCAGCGCGGCGACGTCAATGATCACGCCCCGCGCCTGGTATCGCCCGACCTGTTCGACGACGTCCTCTTGGAAGCGCATCAGTTCGCTGTCATCCAGCGCAGCATGGATCGAGGCGACCAAGAGATCATCTTGGCGCAGGATCGAAACGAACATCAGCTGACTCGTGACGACCTCAGGTCGCCTCGGTTCGCACCCGGAAGCCGAGCTGGCGCTCGGCTTCTTGGATCCCGCCTTGGAGGTCGCCGATCGTGTTCATCTTTGCCAGGTCCACACCGATCTTGACGAAGGTGCGCGCGATGTCGGACGAGAGCCCCGTGATGATCACGCTCGCCCCATCAGCCCAGATGCGTCAGCAACGCAGCAGAAACCACACTTGACGAACGGCCCTTCTTCAATAGGGGCGGCGGAGGCACGGGCGGCAGCGAGTCTCGGTCGAGTGGAAGCACCAACGAGCGATTCATGAATGAGCGCCTCCGCCCGGGAGTGTGTGTGTGCCTGCACCGGCTGAGAATGTGAACTCGAGGGTCAGTCAGTTCTCTCTGACTCCGGTGGCTCCGTGGCTGGTTTTCGGAGCGACCGGACCGGTAGATGGCAGCGTCTGGGCGTCATAGGCGGGTTTGCGGCGTAGCAGCCCGGCCAGGCCGGCCAGGCCGAGCAGTCCGAGCAGGCCCCAGAGGCCGGTCTTGTCGCTGTCTTCGTCAGCATCGTCGACCGCCGCTACGTCGTCGGTCTCAACGGTGACGGCCACGGTGGTCGGCGGTGTGGTCTCGTCTTCTTGGGCGTGGGCGGTGCCTGCGCCCACGCCCAGGAAGACGACCGTTATTCCGGCGACGATCAGACGTCGCACGCTCACCGCCGGGTCCGCTTGTCGACGTCGCCCTCGACGTCGACCTTCTCCTTGCGGACGTCGCTGCCGACTGTCTCGGTGTCGGTGACGGTTTCCTTCTCCAGGCGCACCCGCTCCTTTGGCACGGTCTCCTTGCCGACCACCGGACGCTCCTCGTACGTCGTGACCTCGTGCTCACCCTCGCTGATGTCGGGACCCCGCATCGCAGCGCCCCGGTTGGCTTCGGTGATCGGCTCGCGCTCAACCCGCACTTCTTCGCGCTGCACCGGCACGGTCACCTGCTGGTGCTCGGTGACGACGTACTTGCGTAGACGGGCCTTGCCGGTCGGCTGACGCTCCTTGCTGACCCGCAGCTCCTCCTCGGAGCGTGTCATCGCTTGGTCGCTGCCCTCGTCGCGCCAGGTGTATTCCCGATCGGCGCGCTGCGCGGTGTAGGCCTTGCCGTAGCCGTAATCCTTGGTCGTGTTTGTGGGGGCGTAGTCGTAGCCGTAGTACTGCCACAGCTCGCGCTCCTCCTCGGGGCTCAAGTGTCCCTCTGGATCGATCCGGGGAGCATCCTTGACCATCGCCTTGTGGAAGGCCACCTGCAGGTCGCCGTCGCCGGTCGGGCGAGAGCCGTGGATCGGGACAAACGTCTTCTTCATTCCGAACAGGCCGGTTCTAATCGCCACCCACTCCGGACGTCGTGTCACGTCGTCGTAGTAGATGTCGGTGATCGCGCCGATCTTCTCGCCGTCAGGATCGTAGGCATTTCGATCGATCCAGGCGTCGTACGTAGTTGACTGCACTTTCGGTCTCCGTCTCTCGGTAGAAGTGCGGCGCCTACGCGACGACCACTGTGGATGTCCGACTGCTGGACGGTGCGCCCGGTTCGCATCGGATCGTGGCCTTTCGTGTTGGCTTCGCTCATTGCACCGCGCCGTGCGCTGCTACAAACTGAGACGCATTAGCCGCGTTGCCATGACGTCTGGTGATGCCGAATCCCCCGACTCCCACCCGGGGTGACAAGGGCCCGGCGGGTCGCTACCGTCCCCGCTCGTCCCTACCGCGGAACCCCGGACGACGCGTTGGAAAACGGCCCAGACTCGCCCGTCGCAGCATCGAGCAGTACACCGCGTCCCACCGCAGACCGCCGAGTGTGGAGCCAACGTCATTGGGCGCCAGATTCGGATGCGTCCTCGAGCGGCATCTCGAGGACGCTCGGCAGGTGGCCCACCGCGAGTCCCGAGCGGACATCGCGAATGCGGCCGCCCGTGGGCCAGAAACCGCGCACCGAGGACACGTCCGGCGGCTGGCCGTGGGTTCGCGGACGCGCGATACGGCTCCAGTCGACCAAACCTCAACGCGCCGCTGAGCACACCTGAGCGACAGCCGCGGCTCAGATTCAACGCCGCACCTGAACCTCGCACACGACGGGCACAACGTCGTTCCGGAGAACGAAGGCGGCGGACCTCGCAGGGTCACGGGTGCGCTTGGCGCCCTGCTTCAGTCCGCCCCGGTGAGCCGTTGCCGAGGGGCCGAGATCACGCAGAACAAGCCGTACATGACGAGCGCGACAGCGGCAAATCCTACGATCAGCGGGCCAATGGCCAACTCGGTCACCTCACGCAACGTCCCGTCGAAACCCTGCGCGTCCGACGGACGGAAGCGGACAGCGGCTCTGGTGATGAACCCGCCGACGAGGACCATCACGATGCCCCGTCCGACCCACCCGACACGGCCGAACGCGACGATCGACTCAAGGCTGATTGGGCCGACGCCACGGGGTTCGAGATCGTTGTGGAAGCTCGCCCGAACGCCCATGACGACGAAGTAGATTCCGACGCCCACCACGCCAACCCCGATCGCTCCCACGAGCCACCGCCCGGCCGACATGTCCAGCAACTGGCGGGTGAAGCGCTCGACCTTGACGTCCTCGGACTCCGCCATTCGGGCGGCCCGCTCGTCGGTAGCGAAGGACATCGCCGACCACGCCAGCAGCGAATACCACACCGCGCTGACGGCGTAGCCAGCTCGGGTCAGCCACGTCGAGACCGTGTTGTCAGCGGGCAGGACAATCGAGATCAGCCGCCACAAGACATAGAGCGCCAACCCGACAGCGACGACCCACAGAGCGATGGCGCCGAGGGACGCCTGGGCGATTTCTGTGACCACACCCAACGGGCTCGCTTCCTCATCACCGGTACGAGCGCGATCCGCCCGCAGCCCTTGGATCGCGATCCGGATGGCGAGCACGCCGACCAGTCCGTACACCAGGCCCTTGGCGACCCATCCGAGCCGAGCCATCGCGACCACCGCAGGATGACGGTGCGCGACATGCGCAAGGTCCCGCGAGATGCTCTGACCCGAGAGCGTCGAGCTCGTCATCGTTGCCGTACCCACCGACCCGACCGCAGCGGACGTCCGGCATCGACCGTGGCAACGACAAGCTCACACCCTCGTGTCACCGCGTACTTCACCCGCCGCTCATCTCGTTGCACCCGGATGATCGCTCATGTGTCCGAACCGGAGATGGCCAGCTGCCCGGCGGTCGTAGTGGCTGCTGGGCATGGTCGGACGGGTACACCAGATCACCGTTGCGAGATGCGGCGACCCCGATGCCCTGGTTATCGGGGCGCGTCGCGAACCAGACATCCGATGGCTGTCTCGGTGAATGGCGCAGAGCTTCTTCAAGCAAGACCAGCTGACGCAGGAGTGCAGGGCGCCGAGCAGCGGGGGCAACTTCAAGAAGGTCGTCCAGAGCGGCCCGCATCCGGCGTGAGATCTGCGGTGACGTCGCCCCGGCGAGCCGGATCTCATCGAAGGCGAGGTGCACGTAGGCATCCCAATCCAACATCGGAATCGTGACGCGCACGGTGCCCTTGTCGTCGCGAAGAAGCCCATCGGGAAGTACTCGCCCGCTCATTTGACGCAGACCGTCGTGCAGGCGGTCGATGCATTGCACCGCCGTGGTCGGATCGAGGAAATCCGAGTCCGCGAGCGACCGTTCGGCCATGTCCACCAACAAGCGGAACCCGTACGACAAGTCGTCGTCGAGGGTGCGCTCCAACCCGGATCGCAACGCATCGGTGACCGCCTGACGGTCGAGGTCCCCGACATCGCCTTCGATCCGCACGAGCGCAGCCCCCGCCGGCACGAAGCCGCCGAGACCGGGCACGACGTGCAGAACGCAGCCCGCCACGGTTGCCAACTCCACCAGCTGCTGTCGTTCGACACCGATCAACACACCCGAGTGCGGCGCCGCTATCACGTCAGGAGGCGTCTCGGCCGTCGCCAAGTGGTCCGGGCAGGATCGTTCCAGTAGGTCACGGATGTCGGTGCCGACCAGTTCGATCAGCGCCGAAACGCGCAGCGAGCGTCCGATGTGATGGACGTACAGCACCAGCATCGCGATGCTGGTCAACACCAACACGTAGGCCACCACGATGGCGACGCCCGGAACCTGCCCGTCACCGTCGAAGTGCACCTCGCGCAGGGCGAGCATGGCGTGGGCGAAGGTGGCGACGAACAAGCCGATGGCCAACTGGCTCGGACGGTCGCGTAAGAAGTTCTGCACGATGCGCGGCGAGAACTGGCCCATCGCCAGCTGCACCACGACCATCGTGATCCCCAACACCAGCGTCGCCAGCGAGACCATTGACACGGCGATCGTCTCGAAGATCGCCACCGCCGCGTCCGGCCCGCCCGTCATCCATCGCGGGAGCAACTCGTACTCGAACCAACGGTCGATGGCGATCGTGCCGATCGACACGGTGACACCCACCAACACGCACATCACGGGGATGAACCACAAACTCGACCGCATCGTCAACACCCGCGCCCCCATCGACAACGCTCCTACCCCGACGCAGAACCGTCCACGCTCCCGCCGCCAAACCGAGGTCCGCGGCGCCCGCAGCGTGGCGACGGCCGCGCCGATCCAAACGCCCGTGATGCCGGGTGCGCCACGGCGAGGCATCGTCGGGAGTGCAACAGCTCCGAATCCCACCGTGACGCGACGGATCGTGCCTCTCGTCGGCTCGGACGCCCTGCGCAGACCGAACGCGGAGCGAAGACTGCGGAAAGCTGGGACGAGCGGGAAACCTGGCGCTGGCCCGGCCCTTCGGCGGAGCGAGTTCCGGTGGCGTATCCTCGCCCGAGCAGTGACCGGATAGGCGACTTGCCGCGGGCAGACTGCTCGAGAAGCGGCTATTGCCCGGCTTTGCTGCAGGCACATCCCCTCCCGGTGGTGGGGGTTTGCTGACCCGTTGGGCCGTCTATGGGGGGCGACGGATGGGGCGGTCGGTCGTCTCCGCTCGAGCAGCGTCTGGTAGGCCCGCACATAGCGGGCGCAAATCGCGTCGACGCTGAACTCGGCGGCACGCCGCCGGCACGCCGACGGCTCGACCGCATCGAGCCGGCCGACCGCCGCCATCATCGCCTCGGCGTGATCGCACACGAAACCGCACACCCCGTCCACGAGCACCTCGGGGACGGAACCCCGGCGCAACCCGATGACCGGCGTGCCGGCGGCGAGCGACTCGATCATCACGAGACCGAACGGTTCGGGCCAATCGCTGGGAAACAGCGTCGCCGCCGCGCCGGCGTAGAACGCCGGCTTGTCCTCCTCGCCCAACTCGCCGACGAAGTCGACGTCGTGGGCCTCGAACAGCGGCGCGATCTGCTCCTGGAAGTACTCCTCGTCGGACGGGTCGACCTTTGCGGCCACCCGCACCCCGCCAGCCGGTCCGGGCGGCGATCTCGACGGCGAGGTCCGGACGCTTCTCCGGGCAGAGACGACCGACGAAGGCGAGATAGTCGCCCTCGCCGATCTCTCGGCGGTGATAGGCGCCGAGGTCGAGCCCGTTGGGGATGGTGGCCAGCCAGTCCACCGGGCAGCCCCTCCAGCGCCTGCGTGGCCGGCTCGAACCTGAACACCGGCCCTTCGGCGAAGTCACCACCCGGGACCCTCAATCGACTGTATGACCCACCGGCCGCAAGCGGTCACCGGTGACGATCTCGCGCGTCCCCGACAACCCGAACCGACCACTTGACAACAAAGAGGCAGTCGATCTGGCGCGACGCCGTCCGGTTCGACGGCGTCGTTCGGAGCGGACCGTTCGGTGCCCGTCATCCACGACGAGCTGTGTTGAGAAGGGCGCGTGTGGATCCGGTTGCTCTGGGCGGTGCCTGGCGCGACGTCCGTCGATTCGGAGTCGGCCTGGCTGCTGTGCAGACATCACATTAATCGGCGCCGTGGAATGCCAAGAGCGCCAATGCCGGATCCGTCAGCTGTGGAGAGCTCGGCAGAGCACTTAGCGTCGGTTGCAGTTGGTCGGCGGACACGACGTGTCCCGAGTCGACAAGACCCAGAACGACATTCCGGTGGTCGGTCATCGGCATTGCCGGATGACTTACCAACGCACGGACGTCTCGGCGACAGGGAGCAGCCTGCCTGCAGCAGCACCGGCTCGACGAACCATCAGTCAAGTGTCTCGAAGGAGTGGTCGAGATGATCGGCTAGTCGCTGGATGGTTGCACCCAGTTCTTTGCCGGCCGGCGGTCCCGGGACTGTCGGGTGGTTAGCTGGATTCGTTCGGATCCAGCTCGGCTCGATCGACACTGGCACCAGCGTGTTCGCGCAGCACTCGACCTTGTTCGATCTGCGCCTCCAGCTTGGAGGCTTCTTTCTCGGAACGACGCGTGTCTCTCGGTGGAAGTTGCAGCGATTCCTCCGCCTCGATGCCGGCTTGCAGCTGCCTGGAGCGCTCGATCTCGGCGTCGACCTCGGCACCGAATAGCAGGGCCATGTTCGTGAGCCAGAGCCAGAGCAGGAGGATGATCACGCCGGCCAGTGAGCCGTAGGTCTTGTTGTACGAGCCGAAGTTGGCAACGTAGAGCGCGAAGGCCAAGGAGGCGAGGATCCAGACCACGATCGCCAGGCCAGCGCCCACACTGATCCAGCGGAACTTGGGCTGCTGGATGTTGGGGGTCGCGTAGTACAGCAGCGCGACAAGGAAGACCACGACGAGCAGCATGATCGGCCATTTGACGATGTTCCACACGGTCACCGTCGTGTCGCCCAGCCCGAGCGTCTCGCCGAGTTCCTCGGCGAACGGCCCGGTTACGACGAGCCCGAGGAGCACCAAGGCAGCAAGCAAGACGGTCACGACGGTGATCGCCAGGTTGAGGGGCCGGAGCTTCCAGAAGGGCCGGCCCTCGTCAACCTCGTAGATCTTGTTCATCGACCGGCCGAATGCACCCACGTAGCCCGAGGCGCTCCACAAGGCGCCGAGCACGCCGAACACCAGGGCGAATCCGGCCGCGTTGGTCTGCGTCATCTGCGTGATCGGCTCACGGAGCTGATCGACGGCATCGTCCTGTCCGATGCGTTCGACCAGCTCGAGCAAAGTGTCGGTGGTCGATTCACCTTGGCCGAACACGCCCAGCAGGGAGATCATCGCGAGTAGGGCGGGGAACAGGGAGAGTACGGCGTAGTAGGTGAGCGCCGCGGCCAGGTCCGGACAGTCGTCGCGGCGGAACTCCGCCCACGATTGCTTGAAGGCATACGTCCAGTGCCGACTCGTGAGATCGGTGGGCGAGTCCGCCTTACGGGCGTCATCGGGTGGTGGCGCGGTGCGGCCTTTCTCGGCCGCCAAACCCTGTTCAGAGACAGCACGCTCGCCACGGGCAGACACGCGCTGCCAGTACCCCGCCGATCGCCAGCTGAGACGGCCAACCCCGTTGCTGAGTGCCGACCGTCGAATCGGTGTTCGCCGTGCAGCTGAGCAGGTCGCGACGCTGACGTTCGTCGTCGATGGCTCCGTGCCGTTCGCGAGCTCACCGGCGTTGCGCTGGGCCGCTCATGCGGCCGACCGGGCACCGGACGACGCCCCGGCTCCACCAATGTCTCGAACCTCAACGGGCCGCGTTCGCTACCACTACCGGGCGGCGCGTGGTCGATAGCAGTCGCCACCCGGAGCCGGAACCACCACTTTCAGCAGCTCCGGCTCACATCCAAGTCGACGACTCCATGAAGCCGAGCGTGCCGTCGTGGCCTTCGGGACGCGCCGGGTGTACGCACCGCGAGAGACAGGGTTTCGCGTGGTTGCCGATTCCACGGGTGTTGCGTTCTGCCTCGTCTTCGGACGCGGCTCGGACTGAGCGCGCTGTAGCGGTTTGCGCTTCCCGGCCGGCCGGGTAGCCCGGCGAACACAACCAACCAGCGGACAGAGCTGTGCCCGCAGCTGCCCGCGCGCTGCCGGCCCCCGGCTTCGACTTCGACACGTGGTCGCCGGGGGCCGCTGCGCGTGTGCGCCTTTGTCAGCGTCGACGCGATCTCACGGTTTCGCAATTTCGTCACGGCGATCTGGCGCACGATCGACACCGGTCGCCGCCTTGAACACCGACTACATCGAGGTGAGCGACGGCGGCCGGGTCAAGCAGCCGAAGGCGACTGATTCCGACGACTGGGAGAGGGTTGAAGCGTCCGGAGTAGGCAGCCGAGCGGGGTCGACCACCAGCCGTCGGCGACGCCGGGCGGCGCCGAGCCCGACCACAGCAGGACCGATAAGCAGCGCCGCTCCTCGCCGGCCGGACCCGCCAAGAGCCGGCCGACGATCCGCACCGCGGTCGTGGCTGCGCAGGCACGGACGGCGGCGGTGTCGACGTCGCCGCCAAGCCTCGGCTCGAACTGATGGAGCGACCAAGTGCGTGCCAGGATCTCGTCGTAAAGCTGTTCTGCAGCAGGATGCCACTGCTCCACGATGCCCACCGTTCCTCCTACACCACGGGTGGTAACGAGCCGTCGCGTTGAATACCCGGTGCGGACGAGGCCAATCACTTGAAGCGAACAAACTGTCGGCCGTGCGGGAGTCTCGCTCACAACCGCGAAGCACGAACATTTTGCCCAGCGCGCCCTATGGATCTCCTGACACGAGGGACCCCGCCCGATCAAATAAACCCGGTTCCCCAACCACACGTTCATGCCTGATTGAGCCGATGGTGGGCGATTCAGCACTCACTCGATGAGTCGTAGTTGTTGCTCGAGCCACGGATCGACGGGCGACCGGTCGCCAAGCACGGCACCCGCCTGGCCCAAAGCATCGAACAGCCCGCAGCGTACGGACGTGTTCGAGATCGCCAATCGCAGCGACCTGGCGGTCAGCCGCATCGCCGTCGGCCAGCGGCGACGGGTCCAGGCGAGCAGCAGCTCATTGCGTGCCAGCGTCCGCCGCCGCGCCGCCCGGTCGCGAACCCGGGACGGCCAGTGGTGCGCCACCACCTCGTCGACGTAGGCCAGCTTCCAGCCGAGGCGGGCGAGGTCGATCGCCAACGGCAACTCCTCGCCGCCGACCCCGTATCGCTCATGGAAGCCGCCGGCGACGAGGAACGCGTCCCGGCGCACGACGGCGCCACAGGCGATGAACCCGAGCACCGGCGGTCCCGGCAGGTCGGCGTCATCGGGTAGCGGGCTCGCGGCCATGGCGAGACTGGTCGGGTCGGGCCGGCCGGGTTCACCGACCATGGTCCGCGCCGCCACGACCGCCAGTCGTGGCGAGGTCCGCAGCAGCTCGGCGGCCCGGTCCAGGGCGCCGGGCGCCCACCCCGAGTCGTCGTCGACGAACGCGACGTACGGTGTCGTCGCCAGCTCCACCCCCACGTTACGCCCGGCCGCCCCGAGGTTGCGGTCCAGCGCCACGACGCGCACGCGATTTCCGAACCTGGCCAGCGAACGCCGCGTGTTGTCCGACGAGGCGTTGTCGACGACGATGACTGGTGGCCCGTCGGGGAGCTGCAGCAGCCGATCGACGGCAGCGGTCGCTTCAGCGCTGCGATCGCGCGTGATCATTACGGCCGAGACCGTCGTGTCCGTGTCCATCGTGGTCCCTCGTACCCGACGGGGCGGGCGGGCATCCAACGGCGACGCGTCGGCCGGGTGCTGAGCGCTTTTGCTGGGGTTAACGAGGCGCGAACGGGAACGTACGCAAGCGACCACTACGGGCGCTGCGTCGACATCGCCTGGCCGACGCGGCGACCGGGTCAGTGTTGGTATGCGAGGTCGACTTTCGTGCCCGACAGAACGGGTTTGAGGGGCCTTCGCTTCGTCAGCGAGTGCCGCGCTGTCCGGTCATGGCGATGAGTGGAGCACGCGGTCCGGCGGCCGGCGGTACGCGTGCGGATCTCCGGTGGCCAGGCGATCCTCAACCCCGGGCCTCGCCGCTGATCCCTGCCGTTCGTCGATCCCGGCGGCAACGCACCGGATGTTCAGCACGGCGACAACGCGATGTCGAAGATAGCGACGACGTCCACGACCGAGGGTCCAGGCACCGTCGACGCCGACACCGACCGCGCACGGCCCGCGAGGCTCCCAGCGCCGGCGGTCGGAGCCCCCGAAGACCGTCACGGTCCTCGGCCGACCGCGGCCGCGGATGAGCGACGCCCGTGTCGTTGGAGTCGACCACGCTCGACCTGTCCAGCAGCGCGGCGAGCGCGCCATAGAGGCTTCTGCCCGGCGAGGTCGACCACCCGTCGGCGCGCCGCCACGTCGAGGCCGTCGCGGACCAGCACGGTCACCGGCGAGCTCGTATCTGCTGCCCGTCGAGCGCGACGCAGCCAACGCGGTCGGCGAGGTGGGCGGCGACCGCAGAGAAGCACTCGGCGGGCCAGCGCCGATCAGGGCGGCTGCCGCCCGCATGAACCACCGCGACAGGTCCTTCACCGACGGCCGCGGGCGCCCGGTCGGTCGGTTCGACGGGGAAGCCGCCGGGGCCGGGCGTGATGTCGATTTCCATGGCCCGGACCGCTTCGACGCAGCGGTCAGATTCATGGGCGGCGTCGTCGACGAGCACGGTCGAGCCGCCTGGAGTGAACACGCTCGAAATCCGCCCAGCCGGTTGCACCGAGCGCCGTTGTCAAGACGTTGTCGGGACGGTCGTCCCCGGCATCGGGTTGGCGAGATCGAACGATCGTTGACGCGCTGACTCGAAGAACGCATCGAGCGCCGCATGGTCCTCACTGCTCTCGACCTAACCAGGGCACCAGTCACAGCCGAGCCAGTCGTCGATGAGCGAGGAGTAGCGATGGGCGAACCAGCGGCTGATAGCTGCGCCCGATCAGCTGAATCGGCTTCTGGTCGGGCGGCAGCGCAGCCCCTGCACGCCGGCCGGCATAGCAGATCGCCGAGACCGGGAAGCAGGCGCACGACAGCGATCCGCCAGAGGTGACCGTTCGCCCGCGGAGAGCACGTGAGGCTCGATACCCAGCCAGAACACCTCGTCCTCGCTGTCGCCGACGTCGACACCGAGGACTTCGCGTTCGCCGGTGGCGGCGATGCCAGTGGCGATAACGACCGCCATCGAGAAGATCTGCGAGGCGGCGTAGCGGACGTGGAGGTAGGTGGCATCGAGGTAGACGTAAGGAAACTCGGATGTGTTCCAGCCGGCGGGCGTCGGAATGCGCCGACCACCTCGTCGAGGCCAGCGCAGATCCGCGAGGTCCTCGAACTCTGGGAGAGCCCTGGATCGACAACCGGTCGACGACCGATGTCGGCCGCCAACCGCACTATGTCCGGCAGCTCCTCGATGTTTGACGCATCACCACTGTGTTGAGTTGGACGTGGGGCGTCTGCCGGTCGGCGGCCAGACGGACCGCGATGAGCTCTCGCAGGTTCGCCACAACCGTATCCAGGCGGCCGCCCCTGCGGATCGCTGCGAAGGTCTCCGGGTCGCGCCCCATCGATCGAGACGTGCAGCCAGTGCAGGCCGGCGGCAACCAGCCGCTCGCTGCGCTCGCCGTCAGAAGAGTGCCGTTGGTGTTGAACCCCACCTCGATGCCTCGCCGTACCGCGGCGCCGATCATTGCTCGAGGTCCGGGCCTTCAGCGCTCTCGAAGCTCTTGCAGTCACGAGGCGCACGTCGGCAGGTCATCGAGCAGGCCGGTGAAGGTCTCGATCGACATGGGCGCTGAACGTCCCAATCGGGCCGGTCGGCGACCAAGACAGACTGCGACAGGGCCAGCGGTGGCTTCTCCTTCAGTGCGTACTTGGCGGTACACACCGAGAATCACGCCGATGGCCCCACCCACGGTGGACCCCCGTCGACTACCGTGCGAGACAGCCCAAGGCCCCCCGGTCCAGAGAGCGCACGAGGGACACCGTCGAGTGAGTGTCGACCGTGAGGCGACATGGGGCGGAACCGGTGTCCTGTCCCCCAGCGGAGGGATTTGTCTAGTTGCTGATAGAAGCCGTGGTGGCTGGGTACGGACGGTGGCAGCCCCCCTCGCGACGAAGAGGAGAAGCCATGAAGAAGGCCCGAGACATCATGACTGGTGGCGCCGAGTGCATCGGCGAGAACGAGACGTTGGTCGATGCAGCGCGCAAGATGCGCGAGTTGGATGTGGGGTCGCTGCCGATTTGTGGTGAGGACAACCGCCTCAAGGGCATGCTGACGGATCGTGACATCGTCCTCAAGTGCGTTGCTGAGGGTGGCAATCCACAAGCCACCAAAGCGGGTGAGCTTGCCACCGGGAAGCCGGTGACGATCGGGGCGGACGATTCCGTCGAGGAGACCTTGAGCACGATGAAGCAGCATCAGGTGCGGAGGCTGCCGGTGATCGACGGACACGATCTGGTGGGTGTTGTCAGCCAAGCCGACGTCGCCCGCAACATCGACGAGGCCAAGGTCGGCGATCTCGTGGAGGCGATCTCGAGCTGACGGCGAGCGCCGGCGATCGGCCGGCGGGCACGTGTGTGGCGTTCGTGGTGCGTTGGGGGTGATCAGTTGACAGGCTGCCTGGCCCGGAGTCCGCGGAGTTGCGGTTCCGGTCGCCGTCAGCCGCCGACGTGTTGGCCCCGCTGTTGATCGTCGGCGAGCTGGTCGCGTAACGCGAGTAGCGCAGCAAGTCTTGCCTGCTCACAGATCTCGGCAGGCGGACCGTCGAAGTGGTAGAGAGTGGCGTTCGGCTGGGCGCCGTCATCAGTGGCGATCCACACCGTGCCCGGAGGTTCGCCGTCCTCTTCATCAGGGCCGCCCACACCGGTCAGCGCCACGGCCAGGTCCGCCTCGAGGACCTTTCTGGCCCCTGCCGCCATGGCGAGGGCGGCTCGTTCGGACACGACCTTGCTGACGTCGACTTGCAGCAGCGTCTGCTTGACGGTGCGGGCGTAGGCGACGATCCCGCCTCGCAACCACTCGCTGGCACCCTCGGCCTTCGCCAGCGCCTGTACAACCAGCCCACCGGTCAGCGACTCGGCAACCCCCACCGTGACGCCCACGTCGTCGGCCCGCTGACCGATCTGCTCCGCCAAGGTGTCGATCTCATCCATGCACCTCATCTGCCCGCCATCGGATTCGCCGACACCAGCGCTCCGTGGCTGCCGACATCGACGTGGCGTCCCTCGCACCCACCCACCTAGGGCTTACTCGAGAGGACTCAACAACAACGATGGACACGAGGCACCGGGAGAGCTGGCAGCCGAACAGATCTCGTGCCGAAGGGTGGACCCGGCGCCCGACCGCTCGAGGAGATCGTCACGGTGGTCGCTGGAGCCCCCGACGAGACGACACCACTTGAAGGAAACGACAACTTCCTGCCCATAGACGAATGGTTCGCCGCCGTAGCCTCCAGCTGACGGCCTGCGCGATGATCGGACCGGCTCCGCCGCTCGACGCTGTCGTGCGTGTCACGAAGCGTCGGAACCGGTTGCTGAGCGTGCACCGAACTGCTCGTCATCGCCGACGGCACATCCCTGGCCGGGACCAGCCGTGGCGTCTCCGGCCTCGTACCGGGCACCTTCGATCTCAACGCCATGCCCATCAGCGCAGCGCGCGCACCGAGAGCGAGTTGTCGTACCGGCCGGACGGAACTAATGCACGCACACGTACCGGGTGCCGCCGTGTTCGAGCACCGGTTCACCAACTGCCCGGATCGATCGCGTCGACGATGGGGCTCGGCGGTCGGGCGACTGTTGCTGGCTTGCGCGTCGCGGATTCGGACGATGCCAGTATTCGGTGTGGGCGCTTCGTCGGAGGACCAGGTCTGGTTCGTTCCTGGGTTCGTCGAGGTTGCGACAGGCGGGGACGTCCTAGCGTCCGCCCTTGAGGCGTCGCACCTGCTTCCGCCGGACCGGCTGGATGCATTGGCGCGCCGGGCGGCCCAGGCGGTCGGTGCCGAAGACGTGTGGATGTGGCTGATCGACTACGGCCACGCCTGGCTGATGCCTCAAATCGATCCTGCTCGACCACGACTGGCGGGACAAGCTGCAGCACTCGCCGTCGCCACTACGGCGGCGGGTCGGGTGTTCGCACGGGCGGCACCGATGGAGTCAGACGAGCCGAAACCGCACCGCTGGGTTCCGTTGTTGGACGGGACCGAACGTCTCGGCGTGTTGCGGTTCGATTTCCGGCAGGCACTCTCCGAGGCACAGCGTCACGCCTGCGACGCGATCGCGTCGTTGGTCGGGCAATTGCTGGTCAGCAAGCGTGCGCATACCGACCGGTATGACGTCCAGCGTCGCCGAGAAGAGATGAGTCTCGCCGCCGAGATGCAGTGGCAGCAGTTGCCACCGCTCCAAAGCTCAACGCCCGCCGTCGACGTGGCGGGGTTCCTCGAGCCGGCCTACACGGTGGGTGGCGATGGCTTCGACTACTCCCTCAACGGTGACGAGCTTGACGTCACGATCTACGACGCCGTCGGTCACGGTCTTCACTCGGCGATGTTGTCGGCGTTGACCATCGCATCATTGCGGCACGGCCGTCGTCGCGGACTCGGACTTGCCGGGCGTCTCAGCGCCGCCGATGACGCACTGAAATCCGTGTTCGCTGGCGACTTCGTCACGGCACAACTGGCGACACTCTCGGTGACGTCCGGTCAACTCGAATGGGTCAACGCTGGCCATCCGCCGCCGATGCTCACCCGACGCGGCGAGGTCGTGGGTGAACTGCACTGCCCGCCACGCCTGCCCCTGGGCCTTCACGGCTCCCAGACAACCGCGACCGTGGTAGCCACGGTCCCGCTTGAGCCGGGCGATCGAGTGCTGTTCTACACGGACGGGCTGATCGAGGGAGGTCGACGGGGCGGCGACCGATTCGGTGTCGACCGTCTCGCGGATCTGCTACAGCGGGCGTCGCGCGATGGTCACGGGTGTGCCGAGACAGTTCGCCGACTCGGTCACGCCGTCATCGACCACGCCGCCCACGAGCTGACCGACGACGCAACAATGGTGCTGATCGAATGGCGGAGCACACCGTCTGCGCCGCCGACCCCGCCATGATGGGACGTTGCCGCTGTGGTGATGCAGTGGCGGTGACAGGTCAGCCGCCCAGCTCGACGGGCTGGCTCCAGGTGCCTACCGACGTCCGACGATCTCGGCGGATGGCGCCCGTTCAGTCGTCGGTGCTGAAGAAGTCATTTCCAAACGACCCGAAGTAGGCCCACCATTCGTGTGGCGTCTGATGGCTTCGGCGGTCAGGCCACCGGGAAATTGCTGTGAAGAACCGCCGCACGTGACGACCTTTCGTAATATGGGGCGGGCACCGAGCGAGCCGACGCGGGGGACTTTCCTACCCGGATTCACGAGCCGCAACGTGCCGCGGGTCACCCCAGCCAGCCGCCGTGGCGACCATGCAATAGACCGAAGCGAAACACTTGGCTCGGTGGCGTAGCAATGCACGCCTCCGACCCCCATCGGACGCTGGTAGGAGCGGCCGCTGGGGACCGGAGATAGTGCATCGTCCGAGTCTTGAATAAGTGAGAATCAGCGGGTGGTGGCGCTCGTCCCAGTGTCGTAGTCGCGTCGTGTGTCAACGCGGTCACGCCGCTTCAACCCCGCCAGCCCAGCCAATCCAAGCAAACCGGCCAACCCCAACAGACCGACCTTGCCGCTGTCGTCGCTGTCCTCGGTGGTCTCACCTTGGGCGTTTACGACATCAAGGGCAGGCGCCAACGCTAAGCCGGTCGCCAACACCGCTGCTGCCACTGTCTTTCGCATCATCATCTCCTAATCGAGCCGCACGGCTTGCGACCAGCGGCGAGCTACCCGCCAGCCTTGGCGGCTCAGACGTGTTGTAGGGGGCAATTGTCTCCTGGAGAGAACAAGTCCGAGATCGGGGGACGAATCAGCTGGTGTCGCGCCGGACCTCAAGATTGTCCCGGAAATGAGTGCTTCCCGCCGATGACGCACGCGTGGCTGGAATCGGTGTGGCCGGGGTAGTTGGGAAGGAGTCGAGCAGGTGGAGCCTGATTGTTGTAACGACTCGGTGTGGCTTGGTCTTCATCGATTACATCCTCTGCGAGATGCTGACGTTCACCGACGACGAGTTCGAATGCGGCATCCAGAGGCGAGACACGGTCTTAAGTCGGAGTGGGCGGCCGAAGCGTTCGGGGATCGCGACGAGGGCACACCGCCGGTCGATCGCGGTTCGAAGGAGAGAACGGCCGTGTCTCGTCGAGCAGGATGCGCCCAGTCGGGGCTCATTACGAGCACTCGTGACCCGAGCGGTGGCCTCGGTCGGTCGGATTTTGGTGAGCGCACCGCCGCGGTGATGTTCGACACGCAGCGTCGACCGCTCGAAGCAAACCAGCGGCACGAGCTCATCCCACGAGCCGAACACGCTCGTGATGTACCGGTGCCGGTTTGTAAGCCGCAGTGGGCGAGACAGCGATGATGGAGGGGCGACAGCGCCGCCGGAGCCGACGATCGCTTCGCCGGCCAGACCACCTGCGGCCTCGCCGACGCCGATGAATCGCCGTCGCCATCGAGGCCGTCGACCGCCACCGATGGCCATGCCCTTTCCCCTCGGCGAGCGTGGAACCACGCGGATAGGTCAGCCCAACGTCGAGGGATCTCGTGTGCGGGACAGCCGTGCGGAACCCTTCGGGCACCTTGGTTCTCACGCGACACTCAGCTCCTCCTGGGCCGGATGCACCACGGTTCGGGCGAGATGATCGCCGTCACACGCGTCAGGCGCACCGCGTCCTTGGCGGATTCACTCCGCAACGGGGCCGGTCAGGGGGCTGCGCGCCGCAGGGCTGGGGTAGGGCGCAGACTATGGAAACAGAGGAACGAGAACCTCCTCGCCAAGGTTCCGCTCACGCTCGCCGTGGTCATCGGCGTGTTTCTGGTCATCGCCACCGTCGTGGCCATCGTGGTCTGGGCGATCTGAGGTCGTCTCGATGGCGATGACGAATGCGCGCCGCAGCCGGACGTCGGCAGCGACCACGGCGACGCTGGAGTCGCGAGCTCCGGCACGCAGCATCGCCCTGCCGGGCATCGTGCTCGGTGTCGGGATGGGCGGGTTCGCAGACGGGATCCTCTTACACCAGATCCTGCAGTGGCACCACATGCTGACGAGCACGGACGACGACCGCTTGGGTGTGCCGTACTACCCGGCCAACACCGCGCACGGCTTGGAGGTCAACACGTTGTGGGATGGTCTGTTCCACACGTTCACGTGGATCGCCGTGCTGCTCGGCTTGTGGCTGCTGTACTCACGCGTGACGTCGAATCGGGCGCGGGTGTGGCGCACTCGTGCTCTGTGGGGATGGATGCTGTTCGGCTGGGGACTGTTCAATGTGGTGGAGGGCCTGATCGACCATCAGATCCTCGGCATCCATCACGTACGGACCGGTGATGGACAGATCTGGTGGGACGTGGGGTTCCTGCTCCTTGGTGCCGGTTTGATGATCGGCGCCTTCTTCATGCAGCGAGGAAGTGAGCTCCCTGTTGGCCGCGTCGAACAACCATGAACGATGCATGACCATGCGGCCGGCGCGGCTGGTGGGGGAACCGATCTCGCGATGGCGGCAGCAGTAGCTATCGCTGTCGTCATGGCCGTGGGCTACGTGGCATCAGCATCGGCGCAGATCCAGCGGGGTCGCCATTGGCCAGCCGTCCGCACCTGGTGCTTCGTCGGCGCCGTGATGTCGGTCGTGTGGTCACTGTGGACACCGTTGCTGCCTTTCGAGCCCGGCGATCTGCGTCAGCACATGCTGCAACACCTGATTGTCGGCATGTACGCCCCCTTGGGCGTCGTGCTCGCTGCACCGCTGACGTTGGCGCTGCGCACGCTTCCGCGGGCCCGGTCGCGTCAGGTCGGCTCGCTGCTGCGATCACGACCCATGCGCTTCGTCACGCATCCCGTCGTTGCCTTGGTGGTGAACGTCGGTGTTCTCGTCGCCTTGTACCTGACGCCGTTGTACGGCTGGGTGAACCAGCATCCACCCGCACACCTCGTTGTGTACCTGCACTTCTTCGCGGCCGGGTGCCTGTTCGCGTGGGTCATCGCGGGTGCCGACCCGGTTCCCCACCGCTGGAGCGTGCCGAGACGCCTGGTCCTGATCGGCTTCGCAGTCGCCGCCCACGCCGCCATCGCCCAATTGGTCTACGCAGGCATCGGCACGCACCTCGCGGCGAGCGACACCGAACGACGTGCTGCCGGTGACCTCATGTACTACGGCGGCGACATCGCCGAGATCCTGCTCGCCGCCGCCATCCTCAGCACCTGGCGCACCACCTCGCTCGACCGAGCCAGCCGACACGGTCGATCCGACCGAAGGCACCAACCGCTTGCTTCAGCGCGCCGACAGCGGCCAGCGCTGTGAGCCGCGCCGAATCCTGGGCCACTTCCGGGGACACCTCCCGACCTTTGCGAACGGGCCGGCAGGAGTGCTATCCGCCAAGCGCGGACCGTGTCCCGACAACAACGCTCGATGGCCGCGAACGCGATCTAGTCGATGGAATGTCGATAAGCGGGTCCACCTTCGCTTCGCTGCAGCAGCCGCGCTGATCGCTCTCAGTTCAGCGGCGGACGCCATTCGTGCAATAGCGCCGGGACGCCCAACGTCCCGCCGCCCGAAGTCACGAGCTCTCCGTCGAGGACGGCTTCGGGAGCTGGCTGAGGTGGCATCGCGTCGCTCAGACCGACGACTGCGGAGGCAGCACCCGGGTTTCGCTCTCCCGCTGCGGGTATCCGTCGACCTCCGTGATCCGACTCCTGCACATCTCCGGCCTCGATGCGCTCCTGCTCGACCACGAGCGGGCACACGGCTTCGACACCGATCACCGACGCAGCGCACCGTCACGGCTCGGCTCAACCGTTGCCTCGCCGTCGCCGAGATCGGCAGCCTGGACGCCGACGCAACATCAAACCAGGTCAGAGGCCCAAAGTCTGTACATCCCTGAACGTCGGTGGACGTCCACGAACATCGAGAGCGGAACGGGAGGGATTCGAACCCCCGGGCCTTGTGGGCCTCCCGCTTTCAAGGCGGGTGCATTTGTCCGCTCTGCCACCGTTCCGTCGCGTGAGGCTAACGACGACCGTGAACGGCGCGGAGAGGGTGGGATTTGAACCCACGGACCACCTTGCGATGGTCAACGCCTTAGCAGGGCGCCCCGTTCGGCCGCTCCGGCACCTCTCCCGAGCGGCAGCATTGTACCTGTCGACGTCAACTGGCCTCTCGAGTTGTCGTTCCGATGACCCTCGTGTTGCGGTTCGATGACGCAATGTGACAGTCTTACCCACTTCTTGGCCGTCACGGCCGACCACACGCCACGAGTTGGGCGATGGCAGATCGCACCCGAACGCACAGGACCATTCAGCCGCCGGACCCGTCGTTCGATGACTTCGGGCCCGAGGACGATCGCGACTTCTGGCGCTCCGATGCGTGGCTCGAACCCGCAAGGCCGCCACGGCGCCGTGGCGCTCGGGTCGATCATCGCCTCATGCGCGTTGGCGCCGTCGTCGCCCTGGTCGTCGTGGTCGTGCCGGTCGCGCTGGCCGTCGCCGACCGGTCGGGCGGTGAGTCCGACGACTCGGCGATAGTCGCCACGCGGGAGGCCATTGCGAGCGTCAACGACGGTCCGCCGAACACGGGCGTGCCGATCACGGCGGCGGCGACGCTGGATCCGAGCGTGCTCGAAGCTGAAGCGGCCGACGGCGACGATAGCGACGGCGCATCCGCTCCTGGCGAGAAGGGACGTCCGAACGCCGTCGTCGACGAGGTGGCCGATGACGACGCCGACGAGGTCGCGGAGGCGGATTGCGCCGGCACGTACACGGTCGTCGTCGGCGACACGTGGTGGCGGTTCGGCGAGACGTCCGGGGCCAGTTACCAGGACTGGCTCGAGGCGAACGACGCTCAGGAGGACACGCAGCTCAACGAAGGTGAGGAGCTGTGCATCCCGGCTGGTGCCAGCGCCCCAGCACCGGCGGCGCCTGCTACGACCGCTGCACCCGAGACGACGGCGGCTCCCGTCGCGGTCGTCGAGGAGCCCGTAGCCGCCGCCGTGACTGAGCCGGCGCCGGCGCCCGCGCCGCCGGTGACCGAGGCTCCGACGACGACGTCACCACCACCGTCGCCGCCTCCTCCGCCGCAGGATCCGGCGCCGGCACCTGCCGCACCGGCGCCAGCGTCGCCGACGACGCCGGGTGGTGTCGAGGCGCTGATCCGCGCGGTCTGGCCTGACGACCTCGAGGAACGGGCGCTGACGATCGCGCGGCGGGAGAGCGGCCTGCGGCCCGACGCCTACAACGGCTGGTGCTGCTACGGCGTGTTCCAGATCTACTTCAACGCCAACCGTTCGTTCCTCGGTCGCCACGGGGTGACGTCAGCCAACCAGCTCCTCGATGCGCGGACGAACGTGACGATCGCCTACGAGATGTACAAGGCCTCTGGTTGGAGTCCGTGGTCGCAGACCGATCCCGGTGGATGAGCGGTACGTCATCTGATGTCGCGGGGCCGACTCTTTGTTGCGGTTTCGTGACGACCCTGTAAGACTCTCGACTTCGCTTTTCAACCAGGACGGATGAGCGAGCAAAACCATGGCAGGCATCGAGCGGACACGACAGCATCGGGTGGTCACGCGTCGCGACGCGCCGCCGCCCGAACCGCTCGAGCCGATCGATGACCTCGACGACTTCGACGGTCCGGAGTTCGCGGACGACGGTTACGACGGTTGGGTGGAGCCGGAACCGGTCGTGGCGGGTGCGTTCGGCATCGACCAACGGCTGCTGCGCATTGGCGCCATCGCCGCCGTCGCCGTGCTCGCCGTTCCCGTGGCGCTGGCGCTGCGCGACGACGGGCCGTCTGACGATCTGCGCGCTGTGCCGAGCACGCTGGACACGACGACCACAGTCGCGCTGCTCGGACCCTCGCCCGTCTCTGCCGTGCCGGTCACGGCTGGATTGGCCGTGGCCCCAACGGTCGCGCCAGCCAGCGACGATGACAGTGACGACGACTCGTCGGCGGACTCCGAGGACCAGGCCGCCGCCGCAGCAGTTGCGGAGGAGGAAGCACCCGAGTGTG
>CAWJQF010000006.1:0-33858 GCA_963844915.1 uncultured Acidimicrobiia bacterium | reverse complement strand
GAGCGGACGACGGGACTCGAACCCGCGACCCTCACCTTGGCAAGGTGATGCTCTACCAACTGAGCCACGTCCGCAGACGGCACGTCAGGCTAGCAGTGACGCCTCTCGTGCGGACAGCCTCAGGTCCGTTCCTCGGGCGGGCGCAGGTCGATGCGCAGCACCAGCACGCCCTCCTCCATGGTTCCCTGCGCATCACCGATGATGGCGAAGTCCTGGTAGTCGAGCTGTGCTTGGGTGATGAACTGCTGGCGCTCCTCGCCGGCGACCGGCGGCAGCGGGCGCTTCTTCACCGCAGCCGCCCGGTCACGGAAGCGGCCGAGCATCTCGTCGACGTCCAGCGAGGCCATGGCTCGACAGTACCCATCCAGGGCCTATGAAGCCTCCGGCGACTGCTCCGTCGTCGAAGTGTGAGCTGTCGATGCGGATTCCGGCTCGCTGGACTCACCGTTCTCGGCGGCAGGAGGATCGGCAGGAGGATCGGCAGGAGAATCGGCAGCTGGCTCGACCACCGTCGGCACAGGCTCCGGTTCGTCGTCCAGTGGGACGATCGGAGCGGGATCGGGCGCGCCAGGTGGGCGGGACGCCGCGAGGCGCGTCGCTTGTCCATCGGTCGACGCTCGCCGGAAGCTGCGATCCCCCATCGTCTCCAGTGGCCCGAGCGCCGGGTGGTCAGACCTCGTCGACCGCACGAGCCACATGGCGACGGCGATCATCACCACGCCCAGCACGACCAACAGCGCCACGAGCACCGCCACGGTCGTGCCGGTCGACGCGACGATCGTCGCTCGCGGTTGACCGGTGACGTCCAGCACGGCCGCTGATCATCGCAGGTCGGAGGTCGCCGACCACGCCGACCGCCCACCGGTGAGGCACACTGGCGATCGGGATGACCAATCTCCTGTGGACGCTCGGTGCGATCGCCGCGTGCGCCGGCATGTTCTTCATCGCCGCCCGCATGGAGCCGCACTGGGTCGCCAAGGACGGCACGCGCTTCATCACCACGTCCCAACTCATCGACCGCTTCGGAGAGACGATCGGCCGACGGCGCGAGGTGCGGGTGGCGCTCCTCCCAGACGGCAGCCTGATGGTGTCACGGCGGTCGATCATCAAGACAGCCAGCGGCGTGTGGCGGATCCAGGCCAAGTCGCCGAACCCACCCAAGGGCCGCCAGATCTACCTCCTCAGGGAGATCCCGCCCGATCCGGACGGCGAGCTGCTCGCCTTGCGAGTTCCCAACTCATCGAAGATCATCCGAGCTCTCGACGCCATCACGCCCGACATCGATCCGAGCGATCCGCGGGTCGTCAGCGTTCCGACACCTCATCCAGGAACTCGGCGATGGGGTCGGCGAACTGATCCACATTGATCAGGAACGCGTCGTGGCCGTGCGGTGAGTCGATCTCCACGTAGCGACTCGAGACCCCTTCGGACCGCAGGATCTCGTCGAGGTGGCGCTGTTGGTAGTTCGGATACAGCAGGTCTGACGAAATACCGATCGTCAGGCACGGCGCCGTGATGCGACCCATCGCCCCGGCCAGGCTGCCGCGTCCGCGGACGACGTCGTGCAGATCCATCGCCTTGCCGATCAGGAGGTAGCTGTTGGCGTCGAAGCGCCGCCCGAGCTTCGTGCCGTGGTGGTCGAGGTACGTCTCCACCTCGAATTGCTGCCACAGCCCGAACTTGTCGCCATCACCCGTCCAGTCGATGAGGTCGCGGCCGAATCGATCGGTGAAGACGTTGTCGCTGCGGAACGTGACCTGGGCGACCATCCGAGCCACGGCCAAGCCGTCGGCCGGACCATCATCTGCGTCGTAGTAGTCGCCGCCCCGCCACCGCGGGTCCAGCATGATGGCTCTGCGGCCGATGCTTCCCCACGCGATCTGTTGCGCCGTCGCCCGCATGCACGTGGCGATGGGCAGGATCGAGCGGACCCGGTGCGGGAACATGATCGCCCACTCGAGGACCTGCATCCCGCCCATCGATCCGCCCACGATGGCGTGCCAGACATCGACGCCAAGGGCGTCGGCGAGTCGCGCTTGCGCCCGCACCATGTCGCGGATCGTCACGACCGGGAAGCGGGAACCGTACGGCCGGCCGTCGACGGGATGCGGGGAGGCAGGACCGGTCGACCCCTGGCAGCCGCCCAGCACGTTGGCGCACACGACGAACCACCGGTTCGTGTCGATCGGGCGACCTGGTCCGACCATCGCCTCCCACCAGCCCGGTGTGGCGTGCCCTCGTCCCGCCGGCCCGGTGACGTGGCTGTCGCCCGTCCACGCGTGGCAGACGAGGACGGCGTTCGTCGCCCGCTCGTCCAGCGTTCCCCACGTCTCGTACGCCACCGTCACCTCGGAGAGCGCGCTGCCGCCGTCGAGCGCGAGCAACCGACCCGGCGCGAACCGGAAGAACTGGCGATGCCCGGGCGGATCGCCCGGCATCCACGCTCCCGTGCTCGCGGCCATCACCCTCCAGTCTCGTGCCAACGGGCCGTCAACCCATCCGAGTGTTGCAGGCCATCCGAGTGCCAGACCTGGAGGAAATCGAGCTCCAGCACTCCGATGGGCGCAAACACTCGGATGTCAGGAGATGGTGCCGATGACGGGCTGGGCGAACCGGAGGCGGTGCTCGAAGCCCGGTTCGTAGGGCAGGAAGCCGTTGCGGTCGGGGTAGACCAGCTGGACGACCTCGAACGGCTGGCCGCGATACCAGGCATGCGCGGTGGCGAACCACTCGCCCCAGAGGTCGAGATCGACGGGTGCGAACCGGCAGCGCAGCTCGTTGTCGAGCACGCCGACCAGTTCGGCATCGAGCGGGATCTCCGTGCCGCCGCGCCGCAGGTCGGCGACGAGCCCGAGCAGCCCGCGGCGGCGACCGGCGTCAGACCGAACACCACGACGTCGGGGAAGTCGGCGTGAGCAGGGAAACCGATCGTGTACGTGTAGCCGGGCTGCGGCGGATCGGTCGTCTCATCGGGCGGGACCGGCTCGACGGCGAACCCCTCGGTCTCCACCATCCACTCGATCTTCTCGCTGTGCGGGAGGTGGAAATCCGGCAGCTCCACGGCGACCGACCGTACCGGCGATGGCCGGGATACCGTCGGCGGCGGCGATGTACCGCTTCCTCTTCCGCCCCCGCTGGATCCTCTTCCACCTGCTGTGCATCGGGGCGGTCGTCCTGATGATCAACCTCGGGTTCTGGCAGCTGCGCCGGCTCGAGGAGCGACGCGAGTTCAACGACCGAGTGGAGAGCCGCATCGACGAGCCGCCGATGCCGATCGGTGACGTGACCGCCGGCGACGTCGACGCTCTGGAGTGGCGTTCCGTCGCGGCGTCCGGCGAGTACCTCCCTGATGAGCAGCTGCTCGTCGTCAACCGCTCACTGCAAGGCTCCGCCGGCGACATCCTCGTCACACCGCTGCAGCTCCCTGACGGACGAATCCTCCTCGTCGAGCGCGGCTTCGTGCCGCTCGGCGTCGATCTCGCGGAGGTAGCCCCAGCGCCAACCGGGGAGGTCGACGTGGTCGGCCGCCTGCGCCCACCGGAGGTGCGTCGCCGCGGCCAGCTCAGCGACCCGCCGACCGGCGACCTCGACGAAGTCCAACGCCTCGACCTCGAACGCCTCGCGCCCCAGCTGCCCGGTCCGGTCGTGCCCGCTTACGTCGAGCTCGTCTCCTCCGAGCCAGCAGAAGCCGGCCCTTTCCCGCAACTGCTTGCCGAGCCCGAACTGTCCGAGGGACCGCACCTGTCATACGCCGGGCAGTGGTTCCTGTTCGCCGGGGCCGTGGTCGTCGGGTGGGTGCTCGCGGTACGCCACTCGATCAAGACCCGTCGCGCCGGCGCCTCGAAGCCCACGGTGGCGTCGCCAGCACCCGTCGACGAACCGGCCGAGGGAGTCGGCGCAGCACCGCCCTCATCGCCCGGCTGACATCACCCGCTGAGGCGTCGACGCGCAAGTACGCCGACCAAAGTGGTTCGGGCAACTCGAAGAACGCGTCGAAGAACGCGCCGAGCTCGTTCGGGGAGAGCCGCAGCAGGACCTCGAGTCCATGGTCGTGCAGGACGCGAGTGCGGCGGGCGGCTCGAGGCCACACCGCCTGCCAAACGCGGCGAGTGTCGAGCCCGCCGCGGTGCACGGTGTCGGCGATCGCCTCGGCGACACGCGGTGCGGCGCGCAACGACGCTGCCAACGAGTAGCCCGTGGCGGGGTGCGTGTACCCGGCAGCCGCGCCGAACGCGATCACCGGATCACTCCGGTTGGGCAGCGGCCCGCCGAGTGGGATCACGACCGTCTCCACGCGCCGGGCCGACGCCACCACATCCGGACCGACGCGGGCGGCGAGGCGATCGCGCAGCGAAAGTGGATCGACCTCCGGCCGAGCCGCCATCACGGTCTCCTCGACGAGCCAGCCGTCGCCGACGGGCACGACATAACAGAACGTGGGGTGCTCGCCGACGCCGCCCACCGAACGCAGGTCGATCAACGTGACGACGTCCTGATCGAAGCGCGGCGGTGGCTCGTCGACGACGATCCCGTACGCCGTCTGCCACGCTGCGGGACGCCCGGCCGATCCGCTGGCGCGAGCAACGAGGCGAGCGTCGACCTGCCCGCCACACAGCAGGACCCTGCTCCCCCACGTGAAGTGCTGGATGCCGGTCGCTCGCCCCACGGCGCGGGTCAGGTCGCCGCCGAGATGTGCCTGCAGCGCTGCCGTGTCGACCACCCCGTACGCCCGGTCGCGCACGTGGCGCGTACGACCGTGGACGACGACGTTCGGTGAAACGAATCCGAAGCAGCCGACGGGCAGCTCCGGGACGTCGTCGACCCACATGCCGTACGTCGCCGTCCATGGACGGTCCTCTCCGACGACGACGACCCTGAGCGCTCGCGACGCGCAGGCAGCCGCAAGTGCCAATCCCGCTGGACCGTCGCCGATCACGGCGACGTCGACGTCGGGACCCGTCACATCCCTCGTTCGAGCGCCGCCATCCGCCGGAACTGCTCGACGATGTCCGGAGACTGGTGCTGGGGGTCGTGGCTGCGATAAACGGTTTCGACGTTCACGGCAATGCGCCCGGCTTCGGTCCAGGGAGCGAAGTCCCCGTGCGAGCCGAGCAGCGACGCGATCTCCCGCGCTGCCTCCCAGGCGTCGACGCCAGCGGCCTGCCGGTCCGCCGCCTCGCGCTCGACGAGCTCGAGGTAGTCACGCACGGCGACGACGCCCGACTTGTCCGTCACCGGACCGTGCCCGGGCACCACGACCTCCACGTCCATGCCGAGCATCAGGTCGCAGGCGGCGATCCAGTTCGTCAGCGGACCGGCCCAGACGATCGGCTGGCCGCCGATGAACAGGATGTCCCCGGTGAACACCGTGCGGCTGTCGGGCACGACGACGATCACGTCCCCTCGCGTGTGCGCCGGGCCGACCTCGATCAGCTCGACCTCACGCCCTCCGACATCGAGCGACAAGCGGCCGTCGAACGTCCGCGTCGGCAGCGTCGTCTCGATGCCATCGAAGTCGAACGCGCCGAAGAAGCTGCGGAACAGGTCGCCGACGTCACCCGGCGCGGCGGTCAGCCCGCCCAGCAGTGCAGCCGGAACCTCCTCCATCTCCGCGGCGGCGGCGGTGGACGACACGATCTCGGCATTGGCGACGAGTTGGTTGCCGTAGCAGTGGTCCCCGTTGGCGTGCGTGTTCACGACGGTCGCGATCGGCGCGGCCCCGGTGTTCGGCGCGAAGGCCGCCAACATCGCCGCCGTCAACCGGAGATCGAACAGCGTGTCGACGAGCAGCGAGACGCCGTCGCCGACGACCAAGCCCGCGTTGCTCCATCCCCACGAGCCGTCGCGCTGGACGTAGGCGAGGCATCCTTCGCCGGCTCGGTGCACGGTGCCATCGACTTCTCCGGACATGCCATCCATGCCTACCACGGCTCCCTCCGGACGGATCGCCAGTGGGGGTCAATCCGCGCAACCCTAAGATCGCCCGATGAAGCAGCTCTCCGGGGTTGACGCCAGCTTCCTCAACATGGAGACGCCGGCCGTCTACGGCCACGTCGCTTCGATGACCATCTACGACCCGGAGGGTGCGCCGGGCGGAGCCGGCGTGGAGGCGACGAAGCAAGTCATCCTCGAGCGCATCGACGAGCTGGCACCGTTCCGTCGCCGACTCGTGCCGGTGCCGCTCGGTCTCGATCTGCCGTACTGGATCGAGGACCCGGACTTCGACATCGACTACCACGTCCGCCATCACGCGGTGCCGCCGCCGGGCTCACCAAAGCAGCTGGCCGAGGTGGTCAGCCGGATCCATGCCCGGCCGCTCGACCGCAGCCGGCCGCTGTGGGAGCTCTACGTCATCGAGGGCGTGGATGGCGGAACGCGCATCGCGCAGGTCACCAAGGTGCACCACGCCACGATCGATGGCGCGTCCGGCGCGCTGATGCTGGCGGCCATCCTCGACACCGAGCCCGACGCTCGTCACGAGGGCGAGGCCGCGGCGTGGACGCCCGACCGCGTGCCGACGGACATCGAGCTGCTCCAGCGCACGTTCGTGCAGTACGCCCGCAGCCCCGAGAAGTTCATCCGGCTGTCGGTGAAGACGTTGCGCGACCTCAGCAGCTCGACGGGACGGCCGGGCCTACGCGCGTTGGCCGACGTCATCGCGCAACCGTTGCCCGGGCCGCTCGGCAACGTGATGCGCCGGCGCCTCCGAGGCGCGTCCGAACGAGGTCGACGACCCGCCGGCGCTGCCGCCGACGCCGGCGCCGCGCACGCCGTGGAACGCGACGGTCACCCCGCACCGACGCTTCTCCTACACGACGATCCCGCTGGAGGACGCGAAGAAGATCCGCCGCGCCGTCGGGTGCACGTTCAACGACGTCGTCATGGCGCTGTGCTCCGGTGCGTTGCGCCACTACCTCATCGAGCACGACTGCCTGCCGCCGGAGAGCCTCATCGCTGCGGTTCCGGTCAGCGTGCGCTCGGGCAGCGAGGACGACATGTACCAGAACCGCGTGTCGATGTTGCTGGCCGATCTGGCGACGAACGAACCGGATCCACAGGCCCGGCTGCAGCGGATCCGGCAGAGCATGACGACCGCAAAGACGCAGTTCGCGGCCATCCCTGCGGAGTCCCTGATGGACTTCACGCAGTTCGCTCCGCCGGCGATTGCGGCGCGGGCGATGCGGATGTACAGCCGGATGCGCATCGCCGACCGTACGGCGCCGCCGTTCAACCTGATCATCTCCAACGTGCCGGGACCAGCGATGCCGCTGTACTCCGCCGGCGCCCGGCTGGAGCACTTCTATCCGATCTCGGCGGTCGCTGATGGCCAGGGCCTCAACATGACGGTGCAGAGCTACAACGGCAACCTCGACTTCGGCTTCGTTGCCTGCCGTGAGCTCGTTCCCGACGTGTGGCGGCTCACCGACCTGCTCCAGGACTCGATGGAGGAGCTGCTCGCCGCCGTCTGAGGACCTGCGGCGCGAGCCGCTCGGCGAGCATCAGCGTCGGGAGGTACGTGTTCGCCGTCGGGAGCTCCGGGAAGACGGAGGCGTCCACGACGAAGAGGTGGTCGATGCCGACCACGGCGCCGTCCTCGTCGACCACGTCGCCCATCCGGCACGTCGACGTCGGGTGGTAGACGCCGGCCGGCGCCTCGCCGACCGACACGTCCTCGACGATGGCGGCGAACGCTGGCGCCCCGAGTAGCTGCCACACGAGCTCCACCCCGGTGGCCAGCCGAGCTCGATCGTGCTCGCTGAGCACGATGTCCACGGCCGGGCCGGGCTGGATCGACCCTTCACCCGTGGCCGACATCACGACGACGAGGAAACCTGCACCATGCGGGACTTCGGGACCGAGGTGGTTGACCGAGAGCAGCTGCACATCATCGCGACGCAGGAACGACGCAGCCACCAGCCCGTGCGGGTTCCACGGCACGTGCGGTCGTAGCCGCAGGTCGACGGGCTGGGCGGCGTGGTTGCGGAGGTGCCTCCCGACGTGCGGTCCACCGATGCCGGACGCCTGCAGCAGGAGCGGCGAGCCGATCGCGCCTGCCGAGACGACGACGGCGTCGGCGTCGATCGTCGTGCCGTCCGCGAGCTCGACAGCGGTGGCTCGCCCTGCGTCGACAGTGATGCGGACGACCTCCACGTCAGCTCGCAACGCAACGCTCGAGACATCGGCCAGGTACGCGTCGTACGACGTGACACGGTGGCCGGCTCGGCGGGTCAGCACCGCTCGGTCGGCGTCGGACGCCGTGGCCAGGAGCGCCCGGTCGATCGGCCCGAGCTCACTCGCTGCAGGCTGCTCGACGGGCACGCGCACGCGGGCGAACGCGTCATCCGTGTCGGACCAGCCCCAGGCGCGGTACTGCGCGTCGTCGCCCGGGGTGGCGATCATCCCGTTGACGGCACTCGAACCACCGACGCCGCGGCCGCGCGTGAACGGTTCGGCGAACGTCAGGCCAGGTGCGGCAGTGGCGTCGAAGAAGCTGGGGCTGCGGCTGACGGTGTTGGTCGTGCCGGCACCGGCCTCGACGACAACGACGTCCTCACCGGCCTCGGCGAGCCGGGCGGCCACGACGCACCCGGCACTGCCTGCCCCGACGACGATCCATCGCACGCGCGAAGTGTGACCGCTGCGAGCTCACATCCACGCGCTGGCGTCACACTTCGTCGCGGGGTGACTCCTTCGGCAGCCCGGCGAGGTGGGCGGCGTCGTTGTAGCGAAGGAGGCGCCAGCGGCCCAGGCGGATGAGCATCAGCTCGGTGATCGAGGCGTTCGTCGTGAACAGCTCGAAGTCGCCAACGGCGGGCGACTTGAGCGCCAGGCGCAGCACGGCGTTGATGACCCCACCGTGGCAGCACACGACGACGGTCCCTCCGGCGTGGCGAGCCATCACGTCGTGCAGTCCGAGCGCCACGCGGTGGTGCAGTTCGGCGATCGTCTCGCCGCCGGGGAACGTGACGGCATACGGATCGGCCTCCCAATCCGGCATGCCGTGGCGCTCGATGAACTCGGCGAACGTGAGCCCGTCGCAGTCAGGGCCCGGGTCGTGCTCACCGAAGCGGTCCTCGACGTGGATCTCCGCGCCGCCGAGGGCGGGCGCGATCACCTCGGCCGTCTCGATCGCCCGCTGGAAGTGGCTGGCGTACAGGGCAGCACCGGCGAGCTCGCCCGTCTCGGCCAAGCGGGCCGCCAAGCGCTCGCACTGGCGCCGCCCGAGATCCGACATCCCGGTGCACGTCCGCGAGCCGCCGATCGAGCGCGCCACGCTGACTCGGGATTCGCCGTGGCGCACGAGCGCCAGGCGCGTCGGTGCCTCGGTCCGGACGTCCTCCGCCATGCGGAGAACGGTACCGACCTGCGCCCGCTAGTCCCTCGCCATCGCCGCCGCGAGGTGGGCCTCGACATCGACGTACGCGTCGTCGGCGATGTCGAACACGACCTTCACGATCTCGCCGTTGGCGAACGGGAATCCCGACGGGTAGAGCGAGCTGACCGGATCGGCGCTGTCGTAGCCGATGCACAGTCCTTCGCCGCACAGCGAGAAGTGCCCGAGCACCGTGCGGATCTCGTCCTCGGCGACGACCTGGTCGTCCACGTACAGCTTGGCGGGCCCGACACCTTCGCGATATTCGCCCATGCCCTCCTTGATGAACTCGACACCGAGGACGTGGCGGCCCGTCGCCGTGAGCGGGGTCGACAGTCGCTTCTCGGGGGGAATGCCGAGGAAGTTGTAGACGTAGTGCAGCGTGCCGTCCTTGATGAACAGCGCGTGCCCACCGAAGCGCGAGCCGTGAGCGAAGATCACGCCCTCGCTCTGCGGCGTCAGCTCGACCTCGGCCAGGACCTTGTAGGAGACGCCGTGGGTGTTCGCGGCTGACCGCTCGGGGATCTCGCTCGTGTCGGGGTAGTACGTGTACTGGCCACTCGGCGGGACCGGGACGTTGAACTCCATCTTGATGAACGTCTCGAAGTCCTTGGGGTTACCGATGATCTGCAGGTCGTTGAGCGGCAACACGTTGTTGGCCTCTGCCTCCTGCATCCAGAGGGCCTTCAGCTCTGCGAGCTTCTCGGGGTGCTGGTCGGCGACGTCGTGGGCCTCGGAGCGGTCCTCGTCGGTGTGGAACAGCTGCCAGCGGTCGTTCTCGAAGTTGCTGATGCCGCTCACCGGTCCGTGCTCGGTCACGGCCTTCCAGCCGTCGTGCCAGATTCCCCGGTTGCCGAACATCTCGTAGTACTGGGTGTGCTTCTGCGTCGGCGCGTCGGCGGCATCGAAGCTGTAGCGCATCGACACACCTGACAGGGGGTTCTGGGCGACGCCGTTGTAGATGTCGGGCATCTCGACCCCACACACCTCGAGGATCGTCGGGACGATGTCGGTCGAGTGGTGGTACTGGTGGCGCACCTCGCCCTTGGCCTTGATGCCGGCCGGCCAGTGGATCACGAGCGGGTCGCACACGCCTCCCTGGTACACGTAGCGCTTGAACATGCGGTACGGGGCGGAGAACGCTGTGGCCCAACCGGACGGGTAGTGGTTGTACGTGTCCGGGCTGCCGATCTGGTCGATCATCGACAGGTTCTGCTGCAGGTCGTCCGGGTACCCACCGAAGATCTTGCCCTCGTTGACCGATCCGTTCGGGGAGCCCTCACCGGACGCGCCGTTGTCGGCGCAGTAGAGGATGATCGTGTTGTCGAGCTGGCCCGACTCCTCGAGGTAGTCGACGATCCGGCCGACCTGCGCGTCCGTGTACTCGGAGAACCCCGCATAGGCCTCGGCGAACCGGCAGAACAGCGCCCTCTCCTCGTCGCTCAGCTCGTCCCACGGTCGGACGGAATCCGTCGGTGTGAACGTGCCCTCCGGCATCGGGTTGATCGGCGTCAGCTCCGTGCCCTCGGGGACGATGCCGCGCTCGATCATCCGCTGGAGCACCCATTCGCGGTACGCCTCGTAGCCCTCGTCGAAGGCACCCTTGTAGCGATCGATGTACTCCTGCGGGGCGTGGTGCGGAGCGTGGTTGGCCCCGGGGCAGAACCACAGGTACCACGGCTTGTCCGGCTCGGTTTGCTTCGTGTCGCGCAGCATCCGCAGGGCCTGGTCGGCGAGATCCTTCGACAGGTGGTAGCCCTCGTCAGGCGTGTACGGCTGGGCGATGTAGTGGTTGTCCTCGGCCAAGCTCGGATACCAGTTGTTGGTCTCCCCGCCGACGAACCCGTAGAAGCGGTCGTAGCCCTGGGCGAGCGGCCAGTTCTTCTTCGAGGCACCGGCCGTCCACTCGTCGATCGGCACGTTGTGGTTCTTGCCGACCCAGAACGTCGACCAGCCGGCGTCGCGCAGGAGGTGCGCCATCGTGACGTTCTCCGGCGGGATGTGCGAGTTGTAGCCGGGAAAGCCGGTCGAGGACTCGGAGATCGATGCGAAGCCGTTGAGGTGATGGTTGCGCCCGGTGAGGAACGTCGACCGGGTCGGCGAGCACAACGCCGTCGTGTGCCACTGCGAGTACGTCAGTCCGTTGGCGGCGAGCCGATCCATCGTCGGCATGTTGATGCGCCCGCCGTACGTCGACCACGCCGCGCACCCGGTGTCGTCGTACAGCACCACGAGCACGTTCGGTGCACCCTCCGGCGCTTTGTTGGCGAGGAAGGCCGGCCAGTCCGCAGTTGACTGGCGGACGTCGAACTTGATGTCACCTTGGAACTGCCTGGGCACAGCGAACTCCTGCGGTCGAGGGGGGCGGGACCGACCGCACCGTACAACGGGACCGGCGGACCGGCCTCGGCGAACAGGAGCCGCTACGAGAGGAACCGCGTGATGGCGCGGTAGCTCAATTCCGGCTGGTCAAGGAATGGGAAGTGGCCGCAATCTGCGAGCAGCTCCAGGCGGGAGCCGGGGATCGCGTCGGCCACCTGATGCGCCAGCTCGACCGGGATGAAGTCGGCGTCGCCGTGGAGCAGCAGGGTCGGGACGCGCAACGGCTGGAGCCGCGCCAGCAGGTCGTAGTCGTCGCGCCCGCCACGTCTCGTCGTACAGCCGCTGCTCGATCACCCGGGCCACCACGATGCCCTCCGCGCTGGATCCGCGTCGCAGCCGGGCGACGAGATCGTCCAACAGCTCCGGCCGTTGCAGCGCCGGCTTGAAGTGGATGCGGTACCAGGCCGCGTCCGCCTCGAGGTCTCCCGCCTGGTACGCCGCGTCGGCTTCTAGCCCCGCCATCGTCGCCGACTCGTCGGCGGTCCGGGCGGCCCGCATGCTCCGGCCCAACGTTCGGGCGGCCTCGCCGGACGCTGGCGCCGCTCCCAGCAGGATCAGGTGCGACACCCGCTCCGGGAACCGAAGGGCGTACTCCATCGCCACGAGGCAGCCCCACGAATGCCCGAGCACCGCCATCGTCTCCAACCCGAGCGAGCGTCGCACGCAATCGAGGTCATCGACCTCGCCGGCCATCGTGACATCTGACCGTCGCATCGCCGGCGTACGACCGCCCTCGCCCGCGCTGGTCGTAGTAAACGAGGCGGCACGCGTCGGCGAGCAGGTCGACCTCGGGCAACAGGTAGTCGTGCCCGAAATCCGGACCGCCGTGGACGACCACGACCGGTCGTCCTGCGCCGACGTCGCGCACGTACAGCCGGGCCGATCCACACGCCACCCGCGAGACACTCGCCGCCTTCGGCTCAGGCATCTGGACAAGCTAGGACCGGAAGGCAGGCAGGTGAGACGCCGGAGCGCAGCGAAGGCGGCGAGCGGTCGGCAGGCGAGGCGAGCAACTTGCTTGCGAGCCGAGCCTGAGTCATACAGTCAGCGCGTGGCGTTTGACGTGCCCGCCGAGTCGTACGACCGGTTCATGGGTCGGTACTCGGGGCAGCTCGTGCCGCAGATGATCGAGCTGGCGGGTGTGCGGGCCGGCCAGTCGGCGCTCGACGTCGGCTGCGGTCCAGGAGCGCTCACCACGGGACTCGTCGAGGTCCTGGGAGCTGACCAGGTCGCGGCCGTCGATCCGTCGGCGCCGTTCGTCGCCGCCAACCGCCAACGCAACCCCGGTGTCGAGGTGGAGCAGGCGAGTGCCGAGGAGCTCCCGTTCGACAGCGGCCGGTTCGATGTCGCGCTGGCCCAGCTCGTCGTCCACTTCATGGCCGACCCGAAGGCCGGGCTGCGCGAGATGGGAAGAGTCGTGCGTCCGGGTGGCGTCGTCGCCGCCTGTGTCTGGGACCACGCTGGTGGACACTCGCCGGTCGCGCCGCTCTGGCAGGTCGCCCAGTCCCTCGATCCTGCGGTGCTCGACGAGTCCGACTTCAACGGCGCGCGGGAAGGCCATCTCGCCGAGCTGTTCGCCGCAGCCGGCCTGGGCGACGTCGAGGACACCGCGCTCGACGGCGACGAGGGAGTACGACGACTTCGAGTCGTGGTGGGAGCCGTTCACGTTCGGTGTCGGTCCCGCCGGCGCGTACCTCCTGTCGCGCGACGAGCGCGGACGAGCGGCGTTGCACGACGGCTGCCAGGAGCTGTTGGGGCCCCCGCCGTTCACGATCGCGGCCAAGGCCTGGGCGGCCCGGGGCGTCAGCGCCGGTTGAACGCCGGACACGCTGAACGCGCGAAGTCCGCTTACATTTCGTTCAGAAGCTTCGTGCCGCCGGGCGACCGTGCCTAGGGTCGGGGCAGTGACGGCAGCGGGGTCCGGGCCGGGTCCGATGCACCGGTTCACCCTGCGCTCCCTCGACACCGACCCCCGGGCCAGCGCCGTCGTCGCGGGCTCGGCGACGCTCGGGCTGACCATCGACGGGCCGGTCCACGTCGCCGACGTCGTGTTCGTGGACGGCGAGCTGTCCGACACCGATCTGGCGCAGCTCGAAGCGATCCTCGCCGACCCGCTGTTGCAGACCGGGACCTGGGACGAACCGGTTCTCCCCGGCGTCGAGATCACGTTCCATCCCGGCGTCACCGACACGACGGCGGAGGCCGTCGTCCACGCTGCCCATCAGCTCGGGGTGCCGGTGCGTGCGGCAGCCACCGGACGACGCCTCGAGGTCCGCGCCGGCACCGACAGC
Source organism: uncultured Acidimicrobiia bacterium (assembly GCA_963844915.1). GTDB lineage: Bacteria > Actinomycetota > Acidimicrobiia > Acidimicrobiales > Ilumatobacteraceae > JALZMG01. The sequence continues at coordinate 19,812 of CAWJQF010000006.1, read as the reverse complement.
GAGACGATCGAGCGACTGCTGCGCAGGCTCGTCGCCAATCCGGTCATCGAGGAGTGGACCTCGGGACTCGCCGAGCCGGACCTCCACCCAGGCACACCGGACCGTCCCCTCGTCGAGACCATCCCGCTGCGCGACCTGTCGCGAGACAGCCTTGCCGAGCTCAGCGTGCAGCGAGGTCTCGCACTCGACGCCGCTGAGCTGGACGCCCTGCAAGCACACTTCCGTCGCGACGGCCGAGACCCGACCGACGTCGAGCTCGAGACACTCGCCCAGACCTGGAGCGAGCACTGTGCCCACAAGACCTTCCGGGCCGCCATCACCACCACCGAGGGCGAGTCCCGCCCAGCGCTCCTCGACCGGCTGCGTGCGGCGACCGACGCCGTCGGTGCGCCGTTCGTCCGGTCGGCGTTCGTCGGCAACGCCGGCGTCGTGTCGTTCGTTCCCGGCACGACGCTCGCTCTCAAGGCCGAGACCCACAACCATCCGTCGGCCGTTGAGCCATTCGGCGGCGCCAACACCGGTGTCGGCGGCGTCATCCGCGATGTGCTCGGCGCGGCGCACCGACCGGTCGCCGTGACCGACGTGTTGTGCTTCGGGCCGACCGACCTCTCCGTCGACGACCTCCCCGACGGTGCGCTGCATCCACGCCGGATCAGGGACGGCGTGATCGACGGCGTCGCCGACTATGGCAACAAGATCGGCCTGCCGACAGTCGCCGGAGCGATCCTCTACGACCGTGGCTTCACCACCAACCCGCTCGTCTTCTGCGGGTGCATCGGCGTCGCGCCGGATGCCGAGTCGTCCACCGGCCCGCATCCCGGCGACCGCGTCGTCGTGCTGGGCGGTCGCACCGGCCGGGACGGCATCCGCGGCGCCACGTTCTCCAGCCTGACGATGGATGCGACGACCGGCCACGTTGCGGGCGCCAGCGTGCAGATCGGCGACCCGGTCACCGAGAAGCGGCTGATCGACGTGCTCGCCGGAGCGGACGGCGCGCCGGTGCTCTGGACGGCGATCACCGACTGCGGAGCCGGCGGGCTGTCGTCGGCGGTCGGCGAGATGGCCGAGGGCGTGGGCGCCGACGTCGAGCTCGATGTGGTCCCGCTCAAGTACCCCGGACTCCAGCCCTGGGAGATCTGGCTGTCCGAGGCGCAGGAGCGGATGGTCGTCGCCGTCCCACCCGACCAGCTGGCCGCGCTGCGCGCCCGGTGCGCCCGCCACGGTGTGGAGCTCGCCGAACTCGGCACGTTCACGGGCGACGGGCGCCTCGTCGTACGCCACCGCGGTGACGTCGTGCTCGACCTGGACACCGCGTTCCTCCACGATGGCAGGCCCCAGCGCGCGCTCGTTGCTGCTGTCCCGCAGCCGGCGCGTCAACCCATCGGGCGGCGCGTCGACGACCCGTCCGCCACCGTGCTGGCGCTGCTGGCACACCCGAACATCGCCTCGAAGGCGGCCACGATCCACCGCTACGACCACGAAATCGGCGGGGGCACCGTGGTGCGTCCGCTCGTCGGTCGCCACGGCGACGGTCCGGGCGATGGGGTCGTCCTGGCTGACCCCCGCGACACCCATGGGTTCGCCGTCGGCGTGGGCGTCAACCCGTGGTACGGCTTGCACGACCCCGAGGCGATGGCCCATGCGGTGGTCGACGAGGCGATCCGCAACGTCGTTGCCGTTGGCGCCGACCCCAGCACGGTCGCGCTGCTCGACAACTTCTCGTGGGGTGATCCCCGCCGCCCGTCCGCGCTTGGTCAGCTCGTCGCAGCCGTCGATGGGTGCCACGACGCGGCGATTGCCCACGCTGCGCCGTTCGTGTCCGGCAAGGACTCCCTGAACAACGAGTACACGGGCGCTGACGGCGCCCGCCACGCCGTGCCTCCGACGCTGGTCATCACTGCCGTCGCCCACGTGCCGGACGTCGGGCGCACCGTGACGGCCGAGCTGTCCGAGGCCGGGAACATCGTCCTGCTCCTCGGGCGGACGGCGCCGGAGTTCGCCGGCAGCCATCTCGACCTGCTGCGCGAGAACCCGCCGAGTGGGCTCGTACCACAGCCAGACGTCGACGCGCCGGCTCGGTACCGACGCCTCCACGCCGCGATGCGGGCGGAGCTGGTGCAGTCGTGTCACGACGTGAGTGAGGGTGGGCTCGCCGTGGCACTCGCCGAGCTGTGCATCGCCGGCCGCCTCGGCATCACCGTCGACCGCCTGCCCGATGACGACGTGACCACCTCGCTGTTCTCCGAATCGACGGGCCGCCACGTGGTCGAGGTCCGTCCGGACGATCTGACGGCCTTCGTGGCACTGGTCGGCACGGTCGATCGCCTCGGCACCGTGACCGAGGAAGCTGTGCTGCGCCTGCCCGGCGTCGCTCCACTGCCCGTCGATGACCTCGTCGCCGCATTCGCAGGGGACGATCGGTGAGCCGGCCGCAGGCGATCGTCGTCGCCGGACCGGGGACCAATCGTGACACGGACGCCGTGCTGGCGCTCGATCTGGCCGGCGCCGAACCAGCCGTCGTGTTGGCGGCCGAGCTGATCGCCGATCCGAGCTTGCTGGACGCCGCCCGGATCGTCGTCATCGCCGGCGGGTTCAGCTATGGCGACGCGCTGGGTGCCGGCCGCATGCTGGCCCTCGACCTCACCGCCGGGGACGGCGGACGCCTCGGCGATCGGCTGCGCGCGTTCGTCGACAATGGCCGGCCCGTGCTGGGGATCTGCAACGGCTTCCAGGTGCTGACTCGGGCCGGACTGCTGCCGGGTGCGCTCGGTCACAACAACCACGGTCGCTTCGACTGCAGGTGGGTGACCCTCGCCGCCGAGGAGAGTGCGTGCATCTGGACGTCCGGCCTGGACGACCCGATCCACTGCCCGATCGCCCACGGCGAGGGGCGCTACGTGCACCCCGACCCCGACGCGCTCGCCGCAGCCGGGCAGGTCGCGCTGCGCTACGTAGGACCGAACCCCAACGGCTCGGTCGCCGCCATCGCCGGAGTGTGCGACGAGAGCGGCGTCGTGCTCGGCCTGATGCCCCACCCGGAGAACCACGTCCTGCCGCGCCAGCACCCGCGCCACCATCGCGAGCAGGGAACGACCCGGTTCCTCGGACTGCGCCTCTTCGAAGCAGCGGTCCGCCATGCCAAGTAGCCAGACCCTTGCCCCGTTCACGAGCATCGACCTCCCGCTTCCCGATCGGCGCGACGGAAAGGTCCGCACGTCGTATGCGCTCGGAGCCACCAAGCGGTTGATCGTCACGACCGACCGGCTGTCCGCCTTCGACCGGATCATCGCCGGCGTGCCCTACAAGGGTCAGGTGCTCAACCAACTGTCGGCGTGGTGGTTCCAGCGGACGGCTGACCTGGTTGCCAACCACGTCGTCGAGGTGCCTGATCCGAACCTGCTGGTGGCTCGCGCCGCCCAGACGCTGCCGGTGGAAGTGGTGGTGCGCGGCTACATCACCGGTGTCACGTCGACCTCGCTGTGGAAGCCGTATGCCGCCGGCGCGCGGGTGCTGTACGGCTACCGCTTCCCGGATGGCCTGCGCAAGAACACTCCGCTCCCCTACCCGATCGTCACGCCGACGACGAAGCCGCCCGCCGGCTCGACGGTCCACGACGAGCCGCTTTCGGTGTCGGAGGTCGTCGAGCGAGGGCTGGTCGACGCTGGACGCTGGGGGCACATCACGTCGATCGCCCTCGAGCTGTTCCGGCGAGGGCAGGACGTGGCGGCGAACGCCGGGCTGCTCCTCGTCGACACGAAGTACGAGTTCGGTGTCACCGCCGACGACGAGGTGCTGTTGATCGACGAGTTGCACACGCCCGACTCATCGCGCTGGTGGGTCGCGGCCAGCTACGAGGAACGGTTGACCACCGATGCGGAGCCGGAGAGCCTCGACAAGGAGCTGGTCCGCCAGGCATTGGCGGCGGCTGGGTTCAGTGGGGACGGTGAGATCCCCGAGCTCGCGCCCGACGTCTGGTCGGCGACGACGGCGCGATACGTCGACGCCTACGAGCGTCTGACCGGGCAGGCGTTCGAGCCCGGTGCCTACCCGGTCCAGGAACGGATCGGCACGGTCCTCGAAGCGGTCAGGAAGGAACACCATGGCTGAACTACGAGAGGAATGCGGCGTGATCGGCATCTCGACCCCTCACGGCGAGGGCGTGGCACAGCTGACGTTCTTCGGCCTGTTCGCCCTGCAGCACCGCGGCCAGGAGGCGGCCGGCATCGCCGTCAGCGACGGCCACCGCGCCCGCGTGCACAAGCAGCCCGGCCTGGTGTCCAACGTCTTCACGAACGAAGCGCTGAAGCCGCTGTCGGGCTATCACGCCATCGGCCACACCCGCTATTCGACGACGGGGTCGAGCAACGAACGCAACATCCAGCCGTTCCTCGTCGAGACCATGCACGGCCCGCTGGCGCTCGCGCACAACGGCAACATCGTCAACACGTCGGAGCTGCGCGACGAGCTGCTGTCGAAGGGCTTCGGGTTGACGGCGACCAGTGACTCGGAAGTGATGACGCTGATGCTGGCGGCAGCGGGCGGCAGGACGTGGGAGGAGCGGATCGAGCGCACGCTGCCCGCCTGGAAGGGCGCCTTCTCGCTCGTGCTGCTGGCCGCCGACCGGGTCGTCGCCGTGCGCGACCCATGGGGCTTCCGACCACTGTCGGTGGGCCGCCTGCCGCACGGCGGTTACGCCGTCGCCAGCGAGACGTGCGCGCTGTCGACGCTCGGGTGCGTCGACATCAGCGAGGTCGAGCCCGGTGAGATCGTGACACTGCGGGGAGCGGAGATGCAGCGCCGCCGGGCGATCGCACCGGCGCCGTCGCCTGCTCGCTGCACCTTCGAGTTCGTCTACTTCTCGCGCCCCGACTCGGTGTGGGACGGCCGCGGCGTGCACCAGGTGCGCGAGCGACTCGGCGCCGAACTGGCCATCGAGTCGCCGGTGGACGCCGACCTCGTGATCCCGGTGCCGGACTCGTCGATCCCCGCGGCGATCGGGTACTCACGAGCGAGCGGGGTGCCGTTCAACGACGGGCTGATCAAGAACCGCTACATCGGCCGCACGTTCATCGAACCGACGCAGGAGATCCGTGACCGCGGCGTGGCGCTGAAGTACAACGCACTCTCCGAGAACCTCGCGGGGCGGCGGGTGATCATGATCGACGACTCGCTCGTGCGCGGGACGACGGCGGGGCCGCTGGTGAAGCTCGTGCGCGACGCCGGGGCGACGGAGGTGCACGTCCGCATCACCTGCCCCCCGATTGTGCACCCGTGCCATTTCGGCGTCGACATGGGTCACGACGGCGACCTCATGGCGGCGCGGTTGACGGTCGAGGAGATCCGGGAACGGGCAGGCGCCGACAGCCTCTCGTTCCTCTCGCTCGAGGGGATGATGCGGGCGGTCGGTCACGCCAACGGATCGGGTGACGGTTATTGCAACGCCTGCTTCACGGGTCGCTATCCGATCGAGGTCGACGACGCACAGGCCAAGCTGTCGTTCGAGGGCGTGCTGGCGTGAACCTGCTCATCCTCGGGGGCGGCGGTCGGGAACAGGCGCTCGCCTGGGCCTGCCGACGCCACGGGCACTCCGTCGTCGTCGCCGGATCGCTGGATCAGGTCGACCTCGACGCCGTCTCGCTCGTGATACCCGGGCCTGAGGCGCTGCTCGTCGAAGGCGTCGCGGACACGTGCGCCAAGCTTGGCGTGCCGTGCTTCGGGCCGACCGCCGAGCTCGCCCGGCTCGAGTCGTCGAAGGGGTACGCCCGGGAGCTGGCGGCGTCGCTGGGAATCCCCGGGCCGGCATTCGCCCGATTCGACGCCCGCGCCCATCAGGCGGCCGTCGAGTGGTTCGATCGCCTGGGCCGACCCGTCGTCGTCAAGCTGGACGGACTGGCGGGCGGCAAAGGCGTCACGATCCCGGCGTCGGACGCCGAGACCTACGCCGCGATCGGCGTCACCACCGCCCCGTTCGTGCTCGAGGAGCGGATGAGCGGTCCGGAGTGCTCGCTGCTCGCGCTGTGCGACGGACGTGTGGCGAAGGCGTTGCCACTGGCGCAGGACCACAAGCGCATCGGTGAAGGCGACACCGGGCCGAACACCGGTGGCATGGGTGCCTACGCCCCAGCGCCAGTCCCCTACTCCGCCGACGAGCTCGTCGCGACGTTCGTGCAGCCGGTGCTCGATCATCTCGCCGCGGCTGGCACGCCCTACGTCGGAGTCCTCTACGCCGGACTGATGCTCACCGCCCACGGCCCGCGCCTCGTCGAGTACAACGTCCGCTTCGGCGACCCCGAGGCCCAGGCCGTGCTGCCACTGCTGCGCTCCGACCTCGCCGAGCTCGCCCTGGCCTGCACACGCGGCGAACTGGCGTCCCTCCCGATCGAGATCGACCCCGGCGCCGCCTGCACCGTCGTGGCCGCCGCCCCCGGCTACCCGACCGCCCCTGTCCTCGGCGGCAAGATTCTGACGACACTTGGTTGCGCTGAGCGCAACCAAGTGTCGTCAGAATCGCCAGCGCTCGTGTTCGCGGCGGGGATGGCGGACGGCGTCGTCACCGGTGGGCGGGTGCTGTCAGTCACCGGGATTGGTGCGGATCTCGGCGCGGCGAGGGCAGCCGCCTACGAGGCGATGGCGCACGTCCAGTTCGACGGCATGCAGGTCCGCCGCGACATCGGCTGGCGATCTCCCGGCGCCGATCTGACGTCCTATGCCGCAGCGGGTGTCGACATCGCCGAGGGCAACCGGGCGGTCGAGCGGATGCGCGCCGCCGTCGAGCGCACCCACGGCGCCGACGTGCTGCGCGGCGTCGGCAGCTTCGGCGGTGTCTTCTCGGCCAAATCGATTGCCGCCATGGACGACCCCGTCCTGGTGGCATCGACGGACGGTGTCGGTACGAAGGTCGAGCTCGCGGCGCGGCTTGGCCACGTGCGCTCGGTCGGACACGACATCGTCAACCACTGCATCGGGGACGTCCTCGTGCAGGGCGCCCGACCACTCTTCTTCCTCGACTACGTGGCGGCGAGCACGTTGGACGCAGATGTCGTCGCCGACGTCGTGACCGGCATGGCCGAGGCCTGCGAAGCCGCGGGATGCGCCCTGCTCGGCGGGGAGACGGCCGAGATGCCGGGCGTCTATGCGCCGGGCGCCTTTGACGTCGCCGGCACGATGGTCGGAGTTGCCGAGCGAGCGGCCCTGCTCCCCCGCTCGGACGTGGCCGTGGGCGACGTCCTCGTCGGCGTCGCGTCGAGCGGCCCACACACGAACGGGTACTCGCTGTTGCGTCGCGTCTTCGAATGGGCGCCGATGGACGTCGCCCCGGCCGGCTTGGACCGCCAACTCGGCGCGGCGCTGCTCGAGCCCCATCGGAACTACCTCGGCGTGCTCGGCGACGCGGTGGCGAGCGGACGTGTCAAGGCACTGGCCCACATCACGGGAGGCGGCCTCCTGGAGAACGTCCCACGGGTGCTCCCGGAGGGCGTGGCCGCGAGGATCGATCTGGGTTCGTGGCCGGTGCCACCGCTGTTCGAGCTGGTGCGCGAGCTGACGCCGCGGCTCGACGACGAGGAGCTGTACCGCACGCTGAACATGGGCATCGGCATGGTCGTCGTCTGCGCCGCCGGCGATGTGGAGGCAGTGCAGGCAGCGATCGCCGAGCCGACGTGGACGGTCGGCGAGCTCCTCGCCGCTGCGACCGGTTGCAGCCGGCCGTCGGTCGCAGCTCAGTCGAGCGTGATCAGTCGAGCGTGATCAGTCGAGCATGATCAGTCGAGCATGCTGAGATTCAGTCGAGCATGAAGCGGATGCGGCGGTTGCGCTTGCCCTTGTTCTCGACCTTCGTGATGCGGAACGGCCGAGACTGCGCGGTGTTCGCGAGGTGGGTCCCACCGCAGGCCTGGCGGTCGACGCCGTCGATGTCGATCACCCGCAGCGTTCCGTCGGGCGTCGGCGGCGGGGCGACCGACAGGCTCCGGACGAGGCCGGCGACCGCCGTTGCATCGCCGGCGTCGACGTAGACGCTGCGCACCTCCAGCGCCGCGTCGAATCACGTCGTTGACCCCTCCGTCGAGGGCACGCAGCACGTCGTTGTCGACCTCGGACAGGTCGAAGTCCATGCGGCCCGTGCCGTCGTCGTTGATCTGCGCCCCGGTGACGAGGGTGCCCGGAAAGCTCTCGTAGACGAGGGCGTTGAGGACGTGGGAGTCGGTGTGCAGCTGCGCCACCCGCGACCGCCGCTCGTGGTCGACCCGCAGCACGACGGGGCCGGCGAGCTCCAGGGCGTCGTCGGCGAGCACGTGCCAGATGACGCCGTCGACGTTGTCGACGCCCGTCACGTCCACCGTGCCTGCTGCGTGATCGAGCCAGCCGGTGTCGCTGACCTGCCCACCTCCACCCGGATGGAACGCAGACCGATCGAGCACGAGACGCCCCGGCGCTGCGTCGATGATCGTCGCCTCGTGCTCGTAGAGGTCCGGGTACTCGTGGCACAGGTAGACGGCCATGGCGCTGAACCTATCGGGATGACTTTTCGTCAAGCTCCGCCGAGTCGGCCGGTGCTCCGTCTACCGTCGAGCCATGGTGGCTCGCCTCGTCGTCCTGGCCTCGGGAGCGGGCACGAACCTGCAAGCCATCCTCGACGCGTGCAACGAGAGTCGCCTGCCGGCTGACCTGGTCGCCGTCGTCTCCGACCACGCCGACGCCGGTGCCCTCGCCCGTGCCAGCGGCGCCGGCGTGCCCGCCGTCCACATCGGGCCCCAGCAGGGCGAACCGCGCTCGGACTACGACGCCCGCCTCGCCGACGTGGTAGCTGGCTTCGGCCCGGACTTCATCGTGCTCGCCGGGTGGATGCGCATCCTCACGATGAACTTCCTCGGCTGGTTCCCCGATCGCGTGGTCAACCTCCACCCTGCGTTGCCCGGCGAACTGCCCGGCATCCACGCCATCGAGCGAGCGTGGCACGAGGCCCTCGCCGGCGAGCGAACGCAGACCGGCGTGATGGTCCACCTCGTTCCGTCGGAGTCCATCGACGACGGACCGGTGCTCGCCACCGCCGACGTGCCGATCCTGCCCGACGACACCCTCGACTCACTCACCGCCCGCGTCCACCACACCGAGCACGAGTTGCTCGTCGACACGTTGTCCAGCCTGTGCCGGGAGGAGGCGCTCCGATGAATCCGAATGACGAGCTGTTCGACCGCTTCGAGGCGCTGACGTTCGACGACGTCGTCGTCGTGCCGGGGTACTCCGAGACGCTGCCCGACGCCGTCGACACCTCGGCGAGCTTCGCCGCGGGCATCACGCTCACCGTCCCGCTCGTGTCCGCGGCGATGGACAAGGTGACCGAGTCGCCCATGGCGATCGCGATGGCGCGCCAGGGTGGGATCGGCGTGATCCACCGCAACCTCGAGATCGCCGATCAAGCCGCCGAGGTCCAGAAGGTGAAGCGCAGCCAGAGCGGGATGATCACTGACCCCGTCACCCTGCCGCCGATGGCGCCACTCCACGAGGCCGAGGCGCTGATGCACCAGTTCAAGTTCTCCGGCGTGCCGATCACCGACAGCGATGGACGCCTCGTCGGCATCCTCACCAACCGGGACATCCGCTTCTGCGAGGGAGCCGACTTCGAGCGCCCGGTTTCCGAGTTCATGACGGCGGAACGTCTCGTCACCGCCGACGTCGGCACGACGCTCGACGAGGCCAAGGCGATCCTCCAGCGTCATCGCATCGAGAAGCTGCCCCTCGTCGACGACACCGGGCGCCTGTCCGGACTGATCACCGTGAAGGACATCAAGAAGCGCCAGGAGTTCCCGAACGCGTCACGCGACCATGCTGGCCGACTCCGCTGCGCGGCCGCCGTCGGGGTTGGCGACGACCTGGAACGGCGCGTCGATGCCCTCGTCGCGATGGGTGTCGACGCCGTCGCCATCGACACCGCGCACGGCCACTCCGCCGGGGTGATCAAGGCGATCGAGCGGATCAAGGGCGGGTGGCCCGAGCTGCCAGTGGTCGCCGGCAATGTCGTCACCGAGGACGGCGTCGACGCGCTCGCGGCGGCCGGTGCCGACGCGATCAAGGTCGGCGTCGGTGCCGGCTCGATCTGCACGACTCGCGTGATCAGCGGTGCCGGTATGCCGCAGCTGTCGGCGATCTGGCTCACGACGCGGCGTGCCCGCCGCCTCGGTCTGCCGGTCATCGCCGATGGCGGCATCACGTATTCCGGAGACATCGTCAAGGCGATCGCCGCCGGTGCGGAAACCGTGATGCTCGGATCGCTGCTGGCCGGCACGGAGGAGAGCCCGGGTGAGCTCGAACTGCTCGAGGGTCGCCGCTACAAGAGCTACCGCGGCATGGGCTCGATGGGGGCGATGCAGGGCGTCGGCGGAGATCGCTACGCCAGCGCGCAGTCGTCCGGTGTCGACAGCACGTCGCGCAAGCTCGTGCCCGAGGGCATCGAGGGCCGGGTCCCCTACGCCGGCCGCGTCGGCGACGTCATCTACCAGCTCGTCGGCGGCTTGCGCAGCGGCATGGGCTACGCCGGCGCGGCGACGCTCGAATCACTGCGCACGGGATCCCGCTTCATGCGGGTCACTGCCGCCGGGCGCGAGGAGAGCCATCCTCACGACGTGCAGATCACGAACGAGGCGCCGAACTACCAGCGCGGCTGAGTTTTCGCTCGGCAACCAGAGGTTGCCGAGCGAGCCCGAGGAGCCGGCCTTCGGCCGACACCCAATATGCGCTCGATCGACCGGCGAAGCCGGATCGATCGAGGGTCAGGGGGCTCCGGCAGGAGCCTCCGCCCCCCGAACCCCCCGCCGCGGGGTCACTTCGTAGCTGCACGAAGATGCCCCGGCCATCATGTGCGTGACCCGCTCGATGTCCGCCTCCGGCAGCGCGGCCCGCAGGAACTCGATCTCTGTCGAGCACGACGTCGGGTGCTCGCGGGCGACGGCGAAGATCGCGCAGTTGCGCTCGATGATTCGAGCGACACCCTCGGCGTCCCGCTCGACGGATGCCATGTAGCCATCCTCGTCGAGGATGCGGGTCAGCTCGTCGACCTTGGCGTCGAAATCGTGCAGCCGGTCCAGTCGCGCCCGGGCATTGACGACGCGCTGGTCGCGCCGGCGCTCGAACGCGATGACCACGGCGTCGGACGGGAGATAACCGAGCAGCTCGTTCGTCAGCTCGCCATAGGCCCTGGGGAACAGCGTCTCTGCCGCCGGCGCGATGCAGTACACCCGCTCGCTCCGCCCCTGCTGGCCCACCGCTCGTGTCGCATCGCCGACCTCGAGCAACCCCGCGTCGACCAGCCCGTTGAGGTGCTGGCGAGCGCCGCTGATGGTCATGTCGAGGCGGCTCGCCACGTCGGCGACCGTCGCATCGCCGCGACGACGCACGGCGTACAGCACGCTGCGCTGCGCCGCCGACACCGGCGGCGGCACACGGACAGCAGGGACGTCAGTGCTCATCGGTGGGTACTCATCGTTCAGGAATGATCAGGTGGACATCGCCGAACTCGTGCCAGTGATAGCCGGTGGCGAGCGCCTCGGCGTACGCCTTGCGCAGCGCCTGCCGACCGGCGACCGCTTCGAGCAGTCGCAGGTGGCTGGCCTCCGGCTCGTGCCACCCGGTGAGCAACCCGTCGACAACCCGCACGCCGCGCTCGGGCGTGATGACGAGCTCCGTCCAGCCGGCGCCTGGATGCACTGTCCCGGCCTCGTCGGCGACGGTCTCGAGCGCTCGCACGACGGTCGTACCGACCGCGACGACGACACCTCCGCTGGCCCGCGTCATGTTGACGAGGCGGGCCGTGGCGGCCGGCACGTGATAGCGCTCCGGGTAGGGCGTCTCGTGCGCCTCGAGCGAGGCGACGCCGGTGTGCAGCACGATCGGCGCCACGACGATCCCATGCGCCACGAGGTCGGTGACGACCTCGGCCGTCAGCGCCCGCCCGGCGGACGGCATCTCCGCGGAGCCCGGCTCGAGGGCGAAGGAGTTGATGTAGGCGTCGATCGGCCACGACTCGGGCACGTACCGGTAGCGAATCGGCCGGCCGTAACGGTTGAGATGCTCGAGCAGCGGCATCTCCAGCTCGAGGGTCGCGACGAACAGCCGGATCGACCCGGGCATCCGGCCGAGCAGGTGAATGTGGCCGCCGCCGGCCAAGGCCAACGAGTGTCCGCTGAAGTCCTGCGGATCGGGCCAGGTCGTACCGTCGTGCCCCGGGTGACGGACCTCGACGAGGTGGAGGCCCGTCGGTAGCTCCGTGGAGACGTGCACGACGACGGCCTGCCCGTCGTCGGTCGTGGCGTCGAGGGCGGCCGGCACCGTCGCCGAGGTGTTGACGACGACCAGATCACCCGGGCGCAGCCACGTCGCCAGATCCCGGGCGGTCGTGTGGCGCGGCGCCTGGTTGCCGATCGAGACCAGCATGCGCACCGCGTCGCGCCGGCCGAGGCGGACCTCCGGCGGCTCCGAGGCCTCGAGCTCGGGGGGCAGCTCGAAGCGTTCCAGGAGCGCGGTCATGAGGCTTCCTCATGACCGGTCGGCTGCGCGAGCGCCAGCGAGCCAGACGACGATGGGGTTTGGGGGCGCAGCCCCCATGGCAAGGCGGTCATGAGGCTTCCTCCGCCGGCACGACGCGATGGCGACCGCTGCGCTGGTCACCTTCGATCAACTTCAGCAGGCCAGGGACCGCCGCCTCGGGCAGCGGCCGGTCCGAGATGTCCTCGCCGGGGAAAGCGTCCTGGTGCATCTGGGTCCGCATGTCGCCCGGATCAACGGTCAGCACCCTGAGGTTCGGCTGTTCGACGGCGAGGACCCGCCCGATGTGATCGAGCGCCGCCTTCGTCGCGCCGTATCCACCCCAACCCTCGTAGGCCTCGACAGACGCGTCCGACGTGATGTTGACGACCACGCCACCGCGGGCGAGCACGCTCGGCAACGCCGCCTGGATCAGACCGAGCGGCGCCACGACGTTGACGACGAACAGGTCGGCCAAGTCGTCGAGCGGGTACTCGGCGAGCGCCGGCAGTGGTGACGGCCCGAGGCCACCGGCGTTGTTGACGAGCACGTCGATCCCCCCTCCGACTTCGACGGCGGTGTCGACGAGGCGGCGACGGTGCTGCGGGTCCGTGACATCACCGGGTAGAGCGACGACACGTTCGAGCGAACCGACGGCCTCGTCCAATGCAGCGGGATCGCGCCCATCGGTGACGACGTGCCATCCCTGATCGGCGAGGGTTCGAACGAGAGCTCGTCCGAGGCCTCGTGATCCTCCGGTGACGATGGCGGTGCGGTGGCTGTGCTCCACGGCGGCTCCTCTCGTTGCGCTGAGTGTACCGCTAGAAACAGCAGTAACTGTTTCTAAATTCCGCTTGTGACGGCTGCCGTGGCTCAGGTCACCGCGCCGAGGTCAGCGCGTCTTGGCCGCGCTCTCGAGGTCCGCTGTCGTGAAGGGCCCGATGGCGTGCTCCTCGGCGACGTAGCGGTACAGCGCGACGCCGAACACACCCCGCGTCGCACCGGCGAAGACCGCCGACGCGATGCCAATGACGAAGGCGAGAACGAGCAGCACCGCGCCGAACACGTCGGCCGCAGCATTGCCAGCGGCCAGCAGGAAGACACCGCCGACGCCGATGAGGATCGCCACCAGCAACACGAGCCCGGCGATCCCACCGATCGCCACGTTGCCGGTGACCTGCTGCCCCCAGCGTTGGCGGAACAGGTGCGCCGAGCGCTTGATCGCGGCGATCGGACCGATGCCCTCGAAGGCGAGCACCGGCACGACCATGAACGTCACGAGGCCCCAGATCGCACCGCCGATGCCGGCGATCAGGCCACCCGCCGCGCCAGCGCGGTCACGGACCAGCGCGAGGAGTGCCGAGACGACGACCGACACGAGGGCCCATCCAGCGATCTGGACGATCCGGCTGCGGGCCACCGCTCTCGCCGCTCGAGTGTCCGGCTCGGCGCCCCTGAGCGCCTGGTCGGCGGCGGCGGCCAGCGCGACGTTGAAGTAGATGATGAAGAACGACGCCAGGTAGGCACCGATGCCAACGAGGATGATGCCGACCACGCTCTGCACCGTCGTCGGATCGTCGCGGGACATCAAGTAGGCGCCCGGAGCGCCGAAGAGCAGACCGAAGACAAGCGCCAGCAGGCCGCCGATGATCGGGAGGTGCACCAGCTTCGGGTTCGAACGGATGACGCCCCAGGCCTTCTTCGTCAGCTCCCACCCGCGACGGATGCGTTCCATCATGTGGGAAAGGGTACTGAGCGGCGATGCGTCGATTCGGGCATCAGGACCGCAGCTTGTCCGCCGGCCAGCCGGCTCCTTGCGGGTCGAACCAGGCCAGCGGCCGGCGCCTCGGGCGGCCGGTGAAGAGCGCCGCCACCGTCCGGGTGATGATCGCCGCATCCGTGCGCAACCCGATGCGCTGCACGTACTCCTCGTCGAGCGCGACCTGCCGGTGCTTGTCGAGGTAGCCGTGCTCCAGCAGCTCGAGCTGGGCGAAGCACGTGAACCCCGGACGAACGGTCTCCCGCCGCCCGGGCGCGATCTCGGCGACGTGGGCCGGCGACAGCGGTCGTGGTCCCACGAGCGACATGTCACCGGTGAGCACATGGACGAGCTGCGGCAACTCGTCGAGGTGGAGACGACGCAGGGCCGACCCGAGCAACGTGATGCGGTCTCGCTCAGCGTACGCGCGTCCGGATCCGGGCTCCCCGCCGGTCGGGCGCATCGTCCGCAGCTTGATCAGCGTGAACTGCTCTCCCCACCGGCCGACGCGGCGCTGCCGGAACAGCACCGGCGGCCCGTCGATGACGACGGACGCGGCGCAGGCGACGGCCAGCACGGGGGTGACGAGCGGCAGCAGCGCGACGGCGACGAACAGGTCAACGAACCGCTTGGCCGGCGGGTACCAGCCGGTCGACGGCGGCATCGAACTCCTCTCCGCGGGCGTACTTGTCGACGAACAGCGTCCCCGTCCCGCATCCGGGCGAGAACACGACGGCGACGTCCGGAATGGCCATCGCCAGCTCGACGGCGTGGCGGACGCTGTCGGCCCGACAGAAGTCGCTGCACCCGGCAGCGACGAGTGCCGCCTCGATCGGCGCGGCCATCGGCCCGGTGGTGACGACGCCGGCGGTCATGCGGTTCGCCGCCAGCGCGCGAGCCAGGTCGTCGAACTCTCCGGGGCGGTACCGCTGCCGATCGCCTCCGCAGATCAGGACGAACGGTTCGCTGAGCGTGGCCACCAGCTCCGCCGTCCCAGCTGGGACGCATGCCGCGGCGTCGTTGATGAGGGTGCGGCCGTCTCGCTGCTCGCGCGCTTGTCGATAGCGCGGTCGCGCGGCCGCCAGCTCCATGGAACGTCGTCCGACGTCGTCCGCAGTGGCGCCGCTGAGCAGCGCCGCCGCAGCCGCCGCCAGTGCATTGACGTGGTTGAGCGGATCGAGCTCCGCGATGCCTGGCAGTTCGCATCCGCTGCCGATTGGGCCGGAGACGAGATCGCCCGACAACGACCACGCTCCAGCCGCCCCGTACGACGAACCCTTGGCCGTCAGCGCGCCGGCGTCGGCGAAGCGCTGCGGGATCGAGGCGTGGTAGAGCAGTCGCCTGCAGCGCTCGGCCATCGAGTACTTCGTGGCGCGGTACTGCTCGAAGGAGCCGTGGTCCGGCTCGTGGTTGAGCGAGATGGCGGTGACCACGCCGACGTCGACGACGCGGCGGAACCCATTGGCGAGGTGGCGGTTCGACGTCTCGAAGACCAGGCACTCTTCAGCCGCCGCGCGGGCGAGGGCATCGAGATCGAACGTGAACTCCCGGTCGTTGCCGCACAGGTGCCCGGCGGTGAGCGTGGCGGCGAATCGGCTGGTGGTCGTCTTCCCGTACGTCCCGGTGACGGCGATGATCCGGCCGGCGAACAGGTCGAAGCAGGCGTCGGTGTACAGCACGAAGCGGTCGTGCAATGGCGCCAGCCGGTCGCGGTGGGCGTGCAGGAACCACGACACCGGAACGACGATCGCCGTTGCCTCCTTGATCCCTTCGAGGTAGCGCGGACCTGCCCGCAGGTCGAGACACGTGCGCATCGCCTGCCGCGAGCGCTCGACCTGCTCGAACGGCTGGAAGCGATGCGCCGCGTCGAATGCCCGGTCGACGTCGTCGGCAACGTCGTGGAGCACGATGTCCCGGTTGCCGTGCTCCACGAGGTAGCGCACCATCGTGGCGGTCTCCAGGCCGGCGACTCCCACGGCGTGCACGCCGCTGGCCGGGAGCTGATCGATACGCATCGACGGGTCAGGCGTCGGCGGTGAGCCCGGCCAGCCAGCCTTCGTCGAGCGGGCAGGTGAGGATGCGGCGCACGTCCTTGCGACGGGCACCAACGACGAGGCCGGCGCGCTCCATGAACTCGTCGAACCGCTCGACGAAGCGCAGCACGGGTGCCGGCACGAGGCCGAGGTCGATGAGCTTGGCGTGCAGTGGGTAGCGCCGTGCCAGCTCTTCGCGGAACCCGTCCGGCTCGGCGCCCTCGATGACGACGCTCAGATCGTTGCAGGGGCTGAACACGTACCAGCGGGCGCCGGGCAGCGCGCCACCGATGAGGTCGGCGAGCTCGTACACCGAGAACAGCTCGCCGTAGTTGACGACGTCGTCACACCGCCCGACGACGCGCTGGAAGCTGAACCGCTCCGATGTCCCACAGACGGTGCGTCGCAGACCGGCGAGGACGTCGTAGGTGAGGAAGCGCACGATCGGCACGCTGGTCCTCTTCAGTGAGCTGATGGCGAGAACGTCGTGCCCGGCACCGGGCGGACAGACGTCAGGCGGCAGCCGCGCCGGCAGCACCGCTTCGGGATAGAGCCCGTCGAGGAAGTGGTAGTCGCTGCAGCGCGGGCAGCTGAACGCCAGCGTGCCGACCTCGGTCGAGCCGTAGGTATCCATCACGGCATCGGCGGCGAGCCCGAAGAACCGTTGGAACCTGGCGCGGATCGCCGGGTACAGCACCTCGCCGTTGGTGATGACGCGCCGCACCGACGTCGTGCGCTGCCCGGTGCGCTCCATGGCGTCGACGATGCCGATGAGAATCGACGGCGAGCAGTACAAGACGTCCGGCTCGAACGACAGCACCGCTGCGCACTGCTCGGTGACGTCGGAGAGCCCGGCGTCGTGGACGTCGAGCCCGAGGTGTTCGAACACGAGATGGGCTGACCCGGCGTTGTGGCCGACGGCCAGCGAGATGAAGCCGCGGCGGCAGCCTCCTAGCCATGGACCGAACAGCTCCTGCTTCTGCCCGACGTACCAGGCATCTTCCGATGGCAGCCACGGGATGCGCTTCGGCTCGCCGGACGTCCCACTCGACGAGAAGTAGCGGGCCTCGTCGACCGGCCGCCCGAACCAGGGTCGGGACGTCTCGTGGTCGAGCACCGGCAACGCATCGAAGGCGGTCGCGGCACCCACGAGCTCCGGGAACCACCGGCGGGCGTGGCCGTAGACCAGCGCCTTCTCATGTGGTGTGAGGGAGTCGGTCTGGGCCCGCCGCTCGTCCACGGCGCTCGTCATCACGCGCACCGTAATGGCTACGCGAGCTGTCCTCACACGGCTCGGCTCGCAAGCAAGTTGCTCGCCTCACCCACCGAGCTCGCCGTCGCCATCACGGGCGTCTCACGACTTGCCCGACGTCACCCCGAAGCGACGGCTCGCCGCGGAAGCGCGCTACGCGAGCTTTTCTACGAAGGCCTCCAGCTGGCGGAGATTGCGGCACTCGAAGACGCCATCGGTGTGCGTCGCGTAGTCGCCGACGATCGAGTCGCCCGTGTTCCAGTACGAGCGCGGCTCGGGGTTCAGCCAGTACACATGGCGCGCCTTGTGGCGCATCTCCTTGACGACCCATGACTGGCTGGCGTGGTAGTTGTTCCGGGCGTCGCCGAGCAGCAGGACCGTCGTCTTCGGCCCGACGTCTTTGCCCCAGCGGTCCCAGAACACCTCGAAGGCATGTCCGTAGTCGGAGTGCCCGTCGACCCACACGACGTCGGCTTCGGTGTTGACGCGATGGATCGCCTCGCCGATGTCCTCGGTCGCCTTGAAGTAGTCGGTGACCTCGTCGATGCCGTCGATGAAGACGAACGACCGCACCTTCGAGAACTGGTTTTGGATGGCGTACACCAGCATCAGCGTGAAGCGGGCGAACGCCGCCACCGAACCTGAGATGTCGGCGACCACCATCAACTCCGGCTTGGCCGGGCGCGGGTACTTGAACTTCGGCTCGGCCGGCACACCGCCGTACGACAGCGAATGGCGAACGGTGTTGCGGAAGTCGAGCGGACCCTTGCGGCCGTGGCGACGCTTGCGGGTGAGCCGCGCCGCCAGCTTCCGGGTCAGCGGGTACAGCGCCTTGCGCAGGGACTGCATCTCGTCGCGCGAGGCGTGCATGAACTCGACGTCCTCGGGGAGCGGCTTGCGCAGTGTCTTGGCCATCGCCTCGGCACCTCGATCGGCGACGAGGCGGCGCCGGATCTCCGCCTCGATCTCCCGCTTCAGCTCCTCGATGCGGTGCTCGTACTCCTCCCGCTCGAGGCGTTCTTCGAGCGACGTGAGCTCACCGCCGACCTGCTGGCGCGTGGCGTCCATCAGCTGCTCGAGCATCTTGTCGAGGTCGAGGTTGCGCAGCGTCCGGTACAGGTAGTACGTCCCGCCGACCGGTCGTCCCGGCTCCATGCCGGCGAACCGCTGGACGGCTTGACGGGCCATCGCCCGCATCATCGCCTGGTCGCCGTTCAACAACGCCTGCATCAGCAGGTGGGCGATCTCCTCGGGCGTCAACGACTCGAGGCCGCCGCCGGCAGCGCCGCGTCCCTCGCCCTGCTGCTCCTGCATCTCGCGCCACAAGTCGTCGAACGCCGACTCCTCGCCGTCGCCGATGCGGTACTCCGGCCCGCGCAGGCTGAAGTAGACCTCGAAGATCGTCTCGAAGGCCCGCCAGTGGGCGTTGTTCTTGATCAGCGTGGCGCCGAGCGCGTACTTGAAGGCGTCCCGATCCTCGATCGGAATGTGCTGGACGGCCTCCATGGCGTCGAGGTTCTCGGTCAGGCTGACCGGCAGCCCGGCGTTGCGCAGTTCGACGACGAACCCGTTGAGGAGGTCGAGCATCCCCGGCGTGGGCAGCGCCGGCGCGGTGTCGGTCACGGGCTCACGGTAACGGTCGCGAATTTCGGATCGTTGCTCGAAGGCGATTCCTCAGCTGCCGCCGGATGCTCCGGTACCCGGTCCAGTCGCGTGGTTCGTGGCGGACGAGTTGGATCGCGATCGATCGACCGTCGTCGGGCACCTGTTCGCCGCGCTCGGGTCGGCCTGGCCCGACGTCGCCGATCTCGCGCCGGCGACGATCGAAGACGATGCGGCGGTGCCGTTGCTCGGAGCCGCGCTGGAGCAGCTGGCTGGTCCCGGCTGCCTCGTCATGGATGACGTGCACCTGCTCCCCAGTGACGTGCTCGACGCCGTCGTGCGGACCGCGCTCGCCGGGCTGCCGCCCACGTTCTGATTCGTCGTCTGCACTCGCGGAGCAATCCCGGAAGCGCTCGTGAAGGCTGACGCGGCCGGTCACGCCGTCGTCCTCGGCGCCGCGGAGCTGACCTTCGACGAGGACGAGTGCCGGCGCGCGTATGCGGGTCGATCGCCGACGAGGTGTTCGCGCAGGCCGGCAGGTGGCCGCTCGCCGTTGCGCTCGCGACACGGCACGACACGAAGACACCGTCCGCCGCGGCACCTCGACTCGGGCATCTCGCTGAGGTCGCCCTCGCCGATCTGCCATCCAG
>CAWJQF010000005.1:0-22856 GCA_963844915.1 uncultured Acidimicrobiia bacterium | reverse complement strand
GTTCACATCGCTCGAGTTCGATGTCGTCAGTGTGTCGCACGTGGGAGCTGCGCTCGGCTCAGGGACCAGCGCGGTGGTCGGTCGAGGTCGGCGGAGCGGGTGCTGACACCCGTGCCGGCGGGTCGAAGTTGGGGGTCAGTATGCTCAGCCGCGGCCCGCACGAGTGCCCTCGAGCACGTGGCCCCGGTCGCCGAGGAGGTTCTACACCATGTCTGTCGTTCGCACGCGGGCGATGCGCGCGCTGCTCGACGATCACGACGGCGTGGTGTCGTTCGACGTCTTCGACACGTTGCTGTGGCGCCGATACCCGCGGCCGATCGAGGTGTTCCACGACATCCCGCTGGTCGCCACCCGACTCGGGTTGGCGCTCCCCGCCGTTGGCGGGGCGGCGTTCGCCACAGCGCGCCGCAGCGCCGAAGCGGCAGCGCGGCTGGTGGCCGCCGAGGAGCTGGGCACCAAGGAGGTGACGCTGCGCCAGATCCACCGCCAGCTCGCCCTCGCGCTCGGTTGGGACACCGCCGATGCGACGCTGATGGAGGACCTGCGGGCGGCCGAGTTGGCCGCCGAGTCCGACTCGCTGGTCGCCGACCGTGAGCTGCTGGCGCTGGTCGACGAGCTGGCGGCGGCCGGCCGGCGGATGGTCCTGGTGTCCGACAGCTACCTGGCAGCCGAGCACATCTCGTCGCTGGTGATCGGCGCCGGCTACCCACCCGGCGCCTTCGAGCGGACGTTCGTCTCCAGCGCCTTCGGCGTGTCCAAGTCGTGCGGCCTGTTCGACGTCCTGATCAAGGAGCTCGACATCCACCCCGCCCGACTTCTCCACGTCGGGGACCTGCCTGGCGCCGACGTCGCACCGGTGCAGGAGCTGGGCGGGCGGGCCGTGCGCTGGCCGGTGGCCCGGGACGAGGCGATCGCGCTGACCACCGAGGAGACCCGCACCGACGTGTTGCCGATGCGCCTGTCCGCCGTCGACGGCCAGCTCACGGCAGGCGACGCCGGGATCACCGCGCTGCGGGCCCGACTGATCAAGCCCGAGGACCTGACGGACCCCACTGCGCCGGTGCTCCCCGGGTACGAGCGCTTCGGCCGGCTCGTCTACGGCCCGGCGCTCGTCGGGTTGGCCAACTGGGTGTGCACCCGAGCCGCCGACGTCGGGCTCGAACGTGTGCACTGCTTCCAGCGCGAGGGACCGCTGCTGGCCGAGTTCATCGAGCGGGTCGCCGAGGCGCGGGGACAGCGGCTGGAGGCCACGGTCCTCGATGTCTCACGCGGGGCGCTGGCGCCGGCTCGCCACGATGCAGTGACGGTCGACTACCTGTCGGACGTGCTCGAGGGGCGCCGGCCGCGGCGCGCCGATGACGTGCTCGCCGCGGTGGGAGTGGACCCCGGTGCGCTCAGCACCTGGGGCGCTGATCGACGCGTCACGCCCGCCGACGCTGGCGAGCTGCACCGCCTGCTCGAAGCAGACGACGCGCTGATGGCCGCGGCGCGCGCCGAGCTGGCCCGGCGGAGGGCGACGGTCCATCGCTACCTGGAAGCCGCGGTCGACGTCGACACGGACCAGATCGGGGTGGTCGACCTGGGTTGGGCCGGCTCGATCCAGCGGTCCCTGTCCTTCGCCCTCGCTCAGATCGGGTTCGCCGGCGTCCTGCGTGGCCTGTACCTGGCGACCAACGTCGGGGCGCAACGAAACCTCGGCGCCATGAACCGCATCGAGGGGTTCGTCGGCCACCTCGGCGCGCCGGACGAGCTCGAACCGCTGTTCCGCAACCCGGAGATCATCGAGCAGAGCGCGCTGGCCAGGGGAGGCTCGATCGTCGGCTTCGACGAGGACGGCGGTCCCCTCCGGGCCCACGACGACATCGAGCCGAACCAATGGAACGCCATCGCCCGGGTCCAGGACGGCGCCCGATCGTTCCTCGCCGAGTGGGCCGCCCACGTCTCGGCGGACGACGGCCGTCTCCCGGCGGTCGCCGACGAGGTCTGGCGCGTCGCCGTTCGCCAGATCCTCCTGCGCTTCACCGCTCGTCCGTCGGTCGAGGAGATCGAGCTGTTCCGCGCCTGGCGCCATGACGACAACCGTGGGGCCCGGTCCGTCGAGCCGATGGTCCCGGAGATCTTCGAGGAGCGGGGGAAGGCGACGGCGATGCTCGCCAGCGTCTTGCAGATGGACGAGCTGCTGTGGGCGTCGGCGGTGACATCGTCCAATGGGGGGGAGGTCGAGTCCGTTCCCATCTCCGTGTCCGGGATGATCTCGGACACCGGCCAACAGCGCACGATCTTCGCCTTGAACGCGGTGGGCCGGCGCGCCGGCGACGTCGTCGCGGTGTACATCGGCGGGGAAGGCCGCCGCCTCGGATCGGTCCGCATCGCCATCGCCTGTGGGCCGGCGATCGTGTGGTTCCGTCGGATCATCGTGGAGATCCAGGACGAGGAGGGTTCCGTGGTCGAGCACCTGTCCACGTTCCACCAGGTCTCGTTGGGACGCGGCGCCAGGGCCCTCAAGGGCGATCTGGCGGTGGTCAAGGGTCGCACGCTGCGGCTCACCGTGCCGCTCGACACGGTGGCGCAGCGGCTCGGGCCGGACCAGCGCCTGCGCGTCCTCGCCGAGCTCGAGGCGGAGCCATACGTTCCGGACCGTGGGCCGCTCGTGCGCGCTGTGCAGACGCGCGCCGAGGGCGTCGCCCGCCAGTCGATGGAGCGCGTGCTGGTGGAGGGCGCCAGGTTGGTCCGCAGGACGGGAACGGAGCGCATCGCCCGCCAGGTGCTCACGGATCTCCGCAAGTACGGTGTCGGCCGCTCGATCCGCCGGTGACGGCGAGGAGATCCTGCGCGTCGAGCGCGATGCTGCGGTGGCTCATGCCCGAGCCGCCGAGCACGCCCTTGGTGCCACGCGTGGCGAGCTGCGACGCCTGCAGCGGGTGTTGTGGCGCCGGACCCGCCGGCAGCGACGGATGTCCGCGCTGCGGGATCGCCTTCGGGCGCTGACGCGTCGATGACCGTCACGGGCGGCTCGGTCGCCGAGCTGTCGGTCGGCGGTGGCGAGTTCATCGCTGTGATCGACCCGGATGGGTGGCTCGCTCCCGGCGCCCTGGGGCGCATCGAAGCGGCGATCGCGGCTGCCCCGGACGTCGACTACCTCTACACCGACGAGGTCGTGCACGGCGCCGGCACGGCGGTGACGGTCCTCAAGCCGGGATGGTCACTCGAACGGCAACGCTGGCAGGACTACTGCGGGCAGCTGTCGGTGTTCCGCCGGTCCCTCGTGGACGAGCTCGGCGGTCTCGACAGCGTGGTCGGATCGGCGGCGCGCCATGACCTCATCCTGCGCTGCGCCGAGCGGGCGCGCCGGATCGTCCACCTCCCGATGCCGGCGTACCACCGCACGGTCGAGGCGGCGACGGTCCTCGAGCTGGAGGCTGCTGTCCGACCGGCCAACCCGATCGCCGTGCGCCGCCACCTCGCCCGGTCGGGGGTTCCGGCCGTGGTCGAGCGGCGCGGGACGGGCTGCCGCTTGCGTCGGCGCGCGGGGGCCACGACGACGGCGAGCGTGATCATGCCGACGGCCGGCATCGCCCGACCGGTGTGGGGGCAGACCCGGCCGCTCGTCCTCGGCGCGTTGCGCTCGCTGCTGGCTCAGACGCACCACCCGCGGCTGGAGATCGTGGTCGTGGTCGATCCGGCGACCCCCGCCGCGGTGCGGACGGCGCTCGCCGAGCTCCCGGTCGTGCTCGTCGAGGGCGACGGCCCGTTCAGCTTCGCAGCGTGCTGCAACGCCGGCGTAGCGGCATCGCGTGGCGAGTACGTCGTGCTCCTCAACGACGACGTGCTCGTCGAGCAGCCCGACTGGCTCTCGGCGATGGTCGGCTACTTCTCCGAACCGGACGTCGGCGTGGTGGGAGCGCGCCTGCTGTACGCCGACGGCACGCTGCAGCACGGCGGGATCCTCCTCAACGAGCACCCGCGGCACCTCTTCGCTGGGTTCGCCGCCGACGATCCGGGTCCGTTCGAGCTGCTCCGGGTGGCCCGCGAGGTCAGCGCCGTCACCGGCGCCTGCCTCGCCACCCCGCGCGCCCTGTGGGACGAGCTGGGCGGGATGTCGGCGGACTTCCCCGTCGCCTTCAACGACATCGACTACTGCCTGCGCGCGGGTGAGCGGGGGTGGCGCACCGTCTGGACGCCGGAGGCGACGCTGTACCACTTCGAGTCGCAGACTCGGACGCCGACGGCGTCGCGCCAGGAGATCGAGCGGTTGGAGGCACGCTGGGGACACGTCCTTCGTGGCGATCCGTTCGGCAACCCAGGCCTCGAACCGGGGCAGGGGTGGTGGGTCGAGCGGCAGCGCCCTGGGCTCGTCGACCTCGCTCGGCGCATCGCGTCGGCGCGACGCCGATCGCCGTGATCAGGTGTGCCAGTCTGCGCCCAGCGCCTCGTCGACGGAGGCCACGCCGACGATGAGCACTGCCGTCAAGTCCACCCCGCGACGTCGCCGGGTGCTGACCGGCGTGGCGATCGGCGTCGGCCTGCTGGTGATCGGGATCTGCTGGTCGCTGGCCACGCCGATCGGTGCCAGCCCGGACGACGACTTCCACCTGGGGACGATCTGGTGCAGCGAGACCGCACCTGACGACAAGTGCGTCGATACGGGCCGCCGACCGTTTCCCAACCAGATCGAGGTGCTCGTGCCCCGAGCGATCGCCCAGACGTGGGTCGACTGCTTCTACGGGGATCCGACCGTCGCGGCGAGCTGCCAACCGGCACCCGAAGAGAGCGACGTCCCGACGGTGTCGCGCGCCGACGACCACTCCTACCCGGGCGGCTATCACGCGCTGTTCGGCTTCCTCGTGACGGACCGCCCCGAGCTCTCGGTGCTCGCCATGCGGTTGGCCGCCTGGATGCTGTCGATCGGCCTCATCGCGGCGGCCGTGCTCGTGGCCGAGGGTTCGCTGCGGCGGGCCTTCACCCTCGCCGCCGTGCTCGGCTCCGTGCCGTTGGGGGTCTTCCTGTTCGCCTCGAACAACCCGAGCGGGATGACCATTGCCGGTGTGTTCGGGTTCGCCTGCGGCGCACTGGCAGCCTTCGACCTGGAGCCGGGGCGACGGCGACGGGCGGCGCTGGGCATCGCCACGGTCGGCGTCGTGTTCGCGCTGATGTCACGCCGCGACGGTGCCGTCTGGATCGCCGCCTCGAGCGTCGTCGTCTGCGCCCTCTCGTGGCGTCGGTTGCGTGCCAACCCCCGGCTGCTGGTACTCCCGGCTGCCGCCGTGCTGGTGAGCCTCATCGCCGTCGGTGCTTCCGGTGCGGTGGACGTCGCCCGCGAGGGGTTGGAGCCCGCCGAGCTCGATCGCCCCACGTCGGAGCTGGCCTTCGAGAACATCGTCGGCTTGCCGCTGCTGTGGACCGGCCCGGCGGGCACGTGGGGACTCGGCTGGGGTGAGATCGCCATGCCGCCGCTGGTCTCGGCGACGATGGTCGGGGTCGTCGGCGCGGCGATCTTCCGTGGGCTGGCGGACACCTGGCGCCAGAAGTGGGTGGCCTTGGGGATCGCCGCCGCCGCCGTGAGCGTCGTGCCCTTCGCCGTGCTGATGGCCGGTGAGGAGTTCGTCGGCGAGGACGTCCAACCGCGGTACCTGCTGCCGATGCTGCTCGTCCTGCTGGCGGTGGCGGTCCTGCAACGGTCGCCACCGACGGATGATCTGTTCAACCGCCCCCAGCGGATCCTGCTGGCCGTCGCCGTGCCCGTCGCCCACAGCGCGGCCTTGCAGGTCACGATTCGGCGGTTCGTGACCGGGACCGACGTGCAGGAGCTCGACCTCGACACGGCCACGGAGTGGTGGTGGGCCAGCGGGCCGAGCCCCCGGTTGATCTGGATCGTCGGCTCGGTGGTGTTCGCCGCCGTCGCCGGCTTCCTGCTGACGACGTGCGGGAGGTCGAGTCGCGACTCGGCATAGCGTGCCTGCGGTGGCGCACGGCGATCCGAGCGGAGATGTGCTGATCGTCATTCCGGCGTACAACGAGGAAGCCTGCGTGGCGGCGACGGTGAACGAGGTCTTCGCCGCCGTGGCGGACGCCCGTGTGCTGGTCGTGGACGACGGCTCGACGGACGGCACCACGAGCCGTGCCCGCGCCGCCGGTGCCGACGTGCTCGAGCTCCCGTTCAACCTGGGGGTCGGCGGAGCGATGCGGGCGGGTTTCAAGTTCGCCCAGCGCAACGGCTTTCGGGTCGTCGTCCAGGTGGACGCCGACGGTCAGCACGATCCACGGCACGTCGCCGCGCTCCTCGAGCGTCTCGACACCTCTGGCGCCGCGGCTCGTGACGGATCGTCCGGGGTCGACGTGGTGATCGGTGCACGGTTCGCCGGCGATCACACCTACCCCGTGCGCGGCCCCCGTCGGTGGGCGATGGTGATGCTCGCCAGGGTGCTGTCGCGCATGGCCAAGACCCGCTTGACGGACACCACGTCCGGCTTTCGGGCGAGCAACGAGCGAGCGATCAGGCTGTACTCACGCCACTATCCCAGCGAGTACCTCGGGGATACGGTGGAGACGGTGATCATCGCCCTCCGCTCGGGGCTGCGGGTCGATCAAGTGCCAGTGCAGATGCGGCCACGCCAGGGTGGCACCCCGAGCCACACCGTGATGGGCTCGGCCGCCTATCTGGCCAGGGCCACGCTGGCGCTGGCACTTGCGGCGGTCCGCCGATGGCCCGACCAGTCCGCCGCCGAGGAGGCGACGAGGGAGTGAGCGACTACCTGACCGCCGTGGTGGGCGCTGTGCTCGTCCTCGGCCTGATGGTCGAGTTGCTGCGGCGACGGCAGCTGCGGGAGAAGTACGCCGCGCTCTGGCTGCTGGTCGGGCTGGGCGTCCTCGTGCTGGTGATCGCGCCCGGCCTGCTGACCAGGGTGTCCGAGGCCCTCGGTTTCGAGGTCCCGTCGAACTTCCTGTTCTTCATCGCCCTCACGTTGCTGCTCGGCGTCACCGTCCACCTGTCGTGGGAGTTGTCGCGCGTCGAGGAGGAGACGCGCGAGTTGGCCGAGGAGGTCGCCTTGATCAACCTGCGACTCGACGAGGCGGCGTCAGCGCACCGGGACGGCGACCCGGTGACCGACGCAGGTCAACCGACCGCCTGACCGAACGCGCGGCAGAGGCGATCGCCGGCGGTCTGCAGCGTCGTGACCTCGTAACGGTCGGCGGGCAACCGCTCGGCGAGCGGGAACCGAACGAGCGTCGAACCGAACTGGATCTCGTCGATGATGACCAGTCGGTCGTCGTACAACTCAGCGGGCAGTAGCGCGTCGACACGGACGAGCTCGTCGATGAAGTTCGTGGTGACCCGCAGCACATCGGGATCAGCGGTCCGTCCGATGCAGACCGGTACCTGCGGATGACCGCCGGGGGCACCGACGGCGTTGCCGCCGCGCTGCTGGCCGATCATGATGCTCATCACCCAGGGCAGCTCGGTGATCCCAGCGAACGTGTGGTCGATCACGCTCGGCTCGTCGAGCAGCTGGTCCCGGCCGAAGAACGTGACCGCACGGACGTCGCCGGGAACGGGGTCGGCGTCCCGCAGCACCGCGGCCCAAGCAGCGACCTGCTGGTCGTCGCGCGCATCCCGGCGGCGGAACAGCTCGGCGTAGCCGTTCAGGGTGGCCGAGAGCACGAGCACCACCGCCAAGGTGCCGGCAGCCGCCAGCGCGACGCGGCGGGGCCGTCCAGCCGCTTCCAGCGCGCTGACGAGGCACCCGCCGGCGAGCGCCAGCCCGACCCACGAGGCAAAGAGCAGGCGCGTGACCGGGCTCTGCTCGGTGAGGAACGCCGCCGGGAAGACAGCCGCCACCGCGAACAGGGCGAGCCCCGTGGCGCCGAGCAGCAGCGCCGACCGTCCGACGGGCGCGTACTCCGGCCGTGGGCGGTGGCGAAGGATCCCGCCCACGGCGAGCGCGCCGACCACGACGGTGGCGCCGAACACGATCAGCACGACCGGTCGGCGCAGGTCATCGATGCCGAGGTCGAAAGCGACGGTGTGGATGCTGAAGCGGGTGCCGCTGGCGGCCAGGTCCTGCAACTGCGGCAGCCAGACGGTGGCCACCCGACCGATCCCCTCGAGCGGGTTGACGATGAAGTGCCCACGGCCCGACGTGAAATCGTTCTCGGGGAGGAAGAGGAACGCGCTGAGGGCCCCCACTGCAGCCACGGCGGCACCCCCCGTGGCCAGGAGCCGGGCAGTCAGGCGGCGCTCCTGGCCACCGCGCCGGGCGCGCTCGACGAGGTACAGGCCGGGCACGAGCAGCAGGAAGTTGACCGCCACCTCGGCGCAGGCCAGCGCGGCGACGAACAGCGCGACGGAGGCGATGCCCCAGCGCACGGCCGAGGGACGGGTCGGGGCGCGCAGGGTCGACAAGAAGCAGTGACCGGCAGCCAAACCGAGCATCGCCCCGCCGGGGTAGAGCACCGCGGCGTACCAGAAGAGCGCCGATTCGAAGTCGAGCGCGGGGTAGACGATCAGCAGCGCGCACACGATCGGTCCGACCGTGCCGCCGCACGTCCGACGCACGAGCCCACCGGACAGTGCGGCAACGGCGCCGAGGATCAGCGCGGCGAGCAGCCGCCCGGCCGGCTCGCCGATCATGTAGGTCACGCCGGTCAGGAGGTTGCCGAGCGGGCGGGTGCGCTGCGTTCCGATCTCTTCGAGCAGCTCCCGGCGGGACAGCACGTCGTAGCGGGCGTCGTCGAGGTAGTGCCCTCGCTGCCAGTGCAGCCCGTACACGATCGTGGCGGGCAGGAGTCCGGCGACGAGGAGGAGCGTGGCAGGACCAGGCCGGCGAACCCGTGGTCCCGGCGGCTGCGCAGGCGCAGGGTCGCCCGTGGCCGCCGTCACGGCGAGGCATTCTGTCAGCCTGATGGACGCGACCCGCGACGACACCGACGAGGCGGCCCATGGCGTCGTCGGGCGGCTGGTGCGGCGCTCGAACGGGCGGCGGATCGGCGTCCTCGTCGCGGTCGGCGCGCTCACGCTGCTCGTGGGCGCGGCGTGGGCCGCCTCGTCTCCGGTCGGCTCGAGTCCCGACGACGACTTCCACCTCGGCAGCATCTGGTGCAGCGACCTGGCACCCGCGAACGTCTGCGTGAACGGCCCGCGGACGCCCGGCTTCTACGACCGGTCCGTCGAGGTCCCGGCGCCGATCGCCCGCGTGACGCTCGACTGCTTCATCATGCGGCCGGCGATCTCGGCGGGCTGCGCAACGCCGGCCGCCGATCGACCCGGGCTGTGGCCGTCGCGTGCCAACGTCGACTACTACCCGGGCGGCTTCTACGACCTGATGGCACCGCTGGTGACGGATCGACCGGCGGCGTCGGTCCTGGCCATGCGCATGACGTCGTGGGTGACGTGCTGCGGGCTCATCCTCGCCAGCCTGGCGGTCGCCGAGCGGCGGATCCGCCAGGCGTTCCTGCTGTCGCTGGTCGTGAGCTCGGTCCCCCTCGGCGTCTTCGTTTTCGCTTCGACGAACCCGAGCGGCCTGGCCGTCGCCGGCACGTTCGCCTCCACCTGCGCCCTCGCGACGTACCTGACCTCGACGAGCCGCCGGCGCACGGTGGGAAGCGGCGTGATCGTCGTCGTCGGCGCGGTCGCCGCGCTCATCGCCCGCTCGGACGCCGGCATCTGGCTGTGCGTCGCTGCGCTGGCCGCCGTCCTGGCCACCGGGACGTGGCGGCGATGGAAGCAGCCGAGACTGCTGCTGCCTGCCGCCCTGGTCGCGGTCAGCGCGACGGCCGTGCTGCTGCTGACACGTGATTTCGCCTCAGAGGGTCTGAGCTTCGCCCCGGACCCACGACCGTTCCGCCAGGTCATCTTCAAGAACCTCACGGAGCTGCCGACGTTGTGGACCGGGTCGCTCGGCACCTTCCCGCTCGGCTGGTCGGACACGGTGATGCCGTCGATCGTCTCGATGGGCATGGTTGGGGCGTACCTCGCCGTGGTCGTCATCGCGCTGCGCCGACCAACGGGCCGTGGTCTCGCCGCGCTCGGGGTGATCCTCGTCAGCATCACGGTGGTGCCGATCTACGCCCTGGCTGGCGACGGGAGCGTGATCCCCGAGGACTTCCAGCCTCGCTACCTGCTGCCGATCATCGCCGTCCTGCCGGCAATGGTGATCCTCGGCCGCGACGCCAGCGACGAGGGCCCGCTGCTCAGCCGCTCCCAGCTCGTCGTGATCACCGGCGCCGTCGTCGTGGCCCAGCTCGCCGCCCTGCACACGAACATGCGTCGGTACGTCTGGGGCGCAGAACGCCTCGGGTTCAACCTCGACAGCAACCGCAGCTGGTGGTGGCCGGGGGCGCCCGGCCCGATGCTCGTGTGGGCTGTCGGTTCGATTGCCTTCACCGCCCTCGTGATCGTGCTGCTGTTCGCCGTCGACGGTCGAGGCGTGCGCCGAGCGAACGGCGGGCGATCATCGGCCGAGCCCGTGATGAGCGATGAGCGGTCGCTGACCGCCGATCCCTCATCGCCCAGCGCAGTCTGAGGATCAGGCTCGCGGCAGCGGTGGGATCCCATCGTCCAGCGCAGCTCGGAACGAGGGCGCGGCGGCGTCGCGGGGCGATCGCGACACGGACAGCGGCTGGCCATCGCGGCCGTCCGTCGGCCAGGCGATCCCGATGGTCGGGTCGAACGGGTCGATGGCGTGTTCGACGGCTGGGGTGTACGGGGTGGAGCACAGGTAGACAACGGTCGATCGGTCGTCCAGCGACATGAAGGCGTGGCCGAGACCGGCGGCGAGGTACATCGCCCGGCGGTCGACGTCATCGAGCACGACCCCCTCCCAACGACCGAACGTCGGCGAGTCGACGCGCAGGTCGACGGCAACGTCGTACACCGCACCCGCCACACAGGTCACGTACTTGGCCTGGCCCGGCGGGACCTCGGCGTAGTGGATGCCGCGCACGACCCCGCCCATCGAGACCGAGCAGTTGGCCTGGGCGAGCGACAGGTCGTGTCCGGTGGCGGCGCGGAACGTGTCGGCGCGGAACCACTCGAGGAAGACGCCACGCTCGTCGCCGTGCTGGCGCGGGGTGATTTCGAGCGCGCCCGCGATGTCGAGGGAGCGGACGTCCACAGGGCGGCTGTCTACCAAAGCGCACGCAGCTCGGTCACGCGCCTGGCCGCGCTTGTTGCGCCGGGCGGCTTCGACTGGCCGCGTATTCGTCCGACTGGGCAGGTTCGGTTGCCAGGGCATGCTCGAACGCCGTCGGTAGTCTGCTGCGGTGCTCTCGGCCGCTGATGCCCATCACGACGAAGTGTCGACACTCGATTCGACGCTCGACGCAATGGAATCAGCGCACAACTACCGCCAGTGGATCTACGACCTCGCCCGTCCACACCTGGAGAGCCCGGTGCTCGAGGTTGGCGCAGGTCGTGGCACGTTCACCTCCCTGCTGGCGTCGCATGGCTCCGTCCACGCCGTGGAGCCATCGTCGTCGTTGGCTTCGGTCATCTACACGCAGCACGCGGGTGACCGGCGAATCGAGGTCACGACGGGCACGATTGAAGACGTACCAGCGCACCACCGGTTCGGCTCGGCGGTCATGTTCAACGTGCTCGAGCACATCGACGATGACGAAACCGCGCTCCGCGAGGTGTATCGCCGGCTGCTCCCCGGGGGAACACTCGTCGTCTGGGTGCCTGCGTTCCCACTGCTGTACAGCCGATACGACCGCTTGCTTGGTCATCACCGCCGGTACCGCAGAAGGCAGTTGATCGACCTGCTCGGCGTCGCTGGGTTTCGGGTCGTCGACGTCAAGTACACGAACCTGCTCGGTTGGTTCAGCTGGCTCCTGTCGGCGCGCGTGCTGCGCTCGATTCCAGCTTCTCCTCGGCTCGTCCGGGTGTTCGATCGGTATGTGGTTCCGATCGAGCGTCGTGTGGAGCGATGGGTTCAGCCTCCGTTCGGCCAGTCATTGTTCGTGGCGGCTCGCAAGCCGTTGTGACATGACGACATCGGTCGCGCAATCAGGACGTCGAGGAGCTCCGACCGGGCAACCTGCCGACGAGGGGGCGCAACCGCTTGAGGCGGAGCCGCTCACCGGCGCGTGAGTAGGCAGCGATCGAGAGGACGGCCCCAATTCCGTCACGCCAGCCGATCTTCTTGCCCTCGTCGTACGTTCGGCCGTGGTAGCTGATCCCGATCTCGTACACACGACATCCGAGCCGGGCGACCTTGGCCGTGATCTCCGGCTCCACACCGAACCGCGCCTCCTCGATGACGATCTGATCAAGAACGTCCCGACGGAAGACCTTGTAGCACGTCTCCATGTCGGTGAGGTTCAAGTTCGTCGCCGCATTCGAGAGCAGCGTCAGGCAGCGGTTCCCGAAGGTGTGCCAGAAGTACAGCACACGCCGCTGTGCGCCGCCTTGGAAGCGAGAGCCGTAGACGACGTCGGCCTTCCCCTCAAGGAGCGGGCCCAACAGGCGAGGGTATTCACTCGGATCGTACTCGAGGTCGGCATCCTGTACGGTCACAAAAGGAAGGCGCGCTTCCGCGAAGCCGCGCCGTAACGCTGCGCCCTTCCCCTCGTTCAATTCGTTGAAGATCACTCGCACTCGTGGGTCCTCGATGTCTCGGAGGAGCTTCGCGGAGTTGTCCGTTGAGCCGTCGTCAACGATGATCAACTCTCCGACCTCGTCACGCTCGAGCACTGCGTCGATGATCTCCCCGATCGTGCGTTCCTCGTTGTAGCACGGCATGACGACGGACAGCACGCCGCGGTCGGACCTCAGAGAGAGCACGCGATCGACGGTAACAAAGGTCGGCTTCGCTTCGCTCAGACGCCGGTTGGTGCGCCGCCCAGATCGCTATGCAGACGGGGGGATCGCCGCCGTGTCGCCGACGGCGTCGATCCCATGCGCCGCCCGCGAGGGTCGGCGTGCGGTGGCGACGGCCTGGATCAGCAAGGTCGCGACCGTCAACAGGCACGTGATGATCACGGTGTAGGAGTACCGGAACTCGACGGCGACTCCGACGAAGAGCCAGCTGAGGTAGAACAAGACGTTGCCGCCCATGGCCGCCATGAGGACCGGATCGAACGGGCCGGCCCGGCGCGCCCAGCGCCGTCTGAGGAGGACGCCGAGCAGCACGACGCTGGCGGCCTGCCAGAACAGCGGCCGCCGCTGTGGCCAGGTGTCGGTGCGCGAGATCACCCCGCGATAGGCGTCCATCACGACGTTGCGGTTGGGGGACCAGTCCAGCTGGGCGTCGCCGTAGTCGTAGTACAGCTGGTATCGCCCGGGTCGCCACGAGAAGGTGCCCATGTGGTTGAGCCGGTGGCGGGCATAGTCGACCGGCTGGTCGATGATGCCATCACGCCATCGGTTGAACAAGATGTCGGTTCCGCTGACGGATTCGACGCTGTCACTGACGAACGAGCACGCGCCGTACCACGCGAGGGTCTCCCACATCGCCGGGTCGTAGCAAACCCCATCGACGAATTCGTCTACTTGCTCGTCTGCGAGCAACGGTTCGCCGAAGGCGTTCTCGCCGCTGAAATGGGTGATCCCTGCCAAGTCGAACAGTTGCACCGCCTGCTCGACGTTCGTGTCCCGAGCGTCGACGACACGGTCCAGGACAAGCGGCGAGGCAGCGCATGCGACGAGCATCACCCCTCCCGTCACTGCGGTGGCGAAGATAACGACCGGCCGGGAACGACCGCCCCACCAGCGAGCGGCGGCGTAGACGGACAGCGCAGCGACGATCGGCAACGCGGGGTACTTCACGACGAAGGCGAACCACAGGCAGACGACAGCGGCGAGCAGCAGCACGCGATTTCCCTTCGTCGCGACTCGCTCAACGAGCAGCACGGCGATCGCCACCAGCGTGAAGCCGGCCGAAAGGGTGTCCTTGATCAACGCCCCGATGTAGTTGAACACGACCGGCATGAACCCGATCGGCACGAGGAACAGCGCCACCGGGCCGGCGAACCGGCGCCTGAGCGCGAGGGCGCTCAACGCCAGGCCGCCCCAGATCAGCGCGCATTGGAAGGCGAGGACGGCTGCGGGGCTGTCCCACACCTGGAACAGCGAGTAAAGGATGACGACGTTCATCGTGGGATGCCAGTTGTTCACCGGCACCTGCCCCCTCGCCTGCAGGTAGATCCCCCCGGTGTCACCGTTGGCATGACCAGGGAAGAAGGCGAAGAAGGTGACCACCGCGGCGATGACGAAGGGGAGCACCGTGAGCAGGACGCCGACCGCACGGGCGGGCCGTGTGGCCGTGGCCGGCTCTGGCGGGTCCATGGCTGCGGAGGCGCGCGCCGTCGGCATCACGTGTCGACCGCCGGCAAGCGGGCGGGCACCGGGATCATTCCGAGGGCTGGCGGCGCACCCGCCGGTGCGCGCGGCGCAGGAGCTCGGCCGCCCGTGGACGCCGGGGCGCCGACGTTCCGCCTGCGATCACTTCACGCAGCCGTCGCTCGGTCGCGTCGAGTTGGGCACCGAGCGAGTGGGTGCCGACGATCGAGCGGCTGCGCGCCTCGTT
The DNA here is from genome assembly GCA_963844915.1 of uncultured Acidimicrobiia bacterium. Classification (GTDB taxonomy): domain Bacteria; phylum Actinomycetota; class Acidimicrobiia; order Acidimicrobiales; family Ilumatobacteraceae; genus JALZMG01. Next base: position 8,331 of record CAWJQF010000005.1, on the reverse strand, counting down.
TGCCGCTCGGTTCGCCCGGCGCTGCTGCTCCGTCGCCGGCTTCTGGAAGGCGAGCGACAGCACCGACCTGGCGAGGCCGGCGGGCACCGGGATCGCCTGCCGATCCCAGAACGTGAGGAGCAGGTGGTCGTTGACGTCCAACGGGAAGAACCAGATGATCTCCTCGTCGAACCCGTCCCCGACGAGCACTTCGGACAGGTCCTCGTCGAGGGCGACCTCGAAATCGTGGTAGCCGACACCCATCCCGAAGCGATGCCGCTGCGCGGAGAACCCGGCGTCGCCGTCACGGGCGTATGCATCGGCGAGCGCCTCGGCGAAGCGCAGGTCCGGCGTCCTGGCGAGCAGCGGGCGGAGGATCTCGTCGGGCAGGAGGTGGAAGAACGGCTGGGCGAACGTATGGCCGTCGGAGTAGGCGTACCGGTTGGGTGTCTCCACGACGAAGAGGTGGCCTCCTGGCTCCAGGGCCGTCCACAACCGACGCAGGTACTCCAGCTTCTCTCCCTCGAGCAGGTGCTCGACGACGGCGTGGAGGACGATGACGTCGAACCCTTCGGACTCGCACCTGGCGAGGATGTCGTCCGGTGCCTGCGCGTCGAACTCGGCATTCGTCACGCCCATGAGGCGGCAGCGATGGCGCGCCGCTTCGACCTCCGCCTCGACGATGTCCAGTCCCAGCACGGTGGTGAACTGGGTGGCGAGCGCGGCGGTGGACGAACCCGAACCGCATCCGAAGTCGATGATCCTGGCGTGGGGGTCTGGCGCCAGCCGCTTGATCCAGGGCACCACGTGTTCGAGCGCCTTGTCGTAACGCACGAACACGATGTCGTCCACCATCGCCTTCGACGCTGGATCGGCCACGAGGCTGGCCGGCCAACCGACGCAAACGGCGTCACGGATGGCGGCATAGAGGTCGTCATTGATGCGGTCGCGCAAGAACCCCGCGCCATCGGAGCCCACCGCCGACGGGCCGACCAGTGCGGCCACGGGGCTTCCGCCGGACACGCCAGTCACGGTACACCGCGGCTCGGTGCAGCCGGCTGGACTGGCGCGGCGGGCAGGGTGGCGACGCTCAGCGAGCGCAGGTCGTTGTTGAAGCTCCCATGCACTGCCCGGCGGGGCACACACACGAGGCGCAGCACGCTCTGCACCCAGCCGATGATCTCGTGGTGCAGCGGGTGGTCGCCCGAACCAAGACCGAACGTGAGGGAGTACTCCCCCTGCTCAACCTCCGGCCAATCGATCTGCACCTCCACCAGGTGGCGGCCGGCTTCCAACGGCTCGGTCGGGATCTCGGAGCCCACGGTGTTCTGGCCGAAGAGCGCGTTGCCCACCCGGTCTCGGACGAGGTAGCCCCACACCGGGCGGTCGACCGGGTGACCAACGCTGACGTCGAAGGTCAGCCGCAGGCATTCCCCTGGCGTGACCACGGGTGCCTCGGCATCGAGCGCCTTCGCACCGGCCACGTCGTCGAGCCGGTGCACCCAGGCTCGGTCGACGCGCAGCACCTCTGGAGCCGACGCCCGCGACGCCGGCACCTCGACGCCCAGGTCGTCCGGCAGCGCGCCGGCCGGCATGACGACGTGGTCCTCCGCTCGGTCCGGCGACTCGACCCGGGCCGCCAGGGAGCCCGTGCGGGTGCTCCGCTCCCGCAGGTTGAGCGCCGTGTACACCTCGACAGCTTCGAGTGGCGAGCCGTCGAACACGATGCGACCGCCGTCCATCACGAGGCAGCGATCCGACAGCTTCACGGCGCTGGCGAGGTCGTGGGTGACGATGAGCCTGGCTGCGTCGCGCAGCCGGTTCTCGATGAACTGGTAGCACTTCTGTTGGAAGAAGATGTCGCCGACGGCCAGCGCCTCGTCGACCACGAGGAGGTCGGGGAACACGTGCACGGCGGCAGCGAACGCCAAACGCACGTACATCCCGCTCGAGTAGGTGCGCACCGGCTCGTCGATGAACGGACCGATCTCGGCGAAGGCCTCGACCTCTGGTTCGATGGCGCGGATCTCCGCATCGCCGAGGCCCTGGATCGCCGCTGACATGCGAAGGTTCTGGCGGCCGGTGAAGTCGGGGTTGAACCCCGCTCCGAGCTCGAGGAGCGCCGAAGTGCGTCCGGTGCGGTGGACCACGCCGCCGGACGGTGCCAACGTCCCGACGATCATCTCCAGCAGCGTGGACTTGCCGCTGCCGTTGCGGCCGATGATCGACAGTCCTTCCCCCCGCCGCAGCTCGAACGAGATGTTCGAGACGGCCGGGACCTCGAAGCAGTGGCGGGGACCGCGCCCGGCGCGATCGTCCAGCGCCTGGAGCAGCCGCTGGTGCGGTCGGCTGTACACGCGGTAGGTCTTGCTCAGGTCCTCGACCCGGAGCAGCACCTCAGACGACATCGCTGAAACCTCGAGATGCGGCGCCGTACAACCACCAGCCCATCATGAAGATCGCCGCAGCGACGACGGCGTAACCGGCCAGCGGCAGGAGCGGCGGGATCTCCCCGAGGAAGAGCAGCTCCTTCGAGGCCGGAAGGATGAGGCCGAGCGGCGTCGCGAACTCCATGATCGGTTGGAGGTTCGGCGGCAAGCTCGTGATCGGGTAGAAGATCGGGCTGAGGAACAGTGTCGCCGTCGTGAGCAGGGGCACGACCTGCTGCACGTCACGGAAGTAGGCGGCGATGGCGGCGATGATCATCCCCACACCGGCCGACAGCGTCAGCAGGAGTGCGATCAGCACGGGGGCCAGCAACGCGGTCACGGGTGGCGCCTGCCGTTCGAGCACGACGTACATCACCAGGAACGGGATCGCGTTCAGCGCGAAGGTGAACAACGATGCGAGGGCGGAGGCGAGCGGGAGGACCCGTGTGCTCACGGTCGTTCGTTTGATGAGCATCGCGTTGAGCTGGACGAGGTTGCTGGCGTTGTTGGCGATCTCGGAGAAGAGCGTGAAGATGATGATCCCCGAGAAGATCAACAGCGCGTACGGCGCCTCCGCCTCCGGGCCGGTCCAGGTGCTCTGGAACACCTTGGCGAAGATGAACCAGTAGAGGGCGAGCAGGATGAGCGGGTTGAGGAGGGCCCACGCCGCTCCGAACAGTGATTCCCGGTAGCGCTGGGCGATCTGGCGCTGCGCCAGCTTGACCACGAGTTGCAGCTGGGTGGTGGTCCGCTCGGACCGAGCCCGTCGGACGAGGTGGGTCACGGCTGCACCATGACGTCGTGCGACGGGTGAATGCGCACCGACCTCAGGAGGCACCAGCGACCGAAACGACGGTGATGATGGCTCGCTCGCTCGAAGACTCGCTCGCTCATGTAAGAACCTTGCAGTGGTCGGTGACGTCGACCCGGAGCGCAGCAGGCGCGCGGCCATGAGCGAAAAGACCGTTCTGATGATTCGCTCGCTCGAAGACTCGCTCGCTCATTGGAAGTCCCGCTGCGCGCCGCGGATCGCCTGCAGCATGGTCGTGTTGTCGGGCCCGGGCAGGTTGGCGATGGTGGCCATCAGCCGACCGAAGTGCGACGAGGACTCGCTCCAGTCGGGCCAGCCGGCCGCCGTGGCGAGCGCTCCCGCCCGCAGCCGGGCGAGCAGCGCCGGATCCCGCTTGAGCGCACGAACGGCCTCGATCACACCATCCTCGTCGTTCATCGGGACGACCAGACCGTTGGCGTCGTGCTGGACGTACTCCTCGTGGCCCGTGACGTCGTAGGTGACCACCGTGCCCCCGCAGTGGAACATCTCGAGCGGCGGGCCGTACATCCCCTCGACCTGGCTCAGCTTCACGAGCACATCGCAGGATCGGTAGATGACCGGTGTGCTCTCCACGGCCACCCGCTCGAAAACGCGGTCGGCACGGGTCACCTCGCCGATCGGCGCCCCGGTCATCAACCACACCTCGTCGGCTCCGCCGGCTCTGGCCAGGTCGATCGACGAGGTGACCCGCTTCATCGGCACATCGACGGGTCCCTCGACGAGCACCCGGAGCCGACCGGGCGCCCGCGGGCTCACGACGGCCCCCATCGGGCTGTAGATGTCCTTGCGGATCCCGTTGCGGACGTAGAAGGCCGGAGCGTGGTGGCGCATGGCCAGGTAGACCTGCATCCACTCGGCGATCGTCACGATCTTCAGCCCGAAGGTGTAGGTCAGCTCGGCCATCCCCTGCGCCCACCGACCCTCGTCGTCCTCGCCGTAGAACCGAGCCTCGGCCGATTGCACGAGGTAGGAGTAGTGGCGGGCCCGCAGCCGAGGCAGTTCGTAGACCGTTGGCCACCAGGTGGCGATGGCGATGTCGTACTCCTCGCGCTCGGCCTCCTCCAGCGACACCACGTCGATCCGGTCGAGCGCCGGGTGCCATCGTGTCCCGGCGTCGTGGTGAACCGCGGCCAGCACGACCTGCCAGCCGCGGTCGAACAGCCATTGGGCGTGTTCGAGGATCACGTAGGTGCCGCCGCTCACCGTCGTCGACCCGATGGCGAACACGACGCGCCGCGGGGTGTCGGCGACCGTCCGGGTGACCCGGTATCGGCGGAAGTAGTCGTGGAGGTACGGGTCGTCGATCATGGCTGCGACGGGACCGGCGCCTGGCGTTGGTGACGGAGGACGTCGAGCGAGCGCACGGGAAGCCATGCCGCCCAGCCCTCCCGCCACTGGCTGTGGGCCGCGTCGGGTCGATCGCGAGGCTCGGTGGTGCCATAGGTGAGGCTCATGCTGGGTCGGTGCTTGCCGTACGGCGTGACGTTGAGCGCACCGAACGTGTCGTCGTGGGACGAGAAGAACCAGATGTCTGCGGCTCCGGGGGCCGGCTCCTCGTAGTAGCGCTGGAGCGACGCCTGGAGCCCGTGCCGGAGCATCTCCGTCGTCGCTCCCCACGCCCCGTAGCGGCGGGCCGCCGTGGAGGCGCCGAGGTCGAGTCCCTCTTGGAACGCCAGCACGAGATCCTCGGCTCGCCCGTATTCGGGCTCGCCAACCGGTTGGACGCGACCGGCCACGTCGACGTACCGGGCGACGCTGGCGATCGGGGGAGTGAGCGGCGCTTCGATCGCCGCCGGCGGGTTGACCATGTCGTACCGCTCGCCCAGGTTGCCATCGAACACGACCGCTCGTTTCGTCGAGTTGGCGGGCTGTGGGTTGAGGTATGGGAACAGCCCGAAGTAGACGCCGTGGAGCTCGGTGTGCGGGAGCAGGTGGCAGAGGTTGTCCTGGATCGTCCCCCGCCAGCCCACGTCGACCACGACGTGCCGCTCCCCTCCGAGGCCGCGATCGGACAAGTAGCGAACGAGAAGCCTGCGCTGCTCGTCCAGTGCGCACCTCATCGTCCGGGCGACGTCAGGAGTCTGCAGGAACGAGCGGATCCGCCGGTCGCCGGCGATGTCCGGGATCACCGTGTCAGGGTCGAGCCCCGCCGTTGCCAGCCGCTTCCGGAAGCCCGCCGGCTCCAGCCCCAGGGAAGCGATGAGGCCGACGGGCGACTGGTCGGCGTACTGGCTCCACATGCGCTGCAGCGATTCGTCGTCGAGCGACCGCAGGGACGGCCCGAACGTCGATCGCCGACTGACCTCCAGGTGCACGGCGCGCGGCGCCCACCTGCCGAACAGCACCTCGGCGACCTGTTCGTGCAGGCGCGCCAACGAGGCACCCTCGCGACTCAGGTAGTGCACGCAGTCGACGCCGAGCTCGATCGCCCGTTCGATTGCGCCGGCCACGTGCGGGACCACCAACGCTGCGGACCGCACCCCAGCGGCCAGCGCCGTGCGTTGGGCGACGTTGGCCGAGCTGCGACCCAGCATCGTGGCGGCGATCTCGTCCAGCTCGGTCTCCAGCTCGCCCACCGCCTGCGTGTACCAGTCCTGGGTCAGCTGCCCAGGACCCGGCAGGTGACGATCGCAGGGCGTCACGATGATCGCCTGGGCGCCGGCGGCGCGCGCCATCTGGCCGTCAGCGTGCGGGTTGTCCCCGATGTGGAGGTGGTGCTCGGGCGCGACGCCGTAGCGCTCGTGCAGCGACTGGTAGATCGATCCGAGGCGTTTCGACGCGCCTTCGTCGACGGAGCAGATCACCGCTATCCGGTCGGTGTCGATGCCGTGGTGGCGGAGCAGCCGGCCCAGACCGTCGGCGCCGATGTAGAAGTCGGACAGCACCACCACGGTGGGGCCGTCGTCGCCGTGGGTGAGACGGTGGACGAGCTCGAATGCCTCCGGGACCGGCGTGGTGCCCTGGATCTCGTCCTCCAACTCGGCGTCGGCCAGCTCGCGGGCCAGCGCCACCGGATCGTCGACCTCGACCCCCGCCTCTCGGAGGGTGCGCAGGAGCACCTCCTCGATCGCGTATTCCTGGTGGGCGACCTCGGAAGCCATCACCGCCTCGAGGTCGACGCGGCGTTGGTGGAGCAGCCACGTCCTCCACGGTGCTCGCCCGGCGATGGCCATCCGTCGTGCCGTCGCCACCTTGGCGGCATCCGCCGGGCGGTCGCGCATGACCAAGGTGTCCCACAGGTCGAACGACACCAGCCCGGCGCTGCCCACGGCGACCGCCCGGAGGGAGATGTCGATCTCGTCACCCCCGTCGGCCAGGAGGCGAGCCGACTCGAAGCCGACCTGGCGAACCGCAACGGGGCGCTCCCGACCTCGCCGCACCAACTCGGTGGTGTGGGACTCGGACACGGTGCGACCTTCGAAGTGGCCGTGCTCGACGAAGTGGACGAGGGGGTTGGTGTCGGGACCGATGTCCGGGTTCACGGCGCCGTACCACCGCGTGGAGAACCAGGGCGAGGGATCACGACCCTCCTTCCAGCCCTCCGTCAGGTAGTGCCCGAGGGGCTCGACCGGTTGATGGCCCTCGGCGACGTAGTGGTCGAGGTACCAGCCCGTGGAGAACATGGGGGAGGGGTCGAACCGCCGCCGCCAGCCGCTCTCGAGGTAGTGCACGACCGGCTCTCGCCCGCCCAGCGATGGGCCGTAGCTGGCGACGTAGAACTCCCGGTCGAAGACGGACGCCACGACGGCTGCCGCCCGGGCCAGGTGCGGGTCACCGGACTTCAGCCACTGCCATGCCCAGGTTCGCGTGATCGCCGAACGCAGCGGGGCGACGACGGCGACGACGGGCGCCGGCAGGAGTGGCACCAGCGCGCCGACGGCGTGGTGGAGCTGCGTGAGCCGGTGATGGGCCTGTGCTCGCGCTCGTTCGATCGGTCGCCGACCGGATGCTCGGTGTGGCCGCATCAGCTCGATCGGCGCAGTGCTTCATCCATCAGCGGGTCGGGCACTGTGGAGCGAGCAGCTCGTCGATTCGCCGAGCTTGTGCGGTCAGCGCCACGTCGCGGTCGGCGATCAGGAGGTCCTGGTGCTCGATCAGCGCCTGCTTGGCGTCGACCAGCTCGGCTTGCGCGACGATCGTCCTGTCGCGATCGGCGATCAGGAGATCCTGCCGTTCGACCAACTGCTGGCGCTCCGCCAGGAGCCGGCCGTCGTCCTCGGTGCGCATCGCGCCGAGGTCCGCTGCGGCCTGCGCAGGGTAGTAGCGAGCGATCTGGGCGAACGTTCGTGACGCCAGGAGCGCGCCGAGCGCCGGGTCGGTCGTCAGCACCCCGAGCCCGAAGTTGTGGAAGAACGAGAAACCCCCACGCTCGCTGCACTGCTCGTCCCAGAACCGTGACGACTCGTAGCCACTGTCGTGGGCGACGTCGTGGAACAGGACGGTGCTCCGGTCGGCGAGCTTCGGCTGCCACGTGGCGTAGTCGTGGCTCACGGCCTCGTACGTGTGGAACCCGTCGATGTGGAGAAGGTCGACGCTGCCGTCAGCGACCTGCGACAGCGCCTCGTCGAACGTGCGGCGCAGCGCCGTCGTGCGCACCGTCGGGTAGTGGGCGTACCGCCACCGCTCGAACGAATCGAAGACGTCGTCGTCGTAGTAACCGGCGTGCGGATCGCCCTCCCACGTGTCGACGGCCACGAGCTCCGTGCCGAACCCATGATCCTGCACCGCCTGGCACATGGCGAAGAAGGAGCACCCATAGTGGGTGCCGAGCTCGACGATGCGGGCGGGGCGCCAGGCGGTCACGAGGTCGTACGCGAACCAGCGATGACCGGCCCACGGCGAGGAGCGACGGGGGCGGTCGAAGACATCACCCTGGAACGTGGGCGCGCCGACGGTCCACTCGAGCGGCGCGGCGCCGGCTCGAGGTTGGGGTCCACGCCAACACGGCGGAGGCGAGTCGTTCACGGCCGACGATGCTACGCAGCGAACCCTTCGAATCTGGCGCAGACCCGTTCACCGCCCGCACGGCATCCGGGGTGAGCACGGGGTTCACGCCGGGCGCTGTCGGGGGATCCGGGCGAGCAGGCCGTG
>CAWJQF010000004.1:0-42821 GCA_963844915.1 uncultured Acidimicrobiia bacterium | reverse complement strand
CGCCCGAGGAGATCTATGCCGCCCCGGCGAGCATCTTCGTCGCCGGATTCATCGGGTCGGCGAACCTGCTGCCGGGCACCCTGGTCGGTGCCGGGGACGGGAGCGCCGTGGCTCGCCTCGACAGCGGGCAGGAGGTCGTCGTGATGTCGCCCACGTCGGCCCGGCCCGGCGACCCGGTCACCGTCATGCTGCGGCCGGAACGCCTGAGCGCCACGACCGACGCCGCGTCGGGCGGCGATCGCAGCATCGGCGGCGTCATCGAGAACGTCATCTTCCAGGGGTCCGAGCGTCGCCTCATCGTCCACCTCCCCGACGATGCCGAGGTCGTGGCGATGATCGGCGCCGACGACTCGCTGCCCCACGTCGGCCCAGGGGATCCGATCACGCTGCAGTGGGCGCCCGATGCCCCGTACCTGTTGCGCGGTCGGTCGGCCGTCGTCGGGGCGACGACGACGGACGTCGACGAGGTGCAAGCGGCGCTCGACGGCCGCGAGGTCGTTCCGGGCGAGGCCCACCAGGGCGACGATGGTGAGCTGCCACCTCCGGAGCGCCGCTTCGGTCGGCGGGTCCTGATCGCCGGCGGGGCCGTCGCCGGCGCGGCGGTGGTCGTCGGTGGCGTGCTCGCCCTCACCGGCGACGGCGGTTCGAGCGAGGCCGAGGAGAGTGGAGCTAGCGGCGACGGAGGGATCGGCACCGGCGACAGCGCCGTGCGCGTCCTGAACTGGCAGGCCTACATCGACCCGACGGAGGACGGCGCCGTCGGCACGCTCGACCGGTTCACGGAGGCCACCGGCATCGCCGTGACGTATGACGAGGACTTCAACGACAACAACGAGGTGTACAACCGGCTCCTCGCCCCGGTCCTCGGCACCGGCGGCGTCATCGACTACGACATCATCTGCCCGACCAACTGGATGGCCGCCCGGCTGAAGACGCTCGGTTGGATCGAGCAGCTGCCGCTCGAACGGATCCCCAACCGGGTCAACCTGGAGGACCGGTTCCTCAATCAGAACTGGGACTACGGCGCAGCGTTCAGCCTGCCGTGGCAGGCCGGCATCACCGGCATCGCCTACGACCCGGCGCTCACCGGGCGCGAGATCCGCAGCATCAACGACCTGCTCGACCCCGAGTTCCGGGGCCGGGTGGCGATGCTCTCGGAGATGCGCGACACCCTCGGCCTCACGATGCTGTCACTCGGGCACGATCCGACGGTCGTCGACGAGGAGGGCGCCTTCGAGGCGCTGGAGGTCATCTCCCAGGCGACCGCCGACGGACAGATCCGGGCCTTCACGGGCAACGAGTACCTGCGCAGCCTGGCGAGCGGTGATTTCGTCGCCTGCGTGGCGTGGTCGGGCGACATCGTGCAGCTGCAGTACGACCGGCCCGACATCGAGTTCGTCATCCCCGAGGAGGGGGGGATGAGCTGGTACGACACGATGGTCATCCCCAAGGGCGCTCCGAACGCCTACGCCGCCGCCGACTTCATGAACTTCGTGTACGACCCGGTGCAGGCGGCGCAACTGACCTACTGGGTGCAGTTCATCCCGCCGGTCAAGGGCGTGCGCGACGAGCTGATCGCCATGGGGGGAGATGCCGCGGAGCTGGCCGACAGCCCGATCCTGTTCCCCGACGACGAGGAGTCCGCTCGGCTCAGCGTCTTCGCCGACCTGCCCGCCGAGCTCGACGCCGCCTTGACCGAGCGCTTCCTGTCGATCACCGGCGGGTGAGCTCGATGGCTGCCGACACCGTCACCGACGACCGCAACGTCCGCGCCGGGCGGAAGATCCCGTACACGCTGGTCCTGCCCGGGATGCTGTTCACGTTCGTGTTCTTCGTCATCCCGCTGATCACGCTGCTCAAGATCTCGCTCTCCACGAAGCCGGACCGCCTCCTGCCCGACTACGAGCTGACGTGGGAGTGGTCGAACTTCTCGACCGCCTTCACCGACTTCGGGAGTCAACTCGTGCGGGCGTTCGTCTACGCCGGCATCGCCACCGTCCTGGCGCTGCTGATCGCCTACCCCGTGGCGTACTTCATCGCCTTCAAGGGCGGCCGCTATCGAAACGTTCTGCTCGGCCTGGTGATGGTCCCGTTCTTCACCAGCTTCCTGCTGCGGACGATCGCTTGGCAATCGCTGCTCAACGACAGCGGTCCGGTGATCGCCTTGATCGAGCTGCTGCACATCGACGGGATCCTCGAGACGATCGGCGTGCTGGACGACGGTCGGTTGCTGAACACCCAGTCCGCCGTGATCGGCGGCCTGACCTACAACTTCCTGCCCTTCATGCTGCTGCCCATCTACGTCAGCCTGGAGAAGATCGACGTCCGCTTGGTGGATGCGGCGTCGGATCTCTACTCGTCGTTCGGTCGCACGTTCCGGCGCGTGATCCTGCCGCTGTCCATGCCCGGTGTCTTCGCCGGCACGCTGCTGACGTTCATCCCCGCCACCGGCGACTTCATCAACGCCGAGCTGCTCGGCAACCCGAACACCAGCGTGATCGGCAACGTCGTCCAGACCCAGTTCCTCGAACGCAACGACTACCCGACGGCGGCGGCGATCAGCTTCGTGATGATGGCGATCATCACGGCGCTGGTGCTCGTGTACGCCAAGTTCCTCGGCACGGAGGAGATCGCGTGAGCGAGCGTCCGGGGTGCAGTCCCGCAGTGTGGTCTGAGTGGGCGAGCGAACAGGCGGCAACGGCGTGAGCGAGCGTCCGGGCGGCGTGCGATGGGGGACCGTGGCGCTGTGGATCGTCACGATCTTCGGGTTCGCCTACCTCTTCATCCCACTGATCACGATCGCCGTGTTCAGCTTCAACGAGCCGGAGGGCCGGTTCAACACGCGGTGGCAGCGGTTCACGATCGACAACTGGGCCAACGCCTTCCAGGGCAGTGACTACACGGACGCGCTGATCGTGTCGCTGCGCGTGGCGTTGGTGGCCTGCACGATCGCCACCATCCTCGGTGCGCTGATCGCGTTGGCACTGGCCCGCTACCGGATGCGCGGCGGGGCGCTGCTCAGCCTGCTGCTCGTCCTGCCGCTGACCACACCGGAGATCGTGTTCGGCGCCTCGTTGTTCACGCTGTTCTTCAACCAGGGTGTCGGGCGCGGGTTCTGGACGATCGTCATCGCCCACACGATGTTCTGCCTGTCGTTCGTGGCGCTGACCGTCAAGGCTCGCCTGCGCGGGCTCGACTGGTCGCTGGAGGATGCCGCCGCCGACCTCGGTTCACCGCCGCTGCGCACGTTCGTCAAGATCACGTTCCCGATCATCGTGCCGGGCGTCGTGGCGGCGTTCCTGCTGTCGCTGTCGCTGTCGATCGACGACTACATCATCACGTCGTTCATCGCCGGCAGCGTGTCCACGTTCCCACGTGAGATCTTCGACTCGGCGAAGGTCGAGATCCCGCCGCAGGTGCACGTGATCGCCACGCTGATCATGGTGGTGGCGATCGTGATCCTGGTCGCTGGCACGTTGCTCGGCAACCGCCGCCGAGCCCGCGCCCTGGGCTGAGCGGCGCACCGGCCGGCCCAGAGCGCGATTGGCTCAGCGTGCCGACGCGGCCACGGCGTCCGACCGGCGGTCGGAGGGACCGCACTAGCCTCGTGCTGACCATGCCGAGAACCGAGGCTCCCCGCATCGCCGTCGCTCCCGAGGGGGCCCCGGAGTGGGTGGCCGAATCGGTCAGCGAGGGCGGCGGCCACCTCGTCGGGCTGGAGGAGGCCGAGGGGATCGTCTGGGCCGATCCTCGCAACCCCGACGCGCTGGCGCACGTCCTCGACCGGGCGACGGCGGCCCGCTGGGTGCAGCTGCCGTTCGCCGGCATCGAGAACTTCGTCCACCTCGTCGATCACGACCACGTGTGGACGTGCGGCAAGGGCGTCTACGCCGAGCCCGTCGCCGAGTTGGCCCTGAGCCTTGCGCTGGCCGGGCTGCGCGGAGTGGGGACCTATGCCCGGGCGCAGGAGTGGTCGCTGCCCGAGGGTCGCAATCTGCTCGGCGCACGGGTCACCATCCTGGGCGGGGGCGGCATCGCGGAGTCCCTCGTGCGCCTGTTGGCGCCGTGGGACTGCCACCTGACGGTCGTGCGACGCAACGTCAGCTACCTCGACGGGGTGGACGACGTGCTCCAGGGAGATCGGTACCCGGATGCCCTCCCCGGCGCCGACGTCGTCGTGCTGGCGCTCGCCCTCACGCCGGAGACGGAGGGGCTCATCGGCGCCGAGGAACTGGCGCTGATGGAGGATCACGCCTGGCTGATCAACGTGGCCCGAGGACGCCACGTGGTGACCGACGACCTGGTCGACGCGTTGCGCAACGGGGTCATCGGCGGGGCCGGGCTCGATGTCACCGACCCCGAGCCGCTGCCCGCCGGGCACCCGCTGTGGACGCTCTCGAACTGCATCGTCACGCCGCACGTCGGCAACACGCCCGAGATGGCAGTACCGCTGCTGGCCGAACGGATCCGCGCCAACGTCAAGCGGTTCGGTGCCGGCGAGGAGCTCCTCGGCCCCGTCGACGTCGACGCCGGCTACTAGTCTGATGGCTCGCTCCGCTCGCTGGGCCGGGCAAGGCCGGCCGTGATCATGGGCTCACTGCGGAACGAACGCTCGGGAACCGTGGGTGAACTCGACGCAGCCGCGCTGGTCGGGCTGTTGGCCGACGACGATCGCCGCCTCGTCGCCGCCGCGCTGACGCTCCGCGCAAATGGGCTCGACGGTGTGGTGGCCGCGACGGGTCTGACGGTGGATCGAGCGTCGAAGGCTCTGTCCCGGTTGGTCGACGGTGGGCTCGTCGCGAACGGCGACGACGGTGTGCTCGTGATCCTCGGCGGGGCGTTCCAGCGGGCGGCCCGTTCGGCGCTGGCGCGACCACGGAACGAGGAGCACGCCGATCAACCAGCGGCCCGGCGGCGGGTGCTCGACGCCTTCGTCGCCGATGGCCGGATCACCACGATGCCGTCGGCGCGCGGCAAGCGCCGGGTCGTCCTCGATTGGGTCGCCCAGGACTTCGAGCCCGGCCGGCGCTATCGGGAGGATCACGTCAACGCCATCCTTGCCGTGCGCCACGACGACGTCGCCGCGCTGCGGAGATACCTCGTCGACGAGGAGCTGATGGCCCGCGAGAGCGGCGAGTACTGGCGCATCGGCGGCAGCGTGACGTGACGCTCTACGACGAGCTCGGGCTGCCGCCGACCGCGTCGGCGATCGAGGTGCGCGACGCCTACCGCCGCCGGGCCCGCCAGCTGCACCCCGATCGCGGCGGGCGCGATGCAAGCGCGATGGCGGCGCTGAACGACGCCTACCGGGTGCTGCGCGATCCCGGGCGCCGTGCCGTGTACGACCAGTCGCTGCGCCAATTGGCCGGGTCAGCGGCCGGTCGGACGACAGCGCCGCGGTGGACGACGACGCCGGCGACCGACCCGTCGGTGCGCCGGCCGTCGCAGCCGCTGCCGCCGGCGCGCTATCCGTGGAAGCTGGTGGTCGGCATGTTCCTGATCGGCGTGGCCGTCGTGCTGATCGGGGCCGCGCTCTACAAGCCAGCTGCCGAGCCGCCGCCGGACAACCTGCTCGGTCCGGGGTCGTGCGTCGTCATCGAGGGCAACGGTGACGCCCGAGAGGTGAACTGCGGGTCGGGCGGCGTGGAGCTGGTCGTCCAAGTGCTGATCCCGATCGACGAGCAGTGTCCGACCGGTACGGCCGGCTACCGCGACCGCCAGGGTCGCGGGCTGGCCTGCGTCATCACGGACGACTGACCCGATCGCCGCGGGCGGCCCGGGTGTCAACACCCGGTGTTGCGGGTAGCGGACGGCGGCGGCTCTTCGACTGGGGCGCGCACTTCGACCCGAGGAGCTGAACCTGCGCCATGGCCCGCGCCAAGTCGACGAGCGTCACGAGCAACTTGTGGTTCATCCCGGTCCTGTGCGTTCTGGCCGGCGTCGTCGTCTCGATCGGCACGATCGCCGTCGACAGCTTGTTCGGGTTCGAGCTCGTGCCGAGGTGGCTGACGGGCGGCCCCGATGCGGCCACCGCCATCCTCGAGACGATCGCCGTGAGCATGGTGTCGTTGGCGACCTTGGTGTTGACGATCACGATGGTCGTGGTCCAGTTGGCCATGGGCCAGTTCTCGCCGCGCATCGTGCAGACGTTCCTGCAGGACCGGCCCAGCCAACTGGCGATCGGGTTGTTCGTGGCGACGTTCGCCCACGCCATGCTGGCGTTGCGCGAGGTCCACTTCGAGGGTGACGGACAGGTCCCGGGTCTGGCGATCGTCGTCGCCTTCATCCTCGTGCTGAGCAGCATCGCCATGCTCGTGCTCTACGTGCACCACATCGGGCGGTCGCTCCGGGTCTCGGCGCTGATCGAGTTGGTCGGCGACGACACTCGTGAGCTGCTGGACCGGACGTGCCCGGACCGGATCGAACCGGACGAGCCGACGCCGGACGTCATCGTGGCACCCGAATCCGGCGTGCTGATCGCCGTGGATCGCCGTCGATTGGTCGACCTGGCTGCCGCCGCTGACTGTGTCCTCCACGTCGTGCCCGGGGTCGGGGGGTTCGTCCCCGCCGGTGCCCCGCTCGTGCGGATCGAGGGTGCAGCTGCGGGGTTGGATCGCGACGCCGTCGCCGCGGCGCTGGACTCAGGGCTGGAACGGACCCTCGATGAGGATCTGGCCTACGGGTTTCGCTTGCTCGTGGACATGGCCGAGCGGTCGTTGTCCGAGTCCCCCTTCCTCGATCCCACCACTGCGGTGCAGTGCATCGACCGGTTGCATGACGGCTTGCGCCAACTCTCCGGTCGGGTCATCCCCGACGGTCGGCTCGACGACACGACCGGGCGCCTGCGTGTGACCATCCCCACGATGGACTGGAGCGGCTACGTGCACCTCGCCTTCGACGAGATCCGTCTGGCCGGCGCCGGATCGCCGCAGGTGGCGCGCCGGTTGATCTCCGCCTTCGTCGATCTGCTCGACGTCGTGCCGGAGGACCGGCGAGCGCCAATCGAACAGCAGCTCGAGCTGCTGCGTGACGCGATCCGAGCGTCGGACCATCGGCAACCGGACCGCGACTTCGCTGACCACCCCGATGCTCAGGGCATCGGCGTGGCGGCAGGGACGGCGCCCGCCCGGTCCGCGGAATGGTTGCCCGGCCACCAATTCGCGGACAACGGCCGGTGATGCCGGGGCAACCGCGCTGCTAGCGTTCGAGCGCCCGGGCGTTTAGCTCAGTTGGTTAGAGCGCCACGTTCACACCGTGGAGGTCGTGGGTTCGAGTCCCGCATCGCCCACCAGGTCAGAGGCCATTTCGGCCCCACCTGAGCCCCGGGTTCGTGGATAGTCGTGGTGCGGGCCTCTAACCGGGCCTCTACGACCGGGCGTCGTCGGCGTCGAGGCGCTCCAGGATGCGGCGCATCAGCGCCTCGATCTCGTCCATGCGCACGGCCATGCGGTCGACTAGCGCCGTCAGGTTGACGACGGCCGGGTCGTCGGCGGGGAGCAGCACGTCGAGTGGCGGCAGCTCGTCGGGCCAGTTGATCGGCCAGCTGAATGCAGCGGCGATCGCCCGCGTCAGTCGGCCCCTGGGGGGTCCTTCCTCGCGCAGCCAGTGGCCCCAGGTGTCGTTGGTGACGTAGTCGTCGCCCAGCGCCAACCTCCCGGCCTCGCGGACGCTCAGGCGCCGGGTTTGCAGTTCGAGGCGGACGCGCTCAACCGGGGTCACGGTGAGCCCTCGGCACGTCGCTTGGCGACCGCGGCGGCGGTGTCGACGACGTCGGCGATGCGGTATGTCGCCGCTCGTAGACCGACACGGGCGTGATGCCGGCGCGCTTGCACGCCGCAGCGAACGACCTGCGAACGTTCGAGGGGTGCATCGGCGTGCCGATCTCCGACGTGAACGCCAGGCCGCCCAGCGTTCGTCCGGCGACCAAACGGCGCCCGCCACGAGCCGTTCGGCCGCCTGCTGCGCTCGACGGGCGCGCAGCGCCGTAGCGGCCGTCTCGGTGAGCCCGAGCCGGCGGGCTGAGCCGGCGGTCTTGGGTCGTCCGATGCCGAGGGGCGCGCCGCCCTCGTCGCGCTGCATCGCGCGATGGATCGTGATCACGCCGGCGTCGAGGTCGACGTCGTCCCACGCCAAGGCGTCGGCCTTCTGCGGCCGCAGCCCGTGCTCGGCGAGCAGTGTGAAGTACGGACCGAGCCGATCGCTCGCAAGGGCAGCCAAGGAGGTCGTCGAGTTCCGAGCGGGTCAGCGAACGCTTGGCCTTCGACACCCGAGCCCGTTGCGGCACCCGCGAATACTTGGCCACGTTGGATCCGCGAGGCACCGGAGAACGGATGAGGGTCAGCTCGCAGGGCCGCGGGCGATCTGGAGCGAACGGCGGACGCAACTGCGAGCGACCGACGACGGCGGTTGGGGACCCGCCGAGGCTCCCTCAGCCCGACCGGCTCTCGACGTGGTGTACGGCGAGCACGGGCACGGGTGCGTGGCGGGCGACATCGAAGGTCGTGCTGTGGTCGAGTAGGCGGTGGGGCGCGTCGAGGCCACGAGTGGCCATGGCGACCATCCCGACGTCGCTGCGCCGCCGTGCGTCGTCGATGAGCTGGCGAGCGGGGTGGCCGCCGTGCAGTACGTCGAAGTCGATGGTCGCCGGGTCGACTCCGATCAGGTGACGGCTGACGCGCCTCAAGAAGCTCGTTTCGGATGCTTCGGCTGGGAAGTCGCCGGCGTCGTCCGTCGACACCTGGAGGAGACGTAGCGTCATGCCGAGGCAGGCTGCGAGGTCGGCCGCCGCACCGACGAGGGCCGCACCGCGCGTGCTGCCGTCCAGCGCCACGTCCATCACGCGACCGAGCGGAGCGTCGACGACGCTCGGACCGGCGAGGACGACCGGGAGGTGGGCCTGGCGAACCAGCTCCTCGCTGACGCTGTCACAGAGGAGCTCGCCGATGGCGGAACGGCTGTGAGAGCCGACGCACCACAACTCCTTCGTGCTGCGCCGGAGCTCGGTCACCAGGACCGCTCCGATCGGTCCGCCCGATTCCACGATCCTGACGGTGGTCAATGGTCCGAGCTGCTCGGCGGTGGTGCGAACGAACGGTTCGATGTCGGGTCGGTCGCTGGGCCGGACGACTGACAACAGTTCGACGGTCGCTCCGGCCCAGCGGGCCAACGTGGGCGCGATGAGTAGCGCCTGATAGCGCTCGGTCGTCGTGGTGATCGGGACGACGACTCGATCGATCATCATCATCAGCCTCCTTCGGCGGATCAACCAGTGGTCGGCGGTGGTCCGCCTTCGCCACATCGTGGACACCACGAGGTGGGACGGCGAGTGGCAAAGGTCCCGAAATGCTGCCGGCGACCCGACGTCATGACCTAGGTCCCTGGTCGACCGAGGGCTCCGTCGATGATGATCGGTGCGTGCAATGTGCGTTGGCAGGCAAGGCGTGAGCGCTGTGGCACGCCGCGTCGTCGTCGGCGACGATGGTTCGCGTGTCGCCGAAGCCGCTGTCATGTGGGCGGCCGACGAAGCGGCGCGTCGCAGCGTTGCGCTCACCATCGTTGGCTGTTCGTCGATGTCCCCGCAGCCAGGAGACCGGGCCACGGTCGAGGCGGCGGAGTCAGCCGTGCGCGACATTCGCTATCGCCTCGAGCGGGTCGCCGGCCGGGTGCGTGCTCGTCGACCGCAGCTGGCCGTCATGACGTCTGTCATCCTCGGCCGGGCGGCTGGTGCGCTCGTCGCCGAGGCGGAAGATGCCGAACTGCTCGTGATCGGTTCGAGCGGGACGAGTGGGCCTCCGGGCTATCGGCTGGGGACGATCGCCGAGATGGCGATCCGCACCGGCCGTTGCCCCGTCGCGTTCGTTTCCACCAGTCGGACGTTCAGTGCGCACCCGCAGGTCGTACTCGTCGGTGAAGGCGACGTGTCGGCGGCGAGCATCGAAGCGGCGACCTTCGAGACGGAGCTCGTCCGCGGAGACCTGCGGATCCTTGCCGACCTGGCGTCGTCAGCGGTGGCCGACGTTGTGCGCGACGCCGACCTTGTCATCGTCGGCAGCAGCGACGGCGTCCCGGCCACGTCCCACTTCGTGAACAGCGTGATCGGCCAGGCGGCGTGCCCGGTAGTGGTCGGCGTCGAGCGGCGTCCGCACCGCTGATTGCGCGAGTCGGGTCCTTCGGCCCTACTCGTGCGAGACACCGTGCTCGATGCTCGAGGCATGAAGGACATCATCGTCGGCGTCGACGAGTCCGCCTACGCCCAAGCTGCGCTGCGGTGGGCCGTGGACCAGGCCGCTCCCGGCCAGCAGGTGACTGCGGTCATGGCGTGGGGATTTCTCGACCAGCACCGCCTCGATCGCGACGAACCGTTCGACGCCCAGTACAGCGCCGAGAAGGCGGCGAAGGTCCTGGACGAGCTGGTCGACCGAGCGGTCGGCAATGAGCACCACGTCTCAGCCCTCCCGGTCTGCGATCTCCCCGCACGGGCGCTGCTCGAGGCGGCGGAAGGCGCTGCGCTGCTCGTGGTCGGCGCACGAGGCCTCGGTGGCTTTCGAGGACTCATGGTCGGCTCCGTCAGCCGCAAGGTCCTGCACGGCGCGACGTGCCCGGTCGCCATCATCCGCGACGACGCCATTCGATCCGGTGAGCCGATGATCGTCGGCATCGATGGCTCCGGTCCGTCGCAACGAGCCCTGGAGTGGGCCGTCGAGCGGGCCCGGGTCCGGCAACGGCGCTTGATCGCCGTGCACGCTTGGGAATCGGTGCACTCGTCAACGGAGTACGTGGCACCACCCGATGACCACGGCGAGCGCAAGCAGCGCGCGGATCGCTTCTTGCGGCAGCAGCTCGAACGGATCGACACCGCCGGGTTGCTCGCGCCGATCGAACGACGGGCGGTATGTGCTCAGCCGGCAGCGGCGCTCTTGGAGGCGGGCAGCCTGGCGTCGATGATCGTGGTTGGGTCGCGGGGCCGCAGTCAGCTGGCGGGTGCGATCCTTGGTTCGGTCAGTGACCAGGTCAGCCACCACGCCACCTGCCCCGTGGTCGTCGTGCCCTGACACAGGTGACGCAGACCGGCCCGTCGATGGATCGACCCGTGCCGCTGACCCTCGCCGACCACGTGGAGTCGTCGTCGTGGACCGGCTCGACCCATGCCGGTCTGTCGAGCTCGGCGGCCGCAGCGCGGCGCGCACAGGACGGCCCGAACGTCCTGCCCCGGCCGCGGCGCCGGTCGGCCCTGCGCCAGCTGCTCGCCCAGTGGACCCACTTCTTCGCCGGGTTGCTCTGGGTGGCTGCCGCGCTGGCGTTGCTCGCCGGCCTGCCGCAGCTGGCCGTAGCGATCGTGATCGTCGTCCTGGTCAATGGGGTCTTCGCCTTTCTCCAGGAGCATCGCGCCGAGCACGCCGCCGAACGACTCCACGATCTGCTGCCGACGCAGGTGACCGTCGTGCGCGACGGGCGGATGGCGATCATCGACGCCTCCGACCTCGTGACCGGCGACTTGGTGCTGCTCGGCGCTGGGGACCGCGTGAGCGCCGACCTTGAGGTGCTCAGCGCAACCGGCCTCGCCGTCGACACGTCGACAATGACCGGCGAGAGCGTCCCGGACCACCCGGCCCGGGACAGCCGGTCTTGGCTGGCACGTTCGTGGTGGAAGGCGAAGGCGAAGCGCACGTAACGGCCACCGGTGGGCGAACGGTGTTGGCGTCGCTGGCCCGGCAGACGCAACGCGGCAGGCGTCGCCGCACCCCGCTGGCCATGGAGCTCGACCGTCTGGTCCGGGTGATCGCGGCGATCGCCGTCGGGATCGGCGTCGGGTTCTTCGGCCTTAGCTACGACGTCACGGTTCCGCCACATCCACGCCGGGAACCGCTCGAAGTCGGCCAACGCAGCCGCAGCGTCCGCGTCCGCCGACTGGCCCATGACGTATCGGTTGACGCGGTAGGCGTCGGGCCAGTCGGCCTCCACGGCGACGGCGGTGAAGCCCTTCTCCTCGATCAGCCGCTTCGTGATTGCGCTCGTTCCCGGTAGAACTCGTGCGTGCCGTGGGTCGCTTCGCCCAGCAGCACGAAGCGGCGATCGCCGACGATGTCCAGCAGTTGGTCGTAGTCGCCGTCGGCGCCGACCACGGGGCGTGCGCCGGCCGCTTGCAGGTCGACCCGGTCGATGATCGTCTCAACCATCGTCGGCACCGAACACGAGCATCCCGTCAGCATCCGTGAGCGTCGTGGGCCAGACGAGGGCCGAAGGTCACGAATTGGGCGGCCCCTCCGTTGCGCTCTGGCCACGGTGCCCGGCAGGTCCGAGCAATGGGACCAATGACCCTAGGCCAGCCGCCCGGGCTGGCAGCACGATCGAGAGACCAACTGTTGCCTGAGGAGGGTCATGAGCTCACCGATCGTGGAGGCGCGCGGCGTCGTCAAGACGTACCGGGGGAAGGTCTCCGTCCCTGCGTTGAACGGCGTCGACCTCGTCGTGCCAGCGGGCGAGATGGTCGCCATCATGGGCCCGTCCGGATGCGGTAAGACGACGCTGCTCAACTGCTTGTCGGGCCTCGACCGGTTCGACGCCGGCGACGTCATCATCGAAGGCGTCTCGCTGGCCGCCATGTCCGATCGGGCGCGCACCGACCACCGCGCCCGGCGCATGGGGTTCGTCTTCCAGTTCTACAACCTCATCCCGGTGTTGACGGCGGCGGAGAACGTCGAACTGCCGTTGCTGGTCGCCGGCGTGTCCTCCAAGGCGGCACGACAGCGGGCGCACGCCGCACTGGAGATGGTCGGGCTGGACCAACGGGCGAACCACGCTCCAGAGGAATTGTCCGGCGGGGAGCGCCAGCGCGTGACGATCGCCCGCTCGCTGGTCAACGAGCCGGCGTTGGTCTGGGCCGACGAGCCCACCGGCGATCTCGACAGCGAGAAGGCCGGTGAGGTCGTCGAGCTGATGCGGTCGCTCAACGTCGAGCGAGGTCTGACGTTCGTGATCGTGACCCACGACATCGCCGTGGGCCGGGCGACGGATCGAATCGTCCGCATGCTCGATGGCGCGATCGTCGACGAGGAACTCTTGGAGGGACGCCGTGTTCGCGCGGACCACGCAGCTTGAGATCGACACGGTGCGGGTGCCGCTGGCGGTCGCACTGGCGAGGTTCGAGGACGAGGTGATGCCCCGCCTGCGCCAGCAACCGGGCTTCTGTGGGGTCTACGTCCTCTCCACCCCCGATGGGCGGGCGCTCCTACTCACCTTCTGGGACTCCGCCGATGCGGCTGATGCCGCCGGGACCTCGGGGTGGTACCCAGACGTGCTGGCCGAGTACACGACGCTGTTCCGGGCCCCGCCCGGGCGAGAGCGCTACGAGGTCCGCCTCGCAGTGCCACCCGTCATGACCGCCACGACCGGGCGGTAGCTGCCGTGGATCGGGTCTTCGGTCTTCCGGCGGGACCGCTCTCGTGGTGGTTGGCCGTCGTGCTCGTCGTGGCGGTAGGCGCGCTGAGCGTGCTCGCCCTGCGCAACGTCGTGTTCCTCAAGATGGGGTTGCGCAACGTGCCCCGCCGCCGCAGTCGCAGCGTCTTGATCGTGCTCGGGCTGATGCTCGGCACGACCATCATCGCGTCCGCCCTGCTCACGGGGAACACCATGGCGTCGTCGGTCCGTGGCGCCGTGGTGCAGTCGCTGGGCGTCACGGACGAGACGGTGACCGCCGGAACCGACGCCGAGACGGCGGTGGACGTCGGCCTGCTGGCCACCCGCCCGTACTTCCCGATCGAGCCGGCGACCTCCACCGTCGACGCGTCGACGGCGGACCTGCCGGTCGACGGGGTGATGGCTGCGATCATCGAGCCGGTCGCCGCCCAGCACGCCGCGGGCGGCAAGACGGAACCGAGGGTGATGCTGTTCGCACCGGACGCGACACGCGCCGGCCAGTTCGGCTTCGGCGCCGTGGCCGAGCTTGACGCCGGCGAGGTCCTGCTGAACGACGATGCGGCGAGTGAGCTGCGTGCCGAGGCGGGGAGCGTCATCCAGCTCTTGGTCGGCACCCAGCTCGTCGACGTGCGGGTCGCCGGGACCGGTGACTACCCGGGGACGAGCACCGACGGCCCCGCTGCCGTGATGGCACTCGAGTCGGCGCAGGAGCTGCTCGACCACCCCGGTGAGGTCAACCACATCTTGGTCTCGAACACCGGTGACGCGGTGTCCGGCGCAGCAGCCACGGACGTCGTCGAGGCGGCGCTCGACGACGCAGTCGCCCCCCTCGGCCTCGACGCCCAGCCGGCCAAGCAGGACGGTCTCGAAGCCGCCGACGCCGCAGGTGACTCGTTCGTCCAGCTGTTCACGACGTTCGGCAGCTTCTCCATCGCCGCCGGCATCCTGCTGATCTTCCTGATCTTCGTGATGCTGTCGGCCGAGCGGCGTCCGGAGATGGGCATGGCTCGGGCTGTTGGGACACAGCGTGGCCACCTCGTGCAGACGTTCGTCTACGAGGGAGCGGTCTATGACCTGGTCGCCGCCGCCGTCGGCGCCCTGTTGGGCATCGGGATCTCGTTCGTGATGGTCCGCGCCGTCGCCGGTGCCTTCACCACCGAGGGGCTCGACCTGAGCTATTCGCTGTCCGGGCAGAGCCTCGTCATCGCCTACTGCCTGGGAGTGTTGCTCACGCTCGTCGTCGTGGCCATGTCGGCGTGGCGGGTGAGCCGCCTCAACATCGTCAGCGCAATACGCGATCTCCCCGAGCCGGAGCAGCAGGGCGGTCGGGCCATCCGATGGGTCCTCATCGCCTCCGGGCTCGTGCTCGGCACCTCGATGGCCGTCAGCGGCGCAGCCAGCCATCGGTACCTCCCGCTGATGCTCGGCGTGTCGATCGCCATCGTGTCCCTCGTGCCGATCTCCAAGCTCGTCGGCCGACACGAGCGGCTCGCCTACACGCTCGCCGGCGGTGCTCTGGTGATTCTGTGGCTCGTCCCGTACGGCGTCATCAATGCCATCTTCGGTGAGATGTCGATGGACTTCTCCGTGTGGGTGGTCGGTGGGCTCGTCATTGTCGTTGCGGCGACGTGGCTGGTCACGTACAACGCCGATCTGCTGCTCGGTGCGGCGTCGCGGCTTGCCTCCCCGTTCGCCGTCGCTGCGCCCGATCTCGCGCATGGCGGTGGCCTATCCGTTGAAGAGCCGGTTCCGCACCGGGGTGACGATGTCGATGTTCATGCTCGTCGTGTTCACGTTGGTCACCGGTTCGACGATCCCGGCGGCGTTCACGGACTCGTTCGATGACGTGCAGGCGTTCGGCGGTGGGTTCGACGTCGAGGCCTCGACTGCGCCGGTCGCCGCCGTCGCCGACCTTCGTGCCGAACTCCCCGCTGACGTCGCCGCGGACATTGTCGCCGCCGGGGGCCAGTCGTTCGTTCCCGTCGAGGCTCGCCAGGACGTCAGTACCGCCGGCTTCGAGCGCTATCCGCTGCGCGGCGTCGACGACGAGTTCACCGAGCACACCACCTACGAGATGGTCGCGACGGCCCGTGGGTACGACACGGCGCGAGAGGTGTGGGACGCCCTGGCCACGGAACCGAACCTGGCCGTCGTGGACGCCTTCGTCGCTCCGCGCCGGAACAAGTGGGGGTTCGGTGTGCTGCCGGAGTTCCAGCTGAGCGGGTTCTTCGTCGAAGACGGCTCGTTCGAGCCCGTTCCCATCGTCGCCCGCGACCCGTTGACGGGGATGGACATCCGGGTCAACGTCATCGGTGTGCTCTCCGACAACGCTCCGTTCGGCATGTCCGGCATCACCGTCTCCCAGGACACGTTGGCGCCCCTTGGAGATCGTGCGCTGCCCACCGTGCACCACCTGGCCGTGCGCGAGGGCGCCGATCCGGAGGTGGTCGCAGATCGCGTCGAGGCGTCGTTGCTCGCTCGCGGTGTCGAGGCCCAGACGTATCGGGAGATGCTCGACGACGCCGTCGGCGCGAGCAACCTGTTCATCCGGCTGATCCAAGGCTTCATGGCCCTCGGTCTCGTGGTCGGTGTCGCCGCGCTCGGCGTCATCAGCGCGCGCGCCGCCGTCGAGCGGCGCCAGCAGATCGGGATGCTGCGAGCGATCGGGTTCCAACCGGAAATGATCCGGCGCACCTTGCTCGCCGAGACCTCGATCATCACGGTCACGGCCATCGTCGTCGGCACGGGGCTCGCCTTGCTGGTGTCGTACAACGTCATCGCCGACACCCGTGACCAGCCCGGATATGCCGATCTCCGATTCACGGTGCCATGGCTGCACCTCGTCGTCATCTTCGCCGCCGTGGTGGTGGCGGCGATCCTGACGACCCTCGCCGCCACCCACCGCGCCACCCGGCTGTACCCGGCCGAGGCGCTGCGCTACCAGTAGCCCTTGACCGGCGTGCAGCCGGTCGAGCCGGCGGTCAGAACGCAGCGAGCGGCCGGCGGATGACCGCACCCGCCGACGCTGCGGTTTCGTGCGGCTCCCCGGACGTCTCGATGTCGATGGCCTCTGGCCACGACGGGAATCGAGCGGCGAGCTGCGCGCTGAGCGCTTCGTCGGCGTCCGACAGATCGTCGCCGGCGGCAACTCGGCGAGCCACGCGCTCTGCAACGACGGCGGGCGGCGCGCAGCAGCGCAGCTCGCTGAGCGCAGCAGTGGTCGTCGAGGCGACACGGCGGGCGTACTCGCGCCAGTTCGGATCGGACCACGACGCGTCGAGGACCACCGACGAGCCGCACGACAACTGGTCCCGGGCCCGCTCCAGCAGCGTCGCGTAGGTGGCCGCAGTCCAGTCGTCGGAGTAGATGCCTCGATCGACCTGCGTGGTGGCATGTGTGCCGGTCGGGAGACCGGCGAGCTCCTTGCGGACCTCATCCGAGCGGATGACCTTCGCCTCGAGGAGCGTGCCAACTGTCTGGGCCAGCGTCGACTTGCCGGTCCCCGGTGGACCGCCGATGACGACGAGGTGGACGCGCCCGGCCTCGAGGTGGCGGGCAGCCAACGCGAGCAGCTCGGTGACCTGGCGGTCCTCCGACGAGGCTTGCTGGGCACGTAGGGCGGCCACCTTGGCTCGCACCTGGGCGCGGTAGGCGATCTGGTGGTGGGCCAGCGACGTTGGCCAGTCGTCGCCGAGCAGACGGCGGTGGGTGAGCAGGAACGACCAGCCCAGATCTGGTTCCCCGAGCCGCTCGAGGTCCATGGCCAGGAACGCCACGTCGGCGAGGACGTCACCGGCGCGCAGGTGCTCGTCGAACTCGAGGCAGTCGAGCACACGCGGTGCGTCGGGGAGGCAGAAGATGTCGTCGGCGAGTAGGTCGCCATGCCCATCGCACGCCCAGCCTGCGGAGACCCGGTGGCGCAACAGTGCGGCGCGACCGGCTAGGTACTCGCGTGCGGCGGCGACGACGGCATCGCTTGCCGCTCGTGCACCCTCGGCGGGCGCGGCGGCCGCCAACTCCGTCGCGTTGGCCTCCCAGCGAGCCAACGTGGCGGTGGGACCTGCGGCATCAGCTGCGGCTGCCGTCCGGGGAGCGGCGGCGTGGAAATCGGCGAGGAGTGCGGCGATCCGTTCGAGCTCGTCGGCGGTGGCGGCGTCACCGCGCGTGACGAGCGTCGACAGTCGACGGTCTGCCGGCAAGCGTCGCATGATCACCACGGGTTCTGGAGGCGAGCCGTCTGGCTCGGTCAGCTCGCCGACGCCGAGGTACACGTCGGGTGCCAACCGGCGGTTGAGCGACACCTCCTCCTCGCACGCCCTCCGCCGGGCGCGCACCGTCGAGAGATCCTCGAACGCGAACCGCACGGGCTTCTTGAACTTGTAGGCCCGCTCGCCCTTGAACACCACCGCCCCGGTGTGCGTCTCGGCGACGGCGAGGTACGCCTCACCCGGCACGGCACGCTCCGCCGGATCCGATCACGCCACCATTCAGCGCAGCCGCCGGGGCCCGGCGCCAGGGACGTACGTCCCGGGTGTTCTGACCGAGCCTGTGGTCCGGGCGCCGCGCCGCAACTTGGTCAGGCCGATGAAGGCGGATTGAGGTGGCGGGCCGCGTAGACCGCCGCTTCCGTTCGCCGCGCCATCCCCATCTTCGACAGCACCGACGTCACGTAGTTCTTGATCGTCTTCTCGGCGAGGAAGAGTCGGCCGGCGATCTGACGGTTCGTGAGCCCTTCGGCCAGCAACGTCAGCACCTCGCGCTCCTGGGCGCTCAGGCGGGCGATCCGCTCGTCCTCGTCGGGGCCGCGACGCAGCCGCTCGAGCACTCGAGCTGTGATGGCCGGATCGAGCAGGCTCTGCCCGCCGGCGACGCGGCGGACGGCGTCGACCAGCTCGGTCGAGCGGATCTGCTTGAGCACGTATCCGCTGGCGCCGGCCATGATCGTCTGGAACAGCGCCTCGTCGTCGGCAAACGACGTCAGCATCAGGCATGCCGTGCGCGGGTGCAGCGACCGGATCTCTCGGCATGCCTCGATGCCGTTGCCGTCTCCGAGGCGCACGTCGAGCACGGCCACGTCCGGGTCGAGGGCGTGGACCCGCCCGACCGCCTCGGACTGGGTGGCGGCCTCGCCGACGACCCTGATGTCGTCCTCGGCCTCCAGCAGGTCGCGGACGCCGCGCCGGACGATCTCGTGATCGTCCAGCAAGAAGACGGTGATCTGATCAGCCACGGGGTGCAGTCTCTCAGCCTGGACGCACGCTCGATGTGCCCCGACGCCGATGCGGGGTACCCCGGTCCGGGGGCGCGGAGCGTACGCTCGTTGCCCGTGGCCGCGTTCGCTGGCCCGCGCAGCCTCCGTCAGCTGCTCGACGCCGTTCAGATCATCAGCTCGGACCTCGATGTCGAAGGCATCCTGGACCGGATCATCCGCACTGCGGTGTCGCTGGTCGACGCTCGATACGGCGCCCTCGGCGTGCTCGACGAGACGCGCACACGGCTCAGCGACTTCATCACCGTGGGGATCGACGAAGCGGGCCGGGAGAGGATCGGCAACCTGCCCGAGGGCCACGGCATCCTCGGCCTGCTGATCCAGGATGCCAAGCCGCTGCGCCTGCCCGACCTCAACGAGCACCCGGAGAGCTACGGGTTCCCCCCGAACCACCCCCCGATGAGCTCCTTCCTCGGCGTCCCGATCCGAGTGCGCGACGAGGTGTTCGGAAACCTCTACCTGACCGACAAGACGAGCGCCGAGGTCTTCACCGACGTCGACCAGGAGCTGGTTGTGGGCCTCGCGGCAGCGGCCGGCGTGGCGATCGAGAACGCCCGGCTGATGAAGCGGGTGCAAGAGCTGGTGCTCGTGGAGGATCGCGAGCGGATCGCCCGCGACCTCCATGACACGGTGATCCAGCGGCTGTTCGCCACCGGGATGTCGTTGCAGAGCACCGTCCGCCTCGTGCACTCCGATGCTGGGGCGGCTGCCGACCGCATCGGCCTCGCCGTCGAGGACCTCGACCTGACGATCAAGGAGATCCGGACGGCGATCTTCGGGCTGGAGCGCGCTCAACCTGGTGCAGACAGCCTGCGCTGGCAGATCCTGGCGCTGGTGCGTGATTCGGCCGGATTGCTGGGGATGGAACCACGCGTCACGTTCGACGGGCCGATCGACACGGCAGTCGACGCCGAGATGGGCACCGACCTGCTCGCGTCGCTGCGCGAGAGCCTGAGCAACATCGCTCGACACGCACACGCGAATCACGTCGAAGTGGAGATCGAGGTGGGTGCCGACGTCGTGCTGCGGGTATGCGACGACGGGATCGGCCCTCCAGGTCCGGGCGCTCGCCGTGGGAAGGGGCTCGACAACATGGCGGCCCGGGCGGCCCACCTCGGCGGCAAGCTGATTCTGCATCTGGGCGACAAGGGCGGAACCGTGCTGGAGTGGCGCGTCCCGAAGCGGTGACAACGACCCCGAGCCTCCGGCGTCCCGGTCCGTCATGGAGCAGTGTGACTCGGCAGTCCGCGAGCCGGCCGCAGCAGCGGTGCAGTGCGATCAACGGCGATTCGGACGTCGACCGCCACGCAGCCGCCGGTGCCGACGATCAGCAACAGGCCGATGTCGACGAGCTCTTCGAGGTTGCGCGCGCGGATCACACCGGCGCCCTCGAGGAGCGCATCGACGCCCAGCTGGTCCGACGCAACCGCGGCGGTTTGGGACCCAGCCGCTCGTCGCCCTGCTGGAGAGCGTCCGCCTTTCAGGGCCACGATGGGCTTGCGTCGACTGACGGCTCGTGCGACTCGGGCGAAGTGGGTCGGGTCGCCCACGGACTCCAGGTACAGCAGCACGGCCCCGGTCGCCTCATCGTCGGCCCACAGCCGCAGCAGGTCGCTGACGCCGACATCGGCCCGGTTGCCCAACGACACGAACGACGACACGCCAGCGCCGCGTCGCGCCGCTTCGGCGCCCACGGCGATGCCGACGCCGCCCGACTGGGCAGCGATCGCCAGCCGCCCCATCCGGAACGGCTGGTCAGTGAACGTGGCGTTCAATCCGCAGCCCGTGGAGACCACTCCGAGGCAGTTGGGTCCGAGCAGGCGCATGCCGTGCGCGCGCGCCATGGCCAGGGCCTGGTGCTGGAGCTGCACTCCACGCTGGCCCACCTCGGCGAAGCCGGAGGAAATGATGATCGCCGCGGCGACGCCCGCCCGGCCGCATTCCTCGATCACCGAGCACACGGCTGCTGCCCGGACGGCCACGATGGCGAGGTCGGGGACGGTGTCGAGCTCGCCGACGTGGCGGACGGCCGGCACCCCGTCGGCCTGCGGCAGCTCCGGGTGGACCACGCTGACTCGACCTTCGAAGGACTCCTCGAGCCGAGCCAGAATCCGGCGACCCGGCGAATGGGGACGGGGTCCGGCGCCGACGACCACGACGTGGCGAGGGTCGACGATGGGACGTAGTGAGGCGACCGCCGCCTGCCAGTCCCGGCGCTCGGCCTGGTCGCGCATCAGGTGCTCGGTCGTCAGGTCGACCACGGAGTGGACCAGCCCGTCCTCGAACCACTCCCGATACTGCAGTCCGACCGCACGGAGGACCTGACGCATCGTCACGTGGGTCGGCAAGGTTGCGGCGTGGAGGCGCCGGAACCCTGCGCCCCGCGCGATCACCGCCAGGTCCTCCAGGAGAACCGTCCCGATGCCGGCGTGCTGGTTGTCGTCGTCGACGACGAGGGCGGCGTCCGCTTCGACGCGGTCGGCGGCGTAGTACTCGGCCACGCCGAGGAACTGCTGCTCACTCGTGGCGACCAGCGCGACATGGCCGGAGGGATCTTGCTGGGTCGCCGCTGCCAGCTCGGCCTGCGCGATCTCGGGTCGCCGTCCGAAGAAGCGGGCTGACCGGCTGCTCGGACTCAGATCGGCGTAGAACGCTCGCAGGCGATCGATGTCGGGCGCCTCGAGGGGACGGATTCAGCGACCCGGCCGCTGCGCAGCACGACGTCGCGATGGAACGCATCCAGCGATGTGGTGTCCGACCTTGGCTCGGTCTTGGCGACGACGGACGTCATGGGCGGCGAGTCAGGACCACCTTCAACGCCCCGCTCGCAGACGGGTCGGCGAAGACGTCGTAGGCCCGCTCGATCTCATCGAGGTGGAAGTGGTGGGTGATGAACCGGCCGATCTCCAGCTGGTGGCCCTGGGCGAGGCGCAGGAGCGTCGGCGTCGAGTACGTGTCGACGAGGCCCGTCGTGATCGTGACATTGCGGATCCAGAGCTCCTCGAGGTGGAGCTGCACGGGCGCTCCGTGCACGCCGATGTTGGCGACGTGCCCACCTGGTCGCACGAGTGCTGCTGCCAGCTCAAAGGTCGCCGGGATTCCGACGGCTTCCATGGAGACATCTGCACCCAGCCCACCGGTCAGCTCACGGACGACGGCTGACGCGTCTTCCCGGGAGTTGTTCACCGTCACGTCGGCGCCGAACTGCTTGGCCGCCTCCAGCCGGCTGTCGGCGACGTCGATGGCGACGATGTGGCTCGGGCTGAAGAGGCGCGCGGTCAGCATCGCCGCGAGGCCGATCGGTCCTGCTCCGACGATGGCGACGACATCTCCCGGACGGACGCGCCCGTTGAGGACGCCGACCTCGTACCCGGTCGGCATGATGTCGGCAAGCATCAGCAGTTGCTCGTCGTCGACACCTGCCGGGGCCAAGTGGGTCGACGTGTCGGCGAACGGCACCCGCACCTGTTCGGCCTGCACGCCATCGATGCGGTGACCCAGAATCCAGCCGCCGCCGCCAGTGCACTGGCCGTAGGTCGCGTCCCGGCAGAAGCGGCACGTGCCACAGGCCGTGATGCAGGAGATGAGGACGCGGTCGCCGACGACGCGTGTCTTGACACCCGGGCCGACCGCCTGGATGGTGCCGACCGCCTCGTGTCCGAGCACACGACCGGGCGTAACGGCCGGGACGTCGCCCTTCAAGATGTGCAGGTCGGTCCCGCAGATCGTCGCCGCGTCGACTCGGACGATGGCGTCGGTGTCCTCGAGCACCTTGATGAACGGTGGTGGGTGGCGTTGGTCAGTCGGTCGCCGGTTGGCTGACCGTGACGACCGGGCAGGTGGCCCGGGCGATCACGCCGTCAGCGACCGATCCGATCGGGACGAGTCCGAACGTGCGTCGGCGATGGGTGCCGAGCACGACGAGGTCGGCGCTGAAGGCGCTGGCAGCGACCTCGGCCGGGCCATCGCCTTCGACCAGGATGCCCTCGACATCGGCGCCGGTGCGTGCTCGAACCTTGGCGACCGCCTGCTCGAGGTGCAGCGCCGCGTCGACCCGGGTGAGGTCACGCGCCTCGCTGGGCTCGACCGAGGCGGCGTACGGGTACGCCCAGACGTGGACGACGGTGAGGCGGCCCTGGAGGAGATCAGCTTCGTCGGCAGCCCAATCGAGCGCCGCATCACACCGGCTGGTGCCGTCGACCGCGACCGTGAGGCGGGGGCGCTCGGGGAGTGGACGAACTCCGGGCACCAGCACGACCGGGCACGGGCTGTTGCGCATCAGCGTGTGGGCCACGGACCCGATCAGGTAGGTGGGTGAGTCGCCGGTGCCGCTGGAGCCGACCACGAGCAGGTCGGCCTGTTCCGCCTGTTCGACGAGCTCCCGGCGGGCTCGCCCGCCAACGGCGCAGGCGTTCGCTGCCAGCCCGGGCCGCGTCGCGGCGACTCGACGAGCGGCGTCGTCGAGGCGCTGCTGAGTCTCGGCTCGGACACTGTCCACCTCTGCGGCGGAGGGCGGAGGTGCCAACCCGTAATCGGTGAAGAGCGGGAGCGTGAAGCAGCCGACGATGGTCAATCCGGCGTCACGGCGTACGGCTTCGTCCGCCGCCCAGTCGACCGCAGCCGCTGCAACGCGACTGCCGTCGTCGCCGACGATGAGGTGGTGGTGCATGACGCCATCGTCCGACAGCCGGCTCGGCATCACCAGAGACCTTGGTCCCGACTTCCTCGCTTGCGGCAGAGATCAGGCGACGATCCACGACGCCACCAGCAAGTAGATCAGCAGCGAGAGCAGATCCTGGACGACGGTGGCCAGCGGCCCCGACCCGAACGCGGGATCGCGGCCGAGGCGGTCCAGCGACCATGGCAGCGCCATCGCCACGAGCGTGGCGGTCGCGCACGCCGCCAGGAGGGAGATCCCGACGGCGACCGCCACGTCGGTACGTCCCCACAGCAGCACGCCGAAGGGGAGGAGCAGGCTCGCCAGCACGATCCCGATCATCAGACCGGTGATCGCCTCCCGACGCACGACCCGGCCGATGGGTACGCCGACCGACAGACCGCGTATCACGATGGCCTCCGTTTGTGTGCCGACGGCGTCGGCCATGTACACGACGCCGGGGACAAAGAGGGCGATCAGCACGTCGCGTTGGAGGCGCGCCTCGAACGCTCCGACGAGCCCCGCCGCGGCGATGGCCCCGGCAAGGCCAAGGATCAGCCACGGCAGACGATGACCGAGCCGGACGACGACGGACTCCTCGGTGGCGTGACGAGCCGTCGTGGTGCTGCCGAGGTAGCCGCCGAGGCGGGCGAGATCCTCGTCGTGCTCGGCCAGCAGCACCTCGACCATCCGGCGGGGGCGGGATGAGCTCGACGAACCGCCCGTCGTCGTCGACGACCGACAGGGCGCTCTCGCCGTGGCGCACGGCCTTCAGGCGGCCTGCTCGTCGTCGTCTCCGCCCCGGACGAAAGGTGGGTCAGCGTCCATGAGGTCCGCCATGGGTGTGCCGGGATCGGCCGCCATCACCTCCTCCAGCGGGCGACGCCGGTGAGACGGCCGTGGTCGTCGAGCACTGCGACGTGGGCCACCGAGTCGTAGCGCCGACCGACCATCTGTTGGCGTACGTCGCCTGCCGTCGAGTTCGGATGGGCCGATGGCACCCTGCCGCAAGTTGGCAGCGGCTCGAACCGAAGTTCGGCCAGCTCAGCCGAGTGGTTGGGCATGATCGTCGGCTGCGTGGGTGTGTTCGCTCACGCTCCGTCGGCGGCGGAGAGGCTGGCCGGGTCGGGGCCGAGGTGCTGCACCCTGGCGTCCGAACCCGGGAAGAACAGGCCTTCGTGGCCGTCGTCTTCCCAGCGCACCCGGTACGGCGGCTGGCCGCCGGGTCCGACCGAGAGGATCTCGCCATCTCGTTCGGCTTCGCCCATGTGATGGGCGGTGATCAACATTCTGTCTCCGACGCTGGCGTGCATGTCGGTGCTCCTCTCCTCGATGTCCGGCTCATCGTCCGTTCACCGGAGTCCACCCACCAGGGCCGAAGGTCACGTCGCGCGGGGCTCCGAGTGTCCGATGCCCGTACCGTCGAGGGCAGGCGTGCACAATCTCGCCGCGCCGGTGAGAGCGGTGACGATGTGCGTGGGTGATCAGTTGCACGGCCCGACAGTGCCTCGGTGTGCAGTCCCGCCGGCAGCGGTTGATGACGAGCAGCTGCGCCGCCACGCCAACAGCCACGGCCCACAGCATCCATCGACGCGAGGTCTGCGGCGCCGGGCCCGGCGACGCCGGACTTGGCGCGAACACCATTGTCGGTCACGGCTCATCCACGGATCGGCCGGCGATCAGGACGGTCGACGCGGCCATCCCCGCACCCATCAGCGCAGCGCGGAGCGACAGGGCCGTCGGTGACGGAGTCCTCGGTACCCATCGCAGTACGCAACCAGGGGACATCGGTGACGAGGAGGGCCGAAGGTCCTGACGTTGGTCGACCCCTGGCTCCTGCGTCGGACGCAACGGCGGCCCACGATGGCTGACGTGGGCGCGACGGTCACCGCCAGGGCGCCGGACCACCCGTCGCCGGTACGACCGGCGGACGTCGGTGCCCGGCCGCCCTCGTGCGTCGGCCGACGGCTGTGCCGGTCGTGCCTGACCGCTGTCGGGGTTGGTCTCGCCGTGATCACGGCCGACGGCGGTTCGACGCTCGGCAGGTTCCTCCGGCCCGCCGTCATTCTCGGGATGACCCTGGTGGGTCTCGCTGTTCTGGGCTCAGGACGCCGCTGGCTGTGCATGGTGATCGCAACGGCGGCGGGATTCGCCGGGACCTCGGTCGGCCTCGGCGTGGGCCTCCCGCACCTGGTCAAGCACGGCGAGCGGCCGGTCGTCGTTGCCGGCGTGGTCAGTCTGATCGCGGGCGTCTTGCTGCTTGCGAACACGGCCGTCGCCGTCACCCGAAGGGTGCGGTGGTGGTGGCGGCCGCCGCTGGGGCTCACCGTGCTCGTCGTCACGTACGTGGTGTTGGCGACGCTTGGCCCGGCGATCGCGGCGACGAACGTCCCGCACGACGCGCTCGGCCCGGCGACGCCTGCCACCATGGGATTGCCGTACCTCGACGTCGATGTGCCGACCACCGATGGGGTGGTCTTGGCGGGCTGGTATGTGCCGTCGACGAACGGGGCCGCAATCGTGTTGCTGCATGGCGCCGGCTCCACGCGCACCGCGGTGCTCGATCATGCCGCGGTGCTCGCCGGTCGCGGGTACGGGGTGTTGATGACCGACGCCCGTGGGCACGGGGAGAGTGGGGGGCGGGCGATGGACCTCGGTTGGTACGGCGACGAGGACGTCGCCGCCGGCGTGGCGTTCCTCCGGACCCGATCGGACGTGGACGTGGGGCGGATCGCGGCGGTCGGACTGTCGATGGGGGGCGAGCAGGCGATCGGCGCCCTCGGAGCGGTTGACGGGCTGGTGGCGGTCGTGGCGGAAGGGGCGACGGGGCGCGTCGCTGCCGACCGCGACTGGTTGTCCAACGAGCACGGGTGGCGGGGCTGGGTCCAGGAGGTGATCGATGGCGGCCGTGATGCGGTCGCCGCCATGCTCACCGACGCGGAAAAGCCGTCACCGCTGGGCGATGTCATCGCCACTTCGGAGCGCCCCATCCTGCTGATCGTCGGCGGTCAGGTCGCCGATGAGGCGGACGCCGCTCGCCGCTTGCAGGCCGTCGCGCCCGAGCGGGTGGAGGTGTGGACGGTTGTCGGAGCCGAGCACACCGGCGGCCTCGATGCGGACCCGGTCCGGTGGGAGCGCCGGGTCACGTCGTTCCTCGACCGCGCCGTCGGCACCGGTTCGGGCTGAGCAGTGCTCACCGTCACGCTGAACCCGGCCGTCGACATCTCGGCGCAGGTCGGGGTGATCGAACCGGATCGGAAGCTGCACTGCACCGAGGTGGGGTTCGAAGCCGGGGGAGGAGGCGTCAACGTGGCGCGGGCGGCGCACGCCCTCGGGGCAGCGGTCAGTGCGCTCGTCGTCGTCGGGGGCGGCTCCGGCGACCGGCTCGTCACGCTGCTGGAGGCGGAGGGCGTCGGCGCCGACCCGGTGGCCATCGCCGGCTTGACGCGTGAGTGCCTGGCGGTACGGGAGGCTGCGACCGGGCGCGAGTACCGGTTCGTGCTCCCGGGCCCGATCATCGATCGGAGCGAGCTCGCCGTCGTCGGCGATCGCGTTGGCACGGCCGCCGAGTCGGAGGCGATGGTCATCGTCAGCGGTTCACTGCCGGGTGGCGTGACGCCGGATGATCTCGCTGTGCTGCTGAGAGTTGTCGGGCGGTCCGGCGGACGGTTGATTGTCGACACGAGCGGACCGGCGCTCATCGCCGCCGCCTCCGTGGGCACGACGGTCATGAAACCGAGCCGGCGGGAGTTGGCGGCGATCGCTGGCTTCGACCTGGACGACGAGCGAGCCATCGTCCGAGCGGGCCGCCAGCTGCTCGACCGAGGCCCGAACCATGATCTCATCGTGTCGTTGGGCGCCGCCGGAGCGCTGCTGGTCGGGGTCGGGGGACGGGTGTCGCGCGTCCACGCACCGAGCGTGCACGCGCTCAGCACGGTGGGTGCAGGTGACAGCATGGTGGCGGCGATCGCCGTCGCCCTCGAGCGCGGCAGCGACATCGTCGACGCGACCCGCTGGGGCGTCGCTGCGGGGACGGCGGCGACGCTGTCGCCGGGCACCGGCCTGTGTCGACGCGCCGATGTCGAACGCCTGCTCGGCGGTGTGACCGTCACCACTGCGGCGGCACGATCGCCGACGACTCCATTTCGCTGACGTTCTCCCTCGCGGCGTCGGGGCGCGTCGTCGGTCGCTCGATGCGCCTGAGCGTCGGGGCGCAGGAGTGGACGATCGTTTCCACACAGAGCTCACGAGGAGCGGACGGAGATCCCGCTGCCGTCGCGTTCCAGGTCGTAGTCATCGGCCGCGGGATCGTTGATCCAGGTGCGGTCGTCGAGGCAGAATCGGTAGTGCCATCGCTGCCCCTGCGGAACGACGAGCTGGATGGCGAAGGTGTCGTGTCCGTCGAACGGGACGTCGACCGGCACCCACGCCGTGAAGTCGCCGCATACGCTGACCCGGCGGGCGCCGTAGGTCTCGGGCAGCCGCAGCGAGAGCGTCACCGGACGCTCGGTCGCCATTGGCGGATCCATCCTGCGCCCTGTTCCTCACGACCCGATGACGCGTTCGGCAGTGAGCGCTGCGACGTCCGTTCGCAAGCGGCGACTCGCCGCCACGAGACGAGCGACCTCGGCGGCGTCACGGCGTGCGAGCGCTCGCGACCACTGGACCTGGAGCTCGGCGCGAGTCGCCGAGATGCGTCCACGCACGTCCTCGTCGGGAAGCCGGCGTTGGAGATATCGATCCGGCCTCAGCAGCGGTGGGGACTGTTCCGATGCGCTCATGGCGCAAGCGTGCGCCACGCTCGACGACGGTGGACAGGGACCAACGGCACGATCAACTGGCCCGAGGTACAGGAGTCGATCCCCTGGCGGCTCGGTCAGCCACCTGCAGGTGGGCCAGGAACCACCCGGCGGCCCGTTCAGCGACGGCGTCCAGCGCGCCGGGCTCGTCAAAGAGGTGGGTGGCCCCCGGCACGACGGCGAGCTCAGCTCCAGCCAGCCTCGTCTGCGCCGCTTGGTTGAGCCGCAGCACAACCGGATCAGATCCCCCGACGACGAGCAACGTCGGGGCAGTGACGGTCGACAGCGCTGCGCCGGCGAGATCGGGGCGGCCGCCGCGCACGACGATGGCGGCGATGTCCGGATCGGACGCAGCTGCGGCCAGTGCTGCGCCGCCGCCGGTGCTCGCACCGAAGAACTCGATCGGCAGTCCGGCCGTCGCGTCCTGCGTCCGTACCCACCGAGTGACGGTGGCCAGCCGGCGAGCCAGCAGGTCGATGTCGAACACGTTCTGCCGGTCGAGCTCCTCGCGCGGGGTGAGCAGGTCGAAGAGCAGCGTGCCGAGCCCGGCGCCGTTCAGGACACGAGCGACGTGGCGGTTGCGCGGGCTGAGGTGGCTGCTGCCGCTGCCGTGCACGAAGATCACCACGCCACGCGCCTGCGGGGGCACCGTGAGGTGGCCGCGGAGGGTGACCGACCCGGCGGGCACCTGGACGTCACGATCGGTCACCGGCACCACGCTGCTGCACGGTTCCTGGTCGAACTGGCGGAGCAGCTCGATCACCTCTGCGTCGGTCGTCGGCGTGAAGTCCACGTAGTACTGACCGACGGCGCCGAAGCGGTCCGGCGTCACCAGGCAGACGACCTCGTCGGCGACAGCCCTCAGGCGCTCGACGACATCGTTCGGGGCCACGGGCACGGCGAGCACGACTCGTCGTGCGCCCTGCGCCCGCACGACCCGGCACGCCGCAAGAGCAGTGGATCCCGTGGCGAGACCGTCATCGACAACTACCACCGTGCGGCCGGTAAAGGCAATGCTGTGGTGACGGTGGCGGAACAACGCCGCCCGCCGCGTCAGCTCGCGGCGCTCGTGATCCTCAACCCCGGCGATGTCGCCGTCCGACAGTCCGGCGAGCCGTACGACGGCCGGATCGATCACTCGCACGGCGCCTTCACCGATCGCCCCCATCGCCAGCTCCGAGTGCCACGGGAGGCCCAGTTTGCGTACCAGTACGACATCGAGCGGAGCGTTGATCGCCCGGGCGACGGCAGCGGCGACGGGCACGCCCCCACGGGGTAGCCCGACGATCACCGGCTGCTCGTCGCGCAGGTGCTCGAGCCGTTGAGCCAAGCGTTGCCCGGCTTCGACGCGGTCCTTGAACATCAGCTCGCCACCTTCGTCACGTCACACCTCCGAGGCCGTCTCCGCACCCGCGCCGGTCCGCGCCTGCATTGGGTGGGCGGGAACCACCAACACGGGGCGTGTGGAGCGCTGAACGAGTTGACGGGTGGCGCTGTGCCAGTGGGGTCGCCCGTCGGCCCACCGGGTGCTGGTCGTCACGAAGAACGGGTTGCTAGTGTGATCGGCGAAGTCGTCTAGCCACACCTCTGGCGCTCCGCCGTGGAGCACCTCCGAGTTGGCCGCGATCCCGTGCTCGGCGAGCGTCTGCGTGAACGAGTGCACGTGCGATGTCGCAAAGGCGTCGGCGGCCGGATCCCAATCCGTCACGGTAGGGATGACCTCGACGACCCACGGTGGTGAACTGCGGAAGGTCTGGGTCCATGACCGAAGCGACGGGACGGCGTCGAGCGCGGTGTCCGTCGGGTCGATGCAGATGATCGGCGTGACCTGCTCCCATTCGCCGGGGGCGGCTGCGTTCGGGCCGACGAGTAGGACGGGCTGGTCGATGGTCCGCAGGACCTTCTCGGTCACGCTGCCGAGCACGTGTCCGACCGCGGGTCGCTTGGCCGTCGTCGACATCACCAGCAGCACGCCGTTGCGGCCGTCGAGGTGGTCGACGATGGCCGTCGCGACGTCGTCGCTGCGCAGCACGGTGTAGGAGTGGGCGGGCCACCCGTTGGCGGTGGCGCGGCGACTCAGTTCGAAGGCGTCGACCTCCTCCGGTACGTGCGGTGAGTCGACGGTCAGCAGCTCGACGTCCACGTCACCGATGGCGGCCAGCGCACGCACGACCGGCAAGGCTCGGTCGCCGTCGGCCTCCAGGTCCAACGCAACAGCGAGGGTGGTGAACATCGGGGACTCCTCTCAGCTCTGGGTCCACGATGCATCGACGGTCATCGACGCCCAAGGGCCGAACGTCCCGTCCTGCTGGCGCTGGTGTCGCGACGTGACCTGTCGCATGCCGGGACGTTCGCCTCTGGCGGTCCACCTCGACGTGGGTGAACGATGGGCGCATGACCACCGATCGTCTTGGGACCACAGTGCTGTCGACGCACGACTGCCTTGCGCTGCTGCGCACGGCGGAGGTCGGGCGTCTGGCCGTCTCCATCGCCAACCGTCCTGACATCTTCCCCGTCAACTACCTGGTGGACCACGGCACTGTCGTCTTCCGCACGGCCGAGGGCACCAAGCTGGCCGCCGCCGTGTTGGGACGGGGTGTCGCCTTCGAGGTCGACGGCTTCGACGCCGACGCCGGCGAGGCGTGGAGCGTGGTGATCAAGGGACACGCCGCCGAGATCGAACGGATCCACGAGCTCTTCGATGCCCTCGACCTGCCGCTGTTCCCTTGGCACGCCGCGCCGAAGCACCGGTTCGTGCGGATCGAACCCGTGGAG
This sequence comes from uncultured Acidimicrobiia bacterium, assembly GCA_963844915.1. Classification (GTDB taxonomy): domain Bacteria; phylum Actinomycetota; class Acidimicrobiia; order Acidimicrobiales; family Ilumatobacteraceae; genus JALZMG01. The sequence goes on along the minus strand of CAWJQF010000004.1, from coordinate 11,905 downwards.
ATCTCCGGTCGCCGGTTCCACGTGGTCGGCGACGAGGCATGGGGCGGGCGGCGCTCCGACACGCGCGCCGCCGTGGAGTGATCTCGATGGCCGAGCGTTCGACCGCCTCGGAGGGCTTCCAGCTCGACCATGCCGCGTGCATCGGCCTGCTCGCCACGCAGGACGTTGGGCGGCTGGTCGTCGCCGACGGCGGAACCCCGCAGATCGTGCCTGTGAACTACGTGCTGAGGGGCGAGGTGATCGTTCTTCGAACCGACGGTGGCGGACGTCCCCTGCCGCTCGGTCAGACGGTCGTCTTCGAGGTCGACAGCGTGGACGAGCGCACCCACTCGGCGTGGAGCGTGATCGCACGAGGGACCGCCGTCGAGGTCGACCCGGCAAGTGGTGATGGCGCTGGTCCGGAACCCTGGGCGCCCGGCTCGAAGGAGCATTGGCTGGAGATCGCCATCGAGACCGTCACCGGCCGCTTGCTGCGGGGGCGCACGGCGCCGGACGAGGACCGTCCAGGGTATCTGTGACGACAGCCGGGCACCGTCGGACTAGTTCAGCACCTCGAGCACGGCGGCGCCGGTGAAGCGGTCATGGGCGAGGTCCCGCAACGCCACGTCGGCGTCATCGATGCCATACGACACCGTGGTGACCTGAAGCCCAATGGCAGCCGCTCGAGCCAGGAACTCGTCGCCGTCCTGACGGGTGTTGGCCGTCACGCTACGCAGCTGGCGCTCCTGGAACAGATGGTCGCCGTATCGCAGGCTGGGGATGTCGGTGAGGTGGATCCCGGCGATGGCCAACGTGCCGCCGCGGTCCAGCGCAGCGAGCGCGACGGGCACGATCTCTCCAGCCGGGGCGAAGATGATCGCCGCGTCGAGCAGTTCCGGCGGAGCGTCGAACGTGTCGCCCGCTGACGCCGCCCCGAGCCGGACGGCCAAACGGCGCGCCGCCGCCGAGCGTGTCATCACGTGGACCGAGGCACCGTCGGCCAGCGCCACCTGGGTGGCGAGATGGGCCGAGGCCCCGAACCCGTAGATGCCAAGTCGTCCGCCGGGGGGAGCGCGGCGCGGCGGAGGGCCCGGAAGCCGATGATGCCGGCGCAGAGGAGCGGGGCCGCCTCCGCATCCGTGAGTCTCGCCGGGAGTCGGTAGGCGAACTGTTCGTCGACGACGGCGTACTCGGCGTATCCGCCGTCGGCATCCCATCCGGTGAACTGCGGCCGCATGCACAGGTTCTCCTGGTCGCGCCGGCAGAACCGGCACGCCCCGCACGTCTTGCGCAGCCAGGCCACACCGATGCGCTCGCCGAGCACGAACCGCGAGGTGCTCGGACCGCAGGCATCGACGGTACCGACGATCTCGTGACCGGGGACGACAGCGCGACGGTGGGGCGGGAGATCGCCCTCGGCGAGGTGAAGGTCGGTGCGACAGACGCCACAGGTGCGCACGCGCACCCGCACCTCGCCGGCAGCCGGCTCGGGCACGGCCCGCTCCACGAACTCGAGGGGGCGTCCGTCGATCGGTCCGGGCCGACGCACGACCCAGGCCCTCACGGCGCCGGCACGATCAGCACCGGGATCCGCGCGCGGCTCAGTACAGCCTCGCTGACCGACCCGAGGAGGCGAGGCGACGCCCCGAGTCCACGACTCCCGACCACGATCAGGTCGGCGTGCTGCCGGTCGGCGATGCGCACGATGACATCGGCCGCCGGCCCGTCCTCCGTGACGACGTCGACGTCGACAGCCGGCGGTCTGGGGCGCGGCTCGGTGTCAGCGAGCATCGTCTCGACGTCGACGTGTGGGCGGTAGCCGCCTTCTTCGAGGAGTCCCACCCCGTGCACGACCGTGAGACCCGCCTGGAGCGCGACGGCGAGGTGGATCGCCCATCGCAGCGCGGCCTGTGACTCGGCGGACGCGTCGACGCCGACGATGATGCGCCGAAGGGGAACGGTCACGGTTGACAGTCTGGCGAGCGCCGCCGACCTCACGGCCTCGACGAGGGAACGAAGAGGTCAGCCGGCACGACAAGGACCGGGACCGGGGCCATGCGGATGACCCGCCGGACCGTCACGAACCAGTGCGACAGATCACCCTCCCACCGTGGGCACGTCATGACCAGCGAATCAGCGCGAGTGGTCTCGCAGTCGTCGACGATCGCTCGCGCCGGGTCCTGGGCCCGCAGCACCACGCTGCGTGCGTCGATCCCTCGCTGGCCGAGTTGTGCGATGTAGCCGTCGTGGTGCCCTGGCGACACGGCGTCCCAGGATGGCCATCCGTCGGGGGGAACCACCTCCACAACCTCAGCCACGTTGCCGCCGAAGGCTCGCGTCCACGCCTCGAGGACGGGGAGGGCGACATCGGCCATACCGGTCTCGTCGACGGTGACGACGGTCCGAACGCGCGGACGCTCTCGTGCCGGCGACGGCCGGGCCGACGACCAGCACCGGCTGACGGGCGTCTCGGACGATCTCCTCGGTCACCGTGCCCAGCCTGGCCTCCAACGGACCACCTCTCGCCGTCGTTGCAAGGACAAGCAGCGCCCCGTCGCGATGGGCGACCTGGCTGGCGATCGCACGCCCGGGGAAGTCGTCGTGGAGCACGTAGATCGCCGCCCGTTCGAGATGGTGGGCGGTCGCGCGGCGCTGCAGCTGGTGACGGGCTTCTACGTCATCGTCGTCCGGCGCCATCACGGTCCACAGCTCGACCGGGAGTCCCCCGGCCTGAGCGAGCGAGGCGACGATCGGGAGCACCCGGTCGGCGTCCTGGCCGAGGTCCGTCACGGCGATGAGGCAGCAGAACCGCATGGCGAAGCGACCCAGGCTCAATCAGCCGACATGTAGGGGCGGAAGGTGCCGTCAACGCAGCGCTGGTGACGGCCGATCGCCCGACCGGTCATCGACGACGGGACGATGCGCAACCAGAGATCTCGCTCACCGGGCGCCCAGGGTGCTGGCTTGGCCGGTGCCACCCGAGCCGCCGCACGTGCATCCAACCGTTCGATCTCACCGCTGATCAGCACGCTCCACCCTGTCTGACGGTCGGCGGCAACCGCATCGACCTCGAACGCCACCGGTTGGCGGGCGGCGAGCTGGCCCAACGGCGAGCTCGGCTCGGTGCGGATCACGACCGAACGCCCATGGACGACGTGGTTGACCGGCAGGATCGTCGGGCGACCGTCAAGATCAAAGGCGACCCGACCCATCGGCTCGGCCTCGAGGTAGCTCCAGCACGTGTCGAGGGCAGTTCGTTGATCCACACGACGTCTGACGCTGGGCTGCTCGTTCGCCGGTTCATGTGGCTCCCCGTCCGTGATCGTCGCGGCCCGGGACGACCACGACCGGGCATGGTGCGTGGAGCGCGACACGGTGGCTGACCGAACCAAGCAGGAGCTCCTTGAACCCGCCCAGGCCGCGTGATCCGACGACGAGGAGTGCGGCATCCTCAGCTGCGCTCAACAGGACGTTGCCTGCGTCACCGTGCACGAGGCGCGAGGTGATCTGCACATCGCTGCGTTCCTGATCGTCAATCGCCGCGAGCGCATGTTCGAGGAGTGCGCCCTCCGAGCTCTCGACGATCGACAGGTTGGCGACGTACGGCACCTCCATCGCCGGCAACGACCAGCCGTGGACGAGTTGTAGCGAGACGCGGCGGGCGCGCGCCTCGTCGATCGCCCAGCTCAGCGCCCGCTGGGAGTGCTCAGATCCATCAACGCCCACCACGATGCGGGCCCATTGATCGGCACGGGGGCTGGGCGCGGGCCGGACCACCGCGACGGGGACGGTCGAATGGCGCAGGACCTGATCGCTCACCGAGCCCAACAGCAGCGCGCCGAGGCCTCCGACGCCCCGAGCACCGACGACCAGCAGGTCGGCGTCGGCCGCCGCTTCGATCAACTGCCCAGCGGCCGAACCGAACGTGACGCACCGTTCGATCGGGAGATCGATCTCACCGATGGCGTCGTGCACGATCGCGGCGAGCGCCGCGTCGGCCGTCGCGGGGCGCGCGCCGACGTCGGCCCAGCACACGACGGCGCGCACGGCTGAAGACCGCACGGCTGCTTCCTCGACGGCCCAGCGCAACGCGGCCGCTGCGCCGGCCGAGTCGTCGACACCGACGACGATGGTTTCCATTCCTTCATCGTGAGCGTCGTCGGCCGGCCGCGCCCGGCCCGAAGGGGCCAGGTCGTCAGGACCAAGGTCCCGACCGGCTGCCCCTTATCGCGGCGGGACGACGACGACCGGGCACGGAGCGTGATCCACGACGTGCCGGCTGACCGACCCGAGCAGAGCGGCACGGATCCGGCCCCGTCGATGCGAGCCGACGACCACGAGATCGGCCCCGGCTGCGACGTCGACGAGCGCTTGACCGGGCCGACCACAGACGCTCCAGCTGATGATGGGTTGCCGCCGCCAAGCCTGCTGGATCCCGGCGAGCGAGCGGCTCAGCACCTCGGCGGCGCGCCGTTCGCCGGTGCGCTGATCGGTCGCCGAGATGACCGGCGCGCCGACCGCGTCCGGCTGCCAGGCGTGCACGACCTCGAGGCGGGCGTCTCGTCGGCGAGCCTCCTCGATCGCCCACGCCAGCGCGTTCGCCGCCGGCGCGGAGCCGTCAACGCCCACGACGATGCGGCCCCGATGACTTTCCTCGGCCTGTCGCTCCGGCCGGTCCCGCACCGACGGCTGAATCATGACGACGGCACGCCCATGAACCAGTCACCGTCGGCGCCGAGCGAGATCACCCGGCTGGTGATCGAGACCGGCAGCACTGCGACGATCCGATCGCGGTCGCCCGGTGCCCAGCAGTCGAGTGGCATCGCCCGCAGCCTGGTGGCGAGCGCGTCGGAGGCCGACGTGATGTCACGCCCCACGCCGCGAACGAGGATCGACCAACCGGTCCGTCGCTGGGCGTCGTACCCGTCGACCTCGACAGCGACCTTGCGGCCGTGGAGGCCGGCCAGGGCGCCGGCATCGGCGGTGCGGAAGACGACGTTGGCCTCGTCATCGGCGGCGACGTTCACCGGCACGATCACGGGCTCATCACCCTCGAGGTACCCGACCCGGGCGACACGGGCCCGTCGCAACCGGTCTCGCAGCACTGCCGGATCGAGCGGCTCGAGGCCGCCGCCTCGCGGTCCACTGCCCTGCCACGAGCCCGACACTGTCGGCGCCCGAGGGTCCTCAGGCTGGCTCACCATCTCGGATCGCACGGCGGGCCCTCCTCCATCCGACTGCGTATCGGGCTCCCCGACTTCTCGTTGTGCACCATCACCATTCGGCCCCTCCGGCACGGGCTGCGACGGCCACGTCGGCCGGGTCTCCGTCTCGGCTGATCGCTGCTCGCCGCACGGAGTGCCGGTCCCACGGACGCACGCCCAAGACCAGCTCGCGACCGGTGATCCGATCGGTGTTGACGTCGATCCTCACCGGGTCGAACTCGTCGACCGCAGGTGCCTGCACAGCGAGTCCGTGCAGGCCCACGCTCCACGTCGGCTCGGCCGCACCGGAGGGACCCTCGGCCTCGAAGGCGACGACGGTTCCGTCGGTCGTCTGGTGCAGCGTGGTGCCGCTGGTCGTGTGGATCACGATGCGATCAGCGTCGACGTCGAAGTGCACGGGGAGGATCAGCGGGAGGGCGCGGAACGACAGCGCCAGTCGTCCAACGTGCACCGTCGCCAGCCGGTCGAAGCACTCTTGGGGTGTCAGGACCCGTAGCCCTGATCCGTCGAACATGACTGCACTGTGCCGGCGGCGTCCCGACTACTGCTAGGGCCCTTCGGCCCTATCGCACCACTGCATTCGTACCGATGCTCGGACGGTGCCGATGCCGGACGGAGTCGACGCGTCCCCGAATGAGCTCGCGTCTCCTCCAACCCGTTGCACCGCCCGCCGGTCGGGCCGGCGTCGTGCAATGACCTTTACTTCGACCAGGTACGGGCCGCGCTCGCGGACCTCTGGACGGATACGAGGGACGGAGGTCCCTGGAGGTCAGGTCACGCCGAGCGCACCATCGAGCCATGACCAAAGGACCACACCAGTGCCCGTACTGCGAGCTCCGGTTCGAGTACCACAACGAGATCAAGGACCACATCCTGCACGACCACCCGGACCACCCGAACGTCGCCGTGACGGCCGAGATCCACGAGCTGCCCCACGTCTGAACGAGGACCCGGCTCGGCGCGTCTCATCCGGCGTCCGCACGCCCTCGATGGACGAGCTGCGCTCATCGCGGCGAACGACCACCACAGCGGGCGCGCCCGACCGCTCGCAGAACAGAGAGCAGCCACCTCCATGTACAGCACCCTCGTCGTCGCCCTTGACCTCGAGCCCGATGGCGACCGGGCACTCCCGGTCGTCCGAGCGCTGTCCGAACTCGCTGATGTCTCGATCGAGTTGCTGTCGGTCACCCCACGACGGGAGGAGCTCGAGGTCGATGCCTTCGAACTCAGTCGGCGAGCCACGGCCAACGGCTGGCCGGCTCACTCCTACTCGGTGCTGCGGAGCGACGACCCAGCTGGATCCATCGTCGATCACGTGCGCGGACGATCGGACGTCCTCCTGGTCATGGCCACGACCGCCAGGCGGCCAGCCGTCGGCCACCTCCTCGGAAGCGTGACCGAGCGAGTGCTGCATCTCGTCGATCAACCCGTCTTGCTCATCGGGCCACACGTCCCGCCGACGGTCTCGCTCACCCGCCCGACGCTGATCGCCTGCGTCGACCCGAAGGACGATCCCTCCGCCGTGGTCTCGACGGTGACCAGCTGGAAGCAGTCGTTCGCCAGCGGTGAGCCGAAGATCGTCGACGTCCTGCCTCGTACCGACGACGGTTCCATCGTCGGGGTGGTCGAATCGGCCCACGTGCATCGAGTGGCCCCACGACCTGACCGGAGCTGGAGTCTCCGCGGCCTGGGAGGTCCTTCACGGCCGCCATCCAGTGCGCCCGCTCGAAGCGTTCGCTCGCGGGGTGCAACACCCGGTCTTCGTCGCCGCCAGCACGCGGTGGACCGACGGGCGTTGGCACTGGCACAGCGTGACCCGTCAGCTCGGGCATCGTTCGCAGCACCCCGTCTTGGTGGCCCCCACCCACATCGACCCCTCCGGCAACCCCGCCGAGTGGCGGTCAGGTGCGCAGCATCTGCCGGTAGGCCCTGAGCCATCCGTGTTGGCGTGAGCCCGCTCCACGACGGGTGTCCAGCACAAGCGAGCTGGCGGGGTCTCCGGCCGAGCGGTGGGCGCGCCACAGAGGACCTTCGGCCCTGGCCCACGATACCACCCGGGCGAGACGATGGAACGTAGAGAGGGAGCGACACGTGGATGCCCACGACACCCCCGACGGCCACACCGCACTCGACGCAACGGTACTGGTCGTCTTCGAATCGATGTTCGGCAACACCGAAGCGATCGCCCGGGCCATCGCCGCTGGGTTGGCCGACCACGTCACCACCCGAGTGGTCGATGTCACTCGGGTCCCCAACGTGCCCGACACGCTCGAACTGCTCGTGGTCGGCGGACCGACACACGCCTTCGGGTTGAGCCGGCCGAAGACCCGCCAGACGGCTCGAGACGACGGCGGCCGAATGAAGGCCGCGGCCGGAGTCGGCCTGCGCGAGTGGCTGGCGGCGATGCCGACCCTGCGCGACGGTCTGCCCGTCGCCACCTTCGACACCAAGATCGACCGCCCGCCGATGCCCGGATCTGCGGCACGTGCGACCCGACGTCGACTACGCCGCCTCGGCGCCAAGGCCATCGCCAGACCCGCATCGTTCTACGTGACCTCGACCCCAGGTCCGATCGTCGACGGCGAACTCGAGCGAGCCCGGACATGGGGCCACGACCTCGCGGCACGGCTCCAAGTTCTGCACCACGACGTTGCTGTCTGACCGATCAGAGCTCCAAACCGCCTGTGCGCCGCCCGAACCCGCCGGCACGAATCCGGCGAATCCGGAACGAGCTCCAGACGACGGAGGCGTCATTGCCTTCCATTGGCACAAAGTCACCGACGATCGTGCCGGTCCCCGTACGTCGATGGCTGCAGCACTGTGTCGCCGCGACGTCGCGCCGCACTGTGGAGTCGAACTCGATCTCGCCGGCGAAATCCGCCTGGGCGCCTCGCCGGCATTCCTTCACCGGCCACCAACTGCTCGTGCCACCGTCGGGCCTGCTGTTCCTGGCTCGAACCCGTGTCGGTCCGGTCCCGGTTGCCGGGTTCGATCGATACACGGGAGGGACCGGCGAGATGTGCTGGAAACTGGCCGGGGTACGGCCACCGTGATGCGGGCTTCGGGGCGGACACCGATTGCAGCGGCTCGCCGGTGAGGCGCTGCTCCTGCCGTCGTGCGCGCTCGCGCCGTGGGTCTGCTGGCACGAGGTCGACGACCAGCGGGCGACCGCCAGCGTCACCATCGACGGCAACGATCACGATGTGACCCTGAGCTTCGACGATGACGGGCGCCCCATTGTCGCGTCCATGCTGCGCTGGGGCTCGCCGGACCGGTCGCCGTCCCGCCAGCGCAGCTTCGGTGTCTGCTTCCACGGCGAGCACGACGTCGCCGGAATGACTGTCGCTCGGGAGCTGATCGCCGGATGGGACTGGGACGGCGACGACTGCCAGAGGGTCCCTTCTACTGCGCCGTGATCCGCCGGTCGCGACTGCTGGCCGGTCAGCGCGGGCCGGCGCTCGACCATGTCGAGGCATGACGACATCAACGTCAGCATCCGCCGATCAACGGACGGCAGGGCAGACCGAGCCGAGCGAGGGCGTGCTGGACGTCTCCGGCGCCGCTCGTAGTGAAGGCCCTACTGCACCGAGCGTTGTTGCTGCTCGAAGGCTGCGGACTCCATCGCAGCGAGGCGCGTGTAGTAGTCGGGGATCTCGTTGAGGTGGGCAAGCGCGATCTTGGCCGTCAGGATGAGGTCGTCGTCGGTGACGTTCGTGTCCGGGTCGACCCGCCCGTGACCGAGTTCGGATCGCATCCCTTGCAGGAACTGAGCAAGGTCCCATTCGACGGTTGCCACGTCGATGTGCAAGGCCAACAGCACGGCGGCAGCCTCAGCCTCGGTCACGTCCCGGCGGCGCACGGTGCCATCATCGCCCACGCGGCCGACGTCGGAGTCGACCGACGGGCCGGCCGGCCCCCAGCGGACGAGGCCAACGTGGACGGCGAGACCGGCAACCACCAGGATCACCCCCAAGACCAGAGCGGACGGTTGCAGACCGGGAACCATGATCGCCACGGCGATCAACGCGGCCACCGTTGGGAGCGGAACCCAGCCGATGCTCAGGGGAACGCGGAACGGACGACGACGGTGCGGCTGGCGGAACCGTAGGACGATGACCGTCAGGTTGACGGCGACGAACACCAGGTAGACGGCGAAGTCGGTGACGCTGGCCACGAGCGTGAGGTCCCCGATGGCGACTCCCAGCAACCCGCCGGCCACCGCGGCCGCCACGCCTACCCACGGCACACCACGGGCCGTCACCTTCTTGAAGAGGGGTGGCAACGCGTCTCGCTCGGCCATCCCGTATTGCAGGCGTGAGGCCGCGGTGATGACGAGCAGGGTCGTGTTGGTGGTCGCGATCATCGCTATCACCGCCACAAGATCGGTGCTGGCGCCGCCGACCGCCGTCTCCATCACCGCCGCCAGCGGTTGATCGGCCCGCGACAGCGCGTCAGCGCCGAGAACGCTGACCGCCGACACTGCGACGAGCACGTACAGCAACGTGGACATCCCGAGGGCGAGAAGGAGGCCACGAGGCACGGTGCGCACCGGATCTCGGGTCTCTTCCGACAACGTGATCACCTCGTCAAACCCGATGAAGGCGAAGAAGACGAGGGCGGCGGCGCCGACGACGCCGTTGACCGAGATCCCGGCCACCAGGCTGTGCTCCCCGACGTGCGTCATCCCAATGGCCGCCACGAACACCAACCCACCGACCTGCACCAGCGAGAACGCCATCGTGACGGCGGCCGACTGACGAATTCCGCGCAGCGCAATGGCGCACACGACTGCCAACAAGGCGAGCGCACCGAGGCGGACCGGCATGTTGACGAAGTGACGCAGATAACTACCAAACCCCAACGCCACGGCGGCGCCGGCAACCACGAGTCCCGCCACCATCACCCAACCGACCAGAAACGCCAGCCATGGCACGCCGACCCGACGCGTGTACTCGTACTCGGCGCCAGCGGCCGGAAACATGGCCGCCAGCTCGGCGTAGGACAACGCCGTCAGTGCGCTCAAGCCGCCGGCCATCACGAAGGCCAGCCACACCGAAGGACCGGCCTGTGCCGTCGCCGAGCTCAGCAGCACGTAGATCCCGGCACCAATGATGATCCCAACCCCGCTGGCAGTGACCTGCGTCAGGCCCAGCTCTCGTCGGAGCTTGCCGCCCTCGCCAGGAACGTGATCGGCGTCGTGCCGGTTGACCTTCACCCTCACCTCTCCGAGCGCAAGTAGCGCTCATGCGCTACGCCGACGCGATCGGTTTGCGCTCCAAGCTCAAGCTGCGGCCAACGGTATGGACCGCCAGGCACCGCTCACTACGGCCATTGGTCCCGGAACGAGGCGATGCTCTGTGAGGTACTGGAGTGACCCCTGGTTGACGGACACGTACCGTGAGGCGGCGAGGAGCTGTCTCGGAGGGAGTTCTGATGCCTCGACCGCATCCGCCGGAGTTCCGTCAGCGGGCTGTGGAGCTGGCCCGTTTGCGGGAGAAGCCGGTCGCGCAGATCGCTGTCGATCTGGGGATCTCGGAGTCGTGTCTGCGCCGCTGGATGGATGTCGCCGACGTCGATGACGGCCGTCGGCCCGGCCTGACGACGGATGAGAAGGCGGAACTGGTTGCGTTGCGCCGCAAGAACCGGGTGCTCGAGCTGGAGGTGGAGATCCTGAAGCGGGCCGCCGCCTACTTCGCCAAGGAGAACGTCCTCCCAAAATGATCTACGCCTTCATCGTCGAGCGGTGCGCCGATCTACCTCTCGAGCAGTGTGTGCGCACGATGAAGGTGTCCAGATCGGCGTTCTACGCCTGGCGGCATGCCCAAGCGAACCCGACCCCGAGAATGCTCGCCGATGCTGACCTCGGCGACCTGGTCGTCAAGATCCATGATCAGAGCTTCGGCACCTACGGCTGGCGGCGGGTACTGCCGAGCTGCGACTCGGGCTCGGCCGGCAGGTGAACCACAAACGTGTCGAACGCCTGATCCGCGAACGCGGCCTCACTGGCGTGACCCGCCGCCGTCGGACCAAGGGGTGCACCCGCAGTCGGGCGACCGATCCCCGCTCGGACGATCTCGTGCACCGCCAGTTCCGCCCCGACCGTCGGGACCGGCTGTGGGTGCAAGACGTCACCCAGCACCGCAGCGGTGAGGGCTGGGTCTACCTCGCTGTCGTGATCGACGCCTGGTCCCGACGCGTCGTCGGCTGGTCGATCGCCGATCACATGCGTGCCGAGCTCGTCGCCGACGCCATCGACATGGCCACCCTGCGACGTCGACCACCCACCGGCGCGATCGCCCACTCGGACCACGGATCGAACTACTGCAGCTGGGTGTTCGGCCAACGCCTCCGCGCCGCCGGCCTGCTCGGCTCGATGGGCACCATCGGCGACGCCTTGGACAACGCCGTCGCCGAGTCGTTCTTCGCGTCGCTGCAATGCGAGCTGCTCGACCGCCACACCTGGCCCACCCGGGCCGGGCTCGCCCGCGCCATGTTCCACTGGATAGAGACCTTCTACAACCCGACCCGCCGCCACTCCACCCTCGGCTACCTGTCACCGGTCGACTACGAGACCGCCGCCACGGCATGATCACCACACACCAACCCCGTCCGTGATCCGGGGGTCACTCCAATGTCGGTGACACGGTGGCGGTGCCGATCGAGCATTCGAGTCGTCGTGTGGCCGAGCTGGTCGGCTCCTA
>CAWJQF010000003.1:0-536200 GCA_963844915.1 uncultured Acidimicrobiia bacterium | reverse complement strand
TGGCTCGGCCTGCAGGGACTGCAATGGTGCTCCGCCTATCTCTTCCGACGCAGACGCCGAGTGGTACGCCGACCACGATTACGACGAGACGACTCGATGGCTCCCCCGCATCGGCGACAACCAGGTCGTCATCGATGCGCAACACACGGTGCTGCAATCGCTCTCGCTTCTTGCCGCAGTGCTCTCGACCGTCGCGGCCGTCTCGGTCCGCCGATCGAAGCACGGGCGAACAGAGGGCCGCCGATTCCAGGGCGCTCGAGCTCGCCAAACATGAAGCGGAGGTCGACGTCTCGCCGTCGATGAGACCGCCGGAGGGTTTCGGCGATGGCATACGCTTCGTCGCCGACGATGTCTGCCCCTCGGCGATCGCCGACTCCCGGACACCATCGGTAGCACCATCACCCGCAGGCCGATCGCCTCGAAAGCGTGCTCGCTTGCGTACCGGGGAACGACGACGGACCGCGCCCAACCGGCCCGTGGCCGGTACCGCACGGCACGACGCTCGGCGCCATGGTCTGGTGACGACCTGGGGGTGGCGAACCCGATCGAGCGAATCCATGGCCACGCTATCGCGTAGTCCTTGGATCCCCGAGCCAAGGCCCGTTCGCGTGGCGCGGGACGGGGTAGATGACCGTAGGAGTCGAACGAGCGAAGGAGGCAGCATGAGCGATCTGTGGACCTGGCGTCAGATCGTCGTCGTCGTGAACCCCGTGAGGACAGCGACGCCCGACGCCGAGAACACCCGCCCGACCAATCCGATTGAGGGGACCGACGTGACAGGGTTCGATGTCGAGGCCACCGACGGCAGCATCGGCAAGGTCGACAAGGCGACCTACAAGACGGGCGGCAGCTACCTCGTGGTCGACACCGGCTGGTGGATCTTCGGGAAGAAGCGGATGGTCCCAGCGGGACTGGTCGAGCGTGTGGACCCCGATGCCCGCACGGTGTACCTGCGTGTCTCGAAGGACGACGTCAAGAACGCCCCCGACTACGACCCCGACCGCCAATTCGAAGACGAACGATCGGCGGTCGACGCCCACTACGGCACGGCAGCCGGACAACCGACGTAAGAGAGCAACACGAGAGAAGGATCACGAGCGAAGGAGAACGAGACAGATGGAAGAACCAATGGAACAGTCAGGCTCAGACCGCCCATTGACTCGGCTCTTCGAGCGCTTCGACCTTGACCGCTTGGCGGAGGGATTCTGGCCCTTCGGCGGGCAGGAGCGCATGCGGATCGAGCAACAGGTGACCGACGACGCGCTCGTCGTGCGAGCGGAGTTGCCCGGCATCGACCCCGACAAGGACCTGGAGATCACCGTCACCGACGGCTACCTGCACCTGCGGGCCGAGCGCCGCAGCGAGCACAAGGAGGAAAAGGACGGACGCACACAGTCGGAGTTCCGTTACGGCGCGTACTCTCGCACGCTGCGGCTGCCGCCGGGCGCCAAGGCCGACGACATCGCGGCGTCCTACCGGGACGGCATCCTCGAGGTCCGGGTACCGATGCCGGCAGAGACCAAATCGCAGGCGCATCGCGTTCTCGTGAACAAGAGCTGAACCGTTCGCCGTCCCGGCCTCGGTCAGCTGCGCGTGCGGCGGCGCTCGAGTTCGGCGGCGATGATGACGGCGCTCTCGGGGTCGCCGGCGTCGATCGCGACGAGCTCGGCCTCGATCAGGTCATCGAGTGTCGCTTCCTCGAGCCGGTCGAGGTCGGCTCCCGGCGGCAGGCCGACGGTGAGGTCGTCGGACGGAGGTGGGCTGCCGACGCGTGCGGTGAGCGCGGCTTCCTCCGGGGGCGCAGGCGCAGCACGATCGGCGAGCTCGGTGGTGTCGTCGGACGGAGACGCTTCGGCTTCCGCACCGAGCGCGCCAACCTCGAGCGCTTCGACCGGATCGTCGACGTCGGCCGCCTCGGAGAGCTGGTCGCCGCCTCGGGAGGTCCACTCCTCCGGCCAAACTGCTGGAGCGATGTCCTCGCCGCGGCCCTTGTGGGCCACCGACCCCGAATCGTCGTCGATGCTGGGCAGCGCGTCGCCGTGGTCGTTGGACGTGCGCTGACCGAGGCGCCGCCGCAGTGCATCCCTGCGGCTCTCGAGGCTGGCCAGCAGCGCCTGCTGCTCAACGGCTATCCGGCCCGCGACTGGACCCTCGTCCGGCTCACGCAGGTCGTCGCCCATGTCGCGGGACTCGGCTCGGATGCGTTGGATCGTGGCGTCGAGCGATCGCAGCTCGCGGCGCAGCTCCGCCTGCTCGTCGTCAGAGACCATCGCCGGCCCTTCTCGCTCGATCCCCATCCCGGGGATGCGGGCTGGCGACCACGTCGGCACGGCGCGGCGGGTGCGCCGGCTCGACGACCATCCGGTAGTACAAGATGCCCAGCGCGATCAGGATGATCACGTCGAGGACGAGCGAGACGACGGCGATCCACCAGTGCCACGGTGGTGCGGCGAGGATCGACGAGGTCATCATGGCGGCTCGGTTCAGTCCCGTCGTGGGACGGGGAAACGGGTGAGGGCCGCGACGACGTGCTGGCGCAGCGGTGTCTCGGCATATACGTGCTCGATCTCGCCGCCGGCGTCGATCACCGCTGCGGCGGCCTCGTCGATGACGTCGACGGTGTCGCGCATCGAACCGCCACAGACGGGGCAGGAATCGCGATGAGCGACGCCGAGCCAGCCACACCTCGTGCACACGGCGCCGGTGACCTCCTGATCGTCGTCGACGAGCAGCAACTGGACGGCCTCGGCGTTGACCGCATCGAGACTCCACGGCAGCCCGAGCGTGGCCAGCCCGCCGCTGCCGACCCGGTCCATCGCCTCGGCGACGAGCCGTCGCTCGTCCGCCCGCTCGTAGGCGTCGACCACCTGCTCGGTCTGCTGGCGCACCTGCCCCAGCGTCATGTGGTGGGGATCGACGGAGAATGTCCCGGCGACCTTCGTGCGGACGTCCGGCGGCAGGTAGGGCAGGAAGGCGGAGACGGTCTCGGTGTGACCGCCGACCACGAGCAGGTCGACCCGCCCCATCCGCACGAGGAGGGTCAGCCGTTCGCTGGCGTCGCGGTAGTGGTGACGAGCCCGTTCCTCGGCCTGCGCCTTGCCGGGCGGCTCGTCGCGATGGTGCCAGGCGTCGGTGTGTCGCGAGCGAGCCTCGTGCCGCGCACGCTCCGCTGTTTCGAGCTCGCCCATGGCGAAGACGTAGAGCCAGGTCTGCTCTCGATCGACGATGCAGACGCCGTAGCGCCACGACTCGTCGAGGACGGCGAGCAGCGGCCGCAGCCACGGCGTGGCGTCCACGACGGCCCGGTCGCGCGCCGTGCGCGGCAGCACGACTCGCTCGTCGAGCCCGGCTCGTTCGCACAGGAACACGGCGATGCCGCGGCCACGCACGGCGCGGTATTCGGGGACGCGCTCGATGATCCGCTCGAGGTCGGCCCGCAATGTCAACCGGGCGGTGCGACCGATCTCGTCGGAGTCGGCCAGCTGCCGAAGCGGTGCCAGCAACGAGCGCACCGGGGTGTCCAGGCGGGCCCGCTCGCCCGGGTCGGTCGGCAGGGCGAGGTAGGCCGAGACCACGAATGCGTCGTCGACCGACACGGCCCGGAGGCGATCGATGAGCTCTCTGGTCGACACGTCACTCGGCGCCAGGCTCGGGACGAGCGAGGATCGTGACGATCGTGTGGGAGTCGTCGTCGCCGACGATGTCGAACGCCCAATCGATCAGCGGGGCGGCGCTGTCGCTGACGATCCGGCGAGGCCCGTGGACGGCGTGACGCAACACGACCGGATACCGGCCGTCGCCTCCACCGACTGCGACCGAGACCTCGTCGTCCTTGGGGTCGTACTCGACGTAGGCGAGAGGCAGCCGCCGCGCCTCGTGGCCGTCGCCGAACTCGCGGTCGAGGACCTCGATGGTGACGTCCTGGCCGGCGTGCTCCTTCGTCACCCCCTCGAAGAAGCCGCTCCACTCCTCACGTGGGATCTCGTGACGTTGTTGCACTGCCATGCGGTTCAGGGTCGCGCCCCACGGGCGGCCCCGCACCCCGAGATCGCGTGGTGGTCAGCCGCGTCGTTCTGGGTGAGGACTCGATTCGGCACGGCGGGCGTCCAACGTTCGCCGCGTGCTGATCGCCCGCCACGCGATCACGGGATGCTCTGGCTGCTGGACCGGCGCGATATTCGGCCTACCGGCCAACCATGGAACTGGAGTGCACCAGCGTGTTGATCATGAGCGTGCCCAAGCTCAAGCGGTTCTTTCGCGCGGCGAGCGGCCTCGACGTCGACAAGGATGACCTCAAGCGCTACAGCGACTTCATCCACGCCAAGCTGTACGACCTGTTGGTGATGGCTGAGGCCACGGCGAAGGCCAATGGGCGCGACATCATCCAGCCCTTTGATCTGCCGATCACGAAAGGGCTGCAGGAGCGCATCCACCAGTTCGTGAAGCTCGACGAGGCGATCGAGCTGCAGCCCATCCTCGACCGCCTGGCGGAGGCACCCCAGCTCGACCTGGCGACCGACGACGACACCGACCAGCGCCTGCCGCTCGTGGCGGGGGGATTGAGCGTCGGGCTCGCCCGCTCGTTCACCATCATCGACCCCAAGTTGGTGAATCCGAGCACCGGACACTGGCAGCGCGCGTTCGAGCTCTTCGACCTGCTGCTCTAGCCAGCACTGCCGTCAGCTTGGATCCGAGCGATTTCGGGTGACCGGGCCCGGCGGCGTCGATCTGACCGTTACTGACGCTCGAGCTGGAACGAGTTGCTGCGACTGCCGTCGCTGGGCACCACGTAGATGAACCTCAGGCGAAGGTGGTCAAAGGTCCGGAACCAGGTCGGCCAGTCGATCTGCTCGAGATTCGCAGCAGGCGACCGCGGGAATCGGAACCGGAGGACGATTGGCCTCGTGGCCTCCCCCGCGCCTTCCTCTGTCGCCGGGACGGCGTTGCGCTCGTCGGCCCACGCACGGATCTCGTCATGATCGGCGGTGGCGCGGGTATCGGCCGCGCGGTCGCTCTCGTCCTCGGTCTGCGCCGCCGTGTCCGCGCGGTCGAGCGCCTTGATGAGCTCGGCCTTCTTCATCCTCGAGTACCTCTTGATGCCCCGCTCGCGCGCCATCTGACGCAGTTGGGCGACGGTGAGTTCGTCGAGTCGTTGAGTTGCGTCCAGTGCCATCGGATCTCCTGACTGCTGCGATTGAGCTGCTGTCGATCGGTATCTACCCGCCCGCCCGCCTCGGCGAATCGGGGATCCCGTGGGACTACGCGTCTTCGTGATGCTGTCGTTGTGACGGCACGTCACGCTGGACGCATGGCGCTACCTGTAGGTACGGAACGCACCGACCCCACACGATGGGACCCCTTGACCGAGGTCCGCAACGTCCTGTCCCAATTGAGCCGGTTCCCCGACACCTGGGAGGAGCTCGTGGCCCGTGACGGGTTCACACCACGGGCTGACGTGGAGGAGACCGACGACGCCTACGTCATCGAGGTCGAGGTACCCGGCGTCAACAAGAAGGACATCGACGTCTCGGTCGCCGGCCGCCGGCTGACGATCACGGGCGAACGCAAGGAGAGGGAGCGGGTCGGCATCCTGCGCCGCCGCACCCGTCGGGTCGGCCGGTTCGAGTACGACATGCAGTTGCCCGGCGACGTCGACGACAAGGGTGTCGGCGCCGAACTGGCCGACGGCGTGTTGACCGTCCGGGTCCCGAAGGCGACCACCGAGCGAGCGCGCCGGATCGAGATCAAATGAGTCGCGCCGAGCCCACGTCGAAGAAGGCATCGATGACCGGCTTCGCCATCGACCTCGACCACCTGCGACGGAACGCCCGCGCCCACATCGAGCAAGGGCCGATCACCGAGGCCTACGGGGCCGATCGCGATCGCGTGGTAGCCGTGCTCAACGAGGTCCTCGCCACCGAGCTGGTCTGTGTGCTCCGGTACAAGCGGCATTACTACATGGCGGACGGGCTCGAGTCGGCGCCGGTAGCGCAGGAGTTCCTGCAGCACGCCAACGAGGAGCAGGGACACGCCGACCGCATCGCCCAGCGCATCGTCCAACTGCAGGGCGCACCGGACTTCAATCCCGCCACGCTCGTCGCGCGGAGCCACGCCGAGTACGCCGAGGGGTCCGATCTCGTCGACATGATCAAAGAGGACCTCGTCGCCGAGCGCGTCGCCATCGCCTCGTACCAGGAGATCATCCGCTGGCTCGACGATGCCGACCCGACGACCCGGCGGCTGATGGAAGACATCCTCGTCGTCGAGGAGGAGCACGCGGACGAGCTCGTCACCTTCCTCCAGCGGCTCGGCTGACCAGCGTCTCGAGCTCGCTCGTCCACCGGCATCGCCGACGGGTTCGAGTTCACCGACGAGGTGTCCGAGTCGCCGGCGAGCTTCGTGTTCGACCAGGCCGAGAACCGGCTGCACACGATCAAGGCGGTGCTGATCGCCACGATCGGGGATTGACCAAGGTGTGCGCGATGAGCCTCGTCCATGAACGTGTCATCACTCCGGAGGCGGAGGTCCCGTCCCGTGCGGCTCGCTCTGCTCGGTAAGCCCGGTGCCGGCAAAGGCACCCAGGGCGTCCGTCTCGCCCGCCATTTCGGCGTGCCGCTGATTTCGACGGGTGAGCTCCTGCGGCACCGGGCGGACGCCGGTGGCGCAGGGGCAGGCGAGCTCGCCGAGCTGCTCGCCCGCGGTGAGCTCGTCCCCGACGATCTCGTCGTCTCCGTCGTGAACGAGTCGCTGGCTGCAATCTCCGGCGCGGGCGGCTTCGTCATCGACGGCTTTCCCCGCACGCTGTCCCAAGCGCGCCACGCGGCGGTGCCGACTCTCGACGCCGTCGTCCACCTGGCCGTCCCGGACGACGTCGCGCTCTCTCGAGTCGCCGAGCGCGCCGGCGCCGGCCGGGCCGACGACGCCCGCCGAGACGCCACCGCGCGCCGTCTCCGATCGTTCCACGACGAGACCGAACCGGTCCTCGAGCTCTACCGGCGGCGGGGCATCCTCACGACGGTCGACGGCACACAGCCTCCAGAGCAGGTCACCGAGGCGATCCTGCAGGCCCTGCCCGTCCCCGGACCGACGCCGTGACGCAGTCCCGCGCAGCGCCACCACACGGACTCGGGATGTACCGATCCGACGATGGCGCGACGGCAACCGTCGTCAGTGTCCGGACTCACCGCCGGCGTCGCGACGGGTTGACAGGGAAAGGGAGCGCGATCGCCGACATCCACCTCGATCACATCACCAAGTTCGCTGGCGAAAACGAACCGACCGTCAAGGACGTCCGTCTCGACATTGAGGAACGGAGATTTCATGACGCTGAACGGCACAGCCGGGACGGCAGCGGCGTGACGCCGCGACTAGGGCGGCAGCTCGACGATGTGGGCGGTCTCGGCGACCATCGCCTTGTCGGGGTGATCACGCAGGATGTGGTCTTGGACCTCGTGGTGAATGGCGAAGCGCAGCTCGCAGTACGGGCACTGGTGTGGGGTCGGGTCCATGGCTCCTCCGCGCTTCAGCTTGCTCTCGGGTCGAGCGGGCCGTCACCACGCGAGCGCGTGGACTTGCCCCAGCCGCTGGCGGACCGGCGTCGCGCGAGCGGCCGAGCCGGGACGGCTGACTCGTGTGGAGAGCCGTCTTTGTCGCGGTGAGCGTCGCGGTCACGGCCGTCGTCGTGGCATGGTTCCTCGTCACGGCCAAGCTCCTGGAGGACTCAGAGCGAGCCGCTCCGACGAGCGTCCCGACACGCCGGCGGAGCGGTTCTACGGGCCCCACCCGTTCGCGCCCGCCGAGCCGGATGCCGAGTCACAACGTGCGGAGGACACCGGCAAACGCGTGGGACCCGCCACCGCCGCCCCCGCGACGGAGCGGGCGGAGGCAGCGGGCTCACCAGCCGCGACGATGTGTCGACAGCGTCACGCGTAGGCGGGCACATCGACCCTGATCTCGTTGTGGACCATGGTGACGCCGGGAGCTGCCCAGGCGGCCTTCTCCGCTTCATAGCGTTCGAGGAACGAACGAACGGTGCCTCGCAACGTCACTTCGCCACCCGTCACGATGACGTCGATGTTCTTCGCGTCGAGCGCCGCGGCGCGCTGCAGCGTCTCCTCGATCTTCTGCTTGACGTCGTGAGGCTCGGCCCGTGCCGTGATCGCGATCAGGTTGGAGACGCCCCGGACACCGGGAAGGTTGCGGACGGCCCGTTCGGCGGCGCGGCGTTGGAAGTCCCCATACACGTCGCCGGTCAGCTTGACCCAACCCTTGTCGACCTTCACCTTCACCCGATCGGCCGGCACGGTGACATCGGACCGCAGTGCCGCTACGGCCGCCTTGGCGATGTCGGTGTCACTGTACTCGCCGGCGAGCTGAACCTTCAGCTCGTTGACGACGCCTCGGACCCCGGCCACTCGCTCAACGGCCCGCTCCGCCTTCAACTTCTCGGCGTAGGTCGAGACCTCTCCGGTGAGTGTCACCACCCCGTCGATCGCCGACACGCCGATGCGCCGTTCATCGATGCTCGGCTCCCACTCCAGTTCCCGCTCGACGTCCCGCCGCAGTGCGCTGTCGCTCTTCATGATGCTCCTCGAGTCGCCGGGGGGTCGTTGGGACCGGCGCAGACGAATGTCGCGCTCTCTGGCGGCCCGGCCATCACTTGAACGCGTGGTCTGCATCCGGAGTTCGACAGGCGGAACTACGTGTGCCACGTGACCACGGGATGCGAGCTGCCACTCACGAGAGGCACCGTCTCGACGTGGGAGACGCCGCGCCGCCGACCGTTGGCCCGCTACGTGGCGCAGCGGCAGGTACCGAGGAGCGCTTCGCCCGGCTGTCGGACACCAGCCGCGTCGAAGCGTTCAGTGACGCCGTGTACGCCATCGTGATCACCCTGCTGGTGCTCGACCTGGGTGTCCCTGACGTCCCGCCGGGCGAGCTCCGCGAGGGTTTGCTACAGCAGTGGCCGGCCTACGTCGCCTACCTGACGTCGTTCCTCTATGTCGGGATCGTGTGGCAGAACCACCACGCAGCGTTCACGCGCATCCGCTACATCGATCGGGGTCTGCACTGGGTGAACCTCGCCATCTTGCTCACCTCGGCGCTGCTGCCGTTCCCGACGGCCGTGGTGTCGTACGCCGTGCAGAGCGGAACGGCGTCGGACGACGCCCGCACAGCGGTCGCCTTCTATGCGCTCGTCGGTGCGCTGCTGTGCGCCAGCTGGTACGCCTTCTTCGCGTACCTGGCAACGCATTCACAGCTGCTCGAGGATGACGTCGACGACCGATTCTTTCGGCGCGAGTGCCTCCGCGCCGCGCTTGGCAGCGCGCTGTACCTGCTCGCGGGCGTCGCCGGCTACGTGGTCACGCCGGTGATCGCACTTGGAGTCTTCTTCCTGATCCCGGCGTTCTACGGCATCACGAGCCACGGCCTGGCGGAGCTGCACGACGCCGTGCGGCGCCGCACGTTGGTTCGACGCCGTCACCCCGGCGCCCTGCCCTGATCCCTCATTCGGCCTTCGGGATCCGAGTGATGACCAGGTCCTCTCAGACGTGCTGGCGGAGCGCTGCCTGCCAACGGCGGGCGGTATCGACGTCGACCGGGTGGCGCATCTCGGCGGCGACGATGGCGACATCGGCGAGTCGCTGGCGGAGGTCCGCGTCGTCGGCGACGCCGGTCAGGCGGCGGACCCGCCACCCGCTGAAGTCGCCGTCGTCACTCCCGTCGTACGCCAGCAGGGTTCGCGCGATCTTCACGTCCTCGACGAACGGTGCGCGTCCGAGCACGCCGGCACGCCGCATGGCGACCGTGGCGATCGCCCAGTCGGCGTCCTCCCGTTCTTCGCCGGGCTCGAGGACGACGTCGTTGTCGGCCAGGTGGGCGAGGAGCAGCGCGTACCCGGCGTCCGGGCACGGCAACCCGAACCCGGGTGCGAGGGGTGGGCGACGTCCGGCGCCGGGGCGGAGCGGCGACCGTCGGGCGGGCGGGATGCCGCCGAAGTCCATGCGACGGGGTGGGCGCAGATCAGTGACCGGTGGCACGAATCGGGGTGTCGCCATCGGGCCCAGCTTCCGCGCCGGGCGGCAACCGAACATCCCGTTCCTTCGTAGTACTACGTCGGGGCGCCGCGTACGGCTTGCTGGGTGCGCCAGGCCCGCACCGCGAGTTGCAGGTTGAACTGCACGTCGGGGGACCCGAGGTCGTGGCCGGAGATCTCGCGTATTCGTTGCAGGCGGTACTTCAGCGTGCTGCGGTGCACCGACAGCGCGTGTGCTGTGGCGTCGTAGTTGCCGCCGCAGTCGAGGTACTGGCCGAGCGTCGTGACGAGGTCGGATGCCTCCTTGTTGGCGTCGTAGTCGAGGAGGTCGCCGAGCCAGCTGTGCACGAATCGGTCGACGTCGTCGAGGTCGTCGATGCCGGCCAGCAGCCGGTACACCCCGAGCTCGTCGAAGACGATCGCTCGGTCACCACCGACGACTGACTGCACCCGCAACGCTTGGACGGCCTCCCGGTGGGAGCGAGGGAGGTCGCCGACACGATCGCAGCGGCCGCCGACGCCGACGCGGCACCGGCCGCCGCGCAAGCTCACGTCCGACGGTCACCCGGAACGGTTCCCACGGACGATCGGTGTCGGCGAGCACGACGACCGACTGGCCGTTGGTGGCGAGCAGCGTCCCCACCCCGCAGTCTCGGGCCGCTCGTCGTACCGCATGGAACAGTTCGTCGCGATCGGGCGCGTCGGGCCCCGTCTCCACGACAACGACACGGTGTGGTCGTTCGAGGTCGTAGCCGAGCGCCTCGGCGCGGGCGATGGCGATCGTCTCGTCGGTACCGGCGAGGAGCTCGTCGACGAGATCGCGACGTAAGCGCAGTTCGGTCTCGGCGATGCCCGACAGACGGGCGAGCTCGATGGCCAGCACGGTGGCGCCGTGCTCGATGGCGACCCGAGCGTCGTCGCCCGCCACCTCGTCCGGGTCGACGAGAGCGAGGATGCCGACCACGCCGTCACGAGGTTGGGCCGCGACGACCAAGCGACCGCCGTGGCGGATCGGGCCCGCCGCGTCGAGGGCATCCTGCACCACCGCCTCCCGCTGGTCGGGTGACTCCTTCGGGTACGTATCGGGACGGTCGGGACCCGCCCACGCCCGGAGGTTGCCGTAGCGGTCCTCGATGGCCACCGCGAAGCCGGTCAGCTTGTGCACCGCTTCGGCGATGCCTTCCTGACCCTCCCCGGCAAAGGCGACCCGGGTCAGGCGGTCGTGGATGGCCGTGCTGCGCTCGAGTGCCGCGACCGTCTTCGGCCAGTTGTTGGTTGATGTCGGTCAGCTCGGTCGCCTGCCGGCGTTGCTGGGTGTGGAGACGGGCGTTGGCGAGCGCCACGCCGGTCTGTTGGGCCAGGACACGGAGCAGGAACTGCTCGGCCGCCGTCGGTTCGGCGTCGGCGCTGACGGCGAGGAAGCCGAGGTGCCGGCCGAGGCTGCGCAGTGGGAAGGCCCACCCCCACTCGCCGTGGCCGACCGCGATGGCCCCGCCGGCGGTGCTGACGACGGCGAGCTGCATCTCGACGTCGGCACGTACCTGCGCCTCAGCGGAACCGTCCGATGCCACGTGCCAGCCGTCGTCGGCAAGATGGGCGCCAACGAGCCGGCAGCGAGCGAGCGACGGGACGGCCGTTCCGGCCAGGCGCAGGATCTTCTCCTCGTCCTCGCTGTCGGTCATCCGCATGGACAGGGCGAGCAGTGCCTGCAGGTTCGACAGCTGCTCGCGCAACGGCAGATCGATCTCGGTCGCCCCGGACGTGACGGGGAGGTTCATCCCCTGGCCAGGAACTCGTCAGGCGAAAGAGGGTGGGGGTTGTCCACGAGCTCGCCGCCGAGCAGCAGCGCGGGGAGATCCGCGCACGCACCGCACGGGTGGCCACCGGAATCCGCGCCGATGCCGCTCATTCCGAGATCGAGAGGGTTCGACACGAAATTGCCACCCGTCTATCGCGATGCGGTTACAGCCTAGGCCTGCGGGTTTCCCGCAGTCCAGGACAGCCTCGCAACACCCATACCGCCAGGACCAGCAACACACTCCCTCGACCTGCTGGGACGAACCGGCGAACGTGATTCGTCCTCGCGGACGGTTTGCGACCGGCGGCGGCGGGAGGTCGGCCGGCGACGGTGGGCGGCGGGGCGAGGTTCTCGTCCCGTGAGGGCGTAGTCCTGCCCCCGGCGTTCGCGCACGCTGAAGGCATGACATGCGCTGCTCCCATCGCCGAGGCGGACGAGGCCGCTGTCGACCAGGCGCAGCTGCACCTGGCCCTCGCTTCGGTCTCGTACATGAACGGGCACGTCGCTCGATCGAAGGCGGAGGCTGAGGCTGTGCTCGCCGAGCGCGGGCTTCCCGCCTCGCTCTACGCGGCGGCCGAACAGAGCCGGCTGTTGGCGCTGCTCTCCGATGGAAGCATGTCGACGGTCACCCAGGCGGCGGCGCCATCCGCACTCCTGGCCCGAGCGGCCCTCGCTTGGCGCGGCGGGTGCGTCGGCGAGACGCTGGACATGCTGTGGGCGGCGACCCGCGCCGCCGAGGGCACCCAGGGGCAGGGGTGCTACCCCGGCCTGGGGCTGACCACCGTCTACTCGGCGCTCGGCCAGTTCGATGATGCCCAGGCGTGCGTGCTCGCCGCAGCCGACGAGATCGTCCTCAGCGGCGACCCGCTGTGGACGGCCGCCCCGGCCGTGTTCGCGGCCCGCGTCGAACTGGCCGCCGGCCGGCTCGACGCGGCGAGAGCGGCGGCGACGGCCGGGGTGGAAACCGCCGGGGAGCTCGGCACGCCAGTGCTCGCCCCGATCGGGCACGACGTGCTCGTCGCGGTCGCCCTGCACCGCGGCGAGTTGGGAGAGGCCGCTCGCCTGCACACGCAGTGGCGGGCCGAGCTCCTCGCCACCCGATTGCCCTTCGGTACCCCGAACCGCCCCTGGACCATGCTCCGGCTGGGTGAGGCGCAGGGAGGACCGATCCTCGGGATGGGGGCGAACGACAACGCGTTCGACCTTGTCGCCGGCGACCACTCCCTCTTCCTGGAGGAACCGGCCGCCGCCGCCTGGCTGGCCCGCGTTGCTCGGCACGCCGGCGACGACGAGCGCGCCCGCGCCGTGACGGTGACCGTCGAGCGCCTCGCCGCGGCCAACCCTCGCGTCCCCACCGTCGTCGCCGCGGCCGCCCATGCCCGTGGGATCGTGGACCGCGACGCCGAGCGTCTCGCCGCGGCGGCGGACGGGCACCGCTCCCCGTGGGCGCGGGCGTCGGCCGCTGAGGACTGCGCCGCGGTCCGCGCGCAACGAGGCGAGCGGGCCGCCGCGCGGTCCTGGTTGGAGCGGGCCGGCGAGGACTACTTCCGGTGCGGCGCCACCCGCGACCATGCCCGGATCCGTTCGCGCTTGCGCGACCTCGGTGTCCGCCGGCGGCACTGGAGCCGGCAGCAGCGCCCGGTCTGCGGGTGGAGGAGCCTGACCGAGACGGAGCACGCGGTTGCCGCGCTGGTCGCCGAGGGCCTCTCCAATCAGCAGGTTGCGGGGCGGATGTTCCTCTCCCGACACACGGTCGACTTCCATCTCCGCCGCATCTTCCGCAAGCTGGGCATCGACTCCCGCGTCGTGCTGACACGCATCGCGCTGGCCAACGACGACGGACCGTCATGAGGTGCGCCCATCTCAACTGGGTGCGTGCGGTCACGCCGTCGTCGTGGGGCTGCGAGGACTGCCTCGCGGCCGGCCGTCGCGACTGGGTGCACTTGCGGGTCTGCCAGACATGCGGTCACGTCGGCTGCTGTGACAGCTCACCCGGGCGCCACGCGACGAGGCACTTCGTGGCCACGGCTCACCCGGTCGTGCGTTCCTACGAGCCGGGTGAGGGATGGTTCTGGTGTTACGTCGACCAGGTCGTCTTCGAGCTCGCCGGAGCGCCGTCGGCGGCCGTTCACCCATGAGTCCCACCACGCGACCTCGGGATGTGCCCGCACCCGACGGGCGCGACCGTGCGAGGTCGGGAACCGAACACACCCCCAAACAAGGAGGAACCGCATGCTGATGCGCTTCGACCCCTTCCGTGATCTCGACGCCTTCACCCAGGCGCTGGCGACAGCACCAGGTGCGGGCCGGGGCGCGGTGATGGCGATGGACGCCTACCGCGACGGCGACCGCGTCGTCGTCCACCTGGACCTGCCGGGTGTCGACCCGGACTCGATCGAGTTGACCGTCGAGAAGAACGTGCTGACCGTGACCGCCGAGCGCGCCTGGGAGCCGTCGGAAGGACAGGACGTGATCGTGTCCGAACGGCGCCAGGGACGCTTCACCCGCCAACTGTTCCTCGGCGACAGCCTGGACGCCGATCGAGTCGAGGCGTCCTACGACCGCGGCGTCCTCACCCTCATCGTGCCGGTCACCGAGCAGGCCAAGCCGCGCCGGGTGCAAGTCCTGACGAGCAGCGAGAGCCAGCCGATCGAGGCCGGCGAGCACAGCCCGAGCAACGGCGCCGAGATGGCCACCAGCTCGTCCTGACGGCCGACAACCACCGAGGAGGACGCCGTGAACGGTGACATCGCCAATCGCACGGTCCGCCGACGATCGCCTCGACCGACAGCTACGCCGACGCCGAAGCCGTCGTCGATCGGCTCGCCGATGACGGATTCCCCGTCGAGCACGTCACCATCGTCGGTCGCGACCTGCGGTTCGTCGAGCAGGTGATCGGCCACGTCAACGGCTGGAAGGCCGCCCTCAGCGGGGCCGGCTCGGGCCTCATGCTCGGCCTGGTGTTCGGGCTGCTCTTTGGCATCTGGTTCGCCCACGACGGCACGTCGCTGCTGGCGATCCTGGCGTACTGGGCGGGTTTCGGCGCTCTCATCGGAGCGTTGATCGCCCTCGTCGGTTACGCGCTGAGCGGCGGCCGGCGGAACTTCGCCTCGATCACGGGCATGCAGGCCCAACACTTCGATGTGCTCGTCGATGAGACATTCGCCGACGAAGCGATCCGCCGGCTCGCCGGCGCCGGCACGCCACACCGTCATCCGACCATCTGAACCACCTGAAGGACGGCCTGCGTGGCCGGAGAACGCAATGAAGGAGCACCATCATGGCCAAAGCGGTCGGCATCGACCTCGGGACGACGAACTCCGTGATCGCCACCGTCGAGGGTGGCCATCCGACGGTCGTCCCCAACGCCGAGGGGTCGCGCACCACGCCGTCGGTCGTCGCCTTCACCGATCAGGGTGAGCGGCTCGTCGGCCAGCTCGCCCGCCGCCAGGCGATCCTCAACCCCAAAGGCACGATCTCGTCGGCGAAGCGGTTCATCGGCCGGCGCTTCAACGAGGTCTCCAGCGAGCTCAACGCCGTCACGTTCGACGTCGTCGAAGGGCCCGACGGGGTCGCTCGATTCAGCATCCGCGGCAAGCAGTACGCGCCCGAGGAGATCTCGGCGCTCGTCCTGCGCAAGCTCGCCGAGGACGCCGGGAAGTACCTGGGCGAGAAGGTGACCGAGGCGGTGATCACCGTGCCGGCGTACTTCAACGATGCCCAACGGCAGGCGACCAAGGACGCCGGAAAGATCGCCGGATTGGAGGTGCTCCGCATCATCAACGAGCCGACCGCCGCGGCCCTGGCGTACGGCCTCGACAAGAAGTCGAACGAGACCGTCCTCGTGTTCGACCTCGGCGGCGGCACATTCGACGTCAGCATCCTCGATGTCGGCGACGGCGTGGTCGAGGTTCGCGCGACCCACGGCGACACCCACCTCGGCGGCGACGACTTCGATCGCCGGCTCGTCGACCACCTCGCCGACGAGTTCCAGAAAGACAACGGCATCGACCTGCGCAACGACCCCCAGGCCCTACAGCGCCTGTTCGAGGCGGCCGAGCGGGCCAAAGTGGAGCTGTCATCGGTCACCCAGACCCAGGTGAACCTGCCGTTCGTCACAGCGGATGCCAGCGGCCCGAAGCATCTCGTGACGACGATCATGCGCTCGACGTTCGAGACGATCACCGCCGACCTGATCGAGCGCTGCCTCGGGCCGGTCGAGCAGGCGATGGCCGACGCCAAGGTGACCGCCAACGACATCGACGAGGTCATCCTCGTCGGCGGCTCGACCCGCATCCCCGCCGTCCAGAACCTCGTGCGCCGACTCACCGGGGGCAAGGACCCGAACATGACGGTCAACCCCGACGAGGTGGTGGCCATCGGGGCTGCCGTGCAGGCCGCCATCATCAAGGGCGAGGTCAAGGACGTGCTCCTGCTGGACGTCACGCCGCTCTCGCTCGGCGTGGAGACGCTCGGCGGTGTGATGACGAAGGTCATCGAGCGGAACACCACGATCCCGGCGCGCCGCACGGAGACGTTCAGCACCGCTGAGGACAACCAGTCGGCGGTGGACATCGTCGTGCTGCAGGGCGAGCGCGAGCGCGCTGCCGACAACCGGGTCCTCGGCCGGTTCCGACTCGAGGGCATCCGCCCCGCTCCCCGTGGAACGCCGCAGATCGAGGTCACCTACGACATCGACGCCAACGGCATCCTCAACGTCACCGCCCGTGACAAGGACACCGGTGCCGAGCAGGCGATCACGATCAGCCAGAGCTCGAACCTCGACCAGGGCGAGGTCGAGCGGATGATCGCCGACGCCGAGGCCCACCGGGCCGAGGACGCCCGCATCCGCGCCGAGGTCGACGCCCGCAACGAGCTCGACGCGGTCATCCACCAGGTCGAGCGGCGGCTGACCGAGCTCGGTGACCAGGTGCCGGTCCACGAGAAGGCCCGCGCCGAGAACCTGATGGAGGACGCCCGCAAGGCCATCCAGGAGCAAGCCCCGCTCGACCGTCTGCGCACCTTGAGCGCCGAGTTGCAGCAGGTGTTCCATGGTCTGGGCGCCAGCCGGGCAGCCGAAGGTGCTCCGCCGACGGAGCCGTCGGCGGCCGATGACGACGACGTGATCGACGCCGACTTCACGGTGTCGTAGAGACGAGGTCGTGATGGCGAATTCGTTCGCCCGCCGCGAGCCTGACGGCCTCGCGTCGGCCGGCGGCGACTCCCCCCCGCCGCCGGCCACCGAGGCCGCCGACGATGCGGCGGCGCCCACCGACATCGACGAACGGCTGCTGCGGGCGATGGCCGACTTGGACAACCTGCGCAAGCGGTTCCAACGCGAGGTCGTGCGAGAGCGTGAGGCCGAGCGATCGCGGGTCGCGGCCGAATGGTTGCCCGTGATCGACGATCTCGACCGAGCGCTCGAGCACGTTCCCGCCGATCGGCAGGACGCGCTGTCCGACGGCGTGCGCGTCGTGCGTGATCACGCGCTCGACGTGCTCGCCGGGCTCGGCTTCCCCCGCTTCGAGCCCGTCGGCGAGCGCTTCGACCCGGCGCGGCACGAGGCCGTCGGCGCCGTCGAGGCCGATGCGTCGCCGGGCACCGTCGTCGCCGTCGTGCGACCCGGCTACGGCACGCCGGAGGTGATCCTGCGCCCGGCCGCCGTCGTGGTGGCCGCCAACCGGGGCACGTCCTGATGGCCCGCCGCGACTTCTACGACGTGCTGGGGGTCGGCCGCGACGCGTCGGCCGACGACATCCAGAGCGCCTACCGCAAGCTCGCCCGGACCTATCACCCAGACGTCAACAAGGACCCTGGCGCGGAGGACCGCTTCAAGGAGGTGTCCGAGGCCTACGACGTGCTCTCCGATCCGGAATTGCGCCGCCGCTACGACGCCTTCGGCCACGACTTCCGTCAGGTGCCCGAGGGCGTCGACCCACAGACCTGGGCCCGCGCGCAGGCGGGAGCTCCACGCTCCGGGGCGAGGCGAACCAGGACGGGCACGACACAGCCGAACGAGGAGTGGTCCACGAGCGGGATCGACTTCGACGACCTGTTCGGTGAGATGTTCGGCGGCCGGCGGCAGTCGTGGGGTCCCATCCCGGGTGCCGACCAGGAGGCCGTGCTGACGCTCACCGTGGAGGAGGCGTTCCGGGGCGGGCGGCGGTCGATCACGCTGTCGGGCCCTGACGGTCCGCGGAGTTACGACGTCACGATCCCGCCCGGTGTGACGGACGGGCAGCGCATCCGCTTGGCCGGCCAGGGCGGTCAGGGCACCGGCCAGGCGCCGGCTGGTGATCTGTATCTCGTCGTGCGCCTCGCGCCGCATCCGCGGTACCGCGTCGAGGGTCGTGACCTGTTCGTCGAGTTGCCGCTGGCGCCGTGGGAGGCTGCGCTCGGCGCCACCGTCGCCGTTGACACGCCGGGCGGCGAAGCCAAGCTGCGCGTGCCTGGCGGGACGTCGAGCGGGCGGCGATTGCGGCTCAAGGGTCGCGGCTTGCCCAACACGAGCGGCCCGCCCGGCGACCTCTACGCCGAGGCCCGCATCATGGTGCCGGCAACGCCGAGCGACGAAGAGCGCCGGCTCTTCGCGGAGCTGGCGCGCACGTCGACGTTCGATCCCAGGAGGCGGCGGTGACCGTCATTGCGTTCCCCGGCCACGCAGGCCGTTGCTGGCCGCTCCGTCGCTGGCGCTCCGTCGCTCGCATCAGTGCGATGGTCGTTACATGACGACGTACACGCTCGCTCGGCGGCGTCGCCTCGACCTCGAGGCGTTCGCCCGCGCGGCCGGTCTCCATCCCGACGTGGTGCGCCGCTTCGTCGCACTGGGGCTGGTCGAGGCGACGCGCGATGCCGCCGGCCAGCTGTGGTTCGCGCCGTCGCAGATCGCCGCCGTGGCCCGACTACAACGCCTACGCGCGGGCTTCGGCCTCAACTACGCCGCCCTCGGCCTCGTCGTCGATCTCCTCGACCGGATCGCCCGTCTGGAAACCGCACAGCGCCGGCGGCCACCCGCCGCGCCGAACGAAGGACGACCTCGACCATGGACATGAATCGGCTCACCCAGAAGTCGCAGGAGGCGTTGCACGACGCCCAGACCAAGGCGCTGCGCTTCGGCCACACCGAAGTCGACGGTGAGCACCTCCTCCTCGCTCTCCTCGACCAACCCGACGGGCTCGTGCCTCGTCTGGTGACACAGGCCGGGGCCGACGCCGACAGCCTGCGGGCGGACCTGGAAGGCGAGCTGTCGCGGCGCCCCAGCGTGTCCGGGCCGGGCTCGGCGCCGGGGCAGGTGTTCCTCACCCAACGCCTCGGCCGACTGCTCGATGCCGCCGAGGGAGAGGCCAAGCGGTTGAAGGACGAGTACGTGTCGGTCGAGCACCTCGTGCTGGCATTGCTCGCCGAGGGCTCGGCGACGGCGGCTGGCCGGGCGCTCTCCGCTCGGGGACTCACGCGCGACACGTTCCTGAAGGTGCTCACCGAGATCCGCGGCAACCAGCGGGTGACCTCGGCGATGCCCGAGGTCACCTACGAGGCGTTGGAGAAGTACGGCCGCGATCTCGTCAACGAGGCCAGGATCGGCAAGCTCGACCCCGTCATCGGGCGGGACACGGAGATCCGGCGCGTCATCCAGATCCTGTCCCGGAAGACGAAGAACAACCCGGTCCTCATCGGCGACCCCGGCGTCGGCAAGACGGCGATCGTCGAAGGGTTGGCCCAGCGCATCGTCAACGGCGACGTGCCCGAGGGCCTGCGAGACAAGACCATCTTCGCCCTCGACATGGGGGCGCTGGTCGCCGGGGCCAAGTACCGCGGCGAGTTCGAGGAACGGCTCAAGGCGGTGCTCAGCGAGGTCACGCGGTCGGAGGGACGAATCCTCCTCTTCGTCGACGAACTGCACAACGTCGTCGGCGCCGGGGCCGCCGAGGGGGCGATGGACGCCGGCAACATGCTCAAGCCGATGCTCGCCCGGGGTGAGCTGCACATGATCGGCGCCACCACGATCGACGAGTACCGCAAGCACGTCGAGAAGGACGCCGCGCTGGAGCGGCGCTTCCAGCCGGTGCTCGTGGACGAGCCGTCGGTGGAGGACACCATCTCGATCCTGCGCGGCCTGCGCGAGCGCTTCGAGGTGTTCCACGGCGTCAAGATCCAAGACGGCGCGCTCGTCGCCGCATCAGTGCTGAGCCACCGCTACATCACCGACCGCTTCCTGCCCGACAAGGCGATCGACCTCGTCGACGAGGCCTGCGCCATGCTGCGGACCGAGATCGACTCGATGCCGGCCGAGCTCGACGAGCTGACCCGGCGGGTGACCCGCCTCGAGATCGAAGAGGCGGCGCTGGCCAAGGAGAAGGACAAGGCCAGCAAGCAACGGCTGGAGGAGCTGCGCAAGGAGCTCGCCGACCTGCGGGGGGAGGCGGACGCGATGCGGGCCCAATGGGACGCGGAACGCCAGGCGCTGAAGAAGGTCCAGGCGCTGCGCGAGGAGATCGAGCGGGTCCGCCATGAGGCCGATCAGGCCGAGCGCGCCTACGACCTCGAGCGAGCGGCCGAGCTGCGCTTCGGCACGCTGGCGGAGCTGGAGCGCCGCCTCGCCGCCGAGGAACAGCAGCTGGCCGCCAAGCAGGGCGGGACCCGGCTGCTGCGCGAGGTGGTCACGGAGGAGGAGATCGCGTCGATCGTCTCGCGCTGGACGGGTATCCCGGTCAGCCGGCTCCAAGAGGGCGAGCGGGAGAAGCTGCTGCGCCTCGACGAGATCCTCCATGAGCGCGTGATCGGCCAGGACGAGGCCGTCCAGCTCGTCGCCGACGCCATCATCCGAGCCCGATCGGGGATCAAGGACCCGCGGCGGCCGATCGGGTCGTTCATCTTCCTTGGGCCGACCGGGGTCGGCAAGACCGAGCTGGCCCGGGCGCTGGCGGCGGCCCTGTTCGACACCGAGGAGAACATGGTTCGCATCGACATGAGCGAGTACCAGGAGCGGCACACGGTGAGCCGCCTCGTCGGCGCGCCTCCCGGCTACGTCGGCTACGAGGAAGGCGGCCAGCTGACCGAGGCGGTGCGCCGCAAGCCGTACTCGGTCGTGCTGTTCGACGAGATCGAGAAGGCCCACGCCGACGTGTTCAACACGCTGTTGCAGGTCCTCGACGACGGCCGGCTGACCGACGCCCAGGGGCGCACCGTCGACTTCCGCAACACGGTGGTCATCATGACGTCCAACATCGGGTCGCCGTACCTGCTCGAGGGCGTCACCCCCGCCGGCGAGCTCAAGCCGGAGGCGCGCGAGCTCGTCCTCAGCGAGCTGCGCGTTCACTTCCGCCCGGAGTTCCTGAACCGCGTCGACGACATCGTGCTGTTCAAGCCGTTGAACGAAGCGGAGATCGAGCGCATCGTCGAGTTGATGTTCAACGACCTGCGGTCCCGCCTCGCCGATCGTCGGATGACGTTAGAGGTCAGCGAGGACGCCCGCCGGCACATCGCCGCGCAGGGGTTCGACCCGGTCTACGGTGCGCGACCGTTGCGCCGGTTCATCGCCCACGAGGTGGAGACCCGCATCGGCCGGGCATTGCTCGGCGGCGACGTACAAGAGGGCGCGGTCATCCTCGTCGAGCTCGTCGACGGCGAGCTCGACGTGACCTACCAGAACCCGGCTGCAGAGGAGCCGGCGGCATGAGTGAGTCGGCGGAGATCGTGGTGTGCCCGAACTGCGGGCGCAAGAACCGGGTGCCGGCCGCCGCCAGCGGTGTACCCCGCTGCGGGCAGTGCCATTCGCCGCTCCCGTGGATCGCGGTGGCCGACGACGGTACCTACCGCGCCGTGGTCGACGAGGCCGCCCTCCCCGTGCTCGTCGACCTGTGGGCACCATGGTGTGGGCCATGCCGCATGATCAGCCCGGCGCTCGAGCAGCTCGCACGGTCCCGCGCCGGCAAGGTCAAGCTCGTCAAGGTGAACGTCGACGAGTCGCCCCAGACCGCCGGCCGTCACGGCGCGCAGAGCATCCCGACGCTGCTCGTCGTCCACCATGGCGACGTGGTCGCCCGCCAGACCGGAGCCGCGCCCGAGCACGTGTTGCGCTCGTGGCTCGACGAAGCGCTCACGAAGCTGAGCTCGCCAAGCTCGCAGACGGGCGGCTGACCGGCTCGGACCGGGTGTCATGCCGGCCGAGCAGGTCGTCGAGGTACTGGTGCACGACGCGCACGACCATCGAGCCTTCACCAACCGCGGACGCCACCCGCTTCACTGAACCGGCGCGTACGTCACCGACGGCGAAGACGCCCGCAACGGTCGTCTCGGACGGAAACGGACGGCGGTGCCCGCCGTTGCGATCGCGTACGGCCGCCACGGCCTCGGGCCCAGCCCGGACGAAGCTGTGCTCGTCGACGGCGATGTCGTCGCCCAGCCAGCGGGTGTGCGGCTCGGCACCGATGAAGACGAACAACGCCCGGGCGTCGATCCACTGACGTTCGCCCGCCCGGTTGTTCTCCACTTCGACCCGCCGGAGGTTGCGGTCGCCGTCGAGACGCTGCACCTCACTGTCCAGGAGGATCTCGACGCCGGGCATCCGCTGCAACCGGTCGACGAGGTACCGGGACATGTTCGCCCCAAGGTCGGACTCACGCACGACGAGCCGCACCGTCGACGCTCGGGCGGCGAGGAACACCGCTGCCTGACCGGCCGAGTTGCCGCCGCCCACGACCACGACAGGCTCGCCGGCACAGAGGTGCGCCTCCACCAGGGTCGCCGCGTAGTAGATGCTCGTCGCCTCGAACCGATCCACATCAGGCACGGGGAGGCGCCGGTACCGCACGCCGGTCGCGATGACCACCGCACGCGCCGTCATCGTCGTCCCGTCGCTCAATGCCACCGAGTGGTAGCCGCCGTCGCGTCCGAGGGCGACGGCTTCGGCGGGGATGCTCAGGGCGGCGCCGAACTTCTCGGCTTGCAGCACCGCCCGCTCGGCGAGCTCGGCCCCGGACAGGCCGGCCGGGAACCCGAGGTAGTTCTCGATGCGCGTCGACAGGCTGGCCTGACCTCCGGTGGCGACGCTGTCGAGGAGCATGGTCCCGAGACCCTCGGACGCCCCGTACACCGCGGCTGCGAGCCCGGCCGGGCCGGCTCCGACGATCAGCAGGTCGACAACGTCGCCGCTCGGCTCGGGTGAGGGCAGGCCGATCACTCGGGCCAGCTCGGCATTGCTCGGATTGCGCAGGACGCAGTCCTTGCGCCAGATGACGACCGGCGTCTCCTCCGGGCTGACGCCGAGCAGGCGCAGCAGCGCCTCGGCATCGGCGTCCTGATCGAGGTCGACGAAGCGATGTGGCAGCCGGTTGCGCGACGCGAACTCCCGCAAGCGGCGTGTGTCGGGCGAATAGCACGAGCCGAGGATGCGGAACCCGGCCCCGACCTCGATGAGGATCGAGCGCCGCAGGAAGAAAGCGCGCAGGATCAGGTCACTCAGAGCGGTGTCCTGCAGCACGAGCTCTCGGAGCCGCTCCACGGGGATGACGAGCACCTCTCCTGGCTCGACGACCACCGCCGTGACGAAGGCTGCCTGCCCCGTGAGCAGACTGATCTCGCCGAGGAACCGGCGCGGCCCGTGGACTCCGACGACTTGCTGCTCGGGTCCCTCGTAGCCCTCGATCACGGCGACCTTTCCCTCGAGGATGACGACGAAGTCGTAGTCCAGGTCGCCTTCGCGGTACAGCACGTCGCCGGCGTCGGTCATCCGGCACTCGCCGTCTCCGACGAGCGTGGCGATCTGGGCCTCGCCGAGCTCGGGGAACGCGCCGTAGAGATCAGGGGTCTCCTCGAATGGGTGAGCGGCAAGCAACGTGTCAACCATCCCCGCATCGTCGTCTCACCGGGTCGTGGCGACATCCCCCGGGCGCGTAATCGAAGGTCTACGCGACGGCGGGATGCGGGACCGATCCGGCGGGCGCGACGGTGCTGAGGTGACGCTCGAAGAGCTCGTCATCGCCGTGGAGCGACACCGCCTGCAGATGGCGCCGCTGATGGCCGGACTGGCCGGCGTGATCGAAGACGACGCCAGCCGAGAGTTGGTCGGGCTGCTCGAGGACAGCGACCGCGAACTCGATCGCTTGTGCCACCGCTTGGGCCAGCACCTCCGACGGCTCGACGAACCAACAGGAAGGCAGCAGCAATGGACGTGAAGACCGCCGGGACACGGATCGTCGATGGACGTGAGGTGCCCCCCTCGGGAACGTGGAAGATCGACCCGAGCCACTCCGAGATCCAGTTCTTCGTGCGCCACATGATGATCGCCAAGGTGCGCGGCCGGTTTCGTGAGTTCGAAGGCACGATCCACATCAGCGAGCGCCCGGAGGACTCCCGGGTCGAGGTCGTGATCGAGGCGGCGAGCATCGACACCCGAGACCGGACCCGCGACGAGCACCTCCGCTCGGCCGACTTCCTAGACGTCGAGCGCTATCCCGAGTTGCGCTTCGCCAGCACCTCGGTCCGACCGGGCGACAAGGACCGCTGGCAGGTGACCGGTGACCTGACCGTACGCGACGTCACCCGTCCCGTAGTACTGGACGTCGAGTACGACGGCGCGATGGTCGACCCGTGGGACAACCTGCGCGCTGGGTTCCTCGCCACCACGGAGATCGACCGCGAGAACTTCGACATCACGTGGAACCAGGCCCTCGAGGCCGGGGGCTTCCTTGTCGGCAAAGGCGTGCGCATCGAGATCGACATCGAAGCCATCCGACAAGCGGACAGCTGACAGCTGACAGGGCGAGAGGCCGGGTCAGCCCTGTTGCGCCGACAGGTGAGCGTTCGACGAACACGGTCATGTTCGGTCAACCGATTGAGCCGGCGGTAGCGGACGCGGTGGCGCGTGACTATCCCGGTAGTTCGAAGACATCCATCGTCGGCGCACCTGAACGAGGTCGAGCTCGATCGACAAGTATCCAAGCGTCGAAACGCCCGAGCACCCGCAGTCGCGGCATCGCCCTCGACCGAGTTCAGACCTACCCGCGAGGAGGAGTGGTGCCTCTGATCGCTGCAGCCCTCGTGGTCGAACGACGACGTCGCAGACCCGAAGCCAGCGCCATCCCGACTGGCATTTTGCCGCTCCGGACGCCCGGTGTCGGTGGAACGGTCGACGCGTTGTACGCACTCCGATCCTGCGTCGGTGAGCGATTCCAGGCGGCGCCCCGGTCGCCGCGAAAACGGAGTCCACCAGATCGAACAACGCTTCGCACTTGACCTGTGAGCCGTCGCAGCCGGCGACCGAATCGACATCGATTCCTTCGAGAGGACACTCCATGCCGACATTCCTGCTGCCCACCGAGCCGGTCACCTCGCTCGACGCCTACCTCGCTACCGAGGTCGGTGGGCTCGGGATCGAGCGGGCCCAACGGCTCGGCCCGGCCGCGACGATCGACATCGTCCTCGCGTCCGGATTGCGCGGCCGCGGCGGAGGCGGCTTCCCCACCGGGCGGAAGTGGGCGAGCATCGCCGCCCAGCGTGGAACTCGCCGATACTTCGTATGCAACGGAGCCGAGGGCGAGCCGGGGACGTTCAAGGACCGAGCCCTGCTCCGCGCCAACCCGTACCAGCTCGTCGAAGGCGTGATCATCACCGCCTACACCGTCAACGCTGTCGAGGCCTACATCTGTCTCAAACGCGGCTTCGAACGCGAACTCGAGGCCGTCACCCGGGCCGTGCAGGAATTCCAGTCCGCCGGCATCTGCAGGGACTGTCAGGTCACCATCGTCGCCGGTCCTGACGAGTACCTCTTCGGCGAGGAGAAGGCCATGCTCGAAGTCATCGAGGGCAAGCCGCCGCTGCCCCGCTGGTTCCCCCCGTACGAGCACGGCCTGTTCGCCACAGCCCCCCAACTGGGCTGGGAAGCGACGCCACGGTCGGGCTCCGGCGG
The DNA here is from genome assembly GCA_963844915.1 of uncultured Acidimicrobiia bacterium. Lineage (GTDB taxonomy): Bacteria > Actinomycetota > Acidimicrobiia > Acidimicrobiales > Ilumatobacteraceae > JALZMG01. Next base: position 510,460 of record CAWJQF010000003.1, on the reverse strand, counting down.
CGGGCCCAACCCGACCCTCGTCAACAACGTCGAGACGCTGGCCAACGTGCCGCACATCCTGGCCCGCGGGCCCGAATGGTTCCGCTCGATGGGCACGGCCGAGTCGCCCGGCACCATCGTCGCCACCGTCGTCGGTGACGTCGTCGCCCCCGACGTCGGCGAGGTCGAGCTTGGTACCCCGTTGCGGGGCGTCATCGACGCCGTCGGCAGCGGCGTCACCCCCGGGCGTACCGTCAAGGCCGTGTTCTCCGGTGTCGCCAATCCCGTCGTCACCGCCAGCGGCCTCGATGTCCCGGTCAGCTATGAGGGCTTCCAGGCCATCGGCAGCGGCATGGGGGCAGCCGGGTTCATCGTCTACGACGACACGACCTGCATGGTCGACGCCGCCTACCGCCTGTCCCGATTCCTGTCGATTGAGTCCTGCGGACAGTGCCCGCCCTGCAAGATCGGCTCGAGCGAGATCACCAAGCACCTCGAGCAGCTGGAGATCGGCGCCGGCACCGAGGACGACCTGCGCTGGATCGGGCACTGGCTGGCCCAGGTCACCGACGGCAACCGCTGCTACCTCGCCGTCGAGGAACAAGTCATGGTCGACAGCGTGATGCAGGCGTTCCCCGAGGAGTTCGCCGAACACGTCGAACTCGGCCGCTGTCCGCGCCCGCGACGACTCCCCATCCCCAAACTCCTTGACCTCGCCGACCGCAAAGCCGTCTACGACGACACCCTCTGGCGGAAGCGACCCGACTGGACCTTCGACCCCGAACGGCAGATCGTAGTAGCTCGAGCGCGGCACCTCGACCAGAGCGCACATCCGCTTGACGTCGTCGACGCCGCGATGGTCCTCGACGACAGCGGAAGCGGATCACCGCATCGTCTCGCGGGCGAAATAGGCGGCTGCCTTACGCTGGACGTCGCGGTCGGCTCGAAGCTCGAGGATGTCACGCTGCAGTCGCTGCAGCTCGGTCCGATCGGACTCGTTCAACCCGACGGGGCAGGCATCGCGGTCGCGGGCGTCACAGGCTGCCTTCACCCAGTTGCCCAACGAGCCGCGCTTGATGCCGAGACTCAGCGCCACCTCGTTGATCGAGCGGCCCGAGCCAAACACGAGCTCCACGGCCTCGCGCTGAAACTCCGGCGGGTACTTCGCTGGACGACCCATCCGCGCCTCCCTCCTCTGAGTCACTGCCCAGAATCAGGTGTCCGAGATCCGGGTCACTCCAGACCACACAGGGCGATTCTGCGTGGTAACGCGCGCTCGCAATCGCGCAGCCGACGCCGATCGGACCATTCGATCGCTTCGTCACCGAAGGCCTCGGCATGCGCCAGACGGACTGGGTCGCAACAGAGATCGCCGACGGCATCCCGCTCGAGGTGCGCTTCTACCACTGCAACGAACGCCACCACAGCATCGCCCTCGCGAAGGCACCGTTCGACCTCCCACAAACGCTGCACCACGTGATGTTCGAAGCGAACGACCGCGACGACGTCGGACTCGCATTCGACCGCGCCTGGAGCGAGGGCCTGACGATCGCCAGCGGTCTCGGCCGCCACGGCAACGACGAGATGTTCACCTTCGACGTCGTCTCACCCGCCGGTTTCCAGGCCGAGATCGGCCACGGAGGCCGCCGCGTCACCGCCGAATGGGACGACAACCGCCGCTACGACCACATCAGCATGTCGGGTCACCAACCACTGCAGCAACCCACGATCAGGCGCTGACGTCAGACTCCGATGGCCAGCGGACCTTCGCCAGCAGATTGCCTTCCGCGCTCATCGGTTGGCTCCGACACTTCGCCCGCTCCCAGCAGCCCTCGGGTTTGGTGCGGAGAATTGTCGATCTGCCCGAAGCTGATCGTCCCGTTCCAGATCGACCTCGCCATGGGCGGCCGACGGCACCGGTTCGACCGATCGGCTCGCCGAGGTCCGCCTGGGTGACGATCGGGCGGTCAGGAGCTGGCGGCGGCGGGATACCTTGTCCGTGGTCTCCCCCCGCCGTGTTGGGTCAGCTCGGACGCCGGTTCGTGCCACTGGTGGCTCCGGATGCCAGCACGGCGGAGCTATCGGGCTCTCACGGCGTCGAGTGGGCTGACCTCGTTGAGGTCAGGAGGTGACGATGCCGAATGTCGAGCAGTGGCCGGCGAGCTCAAGCAGTCGGAGTACGCACCGGGTCGGTGCGCACAAGGTCAACCCTTGTGGCCGGGATTGGTGGGCCGTGAGCAGTACAGTGAGGCCGGCGGCGTCGATGAACGTGACTTCGGTCAGGATCACACGGTCGACGATCGGGTCGGCCAGCGCAGCAGCGAGGTCCGGCGCCGAGTGGGCGTCGACCTCGCCGCTGACGGCGATCGTCGTGGCGTCGATCGATAGGGCCCGGAAGGGCGGAGATCCGTCAGAGGTGACCGGACTCGCGAGGTCGACGTCTTCGTCACCGTCATCCGGGCTGCGAGTGCGACGCCGGCCTTGCCGCACTGTTTGCTGCGCAAGGGGGTGGCCGAGGGTCGGGTCGTGGTCGAGGCTGAGCTCGGTGTCGAAGGCGTCGTAGTAGGCCTCGTAGATGAGGTCCGACTCGCGGGCGCGTTGGTGCCTCAGCGCGGTCAGCAGCCAGGCCAGGCGTTGCCGGATGTCGGCGAAGTCGGTGCCGTCATCGTCGGGCTTGGCCAGCTCGGCGCGCATCGAGGTGATCGTCTGGCGCAGATGTGCGTATTGCGTTCGTAGCCCGCGCACCCGGGTTCTCAGCCGGGGCTGGGTCCGCTTGATGTCGGACAGCAGGCTGTCGGGATCGGCGGCGTTGGCATACTCGTCGTCGGTGGCCTCGTCCAAGACGACGAGGGCGTCCAGGACCGCTGCCCGCCAGGACGACTCACGACCGGGGGCGGCCGCGCCGAGCGCGGCTTCCAGATCGTGCATCGCGGCGAGCGTTCGATCTTGATCGGCGCGCCGGGTGTCTCGGCCCGGAACCGGTGTCGAGGTCAGTGTCGACGGCTCGCGCATCGGTGATCACCCTGCGAGGCGGGGCCGGTCGATGTGATCGTGTCGGCCGGTGCGTGGTGAGCGGTGGCAGGGTGAGGTGTTGACCGACCCGGCCAACACCTGGCGCAGTCGCCGTCGGCGATCACCAACGGCGGCGGGCGTGCCCCGGTTGGTTGGACGGCTGCGCGGCGCAACTCGGCTCACGGCAGGGGCGACGAGGGTGCCGGCGTGCATGCGTTGCTCCTTGTGACGGTTCCCTAGGCGCGGCGAGACCGGGAGGTGTCCCGACCCCTCGGATGTGGCCCACGTCGACCAGTCATCTGCTGGCCACCCTTCGCAGGGGTCGTGCTTGGCCCGGCGGGGGTCGGGACACCTCGGCAGCGGTCGCCTGTCGGCGACGGCTTGGGGAAACAGATTGTGGCTCGTGTTCGCGAGTGAGACTGCGGTGGGGTTGTTCACCCCATGGGCGCCTCACGTCATGTCGTGTCTTGGTCGGCGATCTGTGTGTCGACGACCGTGCCTGGTGCAGGCGGACTGTCGGCGTTGCGCCGACCGGTCTGGGCCCGAGTGCTGGTGTCGGCGGCCAGTTGTCGGCGGAGTTCGGCGACCTCGTTTTCCAACTCGATGATCCGTTGGGCGCCGACCAGGGTCATGCCCTCGCTCATCAGCGCGGCGAGTGCCGCGATGTGGCCGAGCTCGACGCGGCTGTAGCGCCGCTGCCCGCCGACCGAGCGGGCCGGGCAGACGACGCCTTCGGTGTCCAGGCGACGGATGAAGGCGGGCTGCATGTCGAGCATCGCTGCGGCTTGGCTGACCGTGAAGAGCGGGGCGACGTCATCGGGGACGGCGACGGAGCGGTGGGCTCGGCTCGTGCTCGACGGCGCCGCCCCGCTCGGGCGGCTCACGACACGCCAGCGCCGACAGGCTCTTGCGACGCGTCGTGCGAGCTGGCCTCGATCGAGGTGGGCTGGCCGCCACCGACTGCGATGTCGACCCGCCGCGGCTTGGCCTGCTCCTTCACCGGCACCCGCAGCCGCAGCACCCCATCGGTGTAGTCAGCGGCGATGCGCTCACTGTCCAACGTCTCAGCCAAGAACAGCTGCCGGCTGAACGTACCGGTCGGGCGTTCGCCGATCAGCAGCTCGACGTCGTCGTCACTGGGCCGGCTGCGCTCGGCGTGCACCGCCAGCACGTTGCGTTCAACGGTCAGGCTGATCGACGCAGGATCGCACCCAGGCAGATCGAACAGAACGACGAACTCGTCGCCCTTGCGGTAGGCGTCGATCGGCATGGCTGCCGGCCGCGCCGCCGTACCGAAGACCTGCTGGGCGACCCGGTCGAGCTCACGGAACGGGTCGGTACGCATCAACATGCTCCTGATCTCCTCTCGTGTAGTCACAACAGGACGAGGATTCTTATAACTCCACGACACTCGAACTGTCAAGCCCTGTTGTAAGTCAGGGTTGCCGGTCGGACCGCTCATCGACATTGGAAGACGGCTGACCCAAATGTCGTGTGGGCCTCCCCCGGATCGTGGAGGGCCGCTGATTGCTGATTGAGCCCGTCGTCGCCGGTGTGTGTGTGTGTGTGTGTGTGTGGCCTGGTCTCGTCGCGATGCTGTCGGGCGATCGGGTGGCAGGGTCTCACGACACGCCAGGTGGCCCTGCGGCGGGTTGTGTTCGTCAGGACTCGGCCGCTGCGTGCGACTGCGCGTCGGGTCGTGAGCCGTGTGCGGACTGCGGGGCGGGGTGTCGGGCGGTCCATTCGTCGCGGTTGGCGGTCGGGTGGTCATGCCAGGACGTCATCGTGGGCGAGGTTGGTGGACAGGTCGCGGTGGGCGTCGATCTGGGCGAGGAGATCGTGGGCCTTCTGCTCGACGGCGGCGACGGCGTCGGCGCCGGCGACGAACCGCTGCGGTGGCTCGTCGAGCGTCGTGAGGGTGACGAGAGCGGCGGCGAGCTTGGCGGGGTCGCCGCCCTGTTGACCGTTCATGCCACGCCACGCCTCGATGGTTGACTGCGTGCGGTCGGCGTAGTCGTCGATCGACACCTCGGGCCAGATCGTGGAAGACCCCTCGACGAGGAGCTCGGTGCGGAAGAAGCCTGGCTCGACGATGGTGGTGTGGATACCGAACGGCTCGACGTCGAACCGCAATGACTCCATCCATCCTTCGACGCCGAACTTGCTGGCGGCATAGGCGGCGACGAACTCCTGGCCGATGAGCCCGGCGGTCGACGAGATGGTCACGACGTGACCGGAGCGTTGGCGGCGCATCACCGGCAGGACGGCCCGGGTGACGTTCATCGGGCCGAACAGGTTGGTCTCGATCTGGGCGCGGATTTGGGCGGGGCTGATCTCCTCGAAGTAGCCGGCGTAGAAGTTGCCGGCGTTGTTCACCAGCACGTCGATCCGCCCGAACCGATCGACCGCCGCGGCGACGGCTGCGTCGACGGAGGCCGGGTCGGTGATGTCGAGCTGCACCGCGAGGAGGTTGTCGTGGTCGCCGAGCGCGGCGGTGACGGCGTCAGGGTTGCGGGCGGTGGCCACGACGGCGTGGCCGGCCGCCAGTGCGGCGGTGGCGATGTCGACACCCATGCCGCGAGCGGCGCCGGTGACGAGCCAGATCTTCTTGTCGGTCATGGCAGCCAGCCAACCCGGGCCGACATCGAGGGGAGAAGGTCACGGTGTTCCAGGTAATGACAGAACCCCCCACCGCCAGCTGGGCCGGTCGTAGCGTGGGCGGGGTGGTCAACCGGGACGACGTGCGCGAGTTTCTCGCCACCCGCCGCGCCCGCATCACCCCACAAGACGTCGGACTGCCGACCCATGGTGCCAACCGGCGGGTGCCCGGCCTGCGCCGCGAAGAGGTCGCCGTCCTCGCCGGCGTCAGCATCGACTACTACACGCGTTTGGAGCGCGGCAACCTCACCGGCGTCTCCGACAGCGTCCTTGAAGCTGTCGCCCGTGCCCTGCGGCTCGACGAGGCCGAACGCGCCCACCTACTCGATTTGGCCCGCACCGCGAACAACACGTCGACGACCAGGCGCCGCCGACCGAGCGAACACCAGGTGCGGCCGGGGATGCAGCGACTCCTCGACGCGATGACCGCCGCCCCGACCCTCGTGCGGAACGGACGCCTCGACGTCATTGCCACCAACCCGCTCGGGCGCGCTCTGTTGTCGCCGGCGTTCGCCGACCCGGCGACCCCGACGAACCTGGCCCGATTTACGTTCATCGACCCGACAGCCCGAGAGTTCTTCGTCGACTGGGACGACGTCGCCAACGCCACCGTCGCGATCCTGCGCACCGAAGCCGGACGCGACCCCGCAAACCGCAACCTCACCGACCTCATCGGTGAGCTCGCCACGCGTAGCGACGAGTTCCGCACCCGCTGGGCCGCCCACAACGTCCGCCTCCACGACCACGGCACGAAACGCTTCCACCATCCCGTCGTCGGCGACATTGCCCTGACCTTCGAGGAGCTTCCACTCCCTGCCGACCCAGGACTGACGATGACGGCCTACACCGCCGAACCCGGCTCCGCATCACATGACGCGCTCGCTCTCCTCGCCAGCTGGACCGCAACGCCGGACGCCGAGGCCCGACCCGAGCGAGCTCACGAGCGCAACCTCCATCGGCAGTAGCAGCGGAACCAAGCGTCACATCGCCCGTCCAGAGGGCAGGACACTGGCGTTACTGCCGTCGTGGAAGTCGGAGGGCTTCGGCGAACTCGGGCAGCCCGAGCGGTTCGCAACGCGACACGCGCGTCTCGCCACAGCTGACTGCGAGTTGAAACCCCCACGGCCGCTCCCCCGTCTTGACCCGCAGCTTCATGCCGGTCGTGGGGGTTCAAATCGGTGTCGGAGGGGGGACTTGAACCCCCACGAGGATTAGTACCTCACTAGCACCTCAAGCTAGCGCGTCTGCCATTCCGCCACTCCGACGTGGTGGGCCACCGACGATATCGCATCCCGCCGCCAACCCGACCCGCCGAACGTCTCGGCGGCGCCGCCGTCGGCTGGGTCAGCAGCATGGTTGAACGGTGCGCCAAAACGCTGACGCAAGCGACCAAACCGACGCGATGAGCGACGCGCTAGGTCCGCACCAAGCAGGAAGCTCAGTGCGATCACCGAGAGGATCCACGTGAGGGCGAACGCGAACGTGATCCTTGTCAGGTTGCGCTCGGCCGAGGACGACCCCAGTGCGGCACCACCGCCGCCACCGAACATGTCCGACAGGCCGCCGCCACGCCCGCTGTGCATGAGGATGCCCGCAACCATGCCCACCATTGCCAGGATGTTGATGACGAGCACCAGGTAGAGGATGACGTCACGCACGGCGCGTCAGGCTACCGACCCACCTTCGAAAGAGGCCGCCGCGCTGACGGACTCGGCGATCCGCTCCGGGTAGTGGCAGGCGACGGGATGGCCGAACCCTCGGTCGATCAGCTCGGGCTCCTCGGCCGCGCAGCGCGGCTGGGCCTTCGGGCACCTCGTCCGGAACCGGCAGCCCGACGGCGGGTCGATCGGGCTCGGGATGTCCCCGGTCAGCGTGATGTGCTCCCTCGACCGCTCGATCTCGGGGTCGGGCTCGGGGATCGCCGACAGCAGCGAGTGCGTGTACGGGTGGGCCGCCGTGGTGTACAGCTCCTCGGCCGGCCCGACCTCCATCAGCTTGCCGAGGTACATCACGGCGACGTTGTCGGAGATGTGGCGCACCACGGACAGGTCGTGGGCGATGAACAGGAAGGACAGACTGAGCTCGTCCTGGAGGTCCTGGAGGAGGTTGATCACGCCGGCCTGGATCGACACGTCGAGGGCCGACACCGGCTCGTCGAGGACGATGAACTTCGGGTCGAGGCTGAGCGCGCGGGCGATGCCGACGCGCTGGCGCTGACCGCCCGAGAACTCGTGTGGGTACCGTGACTCGTGATCCGCTGACAACCCGACGAGCTCGAGCAGCTCGCGCACGCGCTGTGCGATGGTCACCGGGCATCTTGTGGATCGTCAGTGCCTCGTCGATCGCTGATCCGATGGTGAGGCGAGGGTCGAGTGACGCGTAGGGATCCTGGAAGACCATCTGGATCTCTTTGCGCAGAGGCCGCAGGTCCTCGCGCTTCATGCCGACGAGCTCGGTGCCGTGATACTTCACCGAGCCCGCCGACGGCTCGATGAGCTGGAGCACACAGCGACCGAGGGTCGACTTCCCCGAGCCGCTCTCTCCCACCAGCCCGAGAGTCTCCTGGTGCCCGATCGTGAACGACACGTCGGACACGGCCTGGACCAGCCGCTTCGTGACGCGGATGCCTTTGGCGCGGCGCACCGGGAACACCTTGACCAGCTCGCTGACCTCGATGACGGGGACCGCACCGTTGGTCTCGATGGTGCTCATCCGACGCTCCTCACAGTCTCGGCACCGACGGAGGCCAGTTCTTCGGCGCGGATGCAGGCGGTCAGGAGATCCCCGAACTCGTGCAGCTCCGGAAGTCCCTCGGCGCACGCCTCGATGGCGTAGGGGCAACGGGCTCGGAACGCGCACCCTGACGGCGGCCGCAGCATGTTCGGCGGCGATCCCGGGATCGGGCTGAGCCGCTCTCGGCCGAGCGCCGGCAGGCTCTGGAGCAGACCCTGCGTGTACGGGTGCGACGGGTGGTCGAAGATCGGACCGACGTCACCGCGCTCGGCAGGCCGGCCGGCATACATCACCTGCACACGATCGGCGACACGGGCGATGACGCCGAGGTCGTGGGTGATCAGCACGATCGCCGTGCGCATCTCCGTGCGGATCCGCTGCAGCACGTCGAGGATCTGTGCCTGCACCGTGACGTCCAGGGCCGTCGTCGGCTCATCGGCGATGAGCACCTCCGGGTCGTTGGCGATCGCCATGGCGATCATGACGCGCTGGCGCATGCCGCCGGAGAACTCGTGCGGGTACTGGCTGGCTCGATCCCGCGGCTGCGGGATGCCGACGATGTTCAGCAACTCGACGGAGCGCTCCCACGCCGCCTTGTTCGACACATCCTGGTGGGACCTGATCATCTCGACGATCTGGTCGCCGATCTTGTGCACGGGATTGAGCGCCGACAGCGGGTCCTGGAAGATCATCGCGACCCGCTTGCCGCGCACGCGGTTGATGACCTTCTTCGACGCACCGACCAGCTCGGTGCCACCCACCCTGGCGGAGCCCTCGATCCGTGCCGACTTCGGCAGCAGACCCATCAGGCCGAGGAACGTCACCGACTTGCCCGAGCCCGACTCCCCGACGATGCCGAGCAGCTCTCCCGCGCCGACATCGAGATCGATGCCGCGCACCGCCTGTACCTCGCCGTACATCGTCGGGAACGTGACACGGAAGTCGCGCAGGCGGAGGACCGGCTCGTCCTCCGCCGAGCCGCCACCTCCGGCCCATCGGAAGCCACCAGATCGGAAGCCGCCAGCTCGGACATCAGTGCCGGACCAGCTTCGGGTCGGTGGCGTCGCGCAGGCCGTCACCGAACATGTTGATCGTCAACGCCAAGAGCAGGAGCACGCCGCACGGGAAGACGACCATCCACCAGTTGCCCGTGAGGACGTTGGCCTTGGAGCTCCCGACGAGGATGCCGAGCGACGTCTGGCCGGCACCGACCTGCGGCCCATAGCCGAAGAAGCCGAGCGTCGACTCGGCGATGATGGCGACGACCACCGAGAACGTCAACGCCACGAGGATCGGTCCGATGGCGTTCGGCAAGAGGTGGCGGACGACGATGCGCCTCGTGGACGAGCCGAGTGCTCGCGATGCCTCGATGAACTCACGTTCCTTCAGCGCCAGCACCTGCCCCCGCACCACACGGGCGACGGGCATCCAGCCGAACACGGCGAGCAGCACGATCACGAAGCGGACCGAGGTGCGCTCCCCGATGATCGACGTGACCCAATCGATCTCGCCGAGCATGTTGCGCACGACGAGCAGGGCCACGAGGAACGGGAAGGCGAGGAAGATGTCCGTGACCCGCATCATCAGGTCGTCGAAGAAACCACCTCGGATGCCGGCATAGGCGCCGACGGCGGTGCCGATCACGACTCCGATGACCGCCGCCGCCAGGCCGATCATCAGCGAGACCCGCGCGCCGTAGATCAAGCGGCTGTAGAGGTCACGGCCGATCTCGTCGGTGCCGAACCACGCGTCCGACTGCGGTGGTAGGTAACGATTGCTTCCCTGCTCGCCGCCGGAAGGAAAGATCGCCTCGTTGATGCCGTAGCGCGCGGTGATCGGCGCCAGCACGACGAAGATGATCATCAGGATCAGGACCACGGTGGCGATCACGGCCGGCTTGTGGCCCATGAACCGCTTGAACGCCATCCTGCGTGGCGAGATCGACTTGACGACCAGGCCTTCGACGTCCTCCGGTGGTGCCTCCGGAATCCCGGCGGCCTCCGGGACGATGGGAGTGGTGAGCATCTCGGTCATCGGCGAGGCCTTTCGAGCGTACGAGCGACGAAGCGCCAGCTGAGGAGCGGCAAGACGCGGCCTGCGTGGCCGGGGAACGCAATGGACGTCACAGTCGGATCCTCGGATCGAGCACGGCGTACGACAGGTCAGCAAGCAGGTTGAAGATGATCACCGCCAACACGACGATCACCATCCAGGGCATCAACTCGGGGAAGTCACCGTTGCTGTAGGCGGTCAGGAAGTACATGCCCATCCCCGGGTACTCGAAGATGTTCTCGGTGATGATGAGCCCGGCGAAGAGGGCCCCGAACTCGATGGCCGCGAGCGTCACGATCGGCAGCATCGCGTTGCGCATGGCGTGACGGACGAGCACCGTGCGCTCGCTCACACCCTTGGCCCGCGCCGTGCGGAGGTAGTCACTGTTCAGCACGTCGAGCAGGGAGGCCCGCATGTAGCGGGTGTAGACGGCGACCCCTTGGATGGCCACGACGATCACTGGCAGCGTCAGGTGGCGCAGCATCTCGACCAGGTTGAAGCCCTGTTGGCCCGGCGGGTACACGCCCGACGTCGGGAAGTGCAACCACTCCTGCTCGGGGAACCACTCTCGGGTGTAGACGGCGAACACCATCTGCAGGATCACGGCCGTGACGAACGGCGGGATCGAGAGCCCGACGAGGGCGGTCGTGTTGACCGAGCCGTCACGCAGCGATCCTGGCTTCGAGCGCGGCGAAGACGCCGAACGTGCAGCCGAGGACGATGCCGATGATGGCGGCGATGCCGCCGAGGCGCAGCGAGTTGGCCATCGCGTCCTTGAGGTTGGGCCACACCTCACGGTTGCCCTTGATGCTGTTGGGCCAATCTCCGGTGAGGAAGCCGCCGAGCCAGGTGAAGTAACCCCTGACGTAGCCACCGAACCCTTCATACAGGCCGTTGGCCTCGATGTAGGCATCGATGTCCTCCTGGCTGGCGCGCGTGTTGGAGCGCGTGTAGCTGGCCACGGGATCGGTGCCGATGCGGATGGCGACGTACACGAGGAACGTCACGATCAGCACTGTCGGTATGGCCCAGATGAGCCGCCGGATCACGAAACGAACCACTTCGCCTCCTTCCCGGATCCCCGGGATCCCCGCGCGCTCCGGGCCCCCCGCCCGGAGAACGACCATGGGGCCGGCCGATCGGCCGGCCCCATGGGCATCAACTTACGTGATCTGTGGACCTCACTCGGCCACTTCGACGACGGGCTCCTCCGTCACCAGGTTGGTGATCTCGAAGGTCTGGTCGTTCGTCGAGACCCAGATCGACGGGAGGAACGGGAACGTCGCGGTCCAGATCGACCACGAGGAGTTCGCGCACTCGGTGACCGGGTTCAGACACGCCGGCCACTGCTCCGCACCGATGACGATCTGTCCGTCACCGTCGACGTCCTCCCACTGGTGGAAGTTGTCGAAGGCTCGGTAGTTCGCCGTGTCGCCGTCGAGCGGGCCGCCGACCTTGTCGGTGCGCCACGCGCCGGACTTCGGGTAGTTGACGAGCGGCAGCAGGACGAAGTCCGTCTCGGTGGCCGTCAGCGCCGACTTGACGAGCTCCTCACGAGCGGCCGGGTCAGGTTCGACATCCGCGGCGTACAGGTCCGCCGTGGCTTCCTCGTTGCACCACCCCTGCTGGTTCTGGCCCTGGAAGTCGTTCTCCTCCGAAGGGATCTGGTCGCAGGCGAGGATCGGCGTCAGGTAGGACGGGTCCGGCGGCGCCGTGGAGATGTACATCGCCAGGTCGTAGTCGAGGCCCGGCAGGCGCTGCTGGAAGACCTCCTCGGCCGTGCCGTTGCTCGGCACGACGTTGAAGCCGGCCTGGGCGAGCAGCGGGATGAGGTACGCCTGCGCGTTCTCACGACGGGTGTTGCCGGCGTTGACCATCCAGCGGATCTCCGGTGCGACGCCGTCCTTGGCCCAGAAGCCGGCGCCATCCTTCTCCCAGCCGGCCTCGGTCAGCAGCGTCTCAGCAGCCGTCGGATCGATACGTCTCCTGGAAGATGCCCTCGGGGCAGTACGGGCCCTGGACGATCGGACCGCAGTCCAGCAGCTCGCCCTCGGCACCGGCCGACTCGAAGATCGGGGCGTAGATCTGGTCGAAGAGCGCCTGGCGGTCGATCGACTTGGAGAACGCCTCGCGGAAGACGTCGTCGGCGAACGGACCCTCGAGCTGCTGGAAGTACAGCGCCTCGTAGTCGCCACCGCTCTGGATGTCGAGCTCGATGTTCGGATCCTGCAGCGCGGTTCCCAGCGTGTCCCCGAACTGCGGGTAGATGTAGTCGACCTGGCCGGACTTGATCGATGCGATCTCGGTGTCGGTGTCGGTCTGCGGGACGAACACGACCTGCTCGGTGACCGCCGGGTCATCGCCCCAGTAGTTCTCGTTCGGAACGAGGATGCTCTGGCTCTCGCTCCACTCCTGGAGGATGTACTGACGGCCCGACATGGGCACGTCCGTCTGCGAAGTCGCCCGAGATGTCCATGCAGTCGGCGATGGCCGCCTTCTTGATGATCTTGTTGAAGAGCGTCTTGTACGCGCCGTACGGCTCGGAGAACTCGATGATCACTTCCTTCTCGTCCGCGCCTTGCGAGACCGAGCTGATCTTGTCGTAGCCGACCGTCTCGACCGAGCCGGGGGTGTTCAGCTGCCCCTGCCAGGTGCACTCGATGTCTTCCCAGGTGATCGGCGTGCCGTCCTCCCAGACCGCATCAGGGTTCAGGGCGACCGTGATGGTCATCGCCGCATCGCCGGCGGGTGCGGCACTTCCCTCGCCGCCTTCGCCTTCCTCGCCAGCGGCCGTCGTGTCCGACGCTGCTTCGGTAGTTGCGGGGGCGTCCGTCTCTGCGGTCGTCGTCTCCGTGCCCTCTTCGGCGGCGGTGGTCGCCGTCGTCGCGTCGTCGTCGTCGTCGCCGCCACAAGCCATGGCAACGAGCGAGAGACCGACGCCGAGGGCAACGAGTCGCTTCGCGCGCCTCATGTTGCTCACGTGCTAGGTCCTCCTCATGGGATGGATGGGAGGCTGTTGAAGCCCACTGGGAACCACCCGGTCGCACGTCGCGTGCTCAGCTGCGTTGATCGTCGTTCCACCAGTGTTCGCGCCCTCATCGTCCTCCCCGATCGATGGGGTGCGCAGACTGTAACAGTTCCGAACCGCGATCGCATCGGAAGGAGTGTTACAACTCCGGTGCTCAAGGCGCTGCTCCGTCGGGGGACTGACGGTCCCACATCGAGGCATCGACGTCCCGGATCTTGACCGCCGATGGCGCGATCGCGTCCTCGGACACGGCGAGGAGCGCATCCCGCGCGGTGCGTCGCTCGCGCTGCTCGTCGGGGTCAGGGACAGGCACCGCGGCCAACAGGCGGCGGGTGTAGATGTTCTGCGGATCGCGCAGGATGTCGTCGCGCTCGCCGACCTCGACGAGCTTGCCGTTCTGCATGACGGCGATCCGCTGCGAGAGGATCTCGACCACGGCGAGATCGTGGGAGATGAACAGACAGGCGAAGCCGATCTCCCGCTGCAGTTCCTTGAACAGCTCGAGCACCTTCGCTTGCACGGACACGTCCAGGGCCGACGTCGGCTCGTCGGCGATCAGCAACCGCGGCCCGAGCGCCAGCGCTCGCGCGACACCGACCCGCTGGCGCTGACCGCCCGAGAGCTCGTGCGGGTAGCGGTTGCGGAGGTCCCGGGCCAGATGGACCTGGTCGAGCAGCGCCTCGACGCGACGGTCGAGGGCGGCACCCTTGGCGACCTTCTGCAAGAGCAGCGGCTCGCCGATCGATTCACCGACCGGCAGGCGTGGGTTGAGCGAAGAGCCGGGATCTTGGAACACGAAGCTCACTCCGCGCCGGACCTGGCGCAGTTCCTGTTTGGAGATCCCGACCATGTCGGTGTCGAGCACGCGAGCCGACCCTTCGACGAACGGGAGCAGCCCGACGATGGCTCGACCGATCGTCGTCTTGCCCGACCCGGACTCGCCGACGAGCCCGACCACTTCGCCGTGACCGACCGTCAGACTGACACCGTCGACGGCGCGGAAGGCCGGCGCCCGACCTCGCTTCGGATACTCGATGGCGACGTCGCGCAGGTCGACCACGAGATTGCTGGCGTCAGTCGTCTCGGTGCGCTCGTGCGTCTCGGCGTCGCCGTTCGGTCCCCCGAAGCCAACGACGGCACCGAGATGCGGCACCGCCTGCAACAGCTCGCGGGTGTACGGGTCGTGCGGCGCATGGAAGACCTTGACCGAGGTCCCGGACTCGACGATGCGACCCCTTCTGCATGACGAGTACCCGGTCGGAGAGGTCGGCGACGACGCCCATGTCGTGCGTGATGAGCAGGATGCCGGCGTCGATGCGGTCGCGCAGGTCGCGCAGCAGCTTGAGGATCTCCGCCTGAACGGTGACGTCGAGCGCAGTCGTCGGCTCATCGGCGATCAGCAACTTCGGGTCCAGGGCGAGTGCCTGCGCGATCATCGCCCGCTGGCGCTGTCCGCCCGAGAGCTGGTGCGGGTAGGCGTCGACCCGCCGCTCGGGTTCGGGGATCTCGACGAGCTCGAGCAGTTCGATCGCGCGGCGGCGTGCCGCCTTGGGCGCCATCGCCTGATGGCTGCGCAGCATCTCGGCGATCTGGAAGCCGACGGTGTACACCGGGTTGAGCGCGGTCATCGGCTCCTGGAAGATGACCGAGACGTCCCGACCGCGGATCATGCGCAGCGAGCGCTGGTCGATCCCGACCAGTTCCTGGTCGCCGAGCCTGATCGAGCCGGACACGTGCGAGTTCTTCGGCAGCAGGCCCATCAGCGACATCGCGACGGTCGACTTGCCCGAACCCGACTCCCCGACGATCGCCAGCACCTCGCCTGAGTTCAGCTCGAACGAGGCGTCGATGACCGCCGGGTACCAGACGCCGTCGACCCAGAAGTCGACGTCGAGACCGTGGACGCGCAGCACCGGCGTGGTTCGGCGCATGTTCATGAGCAGGTCTCCAGTGGCAGCCTGGAGGTGTGCGCGAAGAGTTCCGGCCGTGGTTCGGTCCGAGCCCTCTGCGTGGGCATCGGGTTGATCTGCGTCGTGGCGGCCGTCGGACTGCTGGTCCGTGACGGACTCGGTGCGCTGCCGGCGTTGCCGTTCCTGGCGCTCGTCGGCGGCGCGTGCTGGGCCGTGTTCTGGCGCCCCGTGGTGGCCGTCGACGACGGCGGGGTGCGGCTGGTCAACGTCCTGCGCACGATCGACTTGCCGTGGCCCTCGATCCTTGCCATCGACACGAAGTGGGCGCTGACGCTGATCACCGCGTACGGCCAGTTCACCGCTTGGGCCGCACCTGCACCCGGCATCCACGAAGCGATCCGGGCGACGAAGCGCGACGCCCAGGACCTCCCGGAGTCGACGTTCACGGTGGAGGGCATCCGACCGGGCGACCTGCCCTCGAGCTCGTCGGGCAGCGCAGCGATGGTGATCCGGCGGCGATTGCAGGAACTGCGCGACTCCGGCTACCTCGAGAACCCGCGGCTGGAGCACGAGCGGGCACCTGTCACGTGGCACGTGGCGACGATCGTCGGCGGGGTCGTGCTGGCCGTGCTGGCCGCTGTCGGGGTCCTCGCGTGACACGTCAGCCGGCCTGCCCGCCGATGGTGCGGCTGGCCGCGAGAGAGCGAAGCATCGCCCTCCGCCGCCTTCTCGAGATCCTTGCGTTTGGGGATCCGCTTCTGCCGCGGGTCGAAGGCGTCGCGCAGGCCGTCGCCGATGAACTGCAGGCACAGCACGATGACGACGATGAACACGCCGGGCCAGATGAACAGCCACGGCCGGCTCGAGAAGGCACCTTGGTAGTCGCTGACGAGTGAACCGAGCGAGACGTCGGGCGGCTGGATGCCGAAGCCGAGGAACCCCAGCGCCGCCTCTGTGAGGATGCCGGCACCGAGCAGCAACGTCGTGCTCACGACGATCGTGCCGACGGTGTTGGGGAGGATGTGCTTGAAGATGATGCGACGATTGGAGGCGCCGGCGACGCGGGCGGCGTCGACGAACTCGCGCTCGCGAAGGGCAAGGAACTCGGCCCGCACGAGGCGGGCGAGACCGGTCCACGTGAACAGCCCCAGAGCAAGCGCGACGCTCCAGATGCCGGAGGCGCCGAGTCCGTAGGCAGCGACCGCGGCGATGAGCAGGAGCGGGATCACGAGGATGACGTCGACGAAGCGCATCAGCGCCGAGTCCACCCACCGCCCGTAGTACCCGGCGATGGCTCCGATCACCACGCCGATCGTGACGGCGAGCGCGGCCAGCACGGCGATGACGACGAGCGTCTGCTGCACGCCGCGCATCGTCAGCGCGAACATGTCGCGGGCCTTCTCGTTGTCGAGACCGAACGGGTGGTCGCCGAACTTGATCCCAGCACCGCCCAGCCACGTCGGCCGCAGCGACATGGTCGGGCTCTGCTCAGGCGTCGGCGGAACGACGGTGTTGTAGTCCCACTTCCACCACCCGGGGATCGGCCCCCAGCCGATGCTCGTCGCCGCCAAGACGATGATCAGGATCAACACGATCAGCGAGATGATCGCTCCCTTGTGGCGGAGGAACCGCCGGCGGACGATCTGGCCCTGGCTCAGGCCGGCGACCTCGCGTTGCTCGAGGCTGCGCTCGTCCTCGGCGACCGGCGCTTCGCCCGGCAGGTGGGTCGGGTCGTGCGGTTGCTGGATCAGTGTCATCGTGGGCCTCAGCTCCCGATCCGGATGCGAGGATCGAGCACCGCGTAGACCAGGTCGGCCAGCAGGTTGGCGACGACGGCGAAGATGGCGATCACCACGAAGAACCCCATCACCGGGTTCGGATCGACGGCGCGCAGCCCGTCGCTGAACATGCGTCCCATGGCGTTCCACTCGAACACCGTCTCGGTGATCACCGCCCCGCCGAGGATGCCACCGATGTCGACGGCCACCACGGTGGCCAGCGGGATCATCGTGTTGCGGAACCCGTGGCGCACGATCACCGTGCGCTCCGTCAGACCTTTGGCTCGGGCAGTGCGGATGTAGTCCTGGTTGAGGACCTCGAGCATGCTGGCCCGCGAATATCGGGTGTACGTCGCCACCGAGATCAGCATCAGCGCCAGCGTCGGCAGCACGAGGTGGCTGAACGTGTCGTTGGTGATGACCCAGAAGCTGCCCTCGAGCCTGGCCTCGCTGTCGCCCACCGTCTTGATCGGCCGGTTCCGGATGACGGAGCTCGACGAGTACTCGGACCACGACTGCATGGCGCGGTCGATGAAGATCACCACGGCGACGCCGAAGCCCGTCACAGCAGCCGTGCGCATGGACAATCCCTTGTCGAACCCGCCGAAGGCATACCCGACGGCCACGCCGACGAGGATCGCGACGACGGCCATCACGAAGACCCACCAGATGTTCATGCCGTCGGCGTCGAACACCGCCTGTAGCGGGAAGTAGAGCACGACCCCGATCCCAGCTGTGGTGAGCGCGCTGTAGAACGCCCGGCGGTTCCGCACGCCTGCCATGACGCTCGTCGTGAGGTAGGCGATGACCACCGCGAACAGGGCGATCACGAACGGGCCGAAGCCCGGGTCGAGCAGCCACTGCGTCGCCGACACGTAGATGAGGACGAGCGTCCAGGCGCCGCCACCGATGGCGGCGATCGCCAGGCGCCGCATCGGGCGGCCGCCGGCGATGCTGTAGGCCAGTCCGGCCGCCGCCAGGCCGCCGAGGATGATGAGCCACGGCGGGAAGTGGGCACCGTCGCGCAGCCAGTCGTTGAAGTTGATGCCCCCGACGCCCTTCAGGATCACGGCCACCCAGAACACGGGGAGGGCGAAGAAGACGAACGTGAAGAACGTCGTGAGGTAGTCGAAGCCCGAGTACTGGCGCAGCGCGGTGATGATGCCGATGGCCGTGCCAACCAGGATCGAGAGCACCGCAGCCGCAGTGACGAGCTTCAGCGTCAGCGGGATGCGCGACGTCAGGTCGTCGATCACCGGCTGCTGCGTGCGGGCCGAGATCCCGAAGTCACCGCGCAGGGCGTCACCGAGCCACAGGAAGTAACGGGCGACCGGGTTGGCGTCGAGGTTCAGCGAGTCCGATACGGACGCCCGAACCGCCGCTCGCTGACTGGCGTTGGAGATCTCCGCGGTGAAGGCCAACGGGTCGCCCGCGTTGGCCATCATCATGTAGACGATGAACGAAGCTCCGATGACGATGAAGAACGCAGCGACCAGCCGGCGGACGATGAACGTGGCCACGTCCCCTCCCCAAGGGTGACGAGTCCGCCGCTGCCGTGCTGGAGGGCCGGCACGGCAGCGGCAGACGAATGATGAGCGGAGCTCCTACATCAAGCAGCTTCCCATTCCCAGAAGTTCCAGAACATCTGCGGTGACAGCGGGATGCTCGAGACGTTGGAGACGTACGTGCTGTTGTACGCCAGGATCTCGGGGAACTGGAAGATGGTGACGCCGAACGCGTCGCCCCACAGCTGCTGCTCGATCTGCACCAGCAGCTCCTGCTGCTCCGCGGTGTCCGTGCTGACCTTGAGCTCGTCGTAGAGGCTGTCGACCGTCGCGTTCGAGTACCCCTGCGGGTTGTTCTGCCCGGCGGTGCGGAAGTTCGACTCGGTGTCGGCCACGGCGACGGCAGTCGACTGCCAGCCGAAGAGCGAGGCGTCGTACAGCGACGGGTTCTCCCGGTCGGTCGCTCCACGTCGGGCTGTTGCCGTCGATGACGTTGAAGCCGGCCTGCGCCGCCGAGTCCCGGATCAGCTCGTACTCGCTGGCCCGCCGTGGGTTGTTGGCGGCGAACAGGAACCGGACGTCGAGCGGCGTCGTGACGCCGGCCTCCTCGAGCAGTGCCGTGGCGCCCTCGATGTCGACCTCGGCGTACTCGGCCGAGCCGTTCTCGGCGACGAGCGCGTCGTAGCTCGGCGCGCCGGGGACGGTCGTGAAGGAGTCGCGCAGCTCGGCCTCCGGGTTGAGCGGCACGATGAGCCGGTCGACGATCTCCTGGCGGGGGATCGTCTTGAGGAAGGCCTGGCGTACCTTCAGCGCCGTCTCGGCGTCACCGCCGTACGTCGCGGGATCGAACGGCCCGCCGTTGTTGACGACGAGGTCGACGTGCTCGTAGGTCGCGCCGTTGCCCGTCTCGACCTCGACGCCGCGGTCGGCGAGCGCCTCGACCTGGGTGAGGATGTCGGCCGTCGACTGCGGGAGGATCATGTCGATCTCCTCGTTCTCGAGGGCCTGCACGGCGGCGGTGGGCTCGCCGATGATGCGGTAGACGATCGTCTGCACCTTGGGCTTCGGACCCCACGTGTAGTCCGGGTTGGCCTCGAACGTCAGCTGGCTCAGCTCGTCGTACGAGGTCATCAGGTACTGCCCGGCGCTGAGGTAGAGGTCTTCCTCCGCCGGGAGTGACGTGAAGTCGAATCCGGTGTTGTAGAAGTCGGCGATCTCCTTCAGCGCGGCGCGATCGTTGGTCTCGGATCGCGTCGATGATCGCCTGCTTGCCTTCGGTCGGGTCCTCGACGCCGAGTGCGTACTTGGCGACGACGTGGGCCGGGACGTTCACGGCGAACGGGTTGGTCTGGTAGTCGACGAAGAACTGGTCCCACGTCGCCGTGACGGCCTGCCCGTCCTCGGAGACCACCGGCACCTGGGTGATCAGCCGGTACGACTCGTTGACCGAGTCGAACAGGACCCCGGTCGACTCCTTGTACGTGTAGCCCTCGAGCAGCTCCTCGGTCTCGGGATCGATGGCCTGCTCGGCCGGCACCTCGGCGCCGCTCGCGTCGACGATGATCGGGTTGCCGTCCGCGTCGGCCTCGGCTGTCGTCCCGTCGGGTGCGATCACGGGGTCGGCGTCGTTGAACACCTCGCTCCCGCCGGCCCACTCGAGCAGCATGTCGGCGGCATCCATCGGCGTGCCGTCCGACCACGTGACACCCTCGTTGATGCGGTACGTGACCGTCAGCGGATCGAGCGAGTCGAGGGTGCACGTTCCGAACTGGTCGTTGTTGATGTAGTTGAGGTCCTGGTCGTAGTAGGAGAAACCGCTGTAGTTGCCGAGGCCCATCAGGTACAGCGGGTTGTTGTTGGCGACGGCATTGCCGCGCGAGGTGCGGGCGTTGTACGACAGCATCGGGTCGTTCCAGGCCACTCGGACCTCTCCGGCAGGCTCGCCGGTGTCCTCCCACGGGCCGTGCGGGATGCCGCACGCACTGCCGCCCTCGACGCCGACGTCCTCCGCGCCGGCTGGCGCCTCGCCTGCGGGCTCGGTGCCCTCCGGCTCGGTGGATTCTGCCTGGGTGTCCTCCGGGGCGAGGTCGGTGCCCTCGGACTCCGTGCCGGCGGAGGTACCTTCCGCGGACGTTCCCTCCGAGATCGCCCCGTCATCGTCGTCGCCGCTGCACGAAGCAGCCACGATGAGCGATGCGCTGGCGAGCACGGAGAGGAACTTGATGTTCCTGCGACGACTCACGTCATCGTCCTCCTGTCGTTGTGATCACGCTGTGTTGGTGTCCACCCGCTCGCCCGCGAGGGATGCAGTACCCCCGGGTCACGGCCCGCAATCCACGGTACCTGGCTCGGTCGCCGGAATACGGGCGACGAGGCAGGTGGGTGAGCGCCGCTGCGGAGCGGCGGCGGCGAACTCGGGAGGTGAGTCGAGCAGCTTGGCTGCGAGACGAACCCGCGAAACGGCTCAGTACTGGACGATGCGCGCGAAGTCGTCCGGGTCGAGGCTGGCCCCGCCGACGAGCGCGCCGTCGATGTCGGGCTGCGCCATCAGCTCCGAGATGTTCGCCGGCTTCACGGAGCCGCCGTATTGGACGCGCAGGGCGTCGGCCGTCGTCTCATCGGTCAGTTCGGCCACCATCGAGCGGATGCCCCCGCACATCGCCTGGGCGTCCTCGGCCGTCGCGGTGCGGCCCGTGCCGATCGCCCAGATCGGTTCGTAGGCGATGACCAGCGATGCGATCTGGCTCTTCGATCGTCCACTCAACGCCGACGTCACCTGTCCGAGCACCTTCGCCTCCGTGGACCCGGCTTCCCGCTCCTCCAGGGTCTCCCCCACGCACAGGATCGGGGTCATGCCGTGCCGCTGGATCGCCACCACCTTGGCGGCGACCATCTCGTCGGTCTCCCCGAAGAGCTCGCGCCGCTCGCTGTGGCCGCAGATCACGTAGCGCACCTCGAGCTTGGCGAGGAACAGCGGAGAGACCTCGCCGGTGAACGCCCCTTGGTCTTCCCAGTGGCAGTGCTGGGCGCCGAGGATGAACGGCAGCTTGTCGGCGTCGATCAGCGTCTGCACGCTGCGCAGATCCGTGAACGGCGGGTGCACACTGACGTCGACCTGCTCGGTGTGCTCCTTCGGCACGAGGTAGCTGAGCTTCTGCACGGCCTGGATCGCCTCGAAGTGATTGAGGTGCATCTTCCAGTTGCCGGAGATCAGCGGCTTGCGCGGGTCAGGCACGGCGTCCCTCGCGCAAGGCGACGAGGCCGGGTAGGTCGCCCAACTCCAGGAGCTCGAGGGAGGCCCCACCTCCGGTCGACACGTGGTCGACGTCGTCGTCGAGGCCGAACTCCGCAAGCGCCGCCGCCGAGTCTCCGCCGCCGACGACGGTGAACGCCTTCGTGTCGGCGACGGCTTGGGCGACCGCCCGCGTACCGGCGGCGAAGCGCTCGTCCTCGAACATCCCCATCGGCCCGTTCCAGAACACCGTGCGCGCGTCCATCACGATGTCCCCGAACTCGGCCGCCGTGCCAGGACCGATGTCCAGACCCTTGGCGCCGTCCGGGAGGCGCGTGCCGAACGTGGCGACCTCACCGCCGGCGGTCAGCCCGACGATGTCGGTCGGCAAGTGGATGCGCTGCTCTGCGATCGAGAGCAGCCGGCGGCACGTCTCGACCTGATCGGGCTCCCAGAGGGAGTCGCCGATCGGCAGGCCGCGCGAGGCGAAGAACGTGAAGCACATCGCGCCGCCGATGGCCAGTGCATCCACGATGTCGAGCAGCGCCTCGATGACGCCGAGCTTGTCGGAGACCTTCGCCCCACCGAGCACGGCGACGAACGGCCGCCGCGGCGTTCTCCGCAGCTCGAGCAGGACCTCGACCTCTCGCTGCAGCAGACGTCCCATTGCCGACGGAACCGCCTGTGGCGGACCGACGATCGAGGCGTGGGCGCGATGCGAGGCTCCGAACGCGTCGTTCACGTAGCCGTCGACGCTCTCGACGAGACGGGCGGCGTAGGCAGGGTCGTTGCCCTCCTCCCCGGCGTCGAAGCGGAGGTTCTCGATCAGCTCGACGCCGGGCGCCAGCTCGGCGAGCCGGACGCGCACCGGATCCATCGAGTACTTCGGGTCCGGCTTGCCCTTCGGGCGCCCGAGGTGGCTGGCTGCGACGACGCGTGCTCCGCGCTCCTGGAGCCACTGCAGCGTCGGCAGTGCGGCGCGGATCCGGAAGTCGTCCGTGATCTGCGGTGGATCGCCTTCCAGCGGCACGTTGAAGTCGGTCCGGACGAGGATCCGCTTGCCCTCCAGCGATCCGAGTTGCTGCTCGAGGTCCTCGAGCGTCGTGATGTCCGTCATCACGCGATGCTGGTTCGCTCGTCGAGTTCGTTCACCGCCGGCGGCGGTTGCGCGAGCTGACCTTCTTGCCCGCGTACTCCACGAAGTCGACCATCCGGTTGGAGTAGCCCCACTCGTTGTCGTACCAGCCGAGCACCTTGACCAGGTTGCCCATGCTCATCGTCAGCCCGGCGTCGAAGATGCACGAGTGCGGGTCCGAGACGATGTCACTCGACACGATGGGCTCTTCCGTGTAGCGGATGATGCCCTTCAGCGGTCCGGACTTGGCAGCCTTGGCGAAGGCGCCGTTGATCTCGGCGACGGTGGCCGGCTGAGCGAGGATGGCGTTGAAGTCGGTGATCGAGCCGGTCGACACCGGTACCCGCATCGACGTGCCGTCGAGCTTGCCCTTCATGGCCTCGAGGACGAGCGATGTCGAACGGGCGGCACCCGTGCTCGTCGGGATGATGTTGATCGCCGCGGCACGGGCCCGTCGCAGATCCTTGTGCGGCCCGTCGACCAGCATCTGGTCGCCGGTGTAGGCGTGGATGGTGGTCATCAGGCCCTGCTCGATCCCGAACGCATCGTCGAGGACCTTGACCATCGGGACGAAGCAGTTGGTCGTGCAGCTGGCGCAGGACACCACCTCCTGTGACTTCGGGTCGAAGTCCTGGTGGTTGACGCCGACGACGAACGTGCCATCGGCTCCATCGGACGGCGCCGAGACGACCACGAGCGGCGCCCCGGCGTCGAGATGGGCGGCGGCCTTGGCCCGTGACGTGAAGAGCCCGGTCGACTCGACGACGACGTCGACGTCGAGCTCCTTCCACGGCAGGTCCGCCGGGTTGCGCTCGCTGAGCACGCGCAGCTCGTCGTCGCCCACCTTGATGCCGTTCTTCGACGCCGTGATCTTCTGCGGGAGCGTCCCGAGGATCGAGTCGTACTTGAGGAGGTGGGCCATCGTGTCGAGCGACCCGAGGTCGTTGACGGCAACGAAATCGACGTCTGCGCCGCGCTGCATGGCGGCCCGGAAGAGGTTGCGGCCGATGCGGCCGAAGCCGTTGATGCCTACGCGGACGGTCATGAGGTTGACCCTACTCACGTTGGTTCGAACTGTCCGTAGCAACCAGCTGACACGGTCGATCACTACGGACAGTTCGGTTACTCGGGCTGGGCCTCCATCGCGGGAACTGTCCGTAGCGATCGACAAGCTTCGAATCATCCTCGCCGCTGGTTGCTACGGACAGTTCGTTTTGCGCTGCCACGATCGCCGGCGAGCGGGCGAGCATGACGACACCGACGATGGCGAGCGTGACGCCCGCGCCGTATGCCACCCACTGCACGCCCTCGGTGGTGAACGTCTCCTCGAAGATCGTGATGCCGAGGATCGTGCTCATCACCGGCGTTCCGACGGAGATCGCCGACAAGCCGGCAGACAGGTGCCCCGACCGCAGCGCCAGCTGCTGGAGCACGATCGCGCCGAGGCCGCACCCGACAAGGAGGTACAGCTGCCACTCGCCGAACGTCGCGGCGAGCCCATCGCCGGAGATCGTGGCGGTGATGTCCTTCATCAGCGCAGCCATGAAGCCGTAGAGGATTCCGGCGGCCGCCCCGTACAGCGCCGCCGCGAACAGGTGCACGAGGCGGGCGACCACCGCGAGGACCACCACGATCCCGGCGGTCACGGCGAGCGCCAGTGACCAGGCGCCGCCGTCGGGCTGATCGATCCCCTCGCGCACCTGGCCGAAGACGATCGAGGCGACGAGGCCGACCGCGACGAGCGCCGTCCCGACGAGCTCTCGGCGCTCGAGAGCTGCCTTGGCGGTCCACGCGCTGAACGGCAACATGAAGATGATCTGCGACGTCTGAGCGACCTGCACCTCGATCAACGAACCGAGACCGAGCGCGACGAAGTGCAGCCCGAAACCGACGAGGCCGAGCAGCAACCCGAGCAGCCACACCGGCGTCGTCAGCAGGCGGAGGACGGTGGGTCCCTGCTTGTCCTCGGCGCGCAGGTTGCCGACCTGCTGGATGGCGATCGAGCCCGTGTAGATGAACGACGCGACGACGGCGATGACGATCGCCATGGTGTCTCCCCTACCTGCTGACGTCGCGATGGGTGGTGCGGACGGCGGTGCCGCGGGCGCGCAGGCGGGCGGCCAGCTCTTCGGCGATCGACACCGCGCGGTGGCGGCCGCCGGTGCAGCCGATCGCGACGGTGAGATAGCTGCGCCCCTCTGCTTGGTACGCGGGCAGCAAGGCGCGCAACAGATCCTCCAGTCGGTCGAGGAACTCTATGGTCTCGGGGCGGTTGAGCACGTAGTCACGGACCGCCGGGTCGTGGCCGGTCAGCGGACGGAGCTCCTCCTCCCAGTGGGGGTTCGGGAGGAACCGGACATCCATCACGATGTCGGCATCGAGCGGGAGGCCGTGCTTGAAGCCGAAGCTCTCGACGGCCAACTGGAGCTGCGAGCTGGCGCGATCGTCGAACGCGGCGACGAGGCGGTGCTTGAGCTGGTGAACATTGAGGGCAGAGGAGTCGATGACGAGGTCGGCGGCGTCATGCGTGCGGCCGAGGAGGGCCCGCTCCTGCTCGATCGACTCGAGCAAGCCTGGCGCCTCCGCGGCGAGCGGATGCCGCCGGCGGGTGGCGTCGTAGCGGCGGACGAGCTCGGACGTCGACGCGTCCAGGAACAGCACCGTGACCCGGTGGCCTTCGCCGCGCAGCGCGGCGACGTTGTCGAGCACGGCGCCGTAGTCGCGACCGGCGACGAGCGCCAAGCGGTCGATGCCGCTGCCCGGCATCGAGGCGAGGTCGACGATCTTCTCGATCAGCGATGTCGGGAGGTTGTCGACGACGTACCACCCGAGGTCCTCGAGCACGTCGGCCGTGGCTGACCGACCGGCACCGGACATGCCGGTGATGAGGACGATTTCCGCCACCGGGCAGAAAGGCTAGTTGACGTCGAGCTTGGCCGCCCGGACGTAGAGCAGGCGCGGAACGGTCGGCGTCTCGCCGTACTCGGGAGCGAGGGCGAGGAAGCCGGGTGGCGGCGCCGGCTCGACCATCCGCTCGATGTACAGACCGTTGGCTGCCAGCGCGTTCACGTAGCGCGACAGCGGACGGTGCACGAATCGGACGTGGACGCCGGGATCGATCTCCTCGATCGTCACCGCCTCCGGCAGGTAGGGGCCGATCCGCCAGTACTGCTCAGGCGGGTCGATCATCCGATCGTCGATCCAGCCGCTGTCGGGCGTCTGGGTGAACGGGTGGTTGAGGAAGAAGCAGAAGCGACCACCGGGGGCGAGCACGCGACTGACCTCGGCGATGGCGAGGTCCACATCGTCGATGTGCTCGAAGACGAGGCAGGCGACCACGGCGTCGAAGGCTGCGCCGGAGAACGGGAGCGCGCTGGCGACGCCGCGGGCGAACCCGCTCGTGCCGGCCCGCTTCGTCGCCATGACCAGCTGGTTCCATGTCGGGTCGATGCCGACGGTGACGGCGGCTCCTGTCGTCGCCGCCAGGCGGGTGATCTGGCCCTCCCCGCAACCGACATCCAGCACGCGCCGGCAGCCGGCCAGCTCCTGCGCGGCGAGCGGCATGATCTGCTCGACGTACTCCGGGTCAGCCCCCTCGGTGAACAGCTCGATCCACCACTCCGCGTGGTCCTCCCACGCCGGATCGTGACTCATGCCTGGTTCATCCGAGTGTTTGAGGTTGTCCGAGTGCCTCCCGCGGGGAGGCCCCGGCGGAAACACTCGGATGGAGCTTGGCGTGGATCGCCGCGCCGACAGTGTCGGGGAGCCAGGTGAGGGAGGTCAGGTCCTCGAGCGAGGCGCGGCGCACCGCGTTCACGCCACCGAGCTCCTTGACGAGCCGCTTGCGGCGGGTCTCCCCCAGCCCAGGGATGCCGTCGAGGACGCTCGCCGTCATCCGCTTGCTGCGGCGCTCCCCGTGGAACGTGTTGGCGAAGCGGTGGGCCTCATCGCGGACGCGCTGGAGCATGAAGAGCGCCTCGCTCCCCCGCGGGATCTCGACCGGGTCGGAGCGCCCCGGTACGAAGACCTCCTCGAACCGCTTGGCCAGGCCCGCGACAGGGATCTCGTGTTGGAGGCCGAGCTGCCGCACGACCCGCTCCGCCACGCCGAGCTGGCCCTTGCCGCCGTCGACGAGCAGCAGCTGCGGCGGGTACGAGAACTTCCCACCGCGCTCGGCCACGGGCTTGTGCTGATCGGCGAGATAGGCGGTCAGACGTCTCGTCAGGACCTCCTCCATCGCCGCATAGTCGTCGTTGCCGGGCACGTGCACCTTGAACCGCCGGTACTCCCGCTTGTTCGGTAGGCCATCCTCGAGGACGACCATCGAGCCCACGTAGTCGGTGCCCTGCAGGTGGGCCATGTCATAGGCCTCGATGCGCAGCGGCGCCTCGGGCAGCCCGAGATGCTCCTGCAGCTCGGTCAGCGCTCGACTCCTCGTGTTGTGGTCGCTGGCGCGCCGGAGGCGGTGCCGGGTGAACTCCTGTTCGGCGTTGCGCGTGACCGTCTCCAGCAGCGAGCGCTTGTCGCCGCGTTGCGGCACCCGGATCTGGACCCGGGAGCCGCGCTGCATGCACAACCACTCCTCGTACGTCGCCAGGTCGTCCGGCTCCACGGGCACGAGCACCTGCTTGGGCACGCCCTGCACCGGGTCCTCGCCGTACAGCTGCTCGAGAATGCGGTTCATCAGGCCGCCCGGCGTCAACGCCTCCACCTTGTCCAACACGAATCCCTTGCGCCCGACGACGCGGCCCCGCCGGACGTAGAAGACCTGCACCGAGGCCTCCAGGTCGTCCTGCGCCCACCCGATGACGTCGAGGTCCTCGTGGCGGTCGGCCACCATCTGCTGGCGCTCGATCGCCCGGCGCACCGTGAGCAGGCGATCGCGGATCCGCGCTGCCTTCTCGAACTCCAGCTCCGACGCCGCCTCCTGCATCTCGGCATCGAGCCGCTTGAGGATCGGCTCCGTGTCGCCATCGAGGAAGTCGCACAGCTCGACGACCAGCTGGCGGTACGCCATCTCCTCGATCTCGCCGACGCACGGTCCCGTGCACTTCTCGATGTGATACAGCAGGCAAGGGCGGCCGAGCCGCTCGTGCTGGCGGAACTTGGCCGGGCTGCACGTGCGGATCGGAAATGAGCGCAGCAGCTCGTCGAGCGTGTCCCGGATCGCGTAGGCGTGGGCGTAGGGGCCGAAGTAGCGGGTGCCCTTGCGCTTGCGCCCGCGCATCACCAGCGCTCGCGGCCACTGCTCGTCGACGGTGACGGCCAGGAACGGGTAGCTCTTGTCGTCGCGGAGCCGGACGTTGAAGCGCGGGTCGTGCTCCTTGATGAGCGAGTACTCGAGCATCAGCGCCTCGACCTCGTTGCGGACCGTGGTCCACTCCACCGACTCGGCGGCGGCGACCATCTGGGCGGTGCGCGGGTGGAGGTATCGAGGGTCGCTGAAGTAGTTGGAGAGGCGCTGGCGCAGGCTTGATGCCTTGCCGACGTAGATCACCCGACCCTGCGCGTCCTTGAACTGGTAGGAGCCCGGCGAATCCGGAATCGTGCCAGCCGGGGGACGCTTCACCATCGGTGTTCGAGGATACGGTTGGGTGCCATGGCCGGCCGCTTCTCGTTCTCGGTGCCAGAGCGCCGCAACGCGAGCGACCCGTGGTTCCGGATCGGCACGCTCGACGTCGGCACGACCGTTCTGGTCATCCTCTTGTCCGTCGCCAGCATGGTCCTGTGGGCGATCGGCGGCAACGAGATCGACTCCTTCTGGGGCCACCTCGTCCTCATTCCCGACGAGGTCACGAGTGGCCAGATCTGGAGGGTCGTCACCTGGCCGCTCGCCAACGAGCCGGGCATCTGGGAGGTCATCACCCTCGCCATCTTCTGGTACTTCGGCCGGGAGATCGAAGGGATGCTCGGACGCGCCCGCTTCGCCGTGCTGCTGCTGTTGCTGACGATCATCCCGGGCCTGGCCGCTGTGTTGCTGGACATCACGCTGTTCGGCCTGAATCCGGTCGAGCTGGCGGTGTTCCTGATCTTCATCGCCGAGTACCCGTTCGCGCGGTTCTTCTTCGGCATCCCGGCGTGGGCGATCGGCGCCGTGATCGTGGGGATCCAGGTCCTCCAGTACCTGGGTAACCGCCAGGAGGACCTGATCCTGCTGCTCGCCGTCACGATCGCCGTGGCCGCCCTGTCCGCCCGCAGCATGGGCCTCGCCACGAGCCTGCCGTGGATCCCCAAGATCCCGTTCCCCGGTTCGGGTGGGGGCAGCAGCCGCCGCTCACGGCCGCGCCGCTCTCGCGGCGGGGGCGAGGTGGTCAGCGGGCCATGGGGCGCGCCGCCGAGCCGGACGCCGGCTCGCGGGTCCTCGCTGCCGCAGCCGCCGCGCGCCGCCGATGGCGACCAGGCCGAGCTCGACGACCTGCTCGACAAGATCTCCGCCCTCGGCATGGACGGGCTCACCAACGACGAGAAGCGCCGGCTCAACGAGCTCTCCAAGCGGATGCGCAAGCGGTAGCGAGCGACCTGTCCTTCGCGATCGTGCGTTGTGAGGCGGTGCTGACGTACAGAAGACGGGTTTCAGGCCAGGAGCTCACGCAGGTAACGGCCCGTGTGGCTGCCGTCGACCGTCGCGACGTGCTCCGGTGAGCCTTCGGCGACGATCCGGCCGCCGCCACTGCCGCCTTCCGGGCCGAGGTCGATGATCCAATCGGCCGTCTTGATGACGTCCAGGTTGTGTTCGATGACGAGGACGGTGTTGCCCTGGTCCACGAGCCGCGACAGCACGACCAGGAGCCGCCGGACATCGTCGAAGTGCAGCCCGGTCGTCGGCTCGTCGAGGAGGTAGATCGTGTGACCCGTCGACCGCTTGGCCAGCTCGGTGGCCAGCTTGACGCGCTGGGCCTCGCCGCCCGACAGCGTTGGCGCCGGCTGACCGAGGCGTACGTAGCCCAGGCCGACGTCCATCAGCGTCTCCATGTAGCGCGAGATCGAGGGCTGATTGGCGAAGAACCCAACGGCCTCCGCCACCGGCATGTCGAGCACGTCGGCGATGTTCTTGCCCTTGAACTCGATGTCCAGGGTGTCGCGGTTGTAGCGGGCGCCCTTGCACACCTCGCACGGGACGTAGACGTCCGGCAGGAAGTGCATCTCGATCTTGATCGTGCCGTCACCGGCACACGCCTCGCAGCGTCCGCCCTTGACGTTGAAGCTGAACCGCCCGGGCAGGTAGCCGCGCACCTTGGCCTCGTTCGTCGCGGCGAACAGCTTGCGGATGCTGTCGAACACGCCGGTGTAGGTCGCCGGGTTGGACCGCGGCGTGCGGCCGATCGGCGACTGGTCCATGTCGATGACCTTGTCGAGCTGCTCGATGCCCGTGATCCGGCGGTGCTTGCCGGCCGGCATCTTCGATTTGTAGATGCGTTGCATCAGTACCGGCAGCAGGATGTCGCGCACCATCGTCGACTTGCCAGAGCCCGACACACCCGTCACGGTCACGAAGTTGCCGAGCGGGATGGCGATGTCGATGTCGTTGAGGTTGTGCTCACGCGCCCCCTGGATGACCAGCTCGGCGAGCGGGTTGCGGGGGCGCCGCTGCGCGGGCACGGGGATCGAGCGCCGCCCGGAGAGGTACTGCCCCGTCAGCGAGTCCTTGACCTTCAAGACGCCGTTGACGGGTCCGCTGTACACGACGGCGCCGCCGTGCTCGCCGGCGCCCGGGCCGATGTCGACGATCCAGTCCGACTCACGGATCGTCTCCTCGTCGTGCTCGACGACGATCACGGTGTTGCCGAGGTCACGCAAGCGCGTCAGCGTGTCGATGAGACGCCGGTTGTCCCGCTGGTGCAGCCCGATCGACGGCTCGTCCAGCACGTACAGCGTGCCGACGAGCCCCGACCCGATCTGGCTCGCCAAGCGGATCCGCTGCGCCTCGCCACCGGCCAGCGTGGCCGCCGAGCGCGACAGCGACAGGTAGTCGAGGCCGACATCGAGCAGGAAGCCGAGCCGGGCGTTGATCTCCTTCGTCACCCGCTCGGCGATCAACCGGTCCCGCTCGCTGAGCTCCAGCCCGGCCAGGAACTTCGCCGACTCCCCGATCGCCATCGCGCAGACCTCGGCGATGTTCAGGTCGTTCACCGTCACCGCCAGCGACTCGGGCTTGAGACGGGCACCGTCGCAGACGCGGCACGGGACCTCGCGCATGTAGCCCTCGTACTGCTCCCGCGACCAGTCGCTCTCGGAACCCTCGTGGCGCCGCTTCAGCCACGGGATGACGCCCTCGTACGCCGTCGTGTACTGGCGCGACCGGCCGTAGCGGTTCTTGTACTTGACCGTGAGGTTCCCCGACGTCCCCTGGAGGATCACCTTCTGCTGCTTGGCCGTCAGCGTCGACCACGGCGCGTCCATGTCGATGCCGTGGGTGTCGGCGACGGCGTCCAGCATCCGCGTGAAGTACTGGGTGTGCGCCGTCCGCCACGGCGCGATGGCGCCGGCGTTCAACGACACGTCGGGATCCGGGATGACGAGCTCGGGGTCGATCTCATGGGTCGTGCCCAGGCCGTCACACGTCGGGCAGGCGCCGTACGGCGAGTTGAACGAGAAGTTGCGCGGCGCCGGCTCCTCGAAGCTGCGCCCGTCGGTCGGGCACACGAGGTGCTGGCTGAACGTCAGGGTCTCGTTCTCGCCTTCGCCCTCCCGTGCCACCAGCTCGACTTCGGCGACGCCGTCAGCGAGCTTGAGCGCCGTCTCGAGCGAGTCGGTGAGCCGGCGCTCGAGGCCCTCGCGCAGCACAAGACGGTCGACGATGACCTCGATCTTGTGCTGCTCGTAGCGAGCGAGGCGCTCGTCGCGCTTCAGGAACTCGTCGATGTCGACGACTTCGCCGTCGATGCGGGCCCGCACGTAGCCCTGCCCCGAGAGGTCCTCGAGCAGGGTGTCGTACTCCCCCTTCCGGCCGCGGACGACCGGGGCCAGCACCTGGAACCGGGTGCCCTCGGGCAGCAACAGCACACGGTCGACGATCTGCTGGGGGGTCTGGCGCTCGAGCCGTGTGCCGTGGTCCGGGCAGTGCTGGACGCCGATCCTGGCGTACAGCAGGCGCAGGTAGTCGTAGACCTCGGTGATCGTGCCGACGGTCGAACGCGGGTTGCGGCCGGCTGACTTCTGGTCGATCGAGATCGCCGGCGAGAGGCCCTCGATGACGTCGACGTCCGGCTTGTCCATCTGGCCGAGGAACTGCCGGGCGTAGGACGACAGCGATTCGACGTAGCGCCGCTGGCCCTCGGCGTAGATCGTGTCGAAGGCGAGGCTCGACTTCCCCGAGCCCGAGATCCCGGTGAAGACGATCAGGCGGTCTCGCGGCAGCTCGACGTTGACGTTCCTGAGGTTGTGCTCCCGCGCGCCACGCACCGAGATGACCGGCGAAGCGAGTGCAGCGGCACGTCGAGACATCAACCCGCCAACCTAGCGAGAAACCACATCGATGGCATTCTCGAGCGACCTGTCCTTCAGAACGTCATCACAACGCACGGTTCCGACGGACAGAACGGGCTCTCAGCTGGCGTCGCGGAGCTCTCGCCGCAGCTCGGCGACCTCGTCGCGGAGGCGCGCGGCGTACTCGAAGCGGAGGTCGCCGGCGGCCTCGTGCATCTCCTCCTCCAGCGTCTGGATGAGCCGTGCCAGCTCCTGCTGGGGCAGCGTCTTGAGGTCGCGCTGCACCTTCTCGCGCTCCCGCTGGCGGCGCCGGTCCCGGCCGGGCACGGCGGGCAGGTCGTCCGGACGCAGCAGCGACAGGATGTCGCCGACGGCCTTGCGGATCGTCTGCGGGTTGATGCCGTGCTCGGCGTTGTAGGCCACCTGGGCCTGGCGCCGGGCGTTCGTCAGGTCGATCGCTCGGCGCATCGAGTCGGTGACCCGGTCGGCGTACATCACGACCTGCCCGTCGATGTTGCGGGCCGCGCGACCGATCGTCTGGATCAGCGACGTCTCGGAGCGCAGGAAGCCCTCCTTGTCGGCGTCGAGGATCGACACCAGCGAGACCTCCGGGAGGTCGAGGCCCTCCCGCAGCAAGTTGATGCCGACGAGCACGTCGAACTCCCCCAGGCGCAGGGCGCGGAGGATCTCGATGCGCTGGATCGTGTCGATGTTGGAGTGCAGGTAGCGCACCCGCAGCCCCTGCTCGAGGAGGTAGTCGGTGAGGTCCTCGGCCATCTTCTTGGTCAGCGTCGTGACGAGCACACGATCACCCTTCGTGACCCGCTCGTTGACGCTCTCGATGAGGTCGTCGATCTGCCCCTTCGTCGGCTTGACGATGACCTCCGGATCGACGAGACCAGTCGGCCGCACGATCTGCTCGACGACCTGCGACGAGACACGCACCTCGTAGGCGCTCGGCGTCGCCGACATGAACACGCACTGGTTGATCCGCTCGAGCACCTCGTCGAACGTCAGCGGCCGGTTGTCCCGGGCCGACGGCAGGCGGAAGCCATGGTCGACCAGCACGTCCTTGCGGCTGCGGTCACCCTCGTACTGCCCGTGCAGCTGCGGCACGGCCTGGTGACTCTCGTCGATGACGAGCAGGAAGTCGTCTGGGAAGTAGTCGAGCAGCGTGAACGGCGGCTCGCCGTAGTCCCTGCCGTCGATGTGCATCGAGTAGTTCTCGATGCCGTTGCAGTAGCCGACCTCGCTCATCATCTCGAGGTCGTACTGCGTGCGCATGCGCAGCCGCTGTGCCTCCAGCAACTTGCCCTCCGCCTCGAACCACGCCAGCCGCTCCTGCAGCTCCGCCTCGATCTTCGTCATCGCCTTGGCCATGCGCTCGGCGCCGGCGACGTAGTGGGTGGCCGGGAAGATCTGCGTCCGCTCCAACGTGCGCAGCGTCTCACCGGTGATCGGGTCGATCGTCGTCAGCCGGTCGATCGTGTCACCGAACATCTCGATGCGCAGCACCGTCTCCTCGTACGAGGGGTGGACCTCGATCGTGTCCCCGCGCACCCGGAACCGTCCCCGTCCGAGCACGGCGTCGTTGCGGTCGAACTGCAGGTCGACGAGTCGGCGCAGGATGCTGCGCATGTCGTAGTCGACACCGAGGTTGAGGTCGATCATGTTGCCCCGGTACTCCTCGGGGCTGCCCATGCCGTAGATGCAGCTGACCGATGCGACGACGATGACGTCCCGCCGGGTCAGCAACGCGGCCGTCGCCGAGTGGCGGAGACGGTCGATCTCGTCGTTGATCGACGAGTCCTTCTCGATGTACGTGTCACTCGAGGGGATGTACGCCTCGGGCTGGTAGTAGTCGTAGTAGCTGACGAAGTACTCGACGCGGTTGTCGGGGAAGAGCTCCCGCATCTCCTGCGCCAACTGGGCGGCGAGGCTCTTGTTCGGGGCCAGGATCAACGTCGGTCGCTGGGTGTGCTCGATCGTCCAGGCGATCGTCGCCGACTTCCCCGAGCCGGTGATGCCGAGCAGCGTCTGGAACCGGTCACCGCGCGTGACGCCCTCGCTGAGCCCGGCGATCGCCTGCGGCTGATCCCCCGCCGGCGCGAACGTCGAGACGACCCGGAACGGCTGCTCCTGCACCGCGCCAGTCTACCGCCGAACGGGTGTTCTGTCGGCGTGACGTGCGGCTCCAGTGGAGCACCAGCCTCTGCGCGATGAGCGATGTGCGGTGCATGACCACTCATCGCTCATCGCGCTTCGGCCGCCCTCCATCTGGGCAGCCCGCAGCGACCGGCCCGCCCGAACCGGTCGCTGCGAACTGCGATGTGCATGGCGCCGCCGGTGTCCGCACCGCCGGCGACGCCATGACCGCCGATGACGCCGCCCGCGTCACCTTTGGCGTGCAGGAACCCACGGGCGCGCCGCCGACACGGCCCTGACGGCCGTGTCGATCGGCGCCCGCGTGTCCAGAGAACGAAGAGAAGGAAGAGAAGGACGAACAGCGAGAGGAGGACTCCGGGCGCCCGGTCAACCCATCCGGACTCGACCGACGCCGCCGTCGCACGGCGGGCGGTGGTCACGAGGAAGGGGCCCTGGGCTCCGGGGATCCGCTGGGGGGAAGCAGGTGAGAGGTGAACGAGGATCTCGGAGGCGATGGCAGGAGCACCGCCTCCTGGTGGGCCACGCGCCGGCGCGGTCGTGAGGGATTCGCCCGGTGCGAACGCTTCGTCGACGAGGACGCGATTCGAGCTCGACGGCGCGAGCGAGCCGGTGCGGCGACGACGGCGTCGGCCAAGGACGTCGGTTCGGCGCCGCGACGAGCTGGAGCTGGCGGCACCGGTCGACGTGGCGACCACCAGCGGGCCGGCGACACCGGCGAGGGCGAGCAGCGGGCCGAGGGTGTGGAACGCGGACAACACCGCAGCGCCGGCACCGACGAGAGGTCGCCGCGTCGTGTTCGTGACGATTGATCCCGAAATGTGAGCAGCGCTCTCGGTCGAACCGGCGATCGTCACGGGGTCAATCGGGCTGTCCGTTGCGGACCCCGCCCGTGCGGCGGCGCTGCCGGTTGCCGAGAGTGCCAGTCCCGACGTGCCGACGTCTCGCTGCAACGCGGCTGCGAGGGCGCTGACGTCATCGGCCGTTGGTCCGGTTCCGGGAATCGTCACCGCCGTGCCGTCCGGAGCGGTGATGACGAGCGCCATGTCGGCGCCCTCGCCGACGACCGTGACGACGAGGTCGACGTCATCGAACGTGGAGCCGGCAACCGTGACCGTGACGCCGTTGCCGACGGCGGCGATGGACCGATCGTCGCTGTTGAGTGCGACGTGGAACGTCCCCGCGAACGAGACGTCCCGGACTGTCGTCGTCAGCGAACCGTCCAGCGTGCCCGACAGGTTCGACTCGGTGAGCGTCAGCACCGCGGCATCGTCCTCGAGCGTGAGGAGAGCGTCCTGCGAGCCGCCGAAGTGGAGCTTGGCGTTGGCCAGGGCGAGGGTCGCCGAGTCCGGGGTTCCGCTCACCGTCAGGTCGCCGGTCAGTTCGTTGTCGCCCAGCTGGATCGTGACCGGTGTGCCCGCCGCGAAGGCGTTGCCCTTGCCCGAGAGGAACGTGAAGAACTCGTCGGCATCGATGGCAGAGGGGAAGCGGATCACGATCTCGTCCGGCAACTGGCCGGCCCTCAACTCGTACCCGCCGGCGACGGTCGTCGGCCGCACGTAGGCGCCGCCGCCGAGATCGAGACCGCGGAACGTGCTGAAGTCGCCATGCGCCGTCCCGAACGAGAGGAAGGGAACGGGTGCCGAGTCGAGCAGACCTGACGACGGACCGCCGATCACCTCGAGCGTGCCGGCCAGGTCGGCGGACTCGACGCTGAGCAGAGGGGCGGCAGCACCGCCTGCGCCACCACCGAGGTCGACGATGAGACGGTCCTCGGGGCCCATGTCGAGCGATCGCAGATCCGCTGCCTGATCGGCGACGAACGTGTCCGGCCCAGGCCCGCCGATGAGGTCGTCCACGTTCGCGAACGACAACAAGAGCGTGCCAAATCGATCGAACACCTCGCCGGTGCGGCTGCCCGTCAGGCGGGCCGTGCCACCCGACGCGGGCATCACGAGCGCGTCAACGCCACCGCCCCCGTCATACCTCACGAGCACACCGATGCCGTCGCTGACCTCCAAGGTGTCGTCGCCATCACTCCCGGTGACGACGATCTCCGAGACATCGGCGGTGGCGCGCACCAGCTCCGTGCCGTCGCCGTCGAACCCGATCGAGATCGTGGCGCCGTCCGACCGCACCCAGGCCCGACCTCTCAAGGTCACGTTCCACAACCCGAGGTCCACCTCTCTCGGTGCCATGACCGCGACGGCGGGCGGATCGATCGGGGGCGCCGGCAGAGGCGGCGGAGCGGCAGGTGGAGGCGGCGCCGACGTCGAGTCCACCGTGGGTGGCGCGGGAGGCGTGACCGAGTCGGGCAGCGTGATGTCGACATCGCTCGGAGGCGATGGCACCGGAGGCGTCGGCACCGCAGGCGGCTCCGTCGCAGGCGCATCAGGGGCGCCGACTCCGCCTGGGTCCTCGGCCCCTCCGTCACCGCCCGGCTCGACCAGCGGTGACCCTGGCTCGTGGCTGCCGCCGGCCGGATCATTCGTGGGAGGAGCGTCGACGTCCCCGATCGGGCCGTCGGTCCCGTCGGGGGTCGGCTGCACGATTGGCGGAGGTTCGGGGGACTCGTCCGCTTGTGCTGACGCTTGCTGCCCGAACAGCAGCAGTACGGCTCCTGCCGCGAGTATGGCCAACAAGCCTCTGACCGCGGCGCGTGTGTGCTTGCCAAGGCTCCGGACGGTCACCGCGGCCTTGCTCGGCGTGCGACGACGACGCCGTGGCGCAGCGCAGACCACGACGGCGACGACGGCCAACGCCAGGACGATCGACATCAGGCGCACCTCAGCGGCAGCCGAGGCCGCCTCAGCACGTGTCCGCCCCGCCGCCGCATCCGCTCGCGTTTAGCACATCTGAGGCCGCGACGGAAAGCCGTGACGACGGCTTCGGCGACCGGCGCCGACGACCAGCACAGCGCCGGCGTGCAGCCCGATCGCCAGTGGGCCCAGCTCCTCGACTGCGTCACGGGTGGGTCCGCGGCACGCGGACGGCGGACTCCCACTGGCGAAGCTGTCTACCACGTTCTCTCTCGATGGCGGCGAGTGACGCACTGTCCCCGACCAGGGCTAGGGAGTCGAAAGCTGTTGGAGCCAGCCCCACAGCGCCTCGACTTCGGCGTCGAGCGCCGCTTCATCGCCGCCGTTGTCGACGACGTGATCGGCGACGGCGATCCGCTCGTCGCGCGTGAGCTGCTTGGCGATGCGGGCCCTGACGTCTGCCTCGTCCATGCCGCGCTGTTGCACGAGTCGTTGCACGGCGATCTCGATCGGCACGTCCACGACGACAACCGCCGCGAAGTTGTGATCACTGGCGACCGTCAGCAGCGGGGTGTCGAGCACGACCACGTGGTCGGTGCCGCGTTCGGCGTCGATGCGACGCGCGATCTCCGCACGGACCGCTGGATGCACGATCGCTTCGAGGTCGGCGAGAGCACGGTCGTCGTGAAACGCGATGGCGGCGAGGCCGGCACGGTCGAGCGATCCGTCAGCGCGGATGATGTGCTCGCCGAACCGCTCGGCAAGGCGCGCGAGGAGCGGCGCGCCGGCCTGTTGCAGCTCGTGCACGATGACGTCGGCATCGATGATGACCGCACCCAGGGCAGCAAGTCGCCTGGCGACTGCGGATTTGCCTGAACCGATGCCCCCGGTGAGGGCGATCAGCAACACGGCCGCGCGGCGACCTCGTCAGGCGTTGTCGTCGTCGTTCGCGGGTGGCGCGATGTCGTCCGCGGGTGGCGCGACGTCGTCCGCGGATGGCACCGCATCGTCAGCCGGCGCCACCGCGTCGACGGCGGGCTCGGTGCCCTCGTCGCCGGCGGGCGCGGTCGCCTCGTCGCCGGCGGTGGGCTCGGTGGCCTCGTCGCCGGCGGTGGGCTCGGCGCCCTCCTCGCCGTAGTACTCGGACCAGGCCGCCTCGCGCTCGGCGTCGGTGTCGCCGGCCGTCCAGTTGCCGTGCTCGTCGACTTCGAAGTGCTCGCGGTACTCCTCGGCGAGCTCACCGCCTTCGGCGGCCTGCTTGATCGAGAGGCTGATGCGGCGGCGGGCGAGGTCGAGATCGATGATCTTGACCCAGAGCTCCTCGCCCGGCGTGACGACTTGATCCGGCGAGTCGACGTGATGAGTGGACATCTCCGAGATGTGCACGAGGCCTTCGATCCCATCGCCGACCTGGACGAACGCGCCGAACTGCACCAACTTGGTGACCCGGCCGTAGACGAGCTGGCCAACCTCGTGGGTCGAGGCGAACTCCTGCCACGGGTCCTGCTGAGTGGCCTTCAGCGACAGGCTGATGCGCTCGCGGCTCATGTCGACGTCGAGCACCTGGACATCGACCTCATCGCCGACCGCCACGACCGAACCTGGGTGGTCGACGTGCTTCCACGACAGCTCGCTCACGTGGATCAAGCCATCCATGCCGCCGAGATCGACGAACGCGCCGAAGCTGACGACCGAGGACACGGTGCCGTGGCGGACCTCGCCGACCTTGAGGTTGTTGAGGAACTGGTCGCGGGACTCCTTCTGGGTCTCCTCCAGGTGGGCCCTGCGGCTGAGCACGACGTTGTTGCGGTTCTTGTCGAGCTCGATGATCTTGGCACTGATGCGCTGGCCGACGTACGGCTGCAGGTCGCGGACGCGACGCAGCTCGACGAGGGAGGCAGGGAGGAAGCCACGCAGACCGATGTCGACGATGAGACCGCCCTTGACGACCTCGATGACCGGACCCTCGACGACGCCGTCCTCCTCCTTGAGGCGCTCGATGTTGCCCCATGCCCGCTCGTACTGGGCCCGCTTCTTCGAGAGCAGGAGGCGGCCTTCCTTGTCCTCCTTCTGCAGGACGAGGGCCTCGACCTTCTCACCGAGGGAGACGATCTCGTGGGGGTCGACGTCGTTGCGGATGCTCAGCTCACGAGACGGGATGACGCCTTCGCTCTTGTAGCCGATGTCGAGCAGCACCTCGTCCTTGTCGATCTTGACGATCGTGCCGTTGACGATCTGGCCGTCCTCGACCTCCAC
This sequence comes from uncultured Acidimicrobiia bacterium, assembly GCA_963844915.1. GTDB lineage: Bacteria > Actinomycetota > Acidimicrobiia > Acidimicrobiales > Ilumatobacteraceae > JALZMG01. The sequence goes on along the minus strand of CAWJQF010000003.1, from coordinate 470,834 downwards.
CATCGTTCCGTCGATGGCGTCGGCGAAGGACATGCCGAGGTCGTCGACGGCGACCTCGCGAGGCGTGTAGTTGCCCTCCTCGTCGAAGCTGCCCATTCCGCCCGTCGTTGCGGGCGGTGCCGTCGTTGGGGTGGTGGCGGGCGTGGAGGTGATGGTGTCGGACAAGGACGGGCTGCTTTCAAGGGTTGGCGGTGAACTGCGCTGTGCGGCAGGTGTGCTGACCGGCCGCGACGCGGGTTACGAGGGTAGCAGTGACCCTCCGCGAATCACTATGAGATCCCTCTTCGCGCGATGGCGAGGAACTCGGGTGATTCCGTGCTCGGCTCGTCGTCGCCGTAGCGGCCCGGCTCGACACTCGAGATGCGCTCGACTTCGAGACCGTGAGCTGCCAGCAGGAGGCGCAGTTCGCGGGGCGTGTAACAGCCGGTCCACCCGTCGACCGTCTTGACGCGCCCTTCCGGATCACGGATCTCCATCAGCTCGTGGGCGATCCCGCGGTCGGCGTCGAAGTCCGCCTCGGTGAAGTGCTTGACGGCGAAGTACGAGTTGAACGCGCTGAGTGCGACGCCGCCTCCTGGCCGCACGGCGCGGGCGATCCCGGCGATGACCGCGTCGTCCTCACCGCTCGCCGTCGCCAGTCCGAAGGCGCCCTGGCACAGGCAAATGGCGGCGTCGAACTCGGCGTCGAAGGTGAGGTGTCGGGCGTCGAGCCGTTCGAACGTCGCACCTGGCGGCGCGTCGGCGCGGGCGAGGTCGATGAACGTCTGCGAGATGTCGACGCCGTGGACGACGATGCCTCTACGGGCCAGCTCGTGGGCGTGCCGCCCGGGACCACACCCGACATCGAGGACCCGAGCGCCGGTCTCGAGACCGAGCGCGGACACCACGTGATCGACCTCCTGCACCGTCCCCTTCGTGAAGGAGTAGCGCAAGTACGCACTCCCGAGATGGTCGGCAACCGGCTCAAACCAGTGGTCCACGCGATTCTCTGGAAGATTCACCGTCAAATCTGTCCTTGACCGGGATTCAAAACCGGTTTTCGCCCGGTCAGCTCTTGGCGTCGGCCCAGGTGTGGCCCCACGTGACGTTGACCTCGAGGGGGACGTCGAGGTCGGCGGCGTGGCGCATCAGGTCGACGACGAGCGGGCCGACGGCGTCGCGCTCGGCCTCGGGGACCTCGACCAGCACCTCGTCGTGGACCTGGAGCACCAAGCGGCTGGCGAACCCCTCCCGCTCCAGCGCCTGGTCGACGCGCACCAGCGCGACCTTGAAGATGTCGGCGGCGAGGCCCTGGATCCCGGCGTTCATCGCCTGGCGCTCCCCCGCCTGGCGGATTCTCCAGTTCCCGTTCAGGAGCTCCGGGATCGGCCGCCGGCGACCGAAGAGCGTCTCCGTGTACCCACGCTTGCGCGCCTCGATGACCGTGCTGTCCATGTACGCCTTCACGTTGGGGAAGGCCACGAAGTAGGCGTCGAGGATCTCCGCTGCCTCTTCGGTCGGGAGATTGAGCCGCTGGCCCAGCCCGTAGGCCTCCATCCCGTAGGCCAACCCATACGACACCATCTTCGCCTTCGACCGCTGGTCGAGCGTGACCTCCTTCGGTCCGACCCGGAAGATCCGCGAAGCGGTCGCGTTGTGGATGTCCTGCTCGCTCGTGAAGGCCGCGATCAAACCGGGATCCGCTGCGAGGTGGGCGATGCAGCGCAGCTCGATCTGGTTGTAGTCGGCGACCAGCAGCACGGACCCGGGAGCCGGGATGAACGCCCGGCGGAACATCCGGCCCTCGTCGCGGCGCACCGGGATGTTGTGCAGGTTCGGCCGGTCCGAGCTCAGCCGCCCGGTGCGGGCGACGGTCTGGTTGAACGTGGCGTGGATCCGCCCGTCAGCGGCGACTTCGCCGAGGAGCCCCTCGCCGTAGGTTCCCCGGAGCTTCTCCATCTCGCGGTACTGGAGCAGCGGACCGATGAACTCCGGCCATTCGTCGCGCAGCTTCTCCAGCGTCGCGGCGTCGGTCGACGGCCCCGTCTTGGTGCGCTTGATCGCGGTCAGCCCCCGACCGGCCGGGGGTGGCGCGTACAGCAGCTCTCGCAGCTGGATCGGCGAGTTGATGTTGAGGTCATCGCGACCGACGACGACCTTGAGCTCGGCCTGCAGGCGCACGGCCTCAGCCGTCAGCCGCTCGTGGAGCCGCCGCAGCTCGGCGAGATCGACGGCGATGCCGGCGTGCTCCATGCGAGCCAGCACGCGCACCAACGGGTTCTCGATCGTGGCGTAGAGGTCGGACATCCCGTCAGTGGCGAGCCGCGCCGTGATCGGCTCAACGAGGTGGTGGACGGCGAGCGCTTCACGGCCGGCAGCGGCCAGCGGGTCTGCTTCGATGCCGTCGAGGTTGAGCTGGCCCTTGGCGACCGGCTCGTCGACGGGCGCGGCGAACGCCGTGTAGCGCTCGACGAGGTGGGCCAACTCGTACCGCGCCTCCGCGGGATCGAGCAGGTAGGCGGCGATCGCTGTATCGAGCTCGAGGCTCGTCAGATCGATGCCGCGGGTGAGGAATGACCGCATCAGCGCCTTGACGTCGTGCCCACGCACGGGCGTCGTCTGGAGCGCGTCGACGACCGCCGGGTCACCGAGGTGGTCGGCCGGCACCCACGTCACCTCGGCAGAGTCGGCATCCGTCACGACAGCGAAGCCGCGCAGCTCACCGCGCCCGGCCACTCCATCCCAGGAACCGGCGACCTCGAGGGCGCCGAGCGAGCGCAGCACGGCTGCGCTGGCAGCGGGTGACTCGCTGGCGGTGACCTCGGCGACGAGGTGTACGCGGTCCTCGTCGGCCAGCACGGCCGCCGCCGGGCCGAGCGCCTCGACGAGGCGCTCCGTGAACGTCCGGAACTCGAGGAAGTCGAACAGGCGTTGGACCTCGAGCATGTTCGGGTCCATCTTCAGCGACTCCGGGAGGTCGATGGGTGCGTCCCGTCGCAGGACCATCACCTCGTGGTTCTTGCGCACGCGCTCCTCGTGCTCGGTGAGCGACGCCCGCAGCTTGGGCGACTGCTCGTCGACGTGGGCGAAGATGCCGTCGAGCCCGCCGTACGTGTTGATCAGCTTGGCCGCCGTCTTCTCCCCCACTCCCGGCACGCCCGGCAGGTTGTCGCTGGGATCACCGCGCAATGCGGCGTACTCCGGGTACTGCGCCGGCGTCACCCCAGTGCGGTCGGCGATGCCGGCTTCGTCGTAGAGGGCGTAGTCGCTGACGCCGCGGCGGTTGTAAAGGACCTTCACGTGCGGATCCGACACCAATTGATACGTGTCGCGGTCGCCGGTCACGATCACCACGTCGTCGCCCCGGGCGACGGCCTGCTCGACAGCGGTGGCGATCAGGTCGTCGGCCTCCCAACCGGCGAGCTCGCACGTTGGGACCCCGAGGGCATCGAGCACCTCACGCACGAGGCCCATCTGCTGGCGTAGCGGGTCCGGCGCGGCGTCTCGGTTGGCCTTGTAGGTCTCGTCGGCGAGGTGGCGGAACGTGGGCTCAGGGCGGTCGAACGCGACCAGCACGTCGTCAGGGCGCTGCTCCTTCATCACATTGATGAACATCGACGTGAAGCCGAAGACTGCATTGGTGATCTGACCGCTCGCCGTCGCCATGTCGGCCGGGAGCGCGAAGAAGGCGCGATAGGTCAGGGAGTTGCCGTCGAGGAGCAGCAGCTTGCTCACGCGCTGAGGGTACGGCTCCAGCTCGGCGATCCGAAACCGCACGATTTGGAGCGGATCGCGCGCAATGTGCAATGCTCGCCGTGGCTCTGTTGCGGACTTTCAAGAGCCAGGAGGAAACCTCATGAGTGTCTGGCGGCGCGTGCTCATCGGCGCGGCGGTGGTTGGCGGGGCGACGCTGGTAATCCCAGGTGTCGCCTTTGCGCACTTTCTGGATCTGACTCCGAGCGCGGTGTGCGTGGACGGTGGCGGCTGGCGGGCGTCGGCCGTGCTCACGCCGAGCGACCCCGGGCCGACGATCACCGGAACGATGACGATCACGCCGCCGGGCTCCAGCACGAACTGGTCGCTGGCGCCCAACCAGTCGCAGACGTTCAACTCCCCAGTCCTGTCGACGGGCGTCTCCTCGGTGACGTTCGCGACGAACGCCACGTGGTCGGACGGCTTCACGGGGAACACGCAGGCAACGGCCAACCAGCCCGACGGCTGCACGCCCGTCACCACCACCACGACGACCACGACCTCGACGACCACATCCACGACGTCGACCACGTCCACCACGTCGTCGACCACCTCGTCGACGACGACGAGCACGACGACGCCGACGACGACCAGCACGACGACGACGGTGCCTGGCTCCACGACGACCACTTCGAGCCCGACGACCACTACCAGCACGACGGTGCCGGGCTCCACCACGACGAGCACGTCGACGACGCTCCCCAGCACGCTCACCATCGGCGCCATTACGCCGCTGTGCCAGAGCGATGCGCCGTACATCGAGGTGACGTTCGGGAACCAGCCGGCGTTCAACGGCCACACGGCGACGATCACCTTCATCGACATCAACGGCGTGGTCGTCGGAACGCACACGGCCACCTATCAGGCGAACACGTCCGTGCGCTTCATCTACCCAGGCGCCAGCGTCGATGCCGCCGGGAACGCCACGGACTGGCCCGGCTGGCGCTTCGACGGCGATGAATGGGTCCTCGATCCCACTGACGCCTACCTGCGCGACGGCCTGACGGTCCGCGTCGAGGTCAACCCGGTGGCGACCGGTCAGGTCTCCTACCCGCCGCCGGACTCGGGCTGCGCCAACCCGGTCAACCCACCTGGTGGCGGGGGCACCCCTGCGCTGCCGGTGACGGGTGGAGCCGCTGGACCGACGGCAGCCGTCGCGGCCGGAGCGGTCGCGCTCGGTGGGCTCGCCTTCCTGCTGGCCCGGCGCCGGCCACGGCGCGCCGCCTAACCAACTACTCCAGCGCCTCGCCGGCTGCGTTCACGACGGCGCCCGGACCGCGTCGTTCAGAGGCGAACACCCGGTTCGGCACGGCGGCGCTCCAGCGCCTCGCCGGCCGCGTTCACGACGGCCGCCCGGACCGCGTCGTTCAGAGGCGAACACCCGGTTCGGCACGGCGGCGCTCCAGCGCCTCGCCGGCCGCGTTCACGACGGCCGCAGCGAGCCGTCGATGATGCGCTCGGCGATGATCCGCATCTTCGTGCGCTCGCTCATCGCCCGGCGCTGGATGAACGTGAAGGCATCCTGCTCGCTCATCTTCTGCTCGTCGATGAGGATGCCCTTGGCGCGCTCGATCGACTTGCGCGCCTCGAGTTGCTCGCCGAGGGCGTCGATCTCGCCGGTCATCGCCCGCAACTCGCGGAACCTCCCGATCGCTACCTCGATGGCCGGCACGAGATCGCTCTTCTGGAACGGCTTGACGAGGTACGCAAGTGCGCCGGCGTCTCGCGCCTCCTCGACCACTTCGCGCTGGCTGAACGCTGTCAGCACGAGCACGCCGCACAGCTTCTCGCGGTTGATGATGCGGGCCGCTTCGAGCCCGTCGATGCCCGGCATCTTGATGTCGAGGATGGCGAGGTCGGGGAGCAGCTCACGGACCAAGTCGACCGCCGTGTCTCCGCGCCCGGTCTCGCCGACGACCTCGTAGCCCTCCTCCTCGAGGGTCTCGCGCAGGTCCATGCGGATGATGGCTTCGTCTTCGGCGATCACGACGCGGATCGTCACGGGCAGGTCCTTTCCAGGGGCGAAACGACATTCAAGCAGCACGGGGATCACTGCCGTTCAGCCGGTGAGCTGATCGAGCAGCTCGTCCTGGCGCAACTCGAGCTCGGTGATCTCCGCCATGACGTGCTGGCGGTGGCGGAGCATCGCGTCGACGTGCTTGCGGGCGTCGTTCGACTCCACGGAGGCTGCCGGCGACTCGGCGACGAGCTGCCCGCACCGCCAGGTCCTCGGCGTCGTCCCGGAGGTGGGCGAGCTGCTCATCGACCACTGCCAACTCGTCACGGAGTTTGCGCAGCCGGGTCGCGATGTGGGTCAAGCGCCGTCGCACGAGCCACGACCCCATCGTGTGTGAACACTACGTGTCGCGGGGCGTGACCAAGGTCATGGTTGCTACTGGTCCCGTTAGGGTAATGCTTGCAGAAGTTCCCACAGACCAACACAGGAGATAGCACCATGGCGAGCACGACGCTCACCACGACGTTCACGGAGCAGCTCGACCGGTTCGAGTCGAGCCTGCCGACGATTCCGGCGCGCATCGTGCGCTTGCAGCGCACGCTGGCCGGCGCCGCCTACGACCAGTACGCCACCATGTTCCAGGCCATGACCGACTCGACGAAGGCCTTCCTCGGGACCGCCCGCGTGTCCGGCAAGACCGTGACCGGTCAGGTCAAGGCCGCCGGCGAGCAGATTGCCTCGACGACCCGCACCGGCGCACGCACCGTCGCCGGCCAGACCGCGGCGCAGGGTCGCCGGGTGTCCAAGTCGGCCACGGGCGAGACGACGAAGCTCCTCGACGACGCCATCGGCGCCGTCGACAGCAGCGCCGTCGACGAGCAGCCGGGGTCCGGCCGCCCCTACGAGCAGTGGACGAAGGCCGAGCTCCTCGAGCGGGCCCGCCAGCTCGACATCGAGGGCCGCACCGGCCTCAACAAGGCGCAGCTGATCAAGGCGCTCCGCCGCCACAGCTGACCGCCTCCGCTTCGACCCGATCGCGGATCCCGCAGATCCTGGGCGCGGACGTTCTCGGATTCGGGAACGTTCGCGCCCAGTTCGCTTTCAGCGGCTCCGCGCTCCGCCGCACGTGCCCCGGGTGGGACTCGAACCCACACCGTACGGATTTTGAGGCCGTTGCCTCTGCCAATTGGGCTACCGGGGCGTTGGACGTCCCGAGGCTAGCGGTGCCGCCATCCGCCCATCTGGGTGGTCGTCGTCTCAACCACCCAGTTCGGGGTGGACGAAGGTTGCGCCACCCTGAACGCGTCATTACCGCTCGGTAGCGGTCTGTTCGCGAGGTCGAACGTCTACCGTGGCGTCGATGCTCGCTTTCACGTTCCCCGGCCAGGGCTCGCAACGCCCCGGCATGGGCCGACCGTGGATCGATCACGAGAGTTGGGAGCTCGTCGAGGAGGCGAGTGAGCTGGCCGGGCGCGACATCGCCAAGCTGCTGCTCGACGCCGATGCCGAGGAGCTGCGTGACACCCGCAACGCGCAGCTCACGACGTTCGTCTCGAGCCTCATGGTCCTCGACGCCGTGGAACGACTTGGCATCGAGCCCAGCTTCTGCGCCGGGCACAGCCTGGGCGAGTACACCGCTCTCACGGCCACCGGCGCGCTCGGCTTCGACGAGGCCGTGCGCCTCGTCGCCGAACGCGCGGACGCCATGCACGAGGCCGGGCTGGCTCAGCCGGGCACGATGGCGGCGGTGCTCGGGCTCGACGACGAGCAGGTCGACGTGGCCTGCCGTCGCGCCGACGAGGACGTCTGGGTCGCCAACTACAACGCGCCCGGACAGGTCGTCATCGCTGGCTCACCGCGCGGCGTCGAGCTGGCCTCCGGTCACGCCAAGGAGCTCGGCGCCAAGAAGGTCATGCCGCTGCAGGTCTCGGGCGCCTTCCACACCCCGTACATGATCCCGGCCCGCAACCGGCTGCGCACCGCGATCGCCGAGGCCGACCCTCGCGACACCGAAGTTCCCGTCGTCAGCAACGTCGACGCCCTCCCCCACCACGAGGGCAAGGAGTGGGCCAGCCTGCTGTCGGCACAGCTCTCCTCCCCCGTGCGATGGAAGCAATGCCTCCTCGAACTGGAGGACCTCGGCGTCACGGACTACGCCGAGCTCGGGCCCGGCGGGGTCCTCACCGGTATGGCCAAGCGGACGACGACCGGCCGCACGATCTCGGTCGCCACGCTCGACGACCTCAACAACTTGATCGAGTGGTTGGGCGCCGACGGCGCGACGGCTCCGGTGCGCCTCGAGGGCGAGCACCTCTTCGCCGTCGAGCGGCTCGTTGTCAGCCCTGCGGCCGGCGTCTTCAAGCGTGCGCCAGACCTCGACGACGGGGCCGTCATCGACGTCGGCACCGTGCTCGGACACGTCGGCACCCACGAAGTCCGGTCGCCCTTCGCCGGCGTGCTGCAGAGTTACATCGCCGTCGAAACGGAACGTCTGACCGCCCGTCAACCCGTCGCTTGGTTGCGCACCAGCTGAAGGAAGGCATCGCCATGCCGAAGCATCCGCCCGTCCGCGGGGCAGTGATCACCGGTTGGGGCACGGCGTTGCCGCCCAAGACGTTGACCAACCGCGATCTCGAGGAGATGGGTCTCGACACCAGCGACGAGTGGATCGTCGAGCGGACCGGGATCCGTGAGCGGCACGTCGGCGGCACGACGGCCGGGCTGTCCGCAGAGGCCGGGCGGCTGGCGCTCGGCATGTCCGGCCTCGAACCGGAGAGCATCGACGCCATCGTGCTGGCCACCACGACGCCGGATCGCACGGTCCCAGCCACCTCGGCGACCGTCGCTGCCGAGCTCGGGCTGCGGTGCGGGGCGTTCGACATCAACGCCGCCTGCTCGGGCTTCACGTACGCCTTGGTCGCGGCCCACGGGCTGATCGCGATCGGGGCCGAGCGCCTTCTCGTCATCGGCACGGACACACTCGCCCGGATCGTCGACTGGGAGGACCGCAACACCGCCGTCCTCTTCGCCGACGGCTCCGGTGCGGTCGTGCTGGAAGCCGTTGACGGCGCCGGGCAGCTGCTCGGCTGGGACCTCGATGCCGACGGCACTGCGGAGCGCTTCCTCTACGCGGAGGTCGGCGACTACTTGCGCATGGACGGCAAGGAGGTCTTCCGGCGAGCCGTGCGGATCATGGTCGAATCGGCTCGGCGGACGCTCACCGACGCCGGCGTGTCAATCGATGACGTCGCCCTCGTCGTGCCGCATCAGGCCAACACGCGCATCATCCAGGCCGCCTGCGACCGCCTCGGCATCGGCATGGACCGGGCGGCCGTGGTCCTCGATCGGACCGGGAACACCTCGTCCGCCTCGATACCGCTGGCTCTCGTCGACGCGATCGAGAACGACCGGGTGCACGTGGGTGACATCGTGCTGCTCGTCGGCTTCGGCGCCGGGATGACGGCCGCCAGCGCGGTCATCCGCTGGGGTGGTTGATCACGGGTGAAGCTGTGTGCGAGCGAGCAAGCGCCAGCGAGCGAGCGGCCACATGCGGCCTGCGTGGCCGGGGAACGCAGTGGATAGCCGACTTGTCTTCATCACCGGCGGGTCTCGAGGCATCGGCCTCGCCGTCGCGCGACGCTTCGAGGCCGGCGGCGATCGCGTCGCCGTCACGTACCGCTCATCCGACCCGCCCGAGGGGCTGTTCGGTGTGAAGTGTGACGTCACGTCTGGCGCCGACGTCGACGCCGCCTTCGCTGCCATCGAGGAACACTTCGGCGGGCCCGTCGAGGTCCTCGTGTCGAACGCCGGCGTCACCAAGGACGGGTTGTTGCTCCGGATGCGGGAGGACGACTTCACGTCGGTGCTCGACGCCAACTTGACGGCCGCATACCGAGTGACCAAGCGGGCGGCTCAGGGGATGCTGCGGGCCCGCCGCGGCCGGATCATCCTCATGTCGTCGGTCGTCGGGCTGCTCGGGTCGGCTGGTCAGGCCAACTACGCGGCGGCCAAGGCAGGTCTCGTCGGGTTCGCTCGATCGATGGCTCGTGAGTTGGGATCGCGAGGCATCACGGTCAACGTCGTCGCCCCAGGGCCCGTCGAAACCGAGATGACGGCGGCGCTCAGCGAGCAGCGCCTGGCCGAGTTGACGAGCGCCACGCCGCTCGGCCGGATGGCCGCTCCCGAAGAGATCGCCGGTACGGTGTGGTTCCTCGCGTCGCCGGACGCCGCCTACATCACCGGCGCTGTCATCCCTGTTGACGGCGGCCTCGGCATGGGTCACTGACCTGCCCGGAGCGTCCCTCAACCGTCATGAGTCCAGCCAATGGCCTGTGTGCCATGCTTCCCAACACGTCCGCCTGATCGCAAGGAGCCACTCGTGGACCAGGAACTCTTCGCCCGCTTCAAGAAGTGCGCCGTCGAGGTGCTCTCCGTGTCCGAAGACCAGGTCGTGCCCGAGGCCCGCTTCGGCGACGACCTCGACGCCGACAGCCTCGACCTCGTCGAGCTGGTGATGGCACTGGAGGAAGAGTTCGACATCTCGGTGCCCGAGGAAGAGCTCGAGGGCATCGAGACCGTCGGCCAGGCCTACGACCTGGTCGCCGGCAAGCTCTGACCGGGGCCCCCTGATGGAGCCCCGTGGCCGCAGGGTCGCAGTGACGGGCCTCGGCGTCGTGGCTCCGTGCGGCATTGGTGCCGAGGCCTTCTGGGACGGGTTGCTCGGGCCGGGCATAACGTCCGGACGCTCGACCGAGATCGAGGACTGGGACCCGACGCCGTGGTACGCGACGCCGAAGGAAGCGCGCCGCGCCGACCGCGTCGAGCAGTTCGCCGTCGCGGCCGCGACCGAGGCCTTCGCGCAGGCCGGCGGCTCCGTCGCCGAAATGGGCGTCGACCCAGGCCGCTTCGGCACGATCTTCGCCACTGGCGTCGGTGGGTTGCACACGCTCGAGGCGCAAGTCGTTGTGCGCATGGAGAAGGGCGAACGCCGCGTTTCGCCGTTCCTCGTGCCGATGATGATGGCCAACGCTGCAGGCGCGGCGATCTCGATGCGGTGGGGCCTGCAGGGTCCGAACGAGACGATCTGCACGGCGTGCGCAGCCGGGACGCATGCCATCGGCAACGCGGCACGGCTCATCGCGATGGGTCGGTGCGACGCTGTGGTGACGGGCGGCAGCGAGGCCGCCGCCACCGTGACGTCGCTCGCCGGGTTCGCCAACATGACGGCGCTCACCACGAAGGGCGTGAGCCGGCCGTTCGACGTCGATCGTGACGGTTTCGTGATGGGCGAGGGAGCGGCGGTCCTCATCCTGGAGGAGTGGGAGCATGCCGTCGGGCGCGGCGCCACGATCCTCGGCGAGGTCGTCGGCGCGGCGAGCAATGCCGACGCCCACCACATCACCGCGCCGTCGCCGGGCGGGTCGGGCGCCATCGTGTGCATGCGCCTCGCTCTCGAGGATGCCGGCCTCCAACCGGCTGACATCCGCCAGATCAACGCCCACGGGACATCCACGCCGCTGAACGACGCGGCCGAGGCCGAGGCGGTGCGGGCGGTGTTCGGCGAAAACGGCCCACCGGTCACGTCGCTGAAGGGCGTGACGGGTCACGCGCTCGGCGCCGCGGGTGCGCTGGAGGCTGCGGCCGTGTTGCTGTCGTTCCGCAAGCGGGCGATCCCGCCGACGGCGAACACGAAGGTCGTCGACCTGGGTATCGACCTCGTCATCGGCGACGCTCGCGAGTGGGAACCGGGACCGACGATCTCCAACAACTTCGGGTTCGGCGGCCACAACGGATCGGTCGTGCTCACCCCCGCCTGACAATCCGTTCTGTCCTTCAAGATCGATCGTTGTGAGGCGATTCCGACGGACAGTTAGGCATCAACGACGACGAACAGCAGCTCACAGCTGCAGGCGACCTCACCTTGGAGCAGCGCCCGTCCGGATCCCTTGCCGGCGCGCGCCGACATGCGCCCGAGCGACACCTCGAGCGTGAGCTCGTCGCCGGGGCCGACCTGACGTCGGAACCGCGCGCCGTCCAGACCGCCGAACAGCGGCAGCTTGCCGACGAAGCGCTCGTCGGTGAGGACGGCGATGGCACCGACCTGGGCGATCGCCTCGCACATCAGCACGCCGGGCAACGTCGGCCGACCCGGGAAGTGTCCCGCGAAGAACCACTCCTCCCCCGTCAGCCGCCACCGCCCTTGCGCCGACTCGCCCGGCACGAGTGCGGTCACCTCGTCGACGAACAGGAACGGCGGCCGGTGCGGAAGGACGTCCGCCGGCGCCGGAAGGCCGCTCACGGTGCCATCTGTTCGCTCGCCCACTCAGGCCCGAGTGTGAAGCACGGCCCCGGACGCTCGCTCACGCGGCCAGCGCGGCGAGCAGGTTCTTCGGCGTGTCGGCCGGGCTGACCTTGTACCAGGCCTGCTCGATCTTGCCCTTGGCGTCGATGAGGAAGGCCGACCGCTCGATGCCCATGTACTTGCGGCCGTACATCGACTTCTCCTTCCACACCCCGAACGCCTCGGCGACGCCGTGGTCGGGGTCGGACAGCAGGGGGAAGCCGAGGGAGTACTTCTCGGCGAACTTCAGTTGCTTCGACGGCTTGTCGGGGCTGATCCCGATCACGGCCGTGTCACCGATGTCGCCGAGGACCTCGTTGAGCCCGCACGCCTGCTTCGTGCACCCCGGCGTGTCCGCCTTGGGATAGAAGTACACGAGGGCGCGGCGACCACGGAGCGATTTCAGGGCGACCTGCTGGTCGTGCTGGTCGGGCAGGGCGAAGTCGGGGGCCTTGTCACCTGGCTTGAGCGGCATGCGACGGAGGCTAGAGCGCAGACGTGGACGCTTCCCACGCCGCGTTGGCCTTGGCGAACTCCGCGCGGGCGAGATCCATGTCGTACGGGCGCTCCTCACGAGTACCTGGGCCCCACTGGCTTCGCGGCTGGTTGACGAAGTCGCCGCCGTAGACGTGGATCGCCGCCGTCAGCCGGTCGAGGGGGTTGGACACGCTGTGGATCACGTCGTCACCGAGCAGGATCGCGTCGCTGAGCTTGAGCTCCTTGCCGCCCGACTCGGTGAGGAGCCTGCTGCCTGGCGCGGCGCGCCGGTAGAACGCGTTGTCCTCCTGCCCGGCGTAGATGCCGATCACCGCCCACATGCGGTGGTCGTGCGGGAACAGCTCCATCCCCGGCGCCCACACGACGTGCAACACGGTGAGGTCGTCGCCGTTGTACAGCACATTGAGCCCGCCCTCGGTCGGGCGCATGGCGTCTCCGATGGCGCTGGGTGCGGCGACCGCCCGCTCGACGACGTGCCGGACCGCCTGCCTCGGCTCATCCTCCTGACGTGCCGCTCGGCAGTCCGCGATGAGCTCATCGATGTCGAACATCGCACCATCGTCGCGCCGACGCCGAGCTTCCGGCGGTCATATTCAGGGCGTCAGCTCCCCTCGACGTCGCGGATCGCACGCATCGCGACGTACGCCGTCGCCGTCAGCAGGAAGGCGGCGAGCGCGGCGAAGCCGATCTGGGCGCCGAGCCGGTTGGAGAGATCGTCCGCCGACGTCGCCGACTCGATGTCGCCGAGGCCCCGGAAGCCACCGCCGGCAAACGCCTGCGCGATGAACAGCCCCTGCCACGAGCTGATCCAGTGCCGCGGCCTGCCTCGACGGTCGGCCACACGCCGCAGCTGCACGAACGGAACGACGAAGTTGCCGAACGGGATGTACCAGCCGCCGCAGGCGAGACCCGGCGACACCTCCGGGGCGCCGTACGACTTGACGTGGCCGGCCGCCCGCAGCGACCAGATCGACAGCACGATCAGCGCCGCGAGCGCCAGTCCGAACTCCAGGAACCCGGCAGCCGCCACGACATCGTCGGCGTCCTGCAGCTCGCCGATGAACCCGTCGCCGTCGCGCACGTCGTCGAACACGCGGCGGCGGTTGATGGCAGCGAGCAGGAGCAGCCACGACGCAGCGACCACGCACCAGAACAACGCGATGGTGGCATTCCGCAGGCCCCGTGTCGGGCTCGGTGGGATCTCGCCGGCCGTCCATACCGGGGGCCCCGGTGGCGCCGGCACGAACGATGGTGGGGGAGGCGGCGGCAGCGGCCGGTGCGCGTCGCCCGGCGGGTCGGACATGGCCGCAGCCTCGCGCGTCAGCTACCCGCGCCGGCGCAGGCCGCCTACAGGAGGCCATCGCAGCGGACGGGCGTGAGCGTGGTAGTGGTCGGCGATCGTGCGCAGGTCGTCGTCGATCCGGACCTCCTCGTCGAAGTGCTCGGCGACTACCGCGAGCAGCTTGGCGTGCAGTCGGTCCTTGACGTCGACGGTCGGCTCGGGGTCGTGCGTGCGCCAGACGACCATCGGCACCCCGCATGCCTCACACTCGGCGATCCAGCACTCCTCGTCCTCGTGGAACCACTCCGTGAGCCGAGCTGCGTCGCACAGCTCGCAACGGGAACCGCTCACGTGGCATCGATCGCGGCGCGCACCTCGGCCACGTAGGCGCCGACGGCATCGGGTCCCGACTCCATCAACCTGCGCACGACCGACGCACCCTGCACGACCCCGTCGGCAACCCGACACGCCTCGCGGGCCTGCTCGGCGTTGGACACACCGACACCGACGAGCACCGGCCGATCGGTGATCTGCTTCAAGCGGGCGGCGAGCGCGGATGCCGTGGCCGCCAGCGCGGCCCGCTCGCCCGTCACGCCGAGGAGCCCGACGGAGTAGACGAAGCCTCGGGAGCGGGCGGCGATCCGGGGCAGGCGGTCATCCGGAGTCGTCGGCGCAGCCAGCATCACCGTCTCCACGCCAGCGTCATCGGCCGCGGCGCACCACGGGCCGGACTCCTCGAGCGGCAGGTCGGGAAGGATGCAGGCGTCGATGCCGGCGGCGACGAGCCGGCCGGCGAACCGCCGATGACCGTCGTGGTGGACGAGGTTGTAGTACGTCATCACGGCCAGCGGGATGCCGACATCGAGCTTGGCAGCGGCATCGAGGATGGCGGGTGGCGTTGCCCCACCCTCGAGTGCCGCCTGCGACGCCTGCTGGATCACCGGTCCGTCCATCACCGGGTCGGAGAACGGGATGCCGATCTCGATGCCGTCGGCGCCGGCCGCCGCAGCGGCACGGATCGCTTCCTCCCAACCGGGGTAGCCGCCCGTCACGTACGGCACGAGGAGCTTGCGCCCGCCGGCCCGGGCGGCCCGGAAGTGCTCCTCCATCAAGACGGCTCGAGGAGATCCATCGCCTGCGCGACGTCCTTGTCGCCACGCCCGGAGAGCGACAGGAGCACCGTGGCGCCTTGGAGCGATGAGGCCTCGCGCACGAGCCACGCCAGCGCGTGCGCCGGCTCGAAGGCGGCGAGGATGCCTTCCGTACGGGCCAGCAGGGTGAACGCCTCGAGCACTTCGGCGTCCGTCACCGGCGGATACTCGGCGCGGCCGATCGCCGCCAGGTACGCGTGCTCCGGGCCGACACCCGGGTAGTCCAGTCCGGCCGAGACCGAATGCGCTTCCTCGACCTGGCCGTACTCGTCCTGCATGAGGTAGCTGCGCATGCCGTGAACGACACCGGGAACGCCATGGCCGACGGCGGCTCCTCCAGCCGGCTCGACGCCGACGAGCCGGGCGGACGTGTCGACGAAGCCGGAGAAGATCCCAGCGGCGTTCGATCCCCCGCCGACGCAGGCGACGACCACGTCGGGATCGCCGCCGGTCAGCTCACGAACCTGCTGGCGCGCCTCGTCGCCGACGACTCGCTGCAGCTCACGCACCAGCCACGGGTACGGGTGCGGTCCCATCACCGAGCCGATGCAGTAGTGCGTGTCGGCCACGGTCGCCACCCAGTCGCGCAGCGCCTCGTTGACCGCGTCCTTCAGTGTCCGGCTGCCGCTCTCGACCGGCTCGACCTCCGCGCCGAGCAGACGCATGCGGAACACGTTCAGCGCTTGGCGCTCGACGTCGACGGCCCCCATGTAGACCTTGCACTGCTGGCCAAGCAGCGCCGCCGCCGTCGCCGTGGCGACACCGTGCTGCCCTGCTCCTGTCTCGGCGACGAGTCGCGACTTGCCCATGCGCTTCGCCAGCAGCGCCTGGCCGAGGACGTTGTTGATCTTGTGCGAGCCGGTGTGGTTGAGATCCTCACGTTTCAGTAGCAGCCGCACGCCGAGTCGTCCGCCGAGGTTGTGGCACTCGGTGAGGATCGAGGGGCGGCCGGCGTAATCACGCAGCAGGCCGTCGAGCTCGGCGCGGAACGCTGCATCGGCCCAGGCCTCACGGAAGGCCGCCTCCAGTTCCTCGCACGCCGGCACGAGCGTCTCGGGAACGAAGCGCCCGCCGAACTCGCCGAAGCGGCCGGTCGCGCTGGGCTCTCCCATGAGGGAGGCCGGCGCGATGGTCACTCGTCGTTCCAGTCGTATGGGAGCTCGTCTTCGCCGCGGTACGGCACGGGCGCCGCTGCTTTGGCCCGTTCGACGAACCGCTTGACCGCCAGTGCGTCCTTCTTTCCTGGCGAGCGTTCGACTCCGCTCGACACGTCGACACCCCACGGTTCGACGGCCTTGATTGCATCTGCAACGTTGTCGGGATCGAGCCCTCCAGCGAGGATCAGTCGCATCCCTTCGGGCACCTCGCCGGCCAGCGTCCAGTCGAAGACCTGACCGGACCCGGGCGTCGCGGCGTCGAGCAGCAGCAGGTCGGTAGCGAGCGAGGCCGCGTCAGCGACGTGCGGTGAGCCGGCCGGATAGGCCTTGATGACCCAGCGGATTGCAGCAGCAACCTCAGCAACGTCCTGCGCAGATTCGTTGCCGTGGAGCTGTGCCGCCTTCAACCCGGCGCGATTGGTGATCTCGACGACCCGCTTCGGGTGCTCGTCGCGGAACAACGCGACGGTGAGGATCTCCGGCGGAAGGCGCCGCGAGATGTCGTACGCCTGTTGCGGAGCGATCTGGCGCGGCGACGGCGCGAACACGAAACCGACGGCGTCGGCGCCCATGGCGACGGCCAGCAGCGCGTCGTCCTCGTTCGTGATCCCGCAGATCTTGACGAACATGACGTCCCGACGCTACCCGTGTCGGATGCGGCTCACGGGGTTCGTATCCAGGGATGTTCGCGCACGAACGTGGCCATCACATCCCGCCGCGACACCGGACCGTACGTGCGGTTCGACCGGGCGAACCCCTCCGGCTCGGCGGGCTGGCAGGCACCAGCGGGCGGCTCGATGGCGAAGAGGGCGATGGCGTTCTGACCCAGGATCCGCCGCTTGACCGCCGGCGTCAGCGCTGGGTAACCGAACTGCTCCTGGAACGCTTCGCTGATCTCGAAGTTGCGGAACGCTGCGATCTGGTCTTGTGGCGACCCGTACCAGATGGAGTCGGTACCCCACAGGATCCGCTCCGGCCCGAACGTGACGAGCAGCTTGCCGAGCACGTGGGCTGCCTCGTCGGGATTGCCCATGATCGTCCGCCAGGTCGAGCCCAGCTCGGCGTACACGTTGCCGCCGGGAGCGATCCCGGCTTCGGTCACGCTGCGCACGAGGCGGTCGACACCCTCACCGTCGGGCGAGTACGGACCCTCGGTCCAGTCGGTCTCGAAGCCCGAGTGGTAGACGAGGAACGAGAGGTCCGGATGGGCTGCCGCGGCGGGACCGATGTCGACCGGCGAGGCGTAGCGGTTGCCGCCGGAGAGTCCCTTGTGCACCGCGACGACTGGGACGCCCGTATCCCGGGCGGCCTCCAGGAAGGCGTTGCCGATCTGCGCTACGTCGGGGTCGTGGTCGTCGAGATACCAGCCGCTGGGTGCGTGCGTGTAGGCCTTCCAGGCGCAGAGCTCGTGGGCGGCGGCGACCTCCGCCATCGAGGCGAGCGCGGCCTCGAGGGGACCGACATCGGGCACGGCGTGACCCTGGATGAGCACACGGCCGTCGCCGCACAACTCGGCGGCAAGCGCCTTGCCTCGCTCCATGGCGTCGATCGACAGCGGGTCGGCGGCGCCAACCACCGGGATCGCCGAGATGACCGCCACGGCCGTGTCGCTGCCCATCAGCACGAGGTCCCGCCAGTACGCCGCCGAGAAGCAGTCGATGGGCTCTGCCTCGCCGCAGCTGCCCTGTGGGAAGCCGGTGCCCCACTCGCCGGATTCGAGGAAGTGGGTCTGCACGTCGACGACGACTTCGGCCGGCAGCGGTGGTGCCGTGGACGAGGTCGTGGACGCCGTGGTCGGAGACGTCGCCGGCCCGTTGATCGTGGTCGTCGCCTCTTCGGGGTCCGTGGCCGCCGTCTCCGGGACCGTGAACGTCCCGCCGGGCTCCGTTCCCTGCGAGCGCGACCGCTCGTTGCTGCAGGCCTGCAATGCGGCGAGGCCGGACGCCATCCCGGCCGACGAGAGGAGGAACCGCCGGCGCGACCAACCGTGGCGGCGAGCGTGATGGTCGGCGGCGGCGCGCGCCCTCCGCATCGCCTCAGCGCGCAGCTCGTCGAGCGGCGGTGGCAGGTACTCGCCGTTGGAGCAGGGCCACAGCTTCAGCGGCAGCCCAGGATCCGCGTCGTCCACATCCCCAATGCTCGCGCTCGATGCCGTCAGCCGGCGCGCAGGGCGGTCAACGCAGCCGCCGGATCGGCGGCCGTGACCAAGGACTCGCCGACGAGGATGGCGTCGTAGCCAACGTCGGCCAGTCGTCGTGCATCGTCGCCACCGCGAACGCCGGACTCGGCGACCTTGACGACCTCGGCCGGGATCGCCGACGCCATCCGCGCCGCCCGATCGTGGTCGACCTCGAACGTCACGAGATCCCGTTGGTTGACGCCGACGAGCGTCGCACCTGCCTCGATCGCCACATCGAGCTCCGACTCATCGTGCACCTCGACGAGCACGTCGAGGCCGATCTCGAGGGCGAGGTGGTGCCACTCGATCAGCTCGTGCTTGTCGAGGGCGGCTGCGATCAACAGCACACAGTCAGCCCCGATCAGCCGGGTGTCGACGACGTCGCTGGCGCTGACCGAGAAGTCCTTGCGCAGCACGGGCAGAGACGTTGCGGCCCGAGCCGATTGGAGATCGGCGACGGCGCCGCCGAAGAACTCGACATCCGTCAGCACGGACAGGCAGGCGGCGCCACCCTGCGCGTAGGTCGTGGCGAGGTCCGCCGGATCCAGCCCGACGTTGAGGTCGCCCTTGGACGGAGAGCGTCGCTTGATCTCGGCGATCACCGACAGACCGGGTTGATCGGCGAGCGCCTGCCGGAAACCGCGGGCGGGCGCCATCGACTGCGCTGCCGTCACCAACGCCTCGAGGGGCCGGTGGTCGGCGGCGGCGACTTCACGGTGCCGAGCGACGATGCGGTCGAGGTACGTGGCCAGCTCAGCCTCCAGCCATGCAGAGCGGATGATCCGGCGGGCGGGGGCAGAGGCTCCGCCGGCGCCCCCCGCCTGGCGATCGATTCGGCTTTGCCGGTCGATCGCCGACACCCTCAGTGTCGGCCGCAGGCCGGCTCATCGAGCTCGCCGAGCAACCTCCGGTTGCGAGGCGAAACATCAGAATCCCTTGCCGCCGATGGGTGTCACGAACGTCAGCTCTGGTCGGCCAGCCAGGAACGGGCCGATCGCCGGGCCGAGCTCGGCGAACCATGGTGCTCGGCGGTGCGCATCGAGATGGTCCTGCCCCTCGTACAGCTCGTACAGCCAGAGCACGTCCTCGTTGCTGCTGTCCTCGTGGAGGATGTAGTAGCGGGTGCCCGGCTCGTGCTCGACGTTGTCCAGCGCCAGCTGCAGCGCGGCGGCGAGGTCGGCCCGCTTGCCGGGCGCAGCGGAGACCTTGGCGATGCAGGCGACGGCGCTCATGACGCGGCAACCTACTTCTGTGTGTAGGAATCGTGCGTTGTGAGGCGATTCCGAAGGACAGTTCGGGGATTTCAGAACCCGAGGCGGTCGGCGACCTCGGCGACGACGTCGTCGACGGGCACGCGAACCTGCTCCGTGCTGTCGCGGTCGCGGATCGTCACTTGCTTGTCCTCGAGCGAGTCGAAGTCGACGGTGACCGCCAGGGGCGTGCCGATCTCGTCCTGGCGGCGGTACCGGCGGCCGATCGCCTGGGTCTCGTCGTAGTCGACCATGTACCGCTGGCTCAGCGCCTTGCGGACCTCGTGGGCCAGCGGCGTGAGGGTGTCCTTCTTCGACAGCGGCAGCACCGCGACTTGGTACGGCGCGAGCCGCGGGTGCAGCCGGAGGACGGTGCGGTCCTCGCCGTTGATCACGTCCTCGTCATAGGCCGAGAGGAGGAAGGCGGCCATCGTGCGGGTCGCGCCCGCGGCCGGCTCGATCACGTAAGGGGTGTAGCGCTCGTTGGTCTGTGGATCGAAGTAGTCGAGGCGCTCACCGGACGCTGCGGCGTGGGCCTTGAGGTCGTAGTCGGTGCGCTGGGCGATGCCCTCCAGCTCGTCGAATCCCCAGGGGAACCGGAACTCGACGTCGGACGTGCCCGCCGAGTAGTGCGACAGCTCGTCGGCCTCGTGCGGCCGCAGCCGCAACATGTCCGACGGGATGCCGTGCCGGACGTACCAGTCGAGACGCTCGTTGCACCAGTACTCGTACCACTGAGCGCTCTCGGCCGGCGGCACGAAGAACTCGAGCTCCATCTGCTCGAACTCGCGGGTGCGGAAGATCCAGTTCTGCGGCGTGATCTCGTTGCGGAACGACTTGCCGACCTGGGCGATGCCGAACGGCGGCCTCTTGCGCGTCGTCTGCAGCACGTTCGAGAAGTTGACGAACATCCCCTGCGCCGTCTCGGGACGCAGGTAGGCCACGGCGGCCGAGTCCTCGACCGGGCCAGCCTGGGTCTTGAACATGAGGTTGAACTGGCGGGCCTCGGTGAACGTGCCGTGCTTCCCGCAGCTCGGGCACGTATCCGGGTCGTCGAGCTTGTCGAGGCGGAAGCGGTTCTTGCAGTTCGTGCAGTCGACCAGCGGGTCGGTGAAGTTGGCGAGGTGGCCGCTCGCCTCCCAGACCTGGGGCGGTCCGAGCACCGCGGCGTCGATCAGGACGACGTCATCGCGCTCTTGGACGGTGCTGCGGATCCACGCTTCCTTGACGTTGCGCAGCATGAGCGCCCCGAGCGGCCCGTAGTCATAGGCACTGCGGAACCCGCCGTAGATCTCCGCCGACGGATAGACGAATCCACGCCGCTTGCACAAGTTGACGATCTGCTCGAGCTCGGTCGCCGGCACGCCCGCCAAGGCTACGGCGACGACCCGCGGCCAGCCCCTTCAAGATTCTGACGACAGTTGGTTGCGCTGAGCGCAACCAAGTCTCCTCAGAATCTGTGTGTTCATTGCCGTTCGAACATGGCGACGGCCCGCAGGCGTCGTTCGAGGTGGTGTTCGAGGGCGCGGGTCGCCAGCACGGCGACCTCGTGCGTGGCCGGAGACTCCGGGAGGGCGAGCGCCTCGTTGAGCCGCCCCCCGAGGATTGCTCGCATCAGCTGCAGCGCAGCCGGCGAGATCGCCGCACCCGAACGGCACGACCGGCACAGCACACCGCCCTCGTCGAGGTCGAACGCCACGAACGTCACCTCCGGCTCGACCCCGCCGCAGCGCACGCAGGCATCGAGCTCCGGCCGCAAGCCCTCGGCGGCCAGCAGCTTCCAGAAGAACGCCGGCACCACCAGCGGCGAGTGTGCCGGACCGGCGATCGTCCGCAGCACCCCGACGAGCATCCGGTACAGCGCAGGGCTGGGTTCCCGCTCCAGCGCCAACTGGTCGACCGCCTCGAGCGCGGCCATCGCCTGCGAGGCCCGGTCGAGATCGCCCAGCAGTGGCGCCAGCGACTCCACCGACTCCGCCTGGCTGACGATGTCGAGGTCACGTCCCCGGTACAGCAGCAGCCGCACGTGGCTCATCGGCTCCAGCCGGGCCCCGAACTTGGAGGTCGTGCGGCGAACGCCCTTGGCGACGGCGCGCACCTTGCCGTGCTCCTCGGTCAGGAGCACGACGATGCGGTCCGCCTCCCCGAGCTGGTAGTGCCGCAGCACCACGCCGGTGTCCCGGTACAGCCCGCTCATCCGTCCAGTCCCCCGAAGCGGCGGCGCCGGCCGTGGAACTCGTCGAGCGCCGCCTGCAGATGGTCACGGCGCAGCTCGCCGAATGGCACCGGCAGGAACACCAGCTCTCCGTACCCCAGCTCCCATACCAGCGACGGTGGCAGCCGCGTTGACGGCCCGAGCACCAGCACCAGGTCGGGCTCGACATCCGCCGGCTCGTAGAGCGCAGTGGCGACCGACTTCTCGTTGATCGGCGACGGTCCCGGCACGTGGCGCATCGCCTCGGCGAACCGCTCGCGCCCGTCACCGACCGGATCGATGATCACCGTGCACTGCCCGTCCGCGGCTACCAGGTGCTGGCGTGCCATGCCGGGGCCGGCGGCCGTCGACAGGCCGCCGCCGCCGTCCTCGTAGGCCCGCAGCGTGAGCCACGCGCACCCGACGGCGGCGACGACGGCACCCAGCTCGTCGGCCAGGGCCTGCCAGTCGGGGGCAGTCATGGCGGCCCATTCACGACGAGTGCCCGCGACGATCAAGACGTGCGCGAGCGAGGCAGCCACGTGTTGAGTCTCCCACGCGGCTGCCGAGACGACCCGTAACGTGACGGGTCGTGGCCACCGCTGAACAGCTCGCCCCCGAGCCTCGGCATCGACCGCTGCACGTCGCCTGCATCATGGACGGCAACGGCCGGTGGGCGGAGCGGCGCGGCCTGCCTCGCACGGAGGGCCACACGGAGGGTGAGGAGAACCTGGCCCGCATCGTGCGCGTCGCCGTCCGCCGCAACATCGGGTGGCTGACCGTCTTCGGCTTCTCGACGGAGAACTGGATCCGCCCGCGCGCCGAGGTCCGCCACATCCTGGGCCTGCACCACAAGCTGTTCGGTCGGATCGAGGAGCTCAACGACCTGAACGTGCGCATCCAGTGGATCGGGCGGCCGTTCGACTCGGCCGAGGCGCGGACCCCCAAGTACGTCCAGCGGGCGATCCGCAGGGCGATCGCCGACACGGCGCGCAACACCGGCATGCTGCTCACCGTCGCCTTCGACTACGGCGCTCGCCAGGAGCTGATCGACGCTGTACGGCGGACCCGGACCGATGGCGAAGACGTGACCACGGACGCCATCGCCCAGCACCTGTACCTCCCCGAGCTGCCGCCGGTCGACGTGCTGGTCCGCACGTCCGGCGAACTGCGGGTCTCCAACTTCCTGCTGTGGCAGAGCGCCGGCGCGGCGATCCACTTCACGGACAAGACGTGGCCGGAGTTCGACGGCGCCGAGCTGGACGCCGCACTGGCCCTCGTGCCGTGAGCCCGTGAGCGACGTCGCGACGACGCTCGCCGACGTCACCGCCGCGCTCCCCGGCGCAGAGGCGCGTCCGGGGCAGACCCAGATGGCCGAGGCCGTCGCCGCGGCGATCGCCGCCGGCCGGCACCTCGTCGTGCAGGCCGGCACGGGGACCGGCAAGACGCTTGCCTACCTCGTCCCGGCCATCGAATCGGGGGTGCGCGTCGTCGTCGCGACGGCGACCAAGGCCCTCCAGGACCAGCTGGCGACGAAGGACCTCCCGTTCCTCGAGCGGACGATGGGGGCTGGTTTCGAGTGGGCGGTGCTGAAGGGCCGCAGCAACTACGTCTGCCTGCAACGCCTGCGCGAGCTGGCGGGTGGCGGCGACAGTGCCCAGCTCGAGCTGGAGGGGATGGCGGCGAACACGCAAGCGGAGATCGCCAAGATCGCCGAGTGGGTCGGCCACACCTCAACCGGCGACGCCGCCGAGCTCGAGTGGGCGCCGAACGACGCCACGTGGCGATCCGTCAGCGTCGGCAGCGACGAGTGCCCCGGCGCCGACCGCTGCCCACTCGGCGATCCGTGCTTCGCCGAGCAGGCCCGCCGGCGCGCCTCCGTCGCCGACGTGGTGGTCGTCAACACCCATCTGTACGGGCTCGACGTCGCCAGCTCCGGCATGATCCTGCCGGAGCACGACCTCACCGTCTTCGACGAGGCCCACGTGCTGGAAGACGTCATGAGCGACACCGTCGGCGTCCAGCTGGCGCCCGGTCGCTTCGTGCGATTGGCCAGCGTGGTCCGCCGGATCCTCGACGATCCGGCGACGATCGGACCGCTCCTCGAGCTCGCCGAGCAGCTGCGCGAGGCGTTGGGCCCACATGCCGGACTGCGCCTCCCGACGCCGTACCCAGATGCGGTCCACGAGGTGCTGCTCGAGGCCCGCAACCGCCTCGAGCGGGTCACCGCGGCACTGGCGGCGATCGAGACCCCGGTCGACGACGCCAAGCAACGCAAGCTGCGGGCCCAGATCATGACCGGACGGGCCATCGAACACCTCGACCTGGCGCTGGGTGACCACGAGGGCTACGTGGACTTCGTGTCCGGCGCGCCGGAGACGCCACGCCTCGAGATCGCCCCGCTCGACGTCGGCCCCGCCCTGCGCGAGGGGGTGTGGACCCGGCGCACCGCGGTGCTCACGAGCGCCACCATCCCGACTTCACTGCCGGCTCGCGTCGGCTTGCCGTCCGAGCGAACGGACACGCTCGATGTCGGCAGCCCCTTCGACTACGAGTCGAACGCCTTGCTCTACTGCGCGCTGCACCTCCCCGACCCCCGGTCCGAGCTGTACCGCAACGCAGTCAACGACGAGCTGACCGCGCTGATCACGGCGGCCGGCGGGCGGACCCTCGCACTGTTCACGAGCTGGAAGGCGATGGATCTGGCGGCCGCAGCTGTCCGCGAGCGCGTCGACGTGCCGATCCTGACCCAGCGGGACCTGCCCAAGCCGGCGCTCGTGCGCCGATTCGCCGCCGACGAGGAAACGTGCGTGTTCGCGACGGCCGGGTTCTTCCAAGGTGTCGACGTGCCGGGAAGGACGCTGAGCCTGGTCGTCATCGACCGGCTGCCGTTCCCCCGGCCGGACGATCCGCTCCTGTCGGCTCGCCGGGAGCTGCTCGGCCCGGCCGCCTTCAGCCAGATCGACCTGCCGCGTGCGGCGATGCTGCTCGCCCAGGCGTCGGGGCGGCTGATCCGCACGACCACGGACCGTGGCGTGGTCGCCGTGCTCGATCGGCGTCTCGGCACGGCCCGCTATCGCTGGGACATCATCCGCGCCTTGCCGCCGATGCGTCGCACGCGCGACCGCGCCGACGTCGAGGCGTTCCTCGCCACGATCTGAATCACTACCGTCGGGCGCTGTGCCGGACACGGACGCCGCCGACGAACTGGTCCACTTCGACGTCGTCGATGCCGTCGCCACGATCACGCTCGACTCCCCCGCCAATCGCAACGCACTGTCCACGCGCCTGGTGCACGACCTGACCACCGCGCTCGACCGCGCTGAGGCGGGCGCCGTCGACGGCTCGATCCGGGCGATCGTGCTGACTCACGTCCCGCCGGCGTTCTGCGCCGGTGCCGACCTCAAGGAGCGACGCACCGGGCCACCCGACTCGCGCCCGTTCGTGTCGGTCCTGAAGCGGCTGATGGACGCGGAGGTGCCGACGCTCGCCGTGGTGCGGGGTCCGGCCCGGGCCGGCGGCATCGGGCTGATGGCGGCGTGCGACCTCGTCGTCGTCGATCGAGATCTCACGTTCGCCCTGACCGAGGTGCGCATCGGCGTGGCCGCGGCGATCATCTCCGTGCCGATCCTGCGCCGGGCCAGCGGCTCCCGGCTCACGGCGGCGTTCCTCACGGGCGAGCCGTTCGATGCCGCGTTCGCGCGCGAGGTCGGGCTCGTGACGCACGCCGTCGCGGCCGCCGAGCTGGACGCGACCGTCGCCGGCCTGTGTGCCGGCATCCGTGCCGGGGCGCCACGTGCCGTCGCCACGACGAAGCGCCTGCTGCGCGAGGTCCCGCTGATGGAGAGCTTGGAGGCCTTCGAGCGGATGCGGGCACTGTCGGACGAGCTGTTCGCCGGACCCGACGCCGCCGAGGGGATGGCCGCCTTCGCCGAGAAGCGCCCTCCGAACTGGACTTGACCCGTTCTGTCCGTCGGAATCGATCGTTGTGAGGCGATCCCTACGGACAGGTCGCTCTTATCGCCTGCTCGATGTCGTCCTCGCTGACCAGCACGAGGTTGGCCGCCGCGGCGAGCGGGATGAACGAGTCCACGGCGGCGACACGGCGCATCGGTCCCGTGAAGCCGTGCTCGGCGAGGCCGGCGAGGATCGCCTCACCGACGCCACCCGTGCGACGGGTCTCGTCGACGACGACGACCCGCCCGACATCGGCGGCGTGACGGGCGATCTCCTCGACGGGCAGCGGCGCCAGCCAGCGCAGGTCGACGACCCGGCACTGGATGCCTTCGGCGGCCAGCCGCTCGGCGACCCGCATCGACAGGTAGAGGCCGTTGGCCCACGTCACGACGAGCACGTCGCGGCCCTCCCGGGCAACGGCCGGCGCACCGATCGGCACGTGGTCATCCGCCCACGCTGCCGGCCCGGCATAGGGGGCCATCCAGCCGTCGTCGCCGACGTCGTGCAGATCGCGCGTGTGGTACAGGGCGATCGGTTCGAGGAACACGGACACGGTTCCGTCGGTCGCCGCGGCAGCCGCGCACGTGCGGAGCATCGGACCGGCGTCGGCGGCGCGGGCCGGAGAGGCGATGACGAGGCCCGGGATGTCGCGCAGGACGCCGACCGCGTTGTCGTTGTGGAAGTGGCCGCCGAACCCCTTCTGGTAGCCGTAGGCGGCGATCCGCACGACGAGTGGGTTGCGGAACCGGCCGCTGGAGAAGAACGACAGGCTGGCCGCCTCGCCGCGCAGCTGGTCCTCGGCGTTGTGCAGGTAGGCGAGGTACTGGATCTCGGGGATCGGCACGAAGCCGGACACCCCGGCACCGAGCGCCAACCCGAGGATCGACTGCTCGTCGAGGAGGGTGTCGAACACCCGCAGCACTCCCGCCTTGCGCTGCAGCCCGCGAGTGACGCCGTAGACACCGCCCTTCACGCCGACGTCCTCACCGAACACGAGCACCCGCTCATCGGCGACGAGCAGGTCACCGAGGGTCCGGTTGATCGTCTCTGCCAGCGTCAGCCGACCCTCCGTCTCCGGCAACCGCCCGAAGAACGCTTCGCGGTCGGCCGGCGCAGCCGTTCGAGCCGCTGCCGCGGCCACCGCGTCGGGCGTGCGCGGGGACAGTGGCGCCACGATCGTCGCCGCTGACTCGAGGAGGCGGCGCTCCTCCAGCAGCGACACCGCAAGCTCGCGCACGGCGGCGCGGCCGGCGAGGTACCGCTCGACCAACCCGTCCGGCGTCGCCGCGCCGGCAGCGACCAACGTGCGGGCCGTCGCCAGCAGCGGATCCCGCAACAGGTCCGCACGGATGTTCGCCGCGCTGCGGTACCCCGACTCGACGTCGGTGCCGGCGTGGCCGCCGTAGCGCACGGTGGGGAGGTGCAGCAGGGCCGGCCGGCGACGGCTGCGCACCCAGTCGGCGAGGTCCTCGGCGACGTCGTGCACCGCGATCGGGTCGGTGCCGTCCACCCGCTCGTACCGCAGGTCCGGCCGATGGGCGAGCGAAGCCTCGACCCAGCCGGCCGGAGTCGGAACGCTGATCCCCCAGCCGTTGTCCTCACACACGAAGAGCAGCGGCATCGCCATGCCCTGGTGGGCGGTGTATGACGCCGCGTTCAGCGCCCCCTGCGCCGTCGAGTGGTTCAGCGAGGCGTCACCGAAGCTGGTGACGGCGATGGCGTCGGCCGGCCACCGTGCCTCGACGCCGAGCCGGCGTGCCCGACCGATGGCGAAGGCGACGCCCATCGCGCGCGGCAGGTGCGAGGCGATCGTCGAGGTCTGCGGCAGGACGGCGAGACCGACATGGCCGAACACCTTGTGGCGTCCTCCGGCGATCGGCTCGTCAGCGGACGCCAGCAATCCGAGCAGCACGTCGCGCACGCCGTCGTGCCCGGGTACCTGCCGTGCCCGCGCCAGGTAGAACCCGCCTGATCGGTAGTGCAGGAGGGCCGGATCCGTCGGTCGTAGCGCGTTCGCGACGAGGGCGTTGGCCTCATGCCCGGCCGACCCGATCG
The DNA here is from genome assembly GCA_963844915.1 of uncultured Acidimicrobiia bacterium. Classification (GTDB taxonomy): domain Bacteria; phylum Actinomycetota; class Acidimicrobiia; order Acidimicrobiales; family Ilumatobacteraceae; genus JALZMG01. The sequence goes on along the minus strand of CAWJQF010000003.1, from coordinate 443,082 downwards.
TGTAGAAGCCGAGGCCCTGGGCGCGCAGCCATCGCGCCGTGTGGTCGAGATGACGGCTGTCGAGCTGGGCGTCGAACACGTCGGCCAGCTCCTTGGCCGTCAACGACGATCCAGGCGCGAGCGGGCCGGACGGCTCGCCAACCTCAACACAGGTCAGGTCGGCGATCGCCCGCAGCAGTCCCTGCTCGAGCTCCTCCAGGTCGTCGGGCCACCGCCTTTCGGAGCTCACGGAACAAACGTTACAATCGTGTCAGCCATCGGAACGGGAGGGATCATGAGCATCATCGAGGCTGTGGCCGACCTCACGCCAGACACTCTCGCGCCTGACCTGCGCACAGAGCTACCAGGACCGCTCGCCCGCGAGATCATCGCCCGGGACGAAGCGGTGACGAGCCCCTCACTGACTCGCGTCTATCCCCTCGTCGTGCGCAGGGCTCGGGGCTGCGTCGTCGAGGACGTCGACGGCAACCGCTTCCTCGACTTCAACGCCGGCATCGCCGTCGTCGCTGCCGGTCACAGCCACCCGGTCGTGAACGCGGCGATCCACGCCCAGGTCGACGACGTCCTCCACTACTGCTCGAGCGACTTCTACCTGCCGGCCTATGCCGACGTGTGCGAACGCCTCGCCGCGCTGGCCCCGATGGACGATCCCAAGGTCTTCCTCGCCAACTCCGGCACCGAGGCCGTCGAGGCTGCGCTCAAGCTCGCCCGCCATCACACGGGGCGGCCGAACGCGATCGCCTTCCTGGGCGCCTTCCACGGCCGTTCCCTGGGCAGCCTGTCCCTGACGGCGAGCAAGTCGCGCCAGCGCGGCGGGTTCGGCATCGTCACTCCAGGCAGCTTCCACGCCCCGTTCGCCGACCCGTACGACGACGCCGCGTTGACGGGCGCCGCGTACATCGAGCAGATCCTGTTCACCCGGCTCACACGACCAGACGACGTCGCGGCGATCTTCGTCGAGCCGATCCAGGGTGAGGGCGGGTACATCGTTCCCCCACGCGGCTGGCTGGCCGACCTCCGCCGGCTGTGCGACGAGCACCGGATCCTGCTCGTCCTCGACGAGGTCCAGTCGGGCGTCGGTCGCACCGGGCTGATGTGGGCCGCCCAGCACGAGGGCGTCGAGGCGGACGTGATGTGCATCGGCAAGGGCCTGGCCAGCGGGTTGCCGCTGGCCGGCATCGTCGCCCGCGCCGACGTGATGGATTGGGAGCCGGGTGGCCACGGTTCGACGTTCGGGGGCAACCCTGTCGCCTGCGCCGCCGCACTTGCCACCCTCGACCTCGTCGAGGACGGCCTCGCCGCCAACGCAGCCGACGTCGGCGCCCACCTGCTGGACGGCATGCGGGCGGTGTCGTCGCCGCTGGTCGGTCAGGTACGGGGTCGTGGCCTGATGATCGGGTTCGACCTGCCGGACCACGACGCTGCCGCTGCCCTCGAGCGAGCGTGCTTCGAGCGAGGCCTGCTCGTGCTGACGTGCGGCGACCGTTCGATCCGCCTGGCCCCGCCGCTCGTCGTGACGAAGGCGCAAGCCGACGTCGCGCTGTCGATCATCGGCGATGCGCTGCGGGCACTGGAGAGGCAGCCATGACGCTGCCCTCGACCAACGACCTGGCGACCAGGACGACGTCCATCCTCGCCGCGCTCGGTGCGCCGTCGCCGAGTGGTGCGTTCGAGGCGCGCACACCGATCACCGGTGGATCGCTCGGTCCGGCGGGCGATGCCGCCGACGTTGATGCGGCCGTCGACCGATCGGTCGCTGCGTTCGCCGAGTGGCGGGTGACGCCGGCGCCGGTCCGAGGGAACCTGGTGCGGCGGCTCGGCGAGCTGCTGCGCGAGCACAAGGCCGAGCTGGGCGAGCTGGTGTCGATCGAGGCCGGCAAGATCCGCTCAGAGGGTCTCGGCGAGGTCCAGGAGATGATCGACATCTGCGACTTCGCCGTCGGTCTGTCACGCCAGCTGCACGGCCTGACCATCGCCAGCGAGCGCCCGGGCCACCGGCTCATGGAGACGTGGCACCCGATGGGTCCGTGCGCCGTCATCACGGCGTTCAACTTCCCGGTCGCCGTGTGGTCGTGGAACGCTGCGTTGGCGCTGGTCGCCGGCGATCCCGTGATCTGGAAGCCGTCGGACAAGACACCGCTGACCGCTCTCGCCTGCGACGCGCTGGCCCGCCGAGCGGCCGCCGAGGTCAACGCCCCCGATGGCCTGACCCAGGTCGTGCAGGGCGGACCGGACGTCGGCGCCGCACTGGCGGCGCACCAAGCGGTGGCCATCGTGTCGGCCACCGGATCGACCCGCATGGGCCGGGCCGTCGGACCAGTCGTCGCCGGCCGCTTCGGCCGGCTCATCCTCGAGCTCGGCGGCAACAACGCGGCGGTCGTCGCACCGAGCGCCGATCTCGAGCTGGCGGTGCGCGGCATCGCCTTCTCGGCCGTGGGAACTGCAGGCCAGCGCTGCACGAGCCTGCGCCGGCTCATCGTCCACCGGTCGATCCGCGACGAGCTCGTCGAGCGCCTGGGCAAGGCCTATGTCTCCGTGCCGATCGGCGACCCGCTGGCCGATGGCACGCTCGTCGGCCCGCTCATCGACGGCCGAGCCTTCGACGGGATCTCGTCGGCAATCGATCAGGCGACGGCGGATGGCGGCAAGGTGGTCGTCGGTGGCGAGCGTGTGCTGGCCGCAGACGCGCCCGATGCGTGGTACGTGCAGCCGGCGCTGGTCACGATGCCCGAGCAGACCGAGATCGTGCGGACGGAGACGTTCGGGCCGCTGCTGTACGTGCTCGACTACGACGATCTGGACGAGGCCATCACCTTGCACAACTCGGTGCCCCAAGGTTTGGCATCGAGCATCTTCACCAACGACGTGCGAGAGGCGGAGCGGTTCATGTCCGCCGACGGGTCGGACTGCGGGATCGCCAACGTCAACATCGGACCGTCAGGCGCGGAGATCGGTGGGGCGTTCGGTGGCGAGAAGGAGACCGGCGGTGGTCGGGAGTCGGGCTCCGACGCGTGGAAGGGCTACATGCGCCGGGCCACGAACACGGTGAACTACGGATCCACATTGCCCCTGGCACAGGGCGTGAAGTTCGAGCTCTAGGTCTTCGTTCTGTCCGTCGGGATCGCCTCACAACGATCGATTGCTACATACAGAACGGCTCGGCTTACGTTGATCAGCGGTGCCGGTCCTTCCTGACCACGTTGACGAGCGCGCTGAGGCGTACCAGCTCAACAGGAGTCACCTGCTCGAGCTGCTCGCCGAGCACGATCGCCAGCTGGCGCTCGTCAACGGCGGAGGCGGTGAGAAGTACGTCGCCCGGCACCGCCAGCGCGGAAAGCTGCTCGCTCGCGAGCGCGTCGAGCTGCTCGTCGATCGCGACGCTGCACTGCTGGAGCTGTCGCCGCTCGCCGCCTGGGGCACGGACTTCCCCGTGGGCGCCGGGCTGTTCACGGGCATCGGGGTGATCGAGGGCACGGAGTGCCTGATCACGGCGAACGACCCAACCGTGCGCGGCGGCACGAGCACCGTGGCCACGCTGCGCAAGAACCTGCGGGCGATGGAGATCGCCAAGGAGAACCATCTCCCCGTCGTGAACCTGGTGGAGTCCGGGGGCGCCGACCTGCCCCACCAGAGCGAGATCTTCATTCCCGGAGGCCGCGGCTTCTACGACCTGACCGACCTCTCCTCGCGCGGCATCCCGACGATCTCCATCGTGTTCGGCAACTCCACCGCCGGCGGTGCCTACGTGCCGGGGATGAGCGACTACGTCGTGATGATCGAGCAGCGCTCGAAGGTGTTCCTCGGTGGCCCTCCACTCGTCAAGATGGCGACCGGCGAGGAGAGCGACGACGAGAGCCTGGGCGGCGCCGACATGCACGCCCGGATCAGCGGGCTCGCCGACTACTTCGCTGTCGACGAGCCCGATGCGCTGCGCATCGGCCGACGCATCGTGAGCAGGCTCAACGGCGTGAAGCGAGGACCGGGCCCTCGCGGTCCGGGCCGGCCGCCTCGCTACGACCCTGAGCAGCTCCTCGGGGTCACGTCGGCGGATCTGCGCGTGCCGTTCGACCCGCGAGACGTGCTGGCGAGAGTCGTCGACGACAGCGAGTTCGACGAGTTCAAGCCACGCTACGGAACGTCGCTCGTCACCGGGTTCGCCGAGGTCCACGGGTATCCGATCGGCGTGCTGGCGAACCACCGCGGGATCCTCTTCAGTGAGGAGTCCAACAAAGCGGCGCAGTTCATCCAACTGGCCAACCAGATCGACACGCCACTGTTGTTCCTCCAGAACACCACCGGCTACATGGTCGGCAGGGAGTACGAGCAGCGCGGCATGATCAAGGACGGCGCCAAGATGATCAACGCCGTCACCAACTCGTCCGTCCCCCACCTCACCATCAACATGGGCGCCAGCTACGGCGCCGGCAACTACGGGATGTGCGGAAGGGCCTACGGACCCCGCTTCCTGTTCACCTGGCCGGGCGCCAAGACGGCCGTGATGGGGCCGCAGCAGCTCGCCGGCGTGCTGTCGATCGTTGCTCGGCAGTCGGCGGCGTCGATGGGTCGACCGTTCGACGAAGAGGCCGACGCGGCGATGCGCGCCGCCGTGGAGGACCAGATCGAGCGTGAGTCGCTGGCGCTGTTCATGACCGGGCGGGTCTACGACGACGGGATCATCGACCCGCGCGACACGCGGACGGTGCTCGGCATCTGCCTCTCGGTGATCCACAACACCGAGATCCACGGCCAACACGGCTACGGGGTGTTCCGCATGTGATGAGGCCGCCGAGGCGCCTGGAGGCGCCGGCGTGCCGAACCGGTGCTTCAATTCCGAACGACGCGACCGACAGGGATGCCAGATGATCGAACGAGTGCTCATCGCCAACCGTGGTGAGATCGCCCTGCGCATCGCCCGCACCTGTCGCCGGCTCGGGATCTCGACCGTCGCGGTGTTCAGCGACGCCGACGCCGAGGCGCTGCACGTCGCCGCCGGCGACACCGCAGTGCGCCTCCCCGGCACGGCCGCCGCCGACACCTACTTGCGCGCCGACCTGCTGGTCGACGCCGCCCGCCGCACCGGAGCCGATGCTGTGCACCCCGGCTATGGCTTTCTCGCCGAATCGGCCGCGTTCGCCCGGGCAGTGACCGATGCCGGCTTAACGTGGATCGGTCCACCCGCCCCAGCGATCGAGGCCATGGGCAACAAGGTCGAGGCAAAGGCACTGATGCGCGCCGCCGGTGTGCCGATCCTGCTGGACAGCAGCACGGCCGACTACCGCGAGATCGGCGTGCCGCTGCTCGTCAAGGCGGCAGCAGGAGGCGGAGGACGCGGCATGCGCATCGTGCGCACGCTCGACGAGCTCGACGACGCCCGTGACGCCGCCGAACGCGAGGCGGAGGCCGCCTTCGGGGACGGCACCGTGTTCTACGAGCGCTACGTCGAACGCGGCCGCCACGTCGAGATCCAAGTCCTCGCCGACGCACACGGGACCGTGACCTCGCTCCACGAACGTGAGTGCTCGATCCAGCGACGCCACCAGAAGATCATCGAGGAGGCGCCCTCCCCCGCCGTCGACGAGGAGCTGCGCTGGCGGATGGCCGACGCCGCGATCTCCGCGGCGAAGGCCGTGGGCTACGTCGGGGCAGGCACCGTCGAGTTCCTGCTCGAGCCGGACGGGCGCTTCTGGTTCCTCGAGATGAACACGCGGCTGCAGGTCGAGCACCCGGTCACCGAGCTCGTCACCGGGCTCGACCTCGTCGAGCTGCAGCTCGCCGTCGCTGACGGCGCACCGCTGCCCACACAGGCACTCGATGCGCCGCTCCACGGTCACGCCATCGAGGCACGGCTGACCGCCGAGGACCCGGCTGCCAACTACCGCCCGTCAACGGGTCGGTTCACGACGTTCGAGATCGGCGGCGACGTGCGCATCGACACCGGCGTGGCGACGGGGTCGACCGTGTCGCCCTACTACGACTCGATGGTCGCCAAGGTGATCGCCCATGGCCCCACACGTGACGCGGCGATCCGAGCGCTGACGGCGGCCCTGTCGTCGGCGCGGCTGCACGGCCCGACGACCAATCGCGATCAGCTGGTGCGCGTCTTGCGGCACGCCGCGTTCCGTGCCGGCGACCTGCACACCGGATTCCTCGACGAGCACCCCTGCACCAAGCCGATCACCGGGGATCGACACATCGCCGCCGCAGCAGTTGCCCTCGCCGACCAGGCCGGACGTCGCGCGTCGGCGAACGTCTGGCGCGGCATCCCGTCCGGTTGGCGGAACAACCCGGCGGCGGACCAAGCGGTCACGCTGCTCAGCGGCGAGGAAACGATGCTCGTCTCGTATCGGCTCGGACGCGAGCCGTTCGTCGCGGTCGATGGCGAGCGACTCCCGGTGACGATCCTCGTCGCCGAGCCACACGGCGTCGAGCTCGAGATCGACGGCGTCCGTCAACACCTCGCAGTCACGCAGGATGGGGCGCTGCGCCATGTCGACGCCCCGAGCGGGCACGTCACCTTCACTGTCCTGCCCCGCCATCCGGAGCCCGACGCCTCGAGTGCTGCCGGCTCGCTCGTCGCGCCGATGCCCGGAGCGGTGATCCGCGTGCTCGTCACCGCCGGCGACTCCGTGCTCGGCGGCCAGCCGCTCGTCGTCGTGGAGGCGATGAAGATGGAGCACCAGATCCACGCCCCGGCCGACGGAACCGTGGCCGAGGTGCTGGTGGGTCCCGGCGAGCAGGTCGACACCGGGCAGGTCCTGTTGAGGCTGGAGGACGCCGAATGAACGCCGCACGCCCGATTCGCATCGCCAACTGCTCGGGGTTCTACGGAGATCGGCTGTCGGCCGCCCGGGAGATGGTGGAGGGCGGGCCGATCGACGTGCTGACCGGCGACTGGCTGGCCGAGCTGACGATGCTGATCCTCTGGAAGGCCCGCAACCGCAATGCCGACGGCGGCTACGCCACGACGTTCCTGACCCAGATGGAGCAGGTCCTCGGGACGTGCGCCGACCGAGGCATCAAGGTCGTCTCGAACGCCGGCGGGCTCAACCCGTCGGGGTGCGCCGAACGGGTGCGGGAGATCGCCGAGAAGATCGGCGTGTCCGTGCGTGTCGCCCACATCGAAGGCGATGACCTGATGGCCCGCATCGACGGCCTCCGGCCGCACCTCGACAACCTCGACACGGGTGCTCGACTGACCGCCGAGCCGGTCAGCGCCAACGCCTACTTGGGCGGGTTCGGGATCGCCGCCGCGTTGCGTGAGGGCGCCGACGTCGTCGTCTGCCCCCGGGTCACCGACGCCGCACTGGTCGTCGGACCTGCAGTGTGGTGGTGGGACTGGGCGCCCTCGGACTGGGACCGGCTCGCCGGCGCCGTCGCCGCCGGGCACGTCATCGAATGCGGCGCTCAGACCTGCGGCGGCAACTATGCGTTCTTCACCGAGCTGCCCGATCTGTCGCGGCCGCTGGGCTTCCCGATCGCCGAGGTCGACGCCGACGGGTCGGCGACGATCACGAAGCATCCCGGGACGGGCGGGGCGCTGACGGTCGAGACGGTGACCGCCCAGCTGCTCTACGAGATCGGACCTCCGGCGTACGCCAATCCCGACGTGATCACCCGGTTCGACACGCTGCGACTGGAGCAGGTCGGTGACGATCGGGTCTTGATCAGCGGGACCAGGGGCGAGCCAGCGCCACCGACCACGAAGGTGGCGATCAACTACGACGGCGGCTTCCGCAACCGCATGACCATCGTGTTGACGGGGCTGGAGCAGGAGGCCAAGGCGCGCTGGGTGGCGGATGCCGTGCGCGACGCCATGGGCGGTGCCGAGCACCTCGAGGAGACGGGCGTGACGCTCGAGACCCGGTTCGTGCCCGCGCCGAGCGACGGGCCCGACCAGGAGCAGTCGAGCGGGCGGTTGCACCTGTTCGCCCGGGCCGACGACGAGCGGTCGGTCGGGCGGGCCTTCTCCTCGGCGGCCATCGAGCTGGCGCTCGCCAACATCCCCGGCTTCTTCGCCACGTCGGCACCTGGTCCCGCGCAGTCGTACGGCGTGTACTGGCCGGCACTCGTCCCCGCTGATGAGATCGATCAGGTCGTCGTGACGGATGACGGCCGGCGGATCCGGATCCCTCCGCCGCCGACGGATGGGTCCGGCAGCGAGCTCGTCGTGGCGCCTGCCGCACCCGACGTGGCGCCCTCGCCGGTCGAGCCTGGGCGGCCACTCGGGCACTGGTTCGGCGCTCGCTCCGGGGACAAGGGCGGCAACGCCAACGTCGGCATCTGGGCCCGCGACGACGCGGGCTACGCCTGGCTCGCCGCCAACCTCACGGCGCAGCGCCTCCAGGAGCTGCTCCCGGAGGCCCGCAACCTCGAGGTTCGCCGCTACGAGCTGCCGAACCTGCGGGCCCTCAACTTCGTGATCGTCGGCTACCTCGGCGAGGGGGTGGCCTCCTCCACGTCATTCGACCCCCAGGCCAAGGGCCTGGGCGAGTACCTGCGCTCCCGCCCCGCCTAGGTCCATCCGAGTGTTTGAGGTCATCCGAGTGTCAGCACCCGGGAAAATCGACCTCCAGCACTCGGATGCGGTCAAACACTCGGATGGGTTCAACCGAGCAGGCGGTAGCCCAGGCCGCGTACGGTGACGATGTGACGGGGTTCGTCGGGTTGGTCTTCGACCTTGACGCGCAGGCGGCGCACGTGGGCATCGACGAGGCGGGAGTCGCCGAGGTACTCGTACCCCCACACCCGCTCCAGCAGCTGGTCACGCGACAGCACGGCGCCGACGTGGTCGGCGAACTCGCACAGCAACCGGAACTCCGTCTTCGTGAGGCTCACCTCACGGCCGCCCTTGAGGACGATGCCCTGCTCGCGCCGCAGCTCGAGGTCGCCGAATCGGGAGACCCGGGGCGTCGACGTCTCGTGCAGCTGGACCCGCCGCAGCAACGCCCTGATCCGGGCGGCCAGCTCCTTGGGGATCACCGGCTTCGTGATGTAGTCGTCGGCGCCCGCCTCCAGCCCGGCCACCATGTCGTACGTGTCCGTCTGCGCCGTGATCATGATGATCGGCACGATGCTGCGGGCCCGCAGCCTGCGGCACACGTCGAACCCGGACATGTCCGGCAGGCGCAGGTCGAGGAGGACGAGGTCAGCCTCCTGCTCGTCGAACGCGGCCAGGCCCGACGTCCCGTCGGCCGACTCCCGTACCTGGTAGCCCTCGTCCTCCAAGGCCATGCGCAGGGCCAGCCGGATCTGGTCGTCATCTTCGATGAACAGCAGCGAGTACACAGCGGGCGCCATTCTGGCGTCCCCGCTGCGCCGCCGCGGCCTCGGATCCGATTGAACTGTTACACAAATCGCGCATCGATGCCGTGGCGCCGTCACAGTCGGTGAGCACAGTGAGGACCGTTCACGCTGCCCCGGTGGGGTACCTTCCTCCCCCTGGTGCCTCACCGGCAGCGGCGTGCAGGGCCCTGCTTTCGGGGTCCTTTTCCCGCGTCGGGCAGTCCGCTGGTCCCTGACACACTGGCAGCGTGGCCCGCCGTCCAATGCGTCTGCGCACCAAGGTCACGCTGTTCTTCGGGCTCATCGCCCTGATCGCTACGGTCTCGCTGACGATCGCCACGTACGCCTTCGCTCGCTCCTCCCTGCTCGAGCAGCGCACCGAGGTGGCCCGCCAGCAGGCCGTCGTCAACGCCCTCCGGGTCAAGACCCAGCTGCAGAGCGGCAACGAGGGCTTCGGTGACTTCTTCCCGACGATCCAGACCGAGCGCGGCGGGTTCGCCTTCGTCCGGCTGCTCAACGGCACACCGTTCGCGACGAACACGCGTTTCTCGGATGCGGACTTCCCGGACGACCTGCGTGAGGCGTCCTCGCTCGGGATCTCCGGCATCCAGCGCTTCACGCTGGACAGCAAGCCCTACATCGGCGTGGCGATCCCGATCGCCGAGGTTGACGCCGACTACTACGAAGCATTCGAGCTCGACTCGACAGCGGACACCCTCAGCTCGATCCTGCTGGCGCTCGTCATCGGCTCGGCGATCACGGTCCTCTTGGCCACGGGCGTCGGGATCTGGACGAGCCGCCGCCTCGTCCAGCCGCTCGGACGGATCACCGATGCGGCGGGCGAGATCGCCGCCGGCGACCTGAGCACCCGCGTCGCCCTCGAAGGCGACCCCGACCTCGACCGCCTCGTCAACTCGTTCAACGACATGGCCGACGCCGTCCAGGCCCGGATCGAGCGCGAGGCCCGCTTCGCCTCCGACGTGAGCCACGAGCTGCGCTCCCCCATCACCGCCTTGGCCGCCGCCGCCGAGGTCATCCACGGCCGGCGCGGCGAGCTCCCCGACCGCACACAGCAGGCGCTCGACGTCGTCGTCGGCCAGGTCCGCCGCTTCGACGCCATGGTCATCGACCTCCTCGAGCTGTCCCGCATCGACGCCGGCGCGACCGAGCTGCACACGGAGGAGGTCGACATCGTCGCGCTGTGCCGCCGGATCATCGACCGCAACGGCTTCCGCGAGCTACCCCTCGATGTGCCCGACCACACCGGCAACGGCTCACCGCTCTCGGCGACCGTCGACAAGCTGCGCTTCGAGCGCATCCTCGCCAACCTGCTGGAGAACGCCAACCATCACGGCGGTGGCCCGACGCGGGTGTCCATCGAGCGCACGGATGGACCCTTCCTCCTCGTCGTCGTCGAGGACGCCGGGCCTGGCGTCGCTCGCGGCGAGCGCTTGCGCATCTTCGAGCGGTTCGCTCGGGGCAGCGCGGCCCGCCATCGCATCGGCACCGGCCTCGGCCTGGCGCTCGTGTCCGAGCACGCCACTGCGCAGGGTGGCGACGCGTGGGTCGAGGACCGGCCGAGCGGCGGTGCCCGCTTCGTCGTCCGCATCCCGTCGGAGGCGATGCGGTGAGGCGGCTCGCACTGCTGACCACCGTGGCGATCAGTTCGACGTTGGTCGCCGCCTGCGGCGTCAGCGGCGAGGGTGAGCTGCAGCGCATCGGGAGCGACAACCTCGCCGGCCTCGATCAGACCACGACGACCTCTTCGACGACGACCACCACAATTCCGCCGTCGACGACGATGGTCGTGGTCGTCAGCCCGACCTCAGACGAGACCACGACGACGATCGCGACGGAGACCGTCCAGCTCTACTTCCTGGACGGCAACCGGTTGGTCGACATCTCGATCAACCTGGCGGGTGCTCCGTCCGTGAGCCGGGTGATCGCCGCGCTCGAGGCAGGTCCGCCGACGGACGAGGTCGGTATCGGTCTGCAGACCTTGCTGCCTTCTCGGCTGATCACGTCCGTTGCGGAATCGGGCGCCGGTTTCGCCACCGTCGACCTCGCGTCGGTGCCGTTCGAAGGCATCCAACCGCGCGATCAGCGACTGGCGATCGCCCAGATCGTGCTCACCCTCACGCGACGGCCCGGCATCGGCCAGGTGCAGTTCACCCTCGACGGCGAGCCACTCGCGGTGCCCGGGCGCGGCAACGTGCAGACAGTCCCCGGCGCTCTGGTGTCACGCAACGACTACCAGTCGCTGCTGCTCGAACCGAACGCCGAGCCGGAGACCACACCCGAACCAAGCTCGCCGACTTCGCCGCCCTCCTCGACGCCGCCGAACACCTGAGCGCGTCAGCGCTGACTGCCTCAATACAGCCGCTCGACCCGGTCAGGTCGTCGCTGCCAGTCCTTGTCGACCTTCACACGCAGCTCCAGGTAGGTGCCCTCCGGCAGCTGTCGGCGCGCCGCCTCGCCAACCCGCTTGAGGACCTGGCCACCCTTGCCGATCACCATGCCCTTCTGGCTCTCCCGCTCGACGATGATCTCGACGGTGATCCGCGAGCCCTCCCACTCCGAAACGCGGGTGGCGATCGAGTACGGCAGCTCGTCACGCGTGACCGCCAGCAGTTGCTCACGCACCAGCTCGGCGACCCACTGCTCTTCTGGCACGTCGCGGACGGTGTCCTCTGGGAACAGCGGCGGGCCGTCCGGCATCCGGCTGGCGAGATGGTCGACGAGCACATCCAGCCCCGCACCGGTCTTCGCCGACACCGGGAAGTACGCCTCCGCATCGAGCTCCGCCGCGGCGTTGAGCTGGGCCGTCACCTGCTGCCGGCTGGCGCGATCGATCTTGTTCACGACGACCACGCTGCGCGGCAGGTCGAGGTGGCCGGCGACCCAGCGGTCGCCGCTACCGAATGGGGCGGTGGCATCGAGGACGAGGGCCACGACGTCAACTGACGAGTCGGACTCGCCGACGCTGTCGATCGCCGTGGCGTTGACCTTGCGTCCGAGCGCCGTGACCGGCTTGTGGAGACCTGGCGTGTCGACGAACACGAGCTGAGCGTCTGCTCTCGTCAGCACCCCGCGGACACGGTGACGTGTCGTCTGCGGCTTGTCGGAGACGATGCTCACCTTCTCGCCGCAGATGGCGTTCACTAGCGACGATTTGCCGACGTTGGGACGACCGACGAACGTGACGAAGCCCGACCGCACGTCTCAGTTGTAGCGCCCGCGGGCGCTCATCGTGGCGGCCGTGTCACCGTCTCCGCGATCGATCCGCGGAGACGGCGACACGGACCACGGGGGAACCGTGTGGGATCAGGACGGCACGGACGCCCACATCAGCCAGGCACGGCCGTGCCCTGATCAGCGACGACGAGCCAGCGCCCGCCCTCGAACGTGTACGAGACGCCGGTCCTCGCCGCCTGCCGGTAGCCGATCGAGGGGATCTCGTACACCGTGTCGTAGAGGATGTACGCCGTGCGACACCCGTTGACCGTTCGCAACCGCTCGGTCCAGGTGAAGATCGCCTCCTCGTCATCGAAGTGACTCGCCAGCGCATCGACGATCGCATCCCTGCCCTGGACCACCGCGCCGCTCGGGAAGATCGACACGGCATCCTCGGTGTGGACGTTGCGCCAGGTCTCACGGTCGTAATCACGGAACGACTCCATGTCCGTGCGCTGTGCTTCCTCGAACCGCCGTTCACATCCCCTGCTGCTGGGCACGGGGCTCATGGTGTCATCCGCCGCGACGGCGCCGGGCAGCGCGACGACGGCGGCGATCGCCGCTGCGGCGATTCCGGCGCGAGGGGACAGGCGTGGACGACCCATGGCCTACCTTTCGTGTCGACGAGCAGACGGTTCGAACCGTCGGGAGCACTCCGAGCGTAAGAACGATGGTCGGACCAGTGGAAGATCCGATCCAGGCGCAGGCGACCAGGCCAATTACGGTGGGCACGTGGATCTCCACGTCAGCCTCGTCGGCCGGCGCGACGTGACCGGGCAGATCTACGGTCAGCTCCGCCAGGCAATCGTCTCCGGCGTGCTCCGGCCGGGCGATCGGCTGCCTCCGACCCGCGAGCTGGCGACTCGGCTGGCGGTCTCGCGGACGACGGTCACCGTCGCCTACGACCGTCTGGCCGGCGAGGGCTTCCTGTCCTCTCGGGTGGGCGCCGGCACGTTCGTCAGCGACGACGTCCCGATCGCCGGGCCCGAGCCTGGGCCTCCCGCCGGTGTGCTGCGACCACTTCCGATCTGGGAACGCGTCGCGATGCCGCGGCAACGCGGCAGGCGGCCCCGCTACGACTTCCGTCTCGGGCGCCCCGACCCGACGCTCTTCCCGTTCGAGCAGTGGCGGTCGCTGGTGACGCGGCAGCTGACGCCGGCTGCGGCTGCCAGCTCTGGCTACGGCGAGCCAGCCGGACATGAAGGACTTCGTGCAGCGATCGCCCACCACATCGGTGCCTCACGCGCTGTGCGGGCCACCGCCGCTGACGTCGTCATCACGAACGGCATCCAGCAGGCGATCGATCTCATCGCCCGCACACTGCTGTCGCCGGGCGACTCCGTGGCCGTCGAGGACCCGGGCTATCCGCCGTCCAGAGGTCAGCTCACCGCGCACGGCGCGCAGCTCGTCGGCATCGCCGTCGACGATGAGGGAATCGTCGTCGATGCGATCCCACCGACCGTTCGCCTCGTCATCGTCACGCCGTCGCATCAGTTCCCACTCGGGGTCGCCATGTCCTTGCGCCGCCGCGTGGCCCTCCTGCGCTGGGCCGAGGAACACGATGCAGCGATCATCGAGGACGACTACGACAGTGAGTTCCGCTTCGGCGGCCGCCCGATCGAGCCGCTCCAGAGCCTCGACGCGACCGGGCGGGTGGTCTACACCGGCTCGTTCTCGAAGACGATGCTCCCCTCGATACGGCTCGGGTTCCTGGTGACGCCCCCGTCCTTACGCCGGGCCCTGGTCGCGGCGAAGTACGTGACCGACTGGGCGACGTCGACAGCTGAGCAAGCAGCGATGGCCGAGTTCATCGATCGGGGGTGGTTCGCGCGCCACCTCCGACGGATGCGCTCGACCTATCGCCGCCGCCACGAGATCGTGTCAGCCATCCTGGCCGAGGACTTCGCCGACCTGGTGAAGGTGGTGCCGTCGGCCGCTGGACTGCACATCAGCGCGCACGTTCCGGGAAGGGCGGCCGAGGAAGTGACGGCAATCGTGCGGCGGGCGAGAGCGGACGGCGTCGACCTGTACGCCCTGGGCTCCTTCGGAGTGCGCCACCCGCGCCCAGCCGGGATCGTGCTCGGCTACGGGGCGATCAGCGCGGACGACATCCCCGAGGGATTGCGCGTGCTCCGCGCCTGCTTCGACTGAACGCAATGCGCTTCGCCGAACCGAAAACTCACACGTTGGCCGTGCGGTCCGACCAGTAGGGGGCGCGCAGCTCGCGCTTGAGGATCTTGCCTGAACCGGTCTTGGGGAGCTCGTCGAGCCACGAGATCGACCTGGGCAGCTTGTAGTTGGCGAGGTGCTCCCGAGCGTGCGCACGCACGGCGTCCTCGGTCATCGATGCCCCGGGCCGCACCACCACCACGGCGTGCACGGCCTCACCCCACTCCTCGCTCGGGATGCCGAACACCGCTGCCTCGTAGATGTCGGGGTGCTGCTCGAGAGCGGCCTCGATCTCGGCCGGATAGACGTTCATCCCGCCGGAGATGATCATGTCCTTCTTCCGATCGCAGATGTACAAGAAGCCCTCGTCGTCGCGATATGCGACGTCACCGACGGTCTGGAAGCCGTCGCGGTGCTCCTCCTCGAACTTGTCGTGCTGCTTGTAGTAGTCGGCGAAGACCCACGGGCTGCGGACGTACAGCTCGCCTGTCGCCTCGGGCCCAGTGGCAGTGACCACGTTGCCGTCGTCGTCGTACAACCGGATCTCGATGTACGGCGCCTCCTTGCCACACGAGCCCGGCTTGCGCAGCTGGTCCTCTGGTCGCAGGATCGTGTTCACGCCGAGCTCCGTCGAGCCGTAGACCTCGAACAGTGACTCCGGCGGGAAGTCCGCCACGTACTGCTGCTTGAGGGCGAAGCTCCACGGCGCCGCGTTGGCGACCATGACGCGCATCGTCGAGCGGTCGTAGAGCGCTTTCACGTCGGCAGGCAGGTTGCAGATCATGCGGATCGGCGTCGGGGCGGAGAACGTCGACGTGACGCGATACGTCTCGACCATCCGCAGCCAGTCCTCTGGGTCGAACTTGCGCTGCAGCACCACGGTCTGGCCGAGCGCCATCGCGATACCCATGAACCCGCCAGGGCCGCTGTGGTACAGCGGGCCGGTCGTCAGGTACACGTCGTCGGGCGTGTACCCGAAGAACTGCAACATCGCCGCGGCCACGACCGGATCGATGGCGTTGACCCGCAGCGCCCCCTTCGGCTTGCCGGTCGTGCCCGACGTGTAGATCATCGTCGCTGCCGCCTCCTCGGACTGCGACACCTCCGGCGGATCGTGGGGTGCGGCTGCCATCAGGGCATCGACGTCGATCATCCCGTCCGGTGCTGGTCCATCGAAGACGAGGACGTCGCCGACCTTCGGGATGGCGCTGCGCACGCGGGCGAACAGGGGGGCGAACTCCGCATCCACGAAGACGAGTGGGGCATCGCTGTGGTCGGTCACGAACGCCGCCTCGTCCTCGGAGAAGCGGTAGTTCACCGGGACCGCGGTGGCGCCGATCTTGCGGGCGGCGACGACCAGCGAGGCGACACCGGTCGAGTTCTGGCCGCACCAGGCCACCTTCACGCCGGGTCCCGCCCCCGCGTCGATCAGCACGTGCGCCAGGCGGTTCGTCACGTCCTCGAACTCGGCGTGACTCAGCGTGCGGACGTCACCCCCGGTGCGGTCGTCGATGATGGCCGGCTTGTCCGGGTGGGCGTGGGCGTAGAGGGTCAGCAGGTCCGGCATAGCCCCGCATTCGTAGCACCGGGGGCGCCCGTCCGAAGGAGCGGGGCGGGGCCTTCACCCGCAGCAAGCGTGCGCAGTCAGGTGGCGAGGGAAGCGCCAGCGACGAGCCACTGCCGAGCGAGCGAGTTTCGAGTGAGCGAGGCCATCAAGAACGGAAGTTCGGGATCACCTCCGTGGCGAACAGCTCGAGGGTTTCGGTGTCCGGGTAGTCCGAGCACCACGGGATGAACCCTTGACAACCGAGGTCGAGGTACGTCTGGATCTTCTCGCTGACCTGCTCTGGCGTGCCGACGAGGTTTCCGGCCCGCCAGCGCTCGACCGGCTCACCCCACAAGCTGCGGGTCCCTGCCGCTTCGATCTCGGACTCGCTCTGGCGGATGAACACCTCGGGCGACCACGTCTTGCGGATCGTCGCTTCGTCCCGTCCGACGTCGGCGCAATGGGCCTTCAGGACCTCCCGCTTGTGCGCCCACTGCTCCGGGGAGCCGCCGAAGTTCGAGCAGTCGGCGTGGCGGGCGACGACGCGCAGCGTCAGCTGCTCGCCACCACCGCCGATCCACACCGGCGGATGGGGGTCCTGGAGTGGCTTCGGATCGCAGTTGGCCCGGGACATGTCGTAGTAGGTCCCGCGGTAGGTCGTCTCCGGCTGCGTCCACATGCTCTTCACGATCTCGACCGTCTCCCGCAGCATCCCGATGCGATCCTTCGGCTTGGGGAACTCGTAGCCGTAGCCGCGGTACTCGTTCTCGTACCAGCCGGCGCCGATGCCCCAGTCGAGCCGCCCGCCGGAGACGACATCGATCGTCGAGGTGATCTTCGCCAGAAGCCCGGGACTGCGGTAGCTGTTGCAGCCCACCATCTGACCGAGCCGGATCCGGCTCGTCAGCTGACTGATCGCGGCGATCGTCGTCCAGCACTCGAACACCGCCTCGTGGGCCGGTCGCGGAACGTTGTGGAAGTGGTCGTAGACCCAGATCGAGTCGTAGCCCAGCTCCTCTGCTCGCTGGGCGATCTCGACCGCCTTGTTCCACTTCGCCGCCTGACCGTCGATGGATGACAACTCCATCTTCCAGCCCTGCGGCATGAACGCCCCGAAGAGAGTCGTGGTCATGGTCGGCAAGGTAGTAGTGCCGCCTACCATCCGACCATGCGGCGAGCGATCCTGCCGATTGCGGTACTCCTGGTTGGGGCAACGGCGTGCAGTGACGACGGTCCGGGCAGCGCTGACGAGATGCCCGTGGCGACGTTCGAGGTGGCCGGCCAGGAGACGTACAAGATCGCCCTCGCCACGCCGGCGCTCGTCGAGCATGCCCGCCAACTGATGGAGGGCTCGGAGGAGGGTCGCATCCCGGTCGGCCGGATCGTGCGCGACGATCCGAGCGTCAACGCGCCGTGGTCGTGGCACATCGATCCGGCCACGCTGGAGTTCGCCGACGTGACGACCGAGGTCTGCGACGGGCTGCCCTCGTACGTCGAGGACGCCACGCTCACCTCCGACACGTACTGTCCTTGGTCTGCCGACGTCATCGCCATCGATGGAGCCTGACCCGCCGTAGCCTCAGGGCGCGATGGCGGTGCCGACGAGTTGGAACCGGGACACGCTGCCGGAGGGTGAGGAGAAGCGCACTGCCGTGCGCGAGATGTTCGACGCGATCGCGCCGCGCTACGACCTCGTCAACCGCATCATGACCTTCCGTCTCGACGTGCACTGGCGGCGACGCGCCGTTCGAGAGCTCGGCCTGGCTGCGGGCAGCCGCGTCCTCGACCTCGCCAGCGGCACGGGCGACTTGTGCGTCGATCTCGCCCGGGCCGGCCACCGTCCCGTCTCGATCGACCTCAGCCTGGGGATGCTGCGCGCCGACCACAGCGGCGCGCCGCGGGTCCAGGCCGACATCCTCCGCCTGCCCGTCCCGGAGGCCACCGTGGATGGCATCACGTGTGGATTCGCCCTGCGCAACCTCGTCGACCTCGACACGTTCTTCGTCGAGCTGGCGCGCGTCCTTCGCCCAGGTGGCCGAATCGCGCTGCTCGACGTGGGCACACCTCACAACGGGTTGGTGCGATGGGGGCACAGCTGGTACTTCGGGCACGTGGTCCCCCGCATCGGTGGACTGTTGTCCGATGGCGCGGCGTACCGCTACCTACCCCGCAGCGTCGCCTATCTCCCGCCACCCGGAGAGCTCATCGCCGCGCTCCAGCGGGCGGGGTTCCACACCGTCGAGCACCTCGAGCTGAGCGGCGGCATCACGCAGCTCCTCACCGGGACCCGCTGATGCGAGCCGTCACTGCTCCCGCCGGCGAGCGTCCGATCGACCTCGACGATGTCGCCCGGGGCGACGGCTTCCTGTTCGTGCGCGACGGCGTCGGGCTCGCCGGCCGCGGTGTCGCCGCGCGTGCACCCGTCGACGAGATCCCGGAGCTGCTGGCTGCGATCGATCACGACGGTCCCAGCGAGCCGGGGCTCGGCCCGGTGGCGATCGGCTGGTTGCCATTCGAACCGGGCCAACCCGGTGAGATGGTCGTGCCGTCGGTCGTCGTGCGCGTCACCGCGGATCGACGCACGTGGGTGACCGTGATCGACGACGCGGATGAGGAGCTGACGCCGGTGCGCCCGCCGACCCCGAGCGCGTCCGGCTACACGATCGAGTCCGTCACGCCGATCAGCACCTACCTCGCCGCCGTCGAAGCCGTCCGCGGCGCCGTGCGCGATGGCCGCCTGACCAAGGCCGTGATCGCCCGTGAGATCGCCATCACCGCCGACCGACCGATCGACCGTCACGGTGTGTTGCAGCGGCTGCGCGGAGCATTCGGCTCCAGCTACCGGTTCGCCGTGGACGGGCTCATCGGTGCGTCACCCGAGCTGCTCGTCGAGGTCGACGGCCGGGTCGTGCGGTCACACCCGCTGGCCGGCACGGCACCCCGCACCGGTGACGCCGACCTCGACGCCGAGATCGCCGAGCAGCTCGTTGCCAGCACGAAGAACCAGGTGGAACACCGGGTCGTCATCGACGTCGTCCACGACACGCTGCTCGCATGGTGCAGCTTCCTCGACTGGGAACCCGAGCCGTCCGTCGTCACCGTCGCCAACGTGCAGCACCTCGGCACGGCCATCGAGGGACGCCTGTCGGCACCGCCGCCCAACGTGCTGTCGCTCGTGCGGGCGCTGTTGCCGACGCCGGCACTCGGCGGCCATCCTCGCGACGAGGCGCTGCGCACCATCGCCGAGGTCGAGCGTGTGCAGCGCGACCGCTATGGCGGTGCGATTGGCTGGGTGGACGCCGCAGGCAATGGGACGTGGGCCGTGACGATTCGATGCGCCCAGCTGTCCACCGACCGCCGCCGAGCCAGGCTCCATGCCGGCGGTGGGGTCGTTGCTGACAGTGACCCGCTCGCCGAACTGGCCGAGACGCAAGCCAAGTTCCAAGCGATGCTGTCTGCCCTCATCCGGCCGTAAGCGCCGTGGCCACGGCGGCGTTCAGGTCCTTGTGGAGGCTGACGTTGTCCCACCGGTCGGTGACGATCCGTGTCACGGTCGGCCCCGGGAGGGCGAGACGGTCCGCCAACTCCGCGGGCCTCGTGACGGTCGCTGCGTCGAGGTGATGGGCGCGCGCGAGCGCAACGACGTCGGTGCCGTGCGGCGTTCCGAAGAGCTGCTCGAAGCGCGACTCGGCGAGCTCGCCTGCTTGGGGCAGGAACGAGAAGATCCCGCCGCCATCGTTGTCGGTGACGACGATGCGCAGGTCGGCGCGCCGTGCCTGCAGAGCGGTCAGCGCTCCGCCGTCGTGGACGAACGCGATGTCGCCGACGACGGCGATCGTGGGTTGGCCGCGCAATGCGACGCCGAGTGCCGTCGAGACCACGCCATCGATGCCATTGGCGCCGCGGTTGGCGTGTGCCCTCGCCGGCCGGCCACCGAACCATTCGAGGTCGCGCACCGGCATGGAGGACGCAACGACGAGCTGCGCATCAGGCGGCAGGTTCTGGGCGACCGTTCGGGCCACGCCCGGCTCGGTGAGGGTGGTCAGCTGGCCGAGCACCTCATCGATGGCAGCCTCCGCTCGCTGGTTGGCTGATGTCCATCCATCCTGCCAGTCGGTGTCTGCTGCCCCGCGGATCTGCCCATCGGCCAGGGCACCGGGGCCGACGTGTGCCGCCACGTGGTGGTCCGGATCGATGACGCCGGGACCACCGACTTGCACGAGCACGGCACCCTCGGCCGCGCAGTCGGCCACCCATTGCGCGAGCACCTTCGAGGCCGCCGGCCGGCCGATGCGCACGATCAGCTCAGGATGGTGTGCGTCGACGAACGGCTGATGGCGGAGCAATGCGTCGAAGGCCGTGATCGCGTCGTCGAGCTGTCGAGCCGGTGACGTCGGATCGGCGAGCACGGGCCACCGCGTGCGCTCAGCGAGCTTGCCGATCGCTGCTGCACCGACCGCCGATCGCCCACCGGCGAGGATCACCCCTCGTCGTGCATCCAGCGGCATCCCGGCCGAACCGTTCGCCGCAAGCGCGACGGTTGACTGCGGCGGCCGACCGGGCGGCAGCGGCCCAGGTCGACCGACGAGCGGGTCGCGGAACGGCAGATTGAGGTGGACGGGGCCAGTTGCCGCGACGTCGAACGCGCGGCGCGCCAGCGAGCGCCACGTGTGGGCGAGACGCGCATCGGCCACGCCCGGGTCGAAGAACCAGCGCACGGACCGCCCGAACAGGTGTGACTGGTCGATCGTCTGCGCGGCGCCGACGTCGCGCAGCTCCGGCGGACGGTCGGCCGTGACGACCAGCATTGGGACGTCCGAGAGTCCAGCCTCGACGACGGCGGGGTGGAAGTTGGCCGCCGCCGTGCCGCTCGTGGACAGCAGGACCGCAGGCATCCCGCCGAGGCCGAGACCGAGGGCGACGAAGGCGGCGGACCGCTCGTCGTGCACGACGTGGACCGCCAGCTCGGGGCGCTCGGCGAGGGCCAGCGCCATTGGTGTGCTGCGCGAGCCCGGCGCCACCACCGCGGCGCGGACACCTCGCCCACACCACTCGTCGACGAGGGTGGCGCAGAACGTCGCCTGCGCGTCACCGTCCGGCTCAGTCACGTCGTCGGACGTTACGACCCACCGTCCGTGGTGACGTCGATCAGGCAGTTGACACCGCCGAACTCGTTGGGGACGTAGTCGTCGGCGCGGTCATCGTTGAACCAGGTCCCGTTGGCGCCTTGGTACCTGAACTGGTACTGCCGGCCGCCGCTGACCGTGACGACCGCCTCGACGACCTCGGCGCGCTCCTCGAACAACGTCGCCGTCCAATCCCACTCGTTGAAGTCGCCGGCGACCCCGACTGGTCGGGCCGGGTGGTCGACCGAGAGGATGAAGTGCAGCTCGACATCGCCGTGTCCGACTCCCACCTGCTGGATCACGGGCGCTCTCCTCCCTGGCACGAGCCGCGGACCAGACGGCGCGCCGAAGTACCGTCGACGTCCCTGGACGCCGACTCCCTCCGCCAGCTCTTCGCCACACCTCCGCCCGAGTTCGTGGCCACGCGCAATGCGTTGGCGAAGCAGCTCCGCAAGGACGACCGGGAAGCAGCGGCGAGCGTGGCAGCCATGCGCCGTCCAGCCTGGACCGAATGGGCCCTCAATGTCACGTCGGCCGAACACGGCGAGGACGTCGCCACGTTTGCGGAGGCCGCCGAGGCGGTGCGCGAAGCCCAGGCAGCAGCGATCGAAGGGCGCGATGGCCCTGACGTGCGGGAGGCGCTGCAGGCGCTGCGCAGCTCCTCCACGACGCTCGTCGGACACGCGAATGCGCAGCTGCGCGGTGTCGGGCGACCGGAGGAGACGCCGGAGCTGGTCGCCAAGTTGTCCGAGCTGGCAACGAGTGCCTCCGCCATCGAGCAGCTGCGTCGGGCGATGTTGGGCTCGGGCGACGCGGGCGACTCCGACATCTTCGCCGGCCTCGAGCCAGCACCCGCCGGGGCTCGACGAGCACGGCCAGCACCGGCGACGCGAACGACGGCCGCGAAGGCGAAGGCAACGGCGAAGGCTCCGGCGAAGGGGGCCGAGCCCGAGGCCAAGGTCACGGCGATCGAGAAGCGCCGCCGGCAGCGCGAGCTCGATGTGGCGGAGCGCCAGTTCCAGAAGTCGCGCCGGCGGCTGCGCGAGGTGGAGGCGGAGGCCGCCAGCGCCGGCGACGCTGTCGCCGCCGCAGAGCGCACCCTCGCGTTGGCTCGCGGCCGCCTCGAGAAGGCGCAGGCCCAGGTGGAGCAGGCAGCCGCAGCGATGCACGACGACGAGGCAGCCCGCGACGAGTCGGCCGCCGCCCTCGACGACATCTGACCCGTTCTGTCCTTCAGGATCGCCTCACAACGATCGATTTCGACGGACAGATCGGTCCGTAGGGTGGACGCGTGATCGTCGAAGTGTGGTCGGACGTGGTCTGCCCGTGGTGCTACATCGGCAAGCGGCGGTTCGAGCGGGCGCTCGACCAGCTCGCCGGAGATCCGACGTTCGACATCGACGTGGACGTGGTCTTCCGCCCGTTCCAACTCGACCCGCACGCGCCACCGGGTACGTCGATGCCCGTCGCCGAGGTGTACGCCCGCAAGTTCGGCGGCCCGGATCGAGCTGCCGCGATCATCGAGAACATCACCTCGATCGCCGCCGCCGAGGGGCTCGACTTCCGCCTCGACCAGGCCCGCCGGGCCAACACGCGAGACGCCCACCGAGTCCTCGACTACGCCGCCGATGGAGGCGCGCCGGGGACACAGGCGGCGCTCAAAGAGCGGCTGCTGACGGCGTACTTCACGAACGGCGAGGACGTCGGCGACCACGATGTGCTCGTTCGCGCGGCCACCGAGGTCGGACTCGACGGCGACGAAGTGCGGGCACTGCTCGACAGCGAGACCGGGCTCGCCGAGCTGCAGGCGGCCGCGGCGACGGCTGCCGAGGCGGGGATCACGGCCGTACCGACGTACGTGATCGACGGACGCTGGTCGATCCCCGGCGCGCAGGATCCGGACGTCTTCGTGCAGGTGCTGCGGCGGCTGGCGGCGCGTGCCAGCTGACCGGCTGGCCGCCGAACGACGCGGTGCCGGCGAGCGGATCGTCCTGGTCCACGGGTTCACGCAGACCGGCCGATCCTGGGGGCCGGTCGCGGACGAGCTGTGCGGCACGTACGAGGTCGTCACCGTCGATGCTCCCGGGCACGGCGATTCCGCCGGCATCACCGCCGACATCGGCGACGGCGCGGCGTTGCTCGGAGCGACCGGTGGACAGGCGATCTACCTCGGCTATTCGATGGGCGGGCGGCTGTGCCTCAGGTTGGCACTCGACCGACCGGACCTCGTGACGCGGCTCATCCTGCTGAGCACGACGGCCGGCATCGCAAATGAGATGGAACGCGCCAACCGGCAGGCCGCCGACGAGACGTTGGCGGCGGCGATCGAGCGCGACGGCGTCGACCGCTTCCTCCAGTCCTGGATCGCGCAGCCGCTGTTCGCCACCCTCGACGAGCCGGACCTCGAAGACCGCCGGCGCAACACAGCGACGGGGCTCGCGTCGAGCCTGCGCATGGCCGGCACCGGCGCCGAACCCGCCGTCTGGGAACGTCTCGGTGAGCTGTCGATGCCGGTGCTCGTGATCGCCGGCGCGCTGGACGCCAAGTTCGTCGCGCTGGCGGAGCAGTTGGCGGCCTCCATCCCGAACGCGACGCTGGCCGTCATCCCGGACGCCGGGCACGCCGTCCACCTCGAGCGACCGGCCGACGTCGTAGCCGCGGTGAGGGCCTTCATTACCGGCTGAGCACGAGGCCGAGGGTGGCGAACGCGCCGTACGTCAGTTGCACGCGACCCGTCGCCCCCAAGACGGCGATGAGCTCCCGCCCGGCTGCTCCGCCGCGTACGAGATGCGCCGCGACTGCCGCCAGCGGTGCCGCGCCGAACGCCAGGAGCACCCACGGGCGCCAGCGAGCGGCGATCGCGACGCAGACGAATGCCGCGATGAGCAACGCGACGTAGAGCGCCCGGGTCGACGCGTCGCCGATGCGCACCGCCAGCGTCCGCTTGCCGACGGCCTCGTCCGACGGTCGGTCGCGCAGGTTGTTGATCACCAGCAGGGCGCAGGCCAGGCAGCCCGCGCCGGCGCCCATGACCGTGCTGAGCGACGTCAACCGCTCGATCAGGACGTACGTCGTGCCGACCGTCGCGACCAATCCGAAGAAGACGAACACGAAGAGCTCGCCGAGACCGGCGTACCCGTATGGACGTGGCCCGCCGGTGTAGAACCAGGCCGCCAGGATGCTGGCTGCCCCGACGGCGAGCAACCACCACGTGGTCGCCGCAGCGAGGATGAGGCCGGCGACGGCGGCGACGCCGAAAGCGATGAACGCGGCGCGCTTGACGGCACCGGGTTCGGCGAGCCCGGATGCGACGAGACGCAGCGGTCCGACACGGGCGTCGTCGGTGCCACGGACGCCGTCGCTGTAGTCGTTGGCGTAGTTCACGCCGACTTGGAGGGCGAGGCTCACGATGAGGGCGAGCGGCAGACGCCACCAGACCGCACCGCCATCGCCTGCCGCCGCCCCGGCGCCGAGGGCCACGGGAACGATCGCCGCTGGCAGCGTGCGCGGCCGCGCCCCGAGCACGAACGCTCGCGCCGTCGACATCTGCGGACGCTGCACCTGGGCCACGCCAGCCGACGATACGGGGGCGGAGCGGCGCGATGAGCGATGTGCGCTGCATCGCCACTCATCGCTCATCGCGACGGTCAGGAGCACCACCGTGGTCGCTAGCGTCCGCCGGCGTGAGCGAATTGTGGCAGCTGAGCGCGTTGGAGTTGGCGGACCGCATCAGGCGCGGCGAGTCGTCGAGCCGGGAGGTCCTGCACGCCCTGCTCGGCCGCGTGGAGGCCGTCAACGGCGACCTCAACGCGATCGTTGCAATCCTCGGCGACGAGGCCGAGAAAGCCGCCGACTCCGCCGACCAGGCAGTCGCTGACGGCGTGCCGCTCGGGCCGCTGCACGGCGTCCCGATCACGGTCAAGGAGAACATCGACGTCGCCGGCTGGCCGACCACACATGGTGTGCCCGCCTTCGCCGAGGCCGTCGTCCCGGTCGACGCGCCCGTGGTGGAACGAATGCGCGCCGCTGGAGCCATCCCGTTCGCCCGCACCAACATGCCCGACTTCGGCCTGCGTGTGCACACCGACTCGACGCTGCGTGGCTTGACCCGCAACCCGTGGCGGCCCGACGTGACGGCCGGAGGATCGAGCGGCGGCGAGGCCAGCTCGCTGGCCAGCGGGATGTCACCGCTCGGGCTCGGCAACGACCTCGGCGGCTCGCTGCGCAACCCGGCCCATTGCTGCGGCATCGCCTCGATCAAGCCGACGACGGGCGTCGTCCCGCACGCTTCGTACCTGCCACCGGAGGACCCGCTGATCATGTTCCAGCTGATGGCGGTCGAGGGCGTGCTGGCGCGTCGCGTCGCCGATGTCCGCGCCGGTCTGCAGGTGCTCGCCGGAGCGCACCCACGCGACCCGCTGAGCCTGCCCGTCAACCTGCGCACGAGCGAGCCCGGCGCACGGTTCCGCATCGCGGTGTGCACCGAGCCGCCCGGAGGGACGACCGACGCCGGCGTGGCGGCGGCGGTGCGTCGTGCGGCCGATGCGCTGGCCGACGCCGGACACGACGTCGACGAGGCCGTGCCACCGACGTACGAGCGGGCCATCGAGCTGTGGGTCCAGATGCTCCTTCCCGACGTCCGGTTCATGCGGCCGTTGCTCGAGGACGTGATGGGCGCCGATTCCAAGGCCTTCCTCGACTTCGCCGCCATCGAGTACCCGCCGATCGACATCTCGACCTGGGCGCTGCTCTTCGCCGAGCGGCACGGCGTCATGCGCGACTGGAGTGCCTTCTTCGACACGTGGGACGCGCTGCTGACACCGACTTGGACGCAGCCGCCATTCGCGCACGGTGCCGACATCGGCTCACTCGACGAAGCCCGCAACACGCTGTCGTTGATGCGGCCGGTGCTCCCGGCGAACCTCCTCGGCCTGCCAGCGGCCGTCGTGCCGGCAGGTCTCGCCGCGGGACTTCCCGTGGGCGCGCAGCTCACCGGGCCACGCTTCGCTGACCTCGTGATGCTGGACGTGGCCCAGACCGTGGAGGACCAGCTCGGCATCCTCACGCCGATCGATCCCGTCACCGGGTGACGAACCGCCTCGTCGCGCTGGACCTGCCGGGCGGTCCCGGCTTCGTCGACGCACTCCAGCAGGTGTGGGACGACGGTGACGCGGCGCTCCCCGTCGACCCCCGTCTGCCACCGCCGGCCAGAGCATCGCTCGTGGCCGCCATGGCGCCGAGGCGCATCATCGGGCACGACGGCGCGACCGACCTCCCCGCAGGTCGACCCGTCGAACCAGGCGACGCGCTCGTCGTGCCGACGAGCGGGTCGACAGGCGACTCCAAGGGCGTCGTCCTCACGCACAGCGCCCTCGACGCGTCCGCTCGTGCGACGAACGCCCGTCTCGGCGTACGCCCCGACGATCACTGGCTGGCGTGCCTGCCACTCGCCCACATCGGTGGACTCTCCGTCGTGGTCAGGGCCGTGCGGTCGGGAACCGCGCTCACGGTCCATCCCGGGTTCGATCCGGCGGCCGTCATGGCCAGCGGCGCCACGCTGGTCTCACTGGTCGCGACCGCGCTGGCTCGCGTCGACCCCGCTGCCTTCCGCGTGATCCTCCTCGGCGGCGCCGCACCGCCGCCCGACGTGCCGTCCAACGTCGTCACGACGTACGGGATGACGGAGACCGGAAGCGGCGTCGTCTACGACGGTGTCCCCCTCGACGGCGTCGAGCTGCAGATCGCCGCCGACGGTGAGATCCTGCTGCGCGGCCCCATGTTGCTTCGGGCGTATCGCGACGGCACTGACCCGTTTCGTGATGGGTGGTTCCCGACCGGCGACGTCGGGCGCTGGCTCGACGACGGTCGGCTGCAGGTCGACGGGCGCCGTGGCGACCTCATCATCACCGGCGGTGAGAACGTATGGCCGGAACCCGTCGAACGGGTGCTGCGCCGACTTCCCTCGATCGCCGACGTCGCCCTGGCGGGCATCCCCGATCCCGAGTGGGGCGAGGCGGTCACCGCGTACGTGGTCCCGGCAGGCCGCCCACCGAGCCTCGACGAACTGCGTGGCGCCGTGAAGGCCGAGCTACCCGCCTACTGCGCCCCGCGCCGGCTGATCCTCGTCGACGAGATCCCGCGCACCTCGATCGGCAAGATCGCCCGCCGCTACCTGAACCGCACGCCGGCCCCGCCGTCGATGGCGTAGGTGTCGCCGGTGATCCAGCTCGCCTTGTCGCTGGCAAGGAAGACGGCCAGGTTGGCGATGTCCTCCGGCTCACCGAGTCGCTGCGTGGGCATCGTGGCGACGAGCGCCTCCCCGAAGTTCTCGACGAGGTAGGACGAGAAGTCCGTCTTCACCAGCCCCGGAGCGATCCCCACGACCCTCGTCGGGCCGAGCTCTCCCGCCAGCTGCCGAGTCAGATGGATCAGCGCGGCCTTCGTGACGTTGTAGACGCCGAGGCCGTACTCGACTCGGAGACCCCCCATCGAGGCGATGTTGAGGATCACCCCCGGTGACTCGCGGAACGAGCGCTCCCACGCCAGCTGCGACCAGAACAGCGGGGCCCGAAGGTTGACCTGGAACGTCTTGTCGTAGCGGGCCGGGTCGACCCCGAGCGTCGCACCGAAGTACGGGTTCGTGGCTGCGTTGTTGACGAGGATGTCGAGCCCGCCGAAGGTCTCGAGCGTGGCGTCGACGCAAGCGGCTGCCGCGTCGAGGTCACCGGCGTTGGCGGCGAAGACGGCCGTTGTGCCGTCGATCTCGGCGGCCGCTGCTTCCAGCTGGTCCTGCTTGCGGCTGCTCAGCATGACCTTGGCACCGGACGCGGCGAAGCCCTCGGCGATCGCTCGGCCAATGCCCTTCGACGCCCCGGTGATGAGGGCGACCTTTCCGTCCAACGAGATCTCCACGCCCGGCGAACGTACATGCAGGCCGAACTGTCCGTCACAACCGCATCACAACGATCGATTGCGAAGGACAGATCGAGCCCATCGCGCGATCTGTCTCCTGACGCGCCCGCCGACCACGCGCAACACCGTTCGCACCTCGTTCGTCCGGCGCCAGTGGCGTGATGCGCACCAATCGGATCCGACGTCCGTCGATCTCCTCGGCGGCGAAGCGCCAGCCCCCATGCTCGACGGACTCCCCCGGCTCCGGCACGTGCTCCAGCGTTCCGAACAGGAAGCCGCCGAGCGTGTCCCACTCGTCGTCGGGCAGATCGGCATCGAGCAATTCGTTGAGATCCTCGACCTGCACCCCGCCGTCGACGAGGTAGTCCCCGTTGGGCAATCGCTGCACGGCCAACGCCTCGATGTCGTACTCGTCGACGATCTCGCCGACCAGCTCCTCGAGGCAGTCCTCCAACGTGATCAGTCCGACGATGCCGCCGTACTCGTCGGCGACGATGGCGAGGTGGTACTTGCCGGCCTGCATCTCTCGCATCAGGCGGCTGACGGGCTTGTTCTCCGGGATGAAGCGCACCGGCCGCACGAGGTCGAGGGCAGGCGTGTCGCCGCGTCCCTCGCGCTCGGCCCGCATCAGGTCCTTGGCGTAGACGATGCCGACGATGTCCTCGTCGTCCTCGCCGTGCAGTGGCAGACGGCTGTACCCGTGCGCGATGGCGAGATCGAGCCCAGCCGTGACCGTCGCGTCGTGGGGCACGATGACCATGTCCGGTCGCGGCACCATCACCTCGCGAGCGACGGTGTCGCCGAACTCGATGATGCTCTCGATGAGCTCGCGCTCCTCGTGTTCGATGACCTCGTCCTCGGCGGCGGCCTCGACGATGCCGAGCAGCTCCTGCTCGCTGACGAACGGGCCCTCCTTCAGGCCCTTGCCGGGCAGCAGCACGTTCGTCAAGCCGATCAGCGCACGGCTGATCACTCGCAGGGGCGGGAACGACACGAGCCCTTGCACGAACCGCGATGTCGCCAGCCCGGCCCGCTCCGGGTGCAGCACGGCCCACGTCTTCGGCATCGACTCGGCGAGCACGAAGAACACGATCACGTTCAGCACGAACGCAAAGATGAGGCCGGTCGTGCCGAAGAGCCGGTCGGCAAGGATCGACGTGAGGAAGGCCTGACCGGTCTGCAGCACGGTCACCGTGACGAGGAGCGGGTTGATGAACCGCTCGGGGTGACTGACGAGCCGGAACAGGGCGTGCGCGGGCTTTGTGCCGGTGGCCTCGGCGAGGGCCTGGGCCTTCACGCGCGAGATCCGGTTGAGCGCCGTCTCCGCGGCTGCCAGGACGACGAGCACGAGCAGCAGCACGACGATCGCGATCAGGATCAGGATGTCGGTGCCGTTCACGATCCGTCCTGGTCCTGCCGGAAGCTGGCGGGAGCGGGACCGTGCCAGTGGTGGCGCTCGAGGAGCTCCCGCTCGCGTGCCTGCATGCGCGCTCGCTCCGCATCCGACGCGTGGTCGTGACCCAGCACGTGCAGCACGCCGTGAACGACGAGCAACGCCAGCTCGTCGTCGAGCGTGCCGGCGTGCCCACTGGCTTGCGCCGCGGCGACCGAGGGGCAGATGACGACGTCGCCGAGGAGCACGGGAAGTCCACCGGCATCGTCGGTGTCGAGCGGGAACGACAGCACGTCTGTGGTCCCCTCGTGGCCGAGGTGCTCGGCGTTCAACTCGGCCATTTCGGTGCCGTCGATGAACGTCAGCGTGAGCTCACCGGAACGACCCTCGTCCCGCAGCGCGGCCTCGGCCAGCGCGGTCCACCGCGCGAGATCGAGCGGCACCTCATCTTGTTCATCCGCACCCACCACGACGACGGTCGCCGCGGTGAGGGTGGGACTCGGAGGCTCGCTCATTGCGTTCGCCTCGCGGCCGCGCCGCTGTCGCGCTCGTAGGCGGCGACAATGTCCGCGACGATCCGATGGCGCACGACATCGGAAGCGGTCAGTTGGACGAACGCCAGTCCGTCGATGCCTTGGAGCACGCGCTCGAGACCGACCAGCCCGCTCCTGCCGTCGGGCACGTCGATCTGCGTCACGTCGCCGGTCACGACGACGCGCGAGCCGAACCCGATCCGCGTGAGGAACATCTTCATCTGCTCGGGTGTCGTGTTCTGCGCCTCGTCGAGGATGATGAAGCTGTTGTTCAGCGTGCGACCACGCATGAACGCCAGCGGGGCCACTTCGACGGTCTGGCGTTCGAGCAGGCGTTGCGCCGCCTCCAGCTCGACCATGTCGTACAGCGCGTCGTAGAGCGGGCGCAGGTACGGGTCGATCTTCGCCATCAGGTCGCCCGGGAGGAACCCGAGCCGCTCGCCGGCTTCCACGGCCGGCCGGGTCAGGATGATCCGCTGCACTTCCTTGGCTTGCAGCGCCCGCACCGCCATCGCGACAGCGAGCCAGGACTTGCCGGTACCGGCAGGCCCGATGCCGAACGTGATGACGTTCTCGGCGATGGCGTCGATGTACCGCTTCTGTCCGGCCGACTTCGGACGGATCTGACGACCCCGCGCGCCGCGCAGCACGTCCTGCGTGAGGATCTCGCTCGGCCGCTCGTCCTCGTCGACCATGCCGATCACGCGCCGCAGGCTGGGCTCGTCGAGCTCGTGGCCACGCTGGAGCAGGCCGATGAGCTCCTCGAACAGCTGGGCGACGCGACCTGCCTGCTCACCGCGCGCCACGACCTCGTTGCCGCGCACGTAGATGTCCGCCTCCGGGAAGGCCGCCTCGATCTGGCGCAGGTGCTGATCACGAGGACCGACCAGCGACGCCATCAAGTGCGTGCCGGGGACGACGACCGTGGTGGTGGTCTCGGTCGCTGTCATGCGGTCGTGCGGACGGGACAGCCGTCTGCGGTCACCATCACGATGGTAGCGGCTGGTCCGGTGAGGGAGCTGAACAAAGCTCAGGAACGAGATCCCAGTGCTCGATGACCTGGACTTCCCGTTCATGCCCCAGCACGGACAGGCTGGCCGCATGGAGCGTGAAGATCTGGCCTCCGCTGGGTGGTAGCGCGCACCAGCGTGCGGCGAGGATCCGCAGGATGTGGGCGTGCGCGACCATCACGGTCAGGCCTGGACGCTCGAGGGCGCGGGCGATCATGCGGTCGGCTCGCGCACCGACCTGCTCCATCGTCTCGCCACCGACGATGGGGTTCGTCCACACCGACCAACCCGGGATCATCCTGCGGATGTCGCTGGTGCGGCGGCCCTCGTAGATCCCGTAGTCCCACTCCAGCAGGTCGTCACACACGATGGCGTGTGCGCCGACGCCGGCCAGGTCGGCGGTGTCCCGGGCCCGGCGCAGCGGGCTGACGTAGACGACGGCATCCTCGATGCCCGGCACGCGGGCGACGACCGGACGCAGCTCGACGGCCTTGCGGCGACCTGCCTCGTCGAGCGGGATGTTCGTCCGTCCCGTGTGGCGCCGTTGGAGGCTCCACTTCGTCTCGCCGTGACGGATGAGGGCGATCCTGGTCGCTTCCCGCTCGCTCACGACACCACGCTCGAATCGAGCCCGAGATGCACCTTGATCGCCTCCTCAACCTGCTCCAGGAGACCGTCCGGCACGTGGCCGAGGACGTCGTGCACGCGCCCGATCTCCACGGACTGGATCTGCTCCGCATGCGCCGTGGACGCCTGCGGCAGGCCGCACGACCCAGCGGGCAGCAGGACCTGGAACGGATACGTGCGAGTGCTCGGCTCCGTGATCGGTACCACGGTGACGGTGCCGTGTCCGAGCCGGCGCGCCGTTCGATTGGCGCCGTCGTTGGTCACCAGGACGGCGGGCCACCGCTCGCTCGCGACCATGGCCGTGGCATCGATCGACACGACGTCGCCCCGCCGCATCAGACCGGGGACACCGGGCCGAACCCGTGGACGGCGGTCCCCTCGGCCCAAGCCGCGGCGTAGTCAGCGTCGAGCTCGGTGGTGCTCACGGCCGCAAGTTCCGCCGTCTGAGCGGGTGGCGGGTTGGCTTCGGACGGCCTGCCGGCGATGAGGTCGGAGAGCCGCCCCGTGATCGGATCCCACCGGTCGTCGTGCTTCGCAGCACGGGCCGTCGCCTTGGCCAGCTTGGCCGGCCGGTAGAAGCGGTTGGCCCAGCGGGACGTCGGGCGGGCCAGGCGAATCGCGCCGATCCACGAGAACCCGGGAATGAACGTCCCGAACAGCGCCATCGGGTACTTGCCCTTGAGCACACAGATCACGACCAGGGCGAGGTGACCGAGGAGGCCGACGGCGCTGAGCGCGATCTTGGCGGTGTCGCCGGCATCGCCGCTGAAGTCGAACGGGTTGACGCCGACGAGCGCGAGGCCCGTGGCTCCGACAGCCAACGCCACCATCTCGACCGACATCCGGCCTTCCTGGGCCCAGTACACGTCCCGGAGGCGGAGGATCAGCGCGAACTCGTCGAGTACCAGCGAGGTCCCGATGCCCACCAGCACGGCGGCGATCTCGGCGAACGGCGACACAGATCCCGTTCCGACCGACATGACGGCGCCGACGATGAGCAGGATGATCCCCGGCACGGCATGGTGGATGTGCAGACCGCTGTCGGACACGTTGTCCTTGAACGGACCTCGGCCGGCCCGGATCATGCGCGTGACGAGACGGGTCGCGACGAACGTGACGATGAACGCTAGGAAGGTGAGGAACAGCGCCAACCGGTCGCTGTCGATGATCTCTTCACGGAACCACGACGCCACACCCGCGCACTGTAGAACGACGACCTCCCCATGACTGCGACGATCCTCGTGCTGTGCACCGGCAACGCAACGCGCTCGGTGATCGCTGGTGCCGCGCTGCGTGCCCACGTACCCGACGTCGAGGTCCTGACGGCCGGCACGATGTCGATCGACGGCCTGCCGATGAGCTGGCGCACGCGCGCCGGATTCGAGTCCGTCGGTCTCCCCACGCCACCGCACCGCAGCCGACAGGTCGTGGCCGACGACCTCGAGCGGGCGACGCTCGTGATCGCACTGGCACCTGAGCACGCAGAGTGGGTGCGACGTACCCACCCGGAGGCGGCGAGCAAGACCGTGACGCTGCGCCGACTGGTGCGCGACCTCGCCGCCGACGACCGCCCGCTGGCCGCCCGCGTCGCCGCGCTGCGTCCGGCCGACGTCGAGTTGGCACCGTGGGAGGAGGTCGTCGACCCAGGCGGTGGTGAGGTCGAGGCGTTCACGGCATGCGCGCAGGAGGTCGCCGACCTGGTGACGGCTCTCGCTCCCCGCCTGCGGCCCCGTGGACCGTTCTGTCCGTAGGAATCCGCTCACAACGAACGGTTCCGACGGACAGAACGGAAGGTACCGAGGAGCGCATAGCGTCGGAGGCATGACGCTGACCGACGAGTTGACGGGTCCGAGCACGGAGCTGTTGCAGCAGCTCATCCGCAACGCCTGTGTCAACGACGGCACCCCCGACTCCGGCGAGGAGGTCCGCAACGCCGACCTCTTGCAGTCGTACCTCGAAGGTGCCGGCCTCGAAGTCGCCAGCTACGAGAGCCACCCGAGCCGGACCTCGATCGTCGCCAGGATCGAGGGCAGTGATCCGACCGCGCCGGCGCTGTGCCTGATGGGCCACACCGACGTGGTGCCCGTCAACCCCGACGGTTGGTCCGAAGATCCGTTCGGCGGCGAGGTCATCGACGGAGAGGTGTGGGGCCGCGGGGCGATCGACATGCTCAACATCACGGCGTCGATGGCCGTCGCCTTCCGCCGCCTCGCCACCGAGGGCTTCCGGCCGAAGGGGACGTTGATCTACTTCGGCGTAGCCGACGAGGAGGCCGGTGGGCACTGGGGCGCCGAGCACATGCTCGACAAGCACTGGGACGACGTCGGCGCCCAGTACGTCTTGACGGAGACCGGCGGCTGGTCGTCGACCAGCTCGGACGGAGCCCGCCACGTCACCGTGAACGTCGCCGAGAAGGGCCTCGCATGGCGGCGCCTGCGTGTGGCCGGCACGCCCGGTCATGGCTCGATGCCCTACGGCGCCGACAACGCGCTGATCACCGCCGCCGAGGTCGTGCGCCGCCTCGTCGCCTTCCGTCCCCACCCCAACCTGGACGACCTGTGGCAGGCCCGGCTGGCCTCGCTGGACCTCCCGGACGACCTGCGCCGCGGACTCTCCGACGCGGCGACCATCGATGACACCATCGCGTCGCTGCCCACGCCCTACGCCCGCGTCGCCCACGCCTGCTCGCACACGACCATCTCCCCGAACGTGATCCATGGCGGGCAGAAGACCAACACGATCCCGGACGTCATCGACATCGACGTCGACATCCGAACCGTTCCCGGCGACACCAAGGAGGTCGTCGACGGCTACCTCGCCGAGGCATTGGGCGAGCTCGCCGAGCGAGTGGAGATCTCGTCGCTGCAGGAGGGTGAGGCGACCCGCTCGCCGATCGACAACCCGCTGTGGGAGGCGCTGCGCACGCGCACTCAGGTCGCCTACCCGGATGCGGACCTCGTGCCCGGGCTGATCACGGGCGGCACGGACGCCCGCTTCTACCGCCAGCGTGGCGCGGTGGCGTACGGGGCGGCGCTGTTCTCGCCCACGGTCACCTTCGAGCAGTTCAGCAGTCGCTTCCACGGCAACGACGAGCGCATCGACGTCGAGTCGCTCGGGCTTTCAGCCGACTTCTGGTACCACGTCTCCAAGCACATGACCGGCTGATGCGCATCGTCATCGAAGGGCACGATCTCCCTGGGGCCGACTTCGTCTCGGATGGTGAACCACTGCACAACGTGCATGTGGCGGTCCAGGTCGGCAAGGAGCCAGTCGGCCTGGTCCGCGGCGACGCCGG
The DNA here is from genome assembly GCA_963844915.1 of uncultured Acidimicrobiia bacterium. Taxonomy (GTDB): domain Bacteria; phylum Actinomycetota; class Acidimicrobiia; order Acidimicrobiales; family Ilumatobacteraceae; genus JALZMG01. The sequence continues at coordinate 407,955 of CAWJQF010000003.1, read as the reverse complement.
CGACGCGCGGTGGGACGTCGAGGTGCGCGCCGTGGTCGAGGACGGCAACGTCGATCTGCGCGGCCCGGCGGTCCACGGCAAGAAGGGCGAGCGGTTCCTCTACCTCACGTGGGGCAACGTTCGTGCCGACGGCTCGTTCATCATGTTCCGCAGGGCCAAGCTGATGATCGGCGACATCCCGGCCGGGATGCTGGCCGACGCGGCGCGGGACGAGGGCGTGCTGGTCGCCTCGCTCCCGCTGACCGACGAGTGCGGCGCGCCGCGCTGCGCACGCGTGAAGCCGCCGGTGATCAGCTGGCGCGCCAGCTGAGGCCGGTCAGTCGGCGTAGCGGGCGAACTCCTCCGACGACGCCCATCTGCTGTAGGTCGGTGACTGCGGCCACCCCTCCGGTGAGTCCTGCCACTCCTCCTGGCGTCCGTACGGCAGGAGATCGATCAGGGCGAAGCTGTGACCGAGCTGCTCGGTGCCGCGCCCCTGGGTGTTGTAGGTGCGGTACACCTTCTCGCCGACGCGCAGGAAGACGTTGACCTGGAAGCCGCCGCCTGGCGGTGCACCCATGTCGGCGCCGAAGGAGCTGTTCGCCGTCGAGTACCACGTCATCTTGTTCCCCACCCGCGCCTTGTAGGCGAGCGCGTCGTCGATCGGGCCCTGGGTGACGATCACGAAGCGGGCGTCGTGGTTGTCGAGGAACTCGAGCCGAGTGAACTGGCTGGTGAACCCGGTGCATCCCGGGCACTGCCACTCCTCGCCCGGGAACCACATGTGGTGGTACACGATCAACTGGTTCTTGCCTTCGAACACGTCCACGAGCCGAACGGGTCCGTCGGCGCCTTGCAGGGTGTAGTCCGGCAGCTCCACCATCGGCAGGCGACGGCGGGCGGCGGCGATGGCATCGAGCTCCCGAGTCGCCGCCTTCTCCCGAGTGCGCACATCGGCGAGCGCGGCGTCCCACGTCTTCTGGTCGACGATCGGCGGCACGGCGACGGGCTCGCTGGCCTCCTGCGTTGCGGTCTGTGACATGCACCTGCTCCTCTCGACGAGCGCGGACCGCAGTCCGCTCACAGGTGTAGACCATCGCCGCGCCGCCGACTCATCGGTCGTTGACCGACGTGCTACGGCAGACCGCAGCCGCCTGGAGCCCAGTTCGTGTCCACGGTCATCGCATTGCTGGGTGCCGACGCGTTGCCGGCCTGATCGACGGCGATGATCGTGACGACGTTGGGGCCGAGCACGTCGGTGTAGGTCACGGTCTGCGTGCCCACCGGGATGACCTCGTTGATCAACCCGTTCACCCTGACCTCGTACTCGATCCCCAGGGCTGGCCCATCGTCGGTCGAGGCAGACCAGCGCAGCCACAGCTCCTCCGGGCAGGACCCGTTCCCGCCGTTCGCCGCGCTGAGCAGCGTCGGGGTCGTCGGCGCCACGGTGTCGAGGCTCGCCTGCGTCGTCGCACTGACCATGTTGCTCAGCTGCGACACGTTCCCGGATGGGTCGATCGCTCGCACGCTGAACTGGTAGCTCGTCGATGGGTCGAGCTGCCGTACCGTCGCGCCCTGGACGGCTGGTTTGGGGAGGCCCGCCGGGACGTTCGAGACGGCGTCGTCGGTCACTACGCCGTTGACGAGGATCTCGTGGCGCACCGGCTGGAATAGATCGGTGCCGCTGTTCCAGGTCAGGAACACGGTCGAGGCGGTCGCGGCGCCGACGCTGAGTCCGCTCGGTGTCGACGGTGCCGTCGTGTCACCGAGCGTCGACACGGTGACGGGAGCGCTCGGCAGCGAGGGGTTGTACCTCGCGTCGAAGGCGGTCACCCGGAACGTCACGGTCTGACCTGGCCGTAGCAGATACGTCCACGTCGCCGTGGTGTTCGGATGCGTTGCGGACACGACACCTGACAGCCCCTCGCCCCACAGCGAGTACGTCGTCACGCCGACGTTGTCCGTCGATGGGTTCCAGGCGAGCGTCACGCTGGTCTGGGTGACCGAGACGACGTGCAGGTTCGTCGGCTGGCTCGGCGGCGTGCGGTCGACGGTCGGTCGTGGCTTGCCACTGACGGAACCCGCCGCCGCGGGTAGCGCCATCGCAACAGACAATGCGCCGGCCACCACGGTGCAGGCAGCGATGCGTGCAAGTCTTCGAACACCCATTGATCGGTCTCCTCCTGCGTGCCCCCGACGGCTTCTACGTGCGAATCGGCGACGCGGGTTTTCGAAACTTGCGCACGGGGTGACGACCCGTCCGGTCGGTCATGATGGCGCCCCGTGACGACCCTCGCTCGGCGTGCCCTCAACCGGGCAACCATGGCTCGCCAGCTGTTGCTCGAACGAGCCGATCTCGATCCCGTGGCGGCGGTCGCCCATCTCGTCGGCATGCAGGCGCAGGTCCCGCTCAATCCGTATCTCGGCCTGTGGTCGCGGCTACGCGACTTCCGTCCCGAGGAGTTGGGCGCGGCGCTCGAAGCGCGCGCCGCCGTGCGCATCGTGGCGATGCGGGCCACCGTCCACCTGCTGACCGCCGACGACGCGCTGCTGCTGCGCCCACTGTGCCAACCGGTCCTCGATGGCGAGCTCGCCCGTCACCGCGACGTGGCGCCGGCACTGCGCGGCGTCGACCTGGCGCCGGTGCTGGCCTACGGCGCGCAGCTCCTCGCCGAGCGACCGCGCTCGGGTGGGCAGCTGCGAGCAGCGCTCGCCGAGCGCTTCCCGGATGTGGATCCGGCAGCCATGGGCCTCGCCTGCCGCAACAAGCTGGCCCTCGTCCAGGTCCCGCCGCGAGGCGTGTGGGGCAAGACGTCCCAGGTCGTCACGACCACCGCCGAGGCGTGGCTCGGTCGGCCACTCGTCGCCAACCCGTCCATCGACGAGGTCGTGCTCCGCTATCTCGCCGCCTTCGGACCAGCGACACCCGCCGACGTCGCAGCGTGGTCGCGTCTGACGGGATTCCGCGAGGTGCTCGAGCGGCTGCGACCGCAGCTGCGCACGTTTCGCGACGAGCACGGACGCGAGCTCTTCGACGTGCCGGACGCTCCGTTGCCCGATCCCGAGACGCCCGCATCCGCGCGCCTGCTGCCCGAGTACGACAACGCCGTGCTGTCACACGCCGACCGCAGCCGCTACTGGCCCGACACCCCGATCGTGGCCGACCCACCGATCCACGGAACGATCCTCCACGATGGCTTCCTCGCCGGCGTGTGGTCACTCGCGCGGTCGAAGGAGGAGGCGGTCCTCACGGTTCGCCATCGCCCACTGGGTCGGGCCGCGCTCGACGAGATCCAGACCGAGGCCGCGCGGGCGCTGGCATTTCTGGAGCCGTCGGCCGCCCGGCACGAAGTCCGGGCGGCCGAGGCCTAGTTCACGGCGACCAGCCCTCGAGCAGCTCGAGTGCGTCGGCAACGAGCTCGGCTCGTGCCTCCGGGCTCTCCAGCTGCTCGATGCCGAAGCCGAGGAGCAGCGTGTCCTCCGTGGCGACGCCGGCCGTGATCGGGCCGAGCTCGTGGGCCCGCTCCCAGTCGAGCGCGTTGTCGCCGGACCCTTCGGGCGGCCCGAGCACCTGCCAGGCGCCGAGGTCCTCCTCGAAGCCTTCGGCCTCGACGACACCACCGGTGGTCGTCAGCCGGACGTCGTCGAGGATGACGCCGGTCGCCCCCAGTATTCGGGTCGGTCACGTAGCTGACGATGATCTCGACCTCTTGCCCGGCGTAGGCCGACAGGTCGAAGGCCACGGGCTCGCCAGCCCGTCGGACTCGCCGGTGAAGGCGTTCCACGACCCCGGGCGCCGCTGGCGTGCATGGATTACCTGGTGTCAGGTACCTCGTCAGGTTCGGATGGAGGCCGATGTAGAAGCCCGCCTCAGCACTCGCGCGGGGACGTCCGTCGTCGTGTTGCCGTTGAGGTCGGGCAGCGTCGTCCAGTCATCCTGGCCGACGGTGTGCGCCTCGATGATGACGTGGTCGTACGCGTCCTCGGTCGACCACGCCAGCTGCGCCTCCAACGTGGGAGCCTCCCCGGCGGTGATGCCGGTCAGGTCGTACGTGCGCCCGAGGCGCATGTAGCTCTCGTCGGCGTGGTTGGCGACGGCGGCGAACTCACCCTCGACCGCGACGGTGTTGCCCTCCACGTCGACGTAGTCGATGACGGCCGACGAGGCGAACTGCGGGAACTCCTCCGGCGGAAGGAGGTCACTGGTGACCGTGAACGCCCCGGCCTCGTCGACCGGGTTCTCGACCGTGGCCGGCCCGCCGAACGCTGCCTCGTCGCCGGCCATCGGACCGGCAGTGCCGACGACACTGGCGGCACCGTCGATGGCGTTGCGGTTGAACGCGCCGAGGTAGTACTGGAAGAAGTCGTCGGCGAGCAGCAGGCAGTCGCTGAACGGGTCGGCGGCGACGACGCACTGCTCTTCGGGGAAGTCGTCGAGGCCGTAGTAGATGCCACCGATGACCCCGCCGAGGAGGTCCTCGAGCAGCCCGTCGTACGGCCGTCGTCTCACCGGCGTAGATGCAGCTTTCCTCCCTCGTTGAGGCGGTCGCGGACCCGTAGCGTCAGGTACTGCTGACGCTCGGCGACCGACGTGTCCGGCAGGTCGAACGGCGGCCGAAGTACGGCATCTCCGTGATGACGTCCTCGGGGTCCTGGGTCAGCCGGTTGTCACCGAGGTACCAGAGCACGCCGGCGTAGTGGCTGAGGATGCCGAGGTCGTGTGGGGTGCCGTGCGGATTGGCCGCCGTGCGCTGGGCGTCGACGTCCCAGACGTCCGGCGTGATCCCGTTGGCCTCGAGCGCGGCGATGTGCTCGTCGAGGTACTTCGGTGGGCCACCAGGCGGCGTGGCGGTCGGGTTGACGCCCGTGTAGTCCTCGTTGGCGATGATCAGGACAGAGCTGCCGCTGTCACTGGCGACGGTGTACGTGAAGTGCTCGCTTGCGACCTGTCCGCGCTCATCCGGGTCTGTCGCCGCGCCGGTGAACCACACCTCCACCTCGTCGCCGGGGGCGGCGCCGCGCACCTCACCGCGGAACTCGCCGTAGTAGTCGGTGTTCTCGAAGCCGTAGCGCTCGCCGCCGCCCCACTCGCGAGCTTGCGTCTTGCGGGCGCGGCCGCCGTTGATGCGGTAGTTCATCATGATCCCGGCGAGGTCCTGCTTGGCCGTGACGGCGACGGTCTGCGGGTCGCCGTAGGAGATGTCGAACGAGTCGACGACGAAGTTCGGGGTGTCGATCCCGAGCACGGACACGGGGTCGTCCGGGTCGGCCGCGGACTCGGCCACCGCAAGGGCGAACGGGATGTTCTTCTCGAACTCGGCCTGGATGAGGCCCTCGTCGTCGGGGAAGTTGAAGCCGCTCTCGCAGTCCTCGGCCTCCCACTGGTCGTCAGGATTGACGTCCGACGCCGATTCGCATGTCGACATCTCCGGTGTGAACCCGAGCGTGCCGTAGGCCTCCTGCATGTGCGAGTCCGTGTCGCCGTTCGTCGTGTACAGCTCGGCGGAGATGTCCGGGTCGTAGCCGGGGATGGCCGAGCCGATGACGTCGTCACCGGCCATCGCCTCGTAGAGCACGTCGTCGGGTGACGGCGTCGACACCTGCCAACCGATGCCGTAGAGCAGCAGTTCGGCAGCCGAGTGGTAGTTGATGAAGAACTCTGGCGTGATCTGGGCGAACAGGGCGTTGAGCGCCTGATCCTCTGGTTCGGACATCGGGCCGGGGCCGCGGTAGGTCTCGCTGCCGAAGTTCGGTGACGAGCCTTCGTTGTCGTAGCCCCAGCGCGTCGGGAAGTTGCGGTTGAGGTCGACACCGTCGCCAGCTGTGATCTGGCCATCGCCGTTGTTGTCGCGCAGGTTCTTGCGCCACAGCCGTTCGGCGTCGTGGCTGTAGTCGTACCCGTCGGGGTTGGCGACGGGGATGAACCACAGCTCGTTGTTGTCGATGATGGACGTGATCGTGGGGTCGCTGCCGTAGCCGGTCAGGTAGTAGTCCAGGAGCCGGCGGACCATCTCCGGGGTGATCCACTCCCTGGCGTGCTGGGCGGCGACGTACACCGTCGTCGGCCGGCGTCCGAGCCGCGTGCTGCCTGGGTTCCTGGTCACGCGCACGGCCGTGATGTCCTGGCCGTTCGTCGTCTGCCCGATGTTGTGGAGCTCGGCGATTGCTGGGTATGCGGCCGCTTGCGCGATCAGCTCCTCCTGGATGCCGCCTTCACCGCTGTAACGCCGGAACACGCCTTCTTGCTGGATGGCGATCCGGCTCGCAGCCTCCTTGGCCGTCAACTCGGCGCCGCTGGCGGCGAGCTCGGCCGCCTGGCCGTCGGACAGGATCACCTCGACGGAGAACTGGCCTTCAGCACCTTCGACGGGGGCGACCTCGAGCTCGTGTCGATCGACGCCGAACCCGTTGATCTGCGACAGGGCTGCGCTGTCGACGACTCCGGTGTAGACGCTCAGCCCGCCGTCGTCTCCGCTGCCGCCGGGTGGTGCCTCGGCGCGACCTGTCGACCACGACAGACCGGCGAGCACCAACGATCCGGCGAACGCAACCGCGAGACGACGACCCATACCGTTACCCCCAAGTCGATGAGTCCCCCATCGTGGCGGGCGTGACGGCTGTCGGTCAATGGTACGAATGTCCCCCCTTCGGGTGGACTGTGGAACGATTCGACCACGGCGCGTCGGGCGGCGAACTGTGAGCTGAGCGTGCGGAAACCCGCTCGCTCAGGTCACACTTCCCGGTCGTCATTGCCGCTCGCGGTCCCCCGCCGGAGCGTCGCGATGCGCTCCGTGGCTGCGGCGCGCAGCAGGCCCACGTCGCTGCCCGGCGTGATCAGCCGGTAGCCCCACGACGCGCACTGCACCGCGTGATCGAGGTTCTGAGCGAAGATCCCGGCGGGAACGCCCGCCGTCCCAGCCCGCGTGACGATGTGCACGAGCGCGTCGGCGAGCTCGGTATCGAGCGGGCCGCCGCCGGGCACCTCCCACCCGTTCGACACGGCGAGGTCGCTCGGTCCGACATACACGGCGTCGAGGCCGTCAACGGCGAGGATCGCGTCGAGGTGGTCGAGTGCCGATGCCGACTCGATCATCCCCAGCGCCAGCACGGTGCCGTCGGCGCCAGCGACGTAGTCCGGTCCCCCGTACAGGACGGCTCGTGTCGGGCCATAGCTGCGTCGCCCGCGAGGCGGATAGCGGCAGGCCGCGACGAAGCGGGCGGCATCGTCCGGCGTGTCGATCGACGGGCAGATGATGCCGTACGCGCCGGCGTCGAGGAGGTGCCCGATCTCGGCGAGGTCGTTCGATCGGCACCGCGCCAACGGCACCGCCGGCGTCGCCGACACCGCCTGCAGGCAGGCGATCGCCGCGTCCAGCCCGAACATGCCGTGCTGCAGATCGACGGTCACCGCGTCGTAGCCGCTGTGGCCGAGCAGCTCGGCCACGAGCGCGTTGCCGGTCGAGACCCAGCCCGTCAGCGCGAGTTCGTCGCGCGCCAACAACTCCTGCAGCCGATTGGCGCGCACCGCTCAGCCCTCGACCGTCTCGGCGTCGACGATGTCGTCGGTCGACTCGTCGACAGTCACCGACACGTCAGGCTCGAGGTAGATGCACTCACCGGGACATCGCTCCACGGCGTCGATGGCGGCCTGCTCGTACCGATGAGGGACCGAGACGCTCGGATGCGCCGCGTCGGTCACGATCTCGAGGCCGTCGTGGACGTATCCGATGCCGTCGTCGAGCACGACGAACAACTCGGGGCAGTGATCGACGCACAGCCCAGCGCCCGTGCAGCAGTCCTGGTCGATCCAGACCCTCATCGGACCTCCCTTGCCCGGGGTCAGGGTACCGATGGCACCGGCTCGGGTTCGAGCGAAATCGTCGGGATGGACCGGCTGCGGATCCGCGTGACGCCTGCCGCGGCAACCAGGCAGCAGATGCCGGCAGCGACGAACGCCGGACGGTACGTGCCGGTCACGTCACGGAGGTGGCCAGCGCCCCACGCCGCAACGGCGGCACCCATCTGGTGCCCGGCGAACACCCATCCGTAGACGAGCGGCCCGCGCAGCGAACCGAACTGTCCGATGCACAACGCCACGGTAGGTGGCACCGTGGCCACCCAGTCCAGCCCGTAGAAGACCATGAAGCCGAAGAGCCCGGCTCCGCCGGATGCCAGGGCCGGGTCGATGACCATCAGGCTGAGCCCACGCAGCAGGTAGTACACGATGAGGAGGCGGCGCGGATCGGTGCGGTCGGTCAGCCATCCGGAGCCAACGGTGCCGATCACGTCGAAGATGCCGATCAGCGCCAGGAAGCCGGCGGCAGTCGCCGCCTCGATGTGATGGTCGTGGGCCGCCGAGACGAAGTGGGTCTGGATCAACCCGTTGGTCGAGAGGCCGCAGACGAAGAAGCTGCCGAACAGCAACCAGAACGTCCCGCTGCGCCAGGCGTCGCCGAGCGCACTGAAGGCCGCCGAGACGGGTCGGATGCTGCGGTCGGCCTCAGCCGGCACCTCGGCCTCGGTTGCGCCGTACGGCAGGAGGCCCATGTCGGCCGGCCGGTCACGCAGGAACACCACGACCACCGGGACGACGGCGAGGGCACTGATGGCGATCGTCACGCCGACCCATCGCCACCCGACACCCTCTGCGAGCCGGGAGAGGACGGGCAGGAACACGAGCTGGCCGCTTGCCGTGGCAGCCGTGAGGGCGCCGGTGACGAGGCCACGCCGGGCGACGAACCACCGGCTCGCCACCGTCGACGCGAAGACCGTCGCCATGCAGCCGGACCCGACGCCGACGACGACACCCCAGAGCAGGAACAGCTGCCACGGCTCGGTCATGCGGGTCGTGCCGAGCGCGCCGAGCGCGATGACGATCAGGGCGATGACCGTCACCTTGCGCAGGCCGTAGCGGGCCTGCAGCGCTGCGGCGAACGGACCGATGAAGCCGAACAGGAGGACGTTGATGCTGACCGCCGTGCCGACCGTTGCCCGGTCCCAGCCGAACTCGTCGCGCAGTGGGTCGATCAGGATGCCGGGCGTCGAGCGAAAGCCGGCCGCGCCGAGCAGCGTCACAAAGGAGGCCGCGAAGACGACCCACGCGTAGTGAACCCGTCTCACCCGCGGCACGCCCCAGAACGTACCGGTCGGGCCCTTTACACTGCCCGCTCGATGACCGACCACGAGGACCACCGCGAGCCCGTCGCCGTCGGGTCGTACTCCACAGAGGGCGAGGCCGAGGTGGCGCAGGCCAAGCTGCGGGCATTCGGCATCGAGGCCGCACTGGTCGACCAGGTCGAGGGCGGTGTCGTCCAAGTGGAGGGCGAGCCAGGTGTGATCGTTGAAGTGCCCGCCGCCGATGCACAGGATGCGATGCGGATCCTCACCGACGAAGGTGACGCCGGGCAGTAGCCACGCCTCGGATCGGATGGCGCGACGCAACGACCTGGTACCCGCCGCGGTGGTCGCTGGGCTCCTCAGCGGCGCGCCGTCGACGCTTCACGCCTTGGTCACCCGGCGACCGCTGCGCGCCACGGTGGCGGCGGCCGGCGAGCTGCTCGGGCGGCCCGGGATCGTGCGTGGCGTCGTCGCCCACACGGTCGTGACGATCGGCTGGACGAGCGTGCTCCTCGTGGTGCTGCCGCGCCGGGCCACGATCGCGTGGGGTGCCGTCGCCGGCGCGGCGATCGGTCTGGCTGACCTCGCCGTTGCGGACCGGCGGTTCCCGGCAATCGCCGCGCTGCCGCGCCTGCCACAACTGGCCGACCACGTCGCCTTCGGGGCCTTGGTCGGAGCGGTTGTCGCCGTACGGTCAGGCGGTGTTCACGCGGCCGACTGACCTCACCGTCGACGACCTGGTCGCCGGACGCAGCCAGTTCGGCGACTCGCCGAGTGCGGTGGCCGGCAGGCTGACGGCGGCTCTCGGCAGCGCCCGGGCGTTGCGCGCGTCGCCGTCTACCCGTTCGTCGACGGACGCACGCGCCACTGGGGCGACGTCGAGACGGCCGCCGAGCGTCGTGCCGTGCTCGATCTCCTGGCGACGTTGCACGGGCGGTCGGAACCGGCGGTCGACCTCGCCCGGCGAGAGGACTTCGTCATCCCCTCACGAACCGACCTGCAACATGCGCTGCTCGATCGCGCTGGGTGGGTCGTCGGGCCGTACGGGGAACAGGCTCGAGACGTCCTCGACCGCCACGTCGAGCTCGTCGAGGGCCGCATCGACCGGTACGACCACCTCGGGGCGAGTGCCGTGGCACAGCCCGAGCGGATGGTGCTCACGCATGGTGAGCCACATGCCGCCAACACGATCGAGACGACGATCGGCATGGTCCTCATCGACTGGGACACCGCGTTGATCGCCCCGCCCGAGCGGGACCTCTGGTGGTTCGCAGGTGAACCGGCCTGCCTCGCGCGGTACGAGGACTCCACGGGCGAGATGCTGCGAGTGGACGTCCTCGAGTTGTACCGCTTGCGCTGGAACCTGACCGACATCGCTCTCTTCGTGGCGATGTTCCGCGCGCCGCACGAGGACACCGCCGATAGCAGCGTGGCGTGGGAGGCGCTGTGCCACTCCCTGGATGCACTCAGAGGTCAACCGTGACGAGCGACGCCGTGGCGGCGAACGTCATCGCGACCTGCGCGTGCTCGGCAGCGTGAGTCAGGTGCGGAACGTGTCCCGCGCCGGTGAACGTGTGGCGGCCGGCGTGGCGGTAGGTCGTCGCGGCGAGCTGGCGAGTGATCGCCGGCAGCCACGCTGGGCTGAGCTCACCGTGGGTGAGCAGCGTCGGCACGACGGTCGGCGCTGGCACGACCGCCCAATCCGGGTCGTCGAACTGCGGAATCAGGGTGGCGGCGTTCGTGACCATGGTCTGACGGATCTCCTCGGTGAGCATGGGCCAGGAGCCGGGGCCCAGGGCGATTTCCTCGACGAAACGCCGTGCGGCGTGCTCGCGCGCGCCGATCCGGACGAGGTCGACGAGTTCACTGAGCGTCGCCAGGACCGGGTCGGTCAGTGCCGCCACCGCGCTGCCGGCGGTTGCGACGCCGACCAGCGGCGGCTCATGGGCGACGACGCTGCGCACGAGGTCGGGCCGCCGCCCGGCGACGGCGAGCACGATTGCCGCGCCGAACGAGTTGCCGACGAGGTGGGCAGGTGCGAGGTCGAGCGCGTCCAGGAGTGCGATCAGGTCGTCCTCGTCATGGCGGCGGGACCCAGCGCCTGGCCGCCGGCTCCGCGAGTGGCCCCGCCGGTCGTACGCCAGCACCTGAAAGTGCTCCGCGAACGCCGGGACGACGAGCTCCCAGCTCTTGGCGTCGATCCAGCCCCCGTGCACGAGCACGAGCGGTGCGCCCTCGCCGGAAAGCTCGTAGTAGAGCTCGGCGCCGTTGCACGTCTTCATGGGCATTGTCCGCTCCTTCGTCCTCGTCGCCGAGGTGGCGACCACGATCAGGAGGCGTGAGGGCGCCCATCACATCGTGCGGAAGCTCTAGAAGTAGTTTCAGGCTCGTGGCGAAGAGGACCGAGCTCCAGCAGTTCATGCGAGACGTGCCCTTGTTCGGCGGGCTCTTGCCTTCCGAGCTCGATCGCGTCGCTCTGGTGATGAACCCCGCCGAGGTCCCCGCCGGAGACGTCATCTGCACCGAGGGTGAGATCGGACGCGACTTCTACGTGCTCGCCGCCGGTGAAGCGACCGTGGAGCGCGAGGGCGAGACCGTTGCCAAGCTCAGCAAGGGTGACCACTTCGGCGAGCTGGCCGTGCTCGATCGGGGGCCACGGTCAGCGACGGTCCGCGCCATCAGCGACTGCCGGATCTACGTGCTCCACGACGAGAGCTTCGCGGCGGTGCTCAACGAGGTGCCGGCGCTCGCTCAGAAGCTGCTCGCCGCGCTTGCCCGCCGCCTGCGCGAGGCGGAGCGGGCCGACGGTCGCCACTCCCTGGACTGAGTCCGCGGCTCACGCTGCGTCGGATCGGACGCGGGCGACCACCGCGGTCATGTCATCGATCTTGGCTCGAGCGTGACTGGCCTCATGACTGCGGGCGAACGCCGCGTCGACCAACCCCCGCGCCGCCCGAGCTGAGTTGTCGCGACTCGCCCGCGTCACCTCGCCCAACTCGGAGAACGTGAGGTTGTCCGTCACGCCGTCAGTCACTGCGAGCAGCACGTCGTCATCGTCCAGCGCGACGGTCCACAGGTTCGGCGCGTGGAGACCTTCACCGAGCACACGGTCGATCACATGGCGCTGCGCGAGGTAGACGGACTCGAGCAAGTCGGTCGCGACGACGACCTCACCGAGGCGGAGCTGGAGGTCCCAGTCGGTGCCGAACATCGAGTCGTCGAGCGTGCACTGCCGGAGGTCACCCGACGCCCTCAGCCGGTAGACGCGGCTGTCGCCGATGTTGCAGATCAAGGCCGTGGCGCCTCCGTCAGGTCGGACGCAGACCTTCACCACCGATGCCGTCGTCAATCCGTCCTCGAGCGTCGCCGACAGAAGTGCGCCCGCACCTTGGACGGCCATCGTGAGGAACGCCGTCTCGGCCTCGAGGTCGTCGAAGGGGCCCTGACGCTCGTAGGCGGCGTGGATCGCCCCAGCGGCGAGCTTGGCGGCGAACGCGCCCTGCCTGCTTCCGCCGAGCCCATCGAACACCGCGAACAGCCGCCGGTGCGCATCGACGAGGTACGCATCCTCGTTCACGGGCCCCTTGGCGCGGCTCGCCGCCCCGAGCTCCAGCATCACGTCCGCGAGCCTCCCACCCCGTTGCCCTGGGAGAATCACGGCGTGGAGCCTCGAGCGGACCACGAACTTGCGTCGCTGGCTCGGCGAGTGCTCGACGAGAACCGCTACATGGTCCTCGGAACGGCTGACCGGAGTGGGCGCCCATGGACGTCGCCGGTGTTCTACGACCGCGACGGGTATCGCGACTTCTACTGGGTCTCATCGCCGGACGTGACCCACTCGCGCAACCTCGCCGAACGCCCGCAGCTCAGCATCGTTGTGTTCGATTCGCGAGCCGCGGTGGGCGCCGGGGACGAGACCGCCGTGTACATGGCCGGCACCGCCTTCGAGGTGCCGCCGGCCGACCTGGAGCACACGCTCGGCGCGTTCCCGGGTTTCGTCGGTCGCGGCGGACGAGCGTTCCGTGCCGCGGACCTCCGATCACCGGCGCCCTACCGCCTCTACCGGGCAGCCGTGACGGCCCACTTCATGCTGTGCCCCCGCGCCGCCGGTGAGCCATGCGAGCGGCATGGCCTCCGGTACGACCACCGGACACCGCTCCATGCCTTGTAGCGGACGTGCGGTTACACCCGTTCCGTTCTGGTTCCGCCTTCTTCACTCCGCAGCAGCTGGGCGACGACGCGCATCTGCATGACCGAGGTGACGGCGACCCCGAACAACCCGAGGACCTGCAGTGTCTGCTGCACCCCCTCCTGATCTGAGTCGACCAACCCGGAGGCGATCAGCAGCGCCGACGAGCTGAGCAAGCCGATCGTTCCAATCGCGGCGAAGACCACGCGGTCGATCCATCTGCTGACGACCGCACGATCCTCACCGGCATAGCGCTCGAGCCGCACGCTCAGTCGCCCGCGCCGCAGCTGTGCGGCGATCCCCTCGACGTGGCCGGGCAACGTGCGCAGCGCCGGAAGGGCACGGACGAGCTCCTTCTCGAGCTGCTGCTGCATCGCCTCGCTCTTCCGCTCGGCGAGCGCCGGGAGCACCGCGTTCACCTCAGTGGCGACGTCGAACGAGGAATCGATCGTGCGCAGCGTTCCTTCCAGCGTGAGCAGGGCCCGAGACAGGATGGTCATCGTGGACGGCACGGTGAGGCCGTGGCGTCCCATGATGTCGAGGATCATCGTCATCGCGGTCGGGTCGAACCCGCCGCTGCCGAGTCCCTCCGAGAGCGCCATGCCGATGTCTGCCTCGAGCGCGCGGGAGTCGCCGGTGTCGTCGCTGCCGGCCATGCGCTGAGTTGCGCGAGCAAGGACGACGGGGTCGCGGAGCTGGAACCCGATGGCCATCTCTTGCATTGCCTCGAGGATCCCCGGGTCGAGCCGGCCGACGGCGCCGAAGTCGAGGAACCACAGCGTGCCCTGGCGGTCCACGAAGATGTTCCCCGGGTGCGGGTCGCCGTGGTAGAGCCCGTCGCGCAAGACCTGCTCGAAGAACGAGCGCAGCAGGCGGGAGGCCAGGACCCTCGCAGGGACCGGAGAGGCCGCGATCGCCTCGGTGTCCGCGACGGTCTTCCCGTCGATCTCTTCCATGACGAGCACCCGGCGCGTGGAGAGCGCCTGGTAGACGACCGGAGCGGTGATGCCATCCTCGTTCGCCAGGTTCTCCAGGAAGGCGGCGGCGCTGACCGCTTCGGTCGTGTAGTTGAGCTCCTTGACCAGTGACGAGATGAGCTCGTCGGCGAGTCGCTTCACGCCGATCTGCCGGGCACCCTCGACCCGTCGTTCGATCTGTCCGGCGATCAGGCGCAGCACAGCCGCATCGCGATGCACGATCTCCTCGATGCCCGGTCGCTGAACCTTGACGACGACGCGTTCGCCGCTGTTCAGGACGGCTCGGTGGGTCTGCCCGATCGACGCCGCGGCCAAGGGCTCGAAGTCGAACGACGCGAACTCCTCCTCGATGGTGGCGCGCAGCTCGCTCTCGACCATGACACGCACCTCGTCGCCGGAGACCGGACGGACGGAGGATTGCAGCTCCGCCAGCTCCGTGGTCAGGACCTCGGGAAGCAGATCCGTGCGGGTCGACGCGATCTGGCCGAACTTCACGAACATGCCTCCGCAGTCCTCGAGCATCAGGCGCAGACGCCGGGCGAAGTCCGGTGTGCCCATCTTCGCCGGGGACATGCTGCGCAGGTTCGTCAGTCCCCGACGACGGGCGTAACCGACGATCTGGCGGGACCGCCCGAGCGGAGCGAACTTGCGCTTCAGCGTCGCGATCGGGTGGAGGAACGGACCGAACCGCCGCCGCGATCTCTGCTCCCTCGGGCGCAGGATGATGTCGAAGACGAGGCTGACGAACATCGACACGAGCGCGCCGAAGAACACCGCCAGGAAGAAGACCTCACGCAGGTCGGCGGTGGTGCGAACGTCTCGATCGAGGATCAGCGCGGCGATGATCACGCCGACGACCCAGCCGATGAAGCCCGAGATGAACGCTCTCACCCAGCCACGACGGACGCCTAACATGCGTCCGCTCAGCCAGCCGACGATGATGGCGAACGGGATCCCGTAGAGGAAGAAACCGGCCCCACTGATCTCGACGATTACCCCAACCAACATCCCTCGCTCCTCGGCTCTCGGACCACCCTGCAGTGATCCGCCGGTGGCATCGTCGCACGACGGCGCGTCACTCGCCGGGAATGTCCGCGTCGGCGGGGCAACGTCGGCTGCGCCGTCCGTTCGGTCAGCGCGCCACGGGCTGTGGAGTAGACCATCAACTCTTCGCCGAGGGGGATTGGGATGAACACAGCGACCGAAGCAGTGTCGGGCTGGCTGAGCGGGTTTGGTGCAGCGTTGGAGCGCGGCGACGTGGACGCCGCGGCTGCGATGTTCGCCGACGAGTCCTACTGGCGCGATCTGGTGTCGTTCACCTGGAACCTCACCACGCTGGAGGGGCGTGCGGAGATCACCGAGATGCTCCGGGCCCAGCTCGACGACGTGCGCCCGACTGCGTTCGCACTCGCCGGTGATGCCACCGAGACCGAAGGCGTGACGGAGGGTTGGTTCGACTTCGACACGGCCGTTGCACGTGGTCACGGCCACGTCCGCCTGACAGGAACGGAGTGCTGGACGCTGCTCACGACGATGGTCGAGCTGAAGGGGCATGAGGAACCACAGTTCGGTTCTCGCCCGAAAGGGATCGAGCACGGCGTCGTCAAGGGCCGCCAGACCTGGCTCGAACGCAAGCAGGCCCTCGAGGCGGCTCTCGGCTACGAGGAGCAGCCGTACTGCGTCATCGTCGGCGGTGGACAAGGCGGCATCGCGCTCGGCGCCCGCCTCCGCCAGCTCGGCGTGCCGACGATCATCGTCGAGAGGAACGAGCGCCCCGGTGACTCGTGGCGCCGGCGCTACAAGTCCCTGTGCCTTCACGACCCGGTCTGGTACGACCACCTGCCGTACATCAAGTTCCCGGAGAACTGGCCCGTCTTCTCACCCAAGGACAAGATCGCCGACTGGCTGGAGTCGTACGCAACGGTCATGGAGCTGAACTACTGGGGCTCCAGCGAGGTCACGAACGCGGCGTACGACGAGGGCGCCGGCGAATGGACCGTCGACGTCGTGCGCCGCCGCCCGGACGGGTCCGAGGAACAGGTTGTCCTCCGGCCGAAGCAGCTGGTGATGGCGACGGGGATGTCGGGCGTCCCCCACGTGCCGCAGATCCCGGGCGCCGCGACGTTCGCCGGTGAACTGCACCACTCCAGCGTGCACAAGGACAGCGCGGCGTACAGCGGACGCAAGTGCATCGTGCTCGGGTCGAACAACTCGGCCCACGACATCTGTGCCGCACTGTGGGAGCACGGCGCCGACGTCACGATGATCCAGCGCTCGTCGACCCACATCGTCCGCTCGGACACGTTGATGGACCTGGGTCTTGGTGACCTGTACTCCGAGCGGGCACTGAACAACGGGCTGACGACCGAGCTCGCCGACTTGACCTTTGCGTCCATCCCCTACCGGATCTTGGCCTCGTTCCAGATCCCGGTGTACGAGGAGATGGCGCGTCGCGACGCCGACTTCTACCAGCGGCTGGAGAAGGCGGGCTTCCTGCTCGACTGGGGCGACGACGGGTCAGGTCTGTTCATGAAATACCTGCGCCGCGGCTCCGGCTACTACATCGATGTCGGTGCGTCGGAGCTGGTCGCCAACGGTGAGATCAAGGTGCGGAGCGGTGTCACCATCGCCGAGATCCGCCCCCATTCCGTGGTCCTCACCGACGGCACCGAACTCGAGGCTGACCTGATCGTCCTCGCCACCGGATACGGCTCGATGAACGGATGGGCGGCGCAACTGATTTCCCAGGATGTCGCCGACAAGGTCGGCAAGGTGTGGGGACTGGGTTCGGGGACGACCAAGGACCCAGGGCCCTGGGAGGGCGAGCTACGCAACATGTGGAAGCCCACCCAGCAGGAGGGTCTGTGGTTCCACGGTGGGAACCTCCACCAATCCCGCCACTACAGCCAATTCCTGGCGCTGCAGATCAAGGCACGCATGGAGGGCATTCCCACACCCGTCTACGCGCTGGCTGAGGTGCACCACACGAGCTGACCGAGGGACGCCGAAGAGCGAAGATGCTGGTCCGCCGCCACCATGGCACCGCGATCGACGCCGTCATGGCCGCCCGCACGCGATCGACGCGCTTGACATACTACGGCGGCGGGGCTTGCCGATCACTACTGGCTCGTTCCACCGCGGTCGCCGACGCAGCCTGCCGCGGCGCCCGCCGGGTCGGCCCCGACCCGGCCGCCGTCTCTCACCCTGCCCCACCGGGATGCCGGGCGGATGGCCAGCCGTGGTGTCCCCGCATTGTCGCCGTGCGGCACCGTCATCGACGTCCAGGCCCAAATCCGCTGTCGCGCCGGATCCGTCACTCGGTTGCAGCTCTCGGGGACGAGTCGGTACGACCGCGGCGCGACTGAGGCCATGGTCGGGCGGCGGAGGTGGTAGCCCGCTGCACGTACCTTGGGAGCGAGACGGTAGCGGGCGCCCGGAAGTCGCCGATGTGCGTCAACGAGCCGAACGTCGGGGCGAGGATGCGCTGGATCGTGGCCTGGGAGTTTCGCCGTGGGCCACGGGGCGCCAGTCGAGCCGATGGCGTATGCGCCCGTGCTGAGGACGAAAGTCGCCGCCGGGCGCGAGCCAACGGAGGAGCTGCTCTCGGTAGGTCGTGACGCTGCCGCCGACGAGTGAATGCAGGCACCCTGAGTCGAGGACGAGATCGAACGGCTCTCGGGCGCGTACACGAAGAGATCGCCGCATACGAACGCAACGTCGACAGCTGCCACGATGCCGGCGGGAACACGAGAGGCCCCCGCCGAAGCGGGGGCCTCTCTCACTCAGGACGGACGGATCGTCACGGATCGATGAAGATCACGCAGGTGTACGTCCCTGGAGGCAGGTCCGTCGTGGTGCCCGAGAAGTCACCCACGGCGTCAGTGGAGCCGCTGGGACCAGCCGGGGTGCAGGTGACCGTGGAGGCGGTGCCTCCATCGACCTGCGAGTTGACTTCCACGGTCAGGTCGGTCAACGGCGTGTTGGAGAAGCTGGCCGCTCCCCCGCCGCCAGGCGACGCGCAGTAGTCCACGGTGTCCACGACCACGTTCTGGGGATCGTTGTCGGCGTAGCCACCGGGGTTGGTCTCGGTGACCGTGTAGGTGCCGAAGTCGAGACGATCGACGCAGGCGTGACCGAATTCGTCGGTCACCACGTCGAACGAGCCGCTGGGGCCGCTCACCGTGAACGTGACGCCTTCGTGCGGGTGATCGCCAGGACCGTCAGCAGCGTGCTTACGGACCTTGCTGATGTCGATCGAGCCGATCTGGCGCTCGTTGATGAACGTGCAGATGACGTGCTCACCGGCCTGCAGATCGATCGCTCCAGGAGCGGAGCCATCGGAGCAGAACGAGTCCACCAGCAGCCAGCCAGTGGGAACCGTCTCGACGGCGCTGTAGGCGCCGGGATCGAGTGGGCCGCTGTTGTGGTCCGGGTCGTCGGGAACGTCGAGCACGACCGTGCCCGCGTAGCTCGTCACGACTTCGAACTCACCGGCTTCACCGTTGAGCGTCTGCTTGACGAGCATGATCTGCGCGTCCTGCTCATTGGAGAAGATGCAGCGCACCGTCTCGCCGGGATCGAGGCCGATGGTCAGCGGGTCGGAACCGTCCGAGCACACTGCGTCCGTCTCCTCCCAACCGGCAGGCGTCAACTCGTCCACGGCGTAGGTGCCAGGCACCAGCGGACCCGAGTCGTTCTCGCCATTGTCGACCAAGAAGAAGTTGGGCCCGTAGCTCGTGTCGAACTCGAACTGCTGGGGCGAGCCAGCGGGATCGGTCTGCTTCTCCACGATGATGTTGCCGCGCGCCTGGTTGTTGAACGTGCAGCGGACCGTCTCGCCGGCATCGAGGCCGATCGCACCTGGCAGCGAGCCGTCCGAGCAGGTCGCACCGGTCAGTGTCCAGCCGGTGGGCAGGTCTTCGGTGACGCTGTAGGCCACCGGGCACCAGATTGCTGGAGGTGTCCACCCCGTTGTCGGTCAACTGGAAGTCAGCCTTCCAACTCGGATTGAAGTTGAACGCCTGCGTCGAGTCAGCGGGATCGGTCTGCTTCTCGATCTCGATCGTGCCGCGCTTGGTGTTGGTGTAGGTGCAGAGCACGTCTTCGTTGGCGTTGAGGACGATGTTCGCCGTCGAACCGACGACGGTGCCGTTGGCGTCGTTGCAGACGAGGCTCGTGTTGTCCCAACCCGATGGCACAGTCTCGGTCACCGAGTAGTTGCCGGGGCTGAGTTCGTCCACCACGTTTGGTGCCGCCGCGTCAGTGAGGCTGAACGGAGCATCGAACAGCGTGCCGGGGCCGCTGCGGGTGTAGTCGAACGACTGCGCATCGCCAGGCGGGTTCGTCACCTTGTCGATCGTGATCGAGCCGCAGGTGTCGAGGCCGATCGCGATCGGAGCCGAGTAGTCCTTCATCGTCGAGTTGAACGCCGACGACGCGCGGCTCTTGACGTACGCCGAGCCGAACGAGATGCACGATGCGTTGGGGTCGTTCTGGTTGGGGATGATGCCGATGGCCGTCAGGTCGATGGCAGCCTCACCGAAGCGAGTGGCAGCGATCGCCTGATTGAACGGACCCGAGTTCGGCTGAGTGATCGCACCCGCACCGTTCGGACAGGTACCGGCAGCACCAGTGCTGACACAGTTGATCTTGCCCTCGGAGTTGGCGGCAGTCAGCGTCTGGATCTGGCCCCACGCCGTGCCCTGCCACCTCCCGATGGTCAGCGTCGGAGTGCTGGCGCCGCCCTGCAGGTCGTAGTTGATGAGCACGTCATCGACCAGCGGGCCGGGACCGTCACCAGTGCGGTTGAGATGCACGCTCCGGTTCGGTGAACCGGGCGCGACCGTCATGTCCGGCTGCGCCGCCTGGTTGATCTCGAAGTCGAAGTTCGTCGTGCCGCCGTCGTTGTTGCGGATCCAGGCGAGATACATCTGGACGTTGCCGGCGCGAGCGCCGGTCTGGATCGTCTGCGTCCCGACGCCGAACTTGCCGATGTCAGCCTTGTTGTTCGGGATCGAGCCGAGGCCGATTTGAACATCGACGTCGTCTTCCTTCGACCCCTGCGTGAACGAGTTGTCGTTCGGTCCGGTCGGCTGGTCGGTGCCGATGCTCAACGTGCCGCCGCTGGCGACAAGGTTGGCCCAGTCAACACCGCCCGGTCCGGGACCGACGACGATGTTGCCATCGTCACCTTCGAAGACGGCACCCGAGAGCGTGGCTGATGCGTTCTGCGTGATCACCGTCCCACCAACGAGAAGTGCGACTACCCCGAGGACAGTCGCACGCTTACGTGGTCGCATAAATACCCCAAATCTGTTCCGCCGCACGCGTCTTGCGCTTGGCCCGATGCCTGTCGTGTCGTTGTCCGTCTCGCTCAGAACGTCGTCGCCCACGCCTGGGACATCGCCTTACGGCTCGACAACGACCGAGGCAAAAGCCGAATCGGTGTCTTTCCCAGGTTCGCTTGTCGACAAGACGACCCAGCGGCGTACATCCGCTCTCCCTCTCACCACCCACCGATGATTTTCCCGTAGTCCCGCCTCTCAGCGTCTGGACTCCTGACGGGCCCACCGGTCAGTGGTGACTACCTCCCTCCCGGGGACACTGTCCCCGCCGCCCTTGCCGCCTTCCCTCAGGCGGCCCTTTCCCCGGTGTCGTGTCGGCCGCAGTCGCTCAGCCCCCGACTCGGGACGCGAAAACCTCCGCCGACGAATGCTCGGCTCCCTCCATGGAGCGTCAGCCCTCAAGCGCACCGTAGGCCGCCGCAGTTCCGCCCGGAAAGGGTGAACCCGTTGATCTTTCTCGACGCGCTCCCTGCATATTACTCCATGGTCGGTCGAGGCGTGTGTTTGCCGGAGGGCATTAGCGCCGGCATGCGTCGAACGCTCTCGTTGTTCGGTCTGTTCGTGGTGGCGGCATTTGGGGCATCGACTCCGGCGCTTGCCGTTGGTCCGCCGGACGCGTTCTCCGACACGCAGCAGAACGTGACGGAGACGATTCCCTTCGAGGGACTGTGTGGGGGCGGCGTAGGGATGGTGACGATTTCCTCCAACAGCATCTTCCATGTCACGCAGTTCGAGGACGGTCGCTTCCACGTTCTCGCGCTTGCTCAGCGTCCTGGTTGCACGTGCAACCAAGTCGCTGACTGTGAGCCGCCGAAGAGCAAGAAGAGGGCCGGCCCCGAAGGACCGGCCCTCCTGATGGAGATACCGAGAGGTATCAGTGGATTATGGGTCGATGACGACCGTGCAGACGTACGTCCCGGGCTGCAGGTCGTTGGCCGACGCGGTGATGTCGTCACCAGGACCGGCCGAGACGACGCCGCAGTCGATGGTGGAAGACGTGCCACCAGGAACCTGGCTGTCCACCGACACGCTGAGGTTGGTCAGCGGCGTGTTGGCGAAGTTCAGCGTCTCGCCTGCGTACGGATCGCCGTCGCAGGTGGCGAAGTTGTCCACCGTGGCCGACTGCGTCGTCGCCTGATCAGGGCTGTAGCCAGCAGGCACCGTCTCGACGGCGTCGTAGCTGCCGAACAGCAGGCCGTCCACGCAGGCCCGGCCATCGCCGTCGGTGACCACCGACTCTCCGGCGATCGTGAAGCTCACACCGGCATGCGGGTGCGGCCCAGGACCGTCAGCGGCGTGCTTGCGGGTCTTGATGACCTCGATCGCGCCGGTCTGCAACGTGTTGACGAACGTGCAGGTGACGTGCTCGGTGGCCTGCAGGCTGATCGCTGCCGGATCGGAGCCGTCCGAGCACGTCGCGCTGGTCAACGCGAAGTTCGGACCTGGATCGTCCTCGGACACCGAGTAGGTGCCGGGGTTCAGTTCGCTCGCTGGTCACCGACTCGCCGTCCTTCAACCCGAAGGTCGGCGGAACCATGAAGTCCGACACATAGGTGAACGTCGTGTCGGTCGGGTCCGGCGACGGCACGGTCTGCTTCACCACCGTGATGAAGGCGCAGGTGTTGAAGTCGATGTGCTGCGGCGGGATGAAGTCCTTGACCTCGCTGTTGAAAGCGGTCGAGGCGCGGGTCTTCGCGTACGCCGACGAGAAGCCCTTGCAGTCGCCCTCGGGGACGATCCCCGACGCCGTCAGATCGATCGCCGTCTCACCGAACTGCCCGATCGGGACCGGGTCCGGGGTGCCGAACGGGTTGGCCTGGCTGACCGTCGAGATCGCCGCCTCGGCAACCACGCCCGCCGTCGGGGCGCTCCACGCCGTGCCCGTCCAGGTGCGGATCTGGATCTGCGGCGTGTCGTTGCCGATCTGGCCCTGGAACAGGTAGTTGACCAACAGGTCGCCCACCGAACGGATGAGCATCTTCGGCCCTGCCGTGGTCAGGTCCGGCTGCGCCAACTTGTTGATCTCGAAATCGAAGTTGGTCGTGCCGCCCTGGTTGTTGCGGGTCCACCCCAGGTACAGGTACGTGTGTCCGTTAGCCCCCTGCTCGTTGGCGACCAGGAACTGGCTCAGGTCGGCCTTGCCGTTGGGGATCGACCCGAAGCCCACCGTGACGTTGACGTCGTTCTCCGCCGTGCCCTGGCCGAAGCTGGAGTCACCCTGGCCGGTCGCCAGATCGTTCCCGATCACCCGGCTCGGTGCGTTCACCCAGTCCGTGTTGCCTGCGGTGTTGACGACGTAGTTGCCGTCGTTGCCCTCAAACGTGCTGCCCGGCAGATTTGCCGATACTGACGTGCTCACCGCCACGGCTGCGGCGGTGACAAACAGACCTGCGAGGAGCAGTCTCCTCCGGCGTTGTCTTTGGTTCATTCACTTCCCTCTCGTGTTACGTCGGCACCCGTGATGCCGACCGGAACGTCCACCGTCGCCACCCCAGGCGCGTGCGGTGGAGTGCAGATGCCGGCAAGCCGGCTGGGCAACAGGCGGTGCCGAAGCCCACCTGTTACTGGTGAACCTCCCTCCGCAGGGACCCTGTCCCCGCCACCGTCGCCGTCTGCCCTCAGACGGCGCGTCGTGCCGCACGGTCATGCCGGCATGTGGTCCTCGGCCCGCCGAAGTGCGAGCGCGATGAACTACGCCGACGAATGTTCGGCTTCCTCCGCGGAATGTCTGCCCTCACAGCCACCGTATGCCGACACAATTCAGGCCGAAAGGGGCAAGCCCGTTGAACTTTCTCGACGCGCTACGAATTGCTCCATCGGCGCCCGAGGCGTACGTTTCACCGAGGACATTTACGCCGGCATGCCTTCAGCAGGTCGGCTGGAGGGAGTAAACATCATGCGGAAGCTCACGCTGTTCGGTCTGGTCGCCGTGGGGGCGATTGGGGTCTCGACTCCGGCGCTTGCCGGTGGCCCACCCGACACGTTCACCGACACGCAGCACAACGTGACGGAGACCATTCCGTTCGAGGGACCGTGCGCTGGCGGACCCGGGATGGTGACCATCACCTCCAACAGCGTCTTCCATGTGACGCAGTTCGAGGACGGTCGCTTCCACGTCTCCGGGAACCAGACCGGGAAGTTCACCTTCGACCCCGACGATCCGGCGCTGGGCAACACGACGGGCAGTTTCACGAACGGCTTCAACGACACCGGCAACTCCAACGTGTTCAACTCGACGTCGAACTTCAGCGTGAGGGGCCGCACCGAGGACGGCGAGATGCTGCGGTTCCACGTCACGAGCCACATCACCATCGTGGGGTCTGACGTCATCGTGCAGTTCGACAACGTCAGCTGCGGCTAGCCGACGGTGCTGCCGGATGGCTGAGCCAGGCCGTCTCGGTCGCGAACGCCGAACTTGTGCACGAGCGCGGACACGTGTGTCCGGACCGTGCCAGGCGACACAACGAGGTGCCGAGCGATCTCTGCGGTGCTGCGCGCCTGTCGCAGCAGGACGAGGACCTCCCACTCGCGGTTCGTCAACGCCACTTCGTGGCCGTTGAACCTGCTCACGAGGATTCCTCGTCCACCCGATCGAAGGTGCTGGACCAGCGGGGACGACACGGCGTGCGGCAGCACCGCTTCTCCCGCCAGCATCGCTGTGACCGCATCCCCGACCGCGGCCGGTGAGCTGGAAGTCGGCAGGTAACCGAACGCCCCCGATGCCAGCGCGACCATGACGTCCACGTTGGGGTCGAGCGGGCCGACGATGAGCACGCCGAGCTCGGGGCGAGCATCGGTCAGATCCGCGATGGCCCGCAGCGTGTCGGCGGGTGGGTAACCATCGAGAACGATCAGTGAGGTGTCGAGCGAGCGCCCGGCGGTGATCGCCCGGTCCAGTGGCCACAGGTCAGCGACGTCCTCCACGCCTCGCGCCGTGACGGCCCGCGTCAGCGCAGTCGCCCGCGCGGTGTCGCGCGCACCCAATCACGACGGTGTGTGTGGCCACCCACTGCAGAGAGCGACGCGATTGGTCCCGGTGTTACCGCAGCCGCGTCCCGCGACCCCGTGCGACGGGCGATGATACGTAGCGGAATGGGCGACTGGGCAGGAAACGCGGCGTTCGACGGCACGCTTCGAGCGGCGCAGGGCGGCGACGAATTGGCGTTCGCCGCAGTGTGGCGTTGGTTGCACCCGCCGTTGTTGCGCTGGCTCACGGTCGTCGCGCCCGGCGGCGTCGAAGACGTCGCATCGGAGGTGTGGCTGACGGTGACCCGCAGTCTTGGCGCCTTCGAGGGCGACGAGCGCGACTTTCGCGCCTGGGTCTTCACCGTTGCCCGCCGACGGGCGATCGACTGGGCCCGCCGCCGAAAGCGTGAGCCGCTGTGCGCTCCGCTCGACGAGTTCGACGTGGCGGACCCCAGCGCCACCAGCTCATCGCTCGTGGACGCCGACATCGCCCTCGAGGCGGCACTGACTCTTCTGCAGCAACTCACCCCGGACCAACGTGAAGTGGTGGCCTTGCGAGTCATCGCGGGGCTGACCGTGAGCGAGACAGCGGCGATCGTCGACAAGTCCGACGGCGCAGTGCGAGTGCTCAGCCACCGAGCACTGCGGACGCTTGCACACCAACTCGGCGCCGATCAGCTGACGCGAGGCGTAACGGTATGAGCGGTCGTTTCGCTGAAGAAGGCGACATGCCTCGCGGCCCTCTCTTTCCTGATGACGATCCGTTCGCATTCACGGACGTGCTTGTCGATGAGCTCATGGACGTCGTCGAGGATGCCTCGGTTCCAGCCGCCTACGAGCCAGTTGTCCAGGTTCTGACGGCTGTCCGGAAGCCGGCCACCGAGGCTGAGCTCGCCGGTGAGCTCGAAGCGGTCGCTCTCTTCCGATCGCAAATCACACGGCGTGGGACATCGGCGACGTCGGACCCGGCGCGCCGTCGCCGCCGCCGCGTTCCGGTCATCATCGCCGCCGGGGCACTCAGCGTGGTGACCGCTACGGGTGCGGCAGCGGCAACCGGCAGCCTTCCCGAACCAGTCCAGCGGGTCGCCGCCGAAGTGCTGTCCAAGGTCGGGATCTCGGTGCCCGACGGCAGCAACTCAGCGCGAGAGCTGCCGACTCCTCGACGGTCCGCCAGCGCGCAGATCTCGATCCCTGCCGACGCGCTGATCCGCAACGAGTCGGCCGTTCGCCAATCAATTGCGAGCAACGTGGCCCACGGGGAGCCCGCCATGGGCGACACGCGCCCAGGTGCCACGACGGCACCATCGGACATTCTCGACCTGGGCGGCGGCTCCGGGAGCGCGTTGGTTCCGCTGGCCGATCCGCCGGTTGCGGCAGGCTCCGGGAGCGCGTTGGTTCCGCTGGCCGATCCGCCGGTTGCGGCAGGTTCGCCGACGGTCGATCCCGTGATGTCCCCATCCGAACCGGTCCCCGCACCGTCCAACCCATCGCCGCCCAGCACGCCGGTGGCCCCATCGAGCCACGAAGCCACACCGCCGGTGGAAGACGAGGACGGACTGGCACCGGACAGCCAGGCTGGACTCTCCGACGACGACGACCAGGGTGGATCATCACAGGGCAACCAGGGCGGACCACCACAGGACAGTCAGGGTGGATCACCACAGGGTGGACCACCGTCGGACGTGCAGCAGGGACCCGTTGATCCGGGTCCCCCGTCGGACACTCCCGGGTCCCCACCGCACGTTGATTCCGGTCCCCCGACGGGCAAGCCCGGACGGCCTCCGGACGTGCAAGCTGGACCGCCAGACGACGACGCAGATTCTCGTGACGCGTGAGCCCACCGACTCGAGCCGTCTACATCGAAGAGTATGGCGACGGGCCCACCACGATGGTGTTGCTTCACGGCATGGGCGCGACCGGTGCCGTGTGGCGTCGCGTCGTCGAGGTCTTGCCTGAGCGCTGCAGCGGGCGGGTGGTGGTGTGCGACCTGCCGGGCCACGGAGCGTCGGATCAGCTCGAGGACTACTCGCCGCCTGCGGTCGCAGCGGCCGTCGCCGGTGCCCTGCCAGGGGATGGTCCGGTGACGCTCGTTGGACACTCCTTCGGCGGCTACGTCGCGCTCCTGCTGGCGGCGGATCGACACGGGCTCGACGTGAGCGCGGTCGTCGCCACGGGCGTGAAGGTGAGCTGGACACCCGACGAGCTCGAGAGAACGGCAACGTTCGCCTCGCGATCGCCGAGTTCGTTCGACTCCCAGGCTGATGCCGAGGCGCGGTATCGCAAGGTGGCCGGGCTGACCGAGGACGTGACGGGCGACGTCAGGGACCTGGCCAGGGGTGTCGTCGAGATCGAGGGCCGCTTCCGCCTCAGCCACGACCCGCGCAGCGCCGCCGTGGGTGTTCCGGACGTTGCTGGCGCCCTCGAGGCCACGTCCGTCCCGGCGCTACTCAGCCGGGGCGTAACGGATCCGATGGTCTCTCGTGACGATCTACTGAGGTTCTCGCCGGACGCAGTCGACATCCCGGGCGGCGGGCACGCCATTCACGTCCAGCGACCGCGAGCGTTCGTCGATCACGTGCTGGCTTTTCTCGGCGCTTAGCGGCGTAGGGAATCGGTTCACCGAGCCCCAGCTACTGTCCTGGTACCCACTGGCAGCGGGCGGCGAGACAGGAGGAATTCTTCATGCGTAGCCCGCGAGCACTGTTCAGGGGCGCGGTCGTCACAGCAGCGGCCGTGTCGCTTACGGCGATGCCGGCGAGCGCCGACGACCTCGTCGCCTTTGGCGAGTCGGATGCCGAGCAGATCGTCCTGCTGCATGCCTTCTATCCCGGCTACTGGTGGGACCACACGGACCTCACCGTTGCCGTGCTTACTTCTCCGAATGTCGACCCGGTGTTCGTCGACGCCATCCGCGACGCGGTTGCGACGTGGGCCGACGTCCTGGCCGAGGAATTCCCGATCATCTCGCTGACTGACATCACCGATGCCGCCGGGAACCCACAGCGAGCCGACATCGTCGTGCACTACGTGCCGCACGCCGGCGGCATCGTGTGGGGTGGCCGGGCCCAATGCGGCGACCACCGGTGCAACAACGTGACCGTCCGCTCAGACGTTCCTGACCTGATCGACGTGGGTGTGCCGAACTATGACCCTGAACGGGTCTACCGGGTCGCGCTCCACGAGCTTGGCCACGCCCTCGGCCTCGGTCACGCCGAACCGCTCAACGAGACGAATGACTTGATGGGCTACGGCTGGAGCGTCCCCGAGCCCGACACGACGCCGGTCTTGTCGACCTGCGACCTGAAGGCGCTCGCCGTGGTCTTCGGCTGGGCCGTGGAGGGCGTTGACCCATACCCGTCACCCGAAACGTGGGTCACCTGCGACAACGACGGTGGCAACGGCGCGTCACGCCGCGGGCGGTGACCCGGACGGAGCACGACCCTCTCAGCGCTGTGACCCCGCACGTTAGCGAGCTGGTTTCGTGTCTCTGCGACGCTGCGTGGCGCACCGGGCCGGAAGCCGCCGAAGGAGGCCCTAATCTGGACGGCGAATCGGAGGTAGGAATGCGCAAGATCATCGCTGGCCTCATGATTGCGGCCGCCACTGCCACTGTTCCTGCGATCGCCAGTGCGGAGCCGCCGCCGAACGGCCGCAACTGTGTCGGCGTCGCCGACAGCGCGGGCGCGCACGCGGGCGGATTCGGACAGGTCGTCAGCGACATCGCGACGAGCAGCCCCGGCGCGATCGCCGCATCGCTGGAGGCATTCGTCAGCGCGAATTGCACCCGCCCGGGACCCGGACAGTAACGACCACTCGGCCGCGGTCAGCGCCGGTCAGCGCAAAGGCAGGTCTCAGTTCGCGAGCCTGCCTCATCGCGTCGTTGGCAATGTCGTGTGGATTCTCTATGGATGCCGATTGTTGTCGTAGTACAGGAACGTCGGCTCGAAGAGCGGAATCGGCTCAGGAAGCAGCTTCACGCAGAGCAGATCGTCGCCGTTCGCATCTTGGGCCTTGATCGCGTCCTCGAATCCGGGCGTCGCAATCTCCAGCACCTCTTCCACCGTCATCACCTGATACGCAGATGGACATCCGCGGTTGTCAGGCTGGGCCGCGTGCGCGAGTCCTCCGCACACGCCGCCGGCCGCCACAATCACCGCTCCTGCCGCCAAACCGTGCTTCATGTCTCCCTCCTCCGGTTCGCTCAGGCGCTCCACGACGCTGAGCCGCTCGCCATCGACCGTGATCTTTCTGCGTGGGAAGGTCAAGAGGACAGGCACATTTCGACTCCGAATCCCCCGGATTGGTTGCTTCAGCGCGGCGACGAACTCATCGACTG
This sequence comes from uncultured Acidimicrobiia bacterium, assembly GCA_963844915.1. Classification (GTDB taxonomy): domain Bacteria; phylum Actinomycetota; class Acidimicrobiia; order Acidimicrobiales; family Ilumatobacteraceae; genus JALZMG01. Next base: position 379,047 of record CAWJQF010000003.1, on the reverse strand, counting down.
AACCCTGACTGTTGGACAGGTCATGTCGCCGGGCGACGCGTGATGAAGATGTACTCGCTGCTGTGCTCGTTGAACGGGGTTCGATCGAAGTTGCCGTACAACGCCTCAACTTCGAGGCCAGCAACGTCGATGAGGCCAAGCCATTCGTTCCTCGTCGCCCACCACAGCGAACTCGTCGCTCCCGAGTCCAAGACGATGTCGACCCGATTGTCGCCGACGGAGAAATGATCGGTGTGGGCAAACGGGCCGTCCACGACACGCAGGCCATCGACACGGGCTGCGAAGTGGTGGTCGAACGCGAAGGCGTTCCACGCGAAGCGACCGCCAGGGCACAAGCTCGCAGCCACCCGCTCGAACAGGCGACGACGGGCGGCCCACGTCGGGACATGCAGCAGCGCCCGAAATGGGCAGATGATCAGCGATGCTGGCTCGTCCAGCTCGAGTTCGGCCATGTCACCGAGGCGCAGGATGAGTTCGGCGCCCGCCTCGTCCGCACGGCGCCGCGCCGCGTCGAGCATTGCCGGGGATGTGTCGACGCCGATCACCGGCCGACCCGTCGCAACGGCGACTGGCACCGCAACGCGCCCACTGCCCACGGCAAGCTCCACGATCGGACCGTCCGCCTCGCCTGCCAGTTCGACATAGAACCCGACGTCCGCAGTGACGCCCGCCGTCCACTCGTCGTAGCCGTACGAGAACTCCTCGGGCCAGGTCATTGCGCGCTCAGCAGATCAGGCGAGCAGTGTCAGGAGGAGGCGTCACGCCACGCCCGTTCGAAGGGCAGCCGCCATGCGTGTGGCGCGATCAGCTGGTGGATCGCGTTGGGTCCCCACGACCCGACCGGGTACGACCGCACCGGCGGCGGCGCCTCGAGCAGCGGGGTCGACAGCTCCCAGAGCCGCTCGATGCCGTCGGCGGTCGTGAACAGTGTGTGGTCGCCGTTCATGGCGTCGATGATGAGTCGCTCGTAGGCCTCGAGCACGTCACCGACCATGCCGGTCTCGTGGAGCGCGAACTGCAGGCTGAGCTTGTTCAGCTTCATCCCCGGCCCCGGCCGCTTGCCGTAGAACGACAGTGACAGCTTCGAGGCGTCGGCGAGGTCGAAGGTGAGATGGTCCGGACCCTGCGCGCCGACGCCCGAATTGGGCGGGAACATGCTCTTGGGCGGCTCGCGGAACGCGATGGAGATGATGCGTGCCGCCTCTGCCATCCGCTTCCCGGTGCGGAGGAAGAACGGCACGCCCGCCCATCGCCAGTTGTCGATGCGGCAGCGCAGGGCGATGAACGTCTCGGTGTCGGAGAACGGGTTCACGCCCGGTTCGTCGCGGTAGCCGGCGTACTGGCCGCGCACGACGTCGCCCGGGCCGATCGGCATCATCGAGCGGAAGACCTTGTTCTTCTCCTCGGTGATCGGCATTGGAGCCAGCGCCGTCGGCGGCTCCATCGCCATGAACGCCAGCACCTGCATGAGATGGGTGACGACCATGTCGCGAAACGCGCCGGTCTGTTCGTAAAACCCGATGCGGTTCTCGAGCGCCAGCGTCTCTGGCACGTCGATCTGCACGTGGGCGATGTGATCGCGGTTCCAGATCGGCTCGAACAGTCCGTTGGCGAACCGGAACGCCAGGATGTTCTGGGCTGCCTCCTTGCCAAGGAAGTGATCGATGCGGAAGATCTGACGGTCCTCGAATGTCTCGTGGAGGCGCGCGTTCAACGACTGAGCGCTCGACAGATCGGTTCCGAACGGCTTCTCCATGATGATGCGCGATCGGTCGACCAGGTCGGCCTCGGCGAGCAACTGGACGACCGAGAGCGCCGATCCGGGCGGCACGCTGAGGTAGTGGAGGCGGCGGACGCGCGTACCGAGTTCCTGCTCCGCCCGCTCAACGGTCGTCCGCAGCCCAATCGCGCCGTCCGTCGATGGCACGAACCGCAGGATCGCCGCGAATGCATCCCACTGCTCGCGAGTCACGGTGCGGCTGGCGTGCTCGACGCAGGCTTTCTCGGCGAGGTTCCGGAAGGCCTCGTCGTCGAGGTCGTCGAGCGACGTGCCGACGATCCGGCAGGCCGGCAGCAAGCCGGCACGGTGTAGGTGCAGCAGACCCGGCAAGAGCTTGCGCTGGGCCAGGTCACCGGAAGCACCGAACAGCACGACCACGTGCGGATCGAGCGGCGCCATGAGGCTGGTCGTGACATCGCTGGGATCGGACACGCGTCGCACGTTATGACGGATCGTCTGCGGCGCGCGCGGGACCCCGTGACGCATCCGAGGCGAGGCCGGGGCGCGCTCGAGAATGAAGCTGGCTGCGCCGACCATCGTGGTCGGCGGGTCGGGTGGTGCTCGTTGTGTTCGTCGCTGCAGTAGTCGGCGGAGATGTCTCCAGCGACGATGCTGCGGAGGGCGCCGATCACCCGGTCGATGTCGGCGAGGCGGTTGGACAGTCCCAGACTGATGCGCACCATGCCCGGCGCGCCCCGCTTGTTCCCGCCACGAGCCCGGTCGACCCAGCTGGTCGCTGCGGCCCCGTCGACGCCAAGCAGGCGCGCGACGTACGGCTGGGCGCAGAAGCAGCCGCTGCGGACGCCGATGCCGTGCTCGTACCCGAGCACCGCTGCGACGAGGCCGTGGTCGAGGCCTTCCACCGTGAAGGGGATCACGCCAACCTTGGACGTGATGGCATCGACGCCGGTGGGGCCGTGGACGTGCACACCCGGCACCTCCGCCAGCTCAGCCAGAGCGTGAGCGAGCAACCTGCTCTCGTGGGCGACGATGCGCGACCATCCGATCTCCTCCAGCATGCGGGCAGCTGCTTCGAACGTGACGGCGCCGAGCAGGTTCGGAGTGCCTCCCTCCTCACGGTCGGGGAGATCAGCCCAACCGACCTCGTCGAGCGTCACCACGTTGACGGTCCCGCCACCGCGGTGTTCGGGCGTGGCAGCGAAGCCGTCGCGTCGACCGACGAGAGCACCGCTGCCGAATGGCGCGTACAGCTTGTGGGCGGACAGGGCGACGAAGTCGAGATGTCCTGGGTCGTCATGAGGCCGCATGTCGATCGGGCGATGAGCGGCGAGTTGCGCCGCGTCGACGAGGATCCGTCCGCCCACGGCATGGACGTGGGCCGCCAGGTCATGGATCGGCGGGACCACGCCGGTGACATTTGATGCTCCGGACACGACGAGCACCGCGATGCGGCCTGCGTGGCGGGCGAGGAGTCGGTCGAGATCGTCGAGATCGAGTGTCCCGTCCGCCAGCACGCCGACGTGGACCGTGCGGACCCGGGCTCGCCACGGCAAGTCGTTGGAATGGTGTTCGAGGAGCGTGGTCAGCACCACGGAGTTGTCATCGACAGCCGTCGACCTGGCCAGCTTGTTGATCGCCTCGGTCGTGTTCTTGGTGAAGATCACCGTGTCGCGCTCGGGGTCCGCGCCGAGGAACGCGCCGATTGACGATCGCGCTCGTTCGTACGCTTCCGTGCAGACGCGAGCCTTGTAACCGCTACCGCGGTGCACGCTGGCGTAGTACGGAAGCACGGAGTCCACCGCATCCATGGCAGCGCGCATGGCGGGAGTCGTGGCCGCGTTGTCGAGGTTGACATAGCGCACCATCTCCCCGTCGACTGTCGGCACGGGCTCGTCGACCCCGATGAAGTGGTGACGTAGGTCATCCATCGCTCTCAGTGAAGGCACCGAGCGGCCGGCGGCGGGAGCGGGGTTTCCCGACAAGTCTCGTGCGTGCTCGGCGCCAGCCACGCACTACTGGATGAGGCGGGCGAGCTCGGTGCGCGAGCGGACGTGCAGCTTTCGGTAGATCCGGGTCAGGTGCGCCTCGACCGTCGCCACGCTGACGAACAGCTTCCCGGCGATCTCTCGGTTGCGATCACCTGCTGCGATGAGCTCGGCGATGCGAGACTCGGTTGGCGTCAGCACGGCTTGTTCACGGCCGGGTGCGACTCGATCGAGCTCGGCCGCTGCACGCGATTCCCACGGTGCCGCTCCCATCGCAGCGAAGCGCTCGCGGGCCTGCTCCAACACCTCGGCCGAGGCGTTGCGGCGGCCGAGTCGACGCAGCCCGCGGCCCTGAAGCAGCAGGCTGCGGGCACCCTCCATGCGACAGCCGAATTCCGAGAAGGCGGCGGCCGCAGCGCCAAGCAGTTCACCGGCTGCGTGCCGCCCTTCCGTCAGCGCCACCAACCCCTGACCACGCAGGGCAGCGGCGTCGACCCACGGTTGTTGGACTGCGGCTGCCTGGCTGTCGAGTTCAGCCGAGAGCTGGGCGCACATCGAGGCATCCCCACAGGCCGCGGCAGCCTCAATGGCGTCCGGCAGCACCGGAATGGGTGACGGAAGGCGGACACCCTTGCGCCGCAACTCCTCCACGGCCGGCAGGAGCTCGGCCAGCGCGGCACCAGGTTGATCGCCGACGAGGGCCAGCAGGCCGACGACATGGCGAGCCATCAGCAGCCTGGTGGCGCCGCCGCGGTCGGTTCCCAACGATCGCAAACGCGCCACTGCGGCTCCTGCTCGGTCGGCCTCACCGAGATGGGTCCAAGCGATTGCCGCCGGGTAGCTGAGCCACGCCGCGGCCTGCGCGTTGCCGGCGTCGTCCGCCGCCTCGATGCCGTCGTCAGCCAGCTCGGAGGCGAGGGCGAGATGCCCGCAGGCGACCTCGAGATCGGCGAGGTCGAGCAGGCGGAACGGTCGCTGGAACTCCATCCCCGACTGAAGGAACACCGCGTGAAGGTCCTCGAAGTGTCGCCGCGCCTGTTCTAACCGGCCGCCCCACAGACACAGACGACCCTCGATTGCCGGTGGCCACCTTCCGAGACGTGGACCGGTGTGCGAGTCGGCGAGCTCGAGCGCTCGTTCCATCAAGTCGGGCCGTGGCGTTCCGACGAGCAGACCGGCAATGGCGACGGAGCTGGCGGCGATCATCTCCAATCCGGGGTCGTCGCGGCGGTGGGCGATCGCCAGGGCCAGCTCGGCGAGTTCCAGTCCCTCTCGCGGCTCACCCCGGAGGATGACGGCGACCCAACCGCACAGCTCGAGGATCCGGCCCCGCAGCAGTTCGTCATCGTCGGCCTCGGCGAGTGCCTGTTCGAGATATCGGTCGCCGGAACCGAAGTCGATCGCCACCCGCAATCCGATCGCCTCGGCGCGCATCGGGCCCGATGGCAGCAGGCCGATCAACTCGTCGAGGTCGGCGAGCGCTCGCGTCTTCTCACCGGCAGTCGCCCGGTGGAGGATCGCCACCAGCCACCGGCGGGCGCGCAGCGCCAGATCGGCGGGCGGGGTCACCCGCAGGCAGTGATCCGCCAGTTCGGCGGCCAGCGCCGAGGCACCCCGCCGCGACGCCCGCATCGCCGCCTGACCCAACTCCTCGGCCACCGCAGCATCTGGCTCCGCACAGGACAGCGCGAGGTGACGTGCCCGCTGATCCGGATCGTCGACCACCTCGACGAGACGAGCGTGCAACGCCTGCCGATCGAGGGGGTCGAGCTCCGCCAGCGCGGCCGAGGCCAGCAACGGATGGGAGAACCGCAGCACCAGGTCGCCGCCCACCACCAGGAGACCGCGGGCGATCGCCGCCTGGATCGGCACCACGCTGTCGCCGCCCCACGCCCGGGCAAGCGTCGCCGCGCTGCTCGGTCCGAGTGCCGCCGCGACAGCCAACACCGAGCGCACGTCCTGCGGCGCGTCTGCGACACGCCGCGACACTGCGCTCGACAGCGTCGCGGGGATCGCTGCGCCGAGCGGATCGCCGAGCAGCTCGGCCGAACGCGCGAGCTCGATGGCGAGCATCGGGTTGCCCCCGGAGAGCTCGTGGATCCGGCTGAGCGCCGGGCGGGAGATCGTTTCCACGACGGTCCGTACGACCTGGCGGATCGCGTCGAGGGACAACGGCCCGACGACGATCTCGTCCAGGCGCTCCGGTGGCAACATTCGTGTGCCTTCGAACCGACCGCCGGCTCCGTGATCCACGCTTTGCGTGCGCTCGGTGGCGAGTACGGCGACCGGCTCCGTGTCGAGCCGTCGCATGGCATACCGCAGCGATCGGGCCGAGACGGGGTCGAGCCACTGCACGTCGTCGATCGCCAGGACCACGGGCGACTCTCGTGTCAGGTCACGCAGCGTGCCCAGCACGCCACGGCCGCGTCCGAACGGGTCACGGTCGGCGTCGAGTGTGCCCGGCACGGTTTCGATGTGCTCGAACAGGTCGAGGAGCCCGGTCATCCCGCCCGGCAGCTCCTCCTCTGCCGGCCTCGCCACGAGGACCCGGTGGCCGGCGGCCCGATGCCGCTCGATGCCGTTGCGCCACAGCGCCGTCTTGCCGATCCCAGGCTCGCCGCGGACCACGAGGAAGCACGGCCCGTTCTCGACACCGCGCACGAGCGTCTCGATGCGACGCAGTTCGCGGGCACGGCCAACGAGCGGTCGCTCGACGACCGTGCTCACCGTCACGGGTCGACCGTATCTGACCTCCGTGTCAGGGCAGCCCGAGATACCGAGTGGTCACTCGACCCGTCCGAGCACCCGCTCGGACGGATCGACGACGATCAGGGTGATGAGCCCGCGCAGGGCTTAAGGAGCGGAGACGAGCACCTGCGCGCTCTGCCGGCTCTTGGCCGTCGGCAGCAACGGTGTCAGTGTCACCACGACGGCGATCTCGTCAGTCCCCGGCGGGTCCTCGTCGAGGTCGGCGAAGGCGATGGTGTCCACATGGGTGCGATGCGTGATCTCGTTCCCGTTGGCGCTGATTCCGCCGACGAGCGACGGCCCGACGAACAGCGTGGACTGGGCCAGCGGGTCGACCCCGACCAGTTCCCAACGCTCCGTGTACGCGAGGTTGGTCAGTTGGTCGAAGTTGCTCCAGTTGACGTCGTATTCGACCGTGATGTTTGCATTCGCGGTGTCCCGCTGGATCGTGAGCTCGAGGTTCTCGATCATTGGCCTGGTGACGATTGCCACGGTGTTCTCCTCTGAATTGGTGTGGGGAAGATCACCGTACGAAGCGGCCCCGGAATCGGGTAGCGGGGTTCCCCGACAAACGTCGGCCGTTGTACGCCGTGCGCCGTCTCACCTGACGATGTCATTGCCGGCATGCACTCGCAGTTGTCAAACGAAAGAGCCGCTGAGCAGGTCGTTTCCCCACCCAGCGGCTGGAGGCGACGAGGGGAATCGAACCCCTGTACAGGGCTTTGCAGGCCCTTGCCTGAACCACTCGGCCACGTCGCCTTGGCGGTCCACGACGATACCGGGCGGGTCAACATCTGGCGGGGCGCGATCTGGGCGCCGATCCTGACAGGGGCTGGCAGAGACGGCGCCCAGATGGGTCGGTGGCGGAGATGGCGCCCAGATTCCAGCTGCCAGACTCGGGAGATGGCGTACAACTCGACGGGGTTGGTCGTGCACGATGCCGACGCCCACATCATGGAGCCGCCGGAGTGGTTGCGGGACCACGCCGACCCGGCGATGCGGGACCGCATCGAGCCGCTGCGGTACTCGAGCGGCAACGAGCTGCGCCAGACCGGTGACCCGAACGAGCAGCTGCGCGACCTCGGCGACGCCTTCACCCGCCTCCGCGCCCGCCACGCCAGCGAGGACTACCGCCACGACGAGGCGGCGGAAATCATGAACCGCAAGAACTTCGCCGCAACCGGCGCGTTCGTGGCGGAGGATCGCAGCCGGGCCCTGGACCTGCTCGGCTTCGCCAGCCAGCTGGTCTTCAACACGTTTCACAACCGCCGGCTTCGTGATTGGGAGCACAGCGGCGACGTGGAGCTGGCCATCGGAGCCGCGCGCGCCCACAACCGAGGAATGATCGAGTTCTGCTCGGTCGATCCTCGTCTCCTGCCAACGTGCTACGTCCCACTCGTCGACCTCGACCGGGCCGGTGCCCTCGCCGCCGATGCAATCGAAGAAGGCGCCGCTGCGCTGCTGATCGCGTCGGGCTGCCCACCGACCCACTCCCCCAGCCACGTCGCGCTCGACGCGGTGTGGGCAGCCGCCTGCGACGCACAGCTGCCGATCGTGTTCCACGTCGGCGGCACCGGAGACCTCATCGACTCGAACTACTTCCGCAACGGCCTGCCGATCCCGCCGGACTTCCACGGCGGCGAGGAGAACTTCCGCTCGGTCGACTACATGGGCATCCCCGGCCCGCCGGCCCAAACGCTCGCCACGATGATCTTCGACGGCGTGCTCGATCGCTTCCCCAACCTGCGCATCGGCGTCATCGAGCAGGGCGCGGTCTGGATCCCATCCTGGATGCGGCAGATGGAGTCCGCCTTCGACGCCTTCGCCCGCCACGAGGAGCGGCTCCAAGCCCTCCAGCTACGCCCGAGCGAGTACGTCCGGCGCCAGATCCGGGCCACGCCGTACCCGACGGAAGACGTCGGCTGGATCATCGAGCAGACCGGCCCCGAGGTCTGCCTCTTCTCCTCCGACTACCCGCACGTGGAAGGCGGCCGCCGGCCGATCGAACGGTTCGAGGCCTCCCTGGGCGCCGCCGGGAGCACCGACGCAGCGCGCCACGCCTTCTACCGCGACAACTTCGTCGACCTGATGGGCGCTGGGCTACCCGCTGGACTCGCCAACGAGCGACCCGCGCAGCACGACCTGGCCGGATGACTCAGGACCGGCACCCTCTTCCTGCAACGTCACCGTGATGATCGGGTGGGTGTCCACGTCGACCGCCGACCACAGCGTGACCGTCGAGTCACCGCCCCGCATGTGGAACGTCCCGACGGCGGTGAGATCCGGAGCATCGTCGTTCGCCGTCCGCATCCACGCTTCGTAGAAGAACCCGTCGGGCGCCGGTGGCAGTCCGCTGATGTCGAGCACGATCTCCAGACCGCTGTCCGTGTCGTCGAAGTGGCCCGTCGCACTGGCCCCGCTCGCCAGGTCGGTACCGGCCATCGCGAACTCCTCACCACCACCGCCACTCTCACGTGTGACGATGATCCCGACGGCGGCGACGATGGCGATGACGGCAGCCGCTGCGGCGAGCCACCAGGTCTGGCGGGGCCGCCGCTGACGACGCCCCCTTGCCGGGGCAGCCGGGGCGGCCGGCGCGGCGACCACAGGCGCTGCCTCGGCACGCTCGTCGGCGATCGCCGCCACGATGGAGTCGGCCAACCAGGGCGGAGGCTCCGCCCACACGGCGGGATCCCGCAGCGCATCCGGCAGCTGAGCCACAAGTGCGTCGAATGCGGCGTCATCCACCGGTTCGTCGATGTCTTCGTGCTTGTCGCTCATTCGGATTCGTCTCCGGTCCCGCTCTGACCGTCACCACCCACTACGTCGGACGCCGAGGATCGGTTCTCGGGTGCGACGTGGGCGAGCAGCGTTGCCAAACGACGATGGGCGCGGTGCATCCTCGACTTGACCGTACCCACCGGGATGCCGAGACGTTCGGCGACCTCCGGATGGCTCAGCCCATCGAACCAGCCCAGCCGGACGATCTCCCGCTCATCGGCCGGCAGCTTGTCCAGGGCGACTCGGACCTCCCACGCCTCCCACGTCCGCTCGAGGGACGGCGGGAGCTCGACGATGTCCATCGATTCGGTGTCCGTGACCTCGATCCTGCGGGTCTTTCGGTAGGCGTCGATGGCCTGGCGGCGGGCGATCGAGTACAGCCACGGTCCGAGGTCCCGATCTGGCGTGAACCGGGAGGCAGCCCGCCAGGCATTGAGGAACGTCGCCTGGACGACATCGGCGGCAGCCGACTGGTCGTGGAGAACGGAAACGGCGATCGTGTGCACGGCGCGCCCGTAGCGCTCGTACACGGCGCGAACCACCTGCTCGTCGCCACTCGGGAAGCGCGCGCGCCAGCTCACGGTCGTCCATCAACACCGCCGCGCATCCTCGCATGTGACGCAGGCCGAACCTGGAAGTTTCGAGATCGGGTGAACCGATCGGGCCCGTCGCTCGTACTGCTCATCGTGAACACCACGCACGCGGACTCCACCGCTGGCCGCCGGCCGGCGCGCATCCTCCTTGCCCTCGGCGTGACGGCGATCGTCGCGCTCGCCGCCTGCGGCGAGGACGGGGACTCTTCCAGCACGGCGACCGAAGCGGCCGCCGCTGCAACGTCCGCAGCAGGGGCCGCGGCCCCGGCCACGACGGCGGCTTCCGCCGGTGACGGCGGGTACAGCTACGACCAGGCGGCCCCGACGCCGACCCAGGCGGCGCCTGCCGCCGGCGCGGCGACCGTCGCCACGGCCGACACGGACCTCGGCACCATCCTCGTCGACGCCAGCGGTATGACGCTCTATGGCTTCACGGACGACAGCTCCGGCGAGCCCACGTGCGTCGAGGGCTGCGCCGACGCCTGGCCGCCCGCACTCGTCGAAGGTGACCCGCAGGTCGGCGACCTGGATGCCAGCGCCTTCACGGTCGTCGAGCACCCGCTCGGCAGCCAGCTCAAGGCCGGCGACTGGCCGCTGTACACGTTCTCGGGCGACACCGCTCCTGGCGACACGAACGGCCAGGGCTCCGGCGGCAAGTGGTTCGTCGTCGCCGTCGACGGCACGCTCATCGAGTCGTAGCGACCAAGAACATCAAAGCTCTCGGGGACCTCCACCCCCGGGAATCCCAATGGGCGGGACCCACGACGGCCTCGGTGCAACGGCGCACCGGGGCCGTCGGCGCGTCAGGACGGAAGCATGCCGTAGGCCCGGGTCGGGCGGAGCCTCACGACGAGACGCTGGTCATCGACCATCGCTTGCCGGTACTCGTCCCAGTTCGGATGCTCGCCGGCGATTCCCCGGTAATACGCGACCAGCTCATCGGCAGTGGGATCGTCGGGAGACGTGACGACCGGAGCCAGCTCGGCCTCCCCCTCCAGTACGACGTAGGCATAGAAGTCGTCGCGCGTCACATGTAACGACACCCGGTCGTCACGGCGGATGTTGGCCGTCTTGGCCCGTCCGTTGGTGATCGAGATCCGCACGACCCCGTCGTCGCCCAGGTTGTAGGCGATGTTCGAGAGTTGTGGTCGACCATCACGCTTGAGCGTGATCAGCACGCCCTGGTGGCGTGAACGGACGAAGTCGAGAGCGGCGTCGAGTTCCATGTGGCAGTGAACCGGTCGAGTGCGTCCGTCATTCCGCAGCGTGATCGCGCAGCACGGCGGTGGCCGACTGGTGGCCGGCCGCCACGGCTGCTTGCCGAGTCGCTCCGGCAATCGTCGCCGCCAGGAACCCGCCAGCGAACGCGTCGCCGGCGCCCGTCGTGTCGGCCACTCCCGGGACCTCGTCGACGGGTACCAGCTCGCGCTGGTCCCGACCCACGACGAGCTCGACCGGCTCGTGTCCCCGCTTGACGACGAGCAAGGGCGTAGCAACGCCCGCCACGAGCGGAGCCTCGTCGCGATTGGCGAACACGATCTCGGGCGCCAGCGACGACACCAGCTCGCAAAAAGCGTCCTGCCCGAACGCGCGCACGATCGATGCCGATGACACGTCCACGCTGAGCCGGCCCCACGACCCGCGCACGTGCTGGGCGGCGGCGATCGTCGAGGTACCGATCGGCTCGTCGCACAGCGAGTACGCCGGCACGTGGAGCCACGTGACCCCTTCCAGCCACGACCGGTCGATCGAGCTGAGCTCGGTTGCGGCGGCGCGGTCGGGCAACATGGTCCGCTCCCCGCCCGGCTCGACGAGGACGACGACGGCCCCAGTTCGACCCGGGCCGCGTTGGACGCGCACGTCGACCCCTTCGTCTTCCAGGTCGTCGACGAGCTGCTGGCCGACCAGGTCGTCGGCGATTCGACCGATGAACCGCGTGGGGCAGCCGGCCCGGGAGGCCGCGACGGCGGCGTTGGCCGCGCTGCCACCTCGCCGCCGCACGATGCGCGCCGGCGTGTCCGTCGCCCGCTCGGGCGGTGCCTGGAGATGCACCACCACGTCCTCCACCACGTCACCGATGACGCACAGCACGGGCCTTGTGTACACGGTCGGAACACGCGCCGCGCAGGTGGGTGAGACGCCGAAGCGCCAGCGGAGGCGGCGAGCTCGGAAGGTGCGGCGAGCAACTTGCTGGCGAGCCGAGCACGGCAAATAGCCGCTTCAATTGAGCCGTGGCCGAGCAGTCGAGCGCCGTCGTCGCTCGGGCCGCTCGGCTGCTCGAGTCGGCCGAACGACAGACGACGAGTCGGGAACGGCGACGCAGCCGCCGCCTCGGCAGCCTGCTCGCCGACCGCGAGGGCCGCGAGCTGCTGTTCCGCCTCACCGATGAGGTGCTCCGGACTCCGACGGCCACCCGCTCGATGCAGCAGTTGCGAGAGCTCGTCGACGCCGGGCTCCCCCGCGCGCTGCCCGCCGTTGACCGCGCCGCGTTGCGACTCGCCGCGATCGGCGCCCGCGTCGCACCCCGACCGGTTGCGGCGGTCGTCCGCAGGCGGATCAGGGCGGAGACACGCGGCGTCATCATCCCGGCAGCCGACCCGGCGTTCGCCCGACACCTCGCGGCCCGGCGAGACGCAGGGTTCGTCGTGAACCTCAACCTCCTCGGTGAGGCGATCCTGGGAGACGCCGAAGCCAACCGCCGGCTAAACGCCCTGTGCACCCGGATGCGACGCGCCGACGTCGGCTACGTCTCGGTGAAGATCTCGGCGTTGTGCGCCAACCTCGACGTGCTGGCGTTCGAGCACGAGGTCGAACGGATCGCCGACCAGCTCCGCGCGGTCTATGCGGTGGCCCTGGAGCGCGACCCACCGGTCTTCGTCAACCTTGACATGGAGGAGTACCGCGACCTCGAGCTGACGGTCGAGGCGTTCTGCCGGGTGCTCGACGAACCGGAATTCGCCCGCCTCCCAGCGGGCCTCGTGCTGCAGGCCTACCTTCCCGACGCCCACGCCGTGCTCGACCAGCTCGTCAAGTGGGCGACGGCGCGCCGTCAGCAGGGTGGCGGCTACGTCAAGGTCCGCCTGGTCAAGGGTGCCAACCTGGCGATGGAGCACGTCGACGCCGAGCTCGGCGGTTGGGAGCCCGCGCCGTACGAATCCAAGGCCGAGGTCGACGCCAGCTACAAGGCGCTGCTCTGGCGGGCGCTGGACGCGGCGGCGAGCGGGGACCTCGTCGTCGGCGTCGGGAGCCACAACCTGTTCGACGTCGCGCTGGCCCTGCAGGAGCGGGAGCGCCGCCAGCTCATCGACGTCGTCGGCATCGAGATGCTCGAGGGCATGGCGCCGCCGCAATCACGCGCCGTGCTGGAAGACGCCGGCGGCGTGGTCTTGTACACGCCGGTCGTCAGCGAGACGGACTTCGCGTCGAGCATCGCGTACCTGTCGCGACGGCTCGACGAGAACGCCGGACCGGAGAACTTCCTGCGGTCGCTGTTCACGATCCGTGTCGGCTCTCCGCTGTGGCAGCGTGAGCGGGAGCGCTTCCAGGACGCCGTGGAGCAGGCGCCGGAGGTCTCCACGACCCCACGCCGCACGCAGGATCGACGAACCGAGCAACGCCGATTCGATGCCGAGGCGCCATTCACGAACGAGCCGGACACGGACTTCACCCGACCCTGCAACCGGGAGTGGATCGCCGCGCACCTACAGGGTGACCGCCCGCAACAGCTGCCGCCGCTCGTGACGACGACAGTGGGTATCGACGAACTGGTGGCACGGGCGCGAGACGGCGCACTGCGCTGGCGGGCGATGACCACCGCCGATCGTCGGGCTGTGCTCAACCGGGTCGCCGAGGTGATGGCCGCCGACCGGGGCCGGACGATCGCCGTGATGGCCCAGGAGACCGGCAAGACGGTACGCGAAGGCGACAGCGAGGTGTCCGAATCGATCGACTTCGCCCGCTGGTCTGCGGCGTGCACGCGGACCCTCGACGACCTGACGACGCGGGGCGTGCATGCCGACGGGCTCGGCGTGGTCCTCGTCGCCGGTCCATGGAACTTCCCGATCGCTATTCCGACGAACGGGGTGGTCGCTGCCCTGGCGGCCGGCAACGCCGTGCTGCTCAAGCCCGCTCCCGAGGCGATGGCATGCGGCGCCGAGATCGTGCGCCACGTGCAGGCGGCCGGCGTGCCAGACGACGTCGTGCAGCTCGTGCGCTGCCCCGACGACGATGTCGGCCGCCATCTGGTCACCCACCCCGGCGTCGACGGGGTCGTGCTCACCGGCGCCTACGACACGGCGCGACTGTTCCTGTCGTGGCAGCCCTCATTGCGCCTGCTCGCCGAGACCAGCGGCAAGAACTCGCTGGTCATCAGCCAGACGGCCGACATCGACCTGGCCCTTCACGATCTCGTCCGCTCGGCGTTCGGGCACGCCGGCCAGAAGTGCTCGGCCGCCAGCCTCGCCATCGTCGAGGCGCCGCTGTACGACGATGCTGCGTTCATCGCCCGGCTCGCTGATGCGGTGCACAGCCTGCGCGTCGGACCGGCACACGACCTGGCCTCGATGGTCGGCCCGGTGATCACCAGGCCGGCGGGCAAGCTGCGCCGCGGGCTGACCGAGCTGGACCAGGGCGAGTCGTGGCTCGTGCGGCCAGATGCACTCGACGACGGCGAGCAGCTCTGGACACCCGGCGTGCGTCTCGGCGTGCAGCCCGGGTCCTGGTTCCACCAGACCGAGTGCTTCGGTCCGATCCTGGGAGTGATGCGGGCGGACGACCTGGATCATGCACTGGAGCTGCAGGACGCCGTCCCGTACGGACTGACGGGTGGCTTGCACAGCCTCGACGAGGCAGAGATCGATCGCTGGCTGGCTCGCGTCGAGGTCGGCAACGCCTACGTCAACCGGCACACGACGGGTGCCATCGTCCGCAGGCAGCCCTTCGGCGGATGGAAGCGCTCTTCCGTGGGGCGCGGGGCGAAGACGGGAGGCCCGGACGACATCCTGCGCTTCGTCACGTTCCGCCGGCCTGGTCCGGCGCCGTCGATGGACGCCGTGATCGCGTCCTACCGTCACTGGTGGTCCGAGCAGTTCGCGAGGTCGATCGACCGCAGTGGACTGCGCGCCGAGTCGAACGTGCTCCGCTATCGCCCCGTTGAGCGAGTGCTGGCACGGGTCGAACGATCCACGTCAGCGTTCGACGTCACCTCGTTGCGCGCCGCTGCGGAGGTGGCCGGTGTGGCGGTCGAAGTGTCAGGCCCGAGCAGCACGGACGCGCCGTTGGACGTGATCGAGGACGATGCGCGCCTCGCCGCCCGACTCGTCAGCGGCGGCTACGAGCGGCTGCGGTTGCTGGGACCGTGCGACGACGTGGTGCGCCGCACCGCCCATGAGCAGAACATCGCCGTCGACGAGACGCCGGTGACCCACGACGGCAGGGTCGAGCTGCCGTGCTGGGTGCGCGAGCAGGCGATCTCGCGGACCATCCACCGCCACGGACGCATCCCGTCCTGATCGCGCCGCCGTCGGAGGGCTCACGTCGAGCCGAGAGTTGCGTCCGATCACGTTTGCAGCGGGCCTGAGCGGCAATGATGCGGGCCGTGGAGACCGCGGCTCCGCCTACGGCCCGCGGCCGGAGGACCAGGGCACAATTCGTCGACGCTGCGTCGGAGGTGTTCGCCGAGCGGGGCTACGTCGACACGAACGTCTCCGACATCGTGCGCCGTGCGGGCACCGGTCACGGGACCTTCTACCGCTACTTCGGATCCAAGGAGGACGTCTTCCGGGAGGTCGCGCTGGCGTTGCAGCAGACGATGCTGAGCAGCACCTACGACGACGCACCACGCGATGGTGACGGGTCAGGGACCTATGCCTCGGTCGAGGAGGAGATGCTCTGTCGCATCACCCGGGCGACCCGCCGATACCTCGACGCCTACCGCCAGAACGCCGCCCTGATCGCCGTCATCGAGCAGGTGGCGACGTTCAACGACACGCTGCGAGACATCCGCCGGGAGATCCGCTGCGCGTTCGTCGACCGGGCCCGGGCATCGATCGAGCGGATGCAGGCGGCGGGGATCGCGTTGCCGGACGTCGACGCCCGCTACGCGGCCAACGCGCTGGGCTCGATGATCGACCGCTTCGCGTTCGTGTGGCTCGTGCTCGACGAGCCGTTCGAGCTGGAGGAGGCGTCGCGCACCCTGGCGTTGCTGTGGACGCGGGCCCTCGGCATCGTGGTGCCGACCGCGACGCCCTAAGGGCCACGCCTAGACGATGACGATCACGGCGAGTACCTGCAGCACGAGCAGGGCGGCGGCAATGGGCACGGTCGTCAGGGCCCCGGGAGCGTCGCGGTGCTGGGCGGTGAGCGCGCGAGACCGCCGCATCGCCACGCTGAGGAGGACGGCAAGCGCAGCTCCTGCCGTGCAGCCCATGGCGACGGTCTCGACGACCCCGGCCGCACCGCGCACGATCAGCCCAGCGGCGACGACCGCCGCCAAGGCGGTGCGCCACCACGCCAAGGCCGTCCGTTCGTTGGCCAGCCCTTCGTCGCGCTCGACGTCAGTGCTCACTCCGTACCTTCCTCGGGGCTGCGCCCCCAGACCCCATCGCCGTGCGGCGAGCTGGCGCTCGCTCGCTCGGCCGGCACTCGCTCACTTCGTTCGCTCACTCCGTGGCCACCAAGACGAAGGCTGTCACGGCGATGACGAGCAAGGCCAACGCGCTGAGCGGCACGAGCGGTGCCGCCGGCAACGGATCCCCGCGCCGCACGGCGCGCTGCACCGCGACCCAGCGCAGGTAGCCGCCTGCGGCGAGCACGACGCTCGCGCCGATCGCCAGGAGCGCGAGTGCGGTGCGCGCGCCGGTCACCCCGAAGGGATCGACGAGCTGGCGCACTGCCACGCCGCCGGCCAGCAGGCCGAGGGCAGTCCGGATCCATGCCAGGAACGTCCGTTCGTTGGCCAGCGTGAACCGGTAGTCCGGCTCGGTGCCCTCGGCCGGATCGTCTCGCCACCAGCGTGATCCCGGCACGCCTGGCGACGGTAGTGGCAGCGGTCTGCTCCAGACAGACTTCATCCTGTGGCGGAACTCGGCGGCCTCTCGACCTGGAGGCACGGCGCGGTGTTGGCGGCGGTGGCCGGCTCCACCGTGCTGGTCGCCGCCGGGCTGATCGGGTCACCCCAACGCGACGAGCGCTTCGAGTCGAAGCAGGTCGTCGTGACCCCGGCCGACGGCGACGGGCTGCGCATCCGCGAAGTCGTCGACATCGACTTCGGGAGTGAGGAACGCCGCGGGTACCAGCGCCTGATCCCGAACGACTTCGGTGCGCCGATTGATGTCGTCGCTTCGTCACCGGATGCGCCCGACGACGTCTCGGTCGTGCCAGAGGGCAACTTCACGCGCGTCCGCGTGGGCGACCCGGCGGTCACCAACACGGGGCAGCACCGCTACGTCCTCAGCTACACGCTCCCGGAGGCGCAGGTGTCCACAGGCGAGTTGGCGCTCGACATCATCGGCACCGATGAGACCTTGGCCACGGAGCAGTTCGAGATCGTGGTCGCCGGGCTCGACCTCGAAGACCCGCTGTGCAACGTCGGCTCGTCCGGGCAATCCGGCGGGTGCGACCTTCTCTTGACGCCTGATGGCACGTACCGCGCCCAGATCGAGGACCTCGAGCCCGGGCAAGGGATCACGATCGGTGGGCGCATCACGGGCGTGAGGACACCACCGGTCGTTGCGGAGCCGCCGCTCCCGCGCCGCATCTCCGACAATCGAATCCCGCTCGCCGTCGCGATGGTGCCGCTGGGGTTGGCGTCTGCCGGTGCGGCGTACCTCTGGTCGCGTCGTCGAGGGCGCAACGAGGTGTTCGCCGGCGGTGCTGCCGACGCCGCGTACGGTCCGGCATCCGTGTCGCCAGTGTCGCCAGTGTCGCCGTGTCGCCCGGGTCACCGCTGCCACCGCCGCAGGCCCCAGCTGAACGCAGCACGGACCAGGTGCGACTCGTCGCCGACGACGAGCTCGCCGACCTGGCCACGATCGAGTTCGTCCCACCGAAGGGCGTCGACCCGTGGCAGGGCGCCGTACTGCTGCGCGAACGGATCGACGACGGGACCGTCGGTGCGTGGTTCTCCGGGCTCGCGGCCCGAGACGTCCTGGCCATCGAGCGCGACGGCGATGACACGGCGGTCCTGCGGCGCGGCGCGCAGCTCGAACGCGCCCGCCCCGAGGAATCCGCCGTGCTGTCGGAGCTGTTCGCCGACGGTGAAGAGATCTCACTCGGTCGTTACGACAAGGACTTCGCCAAGGCGTGGAACCGCGTGCGCGCCGATCAGGAGCGGTCGATCGCCGCGTCCGGCTTCTGGAAGCGAGACGCTCCGAGCGCGACGAGGACGCGGTTCTCGTGGACCGTCCTCGTGGTGCTGTTCGTCTGGGTGATCATCGGCGCGGGGTCGATCCTCTCGGCCGTGTTCGGGGTGTTCTCCAGTCCGGCCGGCGCGATCGTGTTCGGAGTCGTCGTCCCCGGCATCGTCGCCCTGGTCGCCTACCGCACGCTCCTGCCGGTCCGCTCGGCGACCGGTTCGGCACTGGCGCTGCGCACGGAGTCGTTCCGTCGCTTCCTCGCCGCCAGTGAAGGTCGCCACGTCGAGTGGGCCTGGAAGCAGGGACTGCTCCGCGAGTACTCCGCGTGGGCGGTGGCGCTCGGCGCGGCAACGGCCTGGGAACGGGCGCTGGCTGCCTCGAGCGTCCCGCCAGTCGAGTACATGTCCGGACCGCTGCTCGTCTACACGATGGGACCGTCGTTCACCAGCGGGCACACCGCACCGTCGAGCTCAGGTGGATCAGGTGGAGGCTTCTCCGGCGGCGGCTTCTCCGGCGGCAGCGTCGGTGGTGGCGGCGGCGGTGGCAGCTCCGGCAGCTGGTGAAGACGTTTCGCTTCGCAACCTGAGGTTGCTCAGCGAGCTCATCGAGCCGGCCTTCGGCCGGCACCCAGTCTGCAGGCGATCGACCGGGCAAGCCGGATCGATCGCCGGGGGGGGGGCTCCGGCGGAGCCTCTGCCCCCACACCCCCCGCCAAACACAGCAGCCGCTTCGCAACCTGAGGTGCGAGCGAGCTCGTCCCTGTCCCCTGAACGAGGACGGGTTGCGAGGCCACGCCGCGATCCTCTACCTTCGCGCCGGAATCAAGGGGGGCGTAGCTCAGCTGGGAGAGCACGGCTTGCCGAGACAGAGGTTCAAATCCTCTCCCCTCCACCACGATCGACCCAGGGCCGGGCAGCTGCGCGCTGGACCGTGATCACCAGGAGGGAGCCCCGATGGCCTGGACCGTGGAGCAGATCGCACAACGCTTCCTCGACTTCATGGTCGAGCGCGGCCATGTCGTGATCGAGGGCCACTCGGTGCGGTCGCCGACCGACGACGTGCTGTTCACGACGGCCGGGATGCATCCAATCACCCCGTACCTGCTCGGTCAGCCGCACCCCGCCGGGCACCGGCTCTGCGACGTGCAGCGCTGCGTGCGCACCACGGACATCGATGAGGTCGGCGACAACCGCCACCTCACCGTGTTCGAGATGCTCGGCAACTGGAGCCTTGGCGACTACTTCAAGGAGGCGTCGATCCCCCAGTCGTTCGAGCTGCTGACCGAGGACTTCGGCATCGACCCGCGCAGCCTGTACGTCACCGTGTTCGGTGGCAGCGATCAGGTTCCGGCCGACGCAGAGTCGCCGGAGATCTGGCGCCAGGTGTTCAGCGACGCGGGCGTCGATCCGACCGGGCGCATCAACCCGCTCGGTGAGGACGACAACTGGTGGTCGAACGGGCCGACCGGTCCGTGCGGTCCCGACACCGAGATGTTCCTGTGGGTGGGCGAGGGTGAGCCCCAGCCGTTCGCCGACATCCCCGAGTACATCGAGATGTGGAACAACGTCTTCATGAGCTACAACCGGGACGAGAGCGGTGTGCTCACGCAGCTCGAGCAGCGCAACGTCGACACCGGCATGGGCCTCGAGCGCATCGCCGTGTTCCTCAATGGCCATTCGTCCGTGTGGCAGACCAACGAGCTGGCCCGCCTGCTCGAGGTCGTCGCCGAGCCGCTCAACGTGACGCCGAGCGAGCTCGACGAGTCCGCCGCAAATTCTTTGCGCATCGTGACCGACCATTTGCGGGCGGCGCTGGCGATTGCGGCCGCGGGGATCCGCCCGGCGGCAACCCGGCAGGGTTACATCCTGCGCAAGCTCGTCCGGCGCGCCGTCCGCCACTCCGAGCTGCTGCTCGGCACCGACCGTGGCCTCGGCGCGGCGATGGGCAAGGCGACGGCCAGCGTGTCCGACGTGATGGGGCGCGCTGGCCCGACATCGGCGCCACTGAGTCGGGCGATCTGGCCCGGGAGACGATCAGCAAGGAAGCGGACAAGTTCGCCAAGACGCTGGCCCGCGGCGTCGAGAACCTCCACGAGGTGGCCGCCGAGACGAACGTCTTCGACGGCGAGCTGGCGTTCCGGCTCGCCGACGAGCGCGGCTTCCCCCCTGAGCTGTCACTCGAGGAGGCGACCCGGATGGGCCTCACGATCGCCCCGGATTGGGAAGCTCGCTACTGGGAGTTGCGCGAGCAGCAACGAGAACGCTCTCGCCAGTGACCCAGCCACTGGCGCGCGCCGACGAGATCGTTCCGGCGCGGGGCCTCTCGTCGGCCGAGGTGGCCGAGCGCGTCGCCAATGGCCAGAGCAACAAGGTCGTCGCCAGCGCCGGCCGCACGACGGGCCAGATCGTCTTCGCCAACGTCTTCACGCTGTTCAACCTGATCGTCGTCTCGCTCTTCGTGCTGATGGTGATCGTCGGTCCGCTGCAGGACGCCGTGTTCGGACTCGTCGCCATCGCCAACACGCTGATCGGCACGATCCAGGAGCTGCGGGCCAAGCGCTCGCTGGAACGGCTCGCGCTGATCGGGCGGCCGACGGTTCGAGCGTGGCGCGATGGCGATGTCGCCGAGCTGCAGCCGGAGGACGTCGTGATCGACGACGTCCTCGAGCTCTCGAGCGGAACGCAGGCGGTCGTCGATGGCACGGTCATCGAGGCCGACGCGCTGGAGATCGACGAGTCGCTGCTCACGGGTGAGGCGGACCCGGTGGTCAAGCACGCCGGGGACCAAGTGATGTCGGGCAGCTTCGCGGTCGCCGGTAGCGGCCAGATGCGCGTGACGGCCGTCGGCGAGGACGCCTATGCCGCCAAGCTCGTCGCTGAGGCCAGCCGCTTCGAGCTGGTCCACAGCCAGATCATGTCGGACATCAACCAGGTGCTGAAGCTCATCACCTGGGTGATCATCCCGATCTCCATCCTGCTGGCGATCAGTCAGCTGCGCGACAACGAGAGCTTCGCCGGCGCCGTCAGCGGCACCGTCGCCGGCATCATCACGATGATCCCCGAAGGCCTCGTGCTCCTGACGAGCATCGCCTTCGCCGTCGGCGTGATTCGTCTCGGCCGCAAGGGCTGCCTCGTGCAGGAGCTGGCGGCCGTCGAGGGCCTCGCTCGCGTCGACATCGTCTGTGCCGACAAGACGGGCACCTTGACCGAGGATCACATGGAGGTCGTCGAGCTGCTGATGCTCGATGGCGCCAGCGAGCAGGAAGCTCGCACGGCGCTCGCCGCGCTGGCGTCCTCCGACGAACAGCCGAACGCCTCGATGCAGGCGATCGCCGCCGCCAACCCGGGCGATCCGGGGTGGACGGTCACCGGTCGCGCTGCGTTCTCATCGGCCCGCAAGTGGAGCGGCGCGTCGTTCGGCGAGCACGGCAACTGGATCGTCGGAGCACCCGAGATGCTGCTGCCGCCGGGGGCCGACGCCGTGGCCAAGGCGGGCGTGCGGGCCGAACAAGGGCTGCGCGTCCTGCTCCTCGGCCGCTCCAGCGACCGCGTCGATGCGGCCGACGCACCCGCAACCGTGGAACCAGTGGCCCTCGTCGTCGTGGCCCAGGCCGTCCGACCAGACAGTGCCTCGACGCTCGCCTACTTCCGCGAGCAGGGCGTGCACGTGAAGGTGATCTCCGGCGACGATCCGCGTACGGTCGGCGCCATCGCCGGTCGGTTGGGACTGGACATGGCCGATCGACCGGTCGACGCCCGCAACCTCGCCGACGACGCGGCGATCGCCGATGCCGTCGCCAACGGCTCGGTGTTCGGCCGCGTCACGCCGCACCAGAAGCGGGCGATGGTCGGTGCCCTGCAGTCGGAAGGCCACACCGTGGCGATGACCGGCGATGGCGTCAATGATGTCCTCGCACTCAAGGACGCCGACGTCGGCGTGGCGATGGGGTCCGGATCGGCGGCCACTCGCTCGGTGGCTCAGCTCGTGCTGCTCGACAACCGCTTCGCCGTACTGCCGGACGTGGTCGCCGAGGGCCGCAAGGTCATCGGCAACATCGAGCGGGTCGCCAAGCTGTTCCTCACCAAGACGGCGTACGGGGCGCTGATGGCCATCACGACCGGGATCATCGGTCTGCCGTTCCCGTTCCTGCCCCGCCACCTCACGATCGTGACGGCGCTGACGATCGGGATCCCGTCGTTCATCCTGGCCTTGACCCCGAACCGCGACCCGGTGGCGCCCGGCATGGTCGCCAGAGTCCTGCGCTTCAGCATCCCGGCCGGGGCGATTGCGACGGCCTGCTCGTTCGGTAGCTACTGGGTGGCCCAGACGTTCGTCGAGTCAACGCTGGAGGAGGATCGAACGACGGCGACGATCTCGCTGTTCATCGTCGGCCTCGCCGTGCTCACGGCCGTCGCCCGGCCGCTCGTCCCCTGGAAGGTCGGTCTGATCGCGTCGATGGCCGGGCTCTTCGTGCTGTGCCTGATCTTGCCGTTCATGCAGGACTTCCTGGCCCTCGAGCCGGGCGAGATCCAGGACTGGTTCTTCATGTTGCTGGTCTCGGCGGCCGGCGCGATCGCCGTGATCATCATCGGCGACCACACGATCCCGACACGCACGCAATAGCCGTTCTGTCCTTCGCAATCAGTCGTTGTGAGGCGATTCCGACAAACACGTCTCAGGCGGTCGTGAGTACCGAGACGATCGCCTCCCCGACGGCTTGCAGTTGTTGGGCGTCCAGTGACGCGAGGGAGATCCTGACCTCCCAGTTGGCGGCGCCGAACAGCACACCGGGCAGCACGACGACGCCGTGCTCGGAGGCCAGCCGCATCGCAACATCCTCCGGCCGCGTCTTCTCCTTGAGCTGCTGGGCGAACTCCGCCCCGCGCTGCGCCTCGGCGACCTCGAGCAGGTCGATCAGGGCGTAGTAGAAGCTGTCCTGCCCACCCGCTGCAGGGATGCCGAGCGGACTGATCAGGGCGTCGAGACGGCTGGCCAGCTCCGCCCGCGTGGCTTCGATGTAGGCCCGTCCTCGCGGCAGCAGGTAGTCCAACGCGAACAGTGCCATCTGCACTTGCCCCGGGGTGGCAAGGCCGGCGATGTTGTGCAGCGCCACCTCGCGGCTGTCGGCGACGAGGCGGTCGATGAACCGCAACTTCGTCACGTCGGACGTCATCGACCCGTAGCGCAGCTGCTGCGCCGCGCGGGTCGCGTCATCCTGCGCCGCCAGCAGCTCGTCGAGCACGTTGTCGTGGTGGACGGCGATGAAGCCGACGCGGGTCCCGGTGGCACCGAAGTTCTTCGAGAACGAGTGCAGCGTGACGACGTTGCGCGGCAGCTCGGTCATCGTCCCACGGAAGCCCTCGACGAACGTCGCGTAGACGGTGTCGGCGACGATGATCAGGTCGGGGCGGTCGTTGGTGACCAGCTCGCGCAGCTGCGCCAGCCGGGCCGGCGGCAGCGCCCTGCTGTCGGGGTTGCCGGGGTTGATGATGAAGAAGGCCTTGATCGACGGATCGCGCAGGCCGTCGAGGATCTCCTCGCCGAAGCGGTGGGCGCCACCCTCTGCGGCGAGCTCGACGACGTCGAAGCCGAATCCGGCGAGCACCGGGATCTGCAGGTACGGCGTGAACACCGGCGTTGCCATGGCGATCTTGTCGCCGGGTCCGAGCAGCGAGTTCTCGCGCAACGACCGGAACAGGTAGGCCATCCCGGCCGCTCCGCCCTCGGTCCCGAAGATGTGGTACGTGCCCGCTGGCGCGTGCGGGGTGCCGATGACGGTCAGCAGGTAGCGCTGCATGATGCGTTCGATGTGGGTCATCATCCGCGGCGGCGCGGGATACCCGACACCGAGCACGCCGCGCAGGAGCTCGTGCACGAACGCGTCGGGGTCGTAGTCGAACTCGCGCCCGCAGTACTCGATCGCCTCGGCCAACAGCGCGCCGCCCTGCTGTCCGGAAACCGAGTCGATCAGCCGCTTGGCGACACCGACGTGATCGGGCAACGTCCCCCACTCCGGCGACGGGCTCGCCTCGAGCGCCTCTGTCGCCGCGAAGTGCCCGAGCGTGAACAGGGCCGCTCGAGGTTCGAGGGCGATCCAGTTGGGCTGACCTCGGCCAGCGTCGAGGATCGGCCGCCCGGAATCTCGCGCCGCGGCGACGATGCCCGACTGCAGCTCGAACGTGGACAGTGCTTTCGTCATGTCGTTGCCGCCTGCGGGGTCGGGGCCGGGGCCGGGGTTGGCGGGGGGAGCTCCTTGTGGGGGCGCAGCATCTCAGCAGTCATCGACACCCAATCCTTCAACGTGGCATCCGGCATGTACGCCCTGGCGACCGCGATACCGATTTCCGCCAGCGCTGTCTCATCGGGGTATACCAGGTACATCGGCAGCAGCTCCGGCTGGAACTTGCGCTTGAACGCGAACAGCGACTGGAACCCGTAGTAGGGCTCGAGAGCGTCGCCCAGGAAGTCGAGCAGCTTCTGCAGCACCTTCTGGTCGCTGTTGCCCGACAGTGAGTCGGGCGCCTTGGCCAACGGCGCCGCGGAGAGGCTGATGAAGCGGTAGCCCTCCTCCTTCAGCTGCATCGCCGAGGCGCCGATCATGAACTCCATCACCGGACGGAAACCCTGATCGCGCCGGCGCATCAGGTCGAGCGTCCATCCGCGCACCTCGTCGTTCTCACTGACGGGCATCCACGACGTGAACCCCTCGATCGTCTCGTCGGCATCCACCGCCAAGTGGAGCCGGACCGCCGGGTCGTCGGCCTCCTCGAGGCCACCGAGCGTGAAGCCCATCTCCGGCAACGACTTGTCGGCGACCCACGCGCCGCTGATCACCGTCAGCTGGTCGGTCACCACGGGCTTGGCGTCGGCCCACTTGGTGACGACGAGGCGGACGTCCTGCTTGCCTGCCTTGTTGATGGCGGTGCGGATGTCCTGCCACTGCTTGCCCTTGAACTCCAGGTGCTCGAGGTGGACGACGCCATCCTCCGCGACCTGCACGGCCTTCCAGCCGAGGTCGGGTGCCGCCTCTGCCGTTGCGGTGCCGGCGGCGAACAGGCACGGCAGCCACCCGTGCCGGAAGCAGTAGTCATCGAACTCCTTCAAGGCGGCGGCGCGGGTCTCGAGAGGGCCGACAGGATCGCCCAGACAGAGCGCGACCGAACCGACGATGCGATAGCCGATCGCCGTCTCGCCGTCGGTGGAGAACCAGATGGTGTTGCCCTTCCACGTGAGCATCCACTCGATCGACGACGACGGGTACTTCGACAGCAGCGCGCGCAGGCGCGTGTCCTCGTCGGGGATCGGCCGCGGGCGCCGGCTCTGGTAGATCAACCCGACCCCGGTGATGATGATCGTGACGATCCACACCGCACCGATCGACGTCACGAACCAGTCGGCTGCTCGCGTCTGGGGCTCGATGTTGCCGCTGGGCTGGAATACGAGCCGGCTGAAGAACTCGCCGATCATGTCGGCGGGCGTCGCCTCCGGGACGAACTCCTCCTTGAGCGCCCAGAACCCCAACGCGGTGTAGGCGAACAGGCACACCGCGACGATGAAGAGACGGCGGGCAACGATCCGCAATGACTTGCGTCGTGAGCGCGCCGTGAACGCGCGGTACGTGGCGAGCAGCAGCAACAGCTGTCCGCCGACGATGAAGAAGTGGGCGGTCCGTTCGGCGCTCGGCTCGACGAAGAACAGCCCGACGAACGACACGCCGAAGAGAGCGGTCACGAACACCCACGCCACGCGGCGCCCGCGGCGCAGCCCATCCGCCGCGATGAGGCGCAGGATCGCCGAGACGATGATCACGATCGTGACCGAAGTCGGGTGCTCGCGGTCGATGCCTCCCGTGTGGAACGGGCCACCGTTGCCGGGGAAGGCAGCGTCGATCAGCGAGGCGACCGCCGACACGGCGATGATCAGCGCCACGAGTGCTCGCTGCGTACGCGGTCCGAAGTCGAGCCGCGGAAGCTGGGGTCGCCGGCCGACGAGGAACGGACCGGCGACCAGCCCGATCGTCCACGCTGCGAGGTGCTCGACGTCCCACAGCAGCCCGGACTCGAAGACCATCACGACGAGGAAGGCGCTCAAGCCGACGCGGACGCGGCGCCGCCACACCGGCTGCATCACGGCGGTCAGCGCGGCGATGACGGCGTATCCGCCGGCGGAGATGCCGAGGTCCGTCTCCCGGCCGAGCTCGACGGCCCACGTCCATCCCGAGTCGGTGAAGATGCGAAGGAAGCCGGCAGTGACCAGTACGCCGAGGGCCTGCCCGCCGATCACCACGAGCAGGGTGCGCCAGTGGCCGACCCGGCGCTCGTACGTACCGGCAGCGAGGATCAACAACAGCAGGACCGGGATGTAGATGACCAGGCGCGGGGTGAAGAAGGCCCCCGTGAAGATCGTGGACCATCGCCCTTCGAGGAGCGCTGGGAGCCCGTAGGCGACCTGGTCGTGGAGCCGGCTCCCCTGCTCGATCGGGCGCCACAGCGCACCGGTGGCCAGGCCAGCGATCAGGACGCCGGCGACGAGCAGCGTTGTGGCCCAGTAACGCTGCAGCAGCGTGACGACGCGCCCACCTCGCGCCGGCTTGACCTCGGGCGTTGGAGGTGGCAGTGCCGAACCTGGCTCGAGGTGCTCGACGTGGTCGACGTGAGCCGGCGCCGCAGGAGGTGCCGTGAGGTCACTCGACATGGCGGTCCCAACTCGCGCCCATCGCTCGCATCATCGCGCGCCGCTGTGGTGAACCGCGGGAGGGTGGGGACGCAGTAGCCGCCATCGACGGTACGGTGCCCGCGCGATGGACAGCCGGCTGGCGGCAGTGCTCGTCTTCGTCGCCTCCGGCTCGGTGCTCGTGCTCGAGATCCTCGCCGGTCGACTGCTGGCGCCGTACGTCGGCGTGTCGCTTGAGACGTTCACGGCGGTCATCGGCGTGGTCCTCGCCGGGATCGCCATCGGCACGTGGCTGGGCGGGTGGTTGGCGGATCGGCGCAACCCGAGGGTGTTGCTGCCAGTCGCGTTGACGCTCGGTGGTGCCGCGGCGATCGCGTCGATCCCGATCATTCGTGCCCTCGGGCCGTCGGCAGACGGGTCACGGCCGCCGACGATCATCGTGCTGGCGGCGCTCGCGTTCTTCTTTCCGTCGGCCTTGCTCAGCGCCGTGACACCGCTGATCGTCAAGCTGCAGCTGCGCACGGTCGACCACACGGGACGGGTGGTCGGTCGGCTGTCGGCGCTCGGGACCGTCGGCGCGCTGGTCGGAGTCTTCGGCACCGGGTTCATCCTCGTCTCACAGTTCCCGACGACTCCGGTGGTGCTCGGGCTGGGTAGCGCGCTCGTCCTGACGGGTGTCGTGTTGTGGTGGGCGGCGGCGGGCGGGCGCGCCTTCGGCTCGACGGTCGCCGCCGGTGCGATCGTCGCCGTACTCGCCGCCGGAGCGACGGTCCTGGCGAGCTCGCCGTGCGAGGTGGAGACGGCGTACTTCTGCGCCAGTGTCCGCACCGATCCGGCGCGCCCTTCTGGTCGGGTGCTCGTGCTCGACGATCTCCGCCACGCGTACGTCGATCTGGATGACCCGACATATCTCGACTTCCCCTACATCCAGCTGCTCGGCGACGTCGTCAACGCGCTCGGCGAACCCGGCGAGGGGATCGATGCCGTGCACGTCGGTGGAGGCGGGTTCACCATGCCGCGCTACGTGGAGGCGACGCGCCCGGGTTCCGACAACGTGGTGTTCGAGCTCGATCCGGGTGTCGTGGAGCTCGCCGAGGACGAGCTCGGACTGCAGCTCACCCCGCAGCTGCGCGTGCGCACCGGTGACGCCAGGCGCCACGTGTCGGCGCTGCCGGCGGAGTCCGCGGATCTCGTGATCGGTGACGCCTTCGGCGGCCGGGCTGTTCCGTGGCATCTGGCGACGCGCGAGTTCGTCGGCGAGATCGCACGCGTGTTGCGTGACGACGGAGTGTTCGCCCAGAACGTGATCGACCAGCCGCCGCTGCGCTTCCTCGGCGCCGTCGTGGCGACGTTGCAGAACGTGTTCGAGCACGTCGCCGTCATCGGACCGCCGGAGCGGTTCGACGGAACGGCAGGCGGCAACACGATCGTGATCGCCAGCGACGCTCCCCTGCCCCTCGATCGCGTCCGCGCCGAGATCGCGGCGCGAGGTGACGACGACATCGTGGTGAGCGACGACCCCGCACTCACCACCCTGATCGGCGACAGCCCGGTCCTACGCGACGACTTCGCCCCCGTCGATCAACTGTTGACGTGAGCGAAAACCGGTTCTGACGAAGTTTTGGTCCGTTCACGGACCCAAACCCACACAGAAGGGTCGGGCGAGCCGCTAGTAGTCGCGCGCTGCGCCGACCTTCGGCGGCAGCAGCAAGATGATGATCAACCCGATGATCGGGAAGATGAAGCAGATGATGGCCCAGAGGACTGGTCCCCGTCCCTTGCTCACCGCGATCCTGTGGCCGAGGTAGGCGCACAGAATGGCAACAAGGAGGCCGACGATTCCGAAACCGATACGCACGGCCGCGCACGCTACGTGACCACCGCAATCGCGCCGCGGATGCCGTTCTGTCCGTCGGAATCGATCGTTGTGATGATGTTCCTACGGACAGAACGGGGTCAGGCGTCGCCGACGGCGTAGAAGTACCCGTCACGGGTACCCACGTAGAGCCGTCCCTTCCACAGCGCGGGCGTCGACTCGATGTTCGCCGGCAGCTGGACCGTCCACAACGGGCTCGGCGTGCCCGGCGCGGTGAGGTCCCAGGCGTGGACGACTCCTTGGGCGTCGGCCTGCATCAGCACGTCGTCGACGACGACCGGCGAGCTCATCACCGCCCACGGGAGCTCGAGCGTCCAGCGCACGGCCCCGGTCGCCCGGTCGATGCCGTAGACCGGCCCGAGGTACGTCGGCCAGATGATCAGGTCGCGATACAACGCCGGCGTCGACCACGTCCCCGCTTGTGAGCCACCTTGGTCGGCGATCGACCACACGATCGGATTGTCGGGATTGCGCGGATCGAGCTTGAGCAGCTGGCCGACCTCCCGCCCTCGGTCGTTGCGGCGGTCCCACTCTTGACCGACGTACAGGAAGCCCTGTTCGTCGGCGACGATCGTGGCGTCGGTGTCGTCGCCCGTCCAGAAGCGGAACGTGCGGGTGATCTCGCCCTGGCCCGTGCGCAGGCTGCTCAGATCCCAACCCTGCACGAGCCCGCCCGACGTCGTGAAGTACGCCGTGTCGCCGACCAACGTGACGGCGTTCTCCACCGAGACGCGGTCATCGGGGAGGTTGGCCAGCAGCTCGTCGTCCCACGCCGGCGCCGTGAAGATCAGCTCGGGCGCCACCTGTACCAGCCCGTCGGCATCGTACGAGCGGTTCAAACGCACGACGTGGAAGCGGCTGTTCTCACCGCCCGTCACGAGGTAGTCGCCCACGATCAGCGGTGCGGCGTCCCAGTCGCTGTTCCACAGCCGCGGCTGCAACGCCGGATCCATCGAGTCGAGCGCCCACAGCTCGACCGCTTCCGGACGATCGATCGCCAGCACGCGCAGCTTGTTGTCCCGCGATCCGCCGTACACCAACGGGAACCCGTCCGGGTCGACCGTCACCGTGCCCTTGGCGATGTCGCCGGTCGGGAACGGCGGCAGGATCGGCGTGCCCGTGGCGGCGTCGAGGAAGTGGAACTGGTAGTCGTAGGCGCCGAAGACCACCCACGTCCGGCCGCCCCGCTCGAACACTGCCGGCTGGCCGACCCACCCCGTACCGCACCACGTCCGCGTGTCGCCGTACTCGGTCGACAGTCCGCACATCCCGGACTCGGGGTAGCGCCAGAGCACCGACGGCTGGGTGGGGACGGGCCCGGCGCCGTGATACGTCCGGCTGGGGTTGCCCCGGAACGTCAACAGTCCGGCAACTGCCGACCCCCAGGGACGCCCGACGTCGGACCCGTAGGTCAGCGCCGGCGGTTGGGTCGTCGTCGGTGCCGGTACGGTCGTCGTCGGCGCCACTGTCGTTGGCGTCGGTGCCGCGGCGGGCGCCGCCGGCGCGCCCGCAGACGCCGGCGCGCTCGCCGATGGCGGCACCGCTGACCCCGCGGGCAACGTCCCGACGATGGGCTCGATGGTGACCACGGTCTGATCGCTGCCAGCCGCGCCGTCGTCTGCGGACGACTGGCACGCCAGCAGCACCGCACCCATGAGGACCAGCAGGCAACGCCGCACGAAAGCGACGGTAGCGACACGCTGTCTCGCGATTCAGGCATCCCCCGCCATCGAGCGCCGGTACGGTGTGCCATCGTGCGGCGGCGGCTCACCCTTCTCGTCGCAGCATCGGCAGCGTTGCTGGCCTGCACCGGCACGACACCCCCGAGCGCCGTCGAGCAGAGCGATGTGCCCGCATCGACGGGTTACGTGACCCTTCCTCCTCCCCCGCCGCCGACGTCGACCGTCGATGACGCGCCGGCTCAGGTGTCGCAGACCGCGCCACCGACCAGTGCGAACGACACGGCTTCCAACGAGTCGGCTCTCAACGACACGGTGCCGCCGACCGCCGCGCCAGCGCCGACCGCCGTCGTAGCGCCGGTGGCAGCCGCGCCACCATCGACGCCATCCGGCGCGCGGTCCTTCAGCGTGGTCGTCGCCGGCGACCTGCTGTCGCACATCCCGGTGGTCGACCAGGCGCTCGAGTACGGAGGCGGCGCCACCTACGACTTCAGCCCGATGTTCCACGCCGTGGCACCCCTGATCAGCTCCGCCGACCTCGCCATCTGCCACCTCGAGACACCGGTGGCGCCGCCGGGCACACCTCCCGACCCAACCCCACCGGACTACGGCGTGCCGTCGCAGGTCGTCGCCGGGATCGCCGCCGCCGGGTTCGACCGTTGCTCCTTGGCCTCGAACCACGTCATGGACAAGGGAGCGGCCGGCATCGACGCGACGTTGGCGGCCTTCGACGCGGCCGGCCTCGGTCACGCCGGCATGGCCCGCACGCCGGAGGAGGCCGGTCCACAGCTCTTCGACGTCAACGGCATCACGGTCGCCCACCTCTCCTACACGTTCAGCTACAACGGGATGCCCGTTGCCAACGGGGAGCCGTGGCGCTCGAACTTGATCGATCCCGATCGCATCGCGGCCGAAGCTCGCGACGCGAAACAGCGCGGCGCGCGGTTCGTGATCCTTTCGGTCCATTGGGGTGCCGAAGGCGTCACCGAGGTGACCGCCGACCAGCGGCGCTGGGCCGAGCAGATCACTGCCAGCGGCGCCGTCGACGTCATCGTCGGCCACCATGCCCACGTCGTGCAGCCCATCGAGCAGGTCAATGGGCGGTGGGTCATCTTCGGGCTCGGCAACTTCCTCAGCGCAATGAGCGCGTCGACGGACTGCTGCGGGATCCGCGGCCAAGACGGATTGGTGGTCCGCTTGACGGTCACCGAGCAGCCGGATGGCACGTTCGCCGTCGCCACGCCGGAGGCCATCCCGACGTACGTCGACCGCAATGACTACGTCGTGCTCCCCGTGCAATCCGCGCTGGCCGACCCCGTGCTGGCTGCCGGCGTCGGCGTGACCGCCTTGGACGAGTCGATGGCCCGCACGTCAGGTGTCGTCGGCGCCTACGTCACTGGTTGAGGAGCAAGCGCTACTCGCCGTCGGTGACGCAGTTGTAGCCGTTGTTGGCGGCGACATCCGATGGGACGAAGCCGAGGTCGAGCAGCGTGCCGGGGTCACCGAGCGCCTGCGACAGCTGCGCGGCGGCAGCATCGATCTCCTGCTGAGTCACCGTCTCGGCGATCACGTCCAACAGCTCTGCCTGGACCGTCGCCCCGTCGGTTGGCGGTGATCCGGACAACGAGTCAGCGGCCTGCGTCGCCAGTGCCGCGACGTCTCGATCGTCGAGACCCAACTGCGTCAGCGCTTGCATCGCCTGTTCGGCGCGCTGGCGCAGGGGATCGGCCCGTTCGTACAGCTCGATCGGCGCTGCCTCGAGGTACGGGGTCAGCGCCCGCACCAGGTACGGCGCGAACGCGAGGTCGGACCGTCCCGTCTGTGACGCCGGTTCGGTCAGCACCGCCTCGGCGTAACCCGTGACGGAAGCCACCACATCGTTGATCGCCGGGCAGAACCGACCTGGATCGCCGCCCGTCAACGTCGTCACGATCTGGCCTTCCTCGACGCTCGGCAGCGTGCTCGGTGTCGTGGTGCTGGCCGGCGCGGTGGTCGATGGAGCAGCGGTCGTCGACGGCGGTTCAGTCGTCGACGGAGCGGCGGGCTCTGCGTCGTCGGGAACCTGGTCGAGCAGCTCGAGGTTGAGCTCCGCGAGCTGATCGACGAGGTCAGAGGTCTGGGCGTAATCGACGGCGACGATGTTCGGCAGCTTGCCCCGTTCGTCGATGCACCGCTCGAGCCGGCGCCGCACGATGTCATCGGCGTTGGCCTGGCGCGCTGTGCTCGGGCTCGGCCCGGCCGTGGTCACCCAGTGGTTGATGAGGAACAGCTCACCATCGGTCCCGCCTCGGTTCGGACCGCAGTCGAACGCGTTGACCGCGTCCCACTTGAACGGCGTTTCCTGGACCCATCCCTGGTACGCCGGTTGGTACCAGGCCGGAGCCCCACCACCACCGCCGTCCTCGGCGAACACGATGACCGTGGTGCCGGCGTCGATCAGTTCCTGGAGTGTCGGCAGCGGTTCGCCCGGCTTCAGCGTGGCGATGTGCTCTTCCAGCCCTGCGTCGATGAACGCCTGGGCCGTGTCGGCCGGGGTCGTTGCGTCCTGGATGTCGAGGATGATGACGTCGTCGGGATGCGTCTCGACGAAGTCCTTGATCTCCTGCAGCACGCTGGGGAATGACACGGCCCCCAGCTCGCAGTAGTTGTGACAGAGGTACAAGCCGCTCCTGGCGTCCACCGCCTTGGGTGCGCGCGCCGCCAAGGTGTTCGCACGATCGACGACGCCGGGATCGGCCTGTTCGAACGACGGGTGGGCGAGCTCCCGTGCTCGGTCCGTCAACACGATCGGGTTCTGGGAGCCGGGCATCCGAGCGCGCGACGGGATCCCGTAGTGCGTGTCGAAGAGCAGGGCGCGGACGCCGCTGTTCAGCTGGTCACCGATCGGCCCGATCTGCTCGCCGAAGAGCCAGCCGGGGTACAGGGGCGACGACATGGAGTTGTGCGTCGCGGCGAACA
Organism: uncultured Acidimicrobiia bacterium; assembly: GCA_963844915.1. GTDB lineage: Bacteria > Actinomycetota > Acidimicrobiia > Acidimicrobiales > Ilumatobacteraceae > JALZMG01. Next base: position 345,659 of record CAWJQF010000003.1, on the reverse strand, counting down.
TCACCTGGTCGAGCCGGAGGTCGCAGAGGTCGTCGGACCCGTTGCAGCCTGACGGCACCGAGTCGGACGCATCGGCCGCCGACCGGGACGTCGTGATGATGAGCCCTGCTGTCAGTCCGGCGAGCACGAGCAGCACGACACCGACGGCCACCACCGGCCGCCACCACGAGCGCCGGGCCCGCTCCGACGTGGCGACGCGCCGGATCAAGCGGAGCAGCTCGGCGGTTCCGAGGTACGTCAGCCACAGACCCGCCACGACCGCCAGCACGACCGACGCGACGGCGAGGTTCTGGATGATCACCAGGCCGAGCAACAGCCCGAGGAGACCGACGAGCAGCGTGCCCCGGCTGGTCTGCCGGCGGTCGTCCAGCCACCGTCCGATGCGACGGGCGACCACGGCAGGCGTGTACAGCCGGTCGGCGGCGGCCGCCGCGCCGGCGATGACGACTCCGTAGGCGACCGTCCACAGGGCAAGGGTGCGCAGGTCGACGGTCATGTCGCTGATGCCGCCGGACACCGCGGCGGACAGCTCGGGATCGGAGAACCGCGTGCCGATGTACCACTGGACGACCCACAGCAGGGCAGCCGCGAACACACCGACGGCGACGAGCACCCAGCCGAGCCACCAGACCACCCGTCTTCGGTCGTCGGCCAGCGCGATGGCGGCCGCCGCGGCGAGGACGGCGCCGGCGAGGCAGGCGTAGCCGGCGATCTCGACGGTCGACTCGAGGCTCCACACGCCGAGCGACGCCAGCTGCTCGGTCGTGTCGGCGAACGTGGTGGCGAAGCCGCCCTCCTGGATCGGCGACCCGCGGGCGTCGGACGGCAGCTGCAGTGTGCTCGTGATCACCGAGATGGAGTCCGAGAGATTGATGCCCGAGCTTCCCGAGCCGCCGCGCAGCACGTCGGCGTGCACGGTGCGGATGGCGTTGCGGAAGATGCTGCGGACCGTGTCGGTGTCGAGTGCCGCCTCGATCGCCGCCTCGAACGCAGGTCGGAAGCTGATCGCCTGCTGGTTGCCGGCACGAACCAGCTCGGTGGTCAGCCGCTCGGCGACCTCCTTGCGCACCGCCTCGGAGTCGAGGATCGAAGTTGCCCGCCGGGCGAACGTCGAGCTGCTGTAGATCGTGCTGTGCGCCCACAGCCCCAGCCCGCCGACGAAAAGGAGCACGCCCGTGAGGACGAGCAGCACGGGCACGAGCACACGTCGCATGTCACGACCCGCCCGGCGTCGGACGGGGACGAGCCCTCCCCCTCAACACCGGGCTCATCCTGGCACAGGTGCGCGGCGTTCGACCGTCACTGACCCGTTTCGCCGATGCGAGCGAGCGAGCGCCCGCGACGAAGCGGTCAGCACCGACCAGCATCCACCAGTCGCGGCGCGCTCGTCATTACTCTCGTACCGCTTTTCCTCAGGAAAGGAGCAGGTCATGACGACCGTCAACACTCCAGCCATCCGCCCCGCCACTGTCACCATCGTGCAGTGGCTGGCCTACATCCAGGGTGCACTGTCGATCCTGGCCGGCGTCTTCTTCTTCATCTATCGGAACGACGCGTATATCGGCCCGGTCTACACGTCGAGTGAGGCGTCGATCGCCGGCGTCATCGCCATCGCCATCGGGTTGATCACCTGGTGGGTCGCCACGAGCTATGCGGGCGGGTCACGCCTCGCCATGTACCTGATCGGTGCGGTCGCGCTGCTCAACCTCGGATCGTCGATCGGATACCTGTTCCTCCACCCCGCGCACATCATCGCCGGCATCGTGAGCATCGTGATCTCGGCCTTCATCTTCTACTGGGCGATCATCGCTCCCACGACGCGCGACTACTTCGAGCGCTACGGCCACTAAAACGTTCGGGCTCGGCTCGCAAGCAAGTTGCTCGCCTCGCCTCCCGTGCTCGCCGCCTCCGCTGCGCTTCGCGTCTCACCCGCCTGCCTGGTCGCAGGCCATCCGGGCGCGGATCAACAGCCAGCAGCGCGCACCCAGGGATACGGGTTGACGGCCGCGCCTCCACCGGGATGGACCTCGAAGTGCAGGTGCGGTACGCCGGCGTTGCCGGTCATGCCGACATAGCCGATCACCTCACCCTGGGACACGCTCCGACTCGAGCCCTCATAGCGCGACAGATGCGCGTAGTAGTACTTGTTGCCGTCGACGCCGGTGAGCCACACGGCGTTGCCCCCGAGCGAGTTCTGGGAGAACCGCACACTGCCGGAGACCACGGCGACGAGCGGCGTGCCCGTGCGGGCGATCAGGTCGACGCCTTGATGACTGCGGCCACCTGAGCGCGGCGAGCCCCAGGTGTCGGAGTAGGACATCGATCCCCGGACCGGGCAGATGATGCCCCCGCCGTTGTCGCTCGGCGGCGGCTCCGGCTCGGGTTCCGGCGCCGGCGGGGGCTCTGGCGCCGGCGGTGATGGTGGCTCGGGTGCCGGCGGCGGTGCAGGTTCTGGTGGCCCCGGGGCAGGTGATGTCGTGGCCGCCGGCTCGGCGGGGACGGGCGCCGGGGCGGCCGGTAGAGGGGCGGTCGCCTCCTGCGTCGCCGCAGCCGGAGCGGCCGTCACTGCGGCTGCCTGCGCTGCCGCTTGGGCGTCAGCCGCAGCTTGCGCATCCGTCGCGGCCTGACGCTCGGCCGCGACCGCGGCCTCCTGGGCCGCTGTCTCCGCGGCGACACGCGCAGCTGCTTCGGCCTCGCGCTGCTGGCGCAGCTCCTCCGCACGCCGCACGGCCAAGACCTCCAGGCGCACCTGTTCATCCTGGAGCCGGCGGGCCTCGACCTCCTCGAGGTGGGCGACCTCCGCTTCGGCGGCCTGCCGTGCCTCCTCGTACTCCTCTTGCTTGCGGGCGAGGGCCTCCTGGTTCTCGGCCACCGCCGTCTGGTTCTCGGCCAGCGCCTGTTCGGCGGCTTCGTACTGGTCCATCACGTCCGCCGACGTCTGCGTCGCGATGTTGACCAGCGCACGCGCCTGCAGCTGGTCGCTCGGGGTCCGGTAGCTCGTGAGCAGCGGGATCGCGGTGGTGCCACTCGACACGAAGCGATCGACGGCGATCTCGGTGGCCTTGGCCCGCAGCGTGCCGAGCTCGGCCGTCAGCTGTTCGGCCTGGGCGGCGAGCTCGGCGGCCTGATCACCGAGCACCTCGTAGTCCGACTGCGCCTCGAAGTAGGCCGCCGCGGCATCATCGGCGCGCTCTCGCGTCTCGGCGATCTCCTCGGCAGCCGCCGCGGCAGCCTCCTCGTCCGGGCCGGGAACCGCGGCCGCCCGCCCGGCGGCCGGCACCACGGTCGCGACGATGACGGACGTCAAGATGACCGCCCGACCCCGTCGCACTGCCGCATCGTAATCCAGATTGCGTTTGCGTAACAGTCCGAGGAGCTGCCCGTTCAGGCTCGAGGCATCTCCAGGACCACGCGCACGCCGAGGAGGCGGACGGCACGGTCCGGCTCGAAGCGGTCGAACAGCTCGAGGGCCGTGCGGGCGACGACCAAGGCATCGATCGTCGGTTCCGGGAGCTTGTGGATCTTCGTCCGGGTGAAGAACGACGGCCGGCGGACCTTCACCGCCACGTGCGTCACCCTGCGCCCCTCGGCGACGACGGACTCCGTGACCTCCGTGGCCAGTTGGACGATGTGTGCCTCGATCTCGGCGCGGGCAGTGAGGTCTCGCTCGAACGTGACCTCCTTGCCGCGCGACCGGGCCACGTACGGCGTCCCGTCGATCGGCGACTCGTCGCCGCCGAGTCCGAGGATCTTGAGGCTGGGCCCGATGGTCGGTCCGAACGCGCGGGCCAGCCCGTCGGGGTCCGCCCGCGCCAGGGACTCGACGGTGAGGATGCCCAATTCGGCCAACCGCTCGGCGGTACGCGACCCGATGCCCCACAGAGCCGACACGGGCTTGGGACCCATCGTCTCGATCCACGCTGCTCGAGTCAGTCGCGCGATGCCGGCCGGCTTGGCGAACCCGGTGGCGGTCTTCGCCTGCAGCCGAGTCTCACCGATGCCGATGGCGCACGACAGGTGCGTCACCTCACGGAGGCGGTCCCGCATGTCCGCCGCCAGGGCTTCAGGATCGGCGGTGTGGGCCCCGACGAACGCTTCGTCCCAACCCCAGACCTCGACCACCACCGAGAACGTCCGCAACGTCTCCATGACGCGGACCGAGGCCGCCTCGTACGCCGGCTTGTCGGACGGAAGGAACACCGCGTCGGGACACTTGCGAGCGGCCAGTCCGAGTGGCATCCCGGATCTGATGCCGAACTCGCGAGCCTCGTACGACGCCGTCGCGACGACCTGCCGCGGCCGTCGCGGGTTGCCGTCGCCGCCGACGACGACGGGTCGACCTGCCAACTCCGGGTGGCGCAGGACCTCCACCGCAGCCAGGAACTGGTCGAGGTCGACGTGGAGCACCCAGTTCGCGCGCGGCTTCGACTTCCGGTTGACTCAGCTCCACGTGACTCGCTGGGTGGCCCGCCAGTGCTCGAGCAGCTCGGGACGCCCGGTCACCTCGACCTCGTCGCCGCGGTTCCACAGCGCGAGGTACAGCGCCGGTGCCGATCCCGAGATCGTGGCTGCCGCGCCGTCATCCGTCAGCGGCGGATCGCCGGGCTCGACGGTGAGTCGCTCGGCGACGTGGAGGATCCATCGGCGATCGGCATCCGTGGGCACGACGGCCATCGTGAAGGCCTCGCCGTCGTACAGCTTCGATTTCCCCCTGGTGTAGAAGCCACGCAGGATCTCGTCGATGCCGTCGACCGCGAGGGCGGCATCGACAGCGGCCTCACCCGTCGTCGGCAGGCGCGCCTCCGCGGCCGCGAGCGCGTCCACCATGTGGATCGTCGTCTCGTGGCATTGCCGGCGCGCCCAGAAACGGCGCGGCGAAGGGGCGTCCTTCAGGAACGTCATCGCCTCGAGGTCCTCCGGCGCGTCCCGCAGAGCCTCGAGCAGCCCGCGCAGGCCGTCCCGGTAGTACGCCGGCAGGTCCGTCACCGTGTCTCGAACCTCGGTCTGGTTCGGCACCGCCTCGGGGTCGTCACCGCGCACGTGGGCGGTCGCCCAGCGGTGGACCATCGCCTGGTGGGCGACGAGCGCGTCCACCGTCCAGGCTGGACACGTCGGGACTCGCGCCTGCAGACCAGCCGCAAGCGACAACTCGATCAGTCGATGCCCGGCCGTCTCGAGGCCAGCGAGGTGCTCGTCGATCGATACGGACGTGGGCACGCGGCAGACCGCCCTCGTCAGCCCACGCTGCCGTCTGGATCATCGATCGCCCGACCGAACAGTGATTCCCGCTCCGGGTCGTCGAGCAGCGCACCTGCTTCCTCGAGCTCCTCGACGTCGACGTCGCCTTCGCCGTCCTGCTCGACGCCCGAGTACTCGAGGCGGGTCCTGTCGAACGGCGTCTCATCGCCTTCGGCCACGAGATCGGCAATCTCCTCGGCATCGGACACGTCGGCCTCGTCGGTCAACTCGGAGACCAGCGCCTCTTCGTCCTCGTCGCGTTCCTCGTAGTCGTCGAGCTCGTCGGTCACGATCCGATCCTCGCATGGCGCGATGGGAATCGCTACCGGCCGAACGCGAGGATTGGGGGGTGACCGTCCAAGACCTTCAGGTCATGCCCGCCGTGTTCTTCGGTCACGGCTCGCCGATGAACGCGCTCGACGACAACCGCTACACCGAGCGCGTGGCGATCGTTCGGAGCGTCGATCCCACGGCCGAGGGCGATCCTCGTCGTGTCTGCCCACTGGTACATCAACGCCTCGGCGGTGACGGCGATGGCGAAGCCGCGCACGATCCACGACTTCTACGGATTCCCCAGCGAGCTGTTCGCCGTCGAGTACCCGGCGCCCGGCGACCCCGCGCTGGCCGAGGAGGTGACCGAGCTCGTCAAGCCCACGTGGGTCGGCCTCGACCACGACAGCTGGGGCATCGACCACGGGACGTGGTCCGTCCTCGTGCACGTCATGCCGGCCGCCGACGTACCCGTCGTGCAGTTGTCGATCAACGCGCTGCAGCCGCTCGAGTACCACCTCGACCTCGGCGCCAAGCTCGCCCCACTGCGCGAACGCGGTGTGCTGATCGTCGGCAGCGGGAACGTCGTGCACAACCTGCGGTTGATCGACTGGAGTCAGCCCGACGGCGGCTTCGACTGGGCCCGCCGCTTCGACGAGGAGGCCCGCCGCGTGCTCGGCGAAGCACCCGGTGAGCTGGCCCGGTTGGAGGGGCACGCTGACTGGGCGCTGGCGGTGCCGACGCCCGACCACTTCATCCCGTTGGCCTACGTGGCCGGCCTGGCGTCGGCGGCCGGCGAGCCCGCGGAGGTCCTCGTGGACGGGTGCTCGATGGGCTCGCTCTCGATGACGAGCTACACGGTCGGCGCGGACGTCCACTCGACGAACAGCTCTGCTCCCCCTCCCCCGTTGCCTCCGATCCCTCCGGACGAGACGAACGTCTGAACGCGATGAGCGATGAGCGCCGTATGGGCACTCATCGCTCATCGCGCCGAGATCAACGGCCGGAGTGCGGCTCCACGATCGCCTGACCCCCGACGATCCGCACGTCGAACCGTCGGCCGTGCGCGCCCACGCCGTTGAGCACGAACCCCTCGAACGCCGCCAGGTCCGGCCGCGTGACAATCGGGCCGTCGGGGGCGACGTCGAGTCCGACCATCGTGCTGATGAGCAGCAGCGTGGAGGCCGACGACCACGCCTGCGGGGAACACGATGCGGGGTACGAGATCGGCACGGGCAGGTCGCTCCGGGCGATGCCGGAGAACAGCTCCGGCGGCCGGCCAGCGAACCGAGTCGTTGCGTCGAGGACGCCGGCCGCGAGGTGGTCGACCACATCCCACCTCCCGTAGCGGGCGGCACCGGCGGCGCAGATCGCGGTGTCGTGCGGCCAAACGGAGCCGTTGTGGTAACTCAGCGGGTCGTACGCGCCCATCGACCTGGCCAGCGTGCGCAGTCCCCACCCCGACCACAGGTCCTCCTCGAGCAGTCGGTCGAGGTACTGATCGGCGAGTGACGCCTCGGCGATCCCGCACCACAGCGCGTGGCCCGGGTTCGTTGTCAGCGCATCGATCGGCTGTCCGGAGCCGTCCAGGCCGAGCGCGAACCAACCCCGGGAATCCCAGTAGCGCTCGTTGAAGCGGTCGCGCAGATCTGACGCGCGCGCTGGCGAAGGTCGCCAGGGTCCAGCCCCGCGTCGGGCAGCTCGGCGGCAAGATCGGCGGCGGCGAGCAGTGCCGCGTACGTGTAGCCCTGCACTTCGACGAGCGCGATGGGCGGGCTCGGCAGCGCGCCGTCGGCAAACGTGATGCCGTCCCACGAGTCCTTCCAACCCTGGTTGGCGAGACCGCGCTCGTTCTGGCGGGCATAGCTGACGAAGCGCTCGGGGACGCCCTGCGCCTCGATCCACCCGACCGCGTCGGCGACAGCGGGTGAGAGCTCTTCGAGCGTGGCGCGGTCAACGGCGCCCCAGCGCCAGGCGTCGGCAACGGCCATCAGCCACAGTGGGGTGGCATCCACGCTGCCGAAGTACCTGCTGCGTTGCGTGAAGGGTTCGCCGCCCGCGCCATGGCGCACCTCGTGCAGGATCTTCCCGGGTTCCTCCTCGGCAATCGGGTCGTACTGGCGACCTCGTAGCTCGGCCAGCGTGAGCAAGACCCCGGGTGCGAGCGAGGCGTCGAATGGAAGCGACATCCGCGCGGTGAGCAGGGAGTCGCGCCCGAACAACGTCATGAACCACGGCGCCCCCGCAGCCACGAGCACGCGCTCCGGATGAGAGACGTCGCGGATCTGGAGCGCGGCGAGGTCGATCAGCGCCTGCTCGACGGCAACGACCGTGCGGGCATCCGTGGACGTGACGCTGGGGCGTCCGTGCCACCAGCCCCCGACGTCGCGGATCGCCACTGCCCCGTCGACTGGGTCGGCTCCGTTGGAGGAGACCGGCTCGCCCTCCATCACCGGGACGGCGGTCACGATGATTGACGAACGTGAATGTGCGGCGGCGGTGAGCTCCCACGTCACCGAGTCGCCGTCGACACGGAGCGGCGGTCGGTCCCAGCGCACGTGCGTCGCCCATTCGCCCGTGCTGGCAACGAGATCGAACCCCCCGTCGACCGAGGTGATCGGTGCTGGCGCGGCGGCCGACCCGGCCTTGACGTCGAAGATGTGGGCGAAGTCAGCGGACACGCTGAGCGTGACCTGGGCCGTGATCGGACTCGCGCTCGTGGCCCAGAGCTCGATGCGTTCTCGCAGGACGCCGGCGACCGTCCTCCGCCGGCTCAGGATGGCCGGCGCTTCGTTCCCGTCACCGTTGCTCAGCCGGTGCACGACCAGCGCCTCGAACGGCGTCGGCGTGCTGCTGGCGATGGGTGTCAGCGGGCCCCCGTCGATCTGACCACGAACCGAGAGAGGTGCCGTCGGTCGGTGTGCACGAACCCGTGGACACCGCCCCTGATGTCGCCGCCGCGATCGCTGATGGCGAAGGCGCGTCCCTCGACCACCGTCAGGACGGCCGGGCCACCGACCGCCGGCACCGAGTCGGCGTGAGCGTCGAGCGGGGCGGGGATGACGCCAGTCTGGCCGCCTTCGTCACCCGGCTGAGGGATCACGCTCCGACCTGCGGAAACGAAGCATGAGCGGCCGAACGCCAGGGTAGTGGCGCGCGCATGGAGACGTCCTCGCCAGCCAACCAAGGTTCCACCTCGATCTTTGCGGTGCCATGCCCCGGCTGCGGAGCCGAGCTGGTGCCGCAGGGACCGTCGACGTACTCCTGTCCGCAGTGTGCGGGCCGGTATCGAGCAAGCCTCGGCTACCTCGCACCCACACAGGGAACGGCGAACGAGGCCTCGTGATGCGCATCGCCCAGGTCGCCCCGCTCTACGAGGACGTTCCGCCCACCGCCTACGGCGGGACAGAGCGCGTCATCGCCGATCTCTGTGACGGGCTGACCGCAGCCGGTCACGAGGTCACCTTGTTCGCCACCGGCACCTCGCGGACGCGGGCCATTCTGGAGCCGGTGGTCAGCGCACCGCTGCGTGATCGCATGACGGCTGCCGAGATGATGGACGTCGGACCTCACCTGCACCTGCGCATGTTGGCCGACGTCTTCGCGCGAGCGGCCGACTTCGACGTCATCCACTCCCACACCGACCTGTGGACGTTGCCGTTCGCCAAGTCGGTTGCCACGCCGACGGTGATCACGCTGCACGGCCGGCTCGATCTCCCCTCCGTCCAGCGGCTCCTGCCGATGTATCCCGAGATCTCACTGGTGTCGATCAGCGACCACCAGCGACGGGCGCTCGACGGACTCGGCGTGAGCTGGGCAGCAACCGTCCCCAACGGCCTCGACCTCGAGGACTACCACCGGCAGCCTCGCCAGGCGGGAACACATCTTGCGTTCGTCGGTCGGATCTGCTCCGAGAAGCGTCCCGACCTGGCGGTCGAGATCGCCCGCCGGACCGGTCGCCGCTTGCAGGTCGCGGCCAAGGTCGATCCGACCGACGAGGAGTACTTCGCCGAGTCCATCAAGCCGCTGTTCGATCGGTACGACGTGGAGTACCTGGGCGAGGTCGGTGAACGGCACAAGCCGGGCTTCTACGCCGCCGCCTCGGCGACCCTGTTCCCGAGCGACTGGCCGGAGCCGTTCGGGCTGGTGATGATCGAGTCCCTGGCCGCCGGCACACCGGTGATCGCGTTGCGCCGGGGCGCAGTGCCCGAGGTGATCGAGCACGGCGTGTCGGGGTTCATCTGCGACGACGTCGACGAGATGGTGGCCGCCGTCGACCGCATCGGTGAGATCGATCCGGCCGCCTGCCGTCAGCGGGCGCGTGATTTCGGCGCCGACCAGATGTGCGCCCGCTACGAATCCGTGTACACCGACGTCCTGGAGCGCCTGCGAGCCGAAGTCGGTGCCCCGGCCGTCGAGCCCGTGTCCGACGTACGCCTGCGCGATTCGATGGCGAGTATGTTGAGTCCGTGACCACATTGGATGCCCCGCCTGCTCGTGCTGAGCGGTGGACGGCGCAGTGGAAGGAGTTGTACGCCGAGGTCATCACGACGGGGTTGTGTACGGGGTGTGCGGGGTGTGTGGTGACGTGTCCGCATGACGTGATCGGCTATGAGCATGCCGAGGGCAAGTACGTGCCGTTCCATCTCGAAAAGGAGCTGGGTCCGGCGGACTGCATCCATGGGGTGAAGGGCTGCACGACGTGTACCAGGGCGTGTCCCCGGTTCCGGTCGTGGGAACCAGCGGCGGACCTGCATCTGTTCGGGCGGGTTCGTGAGCCTGATGAGTTGTCGGGGATCTGGCGGCAGCTGTTGTTGACCCGGGCCGCTGATGATGTCCAGCATGAGCGGGGTCAAGACGGCGGGTTCGTGTCGGCGATGTTGTGTTGGTTGTTGGACCACGACTACGTCGAGGCCGCCTTGGTGTCGGGTGTCGAGCCCGACGATGCCTGGAAGGCGAAACCGGTGTTGGTGCGGACCCGTGAGGAGGTGTTGGCGACGGCGGGGTCGCGCTACACGTATTGCGCCAACCCGCTGGCCCTGCCGGAGGCGAAGGCGGCCGGCCTGTCGCGCCTGGCGTTGGTCGGGATGGGCTGCCAGACGTCGTCACCGCCGGTGATGTGGGACCGCAAGGCCGGCAAGGTGTCCAAACCGTTCCTGTTCAACATCGGGCTGTTGTGTTCCAAGACGTTCGACGACTCGATCTTCCCGGAACTGTTCGAAGCCAAATACGGCCTGGCCAAGGCCGACATGGTGAAGATGAACATCAAAGGCGTCTTCCAGATCTGGATGCGCGACGGCAGCTACCACGAGATCGACCTCAAGGAATGCCACGCCTGGACCCGCACCGGCTGCAAGAGCTGCCCCGACTTCGCCGCCGAACACGCCGACATCTCCACCGGCGGCATCGGCGAAGACAACGACTGGACCCTCACCATCGTGCGCACCGAACTCGGCGAAGAAGTGATCACCCGCATGATCACCGACGGCACCATCATCGCCCGCCCCGCCCAAGAAGACGACAAAGCAATGAAACTCCTGCGCACCCTCTCCATCGTCTCCCGCCGCCGCTGGCCCACCACCGCCGACCCCGCCCCCACCATCGGCGTCCCCCCACCCAAAAAGAAAGCCGCCGCCGCCACACCTTCTCCGGTCGGGTGATTCGTGGAACTGCTGTTCATCCGGCATGCCTTGCCGCTCCGTGTCGAGGGTTTCGAGGGTCCAGCTGATCCCGACCTGGCGGAGGCCGGTCACCACCAGGCGCGGTACCTCGCCGAGTACCTGTCCTTCGAACGGATCCACGCCATCTACGCCAGCCCGCTGCGGCGGGCGGTCCAGACGGCCGAGCCGGTCGCCGCCAAACAGTCGATCGAGGTCACCATCTCCGAGGGCATCGCCGAGTACGACCGCGAAGCGTCGGAGTACATCCCGATCGAGCAACTCAAGGCCGAGGGGCTCCCGGGCTGGCAAGACGTCCTGAAAGGTCAGGCCCAGAGCGCCATCGGCGTTGATCCCACGGAGTTCCGGGCCGGTGTCGTCGAGGCAGTGGAGCAGATCATCAACAGCCATCCCGGCGAGAAGGTCGCGGCGGTGTGCCACGGCGGCGTGATCAACGGCTACATGACGCACATCCTCGGCATCCCGGATCCGAGCGGGTTCTTCTATCCCAACTACACCTCGATCCACCGTGTCGCCGCGGCGCGCAGCGGTGAGCGCAGCGTGCTGTCCCTCAACGAAACCTGCCACCTGCGGGGCACCGGACTGCCCGTCGGACTGTTCGGCGGCTCCTGAGCGGGAGCGTGATGGCGGACTCCGGCGACGCCGATTTCGAGTACGGGCGCGTCGTGCAGATCGCGTATGCCGTGGCCGACATCCGAGCCGCAGCGCGATCGATCGCCGAGCGGGTGGGAGCAGGACCGTTCTTCGTGCGGCACCACGCCCTGCCGCGCCACGTCGATCACCTCGGCCAGGCCGGCGAGTTCGATCACTCGTCGGCGTATGGCCAGTGGGGCAAGGTGCAGGTCGAGCTCGTCGAGATCCACCACGCGGCACCGGCGAGCCTCGCAGAGATCGTGCAACGGACCAGCGGCATCCATCACATGGCGACGTTCGTCGAGTCCATCGACGACGAGCAGCGCCGGCTCACCGCCATCGGATGGTCGGCGGTGATGACGGCGGAGACCGGCAGTGGGATGCGCTACGCCTTCCACGACGCCCGGCCCCAGCTCGGCCACCTGCTGGAGGTGTACGAGCCCTCTGTCGGGGTGCGTGCGCTCTACGCCATGGTGGCCGAGGCGGCATCTGGCTGGGACGGGAGCGATCCCGTTCGGGAATGGTAGTTTCGATAGTCATCGTCAATAAAGGGTCGGCACGAGGAGCAACCACATGAGTGTCACATCCGAGACGAAGGAGACCCTCGACCGCGGCCTCCTCCTGCAGATCTACGAGACCGTCGCCCGGATCCGCGCCTTCGACGACAAGGCGCAGGCGCTGATCAAGAAGGCGGAGGCGTTCTTCACCCACTATCCGGTGCGCGGCCACGAGATCATCTCGGCTGCGGTAGCTGCCGCGCTCCGGCCCGACGACTACATGACGGCCACCTACCGCGGCACCGCCGACGAGATCGCCAAGGGGGTTCCCCTGCGCGAGATCTGGGGCGAGGTGCTCGGGAAGCAGACCGGGACGTCGAAGGGGCGGGGCGGTCCGATGCACATCGCCGACCCTGCGCACGGTCTGATGCTGTGCACTGGCATCGTCGGCGCCGGCATGCCGATCGCGGTCGGGCTGGCACTGTCGTCGCAGCTCAAGGGGGACGGCAAGGTCACGATCTCCAACTTCGGCGACGGGGCCACCAACATCGGCGCGTTCCACGAGTCGCTCAACCTGGCGTCGGTCTGGTCGCTTCCGGTCGTCTTCGTCTGCCAGAACAACCAGTACGGCGAGCACACCCGCTACTCCGACACGGCCAAGAATCCCTCGGTCGTCGACCGCGCCGCTGCTTACGGCATGAAGGGCATCAAGGTCGACGGCATGGACCCCGTCGCCACGTACCTCGCCGCCAATGAGGCCGTCGAGCACGCCCGCAATGGCGACGGGCCGGTGCTGCTGGAATGCGTCACGTTCCGCACACTGGGACACGTCCTGAGCGACAAGAACGAGTACATGGACCAGGACATGTTGGCCGAGCAGATCGCCAACGACCCGGTCCCTCGCTTCCGGACGTGGATGCTCTCCGACGGCGGCGTCGACGAGGACGCTCTCGCGAAGATCGATGAGCAGGTGCGCAGCGAGGTCGACAGCGCCTACGAGCAGGCGGTCGCCGATCCGGACGCCGATCCGGCCACGGTCATCGAGGACAACTACGGCACGGCCACGGTCTCGGATGAGCCCGGTGAGGACGCCGAGCCGAACGAGCGCTTGACGTTCCGCCAGGCCATCAACCAGGCGATGGACCAAGCCCTCGCCCGCGACGATCGCGTGTTCGTGCTCGGCGAGGACGTCGCCGACTCCGCGGGCGGCGGCGTGTTCCACGTGACCGACGGTCTGTCGGCCAAGCACGGCGAGGACCGCGTCCGCAACACGCCGATCTCCGAGGAAGCGATCATGGGCGCCAGCATCGGCGCGGCGATCGCCGGGATGCGACCGGTGCCCGAGATCATGTTCATGGACTTCCTCGGCGTCGCGTGGGATCAACTGGCCAACCACGCCGCCAAGCTCCGCTACATGTCGGGCGGCCGCACGCCGGCGCCGATCACCGTGCGCGTCAACATGGTCGGCGGAACACCGATCGGCGCACAGCACAGCCAGTCGCTGGAGGCGTTGCTGATGCACACCCCCGGCCTGAAGGTCGTGTTCCCTTCGACCCCGTACGACGCCAAGGGTCTGCTGCTGGCGTGCATCGAGGACGAGGACCCGTGCGTCTTCATCGAGAGCACGGCGCTCTTCATGAAGCGCGGCATGGTGCCCACCGAGCCGTACAGCATCCCGATCGGGAAGGCCGCCATCCGGCGCGAGGGGAGCGACGTCACGATCATCAGCTACGGACGGCTGATGTACGACGCGCAGAAGGCTGCAGAGCAGCTGGACGGTGAAGGGATCTCGGCGGAGGTGATCGACCTCCGCTCGGTCGCTCCGATCGACACGGACACGCTCCTCACCTCGGTGGCCAAGACCAAGCGGGCGGTCGTCGTCCACGAGGCGGTGCGCACGTGCGGAGCAGGTGCCGAGATCGTCGCCCGCCTCTACGAAGGGCTGCACGACCAGCTGGCCGCACCGGTGCGCCGTCTCACCGCCCCGGATTCCTCGGTGCCCGCCCCGGCGGGGCTGGTCGCCGTGTTCTATCCCAATGCCGACGCCATCGTCGCCGCCTGCCGGGCGATGAAATGAGGAGTTCGCCATGACGGTCACTGAAAAGGGAACGGCCCGCTCCCCCGGAATCAGCTACCAGCAGCTGCTCGACGCGGACACCCACGAGGTGCCCAAGATCCTCCGTGAGGAGTCCCCGCGCTTCTTCGGCGACGAGGACCTGCCGATCGATCACTACATCTCCCGGGAGTGGCACGAGCTGGAGAAGGAACGGCTGTGGCCCCGGGTGTGGCAGTTCGCCTGCCGCGAGGAGCACATCCCTCGCGTCGGCGACCACATCGTCTACGACATCGCCGGCCGCTCGTACATCGTCATGCGATCGGCGCCCGGACACCATCCAGGCGTTCCCCAACGCCTGCCTCCACCGAGGGCGCCAGCTCAAGCAGTACGACGGCAACTGCTCGGAGATCCGCTGCCCGTTCCACGGGTTCGCCTGGCACCTCGACGGAAGTCTGCAGGACGTGCCCGCGCCGTGGGATCTCCCGCACGTGACGGACGAACGGTTCCACCTGCCCGAGGTCAAGGTCGGCACGTGGGACGGATTCGTCTTCATCAACCCCGATCCGGATGCGGAGCCGCTCGAAGAGTTCGTCAGGGAGCTGGCATCCCACTTCGACCGCTGGAACCTGCGCGACCGCTACGTGCAGGCACACGTCGCGAAGGTCATCGAGGCCAACTGGAAGATCACCCAGGAGGCGTTCTGCGAGGCGTTCCACGTCAACGCGACGCACCCGCAGATCCTCCCGTACATCGGCGACACCAACAGCCAGGTCGACGTGTGGGAGAACTGCAGCCGGGTGATCACGCCGGCGGCGACGCCGAGTCCCCTGCTCGACTGGACGCCGGACAACGAGACGATCCTGCGCTACGCGCTCGACGTGCGCCTCGACGAGGAGCTCTTCCTGACGGTGAAGGACGGCGAGACCGCGAGGTCGGCGATGGCCGATGCCACGCGCAACAAATGGCGGCCGATCGTCGGTGAGCTGATCGACGACTGGTGCGACGCCGAGATGGTCGACAACCTCGACTACACGCTGTTCCCCAACTTCCATCCGTGGGGAGCGTTCAACCGCATCGTGTACCGCTTCCGGCCCAACGGCGACGATCACCGGTCCTCGATCATGGAGGTCCTGTTCCTCTCCCCGTTCAAGGGCGAGCGGCCACCGCCTGCGGCGCTGCACAAGCTCGGCGTCCACGAACCGTGGACCGACGCCCCGGAGCTCGGTGTGCTCGGCAAGGTCTTCGAGCAGGACACGTTCAACATGGCCCGCGTGCAGCTGGGCCTGGAGAGCACGCACAAGCCGGGAGTGACGCTGGCCAACTACCAGGAGAGCAAGGTCCGCTGGCTCCACGTGAAGCTGGAGCAGTGGATGAATGGGGGTGCCTGATGTACGGGGTGATGCATCCGTTCAGCAGAGCGGTCTACGAGGTCGACGAAAGCGGTGCCGTCATGATCACGACGAAGGACGGGCGCGTCGGCCGCTACCGCCGCGATGGCTCGTGGCTCGACGGTGAAGTGTTCGATGTTGATCCGCAGCTGTGCAACTGGGTCGGCGGCGTGCGCGCCCAGCACCGCCTGCAGAGCGAACCGAAGGTGAGTTGAGATGGCACATCCACGCAGGTTCCGTTTCGGTGCGAAGGCCGTGAAGGCCGGGTCGGCCAAGGAGTGGACCGACATCGTCCGCCAGGTCGAGGACCTCGGCTACGAGAGCTTCCACATGGACGATCACTTCGGCAACCAGCTGGCGATCGTGCCGGCGCTGATGGCGGCGGCGAACGCGACGACGTCGCTGCTCGTCGGCCCACACGTCGCCGGCGTCGACTTCCGCAATCCGGTGCTGTTCGCCAAGGAGGGCGCGACCATCGACCTGCTCAGCGAGGGCCGTTACACCCTCGGCATCGGCGCCGGTTGGTCGGAGAAGGACTACGCCATCGCCGGGATCCAGCAGGACAACGCGTTGACCCGCATCGAGCGGCTGCGCGAGGCCGTGCAGATCATGAAGGGGCTGTGGGGCGAAGGCGCGTTCTCGTTCGACGGGCAGCACTTCAGCGTCGCCGAGGTCGATGCCGTGCCGAAGCCGTACTCGCCGATCCCGCTGATGATCGGCGGCGGCGGGCCGAAGATCCTCGCCCTGGCTGCCCAGGAAGCCGACATCGTCGGCATCAACCCGAAGATCGTCGGTCGCAAGATCAACCCCGAGTCGATGGCCACCACGGCCGCCGACGCAATGGACGAGAAGCTCGACGCGGTGCGGGGGGCCGCCGGCGACAAGTTCGACGAGCTGGAGCTGCAGGTGCAGATCTTCAAGACCGTCGTCACGGACAAGCCGCAGGAGGCCGCCGAGCAACTCGGGCCGGCGTTCGGGCTGCCCGCTGACGTCGTCCTCAACGCGCCGTTCTTCCAGATCGGCTCCGTCGACCAGATCACCGAGAACCTGCAGGCCATGCGGGAGCGCTGGGGGATCAGCTACATCCTGTTCCAGGCCGACGGCATCGCGCCGATGGGCCCGGTCGTGGAGCGCCTCGCGGGAACCTGACGTCAGAGCTCGGCGGCGCGCTGCGGACGATCAGCCCAGCGCCGCCGCCAGCTCGTCGCGGTGGGCGGCGAACCAGGCGCGGCGGCGGTCGAACTTGGCCATACCGCCGGTGGCCTCGACCATCTCCCGGAACGCCTGGTTGCCCTCGTCCAGCCGGCGCTGCAGGAACTGGCCGCCACGCTCGACCCCGCCGGCGAGGACGTCGAGGAACGCCGAGCGGTCCCGCGGGAGGCCGTAGGCGTCGGCGACGATGCGCAGCCGACGTGCGGCGTCGAAGGGTCCTGCCCGTCCGAGTAGGCGGGCGTCGTCGTCAGCGTCGATCGGGACGTTCATCCGGGCGAAGACCGCCAGGTCGTGCAGTCGTCGGCCTGGTGCAGCGAAGTCGAAGTCGAGCAACCCGACGGCGACCTGGTTGCGGTAGACGACGTTCTCCAGGCACACGTCGTTGTGGCAGACGACGAGCTCGTCGTCGGGTGCCGCCGCAGCCTGGGGATCGGCCATCTCCGTGCTCCAGGTGGCGCCTGGAGGCGGCAGATACCGGGCGCTGACATCGTGCAGCCGGCGGATCAGCGCGGCGGCCGTGGCCAGGGCCATATCGGTCTCGGCCCAGGCCGGATACGGCGGCACTGCGACGTCACCCCGGATGAACTCGAGGCGCTCACGGCCGTCCGGATCGACGCCGATCGGCCTGCTGGCGGCCTCGAAGCCCTCGTCGTGGAGGAACCGCAGGAAGTGGTGGATCGTCTCGGTGTGTGCGCTCGAAGGGCGCAGCACGTGCTCACCGTCGCGCACGACGAGCCCGGCGTTGGCCACTCCCCCGTGCAGGACCTCCGGGCTGACCACGCCGTCAGGCTACGGAGATGGCCCGAACTGTCCGTAGAGATCGTTCGTTGTGAGGCGATTCCTACGGACAGTTCGGGTGTTCTGGCGCGGAGAGCGCCTTGTGGTACACGACGAAGTCGCTGGGGCCGGCCAGCAGCGGACTGAGGTGCGGGTAGCTCTCCTCGATGCGGCCCGTGCGCGCCGGCAGGTAGCCGAGGCGCGTGTACCAGGCATCGAGGACTTCCTTCTCGGGATGCGTCCAGTCGCGAGGCTGCAACAGCTCGAGCTGCATGATCGTCGACCCGCGGCTCCGGGCGACACCTTCGGCGAAGTCGATCAGCTTGCCGCCGACGCCGTTGCCGCGCCGATCAGGATGGGTGACGAGCATCCCGAACTCGCCGACGCCGTCGTCGAGTTGCTGGATGCGCACGCATCCGACGACCTCGCCGTCCACCCTGGCAACGGCGATCTCCTCAGCGGTGATCATCTGTCGCATCTCGTCGACCGTGGTGCGCGTCGCGTCGTGGACCCAGAGACCCGCCTCGGCAGTGGCGTACACGGCATTGACCAGTTCCGTGAGCTCCTGGACGAGGCCTCGCTCGGAAGCCATCTCCGCAGGAAGCATCTCGATCCTGGGCTCGGCGGAGCGCGGTGCACTGGGCATGACCGCACCTTGGCGACGCGGGAACCGGTTCGCAACGAACTCGTCGCTCCTGGTCCGAAATCTTGGGAAGCCTGTCTGGCAGACATAGCGTGCTGCCGTGGACTCCCGGCTCGTCGTCGTCGTCGGCTATCCCGATGCCGAGCTGCTCGACATCGCGTGCATCACCACCAGCCTCGTCATCGCCAACGACTTCGGACACGCCCGACCCCCGTACGACGTCGTCGTCGCCACGCCGGCCGGGCGGCCCATCGCCTGCCGGCCCGGGCTGACGCTGCAGGGCCAGCACGCCCTGGAGCGGCTCGACAGCTCTCCCGACACGTTGGTCGTGTCGGGAGGCCGCGGCTGCGAGGCAGCTGCCGACGACCCGCACGTCGTCGACCACGTCCGCCGGCTCGCCCGTCGCTCGCGACGGATCGCATCCGTCTGCACGGGTGCCACCGTCCTCGCAGCTTGCGGCTTGCTCGACGGACGCCGCGCCACCACCCACTGGGGCTACGCGCAGCGCATGGCGGCGCGGCACCAGCGGGTCATCGTCGACCCCGACCCCATCTACATCCGCGACGGCAACGTCATCACCGCCGCCGGGGTCACCAGCGCCCTCGACCTCGCGCTGGCGTTCGTCGAGGAGGACCACGGGGCAGACACGGCCCGCCGCGTGGCCCGCGAGCTCGTGACCTATGCGCAGCGGCCCGCCAACCAGGCGCAGGTGAGCATGTTCGTCGCCTCGGCTCCCCGCGAGCATCGCCTCGTCCGCCGCGTCGTCGAACACGTCACGAGCCACCTCGACGCCGATCTCAGTACGTCTGCGCTGGCCGGCATCGCAGGCGTCAGCGACCGCCATTTGGCTCGGCTCTTCGTTGATGAATGTGGCCAGACACCCGGTCGCTTCGTTCGGCAGGCGCGCACCGAAGCCGCCGCCCAGCTCCTCACCACGACCTCGTTGCCGGTGTCCCGAGTCGCCGGCCGGTGTGGCTTCGGGTCACCCGAAGCGCTGCGCCAGGCGTTCGTGGCGCGCTTCCAGACGAGCCCGTCGCGGTACCGCTTGACCCACAGTCGGCGCGCCACCCGCGTTTGACTGGCGACGTGGAGATCGCACAACCGCCAGCCGACGTCTGGCTCCATCCCGACGTGTCGGTGGGCGCCTCATCGATCGCCGGGCTCGGCCTGATCGCAGTTGCGCCGTTGCAAGCAGGTGAGGTCGTTGTCCGGCTCGGAGGCCGCCTCGTGTCACTCCAGAAGCTCCATGGTCTCTTCGACGCCGCGGCGGCACAAGGCGACTACGTGGACACGATTGCCATCGACCACGACGTCCACCTCGTGCTGCCGGCGGACACCGTCGCCCACTTCGCCAACCACTCCTGCGATCCGAACATGTGGCGAAGCGCGACCTATGAGCTGGCGACGCGTCGAGCCATTGCGGTCGGTGATGAGCTCACGGTCGACTACGCGACGCTCTCGGATGATCCGACGTTCGCGATGACCTGTACGTGTGGATCCGTCAACTGTCGAGGAGAGATCACGGCCGCTGGCACACCGCGATGAGCGATGTGCGGCATATGACCACTCATCGCTCATCGCAACGGTGGTCCGGGGTAGGTCACCAGATCGGTGGTGCAATGGGGCGACCGTCCGTGCCGATTCCGGCCGCCCGATCCCGGATCACCTCCCGGTAGTCGTCATGCGTGAGGATCCAGAAGCGGTTGGCCCGGATCGCATCCACGACATGGCCGGCGACCTCCTCGGCGTCCATCGTCGGCGTCACCCCGGCCGTCGTGCGCGCGACCGGCGGCACCGACGCCGCGTCGACAAGTTCTGTCGGCCGGTTGCGTGCGCTGTCGGTGATCCGCGTGGCGATGAACCCAGGGCACAGCACGGACACCCCGATCTCTGCACCCTCGGCATCGAGGTCGAGCTGCAACGCCTCCGACAGCGCAACGACGCCTGACTTGGCAACGCTGTACGCAGCGAGGTTGGGGATCGGCAGCAGCCCCGCCATCGAGGCCGTGTTCACGAGGTGGCCGGGCTCGCCGACCTCCAGCATCCGAGGCACGAACGCCCGAACAGCATGGATCACGCTCCACAGGTCGACGCCGAGCACCCACCGCCAGTCATCCAGTGTCAGCGCCCACGACCGCGCCCGCTTGACCACGCCGGCGTTGTTGCACAGCACGTGCACGGCACCGAAGCGCTCGAAGGCGGCCGTTGCCAAGCGATCGATGTCCTCGGCACGCGAAACATCCACGACATCGGCGACGACGTCGCAACCACGATCCGCCAGGTCCTGCTCCAGGGCTCGGAGCGGCTCCGCTTCGATGTCGGCCAGCGCCAGCCGCATCCCTTCGCCAGCGAAGCGCACGGCCATCGCCCGGCCGAGGCCGCTGGCCGCTCCGGTGACCACGGCGACGCGGCCGGCGAGCTGTTCCATCAGGCGACCGTCAGGGCGGTCAGCCCTCGATCTCTCCGATCGACTGGCCGACCTGATAGGTCTCGCCTTCCTCGCCGCTGAGCCGCACCGTGCCCGAGGCCGTCGCTTCCACCTCGTTCTCGACCTTGTCGGTCTCGATGACGTACAGCGCCTGGCCCTCCGAGACCTGGTCACCGTCGGCGACGAGCCACTCGACGAGCGTGCCCTCGGTCATCGACACGCCCAGTTTCGGGATGTTGATCGGAACGGCCACGAATCCTCCTCGTCAGTTACTTCGCAACCACTCTAGTTACGGCGCCGACGTCGCATGGTCGCCCATCTCCTTGACGAACCGCTCGAGTGCGGCGATGTGCTCGGCGGGCCCTGACAGCTCAGCGGCCGGGACGCCGAGGAACGCCGTGCCGGTCGTCATCGAGCGCATCGAGAGCAGCGACCCCCCGAACTCCTCCCAGCGCTGCGCCCTGTCGTGCCACACGTCCGGGCCTTCGGCGTAGTCCACGAACATGTCGGTGCCGAAGGACTCGCGGTCGCGGCCAGCCTCGGCGAGGATCTCGAACAGCCGTGACGCGGCGGCGAAATGGCGATCGGTGTTCCCGGCGAAGATGTGGCCGTCCCCGAGTCGGGCGGCGCGCTGGAGCGAGGCCTCGGCCGAGCCGCCGAGCCAGATCGGAATCGATCGCGCCGGCCGCGGCAGCACACCCGCCCGATCGATCATGTGGAAGTCGCTCTCGTGCTCGACGAGGTCCTGTTTCCACAACGCTCGCAGCACGGCGATCTGATCGTCGAGGCGCCGGGCGCGGTCGCGGAACGTCGTTCCGAGGGAGGCGTACTCGACGTAGTTCCAGCCGGTCCCGACGCCGAGCACCATGCGCCCGCCCGACAGCACATCGACCTCGGCCGCCTGCTTGGCGACGAGTGCCGTCTGTCGCTGCGGCAGAACGAGGACGCCGGTGGCGAGCTCGATGCGGGTTGTGTACGCGGCGAGGAAGCCGAACAACACGAACGGCTCATGGAACGGGTCGTGATGGGTGTACGGACCACGCAGCGCAGGTTCTCGGTCGGCGTGATCGACGCCCAGCACGTGGTCGTACGTCGTCAGCCGGACGCAGCCGAGCGCCTCGGCCGCTTGTGCGTAGTCGCGCATGCCGATGGGGTCGCTGCCGATCTCGGTCGTCGGGAACACGGCGCCGAGGCGCATCAGCGATCTGCCAACGAGGGACGACTAACTTGGCACGCGTTCAAGCAAGCAGCGGCACGACACGACGATGTGCTCATGTGCCAGAGAGGCGAGCGACGACCGGCGCGAACTCTTCCATGTTGCGCTGGGCGATGGTCACGTACGAGAAGCCGAACCGCTCTCTCCGCTCCTGCAGCGTCTCGCAGATCGAGTCGACGCTGCCGAGCAGCGCGTGCGGGTGGGACGCGAAGTCCTCCTCGCTCACGCCGAACCGCGACGCCATCGACGCGATGACGGGACCGGGCTCATCGTTCACGGCGACGAAATACGCCCCGATCTCGAGCTCGAGATCGTCGAACCGGTCGCCCGCTCCGGCACGCACCCACGCCAGCTTCTGCTCGGTCTCTCCCGCGCCGGAGCTGGCCACGCTCGACGACCCCAAACGGCCGGCGGAGTTGTCGAAGTTGATGCTGACGATGTCCGCCAGCCGCCCGGCCAGCGTCAGGATGCGCTCGCGACCGCCCCCGATGAAGATCGGCGGATGCGGCTGCTGAACCGGCAGTGGCAGACCAGCGAAGCCGTGGACATGCACGTACTTGCCGTCGATCGCCAGATCGTCGCCCGTCCAGTGCGCCTTCAGCAGTTCGACGACCTCACCCAATCGCTCGATGCGCACGCCGGCACGATCCATCGGGACGCCGAGGCCTTCGTACTCGGCGGCCACCCAGCCGGCGCCCAGCCCGACCTCGAGACGGCCCTCGGTCAGGAGGTCGAGGGTGGCCATCTCCTTGGCCAGGACCACGGGCTGATGGAGGTCGACGTTGAACACTCGGCAGCCGACGCGCAGGTCGGTGGTCACCGCCGCGGCGGCCGCCATTGCGGCGATCGGCGCGACATCGACGGGGCGGTGACCCGACGAGTCGGAGATCGAGCCGGGCCCGAAGTAGTGATCCGTGGTGAACAACGTGCTGTAGCCGAGGGCCTCGGCTTGGCGGGCGATCTCCGTCCACTCCTTTGCCGACGTGGCCTCGAAGGCTTGGGCGGCGAAGCGGAATCGGCGCGGTGATGCGGTCGCCATGGGACCCCCTGGAGGCTGCCAGCGTCGGTTTCGACGACGGAACTTACTCTACTACGGTTGCAGTAACCAACGAGGGGGCACAGGATGGACGATGACGCGATCCGCCGGTGGACGATCGAGGAGTTCGAGGACGCCCACTTCGAGGACGAGCACATCGACCCCTACGTCACGCTCCGTCGCATCAGCTCCGATCCTGCTGTTCGACAAGTCACGTTCCCGCCCAACGCCACGCTCGGTCTGCACTCTCACCCGTGCGACACGCTGTACGTGATCCAGTCAGGAGAGTTCATCGTCGACGGGGAGGGCTCGTACCGACCGGGTGAACTGCGATGGGTGCAAGCCGGCGTGGCATACGGCCCGGAGCGGGCCGGGCCCGATGGCACCGTGCTGCTGATCATCTCGACGAACGGGCCGTTCGGGCTGCGCTGGGAGCACGAGGCGAGCTGATGGTGCTCGTCGCGTCCGACCTGCAGACGGAGCGTCCCGACCAGGTGGCGCTGCGCGACGACACCGTCACGCTCGGGTGGGGACAGGTCAACGACACGCTGAACCGCATCGTCAACGGCCTGGCCGACCTCGACCTGGGCCCGGACCGGCGCGTTGCGGTGCTCGCCGAGAACAGCGTGGAGACCGTCCTCGCCCACCTCGGAGGCTTGCTCGCCGGCGCCTCGACGGTGCCGGTCAACTTCCACCTCAACGCCGACGAGGTGACCTACATCCTCGAGGATTCGGGCGCCCGCGTCCTGTTCGTCGGTCCTGAGACGGCGACGACCGGCACCGAAGCGGCGCAACGCGCCGGCGTGCCAGTCGTGATCGGGTGGCGGACGAAGGATCAGCCGGGCGTCACGCCATGGGAGACGTGGCTTGAGGCGGCGTCGACCGACGAGCCACCGACCGACGTGCAACCGCGTCCGAACCTGATGTACACGTCGGGCACGACGGGCCGACCAAAGGGCGTCGAGCTCCCGCCGACGATGTTCGCCGGCGGCGGCACGATGGTCGAGCACGTCGCGGCACTGGGGCAGAGCGCGTTCGCTGCCTTCGGCACGCACCTCGTCGTCGGGCCGATGTACCACACCGGTCCGCTGTCGGGCGTCCGGTTGCTGGCCGCCGGTGTTCCCGTCGTCGTGCTCGGCCGCTTCGACGCCGAAGGTGTGTTGCAGGCAATCGACACCCATCGCGCCGAGTCGACCGTGATGGTGCCGACGCACTTCATCAGACTGCTCGCGCTGCCCGAGGACGTCCGGGCCCGCTATGACGTCAGCTCGCTGCGACTGGTCGCCCACACCGGCGCTTCGTGCCCGATCGACGTGAAGCGGCGGATGATCGAGTGGTTCGGGCCGGTCCTGCAGGACTCCTACGGCGCGACGGAGGTCGGCACGACGTGCACGATCTCGAGCAGTGAGTGGTTGGAGCACCCTGGCTCGGTCGGCCGGGCGGTGCCGCCCTTCCGCGCCATCGTGATCGACGACGATGACAACGAGGTGGCGCCGGGAACCGAAGGGCGCCTGTACTTCGAGGACGCCACCGGGCGGGGGATCATCTACCCGGGCGATCCCGAGAAGAGCGCGCAGGCGCACCTCCGACCCGGCGTCTTCACGCTCGGCGAGATCGGCTACATCACCGACGATGGCTTCGTCTACATCACCGACCGCTTCACGGACATGATCGTGTCGGGCGGCGTCAACATCTATCCGGCCGAGTCGGAGCAGGTGCTGGCCGAGCACCCGGACGTCGCCGACATCGCCGTGATCGGCGTTCCCAATCGTGACATGGGCGAAGAGGTCAAGGCACTGGTCGTTCCCACCGATCCGGCGCGGCCGCCATCGAGCGCGGACCTGATCGCGTGGTGCCGGGAGCGACTGGCGAGTTACAAGTGCCCGCGCTCGGTGGACATCGTCGAGACGGTCGGCCGCACCGCGATGGGCAAGGTGAACAAGCGCGAGTTGCGCAAGCCGTACTGGGAGACCGCCGGCACGGATCGGCGGTGACGATGTCCAGACGGCTTCTCTCGCTGGCCGCCGGCACCGTTCTCGACGTCGACCCTCCCGGGACCGTCGACGTCGCCGCCCGCAGTGGCTTCGACGCGGTCGGCATCTGGTTCGACCCGGAAACATGGACGCCGTCGACGACCGCCGCTGTTGCGCAGCGCCTGCAAGCCAGCGGCATCACGCCGCTCGACATGGAGCCCGTCATCCTCGGGCGCGACGTGGACCCAGGAGACGCCCTCGTCGACACGGCGGCCGAGCTCGGCGTGCAGCATGTGCTCGTGGCCAGCGGACCTGCCGAGCGTCCGGCCGTCGTCGATCGCCTCGGCGAACTGTGCCGGCGGGTCGAAGGCACGGGCGTGACCCTGGTGCTGGAGTTCCTGCCGATCTTCACGATCGGGACACTCGCCGGTGCCGTGTCGATCGTCGAGGAGGTCGGTCACCCGCAGGCGGCCGTGCTCGTCGACACGCTGCACCTGTCGCGCTCGGGCGGCACACCCTCCGACCTGGCGGCCGTGGCGCCCCGGCTGCTCCCCTACCTGCAGCTCGCTGATGCCCCCGCCGAGCCACCGGCCACCGACCGGGACTCGCTGCGTGACGAGGCGCTGCACGGGCGGCTGCTGCCGGGCGACGGCGCATTGCCGCTCGGCGAGGTCCTTGCGGCGGTCCCGGATGTCCCGGTGTCCGTCGAACTGCGCTCGGCCGCCCTGATGACGACGTACCCGGATCCGAACGAGCGGGCGGCGGCCGTTCTCGCCGCCACCCAGCGCGTCGTCACGCCATGACGGCGCCGACCTACGACGTGGTCGTCCTCGGGACCGGTGCGGCGGGGCTGGTCGCCGCACTCGCCGCCCACGAGCACGGCGCCTCGGTCGCGCTCTTCGAGAAGGGTGACGTCGTCGGCGGCACCACCGCGTTGTCGGGCGGCATCGTGTGGATCCCGAACAACCCGCACGCCGCAGCGGCCGGCCTGGCCGACAGCCGTGAGGATGCGCTCGTGTACCTCGACTCCCTGTCGCTGGGGATGATCGACCCCGAGATGGCACGGACGCTGGTCGACACCGGCCCCGACGTCTTGCAGTGGCTCGAGGCGACGACTCCCCTGCGGTTCGAGGTCGTCACGGGCTTCCCCGACTACCACCCCGAGCGCCCGGGCGGGAAGCCGGCCGGTGGACGGTCCCTCGATCCAGGCCTGTTCAACTACGTCGAGCTCGGCGACTGGGCGGACCGTGTTGCGCGGACACCGCGCGTTCCCCGCCTGAACCTTCTCGAGAGCCCGCTCGGCGGCGGCTCCGGCACGATCGACCCCGCCGCGCTGGCAGAACGCGACCGCCACGACGCCCGCGGGCGCGGCCACGCCCTCGTCGGTGCGCTGCTCGCAGCGTGCCTCGAGCGGGGCATCGAACCGGTCACCGGTGCTCGCGCCACGCAGCTCATCCGTGACGACGGTCGCGTCACGGGCGTCCGTTTCGAACCGGGCGCACCGCTGCCCGAGGTACACGCCAGCCGCGCCGTGATCCTCGCGACGGGTGGATTCGAGTGGGACGCCGAGCTCGTGAAGACGTTCCTGCGCGGCCCGATGACGAGCCCGACGACGATCCCCACCAACACCGGCGATGGCTTGCGCATGGCCCTCGGTGCCGGGGCAGCCCTCGGCATGATGGGCGAGGCGTGGTGGGTGCCGACGGCCGAGATCCCTGGCGAGGAGCTCTACGGCCGGCCGCGGGCCCGGCTGATCCTGCGCGAGCGCACGCTGCCCGGCTCGATCATGGTCAATCGCGAGGGCCGGCGCTTCGCCAATGAGGCAGCCAACTACAACGCCTTCGGCGGCGCGCTGCACCAGCTCGATCCGGCGCGCTTCGACTACGCCAACCTCCCCTGCTGGCTGATCTTCGACAGTGAGCACCTCCGGCGGTACGGCTTCGTCGACACCGCACCAGGCGCTCCCGCACCGTCGTGGGTATCGGCGGCGCCGACGCTCGACGAACTGGCCGAGACGGTCGGCATCGACGCCGCTGGACTCGTCACCACGGTCGAACGCTGGAACGAGCTCGTCGGCAAGGGGCACGACGACGACTTCGGTCGGGGAGACAGCGCCTACGACGGATGGCCCGGCGACCAGCGCTATCTCGGCTCGCCGCAGGCCACGATCGGACCACTGCGAGAGCCCCCGTTTCACGCCGTCGAGATCCACAGCGGAACACTCGGGACGAAGGGTGGCGCACGGACGAACCCGGACGCCCAGGTGCTCGACTTCGACGGCAGGCCGATCGCCGGCCTCTACGCCGCCGGGAACGCGATGGCCGCGCCGACGGGGATGGTCTACGGCGGCGGCGGCGGAACGATCGGACCGGCGATCGTCTTCGGCTACCGGGCCGGCCGGCACGCCGCGACCGTCATATGAGGAGGGCACGATGAGCACGACGGACCCGTTCGCAACGACGATGGAGACGTCGGCCCGCTGGCGCGATGCCCCTGCGCCGGAGGTGGTTGCCCAGCTGCAGAACCTCGTCCAGGTCTACGCAGTGATGACCGACACGGGCCGGGCCGAGGAGCTGGAATCACTGTTCACGAGTGATGCTTCGTGGAACGGCGAGGAGTTGGGTTACGGCTCGGCGAACGGCCCGGCGAACATCGCTGCCACCGTGCTGGCGCACTTCAACCCGGACCGACCGATGATGCATGTGCCCGGGCCGGCGCTGCTCGTCGCCGTCGATGACCGTGAGGTGCACGGCGTGAGCTGGTGCCTGGCGACCCGCGCATCGGACGAGGGTGGCGGTCCCCTCATCTGGTTCATGTACGACGACGTCTTCCGACTCGACGACGGTGAGTGGCGGTTCGCCGCCCGCACGCTGCACCTGCGCTTCCGCACCGGCGGCTGAGGCCGATTGGAGGACGAACGCGTCATCGTCGTCGGGGCAGGGCTGTCAGGCCTCGCCACCGCCCTCGGGAGTGCGCTCGGCGGCCGGCCGGTCACCGTCTTCGAGTCGGCGGAACTCGTCGGGGGTGCGGCGGCGTACTCCGGCGGACAGGTGTGGGTCGGCGCCAACCACGTGGCTGCGAGGGAAGGCATCACCGACGACGTCGAGCGAACGGAGCGCTACGTGCGGGCGATCGCCGGTGCGCACCCCGAACTGCTGGACGAGCGGGCGATGCAGCGCTGGTTGCACACCGCGCCAGTGGCCATGCGGCACTGGGAGACCGTGGGTGCGGTGACGTGGACGCTGATCACGGGGTTGGCGGACTACCACGCGGAAGCCGAGGGCGCGCTCAGCTCCGGTCGGTATCTGACCGCGCTGCCGGTGCCGGCGAGCGCGCTCGGCAGCTGGCGCAGCCGGCTGCGGGTGAGTCCGTACTTCCGGATGGGCTCGACTTACGGCGACATCATGGCCGAGGGTCGCCGCCAGCTCACTAGCTCGTCGGCCGACTCCACCGACGGCGATCTGCTGACGATGGGAACCGGGCTGGTGGCCGGCTTCCTGGCTCGCACCGTTGAACAGGAATCCATCGAGATGCTTGTCTCGACGCCCGTGCGAGAGCTGCTCCACGACGATGAGGGCGCCGTGGTGGGCGTTCGCGCCGATGGACCGGATGGCGTCGTCGAGCGTCACGGGCCAGTGGTCCTCGCCACGAGCACCTACGACTGGGATCCGGAGCTGGCGTACGAGTTCCTCGGACTGCACGAGGACGACTTCGGGAGCATGGCCCCGGACAGCATCCGTGGCGACGGCATCAAGCTGGCGCGGAGCGTCGGCGCAGCGACCCAACGGATTCCCGCCACGTGCGTACCGCTGGTTCCGGGATGGCGCGTCGCCGATGGGTTCGCCAACGGACCCGAGTACGCCATGCCGCACGCGATGATCGTCGACGTCGCCGGTCGGCGCTTCTGCAACGACTCCTACTGGGTCGACATCGTCCCCAAGGCGCTGGATCCTGCCGACCCGCACCTCCCGTTCTTCCTCATCTGGGATGAGCAGCACCATCGCAAGTACGGCCTCGGCGCCACGCCGCCCGGAGGCACGTACCCGCCCGGGCTCGTGACCTCGGCCGCAACCTTGCGCACCCTCGGAGTGGCGCTCGATATTGATGGGGAGCAGCTCGAGGCCACAGCCGCCGCGTTCAGCGAACGAGCCGCAGCTGGGCATGACCCCGACTTCGGACGCGGCACGGTGGAGTTCGTCAATCGCTTCTCGGGTGATCCGAGTCACGTGCCGAGCCCGGTGCTTGGCCCGATCGTCGAGCCGCCCTTCCATGGAATGCGGCTCCTGCTCCTCGGCACGGCCATCGGATCGAGCGGCGTGCTCGCCGACGGCGATGGACGTGTGCTCGCCGAAGGCGGGGAGGTCATCCCGCGCCTCTACGCGATCGGATCGTGCGCCGCCACCACGACGTTCGGCAGTGGATACAACAGCGGCATGGCGCTCAGCCGCGGGTTGACGAGTGCCTATCTCGTCTCGCAGCACCTGGCGACCGCAAGTGGCGGCGCACCTCGGTGAGCGCGAACGCGCTCGACGTCCTCATCGTCACCGGCGGTCACCGCGTCGATTTCGACGCGCTGTTCGCGATGGCGGCGGCGATCTGCGAGCCGCAGGGATGGCGATGGGCGCACGCAGTGCAGCCGTCCGCGCAGCGCTGGATGGACCCGTCCATGGCTGGACGGTGGGACGCCATCCTGATGCACGACATCCCCGGGTTGCGCCTGCGGCGCGGCACGCCTCCGACGCCCGAGGGTCCATCGACGGCGGTCCGCCGAGCACTCGTCGAGCTCTTGCGACGCGGCCAAGGGCTCGTCGTGACGCACCACTCGCTCGCCGGATGGCCCGGGTGGGAGGGCTGGGCGGATGCGCTCGGTGGACGGTTCCACTACGCGCCGGGGCGTCTCCGCGGGCGTAACTGGCCGTCGTCGGGCACCCGGATCACCGACTACACCGCCCGCGTCGTCGCCCCCGACCACCCCGTCTGCGCCGGCATCGCCGACTTCCCGCTCACGGACGAGCTCTACATCTGCCCGATCTTCGAGGAGGAGGTCGTTGCGCTGCTGCGCACGGATGCACCAGTGGACGGGCGGCTCTTCACCTCGTCCTACGAAAATGTTCTCGTCGGTGAGGCAGAGGCACCGGACAGTCGCGATCATCCGCCGGCGAGCGACCTCATCGCGTGGGCGACGGTCGCCGAGCGCAGCCCGGTCGTGTACGTGCAGCCGGGCGACTCGGCCGCCACGTTCGCCAACGAGAGCTATCGACGGCTGGTGACGAACGCGATGGCGTGGGTGGCCTCACCCGGCGCCCGTGAGTGGGCTGCCACCAACCCCCGACCGCTCCCGATCTGACGAGCAGTCACTGCTCGCCGCGGGAGGCCCGCGGGTACATGTGGCGCAGGTACATCGGCGCCACGAACGGTGTCCAGGTCCCGAGCGGCTGGTTGAGCCGATCCGTGATCGCATAGAGGGCGCCGACGTTGCAACCGAGCCCGTTGTGCGTGCCGAGAACGGCGATGTTCTCGCGAAGTGGACCGACGGGTTCGATGCAGGCCCGCCATCGCACGATCCCGTCGGTCGGCGAGTAGATCGACGTCGCCGGTACCTTCAGCGGTGTCCGCTTCTCCTCGGGCACGAGCCGGCCGGGATACGGCTCGCTCTGCGGAGCCACCGCCTCGTACAGCTCCGACGTGTGCCCGCGATCACCCAGCCGGAATCGATACGGACTGCCCAACGTGACGACGAATCGCACGAGCTCCGGATGGCTGTGCGCCAGCTCACGGGCGTAGATCCCACCAAGGCTCCAGCCGACCAGGCTGACCTTCGCCCCGTACCGCTCGAACAGCTCGGCGAGGCGCCGCTCCATCCCGTCCAGCACGTGCGGATGCGGGCCGACGTTGGCGCCGAGCCCCCAGCCGTGGACGCTGTAACCCTTGCGCCGGAGCACGCCGCGCAGCATCCGAGTCGACTGGTCCGAAGCCGTGAAGCCGGGCAGCACCAGCACCGGGTTGCGCTCGTTGGCGCAGCGTGGCACCACGCGCTCGGCGGTGAGCGTGAACATGCCCCGCTCCACGAGGCCGAGCGACTCCATGCCGAGCAGCAGCCGCGATGGCGGCGTGTACTTACCTCGCGCTGCAGGCATCACGGACGGCGCTCCGCCACGGAGGTGGCGTCCTTGGCCCACGCGATCCCCCGCCGCAGGATCTCGTAGAACTCCGGCACGACCCACGAGCCGCGATCGACCGTCGGCCAGCGGGCGCCGTTGTGCGGCGGGTGGACCATGTCCCAATGGCTGCGGCAGTGGCCGAGCGTGCAGTAGACGACCTCACCGTTGCCGAGCGGCCGCCGGTACAGCACGAGCCGCGGGTCGTCGTCGGGCCACTCCGCTTCGGCGAAGCCGCGGGTGGTTCCGGTCCAGCGCGTCTCGAGCAGCGGGACGACGTCGCCGTGGTGCTCCATCAGGTAGAGCTCCTCGTCGTCGCCCGTGTCGAACGGCTCGATGCCGGCGACGAGCGGGTCGTCGTCGGCACCAGGATGATCGGTGCACGGGGTAGGCCTGCAGCGGCGGATGCGAGATGAACTGGCTTCCCAGCGTCTCGGCCCACACCGGGAAGACCCGCGGCGTGGTGTAGAGCCCGCCCCCGTCTCCGCTCGGCGGGTCGAGCGCGCAGTTCGTGCCGTGCAACGCCAAC
This sequence comes from uncultured Acidimicrobiia bacterium, assembly GCA_963844915.1. Lineage (GTDB taxonomy): Bacteria > Actinomycetota > Acidimicrobiia > Acidimicrobiales > Ilumatobacteraceae > JALZMG01. Next base: position 313,927 of record CAWJQF010000003.1, on the reverse strand, counting down.
CAGCGACCACCGTGCTCGACCCACGCGTGGATGGCCTGCTGCTGCTCGACCGACGGACGCAGATCGCACGTGTACGTGACGAGGAAGTCCGACCCGGTGATCGCCTCGACGTCGGCGAAGTCCTCCGCCACCTGGACCCTGATGTGGTCATCCTCGGCAAGCAGCTTGAGCAGCTCGAGCCGGGCGAAGTCGAAGTCGTGGTACTTGCCGGCGCACACCAGGTAGGCGTCGATCCGGCGTTCCACGGCCGTGTCAACCGCCATCCGGCGCGCCAATCGGGCGGAAGGCGAACGTCACCAAGGGATCCTCTGTCGCGCTCGACACGAACGGGACGATGGCCAACTCCATGTCCATGCCGATGCGCAGATCCTCTGGGGCGACGTCGACGAGGAGCGTCTCGACCTTCAGCTCGCCGGGCAGGTCGACGTAGCCCACGGGATACGGCTCGAACTCGACCGGACCCTCGTACGGCGGCGACTTGGGGCGGAACCCCTGCACCGTCCACGTCCACAACGTGCCGGTGCGGCCGAGGAGGTGCCGGACGACGTCCGTGCTCGTACATCGGGGGCACGAGTCCTGCTGCGGGAAGCTCACCGCGCCGCACGCCTGGCACCGGCTCCCGATCAGCTGTGGTGCCTCCGTCGGGCCAGGTGAACAAGCCCTCGCCGACCGGTCGAGCGACAGGTCCATCGGTCGACATCACGGACAAGGTACTCGACACATTCTCAAGTTAGTGAGTCGCGCGACCAGGCGGGTGAGGCGCGAAGCGGAGCGGAGGGGCGAGCGGGGGATTGTTGGAGCGAGCCCGAGCTAGCGCGAATTTTCGTCCACGGGACGTCCTTGTCGACCCGCGGCTCGGGCGGGAGACCGAGCACGTGCTCACCGATGATGTTGCGCTGGATCTCGTCGGAGCCACCGGCGATCCGGTAGCCGGGCGCTCCGAGGACGTGCTCACCCCAGCCGTAGGTGCCCCAGGCACCCGTGTCGGCGACGAGCGCGGCGCCGAGGATCTGCGACACGACGTCGGAGTAGAGGGTCATCCCGTTGGTCCACAGCAACTTGCCGAGGGAGCCCTCCGGTCCGGGCGTGGCGCCCGCCAGGACGCCATCGGCCAGGCGCCGGTTGACGTAGGTCTCGATGCGCTCGTGGGTGTACGCCGCGGCCAGTCGTTGGCGGATGATCGGGTCGTCGCTGACGCCCATCGCCCTGGCAGTGGCAAGCAGCTGAGGCCAGCTGCCTCCGACCCGTCCGGTCTGCGCCTCGCCGGAGCGGTCGCGCTCGAATCCGAGCGTCGTCAGCGCGACTCGCCATCCCTCGCCGATGCCTCCCAGTCGCGTCGAGTCGGCGACACGGACGTCGTTGAAGAACACCTCGTTGAACGAGGCACCGCCGCTCATCTGGCGAATCGGTCGGATCTCGATGCCGGGCAGATCCATCGGGATGATGAACGCGGTGAGCCCCTTGTGCTTGGGCACATCGGGATCCGAGCGGGCGATGAGCTCACCCCACTCGGAGAAACGTGCTCCCGAGCTCCAGACCTTCTGCCCGTTGATCACCCATTCGTCGCCGTCGCGGGTCGCCCGGCAGGCGAGGCCACCCAGATCGCTGCCGGCTCCGGGTTCGGAGAAGAGTTGGCAGCACAGCTCCTCGGCCGCCAGGAAGCGAGCGACGAACCGCTCCCGCTGCGCTTCGTCGCCGAACTCCACGATCGTCGGCGCGATCAGCCGGGTCGTCACGCTGTGGGTCTCGTGACTCGACGGGAGCACGTAGTTGGACTCGATCTCGGCGAACGCTCGGGCGTAGTCGACGGGTAGGTCGAGCCCTCCGTACTGCTGCGGTGCCGAGATGGCGTGATACCCGCGTTGGGCCTTGAGCTGCGTCCATCCCTTGACGCGGTCGAGTAGCGCCCGCTCGTCGTCGTCGGACAGCGCGTGGAACACGGCGACGCTGAAGTCGCCTTTGTTCCACACGAACTCCTCGGCGCCTTCGTCCGCCAGCCGCTCGGCATGGTCGTCGAGCCATCTCGTGGCATCGGCGATGAAGGTGTCCAGCCGCACCTCGGCCCGCTTCATCCCGACATTCTACGTGGGCCGATCTGCACCGATGGCACTTTCTTGACACGCGTTATGGTGACAGACTTGCGGCCGTGACCGACCTGCTGCCTCTCACGCCTGACGAGCTGCTCACGACGACCCGAGCCGTGCGCAAGCGCCTCGATCTCTCCCGCCCGGTGAGTCGAGAGGTCATCGAGGAGTGCATCACGATCGGCCTGCAGGCACCGTCTGGCTCGAACCGCCAGGCGTGGCAGTGGGTACCCGTCGACGATGCTGACACCAAGGTGCGCATGGCCGAGTTGTACCGGGAGGTGTTCGACTCGTACCAGCCGCGCAGTTCGGGATACGCCCCGGGTGACACTCGCTATGAGCGCCGAGATGCCGTCACGTCGTCGTCGGTCCACCTGCGCGACCACCTCCACGAGGTGCCCGTCCTGCTCGTCGTGTACCAGGAGCCGCGGATCGAGGAGCTGGCCTGGGGGTCACACCCGGGCTTCTGGGGCTCCGTGGTGCCCGCCATCTGGAGCTTCATGCTCGCGCTGCGCGCCCGTGGCCTGGGATCGGTCTGGACGACGATGACGTGCCGCAAGGAGCAGGAGATGGCCGAGCTGCTGGGGGTGCAACACGACAAGTACACCCAGATCGGGCTGTTCCCCGTCGCCTACACGCTCGGCACCGACTTCAAGCCGGCGCCGCGCCTCGATCCTTCGGACGTCATCCACTGGAACAAGTGGTAACGGGTCCGTTCTGTCCGTAGCTATCGATCGTTGTGAGGCGATTCCTACATACAGAACCGTCTTCTAACGGGCGAGGTAGCCACCGTCGACGGCGAGGGCGTGCCCGACGGTGAATGACGAGTCGTCGGAACACAGCCACAGCGCGGCCTTGGCGATCTCGCTTGGGTCGCCGAAGCGACCGAGCACGCTGAGGCGATCGGCAACGTCCTGCGGGTCGCGGCCGCGCCGGTCGATGGCCGCCCGCAGCATCGGGGTGTCGATCGCACCCGGGCAGATCGCATTGATGCGGATCCCGTCCGGCGCGTAGTCGATCGCCGCGTTGCGTGTCATGCCGAGCACACCGTGCTTGCTCGCCGTGTACGCCGACTGGTGTGGTTGGGGCCGGAAGGAGTTCGTCGAGGCGATGTTGACGATCGCTCCCCCGCGTCCTTGCTCGAGCATCTGACGCAGCTCGTACTTCAGGCAGAGGAAGATCGATCGCAGGTTGACGGCGATGATCTTGTCGAACATCTCCACTTCGATGTCCGCCAACCGCTCCCGCTCCAGCTCGATGGCTGCTCCGTTGACGGCGCAGTCCAGGCCCCCGAACGCTTCGACCGTTCCTCGAACGAGGTCCTCGACGGAGCCCGCGTCAGCGACGTCGGTGGCGAGGAATTTGGCCTCGCCCCCGGCATCTTCGATCATCCGCACGGTCTCGTTGCCGCCCTCCGCGGCGAGGTCGGCCACGGTGACTCTTGCTCCGGCTGCGGCGAACGCCACCGCGATCGCTCGACCCATGCCGCCTGCCGCACCGGTGACCAAGGCCACCTTCCCGGCGAAGTCCTCATCGCTCATTGGTGCACCATCCCTTCATTCGACGGCTTCGATGCGGCCTCGATCGCCGGGCACCAATGAGCACTTCGCCGCTGCGCGGCGAAGAAGGCTCTGTACTGATGGAGCTCGCTTCGCTCGCTCACTGGCACCCCCGTTTCTTGATCGCGTCTACAGCTAGATTCTTACGCCGAAAGGATCGCCCCGTGCTCATCGGCCTCGACGAACATCCGCTCCACCAGATCACCAACTCCTTCGCCGGCGTCGCGGGGAGCGACTCCCAGTGGAACGACGGCCACTACGTCTGCCTGTGCGACCTCGACGGGAACGTCTGCCTGACCTCCAACGTGCGGCTGTACCAGAACAACGACGTCCTCGACGGCTTCGTGTGCATCCGCCACGAGGGCCGTCAGCACAACATCCGGCTGTCCCGCCGGCTGCGGACCGACATGGACGTCTACGGCGTGGGGCCGCTGCGTATCGAGCTCGTCGAGCCGATGCGCACGCTGCGCTTCGTCCTCGAGGACAACGACTACGGGATTGCCTGCGACGTGCTGTGCCGCAGCACGGTGCTGCCCTACGAGGATCCGGTGGAGATCACCCGCGTCGACGGTCGGCTGCTCAGCGAGCGCGCCACCTACGAGCTCGTCGGCGTGTGCGAGGGCTGGGTCGAGGTGACCGGGCAGCGCTACGAGCTGACGCCGAGCACCTCCTCCTTCTTCCGCAACCACTCGTGGGGCAACCAAGCGGGCCGCGGCGGACCTCGCTACGGCGCGCCGCGCCCGTCGCGGCGAGTGCCAGGCGTCCGCCAGTGGGTGCTGTTCCGCGCCGACAGCCATGGCGGCTTCTACTTCTCCGACCCGAGCGGGCGCGCCGCGTCGGGCAAGGGCGCCATCCTGTTCCCCGACGGCGCGGTTCCGGTCACCGGCGTCGAGCACGAGCTCGCGTTCTACGACGGGGGGCGGCGCGTCAAGAGCGGCTCGTACCAGCTGACCGACGCCGAGGGCACGGTGCGGGCGTACTCGTTCACGGACCTCGGGTGGGTGTACTGCCAGGGCGGCGGCTACTTCGGCGGCTTCAACGACCGGCTCGGCCAAGGCGTCTACCGCGGCGATTTCCACGTCGAGGGCGAGGTGTGGGACGTCACGCATCCAACCCAGCTCGTCGACGAGGCCGGGCAGAAGTTCGAGTTCGACCACGACTGGGCGGAGAGCTTCGTGCGCCTGCAGTGCGGCGACGAGGTAGGCCTTGCCCACTTCGAATGCGTGGTCGTACGGGATCCAAAGGAGAAACAATGAGTGGACGCCTCGACGGTCAGGTCGCCGTCGTCACGGGAGCAGCAAGCGGGATCGGCGCGGCGATCGCGCAGCGGTTCGTCGAGGAAGGCGCCCGCTGCGTCATCGTCGACATCCAGGACGACGCCGGTCAGGCCATGGCCGACCAGCTGGACGACCGCGCCGTGTACGTCCACGGAGACGTCTCCGTCGAGGAGGACGTCGCCGGCGCGATCGACACCGCCGTCGAGCGCTACGGCCGGCTCGACTGCGTCGTCAACAATGCCGGCATCCTGGGCGCGGTCGGGCCGATCGCCGAGATCGACGGCGCCGCCTGGAAGCGCACCCTGGCCGTCCTGCTGGACAGCGTGTTCTACGGCACGAAGCACGCGGCGCGTGTGATGATCGAACGTGGCGACGGCGGCTCGATCATCAACGTGGCCAGCACGGCCGGCGTCCGCGCCGGTCTCGGACCGCACGTGTACACCGCGGCGAAGCAGGGCGTCGTCGGCCTCACGCAGTCGGTCGCTCCGGAGCTCGGTCGGCACGGCATCCGCGTGAACGCCATCGCGCCGGGGGGCACCGTCACGAGCCTCACGGCGTACGTGGCCACGGGCGACGCCACGGCCCTCGAGGACGCCCATCAGCTCATCGGTCGGGGCGCGACCATCGGGCGCCCTGCCGTCCCGCTGGACATCGCGAATGCTGCGCTGTTCCTCGCCTCCGCCGAAGCCGGCTACGTGAGCGGCGCGGTGCTCGTCGTGGACGCCGCCGGCGAGGTGATCGGTGACAAGAACATGCGCTTCGTCGAGATGGGATCGAAGATCGTCCAAGAAGCGGGCCGGAGTGGCCTCTAGGCCCTGATCGCCATCCGACTTACTTGAACTAGTATTCGGCTCCAGCATCTCGAGAAGGGGGCACCGTCGATGGAGTTGGAGGGGAAGGTCGCTGCCGTCACGGGCGGCACCAGAGGCATCGGGCGGGCCATCGCCGAAGCGTTCGTGCGGGAGGGAGCCAAGGTCGTCGTCAACGGCCGCAACGAGGAGAAGGGCCAGCAGGCCCTGAAAGAGATGGACGCCGGCGAGAACGCCGTGTTCGTCGCAGGCGACGCCAAGGTCCGCGAGGACTGCGAGCGCGTCGTCGACGCGGCCGTCGAGAAGTTCGGTCGCATCGACATCATGGTCAACAACGCCGGCGGCGCCAGCAAGAACGCCGCCGTCGTCGACCTGACCGATGAGGCGCTGGAGGACGCGCTGCGCTGGAACCTGTGGTCGACGTTCTGGTGCACCCGGCGCTCGCTCAAGCACATGATCCCCCAGCAGTGGGGCCGCATCATCAACATCAGCTCGGTCGAGGGCAAGTGCGGCAAGCCCGGTGTGTCCATCTACGTCACCGCCAAGCACGCCATCAATGGGCTCACGAAGGCATGCGCTCACGAGGTCGGCACGCTCGGCATCACCGTCAATGCGCTGTGCCCCGGTGCGATCGAGACCGACATCATGGCCGAGGAGGGCGCCAAGGCGGCCGAGTCGATGGGCATGAGCTATCAGGACCTGCTCGACTGGTTTGCCCGCGAAGCGGCGACGAAGCGCCTCTGCGAGGTGGAGGATGTCGCCGCTGTTGCGGTGCTCCTGGCCTCGGACGCCGGCGGTGGCATCACCGGGTCGATGATCTCGATCGACGGCGGCACGGCGCCGTACTGAGGAGGCAAGACATGGGCAAGCTCGACGGCAAGATCGCCGCCATCACCGGCGGCACGCGCAGCATCGGCCGAGGGATCGCCGACGCCTTCGTTCGGGAAGGTGCCTCGGTCGTCGTCAATGGTCGCGATGAGGCCAAGGGCGAGGCGTGCATCAAGGAGATGGACGCCGGCGACCGGGCGGCGTTCTACGGCGGCGACGCCTCGAAGCAAGCGACGGTCGAGGGTCTCGTCGACTTCACGATCGACCACTACGGCCAGCTCGACATCATGGTGCTCAACTCGGGTGGGGTGAAGCAGACCGCCCCGATCGCCCAGATGCCCGACGACGAGTGGCAGTTCGAGGTCGACTGGAACCTCAACCAAGTCTTCTGGGGGATGCGCCGAGCCCTCCAGCACATGATCCCCAGGGAGTCCGGAAGGATCCTCGTCACCTCGTCAGTGGAGGGCAAGCTCGGCAAACCTGGCGTTCCGGGCTACGTGGCGTGCAAGCACGCCGTCAACGGTCTGGTGAAGTGCGCGGCGCGGGAGGTGGGCACGATCGGGATCACCGTCAACGCTCTGCTCCCCGGCATCATCGAGACCGACATCGTCATGGAGACCGGTCCCGAATCGGCGATCGCCATGGGCGCCGGCACGTACGAGAAGATGATCGCGATGTTCACCGAGGAGTCGGCGATCAAGCGTCCGAACACGGCGGAGGAGGTCGCTGCAGCAGCCGTGCTGCTGGCGTCGGATGCCGCCCGCAACATCACCGGGTGCCTGTTCCCGGTCGACGGCGGGACGATGCCGTACTGACATGAGCGAGATCATCGTCATTGCCGGCTGGGTGGACGTCGACCCAGCAGTCCGCGACGAATTGGTCGCGTCGACCGCCGATCTGCAGAAGTCGACACGCGACGACGAACCGGGCTGCCTCGGCTACGTCATCGCCGCCGATCCTGTCGACGCAGGGCGGATCCACATCTACGAGCAGTGGGCCACCGCCGCCGACCTCGACGCCCATTTCCAGCACCCGAACTTCAAGGCCACCGGCGAGGTGCTGCGCAGCCAGCCGCGCCGGGGTGGTGGCAACCTGAAGATGAGCGTCGACCGGACCGGGCCCGTGCGCGATCCGGACGGGCAGGCGTCGGCCACGTATTGGCCGGACGGATGACGGTCGAGTACTCGCACCCCGAGTCGGCTCACGCCTTCGAGCCATTCGACGAGTACGTCGAGCTTCGTGCCCGCTGTCCGCTCCACGCGGAGACGGATCACGATCCGCCGTTCTACGTCGTGAGCCGTTTCAAGGACATCGTCGACCTGCTCAAGCAGCCGTCGTTGTGGAACAACCGCGAGGGTCCCGGAGTCTTCTATCAGGAGAACGGGGTGCTCGGCTCGACCGACGACCCCGACCACGCACGCCACCGCCGCACGTTGCGCTCGGCGTTCCTGCCGTCCGCAATCGCTCGACTGGAGCCAAAGGTGGCGGCGATCGCCGACGGGCTGTTCGACGACATGGTGCCGCGCGGCGAAGGCGACTTCGTCGAGCTCTTCGCCCTGCCGTTCCCGGCCATTGCCATCGGCGAGCTGCTCGGTGTTCGACCGGAGGATCGAGACGATTTCGGGCGCTGGAGCTTGGTCGCCGTCAGTGCGCTGACCGGTGGGGACGTCGCGGCGTACGAGGAAGCAAAAGGGGCGATCGAGGACCGCATCGAGGCCGCGGTTGTCGAGCGGGAGGAGCTGCTCGCGGCCGCCGACGCCCCAGCCGGCACGGACACGCTGGGCACCGTCGTGCCCGACGATGTCAGCAGCCTGCTCGCCATCGCCCATCGCGATGGCGTGCTCACTCGCGACGAGGTGCGTCACCTCGGCTACCAGCTCCTCGTGGCGGGTCACGAGACGACGACGAGCCTGTTGGGGCTCATGCTGTACCGGCTGCTCGAGCGACCCGAGCTGATGGCTCGGCTGCGCACCGACCCGACACTGCTCCCTCACGCCATCGAAGAGGCGTTGCGGTTCGACTCCCCCGTCCAGGGGCTGTTCCGAACGAATGCCGCCGAATCCACGGTCGCCGGCGAGACGCTCCCACCGCACACGAAGGTCCAGCTGTTGTTCGGCTCGGCCAATCGTGACGAAGCACAGTTCAGCGACCCGGACGAGTTCCGCCTCGATCGGGACCACAAGGAGCTGGGACGGCACGTCGCCTTCGGCTGGGGGATCCACCTCTGCATCGGTGCGCCGTTGGCCCGCCTCGAGACTCGGCTCACGTTCGAGCGCATCCTCGCCCGAATGGACGACATCGAGCTCGCCGGCGAGCCGAAGCGCAACGACTCCTTCGTCCTGCGCGGGCTGACCAGCCTGCCGCTGCGCTGGACGCCTCGTCGCTGAGCGGCACCGTGGACCTCGACGCCACGATCGCCGACCCACGGGCCAAGCTGCTCGAGCTCGGTCGGGCGGTGGCCCGGGCGGCGACGATCGAAGACGTCATCCGTGTGCTGGCTGACGTCGCCGGACCCCTGGTGAGTGCCGCCAACGCGACGGCGTTGCTGCTCGACGAGACGCACTGCAAGCTCGTCGTCTACCACGGCCCTGCGGCCCGCACCGCAGCCGTGCGGGTCGTCGACCTCTCCGATCCCACGCCAGCTGCCGAGGCGGTCCGCACGGGCCAACCGGTCTTCGTCGCCAGCCTGGAGGAGCTGTGCGAGCTCTATCCCCGGTTCGTCCAACAGCTCGAGCGGGTGGACTGGGCCGCGCTGGCCGTGCTGCCGATGTACGAAGGCGGCGAGCTGTTCGGCGTCGTCGTCTATCGATGGATGGAGTCCGTCGAGTTCACGGCGGAACGCCGGGAGCTGATCGAGACGATCTCCGAGCTCGTCGGTCATGCACTGGCTCGGGCGCGCAACCACGATCACCTGGTCGCCCACACGCGTCGGCTGCGTGAGTCCAACCGCGATCTCGACAGCTTCGCCGCCGCCGTCGCCCACGATCTCCGCCAGCCGCTGCGCCAGCTCAGCTCGTACATCGATGTGCTGTTCGACCACCTCCACGCCGACCAGTTCGACGAAGAGGCGACGCACTACGCCGAGCGGATCCGTCTCGCCGTCGGCCGGGCCGACCGCCTGATCGTGGCGCTCCTCGACTACGGCCGCGCCGGCGGCAAGCCGATGGCGGACGAGGAGGTGGCGCTCGGCGCCGTGGCCCGCGACGTGCTGGAAGCGCTGCGCGAGCGCCTCGACGATGGCGAAGCTGAGGTGCGCATCGGGGCGCTGCCAACGGTGCAGGGCGATCCGGCCCTTCTCCACCAGGTGCTGCAGAACCTCATCGACAACGCGGCGAAGTACAAGCAGCCGGACCGCCCGGCAGAGATCGTCGTGTCCGCTGAGCGGATGGATGTTGGCGCTGGCGACGACGACACGCCGTGGTGGCGCATCTCGGTGCGAGACAACGGCGTTGGCATCGCGCCCGAGCACCTGTCGAAGGTGTTCGACGTGTTCACCCGAGCCCATCAGGGCGCTCAGCTGAGCGGCACGGGCATCGGGTTGGCGACGGCGAAGCGCGTCGTCGAGCGACACGGCGGCGAGATCGGTGTGGACTCCACGCCGGGCGGTGGATCGACGTTCTGGTTCACGCTGCCCGGCGTCGCCGGCCGGCATCGCTATTAGATGCGGCCGCCGAAGCGCCTGGAGGCGCCGGCGTGCCGAACCGGGCGATCGCCTCTGCCCTCGGTAGATCGGCCCTTGAGTGCGCTCACTCGGATCAACGCGCGACGTCGGACAGCAGACCTTCCAGCAAGTCGCGGTAGAGCGGGAAGGACGCCTCCTTCGTCACGTACGCATGAGCGCCCAGGGCGTGCGCGCGCTCCCGGTCCTCCAGCCGGCCCGACGTGGTCAGCACGACGACGGCCAGCTTCTCCAGGTCGTGCTCTGCGCGCAGGCGCTCGAGCAGCTCGAAGCCGTCGACAACGGGCATCTTCAAATCGACCAGCACGAGATCGACGCCCGCCGACCCGCCTGCGCCCCGGAGCCGTTCGATCGCCTGAGCACCGTCGCCGACCGTGTCGAGCGTGCTCGGCGTCGTGCATCGCGACAGCGCCAGGCTCGTCAACTCGGCGTCGCTGTCGTCGTCCTCGACGAGGAGCACTCGGACTGGCGCACTCCCGGCTGCAGGGACACCGGGGAACTGCAGCTCGACCAAGCGGGCTTCCTCTGCGGCGTCCGGCTCTGCCCCGGCGACCTCCTCGACGGGCAGCTTCGTCACGCGCTGGAGGCGGTGGCCGAGGTCCATGCGCAGCCATCGCGAGGCCCCCGCTGGCAATGTGGCGAGGATGATCTCGTCGAACGCCCGGGTCGCCAGCAGATTGCGCACCGCCGCGATCGGGTCGGCATCTCCGATCGCGCCGTCCACGTCGTATTGCAGGTCGCGTAGCACCGCCAGCTCGAGGTCGAGGATCCGCTGAGCGCCTGACCCGTCGGTGCGCTCCGGCACCAGGACGAACACCTCGACCTCCGGGTCGGTCGACTTCTTGAGAGCCAGCCGTTCACGTAGCTCGGCCCCGCCGAGTAGGCGGTCGGCGACGATCAGGATCCTGCGCATCCATACCCTCCTGGCCCCGGACTTACTGGTGTCACATTCTACTAACATCGCAGCGATGGCCGATTACGCCGACAGCTACGAGGATGTCTCGATGTTCTCGCTCTCCAACGAGCGTGAACGAGCCCTGCTGGATGCGCAGACCGAGTGCTGCTTCATGTGGACCACCAAGAGTGGCGACCCGGTCGGCGTCATCATGAACTACGTGACCTTGAACGACCGGTTCTGGGTCACGTGCACGACGCGCCGCAAGCGTGTCGCGGCGGTCGCCGCCCGGCCACGTGTCGCGCTCTCGATCTCCAGTCGGGGCACGCAGATCGGCGTCAGCCAGGCATTGACGTACAAGGGTCAAGCCGTGATCCATGACGACGAAGAGACCAAGGCGTGGTTCTACCCAGCCCTGGCGGCGCGGGTCCGCCCCGAGAGCGAGGATCGACAGCGCGCCTTCGTCGAGCACCTTGCGACGCCCGGGCGGGTCGTGATCGAGATCGTCCCGGACGGCCGGATCGGTTTCGACGCCGAGGAGATGTTCCACAACTCCCCCGCCGGCCCCAGCCGCACCGAGGTCTGAGTTCTTTCGGTTCGCAACCAGAGGTTGCGAACCGAGCTCGAAGCGCCGCCTTCGGCGGCACCCACCTTGTAGGCGATCGACCGGCCAAGCCGGATCGATCGCCAGGCGGGGGGCTCCGGCAGAGCCTCCGCCCCCCACACCCCCCGGCCGGCGGTTGACACCCGCTAATCGCGAAGTGTGAGCTCAAACAGCGGATATCTGTGGTTTCCGCTCACAGATCTGAAGCGAGATCTGCCGCCCACCCGTTCTGTCCGTAACGATCGGCCGGATCGGCCCGGTTGTGACGGACAGTTCGAGTTCTTCGCGCCTCAGGTGGTTTCGATGGCTTCCTCTGGCAGCACGGTGTCGCCGAGGTAGCTCGCTTCCAGCAAGTCGCGGCGGCCGGACAGCTCCTTGCCCGTCCCCTCGAGCACGATCTCGCCGTGGTTCATGACGTAAGCCCGGTCGGCCACCGTCAACGCCATGTGGATGTGCTGTTCGACGAGCAGCACGCCGATCCCGGTCTCGTCGGCGACGTTGCGCATGATCGGCAGCAACCGCTCCACGATGATCGGCGCCAGGCCGAGGCTCATCTCGTCGACCATGAGGATCTTCGGCGCGGCGACGATCGCCCTCGCCACCGCGAGCATCTGCTGCTCGCCGCCGGACAGCAACCCAGCCCGCCGATCCATCAGCGGGCGCAGGGCAGGTAGCAGCGTCAACGCCCGCTCCATCCCGCTGCGCTGGTTCTCACGCGCACCACGCAACCCGAGCTTGAGGTTCTCGGCGACGGTCAGCCCGAAGAACAGCGACCGGTCCTCCGGCACGTGACCCATGCCTCGTCGGGCCATCTTGTGCGGGGACCCGAAAATCACCGGCTGCCCGAGCACGTTCGCCGAACCGTCGAGGACCTTGATGATTCCGGAGATCGTCAGCAGCGTCGTCGTCTTGCCAGCACCGTTGGGACCGAGCAGCGCGACGACTTCGCCGGGACCGACGTGCAGGTTGAGCTCGCGCACCACGGGCACACCGCCGTAGCCGGAGGACATGCCGTCGAGCTCGATGAGGGCGTCGGCGATCATGGCTCGACCACCGGGGTGCCGGTTGCTTCGGCGGCGACCGCCTGCGCCTCCCCGGCCGACTCGCCGAGGTAGGCGAGAATCACCTCGGGGTCCTGACGGATCTGCGCCGGCGTCCCCTCGGCGATGATGCGCCCGAAGTCGAGCACATAGATGTAGTCGCACACGCTGAGCACGAGCCCCATGTCGTGGTCGATCATGAAAACCGAGATCCCCTCGTCGAGGAGGCTTCGCAGGTGGACACCGAGGATCTGGCTCTCGGCGGTGTCGAGCCCCGCCGCCGGCTCATCGAGCAGCACGAGCTTCGGCCGGGCCGTCAAGGCTCGGGCGACGCCGATCAACTTGCGCTGGCCGTGCGGCAGGTCCGTCGGCAGCCGGTCGCGATAGTGCGGCAGGCCCACGGTGTTCAGGGCCCAGTCGATGCGGTCCCGCGTCTCGTCCGTCATCCGGTGCAGGTGCAGCGCATCGAGCAGCGGCGTGTACCAGCGCGTCGGTTGGGCCGGGATGAGGAGGTTGTCCTCCACGGTCAGGTCTTCGAACAGCTCGAGTGACTGGAACGTGCGCACGAGACCCTTCGCGGCGCGCTGGTGAGCAGCGAGCCGGCCAATGTCCTCGCCGTCGAAGACGACCGCGCCGGTCGACGGCACGTAGCCCGTGATCGCATCGATGAACGTCGTCTTGCCGGCGCCGTTGGGCCCGATCAGTCCGACGAACGAGCCCGGTTCGATGACGATGCGCACCGAGTCGTTGGCCCGGAGGCCACCGAACGTGACGGTCAGGTCGGCAGTCTCGAGCAGCGCCATCAGTGACCACCTCCTGCCGCAACCGGCCCGACAGCAGGGGCAGGCTCGGCGACGGGCGCGGCTCTCCCGCCGCGTATCTTGCGCCACAGCCCCTTGCCGAGCTCGGCGTTGGCCAGCGCGATGCCCTCCGGGTTGAGGATGGCGGTCAGGATCAGACCGATCGCCCCGATCATCGGCACGTACTGCTCGAACCCGCCGTCGGCGCGCTCGTCGATGAACTGCGCGACGATGCCGCCGGCGACCAACAGACCGCCGACCACCGAGCCGTAGAGGCTCGTGATGCCGCCCAGGTAGACGAACGCGAATGCGGCGAGCGAAGCGAAGAGGCCGTAGTTCTCCGGCTGGATCGATCCGAGGCGGTAGCTCTGCACCACTCCGGCGAGCCCAGCGATGGCTGCGGCAATCGCGAAGCCGAGCAGCTTCGTGCGGGCGACGTTGATGCCGGCTGCCGCGGCAGCGCGCTCGTTGGCCCGCACGGCGAGGAAGCGCCGCCCAGTCGCCCCGCGGCGCAACCCGGCGACGCCGAGAGCGATGATGACCGTGACGATGATGGCGAAGATCGAGAAGCGCCAGTAGTCGGTACTCGCCGTGTCGGGGTCGGTGGCGCCGATGTAGGTGCCGAACCAGAACGGGCGCGGCACGGGGTAGTTGGACACCGCCGCCTCGCCGAACAGGAACTCGTTCTTCAACAGCAGCAGGCCGATCGGCCCGGCCGCGGCCGCCGTGACGACGGCGAGCTGGACACCCCGGATGCGCACCGCCGGTAGACCGATGATGAGACCCAACCCGACTGCGGCGAGGATGCCGAACAAGGCGGCCAGCGGATCAGGCAGGTTCGGGCCATTGATCGACAGAAGGTCGAACTCGCTGACCTTGTCGAAGTTGGCGGCCAGCTTGGCGGCGACGAACGCGGCGAGTCCAGCGAGGCTGACCTGGACGAGCGAGATCTGCCCGAGATACCCCGTGATGACGATCCACGACAGCATGAGGAGCGTCGCCAGGATGCTCGTCGTCAGCGCCACCTCCCAGTTGCTGGTGAAGATGATCGACAGCACGACGGCGAGCGCCGCAGGGATGAAGGCGCCGAGCAGCACATGGCGAGGCTCGGGAGCTCGGGGAAGCCGGCGTTGCACGACGGTGCCACGGACGGGAAGCCGATTGCCGCGCAGGTACAGGTACCCGACGATGACGACGAGCGGAACCAGCTCGCGAACCCCGGCGGGGGGAAGCCACTCGGGCCACCAGCTGCGTTCCGTCAGCTCGACCATGCCGGCCTGGAACATGCCGAGGGCGAGACCGCCGATCGTCGCCAGCGGGATCGAGGTCAGGCCGCCGAGCAGTGCTGCGCCGAGAGCCGGGATGACGAGCTGCGTGTACCCGGTCGTGTCGAGCGAGCCGCTCCCGACGAACAGGAGACCGACGATGCCCGCCAGCACGGCCGAGAGCACCCAGTTCAACCCGGCCAGCCGCTGCGGCGAGTAGCCGAGCAACGACGCACCCTTCTCGTTCTCGTCGGCGGCCCGTGTGGCGAGACCGAAGCGGCTGAACCGCAGCAGCGCCCACACCGCGACGCCCATGATGACGGCCGAGCCAGCCAGGTAGAGGTTGAGGCGCGGCATGTTCTCGCCGAGGCCGAGGAAGTTGAAGATCGGCTCCTTGGGCACGAAGCCCTCGGGCGCCCTGCCGGCGCTCCCGTAGTTGAGCAGCGCGACGGCCTGCAGGTAGAGCATCAGGCCGAGGGAGCCGATGACCTTGCCGAGGGCAGGCGCGTTGCGCAGCGGCCGGAACACCAGCAGGTGCGCCAGCAGTCCGATGGCTGCCGCCATCAGCAAACCGAGCACCACGGCGAGCCACTCGCTGGTCCCGCCGTCCTGGATCGTGATGAAGACCGGCAGGTTGAGGCCGCCCGGCAGGAAGTCCACCCAGGGTAAGGCGAGCCGACCGTTGGACAGCAGCTCGTCGTACACGAAGGCCGCGTACATGGCGAACGCGCCATGGGCGAAGTTGATGACCCCCGAGCCCTTGTAGGCAGTGACGATGCCGGTGCCCAGCATGGCGTACACGCCACCACCGCCGAGCCCCAGCAGCGCCGCGAAGAGCAGTTCTTTCATCGCACCCCCTACGCCTTCTGCCTCACCAAGGTACGCGACCCCCAGAGCGGGTTGGTCGTGTGGGCGGAGATCCGCCCACACGACCTACCACTGCGATCATCAGCCCCGCGGAAATTCCTGTTCGACCGCCTCCATCAGCTCCCTGACGTCGATCACCCCGTCCGGGATGGCTTCGTCGATGGTGAACGTGCTGCCATCCCACGCGGCGAATGTGGCGGTGTGGGCGCACACCGACTCGTACTCGGACGGGTTGTCGACGCACGAGATGGGCCGGTACCCGACCACGTGGTAGTCGTCCACCGACATGAACGCCTCGCGGAGCGCCTCCCGGTCGTCGATGTCGCCGCCATCGGCCAGCAGCTGGTTGGCGACCTGGTAGATGAACACGACGCCGGAGAACGCCTGGCGGGTGTAGGTCGTCAGCGGCGTCTGTGGTCCGAACTCGTCGATCGCCGCCTCGCGTGCCGCCAGCTCGGCGTTCACGAAGTCGCTGTTCAGGTCCGGCTGGTCGAGCAGGTAGCCCTGGAGCTCGAAGATGACGCCTTCGCTCTCTGACAGACCCTTGACCGCGTCACTCGTGCAGGAGTCGGCGATGTAGATCTGAGCGTCGACGCCGGCGCCGGCCAGGCCGGTGATGTACTGCGCGCACTCCGCCGCCGAGATCCCGAAGTACACGGCCGGGTTCTCCGCCCCGTCGAGGTAGTCGGAGACCTGCTGGATCACGGCAGGCTGACCGGCGGTCTCGCCGGGTGTGGTCGGGAAGCCCTGGAACTCGAAGTTCTCCATCGTGTCCGCATAGTGCTGGTAGAAGCGCTCCTGGGTGTCGCGCCAGCACTCCTCGCCGGGTGCGTTCTGGTCCCAGATCACCGCCAGCCGGTCGTGCTCCTTGATCTCGGCGATCATCTGGGCGCTCGACGGGAAGGCTGTCGGGCAGCCGCCGAACGGTGAGACCACACCGGGCTGGTCGAAGTCGGCGATGAAGATCGGCAACGTCTCGATCACCGGGAAGTTGGCGAAGAGTGGATACATCAGCGGCGTGAAGAAGTCCACGCCGACCATGACGACGTTCGGGTTGGCGTCGGCGACCTCGTTGGCGCACGCCTGCGCCTCGTTCTGGTCGATGACGTGCGGGCAGTAGACCAGCTCGACCGGCCGCCCTGGCGTGCCGGCCTCCAGGTCGGCGCCGATGCCGCCGAGCTTCTCATTGATGAACTTGACCGCTGCCTGGGCGCCCTCGCCGACGTCGGGGAACGTGCCGCCGGCATCGCCCTCGAGGTTCGGCAGACCGATGACGAACGGGTCGAGGCTGTCGTCGGCGGCCAGCGGGGACGACTCGGCCGCCTCCAGCGCAGCCGCCCACTCCTCGGCGCCCTGACCGTCCTCACCCACCGGAGGGCCGCCGCCGCCGCCGGCCGTCTCATCGGGTGCTTCGGTGTCCCCGGTCTCGGCTTCGGTGGCCTCGGTTTCGGTCGCTTCGGTCTCGGCCTCCGTCGCCTCGGTCTCGGCCTCCGTTGCCTCGGTGCCCGCGTCGGTCGCCTCGGTCTCCGCTTCGGTTCCCGCGGCGCCGGTCCCTCCGTCGTCGTCGTCGCCACACGACGCCGCGATGAGCGCGGCGCAACACACGACGCTCAGCAATCCGATCCGGCGATGTCGCCTCATACAGGTAACCCCTTCGTCACGGCCGCTCGTGCGGTCCATCCGCTCCCCCCATGGGACGGTGCGGGAAGTGTAGGCGCGAGACCGACCCAAGGTCGAACCTCGTCAAGTCACCGGATAAAGAAAGTACGCGTCCGGTTCAGTGCGAGCCGGAGCGATTGCCGTTGGTGACGATCGTGTCGATCCAACGATGGAGGTTCTGGTTGCCGCCCTCGTTGCGACCGAACCGGAAGTGGCCGTCCGGGATGGCGCTGAGTCCGCGGTTGATCTTGAACCCCGTCGCGAAGTCCTCGTCGCCGGTCACCTGCGCGTAGAGCGTGCGGCGGGTCTCGGCCAACGCTGTCGCCTCTTCACCTTCGACCGGCTGGCGGTAGTAGTGGTACTGCTGCGTGCGCGAGCGATTGGGAGTCGGGCCCGGGAGCAATCGGCTGATCATCAGCGGCCGGTTCGGCTGCCCCGAGATCGACATGTTCGGGAAGAGGTAGTGGACCATGCTCATCACCTCGAACATCGGCGGCCACTCCTCCTCGGGGCGGTCACGGATCTCGGTGATCGGCTTGTTGGCGAAGCCGATGCGGACGTGAGGTCCGAAGAAGTCGTAGGTGTTGCGGTTCGTGATCGACTTCTCGCCGATCGTCGCGCTGTGGAGGTAGCCGAGGTGGTAGCCGTCGACGTACCCGTCGGCAGTGAGCTTCCAGTTGGGGCTCTCCAGCTGCGTCTCCACCGGGTAGCGGTACAGCTCATCGAGCCGCAGCATCGCCAGGGCGTCCTCCATTCCGGCCATCCACTCGGCCGGGTCGAAGTCGACGTCGGGGGTGAGCACGGCGAGCACGACGCCGGCGATCTCGTGGGTCGGCAGCTCGACGAGACCGCTCACGTCGAGCTCGCCGAACGTGTTCTTGCCGGGGACGCCGACGAGCTTGCCCCGGGTGTCGTACACCCAGGAGTGGTACGGGCAGGTGAAGCGGCGGCTGCGCCCGCAGCCCGCGGCGACCTGGGCGCCGCGGTGGCGGCACACGTTGAGGAAGGCCCGCGCCACCCCGTCGTCTCCACGGATGACGAGCACAGGGCGATCTGCGATCTCCAGGGTGTCGAAGTCCCCCGGCTGGCGCAGGTCGCAGGACAGGGCGACGACGAGGGGCGACCGACGGAAGATCTGCTCCATCTCGGACGCCCACCGCTGGGGGTCCTGATAGACGGAGATCGGAAGCTTCATCTGGCTCTCGGCCTGATCGCTCGTGCCGGCGTCGACGTTGGCCAGGAGCCGCCGGGCGACGTCGGCGTGGGTTGTCGCGGTCATGTCAGCCTCCCCTCGATGTCCCGGCAATGTTAGCCCCGAGCCGGGAGGCGGATTCGCACAAACTTGACGTCGTGTGCGGTCAGGTCCCGCACTTGGACAAGAATCGCGGGCGTGACGCCAGAGCCTCCGGCCTCCCGGTATCCACTGTCGTTCTCGCCGATCTCGGTCGGGACGATGGAGCTCGATCGGCGCCTTGTCGTCTCCTCACATTCCGGCGGCGGTGGCGCACTGCTCGGGTCTGATGCGCTCTTCGAGCGGCACTGCTCGTACTGGGCATCGCGGATCGCCGGTGGCGTTCGATGGGTGGGTGGAGGTCCGACGTTCGTCCGCAACCCGCTGGTACCGGGCTTCGAGCCGACGGGCATCGGCGCCAACGGACCCGGGCTGTTCCGCGAGCCGAACTTCGTCGAGCGGCTCGGGAAGTTCATGTCCCGCCTGCACGCCGCCGGTGGCTTCGGCAGCGTGCAGTTCGTCCAGCAGGGCGGCAAGCCGTCGGCGCCGTCGAGCACGTTGTCGGGCTACGAGGACCACCGGGTGCCGCACGCGCTCGACGTCGATCAGGTGCAGTGGCTCGTGCGCGAGTACGGCGAGTCGGCCGCGCTGGCTGCCGACGGCGGCGCGGACGCCCTCGAGCTCCACGCCAACCACGACGACGTCCTGCAGTGGTTCCTCTCACCGCTCACCAACGTGCGCAGCGACGGCTATGGCGGCAGCTTCGAGAACCGGCGACGACTGCTGCGCGAGGTCGTCGAGTCGATGCGCGAACACGTGAGCCGCCCGATCACGATCGGGTTGCGGCTGTGCATGGACGAGCTCATCGATGGCGGTCAGACCGTCGACGACTGCCGATCGCTCGTCGAAGCGTTCACCGCCGACGGCACGGTCGACTACTTCAGCCTCGACATCGGCGACAACTGGGGCCGCATCAGCTACATCCAGCCCGGCTTCTACGACGAGGGTGAGTGGGCGCCGCTGGCGGGGCGCGTGCGCTCCGCCACGAACCTGCCCGTGGTGTACGTGGGACGCGTGACCAGCGTGGAGACCGCCGAGCGGATCCTCGCCGACGGGCACGCCGACCTCGTCGGGTTCGCCAGGGCGGGGATCGCCGATCCGGACATCGTCGTCAAGTCGTTGGACGGTCGCGAGCAGGAGGTCCGGCCATGCATCGGCCTCCAGGAGTGCATCGACCGCCGCGTGGTTGAGAACTTGCCGTTCGCCTGCGGGGTGAACCCGCACGCCGGTCGAGAGGACGAGGGGCCACCGACGTCAGCCGCCAACCCGCGCTCGGTGCTCGTCATCGGTGGCGGACCGGCAGGCACCGAGTTCGCCGGACAGATGGCTGAGCGGGGCCACCGCGTGCAGCTGTGGGAGCGCGAGCAGTCGCTGGGTGGCCAGCTGGCGGTGGCTGCCAGGTTGAAGATGAATGCGAGCTTCGGCCGGTGGATCCGCTGGCAGGAGGGTCGCTTGCAGCGGGCCGGCGTCGACGTCGTGCTCGGTCGCGAGGCGACGGCCGACGGGATCGGCCAGTCTGGGTCAGACGTGGTGGCGATCGCGACGGGTGCGGCGTCGCGCCGCATCGACGTGCCGGGCGTCGATCTCCCGTTCGTGCTCTCCGCGACCGAAGCCGTGACGGATCCAGAGCGTGTGGGCAGGCGGGCCGTCGTGATCTCGGAGGACGACCGCATGGCGCCGTTGGCCATCGCGGATCACCTGGCCACCGAGGGCCGTGACGTCACAGTGGTGTACCAGACGCTCGGTCCGTCCCCGCTCGTCGGCAAGTACACGATCGGCGCGGTGATGGCCCGGCTCGACGAGGCCGGCGTGACCATGGTCCCGATGACGCGGCTCGTCGCCGTCGCGCCTGGCGCGTTGACGGTGGCCCATTGCTTCAGCGGGCGCCGTTGGACGATCGACGGCGTGGACTCGGTGGTGCTGGCGTGCGGATCCGTCCCCGTCGATGACCTCTACCACGAGGTGCGTGCCGTTCACCCCGCCGTCCACCTGCTCGGCGACGCCTTCGCTCCCCGCCGCATGGTCTTCGCCACGCGCCAGGCCTACGAGCTCGCCCGCATGTTCGATTGATACCCATCCGAGTGTTTGGGCCCGTCCGAGTGTCAGGCCTCGGGAAAATCGAGGTCCAGCACTCGGATGCGGTCGAACACTCGGATGGACTACTCGAGCTCCGGGAAGAACGTGCCGGAGAGATCCGGGAGGCCCTGGTAGAGGCGGCCGAGCGTGCGGCTGGCGTAGCGCCATCCCTCGGCGGATCGCCGGTACGTGTCGTCGTAGTAGGCGGCGAGCATGCGGCGCTCGCCATCGACGGGCACGTTGAGCTCGACGAAGTAGGCCCGCCCCTCCGCTTCGTCACCATCGATGGTCGCCGTGCTGCTGAGGTACAGCTGCACGACCCGGCGGTAGGTGGCGATCGATCCTCGCCAGTGCTCGACGATGGCGTTGCGCCCATCGATCACCCGATCCGGCCCGAGGTCCCACCTCGCGTCCTCGGTCCACAGCGAACCCCACCACGCCTCGTCGCTGGCGAGCACGGCATCGGCGTAGGCGTGCTGCAGACGCGTGATGGCGTCGGCATCGCGTTGGCTCATGGCGCGGCGGAGCGTAGCTGGGCCGTCCTAGTCTCCGGCCCGTGGCTGTTCCCGACGTCAGCACCCGCACGCTCTCCGAGCTGATCTCGCTGGCCGGGCGGCGAGCCGTCGTCACTGGCGCGGCGCGCGGTCTGGGCGCGCAGATCGTGTGGCGCCTCAGCGAGGCAGGGGCCAGCGTGGTTGCGGGCGATCTGGACGGCGAAGCCGCCGACACCTTGGCCCGTGACGTGAGCATGATGGGCGGCGAGGTCGTCGGCTGCCAGTTGGATGTCGCCGACACCGACTCGCTCGCTGCTGCCGCCGATCGCGCGGTCGCCGAGCTCGGCGGCCTCGAGATCTGGGTCAACAACGCCGCCATCTTCCCGACCACCGGACCGGCCATCGATGCCGACGACGCGTTCCTCGACCGCATGCTGCAGGTGAACGTCAGGGGTACCTACGCCGGCGCCCGCGAAGCCGCCCGGCGCATGAGCAACGGCGGGGTCATCGTCAACATCTCCTCCACCGCCGGCTTCAAGGCGAGCACGGGGATCAGTGCCTACGTCGCCTCGAAGCACGCCGTCGTCGGCATCACCAAGGCGCTCGCCCTCGAGTTCGGACCACGCGACATCCGGGTGCTCGGCGTCGCTCCGACGATCATCGACACGCCAGGCGTGCGCGACCAGATGGCTCCGCTGGCGGCGTCTGGAGTCGACGTCGAGGCACGGGTCGCCGCCAACCCGCTCGGCCGGATGGGCGTGCCCGACGACGTCGCGCGCGTCGTGCTGTTCTGCTGCAGCGACCTGGCGGCGTTCATGACCGGCTCCACGGTGGCCGTCGACGCCGGCAGCCTGGCCTGAGGACGCGGCTAGTCGAGCAGGCGCTGGCGCAGTAGTTCGACCGTCGCGTCCGACAGGCCGATCGCGCTCGGCCACGCGGCGAGCGAGCCGTGCAGCTCGGCCACCCGGTCGGCGAAGAGCGCCATCGCCTCGGCCGGTGCGGTCCACAGCAGCTCCGGTGATCGGTGGACCGGCGGGTCGTCGGACAGCGGGGACGAGATCATCGCCTTGCGCCGTCGCTGCGCGGGTTCGTCGGACAGTGCGTACTCGGCGATGATCGATTCACGCGACACCCCGAGCGCGGCTTGGATGAGCGCCACGACGAGACCGGTCCGGTCCTTCCCCGCAACGCAATGCACCAGCACCGGGCCGTCGGCGATGTACTCGGCGACGGTGTCGACCGCCCGCACGAGCTGTGGACCGCCGCGCACGACCATGTCCTCGTACAGCTCGACGATGTCGGCCGTCTCCTCGAAGCGCGGTGGGTTCTCCACGTCGATGACGCGGTCGACCGTCGGGATGTGGTGCGTGATGTCCTCGTCATCGAAGAAGTAGCCGCGGTCGTACTGCGCCTTCTGGCGCAGGTCGATGACCGCCCGCAGTCCGAGTTCGGCGATCCGCCGGCGCCCCTCCTCCGTGAGGCGCACCGGGTCGTCGGCCCGATACAGCAGGCCGGTGCGCATCCGGCGTCCGTCCTCCGTCGGCCACCCTCCGGCATCCCGGACGTTGAAGCAGCCGTCGATGTCCAGATGGCCGGACCGGTCTTGCTCGCTCACGACGGCGCCGGGAGACTGACGGGATGGACCCTGATCTGCAACGCCTGCTCGACGAGCGGGCCATCGAGCGGCGACTGGTCGACTACTGCCGGGGAGTCGACCGCCTCGACGCCGCTCTGGTGGCGTCCGTCTACCACCCCGACGGCACCGACGACCACGGCTCGTTCAAGGGGCTCGGCGTGGACTTCGCGGACCACGTCACGCGACGGCTGAGCGAGCGCTACGAGGCGACCATGCACAGCATCAGCAACGTCGTGATCGCCTTCGCCGGTCCGGACAGCGCACGCGTGGAGAGCCACGTCTGTGCCCGCCATCGCGGGAGCGACGCCCAGGGACCGACGCTGATGTCGTTCGGTGGCCGCTACGTCGATCGGTTCGAGCGTCGCGACGGAGAGTGGAAGATCGCGCACCGGGCGGTCGTCCACGAGTGGGACAAGGTCGAGCACATCGAGCCGGCCTACTCGCCGGGCCACTTCCGAGACGGCGTCCGCAGTCCCGACGACATCTCGTACCAAGACGGATGACATCCCGAGCGTCACGTCCCGGCGGCCGCGAGGACCGCCCGCATGGCATCGGCGGCCTTCGTTGCTGCTTCGGTAGCAGGAGCCGCCCACAGCTCCGTCGAGCACACCTCGAGTGAGATCGGTGCGCGCACGCCGATCTCCTGCAGGAGTCTGACGAACTGCACGCAGTCGAACTCGCCCTCGCCCGGCGGAACGCGGTTGGCGAGGCAGTCCTGCTTGTAGTCGGCGAGCTGGGGCTCTCGAGACCCATCGTCCATCTGCACCGCGTAGACCCGGTCGCCGGGCAGCGCCCGGAGCATCGAGTCGTCGTTCGCTCCGCGCCGGTGGTGCCAGATGTCGGCGCAGTACCCGCCGTTGGGCCGGCCGGCCGCCTCGACGATCGCCTGGGCGTCCGCCGCCGTCGCGATGTTGGTGTACGGCAACCACTCCACGCCGACGAGGAGGCCGTGCGCGGCGGCCCGGTCGCACAGCGCTCCGAAGGCCTCACCAGCCTCGGCGACGGAGCCCTCGTACGAGCCGATCGCCTGGAAGTAGCGGCAACCAGCGCCGTCGGCCAGCTCGTAGGCGAGGTCCTCGCGCCGACGGCACTCCGCAGCATCGGCCCCGCCCGACGACGACCATCCGTGCACCGTCTCGATCTCGGCCAGCACGAGTCCGTTGTCGTCCAGCTGCTGCCCGATGTCCTTCGCCGATCGGCCCTCTTCGTCGCGCAGGCGCTCGTACTCGAGCGCGAAGAGGCCGATGCCGGCGAATCCGGCGGCGGCGGCGGCCGCCACCCGCTCGTCGAACTGCCCGAAGCGTGGACGACTGAAGTGCGACCACACGAGCTCGGGCCACTGCAGGTCCTGAGGAGACGTCACGCCATAGAAACTATCATCGGACTTCAGTTACTCCGAAGGGACGGATGAGCAGGTCAGATGACGCAGTTCGCCTTCACCGCCGCACAGTCCAATTGCACATGGGCCGAGCTCGCCGAGCTCTGGGACGTTGGTGACGAGCTCGAGGTCTTCGAGATCGGCTGGGTCTACGACCACTTCTACCCGCTGCGCACCGGACCGGAGGAGCCGACGCTCGAGGGGTGGAGCACCCTCGCGATGTTGCTGGCGCGCTCGCGCCGATTGCGCGGCGGTGTGCTCGTCACCGGCATCCCGTTCCGCCATCCGGCGGTACTGGCGAAGACCGCGGTGACCGTCGACATCGCGTCCGGCGGCCGGCTCGAGCTCGGGCTGGGTGCCGGATGGTTCGAGCCGGAGTGCGCCGCCTACGGCATCGAACTGGGTTCGGTACCCGAGCGCTTCGACCGATTCGAGGAGGCGCTGGCGATCATTCGCTCGCTCCTGACGCAGCCGACGACAACGTTCGAGGGCCGCTACTACCGGCTCGAGAACGCGTGGTGTGAGCCGAAGGCCGCTCAGCAGCCACACCCTCCGATCGTGCTGGGCGGGAAGGGCGAGCGCCGGTTGCTGCCACTGGTCGCCAGGTATGCCGACCGCTGGAACTACTCCGGCGACGATGTCGCGGAGTTCGCTCGCCTGCGCGATCGGCTCGGTGAGCGGTGCGAGGAGGAGGGTCGCCGTCTCGACGACGTGACGCTGTCGGCCAACGTGCGGCCTTCGCCCGACGACCCGCAGGGCATCACCGACCAGGTCACCGCGCTACGTCGACGCCGGCGCGCAGCTCGTGTGCGTCCTGCTCCCCCGCCCGTACGACCCCCGCCTCCTCGAGCAGCTGGCCCCCGTGCTCACCGAACTGCGCTAGCAGTCTCCTGCATCACCACGATGCGCTGCCGCCATCGACGTTCAACAGGGCGCCGGTGATGCCGGCGCCCGCGTCGGAGGCGAGCAGCAGCGCCATCCCAGCCACTTCCTCGACCGTGTTCAGCCGCTTGATCATCGACTCGTTGGCGTAGTTCTCGAGGAACTGCTCATACGTGATGCCGGCGGCTGCGGCCGCGTCCGGCCCGGACTCGCGCATGATGTCGGTCTCGATCGCGCCGGGGCAGATCGCGTTGCACGTGATCCCCATCGGGCCGTACTCGAACGCCGTCGCCTTGGTCAGCCCGTTCAGCGCGTGCTTCGTCGTGATGTAGTTGCTCACTGCGGGCTTGTTCGCCTGCTTGCCCTCGACGGAGGAGATGTTGATGATCCGTCCGGATCCCTGCGGCACCATGTACTTCAGCGCCCGCCTGGTCGCGTAGAAGGCGGCGTTGAGGTTCCACTCGATCGTCCCCAACCACGCCCAGTCGTCCATGTCGGCGATCATCCCGTGGCCGGTGATCCCGCCGGCGTTGTTGACCAGGATGTCGACCCCGCCATAGCGCTCGTGCGCGCCGTCGACGATGGCCTCGACATCGTCCTTCTTCATCACGTCACCCTGGATGAAGTGGACGTTCCCGCCGCCGCCCATCTCCTTGATCGCTTGCTCGCCCTTCTCCGTGGAGCGACCGTTGACCACGACGTTGGCGCCATGCTCGAGGAAGATCTCGGCGATCCCACGACCGATGCCCCGGGTCCCCCCGGTGACCACTGCGGTCCGGCCATCGAGTCTCATGTCGCTCACGCGTGTTCTCCCTTGATGAGGTCGGCCATCTGACGCATGAAGGTCTGCTGGAGGACCGTGCCGATGAGCGCCATGTTGGGGGCGGGATTGGCGGTGGCGAACGCCTTGAGGCACGAGCGGTTGGCGCAGGCCCCCTTGAAGAAGTTGAACGCCTGCCAGTAGCGCATCTGCTCGGGCCTGACCTCGACGCCGACCTCGTCGCGGATGAGCGTCATCCACTCCTCCCGCGACATCGTGCGCGAGCCGCGCATCGAAAGCAGGAACGACCAGTCCTCGGTGGGGTCACCGAGGTGGGTGAACTCCCAGTCCGTGAACGCCAGCACCTGGCGACCGTCGTGGACGAAGTTGCCCGGGCCTGGGTCGCCGTGGACGACGCCCACCCGCTCCAGTGCTGGCGCGTGATGGTGTAGCCAGGCCGCGCCCTCCTCGAGCAGGGGGATCAGCACCGCAGACGTCGAGCGGTAGACGTCGGCCCACCGCTCGATCTGGACGTGGGTCGCCTCCTCTGGTGACGGACCCTGCAACTCCTGCTCCCAGTCGAGCCGGTGCAGCTCATCGAGGCGGCGCACGAAATCGAC
This sequence comes from uncultured Acidimicrobiia bacterium, assembly GCA_963844915.1. Lineage (GTDB taxonomy): Bacteria > Actinomycetota > Acidimicrobiia > Acidimicrobiales > Ilumatobacteraceae > JALZMG01. The sequence goes on along the minus strand of CAWJQF010000003.1, from coordinate 287,424 downwards.
GGCCAGCTCGGGGGCCATGCTGCGGTCCTCCCGATCCGTCTCGACGCCTCCCTCGACGAAGTCCATCACGAAGAACGGTTGGCCGACGACGCGTCCCGTCGGCTCCAGCCAGCGCACCGCGGCGACCGGGAACCCGAGCCGACCCACGGCCTGCATGAACTCGAACTCGTCGGCTCCCGCAGTTCCGAACACGCCGCCCTGTTCGACCCGAACCACGTAACGCGATCCGTCCCCGAGCTCGAGGAACCAGTTGCCACGCGAGTGCCCTGTCGTGATCCTCCGCAGCTCGGCGACCTCGACCGGCGCGCCCCGCTGCTCGCCGATCCACTGCTCCAGCTGATCACGCATCGGGCAACTGTCCCCGGAAGTAGGGCATCAGCATCCCCGTCACTGCCAAGTCCTCGTCGAGGTGACGGCTGACGATGGGCCGCACCCTCGCCCGCACCTCGTCGCCGGCGGGGTCGTCTCGCGACACGGCGTCCCCGAGCACGGAGCTCACCGCCCGCAGCACGTCGGCGGCATCCTCCGACGGCGCCGGCCACCGCCCCGCGACGATCGGGTTGTCGGCCAGCTCGTCCAACTCAGCGCTCAACTCGGCGACCCGAGCGGGCAACGGATCGGCGGGCCGCGTCGCGGCGAACCGCGCCATGCCGACGAGCTGGACGGCGATCACCCGCGCCCAGTCGTCGGCGAGCGATGGCAGCAACGTGTCGCGCACCGTCGCTTCCACCGAGCGCCACATGTCGGCGTCAGCGGGCTCACGCACCACGCACCTGCTTCGCCACCGCCGCTTCGGCGTCGAAGTCCCACGACGCCCGCCACATCGGATCGACCATCGGCCCCTCGACGTCGGCATACCCCTTGCCGCGGAACCACTCGTACGTGTCCTCATGCCCAGAACGCAGGTCGTAGCGATTGGCGAACCCGAGCAGGCGCTGCGCCTTCTCGATGCTCAACATCGCATGGTGCCGGACGCCGAACAGGTGGCCGAACACGCTGCCCGGAAGGTCGCCGAGCATCTCATCAGGCAGGTACACGATGTCGGGCTCCTCACCGACCACCTCCGACAGCACCTCGATGTAGCGGTTCACCGTCACCGAGTCGCCGGAGATGTTGAAGACCTCCCCCATCGCCGCCTCGTTACCGACCAAGCCGACCATCGCTTCACACAGATCATCGACATGCCCGAACGAACCGACGATGAGCCCACCGTGCGGGACGATGATCGGGCGATGTTCCAGCAGCCGGAGGAACAGCGGCAGCTCCATGTCGAAGATGTTGTTGTCCGGCCCGTAGATCGCCGCCGGCCGCACCACGGTGCCCGGGAACCCGCTCTCGGCGTGACGAGCCAGCATCGCCGTCTCCGCCAACGCCTTGAACCCCCCATAGCTCGCCGCACCGTCCTGGCTCGTCGGCAGATCCTCCGTCCAGGGGAACACGCCGACCAGCGACTGGTCGTAGGCCATGATCGAGCTGACGTAGACGTAGTGCCCGACGTGACCCTCCAGCAGTCCGAGCAGGCCCTCGATGTCGGAGCCCCCGGCCGCCATCACGAAGCCCGACACGTCGAACACCGCATCCCAGTCCCGGCCCTCGAGCACCTGACGCATCTGGTCGAGGTCGGTGCGGTCGGCAACCAACCGTTCCACCTCGTCGGGTAGGTCGGTCGGAGTGCGACCTCGATTGAGGACGGCAACCTCGTGCCCACCGGCCAGCAACGCCTCGACGGTGTGCTTGCCGACGAACACCGATCCACCGAGCACCAGCGACTTCATGAGCGCAGAGTTTGTACCAAGTCGGAACGGGTCAGGACCACGGTGGCCGGTTGCGTGCGATCAGTTACTTCTGTGAGAGTTCGGGCAGGCTGCTCTGGCGACGTCGAGAAGAAGGGGGCACGCACCATGGGGCTCGATGGCAAGGTTGCGCTGATCACCGGGGGCACACGAGGGATCGGTCGAGGCATCGCCGACGCCTTCCTCGTCAACGGCGCCAGCGTCATGATGAACGGACGCAGCGCCGACAAGGGCAAGCAGGCCCTCGAGGAGATGGGCGGTGGCGACCGCGCCGACTTCGTGGCCGGCAACGTGATGGTCCAGTCCGAGGTCGAGGGCGCCGTCGATGCGACCGTGGACCGCTTCGGTCAGATCGACATTCTCGTCAACAACGCCGGTGGGTCGACTGGGTTCGGGATGGTCCACGAGCTCGCCGACGACGCGTGGCTGGGCACGGCGGACTGGATCCTCAACTCCACGTTCTGGGCGACTCGCAAGGCGCTCCAGTACATGGTCGCGGCCGGCCACGGCGGCCGCATCATCAACATCTCCTCCGTCGAGGGCAAGCAGGCGAACAAGGCGGCCGTCAGCCCCTACATCGTCTTCAAGCACGCGCTCAACGGCTTCACCAAGGCGGTCGCGTTCGAGTACGGGCCGATGGGCATTACGAGCAACGCGATCCTCCCGGGCGCCATCGAGACCGACCTGATGAGGGAGGCCGGACCTGAGGCAGCCAAGACGATGGGCATCAGCTACGAGCAGTTCCTCGACAACTACGCCCAGGAGTCGATGATCAAGCGACTCAACACCGTCGAAGAGGTCGCCGCCATCGCCGTCGTGCTGGCCGGCCCGGAAGGCGCCGGAATCACGAGCGGCTTGATCAACGTGGACGGTGGCACGGCCGCTTGGTGACAGCCGTCAAGACCTCGGGTCGACGAGCACCTTGATGTCGTCCGATGGCCCGGCGGACAGATCGCGCAACGCCGCTTCGAGGTCGTCGAGTGGGACCGTGCGCGTGTGCAGCGGGCCTGCCTTGACCCGACCGTCGGCGAGGAACGTCATGCTTCTGCGGAAGTCGTCATGGGTGAACGCGTTCGAGGCGACGACGGTGAGCTCCTTGGCCAACCAGCGGGCCGCGTTGACGGTCGCCGGCTGAGCCAGGAAGCTCAGCAGGGAGACGACGCCGCCCGACCGGGCGAAGTCCGCCGCCGTCTGCAGCAGGCTCGGAACGCCGGCGCACTCGAAGACGACGTCGGCGCCGATGCCTCGCGTAACTGACTGGATCGCATCACTGGCCTCGTCGGGAGCCACTGCCATCGATGCGCCGAGCTCGATGCCGACGCGTCGACGCAGCTCCGACGGCTCGACGAGCAGCACATGTCCGGCCCCGGCGACCTGCGCGAACTGCATCGCGAAGAGTCCGATCGGCCCGGCTCCTTGGACCACGACCGTGTCACCCGGAACGATGCGCGACCGTCGTACGCCGTGGAAGGCGACCGTGGCGGGTTCGACCTGCGCCGCCTCCTCGTCGGTTAGGTCCGGATGCGCGTGGAGGACGCGCCCGGCGTCGACGGTCACACTGCGGGCGAACGCTCCGTGCGGCGGCGCATGTGGATCCCGACCCCTCGCGACGGCTGAAACCCTTCGGCAGTGCTCGGTGAGGCCACTCTGGCATTCCGGGCACTCCCCGCACGGTGGGGGCACGGCGACGACGACCCGCTGGCCGGCCTCGAGGTCCTCCACCGCCGGCCCCACGGCGCCGATGGTGCCGACCCATTCGTGTCCACAGACCGCCGGGCTGTGGAGGTGACCGTTCCGAAACGAAGCGATCTCGGTCCCGCAGACACCGCACAGGGTGATGTCGACTGAGACGCAGCCAGCCGCTGGCGGTTCCTCGGCGAATCGGAGGAACTCCACGGTGCCCTGTCCCGTGATCATTCCGGCAGTGACGTCAGCCATCACGCGTCCTTTCTTCAATGCGGCCGGCGCAGCGGCGACGGCGCCCCGAACCAGCTCACGAACTCGCTCACCAGCGATGCGCGCGGCATCGGCCGCAGGCATTGCTGCGGTCTCCGGCGAGATGACCTCCGGTCCCACGAACCGGAGTCCGCCGATGCGGCCCAGGGTCCGCAACACCCTGGGCAGGTCGAACGAGCCATCGCCGGGCAGCAGACGCTGCTGCGTGTCGTCCCACAGGCTGCCCGTCACCTCGGCGTGGGCGTCGTCGACCTGCACGGCGAGGATCCGCTCTCCGGGCACGGCCTCGAGCGCGTCGAAGTCGGCAGACCCGCGGAAGAAGTGCCAGGTGTCGAACAGGATCCCGCCGTTGGGCCGATCAGCGTCGCCCACGATCTTCCACGCGGTCGCGACGTCGCTGATGGGGGTCATCGGGATGAACTCCAGGTGGACCAGCGCCCCGATGTCGGCGGCCCGGTCACACAGCGCGCCGAAGCGCTCGCCGAGCTCGTCGGTGCTCACCGCGCTCGTCGACGAGGCGATGGCGGTCATCGAGACGATCCCCAGCACCTCGCACATCTGCAGCGCCTCGTCGACACTGAACCGGGCGAAACGGGATCGGGATGGCTCGATCGCGGGATGCCAGTTCATCACCGGATCCATGATCAGGCCCAGCCCGTGCGCCTCGGCCTGGCTTCTGATCTCCGATGCCTGCAGTCCCTGTTCGCCCGACCGGGCCACGTCGAGTGGGCTCAGCGACAGGTAGTCGTACCCGTTCTCAGCGGCCGCGGTGAATCGGCCCTCGAGCGGGCTCTCCAGCCCCAACGTCCCCGACCACAGCACCCACTGCACGTCGTCTCCCGGCGCGCTCACGTCCGTGTTCCGACCCGCGAATCGAGGGCGTCCTTCGCCGCGCTCGCGTAATCGAGGTGCGCCGCGGCAGTGTCCAGGCCGAGCTTCATGGTCAGGACCGAGACATGGGTGCCCCCGGCCGCTTGCCAGCGCTCCGCCGCCTCCACGACCTCATCGGTACTCCTGGCCCGCGTCGCGATCAGCTCGAGTCCGAACCCGTCCTCCGAACGACCTGACTCGGACAGGTGGTGGCGGACTCGTGCCATGCCTTCCAACGCAGCATCGACGTCGCCGGCGAACGTGAAGCCGTCACCGAGTCGACCGCCGCGGCGGTATGCCGGCTCGGCGAAGCCGCCGATCCAGATGGGGATCTGCCGGCGCGGCCGAGGGTTGATGCAGGCTCGTTCCAAGCGATCGAACTGCCCGTCGAACGTGACCAGCGGTTCGGCCCACAGCCGTCGCAGCAACTCGATCTGTTCGTCGAGACGAGGACCGCGGGTCTTGAACTCTTGACCCAGGGCGTCGTACTCGACGTAGTTCCACCCCGTCCCAACGCCGAGACGGAGTCGCTCGCGCGACAGCAGGTCGGCGTCCGTCGCCTGCTGGGCGACCATGACGGTCTGGCGTTGCGGCAGGATCATGACGCCGGTCGCCAGTTCGATGCGCGAGGTCACCGCGGCGAGGTAGCCGAACATGACGAGCGGCTCGTGGAACGGGTCCCGCTCCGTGTACGGCCCCCACAGTGGGGGCTCCCGGTCGGCATGCTCAGCACCCACCACGTGGTCGTAGACGAGCAGGTGGTCGAATCCCATCTCCTCGACTCCGACCCCGATGTCGTGCACGGCCTGGGGATCGCCGCGCAGCTCGATCTGCGGGTAGACGACACCCAGCTTCATCCCTTGGCCCTCCTCGGGTTCGGAACCCCACCTTCGCGGCGCGGTTCGATCCCCGCCTCGAGCACTCGGCGTTCCCTGATCCGCCAACGGTCGTCGAGCTTGACCCACTGGTCGTGGTACTCACCCCACAGCACCATGTCGGGCTGATCGTGATCACGGGGTCGGTGCCAGGCCCGCACGTAGCTCACCGCCTTCGCCGCGTCCGGTCCGGTGAACTCGATCCAGATGTTCCCGATCAGATGCTGGGTCGCCTCGAACCGGGCCAGCGCAGTGTTCATCCACTCCACCACGGCCTCGGCTCCGGCGATGTCACCACTGTGCGGCGAGGCGAACACGCACTCGTCGGCGAACACCTCGAAGTGTTGGTCGGTGTCGAGCCAGTCCGTCGCGCGGGCGTAGCGGAACATCTGATCGGCGATCGCCGCGCGATCTTCCAGTCGGTCAAACGTCATCGATGCCTCCAGTCGCGCTTCAGCGCACGATCACTTCGGGATTGCCACTCCGCCAGCTGTAGTCCTGGGCCCGCTCGAAGATCGCCCAGCCGTCCGCGTCGCGACGAAGGCGGTCGCGGTACGTGCCGGCGATCACGTACAGGTCCCCGCCCGGAGCGCCAGCGCGGACGTGCTGCGCGTGGAAGTACGAGGTCGCCTGGGCGTCGTCTCCTTCGACGGTCACGAGGATGCTGCCCAGCAGATGCTGACTGGCATCCAGGGGATCGAGCGCCGCCCGCGCCCGACCCACGATGCCGTCCGCACCTTCGACACGGCCGGCTGGATGGATGAACACGGCATCGGATGCGAAGCACCTCGCGACGGTCTCCCAGTCCCGCCGGTCCAACGCCAGCACGTAGCCGACGAGCAGGTCGTTCACCGCCTGCTGGTCGATCACGCGGCGAACGTCGTCATTTCGAACGTCATCATCGGCCATCCGCGGACTCCTCGCATGTTGTCGGCGGCCAGCGTTTCACAACAGTCGTTGTACAACAACTGTTCCATCAAGTCAATGCACCAACACTGCCCGGCAGCAACGTGCCCAGCTCGTTGGCCAGCACGCGGCGCTGGTGCGTCGACGACCAGTGCTCCGGGTCGAGCGCGCACTGCGCACCGAGCCCGTGGACGATCGTCACGAGGCGTCTCGAGACCACGTCGAGCTCGACCTCGACCACGTCGGGGTGCTCGCGACCCAGCAACGCCTTGATCCGCTCCTGCGCCGAGCGGACGTGCCCGGCATCCTCGGCGGCGAACTCCGGATCGCTGATGGCGACGCCCCAGAAGCACGTCAACAGCCGCCACTCCGTGCGACGTCCGGCATCCAGCGGGAGCAGTGCCTCCAAGCAGGCGCGCAGCCCGCCGCCACGCCGGTCTGCTTCGTCGAAGCGTGCGCCGAGTCGATCGGCGACCTCGCGGAACGTCGAGAGCAGCAGGTCACGCTTGTCGACGAAGTAGTGCGTGACGACGGTCGTGCTGTACCCGGCGGCGTCGGCGACGTTGCGGAACGTCAGCGCATCCAGCCCATGCGTGCCCACCAGCTCGGCGGCTGTCGCCGCAACGTGACGGCGGCGCGCCGCATGATCGACGTGTCGTGGCATCGACGGACACCGTAGCGCGGATCTAGAACGGTTGTCATACAACACATGTTGCAGAACCGATGGGTGCCTTGTAGCGTCCGCCCGCAACGCCCGGATCGCAGGAGGACCCCATGTCAGTCGACTACCAGCAGGCGCTGTTCCACGTCGGTGTGCGAGTGCCTGATCTGGAGGCCGCGATGGCAGAGCTGACGGCAGGTCTCGGCTTCACCTGGGCACAGGTCGTCGAGCGGGACCAGGCACTGTGGACGCCGGAGCGCGGTGAGCACACCGTCCGGCTTCGCTTCACCTACTCGTGTGAAGGCCCGCAACACGTCGAACTGTTGCAGGGTGAGAAGGGGTCGATGTGGGATGGCAGCGATCTACCCGGCGTGCACCACCAGGGGGCGTGGGTCGACGACGTCGGGGCCGAGATCGAGCGTCTCGTTGGCGCGGGGTGGACGCTCGAGGCGGCGGGACGGTCGCCGGAGAATGGCTACGGCCCGATGGCTTATGTCCGCTCACCCGGTGGGTTTCTCCTCGAACCCGTCGCAACGGCAGTGCGCCCAAGGTTCGACCGGTGGTGGGCCGGCGGGTCGTTCGGCTGAGCCGTTCGGGTTCGTCTCGCAGCCAAGCTGCTCGACTCACCGGTGCGTCACGGTTCTGCGATCGCGACGTGGTGGTAGATCTCGATGGTCCTGCGGGCGATCGCCCACCGCTCGTTGCGGCGTTCGTAGTCGTCGTGCCATGCGGCGGCGACTCTGAACCACTGGCCCTCGGCGGTTTGCAGCACGCAGTCGAGATCGACGAGTCCGGTCGCTGAGCCGCCGTCGACCTGGATCGAGTGGTTGCTCGTCCAGTGGTGCGTCTCTCTGTTGCCATCCCAGATCGGACGGAGCGCATCGGCGATGGCATCTCGGCCCTTCAGCCAGTCGCCGCCGGGCATCGGTTGCCACTCCGCGTCCTCGTGCCAGACCGATGCGAATCGGTCACGGTCACGCTTGTCGACACCGTCCGCGTAGTCAGCGACGAGCCGGCGGATCTCCTCGTACGCCACCAGCTCATCGATCCTGCTGTCGTCACTCACGTCCGGACCTCCGTTTCGTCTGTGCTCTCACTGATGACATCGACTGGCAGGCTGCCCAACTCCTCAGCGCAAGCTCCGCCACCAGTCGGCGGTGATGTCCCCGAACCGCTCGTGGTAGTGCGCGGCAACCGGTGATGCGTCCTCCGGTAGCGGCTGGAGGTCCGTGGGCACCAGCGGGGAGGCCTGCTGGATGGGGTCGATCCACTCCAAGCGAGTGCTCTCGCTGACTTCACCGAGTAGCGGACCGACCATCTCGTGGTGGTCGCTCGACTGGTGCTCGAGGAAGCCGTGATAGTCGTCGAAGGACAGCAGGGCGTAGTAGGTGCCGGGATCGGCGCCGCGGAAGTACTCGTAGCGGCGTACCGCCCGCTCGTTGGCGTGCGTCGACTGGAACAGCTCCGTCGCCAGCTGCTCGAACCGTGCCTCCATTCCTGGACGCACACGAATGTGGGCCAGCAGGGTTGCCATTGGATTCCTCCTCCTCAGGTCATCTGGCGCTGGAACGCGGCCAGATCGAAGTAGTCACGCCACAGGAAGATCAGCCCGTCGCGAACCTCCCACACGCCGCTGACGGCGATCTCGATCCAGCGCCCGTCGATCCGGAACCGGTCGAGCCGCTCGTTGAAGACCACACCGTCCGTCTCGGCTTCGCGATGGACGATCCACTCGACCTGGGAGCACCGGTCGAGGAATGGCTGGAGCGTTGCTCGGACTGCGTCTGGTCCATGGACCGCTTGCATCGGCACGTTGTCGTACACGATGTCCTGGTCCACGTAGGCGAGCGCGTAGTCGAGGTCCCTGGCCTCGATGGAGGCCATGAACATGCGGACGGTGTCGAGCGGACTCACGGCGTCAGCGCCCGACCGGGCTCCAGCCGCACATGATCTCCTGCTCCTTGTCGACACGCCGGGCGAGCAACGTGGTCCCCTGCCTGGTGCGCTCATCGTCGCCGGCACCGACCGCCCGCTCCATCGCCGCGGAGAACGCCTCGCTGGCGGCGCGGTATCGCTCGACGACGTCGTCGAGGTGCAGGCTGACGCCGGCGGCCGTCGACGCGGCGCCCGAGTCGGCGAACGCCTCGAGCTCGACGGTCTCCTCGGTCATCCACGCGATCTCGTGCGCCGCGCGCACCGCGGCGTTGCGCAGCACGAGGTCCATCATGTAGATCGTCACCTGGACGGTCTCGTCGGTGACGGCCGGCAGCACCACCTCCATCAGCTCGCGGCTGCAGTCGTTGAGGATCTGCTCCGTGGTCGGCTTGGCGATCATCAGTCGTTCCTTCCCGCTCGTGCCCCTCTGCGTGAGCAGATGTCGAGATAGCGCTCCTGGAAGTAGCACAGGCTGTTCACGAGGAACGTGGTCATGATCCCCTTCCCCTGCCCGCGGGAGAGCCCGTCGGCGCCCTTCATCATCTGCACGTACAGCTCGGCCATCCCGAGGATGAAGAAGTACTCCATGATCTCCGGGTTGACCTGCTCCTCGGTGAAGCCGGTCAGCTCCCGGTACTCGGCGAGGAAGGCGTCGGGATCAGCCGTGTACATGCTGTTCGGGAGCGGGCTGCCGCTGTAGTAGCCGACGTCCTCGCGGGGGTCGCCGATGCGGGTGAACTCCCAGTCGATGACGATCGGCGGGTGATCGTCGGCGACGAGGATGTTGCCCGGCTGGAAGTCCCCGTGGACCACGGAGAGCGGCACGGGCGGCGGCTTGTTGGCCCGCAGCCATGCCGACACGTAGCGGATGATCGGGCTCGAGTCCGTCAGTTCCTGTTCGGCTTTGGCATAGATGTCGATGGCGCTGTCGATGTAGCTGTCCCAGTCGGCCGGCCGCGCCATCGCCTGCGGCATCGCTTCGGGCGGTGTGCGTCGCAGCGCATCGGCGACGTCGAGGTAGATCCTCCTCGCTGCCTCCAGGTCAGCGTCGGGACCGAGCGTGAGCTGCAACGGCGTACCGGTGACATGGTCCATGACGATCGTCTTCGATCCCATCAGCTCACCGGTGGCGTCGTACCACCTCGGCCGCGGGATGTCGATCGTGTGGACGTTCCACAGCGCCTGCAGCAGCTCCCACTCCCGATCGCGCTCGCTCTGGAACACCCCTTCGCCGCCGGGCGGATCGGACCGCACGATGAGCTTCTGCTCGCTGCCGTCAGCCGCCCGAACGTCGGCCACCGCAGTGACCCTGCTGTAACCACCGCTGATCGGACGGTAGTCCACGACCTCCGCCTTCAGGTCCGGTTCCACCTCGGCGAGGAACCGCTCGAGGCGTTCGGGCATCGGGATCTCATCGGCCATCGGTGCTCCTCATGGCGTGATCGGATCGAAGGTGACGTGGAGCTCCTCGAGCGCGCGCAGCCAGTACCCGCGGAGATGGCAGAAGTCGTTGCGGTCAGGGGTGAAGCGCAGGTTGCTCATCCGCTGCAGGAACAGCTCGACGACGATCCGTTGCTCGAGCTTCGACAGGCCCTCCCCCGGACATCGGTGCTCGCCGGCCCCGAAGGCAACGTGGCGGCCGGCGTTGCGGCGTTCGACGTCGAGATCGTCGGGCTCGGCGAACCGCTCCGGATCCCGGTTGGCGGCGCCGTAGCGGATGTGCACGGTCGACCCCTTCGGGATGGTGACGCCACCGATCTCCACGTCGCGGGCGACGCCGCGCCACAGGCCCTGAGTCGGCGACTCCAGACGGAGCACCTCGTCGACGAACGTCGGGATCAGCGCTGGATCGGCACGGACGCGGCGCTCCACGTCCGGGTGGTTGATCAGGAGCCACAGGCCCGAGGTGATGGCAAACGTGGTCGTCTCGTTGCCGCCGATGTAGAGGTGGTCGATGAGGTTGACGATCTCGTGGTCGGTCAGCGGCCGATCAACGTCCTGCTCGAGGTCGTGGAACGTGACGTGGGCGAGGTGGGACAACAAATCGTCGCCGGGGTTGCGGCGCTTCTCCTGGAGGTGCGCGTAGATGTACTGCTGGAACTCCACGCCCTGTTCGGCGACGTACATCTCCTGGTCCGGCGTGAGCCCCCGTGAGAACGGCATCACCCATGCCTCGGACCATCGCTTGAGCTGTTCGATGTCACCGAGCGGGAAGCCGAGCACGGTGGTGATCACCATGACCGGCAGCGGCATCGCGAACTGCCGCACGATCTCCACCTCGCCGTCGTCGATCCACTCGTCCATCAGCGACGTGGCGAGCCGCTCGATCACCGCTCGCTGCTGCTCGGCGCCCGCGGCATTGAACCACGGGTCGACGAGCACTCGGTACTCCCGGTGGACCGGCGGATCGATCCCCAGCGTCTGCTTGCGCCGCCACCCGTGCTCCTCGTAGTAGCGCATCGCCGCCTCGGACTCGAGCAGCCTGAACTCACTGCTCGTCGACGTGTGCGGGAACAGCTCCGGGTGGCGCAGCACGTAGGTGATGTCGTCGTAGCGGCTCAGGAAGTACTCCCCCGTCGACGGCACCCGCCACACGGGTGCCTCCTCGCGCAGCCGTCGGTAGTGAGGGAACCAGTCCTCCTGGACGGCCGGATCCATGAAGTCGATCTCGTCGACATGGGTCTGGCTCATGGTCGGATCTCCTCAGGGCACGATGACTCAGGGCACGATGACAGCACGCCCCTCCAGCGTTCCCTGTTCGAGCTCCTTGAACGCCTCCGGGATCTGGTCGAACCGGTAGGTGGTCACCTTCGGCTCGATGAGTCCGGTGCGGGCGAGGGCGATCACGTCGCGCAGGTCGCTGATGCTCCCCCAGCTCGACGTCGAGAGCTCGACCTCGAACTTCGTCGCCCAGAACGAGTACGGGATCGCGCCGCCGGCCGCGCCGACGAGCATGATCCGCCCGCCAGCGCGGGCGATGGCGAACGCCAGCGCCAACGTGGCCTCGTTGCCGACGAGGTCGAACGAGGCGTCCACCCCACGCCCCTTGGTCAGTTCAGTGATCGTCGATGCCGCGTCGGCGCCTGCCTCGACCGTGTGATGGGCCCCGAGTGACTCGGCGAACTTGAGCGCTTCCGGCTTGCCATCCACCGCGATGACGGTCGCTGGGGTGAGCGCACGAAGGATCTGCACCGCCAGGTGACCCAGACCGCCGATCCCGATGACAACGGCCACCGAGCCGGGACCGAGGCTGGCGAGCGACCGACGGATCGCTCGGTACGGCGTGACCGCGGCGTCGGTCAACGGCGCGGCGAGGATCGGGTCGAGGTCGCCGAGCGGCGCCAGCTGGCGCACGCTGTCGACGACCATGTACGCCGCCATCCCACCGTCGACGCCGAGGCCCCATCCGGCCCCTGGCAGCTCGGCGATGCGATCGCAGAGGTTCTCGTCGCCCGTCTGGCAGTGCGCACAGCTCCCGCAGCCCAGCGGGCCGTAGACGGCGACCGCCTCTCCGACTTCGAGCCCGGACGCACCAGGCCCGAGCGCTTCGACCCATCCGGCCGACTCATGGCCGAGCGTGAACGGCAGCTCCGCGTTGAACACTCCTGCGTCGAACTCGTGGATCACGTGAAGGTCGGAGTGGCAGAGGCCCGCCGCTCCGACGCGCACGAGCACCTGTCCGGGGCCCGGTTCCGGCTGTGCGACCTCCTGGTATTCGGGGGCCGTCTTCCACGCAACCATGCGGTACGCCTGCATGCGCCGGAGCGTAACTTGACACCGACCACTGCTTGGACGGGGGACCATGGACGCCAGCGACGTCATCCAGGTGCACCAATTGCTCGGGCTCTACGGACACATCGTGGATGCCGCGAGCGTGGGATCGCTTCGAGGAGCTGTTCGTCGATGACGCCGTCCTCGACTTCACGGGCGTGCGGGCGCCACGTGTCTTCGAGGGGATCGAGGAGATCCGCGAGTACTTCCGCGAGGCCAATCACCCGTCGGCGCACCACGTCACGAACATCGTCGTCTTCGACGACGACGGGGTGGTACGCGTGAAGAGCAAGTTCTTCGCGCCCTACACGCGCGAGACGCACGATCCCCTGCGCTGGTACGGCGGTGACTACGACGATGTCGTCGTCGACACACCGGACGGGTGGCGCTTCCGGAGCCGGGCGTGCACCCGGCGCTGGCAGTTCACGCCCGGCCCCCAGGACGACCTATCCGAGCACCGCCGCACGTTCTGACCGCCCGCCCCGCATCTGGGTGGCGACCGTCTCACGACGACATCTGGGTGGGCGCGGTCTCGAATTCGAGACTGCCGCCACCCAGATGCGCTGCTACGCGATACCGAGCGTCTTGGCGCGGGACCCCTTGTCGTGGAAGTCGGCCTCGAAGCAGATGCGGTCGCCCTCGAACCGGAGGAAGGACATCACCTCGACCGACCACTTCTTGCCAACGTGCTCGGCGCCGTAGGTCGACGGATCCTTGACGGTGGCGCTCATGACGTAGTGCAGGGCCAAGCCGTCGTCATTGCTCCAGAACTCGTCCGGCACGAGCTGCAAGTCGTCCCACCTCGACAGCCCGCTGGCGAAGAACTCCCGGATCGCCGGCCATCCCTTGAACGTTCCGCTGGCGATGTCGTGGAGGACGGCATCCGGGGTCATGAGGTCCTTCGGCGCGTCCGGGTTGCCGGAGCTCCACCCCGCGAACAGTCGCTTGGCGATGTCGATGCGCTCGTCGCTCATGCTCGCGACCATAGATCGGTACGCTCCGCGCGTGGACGAGTCGATCGGCAGACTGCTCTCACTCGACGGCAAGGTTGCCCTGGTGACGGGCGCGGCGACGGGGATCGGCGCGGCGATCGCCGGCGTGCTGGCCGCCGCCGGCGCACACGTGATGCTGGCGGACGTCGACGACGATGGCACAGCGCGCGAGGCCGCCGAGCTGCGCAAGCAGGGTCGACGTGCCGACCCGGTGCACCTTGACGTCACCGACGAGCTCTCCGCCCGCAACGGCATCGAGGCGGCCGTGCGGGCGGGCGGGGCACTCGACGTGCTCGTCAACAACGCCGGCTCGTACCACGAGGCGGGCAGCATCGTCGACCAGAGCTACGAGTCGTGGAGGCGGGCGATCGCCGTCAACTACGAGGGCGTCTTCCTGTGCTGCAAGCCGGCGGCCGAGCACATGGTCGAGCGTGGCGAAGGCGGCGCCATCGTCAACATCTCATCGGTGGATGGGATCCTGCCGTGCCTCGGCACCGGCTACGACTCCGCCAAGGGGGCGCAGTTCCAGTTCACCCGGAGCCTGGCGGTGGACCTGGCACCGAGCGGCGTCCGCGTGAACTGCGTCGCGCCCGGCAGCGTGCCGGTGGAGACCATCCGGCGCATGAAGGCCGGCGAGCTCCCTGCCCTTTGGGACGAACCGTCGGTGCCGACCGGGCTGATGGGACCGCTGTCGCGGATGCGGTCGTCGAACATCCCGCTCGGCCGCCGCGGCGAGCCCGAGGAGATCGCCCATGCCGTGCTGTTCCTGTCGTCGTCTGCCGCGTCGTACGTCACCGGCCAGACCCTCGTCGTCGACGGCGGCTGGACGCTGATCTAGGGGTCAACTGCTCTTCAGGAGGGCGCTGAGCGCACCGGCCTGACGTCCGTCGACGTACTCCTCGAGCCGGCTGATCCGACCGTTCTCCACGGTCCCGATGAAGCAGCCGACGACGCGCAACGGATCACCGTCCGGGAGCGTCCCCATGAGGATGTGCTGCTCGAGGAACCCGCCGGGGATTCCCCGTCGACGAACGCTCTCCATCCGCAGGTCCGGAACCTTCATGCGAAGCGCGGCGTATCCAGGCAGCGAGTCCTCCAAGGCGCGCTCCTGCTCGGTGAGGTTGATCCACAGGATCGAGCCGGGTCCGCAGGCGGCTCGCAGCGCGGCGAGGTCGCCAGCAAGCAAGCCCTCGAAGAACCGATTGGCGACGGCAAGGCCTACCTGGTCATCCATGATGGGGATACTAAGTTGAGACGGTGTCCAGTGATGAGCAGGCCATCATCGACGTCGCGGTCGCCTACACGTGGGCGCTCGACACCAAGCAGTTCGAGGATCTGCGGTCGGTCTTCGCGCCGGACGCCACCGCCGACCTTCGCGGCGTGCACTGTGACGATCAGGACGCCATCATCGCCCGTATCTCGGGCGGTGTGGGCCGCCTCGACGCCACGCAGCACCTCGTGTCGAACCATCAGGTGCGCGTCGACGGGGACACCGCGACCCACCGCTGCCACCTCCAGAGCCAACACGTCAAGCGGGGGACGTCGGGGGGCGACAACTTCCTCATCGGCGGCATCTACGACGACCGGCTGGCCCGCACGCCGGACGGATGGCGGATCACGTATCGCACGCTGATCGAGGTGTGGACCGACGGCAACCCTGCGGTGATCGCCAGATGAACGCCGCAGTACTGTAGAGCCACACCAGTTACCCATGGCCTGGGGGCCGACGAGCAAGGGGGGCGAATGACCGACACGACGGATCCGCGGCCGCGTCTGGAGGCCTTCTTCAAGAAGCGCAGCAACGATCCCGACAGCGTGCAGGTGGTGGACTACCAACTCATCACTGGCGGCTACAGCCGCCAGATGTCGCGCGTCTGGATCGAGGAGGGCGGCCAGCGCCGCGGCTACATCATCCGTCAGGATCCGCCGCCGGGCCAGGCGATCATCGACACTGACCGGGCCACGGAGTGGGAAGTGCTGTCCACCTTGCACAAGACCGGCAAGGTGCCGATGCCGGCGCCGTTGTGGTTCGACCCGACGGGCGAGGAGCTCGGCAGCCCCGCGATTGTGATCGACATGTTCGACGGTGAGGCCCTCATCAGCGCAGGCCGCAAGTGCGACCCGAGCGACCTGCCCAAGCTTGCGCCGCGGCTTGCCGAAGTCGGGGGTGTACTGGCGGCGTTCCCGCTGGAGGAGGCCCCCGCCTGCCTCGAGGTGCCGTCTTCCTGGGACGACTACATCGATGCCCGCATCCAGTACTGGGTCGACGCCGAGAAGGCGCACGTCGATCGTGACCCCTTCATGCGGTTGATCGCCAGCTACCTGCGCACGCACCGCCCGCCACCGGTTCCCCTCGGGCTCGTCCATGGCGACTTCCAGGTCGCCAACGTCCTGCTCGGGCCTGATGGCTCCGACGTCCTCATCGACTGGGAGCTGGCGCACATCGGCGACCCGCGGGAAGACCTCGGCTGGTGCATGATGGCCAGCGTCACCCAGCCGCCCGACGTCGTCGGGGCGGACGAGGAAGCCTTCTACTCCCGCTACCGCGAGTTGAGCGGGCTCAGCGAGGAGCAGGTCAACCCGGTCACGACGGACTACTTCCTCCTCCTCGCGTCGGCGACCGTCTTCGTCAGCGTCATCGAGCAGCTCGCCGTGCTGGACCGTGGCGACGCCACGGGCATCCCCCTGACCTACATGTCACCTGCCGTCTCAGGGATGCACGACGTCTTCTATCGAGCGTTGAAACGCCATCAGGCGGCGACTGGAGGTGATCACCAGTGATCTCGCGACCGACCACCCAGCAGCTGATCGACGCCATCGCCATCGAGCTGAACAGCAAGGTCGCCCCGGCGATCTCCGATCCGACGGTTCAGGTCCAACTGGAGATGGCGATCGCCGTGTTGAAGACGACGGCTGTGCGCAGCGCCAACGAGCTGGCATGGATGCAGGAGGAGCGCGACGCCATCGAGGAGACGGCCCGCCAGCTGCTCGACGCGCTGCCAGACGCCAAGCCGCTCCAGGAGGCGTTGCAGACGTACACCGACGGTCTCACGAACAGCCTCTATGCCAAGGACGCCCAGGCGGACTACGCGCGGGCCACCGAGGTGCTGTCGTGCGCCATCGAGGCGGCCTACGACTCCGGCAACGCCGAGCACATCGCCGCCGTCGGCCAGCTGATGGACCAGCGCCACGCCAACCAGCAAGCCGTCACCGGCCAGTTCATGGCCGCCGGCAGAACCTGACGTTCACCGACCGCTCTACCTTCAGCTGCGCAGCTGTTCGAGCACTCCCATGTCGTCTCGGCAGGCCCAGTGCTCGACGATCTTGCCGTCGGCGACTCGCCAGATGTGAATGAACGTCCACGCCACCGGACGTCCTGACACGGGCGTGTCGGTGAGCAACGGCATCGTGGATGCCTGGTGGATGCCGTGCACCGTGAGGTGCTGTGCGACGATGATCGCCGTCGCCGATGAGGTGGTGCTGCTCCACGGTGACCGGCCCGAGGTCGTTGTCGATGATGCTCAGGATGAGCCTGAGGCCGTCGCGGCCCTGCGGTCCTGCCGCGTGGTTCACCATGTCGTCGGCGACGAGATCGTCGAGGACGGTGTCGTCGCCGTCCTGCTGCCGTCGGAACATCTCCTCAACGACGTCTTTCGCACTTCGCTCGCCCATCAGGACAGCATGGCGCCGGTGCGTCGCTGGTCAGCGACCCGGCTTGACGTTCCGCGCCAAGCTGCCGTCGAGGCCGACGGGCGGCAGCACGCATGGATGTCCCGCCCACAGCTCGACGCTGTCCCCCGTGCGGCCCCTCGGGCCCTCGGCGACCAGCTCCACCAACACGGCGGCGATCTGCTCGGGCTCCATCATCGTCGGCGGCGGAGGCTTCTCGCCGAGGTGCGACCGATACATCGGTGTGTTCGTCGGACCGACGCCAATCGAGTTCACGCGGATGCCGTGCGATGACAGCGCCCGTGACCACACGAGCGTCAATCCCTTCACGCCCCACTTGGAGGCGTCGTAGACGTCGAAGCCCGGCCCACCGATCGGCGGCCGACGAACCGTCGCCCACTCACACGCCCCGGAATCGGCATGGTCGACGTCGATCGGGTATCCGCAGGTGTGGATGTGGTCCGTCGTGATGTTCACGATGTCGCCGCCGTTCTTGATGAGATGCGGGATGGCGGCCCGGCCCACGAGGTACGTTCCGCCCAGGTTGACGTCCACCATGAAGTGGAAGTCGTCGACCGCCTGCTCCCAGGAATCGGTGGCTGGCGCCGTGAGTCGGATGACGCCCGCATTGTTGACGACGAGATCGAGCCCGCCGAACCGCTCGGCGGCGCCCTCGACGAACGCCACGACCTCGTCGGGCTTGGAGACGTCGGCGACCTGCGCCAGCGCTCGGACACCATGGCCTTCCAGCTCGCGCCGGAGCTCCTCGACCGCCGGATCGACGTCGCACACCGCCACGTCGGCACCGGCTTCGGCGAGGCCGATGGCGAATGCGCGACCGAGGCCCCTCGCCGCTCCAGTGATGATCGCTCGCCGCTGGACGAGCGGACGGCCGCTCATCGCAGCGACACCGGAAGGTTCCAGCACGTGTACGTGTCACCGTGCTGCAGTGACGACAGCACCGGCTCCGCGCCGCTCGCCAGGCGGATCTTCGGTGCGGCGTCGAGCAGCATGGTCGACACGAGGACGACGATGTCACGGGTCAGCGCATACCTCGAGCGGGGGCGGTCCTCGGGGACCGCCGGGTGCACCGACGGCTTGCCGAGCCCGAAGGCGATGCCGGAGCACAACCCGTCCGCCCGGTACTGCCCGCGTGGCTCCCGCTGGCAGAGGTCCTTGCGTTGCACGAGGAACTCGTCAGGATCTGCGAACGCCCGCGGATCGCGGTTGGCGGCTGCCGCCGAGCACATGATCAGCGCGCCGGTCGGCAACAGGCGCCCGAACCGCTCCACTTCGTGGCGGGCGAAGCGCGGCGCCGACAGGATGGGCGTGGAGTGACGCAGCGCCTCGAGGTAGGCCGACTTGACGAGCCGCCGTTCAGCCACCACTTCCTCGAGCTGATCCGGGTGGGTCAGCAGCAGGAACCACAGGTTGGCCAGCGTGCCGGGCAGCGTGTCGTGGTCGGTCTCGAGCAACGTCGCCACGACGTCCTCCGCGCTGCCCGGTGAGCCGTCGAATTCGATGCTGGCGATCGCCGACAACAGGTCCGGCCCCGGATCGGCTCGACGCGTCTCGACGAGCGGGCGGAAGTACTCGACCAGTTCGCCGATCGCCCGGCGGCCGGCATCCTCGGTGACGGGATTGGCGTGCGTCCCCCGCTGCATCGCCTCACAGCGAGCGGCGAACCACTGGATGTCATTCGCAGGAAGATCGAGGGTCCGAGCGAGCAGCTCGTTCGGGAACCGCAACGCCAAGTCCGCGCTCAGATCGGCGTCGCCGCCCGCCGTCATCCGGCCGATCAGCTCCTCGGCCAGCCCCGGCGCGTGCGCGTCGATCCCGGTGGCATGGGCGACGAGCACGGGCAGCGACTCGCCCAGATCCCGACCGAGATCGGGGATGCCATACCACCATCGCTTGGAGCGCGTCTCGTAGTTGGCGTCGTCCTGGAACACCGACGTGACGTCGTCGTATCGGGTGATCCAGTACGCGTTGCCAGACCAGTCCCGGTAGCACGGGTAGTGCTCCCGGAGGATGCCGAGCAACCGGTACGGATCATCCAAGTACTCGGGGCTGCGCAGCTCCCCTGGCCGGATCAGGGGCGTCGCCTCACCGGGCCGCTCGCGCTGATGGACCTCGTAGCTCCGGAGGCCGGATTGCTCCTCGCTCATACCCTCAGACCCGGTCGAACTCGATCCACAGCTCGTTGATCGCCCCGAAGCCGATGGGGGCGAGACTGACGCCGTCGATGTCCTTCGGCATCCGGTCGACGGCGATGGCCGGGTCCTTGAGATGGCGGCCGACGATCTGCGAGCCGAGCACGGACTCCTGCGTCGAGATCCACGCTCCTGGGCACAGATGCGTGCCGACGCCGAACGCGAGGTGGCTGTGGACGCCTTCCTTGTGGTGGCCACTGCGCAGGATCTTCCCGGTGTAGAGGTCGTCTCGGAAGATGTCGAACTGCTCTGGGTCGTGGAACACCCGCTCGTCGTGGTTGCCCGAGTACTCGACCATCTTGAGCAGTGACCCGGCAGGGATCGTCTCTCCGTGCAGCTCGACGTCGAAGGAGTTGTGCCGTGGCTGGATCCCGGCGATCGGCATCGCACAGCGCAACGCCTCCTGGAAGGCCGGTCCCCACAGGTCCTCGTCCGCCATCACGGCCTGCAGCTGATCGGGATGCTGCAGGAGCAGGTACCACATGTTGAGCAGCGCGCCGCGAGTCGTCTCACCGCCACCGCCGACGATCAGCGCGATGAACGACGTGATCTCCTCCGTGGACATCACATCGCCGTCGATCACCGAGTGGCACAGCTCGGAGATGATGTCCATCGCCACCTGGTTGCCCTCGGCGTCGAACAAGTAGCTCGGCTGCTCTCGTCGGGCGGCGACCAATCCCTCGACGTACTCCTCGAGCTCCCGCCGGGCGACGAGCCCTCGCTCGTGGCCCTCCGTGCCACCGAGGCCGTTCATCATCGAGTGGTACCAGTAGAAGAACTGGCCACGCGCGTCGTCCGGGAAGCCGAGGACCTGGCACACGACGCGGATCGGGAACTCGTCGGCGAAGGCTCGCCCGAACTCGATCGTGTAGCGGCCCGTCGCCGGATCGAGTTCGGCGGCACCGCCTGGTTCGAACCACGACTCGATCATCTCCTCGGCGAGGCGCTGCAAGGCGGGCAACCGTTTCGTCAGTGCCGCTCCGACCAGGTGCCGGCCGTAGATGTTGCGCCGGCGCCGGTGCTCGACTCCGCTCAGCTCGAGCTGGGTGTTGCCCAGCACGCCGCTCGAAGAGCCCTTGGGGATCGTGTTGAACCCCGCCTCGTCCATGTAACAGGCCTCGATGTCCTCGTAGCGCGTGACCCAGTAGCAGTTGTGCAGCTTGTCCCGGAACACCGGGTAGTGGTCGCGCAGGATGCGGTAGTACGGGTACGGATTGCGCTTGTACTCCGCCGAGTCGAAGAGGAGCGGATCGATCAGCGGCGTGCCGTCGTCGGTCTGCCCCATGTCGTACGCCTGACCGACGGGCATCAGCGGGATCTCCCGGATCGTCGTGTCATTCATGAGCCGACCACCGACGCCGCGGCCGAGGCTCCAGCGACACGGCCGAAAACCAGGCAGTTGGCGTAGTTGTTGCCACTGCCCACGTACTGCTGGCCGACCACGCCGCCCGTGCACTCGCCGGCGGCGTAGAGACCTGGGATGCCGTGACCATCGTTGCTGCGCACGTTGGCGAAGGGATCGATGCGCAGGCCGCAGGCCGTCGACGCCACGGTTGCTGGACGCAGCTCGGCACCGTAGAACGGCGCCGTGGCGACCGGCTCCAGGAACTTGGCGTCCTTGAGGTAGTCGGGGTCGATGCCCTGCTCGACGCCCGCGTTGTACCACGCGACGGTTCCTTCGAGATTCGTCGACGGCACACCGAGCGCGGTCGCCAACTCGGAGATCGTCGCCGCCGACGACATCCGACCCTCGGCAACCATCTGCTCCACGATGTCGAGGTTCCAGTGCGGGCTCTGACGCTTCGTCGAGCCCGGGATCGAGTGCTTGTACCGCGCCACGCCGGCGGCCGTCGCCGCGTCGAGCGTGGCCCGATCGAAGATGGCGTAGACCACGTCTCCCTGCTCTCGCGCCTGTGAGTCGAGGAGGCCGTACGAGGTCGACTCGTCGACGAAGCGTTGGCCGTCGCGGTTGACCAGCACGATCCATCCCGGCAGGTACGCCTCGTAGATGAGGTCGAAGCCGGCATGGAGCAACCGCAGGCCATGATCGTGCCCGGTCACCTGCGCGCCGACCTGCTCGGCCAGATCGAATGCGTCACCGCGAGAGCCCTCGGCACCGATGTACCACGCCGACCCGGTGTGCGCCGCGGATGGGAAGTACGCGTCCAGCTTCTCCGGACTGTTGCCGAACCCTCCGGTGGCGATCACGACGGCACCGGCGGTGATCGAATCGTCACCAACGGCGACCCCGACAACCGCGCCGGACGCCGTGAGCAACCGGTCGACGCGCTGGCCGAGCGCGACGTCGACCTCGGCCTCTCGGCAGTGCCGGGCCAGGACGTCGACGACTGCCTGGCCGCGACCGATCGGTACGTGGACCCTCGGCACCCGTTCCTCGCCACCGAAGACAAGCGTGTCGTAGTACTCGACCCCTAGGTCGCCCACCCACTCCACCGTCGGGCCGGCCAGCTCGCAGAACCGGCGTACGACGCCGGCGTCGACGTTCCAGCGGTTCAGTTGCAGATAGTCGTGGAACAACGAATCGGGGTCGTCGTCGATCCCGAGCGCCTTCTGGTACCTCGTCCCTGCGCCCATCATCAAGCCTCCCGAGAGCCGCGAAGAGCCACCGACGACGCCTTCACTCTCGGCGACGAGGACGCTCCCCGCACCTCGTTCCCGAGCCGTCAGCGCGGCGGCCAGGCCAGCCACGCCTGAGCCGACCACGATCACATCGACGTCATGTGCTTCGTCCATGACTCTCCTTCCGTCAGCGGGCGATCAACCCGCCATCAACCACGATCTCGGCACCGTTCACGTAGCTGGATTCGTCGCTGAGCAGGAACATCACGGCCGCCGCGACCTCCTCGGCGCGACCAGGCCTGCCGAGCGGGACACCGGTCGTCCATCGCTCGACGGTGTCCTCGCCCCGCCCCAGCAGCATGTCGGTGGCGATCGCGCCGGGGTGTACGGAGTTCACGCGCACCCCGTACCGACCGAGCTCGTGAGCGGCCGACTTCGTCATCCCGCGCACCGCCCACTTGCTGCCGACGTAGGCGATGGAGCCATGACCGCGCATGCCCGAGACCGACGAGATGTTGACGATGCTGCCGGCACCCTGGTCGCGCATGATCGGGGCCACGGCCGCCATGCCGAAGATGACGCCGTACTGATTGATCTCCGTGATCAGCCGGATCGTCGCTTCGTCGACCTCGAGGACGCCACCCTCCCGGTGCACGCCGGCGTTGTTGACGAGCCCGTCGATCCGGCCGTGCTCCGTGCGGGTCTTCTCCAGCACCGCACGCCATTCCGGTGGCGACGTCACGTCGAGGCGGTGGTACGTGCCGCCCACTTCGGCGGCCACCGCGGCGCCTGCCTCATCGGCCACGTCGGCGACGACGACGTGGGCACCTTCCGCGGCGGCCTGTCGCGCCTCGGCTGCTCCCATGCCGCGAGCGGCACCGGTGACGATGACGACCTTGTCGGCGAGGCGCTCCACCACTACTCGAACTCGGACAGGAGGGCGAACAGGTCCAGGTCGTCGATCGCCGTGACCGCTCGCTCCACCATGTGCGTCATCCACTCACGACCACGTTCGTTGGAAGGATCGAGCGTGCCGGCGATCACCACCACGATCGTCCACGTGTAGAGGATGGCCCGCCGGTAGTCCTCCCATGCCTGCTCGGCCGAGTACCCGGCGACCCCGCCGTGCACGAGCGTCTCGTGCCACTTCGCGATGAGGTCGCGTTCGTGGGCTCGACGCTCCTCGATGGGGAGGCTGCCGCTCAGGAAGTAGGCGAGGTCGGCGACCGCCTTCTCGCGGAGCACACCTTGCCAGTCCAAAGCAGCGACGGGAGCGTCGCCCGGTGCCGTCGCGAAGAACAGGTTGTCCATCCGGAAGTCACCGTGAGCGACCGTCAGGGGCGGGCTCGTCATCCACTGCTGCATGCGGGGGATGGCGGCGAGGTAGCGGTCCTTGATCGCCCGGACATGGTCGGGAACGACGGCTCCGAACACCGCCAACATCGGATCCCACCCGATCCCCGCACCCTGTTGCAGCGCGTCGGCGTGGTGCGACGGGTAGAGGTACGGCATGAACTCCAGTGCGGGTCGGTCGACGTCGTTCCAGAAGCTGGCGTGCAGCTCACCGAGCTCGACCATGCAGAGCTCCGCGTCGGCGACCCTGCAGCCCTCGATCTGGTCGCCCAGCCGGTAGTGCGACATGTCCTCGAGGAGGAGGATGAAGTTCTCCTTCCCTTCGATCTCGGCGAAGTAGACCTCCGGCGTGGCGGCCGGGGTCAATGCCGCCACGTCGCGGTAGAACAGCACTTCGCGCCGATAGATGTCGAACGCCAATGCCACGGCCCGGTTGGCATCGTTGGTTGCCGGGAACTTGAGCACCATCGAGCGGGGTCCGTCGCCACGCGCGTAGGTGAGCTCGAGCATCTCCAGCCCGCTCATCATCCCGACGCCTTCGCCGAGCGAGCGACGTTGCACGCTCTCGACGACGACGTCCCGACCCTGCGACTGCAGCGCTGTGCTCAGCCACTCGGCCGTGACGTCCTCGGCGCGCCTCGGAAGCGGCCCGTAGGCAGGCCGCCCGTCGACGTTGCTTGTAGATCCTGATGCTGTTGAGCTCACGTGGTCCCCTTCACGAGGTCATTGCCGCGGCAATGCTTCTTCGACGGCGAGGAGCAGGTCCGTCACGTCGATGTAGCCGTCTGTGATGTCGGTGTCGGGCGTGTACGACTCTCCGTCCCACACCGAGTAGTTGGTCTTGCGCTGGCAGATCGACTCGTACTCGCTGACATTCCCGGCGCACGACACCGGCTGGTAGCCGAGCAGGTAGAAGTCCTCGACCGTGGCGATCGCCTCGCGGAACGCCTCCCGGTCGTCGATGTCGACGCCGTCCTCCAGTGCCGCGTTCGCCACCTGGTACACGAAGAGGACCGCCGAGAACATCGACCGCATGAACGAGCCACGCGGCGACTGCGGACCGTAGGCATCGAGGGCGGCTTCCCGCTCGGCCAGCATGAACTGCGTGAACTCGCTGTACAGCTCGGGTTGCTCGACGATGAAGCCCGGAGTCTCGAAGAACGTGCCGGCGGACTCGGGCAGCCCCCGCACTGACTCGTCGTCACAGGAGTTCGACGTGTACACCGCGGATTCCTCTCCGGCGGACCGCAGGCCCTGGATGAACGAGGCGCAGTCCGGGGCCGCGATGCCCATGAAGATGGCGGGGTTCTCGGCTCCCTGGAGGTAGTCGGACACCTGCTGGATCACGGCCGGATAACCGGCCTGCTCGCCGGGCGTGTACGGGAACCCGGTGAACTCGAACCCGTCGAGCGTGTCGGCGTAGTACTGGTAGAAGCGCTCCTGCGTGTCCTGCCAGCACTCCGTGCCGGGCGCATTCTCGGCCCAGATGATGGCCAGGCGATCATGCCCCTTGATCTCCGCGATCATCTGCGCGCTCGAGGGGAACGCGGACGCGCAGCCTCCGAACGGCGCGTACACCCCGGGCTGGTCGAAGTCGGCAATGAAGATCGGCTGCATCTCGACGACCGGGAACGGGGCGAAGATCGGGTACATCAACGGGGTGAAGAAGTCGATGCCGGGGACGATGACGTTGGGGTTGGCGGCGGCCAGCTCGTTGGCGCAGGCCTGAGCCTCGTTCTGGTCGGCGCCGTGACGGCACACGACCAGCTCGACGGGCCGCCCCGGCGTCCCAGCCTCCACATCCGCACCGATCCCGCCGAGTCGCTCGTTGATCAGCTGCGCGGCTGCCTCGGCTCCCTCGGTGACCTCGGGGAACGATCCCGCAGGATCACCCTCGATGTTGACCACGCCGACGACGAACGGCTCGAGGCTGTCGTCGGCGGCCAGTGGCTCGTCCGCCGTCGCCTCGAGCGCGGCGCGCAGCTCCTCGGCGCCTCGAGCGCTCTCGCCCTCGTCGCCACCTGCCGCTCCACCGCCAGACTCGGCCTCCGTCCCTTCCGGCGCCGTCGCTTCAGCGTCAGTCGCTTCCGGCTCCTCATCACCTGCGGTGGTCTCCGCACCAGCGGTGGTCTCCGACCCGGCGGTCGTCTCGGTTTCGCCTCCCGCCGTCGTCTCTGCGGGCTCGGCCGTCCCGCTGTCGTCGTCGTCCCCGCACGCGGCGACCAGCAGTCCGGCGCACACCAGCACACCCATCAGCGTTGTCTGTCGACGTCTACCCATGCCCCCGTCCCCCTGTCTGACCGAGATCGAGTAACTATAGACAGTCTCCTGAAGGTGACGATCGTCCATGACCCACCGCAAGACCGACTACACCGATGTCAGCGACGTCGGTCTCGACGAGCACAAGCGTCAGCTCCTGTACGCCGCGCAGACCGAGTGCTGCGTGCTGTGGACGAACCGGGACGGCTGGCCGCTCGGAGTGATGCAGCGCTTCGTGTGGCACGAAGGGCGCTTCTGGGTCACGTGCACCGCAGAGCGCAAGCGCGTCGTCGCCCTGCGCGCTCGTCCGCAGAGCGCAGTGGTCGTGTCGAGCGAGGGAACGTGGCTGGGCGGCGACATCACGACCACGGCCAAGACGATGGCCAGCGTGCACACGGACGCGCCGACGAAGGCGTGGTTCTATCCAGCGTTGGCGGAGCGTCAGCGGCACGATGTGGGGTCAGGTGCTGATCAGGCCAGGGCGGAGTTCGTCCGTCGACTGGATACACCCACGAGAGTGGTCATCGAGCTGGCGCCCGTGGACTGGATCACCTACGACGGGAACCGGCTCGAGGCCGCGCTGCGTGGTGTGCCGTACGACCCGCTCGCGGTCAAGCCGTCGCGGAACGTCACCGAACCGCCGGCCGGTGTCTCCACGCGGCGCTGGCGTGATGTCGGCTCGACCGACTGAACCGCTCGTGCTGCGCGAACACGACGACTACTTGCGACAGCACCGCTGGGCACTGCTGTCGACGACGCGCGGCGGCGGATCGCCGCAGGTGTCGATGGTCGCCTACGACTTCGACGGGAACGACTTCGTCGTGTCGTGTCGTCGAGCAAGCGCGAAGTTCATCAACGCAGCGAGGGATCCGCGCGTCGTCCTGACGATCGCCGACGATCGTCGCTACCTCGCCGTCGCCGGGACGGCCGAGGTGGTGACCGAGGGCCCTCGACTCCTCGAGCTGACGCTCCGGCTCCTCCCCTCACTCCCGCCGGACGATGCGGCAGCGCTACAGCGGGAGATCGACGGCGGGCTCGAGCAGGTCGGCCGAGCGATCCTGCGCATCGTGCCAGAGCGTGTCGTCGGGCGGATCTGACCAGAAGACCTGTTCTGTCCTTCGGAAACGCCTCACAACGAACGGTTCCTACGGACAGAAGAAGATCAGACGCGCTCGACCCAGTCGGACAACAGGTCGGCGACGCGCAAATGATCGGGGATGCGATCGGGCCCGATGACTTTGTCGATCCAGGACTGCACGTGCCAGATGCGCCGCTCCTGGTAGTTGATTGCCTGGCCTCCGTGGGCCGCGAATTCCATCGACCGTTGGATGGGTTCCAGGTTCTCGTAGTCCTCGTCCATGACGGTGTCGAAGCGCGTGAGCCGGTGCTGCCAGATCTGGGCCAGGTCCGGAGGCATCTCGCCTTCGCCCCAGTCGGAGGCGAACCAGGTGATGTCAAGCCGGGTGCGGTCGATGGCCAACGGCCAGAACACCAGGAATGGGAAGCCCCGAGCGTCCAGCGGGGTGATGAGGTTCGGAAAGATGCCGTGAGCCGGCTGGATGTCACCCCGGGTGAAGACCTCGGTGGCGCCCTCGAACATCGGCAGAAGCTCGCGGTTGTCCGAACGGGTGCCCCGGTTCACCGGCGACAGCATCGACTGGTGGCCGTGGTCGTACAGGGCGATGACCGTGCCTCGGGTGTCCATGGTCGGGCCGAGTGTCTTGGGGTGGATCGTGCGGGCGTGGTACACCTCGAGGAAGGCCTCGGCCAGGATCTTCCAGTTGCATCTGAGGTCGACCTTCTTGACGTCGATCACTCGGAAGGGGGCGGCCGCCACCTCTGGTAGGAGCCTGGGGATGGGGTCGAGGAAGTCCAACAGCGGCTCGGCGCCGAGGTCGAGGTTCACGAAGTGCCAGCCGCCCCACGCCTCGCAGCGCACCGGCGGCAGGCCCCGCTCGGACTTGTCGAGGTCGATGAAGTCCCGTTCGTCGGGCACCTGCACCAGCTCCCCAGCCAGGCTGTAGCTCCACGAGTGGAACTGGCAGGTGAGCCGCCGGGTGCGGCCGCACTCTCCCCGGACCACCGGCGCACCACGGTGGCGGCAGGCGTTGAAGAAGCCCCGCACCTCGCCGTGCTCGTCCCGGGCGAGCAGGATCGGGGCGCCGGCGATGTTGCAGAGCTTGTAGCAGCCGGGGGTCGGGAGCTCTGAGTCGTGGGCTGCGTAGAGCCACGTCCGCTTGAACAGATATTCGTCCTCGAGCTTCTGGAAGAGCGGGTCGGTATAGCGGCCGAGCGGGAGGTCGCGCAGCTTCGGGAAGTCCTCAGGCGGTCCGGTGCGGGCCGATTCGAAGGCAGATCGCTCGAGGAAGCGGGCTAGGTATTTGTCGTCCATGTGTCTCCTCAGGTGCTCGGCGTCCTCGAGCGCCTAACAAGGGATCGGTGTAAGGGCCGAGCGGAAGGTCACGGAGCTTTGAGAAACCCGTCAGGCGGTCCGTCGCGCCCGGTCTCGTAGGCCGATCGCTCGCGGAAGCGGGCGAGAAACTCCTGGTCCATGGCGCCCCGTCACATCGCCGTCTCGCCGCCGTCGACGACGAGCACCGTGCCGGTGATGAAGCTCGCGTCGTCAGAAAGGAGGAAGCAGATCGGCGCCGCCAGTTCGTCCGCGTCAGCCACCCGCTGCTGCATGTTGGCCATCCCGAACTGCTTGGCGCCCTCGTCCGCGCTCGCGCCGCGACCAGCGAAGAGCGGCTCCGTCATCCCCGTGCGCACCCGCCCGGGCGCGACCGTGTTGACGCGGACCTCGGGTGCGCCCTCGCGGGCGATCTGCCGGGAGAAGCCGATGATCGCCGCCTTCGCCGCGCCGTACGGGGCGTTGTTGTTGTTGGCCGTGAGCGCCGCGGTCGAGGCGATGTTGACGATCGATCCGCCGCCCTGCTGACGCATCATCGGCAGCACGTACTTGCAGACGAGGAACGTGCCCCCGGCGTGGACCTTCATCATCCGGTCCCAGTCCTCCACGGTCCACTCTTCGATCGGACCGAACACAGCATGTCCGGCGGCGTTGAGGACGCAATCGACGGCACCGAACTGGTCGCGAGTGGTCTCCACCGCGGAACGAACCGAGCCCTCGTCGGCGACGTCACACCCCAGGCCGATCGCTCCATCGATGTCGGCAGCGATCTCGTTTGCCCGCGATCCGTCGAGGTCGACGACGGCGACACGCCCCCCACCAGCAGCGAACCGCCGCGCCGTCGCTGCGGCGATCCCAGATCCGCCGCCAGTGGCGAACAGCACCTTGCCTTCGAACTCCATGGCGGCTCCTTCACTCGGCTCGCGGTTGGTACTGGTAGCTCCGCTCGGTCCGACCGCCGGCCACCAGGAGGTGCTGCCCGGTCAGCCAGTCGGCTGCGGGCGAGGCCATGTAGAGAACGGCCGCCGCGATGTCATCCGGTGTGCCGAGCCGGCCGAGCGGAATCGTCGCCTGCAGCTCCTCGAGGCGGTCCGACACGCCGAGCACCTCGCGGAAGGCCTCGGTCGCCACGGGCCCGGGCGACACGGCGTTGACCCGAATGCCTCGCGGCGCCAGCTCGAGCGCCAGCGTCTGGGTGAGGTTGTTCATGCCCGCCTTGGCGGCAGCGTACGGTCCGGTGCGCGGCGACCCTCGGGTGCCGGCACCCGACGAGATGTTGATGATGACGCCGCCCGCGGTCATGCGGTGACCGGCCGCCTTCGCACCCTGGAACGCCGTGGTGAGGTTCAGCTCGAGCTGCGACCGGAAGACGTCGTCTGGAGTGTCGATCAGCTCCCTGACGGTCTTCTCGTCGGAGCCGCCGACGTTGTTGACCCACACGTCGAGACGACCGAACTCGGCCACCGTCCGCTCCGCCAACTCCTCGGAGAAGTCGCGGATGTCTGCGTCGGCGATCAGCGCGCGCCGCCCTCGCTCGACGACACCGGCGGCAGTCTCCTCGAGGTCGCTCCTTCGACGGGCGTTGACAACGACATCGCAGCCGGCGTCGGCGAGCCCCCAGGCGATGGCCCGGCCGATCCCCTGGCCGGATCCCGTGACAACGGCGACCCGACCATCCAGGCGGAACCGATCAAGCAAGCTCATGCGAGTCCGATCTGTTGAGCCGACACGCTGCCCTGGCGCCGCTCGGACACCGCGGGGTCCCCGGGGCGGTGGGCGGCGTGGGCGTCCCGCCACTTGGCGAACGTCTCGATGATGATCGGCGGGTCACTGTGGATCTCGGTGAACCCGCCCGTCACGGCGCGGGTGTCGAAGTAGGCGGCGTCGACCTCACCGGTTCGCAGCTGGCAGGCCAGCTCGAAGCCTTGATCGAGGAAGTACTGCCGAGCCGCTGCGAAGTCGTGGACGAGCGTGGCGACGTGGTGGAAGCCCTCCTCGCCGGGGCCGTACATGTCGCGGTAGATCGACGGCGTGTCGTCGTGCTGCTCGATGAACTGGATCATCATGTCGCCGAGGTACCCGAAGGCGTAGGAGACGTCAGCCTCCTGCGGGGTGCCGCGGTACTCGAAGCGCGGGGCGCGGTGGTGCTGGCGGATGGCGAACGGGCCGGCACCGAGCAGACGACTCCATTCCCCGGCCGCATGCTCGAGGTCGTTGACCACGTAGGCCTGCTGGAACAACGGGAACGTGGCCACGATCAGCCGCAGCTACCGGCTGAGCACGGTGCAGGCCGAGATTCCGGGTGCGCCGTAGACGTGGGTGAACGCCGTAGCCGGGTCGTCGGGCACCTGCCGCTCCCCCGCCGTCCCGCGCAATTGCACAATCGACTCGTACACCTGGCGCAGGCCGGAGGCGCCGATCGGCTCACCGTTGGCGAGGCACCCGCCGTCGGTGTTCACCGGCAACCGCCCGTCGAGCTCCGTCGCGCCGGACCGGATCAGGTCCTCCTGCTCACCGTCGGCGCAGAAGCCGCACTCCGCGAGGTGCATCACCTCGGCACCAGCCTCCGTGTCCTGGACCTGTGCAACGTCGATCTCGTCTGGCCCGATGCCGGCCATCTCGAAGGCCTTGCGCGCCGCGGAGACCGTCGGCGAGCTCCCCCGCTCATCGGCCAGCGCCGGACTGAACACCTCGAAGGACCCGTACGGGCGAGACGTCAGCACCGCCGCCCGCAGGTAGACGGGCCGGGAGGCGTACTCGCTGGCGACGTCGGACGAGGCGAGCACGAGCGCCACGGCGCCCTCAGCCGGCGAGCAGAACATGTACTGCGTCAGCGGGTCGGCGATCATCGGCGCTTCGAGGATCTGATCCTCCGACAGCGCCGTGCGCCGCCAGGCGTTCGGGTTCTTGGCACCGTTGCGGAACGCCTTCGCCGCCACCTTGGCCAGCACCTCGCGTGAAATGCCGTGTTCGTGCATGTAGCGCTGGATCTTCATGCCGAAGAACTGCGTCGTCAGCATCAAGCCGGTCTGGCCGTACCAGTCGCCGATCCCGTACCGCGCCGGCTCCGGGTCGAAGGCGCCCCGAGGGTGCTTATCGAAGCCGACCACCAGCGCGACGTCGGCCGCGCCGGCGTGGATCGCGTTGTAGGCGCTGATCAGCGCGCTGCCACCAGTGGCGCACCCGTTGGCCACGTTGATGAACGGGACGCCGGTGAGACCGAGCCGGGAGACCAGCGTGTCGGCATCTCCGGCTGCCGCCGAGCCGCCGAACGCGTAGTCGACGCGCGACCACTCGACCCCCGCATCGGCGAGCGCCAACCTCGCCGCGTGCGCGCCTTGCTCGAGCCCTGACACGGGGTGGCGACCAAACGGGTGCATCCCGGCACCGACGATGAGCACGTCTCGGCCTTCGACCACCTGGGCCACTATAGTCAGACGATGTAAAGTTACTGACGGCCGAAGCGCTCGGGTGAAGTGAGGTGGCATGACAAAGCGACGTCACGCTTTGAGCGGAGCCCTCTACGAGGTCGGTTCAGACGGCAACGTCTACGTGGAGAAGGACGACCGGAGAGGTGTCTTCACCGCTCGCGGCCAGTACATCTCCGGCGACTTGTACTCGGCCGATCCGCAGATGTGCCTGTGGCTGGCCGGACCGCAGGTGCCCGGTGGAGCGAACATGAAGGACATGCCCGTGCCGGCGGGCTTCGACGGATGAGGAGCGACCGATGACCATCGCTGCACGTCCACGCGCCCCGGGAGTGTCCTACCAACAGCTGCTCGACACCGACAGCCACACGGTCCCCGAGATCCTGCGGCGCGAGAGCCCCTTCGACGACGGTCCACTCTTCGTTCCCGTCGAGCGATACCTCTCACCGGAGTTCTTCCAGCTCGAGCGGACGAAGGTGTGGGACCGCACGTGGCAGATGGCGTGCCGCGAGGAGCATCTCCCCCACGTCGGCGACTACATCGTCTACGACGTCGCCGGACGGTCGTACCTCGTGGTGCGCACCGACCCGAGCACGATCCAGGCCTTCCACAACGTGTGCCTGCACCGCGGTCGGTTGCTGCGCACCGAGGGTGGCTACCGGGCCACGGAGTTCCGCTGCCCGTTCCACGGCTTCGGCTGGAAGATCGACGGCTCGTTGCTCAACATCCCGTGCGCCTGGGATTTCCCGCAAGTCGAAGACCCGGCCGAATGGAGCCTGCGCGACGTGCAGGTGGCGACGTGGGGCGGCTTCGTGTTCATCAACCCTGACCCGAGCGCACCATCGCTCGAGTCGTACGTCGGTGAGCTCACTGACCACTTCGCGGCGTGGCCGCTCGAAGACCGCTTCGTCCAGGTCCACGTGGCGAAGATCCTGCGCTGCAACTGGAAGATCGCCCAGGAGGCGTTCATGGAGGCGATGCACGTCGTCGCCACCCATCCGCAGATCCTGCCGAGCATCGGCGACGCCAACTCGCAGTACGACGTGTTCGGCAACTTCAGCCGGGCGATCACCCCGAACGGGACGCCGAGCCCGCACCTGAAGTGGCAGCCGACCGAGCAGGAGATGCTCGACTCGATGTACGACCGCAACCTCGATGAGCCGCCCGTCCTCACGGTTCCCGAGGGGCAGACCGCTCGCGAGGTTGCCGCCGACAACCGTCGGAACCAGCTGCGCCCCGTGCTCGGCGCGGCGGCCGAGAAGCTCTCGGACGCGGAGGTGAACGACAGCTTCTACTTCACGCTGTTCCCCAACTTCCATCCGTGGGGTGCCTTCAATCGGATCGTGTACCGGTTCCGCCCGAACGGCATGAACGTCGACGAAGCGATCATGGAGTGCATGTTCCTGTCGCCATTCCCGAAGGGCGAGCGCCCGCCGCCGGCGCCGATCCATTGGATCGACGCGGACAGTGACTGGACGAAGGCGCCGCAGCTCGGATCGCTGGCTCGCGTGTTCAACCAGGACTCGTTCAACCTGCCGAACGTGCACCTCGGCCTCAAGGCCAGCCCACTGGAGCACGTGACGTTCGCTCGCTACGAGGAGTCGAAGATCCGGCACTGGCACTCGCTCCTCGAGGAGCACCTCGCCAGGCCCTGACCACTTGGCGGGGGGTTCGGGGGGCGGAGGCCCTTGCGCCGGAGCCCCCCGTCCGCCGGTCGATCCGGCTTGCTGGTCGATCGGCTGCCACTCTTCGTTGCCGGCCGAAGGCCGGCTCATCGAGCCGAGTGGAAAGGCTTCGCCTTTCCACTCGAGTCCTTAGAGCGCCTCGAAGGCCCGAATCTCGGCCATCCGTTGCGCCAGCTGCCCGGTCTCGTCGATGAAGCGCCGTCGGCCGAGACCTAGGAAGACGGCGTCCTGGGTGAGCCACGAGCTCGCCGCGCTCTCGATCAGCGAGACCACCCCGATCGCTGCCACCTCGGGCTCGATGTTCGACCGAGGAATGCCGGAGTGGGTGCGGATCGCCCGGCTCAAGATCAAGACCTGCGCAATGCGCGTCTCCCGCCGCAGGGCCTCGATGGCCGCATCGACGCCCGCTGAATGCGCGAAGTAGACCGTCGCCGGCGTTCGCTCGACCTCGAGCCACTCGAGCAGGTCCGTCGTGAAGCGCGCCGCCCACGAGTTGTCGCCGTCGGTGCGGACGAGATCGCGCATCGCGCTCGAGGTAGCGCTCGGTGAAGTCCTGCAGGCCCTCGAGGAGCACGTGCTCCTTCGACGGGAAGTGGTAGTAGACGGCTGCCGCGGTCATGTCCGCGGCAGCTGCGATGTCTGCAACCGTCACGTGCTCGGGTGGGTGCAACGCGAACAATCCCATCGCCGAATCGATGACCGTTGATCGTCGGGATGGTCGGTGGGGGGGCCGCTTCAACCGGTCACCTCAGGGTGCCCTGCGATAGCCTTCGACGATTCCCCCACTGCACACTGCGTCACATCGACCTTCGCGTCGCGGAGTCATCGTGGACGCGGCGATCAAAGTGTTCTCCAGTCAGGGGTTTAGCGACGCCAGCATTCACGATATCGCGAAGGAGGCTGGCGTTGCCCCTACGGCGGTCTACTACCACTTCTCCGGCAAGCCGGACCTGTTCGAAGCGGCGCTCCGACGCGTGACCGGATCGATCACCAACGTGGTGGTCACGACACGCTCCGACGAAGACCCAGGAAGTCCCGAAGCGCTCGCCGCCGTGATCTCAGCGGTGTGGAAGTGGCTCGATGAGAACCCGGAGGCGTGCGAGCTGCTGTACCACCACCTGCCGGGCATGACGACGCGCGCCGTCACGCTGCAGCGTGAGTTCGAGGAGATCCACTTGCGGCGCGCGTTCGACTACATCCCGCAGCGTCCGCCGACGACGCGCCGCTCGGCGATCAGCCGGCACGCCGCCGACACGTTGGCGGCGCGTACGTTGATCGCCCTGTGCCTGCTCGTCCATCCGATGCGTGGACAGGATGGCCCGCTCTCGGGTCACCCCAATCGCCGGGTGCGCGAGTCGTTGATCAACGTCGCCCAGCGTCTGCTCGCCAGCTAGCCCTCACACGTCCCCGCCGAGCACGTCGACGATCGTCGCCGGCCCGAGTCGTTGGAGCGCCACTTCCGCCGCCTCGTCGAGATGGCGGCGCCAGTGGGCGACCGCCGCATCGGCGTCACCCGCCTCGATGAGATCGATCAGCTGGCCATGGAACTCACTGGCGCCACGGGCGACCTCGATGGCGTCCTCCGTGCGCGCCATCGTCGCCCGGTTGTGGCTCTCGACGATCGTCAGCAGCAGGCGGCCGAGCACGGCCAGGGTCTTGTTCCCCGCCAGCTCGATCAGCTGCTCGTGGAACCGGGCGGCGTGCACGGCGTACGCCGGCACGTCATCGATCAGCTGTAGCTCTTCTTCGTGGCGCTGACGGAGGATGGCGATCGCTTCGGGCGAATGCTGCTCGGCGAGGCGCCGAACTGCGTCGGGCTCGAGCGTCGCCCGCGCCTCGAAGAGGTCCGCCAACGTCGTCCCCTCGAGCTGCAGTAGCAGGGCGGCGTGCCTCGCCGCCACGCCGACATCGGGACGCCTGACGCGCGCCCCACCGCCAGCTCCGCGCTTGACCGAGATCAGCGTCTCGCTCTCGAGGATCCGCAGCGCCTCACGGACCACCGGTCGCGAGACGTCGTACAGCTCCATCAGCTCGGTCTCGTTGGGGAGCGGGTCACCTGGCTGCAGCTCGCCGCGAACGATCCGGCGCCGCAACGAACCAGCGATGACCACCGCGGCCTTCGGGATGCGCACCGGAGAGGGATCGATCAGTGGCATCGCCAAGCCTCCACGAGTTGTCCGTAGCGATCGACCGGATTCGGTCGATCGCTACGGACAGAAGCGTGTTACTTGCCCCAGAGCTCGGTGAACTGCTCCACGATGTCGGGCACGAGCGGGAAGAACTCCGTCGAGCTCGGCAGGTTGTCAGCAGTGAGGATCCAGTTCGGCGGGGCGAACCCGGGGATCACTTCGACACCCGCCTTCTCCCTGGCGATGGCGTCGACGGCGCCGAACATGATCTCGTAGAAGGCGAAGGCCATCGTTCCGGCCTGGGCGCCGCTGGCGATGTTGGCCAGGTTGGCCGTCGACGGACCCTCACCGAAGATCTTCACGTCGTCGAGACCAGCCGCGCTCAGGGCGGCGGGCAAGCCCGTGAACGGGCTATCGGTCGATGTGATGACGTACTTGAGATCGGTGTTGGCACGCAGCGCCGACACGATGTTGGCATCAGCGTTGGAGAGATCGGCGAGGCCGACCGGCAGCGTCTGGACCGTGCACTCCGGGCACAGCTCGGCCATGTTCTCCTCGAAGGCAACCTGCAACGAGGACAGGATCGGGAAGTCGGGCAGGTCGACATACAGGGCGCCCGGCGTATCGTTTCCGCCCTCGGCCGCGTCGTTGACGACCCACGCCGCCATCGGCAGCGCGAGGTCACCGAGCTGGTCCGGTGTGGACGTCGTCCACAGGATCCCGTCGGTCGGCTCGTCAGTGATGCAGCACGCCGCGATCGCCGTGCCGTTCGCTGCGGCGTCCGTGATGTACTGCTCGATCTGCGACCGCGGCGTCGCCGTGTAGATCACCCCGTCGGGGGCTTCGCGCACCACCTGCTCCCAGGCGTTCTGGATCTGCTGCGGGCTGCCGTCCGTGCTGAGCGGCGTGAACTGCCAACCGAGGATGTCGGCGGCCTCCTGGATGACGTCCGCCTCGGCCTCGCAGGCCTCGGCACCACAGCTGATGAAGTACAGGCTGAGTCCGGTCGGGATCTCTGCACCAACGGGCGTGTCGAGCTCGATGCTCTCAGGTCGTTGCAGGTTCTCCTCGACGATCGCCGCGGCGTCGCCGCTGGGGACCGCTTCGCAGCACCCTGCTTCGGTGTCCGATGGCGCCGCAGTCGCCTCGGTGGCCTCAGTGGCCTCAGTCGGCTCGGTACCTTCAGTCGCCTCGGTGCCTTCGGTCGCTTCGGTGCCCTCAGTGCCTCCGGCCGCTTCGGTGCCCTCGGTCGCCTCGGTTCCCTCGGTCGCTGTGCCGTCGTCGTCATCACCGCCGCAGCTGGCCGCGAGCAACCCGCCGACCATGACGAGTGCCGGCACGACGACGCGCCACCGGCGACGCGGATGAGCGTGGGTGTTCATCAGTGGTATCCCCCTTTCCTCCAGCCGATGCTGGAGTCGATCTATGGTAAGTCGCGGGCGCCGCCGCCGAGACGCAGCCCGCATGATACGAGAATAGGAAACAATCCGTCAACGAAATACGTGAAATCTCTGTCAAGTATCACGGGCCTGACGGCTCACGCCACTGACAGGACCAGGGGAACGTAGGGGGCACAGGACTTCGATGGCTGATCAATCCATGGCGGAACGTCCGCCATCCGGCGACGCCGCGCCAAACGGCGTGCTCCTCAAACTGGAGAACCTCTCCAAGACGTTCCCTGGCACAAAGGCCTTGGTGAACGTCGACCTCGACATCCGCGCTGGCGAGGTGCACGCCCTCCTCGGTCACAACGGCTCGGGGAAGTCGACGCTGATCAAGGTGCTGTCGGGCTACCACTCCCCCGACGCCGGCGCGACCGTCTCGCTCAACGGCGAGCCGGTGAACTTCTCGACGCTCTCCCACGGCGGGCACGGACAGGCGGCGCAGGTGAGCTTCGTCCACCAGAACCTCGGCCTGGTGATGGAGCTGAACGCGGTCGACAACCTCGCCCTGCACGGCGGTTTCACCCGCACGGGTTACGGAAGGGTGCGTTGGCGTGAGCAGGTGCGTCTCACCCGCCGGCTGATGGCGCCGTTCGCCGTCGACTTCGACGTGACGCAACCGTTGTCGAAGGCGACACCGGTGGAGCGGACGATCGTCGCCATCGCCGCTGCCCTGCAAGGGTGGGGGGATGCCGGCACCAGCGGCGTGCTGGTGTTGGACGAGCCGACGGCGGTGCTGCCGCCCGGCGAGGTGCAGCGCCTTTTCAAGATCATTCGCGACTTGCGGTCAAGGGGGGCGGGGATCCTCTACGTCTCGCACCGTCTCGACGAGATCTTCGAGTTGGCCGATCGTGTGACCGTCTTGCGCAACGGCGAACGAGTGATCACGCGGGATGTGACGGGCCTGACCAAGGGCGAGCTCGTGCACTTGATGCTCGGGGTCGAGATGGAACCTGATTACCGTGCCACGGTCCCAGAGGAGGTGCACTCGCAGCCGCTGCTGGAGGTGCGCGGGCTGGCCGGCACGTACCTGCGCGACCTGACGTTCACGCTGCACGCCGGCGAAGTGCTGGGCGTCGCCGGCCTGCCGGACTCCGGCCGTGACGAGGTGCCACGGATCCTGACCGACCAGATCGGGCATGCCACCGCAGGGTCGATCCGCCTCACGTCGGTCTCCCCGGAGTGGATGGACATCGGGGCGTGGAGGGCGAGGAACGTGGCATTGCTGCCGCCGGATCGGGGCAAGGAGGGCATCGTCGGCCCGATGTCGGTGGGCGAGAACCTCTCTCTGTCGGTACTCCAGCAGCTGGCCACGAGGCTGCGCCTCCACCGCCCACGCGAACGAAGCTTCTGCCACGGCTGGATCCAAAAGCTCGACGTGAAGACGTCCGGCATCGACGTCCCCGTGCAGACGTTGAGCGGCGGCAACCAGCAGAAGGTGCTCTTCGGGCGGACGCTGGCCCGCGAGCCGCACGTGTTGATCCTCTGCGAGCCGACCGCCGGCGTCGACATCGGCGCCCGCCACGCCATCTACGACCTCGTCGCCGAGCAGGTCCAGCAGGGGCTCAGCGTGCTCGTCACTTCGTCGGACGTCGGCGACCTGCTCGCCCTGTGCACCCGCATCCTCGTGCTGCACGACGGTGTCGTCGCCCGTGAGCTCGCTGGCTGAGGGACTCACCGAGCACCAGCTCGTCCAGGCAATGGAAGGCGTCGAGAGCGAGGAAGCCGCATGACGATCAATGCGTTCCCCGGCCACGCCACCTGCTGCCTGCGCAGCCGACAGCCGCTCCCTCGCTGGCGCTCGATCGCTCGCATCGTTGAAGGGGTCCACCAATGACCACGACCACTCCGGACCAGTTGGCCGCTCCGGATGCCTACGAGCACCCGCCGCTGGGCACCCGGGTGGCCAGCGCCCTGTCGCCGGCCAAGATCGGCGGCGTCTACGTCCTGGTCATCCTGATCATCGTCTTTTCGATATGGGAACCGGACACGTTCCCGGAGGCCGACACGGCCCGCCAGATCCTCAACACCAACGCCATCACGGCGATGGCCGCGCTGACGTTCGTCATCCCGCTCTCAGCGGGCGTGTTCGACATCTCGATCCCGACGACCATGTCCCTGGCGGGCGTGATGTCGACCTACGCCATCGTCAACTCGGGCCAGTCCGTTTTCGTCGGGATCCTCATCGCCCTTGGCGCGTGCCTGCTCGTCGGGATCCTCAACGGCATCGTCGTCGTGGTGTTGCAGATCGAATCGCTGATCGGCACGTTGGCCACCAGCTTCCTGATCCAAGCCGTCATCGTGTGGCGCACCGGGAGCCGCAACATCAGCGGCCCGCAGCTCGCCGGCGGGTTCCAGGACATCGCCCAGACGTCGTGGCTGTTCGACCTCACGCTGCCCGTGTACTACGCCCTCGTGCTCGCCTTCGTGCTGTGGTACGTACTCGAACACACCGCCACCGGACGGCGCATCTACGCCACCGGCTTCAACCTCGACGCCACCCGCCTGGCCTCCGTGCGCACGGAGCGGATCCGCTTCGGATCGCTCATCGCCGCGGCGTTCCTGGCTGGCATCACCGGCATCGTGCTGGCCTCCAACATCGGCTCCGGTTCATCCACCGCCGGCGGGACCTACCTGCTCCCGGCGATCGCCGCGGTGTTCCTCGGGGCGACCCAGCTGAAGAACGGACGCTTCAACGCTTGGGGCACGATCATCGCCGTCGTGCTCCTCGGCACGTTGGTGACCGGACTCGGGCTGGCCGAAGTCGGTCAGTGGGTGCAGCAGTTCGCCATCGGCGTCGTGTTGATCGCCGCCCTTGCTCTGACCGGATTCCAGGTGCGGCGCGCCGGGTCCGAGGCCCGCAGGGCCCGCGCCGCCAGCCGTGCTGCGCAGGCCGCCCCGGATCAACCGGCCGCCGAACCGACCTGAGTCCGTCAGTCTTGGATCATCTTCCCCATGAGCTCGTGGTAGTGGGCGATCTTGAACTCGCGTGACGAGAGGATGTTCCGCTTGTACTGGCTCGAACGCTTCGTGCGGGCGAGCAGGTTGTAGACGTCGATGTCCTCGCCGACGACGACCTTGAGGTGCTCCCAGTGCTCGAGCATGCGTGCCTTGTACGCCGCATACTCGGGGTCCGCATCGTCGCCCGGATAGACGAGCTCCCAGCAGAGGAAGCGGGTCCGGTCGACGTCGATCGGGATCGGGTTGAAGACCTGGACGTGCTCCGGGTTGCAGTTGAAGACCGTGTTCGGGAACACGACGTAGTGGCAGATCGCGAACCGCTGGTGGTCCCAGTCCTCGGCGAGCTCGTCGCGGTACTGCTTGCGCGGGACGAAGCACATGTAGTTGTGATCGTTGACGACATGGAAGGTGGCGTCCTTCGCTGACCTCGTCCACTCGGGACCGACGTTGTGCAACGAGGTCGCGTGGTAGATCTCGTTGAACCCGTCGACGATCGCCTTGTAGCTGACGGGCACGTCCCACTCGAGCACCTCGTGCAGGACCATGTCCT
Organism: uncultured Acidimicrobiia bacterium; assembly: GCA_963844915.1. Taxonomy (GTDB): domain Bacteria; phylum Actinomycetota; class Acidimicrobiia; order Acidimicrobiales; family Ilumatobacteraceae; genus JALZMG01. The sequence continues at coordinate 246,986 of CAWJQF010000003.1, read as the reverse complement.
CCATCCGGTAGCGACCGAGGTCGTCCATGATGTCGCCGCCGATCCAGTCGCGCAGCGGCGTCTTCGCCTCGGGACCCTCGAGGTTGGCCCAGATCCAGCCACCCCATTCGTCGACGGCGATCGACGGGGCGCGCAGGTCGCGCAGTTGCTCGGCGTCGAAGTCGACCTTCTCGGGCACGCCGATGACCCTGCCGGTCGTGTCGTACATCCAGCCGTGGTACGGGCAGGTGAACCGCTTGGCGCCGCAGCCCTTCCACTCGGTGACGAAGGTCGGACCGCGGTGCTGGCAGACGTTGTGGAAGCCCGCCAACGACCCGTCCGGCTGGCGGGTGATCACGGTGGTCTCCCCGTGGCTCTCGAAGCTGAGCCAGTCACCGGTGTTCGGGACCTCCGATGAGCGTCCGGCGAGGAGCCACGTCGTGTTCAGCACCCGCTCGCGTTCGAGCTCGAACTGAACGGGATCGAGGTACGGCCGAGAGCTGACGGCGCTCGGTCCGTAGCCCGGCGTGATGGGGATCCCCGGCCCCAGCCGCACCGGAACGTCACCACGAGTCGGGACGTGAACCACTAGGTCCTCCTCAAGCGAAAGATGTAACACTGGTTATATAACAGATGTGATACCATGCGTCAATGCCCAAGGTAGTCGACATCCAGGAGCGGCGAGCCGAGCTGGCGGCCGCCGCGGCCCAGCTGATCGCCCGTGCCGGCGTCGGGGCCGCGACGATGCGCGAGGTGGCCGCCGAGGCGGGCTGGACGACTGGTGCGTTGACCCACTACTTCTCCGACAAGCGCGAACTGCTGTTGTTCACGTTCCGATCATCCCTCGCCCAGCGCCATGCCAATCGCAACGCGCGCGCAACGCTCGACCCGCGGTCGGCGCTGCTGCAGGCGCTCGAGGGGGCGCTCCCCCGCGACGAGGATGGCCGGCGGCACTGGATGGTGACGATCGCCTTCTGCGCCCAGGCTGCTGGCGACGAGGAGCTGTCGGCTGCCCAGCGCGATGCGTATCGCGAGTTCAGGGCACGCGTCGCCGAGCTGGCGGTGCAGAGCGGAGTGGCGACCGACGACAGCGTCGCTCCCGGTCGCCGAGCAGCTGATCGCCGTCGCCAACGGGATCGCCGTGCAGGCGTTGTTCGATCCATCGAGCTGGCCCGCCGATCGCCAACTGGCCACGCTCCACGCCACGATCGAGCCGCTGCTGCGCTGATCGGTTCTGACGAAGTTTCATGTCCGTCCACGGGCATGAAACCAGCACGGAATCGAGGCAGATTAAGCCGGTGCGGGTGCTGGCGTGGCGGCGGGAGGCGCCGGTTCAGGAGCCGGCTCCGGTTTCGGCGGGCGGTGCGGGGCGATCATGTCCCACGTCATCTTCGTCCAGTCCCACAGCCCGGCGTCGGGCATGTAGGCACGGGCAACGGCGATGCCGATCTCGGCGAGTGCGGTCGTGTCCGGGAACACGAGGTACATCGGATGGTGCTCGGGACGGAACTTCTGCTTGAAGGCGAACAGCGACTGGAAGCCGTAGTACGGCTCCAGCGTCTTGCCGAGGAAGTCGAGGAGCTTCTGCAGCACCTGCTGGTCGCTGCTCGCCCCGAGCTCGTCGGGCGCCTTGGCGAGCGGAGCCGCGGAGAGGCTGACGAACTGGTAGCCCTCCTCCTTCAACTGCATCGCCGAGGCACCGATCATGAACTCCATCACGGGACGGAAGCCTTGATCGCGGCGGCGCATCAGGTCGAGCGTCCAGCCGACGACCTGCTCGTCCTCGTACACCGGCATCCACGAGGTGAACCCCTCGACGGTCTGATCGGCGTCGACGGCGAGGTGCAGGCGGACCTCGGGATCCTCGGCCTCGCGGAGCGTGCCGAGCGTGAAACCCATCTCGGGCAACGCCTTATCGGAGACCCACCCGCCGCTGATCGCCCGCAACTGGTCCGTCACGACTGGCTTGGAGTCCGCCCACGACGTGACGACGAGCTCGACGTTCTGCTTGCCTGCCTTGTTGATGGCGGTGCGCACGTCCTGGAACGCCTTGCCCTTGAACTCGAGCTGCTCGAGTCGCATCACACTGTCCTCGGCGATCTCGACCGCCGTCCAGTTCAGTCCTGAGGCGAGATCCGCGGTCTGCTGACCCGCCGCGAACAGACACGGGATCCATCCCCGCCGGAAGCAGTACTCGTCGAACTCGCGCAGCGCCGCCTCGCGCTTCTCGAGCGGGCCGACCGGGTCGGCGAGGCACAAGGCGACTGAGCCGACGACCTTGTAGCCGATCGTGGTTTCCCCGTCCGCGGTGAACCACGCCGTGATGTCCCTCCACGTGAGCATCCACCCGATGTTCGAGGAGTGGTGCTGGTGCAGCAGGGAGCGCAGCCGCGGTTCGGCTTCGGGGAACGGCCGAGCGCGGCGACTCGAGTAGATCAACCCGACGAGCGTGATCAGGATGGCTGTCAGCCACACCACACCGATGGAGTTGACGAACCACTCGGCCGTCGAGGAGACCGGCTCGATGTTGCCGCTCGTGGTGAACACGAGCCGGCTGAAGAACTCCGACAGCATGTCGATCGGTTTGGCGGTGGGCACGAACTCGTCCTGGAGGACGAAGAAGCCGACGGCCGTGTACACGAGGAGACCGAAGGCGACCCAGAACAGGCGGCGTCCGGCATGGCGGAACGACTTGCGTCCTGAGCGGGCGGTGAACGCCTGGAACGTGACCAGCATGAGCAGCAGCAGCCCGCCGTTGAGCACGAAGTCCGCCGTGCGTTCGGCGCTCGCGTCGTCGCTGAACAGGGCGAACAAGGAGAGCGCGAGCACGACGACGATGAGCGTCCAAGCCAGGCGGCGCCCGCGGCGCAGCCCGTCGGCCGCGGCCAGCTGTATGACCGCGCCGATGATCAGCGCCAACGAGGTTTCGGTCGACTGCTCGACGACGGTGGATGGGCCCTGGAACGGCCCGCCGTTGCCCGGGAAGACACCCTCGACGAGAGAGGCGATGGCGAACACGGCGACGATCAGCGCCACGAGGGCCCGTTGGGTGCGCCGGGTGAACCGCACCTGTGGCATCACCGGCGCGCGGCCGGCGAGGAACGGTCCAGCGAACACGCCGAGGACGAAGGCGATCCAGTGCTCGATGTCCCACAGCAGGCCCGAGTTGAGCATCACGGCGAAGAGGTAGGCACCCACGCCGACCCGCACACGGTTCCGCCAGACCGGCTGCATCACGGCGCTGAGCGCGCCCATGAGGGCGAAGCCGCCCGCTGAGATGCCGAGGTCAAGCTCGTCCCCGAGCTCGCGAGCCCACGTCCAGCCGCTTTCGTGGAAGATCCACAGGAACAGCGCTGTCAGGAGGCCGGCGAGGAACTGGCCCCCGATCGCCACCACGATCGTGCGCACGTGGCCGACCCGGCGTTCGTAGGTGCTTGCGACGAGCACGAGCAGCAGCAGGATCGGCACGTACAAGATGAGCGCTGGGGCGAAGAACATCCCCGTGAGGAACGTCCACCAGCGCCCCTCCTGCAGCGCCGGAAGTCCGTACGCGACATCGTCGAAGAGCGGGCTTCCGTCGGCGACCTCCTGCCACAGTGCCCCCGTGACGAGCCCTGCGATGAGCACGCAGGCGACCAGGAACGCCGTGGCCCAGTAGCGCCGGAGCAGGTCGCCGATCACGGCGAAGACGGCACGGGCGCCTCCCCGCTCGGGCTCGGCAGCGGGCGCGACGGCTGCATCGGTGGCCTCCGCCGAAGGGGCGGACTCGGTGGTCGTCACGCGTCACCACGACGCATCAGGGGCGTCACCTCCTCGCGGCCCGCTCCGGGCGATGAGCATCATTCCACGTAGCCGCTGAGAACCCGACAAGAGTCGACCCGTCGGCGCTAAGGATCCGTGAACGTAGTCGCTGGGGTGTAGTCGCGGTGGTTCCCTTGGATCATGCGGACCGACTCCGATGCACCCCAGTCCGCCATCGACCCAAGGGGATTCACGATCGGCGTCGCTGTGGGTGTTCCGGCGGCGGTGGCTGTTGCCGCCGTGATGGCGGTGTTCCGAGAGCTGTTCGACACGACGAACGCGGCGCTGGTGCTGATGATCGTCGTCGTCGCAGTCGCCGCGTTGGGCGGCCGTACCGCTGGCGTGATCACGGCGCTGGCGGCTGTGGTGTCGTTCGACTTCTTCCACACCGAGCCCTACCTGTCGCTGGCGATCGACTCCCGCGACGACATCGAGACGACGATCCTGTTGCTGATCGCCGGACTGATCGTCGGCACGCTCGCCGCGTCTGGGCGCACGGCACGCCATCGGGCCACGGAGGCGGGCTCGGAGATCCGTCGAATCCATCGCGTTGCCGAAGCGGTGGCCTCGGGAGGAAAGCCGGCCGATGTCATTGCTGTCGCCCAGGACGAGCTGCGCGAACTGCTCACGTTGACGGTCAGCCGCTTCGAGTCACAGCCGTACTCGGATGAAACCATTCGGTCGCGCTTGGGCCGTACTGGGGCGATCGCTCCTCAACCGGTGCTGCGCTACAGCCGGCGAGACGAGAGCGCCGGGTTCGAGTTGCCTCCCGACGGCGTCGACGTACCGGTCCTGGTGCGCGGTGAGGAGATCGGTCGGTTCGTCCTCATCCCCACACCGGGGACGCCCACCACCCTGGAGTCGCGGATGGTCGCCGTCGCGATCGCCGACCAGGTCGGCAACGTGTGGATGTCGACCCCGCCCCGATCCTGACGGGGCTCGCCCACCGGTCAGAGCTCGTCGAGCGCCAGGTTGAGTTCGAGCACGTTGACGCCAGGTTCGCCCAGGAAGCCGAGCGCCCGGCCCTCGGTGTGGTCGTCGACGAGCTGCAGCACGACAGCGACTTCGAGACCGCGGGCCTGCGCCACGCGGACAGCCTGGATGCGGGCATTGGCGACCGAGATGTGCGGGTCGAGGCTGCTGCCCGACCCGGTCACAGCATCGACGGGAACCTCGGCATCGTCGGCCAATCCGTTCTCCTCGCGATACGCCAGCACACGGTCGTCGACGCCAGTCGACGTCGATTCGTCCTCCGGTGTCTCCGGGTCGTCCTCCCCGAACAAGAAGCGGTCACTCAGCGGACCCTCGTTCGAGCCGAACGCGTACCCGGCTCCTGGCGTGTAGTCCGTGGCCGACGGGCGCGGGTGGAAGTACTCGGCTCCCTCGAACGGCTGGCCGATCAAGCTCGAGCCGATGACCTGCCCGTCCCGTTCGACCAACTCGCCGTCGGCCTTGTCCTTGAACACGCCTTGTGCGATCCCGGTCATCACCAAGGGGTAGACGAGCCCTGTGAGGACGGTGAACACGATCACCATCACGAGGCCTGGAACCAGCTGGCGACGCATTACGACACTCCTAGAGCGGTGATCAGTAGATCGATGAGCTTGATTCCGACGAACGGAGCGACGATTCCGCCGAGCCCGTAGATCAGCAGGTTGCGGCGCAGCATCGTCACGGCGTTCTGTGCTCTGAAACGAACACCTCGGAGGGCCAGCGGGATCAGGCCGATGATGATCAGAGCGTTGAAGATGACCGCCGAAAGGATCGCCGAGCGGGGCGTCTCGAGGCCCATCACGTTGAGCTGGTCGAGCTCCGGCAACACGCCGGAGAACATGGCGGGGATGATGGCGAAGTACTTCGCCACGTCGTTGGCGATCGAGAACGTGGTCAGCGATCCCCGCGTGATGAGGAGCTGCTTGCCGATCTCGACGATCTCGATGAGCTTGGTCGGGTTGGAGTCGAGATCGACCATGTTCCCGGCCTCTTTGGCGGCCTGCGTGCCGGTGTTCATCGCCACTCCGACATCGGCTTGGGCCAGTGCAGGAGCGTCGTTCGTGCCGTCGCCGGTCATCGCGACGAGTCGGCCACCGGATTGCTCCCGGCGGATGAGGTCCATCTTGTCCTCGGGGGTGGCCTCGGCGAGGAAGTCGTCGACGCCGGCCTCGGTGGCGATGGCCTCCGCAGTGAGCGGGTTGTCGCCGGTGATCATCACCGTGCGGATGCCCATCTGCCGCAACTGGTCGAAGCGATGGTGCATGCCCTCCTTGACGATGTCCTTGAGGTAGATGACGCCGAGCACGTCGGCGCCGGTGGCAACGACGAGCGGTGTGCCCCCGGCAGATCCGATCCGGTTCGTGATCGCATCCAGTCCGTCAGGCAGGACCCCTCCCTGCTCGACGACCCAGCGCTTCACCGAGTCGGCGGCGCCCTTGCGCACGGACACAGCCGGCGTCCCGTTCGTCGCCGGCAGATCGAGCCCACTCATGCGGGTCTGCGCGGTAAAGGGGACGAGCGTGGCATGGCTGACCTTTCGTTCACGGAGGTTGAACCGCTCCTTGGCGAGGACGACGATCGAGCGGCCTTCAGGGGTCTCGTCGGCGAGGCTCGCCAGCTGCGCCGCCTCGGCGAGTTGGAACTCCGAAACGCCATCGACCGGGATGAACTCGGAGGCCTGGCGGTTCCCGAGGGTGATCGTGCCGGTCTTGTCGAGCAGCAGCGTCGAGCAGTCACCGGCTGCCTCGACGGCGCGTCCGGACATGGCGAGCACGTTGTGCTGGACGAGACGGTCCATGCCGGCGATGCCGATGGCCGACAAGAGCGCTCCGATCGTCGTCGGGATGAGGCACACGAGGAGCGCCACCAGGACGATGACGTTCTGCTCGGCGTCGGCGTAGATGGCGAAGGGCTGCAGCGAGACGGTGGCGAGCAGGAAGATGATCGTCAACACGGCGAGCAGCGTGTTCAGCGCGATCTCGTTCGGCGTCTTCTGCCGGCTGGCGCCCTCGACGAGCGCAATCATGCGGTCGAGGAACGTCTCACCGGGTCGCGCGGTGATGCGCACGACGATCTGATCGGAGAGCACCCTGGTGCCGCCGGTGACCGCCGAACGGTCGCCACCAGCTTCCCGGATGACGGGCGCCGATTCGCCGGTGATCGCCGACTCGTCGACCGACGCGATGCCCTCGACGATCTCACCGTCGGAGGGGATCATCTCCCCTGCCGACACGACGACGATGTCGTCGACGCGCAGCTGCGACGACGGCACCGACTCCATCGCCCCGTCTCCGAGGCGGCGATTGGCCATCGTCTCCGCACGTGTCTTGCGCAACGTCGCCGCCTGCGCCTTGCCGCGGCCTTCGGCCATGGCCTCGGCGAAGTTGGCGAACAGCACGGTGAACCACAACCACGCGGCGACGAGTCCGGCGAAGAGGTTCTCCTCCGAGGTCGAGTTGCCGAGGTCGCGCAAGAACAGGATCGTGGTGAGCACGCTGCCGATGAGCACGACGAACATCACCGGGTTGCGGGCCTGCACTCGCGGAGCGAGCTTGCGGAAGCTGTCGATCACCGCCTGGCGGACGATCGCCGCCTCGAACAGTGGCTTCTTGCGGGACCGCTGGGGCAGCGGCGCGGGAGAAGTGAGGACCTGGGTCTGCATCTCCATGCTCCTAGATGGACAGCTGCTCGACGATCGGGCCGAGCGCCAACGCGGGGAAGAACGTCAGCCCGCCCACGATCACGATCACCCCGATCACCAGCCCGACGAACAACGGGGTGTGGGTCGGGAAGGTGCCAGGCGTGGCCGGCATCGTGCGTTTCTGGGCGAGCGAGCCGGCGATCGCAAGCACCGGGAGGATCAGGAAGAACCGCCCGATCAGCATCGCCACGCCGAGCGTGGTGTCCATCCACTGTGTGGCCGCTGTGATGCCGGAGAAGGCCGATCCGTTGTTGTTCGCGGCCGACGTGAAGGCGTAGAGGATCTCACTGAACCCGTGCGGTCCGCTGTTCCACATCGTGACGTCGAGCACGGAGCCGACGAACATCGACGCTCCGGTGAACGCGAGGACGGCGAGCGGCATCGCGAGGATGTAGAGGGCGACCATCTTCATCTCGTTCGACTGGATCTTCTTGCCCAGGAACTCCGGTGTTCGCCCGACCATCAGCCCGGCGATGAACACCGAGAGGATCGCCATGATGAGGACACCGCTCAGGCCGACGCCGACACCGCCCGGGCTGACCTCACCCAGCTGCATCTGCGCGAGTGCAGTACCGCCTCCCATCGGCGTGTAGCTGTCCAACATCGCGTTCACCGACCCTGTCGACGTGCCGGTGGTGGAGGCCGCGTACAACCCGGAGCCGGCGGGGCCGAAGCGAATCTCCTTGCCTTCCATGTTGCCGCCGGCTTGTTCGGCGGTCACCGCCTGGTCGGCACCAAGGGCGTCGAGGCGGGGGTTGCCGGCACCCTCCAACGCCATCACGGCAACCGAGGCGCCGGCCCAGATGACGAACATGATGGCGAACACGGCGCGGCCTTGGCGCCGGTCTTTGACCAGCTTGCCGAACGTGAAGGCGAAGCCGAACGGGATCACCACCTCGGCCCAGAGCTCGATGAAGTTCGTCAAGCTGCTCGGGTTCTCGAAGGGATGGGCGCCGTTCGTGTTGTAGAAACCACCACCGTTCGTGCCGAGCTGGCGGATCGCGATTTGACTCGCCACGGGGCCGCCCGGGATGAGCTGCTCGGTGCCCGCCTCGACCGTCGTCGCTGACGTGAACCCGCTGAAGTTCTGGATGACTCCGAGGCCGATCAGCACCACGGCGATGACGATCGACAGCGGAAGGAGCACGCGCACGACACTGCGGGTCAGGTCGACCCAGAAGTTCCCGATCGTCGAGGCTCGACGACGGACCAGACCGCGGATCAGCGCGGCGGCGGTGGCCATGCCCACACCGGCGGACACGAAGTTCTGCACCGTCAGACCCATCATCTGGGTGAGGTGGCTCATGGTGTCCTCACCGCCGTAGGACTGCCAGTTCGTGTTGGTGACGAAGCTGATCGCCGTGTTGAACGACAAATGAGGGATGACGTTGCCAACGTCTGTTGGGTTGAGCGGCAGCCACTCCTGCAACCGCTGCAACAGGTACAGCACAACGAACGAGCAGATGCTGAACCCGATCAGCGCGTAGGCATACGTCGTCCAGCGCTGCTCGCTCTTCGGGTTGATGCGGCAGATCCGGTAGATGGCCCGCTCGATGGGCCCGAAGATCCGGTCCCCCGGCGGTGCCTTCTCGTCGTCGCCGTACACGCGGGCCATATACCGACCCAACGGGATGCCGGTGACGACGATCACCACGATGAACGCGGCGAATTGCACCCAGCTTGCGGCAGACATCAGAACTTCTCAGGAAACAGCAGGGCAGCGACCAGGTAGCCGATGAGCACGACGGCGATGACGAGCCCGACCCAGTTGTCGACGGTCACGACCGCCCCTCAGTGGTGGCCTCGGCCTCCTCGGAGTTCCGCACCAGCCGGTCGAGACTCCGGACGTACGCGACGCAGATGGCGAAGAACGCCAGCACCGTCGCGACGAACACGATGTCTGCCATGACTCCATCTCCTTCTTCGCGGGCGGCACGGTCGTGCCGCCCGCGATGTGGCCATCGTGGGCGTCGAGAAGACGGAGCGGAACGGACTTGCGACGGTCTTAACGGGTCGGCACCGCGAATTAGCAGGTCCTTAACGACCCGACGGCTATTCAGCGGGATGGTCGCCGACGAGAACGGGCACCGAGGTGACCACGGTGTTCGGGCGGTACAACAACCGTGCCTTGATCGCCAACGCCGACTGGTTGTGCAACCACTGCTGTGACCACGGCGCCACGAACTCGGGGATCACGACCGTGATCACGTCGTCGGGGCTCTCTGCGTCGAGCTCGTCGAGGTACTCGAGGAACGGTTGCGTGAGCTCCCGATACGGCGACCCGATGGTGTGCAGCGGTACTGGGAGGTCGAACTCCGCCCACTCCCTGACCAGCCGGTCGTGCTCTTCTTGGTCCGTGACCACGGAGACAGCGATGAGACGCTCGGGCGCGAGCGAGCGGGCGTACTGCACGGCGTCGATCACACCTCGGTGGATCGATCCGACGAGCACGACGATCAGGTGCGTGCGGCGAGGCGGCCGGTACTCCGTACCAACCGTGACTGCGGAGCGCACGCGGCGGTAGTGGCGAGCGATCAGCCGGAAGAAGAAGACCAGCGCGGGGATCAAGACCGCTGGGATCCACGCACCCTCCGTGAACTTCGAGACCACGACAACGACGGCCACGGTCCCAGTGGCGATGCACCCGACGCCGTTCACGACGGCCGACGACCGCCATCGCGGCTCTCGCAACCTCACGTGGTGCACGACCATGCCCGCTTGGCTCAGCGTGAACCCAGTGAACACGCCGAATGCGTAGAGCGGGATCAGTGCCGAGATGCTGCCGTTGAACACGACGATGAGCAGACCGGCCAAGACGGCGAGGAAGATGATCCCGTTCGAGAACACCAGCCGGTCACCCCGGTTCGCCAGCTGCCGTGGCAGGTACCCGTCCCGGGCGATGATCGACGAAAGGCGAGGAAAGTCGGCGTACGCGGTGTTGGCGGCGAGGACGAGCACGGCGAACGTGGCCAGCTGGGTGACCCAGAACAAGAAGTTCTTGCCGCCGTAGATGTACTCCGCCATCAAGGCAATCCCGGTTGGATCCTCGTCGCCCCGGTACGGGTGCAGGTGGGAAGCAAGAACGGAGACCCCGAGGAAACACGTTCCGAGGATGACGCCCATGAGGGCGATCGTTCTCGAGGCGTTGCGGCTCTCCGGCTTGCGGAACGCCGGAACGCCGTTGGAGACGGCTTCCACACCGGACAGAGCGACGGCGCCCGACGAGAACGCCCGGAGCAACAGCAGGACGCTCAACGCGCTCGTGCCGGCGGCAAGCTCCTGGGCTTCGGGAGAGAGGCTCTCCAGCGGGATCGGGGGAATGTCCTGGATGAAGATGCGGTAGAAGCCGACGATGATCAGCAGCATCAGCATCACGACATAGAGGTAGGTCGGCGGCGCGAACAGTGCACCGGACTCCTTCAGCCCGCGCAGGTTGGCGACCGTCATCAGCGCGATCAGGATCAGACACAGCGGTACCCGGTAGCGGCTGTCGAAGTCGAAGGCCGACTGGATGGCCAGGACGCCACCCGCGACGGACACCGCAACCGTCAGGATGTAGTCGGTCAGCAAGGAGGCGCCAGCCACCAACGACGGTGTCTCACCGAGGTTCTCCCGGGAGACGACGTACGACCCTCCGCCCGACGGGTAGGCGTAGATGGTCTGGCGGTACGACACCACGACGATCACGAGCAAGATCGCTACGACGATGGCCAACGGGACCAGGTACCCCCACGCCGCTGCACCGACGCCCGCCTGGGCCAACAGGACGAGGACGATCTCGTCGGTCGCGTACGCCGTCGAGGAGATGGCATCAGAGGCGAAGACCGGGAGCGCGATCACCTTGCCCAGCCGGTGATGCGACTCCTCGGACGTCGCGATCGGTCGGCCGATCAAGACCCGCTTGATCAACGACGCCACGGGCACCAGCCAACCGCACCGTCCGGGTTGGCATCGGGGGTCTTAACAGGTCTTTAACGCCGTGGGCGATGATCTTGTCGAGGCCTTCACTGCAGCGCGCCCTACTCCAACGGGTGCTCGTCGACTGGTTCGACTCGGAACAGATGCCACCCCCACGGGCCGAGCTCGACGTACAAGCCGTCGCAGAGGTCGTCGCCCGAGCGCTCGAACACCACGCCCTGCGTCGGGTCGACGAGGCGCAGCGACCGGCCGCGCAGGTCCTCCCACGGTGCCTGCACGTGCCCCACCGCGCTCCCCGCGCTGAGGTTGACGATGACGAGCCATCGCGAGGCTCCGCTCCAGCGCCACGCGACGAGGTGCTCGAAGCTGTCGTTGCCGGGCCAGCCTGACCGCTCGCACAGCTGCCAGGTACCGGTGTGGAACGTGTCGTCGCGCAGCGCCGCCAGGAGGTCGTCGTAGAAGGAGACCAGATCGGTGTCGGTCTCCTCCATTGGGAATCGCCGGAGGAACACCGGCAGCCGCACCTTCCGGCCTTCGAGCTGGCCGTCGTGGACCAGCCGCGCCCCCGACTGCGTCAGCGTCGTGACCGCGACGACCTGTTCGCGCGCCGGGTCCAGCACGCCGGCAGCGCGTGGCTCGTCATGGTTCTCGAGGAATCGGACCAGGCGTTCCTGGTAGGCGTCGTCGGCGAGCAGGTGCTGTCGGACCTGCTCGGCACGTTCGTGCAGCAGGCGGTCGTAGAGCCGCTTGTCGTAGCAGAAGTCGAAGCCCTGCTGCTGCAGTGCCCACTCGAGGTCCCAGTAGGCCTCGGCGATGAAGCGGAAGTCGGGATGGGTCTGGCGGATCGCCGGGATCACCGTCGGCCAGTAGTCCTCGGTCGGCAGCTCCCCCGCCCGGGATCCCCAGGTCCGAGCGAACGTCTCGTTCATGACGAGCATCGCCATGTCGCAGCGCACGCCGTCGCACTGCTCGGCGATCTCCTGCAGCGTGTCGATGACGGCCGCCCGCAGCGTGGGCGAGAACGCGTTGAGCTGCGCGACGTCCGGCCACGCCGGGAAGTACGGATCGCGCCCGTTGGCGAGCACCCGCCCTTCCACCTCGAAGAACGACCCGGTGTCTCGGAGGTCATCGGACGTGCCCTGGATGAACCGGTCGGGATGGCTGGTCGTCCACGGGTGGTCCGGCGCCACGTGGTTCGGCACGAAGTCGAGGATCAGGCCGAGTTCCCGCGCGGAGAGGGCGGCGCGTGCGGCGGCGAGCCCATCGGGCCCACCGAGGGCTGGATCGACGACGTAGTCGCGAATGCAGTACGGCGAGCCCACGACGTCGTCGGGCTCGAAGTCGGCCAGCGCGTCACGGAAGCTGCTGACCAACTCGGGATTGCCCATCGCGATGCGCACGCCGGCAGGGCTGCGCGCCCAGACGCCCATCAGCCACACGGCGTCGAAGCCGCGCTCCGCGATCGCATCCCAGTACTCGTCCGGCACGCTGCCGAGATCGATGTCGCGACCGGCGGTGGCGTTCAAGCCGCGCAGCCACGGCCAGGTGTTGATCTCGTACAGGGAGGGATGCGTCGACGTGGTCCACCGCGAGGTCATCGCTCGCCCTCTTACTCGCGACATCCGATCTGACGCCAGCTGGAGCAGGATCTCCCCACCGGCGCCGCGACGTCGTTCAGTCAGCTGATCCGAGCGCCCACGACCGCTAGGTCGTAGTCCCGGTAGCCCGTATACGTTCCGCGCAGCCAGAGCAGGACAGCGTCTGATGTGTCCGAGTGAGGCACGATCGGACGGAGGTTGTCTTCGGCTGAGTTGGCGGTGAGCGCAGTCCACCCCCAGGTCAGCCCGTCATCGTCAGTCGTTCCGAGGAACAGCTCGAAGTGACGCTCACCATCCGTGGAACTGACGAGCGGCCGGCCCGTTGTGGGATGGATGTCGGTCGAAACGAACACACGATCCGCACGAGACGGATCGAGCGCGACCAGTCCCGTGTAGTCCGACTCGGCGGCTGCGAACGGATTTCCTGCCTGAGCAAGCGGATGGACGTGCCAGGTCGACCCGTCGAAACGGGCGAAGTAGAAGGCGCGGTCGGTCGGTGATGTCTCGGCGCCCTTGCGCACGTAGAAGACGACTCGTGGATGACCTGACCCATCGAGTTGGATGTCGAGCGGCCAGGCGTGCCCCAGGCCGGAGTTGAACACCGGTGTGAGGTCCGCTGGCGCCGGCGCCTCGAGATCGAAGATGTCATCGTCGGCGATCGAGCCATCCGATCTCAGCAACTGGCCGCGCTCCACGGTGGCATGGAAGATGCCGTTGGCAAACTTCCGGGGGTGCTGTTCCGTCGCCACGAGATGGATCCGATCACGTCCATCAGCCACGTACCGGACGTAGGGCGCGCCCGGGCCGGACACGAGCCGGCCACCGGACCGCCACGTCATTCCATCATCGTCCGAGATGAGGAAGTTCGGATCGTGGCCCACGCTGCGCACAAACGCGTAGAGCCGGCTCTCGGCTGGCATCGGATACAGATTCGAGTACGTCGTCCGCGCGCCGTTGTCGTGGGTGCGCTCGGGGCCCCAATCAGTCGGGTCACCGGCCCGACGTGAGACGCGCCAACGCGTCAGATTGTCGCTGCCATGGCGGGAGTACATCGCGACGTACCGCCCGTCGGCACGAACGTGCAGGGCGGCCGAGTTGTGGTCGTCGTCCTCGAGTCGTTCGTGCAGCGCGACGCGTTCCCTCCGGCTCGCCGCGAGGGTCTCCTCGATCGAGGCCGCCGCTACCTCGATGTGGCCGGAGCGGCCACGCCCACCGCTGCCAGAGGCGTCGGCAACCGAGCTGACGAGGAGCAGCCCATGCTCGGCGTCGACCACCGCCCGCTCATCTTCGAACCACGACCAGGCTCCGTTGTCGTTGAGCACGACCGGCTCGCCGAGCAACGGCATCTGGTCGGCCCCGACTGAACGAGTGCACATCGCAGCAATCGTGAGGAGGGTCCCGGCGGCAAGCGCGCGCCGGCGCGTGACTCGTGACATTGCGGACTCCCTCCGGCGGCGCGCGGCCCCGGCAGGCGGCGCGTCTCAGCTGCTGTGATCAGTCGGCGAACGCCGGTACCGCCTGCTCGACCGGATGACCCGTCGAGCTCGCGGTCACTGCGTCGTCATGAGCCGATCGTGACTGCGCCGTGGGCGGTGGTCATGAGTGTGGCGCTACTCAATTCGCGAGCAGGTGACACGAACCTGGCGCGCGGCGACGACGTCGGTCGTGCTGCCCATCGCGAACCAACTACGCCTCGGCCCGTCCGGCGCCGCGACTGCTGTCTCAGCAGCTGGAGTCAGGGAGGACAGTCGTGCAGGACCAACATCACCGGGGCCTCAAATCGCTGGAGCACGCCGGCCGCGTCGCTGTCGGTCACGTAGAGGAACACCGCGTCCGGAAACCCTGTGTCGAGGGTGTCCGGACCGAATGGACCGATCGTCGCTCGAGCGACGTTGCCGTCGATGACCATCGGCAGCTCACCGTTGACACCTCCAACCAGCCAATGCACGACAGGAGCAAGCGGCGTCATCGTCTGCGGTTGGAACGTGACCTCGAGCGTGGTCGGGCCGCAGGCGGTGCCGTTCGCCGGCTGCTCCCAGATCTCGTACGGGATGACCATGAGCTCGAACACCTCTGGCGCGCTGACCGTCGTATCTCTCGCCCTGGCCGTTCCCCCGGCAGCTTCCTCTGTCCCCGCCGTTTCCGCCTCTGTCGCCTCCGTTTCCGCTGCCTCGGTCCCTTGCGGCGCTTCGGTGCGTAGCGGCGTCGTGATGGACGTCTGTCCCCGCTGCCGGTGCGGTAGTTGCCGACGCTGCGCTGTCCGGTCGTCTTCGTCGTCCCGCCCGATCGCCGCGCCGGTCACCACGATCGCCGCCACCGCGGCGATGCCCAGCCCGCTCAGGAGCACGGCACGCCGACGCTGCCGGCGACGCTCGCGCCGGCGACTTCCCTCGCGGATGACACGCCCCTTCGGATCTCGTCGGACGGGATCGGCGGAAGGTCGTCGCGCCAGTCGCTCATGCCGACTTCCTCTCGCGTTGGAGCAACCGCCCGAGCTTGGACACCGCTTCGTGTGTCGCGTCTTTCACCTTCGACTCGGTCAACCCCAGCCGTCCCGCCGTCTCCTGCACGCTGAGATCGAAGTAGTAGCGCCATACGAGCACCTGCTGCTGTCGCGACGACAGACGCCGCAGGGCGTGCACCAGCTCGTCGGCGTCCGCCACTCGCTGCTCTTCGCCAGGAACGTCGAACATGAGCTTCGACGTGTCGAACCGATCGACGCGACGCTGCTGGCGCGACAGCTCGAGCGCGACGTGGAACCCGGTGGTCGTGATCCAACCCTCGAGGTTCGGGTGCCGACGGACTCGATCCCAGCGTGCGTAGGCGCGGGTCAGGGCCTCTTGCGCGACGTCTTCGGCGAATGACGCGTCACCGCCGCTGAAGCGGAACCCGACGTTGTAGGCAAACGGCAACAGCCGGGGAAACCAGGACTCGAAGGATTCGGTGCCATTGACCGCTCGCAGCCCCGCCGCCCTCCGGGCCCACACCACTGTTTGATCGTATCCGCGTCGTTCATTGCGCTCCGGAACCCGCGGCATTCAAAGAAATCCACCCAACCATTGCGCACCGATAGCTCATGTAACAGAGCACAGCCGAGGACAGTGCTCACAACGGGGGCAGCGTGATCGCCGTTGAGACGGGGCTCTGTCGACCTCGGCGGTGAACGTTGCCGAATCGCAGAGAGGGAGCCGCCCATGCCCGAACGCCGGTCGACCACGCCCCGAAACAGGTCCAGCTCCGCGACGGCGGATCAGGCTGGCCCGTTCGGGCCGATCATCTTCGACTCAGCAGTCGAGGCGGACCGCATCGCGCTGGATCGCCTCCGAGCATCCGGTCGCGTCATGAGGTCAACCGATCTCGTCCCGAAGCAGCTCGCCGAGCTGGCTGTCATGCGGGGCGGAAGCCGCCACCTGGGCCCTGCCGCAATCGACGACGGCATGGTCGTGACGGAGGGCGATCGCGCATGTCCAGCTTGCTGGGTGTTCTACCCGTGGTCGGGCCAGCTCGTTCGGACGCTGGCGGACCCCTACTGGACAGCGCTTCGAACGGACCGCAACCGGTACAAACTCACGACTGCTGAACAACAGCGCCTCGCGGGCGCAACCGTCGCCGTGGCGGGCCTGTCCGTCGGATCCTCCGTTCTGCACGTGCTCGCACTCGAGGGAACCGGCGGCCGGCTCAAGGTTGCCGACCCGGACACGCTCGACGGCTCGAACTGCAATCGCCTGCGCGCAGCGGTTTGGGATCTCGGTCAACACAAGGCCGTCCTGGCAGCGCGAATGGTCTGGGAGATCGACCCGTTCCGCCGCGTCGAGGTGATTCCCGAGGGTGTCGGCGCGGCCACCGTCGCCTCATTTCTCCAGGGCGTCGACGTTGTGGTCGAGGAGTGCGACTCCTTTGCGATGAAGGTCCTCATCAGATCCGAGGCCCGTCGACGACGAATTCCGGTGGTCATGGCCACCGCCGAAGGCGGGATGCTCGACGTGGAACGATTCGATCTCGAGCCGAATCGGCCCCTCTTTCATGGGCTCGCGCCGGATCTGGAGACAGCAGCTCTGTCGACCCTGCCCGCCGATGATCGCGTTCGTTGTGCGTTACAGGTGATCGGGGTCGAGAACGTGTCCGACCGTTCCGCAGTGTCGATGATCGAGATCGACCACACGTTGTCGACCTGGCCACAGCTCGCTGCGGAGGTCGTCGCCGGCGGCGCTCACGCGGCGGTTGCGGTGCGACGCATCCTGCTCGGGCGTGAGTGCCCGTCGGGCAGGTATCGCCTTGATGTCGACCGGGAGCTCGACTCTGGACTGGTCCGGACTACCGACATGCGTCCGGGTGATGCACGCGTTGCGCCTGCGCCGCCAGCGGGCGGCCAGGGTCAAGGCCAGGGTCAAGGCCAGGGTCAAGGCAGACGAGTTCATCGAAGAGATCGTCGCGGCGGCGACGAGCGCACCCTCGGCGGGCAACGCTCAGCCCTGGCGCTTCGGCTGGGACGGGCGACGACTGCGGGTGTGGCTCGACCGGGAACGCGCCCGGTCGGCGATCGACCCGCGATGCGCCGCCGGCTGGATCGCCGTTGGAGCCGCGTGCGAGAACGTCGCCATCACGGCCGCTCATCGCGGCCGGCCAGCAGCGTTCACCTGGTTTCCCGATCGTTCCGATGCCGATCTCGCCGCCGTGGTGACCTTCGTTCGCGCCTCCGCCCCGCCGGATCCTGACTCCAGCCGACTGTTCCCATTGATCGGTGAGCGCCGGACCGACCGGACGGCCGGGTGCGCCGGCACGCTCTCTGGCACCCAGCGGCGGGTACTGCGTGCAGCGGCGGCTCGACATGACGCTTCCCTCCACCTCATCGACGACCACCCTCGAATGAGGCGCTTCGCCACGCTGCTCGGTGGGTCCGACCGGATCAGGATGCTCAACCGAGGAATGCACGGCGAGCTGGCCCGTGAGCTGCGCTGGAACTCGCACGGCGCCGACGCGTCGGCTGATGGCATCGACGTCGCGACGCTCGCCCTTCCGCCAGGCGGAGAGGAGATGTTGCGCTTGCTCATGCGGCCAACCGTGTCCGCCTTTCTCGCCGAGCACGACCTGGGAGGCGGACTCGCGGACATGCAGCGCAGGGCCCTGATGTCAACCGCCGCTCTTGGCCTCGTGACGGTGGACGCCCGCACACCTTTCGCCCGCGTGCGTGGCGGACGGGCTCTCCAGCGGGTCTGGTTGGAGGCGACCGCACACCGCTTGGCGGTACACCCCGTCACCCCGCTCTCGCTGTTCGGGTTGCTCGACAGCGACGGTGCCGAGCTCTCCGACCCGCATCGCGAAGGGCTGGAGGCGATCGCCCGGGAGATCGATGAGTTGTTCGCTGTCGGAGACGAGGCGCCGATCTTGATCATCCGGTTGCACCACGGGTCAGTGATCGCCCCTGTCCGCGCCTGTCGGCGGAGGCTCGACGACGTGCTCGAAATGACGCTGGAGGCGGCGTGACCACCACCTCGACTGACGCTCGCCGGGCGACGATCCGTCCGGCTCGCACCGCGGCCGACGTGGATGCCGTGCTTCGGGGGCGGCACCGGGTCTACACCGAGGAGTTCGACTACTTCGGGCGCACACCTGATCGCCGCATCTACGACCGGTTCGACACGTACCCGGGAACGACCGTGCATCTGCTTGCCGAGGTTCACGGCTGCGTGGTCGGCGGGGTCCGCTACTGCATCCACCATCCGCGTCTGGGACTCCCGGTCGACGAGTTCTTCGACTTCGCGCCGCACCTCCGGCCGGGGGACCGCGTGGCGTGTGGAGGCATGATGTTCGTGAGCCGGGCAGCCGCAGGTGCGGGTATCGCGGCACGGCTGATCCGGCACGGCGAGGCATGCGCAAGGCGCTGGGCGGCGTCGGTGATGGTCGGCACGGTGAACCCAGCCATCGAGGGCCTGTTCGGTCGCCTCGACTACGTGGCCGTCGGCCGAGCGCAGGACCACGCCAGTGGCCTGGCGTTCGTTCCGGTGATCAAGCGCTTGGCCGCAGAGGGCATCCGATGACCACGGAACCGATCGTCATCAGCGGGCGCGACCTGACCATCGCAAATGTCGCGGGCGTCGCCCGAAGGGATTGGGCCGTGCAGCTCAGCGACGAGCCCGAGGTCACGACCGCGCTGGAGAGATCGTGCGCGGTCATCCGCCAGGCGGTCGACGACGGGGCTCGCATCTACGGAGTGACCACCGGGTACGGGGCCATGGCTGACGTCGCAATCTCTCGTCAGGACGCCGACGAGTTGCAGCTCGGACTCGTGTGGCACCTGAGGGCGGGAGCAGGTGGGCGGCTCAGCCGCGACGAGGTTCGGGCCGCCATGTTGATCCGCGCCAACTCGCACCTGCGAGGTGCGTCCGGAATTGGCATCGAGCTCGTCCGACGGCTCGAAGCATTTCTGAACGCCGGCGCCACGCCCCATGTGCGCGAGTTCGGATCAATCGGCGCCAGCGGCGATCTCGTGCCGCTGGCTTCCATCACCGGTGCACTGATTGGACTGGATCCGTCCTTCCGCGTGGACCTCGCGGGGGACGAGCTCGACGCACTGACGGCTCTGGACCGGCTTGCTCTGCCGAGGCTGCGGCTGGCGCCCAAAGAGGGACTGGCCATGGTGAACGGCACCGCGGCGATGTCCGGCATCGCTGCGCTCTGCGTGCACGACGCCTGGGACCAACTGATGGTGGCGTTCGGAGTGCACGCCTTGGCGATCCAGGCGCTTGCGGCGTCGTTGCAGCCCTTCGACCCGTTCATCCACCTGCACAAACCGCATCCCGGGCAGCTGTGGGCGGCGCACACCATCCGCGGCTTGCTGTGTGACTCGGCGCTGACGCGCGGCGATCGTGGTCCGGCCGGTCGTGCCGCCTGCGGGCCGATCCAAGATCGCTATTCGATCCGCTGCTTGCCACAGTTCATCGCACCGATCGCGGAGGGCCTTGCCACGGCAGCACGGCAGATCGAGATCGAGATGAACTCGACCACCGACAACCCGTTGATCGACAGCGAGGCGGGCGTCATCCACCATGGGGGCAACTTCTTCGGGCAGTACGTCGGCATGGCGATGGACGGCCTGCGCCACTACATCGGGCTGCTGGCCAAGCACATCGACACCCAGCTGGCAATGCTCGTGACGCCAGCGTTCAGTGGTGGCCTGAGCCCGTCGCTCGTCGGGAACACGGGGCGGCCGGTGAACATGGGCCTCAAGGGTCTCCAGATCACTGCCAACTCCATCATGCCGATGCTCGGGTTCCTGGGAGCTCCGCTGGTCGACAGGTTCCCCACCCACGCGGAGCAGTTCAACCAGAACATCAACAGCCTCGGCTTCGGGTCAGCCCGCCTGACGCGGCAATCAGTCACCACGTTCCACCACTACCTCGCCGTCGCGCTGCTGATCGTCACTCAGGCCGTCGAGCTTCGGACTGCCATGGTGCGCGGGCACTACGACGCGCGGAGCTGCCTCTCGACTGCCACCGTCCCGCTGTATGAGGCGGTCCGTGCGGTGCTCGACCGGCCGCCGAATCCGCGGCGCAGCCTTGTGTGGGACAACGTGGGCGAGCCCCTCGACGAACTCGTCGACGCGCTGGTCGACGATCTCGGCGGCGGAGGCCGCATCATTGGCGTGCTCGAGCAATTCCGGCCCCTCGATCTCAGCCGACTCGGTGATTAGCAGGGCGTAGCATCCCGCCGTGCTGCTCGAGTGGCCGCTGGTCGGTCGAGCCGACGAACTCGCGTGGGTGCAGCGAGCGCTGGATCGTCCCGGATCGGCTGGCGTGATGCTCGCTGGCGCGCCCGGCATCGGAAAGACCCGGCTGGCCAACGAGATCCTGACCCGGGCAAACGAGTCTGGCCGGACCATCGCGTGGGTGCAGGGAACTCGGGCTGCCGGGTCGATCCCTTTCGGGGCATTCGCGCACCTGCTGCCCGCCACCTTGAGCGGAGCCGGACCGGTGAACCTCCTTCGGGTGGCCGCCGAGTCGATCACTGAGCGCACGGTTGACCGGCCGCTCGTGTTGGGTGTCGATGACGCGCACCTCCTTGACGCCGCGTCAGCCGCCCTCGTGCGGCACCTCACCGAGCTCCAGACCTGCTTCGTGGTCGTCACCGTGAGGAGCAACGAGCCGGCACCCGACGCCATCCTCAGCCTCTGGAAGGACGGACCGCTCGAGCGCATCGAGTTGCAATCGCTCTCTGAAGACCAGCTCGGCCACTTGGTGACCACGGCTCTGCCTCCGCATGTAGACGCGGCGACGTTGCACCAGCTCTGGAGCGCCAGCCGCGGCAACGTGCTCTACCTGCGCGAACTTGTGCTCGGCGGTCTGGAGAACGGAACACTGACTCAGGGCGGCGGGGTCTGGCGCTGGCGCGGGCCGTACGTCGCGACACCCCGACTCTCCGAGTTGGTCGCCGCGCGGCTCGGCGACCTGGCACCAGCAGAGCGGGCAGTGCTCGAGATCGTCGCGGAGAGTGAACCGTTGGAGAAGCACTTCCTCGACGCCCTCACTGACGCTGCCGACCGCGAGTCGCTTGAGCGTCGAGGCTTGCTGCAGACCATCTCGAGCGCGCGCCGACGTGATGTCGTGGTCTCCCACCCCCTGTACGCGGAGGCCGTCCGTGCGAGCACGCCTCCGTCATTAGCTGAGTCGATCTGGCGGCGCCTCGCCGACCTGATGGAAGCGACGGGGGCCCGTCGACGAGGCGATCTCCTACGTCTCGCGACGTGGCGGCTGGGTGCCGGAGAGCTCGCTGACTCTCGGCTGTTCGTGTCCGCTGCCCGCCGGGCGATCACTCTCCAGGACTTCGTTCTGGCCGAGCGCCTGGCAGGTGCCGCCGTTCGGAGCGACGGAGGGTTCGACGCGCATCTGGTGCTGGCAGATGCCATGCTCGGGCTCGGCCGCGGTGAGGAGGCCAGCCTGCTGCTGGCCGAACTGCAGGAGCGCGCGGTGAGCGACGAGGAGCGTTCGCGCGCCGCCCTGCGCCGGAGCGACGTGCTCTACTTCCTGCTCGGACGACGCGATGAGGCCACGGCCGTGCTGGAGTCCGCGGCAGAAGCGGCGTCAGAGGAAGGCTGGCACGACACCGTCCTCGCCGCTGCCGGACGATTTCGACTGTTCGGCGGGCAAGCGGAGGAAGCGGTCGCCACCGTGGCGGAATTGCTCGCCCGCCCGCATCTCGACACCGAGATCCTCGTCGAGATCTCGCCGGTTGCGACATGGGGTCAGATCGTCACCGGGCGAACCCACGCGGCGCTGGAATTCTGTGACCGCCTCGAACTGGTCGACGACGAACACTCAGGAGGGCAGTACGGCGCGTTTGCGCCAGACCTCTTGATGCACAACCGATGTGCGGCGGCGATCGTGAGCGGTCGATTCATGAATGCCGAACGCTCGGCGCACGACGCGTACGCCCAGAGCACGGTCTCCGGTGCCGAAGCGTCGCGTGGCGTCCTCGGATTCACCTACGGGTGGACGGCACGCCTGGTCGGCCGGCCACGTACAGCGGCGACGGTGCTTCAGGAGGCCGCGATCCTGCTCGGGGACGTCGACTTCTACCGCCACCACTCTGCCTGTCTCGGCGAACTGGCGCACTGTCACGCACTGCTCGGCGACGTGCCCGCCGCCGAGCAGGCGCTCGCCGAGGCCGATTCCGTTTCAGTGCCGACGTTCGTGATGGACTACTCCTTCATCGAGCTCGCGCGGGCGTGGACCGCCCACGCGCGCGGAGAGTTCACCGAGGCACGTCGACTCGCCAGCGAATGCGCGCAGCGATGCGGATCGTACGGTCAGACCGCGCTCGCGGCCTTCGCCTGGCACGACGTTGCTCGGCTCGGCGGCGCCGCACTGGCCGCCCAGCCGCTCACCTTCATCGCGAGTGGCGTCGACGGCGACTTGGTCGCGACCTTTGCCGCTCATGCCGCTGCGCTGCTCGCGGACGACGCCGGCGAGCTCGATCGAGTCGCCGTCGCCTTCGAGCAGATGGGCGCTGCGCTGTATGCGGCCGAGGCGTCCGCTGCGTCGGCGCGTCTCTACCGAGCGATCGGGCGGAACGGCAGCGCGCACGCAGCGGCCGCCAACGCACAGCGTCTTGCCGACGAATGCCAGGGAGCACGTACGCCCGAGTTGGTCGAGCTCGACGGCTCACTGCCACTCACCCGTCGCGAACACGAGATCGCCACGTTGGCGGCCCGCGGTCTCACCAACAGACAAATCGCGGAGCTGCTTGTGCTCTCGGTCCGCACCGTCGACAACCACCTCCACAGCGCCTTCATGAAGCTCGGAGTCACCCATCGCGATGAACTCGCGGCCATCGTTCTCCCCGCGAGCGGTTCGCGCCCGCAGCCGTGAGCATTGCCATCAGGCGACGTTGGTGATGCTGGCGCAGGCGGCGGCCGTGAGCTCGATGAGCGGCTGGTTGAGACGGCTGAGCTCGTTGTCGGGTCGTGCTCGACAGTGCCCGAGCAGGTCGTTGACGAACGTCGCCGTCACCGAGTAGCAGGGAACGAGCCTGACTCCGCCGGGCCTGATTCCGACACCGTCGACGGCGATCGTGCTGGATGAATCGAGCGGGCGAATCGCCTGGGTACCGAAGACGGACATGAGCAACCTGGCGGTCGACTCGACGACACCCATGACCGCGAAGTCATCCCCACAGCGACTGGCCTCACAGCCGGTCGCGAGCAGCAGCCGAAGGATCGCCGTGCGGTCACGGTTGAGGCTCGACTTGGCCAACCCGGAGACCTCGAAGAGCGCCGATCCGGTCGGGAACGGAAGCTCGCTCAAACCATGGGGTCTGCGCTGGGCAAGCAGTTTGCGCAGGGTTGGAAGCGTGGTCATGTCGCCCCGGACGGGACGGATCATCCGCAGGCACGCCGTGACGAGTCCCTCGTCGTCGACGACACCGAGGTAGTCGGATCTGGCAATGACGTCACTCGGGTCGATGGCTGCGATGAGGAAGCCGTCGGAGTCGATGGCTTCGTCGGTGGCGTGGCCGTGTTGGACATACTCCGCGGCGTGCAGACGTCGCGCTTGGTCGATCAGATCGGCGGACTCCAGTCGATGGACCCCGAGCTCGGGCGGACCCGCTGAAGGCAGCCGCCTGCTCGTGGCCCTGCGACGGCGGGCGGCGCGTCCCCGGCCGATGGCGCCGGCCGCCGTCCCCAACGCCGCCGTCGTGTTGAGCTCCACGGTCGTGGCAGCCATCGCAGGGAACGTGATCGGCGCGTCGGGGTGCTGGCCGGCGTAGCGGACAACCGCGGAGAACGCCGCCGCGAGCTCGTCGGCATCGTCATCGAGATCGAGGGATTCCAGCCGCTCGACGACGGGTGCCATCGTTTGGGTGATCGTCGCCAAGGCGTCGCTCAGCGGTTCGGTCCTAGTCGCGCGGCCATCCTTGACGGTGTAGTCGCCGGGCCGAAGCCCCGCTCCGGTCAAGTGGTGGGGCAGGTCGAGCGGCAGCTGACGACCGCAGTAAGGGTCGAAGCCGAACCCGGTCAGCACCCGCAGCAGCCGCTGCTTCCACACCTCGACGACCTCGGGGCCAGCTGCGCTGCCCCAGTCGTAGTCGATGACGACCAAGCGGGCACGGCCGCGGCTCACGCGCAGCATCTCTTCGACGGCGCGGCGGCGACCCGTGGGGTCCAACCATGCGAGCACGAACCGCGCGTGGACCGCATCCACGCTGGCGTCGTCGATGGGGAGGTCGGTCGCCGACCCCACGCGACCGTCCCAACCCCGTGCCCTGTGGGCGCTGACGGCTGACGGTCGCATGTCGATCGGCAGGTACGTCGCCGATGGGTTCCGCGCCGCCAGCGCCGCTCCCAACGACGTGGAATCACCAGCGCCGACATCGGCGATGACGATGCCGTCACGATCAACGATGCGGCCGAGCGCCGTGAGTGACACCAGGTCAGCGGCGGCGGCCATCGTCGCGAGGCGGGCAGCCTCCACCGAGCTGGCTTGCCCACCGGGGTCGTAGAAGTGTCTGGCCATCGCTCGATCTCCTCCGCCATGTGCGTGCGACCGCTCGTCACTCGTGCAGCAAGGCCACGGTGTGTCAGACAGCACCGAACCGCTACGTCGGATGACACACCACGGCTGGGATGGTGGTCACACCGATCCGATCCGCCGGCGGAACTGGGCGCGGACCTTCTCAATGTCCCTTCTGGGCGCGGAGGTTCTCGATTTCGAGAACGTGCGCGCCCAGATCGTGCCCGGCAGCGAGGTTTGCCCTCACCGGCCGTCGGCGGCCCGGAGGACCTCGATGAGCGTGTGCTCGCCTGCCTTGCCCGGGAGGCAGCACGTGAACGAACGTCCGGTGACGACTGCATCACCGAGATCGGCGAGTGCGGCCTCGGAGATCAGGAACCGAGTGCCGCACTCCTTGTTCGCCTGCTCGATCCGACTGGCCACGTTCACGTTGTCGCCCAAGGCGGTCAGCGGCGCGTGGTCGCCCCACAGCGTGCCGACGATCACTGGACCGCTGTGCACGCCGACGTTCATGTCGAACGAACGACCGTAGAGCTCTTGGAGCGCCGGCCGCGCCTTGTCGGTTGCCGCCAGCATCTGCATCCCCGCCCGTAGGGCGCGCAGCGTCGCCGGTGCTCGATGGCGACCCGGGAGGAACAACGCCATCACCCCATCGCCCATGTAGCTGGTCACGACGCCGCCGTGTCGTTCAACGGCCTGTGTGACCTGAGAGGCGTGGCGTTGAAGGACGTGGATCACGTCATACGGGAGCAGCGCCTCGGAGAACCCCGTGAAGCCACGGATGTCAGCGAAGAGCACTGCGGCATGCACTTCCACGCCGATCGGCCGCGGTTGGCCGCGCCGCGGGATGAGGTCACCCAGCGCCCATCGCAGCGGACCTCGTGCCCTGCGCCGGAAACGAGGGCGGAGGTCGGCATGTTCGATGTCCTCGTCGTCCAGGACCAGGCGCCGCAGCGTGACGTCACCGCTGATCCTCGTCTGGCAAGCGAGCCGGAACTCCGGCGGGAAGCCGAGCCGCTCGGCGATCGCCAGCTCCTTGGGCGTCCGTTCGCCGCAGGCCGTCCAGCCCTCCACGACGACCACACGGCACGTCGAACAGGACGCGTGGCCGCCGCAGGCGTGGGCGAACGGCACGCCGGCGCGCAGCGCCGCCGACAGGATCGTCTCGGTCGCACTGCATTCGGTCAGCTTCTGGTCCGGAAGGATGTACACGTTCGCCACAGCTGGTCACTCTCCTGGCCAAGGATGGCACCGATACGTCAGGATCGATGGTGGTGAACCGCCCAGCCGTTCCGCTGGCGAGGCACCTGCTCAGGGTGCGTGACCTGATCGACCGCGCGTACGCCGAGCCGCTCGACGTCGCAGCGCTCGCCCGCAGCGCCGCCGTGTCGCCGGCCTACTTCAGCCGCAGCTTCAAGGCGACGTTCGGGGAGACGCCACACCAGTACCTGATGAGCCGCCGGATGGAGCGGGCCAAAGCGTTGCTCCGCGCCGACGATCTGTCCGTGACCGACATCTGCTTCGCCGTGGGCTTCAGCAGCCTCGGCTCGTTCAGCACGCAGTTCAAACGCCTCGTCGGTGACACGCCGACCGGATATCGAGAGCGTGATGGGCACGAAGAGTTGGCTCGGTTGCCGAGCTGCTACGTCCGGATGTGGACGCGCCCTCGCGCGTGAACCCGTGATGGGCCGCGTCGTTCAGAGGTGGTTGTACCGGTTCGGCACGGCGGGCGCTCCAGCGCCTTCGCCGGCCGCATCAAATAGGGCAGTTTTCGAGAAGCCGAATGGAAGCCGCATTCGTATGGTCGTCGGTCATGGAGAAGGTCACTTCAGCAGACGGCACGACGATCGCGTTCGATCAACTCGGAGCTGGTCCACCGCTGATCCTCGTATCGGGCGCGTCCGTTGACCGTTCGATCGACGCAGCCCTCGCGAGTGCGCTCGCCGCGCATTTCACGGTGCTCAACTACGACCGCCGGGGTCGCGGCGACAGCACCGACACCCTGCCGTTCGCGCTGGAGCGCGAGGTCGAGGACCTCGACGTGCTGCTCGCCGCAGCCGGCGGGTCGGCCACGGTGGTCGGGCTGTCGTCAGGCGCCGCACTCGCAGCTGAAGCGGCGCTGCGCGGGCTGCCGATCGACACCCTCGTCATGTGGGAGCCCCCATTCAGCGTCGACGCCGACGGTCAACGACGGTTCGAGGAGTACGCCGATCGGCTGCGCGCCGCGCTCGCCGACGGCCGCAAGGCGGACGCCTTGGCTCACTTCATGCGTTTCGTCGGCCTCCCGGACGACATGATCGACGGGATGCGTCAATCGCCGTACTGGGAGCTGGGCGAGCGCCTGGCTCCGACGTTGGCGTACGACGCCGCGGCGCTGGGCGACTCGACGGTTCCCACAGCGCGGTACGGCCGGATCGAGGTACCCACACTGGTTCTTGCCGGATCCGAGAGTCCCGAGTTCCTCCGGACCGCGGCCGCCCAGGTGGCGGCGGCGATCCCGGGCGCCCGCCACGAGGTCCTGTCCGGGCAGGACCACAACGTCGCCGGCGAGGCGCTCACCCCGGCCGTGGTCCAGTTCCGCGAAGGAGGACGCCGATCATGATCAGAGGAGTCGGCTTGGTGTGCGTGTGGGTCCTCGACCTCGACGAGGCTCGCGACTTCTACGTCGACACGCTCGGCTTCGACGTCAACCTCGACATGGTGCAGGACGGGTTCCGCTGGCTGGTGGTCAACGCACCCGCGCAGCCGGAGGTCCCGATCATGCTCGTCGTGCCGGGGCCGCCGGCGGTCGAGGAAGGCATCGCCGAGCAGCTTCGCTCGCTGGTCGCCACCGGCTACCTCGGGCCTGGCGCCCTCGCGACGGATGACTGCTGGGCGACGTACCGCGAGCTCGAGGCCAAGGGCGTGGAGTTCATCGAGAAGCCCGAGGAACGCTTCTACGGCATCGACGCCGCGTTCCGCGACCCGTTCGGCAACCACTGGCGGCTGACACAGCCCAAGCCCCTCGAGGTCGACGGCCGGAGCTGAGGAGCGACACGGCCTTTACGCTCCACGCCGTGACTTCCGGCGAGGACGTCGAACGCGTGCTGACCGTCGAGCAGGAACTCGTCGACAACCCGTACCCGATGTGGGAGGCGTTGCGCCAAACGTGCCCGGTGTTCCGCGAGCCGCGGTTCAACGTCGTGGTGGTCACGCGCTACGACGACATCGTCGACGTCGCCCGACGCCCGAAGGACTTCTCGTCGATCCTCGCCGCGTACGGTCCGAAGGGCACAGACCGGGGACCGGTTCCGGCTGCGCTGTGTGACATCGCACGACGAACCGGTACCCCCGACGCCGAGCGTCCCGGGCGTGTGCTCGAGCTCCTGGACGCCTACGTCCCCGACGTCCAGGACCAACTGCAGCACGTCGACCCGCCACTCCACACCCGTCATCGCAGCATCGTCAGCCGATGGTTCACGCCGAACGCCGTCGAGCAACGCGCCGACACGATCCGCAGCATCGCCAACTCGCTGATCGACCGCTTCGCCGACGGCGGGCGTGTCGAGATCCTCGACGCGCTGGCCGGACCGCTGCCGGCCACGGTCGTCGCCGACATCATCGGCATTCCCGAGGACCGCCGTGACGTCTTCCTGGACTGGAAGGAGGAGGTGATCGGCAACCCGGAGGTGGAGTTCACGAGCGCGACGTCCGAGCGATACCAGCGCATCCGTGCGCTGTTCCAGACGTTCATCGCGGCCCGCCGAGCCCAACCCGCCGACGACATGATCTCCACGCTCGTCGTGGCCCGCACCCGAGACGGCGACGAGCTCGACGATCAGGCCGTGCTCGGTCTCCTCCTGTTGTTCCTCGGCGGAGGCCAGGAGACGACCGGCAAGGCGATCACCAGCGGCGTGCGCGTCCTGGCGACGCAGCCGCAGCTGCAGTCGGAGCTGCGGGCACGACCGGGCCGCATCCCCGCCTTCATCGAGGAGCTGCTGCGCGTCGAGTCGCCCGTCAAGGGCATCTTCCGGATCGCCACCCGCGACACGCAGATCGGCGGGGTGGCCGTGCCGGAAGGGTCGTTCGTCCAGCTGATGTGGGGATCGGGCAACCGTGACGAAACGGCGTTCGACGAGCCCGACGTGTTCGATCCCAACCGCTTCGGCGATGGTCGCCGCCCCGAGCACCCCATCCTGACGTTCGGCCACGGGATCCATCTGTGCCCTGGCGCACCGCTCGCCCGGCTGCAGACGAGGATCGTGTTCGAGGAGCTCTTGCGGCGCTTCCGCTCGATCACGCTGGCCCCGGGGAACGACTTCCGCTACTTCCGCAGCCAGATCCTGCGCGGGCTGGCCGGTCTGTGGGTCGACCTGGAGCCCGCCGCCTGAACGGCGCCACACCGCTTCTGAGGAAGATTCGGTGTCATGGCTGACACCGAACGGGCGTCAGAAGTGGATCTCGAGTCAGACCGCCGGGATCACCTCATCGTGGATCAGCTGGAGCTGCGTGTTCACGTCGGCCACGCCCTCGATATCCATGCCGGTGAACGCCTTGACGAGGCTGCGGTCGGTGATCGCCAGGACCATGTGGTTGACGCCGGCGGGCGCGATCTCGTCGCGGATCTTGGCCGCGCACTCGGCCGGCGAGCCCGAAACCGACAACCGGTCGGCCAGCTCGGGTGACGTCAGCTCGATGCCCTTGGCGAGGTCGCCGGCGCCGATGGCGTCGATGATCGGCTTGAGCTCCACGGGATCGACGCCGTTGCGCTCCAGTTGCTCGGCGGGCATGGACGAGGCATAGATCCCGACCATCGCTCGGGCGGCGTCCTTCGCTTTCGCCGAGTCCGCGCCGGTGGCGAAGACGACCCACGCTGCGATGTCGAGCGAGTCGGCGTCCTTTCCGGCCTTCTCCGCGCCGATGCGGATGTTCTCGACGGCGTAGTCGTAGGCCTCCCGGGTGTAGCTGAGCGCGTGATGGCACCCGTCGGACAGCTCGCCCGCCGCCTGGAACGACTTCGGGCCACGCATGGCGCCGATCAGCACCGGGACGTGCTCCTGCACCGGTCGGGCGAACGTGAACAGGCCGCTGTACTTGAAGAACTCGCCGTCGAACGTGATCGCTCCGTCGTCGAGCAGCGTACGCACGACGTGGTGTGCCTCTTTCACACGTGACAGCGGCTTCGTCGTCGTCCAGTCGATGTTGTACTGGGCGAGCAGCCCGAAGTTTCCGCAGGAGAGCACGGCCTCGGCGCGACCGCCGGTCAGCTCGTCGAGCGTCGCCAGGGACTGGGCGATCAGGGTCGGCTCGCGCAGGACGACCGATGAGAGGCTCGGCCCGAACCGGATGTTGCTCGTCTCGGCGGCAGCCGCGGCAAACAGCAGCCACAAATCCTTGTGCCACGTCTCGTCGGCCGCGTAGCACCCGTAGAACCCGAGCTGGTCGGCGAGCTTGATGGCGGCCAGCGACTCGCTGAGCGGGTAGTCGGGCAACATGACGTAGCTGTATTTCACGGTTCGTCTCCCTCTCGGTGAGCGGATGGATCGTCGAGTTCGGCGAGGATCTCGGCACCCGACACGACCCGCTGAGCGAAGTGTCGGTGCATCCAGGCCAGGTGATCGTGCCGGCTGTGCATGATCCGCAACGTGTCCCAGTTGGGAAACGTCTGCTGGAGCACCCAGCGCTCCATGAGCCGCGGATCGACCTCGTAGACGTGCTCGAACCGGGTGATCGCCACCTCGCTCGCCTGCTCGGCCGGCGGCGGCGTCATCTGCTCGCCGTAGCGGAAGCCGAGAACGTCGGACCCGTCGTCGGCCATCACGCCATTCCCTCGTAGGCCCGGTCGAGCCCGTACTTGCCGGGGTTCATGATGTTGTTCGGGTCGAGCGCCCGCTTGATGTCCAGCATCACGTCGTAGCCGCGTCCGAGCTCCTGGGGAACGAGGTCGACCTCACCCTCCCGGCACGAGCCGTGGCAGGCGCTGATCGATCCGTTGTACTTCAGGGCGACGGCGGCGATGTCACGCTTCGCCTGCACAAACAGGCTCCACGCCTCGTCGCCGAGCTGCTGCTCCCAGATCCCGACGTCGATCTCGGTGAGGTAGTCGACGCCGGTCGACGTGTTCGTGTAGGCGAACATCCCCCAGTCGTCGAACACGTCGGTCCTGCGGCGCAGTTCGGCGACGATGGCGTGCCACTCGCGCGTCACTGCTGGGAGGTTCGTGTAGTTGATCGAGGCGTCCTCGCAGTGCCAGCTCATCGGCACGACCTGTCCGGCCTTCGTGCGTCCGTGCAGCGGCGTGGCGTAGCGGTCGTGGCGTGCTGCCCAGTCCCCCTCGGAGATCTCGTCGCCGAGGTATCGACCATCGTGGTCGCGAGCGATCCGCATCAACCGACGGCCGCCGGCGCGGACTTCATCCTCCCATCCGTAGAGCGCGGTGCACACGAGCGCCTTCACGTCGCCGGGCTGGGGGATGTACGCCTCGTCGTCTCGCCGCAGGTAGGCGACCTTCCACTCGTCGAACAGCACCGCCCCGGCGAACGTCGCCACGCCAGCCCGCGCCAACGCGCCGCAGCAGCGGTACGCGCTGTCGTAGTCGGGGAAGGCGAAGAACGGCGAAAGCTCGGCTTCCGGCTTGGGGAACAGCTTCAGGGTGGCACGCGTCGCGATGCCGAGGGTGCCCTGGTGGCCCATGAACAGGTGCTTGAGCTGGTAGCCGCTGGAACTCTTGGAGATCTTCTGGCCGATGCCGTCACCGACGTGCATGATCTCGCCGGTGGGGAGCACGTGGTCGAAGCTGAGCACGAGGTCGCGGCTGTGTCCGTACCGCGACCCGATCAGCGACCAGCCGCTCGTGCCGATGCGTCCGCCGACCAGTGAGCACGGGTACGACGCCGGGTTGTCCGGATAGATCAGGCCGTGCGCGGCGAGCACCTCGTTGAGCTTGAGCATGTTGATCCCGGTCCCGACCGTGCACGTGCGGTTGTCCAAGTCGAGCTCGTGGATCTGGTTCATCCGCTTGACGTCGACGAGGATCCCGTGGTGCAGCGGCACGGCGCCGTCGGTAAGGCCGGTCCCGCCATCCCGCGGCACGATCGGGACACCTAGCTCATTGGCGATGCGGACGATGGCGGCGACGTCCTCGGTGCTCTCGGGCAGCGTCACGACGTCCGGCACGCGCTCGGCCCACCGGTGGACCGGGAACGGCGCCGGCACGCGGGCGCGGTTGAACCGGTCGCTCTTGGACGTCAGCACCTGGTCCGGGCGCAGGACACCGTGCAGTGCGGCGTGCAATTCGTCGAGACGCTCGCCCGTGATTGTCATGTGGTCGCTCCCCGCGAGCCGCCGACGTCGATGCCGAGCGACTCAGCGAGCAGCTCGTGGAGATCCACGACGTCGATGTCGCGGGCGTCGCCAGCCGCGCTCAGCGGCCGCTCCGACCAGGGGCAGGCACTGACGAGCGTGTCGACGCCGAGGCCGGCGGCCAGCTCCAGGCGCCGGGCGCTGATTTGCGCCGTGAGCTCGGGCTTCTCGATCGGCAGTCCACCGCCACCGCCCGAGCAGTAGGACCACTGCGTCACGCGATCGACGTCGGTGAACGTCAGCCCGGGAATCGCCCGCAGGATCTCTCGCGGCTGCGCCCAGATGCCCTTGCGCTTGTTCAGCCGGCACGGGTCGTGGTACGTGACCGAGCGCTCGAGCGCCACACTCGGTGTGAGCCGGCCATCCCTGATCATCTCGGCGAACAACTCGACGACGAGCACGACCTCGATGTCGAAGTCGTCACCGAAGTACTGCGGATAGTCCTCGGTGAAGCTGATGTAGTCGTGCGGATCGAGCACGAGGACCCGCTTGGCGCCGACGACGCGCCAGTCGGCCAGGTTGTGCTCGGCGAAGCGCCGGGCCTGCTCGACGTAGCCCATCTCGGAGGCCGGGCCGCCGCAGCACCGCTGCTCGGCCATCAGGCCGAACTCGTAGCCAGCCAGCTGCAGGATCTGGGCGACGGCGCGCGGGACGGATGTTCGGTAGAACGCTGCCTCACAGTCGACGAACAGGATCGACTCACCGCCGATCGGGATCCCGAGGCCGTCCGCCCAGTCGCGGACATGGGCCTGGTCGATGGGCGTCTCGCCAAGCACCGGCTCGTGCAGACGCTCGTCGGTCAGCGCGTTCCAGCGCTGCCACTCCGGCTGGTGGATGCCGCTGTCGACGGCGAGGGCGCGGACCGCCTTCACGACATCGACGGTGCGGGTGCGGAAACGGTAGAAGTCGCCGGTGAACAAGGTGTTCGGGCAGCGCAGCTCGCACGCGCCGCACTGCGTGCAGTTCACGTAGTCGGCGGCGATGTCCTCGACCTCGAGCTGGCCCCGCTCCATCGCGACCACGTTGGCGTGGAACGCCGTCGGACTCCAGGTCTCGTTGCGGCTGACCTGCACGACCGGGCACACCTCGCGACAGAACTTGTGCCCGGACGAGAAGCAGTTGTACGACGCGTTGCGCCACTGCTCGAGGAACTGCGTCAGCCGAGCATCTCGCCCTGGGACCGCGGGCGCGGCGACGGCGACCTCGTCGGGAACTGACTCCCAGTCGAATCCGTTGCCCATCCCGGGCGTGAACGGTTGCGCCAAGGCCTGACCGAGGTCGCCACTCGGCATGTCCGTCATCAGCTGCTGACCCCCAAAGCAACGCGCGGCGTGTCACTCGCGGCTCCGCACGCTAGCCGGGGGCACGCGGCCCGAGGTGAGGTGACGCCGCCGCTACCGCGCCGGATCAACGAGCGCGGCGTGCACGAGCTGCTTCAGCTGGCTGCGCAGCGGATGGGTGTCACTCGGCAGGAGCTGGGTCATGAAGACCACGGTCATGTCGAGGACAGGATCGACCCAGAACGTGGTGCTCGCCGCGCCTCCCCACCCGAAGTCGCCGACGTTGCCGGGGACCTTGGCCTGCACGGGGTCCGTCGTGACGCTGACACCCAGCCCGAAGCCGACGCCCTCGAACGTCGTCTCGGCGAAGAGCGGTCGCCCGAACTCGCTCAGCGTGGCGTTTCCCGGAAGATGGTTGCTGGCCATGTAGTCGACGGTCCTCGGTGCCAACACGCGAGTGCCGTCGAGCTCGCCGCGCCCGCGCAGCATCGCGGCGAACCGCACGTAGTCACCCAGCGTGCTGCACAGGCCGCCACCACCGAGCGTGGCCGTGGGCTCGTGTCGCGCCCCGGCACCCATCGCGTCGTTGCGCGTCGCCATGCGTGTTCGCGGCACCGGGGTGTACAGCGCGGCCAACCGGTCCGCGCCGTCATCTCGCACGCACCAGGTCGTCTGATCCATCCCCAGCGGGCCGAGCACCCGGCTGCTCATGACGTCGGCGAACGGCTCGCCGGTCACTGCTTGCACGACCATGCCCAGGACGTCCGTGCTCATCCCGTAGTTCCATTCGGTGCCCGGCTGGAACAGCAGGGGCAACCGGGTCAGCTCATCGCACACGCCTGCGAGGTCGAGCCCAGCGGGCACAGCCCATTCGAACCCGGCGGCCCGATACAGCGCGTCAACGGGGTGAGCATGGAGGAAGCCGTACGTCAGTCCGCTCGTGTGCGTGAAGAGGTGCCAGATGCGCAGCTCCTCCGAGACCGGGTCGGTGACGGGGCGCACGGCCGACCCGCCGCGCCAGTACGCGGACGTCGGCGAAAGCCGGCAGGTACCAGCGCACCGGATCGTTGAGCTCGAACCCGCCCTCTTCCCACACTGACAGCGCCGTGACGGCCGTGAGCGGCTTGGTCATCGAGTAGATGCGCCAGATGGTGTCGGTCTCGACCGGCAACCCGGCCTCCATGTCACGCTGACCGCACGCCTGCACGTGCGCCAGGTGTCCGTGACGCGACACGGCGAGCGCCCAGCCCGGCAATCGCCCGTCGTCCACGTACTGCCCCAGCCGGCGATCCATCGCGTCCAGGCGGGCACGATCGAAGCCGACCTCGGCAGGGTCGATGTCTGGTTTGAGCAGCGTCACGCCGCCATGTCATACCCGAGGCTTGCGGCCGAGCGCCACGCGGCGCTCGCCGATGACCGGGCTATTGGGAGCCGGTGCCCGGGGGCGGAGCCCCGGGCAGGCCCCCGGCAGGTGGTGGCGGCGTCTCCGGAGCAGATGGCGGCGGTGTCTCCGGAGGTGGTGGCGTTGCCTCGGGCGGAGGAGGTGGCGGTGCACCGGCAGCGGGGGGTGGCGGCGCACCTGGCGGAGGCGGCGCCGACGGGAAGGGCGGTGGCGGCGCACCCGGAGCACCGGCAGCCGCGGGCAGCGGCTGGGCACGTGGCGTCCGAGTCGAGAGGACAGCACCCACGGTGCCGCCGGCGAGCAGCAGCAGGCCCACGATGATGAAGCCGATGGCGACCGGCAGCAGCCACTCGAGCTTGATTCCCACCCGCACGTCGGCATCGATGCCACGGCTGCCGTCAGCGTTCATGACGACGATGGTCCAGTCGCCGCTCTCGACGTCCCACTGGAGCTGGGCGGGCTGCGCCGTCGAGACCTGCGCTACCCAAAACGTCTGGTCACCGGGCGGCGCTGCTTCCGCCTCGCCTTCCTCGCGGACGAACACGGGCACGTACCTGTCATCGTCGAAGTCATCGACGCGATCGCGGGCGACAGAGCGAAGGTACGTCTCCACGTCGGCGGTCGGTCCGATCCCGGCGAACAAATCCTCGCCGCTGGCGACCGACTGGATGTCCAATGACACCGTGGCGAAGTCGCCCCGATCGGTGAGCCAGGAGGCGTCGCCCGGAGTGCCGCCGAGATCCAGGTTCTCGGATGTGATGGCCGCCGAATCGGTGGCGAGGTGGATCACGTCGGTCCGGAAGAACCCGTCGTCGTCGCGAGCGACGCCGACGGCGACGGCGGCGACGATGCCGCCGATGAGCATCAACAGCCCGATCACTCCGAAGATGCAGCTGAAGACGAGGGCGACGATGCGGCCGGCCTTCATGGCGTCGCCGTCCTGATCGCGCCCAGCACACCTTGACACCGAGTTCGCCGATCAATCAGCACAATGGCCATCTCACCTCCAGTGGACATGCGGGCAGCGTCCACACCCCCAGTGTGGCCGCGCAGGAAGCGGTGCCGTGTGGATACCGTTGCCACGTGGCTCGCAAACAGCGGTGGAGTGAGATGTCGATGGGCCAGAAGGGGTCGATCCTCGGCCTCATCGCGGTGCAGGCGGTGCTCGTCGCCGCGGCACAGCGCGACCTGTCGGCGCGTTCACGCAACCAGCTCCGCGGCCCGCGGATGCTGTGGCGGGTGCTGACCATGAACACGATCGGCACACTCGCCTACTTCACGGTCGGCCGTCGCTGACGGCTGCGATCAGCTCGGCAGCACTGCCAACGCGTCGTTGTCCTCGATCGCCTGGACGGCTCGATCACCGATCCCCAGCACGAGCTCCCGCTGGCGTTCGTTGGCCATCTCGATCTGGCCGGCCGTCACCACGGCGTAGATGAAGCAGTAGGCGACGGTGCGCCGGTAGTCCTCGAGGAACTGGGCCTCGTCGTAGATCGCACCGCGCTGCGCCAGTCCCTCGAGGTACCGGTTGCGCAGCATCTGCTCGCACTCGCGGCGCGGCGAGGTGTCGATGCTCTGGCTGATGAAGTAGGCGAGGTCGTAGGCGGGCCGCCCGCGGAAGCAGATCTGCCAGTCGACGGCGGCGACGGGGGCGTGCTCGGTCCGCGTCCCGAAGAACAGGTTGTCCAGGCGAAAGTCGCCGTGGCAAAAGGACTGCGCGCCACCAGCCAGGTTGTCGAGGAACCACGGGACGAGTTCGGCGAAACGCTCTCCGAACTCCAAGTATTCGGCGGCGAAATGGCCTTCGAAGATCTCCAACGCGCGCGGCCAGGACTGCTTGTACATCCCGGCGATCACCTGTGGGTACGGCGGGTCGGAGTACGTCGGCAACCACTCGGGGAAGTCCCCGCGGTTCCACCAGTGCGAGTGCAGGTCGACGAGCGCATCCACCACCGTCGTTGCGTCCGCGCTCGCGCACCCGACGATCTGATCCTCCATTCGCCTGTCGCCGAGGTCCTCCAGCAGCAGCGTGAAGTCGCCGGTCGCCGCATCGTGCTCGGCGAAGAAGGCCTTCGGGGTCGCGATCGGGACGTCCGCCGACAGCTCGCGGTAGAAGCGAACCTCCTTCTCGTAGAAGCGGAGTGGCTCGGCGACGTACATCCGTGCGCCGGCATCCAACGTCGGCACCTTCGCAACGACGCTTGGCGGGCCGCCGTCGGAGGTCAGCGTGAGCCGGAAGAGCCGGCCGAGCAACCCGACCCCGATGCCGATCTGCTCGATCTCGAACGCCGAAACGCTGGCGCCGAGCTCATGGCTGAGCCACTCCGGCGTGAAGTTCTCAGGGGACGACGGAAATCGCATGGAGGGCGGGGAGAGTACTTCTGACCGATTGGGTGGCGCGGCTCCCCCATCTTGATAGGAACCTCACGTGAAGACCCGCGAGGACCTGCGCAACGTCGCCATCGTCGCCCACGTCGACCACGGCAAGACGACACTGGTCGACCAGATGCTGTGGCAGTCCGGCGCGTTCCGGGCCAACCAGGGCGTGGCCGAACGGGTGATGGACTCGATGGACCTCGAGCGGGAGAAGGGCATCACCATCCTCGCCAAGAACACGGCCGTCAGGTACGGCACCGGCGCCGCCGCGGTGACGATCAACATCGTCGACACCCCAGGGCACGCCGATTTCGGCGGTGAGGTCGAACGGGCGCTGTCGATGGTCGACGGGGTGCTGCTGCTCGTCGACGCCTCCGAGGGGCCACTGCCGCAGACCCGCTTCGTGTTGCGCAAGACGCTCGAGGCCCGGCTACCGGTCATCCTCGTCATCAACAAGGTCGACCGACCCGATGCGCGCATCGCCCAGGTCGTCCATGACGTCGAGGAGCTGTTCCTCGACCTCGACGCAGACCTCGAGCAGCTGGACTTCCCCATCATCTACTGCGAGTCGCGCGAGGGTCGGGCGGACATGGAGCGGCCGGCGGACGGAGCGGGACTTCCAGTCGGCTCCACGCTGCAACCCCTGTTCGACGTCCTCCTCGCCCACATCCCGGCGCCAACGTTCGATCCCAGCGCACCGCTGCAGGCACTCGTCACGAACCTCGACGCGTCCCCCTACGTCGGCCGACTTGCGCTCTGCCGCGTCCGCGCCGGCTCGTTGCGCCGCGGCAGCACCGTCGCCTGGTGCCGCACCGACGGCACGATCGAGCGGGCCCGCATCGCCGAGTTGTACGTCACCGATGCGCTGGACCGTGTCCCTGCCGAGGAGGCCGGTCCCGGGGAGATCGTGGCGGTCGCCGGCATCCCGTCGATCACGATCGGTGAGACGCTCGCCGACCCGGACGATCCCCGCCCGCTGCCGGTCATCCACATCGATGACCCGAGCCTGGCCATGACGATCGGCATCAACACGTCGCCGGTGGCCGGGCAGGACGGCACGGCCCTGACGGCCCGGCTGGTCAAGAACCGCCTCGACGCCGAGGTTGTCGGCAACGTCAGCATCCGTGTGATGCCCACCGAGCGCCCCGACACCTGGGAGGTGCAGGGGCGCGGCGAGCTGCAGCTCGCCGTGCTCGTCGAGATGATGCGCCGGGAGGGCTTCGAGCTGACGGTCGGAAAGCCCCAGGTGCTGACACGGGAAATCGACGGTGTGGTGCACGAGCCGGTCGACCGCGTCACCGTCGACCTACCCGAGGAGTTCATGGGGGTGCTGACCCAACTGCTCGCCCTTCGCAAGGGCCGGATGGAGCAGATCGTCAACCACGGGACGGGCTGGGTGCGCCTCGACTACCTCGTCCCTGCCCGCGGGCTGATCGGGTTCCGCACCGAACTGCTCACCGAGACGCGCGGGACAGCACTGCTCCACCACGTGTTCGAGCGCTTCGAGCCGTGGGCCGGGACGATCCGCGCCCGCACCCGAGGCTCGCTGGTCGCCGATCGTCACGGTCCGACGACCGGCTACTCGCTGCTCACGCTCCAGGAGCGCGGCCAGCTGTTCGTCGGACCAGGCGTCGAGGTGTACGAGGGCATGGTCGTGGGCGAGAACGCGCGTGCCGATGACATGGACATCAACCCGACGAAGGAGAAGAAGCTCACCAACATCCGCTCGTCGACCGCCGAGAGCTTCGAGAAACTGATTCCCCCTCGCGCGATGTCACTCGAGCAGGCGCTGGAGTTCATCGCCGACGACGAATGCGTCGAGGTGACGCCGCGCTCGGTGCGCATGCGCAAGGTCATCCTCGACCAGACCGAGCGAGGCCGGCTCGCCAAGCGGGCCAAGACCGGCGCCGCACCCTGATCGCGCCGCGGTATCAGGCGGCGCGGCCGAACAGCTCATCGACGATGCCGGCGGCGTCCTGCGGAGCGCGCACCTCCAACGCGAGACCTCGGTGGTCGACCGTCAGGGCGAACGAGAAGAAGGCGCAGCACCCCTGTTCTGCCGCCACCAGCGAGGCCAGGCGTTCGATGTCAGCGGCCGGTTCGAACTCGATTCGTAGACCGCCATCCTCCGTCTTGACCCGGCTTCGCACGTGGTCGAGAACGGTTCTCCACTCGGCCAGCCGGCCGCCGAGCGCGCCAGGTTCGAGCGTGCAGGCGAGCGGGACATCGACCGGCTGCGGACCGAACCGCACCGGTGACGTCCTCGCCGCCGCAGCAGGCGCTGCAGTCAGACATGCGCAGTCGTCACCACACGGGCCATCGACTGCCTCGCCGCTGAGCTGTTCCGCCGCCACTTCGAGCTGGGCGGCGAATGCCGTCAGCTCGACCACTTGGCGCTTCGCGGTGCGGAGCTTCTGGGTGATCAGCTCGTGGAACCGCCGCTGGACCGGGCCGCAGCGCGCACCGTCCCAGATCGCCATCAGGTCGGTGATCTCCTCGAGCGAGCAGCCGAGCTGCTTGGCCCGTTCGATGAACGCCAGCTGGGCGAGCGTGTGGTCGTCGTAGAGCCGGTACCCGGCATCGGAACGGCTCGCCGGCGCGAGCAGCCCGATGCCCTCGTAGTAGCGCAACGACGA
Source organism: uncultured Acidimicrobiia bacterium (assembly GCA_963844915.1). Taxonomy (GTDB): domain Bacteria; phylum Actinomycetota; class Acidimicrobiia; order Acidimicrobiales; family Ilumatobacteraceae; genus JALZMG01. The sequence continues at coordinate 206,956 of CAWJQF010000003.1, read as the reverse complement.
GGCGCTGAACCCGGTGCGGTGCGCCACCTCGCCGATCGTGTACGTGCTCACCCCTTCACGGTAAGGGTTCAACCCACGTTGAAGGTCAACCCCTGGCGCGAAGCTGACGGGTCTCACCCGAGGGAGAGGAGACCCGGATGTTTCGGCATCGCAGCGAATACCCCGTCGAAGGCGAGATGCCCGGGTTCGAAGGAGCGACGGCCTGGCTCAACTCCGCACCACTGACGCCGGCAGACGTGCAGGGCAGAGTCGTCCTCGTCTGCTTCGGCACGTACACGTGCATCAACTGGCTCCGGTCACTCCCGTACGTGCGGGCCTGGTCGGAGAAGTACGCCGGTGACGGACTGGCCGTCGTGGGCGTGCAGACTCCCGAGTTCGAGTTCGAGGGGGATCTCGACAACGTCCGTCGCGGCATCGAGGAGCTCGATGTCCGGTACCCGGTCGCCGTCGACAACGACTACGCCGTGTGGCAGGCCTTCGACAACCACTACTGGCCGGCGCTCTACTTCGTCGATGCCCAAGGGCGGATCCGCCACCACCACTTCGGTGAAGGTGAGTACGAGGGATCCGAGATGGTGCTCCAGATGCTCCTGCGGGAGGCCGGCCGAGACGTCGACCAAGGCCTCGTGCGCATCGAGCCGGGCGGGGCCGAAGCGCAGGCCGACTGGGCGACCCTGGGATCGCCGGAGACCTACCTCGGCTACGGGCGAGCCGTTGGTTTCGCCTCACCCGGCGACTTCGTGCCGGACGAGGCTCACGGCTACACCGCGCCGCCGGCACTACGCCGCAACGAATGGGCGCTGTCGGGCCAATGGCGAGTCGGTCTCGTCCCGGCGATCCTGAGCGAGGCCGGCGGCACGGTCTCGTTCCAGTTCCACGCCCGTGATCTGCACCTCGTCATGGGCCCGCGCCGCGGACAGCCACCGGTTCGATTCCAGGTCCGCCTCGACGGCGGCCGACCCGGACCGGCCCACGGCATCGACGTCGACGAGGACGGCAACGGCACGGCCGAGTACCAGCGGATGTACCAGCTCATCCGCCAGCCGCCGCCGATCGGCGATCGGCGCTTCGACGTGGAGTTCCTCGACGCTGGAGTCGAGGCCTTCGTCTTCACGTTCGGCTAGCACCGGGTGCGGCTTCGACGGTGCACTTAGCACTTGTCCCCCGGCCGAGGTACGTTGCGGGCGTTGGGAGGAGAGGGATGATCACTGCGGGCGAAGCCGATCTGCTCGCGCAGCGAGCGCACCGTGACGACCGCAACAAGGCGGGCTTGCCGTTCATCGACCATGTCCGGCGCGTCGCCGCACAGATGCGGGAAGACCCGGACGCCTACGCAGTACCTGCGGCGCTGCTCCATGACAGTGTGGAACAGGGCTCGATCACGTGGGCCGATCTTCGCGCCGCCGGGGCTGACGACCGACTCATCGAGCTGATCGATGCGCTGACCGAACGGATCGACGAGCAGGAGGCCGACTACTTCGCCCGCTGCGCCGCCGATCCCCTGGCGCTACGGATCAAGCGCGCCGACATCTGCGACAAGTTCGGGGTGCTCCACGACGCCGGCCTCCCTGACCATCATCGAGATGAGCTGTGGAGCCGGGCAGTCCGTCGGCTCTCGATGCTCGAGTCGCTCGTCACGAGGCGCTGAGCTTCAGATCTCTGACTAAGATCAGAGATATTGACGAGCAGCTGCAGATCGTCCGGTCGTTCAATCGCGCCGTCACGCAGCGAGTCGGAGCGCTGAGTGATCACTACCTGTCGCGAGACCGCTCCCTCGGTGAAGCGCGGCTGCTCTGGGAGATCGGCGAAGGCGGCTGCGAGCTGCGCGGGCTGCGCACCCGGTTGGGGCTCGACTCGGGCTACCTGAGCCGGCTCCTGCGATCGTTGGAGACTGACGGCCTCGTCACCGTCGGCGCTGCCGATCGTGACCGGCGGGTGCGCACCGCCCGCCTCACGGCCAAGGGCTGCGCCGAACGACGCCTTCTGGACCACCGCAGCGACGAGCTCGCCCGCTCGATGCTCGAGCCGCTCAGCGACACGCAGCGCGCTCGGCTCGTCGAGGCGATGGCTGAGGTCGAACGGTTGCTCACTGCATCGCTGATCGAGATCATCGTCGTCGACCCCGACGACGACGTCGCCCGGCTGTGCCTGCGCCACTACTTCGCCGAGCTCGACGGCCGCTTCGAGACCGGGTTCGATCCCGCCGGCAGCTTGCCTGCCGACCCAGCAGAGATGCGCCTACCGGCGGGCCTGTTCCTCGTCGCCACGCTGCGCGGTGAGCCGATGGGCTGCGGAGCCCTGAAGTTCCACGGACGCCGACCTGCGGAGCTGAAGCGCATGTGGGTTGCCCCCGGGACACGTGGACTCGGCGTCGGGCGACGGTTGCTGACGGAGCTCGAGCGGCACGCCGCCGAACACGGCGCCCGCGCCGTCCAGCTCGAGACGAACAGAGCCCTCGTCGAAGCGATCGCGCTGTACCGGTCAGCTGGCTACCGCGAGGTCGAACCGTTCAACGACGAGCCCTACGCCCATCACTGGTTCGAGAAGCAACTCAGGCGGCGCGAGTCTCGAGCTGCTGACGCTCGGTCATCGGGCGCATCGCTTGGCCGGCCCGACGGTTCGATGAGCAATGTGCGGCCGATGAGCGCTCATCGCTCATCGCGGTGAGCCTGGCGCCGTACGCGATGGCCGCCAGCGTGATCACGAACCCTGTCAGCTGGATCGGTGCCAGCGACTGGCCGAGCACTGCCCAGCCGAGGATCGCGCCGGTGATCGGTGCGGCGAGGCCGAGCAGCGGCGGTGCCGCCGTCGGGAGTCGGCGGATGCCGCTGAACCAGACGACGAACGCCAACGCGGTGCCCACCAGACTGAGATAGGCGAAGCCGGCGACGTTGCGTCCGGACATCGACGGAGGCGCACCCTCGAGGACCAGGGTCAGCGGAACGAGCATCGCGCCGCCGAGCAGCAGCTGCCAGCCGGTCGCGGCCAGCCGGCTGACCGGTGTCGGGAACCGCTTCGTGAGCACGACACCCGTCGCGAACGACACGTTGGCGCCGACGGCGGCGAGCAGCCCGACGGCATCCAGTCCGGCGCCGGGACGGATCACGACCAACGCAACCCCCAGCGCGGCGACGGACCCGATCGCCAGCTCGAGCGGTCGCGGCCGGCGCCTGGCGACCACCCACGAGATCGCCGCAACGAGGAGCGGCTGCAGGCCGCCGGCGGCGGCGGCGACGCCACCTGGCAGCCGGTACACGGCAACCGCCAGCAGCGGGAAGAACAACCCGAAGTTGAACACGGCGAGGAGTGCGGTGCGCCCCCACTCGGCTCCTCGCGGTCTCCACCGGAGACCGAACACGCTGGCGATGATCAGGAGCACGCCGGCAGGCAGCACCCGCATCGAGCTCACCAGCAACGGTCGTCCGTCAGGCAACAGCTCCGTCACGGTGAGATACGTCGTGCCCCACGAGATGGGAGCCAGCAACGTCGCCACCGCCGTCCCTGTGCCCACGCCGGCCGAACCCTCCATGTTCATTATCTTAAGACTAAGATACTTAACGGTCAACCTCTTCGGCTACCGTTCGCAGCGTGGCAGGACAGCGCCAGGACGCAGTCGACCGCATCGTTGGCCAGTGGAACGCGGTACGCCCGGACATCGACAGCTCTCCGATCGGTGTGATCGGGCGCGTGTCGCGGTTGTCGCGACTGATCGACCGGCGACTCGCCGAGAACTTCGCCCGGTTCGGCATCGAAGCGTGGATGTACGACGTCCTCGCCACCTTGCGCAGGAACGGCGCGCCCTACGAGCTCACGGCCGGCGAGCTCGTCGGGCAGTCGATGGTGACGACGGGCGCCATCACGAACCGGATCGATCGGCTGGAGGCGCGCGGGCTCGTCGAGCGCACGCGGACCGATGACCGCCGCAAGGTCGTCGTGCGGCTCACGTCGCGCGGTCTCGACGTCGTCGACGAGGTCGTCGGCGGGCACCTGCTGACCGAACGCGAGATCCTGTCGTCGCTGACATCGCGCCAGCAGGCCGAGCTCGCCGGGCTGCTGCGCACCATGCTCCTCGGGCTCGGCGACGACGCCGGCCCTGCCCCTTTGTCCTGAGCCTGGCCCGGGCGCTGGTCGGGACCCCGGCCCGTTCCCTCAGGGATGCCCGCACGTCCATCGTGAGAACGTGGTGCCGGGTGCGCTGAAGGCTGGGGGTGAGCCACGTGCGGCGGCGCGGATCGACCCACATCTGCGGCGAGACGCCAGCATCGCCACGCTGGCGCCATCGCTGTTCCCGGCCGCCGTCGCCGGTGGGCTGGCGATCCTCGCCGTCGCTGCGGGTTGGCGCGGCTCCGACCTCCCTGCCCACCTCCTGCGGATGGACCTCGTTGAGCGCGACGGGTTCGAGGTGTGGAACAACTTCTGGTACGGCGGCCACCACACGGCGGCGTACGGCTTCGCGTTCGCCGTGCTCAGCGCGCTCGTCGGGATCTGGACCGTGGCAGTGGCCAGCGCCGCGCTCTCGGCGTTCGTCGTCGACCGCCTGATCGTCCTCGCGACCGGACGGCGCAACGTGTGGGCATCGCTGTGGTTCGCCGCGGGGACATTGACGAACGTCGCCATCGGCCGGCTGCCATTCGCGCTCGGCATGACCTTCGGTCTGCTCGCCCTCCTCGCCGCCCTTCTCTGGCGGCCGCGCTGGGCCGTCGTCGCTGCGATCGCGACGGGACTGGCGAGCCCGGTTGCGAGCACGTTCCTCGCCGTCATCTTCACGGCGTGGGCCATCGTCGAGCCGCACCGTCGACGGTCGTGCGGTGGGCTGGCGGCTGCGTCGCTCGCTCCCGTGCTCGTCGTCGCATTCCTGTACCCGCAGGGCGGGACGTTCGGCTTCGAGTGGCCGCCGTTGCTGTGGACGTTGACGGTGTGCGCCATCCTCGTCGCGCTCGTACCGCCGCAGCACAACGTCGTGCGGGCGAGCGCCGTCGTGTACGCCGTGGCCGCAGCGATGACGTTCGCCGTCCCGAACCCGCTCGGGTCGAACATCGTCCGGCTCGGGATGTACGCAGCCGGCCCAGTCCTGCTGGCCCTCGTTCCGGCCCGTCGCGTCGTCCTGGTCGCGCTCGTTCCGCCACTGCTGTGGTGGCAGTGGTCACCGGCGATCGACGCCATGACGCGCGCCGGTGCCGACCCGTCGACGACCGAGGCGTTTTACGCGCCGCTGCGCCGGTTCCTGCACTCCGTCGATGCCGATACCGAGCGGATCGAGGTCGTTCCCACGTTCCGCCACTGGGAGGCGGTCTACGTCGCCGCCGATCTGCCGCTCGCTCGCGGCTGGGAACGCCAACTCGATCGGCGATTCAATCCCGTGTTGTACGAACCGGGGCTCACGGCTGACGAGTACCGCGCCTGGCTGCTCCAGGCTGGAGTGCGCTACGTCGCGCTGCCCGCCGCGCAGCTCGACTACTCCGGCGAGGCGGAAGCTGCGTTGCTCGAGCGCGAGCAGCCGTTCCTGATCCCGGTGTTCCACAGCGCCAACTGGCAGGTGTGGGAGGTCGTCGACTCCACAGGGCTCGTCGACGGCGCGGCCGAACTGATCCACGTCGGAACCGAGGTGCTGCGGGTGCGCGTGCTCGACGAGGGTGACGTGGTCGTCCGCGTGCATACGTCGGCGTACTGGGCGTCGGAGCCGGCGCTGTGCATCGAGGCGACTCCCGACGACTGGATCGTCGTGCGCGACGCCAAGCCGGGTGTCGTCGAGCTGTTCCTGGACGAGACCAACATCCTCCAGCTCGACGATCCCTGCGAGCCACCCTGACCGGGCGGATCTGGGCGCCGTTCCTGACAGGTGCTGGCAGAAATGACGCCCAGATACGCCGCTGGCAGAGATGGCGCCCAGATACCCATGACAGGCTGCGACCATGACGACCCGACTGTCCGGCACGGGAATCTGGAGCAGCATGCTCCGCTACGGCGATGCCTCAGAGGCGGCGGCGCTGGCCGCTGAGCTGGAGTCGCTGGGCTATTCGGCGCTCTGGGTCCCTGACGTCGGCGGCGACCTCTTCGGACCTCTCGACAACCTGTTGGGGGCGACCACGACGGCGACGGTCGCCACCGGCATCCTGAACGTCTGGATGCACACGGCGCAGGAGACGGCCGCCGAGCACGCTCGGCTGACGGCCGAGCACGGTCCCCGCCTGCTGTTCGGCCTGGGTGTCAGCCATCAGCGGCTGATCGATCACGTCAATGAACCGGGGACCTACCAGCGACCCGTCGAGGTGATGGCCGGCTACCTCGACGGTCTCGACGCCGCTCCGACACCGCTCGCGGAGACCGACCGGGTGATCGCGGCCCTCGGACCGAAGATGCTCGAGCTCGCCCGCGCCCGCACGGCCGGCACCCATCCGTATCTGGTCACGCCTGACCTGACGCGCAACGCGCGTGCCGGCGTGGGCCCGGATCGCCTCGTCGCCTGCGAGCAGGGCGTCGTCTTGGAGACCGACGCGAGCACGGCGCGTGAGATCGCCCGATTGCACCTCAAGACGTACCTCGAGCTCCCCAACTACTCGAACAACTGGAAGCGTCAGGGCTTCACCGACGACGACCTCTCCGACGGAGGAAGCGATCGGCTCGTCGACAGCCTCGTCGTCTGGGGGGACGAGACGACCATCGCCGCTCGACTCCAGGAACATCGCGACGCGGGCGCTGATCACGTCTGCATCCAGGTGCTCACCGACAACCCACGCGGCTTGCCCATCGATCAGTGGCGGAGCCTGGCGCCCGCAGTCGTCTAGTGCCGGCCGTAACGATCAGAAGACGGTGTAGCCCCCGTCCACGACGATCGAGTCGCCGGTGTGGAACGTCGTCGTCGGGTCGGCGAGGAAGACGGCGGCGGCACCCATCTCTGACGGGTCGGCCCACCGCCGGACCGGCGTTCGAGCGATCGTTGCGTCACGGAACCGATCCCACGCGTAGCCCGGCGCGGCAAGTTCAGTGATCGTCCACCCGGGCACGAGGGCATTCACGCGGATGTGATCCCGGGCCAGCGCCACCGCGAGGGCCCGCACCAGACCGAGGAGCGCCGTCTTCGAGGCGCCGTAGGCCTCGTTGTTCGCCGCACCGTGGATCGCACTCGTCGACGACACGGCCACCAGCGCACCACCGCCGGTTGCCTGCATGTGCCGCGCCGCAGCGCGCAGCGTCAGGAACACACCGTCCAGGTTGGTCGCCATCACCGCACGCCACTGCTCGAGCGTGGTGTCCACGAAACGCGTCCGCGACCCGGAGCGTCCGGCGTTGGCGAAGACGCTGTCGATCCTGCCGCCGGTGAGATCGACAGATTCAGCGAACGCGTCGTCGACGGCCTGCTCATCGGTCACGTCGACCGGTAGCGCCCACGCCGCGATCCCGTCGGCGCGGAGCTGCTCGAGCGCGGCGGTGTTCTTCTCGGTGCTCCTGCCCCAGATGACCACTGAGGCCCCGGCTGCGCCGACGGCCCGCCCGATCGCGAGGCCGATGCCACCGTTGCCGCCAGTGATCAGGACGCTGCGTCCGCGGAGGTCGGTCATGGGAAGAGCATGCACAGTAGCCCGAACCTGTCAGTGTTTGGTAATGTCTCAGTCGTGGCAGGAGGAGCCCATGCCGTGAAGCCACCGCCGCCCACCGTGCCGCTTCGGTCGCTGATGATCGTGCGCGGACCGCGGACGTTCGCTCTCGACCGGGCGATCACCAAGGCCACCGGCTTCTCCCTCGGCTGCTTCCAGATCGCCCTGCACCGTCGCGAGCGCTACTACCCCACGCTCGTGTTGACGACGGTCGGCCGGAAGTCCGCCCAGCTGCGAGAAGCGGCGCTGCCCTACGTCGAACGTGACGGCGAGCTCGTCGTCGTCGCCTCGCTCGGTGGCGGCCCCGCCGAACCGCACTGGGCACAGAACCTGCGGGCCGAACCGCGATGCTGGCTCACGCTGCATCGGCACCGGCACGCCGCGACGGCCCGCGAACTCGTCGACACGGAACGGCGCGAGGCGTTGGCGCAGGTCGCCGAGACCCGCGGCTCTGTGCTCGAGTACGACGAGCGGGCTGCCACCAATGGCCGCGTCATGGCCCTGTTCGCCCTGCGCCTGCGATGATCGAGCAGCGAGGCGTGCCGACATCCGGCAGCACTACCAGGACGCTGGTCAACGGCGGGATCCGCCTGGTGTACGACCACGCGCCCGGCGAGCGGACGCCCGTTGTGCTGCTCCATGGCGGCGGCCAGAACCGCCACTCGTGGGGTGCCCTGTTCCGCCGGCTGGAGCGCTCGGGCCACGAGGTCGCGTCGTTGGACCACCGCGGCCACGGCGACAGCGACTGGACCGTCGGCGGATACCGCCTCGTCGACTACGCCAGCGACGTCGAGGCACTCCTCGGCACGCTCGGGCGGCAGAGCGTGATCGTCGGCGCGTCGCTGGGCGGCCTTGCCGGTCTCCACGCCGCGGCGCGGCGACCAGATCTGGTCGCCGGGCTGGTCATCGTCGACATCACGACCCGGCCGCAGAACATCGGCACCACCCGGATCATCGCATTCATGCAAGCGCACGCCGACGGGTTCGAGGACATCGACCATGCGGTTGTCGCAGTCGGCGAGTACCTGTCGCACCGCGAGCGGCCGCCCGATCGCGACGGTCTGAAGCGCAACCTCCGCGAGGGTCCCGACGGCCGGTGGCGATGGCACTGGGACCCACGCATCCTCGACGACAGCAGCCAGTCCTCGTACGACCGGGACGTGCTCGATGCCGCGGCGCGACGCCTGCAGATGCCCGTGCTCCTCGTCCGCGGTGAGCACAGCGACGTCGTCAGCGGCGACGACATCGACCACTTCCGCCAACTCGTCCCGCAGACCACGGTCGCCGTGGTCGGTGGCGCGCACCACATGGTCGCCGGTGATCGCAACGACGCGTTCGCCGGCGTCATCGCCGACTATCTGGACGACGAGGGTTTGCGCACCCGCGCTGTCGACGTCGCCGAATGAGACAAGGGGGTCATCCATGGAGATTCGCCGTCCGTGACATCACGGGTCACTACGGGCAGGTTCGTCCCGGCCAGCTCGCACTGACGAACGGGGACACCGGCCGTCGACTGACGTGGCAGCAGCTCGATCGGCTCGTCGGCCACCTCGCGGGGGTGCTCCGGGACGAATTCCGCATCGCGCGCGGGGATCGGGTCGGCCTGATCGCCGACAGTGATCCGAAGGTCTTCGCGCTGCAGTTCGCCTGCATGCGTCTGGGCGCCGTCTTCGTGCCGCTGAACTGGCGGCTCGCCTTTGGCGAGCTGGAGTACCAGTGCTCCGACTGCGGTGTCTCCCTGCTCGTCCACGACGCGACCTGGTCCGACATGGCGGGCAAGCTGGCCGCGACGGGCGGCTTCCCGACGCTGGAGTGGGCGGTCGACGACGAGCCGAGCAGGTGCCGCGACCTGATGCGGCAATCGACGTACGTCGAACCGCAGACGGCGCAGTGGGACGACGTCACGCACATCCTCTACACCTCCGGCACGACTGGCCGGCCAAAGGGTGCGATGAGCACGCACCGGTCGCTGGCGTGGCAGGCCATCAACATCGCCAGCGTCGACGAGGTGGCGGCGCCGGACGCCCACCACCTCAACCCGATGCCGCTGTTCCACGCCGGTGGGCTGAACGTCTTCTCCAACCCGATCCTGTTCTTCGGCGGCCGAGTGACGACGATGGCTCGTCTCGAACCGGCGAAGGTCATGGCGCTGCTGGGCGACCGAGCCGAGGGTGTCACCCACTTCACCGGGGTGCCGACCATGTACCAGATGCTCGCCACGGTGCCCGAGTTCGAGACGACCGACTACTCGCACGTGCGCCATGCCGTGTGCGCCGGTGGGATCGCCGCGCCTGCGCTGCTCGAGCGGTGGGCAGCCCAGGGCGCCCCGCTCGAGCCGCAGTTCGGTGGCACCGAGACCGGGCCCACCGTGCTCATGCTCGACTGCAACGACCTCGAGCACGCGCTCGTCGGCAGCGTTGGCCGCCAGATCCACCACACCGAGGTCCGGCTGGTGGATCCCGTCACGGGCGCCGACGTTGCTGACGGTGAGGTCGGCGAGCTGTGGGTGCGCGGTCCGAGCATCACTCCCGGCTACTGGCAGCGCCCGAACGACGAGTTCTTCACCGATGGGTTCCTGCGCACGGGGGACGCGCTGCACCGGGACGCCGAGGGCTACTTCTTCTACTCCGGCCGGTTCAAGGACATGTACAAGTCCGGCGGCGAGAACGTGTACGCCGCCGAGGTGGAGGCGGTGCTGCAAACCGTTCCGGGCGTGGCCGAGGTCGCCATCATTGGGATCCCCGACCCCCATTGGCACGAAGTCGGTCTGGCCGTCATCGTCCCGACGCCGGGCGCCGTCGTGACGCTCGAGCTGTTGCAGGACTCGTGCGAGGGCCGGCTGGCCCGCTACAAGGCGCCCAAGCGCCTGGAGCTGGTCGAGGCCCTCCCCCGCAACGTGACCGGCAAGGTGGCCAAGGCCGAACTGAGGAAGGCCTATGTCAACGACTGATACCGCACCGGCCGTCGACTTCGACCACCACTCGGCCGACTTCGCCTCGTCCTGGCGCGACCAGCTGACCGAGCTACGTGGCCGCTGTCCGGTCGGCCGCTCAACCGCCCACGGGTCGTTTCTCGTCGTGACTCGCTACGACGACATCCTGCGGGTGCTGCGCGACCACAAGACGTTCGCCTCCGCCCGGGATGTGCACGGCGACGGCTGGGCTGACCCCGGCGGCGTGACCATCCCGACCAACCAGGGACGTATGGGGTTCATGGAGATGGATCCCCCCGAGTCGTTGACGTATCGCAAGCTCGTCAATCCCTGGCTCTCCCGGGCGGCCGTACAGAAGTACCGGCCACGGATCGCCGAGATCATCAGCTGGTGCATCGACCGCTTCTCGCGCGCGGTCAGGTGGAGTTCGTCGAGTACCTCGCCAACCCTCTGCCGGCCATCGTGACGCTCGACGCGCTCGGGATCGCCCTCGACGACTGGCCCGTCTATGCCGCGGCCGTGCACGGTGCGGCGTATCGCGAACCTGGGTCGGGCCAGAAGCTCAAGTGGGTCATGCAGAACGTCCGCGACATCGTGAGTGACCACGCGTACGCGCCGGGGTCGCTCATCGCGTCGTGGGGAACGGCGCGGATCGATGGTGCGCCGCTCTCCGACGACATGATCTGCGAGCTGATCTACATGGTCCTGAATGGCGGCATCGACACGACGACCTCGTTGATCGCCAACTCCGTCGTCCAGCTCGATGCGCATGTCGCGGTGCGCGATCGCCTGCTGGCCGATCACACCCTCATCCCCTCGTTCGTGCAGGAGATGCTGCGGTACTGCGCACCCTCGACCGGCGTGGCGAGGACGGCGCTGCTGGACACCGAACTCGGCGGCGTACCCGTACCAGCCGGCACCCGCTTGCTGCTCGTGCTGGCCTCGGCCAACTTCGACGACAGCCGCTTCGCGCGACCCGACGACGTGCAGGTCGATCGTCAGCCGAACGTCCATCTGTCGTTCGGTTCCGGCGCTCACCGGTGCGTCGGTGCCGAGCTCGCCACCGCTGAGATGGAGGAGCTCGTCGCCGCGCTCTTGCGTCGCATCCCGGACTTCGAGATCGACCGACCTGGTGTGCGCGCCTACCCGACGATGCCGTTGGTGAACGGGTTCATCTCCGTGCCGGCGACGTTCACGCCGACGTCCCGGTCGAATCCAACGCCGGCCGCCCTTCCGGTGCTCACCGCCGCCCGCCTGCAGCCTGTCGGTGCTTTAGACGCGGAAGGAGCCGGACGATGAGCAAGGTCGGCCTCGAGGACGTCAGCGCCTTCACGCTCTCCGACGAGCGCCGCGACGAGTTGTTGGCGACCGCTCGAGAGTGCACGTTCACGTGGACGAGCTCGACGGGTCAGTCGGTTGGCGTGTCGATGTCCTACCTCTGGCGCGAGGGGGCGTTCTGGCTCGGCTGCATCGCCGACAGCGTCTTCGGCGACAAGGAAGCACCCAAGGCGGGCATGATCGCCACCCTGGACACGCCGCACCGGGTGGTCCTGCGGGTCACGCCAGACCGTCTCGTGAACAGCTACGACGGCGATGCACTGCGCGCCGCGATGACGACGATTCCACGCGACTGAGTCGGCGGCGCGGCCGGCTCAGATGGTGAACGGGGTGAACTGCACCGGCAGGGTCTGCAGGCCGCGGACGGTCCGCGCCGGCAACCACGCCGGCTCATAGCCCTCGACCAGCTCGACGTCCGGCATCAGGCGCAGCACCTCCTCGGCGACGACGCGCATCTCAACCCGCGCAGATGCTCACCGAGGCATTTGTGCGTGCCGGCGCCGAAGGCGAGGTGGGCGTTGTTGTTCGGGCGATCGATGGCGAAGCGCTCAGGCTCGTCGAAGACGGCCTCGTCGTGGTTCGCCGAGATGTACGCCAGGAGGATCTTGTCGCCCGGGCAGAAGCGCTGCCCGCTCAGCTCCGTCTCCTGGACGACGGTCCTCGCCATGCTCATCACCGGGGCTTCGTACCGCAGCGATTCCTCGACCATCGCCGGGACCTGCTCGGGGTGCTCGATCAGTTCGGCTTTCAAACCGGGCTCGGTGAGCAGGTGGTAGAGCATCGTGCTCAGCGAGTTGACGGTCGTCTCGTGGCCGGCGATCGCCAGCAGGTGCGTGAACCCGCGAATCTCGCGGTCGTTGAGCGGCCGGTCGCCGATCGTGGCATTGGCGATCGCGCCGAGCACCGTGTCGTCGTCTTTGCCACGATGTGAAAGGCACTCCCCGAGCAGGTAGAGCTCGAGGTCGTCGATCACTCGATCGTGGGCGGCGATGTCGCCGCTGAAGGCCGTGGCCATCATCTCGTCGGCCCAGTCGTTGAAGCGGTGCGCTTCTTCGAGCGGGAGCCCGAACATCACGGCAACGGCAGCCGGCGGGATCGGTCGACCGAGGACCTGCACGAGGTCCGCCTCGCCGGCCGCGGCGATCAGCGACAGGCGTTCCAGGACCAGGTCGCGGAAGATCTGCTCGTACGGCTGCATGGCGGTCAGCTTGAAGAACTTCTGCACGATCCGGCGGTACGCCGTGTGCTCGGGCGGGTCGGCCTGCGCCGGCAGGACGGGTGCCTCACCGTTGATGTGAGGGATCGTGATGCCCTGGGTCACGGTGTAGTTGGCATAGTCCCGCGCCGCCTGCAGCACGTCGTCGTAACGGGTCAACGCCCAGAAGCCGCCGAACTTCTCGCCGCGAGCGATCGGGCACTTCTCGCGGAACTCGGCGTAGGTCTCGTGCAGTCGCGGCCCCATTCCCGGGTCGGAGTGGTCGAACACCGGCTGGTCGACGACGTCTTCACTCATGGACACTTGCCCCTCCGTGTCGGGGGACGTCAGTGATCGCGCCCCACCGAGGAATCTAGCAAACATCGTTTGGTAACTCAAGGCAGGCTTGCCTAACCAAACGTCGTTGGCTAACGTGGGCGTCGTGGGGACCGGTGATCTTCCGTTGCTGTTCTCGCCGGTCGAGGTCGGACCGTTCACGCTACGCAACCGGTTGATCACGACCGCCCACGGCGCGTTCCGGCCGTGGGATCCGTCCGACTCCGGTCAGCAGTTCATCGAGTACCAGCGGCGCCGGGCTGCGGGCGGTCTCGGGATGATCATCCTCCAGCCGATCTTCGTCGAGCCCGACCCGGCCTGGCCACTGATGATGTATGAGCGGATCACCCGCCTGGCCGAGGCGATCCACGCCGAGGGCGCACGCGCGGTGCTCCAACTGGTCAGCTTCGGTGGGCAGATGAGCGCGGCGTACAACCTCGGCGGCCGGCCGCTGTGGTCCTTCAACGGCATGCAGGCTCCCGGCGGCGAGGTCGCCCACCGCATGACGTCCGACGAGGTCGAGCAGATGGTCGACGCCTTCGGGCGCGCCGCTCGCGTCGCGACCGAAGCCGGCCTCGACGGCGTCGAGCTGCACGGCGCTCACGGCTACCTCATCCACCAGTCATACAGCCCATGGGGCAACGACCGGGACGACGAGTGGGGCGAGCCGCTGGCGTTCAGCCGGGCGGTCATCGCACGTGTTCGGGAGATCATCGGGCCGGAGAAGATCCTGGGCTTCCGGATGGCCGAGTACGACGAGCGGCCGGCCGAGCACGGCGGCATGTCGGGCGAGCAGCTACGGGCGATCGGGAAAGCGATGGTCGAGACCAAGTCGATCGACTACCTCAACACCAGCATCGGGAGCAAGGCACCGGACTACGCGGCGATCGCCGTCGCCTCCTACCGGACGCGACCCGGTCACGAGCTCGAGCTGACCCATGCCATGCGCGAGGCGATCGGAGCGGCCGTCCCCGTCGTCGGGGTCGGACGCATCCTCACGGCTGAACAGGGCGAGCGGGCCCTCGCCAATGGTGACTGCGATCTCGTCGCGATGACCCGGGGACACATCGCTGATCCCGACATCGCGGTGAAGGTGCAGCGCGGCGACGGTCATCGCGTCCGGCGCTGCGTTGGCGCCAACGAGTGCAACGACCGCAAGCTGGCCGGCTTCAACATCGCCTGCTTCCACAACCCGGACGTCGGTCGCGAAGCGCGAGGGCCCGTCGTGCCGACGGATGCGCCCCGCCGCGTGCTCGTCGCCGGTGCCGGACCAGGCGGCCTGAAGGCGGCGGAGCTCGCCGCCTTGCGTGGGCACGACGTCGTGCTCCTCGATCGAGAGCGGGAAGTCGGCGGGGCGTTGCGCCACGTGAGAGCGACCGCCGCCCGCGAGCTGTTCCACGCCGTCGATCACCTCGTCGGCGAGCTCGAGCTGCTCGGCGTGCGACTGCGCCTCGCCACGGAGGTCGATCGTCAGCTGCTGGCGTCCGAGCGACCCGACCACGTCATCGTCGCCACCGGCGCGACCCGTGACGCGACCTCCGCGTTCACGGGCGCTGATCGCATCACGGTGTTGACGTCCGGCCAGGCACTCGGCGGCGCCGTCGGCCAGCGGGTGCTCGTGCTCGACCGGCTCGGCGTCAACGAGGGTCCCCTGGTCGCCGAAGCGCTCGTCGCCACCGGCCGCCAGATCACGTTCGCGACCCCGTTCGACTCGTTCGCGCCCCACGCCGGCTACTCGCATCGCAAGGATCTCGCCGGGATCTTCCGACGGGCAGGGGTCACGGTGCTCACCGACAGTGATGTCGTCGAGTACGACGGGTCATCGGTGACGGTCGCCGACCCGGACGGAGCAGTGGTCGCCAAGCTGGAAGCGGACAGTGTCGTCGCGGTCACGGCGCCCACACCCGAGCTCGGACTCGTGACGATCCTCGAGGAGCTCGCCATCCCCTACTCGGTGATCGGAGACGCCGAGGCGCCGCGCGGCGTGCAGGTCGCCATGCGTGAGGCCGACGATGTCGCTCGCGCCCTCTGACGCCACCGCTCCCACCCTGCAGCTCGTCTACGAGCCGATCATGCTCGGCGATGTCGAGGTGCCCAACCGCATCGTGCGCACGGCCCATTTCACCAAGATGTCGACGACGGGCGCACTCAACGACGACCTCGTCGAGTACCACGCCGCCCGGGCCAGGGGTGGCGTCGGGCTCTCGATCCTCGAGGCCACCGCGGTCCATCCGTCGAGCATCCTCGGTGCGACGACCTTTGCTCCCGATGCGGTCGAGTGGTACCGGCGGCTCGTGCGCGCCGTCGAACCCCACGGCATGAAGGTCTTTGTCCAGCTGTGGCACGGTGGGCACCACTACGGCGTCGGCGGCCTGCCCGCGCGAGCGCCTCGGACACGCCGAGCCCTGTCAACGCGGCACCACCGGTCGCGCTGTCGGTCGACGACATCGCCGAGATCACGTCGGCCTTCGCCACGGGAGCAGCACGGGCGATCGAGGGCGGGCTCCACGGCATCGAGCTCCACGGCGGTCACAGCTACCTGTTCTCCCAGTTCCTGTCGCCGCTCACGAACCACCGCGACGACGACTACGGAGGTCCGCTCGAGAATCGGATGCGCTTCCTCGTCGAGGCGCTGCGTGCCGTCCGTGCAGCAATCGGCGACGGGCCACCGGTCGGCGTGCGGCTCAGCGCCGGTCAGGTCCCCGGCGATCTCAGCGAGGAGGAGGTCGCCGCCGTCGCACGGCGGCTGACTGACCTCCGGCTCATCGACTTCCTCGATGCTTCCATCGGCACGTACTACGCGACCCACTGGACCATCGGCGCGATGGATCGCCCGACGGGCTACCAACTGCCATCGTCGGGCCGGATCACCGCCGCCGTGCCGGAGGTCCCACGAATCGTTGCTGGTCGCTTCCGCTCCCTCGGCGACGCCGAGGCGGTGCTCCGGTCCGGCCAGGCGGACCTCGTGTCGATGGTGCGTGCCCACATCGCCGACCCGGACATCGTGCGCAAGACGCGTGCTGGGCGCGCCGACGAGGTGCGCCCCTGCATCGGGTGCAACCAGGGCTGCCTCGGGCGCACCGCCGGCGTCGACCTCCGGCTCGGATGCGTCGTGAACCCGGCAATCGGCCGCGAGGCCTCGCTCAGCGAAGACCTGATCGGCCGAACCGCACGACCCCGCCGCATCGTGGTGGTCGGAGGCGGCCCCGCAGGGCTGGAGGCAGCGCGGACGGCCGCCCTGCGAGGTCACGACGTCGTCCTCCTCGAGGCACGGGACGAGCTCGGCGGGATCGCCCGCGTCGCCGCAAGTGCTCCATATCTCGGCGACGTCGCCGACATCGTCGACTGGCTCGGGCGGGAGGTGTGCCGCCTCGGCGTCGACGTGCGGACCGCGATCCGCGCCGACGTGGAGACGATCGCCGGTCTGGACCCCGACGTGGTCGTGGTCGCCACCGGTGCGCCGAGTGATCGATCGGGGATCATGACGGCGACGCCCGGAGAGCCCGTGTCCGGGACGGACTTCCCCCACGTGCTCGTCTCGACCGAGCTGCTCGACCGAGACCCTTCGACGATTGGGCGATCGGCATTCGTCTACGACGACGTCGGCCACTACGAGGCGGTCGCCGTCACCGAGCACCTCCTCGTCCACGGCTGCGACGTCACGGTCGCCACCCGCCACTCCATGTTCGCTCCCGTGGCCGACGTGTCGCACCGGCTCGGGGCCGCACTCGACCGGTTCGGTCAGCACGACGGCCGACTGCAGGCGTTGATGGTCCGCGCACAACTACGGTCGATCGCGCCTGGCGTGGTCCGGGTCAGACCTGCCGGTCGTGTTGACGATGTCGAGATCGGCGCCGACACCGTCGTGCTCGTGACCCATCGTCGTGGTGGCGACCTGCTCTCGGCTGCAGTGCGAGCGCGCGGTACGCGAGGTCCTCGTCATCGGCGACGCGCTCTCCGGACGAGACCTCCAAGCCGCCATCCGTGAGGGCCACCTCGCCGGACGCGGAATCGCGTAGCGGTCGGCACCGCTCGGCGTCACGCGTTGGGGCGAGTGAAGCGGGTCGTCGCGCCGCCGTCGACGACCAACACCTGGCCGGTGATGAAGGACGCATCGTCGGACAGCAGGAAGGCGACGGCGTGAGCGACGTCGGCGACCTGCCCGAGACGGGGGATCATGTTCGTGGACACGATCGCGTTCTTCAGCTCGTCCGGGACGACGCTGATCGCCGGCGTCTCGATGACACCCGGCGCGACGGCGTTGCATCGCACGTACCGGTCGCCGTAGGACGAGGCGACCACTCGGGCCAGCGCCATCAGCGCCCCCTTCGTACTCGCATACGCAGCGCGGTCGGGCGGAGCGGTGATCGCGGTGATCGACGACGTGAACACGATCGAGCCGCCACCCTCGTCGAGCAGCGAGGGCAGTACGTGCTTCGCGGCGAGCATCCCGCCGCGCAGGTTCACGGACATCACTCGGTCCCACAGTTGGACGTCCATCTCGAGGAGGTCGACGTCGGCTCGCAGCACGTCCGGGCTCAGCAAGGCAGCGTTGCTGTGCAGCAACGTCGGCGGTCCGAGCTCGTCCCGGACCCGACGGATCGCCTCGACCCACTGCTGCTCGGAGGCGACGTCGAGCGGCACGGCCACGGCCTTCCCACCGGCTCGCGTGATGTCGCCGACGACCGATGCCGAGCCGGACTCGTCGATGTCGACCACCGCGACGGCGGCGCCCTCGGCGGCGAGCAGCCGGGCGACTCCGGCGCCGATGCCGGACGCCGCTCCGGTGACGACGGCGACCTTGTCCGTGAACCTCATCACTACCCCTTTGCAGACCTGCCCGACAACGCATATTATCCAACAACGTTTGGCTCATTCTGTCCGTCAGGATCGCCTCACAATGATCGATTCGTACGGACAGAACGGACGACTGGCCGAAAGGGGGACCATGAGCCAGCCCGCACCCGACTGGGTGGCGTACCACGCGACGCGGAGTCCGCAGTCGCTCGCCTTGGAGAGCGTCGACACCGGTGCCACCCTCACCTGGGCTGCGCTCGAACAGGACGTCGCACGGGTCGCCGGCTACCTCGTCAGCCTCGGGATCTCCGCCGGTGACCGCGTCGTCGTCGTGGCCGAGAACGACCCGCGGGTGTTCGTTCTGCAGTTCGCCTGCATGCGGCTGGGCGCGATCCACGTCCCGCTCAACTGGCGGCTAGCCCCGTCCGAGCTGGAGGCGCTGTGCACCGACGCCGACCCCCGACTCGTCGTCCACGACGGCGCCTGGACGGACCCCGGCCAGCAACTCGCCAGGCTCACCGGCGCCGCCTCGACGGCGTGGCAGGGCCCACGGGGCGTGCCCGACTTCGACGCCGGGGCGGCCGGCGCGAGGCCCATGACGGCCGCGGCGGACCGCACGTTCGACGACCCGACGCACATCCTCTACACCTCGGGCACGACCGGACGCCCGAAGGGCGCACTCGTGACCAACGGGACGCTCTTCTGGCAATGGGCCAACGCCGTTCCGGTGAGCGCCCTCACTGGCTATGGCTCCAAGTACCTGAACCCGCTGCCGCTGTTCCACGCCGGCGGACTGACGACGCTGGCCGCACCGGTCCACCGATCGGGAGGTTGCGTTGCAGTTGCTCGGCGCTTCGACCCCGAGCAGTGCCTGACCTGGCTTGCCGACCCGACGCACGGCGTGACCCATTTCAACGCCCCACCCATCATGTGGCAGGCCATGTCGGAGCTCTCGGCGTTCGACGACGCTGACCTCTCTCGCATGCATCACGCCCACGTGGCCGGCTCGATCATGCCGCTCGAGCTCTTCGCGGGTGGCACGAACGTGGGCTCGGCATCCAGCAGCACTACGGCGGCACCGAGATGGGCCCCTCGGCGACTGCGCTCCCAGCCAGTGACGTCGCGAGGAAGCTCGGCTCGTGCGGTCTGCCCGTCATGCACACGAAGGTGCGTCTGGTCAACGACGCGGGCGATGACGTGGCCCCGGGGCGAGCAGGAGAGATCTGGCTGGACGGGCCGAGCGTCACGCCCGGCTACTGGCGACGAGGTCGTCCCGAGGAGTCCTTCGACGGGCGATGGTTCCGCACCGGTGACGGGGCGACCCAGGACGACGATGGATACCTCTACATCGCCGATCGCCTCAAGGACATGTTCAAGTCCGGTGGTGAGAGCATCTTCCCGGCCGAGATCGAGCGCATCCTCATGGAGCTGCCGAGCGTGGCCGAGGTGGCGGTCATCGGCGTCGCCGACGCGCGTTGGGGCGAGGTTGGACGTGCCATCGTCGTTCCCCACGACGGCACCGAGGTCACGCTGGACGAGGTCAGCGCCAAGCTCGAGGGACGCGTTGCCCGGTACAAGATGCCCAGGTCGCTGACGTCAGTCGCCACGCTGCCCCGCAACGCGCTCGGCAAGGTCGACAAAAAGGCGCTGCGTGCGCAGCACGGCAGCTGACATGGCACCGGAGCCGTCCTCCAGCGACCGCTTCGACGGACGGGTGGCGATCGTGACGGGCGGCGCGTCCGGCATCGGCGCTGCCACGGCCCGTCTGCTGGCGGCACGGGGTGCTGCCGTCGTCGTCGCCGATGTGCAGTCGGATGCCGCGGCGGGCCTCGCCGCCGAGCTCGGGCGCGACACGTCTGCGGTGACGCTCGACGTGACCGTTCCCGAGGCCTGGACGGCGGGGGTCGCGCACACCGTCGAACGCCACGGACGCGTCGACGTCCTCGTCAACAACGCCGGCGTGTTCGCGCTCGGCTCGCTGATCGACACGACCCTGGAGACGTTCGAGCGGTTGATCTCGGTGAACCAGGTCGGCTGCTTCCTCGGCATGAAGTCCGTCGTCGGACAGATGCGCGAGGTTGGTGGCGGCGCCATCGTGAACACCGTGTCGGCCGCCGGCCTGCGCGGCAACGCCGGTTTGTTCGCCTACACCGCGACGAAGTGGGCGCTGCGGGGCATGACGCGCACTGCAGCCGTCGAGCTCGGCGCGTACGGGATCCGGGTCAACGCGGTGCTTCCCGGCGCCGTCGACACGCCGATGACCAGGCCGCAGGGTGCCGAAGCGCCGGGCCGCCAGGAGTTCTTCCGATCGTTGCCCGTGCCCCGGCAGGGCCAGCCCGACGACATCGCCGAGATGATCTGCTTCCTCGCCTCCGACCGGGCCGCCTACTGCACCGGCGCCGAGTTCGTCGTCGACGGCGGCCTCACGACCGGTGCCGGCAACCCACCTCGCCGCGACGTTGGCGGCGAGGACTGACCGTGCCGCGATCCCTCCGCCGGGTGTTCGAGCCGTACACGCTCGGCACCGTCGAGTTCAAGAACCGCGTCGTCCACGCCGCCCACGGGACCGGCCGCTCAGCCCCTCTCCACAAACCCAACGATATATGGTTAGATATGCAAGCAGCGCTTGTCTGTCAAACCTGATGGTGTTAGGTTCTGCTAGGTGGGCGCCGGACAGCGTCCAACCGCAGTCCTTCAACCGAACGGGGGAATCATGACGAAGGGGACTCGCCGGGCTGCCGTCGCCCTGCTTGCTGTGCTTGGTCTCGTCGCCGCGTCGTGCGGCGGCGACGACGATGATGCGTCCGGCTCCACGGAAGCAGGAACCGAGGCAGAGACCACGGCGCCGGCCGCGACGGAGCCAGCAGCCGAGTCGACCGAACCCGCCGACGAAGCCACGACCGCACCGGAGGACACCGCAGCCGAGACGACCGAGGCCGGCGGTGACGAGACCGCACCCGCCGGACCAGCAACCGGTGAGCCGATCAAGTTCATGACGATCGCCACGTTCGAGAGCCCGAACTTCTCCGTTCCGCAGGTGCAGACCGCCATCGAGGCTCGCGTCAAGGCCATCAACGAGGCGGGCGGCGTCAACGGCCGGCCGCTCGAGGCCGAGTTCTGCAACGACCGCTTCGATCCCAACGAGGCGTCGGCATGCGCCCGGCGCGCAGCTGAGATCGGCGCCGTCGCCGTGCTCGGCGGCACGACACCGCAGGCGCAGGCGATCTTCCCGGTGCTCGCCGAGGAGCAGATCCCGTGGGTCGGCGGCAGCGGCACTGCCGGCGCGATCGAGCTGCAGGATCCCATCTCGTACCCGATCATCGGCGGGTCGCCGGCGATGCTGATCGGCGTTGGTCGGGCGCTCGTCGACCAGAGTGGACCGAACGTGGCCGTCATCACCACCGACAACGCGGCGTCCCAGGCCGGCAGCGATGCAGTGTCCCAGGGCATCGCTGCCGCCGGCGGTACGGCGCAGGTGTTCCCGGCCCCGCTCGACACGGTCGACTTCTCCGGGATCGTCGCCACCGCGCTGGCCACCAACCCGGACGCCGTGGCGATCACGACGCCACCGGAACCCGCCCCGAAGGTCGTGCAGGCGCTGCGTCAGGCGGGCTACCAGGGGCTCATCGGATCGCCGTCCAGCCTGCTCCCACCTGCGTCGCTCGAGGCCCTTGGTGCCGACGCCGAAGGAGTGATCCTCGGCTACCGCATGGTCCCGACGACGAACACCGACAACGAGACCGTCGCCCAGTTCCTCGAGGAGATCCAAGCGGAGCAGGCCGACGTCCGCATCGACGAGCTCGGCCTCAACGCGTGGACGGCGGTGAACTTCCTCGCCGACGTCGCCGGAGAGCTGGACACCGTCGACGGACCGAGCATCATGGCGTACCTGGACGACCTGCCTGCGCCGATCGAGCTCGGCTCGGTGCCGCCCTACGGATCCGGTGAGGCGCCAGAGGAGTTCCCGCCGCGCCGTCAACTTCGTCGCCATCCTGGGCCAGATCCAGGACGGCCAGGTCGTCCAGTCCGGCGACTTCTTCGATCCGCTCGCCCCCTGACCGAAACGTTCGGGGATGGGGTTTGCGTCACCCTTCTCGCGGTCGACCGCGGAAATGGTGACGCAAGCGCCGGCGGTCACGAGTAGGCGAGGTCGTCGCGGTCGCGACGGCCTCGCAGCATCTTCGAGAGATCGCTGTAGAGCCGCCACGGACGCACGGTGTCGCTGTTGTAGCTGTCGATGACGACGGCGCGATGGCTGATCGCCCACCGCCCGCCGCGACGCTCGAACCGGTCGATGTACCGCCCATAGACGGTGTCCTGCGTCAGGACACCGTCCGGCTCGTGGGTGTGGACGGCGATGTAATACGCCTCGCTGCGGGCGGCGTCTCCGTCGAGCTCGATGAGGACGTTGCCAATCGTGTGCGACGTGGACACGTAATGCTCCCGTAGGACGTTCATGACCGTGTCCACGTACTCGTCACGCGACGCCTTGATGTGCCCGTGATCGTCGAACCCGTCCTCGTGGTAGGCAGACCGCATCAGCTCGGCATCGAGACGGTCGGCCCCACGGCAGTACCGGTAGATGACCTCCTGGATCGCCTGCTTGTCGACCAGCGCCTGCACTGCCGGGTCGAGGCGCTCCTGGTCCCCGCTGATCACTCGCTCGCCTCACCGAAGCGAGTGCACAGCTCCGCCTTGATGACCTTGCCCGTGACGTTGCGCGGCAGCGGCTCGTCGAGGACGACCACGCTGGCCGGGATCTTGAACTTGGCCAGCCGTGGCGCGCAGAACTGGCTGATCGATTCGAGGTCGATCTCCGACCCTGCAGTCGCGACGACGACGGCCCGACCGACTTCACCCCAACGGGCTTCGCGCACGCCGATGATGGCCACCTCGGCGATCGCTGGGTGCTCGATGAGCACCGCCTCGACCTCGGCCATGAACACGTTCTCGCCGCCGGACTTGTACATGTCCTTGAACCGGCCGATCATGTAGAGGAAGCCGTCCTCGTCGGCTCGCACAGCGTCCCCGGACCGGAACCACCCCTCCTGGAACGCACCGTCGACGTCGACGTCGCGGCGCCAGTAGCCCCTCGTGATGGCCGGGCCGCTCACCCACACCTCACCGATCTCGCCCACCGCGGCGTCGTCGCCGTTCTCCTTCACGACGCGCAGGTGGGTGTGCTGGACCGGGATGTCGAGTGACGTCGGCTTGCGCAGCGCATCTGCCGGCGGCACGTTGGTGGCCGACGGACCCATCTCCGTCGCGCCGTATCCGGAGCAGCAGATCAGCCCGCGCTCGGCGAAGCCGTTCATCAGGTCGGGCGCCAGGTAGCCACCGCCGACCTGACCGAGCACCATCGTCGAATAGTCGCCGGGGTCGTCCTGCTGCGCCATCACCTGGTACATCGCCGGAGCTCCCGAGAAGTGGGTCATCCGGTTGGCCCCGTCGCTGATCGTGTGGACGGCCTGTTCCGGGTCGAACCGTCGGGCCACGACGACGCA
Source organism: uncultured Acidimicrobiia bacterium (assembly GCA_963844915.1). Taxonomy (GTDB): domain Bacteria; phylum Actinomycetota; class Acidimicrobiia; order Acidimicrobiales; family Ilumatobacteraceae; genus JALZMG01. The sequence goes on along the minus strand of CAWJQF010000003.1, from coordinate 183,259 downwards.
CCCACCGTTCGTGAGCACCGGATTGATGATGGCGTTGAGACCTGCAGCGTGGAAGAACGGCAGCATGGCGAGGTGCCGGCTCTCGCTCGTGATCGTCATCGGCAACGTCACGTTGGCGGCGTGCGTGACGAGCGAGGCGTACGTGCAGATCGCCGCCTTCGGCATGCCGGTCGTGCCGGACGTGTACAGGAGCTGGGCGGTGTCGTCGAGCAGGTTGAGTCGGCGCGCCCGCAGCGGCTCGTCGCCGGCGAGCAGCTCCCACAGTCCCGTGACGACCCGTCGGTACCACCGCCCCAGCCGCCGACGCGCGGCACGCCCGTGGCGGCAGCCAGCGAGTGCGCCAGGTCGGCGTACTGGCGGTCGTGCAGCAGCAGGGCGGGCTCGATGTCCTTGCAGCAGAACTCGAGCTCCGGTGCGGCGAGCCGCCAGCTGTACGGCACGAACATCGCCCCGATGCGGAAGCATGCGAACTGCACGTAGAGGACCATGGCGTCGTTCTCGGCCAGCACCGCCACGCGATCGCCCTGACGCACGCCGAACTCGGTCGTCAGCACGCTGGCGAGTCGGGCGACGTGGTCCTCGAACACGGCCCAGGAGACCGCCTCGCCCGTCTCCAGCGTCTCGATGGCGATCGAGTCAGGTCGAACGCGAGCGTGGTAGGCGACGAGGTCGGTCGCGTAGTCAGCCATCAGCGGTCCCTTCGTCCGGTCGGGGTTCGGGTATCGGGCAGTGGCCCCGCCGTCGACGACGAGCACGCCCCCGGGTCGCACGCGTCTCGACCGGGCTGCGCGCAGGCCGTGGAGTGGGCCGCTCATGAATTGAGCGCGGACGCCGCGTCTGCTCGATCGCGAGCGACGTCGCGGCGCACGAGCAACGACTCGACCGGCTCACCGTCGTGGAGGCGACGCGCCAGGTCGTCGGGGTCCACCTTGAAGCCGATCGGGTTCTTCGCGAAGTACGGCCCGTTCATGAACCCAGTCGCGTCGTCCGGGTCAGCGAAGCAGTCGACCTGCAGCTCCGCCGAATTGCCGTCGGGGTCCTCGAAGTAGAACGACAACGTCGGCCCGTGGTTGATGCACAACGTGGGATCGATACCGGCTGCCTTCAACCGCTCGTAGACGCCGACGAGGTCGTCGAGGCCGTCGTACGTGAACGCGACGTGGTGGAGGCCAGCGACGGACTTGTCGACGGGACCGGTCACTCCCGGCGGCGCAGCGATCGCGATGCGGTGGTGCTCGTCGTCGTAGGAGAGGAAGCACAGCCCGTCGTTCTGCCAGATGACCTCCGCATCGAGCACCGTCGCCCACCAGTCGCGAAGGCGCGCGACGTCGGTGGTCTGCAGCACCACGTGGGCCAGCTTGACGGGACTGGTCATGATCGGCCTCCTCGGTCGGCGGCGGCGTCGATCCACATCGTAGCTACTCCGGCGCGCCGTTGCCTATCACTGTTTGGTAATGTCGCCCGGGTGAGCGAGCAATCCCTCCAGCCGCAGCGTCGGCGCCGCGCGTTGGTGATGAGCTCGGAGGAGCTCGACACCTACCTGGCCACGGAGCGCACGTGCCGCATGGCGACGACCGGGCCGGACGGCGCGCCGCACCAGTCCCCGCTCTACTTCGTGTGGAACGCAGGCAGGGTCTGGGTCTCGTCGCTGGTGCGCAGCCAGCGCTGGTCGGACATCGAGCGCGATGCCCGCGTGAGCGTCATCGTCGACTCGGGCGGTTCCTACGGTGAGCTGTGCGGCGTCGAGATCTGCGGCGTCGCCACTCGCGTCGGCGAGGCCCCTCGCACGGGCCAGCCCAACGCCGAGCTCGAGCAGATCGAGGCGATGATGGCTGCCAAGTACAACGAGGGCCTCTCCGCTCATGACGGCCGTCATGCCTGGCTGGCAATCGCGCCCGACAAGATCGTCTCCTGGGACTTCCGCAAGTTGGTGGCGACTCGAGGGTGAGCGCCCGGGCGCTCGTCATCGGGGGTACCGGCCCGACTGGACCACACGTCGTCGCCGGGCTCGGTGATCGCGGGTTCGAGGTCACCGTCCTCCATCGCGGGGTGCACGAGGTCCCCGAGCTGTCCGACGTCGAGCACCTCCACGCCGACCCGCACTTCGCCGAGCCACTGCTCGACGCCATCGGCACGCGCCGGTTCGACGTCGTCGTTGCCCAGTACGGCCGAGTCAGGACGATCGCCGAGGTCTTCGCCAGACGATGCGATCAGCTCATCGCAATCGGCGGCGTTCCGGTGTATCGCGGTGCGTTGGAGCCGGATGCGACCCGCCCGTTCGGCGTTCCGGTGAACGTCACCGAAGACGCCCCGCTCGCCGACGAGGGAGCGGCTCCCCCGCCGTTCGCCCAGCTGGTCGTCGACGCCGAGCGCACGGTCTTCGAGCATCGCGCCCGGGGTGCCTATCGGGCGTCGGTGGTGCGGTACGCCATCGTCTACGGACCGCGGAACATCGTTCCGTGGGAGTGGAGCGTCATCCGCCGGGTGCGTGACGGCCGAAGGACGATGATCCTGCCCGACGGCGGCCTCGGCATCACGTCCCGGTGCGCGGCGCGCAATGCGGCTGAGCTCGTCCTGACGATCGTCGACCGTCCCGGCGTGGCGGACGGGCAGGCCTACAACGGCGCCGACGCCGAGCAGTTCACATTCCGCCAGTGGGTGGACCTGGTCGCCGGGACGCTCGACGCCGAGTTGGAGGTCGTGAGCCTGCCGATCGAGCTCGCAGGAGCGGCGCACTCGGCGCTGATGCCGATGCCTGGGATCCGACCGCACCTCCTGCTCGACACGAGCAAGGCGCGCCGCGAGCTCGGACTCCGCGACGTCGTAACCGCCCGCGAGGCGATGGCGGAGAGCGTGGCCTGGCTCGTCGCCAACCCCCCGCTGGGCGACCTGCCGCACGACCGCTTCGACTACGCCGCCGAGGACCGGCTCATCGCCGCGTACCGCCGCGCCCTCGACGACGTGCGCAGGGCCGCCCGCATCGAGGCGACCCACCCACCGAGTACGTACCGCTACTAGGAGCGTCGGAGCAGGTCGTTCTGCCGAGGGCCGCCGACAACACGCCAATCTGGGCGCGGACGTTCTCGTATTCGAGAAGCTCCGCGCCCAGAAGGTCGTTTGAGAACCTCCGCGCCCAGATGTGCATCAGCCCGCGGGCCCGATCCGGCATCAGCCGACGACGGAGGTCGTCTGCACGACCCCGCCGGCAACCGGCGCGTCGATCTCCACGGGATCGAACCCTGCCTCGGCGAGGACCTCGGCCGTGTGACTCCCACGCTCCGGCGACGGGCGGATCGTCAGCTCGGTGCGGCTCAGCCGCGGTGCGGGAGCCGGCACCAGCCGGCCGTCGCGGAGCACCACGGTGCCGCGGGCCCGGAGATGCGGGTCGTCGGGCAGCTCGGCGAGGTCGAGCACCGGTGTCCCACAGCCATCGGTGCCGGCGAAGACGCTGGTCCACTCGTCACGGCTGCGTGTGCGGAAGATGGCGGCGATGCGCTCCCTGAGCGCCGGCCAGCGGGTGCGATCGAACTCGGCGTCGAGGGGCTCGTCCTCGAGCCCGAGGGCCTTCAGGAAGTCCGCGTAGAAGCGTCGCTCGATCGCGCCGACCGCGAACCACCGTCCGTCCGAGCACTCGTACGTCCCGTAGAACGGAGCTGCGCCTCCGATCGGGCTGCGTCCGCGGCCGAACCACGTCCCGTCGTTCAGCTCCTGCATCTGGGCCATTCCGAGGAGCGCCGCGCCGTCGACCATCGCCGCATCGACGATCTGCCCGACACCGGTGTGCTCCCGCTCGAAGAGGGCGAGCACCGTGCCCAGTGCGGCCATCATCGAGCCGCTGGCGAAATCGCCGAGGAGATTCATCGGGACCACTGGAGCGGTGGCTGGGCTCGTGCCGATCGTGCCGAGGACGCCCGCGCCAGCGATGTAGTTGATGTCGTGGCCAACAGCGTTGGCGGATGGACCGGACTGACCCCAGCCGGTCAGCCGCGTGTAGATCAGCCGCGGGTTGCGCGCCAGCAGCACGTCGGGCCCGAGCCCGCGCCGCTCGAGTGTTCCCGGCCGGTTGCTCTCGAGCAGCACGTCGACGTGCTCGGCCAGGCGAGCGATGACGGCGGCTCCTCCCTCGGCGCGAAGGTCGACGACGATCGAACGCTTGCCTCGCGAGAACGAACCGGACGGGTCCGGGTCCCCTGCCCCCGACGCCGGCCGCAGCACCTCGATCACGTCGGCGCCGTGGTCGGCGAGGATCATCCCGCAGAACGGGCCCGGTCCGAGCGCGCTCATGTCGAGCACCTTCACTCCGCGAAGCGCCCCATTCGGGATCATCGAACCTCGGTCCTCAACGCTTGGCGAGGAACTGCTCGCCCGTGCGCTGGAAGTCGATGAGAACCTGCCGCTCCTTGATCCGCCAGCCCTCCGCAGTACGCACGAACGTGTCCTCGTAGTCCCCGACGACACCCGGACGAGTGTCCGAGCGGAGCGCTCCCTCCGACCCGTCGTCGGATCGGTACTCGATGGCGACGGAGTGGCTCGTCGCCAGGTCCGGCCCGTGGATCGTGATCATCGGGTTCGTCATCACGTGGTGCGAGACACGGTCCTCCATCTCGTCGCGCAGCGTGAAGAACGCGCGCAGCTGCTCACGCCCGCGTGATTCCGCACGAGGCGTGACGTACACGCCGTCCTCGGTGAAGAGCTCGGCGACCGACGCACCCCGTCCGGTGTCGAGCCGCAGCCCGTACTCGGTCATCAGGCGCTGGCACTCGGCGATGATCAGCAGGTCGTCGACCGTGAGCGGCCGCAGTCCACTGTCCGCGGAGCTCACGTTGCCTCCGAGGCGTGAAGCGCACGGGCAGGCTCCGCAAGCCGCGCACGGTGCGCGCCGGCAGCGGCACGACGAACTCGTCCGGTCGATCGAAGTGTCGCTCGTCCCGGTTCGCCGAGATGTACGCCAGCAACACCTTGTCGCCGGGCTCCATCTGCTGGCCGCCGGGCTCCGTCTCCGTGACGACGGTTCGGGACATCGGGATACGTCCGTGGAGACTGCGAATGGTGATGCCCTGCGTCGTCGTGAACGTCTTGGCGTCCCGCGCCGCCTTCTGCACGTCGTCGTAGCGAGTCAGCGCCCAGAACCCGCCGAACTTCTCACCGTGGGGCACCGGGCGGCGGTCGTGGAGGTCGCGATGGGTCTCGTGGAGGACGGGGATCATCGCCGGGTCGGAGTGGTCGAAGACGACGGTCTCTTCGGCGTTCATGTCCGTCATGACAGGCCCCCTTCACGCCACACGTCGTTCGGTGTATGTTAGCTAACGCTGTTAGATTGTCAACGCGGGGGCGGTGAATCGCTTCGACGACCGGGTCGCCATCGTCACCGGTGCCGCTTCGGGCGTGGGTGCGGCCACGGCGCGACTGCTCGCGGAGCGTGGCGCGTCCGTGGCGGTCGCCGACATGGACGACGATGGCGCAACCGCCGTTGCCGAGGAGATCGGCGGCGCTGGCGGGCGGGCCCTCGCCGTGCACGTCGACGTGTCGAGCGAGGCCGACTGGGTCTCCGCCGCCGCCCGCATCACCGCCGAGCTCGGCCCGCCGAGCCTGCTGCACAGCAACGCTGCGCTGATCTCAGCCGACGTGATGGCGCAGGACCTCGACATCGTCGGCCTCGACGTGGATCTGTGGGATCGGGTCATGGGCGTCAACGTCCGCGGCGCCATGCTCGGCTGCAAGCACACGATCCCCTAGATGCTCGAGCTGGGCAGTGGGTCGATCGTCATCACCTCGTCGATCACCGCGCTGTCGGCACCCGTCGGTCGGATCGCCTACGCCACGTCCAAGGCGCGCTCCCCGGGCCGCGACGGCCGGCGCCGCAGGCGCACCGTGCCGCCCGATCGTCGAGCACGACACGACGTTCATGGAGTGTTCGGCGAGTACGACTTCGACGCCGCCGCCGAGCAGCCGTGCCGAGACCAGTTCCTCGACCGCTACCGAGCGTTCTGCGCCGACCTCGCCGCCTACCTCGAGTCGAGCTGAGCGCTCAGCGTCCGCGCTCGTCGACCGTCAGGGTCGGCGCCACTGGGTGTGGCATCGGGTGGGAGAGCTCGGGCGCTTCGTCGCTGACCTGCTCACGCACCCAGTCGCAGGCTCCCCGGTACGCGGCGATCAGCCGGTCCTCCAAGTCGTAGTCGAATTTGCCGGCGTACATCGGGTACTGCTCGGCCGTGACCGGATTGTCGACGAGCCACCGCACCGCTTCCGCCAGCGCCTCCTCGGCGGTGACGACCTGCTCGTAGCCCAGCTCGCGCTTGGCCTTGTTGTTGTCGACCAGCAGGTGCGGCCGGGCCCCCGGAGGAGGCAGTTCGGCGAACGCCGACGGCGCCAGCTCGGAGGGGATGCTGATCAGCTCGATGTCAGCGCCGAGCAGATCGATGACCCGCTCGGCCCACTGCCGGTACGTGAACTGGTCGTCGTCGGCGACGTTGTATGCCTGCCCGTCGGCGACCTCCGGTTGGTCGACGATGCGCAGGACGACCTCGGCGGCGTTGCGAGCCGCGCAGCGCGAGATGATGCCGAGCCCTTCGTCCGGGATGATCAATTGGCGCCGACCGTCCAGGACCCGCTTGACGATCGTCCACTCCCAGGGCAGCACGTTGCGCGGTCCGTAGATCCCGGTGTACCGGACCGCCGCACTCCGGTACTCGCGTGCCGGGTCGAGGGCGGCGCGCTCTGCCGTCAGGATCAGCTCGGAGAACTTCGGCACGGGCTGGGCGCAGTCGGCGAGTGGACTGTCCTCCCGAGCGAGCAAGCGCATCCCGTAGGGCCGTGCGTCCTGAGGGTCGACGCATCCTCGGTAGACGGGCACCCCACCGATCGCGACGAGCTGGCCACACCGCCCGTCGAACACGTCGGCGATGGCGCGCACGCGGCCGTACATCGCGGAGACGACGTCGAACGACCGCTCCTTCGTGGCCTCCTCGAGGGTCTCGGGGTAGTGGGGGTCGGCATGGAGATGTGGCACGTCGGGCAGGCCCGGCGGCTCGTGCACGCCGCGATGCAGCAGCGTCACCTCGAAGCCGCGCTCGAGCAGTCCTGTCAGGATGTGCGGCCCGGTCGGACCGGTGCCTCCGATGACCAGTGCCTCCATCGATCTCCTCCTTGCGTCGATCAGCAGATCGCCATCGCGGCCTGGCGGCCGTCGGCGATGGCGGCCCGCAGGTTCCGACGCCGTCGCGGGGCCCGGGTTCAGGAGCGAGCCGTCGAGACGGTCGAGCCGATCGCGCTCGCCGCTTCGCTGGCGGCCCGCAGCAGGGCCTGGGCCTCGGTGGCCATGCCCTCGATCAGCTCGGAGACCGTGAGCAGCTCGTGAATCGCGGCAGCACCCTGGCCGGCGGGGATGAAGCCGGTGAGGTCACCATGGATCTGGGCGGCGATGGTGCGCTCCTCCTTCCACATGCTGATCTCGTGCTCGGTGCGAAGCGGGTCCCCATCGACACACCCGAGCCGCCCATGGCGAGCACGCCGGCCAGGCCACGTCCGTCGACGACGCCGCCGGCGACCACGACCGGGATGTCCAGCGCGGCAATGACCTGCGGGGCCAGGACCATGGTGTGCACCGGGTTCAGGTGGGTGTGGCCGCCCGCCTCGTACCCGGAGGCGATGATCACGTCGGTCCCGTTGCGGGCCGCTTTCATGGCGTGCTTCACCGAGCCCACCTTGTGGATGTGCACGAGGCCGGCGTCCTTGATCCGCCTGGTGTAGTCGCCGGCGAAGCCCGCCGACGTGGTGACCGCCACCAGCTTCTCGGCGGGCGCGCCACCCTCGCGCTTGATGGCAACGGCCTCCATGATGCAGGCGTCCGTGGCCTCGAGGCTCGATCCGTCGGCGGTCGTGCCGACAGGCACGTTGACCGCGAACACGCCGTCGGCCTGAGACGCCACCTCCTCGATCCGCTCGCGAAGGAGGACACGGACCTCCGGCCCACGCGTCATGATCCCGGGCGTGCTGACGGTGCCGAGTCCCCCGGCGGAGGACACCGCGATCGCGAGTGCCGTCGTCGGGGCGGGACCCATGCCGTCCTGGATGATCGGGTAGCGGATCCCGAGGCGCCCGCAGAGGTCACCCGGGCTGGCGGCCATGCACCGTCCTCCTGGTCATACCTGGCGAGAGGCAGAGCCGGCTGAGTCGTCCGCTCACACTGCGCTCCCCGTCGAGAACCGGACCCAGGTCGGCCGTTGCCAGTCCTTCTCCAGTTGCCGCGCCGCGTTGAAGCCGTCCGCGAAGGCCGCCTCCATGAGCCGCGGGCCGAGCGCGTCGCCGATGGTGATCACATTCGGGCGGCCTTCCAGTGCCAGCGGGAGCGAGTCGTCGGGCACGTGGCCGGACATGAACACGAAGTGCTCCACGGCCAACTGCTGTTCGCGATCTCGCGCGTCGAGATGGCAGATCGTCGCGATGCCGGGAGCGACGCGGACGACCAACGACCGAGTGTGCAGATGGAAGTCGCCCTTCATGAGCTCTTCGGTGTGCGGTGCGGCGGCGAACTCGTAGTTGAGCGGGATGGCGGCACCGAGCGAATGGAAGCGGGTCACGTGGTGCACCTCGAGACCCCGCTTGACGAGCGCCTCCGAAACGTCGAACGACTCGTAGTGACCGAGCTCGTCGACGAGCAGGACGGGACCGGTGAGCTCGGCACCTTCGAGCACGTCCCAGCCAGTCAGCAGCTCGACCTGGTCGATCCCGGGCAACGGCTGCCCGGGAACCCAGGCCTGGAAGCCGTCTCGGCGCGGTGTCGAACCGGTGGCGATGACGATGGCGTCCGGCTCGTACGCGTCGACGTCCCGGGCGGTGATCGTGCGACCGAGCTGCACGTCAACGCCGGCCAAGGAGAGTGCTCGTTCGAAGTACGGGATGAGGGAAGCCACGTCGGCGCGCGACGGCGACCGCTCCACCAGGCGGAGCTGACCGCCGAGACGGTCGGCCGCCTCGACGAGCGTCACCTCGTGGCCGGTCAACGCGGCGACCCGGGCGGCCTCCATGCCTGCCGGTCCACCGCCGACCACGAGCACCCGCCTGGGATCGGACGTGGGCTCGATCATGTGGTCGCCGAGACGCAGCTCCTTGGCGCCGCCGACGTTCACGACACAGCCGATGCGCCCCTTGGTGTTGAGGCCACCTGCACACGCCTGGTTACACGAGATGCACGGCCGGACCTCATCGGTGCGCCCGGACAGCGTCTTCGTGATCAGCTCCGGGTCGGCCAGCAGCGCCCGGACCATCGAGACCAGATCGGCCTGCCCGCTGCGCACGATCTCCGCAGCGTGGTCCAGCGTGAGGATGCGTCCCGTGACGAGCGTCGGCAGCGAGGTCGCCCGCGTGATCTGGCCGACGACCGGCAGCATGTACCCCTCCGGCAGACGGGTCGTCCCCATCAGCTTGTCCTGGCGGTAGTGGCTGCCCCACGAGACGTTCAGGTAGTCGATGAGGGCGCGGTCTTCGAGCATGTCGACGACGTCGATGATGTCCTCTGCCGTCGTGTGGCCCGCCGCGCCGTCCGGCGACAGGCGAACGCCGATGACGAACTCGTCGCCCACGGCTGCTCGGATAGCCGCCAGCACCTCGAACAGGATGCGCGCCCGGTTCCCCAATGACCCGCCGTAGTCGTCGGTGCGGACGTTGGTCGCCGGTGAGAGGAACGCGCTGAACAGGTAGCCGTGCCCGCCGTGGACCTCGACGCCGTCGAGGCCGGCGCGCTGGGCCCGCTCGGCGGCGTCTGCGAAGCCGGCGACGACCTCGTCGATCATCGTCTTCGTCATCGGCCGAGCGACGATGCTCAACCGCTGGTCCGGGATCGCCGACGCCGCCCACGGCGCCGACCCGTCGTGCGGCACGATCGTGGGTCCACCGTGCATCAGTTGGTGGAACATCGCCATGCCCTCGGCGTGCACGGCGTCGGCCATGCGTGCCAGGCCCTCGATCACGGCGTCGGACGTGTTGTCGAGGAATCCGGGCGAGCTCCAATGGACCTGGGCCGACTCGGCGAACGACAGGGCCACGCCGTTGCGGGCCCGCATCACGTGGTACGCGACCATGTCGTCGGTGACCATGCCCAGGCTCAGACCGGACCCGTGCGCCGAGCGGACGATCCGGTTGCGCAACCGGACGTTCTTCAGCTGCAACGGCTCCAGCAAGGGAGCGAGGTCGGCCTCTGCGCTGCCCGGCAAGGTGGTGTTCATGCGAGCTTGGGGATGACTTCGCTCCCGATGAGCTCGACCATCTCCAAGAGCTCCTCCTGCGGCATACCCCCCATCTCGAGGTACAGCAGGTGCGTGGTGGCGCCGAGCATCTCCGACAGGCGGTTGAGCCGGTCCACGACCTCTTCCGGGCTCCCGGCGATCGCTGGGCCCTGCTCGAGGAGCCACTCGTAGTCGAACGGCTTCATGTGCTTCGGCAGGGACGGGTTGACCTCGGTCAGCAGCACGCGCATCCACTCGTGGTACCGGCGATAGCGAGGCTCCCAGCGGGCCTTCGCCTCCTGGCTCGTCTTTCCCACGTTGACGTGCCAGCACCCTCCGACCTCCGGTTCAGCCGTGTGACCGGCCTGCCGGAAGTGCTCGCGATACGTGTCGGCGATCGGTGCGAAGACGGCGGGGTTGCCGAAGGCGCTCGGCAGCATCAGCTTGAAGCCGAGGCGAGCAGCCAACTCCGCGGTCTCCGGTGAGCTGCCACCGCCGATCCACATCGGGGTGTTGCGCTGGAGCGGCTGCGGCTGCAGTGCCTCGCCGTTGATGGGTGCCCGGAACTTGCCGCGCCACTTCAACGGACCCGACGTCCACAGCAGGTCGAACAACCCGACGCCCTCGTCGAAGCGCTCTCGCGACTCCTCGACGTCCTGGCCGAAGAGCGTGTACGTGCTGGCGAAGAAGTTGCCGCGACCGGCCACGACGTCGACCCGGCCGTTGGAGAGGACGTCGAGCGTGGCGTAGTCCTCCGCGGCGCGGAGCGCATCGAGGTTGGCCATCAGGGTGACGGCCGTGCCGAGGCGAAGTGTCGTGGTCCGCTCACCGATGGCCGCGAGGACCACCGGAGGCGCCGAGTAGATGTAGTCGATCCCGTGGTGCTCGCCGATGTTGACGCCGCTCCAGCCGGCCTCCTCGGCGACCACTGCCGCTTCCACGAGCATCCGGTGGCGCTCAGCGGGCGTCGGCAAGCTCCCCGTGATCGGGTCTTCGATGTAGTCGCCGAGCGACATCAGGTGGATCTTCATGCTTCCTCCAAGAACCCCGTTGGAGCACTTTACCTATCGCCGTTCGATTTCGCAAGGGACTGCGCGAGCGGCGTCCGCGGCAGCTATTCGGCAGCGAGCCGACGGGCCGCCTCGACGATGCCGGCGGTGTTCGGCACCCACTCCCGCTCCAGCGACGGGGCATACGGAGCCGGCGTGAACGGCGCACCGACCCGCCGCACCGGCGCGTCGAGCGACCAGAACGCCTCGTCGGCGACACGGGCCGCGACCTCCGCACCGACCCCGAAGTCCGTGACGGCCTCATGCGCTACGAGCAGGCGTCCTGTGCGCCGAACCGACTCCAGCACGGTTGGCCAGTCGAGTGGTACGACCGTCCGCAGATCGATCACCTCGGCCTCGATGCCCAAACCGGCGAGCTCGTCCGCGGCGCGCAGCGAATCGAGCACCATGCGTGAGAACGACACGATCGTCAGGTCCTGGCCCGGCCGGCGGACGACCGCCTGCCCGATCGGAACGGTGTGCTCGGAGGGGCACCGGTGCTCCCGTTTTCCGTACAGCGCGCGGTTCTCGATGACGATCACCGGGTTGGGATCCTGGATCGCCGAGCGCAGCAGCCCATAGGCATCCGCCGGCGTCGAAGGCATCACGACGGTGAGTCCCGGGATGTGGGCGAGGAGTGCCTCGAGGCTCTGCGAGTGCTGGCTGCCCGAGGACCGGCCCGACCCGAACTGCGTGCGCACCGTCATCGGCAGGGTCACCGCCCCGCCGGTCATGAATCGCAGCTTCGCTGCCTGGTTGAGCAGTTGATCCAGGCACACGCCGATGAAGTCGAGGTACATGATCTCGACCACCGGCTTGAGCCCGGCCATCGAGGCCCCGACTCCGAGGCCGAGGATGGCGGTCTCCGAGATCGGAGTGTCCAGCACCCGGTCCGGCCATCGCTCCCACAGCCCGCGAGTGATGGCGAACACGTTCCCGCCCTGCCCGACGTCGATGCCGGCGACGAACACGTCGGGGTCGCGCTCGAGCTCGACCTCGAGCGCCGTCCGTACGGCATCCATCATCCGCCACTCGTCCTCCTCGAATACATCACCTGGGGTCGAGGGAGCAGGTACTGCGCGGGGGGTCGTCACGAAGTCGAACAGCCGGGTGCGATCGGGCTCCGGGCTGGCCCTGGCTTCGGCGAGGGCGGCTTCCAGCTCGTCGTCGACTCCGTCCTCGACGGCCTGGACGATCCCAGCTTCGACCCCTCGCGCCTCGAGTTCGCGGCGCGCTCGGGCGATGGGATCGCGTTCGTGGTATCGGTCGAGCGCGTCGTCCGGCCGGTACTTCAGCGGATCGCCCTCGTAGTGGCCGTGCCACCGGTGAGTGTGGGCCTCGACGAGAACCGGACCACCGCCGGCGCGCACCCTTTCGACGATGGTGGACATGGATTGGGCAACTGCGACCACATCGGTCCCATCCAGCTCGACGCCATCGATGCCGTAGCCCGATGCGCGGCCCACGATCGGTGCCGGATGTTGGGCCGCGGTCGCCGAGAACTCGGCGTATCCGTTGTTCTCGCAGAAGAAGATCACCGGCAAGCGCCAGAGCGCAGCCAGGTTGACGGCCTCGTGGAACGCACCCGTCGCGACTGCGCCATCACCGAAGAACGCGACGGACACGCCGTCACCGCGGCGCTGCGCGGCGAAGGCCGCGCCGACGGCGATCGGCAGGCCCGCGCCGACGATCCCGTTGGCACCGAGCATGCCGACGGACGGGTCGGCGATGTGCATCGACCCGCCGCGGCCGGCGCATGCTCCGGATTCCCTGCCGAACAGCTCGGCGAACATCGGTGCCATCGCCATCCCCTTGGCTAGGCAGTGGCCATGGCCACGGTGGGTCGACGCGAGGTAGTCGTCCGGCCGCAGCGGCCAGCACGCCCCAACCGCCGTGGCCTCTTGGCCGACGCTGATGTGCACGAAGCCGGGCACGTCGCCCGACTGGTAGAGCAGTGCGACCTGCTCCTCGAAACGGCGGATGCGGAGCATCCGGCGGTACAGCTCGACGAGCTGGTCAGCGTCGATCGCGTCTTCCATAATCAAACAACATTTGATAATCTGAGGCGGGCGTGGCGCACGAATCGAGCGCCGGCCGGTGAGCTCCGGAGGGGACGACCATGACAGCGAACAGCCAGTACACGCGGACGCCGTTCCTGGTCGTGCAGCAGCAGCAGTCGCGGCGCAAGGACGTCTATGGGTCGATCGGCGACAACGTGGTGTTGCAGGCGCAACTGCTGCGCGGCACGGAGCCCTCGAAGACCGCAATCATCGCCATGCACCCGATCGGCTCGCCGGGATACCTCCCGATGTTCTCGGGCCTGGCTCGCGCCGGCTTCCACGTGATCGGCTGCGCGACGCGGTACTCGACGGGTGATGCGGCCCTGCAGATGGAGAACGTCCTGCTCGACCTCGGGGCCTGCGTCGACGACGCCCGGGAGCGACTGGGATACGAGCACCTGCTGCTCGCCGGTTGGAGCGGCGGTGGCTCGCTGATGCTCGGGTACCAGGCCGAGGCGGAGCAGCCGCGCATCGAGCAGACGGCCGCCGGGGAGTACACGCCGCTCGCCGACCGGCGCCTCACCCCTGCCGACGGCGTGCTCGTCCTCGCCGCACACCGCAGCCGCCACCACCTGCTCACCGAGTTCATCGACCCGTCGATCACGGACGAGGAGCGACCCTTCGACCGCGATCCGGAGTGGAACCTGTACGACGCGGCGAACCCCCAGCAGCCGCCCTTCGATCCCGAGTACGTCGCCGCGTACCGGGAGCGCCAGCGCGACCGTAACCGCCGCATCTCGGCCTGGGCCAAGGAACAGCTCGAGGCCCTGCAGCGAGCTGGTACGCCCGACGGCGAGCGTTGTTTCATCGTCCAGGGCACGATGGCGGATCCGCGGTGGGTGGACCTGACCGTCGATCCCAACGATCGCGCGCCCGGCTCGTACCTCGGCGATCCGCAGATCGTCAACGACAGCGCAGCCGCTCTCGGTCGCTTCACCACGACTCGCAGCTGGCTGTCCCAGTGGAGCCTCGACGACGCTCAGGTCGACGGTGTGAACGGAGCCAGCCGGCTGTCGGTGCCGATGCTCGTCCTCGTCAACTCGGCCGACGACGCCTGCCCGACGACGCACACCGACGCGATCTTCGCCGCCGTCCCCCACGACGACAAGGAGCTGCACCGGATCGTCGGGGCGAACCACTACTACAGCGGAGCAGGTCAACGAGAGCACCTGGCGGAGGCGATCGAGACGATGCAGGACTGGGTCAAGCGCCACGGGTTCGACTGAGTCTGAGGCTCGGCTCGCAACCAAGTTGCTCGCCTCGCCTCCCCCGATCAGGTGCTGCTCGGGGCGTCGATGACGCGGCCGTCCGGGAGGTAGACCGTCCCTGGATAGTCCGGGATCTCCGAGGGGTCGTCGTTGGCGAGGATCTCCATGGCCTCCAGCCGGTCGGCCTCGGTCAGCTCGCGCGTGTTCGTCGTGAACTCGGTGAGGTTGCCATCGGGATCGCGGGTGTAGATGCTGCGGATGAAGTCGTGGTCGACCTCGCTGACCTTCAGTCCATAGGCCAACCACCGCTGCTTGTGATCCTCGAGCGCGTCCAGGTCGGCCACGCCGAAGGCCAGGTGGTTGATCCACCACGGCAGGCCGAGACCAGTCGAGATCGGCGCCTGCCACGAGTCGGGTTCGAGGTCGGTCAGGTGGAGGTCCCACAGGGCGAGCCAGCCGCCGTCACCGGTGTCGTAGAAGACGTGCTTGGTCCAGCCTGCCTTCGCCCCACCCATCGCCTGGCGCTTGACCGCAGCGATCACTGGGAAGCCCATCGCCTCGGTGTAGAAGCGATGCGAGGCCTGGAAGTCCTTCGGCGTGATGGCGACGTGGTGGACGGACATTGGTGTGCCCCCTTCAGGCTGCGCAGTCTGGGCAATAATCTAGCATCGATTGGTTAATCTGTCGACCCCTCGGTGAGGTGACGACGCTCACCGCGCTGGAGCGAGCCGCGGTGCGGTGAGTCGAGGGACATCGGCATCACCACGTTAAACCTAACAGAGTTTGATTGTTGCGACAAGCCAGTCCTCGCGCAAATTTGGGCGCGGACATTCCCAACTGACCATCTGGGCGCGGACGTTCTCGAATTCGAGAAGCTCCGCGCCCAGACCGAGTTTGTCTGCCGGACGCGAGCGGTCAGTTGGCGATCCGGCGCTTCGCCGGCTTCGCCACCGCGGTACGTCGAGGGCTGGACACGCGGCGCTCTGATTTCGGGGTGCGCGCCAGGATGGCGTCGACACCTGCCGAATAGGCCTCGGTGAAGATGTCGTCGATCTTCACGGCCCGGTTCCGCATCGCCTTGCGCAGGTGCGGGTTCTCGGCCGACGGCAGCGGTCGGGTCGACTTGCGCTCGTGCTCGGCGAGCGCGCACACGATGGCCAGCATCTCGCCATAGTCAAGGATCGGCGCGATCGCACCGAGCGGGACGCCCTCCTCCTCGAGCAGCGCGGCGGTCGCATCGAGCTCCTTGACACCGATGCCGAGCAGCTCGCGCCGCATCATGATCGGGATGAGGTCGGGGTGGGCCACGAGCGCGCGCCGGAGTCGATCGCCGTTGCGCAGGAGCCAGGACTGCCACGGCTCGTCTCGGGTGTCGGGTGTCCGCACTTCGGCGAGCGCCAGTTGGGCCGCGCCGACCAGGATCTCGTCCTTGTTGCGGAAGTGGTGATACAGCGACGCCACGTTGACGTTGAGCTCGACGGCAAGGCGGCGCACGCTCAACGCGTCGAGACCCTCGGTGTCGATGATCCGCAAGGCGGCCTCGAGCGTCTTGCGCTTGGAGATCAGCGGAACCTTCGGTCTCGGCACCGGCGCCACCTTTCGCTCGGTCGGCGCGGGGGTCACGCCGATCGCACAAACCTAACAATCATCGATGGATTGCCGCTGGATTCGCGCAATTGACGCTCCGAACGGGTGTGTGTTATGCCTCGGCGCACGGGCTGTCACATGGGCCGCCGGTATGGGGGAAGGATGCTGCGGTGAGGCATGTCTATCGAGTGACGGAGGTCGTCGGGACGTCCTCCGACGGCATCGAGGCGGCGATTGAGGCGGCCATGGAGCGGGCCAGCGAGACGCTTCGCAAGCTGGAGTGGTTCGAGGTCACGAGCGTCCGTGGGTCCTTGAGCGGTGGAAGCATCTCGGAGTACCAGGTGACGTTGAAGGTCGGCTTCCGACTCGAGTCGAGCCACGTCGAGACTGGCCTCATGGACTTTGCTCCGGGTCCCGATCCGGACTGAGCCGTGGTGACATCGCGGCAGCGTTTGCCGCGGCTGACGGGCCCGTTAACCTAACGACGGTCGGTTAGTGCCGAGCCGCCGACCACCGTCAGGAGGTCGAGGTGTCTGATCAACGGGAAGTCGTCGTTCGGGAGGTCGGTCCGCGCGACGGGCTGCAGAGCCTCTCGAGCTGCGTTCCGCTCGACGTCAAAGCGCGGCTCATCACGGACCTCGCTGCCGCCGGTGTGCGACGCGTCGAGGCCGGCGCCTTCGTCAGCCCTCGCGCCGTCCCGCAGATGGCCGACACCGCGGCGGTTTTCGAGGCGGTCCGGCACGCGCGCAACATCGCCAAGGAGGCGCTGGTCGTCGAGCGTCGAGGCGCCAGTTGCGCCCTGGACGCCGGCGTCGACGCGATCGTCGTCGTGGTCGCCACCACCGAGTCCTTCAGCCAGGCGAACACACGGATGTCGATCGACGCCGCCATCGCAGAGGTCGCGGAGATCGTTCGCGCCGCCGCCGACCGTGGCTGTCCCGTGGTCGCCGACGTCGCCACGTCGTTCGGCTGCGCCTACGAGGGTCCCGTCGAGACCGGTGCCGTGCTCCAGGTGGTGGACCGCCTCGCCGCCATCGGCATCGTGGAGATCACCCTCGCCGACACGACGGGGATGGCCGCTCCGCCGGATGTCGAGATGCTCGTCGCTGCGGCACACGCCCGCTTCGGTCAGGACGTCACGATCGGCCTCCACTTCCACAACACGCGTGGCCTCGGCCTGGCCAACGTGTGGACCGGTCTCGAAGCAGGCGTTCGGCTGTTCGACAGCAGCCTCGGTGGGCTCGGTGGGTGCCCGTTCTCTCCTGGTGCGACCGGCAACATCGCCACGGAAGATCTCGTCCACCTGCTCGCCGTCAGCGGGTACGAGACCGGGATCGACCTCCGCACGCTGATCGAGGTCACCCGTCGCCTCGAGGGTGAGCTCGAGATCACACTCCCGGGACAGGTCCTGCGCGCCGGCCCGCGCTGGGAGCTGAAGGCCCGCCGGCTGGATCAGCGGTAGCCGTCGCGTGCACCGTCGAGGAACGTCTGCCGGGCGGCCCTCGCCTCACCGAGAAGGTTCAGCTCGTAGGTGTAGCTCAGCTCGATGCGGTATTGCCGTCGAATGTCCCGGGCGATCGACTGGTTCATCGACTCCTTCGCCCGCCGCACCACGACCGGGGGCTTCGAGGCGATCACGGAGGCAACCTCGATGGCCGCGGCCGGCACGTCAGGGGCGGGCAACAAGCGGTAGATCGTGCCGTATCCGGCGAGCTCGCGAGCCAGCACCGGTTCGCACGTGAACATCGCTGCCCGCAGCCTCTTCTCCGGCATCAAGCCGGACGCCTGGATCGCCCCACCCGTCGCCCCATTGTCGATTTCCGCCATGATGAAGCGGGTCTCCTCATCGACGACGAGGACGTCTGCGGCACCGGCCAGGAGCACGCCGACGCCGATGCAGTAGTTGTGGATCGCGGCGACGACGGGCACGGCGCACTCGGCGATCGCCAGGCTCGCGTTGTACGAGCCGGACGCCTGGCCCAGGATTCCCTCGAACCCAGGTAGCCCCTGCACCTCCTTCAGGTCGCCACCGCCGCAGAAGCCGCGTCCCTCGCTGCGGAACACCACGGCGTGGACCTCCTCGCGCTGGGAGACGGCGCGCAGACGTGCGGCGAGGTCGTGGAGGTCGCCGATGTTGAACGCGTTGACCGGAGGGTGCTCGAGAACGAGCTCGGCGACGCCGTCTTCGTGGAGGTGCTCGGAGATCGCCATCGTCGATCAGGAGATCACGCTGGCCAGCGTGGCGTCCTCCTCCGGCGACTCCTCCTCGTCGCCGGACGCGCCGATGTATGCCTCGAGGACCAGCGGGTCGTGGCGCACCTCGCTGGGAAGTCCGCTCGTCAGCTTGGCGCCCGTGGCCATCACCGTGACACGGTCGCACACGGACAGCACGAGGTCGATGTTGTGCTCGATCAGAAGTACCCCCATGCCACGCGACCGAGCAAGGGCGCGGATGAACCCGGCGAGCTCGGTGCTCTCGACGTCACCCAGTCCGGAGGCGGGCTCGTCCAGCAAGATGACCGACGGTCCCGAGGCGGCCGCCCGGGCGATGGCGACCATGCGGCGGCGCCCGTACGGGAGCGAGTCGGGTTTCGCCTCGGCGTCATCGAGCAACTCGAACTCGCGGAGGGCCGCCACCGCCGTCGGGGTGAGTCGCACCTTCCCGGGACGGACAACATCTCGCAGGTAGTTATGCCAGCGGCCGTGGTCACAGGCAACTGCCATGTTCTCGGCGATGCTCAGATCGTTGAACAGCTCGAGTGACTGGAACGACCGCGAGATCCCGGCCCGGGCGCGACGCCGCGCGCTCGATCGGTTGACCGTCGCGCCGGCGAGGGTGATGGCACCGGACCGGGGTCGTACGAAACCGGTGATGGCGTCGATGACGGTGGTCTTGCCGGCACCGTTCGGGCCGATCAGCCCGTGGATCTCGCCGGGCTGCAGGTCGATCGTCAAGTTGTTGACGGCTACCACGCCGCCGAACTGCACCGTCAGGCCCTTGACCTCGAGCACGCGTGGTGGGACGCGATCCGCCGCAGATTCGACGTCGTAGCCGGCGAGGGCGTCGCGCTTGGCGGGCTTCTCTTCGGCGTGGCGGCGGAACAGGCGCGACACGCCGTGCTTGATCTGATGGGCCATGTGGGCGTTCATGGCGTAGAGACCGTTCTGATCCGTACGGAGGATGAACAGCAGCATGATGCCGCCGGCAAGTGGCAGGTATCGCTCGATGTTGTGGAAGCTGCGCAGCAGCTCGGAGCCGACGCCACCCTGCAACAGCGTGGAGCCGAAGATCGCGCCGCCCACCGAGCCGACGCCGCCGACCACCGTCATGCCGACGATGTTGATGGACGGGAAGACGGAGAACTGGCCGGCGAGGACGTTGGTGTTGCGGAACGCCATCAGGGTGCCGGCGACCGCGGCCAGCGCCGAGGCGAGCATGAACGAGTACATCTTGGCGGCGTACACGTTCACGCCGGCCGCCGCCGCGGCCCGCTCGTTCGATCGCACCGCGATGAGCCGCCGACCGGCGGCACCACGGCGGATGTTGCAGATCACGAGTGCCGAGGCGAAGAGGAAGACGATGATGATGAAGCCGTACCGCTCCGGGTGCCGCAGCGGGCTGATGTCCCAGCCGAAGAAGGACGGCGACTCGACCGCGATGCCCGTGTCGCCTCCGGTGTAGTCCGAGTTGTTGAGCACCAGCGCGTAGATGACCGTGGCCAAGCCGAACGTGACGATGGCGAGGTTGATGCCTCGTGTCCGGAGTGCCGGCAGCGCCACGACAGCGCCGAGCAGCATCGTCACGACCATCGATCCGAGCAGGGCCAGAGGGAACGGCCATCCCCACTCCGCGGCCAACTTGGCGGCGACCAGCGCCCCGACGCCGGCGATCACGAACTGGCCGAGCGAGAGCTGGCCGGCGAGGCCCGTCACGACGACGACCGACATGCAGAGGATGGCGAACACCGACGTCACCGAGAACGCATCGACCCAGCGGACCGGGAGCAGCACGAGCATCAGCACCGACATGACGGCGAACAGCACCCCCACCGTCACGGGCCGCACTTTGCCCGAGCCCACGATCGGCAGTCGGTCGAGGACCTGGCTACGCAGCGGTAGGCCGCGGCCGCGGATGACGAGCACCACGATCACGACGAGGAACGGCACGCTGGCAACCCATCCGGGGTTGCCCACGTAGCGGCCGAGCAGCGATTCGGCGATCCCGATGGCGAGCGCGCCACCGAGGGCGATGGGGAACGACGAGAACCCAGCGACCAGCCCGGCGGCGAGTGCGGGAACGATGAGCAACGACAAGGGGGTCGGCTGGAGGAACGTGATCGGCGCGACCAAGGCGCCGGCGAGCGCGGCGATCGCGCCACCGAGCGCCCAGTTCGTGACGGCGATGGCGTCGGGCGAGTGACCAAGCGTTGCAGCCGCGCGCTGGTTCTCGGCGACGGCACTCGTGATGCGACCGAACGCGGAGTAGCGGTAGAGCGCCCAGAGGACCAGCATGACCCCGATGCCGATGACCAGCAGGAGCATGCGGTCGGCGCCGACCGGGGCACCGTCGATGAACTCCCACGGAGACGTCGGCAGCGAGGAAGGCACGCTCAGCACGTCCACGCCGTAGCGCAGCACGGCGGCGGACTGCAGCACGATCAGCACGCCAAGGGTGGCGATGACCCTGGTCAATCCGGAGGCCTTCTTCATCGGGCGCAGCACGACGAGGTGCGTCAGCGCGCCCACGATGGCACCCACCACCATCGACAGGAAGATGGACACGAGCGCCGGGAGCTCGTGGACGACGTTGAACTCGTAGTGGGCGTAGGCACCGACCATCACGAAGGCGCCCTGGGCGAAGTTCAAGATGCCCGAGCCGCGATAGACGAGCACCAGCCCTTGGGCGATCAGTCCGTAGATGGCGCCGATCCCGAGGCCGATCAAGACGAAACGAATGACTTCGGTCAACTGCGTGACCCCCCCTTCGATCCGCAATAATCTAACGGCATATGGTTATACGGTCAACACACCCTCGGCGCGCTCTGAATCCACGGATCAACCGGTTTGACGGCTTAACCATCCCGCGTTAGGTTTGCTCCACGTCAGGGGGTTCGATGAGCGCGACGGTCACTCAGTTGTCGAAGGAGCACGTTCTCGACGCGCGTGACCTCGACGCCG
Organism: uncultured Acidimicrobiia bacterium; assembly: GCA_963844915.1. GTDB lineage: Bacteria > Actinomycetota > Acidimicrobiia > Acidimicrobiales > Ilumatobacteraceae > JALZMG01. The sequence goes on along the minus strand of CAWJQF010000003.1, from coordinate 161,954 downwards.
GATACGGCGAGGTCGCCGTCGTCAAGGGAGTCAACCTTCACGTCCGAGCCGGTGAGATCGTCGCCCTGTTCGGTCCTAACGGCGCCGGCAAGACGACGACGCTGCTGACCATCGCCGGCGACCTCCCGACGCTGGGCGGCGAAGTGCTGTGGCGTGGCAAGCCGATCAAACTCCCTCTGCACCGCCGCGCCCGCCTCGGATTGGCCCTCGTTCCCGAGGAGCGCTCGGTGCTGATGTCGATGTCCGTGCGCGACAACCTCTTGCTCGGCAGCGGAGGCATCGAGACCGCGGTGGAGCTGTTCCCCGAGTTGAAGCCACTGCTCTCCCGTCGCGCCGGGCTGCTGTCAGGCGGCGAGCAGCAGATGCTCTCGCTGGCCCGCGCGCTGGCCACCGAACCGACGGCGCTGTTGATCGACGAGCTCTCGCTCGGCCTCGCTCCGATCATCGTCGATCGGCTGCTGGCCCGACTGACCGACATCGCCAAGAGCCGCAACGTCGCCGTACTGCTCGTGGAGCAACAGGCCAGGCGCGGCCTGAAGGTCGCCGACCGCTGGTACCTCATGCGGCGCGGCCAGGTGGTGGGCGAGGGTGACACCGACTCGGGTGCAGCCGGCCTCGAAGCTGCATACCTCGCGGACCACGACCACGAGCACGCGCCCGCCTGACCGGGCCAGCGACGCGGTCCGGAAAAGGCGGTCACGCCGGCAGCAGCGGAAGCACCTCGCGCCCGAAGCGATCGACCATCGCCAGGTAGTCCTCGGCGGGCAGCCCGCCCATGTCCATCTTGACAAGGTGGGTGTCGACACTGAGCAGGTCCGACAGCTCGACGAGGCGTTCGGCGACCTCGGCGGGACTGCCCACGATCGCCGGCCCCTTCGTCGTGAGCCACTCGAAGTCGAACGGCTTGAGCAGGTAGTCCGGCAGGTCCGGGTTGACCTCGCGGAGCAGCACGTGCATCCACTCGTGGTAGGCGCGGTACCGCGGCTCCCAGCGGGCGCGTGCCTCCTGGCTGGTGTCCCGCACATTGACGTGCCAGCAGGCGCCGATGTGCGCTTGGTCTCCAGGATGGGCAGGCACGAACGCCTCGCGATAGACGTCGACGATGCGCTGGAACGCGCCCGGTGCGCCGAATGCACTGGGGAGCATCAGCTTCAGACCGAGCCGTCCGGCGAGCTCCGCGGTCTCGTTGGACGTCCCGCCACCGATCCAGATCGGTGGGTGCGGTTGCTGCACCGGCGGCGGCTGGAGCGGCACGCCGTCGATCGGCGGCCGGAACTCCCCCACCCAGTGCACGGGCTGACGCTCCCATGCGGCGAGGATCAACTCGACCGCCTCCTCGAACATGGCGCGCGAGTCGTTGACGTCGCGCCCGAAGAGCTCGTACGTGGTGACGAAGAAGTTGCCGCGCCCGACGACCAGATCGACGCGACCACCCGAGAGAGCGTCGACCGTCGCGTAGTCCTCGGCGACTCGCCAGGGATCGAGGTTGGCGATCAATGCGACGGCCGTGCCGACGCGGAGCGTCTCCGTGCGCTCGGCGATGGCAGCAAGGATCACCGGCGGCGAGGACGTGATGTACCGGATGCCGTGATGCTCGCCCACGTTGAAGCTGTAGAACCCGACCTGGTCGGCGACTGCGGCGGCTTCCACGAGCATCCGGTGACGCTCGGAGGCGGACAGCAACTGCCCGGTGACGGGATCGGCGATCTGGTCGCCCAACGACATCAGTCCAACACGCATCTCCGGTCCCCTGGCTCGTCGGCCACCTGTCCGGCCGGCCCGATCAAGATCTACCATACATTGATTGGTTAAGCGGCGACCCGAGAGCAGAGAGCGAGCGAACGATGACGCGAGAGGGAGAACTGCAGGGTCGGGTGGCCATCGTCACCGGCGGCTCACGCGGCATCGGCGCCGGCATCGCGCGGCGCTTCGTCGCGCAGGGAGCGAACGTCGTGCTGACGAGTCGCAAGGCTGATCCGCTCGAGGCACTCGCCACCCAGCTCGGCCCAGCCGCCATCGCCGTCCCCGCCCACGTCGCCGACGAAGGCGCGGCCCGCCGCTGCGTCGACGCAGCGATCGAGCGATGGGGTCGCCTGGACATCCTCGTCAACAACGCGGCGGTCAACCCGCACGCCGGCCCGATGGCCGTCGTCACGCGCTCGCAGTTCGACAAGATCATGGACGTCAACCTGTGGGCGCCCATCGAGTGGACCAACGTCGCCGTCGCCGCCGGCCTCGGTGACCACGACGGCTGCGTCATCAACATCGTGTCCAACACCGCCCTCCTGTACGGGGTGCCGGTGGGTACCTACTCGGCGAGCAAGGCCGCACTCGTGCACCTGACGCGACAGCTCGCTGTCGAGCTCGGTCGTCGACACGTGCGCGTGAACGCCATCGCGCCGGGCGTCGTCGACACCGACATGGCCAGAGGGCTCACCAGCCAGGGCGCTGCGCTGTACGGCGGCTGGCCGATCCCCCGCTTCGGGCAACCCGACGACGTCGCCGGCGTCGCGCTGTTCCTTGCCGGGCCGGCCGCGTCGTGGATGACCGGTCAGGTCCTGGTCATCGACGGTGGTGCATCGCTGCTGTCCGCGGAGGTCACGCTCGACGGCGCCACGACACCGTGAGGTCTTCCCGCGAGCGCAGCGCGCGGTGGCGCGGGATGGCGCCATCGACCGTCGTCGCGACGGTCTACGTGCTGGTGATGGTGCTCATCATCCTGGACACGACGATCGTGAGCGTCGCACTCAAGTCGCTCGGCGACGAGTTTGAGGTCCCGGTCTCTTCCGTGCAGTGGGTCGTCACCGGCTACCTCGTGAGCCTCGCGGTGTGGATGCCAGCGTCGGGCTGGTTCGGTGATCGCTTCGGTACGAAGCGGACGTTCCTCATCGCCCTCGGCATCTTCACCGTCGCCTCGGGGCTGTGCGGGCTCGCCCGGTCGATGCCGGAGCTGGTCGCCTACCGTGCCCTGCAGGGAGTCGGCGGAGGGCTGCTCACACCTGTCGGGCTGACGATGCTGTCCCGGTCGGCGCCGTCGCCCTCGTGTTCGGCGCCCGGCGCCTGCAAGAGCATCGCGAGGCTTCGGCCCAGGGATTCGACGTCGCCGGCTTCGTCCTTGCCGGCCTCGCGCTCGGATCAGCGCTCTTTGCCCTCAGCGAGGGCCCCGACCACGGCTGGACAACGCCCCGCGTGCTCGGCTCGGCAGCCATCGCAGTGCTCGCGACCGTGCTGCTCATCACGGTCGAGCTCCGGGCGACGGCGCCGATGCTCAACCTGCGCCTCTTCGGCAACCGTCTGTTCCGCGTCACGAACCTGGTGTCGATGTTCGCCAGCGGAACGTTCATCGGCGTGCTGTTCATGGTGCCGCTGATGGTCCAGACCGTTGGCGGTGAGTCAGCGCTGCGCAGCGGGCTGGTGTCAGCGCCCCACGCCCTCGGAGTGCTCGGCGCGTCACAGCTCGCAGCCCGCGCCTACCCGCGGATCGGTCCAAGTCGAATGATGACGGCCGGACTCCTCGGCATGGCGGCGGTCCTGCTGGTCATGAGCCGCGTCGATGCCACCACCCCTGACGCATGGCTGTACGTCGAGATGTTCCTGCTCGGCGCGCTCTATGCGCTCCCGATCATCTCGCTGCAGACCTCGTCGTTCGCGTCGATCTCCAGCCAGGACACCGGCCACGCGTCGGCGCTCTACAACACCCAACGGCAGGTCGGTGCGGCGCTGGGCGTCGCGGTGCTGACCACGACGCTGACGACGTTCCTTCCCGATGACAGCGAGTCGGCGGCCGGCTACGGCGCGTTCCAGAAGGTCTACCTCGTCGCTGCCGTCCTGGCGGCGACCGGCGCGATCATCGCCCGCCGCGTGCCCGACGAGGAAGCGATGTCCGCGTTCCACCGCACTGACCTGCTGACGGAGGCGCCGAACACTGCTTGATAACTGGCTCTTGTGTGAAGTGCCAAACACTGTTAGGTTTATCTCATGGTCGCTCTCCAGATCCCTGTCAACGAGATGCGAGTGTGCGCACGCGGTGAGGTGGTCCGAGGTGACCAGCGTGGTCGCCTCCTCGGCTTCCCGACGGCGAACGTCGCCATCGATGCAGAGAGTTGCCTCGCGGCCGACGGTGTCTACGCCGGGTACCTGCACCGCTACAGCACCTGCCATGCCGCCGCAATCTCGCTCGGTCGCCGAACGACGTTCTATGACGCTGGCGGCCTGCGGCTGCTCGAGGCGCACCTGCTCGACTTCAGCGGCGACCTCTACGGTGAGATCGTCACGGTGGAGCTCGCCGCACAGCTGCGGGGACAGGTGAAGTTCGCCGGGCCGGAAGCGCTCTGCGCGCAGCTCGAGATCGACGTGTCGCGCTGCCGGGACGTGCTCACGCGCTGTGCACCGAGCCGTCGTGACGGCTGGGCGACGCCCACGCGGCGGGTCGAGCGCCTCCTGTCCGACACCGCCTCATCACCAGCCAACGCCCGCTAGATCGACGGGTTTCTGGGCGCCATTCCTGCCAACGCCCCATCTGGGCGCCATTCCTGCCAACTGCTGTCGGAAACGGCGCCCAGATTGAACCTGGCTCACCGCGCGCAGCGGCCGCGCACTCCCGCGAGGTCAGCGCCGGTGACGGTGTCGGTCGTCGACGAGCACGGAGACGACCAGCATGGCGACGCCGATCGACCATGGGATCCATCTGTGCGTGGCCAGGCCCACCGTCAGCAGCACAGCTCCGGCAGCCAGCAGGACGAACACCGCGATGAAGTTGATGGCGTCGTTGCGCTGGACGACCTGAACTCGACGGGCGAAGTCGGGATCATCGGCCACCAGCGCTCGCTCGATGTCCTCGATCGCCGCGTTGACCTGCTCATCGTTCATCGGCCACCTCTCTCGATCGGGCGGTTCGATTCCAACTCTCTCTTACCATTACTTTACTGAACCGTACAGTAAGTGCCTCATCGACGCTATGGTGCGCGCCGTGAGCCCACGGGGAACCGACCGACGGCGACAGCTCGGGCGACCCCGCGCCAGTGCCAACGACGCGGCGATCCTCGATGCGACCGAACGGCTGCTGGGACGCCGCGGCTACGAGGCCATGACCATCGAGCAGGTTGCCTCCGCCGCTGGTGTCTCCAAGCCGACCATTTACCTGCGCTACCGCTCCAAGCGTGAGCTCGTGGCGGCGATGATCGATCGACTCCGGCCGCCGCTTCCAGAATCGTCGTCGTCGTCGGTGGTCCGCGACCTCGTCGCGCTGATCGAGATGCAACGACAGTGGGTCGACCAACACGGACTGCGGATCGTCGCCGCCGTGCTCCTCGAACAAGAGGACCACCCCGAGCTGATGGAGCACTTCCAGCAGCGCGTGGTCCAGCCGTCGCGCGTCGCCTTCGCCGCCGTGCTCAAGGGTGGTATCGATCGCGGTGAGCTGCCCACCGGCGCGGACAGCCCCGAGGTCATCGACGCGCTGATCGGTGCCTACTGGGCACGCACTTGGTCCAGCGAGGGGTTCACCGTGGACTGGTCGGCCCGACTCGTCGAATCCGTGCTCAAGCTCATCGCCGCTCCGACGCCGAGACGCAGGACGCCCGTAGCGAGGAAACGCCGCCAGTCATCAGTTTGAGCGCTCTGCAACCTCGGCGAGCAGCACCGGGTGTGGCAGGCCGTGCCAGGTGGCGGTCAGGCCGATTGGTGGTCGTTCTCCCGGGACTGGGCGGCGGTAGACGGTGAGCTCGAACCGATCGTTGCGAAGGACGGACCTGGTGGCGTCGTCGGTGTCGAGCTCGAAGCGATCGACGGGGACCCGTTCCTGCGTCCATCCCCCACCCTCGATGCGGACGTTGCTGGGCGCGATGTACCACCGCCCGTCGTAGACGGCCAGGCCGAGCGCTTCGCCCTGCCCGGTCATCGTGACGGCGGCGAGCATGATCACGAACCGGGGATCGCCGAGCCCGTCGTAGACCCAGCGCGTGCCGAGCACGGAGTGCTGCATCTCCATGATGAAGGCGTCGTCGGCGCCGTCGAGTGGTTCGTCGCGATACGTGAGCGGGACGTGCAACAACAGGTCCCCGGCCGTGACGAGGTGGGTCTCCATGCCGACACGTCCGTCGGGATCGTCGAAGCGATAGGAGCCGATCACCTGGATCGGAGCATCGACCGGCGGACCCCACGACTGGGTCGGCGCCCAGTCGGCGATCAGCTCAGACTTCGTCGGGGAGACCGTTGCGAGATGAAACAGCGCCATCGCGGCGCGACCGTACGACCTCCGATGCGCGAAGCCTCGACTGGTCAGCGCAGGGCGGCGGCGAACTGCTCGTGGTGGTCGGTCCACCAGCGGCGCCGGCGATCGAACCGCTCACTGCCACCGGTCCGGTTCCACATCGCCACGGTGTTCGGATCACCGGCGTCGACGCCGCGTCGGACTGCTGCTTCGATGCGCGCGATGGCATCGTCGATCGCAGTGAGCAGCTCGGCGCGACCGTCTCGATCGAGTCCGTAGGCGTCGGCGACGAGTCGTAATCGTGCGGGACGGTCGGCGGGTCGCCAGCCGAGCCGGGCCTGGTCGAAGTCGTCGTCGATCGGAACACATAGGCGGGCGAGTTGGGCCAGGTCGTAGACGGGACGTCCAGGTGCGGCGAACTCGAAGTCGATCAGTGCAACAGCAACTCCGTCACGGAACACGACGTTCGAAGGCTCCACGTCGTTGTGGCAGACGAGCGTGCCACCGGCCGGATCGGCGAGGCGATCGTCCCAGGTGAGCCCGTGAGGGTCGAACCCCCGGGCGGCATCGTGCAAGCTGCGCAGCAGCCTCGCGATCGATGACAGCGCCGTGTCCGTCTGGGCCCAGTCCGGATAGGGCGACGTGGGGACCTCGCCGTCGATGAACACGAGGCGCTCCCGCCCATCCTCGTCGACGCCGACTGGTGAGGGCGCGCCCTCGAATCCGGTTCGTCGCACCGCCCGCAGATAGGCGTGAACCGAAGTCGAATGCGCACTGGAGGGGCGCAGCACATGCGGACCGACGCGGACGACTTGGCCCGCGTTGGCGATGCCACCCTCGAGCCGCTGCTCATCCACGCCGCATCTCGGTTCGTTCAGCGACCGGTGGGGAGCGTGACCTGCTCGGGGAAGAGCTCGCCGAGCAGCGCGTTGAAGATGTCGATCGAGGCGTTGTCGAAGTTGCTCCCCGAGTTGACCAGCACGACGAACGTTGCATCCTCCGCCGGATAGCGCATCGCGATGACGCCGGACCCGACGATGCCGCCGTCGTGCCCGTACATGTCCTTCGTGTTCATCACGCCGAGGCCGTAGCCGTAGTCGACGTCCACCCCGGTGAACTGCCGAGCCTGCAGCCGCTGCTCCTGGAGCTCGGGCGACAGCAGGCTTCCGTCGGTGAGCTCGGCGGCCCAGCGGGCGAGATCGCTCGCCGTCGACGTCATCGCTCCCGCCGCCCACGCGAATGTGGGGTTGATGTCTGTCACCGGACGAAGCTCGCCGTCGGTCGGCAAGTACCCGACTGCGGCCGGCGCTGGTACGCCAGGCTCGTCGTCAGCGGGGAACTCGGTCTCGGTCAACCCGAGCGGCTCGAGAACCCGCTCCTCGATGACCTCCCTGATCGGTCGTCCCGTGACGTCCTCGAGGATCCTGCCGAGCAGCACGTAGTTGGAATCGCTGTAGGCGACCTCGTCTCCGGGCGCGAAGTCGGCATCGTGTTCGCGAACGAGATCAATCGTGTCATCGACAGTCCATGGGAGCATCGGGTCGGCATCGAACTGGGCGATCAGCGCCTCGTCGGAGGTGAAGCTCCACACGCCGGAGGACATGGCGAGCAGATCGCGAACCGTGGTCGTTGCGCCGTCGGCGATCCCGGACACGAAGCGCTCGAGCGGATCGGCGAGCGCGAGTTGACCCTCGTCGACGAGTTGGAGGATCGCGGTGGCAACGAAGGTCTTCGTGACACTGGCGATGCGAAACTTCCGATCCGGCGTCATCGGCTCCTGTGAGGCGACGTCGGCGACTCCGAGGGTGCTGACCCACTCCGCGTCACCCACCTCGACCAGCGCGACGGCCCCGGGCGTCTGCGTGCCGGCGATCTCCGTGGCGAAGCTCAGCTCGAAGGCACGCTGCAGGTGCGCTCGTGTCGCCTCGTCCAAGCCAACCGTCGATGTCGGCACCGTCGACGTCGGCCCTGTTGACTGCGCCGTGTCTGCGTCGCCGCTTCCACACGCCGTGAGCGCCAGCGCAGCGGCGGCGAGCAGCGCCGGCGTGCGGACCCGTCCTCGTCCCACCGCGACCCATGATCGCGCGGACGGAACGCTCAGCGCCCGACGTGGCCCGGTCAGGTCCGGCGTGCCGTTCCCTCGTAGATGTAGCTGGGCGGCTTGGGGCCAGGCAGGTAGAAGTTGGTCAGCTCGACGAGCTCGAAGCTGGCGGCTTCGATGATGTCGCCGATCGGCCGGTCGAAGTGGCAACCGCCGAAGACGCGCTTCTGGAGCGGCGTGAGTCGGTGCTGCCAAGCGGCGACCTGATGATCGGGCGACAAGCCGTGCTCGACGAAGCGCAGTTCGCCGCCGGGGCGGAGGACTCGAGCGACCTCGCGTAGCGCGCCGACGACGTCAGGGATCGAGCAGAGCGTGAACGTCGTCACCCCGACATCCACACAGTCGTCGGGCAGCACCAATCGCTCGTCGTCGAGTTCGACGAAGTCGACCCGAATGGAACTGGCCGCGATGCGCTCGACGGCCAGGCGACGCGCCAGCATCGACGGCTCCACCGCCCTGACCCGTTCGACACCGGCGGGATAGTGGCCGAGGTTGTGGCCCGACCCGAACCCGACGTCCAGTACGTCGCCGTGAACTCCTGAGAGCACACGGCGGCGCAACTCGATCAGGTCGGTGCGTGCACACGCCTTGTCGAGGATGCGGGGTGCAACGTGGTTGGCCCAGATGCCCATCAGGTCCTCGGCAGGTTCGTGACGATCACGTGCTCAAGACTGCCGTCGTCCGCAATGCTCCAGCGAACAAGGCGATCATGATCATCATGTGGCGCGCAGGCATAGGTCTGGTCGTTTCGGCGGCGTTGGTGGAGTGCGCCAGCGGACCAAGCGAAAAACGCGCCGACTCATGCGGTCCGATATGGGTGCACGTGGATGTTGACGTCGTCGACGTGGGCAACTCGGCTGGTGAGCCGCCGATGGGTGGCCGTGGCGACTCGGTGCCCTTGCTCGACGGTGTTGCTCGGATCGACGTCGATCGTGATGTCGGCGACGAGGCGGTGACCCAGCCACCGCACCTTCGTGGCGGACACTGCTCGAACTCCGGGGGTGTGGGCGGCTTCGTGGCGAATGCTGTCGACGATCGAGGGATCGACGGCGTCCATCAGCCGGTAGTAGATCTGCCGGCCGGCGCCGAGCAGGACGGCGAGGATGGCGATCGAGATGACGATTCCGATGATCGGGTCGGCTCGCTCGAAGCCGGCCCACACGCCGACGGCACCGAGAGCGACGGCGAGTGAGGTGAACCCGTCGGTGCGGGCATGATGGCCATCGGCGACGAGAGCGGCGGATCCGATGGCCCGACCCTCACGGATCCGGTAGAGGGCGACGAGCTCGTTGCCGATGAACCCGACCAGTCCGGCGGCGAACAGCACACCGAGATGCTCGAGCGGCCGAGGGTCGATCAGCCGGTCGATGGCTTGCCAGCCTGCGACGACGGAGGAGGTGGCGATCATCGCCAGCACGAAGAGGCCGGCGAGGTCCTCAGCACGGCGGTACCCGTAGGTGTAGCGCCGGTTGGCGTCGCGCCGGCCGAGGCGAAACGCGATGAACAACGGGATCGCGGTCAGCGCATCCGAGAAGTTGTGGATCGTGTCAGCGAGCAGTGCGATTGAACCGGTGACCACGACGACCATCAGCTGCGCCACGGCGGTCACCATCAACGCGGCGAACGAGATCTTTACCGCACGAATCCCGCGTCGATCGCTCTCCAGCGCCACGTCGATCGCGTCAGCAGCGTCGTGACTGTGCGGGCGGAGGATCTGTCTCATCACGCCCCGTGACCCCGCAGGATGAGCGTGCTCGTCGCCCCCGTGCGGATGACGGTGTGGCGCGTGACGATGGCCCGGCCCCCGTGGGCCGTGGTCGGCGTCGTGGCCGGTCATGCCGTCTTGGCGTCAGTCCGGTGGTGACGGCCACCGGTGACGAGATGGTCGGCTTGCAGCAGCGCCTCTGTGGCGAGGTGCTCGATGTGTTCGTTGCGGGCGGCGTAATAGATCCGATTCCCATCGCGCCGCGTGCTGACGAGGTCGGCGGCACGCAGTTTGGCGAGATGCTGGGAGACGGCAGGCGGCCGGGCGCCGACGTGGTCGGCGAGCTCGTTGACGGAGTGCTCACCATGGAGCAGCGCCCACACGATCTTCAGCCGTGTCGGATCGGCGAGGAGCTTCAGCACACCAGCAGCGACCTCGAACTCGACTCCTGCCGGCTCCTCGACGTCGCTTCCTATCTGCGCAATCACGCAGATATGTTACCCGGCCGCGGACACGCGCATCCAGAACATCCCTGCAGGGGCTGACCTGCGGTGATTGCGGGAAGCTCGCAGGCGCGCTCCCCGCCGCTTCCCGCCACCCTCAACGTACCGCGCGGTGGGGGGCTTGAAGCAAGGACGTTCAGCGTGCTTTGGATGGTGCGCCGAGCGTCCTACCGGAGGTGTTGCGATGACCGAGCGCTACGTGCTGGAACTCCAAGAGGTCGACGCAACACAGATCGCGCTGGTTGGCGGCAAGGCCGCGAACTTGGGCGAGCTGACGCGGATCGAGGATGTTCGGGTGCCCGCTGGGTTCTGCGTGACGACGGACGTCTTCCAGCGGGTGCTTGCGGACGCGCCGTCGATCGGCGATCGGCTCGATCAGCTGTCGCGCGTGAACGCGGATGACCGTGAGGCGATCCGCACGCTCAGCGCCGAGCTTCGCCGGACCGTCGAACGGGTCGCCCTCCCTGATGACGTTGCGGATGCGATCCGGCGTGCTCTGTCCACGCTCGGCGAGCACGCCGCGTACGCCGTCCGGTCGAGCGCGACGGCGGAGGACTTGCCCACCGCGTCGTTCGCCGGTCAGCAGGACACCTACCTGAACGTCAAAGGGCCGAAGGCGATCCTCGAGCGCGTGACCCGGTGTTGGGCCTCGCTCTACAGCGAGCGCGCCGTCACCTATCGGCTGCGCAACGGCATCGACCACCGCAAGGTCCGCATGGCCGTGATCGTGCAGCAGATGGTCTTCCCCGACGCGGCCGGCGTGATGTTCACGGCCGATCCCGTCACGTCGAACCGAACGATCGTCGTCGTGGAGGCGGCGTTCGGCCTCGGCGAGGCACTCGTCTCCGGTCGCGTGAATGCGGACGTCTTCCGGGTGCGCGACGGCGCGATCGTCGCCAAGGAGATCGCCGCCAAGCACCTCGCGGTCCACGCCTCACCGGCGGGCGGGACGCACGAGCGGTCGATCGAGCAGGAGCATCAGGAGCAGCCAACCCTCACCGACGGCCAAGTCGTGCGGCTGGCGCAGCTCGGTCGACGGATCGAGGCCCACTTCGACCACCCCCAGGACATCGAATGGTGCCAGGTCGACGATGGTTTCGTGATCGTCCAGAGCCGGCCGATCACCACGCTGTTCCCCATTCCGGAGGTCGACGACGGACAGAACCACGTCTACATCTCCGTCGGTCATCAGCAGATGATGACCGACCCCTTGAAGCCCTTGGGGCTCTCCATGTGGCAGTTGACGGTTGCCGCGCCGATGTACATCGCGGGCGGGCGGCTGTTCGTCGACGTCACCAGCCGACTGGCTTCGTCAGCAAGCCGCGTCCCGCTCATGGAGATGATCGGACGATCCGATCCGTTGATCGGAGACGCCCTGCAAACGATCGTCGATCGGGGCGACTACCTCCCGGCGCCTCCTGATGACGGTCCAGGAGCGCCGCCGATTGGTGGCCCACCGGTTCCGATCGAGACGGATCCGGCGATCGTCGCCGAGCTCATCGAGCGCAACGAGACCTCCATCGCCGCGTTGAGGCGCGACATCCAGACCAAGTCCGGATCGATGGTGTTCGACTTCATCCTCGCTGACCTCCAAGAGCTGAAGCGCGTGCTCTTCGATCCGCCAACCTTCCCGGTCATCATGGCGGGGATGGAGGCCACCTGGTGGCTGAACGATCACCTGCAGGCGTGGCTGGGCGAGGCGAACGTCGCCGACACGCTGACCCTCTCCGCCCCCAACAACGTCACGTCGGAGATGGGACTGGCGCTGCTGGACGTGGCGGACGCGATCCGCCCGCACCCCGACGTGGTGGCCTTCCTCCAACACGTCGAGAACGACGACTTCCTGGAGGAGATGACCAAACTTCCGGGCGGGCGCGAGGCTCGAGACGCCATCGTGGCCTGGCTCGACACCTACGGCATGCGGTGCGTCGGTGAGATCGACATCACGAGGCCGCGCTGGAGTGAACGTCCGTCCACGCTCGTGCCCGTGATCCTCGGGAACGTCAAGAACTTCACAGCAGGCGCCGCCGAGCGGCGCTTCGAGCAGGGGCGACGAGAAGCGTCGCAGAAGGAACGGGAAGTCCTGGAGCGCCTGCGAGCTCTGCCGGACGGAGACCACAAGGCCGACGAGACCAAGCAGATGATCGACCGTGTGCGGACCTTCATCGGGTACCGGGAGTATCCGAAGTACGGCATGATCAGCCGATACTTCGTCTACAAGGTGGCGTTGCTCCGCGAGGCCGAGCGCCTCGTCGAGGCCGCCGTGCTGCGCGACGAGGAAGACAGCTTCTACCTGACGTTCCAGGAGTTCCACGAAGTCGTGCGCACGAAGCAGGTCGATGACGACCTCATTCGCCAGCGCAAAGAGGCGTTCAAGTCGTATCAGGCGCTCACACCACCCCGGGTGCTCACATCGGACGGCGAGGTCATCAACGGCGCGTACCGGCGTGGCAACGTGCCGACCGGCGCGCTCGTCGGCCTGCCGGTTTCCGCTGGCACCGTCGAAGGGCGCGCCCGCGTGATCCTGCAGATGGGTCAGGCAGAGCTCGAACCGGGCGACATCCTTGTCACGGCGTTCACGGACCCCAGCTGGTCGCCCCTGTTCGTCACCGTCAGCGGCCTGGTGACCGAGGTTGGGGGCCTGATGACCCACGGCGCGGTGATCGCCCGGGAGTACGGCTTGCCAGCGGTCGTCGGTGTGGAAGATGCGACGCGGCTGATCCAGGACGGCCAGCGCATCCGCGTGCACGGAGCAGAGGGTTACATCGAGATCCTCACGACGTGACCCATGCGCAATGCGATCAGCTCAGCGCCTCATTCCACGTGGCGCTGTCGACGATCTGCTCGAACCGACTGACCTTGCCATCACGGATCGTCCAGACGTGGGCGAAGCGGGCGCGGGCGACCTTCACCGTGAATCCCTCGTAGTCCTGCAGCAATGCCAGGCTCGTGACCATGGCTGACACCGTCACCTACGAGCTCGATGCGCACGTTGCCACGATCACCTACAACCGCGCCGAGGCTCTCAACGCGATCAACGCCGAACTGCGACAGGACTTGAACGCCGCGTTCGCACGGTTCCGCGACGAACAGGATGCATGGGTGGCGATCGTCACCGGCCAGGGACGAGCGTTCTGCGTCGGTGCGGACCTCAAGGACGGTGCCGGCGCGACCGGCCAGTTCGCCGGCACCTTCTGGGAGAAGCCGACTCTGAACTCGTTCGAGAGCGGTTGGGAGATCTTCAAACCCGTCATCGCGGCGGTCAACGGCTACTGCTTGGGCTACGGACTGACCCTGGTCACGTGGTGTGACTTCGTCATCGCCAGTGACCGCGCGGAGTTCGGCTATCCGGAGGTGCGGCTCGGTGTCCCAGCTGCGGTGGGCGCGCTCCGCCTGCCGGATCGAATCGGCTGGCAATACGCGATGGAGCTCTTGCTCACCGGTGACCGCATCGACGCACACCGGGCTCGGGACATCGGTCTGGCCGGCTGGGTCGTGCCCCACGACGAGCTGATGGCAGAGGCACGCCGACTTGCGGCGCGGCTCACTACCGGCGCCCCGCTCGCGCAGCGAGCCATGAAAGAGATCGCCACACGGTCCCGGCGCCTCCCTCCGCTGGAGTCAGTGCGGTTTGCCGAGACGATGCGCAAGGTCGCCGCCGACACCGACGACGCAATCGAGGGAGCACGTGCCGCGGCCGAACAGCGAGCACCGCGCTGGCAAGGTCGTTGAGGGCCGTCTACGAGTCGGGGCAGCCGCATCACTTCGATGCCCAGCGACCTGCACGCGCGGCGTCCTAACCTGCCGTCGTGGCCGATGCGGACGCCGCGCTGCTGGACGCCTTGCGGGCTGGTGACGAGGCGGCCTTTGCGACGCTGGTCAGTCGGTATCACACACGCCTGCTGCGGTTCGCCGAGTCGCTGGTGCCGAGCCGAGCCGTCGCCGAGGAAGTCGTCCAGGACACGTGGCTCGGCGTGGTCCGTGGGGTCCACCGCTTCGAAGGACGTTCGTCGGTGAAGACCTGGCTCTTCCGGATCCTCATCAACCGGGCACGCACGGCCGGCGGGCGCGAGCCGCGAAGCGTGCCGCTCGACGACGATGTACTGGAAGGACGGTTCGCCACATCGGGGGCGTGGGCCGAGCCGCCGGCGCCTTGGGCCGATGCGGTGGACGATCGAGTCGTCGCTGGCAAGCTGGCTGGACGCGTTCGCGAATGTCTCCCCCGCTTGCCCGAGGCGCAACGTCAGGTCCTCGTCCTGCGCGATCTCGAAGGCATCGACGGCGCCGAGGTGTGCAACCTGCTCAGCGTTTCACCTGGGAATCAACGAGTCCTGTTGCACCGCGCCCGAACCCGTCTGCGGAGCCTGTTGGCGGCGGAGTTGGGAGGAGGCTGAGCTGATGTTCTTCCGTCGTCGCCGTCGTGCCCTCGTGTGTCGTGATGCAGTCGCCTTGATGACCGACTACCTCGAGGGCGCGCTCACATCGTCGGACCGAGACCGTCTGGAGGCCCACCTCGCGACGTGCCCGCATTGCACCGAATACTTCGCCCAGATCCGCGTGACGATCGCCGCCGCCGGTCGAGTCGAACCCGACGATCTGTCCGCAGACGCCCTTGACGACCTCGTTGCCCTCTACCACCGCTGGCGCGAGACCTGAGCCACTGGCGCCATAGCGCAGCATCACGTGTAACGCGCGCCTCGATGCTCGGGACCGTTCGAGCGGCAACATCCGACGGACGGGAAGGAAGCAGCAATGTTCGTGCAAGTGATCAAGGGACGGACCAACGACGCCGAGGGTCTGCATCGTCAGGCTGAGCGCTGGGACGCCGAGGTGCGCCCAGGCGCGATCGGCCATCTCGGCGGGACCTTCGGGATCGCCGACGACGGCGTCTTCCTGGTGCTCGCGCGCTTCGAAGACGAGGCGTCGGCACGGGCCAACTCGGATCGGCCCGAGCAGCAGGCATGGTGGGAGGACACCGCACACTTCATCGAGGGGACGCCGAGCTTCCGCGAGTCGACGGACGTCACGACACTGTTCGAAGGCGGCTCCGACGAGGCAGGCTTCGTCCAGGTGATGGAGGGAACGGTCAGCGACCGGGCCAAGGCCGAAGCGTGGGAGACACCCGAGATGCTCGCCGCGTTGCGGTCCGCAAGGCCCGACCTGCTGGGCGGTCTCCGGGTCTGGTTCTCCGACGGATCATTCGTCGAGGCGGCGTACTTCACGAACGAGGAGGACGCTCGCAAGGGCGAGGCCTCGAGCGACTTCACCGGTCCGCAGCAGGAGTACACCGGGCTGTTCGGCGAGCTCACGTTCGTCGACCTCCGCACTCCGCATCTGACCTGACCGCGTCCTTCGTCACGCCTGCTTGGACGTCAGGCGGGCGTGGCGTTGGCAACCGGAACGCCGAACGTCTGGCACCAGACGAGGACGGTCCACGCTCCGGTCGCGAGGTCGACGTCGACCGGCACCTCGTAGAACTGGGTGCCCCTGTTCCCGCGGAGGTCGTCGAGTCGAGCGCCGCCCTCGTGATCGATCCGGTCGGCCCCCGGCACGACGTACAGGTCGTAGTCGGGGCCGGGCTGGATGTCGAACTCCTCCAATCCGACGACATGGCGGCCGTCAGGAGCGCGGTAGATCGACACGGTGCCTGCGGCGCGATGGTCGACGCCCATGAACTGCCCGGAGCGGAGCCGCACTGGTTCCGCCGGCGCGATCGTGGTCGTCGGTGCTGGCGTGGCGGGGGCGGTGCTGCTGGGAGCGGCCGTAGGGGCCGAGGCCACCTCGTCACCGACAGGCGCGACGGGACTCATGTCCGGCGCTGTTGACGCAGGCGCTGTTGACGCCGTAGTCGGCGGCGATGTCGGCGTGGGGACGATCGTCTCGGCATCGGCCGGCGCCGAGGTGAGCGGGAACGCTTCGACGACGGTCTCGTTCAGATAGGCGGGAACCACGACGACGGCCAGGACACCGAGTCCTGCCAGCCCGAACAGTGCCGTGCGAGCCAGTCGAGCGTGCAGGAACCGGGCGAGGACGACACGTCCGGCGATCCAGAGCACGGCAGCTGCAGCCATCAATCCGACGGCGCGGTTGCTCTTGAAAGCGCTCGTTGCCGCATCTGGTTCGTCGATCAGGAAGAACATCAGACCTGCGGCGAGCAGCAACTCGGGCAGCAGCTCGTACCACCTCGGCCGACTCCACCGGGACTGGCGATCCGGGTTCGACTCGAAGCTCATGCTCTGCTGTCTCGGCCACCGTCGAGCTGTTACAGCGCGTCAGCTCGCACGGCGACAGGCGCCGCCGCCAGGCCGCGAGCCCGTGCCAGCGCGAGCGGTGGGAACAACAGCACCGACAACAGCCCGGCAGAGATCAGCGCGGCCGAACGTCGACGGACTGTCGAACCGCGGGAAGCACAGCCACTCCACGGACCCGGACAGGTCGACGAGGGCAGCCGAGTGACAGTCGGACAACAGCGCGTGGTCGGCGATCGGCGTGGTGCTCATGGATCCACCGTCATCCGCCACCACCCAGCGTTACATCGGTGGCCGTCGTTGTAACGCGTCGGGTCGCCGGCGGACGAAGAAGGCAATCCATCCCGGCGGTACTCACCGCCTGCCCGAAGGAGCATCACATGAAATTCTTCCGTCGCGCCCTCGCGCTCTCAACCCTCGCCGGCATCGCCGTGGCGGTTGCGCCGATCGCCACGTCGGTCCACGCCGCACCCGGTGGCGACGCGGTGTACGTGCTCAGCAACCAGCCGGCGGGAAATGCCGTGCTGCGCTTCGAGCGGCAGCGGGACGGCTCACTCGTGCAGGCGGGGTCGTTCGCAACGGGTGGCACCGGGACCGGTGGCGGACTGCAATCGCAAGGCGCCGTCACGCTCGACGACAGCGGGCAGTATCTGTACGCCGTCAACGCCGGCAGCAGCAGCGTGTCGTCGTTCCGGGTCGAGCGCGACGGTCTCGAGTTCGTGGACGTGGTCGCCTCGGGTGGCACCATGCCGACCAGCGTCACCGTGGACCGCGACGTCGCCTACGTCCTCAATGCCGGTGGTCCAGGCAGCATCTCCGGGTTCACGACGAACGACGGCGACCTCGAGCCGCTCGCCGGCTCGACGCTGCCGCTCAGCGGAGCGAGCACCGAGCCGGCCCAGGTCTCCTTCACCCCGGACGGTGACCGTCTGATCGTCAGCGAGCGAGCCACCCAGCGCTTCTCCGTGTACGCCGTCGACCGAGATGGCGTCGCCGCCGGCCCCATCACCATCCCTTCCGCCGGGGTGACCCCCTTTGGGTTCGAGTTCGACAACCGCAGTCACCTTGTCGTGTCCGAGGCGTCCGGCGGGGCGGCCGACGGGAGCACGGTCTCCTCGTACGACGTGCGGCGAGGTGCGTTCGACGTCGTCAGCCCAGCTGTACCGACCACCGAGACCGCCGCCTGCTGGATCGCCATCACTCCCAACGGTCGCTTCGCCTACTCGGGGAACGCCGCATCGATGTCGATCACCGGCTACGCCATTGGCCATGACGGCGAGCTCGTCATCCTCAGCCCCGACGGCAAGTCCGCCTCCGGAACCGCCGGCGTCACTGACCTGGCGATCAGCTCCGACGGCGGGTTCATCTACGCCCGCATGGGCAACGGCACCGTCGGAGCGTGGTCGATCGCCCGTGACGGCTCCCTCGCACCGGTCGGTACGTTCCCCGGTCTTCCGGCTGGTGCCGCCGGCATCGCGGCCAGCTGACACCCCTTCACGATCGGAACGGTCAGAGGCTTGGTGGCCAACGCCACCAAGCCTCTGGCACGTCGAGACGCTGGTCAGCCCCAACGCTGTGGCGAATCCGGATCGATTCCGAGGCTCATCTTGCCGATCAGCTCGTGGGCGAGGAGCGTGTTGCCCGGGTGGAACCGGCCCATCCGCACGTCGCGGAAGATCTGCTCCAGCCGGTTTCGCTTGAACACACCGGCACCGCCGCTGAGATCGAGCGCCCGGTCCACGATTGCGTAGGCCTGGTTGACCACGAAGTGCCGTGTCGCCACGAGCCGCGCCGGCCAATCCGGGTGCTCGAACGCCCTGCGCCCAGTCGGCGCACGTGCGTTCCAGCAGTGCCTCGGCGGCGAGGTAGGCGATCCGCATCTCGGCCACCTCGTGCTGGACCTCCGGGTGATGGGCCATCGAGTTCGTGAGCGCGATTGACGTCCGCTGCGGTACCCGCGCCACCGTCAGCTCATAGGCGCGTCGCGCCGCGCCCAGGTACGTCGCGGCGAAGCCCATCAATGCCCAGGCGAAGATCGACGCGTGGAACGGTCCGGCGCCGGCGAAGCCGGCGGGGCACACCACTGGCACGAGCTCGTCAGGGCAGAACGCCTTGTCGAGCACGGTGTCGTGACTCTGCGTGGCGCGCATCCCGATGGTGTCCCAGGTCTCGACGATCTGGCACCCGGCGGTCCCGCGAGGCAGGAAGCCGTGCACGATCTTCGGGTTCGCAGGGTCGGACGTGTCCATGGCGTGGAACCCGCCATAGGTCCACACCGGCGAGAGGCTGCCGAAGATCTTGTGACCCGAGATCTCCCACCCTCCGTCGACGCGGGTGGCGGTGGCTACGGCGAGCAGCAAGGGCATGTCGTTGCCGGCTTCGCCGTGGAGTGCGGCAAAGATCTCACCCTCGGCGGCCTGCTCGAGGATCCAGCCGCAGGAGTCGTCGCCGAGCCTGGCCAGGTCGGCGGCGACACCTGTCCAATAGCAGTGCATGTTGACCGCCAGCGCGGTAGCCGGTGCCACGTAGGCGAGGCGCCGCACGAGCTGCGCGTAGCCATCGAGCATCAGCCCGCTCCCTCCGAGCTCGGTTGGAACGGCCGCCAGCAGGTAGCCGGAGCTCCGCAGCTCGTCGAAATCCTCGTGACAGAACCGGTTGTCGCGGTCATAGAGCACGGCGCGCTCGTCGAAACGAGCCAGCATGTCCTCGCTCAAGAGGTCGGTGATCATGGTCGTGGTGGTCATTGGTCCTCCGCTTTTCGGTGATTGGTGAACGACCAGTCCGGCCGCTGGCTCAGCGCGTTACGGCCTGGTCGGGATCCCGGCGATGTCAGGCCTTGGCGTACGTCGCGGCGCCCTGGAACTCGACGACGACGACGGGCTCGTCGCCGATGACCCAGCCGTCGTGACCCGGGGCGATGTGGTAGACGCAGCCCGGCGTGACCTCGCCGGTGCTGCCGTCGGCGGTCGAGACGCCCATCTTGCCGGACACCAGGTAGCCGATGTGATTGGTCTGGCAGGAGTCACCACCGACGACGGGCTTGATGTGCTCGGACCAGCGCCATCCAGGCTGGAACGTGTATCGCCCGATCTCACCGCCGGCGACGTTCACGACTTCGACCGTGGCGTGTGGATCGGGTCGGCGAACTTCGTCGGGTGCGGTGAAATCGTTGATCTCGATTGCTGCCATGACGGTGCTCCTTGTGTTGTTGTTGTGTTGTGTTGTTGTTGTTGTTGTTGTTGTTGATGTCGCGGCCCTCTGGACGGGCCTCGAAGATCCGGTTCAACGGCGTCTCGGTGGCGCGCCGGAACCGGCGGAAACCTGCGTCGGCGGCTACAGCTGCCCACCTGGCGTCTGACGCCTGTGCGCCAAGTGCGTACCCGCCGGGCTGGGACTGCGCGCCCGGAGTGCAGATGAGCGTCGACGCCGAGTAGAAGATCCGACCGACCGGGTTGACGTTGTCCTCGAGCCGGTCACCCGCCATCGGTTCGACGATCAGCCACGTGCCGTCGGGACTCAGCGCCTTGCGGATGTGGCGTGCGGCGCCGACGGGGTCTCCCATGTCGTGCATCGCGTCAAAGGTGCACACGAGGTCGTACTGCGTCCCGGGGAAGTCCTGAGCGGACGCCACTTCGAATCGCACGCGGTCGGCGACTCCTGCCTCGGCGGCGCGCTTGCGAGCGATGTCGATCGAGGCCTGGTGGATGTCGAAGCCGGTGACCGTCGAGTTGGGGAAGGCTCCGCTCAGCAGGATCGTGGAGGCGCCGTGGCCGCATCCGAGATCGGCGACCGACCCGCCGGCGATGAGGACTTGTGGGACGTCGTCGAGCGCGGGGAGCCAGTCCGACACCAGGTTCGCGGCATATCCCGGCTTGAACAGCCGCTCCGTTCCGTGGAACAAGTCGTGATGGTGCTCGTGCCAGCCAAGACCCTTGCCGGTCCTGAATGCCTCGCGGATCTTGTCCTCATCCTTCGCTGTGGACGCAGCAAGCGTCATCGCTCCGACCATGAAGACAGGGCTGGCCGGATCGGCGAGAACGGCCGATTGTTCGGGGGTCAGCCAGTACGAGGCGGTCTGCGAGCTGTGCTGGCAGTACCCGGAGACGTACTGCGCGTCGAGCCACTCCTGAACGAGGCGCTCGTTCAGCCCAGTCCTCGCCGCGAGCGTGGCCGCATCAGTCGGGCCGAGCTCCGCCAGCGCGCGGTACAGCCCGAGCTTGTCGCCGACGACGATGGTCGATGCGTGCAGCGCGGCACCGAGGTCATCCACGAACGCGTCGATGAACTCTCCGAGGCGGGTCTCGTCCAGCGACATCGGGCCTCCTCCACGACCGCTGCAACGCCCCTCGCGCCACAGTCATGGGTAATGGCGCGACATGTGATGTCGCGTCGCGACGCGTCAGATCCGCCAGTTGGTCGGCTCGGGTGGGCGGTAGGCGCACCAGCTGCCGGTATCGATGGATCGTTCGAGGTGACGAGCCAGTTCCGGATGGGCCCGCCCGATCATCGCGATCGTGCGGCGGATGCGTGTGGACACGGTCTTGCGGGCCCGCTCGACCGGATCACCGACGCGGCGCACGCGTCCGCCGAGGCCGAAATCACGGGCCACCACTTCTGCGAGGGCCTGACGTTGCTCCCGGGCGATCGCGGCCCGCTCACCGTCGCCGGCGGATTCGGCGACGGCTTCGTCGTCGTCCAACTGGCGCAGCCGCTCGCGAATCTCCAGCCGCGCTCGCTCGTCGAGTGCCGGCGCGCCGCGCACCGATGCGCCGCCTGACTCGTTGGCGAGCTCGAGCACGGACACCGCCTCACCCTGTCGCGCAAGGAGGAACGCGATGTCGTGCATCCCGCGGGAGTCGGGGATCTGCGCATGGCGCCCGGCGAAGGACACCTGCCACACAGCAGCCTCGCGATGGAAGATCCCCACAGCCGGAGCGTCGTGGTCCAATACCGTTCGCTTGGCGAGCGTCACGAGACCGATCTCCCGGGCGGCAGCCTGGGCCAAGCCGTCGAGACGCTGAGCCTCCTCGCGATCTCCGGGCTGGTCACGGTTCATCAGAAGCCGCGCGTGGTCGAACCGAGCCTGTGCCAGCCAGCTGCGCGCACCGAGACGAGCGTTGAGCTCCTCTGCCCGCCGGTAGTGCACGTCGGCCTCATCGACCTGGCCGATCGTCTGGAGCAACCAGGCCGTAGCGAGGTCGGCCGCGCCGAGACACACCGTGGCGAGTGAGACCTGGATGCACCGCTCCGTAGGGCGATGCAGCGGTTCGAGCAACGTCGCGGCAACGTTGGCCTCGCCGACGATCGACGCAGCACGAGCGAGCTGGAACCACGACGCAGGCCAGTTCCGATCGTGGAGTCGCATCAGTGCGGCGTCGTCCAACGCGTTGAGCGTGGCGCGCGCTTCATCCAGCCGCCCGAGCTCGGCGAGCAGGAACGTGAGCGCGACGCGAATGGCGGGGACGTCCGCCCGCGAGGCCGCGTAGTCCCGCGTTGCTGCCTCCATCTCGCCGAGCCGTCCCTGTTCACGGCGGAGGAAGAACAGCTGGAACGAGAGGTTGAACAGCGACAGCAACGGAAACGTCGACTTGCCGACCTCGTACGCCGCGACGGCCCGTGTCTCGGCGACGTCGTGACGGCCTTCGAGGAGCGCTCGCATCGCTGACCAGAGAGCCGGCCACCACAGATAGCCGGGCATGCGAAGCGGTTCGGCGAGTCGGGAGAACGCGAGGATCTCGGCGTCCATCCCCGCCAGATCGCCAGCGGCGAGGAGGTCGAAGACCCGAGCGCGATGAGCCATCAGCAGCGCGGCAACCGATCCCGCGTCGTGCGCCCAAGCGAGGAGTTGGGCCGACTCGGCGAGCTGAGTCTCGATGTCGACTTGTCCGACGACGAAGGCGTCGTGGATCAGCGCGGTCGCTGCAACGAGCGCACCCGCATGGCCCAGGCGCCGGGCGCGGTCGAGTGCCGCCGCCGCGACCTCTCGGGCGCGCGACGGCTCGTCGGAGAAGTACAGCACCGCCGCCAACCGAGCCTCCAGCTCGACCGCGACGACCGAATCGCCGCCCGGTTGCGCGGCGATGGCGCGTTCGAGGAGAGGCACCGTGACGGCATCGTCGGTGCGGTACGCGATGCCGAGATCGGCGCCTGGGTCGGCGTAGCCGAGCGCCGCCCGCGCCAGCAGGGCCGGCTCGTGGGTGAGCGCCGCCGCATCGACGAACGCCTGGCGAGCGAATTCGACATCACCCATGTGGCGGTGCGCCTCCCCCACGAGCAACGACAACTCGGCTCTCCAGCGCGACGAAGTGTCGTGCGGCGCGGTCTCCAACGCCCGCGTGAACCAGACGACTGCCTCCTCGTAGGCGTACTGCCTCATTGCTGATTCACCGGCTCGGGCTGCGAGAGCGACAGCACGGTCGGCGTCGAAGAGCGGCTGAGCTGCCAGGGCGTGGTGAGCGACAGCGGCTGGCGCTGTCGAAGGGTCGGCGGCGAGCGCCTCAAGCGCTTGAACGTGTCGGCGGGCGCGGTCGCCGGCATTCATGCTCGCGTAGACCGCATCACGGATCAGCTGGTGGCGGAACTGCCACCGCCCGGCCGGCGCGGCGTCCAAGAGGTGGGCGGCGCGTGCCTGGTCGAGGAGCTCCAGCAGTGGCTCCGCCGCTAGACCATGTGCCGCAGCGAGCGTGGCGATGTCGCCCGCCGCTCCCACGACCGCGGCGCTCGCCACAGCGTCGGAGACCGCGGCCGGCAGGCGCCGCAAGCGGTCCAGCACGAGATCGCTCACCCGGTCCGGCACGCTGTCGGCCGCCATCGCCAGCCGCCCGCCAGCCGACTTGGTCGATGACATCGCGCGGAGGAGCTCCGCGACGAACAGCGGGTTCCCGCCCGTTCGCGCATGGACGACACTGACGAACTGCCCGTCGGCTTCCATTCCCGCGGCGCGGATCATCGCGGCGAGGTCGCTCTCGTCGAGCACCGGCAACATCCGAGCCGTGCACGAGCGACGAACGGATTCGATTGCCTGCTCGAGCTGGGAAGCGCGCGGTTCGCCGGTGCGCAGCGTGGCCACCACCAGCAGCGGTATGTCGGCGATCGCCTCTCCCACGTGAGCGAGCAGCAGCACCGAGGCCACATCGGCCCACTGCAGGTCCTCGATGATGTGGAGCCGCGGCTGGTCGAGTGCCGCCGTTCGCACGTGCTCACGGAGTTCCGTGAGTCGCTCGAAGCGCGCCGCCCCGATCGTCTGGTCCGTGTCGTGCGCGGTGTCGGTCGCCTCCAGGGTGACGAGCGTTTGCCACGGCCAGTACGGGGCGCGCTCTGGTCGGGCATCGAGGTGCCCCAGGACACTGCAAGCTGGTCGCGCACGGCCCGGGCGAGGGCGCGCGCCACGCTGGTCTTGCCGATGCCCGCCTCACCGGTGAGGAGCACGATCGATCCGTCCCCTCGCGCCGCCGCTTCGGCAGCTGTTGCGAGGTCGTCGAGCAGATCGTCACGACCGACCAACGGCCCGCCGGACCATCGGGCGATTCGCCCACCGGCACCGGCGGCTGTCATCACCTCATTCTGTCCGCGGGATCGAGGAACGATGTTGACCACCCCCGCCTCGGCGACAACGCATGCTTACCTACAACAGTTGTACAGTGCACGTATCGTGGCAGCTGATGTCGACGCGGTGACCGATGCGGTGCTCACCGCATCCCGGGCACTCGTCGGTGTTGCTGCACGATCACTCGCCGTCGTTGACGCCGACGTGACGCTGCCGCAGTACCGGGCGCTGGTCGTGCTCGCCGCTCGTGGGCCGCGCCTCGTTGGCGAGTTGGCGGACGAGCTGTCCATCCATCCGTCGACGGCGACCCGGCTGTGCGATCGGCTCGTGGCCAAGAAGCTGGTGCGGCGGGCGGCCAGCCGCGACAGCCGGCGCGAGATCGAGGTCTGGTTGGCGGCGCGAGGGCGGGCGGTGGTCGAGCGCGTGAGCGAGATACGGCGGCGGGAGATCGCCACGATCGTCGAGCGGGTGCCGGCGAAGCTCTGGCAACCCACGGTCCGAGCGCTGAACGCATTCGCCGAGGCGGCCGGCGAGCTACCGCAGCAGGCATGGACGCTGGGGTGGTCGTGACGCTGCCGCGGTGGATCCGGGAATCGCGCCGCGGCGAACTGCGCACCCTGGCCACCCGTTCGCGTCAAGTCGTCGTGCTCGCCGCCGTGACCGGCGTGGTGACCGGCCTGTTCGTCGCCGGGTTCGAGCGCATCGTCATCGGCGTGATGTTCGATCGCGTGCTGCGACTTCCGCTGTGGCTCATCGCCGTGCTGCCCTGTTGCGGACTGCTCCTCGCGCTGATCGCTCGACGCACCGTCGGCGGCGGCGCGTCCCCGGCCACGTCCGACGAGTACTTGCAGGCCTTCCACAACCCGCAGCACCGGCTCGGCATGCGCCGCTTCATCGCCCGCACGGTCGCCGGCCTCGCCACGCTCGGTACGGGCGGGCCGATGGGCCTGGAAGGACCGTCCCTGTACTCGGGCGCCGTGATCGGCTCGAACCTCCAGGAGCGACTTCCCAACGCGTTCCGGGGCGCCGACCGACGAGTCCTCCTGGTCGCCGGTGCTGCAGCGGGTGTTGCGGCGATCTTCAAAGCGCCCGCTACCGGCGCCGTGTTCGCGCTCGAGGTTCCGTACCAGGACGACATCGCCCGTCACATGTTGCTGCCGGCGCTCGTGTCGAGCGCCACCGGATACCTGGCCTTCGCCGCCATCAACGGCACTGCGCCGTTGTTCCCGATCGACGCCAGCCCTCGCCTCGACTTCCGCGACCTCGCCGGCGCGATCGTGCTCGGGTTGATCGCCGCGCTCGGCGCGAGAGCATTCGCCCGCATGCTGCGCACCGCCAAACGGATCGCCACCATGCCACGACCGGGCCTCATTGCGCTCGGCGCCGGCGCGGGGGTTGCCGTGCTGTTCGTCGCCGGGCGCCTGGTGACCGGCGAGTCGCTGATCGTCGGACCCGGCTATCACGTCCTCTCCTGGGCCGCCGAGCCCGGCCGGTCGCTGTGGGTCCTCGCCACCGTGCTGGTGCTGCGGTGCCTCGCGACGTCGGCCACCGTCGCCGGCGGTGGTGTCGGCGGGCTGTTCATCCCGCTCGTCATCGCCGGCGCACTGACGGGAGCCGTCGTCGCAGCGGCGGTTGGCGTCGACGATCCCGACCTGTTCATCGTCGTCGGCGTCGCCGCGTTCCTCGGCGCGGGGTATCGGGTTCCACTGGCCGCCGTCATGTTCGTCGCCGAGACGACCGGTCGGCCGTCGTTCATCGTTCCCGGTCTACTCGCCGCAGTCGCTGCTGAGCTCGTGATGGGTCAAGCGTCCGTCACTGCGTTGCAGCAACCACGCGTCGGCCCTCTCCGTGGGGACGCCGCTGCACCGTGACCATCGCGTCGGGGCAACCGGCTGGAACGGGCGTGATCGCTCGCAGTCAGGCGGCCGCGCGCTCGTCCTCGTCCTTCAGGTGTGCGGACTTCATGGCATGGAGCCAACGAAGCTCAGCGAGCCGCCGCTCCCATGTCAGCTGCTGATGCAGCCAGTGGAGTGCTTCCTGTCGGTTCATCTGGTCCGTCCTCCTTGCACACCATTATTGGTGCAACTCCAAGATTAGTGACCCTCTAGTCAGAACCTTGGAGTTGCTCTATGATTCCCGTCACGTCCTGGGGGTCGGATGGGTTTACGCGACGAGAAGAAGGCGGCGATGCGCGCCGCGATCATCGAGACGACGTTGGCGCTGTTCCGTACGCTCGGGTTCAACCGGGCGCGCGTGCAGGACGTCATACGACAGCTGCGCATCAGTGAGGCGACCTTCTTCAACTACTTCCCCACGAAGCAGGCGGTACTCGATGCGGCGGCCCAGGAGCTCATCGAACAATCCCTCGACGTGCTTCGTGCTGAGCTCGACGACACTGAGCGCACCGTCCGGGAGCGTGCCGATCTCGTCGCCCAGGAGTTCGCCACCAAGTTCAACGGTGACCGCGAGCTCGCCGCGCTCGTGGCAACCCACACGCGAATGTCACTCGCCGGCGGCGAACGCGAGAGCGAGGGCCGCCAGCTCCTCGCTCAGCTGTTCGCCTCAGGTCAGAAGCAGGGTGATGTGCGGACCGACGTGTCACCACGGCGGCTGACCGAGCACTACCTCACCTGCAACCTCACCGCGCTCTGCGGATGGATCGCCGATCAAGACGCGAGCACATCTCTCGATGAGCAGCTGAGGACGAGCCTCGCCCTGTTCTGGTCTGGAGCCGAGACGCAACGGACGACCACTCGTCGTCGCCGGCCCCCGCCGAAACGTCGAGCGGCACCGCAGAAGAGCTGACGGTGGCGTCAGATCACCAGAGCGACGGATTGGCAGGAGGCACGTCGTCCAAGAACTCGGTGACCATCGGCTCGAGGACCTGCACGGCTGCCGGCATCGCGATGTGAGAGGTCGCCGGAAGGACGACGAGTCTGGCCTGGGGAACCTCGGAGATCGCTCCCGTCGCCGCCGCCTCCTCGTCGCCCCCACCCCGTAGCTTGAACATCGCCACGGCGTGCTCGAGCGTCACCCCGTCCGCATCCCCGACGATGACCATCGTCTTGGCTTGGATCGACCGCACCTGCGCGTCGCTGACGTTCTGGTCCTCGAAGTTCAGCACCCTCATCTTCTCGATGTAGGCATCGAACGCCTTGGGATCGGCTGTGTGCCGGCGGAACGCCTCGCCAACCGGCGTGTCCACCAAAGAGTCGGCAGACATTCCCTCGAGCCCTTGCAAGACCGACGGGTACCAGCCGTCCTGACGGTAGGTCGAGGACAACGTGACGAGCTTGCTGACGAGCTGCGGGTGACGCAGCGCCAGTTGCAACGCGACTCCGCCGCCCTGCGAGTAGCCCATCACGTCGGCACGCTCGATCTCCAGGGCCTGCAGCAACGCCGCAGCATCGTCGCCGAACTGCTCGTACGACATCGCCCTCGACGTATCCGCCGTGCGACCGTGGCCCTGTTGATCGAAGACGATGACCGGGCGCCGAGCGACGAAGGCCGCCACCCACTGCTTCATCGAATCGGTGGACAGGAAGGCCCCGGGGATGAGCAACACCGGCACCGTCTCGGAGGCGCCCGGCTCGCCATGCACTTCGTAATAGAGCCGCAGGCCGTTGATCGGCAGATGACCGCTGCGTGACGGCTCCATGCGGCGAGGGTACCGACCGTCGTTCTGCCGTGAGACGATCCGGGGGTGCGGGTCGGATTGCATGCGCTCGGTATCGGCGCAGGGGCCGACCGCGCCGTGATCGACGCTGTCGCGAGGTCGGCCGAGCACCATGGCTTCGCCACGCTCTGGGCTGGCGAGCACGTCGTCATGGTGGACGATCCTGCTTCGACCTATCCGTATTCCGATGATGGCAAGATCGCCGTGCCAGCCGTCGCCGACTGGCTCGACCCGATGATCTGCCTGAGCTTCGTCGCAGCCGCGACAACGTCGATCGGCGTCGCGACGGGCGTCCTGTTGCTGCCCGAGCACCATCCCGTACTCGTCGCCAAGCAAGTCGCCAGCTTGGACAGACTCAGCGGTGGCCGGTTCACGCTCGGCATCGGCATCGGTTGGTCACAGGAGGAATTCGACGCGCTCGGCATTCCCTTCGCAGGACGCGCCGAGCGGACCGCCGAGTACGTCGCCGCGATCCGAACCTTGTGGCGAGACGATGTGGCGTCGTTCTCCGGAAGCTTCGTCGACTTCGATGCGATCCGAGTGAATCCGAAGCCGGTGCGCAGTCGGGACATCCCGATCGTGTTGGGCGGCAACAGTGATGCCGCGCTGCGCCGCGTGGTCGGCTGGGGCGACGGCTGGTATGGCTTGAATCTGGAGGACGTCGCAGCAGTCGCCGAGAGGGTGGATCTGATCGGTCAGCTGTGCCGGGAAGCCGGTCGCGATCGCGGAGAGCTTCGGTTGGCCGTCGCGTTGCAGCAGCCGCAGCCGCCCGACGTTCCGATGTTGGCCGAGTTGGGGATCGACGAGTTGGTGATCGTCGAGGCACCGCCAGCTGATGCCGGTGCGGTCCCGGAATGGGTGGCCGGCCTGGCGCGGCGTTGGCAGGTGGCGACTTGACGATGCGAACTGCGCAGGGCATCCATTGACCGGCTGATTCAAAGGCTCCTCTCGCTGAAAAGGGACGCTCGCGGTGCAGCGCTCAGTGGGCGATGAACTCGCTGGCACGTCGTTGGACGTGCGAGTCGGCGCTGGCGCTCAGGGCCGCCGTGAGGCTGCCCCGGACGTGGTGGTCGTCGGCGAACTCGGCGAGGTGCTCATGGGCGAGGTCGGCTGCGCGGTGCAGTTGTTGCGCGGCGAGCAGGCGGAGGATCTCGGCCTGCTGGCGGTGACGGCGGTGGTGGATCGCCGCTGATGCGTCGTCGTCGGAAGGCTGCGGGTGCACGAGCTGATGGTGGTCGGATGCGCTTTCGGTTCGCTGTCGATCGACTCGCGCGTCCCGACTCAGTCGACAGCGAATCGGCAAGGGAACCGAAATCGCATCACCAGATGATCGCCGTGTTCGATCTTCCGTCGAGCCTGCGATGTCCGCCTCACCAGGTGTTTCCCGGTGACGTCGACATCGCTGACGTGACTCACCTGAGGAGGGTTTCATGGCGACCGAGAACCGGGTCTCAGACCCGAGCGTGGAGAGGGGAACGCGGTGAACGGCGAGGCATGGACACTCGCCGCGATCTGTTTCTGTTCGGGGCTAGGAGCAGGCCTCTTGGGGATGCTCTGCACGATCATGCGCCCGATGCTCAAGGCGATGAACGGCCGGGACTTCCGGAACTTCATGGAGACGTTTCTCCAGTACGCGGGCAACGGTTTGGGAAAGGCGTTCAACCTGCTGTGGTCGATCGGGATGTTCCTCGGGCCGGTCGTCGCCCTCGTCCTGCTCTGGGACGATCCCGGCTCCACCTCGTTCGTGCTCACCGCGATCGGCCTGGCCATCGTGACGGTCGGCATCATCATCGTCTCGAATGCGGTGAAGACGCCGCACTACAAGGTGATGTTGTCCTGGGACCCCGACGCCATGCCGGCGGACTGGGAAGCGGGACGGCAGCGGTACTTCAACATCAACTGGCTGCAAATGGTGACGACCTGGTCGGCCTTCGCCCTCTACTTGGTGGCGCTGGGCTCCCTCTAGGCGAGCCCCGCCGTCCAATCCGCATCGGAATGGCCATGCATCCGCTCGGCCTTCGAACAAGCGGCGTCCCGGTTGACCGTGAGTCAGCTGGGACGCCCTTGGCGTTCCCACCACGCCTCCCCGCGTCTTCATCGCCCGATCTGGGCGCGGTTGGTCTCGAGATGAGCAATGTGCGTCGTAGCACCGCACATCGCTCATCGCGGCCCGCCAGGTGGGGTGAACACCCGATTGTGTCGCGTCGACGTCTCCGGGATGGTGGTCTCGTCTGACGAACACGGAAGAGGCGAAATGACGACCAGCATCATCAACGGCGTCGAGCTCTACTACGAGATCAGGGACACCGGCGAGCCCCTCGTGTTGACGCACGGGTCGTGGCCGGCGACGGTCCAGGCAGCCGGGTTGAGGATGCCGCCGACCTCGCAGGGCTGATCGCGCCGTGCTAGCCGACATCCTGGGCATGACCGACGAGGACATCGAGCCGTACCGGACATCGCCCGAGTGGCCTGCCCGCCTGGCTGCCGCACCGACGATCCCCAGAGAGTGCCGGGTCGAGGAGAGCTGGAGGTACTCACCCGGACAGTTCGACGAGATCGCCGCGCCCACGCTGCTGCTGACCGGCTCGCTCAGCGCGGGCGACCTCGTCGATGCCACTTCCCGCGCCGCGGCCGCGATCCCCGACGCCCGGATCCACATCCTCGAGGGCCACGGCCACCTCGCCCACCACACGGACCCTGCGCTCGTCGCCGCGCTCATCCAGTCGTTCGTCGCCGACGCCGCATGTTGACCGTCAGATGGGACGCTCTACGTCATCCCACCGCGCGGTCCGTGGCCTTCCAGTAGGCCGCTCGGAGCTGCTTCTTGTCCGGCTTCCCGACCGGTGTGAGCGGGATCTCGGTCGCGTAGTCGATCGTCTTTGGTGACTGTGTCGAGCCCTTCGCCGTCTTGACCAACGCCTTCAGCTCGGCTGTGAGGTCGTCGCTCGCTTCGTAGCCGGGAGCGAGCACAACCACGGCCTTCACGGCTTCACCCCACTTCTCGTCCGGCACTCCGACGACCATCGCCACGGAGACAGCGGGGTGCGTGCTCAACACATCCTCGACCTCTCGCGGGTACACGTTGAATCCTCCGGAGATGATCATGTCCTTCGTGCGATCGACGATGTACAGGAATCCGTCCTCGTCGAATCTGCCGACATCACCGGTGTGCAGCCAGTCACCCATCAACGCCGATGCGGTCTCGTCGGGAAGGTCCTTGTAGCCCGCCATCACCAACGGTCCGCGGATGCAGATCTCACCGACCTCCTCGTGCGCTACCGACTGACCCTGCTCATCGAGGAGCGCCAGCTTGATCCACGGTGTCGGACGGCCGCACGATGCCAGTCGCCGCGGTCGCGACAGATCGTGCTCGGCCTTCTTCAGGTGTGCCGCCACCATCGGTGCCTCGGTCTGGCCGTAGAACTGGAAGAACAGCGAGCCCCACCGGGTGATCGCAGCTTCGAGCTTGGCCGGACTCATCGGGGACGCGCCGTAGAAGACGGTTTGAAGGCTCGAGACGTCAGCCGTCTCATACGAGCTGCACGCCTGGATCGCGTACAGCATGACGGGCACGATCATCGTCGCGGTGATCGCTTCGCGCTCGACGATCCCGAGGAACTCATCCGGGTCGAACACCTCCATGACCGTGAAGGACCCACCCTTGACGACGACGGGCGCGAGCAGCGACATCGCCGCATGCGACAGCGGCGTCGCGATCAGCATGCGGAGCGGGTCGGGAAACTCCCACTCGGCGATCTGGATCATCGTCATGTACGCCCACACACGGTGGGGCATCACCACACCCTTGGGCTTGCCGGTCGTCCCACCCGTGTACACGACCGTGGCGAGGTCATCTGGGGACACGTCGACCGGCTCGAGTGGCTCCGGCTCGAATCCCGCGCCCAGCGCGAGATAGTCGGTGCCGACCTCGGCAGCACCGAACGAGAGCAACCGAAGTTCCGGGAGCTGCGCCTGCAGCGCCGCGGCCCGCTCGGCGAAGTGCCGACCGTCGAAGATGAGACAGTCACTCTCGGAATCGCGGAGCGTGTACGCGTGGTCGTCGAGCGACGCCAGAGGATGCAGCGGCGTGAGCACGCCTCCGTTGAGGAACGTCGCGGCGATGTTGGACAGCACCTCGGGGCGATTCTTCGAGAGCACCGCGATCCGGCTTCCACGCCCGAGGCCGAGCTGACGCTGCGCCTGGATCATGCGGCTCGTCTGCCGGCGGACGTCGGCGTAGGACGCCGTTGTACCGCCGAGGTTGATGCATGGCTCGTCCTCGAGGCGATGGAGCCCTTCGGCGATCAGCTGCGGCAACAGTGGTGGATCGTGCAGGCTCCCCATGAACTCGCGCTCCTGTCGCTGGACCCGGCGCCCGATCGGTCGCCTGTATCTTGCCAGACATCCGATGTCTAGCTGGGCTCCGTTCGAGGTTCGTCTAGCCCGTGCCGTCTCAATCCGCAGCCACCTTGGACGACGCGTTGTTGATGGAGATCATGTCGACGTGTCGCGCCATGCGGCGCCTCGGGACTGACGACGTCCCCGACGGAATGCTCCGACGTCTCGTCGAATGCGCGAGCTACGCCCCGTCAGGTCGGAACCTCCAGCGCGGTCGATGGATCGTGGTCCGCGATCGAGCGCTGCGCCTCCGCATCGCGGACCTGCATCGGCGAGCAAGCGAAGTCATGGCGCGAGAGCGGTCTGAGCACGCGATCGGTTTGCCCCATCATGATGCGGACCGGCAGCGCCGGATGTGGAGCGCCGTCTTGTGGCAGTCCGAGCACCTGCACGAAGTGCCGGTGCTGATGGTGGCATGCGGGATCCTCGACGAGCCGGATCAGGATCCGAACAGGTATGCGAGCTCGATCTGGCCGGGCATCCAGAACCTGCTCCTCGCGGCAAGGGCGATGGGACTCGGAGCGACACCGACGACGTTCGTGATGCAGTACCGGGCCGAGCTCGAGGCGCTGTTGGAGCTGCCCCCTCGAGTGGCGGCCTATGCGCTGATCCCGGTCGGCTTTCCGCTCGGACGGTTCGGACCGCTCAGCCGACTGCCGGTCGAGCAACTGCTCCACTACGACCGCTGGACAGGACGTGACGATGCGGTCAGATCGACAGCCCGCCGTCGACCGGGAGGACGACGCCCGTGATGTAGCCGGCCTGCTCGCTGGCGAGGAAGCCGACGGCGGGCCCGACCTCGGCCGGATCCGAGAACCGTCCCATGGGAATCGCGGCGCGCAGCTCCTCGGCGCGATCGGGCGGGATGGACGCGACCATGTCCGTCTCCGCATTGGGTGAGATCGTGTTCACCGTGATGCCGAAGCCTGCAAGTTCTTTCGCCGTCGTACGCGTGAAGCCGATGATGCCGGCCTTTGCGGCGGCGTAGTTCGATTGGCCGACGTTGCCGTGCAATCCCGTGTACGAGGTCACGTTGACGATGCGTCCGTAGTTCTGCTGGCGCATGACGGGGACGGCGAACCGCGTGGTGTTGAACGTGCCGGTGAGGTGGACACCGATCACCGTGTGCCAGTCGCTGTCGGTGAGCTTCCAGACGACTCGATCCCGAAGGATGCCAGCGTTGTTGACGACGACGTCGAGCCGTCCGGTGTCCGTGACGAGCTGCTGGATTCGCGCGTTCGACGTCCGTCGGATTCGACACGTCGACGGCGAACGGCAGCACGTCGTGTTCGTGTCCAACGTCCGCGAGTGCTCGCTCGTCGACCTCGATCACGGCGGTCGTTGCACCGGCGTCGGCGAAGAATCGCACGAGGGCGCGACCGATGCCGCGTCCGCCGCCAGTGATGAGCACCGTTCGCCCCGAGAAGTCGAACTCGACACTCACTGGTGCACCGTCAGTCATGCGATGCGCTCGACTCGTTCGAACGCACGGGGCACCAGTGAGCGAAAAGACCGTGATGATGACTCGTTCGCTCGAAGACTCGCTCACTCATGCTCGCTCGAGAATCCGAACGACGCCCTCGGACCCGTCGACCTCCACCAGGTCCCCGGTCCGGATCGCCGACGTTGCGCCGACAGCACCGACGACGGCGGGGATTCCGAGATCCCGCGACACGATCATCGTGTGGCTGAGCTCGCCTCCCATCTCGGCGACGACCGCCACCGCGCCGACGAAGAGGTGCATCCAGCCGGGGTCGGTGATCGGAGCAACGAGCACCTCGCCGGGCTCGGTCGGTTCGTCGTCGTACGCGTTGCGGATGACGCGTGCCCGTCCGGTCACTCGTCCCGGGCTCCCTGCGGCGCCCGCGATCTCGTCGACGACGTCGGTCGGGCCGGTCTCGCCCTCCTTCAGCGGCCACTCGGCGACAGGAACTGTCTCGCCGGCGATGACGAACAGCGGTTCCTGGTGACGCTCGAGCTCTGCCTGAGCGGCGCGGCGATCGTCGATCAACCCGCGAGAGACCGAGCCGGACTCGACGGCGAGGGTGAGATCATCGAGCGTCATGAAGTACACGTCCTCCGGTGCGCCGAGCATGCCATCGGCGACGAGGCGACATCCGATCTCGTAGGCGTCCAGGCGTTGCTCGTTGATCGTGAGGACGCAGGTGGCCTTCGTTCGCTCCCGCACCCCCATCCAGACCCTGCAGCGCTCGAACCACAGGTCGAAGTCGGCGAACTTCTCGCCCGCCTTGTCCGCTTCGAGACGCGCCAACGCCTTGGCTCGAATCGCATCCGGGTCGCGTTCGGCACCACCGGCGCGGACAGCATCGACGGCACGACGCAGGACCTCCGGGCGCATCTCCCACGACGGCGACGCGATCTCCCACTCGTTCACGCCACGGAACCCGTAGCGTTCGAGCACGTCGGTCAGGCGCTTGTCGAACTCGTCTCCCTCCAGACCCGCCAGTCGCGGCGACCGCCTTGCCGGCGTCGGCGGACTCGATGCCTCCAATGCCCGTCACGACCTGGCGCCCGAGCTCGTAGCCCTCTTGCCCATAGATCTCGACCAGTCCTGCCTGGAGGGATCCGAGCACCACCGGGCTCACCGATGAGCCGATGAAGAGACTCACGAAGTCGGACTCGTTCCACGGGATCAGCGACACGATCCGCTCCAGCAGCTCGACGCTCGAGCGCTGCTGCCGATGGGCGCGACCATCCGCTCGACGGTCCTGGGCCGCCGCGTGGTCCGACGCGAAGCGGTCGAGCGGGGGCCGCTCGAGGAACGACGCGGTTGCCTGGGCAATACGTTCGGCCCGAGCCTCGTAGTCGGGCTCGTCCGGCGGTTCGTACGGATCGAGCTTGATCCCGCCGGCCGCGAACAGCGTTCGGTCGATGTCATCAGGGCTCGTGCCGGGTGTGAGGTCGGCGAGCCGGCGAAACGCCGAGATGTTGATGTAGAAGCGGCCACCGACGATCGGCGCGAACGTCGTCGCAGACTCCGGCCACGGCATGACGTCCCAGGTCTCGGTGAAGGACCGGCGCCAGCCGCGTTCGAGTGGTGGGAAGAAGACCGTCGCCGACAGCGGCGAGACGATGTCGGGCATGATCTCACCGGCGTTCCCGCGGGTGAGCACGGGATAGTTCGGATCGAGCGGTGTGTCGAACTCGTACTTGTGCATGACGCCCCCGGATGGTCCGTGTCTCACCGACTGAGTGTGATCGAGCCTGAGCTGGTCTCAACATGGACGAACGAGGCCCGTGACATTCCGAGCAGCTTGTCGACCAGCGGACCGTCGACGTGGCCGTTGTCGAACTGGTACGTGAGTCGTGGAGGACCAGCAGCCCGCGTGGCCTCGACGTCGGGAAGCGGGACGAGATACCGACAGAGCAGTTCCTCGTCGCTCATCCGCCGATCGCCGTACTCGGCTTTGAGCTCGGCGATCGACGGTTGCGGCGGGGTCCACGCTTGGATCTCGCGGCCACGGTCGGTCGACAGCATCCGATCGAGCACGTTGGGATCGATCGGGGCCGGCGGCTCACCGAGATGACCGAGCACGTAGACGAGCACCTCGTCGGGCACCGTGCCGTAGCGCTCGCCGGTGACGACGTTGAGGACCGCCTGGATCCCCATCAGCTGCGAGAACGGGGTCGCCGAGATCGGGTGGCCGAGATCGTCGCGCACCCGGACGACCTCTTCGAGCACCTCCTCGAAGCGATCACTCATCTCGTACTGCGCCAGCTGCGCCTTGAGCGTCCCCGTCATCCCCCCGGGAAGCTGGTGCTGATACGGAAACACGGTGTACTCGTTGGGGATGCCGACCGGATGCCCTTCCTGCTCGGCGACGCGACGCATGTGGTCGCTGATCCGACGAACTCGATCGAGATCGACACGTGTCGAGTAGCCCGACCATCGCAGGTTCTCGCAGGTCTGCTCGGTGGAAGGCACCGACGGCCCGTTCGCCATCGGACCAGGTGCCGTGTGGAGCACACGGACGCCGGCCTCGACCCCGATCAGATAGTTGTAGCCCGCAACCCCGGTCGTGTTGTGGCACTGCATCTCGATCGGTACGTCACCAGCGGCCGCGACGAGTGCGGGGATCAGCGTCTTGGCACGCTCCGGGGTCAAGATGCCAGCAGCGTCCTCGAAGTAGATGGTGTCCGTGATCCCCCATCGCACGAACTCCTGGACGCGGGCGGCGAACCACTCGTCGGTGTGCACGTCGCTGATCCCGTACATGATCGCTGCGGCGACCTCGCACCCGGCGTCGTGGACGACTCGGCAGAGCCACTCCATCTGCTTCATGTTGTAGAGGCAGTCGTAGATCCAGAAGCTGTTGATGCCGTGTTTGGCGAGCGTGCGAATCCAGAGCTCCATCAGTGAGTCCGGCGTGAGACCGAACTTGGCGATGCAGTTCGAGCGCGAACCGGCGCGCAGCCGGGAGGTCGGCAGCCACGAGCGCCAGACGTCGAGCCCGGTCCACGGGTCTTCCCGGTTGTACCGCATCATGCACTCGAAGATGGAGCTTCCGGTCGTGTCGACGACCCTGAAGCCGGCGTGTTCGATGTCGTCGGCGATGCCTGCCAGGTGAGCGACCTTCATCCGCATTCCCCACAGGCTCTGTTGTCCGTCGCGGAGGGTCTGATCGATGATCTCGATCTCCGTCATGTCACCTGCTTCCAGACATTGCTCGCTCGAACCCGGGCAGAAACGCCCGCTCCAACCACCGGGTGTCCAAGCGGTCGGCGACGAAGTCGGGGTGGCCGATGACCGCTCGATGCATGTCCACGTTGGTGTCGATCCCCGACACCTCGAGCTGGTCGAGCGCAGCACCGAGTCCCGTCGATTGCCACCGCTCGTTCGGACCCGTGCACGATGAGCTTGGCGAGCAACGAGTCATACTCCGGCGGCACGACGTACCCCTCGAACACATGCGTGTCGACGCGGACGTTCGCGCCAGGCGGCCAGGCGAGCCGATCGATCCGACCTGGAGACGGCCGGAAGCCGTCGGCGGGATCCTCCGCGTTGATCCGGCACTCGATCGCGTGCCCAGTGACGACGACATCGTCCTGGGAGAGGTGGAGCGGCTCGCCCGCCGCGAGTCGGAGCTGGGCACGAACGATGTCGACGCCCGTCACCATCTCCGTGACCGGGTGCTCGACTTGGACTCGCGGGTTGATCTCGAGGAACGAGAACTCCTCACGCTCGAGATCGACGAGGAACTCGACGGTGCCAGCGTTCACGTAACCGAGCGCACGGCCGAGCACAACCGCGGCGGCAGTGATCCGCTGCCGGAGCGCCGGCGTGAGCACGCCTGCGGGTGCCTCCTCGATGAGCTTCTGATATCGGCGCTGCAGCGAGCAGTCACGCTCACCGAGGTGGACGATCGACCCGTGCGCATCGGCCAGCAGTTGAACCTCGACGTGCCGGGCCCGCTCCACGAACCGTTCGACGTACAAGCGGCCGTCTCCGAACCCGGCCTCTGCTTCCGCCGACGCGACATCGAACTGCTCCTTGAGGTGACGTTCGTCGCCCACGAGCACCATCCCACGCCCCCCACCTCCCGCGGCCGCCTTGAGCAGTACGGGATACCCGATCGTGCCGGCTGCCTCGGCGGCGGCGCCAAGCGTGCGAACCGCGCCGGAACCCAGTCCGATCCGCACACCCGCTGCGTACGCCGCCGCTCGGGCCTGCACCTTGTCACCCCCGCGCCGGATGACGTCTGCCGGCGGACCGACGAACACGAGCTCGTGGTCGACACAGGCTTCGGCGAGCGCTGGGCGCTCCGCGAGGAACCCATAACCCGGGTGGACGGCGTCGCAGCCAGCGAGGAGCGCCGCAGCGATGATCTGCTCGACGCGGAGGTAACTCGCCGATGGGCTGGCGGGGCCGATCTGGACCATTCCGTCGGCAAGCGAGGCCGCCAACGACTCGCCGTCGGCATCGCTGACCACCACGATCGCCTCGCAACCCTCGTCATGACAGGCCCGCACGATGCGAACGGCGATCTCACCCCGATTGGCGATGAGGACGCGTCGTAGTGCAGCTGCCATCACCCGTTCTCAGCAGCGCGCTTGATGATCGGCTCGGATCGCGAAGAGCGGCTCATCCTTGGACACCTGAGCGCCGTTCGCCACCAGCGCAGCGACGACGGTTCCACCGACGCCCGCCTTCACGTGATTCATCAGCTTCATCACCTCGATGATGCAGACGGTGTCGGACTTCTCGACGGTGTGACCGACCTCTGCGAACGGCGGTGCGCCGGGCATCGGCGAGCGCCAGAGGATGCCCGGCGACGGGGACGTGACGACGAGCGCTCCCTCGGGCACGCTCGGCGCCGCTGCGTCGCCATCGTCGCCATCGGCGGGCGGATCGGCCGCGATCGCCCGCTCGGCAGTGTCGATGCTGACCGGATCAGAACCGGCCGACGGTGCGGTTGCACGGTGGTGGGACGGCCCTACCGCCAAGTGCACCCGCGTCGAACCGAACCGCACGTCGATCTCCGTCCACTGCGATCGTTCGAATGCCGAGACCAGCCGCTCGATGGCCTCCGTCTCGTCCGTCACGGCCTGTTCCCCTTCACGACTCGACGCAACAATCATCCTACGTCTCGGGTGGCAATCGGCAGTCCCCATCACCTAGCCTCAGAGCCCTGGCCACGTGGTCTGAACGTCTCAGCCACGGACGCCGCAGCCCGATCCGAATCGCCGCATCAAATCGCCCGTCGTTGGCTCTGGACCGGTTATCCACAGTCCTCCGCGCGAGCAGAAACATTGGAGGTTTCTGGGGATGAGTGTCACCCGACAAGCGCTGGAGCACATCCAGCGGATGATCATCGAGGGCGACCTGAAACCAGGTGACCGCCTTCCTCCGGAGCACGAGCTGGCCGACCGGTTGGGTGTCTCGCGTGGCTCATTGCGCGAGGCGGTGGGTGCGCTCTCGCACGCCAACATTCTCGACGTCAGGCGAGGCGACGGCACCTACGTGACGTCGTTGGAACCCGACGAGCTGATGTCCGGCGTCGTCTTCGCGTTGGAACTCGTCCAGGCCCGCGACATGGACGAGGTGCTCGAGGTCCGCAGGCTCCTGTTTCCGCAGGCGGCGGCGCTCGCCGCCCAGCGTGTGACTCGAGGCCAACTCGACGACATGCACGCCATCGTCGAGGAGCTCGAGACTGCGACCTCGCCCACGGTCATCGGCGACCTGCACCGCCGTTTCGGCGAGCTGATCGCCGAGGCGACGGGCAATGCCTGGCTCGCATCGATTCTCCGGGCGCTGCACATTCAGAGCGATCACGTCCGACGCGCGTGGTTGAACTCGGACCCTACGTTTCGTGCGGTTGCGCTCGCCCACCAGCGCGTGTTCGTCGAAGCCTTCGAACGCGGCGACGCCGACACCGCACGCTCGATCGCACTGCTGCAGATCGAAGCCCGGAGGCGCTGGATCGACGGTCTCCGCAATCGTCCGGAAGGCGGCCCCGATGACATGGTCGAAGGCAGTTCGCCATCGATCGACGTCGAGCCGTTCGGTGCGTACCCGGTGAGTCCGATGGCCAAGCTGACCACCCCCGAGGTCGAGAGCGCGACCCAGCGCGTGCTGTGAACCGCGCCGCCGTCGGCAGGGAAGCTGGGATCGACGGAGTACCGAACTTCCGAGATCTGGGAGGGCTGCCGACTGCAGACGGCCGCCGCACCCGCTCCGGCGTGCTCTACCGCAGCGGCGGCTTCGAAGACATCACCGACCGTGGCATCGACACCGCCCGCAAACTTGGCGTGCGCACCGTGATCGATCTCCGCTCGACCGAGGACTTCGACCCGCGCAATCGACTCCAGGACGCCGGGGTGACCGTCGTCAACATTCCGATCGTGCGGGAGGGCTCACCAACGGACCCGCGCCGTCCGATGAGACCGGACGGGACCGCCGACATGGCGCGCGTTTATCGCATGCTCGTCGACAAGTCGGCAACCGCGATCGGTCGACTCTTCGACCTCGTCGTCGACGACGGGACGACACCTGCAGTCATCCACTGTGCGTCCGGGAAGGACCGGACCGGCGTCATCGCCGCACTTTTACTCGGGGCGGTCGGTGTCACGCGAGCGCCGATCGTGGAGGACTTCGTGCAGAGTGCACCAGTACGTGACGAACTGGTTGCCTACCTCAGCCGGCGTCCGGCCTACGCCGAGGTCGTGCACCAGTTCCCCCCGGGCACGCTCGACGCCGAGCCGCGGTTCATCGAGGACTTCCTCGACGAGCTCGCGCGGGAGACGGGCGGGGTCATCGGCTGGCTCACCGGCCCCGCCGGCGTGTCGGACACCACGATGTCGAGGCTCGAGCGACTGTTCCTCGAACCCGCTCCACGCTGACATCTCCCGGTTCTCTGGAGGATTTCCCGTCAGATCTGACGTTGACCGGGATTCAAAACCTCTTTCAGGTCTTCGACCAGAAGGCGACCAGGCCGTCTGCGGCGAGCGCCGGACCTTCCCACATCCACCAGTGGCCCATCCCCTCCAGGGTGAGGATGTCAGCACCGACTGCCGCCGCGACGTCGTGCACCATCGCCGAAGGAACGTACGCGTCGGCCGTCGCGTCGACGATGAGGCCGGGTCTGCGCTCGGCGGATGCCAGCGCCTCGCCCAGCTCCCGCATCGCTGGCTGCATGGCCGAGCGGTACACCCGCAGGATCGCCTGACCCATTCGCGCGTCGAGATGCGCTGCCATCGTCGGCGCCAGCGCTTCCGGAACCCGGGCGCTCGCAACGAGCGCGGCGGCGTCAAGGGAGATGAGCTGCGCGATCGACTCCTCGCCCGCGGCGGGCGTCTGCCAGACCGCGGCTGCCCGGTGCCACTCGTAGTCGGGGTGCAGGAGACCCGCGCAGTCAGCAGCCCACGACCGCAGCAGATCCGGGCGGGCGGCCGCGACCGCATACGTGTGGCCAGCACCCCAGTCGTGTCCCACGAGGTCGACCGGCTCGCCCAGCCGCTCGAGCTCACCAATCAGCCAGTCACGGTGATCGAGGCGAGTACCACCGAAGCCGGCAGGCACCGGAGCTCCGAATCCGGGCGGTGAGAGCAGCACACAGTCGTCGACGCCCCGCTCGGCCAGCTCTGGGATCAACGGGCCCCAAACGGCCGTGGTCTCGGGGTTGCCGTGGACGAACACCTTTGGCACGACGCGCGTTCTCCTTCAGATCGCCAGCGACGCGGCTCGACTCACCGCACGTGCGACGGGTGCGGTGAGTCGAGCGCGAAGCGGAGGAATCAGCCGGGCGGAAGCGCCAGGTCGCCGACGTCCTCGAACTCCGTCGTCAGCGGGACGACCTTGCCGTCCTCGAGCTGGCTATAGACGACGCTCCGGTTGAACAGACGCTGGTAGCCCTCGAGGCCATCGGTCCACTCCTGCGTGAAGTCGAGCACCGGCACCATGCCGTTGAGGTCGAGTTCGGATGTGTTGTTGGCCGCCTCGTAGAAGGACTCGGCCGTGATGTCGCCCTCGATCGTCTCGGCGATCTGGGTGAATGCGACGTAGGCAGCCCACGTGCCCATGCCGCCGAGCGAGTTGTAGTCGTTCTCGGTCAGGTCGAGCCCGGCCTCGTCGAGGGCGGTCCGGTACTCCGTCCACGGATCGGTCGAGATGTCCGGGTACATGCCGACGATGATGTTGCCGTTGGTCGCCTCTTCGTTGCCGGACGCGGAGATCTCGTTGAGGTTGCCTTGCGGACCGTACTGCTGGGCGTCGGTGCCCGACTGGGCCCACGCCGTGTTCCAGGTGATGAACGGCGTCTCGGAGATGATGCTGATCACACAGTCGGCGCCGCTCGTCGCCTGGGCGACCTCGGCCGAGTAGTCCTGAGCCGTGGGCGGCAGGATGACCACGTCGCCGAAGGTCTTCCCCAGGTTCGCCATCGCGTTCTCCATCGGTGGGATGAAGATCTGGGCTCCGTCGATGATGACAGCGTTGATGTTCTCGCAACCGTCGTCGACGGCCTTCTTCACTGCGCCGACGGCGTACATCGGTTGGTTGCCGATGTTGAACGAGTAGGGACTCGTCAGCTCGGACGGCGTGATCGGGCAGCACGCCCCGAACCACGTGATGCTGGACTCAGCGATCACGGGCACGATCGACTCGGCGAAGAACGTGAACGAGCCGACGATCGACACCATCCCTTCGTCGACCGCCTGCCGAGCACACGTGGTCGCCACGGCTGGGTCGAACTGCTCGTCGCACACGGTGACTTCGAGTGGTCGGCCGCCGATGCCGCCGCGCGCGTTGATGTAGTCGGCATACGCGTTGGCGGTGTTGGCGATGTTCTCGTACGTCGGGCCGGCGGCGTTCAGCGTGGTGACCGTCATCACCTTGATCGGATCGCCGCTCGGCGCCTCGCCCGACCCTTCGGTCGCTGTGTCGGCAGGTTCCTCGGTCGTCGCACCATCGGACGTGTCAGCAGGTGCCTCGGTGGTCGCGGCGTCGGACGTGTCAGCAGGTGCCTCGGTGGTCGCGGCGTCGCCCGTCTCGGCGGTGTCGGCGGTGTCGGCGGTGTCGGCGTCGTCATCATCGCCACCGCACGCGGCGATGGTCAGACCGGCGACAGCGAGGAGCGCCAGCGAGCGCCGCCACGAGCGACGACGTGGCGTCGAACGCGGATCGTTCCAAGTGGACATCTGTTCCCCCATTCCCCCTTGCAGATATCACGGACGCACGCGCGCCGCTCAGCGACGTATACCACAACACGTCAGACGTTCGCTACCTGAACCGAGCCGTCGCGGCGGTTGCTTCGGCGACCTGTTGTGTCACGGATCGGGCGGGTGACCTGGGTGAACGCCCTCTCGAGGCGACCAGTGGCAGGCCGCGATCGCAACGCGATACGATCCGCCGGACGTTGACCGCTCTGATGTTTCACGACCCAGAGTGAGGCGTTGGCACCGGGGGAACGATGAACGAGGTCATCAGATTCGCGCTGCTGGGCCTGGGCGTCGGCGCTCTGTACGCCTTCGCTTCACAGGGCCTCATCGTGATCTACCGCGGCACCGGCGTGCTGAACTTCTCGCTCGGCGCGACCGCCATCGCCGGTGTCTTCATGCAATGGGAGTTGCAGAACGAGCACGGCTGGCCGTTCCTGGCATCGGCGATCGCCGGCATCGCGTGGTCGGCCTTCCTCGGGGCGCTGACGCACTGGGTGATCATGAGACCGTTGCGACGGTCCAGCTCGCTGGTCCGAGTGATCGCCACGCTCGGTGTGCTCATCACGATCCAGGCGGCAGTTGTACTCCGGTACGGCTCCAACCCTCGTCAAGTCGAGAGCTGGTTGCCGACGGACCGCCTCACGCTGTGGGGCGACGTCGGGATCACGCTCGATCGCCTCATCCTGCTGGGCATCGGCAGCGTCTCGGCCCTGTGCTTGTGGCTGCTCTATCGCTCGAGCCAGTTCGGTCTCGGCACCGAGGCCGTCTCCGAGAGCGAGCGTTCGGCGTCGGCGATCGGCTTGTCGCCGAATCGGATCGCGTTGCTCAACTGGGCCCTCGGATCGGGGATCGCGGCACTCGCGGGAATCCTCGTCGTGCCCATCATCACCCTGCAGGTGACCGCCATGACGGCGCTCATCCTGGCCGCGCTCGCAGCTGCGCTGGTCGGTGACTTCCGGTCCTTCCCCATTGCCACGGCAGCCGGATTCGCGATCGGGGTCGGTCAAGCGCTGGTCGGACGGTTTGCCGATCAGGAGGGCCTCGGACCGTCGCTCCCGTTCCTGGTGATCATCGTGGTCCTGGTGCTCCGGGGCCGGTCGCTGCCACTGCGTGACCACTACCTGCAGAAGCTGCCAATGCTCGGCAACGGTCGAATCCCGTGGGCCTGGGCGCTGTTCGGCTGTGGTGCCGTCATCTTCGTGATGGTGACGAAGGAGACGAAGTGGGTCGATGCGATCACCGTCTCGTTGGGGGTCGCCATCGTGTTGCTGTCGATCGTGGTGCTGACGGGGTACGCCGGGCAGCTCTCGCTCGCGCAGTACTCGATTGCCGGCTTTGGCGCGTTCGTCGCCGGTCGGCTCGTCGCCGTGTACGACATCCCGTTCCTGCTCGCGCTGCTGGCCGGCATCGCCGCCACGGTGCCGCTCGGCTTGATCTTCGGACTCCCGGCGGTGCGCACCCGGGGCATCAACCTCGCGATCGTCACGCTCGGACTCGGAACCACGATCGAACTGGTGCTGTTCAACAACCGCAGCTACACCGGCGGCGTGCAGGGCACACAGGTCGGGAATCCTGACCTGTTCGGCTACGACATCGGCTCGATCAATCACCCCGCGCGCTACGGGATCTTCGTGCTGGTGATGACGATGCTGGCAGTGGTGGTCGTGGCCAACGTGCGACGTGGTCGCAGCGGTCGTCGACTGATCGCCGTGCGCACCAACGAACGGGCGGCGGCGGCGCTCGGGATCAATGTCATGGTCGCCAAGCTCTTCGCCTTCTCGTTGGCGTCCGCCATCGCCGCGTTGGGTGGGATCGTGTTGGCGTTCCGCCTCAGCTCGATCAGCTACGAGTCCTACAGCAACTTCACCTCGATCACCTACGTG
Source organism: uncultured Acidimicrobiia bacterium (assembly GCA_963844915.1). Taxonomy (GTDB): domain Bacteria; phylum Actinomycetota; class Acidimicrobiia; order Acidimicrobiales; family Ilumatobacteraceae; genus JALZMG01. Next base: position 117,006 of record CAWJQF010000003.1, on the reverse strand, counting down.
GGCCTGGCACTGCTCGGTGGAGTGGGCCAACTGCTCGGCGCGTTCGTCGGCTCGACGCTGGCCACGGCGGGAGTCACCCAGGAGATCTTCGAGACGCACTGGGAGGGGGTCGGCAGGTGGATCCAGCTGATCAGTGGCATCGGGATCCTCCTCACGCTGGTGATCTACAAGGACGGCGTGGCTGCCGAGTGGGTGAAGATGTCCCGCGCGATCAAGAAGATGCGGAAGTGGAGCCGTCCGTACACGATCGAACTCGCCGATGTCGCCGAGGTCCAAGTCAACGTCGACCACGAGGCCCGAGTCCCGGCGCGAACACTGACCGTCGAGGGCCTCACGGTGCGCTACGGCTCGGTGATCGCCGTCGACGAGGTGAGCTTCCGACTCGAACCCGGCACCGTCACCGGTCTGATCGGACCGAACGGCGCGGGCAAGACGTCGCTCGTCGACGCCATCAGCGGGTTCACCTCGGCGCAGGGCCAGGTGAGGCTCGATGATCTCGACCTGTCGAGACAACCGGCGGTGAAGCGCGCCCGGGCCGGGCTCGCACGGTCGTTCCAGTCGCTCGAGTTGTTCGAGGACTCGACGGTCTTCGAGAACCTCAGTGTCGCCGCCGACCCCCAGGACGTCCGCTCGTACCTGCTCGACCTGATCTGGCCCATCAACCCGCTCCTCCCACCGGAGGTGACCAGGGCCGTCACGGAATTCGACCTCGACGAGGATCTCCATCGCGACGTGCAGGACCTGTCCTACGGCAAGCGGCGGCTCCTCGCCATCGCCCGGGCCGTGGCGATGCATCCGAGCGTGCTCCTGCTCGACGAACCCGTCGCCGGCCTCAGCTCGAGCGAGAGCAGGGAGCTGGCCCGTGTCGTGCGACGCCTGGCCGACGACTGGGGGATGGCGATCCTCGTCGTCGAGCACGACATGACCTTCGTGATGGGGGTCTGCGACGAGGTGATCGTCCTCGACTTCGGGAGGCGCATCGCGTCCGGCTCCCCCGAGGCCGTGCGCTCCGATCCCGCAGTGATCGCTGCCTACCTCGGTGACGCCAGCGACGAGGAGCCAGATGCCGACCAGATGGGCGAGCGTCCGTCGGCCCCGGCTCCGGCCGCCGCGTCGGCGTCGGTCGCAGGTGGAGCGTCATGAAGGCGCCGCTGCTGGAGACACGCAACCTCAAGGCCGGGTACCTCGGTCGGGAGGTGGTGCGCGCCGTCAACCTCACGGTTCGAAGCGGCGAAGTCGTCTGCCTGCTCGGCCCGAACGGAGCCGGCAAGTCGACGACCCTGCTGACGATCGCCGGTGAGCTGTCGCCCGTCGACGGGATCGTCATGTTCAGCAACGTGCCGACCTTCACGCCGATGGATCAACGGGTCCGGAACGTCGGCATCGGCCTCATCACCGAAGAGCGACTCGTCTTCACGAAGATGTCCGCCCGCGACAACCTGCGCATCGGGGGCGGCTCGGTCGAAGCGGCGCTGGCGTTCTTCCCCGAGCTCGAGCCGCGACTGTCAGTGCGCGGCGGAATGTTGTCGGGTGGCGAGCAGCAGATGCTCGCCCTCGCGCGAGCCCTGAGTCGCAACCCATCGATCCTGCTCGCCGACGAGCTGTCCCTCGGCCTCGCCCCGAAGGTCGTCGACCGTCTCCTCGGCGCGGTCCGGGCGGCGGCGGACGAACGAGGCACGGGGGCATTGATCGTCGAGCAGCACGCGCACAAGGCGTTGAAGTACGCCGACCGGATGTACCTGATGGCTCGCGGGCAGATCCTGCTCGAGCTCTCCGCCGCAGAGGCGCTCCAACGCCTCGACGAGATCGAAGATGCCTACTTGCGAGGGACCTCCGAGACCGAAGAGGACCACCTCGAGCGGCTTCGCCGCAAGAACAAGAAGAAGCAGTGGAAGCGCCAGCGCGTCCGAGAACGGGAGCTGACACGGCTGACCGGGAAGGTCGTGTCCACGAGGAGGGCAGAGGACGATGACTACTACCTCGACACGGAACGCCAGCTGCGCGCCTGGGCAAAGCGCGTGAGGAGGTAGCGACCATGGGTTACAGAACCTCCGAGCTCCCCCCGGTCGAACTCGACGAGTTCGCCAAGATCCCGTTCCTTCGACGGATGAAGCTCCTGCAACTCCATTGGGTGCAGTACGGGTTCGGCACGCCGAAGCAGACGATCAACTTCTACGTGTGGAAGATCTTCTTCTACGCCCTCTTCGGGTTGATCTTCGCCGGTGCGTTCACCGCCGGCCTGGAGTTCGACAACATCGCCGGATGGTGGGACGAACCGATCCTCTACCAGAAGCTCATGATCTGGACGATCCTGTTGGAGGTCCTCGGGCTCGCCGCGACGTGCGGGCCGTTGGCGTTCCACTTCGATCCGCCGATCGGAGGAGTCCTGTACTGGTGGCAGAACGACACCATCAGGATCCCGCCCTACCCGAACCACGTTCCGTTCACGAACGGGAACCGTCGGACTCCCTGGGACACCGGCCTCTACAAGCTCATCGTGTTCTGGCTCGTCATGATGATGTTCCTGTCCGGCGAGCAGGTCGAAGGACTCCCCGAGGGCTCGGCCGGCGTGATGCCGCAGTGGGCGCTGGTGACGTACTGCTGCCTCATCATCTTGATGGGCTTCCGGGACAAGATCGTGTTCCTGTCGGCCCGCTCCGAGCAGTACGTGCCGACGCTGCTGGCTTCGGGCTGTTCACCAACTTCGTCGACATGATCGTCGCCGCGAAGATCTTCATGGTCGTGATCTGGATGGGGGCCGGCTTCTCGAAGTTGCAGCACGGCTTCCCGGCGACGGTGTCGATCATGGTCCAGAACACGCCGTGGAACGTGTTCCCGCGGTTCCGCAAGGCCACGGTCAAGGACTACCCGAACGACCTCCGGCCATCGAAGCTCACCCACGCAATGGCCCACATCGGCGGCACCACGTGCGAGCTGGTGATGCCACTCGTGCTGCTCTTCTCGCCGTGGCCGTGGCTGACCTGGATCGCCATCATCTCGCTCTGGATGATGCACACCTTCATCATCTCCACCATTCCGCTGGCGGTGCCGTTGGAGTGGAACGTCTTCTTCATGTTCGCTGTCTGGTTCCTGTTCTTCAACTTCCCGGCCGGTGAGGGCTACGGAGTTGGAGACATGAATCCGGTCCTGCTGTTGATCGTCGTGTGCGTCGCGCTCGCACCCATCGTCCTCGGAGCGTGGAGGCCGCAGTACGTCTCGTTCCTGGTCGGGATGAAGCAGTACGCCGGCAACTGGGCGTCGGGCACGTTCTCGTTCCGCAACAAGTCGATGGAGGATCGGATCAACGAGCGCATCGTCAAAGCCGCCGACAACCAGATCGACCAGCTCAACCCACTGTTCGGCAATGAGATCTCGGAGATCTTCATCCAGAAGGCGGTGGCGTTCCGCATGATGCACCCGATGGGCCGCATGCACATCTCCGCGCTGTTGCGGCACACCGACAGCCTCGACAACAGGATCCAACGAGAGGGCGAGTTCGTGAGCAACGTGCTCACGGGCTGGAACTTCGGGGACGGTCACTGCCTCGACGAGCGCCTGATCGAGGCGCTGCAAGAGCGATGCCAGTACGAGCCGGGCGACGTGATCGTCGCCTGGACCGAGTCGCAGCCGGCATTCAGCAAGAAGGTGCAGTACCGCGTCATCGACGCCGCGCTCGGCACGGTCGAAAAGGGTTGGTACCACAACGACGACGCCGCCAACGAGCAGCCATGGCTCCCCCACGGGCCGATCCCCCACACCGTGACCTGGACCCGTCCTGGCTACGTGGCGCCGGGAGATGCGCATCCCGACGCCGGCACCGAGCGTGTGACCGCGGACGCGATCAGCGGGTGACCTCGTGACGTCGGCGATCGTCGTCGGCAGCGGGCCCAACGGGCTCGCCGCCGCGGCGGTGCTGGCCCGCGCCGGTCTCGACGTGACCGTGCTCGAGGCCCTCGGTGTGGTTGGCGGAGGAACGCGCAGCTCGGAGCTGATCGTCCCGGGTTTGGTGCACGACGACTGCTCGGCCTTTCATCCCATCGCCGCCGCATCACCGTGCTTCGCTGACCTGGACCTGGTCGCCGAGAGCGGGCTCACGTGGCTGCAACCGACGGTCCAGTGCGCCCATCCGCTCGACGATGGTTCGGCAGGTGCGATGTATCGATCGATCGAGCAGACCGCAGAAGCCCTCGGAGCCGACGGTCAGCGTTGGCGTCGATTGTTCGAGCCGATGGCCTCACGCTTCGAGGACTTGCTCGCCGACGCCACCCAGCCGATCTTGCGACTGCCGCGCCATCCATTGACGTTGGCGCGCTTCGGAGCCCGCTCGCTGCTGCCGGCGACGACGCTGGGTCGGATGTGGCGGACCGAGACGACGAAGGCGCTCTGGGCCGGCGTCGCTGCACACGCGTTCGCGCGGCTCAACGGGCCCATGACCAGCGCCGTCGGGCTGATGCTGATCGTGGCCGCACATGCCCAGGGTTGGGTGGTGGCCAAGGGTGGCTCGCAGGCCATCGCCACGGCATTGGCAGCCGACATCGAACGTCACGGCGGCCGGATCGAGACCGGTGTGCGCGTGACGGCAGCCGCCGACTTGCCACCGAGCGACGTGGTGATGTTGGACGTGGCGCCGTCGATCGCCGCCGAGCATCCTGGGCGATCGACTTCCTGCTCGCATTTCACGGTCCTACCGTCGATTCCGCCACGGGCCGGGAGCGTTCAAGGTCGACTTCGCCATCGAGGGCGACGTCCCATGGACGGCTCCGGCGGCCCGCCACGCCGGCACCGTCCACCTCGGCGGCAGCACCGACGAGGTCGTTGCCGCTGAGGCCGCCGTTGCGGGAGGGACGATGCCAGAGCGACCGTTCGTGCTCGTCGGTCAGCAGTACCTCGCCGATCCGAGCAGGTCAGCCGGCAACGTCAACCCGCTGTGGACGTACGCCCACGTGCCACACGGCTATGCCGGCGACGCCACCAAGGCGATCATCGACCAGATCGAACGCTTCGCGCCGGGGTTCCGCGATCGCATCATCGGCACGGCCGTACGGTCCACCACGGAGATGTCGAGGTACAACCCGAACTACGTCGGCGGCGACGTCATCGGCGGCGCCTCCTCGTTCACCCAGCTCCTGTTCCGCCCTCGATTCGCCGTCGATCCGTACTTCACCGGGATTCCCGGCACGTACCTCTGCTCGGCGTCGACGCCACCTGGGGCAGGTGCGCACGGAATGTGCGGCGCGAATGCCGCCGCACGAGCGCTTGCCCGACTGCGCCCCGATCCCACGATCGAGCGCACCGAACAATTGGCCGACAATCGGCGTGACCATCTGTGACCAAGGAGACCCCACCGATGGGCGAACATCCTGAGCGCGCCGTCCGAGATCGAGCGAGGCGAGACGGTCTCGCGGCGATCGCCATTGCGATCCTCGCCTCCGCGCTGATCGCCGTGGTCATCAGCCAACTCGTCTAGCGAGGTCGTTCTGACCGGCTCGACGCCGGCACGCCGGCCGGATGTCAGCGGATCTCCACTCGTTCTCCAAGCCGTCGGGCGGCGCGAGGCGTAGTCCAGTGGACGCGGTGTGTGATCACCACTGTCCGCGCTGGAGGGAGCAATCGATGGGCGAACGCCCGAAGAATCCGTTGGGTCGGCCGTGGCGAACCTCCGTCCACACCGTCGCCGACGGCCAGCCGGGGCTGCGGTTGATCGATGTCAGGAGTGAGCATGGCGCATGAACGCACGTTGCTTTGGATCGGCTGTAGCGGGTGTTCGGGCGAGACGCAGGCGCTGCTCGGAGTCGAGGGACAGGCCTTGGACCTCGTCGACCTGATCGACGTCGATGGGTTGCGGTTGCTGTGGCATCCGTCCCTTGCGGAACACGATCTGGGGCCTGTCTACGACGACCTCATGGCCGGTCGAGAACGGTTGACGGTGCTCTGCGTCGAAGGATCGATCGCACTCGCCGAGGACGGGATGTTCGACATCGCCGGGGACGTCGGGAAGTTCAACCTCGTGCGGTCGCTCTGCGATCTCGCCGACTACGTCGTGGCGATGGGAGCGTGTGCGGCCTATGGGGGTTGGCAGGCGCAGCCGCCCAACCCGAGCGGGGCGGTGGGGTTGCAGTACACCCTCGAGCGGGCCGGCGGACTGCTGGCGCCGCACTGGCGTTCCCGGGCCGGACTGCCGGTCATCACGCTGGCGGGATGCCCGGTGCCGGCCGACACGCAGGTCGCTGCGCTGCGCTGGGCGTTGAGTGGGGCTCCTGGCGGCCCTGGCCGTTACGGCACCGCGCCAATGGTGCAGCCGTGCCTGCCCAGCACCGAGTACCGGGGCTGCGGGACACCGAAGCAGATCGGGATGCGTTGCACGGGCTGCACGGGCCCGAAGTTCCCCAACTTCGCCTCGGACCGTCCGCTCGTGCGGTGGGCCTCGTGACCCGGGTCCACGTCCACGAGGAGATACCGCGCAGCGAGGGTGACCTGCGCATCTACTGGGACGAGCGGGATGGACAGATCGACGAGGCGTGGTGCCAAGGCACCATGTATCGGGGCTACGAGATGATCCTCATCGGCCGCCACCCCGAGGACGCGCTGGCCACCACGGCCCGACTGTGCGGGATCTGCTCTACGAGCCACGTCGTGGCCGCCACCGACGCTCTCGAGAATGCTTGGAACATCGTGCCGCCGGCCCAGGCGGTCCGGCTGCGCAACCTGTTCCTCGCCGCCGAGTCGCTCATGTCCGACGCCCGCCAGGGCGCTCTGTTCTTCGGACCCGGCCTCTGTCACCCGTCCTTCGCTGGACACGCCCTGTACGGCGAGATCATGGAGGCCTTCCAACCCCCGTTCGTCGGGTGGCTACCCCGGCAGGTGATCGCCTTCTCCAAGCGGATCCTCGGCGTCATCACCGCGTTCACGCAGCAATGGCCCCACTCGATTCCGTTCCGGCCGGGGGGTACGACGTGCCCGGTCGGAAGTTCGGAGATTCAGCAGGCGCGAGCCGCACTGGACGACTACACGAACTGGTATGCCCCAACCATCCTCGGCGGCAGCCTCGACGATTGGGCTCAGGTCACCACGGCCGATCAGTTCCGGGAGTGGGTTGACCAGCGCCCCCACAGTGTCATCGGCCTCTACACCCGCTTCGCCACCGAAGCTGCGGGGCTGGACCGCGTCGGTCGCGGCAGCGACAACCTGCTCAGCGGCGGGCTCTACCGGGACCCCGCGTACCCGGATCAGCCACTGATCCCCGGTGGGGTCGTGGTCGGCGGCCGCCACACCGATTTCGACCAGGCGCAGGTCCGAGAGCACAGCCGATTCTCCTGGTTCGCCGACGAAGGCCCGCGCCATCCCGCACAGGTCGTCGTCACCCCCGACCGCAGCCGATCCGAGTCGTACAGCTGGGCCACCGCAACCCGCTACGGACCCGACGACCTGGTCATGCAACTCGGCCCACTGGCCGAGCTCCTGATCGCCGCAGACCCGCTGACCACTGACCTCGCTGCGAAACACGGCATCAGCGCCTACCTGCGCCAGCTCGTGCGCTGGACACGAGGCGCGTCTGCGCTCGAGCTGATGCGCGGGTGGTTCGACGACCTCGAACATGCACTCGGGGACCCCCTGCTCGAGCCGCCGAAGCCGACAGACATCGATCACGACGCCGACGGTTTCGGCGTCACGAACGCCACTCGCGGCACCTTGATGCACTGGGTCACCCTGCGCGCCGGACGGATCAGCACCTACCAGGTGATCACCCCAACCACGTGGAACGCGAGCCCTCGCGACTCCAACGCCGTCCCCGGCCACTTCGAACAGAGCCTGGTCGGTCTCCCGGCCGACGAATCCGGCCGGGCGGTGCGCGCCCTCGTCCTCGGCAGCCACGACCCCTGCCTGGTATGCACCACTCAATAGCCACCGACCGACGTTGGTCCTTGCTGACGAGCGGTCAGGAGCGGATGCGGTCGCCGGGTGGGTCCCACACCGGGTCACGCACCACCTCAGCGTGGATCCACTCGCCGAAGAGTTCCACCGAGACCGACTGTCCGGGCTCCGCCGCATCCGCCGGCAGGTAGGCGAACGCCAGAGAGCGCTCGGAGCGGAAGCCATAACCGCCGCTCGTCACCCGCCCGCAGACCTCCTCGCCGACACGAACCGGCTCCGAGCCAACGACGACGGCCCGTGGGTCGACCAACGTGAGACAGCGCAGGCGTCGTCTCACGCCTTCCACCTTCTGCCGTCGCAGTGCTGCCTGGCCGGTGAAGGACACCGGCTTGTCGAGGCGCACGGCGAACCCCAACCCGGCTTCGAGCGGCGTGTCGTCCGGGGTGATGTCGCTCGACCACACTCGATAGCCCTTCTCGACCCGCAACGCGTCGATCGCGCGATAACCGCCGGCAAGCATCCCGTGGGCCGCACCCGCGTCCCAGAGCACGTCCCACAAGGTGGCGCCGTACTCGGTGGGGCAGTACAGCTCCCATCCCAGTTCGCCCACATACGTGACGCGGAGCGCAATCACCGGAATCGAGCCGATGGAGAGGCGCTGTGCCGTGAGGTATGGAAACGCTTCGTTCCCCAGCGGGCTTCGGGTGAGCGGCTGAAGGATCGCCCGGGCGGCAGGTCCCCACAGTCCATAGCAGCTGTACGTGCTCGTCACATCGACGAGCTCGACGCCGGTGACGTCGTCGCCCGCGTCCACCAGCGCATCTCGTTGCTGTTGCAACCAATCCAGGTCGTGCGCGCCAAAGGCCGTGCCGGTGACCACGAAGTACCGGTCATCGTGAAGCCGGGTGGCGGTGAGATCGCACTCGATCCCTCCGCGCTCGTTGCACAACTGCGTGTACGTCACCGCGCCGACCGGCCGGTCCATCGCGTTGGCGCAGACGCGCTCCATGAACGCCGAGGCCCCTCGACCCCGGACTTCGAGCTTCGAGAAGCTGGTTTCGTCGAAGAGCACCGCGCTGTCGCGACAAGCGAGTGCCTCCACACCGATCGCGGGACTCCAATGCTCCCCCGCCCAACCACGGGGTCGAAGCCGGACCACGGCCTCCGCCTCGCCCAGGCACGCATTGGGTGCAAACCAGTTCGGACGCTCCCAGAGGCTCTTCTCGCCGAATGCGCAGCCCAATGCGACAAGGCGCTCGTAGGCCGGAGAGCGCCGCAGGGGGCGTCCGGACTGGCGCTCCTCGCCTGGATAGTGGATGTCGTAATAGGTCGAGTACACCTCGACGGCGCGGGCGACGGCCAGGTCGCGGCTCGCGTACTGAGGACCGAAGCGGCGGATGTCCATGCGCCACACGTCCAGTCCGGGTCGCCCGTCCAGAACCCACTCGGCCATCACTTGGCCGACACCTCCCGCGCCGGCGATCCCGTGGGCGCAGAACCCGGCCGCCACGAACAGACCCCGGAGCGCCGTCTCGCCGAGGATGAACTCGTTGTCCGGTGTGAAGCCTTCTGGGCCGTTCACCAGGTGGCGGATCCCGACCCCCTCCACGGCGGGCACCCGGGAACACGCGTTGGCCATGAGTGGCGCGAACCGATCCCAGTCCTCGGGCAGCAGCCGTCCGTTGAAGTCGTCGGGCACGCCGTCGACGGCCCACGGGGCAGGTTGCCGCTCGTAGCCGCCCAAGCACAATCCAGCGCCCTCCCGGCGGAAGTAGACCAAGTTGTCCGGATCACGCAGCTGGGTGAGCGCGTCGCTGACGCCGTCGATCGGCTCGGTGATCACGTACTGATGGGCCATCGGCACGATGGGGATGTCGACCCCGGCACGGAGAGCCAGCTCAGGCGTGTACATGCCGCAGGCGAGGACGACTGCTTCGGTCTCGACCGGACCGTGGTCGGTGAGGACGCCCGTGCAGCGCCCGCGAACGGTGGCGAAGCCTTCGACGCGTACGCCCTGCGCGACCTCGATGCCCTGGTCCCGTGCCGCGCCAACGAGTGCGAGGGTCAGTCCGCTCGGGTCGACGTGACCGTCCGTCGGGAGGTACACGCCACCCAGCACGCCGTCGAGAACCATCGGTGGGAACAGCGCCCCGCACTCCGTCGGGCCGAGCAGCTCCAGTGGCAAGCCGAAGGTCGTCGCCCACCCGTGCTGGCGCCTGAGCTCCTCCATGCGGGCCGGAGTGCTGGCGATGCGCAGTGATCCGACCTCACGCCAGCCGGGACTGCGTCCCGTGGTGGCCGCATCAGCCTCGAGCCGGCGGTACAGCTCGACGCTGTGCATCATCATGCGCGTCACGGGGAGGGTGGATCGGAGCTGCCCCACCAACCCGGCGGAGTGGAACGTGCTGCCGCTCGTCAGCTCGGCCCGCTCGATGAGGAGCACGTCACGCTCGCCCCGCTCCGCGAGGTGGTAGGCGATGCTCGCCCCGCCGACCCCACCGCCGACGATCACCACCCGGGCGCGGTCACGCATCCGGCGGCTCCTCGGGCACGGCGGCATCCGCCAGCTGACGATCGAGCGCAGGCTGGCCGGCGTTCGCCAAGAGGCGGTCGAAATGCTTGTCGGCGTAGGACGCGTAGTCGAAGTCGAGCGTGCTGATCCCTCGCTGCACGACAGCCCACATCGCTTCGCGGAAGTCACTCATTGCTCTCATCAACGCCAGCCGGGCGCGTCGCCGCGGAGTCACGGTGCCGAAGTACGCCTCGAGCAGCGCATCGGCGGCTTCGTCATCCAGCTCGTTGTTCACGGCCAGGTTGCCGAGGTCGAAGTAGCGGTCGTTGGTGCCCGCGTATTCCCAGTCCAGCAGCCACAGCCGGTCATCCGGCCCGAGCAGCAGGTTGGCGGGAAGCAGGTCGTTGTGGCACGGGCATCGGCGGTCGGGAGCGGCGGCGAAGGCGGCTTCGATCCTGCTCGCGATTCCCGCCGCCCGCTCGAAGCCGTCGGGAGTCGCGATGCCCCTTGCTTCGGCGGCGGCGCGGTGCTCGTGCGGCACACGGAACGCATCGAAGGCGTGGGTCAGCGGTGCGGTGGCGTGGAACGACCGGAGAGCAGCCGCGATTCGAGTGAGGATGTCGATCCGGCGGACCTGAGCTGCTTCGAGCGGCTGCCCAGCCACGAATTCCGTCACCAGGTACCTCTCGGGTTCCAGGTAGGCGATGACGTTCGGACCGAAGCCCAGCGCGGCGGCGCGTGAAGCGGCGATCCGCTCGGCGTCACGGTCGATGCCGAGCAGTTCGGTGTCCGGACCCGAGAGTCGCACCACGGCACGCTGCCCGCCGACGTCGACGAGCACGTTCCGGTTCGTGATGCCACCCTCGAGCATCCCCAGCACGCGAGCCCGACCTGTCCAACCGGGGACACGGTCGAGCAACTCCGACAAGTCGGTCGCCCCGGAGTCGGAAACACCACCAGCATGGCGGGGCGCTCGAGCGTGAGCGGACCCGTCCATCGGCGGGCGACGTTAACGGTCGCCTCGACCACGCGTAGCGGACCCCGTCAACGAGCTCAACGGTAGGTTCTGTCGCTGTGAGCGACGCTGTGATCACGCGCCGGATCGTCGTCGGTGTCGACGGCTCAGAGCTGAGCCGCAGTGCGCTGCAGCGAGCAGCGGTTGAGGCCACCGCACACGATGCAGTGCTCGACGTCGTGCACGCCTGGAACTTCCTGGACCAGCCGGGGCCGCACTTTGATCCGGACTACGGCGAGACGAAGGCACGGATGCGCATCGACGCCTTCATCAGTGATGCCCTGGGCGCCGACCGGCCTGTCGACACGACAGTGACGCTCATCAACGACCACCCGTCCGCGGCGCTGGTGAGTGCCGCAGACGGTGCATTCATGGTCATTGTCGGGGCGCGCGGCCTTGGGGGCTTCAAGGGGCTGCTCGTGGGCTCGGTCAGCCAGCACGTGATGCACCACGCGAGTTGCCCGGTGCTCATCGTCCGCTGAGGGCGGCGGGAGGGCGCTGATGGCCGCGACCTCCTGGCAGGCGATCAGGGCATCAGCGTGGCCGGATCGACAAGGCCGACTTGGACGTAGGGATCGAGCCAGTTGACGTAAGCGGTCGACTCGGCAACCTTCCCGCCAGCGATTCGATACACGACGCACTCGTACGTCGAGAAGGGCCGGTCGGCGCTGCGCAGGTACTGGTTGCCGGGGAACCGGTCGGCCGTCATCTTCCCCACGACGCAGACGTGTTCATCGTCCCCGAACTGCTGCTTGATCTCGAAGCCACCGCCGCCGGTGCCTCGGCTGACGAGGTCGACGATTGCCTCCCGGCCGGTGGTCACGCCACCCATCCCGGCCGGTACACCGGCCATACGCCACACGGCGTCCTCCGCCACGAGTTCGCCGAACCGGTCGAAATCACGGTCCCGCACCGCCTGCTGCAGCTGCTCGACGAGGTCGAGATTCTCCTTCGCTCCCATCGCGCCCTCCTTCCCTCGAGACCGATTGTCCACAGCGCGACCACCGGCGTCAACGCCGTGGCGCCACGGAGGCCACGTGGACTGCATGGCTAGGATGACGCTGTCGCACCGTCAGTGGCGCGACGCGTGGGAGCCTGGGAGGCAGTTGGTATGAAGCGCGGGAAGTTGGCTGCGATCGCAACACTCGGAGTGGCGTGCGTGACCGCCCTGGCCTCTGTTGCCGCGGCCACGCCGCAGCCACCCCGGCCGGAGGATCCGCGGGCACGGACCACCGACGTCCAGGTCTTGGCTCTCAACGATTTCCACGGTCAGCTTCGGCCACCCGACGCGACGAGCTCCGGCGGCCGCATCGGCGCCACCCCGGCCGGCGGCGCGGAATACTTGGCGAGCTACGTACGCGACCTGCGGGCCACCAACCCGAACACGATGTTCGTGTCGGCCGGTGACGTCATCGGTGCCACTCCCCTGATCTCGGCCATCTTCCATGACGAGCCAACGATCGAGGCGATGAACCTGATGGGTCTCGACTACAACGGCGTCGGCAACCACGAGTTCGACGAGGGCCCCGCCGAGCTGACACGCATGCAGGAGGGCGGCTGCCACCCCGTCGAGGGGTGCTTCGCCGGCGATGGGTTCGAGGGCGCTGATTTCCAGTTCCTCGCGGCCAACGTCACGTACAAGGACACCGGGGACACGATCTTCCCGCCATACGCGATCCAGCAGTTCCCCGGGATCAAGGTCGCCGTCGTCGGCATGACGCTGGAGGCCACCCCCTCCATCGTCACTGCCGAGGCAACCGCCAATCTGGACTTCCACGACGAGGCCGACTCCGTCAACGCGCTGGTGCCGCTCCTCAAGCGGAAGGGGATCGAGACGATCATCGTCCTGCTGCACGAGGGCGGCTCGGCCGGTCAAGCACTGAACGAGACGACGATCAACTCGTGCGGAAGACCCGTCGGGCCCGATCGTCGATGTGGTTCAGCGCTTCGACCGCGAGATCGACCTCGTCGTCACGGGCCACACCAACTGGGCGCTCAACTGCTCGAACTTCGCCGGCACGGGGATCATGGTCACCGGCGCGGCGTCGGTCGGCAGGCTCGTCACCGACGTCGATCTCTCGATCGACCTGCGGACCAAGGACGTCGTCGGTGCAACCATCAACAACGTCATCGTGCGGCGTGACGCGAAGCCCGCGGCGGCCGACATCACCGCCCTGATCAACAAGTACGGCGAAATCGCCGCACCGATCGAGAACCGCGTGCTCGGCACGGCGTCGGCGGCGCTGACCCGCGCGCAGAACGCGGCCGGTGAGTCCTCGCTCGGCGACATCATCGCCGACGCCCAGCTCTGGGCCACCTCCGGGCCGGACTGGGATCCGGCGAACGGCCCGCCGGCCGTGGTCTCGTTCATGAACTCTGGTGGCATCCGCGCTGACATCAACGCCGGCCCCATCACCTACGGCGAGACTTTCAGCGTTCAGCCGTTCGCCAATGTCCTCGTGACGATGGACATGACGGGCGCGCAGATCGACGCGCTGTTGGAGCAGCAGTTCCAGGGAGGCAACGGGGTGCTCCAGATCCCCGCCTCGCTCACGTACACCCGGACCGAGACCGAACCCCTGGGAAGCAGGGTGTCCCAGATCCGGATCAACGGGGTCGACATCGATCCGGCCGCGACCTATCGCGTCACCGTCAACAACTTCCTCGCCGACGGCGGCGACAACTACACCACGTTCACGCAGGGCACGAACCGCCACGTCGGTGAGATCGACCTCGACGCGTTCGCCAGGTACGTCGAGTTTCTGGGCACCGTGAACCCGGGCCCGCAGAACCGGATCACACGAGTCCCGTAATCACTGCCTCAGAGTGAGCGGAGGCGCCGCCGTCGTCGTCGACCTCGACACGGAGCCGGCCGTCCCGGAAACGTGAACGTCGACCCCTCGAGTCAGATCTACGTGGCCAGCCCAGTCACCGAGATGGACTCCGGCGCACGCAGTGTTCGGCGGTCCAGGTCGGTTGGAACCCGGAACGGTGGAGGGCATCGGTGGCGGCACGGCGGCCGTACCGCAGCACGTCGAGGACGTCGTCACCGGCATTCAGTCGATAGGCCCATCGCACCATGGCGGTGCCGAGCGGCGGCGGGACGAACGGCAACTCGATGAGTGGTTTGCCAGCCAATCGGGCTGCTCGTCGCCAACGGACAAGCCGATTCGAAGCGACGTTGTAGACGCCGGCCAGCTCATGGTCCGCGGCGTGCTCGAGGGCGGCGACTGCGTCATCGACGTGGAGTAGCTGCACGGCGGGGTTGAAGCCCCAGACGGCTGGTACGACCCGACCGGACAGCAGCCGGCCCAGCGTGTCCGTGGTGTCGGGTCCGGCGAGATCGGCGAGCCGCAGGATCGAGACGCTGAGGTTCGGATTGGTGGTGGCGAGATCGCGCACGAAGCCCTCGGCTTCCAGCAACGACGCGGCCAGGGTTCCCTCTTCGGCGTGCAGCTGTTCCGACTCAGGATGCAGCAGTGGCGCCCGGCTCGATGCTGGATACACCGAAGTGGAGGAAACCATGACGACACGACGCACGGTGGCGGCGTCGTGGGCGGCCGCGGCGGCGAGTTGCATGGTGGCGATCACGTGCTGACTACGGCCGTCTCCACCGACAGCGGACTGCGTCCACCGCCGATCGGCATGGATGATCGTGTCGACGGCGCGGCTCACCAACAGGTCGGCGAGCTCGGTGTACTCCTGGTGCAGGCGCATCACCTCGACGCCGTCGATAGCTGTGCTGGGAGCGTCTGCCAAACCAATCACGGTCTCGAGGTCGGCCCGGGCCGCCATGCGTTCGGCGAGCCTTCGGCCGATTGAGTCCTCGACGCCGGTGATGAGCACGCTTCCGGCACTCATTGCCGCCCGCCCCAGGATCGCCGCCGGTCGTTGTCGAGGGCGGTCTGAATTCGACCGCGAATCATGTCGGCGACGGCGGCGACACGGTAGGCGGGATAGCGCTCGAGACCCGGCTGCTCATCGAGCTCGACCGGTTCCAGCACGCGAGCCGTGATCGTCACTGGGAAGTGAACGCCGGCAGCGAGCGGGCCGAACATGAGGGAGTTCAACGTCACTGGCCAGCCACCGGGGAGCCGGACCATGATCGGCATCGTCTCTTCTGTGCCGACGATTGCGATCGGCACGATCGGAACCCCCGCCCGCATCGCCGTGTCGACGAAACCGCCCCGTCCGAACCGTGCGAGGCGGTATCGATCGCCGTACGGCTTGTTCGTGCCTTTGGCACCTTCAGGAAACACGAGCAGCAACTGGCCTTCGTCGCGCAGCAACCGCAGGGCGTTGTCTGGGTGGGCAACGACCCCACCTGCCCGTGCGAGCAGCGTCCCGAGCGCCGGCACCGCCGCCAGTCCGTGGTGGTGCAGCGCGTACACCGGCCGGTCCAGTTCGCGCTCGATGCCGTGCATCACCAAGGCGGCGTCGATGGGGACCACCCCGGCGTGGTTGGCGACCAACAGTGCACCGCCCGCGGTCGGGATCCGCGCCAGATGCTCGAAGCTGAATCGGAACCAGTACCGGTACGCCGGCCCAAGAAGCGCCCTTGCCACCTGCCTCGCTCGCGCCGATCGGCCCCACGCGTCGATGCCATCGCGGTCGGGATCGATGTTGGGCCTCTCGGCCTCGACCTGCACGAGGGGCGTGGATCGAGAAGACCGCGGACGGACGTGCGGCTCCGGAACCTCACGCCCATTCACATCCGCGATCCTCAACGCGATGGAGCGCTCACCTTCGCTCGGCGCCCAAGCGTTCACGGCACGCCCGTCCAGTCGGCCGTCATCACCAAGGGCCTCGAGCTTTCCGGTGACGATCACGTTCCAGGCGCGATGGTCCTCGTTGTGGATCTCGTCGAACTCGAACGACGCAGCGAGCGCCTTGGAAGCGGCCGCCGACAACGCAGGGTCGGCGGTCCGCATGACGATGCACCTGTCCTGCAGCGCGAAGTTGACGGGCCGCATCGTCGGCGCGGGCCGGCCAGGCACAGCGATCCGTCCCACGCCACCGCGCTCGAGCAGGCGCATGCAATCCTGGCGGGTGAGGACGGTGAAGCCCCGCGACGTTCGGAATTCGGCGGCCGGCACGATGGAATCCCTCCGACATCGGGAGGCGTCGAGCCGTAAAGGGCCCCAACCACAACGGTCCGGCCCAAACCAGGCGTCTCTTGAGTTGCCTACTCTACCGGCGCGCCTCGATGCCGGCCCTGCGTGATACGGGGAGCGGTCGTTGAAGACTGACGACCCGCGGGAGGGATAATGGCGGAGCTGGGGCCAGCGGCGAGCGAGTTGCTCGAGCAGCACCTCACGCTGACCAGGGAATGGTTTCCCGATGAGCTGATCCCCTTTGACCGAGGTCGTGTGCGCACCGCGTCGTCGATCGTCGTGTCGCTCAACCGGGCGTCGAGCCGGAGACCACCGTTCGCCCGTGCGGACCAGCCCGACTCCGCCGACCACCCGACCACCGCCGCTGCTGCTGCTGCAGTAGTAGGGCAGGTTGTCTTCGGTCAGCAGATTGACCACCAGAGCGCTTGCCGCAGCCCCGCAGCGTTGCCGACGGGCTCGTGTACGTTGCGCTGCAGGAAGTGGCGACCCGCGTGGCGCACCGCAACACTGGGCGGCGCCTGGACGCAGCAGGTGACAACGTCATGAAGCGTGTCGCCGCCGACGAGAACCTTCACCACCTGTTCTACCGCGACTTGGTGAGCGTTGCGATCGAGCTCGACCCGTCAACGATGATCGAGGCGATCGAGCGGCAGGTGCTTGATGAGCCAGCCGATCATGACACCGGCTATCCCGGCTGCGACGAGCATTGCCCACTTCGGAACGTTCGGCTCCTCGAGCTCTGCTCGTTCAAGCGCTCGTTCACCGATCGGCTCCAATGGAGTTCATGTCGCGGATCGCGGCGTTGGTCACGGTGCGGGGACCCGACCGGCCGGAGCCGGCCGGGACCAACGTCACTTGTCCTTACCGGTGAGCGTGTCCTTGACGGAGTCGACGGCGTCTTTGACCTTGCCGCCGATCTCGTCGGCCTTGCCCTCGCGCTTCATGTCTTTGTCGTCGGTCAGATCGCCGACCGCTTGCTTCACGCGGCCCTTGGCCTTGTCACTGTCAGCACTCATCATGCTTCCTTTCTCTTGGCGCCACTGCGCCGCGGGGTGTCGGTGTCGGTAGTCATGTCCGCGCGCCCGGGAGGGTTTGCGAAGAAGAAGGTCGCCGGCTGCCAGCGCGTCACGCGGTGCGACGGCGGAACAGGCTGTAGCCGCCGGGACCGACGAGACAGCCGAGCACGATCATGGCGACGCCCAAGATGATCTGGCCTTGGAACAGCAGCACGATCCCGACGATCACCAAGATCGCCGCGATGATCCACAGCACGGTTGCATTCATGAGCGTGTCAGCTCGCTTTCCTTCACCGAGCCGGGCGGAACACCCGACAGGACGTTTAGTCGAAGAAGCCCGTAGCGAGCCGCTAGGGACTGGAGCGACACGACGAAGTGATCGTGGTGTACCCGTCTCGACGCCCAGGCAACCCTTGGTGGCGCAGCAGCGGATGGTCAGACCGGATCGCCCGTAGGGTGATCCCAGCTGATGGACCGCACGCTCGACGTGGCCGACGAGCGCCACACGGGGGCTGGAGCGCCGAACTCGTCGAGGCGGGATGTCGAGCGGGAGTTGCTCGCCGAGCTGATTGGCGGCGTGATCGACGCCGCGCCCCGAGACGTTCCGCAGGAGCTCGCCGATCTCACGACGGCTGCACAACGGGCAGTGCGGCGATTGGCGGGGGATGCGCCTGGTGCAAACCTCTGCCACGCTGCTCGACCACAACGATGTCGCGTCTCTTCTGGGAATACCGAGGCGGCTTCTTCAACGCCAAAGGAGTCTCCATTCCGGTTGCTGTGAGCGTGTTCCCCGGCGAGCAATATCAAGCACCACGGAGCGTTGAGTCGGGCTCAAGGTCAGCGAAGTGGCCGTATATCAGCCAATTCTCGGACCTTGAGCCCTGGCACGCTCCGTTCGATTCCTCGACACGTCATCGTCGGAGCAGGGGCTCGATGACGCGTCCGAGGACGTCCGCCTGTTCGGCGGGCGTGGCGAGAGACTCGATGCCGAAGCCGAGCAGTGCCGTGTCCTCCGTGGCGACCGAGGAGGCGACGGCGATCAGCTCGTTCGAGATGTCGAAGTTGCCGTGGATGCCCGGTGGGCTGCCGGGAGGCGGGCCCTCGACCGCCCAGGCACTGCCGTCCGCCTCGAACCCGTCGGCCTCGACCACCGTGCCATCGACGGTCAGCCGGGTGTCGTCGACGAACACGCCGATCCCTCCTGCGACCCCAACGTCGACGGCGTCGGTGATGTAGCTGACCTTCACGTCGACCTGCCCACCTGCATACGGCGACAGGTCGAATGCGGCATCGACCCACCCGCCCGACTCGCCAGTGAACGCGTTCCAGGAACCCGTGGTGCCGGTCGCCCCGCAGGGCCTGCCTGGCGACAGGTAATGACTGAGGAACGGGTGGAGCGGCAGGAGGAAGCCTTCCGCGCACGTCGTTGGTGGGCCCGACGATGTGCGCCCGTTGAGATCGCGCAGCGTCGTCCACTGGTCGGTGCCCGACGGCGCCGCCTCGATGATCACGTGGTGGAACGTCTGCAACGTGCTGTACGACAGCTTCATCCGCAGGGTCGGCGCCCCAGTGGCCGCGATGCCGGTGAGGTCGACCGTGCGGCCGATCCGCTGGTACGACACCGGCACCTTGAGGGCTCCCGCGTAGCGGACCCCTTCCACCGGGCCGAACGGGTTGACGTTGCCTGCCCCCCGATAGGTGCTGGTCGCCTCCCCGGCGAACTGCGGATGATCCGCAGCCGGGAGCGCATCGCTGGTCAGGGAGAACGCCCCGGCTTCGTTGAGCGGGTTGCCGGCGACGGCCGGCCCACCGATGTCGGCCGTCACCCCGTCGAGCGGTCCGCGGCCGTTGATGCCCGCCGGGCTGGCAAACGGGGCGCGGTGCGTCGCACCGAGGTAGTACTGGGCGAAGTCGTCGGACAGGAGCAGGCAGTCGGTCAGGAAGTCGCGGGTGATGACGCAGTCCTGATCCGGCGCGCCGGCGAGCCCGTAGAAGATCCCGCCGAGCGACCGGCCGAGCAGGCCGAAGTACTGCGTGTTCTCCCCGGCCTGGACGAGCCTGCCGCCCTCGTTGAGGTAGTCACGCAGCGCCATCGTCAAGTACTGCTGGCGCTCGGCGACGGCGATGTCGGGCACGGGGCCGAACAGGAACGTGTCGGTGAGCGCGTCCTCGGGGTCCTGTACCAGCCGGTCGTCGCCCGTCTCCCACACCACGGCGTCGAAGTGGCTGAGCACGCCGAGCGGATGCGGGACACCCTGGGCGTCGACGTCCCACGTGGCGTGGCTGATGCCGTTGGCGTCGAGGGCAGCGGCGTACTCGTCGGCGTGCTTCGGCCCCGCCGTGCCGGCGGAGTACGTGGGGTTGACGCCGATGTAGTCCTCGCTGGCCAGGATCAGGGCCTCGGCCCCGATGTCGGAGGCCATGGTGTAGGTGAAGTGCTCGCTCTCGACCTCCCCGCCGCGACTGCGAGCCGTGAACCACACCTCGACCGAGTCGCCCGGACTGGTGCCGGTGACCTCGCCACGGAGCTCGGCGTAGTAGCGGTCGCGCTCGTCGCCATAGCGCTCGCCGCCCTCCCACTCGCGCAGGCGCGCTCGCTGCGTCCGGCCGCCGTTCACCCGGTACTCGAGCCGCTGGTTGTGCTGGTCGCGTCGTGCGGTCACGGCCACCGTCTGGGGGTCGCCGTAGGAGACGTCGAAGCTGTCGACCACGAACTCGGGCGCCTGCCGTCCGGTCGCGGTCACCGGGTTGGCTGGGTCGGCGGCCGAAGCGGCGACGGAGAGAGCGAACGGCAGGTTCTTGCGGAACTCGGCCTCCACGAGTGCCTCGTCGTCGGGAAACTCGAGGATGTTGGGACACGCGGCGGGATCCCACGCGTCGTCCGGGTCGGTCGCGGCGGCCGTCTGGCAGAGGCTCATCTCGACGGTCAACCCGAGTGTGCCGTAGGCCGTGTGGGCGTGCTCGTCGGTGTTGCCGTTGGCGGTGTAGAGGTCAGCCGTCAGACCCTGGTCGTAGCCGGGCACTGCGGGCGCCGCGGCGTCGCCCACGAGCGTCTCGTAGACGGCGTCGTCGGGCGTGGGTGTCGCCACCTGCCAGCTGGTGCCGTACAGCACCTCCTCTGAGGCGGCGTGGTAGTTGACGAAGAACTCGAAGCCGACCCGCGCCATCAGCCGGTCGATCGCCTTGGTCTCGGGCTCCGAGGCGGGACCGGACCCCCGGTAGGTGTCACTGCCTGCCTCGGGCGACGAGCCCTCGTCGTCATAACCCCACTTGGTCGGGAAGTTGCGGTTGAGGTCCACGCCGTCGTTGGCGGTGATCCGGCCGTCGCCGTCGTTGTCGCGAAGGTTCTTGCGCCAGAGCCGGTTGCCGGGTGTGAACGTGTAGTCGTAGCCGTCGGGGTTGGCGACCGGGACGAGCCACAGCTCGGTCGTGTCGACCAGTTCGGTGATTGCTGGATCGATGCTGTAGCCATCGACGACATGGTGGGCGAGGCGTCGCACCATCTCCGGCGTGATCCACTCCCGGGCGTGCTGGGCGGCGATGTAGAGCGTCGCCGGTCGGCGGCCGTCACGGAGGCGGCCGGCGTCCCGGGAAACCTTGAGGGCGACGATGTCCTCGCCCTGCACCGTTTGGCCGATCGTGACCAGCTTGGTGATGTCCGGATGGTCCGCGGCGAGCTGTGCGAACTCGTCCTTCAGCCCGCCCGGCGAACCGTAGGGTCGGAACACTTCTTCGCCGACCGCCGAAGCAACCGTCCCGGTCTCCGACGCCGTCCCGAGGCCAGCCACCAGCAGGCTCACGCCGACGATCGCCGACATCCACTTCATCATCACTTCTCCCATTGCTGCGCCCCGAGCGGCGGGGCGACGAGCCCCGACATCGGGGCCTTGTTCGACGCCGCTGTGGGGAGCGGATCACTCCTCGGCTCATCGCGCGGAGCAAAAGCGCCGCAACCCGGCGCACTGGCAGTGACTCGTTTCAGTCAGAGATGGTGGAAAGGAACTGGCTCGGGTGGCAGCACGCAGAGGATTGGTGGAGGCCTCACGCACCGGGCGCAGGCGGCCCCGGTAGCCGGTCCATCGGGTCCCTCAGCACTTCGAACAGACGGAGCCGTGCTGCCTCTAGTCGATCAAGTTCGAGATCGGCGGCGACTTGATCCCAGGCGGTGCCGGACGAGCCCGCAGACCCCTGGTACCTCATCGCTCCCGGCGTCAGGTCGGCGAGAGCGCCGAGCGCCTCCCGCCACTGGGGGACGGCCTGGGCGATGTTCTCCATCGCGGTGGAGATGGACTGCGTCAGGCGATGGAACTCCTCGATGTCGCTCATCGGACCCCTTCGTATCTCGTCGCAACGGACAGGACAGCGATGGGAGCTTTACGTACTTTCCCCTCTGGATCAGCAAGGACCGTCCACGTCTCGTCGCCTCGCTGACCGACGTCGACGCGGCGTCGGGCAAGTCTGGGCGCCATTTCTGCCAACTGTTGGCGGAGATGGCGCCCAGATCGTCTGATGGCAGAGATGGCGCCCAGATTCCCTCGGAGGTGCTCACGGTCACCTCGACTGGCGACCTGTCGGCCGTCACGGACAACGACGGCGTCGAGGAGAACTACGGAGAGACGCGGCGCGGTGGCATCGTGGAAGGGTGAACGACCGCCGACGTCTGACCGCCCTGCAGTTCCAGCAGTCGGGTGGCGTTGAGGACTGGCGCGTTCTGGCGTTCGGCGCCAACGCGTGGTTCGCTGCGCCGTCGCACGCCGCAGGGGCCGAGCTCGTCCGGCAGGTCGCCGCAATCGGTGCGGCGGCCGGACACGTGCCCGACGTCGCCCTGCGGGCGACCGGCGTCCACGTGCGGACCTGGTCCGCCGACCCGTCCGGCCTCACCGAGCGGGACCTCGAGCTGGCGCGGGCCGTCTCAGCCGCCGCCCAGGAGCTCGACCTCGCCGCCGACCCGTCGGTGCTGCAGACAGTGCAACTGACGATCGACACCGCGCAGCGGGAGCCGGCGATGCGTTTCTGGCGGACCACGCTGGCCTACGACCAGCTCGGTGACGACTTCCTTGTCGACCCGGCACGACGTGACCCGTCGATCTGGTTCCAGGACATGGACGTCGTGCGCCCTCTGCGCAACCGGGTTCATCTCGACGTCGGCCTCCCGATCGAGCTGATGCCCGAACGGGTGCGCGCTATCGAGGCCTCCGGTGGTCGGGAGATTCGCCGCTCGGACTTCCACGTTGCTCTCGCCGACCCGGAAGGCAACGAGGTCGACGTCGTGCCACTGCAGCCAGAAGGCAACCTCGCGGACGCGCCCGAACGGGCCGACTGGCGGCTGCTGTTCGCGGCCATGGTGCACTACCCGTCGGCCGATCCGACGACCGCAGCCGCGCTCGCCGTCGCCACTGCCGCGCTCGCCGACGACGCCGGCGTCGACCTGCTGATCGACCTGCGGCCGGCCGGCATCACGATCGACAGCGGCAAGGACCGTTGGGAACAGGAGCGCTTCGCCGCCCTCGCGTCGCAAGTTCAGGTCGCCGCGCGAAACCTCGGCCTACGGGCCGACCCGACCCAGCTGCGGTTCATGCAAGTCGGCATCGACGCCGTCGACGTCGCCGCCGTGCGGGCGTTCTGGCGTGCCGTGCTCGGGTACGAGCTCGACACTCGTCCGTTCATCACCGACATCTTCGACCCCCGTCAGCTCGCCGTCCCCTTGTTCTTCCAGCCGATGTCGTCTGACGACACGGAACGTCGCGCTCAACGCAACCGCACCCACCTCGACGTCTTCGTCCCGGACGATCAAGCGGAGACTCGCATCACGGCCGCCCTCGCCGCGGGTGGGCAGGTGGTCTACGACGCCGAGGCACCGGAGTGGTGGACGCTCGCCGATCCCGAGGGCAACGAGGTCGACATCGCCGTTGCCGTCGGCCGAGAAGAACGGTGGGCCGCCCACCACGAACCCCGACCGAAGCCCTGATCGAGCCACCGGCTCGAGCTCTCGGCCTCTGGGATCTTGGAGCTGTGCTGTCAGCTGGTGGCGCCGGCGACGGTCGACGGGTCGATCGAGCCGTCAAGAGTCTTTCGGGCAACGTCCGCAAGGCGTTGGTTGTGACTGCGCGCGTAGTTCCGAAGCCGGGTGAACGCCTCGTCGGCGCCGATGTTGCGGCGTTCGGCGATCATGCCCTTGGCTTGCTCGATGACGATGCGGCTCGAGAGCGCGTTCTCGAGCTGTGTGTTGAGGTCCTCGGTCGCCACCGTGTTGCGGTTTTGCAGGATGGCGATGGTCGCGATGTCAGCGAGGGCTTGTGCGGCGAGGACGTCATCGGCCTTCAGGGAGCCGGTTTCGGTGCGGAAGAGGTTGAGGGCGCCGATGATCTCCCCGCGCAACCGCATCGGGATGGCGTCGGCGGAGCGGAACCCCTGTCTGACGGCTACCGGTGCGAACTGGGGCCAGCGATCTCCTGCTTCGGTGAGGTCCTGGTTGACGACCGGCTGCCGACTGTGGAAGGAGTCCAGGCAGGGTCCTTGCTCGGTCTGCAGCTCGAACAGTTCGACGACGCGCATGGCTTCGCTCGACGCGGTGATGAGCTGCAGATCACCGGAGGGAGTGGCAAGCATGATGCCGGCGGCAGCGACGTCGAGCACGTCGACGCATCGGTCAGACAGGGTGGTGAGCAGGTCGACGATGTCGAAATCGTCAACGAGATTGTCGGCCAGCTCGACCATGGTGCGGGCGAGAACGGATTCGCGATTCACGATGGCACCTCCGGGTGTGGACGCCAACACGGTGAGCATGCCCTCACCGATCGTACGGGAACCAGTCACCGTTCGGGCCTCGGTCCACGGTCAGTCCTCGTCGCTTGGTTCGAACCGGAGACGCCGGGCGACCACGTCCGCGGCGACGTCGGCGATGACGCGCCCGGTGCTGAAGGCGCGGGCGCGAAGGCGCAGCAGCGCCTCCGGGACGGGGACCGCAAGCTGGACCGCGATCATGCCGGCGGCCTGGTGGACGACGAAGCGAAGGTTGCCGGTCGCCTCCAGTCCGGGAGCCAACGCCCCTGGGGCGGCGTCGGCCTGCATGCTGATGATCGAGCGGGCGGCGACGACGCCCATGACGACGGCGTCGGCATGTTGGTCATCGGTCAAGGGTCCGGGTCGGTCGCGATACAGGTTCAGCGCGCCGACGTGGACATCACCAACCGAGACCGGGAACCCGAACACCGCCCGAGCGCCGGCATCGACGGCTGACCGTGCGAACTCTGCCCACCTCGGAGATTCCGGGTCGGACAGATCGGGTTCGATCACCGGGGCGTGCAGGCGGTGAGCGTCGATGCACGGGCCTTCACCCAACGTGTACTGCAACTCCTCGATCAGGGCGCTCACGGCGTTGGTCGTGCAGACGGAACCTCTCGGGACATCGCCGGTCAGCAACATGATGCCGGCTCCGGTCATCTCGGTGATCTCGGCACACACGGCGCACAACCGCGGCGCTTCACCGCTTCCGTCATCCTCCGCAAGGCGAGCGAGGATCCGGAGCAGCCGATCCGTCGGCATCAGTCGCCGCCCGTCCGAATGGCCGTTTCGCGTTGTGTCTGTCCTTGAGCCATGACACAACCTCGATCGGTCAGGGGGAGGCCGTCGGCGAGGACCAGGACGACACGTGTCCCGAGGAAAGACCATCATGCCCGGACAGGCGCGACGATTCCTCCGGGCGGGTCAGGAATTCGTCCCCTTCCCATGCTGCTCGGCGCACAGCGGTGACGGCGATGCCGTCAGGCGTGGCGAGTTGTTACGCTTCCCAGCGGATTTCGAACGCGATGCTCCAGACCCTGGCAGCGCCTTGTCCCGCAGGAGGCCGCCATGCCAGATGTTGTCGGAGTCGAGCCGGCGTCGATCCGTCAGGGCGTGTTCGCGGAGGATGACCTTCCAGCTCGAGTTGAGAACGAGTTGCGGACGGTCGCCCACGATCGTGGGTTGTCGCTGCTCGAACCGGCGGCGACCCCGGCGAACGCGTGCCACCCGCTCGGGATGTTGGCGACGGGTCCCGTCGTAGGTCTGTCGCTTGACGTGACTCGATTCCCCCTCAGAGTGGTGAAGGCGGCCAACGTCTTCATGACCGCGTTGTGGCGCCGGTGGCCGGCGAAATCGATCCGCGGCGCGGTCCGGGAGCTTGACTCAACGGGCGCCCACCGCTGATCGATGGCCGCCCCGCGCCGTCGATGATGAACGCGGTCAGCCGAGCTCGGATATCTCGAGCCGAGCGTTGGTTGGGCGGCTCGTCAGTGAGCGGGTGGCCGTCGGCAGCCACGCGGATCGGCACCTTGCGACCACGCTGAGCCGACGACTCCGCGCGGCGATCCGGTCCGCGGACGACGCGTCAGGCGACGTCGTGGCAGGCCGACGTTGATGGCAACAGAGCCGGCATCCTGCGGGGTCGCCGGCGTTGGGCGAGTTGGGCGTCGAACAGGCGGACGAATTCACCGTTGCGCGCGACGAGCTCATCGAGCGTTCCGGTTTCAACGATTCGACCACCCGCCAGCACGACGACTCGCGACGCTCTGTCGAGCGCGCTGAGGCGGTGGCCGAACAAGAGCGTCGTCTTGCCGCGTCGCTGCTCGAGGATCGAGTCCATGACCTTGCGCTCCGTGTGCGAGTCCAGGTTGCAGGTCGCTTCATCGAGCACGAGGATCGGCGCATCGCGTACGACCGCCCGGGCCAGTGCCAGTCGCTGCCCCTGGCCGGCCGAGAAGTTGTCGCCGCCGAGCGAGACCTGGGACTGGATGCCGTGGCGAAGCTGTCGGACGAACGTGTCGGCGTCGGTCACCTCGAGCGAACGCAGCACGACGTCGTCGGCCACGTCCTGCAGCATCGCCACGTTGTCGCGCACGCTGCGCTGCAGGAGGCCGCTGTCCTGGAACACCGCCGCGATTTGCCGCCGCCAATCCGCGTGGTTGACGTCGGCATGGGAGCGACCGTCGATGAGAACATCACCGCTGTCGGGATCGTAGAAGCCGCACACGAGGTTCGCGACGGACGTCTTTCCTGATCCGGTCTCACCGACGAAGGCGACGACCTCTCCGGGTTCGATGCTGAGGGACACGTCCTCGAGCGCGTGTGAGCGACCACTGTGACGAAGCGACGCATGCCGCAGCTCGATGGCGCCGTTCGCGGTCCACCCCATGTCGGGCGTGCCGCGGTCGATCTCGTTCGGACGCTGGAGAACCTCTTCGACTCTGCGCACCGCGTCGAGCGCCAACGTGAGATTGCTGAGGTGCAGCGGGAACTGTTGCGCCGGTCCGAGGAACAGGCTGATCGTTCCGACAACGAGGACGAGGTCGCCGGCGGTCGCGTTGCCGGCGATGACGTTGCTCCCCAGCCACCACAACACCAGACCGGCGAGCGAGGCGAAGAGCAGCGTCGACAGCGCAGCCGGAACGGCGAGCGCGATGCGTTGTGCCCGCTGGCTCTCGGCGAGTGCGTCGAAGTCGTCGACGAGCCCTCCGACGAACCGGTCGGTCGAGCCTGAGAGGCGCACCGAGCGCAGCTCGACGAACGTGTCGACCGTCCTGCTGGTGAACCGTTCCATGGTCATCCACACGTGATGTTGGGCATTGGTTGCACGGCGGCGAGTGATGTGCCAGATCAGCCACGACAACGGCAGCGATGCGGCGACAGCCACACCGACCATCATCGAGTGGGACAGGATCAGGACGAGCGCGAACGATGCCATCCCAACGTCCGCGCACAGCGCGACGAGGTTCGGCCCGAGACCTTGAGCCACGTCGGTCGCAGTCATGGTGCGAAGGACGAATCCGGCCGTGCACCGCGTGTCGTACACATTCTGGGGCAGCGTGGCGAAGTGGCGGAGCAGCTTCTCGCCGACATGGCGTGAGATACGTCGCTGCACGCCACCCTCGCCGACGACCCGGGCGAGGAGGATCATCGCTTGCACGGCGCCCAAACCGGCCAGCACGAGAGCCAGGACGGCGAGCATCGTCGAGTCACCTCGCGGGAGCACACGATCGAAGACGTGCCCGAGCACCAACGGCGACGCGAGGAGGAGCGCGGCTCCGGCCGCCGCGCAGCTGACGGCGAGCACGTGCCACGCCACAGCGCGCCCGACGAGCTTGCGAGCGGCGCGACCTGGCTCGACGCGCGAGCGGCGTGGCCGGAGTGCCTCGGTCGGCCGGTACTCGACGACGTAGCGGCTGGACTCCCGTTCGTAGTCGGCGCGGCGCATGAACGTGCGGCCGCGATTCGGATCCATCACCCACAGCCCACGGCGCGTCCATCGCAGGAGCACGACGAAGTGGCCCGCTCCGGGGTCGAGGTGCACGATCGCCCAACCATCGATCGTGCGAAGGCCGTCAAAGTCGCTCACCGCCGCTCGCGACTGGAGACCGATGGTCCGCCCCCCGTGGATGAGTCCGACAAGGTGTGTGCCGTTGTTATCGGTGCGCACGAGATCGCGGGCTTCTTCGACGGACACCTCGTGCCCGGCTGCCCACGCAACGCTGGCGAACGCCGCGGCGCCACAATCACGCAACTCCGTGGGGCGCATCCACGGCACGCGCCGATGCTGTCGAAGCCCGTCGCGTCGCATGCTCAGGCCCTGTCGAGCAGCAGGTCGGCCAGCCGCTCGTGGATCGGCAGGCCGGTCTGCTCGACGATCCACCCGAACTGGCCGACCGGGTTCACTTCGAGGAACACGTGCTCACCATCGGGCATCACGATGAAGTCGAGGCTGCCGAAGCACAGGTTCATGCGGCGCATCAGCTCACCGATCTTCGTTGCGACTGTCGCGTCGAGCTCGTGCACGAGATGGGGTGTGTTCGCCAGGTCGTAGCGTCGCCAGTCCTTGGCCGCCACCGTGCTCTGCTGCGACTCGATGCGGCAGGCGAAGATCGTGCCGCCGACGTACACCACGCGCAACTCGAACGCCTTGTCGATGTACGGCTGGAAAATGCCCGGCGTAGCGACGAGGTTGTCACCCGCCTGGGCGCGCAGCTCGCTCGCCGACACGACTTGGGAATAGAGCTCGGTGATGTGTCCGTCGACTCGTGATGGGCCGAGATACGGTGTGAAGGGCTTGTAGACGATGTGGCCACCGTGCGCGTCGGCGAAGTCGGCGGCCGCCGAGAGATCGCACAGGTAGCGGGTGACCGGCGTCGCCAAGCCGACCTGATCGGCGACGACGAGCTGGGTGAGCTTGTCCTCCCACATCGCCACACTCGTGGCCGAGTTCACGCAGAACACGCCGGCGTACTCGAGTGCATGCCACAGCCCGCGCGACAGCTTCGACCATTGCGCCAGCACGAAGCGGAGCGCGTTCGCATCATCGCGAATCGCATCGAGCCGGGGCTCGTGTGCGTTCGGCACGGTCGATCGCCACAGGAGAGCGGCGCTCACCTCGTCGGCCGAGATCGAGCGCGCATCGGGGTGCGGAAGATCGAGTGTGAAGGGGACACCGATCCGAGCGTGCTCGAGGGTCGCGGCATCGATGGTCACGACGTCGGCGCCACGGCACGCGAGTGCTCGTTCGAGGACGACAACCGTTGGATCTTCTCGATGCCCAGTCATGATCAGAATCATTCGCAGTCGCTTTCATCGACGAGGGAGGGATCAGCGGGATCGGGTGAGGACTCGCATCCCGGAGGGTTCACGCCACCAGCGGCGCGACCCGTGGTCGGTGGGAAGAGTGCCGCCGGCACGCGCGCCGGCGGCACGCTTCTGCTACGGGACGATCTGGTCGGCGTCGTCGCACCCGGTCGCCGTGGAGCCTGAGCCGTCACGATTGAGGATGAGACATCCGACGACATCGAGGCCTTCGACCTCGCGGTCCTCGAGGTAGCGAAGGCCGAACACCGGGCTCGCCTGCTCCTCAGTCAACTTGTTCATGAGCTTTCCTTCTTGTCGGGGGCTCGTCGAGCCCGTCGACAAGGAAGGCGTGACACCGCCGTGACATCGCACGGAACGGCTTCCCGCGCGATGGCCTCCCGGCCCTTGTGGTCTCCACTGTTGGGGCCGTCGCCACCGAATTGGAACACGCAGTCGTCCGCCAGGTCTGCCAACGCCCCGTCGAGATCGCCCTGGCTGAACGACTCGTACGCGTTGCGGACGATGGCGACGTTTGGATGCTCGGCCATGTCAGTACTCCCTCTCCGGTCGACCCCCCCGCCGACCACATCACGACGTGAGATGGTGCAGCTCGGCGGCGATGCGGCCGTGCTGTTCGACGTGCACGTGCTCGCTGCGGAGGGCCGTCGCACTGGGCTGTGTAAGTTCGGGCGGTGGCATCCGAGGCGAAGATGGTGCCTACGTCGGCGGGCGTGGACGCGTTCATCGACGCCGTGCCGGTCGAGCACCGACGGTCCGACGCGCGAGAGCTGTGCGAGCTCATGCGGTCGGTCACTGGCGAGCCGCCGCTGATGTGGGGCCCGAGCATCGTCGGGTTCGGCTCGTACCACTATCGCTACGCGAGCGGCCGCACGGGCGACGCCCCGCTCGCTGCGTTCTCGCCCCGCAAGGCCAACCTCGTCGTGTACCTGGTGGGCGGGTTCGAGGACCGATATCCCAAGCTGTTGGAGAAGCTGGGCCCCCACACCACCGGCAAGGCCTGTCTCTACCTGAAGCGGCTCGGCGACGTCGACCTCGACGTGCTCCGCCAGCTCGTCGAGCGGTCGATGCGGGTCGGTCGGGGCGTCGACAAGGCCAGCCGTAGGTAGTCCTGCCGCCTGGAGGCCATTCTGTCCGTCAGAACATCATCACAACGATCGATTGCGACGGACAGAACTCATTCACCGTTCGTCGCCCACCGTCGAGAAGCACGTCGCGCCGCACCGGCGGAACGGCCAGCGCCACGTCGGCGCGCAGCTCGAGGGCGCGCAGCTCGAAGGCGTTGCGCGGCCCCGGTTCGCACCTCCTGCCGAGCGGGCATCCCCAGGTGTCTCGACCTCATCGAGGAGGCGATCGGCGATGCCGAGCAGCACTTCGTCTACTGACGCGGCGGCAGCACTTGCCGCCTGGCCCCCCGAGCACTACGCCGCAGACCCGTTCGCGTTCTGGCAACGGGCCCGCGACGACAAGCCGGTGTGGTGGAACGACGCGACCAGTTCGTGGCTGATCACCCGCTACGACGACGTCCGCGGTGTGTTCGCTGACAGCGAGACGTGGTCCAACCGGTTCCACGCCAAGAGCCTCGGCGTCGTGTTCGGGCCGACGATGCTGCAGATGGACGGGCGGGATCACGTCGTGCGCCGGACGATCGTGGCGCCCGAGGTCGTCGGCAAACGACTCGCCGGCTATCGGGAGCTGATCGCCCGCAACGCCACCGAGTTGATCGACCGGTTCGTCGATCGCGGCTCGGCCGACCTCGTGGCCGACTACTCGACGTGGCTGCCGGTCAACGTGATCGTCGACATGCTGGGCATGCCGAAGGTCGACCTGCCGCGATTCCACGATTGGTACCAGGCGATGATGGCCGGGCTCGGCCACGGCACCGCCGAGCAGCGGGTAGTCGGCATTGCCGCCCACCGGGCGCTGGCCGAGTACGTGCGGCCGATCGTGCGGGCGCGGCGGGCCGAGCCGGGGCCGGACTTCATCTCCAAGATCGTCCACGCCGAGTGCGACGGGGAGCAGCTGACCGATGCCGAGGTCGAGGCGTTCATCTCGCTGATGCTGACCGCCGGCGGGGAGACGACGGACAAGGCACTCGGCAACCTGTGGGCGCAGCTACTCGCTGCACCCGATCAGCTGGAGCGCGTTCGTGTCGATCCGGCCCGGTTCGACGACGCCTTCGGCGAGGTGATGCGCCACTCCTTCCCGATCCACCGCCAAACGCGCACGGCGAACGTCGACGTGCCGCTGGGCGACGAGGTGATCAGGGCCGACGACGTCGTGTCGATCTCGATCGGTTCAGCCAACAACGACGAGACGGTGTTCGCCGAGCCGCGCCGGTTCGACCTCGACCGCCCCGACCTGTGGCGGAGCAAGGAGCTGCGGCGCGGCATCGATCAGGGTGGCGTGCACGGCCACCTCGGGTTCGGTCTCGGCAAGCACTTCTGCCTCGGCTACGAGATGGCCCGCATGGAGGCCGTCGTCGGCAGCGAGCTGCTGTTGGAGGCCTGCCCGAACATCGAACCGATGGAGATCGCCCCGTTCCGCATCGTCGGCGCCACGTGGAGCTCACCGGCCGTGCGCGTGCGGTTCTGACCACCCGAAGCTTTCAACGCACTGGGCGGCCGGATCAGAGCTGCTGGCGGGCGATGAGGTCGGCGAAGGGGCCGGGGGCCTCGGCCAGCTCCGAGTACGGCCCGTCCTGCACGACGCGGCCGCCAGCGATCACCACCACGCGGTCGGCCGACGCGATCGTCGAGAGCCGGTGGGCGATGACGATGCGCGTCACGTCCAGCTCCTCGATGGTGCGGGTCACGACCGACTGGGTGAGGTTGTCGAGGGCCGAGGTCGCCTCGTCGAGCAGCAAGGCGCGGGGCCGGCCGGCGAGGGCTCGGGCGATCTGGAGGCGCTGGCGCTGACCCCCTGAGAGGATGCCGACACCGTCGCCGATGTTGGTCGCCATGCCGTCGGGCAGGCGCTCGATGTCGCGATCGAACCCGGCGCGGCGCGCCGCATCCCAGGCGTCCTGCTCGGTGATGGGGACGCTGCCGGCGATGTTCTCGAAGACCGAGCCGGGCAGCAGCGCGGTCTGCTGCAGCACCACCCCGATCTGGCGCCGCACCGCGTCCATGTCGAGGCTGGTGACGTCGACGCCGTCGATCGTGACCGTGCCGCCGTCGATCTCCTCGAATCCGAGCACCAGGCGCAGCAAGGTCGACTTGCCCGAGCCCGACGGACCCACGACGGCGACGAACTCGCCCGGCTCGATCGAGACCGACAGGCCGTCGAAGATCGGACGGGTCGCCCCGGGGTACGTGAAGGTCACCTCGCGCAGCGAGAAGCCACCGTCGACGCGTCCGGGGTGCTCCTTGGCCGTGTCGGACTCGGTCGCCTCCTCGAGGATGGGGCTCGCCTGGTCCAGCACCGGCCGGACCTCGAGGAGGGTGACCGTCGAGCGTGCCACGTTGACGACGGCGGTCTGCAGCTGCCCGAGGGCGACGTAGAAGCCCATGAAGGCGGCGGTCGGCACCGCCTCCCGCCCGATCAGCACGACGGTCGCGAACAGGATCAGCACCATCGCCGTCGGGAACGCGCCCTCGAAGACGACGCGCACGTCGTCGATGCGGAACGCCTCGTACGAGCGTCGGGTGTCGCCTGCGTACCGTACGGCCCACCGCGCGAAGATGCGGCGCTCGGCGCTGGCGGTGCGCACCTTCACGATGCCGTTCAGCAGCTCGTGCACCGTCGCCGTCATCCTCCGGCGGTCGCGCAGCACGGCACTCAAGCGGGCCCCGGTAGGCCCGCGAGATCCCGAAGAGCACGGCGGCGCCGGCGGCGGTGACCAGCAGGCCGACAACTGCCAGCCGCACGTCGATCGCGATCATGACCACCAGGTTGAAGAGGCCGAAGATCCCTGCGAGCAACGTGGTGATGACGCTGTCGGTCACGGACTCGCGGATGCTGTCGACCGCCATCGACCGTTCGGTGAGATCGCCCACCTGGTAGCGCCGGAAGAACGGCGCGGGGAGGCGCAGCAACCGGTCCCACAGCCCGAGCTGCAGCGCGTGGTCCATCGTTGTCCGGGCGCGCAGCAGGGCCACGCCCCGGGCGAGCTGGAGGAAGAACGAGCCGATCGCCAACCCGACCAGCGCCGCGGCGAGCGCGGCGAGGCGCTCGGTCTGGTGCTGGGGGACGATCTGGCCGAACACGAGGCTCGTCGCCAACGGCGGGACGAGCGCGATCAACCCGATCACGAGCGCAACGAGAACCAGCCGTACGACGTCGCGGCCGGTGCCGCGACCGGCGAAGCGGACCAGGGCGCGGATCGTGAGCGGGCCCTCGGGAAGCGGTCGCACGAGCTCGATGCCGTCGTCACGGAGATCTCGGGCGACCGCCGCGTCGACGCCGATCCGCTCGCCGCTGGTGGTGTCGACGAGGTCATAGCCCCGTCGCCGAGCCAGCATCGCGACCGGCCGGCCATCGGTGCGGTACCCGACGAACGAATCGCCAGGCTGCGTCCACCACGCATCGGGGAGCCGCATCGGTCGAGAGCGGACCTTGGACGAGAGGGCGATGGCCTCGACCGGCGAAGCCCGGAGCAGATCTTCGGGATGCGCGGCGTGGACGGTGACCCCGATCGATCCGCCGACCTCCCGGCACACGGCGAGCAGCTCGTCGTGGCCCACCGCTCCGACCCGCCGCGTCGCGCGCCGCTCGAGCACGCTGCCGAGGTGGTCGAGGGCCAGCTCGCTCTCGAGTTCCACGGCGCGGGCCGAAGCATCGACCAGCTCGGCCTCCGCCGTGAGCTGCTCGTCGAGCGCCCGCACCTCGGCCTCGGCGAGCGCGATCCGGGTGCCGTCGAGGCGGTGCGCGACGTCGGCCGCCGTGCCCCCCTCGGCAGGATCGGCCCGCTCGGCACCGTCGATCGCCTCACCGCCGGCGGCGCCGGCGGCGTCGAGCCACTCGCCGACGACGGCCACGAGCGCCGACGCGCCGTCGGCGAACCGGCCGTCGAGGGCGCCGAGCGGGACCTCGGCGACGATGCACCGGGCGACGCTGATGAGGATCCAGCGGCGGCCGACCGAGGAGCCGTCCACGGCGGCTGCGACCGAGCCGGTGGTCAGACGGGTGACCGGGTTCCGCGGCCGCGACGGTGAGGTCCCGGGCGCGTCGGTTGCGAAGACCAGCCCTTCACCCTCGAGCACGACCCACACGACGCCAGCGTCGTCGAGCCCGATCTCCTGGTTGCCGGTCAGATCGACGACCGCAGTCGCGTGCTGTCGCGCGAAGGCTGAGACCGCGTCCCGATCGATGACCCCCCGCATACTCACTGGTGCACCCTCGAGTCGTGCGAGGAGTTTGCGGTTGGCGACATCGCCGGGCACCAGTGAGCGCATCGCCGCTGCGCGGCGATGAAGACCGCAATGACGATTCGCTCGCTTCGCTCGCTCATCCCAGCTCACCCACGAGACGGGCGTAGGCGCCACCGGCGGCCAGCAGCCGGTCGTGGGTGCCGCGTTCCACGACGGTGCCCTGGTCGAGGACGATGATCTCCTCGCAGTCGCGGATCGTCGAAAGGCGGTGGGCGATGATCAGGCACGCGCAGCCTCGCCGGCGGAGGTTGGCGTCGACCTCTGCTTCGGTCACGGCGTCGAGCGCGCTCGTCGCCTCGTCGAGCACGACCAGTCGCGGGTTCGTGGCCAGCGCGCGCGCCAGCTCGAGGCGCTGCCGTTGGCCGCCGGACAGGTTGCGACCGCCCTCGCTCACGACGGCCTCGAGGCCGCCGGGCGCGGCCATCACGTCGGCCAGGATCGATGCGTCCCGTGCGGCTCGCTCGATCGCCGCCGCCGGGACCGTGGGGTCCCACATGGTGACGTTGTCGCTCACCGTGCCCTCGAACAGCAGGATCTCCTGCTGCACGTACGCGACCGAGTGGGCGAGGACGTTGGCCGGCACGCGGTGCCGAGGGACGCCGTCGAGCAGGATCTGCCCGCCCCACGGGTCGAGCTGGCCGGTCACGAGGCGGGCCACGGTCGACTTGCCGCTGCCGCTGCCGCCCACGAGCGCGACCCGGCGGCCGGGTTCGACGGTGAACGAGAGGTCGTCGATCAGCGGGTCGTCGTCGCCGTAGCCGAAGCGTAGGTTGCGGACCTCGAGCCGCCCCGACAGCCGCTTGGCCATCGCGGGGTCGTCGAGCCCCGCGTCCCGGGCGGCGACGTCGGACGCGGTCGGTTCGCGCAGCAGCTGATCGAGCTGGTGGCACCGGCCGACGAGGCTCTGGAACGCGCCGGCGGTGCGAACCAGGCGCAGCACCGAGCTCAGGAACCCGAAAAGGAGCGCCTGGAAGGCGACGAGCGACCCGAGGGTGAGCCGGCCGGCCAGCACCTGCACCGCGCCGAGGGAGATGACCGCGGCCACGATGAGCGCGTTGAACAGATCCGGCAGCGCCGAGGCGATCATGCCCTTCCTCGTTCGCCGCTGGTCGATCGTCAGCACCGACTCGTACCGGGCGATGAACCGGCGGAAGAGGTCGTTCTCGGCGCCGTTGGCCTTGAGCGACTCGATCGCGCTGATGCCCGACGCCGCGGTGCCGGACGTGGCGGCCTGGGCTTCGACCATCTCGCGGTTGAGCGGACGCAGGCGCTTGGACGACCACCGGACGGTGATGATGCTGGCGACGGTCAACGAGAGCGTCACGACGGTGAGCAGGACGTCGTACCGCAGCAGGAAGGCGCCGTAGACGATGGCGATGACGCCGCCCATCGCCGCGTACGAGAGCTGCCCGCCGAGCTGCCAGGAGATGCGGTCGTTCAGTGCGATGGCGTAGGCGGTGTCGCCTGCGGGCCGCGACACGAAGTAGCGGATGGGCAGCCGCATGGTGTGCCACATCGACTCCGCCATCATGTGGATCGCCATCTTGCGGGACAGGCGGTTGAGGGTCAGGTTCTGCACGCCACCCAGCACCACCTGCACGACGAGCGCGGCCGCGAGCCCGAGGAACACCACCGGGAGCCAGTCGTCGCTCCCGCCGATGAGGTAGCGGTCGACGAAGGTGCGCGCCAGCCCAGCGACGACGAGTCCGGGAACGGTGAGCGCCGCGCCGGCGAGGATCGACAGCACGTAACCCGAGCGCACGACTCGCAACCGGCGGCCGAGCGTGCCGCGGGTCCCGAGCTCCTCCTCGTCGGCCAGGAACGAGGCGCTCGGCGCGAGGAGCAGGCGGTGCCCGTCGACGTCGACCGTGGTGCTGCGGTCGGTCGCGGCACCGCCGTCTGCCACGACGAGGCCGAAGCCCGTTGCCACCGATCGGACCCGATCGACAGACGAGTCGCCGTCGTAGGCGGCGAGCGAACGCCGCACCTCGTCGGTCGAGACCGTGCGGTCGAGTCGGGCGAGGGCGTCGACCAGCGCGCCGGCGAGGTCGTCGCCGCCGCTGCCGTCCGCGTCGCGCCTCGGTGCCGTGGCGAGCTCGTTGGGCGTCATGGTGCCGGCGTCAACCGAAGATCTGCGACGCCGGGCTTCCTTCGGCGACCACGATCGCGGCGGTTCCGAGGGTGGCGGTCGCGATGGTGAACGGCGGTCCCGACCCCGAGCTCCACCGGTATCCGCTGGGCGTCGACGGGTCGAGCTCGAGCGCGACTGCGATCTCCAGCACCGGTTCGCCGCCGGTCAGGAAGTCGACGAGGTCGCTGTTGTCGCCGAGGTTGAGCCGGATGCGCGCAGGTGATGCCGGCAGCGTGGAGACGCTGCCCACGGTGCCCAGCATCGACCCGTACTGCGCCGCCGGGGCCGTGGACGGCGACACAAAGACCCGCATGCCGTTGCGGACGACCTTGCCCTCCTGCGCCGGCACGTACACGACCGCAATCAGCTCGTCGCCCTCGGCGGCGAGCGTGAACGCCGGCGTGCCGACGGCGTTGTACGTGCCCGGTTTGACCAGGATCGTCGCCACGTCCCCGGTCACGGGCGCCTCGATGTCCACGATCTGGCCGTCGCGCTCGCGCAGCCGGGCGAGCGCCTGACCCTCCTCGACGTGGTCACCATTCTCCACCAACAGGTCGGTGACGAACCCCTCGGTCTCGACCCCGACCTCGTAAAGGCCGTGCGGCGGCAGGAGCATGCTCTGCCCCCTCACCTCTGTCGGTGCGGTCCCGAAGAGGGCCCACAACAGCGCAGCCACCAAGAGCACGACGACCCCGAGGAAGACCATCCACGTCTTGGTCGTCGTGACGTGCAGCCGCCGGTCGAGCACCACGACCGGCGACGGCGCGCCCTCGGTCGAGGGGTCATCGTGAACCGCCCTCATCGGCGGGAGGTTAGTGGGGCAGCTGTGCGGGCCCGGGTGGCGCGGGACGGACGTCCTTCAGGCGGCGAGTCAGAGGTAACTGTTCGCCAGCTCGAACGGCGAGCGCTCACTCGAGACGAACACCTGACGCAACAGAGGTTCGAACTCCTCGAGTGGCAACGATTCGTACGACGGATCGAAGCTCTCCGAGTCGTAGAGGTCGGAGAACTCTGCTGCGTCTTCGTAGTAGGGGTGGCCAAGGTAGGCGTCGCGCATGTCGGGGTCGATGCCGATGTGCCGTCCGAAATGGTTGAACTGAAACACGGTGTGGTGCTCGACGATCCACGCGATCCGCTCCGACACGTACGGGCGGAGGATCGAGGCCGCCACCGCGGCATGGTTCCGCGGCCCGACGAGGTCACCGACGTCATGGAGCAACGCGGCCACGACGT
This sequence comes from uncultured Acidimicrobiia bacterium, assembly GCA_963844915.1. Classification (GTDB taxonomy): domain Bacteria; phylum Actinomycetota; class Acidimicrobiia; order Acidimicrobiales; family Ilumatobacteraceae; genus JALZMG01. The sequence goes on along the minus strand of CAWJQF010000003.1, from coordinate 79,134 downwards.
ACTCGGCAGGGCGTCCATGGCGTAGCGCCCGCGTGCCTGCCTGCAGCGAGTGCTCGAGACCGTTGACCGTGTAGAAGTCCCCGTTCTCCAGGAACCGCAGGGCAGCGAGCAGGCGATCCGGCAGCTCCTCGAAGAGCTTCGTGTTGGGCCTCGTGGCGATGATCGCCCAATCATCGGCGGTCGTGTCCTGTATTCGTTTGAACGTCAGTTCTGGCGCCGTCACCGATCGCTCCCTTCGTCGTCCGTGCATCACGTCTCAACGGGACGGGGGGCCATCGCGAAGCACGTCGCGCACGTGGTCCGACGACACCCGACTTGGTTCGAGCTCCGAGAGGCACCACGTGGCACCCGCCTGCTGCCACGGGTGCGGATCGACGCCCACGGGGTGACCGACGACGAAGTCGTACGCGGCGGTCGGATCCTGTCGGAACGCTGTGACCTTGGCGACGACCTCGACGAGCTGGTCGGGATGCTCGAGGTTGACGGGGAAGAAGCCGTCGTACCGGGCGGCTCGCCGCATCGGCCTGGTGTTGCCGGGAAAGCCAGCGACCCATACCGGGACGCCTGGTCGCTGCACCGGCCGCGGCAAGAACTGGATGTCGTCGACCGTGTAGTGGTCACCGTGGTGGTGAACCGGCTCACCGCTCCAGGCGATGGTGAGGATCTCCAGTGCCTCGTCGAGCATCTGGCCCCGGGCCCTGTCGTTGAGCTGCTCGCCGGTCTTCGAGAACTCGCGAGCGAACCGGTCCTCGCCGATTCCGACGCCGAGGGTGAGGCGACCACCGCTGAGCTGGTCCAAGGTCGCGGTCTCGCGGGCGACCTTGACCGGTCGGCGTCGTGGCAGCGGTGTGACCATGGGGCCGAGACGCAGCCGCTCGGTCGCCGCCGCGATCGCGGCGAGCGTGATCCACGAGTCGGCAACTCGGCGCACGGGCGGTTCCCAGCGCAGCTGGTCCCACACGAAGAACCCATGCCAGCCCGCCTCCTCGGCCTCGGCTGCCAGACGGGCGCAGACCGTCGGGTCGGAAAGCTCATCGAACAGCGGCACCCAGAGGGCCGACCGGGCGGTGGGCTGTGCTGTGCCGGCTTCCATGTTCAACGCACCAGCCTTCGCGAGGAGCCCTCCAGCGGGATCGGCATCCTCTCGGGACAGCGAAGCGCGTCGCGCGGGCCTCCGGTCGACATCCGCGTCGTCACGACTCGCCACGTGGACACGGTCATTTCAGTGCTCACCGGTGCGGGTGCCCTCGGTGAGGAAGGCGCGACGTGCGTCGAGGGTCATGTCTGCTGCCATCTTCAGCTCCTTCCGGTGCGGTCGAGAATCGCGTTGTGGATTCGCGTCTACACTTGACGCAGATATATTTTTAGATTTAAGTCTAGGATTTGTCAAGTGTCGATGCATGACCACGCGAGCCCCACCGGGGCGGGCCGCCGTGAACGCAAGAAGCTGGAGACCAGGGAACGCATCTTCGAGAGCGGCGTCGCCCTGTTCGCCGCTCACGGCTACGACTCGACGACGATGGAGCAGATCGGGGAGCGCGCCGATGTGTCACGGGCGACGGTCTTCAACTACTTCGCCCGGAAGGAAGACATCGTCTTCGAGTGGTTCGGACGGCTACGAGCCGGCTTCGCGAAGGCTCTCGCCGAGGACGAGCAGCAAGCGGTCGACTCGACGAGCCGGCTCCGTCGCGCGTTTCGCGTGCTCGCCGACCTCTACGAGGACGAACCCGCTACCGGACGTGCCATGGTCCGCGCCTGGCAGCGCGCTGGAGGCCCACTGCTCGCCGATGCATCGGACGCGCCCCAGCTCGTGGCCGACAGCGTGCGCGCTGGACAACTTTCCGGCGACATCCCCCGCGACGTCGATCCCGATCGTGCCGCCCTCATCCTGTTCGACGCGTACCTCGGAGTCCTCTACCGGTGGGTGCTCGACGAGACCAATCAGCTGGCGCTCGGCGAGCAGGTCACGGCCACGCTCGACTTGATCCTCCCCGCCATCATTCGCACATCCTCCGTCGACACCAAAGCGCCGAGCCACCGCACCGGCAAGACCCGCCGCACGTCGTAGGCCAGGTCACCGGGACGGCGTTCGCGGGGCGATGTGCGATGCCGTCGTTCGGGCGCCGGGACCGCGCGGGGTTGTAGGTTCCGTCGCCTCAATCGGCTCACCTCAGCCTGCGACGGGGACGTTGACGACCGGGACGAGCTCGCCGTGGGTCACCAAAGCGGTGTCGACGTGGTCGTTCGGCTGGAACGCCGAGGTGTCGGTCAGGGTCGCGGCGGTGTCGGAGACGGTCAGCGGCGCCGAGGCCAGCACGTGCTCGGTTGTCCCGGCGGTCTGCTGCAGCGGCAAGCTGGCCGCGCTGGTCGTCGCCGACGCCGCGGTCAGCAGCCCGAGCTGGACGCCGTTGGCAGTGTTCAGGTACAGCGCGGGTTCGCTCGGGCTGATCGGGAACAGCCGGCACAGCGTGGAGCCGGTGAAGTCGGCACATCCGGCCAGCGAGATGCCGTCGGCGGCCGAGGTCGCGTTGGTCACTGGGCCGATCGCCGTGGCATGCACCTCGATCGGCAGACTGAACGTCGGTGGCGTCGCGTTGATCGCCAGGTAGCCGGTGACCCTCTGGTCGATCGTGCTAGTGGTCGCCACGTAGTGGAAGCCGTCGAACGACCCGGGCTGGCCGCCACTGGCCGAGCCGTTGTTGGAGTAAGCCCCGGCAAACGGGCTGACCCCGATGAAGTTGTTCACGTCCGCACCCGTCCGGAACAGGTTCGTGATCAGCGTGTTGGCGGTGTCGCGGTAATAGATCCGCTGATAGCTCGGATCGGTGGCGGGCAACGGGGCGCTGTTGTGGTCGAGCACCTCCACCGCCAGCGGCGCCTGGTCGACGCCGCTGTCGACCAGCTGGGCCACGGCGTTGGCGCTCGTCGGCGCGATCTGCGGGCCGCTCACGTTGGTCACGGCGGCCGGCGCCGCCAAGTCAGCGAGCGTCACCGGCGACGACACCACTGTCGGTCCGAGCGCGACACGGAGGTGCTCGTAGACGGGCTGTCCGGTCGCGTTCTCCCACCAGAACGTGGACGGCCCTAGCTGCAACTGGGCGGGGGAACCAGCGACGATCCGCGGCGCCGTCGGCGGGACCAGGGTGCCGAGGTTGGTCCACGTCGACCCGTCCGGCGAGCCCTGCACCTGCAGTGGCGGCAGCTCGAGCTGGTTCGGGTACGGGGTCGGCAAGTTGTAGGTCGCGCCGGTCACGTCGAGGCGGTACACCGCCGGACCCGGCGTGCCCGCCGGCGTCACCCGCGACCCCGTCACCGTCGGCGGCTGTTGCGGTGTCGGCGCTGCCGGCGTGTCCACCACCACCGTCCACAACCCGAACGCGGCGAACTGCTGGTGGGCGTCGACGATCGACACCGACGTCGCCCCGCCGGCCTGATCGGTCACGTCCACCGTCATGTCACGGTTCAAGCGCAGGCCCACCAGCCGGGCATCAGCCGGATGATTGACCGGGGTGACCACCAGATAGCCCGCCAGGTGCCCGTCACGTCCGTCGCCGCGCAGCCGCCGCTCGCACCCGCCGTATAGGCGCCCATCGTGTACATCGCCGAGGCCTGCCCGCCCGCCACCGTCACCCCCGCCGCCGGGAACGCCGGGGCATCCGCCCAGCTCGGCGCATACCAGCAGCCGAAACCCGGGTTCGGTGACGTCTGCAACGTCACCGTGATCGGCTCCTCCGACGTGTTGCTGACCGTGAACCGTCCCTGCTTGATGCCCGGATACCACTCGCGGAACGAATCCCAATTCGGCGAGAGCGTGTTCGGCGAGCCAGCGGTGACCGGCAAGGCGGTCAACGCGCTCGACGTCCCATCCCACCGCAACAACCCTCCATTTTCCGAACCCGACGGAACCGCATAGGACACGGCGTAGTCCGACCCACCGACCGTGCCGTCGAACCTGGGGATCGGGTTGATCGCGATGATCGCGCCCGGGCCGGGACTGGATCCGGACAGCTCGGTTGTCTCCGGGCCGGTAGCCGTCGGATCGACCAGCCGCAACGTGCCCTGTCCGCTGCCCTCTCTCATTCCGAACGCCACGACCGGCGAGCCGTCCTGGCGCTGCCCGAACGCCGCCGACATCGGGGCCGGCGTTAACGCCGCAGTGCCGTGCTGCGACCAGGCCAGCCAGTTCGGCTGCACGATCCCGTTGCCGTTGACTTGCACGAAGAAGCCCTCGTCGGCCCAGCTGATGACGCCAACCGCCAGCAGACCGGACCCGGACGGGTCCCACGCCAGCGCCGTCACCGGCGTCTGCGAACCGTCAGGGGTCGACATCCCCGTGAAGGTGCCGGTGAGCTGCGGCGATGACGGGTCGCTGACGTCATAGATCTGCACGCCGCCGTCGCTCAGCCCGACGGCGAGATACTGGTTCCCGCCCACGTTCCCGGCGGCAAGTGACGTCACCTGGATGGCGCGCGCGTCTCCGACGCAGGTATCGCAGAGGTTGAACACGTACGGCAAGCTGACGGTGGCGATCGCGCAACTCTGGCTGGCACACGACCCGTCGCCAGGCAGCACGTACACCAAGTTCTGATACTGGGTTTGGCTCTCCACCGGCTCGAATGCGTTGCCGTTTATCCCGGACATGAAGATGTTGGTGTTGTTGCGGGCCAGGTAAAAGGTGTTGAGCTCGTAGGTCGTCCACAGGAATTGAAAGCAGCCCTCGCAGCTTTGCGTGCTCTCCTGCGCGAACTCTGCCCACGGGACAGCGCCGGGGCAGCCAAGGGGGTCCTCGCAGGGCTGGATCACACCAAACCCAGGTAGTCCCAGGTCCATCGGCGTCGACCGCAGGAGCGCGCCGCCGCGCGAGGGCGAGTCGTAGATATTGAGGCTCGTGTTCTCGACGCGCGTGCGCTGGTCGTAGCCGCGGCCCAGAAAGTCCCCGGTGATCTCGTCGCGCATCGTGCGCGGCATGCTCGAGGAGATGTCGGCCGGCGGCGTCGGCGTCGTCGTTGTTCGGCCGGAGCCGCCGTCGTTGACCTCGCCATTCCTCAACGTGTCGTTGCCGCTGCCACCGAACAGCCGGTCGAACCCTGCACCGCCGTCGAGATCATCGTTGCCGCTCCCTCCGTGCAGCACGTCGGACCCGTCACCGCCCTCGAGCTGGTCGTGGCCACTGCCCCCGTCCAGGACGTCGTCGCCGCCAAGCCCGCACAGCACGTCGTTGCCCGAACCGCCAACGAGGCGGTCAGACCCGGCGGTGCCGACCACCACCTGCGACCCGGAGCCACCCACATCGGGCGCCTCGATCAGCCCGTAGCCGCCGAACGCGCCCTGGCCCGTGCCGGCCTCGGCGATCGCTTGATCGCACACGCCCGGCTGTTGAGCCACCCCACTGAGCGGCACCGACACAGCCGCGATGGTCGCTACCGACGCGACCGGGACCAGGAGTCGGACTCGGAACTGCACCCTTCCACACCCCTTCCGTCCGCAAGACGCGTCTCTGAACTCGACTAGATCACGAGTCGCTGACGTTCCGCAGACAGATCGCTGACCACCCGCCGCCGCGTCGAGCTGGATTTCCAGCTTCGAACCTGTTCCGCGGACCTGGACTCGGGCGCACGAATGCTTCCTGGTGGATGTGTCGGCGTCCGGGCGCAGCGGCGGCAAGACTGTCCGGGGAGGCAGCGCTTGTCGGCAGATGGCGTGGGTAACGAGGCTGCGGTGGTGGACCGCTTGGCCGCGGGCCGAGAGGCGCTCAGACGGGGTGAGTGGGAGGCCGCCCGAGCTTGCTTCGAGGCGGCGCTTTCCGGAGGCGAGAGCGCGGAGGCGATGGAGGCGCTGGCGATGTCAGCCTGGTGGCTCGACGACGCATCGGTCACGATCGAGGCGCGGGAGCAGGCGTACCGGCTGTACCGCGACAACGACGACGCGTTGGGTGCGGCGCGAATGGCGACATGGCTGACGTGGGACTACCTCGCGTTCCGCGGCGAGCCGGCCGTCGCGAACGGATGGCTGCAGCGGGCGCGCCGGTTGCTCGACGGGGTCGAGCCGGCGGCCGAGCACGGTTGGTTGCAGATCCGCGAGGCCGAAATGGCGATCCTGCTGGACAACGACGTCGCTGCGGCGCATCGGCTGGCGAGCAGCGCGAGGGCGATCGGCTCGGCGGTCGGTGCGGCGGATGTGGAGATCTCCGCGCTCGCGCTCGAAGGCCTGACGCTCGCCAGTGAAGGGGAGGTGGCCGAAGGGATACGGCTGCTCGACGAGGCGTCGGCCGCCGCCGTGTCGGGTGAGATCTCCGAGTTGTGGGCAGTGGGGCGTACCTGCTGCTACCTGATCACCGCGTGCGAGCGGGTGCGGGACTTCGATCGCGCGTTCCAGTGGAGCGAGCGGATGCTGGAGTTCGCGAAGCGCTGGCGGATCCCGCACCTGTTCGCCGTGTGCCGGGCGCATTACGCCGGCGTCCTTGTATCGCGTGGTACGTGGAGCGCGGCTGAGGTGGAGTTCGACGAAGCCATCGGGGCGTTGAGTCGTAGCCGTCCGGGCTTGGGCTTCGAGGCCGTGGTACGGCTCGCCGAGCTGCGCCGTCGCCAAGGCCGCACCGATGAGGCAACCCGGCTGTTCCGGGAGGTCGAGTACCACCCGTCCGCCCAACTGGGTCTCGCCGCGGTCGCCCTTGACGACGGGCGCGTGCGTGTCGCTCGCGATCTCGCCGACCGCTTCCTCCGGCAGCTCGATCCGCAGGCTCGCCTCCAGCGAGCCGCCGGGCTCGAACTGCTGGTGTGGGCGCTGGTCGCGGACGGGGAACCCGAGCGGGCCCGGACCGCGTTGATCGAGCTGCAGACGCTCGCGGCGGATGTCGGCACAGATCCGCTCCGAGCGGGTGCACTCGCGGCGCAGGGCGCAGTCGCCGTTGCCAAGGGTGATCCGGACACTGCATGTGCGTGCTTCGAGGACGCGGTCGATCTGTACCAGCGCTGCGGCGCGCCGTTCGAGACAGCGCGCGCCCGGTTGGAGCTGGCGCGAGCGTTGGCGGCGGTCGGCCGCACCGCCGTCGCCGTCGAGCAGGCGCGCACGGCGCACGACGCCCTTCGTGTGATGTGTGCCGACGGCGAGGTCGCGCTGGCCGCAGCGCTCCTCGACGAACTGGAGCCTGCTGATCGGGCAGTGGAGCCGGCGAGCGCGCTCTCCCCCCGTGAGGTCGAGGTGCTGAAGTTGGTCGCCCAAGGGCTGAGCAACGCGGCGATCGCCACGCGGCTCGTGTTGAGCGAGCACACGGTCCACCGACATGTCGCGAACATCCTGGTCAAGCTGGGCCTGCCGTCGAGGGCGGCCGCCGCGGCGTGGGGGGTGCGGCAGGGCCTCGTGTGATCGTGGCCCGATCGGGCCATCGCGACGCCGGCTCGTAGTTGGCCCTTGCAGGGGATGTGGTCAGGCGGCCGCGGGCGTACACCCGTACCAGGCACGAACGACCGTCCGCGCCGACTGGAGGACTGATGATGACCAGGATGCGAAGGCTTGCGTGCTTGGGAGTGGCCGCGGCGCTGATCGCCGCCGGATGCGCGACCGGCGACGACGAGTCGTCGTCGCCGACCACATCCGGTGGTGGGGCAGCGCCATCGACGACCGCGGCTGCTGCCGATGACACGACAACGACCGCGGAAGCCACATCGACGTCGGAGGGCTCGACGGAAGCGCCGCAATCCGAAGAGGCACAACGGATCGCCCAGGTCGTTCAGACTGCGATGGAGAGCGACTACCTGAAGGCCGTCATCGTCAAGGTCACCCGCGGCGACGAGGTCATCGCCGAGCAGGCGTTCGGCGAGTCGATGGACGACGTCCCGGCGACCACGGACATGAACTTCCGCAACGGTGCAGTGGCGTTCGCCTACGTCGCCACACTGCTCCTGATCTTCGTCGATGAGGGCCTCGTGACGCTCGACGACACCATCGACCAATGGATGCCGACCCTGCCCGAAGCAGACAAGGTCACGCTGCGAATGCTGACCAACCAGACGACGGGATATCCCGACTTCGAGACCGACCCCGGCTGGAACGCAGCCTTCAACGCCGACCCGTTCCACATGTTCACGTTCGAGGAGCGACTCGAGTACGCCTTCTCGCGCCCGCAGCAGTTCGCTCCTGGGGCGAACTGGAGCTACGCCCACACGAACTTCATGATCCTCGGTGAGATCCTGGCCCTCATCGGCGGGAAGCCGCTCAACGAGCTGCTCCAAGAGCGAGTGCTCGACCCGATGGGCCTGGACCATACGGTGGAGACGACGACCTCCGAGATCCCCAGCCCGGCCCTCCACACCTTCAGCTCCGAACGGCGGGTGGAGCTCGGGATCCCCGCCGGCGGCGCGTTCTACGAGGAGGCGACGTTCTGGAACCCGCAGTGGGGCACGCCGATGGGAGCGAACCAGACCACGACGATCGACGACATGGTCACGACGGCCGAGCAGGTCGGCACGGGTGCGCTGCTGTCGGAGGAGAGCTATGTCGCGATGACGGCGCCCAACTTGATCGGCTTCGGCACGCAGGAAACGGCGTGCGAGCCCAGCTGCTTCCCCCAGAGCGAGATGTACAACATGGGCCTCGGGGTCGTGCTGTCCGGCCCGTGGATCCTGCAAGACCCGCTGTACAGCGGCATCGGCGCCTCCGAGGCGTACCTCCCCTCCGAAGACGTCGCCATCGCCGTCGTCACGACGTTCCTCCCCGAAGCATTCGACGACCAGGGCAACTATCAGAACTACAGCGACTACCTCTGGCGCGAGATCGCCACCGTCGTCGCCCCGAACAACCCACCACCGCAGCTGCCGCCACCGCCGCCGACGTCCTGACCCGAAGCCCGGTGGTCCGGCCGAATCCACCCTCGGTGTGCCGGCCATGACATTTGGTGTCGGTCCGCTGACGAGAGAAGACCTCCGGGCATGTGGAGATAGCCGTCTTCACACACCGGAGGTCTTCGTGGCTCACCGGAACGCTCGTCTCACGTTCCATGGTCGGGCGACTGCTCGTGGAGCGGGTTGTTGTCGAGGGCCAGATCGCCTGATCTTCCATGTCGGACTCGCCGCGGGTCGCGGTGATGGTACGTCAGCGCCCGCTTGCGTGAGTCTGGGTCGCGGCCTGGTTGTCGCGTGCGGCCGCGCGTCTTGCCCAGGCGCAGCCCCACGCGATTCCGTCCTGTAGCGCCCGGTCCGCGACGTCGCCGGCCGCACCCGCTTCTTTGTCACTGGTCGCCGTGGCGGCTGCGTCGACGGACGTCTCGTAGATCAGCTGGAGCGTTTCGCACAGGATTTTCGTCCCCTGCTTCGCCGGGCTCTTCTTTGCCATCCTGATCCTCCGAACGTACTGGCCCGCCGCATTACGGACGCTGGGTGACTCGCCGCACAGCTGCGTGGTGACCGTCCCGCGAAGCTAGGCGTCCTCGTCGGGACTCATCGACCCGGGCTGGGTCGACGGGATGATCCATTCATCCAGGATGGTCCGGCGCAACCCGCGACCTCACCTTGGCAAGATGATGGGCAACCGTCGGTGTGTCCCGTGCGCGCCGTGTAGTCCGTGCGTGACCCCACGGGCGGGTCCCGCAGTGGGTCACGTCGTGCTCACGTGACGGGGATGTCGGTGAGTGAAACGAGCATGCCGTGAGTGACCAAGGTGGTGTCCACCCGGTCGCCCTGCTGGAACGCTGACGTACCCGTCAGAGTCGCTTCCACTGTCGTCACGGTGAGGGGTGCCGAAGCCAACAGATGCTCGGCGGTCCCGTTGGCGTGCTGCAACGGCAGGGTGGACACCGCCGTCGACGCCTCGAGAGCGGCGAGCAGCCCGATCTGGATGCCATCGGTGGTGTCCAAGTACATCGCTGGGGTGAGGACACCGGTGGTGGTGTCGGAGGTGATCGGGGCCAGCAAGCAGGTGCCTTGGGCGACATCGGTGCAGCCGGCCAGCGTGATGCCGTTGGCCGCGGACGTGGTGTTGTTCGTCGGGGCGATCCGCGGGGCGTGCACGTCGATCGGGTTGCTGAAGCTCGGTTGGCTGGCGTCGATCGCCAGGTAGCCGATGATGTGCTGGTCGATGCTGCTCCTCGTCGCCACGTAATGGAACCCGTCGAACGTCGTGGACTGGCCGCCACCACCGGCGGACCCGTCGTTGGGATAGGCCCCGGCATACGGGCTGACCCCGGTGAACGTGCTCAAGTCGGCGCCGACGCCGGTCGGGAACAGGTTGGTGACCAACGCGTCCGTGTCTTGTTGGCGGTAGTAGATGCGTGCGTAGCTCGGGTCACTGTTCGGCAGCGGACTGTTGTTGTTGTCGAGCACCTGCACCGACAACGGCGCCTGATCGATGCCGCTGTCGACCGGCGTCGCCACCCCCGTCGGTGCGGCGATCTGCGGGCCGCTCACATTGGTTGGAGCATCCGGCGCCGGCAGATCCGCCAACGTCACCACCGCCGACGGCGGCCCACCCGACCCGAAGCCGACCCGAACGTGCTGATAGGCGGGCTGACCGGTCGCGTTCTCCCACCAGAACGTGGCGTCGCCGACCTGCAGCACGAACTGGCTCCCCTGCGGCACGATCGACGGTGCTGTCGCCGGCACGAGGGTGCCCAGGTCGGTCCACGTGGACCCGTCGACGGAGCCCTCCACGACCAGCGGTGGAACCACCATCTGGTCGGCGTACGGGTCGGCCAACTGCAACGTCGCCCCCGACACGTCAAAGCGATACACCGACGCAACCGGCGTCTCCGCCGGGGTCACCCGCGACCCGTTCACCGTCGGCGGCGACAGCGGCGTCGGCGCCGCCGGCGTATCCACCGCCAGGGTCCACAACCCGAACGCGGCGAGATGCTGCGGTGCCTGCGAAATCGACACCGTCGTCGCCCCACCCGCCTGATTGTCCACGTCGACGGTCATGTCCGGGTTGAGGCGCAGCCGCACCAGGCGGGCGTCAGCCGGATGATCAACCGGGGTGACCACCAGATAGCCCCGCCAGATGTCGGTGTTGTTGGTCGCCGCACAACTCCCGTCGGTTCCCGCCGTGTAGGCACCCATCGTGTAGATCGCCGACGTCTGACCGGCCGCCACCGTGACCCCTGCTGTCGGGAACGCCGGCGCATCGGCCCAACTCGGCGCATACCAACACCCCGACGCCGAATCCGACGCCGCCTGCAACGTCACCGTGATCGGCTCCCCCGAGCTGTTGGTGACCTGCAGGCGTCCCTGCTTGATACCCGGATACCACCGGCGGAACGAATCCCAATCCGCCGTCAACGTGTTCGGCGAACCAGTGCTCACGGGCAGCGCCGTCAGGTTGCCCGACGTCCCATCCCAGCGCAGCAGTCCTCCGTTCCCGCTAAAGCCGCTCGGCGCCGGTGTCGTCTGATAGGCCACCGCGAAGTCCGACCCACCGCTCGAGCCATCAAACCTCGGGATCGGATTGATCGCGATGACCGCGATGTTCAAGGCGGTGGACTGGACCAGGGTGTCAGTCGTGCCGCTGGCGGTCGGATCGATCAGCCGCAACGTGCCATCATTCATCCCGAACGCCACCACCGGGGTGCCGTCTTGGCGCTGCCCGAACGCCGCCGACAGCACGCCCGGCCCCAACGACGTACCGCCCTGCTGCGACCACGTCAACCAACTCCCCGGCAGGCTGCCGTCGGAATTGACCCGCACGACGAACCCTTCGTTGGACCAGCTGAGTACGCCAACCGCCAGCAGGCCGGACCCCGATGGATCCCACGCCAACGCTGTCGGCGGCGCCTGCGACCCGTCAGACGTCGCCATCCCCCCGAAGGTGCCGGTGAGCTGCGGCGATGACGGGTTGCTGACGTTGTAGATCTGCACGCCGCCGTCGGTCAGCCCGACGGCGAGATACGGGGTCTGGCCGATGTATCCAGCGGCAAGCGACGTCACCTGAATGGAGCGCGCCTCGCCGTTGCAGTTGTCGCAGGCGTTGAAGAGGATCGGCAAGCTGACGGTGCTGATCGCGCAGCTCTGGCTGGCGCACGAGCCGTTCTTCGGGAGCACGTACAGCAAGTTCTGATACTCGCTTCCGCCAGTTCCGACCGAGTCCCCCTTGACCCCGGTCATGAAGATGTTCGTGTTGTTCTGGGCGAGGAGGATCGTGTTGAGCTGGAAGGTGAGCCAATAGTCCCCGAAGCAGCCCTCGCAGGCCTCCTCACTCATCTTGACGAAGTTCGACCACGTGGTGAGCTGGACGTCAGGGGCCTCGAAGGTGATGCTTCCGCCGATGTTCAGATCCATCGTCGTTGACTGGAGCAGTGCGCCGCCGAGTGACGCCGAGTCGTAGATGTGGAGGTCGGTGTTCTCGGCGCGCATGCGCTGGTCGTAGCCGCGGCCCAGGAAGTCCCCGGTGATCTCGTCGCGCATCACCCGCGGCATCGTCGAGGAGATGTCGACCGGCGGCGCCGGCGCAACCTCGTTGCGGCCGGAGCCGCCGTCGTTGACCTCACCATTGCTCAACGTGTCGTGGCCGCTGCCCCCGAAGAACCGGTCGAACCCGCCGGCGCCGTCGAGCAGTCGTTGCCGCTGCCTCCGTGCAGCTCGTCGGATCCGTCACCGCCATCGAGATGGTCGTTGCCGCTGCCCCCGTCGAGGACGTCGTCGCCGCCGCGCCCGCACAGCACATCGTCGCCCGAACCGCCCTCGAGGCGGTCGGGCCCGGCGGTGCCGACCACGACCTGCGACCCCGAACGGCCCACGGCCGGCGCCTGGACCAGCGTGTAGCGGCCGTACGTGCCCTGGCCCGTGCCGGCCTCGGCGATCGCCTGATCACACACACTCACCTGCTGCGCCGCGCCACGAACCGGCACGAACACACCGGCGAAGGTCGCCAGCACCACGACCGGCACCACGCCTCGGACTCGCAACAGCATCCTCCACACCCCTTCGTTCGACGATCGCCACCGCCCGTCTGCGGCACAGCAGGGCATGGTGCGTCTCTCAGCTCGAGCAGATCACGGGCCGCTGACGTTCCGCAGACAGATCGCTGACCACCCGCCGCAGCGCAGCGGGCAGGGCGAGCTACCAGCAGTCGGACATGTGGAACCCGTTGCCTCGGCCTCCAGTAGTCTTGGTCGCGTCGTTCACGGACGGTCGTGCCACGTATCTTGCGGGGGGCGGAGCCGCTGAGCTGGAACATTGACGTCAGGCTTCTCGGCCCGCTAGAGGTCGATGTTGGCGGAGCGCGCGTTCGCTTCGATGGACTCAAGCAACGGAGGCTCTTCGTGGCGCTCGTGCTGGGCGCGCCAAGGCCTGTCTCGGCCGACGTATTGGCGGAGATCCTGTGGGGCGAGGCGTACTCGGCTGGGGGGCCGCAGGCCCTGCAAAAGCACGTCTCCCGCCTGCGTCAGCGATTGGGGCACGAATCCCCGCTACATCATCGGGCGCCCGGCTATGCGCTGGAGATCGACCCGTTGGCGATCGACGCAAGGCGCTTCGAGGGTCTCCTCGAGCGAGCGCGGGCGGCTCTCGGTCGCAACGACCCCGAATGCGCAGCCGCTGATCTGAACGAGGCGTTGACACTCTGGCGCGGGGATGTGCTGGCGGAACATCGGTTCGACAACTTCGCCCACCGGGAGGTCGCCCGACTCGAAGAGCTGCGTCTCGAGGCGATCGAGGAACGCCTCGCCGCCGACTTGGCGCGGGGGCGGGATGCCGACCTCGTCGGAGAGCTGCAGAGCCTCGTCGGCGAGCATCCACTGCGGGAGCGGCTGCGCGCCCACCTGATGGTCGCCTTGTACCGGACGGGACGCCAGGCAGAAGCGCTCGAGACGATGCGCACCGGCCGCGACCGCATGGTGCGCGAGCTCGGGCTCGAGCCGGGCCCGGAGCTCCGCAAGCTCGAGCACATGATCCTCGCCCAGGATCCTGACTTGTCCGCCGAGCGGCCCCGCAGTTTGCTCTCCGTCAGACTCCCCACCCCTGCAACCGAGACGGTCGGGCGCAGCAGCGACCTCAAGGACGTGTGCGAGCTGCTCGTCCGTCCGGGCGTGCGACTGGTGACGCTCGTCGGGCCCGGCGGCGTCGGCAAAACCCGCCTCGCCATGGAGGCCGCCCGGGCGGTGGCCGACCGCTTCCCCGGTGGCGCGGTGCGCGTCGATCTGGACGGCGTCGACGAGGTGGACGTCCTCGTGCCCGAAGCGGCGACGGCGCTGGGATTCGTCGCGACCCGCCCCACCGAGTTCGGCGAACAGCTGGCGCGGGCGACCGGTGGCTCGGCGGTGCTGCTGGTGCTGGACGGATTCGAGCGCTTCATCGAGGACGCCGGGCAGGTCAGCCCGCTCCTGGCCGAAGTGGCGAACCTGACCGTGCTGGTGACGAGCAGGGCTCCACTGCGGATCACGGCGGAACACGTCTACCGAGTTCATCCGCTGACCGCGATCGATGCGGCGACCTTGCTCTCCGCCCGGGTGAGGGCGGCCGCCCATGCGAACTGGCAGCTCGACGAGGACACCGCGATCCTCGACGCGATCTGCGCTCGTCTCGACGGCCTGCCGCTGGCGATCGAGCTGGCCGCCGACCGCGCCCGGCTGCTACCGCCGCGGGCGCTGCTCGAACGGCTCGAACACCGACTCGAGTTGCTCACCGGTGGGCCACGCGACCTACCGGCCCGCCAGCGCTCGCTGCGGGCGACACTGGAGTGGTCGTGGGAGTCGCTCGGGCCGCGCGAACGGAGGCTCCTCGGCCGGCTCACGCTGTTCGAAGGTGGCGCCTCGCTGGAAGCGGCGGCCGCTGTCTTCGACGGCGCGCCCGGCGGCGGCGTCGAGGCGGTCGTCGGATCGCTCGTCGACAACTCGTCGCTGCTGCGTACCGACTCCGGCCGAGACGCCGATCCACGCTTCCGCATGCTCGACACGGTCCGCGAGTTCGCCTACGAGCGGGCCATCGAGAGCGACGATCTCGATGCCATTGGTCTCAGGCACGCTCGTTTCTTCCTCGACTACTGCGAGCACGCCGCCGAGCAGGCGGCCCGCTCTGATCGTCGCCATTGGCTCGACCGGCTGGCCCAGGAGCGCGGCAACATCCGCGTCGCATTCGAGCGGCTCCTGCGGGCCGGGGCAGTCGACGAGGCGCTGCGCCTGGCGATTGCGTTCGCCCGGGCGTTGCCGTGGGACGCCCACGCCTACGAGGTTCGGGGTCTGATCTCCCTGGCCCTCGCCGCCGAGACGCCAGTGTCGCTCGCTCGACGCGCCAGCGCGATGTATTGGGATGGACGGTTGGCACTCTCCCAGGGTCGCTACGCCGACGCCGAGTGGCGCCTCGCGGTCGCCCTAGAAGCCGCCCGCGACGCCGGCCAGCCAGCCGTCGAGTCCGCCGCTTTGGTCGCTCTCGGGCGCCGCGCCGTCCTCGTCGCCGCCCCCGACGCCGCCAGCATCTGCGACGCCGCCGTCGCCGCGGCGAGCCAGACCAGCGATCCGATCCTCCTTGCCGACGCTCTCTTGGCGCAGGCCGGCGCATGTGAGCGCGCCGAGGAATGGGAGCGCGCTGGCGTGCTCGCTGCCCAGGCCCGGGCGCTCTACCGGGAGGCCGGTGATCCCTACGGCGCGGCGACGGCGCTGGCCGAGCAGGGCTGGTACGACATGGTGCACGGACGCTTCGACGCCTCCGAGCAACACCTCGAGGAGGCCCTCGAACTGCGCCGCCGTCAAGGCGACGACCGCCGTCTCGTCGAGCCGCTGATCGACCACGCCTGGCTGCTGTTGGCCCGCAATCGCCACGACGAGGCGGCGGACGCCTTCATGGAGTGCTTGAGCCTGGCCCGCCACGTCGACGACCAGTTCAACCTCGGCGAGGCCCTGGCCGGCCTTTCCACCCACGACGCGCTGCAGGGGCGATGGGACGACGCAGCACGGCTCGCCGGCGCCTCCGACGCAGTGCATCAACGCATCGAGGCGCCGCCCTGGCAGACCGTCACGGCGATGCAGGAACGGGCCCTCGCGTCCGCTCGCGCTGCGCTCGGCGACGACCGCTACGCCGTGCTCGTCGGTCAAGGACGCCGGCTGTCCGCCGAGGATTCTGTTGCGCTCCGGAACAGCGAACCTCTCTCGCGGAATCGGCAGCCTCCACCTACGGATCCATGTCGCCGTCAATGATCCCGAACGCTGCACCCTGAGGATCGACGACGACGGCGAAGCGACCCGTCGGCAACTCCATCACGTCGGTGACGACCTGGCCGCCCTGCTGCGGGGCTGCCGTGCGCGTTGCCGCGACGTCGTCAACGGCGAAGCAGGCCAACCAGTGTGGCGGCATCTGCGAGCTCATCTGCTCGGGGATCTCGGCGATGCCGCCGTTGAGGGTCTTCCCGACCCGGATGCTCTGGCGGTTGCCCGGCGCGCCCTCGACCGCGTCCATCTCCCAGCCGAACACCTCGCGGTAGAAGTCGACGGCCTTGGGGACGTCGTGCGTCATGAGGTCGTTCCAGCACAGCGTGCCCGGCTCATTGACGAGCTCGGCACCAGGACGCTCACCCGCCTCCCAGATGGACACGAACGCGTCCGACGGGTCCTGGAGCACCGCTGCTCGCCCGGCCGTCCCGACATCCGTTGGCGCCATCACGATCGTCGCCCCGGCGGCCTTGGCAGTGTTCACCGTGTCGTCTGCCGACTCCACCGCGATGTACGACTGCCACCGCGGCGGGCCGTCATCGACGAGATCCATCAATCCGGCTACGACGTTGCCGTTCGCCATCGCCATCGTGTAGGTGCGGCCGTCACCGGTGTCCCGCTCGTCGTACTTCCAAGCGAAGAGCGCCTCGTAGAACGCCTTGGCCGCGTCGGTGTCGCTGGTGGTCAGATCAACCCAGCAGAAGACGCCGCGCACGTAATCGCGACGGGTGCCCATTGCTGTTACCTCCTGACGAGTGATCGCCCGCCACGGCGGCGTCGGTACCCACTGCGAGTAGCACCCGAACCTTCGTCGCCGGGCGCCCTCGAGCACCGCGACGTTCGCGCGACAACGCCTTGACCGCACCGCCTCAGGGGTCGAGCGCAAAGAGATCTTCTGGGCTGCGCGGGAGGACTTCGTAGTGGTCGTCGAACTGGCCGCTGAACCCCGTGACGCTCACCCGTTGTCCAACCGCGAACCCGGACAGATCGATACCAGTTTGGACGTTGACGAAGATCACGAGCTCGCCCGTACCGTCGTCGATCGACAGCTTGAAGCCGAACGGGAGATCGTTCTGGGGCCCCTGCGTGATGGTGCCGTCGGTGGTGACGAGCAGCCCTTCGGTCGCCTCGCCGACTTCGCCAGTGGCCACTGATTTCGGCTTCACCCTGCGCCCGGCGCCGTGGAGCCTGACGTCAGAGGGACCTGTGGGCACGAGTATCAGCAGACCGAAGCTGTCCGCCAGCCTCCCGGTGACACGCACCCGGCGGCTCGGCGCAACACCCAAATCCTGCGGCAGGCTGACGTAGATGCCGGCACTGCGATCCTGCAGACCGAAGCCCTTGTCGAAGAAGCTCGACTCGAAAGCGCCGGAGGGGGTAGTGACCGAGCCATCCACGGTCACCACCGTCCCCAGGGGCAAGGCCCGGGCTTTAGCGATAGAGATGACGTGCTGAGCTGTCGGCGCCGCAGCGGCGGGGGGTGACGGAAGGCAGACGACGCTGGCGGAAGCGGTCGCGCACACGAGGGCCACGGATCGAAGCCGCAAACGACAACGTGCAACAGACATGGAACGCCCTCCCTTGGGCTTCACGATTCAAGGCATCGCGGTAGACGAAGGTCAACACATCGCACCCCGACCAGACGGAGCGCATGATGATGACGTCGGGCGGTGACCCTACCCGCGTCGATCTGGGCGCCATTTCTGCCAGCGGTCCTTCTGGGCGCAGTCTCTGCCGACTGCTGTCGGAGATCGCGCCCACTTCGCCCGACGCGCTCGGTTTCGGCGTTCCGCGCTCTTCGACGGGACCGACCAACGGCCGTGTCAACGAGACGTGTGAGTTCTGCGGGTCGGTGGATGGTTCGGGTTGCGTCTGGGCCGGCTGTGAGACTCCTGGGGGTGTCCGAAGTGAGGGTCGTGTCGGCGGAGCAGTCACGGTTGCCGGCCGTCCCTGCGGACTGGCAGCTCGTCGCTACCGAGGGTCCTGGTCCGTTCATCACCCGGGCCGAGTATCGGCGGCCAGATGGTGTCGAGGTCGAGTGGACCTCGCGCCGGCACCGCAAGGGCCAGGGCCTGCGTCTGTTGCTGGTGCCGCCGAGTACTCCGACTCCGGTGCTCGGCCGGGTGCGGGTTCCGCGACGGACGTGGTGGATCTCCGGGTTGTTTGCCGTTGGCTCGATCTGCTTCGCGCTTGGTGCCCTACCGGCGTACCTCGACGCCGTGTCGGCCCGAACCGACGGGCTGACGTTCTTCGTCGGTTCGATCTTCTTCACGTGCGCTTCGTATTTGAGCTTCGTCGAGGCTGCCAACAGCCCGGGTGCTGTTCAGACCGGGCCGGTCCGCCACCTCCCGTTCCGAGTGGCGGACTGGCGGCCGCGGTCGATCGACTGGTGGGCAACGGCGATCCAGCTCGTCGGCACGCTCTACTTCAACGTGATGACGCTTCTTGCGCTGTACGACGCTTGGTCGGTCAGCCAGGAGAACCGACTCGTCTGGCGTCCCGACGTGGTCGGCTCGATCTGCTTCCTCGTGGCCAGCTACCTCGCCTGGGCGGAGGTGTGCCACAGCGTGGGACGCCTCCGGTTCCGTGAACTCTCCTGGTGGATTGTCGTGCTGAACCTGTTGGGGTCGGTGTTCTTCGGGATCTCGGCCATCGGCGCCCACGTCACCCCGCAAACCGGCGACGTCACCAATCTGCGCTGGGACAACGGCGGAACGTTCCTTGGGGCGCTGTGCTTCCTCATCGCCGCCGTGATGCTGATCCCCGAGGCCCGGTCGGCGAGAGCCCCCGCTTTCTCCGACTGAGCGTCCACACCACAGCAACCCTCGGCGCCGCGATCGCGCCTCCGGCAAGCATGAGCCCGAAGGTCCGTGAGGTCCATCCATCGGGGGTCGACCCCCCAACGATCCGAGCGCGGCGCAGGCATCCGTTCCTCCCGGGTGGACTGAGCACGGCCGGTCCGGGGAAGGGAGAACCCGCCGCGTTCGCGTTGAACCACGAAATGGAGTGCCGATGGTCTCCCGCCCGAAGCAGCCCACGCCAGCGAAGAAGATGAAGAAGAACAAGGCCGCCGCCAAGGCGCCGGCACAGCGCAAGCATTCAGCATCCCCGACCGCCCAGTCGGACGCCGATGTCCGTGGCGCCACGGGCGCAGGTGGTGAGACGCACCAGACGGCAGACGGCGGCACACGCCTGACGACCCAGCAGGGCGTCCCCGTCGCCGACGACCAGAACACCCTGCGCGTCGGCCTTCGGGGCCCGGCGGCCCTCGAGGACTTCCACTTCCGGGAGAAGATCTTCCACTTCGACCACGAGCGCATTCCCGAACGAGTCGTCCACGCCCGCGGCTACGGAGCGCACGGCTACTTCGAGTGCTACGAACCGCTCACCGACGTCACACGTGCCGACCCGTTCCAGGAGGCCGGGCAGCGCACGGAGGTGTTCGTCCGCTTCTCGACCGTCGCCGGCAACAAGGGCTCGTTCGACCTGGCCCGCGACGTCCGCGGGTTCGCCGTCAAGTTCTACACACGGGAGGGCAACTGGGATCTCGTTGGCAACAACATCCCGGTGTTCTTCATCCAGGACGCCATCAAGTTCCCCGACCTCGTTCATGCTGTGAAACAGGCGCCCGACCGAGCCTTCCCGCAGGCGCAGTCGGCGCACGACAACTTCTGGGACTTCATCTCGCTGATGCCCGAGGCCACGCACATGGTGATGTGGACGATGTCGGACCGAGCCATCCCTCGCTCCTTCCGTTTCATGGAGGGATTCGGGGTGCACACGTTCCGCTTCGTCAACGCCACCGGCGAGTCGACGTTCGTCAAGTTCCACTGGAAACCCAAGCTCGGCATGCAGTCGGTGGTGTGGAACGAGGCAGTGAAGATCAACGGAGCCGATCCCGACTTCCACCGTCGCGACCTGTGGCACGCCGTCCAGTCCGGTGACTTCCCCGAGTGGGAGCTCGGGGTGCAGCTGTTCGACGAGGACTTCGCCGACCGGTTCGAGTTCGACATCCTCGACGCCACGAAGATCATCCCCGAAGAGCAGGTGCCAGTCCGCCGAGTGGGTCGCCTGGTGCTCGACCGGATGGTCGACAACTTCTTCGCCGAGACCGAGCAGGTCGCCTTCTGCACCCAGAACGTTGTCCCCGGGATCGACTTCACCAACGATCCGCTGCTACAGGGACGCAACTTCTCCTACCTCGACACCCAGTTGAAGCGCCTTGGCGGGCCGAACTTCACGCACCTGCCCGTCAACGCGCCGAAGTGTCCTGTGGCCCACTTCCAACAGGACGGGCACATGGCGATGGTCAACCCGGTGGGTCGTGTCAACTACGAGCCGAACTCGTGGAACGACGGAACGGCCGGCCCGCGCGAGGACCCGGTCAGCGGCTACCAGACGTTTCCGGCGGAGGAGGCCGGACCCATCCGACGAGTGCGGTCGGAGACGTTCGCCGACCACTACAGCCAGGCGCGCCAGTTCTTCGTCAGCCAGACGCCGACAGAGCAGGACCACATCGTCAACGCCTTCGTCTTCGAGCTGGGCAAGTGCGAGCGCGTCGACATCCGTGAGCGGATGGTCGCCAACCTGCGCAACGTCGACGACGACTTCGCCCAGCGCATTGCCGACGGGCTCGGCCTCGACGCCCTCCCGGCGGCGACGCCGCCCGTCCGCCAGCCGATCACGGCTCTCCCGGAGTCGCCGGCGCTCAGCATCATCCGCAACGGTCCGGACAGATTCGCCGGCCGCAAGATCGGCGTCCTCGTTACCGATGGGACCGATGGGGACGCGCTCGACGCGCTGGAACAGGCGCTCAGCGCCGAAGGAGCCCTGCTGGAGCTCGTCGCCCCCACGGTCGGCGGGATCACGACGTCGAACGGCACGCGGCTGACGGCCCATCAGAGCGTCGAGGGCGGGCCGTCGGTCCTCTACGACGCCGTCGCTCTGCTGCCCTCGGCCGAGGGGGCCGCCGCGCTGGCCGGTAACGCCGCCGCGAAGGACTTCGTCACCGACGCGCACGCCCACTGCAAGTTCATCGGCCACAACGAGGCGGCCCGAGCCCTCTTCGATGCCACCAACCTGAGTGAGGTCGTCGACGACGGGTACCTGGCGATCGACGATGGCGACGCGGCGAAGTTCGTCGAGACGTGTCGCGCGCTGCGGTTCTGGGAGCGCGAGTCCGCCGTCACGCAGAAGCCGCTCCGTCAACGGTAGAGGTGAAATCGGCCGGCGCAGGTACGGCGCCTGTGGGTCGGGTACAGCGAGGCCGCATCGGCGAAGGGCAATCCCTGAGCTCAGACCTTGTCAACTCACCATCGGCCAGCGGCGCGGCCGACGTAGCGCGCGACTTGGGCGTGCAAGCCACCGACCAGGCGAACGCGGTCGCCGGGTTAGCCCGCGACCGATGCCGCTCGACATGGCTCGCAGCGCAGGAGAGACCGCTGTGCGTAGCCTCAGCAACGCCGTGAGCGGGCGCTAAACCGGCGCTTCGGATCTGGGGGTGGGATGAGGTGGTGACGTCGGTCTCAGGAGGGGATCCCGGGCGCGGCGCAGGGGCCCTGTGATTCTCGACGGTGTCTAACGTCATCGAGTCTCGAGGAGCCCCTGCTTGGAAACGGATGCTACGCGCATGTGCGCGCTGCTGGTCGGCCTGCCCGCGGTGCGTGTGGTCGGTGTCGGCGAGTGGCCGCAGTGGCTGCGCATCGTGATCTCGATCGACTCGGAGCGGCCGTCGTGCTGCGAACGGGGAGCGCATCGTCATGGTGTCCGTGAGGTCGTGCTGGTTGACCTGCCGGTGTTCGGGCGGCCGGCCAAGCTGGTGTGGCGCAAGCAGCGATGGCGTTGCCCGACGTGTGAGCGAACGTGGACTGAGCATGATCCGCGGATCGCATCAGTGCGTTGCGGGTTGACCACGCGGGCAGGGCGATGGGCGACGTCGACGGGAGCGCTGATCCAGCGTGGGCGCGTCACCAGAACGCACTGCCGCGCGGCGATCAGCCGGGCGGTTCGGCCCGCACCTGGTCGACGATGTCTCTAATCGAGTCGATCACGAGCTGGGGGTTGTCGTTGTGGATGTAGTGAGCGGCGTCGGTGTCGGTGATGTGCTCAGCCCAGGGGAACTTCGCCGCGAACTTGTCCTGGGCCGCCAACTGGGCCGCCCAGAGGTCGTCGGAGAACTCCTTCGTGACGAAATCGGGGTAGGCGCCGGACTCGATGAGCCTCGTCGGTGATGAGCCACGTGTCAGCGGTGAGGATGATCGTCGGCACCTCCGGCGAAGGCGCAGCGGCGTTCAACATTGGAATGACCGCCTCCTCGTAGAGGTCTCGCTCCAAGCTCGCCGGCCGGTTCTGGTTCTTCGATTCGGGACTGTTCAAGATCGCGTAGTCCGCTCGCTGAGCGAGGGTGAGCCCGTCGGCCAGGTTCTCGCTCAGCGTGTCGTCGAAGACCAGCCCGGCGACCTCATCGGGGTGCGCTGGGGCGTAGAGCCTGATGATCGGACCACCCAAGGAGTGGCCCAGCAGGACGTACGGCCCGGCCTCACCTGACGCGGTCAACAGTGCGTCGAGGTCCTGCGCAGAATCCGCAATGGTGGCGGCCTTCGCCACCGGCGTCGACCGGCTCGCATCCGGCCCCGTCTCGCTCCCCCCGGTTCCGGGTCGGTCATAGGCACAGACCCTCGTGAACCCCTCGACGCCAGGGAACAGGGATCCCTCCGACGATTCCGGGTCGGCGGTCGTCATGCTCCAGTTCTCCACCCGCTCGCCGAGTCCGGTTACGAGAACGACCGTCGGACTCCCGGTCCCCCGGCACTCCATGTAGATCGAGCGACCGTCTCCGATGTCGACCTGGCCGGCGAAATCCGTCTGCTCGCCGCTTTCACTCGGTGCGGTCGTAGCGGTCGAAGCGTCAGTGCTCGGCGCGTCATCCGAGCACGCACCCGCCGCGATCACGACCGCCAGAACTGGCACCGCCATCCACCGGCGACCCCCCCGCGATCGCCTCGGGGACACGTCCCGGTCCAGGGTCTTCGTCATGACCAGCCTCCACCGTTCGCCTCGGCCACCTGAACACCCGATCGATCCCTCGGATGGGATCAACGAGTCGCAGTCACGGTGGCGTCAAAGCGAACTCGTCTGAAGACTGGTGACAACAGGGTACTCGGCCCCGGCCACCGGACACGATCACCACCTCCCTAGTTCCGGGTCCCACTCTCGGCGATCACGTCACGGAAGGCGTCCACGTCGAGGCCGCGCGTCGTGATGTTCTCGCCGAGGTCGCCGAGCCTTACGAACCCACCGCCCAGCCCGTTGCCCCCGGGTGGGCAGCGCCGCCGCAACGAGCCGAGATCGTCACGCCGAGGACCGTCGCCGCACGACGGATGCGATCGAGGTAGCCCCGTTTGCGGGCGCTTCGCGTTTCAGGGTGGGGTGAGGGTGTCGAGGAGGGTCCAGTTCGGCTTGCCGGCGTAGAGGAGTGAGCGGATCCGGTAGTGGTCGAAGCGGCGGAACCCGAACGCCACGCGCTTGACCCGCTTGACCAAGTTGTTGACGGCCTCGGTCGGCCCGTTCGACACGTGGGAGCGATGCCAGGCGACGATCTGGGAGCGCCACTTGGCGATCGTGCGGCCGAGGCGTCGCACCTCGAGTGGCATCTCGCCGTCGGCGAAGTCGCGGACGATCTCGTCGACCCAGCCGACGGCGAGCTGGTGGTCGGTGTGGTCGTAGATCTGGCGGACGACCTCTTTCGCGTTCCACGCGAACCACACCTCCCTTGCGCGGGTCACCGGCGGCGAGCAGGCCGAGCAGCTTCTCGTGGCCGTCGACGCTGAGCCGTTCCCTCGCCATGACGAGACGGCGCCGGCAGCGGTAGAGCGGGTCGGTCTTGCGGCCCCGGTGGCCGAGCGTCTCGTTCTGCACCCGGCGTCGGCACTCATCCAGCGCCTGGTTCGCCAGGCGCACGACGTGGAACGGGTCAGCGACCTGCACGGCGTCGGGGAGCATCGTGTCGAACACCGACCTGTAGGACGCCGACAGATCCAGCGTCGCCCAGGCGATCCCGGCCCGCCACGGCTCGGGTCGGGCGGCGAGCCAGGCGCACGGCCCCGCCGCGTCACGCCCGGCGACGACGTCGAGGAGCTGCCCGCGGCGCACGTCGACGATCTGGGTCGACCATCGCTGACGGCGGAACGGGCCGTCACGGGCGAACAAGGTCTCGTCCAACCCGAGCGCGTTCACGGTCCCGAAGCGGGCCGGGTCATCGATCAACGGCCGGCCGAACAGCGACCACGGCGTCCATCACCGTGTGCCAGTCCGAGCTCAAGTCATGCGCCACCTCGGCGACCGAGCGGCCGTGACGGCCGACCTGCAACGTCGCCCACCGCCCGCCCGCGTCGTCAACCCGCAACGCGCTCGACGCGATCCGCGGATCCTGCTCGGTCCACGACCGCCGACACGTCGGGCAACGCCATCGCTGCTTGCGCCACACCAGCCGGGCCGGCCGGCCGAACACCGGCAGATCAACCAGCACCACCTCGCGGACACCATGACGATGCGCCCGCCGTTCACAGCACGACGGCCGCTCCGACGTCGATCGCGATCACGATGCGCAGCCACTGCGGCCACTCGCCGACACCGACCACACGCACGTCGGGCAGGCCGACCAGCAGCGCGCACATGCGCGTAGCATCCGTTTCCAAGCAGGGGCTCCTCGAGACTCGACGACGTTAGACACCGCCGAGAATCGCAGAGCCCCTGCGCCGCGCCCGGGATCCCCTCCTAGACCGACGTCACCACCTCATCCCACCCCCAGATCCGAAGCGCCGCTAAACCCATTGGGCGAAGGCCTCAGCCGTTCTCGGTGACGCTCGAGAAATTGAGCAGTAGCGACGTGGTGGTTTCCAGTCAACGTCGCAACACGGACTGATCTAGCGGTGCTAGCAGCGCCTCGAAGAGTTCGGCCGGTGAGCGGCCGCCGAGCACGCGGCGGGGCCGGTAGTTGAGCTCTTTCGTCCGGACTGTCAGAGTCCCGGAGGCGTTGACACCCCGAGAGCTCGACCATACATTGAGCCCACACGCGAGTGAGACCGGTCTGTCTCGGGACACGCCACCACTCACCGCCGATCCAAGGGGGGCCGTTGTCATGGCTGCGTTCGATCCGAGGGCCGAAACCGGCATCCCGACCGAGCAGGTGGGCTCACTCCCGCGTCCGAACACGTTGCAGGAGGCCTACGCCGCATACGACGCCGGCTCGATCCAGAAAGACGACCTGGAGCGGGAACAGGACGCAGCGGTCGCGGACACGATCGAGCACCTCGAGGGGACCGGCTCGACGATCGTCTCCGATGGTGAGCAGCGCTGGTCCAGCTTCGCCACCTACCCGCTGACCGACACACTGGCGGGGACGGGCCTGGCCGACCACCTGGCCGGCGGCGGCCAGTACTTCGCCATCTTCGCCGACGGCCACAGTCGGCAGCTGCCCAAGTTGACCGGCGGGCCGTTCCGCTACCGCACCTACGCTGCCGACACGCTGCGCAAGGCGATGCCGCTCGCCCACAAGCCGATGAAGCAAGCGGTGATCGCGCCGTCGATGCTCGCTCTGCTGTACCCGTTGGACGGCCAGGTCGACGGCTACACGCGCGAGGATTTCGAAGCCGACCTGATCGACGAGTGTGAGAAGGACATCCGCCAGGCCTTCGACGCCGGCGCGGTGCGCGTGTCGGTCGACTTCACCGAGGGACGCCTAGCAACGCGTGCCGACCCCCGCAACCCGTGGACGGGCGCCGGCATGCTGCCCCACTTCATCGAGCTGAACAACCGCGTCATGGCCCGCTTCTCAGCCGAGGAGCGAGTGAACATCGGCATCCACACCTGCCCAGGCGGAGACCGAGACTCGGTGCACAGCGCCGACGTGCCCTACAACGATCTTCTGCCGAGCATGTTCAAGATCAACGCCGGCTACTTCCTCATCCAGCTGGCCAGCGAGCGGGACAAGGACCCGGTCTACGAATCGATCGGCAAGCACAGCCGCGACGACGCCGACGGGGTAACGCAGATGTGCTACGTCGGCGTGATCAACCCGGGCAACCCGCGAGTCGAGTCGGCCGACGAAGTGCGCGCGGCGCTCGTGCGGGCGGCGAACTTCATCCCCAAGGAACGGCTCGGCGCGACGGATGACTGCGGCTTCTCGCCGTTCAGCATCGACGAGAAGCCGAACCACGGCTCGCCGGACTTCGCCCGCGAGGTTGCCTGGCAGAAGATCGCCAACCGCGTCCAGGGCACGAAGATGGCCGCCGAGGAGCTCGGCGTCTCCTGAACCCAACTTGATCAGTCCTCCCGAGCGATCGTCACGGCCGACGCACCGCCCTCACCGTCAGCGGGTCTCGCCTGTCACGCCGACCTGGTCGAGCACCCCGGGCTCGTCGTTGTGGCTGTGCGAGAAGCCCAGCGCACGCTCGGTCGCGATCGTCTCAGTCGCTCGACAGGCGACGATGTAGGCCCTGCGCAAGCCTGAAGTGGTGTTGCCACCCGAGCCATGCATCACCCGCTCGTTGTGCACCGTGCAGTCGCCCCGCCCGATCGGCACGACGATCACCTCGTCATCGGGCTGCAGCTCGGTGCCCAACGCGTGGGACTCGCCACGACCACCGAAAACCGGCCCGTGGTGCCGTAGCGGGTCCTCGCGGTTCGTCGCCGGAACGAATCGCATGCACCCGTTGTCGACGGTCGACTCATCGATCGCGCACCACACGGTGGCCGTTCGTGTGTCGGGAGTGTCGGGCCAGTACGCCATGTCCTGATGCCAGGCGAACACAGCGTCATCCTTGAACGGCTGCTTGGCGAGCAGCTGGTCGTAGTCGATCTGCATTCCGTCACCATGCAGCTGGGCGGCGACCGATAGCGCCCGCTGCTCGAGGACGTTGCCCTGCCACGGCGGGTAGTAGCGGCGCGGGAGCATCACATTGATGATCGAGTAGTCCGCCCGCTCACGGCCATAGTCGCCCGCCATGTCGCAGTAGTCCTTGCCCGGCACCTCGATCTCACCGCGTAGGAACCGGTCGTAGACGACCTCCAGCTCTGCGACTTCATCCTCGCTCAACAACCGTGGCAGGTGAACGAAGCCATCGCGATGGAACGCCTCGACCTCATCCCGTGTCACCGTGTAGCTGCCGTCCGTGTTCGGCGTACCCATGGGTTGACTCCCTGCCCTTCTCTGACACAACACACCACCGCAGCGCCGCACGTCAATCCCGTGAACACGGACGCCATGCGCCCGGCTCCATGCACGCCTCCCCGTCGAGCATCGCCGACAACGAACGCCGGTAGGTGGTGCCATGAGCGAACAGATCGCGCTGGACGGCCAAGCGCGTGATCATCACTGGCGGAGCGCAGACCTCGGGCCCACTTGCGCATTTCCAAGGGCGGTCCCGACTGTCGTCTCGTCCAGCTCGGCCTCTGCCACTGCGCCCATGCTGGCGCGTCACCGCCGCGATGCCGCACTGGCTTGGGCACGGACAGAAGGGAGCGTTGGAATATTCGAGGGCGGTACTCGGACCCAGCTACTGCCGCCGGATCGCGCATTCGGTGTCGACGATGTCACCGACCGGATCGACGGTGTCACCGACCGGCACCTTGTGGCGAGTCCTAGTGGCCGCCACTGTTACGTTCTCGATGTGAGCCTGGGACGGGTAGCCGAGGTGATCGGCCGAAAGAGGCTTTGGAAGCTGCAGTCCATGATCACGGCCATCTTGGGCGCGATGATCGCGAAGAAGCTCATCAGGGCCGCTTTCCGGGTTGTCCGCAAGGACAAGGCGCCCGCTGCGGTATTCGACCCCACGAGTGCCGGGTTCTCGTGGCCCGACGTCGTGGTGTGGGCCGCTGCGGCTGGAGTCGGTCTCGGCGTCGCCAAGGTGGTGAGCGCCCGCGTTGCCGCCATCGGCTGGAAGGTCGCCACCGGCACCCTGCCCCCGGGGGTCGAGAAGCAAGCGGTCGGCTGACGCCGGTGGGCCACCGCCCCTCCTCGACAGAAGACGCCAAACTGCCGCTCGATGCTTCCGAACGGGGCGAAACGTTGTCTGACGGCACTGTCGGTTGAGGTGAACAGCGCGGCCAGGTCGTGCTACGGGTCGTGTCGAGGGACTGGTGGGGTTGGCGGTGAAGGCGAGGGTGATGGCTCGGAGGCAGTCGTCGAACCAGGCAACGACGAGGGGCGACACGCGACGTCGCCATCGTCGACGTGCTGGGGCCGGCGCGGCAACGGCACCCGAATGTTGACCGTTTCGGCCAGGGGAAACGCGCGACCACGACGCCTACCATGGCGGCATGGGCCACGTCGTGGGGACCATCCGCGTCGAGCCGCTGGACGCGACGTTCGGGGCGGTCGTCCGCGATGTCTCCCTCGCGGGTGCGAGCGACGCGACCATCGCCGAGCTGATGGAGCTGTGGCTCGAGTACGCGCTGCTCGTGTTCCCCGGCCAGCACATGACTCAGCACGAGCAGGACGAGTTCGCCCGTCGCTTCGGCGACCTGGAGTTCACGGCGACCCCACTGACGAACCTCCAACGCGATGGCACGCTCCGTTCGACGGAGCACGACCTCTCCAAATCCCTGCGCGGCAACGAGCGATGGCACCACGACAGCACCTACATGCCCGTGCAGGCGACGGGCGCGGTGTTCACCGCGGAGATCGTCCCGGACGAGGGCGGCGACACCGGCTTCGCCGATATGCGCGCTGCCTACGACGCGCTCGACGACGCCACGCGGGAGCGGATCCACCGCCTCGCCGCGTATCACTCCCGTCGCTACAGCATGGACCGCGCCGATCTGCACGTGAGCGAGAAGAACGCCGACCGGTACCAGCTCTACGGCTACGCCACCGACATCAAGCCGCCGCTGCGTCCGCTGGTCAAGATTCACCCGGCCACCGGCCGGCCCAACCTCCTGATCGGACAGCATGCCCACTCGATTCCCGGGCTCACAGCCGACGAGTCCGAGGCACTGCTCGACCGGCTCAATGACGAGGCCTGCGCGGCGCCGCGCACCTACTACCACACCTGGACGGAGGGGGACGCGGTGCTGTGGGACAACCGGTGCCTCATGCACCGGGCGACCCCCCACGATCCCGGAAAGGCCCGACGGATGTGGCACACCCGAATCGCCGGAGACCCGGCGACCGAAGCCGGTCTCGACCACTGACCATTCGCCCACCACGGCGACGACGATCGGTTTGTCGGGGAGGCGTTCGGCATGGAGCTGTCTGTTGCTCAGTCGCCGCTGATGGCGAGCACTGGACGCATCGCCGGCGTCGACACACGCCAGACTTCCCGGCATCGTTGAGCTGCCCGACCTCCCGATCCTCGAGAGCCTCGGCGACCTCCTGAAGGCGCTGGACGGGCCCGGCCGGGCGGTCGTCAGCGCGCCGCCTGGCGCCGGCAAGACGACCGTCGTGCCGCTCGCGCTGCTCGACGCGGCGTGGCGCGGCGACGGAAAGGTCATCGTGCTCGAGCCACGTCGATTGGCCACGCGGGCGGCGGCGAGGCGGATGGCGCAGCTGACCGGCAGCGCGCCCGGTGATCTCGTCGGATACCAGACCCGCGACGAGCGAGCCATCGGGCCAAAGACCCGCATCGAAGTGCTCACCGAGGGCGTGCTGACGAGGCGCCTACAGCACGACCCCGAACTGCCGGGCGTCGCGGTTGTGCTGTTCGACGAGATCCACGAACGCAATCTCACGACCGACCTCGGGCTGGCGCTGACCCTCGATGTGGGGGCGACGTTGCGGCCCGACCTCCGGATCGTCGCGATGTCGGCCACCGCCGATACGGCAACGTTCGCCCGGCTCCTCGCGACCGACACCGGTCCGGCACCGGTCGTCGTCAGCGAGGGCCGCACCCATCCGATCGATCTCCGCTGGCTCCCGAGGCAGCGCAATGATCGAGTCGAAGCGGCCGTCGCGTCGGTTGTCGAGCGGGCGCTCGATGACGAACTTGGCGACGTGCTCGTGTTCCTGCCAGGCATCGGCGAGATCACGCGGGTCCGGGAACGCCTCGTTGCATCGCTGCCCGCTCACGTCGACGTTCGGCCGCTCGCCGGCGCGCTGTCGCTCGAGGACCAGGACCTCGCGTTGGCACCGTCGCCGCCTGGACGGCGACGGGTTGTGCTCGCCACCGACATCGCCGAAACGTCGCTCACCGTCGAGGGCGTCAGCATCGTCGTCGACAGCGGACTCGCGCGGTCGCCACGACTCGACACCGGCACCGGGATGACGCGGCTGACGACGGTGTCAATCAGCCGCGACTCGGCGGACCAACGCGCCGGTTGCGCCGGTCGCACCGAGCCGGGCGTCGCTTACCGCCTGTGGTCGAAGATCGAGCACGGCAGCCGCCTGGCCCACCGACGGGCCGAGATCGAGTCCGTCGACCTCGCCGGACTCGCCCTGGAACTGGCCGCCTGGGGCACGACGCCGGACCGGCTGTCGTTCGCCGATCCGCCCCCGGCCCGGGCGTGGCGCCTGGGCCTCGAGCTGCTGGCGATGCTCGGAGCGATCGACTCGGATGGCCGCCTGACCAACGTCGGCCAGATGATGGTGAACCTCCCGCTACATCCCCGGCTGGCCCGCATTGTCGCCGGCGCGCCTGTGTCCGCGGCCTGCGTGATTGCGGCGGTCGTCGACGAGCGGGACGTGATGCGCGGCCACGCCGACCAGCTTCCGGCTGACCTCGCCCTACGGGTCGCGGTCGTCTGCGGGCACAGCACGGATGACCGGGCGAACCGGGGCGGTGTCCGCCGGGTGCGGGACCGGGCGGCCGACCTGGCGCGCCGCATCGGCATCCGGTTCGACCCCGACTCGGTCGATCCCGACCGCACCGGGCTGCTGCTCATGGCCGGCTTTCCCGACCGACTGGCGGCCCGCCGACGGCCGGGCCAGTTCCAGATGCGCACCGGCTCCGGGGCGTGGGTCGCAGAGAGCGATCCGCTCGCGCGCGCCGACTTCCTCGTCGCCGCCGACGTCGACGGGAAGCGTTCAGGCGCCCGCATCCGCCTCGGCGCAGCGGTCGAGGCGTTTGAGATCGCGGGCGTGCTCGACGATGTCGTGGAGCACCGACGGCTCGTGTGGGACGCTGATCGCGACGACCTCGTGGTGCGGATCGAGCGGCGCCTCGACGCGCTTCGGCTCGGCGAGGACGTTCGGCCTCCCGAGCCGGGCGACGACACCGTCGACGCGCTCGTCGAACGCATCGCCAACACCAAGCTCGGTGTGCTGTCGTGGCCGGTGCACGCGGTGCAGCTGCGCGCACGCGTCGCACTGCTCCGCGACACGTTGGGTGACGACTGGCCGGACTGGTCCGACAAGGCGCTAGCGGCCACGCTCGACGAATGGTTGCGGCCCCACCTCACCGGCGCGACCGGCCGGGCCGACCTCGACCGCGTCGACGTCGCGACACTGCTTCATCACCAGCTCCCATGGTCGCTGGGAGCCGAACTCGATGAGTTGGCCCCGCCGGCGTGGACGCTGCCCGGCGGCCGCACCGTTTCGATCGACTACACCGGCGCACGCCCGACGGCGTCGGTGCGGGTGCAGGACGTGTTCGGCGTGAAGGAACACCCGACGATCGCCCGAGGCCGGGTGCCGATCACGCTCGCGCTGCTCTCCCCCGCCGACCGTCCGATCCAGGTGACCGCCGACCTGCCCGGCTTCTGGACCGGGTCCTGGGCGGCGGTGCGCAATGACCTCGCTGGCCGCTACCCGAAGCACCGCTGGCCGCACGACCCGGCCACCGAACCCCCCGGCCGCCTCAAAGCCCGCTGACCTCAGATCCCGTCGTCGACAGTCCCACGAACCGGGACCATCGACAACCAGACCGTTTCGCGACCCTCACCTTGGCGTGAGTTCACCGAGAACGGGTTCGATCGGGCGCCAGACGTGGACACGTCGTTCGTGACGGGGACGGGCTTGATGTCGGAGGCAGGCGGATCGGACGGGGTCGGTATCGAGGTGTGTGTGGCATGAGAGCTCCTGATCGAGTGGCCCGCGGGATCCTGACGGAAGGAACGTCTCCACCAGGCGCGACGCCGTGACGCACCGGTACCCGGGGCGCCGCTCGGGCAACCAGCCACCCGATCCGTCGTGAGTGGCGCACGCAACGCAGGCGAGTCGCGCTCGAGGCGAGCTCGAGCCTGGCCATGTCGTGGGCGCGCCGCTTGGGGGTTGCCGCGCCTCGGGCCCCTATGCGAGCTGCAAGGGCTCGCCGAGCGTGTAGGCGCAGACGACGATGCCCGACGGCAGGGCGGTGGTGCTGACGAGCTCGAACGTCCGACCCGGGGTCCCCTCGGCGAACAGTCGCTTCCCGGTACCCACCAGGACCGGGTTGATGGGCAGCACGAGCTCGTCGGCCAGCCCGTGCTGGATCAGCGCCGAGGTCAGGGTGGAGCTGCCGCAGCACACGAGGTCCGGGCCGTCCGACTCCTTGACGCGGCGGACGCCCTCGACGAGGTCCGGCCCGACGGCCTCGAACGGACCCCACTCGAGGCTCTCCGGGCGGTGGGTGACGACGTACTTCGTCGCCGCCCGGAGCCGATCGCCGAACGGGTCGCCGGCGGGCACGTTCGGCCAGAACGTGGACCACATGTCGTAGGTGCGACGCCCGATCAGCGCGTCGTAGCGCTCCCCGTACGCCTCGAGCATGAAGTCCCGTCCCTCGGGGCTCCGGTACGGCCCACCCCAATCCGTGTATGGGAACCCGTCCTCGGGCGAGTTCTGGATCACGCCGTCAAGCGACATGTGGTTGATGACCTTGAGCCTTCGCACCTGCGTCTCCGTTCCGTGTCAACGATCGCCGGTGCTGACCGCGCCGACCCCGAAGACTCATCGGACGCCCATGCTCAGACGGCAGCCCACCACCGTCGCTCCCATCAGTCCCATGAAATCCGCAGAGCCGGACAACCGGCTACCACGGTGACGGCACCCAGCGGTAGTCGGCCGTGCACGCGCTCGACGCAGCGGCCCTGTTCCGCGTGGCGCTCGAGCCACTCACGAGTGCCGTTTCAACTTCGGACCCGGCGAGCCGACCGTCGAGGTTCTCATTGCTTCGCGTCACCTCGTGCTCGAGGTCACCGGCTCGGTGCACTTCCAAACGGATTCCGATGACCCCCACGTCCAGTGGTCGTCAACCAGGTGAACGCGGACTGAGCCCACCGCAGCCCAACGTGATCGGGACAGATCACAGGCAAGGACTCAGCAACTACACGCCGATCGGTGCGCATTGCGACGACGACTTCGCCGCGTTCGGTGCTGCAGTTCGGGGCGCATGCGGGCGACTGGTCCGTTTCATCAGTTGAACGGACCGCGTGGGTACGGGCCTGCTTTCACCCGAGACCTCGGGTCAGACGCCGTTCACGACCCTAGACTTTTCGCCGGGATCCCGCCGTGTCCTGCGCCATCGAGATGGACAAGCCGATCGAGACGCTCGCTCCAAGGCGGACCGTAGCGTCAGCTAGCGCAACCGGCGCGGTGCGACGTCGGTCGAGCGCGGGAGCGGCCGGCGGCGGTCAGGCCGGTGCGTGATCGTCATCCCCGTCGCACCTTGTCAACGGCCGGACATGCTTACGACTGGCGCGGGTGGTGCCGTCGGCTTCACGTTGAAGTTGCCTTTGCCACGCTGACCGTTGATCGCCTGGGTGCTTTGCGCCAGGGAGATCGTTGCGTGGGCTGCGGCGTCACTCATCTGGTCAAGCGCTGTTCGGCTGAGATTGTCGATGTCATCGCAGGACAGGTGGTAGCAGGGGTCGTACTGCGCACCCACGACCCCGCCGTAGATGGCGGCTTGTTGAGCGGTCTTGATGCCTTCGGCCCCGGTGAACAGTCCGCCGGCAGGGATGTCGGCTTCGAGGAACGGTCCGTAGTCCGATCGTCCGTCGAATGCGGTGGGCTCGGTGGGCAGGCCTTGGCTGGCGAAGTAGTCGAGGAAGAGCTGCTCGATCTGGGCTGAGCCTTCCGGGGCACCGCCCGGCAGGGGGGGCGAGTCGGACAGGTCACCGTCGTAGACGAACCGCACGAAGTTCGGTGATCCGACCATGTCGAAGTTCAACATCGCGGCGATCTGTGATTGTTCCTGCTCCGACAGGCTCTCCACATATGCCTCGGAACCGAGCAGTCCGGACTCCTCGGCGCCGAACCACATGAAGCGGACCTGGTTGCGCGGCTTCACCTTGGACATCTGCTCGGCGATCTCGAGGATCGTGGCCGAGCCCGAGCCGTTGTCGTTGATGCCCGGTCCGACACCCACCGAGTCGAGGTGGGCGCCGACCACGATCACGTTGTTGGGGTCACCGCCAGTGGTCTCGGCGATGACGTTGGTGGTGGTGTACGTACCGGGGCGCCACTCGATCTTGAACCGGGCAGTCGTCCCGGTGTCACCGCTGAGCACACCGTTGGCCAGCTCCGTCGCCGTTTCCACCGTCGCCGCGAACGTCGGGATCTCGATGCCGTCGAAGTTGAACCACAACGGCTCGGTGCGCCCGGCCTGTCCCTCGTTGATGAACACCATCGCACCAGCCGGGGACGCGTCAGCGAGCGTGAACTTCTGGGCGAAGGTGCAGGTGCCTCGCTGGACGATGATGATCGCGCCCGGCGGTACACCGGCATAATCCCCAGCCTCACAGCCGCTGGTGCTGGTGTTCGGTGGCCCCGTCGCCGGCAAGGCGAGATCGATGGCCCACACCGGCGCCGTGATGTCGATGCTGTAGGGCGTGGTCTTGTACATCGAGCCGAAGTCGCCGCCGAGCGAAGCTCCGGCGATTCCCGCCACGAACTCGGTTCCGCCTTCGATGCTCAGGACGGGCGCTTCGAAGTCGGCGAGGAAATCCAGTACGTATTCGAACTCCTGGACCGTCACGTTGTAGCCAGCGGCCGCAGCCCGGGCGGCAACGTACTCGGCGGAATCGTCGTAGCCGGGAGCGCCCGACAGTCGATTACCGGCGGCGGCGTCGGCGATCTCCTGGAACGCTGCCTCGTGTTCGAGGATGCCTTCGACGGTGACCGCTTTGCGGAGCTTCGCCGAGTTGTTGTTATTCGGATCCGCCGAGGCTGGCACTGCCCCGACGAGCAACACCGCGCACATGACAAGTGCGCCAGTGATCGGCCGTGACCGCCTCATAATGATCCCCCAGTTGTCAGGGGCGCCCCAAGGGAGCCCACTGGCGCGAGCATGGCCTCAGCCGACCGAACGGTCAAGGCTCGATCGGCTGGCGGCATCCGGTGCCGCCGCAAACGCTTGCCAATCTTCGTTCGTTCCGGTCGTGTAACAGCGGTCGAGGTGAGCATCGCGCTTGTTGGCGTAAGACGTCGCGTCACGCCGGCATCGCATCCTGGCCGAGGTGCCGTTCCACGTTCTGTGCAGGCCGGAGCAGCGCATTGACCGGTGCGCACGTTCCGCCGACTCGAGACAGACCCGCTGGCGACAGTGCCGTGGCCGGCGGCCGCCACCGCGACGCTTGGCGCTCCTCACCGAAGCAGCGCTGCTGCTGTCAGGTGGCGTGGTCGAGAAACCTCGGGCGGAGAGGCTCCGTGCCGTGGAGTGCTAGTGCTCTCCACACGGACCCTGAGTTGCGAACGGAAGGCTCGTGTACCCGGAGATGTCGTAGGACGACAGGGAGCCGCTGGCGATCGCGGTGAGCACTGCCATCGTCGGAATCCTGAACAGATTCTCCAGCTGGCCGTTGCTCTTCTGGCCGACGGATCGAACCTCATAGAAAATCGCGCCTCGCGTCGGCGTCTGCATGACCGGCTGCTCTCCGGCGGGCGCGGTTCCACCCATCAGCATCCGGCTCAGCACGGCGTTGGTGATGTCGATCAGCGGATAGTGCGCGACGTTGGCGAGGCCGTACTTGTCGAGTGCGTCGACGCTCACCATCGCCATCTGCCGGTTGGTCAGCCACTGCTCGGTCGTCATCCTGGCCGGGTCGATCGACCGGGCACCGATCTGGAACTGGTTGAGATCGTTGGTGCCGTTGACGACTGGCGCCTCTCCCATGTGGTGCAGGTCCAGGGCGAACTGGGGCGCCACGTCGCGCCACAGCCTCCAGAACGCCACCGACTCCGGTTGGGCGAAGTTCTCCCAGTCACGGTTGAGGTCGATTCTGTTCGGGGTCGTGCTCTGGCGGATGTTGGCCTCGGCGCCGTCGGGGTTGTACATCGGGATGACGACGACGGTCAGCTGGTCACGGATCAGCCGGGCCTGCGGGTCGCCACTGGCCAGATGGTCGAGGATCTGCAGCGCCGCTTCGGTGCTGTGCAGCTCGTTTCCGTGGATTCGCGCCTGCAGCCAGAACGTCGTCGGTCCGTCGCCCACGGTGGCATACAAGAGCTGGCGGCCCTCACCCGACGTACCGGCGGACGCGACATCGACAAGATTCCGGCTCGTACGCTCAATGCGCTCCAGGACCTGGACGACGTCGGCGTAGCCCGCGACGCTCGAGAGGCTGACGTTCTGGTCCGGTTGGATGCACGGACCACCCGGGTTGTGTGGCGGGTCCGCGGCCGCTGTCGTAACCGTTCCGAGGCTGGTGATCAGGGCAACCAGTGCACCTGCGACGAATCGCTTCCTCAAAGCACGCCCTCCTTGTCGTGTTGGCCGGCTGGCGTCGCCGACCCGTTTCGGTTCCATCCGACACGTCGGTCAGACGCCGCCTACGACCCTAGGTCTTCCCGGCCGCGGGTCGCGATGACAGATGGTGGTGGCCTCCCCAGGTAGTGGTCATACTTCTCGGTGCAGTTCGGTGGCTGTCGAGGATCTCGCCTGGTGTGCAGCCGCGAGTAGTCGCTGCAGCCGTCGCCGCGCTGGCTTGAATCAGGCCCGCGGCACATATCCGTTCCTCCGGCGGAGGGAGGTTTGGACGTCAGCGCGTGACGTTGATCGTTGTCGTGGTTGTCGAATCGAGAGGTCCTGGAGGCGAGACGTACGTCCCCGTCGTATGGATCGTGACCGTGTGTTGCCCCGGCGTCAGCGGCACAAGCGCAACCCAGCCGTGGCCGACCGATTCAATCGGCGTGCCCACTGGCTGGCCGAAGATGTTGTCCTCCGGTAAGAGCGCCTCCATGAGCGCCGTTTCGACCTGTTTCATCTGCACGGGTCGTCCGTCGAACGTCACGACGGGCGTGTTGAGACCGGCATCAGCGTCTTGCGCGCAGGCCCGCAATTCGGTCTCTCCGTCACCGTGGTACGGAGGCCCTTCGACGTTGCTGCACTCGGATGACCATCCAGTCACGAACAACTTCGTTCCCATTGTCACCGTGCAGGCCGGCGCAGGGGTTGGCGTCGCGAACGGCGCCAGGACAGGCTCGTCAGTCCGTGGGTCCGAAAGCATGAGACAGTGGTCGCCACCCGTGAACGGGTTCTCGTCGATGGGTAGACTGAACACCTCCCTCCACAGCGACTCGAGAAGTTTTTCGAGGTGGGGTGGCGCCGCGGCGGCATTCGATGACACAGACAATGGCACGGCCAAAGCTAGGCACCCGCTCGCGAGCATACGAAAAAAAGACACCTGAGACATCACGCAAATCCCTCCCGCGTGTTCGTGCGGTTGGATACTCCCACAGTTCCCCACGACCGGTCAATTGTTTCGCCGCCTACGTACGCCATCGGGTTCAGAGCCCACTGCCGTAATTGACGGGCCGAATGAACTCTGTCCAGCGCGTTGACGTCACTCGAGCCGGGGCCTCGAGCCAGGTTCTTTGAGCGGTTCCTCAGTCGCGTGACTCGACGCTTCAGCGAGCACCGAATGACAGCCCGCGAGCAAGCTGTGAAGGTCCAGACAGTAACTGAGCCGGCGTTGGGGAGTGCGCCGGCGCAGGACCCGAGCGCCGTGCGTTCGGTGGGCCGCGTCGGGTCGCTGGTGTTACTCCGCTCCAGGCGGACGCGTCACGGTTGTGTATGTGCGTAGCGCCTCGTCGACATCTTCGGTCTCCACGAGCACGTAGGTCACGACTTCGGCAAGGTGACCCATGCTCATTTGTCCGAGGCGGTTCGCCGCGCCTAACGCTGGCGGTATGTCACCCTCGAAGAGCAGCACGAAGTCGAAGTCACCGGACTGCACTCCCCACATCCCGACCAGCCGTGAGCCCCCGGCCTCGGCGAGGCCTTTCACGACTTCCTTTCGACTGGTCAAGCCGTCCTTCGCTACGCCGGCTGCCCCTTGCGGGCTGTACCTACCCAACGCAAGGTAATGCATGCTCGCTCCCTCCACGCCCGTTACGTGCGCCTGCGCCTGCGACGCTAGCCGCGGCCGAGACTGGCCCGTGACGGTCCCGTCCCAGCAGAACGGTGCCGGCGTTCGAGGATGGCGGCGACGTGATTACCGGACGCGGATATCGGACGCGAGACGATCGTTCGCCTGGCACCGCCGGCGTGCTCAGAGGTACCGTCGATCGAGGCGCTTCCAAAGGAACACCTCCCCGTGTCGGACGGGTCGTGTCAAGCGACGTTCCGCACTCCAAGCCCATCAGGCGCCGCGCCGGGAGCCAACGTCCCGCAGGGGATCTCGTCTGGTTCCGGTATGACGCGCCCACTTTCGGCGGAGATCGCGGACCTAAACGAGAGACTGGGACGTTCGCTACTGGAAGCCAATTACCAGCAACGCACTGCATGGAACCGGGTGAGGCTCACGCGGGGGGTTCGTTGTGCAACGAATCGAGGATTTCGGGGGTCTGTGATGATATCCGGTGGGCGAGTTCGGTGCGGGAGCGGACACCGAGTTTGCGGTACGTCTTGGAGAGGTGGTCTTCGACGGTGCGGCGGCTCATGAATAGCTCGGCGGCCACTTCGGGGTTGGAGCGCCCGGCGATCACCAGTTGCACGACCTGTTGTTCGGTGCCGGTGAGGCCTAGGGGGGTCGGTCTGCGGCCGCCGATCCGGGTCAGCTCGGCGGTGGCCTTGGCGGCCCACAGTGGGGCGCCGAGCCGCTCAAAGATCAATTGGGCAGCGGTGAGCGCATCGCGGGCGTCATGGTGCCGCCGTGCTTGCCGCCGGGTCCTCCCGGCGACGAGCAGGGTTCGGCCGTGTTCGAAGGGCATCGGCACCCGCTGGTGGTGCACTAGCGCCTCGTCGATCGCCGCTAGGGCGCCGGTGAGATCTCCGCGGGCGCTGAGCAGCAGCCCTCGGCAGCGTGCGGCAACGGCAAGCCCCCAGGCCCGGTCCACTTCGAGGCTTTGGCGTTCCAACCGTTCCAGATGCTCTTCGGCGGCGTCGAGGTCGGCGACGCCGATGAGCGCTTCGATGTGGTCGCCCGCATACCGGAGCACACCGGGGTCGTGGACGGCGGCGGCGATCTTGGCAATTTGCTCGAGTTGCGCGAGGGCCCGCTCCGGTCGGGACAGGGACAGCTCGAGGAATGCCAGCGCACGCACGTTCCTGACCGTTTCGTCGCGGCCTCTCATCGACCGGGCGATGGCCAGTCCCTGGGTGGCGTGGGCGCACGACTCCTCGACGCGCCCGAGGTGGGCCTCCACGAACGCGAGCGCGGCGAGGGCGTTGGTGAGGTCCCACTTTCGTTCCGCCTGCGTCTGGATCTCCACGCTGCGCTGGGCGTATGCCAGCGCTCGCTCCCAGTTTCCTGCCCAGCATTCGAGTTCGCTGAGCTCGTAAAGCAGCTCGCCGGTGGAGGAGTCGTCGCCGAGCTCGCCGGCGCGGCTCAGCAGCGGCTCGAGCCGAGTCCGCGCCCCGTCGAAGTCGTCCATGTAACGGAGCAGGGTGCCGATCCACCCGCTGGGCAACGCGGCGATGCGAGCGTGTTCGACCATCGGTTGCATCGATTCGGCCCGCTGCACCAGCTCGATGCCGAGCGGCCGGCCCTGGAACACCTCCAATCTGCCGGCGGCGACGAGCGCACGGCTCAACGTGGCGAGGTCGCCTGCCTGCTCGGCGGCGGCGAGGGCGACCCGAGCGTGCGCCGCCGCGGCGGGGATGTCCCACCCACCGAGGTGGACTGAGACGAGCTCGACGAGGAGTCGAGCCTCGAGTTCCGGTCGACCTGCGGCCTCCTCCAAGGCTTGTTCGAGCATGTCGACGGATTCGGAGGCGAGGTCGCCGAACTCACCACTGCTCAGAAGCAGCAGCGCTTCCGCCCGCCCTGGGCCGGGCATGTCCGTCGACAACACCTGTTCGAGCAGTTGCCTGCCCCGCGGCGTATTTCCCGCCACGCCGTGGCATCTAGCTGCCACGAGTAGACGTCGGCGGACACCGTCACCGTCCGTCGGTGGGGTGAGGCGTCCGGCCCTCTCGTAGAACTCGGCAGCCGTCGACGGTGCGCCCCGCTTCAGCGCGAGCGACGCCGCCGACTCGAGGGCGGCCGCGACGGCTTCGTCGGGGTCCTCCGCGGCCAAGCCGAGATGGTGAGCTCGCTCCTCCTCGTCGGCGACGACCTCAGCGAGCCGACGGTGAACAGCGATGCGGCGTCGGCGGCTGGCATCCGCGTAAACCCCTGACGCCAACAGCGGATGGGAGAACTCGAGCCGATCCCGCTCAGCCACGAGCACCCCGACACGAGCGGCACGCTCGACCGCGGCGCCGGCCCGGGAGTCGCCGACCGCCGCCGCCACCAGTCGCATCGTCGGCACCGCCAGCGCCGACACGACCAGCAGAACGTCGCGGGTGGCCGCCGGTAGACGGGTCAGCCGGCTGCGGACGAGCTCGGTCAGCGTCGCCGGGATCGGCAGCGGCTCGTCCGCCGCCAGCCTCCTGTTCGTCGCGGCCACGGCACGGGCGATCTCCAACGCGTAAAACGGATTGCCGCCCGACATCGCGTGAACACGAACCAGGATCGGCCGCGACAACGACAGCTCAAGATGCGACTGCAATAACCGATGCAGCGCACCGACGCTGAGCGGGCCGACCGTGAGACGCCGCACACGCTCGGGCCACGGCACCCGAGCCAACCCGAGCGGCAGCGCCTCCGCAGCCGCCGAGCGCCAGGCAAGCATCACCCCGACGGGCTCGTCACCGAGCCGACGCACCACATACTCGACCACCTGAGCGCTCGGCCGATCGAGCCACTGCACGTCGTCAACAGCCAACACGACCGGCCCAGAACCGGCGAGCAGCCGCACGATCTCCAGCGCCGCCCGGCACACCGTCCTCGCGTCCGCATCGGTGCTCGGCCCCCGCAGCAACACCGCGTCGAGGGCCTGACGTTGCGGTTCCGGCAACGAATCGGACACCTCCCCGACAACACCGTCGAGCAGGTCATCGAGCCCGCCGAAGGACAGTTTCGCCTCCGTTGCCGCCGGGCGGCACGACAACACTCGGAACCCCCGCCGCGTCGCAGCGGCCACCGCCGCGTTCCACAGGGTCGTCTTGCCCGCCCCCGCCTCACCCTCCAACAGCAACACGCCCGGACCAGTCGACACTCCGGCGAGAAACTCATCGGCAGCGGCGAGCTCCGCGTCGCGCCCAATCATCCCGTCCGTCACCCCCGCCCGCAAGGTGGCCAGTAGCCCACCACCCGCCAAAGATCCGCTCGAAGTCATAGCTTAGCGGCAGGTCATGCAAGACGGCGCTGCGACTCGACGTCGGCGTCACGGCCCCCTCGGCGAAACCCGTGGAGTTCACGGATTCCACGAACCACCAGCCGTGCTTGAGTCGCCCTCAATGGACGCCCCCTTCGATGAGCACACCCGGGCCGGGTTCCTGATCGAGCGCTACCCGCCGGAAACCACCATCGACCAGTTCAGAGCGGGCGCCGAACAGCTCGCCTCCGCCGTCGAGCTGATACGTGGCACCGGCGTCGCGATCACCTACGTCGGCGCCGTCTGGGTCCCCGACGACGACACCATCTTCTATGCGCTCGTCGCCGACTCGACCGAAACGGTCTACGACGCCATCCGCCGAGCCGGCACACCCGTTGACCGCATGACCCCCGCCCACTTCGTCACACCAGCCACACAACGCACGCTCCCGCCCAATGTCTCGCGCGACACCGCCAATACCCGGGGACGATCACAACCGCCACTTCCAAGGCGCGCGATGAACGAAGTCCCGATGAATACAGACGGCGCAGAGCCGTGCCACAGCCCATCGAACATCGCGAAAGGGAACGAACGATGACCACCACCACTCCGCTACTCAAGGCTCATCCACCCAGCCGTCGAGTTCTCACAGTCGCACTGGCCTTCGGAGCAGGCACAGCACTCGGCGTCGCCGGAATGGCGCTCATCTCCAGGGACCACGCCGTGACGCGGGTTCCAGGCGCGGAGTCCGCAGCCGCGGCGCGGACAGTTGCCGAACACGGCAGCATCACCGCCATCGACCACCGCGACCAGCTCACCCTCAACGCCAACCCCGCAGCCCCGACAATTGCCGCACACGGCAGCATCACCGCCATCGACCACCGCGACCAGCTCACGCTCAACGCCAACCCCGCAGCCCCGACAATTGCCGCACACGGCAGCATCACCGCCATCGACCACCGCGACCAGCTCACCCTCAACGCCAACCCCGCAGCCCCGACAATCGCCGCACACGGCAGCATCACCGCCATCGACCACCGCGACCAGCTCACCCTCAACGCCAACCCCGCAGCCCCGACAATTGCCGCACACGGCAGCATCACCGCCATCGACCACCGCGACCAGCTCACCCTCAACGCCAACCCCGCAGCCCCGACAATTGCCGCACACGGCAGCATCACCGCCATCGATCACCGCGACCAGCTGACGCTCAACGGCGACGACTCCTGACGGGCGACATCGACCGCGCATGTCCAGTCTCGTTTCGGCGGTGGATCGTTCGAGATCGCGCAACGTGCATACCGATAGCCGCCTCCATGAGCCACGGACTTGGGCACCGGCTGGCTTGTTAGCCTCGTCAGGGCTTCGACATGAAGGGGGAGGAACGTCGGATGGCGCAGTACTTGTGGATCCAGCAGTTCGGCGCTCGCCAAGACGCTGACGCGACACGAGCGAGCTTTCAGGCCACGCTCGACTACTTCGTGACGTGGAAGCCGCCCGAGGGTGTGGAAATGGTCCATCTCTGGGTGGCGCTCGAC
The DNA here is from genome assembly GCA_963844915.1 of uncultured Acidimicrobiia bacterium. GTDB lineage: Bacteria > Actinomycetota > Acidimicrobiia > Acidimicrobiales > Ilumatobacteraceae > JALZMG01. The sequence goes on along the minus strand of CAWJQF010000003.1, from coordinate 35,975 downwards.
CTCGGCCGATCCTTCAGCCTCTGGGAGGCTGACGACCCTTTGAAGATGGCGACTGCAGTCGCCAATTTCCTCCCATTCGGGAAGATCGAAGCGATCCCGATCGGCGAGGGTGAGCCCATGATCGCCGCGATGGTCGCCGGTGGACTCATGCAGTTCCCGACACCGGCCTGAACGCCTCGCTCCGTCGCAGGGTACGGGGAGCCCGACGTCGATTGCCCGATCGGCAGCCGGCCCAGAGCGCACAGAACGCGCACACCGGGGCATCCGGACGACGTGACAGACGCTGAGGGAGCGGACCGCACCGGTCAGCAGTGGCGATCATGGCCTGCACGAACACATCTGGGCGCGCAGGTGCTCGAATATGGGAACCTCCGCGCCCAGAGCGCCTGATAAGAGCCTGCGCGCCCAGATCGGCGACGACCGAGCACGGAGAGGGCCGTGGCGGGCTTTCGAGCTGTCGTGGATGAGATGTGTCCCGGGCCTGGAATTCACCCCAACGGGGGTGACAGCGCGCCCGTGGTGCACCCTCGAGTGTTCGCCACCTACCGGGGCAACTGTCGCCCAGGACCGCCCTCACGGAACCAGAAAGGGCCGCTGACCTGGAGCGGACGACGGGACTCGAACCCGCGACCCTCACCTTGGCAAACGTGATGGGAACCGTCCGTGCGCTCCGTGCGCTCCGTCCACTCCGTGCGTTCTTCCGTCGGCTCGGTGCATTCCGTGGAGTCCGCTCCGCTCCGCCCGTCATTGTTGAACGCGTTGAACAATGGACGAACTCTGCGAACTTGCTCGGCGCACCGGGCTGTGCGGCTCCTCAGTCCCCAGATCCTCGGGACCCGGGCTGTCACGAGGCGTGCGGGAGCTCTCGTTTCCCGGAGGTGCGGATTCGGATCGCGATGTCGTCGCTGCAGCGCGCCGGATCGACACTCTGCCGCGCTCCCCCACGGAGCCGGACATCGTCGGCCTCCGGACGTGCGATTTGGGACTGGGCCGAACGGCGAGTCGCGCCAGGAACGACACGGCGCGGCAGTTCGGGCGCGATCGGTGCTGGCGTCATTGGCGGCGGTAGCGGACGGTCGACGCGAGCGTTATCCCCGTCGTTTCGGATACTCCAGGCCGGCGACGTTCTGTGCCCCGTCGACGCCGAGGTGAGCTCGCTGGTGTTGCCATCCGGGCCGATCCGGCCGTGGGCGGCGGATGCCCACGGCCGGATGTCGGCGGCGCCGGCTAGTCGTTCACGGTGTTGCAACCGGGTCCGGTGGCATCGTCACCGTTTCCGCCGTCACACCAGTCGATCTGGCCGCCGCCGTCCAGGTAGTCGTCGTTGTTGCCACCCCGCAGCACGTTCTCGTGCCCGCCACCGAACACGGCGTCGTTGCCGCCTTCGCCGTTGATGGTGTCGTTGCCGAAGCTGCCGCAGATGATGTCGTTGCCGAGTCCGGCCTCGACGATGTCGTTACCGCCGTTGGCCAGGATGAGGTCCGGCCCGTTGGTGCCCTCCAGGAGGCCGCCGTAGTGGCCGTCGGCGTCGGGGTGGGGGTCGTCGATGACGTTGTACCCATCGGCGGCCGCAGTTGTGGGGTCGTCGCAGTATGCCTCCAGCTGGGGACCCCAATCGGCAGGTTCGCCCGTGTGGTCGGCGGGCCCGGCAGCCACTGTCGTCCCGGCCACCAGCGCAACACCCGCGGCGAGGCCGGCCAGCGCCAGTGCCGCCCGGGAGGTGTACTTCTTCGTTCGCATGATGCTCTCCATCGCTCTCGAACACCAGGGGGTTGGTGTTGCCGGGGACGATGACGACTGGGCGCTAGCGGGGCGCTAGCCACTGTGCCGTCGAGCGCCAGTCGACCTCTGCGCAACTCGCAGCCTGGCGCCGGATCCTTGTCGCACTGATCGACGGATCTGCCTACCCGTCGGACCTGGCTGACCACCTCGGGCTCACCCGTGCCAATCTCTCGAACCACCTCGCGTGCCTACGCGGATGCGGCCTCGTCATCGCGCAGCCCGAAGGTCGACGCGTCCGCTACGAACTCGTCGACCGCCGACTCGGCCGAGCGCTGCGCGACTTGCTCGGACTCGTGCTCGTGCTCGATCGAGCGGCCTGTCCCGCCGCGGTAGACGACGAGTGCTGCTGATGGATGTCCGGCCCGAACGCCGAGTCATCGAGTCGACCTGCGACGACGCGTGCTGCTCGTCGGGAGGCCAGCCGACACAGTCGCTCGCGCCTGACGAGCAGCAGCGCCTCACGCGCCGCGTTCGGATGCTCGTCGCCGCCACCATCACGTACAACGTCATCGAAGCGGTCATTGCCATCTCGGCCGGAGCAGCTGCGGGCTCGACAGCGCTCATCGGGTTCGGCCTCGACTCGGTGATCGAGGTCAGCTCAGCGACCATCGTCGCCTGGCAGTTCTCCAGCGCTGACCCGGCGGCACGCGAACGCACCGCCCTGCGCGTGATCGCGATCTCGTTCTTCGCCCTCGCCGCCTATGTCAGTGTCGAGTCGCTACGCGCCCTGCTTGGCGCAGGCGAACCATCGCCGTCCACCGTTGGGATCGCGCTCGCAGCAGTCTCACTGGTCGCGATGCCCGCCCTGTCGCTCGCCCAGCGCAAGGCCGGTCGTGCGCTCGGATCGGCGAGCGCCGTCGCCGACTCCAAGCAAACGCTGCTGTGCACCTATCTGTCCGGGGTGCTGCTCGTCGGGCTGGTCGCCAACAGTGCCTTCGGGTGGTCGTGGGCCGACCCGATCGCGGGACTCGTCATCGCCGCGATCGCCGTCAAGGAGGGCCGAGCGGCCTGGCGCGGCGACACCTGCTGCTAACAGCCAACTCATTGCGCCGTCAGCAGTGGCCGAAACCGGCGCGGTACTGCGCTCGTCGCCACCAGGGACCGGGCGGAGCGTGACGGGTCATTCGTTCGATGGACCGCTTGCGCTTGGCGAGCAAGTCGACGCACCGGAAGCACACACCGACCTCTGGATGCTCCCGTAGCTGGAGAAGGCTGGCCTGAACAGCGTGGTCGCCGCAGCACCAACAGCCAGCAGGCGGTCGATCCACGTTGTCGCCGCCGACAGCGGTCCTCGTCATCACGACACCTCGGCTGATGTGTTGCGGCCGACCCGGATGTGGTTGCCACTGGGATCGGTAAGGGTGAACTCGTGCATGCCCCATGGCATGTCCTCGATCGGTGTGACCGGCAACCGAGCGGCGACGAACCGAGCGTGCCAGTCGTCCACGTCGTTGGTGATGATGTAACAACCGGCGTGATTGGTGCCCGGGTCGAGGCCCTGCACGCGGTCGAGGTCGAACACGCTCTGATCGTTGACGTGCACAAAGGCGAAGTCGTCGCTGTAGTGCTCGACGTCGAACCCGGCTGCCTCGCAGAACTGGGTCGCCTCGCCCATGTCCCGCACCGGCAACGTCGGCGTCACGTCCACGCCCCCAGTTCGGCGCATCAACCATCCGACGCAGACGCGACAGACCTTCACCTCGTCATGGCACAACAGCGGCGCAACCATCGCGGGTTCACGCTCCTCACCGCAACAAGAGCACCTCACGCCCGGAGCCTATGTCTGCCAGAACTTGCACCGAGTTGCCGTTCCGCGCAACCTGAACCGCCGCTGATCGAACAGACCAGTCGTCCGCGTGCGCGCCCGAACTGCAGCACCGAACGACGGCGCGGAGTCATCGTCGCGATGTGCACCGATCGGCATCTCGTCGCTCGCCAAGCAGCGCTATTCAGCTGCGCCCTCGTGGCTGTGATCATTCGAGCCGGCTCTCTATCCGCGATCTGAACTTGGCTGAGCGGTCCCGACTGAGGTCGCTTCGGCGTTCGTGTAGAGGACCTCGCGGGCCTGCTCCGCGGCGTGGGTGATGCTCTTGGCGACGTAGTCGAGGTAGCGGGCGATGCTGTCGAGGCGGGCGGCGGCCTGGGTGTCGGGGCCGAGGATGCCGACGCCTTGGCGTGCGGTGTCGGCGAGTTGGGCGTTGTCCCGGGCGCTGCGCAGCATCGCCTGGTACCAGAGGTCGTCGTCGACGATGTAGCGCTCGCGGCGGCGTTCGTCGCGTTCCCTGCGAACGAGGTCGAGCCTCTCGAGGAAGGTGATCGCTTTGGAGATGGACGCCGGGCTGACCTGGAGACGCTGGACGAGTTCGGACGCGGTGAGGCTGCCGGAGTCGGTGGTGTAGAGGCACACCAGCACCCTGGACATCATCTTGGGCAGGCCCGACTGCATGAGGATGGTGGTGAACATCTCCTCGTATTCGCGCACGGCCTCGGCGTTGCGTCCGTGGGCCTGCGGGGGCGCCTGCGACCCCTGGGCGGCGGCGTGCCTGCGCCGGTGGGCGCGGCGTTCGGTAGCGCGGTGGGCCAGGTCGGCGCGGTAAGTGGTCGGGCCGCCGTTTCGCATCACCTCACGCGTGATCGTCGAGGTGGGGCGCTCGAGACGTCTGGCGATGTCCGCGTAGGCGAGGCCGTCGCTCAGCCCGAGCGCGATTTGCTGGCGTTCGTGCTGGGTGAGCCTGCCTCCCGGCATGTGCGATCTCCTTCGGGCGTCTGATGCCGCCTGCACCATAGCGTTCACTCGCATGCAATTGCAACGGACAGCTAATCGATCGTTGCATTTAGATCCTGTCTATTGCAACGATTTCTCGCCATCTATCTGGGCTAGTGCGTGTAGTGCGCAACGATCATGTTGATAAATCTCTGAATGCAACGTAGCGTTTCAAGCATAGGAAACATGCACAGGAGAGAACCATGCAGAAGTTCGACACCCCCGCTCCGATCACCGCCGTCCTCGACATCCCCGCCGGACACGTCCGATTCCTCGCCGCCGACCGGGCCGACACCACGGTCGAGGTCCAGCCCGTCAACGCGTCGAAGGGGCGCGATGTGAAGGCGGCCGAGCAGGCCACGGTCGGATACGTCGACGGCATCTTGCGGATCGACGCCCCGGCGGCCAGGAGCCAGTACTTCGGCCCTTCCGGGTCCATCGAGGTGACCATCGAGCTGCCCGCCGGCTCGAGCATCGAGGCGAAGGCGTCCTTCGCCGAGTTCCGGGGCGTCGGACGTCTCGGCGACGTCGCCCTCGAGGCGTACGGCGCAGTCAAGATCGACGAGGCCGCGAGCGTGCACGTGGCCGCCCACGTCGGCGACGTCACCGTCGGCCGCCTCACCGGCCCCGCGGAGATCAGCACCCAAGAGGGAAACATCCACATCGCCGAGGCCACCTCCGACACGGTCGTGCTGCGCACCCAGATGGGCGACGTGACGGTCGGCGCCAGCCACGGAGCTTCCGCCTCCCTGGACGCCGGCACCCGCTACGGCCGGATTCACAACGCGGTGAAGAACACCGAAGGCGCCGCGGCCGACCTGAACATCCACGCGACCACCGACATGGGCAACATCGTCGCCCGCAGCCTCTGAGGAGCATCGATCATGACCAACACCGCGATCGAGGTGACGAACCTCGCCAAGGGATATCGGGGAGTACCGGTGCTCCAAGACGTCTCGTTCACTGTCGAACGGGGCACGGTCTTCGCCCTGCTCGGAGCGAACGGCTCGGGCAAGACGACCACGATCAACATCCTGACCACGTTGATCGACGCCGACGGCGGCACGGCGAGCGTCGCCGGGTTCGACGTCGCCGAGCAAGCCGCCAAGGTCCGCGAGCACATCAGCCTGACCGGACAGTTCGCGGCAGTCGACGACGTGCTCACCGCCCGAGAGAACCTCGAGCTGATCGGCGAGTTGCGCCACGTCGCCGATCCCCGACAGACCGCCGCCGAGCTCCTCGACACGTTCCGGCTCAACGAGGCCGCCGACCGCCGCCTGGGGACCTTCTCGGGCGGGATGCGACGCCGGCTCGACATCGCCATGAGCCTCGTCGGCGATGCACCCATCATCTTCTTCGACGAACCGACGACCGGGCTCGACCCCGAGAGCCGAACCGACATGTGGCAGACCATCCGGCAACTGGTCGACAACGGCACCACCGTCTTCCTGACCACCCAGTACCTCGAGGAGGCCGACGAGCTCGCCGACCAGATCGCCATCCTCCACGACGGCCGGATCGTGGCCCGAGGCGCACCCGACGAGCTCAAGGCCGCGGTGCCCACCGGGCTCGTCGAGCTCACGTTCAGCGACGAAAGCGACCTCGCCGCGGCGCGGCATGCCCTCGGCCCGCAGCACGAGGTCAGCCAGGCCGACACCAAGCTCGTCATCACCACCAGCGGCTCAGTCGCCGACCTGGCCGACATCTTCATCCGGCTCAACGACCGCGGCATCGAACCGACAGGGTTCGCCAAGCAGGAGCCGACATTGGACGACGTGTTCTTCAAGATCCTCGACGACCACAAGGAGCAGCGACATGCACACGCTCACTGACACCTGGACCATGACCAAGCGCAGCCTCCGTCACACCACGCGCAGCGTCGACACGATCATCACGGTCGTGCTGACGCCAATCGGCATCTTGCTGCTGTTCAACTACGTCTTCGGCGGCGCCCTCGGCACTCAGACCGGCGCGATCGACTACATCGACTACATCACCCCCGGCGTCGTCATCATGACCGTCGCCAGCGGCATCGCCTACGCCGCGCTACGTCTCAGCACCGATCTCCAGAAGGGCATCATCAGCCGCTTCCGCACCATGCCCGTCGCACCCTCGTCAGTGCTGAGCGGGCAGGCCGTGTCATCGACGCTCTCCAACCTGTTCTCCTGCGCCCTCGTCATCGCGGTCGCCGTCCTCATCGGGTTCCGCCCCGACGCCGACATCGCCGCCTGGTTCACGTTCGGCGCCCTCCTCGTCCTCTTCACCCTGGCCACCACCTGGCTGGCCGTGTTCTTCGGGCTGCTCGCCAAGACCCCCGAGGGCGCCGGAGCCTTCAGCTACATCCTGCTGCTACTGATCTTCATCAGCCCCTCATTCGTCCCGACCGACTCGATGACGCCAGCGTTGCGCAACTTCGCCGAGCACCAGCCGATGACCCCCATCATCGAAACCATGCGCTCCCTGCTCACCGACGGCACCCCAGGCCCCGACCTCTGGGCCGCCCTCGCCTGGGCGGCAGGCATCCTCGTCGTCTTCTACGTGCTCTCGCTGCGCATCTATCGCCGCCGCGCACCCGTCCAGGCAGCCCAATAGCCGACCCCGCTCCAAGCCAGCTCATCGACGGATCGGTCCCCCCACGGCGGCGGAAGTCGCACCTCATCGAGACCCGACACGACGACGACTTCGCACGCAGGCGCGAAGGATCGCCCTCGGCGTGAATCAGCGAGGCAGGCTGACGTCGCTGTAGACGCGCAACCCGTCCATCCATTACGACGAAGCGGTGCCGGACGACCTGCGCGAAGGAGGTGCGCCGACTGGCGGCTCGGCGTCGACGGTGCCCCGGTTCAGCCACGAGAGCTACATCGATACACCCACCATCTTCAAGAGGAGATGAGCCGCTTCCTCCGACTCGCTACATGACGAGTGGGGTTGGCGCACGGCCGCAGGCGTCAGTCCTCGCCCCGGTCGTCGTCGTGCTCGCCGTCCGCGTCGTCATCTGTGCCGACGACGCGGAACGTCTCGTCGAGCTGCACGTCGACTTGACGGCCGTCCTCGAGGGTGACTTCGACCTCGTAGTAGCTCTCTTCGTCGCCGACCTCGGTGCCGGTGACGCGTCCGCCGCCGGTGTAGGCGAGGGCGGCCACCGACGCCGCCGCGAGGGCGTCATCAGTGATCGACGGTTCCTTGTCATCGCCGTCTTGGGCGACGGCGAAGGTGACTCCCGAGCCGATCACCGCAACTGCCACGATGCCGCCGGCCAGGATCTTCGTCGGGCGCTTCATGAGTTGATCATGCTCCGGCGAGCTGACTCCAGGCTGACCGGCCCCGGCTCCGCTCGCCGACCACCTGTTCGACGTTCGAAGGCGGATTCATCCTGTGCCGCACCACCGAGACCTCGGGGGCCATGCGGGACCGGGTGCGCATCTTCCGGCAGCTCGTCGAGGTCCTCCTGCGGAGTCATCGGCACGATCAACAACCACACCACCATCCGGCCGGCGGCCCACAACCGGACCGATGAGGTGTTCGCGATCGGACCTCTACTGGCCGCTCAACTCCACCCGTCGAACACGACCGCGCTTGCACACCGAACTACCGCGACGATCGCGCTCCTGCACGGAGCACGGCCCGGACGACTTCGTAGCCGGATGGCGTCGCAGCAGCGCGCCCCTTTGTGTGGAGGCGGAAGATTGCCTCGCCGAGGTTGTTCAGGCTCCGGTCACCACACGGTCGGCGGTAAGGCAGGCGTGAACTGGCCAGAATTGCGGCTGGGGTGGGTCGCCGGTGAAGCCGAGTGCTGCGAGCGCGGGAGCGAACTGCTCCGCGAGAAATCGGCTTGCGGCTTCCGACGACTCGAAGATCTCGATCACGCGCCAGCCGCCATTGGGGCTCGGGCCGGCGATGTGCACCGCTCCGCCCACCGGGCCGTCGAACCGCAACTCGGCGCGGAGCGCCGCGTAGAGCTCCTGGGACCCAGCTGGATTGTCCACCATCATCGCAACGGTCATTGCTCGCTCCTTCGATCGGACTGGTTGCTGTCTTGATCCGAACATACGACTGACGACGGCGGTGCGTCTTCGCCCGTTCGTGCCAACCGGTCGGCGGTTCCCCCGTGGTACGTAAGTACCACGGGGGTGCCGGTGGCCCGTTCAGACCAGGTCGTTGTCGTAGGCGTAGGCGGTCGCCGCGGCCCGCGACGAGACACCGATCTTGTGGAAGATGTTCTGGAGGTGTCGACGGACCGTGTGCTCGCTGACGACGAGTTCGTCGGCGATCTCGCGGTTGGTCTTCCCGCTGGCGACCAGTGCGAGCACTTCGACCTGGCGTGCGGTCAGGATCCCGGTGGCTGCCGGGCCGGACCCGGGGAACAGCGCCTCCACCCGATCGACGTCCGGTGCCGCGCCCAGCTGCTCGAATGCCTGCCGGGCGGCGTCGACCTCGAGCTGCGCGGTATCCCGGTCGCCGAGCTCGCGGCAGGCGACGGCAATGAGCAGGCGCGACTGGGCATGCTCGTACGGGGCCGCGAGACCGGCCCACGCCGACGCTGCTTGCTGGGCGTGGTCGAGCGCCGCGCTCGCGTCGCCTCGATGCAGGCACAGGGCGGCAGCAGCTTGGAGTGACATGGCCTGCAGGACGGGGGCCCCAACGTCGTCCGCGATTGCCGCCAGCTCGGTGGCGGCGCCGGCGGCAACCTCGTCGTCCCCGACAGCAAGCAAGATCTCGACGCTCGCGCTCAGAAGCCTCGCCCGCGTCACACGGTCGCTCGGTTCCTTGAGTAGACGCCGGATCACCGCGCGCGCAGCCTCGACGTCACCCTGCATCAACCGCAGACGCGCCAGCCCCGGTTGTGGCACGCGGCCGTGGCGAGTCGCCTCGCGGTACGCCGCTTCGGCGTCGGCGGACTCACCGCGGAGGCGATGGAGTTCGCCGAGTTGGTAGAAGGCCAGACCGATGCCCGGTTGACCGGGGGGATCGGACAGGCGGTCACACGCCCGCTCCGCCTCCTCCACAGCCTCGGCCCAGTCCCCGTGCCACTGCATGACCTCTGACCGATGCACGAGGCACTCGCCCCGGAACGGCACGAGATCGGGGTGCGCGTCGCACCACGCGCTCAGCGCCGCCGTCCACTCGTGGGCTCGATTCAGGTCGAAGGCCTGCTGGCACACGAGGATCACCGCGGAATAGATGCGACCGGCGACGAGCGGCGAGACCTCCTTCGCCGTCACGAAGACCATCGCCTCATCCAGCAGCGCCAGCCCCTCCGCGTCGCGCCCGATGACGACGAGCGAACGGCCTTGCCCCAATCGGCCGAGCGCCACGAGGTCGCGCTCGCCAAAGCGTTGCCCGAACGCGAGCACTTGCCCGAACAGTTCATGGGCCTGCTGGGCGTCGCCTGACTCGAGGGTGCGCAGTGCGACCGGGACGAGCAGGAAGCCCTGCTCGACGCAATCCAGGGAGTGTTCGTCCACCAGCCGTTGGGCGCGCCCCATCCAGCCACTGGCCTGGGCCATCTGGCCCCGGTTGAGGAGCCCGAACGCCAGCCAGAACGCACACCGCACAGCCCGTTCGAAGTCGCCACGGTCCAGCAGCTGGAGGTGGGCCCGCTCCCACGTGGACCGGGCCAGCTCGTCCTGTCCCACCAGCTGCGCGGCGAGTGCCCATTGCTCCAGGTCGTCGATCGCGAGCGCTTCCTCCTCATCCGCCGTGCGGAACAGGCTGCACGCCTCTCGCCAGCTCTCATGCTGGAACGCCTCGCGCGCTCGATCGAGGAGGTCGCTCATTGCCCGTACACCCCCCTGAGCACGGTACTCCGCTGCGTCGACCGCGATCTCCCGAGCCGCTCGTGACCAGCCTCGACTCAGTGGTCAGCCCCGCCTGACTGTCGACTGTGATCTGGCCTGGGGCAACATGCTCGCCGAACGCGACGCTCCCGGAGACCGCGAACGCGCTCGGCACCTCCTCACCGCCGCCTACACCGCCGCCGTGGCCCGCGGGTACGCCGGCATCGAACGAGCCGCCGCCGAAGCCCTCGAACATCTCCATCGGAAATGACCGCTGCGGTAGCCGATCCTCGCCGAGCGCCACGGCCGGCAGTATGCGAGGTTCGGTACCGCCTAACCGGGCTGCCGGATCCTGGCGAGACGGCGGTGCGTCCCTGCCGACCGGCCTCGGCGCCGCCGAGCGAGACCAGGTCCGGTGGAGCCAGCAGAGTCAGCGCCGGCGCTGCAACCGGCAATCCGGTGCGGAGCGGCCTCAGGAAGCCATCGTCATTTGTGCTCTTGCGATCGGGCTCTCGAGCCTGAACCCCTTCCACGCGCAGTAGATGCCGAGCGACAGTTCCCACGCCGCCTCCGGCAGTGTCAGCAGGCCAGCAGCCGCCGTACCGTCCTCGTACACGTCGCACAGCTTCAGCACGAAGGAAAGGATCAGCACCGGGCCACCAATGAGACCCAACAGCGCCATGCGAGGCGGCACGAGCGCCGATCGGTACATCAAGTAGCCCAGCATCAAGCCGTTCCCGATTCCGGCAACAAGTCCCGGTCCCCACTGGAACGTCCATTCATAGGTATTCACCAGAGAATCGCCTTGAACGGCGAGCGCTGTGGCGTCGGCGCCAGTAGCTGACGCCAACGATTCCGCGACGCTCACCACCGACATGATGCTGACGAGACCGATCGCGGCGAAGACCGACTCCATGGTGCGAGCGGTGACGTATCCGAGCGAGACGGTTTCGCTCTGCCGTCTGACGAGCGGGTAGATGACGACCGCGGTCCCGATTTGAGTGACGATCAGTCCGAACTCGAGCACCGCACCGAGCTTGAGGCTGTTGATCGAAGTGTCCCCAGGAACGAACCGCATGTCGCTCCAGCTCGCGCCCAGTCCGTTCACGAACAGCAAGCGTGCCGGGATGCTCGTGACGAACGTGCCGATGAACAACCAGCCGAAGATCCGCCCCGTTCGTTGAACATCCATGCACGATTCCTTCCATTGGTGAACGAGCCCCGCCTCCACCCGTCAGGCTCGCTACGTGGTACGACCGTGCCTCGCTGGGTCCGATCCATCTGCCATCGAAAGCACGCCAATGTCCACCGCGAGTGCGGCGATCGTCAAGTCGCCCAAACGGGCGACACGCTGCCCAGCCCGCGGAAGACGTCGCCGACTGAGGGCCACCGAACTGCCGTTCGCGCGTTCGTGAGCGATGAACCGGACGTCATGATCGACGTACCCGACGGGGCGGCCGGTGGTAGACCAGGCGTCTTGGAGTTGCGGGACGATGGTCACGCCGTGCTCGCCGGGATCGTCGCCGCGGAGCTGGCCGCCGACGGGGTTCTGGTCCGGGCGGGCGCTGGCACCGCCGTCCTGCACGCCGAGTGGTTGCGCGACAACTGCCCCTGCGATCGCTGCCGGGTCGTCCAGACCGACGAGCGGCGGTACCAGCCGTGGCTGGGCCCGCCGCCGTTTGCCGTGGCCGTCGACGTGCTCGACGGTGCGCTCACCGTGACGTGGGATGACGGTCACCGCTCCACACTTGACGCCACCGCCCTCGACGCCATCACCCGGGCCGGCCGTCGCGGCGCGCCCTCGCCGGTGCCGTGGACGTCGGGTCTTCCGCTGGTGCACGTCGGTCACGACGCGGTCGTCTGCGACCTCGCCGCCCGTCGCTCTCTGTTCGAGTCGATCTTGCGTGACGGCGCGGTCGTCGTCGTTGACGCGCCGCGACGCCCCGGTGCGGTCGTCGAGCTGATGGCCGAGCTGGGGCTGCCGCTGCGCGAGCTGTCGCTCGGCCGGCTCTTCGACGTGGTCGTCGACCCCGCCGGCTACAACGTCGCCTTCACCTCCGAGGCCATCCCGCCGCACAACGACAACGCCCAGGCGACACACCCGCCGAGCGGCCAGGTGCTGGCCATGGTCGTCAACGAAGCGGGCGGCGGTGACAGCATCGTCGTCGACGGTTGGGCCGTACTCGAGCGGCTGCAGCGCGATGAACCGTCGGCGATCGACGTGTTAGCACGCGTGGCCGTCGGCTTCCGCCAGTACTCGGCCGAGGCCGAGGGCTTCACGCGCATGCCGATCGTTGCCCGAGACGCCCACGGCCGGTTCACGCATCTGCGCTTCTCCAACCAGCTACGCCAACCGCTGCCCTACGACCATCCCGACCTCGCAGCCTGGTACGGCGCCTACCGGGCTCTCGGGCGGCTGATCAACGACCCGGACCACCAGCTGCGCTTTCGCCTCAGGGGTGGTGACTGGCTGCTCGTCGATGGCCGCCGCATCCTTCACGGCCGCACAGCGTTCGCACCCGACGGTCGGCGCCACCTCCAGGACGTCTACTTCGAGCTGGACGACGTCGTCGGCCACCTCGACAGGTTGCGCGGAGCGGCGCCGAACGCCATGGTGGCGCGATGAACCCTTCGACAGCCCGGACGGTGTCGTTCACGGCGATGGCCGACGGGACCGCTGCGGACTACGAGCTGGTCTTCGTCCACGAACAGGCGCAGGTCGACACCCAAGCCGATCGGATCCTCGACTGGTTGCGACAGATGGACGGGCCCTCGCCGTACCAAGTCTCGCGACTCGACCACGTTCTCCAGTCAGCAACGCGCGCCGAGCGTGACGGCGCCGACACCGAAACCATCGTCTGCGCGCTGCTCCACGACATCGGCGACGTCATCGGCACCGCCAACCACTCGCAGGTCGCGGCCGCATTGCTGCGTCCCTACGTCTGCGAGCGCAACTGGTGGGTCGTCCAGCACCACGGCCTGTTTCAGGGCTACTACTACTTCGACCATCTCGGCCTGGACCCCAACGCCCGCGACACCCTGCGCGACCATCCGTACTACGACGACACGGTCCGCTTCTGCGCCGAGTGGGACCAGAACTGTTTCGACCCGTCGTACCCGACGAAGCCGCTCGCCAACTTCGAGCCGCTGGTGCGTGAGGTGTTCGCCCGGCCGCCAGGCGACATGTTCGCCATCGATCAGCGGGCCTAGCAAACGCGCCGACGGCCGCGCTGAGCGCACTTCGCCGCTGTCTTTCGGCCGCGCCCAGAGCTTCAGGTCGCGCAAATGGGAGTTGAGGAACGTCTCGCTGGGCTGCGCCCGAACCGCCAGTCGGTCCCGGCTCAGACGCTTAAAGGGCGGTGCAGTCGATGGTGATCGTGTTGCTCGGCGTCGACACGTTGCCGGACGTGTCGACCGCCAGGAGGAAGACCTCGGTCGGACCCAAGCCGACACACGTCGTCCATGCTCGGCCGCTGCCAAGCACGCTTCCGTTGAGCACGCCGTCGAAGAAGATCTGGTAGCGGATCGCCGACTGCGGATCGGTTTCGTCGATCGATTGGATCCACTGCAGGAGGACGTCCAGCGCGTCGCCCGTGGACAAGCGCCGGAGACCGGTGGGAGCCGTCGGCGGCTGCATATCGGTGGCGGCCGGCGTGGTGACGGCCAGGACATTGGACTCGGCCACATTGCCCGAGGCGTCACGGACGGTGACCTTGAACTCGTACGTTGTCTCCGGTGTCAGGTCCGGCAGCGTGAAGTTCGGCGGCCCAAGACGGTCGACGAAGACGGCGCTGCCGTTGACGAACAGCGACGTCCACACCTGGCTGATGTCGTCAAGCGACGGGGTCCAGGTGAGTGAGATCGTCGTCGGCGCGACCGCTGTCGTCGACAGCACAGGCGGCGGGCTTGGCGGCCTCGTGTCCGGCGGCGTCGTGTAGCTCACCGTGTTGCTGTTCGCGGACCGATTCCCGGCTGCGTCGAGGGCGTAGACGGCGAAGGTGTGGGTGCGCTCGGGCAGCAGTTGCGAGCGGGTGAACGTCGTCTGGGGCGGGTTGACACGGATGCACCCGTCTCCGTTGGTCTGGACGCAGTACCAGAAGTTCGACGAGTTGTCGGTCGACGCGTTCCACGCCAGCGAAATCGTGGTCGCGGTGGTCGCCGTGATGCGCAGGTTGGCCGGTGTCGTCGGCGGCGTCCGGTCGCGGCCGGCGGCGGCTGGTATGGCGGGGAGCAGCACACCGAGCGAGACTCCGGCAGCGAGGCAGGTCCAGAAACGTCGGGACATGAGACCTCCTGGTAGACGCAGGTGTCGCCATACATCGCTACGACCGCCAGGCCTGAACGGATTTTCGGCGGCCGCTTAGGCCGGCGAACTCAACTCGGCCCCGCTCCACCGAGTCGCCGAAGACGAACACCAGCTCAACGGGCCCGGCGATCACCCGCACCCGATCCACCACCTCCTCAGCAACCCCCTGCCTCCAGCTCCTCCGATCCACGACCGCAACACTCCGACCAATCGACTCCGTCGACCACGAACCCCAGCGAGACGGACGGAGCGCGCATCATCGACGTCTCACGTTGCCGGCCTGCTCGAACGACGGTGCGGCTCGTCCGTACCGCCGCAGGCAGCAGACGACACCCACCCGACGCAGGCCGCTCAGCTCACGCCGGACAGTCCGGCGGCGACGGCGAAGCCAAGGACAGTGATCACACCGGCCACCTTGCCGGCTTGGCGCGCCGCCTCCGGGATCATGGAGTCAATCAGCATGACCAGCAGGGCCCCGGCGGCGAAACCGTTGATGGCGGCTTGGAGCTCGCCGGAGGCTCCGTCGGCGATGCCGTAGCCGACACCCGTGGCGAACGTGCAGATCAGTGCGACGATGATCCAAAGGCAAGTGATGGCGGCGCGGCTTCGACCGGCGGCGCGCATGTCAGTGGCGGAGCCGATGGCTTCGGGCAGATTGGAGATGAAGATGGCCGCCAGCAGCCCGACGCTGACGCCGCCGCCAGCGGCGAGACCGATGCCGAGCACCATTTGTTCGGGGATGCCGTCCAACAACGCGCCGAGGGCGAGTGCCGTCCCGCCGTCCTCGGTCGGCGACCGAGCGGACGACGAGCCAGTGCGCCGATGCCGGCCGAGGCGATCGACGGCGCGGTCGGCCAGGAAGTAGGTCAGCGCTCCGGCGGCGAGGCCGAGCGCGACGGAGTCGCCGCCGCCCAGTTGCACTCCTTCCTCGGCGAGGTCGAAACTGACGGCGCTGATGAGCGCCCCAGCGCCGAAGGCAAGAACGACGCCGACCACGCGCTCCGGCCATGCCCGCGCCAGTCCGAGCAGAGCACCGACGATCAACGACGACGCAGCCACGGCCCCCCACCCCAGCGCCTCGGCCAAGTGTTCAGTCCGCTCGGTCGGCGCCGGCGCTACTCACGGGGTACACACTGCACGTTCGAGAGCCCCGCGTGCAGTCGCTCGGCACATCGACGTCGCCCGATCGCCGGATCCGGCGCAGCGACCTGTCAGCGCGGAGACTGAGCGGTCGAGGCGGGCCGATGACAACTACATGCCGTTGTGCACTATCCGCGCCTGAGGTGGGCACGTCATTCGGTTGCGTCATCGCGTCGGGACCTCCAGGCGTGGTCGACCGGGACGTCGGGCTCCACGTGATTGCCGACGCGAGTCCCTCAACGTGAGAGCTTCGATGTCGAAGTCACCGTCGCATCCCGCGACCACAGCGGGCGCCGCATCCTCAACCACGACACCGACTCGCCGTCGGCGACAGCGAGCGCGCGCTCGGCCTCCAGCATCGCGCGCAGCCACGCTCCGTCCGGCACCGCCTCGCGCAGCTCGAGCGGCCGAATGGACTGTCAAACGGCGAAGAACACCGTTTGCCGGTCGCCCTGCAGGCGGATGTCGAAGCGCAATGCGTCGCCGTCGGGCTGCGCGATCAGCGTGTCGCGATCAACCCGATCGAGCTCTACGAGCACGGCATCGTCGACGTCGTCGAAGTAGCAGCGCGTCACGAGATGCCGCAGAAGACCACGCGCGAAGACGATCACGTCGGAGTAGCCGCGGGACGGTCGCTCTGTCACGAACTCGAAGCGGCCCTCGGCGTCCGTGCCGCAACGGCCCCACTGCGTGCCGCCGTCGCCCGGCTGCCAGAGCTCGACGACTGCGTCCGGAACAGGCGCGCCGGCACCGTCGAGGACGTGCCCGACGAGCCGCACTGCGCCTCCTGGGACGACCTCGTTCTGCGGCTCGCGGCAGAGGCCGATCGCGAAGAACGGTCCGACCGTCTGTGATGGAGTGCGGCCGAGCATCACTCGAGCGGCGTCTGGCGCAAGACGATGTCGAACCGGTAGCCGAGCGCCCAGTCGGGCTGCGTGAGCTCGAGCTCGAAGTCCGCAACGAGCCGCTCGCGCGCATGCGGGTCGCGGACCGACTGGAGGATCGGGTCCTGGTCGTGAAGCGGGTCGCCCGGGAAGTACATCTGCGTCACGAGCCGGCTCGAGAAGGCGCGACCGAAGACGGAGAAATGGATGTGCGCCGGGCGCCACGCGTTCGGATGGTTCTTCCACGGATAGGCACCGGGCTTCACTGTGATGAATTCATAGCGGCCGTCCGCGCCGGTGAGCGTGCGACCCGCGCCCGTGAAGTTGGGATCGAGCGGCGCTGGATGCTGGTCGCCCTTGTGCCGGTACCGTCCGGCCGCGTTCGGCTGCCAGATCTCGATGAGCGAGCTCGGGACGGGCCGTCCGTTCTCCTCGAGCAGGCGGCCGGTCACGATGATTCGCTCGCCAAGCGGTTCGCCGCGATGCTGCCGCGTCAGGTCGTTGTCGAGCTCGCCGATCTCCCCTTCCCCATAGAGGGGGTTCGCGAGGTCGTCGACGCGACCGGGCAGGACGACGAATGGCCGCGTGGGAACACGCCACGTCGCCGACCGGTAGTGCGGGTAGTTGAGCGGCGGGTCGACGTCCTCGACGATGCGCATAGGCGTATCGTCGCGCATGCCGCCGGACCCAGGCTGGCGTCGCGGAGGCCGGCGTCGTCGCGGACGCACGTCGGTTCCGGCGCGGCGCGGCCGCCGCGGCGCGCAGTGTCGCGTGATGTTCCACCTGAAGGCGCCTTCGCTCTCCTCGGCCACGGCCGCTGCCTCGTCGTCCCAGCGAGGCGACCGCAGAGGTACCGCTCACCGAGCAAGGCCGACTCGCTCTCGCAGCGCGTACTCGAGACGATGAGCCAGCTTCGAGATGGGAATAGAGTGACGGCCCGAAAATGGCTGCACAACGCGAGGTGGTCGCAGTCGTGGGCGGTGGCATCGCCGGCGTGTGTTCCGCGTTGGCGCTCGCGCACAAGCACGACGTCATCGTGCTCGAACGCCTCGACGCGCTCCTGACGCAAACCAGCCGATCCAACGTGGGCCGGATCCATCTCGGCTTCCACTACGCGCTCGACTCAACCATGGACACTGCATCGGTTCTGGTCCCCGGCTGGTTCGCATTCTGGGAACTCCTGGAGCGCTGGACCTCCGGGGAGATCCACGACGTGCCGCACTCCAAGCCGTACTGGTGGCTGGTGGAGCGCCGCTCGTTCGTGGGGCCGCGCCAGTACCAGCACTACTGCGATCACCTGGCGGCGATCTACCATCAGCACCGCTCTGTCGGTAGGCGGGCAGAGAAGTTTCCGCCGGCCAGCGAGGTGTCCCGCCCGCTGTCGCGCGAGCAGTACTCCGAGTTCGCCGACCCAGACCACATCGTCTACGCGGTGAGCTCGATGGAGGATGCCATCGAGCTTCAGCCGTTCTTCGAGGTGCTGAGCCGTGCGCTCGACAGACACAAGGAAATCGACGTTCGCTGCACCCACGGTGTAACGGCGATCGAGCCTGACGGTGACGGCTACCGGCTCGACGTCGTCGACAGCGCCGGCGGAGGCCAGTTCGAGCTTCGCTGCGACCAAGTCGTCAACGCAACCAACGCGCATCGCCTGCAGTTCGATCGTGAGCAAGGCTTCCTGCCCGGGCGCCAGTGGATGGATCGCCTCAAGGTGCTCGTCGACGTCGTCCTTCCACCCGAGCTCCTCGCCGCGCATTCGATGCAGGTAGCGGTCGGCCCGTTCGGCCATGTCACCCACTACGCCGACGGAACCGCGTGCTGCGGCTACATGCCGGTGTCGATCCTGGGCGACAGCGACGCGGTCGTGGGGCCACCGGAGTGGGACCGCGTCTGCGAGCAGGGCTACTCGGCCGCCGAGACCGAGCGCCTCGGGCGCGAGATGATCGAAGGTGTGGCCCGGTACATACCGCAGTTCGCGGGGGCCAAGGCGCTCCGCGTATGGCCCGGGATCGTCCACGCGACAGGCACGACGCCGATTACCGATCCCCACTCCGAACTTCATCGACGAGCTGACTCCGGTGTCTTCTCGCTACGCCGCGGCTATCACTCCTTCAACTGCGGGAAGCTGACCCTCGCGCCAATGCACGCGGCGCGGCTGGCGCGTCGCGTCAGGGAGCATGCTCAGCTCGATCGCAGCGCGCGCGTCTTCGCGCGCGGCTATGTGCCCGTGAGCTGAAGGGCTGTGGCGGTGCCCCCCGCCGGGTCCGGTCGATCTCCAGACTGGCCGCGTTCGCACACGTTCACTGACGCATGGTGCGCGCCGCCTTCATCATGGCCGACGTCAGAGCTGGACGCCCTTGGTCAGCGCACCGTCGACCACGAGGTTGGCCCCTGTGATGAAGCTGGCCCGTGGGCTGGCGATGAAGGCGACGGCGTTGGCCATCTCCTGGGGCGTGCCCATCCGCCCCGTCGGGTTCAGACCGAGAGCCGACGAGAAGAGGTCCGGGTCGCCCGTCTCGATCTGGGCCCACACGCCGCCGTCGAAGTAGGTGTTGCCCGGCGAGACCGTGTTGGCCCGGATTCCTTTGGCCGCGAGGTGGTAGGCAAGTCCCTGCGTGTAGTGAACGAGGGCGGCCTTGAACGCGCCGTAGGCACCCGACGCGAAGTCGATTTCTCGGCCCGAAACGCTGGAGATAGTGACGATGCACGGAGCGTCCGATCGCTCCAGGCTCGGCATCGCAGCGTCCACGAGCCGAACCGCGCCCATCATGTCGGTCTCGAAGCTGCTCTGCCAGTGCGCCTCGTCGCCGCCGATGGCGAGCGCGGAGACGTTGGACACGACGATGTCGATGCCGCCGAGCTCGGTGGCCACGTCGCGCACCCACTCCTGCAGCGCCGGGCCGTCGCCCACGTCGAGCGCCCGACCGGTGGCCCGGACGCCCCTTGCTTCCAGAGCGGCCACAACGACTCCGACATCGTCAGCGTGGCGGGCGCAGATGGCGACGTCGGCCCCCTCGTCGGCCAGGGTCTCGGCGATCGCCCGGCCGATGCCCCTCGTGCCTCCCGTGATGACGGCCTTCAGGCCACCCAGCCCGAGGTCCATGCTCAAACTCCTTCGAGGTAGGTCTTGCGTATCGCCGCGCCGACGGTGTACTTGGGGTCGACGAAGTTGCCGAGCCGGACGTGTCCGCACTGGCTGAGCATCATGTAGGCGTCCCAGCGGTCGAAGCCGTAGTCGCGCTCCATCCAGTAGATGAGTTCGCGATAGGCGATGCGGGCGGCGTCCTCGAGGGGACGGGCCGACCCGATGGCCATGATCAAGTCCTCGTTCTCCAATCGGGGCCACTCGATCGTCCAGCCCTTTATCAGCTCGACGTGGATGGTCGTCAGGCTGGCGTACTCGACGGCGGTGCCGCAGACCTCGCCGTCGCCCTGGCAGGCGTGGGCGTCGCCGATGAAGAGGCGGGCGCCCAGGGTGCGAACGGGGAGGTAGGTGATGCTCCCCGGCCCCATGTCCGGCAGGTCCATGTTGCCGCCGTGGTTGTCTGGGGTGAGCGAGTTGATCGAGTCCAACTCTGGCGACGTGCTCAGCGTGCCGATGTGCGGGCGGTAGGGCAGCGTGACCCGGTCGCTCCAGTAGACGTGCTCGGCGTCGAGGGGGACCTTGCGCACCCGCTCGGGCAGCGGTTGGTTCAGCGTTGCGGTCAGCGAGGTGCCGGTGAGAGCGCCGAACTCGGGGATCATGGCGCACGTGCCGCGGGGGTTGTCGCCGCGCGGCGCCATCGACTCGATGTGCACCGCCAGGGCATCGCCCTTCTCCGCGCCTGCCACCATGATCGGCCCGTTTTGCGGGTTGACGAACGGCATCGTCAGCGTCGCGCTCGGGAGGTCGGACTCGGTGTGGATCACACCGCCAAACGCGTCTCTCGTCTCGACCGTCACGCGGTCACCCGGCTGGATCTCCAGGACAGGGGTCGAGTACGGGCCCATCGTGAAGTGGAACGTCCCTTGGCGCTCCTCGGTGAGAGCGTGAGTAGTGCCCACCTGGCCGCCGGCGAGACCTCGCCGAGCCATGATCGAATTGTCGGGCCACGCCACCCGGCCGAGCGTAGATGACTGTGTTTTGTCCACGCCGCCGACGCCAACCCCTCCAGGGTAGATCGCCAGCCTCTCGACCGGCCCCGCGGGCCGGACACCGGACGCCGCGAGGGTCGCGTCGAGCTCGCCGAACGCGCCACGGAACCACGGTCCGAGTTCGGCCGTGTCGACGACTGCTGTGATCGCGACGGCAAGGGTGGCGGCGACGCCGCGCAGCCCGATGGATGCAGGTGTCGACGAGCCGAGCAGATCACGCAGCGAGCGCACCGCAGTCTGGGTCGCGCGAAGTGCATCCTCGAGCCGGTCCAGGTGGCTGGTGATCAGGCGGTTGCGGGGCATCGAGGTCGTCTGTGGTGAGGACGTCGGCCCGCTTCCACTGCCCGCATCCAGCATCGGACTCGCCGTCGCCACCAACGGTATCGACGCGCCTACGGAGGTCGGCGGCCCGGCATGCTGGATCGGTGGAGGTGGGTGACGTGGAGGCCGTGCTGCTCGACATGGACGGCACCCTCGTCGACTCCGACGCCGCGGTGGAGCGGGCCTGGACGGTGTGGGCCAGCGAACACGGGCTCGACCCCGCCAGGGCGCTCGCCATCGCCCACGGCAGCCCGGCGGCGTCCACCGTGCGCCGGTTGCTGCCCGACCTCGACGACGCCGCAATCGGCGCATCGGCAGCCCGTCAGCTGGAGCTGCAGTACGACGACCTGGCCGATGTCGGCACCTTGGCCGGTGCCCATGAGCTGATAGCCACGATTGAGCGCCACGGCCTGAAGTGGGCCGTCGTCACGAGTGCCGATCGGCGCCTCGCAACGGCGCGGCTGAACGCCGCCGGGCTCCACCCACGACTCGTGGTGACCTCCGAAGACGTCACCGCCGGGAAACCCGACCCGCAAGGATTCCTCGCCGCCAGTGCCACGCTGGGCGTGCAGGCGTCGCGCTGCCTCGTGGTCGAGGACAGCGAGCCCGGTGTGGCCGCCGGTAGAGCCGCAGGGGCGATGGTCGCGGCGTTGAAGGGCCTCCCCGGCGACGTCGTGCTCGACGATCTGCACCAGCTCGCCGAACTGCTCGAGCAGTCACGTCGCTGAGACGCGCGTCTCACCGACGCGGCGTATCAGCACGAGGCACCTCTGCCTCTTGAGTGCAACGGGAGAGGGAGCCGTCATGACCACCGCGCTGGAAGAGTTCGATGGTGGATCGAGGGTCGCGGCGAGGGTGCGCCGCGTCCTGGGCGCCGTCCGCCATTTCGACCTCCTCGACACGATCGGCCGCAGCCTTGCCGACGCCGGACGAGTGGCGCGGGCGGAGTCACGAGAGGACGCACCACGTCTCGACCTCGATCTCATCAAGCGCGCCGGGGCGGCGGTGCTGCGCGCACCGCGGCAGCACTGGTTGTTGATCAGCTTCATCGGTCTCGTCGCCAGCTTCACCGTCGCGGTCGTCGTCCTCCTCGTCACCGGTCGTCTCGACAACGTGTACGAGGCGATCTACACGTGGTTTCCCGGGCGGCCATGGACGCACGTCATGCGGGATCACCCTTGGCTCTACGTTGCACTGGTGGTGCCGCTGGCCGCAGTGCCATTTTTCCTGGCGCCCCCGCAGCGCTGGGGTCGCGCCTTCCTGACCTACGTGATCTCTCTGATTGGTTTCTTGGGGGGACACGTCTTCTGGTGAGCGCAAGCCCCGGCTCGCACACGAACCCCATGATCACCTGTACTGGCGGAGAGGAGCTGGTCACGGCGACGTTCGTGGCCGATGCCTCACGTCGCCCATTCGGCCCGGCGCCTCGAACAACCCGGCGAGCAGCGCTACTTCTGCCAAGTCCACCTCCCTTCATGCGGGGGGAGATCGTCGCGGTGTGAGCGCCGCCGTGCTGGCTCAACGGAGCGGCTGACGTGCGGGTACCGAAGCTTGCAGGTCAGCCGACCGACGGACCCAGGCCCAGCGACTGCGGGGTGCTGGCGTCGGGAGAGGGCTGCGGGATGCCCTCGTCCAGGGATCCGAACTCCGTCATGAGGGCAGCGCTGCCGCCCCATGGGGTCTTCTCCTCGGCGACCAGGGAGTTGGTCGTGAGCAGCAGGCCGGCGACCGACGCACCGTTTTGCAGCGCCGCCCTGGCCACGCGAAGCGGGTCGATGATGCCCATGTCGATCATGTTCCCGAAGCGGCCCTCGAGCGCATCGAAGCCGTCGTCGACCCCGAGCTGGGTGGTCCGCTCGACCACCTCTTCTCCGGAGTAGCCCGCGTTGGTGGCGATCAGGAACGCGGGTTCTATCAGCGAGCGGCGGACGATCTCCACGCCCGCGGCATAGTCGTCCTTGACGTCAAGATCGGCCAATGCCGGCTCGGCGTGGAGGAGGGCGGCTCCGCCCCCAGCCACGATGCCCTCCGCCATGGCGGCGCGCGTGGCGGACAGGGCGTCCTCCACGCGGTGCTGCAGCTCGGCAAGCTCGGCGTTGGTCGGGGCGCCGACGCTGATCACCGCGACCTTGCCCGAGAGCGCCCCGATCCGCTCGTTGAGGACGTCCTCGTCGACCCCGTAGGTCGCGCGCTCGCGCTCGGCGCGCATCTGTGTGAGCCGGAACTCGATGGCCTCCGTTGAGCCCGCCCCGCCGATGATCGCCGTGCGATCGGCGTTGACCCGCACCTGCGACGCCCGGCCGAGCTGGCTGGCCTGCATCGTTTCCAGCGTGAAGCCGGAGTGCTTGCTGTACACCTCGCCACCGGTCATCGTGGCGATGTCCTCGAGCTTGCGCAGCCGGCGATCGCCGAAGCCGGGGGCCCGCACCGCCACACAGCAGAAGATGCCGTTCACGTGGTTGTGCACCAGCATGCTCAACGCCGTGCCCTCGACGTTCTCGGCCACGATGACCAGTGGTCGTGGGTTGCGCATGACCTGGTCGATCAGCGGCATGATCTGTTGGACCTTGGTGATCTTCTCGCTGCAGAGCAGGATGTAGGGGTCGTAGACGATCGCCTCGAGGCTGGCCGGGTTGGTCACCATGTACGGCGAGACATAGCCGTTGTCCCACTGGAAGCCCTCGACGAAGTCGACGTCCATCCCGTGCAGCGCGGACTCCATCACGGTGACGATGCCGGCATCGCCGACGGTGTGCAGCGCCCGGGCGATCACCGCTCCCACGTCGTCGTCGTCGTTGGCGGAGATCGCCGCCACCCGGGCGAAGTCGTGCTCGGTCACCACTGGGTGCGCGACGTTCTGCAGGTGCTCGACCACACGGGCGACGGCGATGTCGATGCCGCGCTTGATCAGGACGGGGTTGCCGCCGGCGGCGATGGCCTTCATGCCCTCACGGATGATGGCCTGGGCCAGCACGGTGGCGGTCGTGGTGCCGTCGCCGACGATGTCGTTGGTCTTGATCGCCGCTTCCTTGACGAGCTGGGCGCCCATGTTCTCGAACTGGTCTTTGAGATGGATCTCCCGTGCGATCGTCACACCGTCGTTCGTGACCACGGGCGACCCGGTGATCTTCTCCAAGATGACGTTGCGGCCCTTGGGCCCGAGCGTGGACTTCACCACTTCCGCGAGCTGGTCGACGCCGGCCAGGAGCAAGGCGCGGGCCTCCTCGCCAAATCGCAGTTCCTTCGCCATCGCGTACTACCCCTCGGTTCGTGGTGGTCTGAGAATGACTGCTACGGGACGAGAATCGCCCGCCCCCGGACCCGTCCGTTGTCGAGATCGTCCAGGGCCTCGACCACCGAGTCCAAGGGGTAGGTCTTGGTGTGCAGCTTGACCTTGCCCGCCTGGGCGAGCACCATCAGCTCGGCGAGGTCGCTGTACGTCCCGACGATGTTGCCGATGATGTTCTTCTCGCCGGCCACGAAGTCCAGCGTTGGCGCAGCCACCTCGCCACCGTACCCAATGACGAACTGCGAGCCGTCCGGCGCGGTCATCGCCCAGGCGTCGTGCTCCGCGCCTCCTTCGGCGACGAAGTCGAACACGACCCGCGCACCCTCGCCGCCGGTGAGGTCCTTGACCGCCTCGATGTGATTGCCGTCGGCGACGACGGTCTCGTCGGCGCCGATCTCCTTGGCCAGCGCGAGCGCGTCAGGATTCCTGTCGACCACGATGATCTTCGTGGCCGTCAGGGCGGCCAGGCACTGGATTCCGATGTGGCCGAGGCCGCCCGCGCCCTGTACGACGGCGGCGGTGCCGGGGTAGAGCAGGGGGATCGCCTTGCGCACGGCGTGGTACGCCGTGATGCCCGCGTCGGCGAGCGCCGCGACGTCTTGCGGCTTGGTGTCAGGGTTGAGCTTGACGCAGGACCTGGCGCTGGTGCGCAGGTACTCCGCCATGCCCCCGTCGTTGTTCGACAGGCCGGGGAAGTACGCGTCGGTGCATTGCATGTCCTTGCCCCGGCGGCAGGGCAGGCATTGGCCGCACGTGGCCAGCGGATGCAGGATCACGGTGTCCCCGACCGCGACGTGCGTCACACCCGCGCCGACCTCGTGCACCCAGCCGGCGTTCTCGTGGCCGATGGTGTAGGGCAGGTCAGGGTTCATCGCGTCCGCCCACTGGCCCTCGATGATGTGCAGGTCGGTACGGCAGACGCCGGCTCCGCCGATCTTCACGATCACGTCGAGCGGTCCGGAGATGGTCGGCTCCGCGACGTCGTCGACCAGGGGTGGCTTGTGGTAGCTGTGCAACCGGACTGCCTTCATGGCGTGCTCCTTTGCGGTCGATACTTGTGCCCGCCTGTGCGTCGGTGGCCGTGCCCACGCCGTACCGGGTCGCGGGCAGGCTCAGACATGGCGTTGACTCGCGCTGCAAGTGCAGGGGCAGCCCGTCCGGGGCTACCGCCGCGCCGCCGGCGTCTGTCCGACCATGGACCTCGAACCGCCGGCCCGCAGATCGCAGGCCGGCAGTCCGACGGAAGAGCGCTGGGCGAGCGCTACGTCGTCGCCTTCAGGTCGAAGTCGATGAACTCGGCCGCGTCCTCCGGGTTGGCGAACATGATGGTCCGGTCGTCCTCGTGGATCATGCGCCCGTAGTGGGTCGACATGTTCTCCTCGAACTCGGCCGCGCTGAACCAGCCCTCCTCCTCCCCGGCGGCGTCGTCCAGCTCCGAGTAGACGACGTCCATTCGATTCACGGCGTCCACCCTGATCATCGACGGGAGGGGCATGACGGTGACGTTGTCCTTGGTCCCCATCACCTGTGCGATGAGCGCCCCGACCTGGTTGTTCATCAGTGTGAAACCGCACCTGTTCGAGGCGGTGTTGTCGGACTTGAACGGGCTCTCGGCGGTCTTGAAGGTGGTCACTGGGCAAGCTCCTGGGGTATCTGCAAACCAAGCTCGGACACGATCCCGCTGAAGCGGTTCTTGGCCCGGTCGAGACCGTCCTCGAACCTCGGCGGCTTGAAGTCGGGCTGGGACCACAGCGGTTGCATCCCGCGCACGGCTTCGAGGGCCTGCGGGACCCACTTCGAGAGCCAGCCCTGCATGACCTCCTTGTTGTGCGCGGCGAACTCCTTGTCGCTGGCCCGTGGCTCGAACATCGCGATGGTCATGCGCAGGTCGCGCAGACCGTAGTCATACTCCCCGCCACCGATGATCGTCGGTGTCACGAAGTCGCCGTTGCCGGCCGCCGCCTGTTGCACGAGGTTGCTGCGGAACATCTCGCCGACCAGTGGTTCGAACACGACGTTGGCCGCGAACATCGTCTCGCCCCAGTCGTCCTCGATGGCGGTCAGTGCCTCGACCAGCTTGCGGACGCCCTGCCACGCCGGGTCGGAGTTCCACGTCTCCACGTGCGCCGTGCCGTCGAAGGCCTCGATCTCCTCACTGAGCGTGAGGTTGTACAACGCGAGGTCCTGGGCGAAGCGGATCTTGTGCATGCCGTTGACGACGATCGCGGTGTTGTGCATGTTGGTCGGGCCGGAGCGATTGGCGTGGCTGAACACGTAGAGCCCGAGGATGTGCTCGATGTGCATCCAGGCGCCGACGTGGTGCTCGACGAATCTGACCCAGTTCGGGTTCCACTGGTCGAAGGCCTTGGCCTGGCGGGCCACATCGATGTTGGCGTTGACCTGGCGGACGACGTTGGCACCGTAGCGGTACAGCGTCATCTCCCACTCTTCGTTCGGGTCGCGGAACTCGTGCCAGCCGTGTGCAGGCCAGGAGAAGTTCTTGGGCAAGCCGCCTGATCCCGGGCCGCGCTCGGGCTCGGGCTGGTCCTGACCCCAGGCCTTGAGCTTGGTCCACGTCAGCGGATAGCCCACCTCGCCGTTGGCGAATCCGTAGATCCAGCCCTGGCTGAGGTAGTGCCGGGGATCCGGCTGGACCTCGACGGTGACGTCTTCGTAGTGGGTCTGCTTGCGCTTGGCCGGTTCGAAGTAGTTGAACTGGCGTGCGTTGGAATCTGGGAACTCCTTGGCGCCCGCCTCCGCGTCGGTGAACTGCACCTTCGGCACGCTGCGTTGTGTGACATCAGACATTCAGTGTTGCCCCTTCCGTCGCCTTTGGGTCAGGCCGCTGTTCGCGGCAGGTCACGGGCCGGCCTCGCCGGTCGTCGTGAACTTGTCGTAGTAGATCCGCTGCTCGGGTACCCCGAGGCGGGTGAGTGCGGCAATCGCGGCATCCACCATCGGGGGCGGGCCGCAGACGTAGCCGTCGGCTCTGCTCAGGTCGGACTCGTGCCGTGCGACGACGTCGGTGATCAGCCCGACCTCGCCATCCCAGTCGTCGTCGTCTTCGGGCTCCGACAGCGCGGGGATGTAGCGGAAGTTCGACAACGAGCCCTCCAGCGCCCGCAGTTCCTCCTCGAAGCACAGGTCGCGGCGGCGGCGGGCCCCGTAGTAGTACGTCGCTCGCCTGGTGATCCCGCGCTCTGCCATCGAGCGCAACAGCGACAAGATCGGGGCCATGCCGGCGCCGCCCCCGATGAACATCAGATCGCTGTCCTGGCCTTCGCGCAGGGTGAACACCCCGTACGGGCCGTTGACCTCCAAGCGGTCGCCTTCATTGACCTGCGTGTCCAGGAAGTGGGAGAACAGTCCGTCGGGATAGATCTTGATGACGAACTCGAGCCGGCCGTCCCGGCTGGAGGTGTTGGCCATCGAGAACGACCGGCTCTCGTCGGTGTCGGGAATCGCGAAGTCCAGGTACTGCCCTGGGAAGAACTTGATCTCTTTCGGCTCGATCAAGCGGATGACGAGATGACGCATGTCGTGGGTGACACGTTCGTTGGAAACCACCTCCGTGACGGCCTGCTGTATCGGCAGCCCGGATCGGATCAGCTCCTCGTCGTAGTGCAGCAGCTCGATCGTCAGATCCTCGAAGGCATGGGCCCGGCACAGCAGCGTGAAGCCTTCTTCCTTCTCGAAGTCCGGCAGCGCGAAGGTCGAGTACTTGTCGAGCTCGATGTCCTCGCCCTCGAGCACGAAGGACTTGCAGGAGGCGCACTGCCCCTCCTTGCAGCCGTGAGGCAGCAGAACGCCCTGCTCGAACGCGGCACGCAGGATCGTCTGGTCTTCGTCGACCTCGATTTTGATGCCGACCGGCTCGAACCGGACGACGTGCTTGCCGTCAGCCATAACCCTCTCGCAGGCGCTTCGCGGTGAATGCGAGGGCCGGCTCGCGACCGAGCCGGCCCTCGCTGATCAGGCTGATCAGGCCTCGGCTGGCGCCGGGCGCCCGGCAGGCCCTTGGCGGACGTAGTCGGCGGCGAAGGCCTTGCGCTCGTCGTCGGACATCTCGTTGAGCAGCACGTTGGGGCTTTGCAGGTTGCCCATCCGCCGCATGTGGTCCAGGGTCCACATCTTCTTGGGATCGAGGTTGAGATGCGGCTGCGCCGTCATGGTCTTGCCGTCGTCGCGGACGAAGCCCATGTCGGAGACCACATCCGCCCAGTTCCAGCCGTGGTACAGCGTCTCCCATTCGCGCCTGCCCGTGAGCTGGCCCATGTTCGGCGTCTCGCGCCCCATGAACGTCGGGCGGAACGCGGTCTTGTCGGTCCAGGCGCAGACCTCGTGGCAGTACGTGCGCCACTGGCCGTCGACCTTGTCCATGACCATGTCCTCACGGACCAGGCAGGGCACCATGCAGACCCAGCAGCGGTGCGGATAGACGTAGTCGACGTTCTCGGCGACGATCGGGTGGTGCCCATTGGGCATTGACAGGCGGTTGTAGTTCTCCCACCACTTGCCGTACTTGTCGTACCAGCCCGGGTACTTGAACTCGAACCACTCGAAGTCCTCGTCGGTCATCCCGTCGATCCGCCAGTAGTTGGCAAGCCAGCCGGTGGCGAAGAACTGGGCGACCTCGTGGACGTAGCCCTTGTTCCAGATCTGGTTCCACGACTCCTCGATGAGGTCGTGCGGGATGACCAGGCCGTACTTCTCGAGCGGCACCAGGTAGCTGCGGTAGTAGTCGTCGTAGATCCAGCGGCGCCACATCTCGGCGTAGCTCTCACGCTCCTTGCGGCGGTCCTTGGTGCCGTACTCGATGAACGTGCCGATGGCGGCGTCCACGACCCGGTGGTTGTTCCACCACGCGTAGCGCAGGTCACGCTCGAGCAACTGGTGGTTGCCCTCGTCGGACAGCGCCATCAGCAGGGTGGCGTACCCGTTGCTGATGTGGCGCGACTCGTCGGACTGCACCGAATGGAAGACCGTGGGCAGCAGGTAGTCGCCATTGGCTGCCGCCTCCGCCGGCATGGCCACGAACAGCGTGTTGGTGAAGGCGGTCTCGGCCACGATCGTGAGGTAGATGCTGGCGGCGGTGATCGCGTCGCCGGTGATGAAGCCCTCGGCGAACTGCCGGCCGATCGTGCCGCAGTAGTCGTTGTGGAAGTTGCGCAGCGAGTTGTTGAAACCCGCAGGGTCGATGTAGTTGTTCATGTACAGGCGCTTGAGGTTCTGCTGGATCGTGGAGTGGCGAACCTCGTCGATCATCTGGATCGCCTGGCCGTTGTGCAGCTCAGGGTTGGGCACCGTGTGGAACAGCATCGGCATCGACCGGGCCGCAGAGATCTCCGGCAGCGGGATGATCGAGAGGAACAGCTTTTGCCACTCCAGCCAGCGCTCCTGCACCTGGCGGAACATGTTGCCGCGGATCGCACCGTCCGATGCGCCGTAGACGCGGTGGTCCTTCTCCTCCTGCATGGGGAAGTACGACCGCAGGACCTGCTTGAGCGGGTCCCGCTTCTGCGCCTTCTGGAAGGTGTAGTCAGTGCCGTACTTCTGGTAAGGCGTGTGATACATCGGTTCCCAGGACAGCTCCTGGATCTTCTGATGTGCCCTTGCGACACTCTGGCGACTCATTGCTCACCTTCCTTTGTTGATGGGTCCGAAGGACCGTTTGGGGTGCTGTGTTGCGGGGTTCTGTGTTGCATCGTCTGGCGCCTCGCCGACCCCGAGGTCATCGCGGGCGTCGTCTCGCGGTCGGTCGCCGAGCATTGCGACTCGCAGCTCGGCCAGTTGCTGGCTGACATCCGTCTGGGTGTGGGCGGGCCGCTCGGGGCCCGGCTCCACGCCCAGTGCGCGCAGGAGGTCGGTAGCCGGGCGCGATGGATCACCGGTCTCGCCGAGGACCGGGTGTAGCCCATTGGCGACCAGGTGATCAAAGACCAAGTTCACGACGCTCCATGGGTTGAACGTCTCTCCTGTATTGGACGTCTCGGCGGATCCTCGGGCAAGCACTGGGAGCGGGCTAATAGCGGAGGGCGAGTCGACGATGAAGTAGCTGTCGCCGTCCTTGGTGTACATGCGTGTATCCCCCAGCCTCCACGTGAACCTCGATACGGAACCCCTGACGCGAGGATGGCACGTCCGGCTGACCATCGATAGGGGGTCGCTGTCTCAATGTGAGACGGGGCGCGTCTCAGTGTGAGCCACGAGGTGGGTGAACCAAAGGCGACGCCGCTCCGATCGAGCGCCTCCCCGAGCGGCGGCGGTCGTGTTGGCCGTGGAGCGAGGCGTAGCGATGTTCGACTTCGCGGTCAACCTTGTCGGAGGTTGGTGCCAAATGTCCTGGTCAAAGCGATCATGGGTATCCACAAGGATCGAGACGAGGCAGCGACCAAGCCGTTGCTCATCCCGAGTCCGTCGGGGCAGATGCCGGATCACATTGCGTTGCTTCGACAGGCCGCAGCCGCCCGTGCCAGGCGCCGGAGAACAGGCGGCTCGGCCGGTACTCGAGGCGGCGTTGGTCGCCGTCGGCGACCTCCACCCGGACCCGTGCACCCGTACAGAGCCGAGCGAGTGGCCACGGCGCGTCGGAGAGCACGAGGTAGGCGATCACCTCATGGGTGCCGGAATCGACCGTGAGCTCAACGGGCATCCCCCACGGGATCGACCACGGGCGGTGATCGACCTCCACCACGACGCGACCGAGCCTGCGGTTGATCGGCCCAGCACGGGCGCTGACGACGATCGATGGCGGCGTCATCGCATCACACCGTGATCAGCAGTCCGGTGAGGTACATCGCCAGGAATCCCGCGCCGACGCCGGCCGCGACGACGCGGTCACCGGTGCCACGCACCATCGGGCGGCCGATCATCCACAGCACCTGGAGGATCGCTCCGGTCGCGATGCCGAAGGCGATCGCGGCGATGGTCGGGTCGAAGGCGAATCCCCCAAGCCAAACGCCGGGGATCGCAGGCCCACCCGCGACCGCGGCCAGGACCACCAGGCGAAGGATCGGGAGCCGCGGCGGTCCGTCCTGGGCGAGCGGCGCGGCGATGGCGATCCCCTCGGTCACGTTGTGGAGGGCGAAGCCAACGATCAGGGCCAGCCCGAGATCGGTCCGCCCCGTCGCCAGGGCCGCGCCGACGGCGATCCCCTCGCCAAAGTTGTGGATCCCGATTGCTACGGCGACGGGCATCGCGGCAGGGCGCGTCCTTGCCGACGTTCCACTCGTCGACACCATCGTCAGCACGATCGCCGTGACGACGGCAGCGAGGACGAACACCTCCTGTCCCTGGAACGGCTCGCGGGCCGCGGTCGCCAGGTCCCATCCCTCGAGCACGGTGTCGACGAGCAGGAACGCGAGCAGTCCAAGCGTGAGGGCGAGAGCGAAATCGAGCACGCGCCTGCGGGCGCTGGTGAGGAGCGGGAACGCGCAGAGCCCCGCCGCCACGGGGACGACCCCGACGAACAGCCCGACCCACGAATAGGTCGCCCACGTGTCGCCGTCCGGGGTGGGGGTGAGCGACGCCGGGCCGAGGTCGAGGCGCACGACGTCTCCGTTGGACGTCGCCAGTCCGACCTCGACCGGCACTCCCTCCTCCCACGGGTACAGGATCTCCAGGTCCGTCGACTCGAACCGGCCGAGCCGGCGATCGCCGATCGAATGCTGCCAGTAGCCGTCGTTGACGATGATCTGGCTCACCGTGAGCGGCTGGGTGCCGGCGTTGCGCACGATCAGCCGTATCGCCGGAGGTGCCGCCTCGAAGACGACCCGTTCCGCCGTCGCCGCCGCCCGTGGTGGCGCCGATCGAAAACCGTCCAGCGGGTCGCTGGCCAGGAAGACAGCGAACATGACGACCAGCGCAGCGAACGGGAGCACGGCGAGTGCCAACCGCCGGCCGAGGCTCGGCGCACCTGGAACCGGCTCGACGTCGCGGGAGGTCACCGCCACGACCTCGGCGGTCCGCCTCATTGGTGCACCAACAAGTCATGCGACGCGCTCGAGCCGGTCAGCCCAGCCGGGCACCAATGAGCCCGTCGCCGCAAAGCCGGCGACGAAGAAGCACCGCAATACTGGTTCGCTCGCTCGAAGACTCGCTCGCTCACTCAGCTCACCTCGAACATCGACATCCAGCCGAGCTCGACGAACTCGCTCTGATGGGCGTGGAACATGAACCGGCCGCGCTCGTCGTACGTGAACTCGATCATGTGCCGCTCGGCCTGGCCCATCGTGACGATGTCGGTCAGCTCGTCTGGCTCGAGCCCGGTGCCCGTGCGGTAGAGCTGAAAGAAGTTGGCGTGGAGGTGGAACGAGTTGACCGGGTCGAACTCGGTGATGTTGACGACGTGGGCCCGCTGCAGCTCCCCGGCGGCGATCGGGATCGGCTCGTTGAAGTAAGCGAAGGCGATGGTGTTGGCTGCGTACACGTCGTTCTCGCCGTCGAAGTCGGTGTCGAACGCGTTGAGGACGAACACCATCTCGCGCGCCGGCGGCCGGCCACCTGGCGGGTCGACGATGAATGCGCCGTACAGACCGCGGTGGATGTGGCTCGCCAGCGGGAGCGAGTGGCAGTGGTACAGGTGGGTCCCGAATGGACCGGCAACGAAGTCGTAGGTGAAGGTTTCTCCCGGCGCCGCCTCGCCGGCGCCGGGCACGCCGTCCATTGCGGCCGGATGGAATCCGTGGAAGTGGATCGTGTGCGGGTGCGGGGAGGCGTTGACGAGCTCGACCCGGATGCGGTCGCCTTGGGTTGCCCGGATCGTCGGCCCGGGAACCCGCCCGTTGTAGCACCACGCTTCGAAAAAGATCCCGGGGGCGACCTCGACCTCCTTCGCCGCAGCTACGAACTGGTATTCGCGGACCGTCCGACCGCTCAGGTCGCGAGACACCCCACCAGCGTCGAAGTCGGTGAGGATCTCGTGCGGGTGGAAGCCGTTGCGGGCGTGGTCGACGGTGCCGACTGTGCCCAGGCTGCCGTGGGCGTGCGCGGGACCATTGTGTCCGTTGTGCTCGTCAGACCCGTCGGACCCGTCGGACCCGGCCCGGGCCGCAAGCGCCCCGAACCCGGACGCGCCGCCGATCAGGCCGGCTCCGCCGATCAGCGCGCGGCGACTGAACGTTCCGTCGATCATCGAGACCCAGAGGAAACGCGGCAGCGGACCGACCGCAGCAGCTGGTCGCCGAGGGCGTGGCGGACGCCATCGACCTCGACCCACGTCGGGCCGCCGAAGGCCGCCCTCTCGACGACCTCCACCTCCGCACCGGGGCGCAGGCCGAGCTGGACCAGATGGGCGAGCGCCGGCGTGTCATGATCAGAAACCCACTCCACGCTGGCGCGCACACCCACGTCGACAGCGCTCAAGTCGAGCAGGTCGGGCTCGACGTAGCGCTCTGCGCCGGGGGCGGGGATCGGATGGCCGTGCGGGTCAACCTCCGGATGCCCGAGCATCTCGTCGATGCGGTCGACAAGGCGCTCGCTGACCGCGTGTTCCATCCGCTCTGCCTCGTCGTGGACCTCCCACAGCTCGAGGCCGACCACTTCGTGAAGAAAAGTCTCCACGAGCCGGTGCCGGCGCACGATGTCGAGGGCCGTACGCCACCCGTCGTCGGTGAGCTCGATGTGACCGCCGGGCTCCCAGTCGACCAGTCCAGCGTCGCGGAGGCGACGGACCATGCTTGACGCCGACGCCGGCGAGACTTCGAGAGCATTGGCGATCGCCGAGGTGCTCACGCCTCCCGCGACGGCAAGAGCGAACACTCCCTTCAGGTAGTCCTCTACAGCGGTGGTCGCCCGCACGGGCCCTAGGTTAGAGCAGGCTTAATTGGGGCACAAGAGGGCTCTGGCACCCGGCATTAGCCTTATCTAACATGGCCACGCGGTAGACGCGGCCACATCGTCGCCAGAGCCGCTGGATTTAGCGAATACGCGGCCGACCGACACGGCAATACGAGGTCAGCTCCGGCTGCCTCATCTGGTACTGCATCGACGATGATCGCCGACCGTTTGGATTACCGATGCCCGGGCGGTCAGCTCGCGTCGACTGCCAGTTCGCCGAGCAACGACCACTCCGTCCCGGGCACGACCACGTTGACGATTCGCGGGGTCTCGGCGAGGTGCGGCGGGAGGTCCTTTTGCGCGTCGCGGAAGTGTGCGGACATTACGTGCGCGGTGCCAGCATCCTCGTGGGCGAACGCTTCGACGAGGACGTACTCGTCGGGGTCCTCGACGCTGCGCGACCACTCGAACCAGAGGCATCCGGGTTCCGCTCGCGTCGCGTCCGTGAACGGACGCACGATCTCTGGCCAGGCGTCGGCGTCTGCTGGCCGGACGCGGAACTTGGCGGCGATGAAGATCAACCGGCGACGCCCGGCTCGACGCTGCCGTGCGCGACCTCGACGTCCGCCTCGGCGACCGTGCGATCGGACTTGAACAGTCGTCCGATGAGGCCGGCCAATTTGACGGACGCGATCCCGAGGACACAGCCGCAGAGCAAGGTGACCGTGATGTTGAACCACACCCATGCGTAGGGCGTCGACAGGACACCACCGAAGGCCCCGGTACCGGCGGTGGCCGGATCGGCGAGAGCTTCCAAGCTGTTGCCGACGCCGCCTCCGTTCTCGAGCCAGTAGTCGAGACCGGTGGCGATCCACCAGAAGAACACCGCGGCGAACGCCCCGAACGTCGCTGGTACGTAGTGCCAGTCTCCCGTCGCGCTGAGCACGACGAGCACGAGAGCGAAGACACCGACCCAGAGAGCGATCCCCCAGAAGTCCGGGAAGTCTGCCGTCAGCGACGACAGCGCCATCGTTGCGAGCGCCGCGAGCCCACCGGTGATGGAGGCGGCGACCACCTTGACCAGCGCCGCGTTGTCGGCGCCGGCGGCGAAGAAGAAGCCCCACGACACGAACGCGGCCGGCAGGATGAGATGGAAGTTGTTCGGCAGCGCGAGACCGTTGCCGAGGTCGCCCGCGGTGAACCAGTGGAACGTGAAGTTGAGCGAGAACTCCGTCCACACGAAGGCGAGGACGCCGATCGAGATGGCGAGCGGCAGTGTCGCCGTGATCCGTTTGGTCATTTCAGGTACCCCTCTTGATGTCTCCAGTTCGATGGATGGTTCATGGCCGACGCCTGAGTTCGCCGGTTCGCGCTCGAAGACTCGCTCGGTCATTGCTGCTCCTCGTTCTCGCCGACGCCGGCGGTCGCGTAGCGCTCGCGCAGCATCCCTCGACAGATTCCGCCGTTGGCCTCCAGGCTGATCCGGGTCAGCCTGGCTCGTCCGAGGTGCGGCGACAGCGCATCGGCATCGACCCGGTCACCGGTGACCGGATCCACGAGCAGCGGGTCGTCGTCGCCGGCCGGCAGGCCGAGCTCGGCGCGGCACGCCCGCAGCCTCTCGCGGTCGAACGTGTCCGGTGCGTCGCCGAGGCGGAGGGCGACGACCTGCTCCGGCGTACGACCAGCGCCAGCGGCCGGCACACCCGGTCGGTGCCGGCGAGCACCGCCTTGCGCAGGAACTCCTGGCGCAGATCGTCGAGCTCGCCGGCCGCCAACGCCCCGAACGTGTGACGGAAACCTC
>CAWJQF010000002.1:0-167453 GCA_963844915.1 uncultured Acidimicrobiia bacterium | reverse complement strand
CGTCGAGGCAGATCCGCGCGAGGGGACGCGAAGGAGAGGAGAAGGCCTGACCGCGACGATGACCGGCATGCCCGCCGTCGTCACGACAAGCGTTCTCGCCACGCTGGCCGTCAGCCTGTGGACGCTGCGTGTCGCCCTCACCGCACGCAACCGCAGAGTCCTCGCCGCCGTGACCGCGTCGGTCGAGGCAACGATCTTCGCCCTGGCGTTCTCCCGACTGCTCACCAGCCTCGACTCGGCGAGCCAGGTCATCGCCTACGCCATCGGCGTCGGCATCGGCACGCTCATCGGCCTCACCATCAACGAACGACTCACTCCGCGCCGTGTTGTTGCCGAATTCCGTACTCCAGCAACGTCGGCTCGACGGAGCGTGCCTTGCCGTGGGCGATCGCCTGGCGGTACTCGGCCGGTTCGAGCTGGTTGCGCACGATCGGGTCGACGACGACCCCGTAGAGCACGTGGTGGGCCGTGGCGTTGAAGCCGCACGTGCGGGCCAGGCCCAACAGCTCGGCGGCGATGCTGGGCTCGCCCCGGCACGCCTCGGAGTACGCGAGGGCCAGCATGCAGTCGCCTTCGATCTCGTAGCCCTCGCGGTGGGCGAGGTCCAGCGCGTGCGCGAGCTGCAGGCGGCCGGACTCGCCGTCGATCATCTCGGTGATCGCTCGTGAGTACGACGTGAGCCACGTCTCGGCGAGACCCGCGGCGCCGAGGTACTCGTACTGCTGGCCGATCCCGCGCTGCGCCCAGTACGGATCCCGAAGGGCCAGTCCGTGCAGCCACATCGCCCAGTTGAGGATGAACCGCTCGTAGCCGTCGGCGCTGCTTCGGCGCTCGAGCTCATCGACCTGGCGGCCCAGCTCATCGATTGGCGTCCGGCCCGCGTGGGCCACCATGGCGAAGGCGCGCAGCAGGTTCGAGAACCGCTCGTCAGGTGAGATCGCCTGTACATCGGTGAGCGCCTGATCGGCGCTGGCCGGATCGAGCAAGTGTTGCAGTGCGACGAAGTGTCGAGCCAGCGCCTCGGCCTCCGGGTCGCGACCCGCGGCGAGCCTGGCGGCCTCCTGGGCGGCGGCGATCATGGTCAGGAAGTCGCCGTCGCCTTGGGCGATGTCGGCGCGCAGCAGCGCGACCCAGGTGCCGATCCGGGGCTCGAGGTCGTGGCCGGCGAGGGCGTCGATCCACCGGTGGCCCTCGACACAGCCGACCGCATTGCGCCACAGGAACGAGCGTGCGGCAGCCAGGTCGACGGCATCGTCGAGGTGACCGGCGTCGAGGCTCGACCAGAAGGCTTGGCGGGCGTCGGACGAATCGGTCCGCTGTGAGGCGGCGAGTCGGGCGGACATCCAGCGGTCGAACTTGCTGGCCACCTTCGCCGATCGCACTGCCCATCGCCGATGGTGCTCGAAGGCCGCGTCGCGCTCGCCGCACTCGTCGAGCCGCTCGAGGGCGAACGCCCTGATGACCTCGAGCAACCGGTACGAGCTCGCGTCGAGCTCGCGCACCACGAGACTCTTGTCCACGAGTGACGCCAGCACCACGTCGAGCTCGATGCCTTCCAAGAGAACTTGCAATGACTCCAACGCGTCGAGTTGGAAGCTGGACGGGAAGACGGCGAGATGGCGGAGCAGCCGCTGCTCGGGCTCGTCGAGCAGCGCATAGCTCCAGTCGATGGCCGCGCTCATCGTCTGGTGGCGGGGTTGGCTGCGGGCGGGCCGGATCGGCAGGCGGCGGGCGGGGTCGTTGAAGCGGCCGCTCAGCTCGGCCAGGCT
Organism: uncultured Acidimicrobiia bacterium; assembly: GCA_963844915.1. Classification (GTDB taxonomy): domain Bacteria; phylum Actinomycetota; class Acidimicrobiia; order Acidimicrobiales; family Ilumatobacteraceae; genus JALZMG01. The sequence continues at coordinate 165,684 of CAWJQF010000002.1, read as the reverse complement.
CCAGCGGCGCACCTGCCCGGCCGCCAGCTCGACAGCCAGCGGCAGCCCGTCGAGGCGGCTGCAGAGTTCCACGATTCGCTCGTCTTCGGCGTCCCACGGCGTACGGGGTTCGAGCCGGCGGGCGCGTTCGACGAAGAGCTCGGCGGCGGCGGCGCCGAGGGGTTCGACGGGCACGAGGTGCTCGTCGCCGAGCCCGAGGGGTTCACGGCTGGTGGCGAGGAGACGCCAGGTGCCGCCGCAGGCAAGCGCTTCGTCGACCAGCTCGGCGGCCGGATCGATCACGTGCTCGCAGTTGTCCAGCACGATCAGCATCGACCGGTCGGCGAGGTGGGTGCTCAGTTCCGCGCTGGAACGGGCGGCGTCGCCTTGGACACCGAGGGCATCGGCCACCGTCCTCAGCACGTCTCCGGCGCTCCGGGCCGGCACGAGATCGACGAACACCGGGTCCTCTGCCCAGCGCTCGACGTCTTGGTGGCCGACAGCCAGTGCCACGCTCGTCTTGCCGACACCGCCCGGACCGATCAGCGTGACGAGCCTGACCTGGTCGAGCTGTGCCGAGACCATGTCGACCAGATCGTTCCGGCCGACCAGCGCCGAGCGCATCGGCGGGAGCCGACCGTGGAGTGACCGGATCTCGGCGGCGTCGCGCGGTTCGACCGCCGTCTCGGGCGGATCCATCCGAGCGAGCGCTCGCCGGTTGGTCGCCCCGACCTTGCGCAACAGCGACGAGACATGTGACTCAACCGTCCGTACCGAGACGAAGAGCTGCTCGGCGATCTCGGCGTTCGTCAGCCGCCGTTGCACGAGGGCATACACCTCCGCCTCCCGGGCCGTCAGCACCCCCGGCGTCCCGCGGCTCACCACGGGCGGAGTCTGCCAAAACCCGTGGTTTCCACGGAGACGAACCCGCGCTCGGCGCGGATGCGCCTGCTCCGCGCGGGGCGCACGCTGGCATCGACGGCTCGGCGAGCCCGGAGCCGACAAGGAGACAACGATGACATCGACGCTCAGCACTGCCGCAGACACGGTCCTGCCGCACCCGGACTCGCCCCTGACGCCGACACTGCTCGACGCGATACGAGACAGCGCCGCGACTGGTGACGAGACTTCAGACCTCGTGCCGAGCCACGACCTCATGCTCGACGAGGGGCTGTTCCACGTCCTCGTCCCCAGGGAGCTCGGAGGCGCAGGCGGAACGGCGACGGACTGGTTCGACGCCGGTCTCGCCGTCGCCCGCGCCGACCCCTCCGCTGGCTGGATCATGCTCCAGGGCGCCGCGCAGTCCGCATGGATCGCGGTGTCCGCTGACCCGTCATTCGCCTCGTCGTTCTTCGCCGCCCGGCGAACGATCGCCACCAGCAGCGCTGGCCAGGCGACCGCCGAGCGCGACGGGGACTACTACCTCGTGCACGACGCCCACTGGGCCTACGTGTCCGGCAGCCAAGGCGCCTCCTACGTCGGAGGAATGGTGCGGACCACACGTCCCGACGGAGGCCCCGAGACCCGCATGGTCCTCGTCCCCGCCGCCGAGGCCACGATCGAGCGGAGCTGGGACCCCCACGGCCTGCGCGGCACCGGCAGCCACCACCTGCACCTCGGCGACTCGTTGATCGTGCCCGCCACGCACACGTTCACATGGCCGGTCCTCACCATCACCCGGCCGGGCACGCTGGCCACGGCGGCCGGCCATGTCCTGTGGATGGTCGCCGTGTCGGCCGCCGCGGTGAACCTCGGTGCGGCCCGCTGGGCGCTCGAGGCAGCGACCGCATCGGCACAAACGAAGCTCCATCGCTTCGACACGGTGCCGGTCATCCGCCAGTCGCCGTTCATCCGGGCGATCGCCGGGCTCGAAGGACAAGTCGAGCTGGCCGTCGCCGGCCTCCGCCGGCTGCTCGACGAGCTGTGGCAGCAGGCCTCGACCGGTGAACAGCCCACCATGGCGCAGCGTGCTCGCCTCAGGCTCGCAGCCGCACACGCCGTCGACACCGGTTCACACGTGGTGCGTGAGGCCATCTCGCTCGTCGGGGCCGACGCCCTGCACCGATCTCATCCGCTCGAGCGGTTGGCCCGAGACGTCGAGATGCTGCGCAACCACGTGGTGGTGAGCCCGTCCACCCGTGAGCAATTGGGCACGGTTCTCCTCGGCACGTATGAAGGGCCTCAAGGATTCGTGTGACTCACCGAGTCCACGTTGCTCAAGGTGTGCGTTCGTCGGCACCGGCGAGCCACGGGTAGCGGGCGGTGTCCTTGCCGGCATAGTCCGGATCGAGGTAGATGAAGACCCGCTGGATCTTCCAGTCGCGGATCTCGAACACGTCGCACCACCGCCCAGCGGCGGACTCGGGGTCGCCGGCCCGCCACTTCCCGTCAGCGTGTTCCCCGTGGCTCGTTCCCTCGCATGCCAGCAGATCGGTGCCGGAGAAGATCCAGTTGAACTCGGAGAAGTGGTGCACGAAGTGATCCGACGGGGAGGACGAGCGCGCCCAGATTCCTCTAGCCGACCGCTTGCTTCCAACGGTTGAGGTACGTGATCTCTCGCACGGCGCGTCGCGGTGCGGGGGCGAACGTCTCGCCGGTGAAGTAGCCGACGGCGAGGAGGCAAACCTGGGTGACGGTCGGTGGGATGCCGAGGAGCTCGGCGATCTCGGCTTCATGCTCGAGGTGGAACGTGGTCCACGCCGAGCCGATCCCTCGCGCCCGCGCGGCGAGCTGGAAGCTCCACACGCCCGGAAGCACCGACCCGTAGTAGGCGGCCGCGCCGCCCTGCGTCGATGGGTCGAGCGGAGGGCGGTCGAGACGTAGCGCGATGAGCAGCGTCGGAACGTCGGCAAGGTGCTCGACGAGGAATTCGGCCGACTCGATCACCCGCTGACTGCGGTCGTCGTCGCGGAGCTCGGCGTTCGCCGCCAGGTACGGTCGACCGACGGCGGCGAAGCGTTCGGCGATGCGCGCTTTGAGCTCGGCGTCGGTGACGATCAGCCAACGGTTGCGCTCGAGGTTCCCGCCCATCGGGGCATGGTTGGCGATCTCGATGACCTCCAACAGGTCGTCGACCGGGACCGGCCGTGTGAGGTCGAGACGCTTGCGAACCTGCTTGGTGGTGGTCAACAGTCGATCAACCTCGTCGAGGTCGAATCCGGTCGTGGGATGTTTGCTCAACGCCAGACCTCCGTCTCGATCGTCAGCCTGCCGGTCGAAGCGGGGGGTTCCTCATCTCGGGGCGGGCGAGGATGTAGATCAGCGCGCCGAGCAGTGGCAACACGATGATGAACAGCGCCCATCCGGCCTTCGCCAGGCCGCTGTGGTCCGAGCGCCGAAAGTTGTCGACGAACGTGTAGATGACGACGAAACCGACCATCACGAACATGAACAGAAACGTGAGCGACCAGAAGATCCCCAGCAACGGATAGTCGTAGGCAAGCATCGCGGTCTCCTCGGCGCTCCAACGGTCGAACTCGCCCAGTCTGTAACCGACCGAGATCCGGGTGGGGGACCATGCGCGTCAACGTCGTGCCGCGAGATCGCGACACGACGTTGATCGGGTCTGTCAGTTCGGCGTGTTTCTGACGTCGAGCTTGGTCTTCGAGAAGAACAGGACCGCGTGGGCGGCGGCGTCGGACATCTGATCGAGCGCAACCAAGCCGAGACCGGGTGCGGTGGAGCCGGGACCGGAGCCGGTGCCGGCGAACGTGTCGCACGCGGCGTGGTAGCACGGGTCCAGTTGGGCGTCGACGATGCCGCCGTACTGGGCGACCTGCGCCGCGGTCTTCGGCGCCTCGGCGCCCGTGAACAGACCGCCGGCGGGGATTCCGGCGGCGATGAACGGACCGTAATCGGAACGCCCGTCGAACGCCGTCGGCTCGTTGAACAGGCCCTGGCTGGCGAAGTACTCGACAAAGACGTCTTCGACGAGGCCGGATCCTGTCGGCCCCTCCGGACCGACCGTGCCGTCGCCGTCATAGACGTACCGGGCGAAGTTCGGTGAGCCGATCATGTCGAAGTTCAACATCACCAGGATGTCGTCCTTCTCCTCCTGGGTGAGGCTCTCGACGTACTTCGTCGAGCCGACCAAGCCGATCTCTTCGGCCCCGTACCACATGAACCGCAGCTTGTTGCTAGGCGTCCGGTCTTGCGCGGCGTAGACCTCTGCGATCTCCAGGATCCCGCCCGACCCGCTGCCGTTGTCGTTGATCCCCGGACCGGCCGGGACGCTGTCGAGGTGGGCGCCGATCACCACGGTCCGGCTCGGATCACCGCCGGGGGTCTCGGCGATCACGTTCACACCTTCCCCGAGCTGCTCGAGGACCTCCGTCTTGACTCGGGCGACGGTGCCGGGGTCGTTCAGATCGACGCCGACGGGGAAGCTCGTCCCGACACCCGGGATGTGCACGCCCTCGGCGCCAAGCGGCAGGTTGTTGGGCACGGCGTCGCGGCCCGGCTGACCCTCGTTGAACAGGATGATGGCAGACGCTCCCGCCTCCTGGGCCATGGTGGCCTTCTGCACGTACGGGCACGTCCCGCGCTGCAGCAGCGCGATGTTGCCGGCGACGAAGCCGTTGAAGTCCTCCGCTTCGCAGCCGCTGGTCGACGTGTTCGGAGCGGCGCCAGGCGGCAGCACGAGGTCGACGCCCTGGACGGGAGCCGTCACATCACCGCTTCCGGTGAACGAGACGAAGTCGCCGTCGAACGCCGGCCGGGTCCCCGCCACGAACGTCTGTGGCTCAGGCGCAATCTCCTGGAGCACGGGAGCGGAACCTTCGCTGAACGCCGCGACATAGGTGAACGCATCCAGACTGACGTCGTAGCCGGCAGCCTCGGCCCTGTCCGCGATGTACTCCACCGACGCGCCGTAGCCGTTCGTACCGATAGCCCGGTTGCCTCCGTTGGCATCGGCGATCTGCTGGAGGGCAAGTTGGTGCTCGCGGATCCCCTCGACCGTCACCGCCTTGCGGAACCCCTGGCTCTCATTGATCGGCTTTGCCGACACCGATGTCGGCTCAACCGCTAACGACAGTGTGACGACCCCCACGAGCAATGCACCGTGCACCGCGCGATTCCTGCGCATCCGTCCCCCTTTGCGTTTTTCCTCGACCCTTGATGTCAAGTGTTTCCGGGACAGACCGGATGATCGCTCGCTCCCCTGCGCCCCGGCGACCGGAAACTACCCCCACGGGAGCGCGACGCCAAGAGGCTGATCGACCGTCGGCGAATGCATGTTTGCTGGCTTGGCGGACTGTCGCTGACGACGTCCGTCGATCCGCCGCTGCCCGCATCAGCTCCGACGGTCGTCGCGGCGGTCCTTCCGTCGGCCGTGACGGCGAAGTACGCCAATTCCGAACCACACCAAGGCACCCGCCACCGCGGCGACGAGCGCGAGCAGCCAAATCGGCCACGTGAACTCCCAGGCCAGGAACTCGACAGTGACGTCCTCCCTGTTCTGCGCCAGAAAGATGACGAGCACTGCCAAACCGACGAGCGAGGCGATCGCGCCGGCTCCGAGCTTGCGTCGGTCGGCCGCCGCCGGACCGGGGGCGTTCTCCATCGACATCGGTACGTACCTCCACAGCAGGCGTCACCGTCAACGTAGGCGAGTCGACCAACTTCCGAAGCGCATCCCGCGGCCGGAGCAGCGCGCGGCGATGCTGGTCAACACGCATCGACAGTCGTTCCGACGAGCGGGGAGGCAACATGGGGCAGACGCGAGAGGTGGCGGAGCGGTTCTTCGAGCGCTTCGGGACGGGCGACATCGACGGGGCGATGGAGTGCTTCGCGCCGGACTGCATCTCGGTCACACCGGCCGGGGCGATGAACAACGCGAGACATCATGCGGCCGCCGAGGCCTTGAAGCACGCCTTCCCGGATGCCCGCATGGAACTGACTCGCGTCCTCGAGTCCAAGGACGAGATCTACGTCACCGGGCAGTTCAAAGGAACACACCGGAATGACCTCGCCACACCATTGGGAACCCTCCCCGGGTCCGGCAAGACGCTGGACCTGCTGTTCGTCGACTACTTCCGCGTCGTGGACGGCAAGATCGTCGAGTGTGAGGCCGTTCGTGACCGGCTCGAGATGATTCTCCAGCTGGGCGGCATCCCTCCCCGATAGCGCGCCGCTCGGCCTCGCCGTACCTCAATGCGATGAGCGATGAGTGGCCGTGGAGCGCACATCGCTCATCACGAGCCCGCGGTGGCACCGATGAGCCCCGGTGGTCGCCACGGTCGTAGCTCGTGAACAGCAGACGGCCGACGAAGGAGCGAACGAATGGGCACCTTGACCATCGCGACGTTCATGACCCTCGACGGGATCATGCAGGCGCCCGGCGGCCCCGACGAGGATCGCGACGGGGGGTTCGAGCACGGCGGATGGAGCTTTCCGTACTTCAGTGACGACATGGGCGAGGTCATCTCCGAGCAGTTCGGCAGAGCCGAGTGCTTCCTCCTCGGTCGCCGGACCTACGAGATCTTCGCCGGCAGCTGGCCCAACTTCCCGGAACAGGACGATCCGGTGGCCTCCAGTCTCAACACCCTGCCCAAGTACGTGGCCTCGACGTCGCTGAAGAGCGCGGACTGGCAGCCGACCACGATCCTCCGCGGCGACATCAGTGACGAGGTGACCAAGCTCAAGGACCAGTACGACGGAGAGATCCAGGTCCACGGCAGCGCCAGCCTGGCCCAGACGTTGCACGCCAACGGCCTCATCGACGAATACCGCGTGTTCATCGAGCCGATCGTGCTCGGCACCGGCAAGCGGCTGTTCGAGCCCAGTGCGGCGCCGACCGCCCTGCAGTTGGTCGAGAGTCAGGCCCATGAGCAAGGGCACGGTGCTGGCCATCTACCGGCCGGCGGGTACGCCGACCTACGGCGAGTTCCAGATGGAAGAGGGCTTCGGTCTCCCGGACTCCTGATCGCCGCTGGATCACGCACTCGGACGGCGGATGCGGGTGACGAACCGGTACCGGTCGCCCCGGTACAGCGAGCGGACGTACTCGACGGGACGCCCAGCATCGTCGGAGCTGCTGCGGGTGAGCAGCAGCATCGGCGTGCTGGCGTCCGTGCCGAGCAGTCGGGATGCCGCGGGCGTCGCCAGCACGGTCTCGATGGTCTCGTCGGCGGCCACCGGCACGACGCCGTACCGCTCGCCGAGCAGCTTGTAGAGCGACCCGTCGGTGGTCAGCAGCTCGCCGATGTCGGCGAACCGTTCGTTGTCGAGGTACACGGTCTCGACAGCCATCGGTTCGCCGTCGGCGTACCGGACACGTTCCAGCCGCAGCACCTTGGCGCGCTCGGGCAGGTCGAGCTTGGCGGCGACATCGGCCTCGGCGTCGATGACGGCGACGTCGACGAGCTTCGCTCCCGGTCGGCGGCCCTGCGCCACCATGTCCTCGGTGTACGACGTGAGCTGCAGGTTCTGGGTCACCTTGGGTGGAGCGACGAACGTTCCGCGCCCCTTGCGGCGCACGATCCGCCCCTCGACGGCGAGGTCATGGAGCGCCTGGCGCACGGTGGTCCGGGAGATGTTGAACTGCTCGCTCAGCGCCCGCTCGGCGGCGACCGGTGTCCCCGGGGGCAGCCCGTCGACGTGCTCGCGCAGCCACTGCCGCAGCTCGTAGTACTTCGGCTCGGCGATCTCCGTCGACCGATCTGCGCCGATGGGTTTCACGAAGCGGTGGACCTCGACCTCGACGCCGCCATCACCTTCCAGCGCGAGCGGCTCCCGGCGGCTCACGCCATCGGGCCGCCAGCCGAGCTTCGCGTAGAAGCGGCGAGCCCGCTGGTTGTCGACGACGACCCACAGCGTGGCGAGCACGAAGCCGTCGGCGCGCAAGCGGCGCATCGCGGCGTCCATCAGACCGCGGCCGACGCCGGTGCCGACGACGTCGGGGTCGACGTGGATCGAGAAGATGTGACCGGTCGACTGCGGGTCGTGGTCGGCGTCGGGGCTCGGACCGAGGTGGACGAACCCGACGACGTGGCCGCCGGCCCGAGCAGCGAGCGTGCGACGCCCGTCGGCCGGCGTCGCGAGCCGTGCGGACCAGACCTGCGCGCTCGCGGTCGGCGGACGGCGGTGAGATCTGCGGATACGTCGCCGCCCACGACCGCGCGTGGATCTCACCGATCGCCTCGGCGTCGGCCGGCGTCGCCTCGCCCACTGTCGCCGTCGTCGCGACGCTCATGGGACAGCGAGGATGCGTGCCGGATTCTCGACGAGCATGCGGTCGATCGCCGCGTCGTCGACTCCGGCGTCGCGCAGCTGCGGGATGACGACGGCGTGGAGGTAGCCGTAGCCATGGACGCCGTGCGTCGTGGGGTTGAAGTACGCCTCGAGGCCGGTCATGTCCATCGAGATCACGAGCCGGTCGCTGTGCCCACGTTCGATGAGCTCGGCGAGCGCGTGCACGCGGTCGGCGTCGGGTCGATGGAACGTCTGCTTCAGCGCCTGGCCGGGCAGCTGGTAGTCGAACCGTTCCTTGCCGAACGTGTCGAAGGCGATGTTGACCCCGGTGGCGAGCACCTGCTCGAGGTACGCCAGGTCAGGTCGCAGGTCGAGGTGGCCGAGCACGACCCGCGACAGGTCAGCGCCCTCCTCGCCCAGGATCATCGCCTGCTCGAGCGCCATCGTCCCGAGCGTGCAGTGGGTCGAGATGGCCAGCCCCGTCTGCAGGTGGGCGCGGGCGACCGCGCGCAAGTGAAGCTCCTCGAGCGGCGTGATCTCGTCGAGGCTCGTTCCGACCTCACCGAACAGCCCAGCCCGCACCCGCGAACCGCCGATGCCATCGGTGGCCTGACGCCGGTAGAGCTCGACGAGCTCGTCGATGTCGAGGCCCAGGGCCATCTCGGTGAGGAACGGGTCCTTGTAGCAGCCGAACCCGACGACGAGGTTGACGTCGAGCCGTTCGGTGAGCACCTCGAGATCGCGGAGGCCGCGGGCAGACCCGGCCCGGCTTCGACCGGTCACGTCGACCACCGAGCTGATGCCGAGACCGCTGAGACCGGCGAGGGCCCGCTGAGCTGCGGCGAGCGCGTCGTTCTCACCCGGGGAATGCGACGTCACGTGCTCGTGCATCAACGTCGCGCCGAGGGCGCCGGGATCGATGGGACCGGCCGCCGTCACGATCCGCATTGACCGATCAGCATAGGGTGGTCTAGACCAGAGGTCCAGACCACCGCAGAGCGGCGGAGGAGGAGGACGTTGTCATGCGGGTCCAGGGGCATCGATCGACGTTCACGGTGTTCGCCACGGCGGCTCTCGCCGTCGGCGTGCTGCTCGCGTCGTGCTCGTCCGGTGACGACGACGACGCCGGTGGCGACGCCAGCGCGCCGGCAACCGGAGGCGCAGCCACCACCGAGAGTGGCGGCGACACCGGTGGCACCGACGCCGAAACCGGCACGACCGGCGAGAGCGGTGAGACACCGGAGGCGACCGGCGGCACGGTCGTCGTCGGGCGCACCGGCGACATCGACAACCTCGACCCGCACCTCGCCACCGCGTTCCAGACGATCGATGCGCTCGAGCTGGTCTACGACTCGCTGACCGAGCTCGACGCCGACCTCAACGTCGTACCGGCCCTGGCCACCGACTGGACCTACAACGACGACGGCACCGAGCTGACCATGAACCTGCGCGAAGGCGTCACGTTCCACGACGGCTCCCCGCTGACATCGGCGGATGTCGTCGCCTCGCTGGAGCGGATCCTCGACGAGGCCACCGGCGCAGTCGTGCGGTCCAACCTGCTGTCGATCGAGAGCATCACGGCGCCCGACGACCTGACCGTCGTGATGACCCTGTCTGCCCCCGACGCAACGCTCCCTGCGGCGCTGAGCGATCTCAACACGGCGATCGTGCCGGCCGCGGCCATCGAGGCCGGCACCGTCGCCAACGAGCCCAACGGGACCGGACCGTTCACGTTTGGCGCGTGGGAGCAGGGCCAGCAGCTCGAGCTCCCCGCGTTCGCCGACTACTGGGGCGACGGCCCGTTCATCGACGGCGTGACGATCCGGGTCGTGCCCGAAGAGCAATCCATGCTGTCCGCGCTGCAGGCCGATGAGGTGCAGCTCGGCGTGATGGGGAACCCGGCGGTCATCGAGCAGGTGTCGGATCCGCTCGTGCTCGAACGGTCCACAGCGATGGGCTACTTCCCGTTCTTCTTGAACAGCAGCCGCCCGCCCCTCGACGTCAAGGAGGTGCGCCAGGCGATCTCCTGCGCCATCGACCGCCAGGAGCTGATCGACACCGCGCTGCTCGGCGAGGGCGTCCCGACCGGTCCGTTCGTCGAGGGCATCTTCAAGACCGAGGCGTTCGACGGATTGCCGTGCGACGGACCCGACAAGGACATGGCGCGCCAGCTGCTGACCGACGCCGGCTTCCCCGACGGCTTCCCGCTGGAGACGATCATCATCACCGGTGAGAACGACGCCGGGATCAACATCGCCCAGAACCTCCAGGCGCAGCTCGCCGAGATCGGCGTCGATCTCGACCTGCAGCCGCTCGAAACGAACATCTACGTCGACCGGTGGCTCGAGGCGGACTTCGACTCGGCACTGTCGGAGAACGGCGCCGGTCCCGACCCGCACCACACGTACGCCAAGTACTTCACGTCGACGGGCAACTTCCAGAACGTCGCCGGGCTGACCTCACCGGAGCTCGATCAGCTCTTCGCCGACGGCCAGGCAACGACCGACCCCGAGGCGCGTGTGCCGATCTACAACGAGATCTCCCAGATCCTGCTGGACGAGTCGCCGTGGGTGTGGCTCTACCAGGGGTATCGCTTCCAGGTCCGGGTTCCCGAGCTCGAGGGCTTCGTGCCCCACCCGACCGGCTCCATCAAGTCGCTGCGGAGTGTCACCCTCAACGCCGACTAGCGCATGAACAACGCCATCGCAACGGTGCAGGCGGCGGTCGACGCTGCGGTCGTGCCGGGCGCCGTCGCCCTCGTGCGCCACCGAGGTCAGGTCGTGGTGCACGAGGCCTTCGGGTCGGCATCGCTGCCCGACGCCAGACCGATGACGCTCGAGACGGTGTTCGACCTCGCCTCGCTGACCAAGCCGCTCGTCGGCGCCACCGTGACCCTCGCCCTCGTCGACCGCGGGCTGTTCTCCCTCGACCAGGAGGTCACCGACTTCCTGCCGGAGCTGGAGAGCTTCCGGGCGAAAGGGGTCACGATGCGCCGGCTGCTCGCCCACACCGCCGGCGTGACCGGGTGGCGGCCGGTGTACGCGTCGGCGTCCGGTGCGGCGGACGTCCTGCGGGCGATCGACCGGATCGGCCTCGCCTCCGCGCCGGGCTCCCGCTTCGAGTACAGCGACCTCGGCTACATGACGCTCGGCCTGGCGCTCGAGCGAGCGGCTGGGAAACCGCTCCCCGACCTCCTCGCCGAGCTCGTCGTCGGGCCGTGCGGCCTCGAGCGCACGGGCTATCTCCCCGCCTTCTCGGAGGACCAGTACGCCGTCACCGAAGAGGGCAACGCATTCGAGCGGCGGATGGCCGTCTGGGCCGGGATCGACTTCACCGGCTGGCGCACGACCTTCCATCCCGGTCAGGTCAACGACGGCAACACGCACTACGGGCTCGGTGGCATCAGCGCCCACGCCGGCCTGTTCTCCACCGCCTTCGAGGTCGGGGTGCTCGGCGAGATGTGGCTGCGCGGCGGGGTCTGCGACGGCGGTCGAGTGATCTCGGATGCCGCGGTGTCGCTCGCCATCAGCGACCAGATGCCGCCGGGTGATGCCCGCCGAGGGCTTGGTTGGGACCTGTTCAAGACGACCGGGCCGACGCTCGGCGAGCTCGGCCGCGCCGACGCCGGCTTCTTCCCGCCCGCGGCGTCTCCGTGGTCGCCGCGCTCCTCGGGGGAACTGCTCTCGCCGCCGTCGTTCGGCCACACCGGCTTCACGGGTACGTCGATCTGGATCGATCCCGTGCGCGAGATCGTGGCCGTGCTGCTGACCAACGCCACCCATCCTGCGGTCGACGTCAACAAGCCGGTGAACGCGCTGCGGGCGCGGTTCGCCAACGCTGTCGTCGCCGCGACCGAACTGTGAGAGTGGAGGTGTGGGCCGCTACCTGATCAAACGGCTCGCCGAGGCCATCATCACGCTGCTCGGGGTGGCCGTCCTCGTCTTCATCGTCATGCGCGTGCTGCCCGGCGACGAGATCACCTCGCGGTTCGGCACCGAGGCCGGCAACCTGACGGAGGCCCAGCGCGACGCGCTGGAGCGCTACTACGGGTTGGACCAGCCGCTGATCGGACAGTTCTGGTCGTGGCTGCGCAGCGTGTTCACCGGCAACTTCGGGATCTCGGTGACGAGCGGACGGCCGGTGGCGGACCAGATCAAGGCCGCGCTGCCAGTGACGATCGAGCTGGCGATCCTCGCCACGCTGATCGGCTCGATCGTCGGGGTCGCCATCGGCGTGACCGCCGCGTCGCGGCCCAACGGCGCCCGCGACGTCGCCGGGCAGACGTTCGGACTGCTCGGCCTCGGCATCCCCAACTTCGTCATCGCCTCGGCGCTGATCGCCATCCTCGCCTCACAGTTCTCGTACTTCCCGTCGGCAGCGACGTACGAGGGCTTCTTCGAGTCCCCGCTGACCAACCTGCAGCAGCAGATCTACCCGGCGCTCGTCCTCGGGGTCGGCCTCGCCGCGGCGATCATGCGGACCACCCGATCGGCCTACCTCGAGGCCGCCTCGCAGGACTTCGTCCGCACGGCCAGAGGCAAGGGCTTGACCGGCCGTCGCGTGCGCTGGCGCCACGTGCTCCACAACTCGCTCGTCCCGATCGTCACGATGATCGGCATCCAGTTCGGCTACCTGCTCGGCGGCACCGTGATCGTCGAGGAGATCTTCGCCCTCCCGGGCATGGGCCGCCTCGTGCTCACCGGGATCACGCAGCGTGAGTACGCCGTCGTGCAGAGCAGCGTGCTCGTGATCGCCGCGATGTTCGTGCTCGTCAACCTCGTCGTCGACCTGCTGTACGCCCGCATCGACCCCCGGGTGCGACTCGCGTGACCAACGTCGAGACCCTTCCCGTCGAGCAGGCACCCGTCGCCGTGCGCGGCGGCGGCGTCCGCCGGTTGTGGCGCACTCCGGGCGGACTGATCGGGTCGGTGATCGTCGGTGTGTTGCTGGTGGTTTCCGTGCTCGCCGCGCTGGGACTCACGCCGTACCCGCCGTTGGAGCAGAACGTCGAGGACCGCTTCGCCGCACCGTCGTTCGAGCACTGGATGGGCACCGACCAGTTCGGGCGCGACGTCATGTCCCGCGTGATGGAGGGGATCCTCACGTCGATGCGCGTGGCGATCGTGGCCGTTGCCATCGCCGCCGTGATCGGGACGCTGGCCGGCGTCGCCGCCGGGTTCTTCGGACGTTGGACCGACCGAGTCATCGGCCGGCTCACCGACATGCTGTTCGCCTTCCCGGCGATCCTGCTGGCCCTCGCCATCCTCGCTGCGCTCGGCAGCGGCTGGACCAACACCGTGATCGCCATCGCCGTCGTCTACACACCGATCTTCGTCCGCGTCGCCCGCGGACCGGTGCTCACCGTGCGCGAGCTCGAGTTCGTCAAGGCCGGCACGGTGCTCGGCTACGGGTCGGGACGGCTCCTGTTCCGTCACGTCCTGCCGAACGTCACCGCTCCGATCGTCGTGCAGTGCGCGCTCGCCCTGTCGTGGGCGATCCTCACCGAGTCGAGCCTCAGCTTCCTCGGTCTGGGCACGCAGCCCCCGGACCCCTCGCTCGGGCTGATGGTCAGCGAAGCCCGAACGCTCGTGACGCGTGGGTGGTGGCTGATGGCAGCACCTGCCTCGGCGATCGTCGTCGCCGTCGTCGGCCTGAACCTGCTGGGCGACGGCTTCCGTGACGCCTTCGATCCGACCCGATCCGACCGGCACTGATCAACGGACATGGACCTCGCCCACCTGCTCACCGAACAGCATCGACCCGAGCTGGCCGACCTCGACCGGCGAGACACGATCTCGCTCGTGCGCCTGATGGCCGAGGACCAGGCAGAGGCGCTCGACGCGTTGGTGCGGGCAGCGCCGCAGATCGCGTCGGCGATCGACACCGTGGTCGAGCGCCTGGAGGACGGCGGACGGCTGGTGTACGTCGGGGCCGGAACGGCCGGCCGGATGGGCGTGCTCGATGCGGCCGAATGCCCACCGACGTTCAACACGGACGTCGTGATCGGCGTCCTGGCCGGTGGGTTCGACGCGTTGCTGAAGTCGAGTGAGGCGGTCGAGGACGATGCCGCGGCCGGCGCCGCCGACATGGATCAGCTCGGGCTGTCAGCTCGCGACGCGGTCGTCGGCGTCAGCGCGTCCGGCCGCACGCCGTACACGATCGGCGCCGTGCAGCAGGCTCGCCGTCTCGGAGCCGTGACGATCGGCGTCGCCTCCAACCCCGACGCCGAGCTGAGCCGCCACGTCGATCATCCGCTCGAGCTCGTCGCCGGCCCCGAGGTCATCGCCGGATCGACCCGCCTGAAGGCCGGCACGGCGCAGAAGGTCGTGCTCAACATGTTCTCGACGATCGCCATGGTGCGGCTGGGCAAGACGTACGGCGATCTGATGGTCGATCTCCGGGCCACCAACCACAAGTTGCGCGAGCGGGCCCGGCGGATCGTGTCCCAGGCGACGGATGTCGACGCCGCAACCGCCGACCGGGCGATCGCCGCGGCGGGCGGCGACGTCAAGGTGGCGATCGTGATGCTCCTCACCGGCGTCGATGCCGGCGAGGCGGCGGCTCGTGTCGTCGCCCACCGCGGCAGCGTGCGCGCAGCAGTGGAGGAATGATGCGAGTCGTCGGGATGATCAGCGGGACGTCGATGGACGGCATCGACGTCGCCGCGGCGGACCTGAACTGTCGTGGCGACATCGTCGAGCTGCGCCCGCTCGGCGCCCGGTCGATCGCCTACGAGCCGTCGCTGCGCGACGAGCTCGCCGCCGTGCTCCCTCCCGCCGCAACCACGGCGGCGGAGGTGTGCCGGCTCGACAACGTCGTCGGTGCGGCGTTCGCGGCGGCCGCCGAGGTGGGCATCGCCGACTTGGCCGGCGGCGCCGCGGACCTCGTCGTCTCCCACGGCCAGACCATCTTCCACTGGGTCGACGACGAAGGGCGCGCCCGTGGCACGTTGCAGATCGGCCAGCCGGCGTGGATCGCCGAGGCGACGGGCGTTCCCGTCGTCGCCGACCTGCGGGCCCGCGACGTCGCGGCCGGCGGCCACGGCGCACCGCTCGCCAGCCTGTTCGACCACCTGCTGCTCGCCGGGTCCGCGGACACCACCGCCGCGCTCAACCTCGGCGGCATCGCCAACCTGACGATCGTCAGCCCGTCCGGGACGACCATCGCCTTCGACACCGGCCCGGCCAGCGCGCTCATCGATGCCGTCGTCTCCCACATCAGCGGAGGCGCCGAGCGGTACGACCGCGACGGAGCGAGGGCACGGCGCGGGCGAGTCGACCCGCAGCTCCTCGACCGGCTGCTGGACGAGCCCTACTACCGCCTCCCACCACCGAAGTCGACGGGCAAGGAGCTGTTCCACCTGCCCTACGTGCTCTCGCGGGTGGGTGAGACCGAGATCGCCGATGACGACCTCGTCGCCACCGTCACCGCGCTGACGGCGCGAACGGTTGCTGACGCCTGCCGCGACCACGGAGTCCGGCGGGTCGTGGCCGCGGGCGGCGGTGTCGCGAACCCCGCGCTGATGGACATGCTGCGGGACGAGCTCCCGGGGACGGCAGTCACGACGATCGACGAGCTCGGCATCCCAGCCGACACCAAGGAGGCCTACTTCTTCGCGCTGATCGGTTTCCTCACCGTGCACCAGCTGGCCGGGAACCTGCCGTCGGCGACCGGGGCGTCACACCCCGTCATCCTCGGGTCCGTCCTCCCCGGCCGCGCCGGCTTCCCGGCGTGCGAAGCGTTGACCACGCCACCGTCGCGCCTCGTGATCGTCGATGGCGCGAAGGCGACATGACGGAACCGGTCCTCTCCGTGCGCGGGCTGACGACGGTGCTGCACCTCCATGGTCAGGCCGTCGAGGTCGTGAGGGATGTCGACATCGACGTCCGTCCCGGGGAGACCGTGGCGCTCGTCGGCGAGTCCGGCTGCGGCAAGTCGATGACGATGCTCTCGGTGATGGGCCTGCACCCGCAGCCACCGGCCGAGATCGTCAGCGGCCAGGTCCTGCTCGACGGCCGCGACCTGCTGGCGATGAACGAGGACGAGCGGCGCGCCGTGCGGGGGGCGCAGCTGGCGATGGTGTACCAGGACCCGATGACGTCGCTGAACCCGCTGATGCGCGTCGGCGACCAGATCGGCGAGGTGCTCGTCGCCCACGGCCGCAGCCGGCGTGACGCCGAGGCCAGGACGGTGGAGGTGCTCGCCGAGGTCGGCCTCCCGCAGCCGCGCCGGGCCGCCCGCGCCTATCCGCACGAGTTCTCCGGCGGGATGCGCCAACGTGTGGTGATCGCGATGGCGCTCGCGCTGCGCCCCAAGGTGCTGATCGCCGACGAGCCGACGACGGCGCTCGACGTCACGATCCAGCAGCAGATCATCACGCTCATCCGCACACTCCAGGAGCACATGGCGATGGGCGTCGTCTGGGTCACGCACGATCTCGGCGTCGTCGCCCGCGTCGCCAAGCGGACGATGGTGATGTACGGCGGGCGGATCGTCGAGGTCGGACCGACCGCCCGAGTGTTCCGCCGGCCCGAGCACCCGTACACCGCTGGTCTGCTCGCCGCCATCCCGCCGGTGCGAGGAGCAGAGCGGCACCCGCTGCGGCAGATCCCGGGTGCACCGCCAGAGCCCGGCCGGGCGCCCGCCGGCTGCCCGTTCACTCCCCGCTGTCCCTACGCGATCGAGCAGTGCGGGGTCGAGATGCCGCCGCTCACCGACCGCGCCGGGAGTGAGGCTGCCTGTTGGGTCCCGCCGGAGCAGTGGATCGCCCGACCGGCATGACGACGACCGGCACGACGACGACCGGCGAGGCCGTCGCCACTTCCCCGATCATGACGGCGCGCGACCTCACCAAGGTGTACCCGGTGCGTGGCGGGCAGACGCTGGCCGCCGTCGCCGGGGTGTCGCTGTCGCTCGGCCGCGGCGAGACGCTCGGCATCGTCGGCGAGTCGGGCTGCGGCAAGTCGACCCTCGCCCGGCTGCTCGTCCGCCTCGAACAGCCCACGTCCGGGCGGCTCGAGCTCGACGGGCGCGACATCACGGCGCTGCGTGGTCGCGACCTCAGATCGATCCGTCGTCGGGTCCAGCTCGTCTTCCAGGACCCGTACGCCTCGCTCAACCCGCGGCTCACCATCGGCGGCGCGCTCGACGAGGTGCTGCGGGTGCACGGCGGCGGCACACGCGATTCGCGCAAGCGCCGGGTCGGTGAGCTGCTCGACCTGGTCGGCATGCGGGCCGGCCATGCCGACCGGTACCCGCACCAGCTGTCCGGCGGGCAGCGCCAGCGCGTCGGCATCGCCCGCGCCCTCGCCGTCGAACCCGAAGTGATCGTGCTCGACGAGCCGCTGTCGTCGCTCGACGTCTCGGTCCAGTCCGGGATCATGAACCTGCTCACCGGTCTTCGTGACGAGCTCGACGTGGCGTACGTCTTCATCTCCCACGACCTCGGGATGGTTCGCCACATCTCCGACCGCATCGCCGTCATGTACCTCGGGCGGGTGGTCGAGCACGGTCCGTGGGACGCCGTGTCGGATCGGCCGCTCCACCCGTACACGGTGGCGCTGCAGCAGGCCGTGCCGATCGCCGACCCGGACGTCGAGGCGACCCGCGAGGTGGACACGCTCGCCGGGGAGGTTCCCGATCCGGCCAACCCGCCGTCCGGATGCCCGTTCCACACCCGCTGCGGCTGGGCCGAGGAGGTGTGCCGGATCACGCGCCCCGAGCTCCTCGAGCTCGAACGCGACCACGACGCCGCCTGCCACGTCGCCGCCCGGCGTGCCGGATCAGCCGGGTCCGCGTCACACTGAGGTCACCGTCGGTGACCCGCCCGACCGCAGCCTCCGAACATGGCACTCGCGATGCCGAGTTGGGCGTATAGGCGCAGACAGGGAGCTGTGGCTTGTACTGGTTCGAATGCGGCGTCAGACCGCCAGACGCGCAAGCGTTGGCCGGCGGACCCGGCCAACGCTTACGGCAATTGCACCTACTGCGCAGACTCGTGGTCGGGCGGTAGGGGTGAAAGGGCCGGCGCCGCGCGGACAGCGGCGAGGCCCACGGCGGATCAGCGGAGCGAGATCCCGTCAAGCATCACGTTGTCGATGGTCGACAGCCTTGATGGCGGGATGCATTTCTGAGTCTCTCCTGTCGAATTCGCCCAACGGTTGGGCGCCAGAGCCATCATGAAGAGAGGCACTGGCCCGGGTCTTGCCGTTTGGCGACAACTCTTTGCCATTTGGCGACAAGGGCAAATTTCAGGCCGATCGCGGCGGCCGCCGTGGGGGACGAGAGGCTGGCCCGGAGCGCCCTGGGAGTCGTCTGGAACCAGCGCCGGCAGCTTCTCGTCAATGCCGACTGCTCTCGGTAGTCGAGCAGGGCGGTGACCTGAGCGAGGGGCACTTCTGGATGGGCCAGATACCGCTGGGCGAGATCACGTCGAGCTTGTTCCTTGATGTCCTCGAAGGTTGTGCCCTCTTCGCGCAGCCGCCGTTGGAGGGTGCGCGGGTGCATCGAGAGGGCGTCGGCCACTTCGGCGTAGCCGCACGCGCCCGTCCCCAGTAGCCGTTCGATCACCGTGCGGACCTGGACCGCGAGTGACGTGTGCCGTGTCGGGAATTGGACGTTCAGGTAGTCGACGGCCAGTGCACGCAGTTCCTCGTTGTGCTCGCTCAACGGCAGTTCGAGATCGCCCCGATCGATCGCCAGCGCCGCACGTGGTGCCGTGAACTCCACCGGAGCGCCCAGGTGGCGACGGTAGGTGGCCCGCGAGCCGACAGCAGGATGGGGCAACCAGACCCGGTTCGGGTGGCTTCGTCCGGCCGAGAGCATGCTCAGGATGCGGCAGGTGATGCCGATCCCGTGCTCGATCATCTGCGCGCAGTGAGGACCGTGCTCGGAGAGGACCTCGAAGGTGAAGAGCGCCTGGTCGCTTCGGTTGTCCACTTGGACGGAGAACCCGATCGCCGCGTTGTAGACGTAGACGTACTTCGAGGCGCAGCGCATCGCCTCTCCCACCGTGGCCGAGGAGCGCATCGCCACCGCCAGCGGGCCGAGGATCCCGATGTCCTGGCGCTCTGCCAGACGGAAACCGAAATCGGGGCAGGCGAGGTCACGGGCCGAGCGTTCCAACAGTTGGATGACGGCTCCGAAGCTGATGAAGGAGCCGGGCTGATCGAACGCCGCGCTCTTGATCTTCGCTGCCCGCAGCAGACGGACCGGGTCGCCCCCCAGTTCGGCGACCAACTCTCGATAGCCCCGCACCGCCTCCACGCGCACCATGGCGGCCATCGGCACCTCCAGCCTCCGTCGCCAACGGGCAAGAGCTTCGCAGACGACGCTTCTTGACGGCGACGAGCGTCAGCTGGCGAACAAGGCGACGTCGCCGCGCTGGGAGGCAGGAGCGGGACGGTGCCGCGCCAGTCGGGCGGGTGTGACGTCGGGCTTCTGCTTGGTGACGAAGGCATGGCGGGCGGCCGAGAAGCCGTGGCGATCGTCGAAGATGTCACGGCTCATCTCGGCGAGCTCCTCGGCGCGGTAGGCGTCGAGCGGTTTGCGCTGCTCGTCGGCGGCCCGTGCCGTCCGCTTCTCGTCGAGCAGCCGCTGGTAATCGCCACGCCCCGCCAGCTGTCGGGCGTGGTCGAGCACCCGCTCGTCGAACGCAGCCGCTCGCGCGGTGCTGCAGCTCCTCACCAATGCCAAGTGGCCGGCTATCCGAGCACTTCAACGGCGCAGCGGGCGCCGGGCGCCTCGGCCAGCCGCCGGTCGGCGGTGACCAGCGCAGCGTCAAGCGCCTCGGCGAGCGCCACATACGCAGCGTCGTAGATCGTGAGGTTGGTTCGCAGTTCCCAGCACCGCCCGAGCAGCCGGGCGTGCCCCACGCGCTCCAATCGAAGTGCGAGCAGATCGGCGAGCGCCAATGCGACGCGCCGCTCATCCATCCGACCGGCGGCGGCGAGACGTCGCCACGCCGAGGCGACCTCGAGGTCGATGAGGTGCGGGGCAACCAGCCGTTCCCCGCGTAAGCGCTGGCGGACGCGGTCGCCGTCGTCGCCATCGTCGGCCAGCGCCGTGACGACGACACTGGCGTCGACCACGATCACCGAGCGTCGCGCTCGGCGCGCACCGCCGCGACGGCGGACTCCAGATCAGCACCACCGCCGGCACGGCCGCCGGCCCGATCCAGCAGCTCGTCAAGAGTCGGCGTGGACGCGTCCCGTACCAAACGAGCCAGGAGGTACTCCTGGAGCGACTGTCCCGCGGCGGCTGCTCGCCGGCGGAGCGTGGCATGGACGTCGGCCGGTACGTCCTTCACTTGGATGCTCGGCACGACGAGAGCGTACCGCCACGATGGCGCTGTGAGGAGTGAATTGGCGCCAGCACGGCGCTCGGAGCATCGGGTTCGTCGGCCACGCCAACCGCCGTCGCTTCGACGCCGGTCAGTCCGCGCTCGCCGCGTTGGGCCGGGGTCTCGACGACCGCGTGTCCGAGCTCGCCGCGCTCGGTGTCGACGTCTCGCGCGGCAAGGAGATCGTCGTGCCGTTCCACGACGTGACGCGCGCCGAACGCTTTCACGCCGAGCTGCAACACATGGACTGAAAGGTCTGTCCGAACGGGTCATCCCGCGACGGTGTTGCCCAGCGCACTCGCAGCGTCGTCACCGTTGCCGCCGTCGCACTTCTCCAAACTGGGCGCCATCTCCGTCAGCAGTTGGCAGAAAGTGCGCCCAGAAGCGCCGTTGGCGATCGCGACGGGGGAACCAGCGGTACACCCGCCGGTCCCCCGTCAGGCATTGAATGCCTTTGAAGCGCTAGCTCACTCGCCGAAGCATGCCTCGATGTAGTCGATGCCCTTGCCGTCGCAGGCGTTGTCACCCGCCTTCTCGGCACCCGGACCGGCCACGCCGTCGTGACCGGGGCCCTGGCCACCGCCGAACGTCTTGACATCGACCACCACACCCGGCGCAACGGCATTGGCGTCGATGGTGATGAAGCCACCGTTGCCGTTGCCAGTCGAGGTGAAGCTCTCCTCGTCGCCGTTCGCGTCGAGGGTGACGACACCCTTCGAACCGGCCCCGGTCGGCTTGTTCGGGTTGAAGCAGTCGTGGGCGAGGGCGGGAGCCGCCCCCAGGATCGAGACGGTGATCGCGAGGCCCGCTCCCACCGAGATTCGTCTCAGATTCAATGTGTTCTCCTTGTTCAGGTGCGCGCCGCGCTGCACGGTTGTCGTACAGACCGCCGCCGGTTTCGAAGGCCGACCGACGCGTTGTCGGTCCGCCAAGACGCGCAACCTAAGGAGTCGAATCGTCGAAGCCGTCATCAAACTTGATGAATTCTCCGCCGTCCGCGGCGTGGCCCGGCCCTGACCCGTGGTCAGCTGGCGAACAAGGCGAGGTCGCCGGGTTGGGAGGCGGGAGCGGGACGGTGCTGCGCCAGTCGGGCGGGTGTGACGTCGGGCTTCTGCTTCGTGACGAAGGCATGTCGGGCGGCCGAGAAGCCGTGGCGATCGTCGAAGATGTCACGGCTCATCTCGGCGAGCTCCTCGGCGCGGTAGGCGTCGAGCGGCTTGCGCTGCTCGTCGGCGGCCCGTGCCGCCCGCTTCTCGTCGAGCAGTCGCTGGTAGTCACGACGCCCGGCCAGCTGTCGGGCGTGGTCGAGCACCCGCTCGTCGAACGCGGCCGGTGGACCAGGCAACACCGAGTCGACGAGCCCGATCGAAGCTGCCTCTGCTGCGCCGATCGGTAGGCACTGCCCGGTGAGGTCGTTCGCCGTGGTGAGGCCGACCCGGCGGGGCAGGACGTAGGTCCAGTACTCCGATCCGTACAGGCCCATCGTCTCGTAGTGGGGGTTGAGGACGACACCGTCGTGGGCGATGACCTGATCGGCGCCGAGCGCCATCATCACGCCGCCGGCCCCTGCGCTGCCGCGCAGGGATGTGACGACGAGCTGGCTGGCGCAGCTGATGATCTCCCTACAGACGTCGTCGATGGCGTTGATGTTGCGCCACGCCTCGATCGCGGGGGACGGCGCAGCGTGGATGACGTTGAGGTGGATGCCGTTGGAGAACACGTCGCCGCCGCGGATCACCAGGACCTTGGTGTCCTGAGCGACGGCGTGGCGCAGCGCCGACGTCAGTCTGCGGCACTGCGCGGTCGACATGGCCCCGTTGTAGAGATCGAAGCTCAGCACGCCGACGTCGCCGTCACGGCGATACCCGATCTCTCGGCGTCCGTCCACGGCGCGTGCGACATCGGGCGGCTGGTCGAGCTGCTGCAACACCTCGGGCACGCGGCCGAGGCTGCGGGCGAGGGCGACCGCGGCCGGCAACTTCACGCCGTGGTCGAGGACGCGGACCTGACCGATCCAGACGCTGCCGTCGCCGGTGTGGACGAGCACGGCGTCATGGCGGCGTTGGGCGACCGTGCCGGGCTCACCGCGCAGCCGCGGCCCGGCGTGGGCGTCGAACACCGCGAGCGGAACGTCGCAGAGCGTCGTGCGCACGCCAGGAGATCCGTCGGCGGCCCGGATCCGACGCACGATCGTGGCCGTGTCGTCCGACCACGAGACGTGACGATCCGCGGCTCGCATCGCGGGCCGCAGCGTGCCGATCACGTCGGGCTTCCGATCGTCCAAGGGTTCCGGCTCGAAGGCTGCGTCGGCCGCCTTCTCGACGACCTCAGCCGATCAACTCGATCGCCGCATCGGCGACGGGCCCGTTGTAGAGGCTGCTCTTGACCGGAGGGTCGCCGTCGATCGGGAACGTCCGAGTTCCCCAGATCGGGCCGGCGTCCATCTCCTCGACGGCCTGCAGCGCGGTCACTCCCCAGCGGGACGCTCCATCGGTGATCGCCCAGTCCAACGACGATGGCCCGCGATCACCCTTCGGACCGGGATGGATGATGATCGTTCGAACGCGGCCCCACACCTCCGCGGGCACGCGCTCGCGCAGGAACGGACAGATGATCAGATCGGGTTCGAACAGCCGCACCGCCGAGGACATCGTTGCCGCATCGACGGCCAGTTCGACGGTCACGTCGTGACCGCGAGCACGCAGCGCGAGCCAGGCCCGCTGGCTCAGGCCGTTGAACGCCGAGCAGAGCAGAAGGACTCTCATCCCTCACCGCCCCCGGCTCGCTCGACCATGCGCAACCCCCCGCTCGTCATGTCGAGAGCCACGGGCCGGCGCCTCGGATACGGCGCGTGGCGAATGACACGAGCCCCTGCGCAGATGATTCCGCAACGGTGTTGCACAGCGCGCTTGCAGCGTCGTCACCATTGCCGCCGTCGCATTCGTCGATCTGGGGGCCGCCGTCGAGGTAGTCACCGTTGCCGCCACCCTCGAGCTTGTCGGCGTGGTCCTGCCCGAAGATCGCGTCGTTGCCGGCTTCGCCGAAGATGTCGTCGTTTCCAGAGCCGCCGCAGATCAGGTCGTTGCCCGCCCCGGCGTAGACGATGTCGTCACCACCGTTGGCGAAGATGGCGTCGGCGGCATTCGTGCCCTCGAGCAGGCCGCCGTCGGCGACGCCGGCCGTCGGGTCCTCGATGACGTTGTAGCCGGCGGCCGCGGCGTCGCTCGGGGTGTTGCACAGCACTTCGAGTGGTGGGCCCCAGACGGCGGGATCGCCCGTGTGGTCTGCCGGGCCGGCGCCCAACGTCGTCCCGGCGATGATGGCCACGCCGGCCGCGATGCCGGCAAGGGGCAAGGCAGCCCGGAAGTACTTCGCGTCCATGTTCGCTCCATCGGTCAACACCGGGATTGGTGACGGCCCGACGATGACGGCCGTGCGCTAGCGGAGCGCTAGCGACGGCGGCCGCGGCGAACGGCAAAGGCGCCCCGGCTGAAGCCGGGGCGCCTTCGAGATCGAGCCGTTCTCCCTGGCCATCTCGGCGATGGCAGCGAGCTGTTGCATCTAGTCCTGGCCCAACCCGGGCGTCGAGGCCGCTTCGCGACGCTGCTCGTCGCGGTGCTCGATGGCGCGGATGCTGCCGTGTTCGGCGATACCGCCGAGCTGATCCACCTCCGCTTGGCTCACCCCGGCCGGCGACGCCGCTTGGCGACGCACCTCGTCGCGGTGCTCGACGGCGCGGATGCTGCCCTGATCGGCGACCGTCTGCGACGCCGCCTGGAGACGCAGCTCGTCACGGTGCTCGATGGCGCTGATGCTGCCATTCTCGGCGATGCCGGGGAAGTCGATCCTCGACGCTCCGCTGTCGTTGTTGACGACCAACAGGGCGAGCAATCCTGCCGCAACAAGCGCTGCGACGACGGCCGCCCACCCGACGATCGCCCTGAACCCGGTGCGGGGCTTCGGCGGTCCGGCTGGTGCGGGACTCGGCGTTTCGACGGTCCCTGGTGCCTCTGCGGTGAGCGTCATCTCGACTCCTCGTGTCTCGGCTGCCTCGGCAGCGGTGATGTGACACGGCGAGCGTGCGGGAGGGCGGTGGCGGCAGCCCTGCGGCGGCGTGGCAGATCCGTGGCAGCCGGCGTCGCGCCGCCGCAACCAGCGATGATCAGGTTTCGGGGCAGCGGTCGACGTGCAAGTACTGCCGGCACTCGTCGTCGCTGAGCGTCCGCGTGAGCCGCTCGGTGGCCATCGCGGTCAGATCGTCCAGCTCGAGCGTCCATACGTGGACGAGACCGTCCTCGCCAACCGACGCCAGCTTGGAGCCGTCCGGATCGAACACCACGTGGATGACCCGGCGCCCGTCGCCCGGCAGCACGAGCTGCTGGGTGCCGGTCTCGGGGTCCCACAGCCGCACTGTCCCGTCGGCGTGACCGGTGGCGAGGGACGTGCCGTCCGGGCCGTAGGTCAGGTCACTGACCTCCGCGGGAGCGGACATGTCGCCACGCGGTCGCCAGGTCTGCGCGTCCCAGACGTCGACGACCCCTTCGACCAGGCGGCTCGTGGCGATCCGGGTCCCGGTTGGGTCGAACGCCACTCGATGGGCGGAGGTGTCGATGGTGGCCACCTCCTCGCCACGCTCCCAATCCCAGATCCTCGCCTTCATGTTCTCCGGGTCGTAGCGCTCGACGCCACCGCGCGTCGTGGCGAGGAGTCGTCCGTCGGGGCTGAAGCTCAACGACTCGATGAGCTGTCCAGGCTCTTCGAGGAGCGTTGCCGACCTCCGTACCCGTGCGGTCGACGATGACGACTTCGCCCTGCTCGTAGTCGTTGACGACGATGGCCAGCACCCCGCCGTCACTGCTCCACTCGAGCGTCCACACCTCACCGTCGAGGGGGACGGCGAACTGGTGCGCTCCGGTTGCAGCGTCCCAGACGTTCACCGGACCCTCAGCGCTTGCCGTGGCGAGCAACTGCCCGTCGTCGCTCAGGTCGACCCAGCCGACCTCCTCGTCGCTGCCGGCACGCGTTTCGATCGTGCGCAGCAGATCGCCGGTCTCGACGTCCGTGATCGACACGGAGCCGTCCGTGTGGCCAACCAACAGGCTGCGGCCGTCCGGCGTGAAATCCGCCGCGCTGTACGGCAGACCGAAGTACTCCACGCTGGGGACGTTGGGCCACTCGCCGCCGCCCGTCGTGCTGGCGTCCCAGATCTTGACCGCGATGATCGCCGCGTCTCCGGTCATCAGTCGTTCGCCGTCGGGCGAGAAGACGACACCGCCCAGGCCGCCGCTCGTGTCCCGGGCGGAGAAGGACAGCAGTTCACGCACGCCGCCATCGGTGATCTCCGAGACCTTCGCCGTGCCGTCGCTGCTCCCCGTCGCGATGCGCGTGGCATCGGGGCTCCAGTCGAGACCGACGACGCTTGCCGTGTGTCCGGTCATCGAGAAACGCTGCTCGCCCGTGTCGGCGTCCCAGATGCGGGCGACACCGTCGAGCCCAGCGGTGCCGAGCCACCGGCCATCGGGGCTCCACTCGACATCGCCGGTCCCCTGATCGTTGCTCCCACGGAGTCTGAAGAGCTCCTCACCCGAGGTCAGGTCGACCACGACGGCGATCGGCTCCTCGAACCAGACGGATCCGACGGCCAGCCGCGTCCCGTCGGGACTGAAGGCGGTCTCCGCCCAGTTGGCATCGATCTCGGCGGTGACGTCGCCCGTGGCGACGTCGAACACGCGCACGGCGTCGCCGGGGAAGGACGCCGCGACAAGCGTCCCGTCGGGGCTGAACGACGGCCCGATCACCGGGCCTGGTTCGTCGGCCACGAACTCGAACAGGAGCTCGCCGGTGGCGGGATCCCAAACCCGGGCTGCGCCGTCGTCACCAGTGGTGGCGAGCATCGATCCATCCTCGCTGAAGGCGACGTCGTTGAGGTCCACGTCGTGGCCGTGGAACGAGCGCACCCGATCTCCGGTGCCGGCATCGCGAATGTCGATCAACCCGGTGTTCTCCGGCCCTTCGGTGACGAAGGTGGTTCCGTCCGGATTCCAGTCCACCATGCCGCCGACGCCGGGCACGTTGAGCTCGATGCGTGAAGTGCTCACGGCGCGGTGCAATGCGGTCTCGGCCTCGGGCAGCACGGCCTCGTCGCTGGACCCGGTCTCGTCGACCGCCGCCAGGGCGAGCAAGACGCTGCGTTCGGGATCATCGGTGAGACTGGCGTCGGCTGCGGCGGCGAGCTCACGGGCAATCGCGACTCGTCCTTCCCGCTGCGCCTGGCGTCGTTGGTCGAGGGCGAGCAAACCACCGGCGAGGGCGACGACGAGGGCGACGGCGATCGCCACGAATTGGATGCGTAGCCGGCGGTTGGCCCGCGCCTGGCGGGCGATGCGATCGGCCTCCTCCTGCCGCTCACGGTCGCGCTCACTGCGGCTCGTGTCGAGGAACTCGCGCTCGAGTGGTGGGAGCCCTCCGGAACGACCGCTGGCGGCGTCGAGGGCCACGTCGAGGCGGGCACCCCGGTACAGCGTCCCGGGATCGCGGTCCAGCGCCTCCCAGCTCGCCGCCGCCTCACGGAGGTGGCCGAGCGCCATCAGCGCCTCTCGGTCCTCGCTGATCCACGCCCGCAACCGGGGCCATTCACGCAGCAGCGCCTCGTGCGCCAACTCCACCGTGGGCACCCGGGTCTGGGGATGGCGGTCGAGGGTCAGCAGCCGGGCCTGGGCCCAGCGGTCGATGGCGGCGTCCAACGAGTGATCGGTCGCCTCGCCTGACAACTCGGCGCGCGTCACGCGCCGGCGCGTGGGCTCACCTTCGGCGCTGACGACGACGAGCTGCTCGAACATCTGCCGCACCGCCGCCCGCTCGGCGTCGTCGAGGGCGGAGTACATCATCTCGGCGCGCGCGGCGATGGCGCCATCCACCCCGCCGACCTGGCGGTACGCAGCGAGCGACAGGCGTCGCTCGGGAGTTCGTTCGGCCAGCTCGTACAGCGTGAACTGCAGCGACGGGAGCGCCGCAGGCTGGTCGACGACGGCGTTGACCAATTCGGTGACCAGAGCACGTTCGACCTGTGCGCCGACCCGCTCAGCCGGTTCGACGACGGCCGCCTCGAGGTCCGCGGGAGACATCGCCGGCAACGTCACCGTCGCCTCGTTGACCGCCGCGCCGAAGCCCTGGACGGCGAGCGGACGGTCGTAGAAGTCGGCGCGCAAGGTTGCAACGACTCGCAGGCGGCTGTCGTTGGCCGACACCGCGTGCATGACGCCGTCGAGGAACGCTCGCCGGTCCTGTTCGCCCGAGAGGGTGAACAACTCCTCGAACTGATCGATGACGAGCAGGAGTTGCCCGCCGTCGGGCACCAGGCGCCGCACGACGCGATCGATGCCTCCGCGACCATCGGCGAGCTGATCGGCGAGGCCGGCGGTCTCGGCAACGGCGATCCGCCGCAGGCTCTCGGCGAGCTCCTTGAACGGGGACGAACCCGGGAGCATCGTCGTCACGAACCACTGCGCCGAGCCCGGGAGCTCGCCGTGGCGGACCCGCGGCAGCAGACCGGCCCGCACGACGCTGGACTTGCCCGTCCCCGACCCGCCGACAACGAGGACGAGCCGCCCCCGCAGCCCCTCGCAGCAGAGACGGGCAAGGAGCTCGTCGACGACGGCGGCACGGCCGAAGAAGTCGGCGGCGTCCACCTCGTCGAACGCTCGCAGGCCCTTGTACGGGTTCGGCCTTGCAGCGTCCACAGCTGTCCCAGTCCCGGTCAGCGCGGCGACGAGGGCGGGCACGAACGTGCCCATCGCTGGTCGACCGACGGTCGCCATCCCGGCGGCCACGGCGTCGGCGACCGGCCCGTCGTCGGTCGCCCGGCTGCGCTCCACGAGCAGGGCGAGGTCGTGGACGTCGTCGGCGACGGTGGCGTCCGTCGGACCGAGCGCGAAGTCGCTGAGGTAGGCCTCGCCATCGGCGTCGAACAGCACGCTGTCACTGCCGACTCGACCGTGCACGATCCCCTGCTCGGCCGCCGCCACGAGCGCTCCACCGATCCGAGCCACGAGCGTCGCCAGCGCGGCGTTCGTCAGCGGACCGCGCCCCAACCGGTCGGTGAGCGTCCCGCCGTGAATCCGCCGCATCACGACGTACGCCGCGCCCGGCTCCCGCCAGTAGTCGTGGATCGAGACGATCGCGGGATGGCGCAGCGAGGCCACGCGAAGAGCGCGGACCTCGAAGGTGCGGACGAACTCCGGGCAGTCGGCGATCTCCTCGCGGATCACCCTGATCGCGAACTCGCGGTCGACCCCGGGCAGGCGGGCGGCGAACACCGTGCCGTCGCGGCCGGTGCCGAGCCGCTCACCGAGGCGGTACCCGCGCAGCGGCAGCCCGGCCTGCTGGCTGAGCATGAGGCCCGGGTCGTGCGTCAGCACCGACCGTTCGAGCTCCGCCAGCGCAGGTGACGGCTCGAGGCCGAGCTCCTCGCCGAGCAGCCGGCGGTAGTCGCGGTACACCCGCAGCGCATCGGCGTGGCGACCGGCGCGGTACAGGGCAACCATCAGCTGGGCGCGGAACCCCTCCCGCAGCTCGTGGGCGCTGGCCAGCGTCTCGATCTCCGGGATCATCTCCACGGCGTGGCCGTTCGCCAGCTCCGCGTCGACGAGCCGCTCGTGGGCGACGATGCGCAGCTCCTCCAGTCGCTGTGCCTCCGGCCGGGCCCACTCCTCGTCGGCGAACTCGGCGTACGCCTGACCGCGCCACAGCGCCAGGGCGTCACGCAACGTCTCCGACGCTCCCGTGGCGTCACCGCGCCCGAGCGCCGTCCCGGCGTCGGCCACGAGGCGCTCGAAGCAGGTGACGTCGAATGCGTCGGCCTGCAGCTGCAGCATGTAGCCGGGAGCTTGCGTCACGACCGCCGCGCCAGATCCGTTCCCGTCGACCACCCGACGGATCCGCGCCACGTAGCTACGCAACGTGGTGCTGGCCGCCGGCGTCGGCTCACCCGCGAACACGGCCTCGGCGAGCCGGTCCACCGAAACCACAGCGTTCCGATGGATCAGCAGGACCGCCACCAGCCTCCGCTGGCGCGACCCGCCGACACTTACGTCATCGCCATTGGCGCTGACGGTCAACGCGCCCAACGCGTGGAACCGCAACATCCGCCCTCCCGCTTCCGCCCTCCCGCTCGACGAGGGTACCTCTGCCACACCACAGTGCTCGAGTCGCTGTGGCAATCCTGTGGCAGCCGCTCTCGGACCACTCTCCCGCTCGACCGCCGCGACGGACGTCACGGCCAAGCTGGTGCTGCGCACCAACCGGCGCTGACCAGCGGGTGCCGGTCATCCAGTGTTGCGCAGGCCGGCGGCGATCCCGTTGACGGTCAGCAAGAGTGCCCGTTCGACCTCCGCACTGGGGTCACCATCGCGCCGCCGGCCGAGCAGCTCGATCTGCATCCGGTGGAGCGGGGCGAGGTACAGGTCACGCACGGCGAGCGTGCGCTGCAGCAGTGGGTTGGCATCGAGCAGCTGCGCCTCACCGGTGAGGCGCAGCACCTCCACGCGAGTCAACTCGTATTCACTGGCGATGACGTCGAGCAGCCGGTGGTGGGCGGGCTCGGCGAGGCGCTCGGCGTAGCCCCGGGCGATGGCCAGGTCAGACTTCACGAGGGTCATCTCGACGTTCGAGATGAACGTGGCGAAGAAGTTCCACCGCTCGTGCATCTCAGCGAGCAGGTTGCCGAGTCCGGCCTCACGAGCGGCGGCCAAGCCGGATCCGACGCCGAACCAGCCGGGGACGATCTGGCGCGATTGCGTCCACCCGAACACCCACGGGATCGCCCGCAGGGCGTCGAGCCCGGCTCCACCGTCCGGTCTGCGTGCCGGCCGAGACCCGATGTTCAGCGACGCCAGCAGCTCCGTCGGCGTGGTCGCCCAGAAGTAGGCGGGTAGATCCCGATCCTGCACGAGCCGCAGGTAGGCCAGCGACGCCGTCGCGCTGACCGTGTCCATCGCCTCGCTCCACTCGGCCAACGCCACCATCGACTGCCGGGGCGTCGTGTGCACGGCCGCCGCCTGCAACACGGCGGCAACGGTGAGCTCCAGGTTCTCGCGCGCGAGAACCGGAAGGAGGTACTTGTCGCTGATGACCTCGCCCTGCTCGGTGATCTTGATCGCGCCGTCGAGCGTGCCCCAGGGCTGAGCGAGGATGGCGTCGTGGGTCGGGCCGCCGCCCCGCCCGACCGTCCCTCCGCGGCCGTGGAACAGGCGCACGCGCACGCCGTGTCGGGCGGCGACGTCGCGCAGCGCCCGCTGCGCCCGGTGGATCTGCCATTGGCTGGTCGTGATGCCGGCCTCCTTGTTCGAGTCGGAGTAGCCGAGCATCACCTCCTGCACGCCGCCGCGGGCGCGCACCACCGCCCGGTACGACTCCACCGAGAGCAGCTCGTCGAGGAGCTCGCCGGCCATGCGCAGTTCGTTGACCTGCTCCAACAGCGGCACGAAGCCGAGACGGGCGACACCGCCGTGGACATCGACGAGGCCGGCCTCACGCGCGAGCAGCACGGCCGCCAGGACGTCGTCGACGCCGGCGGTCATCGACACGATGTAGGACTCGATGACCTCGGGGCCGAACCGATCGAGGGCGGCGCGGATGGTGCCGAACACTTCGAACACCTCGGCCGCCTGGCCCGTCAGTGGGGCGAAGGCGCCGGCAAGTGGACGGCGCCCGTCGAGCTCGCGGCGCAGCCAGGCCGTGCGCTGGGACCGGTCGAGGTCGGCGTAGGCGCGATCCAACTCACCGGTGCGGTCGACGAGCTGACCGACGGCATCGTGGTGGGCGGCGGCGTGCTGGCGGACGTCCATCGTCGCCAGGTGCAGCCCGATCGCAGCCACGGTGCGAACCAGATCGGCCAGCCTCCCCTCGGCGACCAGTGACCCACGGTGCTCAGCGAGCGAACGGCGCAGCAATTCGAGATCGTCGAGCAAGGCGGCCGAACCGAGGTAGTCGATGCCTGGCTCGTGCACGGTCCCCTCGGCCAGGCGGACTCGAGTGCGGGCCAGCTTGGCGCGGATGCACGAGATCTTCAGCCGGTACGGCTCCTCGGCGTTGATCCTCCGGTAGCGCGGGTCGACCTCGGGCAGCCGTGCGAGGTCGGCTGCCAGCGACGACAACAGTTCCACGGAGGCGCCGCCGATGCGCGCCGAGACGCTGAGCTCCTCGACGAGCGCCTCGAGCCAGCGATCGAGCATGCCGATCGCCATGTCGTGCTGCAAGGTGAGCGCCTGCATCGTGACCGTCGGCGTGACGTTCGGGTTGCCGTCACGGTCACCTCCCGTCCACGTGCCGAACCGCAGTGGCGCGGCGCGCTCGGGCAGCTCGACCCCGAAGGTGCGGAGCACGGCGGCGAGATCCTCGAGGACGGCCGGAAGCGCGCCGTTGGCCGCATCCTGGAGGTGGAACATCGCATTGCGGGCCTCGTCGATCGGGTCGGGTCGCTCAGGGCGCAGCTCGTCGGTCAACCACAGCAGGTCGATGACCTCAGCGATGCGGCGGTCGGTGCGGGCCGTGAGGACGTCGCTCGCGATGAGGGCCGCCTCGGCCTCCTCGGCGTCGAGCAGCTCGGCGACCGTGCGCAGCTTGGTGAGCGTGGACCGGCGGGCCGCTTCGGTGGGGTGCGCGGTGAGCACGGGGCGCACCTCGAGTCGGTCGGCGACGGCCGCCAGCTCGCTGGTCGACACGGCGCCGTCGGCGATCGCCTGGGCAGCACGGGCGAGCCAGCCGCCATCGATGGCGCGGCGCCGGCGTAGCTCGCGGCCACGGTGGACCTGCTCGACGACGTTGGCGAGATGGAAGTAGGCGACGAAGGCACGCACGAGTCGGGTCGCGTCGTGCTCGTCGACGGCGCGCAGCAACTCGATCGCCGCCGCGGGATCGGTGCGCCCCAGCTGGCGCACCCGCTCGACCAGTTCGAGCAACTGCTCACCCTCCTGCCGGGCGAGGCACGCTCCGAGCAGAGTCGTGACCCGTCGCACATCGGCGCGCAGGGCGCCGTCGGCGTCGACATCCGGACGGCTCACGGCTTCCAGGATGGCGTGTCGAGGGCAGTGCCCGCTCCGGCTAGCGGTACCGTCGCCGCGTGTCACCGAGGTCCGTCGTCATCGTCGGCGGCGGCCTGATCGGACTGACCAGCGCGCTCGCCTTGCACGAGCGCGGCGCTTCCGTGACGCTCGTCGACCGGGCCGAGCTCGGGTCGGGGGCGGCGCGGGGCAACGCCGGCTTCCTCTGCCCGACGCTGCTCTCACCGCTCCCCGGGCCGGGGATGCTGCGCACCGCCGCGAAGGCGCTCGTCACGCGGGACGGCCCGCTGCGCATCCACCCACGCGCCGTCCCGTCGATGCTGCGCTGGAGCATCGGGTTCTTCGGCGCCGCCAATCGACGGCGCTTCGACGCCGGTCAGACCGCGCTCGCCGCGTTGGGCCGGGATCTCGACGACCGCGTGACCGAGCTCGCCGCGCTCGGTGTGGATGTCTCGCGCACCAAGGACATCGTCGTCCCGTTCCACGACGTGCCGCTCGCCGAACGCTTCCACGCCGACCTGCAACGCATGGGTCCGCTCGGCGTTCCCGGTCCCGGTGAGCTGCTCGACGGCGCGGGCGTTCGCGCCGTGGTGCCGGCACTCACGGACCATGTGCGAGCGGGCTTCGTGCTGCCCGGCAACCGTGCCATCGACCCCGGGCGGTACGTCGACAGCCTCATCGTCGCCCTCCGGACGCGCGGCATCACGCTGCTCGAACATCGGCAGGTCACCGGGTTCGACGTGATCGGCGATCGCGTGCGCGCGGTCCGCACGGCTGGCGGGCTACTCGCCGCCGACGAGCTGGTCCTCGCTGCCGGCGCCGGCATCCGCTCGCTGGGGCGGATGCTCGCGCTGCGCGTCGAGGTGATCGCCGGTCAGGGCTACAACGTCGCGCTCGCGACGAGCGAGCGGCTCGGTCACCCGGTCATCATGGAGGAGGCACACGCCGTCGCCACGCCGTTCGCCGACCGCATCCGACTCGGCGGCACGGTCGAGTTCGCCGGCGATGCGCCGGCGTTCGACGCCCGGCGTGTCGACGCCGTCCTGCGGTCGATGCGGCCGTTCCTCGACCTCGACTGGGAGTCGCGACGGGAGGCGTGGGCCGGCTCGCGCCCGATGAGCGCCGATGGTCTTCCGCTGATCGGACGGACGCGCCGCTACCGGAACGTCGTGATCGCCGGCGGGCACGGCATGTACGGGCTGACGCTGGCTCCCTCGACCGCACGCGCCGTGGCCGACTTGATCGTCGATGGCCGGCCGTCGATCGATCTGGCGGCGTTCGACCCGGACCGCTGATCCGCCCTCGTCAGTTCGCGGGCTCACGGGGCCACAGGTCGCTCAGCACGAAACCCGTCGGGTACGGATCGGTCGGATCGACCGCCGCCGTCCTCGTGCCGAAGATCCAGCCACGTCCGGAGATGCGCGGCACGACCGCCGGCCGGTCACCGACGGTCGTCGCGTCGCTGATCGAGACGCGGAACTCGCTGTCGATGAGCGAGTTGGCGACGAACGTCGAACCGACCGATGCCTGGCCGCGAGCCGCCATGCAGGCCAGGCGCGCCGAGGTTCCGGTCCCACACGGCGAGCGATCGACGCGGCCGCTGAGCACGGTCGCCCCGCGCAGTCGGCCGCCGGCGGGGTCGTCGTCACCGGTCACCATGACGTAGGAGAGGAAGTCGATCTCGGGGATCTCCGGATGCCGCACGGCGATCTGCTGCTGTGCTGCCGCCATCACCAACTCGGCCCGTTCCACCACCTCTCTGGCGTGGTCGCGGGTGAGCCGCACGTCGAGCGCAGCGCAGTCGACGAGCACGTAGAAGCAGCCGCCGTACGCCACGTCGACGGAGATCGGGCCGACGCCCGGCACCTCGATCGAAACGTCAAGGGCGTCGACGAACGACG
Source organism: uncultured Acidimicrobiia bacterium (assembly GCA_963844915.1). Lineage (GTDB taxonomy): Bacteria > Actinomycetota > Acidimicrobiia > Acidimicrobiales > Ilumatobacteraceae > JALZMG01. The sequence goes on along the minus strand of CAWJQF010000002.1, from coordinate 131,212 downwards.
GCACCCCGGCGAACGTGACCCGCTCGCACCGGCCGCCACGGCACTCGGCCTCGGTCCGCACCAGCCCCGCCGCCGTCTCCAGCGTGACGACCGTCGTTGGCTCGGTCATCGGGATCGTGCCGGTCTCGAGCAGCGCGGTGACGACGCAGATCGTGTTCGACCCGCTCATCGCGTGGGCCCGATCGGCCTGGAGGATGACGAAGCCCGCATCGGCATCGGGGTCGGTCGACGGGAAGACCAGGTTGGCACTCGCCTGCGGTCGGCCGCGGGGCTCGAGCGTCAGCACTCGGCGCAGCGAGTCGTCGACGGCGTTGAGGTAGTGCAGCTTCTCCCGTGCCGTGAGCCCGGGGACCTCGAACACCGAACCCAGGTAGCACGTCCCCTGCTCACCCTCGGCATGCACCTCCACCGCGGCATAGCTGCGGGCGAGGTGCATCAGCGCAGGACGCTGTCGAGGATCTCGACGAGCGTCGCTGCGTCGGCGTCGCTCAGCGGCAGCAGCGGTTGGCGGACCTCGCCGCAGTCGAGCCCCAGGTGGCGCAGACCGAGCTTGGCCTTCTGGTTGTACGAGCCGGCCTCCATGTGCTGCACCCACGGCAGGATCTGCTCGAACTGCTTGCGGGCGCCGGCGAGATCGCCGCTGTTCGCAGCGGTGAGGATCTCGACGTGCTGGCGGGGCAGCACGTTCGCCGTACCTGCCAGCCACGCGCGCACGCCCCAGAAGAAGTAGTCCGCGGCCTGGTCGTCCGAACCGCACATGATCGTGATGCGGCCGGTGTACCGGTCGCGCATGGCGAGGAAGCGGGAGAAGTCGCCGCTCGATTCCTTGATGCCAACGATCAGCGGGTGGTCGGCGACCAGGTCGAGGCAATCGAAGCCGATCTCGACACCGGATCGAGCGGGATAGTTGTAGAGGATCGTCGGTAGCCCCGAGGCTTCGGCGATCACCGTGAAGTGGGCCGCCAGCTCATGGGCGCCCGGCAGCGAGGTCGGCGGAGCGGCAAGCATCAGCGCGTCGTAGCCGATCTCGACGGCGGTGCGGGCGAGCTCGATCGCCATCCGCGTGGATCCCGCGTTGCATCCGGCGACCAGCTGGGCACGCCCTGCGGCGACCTCGCACGTGTGCCGCATCACGTCGATCCGCTCGGCCTCGCTCAAGGCGTAGTACTCGCCCGTCGTCCCGCACGACACGATCCCCTGCACGCCGGCGTCGAGGACGTGCTCGATCACCGTGGTGAGGGTGGCGGCATCGACCTCCCCCTCGCCGTCGAACGGCGTGACGACGGGGACATAGACACCTTCGAAGTCGAGCGTCATGGTCGAACGCTAACGAAGCGATACCGGACCGCCGGTCAGGGGCTCCGGGCGCGAGCATCACAACGTGCTCTTCGGTGACCACGTCACGCCAGCCGTCACGGGAGAGCCAGCCGGGTGGATCGATGGAGCGTGCCGGGGGACGGGATGGACCGTGGGTGCGCTCGTACCGAACGGATATCCGGTGGTTCTGCGCGTGCGCCCGCCGGATCCCGGCCTCGAGGACTGGTGGTCGGCGTACCGTGACCTCTACGAGGTCGTCGCGTCGATCGGCGAACGACATACCTCAAGCCCGCATCGCGCATGGTTCGCCGTGTGGGAAGGCCACGGCTTCGCGACCGCCACGACGCACGTCGCCGTGCTCGAGATGCCCACGTTCGAGCTGCCAGATCGCCGGTTCTACCTGCTGACCGGTCCCGTCAGCGCCGTGACGCAGTTGCGCTACCCGCCACCGACGAACGAGTGGCGCAACCCTGACCTGTTCTGGCCCGATGACCGGCGTTGGTACGTTGCACCGACGTGGACTTCTGGTCGTTGTACATCGGAGGCGACGACGACTTCATCCCCTCCCAGCAAGGCAACGCCGTCGGAGATCGTCGGGTTCGACCGTCCGCTCGAGATCGAGGACTGACGGCGCGATGGCAGCGACAGCTGCCCGCTACGACACGGAGATCCTCGGACCCCCGCTGTCGGTCTGACGGAGCGCTGAGGTCGCCGGTGCCTGCCGAGCGGGAGCCGGACCGAGCGCCTTGGCGACGAGGCGGTCGTAACCGGGGCGCACGAGACGGTGCAGCAGTCGCAAGACGCCCGGCACCGAAGCGAGGAACGCGTCGCGATCGGGGCCCTCGGCGTAGCAGTCGACAGTGAACGGCGCGACGAACCACAAGCCGGCCTTCTTGCCCTTCTTGACCGCCTGCTGGAAGACCACGTCGTAGTCCTGCGCCGAGTAGTGCCGCCAGAACAGCGGCAGCACGTCCTGGTCTTCGACGGTGAGGTGACCGTCGATGAAGTCGTGCAGATCCTCGGCGAACGTGGTCGCCGAGGCCTTGGCGTGCGGGAAGGGCACGTTCGGGTCGGCGAGCGCCTTGGCGATCGAGGGCCACCTGGCGAGGAGCTCGTCGAGATGACGGTGGTCGGCCTCGAGGCCGTCGATGGTCGCTCCAGCCGAGGCCACCTTCGAGCGCAGGCTCGGGAAGAAGAAGGCGTCCTCCACGTAGTGGTGCTCTTCGAGCTCCAGCGTGAAGCCCTTGGCCCAACGAGCGAGCGCCTTCCCTCGATCGATTCGCTCGCTCTCGATGAGGGTCGAGACCGCGTCGCGGTAACGGTCGAGGGCATCTCGCTGGGCCTGGTGGATGGCGAAGTAGAAGCTGAGGTCGGGTTGGTCGTCCATGGACACGCAGCTTCCGACGTCGCGGTTGGAAGGCGATTGGAGCTCGATTGGCTCAGGTCGACGGCAACGAGTCGAGCAGGCGGCGGGCCCTCGGGATCCACAGCACGGCACCCATCGCCTCGGCGCTCGCCAACGCCTGCTCCGCATGAGGACGGGCGGCAGCTGGGTCGCCGAGCGCGAGGTGCGCCGCGGCGACGGCCAAGGCCCACCGGCCCGAGGGTGAACCCGCCCTCGCCGACGAAGGCGAACCGGTCGGCGACGTCTTCGAGGTCGGGCAGGTGGCGGCGGATGAAGTTGACGTCTCCGACCCGTGCCGCTGCGTGGAGGGCTGCGGTGGTCAATGTGAGCTTCAGCCAGTCGTCGGGCAGCGGGCCGTCGAAGCCGGCCAGTGCGACCCGCGCGTCGTCGAGGCGCCCACCCTCGCTGAGCACCCACGCCTCGAGCCAGCGGATCGGCTGGGCGTAGGGAGATTCGAGGAGCGGAGCGAGCGAGCGGAGGGCCGCATCGGTGTCGCCGCACTCGGTCTCGACGACGGCGAGGATGCTGGCCGGGCTGGTGTCAGCGGTGTAGCGCCGCACGAGGTGGAGGGCGGACCGCAGGGCTGCTGCATGGCCCCGAGCCCGTTCGAGGTCGCCACCGAGGAGCGCCAGCCCGGCCTCTGCGAACTGCAGGTGGGCCCAGCCGGTTGGCGTACGCACCGGGTGGGCCAGCACGCGGGCGGCATGCACGCAGCGGCGCGCCAGTTCGCCCTCGCCGAGCTCCAGCGCCGACGACACACGGGCGAGGTGAGCGAGTGGCCGCAGGCGCGCGGGAAGCGCCTTGTCAAGGTCGAGGGTGATGAGGGAGTCGCCGATCGACGCCCGCGTCTCGACCCCGGACGGGCCCGAGACCGACCAGAACCAGTGGAGCAGGATGCGTGCCGACAGGACGGCGTCCCCCAGCGGCTCGGCCATGACGCGGGCGTCGGCGAACAGGAGGTTGGATCGGGCGTTGTCGACGTACGTCAGCTCGCCCGCGAGTGCCATCGTCAGCATCGTGCGGTTGCGGACGGTGAGGTCGGGCTGGGTCAGCGCGCGCTCGAGCGCCGCCACGACCCGTGGCTCGTGCAGGTTCCAGTCGTAACCAGCCCAGAGGCTGTCGACGTCGAGGCTGCTCAGGATCTCGGCAAGTGCATCGAGATCGCCCTGGGCCTCGGCGACCCGCGCCGCCTCGACCAGCACGCTGCGCCCATCGGTGTCGCCCGTCTCGCGCAGTGCAGTGCCGAGCCGCCGCAGCAGCTCCCGGCGCTCGCCGATGGGAAAGCCGGGGAGGAGGTCCGCTGCGGCCAACGCACGTCGAAGCTGGACGGCTGCCTCGGCGGATGACTGGGAGTCCTCGGCGGCCGCCGCCGCGCGCAGGGCGTAGGTGAGCGCCTGCGGCGCCGTGCCGGCGAGCTGTCCGGCCGCGGCGTGGTAGGCGAGGTCGGCGACCCACGGCTCGAGGTCATCGGCCCGAAGTGACTCCAGCACGTCTGTGATGCGGGCGTGCAGGGCGGCGAGTCGTGCCGCGTTCAGCTCGGCGACGAGACTGCTCGAAACCAGGGCGTGGGAGAACGCGAAGTGGCCGGCGGTGCCGTCGTCGACATCGACGAGACCGTCGACGAGCGCCGGTTCGAGGCGGTCGAGGGCCTCGGCGACTCCGATCTCGAGCACGCCGGCGAGCACGTCGAGGTCGAAGCGTCGACCGACCACCGCGGCGATGGTGAGCACGGCCTGCGTCTCCGGCGGGAGCAGGGACACCCGCCGCCGAACGACGTCCTGCACGGCGCGAGGGACCGACGTTCGGGACCCGTTGAAATCACTGCGTAGTCGTCCCTCGGAGTGGAGCAGCGCGAGCAGCTCTCGCACGTAGAACGGGTTCCCGCCACTGACGTCTGCGACGTAGGAGACGACTGCGGGATCGGCGGTGTCTCCTGTGCGCGCCGCGATCCACGCCGCGATGTCGCCGGGCTGCAGGCCCGTCAACGCCAGGTGCACTGCGCCGTCCGAGCGCGCCAACTGGGCCAGGCAGTCACGAACGGGTGCGGGCACGGCGCCGGATCCGGTGCGCCGCACGCCCACGGCGAGAAGGATCCGCAAGCTCTCCAGCTCGAGACCGAGGAACCCGAGCAGCGACAACGTGGCGTCGTCGGCCCACTGCAGGTCGTCGATCACGAGCACACCTGGCTCGCTGCGGGCGCGGAGGCGGTCGAGCTCGCCGAGCTGCGTCGCCAGCAGTGCGCCGGCCGCCTCCTCGTCGGCGCCCAGGACGTCGGTGTGGATCGACCCGTCGGGGAGCAAGGCCTTGACCGCCGACCGCCACGAGCGATAGGGAGCACCGACGGCCGACTCGGCGCATCGGTCCCAACCAACCGCGATCCCTCGACTGACCGCTTCGGCACGGAGCCCGCGCAGCAGCGTGGATTTGCCGATGCCGGCTTCACCACTCACGACCAGGACCCCGCCGCGCGTCGGCAAGCGATCGAGCAGCGCCCGAGCCTCGGCCGCTTCGTCGACACGCCCGAACCGATCGCCCTCGTCCACCACGGCGGCCAGGCGAGCGACGTGTGGGGTGTCGGCATGCGCCGACGGCGGCACCCAGGCCAACGTCGCCTCGTCGTGGGCGAGGATGGCCGCCTCGAGCCGGCGCAGCTCGGGACCGGGCTCGACTCCGATGTCCTCGCGCAGCAGGCGGCGGGCGTCGTTGATCGACCGCAGCGCCTCCACCGGCCGACCGGAGCGGTAGAGCGCCAGGGCCAGCTGCGCCCGCAGCCGCTCCCGGTACGGCTGGCGGGCGATCTCCGAAGCCAGTGCGGCCGGCAGCTGGACATGTTCACCGAGCGCGAGGCGGATGTCGGTCAGCGCCTCGACCGCCTGCACCCCGCCGCTCCTCGTATCGGGTCGTGACGTCGGCGAGGCCGAGCTCGTCTGCGATCGCTCCGAGTGGAGGTCCGACGTACAAGCCGAGCGCGCGCAGGAGCAGGCCGCGCGCCTCGACGAGATCGTGTCTGCCCACGAGCTGCAGGGCGTCGTCGACGAGACGGTCGAACAGGTGGAGGTCCACCGCCCGCGGGTCGACGTGCAGGACGTAGCCGCGATCGTGGAACGTGATCGCCGTCGGGGCCCAAGCCGGCGGCGACGAGGGCCTTGCGCAGGTTGGAGACGTAGCCGCGCACCGACACCTCGGCCCTCGGCGGCGGCGCGCCAGCCCAGATGCGGTCGATCAGGCGATCAAGGGGAACCACCGAGCCAGGCTCGAGCATGAGCAGCGCCAGCACTGCCCGCTGCTTCGGCCCGCCGAGCTCGACCGGACCCGATGGGCCAACCGCCGCGACCCCGCCGAAGCCGAGCAGCACCGGAGGCTCGACGGGGACCACCGGCCCAGGTTCGCACGGCCTCCTGCAGCGGGGCTGTCGTGTGCGGGTACGTCCTCGCCGGCTGACCTACGGTGGCAGTCTCGTGTCATCAGGAGGCCCCCGCATGTTCCGCACCCCGTCGTCCAGTCAGCAACGGTCGCGGTTGCGTGGCGCCACCCTGATCGTGCCGGCCGTCGCGGTGGCGATGGCGGCCGTGGTGGTGCCGGCGCCACAGGTGCAGGCGCAAGTACCGCCCCCACCCTTCACGTTCGAATACACGGCAAGGGCGCAGACCTGGACCGTCCCCCCTGGTGTCACCCAGGCGATGTTCGACGTCTACGGGGCAAGCGGCGGTGACCTCAACTTCAACATCGGACCAGGCGGCGCGGGCGGCCGAGCTACGGCAACGTTGTTGGTGACGCCCGGCGACACGATCACCATCGTCGTCGGTGGCGCCGGCGCGGACGTGGACGTCTGCCAGGACAGTCCGCCGGTCGGAGGCTTCAACGGTGGCGGTGACGGCGGCAACTCCGTCTGCGACGGTGCGGCCGGTGGTGGCGCCTCGGACGTGCGCATCGGGGGCACCGAACTGGCCGACCGTGTGCTCGTCGCCGGCGGCGGCGGCGGTGCGTCCACGGCCGAGAGCCCGTGTGGCCATCATGGCGGCGGCGGGGGCGGTGGATTGTCAGGCGCCGACGGGCTCTGCGGTGGCGGCGAGGGCGGCAACCAGGACGGCTCGCGAGGCAGTGGCATCCTCGGGCGGGGCACCGCGGGCGGCGATGGCCACCCCGGCTTCTTCCTCGGCGGTGGTGGCGGCGGCGGCGGTTACTACGGCGGGGCCGGCGGTGCGAACGGCGAGGGTGTCGGCCAGCTTCGGCGGTGGCGGGGGCAGCGGCTTCGGGCCACCCGGGACGGTCTTCGAGACCGGCGTGCGCGAGGAGGACGGCGTCGTCATCGTCACCCCGCTGCCGAGCCCACTCGAGCAACTGAAGCAGCTGGCCTTCGAAGTCCAGGCCACCGGCAGGGCAGGTCGCGCCCTCTCGTCGATGGTCGAGGCTGCCATTCGGGCCGTCGAGCGCGGGCGGCCGGCACAGGCGTGTGGCGTGCTGCGGAGCTTCATCACGACCGTCGGGCTGCTGGCGCAGACGGGACGGCTGACGCCGGCGCAGGCGACGCCGCTCATTGAATCCGCCACGACCATCCGGGCCGGGCTGCGCTGCACCTGATCGACGGCCGGGCTCCCGCAACCCGTGGGCGACCGCCTGAGGACGGCCGCGCCATCGTCACGACGGTCGACCACACCGGCGCCACGGTCGAGGACCGGCCCGTGCCCCCACGTGGCGATGAGCGATGAGTGGTCATACGACGCACATTGCTCATCGCGCCGTCCGCGTCGTCACCGCGATGAGCGATGTGCGCCACTACGCCACTCATCGCTCATCGCGCAAGTCCGGCGCATCGGCGGTGGCGGTGGCGGCCAGGCGGCGGGCGAGCACGAGGGCCTCGTCGGCGAGGAGGCGTGGCACGGGTCGGCCTGGTGCGGGACGGTCGGGAGGTGACGCAGGGAGCCCCCGTCTCTTCGAATCGTCAGCTGACGTAGCTGCGCTCGAAGTACCGCTTGGCGTCCTCGTCGAAGAAGAGGTAGCCGGCCACGAGGATGTAGATCGCCGAGGGCAGCAGTGCCTGGTACCAGTGATAGCTGTGATAGGCGACCACCGACCAGAACAGGATGATCAACCGGGCGATGGCCACACCGGCAACCAGCGCCCGAGCCCAGTTCGCACCGCGCCGCAATCCGAACGCGCTGCAAAGGACGACCACGCCGATGCCGATCGTCACGATGGCCAACGTCGTGATGCTCCCTTGCGACACGTCACGCAAGGCATTGCGGACGTCGGCGTCGTTGCGCGTGGCCAGCAGCACGATCCCGGCGACCACGTCGAAGAACCCGACGACGATGAGCAGTATCGACAGGAGGCTCACGCCGAACGGGCGACGAACTGCGGTCGTGGTCATGCGTCCCTCCTCGACTGGCCGGCCGAACGTCCAAGTGGTCGCCAGCGCCCTGCGGCTGCGATCGACCGTAGCGCTCGCATCAGTGGCCTGACGGTGATGCCTGCCAGATCCCGCTGACGCACGTTCCAGACGTCGGCGGCGAACCCGTAAGTCGCCACGAACCAGCAATTGCGACTTGCGGATCTCGAGGTCAACGCCTGCATCACGTCGACCCGCCGCCGTCGCAGACGCAGAACTCGTTGCCCTCGGAGTCGGCCAAGAGGACCCACGTCGCACGACGTAGCTGCCCGCGGCGCCGGCGTTGCGGTAGCCGAGCGCTGAGCTCCAGAACTCGGCGAGGTGGTGCGGGTCTGCGCAGTCGAGGACAAGTCCGATCGTCGCAGTCATGTGTGTTCTCCTGACGGTGCGGTCGCGGAGCCTGGTGGGTCAGTCCGATGTGGCGCCCTGCGGGACGAGTCCGGTCGTCTGGCGGGAGCGCAGGCGGGCCCTGGTCGCGGCGACGAGCAGCAGCCCGGCGGCGAGGGTCGCCAGCGTGGCGAGGATGTGGAAGCCGACTGCGCGTCGGATGAACCCGGAGGCGAACCCCGCAAGGCCGCCACAGAAGCTCATCGCGAGGTCGGCGGTCCCCTGCACGGCGACGCGGTGGGCGGCGGGCACGCTCTCGATGAGGAGGCTGGAACCACCGATGAGGCCGAAGTTCCAGCCGATGCCGAGCAGCCACAGCGACGGGAACAGCAGCTGCTCGACGTCCCCCGACAGCGCCGACAGCGACGTCGCGGCGACGAGCAACACGGCACCGACGGCGATGGCGGTGGTCCGGCCGCGGCGGTCGCTGAACCGCCCGACGAGGGGGCTGAACGCGTACATGCCGGCGATGTGGAGCGACACCACGTACGGGCTGACGTCCTCGTGACCGTGCAGCTTGAGGTGGACCGGCGTCATCGCCATGACGGCGACCATCGTCACCTGCGAGATCACCATCGCCATGACCGCCAACCGTGCGCCTGCATGAGCGGCAACGACACGCGCCGTCGTGGGCAACTCGAGCGGTGGACGTGTTGCTCCACCAGCCAACACCCCGCCGGACGCCACGAGCGGGTCGGGACGCAACCGGACCGCTGTGATCGACGCCGCGACGACGAAGGAGGCGGCGCCGAACAGCCACGGGCCGCTGTACCGGTCGAGCCCGAACCACGCCTCCCCGGCGTGTTCGGTCGGTCCGATCATCAACGGTCCCGCGACGGCGCCGAACGTCGAGGCGAACACGATGCGACTCATCGCCCGGCTGCGCTCGTCGGGCTGGGCAAGGTCGGTCGCGGCGTAGCGGGCCAGGAGGTTCGCGGCCTGGCCGTTCCCGAACACGAACAAGCCGACCAGGAAGATCGCCAACGACGAGGTCTCGATCCCGATCACGGCGACGAGCCCGCCGACCGCCGCGAGGCTGTAGCCGAGCACCAACCCCGGTCGTCGACCGCGACGCTGCATCCGCTGCGACAGGAGCTGCGCCATCAGCGCCGTGCCCATCGTGACCATCGCCGTGGCGGTGCCGGCCCACGGTGTGTCCTGACCGAGCAGGTCCTGGATGACGAACGCGCCGACGGTGACCGCCGACGCCAACGCGGCGGCACCGACGACCTGACCAGACGCCAGCGCCCGCAGCGTGCGCCGTTGCAGCTCGGCCCGTGCGGGGCCGCTGATCGCAGCCGGCGCAGTCGTGGTCATCGCTCGCTCGTCCAGTCGGTCATCGGCACGGCGTGGATGAGTGTGTCATCGGCGCCGGGCCAGGAACGCGAACCCGTACATCACGACGTCCGGCCAGCCGTCCTCGACCTCGACGTCGGGAACACCCGCGACAAATCGATCCATTGATCGATGGAACATGAGAAGATGCGGAGATGTCAACGGCCGATCTGTACAACGCCGTGGCCCGAGTCGGGCAAGCGCTGAGCAGCGGGACCCGCCTGAAGATGCTCGAGCTGCTCGCCCAAGGGGAGCGACCGGTCGTCGAGCTGGCCGGCGTCGCCGGGTTGAACGTGACGACGGCGTCGGCGCACTTGCAGGGACTGCGCACCGCCGGGCTCGTCAGCTCACGGCGCGACGGCCGCCGGATCCTGTACCGGTTGTCCGGGCCCGACGTGGCGGCGCTCGTCGCGCAGCTCTGCGCGGTGGCCGAGGCGCACCGGCCCGATGTCCGCGCCGAGCTCGACGCCGCGCTGCCCACTGACGACATCCGGATGATGGACCGCGCCGAGCTGCTCGCCGCATCTGACGCCGGTGACGTCGTCGTGCTCGACGTCCGCCCCGGCGACGAGTACGCCGCCGGCCACCTGCCCGGCGCCATCTCCATCCCGCTCGACGAGCTGGCTGCACGGATCTCGGAGATCCCTGCCGACGTGGAGATCGTCGCCTACTGCCGTGGCCGCTACTGCGTGCTCTCCCATCGCGCCGTCCGCATGCTCACCGAGCATGGCTACGACGCTCGGCTCGCCGCCGACGGGATGCTGGAGTGGTACGGCGACGGCGTGCCGACGGCCACGGCGAGATGACTCCGGCGATCTCGCCTGACGACCCGGCCCGGTACTGGGACGACCGCTACGAACGCATCGGCGACCTGCAGGTCTCGTGGTTCCAAGCCCGCCCGGCCACCTCGCTCGACCTGATCGATTCCCTCCGCATCGAGCCGTCCACGCCGGTGCTCGACGTCGGCGGCGGCAACGCCCGGCTCGTCGACGAGCTCGTCGCCCGCGGCTTCCAGGACGTCACCGTGCTCGACGTCTCCGCCCACGCGCTCCGCCTCTCCCGCCGGCGCCTCGACGCTCCCGGCGTCGTGACGTGGCTGCACGCCGACGTCCTCACCTGGCGACCTCAGCGACGGTGGGGTCTCTGGCACGACCGGGCCGTGTTCCACTTCCTCACGGCCCCGGCCGATCGAGCGATGTATCTCGCCAACCTGGAGCGAGCCCTGCAATCCGGCGGCTCCTTCGTCATCGCGACGTTCGCACCTGGCGGCCCCAACCGGTGCTCCGGCCTCCCCGTCCGCCGCTACGACCGCACAGCCCTCGGCGACGAGGTCCTCGCCGCGCTTCCCTCCGCAGCAGTCTGCGCGTGGCGCGACGAGACGCACGTGACGCCCTCGGGTGCCACCCAGCCCTTCACATGGATCGCCGGCACCGTCCCAGACTGACCTCGCGCTGCCCGCGGCCTGCGCTCACCGAATAGCGTGACCCGATGGCCGCGTCTGTCGCCGGAGCCGCGACCGATCCCGTCCGAGTGCTCGTCGTCGGCCAGGGGTACGTCGGGTTGCTGCTGGCGCTGCGAGCGGTTGAGGTCGGCGCCATCGTCACCGCCTACGACATCGACGCGGGGAAGGTCGAGCAGCTACGCGGCGGCCGGTCGCATGTGAGCGACGTCGCCGACGCCGAGGTGGGACGAGCCCTGGCCTCGGGTCGTTATCGTCCGGTTGCAGACGCTGCCGGCCTCGGCGAGTTCGACGTCGCCGTCATCACCGTCCCGACGCCGCTCACCGAGGGTGTGCCCGATCTGACCTCGATCAGGAGCGCGGCGGAATGCGTCGGCACGCTTCTGCGGCCCGGGTGCCTCGTCGTGTTGGAGTCCACGACGTATCCCGGCACCACTGACGAATTGCTCGCACCAGCGCTGGAGGCGGCGTCGGGCTTGAAGGCAGGGGTCGACTTCCACGTCGGCTACTCGCCTGAGCGCATCGACCCGGGCAACACCGAATGGACACTGGTTCGCATCCCGAAGGTCGTCGCCGGCCTGACGCCGGGGTGCCTGGCGGCGGTCGAAGCGTTCTACGGACGCCTGGTCGAGCGGACCGTCCCGGTCAGCACGACCAGGGTGGCCGAGCTGACCAAGCTGCTCGAGAACACGTTCCGCCACGTGAACATCGCCCTGGTCAACGAGCTCGCCGTCCATGCCAGAGCGCTCGGCATCGACATCTGGGAGGCGATCGACGCCACCGCCACCAAACCGTTCGGCTATGCGGCGTTCCGCCCCGGACCCGGCGTGGGCGGCCATTGCCTCCCGATCGACCCGTCATACCTGTCGTGGCGGATCGAGCGACAGCTCGGGGTGACATCCCGGTTCGTCGTCACGGCCAACGACGTCAACCAGAGCATGCCGGGGTACGTCGTGCGGCGGGTCCAGCTCGGGCTGAACGATCGCCGCAAGGCCGTCAAGGGTGCCCGCATCCTCGTGCTCGGCATGGCCTACAAGAAGAACACCAACGACGCCCGCGAGACTCCCGCCGCCGGCATCGTGCGCGGCCTGGTCGAGCTCGGAGCGGACGTCGTCGTCCACGACGACCACGTCGGCCCGCACGAGCTGGACCTGATCGCGGCGCGCGTGCCCCTGTCCACCGAGCTCGTCGGCAGTTGTGACGCGGTCGTCTTGTTGACGGACCACGACGATGTGGACTACGAGCTGGTGACCCGGCACGCCGCCTACGTCTTCGACGCCCGCAACCGCATGAGGGGCGAGCAGGTCGACCTGCTCTGATGCCGCGCATCCATCTGAGCCCCCCGGATGTCGGACCGCTCGAGCGCGAGTACCTCCTGCGCGCGCTCGACAGCGGATGGGCGGCACCTGCCGGACCGGAGCTTGCAGCCTTCGAGCGTGACGTCGCCGCCCTCACGGGCTGGCCAGGTGCCGTTGCTTTGTCCAGTGGCACGGCCGCCCTGCACCTCGCACTCCTCGTGAGCGGCGTGCGGCCAGGCGACGACGTACTCGTGTCCAGCCTCACGTTCGCCGCCAGCGCCAACGCCGTCGTCCACTGCGGCGCCAACCCGGTGTTCGTGGACAGCGAGCGTTCGAGTTGGAACATGGACCCGGCGCTGCTCGCCGACGCGCTGACGAGCTTCGGCGGGCGCGGACAGCTGCCGGCGGCTGCTGTCGTGGTCGACCTGTACGGCCAGTGCGCCGACTATCAAGCGATCACCACGCTGTGTGCAGAGCATGGTGTCGCGCTGGTGGAGGACGCCGCTGAGGCGCTCGGCGCTACTCACCGACAGCGTGCGGCCGGGACGCTCGGCGACATCGGGGTGTTCTCGTTCAACGGCAACAAGGTCGCGACGACGAGCGGTGGAGGGATGGTCGTGACGCCGGACGACGCCGTGGCCGACCGTGTCCGCCACCTGGCGACCCAGGCCAGGGAGCCGGCTGCCCACTTCGAGCATCTGGAGGTGGGGTTCAACTACCGCCTGAGCAACCTGCTGGCGGCGATCGGCCGGGCCCAGATCGCTCGCCTGCCGGACATGATCGACCGGCGGCTGGCCATCCACGATCGGTACCAGGCACACCTCGCCGATGTACCGGGACTCGAGTTCATGCCGATCGCGCCGTGGGGCCGCTGGAACGGATGGCTGACGTGCATCGTGGTCGATGACCCGACGCGACGCGATGCCGTCATCGCCCGGCTGGCGGCGGACGACATCGAGAGCCGGCCGCTGTGGAAGCCGATGCACCTGCAGCCGGTGTTCCGCGACCGGCCAGCGCTCACGAACGGCGTGGGCGAGGAACTGTTCCGGCGCGGCCTCTGCCTCCCCAGCGGCTCAGTGCTGACCGACGATCAGGTCGACGCGATCGCCGCCCTGGTGCGTGCCACCGTCGCGTCACGGTGAGCGCGTAGCCACCCCTCGAGGCGCATCCCTCCGGCCGTCTTGCGGCGGAACGACGCATCGTCGTCGGCGACCGTCAGGGCGTGGCGCCCGAGCCGGTGGAGGTCCGTCGCCCCGGCAACGTTGAGGATGTTGCCGGCCAGTGCGGCCGTCATGAAGTGCCGGCGCACGACGACTTCGGCGGCGGGAGACGGCGCGATGGCCTTCGGGTAGGCGAAGTGCTGGCATGGTCGACCCAGGCGCTCCTCGAGCAACCCCACGGAGCGGGCGATCTCGTCGGCGGCGTCGGTCGCCGACGCACCGGCGAGCACCCGGTGCGTGTGCGTGTGGGAACCGATCGAGGCGAACCCGCTCGCCGCCATGTCCGCCAGGCCGGCCCAGCTGACCGGCCGGCCGCCGTCGGGAAACGGCGATCCGCCGTCGACGAAGCTGGTGGAGACGTAGAACGTCGCCGGCAGACCCCGCTCGACGAGGGCAGGCAGCACGACGTCTGGCCAGTCGGCAGTGCCATCGTCGAAGGACAGCACGACCTTCGGCGCAGTGTGGGTGCGTCCGGAGCGTGCAGTCAGGAGCACCGCCCCGGTGTCGAGGTCGACGACGCGCTCGGCCTCTGCGAGCTGGTCGAGCTGGCGGACGAACGTCGCCAGCGGCACGTCGATCGGCGACTGCGATCTTCCTCCCACCCGGTGGTAGAGGAGCACCACGACCGACGACGCTCGCCGCGCGTGCGCCGCAGCATCCACAGGGCGACTCAGCGCACCAATGCGCGCGACGAGCAAGCATCGCTGCCACCGTAGTGAGCCACCTATCCGGAGCAGCCGACTCCTACACTCCCCGTGGATGCGCACGGGTGAGGTCGTCGGAGGCGCCGCGCTCATCGGCGTGGCCGCTCTCGTCGGCATCGCCCTCACCGATGATGGCGCGCCTGAGGTCATCACGACGGACACGTCGCCGTTCGTGTTCGACTCCAGCCCGACCACGATCACCAGCACGACCTCGACGGTTCCGGCCGCCGGCTCGACCGTGTCAGAGCCGGCGCGAACCACCAGCGACGTGGCGTCGACCACCACGCCGAGACAGCAGCCCTCGCCGACCGAACCGACGTCGCCCCCGAGTCCCGCCGATCACGCTGATCCCGCCGGAGCAGCGCGGCGGGATCGCCGTACGCGTGCTCAACGGTGGTGCAGCCGGCCGGCGCCGCCACGAGCATGTCGGAGGTGCTGCGCGGTGCCGGCTTCGCCCCGGCGGGTCCTGCCGACACTCAGGCGACCGTCGCCGCAACCACGTGTTCTCTTCGCCCCCGGCCGTGAGCTCGAGGCGGCGACCGTCAACGACGTCGTCAAGGCCCGTCCGGAGAACGTCGTCCTGGCCAGCACCGGCGACCCGAACTGGGCTGAGTTCGGCGACGGTGTCGCCGTGCTGGTCGTGCTCGGACCGGCGGGAACGTGACCCAGTAACCTGCTCGTCCGACAGACGGAGGCGTGGGTGGAGCCAATCGAGTACGTCCGAGCGCTGATCCGCCGGTGGCCGATCATCGCCATCGGCGCGTTCATCGGCGCGGCGTTCGCCTTCGTCGGTACCGAGGCGGAGCCCGAACCGGTCGAGAGCAGCGTACACGGCCACGCACACGCTCCTGGTGACAGAGGGGCAGCAGCAGTTCGGTGCCCAGACGTTGGTCGGCACGGTCACGTTCGCCCAGGTCCCCGTGTTCGCCACGACCGGTGAGGTCCCCCGGCTCGTCGCCGAAGAGCTCGGCTACGACGGCGCGCCGGCGTCGCTGGCGGCCCAGCTCACCGTCGAGGAAGACGCCGAGACCGGCACGCTGCGCTTCACGACCGAGCAGGAGGACGCCGGAGGAAGCGGTGCGCATCGCCGACGCGTTCGCCGACGAGACCGTCCGCTACCTCACACTCAGGCAGGAGGAGCTGCAGCAGGCCCGGCAGACCAGCGTCCTGGAGGACGTCCAGCTGCTCGAGGCGGAGATCCGCGACCTCGACCAGCAGATCGCCGATCAGCTGGCCGAGCTGAACGCCGACCTCCCGCCAGGTGCTCCGGCCGCCGAGGCCGATTCGATCACCCGGGCCCGCCGAGACGCCGCTGTGCGCGAGTACTCGACGGCCTACGAGTCATACCGCTCGCTCGTCGCCGAGGGCGCCGGGGAACTCAACCTCACGACGCTCGAGCGGGCCCAGCCAGTACCGGTGCAGACCGGTGGGTTCACACCGCCGCGCACGCGGTCGACGCGCGTCCCCATCGGCGCCGCGATCGGCGCCGTTCTTGGTGCGGGTGTCGCGCTCCTGGTTGAGCGACTCGACGCCAAGATCCGCGATCGCCGCAAGGCCGAAGAGGCGTTCGGCGCCTCGGTCGTCGCCGAGCTGCCGACGCTGACCCGCAAGCAGCGGGCGGCTCGCCTGGTCGTGGGCCCCGAAGAGCACAACGCCGCGGCGGAGGCGTACCGCTCGCTGCGCACGTCGCTCACGTTCATGGCCGCCGGCGGTCAACCACTGGCCGACGATGATCGCGTCGGCGCGATCCTCATCACCTCGTCGAGTCCCACTGACGGCAAGACGACCATTGCCGTGAACCTGGCGGCCGCCTTCGCCGAGACGGGACGCAGCGTCGTCGTCGTCAACGCCGACTTCCGTCGGCCACTTGCCACGAAGATCCTCGTCGACGACCGCTCGCCGTTGCCGGTGGCCCGCGACGGGATCGACCGGCGCGACCCGTCGGAGTTCCTCGCTCCGACGAAGCTGCCGGGTGTGCAGTTGCTGGATCTCTCCCCGCTTGGCGGGACACCGGGCGATCTCACCCGGGCGACGGTTCGGCTGGTGACCGCGCTCGCCGACCGTGTGGATGTGCTCGTGATCGACACCCCTCCACTCGTCGTCACCACGGAGGCGCTCGAGTTCGTCCCCGTGGCGAAGGTCGTCGTGCTCGTCGCCCGGGTCGGCCGTACCGCGACTGCCGCCGCGCAGCGGGCCGGCGAGCTGGCTCGATTCGGCGGTGCCGAGCAAGTTGCCGTCGCGCTCAACGACACGGGGTCGATGCGCCTGCGGCGGACCAGCTACTACGACTACTACGGGGGACGGCGGGGCAAGGGTCGTGAACAGCCTGCGGCCGCACAACCGGCGCCGTCGACCACACCCGAGACGAGTGACGGCGAGCGCGGCGACGACGAGTGGCACGAGATCGACGAGCTCGTCGAACGAACCGACGAAGCAGCAGTCGCCGCCTCCGACGACGACGTGTCGACCGGCGAGCCCTCCAAACCGGCGCGATGACGTCGGCGAGCGCCGTCTATCGGCTCAACCGGGCGAACGCCGTCGCGTGGTTGGGCCTGGCCGCCATCGCCGTGTACTTCGCGGTGCTGACACACGCCATGCGGGCGTGGCCGTACGACGAGTGGATGTTGCTGCTGCTGGTCCCGACCCTCCTCGCCATCGGTACCGGCATCATCGTCGCCGTCACCCGGCACGACGATCAGCCACTCACGACGCTGATCGTGGTCGCGTTGGTGGTGAAGCTCGCCGCATCGTTCGCCAGGTACTACGTCACGTTCTCGCTGTACGGCATCGGCGACGCCACGTTGTACGACCAGTCCGGCACGGAGATCGCCGAGGCCGTTCCACCGGGGGAAGCTGCCGCTGACCGACCTGCTCGCGCTGCGGCAGGGCACCGGCTTCATCGACGACCTCACCGGGCTGCTCTACGCGCTGATCGGCCCGAGCCGGCTCGGTGGCTTCCTCGTCTACTCGTTCATCGGGTTCTGGGGCCTGTTCCTGTTCCACCGCGCCGCCCGCATTGGCCTGCCGGAGGGCAGCCAGCGCCGCTACGCCCTGCTCGTGTTCTTCCTCCCGTCCCTGGTGTTCTGGCCGTCGAGCATCGGCAAGGAGGCGGTGATGATGCTGTCGCTGGGTCTCTGCGCGTACGGAGCGGCGCGGATCCTCGAGCGGCAGGGCTGGGGGTGGATCTGTCTGGCCGCGGGTATCGGTCTGGGCTACATGGTCCGGCCTCACGTGCCCGTCGTGGTGCTCGCTGCGCTCGCCGTCGCCGTGGTGTTCCGGCGGCGTCGCAGCCGTCCACCGGTCCTTGGTCCCCTGGGCCGCATCGTGACGATCGTCGTGCTGACGGCGGCGATGGCGTTCGTGCTCGGTCGCGCGATCGACTACTTCCTGCCGAACTCGGAGACGACGAACACGACGGACGCGGTTGGCGAGCTGCTGGATCGTGCGGAATTGGGAACTGACGCCGGTGGCTCGCAGATCGACCGTCCGACGCCCAACACGCCGTTGGAATATCCGGGTGCTGTGATGTCCGTGCTCTTCCGCCCGACGATCCTCGAGGCTGACTCGGCCGGCAACGTCGTGGCCGCCATAGAGACGACGCTGGTCTTGGCGCTCGGCATCTTGTCGTGGAAGCGTCTGCGCAACTTGCCGACGATGGCGTTCCGCCGCCCGTATGTGTTGTTCTGCCTCGTCTACACAGGCATTTTCGCGTTTGCATGGTCCTCGTTCTCGAACCTCGGGGCGCTCGCTCGTCAACGCGTCCAGGTGTGGCCGTTCGTCCTCGTCTTGCTCGCGCTACCGGTTGTGGTCCCGACCACTGAACGTCCGAAGGCGCCGGGGCCCGCTCGCGTCGTCGCACGACGGTGACGATCGCGTCATTGTCCGACACACGTGACGGTGTACTCGTGGTGGTCAGTTCGAACGCCCGCCGGGGCGCGGAGGTCGAGGCCACGTCGCTGGCGACCGAGTTGAGCCGCCGGGGCCTCGTGACGACAGCCGTTGCGCTCTCACCGAGCAATGCATCATCGCCTCTCGACCTGGAGGTGCTCGGCTCCTCGCCGTTCGGTCGCGAGACGTTGCTGGCGCTGCGCCACCGGGCGAAGGCGGTGGGCGCCGTCGTCGCGTACGGCTCGAAGACACTGCCGGCCTGCGCGATCGCGCTGGCCGGCTGCAGCACTCCCTTCGTCTATCGGAGCATCGGTGATCCGTCGGCGTGGGCGGGAGGGCGGCTGCGCCGCCTACGAACGGCAGCCGCGCTCCGCCGTGCCCGCCACGTGGTGGCGCTGTCTTCCCGTGCAGCGCACATGATCCACAGCCTGTACGGGATCGCTCCGACATCGATCTCGATCGCGCCCAACGCTCGCGACGCTGCCCGGTACGTCCCGGCGACCGAGGCGGAACGTCAACATGCCCGGGCGACCTTCGGTGTCGAGCGTGACCAGAGGGTTGCGTCGCTCATCGGCGCCCTGACCAGCGAGAAGCGGCCCGTCCTCGCCGTCGAGGCAGCCGCCGAGATCTCGGACGTGACGCTCCTCGTTGCCGGGGACGGGCCGTGCCGAGCCGATGTCGAGGACGCGGCGCGCCGCTTCAATGGCGTCTGCCATGTTCTGGGCGTCGTGCCCGACGTCCGTCGGATGCTGCACGCCTCCGATGTCGTCGTCTCGACCAGTTCGACAGAAGGCATGCCCGGATCACTCATCGAGGCTGCGCTCAGTGGCGTGCCGGTGGTCGCAACGGACGTCGGGTTCGTGTCCGACGTCGTCGGGCCAGGTGGTGTGCTCGTCCATCCCGACGCCCGCCCTTGTGACGTGGCGACCGCTGTGCGAACGGCGCTCGACGACGCCGCCCATCTGGGACAGCTCGGCCGGCAACCACGCCGTGGAACGCCTCTCATGGAACGCCGTTGTGCCCACGTGGCTGGACGCGCTGGCGGCCGTGTCACGGGGCCACCCTGTGGCTCCTCGTTACCGTTACCGATCGTGAGCGAATCCGAGTACGGGCCGTGACGGCGCTCACCGGCATGACTGGGCGCGCGTCCGCCAGCTCGTGCGCCCGCACCGTGGCCGGGTGCTCCTGCTCGCAGCATCGTCGTTCGTCAGCGGCGCCGTCGAGGCGGCGTTCCTGGTCGTCATCACCCGAGCGGCGCTGGCGATCGCCGACGGTGACGACGACTTCGGTGTGCTCGCCGGATACTCGGCGCCGCTCGCGGCGGCACTCGGGATCGCGGCCCTGCTCCTAGGCCTGCGGCTCGCGCTCGGCCTGGTTGGGGTGCGGGTATCGGCGGATCTTGCCGTGGACGTCCTGACCGATGCGCGGCATCGCTTCGCCGACGCCTATCTCCACACGTCGTGGGCTGTGCAGCACCGTGAGCCGAGCGGTCGGCTGCAGGAGCTCCTGGGCGCGTTCGCCGGGTTGGCGAGCGGCGTGGTTGCAGCGTTCGGCACGCTGATGAGCAGCGCACTCACGCTGCTGGCGCTCATCGTCGTCTCGTTCACGATCAATCCCATCGCCACGCTCGTTGTGATCGTCGCTCTGGTGGCGCTCGGCGTGGTGATCTCACCACTACGCCGGCGGATCCGCGCCCGCGCCAGATCGGCGGCCGACGCCCAGCTGTCGTTCGCGACGACGGTCTCGGAACTCGGCGCGCTGGGCATGGAGATGCAGGCCTTCGGCGTCCGCGGTCAGTTCGCCGATCGAGTGCACGACGCCGTCGCGGCTGACGCCAGGGCTCGTCGGCGGGCGCTGATCGCCCAAGGCGCGATGACCCCGATCTACACGTTCCTGGCCTACGGAGCACTCCTCGGTGGCCTGGCGTTGGCCACGCTCCTTGGAACGGGTGAGCTGGGTGGAGCGGCGGCGGTGATGTTGGTGATGCTGCGATCGCTGAGCTACGGGCAGCAGGTTCAGACCTCGATCGCGGCACTCAGCGGCTCGGTGCCGTACGTCGACATGCTCGACGAGACCATGGAGCAGTACTACGCCGAGCGAGCACCCGGCGGCGACCGAGTCATCGACAAGATCGGCGCGATCGAAGTGAGCTCGGTGACGTTCGCCTACCACGAGGGCCACGACGTCCTGCACGACGTCTCGTTCAGAATCGAACCGGGCGAGGTCGTCGGCATGATCGGCCCATCGGGAAGCGGCAAGTCCACGCTCGTTCAGCTGCTTCTCGGCCTGCGCGAGCCGGCCTCCGGACAGATCGCTATCGGAGGTGTCGACCTCCGGGAGATCGAGCGCGGTTCGTGGACCGCCCGCACGGCGTTCGTCGCTCAGGAGGCGATCATGTTGTCCGGCACGGTGGCCGACAACATCGCCTTCTTTCGCGACGGCATCGACGCAGAGCGCATCGAGCGGGCGGCCCGCCAAGCACACATCGTCGACGAGATCGCAGCGATGCCGAACGGATTCGCCACAGACGTGGGCCCCCGTGGCGGTGAACTGTCGGGTGGGCAGCGTCAGCGACTCTCCATCGCCAGGGCGCTGGCGGGTGATCCTCAGCTCCTCGTCATGGACGAGCCGACGTCGGCGCTCGACGTCCGCTCGGAGTCGCTCATCCGTCGCACGATCGCCGATTTGAAAGGGCGAGTCACGGTGATCATCATCGCCCACCGACTGTCGACGCTCGAGGTGTGCGATCGCATCATGGTGCTGCACGACGGCGAGATCCGGGCGATGGACACCGTTGCGTCGTTGGCCGCCAACGACCAGTTCTATCGAGAGTCCCTGCAACTCTCCGGGCTCAGCTCGTGAGCACGGCACTCGTCACCGGTGTCGCAGGCTTCATCGGAAGCAACCTCGCGGAGCGGCTCGTCGGCGACGGGTGGAGCGTCCGGGGTGTCGATCGGTTCACCGCCTATTACGAGGAGGCGATCAAGCGGTCGAACATCGCTGGCGTGCTCGACGACCCCTCGTTCGAGCTGGTCGAGGCGGACCTGCAAACCGCCGAGCTCGCTCCCATGCTGGATGGCATCGACGTCGTCTTCCACCAGGCCGGACAGCCAGGTGTCAGGTTGTCCTGGGCCGACGGGTTCGCCTTGTACAACGAACTCAACGTCAACGTCACCCAACGACTGCTCGAAGCGGTCCGCCATCATCCGGTGGAGCGGTTCGTGTTCGCCTCCAGCTCGTCGGTGTACGGCAAAGCCGACCGGTACCCGACGAGCGAGCGCGACCGGACGGAGCCGTACAACCCATACGGCATCACCAAGCTGGCGGCGGAGCTGCTGTGCCGCGCCTACTCCGCGAACTTCGGTGTGCCCGCAGTGGCGCTGCGCTACTTCACGGTGTACGGACCACGGCAGCGACCGGACATGGCCGTTCACCGGCTCGTCGAAGCTGCCAGGACAGACCGCCCGTTCCCGCTGTTCGGCAGCGGCTTGCAGGTCCGTGACTTCACGTTCATCGACGACGTCGTCGAGGCCACGGTGCGCGCGGCGACCATCGATGTCGAATCCGGTATCGCCATCAACGTTGCAGGCGGCGGGAGCACGACCCTGCGCGAGCTGATCGAGATCGTCGGAGCCGCCGTCGGCGCCCCTGTGCCGGTGGACGCGACACCAGCTCAAGCCGGCGATGTCGCTCGGACTGGCGGTGACGTGTCGCTCGCCGCGGAGATGCTTGCGTGGAAACCCGTCGTGACCCTCGCCGAGGGTGTCGCTCGGCAAGTCGCGTGGCAGCTCGGCGACCGCGATTGAAGCTGCTCTTCGTCATCGACAGCCTCGGCGTGGGCGGAGCCGAGCACTCGACGGCGGCGTTGCTGCCCATCCTGCGTGAGCGGGGCCACGAGGTCGCCGTCGCCACTATGTACGACTCGGGTTTCGGTGACGAGGAGCGGATCAGGTCCGACGGTTTCGACATCCGACCGTTTCGCAGTCAGCGTTACGTCAGCCGCGTGCGCGAGCTGCGTCGTCGCGTCCGCGCGTCCGCGCCGGATGTCCTCCACTGCGCGCTGTTCTCCTCGGACATGGTGGGCAGGGTGGCTGGATGGCGCACCGGCACGGTCGTCGTGTCGAGCTTCGTCAACACACCGTACGAAGCGGCGCGGGTCCAGCTCGGTGACGTACCCGTGTGGAAGCTGCGTGCGGTACAGGCAGCCGATGCCGCTACGGCACGCCTCGTCGATCACTTTCACGCCGTCTCGCGCGGGGTTGCCGACGCGAACATTCGGGCATTGCACGTCCCGCCGGAGCGCGTCACGGTGGTCGAACGAGGCCGCTCCCGACAAATCCTCGGGACATGGAGCGCCACGCGACGTGAGCGCGTCCGAGAGCGCTTGGGTGTCGCGGAGGCCTCCAGGATCGTGCTCGCTGTCGGCCGCCAGGAGCACCAGAAGCGCCAGGTCGACCTCATCGCCGCCGCCGACGCGATGCTCGATCGAGTTCCCCAGCTGCGCGTGCTCATCGCGGGGAGGCCCGGGAACGCAACGCCGGCGCTGCAGCGGGCGCTCGCCGATCACCCGAGAGCCGCTGCGATCACCACGTTGCTGGGGCACCGAGCACGACGTTCCCGATCTCCTGTGCGCGGCCGATGTCCTCGCCATCCCGTCGATGTACGAGGGAACCGCGGGTGCGGCGATCGAGGCGATGGCGCTGCGATGCCCCGTTGTCTGCACCGACGTCACGGGTGTCCGCGGCATCCTGCGAGACGGGGACAACGCCCTGCTGGTCCCGGCCGCCGAACCGGCGAGGCTCGCCGACGGGCTGGTCCGCGCATTGGGCGACGATCAACTGGCGGAGGCGCTGCGCCTCCGTGGCCTCGCCGACTTCGAGGAGCGCTTCACGATCGAAGCGGCGGCAACCAGGATGGAGGACTTGTACTGCACCCTGGCCGACGCCCGCCACGTCGCGAGCCGGCGATGAAGTCGTCCGATCCGGAATGCGCCCCGGCCGGGCGCGCTTGCCGTTGCTGAGACGAGTGGGAGCCGTTGATGTCTGCGTTCACGGCTTCGCCGGATGAACGGATCGTCGTGGACGCTCGTAGTGACCTGCTGTACGGCTCCTATTACCTGGAGGGGCTGCGTCGGACGTTCGGGTGGCGCAACATGCGTTTCGGGACCGAGGGATTCCCGCCGAGCTATGAAGACGCGCAGCCCTTCGCGTTCCGTGTCGAGCGTGCCGGGACGAAGCACTCGCGGGATGCCTGGAAGGTGTACGTCGCGGCCGGCGACCACTCGACCATCGACCAAGGTGCGCTCGCCTGGGCCGACGTCTACGGAAAGGTGAACCTGGCGATCGATGGTGATCATCCCAAGGTCCGCGCCCTCGGTCCGTCCTTCCCCGTCCGCGTGCAGTGGCGACGACGGCCCTGGTCGTCAAGGCTCAGTGCGGTCGCAGCGAGCACGAAGGCTGGTGCATCGAACCTGCGCAGAGGCCGCCTTTCCCTTCACGGCATCGGACGAGACCGCGTCGACCTCGAGCGATACCGCCCGATTCCCGGTCGCGACGACTACCTGTTCTTCCTCGCTTGGCCATGGCGGAAGCATCAGGAGGTGAACGGCCCGCGAGCACGCTTCATCGAGGCAGCGAAGCAGTTGCCGAACATACGATTCGAGGGTGGGTTCGCGCCACGTGCGCGCGACGACGTCGCCGGTCTTGAATCGATGACGGCCGCGAGGACGTACCGTCTGCCGGAGTATCTGGACAGGACCGCAGCCTCGCTCGCGTCCTTCCAGTGCCCGGCGGTCCACGGGTGCTTGGGGTGGAAGCTCGGTGAGTTCCTCGCGCTCGGGAAGGCGATCGTGGCGATCGAGATCAACCACCGGTTGCCGGCACCGCTCCGCCACGGCGAAGAGGTGTGGAGCGTGGCGGACGATGTCGACGCGTACCGCGAAGCCCTCGAGCACCTCGCAGGCGATGCCTGTGCGCCGGCGCCACCTCGAGACCGGGGCGAGGGCGTACTTCGAACGGCACTTGACGCCCGAGGCGACCGTCGCCCGGTTGTGCGCCGACATCCGGCCAGACTCGCCGCCGACGTCGTGAGTGCATCCGTGGAACTTGGTCCGGGGTCGGACGAAATGGGCAGCCTCCCTCCGATCACCGGTCACGATGCTGGCGTGCGGATCCACGCTGTTGTCGTCGCCAGTGGTCCGTGAGGAGTTTGCCTATCGTCGCGCCGACGTGTTGAAGAGGTTCATCCGCAGATCCGCCCGCGCCCTCCGCGTCGGTCGAATCATGCCGCTGCCTCTCACCATGCGGTTGTACGGCGGCACCGACAAGTTTCAGCACGGGTACGCCGACCATTACCAGCGACACCTCAAGAGACGTCGCTGGCGACGGATGGCGGTGATCGAGATCGGGGTTGGCGGCTACTCCAAGGCGGAGCCGGGCGGCAGCTTGACGATCTGGCGGGACTACCTGCCCCGTTCGACCATCCTCGGCGTCGACCTCTATCCGAAGGTCATCGCGCTCGGGACCCCGTGTCCTCTTCGCCCAGGCCGACCAAGCCTCCGAGGACGACTGGGCGAAGGCGCTCGACCTGCTCACCTGTTCTCCCGATCTCGTCATCGACGACGGATCGCACCGCGGACCCGACACGTGGGCTGCGTTTCGCTACCTGTACCCACGCCTTCGCCCCGGTGGGCTCTACGTCATCGAGGATCTTCATACGAGCTACTGGGAGCAGTTCGCCGGCGCCGTACCGGCGCCGCACGACAGTGCCGTTGGACTGACCAAGCAGCTCGTCGACGAAGTGCAGACGCTCGACGACACCTACATCCGGAAGCCCCACTGGGGCCCGCCGCCAGAGGTCGAAGGATTGCCGACCAATGCCGTCCACGTGTATCCGGGCATCGTGTTCATCGAGAAGGCCCACGATCGTGGCGCCTGAGCCTCCGCTCCTGAGCATCCGCTGCCCGTTTTCATGGGCGTTGGAGACCGATCGAGCCGACGAGCCTCACGGGACGCCATCCGGGAAGTAGTGCGCCATCGCCTCACGCCACACCAGCTCTGGGGCACCTCGGTCGATCCCGTCGATTCGACCACGCGACGTCACGGAGAATCGGGCCGAGTAGAAGTTGTGGTAGACGATGTCGCCGAACACTGTTCCAAGAACTCCTGGCCCGCGGATTGATGTCGGTTCGATGAGTTCGACGTGCGGCCACTCCCGCTGCGAGATGCGTTGCGCGACATCCCAGGTCGGTCCGGGTGCAAACGTGTGCCGCTGCTCGACAAACCTGCGGGTCCGCATGGCGAGGCAGCAGGCATGAACGTAAGGCGGATCAGCGTCATTCGGTGAACGGGCGCCGGCGGCCTGCGCTCCGGCGTCGAGAGCGGACAAGAGACGCGGTAGCCAACGATCATCGATCGGGAACGCATCCACGTCCAACGCCACGAAGTTCTCCGTCCGACACAGCAAGAGGACGCCGACATCGAGCGCAGGGCCGTGCGAGATGTTGATCGGCAGCCGAACGAACCGCACGCCGGGCACGCCGGTGGCCCAACGGCGGGTGCCGTCTCTCGAAGCGTTGTCGACTACGACGAACTCCACGTCGGCAGGCGAGTTGCGCCGCACCGCAGCGACACAGGCCTGGAGATAGGAAAGCGTGTCGTGGGTGGCGGTGATCACCGTCACCCCGGAAGGAAGCCGGCGGGCCCCCGCCACCCGCAGGCCGGTCACCGCGCTTGTCCCCGATGATCGCCCGCACTTCGCCCGGCGGTGTCCCGCTTCGTCCGCCTGCCCTGGTAACACCGACGTACGGCTCCGCCGATAGGCATCAGTGTCTGGGCGCGTGTCGGTCTTGGCGCGTCCCGACGCCGAAGTCCGATTGAAGCAGTCGGCAAACCGACGCGCTCGGCCGGATGCTCGGGAACCGTCGATGAGTCGCGTGCATCCTCCGGCCGATACCGGCGAGAGTGGTCGCCTCGCCTGCCTCACTGCCGGAATACCCTGCTCCGCGATGTCGGATCGTACCCGAGCGTTGTATCTCGATCTCATGGAGCAGGTGCTCACCCGATCCCTCTTTCGCGACGAGGAGATCAAGGACATTCGCCCCACCGGCTGGAAACGTTTGGTGGTCCGGGAGATCACACGCCGCGGCTATCGAGTGGTCCAGCCCTCGCTGGCTACAGACTGGCAATTCGAGGGGCGCCACTGGCCCCGCACCGCGGAGACGATGGTTGGTCTCAAGCGGCTCCGAAACCTACGTGTATGCGTGGAGCATGTGCTGGAGGACCAGGTTCCGGGAGATTTGATCGAGACCGGCGTCTGGCGAGGGGGCTCGTGCATCTACATGCGGGCGATCCTCGCCGCGCACGAGATCAGCGATCGGACAGTTTGGCTCGCTGACTCCTTCGAAGGGTTGCCGCCGCCGTCACTGCCGCAGGACGCCGGGCTCAACCTCAATGAATATTCCGAGCTCGCCGTCGGCGTCGATGAGGTGCGCGCAAACTTCGAGCGCTACGGGTTGCTGGACGACCAGGTGCGATTCCTCATCGGCTGGTTCGCCGACACACTCCCCGGCCCGGTCAAGCAGCTTGCCGTGCTGCGCCTCGACGGTGATCTCTACGAGTCGACGTGGGACGCGATGACGGCGCTCGAGCCGCTGGTCTCGCCGGGCGGGTTCGTGATCGTGGACGACTACGGAGATATCGAAGCGTGCCGTGAGGCGGTGCACGTCTATCGGACCCAAAACGGGATCACGTCCCCCGTCGAGCAGATCGACCATACCGGGATCTTTTGGCGGAAGATGTAGATGATAAGCGACCGACCCCTGCCATCCTTGTTCGAACACGCCCGAATGCTGCGCCGAGCGGCACCCAGACGGCACTCGATTCGGTGGGCGGAAAGACGGCCGCGCAGGATGATCACGGCCAGGGAGAGGGTCAAGTATGAGACGACCGCAAGCTCACGAAATCTGCTTGGTTGCCTATCTCCTAGGTTGCCATCGATGACTAAGTGGACTCTCGCACGCGCAAGGAAATCCGCTATCTTTCGATATGAAAGACTACGCCGATGGCCACCCGGGAACTTCAGGAAATTCGGATCGGAGACGATAGAGCCTGATGTACATGAGTCAGACCTTGGCGTGATCTTTAGCTGAACACACGGGCCGTCTGGCTCACAAGTGGACTCACTACCTCTCTGCCTACTCGGAGCAGTTTGCGCGATATCGCCGAGGTTTCCCGTTGCCGGACGGGTCGACTCGGCCCATCCATATTCTTGAGATTGGCGTATCCCATGGCGGGTCACTCCAACTCTGGCGTCAGTACTTCGGCCCCAGCGCGGTAATTTTCGGCATCGACATTGATCCGAGATGCTCTGCTATTGACGACCCCGACCTGAACATCAGGATTGGTTCGCAGACGGATCCGATGTTTCTCCGCTCAGTAGTGGCGGAGATGGGATCGGTCGACATAGTTATAGACGACGGAAGCCATTATGCGACCCAACAGCGTACCACTTTCAACCACTTGTTCCCGGCATTGGCCGATCAAGGAATCTACGTTGTCGAGGACCTGCACACAGCGTACTGGACCCGATTCGAGGGCGGACTTCGGCGGCGTGGCACCTTCATCGAGTTAATCAAGGACATCATCGATGATATGCATGATTGGTACCACGAGCAGCCAAGGCGTGTTATACGCAATGATGTTGGTGTGTCGTCCCTGGCGATTTATGACAGCCTAGTTTTTCTTCATAAACGCGCACCGATTCGACCAATGCACATCAAAGTTGGCACTGAGTCCTTCTGAGAGGCAGGTCTCGGTGGACACATTCGTAGCTCATCCCGGCTGTGAAGACGCCGGGCATGCCGAGCGTCGCGCGCCCGCGCCGAGTGTCCGACCTGGTGCTCAGCGTCGAGCGGTCGCGGACTTCATGTTCGCTGACACGGCAGAAGGGCGGCCCCAAAGCACCCGTGGTCCGCCGTCGCCTGTCCCTCTCCCCAGGCGGCCGCAGAGGGGCCGATCCGGAAGTCGCTCCCGGCCACGCCGCAGCGGACACCGTCGCTCGGCTAACTGAGTGCGGATGCAACTACCCCACAATGATCGCTCGCGTCACGGTCACGGTCGCCCGCCGTGCCATGTTGAGGAGCCGGTCTCGCAGCACCCTTCGTTGTCACGTCGATCCACCGGGCGAGTCACACAAGCCCGCCAGCACAGCCTCCAGCCGTCGGCGGCCGTGTCGGCGATCGGGCTCCAGATGGTTGCCTTCCGCCCACTCGTTCCAACTCTTGACGAAGGCAATCCGCTCGTCGGGCGCACGATCGGCAACGAGTCGCACCGCCGTGCGTACGTGCTCGGAGAGATCGTCTGCGTCGGGATCGACGAGCACGTAACCGCGGCGTCCCCAACGCGGTGTGTCGTCCCAGTTGGTGAGCACGCAGGGATAGCTCGTCGGGCATCCGGGCACGAGCTCCGGCCGTGACCGCGGTGTATGCATCGGGCGGCAGCCGAATCGGGCCGTGGCGCAGCCGATCGACGATGCGCAACCGAAGCGGCCGTCGGTACCCGGCGGCGACGATGCGCGCCACCACCAGCGCGTCGAGCGCCGTCCACGGAGTCTCGTCCGCCTTGATCGCCTCGCCGCGCCACTGGCCGACGAAGTGGATCCCCGGTAGCCCTGACTCGTGGGCGAGCTTCGTCCACCGCGCGACGAGGGCCGGTAGGTCGGGAACCTCGAGCGGACGGAAGAGGTAGAAGAGTGGCGCGCCGCCCACTCGAACATAGCGGGGATCATGAAAGGCCGGCTCGAGCGCCGCGAAGTGACGGGCGTGATCGTCGTCGCCCCCGTACTCCTGCGGCACGACGATCGACTCGGGGGCACCGGACCGATCCGTCGCCCAACCGTGGTTGGCCCAT
Organism: uncultured Acidimicrobiia bacterium; assembly: GCA_963844915.1. Lineage (GTDB taxonomy): Bacteria > Actinomycetota > Acidimicrobiia > Acidimicrobiales > Ilumatobacteraceae > JALZMG01. Next base: position 101,903 of record CAWJQF010000002.1, on the reverse strand, counting down.
CCGAGACAGAACGGGAAGTCAGGCTCTCCTGACTCGAGCACTTCTCGAAAGGGCCGTTCGAGTAGCCGCCGACCGAGGGACCAGTAGTGCCACCAGCAGAACGCGGAGATCCCGTACTGCCGCGCGAGTGCTGCTTGTGCCTCGCGGACCTCGGGCACTCGGAGGTCGTAGAACCCCAGCTCACCTGGAAGGACCGGTTGCTGGTGGCCCCGGAACAGCGGCCGGGCTCCGGCGACGTGCACCCACTCGGTGAACCCGGGACCATGGTGCCCGTCGTTGGCCGGTTCCGGATGGAACTGCGGGAGATAGAACGCGATCAAGCGGACGTCGTGCACCGCCGGGCTCGCCGGGACTATCGCCCGACAACCCGAGCCAACCCTTCCGCGAGCACCGCCTCCTCCTCGCCTGGCGCGAACTCCGCGGGCACTCCGTCGGCGAACAGCTTTCGTACGACGACTGTGCCGTACGCGGAGAGCTGCTCCGGTGTCACCGCGGTCGGCGCGACATCAGGGTGGGCGCTCCAGATGAGGGCTTGCGGGTTGCCGGATCCGACGATCGTCCGGACGCACAGGTCAGGGTGGTGGTCGAGGAGGACACAGACGGCCCGGTAAACGTCTCCGTGCCAGAGCGGACGGTCCACGCCAGCCACGCGCTGGAGACGCATGGCCTCGTCCAGATCTCGGTGGGCCGACAGTTCGTCACTCGGGACCACGTCGTCCAGCAGCAGCAGGCCGCGTGACGAGAGGTGGCGCATCGCGTTGATCGTGTCGCGATACGCCTGCTCGTAGTGATGGAGCCCATCGACAAAGACGACATCGAACCTCGTTCCCGGGTCCAATCTCGCGAAGAACTCGTCGGAGGTCATGACGAACATCCTCGTCCCACTGGGCAAGTGCTCCGGGTCGAAGACAGGGTATGGCTCGACACCGGTGCGTTTGGACGCCAGCACGTTCTCGAACGTCCCACCGCAACGAACGCCGATCTCGAGATAGTTCGACTCCACGCCAAGTCCGCTGACGAGTCGATTGATGCGGCGGGTCGAGGCGCGATCGGGATGATCAACCGGGTGCATCAGCAGGCGACGCGGTCGATCCGGATGGAGGCGATTGCGGAGCACCGTGCGCAAATTTCCGTGACGAGCGCTCGTGCAAGCGGCCATGGAGAGCCGACTGGCCTCACGTAGACGATGCCCGCATGCGGTCCGCGGCTCGGCGGATCTGCACCTCCCGACTGTATCGTACGGATCGCCGGCGCAGCTCACGGGCCGAGGCCCGCGGCAGCTGCTCGGAGGTCACGCGGTACCATCGACGTGCCCGTGCGGGCGACCACGCGAGTGGACGATCAGGTTCGGCAGTGACCGGGGGCATGGCGAGCTGCGGCTCACTCGACTCCCGCAGGAACAATTCGAGAACGAGCAGTGCCCAGACGAGACGCGACCGGTTGCCGACGCGACCGTCGCCCACCGTGACAAGCCGGCGGATGGCTCCCATCTCGGCGAATTGGGCGATCCGAGCATCAGGCGCGAGCACAAGGTCCTCCACGAGAGGCCGCAACGGTCCGGCCAACCATCGATCGAGCGGTACCTCGAAACCACGCTTGGGCGCCCTGGCGACGTCGGCGGGAAGGTGCCGGCGGGCCAGCGCACGCAGCAGCGGCTTGGTGGTCCACCGGCCGATGACGCGCGACGCCGAGATCGACGTAGCGAACGCCACCAGTTCGGCGTCCAGGAACGGTGAGCGCGCCTCGACGCCATGGGCCATCGTCGCGATGTCCATCTTGGGGAGCAGGTCCCAGGCGAGCAGCAGGTCGCGGTCGGCGCGCATGAGCGCCTCTCCGCGGCCGGCGAACGGATCGGTCGGGCAGGAGATCGCGAAGCTCTGACTCGGCCTCACGGGATGCGAGTTGAGGGAAGACACTCAGCATGACGGACGGCGTGACCAAGTCTGTCGTCAGCAGCTGATAAGCCTCCGGACCACGGGCGCCGGCGATGCGAACTGCGCGCCGGGCGAAGCCAAGCACGCCTCGACCATTGTCGCTGCCCTGGACGAAGCGGCGCATGTCGACCCGTGGCAGACCCGACATCCACCTGACGAGCGCGTACCGGCGGTAGCCGGCAAAGATCTCATCGCCGCCGTCGCCGTTGAGTACGGCCTTGCGATGCGGTGCGATCGCTCGCGCGAGGAGCCACGATGGAATCGCACTGGAGTCGCCGAACGGCTGACCGTACGCCCTGACGACCGCGCGCACGGTCGCCTCGTCGACGTCACCGAGTGCCGCCTCGTGGACGCTGATCCCCCACTTCGCCGCCGTCCGCCGGGCCAGTGCGGACTCGTCGTACCGAGCGTCCATGGTGCGCACGACAAATGCCTTCAGCTCGCGCGCTCCGGCTCGGGCGGCGTGCGCGAGGACGAGCCCGGAGTCGATCCCCCCACTCAACATGACACCCATCGGGACATCGCTCCGGAGGCGAAGCCGAACTGCGTCGGCGAGCCTGGCGTCGATCTCGTCCAGGAGCGCCTCGCCTGTGGCCGAGACCGGCTCGGGCAGCTCTGGAGGTCCCGCCCACGCGCGCACGCTCGGCGCGTCTCCATCGCGAACGACGTCGAGCCGGGCAGCCACAGGTATCGCCGACACGTTTCGATAAATGGTCCGTGGACCCGGGATCATGCCCAACGCCAAATAGTGATGGAGGGCGACCTCGTCAATCGCTTGATGCCGACCGACGATCTCGCGCAGCGCCGGCAGCTCCGACGCGAAGGCGACGCCGCCCCCCGGCGTGCACGACCAGTAGAGCGGCTTCTTTCCCAGCCGGTCCCGGGCGAGCACGAGTCGTCTCGCTCGACTGTCCCAAAGCGCGAGCGCAAACATGCCTCGCAGGCGACTCAGGAACCCGTCGGGGTCGTCTTCGTGGAGGTGCGGGATCACGGCCGCGTCGGAGGTGGACGAGATGGCGTGCCGCGCCCCGAGCTCTGCGCGTAGCTCGATGTGGTTGTAGATCTCGCCGTTGCAAACGACAACTCGAGTACCCGCCTCGTCAAAGACCGGTTGGTCGCCGCCTACCAGCCCGACGACGGCGAGGCGGCACATTCCGAGGACGATTCCGTCCTCCTCGTGCCAGCCCATGCCGTCGGGGCCCCGATGCTGCATCAGGTCGAGCGCAGCCCTGACACCGTCGACGCGCCGGGCCGCGTCAGGCCCGGTGCACCCGGCGATGCCACACATCGTCATACCCTCCTGCGTTCCGTTTCAGATCTCGAGACGTCGGCGGTGCGGTGCCCCACTCGACCTGCCCTCGAAGCCCGATCTCGAGGGGTGACCTGCTTCCAACCGAAGCGCTAATCCCTCGAGCCGACGATGACCTCACCCCTGGCTGCGCAGCCAGCTGAGATCACGTCAGCGCCATGCACAGCTCGCAGGAGACACTTGGCCTCGCGGTTGACCGCGAGGCGGTACCGATCGATCGCCCTCAGCGGGTCGAGTGGAATCACGTCGGACTCATCGAGGAGTGAAGCAGTCCAGTCCGACGACGTCCCACTCTCGGTGACCAGCCGTTCGCTCAGATGGTGCCGATGAACCCGGAGGATCCGGTCACCACCGCTCGCATCGGCGGGAGCCTACGGTTGATGAGGTCGACGTGTCGTCACCCGTGCGAACCGCTGCTTGACGGGATACAGGATCTGGCGCGCGCGGAACTCCCAGCGGGCGAGATGGCTGTAGCAGAACCTACGCAGTCTCGACGCCTCGGTCCACGCCAACCAATTCGCCGTCTTCTGTGCGTGGCTGCGTCCGAACAGGATCTCACCGGCTTCGATCCACTCCACACCCGACTCCTCGAGTAGGCGCCGAGTGCGGTCCGCCTGCCACGCCATCACAGGAACCTTCTCGATGTCAAAATGCACAAGGAGGTGGTCAACTCGTTCCAGCTCACCTTCGCCTACGAGGTGGTCGAGTACGACGCACTCGGAACCTTCGCAGTTCAGTTTCAACCACACCACATCATCGGGCTCGAGATTGGACCGCATCCAAGCCGCCGCGTCAATGAAACGGCATCGTTCCATGTCCTCGCTCAACGCCTTCTCAGGGACGACGCTCGCGCCGATGAGCCCCGGGTCGTGAAGATTCATCTCCACATCGGCGTTCCACCATCCGGCCGCGATGACTTCGACCCGGTCGTCGGCAGGCTCTCGGAGAGCCGCCAGGCACGCTGTGGCCGGCTCGAAGACGTAGATGTGATCGAAGGCCCAGCGTTGGTGCCGCACTTCGGCCAGCGTCTCTCCCAGGTGTCCACCGACGTCGAGCATGATCCGGCGCGACACGGGCCGATAATGGCAGACGCCGCGAGCGGCGCCCTTGACGACTGCGCTTCTGGGCTTGTGCTTCGGTGATCAGCCGCGCCTGGCCGAAGCGACGCACGACGACATGGCGCCGAGGTCCGGACACGTGGGGGTCGACACGTCCTACCGAAGTCTCCGGGGAAGGTCGCACCGCGTGTGCGATACGTCGAGCACACCGTCGTTCGCCATCGGTGACGGCCACGCCAACGCAGTCATACCCTAAGTCGAATGACGTGGTCCCCCTCCGTAGTCCTCACGCCTGAGGTGCAGGCATGGTCGGTCACGGTCGTGATCCCTACTGCCGATGCTGAATCGAGCCTTGCGCTCACACTGGACGCGCTCACAAATCTCGAAGTCCCCCGAGGTGGCTCGTACGAGATCGTTGTCTCCGACGACGGCTCGACGGACGCGACCGTTGAGGTCGCGAGTCGATATACCGGACCGGGTGCGCGTGGTCCGGGGTGCATGGTCTGGTCCGTCCGGCGCACGCAACCGCGGCGCGGCGACCGCGACTGGCGAGGTCCTGGCGTTCGTCGACAGCGGTGACATCCCGTGCGATTGGTGGCTCCGCCAGATTGTGGAGACCTTCGAGGACCCGAGCGTCGGGTTGGCGAGCTGGCCGGCCTGGCTCGTCGACGTACGGCTCGATCGCGAACAGCTCCACCAGCCCAGGCCGGATCCGACGAGTGTCGCCGCACTCGCAACGTGTTTCGCGATGCGGCGGGGCGTCTTCGACGCCGTCGGCGGGTACGACACCGCGCTGCGCTGTGGCGAGAACGCCGATCTGTGCGAACGAGCCGCGGCGCACTGCGTCAGTGCTGGGTACCGCATCGTCCAGGCGGAGCAGGCCGCGCGCGCGCGTCACACTCGGCCGGCCACCCGCGTACTACGACCGAGCGCGACTCGACGCCGCGGAGCACCTGCTCGTGCGCGATGCCGAGCAGCTCGCCGCGAATCGGCCCAAGAGAGTTCAGCTCAGCGCGATCGCGGCGGTCAACGCGGCCCGCTGTCGGGAGTCGTCGCGGGCGCGGGCGCACGCTTGGTCGGCGCTGCGGTGTGGTCGGAGTCCTCGCGACCTCGCCAGGCTCATTGTCACGTTGATCCCGCCTCTAGCGCGGAGATTGTGGTCCGCCGACAGGAGGCGCGCCCGCGTCGGCCTTCTCTAACCGGATCGATGTGCCGGTCGATTGCGCCAACCGGCCGACCGACTGGTGGGGAAGCCAACGTTGGCGTGGACACGGGTCGAGGTGGCACCGTCGCGACCTTCCCCGGCGATCATCAGTGGGATGCCGTGCGGGGTTCGACGACTCCGGCCGCTCACCACTCACGTTTTGTTCGAGGGCCGAGAGTGGGTCGGTGTTCACGTGCCGCCGACCCCTGCTGCCGGACCCGGCTCCCGAACGTGATGCCGGAGCTAGCGTGACGGCGTGAACGATCGGCCGGCGGTCGACCCACGCTCGCTCGTGCGGCCGGCGTTCCGCCGTGAGTTCACTCCTACGTGGCTGTGCACCGCCGCCGTGCTGGCCGGTCAGCGCCCACCGGACGAGGACGAGCCGCTGCGCGTGCTCGACATGCGGTGTCGGTCGGGCATCACCGCTGCCGTCATCGCCGCCGCCCATCCGGACGCGGAGGTGTGGGCGATGGACCCCGAGCCGACGAACGTCGAGCGAGCCGACCGCTTGGCGTCCGGCGCGCAATTGAAGAACCTCACTGTCCTCGAAGCGCCCGCATCCGCCGGCGTCGGCGAGCTCCCCGACTCCGTCGATGTGCTGCTGCTCGACGACGTCGTGTCCACCACGGACGACGCTGGTCGAGATGCGCTCGCGGTGATCGTCGCGCGACGCGTCCGTGCCGGCGGACTCATCGCCGTCGCCTACCGAACGAAGGTGGTCTGGTCAGAGGTGGCTCCGGTGCGCCGTTTGGCGTTGTTGCTCGCGGCACGTGGCGGTGGAGACCGTCTCGATCAGCAGGCCGCGATCGTCGAGCTGCTGCAGCGGCTGAAGTCTGCTGGGGCCCGCTACCTCCTCGATCGACCGATGATCTCGGAGCTCGTCGATCGCGCCGGCGAGATCGAGCCAGACGATCTCGCTGACGTCCTGATGGTCGAGCACCTCGAGCCGATGGCACTCGCCGACGTCGCCGATTGGCTCGCCCCGACCGGCGCAACCTTCATCGGGAGCGCCGGTCTCGACGACGTCGACAGCGACTCGCCGTTGGTCGAACTGCTCCGAGACACGCAGGACACGCGCCTGCGCGAGGCGCTTCGGGATCTGGCCTTCCGTCCCGCTTTCCGCATCGACCTCTTCCGGCGCGGCACGGCAACGTTGCCCGTCGACGTGCGCACCTCCCTGCTCATGGAGCTCGAGCTCGTCGGCTTGGGCATGTCGAACCCGACGGAGGATGCGCCGCAGGCGATGGTCCCCGGCGCACTCGTCGAACGCATCGGCGTGGAGGCGACGCGCGTCGGAGATCTGATCGACGGGGCACCACGGGACGCGGCGGAGGCCGATCGGCTCGTCCGCGTCCTGCTCCACAACGGGCTCGCCCACCCACGAGCGTCGGGGTGGGGAGCGCGGGTGGCCGATTCATCGTGTTTCAGCCTGAACCAGCACCTCCCGCACGTTGATCCGCGCCACGCCGGTCTGCTCGCCTCACCCGTGATCGGCTCGGCGGTCGCTGGCCCGCCCGACGAGCGGCATGAGCCGCTCGGCATCACCACGGCTCGCCCCGCGTGAAGGCACATCGATGACGTGGAACGACGGCTACGTCGTCGACGTCGCCTACACCGAGCAGGCCTATCGCGAGATGACGCCGGTCTGGCTGTCGCTCGCCTCCGTGCTCAACCGGCAGCCGCCGGTCGACACGACGAGACCGTTCACGTATGTCGAACTCGGCTGCGGACGCGGGCTGACCGCATGCACGATCGCCGCCACGCACCCAACGGCGGAGGTCTGGGCGTGTGACTTCAACCCCGCCCACGTCGAGCGGGCGCGGCAATGGGCGACCGACGCCAGGCTGGACAACTGCGCGTTCGAGGAGGCGTCGTTCGAGGACCTCGCCGAAGACCGAGAGGTCGGCCCATCCCAGGCTGACGTGATCGCCCTGCACGGCGTCTTCAGCTGGGTCTCGCCGGTGAACCGTCGGCACATCGTCGACATCATCAGGACCCGGTTGCGTCCAGGTGGCTTGGTGTACGTCAGCTACAACGTTCCCACGGGTTGGGCCGGGATGGCCGCCCCGCAGCAGGCGATGCGCCTGCAGGTCGCCACCGATCGGCGCCCTTCCGATGTCGCCATCCGCTCCGCGGTGGCGACGATCCAGCAGCTCGCCGACGAAGGCGGGCGGTCATTTCCGCTCGGACCACGTGAGCAGCACATGCTGGACGGGCTGTCACGGTACGACCCGGCGTACGCCGCCCACGAGTACCTCGGCGGATCGTTCACGCCGATGATGTTCGCGGACGTCGCCGGCGAGCTGAGCGGCGCCAAGTGCGTCTACGTCGGCAGCACCTCCCTCCACGAAGCGATCCCGGAGCTGCGTGTTCACGCGGATCTCCAGGGGATCGTCGGCTCCGCCCCGGACGTCGCGCTGCGTGAGACGTTCTGCGACCTTTCGAACCAGACGATGTTTCGCGGCGACATCTACCGGCGAGGCCTGGCGCTGTTGAGCGGTTCGGACCACCTGCGTCACATCGACGAGCTCGAGTTCGTGGACGGAGGGATGCGCCTCGACCCGACACGGGATGTCGGCTTCGGGGGTGGGACATTGAAGCTCGACGAGCAGCACTACCGCCCGTTGGTCGAGCGCTTGGCCAACGGCCCCGTGACCGGTCGGGAGCTGCGGGCGATGTCCGTGTTCGCCGGCCGCTCCGAGGCCGAGGTCCGGATGTCCATCGCAGTGCTCGTCACCACGGGCCATGCGATACCAGCGATACGCCACTGGGAGCAGAACGGCGGCGTCGATCGTGCCCGAACCATGAACCGGACATTGATCGAGTCAGCTTGGCGTGGCAACTTCCCCGGCGTGCTCGTCAGCCCGGCAAGAGGTGGCGTCGTCAGCGTCCCACCGCTGGTGGCCATGGCGATCGGCGAGCATGGCGATGGTGCTGCGCTGGCGGTCGAGCCCCTGGTCGCCGCACTCGGCGCCCGGTTGGAGGCGCAGCAGATGCCGCTGTTCAAGGACGGTATCGCGCTGACGGACCAGGTCGCGATCCGCAGCGCGCTGGTCGAGGCGGCGACAGCGGCAATCCAGCTGCTCTCCGGCCAGTTCGAGACGCTCGGGATTCGCGCGGTGCACTCATCGCGCCGAGATCGGCAGGGGAGCGCCAAACGGCGCCGCAGCTAGCGTTGAGACGTGACCGAACCGGGCGATCACGACGGATTGTGCCGGGTGCCCGGCACGGCGTGGGTCAGTGTCGACGACGAGGTCGTCGCCCTCGACCTCGGGGGGCATGCCCACGTGCTCACGTCGACCGGCGCGCTGCTTTGGCCACTCTTGGACGGGCGGACGACGTCGGTGGAGCTGGCGGCTGACGTCGCCGACGTCTTCGGGGTCGAGCCGGCCGTCGCCGACGATGACGTTCGGCGGTTCGTCGAGGAGATGACCGGCCGCGGGCTCATCAGGCGATCTGGCACCGCTGAGACCGAGCGCATCGTGGACGTCGACGGCGCCGGACGAACCTCCCGCCAACCTTCCGGCCAACGCAACTCGTGGTCGTCTCCGCCGCCGATGGCCCCTCCGGATCCTGATTGGATCGGCGCCGTCGCCGTCGAGGTCGGGGATCAGCGCATTGCGCTGCGCGCCGATGCGTCGGACGTCATGGATCAGTTGGTCCAGATCTTCCGCCCGTGGATCGTCGAGGGAGACGTCCCGGCCGACGGCTTCGGGATCAGCATCGACAGACGCGGCGGCGCAGGACCGCGGCTGACTCCTCAGCTGCTGTTCGGGCGCAGCAACGTGCTGAGCGTCGCGGTCGCGAGGTCGGTTGCTGCGCTGTCTGGACGTCGCCCTCTCCTCGCTCGCTCACGAGGGCGACGGGCTGCGCATCGACGACATGGCGGCCCTGGTGCAGCGTGATGCCGCGGCCCTCGTGCCGGCGACAGTCGTCGAGCGATCGACGGCGGTCGAGCGCGCCGTCGCGGAGGCGGGTGCGTCGATCGCCGAGCAACCTGCGCTGCGCCTCGATCTCGAGCGGATGGAGGCGGTTGTGATCCCGGGTCTGGTCGACCCCGCGACGGCGCCCGAGCTGATGGACGATCTCGCCACGCCGCCTGGTCGATACGCCCTCCGCTCGATCTCGTGGTCGGATACGCAGGTCGCGGCGAACGAGCGTCGAGCCACGGCAGTCGCTCGCCTGGCCGAGCTCGTCGACTTGGCGGGACTGGACGATCGTCAGGTGGGGCTCGATCGCCTCGTGGACGTGAGCGAGCGGTGCCTCGACGCACCGATCTCGCGGTGGGACACCGACGTCTCAGCCGTCCTCGATGGCCTGCGGTAGGCCGATGTGCTAGACGTCGGTGGGCCGATGTCCTAGACTTGTGTGGTTCGGTGTCTGATGACTTCAACCAGGGGAGCGCAGCATGACGGCGGATGACCCAGTCGATCCGACGGTTGCGGAGGGCACGGATCGTCGCACCGCGCTCAAGAAGGCGGCCATCGCCGCCGGTGTCGTGGCGTGGACCACGCCTGCCGTGCAGGCGGTGACCGCCCGCCCGGCATTTGCCCAGACCGTCACCGCCTGCGCGGCCCAAGTTCTGAGCATTCCAGGCCATCCTGACCGGCCCGAACTGCAAGCAGTGCCCGGACGTTCCAGCGATCCCGAGCTGCTGCAGCGGCAACACGTACTTCTTGTCCACCATCAACGCCACGTGCGGGCCGACCTGCCCGGGGAGCGCGACCGTGGGCGACATCACGATCGTCGGCGGCACGAAGCCCGGCAACTGCAACGTCGACCGCTTCCTCGACGATGCGTGCAAGACCGCGACGGTCGCGATCAAGGCGAACATCAACTGTTCCGACGGCACTATACTAACGGTCACCAATCACTGTCCCGATCACGTGCACCGAATGCGGGCCGCTGCTCGACACAGAGCTTTCGACCACCGACGTGATCGAGGACGAGTTGATCGAGCCGCCCCCTGACACCGTCGCGGACGCGGGCGGAGGCACCGACACGCCGACCGAGCAGCCGGCGCCGTCGGGGCAGGATCCCCCGAGCGTCCAACCGGCAGAGCCCGTTCCTGCCGGCGGCGACAGTCCGCCGGCAGGCGGCGAGAGTCCGCCGGCAGGGGGCGAGATCCACCGGGCGATACGCCGGGATCCGGATCGTCTCCATAGATCGACGGTCGACGCCATCGACCGTCGGGGAGACTCATCTCCGCAGCTTGGTGATCGCCCGAAGCAGGTGGCCGGTTCGTGACCAGCCGCGCGCCTCGCGGTAGGCGCGCTGGGGGAACACCAGCGCCGTCATGAACCGCGCTCGATCCGACCAACGGGGGATGGCGATCACTGTGGCGAGCGTGGTGCGATAGCTGCGGGCCGTCGCCGTGTAACAGCTCATGTACAGCCGCTCGAGGCGAGTCGGGCGATGGCGGACGGCCCAGGGCAGGAGCGCGGGAGCAGGATCGGGGTGCAGCACTTCGTGCAGCACCCGCACCCCCCGAGCCAGCGCCGGCTCGACCCCCCAGTGCGCAGCCGCCTCGCGCACGGCGTCGGCCGCGAACCCCGGCGCACGCTCCAGCTCCAGCAGGTCGCGCAGCGTGATCAGGCGGGCCGGGATATCGGCGGCGCCGGCGGTCAGGCCGGCGAACACGTAGGCGTCGGACGGATCCAGAACCCGCACCACCTGCCCGCCGAGCGGCAGCGGTCGGCTCCTGCCGATCACCGCGGCGACGGGGATGCGCTCGCCGAACGGCCCACGGATGAGCGTGCGGTGCAGATCCACCGTCATGCCATCGACCAGCACCGGCACGTCCTTGGCGAAGCGGGCGTCGAACCCGGGCCGCACCTCCGGAAGGCCGCGTACGGCTCCGGCCGCCACCAGCGTCTCGATCGCCGTCACGTACTGCGCCGGGTCGACGAGCAGATCGACATCGCCGCACGCCCGGAGCGCCGCATCGGCGTACACGTCGTTGGCCAGCGCCACGCCCTTGAGCACGACGCTGGTGATGCCGCGCTCGGCCAAGCGATCGACGACGTCGAGCACGGCCCGTTCCAGGCGCAGGACGTGCTCCATCTCCGCCCGATGGGCGCGGGCGAACGCGTCGAGATGGTCGGTCCGCAGCTCGATGGCGCCGTCCCGCCACGCCTGGATGAGGAGCCCGTCCAGGCTCTCGGTGCGGATCTGTCCGTAGAACGGACTGAACAGCTCGTCGGACACGGACTCTGGTCCCTGCCGGTCAGCCCTGAATCCGTGCGCGGCGACCTGCCGGGCCAGCCGCCTGGCGTCGTCGTCACCGCTCGCAGCCACGTCGCAGCCCGCGCCAGTGATCGGCCACGGCACGCGCGGCCCCTCCCGCGCCGCCGTGGTGCAGAACGATCGACGGTACCCGAGTGAGCAACTGTCCGAGCTCGGCGAGCACCTCGGCCGTCAGCCGATCCCGGTTGAACGTCAAGCCGCACAACCGACCGAGGGCCTCGAGGGGCTCGATCGGCTGCACTCGCGCCGGGTCGGCGCCGTCGAACTCGAGGTGCACGATGAGCCCGAGCTGGCCGGTCGATCCGACATCACCGATCAGCGTCGGCGGGACGGGCCAACGGTGCAGATCATGTTCAGCGTCCGACCACGGCGGAAGCAGCTCCTGGCGCCATCCCCTGGCGGCGCCCTCCAGGCCGATGGGACGAGGCAGGCCGGTGATGCGGCCGGCTGAGGTGTCGAGCTCGACGAGCTCGTCGGTGAGGAAGGTCCAGCCGTCCGCGGTGAGCTCGACGGTTGTCGTGCTCTTGCCCACCCCGCTGCCGCCTCCGAGCATGACGGCCGCCGGCCCGTCGGCCACGGCAGCGGCGTGCAGAGCGATGTTGCGCCGTGGCGCCAGGATGGCGGCGATCGTGATCCCGGCGATCACGCCGTTGACGGCGTCGTCGATGCCGGCCCGCTCGTAGATCAGCCGGTCATCCCGAGTGATTGTGATGCCTTCGTCCTCCTCCCACACGTCGAAGCGGTGCGCCGGCATCGCTGCGGACCGGGGGTGGGCCGCGAGCAGCGGTGCCAGCACCTCGACCAGGCGGGGGCTGTGGCCGCGCACCACGACGGGCACGCCGAGCGCGTCGATCGCCCAGACGGCGGGTTCGGTGCCGGGAGGGGGCCCCAGGGCACGGCCGACCGACGGGTCGATCGGTGACGGGTCCTCGACGGCGAGGTCGGCGAGGGCCGCCTCCAGCGCGCGCAAGTCGGCCTCGACCTCGTCCCGGTCGGCGACGAGCAGCTCGGTCAGCTCCTGGGCGGCGTCGGTGTGGTCGGCGAACTGCTCGCGGTGCTCGAGGACGAAGCGTCCGACGTCGTCGACCCGAACGAGCATGCCCGAGCGCTGTCCGAAGACGACCGTCGTGTCGAGCACCCGCGCCACGACGACGGAATCAGGCAGCAGCGGCCACGTCATCGCCGCACCAGACCGGTTCGTTCGAGCTCGGCAACGAACGCCGCCACGTCGTCGGCGATGATCGCTCGGCCTTCCTCGTACCGCACGGCGAGTTCGTCGACCAGCTCGTCGACCGTTCGCGGCGTTGCGAGCAGGATCCAGATCGCATCGCCGGGTGCGGGCAAGAACACCGGTTCCCGAGCGCCAGGCGCCATGGCGACGACCCCGTCCACGCAGCGCCGCCAGCGGGCCGCCGGGTTGCGCACCACGTGCTCCGCTGTCACCGCTGTGCGAGTGTCCGTCGGCTCGGCTGATCGGCCGAGCGGCGATAGCGGCGCGGCATGACCGCCGGGACGGCGAGGAGCATCGGGACGAATGGCCACACGTGCACATGTTGTCGCACCAGCGCCCCGAGGTTGGCAAACGATGACCAGCACGGTGAGGCCGGTATGGTCGAGCACCCGTGCAAGTGGTAGCCATCGTCTGCTCGATCGTCGTTGGGTTGGCGTTCATCGCGGCGGGCGTGTTCAAGCTGAGCGACGGGCCAGCGTGGCCGAAGATGGCCGCGGACATGGGCGTGTCGCGCCCCGCCGCCGTCGTGGTGCCGTGGGTCGAGCTGGCGGTGGGCGTGCTGAGCGTCGTCGCGGTCCTGTTGCCGTGGTCGGCGTACGTGGCGATCGCCTTGCTCGTCGTGTTCACCGTCGTCATCGTGCGCCGTCTGCTCGACGGCAGCCGGCCGCCGTGCGCCTGCTTCGGCTCGCGGTCTTCGCGTCCGCTGGGGCCGGTTCATGTCGCCCGGAATTTCGGGCTCCTCGCCCTCGCGGTCGTCGCTGCCGTCTGGGGCTGAGGCTGGCATGCTGGCAGCTGTGAGCACGGAGCGCGCCGACGACAGCGTTGAGTGGGTGGCGGTCGGCCCATTTCGCGCCGCCGTCGCAGCCCGTCGTCGTCGAGACGAACCGGCACGAGTTTGCGGCCCAAGTGGAGGCGGACCTGCACGACCTGCGATGCGCCGATCCGACGACCGACCCCATCGTGATCAGGGCCGAGCGTCAGTCCCAGTTGTGGTTGACGGCACCGTGGACGGTGAGCAGGGTCGGGGGGCCGGAGGGACCGGCCGTGCCGGACGAGACGGTGCGCGTCCAGCTCATCGCCGAGGTCGACGCCCTCGCGTTGAGCGCTGGCCGCCCCGGCTGGCTTCCGCTGCGGGCTGCCGCCGTCGCCCGAGACGGGCGCGCTGTCGTGCTGGCCGGCGCGCATCGCACCGGCAAGACGACCCTGGCGTCGCGGCTCGTGCGAGCTGGGTGGCAGTACCTCGCCGATGCCGTCACGTTCGTGCGGCTGGAGCCGCCGTTCGAGGTCGATCCGTACTGGCGGCCGTTCACCCTCGACGGTCGGCCGGCGGGGACCGCGGCCGCCTCCGGCGCCCGCGAGGTGATCCCGGGGTCGCGGCTCGGCCAGCTCGCCGAGCCGACGGCGCTGGCCGCGATCGTCGTCGCCCGTGGGCCCGAGGAGCCGGGCAGCCTGGAGCGCATCGGGCCGGCGGCGTCGATCGGCGCCCTCGCCGCACACCTCTCGCGAATGCCGAACGGACGCGCCGCGTTCCACCGGCTCGCCGCGATCGCTTCGGCGGTGCCGTCGTGGACCCTGTCATTCATGGACACGGGAGCGGTCGCTGCCCTCGACGACGTCGCTGCCGTCGCCACCGCGGCCGGGGCGCCGTGAGCCACGCCGCCCCGCACGAGGCGATCGAGACGGTCTTCCTCGAACCCGAAGCGGTCCTCTACGACGACCGCACCAAGTCGGTCGTGCGGTTGAACCCTTCGGCCACGGCGGTGTGGCTTCTCCTCGACGGGGCGACCGCGCCAGCGGACATCGCCGCCGAGCTGGCCGAGATCGTCGGTCTGCCGGTCGACGTCCTGCTCCCCGACGTCGAGGCCGCCATCGCCGAGTTCGATACCCAGCACTTGCTCGCCGGGGACGGGGACGACGTCCCCGACGCGACCGTCCCGCACTCCGACGACCAGTATCCACTCGTGCTGGCCCGCCCCCCCGATCCTTGAGGCGGTGCTACCCACCGCCCCGTGTGGGCGGGCATCGTCAACCTGATAGTGGACGGCTGGCTCGTCGGTGTCGAGTACGACACCGACGAAACCGCCGCGGCGATTCGGGAATCCTGCCGGCGATGGCTGGCCGACGACACGCGCCGCGTGGACGCCGCGTTCGGGGTGCGGACGGCGCCGGTCGGGTTGCGGCGTCGACGCGTCGGGCTCGTCCACCACGGCACGCCCGTCCGTCTGCGGACTCCCGACCTCGCGAGCGCGGCGGACGCACTGGCCGCCATCGTCGCCGACATGACGAGCGAGCCCTCCGAGCGGGAGGTGTCGCTGCCCTTGCGGATCTTTCGTCGCGGCGACCGGGCGGTCCTGGTCGACGTGCCCCCAGCGACCGACATCGACGATCGACCGCTGCGCAAGCGGGACATCACCGAGGTGCCGGTGTGGCAGTCAACTGTCGACGTTCGTGCCGGGACCGTGCGCTGCTGGAGCGTCGGGCGTGCCGTTGGCCGGCGTCGTCATCACCGCGGCGGCCGCGGGACTTTCGTTCGACGATCACCGCCGCCATCTCTGGTCACTCGCCGACGGGGACCGCCGCGGTTGGGCCGCGCTGCTCGACCGCTGGGACGTGTCGATGGTCGTCCGGACTGACGACGTCACTGCCGGCATCGGCCGGCTGCTCGGCTGAGCCGCGGGCCCGAACTCAGTAGCGTGGGCTCGTGCGGTCGCCTCGGGTGCTCACGGCGCGCGTCCGTGAGAAGGTGGCCGCCGGCGAAGCGCTCGCCACCACACGGCGCCACCTCGCCATGCGGGCCGACCAAGTGTGGGTGCTGAGCGGCCACTGTCTCGCCCGCATGGTCGGTCGTCGTTCACCGGACCCCTTCGACGGCTCCGTACGCATCGCACTGATCACCGTGAACTTCGGCACGACCCGCTTCATCAAACTGCTCCTGCTGACGCTCGCCGAACAGTCCGCGTTCGGCCTGGTCCATCGCATCGTGATCGTCGACAACGGCTCCGCCGAGGAGGAGGTCTCGTTCCTCCGCCGCCTCACGCGACGGCTGCAGGTCGACGTCGTCGAGCGCCACCACCTCCTCGACCACGCCCGAGGCCTGCGCGCCGGCGTCCGCCGGTTGCAGGTCCTCGAACGCGAAGTCGACGCGGAAGATCGTTGCAACGTGTACTTGTTCTGCGATCCGGACGTCGTCTTTCGGTCTCCCCACGCTCTCGCCGAGCTCGCAGCGTCGATCGCCGGCACCGATGCCGCGCTGGCCGGCGAGTGGCGCGGCACGGCCAGCGACCCTGACATCCAGGCGTCGTTCGTCGCCGTACGCAGCGACGCCTACCAGCGGACCGACGTGATCCCGCCCGTGTACCACGGTTCGCCGACGCGTTGGATGCAGCGCAGCATCGTCCGGCACGGCCTACGGGCGGTCGACTTCCCCGCCAACCACGCCGGCCTCATTCTCCACCGGGGACGGGGCGCGGTCGGCGCCGCGCCGCACTTCATGGGCGTCGCCGACGGGGCCCGTATCTGGGCAAACGTCGAATCCCGGTTCGCCCACCTGCTGACGGTCGAAGACGAGGATGCCCTGGTCACGCGCCTCACGGCTCGCCTCACCGGCAGCCACGATCCCTCATCGGCGCCACCAGCGGAGCATCTGATGGTCGAGCCGTTCAACCCGTCTCAACCGGTCGAGTGGTCGCCGGGAGTCCTGCATCGCCGGACGCCCGGCGCGATCGTCGTGGTGCAGCCGCCGGGCGAGGCGCTGCGATTGTCCGGCTTCGCACCAGCACTCTGGCCAATGTTCGAGACCCCGACCAGCCCCGACGACGTGATCGACGCGATCACCGACTCGTTCGCGGTCGACCCCGCCATCGCTCGCGACGGCGTGGCGACGTTCGTCAAAAGGCTCCTCGCCGAAAACGTTCTACGTCGAGTGCACCCGCAATAAGGGCGACCTGGCCGCCTTGGGTTCAGCCGGCCCCGCTCACCGCATGGCGCCGACGCCGCATCGCCACGACAACCATGGCCGCGCCGGCAAGCACCGCTGCGGTCCCGCCACGCAGCCAGTCACCGATCCCCGAGTTCCCGGTGGCGGGCAACGCCCGCGGGCAGGCCTCGATGGTGGCGGACGTCTCGATCCTGAACGGTTGGTTGAGGGTGTTGGTGCCGGTCGCTCGGATGACCACGGCACCGGAGCTATTCGGTGGGACCGCAATCGTATAGATCGCATGTCCGTCGGCGCCAGCTGTCGCCGGGACCGACGTCAGCACCACCTCACTGCCCGCGCGGAGCAACTGCAGTGTCACGGTCGACCCGGGCAAGACCGCGCCGATGTTGCCGGAGATGCTCGACGCATCGCACCCGAAAGGATCGAGCAGGTTGGCGATGGCAGCCGGCGGATACGACTCGGGGGGCGGCGGAGGAACCGTCTGGGCGCTGGTGACGGCCGCCGGAACGAACGGAATCAGGAGACCCACCCCGAGGGCGAGTACCCGCGACAGCCATCGCCGGTTCATGAACAAGAACTCTAGTCGCATTGAGCGGTCCTGCGCCACACACATCAATCGCCCGCCACCAAGAGGTCCACACCGTGATGGATCTCGTGCGACTGCAGCAGTGATCGGCCATCGGTCGTGCGCACGTCGATGCGGACGACGTCCGGGTAGGTGAGTGGTTGCGAACGCAACGTCAACGTGTAGGGCTCGTCGCGGGGAACCTCGCCGCCGAACCCGAGGCGCAGCTCGACTTCCTCCCCGGGCGGGATGTCGACGTAGCGGGAGAAGACGTTCCAGCCCAGCTCGTGCTCGGGCTCCATCCCGGTCGCCTCGCCGTCGAGTTCGGCGGCGGTGAGCTCCCACGGCGAGTACACCGACAGGTACTGGCGGTTGGTGCCCGGCGGCAGCCCGAACGGGTTACCGCCGGCGTCGCCGGACAGGCCGGCCGGGGCGTCGTTGGCGAGGCGGATCGTCACGGCGGACTGGATCCCGCCGGTCCTCTCGTCGACGATGACGTCGTAGCCGATGCTGCGGCGGAGGTACGCATCGAGCTTGTTGGCGCCGGCGTTGGTGCTGACGACGGCGAGGCCATCCACGTCGGGCGGCGGGAGGTCGCCTGCGATCTCGAGTCCCTGAAGCAGTTGCTGATCGGCGGGATGGCGCGACCACACGACTACCCGACCCTGGGCCATCGCCGGGCCCAGAGTGGCGGCGAGCGCGCGGGGCCCCGGCAGGTCGCCGGAGAACACCTCGTTGATCAGCTCCGTCGTGATCGCCTCGAGCACGGCGTCGCGCACCGCCGGGTCGGCGATCTCGGTGTACTGGTCACGCAGCAGGTACTGCACGGCGTCGCTCGACGTCAGCTGAATCGTCCCGTCCGGTCCTTCGACCTGGATCGGACCGGTCAGCTCGAGGAACCGAGCGATGGATTCGACGTCGACGGCGATGGCGCCGTCGATCTCGGTACCGCCGGACTCCGGGTAGAGCTGGGCGAACACGTCGGTGACGCTCGGGAAGTCAGGCGACATGGTGACGTTCGACCAGAAGTCGATGGCGACCGGCTCGCCGTCGACGCCGGCGCCGAAGCGCCCGTAGCGGGCGAGGTAGTCGTCCGGGCCGTCGAGCACCGGCGGCGCGTCGCGCATCGCTCCGGTCAGCTCCCCGGTCTGACCGGTTCGTACGACCGTGAGCCGGCCATCGTCGGCGCGCAGCTCTGCCCACGTGCCCATGAACCCGCCGAGCCCACGCGCCTCGGCGGGAGTCGTGAACGCGACGAAGTACGTACGTGGGCCGTCGCGCCCCAGAATCGACGGTGCCAGCTGCACGGCGGCGACGGCACGGTCGGTCTGCTCGACGAGCTCGTCGACCTCGCCCGCGACCTGATCGATGCGATTGCCGACCGGTGACACCAGCCACGGCGAGCGTGCCGATGCGAGCACGGCTGACATCCGCTGGAGGGCGGCGTTGATGTCGCCGAACGGCCGCTCGAGCACCTCGATGGCGTCGATGTCGATCACGCCCTTGACGACGCGCAGCGACTCGACGTTGACCTGTGCCACGGACGTGGTCGCCTGCTCGGCAAGTTCGCTGGCGCCGTGCCCGACGTCGACCAGCGCGACGAGGTGCTGTCCGAGCACTGGGACCGCCAGGGCCGGCCGCGCCCACGGTCGGTCGAGATCACCCGCCGCATCTCCCAGCAGCTGCTCGCTGCGCTCGAGCTCCTCCACGGCGACGGGGATGTCACCCTGTTGCAGTGCCGACGCGGCACGCCGCAGGGCCCGCTCGCCGTTGCGCAGCTCGCCGTAAGCCTGGACCATGGCGACGACCGCGCCGAGGATGGCCACGCCGGCGAGGATGCCGAGCGCGACGGCGATGCGCCGAACGGAGCGGCGAGCCAGGCGCCCACGCCGCGAGAGGCCGGTGGCCACGATGACTGCGGCGATCAGCCCCGTCACGAGGGCGGAGATTCCGAACCGCCACGACACCTCCCAGCGCAACAAGGCGTTGATCGTCAGCCCGGCGGAAAGCGCCCGCCCGGCCGGGAGGCTCAGGCGCCGCCCGCCGATCACCGACGGCGATGACGAACGCGGCGCCGGAGGCGATCGCCCACCCCAGCGACGACGCAGCGACCGTGGCGAAGCCGGCGGGCACGGCGAGCGCCCACCACGGGCTCGACGCGCCGGCCCATGCAACGAAGCCGGCGAAGCAGGCCGTCAGCACGACATCGGCCGGTCGCCACGCCGTCGGATGTGCTCCGGCAACGGCCCCGCCGACGGCCGAGGCCACGGCGATCACGGCGACGACGATCGAGTCGCGCTCGGTGATCCGGTTGCGGCGGACTCGTTGGGGCGCCCGCGACCGGCTAGCCGTCGCCGTCATCGGCCACCATCATGGTGGACGACGACCCTTCCGCGACCCCGCCCAGCCCCCACTCGGCGGCGACCTCCAGCGAGGCGACCGACAGCACGAGCCGGCCGTCGACCGAGCACGCGCTTCGGGCGTCGTCGAATCGCAGCGGGGGAACGGGCACCTGGCTGATCAGCGTGTGGGTGGGTCGGACGTCCAGCCTCTCCCGCGCCGAGGAGCACTTCATGCAGCTTCTCCCCGGGCCGTAGCCCGGTGTAGACGATCGGCACCGTCGACGAGGCCTGCTCGGCCAGGCGGGCGGCAACCTCGGCGATCCGTACCGGCTCCCCCATGTCGAGCACGAGCACCTCGCCCGGGCGGCCGATGGCACCGGCCTGGATCGTCAGCGCGATGGCCTCCTCCGAGGTCATGAAGTAGCGACTGACGTCGGGATGGGTGACGGTGATCGGTCCGCCGTCGCGGACCTGCCGTTCGAACACGCCGAGCATCGACCCCTTGGAGCCGAGCACGTTGCCGAAGCGGACCGAGACGTAGGGCAGACCCGTGCGGTCTGCTACCTCGGCGGTGAGGCGCTCGCAGATGCGCTTGACGTACCCGAGCACGCTCGCAGGGTCGGCGGCCTTGTCGGTGCTGAGGTTCACGAGTCGGCTGACCCCTGCCGCCTCGGCGGCCTCGAGCACGTGATGGGTGCCGACGACGTTGGTCTTCCACGCCTCGGAGGGGTTGAACTCGAGCAGCGGCAGGTGCTTCAGCGCAGCGGTGTGGAAGACGACCTCTGGGCGGTGCTGCTGGAAGACCTGGAAGATGCGGTCGCGATCGCGGATGTCGGCGAGGACGAGTGACGGGGAGTCGAGCAGGGCCCGACCCTCGAGCGCGAGCTGGGTGGCGTGGAGACCCGATTCGTCCCGATCGAGCATCACCAGCGCGCTCGGGTGGAAGGAGTTCAGCTGGCGGCACAGTTCGGAGCCGATCGAGCCGCCGGCACCCGTGACGAGGACGCGCCGTCCCGTGACGTAGCCGGCGATGGCCGCCGTGTCGACCTCGGCCGGGTGCCGGCCGAGCAGGTCGGCGACCGTGATCGGTCGAATGTCCGACGGCGCGACATGACCGAGGAGCTCGGCGACAGGCGGCAGCACGAGGACCTTCATGCCAGCCTCGAGCAGGGGCGCGGCGAAGGCGCGGAGCCGGTCGCCCGTGATCGACGGGATGGCGACCAGCACGGAGGCGGCGCCGAGGCGGTTGGCGACGTCGAGGGCGTCGGCGCCGGTGCCGCGCACGCGCAGCCCGTTGAGCTGCATGCGGGCCCGACGGGGATCGTCGTCGACCAACGCGACCGGCCGGTATGGGCTGTTCCTGCTGCGCAGCAGCGTGCGCGTGATCTGTCTGCCTGCGTCACCCGCGCCGAACACGACGATCGGCTCCGATCGATCGTCGGGCGGGCGCAGGTGGCGATCCTCGACCAGTCGGGCGACGTAGCGACAGACGACCGCCACCACCAGTGCCAGGAACGCGGCCAGCACGGGTACTGACCGAGGGACCAGCGAGCCGCCGAACAGGCGGGCGAGGATGAACGTGATGACCGCGACGATGGCGACGCAGAGGCCGAGGACCCGAACCTCCTCGAAGCTGCCGTAGTGGTACCGGCGCCGATACAGGCCGAGGCTCAGCCCGACGAGCGCCTGCAACACGATTGCAACCGCAACGACCGCGACGACACCGCCCTCGTTCACCGGGTCGATCCGCATGTCGTAGCGCAAGAACGTCGTGAGGGGCACTGCGACGGCCCAGGCGGCGGCGTCGACGGCGAACTGGATCACGGGGAAGGCGCGCTTCAGAGCGGAGTTCAGCGCGGCCCGGCGATCCGGCCGCTCAAATCTCGTCGACTCGTCGATAGCACCACCCCCGACTGCCCGCCGAGACCGGCGAGGCGCTTCCGTCACCGGCGGCACGAGTGTAGGCGAGGGTGCGCCGGTGTCCGAAGGAACCCGGATGGCTGGCACTACGGTCACCGCCGTGGGCGTCGGCGTGCTCGTCATCGGGGGCGGCGGCCACGCCCTGGTGTCGATCGAGGTGTTGCGCTCGTGCGGTCACGACGTCGTCGGATGCCTCACGCGAGAGGGCGTGGCATCAGCCGATCTGGACCGCATCGGTGTCGCCGTGCTCGGAACCGACCGCGAGCTCGCCTCGCTCGTCGCCACGGAACATCCTCGGGTCTTCGTCGCCGTCGGCGACAACGAAGACAGGCAGAGGCTGTCGGACGCCGTCGAGGCGGCCGGCGGGTCGTTGGTGCGCGCCGTCAGCCCGGCCGCCGTCGTTTCAACCACCGCACACATCGAGGTCGGGGTGCTGGTCATGCCCGGTGCGGTCGTCAATGCCCTCGCTCACCTCGGACGCGGTGTGATCGTCAACACTCACGCTTCCATCGACCACGGTTGCCGGATCGGCGCCTTCGCACATGTCGCACCAGGGGTCGCCGTCGCCGGCGACGTCACGATTGGTGAGGGTGCGCTCATCGGCATCGGCGCCACCGTCATGCCCGGCCGGTCGATCGGCGCCTGGGCCACCGTCGGCGCGGGCGCGTGCGTGGTCGGCGACGTGGCGCCCGGCGAGACCGTGGTCGGCGTGCCGGCGCGTCCACTGCCCACGGGTCAACGGTGAGCGATGTCCCCCGCATCCTCGTGGTGTGCACGGGAAACCTCTGCCGCTCGCCTCTCGTCGTGGCACTGCTGCGACGCGAGTTGGTCACCGAGGACCTCGACGCCGAGGTCTCATCCGCCGGTCTCGCCGCCCCACCCGGCGCTCGTCCTGACCGTCGGCTCCGCCGCGTCGCCGGCGAGCTCGGTGTCGACGTCGACGAGCACCGCAGCCGGCCCGTGTCCCCCGCCGACCTGCGCGAGGCCGACCTCATCCTGACGATGACGAGCGAGCAGTCCGACGACGTGCTGGCGCTCGACCCCTCTGCCGCCGGTCGCGTGGCGACCCTGCGCGCCGCGGCGTGGAAGGCCCGAGTCGTCGGTGGGCGGCCGATGCCGTTCGCCGAGTGGGTGAGCCGCCTCGCTCGTGATGTGACCGATACCGAAGCAGCGCGGCCCGACTCGGCGTACGACATCCCCGACCCGATCGGTGGCCCGATGCGCGACTACCGCGCGATGGGCGACGAGGTGCGCACGCTCGTGCAGGCGTTGGTGGACCGCTGGAGCGGGCGGTGAGGAGCCGCCCGGCGGCGAGCTGGTTCGGGCTCGACCGGCCGTGGCCACCCGCCCTCCGGATGGTCGCCGGCGGCGCGGCTGGGTGGGCGGCGATTCGCTGGGGCGTGACTGAATCAATACCGGTGTGGGCGCGTGGCGGCGCTGCCGCTGTGTCGGCGGCTGGCGGCCTGGCTGCGCCAGCCGTCGCACGCGGCGCGGGAGCGATCGTGGTGTCCTGGTGGGCGGCGGCGTCCGCCGGCGGCCTCTACCTCGGAGTGCCCGAGACCGATCACGTCGTCGGGGTCGCCGCCGTGCTGGCCGTGCTCGTGCTGGGATCAATCGCCGCTCCTGGGCGTGCCAGCTGGGTGCTGGTCGTGGGCCTCGACGTCGTACTGGCCTGGGCGGCGGTGCGCGGCGCGCCCTACGGCGGACCGGCGCTGGCCGCCGCTCTGACGATGCCCGGCCTCCTCATCGTCGCACCGTTGACGTCGTACCTGCCTGGTCCGAGGCGGGCGATCCTTCCCACCGCTCTTCAGCCGGCCGCGTTGGTCGGACTGCAGGCCGGCTTCGCCCTGGTCGTCGCCCGCGTTGCGGCGCGCACCGACACGATCACGGCGGCCGCGACGATCGCCGCGATCGCGGTGGCGGTGCTCGTCGTGGGCGCCCGCCTCGCCGTCGGATCCCGGTCATGGTGAAGCGGGCCGTCGACGTCGTCGCCGCCGCCACGCTGCTCGTGGTCACCGCCCCGTTGTCGATCGCCGTCGCGTTCGTGGTGCGGATCGTCGACGGTCCGCCTGTGCTGTTCCGCCAGGCCCGAAGCGGTCGCGGCGGACGGCCGTTCGAGCTTGTCAAGTTCCGCACGATGCGACCGGCCAGGCCCGACGAAGCCGGTCCGCAGCACGATTCGGCGCGCCTGACCCGGGCCGGTCGGTTCCTGCGGGCCACGAGCCTCGACGAGCTGCCGACGCTCCTTCACGTGGTGCGCGGCGACATGTCGCTCGTCGGGCCGCGGCCGCTGCCGGTGGCGTACCTGTCCAGGTACGACGACACCCAGGCCCGTCGCCTCGAGGTCCGGCCGGGCATCACGGGCTGGGCGCAGGTGCACGGGCGCAACACGGCGCAGTGGGATCGAAAGCTGGCCATGGACGTCTGGTACGTCGACCACGCGTCGCTCGCTCTCGACGTGCGGATCCTCGCCCGCACCGTCGGACTGGTCCTGCGGGGCGAGGGCATCGACTTCGCCCCCGGTGTGACGATGACGGAGTTCCGGGGGCCTGGACCCGAGCCGGCCCCAGGCGTGCCGGCGCGGCCGTTGCGTGTCGCTCACGTCACGACGGTCGACATCAGCCTCGCGCTGCTCCTCGGGGCCCAGCTCGACGCGGTTGTTGCTGCGGGAGGTGAGGCGATCGGGATCAGCGCGCCGGGTCCGTTCGTCACTGCGATCGAGCGGCACGGGGTGCGGCACGTCACGCTCGCCGCGTCGACACGCGACTGGAACCCGTGGGCCGATGTCCGGGCGGCGACCGAGCTGTGGCGGATCTTGCGACGCGAACGCCCGACGGTGCTGCACACGCACAACCCCAAGCCCGGCGTGTACGGGCGGGTCGTCGGTCGCCTCGCCGGAGTACCGATCGTCGTCAACACCGTCCACGGCCTGTACGTCACGCCGCAGGATCGGCTCCTGCGCCGGGCGCTCGTGTACTCGCTCGAAGCGTTCGCCGCGTGCTGGTCCGATGTCGAGTTGGTCCAGAACGTCGAGGACGTCGAGCTGATGAGGCGGCGCCACCTCGTCGCTGGACGCAAGTTGCGACACCTCGGCAACGGCGTCGACCTCCGACGGTTCCGCCCTGATGCCCTTGGCGCTGCCGAGCGTGTCGAGCTCCACGCGTCGTGGGGCATCGACGTCGAGACGGTGGTCGTCGGGACGGTCGGTCGACTCGTCGCCGAGAAGGGCTACATCGAGCTGTTCGAGGCGGTTTCGGATCTCGGGCCTGACATCCGTCTCGTGGTGGTCGGCGGCCCGGATGCCCAGCGACCCGACGCCCTCGACGCGGAGACGATCGAGCGGGCGACGGCTGCCGGGGTCGTGTTGCTCGGTCACCGCGACGACGTCGACCGGCTCCTCGGCGGCTTCGACCTGTTCGTTCTGGCCAGCCACCGCGAGGGGCAGCCTCGGGCAGCGATGGAAGCGGCCGCATCAGGGCTGCCGATCGTGGCGACCGACGTGCGTGGCTGCCGTCAAGTCGTCGACGACGGGACGACCGGACTGCTCGTGCCCGTGGCGGACACCGTCGCGCTGCGCAATGCGATCCGCGCGCTCGCCGCATCACCCGAGAAGCGGCGGGCGATGGGTGCGGCGGCGCGGGCGAAGGCGGAGCACGAGTTCGACGAGCGCGACGTCGTGCGCCGGGTGATGGAGGCCTACACGTGGGCTGCCGATCGCCGCGGCATCACCCTCGCCTGAGGCCTCGCATCCACTCGACGGTCGCCGACAGACCGTCCTCCAGCGGGACCGGCACGGCATCGGGAAACAAGGCGCGCAGGCGGGTGCTGTCGGCTTGCGAATCACGCACATCGCCGGTCCTCGGGGGACGGTGCTGGCGTGCGAGCGGCTGGCCGATCACCTGCTCGAGCATCTCGATCAGCGTCAGCAGGTCGGTGCGCGTGCCGAACGCGAGGTTGACAGGTTCGGGGTCGCTGATGCGCCGCACGACGGCGTCGGCGATCACCCCGGCGACGGTGTCGACGTACGTGAAGTCCCTGGTCTGCCGGCCGTCGCCATCGATCTGGAGCGGCCGGTCGTCGAGAGCAGCTTCGATGAACGCCGGCACGACGGCGGCGTACGCGTGGCCGGCGGGCTGGCGTGGCCCGAAGACGTTGAACAAGCGCAACGCCAGCGTCGGCAGACCGAAGCTGTGGGCGTAGGCGTTCGTGTACGCCTCGGTGGCCAGCTTGCTCGCCGCGTAGGGCGACATCGGCCGGGTCGGCAGGTCCTCGTGCTTCGGAAGTGTCTGGGTCGCGCCGTAGACGCTGCTCGATGAAGCCACCACGACGTGGGCGCCCGCTCGGCGGGCCGCTTCCAGCACCTCCACCGTTCCGGTGGCATTGGCGGCGTGGCTGGCCAGAGGATCGGCCACGCTGCGCGCCACTGATGGGCGTGCTGCCAGGTGGACGATCGTGGTCGTTCCCCGGGTGGCGCGTTCGAGGGCCGCCGTGTCGAGGATCGATCCGACGTGCACTTCGACGGCGTCAGGGTCCACCTCGAGCAGGTTGTCGGTTGAGCCCGTGGAGAGATCGTCGAGGACCGCGACATGCTCGACGCCGGCGGTCGTGACCAGGCGTCGGCAGAGGTTCGAGCCGACGAACCCGGCCCCGCCGGTCACGAGTACGCGCACGGCCGGCGACGCTACCGTCGCCGTTCGTGGGGACGAGGGTGCTCTGGCTCACCAAGGGCATCGGTCCGGGCGGCACGGAGCGCCTCCTCGTCGAAATGGCGCGAGCTCTCGATCGGCATCGTGTCGAGTGTGCGCTGGCGTACGTCCTCCCCTGGAAGGACCATCTGGCCGGCGAGTTGGAGGAGGCGGGTGTGGAGACGGTGTGCCTGTCGACGCGCCGCCGTGATCCGTGGTGGCCGCTGCATCTGCGCGAGTTGATCGCGACCGGTGGATTCGACGTCGTCCACAGCCACGCGCCGGTCCCTGCCGTGGCGGCGCGATTGGCGGCGCGGAGCCTGCCGCGCCGGTCCCGTCCGATGCTCGTCGCAACCGAGCACAACACCTGGACGTCGTATCGGCGAGAGACGCGCTGGGCGAACCGGCTCACGAGCGGCGCGGATGCCGCCACGTTCGCGGTCACGGAGGAGGTACGAGCAAGCCTGCGCGGGACGGCTGCAGACCGGGCGGAAGTGCTCGTCCACGGCATCGACGTGGACGGAATCGCGGACCGTACAGACGGTGCGCGCGCGGTGATTCGATCGGAGCTCGGGCTGAAGTCCGACGAGATCGTGATCGGCACGGTCGCCAACCTGCGCGCGCAGAAGGACTACCCGACGCTCCTCGCCGCCGCCCGACGTTTGGTCGACCGGGACGTTTCATTCCGCTTGGTCGCCGTCGGCCAAGGGCCACTCGAGCAGGAGATCGCAGCCCGCCGGAACGAGCTGGGTCTGCTCGACGAGGTGGTGCTGGCCGGATTCCGTCCGGATGCCGTCGCGGTCATCGCGGCGTGCGACGTCTTCGTGCTGGCGTCCGCGTGGGAGGGACTTCCCGTCGCCGCCATGGAGGCCGCCGCCCTCGGCCTGCCGATCGTGGCGACCGCCGTCGGAGGCATCGCCGAACAGTTCGGGCCGGCCGACGCGGTGCTCGTACCGCCTCGCGACCCGATCGCTCTCGCTGACGCGCTCGAGGCGGTCATCGTCGACCCCATTCGGCGCTCCGAGCTGTCGGCGGCGGCGCGCGTGACGGCGAAGCGCTTCGACGTCCACCGAGCGACGGAGACCCTGACCGCACGCTACGAGACAGCTTGCCGGCGTGCCGGCCCGCCCGGCTCGGGGGTCGCCGGCGCCCTGCCGGCGACGCGTCACCGCGGTCGAGCCACGTCCGGCGACGCCCGACGACAGGGAGCAGATCCTCGCGCTGCTCGGCGTCTCGCTCGGCTGGGAAGACGAGCCTCGGTATCGGGAGCTGTATGCGTGGAAGCACGAGCGCAACCCATTCGGGCCATCGCTCGCCCGGGTCGTCGAGCGCGACGGACGTGTCGTCGCGGTCCGCTTGTTCATGCGCTGGATGTTCCGCCGGGGCGGGTCCACGCTGCACGCGGTGCGGGCAGTCGACACGGCGACGCACCCCGACTACCAGGGACAGGGCCTGTTCACGGCGCTGACGACGAACGCCCTCGAGGCCTGCCGAGCCGAGGGCGTGGCGTTCGTGTTCAACACCCCGAACGCGCAGAGCCGGTCGGGCTACCTCCAGATGGGTTGGCGCGAGGTCGGTCGTCCGCAGGTCGCCGCGCGGCCACGCACGCCGCACGATCTCGTCACCGTCGCCCGGAGCCGCGTCCCGGCCGACCTGTGGTCAATGCCGATCGACGTCGGTGCCGACATTGCCTCGTGGTTCGACAGAGGTGGGAGCTGGCCCTCACCGTCGCCCGTGTCGACGTCCGACCGGACGTTGCGGACCGCGTCCGATGAGAGCTTCGCCCGCTGGCGCTACGGCCTGGCCGACCTGCACTACCGCGTCGTCGACGACGGAGCGGCGGCGATCGTCGTGCGCCTCCGACGCCGCGGCGCCGGTCGGGAACTCGTGGTCGCCGACCAGCTCGGCGACCCCGGACGGGCCGACCGCCTCGTGGTGGACACGCTCAGGCGAGTACGCGCCACCCACGCGCTGCGCCTGGGAGCTCCGAACGTTCGCCGTGGGTTCGTCAACGTGCCGGGCGCCGGTCCGATCCTCGCGTGGCGGGCGGTGTGTGACCACGGTCCGCCGCCGCTGCCCAACTGGGACCTGTGCCTCGGCGATCTCGAGCTGCTCTGACAGCCCGCGTCGCGGACGTGGAGCTCCAGCTCGCGTCGTGGGACGGCCGCCTGGTCGAGCGCCGCGATGGTCCTCGACCACGTCGACCCGCGCCGAGCTCGAGCTCGATCGGGAGCGCCTCGATCTCCTCGTCGGTGCCTGCTCGTCAGCTCTTGGCCGAGTCGTCCGCCGCTGCCTGGGCCGCGTTGGCCTCGGCCTTCATCTCCTCGGCGGCAGCCTTGTCGACGGCCTTTTGGACGATGTGGTCGGCCTTGGCCAGCGCCTTCTGCAGCTCGACGGCGGCTGGGTCGGACACCAGCAGCACGAGCCCCGAGTGGCCCGGGTCGATGGCGTCGGTGAGCTCCTCGGCGAGCTCCTTGCGGTGATGGCGCTTCTGGAGACCCCCGACGCCTGCGCCCGCGGCGCCGAGCACCGCGGCGCTGCCGATGATCGACGGCGGGAACAGCACGCCGAGCACCACACCCCCCACGACGCCCCACGTCAGGCCCCGGCGCGCGCTGTGGTCGGTGAGCTTCTGCACCTCGACCGTGCCGTCGGCGCCCTTCTTGAGGACCAGCACGCCCTCGATCTTCAGGCTGGCGGCGTCGACCACCCCGTCGAGCTCGTCGTACGCCTCCCACGCCGCGTCGATGTCCGAGAAGTCGGCGACGACGAGCGCGTAGGCGCCGTCGGTGACGACCGCAGCGGCGACGTCGGTCGTTTCGTCGGCGGGTGCGTCGGCGCTGGTCGTGGGCTCGGTCTCGTCAGCCATGGCAGGTCTCCTCGTGGCACGGTGGCGCTCGTTGCGGGCCACCCCGGCGGGCAGCGTAGAGGAGCGGCAGCGGCCGGCGCGTCAGCCCGCCGGCGGTCGCGCGTTATCCCCGTTCTTCTCGGACAGGGGGTGGTGGCCCCAGCGCACGCCGACGCGTTCCGCGCTGTTGACCGGCACCACTACACGACTTCCACCTCGACCCCACCCGCG
Organism: uncultured Acidimicrobiia bacterium; assembly: GCA_963844915.1. Lineage (GTDB taxonomy): Bacteria > Actinomycetota > Acidimicrobiia > Acidimicrobiales > Ilumatobacteraceae > JALZMG01. Next base: position 72,393 of record CAWJQF010000002.1, on the reverse strand, counting down.
ACTACCAACCCCAACCGAGAACGTGAACGATGTCCGAAGACACCTGTGCACGGTGTCCCGAGACATCGCACGTGGTGGGCGAGGGGGGACTTGAACTCCGGTCCGAGGGGGTTCCGCCGATCCCGACTCGTGCTCGAATGTGGCTCTGACCTGGGCTGATTCCGCCCATCGTGCTGGGCCGTCTCGATCCGTTCCGGGCGACTTCTACCCGTCCGGTAGAAGATCCGGTAGAAGTTTCGGTCGACGTCTGCGTCGACGCGGTCAGGCATCCGGGCGGACATCGAGGAGCAGGGCTACACGATCGTCGTCAAGGTCGGCGACCAGGACTCGGATCTCGAGGGCGGGCACGCCCAGTGCCCGCACAAGCTCGTCGACCCGTACTCCTTCATCCCCTGAGGCGCCCTGTCCCCACCGGACGCCGACCCGGTCGATCGGCTTGCCTGCGTCGATGATCCGTCGATCAGGCGGGCGTCCACGGATCGTGAGGTCAGCGGCTGAAGGTGTTGGACGGCCGCGCCGTTCAGGCCGTTCGGCGCGTGCGGATGCCGCCGCGTCGAGCCACCGCCCACAGCGCGACGCCCAACACGGTCAGCACCGACGCCGTGGTCACGAGGATCGACACGGCGCCACCGGTGTCAGCGAGGTCGCTCGGCGCGAGCTGCGTCGCTCCCCGGCGCACGGCATCGACCACGGCACGGGTGGCGTCGATGACGAGGTCAGGCTGTTGGGTGTGGATGTAGTGACCGGCCTCGTGGGCGATGACCTGTTGCCCGCCGGGGACGAGCTGGGCCATCTGCTGCTGCAGCTCCTGTATCACCTCCTCCCACTGGGCCGCCGGGAAGTCCGGCGGGAGGCCGCCTTCGTCGGCGGGCGGGATGCCGTGCGTCAGGACCACGAACGGCATCGGCCGCAGCGGGTGCTCGGCCTGTCCGGCCTTCACCTGCTCGCTGCTCTCCACCAGCAGGATCCGTTCGAGATCGGGGTAGACGGCGAGGGCCTCGGGACCAGGGTTCTGCGAAAGCAGCAGGATGGAGTCGACGTACTGCGGCGGCGTCACCGGCAACAGCCGCTCGTACTGGTACTCGCTGGTGGTGTCGACGAGGACGAGGCCGGCGACGTCGTCGGGGTAGGTGTTGGCGTAGAGGCGAGCGAACAGACCGCCGATGGAGTGGGCGACGAAGACGTACGGCCCAGGCTCGCCGGCGGCCTGCAACAGGGCGTGGAGGTCGGCGACGACGTCCGCCGCGGTGCGCGGCTGCGCCGTCGGATCGCTCCGCCCGTCGTGGTCTTCGGCCAGGAAAATCGTCCCGGGACGGTCGTAGACGCAGGCGCGGGTGAATCCGGACACCGCCTGGAACACGCCGCCCGCGAACCACACCGTGCCGTCGTTCGCCCAACCCGACTCGAACACGACGGTCGGGCCGCCCTCGCCGTGGCACTCGAGATACATGCGACGGCCATCGCCGACGTCGATCAGGTCACCATCGTCGTCCTGCGCGCCCACCGGCTGCGCCGCGGCACCGACGGCGATGGTGACGATCGCCGCCGCCCACCACCGACAGCGGCCCCGCCCTGTCGTCCCTCGCGCGAGCATGCTGCGAAGTGTCGCACACCCGCGCGGGTCACTTCGGGCCGGGCGCCATACGAGATCTACTTCGATGCGTGCGTCGCCCGCTTTCGGGCGAGCACGTCGGCCGAGGACGATGACCAGCTCGTCGCCCCAGTTGCGAACTCGCTCGCAACCTGGATCGTCGGGCGAACGTGCCGGCGGCACGGGCGAACGCCGTGCTCGTGCGACGGGCGGCTGTGTTCTCGCGTCAGCGGATGTCACCGACGTCGTGGTCGGGTCCAGCGGGTGCTAGGGGGCGCAGCAGGCGACGAGGTCGGACCAGGTGTTCGGGTGACGCACGCCCTCGACCACTTGGCGGATCGCCTCGATCACCAGCGCCGGCTGCTCCAAGTGGATGTAGTGCCCCGACTCGGTGGCGATCATCTGGCGCGCGTCGGGCACCAGGGCCGCCAGCCGCGCCTGGCTCGCCCGCCAGGCAGCCGCCTGTGCATCGAGGAACCCGGGTGTCAGCTCGGCGGCCAATTCGGGCGGCGGTTCGTCCTCGAGGCCGTGCGCGAGGACCACCAGCGGCAGCTCCTGCAGTGGCCGGGCGGCCACCGCGCGCTCCACCGCGTCCCACACGGCATTGATGTCGGCCCGCTCGACCTCCGGGTACTCCAGCCCAGGTGGCGGGACGCCTGTACCGGCAACGCCGGCTGCCCAGTCCTCCGGCGTCAGGCGCGCGCGGCCCTCGTCGCGGTAGTACTCGCTTTGGGCGTCGACCAGCACCACCCCGACCACCGCATCGGGGTAGGTGGCGGCGTACAGCCGCACGTACGCACCGCCGAGCGAGTGGCCGGCGAGCACGTACGGGCCGGGGACGTCGGCGGCGGCCAGCAGGGCGTGGAGGTCGGCCACCGCGTCCTCAGCGGCGCGGGGCTGGGGGACGGGGTCGCTGCGGCTGCGCAGCGCAGGGTCATCGATATCGATGCCGATCGTTCCCGGCCGGTCATAGGCACAGACGCGGGTGAAGCCGGCGACGGCGGGCAGCACGTGCGGCTGCGGGAGCCCCGGCACGTCGACGCTCCAGACGCGGGCGGTGTCGCCATAGCCGGACACCAAGACGACCGTGGGGGTGCCCTGACCCTGACACTCGAGGTACATCTTGCGGCCGCCCCCGATGTCCACGAGGCCGGCGAAGTCCGCTTGCGTGTCCGTGCTCCCGTCCGTGGGAACCGCGCTGCTCGGAGTCGTGGTGACGGATGCGACCGTCGACTCCGATCCCGATCCGGACGAGTTGCACCCGCTCGCCACGATCGCCGTGGTGAGGAGCGCCGTCCCGACCCAGCGACGGCGGCGGCGACCCCGACACGCGACCTGCGTCATGAGCTCCCCTCTCCGTCGCCGCACGGGTGATCCTACGTCGCGGCGACGTTGCGATCCGTCAGCCGCTCGGCAGTGTCCGCCTTGTCGTGGATCTCGACGGCAGGAACGTCGTCGGACCCGGCCCAGAGCGGCGTCCGTGACCGAAGAGGTCGCGGCACGGCAGGATCCGGAACGCGGTGCGGTCCGAGACGCGAGCCTGGGACCGAGCTAGTCCGGGCGACGCCGGTGCTGGACTCGAGGGGCCAGCACTCGCCGCTCGACGTCGGGCACGTTCGACGAGCAGTCGCCGGCCGTGCACGGTCAGCTGCGTGCCGGCCCCAGCGTCCGTTGGACCGCAGGTTCGCCACCTGCCGACCGTCGAGACGACGCACCCCGGCTCGACTTCGGCGGCCACCGCCGTGTCCTCGCCGCGCCCGACCGCCGCCGCGCGCGAGGCGCCCACAAGCGGCACCCCGCCGATCGCGTCATCCGACGCATGTGGAAGGACGAAGCCCGACGACGCAGCGAGCACGCCACGAACGCCGCTCGACACGGAAGCGTCGGTCGCGTCAGCAGAGGGTCGGCGGCGGTGGTGATCGGACGGCGACTGCGGAAGTGCGTGGTGTTGGCGGGCGGGTGTCGGTCCGTGTCTGGTCGGCGTTCGCGCTGCCTCGCGTCGGACCGGTGGCACATCAGCGCAACGACAACAACGTCATCGCCGGGTGCACCGAGCGCTAGGGGGCGCAGCAGGCGACGAGGTCGTTCCAGGTGTTGGGGTGACGTACGCCTTCGACCGCTTGGCGGATCGCCTCGATCACGAGCGCCGGCTGCTCCACCTGGATGTAGTGACCCGACTCGGTGGCGATCATCTGGCGGGCGTCGGGCACCAGGGCCGTCAGCCGTGCCTGGCTCGCCCGCCAGGCAGCCGCCGCTGCGTCGAGGAGCCCAGGTGGGAAGTCGGCGGCCATTTCGGGCGGCACTTCGTCCTCGCGGCCGCGAGCGAGAACCATCAGCGGCAGCTCGTGCAGTGGCTGGGCGGCCACCGCCCGCTCCACCGCGTCGTACACGACATTGAAGTCGAGCCGCTCGACCTCCGGGTAATCCGCGACCGGTGGGTCGATCTTCCCCGCGACTGCCCACTGCTCCGGTGTCAGCTCGGCTCGGTAGTACTCGTTCGTGGCGTCGACCTGCACCAACCCGACCACCGCATCGGGGTAGGTGGCGGCGTACAGCCGCACGTACGCACCGCCGAGCGAGTGGCCGGCGAGCACGTACGGGCCGGGGACGTCGGCGGCGGCCAGCAGGGCGTGGAGGTCGGCGACCACCTCCTCAGGGGCGCGGGGCTGGGGGACGGGGTCGCTGCGGCTACGCCCCGCGGGGTCGTCCATGCCGATCGTTCCCGGCCGGTCATAGGCACAGACGCGGGTGAAGCCAGCGACGGCGGGCAGCACGTGCGGCTGCGGGAGCCCCGGCACGTCGACGCTCCAGATGTCGCCGGTGTCGCCATAGCCGGACACCAAGACGACCGTGGGGGTGCCCTGACCCCGACACTCGAGGTACATCTTGCGGCCGCCCCCGATGTCCACGAGGCCGGCGAAGTCCGCTTGCGTGTCCGTGCTCCCGTCCGTGGGATCAGGGCTGCTCGGCGTCGTGGTCACGGGTGCGACCGTTGATTCCGACCGAGATCCGGACGAGTTACACGCGCTCGCCACGATCGCCGTGGTGAGGAGCGCCGTCCCGACCCAGCGACGGCGGCGGCGACCCCGACGCGCGACCTTCGCCATCAGCTCACCCCCTCTTGCCCCCGCACAGGGACGGTACACCGCTCGCCGCGTAGCATTGCGGCGGTGGACGTCCGGACTGCACGGCGTGTCGGGAGGGACCGCCCCGCCATCGGCGGCGGGGTCCCGGGCACTCGTGCTCGTCGCGTCGCGTGCGCCTCGAGCCTCTGAGGCCCGTCACGAGCACACCTGACCGGGCAGCCGCACCAGCTCCAGACTGCTTATGCCAGGCGTCAGAGGCGCCGGACACGCCGCGGCGCTGGTGGAGCCATCGCTCTCACAGTCCGGCGGCGAAGCATCCGCTACCGACCGAGGACAACGAAGCCACAGTTCATCCACTACCGCCGGTAGTCCGACGCGACCGAACGTCGCAGGAAGCCGTTCGGTAGCCGATGCGTCTCGGCCAACCTTCGAAGAACGGCAGATATGTGTGCTTGTCAATGGCGAGCGGACCGTCGATGTGTCAGCGCCAGTCCGGCTCGGATCGCCCGACGCCCGTCAGCCTCGGGCGATCACGCTGCGGATGGCGTCAACGACGGCGTCGGGGCGTTGGGTCTGGACGTAGTGGGTGGTATCGGGGACGGTGATCACCTCGGCACCGGGCACCCCGGCCGCGAACTGCGCCTGGCCTTCCCACTGCGCGGTGGTGGCCGGCAACGCCTCGGGGGGATCGGCGTCGCTCACCGGCGGCCCACCTCGCCGCACGATGACGACGGGGATGTTCGGCAGCGGAGTGGCCGCCCCGATCTCGTCGAACAGGGTGCCGAGGTCGTAGGACTCGATCTCGTAGCCGGGCAGCACGCTCGGGTCGTCTTCCCGCACCAAACGCGCCTGCTCCCACGCCTCGGCCCCGAGCGCGTCGCGTTGCGGGGGCAGCGGGGAGTCGACGATCACCAGCCCGGCGACCTCGTCCGGGTAGGTCCGGGCGTAGAGGACGTTGAGCGCACCGCCCAGCGAGTGCCCGACCATCACGTACGGGCCGGGCACGTCGGCGGCGGCGAGCACGTCGTGCAGTTCGGTCACCACCTCGGCGGGGTCACGGGGGGTCGTCGGCACAGGGCCGCTGCGGCCCGGGCGGACTCCGTCGGGGTCGAGGGTCACCGTCCCGTTCGCGTCCGTCCTCGTGGAGAGCGCGGATCCGGGCCGGTCGTAGATGCAGACCCGGTTGGTCTCGGCGAGGGCGGGGAACACCGCCGGCGACGACGTGTCGGTGACGCTCCAGATGTCGCCGGCGTTCCCGTAGCCCGACTGCAGGACCACCGTCGGGCTCCCGGTGCCGCGGCACTCCAGGTACAGGGAGCGCCCGCCGACGTCCACCTGTTCGGCGATCGCGCCGTCCGCTGCGGGCTCGGTCGTGACCGTCGAGGCCGGGGTGGTCGTCGCCGCTTCGGTGGTCGTTGCGGCCGGTGTCGTGCTCGTCGCAGGCGGCTCGCTGGTGGTCGCCGTCGAGGCGCCGTCGTCCGAGCATGCTGCCGCGGCGAGAGCGAGCGCCGCGCTCAGCGCGACGACGATCGCCGTTCGGCCGGCGCGGTGAGGGCGACCGGTGAGGTGCATCGCTGGTGCCTTTCCAGGGACAAGAGAACCGCACGCATTTTGCCAGTGAGGATGGTGGTGTCCACTGATGGTGTCCACCATGGCGGTGCCGGTGGTGGCTACGGTCAGCGGCTCCCGCGGCTTCGGTCTGACTCGTCGGTGCATCGCGAACGTTGAGGTGCTTGTCGACTGGGGTCGTGGGTGCAGACATGGGCACGCCCCGTTCCGGAGGGTGATCGATTGGTCTGTTGACGCAGCCCGATCCGTCACGGTCTCCTTCCCGGGACGTGCGTGCCACCCCTTGACCGAGTTGAACTGAGAAGGGATGGCCATGACCATCGTAAAGACACGTCCGATCACCGGCGGAGTCGACACCCATCTGGACGTGCATGTCGCCGCCGCGCTGGACGCCAACGGCGGGGTGCTCGGCGTCGAGTCGTTTCCCACGACCATCGTCGGGTTCGCCGAGCTTTACGCCTGGCTGTGCTCGAGAAGCGGTCGACATCCTCCGCTCGGCGTTCCGCTCGGCCCCGGTAGAAGATCCGGTAGAAGTCGGCCCAAAAACGCACTCGAGCCCCTGCCTGAGCAGGGGCTCCGTGGTGGGCGAGGGGGGACTTGAACCCCCACGAGGTTGCCCTCACTGGCACCTGAAGCCAGCGCGTCTGCCATTCCGCCACTCGCCCGAGTAGCAGCGCAACGCTACCAATCCGGCCACACGTGCCCACTCGGCGTTCTGTGTGAGCGAAGACCGCGACAGGACCGCGTTTTCGCTCACGCAGAGTGTGACGGGCGGCCGTTCGAGGCGCCCGGAGCCGCCGACACCCCACAGGTAGGCTCGCGCGCCACCATGGTCTTGCAATCCCTGGAGCGGCGCTTGGAGCGTATGGTCGAGGGCGTGTTCCGCAGCTCTCGCGCCTCGATCCGGCCGATCGAGCTGGGGCGGCGGCTGGTGCGCGAGATGGACGACCAGCGCTCGATCGACGTCAAGGGCCGGCGTGTCGTCCCCAACGACTTCGCCATCGAGCTCAGCCCGCGGGACTTCGAGGGCTTCAGCGACATCGTCGACGTGCTGCAGTCCGAGCTCGTCGAGGCAGCCCGCGAATACGCCCGCGAGGAGGGGTACCACTTCATGGGCCCAGTGCGGGTCCAGCTCACGACGAACGACGAGTTGCGCCCCGGCCGCTTCGAGGTCGTCGCCCAGCTGCGACAGGCATCCGGCGGCGTCGGTGCCGGCTCCCTGATCCTGCCGTCGGGCCAGCGCATCTCGCTCGGCGACCGGCCCGTCAGTGTCGGCCGCCTCCCCGACTGCACGATCCCCCTCACCGACGTGAACGTCAGCCGCCGCCACGCCGAGATCCGCCCCACCCGCGGCGCCTACATCGTCGTCGACCTCGGCTCGACCAACGGCACGATGGTCAACGGCAGCCGCATCGCCGGCGAGCAGCGGCTCAGCGACGGAGACATCTTGAGCTTCGGGTCCACCTACGTTCGGTTCGAGGCGTCGTAACCCGGGCAGTCCCGCGACATGACCGATCAGGCCCTCGACATCCTCAAGCTCGTCCTGCTGGGCCTGCTCTACCTCTTCTTCGCCCGGGTGCTGTGGGCGGTCTGGAGCGAGGTGCGCCGGCCGTCGCCGCGCGCCGTCGTGCCGACGGTGCCCGCCGACGAGCGCGACGCCACGGCATTCGCACCTCCTGCGGGCGGCGGCAAGGCCCGCAAGCCACCGAAGGGTCGATCCGGCCGGGTCGCCCGGCTCGTCATCATCGAGCCGAAGGCGCAGCGCGGGCAGACGTACGCCCTGAACGGCGAGATCACGATCGGACGCGACCCGTCCTCGACGATCGTCATCACCGACGACACGTTCGTGTCCAGCCATCATGCCCGCGTGTTCGACATCGAGGGGCAGCCGATGGTGGAGGACCTGGGCTCGACGAACGGCTCGTTCCACAACGGCACGCGCCTGCAACCCGGAGGCTCCCGACTGCTCCATCCCGGTGACCGCGTGCAGTTCGGCTACACCGTCCTGGAGGCGCAGTAGTGGCCGAGCTCCGATGGGGGGCGACGACCGACTCCGGTCGGATCCGCCCCGGCAACGAAGACAACGTGCTCGCCGACACGCGCGTCTTCGCCGTCGCCGACGGGATGGGTGGGCACCGCGCCGGTGAGGTCGCCAGCGCGCTGGCCGTCGACCTGCTGCGGTCGAGGCTGAGTGCCGTCGGCGCGACGTTGGAGGACGTCGTCGGCGCGATCGCGGAGGCCAACCAGGAGATCTACCGCGCCGCCATCGGCAACCCCGACCAACAGGGCATGGGCACCACGGTGACGGCCCTCGTCGTGATCACTGACGATGAGTTCCCGCTGCCGAACGGTGAAGCCGGCGCGTCGACCGCGTCGCAAGATGAGGCCGAAGCCGCCGAGGGAAGCGCCAGCGACGAGGCGGACGGGCCCCGAGGAGCGAGCGCAGCGAGCGACGAAGGCCCCATCGAGGATGAGGACATCCTGCCGCCGCCGGACGATGTGGAAAGGCCGATCACCGCGCAGGAGCTGTTCGCCCTCGTCAACGTCGGCGACTCACGCACCTACCTGTTGCGGCACGGGCGGCTGCGGCGCGTCACCATCGACCACAGCTACGTGCAAGAGCTCGTCGCCACCGGTCACATCACGGACGACGAGGCGCGCACCCACCCCCGCCGCAACATCGTGACCCGCGCCCTCGGCATCGACCCTGCCGTGCGCGTCGACGCGTGGACGCTGCCCATCGTCCGCGGCGACCGGTTCCTGCTGTGCAGCGACGGTCTCGTCGACGAGGTGCGAGACGACGACATCGTCGAGGTGCTGCGCGACGTCGAGGATCCGCAGCAGGCCGCCGAGCAGCTCGTGGAGCTGGCCAACCGCTCGGGTGGTCGCGACAACATCACCGTCATCGTCGTCGACGTGCTCGACGGTGCCCCGCCGCCCGACCCCGACACCGAGCTCGACCTCGAGCCCGTGTGGCAGGACGGCGGCGCGGCCGGCACGTGGACGGTCGACGATCCCGACGGTCAGCCGACCGAGTTCGCCGATCTCGCCGCCCTCGTCGGCGGCCAGTCGCCGGAGGAGGCCGAGGCGGCGACCACCGAGCCGCCCGCCGAGGAGGTCACCGCTGCGCCGACGCCGAAGCGCAAGCGCCGCGTCGTCGGGTCGTTGATCGCGCTCGGCGTCGTGGCCGTGCTGATCCTCGCCTTCGTCATCGCCGCGGCGTGGGCCCGGCGCGGGTACTTCGTGGCCTTCAACGACGAGGAGGTCGTCGCGATCTACCGCGGTCGCGCCGACGGGTTCCTGTGGTTCGAGCCGACCGAGGACGGCGAGTCGACCTTGACACGTTCGGCGCTCGACGAGGAATCGATCGAGCGGGTCGAGCAGGAGCCCACGTTCGGGTCACGCGAGTCGGCCGAGGCGTTCATCGACGACCAGCTGGTGACGACGACGACCTCCACGACGACCACGACAACGACGACGACCACCACCACCACGACCACGACGACGACCACGACAACGACGGTCGCCCCCTAGAACGATGGCCCTCGCCTCCCCGATCGCTCGGGCCCGGCGTTCGACGGAGCTCTCGTTGATGGTGATGGCGGCCGTCATCACGGCCGGCGCCTACACACTGGCCTCGCTCGGCGAGTTCGCCGTGATCCCGCCGCGCATCATCCCGTTCCTCGCCGTGCTGCTCGGGATGCTGCTGTTCGCCGCACCTCGGCGTGCGCTGGTTCGCGCAGGGCGCCGACGGCACGCTGCTGCCGCTGGCCGCCATCCTCCACGGGCTCGGCTACGTGATGATCACGCGGCTCGACGAGGAGCTCGCTGGCCTGCAGGCGACGTGGAGCATCATCGCCATCATCGGCTTCGTGCTGACGCTGGTCCTCGTCCAGCGCGCTCCGGACCTCGCCCGCTACCGCTGGATCTTCCTCTTCACCGGCCTCGGCCTGCTGATCCTGCCGGTCGTCCCCGGCGTCGGCGCCGACGTTCGGTGGCGCCCGCATCTGGGTCAGCCTCGGACCGATCAACTTCCAGCCCGGCGAGTTCGCCAAGCTGGCGCTGGCCATCTTCTTCGCCGGCTACCTCGCCGAGAACCGTGAGCTGATCGCCAGCTCGGGCTGGAAGGTCGGGCCGTTCCACCTGCCCGAACCACGGTTCCTGCTGCCGATCCTCCTCGCCTGGGTCGTCGCCATCATGGTGATGGTCGGCCAGCGCGACCTCGGCTCGTCGTTGCTGTTCTTCGCCCTGTTCGTCGTCATGATGTGGATCGCCACTGAACAGGCCGGCTGGCTGCTGCTCGGGCTCGTCCTCTTCGTCTCCGCCGCCTACGTGTCGTTCCGGTTGTTCGGCCACGTGCAGACGCGCGTCGACATCTGGCTGGACCCGTGGTCGCGGTCGCTCGACGAGGGCTACCAGATCGTGCAGGCGCTGTACGGGCTGACCGACGGCGGGCTGGCCGGAACCGGCCTCGGGCTCGGCAGCCCCAACACCGTGCCCGCGGCGCGCAGCGACTTCATCTTCAGCTCGATCGGCGAGGAGCTCGGTCTGTTCGGCGCGGCCGCCGTGATCATGGCGTTCCTGCTGATGATCGGTGCCGGCCTGCGGATCGCCCTGCGCACCGAGAACACGTTCGAGAAGCTGCTCGCCGTCGGCCTCACGACGATCCTCGGCGTGCAGGCCTTCATCATCATCGGCGGCGTCACGCGGGTCGTTCCGCTGACGGGCATCACGCTGCCGTTCGTCAGCTACGGCGGCTCGTCGCTGCTGTCCAACTACATCCTGCTGGCGCTGCTGATCCGCCTGAGTGACTCGGGCGCGCGACGGCTCCACGAGCTGCCCGACATCCCGACGCCGGCCGAGCGGTGGGCCGCCTACCGGCTGCGCCGGAGGACGCCACACGTGCTGGAGGAGCCGGCATGAACCGCCAGATCCGCCAGCTCGCCGGCGGCCTGATGTTCTGCTACGTCCTGCTCTTCGTCGCCCTCAACTACTGGCAGGTCGGCCGCCAGGAGGAGCTCAACGCCAAGTTCGACAACACCCGCGCCATCCGCCGCGAATTCGAATCGCCACGCGGACCGATCGTCACGATCGACGGCGTCACCGTCGCCGAATCGGTCGAGAACCCGGAGGGCAGTCAGTTCCGCTACCAGCGCGTGTATCCGACGGGCGAGCTGTTCGGGCACATCACCGGCTACTACACGTTCGCCTTCGGCTCGACGGGCGTCGAGCGCACGGAGAACGACGTGCTGACCGGCGGGACCGCGCAGCAGCAGATCCGTGCGCTGCCCGACATCGTGACCGGCCGCAACCGCGACGACTCCGGGTCGGTTCGCCTGGCGCTGCGCAGCGACCTGCAGGAGGTCGCCAAGGAGGCGCTCGGCGACCGCCAGGGCTCGGTCGTCGTGCTCGAACCGAAGACGGGGGCCATCAAGGCGATGTGGAGCTACCCCGGCTTCGACCCCAACCTCGTCACCAACCCGGACTTCGAGGAGGCGCGCGCCGTCCTCACGTTCCTCGAGAACTTCCCGGGCGATCCGCTGCTCGCCAACGCCTACCAGCAGCGGTACATGCCGGGCTCGTCGTTCAAGGTGCTGACGACCGGCATCGCCCTGCAGGACGGTGTCGTCAACCTCGAGACCACGTTCCCCGAGGAGCGGGAGTTCCTGCCGCCGCAGACGACCGACCCGATCGAGAACTTCGAGGGGACGTCGTGCGGCGGCGACCTCACCGAGGTCTTCGCCCGCAGCTGCAACATCCCGTTCGCCAAGATCGCCCTCGAGCTCGGCGTCGACCGCATGCTGGCCGGGGTCGCCGACTGGGGAGTCGGCGAAGCGCTGCCGATCGACCTGCCCCGCCCGGCGGCCAGCACGTTCGGCAGCACCGACAACCTGCAGAACCAGTTGCCGATCCTCGCCATCCGCGGGTTCGGCCAGAGCGAGGTGCAAATGGTGCCACTGCACATGGCGATGGTCGCCGGAGCCGTCGCCAACGGCGGCGTGATGATGAAGCCGTACGTCGTGGACGCCACGTTCGACCACGACGGCAACGTGCTCGACACCACCGAGCCGGAGGTCTGGAAGACGCCGATCTCCCCCGAGGTCGCGCTGACCATGAACGGCCTGATGCAGGAGGTCGCCCGCACCGGCACGGCGAGTTGCTGCATCGCCCTCGACAACGGCATCTCGGTGGCCGCCAAGACGGGCACCGCCCAGCTCAACGCCCGCGGCGAGCCCGAGAGATCGCACGCCTGGATCGTCGCTTTCGCGCCGGCGGAGGATCCGCAGTACGCAGTGGCCGTGACGATCCTCGGCACGACCGACGAGATCTCCGCCAGCACGGGCGGTCGGCTGGCCGGGCCGGTCGCGAAGACCGTGCTCGACGCCGCGCTGGCGGGAGGTGGGTGACGTGAGCCCGAAGGCCCGCAGGCCGACAGCATCGGTAGCCTCTCTCGACGGCCCGGGCTGCGGCTCGGCCTTGACGAGGCTGCTGTGACGACCAACGAGCGACCCGCGATCATCAACGATCGCTACGAGCTGACCAAGCGCATCGGCCGCGGAGGCATGGCCGACGTGTTCCTCGGTCGCGACCGGTTGCTCGACCGCCAGGTCGCCATCAAGGTCCTCTTCCCCGAGTTCGCCATCGACCCCAACTTCGTCGAGCGGTTCCGGCGCGAGGCCCAGGCCGCCGCCAACCTGAGCCACCCGAACATCGTCAACGTCTACGACTGGGGCCGTCACTCCGGCACGTACTTCATCGCCATGGAGTACGTCGACGGCCGCACGCTGGCGGAGATCCTGCGGACCAACGGCCACGTCACGTCGAAGCAGGCGGCGGAGATCGCCAGCGAGGTCGCCGCCGCGCTCGGCTTCGCCCATCAGGCCGGGCTGGTCCACCGCGACGTCAAGCCGGCCAACATCCTGATCGGGTCGAACGGCCAGGTGAAGGTCGCCGACTTCGGCATCGCCCGAGCCGTCAACGCGCCGACAGAGGCCAACCTCACGCAGGCCGGCGCGGTGATGGGCACGGCGACGTACTTCTCGCCCGAGCAGGCCCAGGGCGCCCAACCAGACCCGCGCAGCGACCTCTACTCGCTGGGCATCGTGATGTACGAGATGGTCGCCGGGCACCCGCCCTTCACCGGCGACAACCCCGTCTCGATCGCCTACAAGCAGGTCCACGACCATCCGCAGCCGCTGAACCAGATCGTCAGCGACGTTCCGCGGGCGTACGAGGCGATCGTCGCCAAGCTGCTGGCGAAGGACCCGAAGGTCCGCTATGTGAATGCCGAAGCGTTGCGCGACGACCTGCGGCGCTTCCGCAACGGCGATCCCGTGCTGGCGCTGGCGGCCGCGTCCGAGCGCAGCGCGACGACCGTGGCGGCACCGGCACTGGCCGCCGCTGCGGCGGCGGCGGCGACCGTGGCGATGCCCGCGGCGAGCCAGCAGACCGTCGCCCAGCCCGTGGGCCCCCCGGGCCTGCCGACCGGGTCGTCGCCGGACGCCCGCTACTACGAGCCTCCGCCGTCGCGCACCGGCTGGTACGCGCTGGCGGCCTTCTTCGCCCTCGTCGCCCTCGGCATCGGCGGCGTGCTGCTGTTCAACGCACTGTCCGGTGACGACAGCCCGGGCAGCCGAGCGCTCCCGGACTACGTCAACATGCCGCTGCCCGACGTCATCGCCGACCTCGACGAGCGCGGGCTCAAGTACGAGCCGATCGCCGAGGAGAACTCGACGGTGCCCGAGCTCGTGGTGTTCCGCACGGATCCCGTGGCCGGCACGGTCGTCGTCGACAACCAGGTGATCCGGCTGTACTACAACCCGAACCCGGAGCTGCAGGAGGTCCCGAACGTCGAGGGCCAACCGCTGGATGCGGCGCAGTCCACCCTCAGCTCGGCCGGGTTCCAGATCGGCGAGATCACACCCGAGCAGAGCGACTCGATCGCCGATGGCTCCGTGATCCGCACGGATCCGGCGGCCGGCCAGCGGGTCGCCCAGGCGACGCCGATCAACCTCTTCGTGTCCTCGGGGCCGAACCAGATCGCCGTGCCAGCGAACGTCGTCGGGCTGCCGGAGGACCAGGCCCGCCAGCTCCTCGAGGGCGACCCGTTCAGGTTCCAGGTCTCGACGACGCGGGAGGAGAGCGACGCCGTCGCCGACGGCCTCGTGATCCGCACCGTGCCCAGTTCCGGCGAGCTCGTCGACGTCGGCGCCAGTGTCCAGATCGTCGTGTCCTCCGGTGCGCCTGGAATCGAGGTGCCGGACGTGGTTGGAGGCACGGAGAACGAAGCGCGCAACCTCCTCGCCCAGTTCGACGTCAACATCAGCATCGATGAGCTCGGTCCTGGCGACCCGAACGACGGCCGGGTGCTGTCGCAGAGCATCTCGCCGGGGCAGCGAGCCCCGGCGGGGACGACGATCGATCTCGTCGTCGGCCAGGCGGCCGATCCGCCCCCGCCGACGCAAGCGCCGACCACGACCACCACCACCACGACGACGGTGGCGGTGACCACTGCCGGGACCTGATCGGCCGTTCGCGGCTGTCGGTAGCGTGGCCTCGTGCCCAGCCTCGGGACGGTCCTGTGGATCCTCGGCGGGCTCCTGCTCGGCTACGTGGTGTGGAAAACCGGGATCGCGATGCTGCGATCGGTGACTCGTCCACTGCCCCCTCCGCCCCCAGCCGGCGAGCTCCGGAAGGTGAACGTTCGGTACCGCTGCGACGTCTGCGGAGTGGAGTTGCGATTGACGATGGCTCCTGACGAGGACCCGCCGCCTCCCAAGCACTGTCTGGAGGACATGGTGCTCGTCGCGCCGATCAACGACTGATCAGGCCGTTGAGGGTGAGTTATCCACAGGCTGGGGAGAAACCTGCGGAGAAACCACACTGATGTGATTCAGGACACAGCGCCGTTTCAGCGCCACTTCGTGGCGAGGAACAGGCCGCCGAGCAGGCAGCCCAGGCCGATCAGCAAGGGGATGTTGCTGTCCTCGAAGAGGAGGTAGCGGGACATGATGGCGAGCCCGCCGATGACGAACAGCCCGAGCATCAGGAACGGCCACCACGGCGGGCTCTCCTTCACCGACTGCGGCACCGGCGGCGTGTAGCGCGACGAGGCGGCGACCCGATTGTGGGCGGGAGTCGGCTTCTGGGCGGGGCGCTCGCCGGGGCGGGTGCCAGCCGCGGTGACGCGGCCACCGGTCTTGCGCTTGGGGGGAGCCATCGGCGGGAGATTGTACGGCCGGATCGATTTCCCTTTTCGAAATCTCACGACTCCCATGGAGGGCATGGGACAAGTACATTCCGCGCAGCCGATGGACAAGGTGCGTGCCCTCGTAACCCTGGCCGTGGCGGTATCCGTCGCCACGGCGTGCAGTGGCGATGACGACGGTGCCGAGCCGGGCACCACCACCGCGACCACGGCCGCCGTGACGACCACCGAGCCGGAGACGACCGAGCCGGCGGCCACGACGACGGACCCCCCGACCACCACCGCATCGCCGACGACGCTGCCGACGACGACGACGCTCGATGTCGAGGCCCTGAAGGCACAGATTGCTGCCGATTACGAACGGGCCGGCAACAGCTCCAAGAGGATCTCGTCAGCAACCCGACGCTTGAGGGCCTTGACGAGCGCTTGGCGCAGATCGCCGGCGCCCGGCTCGGAAGCTTCAACAGCGTCAAAGCGTTCGTCGAGGAACTGGTCGCGAGCGGCGAGCGTGTCGTCAACGGCGAGCCGGACTACTCGACTGTGACGGTCGAGATGGTCGAACTCGTCGGCGAGCCGCCGTACGCGGAGGCGACGGTGACCGTCGTGCGTCGTGACACAACCGAGCTCGTGTCGACGCCGCCGGGAACCCGCTCGACAGGCACTGGATCGCTCGTTGCAATCCGCAACCAGCAGACCGTCGAGCTCACACCGAATGGCTGGCTTCCGAGCTCGCTGCTAACCGGCCTCGAACAAGGCGATGGGATCACGGAATGTCCGCCGCCCGGCTGACCGTCGTCGCCTGCGGTCGTTGCGCGTGTGCCTGCTGAACGTCAGGCGACAGCGTCGGCCCAGAATGCGCCAGCAGGCTGCCACTACTCGACGACACAGCGCGAGGCCAGCGTCGGCGGCTCGCACTGGCGACGGGTTACGTCGCGGCCGGCGGTCGTACCAGCCCGAGAGGGTTCTTGTCTGTCCGTCCCCGGACAGTCCCGGCAGGTTTGAGGGCGGGGGTGATGGCGGCGAGTCGCGGTGCACCACGACACCCTTCGGCGACACCAGCGAGGTGTACGCCATCTATCAGGCCATCAACACCGCCCAGACACCCACGCCGGGCGACACCAGCTACGTCGAAGATCAGGTGCAGAACCCCGTGGGTGCCGATCGGATCGTCGAAGCGTCCTGGTACCGCATCAACGGCACGCACGTGGAGATCCTCTACAACGTCCGTTGCCCTGGTCGTCAGTACAGCGCCTGGTTCGACGTGCTCCCGGAGGCCACCGGTTTCCAGCCCCAGATCAGCGCCATCCAACTCGTCCCGGCGTTGCAGGCGCAGGTGATCCGCCGGCTTCCGACCCCGATCCCTCGCATCGGTCCCGCCGACGAGGACGAGAACGGCTACGCCTACGTGCAGCCCAACGACACCTACTTCTGGATCGACCAGGGTCCTGGCCAGTGGGAGGTCGTGTCGGGGTCGACGAGTGCCGGTGGGATCTCCGTCACCGTGGCCGCCGAGCCGGTGCGCCTCGTCGTCGATCCCGGGCGACGGCAGCGAGCCCGTGGTGTGCAACGGAACTCCGCCCGCGGTGACCCGCGCCAACTACCGCGAGGACATCCCAGGCTGCAGCCATTCGTACCGCGACTCGTCGGCGATGGCTCCCAACGGCGAGACGTTCCCCGTCACCGCCACCATCGTGTGGCACGCCACGTGGTCCGCATCCACGGGCGAGGGCGGCGACCTGGGCTACGTGTCAACGACGTCGGAGGTCCGCCAGCTACCGGTGGCGGAGATCCAGGCGATCATCGTCGACCAGGGAACCGGCCCTTGAGTCAGCGAATTGGTTGAACGGTCCGCCAAGTTGCTGACGTAAGGCCGTCAGCCGGCCCTGGTGTACGTGCCCGTGACCTCGGCGAAGCCGATGGCCGTCGAAGCGGCCACGTTGATCAGCTCCTCGCCCGAGAAGTTGTCAGGCAGCTCGGTCTGCTGACCGAGGGCGTAGAGGCTGAACCGGTAGCGGTGGGTCGTGCCCGCGCCTGGTGGGCAGGGCCCGCTCCACTGCTGCGAGGAGAAGCCGGTGAGCCCTTGCACGGCGCCGGTGATCTCGGCGCCTTCCCCGACCTCGGTGACGGTGGGCGGGATGGCGGCGACGGCCCAGTGAACGAAGTCCTCGGCGTCGTCGTCGGTGACCACGAGTGCGAGCTCGACGGTGCCAGGGGGCGGCGTGGTCCACGAAAGCGCCGGCGAGCGGTTCTCTCCATCACACGTGAAGCGCACGTCAATGGCTCCGCCGTCGGGCCACGGAGCCTGCATGGTGAACCCCAGCGCGGCGGGAGGAGCAGTGAGCGTGACGGCGCCGACGTCCCCGACTGCGCCGGCGATGGTCGTCGACGTGGTGCTCGTGCTCGTCATCATCGCTGCTCGCTGCGCCTCGGACGGCTCGCGCAGCGTGCGGCCATCGTTCGTGTCACACGCCGCGCCCAGAACGACGACGGCGGAGCACAGCACGAGTCGACGCAGCACGGCCGGGGAGCGTACGGGAGGTCTCGCCGACCTTTCGGTCAGCGGGGCCCGGCGTATCCTGGGACGAGATGTACACCTTGGCCAACCCGCCCGAGCTGTTGCCGCAAGCCAACGACCCGTGCTGGTGTGGCAGCGGGCGCAAGTACAAGCGGTGCCACCGCCGCACCGAGGGACGTGTGCTGCAGGGCGTCGTCACCCCGATGCGCACCGTGCCGCCACACATCGCCCGCCCGTCGTACGCCGACAGCGGCACGCCGCTGCCGCGGGGCGAGGCACGCGTCAAGTCCCCCGAGATCATCGAGCGCATGCGCCATGCGGGTGCAGTGGCTGCCGAGATCCTGCGGCTGGCGGGCGAGTTCGTGCAGCCCGGCATGACGACCGACGAGATCGACGAGTACGTCCACCAGCTGCACATCGAGCGGGACGCCTATCCATCGCCGCTCAACTACAACGGCTTCCCCAAGAGCGTGTGCACCTCGGCCAACGAAGTGATCTGCCACGGCATCCCGGACTCCCGCGTCCTCCAGGACGGCGACATCCTCAACCTCGACGTGACCGCCTTCGTCGATGGCGTGCACGGCGACACGAACGCCACGTTCTTCGTCGGCGACGTCGACCCGGTCAGCCGCGAGCTGGTGAAGGTGACCGAGGAGTGCATGTGGCACGGCATCGAGGCGGTCAAGCCGGGCCGCCCGATCAGCGACGTCGGCAAGGCCATCGAGGACCACGCCAAGGCGCACCGGTACGGCGTCATCCGAGCCTTCATCGGCCACGGCATCGGCGAGGAGTTCCACGGCGACATCCAGGTGCTCCACTACTACGACTCGAGGGCGTCGATGATCATGCGCCCCGGCATGACGTTCACGGTCGAGCCGATGATCAGCCTCGGCAGCTGGCAGCACCGCATGTGGGACGACGACTGGACCGCGGTGACCGCGGACGGCAAGCGCACCGCCCAGTTCGAGCACACCCTGGCGGTCACCGAGGACGGCTGCGAAGTGCTGACCGGAGGTCCCGGCGCCGTCTCGCCCACGGCGCCCTGGAACCGGTGACAGCGCGCCGGCTGGCGGCGCTCGCCGCGCTCGCCGTGCTTGCCGCCTGTGGCGGGTCGAGCGACGGTGATGACGCCGGCGTCAGCGTCACGGATGCGTGGGCGCGACCGACGCCAGCAGCAACGACGACGGCGGCCGTCTACTTCGACGTCGCAACGGACGACGGTGACCTGCTCGTCGGCGCGTCGGTGCCGACGGACGTCGCTGCATCCACGGCGTTGCACATGTCGATGGTCGGCGCGAGCGGCGACGCGGCGATGCACGAGATGGGACCGCTCGACGTGCCGGCGGGCGAACCGGTCACCTTCGAGCCCGGAGCCAACCACGTCATGTTGAACGACCTCGTCGAGCCGCTGGTTGCCGGTGACCAGTTCGACCTGACGCTCCAGTTCGAGTCCGCCGGCGAGCAGGTCGTGACGGTCGACGTGCGCGACGAATGAGCCGAGCGGCCCCGCTCGTCGCGCTGCTGCTCGGCGTCGCGGCCTGCGGCGGCGGGGACGACGGCGCCGATCAGGCGCTCCCCGACGTCACGCTCCCACCACTCCAGGGCGACGGCCCGCCGCTGGAGCTGGCCGGCCTGTCCGGGCCCGCCGTCGTCAACCTGTGGGCGACGTGGTGCGCACCGTGCCGGCGCGAGCTGCCGGCCTTCCAGGACGTGAGCGAGCAGCGCACCGACGTCTCGTTCGTCGGCGTCGACATCGGCGAGGACCCGGGGGCGGCGCAGGCCTTCCTCGACGAACTCGGGGTGACGTTCCCGCAGTACGCCGACGAGGAGGCCGAGCTGACGGACGCACTGGGAACGGCCGCGTTGCCGGTGACGCTGATCGTCGGCGACGACGGGCGCATCAGCACGACGCACATCGGCCCGCTGTCGGTCGACGACCTGCACGCCGCACTCGAGGACTGAATGATGCGGCCGGCGAAGGCGCTGGAGCGCCCGCCGTGCCGAACCGGGTCATCCACGTCTGAACGACGCGATCGGCGACGTGACGAGCTGACGTGATCAGGCGTCGTCGAGCAGCTGCTCGAGGTCGCCGGCGAGCTCGTCGGAGGTCGTCCCGAACGACCAGGTGAGCACGAGCGTGCCGGTGTCGTCGACGACGAAGAGGTTGGAGCTGTGCCCGACCTCGACCTCTCCCGCCGGTGACGTGAAGACCTCGTAGCTCACCCCGAACGGCCCGGCCACGGACTTCAGCGCCGCCGGGTCGTCGGTGGCGATGGCGTGCCCATCGGGGACGAATCCCTGGACGTAGTCGGCGAGCACGTCGGTGTCTCGCTCGGGGTCGACGGTCACCATCGCCACGTCGACCCGCTCGGCTTGGTCGCCGAGCTCGCCCAGCGCGGCGCGGCAGGTCGGACATCGTCGTCGGGCAGATGTCCGGGCAGTTCGTGTAGCCGAAGTACACGACGAGCAACGCGTCAGGGGCAGCTCGGAAATCGAAGGGCTGCCCGCCGTTGGCGACATCCGGCAGGGCGACCGCGTCGACCTGCGGTTCCGGGTCGCGCGTCATGCCGACCAGTTGGCGGTCACTGCCGCCACAGCCTGCCGCTCCGACAGCGATCGCGGCGACCACGGCGAGCCGGGCGATCATCCCCCGGGGGCGGTCGCGTTGGGTGCGGGCGTGGCGATGGCGACCGTCGGCGGCGTCGGGCCAACCACTCCCGTCGTGGTCGTCGCGCCACCGCCGCCGAGCGACGAGATGTAGGCGACGATCTTGGCGATGTCCTCGTCGGAGAGCTGGTTGACCGGCATCGCGACGGATGCACCAGCGACGATCTGGGATGCCGGGTCCTTGATCGACTGGGTGATGTAGGCCTCGTCGGCGACCAGGGTCGTGCCGTCGTTGAGCTGGACTTGGCTGCCGAGCAGGCCGACCCACGCCGGGCCGACGCCACCTTCGCCGTTGGCACCGTGGCAGCCGGCGCAACCGGACCGGGCGGCGAGCTGCCGGCCCTCATCGATGGCTGCTTCGGCATCGGAGCCGCCGTCCGATCCGCCGCAGGCCGCGACGCCGAGCGCTACGAGGACGGAGGCCACGACACCGAGCGCGCCGAACGACCGTCGTTGGCGGGGGGACGTCACGGGCGTGCAGTCTGGCAGCGGATCGCCGCAGTGGCACGTCATCACCCGGGCAGCTGGCGTGACCACCACTCGACGAGCTGCTTCGCCCTGCCGAGGCCGTAGGCCGTGGTGATCTCCCGCCCGCAGCCGACGATGTCGCCGGCTTGTAGCGCCTCCACGGCTGCGTCGACCGAGCCTCGGGGCCAAGGCAGCTCCGCCAGCCAGCGCGGCCCGAGTCGCAACGCGTCCGCGGAGAGGCCCGTCCCGGCAGCTCGGTGCCACGCCCACGCCGAGGCGACGGGCGAGGTGAGCACCGCGGCCACCGGCCACACGTCGTCGGCACGCACGGGACGGGCGCTGAGCACGGGCACGCCCGGCAACCACGAACCGGCGGGATCGGCGACGGCTTCGATCACCCGCGTCTGGTTGGCGATGAGGACCTTGGGCACGAGCAGATCGGCGGACCAGCGCTGCATCCACGCCGGGAGTGCCGACACGTCGACGCGTGGATTCGCATGCTGTCGCCGGGCGAACGTGACCGGCCGCTCCCCCCAGCGGATTGCGTCCGGGATCGATGAGGCCGCTGGTGACCAGCGGCGGTCCGACGGCGTCGTCGGTGACGGCCGGTACGAGGGCGTAGTACTGGTCCCGGAAGTTGGCGGTCAGGCGAACGCGGTCACCGAGCACCCCATTGAACGCCAGCGGCGGCAGCGCCGGCACGCCGAGGGCGTCCGTGACGACGTCACTCCACGTCCCGCCCCCGGTCGGCCCCACCGGCACGGCGCGACGTTCGAAGGCCAGCGCGCACACGAGCACCTGCGCCTCGAACACTGGCCGCGGCGACCACCACGACCACGTGCGCCTCGCCAGCCGGTCAACCTCGGCGCGCACGGGCGCCGCGTCGCGCGAGGCAAGGATCGACTGCGGCAACACGAGGCCGACGTGCCCACCCGGGCGTACGGCACGCACGGCGACCGCCAGGAACTCGGCGGCAGCGTTCGCATACGGGCCGCCGCCGTGGCGGCTGGCGCCTCCCCGTGTCGTCGTCGCCGCCAGTTGCGAGAGGAACGGCGGGTTGCCGAGCACGACGTCGACCTCGCCGCACGGGAGCGCGCTCCCCAGGGCGTCACGTTGTTCGAGCACGACGTCGCCGCACCCGACGAGTGCCTGCGCGGCCAGTCCGAGCGCCCCGTCGTCGACGTCGATCCCGACGAGCGTCGGCACGGCGCCGGCGACTCGCAATCGTTGAGCAGCGGCAACGAGAAACCGCCCGTCGCCGCACGCAGGGTCGAGCACCGTGAGCCGCTGGCCCGCTGCCACCGGGGGGAGCGTGTGGAGCACCACGTCGTCGACCAGCCAGTGCGGCGTCGGGTAGCTGCCGCGCTCCTTGCGAGATTGCGGCGCCAGCACGCGCCGAGCGTAGGGTGCCCCGAGTGCAAGAGGCCGCCAGCCGGTTCCTCACGATCGAGCGTGACGCCTGGGCCGCCCTGAGGGCCGCCACGCCGATGACCCTGCGAGAGGACGACCTCGCCAAGGTGCGCGGCATCAATGTGCGCATCGACCTCGAGGAGGTGGAGGCGATCTACCTGCCGCTGTCGCGGCTGCTCAACCTCCGCGTCAACGCGTCGCAAGACCTAGCCAGGGTGTCGTCGACCTTCCTGGGAACCATGGCGCCGCGCATCCCGTACGTCATCGGCGTCGCCGGCAGCGTGGCGGTCGGCAAGAGCACGTTCGCCCGCATCCTGCAGGCGCTGCTGGCGCGCTGGCCCGACCATCCGCAGGTCGACCTCGTGACGACGGACGGCTTCCTGTTCCCCAACGCCGTGCTGATGGAGCGCGGGCTGATGGAACGCAAGGGGTTCCCCGAGAGCTACGACACGAAGCGGCTGCTGGCGTTCCTCCGCGACCTGAAGAGCGGCGCCGAAGAGGTGCGCGCACCGATGTACAGCCACGTCGTCTACGACATCATCGAGGGCGAGGAGCAGGTGGTCCGCCAGCCGGACATCCTCGTCCTGGAGGGCCTCAACGTCCTGCAGACGCCGATCGAGCGGGCGGCAGAGTTCGTCAGCGACTACTTCGACTTCTCGATCTACGTCGACGCCGAGGAGGAGGACATCCGCGAGTGGTACGTGGACCGGTTCTTCGCGCTCCGCGAGACCGTCTTCCAGGATCCGCGCAGCTACTTCCGTCACTTCGCTGCGCTGAGCGATGAGGAGGCGCGCGCCACGGCGCTGCACATCTGGGAGACGATCAACGGCCGCAACCTGCGCGACAACATCCTGCCGACCCGCCAGCGGGCGTCACTGATCCTCCACAAGGAAGCGGATCACCGCGTCTCGGCAGTCCGCCTGCACAAGTTATAGAGCTCGGCTCGCAAGCAAGTTGCTCGCCTCGCCTACCGAGCTCGCCGCCTCCGCTGCGCTTCGGCGTCTCACCGAGCTGCCTCTGCGCAGGGCCGTACCTCAGATCGGTACTGACACCAGCTGGGCGGCGACGGTCTGATCGCCGATGACGTCGACCGCCTCCAGCGGGAGGCGACGCCACAGCACCATCAGCAGCTCATGCGCCGGGCCACGCACGGCAGCGGTGCCTTTGGTGTGCTCACGGCGGACCTCGAAGCTGCCGTCGTCACCGGGCTCGATGATCCACTCGCCCGCAACGTCCGTGCAGTGCAGGTGCACACTGCCGCCCAGCCGCAGGCCTTGTGCCACGGTCCGCGGGAGCACGAAATCCAGGTACTCGTCGACACCGTCGGACGCCAGCTCGGCTTCGACGCGATGGTCGTGCCCGGCTGTTCGCTCGGCGTCGAAACGGTGCACTGCGGTCTCGTGCGCCATGCGGCGCGACACCCAGCCGACGGTCCTCGGGCCTGAACGTGCTTGGATCAGCATCGCCTGGTCGGCGGCGGGGAGCACGGCGAGCAACTCCGCGGCCGCCGCCGACGCGAAGTCGAAGACGGCTTCGTCGTGGGCGGGACGCTCCGGTCGCACGTAGGAAGCCGGATCGTCGAACCGATCACGAATGGCCGCGGCGAAGAAGGCGTGCACGTTGCCGACGTGCCAGACGAGGTCGGCCGGTGTCCACTCCGGGCATGACTCGATGCGCGCCCCGCGGTCGGCGGCGCTAGCCGCCGTCAGGAGAGCGGGCGCATCGCGCTGCAGCGCCTCGTGGTACACGGTTACGTCCATCGCACTGACCTTAAGTTGCCTCGACAGTGCGCAGGCGGGCCGGGAGCTCAGCGATCGAAGCCAGCTCGTCGAGGTCCTCGTCGTGGTCGACGTGCTCGTGCTCCCACAGCAACGGATACGGCACGTGGAAGGCGTGCGCTCCCAGCGACAGCACCGGCAGGATGTCGCTGCGGACGGAGTTCCCGACCATGCAGAAGCGCTCGGCTGGCACTTCGATCGCCTTGAGGATCCGGGCATAGGTGTCGACGTCCTTCTCCAGGACGACCTCGACGTGGTGGAAGTGGTGGGCCAGCCCGGACGTCGTGACCTTGCGCGTCTGGTGGACGAGGTCACCCTTGGTGATGAGGACCAGCCGGTGATCGCGGCTGAGGTCGGCCAACACCTCGGGGACGTGCGGCAGCAGGCGCACCGTCTCGGTGAGCATGTCCATGCCGGCCTCGAGCAGCTGCTCGATGACGCGGGCCGGCACCGTTCCGTCGGTCACGGTGATCGCCGCCTGCACCATCGACAGCGTGAACGCCTTCACGCCATAGCCGGCGATCGGGAGCTGGGCCGTCTCCGTCGCCCGCAATGCCGCCGCGACGTCGACTCCGACCGGCGCATACGGGCTGACCAACTCGACGAAGCGGGCCTCGACGACGTGGAACGAGTCCTCGCTGTGCCACAGGGTGTCGTCGGCGTCGAAGCCGATCACCTCGAAGTGCCGTCCATTCCAAGTGGTCATCGGTGGATCGCGTTGAGGTAGTTGTAGACGGTGATGCGGCTGACGCCCATCGCGTCGGCCACCTGCTCGACGGCTCGGCGCAACGTGAACGCGCCACGCTCGTCGAGGAGACGCACGGCTCGCTGCTTGTCCTCCCGATCGAGGTCCGGCAGCCGGCCGCCGAGCTCGGCCTCGACGCTGTCGATCAGGCGATCGAGCGCACCGTGCAACGGCGGCATCCGCACGACGGCGAGGATCTCACCGTTCCAGACGAGTGGGACGTCGCTCGCCTCCCGGTGCTCGGGCGCCACGATCGTCGCGCCGACCGCATCCACGACCGGCTGGACGGCAACGAGCAGAGGGTGGGTCATCACTCGGGGTCACGATTCGTCAGCTTGACGACGTGCATCGACACGTGCGTCGCACCGTTGGAGAACGCGGCCCTCGAGATGGCGGCGAGGATGTCGGGCATCGACGCCGAGTCGGCCCGGCACGTCGAGCCGAACGGTCCGAACTCGACGTCACCACCGGCGGCGCGTGCGGCGTCCACGGCGGCGGTCACGTGCGGCCCGGGCCGACCCTCGACGAACGGCTCGACCATGAACTCCAGCTCCTGCACGGCGGTGAGCGTACGGGCGGCCAGGCGACGTCGTTCTGCGCGTTCAGCTCACCGCCGAAGCTCGTAGACCGTCCATCGTCACCTGGAGCAGTGCGTCGCGGCGCCGCTCGTCAGGAGCGAGCTGCGTCGACCACGCCACGGCGCCGGCGAGGTCGATGGGCACCTGCGGGTCGATGTCGGCACGGATCGTTCCGTCGTCCTGGGCCTGCCGCACGAGCGCCGCGCCGGCGTCATGCAGCCGCTCGCACGCCGCGCCGAGCGCCGTGTGGCGGGTCACCGCGTCGGCGATCGACTCGGCGAGCCCGCGATAGGTCAGGTTGTGGCGGATCAGCTCCTGCAACCACCGCTCGACGGCGTCGGCGTCGCCGCCGGTGCGCAGCTCGTCGGCCCGTGCGGCGAGCCGCTCGAGGTCGTCGGCGACGAGCGCCAGGATCAGGTCGTCGCGGCTCGGGAAGTGGCGGTACAGCGTGCCGATCCCGACACCGGCCTGGCGAGCGATGTCGTCCATCGAGGCCATCACGCCCCGTTCCAGGAACGCGGCGTGCGCAACCTCCAGCAGACGGACTCGGTTTCGTCGGGCATCGGTGCGAAGCGGAGAATCACTCCGTATATTCGGAGGCACCCTCCGAATCGTACCCAAAGGAGCGCCGATGAGCACACCGACACCTGCCAAGGACGAGGCCATCTTCGAGCAGCAGCCGCCGCTGCGCCAACTCGCCGACGACGAGCGGGCCCGCCTGTTCGCGGCACGGGATCAAGGTGTCCTCGCCACGATCGGCCGGAGCGGGATCCCGCACCTGGCGCCCGTGCTCTACCACTGGGACCCGGCCACGTCGACCGTGCGGATGAGCACCCGAGCCGATCGCGTGAAGGCGCGCAACGTCTTGGCCGACGGACGGGCGTCGCTGTACGTCGAGGGGCCCGACCGCTGGTCGTTCGTCGTCGCCGAGGGCGAGGCCGAGGTGTCTGCGGTGTCCACGGAACCCGGCGACGCGACCGGCCGCGAGCTGCTGACGATCTTCCCGCAGGCAGATCCCACCGCCGAAGCCGCGTTCCTGGAGACGCAGGTTGCCGAGCAGCGCGTCGTGATCCGCCTCCACGTGCGACGCCTCTACGGCGACATCATCGAACTCGCCCCGGCGTCC
Source organism: uncultured Acidimicrobiia bacterium (assembly GCA_963844915.1). GTDB lineage: Bacteria > Actinomycetota > Acidimicrobiia > Acidimicrobiales > Ilumatobacteraceae > JALZMG01. The sequence goes on along the minus strand of CAWJQF010000002.1, from coordinate 45,652 downwards.
TGATCGCCGGCGATACGGTCGGATGGACTGGATGGAGGCAGGACCGTGAAGTCGCCTTGGAAGTGGACCTCGCAGCTGGAGCCCGAACGGGAGTACCTCGTCTTGGCGTCGAGCATCCCGCCGCTCAGCCGCCGCTCGACGTGGCGCCTGTTCCGTGGGTCCGGAGTAGTGCGCAAGCAGCTGTCCGGAACGGACGGCGTGATGGGCTTCGCGTTGCTCGCCCGGCCGATGCGCAAGCAGTACGCCACGCTGTCGATATGGCGCGACGAGGCGGCGCTGGAGGCGTTCGCCGGCACGGAGCCACACCGCCAGCTGATGAGCGGGCTCAAGCCGGAGATGGGCCCGACGAAGTTCGTGCGATGGACGATCCGCGGGGCGCAGGGTCGGCCGTCGTGGGACGACGCGCTGCAACGCCTGGGCTGACGACGCCAGCGCCGGGATACCGTCCAGCCGATGACGGACTCGATGGGTGAACGGATCGCGACGTTCCTCGACGACCTCGACGCAACACAGCGCGCACAGGTGACCGTCGACTTCGACACGCCGGATCACAAGGAGTGGACGTACCTTCCGGGCGATCGTCCAGGCCTCAAGCTGGCCGATCTGACCGTTGAGCAGCGCGAGGTGGCGCTGTCGTTGCTCGACCTGGCGTGCAGCGTCGACGGAGCGATGACCGCGCGGGGCATCATGGACGTCGAGCTCATCCGTCGCCGGCTAGCCGGCGACCCCGATGCGAGCGACGACCGGTACTTCCTTCGCGTGCTCGGTGATCCGCGGGGCGACGGACCGTGGGCGTGGCGTGTCAGCGGCCACCACCTCGTTCTGCACGTCACGGTGGTCGGCGACGAGATCGCGGCGACGCCGCAGTTCTTCGGTGCCGAGCCCGCCGTCGTGCCCGACGGACCGCACCGCGGGTTGCGCCTCCTGCCGTACGAGGAGGAGCTGGCCCGTGCGGTGCTCGCCCGCCTGGATGCGAAGCAGCGCGCCGCCGCCGTGACGGCCGACGTGGCGCCGAACGACATCCTCACGCGGCACGATCCAATTGCCGACCCGACGGTCGTGCCGCAGGGCGTCTCCTACGGCCAGCTCGACGGACGCCAACGGGATCTGCTCGGGCGGCTGATCCGGCTGTACCTCGGCCGCGCCCCGGCGGCGGTCGCTGACGCGGCATGGCGAGACGCCGTCGACGCCGGGCTCGACCACGTGACGTTCGCCTGGGCCGGACCGCTGGAGCGCGGGCAGGGCCACTACTACGCGGTGCGCGGACCGACGTTCCTGGTCGAGTACGACAACACGCAGGACAACGCCAACCACATCCACTCGGTGTGGCGGGACCTGCGGCGGGACTGGGGCGACGACCTCCTCGCCGCCCACTACGCCACCGCGCACCACTGAACGGGCGACCTGTCCGTAGGAATCGTCCGTTGTGAGGCGATCCCGACGGACAGAACGGCGCGCCTAGATCGCCATCGCCTGGTGCAGCGCCGTTGCCCGGCTCTGGCACTCGTTGCCGGCGGCGTCGAAGGCGTCCATCAGCTTCCCGAGCGCCGGCCGGAACGACGAGTGCCAGTCGCCCTCGAACCGGTCACGCGCTGGTCCCTGCCACGCCGTGTTGGCCAGCGCGCTGGTCACCGTGGAGATCAGCGCATCGATGTCGGCCGGCTTCGACTTGAGCGTCGCACCGAGCTGATGGAGCTGCTCGACGTCAGCACCAATGATCCCGTTCGCCATGGTCCGTCCTTCCTGGTTCCCGGCAGACGCCGGCTACTCCCCATGGGCGTTCCGGGATCACGGAAAGGGAAAAGCGCCTCGTGACGCTGCGTACCATGACTCCATGACGGCCACGTCCGAGATCGCCACCGCCGACCTGCGCGAAGAGGCCCGCGACCAACAGTCCGCTGCCGTGGCGCTACGCCGTACGTTGCACTCGTGGCCCGAGGTCGGCAACGACCTGCCAGTGACTCGAGAGCACGTGCTGGAGGCGCTCGAGGGCCTGCCGCTCGACATCACGCAGCACGAGTCGACGAGCGGACTCGCCGCGCTGCTCACCGGCGCCAAGCCGGGCCCGACGATCCTGCTGCGTGGAGACATGGATGCGCTGCCGCTGCACGAGGACACCGGACTCGACTTCGGCTCGCGCTTCGAGGGTGCGATGCACGCCTGCGGGCACGACACCCACACCGCCATGCTCGTCGCCTCGGCGCGGCTGCTGTCGGCGCACCGTGACGAGCTGGCGGGGCGCGTGCTGTTCATGTTCCAGCCTGGCGAGGAGGGCGAGCACGGAGCGCGCTTCATGCTGGAGGAAGGCCTCCTCGACGTTCCACCGCTCGCCAACGGAACGCCCTCGCCGATCAGTCGAGCGTTCGCGATGCACATCACGTCGGCGTTGCCGACCGGCTGGATGAGCTGCAAACGCGGCGCGTCGATGGCTTCCGCCGACAAGATCTACGTGACCGTCACCGGTCGCGGCGGCCACGCCAGCGAGCCCCATCGGGCGCTCGATCCCATCCCCGTAGCGTGCGAGATGGTGCAGGCCCTGCAGTTGATGGTCACCCGCTCCGTCGACGTGTTCGACCCAGCAGTGGTCACCGTCGGACGCATCACGGCAGGAACGACGAACAACATCATTCCCGAGAGCGCCCAGATCGAAGGCACCATCCGCGCCGTCAGCGAGTCCACCCGCAAACGCGTCCATGACGGCGTCAAGCGCGTCGTCGACGGCATCGCTGCGGCGCACGGTTGCTCGGTCGAGGTCGAGATCGAGGCCGGCTATCCGGTGACGGTGAACAACGACAGCGTCGCCGACGACGTGCTGCGGGTCGCCTCCGACGTCATCGGCACCGACAAAGTGGTCCGCCAGCCGCACCCGGTCATGGGAGCCGAGGACTGGAGCTACGTCTTGCAGCGCGTGCCCGGGGCGATGATGTTCCTCGGCGGCACGCATCCGGAGCGCGACCTCTCCACCGCCGCACCGAACCACTCCAACCGCGTGCTGTTCGACGAGGAGGCGATGGCCGACGGCATCGCCGTCTACTCAGCAGTCGCACTCGACCACCTCTCTTGATGGCCTCGCTCGCTCAGCTCACTCGGCGTGTCGGCCGGCGCCTGGCGGCGCGTCGGCCGACCTGACCATCCACGCTCACTGCGTCACCGGCCCAAGCGGTAGCTAGCCCGGCTCTCACGCGCGAGTGATGCGCAGCGTCACCAGCTCGAACGGGCGCAGCGTCAGGGCGACGATGCCGTCACTCGACTCACAACCGGCGAGCGGTTCCTCGAACAGGTTGCACCGCGACGCGTCCGTGATCCGTCGATCGGCCCGCACGCTGATCGGCGCCCGGTCGCCGCACGCCTCGTGGAGCCGTACGACGAGGTCGCCGCTGCCGTCGTCGGCCGCCTTGACCGCGTCCACCTCGACACCGCGACCAGTCACCGTGACGACCGGCGACGTGATTCCCGGCCCGCCACCACCGTGCACGGCGCGCACCGGCAGGTCGAGCCGCTCCGCCTCGGCCACGACGTCGGCGAGACCCGGCCCGTGCGGGAAGATGCTGACCGTGACGTCGTGGCGGCCCTGGTCGGGCGCCGGATCCGGATAGCGCGCGGCGCGGGCCAGGCTGACCCGCACCGCCCCATCGAACAGGGCATGCCCGTAGCGCCCGTCGTTGAGTACCGCCACGCCGAAGCTCGGTTCGGCGACGTCGACGTACCGGTGGGCGCAGACCTCGAACTTGGCTGCATCCCACGACGTCGAGGCGTGGGTCGGCCGGAAGACGGCGCCGAACTGGATGCCGCACGTCGCCATGTCCGCCCGCACGTCGAGCGGGACGGCCAGCGACAGCAGGTGCTCGACGTGACGCCAGTCGAGCTCGATGTGCACGTCGAGCCGTGGCGAACCGGCCCGTAGCACGTACGTGAGCGTCGCCGTCGACGGCCCGAACCGGCGGATGACCCGCACCATGCCGACGAGTGGTCCGCCCACGACGACCTCGACCTCACCACTCAACAGACGTTCCGGGTCGAGGCGGACCCACGACTCGAGATCCCAGGCGTCGTAGCGCACGGGATGGTCCGGCGCGAGTTCGAGCACGGCGCCGAGCTGGCCAGCGGGCAGCAGCTGACGGGCCCGTGCGACGTCGATGACCGAGTTGAGGTTGCCGTCGAGATCCCAGCCGAGGGCGAGGTGCCCGTTCTTCATGGTGCGGTCGGTGACGACCACGCGATCGTCGGCGTCGATCGCCTCAGCGGAGGCGATGCCCAGACCCGGCACGACGGCGCGGAACGCCCGCCGCGCGTCGGGGAGCTGCTGCACCGCCCCATCGCCGACGGGATCGAGGTCGACCAGCACGACTTCGTCACGAGAGGCGCTGGCCGCGTTGGCCAAGGACGGACCGGGCGGCGCGAGCTGTGCGAGCGCGCCGGCGACGACCATCTCCAGCTCGGCGGCGACGCGCCCGTGGACCGCCTCGGCGTCGGCGTGGACCCAGGCGATCGACGAGCCGGGCAGGATGTCGTGGAACTGCTGGGTGAGGACTTCACGCCACTGCGCGCCCAGTCGCTGCCCATCGACCTCACCCGCCGCGGCCAGCCACAGCTCGGCCTCCCGAAGCAGGCGCTCACACCGTCGGTTGCCGGCCTTCGTCCGCAGCTGGCTGGTCAGCGTCCCGCGGTGGGTCTCGAAGTACAGCTCACCGCGCCACACCGGGATCGGTGCGCCACCCGCTGCCTCGGCCTCCACCCGCTCGAAGAACTCCGCCGGGCTGCCTTGCTCGACGCGTGGCATGCCGCTGAGGTTGGCGACCCGGCGCAGCCGCTCGAGCATGTCGGGGGTCGGACCGCCGCCACCGTCGCCGTAGCCGAACGGCAGCAACGACCAGCGGCTCCAAGCGTGGTCGGCGAAGCGGCGCACGGAGTACGCCAGCTCCTCTGGCGTCACCTCGGCGTTGTACGTGTCGACGGGCGGGAAGTGCGTCAGCACCCGCGTCCCGTCGATGCCCTCCCACCAGAACGTCGAGTGCGGGAACCGGTTCGTGCGGTTCCACGACAGCTTCTGGGTGACGAACCGGCGCATCCCACCGGCGGCGAAGACCTGCGGCAGACCCGCCGGGTATCCGAAGACGTCGGGGATCCACACCTCGGTGCAGCGGCGACCGAAGTGCGATTGGAACCAGCGCTGCCCCTGGACGATCTGCCGCACGATGCTCTCGCCGGACGGCAGGTTCATGTCCGGTTCGACCCACATGCCACCGACCGGGATCCACTGTCCGGCCGTCACCTTGTCGGTGATGCGGGCCAACAACTCGGGCTCGCGCTGGGCGATCCACTCGTACTGCTGCGCCTGCGAGCACGAGAACCGGTAGCCGGGATCGTCGTCCATCATCGACACGGCGGAGGCGAACGTGCGGGTGCACTTGCGGACCGTCTCCGACGTCGGCCACAGCCACGCCGTGTCGATGTGGGCGTGACCGGTTGCGACGACACGGTGCGCGTCCTCACCGGCCGGTGCGGCGAGCGCCGGGGCGACCACACGGCGAGCGGCCACGACATCCCCGCGGTGCGCCACCAGGTCGAGCGCCTGCGCGAGCAGGTGTCGCACCCGCGCCCGCCGTGGGTCGTCGAGCGGGAGTGTCCGCATCACCCCGTCGAGCACGTCGAGGTCGTCCAGCAACGCTTCAGCCACCAGGTCGACGACCACCAGCTCGGCCCGCTCGAGCCGGTACAGCTGCCTCGTGCCGGCGGTGTCCGGGGAGCCCAACTCCGACGGCCGGAACTGCGGGAAGGCCGGGTTGGCGGCCGCTTCGACGACGAGTACGACCGGCCCGGGCGCACCGGCCATCCGCACGGCCTGACGGCGCGGGTGGATGCCCTGCACCGGGCGACCCTTCTCGTCGCGCACGAGACCCTCGCACTGGAACCCGGGGGCGTCCATCCGGAAGCCGAGGTCGAGCAACGCATCGACCCGCCTGCCGCCCCACTCACTGGGAACCTCCCCGGTGAAGCGGAACCACGTCGTCGTCCACGGGGCCCCCCAACGCCCACCGACCTCGAACGGCGCGACGTCGTCGAGCGATGCTCCCGCCTCGACGTCGAGCGCCCGCCGCTCGGGATGGACGAGTGGAACGATCCGTTCGCTCAGCTCCCGAGAGATCCGCTCCTCGACGAGTTCGCGGTCGTCGTGCACCGGCCCATTCTCGCCGCCCTGGACCCGGTGTACGGTTCCCGACCGGTGCCCGACTCGCCGTTGAGGCATGCGGGCTTCCGACGGTTCCTGTTTGCTCGCGCCCTGTCGGGCTCCGGCGGCTGGATGCAGCTGGTCGCTGCCGGCTATCTCGTCTACCGCTTGACCGGGTCGGCGGTCCAAGTCGGGCTGCTCGCCGCGGTCTCCAAGGGACCGAGCCTCGTGCTCGCCCCGTTCGGTGGTTGGCTCGCCGACCGCGTCGAGCGACGACGCCTCGCCGTGATCCTCGCCGGCGTCCAGGTCGTTCCGGCCACCCTCCTCGCCGTCCTGTCATTCGACGGCGAGATCGCAGTGTTCGAGATCTACCTGCTGATGTTCTGCGACGCCGTGCCAGCCGGCCTCAAGCGCCCCGTGCTGGCCGAGTTGGCGATGGACCTCGTGCCGACGTCGCTCAGCAAGCAGGCGATGGCCGACTCGTCGATCGTGTTCAACCTTTCTCGCCTGTGCGGTCCGGCGGTCGGTGGTGCGCTCGTCGCGTGGTTCGGCGTCGCGGCGGCATTCGGTGTCACGCGCCGTGGCCTTCCTCGGGGTGTTCCTAGCGCTCCTCTCGATCCGGCCGGGCGTGGTGCGGGCACGACGATTGCGTCGAGCACTGCAGCTTGACGACGAGTGCCGTCATCATGTGGCGGGCGTTGCTGCTGCGAACGCTCCTGGAGACGACGCTGACCTTCTTCGTGTTCGTCGGCCCGCTCGAGCAGATCATGCCGGTCATTGCCGCCGACCACGGCGACGGAGCCCAGTACATCGGTCTGCTGCTCGCCGCGATCGCTGTCGGGGGATTGCTGGCCAGCCCGATCGTGCGGCGCCTGGAGCAGCGCGAGGTGTCCGAACTGGCGCTGCTCGGGGGCGGTCTCGTCGCCGCCGGGAGCTTCATGGTCGTGCTCGGCGTGTCGAGCTCGCTCGTGCTGGACCTGGCGACCATCGTGTTGATCGGCGCGACGTGGGAGGTGGTCTGGGTCGTCGAGAGCACCGGCGTCCACTTCCGCAGCCCGGCCGGGATCAGCGGGCAAGCAATGGGAGTGCTCTACATGATCGCCAGCGTCGCCGCCGCCGCCGGCTCGGTGCTGTTCGGTTGGGCATCGGACCGCATCGGCCTGGACTGGGCGCTGGGGATCGCAGGCGCCGGTCTGATCCTGATCGGCCCGTGTCCCTTGCTCTGGGCCAAGAGCCACTTGACGGCCACGGACCGGATGTCAGGGCAACGGCAGCGTGACGGTGACGGTCGTGCCGCGACCGACGGCGCTGTCGACATCGATCTCGCCACCGTGTGCGCTGACGGCTGCATCGGCGATGGAGAGACCGAGACCGCTGCCGCCACGATCTCTGGCGCGGGCGGGGTCGGCGCGGTAGAAGCGCTGCGTGACGCGGGCGGCGACCTCGGGAGCCATGCCGCGGCCGTGGTCGGTGACGGCGATGCGGGCGGTCCCGTTCGTCGCCTCGACACGTAGCTCGATCGGCGCCGCCGGTGGCGTGTGGACGAGTGCGTTGCCGACGATGTTGGCGAGGACCTGGCGCAGACGATCCTCATCGCCGGCGACGACGACCGGACCGTTGAACTGCGTCGTGATCGTGCGTTGCGGGTCGACGGCGGCCGCATCGCGGGCGGCGTCGGCGACGAGCTGGCTGAGGTCGACCGGCCGTTGCTCCAGCGGGCGCCCCTCGTCGAGCTTGGCGAGGCTCAGCAGGTCGTCGACGAGCCGGCTCATGCGCACCGCCTCCTGCTCGGTCCGGCGCATCGCTTCATCCAGCTCATTGCGCTCGTTCAGCCCGCCGACGCGGTAGAGCTCGGCGTAGCCACGGATGGTCGTCACCGGTGTCCGCAGCTCATGCGACGCGTCGGCGACGAATCTCCGCAGTCGCTCTTGCGACGTGGCTCGCTCGGTGAACGCCTCGTCGAGGTGGTCGAGCATCTGGTTGAGGGCGACACCGAGCTGCCCCGCCTCCGTCGACGCCGACACCTCGGGGACACGGTGGGAGAGGTCGCCACTGGCGATCTGCTCGGCCGTGTGCGTCATCTGCTTGATCGGGCGGATGCCGAGCCGGATCACCCACCACGCGACCGCAGCGAGGAGCAGGAGGATGATGCCGGTGGCGACGACCTCGAGCGTGATCAGCCGGGTCATCGTGTCGTCGACGTCCGTCAGCGGGATCGCCGTGATCCAGAACGATCCGTCGGCGAGGGCGTCGGCCCGCACGCGGTAGCGCAGGTCGTCGTCGCTGGTCGCCGTTGCCGTGAAGGGCTCCGCCGACGCCACGCCCTCGGCCGCCTGGTCGACGTCGACACCAGGCGGTGGCAACTCCTCGCCTCCCGACAGGTTCGACGGGAAGAGCGTGGTCATCTCGCCGTTGTCGCTGAGGCGCCCCTCGTAGACGTCGGAACGGCGCTCGTACCCCGTCGGCGGCTCGCGGGGTGGACCGTCGTGGATGCGATCGGGCGCGCCGGCCGTGGCCAGCCGGTCATCGACCTGGTCGATCAGGTGAGCGCGCGTCGTGGTCGTGACGATGATCGCCGACACGGCGAGGGCGACGACGACGAGCGCGATCCCGGCGAGGACGCGGGCGCGCAGCGACAGGCGCACGCCGCTAGCTCCTCCCGGAGCGGATCGTGTAGCCGATGCCGCGCACCGTCGTGATCAGCTTCGGCTCGGTGGCGTCGACCTTGCGGCGCAGGTAACCGATGTACGTCTCCACGACGCCCCCGTCGCCCCCGAAGTCGTAGTTCCAGACGTGGTCGAGGATCTGCGCCTTCGACACGACGCGACCCTGGTTGACCAACAGGTAGCGCAGGAGGTTGTACTCCGTCGGCGACAGCGACACCTCGACGCCGGCGCGCCACACACGGTGGGCATCGTCGTCGAGGACGAGGTCGTCGCACGTCAGCACGTTGCGATCGTCCCTGGCCTGGCCGGTGCGGCGCAGCACCGCCGTCGTGCGGGCGACCAGTTCCTCGAGGCTGAAGGGCTTCTGCAGGTAGTCGTCGCCGCCCATCGTCAGCCCGCGCACCTTGTCCTCGGTGGCGTCCCGGGCGGTCAGGAACAGCACCGGAGTGTGGTCACCGCCCGAGCGCAGCCGGCGGCACACCTCGAAGCCGTCGAGATCCGGCAGCATCACGTCGAGGACGACGAGGTCCGGCGACTGGTCGTCGACGGCGGTGAGCGCGTCGCGCCCGTTCGCCGCCGTGCTCACCTCGAACCCGTGGTGGCGCAGCGCGGCCGCGAGCATCGAGCGCAGGTTCTCTTCGTCGTCGACGATCAACAGATGCGCACCCGTCACGGCTGCACCCGACCGACAATGCGAGTGAGCGAGCGCCAGCGAGCGAGCGGCCAGCAACGGCCTGCGTGGCCGGGGAACGCAGTCATGGTTCATAGTCTCGTCCCTGGAACTGAGAGTTGGCTGTGAGCCGGCTGGGAGGTACTTCACGGTGCGTTCTCAGCAAGTCCACAGGTTCGTCGGCCACGCTGTGTTCCATGAGTGAGCGAGTCTTCGAGCGAACGAACCGTCATTACGGTCTTTTTGCTCACTGGTGCCCCGTGCGTTCGAACGAGTCGACCACGTCAGAGAAGTCGATGGTGCACCAGTGAGCACCACCCTCACGCCCGAGCGCGATCCCGCAGCGACCCCGCGGCGGCCGTGGTACCGCCGGCGCTGGTTCATCATCACCGCCTGCGTGGTCGTGGTGCTGGCGCTGGCGCTGGGTGGCGCCCTGTGGTGGTACCTGCGCGACGACGCTCCGGCCGCCGTCAACCTCGAGTCGGCAAGCGCGCAGGTCGGGCAGACCGCCGAGACGACGACGCCCGCCACGGCGGCGGCCACGACGCCGGACACGGCCTCCACAGGGACGGCATCGGCGGCCGCCGAGACGACGACACCAGCGACGAGTGGCACGACGGCTGCGTCGACCGCCGCGGCTGCCGTCAGCGGAACGTGGACCGTCAACACGTCGATCGGCGAGTTCAGCTTCGAGAACTCGACCGGCTCGTTCGTCGGCTTCCGGGTGCAGGAAGAGCTGTCGTCGATCGGCTCGACGACGGCCGTCGGCCGCACGCCGACCGTCACCGGCACGATCACGTTCGACGGCACGACGCTCTCCGCGGCGACCATCGAGGCCGACATGAGCGAGATCGTCACGAACGACAGCCGTCGCGACGACCGGGTCCAGGACGCCCTGGAGACCGGTGAGTTCCCGACTGCGACGTTCACACTGACCCAGCCGATCGACCTCGGCGACGCCGTGAACACCGGAGCCCCGGTCAGCGTCCAGGCGACCGGCGACCTCACGGTCCACGGCGTCACCACACCGGTCACGATCCCGCTCGAGGCGCAGCTCGTCGACGGGACCATCGTGGTCGTCGGATCGCTCGACATCGCGTTGTCGACCTACGGCGTCGAAGCGCCGAGCGCGCCGATCGTGGTGTCGGTGTCGGACGACGCCGTCATGGAGCTGCAGCTCTTCTTCTCCCCCGCCTAAAGGACCCAAGAAATGCCTGAAACCCCCAATCCCCTCTCCCGGCGCGGCCTGCTCGCCATGGCGGCCGCCGCCGGAGCCACCGTGTTGGCCGCCTGCAGCTCCGACGGATCAGGTGCCCAGACGAGCAGCGCAGCCAACTCGCCCGGGTCGTCGACGGCCGGCACAAGCACCGGCACGTCACCGGCGACCTCGAGCGGAGCGACGACCGCCACGACGGCCGGGTCGTCGACCGCGGCCACGACCGGCTCGACCGCCACGGCGACCGATGCGGCGAGCTGTGAGCCGATCCCCGAGGAGACCGCCGGGCCATTCCCGGGCGACGGATCGAACGGGCCGGACGTGCTGGCCGAGGCCGACGTCGTGCGCAGCGACATCCGCTCGAGCATCGGATCGGCCTCGGGCGTCGCCGACGGCGTGCCGCTGACGATCGAGCTGACGATCACCGACACTGCCGCCGGCTGCACGCCCCTGGCCAACGCCGCCGTGTACCTCTGGCACTGCGACCGGGAGGGCAGCTACTCGATGTACTCCGGCGACGCCGAGGACGAGAACTACCTGCGCGGCGTCCAGGTCTCCGACGCCGACGGACGGCTGTCGTTCACGAGCATCTTCCCCGCCTGTTACTCGGGCCGCTGGCCGCACGCCCACTTCGAGGTCTACTCGTCGGTCGAGGACGCGACCGGCGGCGGCGAGCCGATCGTGACGTCACAGCTGGCGTTCCCCCAAGACACGTGCGACGTCGTGTACGCGACGACGGGCTACGAGCAGAGCGTGAGCAACCTCTCGCAGCTCTCGCTGCAGAGCGACATGGTGTTCTCCGATGACGGCGCCGCCCACCAGCTCGCCACGATGACCGGCGACGCCACCTCCGGCTACACCGCCTCCCTGACCGTCGCCGTCTGATATGACATTCTGACGACAGTTGGTTGCGCTGAGCGCTACCAAGTGTCGTCAGAATCTGCGAATAGGGACGTACGATCGTCCGACCATGTCCGACGACCGGCGCGCGCGGTCGGCGGCGCAGGCGGACCTCGCCATGAGCCACCGGCTGACCTTGGTCGTCGCCGCGCCAGGGTGGGGAAAGTCCACGCTGTTGCGACGGCTCGGCGAGCAGGCGCCGAGCGTCGAGGTGAGCCGCCCGCCGTCCGGCTGGACGCCGTTCGCCGTGGCCCGCGGCATGCTCGACGGACTGCGCTCGCTCGGCCTCGAGCCTGCCGACGACGTGCTCCCCCCACATCCGGCGCCCGACTCACCCGACCACCCTGACCACACGACGGCACTGGCGGCGGCGGTGTGCACAGCTGTCGCACGGGTCGAGAAACCGGCGCTGGTCCTGCTGGACGACATCGAGACGTCGGCGGGCGATCCGCTCGAGCAGTTCCTCGAGGCCCTCGTGCTGCACCTGCCCTCGACGCTGCACCTCGTCGTGGCCTGCCGGCGAGCTCCGGCGATGCGCCTCGCACGACTCCGGGCGGCCGGCGAGATCGCCCGGATCTCCGCTCGTGATCTCGCCCTCACCCCTGACGAGGTTCACGAGCTCGATCTCGACCCGTCCGGAGAGGAGATGGTCGGCGAGATCGTCCGCGTCAGCGGAGGCTGGCCGCTGGCTGTCCGGCTGGCGGCGGCGGCGGTCCGCCGGAGCGGACCGGTCCACCACGACGAGCTGCTCGAGCGCGTCCTCGCTCCCGGCGCCGTGCTCGTCGACTACTTGGCCGAGGAAGTCCTCGCCGAGCTCACCGATGGCGAGCGCCGCCTCTTGGCGCTGGCTGCCCACCTGCCGTACCTGTCCGACGAGCTGCTCGTCGATCTCGGGCACGACGACCTCGTCGGCGATGCCGAAGCGCTCGTCGATCTCGGATTGTTCCTCGAGCCGCTGCCCGGCCGCAGGGTGACGGCCAGCCTCCTCGGCGGCGCCTTCCTCCGCCGCGCGCTGCCCCGCCCGGACGACGACGAGCTGCGCCGTGCCGTCGAGGCGTTCGAGGCACGTGGTGATGTCGAGGCAGCGCTCGTGCTCGCCGCCGACGCCGGTGACCCGGAGCTCGCGGCGGCGGTCGTCGAGCGCGTCGTCCGACCGGACCGGGTCCTTGCGGCCCTGGCCCGAGCACTCGACGTCGCCGAGCGCGCCGGTGAGCAACCGGTCCTCGCCGAGCGCCGAGGCGACCTTGCCTACCTGCGTGGTGACTGGGACGCCGCCCTCGCCTCGTACCAGCGGGCCGTCGAGCTCGGCGATCCCGGCTCGCCGCGCCTCGCCCGCAAGCGCGGCGTGATCCTCTACCTACGCGGCCGGCTCGACGAGGGCGAGGCGGCATGCCAGGCCGCCCGCCTGGACGGCACCGATCCGGCCCAGGAAGCGCAGGTCCTGGCGTGGCACGCCGCGATGCGCTGGGTGCGCGGTGACGTCGACGGCTGCCAGGCCCTACTCGATCCTGCCCGCGAGGCCGCCGAGCGCTCCGGCGACGACGTCGCGCTCGCCACGGTGCACACGACCCTGGCGATGCTCGCCGCCCTGCGTGGCGACCGTCGCGGCAACGCCCAGTCCTACCGCCTGGCGCTCGCCCACGCGCAGCGGGCCGGTGACGTCGTCCAAGTCGTGCGGATCCTCACCAACCGCGGCAGCCACTTCGCCGAGGAGGGCTCATACCCCGAGGCGCTCGTGGAATTGACGCGAGCCATCGAGGCCGCCGAGTTGATCGGCTCGGAGACGTTCTGCGGTCTCGCCTACTTCAACCGCGGCGACACGTACCTGCGGATGGGCCGTCTCGACGACGCCCGCCGTGACCTGCGGCGGGCCCAGGACATCTGGGAGCGCGTCGGGTCCGAGCTCGTCGACTACGCGACCGGCCAGCTCGGCGATGTGCAGCACCTCCGCGGTCAACGCACGGAGGCCCTTGCGCACTACGCCCAGGCGATCGCCTGGGCCGAGCGGCGAGGCGACCTGCAGGGACTCGTCCCGTCGCTCATCGGCACGGCGCGGGTCCTCACTGCAGACGACCCGGATCGCGCCCGAGCGTTCGCCGAGCGGGCGATCGAAGCCAACCAAGCGGTCTCGCAGCCGCACGCGCTGCTGGCGGGTGGCTGGGTGGAGTTGCGCAGCGGGGATCGTGGGGCGGCGACTGCACGGGCCGAGGCGGCGCTGAAGCTGGCGCATGCGCATCGCGACCGGCCGGCCGTCGCTGAGGGTCTCCTGCTCCAGGCCGCGATCCAGCAGCCACCGTCGGTGGAACTGGCCGAGGAGGCGGGGCGGCTGTGGCACGAGCTCGGCAACCCGATCGGTGAGGCCCGTGCCGCCCTGCAGCTGGCGGAGACCTCGAGCGGGCCGGCGCGTACGGAACTGCTGGCGCGAGCCGAGGCGCTACTCCTCGATACGGGTGCGTGGGGGTACCTGGCCGATGTGCGCCGTGCGATGGCGGCCGGGGCAACCGGTCCGTCGCCGATCGCGATCTCGACGCTCGGCGGTTTTCGCGTGACGCGAAACGGTGCGCCGATCGAGATCAGCGAGTGGGGCTCGCGCAAGGCCCGCGACTTCGTCAAGCTGTTGGTCGCCAGGCGTGGCGCGCCCGTGGTCCGCGACGAGGTCGCCAGCCTGCTGTGGGCGGACGAATCGGACCGCTCGGCGCGCCGGCTGTCCGTCCTGCTGAGCACGATCCGCGGCGTCCTGGATCCTCAGAAGTCGTTCCCGCCGGACCGGTACGTCGCGGCCGACCACGACACCGTGTGGCTCGTGCGGGAGCAGGTCGACGTCGACGTCGAGCAGTTCTTCCGCGAGGCCGCCGACGGGCGACGCCTCCTTGCCGACGGCGACACCGAGAAAGGGACCGTCCGGCTGGCCCGGGCGGCGGCGCGCTACCTGGGCGACTTCTGTGCCGACGACCCCTACGCCGACTGGGCGGCCGGCACGCGTGAGCTGGCCCGCCACACGTTCGTCGAGACCGCCAACCAGCTCGGGCGGTTGGCCGACGAAGCGGGGGACCACGGCGAAGCCATCCGGCTGCGGCTCCGCATCCTCGACGTCGACCCCTACGACGAGACGGCCCACCTCGACCTGGTCAGAGCGTTGTCGGCGCAGCGCCGTCACGGCGAGGCCCGCCGGGCCTATCGGACGTACTGCCAGCGGCTCGCCGAGCTCGACCTCGACCCGGCGCCGTTCCCGGAGCAGGAGCGCGACCTGAACACGGCCTGAACACGTCCGGAACCCCTTGCGCTTTGATGGCGGGGTGGCGTACGGCTCGTTGGGGAGGCCTGGCATGGGGACCGGGCGGCGCGGCCGGGTCGAGCCCTACTCACTGGCCGTGCGCCCCCTTCCTCCCTCCGGCGCGGTGTCGCCCCTGGTCGATCTGCGTGTCGACGCGCCGCCTTTCGAGCCGACGACCGGCGATCCCTGGAACGACGCCATCGCGTACCTCCAGGACGTCGCCGACGGTTCCGGGTCGGCGACCGTCGAGCAATCGCCCGAGGTCGACGTCATCAAGCCGTTCGAACGCCGCCGCGGCGCCGACGTGTCGCAGCTGGAGCGCACCATTGCGGCGCTGGACGCCGGCTGGCCGGTCGCCTTCTACGGGTGGTGGCCGATCGAGGCGGCGGCCGTCACGACGGACATCCTCGGCGTGGACGCCATGGAGGTGCCTCCACCCGACCGCAAGCGAACAACGCTCGCTGACGGGCACGCCGTCGTGCTGATCGGCTATGGACGGCACGACTCGTTCCCGGGCGGCGGGTACGTGATCGTGCGCAACTGCTGGCGGGACTGGGGTGACGACGGCGACGGGTACATGCCGTTCACGTTCGTGCGCACGTATGCCACGGAGCTGAGGGCGTACCGGTTTCCGGGATCGAGACGGGCCGCGGGCGGAAGCGGGCCGTCCCGTGCCGACCGCCCGGCAGTCGGGGCACCTCGGCTGCCGGCGGTCGTGCCCCAGCTGGGCAGGCGCACCGCCACCGATGCCCACATCGATCGCCACGCCCGCTGCGCCGACCAGCGCGCCTCGCTCACGCACCTGTTCTTCTCCGACGACATGATCGAGCTGGCGCGGGCTCGTGCGATCTGCTCGATGTGCGAGGTGCGCCAGCCGTGCCTGGCGAGGGCGCTGGACCGACGCGAGCCGTACGGCATCTGGGGCGGCGAGATGGTCATCGACGGGAGGGCGGTTGCCGACAAGCGAGGCCGGGGACGGCCACCGAAGATGCCGCCCCCGCGCCTCGTCGTCGACGAGATCACCGGGGTGCCGATCGTCGCGTAGGCGACGTGGCCTAGATTCCTCGCAGCACGAGAGCGATGGCCCGGGCGGGGGCCAAGCGCAGGGTGGGATCCGCCGAGCGGACCGGCGGATCCCACCACCACCACCACCTAACGTCCAGGTCATGGTGCGGCCTCTCGACGGCGTGCGCGTCCTCGACTTCACGCGGGTCCTCGCTGGCCCTCACGCGACACGAGCGCTGGCCGACCTCGGCGCCGACGTCATCAAGCTGGAGCCGCCGGACGGTGACCTGACCCGCTTCAGCAACCCCAGGATCAACGGGCTGGCCACGTACTTCGTCCAGCAGAACGTCGGCAAGCGCAACATCAGCATCGACCTCGCGACACCGCGAGGCGTCGAGGTGGCGTGCGCACTTGCCGACCGCAGCGACGTGTTGGTCGAGAACTACCGGACCGGCGTCATGGAGCGCCTGGGGCTCGGACAGACGACGCTGCGGACGCGCAACCCACGGCTGATCTACGTCTCCGTCACGGGCTATGGCGCGACCGGCCCGTGGCAGCATCGCCGGGCGTACGCCCCGGTGGTCGGCGCGGAGACGGGTCTGACGAAGTCGCAATCGGATGCGCGCGGCGCCGCCTACGCCAACGATCCGGCAAGCCATGCCGACGTGTACACGGCGAAGGAAGTGACGGTCGCCGTGCTGGCGGCGCTGTACGAGCGCGAGCAGACGGGCCGGGGCGAGTGGATCGACGTGTCGATGGCCGAGACGATGCTGTACGTCAACGAGCACCTCCACGATCAGCTGTGGGACGCGCCGGCCGAGGGCGTGGTGCGGAGCTTCGCCCCTGGCGACTACCTCGTGTTCACCGTGGCCGACGGATCCCATGTCGTGGTCAGCGGCCATCCGGCGGAGCGTGGGACGTTCGAGCTGTTCCTTCGCTCGCTCGGCCTCGAGCAGCTCGCTGACGATCCCCGCTTCACCGACGTGGCCGACCGGCTCGCCAACCTCGAGGCCTTGCGGGAGCTGCTGCTGGAGGCGGCGGTGACCATCCCGGATGCCGCCGCGTTCGAGGAGCGCTTCGCCGCTCACCGGCTGGCGTCGGGACGGGTGCGCAGCGCTCGCGAGCTCGCCGAGAGCGAGTGGGCGGCGGCACGAGGGGCGGTCGTCGCCGTGCCGGACCGGGCCGGCGGGACGATCCGCATCCCGAACTCCCCGTGGCACTTCAGTGAGGCAGAGGTCGGAGTGCGCGGCGAGCCGCGCTATCGAGGCGAGGACAATCGGGCCGTGCTCGCCGACGTCCTCGGCTACGACGACGCCACCATCGACGAGCTCGAAGCCGAGGGCGTGCTGTCGAGCCGGCTGCCGCAACGCTGATGTTGAAGTTCCCCGTCGTTCCGATGCGGGCGACGCTGAGCACGATGCCCCACGACGATGCCGGCTGGGCGTTCGAGATCAAGTGGGACGGGTACCGCACGCTGGCGTTCGTCGAGAAGGGCACGGTGCGGCTGCAGAGCTCCAACCTCTACGACGTCACGGCCAAGTACCCGGAGCTGGGCGGGCTGCCCGATGCGGTGGCCGCCGAGCGGGTGATCCTCGACGCCGAGCTCGTCGTGCTCGACGATGCAGGCCGGCCGCGGTTCGAGCTGCTGCAGCGCCACGAGCGGCAGGCCGCGCTGTTCATCTTCGACGTGCTGGCGATCGAGCGCCACGACGTGATCAGCCTGCCGTACGAGGAGCGGCGGCGGCTGCTCGGCGAACTCGTCGAGCCGGGTGAGAACTGGGCGGTGCCGGCACATCGCACCGGCGGCGGGGACGAGCTGCTGGCGGCAACCATCGAACGAGAGCTCGAGGGCGTGATGGCGAAGCGCCTCGGGACGACGTACCGGCCCGGCACGCGGACCAAGGAGTGGCGGAAGATCAAGAACCGGCAGCGGGCCGAGGTGGTCATCGGTGGGTACTCGCCTGGCACGGGGAACCGGTCATCGAGCTTCGGGGCCCTGCTCGTCGGGCGGTGGGTGGATGGCCGGCTGGCCTTCGCCGGTGGGGTCGGGACGGGTTTCACGCAACGCAAGCTCGAGGAGATGGTGAAGCGCCTGCGCGAGCTGCGCGTCGACGACTCTCCGTTCGACCCGCCCCCGCCGACGGCCTATCGCCGGGGCGCGGTGTGGGTGCAGCCCGTGCTCACGGCCACGGTGGAGATCACCGAGTTCACCAACGAGGGCTATGTCCGCCAGGCCAGCTTCATCTCGCTGAACGACCCCTGATCTCTTCCATCCGAGTGTTTGACGCCATCGGAGTGTTTCGTGCGGGACTTCCCCCGACGAAACACTCGGATGCGAGGATGGCGGCCATGAGTGTGGTCAAGATCAACGCCATCGCCGTGCCTCCTGGCGCCGGTCCCGAGTTGGAGGCCCGATTCGCGGCGCGGGCGCGCAGCGTCGAGCAGATGCCGGGCTTCGAGGATTTCCAGCTGCTGCGCCCCGTCGAGGGCGAGGAGCGCTACTTCGTGTACACGCGCTGGGACAGCGAGGAGTCGTTCCAGGCCTGGGTGTCGAGCCAGGCGTTCCAGCACGGTCACGCCCAGGCCGAGTCCTCCGACGGCAAGCCCGTGGCGACCGGCTCGTCACTGCTCGCCTTCGAAGTCGTCCAGCACGTCAGCAAGGGCTGAGCATCGTTCTGCTTGCACGCCGGACTACCGCTAGCTCGCTTCGCTCGCCGAGTCCGCGAACCGCGTCACAACGCACGGTCGCGACGGACAGAACGGGTTCTAGGCTCCCGCTTCCGTGGCCCTGATCGTCCAGAAGTACGGCGGCACGTCCGTCGCCGACCCGGACCGCATGCGGGCCGTCGCCGAGAACGTGGCGTTCACGAAGCGCCACGGCGCCGATGTGGTGGTCGTCGTCTCGGCGATGGGGAAGGCGACCGACAACCTGATCGCGCTCGCGACCCAGGTGTCGGAGACCCGGCCCGGGCGGGAGATGGACATGTTGCTGACGACCGGTGAGCGGGTGTCGGCGGCGCTGCTGACGATGGCCCTCGCCGACCTCGGCGTCTCCGCCGTGAGCTTCACCGGCAGCCAGGTCGGCATCATCACCGACACGACCCATGGCAAGGCGAAGATCGTCGAGGTGCGCGGCGACCGGGTGCGGGAGGCACTGGCGGCCGGCAAGGTCGCCGTCGTCGCCGGGTTCCAGGGCGTCAGCACCGACAAGGAGATCACCACCATGGGGCGCGGCGCGTCGGATCTCACGGCGTCCGCGCTGGCCAAGGCGCTCGAAGCCGACGCCTGCGAGATCTACACGGACGTGACTGGCGTGTTCTCCGCCGACCCGCGCATCGTGCCGCAGGCCCGCAAGCTGCGCCGCGTCAGCTTCGACGAGATGCTCGAGATGGCCGGCGCCGGGTCCAAGGTGCTGGCGCTGCGTTCGGTGGAGTTCGCCCGCAACCACGGCGTCGCCCTCCACGTGCGATCAGCGTTCACGTGGGAGCCGGGAACGTGGATCACCGACACCCCGATCACGACCGAGGAGCGTCCGATGGAGGATCCGATCATCTCCGGCGTCGTCACCGACAGCACCGAGTCGAAGGTGACGGTGCTCGGCGTGCCCGACCGTCCCGGGATCTCGGCGACGCTGTTCGAGCCGCTGGCCGAGGCGAGCGTGAACGTCGACATGATCGTGCAGAACACGTCGACCGAGGGGACCACCGACATCAGCTTCACGGTGCCGTCGGCCGACATGAACGTGGCCGAGGAGATCGTGCGGCGGATCGCCAAGGAGATCGGCGCGGCGGGCGTCAACCACGACGACCACATCGCGAAGCTGTCGGTCGTCGGGGCGGGCATGAAGTCCTCGCCGGGCATCGCCGCCAAGATGTTCCGCACGCTGGCCGACGAGGACGTGAACATCGAGATGATCTCGACGTCGACGATCCGCATCTCGGTCGTGATCGCCAGCGTCGACATCGAACGGGCGGCCCGGGCGTTGCACACCGCCTTCGGGCTCGACGGCGGCAGCGACTACGCCGGCCCTCTCCCCGAGCGCCGCTGACGTTGGCCTCGCGTCGCTGCGCTCAGCTCGTCGTGCGCGTCGCTGATCGCCTGGCGGCACGACGCTCGGCCTGACCAGATCATGCGTCATTGCCAGCTCACCGCCCAACGCGGTCACGCGCCTGACTGCGGCGCACGTCGCGACTCGTACGCTTGACGTCATGGACTGGCTGCTCGATCAACCGAGCGTCGTGCTGGTCCTCGTCACGTTCGCCGCGGCGCTGTTCATCGTCGAGGTGGCGCTGCCGACCGTGGGCGTTGCCGGTGCACTCGGGCTGGCCGCCAGCGCGCTCGCCGTCTACGCCATCGCCGACCACGACATGACGTGGTGGCCGCTCGTCGGCCCCGCGCTCGGTGTCGTCACGTGGGCGGTGATGATCGCCACCCAGCGCCGGTCCCCGCTGTGGGAAGCCGTCGCCGGGATCGCGTTCGGACTCGGCGGCGCCATCTTCGCCATCGCCAACGACGACGGCGCCAGCATGGTCGTGACCGTGATTGCTACGGCCGTTCTCGTCCTGGCATTTCCCCGCCTCCACGACGCAGCGACGCGCCTGGCGAGTCGTCCGGCACAGGTCGGCATGGAATCGCTGGTCGGGGGCGTGGCGATCGTCGACCGCTGGGACCGCACCGGCGGCGTCGTACTGCTCGAGGGCTCGCGGTGGAACGCCGCCGCATCGCGCGCCATCGACCTCGCACCGGGCGACCCCGTCACGGTCGTCGGCTTCCACGGCAACACGGTCGACGTGTGGCCGCCGCCTGGCCCGCCGGAGGACCGATGGACTCGCTGACACAACGAGAGGTCATCCAATGAACGCCCTCATCGCCGTCGCCGCCGTCGTGGTGATCCTGATCATCATCCTGTTCGCGGCATCGATCAAGATCGTCAACGAGTACGAGCGTGGCGTGATCTTCCGGCTCGGCCGCTCGCTCGGCGCCAAGGGACCCGGGGTCTTCTTCATCATCCCGGTCATCGATCGGATGGTGAGGACCAACCTGCAGATCGTCGCCACCCCGGTCACGCCGCAGGCCGTGATCACGAAGGACAACGTGACGTGCACCGTCGACGCCGTGGCGTACTTCCAGGTCGTCGACCCCGTGGCGTCGGTGATCAGGGTGAAGGAGTGGTACCAGGCGTCGCAGCTGGTGGCGCAGACGACGCTGCGCTCGATCGTCGGGCGCCACGAGCTCGACCAGCTGCTCGGCGAGCGCGACCGCCTCGACGCCGAGCTGCAGGTCGCCCTCGACAACCAGACGGAGCCCTGGGGCATCAAGGTCCACCGCGTCGAGATCCGCGACGTCGGACTGCCGGCGCAGATGCAGCGGGCGATGGCCCGCCAGGCCGAGGCGGAGCGGGAGCGTCGGGCGAAGATCATCGCCGCCGACGGTGAGCTGCAGGCGTCAGAGAAGCTGGCCCAAGCCGCCGACGTGATCGCCGGCTCGCCCGGCGCGCTGCAGCTGCGTCAGCTGCAGACGATGGTCGAGATCTCCGCCGAGAACAACAGCACGATCATCTTCCCGATCCCGATGGAGCTGCTCGAGCGGCTCCGGCCGAGCGAGTAGGCCGAACAGCCCGCCTAATCCAGCTGGGCCAGATCGACCAGCTGGCGGAACGACTCGTTGCGCGACCGGAGCACGTCGAACGGGCCCTGGTCGGCGATCCGCCCGCCCTCCATCAGCACCAGCCGGTCCGCTTCGCGCACCGTCGAGAGACGGTGGGCGATCGTCAGGATCGTCAACTGCCCGCGCAGCGACCGCAACGTGCTCGTGATCTTCGCCTCGGTGATCGAGTCGAGCGCCGAGGTGGCCTCGTCGAGCACGAGCAACCGCGGCCGGTCGTACAACGCCCGGGCGATGCCGAGCCGCTGACGCTGGCCACCCGACAACCGCACGCCGCGCTCGCCGACGACCGTCTCCAGACCGGCCGGTAGCTCGCCGACGAGATCCCCGAGCTGCGCCATCTCGATCGCCGTGTCGAGGCGTCCGACGTCGATCTCCTCCGGCGTCCGTCCGAAGGCGATGTTCTCGGCGATCGTCGCATCCAGCAGGTAGATGTCCTGGGGCACGAGTCCGATGCACGCTTGCCAGGCAGTGCGCACGTCAGCCATCTGCCAGTCGTCGACGAGGAGCTCGCCCGACGTCGGCGGGTGCAGCGCCATGATCACGTCGACGAGCGTGCTCTTCCCCGCGCCGGACGAACCGACGAGCGCCACCGAGTCGCCCGGCCACAGATCGAGATCGATGTCGTGCAGCGCGGCGGGCCCGTCGGTCTGGGGGTACCGGAACGTCACACCGCGCAAGGACAGGCGGCGTTGGAACACCATCGCTGGATCGACGGCGACGCGATCCGGTGGAGGTGACGGCAAGTCGAGCGCGTCGAGCACCAACGTGAGCGCTGGCAGCGCGCCCTGCAACGACTGGTTGGAGTTGGAGATGCGCACCAGCCCGGGCAGTAACCGGAATCCCGCGACGGCGAACAGCCCGAACGAAGCGACCACCGACGTCGATCCTTGGATCGCCGCCACCGCACCGATCATCAGCCCGATGCCGACGACGAAGGCCAGCTCGAAGTACTGCCGCGGCACCTCGGCGAGGAACTGCAGCTTGCGCTTCGTGTCGGCCGACCGCCGGCGCACGTCGGCGAGCCGATCCACGAAGTGGTCCTGGTGGGCACCGAGCTGGACGTGCTTGATCGCGCCGAGCGCCTCACCGGCCTGCCTGAGCACGTCGGCGTTGTGCTGCTGCAGTCGCTGGCCGACCCGCCGGCTGCGCGCCGCGATCACCCGGTTGATGATGGCGTACGCCGCGGCGAAGTAGCACAGCAGCGCGACTGCGGCGAGCGGCTCGCTCACGGCGAGCAGGAACACCGTTGCCACGGCCACGATGAGCTCGGTGGCGATCGTCAGCAGACCGACGATCACCTTCGTGTAGGTCTGATCGACGCTGAACGTCAGCGTGCGCAACAGCTGCGTCGAGTTGGTCCGCAAGTGATAGGCGTACGGCGCTGACAGGAACCGGTGCAGCACCCGAGCCGATGTCGCCGCCTCGTCCTCGAAGATGCGCCCGAAGATCCACCACCGCAGCACGAGCGTCGCGATCGCCCGGAGGACGAAGAACCCGAAGGCAACCGCGGTGAGGGTCAACACGACGGTGTCGACGTCGGTCGAACCCGTCCATCCGACGATCGTCCCGGACACCCCTTCGTCTGGGAGCGTCCCGTCGGCGAGGATCGACAGCAGGGGGATCATGACGACGAGACCCGCCAGCTCGATCAGCGCGATCCCCACCGAGGCCACCACGCACCAGACGAAGCGCCGGCGCGTCGTGCGATCGAGGAGCGACCGCATCGCGCCCACGGCGTGAGCGAGCGTTCGTGGCGCAGAGCTCGTCGTCGCCGTCATCGTTGGTCACCCCGCGTACACGCGTGCATGCTCACGATCGCGCCATGGCGCTGTGGTAGACAATTCGCGCGTCGAACGTTGGGTACCGACGAGGGTAAAGCGACGCTGCGCAAACGATGACCGCTCTTGACCTGCAACAACGTCTGGAAGACGCGCTCGAGGGTGTCACCGACGATTCGTTCCGGGGGCAGCTGAACAGCGCGTTCACATCGCCACACGCGACTGCTGCCCTGCTCGAGATCGAGGACTCGTTCACGAGGGTGACGGCGCTGCAACCGCACGACGACGGGCTGCGCTGGTTCTTCCGCTCGTGGAGCATGACCAACAACAGCGCGATGTGCGTGTCCGGGCTCGGCAATCGAATCAGCATGGAGTTGCGCGATCAGCCGCTCGAGTCGGGCCGGCTGGTCGACACGCTCGTCAGCCTCCATCGCATCGCCGACGAGGACCTCGGCGTCGGCAACGGCCTGCTCCATGCGGATCTCTTCTATTCGATGGCGACCACGTTGTGTGGTGATGACCAGTGGCAGTCCAAGCGCTACCTGACGCCGGAGGCCTTGGCGTTCAAGCAGTGGAAGGACCGCTGCGCGCTGGTCGATGACGACCTCGTCGTCGGGCTGCTGACCACCGTCGTCCACGAGATCTACACACACGGCGAGGTCGAGTTCCTCTTCCCGTTGCTCGATGGGTGGCTGGAACGTGTGGGATGGACCACCGAGCAGCGTCGGCGGACCTTGCAGTGGGTCACGGTGCACTGCGGCGGCACCGAGCTGGACCACTTCGGACACGCCGTCGAAGCGCTGTCGTACTACGCCGGCGGCCTCGCCGAGGTGACGAGCCGAGGTGATGTCGTCGACACCGTCGCCAGCTACCTCGATCACAAGTCGAGCGCGATGACCTCGATCGCGGGACGTCTCGGCGCTACCGGCGCCGCCACGGCCACCGCCGTCCCCGTGGGCTGAGCCGCCGCCGTGGGATTGGCGATCCCCGTTCGCCCAGACGGCCTCGCCAAATACCGACGTGATGCCGCCGAGTTGCACAAGGCGCTGTCCTCGCTCGACGAGGGAATGGGCTGGTACGCCGATCGCACGGCGCCATACCCGCTGACGCTGACGGCCGAGGACGTGGCCGAGCTGGGCCACCTGTACGGGGCGATCGCCAGGGGCATCACACGTGTCGTCGAGCGCTACCTCCACGACCCGCGGCTGCGCTCGATCATCACCCTCCCGCCCGACCTCATCGCGCTGCTCGAACGGGTCGACGGCCTGCCCTACCGATCTGGCGCGCTGCGCCCGGACTTCCTCGTCGACACCGCCGGCGAGTTCCGGGTGTGCGAGGTCAACGCCCGCTTCCCGACGAACGGGTTCATGTGCAGCTACTTCACGAACGAGGCCGTCGAGGGACTCGGCTATCTGGCCGGCGCGCCGGCCCGCTCGATGCCCGGTCTGCACGGTGCGCTGGACGCGTTGTGCTCGCGCTTCGTGCCCGGTGAACCCCTCGTCGTGCTGCTCGACCGGGAGCCCGGGACGGAGATCTTCCTCTTGTTGGAGGAGCTGCGCCGGCGCGGCATCGATGCTCGGTGCCGTCGTCCCGCGGAGCTCGCCGTCAGCGACGGCGTGGTGACCGACGGCGGCCGACTCGTCGATCAATTCATCCTCGAGCTCGAGCGCGACGAGCTGCTCGGTATGCCGCGCGAGCTGTTCGACGCGGTGGCCGCCAGCCAGCGTTCGTTCAACGACGTCCGGACATTGATCCTCGGCCACGACAAGCGGATCCTCGCCGTCCTCTCACGACCCGAGCTCGTGGCCGATCTCCTCGATGCGCCCGACGTCGACGTGTTGAGCCGGCACCTCATCCCGACGTTCCATGCCGCGGAGGTCGGCGATGCGCTCCTCGCCGATCCGTCGGCATGGGTCCTGAAGCGCAACAGCTCGGGCAGAGGCATCGACCTCCTGGTCGGCGCGACATGTCCTGCCGACGCGTGGCGGCAGGCGGTCCTCGAACAAGCCGAGGACCGCGCGGCGCAAGCGTTCGTGGACCAGCGGACGTTCGCCATGCCGACCATCGATGACGATGGCCTGCTCGTCGACGATCAGATGCACGTCGTCGGTCTCCTCCCCGGGTTCGACGGCGTGCTGCTCGGACCGGGTTTGTTCCGAGCGTCCGCACGATCGGTCATCAACGTCGCCGGAGGGCGGGGCGCGCTCGTGCCGACGATGCTCGCCCTTCAGACATGAAGGCCCGCCAACTCGACGAGCTGTGGCGAGAGGTGCAGGACTCGCCGTTCCTCGCCGGGCACGCCGACGGCTGCACCCGTTTCGCCGATCTCCCGGTCATCGGCCGCGCCGAGCTGCGCGAGCTGACCGAGCGCAACTTCGACCTGCGCCGCGAGACCACCGGCGTCTACCTGCTGCGCACGGGCGGCACACTGGCAGAGGCGCTCATCGTGCCGCTCGGCATCGATGAGAACCGTCAGCAACGTCAGGCGATGGCCGATCACCTCCGACGCGCCGGCGTCTTCACGCCGACGACCATCGCCGTCAACCTCTTCAACTACAAGCACCTCTACCGGTCGGCCTCGATCTTCGACGACTTCCTCGAGCGCTGCGACGCGACGTCGATCGGCCTGGGGGCGATCACGCCGGACGAGTTCGTCGTCAACTTCTGTCACCGGCTGCACCCGGACACCGTCGTCGGCACGCCGTCCCGGCTGTACCAGCTCGCCACGCATGTCAGTGAGGCCGGCGTCGACCTCCGGCTGCCGCGGGCGGTGTTCGGCGGCGAGGTGATGTCGGCGGAATACCTCACCGAGCTCCGCGCCGCACTCGGTCTCGAGCGACTCTTCGGCGTGTACGCATCGGTCGAGAACGGCTCATGGGGGTACTGCGATCACGACCGTGACGGCCCGCTGTACCGCGTGGTCGAAGAGATCGTGCACGTCGAGATCGAGGATCCCGACGAGCACGGCGTCGGCAACCTCGTCGTGACGAACACGATGAAGCGCCGCTTCCCGGTCCTCCGCTACCGCAACGGTGATCGCGGCCGGCTCGTCGAGCGCGACGGGCACCGCTACGTCGACCTGTCCGGGCGCGGCGCCTACACGTTCCGGGTCAACCACCGGGCGATGACGGAGGCGGACTTCGCGCCGGTCGTCGGAGGCGCGACCAGCTATCAGATCCAGCTCTCGCTGACCGCCGAGCGCCGTACGCGCGTCGACGTGCTCGTCGTTCCGGCGTCAGCGCCGATGGCAGGAGAGCTCGACGCCAAACGGCGCAGTTTGGCGACCGTGCTCAACGGCGTGGACGTCGACCGCGACGTCCGCTTCGTGACGCCGCGGGAGCTGCAGACCAGCCCGACGACGAACAAGACGCCGGCGGTGGTCGACACCCGCCAAGCCACCCGCTGGTGACATGGCGACGCCGACGGCGCTCCGCCCGACCGACGCCAGGTCAAGCCCACGGTCGGCGGCGACGTCGCTGCAGCGCTGGCTGACCGACGACTACGCCCCGCTCGACGGGAGGGTTCGCATCGTCTTCTTCGCCCTCGTGCTCGTCGTGGGTGCCCGCTTCATGCTGACGACGGTGCCCGCCGCCGTGCGCGCCGTGCCGACCGACCTGTACGACGGCGCCGGGCTCTTCGGGCTGCTCGTCGACGATCGCGGCGTCGCGCTCGACCATGGTCGAGGTGCTGCGGGTGCCCGTCGTCCTCGCCATCGCGCTGTCCGCGGTCGGTCTCGGCGGCCGGCTCCCGATGCTCGTCGCCGGAGTCGGCAGCTTCCTGATGGTCGGTGCGTACCTCAGTGGAACCGGCACCGGGCACTCGTGGTACGTGGCGATCGTCGCGATGGTGGTGCTCGGGCTGACCCACCAGCCGACGGCATGGTCGCTGGACGGTGTGTTGGCCAGGCGATGGCGGCGGTACCCGTTCGGGCACGGTGTGCGCGACACGAGCGCCGTCGGGCTGAAACTGATCCTCGTCTACGCCGTCTTCACGCTCTTCGCCGGTGGCTGCGCCAAGTTGATCGAAGCGGGATGGCGCTGGATGGACGGCGAATCGATCCGCTACTACCTGCTCGCGCACGGCGCGCCCAAGGGCGCGATCGGCCGGGAGCTCACGGAGCTCGTCCTCGACCACGCGTGGATCGCCGTCGCCATCTCGGTGCTCGCGGTGGTGGTCGAGCTCGGGGCCGTGGTGGCGCTGTTCGTACCCGGGCTTCGGCTCATCTACTTCGTCGTCCTCGCCGCCGGGTTCCACCTCGCCACGTACCTGCTGATGCTTCCGGAGTTCTTCCCGCAGCTCGTCACGTACGTGCTGCTCGTCGAGTGGGCCCGCGTCGAGTGGCGACGACCGTGGGTGCGCCGGCCGGCTGCCGTGGCCAGCTCCCGTCGCACGTGGTCCGCGCCGCTCGCGATCGTGTCGGTGGCGATGGCCGCGATCGTGCTCGGCGCGAGCATCGCCGCGCGCATCGAGTGGTACCCGCTGACGAACATCCCGATGTACAGCAGCTATGTGGATGGCGAGGAGATCAGCGGGCTGCGGATCGAGTCCTTCGGCGACCAGGCTCGGCTGTGCGCGGAGGCCGACGCGCTGCGGTCCCGCACTCGCCCGTGGTACGCCCGTTTCTACGTCACCGATCGCCTCCTCCTGCGATCGGGGGAGGGCCCGCTCCACAGGATCGAGGACGTCACCGGATCGGTCAGGGGCGGTGCCCGTTTCTGGCTCGACGAGCTGGGTGAGGACGTCCTGGACGAGCTTCCCTGCTCAGACGACGGACTCGCGCAGGACGCCACGATGCCGCGGACGACCACCGCGCTCACCGCCCTGCGCGGCGAGCTGGCGACCGGCGAACCTCTCGAGCTCGTGTACTCCTTCGACGATGGAACGACCGTCGTGCTGGCCGTCGCAGGTGAGGCGCCATGATCCCGGTGACGCGACCGTTCCTGCCGCCGCGCGAGGAGTACGAGGCGCTGCTCGACGGCATCTGGGACCGCATCTGGCTGACCAACAACGGGCCGCTCGTCCATCAGTTCGAGGAGCAGGTGGCGGCGCGACTGGAGCTGGCGCGGCCGCTGTACGTCGCCAGTGGGACGTTGGCGCTGCAGCTGGCGATGAAAGCGCTCGAGCTCGAAGGCGACGTCGTGACGACGCCGTTCTCGTACGTTGCGACGACGAGCGCGCTGGTGTGGGAGGGCTGCACGCCGGTGTTCGCCGACATCGAGCCCGGCACGTTCACGATCGATCCCGCCGCGGTCGACGCAGCCGTCACGGGTCGCACGTCGGGGATCGTCGCCACGCACGTGTTCGGCACGCCGTGCGACATCGACGCGCTCGACGCCATCGGTCGGGCGCGCGGCATCCCGGTCATCTATGACGCCGCGCACAGCTTTGCCACGACGTACCGCGGCTGCTCGGTGTTGTCGTACGGCGACGCCAGCGCCTGCAGCCTCCACGCGACGAAGGTCTTCCACACCGTCGAAGGCGGCCTGCTGGTCACGCGCGACGAAGCCGCCAGGGAAGCCGCCGAACGCATGCGCAACTTCGGTCACGTCGACTACACGACCTTCGACGGGGTCGGGATCAACGCCAAGGCGTCCGAGCTGCACGCCGCGATGGGCCTGTGCAATCTCGGACACCTCGACGAGCTGCTCGCCCGCCGCCGTGCGATCGACGAGCGATATCACGCAGGGCTGGCGGACTTGATCGAGGAGGGTCGTGTCGTTCCGCAGTCCGGGCGAGCCGAGGCGGTGCCCAACCACTCGTACGTACCGATGCTGTTCGAGGACGCGACGCGCCGGGAACGGGTGCACCACGCACTGGTCGATCGCAACATCCATCCGCGCCGCTACTTCTCGCCTGCGTTGCACGAGCTGAACTACCTCGGGCCGCCGCCGAGCTTGCCCGTCGTCGAGGACGTGGCGGCGAGGATCCTCTGTCTGCCGACGTACCACGACATGACCGACGAGCAAGTCGACGACGTCGTCTCGGTGATCGTCGCCGCACACGCGTCATGAACGTCCTCTTGTCGTGCGCCGGGCGGCGGTCCTACCTCGTGTCGTGGTTCCGCGCCGCCGTGGCGCCTCGGGGACGGGTGGTCGCCGTCAACTCGCATCCGCTCGCCGCGGCGATGGTCGCCGCCGACGCCAGCCACGTCGCGCCGCCGCTGAGCTCCGGCGAGTACGTGGATTTCCTGCTCGACGTGTGCCGCCGTGAGGAGATCGGGCTGCTCGTGCCGCTGTTCGACCTCGAGCTGCCACTCCTGGCCGCGGCGACGGATCGCTTCGTCGCGGCGGGCGTTGTCGCTGCCGTGTCGTCGCCCGACGTGGTGGCGACGTGCCGAGACAAGCTGGCTGTGGCCACCGCCGTGCGCGAGCGCACAGATCTCGCCGCCCCACGGACGAGCCTCGTTCCGCAGGACGGCGTGGCGTGGATCCGTGACGATGCGGCGGGAGTGTTCGTGAAGCCGCGGTTCGGTACGGGATCGATCGCCACGACGTCCACCACCGAGGCCGACGAGGTCGCCGTGCTGCATCGCAAGGTCAGCCGTGACGTCGGCTCGACCTACCTCCACGGCATCGGCGACGGTTCGGGCGGCGACGTCGTGGTCCAGGAGGCGCTGAGCGGTCAGGAGCATGGGCTGACGGTCGTCAACGATCTGGCTGGTCGGTTCCGCGCAGTGCTCGCCAACCGCAAGCTGGCGATGCGGGCCGGTGAGACGGACGTCGCCGAAGTCGTCGCTGACTCGACGCTCTTCGCAGCAGGTCGCCAACTCGGCGAGGCGTTCGGACATGTCGGCGCGCTGGACGTCGACGTGTTCGTCGATGGTGACGTCGTATCCGTGCTCGACGTCAATCCGCGCTTGGGTGGCAACTACCCCTTCGCCCATCTCGCCGGCGCCGATGTGCCACAGGCCTACGTGCGATGGGCGCTCGGCGAGGAGGTCTCCGACGAGGTCTTCGCCGTCCGCGCGGGCACGGTCGGGCTGAAGGCGGTCGACCCGCTCGTCGTGCCCGGCTGAACGAGCCGGCGCCCGCGGACCGTCTCGACCAGCGGATCCCACCACCGATGTCGTTGGCGGATCAGCTCACCCGGGGCGGTGACGGCAAAGGCGACCGCCTCCCCGGCGTGGCGCACGGCGGGCCCGATCCGGCGATCGGTCAGTTCGGCGAGCGCCAGCTTCCCGCTGACACCGGCCAGCTTCGGGCTGACGACGCGCTGTCGATCGGGCGGGCTCAGCGCGCGGATGCCGAGGTAGAGGTTGCGGGTGCTCTCTGCCAGCCGAACGCGGTTGCGGTACAGCGCTGACTGGCTGATGCCACCGGGGTGCTTGCGGTGCACCGCCATGTCCCGGTCGATGACAGACGTGTCGCCATAGAAGCTGGCGACGGCGCGTACGAGGTAGTCGACGCTCAAGGTCCGGCACGACCAGTCGAGGTACCGGGGGTGTTCGAGGCCGACGTTGCGCGTCATCACCGCACACGTCGGCGTGCCTCGGTCCCAGATCACGTCCTCCGTCGTGAGGCGCGACTGATCAGGGATCGCGTACTGCCACGCCTCACCGTTGTCGGTGGTCCACACGACCGTGACCCGGTGGATCACCGCCGCCGCGCGTGGATCGTCCTGCAACACGTCGTACTGCCGCTGCAGCTTGGTGGGGTCGGTCCAGAGGTCGTCCCCCTCGCAGAACGCGAGGATGTCGGCGCGAGCAGCGAGCCTGGTGAACCGGCCGTTCAAGCGCTTGACGGGGACGACGCCGTCCGGATCGAGCGGCAGTTGTGTGAGTGCCCGGTCACGGAGGAAGAGGCGGATCCGGTCCGGATGGGCGTCGGCGTAGGCGATGCAGATCTCCCGGGTGCCGTCGTCGCTCCCGTCCTCGCCGATGATGACCTCGAACGGGAAGTCGGTCTGCTGGGCGAGGATGCCGTCGAGGCAGTCGGCGATGAATGGCGCGTGCTGGTACGTGACGACGAGCACGGACACCGCCGGCGTGATGCGGTGGACCTCACGATCGGTGCCGCCGTACTCGACCTGGAGGGCGTAGCGCCGCGCCACCTCCGCGGCGAGCACCTCCGACGCCGGCGCGACCGCCCAACTGGGCGCGGAGCTTCTCAAATCGACATCTGGGCGCGGACGTTCTCGATATCGAGAACCTACGCGCCCAGATTCATCATCAGACGGGTCCGGCGGCGAACCGGCGGGCGGTGTCGAGGGCGGCGATCTCCGGCTTGTCGTGCTTGAGGCCGCGGCGGTGAGCCCGTGAGCAGAGCGCGAGGTGGAGGGCGCGCACGAACCGCTTCACGTTGACCGCGGCCGCCCGCACCGCCGGATCCGACGACGTCGGGTGGGCGGCGAGCCACGACCCGAACCGGTCGATCCAGTCGACGAGCTCGTCGTCGTCGACCGTGTCGCGCCCGATCACGTCCACCACGACGAGCACGAGGCGATCCTCCTCGTCGTCGATGAAGACCAGACCGTTCGCCGTGGTGAGCAGCTGTTGCAGCGCGGCGAGCACGCGGCGATGGTCCTCGGCGTCGGTGGCCGGGTTGCGGACGAGGAACTTCAGCAGGTCGGCGGTGTGCGCCGTCGCGTTGAGCCAACCGAGGCCGGGCACGTAGCCCCGGCGATCCGGCTCCTCGAGCAGGTAGTCGATCCCCTGATCGAGCAGCGACCGCACGCCAGCGACTCCGAGGAAGTGATCCTCGATGTCGCGGTAGGCGAGGATCGCCAGCGCCAGCGCGGAGTACGAGCGCCGCAGCACGGCACGGTCGTCGTCGACGTCGCCACCGTCGCCGCCGAGGCCGTAGTGCAGGTCGGGCACGAGACGGTCCACGGCATAGCGCAGGTCGTCGTCACTGAGCAGGTGATCCTTGACCACCCAGCGGGCCAGCACGCCGTAGCCGACCTCGTCGCGCAGGAACGGATCCGGCTCGTCGAGCAGATCGAGCAGCGGGGGAAGCAGATCGCCAGCGGTGTGTCCGGGTGGCACCTCGGCGTCCGAAGCCACGATCGATTCCCACAGCGAACGGTCCATCACGGTCATGGAGGCCCAGTTTGGCAGCCCGCAGAGGCAGGAATTCCACGGTGCCGACGCCTCTGCCACACTTTCCGGCGTGCGCCGCCGGACGCAGCTTCTGCCCTGGAAGGTCGCCGGGCGCATGACCGAAGCGCAGGCGAGCGCGGACGAGGTCGTCCAGACCACCGGCTGGGTCTTCAACAACGAGACCGGCGACACGCTCACCCTCGCCGAGTTCGTCGCAACCGGCGACACCGAGGTGCCCGTCTACCTCGAGCGGTTCGACCTCGTGAAGGAGGATGACGAGCAGCGCACGTTGATCGAGATCGGTTGTGGGATCGGGCGCATGACGTGCGCCTTCACCCGCCGCTACGGCCTCGTCTTCGCCTGCGACCTCGACGCCGGCTTCCTCGAGCGGTGCCGGGAGGCGGTGGCCCGCTTCGGCAAGGTCGACCGGCTGCGCACGATCGAGGTCTCCGACGGGCGCAGTCTGGACGTGCCGGACGGCGCCGGCGACCTCGCCTTCAGCTACATCACGCTGCAGCACTGCGATCGCGACGACGTGCTCGCGCTGGTCACAGAGGCGATGCGGGCCGTGGGCCCGGGCGGGCAGATCGCCTTGAACTTCCGCTCGTGGTCAGGCACCGATCCATTCGTGCTACCGCTCGGAGCGCTGATGCGCGGCATGTTCCGCCTGCCCGTGCTCGGCAAGTGGCTACTGCGTCACCGCCTGCCGACGCGTCTCGCGTGGCAGGCCAACCGCCTCGATCCCCACCAGGTGATCGGTCCGTTCCGAGATCGTCTGAGCGATGTCGTGGTCTGGCGCAACCCGGCCCGCAGCGCGCCGCTGTGGGGGGTTGGTGACGCCAGCCCGGCGTGGTTCAGCGGCATCAATCGCAACCACTGGTGGCTCGTCGCGACGGTCAAGTGACCGCAACGCGGTGACGTCTGCTCCATCTGGGTGGCGGTGGTCTCGAATCTGGGACTGTCGCCACCCAGATTGCGGTCCGAGACGGTCGCCACCCAGATTCGCGACCTACCTCCCCACGCCTGCTGCCATCCCTACTGGGGTTGATGGAAGCAGAACGCGATGTACGCACCGCCGGCAGCCTGATCGAGCTCGTCGTCCGACAGCTCGTCGGGCCTGGCGCGAAGCACGACGTGCACCGTGTCGGCCGTGTCCTCGACGATGCGGAGTTGCTTGCCAGTAGGCGCCGTGAGGCCTTGCTCCGCCATCACCGCAGCGGGATCGGCAAGCAGCCGTTGTTTGAAGCTGTCGTCGGACCACGCCTGGGCGACGATCTGCCCCCACTTTCGCTGGTAGTCCTGCGCATCAGACATGTCAACTCCTCCAGACCGGCGGACACTGAGGTGTCGCCTTCGACCGTACCAATTTCAGCCCGGCACGACTCGCACGACCCCGTCGCGCACCAGCCGGCGAACGAGCACCAGCTTGGCGTCATCGCTCAGCGAGCCCGCAAGCGCGTCCACCGCCGACGGCTGCCCACTGGCGAGGTGCCGAAGCGCCGCTTCCACGGACCGCGGGTACCGCACTCGACGCCCCGGCAGCTGAAGACTCACACCGTCGCCATCGCCGGCCACCCGACAGAGCGTGGAGACGATCTGGACCTGGCTGTCGAGGGTCAGTGCCGGCAGCTCATCGAGCGAGACAAAGTGGCCGCCGACCGTGGAGTGCGCGGCACCGAGGAACCGCTGCGCGGCGCGATCGATGGCGCGGTCCAGCGCTCCCTCGTCGACGTCGGCCAGCTCGGCGAGTAGAACGCGCAGGCGGTCGCCCAGGCCTCCATCGGCATGGAGATATCCGGGTGGCGCTGCCTCGCGCAGCCGTACGTCGCCCTCGGCGACGGCGGTGACGACGTCAATCAGAAGATCCGACCATCGAGTGACCTGGACACCGAGCGTCACGTGCAGCGATGGAGCCGCCGATGTGCGCGCCTCGTGTATCCAGCCACGGGGCACATAGAGCACATCGCCGGCGTCGAGCCGCACGTCCTGGGCGCGGTCCGCCGACAGGGTGAGGTAGTGGAGCGGGGCATCGACCGGAGGGAGCTCGCGACTCGGCGGATACACCCGCCACGCCTTGGTGCCTTCGACCTGGACGATGAACACATCAACGGTGTCGTGGTGCGCTGGGAACCCCTGCGCCTCAGGCGGAGTGAGGTACAGGCAGGCCGTCATCGGGTGATGCAGTGCCGTCTCGAGGCGTGCGCACAGGGAGGTAATGGGTGGCCAGCGCTCGCTCAGCGATGCGAGGATCACACTCCAGCCGGCCGCATACGAGCGATACAGCTGATACAGGTTTGGGCTGCCGTCGGCGTCGGCGACGACCGGCTCGCTCTGCGGCTCGCCGTCGATGAAACGGACCACGCGCAGCTCCTGCAGCTGTTGGTCCGCCTCCACCGGCCGCACACGGATCGTCCGGGCGATCGTGTCGACGTCGGCGCGACCGACGAGCGAGGAGAAGTACCCGGGATCGGCGCGGTGGATGGCCTGCGGGCGACGCTCCCAGACCTCCTCCAGGAACGTCGCCCGGTCGAGCGGGGCGATCAACCAGTCGAAGGCGGTCCAGTCCGGAGCCGGAGTCATGGGCGATCCGCTGCCAGCAGTCGCTGCGCCAGCCACGCCAGCGCTTCACGTTCCACCATGCTGAGATCTGGGTGCGGCCCGTGCACGGCCAGAACGATCCGCGTCTGCGTCGCGTGATCGTTCCAGGCTTCGTGGGGATAGCTGTTGTCGAAGGCGATGCACCGACCCTGGAGCCACGACCGCGACTCACCCGCCACACGCAGCCCGCACCCAGGCGGGACGTGTAGGCCGAGGTGGCAGGACACCAACGCGTTGATGGGATCAGTGTGCTCGCCACTCCGCGCCCCCGGCTCCAGCGCGAGATAGGAGAACAGCGAGAGAACCTTGGTCTCGGCAAAAACTGCTTCCATGACCGCCGCCGCACGAGGCAGCAGTTCGCAATTCGCCGCAACGGGCCGGTTCAGCCAGTGCAGCTTGATCTCTCTCCACCCGGGATCCACGCGACCGCGAAGCAGCGGTGTGCCGTCGGGCGACCGCCCAAACGGCTGCATTGGAAGGCCCTTCGAGATCGCATCGTCGAGCTCCCCTCGCAACTCGTCGTAGTGCTCCTCGAGCAGAGGCGCGAACGCGAACTCCCCAACGTCGCTCCACGGCGACGAGGGAAGCCCCGGCATGAAGAGGTCGAACATGTAGCGCTGCCCAGGCGCCAGGTCGGCGGCACGCTCACCGGCCCACACGTCGAGACCACCGCGGATCCGCTCGAGGTCCGAGGCCGGCAGCTCTCGTGTGAGGTCGGCCCACAGTTGGTCGGCGACCTGACCCCGCGGTGCCGGTGTGAGCTGCGTGGTCATCGTCAAGCCAGCTGTCGCGCGGCGAGTCTGGCGAACGGTCCCTGATGTGCCATCAGTTCCTCGTACGTTCCGTGTTCGACGATGCGTCCGGCCTCGACCACGTGGATCTGGTCGGCGTGGATGACGGTGCTCAATCGGTGCGCGATGACGACTCGGGTCGCCTTGAGGCGCGCCAGGCTGTCGGTGACCACGGCTTGCGTTCGGTTGTCGAGCGCGCTCGTCGCCTCGTCGAACAACAGGATCCGCGGCTTGGCGATGATCGCCCTCGCGATCAGCAACCGCTGCCGTTGCCCGCCCGAGATTCCGCTGCCACCCTCCATCACCATCGTGTGCATGCCCATCGGCATCTGGCGGATGTCCTCATCGAGCCCGGAGCTGCGCGCCGCTTCCCAGGCGTCGTCGAGCGTGTACGGCGACGAACCGACGATGTTCTGGTAGATGCTGCCCGACGCCAGCTTGCCGGCCTGGAGCACGACGCCCATCTGCCGGCGCACCGCCTGCAGGTCGAGGGCGGCCAGGTCCTGGGCATCGAGGTGGATGCTTCCGCTCTCCGGAGACTCGAAGCCGAGCAGCAGTCGCAGCATGGTGGACTTGCCGGAGCCCGATGAGCCGACGAGGGCCACGAACTCTCCGGGGCGGGCACGGAAGGAGATCCTCTCGAGGACGATCGGTGCGTCGGTGGCATAGCGGAACGTGACCTCGCTGAACTCGATGTCACCGCTCAGCTCACCCGGGTCGCTGCGGGCGTCATCGACCTCGGGCAGCGTGACGAGGATCGGCTTGACCCGCTCGTACAGCGGGACGATCTGGGCGACCGCCGACAGCGACGTTCCGAGCAGCACGACCGCCGTGATGACCTGCGTCAATGCAGCGTTGAAGGCGAGGAACGTACCGGCGGTGAGATCCGTGCCGCTGACGGCGAGCGGGAAGATCACCAGCAGGGCC
The DNA here is from genome assembly GCA_963844915.1 of uncultured Acidimicrobiia bacterium. Classification (GTDB taxonomy): domain Bacteria; phylum Actinomycetota; class Acidimicrobiia; order Acidimicrobiales; family Ilumatobacteraceae; genus JALZMG01. The sequence goes on along the minus strand of CAWJQF010000002.1, from coordinate 8,954 downwards.
ACGAGCGGCAGCGCGGCATACACCACGTTGACCTGGACAGCGGCCAGATCGGCCCGCCGCCCAGATGCTCCGGGCACGAACCGTGCCCATACCGAGAACGCCCTCGCCTCGGCCCCGGCCACGCGCAACTTCGAGATGCCGTTGAGCATCTCGAACACGAGGCCGATCTGGTGACCACGGACCGCGTTGGCCTTGCGGCGGTCGCGGACCTGAACCACGAGCATCACCAAACCGAGGAGCAGTGCGCCCGCCAGCAGCACGGTCGCCACCAGCGCCAAGCGAACGTCGTAGACGAAGAGCAGTGCGTAGCTGAAGACGGAGAACGCAGCGCCGAGCACTGCTGTGGTGACGACCCCGCTGAGCGCACGCCGCATCGCGCTGATGCTGGTGGCCCGCAGGGCGAGATCGCCGGACGAGTAGTCGCGGAAGAACGGCACGGGCAACCCGAGCAGGCGGTCCCAAACGGCCGCCTCCAACGACAGGTCCATCCGCGCACCGAGTCGTGCCACGGCGATCGAACGTGTCAGCTGGAACGCCGTGATCGCCCCCACGCTGAGCAGCATCGCGATGGCCACCTGCACGACGCCGCCGCCGTCACTGGCCGGGATGAAGCGGTTGAAAAGGAGCCCGGTGGCGATCGGCACAACCAGCGCGAGCAGCCCGCCGAGCACACCCATCACGATGATCATCCACAGGTCACTGCCGCCCTTGCGCAGACCGAAGCGCAACAGATCGACGACGCCGAGCGACCGCTGGGGAAACGGCCGGTACAGCGAGTAGGCGATGACGGAGAGTGACGCCGCCACCTCTGCGGTGACGCGCTTTCGGCTCCCCGTCGCGGGGTCGACGACCTGGTACGACCGCGCAGACTTCGGAAGCAGCGCGACGGGTTGGCGGCTGCCGGCGTCGAAGCCGAGTATCGGGCCGCTCGCCGAGCGCCACCATTCCCCGTCGAGCGTCACCTGGCGGAGACGCAAGTGCGAGGCGCGTGCGATCGCCGCCAGGCTGTCACGGCCGCCCGCTTGCCAGGCCGGTGGCGCTTCGACGTCGACGCCGAGGGCACCGCCCACGAGTCGGCAGGCAGCAAGCAGCGGGTCGGCAGAAGCGACGCGGGCGCCCACGTGGTCAACCGGGATGGCGCCGTCCTCGAAGAAGCTGAGGAGGTCGCTGAGCCCGTCATCGAGAATGGCATCGTCGGCGGCCAGTCGGGCGCGCGAGCGGGCGGCGCGGGCTTCGCTCCTGCTCTCCAGTTGGCTCGCCAGCGCGGCAAGGACGACGCGATGGAAAGCACCGAGCGACTCCGGCGCGCCCTCAGGCGCGATCCGGCCCGTCCCGACCGACCGGAGCCACGTCGCCGACGAGAGCGGCAACGGCCCCGATGTGGCATCGATCAGGGCGTCACCGACGCCTTGCAGTTGCATGGTGCCTGCTGTGACGGTCGCCCAGAGCAGATCGACGCGGGGCTGGTACGCCGCGCCGTCAACGGTGTCGGTGGGCCGGTCGGCCGGAACCTCGACGACGTCACGCGGTGCCGGATCCCCGATGGCCGACGACAGCGCGTGGACCCAGCCTGCGATGAGGCGCTCGTCATCGTGCTCCAGTCGCTCGAGCAACGTCCCGGGCCGGCCGACGGCGAGGAGGGCGACGCGAGCGTCCCCGACCGACATGCCGAACAATGCGCTCCCCGCATCGACCTGGCACACGTACTCGCGGCCACCGACCGACACCCCGCCCTCGACGGGGACGGCGAACACGTAAGCGATACCCGCGGTGACCGCCCAGGCGGCGGCCGGATCGTCGAGCAGCAGTGTCCGGTTGCCGGCCAGTTCGAGGCGGTTTTGACTCCCGGTCAGGGTCACCGGTGACACCAGATCTTCCGCAGAATCGACGGACCGCTCGCTCATGCCGCGGCGATCAGATCGGTATAGAGACCACCCTGGGCGATCAGCTCGTCATGGGTCCCGCGCTGCACGATCTTGCCCCGTTCGAGGACCACGATCTCATCGCAGTCGCGGATCGTGCTGAGGCGGTGGGCCACGATGAGGCACGTGCACCCGCGCCGCCGCAGGCGGTCGTCGATGAACTCCTCGGTCGTCGGGTCGAGCGCGCTCGTCGCCTCGTCCAGAACGAGGATGGAGGGATCGGCCACGAGCGCCCTCGCGATCTCCAGGCGTTGCCGCTGCCCGCCGCTCCAGTTTCCTCCGCCCTCGGCCACACGGCTGCTGTAGCCCCCGGCCCGCGACGCGATGTCGTGATGGATCTCCGCGTCACGCCCTGCCCGCACGACGTCTCGGTCGGGGACCGTCTCGTCCCACAGCGTGATGTTCTCCATGACGGATCCCTCGAACATCACGATCTCTTGATCGACGAGGGCCAGTGAGTTGACCATCACCTCGCGGGAATGGCTGGTCCTCGGCTGACCGTCAAAGAGGACGTCACCGCTCCAGGGTTGATAGAGCCCGCAAAGGAGCCGGGCGATCGTCGACTTCCCACTGCCTGAGCCGCCGATCAGCGCGACCCGCGCGCCGGGGCGGACGGACAGATTGAAGTCCTCGATCAACGGCGGGTCCAGCCGGCTGTAGCCGAACGTGATGTTGCGCAGCTCGAAGGCACCGACCAGTCGGGTCAGCGGATCGCCAGACGCGCCCGGAGGGTGTGCGGCGAGCGTCGGATCAGTTGGATAGCTGAGCACGTCGTCGAGCCGGACCATGCCGGCATGGATCTCCTGGACTTCGCCGCCCAGGTTGACCAGGCCATTGACGGGGGCGCTGAACGCGGCGATCAGGTACTGGAAGGCCACGAGCGCGCCGATGCTCAGCGTGCCGCTGATGACGCGCTCGCCGCCGACGATCAGGATGGCCACCGTCGTCAGGCCGCTGAGCAGCGTCGGCACGACGCTCACGTAGCCCGTCGTGACGGCGAGGTCCTGCTCGGCGCGGATGGATTTGGCCTGGAACCCCGCCCAGCGGGCGAAGAAATCGGATTCGGTGCCCCCTGCCTTCAAGGTCTCGATCATCTGGATGCCGTTGAACGAGGTGGCCAGCACCTTGCCCTGCTCCTGCTCGAAGCGGCGGCTGGCGTCCGTGCGACGCCGCGCGCTGACGCGCAGCGCGACCAGGTTGAGCAGAGCGATGGCAACACCGATGACCGTCAACAGGACGTCGTACTGGATCATGACGAACGCGTAGAACGCGATCATCGTGACGTTGACGAGGTTCGCTGCGACTCGCGCCGACAGCAGTTGCGCGACTCGTTCGTTGAGTTGCGTCCGCGATGCGACGTCGGCGGCATAGCGCAAGTCGAAGAAGGCGATGGGCAGGTGCAGCACGTGCCAGATGAAGCGCCCGGACGTGCTCAGCTCCAGCTTCTGGCCGAGCCGGAACAGGATGTACTGCTGCAGCCAGTTGAGTGCGAGCAGGAGAAATAGCGTCAGCCCCATCGCAGCGATGAGTGGTCGGATCCAGGCCTCCAGGCCGCTGACGAGGATGTCGTCGACGAAGATGCGGCCGTACGCAGGAATCAGCAGACCGGGGATGATCAGCGCCATCCCCGCCAGAACTCCATAGATGAGCGCGGAGTGTGATCCGGCCAGACGTTGGCGCAGCGCCCCGGTCAGGCTGGGGAACCGACCACTGCGGACGAACTCGTCTCCCGGCTCGAACGTCATCACGACGCCCGTGAACGAGCGGTCGAACTCCTCATCGGTCACCGTCCGCGGCCCGACAGCTGGGTCGTTGAGGTGGACGCAGCCCTTGGAAAATCCGTCGACGACGACGAAGTGGTTGAACTCCCAGAAGACGATGATCGGCATCGTCAGCTCCCTGAGCTCAGCCGGCTCCTTGCGAAAGCCGCGGGCGGTCAACCCGTAGACACGGGCAGCCTTCACGATGCTGCTGGCCTTGCTGCCGTCGCGCGAGATCCCACACGTCTGGCGCAGCTCGGTCAGCGGAACGACTCTTCCGTAGTAGGCGAGCACCATGGCAAGCGAGGCGGCGCCGCACTCGACCGCCTCCATCTGGAGGACCGTTGGGGTGCGGACTCGGCGCTTTCGTCGCGTCGGTCATGGCCGGATCAACAGTTCGGGCGGGCGGTCCCGAGTCATGGCTGGATCAGTTCGAGCGGGCGGCGCTCGGTGAGCTCGACCTCGGCCGTGCACAGCGTGCCGGCCCGCAGCTGTGCGGGACCATCCGAATTCGACCACTCGAACCCGGTCGGCGTTGATGCAGGCTCGGGTGTCACCCAGACCTCGACCGGAGTACCTCCCGAGTCGTCGAACAGGTCATCGGCCAGGGTGTCGTTGTTCAGCAGGGCCCTCATCCCGGCCCGCGTCGACGGGAAGGGAGCGATCTCCTCGACCTGACCCTCGAGGAACCCGTACTGCTCGCGCGCTGCCGTATCGGGTGAGATGTGCGCCTCCATCCCACTCTCCAGCTCGCCGCTGACGGACGGCGACACGTACAGGAGCACGGCCAGGTCTTCTTCGTCTTGATCGAAGTTGACGAGGGCTGTCCCAACCTCGACGAAGTCGCCGAACGTCGCCAGCAGCTCGATCACCTCGCCGCTGACCGGCGCGAGGACTTCCGTGCGTGCCCCGTCGATGGTCTCGACGACGGCGACCGGCTCACCCGCAGCGAGCTGGTCTCCGCGCTGGACCAGCACGTCCCGGACGGTGCCTTGGCTGGTGGTCACGATGTCGTAGGTACCGCTCTTGGGAATGATCACGCAGTCCGCTTGCACGGTCGACTCGATGCGACCGACGAATCCCCAGATCAGCGCGCCAATGAGCAGCACACCGATTGCCGTCAGCGCGATCCAGCGCCTCGGGTCGGCGACCCGCATCACCTGGTCGAGCTGCTCGGGGGACGAGAGTCGGTCGAGGGCTTCCTGACGGAAGATGCCTGGTTGCACGGGCGACCCCGTCAGCGCGCCGGGAGCCGAGCCGGGTCGAAGCCCGCAGCGCGAGCCAGCGCCGCGTCCGTCGTCAGACCGCCCACGATGAGGTCGAGCATGGCGTCGGACAGCTCGTCGACCATCGGGCTGCTGCCGTCGAGACGCGCCGCGCTCGGCGACGACCCGATGGCTTGCTGCACGGGCGATTCATCGTGCACCTTCACCCCCACGACCGATCGCGCTGCGGACAAGCGGAGTGTAGGACATCGCCACCAGAAGCCGCCCGCCTGCTCAGCTCGTGGTGCCCACCATGAGCTCACCGACGGACGTCTCGGCGTAGTAGTCCGTGCCGGCGGCGGCGGCGAAGAGATCGGCGTCACCGCCGCCGAGCGGACACGCGCCGATGCCCATCGACGTCGCGACGAGACACATCGTCTGCAACAGCACACCGACGTCCTTCAGCACCAGTGCGTACGCCATCGCCCCGTACTTCCACGTGACACGACCGAACCTGGCGGCGACGACGACGAGCACGTGCGGCGGCTCCTTGGTCCCCGACGACCATTGGGCATCCGAGAGCAGCCGGTCGGTCAGATCGCTTCGACCGGCGATCAGCTCGAGCTGGTGACCGCCCGGGTCGTAGTGGTACAGCGCCGGGTCCAGGCCATCGCATCGGTGCACCAGCGGATACAGCTCCAACTCGTAAGCGGCGCCACCGCCGGGGTAGGGACGTCGAGTGATCTCGTACGGCCGGTTGTCCTCAGCCGGCAGCACAGCCCGCACTCTGCTCGCCCGGTACAGCAGCTCGCCGAGCTGATCGGCGGTGAGTTGCGCCGCAGCGAACTCCCGCGTCGAGCGCCGACCCTCGAGCACGTGAGTGAACGAATCGTCGGCCGCCCCGTCCTGCTCGGGTCGAGGCAACGAAGTGATGCGATTCGACGTCAACGGCTTCAGGGCCGGCAACGGCGGCAACTGCTCGCGGAACCGGTACGTGCCGCCGTACTCGAGGTCGTTGCGACCACGCCGGCTCCTCGTGTGGAACAGCAGGTCATGGAACTCCCACGTGCGCATCGTCGGCGCCTCCTCGGCGACGATTGTCCCGCCGTCGTCCACCGCTCCGACGACCCCTGCGGCGGTGAGCACCCCGAGCGCCGCGCGCGCTTCGTCGAGAGTGGAACCGGCGATCACGGAACGCAGCTCGTCGGCGGAGACCGGCTCGGCGAGACTGGCCAGCAACGCGCCGCCCTGCTGACCATGCAGCAACACACGCACGGGCGCCAGCGGCGACTCGATGACGAGCCCGCCGGAGCCTCGACGGGCGAAGGCAAAGCGGGAGAGGCGGCACCGCGCGGCAGCGTCGACGTGGGCAGGCTTCCCGATCGGCTCGGACGTCATCGGAACGACCGTGATCGTGCGCCGCCCAGCCATCGACGCGGCGTGGCACACGAAGCGGTGCTCCGTACAGGAGCGCAAGCAGTAGTACAGCGTGGCGAGTGCCACCGGGCCGTCCTGCTCGGCGACGTGGTCGGCGAGCGCGTCTTCGGATGCTCCCTCGTCACTGAGCAGCAGGAGCGCGTCGCGCAACCCCGGCCCGACATCGCCGAGCGTGATGCGCGCCCACGGTGCCTCGACCGTCGCCGGGCCGTCGGTCGGCAAGCGCACCGCGACCTCGGGGCGGAGCACGAGTGAGATGCCCGGAGCAAGCGCCATATCGGTCACAGGAACATCGTCACCGGGTTCAGTTCGTCTTCCGGCACGTGGCGCTGAACCCAACCGAGCTGGACCGGAACGTCGAACAGCCGACCAGGCGCAAAGCGAGCCCAGAAGTGGCGCAAGCCGGGCACGACGACCTTGACGACGGGCAATCCGATGTCTGGACGCGTCTGGTCGAGGACCAGGAGCTCGAGGCCCTTCGCCTCGACGATGGCCTGGCAGTGACGCACGTCGTCGGCGAGGTCGTCGCTCGCCAGCTGCGGGTAATCCGAGATGCGGCGCCGCGGCACCGCCGCGGGCACGACGTACGGCTGGTTGGCCCGCGTCGCCGAACGCAGCCAATCCACCAGCTCTCGATCGCTGCCATCGCTGTCGTCGCCGGGAACCAGCCCGTCGTTGCCAGCCATGAACACGACCATCTGGTTGAGCTCGGTCAGCGCGCGCAGTGCACCGACGCGCGCGTCGAGATGGGCGCCGAACCCGAGCGCAAGCTGCTCGGCCCTGCCGTCGGTGCGCCATGACACCGCGACGAAGGTCGGGATGCCGAGGTCGTTCGTGACGTCGAGCACTGCGACGTCACGATGCAGTCCGGCGTACTGGGCGCGCAGATCGGCGACGTACGGATCACCGATGCTGTCGAGATCAACGCCCGGCCGCTGGAGGCGGTGGTACCACCACATCGCGACGGTGTCCCGTTCGGCCAGCTCGAGGAACCCCTGCAGGATCGCTTCCGTGCGGCTCGTGCCGGCGGCGTTGCCGTTGGAGTCCGCCTGGAAGTACGGCTCGCTCGCCTCGTCGTCGCGCGGTAGAAGCAGAATCTCGTGGGGAGGTACTTGACAGCGTGGTCGGTGAGTGACCACAAGGGCGTCCAGTCGACGAGCGTGTTCTCGTCGAAGCGGACGGGAACCCGATTGTGCAGTGCGGGATGGCGCTCGTTCCACCGTTCCGCGTGGTCGTATTGCGCGTCGCTCCAGAGCATGCACGCGTTCGGATGGATCGCCTGCTCGCCGAGCTGCCGATAGCTGCCTCTGCGGCGGGCATCCGTTCCGTCCAAACATCCCGAGTAGCGCTCGAGGGCTTCACACAGCGCGTTGCAGCGAGCCTGGTCCTGTGAGCGCCCCGTGCCTGCGCTGCGACTGCGCAGCCCCCCGCGCAGCCGTCCGATGGTGTGCGCCGGCATGGCCAAGTTCGGTCCAGCGCTGTAGACGTAGAGCCGCGCCTTCGGCGAGACCTCGTCCACCTGGCTCACCGCGCCCGTGATCGGGCTGATGTGGTGCTGGTAGCTGGTCCAGGTTTCGTGGGGCGACCGGGCCCGGTGGCCACCATCGACGAACCACCCCTTCGGTTGTGACTCCACGTCGACGGGCTGCGGTGCGGCCGGTGATGCGTCACCACAGGCCGGGCACTGCGGGCGACGGACCACCACATGCTCGGCGCGCTCCAACGTCGGCCATTCCAACGTCACCACCCGACCATCCACCGTCACCGCCGCGCCACCCACCACCTTCGACACCTCCAACACCACCAACGCCACAAACGCATCCACCGTCACCGCCGGCACCACCCCAGCCGGTGGCGGAAACGGCTCGGCCGTGCCACGACGCCGACCCACGAACCGCTCGACGTCCCGGTTGGCCCGCAACCGCTGCGCCAGACACTCCCAACACGCCGACTGCCCCGGCCGCATCAACGGCCCCAACCAGCACTGCCGACCGCCCGGCCGCACCAGCAGCCACGGCTGCCCCGATTCCAACGCCGCAGCGTTCACTCGGCCAACCCGCCACGCAGATAGTCGTCCGTGACCGCCACAACCAGCGACGCCTCACCCACCGCATCCACGACCTCGATCCCCGCTGACGACAGCCCGGCCTCGACCGCCTCGACCGTGACCCCACCAAACCCGACCACCGCCACGCTCGCCTCGCCGAGTCGCCGCTCCGCCTCGGTGGCGTCGACTCCGAGGTCGTTCCACCACCCGGCCCGGTCGCCAGCCACCTTTGCGTCGACGATGTACCCCTGCTGCCGCATCCGATTGATCGCGAAGTAGACCTCGGCCGCGGGCACGACGCCATCGAGCGCATCCACCAACGCCGCGACGTCGCGCTGACCGTCGAGCAGCTGCGCGAGGCGGAGATAGGCGTCGCCCCGCAGCACGACGTGGCCGCGTTCGGACAGCAGGAAGACGGCCTCGCCCTCGATGGTCTCGACACGAAAACGCGGTCGAATGCCAAGCCGCCGGAACCAAGCCGGGTCTCGATCGGGCGGAAGGTCGCAGTCCCCGATCCCGGGGGCTGCGCCCCCTCGGCGCCTGTGGCGCCTGCCCCATCGCCGCCCGGCTCGCTGGCGCTCGC
>CAWJQF010000001.1:0-47997 GCA_963844915.1 uncultured Acidimicrobiia bacterium | reverse complement strand
GATCACGGCGGGTCCCACGGCGCTGTATTCGAGGACGCTGTCGCCGCACCCCAAGAATGCGACTTCTTCACGCCGGATCTTAGCGCTCTCATGCTGCTCGGCGAGGCGAGTCGGTTCGGCCTCTTGTGCGGTGGGACGCCGTTGATGCCGGCCTCCCGGTCAGATCCTGGTGGTTCGATCCCGTTCGACCACGGTTCTGCCGTCGGCCGACGTCCGCCGCTCGCCTGTGGAGCTGAAACCAAGCGGCGAGCCGCGTAGAAGCTGGTGACGAGTCGAATCGCGCCGACAACCATGAGGATGATCCCGACAGTGTCGAGGTCCTTCCGCGTCACGTCACAAGCGAAGGTCAACACGGCGCCGGCGGCGATGAGGAGACGCTGAGAGCACCCAAGCGTGCGCCCCATTCTGAGGTGTGCAGGGCCCGCGCCGCGGCTGTTGTGACTACGTGTGCCCGAGGTGAGGAAGCTCCAAACTCCGGCGACCGCTGCACCGGACGCTCTCGCACGGGCCTCATCCGGACATGCCCGGCGAAGCGCGAGATGCCGCTTCCAACGCTGCGGCGAAAGGCATGGCTCACGTCACCGTCACGCGGCGTGCTGAGACGCGTCCGCCCGAGAGAACTGATGCCGGACTGGCCGAGGACCGGTAGCGCAAGCTCGTGGCCGGTCAAGTGTGATGTATTGCCCATGGGTGTCAATCGTGTGCGCGGTGTAGATCGCGGCGGACGCCCGGTGTAGCGTCCGCGCCGACAACACAGGTGCCCCGGCCACCGTGGGAAACGGTGCCGGGGCTGGGCCACACCCACCTAGAGGTGCGACGTGCGCAAGGTATCAACCGTCGCCGAACCGCTGGCCGAACTGATACGCCGGGCCCGCCAGTCGGCCGACGAACACCTGCCGTTGCCGACGGTGGAGGAGCTCGCCAGGCCCATGTTGGAGACGATCTACGAGCTCCGTCGGCTCCAGGACTTGTCGTTGTCCTTGGAGCTGCTGGTGGCTGATGACGGCACCAAGGATGCCCGGTACGTCGAGTCGGCGTGGGCGCTGACGCATTTGCTCGAGGAGGTGGCCGCCCTCCTGGAAGCGGCCGTCGAGGGCTGCCTACCTGCCAGCGCCGACCAAGTCGATCTGAGCCGCGTGACGTACCAGCTCGTGTTCTCACTCGCTGGCGCGGACGGAGTACGCCTCGAACTGAACGGCAGCAAGGCGTTGAGCATGGTTCGGGGTTCCTCGGTGACTCCATAGAACGGTCCCACCTGGCGGCCCCTCTCTCGCCTACTGCGGCACCACGTGGACGCTGATGCTCGTCGGCTCCGCTTCTGGCCCGCATCGGCCGTCGACACCCGCGCCGGGCAGGGCCGACGCGATGACATGTCGGCAGCGGTTTGCGGCACGGCCCGTACGCGGACAGCCTGGCCCCACAACGCAAAGCGAACGAGCGGGGCCGCCGGCGTGAGTCCGCCGCCCGGATACCGCAGTTCCCGCCGCGGCCGCGTGAAGTGCCCGCCGGTGGACGGGCGCCTCGCGAATGCTGCACGACTTGCCCAGACATCACGTGTGGAGCAGTGTCGCGACGCCACGGAAGCCCTGCTCATTCGCTGTCGTCGTAGGGAGTTGATCGTTTGCGACGATGGGAACCGGCAACCCTCGTCACATGTCCGCCGTATAGAGTCATCAAACCGGCGTCGACGCAGCCAATCCCGCGTCCGCCGGCACACCGGGTAGTTGTGCGATGGACGACTCCATTGCGCGGAGACACGGTCCGCCCCACCCAGACGGCGTGGCACAGACGGAACAAGCGCGGCTCTCGGCCGGGTGGTAGGGACTGGATCGGTAGCGATTGTGCGCGTGGTCTGGTGGTGCTCGAGGCGTCTGGACGGCGACGACCTGTGCGATAATCGCCAGCGGCCGGCCCGGTTTGTGGGTGATGTCGAGTAAGCAACAGCTCTACCGATGCACTGTCGAGGTCACTATGGTGCGCTGACCCTGACGCCGCGAATGTCATCCGCATGCGTCGAGCGTGTTGTATACACATCGCCAGCAATTTGGCGCTTTAGGACCAGTGAGCGCCGCAGGTTCAGTCGGGAACAATCGAAATTATCGGCCAAAATTTCGCCTAGCGGGAATGCGCCTCTCAACACCGATCACCAACGGAGCGAGCGTCCCGTCCGACCGCCGTAGGGCCGTACGTTCTACGTCCCGTGGATCGTTGCAAGGCGGCGGCGCGTGGCCGATCACCGCCTGGACGGTTTGGGACCACCGAAGCAGGTAGGGGGTGTGGCGACCCGACCGGGTGTGGGTACGGGTGTCGCCCGCGGAGGGTCACCCTTCGGGGTCGCAGATTCTCGACGACCGCGTGTCAGATGTCGCTCGCCGAGGCGTTTCAGTCAGTAGTGGGCGGCACCGCGGCACCAGGAGCAGCACGATGACCGATCTCTTGTACGACACCCGCCATCTGACTGATCGCACCGCGCTGGACTGCAACTACTCCAAGATCGGCACCATCGCTGAGGTCTACGTCGACGAGGCGACTGGCCGACCGGAGTGGCTGGCCATCAAGACCGGGCTGTTCGGGACGACGGTCACTTTCGCGCCACTGACAGGTGCTCACGTCTACGGCGACGACGTCGTCGTGCGCTACGACGCTTCGCTGGTCAAGGACGCCCCCACGGTAGAAGCTGACCGTCAGCTCACCGCTAACGAAGAGCTGGAGCTGTACCGCCACTACGGCATCGACCTCCGGCCGATGACCGGCAACGGTGGGAGGAGCGGTGGTCGCCCCGAAGGACAAGGCGATCGGTTGCAAAGCCGACGAAACGATGACGCGTTCTGAGGAGCAGCTCGATATCAAAACGCGGACACGCTCCGCCGGAGCCGCTCGGCTGCGGAAGTGGGTCGAGACCGAGGACGTCGAGGTGCGCATCCCCGTGCAGCGCGAGAAGGTCCGTGTGATCACCGAACCGGTCACCGACGCCAGCAACGACAAGGCGATGGGCGCCGACGACCTGATTGCCGATCAACAGGAGATCGTGTTGCACGAGGAGGTGGTCGACGTCGACAAGCGAGTCGTGCCGAAGGAACGGTTCGCCTCGAAACCGAGATGGAGAGCGACGAGGTCACCGTCGAGGACACCGTGCGCAAGGAACGCATCGAGTTCGAGCAGGACACGCCGCAGCGTCCTCGCTCCAAGCGATCCAACCGGTAGTCCGCAGACCGGCCGAACACTCCGCGATGCACTCCCGGGCATCTCCGGGCCTGCAGGCTCACCACCAGACGGGACAGCAGTACGGAGCGACGCCCACGCGAGGGAGATGACTCTGTTAGAAGGATCCGGCTGGCGCGATTCCCAGGAGAATGATGATGGGTCGCCGCAGATTCGACGTTGACTCGACAGCAAGCTCGGGCATGGCGGAGCATCCAGTACACGTCCAAGCGCCGGAACGGCCATTACGAGTCGGCCCCATCGCACCACCATGGGTACCGGTGCCGCCGCCCGTGTACGGCGTCCATTCCGGGTATGACGATCGGAAGCGGAAGACTCCCGCGGTCCCAGCATGTGAGGTTCGATGACGGAACCGCCGAGAACATCGCCTCGGTCACATCAGCCCGCTGATTCCCTGGCGGACCTGGCGAGGGTCGTGCGACGCGTTCCGCGGCGAGACGCGTGATCACCACCTGATCGAGGATCTGACCCAAGAGACGTTGATCCGGCTCACCAGCTCGAAGCAGCGTTGGCCCCCGAGGCGCAGCGGGCGTACGCCATCGTGACGGCCCGCAACCTGCTGACGTCGCACGCCCGACGTCAGTCCGTCCGCCGCCGCCATCTCCACCGGCTGGTCGAAGACACGGGTCTCGAAGGACCCGAACAGGGCACCTCCGGCGCGAGGAGACCGACGCCCTAACCGTGGCGCTCGAACGCATCTATCCGGAGGATCGCGACCTCCTGCTGCGCCATGACTCGCAGGGTGACGACCTTGCGACGCTCGCCGACCAGGCCCACGTGAGCAGCGGCGCGATCGCGACGGTTGACCCGCGCCAGGGCGGTCCTGCGGCTCGAGTTCGTGCTCGCCTTCCGTCACATCGAGCTGCCGACTGAGCGCTGCCGCCCCGTACTGCTCGCACTCGCCACCGGGGACCGCCGACGCCAAGAGGCGCTGGACGTGACCGCCCATCTCGAGTCCTGCCAGACGTGCGCCGCGCTCGCCAAGCCGCTCACCGAGCGCAACCGGGGATCGCCGCTTGGCTGCTCGCGCCGGGCGTCGAGAGCATCCGACGCGCGTGGCGACGCCTGCGCGGCCGTCCGATCTACGCAACGGCGGCCATCCTGCTCGCCTCGGTCACGCTGGTGCGGCCGGAGTCGCCCAACGTGCTTCCGCCCACGGCTGTCGACGATCCGCCCTCCACCACGACGGTCGGCATCCCGCCTTCAACAGCTGTCGCCGATCCGCCGCCCACCTCGACGGTCGGCGTCCCGCCGTCAACCGCGCCAACATCACCGATAACGGTCGCCTCCACAACCGAGACGACCGCGGCGCCGGGGCCGGCGACCACCATGTCCACCAGTGTCGGTAGCCCAACGGCTTCGACGGCGCCGTGCATCGTGCCGACAGTCGTTGACCAGCTCGATCCTGCAACTGACCTCGTGTGTCCCGTAGCCAGCACCGTTGTCGGCGCGGCGGAGGAGATCACGACGGCGACCATTCCGGACGCACCGCCAGCGTCGACTGGTCAACTCGCTCCGGTCGACTCGGTCCTCGGAGCCGTCCCCGGACCGTAGATCGTCCGCAAGTCCGCGGCCTCGTCCCTCACCTGAGGCTCCGGGTGATTCGACCACGCCAGGCGTGATGGTGACGCGACTGAGGCGTCTTCCACTTGGCATCGCATTGGCGCGGTGCGGCGGGCGGAGCTGAGACGAAAGGCGACCAACCCGATGCAACCTAGAGACGACACGTCGCACGGCGACTGGCCACCACAATCATCATCGAGGCGACGGAAGACGTCGGTCATCTGCGCCATCATCATCGGCCTCGTCGGCTCCACCGTCGTCGGCGCAGACGGCCGTCGCAAGCGCCGAACCGGCATTGGATGAGATCGTCTCCGACAACGCCAGTGTTGCACCCGGCAGCGATGCCCTGGCGACAGCCGCGCCGGCAGCCGTACACGGAGTCACTGTGGACGGCACGCCGTTCGAGGGCACGTTCGAGTTGCGGCGCTTCCAGGACCGTCGCGGCGTGCTGTACGCCGTTGGGCGCCTCGTCGGTCAAGTCGGCGGGCAGGAGGTCAGCCAACAGGTGCGGCTGCCCGTCACCGGCGCCAGCAACGAGGCACCCGCCGAAGGCTTGATGCAGCCACATGGCCTGATGCAGCCACAGCAGGTGCCCGAACCAACGCCCGGAGCATGTGACATTTTGACCTTGGCGCTCGGTCCACTGGACCTGGACCTGCTCGGTCTGCGCGTCGCCCTCAGCCCGGTTGACCTGTTGATCGAAGCGATCCCCGGTGCCGGCAATCTGCTCGGCAATCTGCTCTGCGCTGTTGCCGGCCTGCTCGACGGTGGCCTCCTCGGCAACCTGCTGTCAACCTGCTCGGCGCGATCACCGATCTGTTGAACGCCCTTTTGGACGTGTAGTTCGATGATGCCCCCCGGGCTGAGCGTCCCGACTTCCGCCCGTCGGGACGCTCGGCCCACGCCGCTGATGTGTCGGGGTCAGTGCAACTGCAATTCCGAGCAGGTCGAGTCGCACCAGCATCAAAGGCGAGTGGCTGTCGACCTATGCAGCCAGCCAACCTCGGCACAGAAAGCATCGTCGCCAAGGCTCTTGACCAGCCCTGGCGCGGCGATGTACCGCTGTTGGTGGTGATGGGTTCTACCGTTGTTGCTTCTGTGGGCCAACTTGCTGAGCCGCGCCGCGCGGTGCCGCACGAGTGCCGCACAGGTATCGCCAAGTGTTACGTGGTGGCCCGTTCGGGCTGCTGAGAGGCCGACTCGGCGCTGTGCTTATGTGCTGCCGTTGGGTGCGCTCGCGGCTCGCCTGCGAGCGGCTGGCTCCCGGCGCGCCTCGACGGGAGGGGCAGGCCCGCCGAGGCTGACTCGACCAGCCCGCGTTGGGTTCGTCGATCGCAAGAGTGCGGCGAGCGAGAGCTATGTGCTCCGATGCGGAGAGCGGTCCGGCTGGCTGCTTGCAGTCGCGAGCGGTCTACCGGCGCGGAGTGTCCGGGACGTCGCCATGGGACTGTGAGTCCGGGTATCAACGTCGCCGCCAGCGGTTCCGTCCTCGGTGCCTGGCCGTCGACCATGGCGGAGCCGTGCTGCTGTTCCGCCGACCGTGCCGGTTTTCTCTATGAGTGCGCTCCCGAGCTCGTCGGGCTCGACCAGGTGGAGCGGCTGCGGCTGACCGTTGACCGGCACCGGCGTAGCGTCATTGACCCGTCATACCTGGCCTCGGCCGGTGCCGCGACGAAGAATCTCGCCTCGATGGGGGGTGAGCAGCTGGCCGGCGTCGGCGTCCTGGCAGAAGCGGTCGGGGCTGACCCCGATCCCTGTTCCAGTGGTGCTGTGGGCGTGTCAAGACGATTGGATTGCGTTCGTCAGCCATGGTCGCGGTCGGGCTGCCCCGCGACCTGACTGCGACGCGGCCCGGTGCTGAGTCACTCACACGGCGGTCGACAAGATCATCAATCTTGAGGACACAGCAGGTCGGCGTCGCCCGTACCGTCGAGCTCGGCCCGGAGGCTCGAGCGTGTATGGACCGTTCGAGTGTCTGGGCCGTAACTCCCTTAGGCGGTCTGATCCATGCTCCCCCACCTCGAACCACTATCTGACAGCAAGTGGCCGCGGCGTCTGACGGTCGTGGTATCTCGTCGGCGCTGTGATCGTCGTCCTGGCCGTGTTCCGCGGCCTCGACCTGCCGTGGTGATCTCGGCACGCACGACACGTCGGGCGATCGGCCATCATTCATCGGTTCTGACGTCCGAGCGGCGGTTCTCGGTCGTTTGAGGATGTGATGTGCGAGCAACGGCGGTACTACGTCTCGGCCGACAAGTTCGGCTGGAGCGTCCGCGACCGCGACAAGGGCGAGTTCCCGAACCACGCCCGTGTCGGCTACATGCCTGCCACCTCGTTCCGCTCCATGGAGGCGGCGAAGTCTGCCGCCGAGGCGATGGCCGACAAGCTGAACGCCGAGGACGGCGGGGTGACGGTGCGCCCCGGCGACGGCGATAGTCGAACTGCCCGGGGGACCTCAGAGGAGGACACGTGAACGATGGGCATAGCGGGCGCAATGGCGGTGATCGTCGCGCTCGGATCAGGGGGTGTGGCCTTTCGATGACCCCAAGGGTCCGGCGGAGGAGTGGGATTGTGGCGGGCCGACGATGATCACTACGAAGGGCGGGCGCACCGGGTGGATCGACGGGTCAGCGCCGGTGTCCGTCCGCGTTCCCTTCCCTTCGTCACCCAGCAGATCGCTTGGCGAGGTTCCTCCGTTACACGACTCAGCTCGGGCCCGTTTGCCAACTCTCGGGCGCGGCGCTACCCGGGGATCTTGTGCGTTGCTACCCACGTTGCTCCCCGCACCACTGGGACCCGCAGCCCGGTCGGTCGAAACTGCTTCTGACCTGGGTCTTTGTGGTCGGGGAGGCGGGATTCGAACCCGCGACCTCCTGCTCCCAAAGCAGGAGCGCTACCAGGCTGCGCTACTCCCCGTCATCGCGCAGTCTATGTGCGTGCCGCCGGCGGATTCTCTGGAGGATTCACCGTCAAAATTGACCTTGACCGGGAGTCAAAACCGGTTTTCGCGCTTCAGCCGGCCATGCGGGCGGCGCGCTTGGCTTCCTTCGCCAGGCGACGGGCGGCGCGGCCGATCGGGGCGAGGTGGCGCTGGTCGAGGTCGCCGAGCTCGACCGCGGTGTCACGGCCGGCGACCTCGAAGCGAACGCGGTAGCGCTGCCAGTTGAAGCCGTTGGCGAGGATCACCTTGCCCTCGGTTCCCTCTGCCACGCCGGGCAGGTCCACGATCGTGCAGACCTTGTCGCCGATGCGCAGGTCGAGCTGGTCGTCGTGCGGCTTGGCCAGCGAATGCGGCTTCCAGGTCTGCATCGCCGCCATTCTGCCCCGTGCCGCACCGCCCGGCGCCTATTGCGACGCCTGGTCGATGAGCACCGGCACAGACGTCACCACGGTGTTCGGCCGGTACAGGAGCCGGGCCTTCAGCGCGAAGGCCGACTGGTTGTGCAGCCACTGCGTCTTCCACTGCGTCACGAACTCGGGGATGATCACCGTCATGATGTCGTCTGGGCTCTCGGCATCGAGCTCGTCGAGGTAGTCGAGCACGGGTCCGGTCAGGTCGCGATATGGCGACGCGATCGTGTGCAGCTCTATCGGCATGTCGTTGTCGGCCCATGCCTTGGCCAACTGCTCCTGCTCGTCCGCGTCGGTGACCACGGAGACGGCGATCAGCCGCTCGGGCGCCAGTGACCGGGCGTACTGCACGGCCTGGATCACGCCCTTGTTGACCGTGCCGACGAGGACGATGACGAGATGGGTCCGCCGCGACGGTTTGTACGGGTCGTCGATCTGCACCGCCGCCCGCACCCGCACGTAGTGGCGATGGATCAATCGGAACGCCATCACCATGGCGGGGATGAGCACGGCTGGGATCCACGCTCCTTCGGTGAACTTCGAGACGACGACCACGAGCGCGACGGTCGCCGTGGCGACGCAACCCGTCGCGTTGATCGCGAGCGAAGCTCGCCACCGCCCCTCGCGGTGGCGTCGGTGGTGGATCACCATCCCGGCCTGGCTCAGCGTGAAGCCAGTGAACACGCCGAACGCATACAGCGGGATGAGGGCCGAGATGTTGCCGTCGAAGACGACGATCAAGATCCCCGCGGCCACCGCGAGGAAGATGATGCCGTTCGAGAACACGAGCTTGTCGCCGCGGTTGGCGAGCTGCCGGGGGAGGTACCCGTCGCGGGCCACGATCGACGAAAGGCCGGGGAACCCGTTGTACGCCGTGTTGGCGGCAAGGATGAGGATGGCGAACGTCGCCAGCTGGGTGACCCAGAACAAGACGTTCTTGCCGCCGTAGACCTGCTCGGCCATGAGCGAGATGCCCGTCGGATCACCCTCCGCACGGATCGGCTGGAGCTTGGAGGCGAGCACGGAGATCCCGATGAAGCAAACGCCGAGGATGCCGGCCATCATCGCCAGCGTCCGTGCCGCGTTCCGGGGGGACGGCTTCTCGAACGACGGCACGCCGTTGGAGACCGCCTCGACGCCGGACAGCGCCACGGCGCCCGAGGAGAACGCGCGCAGCAGCATGAGGAAGGCGAGCGGTTGCGACCCTTGGGCCAGTTCCTGTGCCTCCGGGGAGAGGTCGCTCAGCGGGATGGCGCCGAGGTCCTGAAAGGCCACCTTGTAGAGGCCGACGCCGATCAGCAGGACCAGCATGACGATGTAGAGGTACGTCGGCGGGGCGAACAGTTTTCCCGACTCGCGCAGGCCGCGCAGGTTGGCGACGGTCATGATGGCGATCAAGATCAGGCACAGGGGGACGCGCCACTGCTCGTCGAACTCGAACGCCGACTGGATGGCCAGCACGCCACCGGCGACGGAGACGGCGACCGTCAAGATGTAGTCCGTCATCAACGACGCGCCGGCAATCAGTGACGGCGTCTCGCCGAGGTTCTCCCGCGAGACGACGTACGCGCCGCCGCCCGATGGATAGGCGTAGATCGTCTGGCGATACGAAGCCACGACGATCGTCAACAGCACGGCGACGATGATCGAGATCGGCACGAGGTCGTTGAATGCGGCGAGGCCGATGCCCGCCTGGGCGACGAGCACGAGGATGATCTCGTCTGTGGCGTAGGCCGTCGAGGAGATGGCGTCGGAGGCGAAGATCGGCAAGGCGACGCGCTTCTTCAGTCGCTGATGCCCCTCCTCGGACGTCGCGATCGGCTTGCCGAGCAGGATCCGTTTGGCCAGCGAGACCATACGGGGGCGCAATCTAGGGCTGCGCCGAGGCCCGACGTATGCTCCCGCGGTGCACGTCGTCATCGTCGGGTGCGGACGGGTCGGGGCAGCGCTGGGCCACGACCTCGTCGACGGTGGGCACTCCGTCGCCATCGTCGACCGCCGTCCCGAGGCGTTCCTCAGGCTCGGTCCGAACTTCGCCGGTCAAACCGTCGAAGGCATCGGCTTCGACCGGGACCGGCTGATCGAAGCCGGCATCGAGCAGGCCGTGGCGCTGGCGGCGGTGACCAACGGCGACAACTCCAACATCCTCGTGGCCCGGGTGGCCCGCGAGACGTTCGGCATCGAGCACGTGGTCGCCAGGATCTACGACCCGCGGCGTGCGGCGATCTATCAGCGCCTTGGCATGACGACGGTTGCCACCGTGGCCTGGACGACCGACCAGGTCCTGCGCCGCCTCCTCCCGACCGAGACGCCCGCCGAGTGGACCGATCCGTCGGCCAGCGTTTCGCTCGTCGAGCGGGCGGTGCCGCAGCAGTGGGCGGGCCACCCGCTGGGAGACCTCGAGGAGCACATCACCGGCAAGGTCGTGGCCGTCGGGCGCCTCGGCAAGGCACTGGTGCCGACGCCCGCCACCGTGGCGCAACAAGGCGACCTGCTGTACGTGGCGGTCACCACGGACAACCTGGCGGCGTTGGACAAGACGCTGGCCACGTCGCCAGCCGGACGGCATTGAGGTTGATGTCATGCGCGTGGTGATCGCCGGTGGCGGCAGCGTTGGACGGTTCATCGCCGAGCAGCTGCACGCCGCCAAGCACGACGTCCTGATCGTCGACAACGACCCGAAGGTCGTCAAGCACCACGTCCGGTCGAACGACCCGGTCGGCGTGGCATGGCTGGAGGCCGACGCCTGCGAGGTCGGCGCGCTCGACGGTGCCGGGGTGAACGAGGCCGATGTGGTCGCCGCGGTCACGGGGGACGATGAGGACAACCTCGTCATCTCGTTGCTGGCCAAGCAAGAGTTCGGCGTACCCCGGGTCGTGGCGCGGGTGAACAACCCGAAGAACGAGTGGATGTTCAACGATCAGTGGGGAGTCGACGTCAGCGTCTCGACGCCTCACCTGATCACGGGCCTCGTCGAGGAGGCCGTGAGCGTCGGCACGTTCATCAGGCTGCTGTCGTTCGAGGGTGGCAAAGCGAAGCTGGCGGAGGTGACGCTGGCCGAAGCGTCACCGGCCGACGGACGCTCCATCGTCGAGCTCGGGTTCCCCCGCGACGCGACGGTGGTCGCCGTGCTGCGCGCCGAGCGGTTGATCGTGCCGCGTGGCGACACGGTGCTGCGGGTGGGCGACGAGGTGCTCGTGTTGGTGACGGAGGAGTCAGAAGAGGACGTGCGCGCCGTGCTGATCGGCAACTCCGGTTCTTCGGAGAGTTAGTTGCGCTGAGCGCAACCAAGTGTCGTCAGAATCGGGAGTTCAGGCGACGAGCGTGTAGGCGGGGTTGTAGACGATCGTCCGGTCGCGGTCGCGCATGGCGACGCCTTCGAAGATCGTCGCCCGACCGTGGTCCAGCCCGGCGATGCGCCGCCGGCCGGTGAAGACCGCGGTGATCTTGCCGGTGCCGTCGGAGATCATCACCTCGAGGTTGGGCACACCCGCCCGTGGCGTGAGCACCACCCGCGTGACCTCGCCGGCCACCCGCACCGGCACGCGCAGCGGCAGCTCGCCGAGCGGCGTCAGGCCGAGGCCGCGGAATCGGTCCTGCAGCCGCGTCTGCTCGAGCTCGGCGACTGAGGCGTTGAACCGAGCGCGCAGCTTCTTCTCCACGTCGAGGACGTTACTGATCCACCCTCGGGCTCCTGGCGGTTGCCCAATGGCCGCCGGGCCGGTCGCTCGGCACCTATAGCCTGAACGTCCTGTGAGGAGTTCGCTGGAGCCCCTGGAGGGCAACAAGGTCAAGCTCTCCGTCAACATCGACGAGGATGAGTTCGACCGCGACATCGACCAGGCGTTCCGCAAGATCGCCCGGGAGGTGCGGCTGCCCGGGTTCCGCGCCGGCAAGGCGCCCCGACGGGTCCTCGAGGCCCGCATCGGCCTCGCCCCGGCCCGCGAGCAGGCCCTGCGTGACTCCATCCCGACGTACCTCGCGCGCGCTGTCCGGGAGCACGACGTCGACCTGATCGCCACGCCCGAGGTAGAGATCACCGGCGGCACCGAGTCCGGCGCGGTCGATTTCGACGCCACCTGCGAGGTGCGTCCTGAGGTGACCGTGCCCGGGTACGGCGGGCTCCGCGTGGAGCTGGCGAACCCCGAGCCGACCGATGAGGAAGTCTCGAATGCACTCAGCGAGCAGCTGCGCCGGCACGGCTCGCTGACCGACATCGAGCGACCCGTGGCTCGCGGCGACTACGTGACGCTCGACCTGGTGACCACGCGAGACGGCGAAGAGGTCCCGGCGCTCAACACGGAGGACTGGTCCTACGAGGTCGGACAGGGCTGGATCGCCGACGAGCTCGACGAGCAGTTGATCGGCGCCGCGGCCGGCGACACGCTGACGTTCAGCGCCACACCGAAGGGCACCGAGGAACCGGCCGACTTCCAGATCTCCGTGACCAAGGCGCAAGAGCTCGTGCTGCCGGAGCCAACCGACGAATGGGTCGAGGAGAACCTGGCCGAGTTCGACAGCGTCGACGCGTGGCGTGCGGCGACCCGCGAACGCCTGCAGGCCATGAAGCTCAACGACGTCCGCCAGCAGCTGGTCGGCAAGGTCACCGAGGCGTTGACCGGGCTCACCGACATCGAGGCCCCCGAGTCACTCGTGCAGAGCGACCTGCGGCGCCGGGTCGAGGCGACGGTTCGCCAGCTGCAGTCGCAGGGCATCAGTGTGGAGCAGTGGATGGCCGTCACCGGCCAGGACGAGGCCAGCTTCATCACGGCGATGAAGGGTGCATCGGAGCAGGCCGTCAAGGTCGACCTCGCGCTGCGCGCCGTTGCCGCGGCTGAGTCCATCGAGGCCGACGAAGGCGATCTCGCCGCCGAGTACGACGGGCTGGCGATGCAGTCCGGTCAGAAGGCCAACCAGATCCGCAAGGCCTACGAGCGCAACGACCTCGTCCCGGAGCTGGCGGCACAGGTCCGCAAGCAGAAGGCGCTCGACTGGCTGCTCCACCACGTCGAGCTCGTCGACCCCGCCGGTAACGCACTGGACCGCGACCTCATCCTCGGCCACTCGCACGACGACGAGACGGACGAGACGGACGAACCCTCGACACCACCGAACCCTCCGACACCACCGAACCCTCCGACACAGAAGACACAGAGACAGTCCTCACGTGAACCCCCAGAACTACCTCGTCCCCAACGTCGTCGAGCAGACCAGCCGCGGCGAGCGCGCCTACGACCTCTACAGCCGGCTGCTGAAGGAAAACATCATCTTCCTGCAGACGCCGATCGACGATCAGATCGCCAGCCTGATCTGCGCGCAGCTGATCCACCTCGAGTCGGAGAACCCCGACAAGGACATCAACATCTACATCAACAGTCCCGGTGGCGACATCACGTCCCTCTTCGCCATCTACGACACGATGCAGTTCATCCGCAACGACATCGCCACGATCTGCCTCGGGCAGGCGGCGTCGGCGGCGGCGGTTCTGCTGGCGGCCGGGTCCAAGGGCAAGCGGCTCGCCTTGCCCCATTCGCGGATCCTCCTCCACCAGCCGTACGGGCAGGTGGGCTACGGCCAGGTCACCGATCTCGAGATCGCGGCCAGGGAGATCCTGCGCATGCGTGACCTGCTCGAGGAGCTGTTGGCCAAGCACACGGGCCAGCCGCTCGAGCGGGTGCACTCCGACACCGACCGCGACTTCGTGATGGAAGCGAACGAGGCCGCCGCGTATGGCATCATCGACGCCGTGATCGAGTCTCGCGAGGTGGCGGACCGCACGGGCGCGATCCGCTGATCGACAAGACTGACGAGATGACCGACCGGCAGGGGGCGACGAGTGGCCAAATTCGGTGACACCGGCGAGTTGCTCAAGTGTTCGTTCTGCGGCAAGTCCCAGAAGCAGGTGCGCAAGCTGATCGCCGGGCCCGGCGTCTACATCTGCGACGAGTGCATCGACCTCTGCAACGAGATCATCGAGGAGGAGCTCACCGAGACGACCGAGCTCAGCTTCGACCACCTTCCCAACCCGCGGGAGATCCGGGCCTTCCTCGACGACTACGTCGTCGGCCAGGAGAGCGCCAAGAAGATCCTCTCGGTCGCCGTCTACAACCACTACCGGCGGATCCAGTACCAGCAGTCGATGGGTGTCGGCCGCCGCGACGAGGTCGAACTGGCGAAGTCGAACATCCTCCTTCTCGGGCCGACGGGATGCGGCAAGACCCACCTCGCCCAGACGCTGGCGCGGTTGCTCAACGTGCCGTTCGCGGTCGCCGATGCGACGGCCCTGACCGAGGCCGGCTACGTCGGCGAAGACGTCGAGAACATCCTCCTCAAGCTGATCCAGGCTGCCGACTTCGACGTCAAGCGGGCCGAGACGGGGATCATCTACATCGACGAGATCGACAAGATCGCCCGCAAGAGCGAGAACCCGTCGATCACCCGTGATGTCTCCGGCGAGGGTGTGCAGCAGGCGCTGTTGAAGATCCTCGAGGGAACCCAGGCGTCGGTGCCGCCGCAGGGCGGGCGCAAGCATCCGCACCAGGAGTTCATCCAGATCGACACGACGAACGTGTTGTTCATCCTCGGCGGCGCGTTCGCCGGGCTGGAGCAGATCATCGAGAGCCGGATCGGCCACAAGGGCGTCGGCTTCCACGGCACGGTGAAGTCGAAGACCGAGCGGGATCCGGGGGAGCTGTTCGTCAAGGTGCTGCCCGAGGACCTCGTGAAGTACGGGATGATCCCCGAGTTCATCGGTCGGCTGCCGACGATGGGTGCGGTGCGGTCGCTGGATCGGGACTCGCTGGTGCGCATCCTCACCGAGCCGAAGAACGCCCTCGTGCGCCAGTACCAGAAGGTCTTCGAGTTCGAGGACGTCGAGCTCGAGTTCACCGAGGACGGCCTCGAGGCGGTGGCCGACCAGGCGCTGCTGCGCGGCACCGGCGCCCGGGGTCTGCGGGCGATCCTCGAAGAGGTGCTGCTGAACACGATGTACGACCTGCCCGGCCGCACCGACGTGGGCAAGGTCGTCATCGACACGGAGACCGTGTTGGAGAAGGTCAACCCGACGCTGGTGCCGCGGGAGACCGGGCGCGCGTCGCGGCCGCGCCGAGCCGCCAGCTGAGCCTCGCTCGATCGCCTCGTTAGCCTCCGGGCGTGCACTACGCGGACGCGCTGGCTTACCTGGACGACCATGCGTCGTACGAGAAGACGGGCCGCGTCACGTCGCCGACGTTGGAGCCGATCACGCGGCTCGTCGCGGCGATGGGGGAGCCGCAGCTGGCCTATCCCGTGATCCACATCACGGGAACGAACGGCAAGGGCTCGACGGCCCAGATGATCACTCGCCTGCTCGACGCCCAGGGGCTGTCCGTCGGCACGTACACGTCGCCGCACCTTGAACGCGTGAACGAGCGGCTGGCCCGCAACGCCGAGCCGATCAGTGACGAGGAGTTCGCCGAGCAGATCGCCGCGATCGCCGATCTCGAGGGATTGACCGGCGTCCGGCCGTCGTACTTCGAGGCCTGCACGGCCGCCGCCTTCCGCTGGTTCGCCGACCTCGCCGTCGACGTCGCCGTCGTCGAGGTTGGGCTCCTGGGGCGGTGGGACGCCACCAACGTCGTTGACGCACAGGTCGCCGTGATCACCAACATCGGCATGGACCACAACGAGTTCGCCGGGCCGACGCTCGAGGACGTCGCGAGGGAGAAGGCAGGGATCATCAAGCCGAACTCGGCGGCGGTGATCGGCGAGACGGAGCCGGAGCTGGTCGACGTGCTGTCGGCCGAGCCGGCGGCCACGCGGCTGGTGCGCAACGTCGACTTCGAGACCGCCGGCAACCAACTCGCCGTGGGTGGGCGGTTCGTCGACATCCGGACACCGACGACGATCTATCCCGAGGTGTTCGTGCCGTTGCACGGGGCACATCAGGGCGACAACGCCTCGATCGCGCTCACCGCGGCCGAGGCGTTCTTCGCCTCGCCGCTGGCACTGGACGTGGTGACCGAGGGGTTCGCCGCCGTGGTGATGCCGGGCCGCTTCGAAGTGCTCGGGTACCAGCCGCTGGTCATCGTCGACGGCGCCCACAACCCGGCGGGGGCGGATTCGTGTGCCCACGTGTTCTTCGACGACTTCGCGCCGGAGGGCCGGCGGATCCTCGTCGTCGGCACGCTGCGCGAGCCGACGGCGATGCTCGAGGCCTTGCGGGCCGACGAGTTCGATGTGGTCGTGGCCTGCACGGCGCCCTCGCCCCGCGGGGTCTCCGGCACTGACGTCGGCAAGGCGGCGCTCACGCTGGGATGCGACGAGGTCTACGTGACCGACAGCGTCGAGGAGGCCTGCAAGCGGGCGATGGCCATGGCCGATGCCGACGACGCCGTCCTCGCCGCCGGCTCGCTCTACGTCGCCGGCGCGGCCCGAGCGGAGCTCGTCCGCCTCTCGCCCTAGCGGGACCCGGGTATCTGGGCGCCATTTCCGCCATCGCCGGATCCGGGCGCCATCTCCGTCAACTGCTGGCAGAGATGGCACCCAGAAGATGCGGTGCCCACCGCGCGACGTTCCGGCGAATGCGTTCTGCTTCCTTGCCCGGTCGCTTGACGATGCTGCGGTAGGTGAACCGCAGCACGATGTAGCCCATCGCGGCGAGTTCGGCGTCCCGCGTGCGGTCCCGCTCGAACCGGACCTTGTCGAGCCCGTGGGTCGACCAGCCATCGCATTCCAGCACGATCGGGCTGTCGATGATGCGGAAGTCGACCTCGTAGCCGGCGAGCATCGGGTGGAACTCGGCTGGTGGCAGCCCGTACCGAACGAGCAGCCGGCGCATCGCCGGCTCGAGAATGCTGTCGACCGGCTTGCCGTCGAGCACCCAATCTGCGAGCGCGGCGCGCAGCGCTGGCACGCCGGGACGGCCCCGCCGGCTGTGCCGAGCGATCGCCGCCCAGAGCGCAGCCGGGGACGCCATTCCGATGGAGACGACGTGGCCGACGGACGCCGGGACCGCTGCCGGGTCGAGCGCCCCGAGGTCACACAGCGTCCTCAGGATGTTCGTCGTCGGGATGTTCGTGCGTCGAACCGGTGTCAGATCGAGGAGGTCACGGGGTCGGTGGATCGCCGCGCCGCCGACAGCCCTCGCTCTCCGGGTGCGCCAAGGAAGCAGCACGTCCACGGGATCCGTCGGCTCTGCGGGGATGCCCCACAGCCAGGCCGCTGAGCGATGCGAGGCGATCGCACCGGGCCCGGCGGCGAGCACCGCCGCGCAGATCACCTGGTTCGGTGTCGTCTCGGCTCCGAACATCCGCGCAACCTTCGGGTGGACGAGCTCGAGCTGACCGGTCTGAACGGCTCGGTACCAGGTCCGCTCGGACCACCCCGCACGCATCGCCGCTCGGCGTGTCACGAGCCCGTGGTGATCGCGAGCGAACAGGTCCAGCGGCGCAAGTTCCATGCCCACATGGGTGTTGTGAGATCCCCGGAAGGGAATTCCGACCCAAACTGGGCGCCATCTCTGACAGCCCTCGGCGGAAACGGCGCCCAGACCGGCGGGTGGCGGGAATGGCGCCCAGATTCCCGGCCGGTAGGGTGGCCGGCCGTGTCAGATCGGACGTTGGTGCTGCTCAAGCCGGATGCCGTCGAGCGTGGGCTCGTCGGCGCCATCGTGTCTCGGTTCGAGGCCAAGGGCCTGACCATCGTGGCGATGGAGCACCGCACGCTGGACAAGGAGCTGCTCGGCAGCCACTACGCGGAGCACATCGACAAGCCGTTCTACGACGACCTCGTCACGTTCATGAGCCGCGGCCCGATCGTCGCAATGGTCGTGGAGGGCCCAGAGGACACGTGGCAGGTCGTCCGCGACCTCGTGGGCGCGACCAACCCGCGCAAGGCCGCACCCGGCACGATCCGTGGCGATCTCGGCATCGAGGTCACGGAGAACCTGGTCCACGGCAGCGACTCCGCCGACTCGGCCGCCCGCGAGATCTCGATCTTCTTCCCGGATCGATAGAATTTCCGGATCACGAGCAGCCCGGGGGCGTGTCCCTCACGGCCCCCGAAGGAGCGCCGGAATGGCTCGCAACAATCCGCTCAGCCTGAGTCGGGATCTCGCGATCGACTTGGGCACTGCGAACACCCTCATCTACGTGCGCGGCCAGGGAATCGTCCTCGATGAGCCATCCGTCGTGGCCATCAACATCAACGACGGCAAGCCGGTCGCCGTCGGCCTCGAGGCCAAGCGGATGATGGGCCGCACCCCGAACCACATCAAGGCCATCCGGCCCCTCAAAGACGGCGTCATCGCCGACTTCGAGGTGTGCGAGAAGATGCTCCGCTACTTCATCCAGCGCGTCCACGCCAGCCGCTGGAGCAAGCCGCGCATGGTGATCTGCGTGCCGTCGGGCATCACCGGCGTCGAGCAGCGGGCCGTCCAGGATGCCGCCGAGTACGCCGGCGCACGCAAGCCCGTGCACATCATCGAGGAGCCGATGGCAGCGGCGATCGGGGCCGACCTCCCCGTCCACGAGCCCTCTGGCAACATGATCGTGGACATCGGCGGCGGCACGACGGAGGTCGCGGTGATCTCCCTCGGGGGGATCGTCACCGCGCAGTCCGTCCGCGTCGCCGGCGACGAGCTGGATGACGCCGTGATGCAGTACGTGAAGAAGGAGTACTCCCTGGCCATCGGTGACCGCACGGCCGAGGAGATCAAGATCCAGATGGGCTCGGCGTGGCCGATGGAGGAGGAGCTGACGGCCGACATCCGCGGCCGTGATCTGATCAGCGGGCTCCCGCGCTCGATCCAACTGACCACCGAGCACGTGCGTGAGGCGCTGGCCGAGCCCGTCGCCGCCATCGTCGACGCCGTCAAGACCACCCTCGACAAGACGCCGCCGGAGCTGGCCGCCGACATCATGGAGGACGGCATCATGCTCACCGGCGGCGGCGCCCTGCTCGGCGGGATCGACGAGCGGCTGGCCCATGAGACCGGCATGCCGATCCGCGTCAGCCCCGAGCCGCTGTACTGCGTTGTCATCGGCTCCGGCCGGGCCCTCGAGAACATCGACGCCATGCGTGGCCTGATGTCGCTCGGTGGAGACGACTGAAATGTCCGGGCTCGCCTCGCAGCCAAGCTGCTCGCCTCACCTCCAAGCTCGCCGCCGCCGCTGCGCAGCGGCGCTCGCCCACCTCACGCGCTGACGCATGCCCCTCTACACGCCGGGACGGCGCCGGGCGATCGTCCTGCTGCTGCTCACGTCGGCACTCCTGCTGACGTTGGACCTGCGCGGCGCGGCGATCTTCGACTCGGCGCGGGCCGGGTTCCGTCGCGCCCTCGAGCCATTCGAGACCGCCGCCGACGTCGTCACCAAGCCGATCCGCAACGCCTGGCACGGCATCGTGGATTACGACGACGTGGCGCAGGAGAACCAGGAACTGCGCGAGCAGATCGACGCCCAAGTGTCCGATCAGATCGCCGGTCGGGCGTTCATCCAGGCCTACCAGGACCTCCTCGCCCTCAACGAGCTCCCCGCACTCAGCGACTACGCCACCGTGACGGCAGCCGTGGAAGGCCAGAGTCCCGGCAACCTCGACCAGGTCATCGAGATCAACAAGGGTCGCAACGACAACATCGAAGTCGGCATGGCGGTCATCAGCTCCGCCGGCCTCATCGGCAAGGTGACCGCCCCCGTGCTGCCGGACCGCGCCTACGTCATGCTGATCACGGACCCGCAGTACGTCGTGCAGGTCAAGATCGTCGCCCCGCCGCCACCTCCCGAGCCGCCCACCACGCCAGCTCCGCCGACCACGCTGCCGCCCCCGGATCCGGCCGCCACGACATTGCCACCAGAGGACCCGGCCGCCACCACGCTGCCCCCGTCCACGACCGTCCCGGCGCCGACGACGACCGTCGATCCCCAGCGCGACACCGGCCGCCTCTCGGGGCAGGGCGGCGACGCGCTGCCACAAGTCGACTTCCTCCAGGACACGCCCGTGTTCGGGCGGATCGTCCCGGGCGACATCGTGCTGACCGCCGGCGGGAGCACCGGACTGGCACCCGCCGACATCCCCGTCGGCCTCGTCGAGAACGTGATCCAGCGTTCGACCGCCGAGGGTCCGCTACTCGAGGTCGCCCCGCTTGCCGACCTCAACGAGCTGCGCTTCGTCAAGGTCGTGCTCTACAAACCGAGCTCCGAGTTCGAGGAGCCGTCGCCCGACACGCAGGCCGGCGGCTGATGCTCGCCTCGCTCGTCCAAGGCCCGCTGCTGCGCCTCGCCGCCGTCGGCTTCGTCGTGCTGGGCCTGCAGCGCACGCTCTTCGCCGACCTGCGTCCCGGCGGCGTGGCCCTACAGGTCATGCTCGCCCTTGCCGCAGCGGCCGGCGCGGCGGGCGGACCACAGAAGGGCGCCCTCGCCGGCTTCGTGCTCGGCCTCATGTACGACCTCGGATCGGGCACACCCCTCGGCTCATCGTCCCTGACGATGGGCCTCGGCGGGTACGTCGCCGGATACGCCCAGTCGATCACCATCGAGCCGCACTGGTGGCTGGCCGCACTGTTCACCGGCCTCGGTGCCGCCGTTGGCGAAGCCGCCGTTCCCATCGTTCGGGTCTTCATCGGCCAGGAGCAGAGCATCGGTCCGCACTTCGGCGTCGTCGTGGCCGTCGTCGCCGTTGGAGCGATGGTCCTCAGCCCCCTGCTCGTGCCGGTCGGACGCTGGTGCATGCGCATCAAGCGTCCGGAGTGGCGCGCGCCGAAGGAACCTGTCTGATGGCTGCTGGTAGCACGACTCCACGAGCCGTACCTCACGAACCAGACTGGGCCGATGGCTGCTGACAAGCGCGCCGCGCGCCTCGGCATCCTGGCCCTCGTCGCCGTCTTGCTGTTCGGCGCCGTCGGCACACGCCTCTGGTTCCTGCAGACCGTTCAGGCCGACTCGCTGCAGCAGACGGTCGACCAGAACAAGATCCGCACGATTCCGCTCGTGCCCGAGCGGGGCCGCGTCCTCGACGTGCACGGCCGGATCCTCGCCGACAACGACCGCCTGTTGCGGGTGAGTGTCGACTGGGAGGTGATGCGCGAGGACACCGACCGGGCCGAGCTGTTCAGCCGGCTCTCGGGGTGGCTGCAGATGCCGGTCGACGAGATGGAGGCGCGCTACGACAGCCGCCTGTACAGCCGCTACCGCCCCATGCCGCTGAAGGAAGGTGTCGACGAGAACGTCGCCATCGCCATCGAGGAGCGTCGCGAGGACTTCCCGGGCGTGACGATCGAGCAGTCCTGGAAACGGGTCTATCCGTATGCCCCGCTGGCCAGCCACGTGGTCGGCTACATGGGCTCGATCACCGCCGACGACGCCGAGCACTACGAGGAGCTCGGCTACGACATCGCCAAGGGCGGCGAGTCCGTCGGCCGCAGCGGCGTCGAACTGAGCATGGAGTCGGTCCTGCACGGCGAGTGGGGCGAACGCAGGGTTGAGGTCGACAGTCGCAACCGCGTCGTGCGCGAGATCAGCCGGCGCGAGCCCGTGAACGGGATGGACGTGCAGCTGTCGATCGACCTCGATGTCCAGCAGTACGCCGAGCGGCTGCTGCAGACCCAGCTCCGCCAGCGCCGCCAGTTCACCGCCAACAACCCGATGGTCACGCGGATCAGGGCTGACGGCACGGAGGAGACCGCCCCGCTCGACCCATCTCGTCCACCCGGCGCCGCCGTGCCCTACAAGGCACCGGCCGGCTCGGTGACGGTCATGAACTATCAGACCGGCCAGATCCTGGCGATGGCGAGCTACCCGACGTTCGACAACCGCTGGTTCAACTCGGGGGTGGACAGCGCCAAGTTCGACGAGCTCTTCCCTCGGCAGGTCGAAGGCGGCCCGCAGGTCGACCCGGACCTCTCCAGCCTGACCAATCGCGCCATCCAGGGCCAGTACAACATGGGCTCGGCGTTCAAGGTCTTCGTCGCGTATGCGGCGCTGGCCACGGGGCTGCTCAGTCCGGAAACCACCTACTACGACGAGGGCACGTACACGATGCGCTCGATCGCACCCGAGCTCTGTGCCCAAGGCGTGCGGTGCGTGTACCGCAACTCGACGTGCCCGCACAACAACAAGCCCTGTGAGTACGGCAGCATCGACGTCGCCACGTCGCTGGCCGTGTCGAGCGACTCCTTCTATTACAAGCTCGGCGAGGACTTCTACCTCACACCGGGCACGCCGCTGCAGGACTACGTCCGCCAGTTCGGTTTCGGTGCCGACACGGGCATCGACCTGCCGTTCGAGTTCGACGGTCGAATACCGACGAACGAGCTGAAGGCGCAGCTCGTTGCCGACGAAGTGCTCGATCCTTCAGAGATCCCCACGCTGACGCCCGGCGACCTGCTGCAGATGGCGATCGGCCAGGGTCTGATGGCCGCGTCACCGCTCCAGATGGCCGTCGGCTACAGCGCCATCGCGAACGGTGGCATGGTCCTCGTGCCGAAGGTCGTCCAGGCCATCCTCGAGCCTGAGGTGCCCGACGGCGAGCCAGGGTTCGCCGACCTGAGCCAAGCCACCGTCGTGGCGGCCACGACGCCCGAGGGCCGACAGATGCCGATGCCCGCCGCCGCGCGCGATCCGATCCTGGAGGGGATCCGGCGCAACGTGACGGGCCCCGGCGCGAACGGTCGGTCGACCACGGCCGAGGAGCTCTTCGCGGTGAACTATCCGCCCGAGGCGATCGCGGTTGGCGGGAAGACCGGCACCGCGCAGGGCCAAGGCAACTACCCGTGGAACGACTCGTCGGCGTTCGCCGCCGTCAGCGTCGATCCGGCGCAGCCGTACACGATCGTGTCGTACCTCGAGAAGGCTGGCTTCGGATCGACCGGTGCGGCACCCGTCGTCAAGTGCACGTACCTCGCCATGAGCGGCCTGATCCCGCTCGATCCGGTCGCCATCTCCGAACCACTCGACCTGACCAGCGACGAGGTGGCGAGACCGCTCCCGGACGTCGACAACTCCTGCATGGCCAGCAGCGACACCGGCACGTTCATCCCCTCGGGCGGCGACTGATGGCCCTGTCGATGCTCCAGCGCAAGCCCGATTCAGGGCTCGGCAACGTCCGCTCGAGCCCTGCCGCTCCGACTCGCAACATCGACTGGGTCCTCCTGCTCGGGCAGGGCGTCCTCACGGTCGTCGGCTGCTTCGTCGTGTTCTCGGCGACCCGGGGTCGCACGGACGATCCGTACGAGTACGTGACGCGCCAGGTCATCTTCGCCATCGCCGCCGCGTTGGCGATGGTCATCGTGATGGCCATCGACTACGAGTGGCTGAAGAACCGCGCCCGCGCGCTCTACATCCTGACGGTCATCGTGCTCGCTGGTCTCGCCGTGGTGAACCAGGTCGGCGGCGGACAGACCGTCCTCGCCATCGAGCTCGGTCCGATCCAGCTGCAGCCCGCCGAGTTCGCCAAGTTCACCGTCCTCCTGGCGATCTGCGCGTTCCTCAGCGAGGAGCGCACGGACACGGTCAGCTATCCCCGCTTCCTGGGCTCACTGATCATCGTCGGCATCCCGGCCATCCTGATCATCGCCCAACCCGACCTCGGCACGGCGTCGGTGATCATCGCCATGGCGATGGGCGTGCTCCTCGTCGCAGGCGCCAAGGTGCGATACATCCTCACCGTGAGCCTGCTGTCGCTGGCGACGGTTGGTGCGGCGTTCATCAGCAACCTCGTCAACGAGTACCAGCTGCGGCGTGTGCAGGTGTTCTTCGACGAGGACAACCCGGCGCTCTCTGACCTGACGTTCCAGGTCAACAACGCCCTCCGAGCCGTCGGCACGGGTGGGTTGTTCGGCAAGGGGTGGGGGAACGGACCGCTCACCAACAGCAGCGACATCCCGGTGCTGTGGTCGGACTTCCCGTTCGCCGCCGTCGGGGAGCAGTTCGGGCTGGTCGGCTGCGGCGTTCTGCTGTTCCTGTTCGCCGTCGTCCTCATGCGGATCTGGCGGATCGCTCACCTCTCGCGCGATCTGCTCGGGACGTACCTGTGTGCGGGCGTCTTCACGATGCTGCTGTGGCAGGTGTTCCAGAACATCGCCATGACACTGAAGATCATGCCGGTCACCGGGCTGCCGATGCCCTTCATCTCGTACGGGGGTTCCGGCCTGATCACGTGGTTCGCGCTGCTCGGGCTCGTGCAGAGCGTGCACATGCGCCGAATGCGCTGAGACCGTGCTTGACGCGGCCGGCGAAGGCGCTGGAGCGCCCGCCGTGCCGAATCCGGGCTTCGCCCCTGAACGACGCGGTCGACCCAGGAGTCCGCTCAAGCGGCCCGGGTTCGCCGCTAAGATTTGCCGTGCCATGACCGCCTGCTGGGCGCGGATCGAACCGCACGTCATCCAGCGGCAGCGACGGGCTCGAACCCCTCGGTGCCAGCCGTTCCCCGACGGCCGGCCGGTTCGACATCAGATCGAGGACGACGGCCATCGGCCGACGGTGTTGGCAGCGCCGATCGTCGTCCCCGTGCCCCGCAGTGGGCACGCGAGAAGGGACAACCATGGACGACAACGACACGGGAGCGGAGATCCCGGTGGATGCGGCCCCCGCCGCCAGCCGCAAGCGGCGCCGCGGGTCACGCGGCGGCCAAGGGCGACGCAAACCGCAGGAGGTGTCTGCCCCGCTCGCCGTCGGAGACGCTGAGCCAGCCGAGCTCCCCGAACCGCTCCGAGAGGGCCGGGCGTCCGTCGAGGCCGCCGAGCGGGCGCTCGTCCGCAAGCCCCAGATCGGCGACACCCGCCCGGCGCCGAAGTCGACCGAGTCGGCGAGCAGGGCCAGTGGGAATGGCGGCGGGGCGGCGGCAAGGGGAGTGCCGAACGCAAGAGCGACACCGCCGACGCCAAGCGGCGGCGGCCGACGCGCGGTCGTCAGGCGCGTCCGGCTGACATTGCGACGGCGGAGGCCGACGTGCGCCGAGGCCGCGAGCGCAATGGTCGACCCGTCGGGCGCTACCTCATGTGCGTACAGGTCCGCGAGAACATGGCGCAGGTGGCCGTGCTCGAGGGTCGCAACCTGATCGAGCACTACGTCAGCCGGCCGGCCGACGACATCAGCCAGATCCACGGCAACATCTACGTCGGCCGCGTGCAGAACGTGCTGCCCGGTATGGAAGCCGCGTTCGTCGACATCGCCACGCCGAAGAACGCCGTGTTGTACCGCGGCGACGTGCAGTACGACGCAGAAGACATCGAGGAGCGCTCCGACGCGGCGCGCATCGAGGACATCCTGCGTCCTCGTCAGCTGATCGTCTGCCAGGTGACGAAGAACCCGATCGGAGCGAAGGGCGCGCGGCTGACGCAGGAGGTCTCGCTGCCCGGCCGGTTCGTCGTGCTCATCCCCAATTCGAAGACCTACGGCATCTCCAAGCGCCTGCCGGACGACGTGCGCAAGCGGTTGCGCGCGATCCTCGACCGCGTCAAGCCGGCCCAGCACGGGCTGATCGTGCGCACCGCCGCCGAGCACGCCACCGAGGACGAGCTGCGGGCCGACATGATGCTGCTGCTCGACCAGTGGGAGCAGATCGCCGCCAAGGCTGCCTCCACCAAGCAGCCGACGCTGTTGTATCGCGAGCCGGAGCTGGCGGTGCGGGTGATTCGCGAGGAGTTCAACGCCGACTACCGCGGCGTCGTCCTCGACGACGGCCGGCTCTTCGACGAGTTGCGCCAGTACATCGGTGCCTTCAACCCCGAGCTGGCCGACCGCGTCGAGTTCTACGACGCCGAAGCGGAGGGCCTGAGCCTCTTCGAGCAGTACCACGTCCACGAACAGGTGCACAAGGCGCTCGACCGCAAGGTCTGGCTGCCCTCGGGCGGATCGCTGATCATCGAGCACACCGAGGCACTGACCGTCATCGACGTCAACACCGGCAAGAACGTCGGCTCGTCGAGCCTCGAAGAGACCGTCTTCCACAACAACATGGAGGCAGCCGACGAGATCGCCAAGCAGCTCCGGCTGCGCGACATCGGCGGCATCATCGTGATCGACTTCATCGA
This sequence comes from uncultured Acidimicrobiia bacterium, assembly GCA_963844915.1. Classification (GTDB taxonomy): domain Bacteria; phylum Actinomycetota; class Acidimicrobiia; order Acidimicrobiales; family Ilumatobacteraceae; genus JALZMG01. Next base: position 21,854 of record CAWJQF010000001.1, on the reverse strand, counting down.
CATGGAGCAGCGGGACAACCGGGCGAAGGTCGTGGAGGCGTTCCGCAACGCGCTGTCGCGTGACAAGACGCGGTCCCAGGTGTTCGACATCTCCGATCTCGGGCTCGTCGAGATGACGCGCAAGCGGATCGGCGAGGGGCTGCTCACGGAGTTCTCCGAGATCTGTCCCAACTGCGAGGGCCGCGGCGTCATCGTCGACCACGCCCTCCTCGACTGATCGCTTGGGCCGGTTTCGTCGGTACGCTGGTCAACCGCTATGTACGCAGTCATTCGAGCCGGCGCGACCCAGCAGCGGGTGGCGGAAGGCGAGCAGATAGAAGTCGACCTCTTCGATGCCGCGGAGGGTGACGAGGTCGCGCTGACCCCGAAGCTGCTCGTCGACGGCGAGACAGTGCTGGCCACGCCGGACGAGTTGGCGGGTGTCACCGTCACCGGCCGGGTCGTCGGCACGGCAAAGGGCCCGAAGATCAACGGGTTCACCTACAAGAAGCGCACCAACCAGCGTCGCCGGTTCGGGCATCGCCAGCGTTACACCGTCGTCGAGATCACCAAGATCAGCAAGTAGGAGCTGCCATGTCGAAGACCAAGGGTGGCGGATCCACCCGCAACGGCCGTGACTCGAACGCTCAGCGCCTCGGCGTGAAGGTCTACGACGGCACGAAGATCCACGCCGGCACGATCATCGTCCGCCAGCGCGGGACGAAGTTCCACCCCGGCAAGAACGTGGGCCTCGGCGGCGATGACACGCTGTTCTCGCTCGTCGACGGCAGCGTCAAGTTCGGCGAGCGCAAGGGCCGCAAGGTCGTCGACGTCCTCCCGGCGGCGACGGCCGCCGACTGACGAACTCGTCGCGACGCCCAACATCTGGGCGCGGAGGTTCTCGAACGGCCAACTGGGCGCGAACGTTCTCGAATTCGAGAAGCTCCGCGCCCAGATCCGGGTGGTGCCGGTGACAAGGGTGCGGGTCATCGTGTCCGGGCGCGTGCAGGGGGTCTGGTTCCGTGAGTCGTGTCGCCGTGAGGCGGACGAGCGCGGCGTTGCGGGCTGGGCGCGCAACCGTGCCGATGGCACGGTCGAGGCGGTGTTCGAAGGTCAGGAGTCTGCGGTCGCCCAGGTCGTGGCGTGGTGCCGGATCGGCCCGCCTCGCGCCGTTGTGACCGGTGTCGACGTCGTCGAGGAGACGCCCGAGGGGCTGGTCGGCTTTCGCGTCAGGTGACGCCGACGGGCAGCTTCGCCGGGTCCCACCCGAGCAAGGCGACGGCCTGGCGGCAGGCGAACCGGTCGGTCATCCCGGCGACGTAGGCGACCGCCGCCCGGACGGCCTCGTCGCTGCCGCCAGCGGCACGTGGTGGGTCCGGCAGCAGGATCGGGCGGTCGCCGTAGTGCTCGACGAGCGCGCGCAGCAGGTCGATCACCGCCGCCGCCTGGGCCCGGCTGGCCGGGCGCAGGTACACGTGGTCGTAGTTGAAGCGGCGGAACTCGGCCAGCGCCTCGGCGGTCGGTTCGGTCATCCCGACCCGTCCGGTCTCCGTTGCCGCTTGGACCATCGCCCGGATGAACGTGCCGAGCTGTTGCGAACGAGTGATGCCACAACGATCGGCGACGACGGCTGGCAACATGTCGCCGGCGACGATGCCCGCGGCGACGGCATCTTCGAAGTCATGGCACACGTAGGCGATGCGGTCAGCCCACGAGACCACTTCGCCCTCCGGCGTCGCTGGCGCGGGACGACTCCACGAGTGGTTGCGGATGCCGTCCAGCGTCTGGGTGCACAGGTTGAGCGGGGCCAGCGTGACGTCGGCGCCCCACTCGGCGTGGTCGAACCCGCCGTCGACGTACGGGGTGAGGGCGTCCTCGCTGGCGTGCCCTCCCGGGCCGTGGCCGCAGTCGTGGCCGAGGGCGATCGCCTCCGTCAACGAGACGTTGAGTCCGAGCGCCCTGGCGACCGACGTGGCGACCTGGGCCACCTCGAGCGCATGGGTGAGTCGCGTTCGCTGGTGGTCGTCCGGGAACACGAACACCTGCGTCTTGCCGGCCAGGCGGCGGAACGCGGGGGCGTGGAGGATGCGGTCGCGGTCGCGCTCGAAGCACGTGCGCCACTCGTCGGGCTCCTCGGGCCGCGCCCGGTCGCCGGCACCGACGGCGCGCGTCGCGTTCGTCGCCAGCGCTTCGTGCTCGCGCTCCTGGCGGACGAGTCGGTCGAGCCGGGGCAGCTCGACGCGGGCTGAAGAGTCGGCGTGAGCGAGTCGTACGCCGCCGCCGGTCGCGCCGTCCATGGTCGACGCCCAACGCTCGGCCCGGCCCTGCATCGACGCGTCGGTCATGTCCACGAGGTTACGGAAGGGGTGTCACACCTGTGGATAGCGTGTCCGAGTGTCGCAGTTCGTCGACGAGGCCCAGCTCAACGTGCGCGGTGGGGATGGGGGAGCAGGCTGCGTGGCGTTCCGACGCGAGGGTCCCGAGGCCTTCGGAGGTCCGAACGGCGGCGACGGCGGCAAGGGCGGCGACGTGTGGCTGGTCGCCGACCACAACGTCGCCTCGCTGCTGGCGTTCCGCGACCACCCCCATCGACGCGCCCGCAACGGCGTCCACGGCAAGGGCAAGGACCTGCACGGACGGCGCGGCGAAGACCTCGAGATCGCCGTGCCCGAGGGCACCGTCGTCACCGACATGTACACCGGTGAGCTGCTGGCCGAGCTGCTCCGCGACGGCGACCGCTGGCTGGCCGCGGCAGGTGGCCGCGGCGGCCGCGGCAACGCCAGGTTCCTGACGAACCAGCGCCGGGCTCCGAGCTTCGCCGAACAGGCCGAGCACGGCGAGCAGCGCTGGCTCAAGCTCGAGCTGCAGCTGATGGCCGACGTGGCCCTGGTCGGCTTCCCGAACGTCGGCAAGAGCACGCTGATCAGCGTGATCTCCGCCGCCAAGCCGAAGATCGCCGACTACCCGTTCACGACGCTCGAGCCGAACCTCGGCGTCGTCCGCGTCGGCGAAGGCGCCGAGTTCGTCGTCGCCGACATCCCCGGCCTGATCGAGGGCGCCAGCGAAGGCCGCGGCCTCGGCCACCAGTTCCTCCGTCACATCGAGCGGGCACGGGTTCTCTGCCTGCTCGTCGACCTCGCCGCCCTCGACGGCGTCAGCCCGGCCGAGCAGGAGCGGATCCTTCTCGACGAGCTGCGCAACTACCGGCCCGAGCTGCTCGATCGCCCCCGGCTGGTGGCCGCCACGAAGGCTGACGTGACCGGCACCACCGATCCGGTCGAGCTCGGATTCACCCCGGACGGCGAGCACCGCTTCGTCATCTCGGCGGTGACGGGCGACGGGTTGCGGCCGCTCGTCGGAGCGATGGCCCAGCTCGTCGACCAAGCCGAGAGCGGCGACCCCGCGGCAGGAAGGCGTCGTGCTGCTCCGTCCCGTGCCGACGGGCGCCGCCGTCGAGCGAATCGGTTCGAACGAGTTCCGGGTCACCGGACGTGACGTCGAACGGGTCGTCGCGCTGAACGACGTCACGACCCCGGACGCCGCGGCATACATCAGCCTCCGCCTGGAGCGCCTCGGGGTCTCCAAGCTGCTCGCGCGGGCTGGGGCGACTGACGGCGACGTCGTGTGGATCGGCGATTTCTCGTTCGACTACCAGGAGTGACCGTGCGCGCGGTCGTCAAGGTGGGGAGCTCGTCGGTCACTGATGAGCTGGGTGCCGTCGACGACGATGCGATCACGAAGCTGGCCACCGAGATCGCCGCGGTGCGGGCCGACGGGCACGAGATCATCGTGGTGTCGTCGGGTGCGGTCGCCGCCGGCGTCGCCGCCCTCGGACTACCCAGCCGGCCCACCGACATCTCGACGCTGCAGGCGATCGCCGCCGCCGGTCAGCCGCGGCTGATGCGCAGCTGGGACGTTGCCCTCGGGGCCCACGGCCTGGTGCCGGCGCAGGCGCTGGTAGTGCCGCACGACTTCGTGGATCGCCGCCAGTACCTGCACGCCAGGCGGACGCTGAGCCGCCTGCTCGAGCTTGGCGCCGTGCCGATCGTCAACGAGAACGACACCATCGCCCGTGACGAAGCGCGGTATGGGGACAACGACCGCATTGCCGCCCTCCTCTCGCACAACATCGGAGCCGCCGTGATGGTGCTGCTCACCGACCTCGAGGGCCTCTACACGGCAGATCCACGCAGCGATCCAGCGGCCACCCTCGTCGAGCGGGTGCCGGCCGACGACCCGCTGCTGGCGATCCGCGCCAGTGCCGGCGGCAGCGGGCGAGGCAGTGGGGGCATGGCGGGCAAGCTCGAGGCCGCCCGTATCGCCTCGTGGTCGGGCGTGCGCACCGTGATCGCGGATGCGTCGCGGCCGGGCGTGCTGGCGGGGGCGATCGCCGACGAACCGGTGGGTACATCGTTCGAGGCGCACCGCCGCCGACTCAGCGCGCGCAAGCTGTGGATCGCCTTCGCCTCACGCGTCGCCGGGACGGTGAAGGTGGATGACGGTGCCCGGCGGGCCGTGCTCGAGCGCCAGACCAGCCTGCTCCCGGCGGGCGTGATCGACGTCAGTGGACGCTTCGACGAGGGCGACACCGTGGACGTCGTCGGCACGGATGGCATCGCCTTCGCCCGCGGCATGGTGTACGTCGAGGCCGGGCAGCTGCGCAAGGTTGCCGGCCGGCACACCAGCGAGTTGCCACCGGGCATGGTGCACGAGGTCATCCACCGTGATGACCTCGTGCTGTTACCGGAGAGGTGAGCGGATCATCCGAGTGTTAGAGCCGATCGGAGTGCCGGACCTCGATTTTCCCGGCGGCCAACACTCCGATGGCCTTCAACACTCGGATGGAATCAGCCTGGGGGTGGTGACGCGGTTTGTTCCTCGGCGGCTGGCGCCGCCGGGGCCGCCGGGGCCGCCGGTGCACCCTGGCCGACCGCCGGCGCGGCCTGGGGCGAGCTCAGGCCGAGCTCGGCACGCAGCTCGCTGAGGCGGCTCTGGGCCTCGACGTTGGCGGTCGCCTGCTCGATCTCGAGCACCCGTGACTCGACGGAGGTCTCGGACAGCTCGGCCGACGCCTTGGCCTTGGCGTAGCGGGCCTGGATCTTCTCCTGCACCTCGGCCAGGCTCGGCACGTCGGCGCCGACGCTCTCGGTGAGCTGCGCCATCGCCGAGTTCATCTCTTCCTGCATCTTCGCCTGGTCGAGCTGCGACAGCAGCTTGGAGCGCTCGGAGATCTTCTCCTGCAGCATGCGGCTGTTCTGCTGCACCGCCGCCTTGGCCTGGTCGGACGCCTGGGTCGACTCGATGACCATCGTCTTCAGGCTCTCGACGTCGCGCTCGACCTGGATCAGCTGGTTGGCGATCGTCTCGGCCGCCGACGTGTACTGCTGGGTCTTGGTCGCGTCGCCCGACTTCTCGGCGTCGCTCGCCATGATCAGCGCCTGGCGGGCGTTGGCGTTGAGCTTCTCCAGCTCGGTCATCTTCTGGTTGAGCCGCAGCTCGCTCTGCTTCTGGTTGGCGATGACGTTGGCGGCCTGCTCCTTCAGCCGGCGATGCTGGTTCTTCGCCTCCGAGATCGCCTGCTCCAGCTGCACCTTCGGATCGGCGCGCTCCTCCAGCGACCCCGACAGCTTGGCGCCGAGGTACTTCCACCACTTCTTGATGGCCTTGAACATGTCAGGGAGCCTACAAATATGCGGCCGGCGAAGGCGCTGGAGCGCCCGCCGTGCCGAACCGGACCTTCACCCTTGAACTACGCGATCGGCGCGTGGCTCGGCGCCGGCCGCCTGAATCGCCGTCGTACCACGTCGAGCTCCGGCGCACGCAACGCCAGCAGAACGACGACGTACACCACGATGCCGACGAGCGATCCGACGATCACCCTGACCAACGCCGCCGTCCCGATCTCGCCGCCGACGAGCTGTCCGGCGAGGTAGGCGACCTCGCCGGCCAGCGCTCCGGCGACGATCATCCGCCAGAAGCTGCCGAACACCTCGCGGATCGGAAAGCCCGGGACCTTGTACGAGAGGACCTGGATCGCCCAGACCGAGGAGATCAGGTACGCCAACGCGAACGCCAGGCCCAACCCGAGCACGCCCCAGCGGCCGACCAGCACGAGCGCCAGCACCACGTTGAGCAGGTTCTCGAACAGGTTGATGACGAACGGCGTGCGCGTGTCCTGGTGGGCGTAGAAGCCGCGCAGCGCGAACACGTACACCGAGAGCCCGACGAGACCGAGGGCGAAGCCACCGAGGGCGTTGGAGGTGTTGAGTGCGTCGGACGGTTCGTACTGACCGTGCTGCAGGAAGGCGCCGATGATCGGCCGCCGAAGGACGAGCAGCAAGACGCCGGCCGGCAGCGTCAGCAGCGCCGTCATTCGCAGGCCGAGCGACGACTGGCGCATGAACGACGGCCTGTCGCGACGGACCACCGATCGCGCGAGATCGGGAACGAACGTCGTGGCGATCGAGACGCCCAGCAGCCCGTACGGGAAGATGAAGAACGTGAACGCGTCGAAGTAGGCCGTGGCGTCGCCCGACCCCGGGTCGGCGAGGTTGCGGACGACGATCACCGAGATCTGGTTGGCTGCCACGTAGCCGAGCGTCCAGCCCGACAGCACGAGGACGCGGCGCACGACGGGGTGTCGGAGGTTGAACCGCCAGCGCAGCCGGATGCCCGCCCCGCGGATCGCCGGTACGAGCACCGCCGCCATCGCCACGATGCCGAGGGTGGCGCCGAGCCCGAGCGTCCAGCGCAGTCGATCGTTCGTGAGCACGTCCTCGAGCCCGTACTCCTGCTCGCCGGCCTGCGGGATCGACAGCAGGCTGACGATGATCACGATGTTGGCGACGATCGGGCTCCACGCCGCGGCGAAGAAGTGCTTGCGCGACTGCAGCAGGGCGTTGGCGACACCGGTGGCGCCGTAGAAGAAGATCTGGATCAGGAAGATCCGCGTCAACGAGACACCGACTTCGCGGAACAGTTCCTCGTCGACGGTTTCGTTCGGGTTCAGCGTGTACACGCCGAAGATCAGCGGCGCGGCGAACAGCGCGATCACCGTGGCTGCGAACAGACCCACCATCGCCAACGTGACGACGACGTTCGTGGACTCCTCGTCGTCGCGTTCCTTGAAGTCGGTGAACAGCGGCACGAACGTCGCCGACACGACGCCACCGAGCAGCACCTCGTACACGATGTTCGGCGTCTCGTTGCCGATGCGATAGGCGTCGGCCAAGGCGGTCTGACCGATCACGTAGCCGAAGGCGGCGACGCGAGCCAGCCCGGTGATGCGCGACAGCGCCGTGCCCGTCGCGACGACGATGTTCGAGCGCAGCAACGTCGACGAGCCCTCGCGGGCAGTCGTCGTCGTCGTCGGTCGCGTCGGCCGCGGTGTCGCTCACGTGGTCGCGATCACCGCAGCTCTTGCATCGCCTGGCGCAGACCCTCGAGCTCGAGCACGAGGTCGTCGACGTCGTCGGCGAAGTGCTCGGTGTCGCTCGAACCGACCCCGACCTCGGCGGCCCGGGCGACGAGCTCGTCGAGCTTGGCCTGGCTCGAGCGCAGCCGGTCCGCCGTGCTCGCCGACAGCTCCTTGAGTCGGTCGGCCGTGGCGAGCTGGCTCTCCACGGAGGCCAGCGCCTCGCTGACGCCGGCCGTCGGATCCGTCGAGGCCTGGGCGGCGAGCACATCCCGGCTTGGAACGCAGCCGCACCGGGTCGAGCCGCTTCACGGCGGCGTCGATCTCGTCACCACGCTTGGCGATCTGCCAGCCCTGGGCGAGGCCGGTGTCGAGCCGGTCGGCGATGCTCTGCAGGCGGTCCCGCAGCGGTCCGCTCGGCGTGCTGCGGACCGTCGTGAGCAGCTGCTGGCGGGAGCGCTGCGCATCCTTCACGAAGTGCCGCCACGGCTCGCTGACCGTGAACGGATCGATCGCCGGCATCTTGGGTGCCCGCGGCATCGCCAGCGCGACCGACACCAGGTAGACGCCGATGCCAATGGCGATGGACGCCCAGATGGGCACGCCGAGCAATGCCGCTGCGACGCCGCCCGCCGCCCCGAGCAGGATCCGCCACGACAGGATGGCCCGTCCCGTCTTCGCCGTGAAGAACCGGTCTCGGAACGCCACCGGCCTGAGGGTACTGGCGGGAGTCGTTCTGTCCGTAGGAATCATCGTTGTGATGCGGTTCCTACGGACAGAACGAGGACACGACGGTCGCCGGGTCGCAGTTCGCGCCGCACACCACCACGGCCACCCGCTCGCCCTGCTCTGGTCGGTAGGCGCCGGTCCGCAGTGCCGCCAGCGCCGCAGCGCCGCCGGGCTCGGCGACGAGGCGCAGGCCGTCCCAGATCGCCCGCTGCGCGGCGCGGATGTCCTCGTCCTCGACGACGACCGCATCGTGGACGTAGCGGTGCACGACGTCCCACGGTGCCGCGCCGAGTCTGTGCCGCGCCGAGCGAGTCGGCGGCGATCCCGCTGACCTCGACCGGCGTGGGCTCGCCGGCGGCCAGCGCGGCACGCAGGCACTGGCTGGTCGCCGGCTCGACGCTGACGACGCGTGCCGCGCCCGGCGAACCATGCCGCCTGGCCGGCGATGAACCCGCCACCGCCGGTGGCGACGAGCAGGGTGTCGATGGCGTCGACCTGGCGCTCCAGCTCACGGGACATCGTGCCCTGGCCGGCGACGACGACCGGCGAGTCGTAGGGGTGGACCTTGAAGGCGCCGGTCTCCAGCGCCCGAGCGTCTGCTGCCAGCTGGGCGTCGTCGTAGAGGCCCTCGATGACGCGGACGTCAGCGCCGAGGGCGGCGATGCGGTCGCGCTTCAGCGGCGGGCTGGTCGAGGGCACGAACACCTCGGCGTGCAGGCCGAGTCGTTGCGCCACGTAGGCGACGGCGGCGCCGTGGTTGCCGCCCGACGCGGCCACAAGGCCGGCGGCCGGAACGTCGGCGGTGAGAACGCGATGGAACGCGCCGCGGGGCTTGAACGATCCCGTGTGCTGCAGCAGCTCCAGCTTCAGCACGGCGGGTCCCGGGAGGCCGAGCTCGCCGGCCTCGAGCGAGACGACGGCGTGACGCGCACGTGGTCGCGGATGCGCTCCCACGCCCGTTCGATGTCGTCGGGCGTCGGGATCATCGGCGCGGACGATGTCCGCCGCCGTCAGCGTGGTCAGCTGCTCGTCGGTCGGCGCCTCGATCGACGCCCAGCCGCTCGGCCTGGCGGCCGACCGCCGCCTCGAACACGTTGCGCACGAACCTGGCATTGCCGAACCCGCGCCCCGCGGCTCGGCGTGGATGACGGCCGCCAGCTGCAGAGCGCCGGCTTCGTCGAGGTGGTACTCGTGCTGCTCGCTCATCGTCTCGAAGATCGCGACGAGCTCCTCGGTGGTGTAGTCCGGGAAGTGGATCGTGCGGGCGAAGCGGCTCTCGAGGCCGGGGTTGGCCTCGATCAGCGCTGCATCTCCTCCGGGTAGCCCGCGGCGATCACGGCGAGATCCTCGCGGTGGTCCTCCATGAACTTGACGATCGTGTCGATCGCCTCCCGCCCGAAGTCCTGCTCCCCGCCACGCGCCAGCGCGTACGCCTCGTCGACGAGCAGTGTCCCGCCGAGCGCCGACTCCATCACGGCTGCGCGTGCGCACCGCCGTCTGGCCGACGTATCCGGCGACGAGGTGCGAGCGGTCGGTCTCGACCAGATGACCCTTGGACACGATGCCGAGGGCACGCAAGATCTGGCTCAGCAGCCGGGCGACGGTGGTCTTGCCCGTACCGGGATTGCCGGTGAACACGAGGTGGTGGCTCGTCTCGATCGTCGGCAGGCCGCGCTCGGCACGGAGGCGCTGGATCCGCAGGAGGCTGGTCAGGCGACGCACGTCGGCCTTGACGTCGACGAGCCCGACCAGTGCGTCGAGCTCGGCCAGCAGCTCCTCCAACGGTCGGGCAGGCGGCGGCTCGGGCGGCGCGGTCACGGCCTCCGGGCCTGCGGTGCCCGTTGCCGGCTCGGCCGCCCCGGCGCTGTCGTCCGGCGTCCCCGGCCGTGCGACGCCGGCATCGTCGAACGCGCCGAGGAGCAGGTTGCGGAAGCGGTCGATGGCCGCGATCTCGTCGGGCGAAGGCACGAGGTCGACGGCGGCGGCGGCGTGAGCCAGGCGGATCGCCGGCCTCGTAGTAGCGCACCGCTCGCCGACCGCCCCTGCTGGCGTCGGCGCGCAGCAGCAGGTCGAACAGCGTGCTCGGGCGGTCGAGCCAGCGCCGCTTGCCCTCGAGCATCCCGCCTTCGCGCAGCCGTGTCGACGACACGAGCACGGGCGGATCCAGGCGGGGGCCGACGTCGTCGAGCCACGCCTCCAGCTCATCGGCCGTGAGGCGGTCGTCGCTGTCGATCACGGCGGCGACCAGTTCGCCGGCCTCGATCGTCACCTCAGCGCGGTGGTCACGCCCCGACAGCTCCTGCAGATCCGCACTCACATCGTCGACGAACTCGTCGACGTACTTGGCGAGGACCCCGGCCACACGAGGACGGTAGGCGATGCACCGTCGCGTCGTTCAGAGCCGAGGACCGTTCGGCACGGCGGCGCTCCAGCGCTTCGCCGGCCGCATCGTTCGTGTTTCCGGTCGACCCGCCGGTCAAGTGCCCCAGTAGCGTGGCGGCCGTGACGACCCCCACAACCGACGTCCACCGCTTCGACAGCGTCGCCGCGGTGCGCGACGGCTTGCGTGATGTCGCCTACCTCGCCGACGAAGGCATCGCTGGCGTCGTGTTCCTCGCCGACCGCCTCGGCAAGCCGGTGCTGATCGAAGGCCCTGCCGGCACCGGCAAGACCCAGCTCGCCAAGTCGGTCGCCGAGATGACCGGCAGCCGGCTGATCCGCCTGCAGTGCTACGAGGGCCTCGACGAGTCCAAGGCGCTGTACGAGTGGAACTACAAGAAGCAGCTGCTGCGGATCCAGGCCGACCGCCACTCGGACACGTGGAGCGAGGTCCACGACGACATCTTCACCAACGAGTTCCTGCTGACCCGGCCGCTGCTGGAGGCGATCCGCGCCCCGAGCCGGTCGTGCTGCTGATCGACGAGGTCGACCGCGTCGAGGTCGAGACCGAGGCGCTGCTGCTGGAGATCCTGTCCGACTACCAGGTCTCGATCCCCGAGCTCGGCACGATCGAAGCGACGCAGATCCCGCTCGTGTTCCTCACCTCGAACAACACGCGGGAGCTCTCCGAGGCGCTGAAGCGGCGCTGCCTCTACCTGCACGTCGACTACCCGACGCTGGCCCGCGAGAAGGAGATCGTGCTCGCCAAGGTGCCCGAGGTCACCGAGAACCTGGCCGATCAGATCGCCAGAGTCGTGCGCTCGATCCGCCAGCTCGACCTGAAGAAGGCGCCGAGCGTGTCCGAGACACTGGACTGGGCGCGCACGCTGCTGCTGCTCAACCTCGACTCGATCGACGAGCAGACCGCCAAGGACACGCTGCACATCCTGCTCAAGTACCAGACCGACATCACCAAGGCGGCGAAGGAACTCTCGGTCGAGACCGCCTGACGTCACCCGAGCGGCGCGAACCCGCCGTCGTCCTGCCACAGAAGTCGCCCAGGGTTGCGCAGCTCAGCTGTCGGGGACGGCGCCTGGGCACTCGCTGAAGACGCTGAACATCTCGCTCATCAGGCCTCGTCAGACTGCAGGGCGTCCTCACCCTGTGACAGCGCCACGACGAACAGGCGGCGGAGGAGCTCGTCGTCGAACTGCTCCTCGAGACACGCCCGATCCTCCTCCGACAGCTCGCTGTCGCTGGCGATGCTGTCGACGAACTCGCCACGCAGGTCGACCCCACACTCGACCATTGCGTCGTAGAGAGCGGCGCCGTCCTCCTCCGTGAGATCCAGCTCGGCAGGCGGGTCGTCACTGCTCGCGAGCTCCTCCGGAGTGATGCCTGCCTCCTCGAGTCGGGCCGGATCGAAGACCTCGATCCACCGTGGTGCCACGCACTCAACCTGGCCCTCCTCGAACTGCAGGTCGCCAGGCTCTTGATCCGCCGCACTAGCGATCAACGCGTCCACGTATGGCTGGGCGTCCTCCGACACATCGTCCGACCCACCATCGTCGTCATCCCCGCCGCACGCGGTGAAGAGCGCCATCACGGCACTGATGCCGACAATGGCCTTACGGGTCATCACCGAACGGTAGCTGCCGCGACATGATCGTGGGGCTGGTTGGTCCCGCAGAGGTGGAGGTGTTCCATGTCGACAACGGTCATCGCCATCTCGTCGGTGGTGGTCGCGCGCGTTGTTCGCTCGTTGCAGAGCCAGCGTCGCGCCGAGCGAGCCGCACTCGTGAGACGCATCTCGAACTGCGCAGTCGGTTCATCGAGCTCTACCAGCACCTCGAGTTGGAGGTATGCCGACGAGTTCGTTGAGGCGCTCGAGGTGCTCGCTGGTAGGGAGCTCGCGAGCAGCGGGAGCACCGCGAGCAGGAGTCAGGCTGATCGGTCGACTGCTCGAATCGCCTTCGAACAAGGATCCGAAATTCCGGGCCATTACCGTGAACCCGTGACCGACACCGCGCCGGCCCTGCCCACGCCGGGGATGCTCGACCTCCTCAACGGGTTCGTCGTCGAACTGCGCAACGCCGGGCTGCCGGTCAGCCTGACCGAGAACCTCGACGCCATGGAGGCCGTCCAGCACATTCCGATCGACGATCGGGACGCCTTCAAGTACGCGCTCGGCGCCACGCTGATCAAGAACAACGCCCACTGGCGGGCCTTCGAGACGATCTTCGAGGTCTACTTCAGCCTGCGCGGGCCGGAGTACCGCATCGGCGACGGCGAGGAGTCGGCGTTCGACGACTTGTGGCGCGAGATGCAGGAGCAGCAGGGCGAGGGACGCGGCGCTGCCGGCGGCGGCCTCGAGTCGTTGACGCCCGAGGAGATCGCCCACCTGCTGATGCAGGCGTTGTTGAACGGCGACCAGGCGATGATGCGGGCGATGGCCCGCCAAGCCGTCCAGCGGTTCGCCGGCATGGAGCCGGGACGACCGGTCGGCGGGACGTACTACCTGTACCGGACGCTGCGCAACCTCGACCTCGACAAGATGCTCGAGCAGCTGATGGACGCCACGCGCCAGCAGGTCGGCGGTGAGCTCACGTCGCTCGAAGAACGCCTCGAGCGGGAGGAGTACGAGCACCGCATCGAGGAGCTGAAGCGGGAGATCGAGGCGGAGATCCGGCGCCGCCTCGTCGCCGATCGAGGTGCCGAGGCGATGGCCAAGACACTGCGCAAGCCGCTCCCCGAGGACGTCGAGTTCATGCACGCCTCGCGCGACGAGATGCAGTCCCTGCGCAAGGCGCTGTACCCGCTGACCCGGAAGCTGGCGGCGCGGCTCACCCGCAAGCGTCGCCACGGCCGCAAGGGTCCGCTCGACTTCCGCAACACCGTTCGCCATTCGCTGTCGTACGGCGGTGTGCCGGCCGAGCCGAAGTTCAAGTACCCGCGCCCGGCCAAGCCGGAGTTGATGGTGGTCGCCGACATCTCAGGTTCGGTGGCGGCGTTCGCCCGCTTCACGCTGATGCTGGTGTACGCCATCCAGAACCAGTTCTCGAAGGTGCGGTCGTTCGTCTTCATCGACGGCATCGACGAGGTCACCGACTACTTCAAGGCGACCGAGGACATCGGCGAGGCGATCCATCGCGTCAACACCGAAGCCGACGTCGTGTGGGTCGACGGGCACTCCGACTACGGACATGCCTTCGAGGTGTTCTGGGACCGCTGGGGCAAAGACGTCGGGCCGAAGACGACGGTCCTGCTGCTCGGCGACGCCCGGAACAACTACCACGCCAGCCAGTCATGGGTCGTCAAGGAGATGCGCCACAAGGCGCGCCATGTGTACTGGCTGAACCCCGAGCCGCGCTCGTACTGGAACACGGGCGACTCGATCGTCGGCGACTACGCGACGCACACCGATGGCGTCTTCGAGTGCCGCAACCTCCGCCAGCTGGAGGCCTTCGTAGAAAAGCTCGCGTAGCGCGTTCCGCGGCGAGCCGTCGCTTCGAGGTGACGTCGGGCAAGTCGTGAGACGCCCGTGACGGCGACGGCGAGCTCGGTGGGTGAGGCGAGCAACTTGCTTGCGAGCCGAGCCGTGTGAGGACAGCTCGCGTAGCCATTACGGTGCGCGTGATGACGAGCGCCGTGGACGAGCGGCGGGCCCAGACCGACTCCCTCACACCACATGAGAAGGCGCTGGTCTACGGCCACGCCCGCCGCTGGTTCCCGGAGCTCGTGGGTGCCGCGACTGCCTTCGATGCGTTGCCGGTGCTCGACCACGAGACGTCCCGACCCTGGTTCGGACGGCCGGTCGACGAGGCCCGCTACTTCTCGTCGAGTGGGACGTCCGGCGAGCCGAAGCGCATCCCGTGGCTGCCATCGGAAGATGCCTGGTACGTCGGGCAGAAGCAGGAGCTGTTCGGTCCATGGCTAGGAGGCTGCCGCCGCGGCTTCATCTCGCTGGCCGTCGGCCACAACGCCGGGTCAGCCCATCTCGTGTTCGAACACCTCGGCCTCGACGTCCACGACGCCGGGCTCTCCGACGTCACCGAGCAGTGCGCAGCGGTGCTGTCGTTCGAGCCGGACGTCCTGTACTGCTCGCCGTCGATCCTCATCGGCATCGTCGACGCCATGGAGCGCACCGGGCAGCGCCCGACGTCGGTGCGGCGCGTCATCACCAACGGCGAGGTGCTGTACCCGGCGATCCGCGCCAGGTTCCAACGGTTCTTCGGGCTCGCCGCCGATGCCGTGATGGATACCTACGGCTCGACCGAGGTCGGCACGCTGGCGTTCAGCTGCCCGCGCTGCAGCGACTACCACTTCCTCGACGGGCTCTATCCCGAAGCGGTGCTGCCGGCGCGGCTGCCGCCTGACGTCCGTCCGCCCGGTGCCGGGCACGACGTTCTCGCCATCAGCTCACTGAAGCGGACCAGCGTGCCGATCGTGCGCTTCCTCACCTACGACGTCCTCGCCGGTCTGCGACGCACCGTCTGTGGGACATCGGAGCGGTTCAGCTTCCAGCGCGTCGTCGGGCGGTGCGACGACGTCGTCAACTACGGCGAGCTGTTCTCGGTGTACGAGCTCGCCGATCTCATCGGTGGCGCGCTGCCCGGCGCCCGCTGGTACGTGTTCAGCCCCTGCAACGATCTGAGCGTCGTCATCGAGGGCGCCGAGCCGGACGGGTTCCGCGAAGAGCTGGCACGGCGCTACCCACTGCACGCCAAGCTCATCGACCTCGGCCTCGTGCCGGCACCCGTGCTGCGCTTCGTCGAGCGGTTCGACGAGTTCATGGAGCGCGCCGGCCTCGTCGTTGGTGCCCGTCGCAAGGACGTGCGCCGCATCCTCACCTGCCCGCTCGACGAAGGCTGGCTGGCCGGGCTCACCGCCGACGCCTGACCCGTCGATGCGCATCGATCAGCTCCCGGCCAGCGGCGTGCACGCCGTGGGAGTCGCCGGCCTGGAGACCGCCACGATGGTGCGCTACCTCGTGGAGCACGGCAACCGGGACATCGTGCTCCACGACGTTGCCGACGACGTCGACCGGGCATTCGACGCGGCGCATCGCTTCCAGCCGTTCGAGCAGGTCGAGCGCTCGCGGCAGGCGATGCGCACGTGTCTCGACCTGCGGGCAGGTCCGCGCTACCTCGAAGGGATCGAGGAGGCAACGGCGATCGTCGTTCCGGTGTCGTGGTTCCTGCACGCCCACCGCGACCGGCTGGCGCCATTGCACGACCGCTTCGTGCTCTACACCGACGCCTGCTTCGACCTGTTCGCCGGCCGGATCATCGCCGTCACCGGGACGTACGGGAAGACGACCACCAGCCGATTCGCCGCCACGCTCACCGACGGGCACCTGTGCGGCAACGACCGGGAGTTCACGTTCGATCTCGATGCCCTCGCCCGCGCGGCGGCTGAAGAGTGCCTGGTCTTCGAGACGTCGAACCGCCACCTCGCCAATGGGTTCCGCCGCGTCGTCGACGTCGGCGTGGTCACCGGCATCTCGCTCAACCACGAGCCGGACCACGGCTCCTTCGAGCAGTACCGCGCCACGAAGTACTCGATGGCCGAGCGCTGCAGGCGACTGCTCTACCACGCCTCGATCCCGCAGCGCTTCGCCGACGCCGGCGCGCTCGACGGCCAAGGGTTCGTCGTACGGGGCGGCTGGAGCGTGGTCGTTGTCGGGCGATCTCGTCTCCGGCCCAATCGGCAGCGGATGCGAACTGCCAGGCATCGCGGAGCTCGATCCGCTCAACCACGTCAATGCACTGGCGGCGGCTGCGGCGGCGCTGCTCAGCGGCGCCACTGCGGACGACGTCCGACGACGTTCCATGGAGCTGGCGGCCACGCGACCGCGCTATCGACAAGCGCGGAGCAGCGAGACGGCCGCACCCTCATCAACGACGCTGCGGCATGCGTCCCAGCTGGGACGGCGGAGCTGGTCGCCACGCTCAGCGAACCGTTCGTCCTGATCTGCGGAGGCGATCGGCAGCGGTACCGCCCGGGAGAGTTCGACGACCTGGCTCGCGCGCTGGCGGCGAACCGCATGACCGCCGGCGTCGTCACCACCGGGCCGATGGCCGCGCCGATCGAGGCGGCACTCGTCGCTGCCGGGTGCAGGGACTTCTGTCGGGCCGACAGCGTCCGCCACGCCGTCGAGCTGGCGATGGCCATTCCGGACGTCGCCGTCGTGTTCTCGCCCGGATGCGGGACGGGGACGCTGTTCGTCGACAAGTACGCCCGCGGAGAGGAGTTCGATGCCGCCGTCGACCGGCTGGTACCCGCCGGCCAAGCGGTTCGTTGACCTGTTCGTCGCCGTCGCGCTGCTGCCGCTCGTCACCCCCGTGCTGGCCGTCGCCTGCGCCGCCTCCGTCGTCATCGACGGGCCGCCGGTGCTGTTCCGGCAGCGCCGGGTCGGACGGTGGGGAGAGCAGTTCACGCTGATCAAGCTGCGGACGATGCGCCCGACCGGCGGGGAGCCCGGATCCGGACGCGGTACGCTGAGCGAGACCGCATCACGTTGCTCGGGTCGGCCCTGCGTCGTCTCCATCTCGACGAGTTGCCGCAGCTCGTCCATGTGCTCACCGGTGACATGTCGCTCGTGGGACCACGACCGCTGTCGCCGGCCCACGTCGCCGAGATAGCGCCCGGGCGGCGGGAGACCGTTCGTCCGGGGTTCACGTGCTTCGCCCAGCTCGAGCTGCTGGAGCACGGCTACCTCGACAAGCACCGGCAGGTCGCGCTCGACGAGGAGTACGTGCAGCGCATCGGGTTGCGCACGGATGCGGCGATCATCGCCCGGACGGTGGCGGCGCTCTTCACCGGCCGCCCGAGGCGCCGGCCGCTGGCCTGGTTCGACCCGCAAGGAGCCGGCTGGCCGGCGGACAAGCTGCGGTCCTGATGCCCGAATCGGCGCATCGCCTCTCAGTACCCTTTCCCACATGATGGAACGCATCCGCCGCGGGTGGGAGTTGACGAAGAAGGCGTGGGGCGTCATCCGTTCGAACCCGAAGCTCGTGCACCTCCCGATCATCGGCGGCCTGCTGGCGCTTGTCTTCGGTCTGCTCTTCGGCGCTCCGGGCGCCTACTTGATGTCCCGCGACGATCCGACGACGGTGCAGAGCGTCGTCGGCATCATCCTCGTTGGCATCGGTGCCTACCTGGCGTCGTTCTTCATCATCTACTTCAACGTCGCACTGGCCGCCGCCGCCGACCAGGCGCTCCGCGGCGCCGAGCCGGACACTCGAGCGGCGAGAGCGGTGGCCCGCAGCCGGATCGTCCAGATCGCTGGATGGGCCCTCGTGTCGGTCGTCGTCTCGGCACTCCTCGCGCTGGTCCGTGACCGCGCTGGCGCGGCGGGTGGCCTGATCGCCGGCATCGGCGGTGCGATCTGGGGCCTCGTGACGTTCATGGTCGTGCCGGTGCTCGCCTTCGAGGGCATCGGTCCGATCGCCGCGATCAAGCGCTCGGCGCACCTGTTCCGCCAACGCTGGGGGCAGCAGGTCACCGGCAACGTGGCGATCGGTGGGATCGCCGGGCTCGTGTTGCTGGTGGCGATCCTCATCGGCGTCGGCGGTGTCTTCCTGCTGGCCGCTGGCAATGCTGCGGCCGACGTGTTCGGCGCGGTGCTGCTCGTCCTCGCCTTCGTCATCGGCATCGCGTCGGCGGTCTTCGCCGGTGCGACGAGGGGTGTGTTCGGCGTCGCGCTGTACCGCTACGTCGCCGAGGAGCACGCCATCGGGCCGTTCACGACAGCGGACCTCGAGAGCGCGGCCAAGACGCGCCGACCTCGGCGCGGTGACCTGAGCCACGGCAGCCGTCACGGGCGGAATTCAGAAACAGTTATTGCTGTTTCTAGTGGTACACTCACCGCAACGAGAGGAGCCGCCGTGGAGCACAGCCACCGCACCGCCATCGTCACCGGAGGATCACGAGGCCTCGGACGAGCTCTCGTTCGAACCCTCGCCGATCAGGGATGGCACGTCGTCACCGATGGGCGTGATCCCGCTGCATTGGACGAGGCCGTCGGTTCGCTCGAACGTGTCGTCGCTGTACCCGGCGATGTCACGGACCCGCAGCACCGTCGCCGCCTCGTCGACACCGCCCTCGAAGTCGGAGGCGGGATCGACCTGCTCGTCAACAACGCCGGTGGCCTCGGCCCGTCACCATTGCCGGCGCTCGCCGACTACCCGCTCGACGACTTGGCCGACCTGTTCGTCGTCAACGTCGTGGCGCCGCTCGGTCTGATCCAGGCGGCGTTGCCGAGCGTGCTCGCCCGCGGTGGCGTGGTCGTCAACATCACGTCGGACGCGTCAGTCGAGGCCTACGAGGGTTGGGGTGGATACGGCGCGACGAAGGCGGCGCTCGATCACATCGGGCGGGTCCTCGCCGTCGAACAGCCGAACCTCAGGGTGCTGACCGTCGATCCGGGCGACATGCGGACCCAGATGCACCAGGACGCCTTCCCCGGCGAGGACATCTCGGACCGTCCGCTGCCCGAGGCGGCCGTCCCTGGCCTGCTGAAGTTGATCGAAGGTGACCAGCGCAGCGGTCGCCATCGCGTCGTGCCGGCGGAGGAAGCCTCATGACCGCCTTGCCATGGGGGCTGCGCCCCCAAACCCCATCGTCGTCTGGCTCGCTGGCGCTCGCGCAGCCGACCGGTCATGAGGAAGCCTCATGACCGCGCTCCTCGAACGCTTCGAGCTGCCCCCCGAGCTCGAGGCCTCGGAGCCGCCGGAGGTCCGCCTCGGCCGGCGCGATGCGGTTCGCATGCTGGTCTCGATCGGCAACCAGGAGCCGCGCCACACGACCGCCCGGGATCTGGCGACGTGGCTGCGCCCGGGTGACCTGGTCGTCGTCAACACCTCGGCGACGGTGCCGGCCGCTCTCGACGCCACGACCGACGACGGGCAGGCCGTCGTCGTGCACGTCTCCACGGAGCTACCGACGGGCCTCCACCTCGTCGAGGTCCGTCACCCGGGGCACGACGGTACGACCTGGCCCGATCCGCAGGACTTCAGCGGACACTCGTTGGCCTTGGCCGGCGGCGGCCACATCCACCTGCTCGGGCGGATGCCCGGGTCGATCCGGCTGTTCGTCGCGACCCTCGAGCTGGAGCTGCCGCTGCTCGAGCATCTCAACCGGTACGGCCGGCCGATCCGCTACCGGTACGTGCCCGAGTCGTGGCCGATCGACGCCTACATCAACTCCTTCGCCCTCGAGCCGGGCTCCGCGGAGATGCCGTCCGCCGGGCGGGCGCTGACGGCCGAGGTCGTCACCGACCTCGTGGCGCATGGGATCGTCGTGGCGCCGATCGTGCTGCACACCGGCGTCGCCTCGCTCGAGGCGCACGAGACGCCCTACCCGGAGCGCTATCACGTGCCGGCCGCCACGGCCCGCCTCGTCAACATGACGCGGGCCAGCGGAGGTGTCGTCGTCGTGGTCGGTACGACCGTCGTGCGAGCGCTCGAGACCGTCGCCGACGAGTCCGGGACAGTGCATCCAGGCTCCGGCTGGACGGAGCTCGTCATCACGCCCGAGCGCGGCGTGCGGGTCGTCGACGGGTTGCTCACCGGGTGGCACGAGCCGGAGGCCAGCCACCTGCGACTGCTCGAGGCGGTCGCCGGTCGGCAGGCGTTGCGCAACGCCTACGCCGAGGCGCTCGCCACCGGCTATCACTGGCACGAGTTCGGCGATGTCCACCTGATCCTTCCTGAACGATGAGTACCCACCGATGAGCACCGACGTCCCTGCTGTCCGTGTGCCGCCGCCGGTGTCGGCGGCGCAACGCAGCGTGCTGTACGCCGTGCGTCGTCGCGGCGAGGCGACGGTCGCCGACGTGGCGAGCCGCCTCGACATGACCATCAGCGGGCTCGCCAGCACCTCAACGGCCTGGTCGAGGCCGGGTTGCTCGAGGTCGGCGATGCGACACGAGCGGTGGGACAGCAGGGGCGGAGCGAGCGGGTGTACTGCATCGCGCCGGCGGCAGAGACGCTTTTCCCGCGGGCCTATGGCGAGCCGACGAACGAGCTGCTCGGCTATCTCCCGGCCGACGCCGTGGTCATCGCGTTCGAGCGCCGGCGCGACCAGCGCGTCGCAATGCCCGGGCGCGACTGGACCGGCTGCACGATTTCGACGCCAAGGTCGACGAGCGCACCCGCATCCTCGACGAGGATGGCTACATGGCATCCGTCGAGCGGGACGCCGAAGGTGTCGCTCGAATCATCGAGCGCAACTGTGCGATCTTCGCCGTCGCCCGTGAACCCCCGACGTCGTGCTCGACCGAGATCGAGTTCCTGCGGGCCGCGCGGCCGGAGGTGGACATCGAGCGGGTCACGCACATGATGGCCGGAGGATCTTCGTGCACCTACGAGGTCCCCGCCGTAGGCATCCGAGTGTTTGACGCCATCCGCAGTGTTCACCATCCCGAGCGGTCGATCTAGCCCATCCGCTCTCGGCCAAACCGGATCCTCGAGATCGCTCGCAACCTCGGTTGCCGCAAACACTCGAGCCGCGCTGGTAGTTCGGCGCCTCGTTCGTGATCTGCACGTCGTGAGGATGGCTCTCCTCGTGCCCGGCGGCAATGACCTGCATGAAGCGGGATCCCGTGCGCAGTGACTCGAGCGTCGCCGCGCCGGCGTAGCCCATGCCGCTGCGCAAGCCGCCGACGAGCTGGTAGATGACGTCGCCGACGTTTCCGGCGTAGGGGACCCGGCCCTCGATGCCCTCGGGCACGAGCTTGCGCGACGTGCTGTCGACACCGGACGACTGCGCGGTCGGCGTAGCGATCTCCGCCGACGCCCTGCATCGCCCCCATCGAGCCCATGCCGCGATAAGCTCTTGTAGCGGCGACCCTCGAGCAGTTCGAGCTCCCCCGGGCTCTCCTCCGTACCGGCCAGCAGCGATCCGAGCATCACGGTTTCCGCACCGGCAGCGATCGCCTTGACGATGTCTCCGGAATACGTGATGCCGCCATCGGCGATGACCGGCAGACCGAGGCGGCGGGCACGCCGCGTCGCGAGCCAGATCGCCCACAGCTGCGGCATACCGGCACCGCTGATCACGCGAGTCGTGCAGATCGAGCCGGCACCGACGCCGACCTTGATCGCGTCGGCACCGGCCGCGGCGAGCGCGTCGACGCCGTCCTCGGTGACCACATTGCCGGCGACCACTGGCAGCTCGGGCCACCCGCCCTTGATCCGCTCGATCGCCTTGATCACCCCGGCGGAGTGGCCGTGCGTGGTGTCGATGGCGACGGCGTCGACACCCATCGCGACCAGGGCATCGACTGTGCCGTTCCAGGTCGTCGCCAACCCCGACGGCGGCCGCGAGCGGAGTCGGCCAGCATGGTCGC